>NZ_CM187612.1:0-4541486 GCF_059882335.1 Flavobacterium sp. OHVDL-2026-0007
GGGGGGGGAGAGAAGAGAGTTGCTTTTAAGTCTAAAAATGATAGGGATTCTATTTGGATGATCTTTACGATTATTAGGACCTTGTGGGTTATGGTATCGCGAAAAAAAAAGGATTCAACTTTAATTAAAAAGTCAAATCCTATTATTCTTTTTAGCCTAGTCTCTTTTAGGGCTATTTTTCTTGTCTCTTTTCTCTTCTTTCTTTTCTTTTGCAGTTTTAAGAGGTTCTTTTTTTTGCGTTTTCTTCGCGTCTTGACTCTTTGCCATGATATGTTGCTTTAATTAGTATCCTGTTTAATTACAAGTAAATATAGGAACTATTTTTGGATCATTACCATGGTAGGGTATAAACCTTCCATTAGATTGTTATAGAGGTTTATTTAGAGGCTTGTTTGTACACTTCTATAGAATCTTTAACTAAGCGAATTTTGAGCCAGGATTTTAATTTTTTGTCCATTTCACGATCCAATTCTTTTTTGCTTTGGTATAAAACAACTGGAATTATTTTAGTGTTTTGAGCACTTTTATAGGAGTAGTTTCCAATGGTTAATGATGAAATAAAAGGGAATAGTACTTTTGATTCTTTTGTAATTTGCTCATTATTAAATTCATAATCTGCTAACTGGTGGCGAAGACTATTGATAATGATATCTTTTTTGTCGACTACATCTTTAGTGGAGTTGATTTTATTGAGTACGTCTTTACTTAGATTAAACGTGTCTTGTTGGATGATCAGTGTCGTGTTTAATAAGTTATAGTCAGCTAGTTTTTTGTTTAGAGCAACGATTTCTTGCTGGTTGAATTTTTTGGATAAAAAGGCTAGTTTTATTTTTTTTGGTCTTGAGTTATACTCGATTTTTTCATAGATGATTGGGTAATCATGGTCAGTGAATTCCTTTTTGATGAAATTTTCGGTTCTTTGAGTGTAGCTTTTTTCAATAAAGAGCTGATAAGCAAAATAAACACTAGGAACTATCATCAGCATAATAAGAATGGAGATGCCATATTTTACCTGTTTTTCGCGTTTGGGGTCTAATTGTTGGGCAATAGGGTATTCCAAGAATTTCACGATAATAAAAGTGGCAATGCAGATAAAAACGCAATTGATCGTGTACAAATACATAGCGCCAAAAAAGTAGCTAAAGTTTCCTAAGGCCAAACCATATCCGGCTGTACATAAAGGAGGCATTAAAGCAGTTGCAATGGCTACACCAGGAATTGGATTTCCTTTTTCAACTCTAGTTACGGCTATCACACCTACCAAACCACCAAAAAACGCGATTAAAATATCGTAGATGTTTGGAGAAGTTCGTGCTAGAAGCTCAGATTGGGCTTCTTTAAAGGGACTTGTGTAAAAATATAAGGTAGAGATCGCTAAACTAACAAAAGTAGCAATAAGGAGGTTTTTGATAGATTTTTTGACTAAATTAAAATCATACATCCCTAATCCAAAACCTGCTCCAACGATAGGGCCCATAAGGGGAGAAATTAACATAGCGCCTATAATAACTGCGGTAGAGTTCACGTTAAGACCTACAGAGGCAATAAGTATAGCACAAGCTAAAATCCATAAATTGGAGCCTCTAAAGGAGATCGCGCCAGTAATGTTCTCGATTACTTTCTTTTTGTTTTCTTCTCCTTTGTGAAGGTCGATGAAGTTGAGGACTTTATTGATGTTTTGTCTCATAAGAAAACGGTATTTATTTAGAGTTAAAGTACGATTTTATATCGTAAAGAAGGGTTTTAGGTATAAAAAAAATCCTCAGCTAATTTGGGTAGTGAGGATTTCGTTTTGGTAATATAAAGAGATTATTTTTTCTTTAGTATTTTGTATTGTTCATAACAACCGCTAATGGCGTCCATGATCTGTAAATCATTGGCAGATTGTATAAAAGAATCAGAATAGTTACAGCGCTGTAAGATCTCCGGAATTTCGTCTTTGCTAACTCCTAAAAGGACAGAAACGGTTTCACGATCATATTTGGATTCAAGTAAATTTCGCACCGTATCATCTTTTCTCATTTCCTTGAGTTTCTTGAGTTCTCGTCCTTTGTTTCCAAAGAAGTTATAGAGCATGTCTGCCGGATTGAAAATAGAGCCCAAGACTTTTCCAAAAGCATTTGGCGAGTATTCACCAGCCTCATAGCCTTGAGTAAGTCCAGATATGCTGTAACGGTAGTTTTCTTTGGTTGGAATTAATTTGGAATCAATTTCCAGATAGCCTGTTAGGCTGAAAGGTGCAATGACTACTTCTTCAAGTGCAATGGCTTTTTCGGTAAGCTGAATACGTGTGATTTTATTTTTGATCCAGTCATTGGTTACTCTAATACGTAATGATTGAAAACCTAGAATGGTGAAGTGTATCGTGTCATTCAACTGAACATCAATTTCAAAGTATCCTTTTGCATCAGATTTAGCACCGCGAACTTTGTTAGTGTTGATGATGTTTACATTGGCAAGAGGTTGCTTGCTGTTGTCGTTGATGATGTAACCAGAAACTCTTTGGGGAGTTGTAGATTCTGTGTCTTGTGCAAATACAATACTAGAAAGTAGTGTAAAAAAGAAAACTGCGAAATATTTCATATCCTGATTTAAAGTTCTAAAAGTACTAAATCGGGATTAAATATTTCGCAGTCTTCGAATATAATTATAAGAAAATTAACAAAGAGAATTAATCTCTTCTTGGTCTTCTTGGTCTTGGTGAATCACCAAAGCTTTCAGAACGTCTTGGAGCTCTATCTGAACCACCTTCTGTTCTTGGAGCAGAATTTCTAAATCCGCCTTCTCTTGGAGCTGAATTTCTATCGCTTCTGAAACCACCTTCTCTTGGAGCTGAGCTTCTGTCGCTTCTGAATCCACCACCACCAGAACCTTCGCGTCTTGGTGCGAAACTTCCTTCACGTCTTGGTCCAGCACTACGTCCACCACCACTACTACGTCCGTTATGGTCACGTCTACCACCACCGTCATTTTTAGAAATTTCAACATTAATACGACGTCCTTCTAATTGAACATTGTTTAATACTTCCATAACTTTATCAGTGTGTTCTGGATCAGTGTTAAAGAAAGAGAAACCTTCTTTTACATCTACTTTGAAAACGTCATCACGACCTAAGTCTAATGTTTCTTTCAAGTAATCTTTAAGGGACATCCAATCGAAATTGTCTCTAGAACCAATGTTTACGAAATAACGAACTGCTCCGTTATTGTTGAATTCTCTTGGTTCAGAATCACTTCTTTCACGTTTTTCACCTGAAGTTTGATTTGAAATATCTCTGTTCTTTTTGTAGTAAGCAATAAAACGGTTAAATTCTACTGAAACCATTTTCTTAATCAATTCTTCTTTAGTTAAACCTTCAAGAACATTGTTAATAGCTGGTAAGTAGTTGTCAATTTCGTGATCAACTTCAGTATCTTTAATTTTGTTTGCTAAGTGCAATAATTGAATTTCGCAAATTTCGATACCAGACGGGATTGTTTTTTCTTCAAACTTTTGTTTGATGATTCTTTCGATAGAAGAAATTTTACGCAACTCACTTTTTGTAACAATTACAATAGAAGTTCCTAATTTTCCAGCTCTACCAGTACGTCCAGAACGGTGATTGTATGTTTCAATTTCGTCAGGAAGTTGGTAATTTACTACGTGAGTAATATTATCAACGTCAATTCCACGTGCAGCAACGTCAGTTGCAACAAGCATTTGAATTTGTCTTCCACGGAAAGATTTCATTACACCATCACGTTGCGCTTGAGATAAATCTCCGTGCAATGCAGCAGCGCTGTATCCATCTTCAACTAATTTTTCGGCAACAGCCTGTGTATCTCTTTTAGTACGACAGAAAACCACAGAGAAAATGTCTGGATTTGCATCGGCTAAACGTTTTAAAGCTTCGTAACGATCACGTGCATTTACTAAGTAAAATTCGTGAGAAACGGTAGCTGAACCTGAGTTCTTAGCACCTACTGTAATTTCTACTGGATCGCTCATGAATTGTTTTGCAATTCTAGCAACCTCTTGTGGCATAGTTGCAGAGAACAACCATGTACTTTTTTGATCTGGAGTATCTGATAAAATAGATACGATGTCTTCATAGAATCCCATGTTCAACATCTCATCAGCCTCATCCAAAATACAGTAATCTATATTTTTAATGTTAACCAATCCTCTGTTGATCATATCTTGCATTCTTCCCGGAGTAGCCACAATAATTTGTGCTCCTCTTTTAATGTCTCTAGCTTGCTCTGTAATACTAGCCCCGCCGTAAACTGCTACCACGTTAATACCTTTTTCGTATTTTGAGTAGTTTTTAAGTTCGTTGGTAATCTGTAAACAAAGTTCTCGTGTTGGCGATAAAACTAATGCTTGTGTATTTCTGTTGTCAGCATCAATTTTTTGAATTAGCGGAAAACCGAAAGCTGCCGTTTTCCCTGTCCCTGTCTGAGCCAACGCAACCATATCTGTGTCTTTTTCCAATAATAGGGGAATCGCCTTTTCCTGTACCTCTGACGGATTTTCAAATCCTAGATCTAAAATCGCCTTCAGTAACGATTCATTCAATCCTAATTGTTCAAATTTATTCATATGTGTTTTTAAAATAGGGTGCAAAATTACTGTTAATTATTCAGATAAACTAATCGTATTTTAAGAATTATGTATTTGTTATGATTTGATTATCAAAAAGTTATGTTTAATGTAAAATGATTTTGATTACAAATTGAAGAATTTTGGCAAAAAAAACGTCTTGAAATATCAAGTTTGTGCTCTAAAATGTTGTATTTTAAACAATTATTTAGTTAGGTTCAGAAAATCAATTAGTTGCTCGGTTGCTTTTGCACGATGGCTAATTTTATTTTTCACCTCTGAGGATAAGGCTGCAAAGGTCTGCGTGTAATTTTCAGGTTGAAAAATGGGATCATATCCAAATCCATGTTCTCCTGTTTTATCTAAAGTGATGCTGCCTTTGGCAATTCCGGTAAAAAGATGCTGTTTTCCAGCCAAATTTAAAGCAATAACGGTTTTAAACTGTGCGCTGCGGTCTGATTGCTCACTTAAGGCTACTAAGAGTTTATCCATATTGTCATCCGAATTACGTTGCTCTCCGGCATATCTTGCTGAGTATACGCCTGGTTCTCCGTTTAAGGCTGTAACTTCTAAACCGGTATCATCAGCAAAACAATCGTAACCGTATTTCTGAGTTACATAATCAGCTTTTAAAATCGCATTTCCTTCAATGGTATCGGCTGTTTCAGGAATTTCTTCGTGGCAACCAATATCTTCTAAGCTTAATAATTGTATGGATCCCTTTAGGATGTTTTGTATTTCTTTTATCTTATTGAGGTTGTTGGAGGCGAAAACGAGTTGCATAATCGTATATTTAAAAGGTGTATGGTTCTGAGTGTTTTATAAATACAAATTTAGAATTCTTATATTTGATATGCGATCAAAAATTAAAATAAATGAAGATAGCACTACTGTATAAAAAAATCACCCCTTTTGTTAGGCCTTATAAAAAAATGGTAATGGCTACTTTGCTGTTGACTTTTCTAGGTTCCTTTGCCGCGCAAGTCAATGCCTTAATATTAAAGTATACGGTAGATTCCATTAGCGATTTAATGGTGGCTCATGAGCCTTTGTCGAAAGGATTTCATCTATTAGGGATTATCAGTATTGTTTTACTCTCCAAAGAATTGATTTATTCGGTGGTGCAATTTGGACAAAAATTTTATGGAGAAAAACTGCGTATTTTTATAACTCGTGATATTTCGCAAGCCATAGTGGAAAAAATATTGAGTTATCGCATGGAGTTTTACACTTCTAGCGATAATGAAAGTGGGAAACTTCAAACGAGGATTGATTTGGGGATTAGTAGTTTGACTCGATTGGTTCAGAACTTTTTTATTGATATTTTACCTTTGTTCGCTAATGCTTTTGTTGCCTTGGTGATTATGTTCTATGCTAATGTATATGTAGGACTAGTGAGTTTGTGTATTATTCCGATTTATTTTTACATCAGTCAGTTGCAAGCAAGCAAGTTGAGTGGTTTTAGAAGAAGAATGCGTCATTACCGTGAAACGAAGAACAATGGAATTATCGGTTTGATTGAATCGATAACGGTAATTAAATCCTTTGTCAGAGAGCCTATGGAGGCGGAGCGCCATCAGCAGATTCAGTTTGACATGACTGAAAATCAATTGGAAACTAGAAAGACGAGTTTTATATTTGAAAGTGTAAAAGGTTTTGTTGAGCAAATTGGAGTGGTGGTCATTATTATACTGACGGCTTATTTTGTTTTGAATAATACAATGACCATTGGAGCGATTATGTTTCATATCATGCTGTTTAATAATGTTTCTGCTCCCATTAGACAACTACATCGTATATATGATGAAGTAAATGATGCTTTGGTGTATTCCGAGGGTTTCTTTGATATATTAGAGGCTGAAAAAGAAAAAGAAATTAGCGGTAGTTATATACCTGAAAAAATTACAGGGTTAATAGAGATTAAAAATGTTGATTTTATTTATCCCAATGGAACTAAGGCGCTCTCGAATGTTGATTTTACCATAAAACCAAACGAAACAACGGCTTTGGTGGGGCTTAGTGGGGCTGGAAAGAGTACAGTGATTAACTTGTTGGATAAATTTTACTTGCCTTCATCGGGACATATTTATTTAGATGGAGTAGATTTAAAAGAGTACGATACCGATTTTCTGCGCAAAAATATAGGGTTGGTCTTGCAGAAAAACCACATTTTTAATGGCACTATTGCTGAGAATATTTTATATGGAAATCCGGCTGCTACTGTAGAGGAAATAAAAGCTGCGGCCAAGCAGGCCTATATTCATGAGCAAGTAATGCAGCTTCCGAAAGCATATGATTCAGACGCACATTTGCTTTCTGGAGGACAGCAACAACGAATAGCCATTGCGAGATTGTTTTTGAAAAATCCACCCATCATCTTCTTAGATGAACCCACAGCAAGTTTAGACGCCATTGCAACCGAGCAAATTAAAAAATCGCTAGACGCTATAAAAAAGGATCGAACTGTTATTATGATTTCGCATAGTATTTCTCAAATCATTGATGCGTCAAACATAGTGGTTTTAGAGGCTGGAAAATGCGTGGAGAAGGGAACTCATGATCAGTTGTACGAGCATAAATCAGCTTATTATCGCATATTTACCGCCATGGCTAATAGTTTGAATATTGATAAGATTACCCGAACAATGGATTAGATGTAGAGCAGAAGCCGATCACAAACGGATAAACCAAATAGGTTTGGTGGTACTGTTTGGGAGTATTTTTATATCTTAGTGGCGCTTTTAAAATGGGACATACTCAGCTAAAATTTAAACTAAATAAAGATCATGATTAAAAAAATAAGCAAGCTTGCCTTCACCATTGTGGTGTTATTGCTGTTGGTAGGGTGTAAAAATACCAAACAGAAACTTCAGGAGTATGTTACAACTTATAATAAAACGGCCGTGAATTTTAAAAGCGAGGCTGTGACGTTGACCACTGCTAGAGGGTATGTAAATGATAATAAAATTGAATTGCGTTTTGAAACCAACTTAGCACAAAATGAGGCGAATAAAGCCGCTGCCCTTGCTGCATTTCCTAAATTGCTTGTGGAGATGATGGAAAAAGAGCAGATTCCTAAGGAACTAGTAAGTGAGGGAGTACAATTTGATGCCTATTTTCTAGCCGATGATAATACTGTGTTGATGAAACAGATTATTAACAAGGAGGAAATGGCAGACTTATTGAAAAAGTAAATCTAGTTTTGATACAAATGAAAAGCCTCTTTGTTATGGGACAAAGAGGCTTTTTGTAGTTTTAGTGTCTAGTAACGTTCGTTAAGTTATCAGGAAAATAAAGGTCTGATAAATGAACAAATTCATCACCGCGCATAAAAATATTGATATCGACATCGGCAAAGTTTTTCTTGCCAGCTGCCGCTAAAAGTTCGTTAGCGGCATGTAAGGTATTTTTGTGGAAATGATAAACACGATCTGATTTATCAGTGACCACTAAGCCTTTAATGAGCATTTTGTTTTGGGTGGCTACTCCTGTTGGGCATTCGTTATTATGACAACGCAAGGCTTGAATGCAGCCTAAGGAGAACATAAAACCTCTAGCGCTATTGCACATGTCAGCTCCTAAGGCTACGGCATGTAAAATAGAGTATCCAGAGATGATTTTTCCACTGCCAATAATGCGAATTTTGTCCCGAATATTCAAACCAACTAAAGTTTTGTTTACAAAGATTAAAGCGGGCTGGAAAGGCATTCCAACGCCATCGGAAAACTCTAGTGGAGCAGCTCCAGTTCCGCCTTCAGCTCCGTCAACGGTTATGAAGTCTGGGTAGATATCTTCGGCAATCATTTCGTGGCAGATGGCTTCAAACTCTGCAGTATTACCGATGCATAATTTAAAACCAATGGGTTTTCCATTAGATAATTCGCGTAATCTTGCAATAAAGTGAACCAATCCTTTTGGATCGGAGAAAGCGCTGTGATTAGGAGGAGAAAGTATGGTGGTATGCGGTTCAACTCCTCTGATTTGTGCAATTTGAACCGTGTTTTTTCTTGCTGGAAGTACCCCACCATGGCCTGGTTTTGCGCCTTGAGAAAGTTTGATCTCAATCATTTTTACATTTGGATGATTGGCTTTTTCTGCAAATTTTTCTCCATCAAAATTTCCTTCGAGAGTTCGACAGCCAAAATAACCCGTTCCAATTTGCCAGGTAATATCACCTCCGCCCTCAAGATGGTAAGCGGTTAAGCCTCCTTCGCCAGTATTTTGATAAAAGTTTCCTTTTTGTGCTCCAATGTTTAAGGCGCGAACTGCATTTTCACTCAAGGAGCCAAAACTCATAGCTGAAATATTAAATAGAGAGGCCGAGTAGGGTTGTTTGCACTCGCTTCCCCCAACCAGTACACGAGGTAATTCTTCGTTAACTTTTGCTGGAAAGATAGAGTGTTTAATTCCTTCGTAACTATCGTGATTAAGATTTAGTTGTGTTCCGAAAGGAGAATTTGAATCGATATTTTTTGCTCTCTGGTATACTAAAGAACGTTGGTTTCTCGAAAAAGGCCTTCCATCGGTAGATCTTTCGATGAAATATTGCTGAATTTCGGGCGCAATCATTTCAAATAAATATCTGAAATAGCCTAAAACTGGAAAGTTTCTTAAAATGGCATGTTTCTTTTGGATGGAATTATAATAACCAATAACGAGTAATATAGGTAAAATGATCACCAGTAAAAAACCACGACCTGAATAATAGTAAACAGCAGCAACAAGTAGAAATAACAAGATTCCGTAGATGAAGAATTTTTTTCTCATGTTTTCAAAAGTTTAAAGGGGGTAATTGGTGATTAATTGAATCGTAAGCGTACGTATACGTGTTTGATGTTTTCCTTATCTGATTTTCTTTCGTCAATTTCAAGAATATCGGTTAGGGATTTTAACATTGGAGTTAGTTTTGAAAACCCATAGTTTCTAGGGTCAAATTCCGGTTTTTTCTTCACAATTAAGTTTCCGACATCCCCTAGAAAGGCCCAGCCATCGTCATCTTCAATATCTTCAATGGTCGCTTCGATGAGTTCAATGGTTTGTTTGTCTATTTTGTGTAAGGCTTTCTCTGCTGGTTTTTCTACTGGCTTTTTAGTATCGGTAGTAGTGGTGGTGTTTACTTTGGGTTTTTTCTTTTGAATGGCGCCATCTAGAACTTCTATGTAAATAAAACGATCGCAGGCTACAATAAAGGAGTTTGGGGTTTTCTTTTCTCCAATACCAATTACTTTCATGCCGGATTCTCTTAAGCGAATAGCCAGACGAGTAAAGTCACTATCACTAGATACGATGCAAAATCCGTCTAATTTTCCGGAATACAGTAGGTCCATAGCGTCAATGATCAACGCAGAATCTGAAGAGTTTTTTCCAACGGTATAGCTGTATTGTTGTATCGGGGTTATTGCGTGTTCCAATAAGACACCTTTCCATCCATTGGCGTTAGGTTTGGTCCAATCGGCATATATGCGTTTTGTGGTGGGCGTTCCAAATTTTGTTATTTCTTCCATCATACCTTTTACATTGCTGTAGGGTACATTATCAGCATCAATTAGAACAGCTAATTTTAATTCTTTTGAGTTGCTTAAAGCCATTATTTAGGTGTTAGAATTTGTAAGTCATCGGTTTAAAATGCTTTTAAAATTACTAAAAAATAAAACAAATATGACTTTTCTTATCGAATTTATAACAGGTATAAATTATCAATTCATTTGTTTTTAAGTTTATTTTGTCAAGTAATTAAAGGCCAGGCAGAATGTTTTTGTTTAAAAAGTGTAAGAAAGTGAGATTTTACATTCGAATCATTTTTAAATTATTATGATACCATCGAATAAATATTTATTTTTGCACGCTGATAAAATTAAATATAATACTTCAAATATATTATGGTAAAAGATTTATTCGAAAGAATGCAGGACAATAAAGGACCGTTAGGAAAATGGGCTTCTCAAGCTGAGGGGTACTATGTTTTTCCTAAATTAGAAGGTGAATTAGGTCCAAGAATGACGTTTCATGGAAAAAATATTCTAAACTGGAGTTTAAATGATTATTTAGGTTTAGCCAATCATCCAGAGGTTCGTCAGGCAGATACTGATGCAGCAATTCAATTTGGTGCAGCATATCCAATGGGAGCTCGTATGATGTCAGGTCATACCAAATACCACGAACAATTAGAAGAGGAATTGGCTGCTTTTGTGATGAAAGAATCAGCTTATTTGCTTAATTTCGGTTATCAAGGTATGGTATCTATTATTGATGCATTGGTTACTAAAAATGATATTATTGTTTATGATGTAGATTCACATGCTTGTATTATTGATGGTGTTCGTTTACACATGGGTAAACGTTTTACCTACAAACACAATGATCTTGAAAGTATGGAGAAAAACCTGCAACGTGCTACCAAAATGGCACTTGAAACAGGTGGTGGTATTTTATTTATTACCGAAGGTGTTTTTGGAATGCGTGGGCAACAAGGGAAATTGAAAGAAATTGTTGCAATGAAACAAAAATACAATTTCCGTTTATTAGTGGATGATGCGCATGGTTTTGGTACTCTAGGTAAAACTGGAGCTGGAGCAGGTGAGGAGCAAGGAGTACAAGACGATATCGATGTGTATTTCTCAACTTTTGCAAAATCTATGGCTAATATCGGAGCTTTCGTAGCAGCTGATAAAAACATTATTGACTATTTAAAATACAATTTACGTTCGCAAATGTTTGCTAAAGCGTTGCCGATGATTCAAGTACTTGGTTCATTGAAACGTTTAGAATTGTTGCGTAATTCATCTGAGATTAAAGACAAACTTTGGGTGAATGTAAATGCATTGCAAAATGGTTTAAAAGAAAAAGGGTTTAACATTGGAGATACCAATACTTGTATTACGCCTGTTTATTTAGAAGGAAGTATTCCTGAGGCTATGGTGATGGTAAATGATTTGAGAGAGAATTACGGCATTTTCCTTTCTATTGTAGTGTATCCAGTTATTCCAAAGGGTATTATTTTATTAAGAATGATCCCAACAGCTTCTCATACTTTAGCGGATATTGATGAAACTTTAACTGCTTTTGAAGCCATTCGTGAGAAATTGGTTAGCGGAACTTATAAAGAAATTGCTGAACGTACGACTATTGACGTTTCGTAATTGATTTTAAAAATAAATAAATTTCCGTAATGGGAATTATGTAAAAGAATCCACTTGTTAAACGAGTGGATTTTTTTTTATTTTGGCTACATTTATAATTGCTAATCACTAATAATAAGCATTATGAAAAAAGTACTAGTAATAACGATGATTATGTTAACTGTTTTTATTTCTTGTAAAAAAGCTGACACGAAACCCGTAGAAATGACACCAGGAGCTCCAAAAGAGGCGGAACTAGTTGAACCTGCAGGAGAGCAGTGTTATGTCTCTAGTGTAGATAATAATAGGGTCAGTCTGAGTTTTACTGTAAATTCTCATCAGGATTTTATTGGGAAACTAAGTTATGATTTAGTGGGTAAAGATAAAAGTGAAGGTATGATAGCGGGAAGTGTAGAAGGAGACACCTTGATCGCGGATTATACTTTTAAATCTGAAGGTATTGAATCGGTTAGAGAAGTAGCTTTTTTGCAAAAAGACGGTGCTTATATAGAAGGTTATGGGGATGTAATAGAGACAAACGGAAAGGTGAGTTTTAAAGATAAAAAGAAATTAAAATTTGATTCCAGTAGACCGTTGACAAAAGTAGATTGTGAAGTTAAATAGTATAAAAAAGAGAACAAACAAAAAGAGGTGCCTAAGCACCTCTTTTTGTTTGTTATTAAAGTTCTTTTCTATAGGTTTTTCTTTGGCAATGTACTTTGGGATCAAAGTTTTTCCAAAGCAAATGGATAGCTGTGTTTTCAGCTAGTTCTGGTGTTCGAATACAATTTTGAATTCCTTTTTCTGAAAAAGTTTTAAAGTACTCATCAAAAATAATGGCAGTAACACCTTTGTTTTGATAGTCGGGATGCACGCCGATAAGGTAAAAAACAACGTCTTTACTTTGTTTTCTAGCTTTTAATAAATGAAGGAAACCAAAGGGAAATAGTTTTCCTCTGGCTTTTTGTAAGGCTTCTGAAAAACTAGGCATTACAATGCTGAAAGCTACTAGATTATCCTCTTTGTCTACAACGAATTTGATGTATTCAGGATTGATAAAGCTGATGTATTTCTTTTTGAAATACTCTTTCTGAACATCTGAAATAGCAACAAAGGAAGCTAAATTGGCATAAGAGTCGTTAAATAAATCAAACATTTTGTCCACATGTGGCATAATGTCCTTTGTTTTGGTAAAAGTCAAGGATCGTAAGCTGTATCTTTTTTTAATTAGTTCCTGTGCTTTGACGAAAAATTCAGGTTTAACATTCGAAAACGGAAAAATACTCTCGATGTATTCTTTCTCAACTTGAAAACCTAATTGTTCAAAATGAGTAACATAATAAGGGTTGTTGTACCAAGTAATCATGGTTCCCATTTGGTCGTAACCCTCTGTTAGTACTCCTACTTTATCTAAATTCGAAAATCCCATTGGACCTTCTGCGTATTCTAGATTGTGCTGTTTCCCTAATTCGAATACTTTTTCTAGTAAAGCTTTGGTTACTTCAATATCATCCACAACATCGAACCAGCCGAAACGAACTTTTCTTTTGTGTTGATTATTGACCTCAGACCAATTAATAATAGCAGTAATCCTCCCTACAATTTCATTGTTTTTATAGGCCAAATAAAAGTATGCTTCTGCATTATCAAAAGCAGGGTTTTTTGTTTTGTCAAAGGATTCAAGTTCGTCTGCGATTATAGGGGGAACCCAATAAGGATTGTCTTTGTATAATGAAAACGGAAATTTAATATAGTCGGTTAATTCTTTTTTTGTTTTAGCTTCTTTAATTGTAATCATTAAGATTGGTATTGAAAAACATCTCTTTGTTTAGAGAAGTGGGGTTATTAATTATTATTCATATTTAGCTTTACGCTTTCTTTCTTTTGCTTGGTAATCAATGTCTTTTAGGTTGTCTTTGTTCTTGCTCGCTCTTTGATCGTGCTTAGCCTCTTCTTGTTTTTCTTTGTACCTTCCATCGTAACGCCAAGAAAGACCAACACCACCGTATAACATCGAAGGTGTATCTTTAAGGCTGGTACCTATAGAGGCGTCCACTTGAAGATTTGAGTTGAGTAAATAAGCAGCACCGCCGCGAACAATAGCGTCACTATAAAGGTCACTTTTATACCCTTGATTTTCGACAAAACCAGACCATTTGTTATTGAAGCCGTGTGTTAAGGTGACTACATATCCATAGTTTGGATAATCGGTAGTGATATAATCGGCGATAATATTGGTGACAAAAACCCATTTTCCACCTCCAAAAAGATTTTGAGTGATCAGGACCACTTTAGGTGAAATTGTAGCCTCTAAAGAGGAAAATTGCAAATTGTTAGAACCAAAGGCATAAGGGTTATTTGCGGCGGTAAAATTGGCCCCAGCAAATATCGAAACAGCTGGAATTAAGGAGTGCCAGTCAAAAGCATGATTGGCTTTATAGCTGTAGATGTTTTCTGTTCTTTGATAATTTTTATACGGATCGAAAATTAGATATTTAGCACCTAAGACCGTTTGTCTGAAATTATTTTTTTTAAAACTGCTGATCGGGGTGGTAAAGTTTTCCATTTGATATTGCAGATCAAGGACGAATTCTAATTTTTCCATGAAAGCACCATATCTCAGGGTTACATCTGTTCCCAAACCTTTGGCGTCATAATTTAATAAATCGTGTTTTTCTTTAACTCCATAAATCCCCATTTCAGCTTGAAAAACTGATTTTCCAACCGCATACGCAGACATGGTTTCACCAGGACGATTCGAGTTAATGATGTCCGTATATTGTGCAAAAAATAATTGAGGCGCTAAGAAAAGGGCTGTGAAGAATAAGTTTTTATTTTTTAACATAGATGTGTTTTTGGATTAAAAAGTAATAACGCATTTCAAATGTACTATATTTTATTATTTATTTAAGATTGATATTTTAATTTTGAACAACGGATTTATTATTTTTGAGCAAAAATTATATAATTATGCAAGAAGCATCTTTTTCAGGTTTAATAAAAGCGATCTTTTATATGATAGCATTTTATTATATTTTTAAATTTTTAGCTAGAATCTTTTTGCCAGTATTGGTTAAAAAGGCGGTTGAGAAGGCTGGGGAGAATTTTCAGAGACAACAACAACAGTATAGTCAGGATCGTTCATGGCAAAAAACACATACTTCAAAAGAGGAGATCATCATCGATTCGGCTAATGTAAAAAATCCTCGTGAAACCAAAAAGGTTGGCGACTATGTTGATTACGAAGAAATAGATTAAATTTGTGACCTAATTAGTAGGATTCATCATTTAACCCAAACCAACCTAAATTGAAAATAGTAAATAAGTTCTATCCACATGCCCTTGTTATACTGGGCTTTATTGTCGTTTCTTTGATTTATTTTTATCCTGTTTTACAGGGAAAACAAATTTTCCAGTCGGATATTGCTCAATATACCGGAATGGCAAAAGAGCAAAATGATTTTAGAGCAACTGAACATGCTGAACCTTATTGGACCAATTCTGCTTTTGGAGGTATGCCAACCTATCAACTTGGTGCTAATTATCCCAACGATTATATAGGCAAAATAGATGATATGCTGCGTTTTTTACCACGTCCTGCAGATTATTTATTTCTTTATTTCTTAGGTTTTTATGGCTTATTATTGGTTTTAAAAACGGATCCCTTAAAAGCTTTTATTGGTGCGCTAGCGTTTGGTTTTTCGACCTATTTAGTTATAATTTTGGGTGTAGGTCATAATGCAAAAGCCCATGCTATTGGGTATATGCCACTGGTTATTGCTGGATTTATACTGGTTTTTCAAAAAAAATATATTTGGGGAGGTTTGCTCACCATGTTTGCGGTGGCTTTAGAAATTAATGCCAACCACTTTCAAATGACCTATTATTTATTGATTTTCTTATTGATACTTTCGGGTTATTTTGCTTTTAATTATATTAAAGCCAAAGAATATAAGCCACTTTTGCTAGCAATGGGGGTTTTGGCAGTAGCTGGAATTTTTGCTATTGGAGCCAATGCCACTAATTTGATGGCAACGAGCGAGTATGCTAAATTTAGTACACGTAGCAATAGCGAATTGACTTTTAATCCGGACGGCTCTAAAAAGACCAATGAAAATGCGCTAAGCCGCGAATACATTACGGAATACAGTTACGGAATTCCAGAGAGTTTTAACTTAATTGCACCAAGACTTTTTGGTGGGTCGAACCATGAAAATGTAGGGACAGATAGCCGTATGTATTCTTTTATGATTGAACAAGGAGTACCCTCAGGACAGGCCCAGGATTTTGTATCGGGTATGCCTACCTACTGGGGAGATCAGCCTATAGTGGCCGCTCCAGCTTATATCGGTGTAGTGGTCTTCTTTTTAGGTGTTTTGGCCTTATTTATTGACGATCGAAAAATAAAATATGTATTTCTTTCCGGTGCACTAGTTGCTCTAGTGCTTTCATGGGGAAAAAACTTCGCAGTATTGACCGACTTTTTCATCGATTATGTACCGATGTACGATAAGTTTAGAGCTGTTTCATCGATTCAGGTAATTCTTGAACTGTGTTTCCCTGTTTTGGCAGTTATGGGATTACAGTCGTTTTTTAAAGCGAAAGAAGAGCCTAAAGTACAGCAAAAAGCCCTAATGCAAACGGGTGTTTTTGGCTTGGGAATCATCGTAATTTTAGTATTGGCTAAAGGTATGTTTCATTTCACAGGAAGCAGTGATAATTATTTCTTAGAATCTTACGGACCAGCTTTTGTTGATGCTTTGAAAGAAGACAGAAAGAGTTTGTACTCCGCTGATTTACTTCGATCAGGATTTTTTATCGTATTGACTTTTGGTATTTTATGGTTGTTTATTAAAAATAAATTATCTCAAAATACGACTTTGATTGTAGTAGGTCTTTTGATGATTTTTGATTTGTTTTTCGTGGATAAAAAATACGTTTCGGCAAAAGATTTTGTGAGCCCAGTGCAAATTGCAGCCCCATTTCAAGAAACCCCTTCTGATGCTCAAATTTTAAAAGATACTACACATTATAGAGTTTTTGAAGTAAATGGAAATATGTCTAGTGCTCGCGCGTCTTATTTTCATCATTCTTTAGGAGGATACCATGCTGCAAAACCAAGAAGAATGCAGCAGTTATTTGATTATCAGATTGCCAAAAACAATATGGAAGTTTTGGATATGTTGAATGTAAAATACATCATCCAAACCGATAAAGAAGGAAAAGAGTTTCCAACGGTAAATCCAAATGCTAATGGAAATGCTTGGTTTGTAAGGACTGTAAAATTGGTCAATAAACCAGATGATGTGATGAAAGCTTTAGATCATATTGAAACCAAGAAGGTAGCTGTTTTTAACGTTCGTGAACACGAAGGTAAATTTAGAAGTGCTCGATTAAAGAAACAATGGGATACAACAGGAACCATTAAGGTGGTAACCTATAAGCCTAATTATATTAAATATCAATCAGAGACTGAAAAAGAAGCCTTGGCTGTATTTTCTGAGATTTATTATAAAAAAGGATGGAATGCTTATGTAGATGGGCAATTAACAGATCACTTTCCTGTAAATTATGTTTTAAGAGCGATGGAAGTTCCAGGTGGAAAGCACACGATTGAATTTAAGTTTGAACCTGAGGTAGTAAAAACGGGAAGTACAATTGCTTTAGCGAGTTCAATTGGTATGTTATTACTTTTGATTGGAGGTATTTATTTCGAAAGAAAGAAAACGGCTGTTCAGTAATTTATTTTTAGGCGCAGTTTTAAAATATTAAACCCATTATTCTTGGAACCAAAAAAACTCTTAATCATTACCTATTATTTTCCACCAGCTGGAGGTCCAGGCGTGCAACGTTGGTTGAAATTTGTAAAGTATTTGCCCGAATTTGGCGTTCAGCCCATAGTCTATGTTCCAGAAAATCCTACCTATCCGATACTGGATGAAGGTTTGGTGAGTGAAATTTCAGATCAGGTAATAGTACTGAAGAATAAAATAATGGAGCCTTATCAATTGGCGGCTATTTTTTCGAAGAATAAAACAAAAAAAATCAGTTCGGGGATTTTTCCTCAAAAGAAAAAGCAGACTTTTTTAGATAAGGCATTTCTGTGGATTCGTGGTAATCTATTTATTCCAGATGCTCGTGTTTTATGGGTAAAGCCTTCCGTGTCTTATTTGGAAAAATACATCAGAGAAAATAATATTGATACTATAGTTACTTCGGGACCTCCCCATAGTTTGCATTTAATTGGTTTAGCTTTAAAAGAAAAATTGAATGTGAAATGGTATGCTGATTTTCGTGATCCTTGGACTACAATTGGCTATCACAAAGCCTTGCGATTGTCTAATTATGCCGCAAAAAAGCATAAAAGATTAGAGCACCAAGTGCTCAATACAGCCGATACCATTATCGTAACGAGTAAAACAACCAAAGCAGAGTTTGAGCTTATTACCAATAAGCCCATTTCAGTGATTACCAACGGTTATGATCTTGAAAATGTGGACAAGCAAACACTAGACACTAAATTTACTTTAGCCCATATAGGCTCGTTTTTATCCGATAGAAATCCTCCTTTTCTGTGGGAGTGTTTGGTTGAATTATTACAGGAGATCCCTGATTTTAAATCTCATTTAGAAATCAAGTTAATTGGTGCGGTAAGTCAAGAAGTTTTGGAAGCTATTTCGGAGTATAAGCTTCAAGATTATTTGAATTTGTTAGGTTATGTTTCGCATCATGAGGCGATTGCTCATCAAAAAAAATCACAAGTTTTGCTCTTAATTGAGATCAATTCTGAAGATACCAAAAGTATTATTCCAGGTAAGTTGTTTGAATATATGGTGTCCAACCGTCCGATCATCGCCATTGGCCCCCAAGGTTCTGATTTTGCCGATATTATAAAAGAAACCAATACGGGAGTATTTTTTGATTATTCTGAAAAAGCGAAGTTAAAAAGTGTAATTTTGGACTTTTATAATCAATTTCTGGAAGGGAAATTACAAGCGAATGGTGTTGGTTTACAGCAATATTCAAGGAAAAGCCTCACCAAACAATTAGCACAATTGATTAAGGAATCATAGCTTGCTAAAAACTAAAATCTAAATTCAGAAATCCAAAAATGGGTATTGTCTTAAATCAATCGTTCAAAAATACAATTATAACCTATATTGGCTTTGCCATTGGGGGGATCAATACACTTTATTTATATCCAATTTATCTAGGGGCAACCTATTACGCTTTAACGAACTATATTTTGTCCGCTGCCAATGTGATCATGCCTTTGTTTGCCATTGGAATGCAAAACACTTTGGTTAAGTTTTACTCTCAGTATAAAACGGAAGAAGAAAGAGAACGTTTTTTATCCTTTACGGCTTTATTTCCGATCTTAATGTGTATTCCCTTAGGGATTATCGGGATCTTTTTCTTTGATGATATAACGGCCTTTGTCGCCAAGAAAAATCCCGTTGTTAGAGAGTTTATGTACCTGATTCCCTTTATTGGGATTTGTATGGCTTATTTTGAAATTTTCTATGCTTGGGCAAGAGTTCATATGCATTCGGTTTTTGGGAATTTTATCAAGGAGGTTGGTTTGCGTTTGGTTTCTACGATCGCTTTGATAGGTTTGTATTTTAATTGGATCAGTCTTATTGGTTTTGTATACTTTACGGCAGGAATTTATTTTATCGCCTTTATAGTGACGATGTTTTATGCCTTCTACATCAAAAGGCCAAATTTTCAGATTAGCATTCCTAAAAATGTGAAAAGCGTTATGGAATATACCTTTTACATTATTTTGTCAGGAAGTGTAGCGAATTTGCTTTTAGATGGAGATAAATTGATGTTGAATCAATATATGAAAATAGAGAACATTGCGTATTACTCTGTGGCTACCTATATTGCATTAGTGATTTCGGTTCCGAGTCGTGCGATGCATCAAATTGTGTATCCGATTACGGCCAAATTAATGCACGAAAACAAACATGATGAATTGAACGTTTTGTATAAAAAAACGTCCATCAACCTTCAGATTGTAGGTGGGTTTGTGATGTTGTGCATTTTTGTGAACATCAACCAGCTGTATGAGATAGTTCCTAAAGAATACCGTGGTGGTATTCCAGTTGTTTTTATGATTGGTTTATCTAAGTATTTTGATTTGATTTTAGGAAATAACAATGCGATTATTTTTAATACAAAATATTACCGAACTGTACTGTTTTTAGGATTGGCCTTAGTGGTGTTGACCTTTGTTTTAAATGTGATTTTTATACCGCTTTTTGGTATTATGGGTTCTGCGTTTGCGACCTTATTATCCATTACATTCTATAGTTTGGCTAAGTTGCTTTTTGTGGTCAAGAAGCTGGATTTATATCCCTTTACGATACAAAATTTATATTCGCTAGGGGTTACAGCGGCGCTATTCTTATTGTTTTATTTCTGGGAGTTTCCAGTATATCCATTAGTAGGGATTACGTTGAAGTCTATTTTAGTAACGATTCTCTACGTGTATCTTAATTATAAATTTGCCATTTCATCAGATATTAATCAGGTCATAAACAATTTTGCTAGAAAATTAGGAATTAAAATTTAGTACGATTTTATTGAGAAATTTGCGTTAAGATCATTTCGAATCTATTTTGTTTTTATATTTGTTTCAAAGGATAATCTATTTAGTCCTGTTACAATATGAAAAAGAAATTTACTTGTTTTTTAGTCCTCTTTATCGTTTTATGTAGTCCAATTGCCCTAGCCCAAAACGAGAATCAACAAAAGGTAACAGCAGATCTTACCGTAGTAGCAAAAGTAAAAGGCTATCCCGTAGCTCCTTTTAAAGATACACTTTTTTATGTCTATAATAAAGTGGGTTCTTTTTCTGCTCCAAGTAGGGCTAAAGCCATTACAGAGAAGATTAGGAAGCTTTATGAAGATTCCTTTTTTGAGAAAGATTCCATTCATGTTGTTCCTTCTGATATTTCTGAGGATATCATGTATAAAGATGATTTTGTGATCATGTCTATTTTAGATGTTGATGGAAAAGCCGAAAATCAAACAAAGGCTTTTATTGCCAAAAGAAATCTCAATTATATAAAAAGAGCGATTCTGTATCAGAATGAAAATTATTCGTTGCTACCCAAAAGAATAGGGTATACGGTATTGCTTATTTTGATTATTGGATTGGTTTTGTATTTTGTTGGAAAAATTTTCAACCGAGTAAAATTACACCTCTTAAAGAACAGTGATACCTACTTTAAAGGTTTCGTCTATAATAATATCAGTATCCTTTCTCCTCAAAAGCAGCAATTTTTATTGATGCGATTGTTCAGCTTTTTAAAGGGGATTACCTTAATGTTAATCGTCTATCTTTCCTTACCTCTATTATTTAGTATTTTTCCGCAGACAGAAGCCTATACCACCACTTTGTTGAGTTGGATTCTCTCACCAGCAAAAAAAGCGCTGATGGGCTTTGTCAGCTTTTTGCCTAGTTTGGTGACTATAGTGGTGATTTTCTTAATTTTTAAGTACACCATAAGAGTGATTAAGTTCTTTTTTGATGAAATAAAAAAGGAGAACATTAAGATTGATGGTTTTTACAGTGATTGGGCGATGCCTACATTTAATATTGTCCGATTTTTGATGTTGGCTTTTATGGTAGTGGTTCTTTTTCCTTATTTGCCAGGATCAGACTCCGCTGTTTTTAAAGGTGTTTCCGTGTTTGTTGGGATTTTATTTTCTTTAGGTTCTTCCAATGCTATTGCTAATATGGTAGCCGGTCTCGTTATTACGTATATGCGCCCGTTTAAAATGGGAGATTTTATTAAAATTGGTGATGTCAGTGGGGTTGTTATTGAAAAAACGGCGCTAGTGACCCGAGTACAAACCTCAAAATTCGAAAGTATTACCATTCCCAATGCCACTG
Source organism: Flavobacterium sp. OHVDL-2026-0007 (assembly GCF_059882335.1). Lineage (NCBI taxonomy): Bacteria > Pseudomonadati > Bacteroidota > Flavobacteriia > Flavobacteriales > Flavobacteriaceae > Flavobacterium > Flavobacterium sp. OHVDL-2026-0007. The sequence continues at coordinate 21,608 of NZ_CM187612.1, forward strand.
TTTTGTCTAGTACGTCAACGAATTACTCGGCCAATACTCAAGAGCCAACCAACGGCTTATTAATTCATAGTACCGTAACCATTGGTTATGATGTACCGTGGAAGGATGTTTACAAAGTCTTGATCGAAGCGGCTCTAAAAACAGACATGGTGGAACAAAACCCACCACCATTTGTTTTGCAAACCAGCTTGGAAGATTTTTATGCATCCTATCAGATCAATGCATATACGAAAGAACCTACAAAACAACCTTTAATTTATTCCTCGCTGCATCAAAATATTCAAGATGCCTTTAATTCGGCTGGAATTGAAATTATGTCCCCTCATTACAGTGCGTTACGCGACGGAAATATGACAACTATTCCGAGTAATTATTTAAAAGACGACTATCAAGTGCCGCCTTTTAATGTGAAAAACAATGGTTAATAGCACACTTGAGCGTTGTTGTGGGAAATTTTAACAGTGGTTTATTTTGAATTTAGGGCTATAAAATATAATTTTATCGTGAAACAGCCAGATCCTCTTGTAAGAATAGGGTGGAAAATAGTTGGTCATTTAGGCCAAAAGGGAGGGTAGTGTTTGTTCCGATTAGATTGCTTTACTGAAAATGTAAAATTAGTATAGTGGTATTCCAGTTATTTTTTAATTTACGATTATGAAGAACAATCAACTCAGTCAAGAACAAAGTTTACAAGCATTTTCCAATATGATATCCAATAAGATTCATAACGGATTTACCTTAGAGGAGCGAAACGATGAATTGCTTTTCGCCGTACTTTCCAAAGGAGGAAAAGTAGTGAATCATGGTTTAAATTTTACCATTTTTTGCTTGACCTTAGGTTTGTGGTCGTTTGCATGGTTGTATCTTACTTTAGAAGCCTCCAAACAAAAAAAAGTACTAGTAGCCATTGATGAAGACGGTTTTCCTTTTGAGGAAAGATGTCTAGTAGCCGAATAAAGAAAGCCATAAAGTAACATCTTAGATTTGGATGTCGTTTATGGCTTATTCTATAGGATTCGTTAGAAAGGCTTATAGTTTGTCTTTGAGATAAATTCCAGTAATGGATTTTTTAACCTTTACAATATCTTCAGGAGTTCCAACTGCGAGTAAATGACCGCCATTTTCTCCACCTTCCGGGCCTAAATCAATGATCCAATCGGCACATTTTATAAGATCAAGATTGTGTTCGATTACGATGATGGAATGTCCCTTATCAAGTAAGGCATCAAATGAAGCTAATAATTTCTTGATATCATGAAAATGCAATCCTGTAGTAGGCTCATCAAATACAAATAAAGCTTTGTCTTTAGTGGCGCCCTTCACTAAAAAGGAGGCTAGTTTAATACGTTGTGCTTCACCTCCAGAAAGTGTGGATGAGGATTGTCCTAATTGTACGTACCCCAAACCAACGTCTTGTAGAGGTTGTAGTTTTTGCGTGATTTTGGTTTGCTTATTTTTTTCGAAAAAAGCAATAGCATCATCGATAGTCATCGTTAAAATATCGTTGATGTTGTGATCGTCAAAAGTAATCTCTAAAACTTCTTTTTTAAATCGTTTTCCGTTGCAGGTTTCACAAGGTAGAGAAACATCGGCCATAAAGACCATTTCAACGTTTATAGAGCCTTCTCCTTTACAAGTTTCACAGCGACCGCCATCTACGTTAAAAGAAAAATGTTTAGGCTGATAACCTCTTATTTTAGATAATTTTTCTTTAGCATACACATCACGAATATCATCATAGGCTTTGATGTAGGTAACAGGATTAGATCTTGAACTTCTACCAATAGGATTCTGATCGACATATTCGATATGTTTTATTTGAGAAAAAGAACCTTTTATTTCACTGAACTGACCTGCTTTTTCAGCGGCATTCTCCAGTTTTTTTTGCATAGCAGGAAATAAAATTTTCTTAATCAAAGTACTTTTTCCACTTCCTGAAACCCCGGTAATTACGGTTAAAACATCTAAAGGGAAGGTCACATCAATGTTTTTTAGATTGTTTTCTCGGGCGCCCACTATATCGATGTGATTTTTGAATTTTCGTCTCTTTTTCGGAACCGAAATTTCTAAATCTCCATTGAGGTATTTGGCTGTAAGGGATTCGGATTTTAAGATTTCCTCATAAGTACCTTGTGCTACTAAGTTTCCACCAAAAGTTCCAGCCTCAGGACCAATGTCAATAATCATATCGGCCGCTTTCATAATGTCTTCATCGTGTTCAACTACGATAACGGTATTGCCTAAATCACGAAGGGAAAGCAAAACTTTAATCAAACGCTCCGAGTCTTTAGGGTGTAAACCAATGCTGGGTTCATCCAAAATATACATGGAGCCCACTAAACTACTTCCTAGGGAAGTGGCTAAATTAATACGTTGTGATTCTCCTCCTGAGAGGGTAGCGGAGTTTCGATTAAGTGTAAGATAATCTAAGCCCACCTCTGTCAAGAAAGACAGACGATTGTTGATTTCGACCATCAAACGTTTGGCGATTTGTTGCTCGTATACATCTAGATCGATGTTTTTGAAAAATGTCACCAAATGTTTAATCGGTAGATCCACTAGATCAGAAACCGTTTTACCGTTGATTTTTACGTATGAAGCTTCTTCGCGCAAGCGTTTTCCACGACAGGCATGACATTTTGTTTTTCCGCGATAACGCGAAAGCATGACACGATTTTGAATTTTATAATTTTTTTCTTCTAATTCTTTAAAGAAGTCATTTAGACCTTGAAAATATTGGTTTCCTTTCCATAATAAATCCCTTTGCTCTTCTGTTAATTCAAAGAAAGGCTTGTGAATAGGGAAATCAAATTTATAGGCATGTTTTACAAATTCATCTTTGTACCAGCCCATGCTTTCCCCTCTCCAGGGATAAATGGCGTTTTCAAAAACAGATAAAGAAGTGTTGGGAACCACCAAATCAGCATCAATGCCAATAATGTTTCCATAACCTTCACAGACCGGACAAGCACCATAAGGATTATTAAAGCTAAATAAATGGACGTTGGGTTCTAAGAAGGTAATGCCGTCAAGTTCAAAATTATTCGAATAGGTAAATCTTTTATCTGAATTTAATTCTTGTAGATAACATATGCCTTTTCCTTCAAAAAATGCCGTTTGTACGGCATCGGCCAAACGATTATAGAATTCTTCTTCTTCCTTAACTACTATACGGTCAATAATCAATAAAATATCTTTATTGTCTAGTTGATGTACGTCTGTAGGAGAGAATTCATCTAAACGCACCATTTCATTTTGCGCCAGTATACGAGCAAAACCTTGCTGTAAAAGAACTTTTAATTTGTCTTCTAGTTGTCTTCCTTCTTCTAGGTGAATAGGAGCTAGCAATAACCATTTGCTGTCGAGTGCTAAGTTTTTTACATCAGCAACAACATCGGTAACGGTATTTTTTTTGACTTCTATTCCCGAAATTGGAGAATAGGTACGACCTATTCTGGCAAACAAAAGTTTGACGTAATCGTAGATTTCAGTTGAAGTTCCAACGGTGGAGCGTGCATTGGTTGTGTTTACTTTTTGCTCAATGGCAATAGCAGGGGCAATACCTTTAATGTACTCTACTTTAGGTTTGTCCAATCGTCCCAAAAATTGACGTGCATAGGAGGAGAGACTTTCCACATAGCGACGTTGTCCTTCCGCATATAAAGTATCAAAGGCCAGGCTTGATTTACCTGATCCTGAAAGCCCTGTGATGACCACCAGTTTATTTCGAGGTATCGCCACATCTACATTTTTTAGATTGTGGACCTGTGCTCCTTTAATTATAATATTGTGTTTAGGGTCGAGTGTTGAAAGATCGATTTGCATAAAAAAAATCAGTTTTTACAAAAGTAATCAATTTTGATTGGAGTTTTGTTAAGGAGTTAGCTTCAATTTTTAACAGCTTCTTCGAGTGTGATTTTGTTTGGTACTCTTGTTTTTAGCCTTTTAAAAACAGCTTGTAAATTGGGAAATAAAGTAGTTAGGTAATGGTATTTTGGTAAAATAAAAAGGGCATTAGATTGGAAAACTAGAGTAGAGGTAAGGGTAAATAGCCAGAGGATTTTGCCCTAGTAACGAAAAACACGCTTAATTATTTTGTTTATCAGAATAAAAAGAGAGATTTTTATATCTAAGTATTTAATAATAAGGGGATTGCGTGTATTTTTTCTTTGTGAAAAAATTAAGCTGTTTTGAGCATTATGGGGCTTTTCGCAGTAAATCTTAACTTTTATTTAGTAAATTTGAGTTTTAAGTGTTAATTATTACACATTTAATTTGCTTTTTAAACTATTTATTTGTTAAATTTGGTCCATACTTATTAACATAACTCAAAAAGATACGCCTATACAATAAAATTACTTTTTAGAAAAAATTCCCGAAATTTTATATTAAAACTAAAAAAGTAGTTATTATGGCTGATCTGCATATTCCAGACGCTCTATTGGTAAAAAATTATATCGAAGGCAACGAAACTGCTCTTTCGATACTAATTAGAAGACACGAGTCTAAGATATATGGATTTATATATTCTAAGATTGCCGATAGAGATATTTCAAATGATATTTTTCAAGATACTTTTATAAAGGTAATCAAAACCCTAAAGGGTAATTCCTATAATGAAGAAGGTAAGTTTTTACCTTGGGTTATGCGTATTTCTCATAATTTGATTGTGGATCATTTCCGTAAAAGTAAAAAAATGCCGATGTATAGAGAAACCGAAGAGTTTTCGATTTTTTCTATTATGTCCGACGAATCATTAACTATTGAAAATAGAATGATAGTGGATCAAATCGAAATCGACTTAAAAAAGTTAATTCAAGAGCTTCCTGATGATCAAAAAGAAGTCTTAGTTATGCGTATGTATCAAGACATGAGTTTTAAAGAAATCTCAGAACTAACCGATGTTAGCATCAATACAGCATTGGGAAGAATGCGTTATGCATTGATGAATTTGAGAAAAATTATTGATAAACATCAAATTGTTTTGACTGATTAATACTATTTTGATTAATAGCTCGTTATACTATAATAAATCATTTTTCATAGTATGGCGAAAATTTACTCTAAAAAGGCATTAGCTTGTCAGAACTTAAAACCTAAGAAAGAAGTTATTTCTTTTTTATTAAGTTATTCACAAGCGCTAACAATTGTGAAAATTGATAATAAAAATTTTGAAATTGTGGCGAATTAAACAAGTCGGTAGTTTTATCGGATGTTTGATTAGAAAGAAAACCAAATGGTCGTTTTGGTAGAGAGCTCACTATTTGTATGGAAATACAAATAGTGAGTTTTTTTTTGTGCTCTTTTTATTTATGGGATGCCTTATGGTATTGTACGATTAGTTTTATTTATTTTAAATAGGGATACTGAGTGGGTGCTTTTACTTTCGAGGATTTTGTTATTATATTCTCATATTTTGTTGTTTTTTGTTTATTTATTCAATATTTAGTTTTATTTTGGTTAAAAAATAGTGTTTTGTTTAAGTAAATGTAGGATTTTTTAGATATGTATGTATTTTAAATCTATCATTATTTAGCAATAGAAGCCCTTTGTTTAACCCAACTAACGAACTAGTTAATGAAGAAAAAATTACTTTCTGTTTGTAATGTGTCTTAAGTCTCCCAAAGATGATTAAGATAAAGAGTGATGTTGCCGTGCGGTGGTATTAAGCGAGAATGTAATTTTTAGCTTGGCCATTTATGCTTAATACCTCAGTCCCGAAAAAGCCATTTAACAACCAAACCTACCAAAAAATGAAAAAGAACCTCAAGATAATAGCCTGGCTATTATTGATGACTACTAGTGCAATTGCGCAAAAAGACGAAATAAAAGATGCCCAATCTTACTATCAAAAAGGGAAATTTCAAGAGTCACTGACTATTTTAAAAAAAATCGAATATCTTATTATTAATGCCCCTAGCGAGATAAAGTCTGATTTCTTTTATCTAAAAGGGAATGTGTACAAGGATCTAGCTATTGCTAATATAGATGCTGTTAATAATTTTGCCTTGGCAGGTGCTGCTTATCAAGATGTGTTGTTGTATGAAAATGATTCTCGTATTTATAAATACGCCTTCAAAGCCAATTTGGCATTGAAAGATATGAAATCCAAGTTAGTGGATGGCGCCTATAATGATTTTAAAATAGGGAAGTTTAAAGAAAGCGCAGCTAAGAGTTATGAAGTCTATTTATTCGATAAAAAAGATACGTTGAATTTGCTCAATGCCGCTACTTCATCCTTAACTGCTAAAGATTATAGTACAGCAATTGTCTATTACGAAGAACTTAAAAAAATAAAGTATACCGGAAAAGGGGTTATTTTTTACGCGACCAATAAAAAAACAAAAGCAGAAGAGTCCTTTATTTCCATGAGCGCCAGAGAGTCTAGCATTGATGAGGGGTTTTATGAAAAACCTAGAAATGTGTTTCCACCTTCTAAAAAAGAAGAAATTTTGGTTTCCTTGGCTTTTTCTTATTTAGAGTCAAATGATTATACTAAGGCTGGAAAATATTTTGAGGAGGGCTTGCAAATCAATTCAAAATGTATGGACTGCTGTGTCAATCTGGCTTATATTAAAATGCAATTAAAAAAAGGATTAGTGGATCAGATGGCTGAGTTAGGAAACAGTCCGAAGGATATGCAGCAATATGAAAAACTGAGTATACAAAAAGACGAAGTGGTCAAAAGTGCCATTCCGTTTCTTAAAAAGGCATTGCTTATTGATCCCAATAATGAAAGTGCTTTTAAGTCTCTCTTAGGGATTTATAGATCGCTGGGGATGACAAATGAATACAATGCCTTAAAAGGCATCTAAAAAAAAAACAGATTGAAGCTACTAGATTTTCTTTTTAGTAGCTTCTTCAATTACTGATTTTTTACCCACTGTTCGGGTAATAATATCGTTATCCAGACTCCAACCTCTTGCTGGGGAATATTCTCGTCCGTACCAAATAATCTGAAGATGTAAATCATTCCATATTGCTCTGGGGAATAATCGTTTAGCATCTTTTTCAGTCTGTGTTACATTTTTGCCATTGGAAAGATTCCATCGATACATCAGTCGATGGATATGGGTATCTACTGGAAAAGCAGGGACACCAAAGGCTTGTGACATGACCACGCTGGCAGTTTTATGTCCAACGGCAGGTAATTCTTCAAGGGCTTCAAAACTCTGAGGAACTTTACCGTCGTGTTTGTCAATTAAGATATGAGATAAACCATGAATACCTTTAGATTTCATAGGTGATAAACCGCAAGGGCGAATGATTTCTTTGATTTCTTCTACCGACATTTTGATCATATCATACGGATTATCGGCTTTTGCAAAAAGTAAGGGCGTAATCTGGTTCACGCGCACATCGGTGCATTGGGCTGAAAGTAAAACCGCAATCAATAAGGTGTACGGATCCTTATGATCTAGTGGTATTGGTATAGTAGGGTAGAGTTCTTTTAACGTATTTATAACAAATTCTACGCGTGCTTCTTTATTCATTTCCGTATTTTTAATTCCGTAAAAATAGCATAATTTTGACGATGTGCCTAATCTAAGCATTAGCTTTATGTCCTTATGTTCCTAGGATTATTTGGTAATACTTAAAATGGATTCTCTGGTGGTAGGGCTAAGAAGACGAATCTAAAAGGATTCTCTCTGGGAAGAGATAGGAAACAAAACTAAGATCAACAATATAAAAAACAGATACATGACAACGTTACAAAAAGGAGATCAAGCGCCGAATTTCTCAGGTGTGGATCAAGACGGAAAAACGCATCAATTGGCGGATTACGCAGGAAAAAAACTAGTGGTTTTCTTTTATCCAAAAGCCAGTACGCCGGGTTGTACGGCTGAAGCTTGTGATTTGAGAGATAATTTCGAGCGTTTTAAAGCTAATAATTATGAATTGTTGGGTGTAAGTGCTGATAGTCAAAAAGCACAGGCTAAATTTAAGGATAAATATGAATTTCCTTTTCCTTTATTAGCAGATGAAGATAAATCAGTGATCCAAGCGTTTGGTGTTTGGGGGCCTAAGAAATTTATGGGAAGAGAATACGATGGTATTCATCGAACCACTTTTGTCATTGATGAAAAAGGAATCATAGAAGAGGTTATTGAAAAAGTAAAAACGAAGGAGCACGCCGCGCAGATTTTGAAGTAGTTTTGAACTTTGATAAATAACTAGGCGGCGGTAGTGAGCTGTTGGGCTCAAATAAAAAAAGCTCCAAAAAGAAATTTTTCTTTTTGGAGCTTTTTTAAATCGTATGGTTACTAGGTGTTTTTTTCGAGTTCTTTATGAGGATGATACCCAAAAAGGTGGTGTTCTTTTATAATTTCTGCAATACCAGCAGGAAGCATATGTTCCCAACCAGATTGTCCTTGATTGATCATTTTCAGGACCTCACGAGAGAATACTTCCAAGTTATTCGGGTCGTAATCTGCGATGTCTACTACTTTTCCATTGAATTTGAAGAATTTGTATAATTCTTTCATTCTAGGATGAACTTTCAAGTTGTTTGAGTTCATTAGGACTCCTTGATCATCTAACATTGGATATAAGAAAACTTTCATGTCTCTGTAGAATAATTTTCCAAATGCCTCTAGAATTCCTCCACTTAAATGACGGTAGTATTTCTCATCAAAAATGTCCACTAAGTTGTTGACTCCCATTGCCAATCCCATACGGGCTTTGGTATAATTAGCAAAATATTCTACTACTTTATAATATTCCTGAAAGTTCGAGATCATAACGGTTTGGCCTAAAGAACAAAGCAATTCAGCTCTGTCCATAAAATCGCGCTCATCAATTTCACCATCAGAACGTAAATTAGAAAGTGTAATTTCAAAAACGACCAATGTATTGTCTTTTTCTACTTTATTTTCTTCTAGGAACATCTTAAGGGATTTCTCGTACATGTCCATATTTACTTTCGTAACCGGACGAAAACTTCCTCTTAAGGCTAATAAGTTCTTTTTGTATAAAATTGCTGCCGGTAATATGTTTTTCCCTTCAGGGTTAAACATTACGGCGTCTGTCATTCCGTTTTTAACCAATTGCAAACTCATTAAACGATTATCAACATCTGCAAAACGAGGTCCTGAGAAGTTAATGGTGTCAATTTCGAGTTGGTCTTTATCTAAGTGGTCGTATAGATAACGAAGTAATCGTTTTGGGTCGTTGTACTTGTAAAAAGCTCCGTAAATTAAGTTTACACCTAAGATACCTAATGTTTCTTGTTGTAGTCTGGCATCAGTTTCTTTAAAACGAATGTGCAGAATGATTTCGTTATACGCCTCGTCAGGTTCAATTTGGTATCGAATTCCAACCCAACCATGTCCTTTAAATTGTTTTGCGAAATCTATAGTGGCCACGGTATTGGCATAACTAAAGAAGAGTTTAGTTGGATGTTTTTCTCTGCTTAAACGTTCTTCAATGATTTGCCCTTCAAGGGTTAACATTTTTTTTAAACGCTCTTCTGTTACATAGCGACCATCTCTTTCAACGCCATAAACGGCGTCACTAAAATCTTTATCATAGGCAGACATGGCTTTTGCAATTGTTCCCGATGAACCTCCGGATCTGAAAAAATGCCTAACGGTTTCTTGTCCAGCACCTATTTCAGCAAATGTTCCGTAAATATTCTCGTTTAAATTAATGCGTAGCGCTTTGTCTTTTATAGAAGGAATCTGTTCGATGACCTTGTCACCTTTGAGTTTTATTTCTGTACCCATTTTATTTTAAATAGATTTGTTACAAAGTTAGCAAATAAGGCTTCTAATGAAAGAGAAATAATCCTATTTTTGTAAAAAAAATTAAGTTCAATTGAAGGTTTATTTTTTAGGTACTGGTACTTCTCAAGGTATCCCAATTATTGGGGTCGATCATCCCGTTTGTAAAAGCACTGATGCTAAGGACAAAAGGCTACGTGTGGCCATTTGGATTACTTGGGATGAGTATTCATATGTGGTGGATTGTGGGCCTGATTTTAGGCAGCAGATGCTTTCTTGCGGCTGTAGACATGTTGACGCTATTTTGTTTACACACGAACATGCTGATCATACAGCTGGTTTAGACGATATTCGTCCGTTTAATTTTAGACAGGGTGAAATTCCTGTTTATGCACATCAACGTGTCATTGCTAATTTAAAACGTCGTTTTGACTATGTTTTTGAAACGGTAAACAAATATCCTGGAGCTCCAAGTGTTAAAACGATTGAAGTAATCAATAATGAACCTTTTGCAGTAGGCAATAAAAAGGCCATTCCGGTCAATGTCATGCACGGAGATTTGCAGGTTTTTGGGTATCGCATTGATGATTTTGCTTATTTGACCGATGTTAAAACGGTAGAGGAAGCTGAAATCGAGAAATTAAAGGGACTGAAAGTTTTGGTGGTGAATGCGTTGCGTATAGAGCCTCATGATACTCATTTTAATTTGCAGGAAGCGCTGGATTTTATAAATTTGGTTCAACCTAAAGTAGCGTATTTAACGCATATTAGCCACGTCTTAGGTTTTCATGAAGAAGTGCAGAAACAACTTCCTGAAAATGTTTTTCTGGCCTACGATAATTTAGAAATTACAATTTAATTATAGCTCAAAAATGAAAAAAACCTTAATGCTTTACCTTTTTATCCTAGCGATATTAATGAATGTTTTTACTTATATGTTTTATAGTAGGGAAGTTAAATTTGAGCAAGAAAGATATGTTAAAACCACTAAGAAGCTTAGAGATAGTATTAGTTTGGTCAAAACAAAATTAACCGAGGCGGATTATTTCTCTTTGGCAAATAATGAAAATGCACAAAACTATTTTGATAATAGCGCCTCAGGTGGCAAAATGATTCAATATGAAAAATTGATTCCTGTAGTCACAGAAAAATTATTGGATCTTAATTCGAATCCAAATGGGAATCCCTACACTGGTCAGGATAAAATTGGTCCCAATAAATTTGTAATCAATAAAGTGAAAATCTTAAACCACAGATGGATTATTGCGGACTATAGCAATGGTGAGCTTTGGGGAGAGGTATTGCTGAAGTATTTTGTGAACCCAGATGAGACGATTTCTTTTGAAGTGAATCAATCGCTGCTGTATCAAAAATAGATAAGGTATAGCCCTTGGGTGTTTTTTGTAACATAATAAGAGAACAGATGAAAAAAGTATTTTTATTTTCGATGATAATTGGTCTTTCCTTTTCCTGTGCTAAAAAAGTAAACAAAGAGCCTGAAGTGCCAAAACAACAAGAATCAGAACCTGCAATTGTGGTGGGAGGAGATGAGGATACGCATGGTTGTAAAGCTTCTGCTGGTTATACATGGTCTGTACTCAAGAAAGAATGTGTGCGTATTTTTGAAGTGGGCACAAAGTTAACAGCTGTCAAAGACGGGGAGGACTATACTACAGCGGCCTATGTTATTTTTAATGGCAATAAGGCCGAACTTTTTTTAGATACCCAAAAAGAATCGATTATACTGCAACGAAAATCCGAAGGAGAACCTTGGATTAAGGATGATTATCGCCTAATTCCCTGGAAAGGCTATGTGCTTAAAAAGGGAGAGAATATCATCTATACAGGGCAATAGCATTTATATTCCGTTGCGGTTTAGTTGAAAAACCGCAACTGGATATATATAAATTATTGTTCTAACCAATTTTTAAAATCAAAGAAGTTCTGCGGCGCTACACCGTGTCCAACAGGGTATTCCTTATAGACAACTGGAATGTTTAGGTTTTCTAAAATTGCAGGTGTTTTTCTAGCCCATTCAACTGGTATAACTTGATCTACAGTACCGTGTGAAGCAAAAATTTTCAGGTTTTTGAAGTCGTTATTTTCATAGCCATCCTTCATGATTTCATCGTTGAAATAACCACTCATAGCCACTACTCGCTGTACTTTTTCAGGATAAGAAAGGGCAACAGAATAACTCAAAATTGACCCTTGACTAAAGCCAATCAACGTGACGTTGTCGGCATCAATTGGGTAGTTTACTACTAATTCATCTATAAAAGAAGCAATGGCATCGCGTGAAGTTTTGGCTTGCTCGTTGTCCGAAAATTTATTTTGATCGGCATCAAAATTGATGGCGTACCAAGCATAAGCTCCATATTGCAAGTCATAAGGCGCCCTGGCTGAAATAATGTAATAGTGGTCAGGAAGTTCAGTGGCAAACGAAAACAAATCGGCTTCGTTGCTACCATATCCATGTAATAAAACTAAAACAGGATTTTTATCCAGGATCACTTTGGGCTCTTGTATTTTATATTCTAAAGATAGCGTCATTTGTGTTGTATTCATATTTTTGGGTATTGTTGCTTGTCTTACTTTTGGCCTTTGATAAGCGCTAAAGGGATTTGCTATTTTGAAAAATCGGAATTTTTAACCGATATTTTTAAACCATTTTTGAAAAAGTTCTCCCACTAAAGGAATAGGTCTTGTTTGTCCTTGAATAGCGCTAAAGATACCATAAGTCCACAGTATAGTGATGCAGATCCACATAGGGAAAGTGATCATAAAGGTGTCAAAGTTACTTATAATAGCACCAAAGGAAATAAAAGTTAGGGATAGACCTAAGGCTTGACGAATATGAAATGAAGCAAATTTGTTCTTGTTTTCAGAGTTCATAGACATGGCAATCAAAACACCAATAATTAAAATGTAACTGGTAATGGCGATTGATTTTCCTTCTTCGATTGAATTGTTCATTTAAATTATTTTGAGATAACGAGTTGATTTTGATTTACGATTCCGTAGACTGTACCTTTGATTGTCGCGCCTAAGAAAGCAGAATTTTTAGATTTAGAAAGAATGTTCGCTTTGGTGAAAGTGGATTGTCCTTCAGGAGTGAAAAGGGTTAAATTCGCTTTGGCGCCTTCAACGATGCTATTGCTTTCAATGCCGAAGAGCGTTTTCCCTAAAGTTAATTTGTTAATTATAGTCTCTAGAGGTAAAACGGTTAATAAGGCTCCAAAAACACTTTCAAGACCAATAGTTCCGTTTTTTGCGGTATCAAATTCCATTTTTTTGAATTCAATATCTATTGGGTTGTGGTCTGAAGTAATCATATCAATGGTTCCGTCTAAAACAGCATTGACAAGAGCTGTTCTGTCGGCTTCGTTTCTTAAGGGAGGTGTTACTTTATAGCGCGTATCAAAACCTTCTAATTTTTCATCGGTAAGGACCAAATGATGTACAGCAACACTACAACTTACTTGTAAACCTTTTGCTTTGGCTTCTTTGATTAAGGCCACAGTTTTGGCTGTAGAAACCGTTGGAATATGTAATTTTCCTCCAGTATATTCAAGTAAGAACAAGTTTCTAGCAATTTGTAACTCCTCGGCTAAATTCGGAATACCTTTTAAACCTAAGCCAGTAGAAACAATACCTTCGTTTACGACTCCATTTCCTTTGATGTTTGTGTCTTGTGCATAAGCGATAACTAAACCATCAAAATCCTGTACATATTGCAGGGCTATTTTTAGCAAATTGGCGTTGTCTATGCTTTTGTTGTAATCACCAAAAGCGACAGCTCCAGTATTTTTCATGTCAAACAATTCGGCCATGTCTTTTCCTTCACTGGCTTTTGTTAAAGCTCCAATAGGGAAGAGTGCTGTAGCAAAACCATTGGCTTTGTTTTTAACAAAATTTACTTGTGATTGGTTGTCGATAATAGGGAAGGAGTTCGGTTGTAAGGCAATAGCAGTAAAGCCGCTCTTTGCAGCAACAAAGAGTCCATTTGCAATGGTTTCTCTGTCTTCATAACCAGGCTCTCCAAAGGAAACACTACTGTCAAACCAACCTTGAGAAAGATGTAAATGATCAAATTTCACCTCGGTTGCATCATCAATTTTAGGAAGCGAAGTTCCTATTTTTTCTATTAAACCATCTGAAATTAAAAGATCAACAGTCTGATGGTGAAACGGACTCGTTGAATCAATAATTTTGGCGTCTCTGATGATTATTCTCATATGTAGATAAATTTATTTTAAATTGAAATCGTAATTTTAAACCGAACCTATCGCTTTGTTTAGTCTCCGCTAAATCTAAAAACAGCTGCTCATTTGCTTTTTACTTCGCTAATTGAATTTCAGATTCTGAAACACTTTAGTTTTCGTATTTGATTTTTTGCTGTTTTTATTTAGGCTGCGAAGCCTACGGTATTTCTTGGCTCAAAAAAACTGATTTTTATTTCACGAATTTGATGATCGCCATTTCTAATGCTAAAAATAACAGTGCAAAGATAACAAACCATTTCCAAATTTGACTGTCTGTTCGCTCTGTTTGTAAGCTGTTAAAAATAGTAGAAATGGTGTCTGCCGTTTTAAAATCGGAAACAAGATTGCTGTTGACTTGACTCAAATCACTTTCACTTCGTTTGTAATTGAAACTCAGGTTTTCAATGGATTCTTTTTTCTCGTAAATGGCGTAATTTCCAGCTGTATCAGGGAAATTACCAAACATTAATTTGACTTTATTGCTCAATAGTTGTTGCATGGGAATGAAGGAATCCTCGTTTCCCTTTACTTCTAAAATAGCATCTTTAGATAGCAATACTTCTACAAGATAAGGTTGATTGTCGCCAATGGTGAGTGCATTTACCCCTGTTTTTTGATTGTTTTGTGCCATTTTGTAAAAAAGTGGTACAATTAGAGGAGACTGCTGAAAGTTTGAATTGACTGTATTGATAGGTGCGGCAAAAAGACTTACTGCCGAAATCGGATTTTGAATCATAGTGATAAAAACACTTTGGTCTTCATACGATAAAACCGCTGGATAGGGACTAGATATCGCATAAGAAAGAGCCGTTTTTGGATATTGAAAATTCGTGATTTTGTTCTCAAAAACACCTGAAAATAAAGGATGGTCGAAGTTGATTTTGGTAATTAACTTGCTTTTGTTTTCCAGATTTTTAAATTCAATACTGCCAAAGGTGCGTAAAAATGAATTCAGGTTTGCAAGAGCGACTTTCGCAGAAGGAATGATCACTAGGTTTCCCCCTTTTAAGACAAAGGATTTTAATGTAGTTTGTAAAGCCTGTGGAACATCTTCTAACTCATTTAAAATGATGGTATTTTGGTTTTCTAGTGTATTGTAGTCTAGACTGCCAAGGGGATAATTGGTGTAATTGAATTCAGTTGGAGTATAAATTCGAGTTAAAAAGTTGCTTTTTTCGGCTGCTCCAATACTTATGACGTTGGTTTTCTTGGCTTTTGAAATACTGAAATAAAGCGTATTGTCGTAGGGTAATCCATTATCCTCAATAGCCACATAACCTTGAAAAGCCTCTTTTGGAATGGTAAAGTTGATACTCTTTTTTGGGGCATCAAAAGTAATAATGGTTTTGGCAATCAGTTTGTTCTGATTGTATAAGGCCATAGAAACGGGTTTGAAATCTGCTCCATAAGCAGATAATGTAACGCTGATTTCGTAAAAATTTTCTAAAGTTTGGTGGATAAAAACACTGTCTATCGCAATATTGTTTTTTTGTTCGGCTTCCGGTATGATAAAATAGGGCTTTTCATCAGTATCTAGGTTTAGGATGTCCTTTTGGGCTAAACCAACGGCGTCCGTAATAATGACAATATCCTTTTTATGAGCCGATTGATGTGCTTTTATTTTAGCCATAATAGCAGAGAGTTCAAAGGGAGTAGCGCTATAGTTTATGTTTTGTAAAGCAGCTCTAGAAGATTTAATATCGGTATTCCAGTAGTTTTCAGTATTGGTTAATAAAGAAAAGGTGGTGTTCTCAGGAGTGTTTTCAAGTAATTCTTGAACGGCACGTTTTAGTAATTCTCCTTTTTTGCCTTTGGCTTGCATACTGAAGGAATTGTCCAAGATGATGTACATTTCGTTTGCTGCATTTTTGCTGTCTTTGGCTTCAAAATAAGGTTGCGCGAAGGCAAGTATGATACAACTCAGTAAAAGTAAGCGCGTGGCTAATAGTAATCTTTTTTTGATTTTTGAACTTTTTCGAGTCTGAACGACTAGTTCTTTTAAGAAACGAACATTTGTAAAATAGGAGGATTTAAAACGACGTAATTGAAACAAATGAACCAAAATTGGCACAATCAATAAGAACAGAAAGTATAAAATTTCGGGCTGTTTAAAATGCATTCTGGCTTTGATTTACTTCACTACGTTTTGTTTTTCGTGAAGGTACTGGTCAAAAATACAAATTTTTAGTGAAAACCAAGAGTAGTAATTTAAGAGATTAGAGGGAAATTGTCCTTTGAAAAATAAATAAATGTAACCGTAGCACTTATAGTACTTAATAGGGGGGATAAAGTAAAATTTGAAATTTAACTTTTAGGGAAGCATTTGTCTTGAAACAAGGGCTTGTGGAAGATAATATTGTTTATTTTAGCGCATTATAAATACAAATAAAGAAAATATGAGAAGATTATATATAGCTTTTTTTTCCACTTTAGCTTTTAGTGCATTACAAGCTCAAAGTAAATTTAATTTATTAGTGGGGACCTATACCAATACCTGCAAAAGCGATGGGATTTATGTATACGAATTCGATGCTAAGACAGCTGATTTAAAATTAAAGGCTTCCTCAGAAAATGTAGTAAGTCCAAGTTACTTATCCGTTTCAGTTGATAATAAATTTGTTTATGCGGTGAACGAAAATGCAGATCAAAGTGCAGTGAGTGCGTTTGGGTATGATGCGGTAAGCGGAAAGCTTCATTTTTTAAATAAAAATAAGGCTTTGGGAGCGGATCCTTGTCATTTAATCAATGACGATAAAAATGTCATTATAGCCAATTATTCTGGGGGAAATATAGCGGTTTTTAAGAAAAAAACAGACGGTAGTATTTCTGAAGCTCAACAGCTAATTCAGCATGAAGGAAAGGGACCTAATGTGGCACGTCAGGAAAAGGCCCACGTTCATATGGTTGCTTTTTCCCCAGATAAAAAGTTTGTTTTGTCGAACGATTTAGGTTTGGATAAAGTGTTTGTGTACCGATACAATCCGAATTCTAAAAACGAAGTATTAACACTTAAAGAAGCTGTTGCGGTTAAATTGGGAAGTGGACCAAGGCATTTGACTTTTAGTAAAGATGGTAAATTTGTATACCTAATTCAGGAATTAGATGCTACTTTGACCACTTTTAGTTTTGATAAAAACGGAAGCTTAAAAGTGATAGCGGAAACGAGTATCCTTCCTAAAGATTTTGTAGGAGCGACGGGTTCAGCAGCGATAAAAATTTCTCCTGATGGAAACTTTTTATATGTGTCCGATCGTGGCGATGCGAACACTATAGCGGTTTTTAAAATCGGAAAAGAAGGGCGTATCACTCAAGTGGAGCAAATAAGTACTTTGGGTAAAGGACCTAGGGATTTTGCAATTGATCCAACGGGGAACTACCTTCTAGTAGGGCATCAATACACCAATGATATCGTAATTTTTAAAAGAGATAAAACCACAGGAAAACTTGTTGATACTGGAAAAAAAGTAGAATTGTGTTCGCCGGTAGGCTTACTTTTTACTAAAATATAAGGTTTCTAAAAGAAGCAAAAAAAAAATCCAAATTCCAGTTTTATAATTGGAATTTGGATTTTTACGTTTTAGGATTTTAACTCCTATTTGTTTTTGTTTTTATCTTTTCTTTTCTTGTCTCTCGTTTTTAACATGTTTCGATTGACAGATCCGTGAGTTTTCTTTTTCGTTACAGAGGGTCCTCCTAAATTGACTTTTTTATTCTTTTTATCTTTTTCATGAAAAGCACCATCTCCAGAAAGTTTTTGTTTTTTCATTAAAAACTTAATCGGTTGTTTGTCTTTTTCAGGTTCAATCAATTTCGTTGAGATTTCCACTTCTTCTGGGAATTCAGCTATCTCTAGTTCTTGATTCATCAATACTTCTACTTCTACTTTAAATTCTTCTTCACGAGGAGTGATGAAGCTTATAGCAGTTCCAGTAGCATCTGCACGACCAGTACGTCCAATACGGTGCATATACAATTCAGGAAGTTCAGGAAGTTCAAAGTTGATAACATGGGTGATGTTCGAAATATCTAAACCTCTGGCCATAATATCGGTCGTAATCAAACCACGAAGATTTCCTTCTTGAAATTCAGCCATCGTACTCAAACGGTAATTTTGAGATTTATTCGAGTGAATAACACCAAATTGACCTTCAAAATCTTCTTCGATACGGGTATGAAGCATATCTGAGATCTTTTTGTTATTAACAAAAACCAGCACACGACTCATGTCCTCGTTGTTTTCTAATAAGTGTTTCAGTAAGTTTACTTTGGTATTAAAGTTAGGAACATTGTAGGTGATTTGCTCAATGTTTTCTAAGGGTGTTCCTGAGGCTGCAAGGGTAACTTCTTCTGGAAAATCAAAAAAGTCATTTAAAACCGCATCCACTTCATCGGTCATAGTAGCCGAAAATAAAATGTTTTGACGTTTGGTTTTCATCATCGCCAAAAGCGCTGTTAATTGCGTACGGAAACCTAAGTTTAGCATTTCATCAAACTCATCAATGACTAATTTTTGAGTTTCATCAAAACGGATCACAGCATCTAAAGCCAAATCCATTGTTCTACCAGGTGTTCCTACTAGAATGTCTACACCTTCGTAAACTGCCTTTTTTTGTGTATTGATGTTTACTCCACCAAAAATACCAAGAGTACTAACCGACATGTATTTGGTTAGTTTTTCTACTTCTTCTACCACTTGAACGACTAATTCACGAGTAGGAACCAGTATAACAATTTTTGGGGTATTGGTTGGGGTAAATTTGTATAATTTTAAAAGAGGTAATAGGTAGGCAAAAGTTTTACCAGTACCCGTTTGGGCAATTCCCATCATATCTCGACCAGACATAATCACGGCAAAAGATTTTTCCTGAATAGGAGTAGGCGTAACAAAGCCTAATTCGTCGATTGCTTTTTGTACTGATTTTGGAAGATTGAATTTTTCGAAAGTGCTCATTTGCATTAAATTTTGTGCAAATGTACGTTAAATTCATGGTTTTTTCGTTGTATTTGTATTTTGATCGTATAGGGCAGGCTTGGTCTAGGGGAAAAGCGCTGCTTTTTAGCTGGGTTTGACTGAACAAATGTCAAGATTTAAGAAAATCTTTGATCGGCCTAATGGTACCCAATTGAAGCTTAAAAACCTTCAAAAACACCCAGTCCGAAAAGGGCAAAATCATACTTTACAGGATCTTGAGGATCCATTTCTCTTAATTTTCCATCTAATTCAGCTAAGGCTTTGGCGTCGTTTTGTTTCCGGCTCAGCAAGCCTAATTTTCGGGCTACATTACCCGAATGGACATCGAGTGGGCAAGATAGAGCAGCTGGTGAAATGGTTTTCCAAATTCCTAAATCAACTCCTTTTGTGTCCTGACGGACCATCCAACGCAGGTACATGTAGACAAGGGTAATTAAGGTAGTATGTTTTTTGAAATGATAAATAACTATATTTGCGTAAATATAAAGCCTTAAAACCAATAAAACATGGTCATCCCTGAAAATGAGTTGAAAGATTTCCTTGATTCAAAAGTACTTCAGTATAATACAATTGACTTTATTGAACCTGACCCAATTAGCGTAGCTCATCGTTATTCATTAAAAGAAGATATAGAGATTGCTGGATTCCTTGCTTCAACTATTGCATGGGGTAACAGAAAAATGATTACTAAAAATGGACATCGTATGATGGATATATTAGGTAATTCGCCTTATGATTTTGTTATGAATCACGATGACTCTCAATTGGAAAGATTAGAGGGCTTTGTTCACAGGACTTTTAATTCAGATGATTTTAAATATTTTATTAAAGCTTTGCACAACATCTATAGCAATCATAACGGTTTAGAATCTGTTTTTTTAAAACATCAAACGGAGGATTCTCTTCAACCAGCAATTCATGCTCTTAATAAAGTTTTCTTTGAAATTCCCCATTTAAGCAGAACAAGAAAACACGTTGCTGACCCTTACAAAGGTTCAGTTGCAAAACGAATTAATATGTGCCTAAGGTGGTTTGTAAGAAACGATAATTCAGGAGTAGATTTAGGTATTTGGAAAAGTATTTCTCCTTCAAAATTATCTTGTCCTCTAGATGTACATTCGGGAAATGTAGCACGTAAATTAGGGCTTCTAGAAAGAAAACAAAATGATGGAAAAGCGTTACTGGAATTAGATACTAATTTAAGATTACTTGACCCTCTAGACCCTGTGAAATATGATTTTGCTTTGTTTGGCTTAGGTATATTTGAAGGATTTTAATATTTAAATTACTTTTTAATACGGTAGCTTTTTTTATTTAGTTCGCAATCTAAATCTAACAAAAAAAGCCACTTCAATAACGGAGTAGCTTTTAGTTAATAAGAAGAAATGATATTATTACGGAATAGCCGTAAATGTCCCTGTGGTGATATTGAATCTTTTTTCTACTATTTTAGTACCGTCACAGTAACCTAATGGAAAACCATTATCATTGGTTAAGTTACTAATATTGAATTCCCCTTTTAAGGTTTTTCCATTAAAACTAGTGATTTTTATTGTTCCTGATGTTTCATCTGTATCCCAAAGACCTACTTCTTTATAACAAAGTGAGGAGTCATTCAGAGGTAAAAAATAATAGGTGTTTTTTGTGTACAAATTGTATGTTTTATTTACAACTAAGACATTATCAGTTGTCCTGATTGTCAAACTAAATATTTCTAATATATCAGAAGTTTTTCCTTTTACTTTTGGAGATGCAGTTATTTCAAACTCATTGGTACTAATTGTTGTATCATCGTTTTTTATCCAATTTACTTCAGACATCAAGTAGTTTTGTTCGTACTCGATTTGGTTTATTGTGAAATTTATTGCGGATATTTTTTCGGAGTTGTTGGTATCATCATTAGAGTCATCAGAATTTGAGCAATTGACAAAAAGAAAGCTGACTAATAACAGCGATAAAATTTTTTTCATAAAAGTTTCTTTAAATTTGATATTAAGAGTTAAAATGTTTTATCAATATTCCCAACCTCTGTCCAGCTTACCAGTATGAAAATCATTTTCACTAGTAGTAATGTCCTTAAAAACTAGCATGTTTCCTAAACCTTCGCTATATTCAAACGTATATGTTCCGTAACTGCAATTTCCCAGTGTTCTGATTGTTTTATCATATTTACTTGAACTTCCCGCTTGCATTTGGACACTTCCAATTGATAAAGGAACAGGAGTCTGTTCAGTCCAATCGCTAGTTATGTTATCTGATGAACGTCCATTATCAGACAAGATAAGGTTTGATTTCCAGCATCTTATTTCTGTATTGGTTATCTCAAATCTGTAATATGTTATCAAACCACCTCGACTAACAATTTCATCATGCCATTTTCCTTGAATGAAGTCCTTTACTTGTTCTGGTGATTCAATGGCTTTCTCACAGCTGGTCAGTCCAATAGCTAGGAAAAGAAGAAAGAATAGATTTTTTTTCATTTTTTTGGTTTTTAGTTTGATTTAAAATTCTGGCAAATTTAATACTAAATACTCAAATCGGCAAATATGCCGATGATTTAAAGTGTCATTATTCGACTTTTGAATGATGTCAGAAGAATTTTTAATAAAACTAGGTCAGAATATAAATGTAAGAGCAAAAGCTAAATTCAAAACTAATTTAGAATTTGCTGATGCATGTGATATAGATGAAACTAGTATTAGGAGGATTTTAAAAGGAAGGCAAAACTTTTCAATTAAAATCTTTTTAAAAATCTGTAATGCACTAGAAATTAAAATGTCGGAATTACTTTCAGAGTTGAATCTTTAATATTCAATACTTAATCTATTTTTTTCATAATCATAATAATTCGAGAACATTCACTTATCAGAGCAGAATCATTAATCTGTGATGTGGTGTATGGCTTTACTGATGAAAGACTAGGTTTAAGTCTATCAACTTCTCGCCCAGATTGTTTTTTTGTAGATGCTCCAGTTGGATGGTCTGTATTTGCTCTTATTTTATTAGAAAATTCCTTTTTCGTGTTTTCATGTTTTGTCCAGTTCTTTGCAAACACTATCATTTTATCTAAAATCTCAATTTTTTCTTTGTCTTCATCATTAGATAACGAATGATTATTTGAAAATGAATTAAGTTTTGCTAATTGTGATTTTGTTGCTTTTTCAAGTGCAACATACCTAAGAGCCTCTTCAAATCCTTCAGGTTTTTTGTCTTTTAAAATATACTTATCAATGTTCTTTTTAAGTTGGTCTAATACACTTGGTGGTATTGTGATTAATTCATTTTGTTCCATGTTTCTCTTTGATTATAAATATCTAAGAAAAGTTGATAAGCCATTTTTTTTAAGTCAAAAAAAATCCAAAAAATATTTTTGATTTTGGATTCTTTTTCTTGAATTTTGGAAAATTCTGGAAAAAATTAATTTCTCAAAATTTAGATATAAAAAATAAAAATATTTTCGCACACCTAATCGTTGGTGTACACTTTTTAAATACTCGTTGAAAAAGTGGAGTCATGGATTCTCTGGAGAATCATACTTTTAGTAGAGTTATTTTGAAGAGAGTATTGAAGGACTTTTCTTTTTTCTAAAATTAGTAATTAACATAAATGAATTTAATTTAGACTCATCTTTATTATATTTAGTACGAATACATACCTAGAGGAAGTATTCTAAAGGTTTACGGAGTTCGTATTGATTTTTCGTTTATGGATTAAGAAGAATAGATTTTGTAAAAAATTAACCCTTTTGTAAATTATAATACTTGCCATTTACAAAAAGGGCTTTAACCCACATTTTAATACATATCCGATTTACATCAGCAGATGTAAGCTTATCAGCATCCTTCACTTTAAAAGTATAGTGAATTTTATCCTCTTGATGTTGAATTTTAATTTGCATAGCTTCTAATTTTGCTTTTGAAGAACACAAATGACTTTTTTAACAGTATTGGGAGAAACATTAGTTAGGGTTCCAATTTTTCTTAATGATAAATTTGGATTTGCTTTTAACTCCTTTACCACCTTTTTATGCTTAGCTAAAATTACATCATCCGATTCAAAGGTGTCTTTTTGACGCCCTTTATATGCCCCCCTCAAACGAGCTTGAATTATCCCTTCAGCCTGTCTTTCAAGAAGGGACGATTTTTCCAAACTCGAAAGCTCAGAAAGGATAGTCGTAATTAGGTTAAATACTGGATTGGCTTTACCGTTAATCATAGATTCAAGACCTAAATTATCAATCTTAACAATCACACCCTTATCAAAGAAAAATTTTAGTGTTTGTAACACGTTTATGGTTGACCTTCCAGCTCTATCTATTGCGTGGAATGAAACGTAATTCACTTCTCCAGCCTCAACAGCCTCAATAAGTTTTTTCCCAGCGGGTCTTTCACTAAATGGAACAGAACCACTAACAATATCAATAAATAATTTTTCTTCTGGGTGGGCTATTGCCAATTGGCGATAATTTTTTTGCCCACTAGTACTTTGTCTGACATACCTACCTTTAATCATAATTTATTCTTTTTATGTGCAATATTAGGATGGTATATTTTGCACGGTTTTTTTAATGAATTTATTGAGCTTAAGTTTTACAGTGCCATTCAAGTATAAAGTATAACCTAATTTTGCACAGGATTGAAGATTACTTACCTTCAATCCAATCTATAACAGGAACCAACATATCACAGTAAGCACCTTCAAAAGTTTTAACGACCTCACGATTTTTGTTGATGAATATTATTGTGTAATCATCAACCCATCTTAAACAAATTTTTACCCAGCCTTGGTGAAGTAAACCATTGATTTGGAAAGCCAACCCACCTTCATAATCTTTACTTTCGTTAATTGCTGAAAAGTTTTTAGCTCCCCAAGCCATTAAAGCACTTCTATCAGCATATTTAATTTGGTCTAAAATTGTTTGAGCTATTTCCATTGTTCTTGATGTAGTTTCCATGTTTTCTTTTTTTAATTGTTAATCTAATGCTCCAAAGCTTCTAATGTATTCTTCTGTTGTACTGCAATTGAAAAAACTTTCAAATTGTATAGCAGTTACTGATTCTGTTTTGATTAATTCAGTAAGAGCTTTAATTGATTTCGCTCCAACGATTCCTGCTTTAGTCCAAACTTGATTAATTCTGAAATCATTTCCTTTTTTCTCTTCTTCTAAGATTGCATTACCAAATTCTTTCAAGTTAAAATATGGTCTATAACCATTTCTAGTAACCAACTGAAGAGTTAAACCTCTCAAATTTTCTTTGATGTCTTTAATTTCAGATTTAAATTCAGTTGCTTTCATAAATCAAGTTTTACTTTATTAATACAATGCAAAGTAAAGCATAGCTTGATTAAAAAGCAAATAATACTTCATTTATTTTATAAAAATTAAGTGACACTTTATTTTTGTTATATTTGTAAAAAATATAAGTATGGAAATTTTAAGATTAAAGGAATTGATGGCTCAAAAAGGAGTGAGCCGTGAAGAATTAGCAAAAAAAGTTGGGGTCTCGATGACTACGATAAGTAATATAAATTCGGAAAAGAATTTACCGACAATACATTTGCTATTGCAAATAGCTGAAGGCTTAGATGTGGATATACGAGAAATGTTTGTTCCAACTAAAGGAAATTTAGTTGTACAAAGTGAAATTGATGAAGCTAGAGACCTAATTAAGAAAGGACTTGAAAAATTGAGTGCTAAAGAAAATTAATCCAAGTTAATAGTAATCGATTTTAAACTACCGTTAACAAATTTACCTACTCCTAAAAAGTCAAAAGGAAGTCGTTCATGTAAACTTTGTGTTAGAGTGGTATTTTTGTAATTTTCTCTCCCCCTTGCATATACAGAAATTTTATGAATACTATCATTAGGTTCTACAAAATAAGCTTTTCCATTTCCTGTATCAGTATTGAATAAAAAAACTTGGAAAGTATAATCTTTAGGTTTTTCATCTATAAGAATTATATCTTCCGCTTTGAATTCGTCTAAATTGAAAAGTCTTTCATCAATGGTAAAGACCAATTCATCATTAATTGATGCAAAAGGTATTTCGTCTCCATTATCAGATATGTTAATAAATTGAATGTTTTCAAAATCACTATTATATTCGATGTTTTTTAAACCATCTATGGAATAATTAATTAAATCAATTAATTTATGTTCTACACCAGCTTCTGGAGTAATTCCTTTTCGGTCATACAATTCTTTAAGCTCATTTTCCAGTGTTTTAAATTTTTCCGAATCAACATTATCTTTTTGAAATATATCAACATTTTCGTTAGGAAGTTGATTGAAAACATAGTTAAAGTAATTATTAAGAAATAAATTTATTTCTTCTTTTGGAAAGTCTAAAAGACTTGTTTGTATTGGTTCTGAAACTTCTATTTTAAAATTTATTTTAAAACTACCTGTTTTTAAAGCTTCAACATACACAACTCTCTCGAAGTCCAATTCATTAATAAACTCTGTTGAGGATTTTAAAAAATCATTAAACGAGGAACTTACCGAAATTAAGCTTTTTGTAGAAATTTTATGTTCATCAGCTAAACCACCTTGCATGCTAACAGAGTAATTAAAAGAAGGTTCAAATATGATATCAGGACAGAAAGAATTTTCTAGAGGATGGAACTCTTTAGGTATTTCATCCAAATTAACTAGATTACTGCTCAGTTCTCTCAATCCATAATCATAATCAACAATAAAAAAACTATCGTTTGTTTGTAGAATGTTTAGAAGCGATAATTTTTTATTCATAAACTCTTCATACTGAATTTCAGTAATTAAAGCATTTATAAATCTCAGAAATCCTTCGTCATCATCATCAAACATTATGCAACATAAAATCCTATTACCAAAACTATTGGTTCCAGTGTAAATTATATCATATTCTCCATCATTATAAAGCACAAGTTTGTTATTTACAATTTTATGTAAATCCTTAATAAGCGTTTTATGTCCTTCTATTTTAAACATTATTCATTAAGAGGAATTGAACCTATATAATTTATTTTACTTATATCAAATGCATCACATTTGTAAAAATCATGATGGAACATATTATTTTGGCTTGGAGTACTTTTCACTAAGCCATTTTTGTCCCCTAAAGTTACAATTGAACAAACAGGTTTATATCCAGGAGCAAGAGGGAATATTTTTTTATAAATATCGACAACATCATTTAAATTACTATCATCTGGATGAATGGCACTAAGCGAAACGCCTTTTTTTGAACAAACTTTTTTACATTCGGTATGATTATCATCCCCCTTTTCCCATTTACTTTGAAAATTTGCTTCAGCGATTTTAGCCTTATTTGTTTTCAAAGCGAATTTGGAAGTACTGTCTTCAATAGCATCTTCTAGACAATTACAGTTTGGATTTTTAATTATTTTATCGAATGTCATTTATTGAATTTTCCTATTTATGTTTTTTAGTGCTGTCCAAATCTATGAATTAAATATTAATTTATAAGAATTTATTTCTAGTTTAGAGCATAATCTTCAATATCTGCCAATTCAGTAGCAACAATCATTTTACTTCCAATGGCATTAAAATGTCTTTCTCCGCATTTTATTTTTCCAGCTTCTTTTGGTCTTAAGTCAAATAGCCCTGTACTACCTTTTGATTCTACAACAAAATATAGCTTTTCATCATCTTGGTCTTTCCACATGATAGCCCAATCAGGATTGTATGTTCCAAGTGGGGTATCAATCTTAAACCAATCTGGAAGTTTCGCATATACAGATATGTTATCACTATTTTCAAACTGCTTTGCCAGATTTGATTCTACATTGGAATCATAAACAACATAATTGTAAGGAGATTTTGAACTCTCCTTTAAATTGCTTTTTAGATAACCAAAAAGCTCTTTGTTTTCAAACATTTCTTGACTGTAATATTCTGCATCCCCAATTTTTTTATAGCTAATTCCATCAATGATGTGCAAGTTCATTTGTTCGTTGATGATGTCAATACAGCCTTCAATAAATTTTTGAGGATTGATTTTGAAGTAATCCAATTTATTGATTTTAGTCAAAATCGTTACAATTGACTTTCTGGTCAGTTGTGTTTCATTCTGAAGGTAGCTTACGATATCTGGTAATCTTTCTACCTCATCTTTGATACTTGTAGTCTCGCTATTAGGGCTTATTTGTGCATCAACTCCACCAGCATTAATTGAGATAGAAGCTTTAGTATAAATTAGTTTACCTCTAGTAATTTTTAAACGGTCATTGATAGCATTAATACATTCTTTAACCAAAGAATCAGAATCAAAGTTTACCGAAAATGTAGTTTTAAATTTTACCTTTTCCCATAGTTCTCTAAACTCTGGACTGTCTAAAATTCTTTTATTTACGGTCACTAATTTTTTATCTGCTTGGTTTTTTATTTCAAGTCTTCCAGCAGTTTCTTTTAATGTGTTGATGATTTGATTTAGTACGTGTTCCTTAAATTCTTCAGGAATAACAACAGTTTCATCCCTTAAATCAATTTTCAGCTTGTCTAGAACTTTTCCCTTTTCATCAATATAACCTTGGCTTATAAGATGTTTGAAGAGTTCTTCTGATTTTTCTTGACCTAGATAAACTGTGTCCTCGTCATTAATTTCCACTACAATATTTCCGAAACTATGTTTCTCAAGGATACCAAATTTGATACCTGTTTCTTTTTCAATCTCTTTCTGGAAATTATCTACAAATTCAGCATAGGTTTCCGTTGCCATAACCGTTAAAGTATTCACTTCATGTCCATATACACGTTCTCCTAATTGGTTTACACACAAACGTAATCCACGACCTATTTCTTGTCTTCTTCTAATTTCGGAACCACCAGCATCTTTTAAAGTACAAATCTGGAATACATTTGGATTATCCCATCCTTCTTTTAAGGCAGAATGCGAAAAAATGAAACGTAATTTTGAATCGAAACTCAAAAGCATTTCTTTGTCACGCATGATAAGATTGTAGGTGTCCTCATCTGCATTGGTGTTTCCTTTTGTATCCTTAAAGTATTCGTATTTATCTTTAGAACTGCTTTTTTTAGATTTTTTATCAATAGAGAAATAACCGTTGTGAACTTGATTTACCTCAACATCAACGTCATTTATCTCTCCAAATAAACTAGCGTATTTTGGTTTAGCTATTAACTTCAAATACTCTTTTTCGAAAATTTCAGCATATTCACCATTGGCAACATTTCCATCTTCATCATATTGACGGTATTTGCTAACAGAATCGATAAAAAACAATGATAGTACTTTGATTCCTTGAGGGTTCAATACTAATTCCTTGTTTAAATGCTCCTCAATTGTCTTGCGAATTAAAGCGGTTTTTATTTGCTTATCATCCACATTTCCTATGGCTTCACCTAGCTTTATAACTTCGTCTTTACTGGTAAAATCGATATATTCATTTAAAGCTACGGCATAAATATCTTTCACAATGTAGCCTTCGTATTCAGCTCTATCAGTAATTTGTTCTAAATCTTCATTTTGTTTTACCAGAACCATTTTTCTCGAAATACTTCCGTTTTTAAAAATATCCAGTTCCAACTTTGCTACTGGAAAACCTTTTGAGACTTTTACCTCAACCAATCTGATGTAAGCATTGTTGTTGATTCCTTCAGTTTGTACCGAACCAACTTCAATTTGTTTAACCAACTTCTTTTCATAAGCATCTACAGCATCAAGCTTGTACATCATGTTAATTTTCTCGTCTTTGCGGTGAGTTGCTGAGTATTTTACTACTGCTAACGGGTTTAGCCCTTGAATTGCTCTTTTTCGAGTTTCTGTACTTGTTGTAGTTTGGGGTTCATCAATATAAACGACTGGATTAGTATTTCTAATTAAATCCAAAGGTTTATATCCTAATGAGTCGTTGTATCTGTGAATTATGTTTGCGGTTTTCTTTTCGTCTTCTGGTTTGTCAAAACTTTTTGCGAAAGCATCAATATTGATGACCATAATTTCTAAACGGTCATTGGTTGCAAAATCCCTCACTTCATTTAATTTACTGGAATCGTAAACAAAGAAATTGTAGTTGATGTTATCATACAATTCTCTTAAATGCTCCTTGGTAATTTGTAGTGATTTATAAACCCCTTCTTTAATTGGGATTGAAGGAACTACAATGATATGCTTAGAAAAACCATATTTTTTATACAGTTCAACTATGCTTCTCAGGTAAACATAAGTTTTACCTGTACCAGTTTCCATTTCAATGGTAAAATCTAATTTTTTTCTATCTATTTCAGCTCTAGTTGAAGGTTTTAATCCATTGGACAATTGAATTCTCTGCGTATTTTCAAGAATTTGTCCTTCTGTTAAAAGTAATCGGTTTCCATAACCAATTTCGGTAAATTCCAGATTCTGCTGTTTTGCTAAAAATTCTGGGGAATATACCGTAAAATTAGATTCACATTTTTCTTGTCCACTGAAAATATCAACGATAGCTTCAATGGCTTCTTGCTGGTAGTTTAACGTACTATCAAATTGTATTTTCATTCTTAAATACTCTTAATTTCGTTAATACCAAAGCGCTTCAAAGTTTGAACTGAATTTGTTTTCTCAACATCACCGAAACCTGAGTCCTTAAAGATAACTCTACATACTTCTGGTTTTAAGACTTCTTTCCAAGCTCCAATTCCTTCTGCTACTTTACTAGTAATTCCATCGGAAAGGCAAATAAACAAGGCTCCAAAACCAACACTAAATACTTTTTTACTTTCGATGATTTTTACTTCGATTGGTAAGGTCAAATCCAGGCCGTATTTTAATAATATTTCAAACAATACATCTTCTTCTGTGCGACCTGCTTTAATATTGTCTTGAGAATCAAATAAATTATCTACTAGATTATCTGGATTGCCATCCCAACCCTTAATATTAGAACTATCTAATTTAAAAACTTTGAAACCTAAGTCTAAATCTCTTGCTTTTTCAGGATTTTCTTTTGCAATTTTTATTCCAGCTTTACGAATACGTTCTTTGCCAATCTCAGCTATTGTTTTATATCCAGCATTATTGGCTTCACTTTTTTCATCGGTTAATTCTGGAAGTTGAACCTGAATAAATCTTAAATTATTTAGTTCTTCATTATTTAATTCAAAAGTAGCATGTGCCGATGCACTTGACCCTGAAAAAAAATCAAGAACAATATCATTTTTAATACAAATTAACTTTATTAATCTTTTTAATAAATTAGTTGGTTTAGGAGTATCAAAAACATTAACACCTTCAAATAATTCCAGTATTTGTTTTTTTCCTTGTTTATTAGTTGCGGTGTTATCCCAATAGTTAGTAGTAGGTTGACCTTTGCTTTGATGGGCATAGATTACTCTTTGTGGAACACCACAACCATCTGCTCCATAATAAACCAACTTTTTACTAACTAGTTCATTAAAACTATTTTCTGGATATGCCCATAATCGGTTATGTGTCGTGCCATTAGGATTTGTAATTTGATAAGAGTATCCGCCTCCAGAAAGCCCCATAGAAACTGTAATAGGTACTGGTCTCCATTTGCCTTCAATAAATTCTTTTGTTGGTTCTTTATAACTTTTATCAATGTAATCCTGTGATAGAGACTCACTATTTAATGAAGTTAAACTTGACTTTCCATATGCTAATATATATTCTCCTTGTATAGCTACATTTTTAGAATCACTTGATATTTCCTTTTTTCGTTTCCATTGAATACAAGTGATGAAATTTTCTTCTCCAAAAATCTCATGTCCTATTTTTTTTAAATTTTCTACTTCATTATCATCGATACTTATAAAAATCATCCCATCATCTTTTAAAATATTGCGTGCCAATCGCAAACGAGGATACATCATATTTAGCCAATTGGAATGATAACGTCCGTCACTTTCTGAATTGGTAGTAAGCTTATTACCTTCACTATCTACTTGACCTGAAATCTGTTGATAATTTTTGAGATTGTCTTTATAATTGTCTTTATATACAAAGTCTTTTCCTGTATTATAAGGAGGGTCTATATAAATCATCTTCACTTTACTAGCATAACTTTTTTGAAGTAGTTTCAAGACTTCTAAATTATCACCTTCGATGTATAAATTTTCGGTTGTATCCCAATTTACACTTTCTTCTTTTGCAGGTCGTAATGTTCCTGTACTGGGTTTATGGGCTTCTCTACGAGCTTGAGCTTTACCAGCCCATGTAAAACGGTAATATTCATCTTCGTCTTCTATCTCATTGCCTAAAATATCTTGTAGCACTTTAAAATCAATTTTACCTTCAGTAAGTACTTCAGGGAAAAGTTCCTTTAATCGTGCAATATTCTCATTTACTATATCTAAACTTTGAGTCAGATGGTCTCCTTTTTTTATCTTTTGCATCTTCATTATTTTTTCCAAATTGTTATTGATAAAGATGATAAATCCTTAGCTCTATCCTCAATACTTATTTCATTCCAACTATCAAAAGAAGTATATTTTGTTGTGATTGGCAAAGTCGAAAATTGATTTAAAATAGTTTTTTTATTTAACCATGCTGAATTACGCAATTTACTATTCAAATTTTTTGTGATAATTGTTAGATTTCCAAGTGTCAACAATTTGAAGTTTCTATGATTTATTTCATCTCTAGTTGATACATCGTTCCAGTTTTGTTTCCATTGTTTTGGCATCATATGCTCAACAGAAAAAGCTTGTGAAGACAAAGCGGTCAAATCATTCAAAACGGTATTAATTTGAAATAAGGTTATAACAAACAAAATTTCTTTAGCATGTTGATTACTCAAAACTGAATTAGCAAAACCCGTTTTGAATTCCTCATCATCTGGAAATTTGCTCGTATCTTCATTGTAACCGTGTAAAATACCAGAAAGTCTTTCCGTGATTGACATTTCATCAGTCTCTTTTAATTGCTTAATAAGTGATATAAATAGATTATTATAATTTTTAGTCGTGAATCTACAAACTGCTCTGCGTACTAAATAGCTTTCTAATAAAGCTAAGCATTTTTCACGTTCAAATAAATCGGTTATATTATTGTAAACAAATAAAATCAGCGGATAAATCGTTGTTATATTTAGATTTTCTATTACATGAAAAAACCTTTTTTCATTATCGCTAAAACGCATGTTATTTAACTCAGTACCTGAAGGTAAATTAATATAAATTTCAGCATAATTTTTTAAGGTTTCTAAAAACAGTTTTTTCTCTTCAAAATTCTTTGAGCTTAGCCATCCCTTATAATCTTTGAACAAATGTTCTAACGAAACATCTTTTTCTTTTTCTATAAGTAAATAACAGTAAAGCAATACATCTATGTTTTCTCTATAAACTCTACCAGCTGTTTTTTTAGTGTTCCAAAATTTTACCGTTTCTTCATCAGCTTCAAATACATCTTCCCAATATTCTTTATATAAGTTTTTAGTTTCAGTATCATTAAAAATGTAATTTTTCAATAGTTCTGAAGTTGTTAATTTTACGCCTAAAGAATTAATCGTGTCAAAAATTTCTTGCTCATCATCATGTAATTCTAAAACCATGTTGATTGCTGGAAATTTATGGAGCAATGTGAAATTCAGATTAAGAATTTCTTCATTTGTCAACGGGCTAAATTTTTCTCTAAAATATAAATAAGTATCTACAATTTTACTGTTAGTAGTATCTAAAATATCATCATTATTTCCGTCAGATTGCATTATTAAATCAAAAGATTTCCTGTCCAATCTGTTATGAATTATTCTATAATGAATCTTTCCATACGCATCTTTAAAAAACAGTGTGCTATTTAAATTTTCGAAAAGATTTTGAGCGTTTTCTTGACTCATGTCAACGCTATTAGCTAAAGCTTTAATTAATATTGAAAATGTTGTCATTCTCTGTTGACCATCAACTAAATCATATTGAGCAGTCATTTGCGTACTTGAAAGACTATTTTTTGTTATAATTGTTCCAATAAAGTGTTCTTTTTGTGGATTTACTTTATTTTCTTCTCTAGTCTCAATTAAATCTTCATAAAGAGTTTCGCAATCTTCTTTTTTCCATACATATGGTCTTTGAAAAAAAGGTATTAAATATTGGTTTGTACCTGTATTAAATAGTTTAATTAGATTTTCTTTACTAATATTCATTTCTTGAGATGTTTATTTTAATTTTTTCAATTTCGTTTCTTTTTTTCTGGATTTCAACATTTAAGGAAACTCTAGTGTTGAGTTGTGTCTCCTTTTTAATTTGGTTTGACAAAGTAATGATTTCTTTTTCGATTCTTTGTATTGTTTCCAGATGTTTTAAGTCATCTTCGGTTCTTGTTGAACTTCGTTTGTTGAAGGTTCCCGTAACCATTGCTGCTTGAAATTGCACAATAGTACTGGTGTAATTTTTATAGGTTGTTTCTAAGTTAGTTTTGTCTAATACTGCAAAATCCAACCCTTTAAAAAAAGCATCGACTAACTCATTTTTGTATAATTTTGAAACAATGGGTGAGTTGATAAATGCCTCAATAGTTCGTTTTGATTTATCATTTTGATTTATTTTTTTGTCGCAAACGTTTACTACAAATTCATCAGCATTTTCAATCACCAAAACAATTGGATATGGAATATGTTTCTGGAATAAATTAGTCACTTTATCAATAGTACCTTTTAAAATACTTCCTGATAGTGTACAAATCATTACTTGAATTTCTTCGAAAATATAGATTTCATTTTGGAATAAAGCAATATTAGAGTTGGATGGTTTAATAGTTGCTAACCATTCCATCATGATAATTTCATTCAATATTTTTTTGTCAGCAGAACTCAATTCAAAGTTTCTTATAAAGAACGCTTTGCTTATTTTCTTGCTGATAATTGCTCTATCAGGTATGTTTAGTATTTTATTGTAACTAAAACTCATCGCTTATTTAATAATCAGATAGCTGATTAATTCTAAATTTTCTTCCTGATTAATAACTGAACTCACTAAACTAGTTCCACCAGCAGTAGCCAATGAATCCAGTCCTACTTCTTCCTGTACACCAATCACTTCTTGAATAGCGGTTTTTAGAAGATTGGCATAAACCTCCATTTTTTTACTTGATTTGGTTTCTTTGTCAAATTCGGCAATTAATTCTGGAATGATTCTATCAT
This sequence comes from Flavobacterium sp. OHVDL-2026-0007, assembly GCF_059882335.1. NCBI lineage: Bacteria > Pseudomonadati > Bacteroidota > Flavobacteriia > Flavobacteriales > Flavobacteriaceae > Flavobacterium > Flavobacterium sp. OHVDL-2026-0007. The sequence continues at coordinate 55,663 of NZ_CM187612.1, forward strand.
TACCCATTGCTAATTTTCTAAAATAGTCTAAAGCGATTTTGGTTTGGGAAGCTTTGATGATTTCGGTACCATCAACACTAATATAAACCAAAAAGAAAGGGTATAAGATATTATTTTTAAGTTTAGAAGCAAAGTCTTCACTATTGCCTTTTAAACAGAAAACAACACCTTGTTTAACATGTTCAAGATTTGACTTAACTATTGCGTATGATGCTTTTGGTATGTGTTTCAATTCTTCTAATTCAGAATCGGTGCTTTTCTCTAAATCTATTTTAAAATCATTAAAGGTTAAATCCGTAATTGATATGTTTCCGTGAACATCCTCAAGGTCTATAACCTGATTTTGTAGTTGTTTCAATTGTTGCTTGCGATAATCTAAATCTTGCATTTCACGACTATTTTGAGAAATAATATTATCTTCTCCAGTAGCAGAAACATCTAGCATAACCATTCTTCCCTGAACACGAGCCACCAAATCTATAAAACTATCTAGCTCCATACTTGGGAAAAAATTCACCAATTGGATATTATCATTTTTGGAACCTATACGGTCAATACGTCCAAAACGTTGAATGATACGAACTGGATTCCAGTGTATATCGTAATTGACTAAATAATCACAATCCTGAAGGTTTTGACCTTCAGAAATACAATCGGTACAAAACAAAATATCTATTTGATTTTTCTCATCAGGATAAATTTCAGCTCTCTTTTTTGACAACGGAGAAAAGTTAGTCAAAATGGTATTCAAATCGGTTTTGCACTTTGGCATATTGGTCTTATTAGTACCAGAACCAGTAACCAAAGCAGAATTTAAACCGTGTTCCTTTTTTAACCAATCGTGTAATTCGTTATATAAGTAATTTGCAGTATCAGCAAAAGCCGTAAATACAATTACTTTCTTGTTATTATCATTGATTGGGTTATGTAGTTTTTCTTCAATTATATTTTTAAGCTCTAGTAATTTAGCATCTCGTTCCACATCAATCAACTTGATGTTTCCCATTAATTTAACCAGAACAGCCTTGTCTTGTTTCAGGTCTTGCTTCCATGCAATATTGTCTAAATCCTGAATCAATACTTTGGTCTTACCTCCAACCAATAGGTCTTCTAAATCAGTATCATCAATATCAATATTGTTGATATCTAAATCAAAATCCAAAGTTCCAGATTGATGATTCTCTATTTGTTTTAAGTTGGAATCTATAAAATTAATTAATTTCTCAACCGTTAATCCAAAGGAATGAATGGAACTTTCCAAACGTTTTAAAAGATTTACACGCATCAAATAAATTAAACTCTGCTCACGGTCAACTTGCTTAAAAACGCTTCCAGTACCTGTTTCCATGTCATATCTGGCTTCGTATTCCTCTCTTTTATCAGCTCTTACATAAGCTAGAGGTGTATAAGATGCTAAAGTAAGGGTACTAATTTCATCATAGATTTGCCCTATATCGCTAAATTGATTTTTAGTATCAATTTCGGGAGTTAGAGTTATTGGCATTAATCTATTTGGAAAATTACCAATATCTGACATGTCATAGTATTTCTCAATATGTTTACGAGACCTCGCAATGGTTAACATGTCTAATATTCTAAAGTAGGAACCATCCAAGCTTTCCATTAATCCATTGACATCAAGATTGTTTGGGTCTCCATTTCTATACCATAAGGTGAATTTTCTTTGGGCATCCTTCATTACCTGACTGATACTATCAATACCATATTGACTAAAATAGCGGTCATTCCCTTCCGTAATAAAAGCGACTTGATTTTTCAAATCGTTCATTTTATTATTTACAGGAGTAGCCGATAACATCAATACTTTTGTTCTGATATTCGCTTTTATCACCTGATTCATTAAACGCTTGTAACGAGTCATTCCATCCCTTTTATTGGGATTATTTCTGAAGTTATGGGATTCATCGATAACAACTAAATCGTAATTTCCCCAATGGATAGTCTCTAAATCAATATCACCTGATTTCCCTCTTTCTCTGGTCAAATCGGTATGATTTAAAACATCAAAATTTAAACGGTCTTCAGCAAGTATATTCCTCTTGTCGTTGAGGGTATAAACCGTCCAGTTTTCTCTTAGTTTTTTAGGTGCAAGAAGTAAAACCCTTTGGTCATTCCTCAAAAGGTAATATTTTATTACTGCCAAAGCTTCAAAAGTTTTTCCTAAACCAACAGAATCAGCAATGATACAACCACCATAAGTTTCTATTTTATCAATGGCACCAATTACGGCATCCTTCTGGAAATTGTAAAGTAAACTCCAAATTTTAGAATTTTTAAATCCTGTTTTTTCTAACTTTTCATCGGCTCTTTCATTTACTGTTGAGTAATGAAATATTTCACGAATACTGTACTTGTAAATTGCTTCTGCTGAAATAGTATTGGTTCCTTTCTCTAATAATGCTTTTACTGCATCATTTAAGACAATCTTGCTACTGTTCCACGCTCCATTAAAATAATTCAGATATTGATTTTGAATGTCTTCAATGTTATTTATAAAAATTAAATTCTCATCATTGATAGTTCCCAAACATACTGAATCAAGGTCTAAAGGTGTTAAGAAGAAACAATTAGATATCCCATCATTTTCCACAATCAGAATGTTTTGATTACCAATTCCACCTTTTCTAATTTGAATTTTATCATCAATTAGCCCAAGCACTTGGTTTATTCGGTACTTTCGGTCTAATAAAAGGTTTAATTTATTTTCCTTTTCATTTTGAATAAATCGAAAATCATCTTCAGCATCAAAATTATTACTCAACAGTAAATGAATTTGATTTGACTTCGAGAACATGTCAACTAATTCAAATAAGGCAAATGCTGTAAAATGGTTGCAACTTATATAAATATTTGAATTTGGAGTGATTAAAGTCTGAAGTTCTTCAAGTAGTAATCTACTTTTGTTGTCTATAATATTCATTATCAAGGTTAAAATTGAGAATAATTTTTTGGATGTAAGCATATAAATGTAGTGTGTTTTGTATGTTTTTTTGAATTTTTCTCTGTTTTTTTTGGAAACAAACCATTAAGTTATTAAAATTCAGAGTTTTAATTAAATAGTATATTCATTTAAAAATTCACAAATGGAAAACGCAATCATGTTACATAATTTGGCTCCCAGTGATTTGGAGGAATTGATTAGGAAAGTTGTAGATGAACAATTGGAAGCATTTAGAAAAAATAACTCTATTGAAAAGCCTGATGAGTTATTGACCAGAGAGGAAGCTTGTTTACTACTTAAAATTAGCCTGACTAGTCTTTGGAATTGGACAAAAAAAGGAAAAATTATAGCCTATGGAATTGGCAACAGGGTTTTATATAAAAAATCTGAGTTGATGGAGAGTTTGGTTAGGATTAACTAATTGGGTAAGTGATATTATAGGTTAAATAATTTCAAATGTAAAAAAATATAGGGAGTTTGAACACAGTTTCATAATATTAGATTGAGAATTGACTAAAAAGGGCAGTTGAAGGGCTAGAATCGATGATTTGTATCAATCGATGACTCGCTTTTACAGGAGTGTGTGAGGGAATAAGGGAGGTATATAACGGCTTAATTGTTTAGTTTGGTACAAATAAATAATAGTTTTTTTTTAAAAGTATTGACAATTCTTTTCATGTTTAGTATATTTATTAATAATGGTAGTAATACCGTTAGCTGGGTTCCAAATGGTAGCTCCATTTGGTTCTCTCCCCAGCCTAAACAATGAGAGAGAGAAATAACAAAGAGAGAATACTATATTTATGAGTGTTAAATACACAAAATACAGAAGTTTTTTACTTCCTAAAGAAGTAGTTGAAGTACTATTTTTAACAGCACATCACATACCATTACAAGACAATAAAGAATCTGAAATCATTGTTGGATTGTCAATCATTAATGAAATACTATCAAAATCTAATCAAAACAGAAATTTAGATGATGATTATGGTTTTCATTGCATTCCAATGGATTCAAGATTCCTTAAACCAAAATATGGAAATGATTACAATAATTATATTACATGGTTAATAATTCATAATGTAATTTGGAAAGACTTTTATTTTGACAATAGAACCACACACTACTATCTACAATCAAATGAAACCTACATTTCTAAAATCAATTCCTTATGTAGGGAAAATGATATTCCAGTAGAATCTATAGGAGAGGTTATAGATACCTATTGTTTACGAGATAACATTGAAATATCGCTGGAGAGCCATGCTATTAAAGGAATTAGTGTCAATCAAAAAAATAGGATTTTCAATACATGGTACCGAATTAAAGTACCGATTACAAAAACAAATAAGAAGTTTTTGACCAAGGATTATGAGGTGGACTCTACCTATATCAATAATGCTCCAAAGCATATAAAAAAAATGGGGAGCCATTATCGAAAAGGATTGAAAATACAATATGAAGAAGCAATTGAACATAGTGAAAATCGTTATTTAAAGGAGTTATCTGAAGCTAAAAACAGTAAAGAAGAAGTTTCTGCATTCAAACGCTATTCTTCCCGTATTTCAAGCATAAATGCAATTCACAATGGGAGTCTAAATAAAACGCTCCGTTTCAAACGTAATTCTAAAAACAAAAGATTGGATACCAATCTAACTAACATGGCTTCAGATTTGAGACCTTTCCTTGTTGGTTACGATGCTATGAGCTATTTAGACCTTTCTAATTCCCAACCTGTATTATTTAATATTTTACTTCAATCATATCGTAAAAATGCTTCAGAAGCTTTATTGAACGAAATTGACAATTATTTCTCAATTACCACATCTGGAAAGTGGTATGAATGGTTGCAAGGTCTTTATGGTCTAAGTAGAAATGAATGTAAAGAAATTTGGATGAAAATTGCCTATTCTGAAAATCCTCATAATAAAGAAGTAAAGAAAATATTTCAACAAGAATTCCCTCTTATTTATGCTCATATAGCAGAGATAAAAAAAGAAAATCATGCAAATTTTGCTATAGAACTTCAGAAAATAGAAAGTAAAATTTTTATTGATGAAATTTGTAAAGAGTTGGTTTTTAATAATATTGTACCTTACACATTGCATGATGGACTATTGGTTCCAAGTGAACATGAGAAGGCAACACTGAAAATTATGCAATCAATATTAAAAGAACGACTTGGAGCCATACCACTTATAAAAATTGAATAAATAAGTAATATTTTTTGCTACCTTAATTACCCTTTTTAAACATTTTATTATCTTCGTTAAAAAATATTTATATGCTTGCTATTTATTGTCGTACATCCAAAAATAAAGTCGATGGAACCGATTATTCAATAGAAACCCAGCAACAGGGTGGTCTAAAATTGGCTAATCAATTGGGTTTGGAATATAGATTTTATGTGGATGAAGGAATGAGCGGAACTTTGGCTATTGAGGATAGACCATCATTAGCTGATATGATGTCTGACTTAAAAAAAGGAACCATAACAAATATTTATTGTATTGACCAGTCAAGAATTGAGCGTAATTCAATAGTTTGGGATATTTTTTCAGCTGAATGCATAACTCATCAATGTAAATATTATCCAAATGGAATCGAATTTGACTTGACTAATGATGAGAGTGTTTTTAATTCAAAATTGATGTCGTTAGTCAATTCGTACTATGCTAAAATTACATCTAGAAAAGTAAAACTAGCCAATCATAACAAAACATTAAAAGGTAAAACACATGGTATGAAGCCGTACGGCTATAAACGTGATGAAGAAAACAATTTTAAAATTTTTGAAGAAGAAGCTCAGTACGTCCGTAAAATGTTCGATTTATCACTTCAAGGAATTGGTAGCTATACGATAGCCAATATCCTAAACGATGAAGGAGCACCAACAAAATTTAATAGATTTAAAGGAAAAATAAACAGGAAAAATAAATTCACAAAAAATATTACAGAATTTGAAAAAAGCAATGTAAAATGGAGAGGAAATGTAATTCATGACATGCTAAGAAATCCTATATATAAAGGGATAAGAGTATGGAATAAGGGCGATATTGATAGACGAATTGATGTGAAAATAAATGTAAAAATAATTGAAGATGAATTATGGGATAAAGTAAACGAGAATCTCCCTAAAAACATTAAAAATGTTGGGAAGAGAGCAGAGTATAATTATTTATTAAATGGAATAATTATATGTGGACATTGTGGCAATGAAGTTCTGGGAAAAAAAAGACCTAAAGGAAATGACAACTCATATAAATGTAAAGGAAAAAGACCGCCACACAAAAATTGTAATGAAAGTCGAGCAATTTCGCTTCCTAAACTTGAAAATTTTATTATTCATCATCTATTTAAAACAAAAAACTTAAAAGATTTATTGATTGAAGCTCCAAAAAGTAACTTATCTATTCCGCTTAGACAAAAATTAGAACAAAAAAAGAACGAACTAATTGGACTTGATAAACAAATTGACCGTTTAGCAAAATTACTAAAAGACCCTGAATTAGAAGATGATGAAACTTTCATAAATGACTATAAATCATCTAAAGCAAAAAGAATAAAAATAAATTCTGAAATTGAAGACTTACAGATGAAAGTTTTAGAGATTGAAAACGAAACAAGAAATTCAAGAACTAAAACTTTAATAGAAACATATACTGATGATATTCAATTTGCTGAAATAAAGCGTTTAGTACATTCACTAATTGAAACTATTGTAATAAAGCATACTAAAGAAGAAAAATCTGGATATTACTCTATAGAAATAAAATATAAAAACTATTCTGAGAAATCTTTGTTTATGACAAATTGGAAAGCTCTAGATTGGATATGGCGTTTTTATTATAGAGAAAAAGCTCTTTCAGAAGAACAACTTACTCAAGACATTGAAGATTTAAAAGCTACTTATGAATTTAAAGGAATTCCTTTTGATGAAAATGTAGATTTAGTAGATTATGAAGGAGCCAATGTCGTATCCTCTATGCTTGGAGATGATGGTATCCAGCTAAATCCAAGTGAACTAATTTTATTTGATTAATTAAACATCCTAATTACCTGTATCTACATATTGATTCTCTTGGCTGCCGAATTATTCAAAGGGTCTGAAATGTGTTTCTGTGTTCGGGCTAAATGATCGATTTCAAAGAAGGCCTTTTTGAATTCGTGTATGCTTTTTTGCAAGCTGTGTTGTTCTTGGTTTTTGGCAAAAAGAGCTTCTAAACCCTGATGATTTGTATAAATGTGCTGTAGGCCTTTGATAAAACCAGCAAAATCATTTCCATTAAAGGTGCGATGAACAAAATTTTCAAGTCGTGCTAAATCCTCCTCCGTATGAGACATCACAAAGTCGTAGGGTGTATTACCCATTAAATCCATCATCTGAAGCGAATTCTTGATAATCATTTTGCGATTACCCCAAGCAATAGTAGCACTTAAGAAACCAGCTATTTCAATGTCTTCTTTGTGAGTGTATAAGTGAGGGATTTGAACAGGGTCACTCTCAATAAAATCAAGATTGTTGTATTGAGTGACTTTTTCGTCAAGAAATTCTTTAAGCTCTGATGGGGTCATTTGGGTAAAATTTTTAGTGTAAAAGAGAACTTTTACGTGTAAGCCATGAGGAGTAATGTGACTGTCTTAAAAATATTAAGAGAGAATTTGTCCATCGGACATGACTAATTTCCTGTCGGCCATGTTGGCTAACTCTTCATTATGGGTTACAATGACAAAAGTTTGTCCAAATTCATCGCGAAGTTGAAAAAACAATTGATGTAGATTTTCGGCAGAATGGGTGTCTAAATTTCCAGAAGGTTCATCGGCGAAGATGACGTCTGGTTTGTTGATTAAGGCTCTTGCTACGGCCACACGTTGCTGTTCACCGCCCGAAAGTTCATTAGGTTTGTGATCAATACGATGTGATAAGCCTAAAAAGTCTAATAATTTTTTGGCTTCTGCTTCAGTTTCTGCTTGTTTTTTACCTGCGATATAAGCAGGAATACATACGTTTTCCAGAGCGGTAAACTCAGGTAAGAGCTGGTGAAATTGAAAAATAAAACCTAAATTGAGATTTCTGAATTTTGACAAGCCTTTATCATTGAGGTCTAAGATATTTTCTCCGTTTATAATCAACGAGCTATCCATTTTTGATTTTGACGGTTTGTCGAGTGTTCCTAAGATATGCAATAAAGTTGTTTTTCCTGCACCAGAAGCGCCCACTATTGAAACAATTTCTCCTTTTTTAATGTGCAAATCAACTCCTTTTAAAACCTCAAGTTGATCGTAGAATTTATGTATGTTTTTTGCGTGTATCATTTTGAAACTGTTTCTACAAAGAAACAAAGATTAAATCGATATTAAAATGAGTTATAACAGAATTTTGGGAACATTTTTTGGGATAAACTGCCAGGAAGCAAAAGTAAATCATTAAAATGAAACGGCTTAAAAGGAGGTGTTCTACTGGTTATACAATTTAGGAACGAAATTTGATTTGTGAGTCCTACATCGCTGAAATAGTGATAAGAATATAAGTAAATAGCTTATAATGCCTTATATTTGAAGTAACTCAAATTTTAATAGTAGCTAAAATGGAAGATAAATTGTTAGTAAGAGACGATAAAATGAAAAAGCTTCTTTTGGGGTTGCTTTTTGATGGTATAGGGATGCTTTCGTTTACGATTCCTTTTCTGGGTGAGTTTTCGGATGTGGTTTGGGCACCTGTTGGGGCTTTTTTAATGACCAGAATGTATAAAGGAAGAGTAGGGAAGATAGCAGGAATTTTAACCTTTGTGGAAGAGATAATACCTTTTACCGATGTGATTCCTTCTTTTACCCTAACCTGGATTTATACCTATTATTTTCAAAAAGAAAATAAAGAAATTTAGTCTTTGAATAAAAAGCCAAGCCCCATACTGTTGAGCATTTTCTTTTCGAAGTTCCAAAAGAATCGAAATTGTCCAAAAAGGGTTCCGATGGCCACTAATAACACCTGGTAAATTGGAAAAATGACAACCAAACGAATCAGAGTGAACCAAAATCCGAAATCTTCTTTGGTTATACCTAACCAAACGCAAAACGGTTTCGATAACCAAGCTGAAGTGGAACCGGTGACGGCAAATACAATAAATATGAGGGTGAGTTGTAGATTAGAAGTAATTCCCCAGCGCTGTTTTAATTTATTCATTTCTATTTATAATGATTACAAATATAAGAACATTATCTCAAAGGGACATAGCCAGCAAGCTTTTGTTTGTAGGTGTTTTGAAAGTAAATCATATAATTATAAATGAGATAATTGACCTCATAGCCATAATTGATGTTGGGGCTATAGTCGATAGTCATCTCGTATAAACTAGGATTGAAACGTTGTGGTTGTGCCACACGACTGTTCCATTCTGTTACAAACATTTGATTTTTGCTTTCCAAGTAGGATTGGGTATAGTAGTTTCTAGGAAGTGCTCTTGAAGCCAACCAAGTGCTAAAGCCATTGTCTATAATAATCACTTCATATTGTAAGGAATCATTTTTAATTCGTACGGTATCGTTTACCCCTAGAGATGATTTAGGATCAGTAAATCCTGTAGTTTTGGTGCTTTTTGAGGCAGTTGAACAGGCGACTATCGTCAACAATAGGACTAATATGCAAATGATTTTTTTCATGGTACTTTGAATTCAAACTTAAATTTACGAATAAATCAGGAGAATCTTTTACTATTTAACAATAGCTTTAAGAGTGTTGATTGAAGCGTTTTTTTTAGTTTAGTTGAATTAAAGAATAGCAAAAGCTTTGCCATTTTAGCTTTTTTGAGAAAAAACAAAGCCGTTTACCGATATACAGTAAACAGCTTTTTCTATTTTGTGTTGTAGTAAACTCCTTGTTTAGCAGTTTAATTTGATTGCCTTTTTCTTGTTGTTTATTTGCCAAATAGTTTACCTAGTAAGCCACCTAATCCTCCGCTTTTGGTCAAAGCCATGGCGTCACTGATGTCTACTTTTCCATCTGCATTTTGGTCCAATCCAAATTGCATACCGTATTTTGAAATGGTGTCCATAATACCTGAAGCTTGTCCGCTGTTTCCTGCAATGGCGCCTATGATATCTGAAATTTGAAAACTACTATCGTTTGGATCTTTAGCTTTATTTACTAAAGAGTTTAATATTTGTGGAATGGCACTGGCTGCTAAGCCTGAAGTGGTATCGCTGCTTAATCCAAATTTTTCACCAAGACTTCCTGTTACTTGTTGTGTAAGCTGTTGTACTACTGGGTTAGAACTGTCGATAGGTGTTTTTCCACTAAAAAGACCAGCTAGTTGTTCTGCTCCGCCTTCTGAAGCAATTTTTTGCAGTCCAGCGAATATAGAAGAGCTTGTTTCGTTTACTACAGCTTCATTGTCTTCATTTGGGATCGCACTGTTATTGGTAACCGCATCACCTGCGTATTGCTGTACTAATTGTGTTAATTGATCAAACATGATGTAGAGTTTTTTAAGATTAGATGTATCAAATTTAATAAAAAAAAGAGAGGTATTTATTACCCTTGTAATAAATACCTCTCCTTAATTATTTAAGACTGTTTTGATTAGCTCAAAAGGGTGATAATTTGTTGTGCTAATTCAGTTCCAATTCTATCTTGTGCTTCACCAGTAGCGGCTCCAATGTGTGGAGTTAATGAGATTTTAGTATGCATTAAAATCGCCATTTCTGGTTTTGGTTCGTTTTCAAAAACGTCTAATCCTGCAAAAGAAACTTTTCCTGAATCCAATGCTTTTACTAAAGCTACTTCATCAATAACACCACCACGAGCGCAGTTTACGATTCCAACTCCGTCTTTCATGATTTCTAGTTCTTTCTCTCCAATGATATAACCATCTTGAGCAGGAACGTGTAAAGTAATGAAATCTGCTTCTTTGAATAAAGATTCTAATGATTGAGAAACGATAGTAGTAGTGATAGATTGACCATCAAAAAATTCTACTTTTACGTCTACTGTAGGGATAAAGCTATCGGCAGCGATTACTTTCATACCTAAACCTAAAGCCATTTTTGCTGTAGCTTGACCAATACGACCAATACCTACAATTCCTAAAGTTTTACCTCTTAATTCAGTACCATTTGCATAGGCTTTTTTCAAACCATCAAAGTTAGTATCTCCTTCTAAAGGCATATTTCTGTTAGAATCATGTAAAAAACGAACACCATTAAATAAGTGTCCAAACACCAATTCTGCTACAGACTCTGAAGAAGAAGCTGGAGTGTTGATCACATGGATCCCTTTGCTTTTAGCGTAATCAACATCGATATTATCCATACCAACACCACCACGACCAATAACTTTTAATCCAGGGCAAGCATCAATAATATCTTTACGTACTTTAGTTGCGCTACGAACCAAAACTACGCTTACGTTGTTTTCGTTAACAAAATTAGCTACTTGTTCTTGAGCTACTTTTGTAGTTATAACTTCAAATCCACCTTTTTCTAAAGCTAGAATTCCACTTTTAGAAATTCCATCATTGGCTAATACTTTCATTTTGTGTTGTGTGTTTATGTGTTTCATCCTGCAATGGCAAAGATTAGAGGATGAACATATGTTATCATTTTTTCTTTTTTAATACAAAGTAGTATTGCTTATACTTTGCTCTCTAGTGCTTTCATTACGTCAACTAAAACCTGAACACTTTCGATTGGCATAGCATTGTAGATAGAAGCTCTGTAACCACCAACTGAACGGTGACCTGGCAATCCTGAAATTCCAGCTTCTTTCCACATCGCATCAAAAGTAGCAGTATGATCTGCATTGTTCAATAAGAAGGTTACATTCATATTCGAACGATCCTCAGTAGCAGCTGCTCCTTTGAATAAAGGGTTTCTGTCAATTTCAGCATAAAGTAAAGCTGCTTTTGCGTTGTTTAATTTTTCAACAGCAGCAACTCCACCTTTATTTTTGATCCATTGTAGGGTTAATAACGAAACATATACAGCGAAAACAGGAGGAGTATTGTACATACTTTCTGCTTTAATATGTTTAGCGTAGTCTAACATACTAGGAATTGTTTTTCCGTTTTTTCCTAAAATATCTTCTTTGATTACTACCAAGGTAGTTCCAGCAGGACCCATGTTTTTTTGAGCGCCAGCATAGATTAAATCAAATTGAGAGAAATCTAGGTCACGAGAGAAAATATCAGAACTCATATCGCAAACAACAGGAATGTTCGTTGCAGGGAATTCTTTCATTTGAGTTCCAAAAATCGTGTTGTTACTTGTACAGTGAAAATAATCAGCATCACTAGGTATTGCGTATCCTTTTGGAATATGGTTGTAATTTTCTTCTTTTGAAGATCCTACGATAACAGTTTCTCCAAAAAACTTAGCCTCTTTTATGGCAGCAGTTGCCCAAGTTCCTGAATCTAAATAAGCGGCTTTTCCGTTTTCTTTCATCAAGTTGTAAGGAGCCATTAAGAATGCTGTACTGGCACCACCTTGTAAAAATAGAGCTTGGTATCCTTTTCCTGTAAGGCCTAATAATTCTAGAGCAAGGGAACGAGCTTCGTCCATAACGGCAACGAAATCTTTACTTCGGTGCGAAATCTCCAAAATAGATAGTCCTGAATCATTAAAGTTTAAAATAGCTTTTGATGCTTGCTCAAAAACTTCTTGAGGTAAAATACTTGGTCCTGCGCTGTAGTTGTGTTTTTTCATGGTTGTTGTTAATAGTCCAAAAAATTAAAGATGCAAATTTCGGCAATAGGAGCTGAAAAACCGATAAATTATTCGAAATAATTGAACATATTTTTACTTTGTTGTTAACAAAAACGTTATAGTATCTATGTTGTCTGCATAATCCCATAATTGAGGATTTTGAGTTTGCCCAAAAGAAATGCTGTTTTGGATTAAATCCTTACTCACAATGCATTGAATTTGTTCGGTATCCTTTTCAAGACGTGTTTGTAAATCGTCGATGTTTTCATAAAATTCATAAAAGACACTTGAAATGGGAGAGGCGTAACTCGGATCTTCTTTTAAAGTCAAAAAGCCATTGTCTAATAATTTGAAATTACTCATTAGAAAAACCGCTTTGTTGTAATCGTAATTATTGGCGTATTTCTCGTAGTGAATTACCTCTTGGTATTTAAAAATAGCTTGAAAAAAAGCGTCAAAAGTATAGCCTTTGGGAACAAAAAGTTTAGAGACATTACGGCAACCCAATCCAAAATACCTAAAAATATCTTCGCCCAAAGCTTCTAACTCTTCGTGGGTTTCTTTTCCATTTAAAACCGCTACAGAGTTTCTGTTTTTGCGAATAATCGACGGTTTGTCTTTAAAATAATATTCAAAATAGCGCGCTGTATTGTTACTTCCAGTGGCAATTACGGTGTCGAAGTTTTCTAATTTACCTTCCGCAAAACTGATGTACTCTTTTAAGCTTTCGTTGGTGAAAATTAAATATTTGGCTAGAAAAGGCAATAAATGTTGATCGTTTGAAGAGGTTTTTATCAAGGCCTTGTTCCCTGTGATTAAAACGCTGAGGAAATCATGGAATCCAACTAAAGGAATGTTTCCTGCTAAGATTAAAGCAACCGTTTTGGTGTTTTTCTGCTCTTGAGCAGCGTCGAATGAATAGGCGCAAAGCCATTTGTCAATGTTTTCTTCTGTTAAGGCAGTGGCCCATGATTTTATAGCAAAATACACTTGTTCAGGTGTATACCATCCATTGTGTGATTGTGATAAATGTATCAGTTTGATAAAATCTTCAAAAAACAAGTCATTCCCTAAAACCGATTCATTTTTAGTGTTTTCTTCTTCAGAAAATTGACTTAAAAATCGACCTAGTGCTATAAAAGATTGTTTTTTTTCGTTTTGTAACATAAGTAATTTGTTTATGAAAGGTTTTGATTGTAATTTTGCACAAAAATAAGCTATATTAAGTTATAAGGCAAAGCAGAATAAGATGTTTGACATTTTTAACGTAAATCCTGTAACTTTTAACTCATAACCAAGAATAAAATGGCAATAATTATAACTGACGAATGCATAAACTGTGGGGCTTGTGAACCAGAGTGCCCAAATACAGCAATTTATGAAGGAGCTGATGATTGGAGATATAAAGATGGAACTAGGCTTTCAGGTAAAGTAATTTTACCAGACGGAACAGAAGTGGATGCAGAGGATGCTCAAACACCTATTTCAGACGAAGTCTATTATATTGTTCCAGGAAAATGTACAGAATGTAAAGGATTCCACGATGAGCCTCAATGTGCTGCTGTGTGTCCTGTAGACTGTTGTGTTCCTGATGAAAATCATGTAGAAGATGAAGAGACTTTATTAAATAGACAAGCGTTTTTACATAACGAATAGTCTTTTTAAAGAAAATAATAAAATCCTGAGTGTTGAGCTCAGGATTTTTTTTGCTTTATATCAAACGGGTTAAAGTTTTTTTTTGGATTTAAAAAGTAAAGCCTAGACGTGCATAATAATAAGCTCCGCTGAAGCCCATTTGAACAGCATCCCAATAACCACCAGCTTCGGTATTGCCTTGTTCGTCTTGTTTGCTTGGGTATACATTGAAAAGGTTGTTGCTTCCAACACTTAGTTTTAAATGCTCGCTCAATTTATAACCTAGGGTTAGGTCTGTCACCAATCTAGGGTTGTAAATATCCTCTTCGTCTGCATAATCCACTAAAACAACTTTGCTGAAACGAGTAAAGGCCAGACCAGCATCGAACTTATTGATACTGTAGTTTAAGTTTAAGCCCAGTTTGCTATCAGGGGCAGAGGATAATAAAAAGGCTTTTTCACGGTTTCCAAAAAAGGTAGCTTCATCAAGGGCGCCACTTTTTACGCGGTCAATTTTCATATCATTAATGTTTCCTACGAAGGTGGCTCCCAATTGTGAGGCTCCGAATCTTTTCTTCCAGGCAAAAACTAAATCTAAACCATGTGTTTTGGTATCCACACCATTAACGAAAAACTGTGCTTCAGAAACACCAAGATTTAAGGCACTGGCATCGAAGTAACCCGTTAAAACGATACGGTCTTTTACTTTGATGTAATAACCATCAACTGTTGCGGTGAAATCGCCGAAGGTAGCAGTGAATCCTAAAGAAGCGTTTACCGCTTTCTCTTCGTTTAATTTTTGAATACCAAAAGCTTTGGTAACCGGGCTGTTGTTAGGGGCCAGTAAAACTTCGGTAGCGCCACTAGCATTGAAATTTGTAAAACGTAAGTTATAATAAATTTGAGCCAAAGATGGGGCGCGGAAACCTGTGCTTACAGAGCCTCTAAAATTAATATGATCGCCGGCTTTAATTCTAGCAGCTAATTTTCCGTTTACCGTACTACCAAAATCGCTGTAGTTTTCAAAACGCACGGCACCGCTTAGTAAAAAGGCTTCTGTTACGTCTAATTCAGCATCGGCATATAAGGATAAGTTGGTACGGCTTTTGTCTACTGTATTGGCAGGACTGTATCCAGGAAAACCTTGCGAGCCACCCGGTCTAGGGATTGTTGGGGACGAAGTAGGGTCTGTTGGATCGTAGTCAGGATTTGGAACGCTAGGCGCGCTTTGGTTAGCGGGATCAGTTATGGGTCTTCCGCTGGTATCATAAGTGGCATAAGAACCTTCTTCTCCAGAAAAAATAGTAAACTTTTCTGTTCTGAATTCTGCTCCAAAGGCTAGATTTAAACCGCTTAATACGGTGTCGTAGTTTTTAGAGAGATCAAAATTGGTGGTATTTTGTGCTAAACTATGTCCTCCAGCGTCAAATTCAGTTGGAGATTTATCTTCTAATGAAGCATTGATAGTCCCTTTTATAAAATAATGAAACAAATTTTTTCCAAAAGTGTTGCTTAGGTCAATGTTCCATCCGCTATTGGTTTTGGTTCTAAATCCAGCCGCAACAGAATTGTCTATAATATTAGAAGTTATTCGGGGCGTGTAACCGCCTGGATATACCGATTCTACCACTCTTTCTCCATCATTTCGAGTAAAAGCATAAGCATCGGTATCCCTGTAATTTCTGCCTCCAAAGGCATAAAACTCCGTTTTGTCGGATATCGGAATAGCCATATTGGCAAAAAGGTTGAAACTTTGGATCTCGGCATCTCCAAATCCTTTTCTGAAGTCATAGGCAGGACGAAGTGTTTTGTTTTTGTTGATGTATTCTGTAGTGAAATTAACAAAACCTCCTTTGTCGCCAAGGGCAACACCGTAATTGGCGGCTACTTTTACAGAACCACCGTCAAGAGATTTGTTTTTTCCATAAGAGTTTCCATTGCCATTTTGGTCCAATCTAAAATCGGTTGTATTGGGTGTTCCAGGTAAAAAATCTCCTTTGGCATGACTGTTAAAAACACCATAGGTAACCGATCCAGTTAATTCATCAACTGTGTCATTTAAAACAATATTGATAACCCCAGCAATGGCATCAGAACCATATTGTGCGGCTGCACCATCTCTTAAAATCTCAATGCGTTTGATGGATGAAGCAGGAATTGCATTCAAGTCTGTTCCTGTATTTCCTCTCCCACGGGTGCCAAATAAATTGATCAGGGAGGATTGATGTCTTCTTTTACCGTTGATCAAAACCAATGTTTGATCAGGACCTAAGCCTCTTAGAGAAGCCGGATCTACGTGGTCAGCGCCATCTGAACCAGATTGTTTGTTGGCATTAAAAGAAGGTGCCACATATTGGAGTAATTGGTTGATTTCTAATTTACCACTTTGGGTAGTGACGTCTTTGACATTAATAACGTCAATGGGTACTGCTGAATTGACCACGGTTCGTTTGCTGTTTCTGGAACCGACCACCACGACGTCGTTTAAAACTTGTCCACCACTTTGGTCTAAAGTGATGTCGGTTTGGCTGTTTGTGGCTTGTTTTTCTTGGGAGGTATAACCTACATAGCTAAAGATTAAGATGGCTCCCTCTTGTACTTTGATGATGTAACCGCCTTCAAAATCGGTAGATACGCCATTTTTGGTTCCTTTTTCCAGAATGTTTACACCGGGTATCGGTGCTCCTGATTTGTCTTTTACCACACCAGTGATTTGTTTTTGAGCAAAAAGAAAGACTGTGTTGAGTAGAAATAATAATAACGTAATCTTTTTCATGGTTGTTTGAATTTGGTTTAATGTTTCGTTGGCTATAGTGTTAAAAGTAATTATTTTTAACAAAATATTAGT
Source organism: Flavobacterium sp. OHVDL-2026-0007 (assembly GCF_059882335.1). Lineage (NCBI taxonomy): Bacteria > Pseudomonadati > Bacteroidota > Flavobacteriia > Flavobacteriales > Flavobacteriaceae > Flavobacterium > Flavobacterium sp. OHVDL-2026-0007. Next base: position 72,807 of record NZ_CM187612.1, read on the forward strand.
AAAAAGTTTTATTTTTTTTAAGAGATCGGATAAAAATAGATTAATCGTCAATTTTACTTCGCTTACGAGCTATTAAATCTTATATTTGCAAAATTTTAAAGCCAAAATTTTTCATTTTGGAGAAAAAAACAAATACAAGAAATAAATCATAATCCATTAAAGCTATGCTTGATATATTCGAGTAATAGGATCGATGGAGAAACCTGAGTAATTCAGGATCACATATAAATAAATAGTAACTACATATGAAAGCAGGAATTGTAGGATTGCCAAATGTTGGAAAATCAACATTATTTAATTGTTTATCTAATGCAAAAGCGCAAAGTGCTAACTTTCCGTTTTGTACTATTGAGCCTAATATTGGTGTTGTAAACGTTCCAGATCCAAGAATCAACAAATTAGAAGAATTGGTAAAACCAGAGCGTGTTCAAATGGCTACTGTGGATATCGTAGATATTGCAGGTTTGGTAAAAGGAGCAAGTAAAGGGGAAGGACTTGGGAACCAATTTTTAGGGAACATTAGAGAGTGTAATGCTATCATTCACGTGTTGCGTTGTTTTGATAACGATAATATTGTTCACGTTGATGGGAATGTAAATCCAATTCGTGACAAAGAAACTATTGATATTGAATTACAGTTAAAAGATTTGGAAACGGTTGAAAAACGTTTAGAAAAAGTAAATCGTGCCGCTAAAACTGGAAATAAAGAAGCGCAAACTGAAAAAGCGCTTTTAGATAGAATCAGAGAATCCTTATTGCAAGCTAAATCGGCTCGTACAATTACACCTCAAGGTCTTGATGAAGAAGTGTTGATGGAATCTTTTCAATTAATTACGGCTAAACCCGTTTTATACGTTTGTAATGTGGATGAAAATTCTGCAGTAAACGGAAATAAATATGTAGATCAGGTTCGTGAACTAGTAAAAGACGAAGAAGCTGAAGTGATTATCCTTTCAGTAGGAGCAGAGGCTGATATTACAGAATTAGAAAGTTATGAAGAACGTCAGGTTTTCCTTGAAGATATGGGATTAACTGAGCCAGGAGCATCTGTTTTAATTCGTGCCGCTTACAAATTACTAAAACAACAAACTTATTTTACTGCAGGAGTAAAAGAAGTTCGTGCTTGGACGATCAATATTGGATCAACAGCGCCACAAGCCGCTGGAGTTATCCATACTGATTTCGAAAAAGGTTTTATTCGTGCAGAGGTAATTTCATACGAAGATTACGTGCATTACGGTTCAGAAGCAAAAGCGAAAGAAGCGGGTAAATTTAAAGTAGAAGGAAAAGAATATATCGTAAAAGATGGTGATGTAATGCACTTCCGTTTTAACGTATAGTTTTTTAATCGATTATAAAATACAAGAAACTGCTAAAGAAATTTAGCAGTTTTTTTTATGCTCAAAAGAAATGGATGACTCATTTGTAGTAGTAAGGTTTGGAAAGGAGTCTGCGATTAGGTTTTAAATCTTTTGGTGGGCAACGATCCTTTTTAAAAGAGGATTGATGGTAAAAATGTAAGACTTGTCTAAAATGTAAGAAGCTAATCGATATATTAATCCGTAAATTTGATAGAACTTCAAAAGTCAAATTCATGGAACATCGTACTGTTTTATCTTCAGCTTGGTATTTGCTAAAAACAACTTTCTTTGAGTTTAATGAGGATAATGCCATTAAGTTAAGTGCTGCATTATCATACTACACCATATTTGCATTACCGCCATTATTGATTATCATCATCACGATTTGTGGTTTCTTTTTTGGAGAAGAAGCGGTAACAGGGCAGTTATATGGACAAATAAACCGCTTAGTAGGTCATGATGCTGCCATTCAGATACAAGAAGCTATTAAAAATGTGCAACTATCGGATAGCAATGCTTTTGTAACGGTGTTTGGGGTGCTGATGTTGTTGATTGGAGCTTCGGGCGTTTTTGCTGAAATTCAGAGTTCAATTAACTTTATTTGGGGACTTCGAGCCAAGCCCGACAAAGGGTTTAAGAAATTCATTCAAAATCGAGTGATGTCTTTTTCTATGATTGTTACGGTCGGTTTTTTAATGCTGGTGAGTTTAATGATGAATGCGACTTTAGATATTTTGAACGATCAACTAGAATTGTACCTGCCTCAAAGTACGGTGTATCTTTTTTATGTGATCAATATCGTTATCGTTTTACTGAGTATTACTTTACTCTTTGCGCTTATTTTTAGAACACTTCCTGATGGAGTTATAAAGTGGAAAGATGCTTTTATTGGTGCGGGCTTTACGGCTGTCCTTTTTATGATGGGTAAATTTGCTATTGGATTTTATTTAGGGAATTCAACAATAGCGAGTGTTTACGGAGCAGCGGGATCGGTGATTATTATTTTAGTTTGGGTGTATTATTCGGCTATTATTTTGTATTTCGGGGCCGAGTTTACTAAAGTATATGCCAAATCATACGGAGGGAAAATTGCACCAAACGAGTACTCGGTAGAAATAAAAAAAGCCATTTTTGAAATTAAGCAATAATTAGGATTACCGCAATTTTTTATGGAGTTCACTGATTTCTTTAAAAAAACGTAAATTTAAGGCATGTAATTTGTCCTTGATAAACACCTAGTTTTAGATCTAACACAAAAAAAATAGAAAATATGAAAATTATAGCCTTTGGAGCAAGCCCTAGCCAACATTCGATCAATAGACATTTTGCTACTTATGCAGCTAGTTTATTTGAAAAAGCGGATGTGGAAGTTTTAGATTTAAATGATTATGAGATGCCTTTGTTTAGCGTCGATCTTGAAAAGCAAATCGGTCAGCATCAACTGGCTAAGGCTTTTTTAGCTAAATTAGGTACTGCAGATATTTTAGTGGTTTCTATGGCGGAGAATAATGGAAATTATTCAGCTGCTTTTAAAAACTTGTTCGACTGGTGTTCCAGAATAACTAAGGAGATTTTTCAACAGAAAACAATGTTGTTACTGGCTACTTCTCCAGGGGCTAGAGGGGGCGCTTCTGTCTTGGAAATTGCCCATACTGCCTTTCCTAGATTTGGCGCGCAAATAAAAGCCACTTTTTCGTTGCCAAGTTTTGAGGCTAATTTTGACTTGGAGGAAAATAAAATCTCGAATACGGAGTTAGATAAAGAACTCAAAGCTATTATTAAGTCTAGTTTTTAACTCATGAACCTAAGAAGGATCGTTTTTGTCTTGTTTTTGCTGACTATTTTTTGTCGTGAGGGGCTTTATGCGCAAAAATACAATGCCATTGATAAGGTGGTGCTGACGTATCCTAAACATTTTAATTCCACTGAAGATCTAGCGCAAAGAATTCAAAAAGATTTTAGATCGGATTATGATAAAGCCAGAGCGATTTATAGTTGGATTGCACTCAATATAAAATATGATTACCAGGCCTATTTGAAACCGCCAGAAGTGGTTAGTTTTAGTTATCGAACGGAAGCCGAAAAGCAAAATCAAATCGCTTTAATAAAGGAGAAAACCTGGCAAAAGGCTTTTAATTCTGATAAAGCGGTTTGTGAAGGATTTACCCTGTTGTATCAGCGTTTAGCTGCGCTAGTGGGTTTGAAATCTCAGGTAATTCGCGGTGATTCCAAACGAGCATTAAGTGATATTGGTCGGGAAAAATCATATTCCAATCATGCTTGGAATATTGTTGAGGTAGATGGGAAATGGTTATTGCTGGATGTGACTTGGGGGCAGGGGTATTACGATACCAATAGAAAAACAATGGTGAATCATTTTACTTCTGTTTATTTTGATACAGACCCGAAGTACTTTTTTGCCAAACATTTTCCAGATTCAGGTACCTACTTAAACAGGAAACTAAATAAGGACGATTTTCTCAATGGACCACTTATTTTTGATCAAACCATTGCAGGCGACTATGAAATCATGAAGCCTAAATCTGGAGTAATTCAAGCTCAGGTAGGGGATAGATTATTTTTTAAAATTAAAAATATATCAAAATCGGATCGATTGTATTATGTCAATAAAAAGCATCAAGGGGTTAAAATAGACAAGGCAAAAGAAGTGAATGGTGCTTTAGAATTTGAACTTACTTATGATCGAAACATGGGCAGTTTTATCACTTTTTTTCTCAATCAGAACAGCATAGCCGCTTTTAAAATCGTTTCCAAATAGGTTATATTGCTGAGGGTTTGCCTTTGCTAGTGTGCTTCTTTTGTCGAATTGCCGTATCTTAGGCCTTTGAAGATAAATAAACGATATAGCCATTAGTATATGGAAACAACTTTGCTGAAATCAATTTTAGATAATGATTTCTATAAATTCACAATGCAACATGCTGTCATAAAGCTTTTTCCTAAAGCGAAAGTGCGTTATGCTTTTATCAATAGGGGAAAACATGCTTTTCCTGCTGGTTTTGCCCATTTATTGCGTCAAGCTGTTAACGCCATGGCTGATTTGCGATTGACCAAGGAAGAAAAAGAATATTTAGCCAAGCATTGTGCGTATCTAGATCCCACTTATTTGGATTTTTTACAAGGTTATAGTTATGATCCGACAGAGGTTGAGATTTCGCAAGAAGGGGCTGATATAAAAGTGACTATTGAAGGATTCTGGTATCGTACTATTTTATGGGAAGTACCCTTGATGGCACTGATTTCAGAACTCTATTATAAATCGAATGCTTTAATTCGATTAAATGACCAAGCCATAATTCAGCTGACCAAAGACAAAATTGATAATTACAATAAATTAGGGGTTGCCGTTTTAGAATTTGGCACCAGACGACGTCATTCTTATGATGTTCATGTTTTGGTGAATGAAACCTTGCGCACTTTTGGAGCGGAAAGTTTTATAGGGACGAGTAATGTGCATTTTGCCATGACTAATAATAAGCGTCCTTTAGGGACACATGCTCATGAATGGTTTATGTTTCATGCAGGGCAATATGGGTTTAAAATGGCTAATTTGATTAGTTTAGAGCATTGGACCCAGGTGTATGGTGGCGATCTCGGTATTGCCTTAACCGACACCTATACCACGGCTGTATTTTTCGATCAATTTGATAAAAAGTATTCTAAACTTTTTGATGGTGTTCGACACGATAGTGGAGACCCTGTAGAATTTGCCCAAAAAGTAATCGATCATTATAACAGAATGGCGATCGATCCAAAGTATAAAACGATTGTTTTTTCGGATTCACTCAATTATGATAAAGTAAAAATCATTGCGGATTTTTGTAGAGATAAAATTAAAATGTTATTTGGTATCGGAACGAATTTTACCAATGATGTAGGTTTGCCATCGATGAATATGGTGGTTAAATTAACCGAAACTATGCCTGATAATTCGCATTGGCAAGGGGTTGTAAAACTGTCCGACGAAAAAAATAAGACTACGGGAACGCCCGAAATGATTGCTTTAGCGAAAGAAGTACTCGGAATTAAATAAGATTATTTTGATCAAAAGCTGATTTTTTTTATTTTTAACGCTTGTTTTTTTTGATAATCAATTTAAATGGGTTTTAAAGCTGTTTTTATTGATAACTTTAAAATGATACGCTTTTATTTTTTACCTAGAAATGGTACATTAGCCAAAAATCCAAGTCATTTATGCTAGAGCAAAATCAATATACCGAAGATAACATTCGATCACTCGATTGGAAAGAACATATTCGTATGCGTCCCGGAATGTATATCGGGAAATTGGGAGATGGATCTTCGCCAGATGATGGTATTTATATCCTTTTAAAAGAGGTTTTAGACAACTGTATCGATGAGTTTGTAATGGGGTCAGGAAAGACGATCGAAGTGACCATTAGAGACAAAACGGTTACCGTTCGTGATTATGGACGTGGAATTCCGTTAGGAAAAGTAGTCGATGTTGTTTCTAAAATGAATACAGGAGGAAAATACGATTCTAAAGCCTTCCAGAAATCGGTAGGTTTGAATGGAGTCGGAACAAAAGCGGTGAATGCATTGTCTAATTATTTCCGAGTAGAATCGGTTCGTGATGACAAACAAAAAGCGGCAGAATTTTCAGCAGGAAATCTAGTTTTAGAAGAAGATGTAATTGATACAACCAAGCGAAAAGGGACAAAAGTAACTTTTACGCCTGATGAATCGATCTTTAAAAACTACAAATTCCGTATGGAATATGTGATCAAAATGGTTAAAAATTATTGTTATCTAAACAATGGTTTGACCATCATATTCAACGGAGAAAAATACCTTTCGGAAAATGGTCTTAGAGATTTATTAGAAGAGACCATTAGTGAAGAAGATTTAGAATACCCAATCATTCATTTGAAAGACAACGATATTGAGATTGCTTTAACACACAGCAAAACACAATATAGTGAAGAATACCATTCTTTTGTCAATGGACAGAATACAACACAGGGAGGAACGCATTTAGCAGCCTACAGGGAAGCGATCGTTAAAACCATCCGTGAGTTTTACAACAAAAGTTTTGAAGCCTCAGACGTTCGTAAATCGATCGTGAGTGCGATCAGCATCAAGGTAATGGAGCCGGTTTTTGAATCGCAAACCAAAACCAAATTGGGTTCTATGGATATGGGATCCGATGATGGAACGCCAGCAGTATCTGTACGTACTTTTGTTAATGATTTTGTGAAAAATAAATTAGATAATTATTTACATAAAAACCCTCCGACAGCAGAAGCCTTATTGCGTAAAATTTTGCAAGCGGAAAGAGAGCGTAAAGAATTGTCAGGTATTCGAAAACTGGCAACAGATCGAGCTAAGAAAGCCAATTTACACAATAAGAAATTAAGAGATTGTCGTGCACATCTACCCGATACCAAGAATCCTAGGAATTTAGAAAGCACCCTTTTCATTACCGAGGGGGATTCGGCTTCTGGATCTATTACCAAATCGCGTGATGTGAATACTCAGGCCGTATTTAGTTTACGTGGTAAGCCTTTGAATTCTTATGGGATGAGTAAGAAAATTGTGTACGAAAATGAAGAATTCAACTTACTTCAAGCTGCTTTAGATATTGAAGACGGATTGGAAAAATTACGCTACAACAATATCGTAATTGCAACCGATGCCGATGTCGATGGAATGCACATTCGTTTGTTATTGATTACTTTTTTCTTGCAGTTTTTTCCTGAATTAATCAAAGAAGGGCATTTGTATATTTTGCAAACCCCGCTTTTTAGGGTTCGAAATAAAAAAGAAACCATCTATTGTTATTCGGATGAAGAAAGAAGAGAGGCCATTGAGAAATTAAAACCAAAACCAGAAATCACCCGATTTAAAGGTTTGGGAGAGATTTCACCAGATGAGTTCAAGAATTTCATTGGAGAAACCATTCGATTAGATCCAATTATGATGGACAAACACACCTCGATTGAGCAATTATTGTCTTTTTATATGGGTAAAAATACACCAGACCGACAAGAATTTATCATTAAGAATTTGAAGGTCGAATTGGATGCTGTAGAAGAAGTTTAAAGATTAAATAAAAATAATATTGGCAAACGATCTTCAAAATAAGGTTATATTTCAACTATGACGCGTACTTATTTTGAAATTGGAAAAATAATTGTTGAAGAAGAGCAAAACGGAAAGAATCGTGCTGAATACGGAAGGAAACTATTAAAAGGTCTTTCTCAACAATTAACAGGAGAATTTGGGAAAGGTTTTTCGGTTGATAATTTACAGAATATGAGGAAGTTGTACTTGGCTTATTCAATTTCTGAGACGATGTCTAGTATTTCTGAAAATCAAGACAAAATAGAATTACTTTTGATGATAAACATTTCAGAATCGATTTAGTTTTTTACAATGGAATATTAAGATGTTTTGTTCTTATTGATTTGAAGATTGGGGAATTAAAACATCAGGATTTGGGGCAGATGCAAATGTATGTCAATTATTATGATAGAGAAATGCGTTTAGACGATGAAAACAAGACTATAGGAATTGTTCTTTGTCAAAATAAAAGCGAAGCTTTAGTAAGATATACTTTACCAGAAAACAATGAGCAAATTTTTGCGAGTAAATATAAAACCGTTTTACCGAGTGAGGAAGCTTTAAAAGAGCTAATTCAAAAATAGATAATATCAAATTTATAATTTCTACTATAAATAAATGAAAGACGAAGAAGACGATAACATAATTCCAAACAACGAAAAACATAATTCAGATGAAAATCCGCTTGATGAAAATGAAGAAGGAGAGGATGATGAAATTATTGAAGTAGAGGCTAAACATTTTGAAGGGCAGCATTTTTACGAAAATACGGAAGAGGAAGGTCAGGATACCATTACCAAGGTAACCGGTATGTACAAAGACTGGTTCTTAGATTATGCTTCGTATGTTATTTTAGAACGTGCGGTTCCGGCCATTGAAGATGGTTTTAAACCGGTTCAGCGTCGTATTATGCACTCTTTGAAAGAATTAGATGATGGTCGTTATAATAAAGTAGCTAATGTTGTCGGACACACCATGCAGTATCACCCACACGGAGATGCGAGTATTGGGGATGCGATGGTACAAATTGGTCAAAAAGATTTATTAATTGATTGCCAGGGAAACTGGGGTAACATACTAACAGGGGATGGGGCTGCAGCTTCTCGTTATATTGAGGCACGTTTGTCTAAATTCGCCTTAGAGGTTTTGTATTCTCCAAAGATTACTGATTGGGGTGTTTCCTATGATGGTCGTCGTGCAGAGCCTAACAATCTGCCTGTAAAGTTTCCATTGCTTTTGGCCCAAGGAGCAGAAGGAATTGCTGTTGGTCTTTCCACTAAAGTTTTACCACACAATTTCAATGAATTAATTGATGCTTCTATTAAGATATTAAAAGGAAAAGCCTTTACCTTATATCCGGATTTTATGACACAGGGTGTTGCCGATGTGTCCAATTATAGTGATGGTTTACGTGGTGGACGTGTCCGTGTACGTGCTAAAATCGCCCAATTAGATAAAAATACCTTGGTCATTACGCAAATCCCGTTTTCGACCAATACCACTACTTTGATTGATAGTATTTTGAAAGCCAATGATAAAGGTAAAATCAAAATCAAGAAAATTGAAGACAATACAGCGGCAGATGTTGAGATTTTAATTCACCTTTTTCCAGGGGTTTCTCCAGACAAAACCATTGATGCTTTGTTTGCTTTTACGGCTTGTGAAACTTCGGTGGCCCCTTTAGGTTGCGTGATTGAAGACAACAAACCGTTGTTTATCGGTGTTTCGGAAATGTTGAAAATTTCCACACATCGTACTGTTGATTTACTTCGACAAGAATTAGAAATTCAATTAGAGGAATTAAAGAACAAATGGCATTTCTCTACTTTAGAGAAAATCTTTATTCGTGAGGAAATGTACATTGAGTTCAAACTGTATTCCGATAGAGAATCCCTTTATAAATATTTATACGATCGTTTTGAGCCTTTCAAAAAATCATTCGTTAGAGAAATCAACGATGAGGATTTACAACGATTGACACAGATTCCAATGATCCGTATTACGCGTTTCGATTCTGATAAAGCGGATGATGTCATCGCCAAGTTAGAAGATGAAATGAAAGAAGTACAACATCATTTGGAAAACTTAACCGACTTTGCCATTGCTTATTTTAGCAAGTTAAAAGAGAAATATGGTAAAGGTCGTGAACGTCAGACGGAACTTCGCGTTTTTGATAATGTGGAAGCTACCAAAGTCGTTTTAAGAAATACAAAATTATATGTAAACCGCGAAGAAGGTTTCGTAGGAACCAGTTTGAAAAAAGACGAGTATTTGACCGACTGTTCGGATATTGATGATGTGATCGTGTTTTTGCGAGATGGTAAAATGCTAGTGACCAAAGTGGATACCAAGACCTTTGTTGGAAAAGACATTATCCACGTGGCCATTTTTGACAAAAGTGATAAACGTACCATTTACAATATGATTTATCGCGATGGTAAGTCAGGGCCATCTTATATCAAACGATTTAATGTCTCTGGGGTTACACGTGATAAACCTTATGATTTGACCAATGAGACCAATGGTTCACAAGTGGTTTATTTCTCGCATAATCCTAATGGAGAAGCTGAGGTAATTACGATATTATTGCGTCAGATAGGAACGATCAAGAAATTGAAATTTGATATTGATTTTGCCAATTTAGCCATTAAGGGAAGAGCATCAAAAGGAAATTTAGTAACGAAGTACCCAATCAAGAAAATCGAATTAAAAGAGAAAGGAATTTCTACTTTATTGCCAAGAAAGGTGTGGTTTGATGATACCGTGAAGCGTTTGAATGTAGATGGAAGAGGGGAGTTGTTAGGAGAATTTAAACCAAGTGATAAAATCTTGATCATCAGCCAAAGCGGTAGATTAAAGGTAATCATTCCAGAATTATCGACGCATTTCGATGAGGATATGATTGTATTGGAGAAATGGAAGCCTAAGAAACCGATTTCAGCTATTTATTTTGATGGAGAAAAAGAACGTTATTATTTGAAACGTTTCTTGGTAGAAACAGAAAAAGAAGAAAGTTTTATAACCGAACATGCTAATTCACAATTGGAAATTGTTTCTACTGATTATCGCCCTCTGGCGCAGTTAGTATTTGCAAAAGTAAAAGGTGTTCAGAAAGAAGACTTACATATCGATGTGGAGGATTTTATTGCCATAAAAGGAATTAAAGCACTCGGGAATCAACTGACGGCCGATAAATTAAAACAAGTTAATTTACTAGAGCCTCTGCCTTATGAAGAGCCTATAGAGGAAGTAAAAGTCAGGACGATCAGTGATGATGGAGATCCAGTAGAAACAGAACTAGACGACGATGGACAAATCGGACTGGTTCTAGACTAATGTACAAAAAACGCTAAGAGTAATAATCTTAGCGTTTTTTTATTTTATTGGAATAAAGTGTTTAGATTCACCATTTTCTTCTCTTTTAGCTTTTTTACAATTTTTAAAAAAGCAATCGCCGTGATATAAGCATCTCCCAAAGCCGTATGGCGGTCTTTCTTTGAAATATCAAATTTATCCGCTAGATCATCTAAGGTATAATGATCCTTGCGCTCAAAGAGATGTGATTTGATTAAGGTTTTTTTATATAAACTGGCCGTGTCTAAAGTTTTGTTGGTTAACTCCGGTAAACCATTTCTTTTTAAGGCTTCATTGATCATCGTGATATCAAAGATGGTGTGATGGGCGATAATGATCGAATCCCCTAAAAAGCTTAAAAACTGCTGTAACGCTTCTAATTCAGTGGGTCTTTTTAGAATGAAATCTTTTAGAATTCCATGAATTTGTGCCGTTGCGGTATCGTAATGTTCCTGTTCAATATAGATCTCAAAGCTGTCTTCTAGACGGATTACTCCATTTTGTAAGACCAATGCGCCTATACACAATATTCGATCCTGAGTATAGTCTAAACCTGTGGTTTCGGTATCTAAAACCACAAATCGAGTTTCTTCTATTGTAATGGTTTCATCGAACAGATTTTCTTCTTTTTTCCAAAAATTAAATAGGCTCATTACTAGACGATATTAGAAATGTTAAATCGGATACTAATCAATTCCTGAAGCTCTTTAATGGTTTTAAAGGTTCTTTTGAGTTTTATTTTTTCCATTTTAGACAAAGACTCTAAAGCAATAAATTGGCCTGAATCATGATGTAAAAGACCTTGTTTGGTTCTAAATTTTAATAAGGCTTTAAAGGAGTAGGAACAGGACAAATATAATTCGCTATTGGTAGGTTCTAATTCCGCTAATTTTTCAAATCGCTCCGCGGTATTGCTAATTGATTTTACGGAATGCGATAAAATCAAAACACGAGCCGCATCGGTTAACGGCATTAAGGCTCTTCTTTTAATGTCAAAATGATCTTTGTTGGCACCGTCTTGCTCGACTAAAAATTGTCTAAAGAAACCTGTTGGGGAGGGACTTTGCAAGGCACCGCTAACCAAGTGGTGATAAAATATAGGATTGGCTTTTACATTTTCGAAAATAGATTCGGAAAGTTCATTGACGATTTCAGCATCACCATAGGTGAGACTGTAGTCGAAGAAAATAAAAGACAATAACACCTCATTTTTACCAGGATTGGTGATCCAATGGTGGACTTGGCTTTTCCATTGGTCCAGACTCAAACACCATTTTGGGTTCGAAGCCATCATTTCGGCAGGACAATAATCATATCCTATTTCAAAAAGTCCTTTATTGACCAGGGCAGCAAATTTTAAAAAATAGATTCTGGTTTCCTCTTGGAAAACCTCAGAGACATTTTCATAAACAAGGGCGTTGTCCTGATCGGTATGCAACATTTGTTCATTTCTCCCTTGGCTGCCTAAGGCTAACCAAGCAAACTTTACTGGAGGCGGACTGCTCATTTTCTCCAGTGACATTTCGATAACCCGGGTGATACAAGCATCATTTAGTTGGGTGATGATCTTAGCAATTAAGGTCATCGGTATGTTTTGATCTAAATACCCTTGAAGTAATTGCATTATTCGCGCGCGAATAGGCTTGATCTCTTTGACTTTTTTGGTTCTCTTTAGGGCTTTTATTAAAACCGCTGGATTGTTCCCTAGAGCCACCATAAGATCATGTTTAGACAAGATACCAACAGCTTTGGTATTAATCGTTCCGTCTTTAGTGAGACATAGATAACTAATATTGTTTTTGATCATGGCCATTTGCGCCTCGGTTACCGTCATTTTTTTACGACAGGTAATAACGGGTTTGGTCATAATGGTTTCTGCTGTTGTGAGTATCGGAAAATCTCCAGTGACAATTTTATTGCGCAAATCCTTATCGGTAATGATACCAATGGGAAGCATTTCATCTACGATTAAGATGGCGCCTACTTTTTTCTTGGACATGATTTTGGCAATATCTCTAACGGTGGTAGAGGGACTGCAGGTGACTAATTTTTTAGAATATTGTATGGGCTGTAAATCGAAGGAATCTTTATGGGAGTGCAGGGGTTCATAGCCTAGATCATCACCGTACAACTTGTCCTTATGAAGGTCAGAGTATGGATTTCGGGTGTTGGAGGCGTAACTTTCTATTAAAAAATTACCTACTGTTCTGTTTTCAAGTGCATAAGGTTTAAAAACAGCTATAGGGATAGCATATAGTATCGTTTCTTCATGAGCAACGGCATCCATGATATAGTTTTCTTGCGCCAAAAGAGGACGTAATCCAAAAATATCTCCTTCATCACATAAATCTAAAACGGTATTGTTTTGACCTTTTTTAAGCGTGACTGCACCTTTATGAACAACATAAAAAGAGTCATGTGTTTTTTCATTTTCAGAAAACACTACAGCATCTTTGTCTTTGTAAACAATAGAGATTTGTTCCGATAACTTTTCGAGATCTTTTTGAAGCAAAAAACTAAAAGGGGGATAGTTTTTTAAAAAGTCAGCTACTCTATGTGAAATGGTGTTTTTCATGGATAAAATTTAGGTTCTAATGTACTATTTAAAATAGAAACGTAAAAGGAACACCTTTAACTTTTGGTTGTTTTTGTTGAAAAAGCTTGTTTTAAACACTAAGGCAAAAAAAAGCTCCGCGAGGGAGCTTTTGATATCGTATTAGGAATGTTTTTTTCGAATTTTCATATTGATGAATTCTACCGCCAATGAAAAGGAAATGGCAAAATACAAATACCCTTTCGGTACGGCGCCTATATGTTCACCGGCCAATGCAGCATTGGATAAGTGCATGCTTTCGGTGATCAACATGAAGCCAATTAAGATTAGAAACGAAAGTCCTAATATTTGAATTGATGGATTTTTGTTGACGAAGTTGCCAACTGGTACAGCAAAGAGCATCATAACACCTACGGAAATAATAACCGCTGTGATCATAATAGTTAAGGCGCCATGTACACCATTTGTCATCCCGACAGCCGTTAAAATCGAATCAACAGAAAAGATCAAATCAATTAATAAGATTTGAACAATAACATTAGAGAATGATTTTTTGGCAGCGGTTTTTAGCGTTTGTTCGTGTTCTTTTTCATGGTCTACTTTTTCGCTGATTTCTTTGGTGCTTTTATAAATTAAAAATAAGCCCCCTAAGAGTAAAATCACAGCTTGTCCTGTAAAATCAGCGTTTAACCAGCCCCAATTAATGCTGAATAAAATGGCTTTCATAGCGATTAAATACGAAATACCCATCAACAAGGCAATACGCATAAACATGGCTAAAAACAGACCAATTTGGGTCGCTTTTTTACGTTTTTCTTCGGGTAATTTCCCGGTAACGATAGAGATAAAGATGATGTTGTCTATTCCTAAAATAATTTCAAGAAAAGTTAGTGTTAATAGGGCAATCCATGCATCAGGATTTAAAAATACTTCCATTTTTTAAGGCTTTATATGTTTTGTTTAATCCAACTTAGTTACTGTCCCACGTTGCTTTTGATCAGAACCAACCATTCCAAATTCAAAAGTATAGGAATCTTTAGAGGTGGTTAGAATTTTCATTCCAATGGCTTTTTCTTCGGCCATGTTCTTTGGGTGTTTCTTTTGTAAAATATACTCACAATCACTTACCCAACGTACCGTCGAAGTATCTGTTTTACCCTCAAAAGTTTCAATTTCAATATTGTCTTTGCGTTCAAAAAGGGTTGTTTTTTTTACGCCATTTACTTCAAACTCAAATTTGAATTTTCCGTTTTTAAAATCTTTGCAATTGTGCTGGGTTTCATAACAAGAAACTAAAGCCAGTAAGGGAAGAAAGAATAGTATTTTTTTCATTTTTTTATTTAGGTTGTTTACAGGTGCTATTTCCTGAATTTTATTGCAGTTTTTTTAGCTCGTCATCGGTAAAGTTCTTGATTTCTTTTTCCTTGGCAAACTTTTCGGCATTGTAGTTTGTGGACTTGTTTTTTGGAATTGATAGACTATTCCAACTACTGTCTTTTAATTGTTTGGCATAAAATACAATTTGCCCCACATGGTAAGGATAATGTGCTAATTGGCGGTTAATGGCTTCAATAACGGTATGTCCTTCATTACGGATATAAATAATAGTAGAAAGTTGCGCTGGCTTCAAGCTGTTTAAAGCTTCTAGGAAACAATCCCAGCCTTTGTTCCAAGCGATTAAAACTTCTTCTTTTGAGGTTAGATCATTTTCGAATTCGGCATCACGATTGCGCCACTCTTTCTCGCCATCGGTAGTTAAGAAATCGGTCCAACGCGATAACATATTACCCGATATATGTTTTATAATGGTAGAAATGCTGTTCGTGTCTTCGTTTAATGTAACAAAGAGTTGCTCAGGTTCTAATTGATCCATCGCTTTTTCACCTAACATTTTATAGTAGAGAAATTGTTTTTTAACACTGTCTAAATAAGATTCAGTCGCTTCCATAATTATACAATTTTAATGTCATATTTATCTAAAAGTCCCACTATACCCTGAGTCGAAAATTGTGCTTTTCTCATCGGATTAAATTCGGGATCAATTTTGTAATTGTAAGCTGTTCTAAAATCAACACTGGCTAATTGTGTATCGTTAAAAATAGCACCTTCCAAATTGCAGTTATCAAACAAAGAACTTGTTAAGTTAGATCCAATAAAGGTGACTTCTCGTAAAGAGGAGTTGATAAACTTTGTTTTAGGCATTTTTTTGTTGGAAAAAATAGCATAATCTAAAGCGCATTCTTCAAAATAGACCTGAAATAAAAAATCGTCACATTCGTTAAAAGCGATGCCTAAGAGTTTGCAATTTTTAAACGTCACATTTTTTAAACTAGTACCGGCTAAACTGGTCATTGATAAATTACAATCGATAAATTCGCAATCCAAAAAAGTATTATAAGCAAAATTGCTATTAGAGAAATCACAGTTTTTAAACACACAATCTTCAAACTCGCGATTGTTTATCTTTTTATCAATGTAAATGACTTTATCGAAGGTTTTTTGAATGTGAATTAGACTTTCCATATTGTTGTTTTGAGGGGTGTTTTTAAAGAAAAAGCTTAGTCGTTAAATAAACCTTTCATGATTGTTTTTAATCCGTAAAAAATTAAAAACATGGAGCTGATACAGGCTACAATTCCAATTCCTAATACCAAATAATGCCAATTGGTGTGTTGGTTCATAAAAGCATTATAAATCAAAGTAGGGCCAATAAATAGAAGAGGTAAAGCCCCTGATAGATATTTAATTCCCTTTCCTAGTAATTCTTTATTTGTTGCCATTTTATATGTTTGCTATTTGAGGTGCTGCTTTTGACAAAGCTTGTGCACAAAATGTAAAAGCCGTTATTTTCGATATGCTTTTTGCTGCCTATTTTGAATTATAATGATCAACAGCATTTCTTACACTGCCATATTCTTTTAATAATTCTGAAGCTACTTCATAAGAAACTGGAATTTCTTCCATGATCATTTTTACACCACGATCGACCAATTTGATATTACTCAACTGCATATCGACCATTTTGTTTCCTTTTACTTTTCCAAGTTGAATCATTACAGCAGTCGAAACCATGTTTAAAACTAATTTTTGAGCTGTTCCTGCTTTCATTCTCGAGCTTCCGGTAATAAATTCTGGACCTACAACCACCTCAATTGGAAATTGAGCAGTAATTGCTAATGGACTTCCTGCATTGTTGGTGATACAACCTGTGAGGATATTGTTTTCATTACAAGTTTCTAGACCGCCAATGACATAGGGTGTTGTTCCTGAAGCCGCTATACCGATTACGGCATCATTGGAGCCAATGTTATGGGCTTGCAAATCAATCCAGGCTTGTTTGGCATCGTCTTCAGCATTTTCTACGGCGCGGCGAATGGCTTTATCGCCACCAGCGATGATGCCGTTTACTAAGTCAAAAGGCACTCCAAAAGTAGGAGGGCATTCAGAAGCATCAAGTACGCCTAAACGTCCAGAGGTTCCAGCACCGATATAAAATAGACGTCCCCCTAATTTTAATTTAGCCACCACCTGTTCTACTAAAGCTTCAATTTGAGGTATGGCTTTTTCGACAGCACTGGGAACTGTTTTGTCTTCTTGATTAATATTGATCAGTAAGTCTTGAACAGACATTTTTTCTAAATGTTCGTACTTTGAACTTTGTTCTGTAGTTTTAGTAAAGGTCATTTTTGTGTGTTAATTGTGCTAGGCCAAAAATAATCTTTTTTATGGCAATCCCGAAATTTAGAGCTTAAAGTAACAAAGATTTAGAACTTTTTTGTGTTGTAAATTCTTATGTAACGATTGCTTTATGGAATCGGTGTTAAAAGAACTAAAATATTATATTTGTTAAATAAAAATAAAAGGAATGGATATAGAAAGCTTTGTAAGCGGTACGGCCAGGATGTCAGTTTTTGTTTCCTTGTTGCTGGCCTTCTTTTTGCTGAGGGTTAAAACAAAAAATAAATTGGCAAATAGACTATTTGCTTGTTATTTGCTTTTTCTTGCAATTGACAATAGCGGTATTTTTATTGCGAATAGCTTCATAGAAGACCATTTTAATTTAGAATTTTTCAGATGGACTACTTGCACTTTTATGCTACCGGTTTACTATCTGTATGTAATGTCGGTTTGTTTTGCAGATTTCAGATTAAAGACAAAACATTTTTTACATGGTCTTCCATTTGTAATTATCAATCTGTTTTATTTCTATAGGCTCTACTTTTTAAATGATGTGGAACAAGGGCTGTTTTATGTACATCGAGGTCAATCGCCGGAAATGTTTTGCTTATTTATTGTTTTGGGACTGCAGATTATCTTTTATAGTATAGCGGTATTTTTGGTTTTAAAAAGATATAGAAAAATATATCAGGAAAACTATACGAATCCTAGGGCTTCTGTTTTCAAGTGGTTGTTTCAAATAAGCATAATGTTTTTTGTGTTGTATTATTTATCAATAGCGAAGAATGTTATACGATATGCAGAATTTGATTTACTATGGGTTTGGTCCAATATCATATTGCAATTGATGGCATTGTGGATAATGTGTTGGGTGGTACTAAAAGCCTTGAATTATCCCGAGCTTTTTCGTGGTATCGATTCTAAAATGGAATTGGCAAAAGATCTCATTACTAAGGAAAATGAAAAAGTGGCTACAATTGCCAATAGGCAAGAGCAAGGAATCACAGACCAAATTATGGCACTGAAACACTATATGATGGAAAAAGAACCCTTTCTTGATCCGTCATTGACCATTTTGGAACTCGCTAATCAAATTAACATTCCGGTTCGGGATTTATCGGTATTGATTAATCATCATATCGATCAGCATTTTTTTGATTTTGTAAATGAATACCGGATAAAAAAAGCGATGAATATTTTGAAAGACGACTCTAAAAGTCAGCTTACGGTATTGGAAATTTTATATGAAGTAGGTTTTAATTCCAAATCGTCTTTTAATACTTCTTTTAAGAAATATACTAATCTAACACCTACAGCGTATAGAAATGCTTTATAATGAGTAGTTTGTAAAAAGTCGTACTTCAGATTTAATAAAGTCGAACCAATTTCTTAAATAGAAATGGGTTCGACTTTTTTTTGTCGGTCGTGTATCAAAAAATTCTAAGACAACTTTGCTTGAAATTAATCAAACAAGTTTAAAATTAGAAATTATGAAAAAAGCAGACCTCCTTATTTTTTTACTATTGCCTTTGTTTTGCTTGGCACAAACATCCTATAAATTAAATGGAAAAATTGCCAATGAAAAAACACCAATAGCTTGGACCGTTGTCGTAATCTTAAACCAAGAAGGGAAAACTATAAACGGAGCAACAACAAATGAAGAAGGGAGTTTTGAAGTGATTTTGACTAAAGGACATTATAAAGTAAAAATCAGTCCAGAGGGATATACCGAGGTTAATAAAGAAATTACGATCGAAAAAGATACTAATTTGGGTTTGCTAATGGTAAAGGAAAATGTAACCAATTTGGGGGAAGTGGTCATTCAATCTAGAAAAAATACGATTGAACAGAAAACAGATCGTTTGGTTTATAATTTTGAAAACAATGTAACAAACGTTGGTGGAGATGCTTTGAGCGCCATAAATTCATCACCAGGAGTGGTGGTACAACATAATCAGATTACGATTTTAGGAAAAGGAGCTTCTCGTGTTATGATTGATGGCAGAATGATTGAATTAACGGGCGAAGAACTGAATAATTTCTTAAAATCCATTTCGGCAAGTGATATTAAAAATATCGAAATTATCAGTAATCCTGCGTCAAAATACGAAGCCGAAGGAACTGGCGGATTGATCAATATTATTATGAAAAAAGGGGCTATTGATTCGTGGAAAAATTCAACCACAGCTTCCTATGATCAAAGTAAGTATGGAATTTATGGGGTAAGGAACAATTTCTTTTATAATAAAAATAAGTTTAGGTTTTCGGCTAGTGTTAATGGAAAAAAGGGGTTTAGAAATAGTAAGGAAGCTCTGGATATGTATTTCGTTCAAGGACCTACCAAAATGGATGTCACAACAAAATTAAGTGAGGAAAGTGGATCTGGAAAAGTAGCTTTGGATTATGATTTTTCAGAAAAAACCAGCATAGGTTTTCAATTTTTAAAAGACAAAGGCAATCCGGATTTTGACTCGTACATTAGGATTGATAAATACAACGCTCAGAATGAACTAGATAGTTATGTGGTTAACAAGAGTTTTTTAGATAGGAAAGCAGGCAATGAAACCTATAATATGCATTTGATCACAAAGCTCGATTCTCTAAATCGAAAAGTATCATTTGATGTCGATTATTTTATACACGATTCAAAATTTGACAGAGATTTTAAAGCGAACAATTTTTCGTCGGACGGAACCTTTGTCGACGTAAATCAATCAGGACGAAATATTTCGAATCAGGCTGTTGATAATGTAAGCTTCAAGGCTGATATGGAACATCCGATTGAAGCATTAAACTTGTCTTATGGAGCAAAAGTGAGTTTTACAAAAAGTAATAGTGATGTTGTTTTTTTTAATACAATTAGTGGAACTCCGGTATTAGATACAAATCAATCAAACCAATTTAAGTATATTGAAAATAATCAGGCGATCTATATGAGTGCTACTAAAAAAATCAATGAAAAATGGAATTTTCAGTTAGGATTACGGTTAGAGAATACACAAACAATAGGTTATTCGAAAAACTTGAATCAGGAAAATAGAAACAATTATCTTAAGCTATTTCCAACCTTTTATACTTCTTATAAGAAAAATGAAAATAATAATTTTAGCTTAAATTATGGAAGGAGAATCCGTAGACCAAGTTTTAGCTTGTTAAACCCGTTTCGAGTTTATATAAGTAGCAACAGTTATTCGGAAGGGAATCCGTTTTTAAAACCTTCTTTTAGCGACAATTTTGAATGGGCACATTCATATAAAAAAATATTGAGAACGAGTGTTTTCCTAAATGCCATTACAGCTGGTTATGGGGTAATATTTACTGCTAATCCAGAAACATTGACGCAAGTGGTATCAAGAGAAAATTATTACAAAGGAACAGAATATGGAATCGGTGAAACATATTCTGCTAATTTTACCAATTGGTGGCAGAGTGAGAACTCCCTGTATTTTTTAGGATCTAAAATTAAATTCATAAAAGAGATCAACGCAATCCCTGCAAATAACCTCAGAGTCGATTTTTCTACAAACAATACATTTTCATTAGGTAAAGCAACTAAATTGCAAATTGATCTAAGTTATACTACACCTTATAAAAGTGGCTTGTATGCAACAGGATATACCTCTAGTTTGAATATTGGTTTTAAACAAGATTTGTTGAACAAAACAATGCAGATTGCCTTTTTAGTAAATGACGTTTTTAATACGTCTTATTTAAAAGATGATGTTTCAATTGTGAACGGCGTAAAACAAAACTATAGCCAAAATGCAAGCAACCGATTTGCCCGTTTGTCTTTAGTTTATAATTTCGGAAATAAAAAAATAGAGGAGAAGCAACGTGATTTTGGAAATCAAGAAGAAAAAAATAGAACTGGAAGTTAGAAAGTAAAGACTAAGAAGCAGTAGCTAAAGGCATTGCCTGCTTCTTAGATTTTGAAATTATACTAAAAAGGCCAATAATATACCCAATACAATCATGGATATTTTGGCTACATTGAATTTGTGTCCTTCACTGCTTTCGAAAATAATGGTAGAGGAAATGTGGAATAAAATTCCAATCACTATGGCTGTTATTTCGGTATAGTAGTCGTTTAAGAAGGGTAAATATTCAGAAGCAATTGTTCCTAGAGGTGTCATGATCGCAAAAGTAAGCATGAAGCCAAAAATGGCTTTTTTGTCTAGACTTGCATTGACGAAAAAAGTGGTCAAAATCACGGCAATTGGCAAATGGTGAATGGCTATTCCTAGGGCTAAATCATGATGATGACTTACAGGAAAACCTTCTAAAAAGGCGTGAATACACAAACTGATAAAAAGCAACCAGGGAATTTGGTACATTTTAGCATGTCCGTGAACGTGTCCGTGTTCTGCTCCTTTAGAGAAAAATTCCAGCACGATCTGGAATAAGATCCCAACCATGATAAACAAACCAATATTATGGTGGTGTGATTCGTAAACTTCGGGCAACAGATGCATTACTGTTAATGACAATAAAAACGAACCGCTAAAAGCAAGTAATAGTTTTAGATTGGTTTTGTCTTTTGGTTTTAAAAACAAAGCCACCAAATAACCTAAAAGTACAGAGAATAGAGGTAATAGATAATTCATTATTTTATTGAATCGTTTATTTAGTTGAACCGCTTAATTGTTTAATCGTTTGTTATCAGTAACGGAATTTTAATTCCCATTAAAGATGAAACGATGACGCAATAAAGCTACTACTTAAAAATCATGATTAATCGTTCACTTTCGGTTTTGTGGAATTTTTTGAGCTTATAATCACCAAAGGTATCTAATAAAAAGATCCCAGCCTGTTCCATTAATTCTTCAAAATCTTTCAGTGTTAAAGCCTTTACTTTTTCAGTAAAATGATATTGATGGCCTTGATCTTCAAAATCTATTTCTTTAAAAATATGACCGTCTTGTACATATCTTTTGATTTTAAAATCAATACCATCTACTGTTTTTACTTCTTCAGGGACTAGTGTTTCAATAACTTGATTGACATTCATGAAATCAATGACCGCAAAACCATATTCAGATAAACTTTCTTTAATCGCTTTTAAAGTGGTTAAATTATCGTCATCACTTTCGAAATAGCCAAAACTGGTAAACAAATTAAAAATGGCATCAAATTTTTCCTCGAAAGGCTCCCGCATATCGTGCACTTTAAAATGCAAGGTATCATTACTGTTTTTGCTGGCTTCGGCAATACTGTTTTCTGATAAATCAGCTCCTAAGACATTAAATCCCAATTGATTCAAATAGATAGAATGACGCCCCTTTCCACAGGCTAAGTCTAAAACCGTTGCTTTTTCAGGCAAGTTGAGATAATGCGTTAGATTATCCATGAAAATCTGCGCTTCTCTGTAATTTCTATCTTTATAAAGGATGTGATAATAAGGTGTATCAAACCACGAAGTAAACCAGTTTTCGGTATTACGTTCCTGATTTGGTGTTGATGAGTTAGGTGCTTCAGACATTTATTCTATTTCAATTAATTCAAAGTACCGCAAATTTAGTGTATTTTTGCCGAAAAATAACTATTTCGCGCTGATACCTATAGAATCATTTTAAGGTAGAGAGGGGCACTTGGGTGCGTTTGTGATTGGAGTTGTTTTTTAATACAAAAGTAAAGATGGAAGAAAATTTTAGAATGATTGCCAAATGTTTTTTTGGTTTTGAAGAGATATTAGAAAAAGAATTGAAAGATCTTGGTGCACAAGATGTGGAAAAAGGAGTAAGAATGGTCAGCTTTAAAGGGGACAAAGGTTTTATGTATAAAGCCAATTTGTCTTTGCGTACGGCCCTTAAAGTATTAAAACCGATTTATTCGTTTAGAGCCAACAACGAACAAGCCTTGTATAAGGGGATTTCAGGTGTAAACTGGTCTAAATTATTAAATGCTAATCAGACCTTTGTGATTGATGCTACTGTGCATTCCACTTATTTTAATCACTCTGAGTTTGTTTCGCAAAAATGTAAAGATGCTATAGTCGATCAATTTAGAGAACGAACTGGACAACGTCCAAGTATTGATAAACAGTATCCCGATTTACGAATCAATGTGCATATTGACAAAGATCAGGTTTCAGTTGCGTTAGATACTTCAGGAAACTCATTACACCAACGTGGGTATAGAACCGCTACCAATATTGCACCTATCAATGAAGTTTTGGCAGCAGGAATTTTATTGTTATCAGGTTGGGAAGGACAAAGCCATTTTTTAGATCCAATGTGTGGTTCTGGAACATTTTTGGCAGAAGCTGCTATGATTGCTTGTAATATACCGGCTAATATCAATAGAAAAGAATTTGCTTTTGAAAAATGGAAAGACTGGGATAATGATTTGTTTGAACAAATTATAAACAGTTTAATGAAGAAGACCAAAGAGTTTCATTATACGATCAAAGGTTTTGATAAGGCACCAAGTGCGGTTAATAAAGCCAAAGATAATATCAAAAATGCCAACTTAGAGGATTATGTAAGTATTGAAGAGAGCAATTTTTTCGATACAGAAAAAGCCGTTGAAGGAAAGCTGCATATGGTTTTCAATCCACCTTATGATGAAAGATTGGATATTCATATGGAAGAGTTTTACAAAAGTATTGGGGATACTTTAAAGAAAAGTTATCCAGGAACCAATGCATGGTTTATTACCGCGAACCTAGAAGCTTTGAAATTTGTTGGATTAAAACCATCCCGTAAGATCAAGCTTTTTAACGCTAGTTTAGAAGCGCGTTTGGTGAAATACGAAATGTACGAGGGAAGTAAAAGAACGAAGTTTCAAATTACGGAATAAAGAGACCTAGGTAAAGACTCTAAGAGGCAAAGGCTTGTTTTTTTGAATAACATTAAAAAAACGATTTGGCTCTGAAGCTTTAGGATTATGAATCTAAAAAAATAAGAACAATGACAAAATTACAAATAAGAGCTTTTTTATACCAATTAGGATGTTTTGCTATCCTGTTTGTTTTAGGAAGATTCATCGTGGCACGTTTTACTGAATTAAGTGGTTTGTGGATTCCGATGACTGCTTTTATAGTAGCTACTTTAATATCACCTAAATTTCAAGCGGTAAAAACTAAAGATGGAGAAAAGCTTTTTATGAAATGGATTTTTATAAAAGGAATTAAAGAAATCGGATAGTTTACCTCTATTTGCTTTAGAAGTAGCGTTAGAACGATACAAAAAAAGCCACCCATTCCAGATTAAATAATCTTGTGAATGGGTGGCTTTTATAATTTGCTTGAGGCTATAGAGTCTAAGGTGCTACTTTTTAGGAGCTGCTTTGGTTATTTCAGGTATAATTACTTTTTTCTTGTAAATAGGAAGGAAGTACGATACGGTGTAATTGAAACCAACTCCAAAATTACCATTGTAAGTGCGATTAAATCCGGGGATGTATAGGTTGTCAAAGTTATCCGGTTTTTTGTTGCTTGCTAAAAGTTTTAGCTGAACGCCAAAACCTACAAAGATATTATTAAAAACCTTTGCTTTAAGTCCCATTGCCACTTCCAACCAGGTAGCGGTAAGTCCATCGTATTTTTCGCCACTGACAACAGGAGGTTTTTCTCCCCAGTAGGGATTCGAGTTGTAGATTTTATAGCTATTTATTTGTTGACTAAAAGTGCTGAATCCCCCTCGTAAACCAATGGTGATTAGGTTTTCCATATCCAGCCAGTTTTCATACAGATTGTAGTCAAAACCCGCTTTAATATACGTTCCCGTTGCCGTAGAATTTAATCGGTCATCGTCTGTGGTTTTGTCTTCAAAACCAAGTTCAGCGGCTATATAGTAATTTTTGTTGAAACGAAAATCACCAACAAACTCGATTCCTTTATAGTCTTTGTCATAAAAACCACGAGTTAATTTATACAAATCAACACCCACGCGCAAACCATAGCGATCCATTTTTGGCGGAATGCTGTCTGTCTGTGTTTTCTCCACAGACGGTTTGTTTGTTTCAGGTTTTGGTTTTTCCTGAACGATCTCTTTTGTTACTGTTGTAGTTGGTGTTTCTTGCGCTTGAACCAAAAACATTGAAAGCAATAAAGAATAACTAAAAATATACTTTAATGTGTGTTTCATTTTCTTTTTCAATGTTAGCATTTTTTACTTCAACAACTTGCATCCATAAACCATCAGCGTCAGGATTTGTTTGTTCAAAAGGTTTTTGGGTATCTAGTTTGTATACGGTTTTGAAACCACAAGCTCTAGAGACGTAAACATTTTGACGTGTATAATTAAATTTGATGACGTCCGTATTGATCAAGGCAGCATTAGAGTTCCCTGAGTTTAAAACAAAACTATAGGTGGTACTGTCTAGGTCTGTTTGCAAAGGTATTGCAATGGAATCACCGCTTGTTAAATATTTGTCATCCTCTAAAGTAGCACTTTTGTTAAAAATAATACCATTTGGTTGTCCTTCACCAATTACTTTTAATCGCGTCACACTTTTCTTAGTCGATGGAATATTAATATCGTAAAACGAAATAATTAATCGAGGAGTAGTAGGGGTATTTGCGTCACAAATATCATCCTTCTCGCAACTGGATAAGCCAAAAGTAAACAGTAGTAAAAAACAGATTATTTTTTTCATAGCTTGATTATCGAAGTTCTAAAAGTACAACATTTTCAACGTGATGTGTTTGTGGAAACATATCCACTGGACGAACACGTGTTACTTTGTATTTTTCATCCATTAAAGCTAAATCTCTTGCTTGTGTAGCTGAGTTACAACTTACATAAACTACTTTTTTAGGAGCAATTTTTAGGATCTGATCAATAACGGCAGCATGCATACCATCTCTAGGTGGATCAGTAATGATCACATCAGGTTTTCCGTGTTGTGCAATGAAGTCTTCATTGAAAACGACTTTCATGTCTCCTACAAAAAACTCACAATTGGTTATATTATTGCGCTCGGCATTTGCTTTAGCATCTAGTATAGCTTCAGGAACACTTTCTACCCCAATTACCTTTTTTGCTTTTTTAGAGACAAATTGTGCAATAGTTCCAGTTCCAGTATATAAATCATAAACCGTTTCATCCCCAGTAAGTCCTGCGAAATCACGTGTTATTTTATACAATTCATACGCTTGATCCGAGTTGGTTTGGTAGAATGATTTAGCATTGATGCTAAATTTCAAACCTTCCATCTCTTCTAAAATATAATCTCTACCCTTGTATAACTTTATGTTTTGATCGTAGATGGTGTCATTTTGTTTGGCATTTACCACATATTGCAAAGAAGTAATTTGTGGAAACTTCTCATAAAGATGATCTAGTAGTAACTCGCGATTGGCTTTGTCATTTTCGAAAAACTGAATTAAAACCATGATCTCACCAGTAGAAGCAGTACGAATCATTAAGGTTCTCAATAAACCAGAGTGTTCTCTTGGATTAAAGAAGGTTAAACCATGCTGGTTAGCAAAATCTCTAACTTCGTTTCTAATGGCATTTGATGGATCCTCTTGTAAATGACATTTGTTAATGTCAAGAATTTTGTCCCACATTTTTGGAATATGAAATCCTAACGCATTTCTATTTCCTAAGTCTTCTGTGCTTTCAATTTCTTTTTCAGTTAACCAACGACTGTTAGAAAACGAAAATTCCATTTTATTTCTGTAAAAAAACTGTTTTTCTGAACCCAATATATTTTCGAATTCAGGAAGCTCAACTTTTCCAATACGTTGCAAGTGATTCTTTACTTCGTTTTGTTTGTAATAAAGTTGTTGGCTGTATTTCATGTTTTGCCATTTACACCCTCCGCAAACGCCAAAATGCTCGCAAATTGGCTCGATACGATGTTCTGATAATTCATGAAATTTTACGGCTTTTCCTTCGTAATATGCTTTTCGCTTTTTAAAAGTTTGTACATCAACTACATCGCCAGGAACGACATTCGGAATAAAGATTACTTTACCGTCAGGAGCCTTCGCTACTGATACTCCCTTTGCTCCAGCATCAAGAACCTGAATTTGATGAAAGACAACTTTGTCTGTATTTTTTCTTCCCATAGGGCAAAAATAAGGGTTTGTAAACTTTTATAAATTCAATTTTCAAAATATTTTATGAAATTTTTTAAATAATTAGTTTAATTCCCTTTATAAGTTAACTTTGTTTTTGGCAATACCTTATAGATTGCATTTATAACCTAGTAGTATTGATAATTTTTTATGAAGTTGTATCATAATCTTTCACGAATAAGTTTTTTAAAAAAAAGTTATGCATTCAAATTTTTGTTTGTGGCTTTTATTGGTATTCATATTCCTTTAATCGGGATTCTGTTTTTTGTTCTGTATTACAATCACAATATTTCCCCTACCTCTATTTTAGTTTTCTCTTTGATCATGACCTTGTTGGCCACCTTGGTGACCTTGTTAGTTTTGAATCAGTTGATTAAGCCAATTTCAAAAGCTTCAAAGGCATTGGATGAGTATAGGAATAGTCGTAAACTGTCGGTTTTACCTGTGGAATACAAAGATGAAGCGGGTTTGTTAATGGGAAATATTCAAGAATCGATTTATGAGGCTGAAAGCTTTATCAATGAAAAACAAGATTTGATTTATATGCTCTCGCATGATTTGAAAAATTTTGCTGGAAACCCTCAAGGTTTGGCTAAATTAATATTAAGTGAGAATCCTTCTGAATCAGTAAAACATTTAGCGGAATTAATTTGTGAGTCAACGGATTTGCAATTTCGCTATATAGAGAACTTTATAAAACTGTTAAAAGAGCAGGATCAAGTTACCAAAGGGAGCTTGGAAGATAAAATTATTTTGTTTCCAAGTGTTTTGGATTTTGTCAACGAGCAGGTGGAGCAGCGTTTGGTCGATAAGAACATAAAGTTAAGCTTGGATGTACAAACAGTAGAGGCTAAGCTAAGGATTGATGAAGGTTTGTTAATTCAGGTTTTGGTGAATCTTATTAGCAATGCAGTGAAGTTTTCTTATTTTGACAGCGAAATCAAACTTAAAGTTTTTACTGAAAATGCAAATGTGATCATCAGTGTTACTGATCGAGGAATTGGTTTTGATAAAAATCAGATTGAGGAACTGTTTAAAAAATTCACTAAGATGAGTCGTTTAGGAACGGCCAATGAATCATCAACAGGGATTGGTTTGTATTTGTGTAAAGAAATTATCGAAAGAAACAAAGGAAAACTTACAGCTAGCAGCGAAGGTAGGAACAAAGGAGCTGAATTTAGAATTGAGTTCGACTAGTTGTTAAAAAAGAAAAAGGTTCAAAAAGAACAGCAGCGGAAAGTAAAACTTAGCCACAGTGCCTCTTTGAACCTCTGTTGTGTTTCTCTTTATTTTTTAATCGAATAAATCAGAGGATAGGTAACGATCTCCACGATCGCAAATAACCGCTACGATAACGCCAGATTCTAATTGCTCGGCAATTTTTAAAGCTACGGCTACGGATCCGCCACTACTCATTCCTGCAAAAACACCTTCTTCAAGGGCTAGTCTTTTGGTCATGGCTCGCGCTTCTTCTTCACTTACATCTACTACGGTATCCACTTTGGAAGGATCGAAAATTTTAGGTAAATATTCTTGTGGCCATTTGCGGATGCCTGGAATTTGGGACCCATCGCTTGGCTGTGCGCCTATAATCTGAATGGCTGGATTTTTTTCTTTTAAATAAGTTGAAGTACCAATAATGGTTCCCGTTGTTCCCATAGCCGAAACGAAATGGGTTATAGTGCCCTGAGTGTCGTTCCAGATTTCAGGACCAGTGGTTTTATAATGTGCTTTCCAGTTGTCCTCGTTTGCAAATTGATTTAACATCAAATAACCGCCTTCTTCTACTTTTTTGTCGGCATAGTTACGTGAACCAATAATTCCTTCGTTAGCGGGCGTTAAAATGACTGTAGCGCCATATGCTCGCATGGTTTGGGTTCTCTCTTTTGTAGAATCTTCAGGTAAAACCAATTCGATCTCTATTTGAAACAATTGAGCGATCATCGCTAAAGCAATTCCAGTGTTGCCACTAGTGGCTTCAATTAACTTATCTCCCTTCTTGATATCGCCTCTTTCTAGAGCCGAAGCAATCATGTTGTATGCCGCTCTATCTTTTACGCTTCCTCCCGGATTGTTTCCTTCGAGTTTAAGTAAAAGTTTGACGTTTTTATTTTTAACCAAGTTCACCGTTTCCATCAAAGGAGTGTTGCCAATTAGGTTTAGCAATTTCTGTGGGCCCATATTATTTCTTTTCTTTTATTTTAACTTCAGTAGTGGTGGTGTTGGTCACGATCGAATCCTCGGGAATTGATTTGGTGATCCAGGCGTTTCCGCCAATAATACTGTTTTTTCCAATAATCGTTTCGCCTCCCAAAATAGTAGCGTTGGCATAAATGCAAACATGCGCCTCTACTGTTGGGTGTCTTTTGGCATTTTTCATTTCTTTGCTTACGCTCAAAGCACCTAAGGTAACCCCTTGGTAAATTTTTACATGTTTTTTAATTACTGTGGTTTCACCAATTACAATTCCAGTAGCGTGATCGATAAAAAATGGCGAAGCAATATGAGCACCAGCGTGAATGTCTGTTCCGGTGATGCGATGTGCATATTCGCTCATCAATCTCGAAAACAGCAACAAATCGAGTTGGTATAATTCATGGCTTAATCTGTAAATGGCAATGGCATAAAAACCAGGGTAGCCCAAATAAACTTCATCTATGCTGTTGGATGCTGGATCGTTCTCTAAAATGTATTCAGCGTCTTGATTTAGTTTTTCTAAAACACCAGGTAGTTTTTCTAGGAAACGCTCCCAAATGGATTCGCACGAATGTTTTGGTTTATGACAAGCCAAAACGGCAATTTCCTTAAATCTAATTTCGAGTTCGTCGATACTCTGATCTAAGGGGGCATTTGAATCAAAAAGGGTGTAGAAGAGTTTTTCTGTAAAGTCTTCTGTCTTAGTCTTGATTCCGTAATTTATAGTGGAATGGCTTTTTAAAGCTTTTATATTTTGTATGATACTCTCTTTTGACACAATTATAAAATTGAATGAATGATTTAAAAGGCTAAAAGTAAGGTGTTTTTGCAAATAAAGGCACGATTTAGACAAAGAAATTTTGTTTAGAGCCTTCTGTAGGGGATAGGTAGGAAAAAAGAAAAGCTTTGTGAATTATATGATTATTAAGGGGTTAAATGTGTAAATTAGCTTGTAAAATATATTTAAATGAAAAAAAACGCAACTTTCAAAAGTGCTATTTCTAATCTTTCTTTTCCAGAAAGTGAGAAAATTTACGGAAAATCGATTCACAACCCGATTTTAGGATTGATTATGAGGGATCATCCATCGTTTAACGAGAATGAGTGTATCGCCATCAAAGAGTTGAATAGTTATCGTGAGCAATACATATCGGGCTATTTGTCTACTGAGATTGGTACACTCTCTACTTTGGAGAATAGTGTTATAGATGCTCTTAAAGAAGATAAGTCCATAGTAAGTATCGCCGAAGATGAGCAGGAGCCCAGAAATTTTGGACAGAAGGTAGCTGATCAAGTGGCGGACTTTGGAGGGAGTTGGACGTTTATTATTTCCTTTTTGTTTTTTATACTGATTTGGATTTTGGCCAATGTCTATATTTTGCTTAATAAAGGATTCGATCCCTATCCCTTTATTTTGCTAAATTTAATTTTATCCTGTATTGCAGCTTTGCAAGCTCCAGTGATTATGATGAGTCAAAATCGTCAAGAAGAAAAAGATCGAAAAAGGGCTAAAAAGGATTATATGATTAATCTAAAATCGGAATTAGAAATTAGAATGATTCACGATAAAATTGATCATTTAATTATGCATCAACAACAAGAATTAATCGAAATTCAGAAAGTGCAAATAGAGATGATGAACGATATTTTGAACCAGATTAAAAAATAATTTCACTTGAGAAAAATCAAATTAAAAAGTGTTTATAGTAATATCCGGCTAGCATAAAAATTACATTTATAGTTGCGGATATCCAAAGCATTTTTTGATATTTTTTAGACTTGTCTAAAAAATAAAACAAAGCAAACCCCAAAAATAAAAGAGTAGAATAGAGGGCTGGAAACATTTTAAAAGCGGCTAAAAAATCACCTTCAAAAAGTAAGAATAGAGCACGTTGGAATCCACAGCCTAAACACTCAATTCCAAAGAGTGTTTTGAATAAACAAGGCAACATATATTGTTCTAAATTCAAGGCTTTTGTTTTTTACAATTTTACAAAAAAATACCCAACGATAGTAAAAGAGGTGAGAAGTGCTATTTTAAAGTTTCTTACTTTTACAATCTTATACTTTGAAATATGAAAATTTTTAAAATTTTAATAATGATCCTTGCCATTTCAGTTGCATTATATGAGCAAGTTTCCGCAGAAAAAAACGTCTATATAATGGTGATTGCTATGGTGGTTTTCATGTATGGAATGATGCAGTTAAGTGCAAAAACACCCAGTAAAAATAAAGAAAAAGAAGAGCAAGATGTTGACTAAAGGAGATAAGGTTTCAGTTTTAGACGAAGCCATAAACGGAGTAGTAGTTTCGGTGAAAAACCAAGAGGTTTTGATAGAAACTGAGGACGGATTCATGATGACATTTTTTGTCAATGAATTACTTAAAATGCAGGAATCCAGTAATTTAATGAATTCTATTAAAAGAATTAATTTAGATGAGATTTCTAAAGAGAAAGAAGAGCCAAAAGCAAGAAGTTTTGTGAAAGAACGCAAAGATAAACGTGAAATTTCAGCTCCAGAATTTGATTTACACATCGAAAAATTGGTCCCAAATAAACGAGGTCTGTCCAATTACGATATCTTAACTTTGCAAACCGAAACAGCAAAAAGGCACATCGAGTTTGCTATTCGAAATCGCATTCCAAAGATTGTTTTTATTCATGGTGTTGGCGAGGGAATTCTAAAGGCAGAACTTGATTTTTTATTGGGTCGTTATGATGGAGTTGATTTTCAAGACGCCAATTATCAAAAATATGGACTAGGTGCTACCGAAGTTTATTTTAGACAAAACAATAAGTAGTTCGTTTTTTAAGTTTAAAAATGCTCGAATTAAGGCATAAAAAAACATCCATTTTCTTTCTCTTTCCTCGAAGGAATTAGAGTAGAAAATGGATGTTTGTTTTGTAGGAAAGTGATAAGCTTTTTAAATGATGTAAAAGCGACTATTCAAACTGGTTTTCTTATTTAATTAACTCACCTAACAAGAAAGTGTTTCCTAAATTGAAGACGTTATTTCCTTTTTGAAGCTTGACATTTTTAAGTACGATAGTGTGTTTAAATGTGCTCCCAACATAGGTGGTTGAGGTCACTTCTATGATACCGCTGATCTTGTCTTCTCCGGGTTGACCGACCCAAGTTTCTTTTAATGTTGGGGTAGTTGGAACAGGTGAAGTACAGAAATATCCTTCGGTAAGAAGGCCATTATAAACGCGTAATAAAAGCTTGTTTTTCGTCGCGCTAAGTAATCCTCTTCGAGGGTCATTTGCAGGAGTAGAAGCGTTTAAAAGTAGAGCAGGATCTATGTCATCGATGGTTAAAGATGTGCTCGAATTAAAGTTGTAAACTTGCCCTGATGTGCTGCATTGATTTGCAGATTCATCAAATACTAAGTCCAATTTGTCTTCTGCTTTTATAGCTGTTTTAAAGTTTCCAATGATTACTTCTGGCACTGTAACCTTAACGGTGGAACCAGGTGCAGGGTAGGTAACATTTTTGATTGTAATGTAGTGGTTGTATCCATCAATTCTAGTGCTACCATCGCCAGTGTTGTTTGGTGCATAGGTTGCTGTGGTAGTAATTTCAATTTGTCCTTCTTCCGCATTCCATTGTTGGATAACTGAGGGTGTGGTTGGTGGAATAAGACTGCAAATGTTCGTGCTTTCTACCGTTCCGTTGTAACTTCTATAGGCTAATCTATAGCTGCTATCGTCAATAAAAATTGGGGTTGGACTAACTCCATTGCCTGTAGGTTCATTTTTAAGCGTATTTATCGGCATTTGCAATAGCAATGATTCTTGATTTTTAAGTTTGTATATTAACTCATAAGTATCAGTGCAACTTTGTGCTTGTACTGCATCAAAATCTATGGAATCAACCGTGATATCTCCGTCATCGCAACCGTTTAATAAAAAGGCTAATAACAGTAGGCTTGCATATTTTTTCATCGTAATTTTATTTGGGTCAAAAATAGTGAAAAATTTGGCAAATGATATTTAAGATTAGACAATTGATATTTCATAACTTTGCCACAATGAAAAAAGTATACCTCGACAACGCCTCTACAACTGCCATGCGCGCTGAAGTTATTCAAGAAATGACTAAAGTTATGGCAGAAGATTTTGGTAATGCGTCTTCTACACATAGTTTTGGACGCAATGGAAAAACCATTTTAGAACTTTCCAGAAAAAGTATCGCCAAACACTTCAATTGCTCTGCTCAAGAAATTATTTTTACCTCAGGGGGTACAGAAGCGGACAATTGGATTCTTCGTTCTGCTGTAAAAGATCGTAAAATAGAACGTATTATTACCTCTAAAGTGGAGCATCATGCGGTACTGCATACTGCTATGGCCTTGCAATTGGAATACAATATTGAGGTAGATTACGTGAAGATACATCCTGATGGGAGTATTGATTTAACCCATTTATCGAATTTATTAGCCCAAGAAAAGAAGACTTTAGTGAGTTTGATGCATGTCAATAATGAGACAGGGACTATTTTAGATCTCGATAGAGTGAGTGTGATTTGTAAGCAATATGGTGTTTTGTTTCATTCTGATACAGTACAATCAGTGGGGAAAACCGAGATTGATTTGCAAAAAACAACAGTTGATTTTATAGTGGCGAGTGCCCATAAATTTCATGGGCCAAAAGGAGTAGGCTTTGCTTTTATTCGTAAAAATTCAGGATTACAGCCTTTGTTTTTTGGCGGTGAACAGGAAAAAGGCCTGCGTGCTGGAACTGAAGCTGTGCATCAAATTGCTGGAATGGCCAAAGCGTTGACTCTTTCTTGTGAGCATTTACAAGAGGAGAGAGTCTATATATTAGACTTAAAAATGTATTTGATTGAACAGTTACAAAGCCATTTCCCAGGCTTTAGAATCAACGGTAAAAAAGAAGATTTTTACAATATCATCAATGTTATTTTGCCTTTTCCGGAAGCAAAAACGGCGATGTTGTTGTTTACTTTAGATATGAAGGGAATAGCAGTTTCTAGAGGGAGTGCATGCCAATCGGGAAGTGTAAAACCTTCTCATGTTTTAAAAGAAATGCTGTCTGAAGCAGATTTAAAATTGCCTAATCTTAGAATTTCTCTTAGCCATTATAATACCAAAGAAGATATCGATTGGCTAATAGAGAGTTTGAAAACGGTTTAGTTTAGGCAATTATAGAATGCTGAATGGTCATTAGCGAAGCTTTTTTTAATCGTTTCAGCATTATATTTCCAGATTGAATATCCTTCGGCTTCGCTCAAAAGACCGTTTTTCGTCCGTTTGAGCGAAGTAGAAGTCACTCTTTTCTTATTTACGAATCACTTTTACTTGTGAATCCTTTGTTAATTTGATAATCGTTGAGGGTTTTCCAGCCACTCTGTCTTGATACAAATTGACCACATAGTCAACTCCTTTGATGATTTCAGGATTGATATCTTTGAAAGCAATAGGAGTAGGTTGACCTGAAATATTAGCTGAAGTGGAGACCAAAGGTTTTTTCATTCGCTCTAATAATTTAAAGCAGAAAGGTTCTTTTACCACACGAATTCCCAGTGAATTATCTGCTGCAATAATATTTGGAGCGACATTTCTAGGTTCATCCAGAATCAATGTGGTGGGTTTTTCAGATAAATCTAATATTTGCCAAGCTACTTCAGGGATGTTTTTAAATACATTGTACATCATTTTTTCCCCATTCATCAGCACAATCATGGATTGCGTTTCAGCGCGTTGTTTGAGTTTGTAGATTTTGGCAACAGCTTCTGGATTTGTTGCATCACAGCCGATTCCCCAAACGGTATCTGTAGGGTAAAGAATGATTCCGCCTTCTTTGATGACTTCGTAAGCTTTTAATATTTCTTCGTTCATTCTATAAATTATAACAATTGTTTTATTTGATCAATTACGATTGCAAAGGTATAAATAAAAAGAAGATGTTGTTTGAATCATATTTCGGCTCTCGTTTTGTCAGTTAGCAATTGATTTATCTTTTTCTTTGGTATGATTGTCTTTTTTGATAAAGGTATCATAGGTAATTCGGTCTATTTCAAAAAGAGTTGGCGCAAGAGTGTTGAAGGAAGAGCCCTTAGAAGTGTTAGTCGTTTTACTTCCCTATTTTAGGTGGAAGAGAGGGGATAGATCGTGTTGAACTTTGCAAAGCTGCTGCCGGTTTGGTTACAATTTAAAAGGATAGTTTTGAGAAAAATGAACTTTTAGAGTCAAAAGCAGGGTTAATTGCGTCAGAATAGGGAGTGAGTGAGAGTCTTCTTGTTATTATGTTCTGGACATAATAACAAGAGAGGATTCTGGCGAAATAGGCATAAAAAAGGTAGCTTATTTCAAGTGTGATTTATTTTTGGCTGAGAGAATTTACTGGTTTTTGTTTAAGAAAACCGTGTCGATCCAATGTTCTAAAGTGTATTTATCGTAGATCTCGTCGGGTATTTTTTCGTAGTCCGTTTCAAAAAAAGATTTCGGTATGATTGGATTTTTCTCATCAATTACCAGAATATTGTTGGGGTTGTAAAAAACGTAATCAACGATATTGTGGTTGGTCGTAATTAATTTTTTTTGTAATCCAATGCTTTCAAATACTCTAAAACTTAATCCGTTTTGCTCTGCCCGATGAATATCTAAAAGAATTTTGGACTGATGGATATATTCTTCAACCTCTTTAATCTGAATGTATTTCGAGATGAATTCTATATTCTTACTTTTATGTTTGTTTTTTTTGTCATAAACGATAATTTTAGAAGAGATGTCGTTGGCTTTTAAAATATCGGCTATTTTTGAAATGGTTTTAAAGCGATTGTCTTTTGAACTGATATTGAATACTTCGTATTTAAAATTCCCAGTTCGGTTTATCTCGGCTTCAGTATAAATGTAATTGGTTATAAAGTTGAGACGGTACTTGTCTACATCTTCTTTTTCAAAGGAATATACTTCATCAAAATTCCCAAGAGTAGGAACTATTTTAGGACATCTATAGATGTTGTCGTTAAAATAACCAATGGATTTTTTAGTGTATTTTTTAAATTCTAGAATCTTCTCAGGGTCAATAAAGTCTCCCTTGATCGTTAATATAACGTCTTGAATTTCGCCTAGGGCTTTTAAACGTCGGATTATTTCATTTCCAAAATGAATATTTTTGATGTTCTTTTTTAGAAAAGCTTTTGAAAAAAAGTTGTAGATACGATAGGAAAAGTTGGGGTATTGATACTTAAAAGTATTAAAATCAATATGGTTCACAATGTGCCCTCTTTTTTCTAGAGCTGTAACAATATGGTGATTGTATCCCCAATTGTCATGGCTAATTATAGTGATCCGCATAATGTGAATATTTTTATATTATAAGTTAGCAAAACTAACTAAATTTGCGGAAACAACTTTTATGATTTTTAGATTAAATAAGGAATATGAGAAATTTAGATCTATTCTTTTAGATGATATCAATTCTTTTGAGTCAAAAGGAAGGGATTTTGTTATTGGGCAGAGAAATCAAATAAAATTATTTGATTTAGAAGATAAAGTAGTCAATATTAAGTCTTTTAAAATACCGCATCTTATCAATAAAATTGCCTATAAATATTTTAGGAAATCAAAAGCAAGACGTTCTTTCGAGTTTGCTAACCGATTGACTGAGCTAGGTGTAGGAACTCCAAGTGCAATTGCTTTTGTTGAATTCTATTCCTTTTTAGGATTGGAAAAAAGTTATTATATCAGTGAACAAATTAGCTGTGATTTAACTTATAGAGAATTGATAGAGGTAGTTGATTATCCAGATCATATGGAGATCTTAAGACAGTTTACTCGATTCAGTTTTGATTTGCATCAAAAAGGTATTGAGTTTTTAGATCATTCGCCAGGGAATACTCTAATTAAGAAAAACAGCAATGGAAATTATGATTTTTTCTTGGTTGATTTAAATCGAATGGAGTTTCATAAGAGCATGACTTTTGAAATGCGTATGAAAAACCTTTGCCGATTGACTCCTTTAAAGGAGATGGTGGAGATCATGAGTAACGAGTATGCTAAGTTGTACAAAGCAGAGTCTGAGCAGAAAATTTTCACTACGCTGTGGAAGTACACAACAGACTTTCAAGAGCAATTTTATAGAAAGAAAAGGTTGAAGAAAAAGCTTAAATTTTGGAAGAAATAAGGAAGGAGCATTGTTTTTAATTCGCGAGTAAGGACGAGTTGAATTAAAGGTGTCTATTTGAAAGAAATAAAAAAGGACAAGAAACATGATTTTAAAGTGTTTTTTTGTCCTTTTTCTTTATTCACTGATCTAGGGTTTAAAGACCGTAATGAGGATGTGGTCGGCCTAAGGTCGAAGCTGTTTAGTACATTGGTTTTTTTTCTCATGGGATGGAGGGTTGTTTTTTTATTTGAATAAGGTGTAATGGAAGTGCTATTTGATCAGGCGAGCAATCTGCTGGTGTGAATGCGACTGAATTAATCAAAAAAGTTATATTTTTGCGGGGAATAAATTAAAATTGACAATGAAAATTAGCGGTCTGGTTATTACTTTCAATGAAGAGAAAAATATTGGAAAATGCATCGATGCTCTATTAAAAGTTTGTGACGAAGTAATCGTAGTAGATTCTTTTAGCAAGGATAATACGGTTGAAATTGCAAAAGGAAAAGGGGCAACAGTGATCCAGCAGGCTTTTTTAGGAGACGGACCACAACGCACACATGGTTTGCCTTATTGTAAAAATGATTGGATTTTGAATCTTGATGCGGATGAATTTCTGGATAAAGATGCAGAAGAGTTTATACGTAATCAAAAATATCTAGAAGGAAACTACGATGCTTTTAGTTTTAGGGTAAAAAACTTTTTAGGTGATCAACTGATTGATTTTTCAGGATGGTATCCTGATCATAAAGTTCGTTTTTTTAATAAAAAAACAGCACATCCTTCGGATTCAATAGTACATCAATCCATTGTTACTCAAAATGAGAAAAGAGTAGCTGTGCATATTTTGCACTATGGATGGGAATCTTTAGATCAAATCATTGCTAAAAAGAATCAATATTCAGGTTGGCATGCGCAACAATTGTTTGATCAAGGCAAAAGGGTAGGTTCGTTTAAACCTGTTTTAAATGGTACGGTAGCTTTTGTACGTTGTTACTTCTTTAAAAAGGGAATCTTTAATGGTATAGATGGTTTATCCATAGCCATGATTCAAGCTTTCTTCTCTTATATGAAGTATGCGAAGCTGTTAAAACTGCAGAGAAAGCAATAAAAAAGGACATAAAAAAGGACATAAAAAAAGGAATGAGTTTATTAAATTCATTCCTTTTTCTTATTTATTTAAATCTTAAATTATACCGCTACATTGTATTCACGAAGCGCATTATTTAATGAAGTTTTTAAATCAGTTGATGGTTTACGAGTACCAATAATTAAGGCACATGGTACTTGAAACTCACCAGCAGGGAATTTTTTAGTATAACTTCCTGGTATTACTACAGAGCGAGCAGGAACAAAACCTTTTATTTCAACAGGCTCATCACCAGTTACGTCAATAATTTTTGTTGAAGCAGTCAAACAAACATTAGCACCAAGCACAGCTTCTTTACCAACGTGAACTCCTTCTACAACGATACAACGAGAACCGATAAAAGCACCATCTTCAATGATAACAGGAGCTGCTTGTAAAGGCTCTAGAACCCCTCCAATACCAACACCACCGCTTAAGTGAACGTTTTTACCAATTTGAGCACAACTACCTACTGTTGCCCAAGTATCCACCATAGTTCCTTCATCAACATAAGCTCCAATATTTACATAACTAGGCATCAAAATAACACCACTAGAGATATAAGCTCCGTAACGGGCTACAGCATTTGGTACTACACGAATTCCTTTTTCAGCATATCCTCTTTTTAGCAACATTTTGTCGTGATATTCGAAAATACCAGACTCCCATGTTTCCATTTTTTGAATTGGGAAATACATTACAACTGCTTTCTTAACCCATTCGTTTACTTGCCACTTGTCACCAACTGGTTCAGCACAACGTAATTTTCCTGCATCAACTAGTTCGATAACTTCTCTAATAGCATCAGTTGTAGTTGTTTCTTGTAATAAAGCTCTGTTTTCCCAAGCTTGTTCAATTATAGTTTGTAAAGAATTCATAAGTTTTAATTTTTTGCAAAGATAGGGTATTTGGGGAGAAGCAAAAAGGGAAAAGCTTTTGAAAATGTTATGAATATAACTTTTTGTTTTTAATTTGATAATTAAAGTAGGTTGTTGAAAATCTCGCGAAGCTAGTGGTAGTAGGGGGTTTAGGTGTTATGTTGTGATTAATAAATGATAAATGTCAGGTTTTTTACTTTTTGTTCGCGCTAATTTTGCACTATTAATTTTTTTAGGCATTTCCATGTTAGAAAATTTAAAATTAATGTTCCAAAACAAATTATTATAAGCAATAAAAGATGAATCAAGAAAATCAGCTTTAAAACCAAATTATCGTTATTGATAAAGAAGTCTCCTGGGATAAAACACAAGTCATTATGAGTAAAACAAATGCTTTTGGTATCATTGAATATGTCAATGAAGTGTTTGTTGATGTTTCAGGTTATGAAGATTATGAGTTAATGGGACAGCCACACAATATCATTCGTCATCCTGATATGCCTAAGGTTATTTTTAAAGTGCTGTGGGAAAACCTTAAGAAAGGTAAAAACTTTCATGCCATTGTAAAAAATTTAGCCAAGTCAGGTAGGTACTATTGGGTGATTACGGATTTTGAAATAGCCAAAGATGAGCAGGGAGCGGTGGCTAATATTTTTGGACGACGTCAATCTGTTCCTCAGGAAGTTATTTCACTGCATATAGAGCCTTTGTATAAAAAACTTTTGCAGATTGAGACCGTAAGTGGACTGGAGTTTAGTGAGAAATATTTAATTGGTTTCTTGGAAGAAAGAAAGAGAACCTATGTGGAATACATCAAGGAGTTGATCTTTGAGCATGAAAAAACACAGCTGAAATTTTCTCAGTATCAAGCGCAATATGAAACGCGAACGGAAGATGATGAAGAAGAGGAAGAAAGAGGTTTTTTTAGACGTTTATTTAATAGATAATTTTAATAGATTTTTTTTTTTTTTTAAGTTTTGCCCCCTGTTGGGATTGATCCGTTTCGAGTTTTTGAAACGGATCTTTCTTTTTAAAAACAAATTTTAGTACAAAAGATAGAATAGGACGCAATGGAATTCAATAAAGGGAAGCGAGGCTACAGAAAAGGATTCTCTATTTAGATTTGTTTTGTGGTTGAGCATAGAGAAATTAAAATACTTATCTTTGATAAAAATTACAAAATGCCAAGAATTCTCTCTATTGACTACGGACAAAAGCGCACTGGAATAGCAGTTACTGATGAAATGCAAATTATCGCCTCAGGTTTAACGACTATTCCAACCAATACTTTAATAGATTTTTTAAAAGACTATTTTGCTAAAGAAAAGGTAGAAGCTGTTTTAGTGGGTGAGCCTAAACAAATGAATGGTGAGCCATCCGAAAGTGCTTCTATAATTAAAGGTTTTGTAACCCATTTTTCTAATATTTTCCCCGATATGAAAGTCATCCGCGTAGATGAGCGTTTTACGTCAAAAATGGCCTTTCAAACGATGATCGATAGTGGATTGAGTAAAAAACAGCGTCAAAACAAAGGATTAATAGATGAAATTTCGGCGACCATTATGCTTCAAGATTATCTTTCTTCTAAAAGATTTTAGTATTTTAGTTTATTCCACTAAGAATCATGCTGCTTTTTGTAGTTTCATAACTTATATCATGTGAAATTAGTTTTTTTTTGCAATTATAAAAAGTACCTTTGCATTTTAAAAATAATACTGTTATGTCTGACGAAACAATACGTTCCCATAGTGAAGTAGTACTCATTGGAGCGGGAATTATGAGTGCCACTCTTGGCGTAATTTTGAAAGAATTACAACCGGATTTAAAAATTGAAATTTACGAAAGATTAGATGTTGCTGCAGCCGAAAGTTCAGATGCTTGGAATAATGCAGGAACTGGACATTCTGCTTTTTGTGAGCTAAATTACACTCCAGAGAAAGCAGACGGAAGTATTGATCCTAAAAAAGCAATAAGTATAGCGGAATCTTTTGAGATTTCACGCCAGTTTTGGTCGTATTTAGTGCAAGAAAAGAAAGTTCCATCCCCAGAGAATTTTATTAAAAGTGTTCCTCACATGAGTTTTGTTTGGGGCGATAAAAACGTGGAATATCTAAAAACGCGTTTTGAAGCTTTACAACAAAATCCTATTTTCTCTCAAATGGAATTTAGTGCTGATTTTGAAAAATTGAAGCAATGGATGCCACTAGTGATGGAGGGCAGAGAAACTACTGAAAAATTAGCGGCTACACACATGGAAATTGGAACCGATGTGAATTTTGGTGCCCTAACCAGAAGCATGTTTGATTATTTAGAAAAACTTGACGGTGTTAGTTTATTTTTTAACTGTGAGGTTAAAAAATTAAGACAGCGTGAGGATAAAACATGGAGAATTAAAATTACAGACTTAACAACGGGTAAAATAAGAAAAGCGTATACCAAATTTGTCTTTATTGGTGCAGGTGGTGGTTCATTGCCTTTACTAGAAAAAGCGAATGTTCCTGAAGGGGATGGTTATGGTGGTTTTCCTGTGAGCGGTCAATGGTTGAAATGTACCAATCCTGAAGTGATTGCCAAACATCAAGCTAAAGTATATGGAAAGGCGAGTGTTGGAGCTCCTCCAATGTCAGTTCCTCATATTGATACACGTGTAATTGATGGTGAAAAAGCATTGCTTTTTGGACCTTTTGCTGGATT
The DNA here is from genome assembly GCF_059882335.1 of Flavobacterium sp. OHVDL-2026-0007. Classification (NCBI taxonomy): domain Bacteria; kingdom Pseudomonadati; phylum Bacteroidota; class Flavobacteriia; order Flavobacteriales; family Flavobacteriaceae; genus Flavobacterium; species Flavobacterium sp. OHVDL-2026-0007. The sequence continues at coordinate 114,914 of NZ_CM187612.1, forward strand.
TTCGACTCGTTTCTTGAAAAATGGATCTTATCTTGATTTACCATTGTCGATAAAACCAAACAATTTAATTCCAATGTTATCAGCGGGATATCATAATATACCTTTGACGAAATATTTAATAGAGCAAGTACGTCAATCTCCAAAAGATCGAATGACAGCACTTCGTGAATATTTGCCGACAGCACGTTCTAAGGACTGGAAACTTGAAAAAGCAGGACAACGTGTTCAGGTGATTAAAAAAGATGAAAAAGAAGGTGGTGTTTTAGAGTTTGGTACTGAGGTTATCAATACCAAAGACGGAAGTTTAGCGGTTTTATTAGGAGCTTCTCCAGGAGCTTCAACAGCAGTGGCGATCATGGTAGACTTGATTAGCAGATGTTTTAAGGATCAAATTAAAACAGCAGACTGGCAAGAAAAAATGAAAAACATGATTCCATCTTATGGACAGACTTTAAATGATAAACCAGCGCTTTTGGCAGAATTAAGAAAACAAACTGCAGAGGTTTTACATCTTAAAAATTAAAAGATTACGATCTTATTTTCTATAGTATAAAAAATGAGGCTACCTTTTGAGATAGCCTCATTTTTATTTGTCCATAGTTTTCCTAATTGTGCGTTTTAAACAATTCACAGGGATTTTTTTTTTTTTTGAATTATTTATATCTTCTATACTAAAGTAGAAAGAATCATATCAATATAGGTTTTTACTGTTTTTACAAAACATTATCTAGTATATACTATTTTTCAATTTCTATGGGAATAGAATAAACAATTGGTACTTCCTTTTGAATATGCTTTTGATTAGGTCAATGGTCTGTTCCCTGTTTTTTCGATCTTTTTTCCGCACATTTACATTAAGATGAACCAGTACCCTTTCGCTACCGATATACATGGTTTTTAAATCCTTAATTTCGTCAACTTGGCGAAGTATATTTCTGCTTATCAAGCAACTTGAAATTGATCTAATAAAAACTAAACAGATCTTAGAAACCCGTAAAAAATTAGCAATTCGTATTTAAAAACAAAACTGTGTAATGATATAGATCCTTTGAATGTAATTGTTTGAAGTAAAAAAAAACGTTACAAAAATTTGTTAATATATTAAAATTCAGTACCTTGAAGTTAGTATTGCATAACATTATGATGATAGCAGTCGTTTATTATGATTCTGGTTATTGCTGATTCTTTGATTATAATCTAATTAATACTTCGATATTAGAAAACAGATTAAAACTGAAAACATGTATAAGCTATCTGGAAATTTTTTATTAAGATCCGTACTCTTCATATTTATTGGGAGTTTGTTATTGCATTTAGGTGCAATACTATTTGTGCCTATGTTGTTTGGTTTATTAATAGCATTTGTAATGTATCCGATTTGCTTATGGCTGGAAAACCAACGTATACCAAGATACTTGGCAATAGCCTTGTGTTTAAGTCTGATTTTGATTTTGTTTTCTTTATTGATTTTCCTGTTGATTTGGCAATTACAGATGTTTAGAGATGAGCTACCTCGAATTGTTGAAAAGTTAAAAATTACGCTTATACAAACTCAAAGGTGGTTGCAAGAAGATTTAAATGTGACCATAAAAATGCAGAATGAATGGATCAATAGTTCTATCGCAAATAGCGGCAAGACCACAAGTATTGTTAGTGACCTATTTTCGGCTACTTCAAATGTATTGCTTATGCTTTTTCTTACTCCTGTCCATGCAGTATTGTTTCTTTATCATCGGTCCATATTTGTCAATTTTATGATCATAGTTTTAGGGAAAAGAAATGAAAAAAAAATCACAGCAGTACTTCAAGAAGTAATCTTTACTTATGCAAGATTTATTAAAGGAATGATATTGGTCTATATTATTGTGGGCATATTAAACACTATTGGTTTATTTGCATTAGGTATTCAACATGCTATACTATTTGGTATGCTTACGGCAATTATGACTATTATTCCATACGTCGGAATAATTTTAAGTTCATTGTTACCCATAGCTATTGCCTTTATAACTAAAGATTCAATATGGTATCCTATAGGAGTTATTCTAATCTTTGCCTTCATACAATATTTGGAAGCTAATGTTATTTTTCCAAAGGTCGTGGGTAAGCAGCTTAATTTAAGTACATGGGCCACGTTGCTTGCAATCGTTACCGGTGGAATTATTTGGGGTGTTCCAGGTATGATATTATTCATCCCGATGATGGCTATCTTAAAAATTGTAGCACAGAATATCCCTGAATGGGAAGCCATATACCTACTGCTGAAACGAGATGAATAAACTTATTATCATTATCATGACAATGCAGACTCTTGATCAAAGCATCAATCAATTTATTATAAAATGAACGAATCTAAATATGGTGCGTAAATTGATAAGATTGACCTCATTGTTCGCTTAAGTGCATATACAAGCTATGGTTGCTCGAGTTATCCATCCAAAGTTGTTGCATGAACTATTGGTTTATGGGTAGATTAGATGTTTTTAAAACGGAATGCCGTCCGTCTTGGTTTAGAATACTGGAGTATCTGTCTGAGTTAATTCCTTACTCCTCAGGTCTAGTTGTTTTGTATTCTTTGGTAATTTTTAGAATTTTTTCGGCTAGATTACTCATCCAGATTAATTGTTCAATAACCATTTGCGCTTCCTGCATTTTGATCTGACGTGTTTCTTTGTCCAGTTCGTCATCCTGAGCCAAACGGCTAAAGTGTCTTCGTTTAAGTTCTTCAAATTGCAAGGTCACGTCTTCTTTGTCGAAAAAAGTATCCTCTATGATGGTTTCGTTTTTTAAAACAGCAATAGCGTGATCTAAGTTCGCGAGTATCGTTTTGATGATGTAATTAAATGACTCGGAAGCTGATGTGGTTTGATGTGACTGGATGTAGGTGGATAAGGAAGCCAAGGCTGAAAGCGTAGAGTGATTTAAAACCACTAGTTTGTTAACCAATGGAAGTGTTTTTTGCTTTGATTTTGGTTCCTGCATCATACGTTGAAAAGAGGTCATTAGATTGCCAATTTCAACAAAGGCATGTTTTCTGGCTAGTTTATAGGAGGTAGGGATTTCTCCTTTTTTATTGTAATAGTCCGCAATTTCTCTTAGGTAATTCCTGTTGGCGCGAATTGAATTTTCAATATGCGATGGTGTGTTAAAAAATTCCCAGGCTGGCCACAAGAACTGATTGGCTAAGAAAGCTAATATCGCTCCAGCTAATGAGTCTAATATTCTATACTGAATGACTTCCACCACATTTGGGGTAAGGATTCCATAGATAAAAACCACATACATAGTGACAAAAGTGGCGCTTATTTTGTAGTTGATATTGGTAAACGAGAGGCCTAGCAACATAAAAACAATCGAAAAGATGCTCAATACGATGTGATTTTGAACAAGCGAAACAATGCCAAAGGCAAGTAGTCCCCCTAGTAGCGTTCCAAAAATTCGATTATAGGAGCGTTCCTTGGTTAGGCCATAGCCCGGACGCATAATCACTACGATAGTCAGTAAGATCCAATAGACGTTCTGAAAAGGCAGTATTTTTCCAATTATAAAGCCAATGAGGATGGTAATGGTAAGGCGCAGTGAATGTCTGAAAATAGAGGAAGAGAAACTTAAGTTTTCTATTAAGGTAGACAGGGGGTAGTATTGTGGTGTTAAAAACTTTTCGAGTTCTTTCTCCTTGTCTTTGAGTTTGAAAGTCTGTACTGCAAGTGAGAAGGCCCTTTGAATAATTTTGATTTTCCCGACCTGATTCTTAGCGTACTTAAGCATGTTGGTTAACATCAGTACCCCTTCATCTGCAGCATCCTTACCTAGGGTTTTTTCATAATCAAAGATGGCAAATTCCAAGGCGTCAAGCTCGTTTTTTAAATCATTTTTGTCTACATAAACCGCAATATGATGTACATTTTTAGAGAGTTTTTTTAAGGTAGAAGCCAGTTTATAGGCTACATTTTGATAAGTTCTAAGGACCTCTGGATGTTGGGCAAATTTTTCATGAAGTTTGCTGTGGTCAAACGAGGTGTATAAGGCGAGTTCTTGAATTTCCACTAAGGTGATAAAAACCAAGAGCATTTTTCGGTTTTGACTGCTGGCTCCAGCCGTACTTTGGTTACCAATAAGCCCTTTTCTCAAGTCTTCATGAATTAAATTCAGTTCCACTTGAACGGCCAATTGTTTTTCAATTATGGCTTTTCTGTTGGCTTCAGGGCTCCATAAATCACCTCTTAGTTTTAGGTATTTAGCGGTTAGTTTTATGCCTTCGGCAATTTGTAATTCGACGTATTTATAGGGTTGTACAAAATGAAATACAAGTGCTACTACTAGGTATAAAATCCCTCCAATGAAAATAAAACTAGAATACTCAAAAGCTTCCCAACCTGTGTGTAAATGTCCAAAGGATAACGAAATGGACAATAAGGCAGAGAAGGAAACCAAAGTAGCGCGCTGTCCATAAACGGAAATCATAGAGCATATAAAGAGGAGTAGGGTTAAAAAAGGGTAGAATAGGTAGGGAAAGGGATAAGCTAAATTGACTAATAAGTTGACTCCTGAGACGATAAAGGAGGCTGCTAAAAGGCCTTTTATTTTATGACTTAAACTGCTCGGGATATCGCTGGGATAGGTGTAAAATGCTCCCAAAGCTATCGTGAAACCAACTTCAAAATAACCTAAAAAGTTTAAAACTAAAACAGGAACAACCGAAGCTATAGTTACTTTTGAGGCATTTAAAAAAGAGGTACTGTTGATGAATTTGGAGATACGATCGAGCATATATAGAGGTTTACAAGCAAAGGTAAGAATTGTACGAATTATTTTGGCATAATTATCGCTGAGATTTAACTAGGCAAGTTAAAAATACGATATAATATGCGGTTTCGAATTATTCATTGACTATTTTTTACTATTTTTGCCAGCTGAATTATAGGAACTAAATTTAGCGTTTTTAGTAGATAATACATAAATTAATACAAATGATTTTACCAATTGTTGGATATGGTGATCCAGTCTTAAGAAAAGTGAGTGAGGCAATTACGCCAGAATATCCAAACTTAAAAGAAATAATTGCAAACATGTATGAAACCATGTACAATGCATACGGAGTAGGACTTGCTGCACCGCAGGTTGGTATTGCGATTCGTTTGTTTGTGATTGATACTACTCCTTTTAGCGATGATGAAGATTTACCATCAGAGGAGCAAAAAGATTTAAAAGGCTTTAAAAAGACTTTTATCAATGCTAAGATTGTTAAAGAAGAGGGGGAAGAGTGGAGTTTTAATGAAGGTTGTTTGAGTATTCCTGATGTTCGTGAGGATGTTTACAGAAAACCTACCATTACTATCGAATACTGTGAAGAAGATTTTGTGATGAAAACCGAAGTTTTTGATGGTTTGATTGCCAGAGTAATTCAACACGAATACGATCATATAGAAGGTGTTTTATTTACCGATAAAATCTCTTCATTGAAAAAACGTTTGATTCAAAAGAAATTAAAAAACATTACCGAAGGCAAGACTTTTCAAGATTACAGAATGAAATTTGCTGCCGCTAAAAAAGGGAGGTAATTGGTTCTAGAATAATGTAGAACACAATAAAAGATTATAAGTCAAATTCTTAATACTAATTTTAATAAACATGAATTTAGAGAAAATTTTAGCCATTTCTGGGAAACCAGGTTTATATGTATTGAAAGTGCAAACTCGTACAGGTTTTGTGGCAGAATCATTATTAGACGGAAAAAAAATTACCGTAAACTTAAAAAGTAACGTAAGTTTATTATCAGAGATTTCAATTTACACTTATGATGGTGAAAAACCATTAACAGAGGTAATGCAACGAATTGCGACTAAAGAAAATAAAGGTAAAGCTATTTCTCACAAAGAGGATAATGCTACTTTGATTGCTTATTTTAAAGAAATTTTACCTGATTATGATGAAGAGAGAGTATATCCTTCAGATATTAAAAAAGTATTAAACTGGTACAATATGCTTGAGGGTAAAGGTCTGGTTACAGATTTAGCTCCTGTTCCTGTTGAAACTACAGAAGCAGCTCCAGTTGAAGAAAAAGCAAAAAAAGCTCCAGCTAAAAAAGCAAAAGCAGTAAAAGAAGAAGAATAGTCATTACTATACTTAAATATATTGATCCTGTTGAGATGTTTCTTGACAGGATTTTTTACTTTTACACCATCGGTCACCATCAAAAAAACTTCATAAAATGAGCAAAGAACTTCAACTTAAGGCTTTCGAAAGATTATTAATTATTATGGATGAATTGCGTGAGCAATGTCCTTGGGATAAAAAGCAAACTTTGCAGACCCTTAGGCATCTTACTATTGAAGAGACCTATGAGTTAGGGGATGCGATCTTGGATAATAATCTAAATGAAGTTAAGAAAGAACTAGGTGATTTATTGCTACATATCGTTTTTTACGCTAAAATCGGCAGCGAGTCCAACGACTTTGATATGGCGGATGTCTGTAATGAAATTTGTGATAAACTCATTCATCGTCATCCTCATATTTACAGCGATACGGTGGTAAAAGATGAGGAAGAGGTTAAGCAAAATTGGGAAAAACTGAAATTAAAAGAAGGAAAAAAATCCGTTTTAGAAGGGGTTCCTAGAAGTTTACCAGCTTTGGTGAAAGCCAGCCGAATTCAAGACAAAGTAAAAGGGGTTGGTTTTGATTGGGAAGAACCACATCAGGTCTGGGATAAGGTTCAAGAAGAATTAGAAGAATTGCAGGTAGAAGTAAAAGCAGGTGATCAAGACAAAATAGAGGCAGAGTTTGGCGATGTGCTATTTTCGATGATTAATTATGCACGCTTTTTAAATGTCAATCCAGAGGACGCTTTGGAACGTACCAATAAAAAATTTATTAAGCGTTTTCAATACTTAGAGAGCAAAGCAACTGAAATGGGAAAACCCTTAATGGATATGACTTTAGCTGAAATGGATGTGTTTTGGAATGAAGCTAAAAAACATTAATTAGTCAGCGATCTTTTTTAAGGCTTTAGCATTCTTGATGATTATTTTTTTACCGACTAATTCAATGATTTCGAGTTTGTTAAAATCGGATAATAAGCGGATACAGCTTTCTGTAGCCGTTCCTATCATGCCAGCTAATTCTTCTCTACTAAGTTGAACTTTTAAGGTTTTATCTGGCTGCTCGCCAAAAACATCCTGTAAATACAAGAGGGTCTCAGCTAATCGCTGTTTGACCGTTTTTTGAACCAAGGCAATTTTATCGTTTTCAGATTCTTTTAAATCCTCACAAACCGATTGCATGAGGTTCATGGAGAACTGATTGTTGTTGTTGAAGAAATGAATAATTTCACTTTTCGGAATAAAGCAGACCTCCATATTGGCTACGGCTGTTGCAGATAAGTTGGCGGGTTCGTTGCTAATCATAGAGCGTTGCCCTAAGAGTTCTCCCGATTTTACCAGTTTTATAATTTGATCTTTTCCGTTGGCACTCAATTTAGAGAGTTTGCCAACACCATCTTTTACACAAAATACACCGTTAGTTATATCACCTTCCTCAAAAATAGGTTCCCCTTTCTTGATTTTAAAAGTGGTTTTGCTTTTTGCCAGTTGAATGACTTCGTCTTTGTTAAGCGCTTTTAATGAAGTCAGTTGACGTACGATACATTGATCACATTTGTTCATGGCAATTAGGTTTGTTGCAAAATTAACTATTATTCGCATGTTTGGCGTTTTTTTTTAACTTAAAAGTGCTACAAAAAAACGGAGCTCAGTATTTAGTTCTTTTATTGGACTGTATTAGTATTCGTTTGGAGGTCGTATGATAAATGTCATTTTTTTAATCTGCTGTTCTCTGCATATTTGTAAGCAAAAAAAGCAAGGTTATGAGTGAGCAGGATTGTTTTCATTGTGGAGCAGGCATTGTGAAAAATGAAGAGATCAATTTTGATGAAAAAAAATTTTGTTGTGCGGGCTGCAAAACTGTTTATGAAATCTTCAGTCTTCATGACTTGACCCGCTATTATGATTTTGAGCAGGCGCCAGGGACCACACCAAAAGTGATTCAAGGTAAATATGATTTTTTAGACAATGATTCTATTTTGTCCAAAATAGTGGAGTTTCAAGAGGGGAATACCGCTATTGTCTCGTTGAAGGTACCCCATATTCATTGTAGTTCTTGTATTTGGATTCTGGAAAATTTGCACCGAATCCAACCTGGAATACGAGTTTCACAAGTTAATTTTCTTGAAAAAACAGTTCGAGTTAGCTATGATTCAGCTCTAGTTTCTCTTAAAACAATTGTTTATATGCTTAGTTCCATAGGATATGAACCTTATATCAGTTTAGAAAATTACGAAACAGTAAAAGAGAAAGTAGATAGAAGTTTAACCTATAAATTGGGTGTGGCTTTTTTTTGTTTTGGAAATATAATGTTGTTATCGTTTCCAGAATACTTCGAAATCAAAGAATTTTGGTTGGACCATTACAAGCCTTTTTTTAGAATTTTAATTTTTGTTTTGGCATTGCCTAGTTTCTTGTATTCAGCAAGTGGTTATTATGTTTCGGCTTATAAAAGTATAAAATCAGGAATGTTAAACATTGATATTCCCATAGCCTTAGGAATTATTGTGATGTTTGTTCGTAGTACCTTCGATATGGTAATGAATTACGGCTCTGGTTTCTTCGATAGTTTAACGGGCTTGGTTTTTTTTATGTTATTAGGGAAAATGTTTCAAACTAAAACCTATAGTTTTTTAAGTTTTGAGAGAGATTTTAAGTCGTATTTTCCCATTGCTGTAACCCGTATTAACTTGGATGGGTCCGAAGTAAGTATTCCTGTTTATGAGGTAGTAAAAGGCAATAGGTTGTTAATCAGAAACCAAGAATTAATTCCTGTTGATGGTATTTTGATCAGTGCAGAAGCTGAAATTGATTATAGTTTTGTCACCGGTGAAGCGGTTTCAATTGCTAAAAGCTCTGGTGATAAAGTGTTTGCTGGTGGCAAACAAATTGGAAAAGTAATCGAAATGGAAGTACTCTATTCGGTTTCTCAGAGTTATTTGACAAAGTTGTGGAGTAATGAAATTTTTCAGAAGCAGGTGCATCAAAAGCATAAAACCATTACCGATACCATCAGTCGTTATTTTACTCCTGTATTGCTATTAATAGCCTTTGTCTCTTATTTTTATTGGGTTTTTATAGATGCCAAGATTGCTTTTAATGTTTTTACCGCAGTTTTAATTGTAGCCTGTCCTTGTGCACTTGCCTTAACGGCACCCTTTACTTTTGGTAATATTTTGAGAATTTTAGGCAAACAGAAATTTTATCTAAAAAACGCTTTAGTGATCGAACAATTGGCAAAAGTAGACAGCATTGTCTTTGATAAGACGGGGACGATCACCACCAATAAAAAATCAAACATTGTGTACGAAGGAGGAGTTGTTTCCAGGGATACGTATGTCCTTATAAAAAACGTGCTTCGCGCATCGAATCATCCTCTTAGCAGGATGTTATATGATTTTTTACCCCAAACTAAAACGATTCCCATTACTTCCTTTGCGGAAATTACAGGCAAAGGTATTGAGGCTACTGCTGAAAACAGGACCATTCGGATAGGTTCCGCGGCTTTTGTCGGATGCAGCACTTCAAGTTCTGGAGAAAGTGAAAAAACGGCCCTACACATTACAATTGATTCTGTTTATTTAGGAAAGTTTACTTTTCAAAATCAATATCGAGAAGGATTGGAGAAATTGTTTTTTAATCTAAGTAAAACCTATCAATTGAAAGTGCTCTCAGGGGATAATGATGGGGAAAGAGCCCGTTTAGAGGCCATTTTGCCAGAAGGGACAGAACTTATTTTTAATCAAAAGCCAGAGCAAAAACTTGAATTTATAAAAAAACTCCAAGAAAGGGGGTACAATGTTATGATGGTGGGGGATGGTTTAAACGATGCGGGTGCATTAGCCCAAAGCAATGTAGGGATTTCTATTTCAGAGAATGTCAATGTTTTTTCTCCAGCTTGTGACGCTATTTTGGACGCTGCCCAATTTTCCCGATTGGATGATTTCCTTAAATTATCTAAGAAATCCATGACGATTATTAAAATGAGTTTTGTATTGTCACTACTCTACAATGGAGTTGGGCTTTCTTTTGCGATCACGGGTCATTTACTTCCTTTAGTGGCGGCAATCATCATGCCTTTAAGTACGATTACCATTGTGGGATTTGTAACGCTAATGTCTAAGTACTTTAGCAGACAGGCTTAGCCCTTTTTTTGGCACTATTAAAGTTATTTTGTCTATAAAAGATAAAAGAGGGATGATGATAATTGTCATATTTTAATCCCTACTAACGAATTAATTTTGGTCACATAAATATAAGGTATGAGTGTGATTTATCTATTAATTACGGTGAGCATTTTCGTGGCCATCGGATTCTTTATTGCTTTTATTATCGCGGTCAGATCTGGACAATACGACGATGATTATACTCCCTCAGTGAGAATGCTTTTCGATGACGAAACCAAAATTACTCCCCAAAACAAGAAGACACCAACCCAAGAAAAACAAGTATAATTATGGAAATGGAACAGTTTTATTACGACAACAAAATTGTAAAAAAATTCATTTACGCCACCATCCTTTTCGGGGTAGTGGGTATGTTAGTGGGGCTAACCCTAGCGGTTATGTACCTTTTTCCCAATCTGACAGATGGGATCTCTTGGCTTAGTTACGGTCGATTGCGACCTTTGCATACTAATGCCGTTATTTTTGCCTTTGTAGGAAATGCATTTTTTGCCGGTATGTATTATTCCCTGCAGCGTTTACTAAAAGCCAGAATGTATAGTGATTTTTTAAGTAAACTGCATTTTTGGGGTTGGCAACTTATCATTGTCGCCGCTGCAATTACTTTACCGTTAGGCTATAGTTCGTCAAAAGAATATGCGGAGCTGGAATGGCCTATCGATATTGCCATTGCAGTGATCTGGGTAGTGATGGGGATCAACATGATCGGTACGATGTTGCGTCGTAGGGAACGACATTTATATGTAGCCATCTGGTTCTATTTGGCCACTTTTGTAACCGTTGCGGTTTTGCATATTTTTAATAATATCGAATTACCTGTTTCGGCCTTAAAGAGCTATTCCGTGTATGCTGGAGTACAAGATGCTTTAGTGCAGTGGTGGTATGGACATAATGCAGTGGCCTTCTTCTTAACGACTCCCTTTTTAGGTTTGATGTATTACTTTGTACCTAAGGTTGCCAATCGTCCTGTGTACTCATATCGTTTGTCTATTATTCACTTTTGGTCTTTAATTTTTATTTACATCTGGGCTGGGCCACACCATTTATTGTATTCTGCTTTGCCTAATTGGGCTCAAAATTTAGGTGTTGCTTTTTCGATCATGTTAATCGCTCCTTCTTGGGGAGGTATGATCAATGGATTGTTGACCCTAAGAGGCGCTTGGGATAAAGTGCGAGAAGAACCAGTATTGAAATTTTTTGTTGTGGCCATTACGGGTTATGGTATGGCTACTTTTGAAGGTCCAATGCTTTCGTTGAAAAATGTTAATGCTATTGCGCATTATACGGATTGGATTATTGCCCACGTGCACGTAGGGGCTTTAGCCTGGAATGGATTTATGTCCTTTGGTATCATTTATTGGTTGATTCCTCGAATGACCAAAAGTAGCTTGTTCTCTAAAAAATTAGCCAATTGGCATTTTTGGATTGGTACTTTAGGGATTATCTTATATACGGTGCCGATGTATGTGGCGGGCTTTTTACAAGCCTCTATGTGGAAACAATTTAATCCAGATGGTACCTTGACTTATGGGAATTTTTTAGAAACAGTTACCCAAATTATGCCTATGTATTGGATGAGAGCCATTGGAGGTACTCTGTACTTAATAGGGATGCTGATTTTGGTTTACAATATCATTATGACCATAAGAGTAGGCGCGCCTATTGAAGATGAATTAGCCCAGGCTCCAGCTTTACAACGCATTAGTAAGAGTAGAATGGGGGGAGAAAAATTCCATAGTTGGTTGGAAAGAAAACCCATACAGTTGACCATTTTAGCTACAATTGCTATTTTAATTGGAGGGATTATTCAAATTGTACCTACCCTTATGGTCAAATCGAACATCCCAACCATTTCAAGCGTAAAACCCTATTCCCCTTTAGAACTTGAAGGACGTGATTTATACATTCGTGAGGGCTGTGTAGGCTGTCATTCACAATCGGTGCGCCCTTTTAGAAGTGAAGTAGAGCGTTATGGACCACAATCCAAGGCAGGAGAATATGTATACGATCATCCTTTTCTTTGGGGATCAAAACGAACTGGTCCTGATTTATTAAGAGTAGGTGGCAAGTACAACGATAATTGGCATTTTAATCATTTCTGGAATCCACAAAGCACTTCCGCAGGTTCGATCATGCCAGGCTATAAATGGTTGTTTGACAATACAGCAATGGATATTTCCTTAACGCAAAAGAAAATGAAAGCAATGGTTACCCTTGGCGTTCCTTATACGGACCAGGAAGTAGCAAATGCTCAAAAAATGCTTAGAACACAAGCTATGGCTATTGAGAAAAGCCTTTCGAACGATCCTGATTTTGTAAAAAGTTATGAGGATAGTAAGCAAAAAGCCGCCGCAAAAGGGGAGCCATTTGTTCCGATGCACCAAAGAGAAATTGTGGCCTTGATTGCGTATATACAAAGATTAGGAACTGATATCAAAGTAAAAGAAACCGCTAAATAACACCAATATGTTTGAACAAATAAAACACAATATGGAAACCATAGCCGGCATCGAGATTTATCCGATACTGTCGTTGTTAATCTTCTTTTTCTTTTTTATAGGTCTAGGCTTTTGGGTGTTTTCTTATAAAAATGAAAAAATTAAAGAGTTGAGTGAGATTCCTTTAGACCAAGGATTTAGTGTAACTTCAAAAGATAAATAAAATGGAAAAAGTATTTCCAGTGTACCTAAGAGTACCCGTAATTTTCTTCACTGTTTTTGGTCTGATTGAATATGGTATCGATTCAGGTGATCGACCTGCTTTTGTCAAGTTCCCAATGGTGTCCTTATTCTTGCTCGTATTTCTTTTTATTTTGATTGCCATTGAGATTACGATCTCAGCGATAAATCGCATTACGTATCAATTGATGACTGCCGAGGAAAAAGCCCAATTGGAATATGAAAATAGTTTGAGTTTAAAAGAAAAAACCTGGTATAAAAACCTAGTACAAAGACTCACTAAAACACAACCTATTGAAAAAGAAGGGGAACTGCTTATGGATCACGATTACGATGGTATTAAAGAATTAGATAATAATTTGCCTCCTTGGTGGGTATATCTCTTTTATATCTGTGTGATTTTTGGAGTAGTTTATGTAGCTCGATATGAGGTATTCGGTGGAGATGATCAAGAAATGGAATTGAAAAAAGAGATGGCTCAAGCCAAAATTGAGGTGGAGGAATATCTTAAAACGGCTCCAGATTTAATGGATGAGAAATCGGTGGTTTTGTTGACCGATGCGCCAAGTTTGGAGGCTGGTAAGGAAATTTACATGACCAATTGCGCTGCTTGTCATAGGGCAGATGCAGGAGGTCAAATTGGTCCAAACTTGACCGATGATCATTGGATTTTAGGGGGCGGAATTAAAAAAGTATTCCATACCATCACCTATGGAGGACGAGATGGTAAGGGAATGGTTTCTTGGAAAACCAACGGTTTAAAACCAAAAGAAATTCAAAAAGTAGCCAGTTATATTTTGTCCTTGCAAGGGAGTAATCCAAAAGATGCCAAAGCGCCAGAAGGTGAGATTTGGGTAGATGAGGCCGCTCAAAAAGAAGTGAGCGCAAGCCAAGCAAATGATAGTACCGTAGTTAAAAAATAGAAATAAAAATCATGTCAAATTTACCAGACGAAACATTTAGAGATACCATTGGAACGATCGACCAAGGGGGGAAACGCAAGTTTATTTTTCCAAAGAAACCGTCTGGTAAGTTCTATGCGTATAGAAAAATAGTGAGTTATGTTTTGTTAGTGATCTTAATTGCTAATCCATTTATTAAAGTAAACGGCAATCCATTTATGATGTTTAATGTACTTGAGCGTCGTTTTGTACTTTTTGGGATGCCATTTTGGCCTCAGGATTTTTATCTTTTTGTCATCTCGATGCTCGTGGGTATTGTGTTCATTATTTTGTTTACGGTCGTCTTTGGAAGAATTTTTTGTGGATGGATTTGTCCACAAACTATTTTTTTAGAAATGGTCTTTCGTCGGATTGAATATTGGATTGATGGTGATCGTGGGGCGCAGTTGCGATTGTCGAAACAGGAATGGAATGCGGATAAAATTAGAAAAAGGGTGCTTAAATGGAGTCTCTTTTTCTTGATTTCTTTTGGAATAGCCAACGTTTTTCTAGCGTATTTGGTGGGTAGTGACACTCTTTTTTTGATGATAGAGGAAGGACCGGTGGCACAGACTAGTAATTTTATAGCCTTGCTTATTTTTACCAGTGTGTTTTATTTTGTTTTTGTTTGGTTTCGGGAGCAAGTATGTATTATTGCTTGTCCTTATGGCAGATTGCAAGGGGTTCTTTTGGATGCTAAATCCATCAATGTAGCTTATGATTTTGTTCGAGGAGAAAAAGAAATAGGCCGCGCTAAATTTAATAAAAGAGAAGACAGAGTAACCAGTGGTAAAGGGGATTGTATTGATTGTCATCAATGTGTTCAGGTATGTCCAATGGGTATTGATATTAGAAATGGAACCCAGTTGGAATGCACCAATTGCACAGCCTGCATTGATCAATGTGATGCCATTATGCAAACCGTGGGTTTGCCGAAAGGTTTGATTAGGTATGCATCGGAAGAAGAGATTGAGAAAAAAGCGCCTTTTAAATTTACAGCAAGAATGAAAGCGTATAGCGCCGTTTTGTTGATTTTATTGAGCGTTTTTATAGGAATGCTTTTTTTGAGAACAGCAGTTGAAACTACTATTTTGCGTTTACCAGGACAACTTTTTGAGCACAAGGGCAATACCATTAGCAATGTATACACCTATAAGATTGTTAATAAAACAACGAAAGACTATAGTGATATTCATTTTGAATTAGTGGATCCAAAGGGTGTTCTTAAAAAGGTCGGAAGTCAACATTTTAAAGTGGAAAGAGAAGGAATGTCACAAGGAACTTTATTTATTGAAATGGATGAAGCTCTTTTAGAGAGTGATAAAACTAAAGTTAAAATAGGGGTGTACAATGGCAAAGAGCTGCTTGAAACCACTACCACTAATTTTCTAGGACCACGAAGTTTTAATTAAAAAAGAATAATATGAAAATCAATTGGGGAACGGGGATAGTCATGGCCTTTGGCTTGTTTATGACTTTTATTTTATATTTTGTTTTTGAAGTGCAATCCAATAGTAAGTACGACAACGATTTGGTTGTGGAGGAATATTACAAACATGATTCGCATTTCCAAGACGAAATGAGTCGGATTCAAAACGCTCATGATTTAAAAGAAAAACCCTTGATTAGCTATACGGATCAAGGAGTGGAAATTGTTTTTCCCAGCGCATTAGACCGTACTAAAGTTATGGGAAATGTATTGTTGTACCGTCCATCTAATAAGAAATTTGATTTTACTACCCCTCTTACTTTGGCAAATTCATCCTCGTTGCTTATTGCGAAAAATAAACTGATAAAAGGGCGTTGGGATGTGCAAATGGAATGGCAGTATGAGGGATTGAAATACTTATCGAAAGAGGTTATTTATGTCAAGTAATAACGATATGATCTATTTTGGGATGTGATTTTTAAAGGGGTAAATAAGAATAGGTGACGAACTTGTAAAAATCTCTTTTGTTGGCATAAATTCCTTTTCGAAAATCAAAGTCACAGAGGGATCGTCTTATTGAAAAAAAAACAAAATGTTATATTCTGCTTTCATATTCGGATTAATCAGTAGTTTTCATTGCATAGGTATGTGTGGGCCGATAGCCATGATGTTGCCTGTAGATTATACGAATCAAGTCAAAAGAGCCACACAGCTTTTAACCTATCATTTGGGAAGATTAATGGCTTATGCTACGATTGGCTTAATTTTCGGATGCTTAGGGAAAGGCTTTTTTCTGGCAGGACTGCAACAGAAAATGTCTGTATTTGTTGGGATAGCCATGATTTTGGTAGTTTTGATTCCTGAAAAACTATTCTCTAGATGCAATTTTTCAAAACCAGTTTATCGACTCATTTCTAAAATAAAAACAAGCTTAGGAAGTCATTTTAAGAACAAAAGCTACCACTCACTTTTTATTATTGGGTTGCTAAATGGTTTTTTGCCTTGTGCCATGGTTTATGTCGCTTTATTTGGTGCCATTGCGATGCAAAGTGCCAGTTTTGGCATTTTATATATGATTTTATTTGGGCTAGGAACAATTCCTTTAATGACCATGGTAGTGTATTTGAATGCGATGATCAGACTACCTTTTAAAACAAAAATTCAAAAGTGGATTCCGTATGTAGCGGTCGTTATAGGTTGTTTGTTTATTCTAAGAGGCTTAGGTTTAGGAATTCCTTACATTTCCCCCTCAAATATGAGTTTGTTTGTGCAAGAAACTCCTAATTGCCATTAGATAGTCATTGAAAATAGTGGTGTTTGAGGGGCCTTTCTTTTTAAACGCAAATCAAAGGCCATGCAGATATTGCGGACAAATGGTCTTCCAGCTGGGGTAATTTTAAGGCTGTTTTTTTCGATGCATATTAGATGATCATTTTCCATTTCTTTTAAATCCGATACGACATGGGGAAGTTCCTCAAAATTGAGGGCTTCATTGGACCAAGAAGTTTCAAATTCACAAGTTAAATTTAAAATATGTCTGCGGATAATTAAATCTTCGTCCTGTAAATGATGGCCTTTAGCGATCGGTAATTTATCCCATTCTAACAATTGGTAATAATCTTCTAAATTTTTGGTGTTTTGAGCAAAACTATACCAACTATCACTAATGGAGGAAACTCCTAAACCAATTAAGAGTTGTGTTTTTGAAGCACTGTAGCCCATAAAACTTCTGTGTAGCTCGTTCTTTTGTGCTGCTTGGTATAAGCTATCGGTATCTAAAGCAAAATGGTCCATACCAATTTCGTGGTAGCCATTCTTGGAGAGTAATTGTTTCCCTATTTCGTAGAGTTTTCTTTTTTCTACGTCTTTGGGTAAGTTTTCTTCGTTGAATCCACGTTGCCCATTTCCTTTTATCCAAGGGACATGTGCGTAACTATAAAAGGCTAGACGGTCTGGCTTTAAGGAATTTGTTTTTTCAATGGTATCGACTATATGCTCAATGGTTTGGAAAGGCAATCCAAATATGATATCATGACCTATGGAAGTATAGCCAATTTGTTTGGCCCAAAGAGTTACTTTGGCAACATTATGAAAGGGTTGGATGCGATGAATGGCTTTTTGCACTTTATGAGCATAATCTTGAACGCCAAAACTTACACGACGAAAGCCTAAATCATATAGTTTTTGAAGTTGCTCATAAGTGGTATTATTGGGATGTCCCTCAAAACTAAATTCGAAGTTTTCAGCTTTACTAGCAAAACAAAACAGACCGTTTATAAGACTCTCTAGGTTGTTTTTGGAAAAAAAGGTGGGAGTGCCTCCTCCGAGATGTATTTCTTTTATCCTTGGTCGGTCCGCTAGTAGTTGACAGTACAATCGCCATTCTTTTAAAAGCGCTTGGATGTAGGTTTCTTCAACTGTATGGTTTTTGGTGATGCGTTTGTTACAGCCACAGAAAGTACACATGCTTTCGCAAAAGGGTAAATGAATGTAGAGGCTTATCCCGTTTTGCGAATTGCTTTGGGAGAATGATTTTTGAAAAGATTCGATCCATTTTTGTTCGGTAAAAAGGGTATCGTCCCAATAGGGCACCGTTGGGTAGCTGGTGTATCGTGGACCTGGAACATTGTATTTTTGAGTCAGTGAAATTTTCATATAAAGCACATTTAGTATGGCTCAAAAATAGGAGCAAAGGCGTGGATTTAAAATGATAAATGTCATGTTGAGTACAAAAAAAAGAGGCTCAAAAATGAGCCTCTTAATTGAATTGAATAACTAACACTAAATAGAATCTTGAATGATTTTAAGCCATTTTTTCGCAAACAAATGATCTTGATAAGCACTTATTTGTTTAATACGATCATCATCGAAATCGTAAAAAGGTATGGTGATTTTGTTGGATGAAGCTCTTTCTTGAAATTCAAAATCAATTTTTAGTATACTATCTGAATGAGATTCAGTAGTCAAAATCAATTTGCAGGACGAAACTGTCTTTAGGTCTACAAAGGATACTTCTTGTTGATTAGGATTGAAATTCATTAGAATAAATTGCCTGTGTTTTTGATCTATAGTAAGCGTTTTGTTGCTTTGAGATTCTGTTAGGTCAAAATATTCAGGATTCGTTGGATTGAATTTCTTTTTTAGACTTAAAATTTTTGATTTGTTTGCTGCAGAAGTTCTTGCTGAAAAATATACCGGTACGGCTACTATGATCGCAATCACAATGCCAATTATAGTTACACTTGTATCCATAGTTTTTTTTAAAATTTGATAAATTAATGAAATTATAAACTCTTTCCAAAAATGGAAATAGTTCAAGTACTGTTGAAGAAAAGAATTCTTCGGACTAAATTTTCATTGATTTAACTACCAGAAATTATGGAAGGGGTAGAGCAACAATAATACTTTTTTGCTCTGAGCGTGGAATTGATTGGCAAAGTTTGATGTAGATCGGGCTTCTTGATTCGAAGGAACTACCAATAATAAAGTATCAAACCATTTAACTATGCTAGGATGGTTTGTTTTAATACTTGCCGTTAATTGATAAATTTCTTGAGGTTGTATAAAAGCCGATGAAAGGGTATTCTCTACAGAAAAAGTGGGATCCGTTTTTGGATTTTCGATTTTTTGCACATCCAACTGATTCGCTTGACAAGCAAAAAAGGTGATGATCAAAAATGATACAAAAATAAAGGTCTTACGAATCCAATTCATGGTGGCGAATTTAATCCATAAAAGACAATTAAAGAAATTTTAAAGAATTTTTTAACTTTAAAAGTAAAGTTATTATTTTATCCTCAACATTTTACTGTTCGAGTTGAGGATAAAATAAGGTTATTGCTGCATTTTGAAATAATAATCTGCCGTATGTTTTCCGCCTCCATAAATTAGGAAAAAGATACTAACTAATAAGACGACTATGGCCAAAATTAGACTTTCAGAGTGCATATGTCCCATGAAATTAATAAGAATTGCACCAAATAGTATCGGAAGTTGTGCTGCAATTGCCCAACGGGTGAGTAGCCCAAAAACAATCATAATACCTCCAATCATGTGGGCAGGCGCGATATAATGCAAAAGAAACATGCCGCCTCCAAATTTGTCAATTGGTGAAATTAAATCATGTAAATACTGCGCATTCGTTACAAATGAAACTCCTTTCATAAATAGAAAAACACCCAATACAATACGTACTAAATCTACTGGTAAATAAGTGTGCGAATTGGCCCATTTATTTAAATTTTTTACATTTTCCATGATACTACTTGATTAAAAATAATATACTAAGTTACTAAATTTTCATTAGATATTTATTTTTAAACCGTTGGAAATAAGTTTTTTACTGTTTGTTTAACTAATTTTAGTTGTTCCCAATACCTTATACTTGTATAACGCCTAAATTAAATGGTTTTTGAATGGGTGCGTGGTTTGCGGCTTCGATCCCCATAGAAATCCAAGTACGCGTGTCTAAAGGATCAATAATGGCATCTGTCCATAATCTGGAAGCGGCATAATAAGGTGAAGTTTGTTCGTCATAACGCGCTTTAATTTTATCGAATAGTTCGGCTTCCTTCTCCTGATCAACGATTTCTCCTTTAGCTTTTAGTGAAGAAGCTTCAATTTGAGCCAAAACTTTTGCAGCTTGTGTTCCACCCATTACGGCTAATTCTGCACTTGGCCAAGCAAAAATTAATCTTGGATCATAGGCTTTTCCACACATCGCATAATTTCCTGCTCCATAAGAATTCCCAACGATTACGGTAAATTTAGGAACCACTGAATTACTCACAGCGTTAACCATTTTAGCACCATCTTTGATGATACCGCCATGTTCGGACTTGGATCCGACCATAAAGCCCGTTACGTCCTGCACAAATACTAAGGGAATTTTCTTTTGATTGCAGTTGGCTATAAAGCGAGTGGCTTTGTCTGCACTATCGGAGTAAATTACCCCTCCAAATTGCATTTCTCCTTTGGTTGTTTTGACTACTTTGCGCTGATTGGCCACAATACCTACCGCCCAACCATCGATACGAGCATAACCGGTAATGATCGTTTTACCGTATCCTTCTTTATAGGCTTCAAACTCAGAATTATCAACCAAACGATGAATGATTTCCATCATGTCGTATTGCTCATTTCTGGCTTTTGGAAGAATTCCGTAGATATCTTTGGGGTCTAAAGTGGGCTGTTCGGCTTTGATGCGGCTAAAGCCTGCTTTGTCGTAATCGCCTATTTTGTCCACAATATTTTTTATTTTGTCTAATGCATCAGCATCATCTTTTGCTTTGTAATCCGTCACACCTGAAATTTCACAATGGGTGGTCGCGCCACCTAAAGTTTCATTGTCTATGGTTTCACCGATAGCCGCTTTTACCAAATAACTTCCGGCCAGGAAAATACTTCCTGTTTTTTCTACAATTAATGCTTCATCACTCATAATGGGTAAATAGGCTCCACCAGCTACGCAGCTACCCATTACGGCAGAGATTTGGGTGATTCCCATGCTGCTCATTTGGGCGTTGTTTCTGAAAATACGACCAAAGTGTTCTTTATCTGGGAAAATTTCGTCTTGGAGCGGTAAGAACACCCCAGCGCTATCGACTAAATAGATGATGGGAATTCTGTTTTCCATTGCGATTTCTTGTGCGCGCAGGTTCTTTTTAGCGGTAATGGGAAACCAAGCACCTGCTTTTACAGTTGCATCATTGGCAACCACTATACATTGTTTGCCTTTAATATATCCTATTTTTACAATCACTCCACCTGAAGGACAGCCTCCGTGTTCGGCATACATACCCTCCCCAACAAAGGCCCCAATTTCAATACTTTTAGCATTTTCATCCAATAAATAATCAATGCGTTCGCGGGCGGTCATTTTGCCCTCAGCATGTAATTTTTTTATGCGTTTTTCGCCTCCACCTAGTTTTACTTTGGAAAATTTCTGTTTTAGGTCGGAAAGTAACAGTTTATTGTGATCTTCGTTTTTATTGAAGTTTAAATCCATAAGATAGTAGTGTTTTTTCAAAATAGTGTTGGCTAATTTACGAAATCAATTGAAACCCACATCAAAAAAAAGCATGCACTAAAATAAAAAAAGAGCTAGGGAGACTTTAATTCTAAAGTATTTTCTGTGTACAAAGAAGAAGAAGTAGTACATCATGGTTTTACTGTTGCGCAGACCGAGTATTAGAAACTGTTGTAAACAAAAAAAAACAGAAGCAAGCTTCTGTTTTTAGGATCTATTTTGTACTAAATTATTTTTTTGAATCGCCAACCATTCTCTTTAAAAGGGCCCATTGTTTGAGGGCGTCACGTGCTTCGACTGCTGGATATCCTAACATTGTTTTTCCTGCAGGAACATCACCTGTTACACCTGAACCGGCTCCAATAATAGCACCATCACCAATAGAGGTATGGTCTTTTATCGAGGCACTGCCACCAATAATGACACCATTTCCTAAGGTTACAGAACCAGCTAGTCCACTGTTTCCGGCCATAATACAAAACTTACCTAGTTTGCTATTGTGTCCAATCTGTACTAAATTATCAATTTTACAGCCGTCTCCAAGTACAGTCGAGCTAAATTTCCCACGGTCCACGCAAGTATTGGCGCCGATTTCGACTCCATTACCAATAATAACATTTCCGATTTGGGGAATTTTAACTAAACCTTTTTCTTTACAAGGACGGAATCCGAAACCATCTGCACCAATGGTAGCATTAGGGTGGATAATACAATCGTTACCAATATGACAACGTTCACGAACCACCGTTCCAGACCAGATAATCGTATTTTTACCAATAGTACATTCATCTAAAATGGTGACATTAGGATAAATGGTAGTGTATGAACCAATCTTTACGTTGGGTCCAATATAACAACCTGCGCCAATACGGGCACCATCTTCGATTATGGCCGTTTCGTCTACTGTTGCTGTTTTGTGGATGTTTGTGTGAAATATGGGAGTAGGTGGGGCAAAGAGTGCTAAAATTTGAGACATGGCTAGATCTGCATTCTTTACTTTAATAAAGGCGCGATTCTCACCAGGCTCTATAGAAATATCTTCATTAACCACTGCTACAGAAGCATTTGAAGAGGACCAAAATTTTTCGTATTTTTTATTGCCTATAAATGAAATTTCTGAAGTTGTCGCTTTTTCTAATTGTTCTGTTGCTGTTATGTTTTGCGAAGTACTGCCGTAAATTACGCCATTGATAACTTCATTAATTTCTTGAATGGAATAGGATTTCATTGAAATGAATTTAATTGCTTGAGGGGTTATTTCTAGCCAAATAAAATCAATTAGATTTAAATTACCTAATATTTTTTAGAGGTTTTGCAAAGACTGCTAGCTCTAATGGTTTAAAAGTTGTAAAATTAACATAAAAAGTATTAATTTATTGCTGTTTTTCTAAATTGCGAAACTTTCTTAAGTACTGATTATGAAGGTTGTTTTGAAATGTAGATCGTGGTATTTTTAACTGGATTTTACCTGGAGAATAGGTGTCAGTTTGTTGATTATCACGATAATGACTTTGGTTGGAAAGATGAAATTAAAAGGAGTAAGCCTTGAATTTACTGCAAGTTAGATAAGGAAATAAGAAAAAAATATTTAAAGGATCTATTTTTTTGGTGGATTCAGCTGTGGATTTTGTGCTGCTCTTTTTTAGAGAAGTTTGCGGCAAAAGGAGGAAAAGAAGTAGAGACCGTTTGATGTAATTTGACTGGTTTTGTTGATTTTTTTTCGGCAGTCAAAATATTAGTAAGAGAACTTTTAGGGATAATAGAGAGGCTAGCTGTTTTTTTTTGGGAATTGGCCGAAAGTGTATGGCCTTTTTTTGGTGTAAATTGAAGTGTCAGTGGTGGTCTAATTTCTTCTGAACATAGAGCGGATTGGAGATGTTGTAAAAAGATCCCGGCTCCGTTCTATGCATAGAAGATACTATTGTTATTCTTTGATTTTGGTTAAGGATATGGCGTTGATGCAGTAACGCAAGCCACTTGGTTCGGGTCCGTCTGGAAAAACATGACCTAAATGAGCATCGCAACTATTGCAAACCACTTCTACGCGAATCATCCCGTATGATTTGTCCGCATTGTAGGCGATGGCATTTTCTTGAATGGGTTGAGTGAAAGAAGGCCAACCTGTTCCTGACTCGAACTTTTCTCTGGCATCAAAAAGTAAGGTGTTGCAGCACTTACAAGCATAAATCCCAGGTTCAAATAAACTACAGAGTTCGGAGCTAAAGGATCTTTCGGTACCTTTTAGACGCGTTACCTGATATTCATCAGCTGTTAGAAGTTGTTTCCATTCTTCTGCTGTTTTTTCTACTTTTTTGTCCGGAGTTGGATTGCCTTTCATTGAAAAATGAAGGATGTCTGCCCATTTAATCATAACCAATAGCTTTAGTTTAATTTAGTTTTCAATAGTAGCCTCTATTTTCAGTCTGGGTTTTTTGTAAAACGAAGACTGAAAATGAGAGTCTAAAAATGTTATTCTTCTTCTTTTTGGCCCATCATCATTAAAAAGGCTTTTAGGAAAGGGTCAATGTTTCCGTTCATCACGCCATCTACATCACTGGTTTCGTATCCGGTACGAACGTCTTTTACTAATTTATAAGGTTGCATCACATAATTGCGTATTTGCGAACCCCATTCAATTTTCATTTTTCCAGCTTCAATATCGGCACGCTGGGCTTGTTGTTTCTTTAACTCAATTTCGTATAATTGAGAACGTAACATTTGCATAGCACGCTGTCTATTGTCTTGTTGCGATCGTGTTTCAGAACATTGAATCTGAATTCCAGTTGGTTTGTGAACCAATTGAACTTTTGTTTCTACCTTATTTACATTTTGTCCTCCAGCTCCACTAGAGCGAGAAGTGGTAATTTCGATATCAGCAGGATTGATGTCAATTTCGATACTGTCATCCACAAGGGGGTATACATAAACAGAGGCAAATGAGGTATGACGTTTGGCATTACTGTCAAAAGGTGAAATTCGAACCAGACGATGCACGCCGTTTTCTCCTTTTAAATAGCCAAAAGAATAATCGCCTTCAAACTCTAAGGTAACGGTTTTAATACCTGCAACCTCACCAGCTTGAAAGTTTAACTCTTTTATTTTAAAGCCGTAACTCTCCCCCCACATCATGTACATACGCATTAGCATACCTGCCCAATCACAACTTTCAGTTCCACCAGCACCAGCGGTGATCTGTACTACAGCGCTTAAGCTATCCCCTTCGTCAGAGAGCATATTTTTGAACTCGATGTTTTCAATATGCGCTTGCGTGGTATGATAGTGCTCGTCCAATTCTTCTGCAGAAAGTTCTCCTTCTTTATAAAAATCGTAGGCTAGTTGTAACTCATCAGTAAGCTCGATGGCTTTGTTGTAATCTTCGATCCATTTTTTCTTGTTTCGCAGATTTTTTACAATGATTTCGGCCTCTTTAGGATTGTTCCAAAAGTCGGGTGCAAAGGTTTTTTCTTCCTCGTTAGCAATTTCGATTAGTTTGGCATCAACGTCAAAGATACCTCCTCAACGCACCAAGGCGCTCCACAATACCTTTTATTTGTTCGGTAGTTGTCATAAATTAATAATAGTTTTATATGTTTTTTGTAAATATTACGTTAATTTGGTTCTAAGGTTATATACAAGTTAAAATTTATTAAAACTTGCTCAGAATAACTATTTGTAATACGTAATTTTGTTGTACAAAAATAAGATATAGTTTTTAGAATATGGAAATAAATTTAATTAGCGATACCATTACCAAACCCACCTATGAAATGCTACAATATATGTTTAATGCCCAAGTGGGTGATGACGTATACAAGCAAGATCCAACAGTTATTGAGTTAGAAACGAGAGTGGCTGAATTTTTTGGTATGGAAGCGGGACTTTTTTTTCCGTCGGGAACTATGGCTAACCAAACGGCTATCAAATTGCATACGCAACCTGGTGAGCAATTAATTGCCGACAAGTATGCACACGTTTATCATTATGAAGGAGGTGGGGTTTCTTTTAATAGTGGGGTTTCTTGCTGTTTGATCGATGGGAATAGAGGAATGATAACTGCTAGTCAAGTAGCTGCCGCCATTAATAATCCAGAGTTCTACCATAGTCCGCTAACGAGTTTGGTTTGTGTGGAAAACACAACCAATAAAGGAGGGGGAGCTTGTTATGAATTAGAAGATCTAAAAGAAATAAAGAAAGTTTGCGATGCTAATAATTTGAAATTTCATTTAGATGGAGCTCGAATTTGGAATGCATTGGTAGCGAAAAGACAAAATCCGAAAGAATTTGGTGCTATTTTCGATACAATTTCAGTTTGTTTGTCAAAAGGATTAGGGGCGCCAATCGGTTCTATTTTGCTTGGAAGTGAAGTAGATATCCGTAGAGCGTTGAGAATCAGAAAGATATTGGGTGGAGGGATGCGTCAAGTTGGCTATTTGGCCGCTGCAGGTTTGTACGCCTTGGCTAATAATATCGAAAGATTGGCTGAAGATCATCGCAGAGCCAAAGAAATTGCGCTAATGTTGAGTAAAAAGCCATGGATAGCCTCGATAGAGCCTGTAGAAACTAATATTTTGATTTTCTCACTAGCTGAAAATTATAGTGATCAACTCTTGATTGAAAAATTAAAACAAAAAAATATCCTAATCAGTTCAATGGGACCTAATAAATTGCGTATCGTAACGCATTTGGATTACAAAGAAGTCATGCACACCTATGTATTGGAGACGCTTTCTAAGTTTTAAAGGTTGAAAAAAGACAAGGTTCAGAGTCTTAAAATTCAAAGGTTCAAAGTTTTTGCCATAAGCGTAAACTTTGAACCTTTTTAGTATTCTTTAAGTGGACTATTTGAACAAGTCGTCCATTCCTGGAATCATTGGCATATCCATTTTGGCAACAGCGTCCAATTCTCTTTCGTTCACGTTTGTTGCTTTTTCGATTGCTTTATTTAGGGTTACAATTAAGTAATCTTCTAGTTGTTCTTTGTCCTCTAATAATGCATCGTCAATCGAAATTGAGGTTACTTTTCTATTAGCTGTTAATGTCACTTTCAATAACCCATCAGCGCTTTGTTCGTCAATTAGAACGGTATCTAAGCGCTTTTTTGTATCTTCAATTTTTTGTTGGGTTTCTTTAAGTTTGCCCATCATTCCCATTAAATCCATTTTGTTGATTTTTAAATTATTTCATACAAAATTAGTGTATTGCTGTAGTATAACAATACAATATTTTATGAAAAAATTAATTCTCTTCTGTTGTGTTTGTGTTATTTTTGCTGCTTCTTATATAAAAATTAATGCTCAATCAATGCAAAACGATATCATTGCTCCACAAGCGAAAATAATTCCGAAATCATTAAAAAAACATAAAGAAACCCGAATTGATAACTACTTTTGGTTGAACGACCGCGAAAACCCTGAGGTTATTGATTATCTGAATCAAGAAAATGCCTATTATGAAAGCATGACTGCTCATACTAAAGGACTTCAAGAATCTTTATTTCAAGAAATGAAGGGCAGGATAAAAGAGGATGATTCGTCGGTTCCTTATTTTTATAATGGGTACTTTTATATAACGCGTTTTGAAACAGGGCAAGATTATCCCATTTTCGCCAGAAAAAAAGGAAGTCTTACAGCAGATGAGGAAGTTTTATTCAACTGTAACGAGATGGCTGTCGGGCATGCCTATTTTAAACTAGGAGGTTTAAGTGTAAGTCCGGATAATAAGTTTGCTAGTTTTGGAGTGGATATAGTAGGGAGGAGAATTTATACCATTCAAATAAAAAATCTGGAAACAGGAGAGATACTGTCGGATAAAATTGAGAATGCTACTGGAGGCTCAGTTTGGGCAAATGATAATCATACTATTTTTTATACCAGACAAGACGAGGTTACGCTAAGAGCAGACAAAGTTTTTAGGCATAAATTGAATACAGAGACTACTGCTGATGTTTTGGTTTTTAATGAAACGGACGATACTTTTAATGTTTCGATCAGTAAAGAAAAATCAAGAAAATATATTGTTATCGGTTCAGGAAGTACCTTAACAACAGAATATAGAATTTTGAATTCGGATACTCCAGACGGGGAGTTTGTAGTGTTTCAGCCTCGTGTTCGTGGCTTGGAATACAGTATTTCCCATTTTGAAGATTCGTTTTATATCTTAACCAATAAAGATAAAGCAACTAATTTTAAGTTGATGAAAACCCCTGAGAATAAAACAGGGAAAAGAAATTGGGTAGATGTTATTGCACATAGAGAAGAGGTTTTGTTAGAGGATATAGAGATCTTTAAAAATTATTTGGTTGTGGAAGAACGCTCAAATGGTTTGAATCATATTCGAATCATGCCTTGGAATGAGGAGCCAGATTATTATTTGCCTTTTGGAAGTGAGACCTATAGTGCTTATACCACCACTAATATTGATTTTGATACGGATGTTTTACGCTATAGCTATCAATCCCTTGCAACTCCTTCGTCGGTGATTGATTTTAATATGAAAACTAAAGCCAAAGAAGTCTTAAAAGAGCAACAGGTTTTAGGGGGGAAATTTGATAAAAATAATTATACGGAAGAACGTGTTTGGGCTACGGCTACCGACGGAACTAAAGTGCCGATTTCGATGATTTATCGCAAAGGCTTGCAGAAAAACGGTAAAAATCCACTGTTACTTTACGCATATGGTTCTTATGGAATTACTATGGATGCTTATTTTTCATCCACTAGGCTCTCGCTGTTAGATCGCGGATTTGTTTACGCAATCGCCCATATACGAGGGGGTGAGGACTTAGGAAGGCAATGGTATGAGGATGGAAAACTGTTAAAAAAGAAAAATACCTTTACAGATTTCATTGATTGCTCTAAATTTGTCATCAATGAAAAATATACTTCCCCGGAACATTTGTATGCAGAAGGTGGATCCGCAGGAGGACTTTTGATGGGCGTTATTGTAAATGAAGCTCCACAATTGTATAACGGAGTTATTGCTCAGGTGGCTTTTGTGGATGTGATTACAACAATGCTTGATGATAGTATTCCGTTGACCACTGGAGAGTATGACGAATGGGGAAATCCAAATAATAAAAAATATTACGATTATATGTTGTCCTACTCACCCTATGACAATGTAAAAGCTCAAAATTATCCAAATATGTATGTGTCTACAGGATTGCACGATTCTCAGGTACAGTATTGGGAGCCAGCTAAATGGGTAGCCAAGTTAAGGAATATGAAGACAGATCAGAATCTTTTGTTTTTAGATACTAACATGGATGCAGGACATGGTGGCGCCTCTGGACGCTTTGAGGCTTTAAAAGACTTAGCAAAAGAATTTAGTTTTTTATTAGATTTAGAAAAAATTAAAAGCTAATTAGAAAATTTTTGTTAAATTTGCAACCTATCGAGGTTATTTTAAAATGCCTTTGATTAACTATTTTTTTATGAAAGAAGAAATAAATGCTTATAATAATGTTTTAGAATTAATAGGTAACACCCCACTTATTAAGCTAAATAAAATCACCGAAGAGTTAGAGGGAAATTTCTACGCAAAGGTAGAAGCTTTTAATCCGGGTCATTCCTCAAAAGATAGAATAGCGTTATATATTATTGAAGAGGCGGAGAAAAAAGGAATATTATCTCCAGGGGATACCATCATCGAAACTACATCTGGTAATACAGGTTTTAGTTTGGCAATGGTCAGCATTATAAAAGGCTACAATTGTATATTGGCTGTAAGTTCAAAATCATCGAAAGATAAAATTGACATGCTGAGGAGCTTAGGAGCAAAAGTATATGTTTGTCCTGCTCATGTTTCTGCAGATGATGAAAGATCATACTATAATGTCGCTAAACGTCTGCACGAAGAAACGAAAGGGTCGGTTTATATCAATCAATATTTTAATCAATTAAATGTTGATGCGCATTATAACAGTACAGGTCCTGAAATTTGGGAACAAACTAAAGGACAAATTACGCACCTTGTCGCGTGTAGCGGAACTGGAGGGACAATCTCTGGAACAGCAAAATTCTTAAAAGAGCAAAATCCAAATATTAGAATTCTAGGTGTGGATGCTTTTGGATCTGTATTGAAAAAATACCACGAAACAAAAGAATTTGATAGTAAAGAAATTTATCCATACCGTATTGAAGGTTTAGGTAAAAATTTGATTCCATCAGCTACAGACTTCGATATTATCGATAAATTCATGAAAGTAACCGATGAAGAGAGTGCTCATTCTGCTAGAGAGGTTACTCGTAAAGAAGGTTTATTCGTAGGATATACATCGGGTGCTGTAATGCAAGCAATTAAGCAGTATGCGGAAGAAGGTGAGTTTACTAAAGAGAGTAATGTGATTGCTATTTTTCCTGATCATGGTTCTCGTTATATGAGTAAAGTATTTAGCGATGATTGGATGAATGAACAAGGATTTTTTGATAGTATCAATGAAGAAGAAGTTCAAAAAATTGAATTTGTAAAATAAGTAGAAATACTTTTCAGTTATAAGTAACTCCAGGCAATTTTGTCTGGAGTTTTTTTTTCTTTTTTAAGAGGGTTCAACTAAACTGTTTAAACATTCAAAACTGTTTTATTGAAATCGCATATATTGTTAGTTTGTGTGTAAAAAAACGTAGTTATACGTAGGAATTTTTTATTTTGGTTGTGATATGTTTAGTTTTTTAAGAATAATATAGAATCCATACAGCTGTTTTTTTTCGTTTAGAATGATGATTTTGGTTATTTAAACGATTATTTAGGTAAGTTGACGGGAATATTTTTACTCACTAGCATAATAATATAGTTTAGTAGTGTTAAAATAACGCCTTGTTTTTTTAGTGCCCGCTAAACCTACCATTATGAAAAGAATACTACTCACATTACTGTTTGTAAGTTATTGGCTTGTTAATGCTCAAAAGCCTATTCAGGAGTTTACCTTCGACGGATCCTTAAATAATACCCAGAACACCACTTCCTTCATGGGTACAAATAATTTTGTTAATGATCGAATGGGGAATTCCAAGTCGGCTCAACGACTCTCTAATAAGGCAATGGAGGCTGTTATGGCTAATCTTCCTCAAGAGAATAAGGCAAGATCCGTGTCTATTTGGGTTAAATTTAATGCTATTGCTTCACCAAATTATATTTGGGGATATGGAACTGCATACAATGCACAATATTTTGGTTTATTGCAACAGGGGACGAGTTCGTCAAAATCAGACTTAAGTCTTGCTAGTTGGGGCGCTTCTAATGATGTAATTGTTATGACTCCCTTAGCCAAAGAAACCTGGTATAACTATACTGTAACGTTTGATGGAACTGTTTCTAAAATGTATCGCAACGGAGAATTATTAAAAGCTGTAGACGGAATTAAGCGCTTTACCAAAGGGAATATTTTTAGATTGGGTGAAGTAAACACCACTGTTGGTATTGATGCTGATGTGGATGATCTAAAAATATATGATGTTGCTTTGACAGAGCAGCAAGTTAAGGAACTCTATCAAAGTTCAAAATCGATCAATAGCATTGCCGTAGCACCTATACAAGTTGCTGTAACGGATCAATCAGTGAAAAAAGGCGTAACTGCTTCTCAGGGGAAAGCCATGTCTTCAGATGGCGGAAATGAAATCCGTTCAGGAAAAAAAGTTGAGGTATTTTCTCAAGGTCAAAAAATAACGACTGATGTGTCTAGTATTGGTGATTTGCCAGCCGGGACGTACTTATTGAAAATAACAGCTGCCTCGTCAAAAACAACGGCGACAAACTAAGACGATATTCTGGTTCAATATAAATTGTTGTTTTTTTTGCTTTAGTATAAATTATTTCGTTAGAATAATTTTAAGCCTTCTTAAATCTAATTTGAGAAGGCTTTTTTAGTGTACTGCCAGTTCGATTTGTGGTTAGCTGATAACGCTAAGAACCACAAATAAAACGACCAAAACAATAACCGCGTATCGAGTGTATTTTGATGTTCTCATAAAATGCTTTTTTAAATTTAATTGTAATAGGTGATAGACAAATATAAGAGTTTATTTGAATTGGCCTCAATGGAGATGCTTTTTTAAGATGCTTTATAAAAAAAAAGCCCTGAAAAAATCCAGAGCTTTGATCTATAAAAAAAGAGAATGTTATTCCTCTTTCATGGTATGATAAACGTTCATCACGTCATCGTCTTCTTCGATTTTTTCGATTAATTTCTCAACATCAGCTATTTGAGCTTCGGTAAGTTCTTTGGTGATTTGTGGAATACGTTCAAAACCAGAAGATAAGATTTCTAGTCCTCTATTTTCTAATTCTTTTTGTATGGCTCCAAAGCTTCCAAAAGGGGCATAGATTAAGATTCCGTCTTCATCTTCAAAAACTTCTTCTGCACCAAAATCAATTAATTCAAGTTCTAATTCTTCAGGATCAAGATTCCCTTTAGCAATTCTAAAATTACAGGTATGGTCAAACATGAACTCAACAGAACCTTGCGTTCCCATTGTTCCGTTGCATTTGTTGAAATAGCTACGGATATTGGCTACAGTTCTATTATTGTTATCAGAGGCAGTTTCAATCAAAATTGCAATTCCGTGAGGAGCATATCCTTCAAACAAAATTTCTTTATAGTTGGCAGTATCTTTATTACTTGCATTTTTTATAGCGCGCTCCACATTGTCCTTAGGCATGTTGGCCGCTTTTGCATTTTGTATAACGGCTCTTAGTCTAGAGTTGGCATCTGGGTTAGGACCACCTTCTTTAACGGCCATAACGATATCTTTACCAATTCGGGTAAATGTTTTAGCCATTGCTGACCAACGTTTCATTTTTCTTCCTTTTCTAAATTCGAACGCTCTTCCCATTACTAATTTTTTATTTTGAGATGCAAAAATACGGTTATTCCTTATTTTTGCAAAATCAAATTCTATTCTTTTTTAAATTAAGTTGTAGTACTTGTTGCTGTGACTGTTTAATCCCAAAGTGTTTACGGACTAATTAACCTGAGATTCGGTTCTGTTTTGGGCTAATGTTCAAAAAAATGGCAAACTAGCGAAGACTCCTCTTATTTTGAGGCATTAAATTCATTGATAATATTTACGGCTTCATTCAAATAAGGATTGGTCTTTAGATTGTCCATTTGGTATTGATTGATGGTTTTTTCTGAAGGATATACGCCCAATAAAAATTGATTTACGGTAGTATTGTACACATCTAAGGGGTTATCTTCTTTATTGAAGTTATTAATTTCGATCCAAAGGGAATTGATGTCTTTTTGTTGTTTAAAAACGGCCTCTAAAGTCACTGGAATTTCAGCTTTGGGTGTATTGGCCAATTGGTCAATTTTCACATTGATTTTCTTAATATTATTAAAGTAATCATTATTAGACAATCGTTGGGTGCTGCTTTTAGCTAACGTATTGATGAGATTTCTTTTTACATACGGTTTGTATCTTAAAAAGGGACTAAGGCTGTCGTTTTTAATGGCTGTCGGGAAATCACTTTCTTTTTGATACACATTTTCATAAAACTCAGGAAGAATTACATCGGGAGTAACTCCTATATATTGATGACTTTTACCGGTAATTCGATAAAATTTATTAATAGTAATTTTTAAAAAATCGGTGGATTTGTCCTCGTCAAGAGGAACTATAGTTTGCATAGTGGCTTTCCCAAGTGTAGTGCTGCCTAGTAGTAAGGCGCGGTTATAGTCTTGTAGTATAGCCGAAAAAAACTCGCTTGCAGAAGCGGTATTGCTATTTATTAGAATGACAATTGGCCCCTTGTAGATCATGCCTTTATAAGGATCGTTTACAACAGCTTGGTTTTTCTTGTTATCGACAACAATGGAAATCGGACCATAGTCGACAAACATACCGGCTAATCTGATCGCTTCTTCCATCGATCCTCCACCATTATCGATTAAGTCAATCACCAAGCCTTTCATATTATCTCTTTCTAGTTTAATCACTTCTCGAGCAACATCATCTGCGCAGCCTTTTCTGTTGTTTTGGTCTAAATCGGCATAGAAACTTGGGATTTTTATGTACCCAATTTTACTATCCTTTCCCACCATAAAACTAAAAACAGAATTCTCTTCGTCTTTCATGACCTGTTTTTCGATAAAAACATCAAAATTCTTTCCTGAGTTACGCTTTAGGGTCAGGGTAATACTTTTGTTGGCTTCAGATAAAATCATGGTTGAAATGGATTCTAAGGAAGAACAAGAAACGTGTAGGGTATCTTTTTGATTGGAGATGGAAACAATTTGGTCGCCTTTTTTAATTTGCCCAGTTTGATAAGCAGGACCATTTGGATCAATCTCTGCTATAATAATTTCATTTTTCTCATTCAGATTAACCGTCATTCCAAGTGACAAATGCTCTTTAGATAAGGAAGCGACAAAACTGGATTTAGAGTCATCACTAAAATAAGCGGTATGCGGATCGAAATAGGTGCAAAAAAAGTCATAAAGCTTTTCTTCTTGGGAAATTTTAGTTTCTAATAGTGTATTTATTCTGCAAATTTCATTGGTCAAAATGGCTTTTTTAGCATTGGCCTCCATCGAGGGAAAATGGGTTCTGATCGAATCTAGATTGCCACTTGTTTCCACCATATCATCTAAAATTTGATACCGAAGTTTTTTCAGCCAAGCTTTCTCGAGATCTTCTTTCTTAAGATAGAACGGAAATGATTTTTTATAAAATCTAATGGTGTCTTTAACGGTATAATCGATGGATTCACTTTGTATTTTTTCTAATATGGCTTTGGTTCTGATCAGGTTGTTTTTGTATTGAGAAGTGATATCTGTTAAAAAACTGCAATCATTTTGCAATACAAAATCATCTAATTGATAACGATATTTTTGGGACAGCTGGTCATACTCACTTTTAAGAAAAATATTTCTAGAGGGATCTAATTCATTGATGAGGTGATCAAAAACAAAAACCGATAAACTATCGTCTACCGGTTTTGGTCTAATGTGTTCACTTTGAATAAGTGTATTTATTTTGTTTAGTATTTCACATGTTTTGTCGCTATTTTGACTAAATAGAACACTTGTAGTCAGTAAAAATACTAGTGAAATTTTTTTCATAAATCAAGAAATAGTGATGTACACTAAAATTACGTTTATTTTTTTGATATTGTGTCATATTTTGCTTTAAAAATAGGAGGAAGCAACGGATTTGTCTGGTCGATAGAAATACCCCTTTTAAATGGAAATAAAGTATTTTAGGTGGAGGATTGATTTCTGAAATCGTTTTACTATAAGGACAAAAAAAATGCATCACAACTTGTAGTGCAATGCATTTTTGAGGTATTTAAAGAACCACAAGGGTGGTTTTTAAAATTTATTTTTTGTAAAAAGGTAGTTTTACGATTTTAGCAGGAACATCATTTTTTCTAATTCGGATAAAAATGTCGCTATCCACAGCGCTATTGTTTATCGTAACATATCCTAAACCAATTCCTTTATTTAAAGATGGAGACATAGTACCGGAAGTTACCACTCCTATCACAGTACCAGCAGCATCAACAATTTCGTAATCATGTCTTGGTACAGCACGCTCTTGCATTTCAAAAGCGATTAATTTTTTAGTAACTCCTTCTTCTTTTTGTTTTTTAAGGTTTTCTGAATTCGTAAATTCCTTAGTGAATTTTGTAATCCATCCCAAACCAGCTTCTAATGGTGAAGTGGTATCGTTAATATCATTTCCGTATAAACAGAATCCCATTTCTAAACGTAAAGTGTCACGAGCAGCTAATCCAATTGGTTTAATACCGTAAGGAGCTCCAGCTTCAAAAACTTTGTTCCAAATCGCTTCAGCGTCAGCATTTTTACAGTAGATTTCAAATCCACCTGAACCAGTATATCCTGTCGCAGAGATAATCACATCGTTAAAACCGGCAAAATCAGCTACTTCAAAATGATAGTAGGCAATTGCAGCTAAATCTATAGAAGACAAAGGCTGCATGGCCTCAACCGCTTTAGGTCCCTGAATAGCCAATAAGGAATAATCATCTGAAAGATTTTTCATTTCAACTCCCAAATCGTTGTGCGAAGAAATCCAATTCCAGTCTTTTTCAATATTTGAAGCATTTACAACAAGTAAATACTCTTCTTCTTTCATTTTATAAACGATCAAATCATCCACAAGTCCACCTTCATTATTTGGCAAACAAGAGTATTGTGCTCTTCCAATTGTCAAAGTAGAAGCATCGTTTGAAGTTACTTTTTGTATCAATGCCAAAGCATTTGGCCCAGTTAACAAAAATTCCCCCATATGCGAAACGTCAAAAACGCCTACACCAGTACGAACTGTTTCATGTTCAGCATTAATACCTTCGTAAGTGATTGGCATATTATAACCAGCAAAAGGTAGCATTTTAGCTCCTAAACTCTCATGTATGTGCGTAAGTGCAGTATTTTTCATTGTGTTGTTTTATAAAATTGTGTCGCAAATTTATTTAAAAAATATCGAAAAGAGATACTCTAAATTATAAATTTCGCAATGATAAGGAGGTCTTTCTTGCTATTTGCTAGATCTTTTGTTCAATATCTGTATTAGAAAAGGGATGTTGTGGCAAATGAAGCTGAGCAAACGCCATAAATATAGGGACATAGGTCCATAATCAAAGTAAGTGCTTTAAGAGCAAGTGTAAGACTTTCTTCTTTGTTTTTTATGTAACTTTAGGGCAGATATCACTGCAATGAAAGAGCCGCTTTTAATTACAAAAGAAGAAGTACTGAAATTTTATCAGCCAGTAAATCCTTTAACTCATAAAGGTCTTCAAGGTCATGCAGTGATTATTGCCGGAAGTTATGGAAAAATAGGAGCAGCTGTTTTAGCATCCAAAGCCTGTTTGAAATCAGGTTGTGGATTAGTTACTACTTTTGTGCCAAAATGCGGTTATCAAATCCTTCAAATCTCGATTCCCGAAGTAATGGTGGTCACCGATGAGAATGTCAACACGATCACTCATATTCATCTACCCATAATCCCTCAGGCAATCGGAATTGGTCCCGGCATAGGAAAGGAACTAGCTACTCAAAAAGCCTTGTTTGAGTTTTTTAGAATCAATACAGTAGCCTTAGTTTTAGATGCCGATGCTCTCAATATCTTAGCTGAAAATCAATCGTGGTTAAGTTTAGTTCCGGAAGACTCCATCTTAACGCCACATCCAAAAGAATTAGAACGTTTGATCGGTAAATGGAATACAGAATCAGAGAAGTTTCAAAAAACGGTAGCCTTCTCCGAAAAGTATAAAGTGATTGTCGTGATGAAAGGGGCACCAACTTATATTATTAATAGAACCGCCATTTATGAAAACAGTACCGGAAATGCAGCTTTAGCCACTGCAGGAAGTGGTGACACCCTAACGGGAATACTGACAGGTTTATTAGCGCAAGGCTATGAGCCTAAATATGCGGTGAAAATGGGGGTCTTCCTACATGGATTAACCGCCGATATTGCCTTGCCAGAAACAGGATATCAATCTTTCATCGCTTCGGATATTATAGCTAATTTAGGTAAAGCCTTTTTGGAATTAGGAAAATAAGAGTTGGTGATCCGTAGCGTTTGAGGCTTTGCTAGCTTTGTGTTTTTAGCAAAAAGGCGATCCTATTTGCTCGTAGAGCTAGAGAAAGGGTGTGAATCTAAAAGTAGCATTACACATTCTACAATCAAAAATCGTAAGTTTGTAGCTCAGTAAATACTGCTTATGAAAAACAATTTCGATCTCAGAACGGTAAATGTTACACGTTACATTACGCCTTTGCGCGAAGGGGGTTCTTTACCTGCCTTGGCAGAAGCCGACGATGATTTTAAATATGTCTTAAAATTCAAAGGAGCCGGTCATGGTGTAAAAGCTTTGATAGCCGAGTTAGTTGGGGGACAGATTGCCAAAGCTTTAAAATTGCAACTTCCAGAATTGGTTTTCGCTCATCTAGACGAAGCGTTTGGACGAAGTGAAGGTGATGAAGAAATTCAGGATTTACTACAAGGCAGTCAAGGATTAAATCTAGCCCTGCATTTCTTATCGGGAGCCATTACCTTTGATCCGGTTGTAACAACAGTGGATGCTAAATTAGCCTCACAAATCGTTTGGTTAGACGCTTATATCACCAATGTAGATCGAACATTTAGAAATACCAATATGTTGATTTGGCATAAAGAATTATGGCTAATCGACCACGGTGCCTGTTTGTATTTTCATCATTCATGGAACAATTGGGAGCAACATGCTAAGAGTCCGTTTGCCTTGATTAAGGATCATGTTTTGTTGCCACAAGCGACACTTCTAAACGAGGTTGATATCGAATTCAAAGCGCTTTTGACACCTGAAATTCTAGTAGAAATTGTAGATTCGATTCCAGAGGACTGGCTTCAATGGGAAGATACCGATGAAGCGCCTGAAACATTGCGACAGGTGTATTTACAATTTTTGCAGACCCGATTAAACCATTCAGAAATCTTTGTAAACCAGGCCCAAAATGCAAGATAGTCACTTATATGAGTATGCCGTAATTCGTGTAGTACCAAGGGTAGAACGCGAAGAATTCCTTAATATAGGAATCATTTTATTTTGCAAAAAAGCCAAATTTATAAAAGTACTTTTTCATATTGATCAAGCCAGAATTCAGGCCCTTTCAAACGATTTTGATATTGAACAATTGGAGTGCAATTTAACTTCTTTAGAAAAAATAGTCAACGGTGCCAAAGATGGTGGTCCAATAGGGGAGATGGACATTCCTTCTCGTTTTCGTTGGTTGACAGCCATTCGTAGCTCAGCCATACAAACTTCAAGACCACATCCTGGATTGTGTCAGGATTTAGAGAAAACAGTTCAGCGATTGTTTACTGAACTAGTGCTGTAAAAAAGGGGCTAGTGTTGTAAATTTCGATGAAGATAAATAGCATTAGAGTAAAACAAGGTAAAAAGTCGTCAAGGGAAAGAGTCAAGTAGACTTTGTGCCTTGATGACTTTGTTTTTGTATTTCATTTCAACAAGAAATCTTGTAATTTTTCAGGTTAATGACTAGACTTGTTTCTCCAAATAAATAAATTCCAAGGGTTCTTCTGCGATGGTAACATGAATATCACTTTGTGGAAAGGCTTCTCTTTTGCCTGTGTCCACGTAGCCGTGGCGTTTGTACCACGCAATAAGCTCTTCACGAACCGAAATAACGGTCATAATAATACTCGACAAGCCCAATGCTTTGGCTTGATTTTCGGCTTCAGCCAATAGTTTTTTTCCAATTCCACTATTTTGCAATTCTGGGGAAACCGTTAGCATTCCCAAATACAATTGATTTTCTTTCTCAACAAGCAAAACCGAACCAATGATTTGATTGTTCTGGCTATATTTCAGAATCGTATTTTTTGGATCTAGTAGGGTTTGGGTCAACTCTTCTTCGTTGGTTCTCTTTCCTGCTAACAAATTAGCTTCCGTAGTCCAGCCTTTTTTAGAGGTTTCCCCCCTATAAGCCGAATTGATTAATACGTTTAATGCGGAAATATCATGTAAAGTTGCTTTTGTAATCATGGTATGCGATGTTGTAATAATTGAAGTACGTTGAATGATCTAAGAGGAGTAAAATTACAAATTGTTGATAAGGATTAAAACAGTCATTTCATTAATTTGTAAAAATTTGTTCACTTTTTTAGGCTCGATTTGGCTGTTTACTCCATTGGAGTGAAAAGTGCAGGATCGGAGAGTACCTAAATCGTTTTAGGCTCTGCTGGTTTGCTGTTTTTTTGGTTTTATGAATATTAGCATAAAATTAACATTAGGTATTATTGACCGAATTTTCTTCGCCCTTTACTTCAAAAAAACGAGCCATTATTTGGTCTTATCTCTTTACTGTACTAGCATAGCCTAATTTGGTTGTTGCCTATTTTTACGAGGCTTAATTGTAAGATTTTTAAATCAAATTTAGGATAATTTTTGTAATGTAAAGCTGGCTTTAGTAATGTTAATGTAACAATTAAATAACGAATCTGTTAATCGCGGAAAGTAAATAAAATAAATATTTGCCCGATCAAAATAATGACTGATTTAGCTTTTTCGACAACGATTTTTTTGTAATTAAAAACTTATTAACTAAAAACCGAGATTAAAATTTACAATTACTTATGAAACAGAAAATGAAAACTTACTTTTCAGTAAGAATGTTAACCAAAACCATCTTTAGTCTGGTTTTTGTAATGCTTATCAACCATGCTGGTTGGGCACAAGAAAAGTCACTTTCGGGTGTTGTGGTAGATGCGGAGGGAAAACAGACCTTACCAGGTGCTACTATTGCAGTAAAAGGAACTTCCAAGGGAGTTGTGGCCGATCTTGATGGGAAATTTGAAATTAAAGGATCAAAGGGGGATGTATTGTTGGTTTCCTATGTGGGATATAAAACAAAAGAGATCACTATTGGGGATCAAACACAATTGAGTATAGGACTGAGTTCAACCAATAACCTAAATGAAGTTGTAGTGGTTGGATACGGTACTCAGAAAAAACAAAACCTATCAGGATCTGTGGCTACAGTAGACATGAAAAAATTAGAAAGCCGTCCAACGGCAAATATTTCACAAAGTCTTCAAGGAACAGTAGCCAATTTGAATATTACATTTGCTAGTGGTGCTCCAGGAGGAAGTGCAAAAATCAACATTCGTGGTTATACGTCTATAAATGGAGGTAGTCCATTAATTTTGATTGATGGTGTTCCGTCTTCAGAGGGAGATCTAACTCGAATGAATCCTGATGACGTTAAGTCTATATCGGTATTAAAAGACGCCTCTTCTGCGGCTATTTATGGTGCCAGAGCAGCCTTTGGGGTGTTATTGATTACTACTAAAACAGGAGGTAAAAATAAAATTACCTATTCGAACTCTTTTATTTGGTCCAAACCAACCATTACACCAAAACCGATCACGGATCCGTATATTTTTTCAAGATTATTGGATACGGCTACCAATAATACTCCTTGGGATTATGTGAATTTTTCTGATGAGACTTATGCTTGGGCCAGAGATCGATCAAATGATCCTTCCCTGCCAAGTGTACGATTGGATCCTCAGAATCCTGATAAATGGCAGTATATGGGAAATACAAACTGGAATAAATTTTTCTTTAATGATGTTGCTTTTTCAGAAAATCATAATGTTTCTATAAGTGGACAAAAGGAGAATTTTAATTATTATTTATCAGGTAACCATACACTTGAAAATGGATTAAATAAGTTAGCGACGGATTCTTGGACGCGTAATGCTTTACGTTCAAAAATGCAACTTACTCCTTATGAGTGGATGAAATTAGAAAACAATACTTTCTTAACATTTGCGGACAGAGAAAATCCTACTTATAATCTTACTAGAGTTTACAACTTAAAACCAACAGATGTGGCGAAAAATCCAGACGGTACTTGGGCCAATACAGATGCAGGTAGAGCTGCAGCGAGTATGATTGATGGAGGGAATTCAAGAAGTAATACCACTAATTTGCAGACGACAAATAAAATTGATTTAACGTTTTTTGATAAAGCATTAAAATTGACAGGAGAACATACTTATCAGAAAAATTATCTTAGATCTCATTCTGATGGTACTAAATATAAAATTGGTTATGGTCCTAAAGACATAAGGGAGGTGACAGATTCAGATTTTGCCTATGAATCATTAGCAGAGAATAAATACAGTGTTTTAAATCTTTATGCTACCTATACTAAATCGTTTAACCAACATAGTTTCAATGTGGTGATGGGGTATAATAAAGAGGTGAATAAATTTGAGAATTTTTCAGCCAACAGAGATAAACTGATTTCGTCATCTCTTCCTAACTTAGGATTGGCAACTGGAGAACAAACGGTAGGTTGGGGCTATTCAGATTGGGCTGTAACAGGTGTGTTTGGGCGATTAAATTATATTTTTAACGAAAAGTATATTGTAGAATTTAATGGAAGACGCGATGGTTCATCAAGATTCCCAAGCGGAAAAAGATATGGTTTTTTTCCTTCGGTATCCGCTGCCTGGATTGCTAGTAAAGAGGAATTTTTACAACCGTATATTGGATTTATGAGTAATTTAAAATTCAGGGTTTCTTCTGGTTCTTTAGGAAACCAAAGTGTTGGAGATTATGGGTATATCAATTCAATGTCAACAGGACAATCCGGATATCTTATTAATGGGGAATATCCTAAGACGGTTTATTCTCCAGGATTGAATGTGGATCAAAATAATTACACTTGGGAAAAAGTAAACAACACGAACTTCGGAGTGGATTTAGGTTTTTTCAAAGGGGCTTTAAATGCTTCATTTGATTATTATGTCAGAAAGACGATGGGAATGTTAATTCCAGGTCAAGAATTACCTGGGGTATTGGGAACAACTGTACCTAAGAGTAATTCTGCGGATCTTCAAAACAAAGGATGGGATCTTAGTATAGCGTACAATGGCAGTGCAGATTTAGGAGGAAGTCCATTAGGTTTTGGAGCATCGCTAGTACTGTCTGATAGCCAAACGACCATCACCAAATATAAAAATGATGACTTACTTTTTACAGGTTATAGAGAAGGAGCAAAAATTGGTGAAATATGGGGATTGGAAAACGACGGATTTTTTGCCAATGCAGAGGAAATTAAAAAATTAGATGAATCAGCTATAATTCCATGGGGAGCTTTGTCAATTGTTCCGGGATGGCCAAAATATGTGGATCAAAATGGAGATGGAAAAATCACAAAAGGACAATCGTCTAAAGATCCAAAAGACTTAAAATTGATTGGGAATTCAGAAGCGAGATACCAATTTGGAGTAAATATGAATGTAAATTATAAAGGTTTTGATTTAAGTACCTTTTTACAAGGGGTAGGAAAAAGAGATTATTACCCAAGTAATTACCTTTTCTGGGGACCTTACCAACAGCCTTATGCCAATATGTACCCACATCTATTAGATTTCTATAGAGGTGCAGCCGACAGTGATGCCCTAAGAGCACAACATTCACAATCGTATATCAATGCTGGTTTAGCGGATGCGAATTTAAATCCGCAGTATCCTGTATTACAAAGTTGGTTGGCTGATGCAAATTATGGTGCTGGACTTGCCATTCCACAAACCAAATACTTGTTGAATGCAGCATATTTAAGAGTGAAAAATATTACCCTAGGGTATACAATCCCAAGTGAATTAGTACGTAAAGTAAGGATTTCTCAACTTCGTTTTTATGTTACGGGTGAAAATATATACGAATGGTCAGCAATCAAAAAATTCATTGATCCAGAAGCAACAGGAGACAGTGGATATGCTTATCCATTTAACCGTAAGTTATCAGTGGGTATGAATGCAACTTTTTAAATTATACAATAGATTACAAGACAACACAATAATAATTAAACTAATGAAATATACTTCCTTATTATTAGCCGTTTGCTCCCTTTTTATGGTGAGCTGTTCAGACGATTTTTTGGATACCAATCCACAATCGTCTATAGCTAAAGAAAATTTCTTTAACTCTGAAAGCGATTTGCAATTGTACATTAATGGATTGCATTCCGTGGCAGGAACGGGTCTTTTTTCAGGGGATCAGGGAACTGACAATACAGCAACAACAGCAGCTGTTGAAATCAAAACCATTACTACAGGAACGCCAAATGCAGAGAACATAACAAGTGGTTGGACTTGGACGAGATTAAGAGATATTAATTTTTTCTTGGAAAACTATTCTAAAGCGAGTATTACTCCAGAATTAAAAAATCATTTTAAAGGATTGGCTAAATATTATAGAGCGGAGTTCTATTATTCAAAAGTAAAACGCTATTCAGATGTACCATGGTATTCTAGTACTTTGGGTGTAACGGATGAGGCTTTATTTAAGCCGAGAGATCCTCGAGCGATGGTAGTAGACAGTATCATTAGTGATATCCAGTTTGCATCAAAAAACATTAAAACAGATGTTGCTTTGGGGAATATTAATAAATGGTCAGCCTTAGTGTTACAAGCGAGAATAGCCTTGCACGAAGGGACGTACAGAAAATACCATCCAGAATTAAAATTAGAAGGTACTGCTAATCGCTTTTTAGAAATTGCAAGAGATGCTGCCAAAGAGATCATGGATTCCGGAAAATTTAAAATCTACAATACAGGTCATCCAAAAACGGATTATGCTGCCTTGTATCAAACGGATGTTTTGGCCACGATTTCAGAAGCGATACTGGTAAATGTATACGATGATAAGCTAAGAAAACCAGGAGGAGATAGCTATGTATTTGGTGACTATGAACAAAGTCCTTCCAAATCTCTTCTAGATTCTTATCTAATGGCTGATGGAACTAAATTTTTGGATCAAGCAGGATCGAATACTTTTACTTATGTAAAAGAGTTCGAAAACAGAGATCCAAGACTTGCTCAAACTTTTGCTTACCCAGGTTTTATTAAGGCGGGAAGTACAACTCCTTATATCCAAAATCTAAATAAAAATTTCACAGGGTACCACCAGTTAAAAGGATTTAACAATAGTGTAGTGAATTCCAGTACGGATGTTGCCGTCTATCGATATGCTGAGGTATTATTGATTTATGCTGAAGCCTTAGCAGAATTGGGAGCCTTATCTCAAAATGACCTGGATATAACAGTAAATCAATTGCGACAAAGAGTAGGGCTTCCTAACTTGAATATGACTTTGGCCAATAGCAATATTGATTCAAGTTTAGCGGCAGATTTTCCGAATGTAGCGGGTGCAAATAAAGGGGTTATTTTAGAGATCAGAAGAGAAAGAAGAGTAGAATATGCTATGGAGGCACTAAGATTTGACGATTTGATGAGATGGCAGGCGGGTAAAATTTTAGAAAAAAATCCTATAGGGATGTATTTCCCAGGTCTTGGAAAATACGATATGACAGGAGATGGAGTTGAAGATATTAAAATTATTTCCAGCAGTGAAAGTATTCCTTCTCCAAAAGAAGTAAATTCACTAGGTATTGCATTGATCT
Source organism: Flavobacterium sp. OHVDL-2026-0007 (assembly GCF_059882335.1). Lineage (NCBI taxonomy): Bacteria > Pseudomonadati > Bacteroidota > Flavobacteriia > Flavobacteriales > Flavobacteriaceae > Flavobacterium > Flavobacterium sp. OHVDL-2026-0007. The sequence continues at coordinate 159,219 of NZ_CM187612.1, forward strand.
ATTACAAAGCGGGTCTTATTGGAGACCAATCGGCGAGCCTTTTCTTATCCAATGGAACTTCAGGTAATATGGTGACTTCTGCTGTTGTTCCCAATTTTGTGGAGCCTAAATATTATTACCGACCAATACCGGCACACGAAGTGTTCTTGAATAAAAATTTGACGCAAATATTTGGGTGGTAATATTGGCTGTATCTAATGTGAATTAAAAAGAAATAAGTATAAAAGAGCCCAATGAAAAATGTTATAAAACAAAAATAAAAGGATTTTCGTTGGTCTCGAATTAAGAATATAAATAATATGAAAAGAAGAGAATTGTTGAAATGCCTTGGATTGGGTGTTGGTGCAGTAGCCCTAGGGGCAACTTCTGTAGTGTCTGCTGCAGAAAAGAAAGTGGAGAAAAAAGGAAAAAGAGTGTTGCGTATAGCGCATATTACCGATGTGCATCTTCCGGCGGAGGGTGATGCTTCTAATCGCTTTACAGCATGTTTGAAACACATAAAAACACTTAACGTTGACTTTTTTCTTAATGGAGGTGATTCTATAATGGCAGCTGATTACGGGGATATAACACGTGAAAAAGTAAATCAGCAATGGAAAGCATGGAATGAAACCATTAAGACCATAAGTGAATATGAACTGCATAGTTGTCTTGGTAATCATGATATGTGGTGGGCTGCTCCGAACAAACAAGATCCTATGTATGGGAAAGACCATGTGGTGAAGCAATTAGGGATTCCTAATCGTTACTACAGTTTTGATAAAAAGGGTTGGCATTTTGTAATATTGGACAGTAATAATAGTGGGACTACCTTAGATGAAGAACAGCGCAAATGGTTCGAAAAAGATTTGGCGTCGATTCCAAATGGAACGCCCGTTATTTGTATGAGTCATTTTCCTATCCTTGCGGTATGTACACATGTTGAAGGTGGCAATCACTCGGATTCCAAATATATAAGTGATATTTTTTACAAACACAAGGACAAAAGAATCCATTGTTTTAGTGGGCATATGCATTTGTTAGATAATGCTGTTTATAACAATGTGCATTATTACTGTAATGGTGCCATGAGTGGTTATTGGTGGGGCGAAGGAGATAAAGATTCTGCTGGTAAAACCTATTACAAGCAAACACCTCCAGGTTATGCCATTCTGGATTTATACGAAGACGGAACATTGGTGAACGAATATATACCTCATACCTATTAAGGAGGTAACTGAATCAAGGGGTGAGCTGTTTTTGATTAAAATATTTTTGTTAAATTGCATCGATTGATTTCTATTAATCGATGCAATTTTTTGTATTAAATTTTGGGCTTGATAGGAATATGTACTATAACCAACTAATCAGTACTTAACAAAAAAAATATTAAGATATTCAATGAAAAAAAAAATAGTATGCCTTGCTTCTTTGCTGTTTTTTGGAACAACTATTAGTTGTTCAGCGGCTATTAGTCCAACACCGCCAATTAAGTACTCAACGGAAATCAATTTTAATGGACAATTAAAAGTACTCTCTCTAAATACTTGGCACGAAGGGAGCTCGGTAAAAGGAGGATTTGAGGCTATCGTAGAGGTAATTCTTCAATCGAAAGCAAATATCATTTTGATGAGTGAAATACGAAATTATAAAGGGGTGGTATTTACAGAACATATTCTAGAAGCGTTAAAAGCCAAAGGTGTATCGTTTTATAGCTCTAACTTACTGAGTGATGCTGTTGTTTTATCAAAATTTCCTATCGAAGCTACATCATCGATAAGTTCAGGCTCGTTAACCAAATGCATGATCAGACTAAGTAAGAAAACCAGTATTGCCATATATTCCGCTCATTTGGATTATACACATTATGCCTGTTACTTGCCAAGAGGTTACGATGGAATTGATTGGAAAAAATTACCGGAGCCTATAGTGGATACGGAAAAAATCCTAAAACAAAACATAGATTCTGGGCGTGATGAAGCCATTGAGCTCTTTTTAAAGGATGCTCAAGAAGAATGTCAAAAAGGAAATCTGGTGCTTTTAGGAGGAGATTTTAATGAACCATCACATTTGGATTGGACCGTAGCAACAAAAGATTTATTTGATCATAATGGAACTGTGGTACCCTGGCACAATAGTGTGACACTTCTTAATAATGGTTTTTTGGATGCCTATAGGGTAAAATATCCGGATCCCGTAAAAAATCCAGGAACCACTTGGCCAGCTTATAATACAGATGTGGAGTTGTCAAAACTATTATGGGCAAGAGATGCTGATGAAAGAGATCGTATTGATTTTATTTATTTTTACCCCAATAAGAGACTCTCCCTAAAGGAGGCTGTCATTGTAGGACCTATTGCTAGTGTGGTAAGAGGGAAAGGAATGGAGACTCAGGAGCAGGACCAATTTTTAAAACCGGACGGTATATGGCCCTCAGATCATAAAGGGGTTTTAGCCACGTTTAAGATTGCTATTTAATCATTTGAATGTTATTGATTGATTGATTGATTGATTGATTGATTGATTGATTGATTGATTGATTGATTGATTGATTGATTGATTGATTGATTGATTGTCATCTGTTAACGAAAATTTTTGGATCGATATTAAAGACGCAATCATTAATCTTAAAGGAGGGATTCTAAGAGAACAAAACACACGTAGTTTTTGAAATCAATCTATAGTTTAAATGTAGAATTATGTTTTTCAAGAAAAGCAAAATGGTTTTTTGCTTTTCTTTATGTTCACGATATGGATACTGGTACTATGGGAACAGTATTTAAAATTACGATTAATTTTTGATTTTGATATTCACTACTTTTTCAATGTTTTTTTTCAAGAATATTATATCGTCGTCATCACTTTTAATATTGTCAAATAAACTTTTATAAAGACTAAATTCGGGATCTTTTAATAGAAATAGCTCTCTAGTTAAGTTTATTATTGCTAAATTATAGTAGTAGTTATTTTTTAAATTTTTTGCATTTTCAATTGAAGTTTTATACAATTCTTTACCGTATTCTATATCTTTTTTTCTTAAATAATATAAACCCAAAGTAGCTTGAATTGTTATTTTTTCCTCATTATTAAGGTCTGATAAGGTGTTTTTATTGATAAACTCAAGGTACTTTGGAACTTCATCTAATTGGTTATTTAAACAAAGTGCATATATAATATTATTCAAAAAACTAATTTCATAATTATTAAGTCTCAGCCCTGCTAAGCACATGATGATTGAAGCATTATAGTCTTCTAAAATTGAAGCAATATATGATCCAAAAACTAATGGTCTTTTTGAATAAGGAAAATCTAAATACCAGTTAATACAATTATAAAAAGCTTCATGGAAATTTCCTTTTTGAAAATTTTCGTACGCAAAAGCTTCAAAGGGATTTTTAACTTGCTGGAAAAAGTCAGAATTGAAAAGTAATCTATTATCTTTTTTACTTAACCATTCGAATTGGGCCAAACTATTATCGTTAGGATTCTTCAGAGATAAGTCTAATAAAGGTTTTGATTTTTTAAAAGAACCATGTTCAAGTTCCAAAGTTCCAAGTGAACTAGATAGTTCGGTTAGGTCGAAATCGGAAAATTTTTTTGATACAATTGCTTTCTCTCCATGTTTAATGAAAGGAGAGTATCTATCGATTAATTTAGAAGTAGCAATATGCGCGGAAATTAGCCAAGGATCATCTTTTGTTGCCTCGGATTTTTTTAAATAATAGATTGCTTTCTCTTCTTGATAAGTGTGTATAAAAAATCTTACAGCTGATCTTAGTACAAATCTATTATTTGGAGATAAATTTAAAGCAATTATAATGCATTTGTTAGCCTTTTTAATTTGATTTTTAATTGTGTATAATCGTGCTAATTCAACCCAATTTATGGAGTTAGATTCTTGGTTTTTTGTTAGATTTTTAGTTTTATTGATAATTCTATTGAATAAATCATCATTAATTAGCGAATTAAATTCATTAATTGTGTCTATGTTTTTCTCTAAAATTTTATTGGAGTTTTCACTTTTCGGGTTTATTTCAGATTTTATTTTGTTAATCAATGATATTAATGATAATGAAGCGTCATTCGAGTTTACTTCTACAAATTTTATTGCTTCATCAAGTTCTTTAGAAAATAAATCATTTGAAATGAAAGAATTGTTAATTAAATCTGCTGCAACTCCTATAGTTTTAGAGTTGTTCCAATCTAATTTTATTTTAGAATTATCAATTTCTAATGTTTTTACATCATTGTGTAAACCTAATTCACCGAGTTTAGTTGTTCTTTTAAAATCTCTCCAATTTGGAATTAATAATCTATTTTTTAATTCATAAATATTAGTCATTTCCGTATATTTTTAATTCTGTCCTTCTTTTGATTAAATCCAATTTCGCTATTGCTCGACGGAAATTAAATTGATTCCCATGCTCTTTAATACTTTTTTGATGCCCTCTTTTATTAGGGATTGGATAACAGCAATATTCAATGATCTCTAATAAATCTTTTGAAAAATGATTGTTCCCTAAAGACAATTTAATTTCATCTAAAGATTTATAATATGCATCTACAAGATAATCATTTACTTGATTAAAATTGCCTCCAAAGACAGTCCATCTAAATCTTATATCTAGATGTTTAAATAATAAAGCGGTCATATTGATACCTAAAAAATAATACGTTATTAAGCTTCCAAATAGATACATATCAGTAGATTTTACTCTTTGATCCCAATCAGGTTGTATATATCCATATAAAAATTCGGGAGGAGAATAATTCATTTGACCAGTAAAAGATATTCCATCATCATGCGGTGCTTTTATCGATGAACATAATGATCTTCCTAAATCACCTATTTTAGATAGAGTTGAGTCATTATATAATAATACATTTGAAGGTTTTAAATCTTGATGGCTTATTTCAACATTATGTAATTGATTTAGCCCAACTGCGATATCGTGAAGAGATTTTATTTTCCATGCTAAATTAATATTATTAGTAAATTTTATATTGGATCTAACATCTCCTTCTGCAATTTCAAAAATTAAATATGGTACGTTAGGAATAGTAAAGCTATCAATATATTCCTCACCTTCATCAATTATCATTGATACTTTTGTTAATCTATTATCTCTGCATTTTAAAAGTAAATTTTTTTCAAATTCAAAGGCATTGGTTTGTTCTTGAAGAATCTTAACAATACTTTGTCCTGGAAACATTTGAAAAAAAGCATTAAAATTTAATGCTTTTAAAAAAGCATTTTCTTTTCCGTTACTTACTATATAACAAACACTAAAAAAACCACCAGTAGAGCCATCAGTAGGTTCTATTTTTTCAATTACTTTCCAATTGTTTTTTAAACTTTTACCTAGTAATGCATGTGCAGCTATATCACTTTGACTCATAAATTCGTGGTATTAATTTTAACTTATAGTTATTGATAAGATGTTTCCCCTAAAACCAAAATCAATAAGTTTTGATTTTGTTTAAGTTATCCCAAACTTAAGAAATTTACTTACAAAAAACTAATAAATTTAAATTAAGAAAACCACAGATTAGACTAAAAATTAATCTGTGTAATCTGTGGTTTTAAATTTTCTAGGGTAGATAATTACCCCAAAAACGCCTTCAATTGGTCATAACTACCAATTTTTACACTTACCTTCTCTTTATCCATCACACTTTCAATTTGTGCTGGAATTGGTAATGTAATGCCTAAAGCAGGTTCAACTACATCTAAAAATTTGATAGGATGTGCCGTCTCTAAGAAAACGCCAATGGCATTTTGATGTTTTTGTAATTCTTTTTTCAGACCTAAATAGCCAACAGCACCATGTGGTTCTGCAATGTAACCATCGGTGTTGTAAATCTGCTTCATGGCTACAAGTGTTTCTTCATCGGTATAACTGTAGGAGGAGAAATCTTTTTCGAACGCTTTCAAATCATTGTTGTACAATTCTTGAATGCGAATAAAGTTACTTGGGTTTCCAACATCCATTGCGTTAGAAATCGTCGCCTTAGAGGGTTTAGGATCATATTTTCCATTTTCCAAGAATCTCGGTACGGTATCATTGACGTTTGTAGAAGCTACAAAATGTTCGATAGGTAACCCTAATCTTTTTGCCATAATTCCAGCGCAGATATTTCCAAAGTTGCCACTTGGGCAAGAGAAAACCAATGGTTTGTTTTGGCTCTTCAATGCTTTATAAGCAAAGAAGAAATAGAACATTTGAGGTAACCAACGGGCGATATTAATGGAATTTGCTGATGTCAGATTTTTATGCGCCAAAGTTTCATCTAAAAACGCTTTTTTGACCATATCCTGACAATCATCAAAAACACCATCTACTTCAAGGGCTTTAATGTTCTGTCCTAAAGTGGTCAACTGCTTCTCTTGAATATCGCTCACCTTACCTGATGGATATAGAATGACAACATCAACTCCATCAACACCTAAAAAACCACTCGCTACAGCGCCTCCGGTATCTCCGGAAGTAGCAACCAAAACCGTATTTTTTGAATCTTTTTTGTCTTTATTGAAATAGGCTAAACAACGGGACATAAAGCGCGCTCCAACGTCTTTAAAGGCCATGGTTGGTCCGTGATATAATTCCAAGGAATAAATGCCGTCTTCGACTTTAACCACTGGGAAATCAAAACATAAAGTGTCGGCTATAATTTCTTTTAATTTATCTACTGGAATTTCATCTCCTACAAATTGATGAATCGCTTCAAAAGCAATTTCCTGATGACTTAAACTTTCAATTCGATCAAAAAACGCAGGCTCTAAAGCGGTAATATGCTCTGGAAAGTATAATCCTTTGTCGCTAGCTAGTCCTTGTATTACAGCTTCTTGAAACGAAACTTTTGGGGCATTATGATTTAAACTATAGTATTTCATTATTTGTCTTATTTGAAGGTGTATTAGAGTACTTGTAACTAAGTTGTGTGCTTAAGTCGCAGGGTATACCTAATTCACTTGAATTCGTATTATAGGATTCTAACTCCATCAGGATTAATTTTTGAAACGTGAATTTCATAAGGTAAATTCATGTTTTCATATACCTGACTCATGGCTTTAGCAATTTGATCTGCGGTGTCTTTTCCTCTGCTTAAAGCAAAAATGGATGGGCCAGAACCTGAAATCCCCGAACCTAAAGCACCATTTTCTAGAGCCGTTTGTTTGATCTGATCAAAACCTGGAATCAAAACGCTACGCAAAGGTTCTACGATTTCATCATGAAGTGATCTTCCGATCAAGTCGTAATCTTTGGTATATAATCCGGCGATTAATCCACCTACATTTCCCCATTGCATGATGGCGCTTTTTAGGGAAACATTTTGCTTTAATACCGAGCGCGCATCGGATGTTTTCAACTCAATTTGAGGATGAACTACCGTAGCGAACAGTTCTTCTGGACTATCAATTCGGATAATATCTAGCGGACTGTAACTTCTTACCAAAGTAAAGCCCCCTAAAAGGGCAGGGGCTACGTTATCCGCATGAGCATTTCCACTGGCTAGTTTTTCACCTTGCATAGCAAACTGTACCAATTCTTTTCGGGAATAAGGTCTGCCTAATAATTCATTAATTCCGAAAACGGCTCCAGCAGAACTGGCAGCACTGCTTCCAATTCCACTTCCTGCTTTAATATGTTTGTAGATTTCAATTTCAAATCCGCAATCTACCTCGAGGGTTGCTAACATGGCAACAGCGGCAACACCTGAGACATTTTTTTCAGTTTCTAAAGGTAAATCAGCACCTTCAATTTTGATAATGCGAACTCCTTTTTGTGCTACTTTTCGAATAATCATTTCATCGCCTGCATTGTCCAAGCAAAGTCCAAGTACGTCAAATCCACATGAAAGGTTGGCAATGGTTGCTGGGCAAAATAGTTTTATTTCAGTCATTTTGTTTCAATTTCTAAGGCTTTTGGGCAGCTCAATACTAATTTTGATAAAGCAGTATGGAAGCAGCTTGTTTCCTTCTTCTAGTTATTTCCAATTCTAATTACATCTGCAAAAATTCCTGAGGCCGTAACGGCTGCTCCGGCTCCGGCGCCTTTTATCAAGAGAGGTTGGTCCACATAACGATCTGTATAGAACAAAACGATGTTGTCTTTACCCTCCAAATTGTAAAAAGGATGCTCTTTTGGAATAAATTGCAGTCCAACACTAGCTTTACCGTTTTCAAATTGTGCAACATACTTCAAACGTGAATCTTTACTAATGGCTTCCTCATAGATTTTTCCAAAATGTGGGGCATGTTTGGTTAAGGAGGCAAAAAAGTCATCATTGTTGGTCGTGGCCAAACATTCGGCAGGTAAGAACGATTCGTTGGCAATGGCGTCAATATCCATTTCGTAACCGCTTTCGCGAATTAAGATTAGAATTTTTCGAGCCACATCAACTCCGCTTAAGTCAATCTTAGGGTCAGGTTCTGTAAAACCTTGAACTCCGGCTTCTTTTACGACATCGTGAAAAGAGTTGTTTTGGTCAAAATTATTGAAAATGAAGTTCAAACTTCCTGATAAAACAGCTTGAATTTTATGTACTTTATCGCCAGAAGCAATTAAGTTTTTCACGGTATCTATAATTGGTAATCCAGCGCCAACATTGGTTTCAAACAAAAAGGGTGCATTGTATTGTCTGGATAAGTTTTTTAATTTTTTGTAATTGTCATAGGCCGATGAACAAGCAATTTTGTTACAGGTAACCACGGCAATACTTTGTTTTAAAAAGTGTTCATAGGTTTCAGAAACGCTGGCATTTGCCGTAATATCAACAAAAATACTGTTACGTAAATTCATCTCTTTAGCACGCTGGATAAAGGCTTCCTTATCAGCTGTTTCTCCTTTGTCCAAATTCAATTGCCATTCTTTCAGAGAGATTCCGTCTTCATCGAAAAGCATTTTTCTTGAGTTCGATAAGGCGATAACCCGTACATTTATTTTAAGGTTGTCTTTTAAGAATTTCTTTTGACTGTGAATTTGCTCAATGAATTTCTCTCCTACATTCCCAACACCCATTACAAACAAATTGAGTTGTTTGCTGTTTTCTTCAAAGAAATTCTCGTGTAAAGTGTTCAAGGCTTTTTTGACGTCTCTTTCGTTAATAACAGTAGAGATATTTCGTTCAGAAGCACCTTGGGCTATAGCACGAATATTGACATTGTTTTTTCCTAAAGTGCTAAACATCCTTCCACTAAGTCCTTGGTGATTTTTCATGTTTTCCCCCACCAATGCAATAATACACAGGTCTTTTTCTACCATACAAGGATCTATTTTGTTTTGCGAAATCTCCACAGCAAAAGCTTTGTTGATTTCATCTTCGGCCTTTTCGGCATCAGCATTTAAGATTCCGATACAAATAGAATGTTCAGAAGAAGCTTGTGTAATAAAAATAACATTGATTTTTTCTTGCGATAATACTTCAAACAAACGCTTTGATGAACCCGAAACTCCTATCATTCCAGGGCCTTCTAGTGTTAACAAGGAAATATGATCGATATGACTGATTCCCTTTACAACACTATCTTTTGAAGAAAGCTGGTTAGAGATCAGAGTTCCCTCCGCCTCAGGCTCAAAAGTATTTTTGATAACAATCGGAATGTTTTTTCTTAAAACGGGTTGGATAGTGGGTGGATACAACACTTTTGCCCCAAAATGAGATAATTCCATCGCTTCTTGGTAGGAAATCTTCGCTATAGGACGTGCCTGTTTTACAATTTTTGGATTCGCGGTAAACATTCCGTTTACATCAGTCCAAATTTCTAATTGTTTAGCCTGTAGTGCTCCGGCTATAATAGCCGCAGTATAATCCGAGCCTCCACGGCCTAAAGTAGTGGTGATTCCGTCAAGAGTTGACGCAATAAAACCTGGTAGTATATTGATTTGTGATTGATTGTTGGCAAAATATTCCTGAATCAATCGGTTGGATTCCTCAAAATTAACCACTGCTTTTCCAAAGTTATGATCTGTCTTGATTAATTCTCGGCTGTCTTTATAAATAACATTTTTATCAATTTGCTGGTAGGCTTGCGCAATAATGTACGACGAGAGTAATTCACCAAAACTCAAAATGATATCTGAAGTTCTAGGGGATAATTCTCCCAATAAAAAACAACCATCCAACAAGGTTTCTAAATGATTGATGATTCTCTTTACGTGACTTAGTAAGCTACTTTGTTCACTAACGGGAATTAAATCTTTTAAGGTGTCAAGGTGTTTTTTTTCGATTTCGACAACGATGTCTCTGAAACTTTCATCATTTGCAGCCGCTTTAGCAGCTGCCAATTGCAGTAGATCAGTTACTTTACTTAAAGCAGACACTACTACAACCAATTGGTCTTTTTTGGAATTTTGATTTATAATTTCGAGAACGAGTTTTATATTTTTAGCATTGGCTACCGAAGTTCCGCCAAATTTTAATACTTTCATTTTGATGATTTTTTTTCTTTTGATGCAAATATTTATACCTGTCCATCGCCTTTCTCCTTTAAAAGAAAAAAGTATGGATAACCTGGATTATATGTAAAAATGTATACCCCTAAGGGGTAGTAGTTGTAGTAATAGTTGTGGTAGCAGCAATCGCAACTCGAGTTTGAGTTGTCATTGTAGATTGATATTTTGTGCTGTTACTTTTCATTATTGATTTTTCAAAATTACAGTTTTTTATAAAACGTAAAAAGGCTAAGGTGTTTTTTACGAATATTTTAATATTTCGAAGAAGAGAAATTGAATATTGAGTATTTGTCAGAATTGGATCTATAAAGATATCATATTCGTATGTTTAGCATTCTTTTGCGGGGGTAGTAAAAAGAGTAGTAGGCTGATTTTCTATGAAATAGGGTTGAATAAAAGCGAGGTTAGTCTATATGTTAAGTAGGATTTTATTTTTTGGATGGCTCTTTTGTCTAGTATTAGAGGATGTTACTGGGATAATGGCTTCTTTTCGTGTAATTTGGATTGTGGAATACCTAAAAGTGAGGGTTTTGCATTATTCAAATTTTAATTATTGTGAATAAATGTTGCTTTTTAATATTGATTTGCTGAATTTTGATGCTTTAAAATCAAAAAAGACATGAGAGAGATCCATTATATAAGTACTGAAATCTTAAGTTTAGAAGCTTTACAAGAAATCATAGGCAATCAAAAAACACTTGAGTTATCTGAGGAAGCTAAGGTGAACGTTCAGAAATGCCGCGATTATTTAGATAAAAAAATGGCTTCTCATTCGGAACCTATATATGGTATCAATACAGGATTTGGATCACTTTGTAATGTGAAGATATCCAATGAGAATCTATCACAACTTCAGGAGAATTTAGTAAAATCCCACGCTTGCGGGACTGGCGAAGAAGTACCTTCAGAGATTGTCAAATTGATGTTGTTGCTTAAAATTCAATCGTTAAGTTATGGGCATTCTGGAATCCAATTGCAAACAGTGGATCGTCTAGTTGATTTTTACAATAATGATATTCTACCGGTTATCTATACGCAGGGGTCTTTAGGTGCCTCCGGTGATTTAGCGCCTTTGGCTCATTTATCTTTGCCTTTATTAGGAGAAGGGGAAGTGTATTTTGAAGGGAAAAAAGTGCCGGCTGCTGAAGTTTTAAAACACTTTAGCTGGGAACCAATCGTTTTGCAATCAAAAGAAGGTTTGGCTTTGCTAAATGGGACACAGTTCATGAGTGCTTATGGAGCTCATATCTTATTAAAAGCATACAAATACTCTTATTTAGCGGATTTGATCGGAGCCATTTCTTTGGAAGGTTTTGATGGAAGGATAGAACCTTTTAATGAATTGATTCACTTTATTCGTCCTCATAAAGGTCAGATTGTTACGGCCCAACGTATCAATGAGTTTTTAGAAGGAAGTGAAATTATTGCTCAGGAGAAAAAACACGTTCAGGATCCGTATTCTTTCCGTTGTATGCCACAGGTTCACGGGGCCTCTAAAGATGCTATTGATTATGTGAGAAAGGTATTCAAAACAGAAATCAATTCGGTAACAGATAATCCTAATATATTTATAGAAGCCGATCAGATTATCTCTGGTGGAAATTTCCATGGACAACCTTTGGCATTGGCCTTAGATTTTATGGCTATTGCACTGGCAGAGTTAGGTAGTATTTCAGAGAGAAGAACGTATCAATTAATTTCAGGCTTGCGTAATCTTCCTGCCTTTTTGGTGGATAATCCAGGATTGAATTCTGGTCTGATGATTCCACAGTACACTGCGGCGAGCATTGCGAGTCAAAACAAGCAATTAGCGACTCCATCGAGTGTTGATAGTATTGTTTCGAGTAATGGACAAGAAGATCACGTGAGTATGGGAGCTAATGGCGCTACAAAAGCCTTGCGTGTTATGGATAATTTAGAGCGTATTTTAGCTATTGAATTATTAAATGCCTCTCAAGCTATTGCTTATAGAAAGCCATTGAAGTCAAGTGACTTTATTGAGATGTTCTTAAATAGCTATAGAGAAGTGGTTCCTTTGGTCAAAGAAGATCGAATTTTGCATTATGACATCGAAAAAACGGTGTTGTTCTTAGATAGTTTCCAAATTGAAAACGATTTGTTAACACTGGCTTAACATTGTAAAATAATATTGAAGTAATTTTGCACTATCAAAAACATAAAAATGTCAATAAACAGTATTTTCCAATTTTTAGTGCCGAAAGACAAGAAATTCTTTCCACTTTTCGAAGAGGCTTCAAGCAATTTAATCGAATTAGCGTCTAATTTACACGAAGCTGTAAACCTTCCATTGAAAGAAAGAGAAGTTCTTTTTCAAAAAATTGATGAATTAGAACAAAAAGGAGAAGACATTACACGTCAAACCAATCTTGAATTGAGTAGAAATTTCATTACTCCGTTTGACAGAGAGGATATTCATACCTTGATTACTTCAATTGATAACGTAGCGGATTATTTGCACGGTGCTGCAAGTAGAATGAGATTGTATCAGGTTGATAAGATTACAAAATCAATCAGAAAGATGACGGAAATCAACCTTGAAGCATGTCAAAATATTGACAGTGCAGTAAAAGAGTTGAGAAATTTACAGAATTTTAAAGTGATTAAAGATGCTTGTGCTAGAATTAATAAACTAGAAAACAAGTCAGACAACGTATATAACAAAGCAGTTTTTGAAATTTTTGAAAACGAAACAGACGCTAAAAATATTATTAAATATAAAGAAGTGTTATCTGTTTTAGAATCTGCAACAGATAAATGTAAGAGTGTTGCGAACATACTAGAATCTATTTCTGTAAAACATTCTTAATTCAATTTATTTCATTCTGAAGTTATAATTTATGACGCTACTTATAATTATTATAGTATTAGCTTTAATTTTTGATTACATCAATGGTTTTCATGATGCGGCAAATGCTATAGCTACAGTTGTTGCTACAAAGGTCTTGACGCCTTTTCAGGCCGTTCTTTGGGCAGCATTTTTTAACTTTTTAGCCTATTGGGTTTTTGGATTTGGTGTTGCGGATACGGTTGCTAAAACAGCCAATACCATGGATATAAACCTAGTGGTAATTCTTGCGGGAGTTATTGCAGCGATTATTTGGAATTTATTGACTTGGTGGTTAGGAATTCCTTCTAGTTCTTCTCATACCTTAATCGGTGGTTTTGCTGGTGCTGCTATTGCTCATGCTATTGCAGTACACGGATTCTCAGGTTACATTGGGGAAGATGGAACTACACAATATTGGTATCAAATTGTCAGTTGGTATAAGGCAGGGAAAGATGGGGGCATGCCCTCGGGAGTTCTTATTATCGTTGCTTTTATTGTGCTAGCACCTTTATTGGGAGCCTTGGCTTCTTATTTAATCTCGATTTGGTTATTGAATTCGTCTAAGAAAAGTATTTTTCCAAAACTCTTTACAGTTGCTTTGATGATCTTTACAGGGATTTTTATCTATTGTCAGATGATTCCGTATGAAAAGATTATAGAAAATGGTGGGCAACCTCGTTTTGAATCTTCTGTTTTTTGGAGTGTTGTTTTAGAAGCGCACAATATTAAATGGTTTTTAGTAGGTTTTATTATCTACTCGATTTCAGCTTTTGCTTTAATCTTTAGTAGCTTGAATCTACATCAAGCCGATGGAGCCTTAAAAAAAATGCAATTGTTATCTTCTGCGGCTTTTAGTTTAGGTCATGGTGGAAACGATTCTCAAAAAGTAATGGGTATTATTGCGGCAGCAGTTGCTGTGTATATTAATGCACATCCTGGTATTCATATGGATGCTTGGTTGGATGTAGTGCTTCCATCTGATGATGGGGCTTTTAAAATGCCAGCTTGGATTCCATTAGCTTGTTATTCTGCTATTGCGGCAGGAACCTTAAGTGGTGGTTGGAAAATTGTGAAAACAATGGGTTCTAAGATTACTAAAGTAACTTCATTTGAAGGGGTAGCTGCGGAAACTGCAGGAGCATTGACTTTGTATTTTACAGAGCATTTTAAAGTGCCAGTAAGTACAACGCATACCATCACAGGTTCTATTATTGGAGTTGGTTTGACTAAGCGTGTCTCTGCGGTTCGCTGGGGAGTAACGGTAAGTTTATTATGGGCTTGGGTTTTAACTATTCCTGTTTCAGCGGTTTTGGCTGGAATTATATATTACATTTTGTCTATTTTTGTTTAGAATATAAAAGTAGATCGCTATAAAAAAAAAAGCTAGTTTCATTGTGAAACTAGCTTTTTTGCTTTGTAGAGGTTTTTAAGATGTTTATTGTCTTAAGTTTTTGTGATTGTGTTTTCTTTTGTAGTGGGTTTGTTTAAGATGGTCTTTGTCTTGGGATATAATGCTTATTGTACCGTCTATTTCTAGCATAGCGAGCTTTACATCGGAAAAGTGTAAAATCCCATGTTCGCGCATGGCTTCTTTTAATTCGTCGTTAGAGATGTCTAATTTGCTTAAGGCACCAAAATCTAAATTTCCATGATGGATCAAAATCTGTGGTTTGTCCAATAGTAAATCGTTTATTATTTTGTATTTGTGGGTCAGTTTTTTGATGGCAAAGTTGATAACGAATAAAACTAAAGCGGCAATTAGACCTCCTAAAAGACTGGTGTCTGGCCCGACCATAGCGTTTTGAACGGAATTGCTAATCAATAAGATTAAAATAATGTCAGCCGTATTGAGTTGGGAAAGTTCCTTTTTTCCAAAGAGGCGCAAGGCAATGGTCATGAAAAAATAGACTGCTGCGCTTCGTACGATGATATCCAGATAGGGGAATAACGTCATTATTTTATGGTTTAGATTAAAAAAAAACTTTGCCAAAGCTTATAACATTGACAAAGTTGATAAATTAGTGAGTAGACAGTAAATCTAAATGAACAGCTATGATGGAATTAAGGTCTTATAATTTGAAATTCTTTTCGATGGCTTTGATCATTTCTCCAGCCACGTCCTTATTGGTTGCGCCTTCGATTCCTTCTAAACCTGGAGAAGAATTAACCTCTAGTAATAATGGGCCTTTTGAAGATCGAATAATGTCAACACCCGCCACTTTTAAGTCCATTGCTTTGGCTGCTTTGATGGCAATTTTTTTCTCCTCAGCAGTTACTTTGATAACTGAAGCAGTTCCTCCAAGGTGGATGTTGGCTCTAAATTCGCCTGGCATGGCTTCTCGTTGAATGGCCGCCACTACTTTTCCATCAATTACAAAACAACGAATGTCTTTTCCGTTGGCTTCTTTGATGAACTCTTGAACGAGTATGTTGGCATTTAAGCTTTTGAAGGCGTTGATTACGCTTTCTGCGGCTTTTTTGGTTTCGGCTAATACAACTCCTTTTCCTTGGGTTCCTTCTAATAGTTTAACGATTAAAGGAGAGCCTCCAACCATTTTAATTAAATTGTCTGTATCTAATGGGGAATTGGCAAAACCGGTTGTTGGAATGTCAATACCGCTATTTAAAAGCAATTGTAAGGAGTATAGTTTATCGCGTGATTGTGTAATGGCTGTTGCTGAATTTAAGCAAAAGACTTTTAAGGCTTCAAATTGACGTGTTAAGGCACAGCCGTAAAAAGTGATACTTGGTCGGATTCTAGGAATAATAGCGTCAAATTGATTCAGTATTTTTCCACCGCGATAATGAATTTCGGGTGTCTTGGCATCCAATTTCATATAACATTCCTTGATGTTTAAAAAATGCATTTCGTGACCACGCATTTCACCAGCTTCCATGATTCTTTTGTTACTGTACAATTCAGGATTACTCGCTAAAAGACCTATTCTTAGTCCAGAGCTTGCTTTTTCAGAGTTTTGGTATAAGTCTTTTAAGGCCTCTGGTGTAGGTTGTCCTAATAGGTATTTTTCTTCCGGGTCTACTAGTACACGACCGCTCATGGCCTCACGGCCTAAAAGCATACGGAATCCCATGGAGTCACGGTTGGTTAAAGTCATTTCTATAGGCCATTTGGCATCGCCAATTTTAATGTGGGTTTGAATCACATAGCGGTGTTCTCTGAAGCCACTTGAGCTTTTTACAATTCTTTTATCAACCAACGGCGCTTCACAATGAATGATGGTTTTGATATTGTTTTGAATTGGATTGATATCAAATTTCACCCAATTGGTATCATTTTTTATGAAAGGCGCTATGTTTATAGCGTGCATGGCAGAAGTTTTAGCACCTGAATCTACACGAGCCTTTATGGTTGGGATTCCAAGTTCTGGAAATGAGCACCATTCTTCGCTACCTAAAATGACTTTGTTTTGAAGCATACGTTGTATTTATTATAGAATTGATTAGTCAAAAATAACTATTTGCTTTTAATAAATAAGGGATTTGACTTAAAGAATAAACCCGTTATGTTATAAAAACGTAACGGGCTTGTTATTGGTGTTATAAAGTGAAATTATTTTATGGATTTGTAGGTTCTTCGGCTTGGTGTATTTCTACAGAAAGTTCTTGAGAATCGTCTTTTATGTCCATTAAAATCTCATCACCTGAATGAATTTTTGAAGTGATAATTTCTTCAGCTAAAAGATCTTCAACGTATTTTTGAATTGCTCTTTTTAGTGGTCTTGCACCAAATTGTCTATCAAAACCTTTGTCGGCAATAAAGGCTTTTGCTTTGTCAGTTAGACTTAGTTTGTATCCTAGTTCGGCTACACGTAAGTATAATTTTTTAAGCTCGATTTCGATAATTAAATCAATATCGTGTTTCTCTAGAGCATTGAATACAATAACATCGTCAATTCTGTTTAAGAACTCAGGAGCAAAAGTTTTCTTCAAAGCATTTTCGATGATGCTTTTTGAATTATCATCGGCTTGGGCCACTTTTGCAGCAGTTCCAAATCCGACTCCTTGTCCGAAGTCTTTTAACTGTCTAGCTCCAACATTAGAGGTCATGATGATGATGGTGTTTCTAAAGTCGATTTTTCGACCTAAGCTATCTGTTAAGTAACCGTCATCAAGAACTTGAAGCATCATATTGAATACATCTGGATGTGCTTTTTCGATTTCATCTAAAAGGACAACGCAATATGGTTTTCTACGAACCTTTTCCGTTAATTGACCCCCTTCTTCGTATCCTACATATCCTGGAGGCGCTCCTACTAAACGTGAGATGGCGAATTTCTCCATGTATTCACTCATGTCGATACGTACCAAAGCGTCTTCAGAGTCAAATAACTCTTTGGCTAAAACTTTGGCTAATTGTGTTTTTCCAACTCCAGTTTGACCTAAGAAGATAAACGAACCAATAGGTTTGTTAGGGTCTTTTAGACCAGCTCTGTTACGTTGAATAGAACGGGCAATTTTTAATACCGCTTCGTTTTGACCAATTACTTTGTTCTGGATTAGCTCCGGTAATTTGGCTAGCTTGTTACTTTCTGTTTGGGCAATTCTGTTTACAGGTATTCCAGTCATCATCGAAACAACGTCAGCGACATTGTCTTCAGTGACTTCGATTCTATTGTTTTTAGAGTCTTCTTCCCATTGTTCTTGGGCAACAGCTAGATCTTTTTCAATGCGTTTTTCGTCATCGCGAAGTTTAGCAGCCTCTTCGTATTTTTGTTTTTTAACGACCAAGTTTTTCATTTCACGCACTTCTTCTAACTGACGTTCTAGGTCTAAGATTTGCTTAGGAACGTCAATATTGGTGATGTGTACGCGAGAACCTGCTTCGTCAAGAGCATCAATAGCTTTGTCTGGTAAAAAACGCTCTGACATATAACGATTGGTTAACTTAACACAGGCTTCAATAGCTTCTTGTGTGTAGGTTACGTTATGGTGGTCTTCGTATTTGTCTTTTACATTATTTAAGATGGCAATGGTTTCTTCAACAGAGGTTGGTTCTACGATTACTTTTTGAAAACGTCTCTCTAAGGCACCATCTTTCTCAATGTACTGACGATATTCGTCAAGAGTGGTAGCTCCAATACATTGGATTTCACCTCTTGCTAAGGCCGGTTTAAACATATTAGATGCGTCCAGTGAGCCTGTAGCGCCGCCAGCACCTACGATAGTGTGAATCTCATCGATGAAAAGGATGATGTCATCATTTTTTTCAAGTTCGTTCATCACCGCCTTCATTCTTTCTTCAAACTGACCGCGGTATTTTGTTCCAGCGACTAAACTCGCTAGGTCAAGAGTAACCACACGTTTGTGAAAAAGAATACGAGATACTTTTTTCTGAATGATTCGTAGCGCTAGTCCTTCTGCAATAGCAGATTTACCAACTCCAGGTTCTCCAATAAGAAGTGGGTTGTTCTTTTTTCTACGGCTAAGAATTTGTGAGACACGTTCGATTTCTTTCTCACGGCCCACTACTGGATCTAGTTTTCCTTCTTCAGCCATTTCTGTTAAATCTCTCCCAAAATTATCGAGTACTGGGGTTTTTGATTTTTTGTTTGACTTATTGGCTGGATTATTAAAACTACTTTCTTTAAGACTGTCATCTTGTCCTGAATCGTCATTATACGATTCGTTTCTTGGCAAGTTTTCTAAGAATTCTTCTTCGCTTGGAGTCATATTTAAATATTGTTCTTTAGCTATATCGTAATCTATTTTTAGTTTATTCAATAGCTTGGTTGTTGGATCGTTTTCGTTTCGTAAGATACACAATAGCAAGTGCGCCGTACTAATGGACGAGCTTTGAAATACTTTTGCCTCAAGAAAGGTGGTCTTCAGTGCCCTCTCTGCTTGACGAGTAAGGTGAAGATTTTTCTTCTCGGCATTGATTTCAATGCTTTGGTTAGCTGGACTCAGTATTTCTACTTTCCTGCGTAAATGATCTAAATCGACTGCAAGGTTATTAAGTATATGAATAGCTTTTCCGTTACCATCTCTTAAAATGCCTAGCATTAGATGCTCAGTACCAATAAAGTCGTGACCCAAACGTAGGGCTTCCTCTTTACTGTAGGTAATAACATCTTTTACTCTTGGTGAAAAATTATCATCCATAATATATAATTGGTATTGTAAATTTAGTGAATTAGTGATTGAAAAACAAAAACCATACCCTTCAGAATCTCCTGACAGCTAAGAGACAAAAAAAATAACTATAAAAGAGTTAAAAAACGCTTAATTTATTAACTAAAGTCCGTAATAAAGTTGTTAATAAATCATTGAAATAAGTGTGTGAATATAGTTATAAAAATATCAAAAAAACGTATCTTGGCACGCTTTGAAACTAATATAATTATTTAATATAACAACTTATGTCTGAAGGAGAAAAGTTAATTCCTATTAACATAGAAGATGAAATGAAATCAGCTTACATCGATTATTCGATGTCAGTAATCGTATCGAGAGCACTTCCTGATGTTAGAGATGGCTTGAAACCAGTTCATCGAAGAGTTCTTTACGGAATGTATGACTTAGGAGTTTTTTCAAATAAAGCTCATAAAAAATCGGCTAGAATCGTAGGAGAGGTTCTAGGAAAGTATCACCCACACGGAGATACCTCTGTTTATGATGCGATGGTTCGTATGGCTCAGGAATGGAGTATGCGTTATTTATTAGTGGATGGTCAAGGTAACTTTGGTTCTGTTGATGGGGATAGCCCGGCAGCAATGCGTTATACTGAGGCTAGAATGCGCAAAATCTCGGAAGACATTATGGCGGATATCGAAAAAGAAACAGTTGATTTTCAACTGAATTTTGACGATACGTTATATGAACCGAAAGTAATGCCTACTAGAGTTCCTACTTTATTAGTCAATGGAGCAACAGGTATTGCAGTGGGTATGGCAACCAATATGCCACCACATAACTTAACAGAAGTGATCAATGGTACCCTAGCGTACTTGGATAATAACGATATTGAGATAGACGAATTAATGACGCATATTAAGGCGCCGGATTTTCCAACCGGTGGTACAATATATGGGTATGAAGGAGTTCGCGAAGCATTTAAAACCGGTAGAGGACGTATTGTAATGCGTGCCAAAGTTGGTTTTGAAGAAGTAGACGGAAGAGAATGTATTATCGTTACTGAGATCCCGTATCAGGTAAATAAAGCGGATATGATCAAGCGTACTGCTGATTTGGTAAACGATAAAAAAATAGAGGGTATTGCCAATATTCGTGACGAATCGGATAGAAATGGTATGCGTATCGTTTATATTTTGAAGCGTGATGCAACACCAA
Organism: Flavobacterium sp. OHVDL-2026-0007; assembly: GCF_059882335.1. Lineage (NCBI taxonomy): Bacteria > Pseudomonadati > Bacteroidota > Flavobacteriia > Flavobacteriales > Flavobacteriaceae > Flavobacterium > Flavobacterium sp. OHVDL-2026-0007. The sequence goes on from NZ_CM187612.1 coordinate 179,814, forward strand.
ACGTAGTATTAAATACGTTATATAAATTTACGCAACTGCAATCTTCATTTAGTGTCAATAATATTGCACTGGTAAAAGGGCGTCCTCAAATGTTGAATCTAAAAGATATGATTCATTATTTTATTGAGCACCGTCATGATGTAGTGGTTCGTAGAACGCGTTTTGAATTGCGTAAGGCTGAAGAGAGAGCACATATTTTAGAAGGTTTAATCATTGCTTCTGACAATATTGATGAAGTAATTGCGTTAATCAGAGGGTCAAAGAATACAGAAGAAGCTCGTGAGAAATTAATCGAAAGATTTAAATTGTCAGACATTCAAGCTCGTGCGATTGTAGAGATGCGTTTGCGTCAGTTAACAGGTCTGGAGCAAGACAAGTTAAGAGCGGAGTACGAAGAGTTGATGAAATTGATCGAACATTTGAAAGCTTTATTAGAGGATGTTAATTTAAGAACAAATTTAATTAAAGAAGAGCTTGAGGAAATACGTGAAAAATACGGAGATGCTCGTCGTTCGATAATTGAGTATTCAGGAGGAGATGTAAGTATTGAAGATTTAATTGCAGATGAGAATGTGGTGATTACCATTTCGCATGCAGGTTATATCAAACGTACTAATCTTACCGAGTATAAAACACAAAATAGAGGAGGAGTTGGACAAAAAAGTGCAGGAACAAGAGATCAGGATTTCCTTGAGCATATGTTCGTAGCGACCAACCACCAATATATGATGTTCTTTACACAAAAAGGAAAATGTTTCTGGATGCGTGTGTATGAAATTCCAGAAGGAAGTAAAACCGCGAAAGGTAGAGCGATACAAAACTTGGTTAATATAGAAAGTGACGATAAGGTTAAAGCCTTCATTTGTACACAAGACTTAAAAGACAAAGAGTATATCAATAGCCATAACTTGGTCATGGTAACTAAAAAAGGTCAGGTGAAGAAAACGTCCCTAGAGAAGTATTCTAAACCTAGAGTAAATGGAGTTGCTGCTATTACTATTAAAGAAGGTGATGAGTTGTTAGAAGCTAAATTAACCAATGGAGAGAGTCAGATTATTTTGGCTGTTAAATCGGGTAAATTAGTTCGATTTGAAGAAACTAAAACCCGTCCAATGGGAAGAACTGCTTCAGGAGTACGTGGAATTACATTGAAAGACGATACTGATGAAGTAATTGGTATGGTTACTGTAAATGATATGAGTAGCGAGATTCTTGTTGTGGCTGAGAATGGTTACGGTAAACGTTCAAGCCTTGATGAATATAGAATTACCAATAGAGGAGGTAAAGGTGTTAAAACGCTTAATATCACAGAAAAAACAGGTAAGTTAATTTCTATAAACGCGGTTACAGATGCTGATGATTTAATGATCATTAATAAATCTGGTTTAACGATCCGAATGGCAGTAGAAGATTTAAGAGTTATGGGACGCGCGACGCAAGGAGTGAAGTTGATTAACATTAAAGGAAAAGATTCTATTGCAGCGGTTACCAAAGTAATGAAAGACGATGTTGCAGAAGTGGAACTTGACGAAGATGGTAATGTGATCGAAGGGGATGCTATTGAAAGAGTGAAACCTGTTTTAGAAGTTCTTGAAGACGAAGGTGGAGAGGAAGATGAGGATGAAGACGAGTCGGAAGAGGAGTTAGAAGACGAAGATGATGCGGAAGACGAAGAGTCTGAAGAATAAGAAAATTTAACCATTGATAATAAAACTAAATCACAAATTGAATATTATGAAAAGTAAATATGTAATACTTGCGTCAGCTTTAATGATTTCGGTAGCTACTTTTGCTCAAAAAGATCAAATCAAAAGTGCTGAAAAGGCGTTAAAAGGCGGAGATGCTCAGGGAGCTATTGCCCTTTTAAAAGATGCTGAGAACTTAATAGTAAATGCTAAAGACGTTGAACAAGCACAATATTATTTTATAAAAGGTAATGCTTATCTAGATTTGGCAAATAAAAAAGTAGAGGAAAGTAAAAACTTAACTCTTGCTGCTGATACGTACAAAAAATTAATAGAGGTTGAAAAAACATCTGGAAAATTAAAGTATTCTACTCAGGCTGCTGCTTCAATCACAGAGATTAAAGGAAAATTAATTAATTCGGCTATTGCAGATACGCAAGCTAGCAAACATGCAGAGGGTGCAAAAAAATTGTACGATGCTTATTTGTTGGATAAAAATGATACAATCAATTTGTACTATGCTGCTTCTACAGCTGCAAATTCACAAGATTACGATCTAGCTTTACCAATGTATGAAGAATTGAAAAAAATCAATTTCTCAGGAAAAGGGACTAGTTATACTGCTGTGAATAAGATCTCAAGTAATGAGGATGTTTTCAACAATGCTAAAGAAAGAGATTTAGCGGTAAAATTGGGAACTCATGAAAAACCAAAAACTGAAGCAATTCCTTCTAAAAGAGGAGAGGTATACAAAAATTTAGCTTTAATTTTAGTTCAAAAAGGACGTACGGAAGATGCTAAAAAAGCGATCGCTGATGCAAGAAAAACAAATCCAGAGGATAGTTCTTTATTGTTAACGGAAGCTAATTTATACTTGGAGACAAAAGACTTCGATATGTATAAGAAATTAGTGGGAGAGGCTTTGCAAAAAGAACCGAACAATGCTGATTTAGTTTTTAACTTAGGGGTACTTAGTGCTAATGCTAAGAATAATGCAGATGCTGAGAAGTATTACTTGAAAGCGATTGAAATCAATCCAAAGTATACAAATGCTTACCTTAACTTGGCTGCATTAAAATTAGAAGCGGAAAGACCAATCATTGATGAAATGAATAAATTAGGTACTTCTGCTAAAGATATGAAGCGTTACGATGTATTAAAAGCACAAAGAGAAAACGTTTTTAGAGGAGTGATTCCTTACCTTAAAAAAGCAAATGAATTGGATCCTAAGAACGAAGATGTTTCTAAAACATTATTAGGTGTTTACAAAGCGTTAGAAATGACTGCTGAAGCAAAAGCTTTAAAAGCGACTATGTAATTCTAAATGCATTATTATAATAAAAAAGCCATTCACAAGTGAATGGCTTTTTTTGGTCTTAAAAGTGCCTTATTACGTAATTAACGATGCTGTTAAGGTGATAGTCGTGTTTAATAGTTTACTGATGGGACAAATTTCTTTTGCTTTTGTCGCTGTTTTGATAAATTCTTCTTCAGATATAGAGGGAACTTTTCCTTTTAAGTCCAGATGAATCAAAGTGATGGAGCCGTCCTCAAAGCTTACGGTAGCTTCTGTGGTTAAATCATCGGCTACAAATCCTCCCTCGTTAAGTAAAAAGCTTAATTGCATCGTAAAACAGCCTGAATGAGCTGCAGCTATTAGTTCTTCAGGATTGGTACCTACACCATCGGCAAATCTTGTTTTAAAGGATAGCTGAGCATGGTCTAATGTGGTGCTTTGTGTGCTGATAGTACCTTTTCCTTCCATACCGGTTCCTTTCCAGTTGGCATTCGCTTTTCTAGTAAATTTCATCTTGATAACGATTAGAATTAATAATTAAAGTGATTAATGTATTGATTTTTGTTGAAAACAGATATCCAAATATAAACAATAAAAGGCAATCTAGTTGGCTTAATTGGTTAGTGGTTAGGGAGATTCAAAAAAAAAGGTGTAATGAAAATATTCATTACACCTTAAAGTGAATTGTATGTCGCTAAATCTTATTCTTGATTTAGGTTGCGTAATTGTTTTAATTTTTCTTTCCAAACTTCTAGACTTTCTTTGTGAAGTGCAATATTTTTGCGAACTTCAAGAACGATTGAGTTTTCTTTTTTTGCATTTTTTGTGTTGGCGAAAAATTGAATATTATTCTCTAATTGAAAAATTTCATGTTTTACCTCTTCGATCTTACGCATTAAGAAAATCTTTTCGTTGTCTAATTTTCGCGTATCATTGCTATCGGATAAAGAGTCAATTCTATTGGAGAAACGCATCATTTCAGAATCTTTTTTACTCAAGCTTAATTTTTCAAAAAGCGCATCTAAAATTTTATTGAATTTTCCTTCAATGTGTCTTCTAGAGAAAGGTACTTTACCAAATCCTTTCCAGGTTTCGATATGTAATTTTATAGCATCTAGATCCGTTTTGTGATCACCAGTAAGTTGGTAAGCTCTCAAGATATCTAAGTAGGATTTTTTGTTGTCAAAAGCGGCTACTTCGTCAACGTTTTCTTCCGATTTATGCTCTTTTAATTTGTCGAAATAATGATTACAAGCATCTTTGAACTCTTTCCAGATTTTATCGGAATATTTTTTAGGAACATGCCCAATTTGTTTCCACTCTTCCTGAATTTGTTTCATTACAGGAGTAGTAGCGCCAAAGTCAGTACTTTCTTGTAATTCTTTAGCTTTGGCAACAAGCGCCATTTTTTTATTTAAGTTGTCGTTTTGATCTTTTTTAATGTCTTTGTAAAAAGAATTTTTAAAAGAATTAAAATTTCTAACGGCAGTTTTAAAGGCAGCCCATGTTTCTTCATTTACTTCTGTAGGTACTTTTCCAGCAGCGAAAAACTCATTTCTAAGCGTTTCTACTTTTTGTATCTGCACCAGCCATTGTGAATGAGAGTTTACTTTTTCAGTACCTAAAACCGCAATTTTGGCAATGATCTCTTTTTTGGCCTCTAGATTGTTTTGTTCGTTCGCTCTTTGACTTTCGAATAAAAGTTCTCTTTTATCGTGAATTTTTTTAGTCAATTCGCTAAACTTATTCCAGATGGTATCACGGTGTTCCTTAGAAACAGGCCCGATATCTTCTTTCCATATTCTGTGTAAGTCTTGTAATTCACGGAATGATTTGCTGATATCTGCTTCGTTTACCAATTCCTCGACACGCGCAATGATTTTCTGCTTTTGTTCTAAATTGTATTTAAAATCTAGATCTCTAGCTTCGCGGTCTAAATGCAGGTAATCGTAGAAGTTTTCTACATGAAAATGGTAATTGTTCCAAACGTGATTGTATTTATCTTTTGGAATGGCCCCAGCATTTTTCCATCTTTCTCTTAAATCATTAAAATGCTTAAGAGTGTCTTTGATGTTTTCTTGTGGGTTTATAAGTTCTTTTAGTTCCTCTACTATAGCTAGTCGATTTTCTAAATTCGATTTTAAATTGGTTTGTAAATGCTTAAAATGAGCATTTCTTTTTTCTCTAAAAACATTATAATATTCATCAAATTTAGATTTTAATGGAGAATGGTATTCAAATTCTTCATTTGGATCTTGATTAGAAGCATTAAATTCTTCTTTTTTCTCCTCTATAAGATGATTGTATTGTAGTAAAAATGATTTTTTAATCTCTTCAATATGATCTTTTACAGACATAGCTTTGTCTGTATTGACTAATTTTTTTAATTCATCAACAAGAGCATCCAATGAAAAAGTGTCATAATCCTGCATAGGGATATCGTGACGCTCTTTTAATGTTTCATCTTCACTTTCTGCAGCATTCGAATCGGTTATCGCATCTAGCGCAGTTTGGTGAGTGGGCTCAGTAGCTTCAGTGGTGTTTTCTGACTCACTTTCACTAGCTGAAGCGACCTCTTCAATAGCTGGTTCTGAACTTGAAGTTTCAATTGCATCATCTTGTATAGAATCACTTAAATCGATTCCTAATTTTCCGTCTGCTTCTTGCAGGTTATCATTCTTTTCTTCTAACATTTTAAATGTATAAGGTTTTTATTTTAAGAGAGCGAAAGATAGTAAAGGAGTTTCTAAATACAAAATAAATCACTTGTTTATACCGTATTTCCCGATGAAATTCTTATTTAATGTGGGGTTTTAGAAATATGATGGCTGCTTTTTTGTGGATTTTTTAAAGTAAATTTAAATTTGGAAAGCATAATGTTTTAAGAAAAACGTTTATAAAATTGCATTTTAATCAAAAGAGATTTGATTTTTTCGAAATAAGAAAGAAATTCGTAGCTAATGGAGTCGATTTTTTTTCAGGGAAGGGCGGTAGTAGAAAAATTTCACAGGGTTGAGAAAAAATACGAAATCTATAAGAGCACCTAAAAGGAATGGTTGATTGTCTTACAAATGTTTTTCAAGGAGGGAAAATGAAAAGAGTAAAGTAATCTCAAATGAGTAGTTTAGATTCACTAAATTACTCATTTGAGGTTTTATTGGGTTGTAGTATTTTATTTATTCCATATTTTCCAAGCTTTCTCCGCTTGAAAAATAAGCATGTCGTAGCCATTTTTTATGGTTGCACCGTTTGCTTTGGCATTTTTTAAAAATTGTGTTTCTTCAGGATTGTAGATCAGATCGTATGCAATATGTTTGTCTGTAAAGAAAGCATACGGAAGCTCTGGACAAGCCTCGATATTTGGACTTGTACCCACTGGGGTACAGTTGATAATAATCTGGTAATTATCAAAAGTGGTCGCGTTGATTAAACTGTAATCGATAATGTTCTCTTTGGCTTCTCTAGAAACAAAAGTATAGGCAATATCTAGTTCGTCAAGAGCGAAAGCAACTCCTTTTGAAGCTCCACCAGTCCCTAGGATAAGGGCCTTTTTGTGATGAGGCTTCAATAATGGTTTTAGCGATTTTTTAAAGCCATAATAATCTGTGTTGTACCCTTTTAGTTTACCTTTTTTGGTAAATTTAATGGTATTGACAGCTCCAATTAAGCTTGCTTTTTTAGAAAGTTTATCTAAAAAGGGAATGACTTGTTCTTTGTAAGGAATGGTAACATTTAGACCTTTTAAGTCGGGATTGTTTTTAACCAATTCGGTGAAATAATTAATTTCAGAGATGTCAAAGTTTTCATAGCTGTTGCCTACAAAAACTTCATCACTAAATTTTTCGGTAAAATATCCTTTCGAGAAAGAGTAACTAATATTACGTCCTAATAAGCCAAAACGTCTTTTTAAAATATCAATCATTGTTGTTTTTATGTTTTGTAATATAATTTTGTACCATTTTTTTTGTCCAAACTACTGGAAATAAATCTTCTATTAAGATGTAATTGTCAAAGTTTAAACGCAAGGCATTGCTTAAATGAAATTTTGCTTTTGTATTGTCTTGAATCATGAAATAGAGTCCAGCCAATCGGTATTCCACTTCGTTTTCTTCAGGGAAGTATTCTGTGGCTTGTAACAAGGTTTGAATGGCACTTTCGAATTCGCCTAAAAATTGAAGGATATCTACCCAAAACAACCAAGTGTCTAAAGCGAAATCACCAAATTCAACAGCTTTTCTATAGCCAAATTCGGCTTCTTCAAAAAAGTTCATTTGTTTGTTTATCGTAGCGTAGCGTTTCCAGTACAAGCGATTTTGATTGTCGATGGCTAGGGCTTTGTTGACGAAAAACAAGGCTTTTTGAAAGTTTTTTTGACGAACATAAAAGTCCGTTATGGCAATCCAACCTTTGTCTAAAAGTGGATCTTCATGAACTGTTTGATTGTAATATTGTAAGGCCTTAATCGAGTTGCCTAGTTTTTCATAACATTTTCCAATACGCAATAAAGCATAGGAAGTCGCATCGTCTAACTCGATGGTGCGGTTATAGCTTTCAATGGCTTCGGTGTATTTTTTAAGACGCTCATTTGCTTTTGCTTTTTCCATGAACGCGCCTAAAAATTCATCATCGATTAGGGTCGCATAGTCAAAAGCACGAATGGCGCTTTCGTATTCTTTAACTCCATAATGTAGTCGTCCTAGCTGATGCCAAGCGATTTCGCTATAAGGGTTTTTATTGATATAATTGTTTAAATACAGTATGGCTTCTTGGTTTTGATCTAAAAATTCAAAACAATATACCACATTGTACAAGGCAGATTGATCTTCTAAATCTTCTTCAAGACATTTGATGAAGTTCTCTTTTGCCAGCTCGAGGTTATCCATAAACAGATATTCCATTCCGATTAAGTTGTATACGTCAGCATAATCGTCTGTATATTGCAAAGCAATTTTAAGTAATTCTACTGCTTTTTCGTGTTGGTCTCTCTTAGAGCAGATATTGGCTTTTTGGATGTAAATTTCCTCGTTGTTAGGTTCGATTGCATATAACTCGTTTAAAAGCTTTTCAGCGATTTCAAGTTTGTCGTCGTACACCAACATTTCTACTTGTACTAATTTTAAGCCTGTAGATTTAGGGTGTTGATCTAATGCAAGTTTTAAGGCCTTTTTTGCTAAATTAGCCTTACCTATGTCTAAGTAGTGAAGAATAATTTCTTCAAATTCTTCAGAATCAAAAAAGAGTACTTTGTTGGTTTTCAACATGGACTCAAATTTGGATAGGGATAGGTTATAATCTTCTTCTTCGTTGCTTAATTGCATACTGTGTTTATTTGAAATTAGCCTGTTATAAAATTAGGCAACCATATTCTTGTTGAGTGGGAAGAGAATTAATTGTTTTGAACAATTTAATTAACAATATGGACAGCATTTACGCGCTGTTTTAAGTTGTAATCTTTTGATATTGAAAAGATTAATTGGGTTTGTGTTCTGTTGTTTTGGCGAACTGGGCTTTTGAACCCAATGACGCACCGCATTGTTTTGTTATTGAGTAAATAAAAACGAAAGTAGATCGGTGAAATTAGCCTCTCTTTATATGTTTTGTTTTCTTTTCATTATTTCATCCATAACCGTTAAAATTATGGTACAACCTTCTTTTATTTCTTCTTCGGAAATAGTCAAGGGAGGTGTTATTCGTATGGCGCATCCTTCAAAGAGCAACCAGAATAAAATGAGCCCTTTTTCCTGGCAGTTTAGAATGACTTCATTGGTTATCTCAGCTGTCTGGGTCATTGCGGCAAGCATTAATCCTTTTCCTCTAACTTCCTTTATCAAAGGGTGTACCAAAAGTGATCTGAAAAGTTTTTCTTTGTCTAATGCTTCCTGCATTAAATTAGTCTCAGTTATTTCTTGCAAGGTTGCCAGACATGCTGACGCAATGACAGGGTGACCTCCAAAAGTGGTAATATGACCTAATTTTGGATTTTCGGTTAATAGATCCATTTTTTCAGCGGCAGCAGTAAAAGCACCAACGGGCATTCCACCACCCATACCTTTTCCCATGACTACGATATCGGGTACGACATCATAGTTTTGAAAACCAAAAAGTTTTCCCGTTCTACCAAAGCCAGGTTGGATTTCATCGACGATCATCAGAGCGCCCACTTCGTCACAACGTTTGCGCACTTTTTGAAGAAAATTATCCTCTGGTTCAATAAATCCAGCGCCACCTTGAATGGTCTCTAAAAGAATGGCTGCCGTTCGGGTGGTTATTTTTTCTAGATCCGCTACATTGTTAAAGGTAATGAAATCGACATCAGGAAGCAAGGGACGAAAGGCGCGTTTGCGTTCTTCAAAACCCATGACACTCATGGATCCCATGGTATTGCCATGATAGGCATTGTGGCACGATATAAGCTGGCTTCGACCTGTTGTTCTTCTGGCCAATTTAAGTGCTCCTTCGATGGCTTCGGTACCTGAATTAACTAAATAGGTTTTATTTAAAGATTCCGGTAGCAGTGAAGCTAGTAATTTGCAATATTGTACGGCTGGACTTTGTGAATATTCACCATAAACCATCACGTGAGAGTATTTGTCTAATTGGTCTTTTATGGCTTGGTTGACTCTGGGATGTTGATGTCCAAGAGTACAAGCGGAAACACCCGCTACAAAATCCAAATAGGCTTTGTTGCTAGTATCGTAAATATAAGAGCCAATGGCATGTGAAACTTCCATTCCTAGAGGATAGGGGGAGGTTTGTGCTTGATATTTTATAAAATCGGGATTCATTTTTTTGTATTTAGAAAGGGCTAAGCTTTTTTAAGATCCAGTGTTTTTAAGTGTAGCATTTTCGCCTTATAAAGCTCAAAAGCGGTCGTTATAACTAAAACTACTTTTTGGTCTTTGAGCTTGCTGTAGGTGTAGTGGCTTTTGCAGCCGGTTTCTTTTTGTCGTAATTCAAGGTCTCTTTTCGAACTTTCATCGGTACATTCTCTTTGGCTTCTTCGTCTTTACCCTCTTGAATTAATTTGTCGTTCATCTCATTATCTTCAGCAGAAAAAATATCGTCTTTAGATTTTATTCTTTCATCGCCACGCCAGACAAAACCTCGTAGTTTACGCGCGTTCTCTGGTAAGTCTACTTCAGGGTAAATATCACCGTCTACCTTATTGAAGAAGGTAATGGTTTCTACGGCATTATTCTCTAAAATTAAATTGATTTTACTGCTGACATTTTTGTTAATTCCGATAAGTTCATGAGCATCGTTACGCATGAAGTAAATCACTTCGGTATTTTTGATTACGTCGACATCGTGTAATTTTCCATTTAGGAATTTCCCATATAAATTGAGTCCTTTTACTTGATTGTAGCCCGTGCCGAGCGTGTCCCGCGAGACCAGAAAGGTGTTGTTGAGTACTTTTAACGAGTCTAGTTTTTTGGTGTGATTATCGCCAATTAAATGCATCACATCGCCTGTGATTTGGTTATCGCCGTTCCATAAAATAGGATGTCCAATTAATTTGGTCAAGGCTGTTTTTGAATTGGAATGTATGGAATCACATTTTCCACTCATGTCTATTTTGAAAAAACGAACATTATTGTAGGCTCTTAGGATTCTTTCTCCTTCTTTACCGGTAACCATTAGTTTTTTTCCGTGAATATAAACAGAGTCTTTCTCTACTAAGTTAATGGCTACTGCTCTTTTAGTGACAAACATCGAATCTTTTAGTTTGTAAATCTCAGCATAATGGCCCTTTACGATGCCGCGATTAATTGAATCCGTAATTTTAACATTGCGGGTGGCGGAGGCAAATTCATTATTTCGATTGTAGAATAAACTATCGCCTTCAATGAGACGGTCATCGTATTTTATATACGATTTCCTCAGGAAATGGGCTAGGTTTTTCTTGGTGTCATAAAATCCTTTCTCGGTATAAATATAATTGGACTTACTGGTAATTGTAGAAGGGCCTAGTAAATAGGTATGTCCTGAATTGCTGTAATAATCCAAATGATTGGATTTGATCACATATTTAGGATTGGTAATGGTAACCTGGGTTAAAAATTGAAATTTTTTCTCGGCTACATAATAACGCCCCGAGTTGCTTACCAAGGTATTGTCTTTGTTGACAATAGTTCCTTTAGTATTGTAAAAAACCTGTTGAATGTTACGGTCAAAATTAATGGTGTCCGTTTGTAAAGTAGCATCAGGGGAAGTCATAACGGGATTTCCAGTGGCAAAAGCTTTTTTTAGATTTCCATTGTATTCGGCATATTTACTATTGAGAAATAAGGTATCTCCTTGTACTAATTGCACATCACCAAAGGCTTTTAGGTAGTTTTCTTTTTGAAAGAAGTAGGCTTTGTTACACGTTAGAACGACACCATCATGATTTACTTTTACGTTTCCGGTTAGTAAAATCGCATCAGGCATTAATGCTTGGTTGACCTCAGAGTAATCCGCATTTTCAACAATGATTTTTTTTGGTGCTTGCGCAAGAATATTTTGAACACCTATTAGGAGTAAACAATACGTGATGAAAAAGAGTGATTTCTTCAATGGATTAATTTTTTGTCAAATTTATGAAAAAGGTTAGAACCTTTAAGGATATTAGGATTAATTTATAATTCAAAATAAATAGTTCAAATTGAAACGGGCTATAGGGTTTAAGTTATCAACAATTAGGGAAGCTCTTACGTTGTAGTGGGGTTTTTTAGGGGGGGCACTAAAACAAAAAGAAGATGGTTTCTTTTTGGTGTTTAAAATTTAGACTATTTTTAGTAGATAGTTTCTGAAGTATTGATCTAGTTTTCAAATTCAGGAAAGAATTAGTTCCCACATTAATTATGATAAATAAGAGAGTTTTTGTTGCTACTATGGTAGCAACAGCGTTGTTTTCAGGATGCAAAACAAAAGATTTGAAAATGAGTACAGTAAAAGAAGAGGGTGCTAAAGATAAGAAAATTGTCGTTTATCAGGTTTTCACCCGTTTGTTTGGAAACAAAAACACTACGAATAAACCTTGGGGAACCATTGAGGAAAATGGGGTCGGGAAATTCAATGATTTTAGTCCTAAAGCACTGGAGGAGATTAAGGCTTTAGGGGTGACTTATGTTTGGTATACTGGAGTTCCACATCATGCTTTGGTTCGAGATTACACTGCTATTGGTATCTCCAATGATGATCCTGAGGTGGTAAAGGGGCGTGCAGGCTCGCCTTATGCTGTAAAGGACTATTATAATGTAAATCCAGATTTAGCCGTGAATCCGGCCAACAGGTTGCAAGAGTTTGAGGCTTTGATTGCCCGAACACATCAAGCAGGATTAAAAGTGCTTATTGATATAGTACCGAATCATCTGGCGCGAAAATATGAGGGGAAAACCAATCCTGAAGGGGTTGTTGATTTTGGTGCTAATGATGATGTAAATTTGGAATACCGTAGAGATAATAACTTTTATTATATTCCTAAAGCCCATTTTGAGATTCCAACTGAAGCGATACCTTTAAATGGAGAGCGCCACAGTCTTGTGGATGGTTTATTTGATGAGAACCCTGCAAAATGGACAGGGAATGGGTCTCGAAAAGCCAAACCAGATCAAAATGATTGGTACGAAACGGTGAAGGTAAATTATGGTATTGGTCCTGATGGTTCCAAAGATTTTGCAGAACTTCCAGCGGGTTTTGATCAAAAATCATATGGAGAACATTTTGCCTTTTGGCAAGACAAGCAGGTGCCGGATTCTTGGAAAAAGTTCAAGTCGATCGCTTTGTATTGGACGGCAAAGGGAGTGGATGGCTTTCGTTTTGATATGGCCGAGATGGTGCCTTATGAATTTTGGAGTTATATGAACTCCGCGATCAAGATGAAAAATCCAAAAGCCTTTTTATTGGCTGAAGTATACAATCCTAAAGAATACCGAAATTATATCCGCTTAGGTAAAATGGATTATTTGTATGATAAGGTGGAAACCTATGATAAACTGAAAGATATTATTAGAGGAAAATCATCGCCAGATGGATTGTCAGATATTCAAAAGAGCCTATCCGATATTGAGCACCATATGCTTCACTTTTTAGATAATCATGATGAGCAACGTTTAGCGAGCCCTGAATTTGCTGGAACGCCAGAGCGGGGAAAACCTTTGATGGTGTTTTCAACGACCATTAGTTCATCGCCAACCATGGTGTATTTTGGACAAGAAGTGGGTGAGGCGGCGAATGAAAATGCGGGTTTTGGAACACGTTCAAGAACATCTATTTTTGACTATGTTGGTGTTCCGAATCACCAACGATGGATGAATGATGGGAAATTTGATGGAGGAAAACTAACAGCAGCAGAAGCAAGTTTGCGTGATTTTTATAAGCGATTATTGAATTTCTCTATTAATAGTGAGGCTTTAATGGGAAGTTTTCAGGATATTCAAGAGGTAAACCGTCAAGAGAATTCGGCTTATGATAAAGAGGTTTATTCCTATGTACGCTGGTCTGCTGGTCAAAAACTGATCATTGTGGTGAATTTCTCATCTGAAAAAACGAGCGAATTTGAATTAAAAATTCCAGCGGATCTTATTTTGAAATGGCAGTTGAAAGAAGGAGAGTATAGTTTGGCGGATCAGCTGTATCAGAAGAGCCAGGTTCAATTAAAGATATATAACGGCGTTGGAGTAGCTAGAATTAAAATAGCTCCCTCAGAGTCTTTTATTTACGAATTGCAATAGAGTTAGATGGAGCTGATAATGTTTCATTCGATACGAATGGAGCTGACAATGGAGTATAAAAAAAGCTGATTGAAAAATCAGCTTTTTTTGTGTGTTATACTTTTTTGACTTTCTTTAAAGCCGCTATATAATATTCATTTACTTTTTCCCAATTGATGATTTGATAAAAGGCATCGATATAACTTCCTTTTCTGTTTTGGTAATCTAAATAATAAGCATGCTCCCAAAGATCAATTCCTAAAATTGGCGTTCCGGGAATAGGGGCGTTTTTCATTAAGGGATTGTCTTGGTTTTCGGTAGTGGTAATTTGTAGTTTACCATAACGGTCCACCACTAGCCAAACCCAACCCGAACCAAACTGTTTTGCTGCTTGACCTTTGAATTGAGAGGTTAAATTCTCAAAAGAGCCAAACTCTTTGTTGATCGAGCTTGCTAAAGTATCTTTTGGCGTTTGTTCTTGCGGTGTTAAAATATTAAAATACAAAGTGTGATTGTAATAGCCACCTGCATCTTGACGCAGTTTAGTATTGGTTAGATCTAATTTTTTTAAGATGTCTTCAATAGGCAGATTTTCATACTCTGTATTTAGTATTTCTTTATTTAGATTATTAGTATGTGTTAAATAATGTTTAGAATAATGCGATTCTAACGTTAGTGTTCGTATCGCTGGGGCTAAAGCATTGTATGAAAAAGGCAGTTTAGTGAGTTCAAAAGAACCGGGATCTGCTTTTACATCATTGGGAGAGCCTATAACCACTTTTTCGTCTTTAGTAGGTAAGGGTACTTCTACAACTTCAGTTAACTTGTTATCATTACATGAAAATAATAGAAATAATGAAGGCAAAATACTATAAAGAGCAATGTTTTTCTTCATAATCAAGATTATTTTTTAGTGAGTGAATTGATGATTTCAATATAGCTTTCTTTGGCTTCCTCTTTGGAGATGTGGCTAATTTGTATCCATGCATTTGTTTTAAAAGCATTTCGTAAATCAAAATGTTCGGATTGATTGTATACTGCTGTGCCAAAAGTAGCCTGTTTGTAATAGGCGTACAGTCTTAACTGCACGTCTTGCGGCAATGAGGCTTGAGTCATTTGTGAAGCAGTTTCTACGGCCTCTAAAAAGCGGGTATCTAAATCTTTTTTGGTCATTTAAGCTTTTGTAGCAATAATGGTTTTTCCGCCGATTGCTTTTTGGTTGAGTACTACGTTAATTGGAGTACCTAAAGGTAAGAATAAATCGACTCTTGAACCAAATTTAATAAAACCAGCATCAGTACCTTGAATAACTTGCATTCCTTCTTGAGCGTAGTTTACGATTCGACGAGCTAGTGCACCAGCAATTTGTCTGTATAATATCTGTCCAAAAGTGTCATTTTCGATAACCACAGTTGTTCTTTCGTTTTCTTC
The DNA here is from genome assembly GCF_059882335.1 of Flavobacterium sp. OHVDL-2026-0007. Lineage (NCBI taxonomy): Bacteria > Pseudomonadati > Bacteroidota > Flavobacteriia > Flavobacteriales > Flavobacteriaceae > Flavobacterium > Flavobacterium sp. OHVDL-2026-0007. Next base: position 194,921 of record NZ_CM187612.1, read on the forward strand.
ACTTGCTTTTGGGTGCCAAGCAACTAAAAACTTACCTGGGTGGTATTTACTGAATTTGATAATACCGTCCATAGCGTAACGCGTAACATGCACATTGATTGGAGACATAAAGATAGAAACTTGCAGACGTTTGTCTTTGAAGAATTCACCTTCATAAACTTCTTCAATTACCACTACTTTTCCATCAACAGGTGCAAGGATGTGATCACTGTTTCTAATTGCTATTCTTTTAGGGTTTCTAAAAAATTGCAAAATAATAATCAAAACCAATAAGCCTGCCAGTTGAACTAGCATTTTTAGCCAATTGATATCAATAAATTTTTCAGCTAATAAAAGTACGGCAACTGTAAATACAGTACCTAATAAAATGGATGGGCCTCCTTCTTTATGAAACATAATATAAAATTTGATAAAATAAAAATATAATTGGTGCTACAAAGATAACACTATCTAGTCGATCTAAAACACCTCCGTGTCCTGGCATAATGGCTCCACTGTCTTTTACTCCAGCGATTCGTTTGAACTTCGATTCAATCAAATCTCCAATGGTGCCAAAAATGCTTACAATTAAAGCAATGATCGTCCATATTAAGATCGATTTATCGCTAAAGTCAGGATTAGGTTTAATGTATAATTTTGAAATTAAAAAGCCCGCAAAAGCGGCAAAAACAACACCACCTAGAAAACCTTCTATTGTTTTTTTAGGAGATATGCGTTCGAATAATTTGCGCTTGCCTATCGATTTACCTACTAGGTACGCAAATGTATCATTAGTCCATATCAAAACGAATAATCCGATGATGATCTTAGGATTGTAATCTTTAATCCCGAAAGAAATTTTAGTGATAAAAATAAAAGGCAATAGGATATAGCCTAATAGATAGCTGTATTTAGAAACTTTGCTTATGGTTTGGGAATCATCAAAAAGAAAAACAAGGCACTTTACCGATACGATCAAGGCAATGACAAGCAATACGGTATAGAGTTGATCTGTATCAATTGTAATTTGGATGTCTTCTTTTAGGTATTTATTGATGTAATTCTCGGTTTCGGCTCTATAAAAGCTGATTAAGGCAATAATAGAATAAAAGGTTGATACAAATAAAATCGAGAAGACTTTAGGGATATTGACTAGATTACAGAACTCGTAGGTCGCAATAATTAGAAAAATGCCAAAAAGGATAATAAAGCTTTCGGTCGAAAACAAAATTGAAGTAAGTAGTAAAGCGATATAAACAGCACCAGAAATGGTTCTCTTGAGTGTTTCATTCATCTTAAAGATCTTCTAAGAGCAATAAATAAAGGTTTTTAGCAACACTTCCGTATTGTGTAAAATCTTCTTCTTTAGCTTTTTCGAAATATTTTATAGTGGTGATATTGGTAGGGTAGTCCTTTTCGTATTTGCGTTTAATAGCACTTAAGCCATCGCTTTTAATCATGAGAATTTGACTAGTAGTCGCAATGATCACAATGTTAGCAGGTAATTCGTTAGGTTTGTTCTGTTTGATTTGCTTAGATGAGAAAAGGATAGAACCTTCATCAGCAATCAGATTTTCACAGCTAGCCAATAAGAATTTTGGTTTTACTGTTGTACCGTAAACTAATTTGTTTTCTTCTAGTAAATGAAAGAGCCCTGGCTCATAACATAAGACTTCGCTTTCGAACCAATCGTTTTCTTCTAGAATGTTTTCAAATTGTTCAGCTACTTCTTGTTTGTTCTCACAATACAAAAATTTACCGCCATTTTTCTTGAAATTAAAAATGAACCTTTCGTCGATAGACAAATGACTATCTGCAGTATGGTTTGCTCCATACTCACTTTCATTTTCTTCGTCGGAAGCGGCATCGCTGGAACCAAATATTTTTTTGAAAAAATTCATTATATATGAAATAGTTTACATGTTAATTGAAAACGTTCAAAGATAAAAAAATCTTAATTCAAAAGGCTATTTTGAATTAAGATTTTAAAAAACATTAAATATTTCGTTAAATTTTAGGAAACCACTTCTTCTAAATTTTTATCAAAAGTACGTTTTCCGAAAATTGTTTCTAAGTCATCTTTAAAAATAACTTCTTTTTCGATTAAAATATCGGCAAGTTGATTTAGCTTGTCTTTGTTTTCTTCTAAAATTTGAATCGCTCTTTTGTATTGACCTTCAATTAATTCTGAAATTTCACGATCAATAACTTTCGCTGTTTCATCAGAATAAGGTTTTGAAAAGTTGTATTCACTTTGTCCGCTTGAATCGTAATAGGTAACATTTCCGATTTTATCATTCAAACCATAAATCGTTACCATAGCACGAGCTTGACGCGTTACTTTTTCTAAATCGCTTAAAGCCCCTGTAGAAATTCGGTCAAAAGTTACTTTTTCAGCCGCTCTTCCGCCCATAGTTGCACACATTTCGTCTAACATTTGATCTGTTCTTACGATTTGTCGCTCTTCTGGTAAGTACCAAGCCGCTCCTAAACTTTGTCCACGAGGAACAATAGTTACTTTAATAAGAGGCGCAGCATGCTCTAACATCCAGCTTACTGTTGCGTGACCTGCTTCGTGAATGGCGATTGCTCTTTTCTCCTCTGGAGTGATAATTTTATTTTTCTTTTCTAAACCTCCAATGATTCTGTCCACAGCATCAAGGAAATCTTGTTTGTCTACAGCCGTTTTGTTGTGACGTGCAGCAATTAAAGCAGCTTCATTACAAACGTTGGCAATATCAGCACCAGAGAAACCTGGTGTTTGTTTGGCTAAGAAATCTAAATCAAGACCTTCGACCTTTTTAATAGGAGCTAAGTGTACTTGAAAGATTTCAGCTCTTTCGCGAATATCTGGTAAGTCAACAAATATTTGTCTGTCAAAACGACCAGCACGCATTAGGGCTTTATCTAAAACATCCGCTCTGTTGGTTGCAGCCAAAACAATTACGTTTGAGTTGGTACCAAAACCATCCATTTCAGTTAATAATTGGTTCAAGGTATTTTCTCTCTCATCATTACCACCTGACATATTGCTTTTTCCTCTAGCTCTACCTACAGCATCAATTTCATCAATGAAAATGATAGCAGGAGATTTTTCTTTGGCTTGTTTAAACAAGTCACGTACACGGGAAGCACCAACTCCAACAAACATCTCCACAAAATCAGAACCTGATAAAGAGAAGAAGGGTACTTGAGCTTCACCAGCAACCGCTTTTGCTAATAAGGTTTTACCGGTTCCCGGAGGCCCTACAAGTAGAGCACCCTTAGGAATTTTACCTCCTAAGTTGGTGTATTTTTCAGGGTTTTTCAAGAATTCTACAATTTCTTGTATTTCTTCTTTAGCTCCCTCTAAACCGGCTACGTCTTTAAACGTAGTTTTGATGTCTGTTTTCTCATCAAAAAGTTTAGCTTTTGATTTTCCAATGTTAAAGATTTGTCCGCCACCGCCACCAGCACCACCAGACATTCTTCTCATAATAAAGATCCAAACACCAATAATGATGATAATTGGAAGTAAACTGATTAGGATATCGGTCCAGTTATTTTTTTGTAGAAAATTAAAATCTTTCAATTTGCCTTCGCCAACTGCTTTCTCTAATTTCGTTTGAAATATCTGGTCGTTACCAATTTCTAAAGTATAATGAGGACCTTTGTTAGGTCTGTCAAAAATATCTTTAGCTACTTTTTTATTGGCAGCATCTTTAAGAGCTGCTTGGGTTAGATATACTTCGGCTTCAGCTTTGTTGAATACAATAACTTTTTCAATCTGACCTTTTTCTAATAAATTATTGAATTTAGAAGAGGTAAGTTGAGCTGGTTCTTGTAAGCTTGATCCTCCTGTTGCAAAACTTATAAATAAAAAAACTAAAAGTATTGCGGTATAAATTAACCAGGGACTTATTTTAAATTTATTCGGATTTGGATTATTATCTTTAGCCATTAGAAGAAAATTTCTTTAGTATTTGTTTTCGATTGTCGTTATTTTGGCATCACCCCAAAGGCTTTCGATATTATAGTATTCACGGATGTGTTTTTGGAAAACGTGTACCACAATGTGCACATAGTCCATTAGAACCCATTCCGCGTTATCGGTTCCTTCTACATGCCAAGGTTTGTCTTTTAAATCTTTTGATACAACTTTTTGGATTGAGCCTACAATGGCATTAACTTGGGTGTTAGAGTTACCGTTGCAAATAACGAAATAGTCGCAAACTGCCGTGTCTATTTCTCTTAAGTCAAGAATACTAATATCATTTCCTTTTACTTCTTCAATTCCTTTGATTATGTTCGCCAATAGAACATCATTATTAATAGTCTTTTTCGCCATGAATTATTTTATATGATTTTGTAAAGTTACCAAAATTTGTGATTATTTTTGAACCTTAACAAAATATTAAATTAAGTTAATTAAAATTCTTTTAATGAAACTAATCAAACTCGATGCCATAGATTCAACAAATGATTTCCTTAAGTCATTAGCGAGCCAAGATGAACTAGATAATTTTACTGTAGTAACTGCTGAAAATCAGACGAAAGGCAAGGGGCAAATGGGAGCTAAATGGCAATCTGAGTCGGGTAAAAACTTAGTTATGAGTGTCTTGGTGAAGGAATTTCTTTTTGATAATACAGCTGTTTTTAATCTTAGTGTTGTGGTTTCATTGGCCGTGATTGAGGTCTTAAAATCGCTAAATATTCCTGAATTAAGTATAAAGTGGCCAAACGACATTATGTCATACAATAAGAAGATTGGTGGCATTTTGATAGAAAATACCCTAAAAAGTGATGGCAGGATCGTGTCAGTAGTTGGATTAGGCTTGAATGTGAACCAGACGAATTTTGATGAATTGCCAAAAGCGTCTTCTTTGGCGGTCATTTCGGGCGCTAGATTTGATAAAAATGAACTGCCTATTTTGATTACAGAAAAAATACAAGAGAAAATCGAAGCTTGGGAAGCCAATGCTGCTGTTTTTTGGGAGGACTATTTTAATAGTTTGTTTAAAAAAGGGATTCCGATGCCCTTTAAAAATCTTGATGACAAAGTCTCCAGACCTAACTTTATGGGGATTATCCAAGGGGTCTCTGCACTTGGGAAAATTCAAATACGCATAGAAGATGACTCCGTTTTGGAATTTGATCTTAAAGAAGTTCAGCTGCTTTATTAAACCTATATAGGACAAGTAATTTTAAAGTTTCTACTTTTAGTTTGTCTATTGATAGAGGATATTTTTTTATTCTGTTTTTTTTGCTGCTAACTTGTGATCACAATCCGAAATTAATGGAATCAGCTTCTTTTAGGTACTAATAACGGCTTTAGGTTTTAATGAGTAGTTCTTTTTTTGGTGCTATTTTTCTGTTCCAATACACTATGTATATCGTTCCTAAAATGGAGGGCATCATCCAGGCGATGATATTGCCTAATCCTATACCCGCTACTATAAAGGCAGTTACGGAGGCAATCAGGGCTCCGATCATTTTTCCAATGTGTTTGGAGAGCCACTTTTTCTTCATCTCTGCGGTGTTTTTAAAAAAAAGGAAATCTTTTACCGTCATATACAGGCCAAATCCGCCGAAGAAGGTGAACAATATGCCGTTTTCAATGCCGTTGAATTGGCAATAGAGACCAATACTGATCATGATGATGGAAAAGAACAACATGCTTCCTGAAATTAATTTATCGGTAAAATCAGCCTTGGTCTTCTGTTTAAATGAGATGGCTCTGTTTCCAGATAGAACCAGATATAGCGTGAATAATCCGATCAGGAATAAAAAGATGTTTTGGTGTTTGGGAAGCCAGCAAATTGGTAGCGAAAGCAAAGTACTGCTGATCATTCCGATGGAGAATAACTTGCCCAACCTTTTATGGAGTAAACTTCCTTTTTTGACTAAGATACTGGCGATTCCGGTGGTTAATCCGATGGCGCCAAAGAAGGCGTGAATGTAAATTAAAATTTGAATAGTGGTTTCCATTTCGATTGCTTTTGGTTTGATAGGACAAACTTCGGTCAATGATTTAGATGGTCATAATTAAGAATACTGAACTGTAGTTTTTTAAGGATGAACTGATTTTTTCATGTTGGGTAGTGTATAAAGGAGAATTTCAGAGGGTAATGAAGTAGGTTAAATCTTATATAGATCTAATAATAGAAAAAAAATAGCCCGATCGTGAAATCGGGCTATAGGTTATATGTTATTTTTAAATCTAAAGCTTAGTCATGTTATTGGCTAAAGTTTCGATGAATTTACCAATAGGTCCTTTGATCATCATAGCCATCATTGGATTGAATTCTCCTTCGAAATCTAGTTTTACAGCGCTTTGTGAATCTGAAATGCTATCAATGTTGGAAACTAAAGTAAAAGGAAGTTTATCACTTGCAGCTCCTAGGACAATTTTGCTTGGTGCTGTTTTCTCTTTCATTTTAAGTTTTATTTCTGGCATACCTTTTAACCCAAAAATAAAAGCATCTTCGCCAATTACTTCAAATTTAGCAATGTTATCCGGCATTAATTTTTCAAAATTCTTAACATCAGACAATAAATCAAATAAATCTTGTGCTGATTTTTGAACAGTAACTTTTGGACTCTCTAAGTTCATATTTTATTTTCTTTATTAATTTAAATGATTTCAAATGGCCAGGTTTCCCTTTTAATCTGATTGTTTTATTGTAAAAGTCCAAAGCGGCATCAGGGATTTACTCCTGAAAGCATTGATTTAAATTACTCTTGTCCCCAAGTTGATGGACTAACGCTCCATTCTTGTAGAGTGGTTTGTTGATCCTCAGTGATGTATTGTTTTTGAACGGCTAAGTCTAATAAGTTTTCGTAATTACTAAGTGTATACAAATCAATATTAGCGCTTTTAAAGTTCTCTTCAGCTACATTAAACCCGTAAGTAAAAATAGCGGCCATTCCTTTGATATTAGCTCCTTCATTGCGTAAGGCTTCTACAGCCATTAAACTACTGTTTCCAGTGCTAATTAAATCTTCAACAACAATCACATTCTGACCTTTTTGTAAAAAGCCCTCTACTTGATTCTGTCTTCCATGTTTTTTTGCTTCTGGACGCACATAAACGAAAGGTAATCCAAGGCTTTCGGCAACAAGTATTCCTACACCAATGGCTCCAGTGGCAACACCAGCAATAACATCTGGCTTTCCAAATTGTTTTTCAATATTTTTCGCAAACTCATCACGAATGTAATTTCTGATGGGCGGAAATGAGAGAATTAACCTATTATCACAATAAATAGGCGATTTCCATCCTGAAGCCCATGTAAAAGGATTTTCGGGATTCAATTTAATTGCATTTATTTGCAAAAGCAATTCGGCTGTTTTTTCGGCTGTATCTTTATTAAAAATCATAGTACAAATGTATAAAGTTTTTGTGAACGACAAACCACTTTTTTTGACAAATGAAATCTCAAGGGAGACTAATTTTCAATTATTCTTGTTAGAGAGTATTGATATCGAGCAACTTATAGTCAAAATTTTTCAAAATAAAATTCAAAAAGCTTATTTGTATCATCCTGATGAAAAGGAGATAATGAAGACGCTGAAGGCTAAAATCCCTGTAAATAAGGCTGGTGGAGGCTTTGTGTACAATAAAAAAGGAGAAGTTTTATTTATCTTCAGAAATGGAAAATGGGATTTACCAAAAGGTGGAATCGAAAAAGGGGAAGAAATTGAAGCCACTGCCATGCGAGAAGTGGAAGAAGAAACAGGTGTGAACCAACTCCGAATTACAAAAAAACTGCAAAAAACCTATCACGTTTTTAAACGTAACGGTAAATACAAACTCAAAATCACGCATTGGTTTGAAATGCATACTGATTTTGAGGGCACTCCTCAAGGCCAACTAGAAGAAGGAATCGAAAAAGTGGCCTGGTTAAATCCAGAACAAATTAAAGAGGCTTTAAAAAACTCCTACGAGAATATTAAATTATTATTCGAAGAAGAGAAAAAGATAAAAGTAGAATAAAGAAGTTAGGAGCTTAAAAGAAGCTGGATTTGACACTATTAAAAAGGTTGAATTCAGCTTCTTTTAGATGCTATCGTTGCTAGGTCGGCAGTTTGTACTTCTGTTATAAATTCGTTTACATTATCGACGTATAATAGTATGGATTTGGCGTTTTTTACGATTCCAAATGGCAAACTAATAGCTCTTTTATCTTTAAATTCGATCGCTAGATTATGCGGTTCTAAATTGCCTAATAAGGCAAACTTCACTAAGTTTTTGCTTTTTTGGTAGTCACCTTCAAATTTGTTTATTTTTTCAATTGTGTGTAATGGGATTTCTAATGAATTGAAAAGGCCATAGCGAATAATAATTTTTTGAGAAACAATAAGGTGTCTTCTTAAAATAATGGCTTTTAAATGGCCTACTAAGTTTACCAACAAATACAGGTGTAACATCAGGAATACTATCGCGATGTTTTTGTTCCATGAGATAAGTAAAATATGTATGGCTACGGCTTCTACAATTGAAATAAACATCAGGCCTATATATAGGGCACTTACACCGCTATTCTTAAATCCAGTGTATTGGTGATCAGAAGGATTTTCAGGAGACCATTTAAAAAAGCAATAATAAAAAGAGCAAATTTCAAAGGCGATCATTTTTCCTAATTTTTTAAACTTAAATGCTTTTTGCAAAGCAGTAGAGATTAGAGTGTGTTCGTCTTGAATCTCCATGTTATGCTGTTTGGTGTTTTTTTTAAAGTTGACGATGAAATGAAAAGCGGCTACTATCAAAAATAAGAGAAAAGCAATGTTAAAGTAAATTTTCCAATCAAAAATGATCTTAAAAAAGTTTTCTTTCATTGGGAACAAGTAGGGAGTAGCCTTAAAAGTCAGATAAAAAACAGACCAAAAAGTAAATTCAGTTTGTGATTTCCTGCTTAACAAGTAATAAACGAAGGGGCTCACTATAAAAAATAGTGCGGTTAATATCGAAAAGGAGATAGTGCTGTTTTGGGGTACAATAAAGGTACTGATGGCTAGTAAAACAGATTCAATAATGCCAAAGATGAGTAAGGAAAGGTATTTTTTGTTCATGTTTTGCCAAGGAGTAATAGAGTTGGTTTTTTGGTTAGTGAAAGCAAAGCGGGTGTAAGTTCTTTGAAGTTACAAGATACGATAAACAGGATATTGCAAATGGGCCTTTTCATAATAAACAGAATGTTTGTAAATCCAGTCTAATTGTGCCTGAGCATTTTTAGCGAACGCTGTATCTGTTTGTTTTTTTGTTTCTAATTGGGCTTTTAGGGCAGGATTGTCTTGCAGTAATTTTGCTGCTGTGTCTTCAAAAACATAATCAGAATAGCCTTCTTTTTGCTGTAGAATAGTGTCGAAGAAATTCCAGTTAAAGAAGGAATCTACCGCTTCGGGTTCAAAAGCTTCCAGTATATATTTTACTCCTTTTTGGCTGGTATAGACCAAATAGTCACCTTTGAAAAAGGATTGTTTTACGATTTGAGAACTGACCGTTGTATTGCGATGAAGATAATGACCTTCATAGGCATTTGGAACCGTTTTGAAGTCAGTAATTTTATAACTTTCCACTTCTATTAGGGTGTCATTTTTTAGTGGAGTATAGGAAATAGTATTGTTTTTCAGTAGTTCAATCACATTCCAATAGGCACGGGGAATAATATAAGCCGTGGGAATCACTACATCTTTAACTGATTTGAATTCTTTGATGTAGGGAACTTCTTTTTTATAGGGTTTGCTTCGGTCGTAATACAAACGATTTCCGATTGTGGCTTCGCTTTTTTTGTAAGTCGCTTCATATCCCAAAAAGGAAAAGGTAGTTGCTTTTGTACTGTCCAATTCCCATTTTAGGGTATAGGGTTTTCTAGGCTGGTATTGCTGGAGATTTTTTACGCGAAGATCTTTGATTTTTTGATAATGAGTATCGGTAAAATCCAGGGTTGATTTCATGTACTCGTAAGTCATTTTTACGCGCTGGTCATACTTTTTTAACATATGCGTTTCTACCACAAAGCCAATGGTATTAAACAAAGAAGTATAACCAGTTGTATATCGTGGACTATCAACAAACTGCCCGAAGCCCTTGTCTGGTGTATCTTTAAAGGAGTCTACGTAGGGTGTTGTTTCGATTTTCTTTTTCTGAAGACCTTTCACCAAAGCAGGCATCATCTCGTTATTCATAAAATCCCCTAGTAGAGTCCCTAATTTGTTGTGTTGGGTCATGATATAGGTCAGTTTGTATTGATAATCGGATCCATTACTCACGTGATTATCAATAAAAACATCCGCATTTATTTTTTGAAAAATCTCGACGAAACTTTTGGTATTTCGAGTATCAGATTTCATTAAATCTCGATTTAAATCATAGTTTCTACCATTTCCTCTAAAACCATAAATTTCTGGACCATCCTGATTGGCTCTCGTAGTGGAATTGCGATTTAAAGCACCTCCAATATTGTAGACCGGAATGGTAACAAGAACGGTGTTTTTAGGGGCTTTTATTTTTCCGATGGCTAAATCCCTGTAAAATTGCATACTTGCATCGATACCATCGGGTTCTCCGGCATGAATGCCATTGTTGATAAAAAGAACCGCTTTATTTTTTTGAATCTTCTCAAAATCAAATTGTTTTTCAGGATTGTAAACGACCATATGTAAAGGTTCTCCAGAATCGGTCAGGCCCATTTCTTTGATTTGAATGCTCGGAAAATCAGTTGCTAATAGTTTATAGTATGCGATAGTTTCGGCGTAAGAGGCAGATTGGTTTCCGTTTCCTTTCTCAAAAAAAGTAGCATATTTGGTATGGTTTTGACCGAAAATAACAACAGAAAATAGTAGCAATAGGAGGGTTGAAAATCTCATGATTTGGTTTTTAGAAGCATGATTCAAATATAAACATTTTGAGTTTTGTTTAAAAAACTTTGAAGTTTTGAGTGCTTTTTTGCTAAATATTCCACTTATTTGAAAGAAGTAGCTATAAACAAACAAAATCAGAAGCCGTAAAGAAGGAGTTTTTAACTACTTTTGCAAAATGAATAAGAAACACCATTCCAACAATATACTTTTGAATTTAGGTATTGAGAGCCTAAACGAAATGCAAGAGGTAGCACAGGATGCTATTTTGAACGATAATAACGTTTTATTACTTTCTCCAACAGGTTCGGGAAAGACATTGGCTTTTTTACTTCCTGTTTTAGAATTATTGCAGCCAGAGATTCTTTCTGTTCAATGTTTAATATTAGTGCCTTCGCGCGAATTAGGTTTGCAAATTGAGCAGGTATGGAAAAAGATGGGGACGCAGTACAAAGTAAACATTTGCTACGGAGGCCACTCCATTGATACAGAAATCAAAAATTTAAGTAATCCACCAGCGGTTTTAATTGGTACGCCAGGAAGGATTGCGGATCATATCGACAGAGAAACTTTCAGAACAGATAAAGTTCAGACCTTAATTTTAGATGAGTTTGATAAATCATTGCAATTGGGTTTCCATGAGCAAATGTCTTATATCATTGGGAAATTAACAAAAATCAACAAACGCGTTTTGGTTTCGGCTACTTCGGATATCGAAATTCCTCGTTATACACGAGTAGTGAATCCGACCGTTTTGGATTTTATCCCTGAGGAAGAAGAAAAATCGAATCTTTCCATGAAAATGATTGTATCGCCTGCCAAAGATAAATTAGGAAGTTTATTCAACTTGATTTGTTCTTTGAAATCACAATCGGCTATTGTTTTTTGTAACCATCGTGATGCGGCAGAACGTATCAGCGATACCTTGAATGAAAAAGGAATCTACGCCACTTATTATCATGGAGGGATGGATCAGGACGAACGTGAGCGTGCACTAATTCAATTTAGAAACGGTAGTGTGAGTTATTTAATTACGACTGATTTAGCGGCTAGAGGATTGGATATTCCAGAAATGAAACACGTAATTCATTATCATTTGCCTTTAAAAGAGGATGAATTTACACATCGTAATGGTCGTACTGCACGTATGCAAGCATCAGGAACGGCTTATGTGATCATCCATGAAAGTGAAAAGCAATTGGATTATATTGATTATGGTATGGACGTGTTAAAAGTGGAGAATACCACAACTTTACCAAAACCTCCCGAATATCAAACCATCTACATTAGTGGTGGAAAGAAAACAAAACTGAATAAAATTGACATTGTTGGGTTCTTTTCTCAAAAAGGTAAATTGGAAAAAGGAGATTTAGGTTTGATTGAGGTGAAAGATTTTATATCGTTTGCAGCTGTGAAATTTAATAAAGTGAAGGACTTGCTTAAAAATATTCAGGACGAAAAAATGAAAGGCAAGAAGTTTAAAATTGAAGTAGCCCGTAAAGTGGTAAAAAAAGAAGAGGAGAACTAGTTTTTTTGCTTTGAACTTGAGGTTTTGTTTATTTTAATTAGCCTGTTGGTGTTCAGTAAATTGAATGGAGGAATCTTTGGTTTTATGACTATTCTGAACTGAAAAATTGAGTGAATGTTAATAAATTAACGATTAAGGTTTTAATTTTTCATTAATTCTGCGTTTATTGTACCGTTAAATAATAAACCCCAAATTTAATTATGAAAAGAATTATTACCATGGCCGTAGTGCTGTTAAGTTGTGTCACCTACGCACAAATTAAAGTGATTGAAACCGTTCCAGTGGAACGATTAGGAAAAGTAAATAACAACTATATTCAGAAGATAGGAGATGAATATACGGTGTATTATACCAGTATTCAGAATGAAGAGGAGGAATCTTCAAGTTTGAGAAAGTTTACTTTTAAAAACGTGAACAACGATTACAACAGTCTTTACAGTATAATTGTAAATGGTTTTGCAGCAAATCCTTTGTATGATATCAAATTAGAATTACCTAACAATTATATTTGGTTGCATTACACAGGAAGCGTTCTTCCAGAGAAAGCTACTGTTCAGTTTATGGTTTCTGGTAAAGATTCTGCTGCAGCAAGCAACGTTTCTGAACCATTTTTGAAAGATCAGATCACTAAATTATTTCAAAAATAATTTAGTTTACATACCCACATTAAAAAAGGCTATTCAATTTGAATAGCCTTTTTAGTTGATAATGTCTTTCAAGTTATAAAACCACTAGGATTTCACAATTTGAAAATTATATTTTCTTCACGTATTGGGTGATGATTACGATTTGTTGACCGTCTACTTTTCCTTCAATGTATTCGGCATTTTCATGATCCAAACGAATGTTACGTACTGCAGTTCCTTGTTTGGCTACCATACTAGATCCTTTTACTTTTAGGTCTTTAATAAGGACCACTGAATCTCCATGTTCTAAAATGACCCCGTTGCTATCGCGGTGAATAATTTTGTTTTCATCTTCTTCACCTTCTCCTGTTGCTTGTGCCCATGCTAAGGTGTCTTCGTCTAAATACAACATATCAAGCAATTCTTGAGGCCAGCCAGCTGCGCGTAAACGACTCAACATTCTCCAAGCAACTACTTGCACGGCAACATTTTCATTCCACATACTTTCGTTTAGACATCTCCAGTGATTTAAATCTACGTTATCTGGGTTTTCAATTTGGTCAATGCAGGTGCTACAAGCCATTACGCTTTCGTCAATACCCCCTTTTTGAGTTGGTAATACTTGATATGCTTTTAGGTTTTCTTCAGCGCCACAAAGTTCGCATTTAGATCCGCTACGTTTGTTTAATTCTCTTTCGATGCTCATTGTTTGATGTTTATTTTATAATGCGAAATTAGGCCTAATTGGCTTGGCTTACAAATTTATATTTTAGTGTGTTTTTTTATTTCTGTACCCTCACGGCTTTTGGAACCAACATTTCGTATTCACCACCATTACGGAGTACATCACGAACAATACTGGAACTGATATACGATGTTTTGGCCGCGGTTAATAAAAACACGGTTTCTATTTTAGAAAGTCGTCTGTTGGTGTGAGCAATGGCCTTTTCGAATTCGAAATCAGCAGGGTTACGCAAGCCTCTTAGGATGAAATTGGCTTTTAATTTATGGCACAAATCAATGGTAAGCCCTTCGTAAGTGATCACACTTATTTTGGGTTCATCTTTGAAGGTTTCTTCAATGAAACGTTTTCTTTCTTCTAGTGAAAACATGTATTTTTTTTCAGCATTGACACCAATGGCAATCACAATTTCATCAAAGAGAGAAATTCCTCTTTTGATAATGTCCTCATGACCTAGTGTAATAGGGTCAAATGATCCTGGAAATATGGCTTTTCGCATTTCTTTTGAGTTTCTAAGGTTGTTGCGTTTTAAAAAATAAGGTTCCAAGATTTTAATGTCTCAGAACCTTAGTTTGTATAGGCTTTATGCAAGGGCCAACTCAATGGCGTTAGTGAACAAATCTTCTAAAGAGATTCCAGCAGCTCTAGCTTGTTGTGGAATCAAACTTTCGGTGGTTAGACCTGGAATGGTATTCATTTCAAGCATATACGGTTCGTTGTCAACAATGATGAATTCACTTCTTGAGAATCCTTTCATTTTTAAGACTTCGTAAGCACGTTTGGCTACTTCACTTACTTTTTGAGTTAACTCATCAGAGATTCTCGCTGGTGTGATCTCTTGTGATTTTCCTTCGTATTTGGCTTCGTAGTCAAAGAAATCATTATCTGAAACAATCTCAGTAATAGGTAAAACTTTAATTTCTCCTTGATAATTAATTACCCCTACAGAAACTTCGGTTCCGTCAAGGAAGCTTTCAATGATAATTTCATTGTCTTCTTTATAGGCTACTTCAATAGCAATTGGTAATTCAGCTTCTGATTTTACTTTTGATATTCCAAAACTTGAACCGGCTTTATTTGGTTTTACAAAACAAGGTAGTCCAACTTTTTTAACGATTTCAGCTGTATTAATAACATCACCTTTGTTTAGGTAATACGAAATCGCAGTTTTGATGCCGTAAGGTTTTAAAACCGATAATAAATCGCGTTTGTTGAAAGTAAGAGCGGCTTGATAATAATCGCAAGAAGATTGCGGTATGTTTAATAATTCAAAATAAGCCTGCATTAAACCATCTTCACCTGGTGTTCCGTGAATAGCATTGAATACACAATCAAAAGTGATTTTTTGATCGTTTACCGTTACAGAGAAATCGTTTTTATCGATGGCATATTCAGCATTGTTTTCATCTACATAGACCCATTTTTCTTTAAAAATATGAATGCGGAATCCGTTGTATTTTGTTTTGTTCAGATATTGATGAACAACGTTTCCGCTGATAAGAGAAATTTTATATTCACTTGAATATCCGCCCATGATGATGGCTATGTTTTTCATTTTTTTTTATTTTTTTTTTATATTTTATTACAAGTTAAAACTTGCCAACTACAAATTAAAAAGGATAGTCCTTTAGTATTTTGGTAAACCCAAAGAGTCCGACCACTTTTACTAAAGCCTTTTTTTGCAAACAATAGGGCTTGTCTTGACGGCAATCATATCCTTTATAGGAGGGTTTTGCCTTAAAAGAGATGCTCATATTGCGCGAATTAGCTTCTGCTGTTAAGTCGTAGGACTCGCTTTCTTGTTTTAAACAAAATTATCATTTTTTTTGAAAATAAATAGCTTTATCTTTGCCCCTAATAAAAATAAATTTATGAGTTTACGTAAGTATTTAACAAGCCGAGTTTTTTTTGGACAAATATTGATGGCGATTGCTATTATTGCGGTTTTGGGTTATTTGTTTATGCATTGGTTGACTTTTACAACTGATCACGGACATGAAATTGCGGTTCCGAATTTATCTAAATTAACGGAAGAACAAGTAGAGCAGAAACTAGACGAATTGGACTTGGATTATGTACTATTGGATAGTGTTGATTACCGAAGTGAATTTCCGAAATACAGTGTTGTAGAGCAAGATCCATTGCCTGGAACGATGGTTAAAGTAGGTAGAAAAATATATATTAAAATTAATGCATCTGGATTTTCATCGGTTAGAATTCCGGATTTAATCGAGAAAACATATCGTGAGGCAGTTCCGACATTAAAAGCTTTAGGGCTTGAGGCTGGAACAATTACCTATATTCCGAATTTAGGAAAAGATATGGTTTTAGAGATGCGTTATAAAGGTAGAAATTTAAAAGTAGGAGATCGAGTGCTAAAAGCCTCTAAAATTGATTTGGTTTTAGGAGACGGAAAAGCAACTTATGAAGATGAAGGTCAGGCTGTAGATAGTTTAGCCGCACCCACTACTGAAACCCCAACAGATGAACAATAATATTGAAAATTTAGATCTAGAAGACGAATTATACGAACATTTTAGATTTGAAGTCCCTAAAGGTCAAGCGTTCTTACGTATTGACAAATATTTAATGGGTTTGATTCAGAATGCGACTCGAAATAAGATTCAGAACGCCGCAACTGAAGGAAACATTTTCGTAAATGATATTCCCGTAAAATCAAACTATAAAGTAAAACCATTTGATGTGGTAACGGTGATGTTAACGCATCCACCGTATGAAAACCATATTCTTCCAGAAGACCTTCCGTTGAATATAGTGTATGAAGATGAGGCTTTGTTGTTGATTAACAAAGAGCCAGGAATGGTCGTACACCCAGGTCACGGAAATTATACAGGAACTTTAGTGAATGCGTTGGCACATCATTTTGATAATTTGCCAATGAATAGCAGCGAGCGTCCAGGTTTGGTACACCGAATCGATAAGGATACTTCTGGACTTTTGGTAGTGGCTAAAACGGAAGCGGCTATGACGCATTTGGCCAAACAATTCGAAGCTAAAACTTCTGAACGTGAGTATTATGCTCTTGTTTGGGGGAATGTAGCTCAGGAAGAAGGTACTATTGAAGGTAACCTAGCGAGACATTTAAAAGACCGTATGCAAATGGCTGTTTTTGCTGATCCAGAGATTGGAAAACCAGCGATTACACATTATAAAGTACTAGAGCGTTTTGGTTATGTAACTTTAATTTCATGTCGATTAGAAACGGGAAGAACACACCAGATTCGTGCGCATTTGAAACATATTGGACATCCATTATTTAATGACGAACGTTATGGAGGTCATTTGATTTTGAAGGGAACTACCTTTACTAAATACAAACAATTTATAGACAATTGTTTCAAAGCATTGCCACGTCAGGCTCTGCATGCCAAAACACTTGGTTTTGTGCATCCGACAACGGGAGAAATGATGCGTTTTGATACGGAACTTCCTCAGGATTTTCAAGATTGTATTGAGAAATGGCGTAATTATTCGAAATCTCATCATGTAGAGGAAGAAGAAGAATAACCTTCAGATATCAAAAAAATAGAATAAACAAAAAGCTCCAACTGGAGCTTTTTGTTGTTTTAGAGGTAGAGGGACTTAAAGGCTTTTAATGCTTAAGTCGCTTATTTTGACTTCTCCATTGGTTAAGAATCCCAATTTTCCTTGTGGACTTAAATGGCTCTTCTCAATCGAACAGGCTAAGAAGGTATCGTTGTTGACCGAAAAGTATAATTGATTGTCTAAAACCTTAATTTTGACCAAGTACCATTGGTTAAGCTCCAGTTTTATTGGTTTTTTAAATAAAGTAGGACCGCCACGTTTGTTGTATTCATAGCTGTTTTTATGATAAACTCCTGTTCCGATTACTATATTTTGATCAATTTGGTAGAGATAGGTTCGGATGTATTGTTCTTTATCAATGTGGAGCATGATCTCAAACAAGGATTCTTTGGTCATGTTGACCTTAAACTCAATTTCATAATTTTTGGGGAGTTTCTTTTTAGATTCGATAACCCCCCAATGCATAGGTCCGCCCTTTCCAATTAAAGTATCTTTTTGTAGCGACCATTCTTTTGAATGATAGTTCCACTGTGATTTTAAAGGAGTAGCTTTTGTTATTTTGTATTCTTTTCTCGAGGTGGAGAGGGTGCTAGAGCACGAAATCAGTATTAGAAATAATGCCAATAGCGCAAACGGTTTGCAATGCATGAGTAAGGAGCTTAATTTGATTTTTAATGGTGTTTGATTTGACCAGTTGATCCTGTAAGGCTCGGTACAAGTTCAAAAACTGAAGTAGGAGCAAGGCCAGCTTCAATGCGGTGTGAAACAAATAAAATACTGACGCTGGTTTCTTGTTTGATGGTATTGATTAACTGAATGACCAAATCAACATTTTCATCGTCTAGGCCTTCTACCGGTTCGTCTAGAATTAACAAGGGAGGATGTTTTAGCATAGCTCTGACAATGAGTGCTACTCTTTGTTGTCCTATAGAAAGATCGATAAAACGCTTCTTTCTTAAGCTAGTCATTTCAACTACTTTAAGCCACTGGGTGACGATTTGTTTTTGTAGCGTAGTAGGTTCGATATACAGACCAATAGAATCAAAGAAACCCGATAGGATCATTTGCTCTAAAGTGTGTCCTTTTTGAAATAAATCGGTCATAGATGTAGCAAAGATTCCAATTTGCTTTTTGATATCCCAAACGCTTTCACCGCTTCCTTTTTTTCTGCCAAACAAATAAAGATCCTGTCCAAAACCTTTGGGGTTATCTCCAGTGATTAAGGATAAAATGGTGCTTTTTCCAGAACCGTTCGGGCCAATTAGTTGCCAAAACTCACCTTGTTTTATGGTCCAAGAGATGTTGTCTATAATTTTGCGCTCCTGGTAACTTACCGAGACTTTATCCATTTTAATTAAAACACTTTCGTGGGCAGTAAAGGGTTCTAAAGCCTTTGGAATAGCCGCTGTGTTTAATGTTTTAAAATGCTGATCGCTTTTTAAAAGGGGATGTAAGACAAATGAATTGTCGTTGATTTGCGCTTTGTTTGGAACAAAATCCAATACATCACCAGTACGGTTTACCAATTGAATTATGGCAACGGTATCGGTTAGTTTTTCCAGTGATTGGGCTAGTGTAACTCGTGAAGCCTGATCTAAATGATCGAATGGATTATCAAAAATGATAAAGTCTGGATTTTGGTTGATGCAGTATTTTAGGAACTCCTTTTTACGTTCACCTGAAGAAAAAGTACGTAATTGTCTGTGTGATTCAGGAGAGGCTTCTACGGAGTCGTATTGGTATTCTTTTTCGATGAATTTCTCAATGGAAATATCAGAAAATAGTATTCCTTTTTGATTGTTAAAAACGGCTAATTCATTTTTTGCTTCTCCAGCCAGTATGCTGTCTATGAAAGCTTTTTTGTTTACCTGATTTGATAAAAGTACATCCCAGTGTTGCATTGTTATATCTTAAAAATAATTATTTTGTTTCTTTGGTGGCCATCACCCGATTTTGACGTGACCATTCACTCCAGGATCCTACGTAGAGTTTGGGAATCGGAATTCCTGCATAATCCATCGCTAGTAAAGTGTGACAGGCTGTAACTCCTGAACCACAATGTACAATGACATGTTCAGGGTTTTTATCTCCTATGATTTGGGAATATTTTTCATGTAAAGCTGCAGCGGATTTAAAAAAGCCATTTTCATTTAAATTTTCATTAAAGGGAACGTTTACGGCTCCAGGAATATGGCCAGCAATTAAATCCAGAGGCTCTGTCAGTCCTTCAAAACGATTGGCATCTCTAACGTCAATGATTAGGTGTTGATGGCTATTTCGGGCTGTGTCGACTTCATCTATCTCCGCTAAAGCCAAATTCCATCCGGAAAGAGGGTTATTGGCAGTGCTTTCAAAAGGTGCGCTTACTGAACTTGTTGGATAGCCAGCTTTTATAGCCGCTTGGAGACCTCCATTTAGAACCTGTGTTTTTTCATGACCAATGGCACGCAACATCCACCAAAAGCGAGCCGCAGCATTGGAGCCATTTTTATCGTCATAAATGAGGATATGACTTGAGGGTGAAATGCCTATTTTTGAAAGGACCGTAGCGAATTGCGTTAAAGAAGGTAAAGGGTGTCTTCCTCCCTTTGCGGGATTGGTATGGGCAGCGGCGAGATCCCGGTTCAAATCGACAAACCGAGCATTTTCTAAATGTTCCTTTTGATAATTTTCCTCTGCATTGACTCCTGCTCTAGCATCAATAAGTATGATGTCAGTAGCCTCTTTTAATTGGAGTAATTCTTCAGGATTTATGATCGGAGAAAGGGAGTGTATCATCTTGAGTCATTTTTCTTTTTTGATTGTACGAACTACGTTATTTAGGCATGCATGTATTGATTGGCGATACAAAACGAAACGGTGCTTGAGCATTCCTTGCCGTATAATTAGCAATAGCGTTGCATTTTAAAAGACCATTTTGTTACTCTTTGAATTGCTTACATAGCAATCTTTTCGATTACGATTTCATTTCCTGCTTGATCATAGTAGGTGCAGGTCATTTCAATAATATCAACACGCCATTGGGCAATTCCAGATTGTGCCGCTTGCTTGCAGAAAGTTAAATAATCGGTTTGACCGTCTTGATGTTGGACTAAAAACTCAATAAAACGCTCTTTGTTGACCACTGGGGCAACATTGATTTCAGGATAGGTTTCGTTGGAAGCTATTTTGTAATTGTTCACACCATAATATTCGACATTCCCATTGCTGACAGCAGTGTCATACCCTTTTACACCCAAAATAATTAAGTCTTGTATGTAGTTCGGGAAATCAGCACCACTTTGTACTTTGGCATGTGCCTCTTTTATTTGTTCGATTGTAAACATGGAATTTGTGTGTTAGGGTTAAAAAAAAATAGTATTCAAAAATACGATTAATGCTTTTATATTTTGGTCTTCTGATAGACAAAAACGCAGAAATCAAGCAAATGAATGTAAGGACTGTGAAATTAGCCTTACGTATTTGGATCGGTGCGTTAAAGAGCTAGGTAGCGAGAGGTCGTACGAAAGTGGGGATGTATAGTATTTACTTGATTTTGGAAATCGCTCGTTAGTATTTGTTAGAATTATGATTGAATTGAAGAAGTAAGTGTAGGAAAAAGTGCATTTAAACGAGTAATAAGGTACTTCAAGGATGTTCTTTTATTAACAAGAAATTTGTCTCTAATTTTGGGATAGAATCTAGTTTAGATAAGCATATCATGAAAAAAACTGTACTTTTATTATTGTTCACTGTGGCTACTTTTGCTCAAGAAGTCAATACATTTGATTTCGCAGTGATCAATTCTACCATAATCTCTCCCAATATCGATCTTGACAAAGGACGTAGCCTTGTTTCGGCCAATAAAGATCAATATTCGGCTTATTTTCAATATGCCATTAATATGTGTGAAGATGATCTTATTTTGGGGGCAGGAATCGATAAATCTGCCATAGATCGTACTTATATAGGGTATATTGGTAAAATATGCGAAAACTTTAGGGCGACCATTGCCATTGGTTATGTGGATTCCCGCAGCGATTATCAGGGAACCTTTACCGGATTTAGCGTTTCGTACCATTTTGCAGAAAATACTTTTATCGGGGGAAGTTTAGAAAATCTGCATTCTTCAAGTGTGGACTATAAAACGGATGAAAGTTTTGATTACTATAAAAAATTAGTCCCAAAGCTTTATGCTAGTTATGAAATTGTGCCTCATATAATTGCTTTTGGCCAACTCAGCAGCAGAGTCAATGATATTGCTTTGAAATATCAGGTGGAACGTTTCTCTGCAGGAGGGTTTTATTCAGGACATGGAGTAGAGGGGATTTTCGCTAGCCTTACTTTGGATCGATTTGCTGTTTCGTGTAGTACTACTTTTGACAGAGTAAACTTTGGGTTGAAGTTTGAGTAAAGTCTAATGAGGTTGTTTGTTGCTGTTATTGGTTGCTTTTTTTAAGAATTAGGGATCTCTTTTTTTATGGTGATTACCCGTTGCGGATACGGAATGTCGATGTTCGCTTCATCAAAACGTTTTTTGATGCTTTGCAATAAATCGCAATACATAACAAAGCCATCGGTACTATTTTTTGCCCAGGCCCAAGATTTTAGACTGACACTGGAGTCACCAAGGGCGACCACTCTTGCCACGACCAAAGGGGTGTTTTGTTTTTTACTTTCCACAGTACGAATGTCAATAAAAAGAGGGTGTTTGGCTATTTCTTCCTGCATGATTTCTAAAGCTTTTTCGATATTGGATTCGTAGCCAATGCCGATTTCGATTATTTTACAGCAGTTGGTATCGTGCATATTGGTATTGATAATGATTTGATTGCTGATCACGGAATTCGGAATGATGATGCGATTGTTTTCAGCATCTTTTAAAACCACTTGTCTCAAATTAATGTCTTCCACCGTGCCTACAAAATTATTGATGGTAATTTTGTCATTTATTCTAAACGGCTTGAAAATAACCAAAAAGACCCCGCTAACAATATTACTCAAGGCCTGCTGAGAAGCAAGACCAGCCACTATGGAAAGCACTCCGGCTCCGGCTAAAAAGGAATGACCTATGATTTTGAACTCGGGAATTTGTATAAGAGCAAAGGCAAAGCCTAGGATGTATATAACGGTGATGATTAAATGTTTTAAAAATTTAAATCCAGTGGCATCATATTCTTTATTAGTTTGTTTTCGATACAGAAAATAGCGAAGTAATTTGTCCGTTATGGCGCCTAAAACGATGGTGGTAACGCCTATTATGGCGATGAATACACCAATTCTAAAATCTTTTACGTAATCAATCATAAGTTAGGAGATTAAAAAAAATCCAAGAAACAATCCCTAATGGGACTGCTTTTTGGATGGTTTAAGGATTGTCAAATAGCCGTTGGTTTACAGTCCAACAAAGTCGTCGCTTTTAGGGAAAATGCTCAAAGCTTCAATGGCAATTGCTGGAGTTGGAGAAGCTAATTTACGTAATTTGGTATCCATCCAAGCTCCATCAACAGTAATAACAGCGCAAAGCGTATCATCTTCTTTTCTGAATTCATGAATAATAGACCAACGCGAAGCATCCGCTTTCATTTTGGATGTTTTGGTATGAATGAATATTTTATCAGACAGTTTTAATTCTTTTCTAAAAATACATTCTTCTCGAAATAGAACTGGGCCAAAACCCTGTGTTTGCATTACTCTCAACGTTAATCCTAATTGCTCTAGGATTTCAATACGATGTTGTGCGCCAAAATCGTAATAAGCACTGTGACGAACGTGAAAATTGGGGTCAAGATCAGACCAACGAAAAGATAATTCTTTAGTAAATGAAACCATTTTGTTTGTGTTTATAGTATTGGGGTTGTTGCTGTGACACCTATTTTTTATGAAAACAGCCGTTTTTAAAAAATCGAAATTACAAATAAAAAATGAAAGTAAGGAGGGTGAACAGGCAAAGTATTGGCAAGGAAAAAGCCAAGAAGAGCAGTGAAGACTGTATTTAAGGAGTCATTTTCGATAGCTCTGTTTCCAATTTGTCAAAGTTCTCTTCATTTTTATCTACTACAAAAGCTTTGAGTTTATGACATTCTTCTACTGTGGCAAAAAGCATTTTAAAAATCACTTTAGTTTGAAAATCCGATAGAGCTTCAAATGTGGTTAACACCTGAAAAAGTGGTTTGGAGAACCGTTTCCAAGCGATAAGATTAGGAACATCTATTTTGATAAATTCACATTCATTAGGATAGTGGCCTTTGTCAGGGCCATGCATAACAAAACTCCATTTTCCACCAACCCGAAAGTCAAAGACATTAAAAGTGTTGGTAAAACCTTTGGGTCCCCACCAGTTTTTTAAATGAGTGGGATTACTCCATGCCTCAAAAACAAGTTCTTGGGGGAAATTCAGAATTCGAGTGGTCACAATCTCGGAGTCTGGGGTAGTGGTTATTATTTCGCAAGCCATGGGCTATTTTTTAGAAATATAAAGTTAGTTTTTTTTCTCTTCAATTAAAAGCGCCTTTTTTCTCTTTTAAAAGTGATAATTGTGGCATTTTCTGAGTCCTTGCTTTTTTGATACTAGGTCGTAGAGGAGATTTTTGGAGCGAAATAGGGATAGCGTAGTTCGTTTCGTGTGAAAAGAAGTGTATAGAGAATGTTTGGGTATAACATACTGTCATGAAGTGGTTTAGAAAAGCAGATATGCTGGTTTAGGAAGTGGTTTTGTCTGACCAATAGCCGGATAATGACAGCTAAAGTGCTGCTATGCCACGGATGTCAGTTTTTTAAAATGTCATGTTGTCAGCTATTTTTTGATGTCTCGACAGGAAAACTGACAATTTACTTTGGTTTTTTATATTGGCACAAAGATTGACTTATGCCACCTTGAGTTATAAAATTAGTATATCAAAAATAAATTATATAAAAATGGGTAAAATAATCGGAATTGACTTAGGTACGACGAACTCTTGTGTTTCTGTAATGGAAGGTAACGAAGCAGTTGTTATTCCTAACGCAGAAGGAAAAAGAACAACACCATCTATCATCGCTTTTGTTGAAGGTGGAGAAATTAAAGTGGGTGATCCTGCAAAAAGACAAGCGGTAACGAATCCTACAAAAACGATTGCTTCTATTAAACGTTTTATGGGACACACTTTTGCTGAAACTACAAATGAAGCAAAAAGAGTTTCTTACAAAGTAGTAAAAGGTGACAACAATACTCCACGTGTGGATATTGATGGTCGTTTATATACTGCTCAAGAATTGTCTGCAATGACACTTCAAAAAATGAAAAAAACTGCTGAAGACTATTTAGGCCAAACAGTAACTGAAGCGGTTATTACTGTTCCTGCTTACTTTAATGATGCACAACGTCAAGCTACGAAAGAAGCTGGTGAAATTGCAGGTCTTAAAGTTATGCGTATCATCAACGAGCCAACTGCTGCGGCATTAGCTTACGGATTAGATAAAAAAGGAACTGATCAAAAAATTGCTGTTTACGATTTAGGTGGTGGTACATTTGATATTTCTGTTCTTGAATTAGGAGACGGAGTTTTCGAAGTATTGTCTACAAACGGTGATACTCACTTAGGTGGAGATGACTTTGACCACGAAATTATTGACTGGTTAGCTAATGAATTTTTAGCTGAAGAAGGAATTGACTTACGTCTTGACCCAATGTCATTACAACGTTTGAAAGAAGCTGCTGAAAAAGCAAAAATTGAGTTGTCTTCTTCTTCTGAGACTGAAATCAACTTGCCATACGTTACAGCTACTGCTTCTGGACCAAAACACTTAGTGAAAAAATTAACTAGAGCTCAATTTGAAAAATTAACTGACGCATTAGTAAAACGTTCTATGGAGCCTGTTGCTAAAGCATTAAAAGATGCAGGTTTATCTACATCTGATATTGATGAAGTTATTCTTGTTGGAGGTTCTACTCGTATGCCAAGAATTGCTGACGAAGTTGAAAAATTCTTTGGTAAAAAAGCGTCTAAAGGAGTTAATCCTGATGAGGTTGTTGCTATTGGAGCAGCTATTCAAGGTGGAGTTTTATCTGGAGATGTAAAAGATGTATTGTTACTTGACGTTACTCCTTTATCTTTAGGTATCGAAACTATGGGTGGTGTTATGACTATCTTAATTGAGGCTAACACAACTATCCCAACTAAAAAATCTCAAGTATTCTCTACTGCTTCTGATTCTCAACCATCTGTTGAGCTTCACGTATTACAAGGAGCTAGAGCAATGGCTGTTGATAACAAAACTATTGGTCGTTTCCATTTAGATGGTATTCCACCAGCACCAAGAGGAGTTCCTCAAATTGAAGTTGCTTTTGATATTGATGCTAATGGTATCATCAAAGTAACTGCTACTGATAAAGGAACTGGAAAATCTCACGATATTCGTATCGAAGCTTCTTCTGGATTAACTTCTGAAGAAATCGAAAAAATGAAACAAGATGCTGAAGCTAATGCTGAGTCTGATAAAATCGCAAGAGAAAGAGCTGAGAAATTGAACGAAGCAGACGGTATGATCTTCCAAACTGAAACTCAATTGAAAGAGTTAGGAAGTAAATTAGCTGACGATCATAAAGTAGCTGTTGAGTACGCTTTAACTGAATTGAGAATGGCTCACCAATCTCAAGACATTCCAGCTATTCAAACTGCTCTTGACAACATTAATGCAGCTTGGAAAACAGCTACAGAAGCAATGTACGCTCAAGGTGAACAAGGTCAACAAGCAGCTCCACAACAAGAGCAAGCTCAAGGAGACAATGTTGAAGACGTTGAATTCGAAGAAGTAAAATAATTCTTCTTTAACAAGTATAAAAACCGGATTAGCAATAATCCGGTTTTTTTGTGCCCTAATGGAACGGATTAAAGCTAAAGACGTAC
This sequence comes from Flavobacterium sp. OHVDL-2026-0007, assembly GCF_059882335.1. Classification (NCBI taxonomy): domain Bacteria; kingdom Pseudomonadati; phylum Bacteroidota; class Flavobacteriia; order Flavobacteriales; family Flavobacteriaceae; genus Flavobacterium; species Flavobacterium sp. OHVDL-2026-0007. Next base: position 221,069 of record NZ_CM187612.1, read on the forward strand.
CGTTGAGGCTTTTATTTTACCTTATAAGGATAAATAACCGAGTCAGCAATGATTCGGTTTTTTCTTTAGTGATAGGGGCTAGGAGATGCAGAATAATGGTATTGCAGCTTCAAGCATGGAGGATTATAAAATGACAATTGTCATTTACTGTTCGGAATCTTTTTTGTAATATTACTATATAAATCATTTTGAATGAGAAAGATAAAATACAAAAAAGGCCGCAAGGTACAACATACTAGTTTAGAGTATACTGGCTCGCATAAAGACCATAAATCAGAAATGCAGCTTTTTGTATATGATGATGACGATATTATTGAGTATGAAAAACTCAATATTTTGGCATTAAATAACTGTATTGATTATACCAAAAGTAATTGGCTGAACATTCATGGATTAAATGATATTAATTTAATAAAGACCATAGGAGCGCATTTTAGCTTAGATGATTTTTTATTGGCTGATATTTTAAATACGACCAAAAGAACCAAATTAGAGGAGCAGAAGAACGTATTGTTTTTTAATATAAAATCACTCTTACCTTCGGAGTATTCCGATAATATTAGTGTGGAACAAATTAGTTTCATATTGAAAGACGGAATTTTGATTTCCTTTCAAGAAAAGCGAAGTGATTTTTTTACCCACATTCGCGAGCGACTGCGTACCCATGGAGGCATTGTCAGAACAAAAAAAGTGGATTACTTACTCTATTTATTGTTGGATGCTGTAATGGAAAACTTTTACATTACCATAGAAGACGAGGAAGAGAAAATAGAAGAATTAATTAACTTGACTAAAAAAGGGGCTGATCCCATCATTTTAGAAAAGATAGAAAACCATCGAGATAACTTTAATTTTCTAAAACGGGCGATAACACCACTTCGGGATTCGTTGTATTATTTAAAAACGATTAAAGATGATGATACCTATAATGGGATTGAAAAAGAGACTTTTAATTTTTTCATTCGATTGCATCAAAAAAGTTTGGAACTTCTCGAACAAATTGAGTCGGATATGAGTTCCTTAGAGAGCGCTTCCAATTTCTATTTTTCTGAACAAAGTCGGAAAATGAATGAGATCATGAAGACCCTAACCATTATTTCGGCCGTGTTTATTCCACTTACTTTTATTGTGGGAGTCTATGGTATGAATTTCGAAAACATGCCTGAACTTCGCTATAGATATGGCTATCATACGGTCATGATTGCCATGTTTTTTTTGGTGATTGCTTTGATCATTTATTTCAAAAAGAGACGTTGGTTTTAACGTTTTGTTCCAAGTAGAAAATAACAATTTACAGTACATTTGTTAAGATTCAATATATAAATTATGAGTAAAGCAATATATATAGCCACCAGTGATCAGAATAGCGGAAAGTCAATTGTCACACTTGGACTAATGAGTATCTTGATTGGTAAAACAGCCAAAGTAGGGTATTTTAGGCCCATAGTAGAGGATTTTGTGGAGGGTGAATTAGACAATCATATTGAGACCGTGATTTCGCATTTTAATCTTGATATTCCATTTGAAGATGCCTTTGCCATTACCAAAAGCAAATTGATCAAGAAGAAAAATAATGGGAAAATAGGGGAGGTTCTCGATTTAATTATTGAAAAGTACAAACGTCTAGAAGAGCGTTTTGATTTTGTCTTAGTGGAAGGGACAAGTTTTACAGGAGAAGGCACATCAATCGAATTGGATCTGAATGTTTTAATTGCTAAAAATCTTGGAATCCCTAGCATTATCATCGGTTCAGGAGTAGGGAAAACCCTAGATGAATTGGTAGACAGTCTGTATTTGGTGTACGATTCTTTTAAAGTAAAAGAAGTAGAGGTTTTAGCCGTTATAGCCAATAAAGTTCAGATAGAGAATATAGACTTGGTAACCAAAGGCTTGCAAAAAAGTTTACCCGCGAGTGTGTTGGTCAACGCCATTCCGTTGATTTCGAGTTTAAACAACCCAACGATGCAAGAAATTGTTCACGAGCTTGATGCCAAAGTATTGTTTGGTGGTGCTTATTTGAACAATGAAATCGGGCATTTTAGTGTGGGAGCCATGCAGCTTCATAATTATTTGGTGCATTTGCACGAGAATGCTTTGGTGATTACCCCAGGAGATCGTTCGGATATTATTTTAGGTGCTTTGCAGGCCAATGAATCGGCCAATTATCCGACGGTGTCAGGAATTATACTCACGGGGAACATTGTGCCTGAGGAAAGTATTTTAAAACTTATTGAAGGACTATCGTCCATTGTTCCCATTATAGCAGTGGATGGTGGTACGTATGGGATTACCAATAAGATTGGATCTATAAAATCAAAAATCTATGCCAACAATACCAACAAAATTGAAACCTCGATCAATACTTTTGAAAAGTATGTCGAAGTGGAAACTTTGTCGGAGCGATTGATCACTTTTGTAGCAGAAGGCATGACGCCTAAAATGTTTCAATACAATATGGTGAAAAGGGCAAAACAGCATCGCAAACATATCGTTTTACCAGAGGGGAACGACGAAAGAATCATTATAGCCGCTTCAAGGCTTTTAGCGATGGACGTGGTGGATATTTCGATTCTAGGAGATAAAAAGCAAATTGAAAATAAGATCGCTGAATTAGGGATTGTCTTGGATTTCTCAAAAGTGAATATCATTAATCCAAAAGAATCTGAAAATTATGAGGATTATGCCAATACCTACTACGAACTTCGTAAAGCCAAGAATGTAACCATTACGATGGCCAAAGATTTGATGGAGGATGTATCGTACTTTGGTACCATGATGGTGTATAAAGGACATGCAGACGGTATGGTTTCTGGTGCTGCCCATACGACTCAACATACCATTTTACCAGCCTTACAATTCATTAAAACCAAACCCAACTCAAGTGTGGTTTCCTCAGTGTTTTTTATGTGTTTAGAAGATCGTGTTTCGGTTTTTGGAGATTGTGCCATTAATCCCAATCCAACAGCAGAGCAATTGGCTGAAATAGCGATTTCATCTGCGGAATCAAGTTCCGCTTTCGGAATAGAACCTAAGATCGCCATGCTTTCTTACTCTTCTGGAGCCTCAGGAAAAGGGGATGAAGTGGATAAGGTAAGAGCGGCCACCGAAATTGTAAAACAAAAACGCCCCGATTTAAAAATAGAAGGCCCGATCCAATACGATGCGGCAGTGGATCGAAATGTGGGAAAAAGTAAGATGCCGGATTCTGAAGTAGCAGGGCAGGCTAGTGTACTTATTTTTCCAGATTTAAATACAGGAAATAATACCTACAAAGCGGTTCAGAGAGAAACTGGAGCTTTGGCAATTGGTCCGATGTTACAAGGTTTGAATAAACCAGTAAACGATTTAAGTCGTGGTTGTACAGTAGATGATATCATCAATACAGTAGTGATAACGGCCATTCAAGCACAAGGATTGTAGAATAGAATAAGCTTTGAAGTGAAAGTTGTAACTACAGCAGTACTGTCAGCTTCTTCTGGGCATTGAAAAAAAGATAAAACAGATATGAAAATATTAATTATAAATTCAGGAAGTTCCTCCATTAAATACCAATTAACCGTAATGCCATCCAACGAAGTAATTTGTTCGGGTATGATTGATCGAATTGGTTTGGAAACCTCTAATATTAGCTTTAAAACGGCAACGGTCTCGAGGGAGGAAATGTTGCCTATTCCCACACATAAAGTTGGATTGCAAAAAGTAGCTCAAATGCTTTTGGATCCGGAAAAAGGAGTTATTAAATCCACCTCAGAAATTACAGCCGTAGGGCATCGTGTCGTTCATGGAGGAAATGATTTCAGCGATACGGTCAAGATCGATGAAAAAGTAAAATTAAAAATTAAATCACTATTTGAACTAGCACCTTTACACAATCCAGCGAATTTAGAAGGTATCAATGTGGCTGAAGAGATCTTTAGCGGTGCGGAGCAAATTGCTGTTTTTGACACTGCCTTTCATCAAAGTATGCCAGAGGTAGCGTATAAGTATGCTATTCCTAATTACCTCTTAACAGAGAATAAAGTGCGTGTTTATGGCTTTCATGGTACCTCTCATAAATATGTTTCAGAAAAAGCTAGGGCTTTTTTAAGCGCTAAAGGAAAAATCATTACCATTCATTTAGGAAACGGCTGCAGTATGGCCGCCATTAAAGACGGAAAATGCATCGATACGACCATGGGGTTTTCACCAGCAAATGGTTTGATTATGGGAACTCGTGCAGGAGATATCGATCAATCGGTGGTTTTTTATATGGTGAAGAGTTTAGGGTATACGATAGACGAAGCAAACGCCATATTGTTAAAGCAAAGTGGAATGTTGGGACTTACAGGGTATAGTGATTTACGGGATATCGAAGGAGAAGCCGAAAAAGGAAATAAAGAATGTCAGTTGGCTTTGGTGATGAATGCCTATCGTATTAAAAAGTATATTGGTTCCTATGCCGCTGCTTTAAATGGGTTGGACGCGATTGTGTTTACCGCTGGAATAGGAGAAAACTCTTCTTATATACGAAATTTGGTTTGTACCGATATGGATTACTTTGGGATTGAATTGGATCAAGAAGCGAATCAGATTCGTTCTAAAGCCATTAGAGAAATTAACACGCCAAATTCCAAAACAAAAATTTTGGTCGTCCCAACGGACGAAGAATACGAAATTGCCCATCAGGTTTATCAGTTGCTTGAAAATTAAGAACTATATTTTGTACTAAAAGACTCCTCCATCGAGGAGTTTTTTTATGCTTTAGGATTAAATATTTGTCCTTATCTTTGGGTATAAAACCGACCATTTTGAAATCTATACTACCAAAACTACTTTTCTTCTTTTTCATAGCTTTTCAAATTCAAGCGCAAGAATTACTTCCATTCGTTGAAAATTATAATAAATCAAATTATCAAGGGGACAATCAAATTTGGAGTGTAGCCCAAGGAAAGGATAATGCGATGTATTTTGCCAATAATCATTATTTGTTGCGATACGATGGTGTGGTCTGGGAGAAATACACCCTGCCCAATAAAACCATTATTCGTTCGATTATGATTGAAGGGGATAAAATTTATTCGGGTTCCTATAAAGAATTTGGTTATTGGTATCGAAAAGGGGGTAAAATGCACTACGTTTCGATTACCAAAAAATTGCGTTTATTCGATGAAAGAGACAATGAAGAGATCTGGAAAATTTTCAGATTCAACGGTGCAATCTATTTTCAATCGTTTAACGATGTTTTTATTTACAATGGGAAACAGATTAAAAAAATTAAATTCCCCTTTCTAATTTCCTACTGTTTTGCCGTAGGTAAAAATCTTTATGTGGCATCGGTTGAAAAAGGAGTGTTTAAAATGGATGGCGAAAGAATCGCCAATCCAAAAGGCTGGGGAGCTTTACAAAAGTGTGTGGTTCATGCTATAGAGACCTATCAAAATAAAGAATACATTTTCACGCAAAAAAAAGGCATTTTCATAGTTGAAAAAGACGGTCTGAAAGCTTGGGACCATCCCTTAAATGAAATTTTGAAATCAGCAACCATTAATGTGGCGAAGTTCATCAAAAACAATAAGTTAGTGGTTGGGACGGGAAACCGAGGTGTTTTTATCTATGATTTTAAGGCCAATACCTACAAAAACATCGATCGTAATAATGTGTTGATGAACAATTCTATTTTGAATATTGGTTTGGATAAGGAAGATGATTTATGGCTTGGTTTAGACAATGGTATTGCCCATGTGGAAGTGAATTCCCCGATCTCTTTTTTCTATGACAATTCGGGAGTTTTGGGTTCTGTTTATTCCGTGGCCACGATAAAAGAGGGCTATCTGATTGCTTCCAACCATGGTGTTTTTGAATTTGATTCGGGTAAGTTTAAAATGCTGCCCAATACACAGGGTCAAGCCTGGAATATTACCAAAATTGGCAAGGAGTATATCATTGGACATAACGATGGAACCTTTTCTTATGATAATGGGGCTTTGGTTAAAATTAACGGTATTAGTGGCGGTTGGAATTTATCCAAAAGCAGCATCAACAATACTTATTTCCAATCGACCTATAGTGGTGTTTTAGTCTATGATGATGTTTCAAATTTAGCAAAGTATATAAAGATTCAGGATCTTTCCAAACCCATAAAATATGTAGCTCAGAATAAGAAAAATGAAATTTGGGCTGCAGACAATTATCGAGGATTGTATCGGGTTTTGTACAATGATGACTATACGACTAAAAAAGTAGAGAACATTACCCAACAAAGTAAAATAAAGAACGATTTTGGAATTAAAATCTTTGAATTCAGAAGCGATATTCTTTTTCTGATCAACAATTCGTGGTACACCTATAATTCAATTACCAATAAATTGGAAGCCAATGAATTGTTCAATACTAACTTTAAAAACATTAGCGATATAGTCGCCATTGATGAAGATCATTTTGTGGTGCTGCAGCATGGAGTATTGTACCATATCTATGCAGAGGGAAATAAATTTGTATGGAACATCATTCAAGAAAAATACTATAAGGGGAAATTGATCAACGATAATCTGCGAATTTTTAAAACGCAAGATCATTATTTATTGAATCTTGATGATGGCTTTATTTCTCTTCATCTGAAATACGAAAACAAACAAAATTCAAATATTAAAATAGAAGCCTATAATGATGAAAATTTAGTTCTCAATGAGTCAAAAATAAAATTCAATACCGAGCTAAAAATCAACGTGATATCTGGGATTTTTGGAGCCAGTAAGCCTAATTTATTTTATAGCCTAAATAAGGGTAAAGATTTTATTCCCATTACAGATGGACTAATTGTACTAAATAATTTGAGTAGTGGTCATCATAGCATTACTGTGTTTAAACATGATGGTGCTAACTATGAAAAGGTTTCTGATTTTGAGTTTAAAGTAGCTCAACCTTGGTATTTTTCATTCTGGATGATTTTGTTGTATTTGTTAATAGTAGGAGCAGTGTTGTTTTTCTATTATAAATGGAACAAATTTCGTTATGTGCAAAAATTAAAACTGCAGGCAGAAGAATTAAAACATCAGCGTGAAATTCTGGAAATGGAATTAAAGGCCGAGAATGAATTGAATGTTCAGGAATATGAGAAACATATTCTAGAACTTGAATTGCAAACCAAATCGTCCGAAGTAGCTGGGAAATCATTATCCATTGCCAAACAAAGCGAAATGATTGAAAACATTCAAAGAATCTTAGAGTCAGAAAAGGATTTCAATAAATTGAAAAGTGAAATTAAAAAGGCCATTAAGATCAATGAGGTGAACAAACACGAATGGGAAATTTTCGAGACTAACTTGAATCAAATTCACAATGAGTTTATTATTAACCTTTCTAAGAAATTTACAAGCTTGACTCCGAAGGATATTAAACTCTGCGTTTACCTAAAAATGAACTTGTCTTCTAAGGAAATTGCTCCGTTAATGAATATCTCTTTTAGGGGGGTAGAACTTCACCGTTATCGCCTAAGAAAGAAGCTGAACCTCTCTCAGGAGGAAAACCTCTCAAAATTTTTACTAAGTATATAATATTTTTACTTCTTTTTTATAGATATTCTATTTTTTTACCAGTTTCATTATGTAATTGCATTACATCATTACTACATCATAACGATATGTTAAATAAAAATAATTAACATTTAAATCGTTGTTTGTCATGGTTTTATGATGTGTTTTTAACATAATGATGTATCTATGTAGTAGTGGTATTTGATGTACTACAACGTTGTAATTGTTTAATTTGGCTCAACTAACTTAAACGATTATAAACTGTATGAAAAATTTTATTTTTAGCTTTTTAGCGCTTTTGCTACTTCCAGCTTATATGTCTGGACAAGCAATTAAAGGAAAAGTAGTAGACAGTAAAGGAATGGGAATTCCTGGAGCAATTGTGAGCGCTTCAGATTCTAGAACTACTGCTGATACTGATTTCGACGGGAACTTTGCAATTAACGCCAAAGAGGGTGAGATTTTAAAAATCTCTATGTTGGGTTTTGAGGCTGTTTCTGTGGCAGCCACTTCGGGTGCTATGACTATAACCTTAAAAGAAGCCGAGGATACAGTTCTAAAAGATGTTGTGGTAATTGGGTACGGTACCAGAAAGAAAGTTGATAATACTTCTGCAATTACTTCTATTAAAGCAGAAGAAATTACAAAAACAAAAGTATTAAACGCCTCTCAGGCTATTCAGGGTAAAGCTGCTGGTGTTCAGGTTATCTCATCTGATTTACCAGGAAGTACTCCTTCGGTAGTCATTAGAGGTTTAGGGACTGCACTAGGGGGTAGAAATCCCTTGTATATCGTTGACGGAATGCCTACTGAGAATATCAACAATATCAATACAAATGATATTACTTCGTATGAAATCTTAAAAGACGCCTCATCATTAGCAATTTACGGTACAAGGGCTGCAAATGGAGTTATCATTATTACCACTAAAAAAGGTAAAGGTGATAAAGTATCTGTAGAAATTGAAAGTTTTGCCGGTGTTAGAGAGCCTCTTAAAAAGATGAAAATGGCTAATAGTAGTCAATATGCTGCTTATTCTAACGCAGCGTTAGGAAAAAACACTTTTGCTGCAAATCAACCCTATAATACTGATTGGTTTGATGCAATTACAAGAACTGGATCTTATACACAAAACAATGTATCTGTTTCTGGAGCTTCAGAAAATATAAAGTACTTTTTTAGTGCTGGAAATTATGAAGAAAAAGCAATTTTGAATGGCTTAAATTATAGCCGTACTAGTTTTAGAAATAATAACGAATATAAAATTTCTAAAAAATTGACCTTAAACCAAAACTTTAGTTTTACGTCAGCTAATTCAGCTCCTAAACCATTAGGTGCCTTTACAAATGCCTACAAACAATCTCCATTAGTACCTGTTCGTTTTGCTGATGGACAATATGGCGTTTCTCGTGTAGATGGAAACGGTGTCGCTAATCAAATAGGTTCTTCTTTTAACAATGTTGGAAATCCTGTTGCTCAATTAGACTTTTATAATGAACAACAAAGAAGTATTACACTACAAGGTGGTTTAAAACTGGATTATGAAATTATTAAAGGATTGAAGTTTACTTCGCAATTTAACGGAGAATATTACTCTTGGAAACAATACAATTACGAGGATAAACAAGGAATCTGGATGGCAGCTAATCCAAATAAAACGGCTGCTGATTATGTAGATACTCATAAATCTGATCCTGTAAATTTATTAACAAGAGGTAGAGAACAATACTTTAATTGGAACTTATCGAACTACTTTACTTACAATAAAGTTTTTGGAACTATTCATGATCTTGAATTAACTGCTGGTATGGAGACTTCTGTAAAAGGGCCACGAGAAGCCTTAACCATTGCCAGAAAAAATGTAAGCCCAAATTCGAACTACTGGTCTTTGTATAATGCTAAAGATTCACATGGTGTAGAATATGTAGGTGACATAACTAGTTTATATGATGTAACTTATAACGAAAGTAAATTAGCCTCTTATTTTGGTCGTTTTCAATATAAATTGATGGACAGATACTTAATAACGGGTACTGTCAGACGTGATGGATCTTCAAATTTTGCCAAAGATTACCGTTGGGGAACTTTTCCTTCTTTTGGTATAGGTTGGATTATGACTAAAGAAAGTTTCTTGTCAGATATTAAGGGAGTTGATCTTATTAAATTAAGAGGTTCTTGGGGTAAATTAGGAAATCAAAATGTCCCATTAAACAGCCAGGCTTACGCTTCAGGACTAGATAGTTATTTAGGAGGTTCAATTTTGTATCCTGGTACTACAATAAACTCTCAAATTGATCCAAGCTTATCTTGGGAGATTACAGAAGAAGCTTCTGCGGGTGTTGATTTTGAATTTTTAAATAGCAGATTAAAAGGGTCATTTGATGTTTATGATAAAAACACTAGTAATGTAATTTTAAATACAAAACCGTATATGCCTTCAGGAATGACCATTGCCACTCCTGCACACGTTGGTGAAGTTTCCAATAAGGGTTACGAAATTGCTTTGCGTTGGGATGATAAAATTTCAGAAAACCTAAGCTACTGGGTTGGTGGGAATTTCTCTCACAATAAAAATGAGCTTTCTAGTTTAAAAGATTTTGATATTTCGCCTATCATAGGAGGGAATTTAGGAAATGGTCAAAACACTAAAATACTAGATAAAACTTCTGTTGGTCAGCCATTAGGTAGCTTTTATTTATATGAATATGCTGGCATTGATCCTGCAAATGGAAAAATGCTATACTATAATGAAGCGGGAGCAAAAGTAACTCAAGGGGCATTAGATGCTAATAAAGATCGAAAATACGCTGGTTCAATTTTGCCAAAAAGTAATTATGGTGTGACATTAGGAGTAAACTATAAAAACTTTGATTTATCTGTTGATGGATATGGTACTGGTGGAGCTAAGGTGTACAATGGTAAAAAAGCGCAGCGTTTTACAGGTGAAAATATTGAAGCATCATTAACAAATAATTATTGGACAGCTTCTAATACAACAGCCTCAAATCCTGCCCCATTTAATGAAGTACCAGTTGCTTCTACCTATTATTTAGAATCAGGTGATTTCTTCAGAATCAATAACATAACTTTTGGATATAAACTTCCAGTTTCAGGTACTTTTATTGAGTCTTGTAGATTATATGTAAATGCAATTAACCCATTTATTACTCAAAAATTCTCTGGTTTTTCTCCAGAATTAAACGGAAATGGTGATCCATACGGAACTCAAGGAATCGAGCTTGATGCTTATCCTACTTTAAGATCTTTCGTTATAGGTGCTAATTTAAAATTTTAATATTATGAAAAAGATATATATATCAATGTTTGCTCTGTCGGCATTGTTTTTTACGGGCTGCGCAGACGACTTTTTAGATGTTAATCCAACACAAGCTATCCCTACAACAGACGTTGAATTATACAATAGTGACAGTGGAGCAAAAACATTTGTTACGGCAATTTATAGCAAGTTCCTTGACTGGGATATGAGTTCATTTGGTTGGATTGGGTTAGCGAGTATTACTACTGATGACGCTGATAAAGGTTCATCACCAGGAGATACAGGAACGGATAAAGATGTTTTGGATGCTTTAACTTATAATTCATCTAATCCATCTGCTGAAAGTACTTTTATTGCTCAGTATGATGGTATAAACAGATGTAATCAAGCTTTAGAGATTATCCCTAAATTAGATAAAGTAGATGCTACTTTAAGAGAAAGATTAATGGGAGAGGCTAAGTTTTTAAGAGCTTTTATGTATTTTACTTTGGTAAAATGCTACGGTGGTGTTCCTATTGTAGATCGCTTACAAAGTCCTACTTCTGAAGAGGATAAAAAAATGTTACTTACTCGTAAACCTGTTGCTGAAGTTTATGCTTTTATTGAAAAAGATTTAGCAGAGGCAATTACCGTTTTACCAAGCAGAGCGGCTTATTCTGGAGATGAGAAAGCAAGAGTTTCGAAAGGTGCTGCTTATGCTTTGTTAGCTAAGGTTAGTTTGTATCAAAAGAAATGGCAACAAGTTGTAGACAATTGTAATTTAATTACAGGATATTCATTAAACCCTAGCTATGCTAAAATGTTTAGATTAGAGGGTGAAAATGATATGGAATCTATATTCGAAATTAACGGATATGGTACTGTGCCAGCAAGAGGAATTCAAGGGTATTCAAACACTCAAGGTGCTCGTGGTGCCGGAGGATGGGGATGGGGTTTCAATACACCATCACAAAGTTTATTAAATGCTTATGAGTCTGGAGATCTTAGAAAAAATGCTACTATTATTTTTAGAAACTCAACTTTATATGATGGTAGAGTTGTTCCTGAAACAGTAGAAAATCCAATGTATAACTTCAAAGCGTATTCTTCTTCATTTACGGATGGTTGGGAAACGGATGCTAACATTAAATACTTGAGATATGGTGAAGTAGTGTTGATGAAAGCTGAAGCACTAAACGAGTTGAACCAAACTTCTGAGGCAATTCCTTTATTAAATCAAATCAGGCAAAGAGCTGGATTAGGAGATACTCCTGCAACATCTCAAGGGGCAGTTAGAACTGCCATCTGGAAGGAGAGAAGAGTCGAATTAGCTTTTGAATTTGATAGATTCTTTGATTTAGTTCGAACAGGACAGGCCAAAGCTGCTTTTGCTGCTGATAAAAGTGAATTTTTCCCTAACGGAAGAACATTTACAGAAGGTAAAAATGAATTATTCCCAATTCCGGCATCATTCCTTTTACAAGCCAATGGTTTATCTGAACAAAACCCTGGATATTAATTTATAATTCTAAAATCACTTCCTTCAAAAAGAAGGAGGTGATTTTTTATTAATTTTTATTAATTTTTTTATAATGGTTAGAATTTCATTTATACTTCTATCATTTGCTTTTTTAAGTTGTGGCTCACATACAGGAGATACAAATAAAGAAAGTACAGTATCAGCTGCTTCAAAATTATCAGATGAGGAACTTTTAGCAACTGTTCAAAAACAGACCTTTAAATACTTTTGGGATTATGCTGAACCCAATTCAGGTTTAGCCAGAGAACGTTATCATCCAGATGGAATTTATCCTGAAAATGATGCTAACATTGTTACAACAGGAGGTTCCGGTTTTGGATTAATGGCAATCGTTTCAGGAATGTCTCAAGGATACATTACCAAAGAACAGGGAGTTGAAAGATTAAATAAAATTGCAGATTTTTTAGGCAAAGCAGATCGTTTTCATGGAGCATGGTCACATTGGATCGACGGAAATACAGGAAAGGTAAAACCTTTTGGAACCAAGGATAATGGTGGAGATTTAGTTGAAACTTCATTTTTGGTTGCAGGAATGATTACAGTTCGTGAATACCTAAAAGAGGGCTCTGGAAATGAAAAAGCGGTAGCTCAAAAATATGATGCACTTTGGAAAGGAGTTGATTGGCAGTGGTATACCAATAATAAAAATGTGTTGTATTGGCATTGGTCACCTTCTTATGACTGGCAAATGAATTTCCCTTTGGAAGGTTATAACGAATGTCTCATTACGTATATAATGGCTGCATCTTCACCAACACACAGCATTGACCCCAAAGTGTACCATGAAGGCTGGGCGAGAAGTGGTGGAATTGTTTCGACTAAAACAAAATACAATATTCCGTTACTGCTAAAACACAATGGAGCTGAGGAATTTGGTGGACCATTGTTTTGGGCACACTATTCTTATGTAGGACTTGATCCAAATCAATTAACAGATAAATATGCTAACTATTGGGATTTGAATGTAAATCAAGTTAAGATAGATTATGAGTATTGTATAGAAAACCCTAATAAATTTAGTGGTTATGGACCTGATTATTGGGGATTAACCGCGTCTTATTCTAGAAACCCTGATGGATCAATAGGATATAATGCGCACTTTCCAACTAATGATGTTGGTGTTATATCTCCAACTGGAGCAATAAGCTCAATTGTTTATACTCCAAAAGAATCAATGGCCGTGATCAGGAATTTATATGACAACTATAATAAAGAAACTTGGGGAGAAGCTGGTTTTTATGATGCAGTTAGTTTACAAAATAATTGGGTAGCAAAACGGTATTTGGCAATCGATCAGGGACCGGAAGTGGTGATGATTGAAAATTATCGCACTGGTTTATTGTGGAAATTGTTTATGAATGCTCCAGAAGTAAAACAAGGTTTAGTGAAACTTGGTTTCAAATCTGGGAAGTATGGAATTTAAGATGAAGGGCAAAATGGCAATACTAGTTTTTTTATTTTCTGTATGGGGTTTTGGACAGACTCAAACCACCGGAAAAATCAAAACGGTAGTGGTCACTAAATATGAGTTGGGTTATGTCTTACACAAACCAGCCAATAGCCAAGAGAAAAAAGCATTAATAGTTTTTATTTCGGGGGACGGTGAAAAAGGAACTGATCTTGAAAAAGTAAAAATTCATGGGCCTTTAAAATATCTTAAAACACATGAGTTAGATGCTTATGTTTTAGCACCACAATGTAAAGAAGATGAAAATTGGAATATCGAATCCATTTATGAATTGATTTTAAAAATTCAAAAAGAGAACCCTATAGATGCCAACCGAATATATGTGACAGGTTTGAGCTCAGGGGGGTGGGCGGCATGGAATTTAGCCCTTAGCCATCCTGACACCTTTGCGGCCATAGTGCCTATTGCAGGTTTTGTTGATTTGATACCGTTAGAAAGCAGCTGCAAGATTGCGAAGATTCCAACGAGAATCTTTCACGGATTATTAGATGATGTGGTTAAAGTGGATTACGCGATAAGCATTTACAAGGCATTACAAAAATGCGATGCCCATAATGCTGAATTGACCATTTTTGATGATGCAGGCCACGATAGTTGGTCAAGAGTATATGACAACCAAGAAATTTACCACTGGATGTTGAAACAGACAAAAAAGAATACGAACAAATAAAATTTTTAGAATGAAAAACAAATTAGTCTTACTTTTTTTAGGATGTGCTGTTTTGGGTTATGCTCAAAAAAAGAACACTAAGAATACGGTAAAAATTAAGCCGAAATCAGAATTCGTATCCGAATTAATGGCTAAAATGACATTGGATGAGAAATTAGGTCAGCTAAATTTACCCACTTCAGGGGATATCACCACAGGGCAAGCCAACAGCTCTGATGTGGCTAAAAAAATTGCTGAGGGTAAAGTAGGAGGCTTATTTAATATTAAATCTGTTCAAAAAATTAGAGAGGTACAACGAATTGCTGTAGAGGAAAGTCGATTGAAAATCCCATTGATTTTTGGTATGGATGTGATTCATGGTTATGAAACCACCTTTCCAATTCCCTTAGGATTGTCGTGTACTTGGGATATGGGTTTAATTGAAAGAAGTGCTCAAATTGCCGCGCAAGAAGCCAGTGCTGACGGTATCAATTGGACATTCTCTCCTATGGTGGATATTTCACGCGATCCACGTTGGGGAAGAGTTTCGGAAGGCTCAGGTGAAGATCCGTATTTAGGAAGCCAAATAGCCAAAGCGATGGTCAATGGGTATCAGCAACACGATCTTTCCAAGAATAATTCCATTATGGCCTGTGTCAAACATTTTGCTTTATACGGTGCTCCTGAAGGAGGACGTGACTACAATACAGTAGACATGAGTCATATCAGAATGTTCAATGATTATTTCCCTCCTTACAAAGCAGCTGTTGAGGCTGGAGTAGGTTCAGTGATGGCCTCTTTTAATGAAGTGGATGGTATCCCTGCCACTGGAAATAAATGGTTGATGACAGATGTCTTAAGAAAACAATGGGGTTTTAAAGGTTTCGTTGTGACGGACTTTACTGGAATCCCAGAGATGATCGAGCACGGAATGGGGGATTTACAAGCGGTTTCTGCTTTATCACTTAACGCTGGTGTTGAAATGGATATGGTGGGAGAAGGTTTCTTGACTACTTTGAAAAAATCATTGGACGAGAAAAAAGTCACTATGGCCACTATTGATAACGCGGTTAAACTTATTTTAGAAGCCAAATACGATTTAGGTTTGTTCCATGATCCTTATAAATATTGTGACGAAAAAAGAGCTAAAACGGAAATCTTTACTGCAAATAGCCGAAAAGAAGCAAGATCTATTTCAGCACAATCTTTGGTTTTGCTAAAAAATCAAAATCAGTTATTGCCTCTTAAAAAATCGGGAACTATTGCCCTTATAGGGCCCTTGGCAGATGCTAAGGAAAATATGCCAGGAACTTGGAGTGTAGCCACTAGAATGGAAACTGCCATTTCGTTATTAAAAGGGATTAAAGAAGTAGGGGGGGCATCGACAAAAGTATTGTATGCAAAAGGAAGTAACTTAGATTATGATGAAACCTTCGAGACCAACGCCACCATGTTTGGAAAAACATTACATCGTGATGCTCGTTCTAAAGAAGAACTTTTGGCGGAAGCTTTACAAGTAGCCAATCAAGCTGATGTCATTGTAGCCGCTCTTGGAGAATCTGCTGAAATGAGCGGAGAATCAAGCAGCCGTACCAATTTAGAAATTCCACAAGCGCAAAAAGATTTATTAAACGCTTTATTAAAAACGGGTAAACCAGTGGTATTGGTTTTATTTGATGGTCGACCTTTAGTGATCAAGGAAGAAAACGACACCGTTCCCGCCATTTTGAATGTGTGGTTTGCAGGTAGTGAAGCCGGTTATGCTATTGCAGATGTTTTGTTTGGAGAGGTGAACCCTTCTGGAAAATTGACCTCCACTTTTCCAAGAAGCGTTGGACAATTGCCTATTTATTACGCGCAGAAAAATACAGGAAGGCCCCTAGTGAATAAAGAAGGGAAATTCGAGAAATTCAGATCAAATTATATTGATGAGAGAAACGAACCTTTATTTCCATTTGGGTTTGGATTAAGCTATACCACTTTTGAGTATTCAAATTTGAAAATTTCGTCTGATAAAATAGATGTAAATGGCAAACTAAAAGTGAGTGTGGACCTTAAAAACACAGGTAACTATGATGGGAAAGAAACGGTTCAATTGTACATCAGAGATTTAGTGGGGTCAGTAACAAGACCAGTTAGAGAACTGAAAAATTTCCAAAAGATAGCCCTTAAAAAGGGAGAAAAGCAAACGGTGACTTTTGAGATTACTGTTGAAGATTTAAAATTCTATAATTCTGATTTGCAATTTGTTGCAGAACCAGGACAGTTTGATGTTTTCGTGGGTGGAAATTCAAATGCCGATCATAAAGTTAGTTTTGAATTAACGAAATAATTCGGTTAGTTAGTATTGCTCGGCCCTTCGTATGAAATTAACGAAGGGCTTTTTTTAGTCTTTAGAAAAAGGATGCGTATTAGAGTTTGGAACTCAATTTTTGGAGTAAGTAATTTATAAATAAAGGATAATTTTTAATTTCTAGAATATGAATACTAATAAAAGATATCAAGTATTCCTTTTGCTAATAGTAGTTGTTTTATCTTCTTGTCAGGCTACAAAGAATGGTATTGTGGCGCACCGTGGCGCATGGAAAAAAAAGGGCTTACCGGAAAATTCGATTGCTGCTCTTCGACATGCTATTGATTTAAAATTGGCAGGATCAGAATTTGACGTTTGGAGAACATTAGATGATACTCTTGTAATCAATCACGATGCACATTATAATAAACTTCTCATAGAAGAAACCAATTATGCGGACTTAATAAAATTTAAACTTTCAAACGCAGAGAAGTTGCCCACTTTATACGAATATATTACAGCGGGTAAAAGAAATAATAAACACACACTTTTAGTCTGTGAGATCAAACCTTCGGTTATTAGTCAAGAAAGAGGTAGAGAGACTGCTTTAAAAGTCGTTGAAACGATCAAGAAGCTTAAGGCGGAAAAAAGAACTTCTTATATCAGTTTTGATTATGAAATTCTAAAGCAGATAAGAGCAGTAGATACGAAAACTTCTTTGCAATATCTCGAAGGCAATAAATCGCCAAAAGAAGTAAAATTAGATCATATTTCAGGAGTTGATTTTCACTACTCCGTTTTTCAAAAACATCCCGAGTGGATAAAAGAAGCAAAAGAGCATAACATTATTCTAAATGTCTGGACAGTTAATGATGCTGATGTGATGGATTGGATGATTGAAAATGAATTTAATTATATCACCACCAATGAACCTGAATTATTAAATCAAAGAATAAAAAGCAAGAAGTAAAAATGAGAAAATCGTATGTCATTCCGTTTTTGTTGTTTCTAATGGGATTCCAAAGCCCTATAGGGGCACAAAAGAGTATCATATCAGGAAAAACGGCTTGGTTTGATCCAAACAAGCCAGTAACTACTTACTGTAATCCAGTCAATATTGGCTACAATTACACCACAGAGAATCACAATGGAATTCCAGAATCACGTCGTTCGAGTGCAGATCCTGTGATTATCACCTACAAAGGGGACTATTATTTATTTGCCACGAATCAAGCAGGATTCTTTTGGAGTAAAGATCTCTCCAATTGGGAATTTGTCTACGGTAGTTTTCAACGACGTCCAGCAGATGATGACCAATGTGCGCCAGCTGCTTGGGTGGTCAACGATACGCTGTTTTATGTAGGGTCCACTTGGAAAAAGGATCGTCCAATTTGGAAAACCGCCGACCCTAAAGCAGGTCGATGGATACGGCATGTCGATACGGCTATGTTGCCTACTTGGGACCCTGCAATTTTTCAAGATGACGATAAAAAAGTGTATATGTACTACGGTTCAAGTGGGAAATTACCCTTAGTAGGTACCGAAGTAGACTATAAAACCTGGTTGCCTGTAGGGGATCAGGCGGATTATGCCCAATTGTATACCGCTACGGAAGTGGAGGATATTCAACGTCCCTATGGACAGATCAAAGAGGTGGTAGGTTTAGATCCCAGCGCTCATGGTTGGGAGCGTTTTGGCCCGAATAATGATATGGAACCCGCGCCTTGGGGTAATTTCATAGAAGGAGCTTGGATGACCAAACACAACGGAAAGTATTATATGCAATATGGAGCACCAGCCACTGAATTTAAAGGGTATGCCAATGGGGTTCACGTAGGGGATCATCCCTTAGGCCCATTTGTTTATCAAAAGCATAATCCGATGTCTTATAAGCCTGGAGGTTTTGTCATTGGAGCAGGGCATGGCAATACTTTTTCGGACAATTACGGCAATTATTGGAATACAGGAACCTGCAAAATTTCGATAAAAGATCGTTTCGAGCGCCGCATCGATATGTTTCCGGCGGGATTTGACAAAGATGATGTCATGTATTCGATTACGGCTTATGGTGATTTTCCAATACTACTTTCAACAGGGCAACGTGATCAAACCAAAGGGGCTTCTTCAGGTTGGATGTTACTTTCGTATAAAAAGCCCGTGACGGTTTCTTCTCTTGAAGATTGTAGGGAAGTACAGACCCATAGAGTGGATACGGGAGGAAAAAAAGTGTTCGAAAAATTTTGTTATGATGGCGCCAACTTAACCGATGAAGATATTCAAACCTATTGGTCAGCCAAAACCAGTAATCCAGGGGAATGGTTGCAATTGGATTTAGGGAGAAAAATGGAGATCAAGGCCTTACAAATTAATTATGCTGATCATAAAGCGACCCAATACAATAAAGCCATGGATATCTATTATCAATATAAAATCTATATGTCTGATGATGCGGTAAATTGGACCCTAGTGATCGATAAATCTAAAAATGATAAAGATGTTCCTCACGATTATGTGGAGTTAACAAAATCGATTAAAGCGCGTTACATCAAGATGGAAAACATTCACAATGCCTCAGGGCTGTTTGCAGTTTCCGATTTTAGAGTTTTTGGAGATGGCTTGTTAGAAAAGCCAAAAGCAGTTTCGGGCTTTAAAGTGAAAAGAGTGCAATCAGATTCTCGAAACGCTATGATTTCTTGGAAAAAGCAAGCCGATGCAGTGGGCTATCATATTTATTATGGAATCAGTCCTGATAAATTATACAATAGTATTCAGGTATATGGAACCAACAGCTATGACTTTAGAGGTTTGGATAAAGGCACCCAATATTATTTCACCATTGAGGCTTTTAATGAAAATGGCATTAGTCCTAAAAACAAAAGTGTAGTGGTCAAATAAGAAAGGCAGTGCTGTCTTTCTTCAAAGCAAAAAACAATCCGTATTCTAATAAAAAAGGGATAGCTTCTGCGAGTTACTTAAAACTTTGTTTAGCATTATATAACCTACAGGGATCAAATTAAAATGATCTTTTGTAGGTTTTATTTTTTCGAAAAGCCCTAACAAAAGGGGAGGTGATTCTAAATAATTTCGTTCCTTTGTTTGACTTTGTTAGAACTTTAGTTTGTTCAACGATTAATTAAACCCAAAATGCTCGTAACCCTATGAAAAAAACATTTCTTTTAACTGTTTTACTTGTAAACGGATTGACCTCTTTTGCGCAGTCAAATGATGAAAAAAACATTAAATTATTCTATAAAAAAGCATTAACCGAGGCTAAATGTTATACCTGGTTAGAATATTTGTCTAACGATATTGGACCTCGTTTGTCTGGTTCTGCAAATGCGGAGAAAGCAATTGCCTATACCAAATCTCAGTTAGAAACTTTAGGACTTGACAAAGTATATTTACAAGAGGTGATGGTGCCAAAGTGGGTACGTGGAGAAAAAGAAACGGCTTATATTTTAGATAATAAAGTAAAAACGCAGGTGCCTATTTGTGCTTTAGGGGGATCGGTAGCGACTTCAAAAGCAGGATTAACAGCAGAAATTATTGAAGTGCAAGGGATTAATGAATTGGCTGCCTTAGGAGCAAAAGTAAAAGGCAAAATTGTGTTTTACAACCGTCCAATGAATCCTGAAAATATTGAAACCTTTACTTCCTACGGTGCTTGTGTAGATCAAAGATATGCAGGTGCTCAAGAGGCGGCAAAATTAGGAGCAGTAGGAACAATTGTTCGTTCAGTGAACCTGCGTTTGGATGATTTTCCACATACAGGAGCTCAAAGTTATGGTAATTTAAAACCAGAAGAGTATATTCCAACAGCTGCCATTAGTACAAATGGTGCGGAATTATTGAGTAAATCTTTGAAAGCCAACCCAACATTGAAGTTCTATTTCAAACAATCTTGTGAAACATTCGCGGATGTATTGTCTTATAACGTGATTGGAGAGATAACAGGAACGGAAACGCCAAATAATATTATGGTGGTTGGTGGTCATTTAGATTCTTGGGACTTGGCCGACGGTTCTCATGATGATGGTGCTGGAGTAGTACAGAGTATGGAAGTAGTTCGCATTCTTAAGAACTTAAACTACAAACCTAAAAATACCATTCGTGTTGTTCTTTTTATGAACGAGGAGAATGGAGGAAGAGGTGGAGCGAAATATGAAGAAGTTTCTAAACAAAAGAAAGAGAATCATATTTTTGCTTTAGAGAGTGATTCAGGAGGATTTAGTCCGAGAGGTTTCTCTATTGATGCGGATGATGCGAACTATAAAAAAATAGCGGGATTTAAGGATCTTTTTGAGCCTTATTTAGTGCATAGTTTTACTATTGGGCATGCTGGCTCAGATATTGGTCATTTGACTTCTAAAGCGATCGTTAAGGCGGGTTTAAAGCCAGATTCTCAACGTTATTTTGATTACCATCATGCAGCAAACGATAAATTTGATGCAATCAACAAAAGAGAGTTAGAACTTGGAGCTGCTACCATGACCACTTTGATGTATTTAATGGATCAAAACGGCATTACGCTTCCAACGGCAAATTAATTCTAGGAAAATAAGATATTGCAAAAGCTATGAGTTTAACTCATAGCTTTTTTTTTAGCTATTCCTTGTCTAAACTTGGATATTAGGGCTTTAAATCGCTTAAAATTAGCTTTAATAGGTATCTATTATAGTGGTTAATAAAGGAGATTTCACTAAGTCCGAAGGAGCTACTACTTTTTCATCAAAGGGAATTTTGTTCCCATATCGTTCTTGGAGTATTTTTTGAACCCTTTGATCCGTTAATTTAAAATCTTTCAATGGGTGCAATGTGGTCAATTCGATCTGGGCGCCATTTTTATAAATTTTCCAAATCAATTCCGAACAATATAATCGGGTATCGGTCCATTCAAAATAGGGGTCGTAGGGTTTGCCCATAAATTGTTGGCTATAGTCTTTCATTTTTTGCAGCGTAGTTGAGGTTAATTTGCTAGCCGCATTTTTTAATCTTAGCACTACAAACTTTTGATCTTTTCCCTGCTGGATCCAATGGGCAATTGGTGTCAGCTTTACAGGTTGGGCCGCTTCAAAGACAAACAAATCTCCGTTTATTTTATAAAGGATTCCACAATGTGAAAATTTTGAATTAGTCGCCAAACTCACCGCCTGAGACTGGCTGGATTGCGAGGTTTGAAAAATAAGGTCAGCATCTTGAATTTTATCTAGTAAAGTAGTGGCTGCTTTTGTTTTGGTTTGTGAAAAGGGATTAATTGGAAAAACTTGTAAGGCCACATACAAAGCGCAGCCAAAGCTTAGTAAAAAGGTAAGGCCTATGAAGATGTTTTTTGATTTTTTCATGTGTACAGGATAAGAATTGTGATTTGATGATCCATTCTTTGATGATCAGTCAAGCAAATTAAGGGCAAAAAAAAATAGTTACCAAAATGATAACTATTTTTTAGATTGTTTTTTATAAACGATTAGAGTCTGAAAATTCCTCCTACAGCAATAATTCTTTGTAAAAAGAAAAAGTCTTGTGAGGCTTTGTCTTCGCTGCTTTTTGTTGTTCTAATGTCTTGCATGTTGATATAACCTGTTTTCAATTCTCCTTGCACATAAAAGTACTTGAAGAAAGTAAAGTTAATACCCGCTTTTGCAGATAAACCATAACCAGAAATATGAAAATCATCATGACGTTCTTTTCCTAAAAGTGTAGTGTTTGTTTTAGGGTATAAAACGCCAATTCCCAAACCTTCAGTTAAATTAACCTGAAATTTATCGGTATTAGGCAAACCTAAGAATTTTGAAATATCATCATGTCTTGAAACCTCAGTATTGATGTAGTTCAAACCATCTGTATGTTCGTACATTAAAAATGCAGTACCACTTCCTGGATTACCACCTTCCTGGGCACCCCCTTGAGACATATCTACAGGTGTATTATTATAGAGTCCGTTGTAGATAGATCCAGCTTGATCAGCAGGTAAGTTTATATCTCCTGTTACATTTGCTATTTGATTCTGTGACATCACATATTTCATGTGGTCCCATCCAACAGAAACGCTGTAGTGATCGCTAATGAAATAACCCATTCTGAAATTGGTTTGTGGAATGGTCATGTTTGCTGGGTTGATGTAATCCACATGCCAACCTTTAGGTTTATCATGAGCTTTCATATCGGCAACGGTAAAGTTGTAATCTTTCCCTCTGAAATTAACATCAGATTTACTGTAACTTTCTCTGTTTCCTCCCCAGGAAACGAAAAATTTCCCTTTATTGTGTGCGGTGTACTTTTGTACTGCTATTTCTTCTTGGGCAAAGGTGTTCATAGAAAAACACACGAAGAAGAAAAATAAAATTTTTGTTTTCAATGAAGTAAATATTAGAAATTTAAAATGCGTTAACGGTTTGTCTGATAGCAACCAATTTGGTCATTAGATCTTCAAAATAATCTAAATGCAACATATTAGCACCGTCACTTTTCGCATTTGCAGGATCAAAATGTGTTTCGATAAAGATACCATCAACACCTACAGCAATACCCGCTTTGGCTACTGTCTCGATCATATCAGGTCTACCACCAGTAACTCCAGCTGTCTGGTTAGGTTGTTGCAACGAGTGCGTTACATCCAAAACCGTAGAAGCATATTGTTGCATAGTAGGAATTCCTCTAAAGTCAACAATCATGTCTTGGTAACCAAACATAGTACCACGGTCGGTAACCATTACGTTTTGATTCTGGCAATCTAATACTTTTTGTACCGCGTGTTTCATGCTTTCTGGACTCATGAATTGTCCTTTTTTCAAGTTCACCACTTTTCCAGTGTTAGCCGCAGCTACAACTAGATCAGTTTGACGTACTAAGAAAGCAGGTATTTGTAAAACATCTACGTACTGTGCCGCCATATCAGCATCTTCATTGGTATGAATATCTGTTACGGTAGGAACATGAAAAGTTTCAGAAACTTTTCTTAAAATTTTTAAGGCTTTTTCGTCACCTATTCCAGAGAAACTATCAATTCTAGAACGGTTGGCTTTTTTAAAGGATCCTTTAAATACATAAGGGATCTGAAGTTTGTCGGTAATACCAACTAATTTTTCAGCAATTCTAAGAGCCATTTCTTCTCCTTCAATAGCGCAAGGTCCCGCCAGTAAAAAGAAATTACCACTATCAGTATGCTTAATTTGTGGAATATGTTGTATGTTCATAATATGATTTTTTGACAGTGCAAAGGTAGTTATGATTTATGAATAGCAGATGAAGATTTATGTTTTTTTTAAGAAGCTAATCCTGTAGTTTTTTCAATCTTTTGCATCGAACCTCGGCACAAAAGGATTTTCTCTCCCATGAGGGCTAGGGCTTTAGAAGAATTACAAGTTTTTAATAAATTTAGACGATCAAAGTTCTAAGATTGTATTTTTAAATTAAATTCTGATTCCAAAATATTTTCCAATTGATTTTCTTCAAACGAAACAATTTCAGATGTACCGTTTGTTACAGATTTTATGGAATTTTTAAATAATATTTTCTTTCCCAACGGATTTTGCAAAACCACAATTAAGTTTTGGGTAAAAAAGGAATCTGGATGCGAGTAATTGTAATGATTGGCGGGTTTAAAATCGATCCATCTTTGGGGTGTCAAGTCAAATGAATAAAGGTTAGACCATTCTTTTCCAATTAATATTTGCAGTAAATAGTCATTGTCTGCTGTTTTGACCAAAGTAAAAATGTCAGAATCGTGCTGAGTCTCAGTTCCAATTTCACTCAGTTTTAAAGGTTCTCTAATACTGTTTCCACCAAATCCGAGATCAATCAGATATTCTTCATTTTCTATAGTGGCAATGATACCCAAATGAGTTTTAGGGTTTTGTCCGGGATTAACCAAAGGGCGCGCCGCAACATAATAATGCGGAACACCAATTTGCTGCAAAGCCAATGAAAACAAACCATTTATCTGATAACAATATCCGCCTCGATTTAGATTCACAATTTGATTTACAATATCATCACCCTTAAGGGATATTACTTTTCCAGCCTGAACATCAATATTTTCAAAAGGAACACTGAATAATTGGCTACGCATGAGTTTTGTAATGCCTCCAATATTCAATTCAATTTCACCTGAAAATTTGATTCTGTCTAAGTATTGCTGTAAATTGAAACTTGGTGCTTCAATTTTATATTGATTTTTTGATTGTTCCATTTTAGTTTTTTTGCCTATTGAGAAATGTTTCTAGTAGAATCAAAATTAAAGCATTTATTTAAGTAGAAGGTAGAGTTTAACTTATTTTTTGGGGATTTCCAGAGTAATATATCGTACCAAATTAACAGTAACAACACCTAAAAAGTAAGACATTCAATTAAAGAAACGGTAATCATTTTCAATTGCTTTTCTTTTTAAAAGAGATATAATTAGACTGTGCAAAATAGTAGTATTCCAGTGGTTTAAATAACGATAACCACGATTTACCTTCATGGCATCGTCTTTGAAATAAATCGTATTATTACAAGGCCTGCAACTATTTTTTTTTGATTATTTTATTACTCCTTCTTCAAGCTCAATCCCATCGGAACCATCAAGACTCCTTTTTCGTAAATATTCAAATAGAGTTTTAGAGGTTTTTTTTGACCCTCCCATCGTAATTCATACACATTCAAAAATCCAGCTCCCATATCACTTCGTTTAGTAGGGAAAGGGCAGCAAGTTTCTAGACGAGTATAGGTGATTTTTTCTCCATTTGGCCCTGCTAAGGCATTTAGAAAACGTGTTTCGTTTAGGGCTTCATCTCGGGTATTTCGAAAAAAAATATTAACCGGATAATCGGGGTGGTAACCGTATTTTTTATCCTTACTAAAAAGGCTAATTAAAAAGGTGTTGTTTTTGTTTAAAACTAAATCGGGCGCATTGTCATCCACATTTTTCAAAGTTGATTTGGAACTAATGCAAGAGCTTACAGTAAGTAATAAAACGATAAAAAGGACTATTTTTTTCATATTCTAAGATTGTTGGTCATACAAATGTAAAAGGTAAAATACTTTTGAGCACGAATTTCAGCCCTTTTTTCTCCTGTGTAAGAAGTCAAAAAATCAGCCAAAAGCTTTGAGTTAAAAAGCAATCCTCTTGAATCTGTTTTGACCGCACGATATTTAGGGTGTTATTCGACTTTTTTGAGATTCAGCTTAAGTATACCCACTACAATCAGATATTGTGCCACAAGATAGGTTAGCATAATTAAAAAAGAACTTCTTTCAATTGGCTCGTAAAATTTATTAATAGCCAGTAAGCTGTCTGAAACAACAAAAGAGATAGCACCAACAAAAACATATTTATTTCCAGGTTTTTCCCAGGACAAATAACCATTAAAAGCCAATAAGAGCATCATCGAGATGACCGTGGCATAGACTATTACGGGAATCTTTAAATCTCCTAAACTAGGGATTAAAAGAGCGAGCATTCCGATTAAATAGCAAGCAATAATTAGGCTTCCCAGAGCGAAAAAAGCACTGTTTTTCTTTTTCTTAGTTTTGGACTGTTTGTTGAATAAGGTACTGTAAATCAGGTGTGAGATTAAAAAGGAAACCAATCCCAAAATAAAATAGATTTCAGCAATATCAGCAAAAAGTAAAATAACGTCACCTATCCATGAAAAAAGCAAGGCCGCTAAAAGAGTGTTTTTTAAGGGGAACTTTTCATGGAAATAAACGGCAAATCCCAATAAAGGAATCAGCATGGGTTTTAGAAATAAATCTAAATTTTGTTGTCCAGCTAGTAAAACAAGCAGGTATAAAAGGCTAAATCCAATATAGATTTTTAAGAATAAAGTGTTTTTCATATACAGTTATGAATTAATGAGTTGGTGCTGAGAAGTTTTAAAATCTATGGTTACAAAATAAACAGATATCAGTAGCGATAGACTCAAGTAAGCTAAAATGATATAATTGCCTAGCGGTAATAGGTGGTTTAAACCAAACCAGTCGCCATAATAGCTTATAATGCAAATGGCCATCATCAAACGCAATCCTTCCCAGTAAGCCGCATACTTACTTTTGTCCATCAATTCCGTGTAGCTGTAAATAGTGATCAGTATAAAAAAACCATAAATAAAGATATTGGGTAGGCCAATTTTGGCAATATTATCAAAGAGATAGGTAAGAAATAAAAGGGTAATCAACATCTGTGTTACAGACCAATAAATCAGTTTTTGAGAGTTCTGCGTACCGTATTTGTCAAAGTTAAAAACATCCTCAATTTTGTTTACAGGATATTGTTCTTCAAAATTTTCTGGACGCCAACCTGTTGGTTTGAACCAAATAGTCAATTTGTCTTTCCAGCTTTTACTGCGCCATGCATCTTTGATTAATAAACTAAGATGTTGGAAATTAATACGAATTGGGTTCCAAGTATTGGCCGGTCTGGTAATACCAAAAACGGGAGGTACATCGTCTAATTCAGCTTGAAAAGTGCCAAAAAGTTTATCCCAAAATATAAAAATCTGAGAATGATTTTTGTCTAGATATTCCGGATTGATCGCGTGATGTACTCGATGATGGGAAGGGGTAACCAATACGTGTTCTAAAATCCCCATTTTGTTGATGTGTTTGGTATGGTACCAAAATTGCAAAAATAAATGCAGAGGTAAGGTAATGGCAATAACGGTAGCTGGAACGCCTACTAAGGCGGCAGGAATCAATAAAAAAGTGAATAGGTTCACTAAGCTAGCAACGGGTTGTCTTAACGCACAGGCTAGGTTAAACTCCTCACTACTATGATGAATGGCATGTTTATTCCAGAGGAAATTAATTTGATGGGCCCATCGATGGCTCCAATAACCGTAAAAGTCAATAACAATAAAGCCAATACAGTAGGCCAGAACGTTGGCTTCTAAATGGAAAAGGGCAATTTTAGAGACTAACCATTCGTAAGAGATAAAAGTCAAGCTCAATCCCAAAACATCTTTGACCGAGTTGGTCATTCCTGAGGTAATACTCGATACGCTGTCGATCAAAGGAGCAGTATCGTTTTTTTTATACAGGCCGTAAATTTTTTCAAGTATAATTAAAACTAAAAAAATAGGCGTGGCAATAATTAATATTTTTCCGTACTCTTCCATAAAAAAAATATTCTAATTTATTCAAATATAGAATAAATTAGAATATTTTTTACACAATATTCAATTAAACAATTTCGGCACTAAGACCAGCTTCCAAAAGTTGTGTGCATTGCGGTTTTAATTTATCCATTGGCCCTGTTTTCACAGTGCATTTCCCGTTGTAATGTACAATTAAGGAACATTGTTCTGCTTGTTCTGGTGTATGACTACAAACCCGCATTAAAGTTTCAATTACGTGATCAAAAGTGTTGACATCATCATTATAAACTATGATTTCGTTATTGAAACTAGTCGCTTCCTTTTCGCGAACTCTTTCTCTTACTTTTTCTTTAGTACTCATTTTTTTGAGGTTTTTGTACTGTTGTAATTTCGACTACCTAATTTACGTATTTTAATGAAACCCAGTTGTTTCTTTGAAATTTTTTAACATATGTTAATCCCTTTTCGGTGCAAGAGGCATCAATAAAAGGAATGTCTTCTTCATAAAAACCACTTAAAAGTAAAGTACCTTTTGGGTTTAGACAATCAACATAAGACTGCATGTCGTTTAGTAATATGTTACGGTTGATGTTGGCAATAATTAAATCGTATTTTTTACCTGCTAACAAAGCTGCATCACCTTCGTAAACCGTAATGTGTTTACAATTATTACGCTCTGCATTTTCGATAGAATTCAAATAACACCAGTTGTCAATATCAATAGCATCAATTGGCAGGGCTCCTTTCATCTCCGCTAAAATAGCTAAAATGGCAGTTCCACATCCCATATCCAAGGTTTTCATTCCTTCCACATTGGTTTCCAATAAATGTTGAATCATCATGTGAGTGGTTTCGTGATGACCTGTTCCAAAACTCATTTTAGGCTCAATAACAATATCAAATTCAGCCTCCGTTTTCGGATGAAAAGGAGCACGAACATGACATTTTCCATCTACCTCAATAGCTTCAAAATTCTTTTCCCATTCTTCGTTCCAGTTTACCTGATCGATTTCTTCAACAGTATATTCAATTTTAAATTCTGCTGATTGCAAAATATAAATGTCATCCAAAATAGTCTCATCCCATAAATCTTTCTTCACATAAGCGGATATTCCGGTTTCGGTTTCGGTAAAAGTCTCAAACGCTTTTTCTCCTAATTCCGCAATTAAAATTTCTGATCCTGGTTCTTTCGGCTCAATGGTAAAATGATAGCCTAAATAGATATTTGACATAAATAATTTTTTTGCAAAGGTAAGAATAGAAAGCAGAAGTTGCTTATAAATTGAAGAGAACATTGTTATTTTAAACTTAAATTTTGACCACAAAAAAAGCGATACCGTGAAGTATCGCTTTTCAAAATAGGGAATCTAAAAATTAGATCGCCGTTACTATAGCTAAAAAGTCATCTGCTTTTAAGGCAGCACCTCCAATTAAACCACCATCTACGTCTGGTTTAGAGAAGATCTCTTGAGCGTTATCTGGTTTTACTGAACCACCGTACAAAATAGAAACTTCCTCAGCGATATCCGCTCCAAAAGCTTTAAGTACTGTTGCTCTAATAAATTCGTGCATTTCTTGTGCTTGTTCTGGTGAAGCTGTTTCTCCAGTTCCAATAGCCCAAACAGGCTCATAAGCTAAAACAACTTTAGACCAAGATTCTTTGGCAATATGAAACAAACCATCACGTAATTGATTTTCTACAATGTTGAAGTGATTTCCTGATTGACGATCTTTTAATTCTTCACCAAAACAGAAAATTACAGTCATATCATGTTTCAAAGCAGTATCTACTTTGTTCGCGATCAAAGCATCTGTTTCGTTGAAAATAGCTCTACGCTCAGAGTGACCTAAAATTACCGTGTTAACACCAATACTAGTTAACATATCAGCAGAAATTTCTCCTGTAAAAGCACCACCTTCAGCTTGGTGTACGTTTTGAGCCGCTACAGCAATAGTAGTGTTTTTTAATTTTGAAACTGCACCAGCTAAGTTTACAAAAGTTGGGGCAACAATTACTTGAGCGTTAGTTTTAGCAGGTATTTTAGCGATTAATTCGTTTAATAATTCTTCAGTTTGTCCTGCGTTTTTATGCATTTTCCAGTTTCCTGCAACAATCTTTTTTCTCATTTTGGTAGTTTTTATTTTATTCTTTTTTCTTTTTTATTCGTGTGTGGATTAGGACAGCTGCCTTGTGTTTTAACGATGGCCCTGTCTTAAATAGGGTTCTATTTTAAACTGTTTAAAGTTTCGTTGATTTTATCAAAATCAGTTTCAATGGCGCGGTACAATACAATTTTACCTGTTTTATCCACGATGATATAACGCGGAATCCAATCCAAATCCATGGCTTTACCAAAAGCACCTTTCATACCGTCGTTGATCATAAAGTGGTCCCCTTGTATTTGGTGTTTTTCAATTCCAGTTTTCCATTTTTCAGCTGTTTTATCTGCAGAAAGGAATACATATGAAACCTCAGGGTGATTAGCTTGTAAGTCTTTTACTTTTGGCATTGCTTTTATACAATCACCACACCATGAAGCCCAAACTTCAATCACCAAAGTTTTGCCTTTGTGTTTTTTCAGTATAGATTTAAATGCAACCTGACTTCCGTCAGTGGCTAATAATTTTTCAGACAAAGCTTCTTTTGAAAAATTTGTTTTCTGAGCTTGAGAACAAGAAAAAGTAATAAACGCAATAGCGATTAAGGCAATTTGTTTCATAAGTAGATAATATTTGCTTTTTAATGGAATATGCGATCACCATTCTCGTTCCAGTATGTGATTTGGAATCAGGGCAATTTCATATAATTAAGATTTCGAACAAAGTTAAACAAACAATTGGAATGAGAAATCATCATTAACAAAATTTGAAGAGACCTTTATTTTATCACAAAACAGAAAATTTCGGTTAGAAAAAGGCCAATGAAATCGTAATAGTCGGCTTGAAAAAGGAGAATTTTTGAAAATTTGTGTACTAGAGGATAAAAAACAGCCTGCTTTTTTTATCAATGCGGCTATTTTGGACGTCAAAAAACGTCAGCGGTTTCTAAAAAAAAGTCTTCAATAAGCGGATTTTTTTCCTTTATTGAAGACTTCGTAAGTTTCGCTTTTGAGGGATTAGTTCAAATCATAATGACCATTTGCCCATTTTTTACAAGGAACAATCCATTGATCTGAAGCTAGGTACAAAAAGCCATGTTTGAGGTTGGTGTGCAACTCTATTTCTTTAAAATGATTGATTTTTAAGGTAGAAGTTTCTTTTCTTCTCAGGGCAGAAACACCATAAATATCTGATTTTTCGTAAATCGTGAGGATATTTCCACAGTAATTAATTTCCGGAATTTCCGCTATATCTACATCTCTAAAGCAGCCGATAAAAACAAAATTCACATCTGGATTGGCTAAATAAGTAGATACGAATTGCGCAATATATCCCCCTTTTGAGGTACCGATAACAGTGATGTTACTAGGGGAGACACCTCTCTGGATAAGTTTTTTGATTTGCTTGACCAGCTTTTGAGCATAGGCTGCTGCGTTGGTGTTTTTGGCTCTTATTTCACTGAAAACAATAAAGTCATCGTTCTTAAAGGCATTTAGAATTTCATTGTATTGGGCCTTTCCATACTCAGGATGTACCGCATCTACATTGTTTTCTTCTAGAAAACGATTGTGCAAAAAGAAGATATAACGTTGGTCTTGCTTTTGACTATATCCCATAATGCCCAAAAGCATAATGAATAAAAAAATAAATAGTTTAAATGTTTTCTTCATTATGCTTTTGAATTAGGTGCTTGTAAAAAATTACAATTTCAAGTCCTGGATGTCGTTGTAATGTACTTTTTGAACTATAGTACCGTTTTGTACAACCACTATACTTGGATTGGCTCTTTCGATAGTTTTTAAGGCTATGGCATCACAGAAATAAAAGTCGACGTTTAGGTTATATTGTTTTTTAGTTTTTGCTATTTGAACTGTATCAGAAGCTGTCATTGCAATTACTTTATAGCCTTTTGCTTTAGCTTCTTTGTTTACGGTTTCTAGCTGTTTCATACCCTCTGGATTAGATAAAGTCAAGTCGTAAGTAACAAATATTACTAATTTCGGAGCTTTTAAGAATTCCTCTTTATAATCAGTATCCTCTTTTACCATCGTAAAATCATGAATTGGCGGTACGTAGCCTTCTGTGATCACTTTGTCTTTTCGGTCCACAAAAGTGGCTCCTTCAGGGATATTCATTAGGTCTTTTTCAGTAAATTCTTTATCAACGCCATTTACTTTGTAGATAAAGACCATCTCCACTACTGATTTAGGGGCTCCTTCAGGAATTTCCATTGCTTTTTCAATATTAGTACCCACTTGGTAAGGACGGAAATCCTTGATTGGATTGTGATTTAAAACCCAAACTGCCATGAATACACATAAAACAATACTTAAGAAAGTAAGCATAGTACCGATGGTTTTTGAAAATAAAGGTTTTACTAATTTTTTATTGAAAAATAAAATTAAGATAAAGAAAAGTAAGATGATGTCTTTGGTAAAGGACTGCCATGGGGTTAAGTGCAGGGCATCTCCAAAACAACCACAATCTTTCACAACGTCAAAATAAGCAGAGTAGAAGGTAAGGAAGGTAAAGAGAACAATCAGTATGAATAAGGCTGAAATCGTGAGTTTTGACTTACAACCTACCAGTAACATAACACCCAAGACCACTTCAAGAATAACTAAAAATAAAGCTAATCCTAAGGCTAGAGGCTCTAAGAAAGGCATGTTAAAAACAGGCTCACTAAAATATTCAGCTAATTTATAAGAGAAACCCACCGGGTCGTTTAGTTTTATTAATCCGGAAATAATAAATAATACGCCGACAAATACTCTAGAGAATTGGGTAATGATATTTTTCATTTTTAAAATTTGGGATTTATTTCGAAATTTAGGATTTTGGTGTAAGCGGATTCAAAATCAAAGCAAAAACAGCGTAGTTGATCATGTCTTGATAATTGGCATCAATACCTTCAGAAACTAAAGTTTTCCCTTTATTGTCTTCAATTTGTTTGACGCGAAGTAGTTTTTGTAGAATAAGATCGGTCAAAGAACTCACACGCATCTCACGCCAAGCTTCCCCATAATCGTGGTTCTTGGCTTCCATTAATTCTTTGGTCAATTTGATTTTAGCATCATAGAGTTGCGTCGCTTTTTCAACATCTAAATCGGGCTGATCCACTACACCTAATTCTAATTGGATCAGGGCCATGATGGAATAATTGATGATTCCAATGAATTCGCCTTTTTCGTCTTCGTCTACTTTACGGATGTCGTTTTCTTGTAAACTTCTGATTCGTTGCGCTTTTATGAAAATTTGATCGGTTAGTGAAGGCAATCTTAAAATGCGCCAAGCACTACCGTAATCTTTCATTTTATTGATAAATAAGGTACGACAAACCGTAATTACATTATCATATTCTAGGGAAGTATTCTTCATTTATTGCTGTATATTTGCTAAAATTTCTTCAAAAATAAGGATAAATTTTTGAACGAGTTTACAGTTTTTAGAAATTAAAGGTTTTGAGTTTCTAGTTTTGTTTGTTTGCCGTTTGTAAATAGACTAGGGACTAGGGAACTTGAAACCAGAAACAAAAAAGAAACAAAAAGCATGACCATAAACTGCAAAGGCCAACTCATTGATTTGTCCATTCCTAAGGTAATGGGGATTTTAAATGTGACGCCAAACTCCTTTTTTGATGGAGGGAAATATAAAAATGAAGGAGAGATTATCTCTCAGGTGGATAAAATGCTAGCAGAAGGGGCAAGTTTTATTGATCTGGGTGCCTATTCCAGTAAACCAAGCGCAGAATTTGTTTCCGAGCAGCAGGAGATTGAGCGAATGGTGCCTACTATTGAGTTGATTTTAAAACATTTTCCAAAGGCTTTATTATCGATTGATACCTTTAGAAGCGAAGTAGCTAAAGCCAGTATAGAAAGTGGTGCCGCGATGATCAATGATATCGCAGCAGGAGAATTGGACGATAAAATGTTTGAGGTAATCGCCCATTATAATGTACCATATATTATGATGCATATGCGTGGTAATCCACAGACCATGCAAAGCCTAACGAGCTATGAAGATATTGTAAAAGAAATACTTTTTTACTTTTCTGAAAAGATCAACAAAGCCAGAAGTTTAGGGATTAATGATGTAATATTAGATCCGGGTTTCGGATTTGCCAAAACAACCGATCAGAATTATGAAGTCTTGCAAAAAATGGAGCTTTTTAAGATGTTGGATGTAGCTGTTCTAGCAGGTGTTTCAAGAAAATCTATGATTTATAAAACCTTAGATATTAGCCCTCAAGAAGCTTTAAATGGTACTACTGTTATTAATACCATAGCCTTGACTAAAGGGGCTAAGATTTTGCGTGTTCACGATGTAAAAGAAGCAATGGAATGTGTTCGCTTGTTCGAAAAAATAAAAGAATAAAAAATAAAACCAGTCTATTTTTAAGAAAAGGCTGGTTTTGTTTTTTTAGCTGTTCACGGAATTAATAACCTCCGCCTCCTCCGCCGGGAGCTACATATTTGATAAGTTGACCTCTTATTTCCCCAGCAGGGAATGCAACACTATGAATATTAACATAGTATAAATTGGACATAAGATCCGCTTCTTGAGCGCTTGTTAAGGCTATACTAGTATAGTTTATTGGAGAGGTAAAACTGCTAAAAGGAAAAACTACATCTCCACTAACGCCAACGGCTCCTTTGTGTATATGTCCATTTGTAGCAGTAACTCCAGAATAAGTAACCGTAACTGAAAGTATTTTTGTACTGTTGTTAAAGGTGGCTGTTGCTGTTCCAGTAGCCGTAGAGGCATTAGGGGGAACTTCGCTAGATCCGTTTAATGTTGCATTAAAAGTGGTAGTGGTTGGTGGTGGAGGTGTGTAGTCATCATCATTATATCCGCCACTACAGGAAAGCAAACTTGTGATAAAAAAACAAGTAGCCCATCGTTTGATCATATTTTTCATGATTCAAAATATTAAAAATTTGTTTTTAAAATAGCCAGAAACAACTAATAAGTAGTACTTCGTTAGTTGTCAGTTGATTATCGCATTACGAACTTTAGGTCTAGATTGAATTTCTACTATAAAGATATGAAATTTAATGATTAAGAAGTGGATAAGGAGTAGGATGTTTTAGTGCACTTTTAGTGTAAAAAAGTCGTTTTTTAGAACTAAAACAAAGATAAAGTAGCTCTTAAGCAAAGCTTTTATTGATGGTGATAAGGTTCGTTTCTTAAAATGGTAAAGCCGCGATAGAGTTGTTCGATAAAAAATAAACGCACCATCTGATGGGAAAAGGTCATCAGAGATAGTGAAATTTTCCCTTGCGCTTTACTGTAGACAGTATCGGAGAATCCATAAGGTCCCCCAATAACAAAGACAAGCGTTTTGACACCAGAATTCATTTTCTTTTGTAGTTCTTCTGAGAAACCAACGCTGGAGAAATTTTTCCCATTTTCATCCAATAGGATCAATTGGTCAGTTGCGGACAGTTTGGATAGAATTAATTCACCTTCTTTCTCCTTTTGTTGACTCTCTGATAAATTCTTCACGTTTTTAATATCAGGAATGATCTCCAAATCAAATTTGATATAAAACGACAAACGTTTGGTGTAATCGTCGATTAAAGTTTGAAGTGATTTATTGTCAGTCTTGCCTATGGCTATAAGTTTGATGTTCATCTGGGGAAATTAAATTTTATTTTCAAATACAGTTTCAAAATGCTCTACAATGGGAAATGGCTCATAGTAATGGTGCAATATCTTCTTCCATTCTGCATAGGCAGCAGAAGTTCTAAAACCTACTGTATGGTCTTCTAGTGTGTGCCAATCTACTAATAGAAGGTATTTGTTTTCGACTTCCAGACATTTCTCTAAACGATGCCCTAGATAACCGTCTATGGAAGCGATATAGTGGCTTGCCTTGGCAAAATCAGCTTCAAATTGAGTAGCGAAATCAGGTTTTACAAATAAAAAGGCCGCTTCTAAAATCATAGTTTATTTTTTAGAAAATTGATTTTCAAATGTCTTGAACCTGGCATCTAAGTCCTTTATTAATTGTTTTTTAATCGAGGGATCTTGAATGAAACTATAAGTAATACTGTTGTAAACATATTGTTTTAGTGTTGCATAGGAAACATCTGAATATCTCTTGACTAATAAAACATATTGTTCGGTCATATTGGTTCTCAAAATTCCGGCATCGTCTGTACTGACGACTATTGGCACATTAAATTCTTTATACAGTGTAAAGGGATGACGGCCCTCTTTGACTTTTAAAATGAATTCGTTGCTCGTTAAGTTGATTTCAATGGGAATATTGTTTTTGGCCATGAAGCGCAATAAATCATAGGCGTTTTCTTCATAGGCGATATCTACTCCGTGACCAATTCTGTTGGCTCCAGCGGTATGAATTGCCGCATTGATATGCCAGGTTAGGTCTTCAGGTTGTACGAGTCCTAAGGTTAATTCTCCTGCATGAAGTGTGTATTTTACCTCTGGAAACTTGCTGTGACAGTATTTAAACATCACCATATGCAACCAATAGTCTTTCATTGAGTTTTCTCCATGTTCGGGTGAAACGATGTTGACCCCTGCTACCAATTGGCTATCCTGTGCAGAGATAAAAGCGATGGTGAGGTTTTTAAATAAATCGACGGGATCCATAAAACGAAGCACAAAATTTTGATAACGCATCGTAAAACGATCGTCGTCCATTTTTAAGTCTTTATGCAGTTTTACGATGAAATTGTTGTTGAAATCAAGCGCATATTTTTTAGCTTCTTTCTCTTGAAGCGCTTTATACAATTGGTCCAAAAGTTTTAGCACTGCTTTTTCGTCTCTTTGGGAAGCCGCCTGACGTAGTTTTGAGTTGAAATCATTCAGATCAGTAACCTTCATATCGCAGGGAATTGTGGCTAATTGGGTTTCAATATAGCTCACATTTTCACTCAGGGCACGTTTTTTCAATTCCATTAAACCTTCAGCGAAATGACCGTCGATTAGCGGAGAGAATTTATCAAATGAATCAAAGAATAAATCATCAGAGGGCACTGCCACACCATTGTAATCTTTAGCAGACCAGGTTTGCATAATTTGTTGCTGGTAAAAAGCGAGTTTTCCACTATTTTTCAAGGAAGAAAAAGTTTCCCAATTCCCTGAGCTAGGTTTGTTTTTGGATACTTGCATCGTTTCTATATTTAAATAGAAATCTTCAGCTATGGCTCTTTCTAAAAGAGGTTCTGCATAAATGGATCCTGAAAAATGATGGTGTAAATCCCCACCTTTAGGCATTTGTTGAAAGAAAGCGGTTAAGAGCGCTTCGTTATTTCTGATTTTTTCTAGATAGAGATCAGCGGATTGTGAAAAGCCAGTTTGTGCAATGAAAAAAAAGAAAAGTGTAATTATCCTCGTCATACTCTAAGTTTAAATTACATGCAAATGTAATGGATTTTGAGGACTTTTTAAAATGCAGCTCAAAATAGCCATGAGAATGAGTTGGTTGTCCAGTGGAACATGCAGTCAAGGGCCCTTGTAGGGAAGGGTGATATTTCATGCTGTTACCAACAGTGGTGCTCGAGGTATTTGATGCCGCGTTGGAGCAGAAAAGCGCTGACTATAAAGACACAGTCCTAGCGTTTGACTTTTGGGTACAAGTTCGCTAGGCTGTCTCTTGCTGCTTAAATTTTAGGTTCTTATCAAGGTCAACCGTATGGTTTGATGCGGAATCTTAGGAAAAAAGCACATCGCGAATTTCTACTGTTTTATCGAATACACTTTTGGCAAAAGGACAAAGTGGAATGATTTTTAGATGATGGGTGCGGGCATAACCGACGGCTTCCATTACCAGTTTTTTACCCACACCTTTGCCATTAAACTCAGGATTTACTTCCGTGTGATCAATGATGAATTTAGAATCACCAGCCCAGGTATACGTCATTTTACCAGCTTGTTTTTCGTCTTCAACAGCTTCAAAATAGCCTTTTCTTGTGTCGTTGATTTGATGTATAGTCATAATATATTAGCTTAAGGAGGTTTGAATCTCAATGGTATTGGTTAGTGTTTTATGAATGGGACAACCATTGGCGATGGTGGTTAATCGCTTTCTTTGGGCTTCGTCCACTTCACCTATAATTTCGATTTTACGCTTGAGTAACGTGATGGGTTGGTCGCTATTACGCTCAAAATCGACCGTAATATTAATTGCTGAAACATCCCATTTTTTGTGGTTAATGTACATACGTAATGTAATTAAGGTGCAAGCAGCCAATGAGGAGGCTAAAAGTTCAGTGGGACTAAAACCGAGATTTTCGCCTCCAACTTCTAGGGGTTCATCTGCAATGACGATATTTCCACTAGCTGATTTTATTTCGGTGCGATACAAACGGGTGTCAATTTTAGCTGAAATGGTTTTCATATCTTATTTTAATTGAGGTTTGGGTAAAGGGACAAATTCGGTTTCACCAGGGACTTTAGGAAAAGTCTGAGCTAGCCAGTCATTTTTTGCTTTTTCAATGGTGTTTTTGTCTGAAGAAACAAAATTCCAAAAAATGAAGTGTTCTTCGGGTAAGGGCGTTCCTCCAAAGATATAGATGGTGGTGTTTTCGGATATTTCGAAGGCACATAAGGTACTGTCGTTGGTAATGAGGATCTGTTTTGGACCGTAAACATACTCGCCACTTTTGATGCTTCCTTCTAAGATATACAAGCCACTTTCACCAAATAAATCGTTTCCAATGTTTATTTTTTGAGGACTTGTACTTTTGATTTCAATAAAGTATAAGGGATTATAAACCGGAACGGGTGATTTTTTGCCAAAGGCTTCTCCGGCGATTAATTTATAGGAGACACCATCTTTTTCCCAACTCGGGATATCGCTTTGTTCTACATGGACAAAAGTGGGATCCATTTGTTCGAGTTCTTTGGGTAATGCCACCCAGATTTGTAAACCGTGAAGCATTTTATCGGAAGCTCTTAAATACTCCGGTGTGCGTTCAGAATGTACAATTCCTTTTCCAGCAGTCATCCAGTTTACGGCACCAGGTTTTATCTCCAACTCAGTTCCTAGACTATCGCGGTGCATAATACTTCCTTCGAATAAATACGTAAGGGTGGATAGTCCAATGTGCGGATGAGGAGGGACATCTAAATTTTGATATTCCTTTAAATAGGCTGGCCCCATATGATCGATAAATACAAAAGGTCCAACCGCTCTTTTTTGTATGAAAGGCAATAGTCGGCCTACCATGAAATTACCAATATTGGCGGCGCGTTCTTCAATGATTAAACTAATATTTGACATAAGGTGTTTTGTTTGAGAACAAAATTACAGTGGTCATGACGCGCTGTAACTTAATTTAGATTATGAAATTTCATTTTAGATGGTAGTTATAAAAGTAAGGAAAAGGACAGTATCTTTTTTAAAGTGCACATTAAATTTAACAGCTGTTGGTATAGAAAGCATGATTTCGTTCCTATGAGGTGAACTTTACCAAGTAGTGAATGGCTGGTTTATAAAGGATGACAAAGGGTAGTGTCTACTACTGAATCAATTCAAAGGGCAGAACTTCGTTTTCTGTTCCATTAATGATAATGGAAAGTCCGTGTGTCCCAGTATGAAAAACACGAGTAGTGATGATTTTAAACGATTGCTTTCTCTCGACTTTAATGACTTGATTGGGTGGGTAGTTTTTCTCGCTAATTTTAAAAACTTTTTTGGCTAAATGGCCTTTTGCTTTTTTGTAGTGGACGGCATACTCTAAGCGAATTGTTTTCGCCTGATTGTTTTTGTTGTTTAAGCAAAACTGAAACTGCAAGGAATCGCCAATTTTTACAACAGGCGTTTTGATTGCAAAGGCTGACAGTTCAAGATCAGTACTCTCTAGGCCATAATGACGCAGAATTTCGGGCTGTCCTTGTTTGAGAAGGGTACGGCAACCGTGTTTGATGATGCTATCGGTCTCTTGGCTGATGCCTTTCCATTGGCTGGCGATTTGGATGACGATTTGTGGATTGTCTTTGGTGATGTCGTTTAAGTGATTGGCTACGCTTTTGCGGACATAAACAGAAGGATCATTTTTTAGGTTATCTAAAATGGGAAGTACCGAAGTAGGATCTTCTTTTAAGAACGGAATGGCCATGGCCCAGGGCAAGCGTGATCGACTACCTTCGCTTGACAATCGGCGCACATGATGGTTTTCATGCAGGGACCATTGGATCATCTCAGCGATCATTTTTTCTTTATATTTTAAAATGAAAGGACGTACGGCAAATTCACAACTAATAAATTGAGTGATTGATTCAAAAGCTTTTGTTGAAGTTTCAAAATGATCTAAACCATACATTTCAATATAATCAGCAAAAAAGATAAAAGCCAAATTACTTTCTGCAAAGTTGTTTCTCTTTAGGTTTTCGATGATTTTATCCAATAGTAGAACTGCTTCTGAGAAATTTTCGGGCATGAATTGATGCAAAACGACAGTAGTGTGTTTCATTCGGTCTTTCCATTCTTTTTGGGTGAAATCACCTTTGTATATGGTTTCGATAAAAAGTTGCTTGTTGAAGGTTGGATGTACTTCAGCTACAACCTGACTGAATTTTTCGTAAAAAGTAACCGAATAAATATCTTTGATTAATGCCATGATGTGGTTTGAATGAATTTCAAAGATATTTAATGTAAGGCACTAAATGAAATAGATTTCTTTAATAAGAAGTCAAGAGCGACGAGAATTTAGAGAAAGAATGACTCTAGAAAAGAGTAGATTGTTTTTTGGATTGGTTATGCGTGTCTACTCAGGCTAGACAAGATTGCTTTTGCAGCGATTCAAAAAGGGAGGATTAGAGGGGTGTTTTTTTTAAATAGTCGAACCGATTATTTTTTTGGTTTGTAAATTTTGAGAGGGGTTAAACTTTTAAATCCACAAAATAAATCCTACTTTAGCATTTCATAAAATGTAGAAAAAAAATGATTAGCGAAGCACAGTTTCAGGCCGAATTACAACTTTTGATTAGTAACGCAATTCGAGAAGATGTTGGTAAGGGAGATTATAGCTCGTTGGCTTGTATTCCTGAATCAGCACACGGACAAGCTAAATTATTAGTGAAAGATCAAGGAATTATTGCAGGTGTTGAACTTGCTAAAATGATTTTTGAATATGTAGATCCTTCTTTGAAAGTAAAAACGTTCATTGAAGATGGTACACATGTGGAATTTGGAGAAGTTGTTTTTGAAGTTTCAGGAAGTTCGCAATCGATTCTAAAGTCGGAAAGAGTGGTTTTGAATACGATGCAACGTATGTCTGCTATTGCGACAAAAACCAATCAATATACACAAATGTTGGAAGGTACAGGAGCTAAAATCTTAGATACACGTAAAACGACACCAAATTTTAGAGTAGCGGAAAAATGGGCGGTAAAGATTGGAGGAGGAGAGAATCATCGTTTTGCACTTTATGATATGGTGATGTTAAAAGACAATCATCTTGACTTCGCAGGAGGGATTACCTTGGCTATTGCCAAGACAAAAGCCTATTTGAAAGAACATAATTTGGACTTAAAAATTATTGTTGAAGCTAGGAATTTAGATGAAATTCGCGAAATTTTGTTAAGTGATGGTGTTCATCGAATCTTGATTGATAACTTCAATTATGAAGATACTAAAGAAGCGGTTGCGTTAATTGGTACTAAATGTCAAACAGAATCTTCAGGAAACATCAACGAAAAGACAATTCGAGAGTATGCCTTGTGTGGTGTTGATTATATTTCTTCAGGAGCCTTAACACATTCCGTTAACAATATGGATTTGAGTTTAAAAGCTTTTTAATAAAAAGTGATGCGTTATTAATGGTGGTTTTAAGAGTGAAAATCTATTATAAAAAGCAAAAATAGATTTCGAAGTGTAGGTACATCCAATAATTCAAGTAGTCTAAAAATCTAAAACAATATGTCTCAAGAGATAGAAGATCGGCTCGAGAAGTTTCCAGTAATACGTTCCCTTGCTCGTTTATTAAAACGGATAAAATTGCCTTGGTTAGAAGGTTTGTCGTTATACGATTTACTCGAAATGTATATCATAGGGATTATCGAGGGGGCATTTTCTTACCATGCGAGCGCAGTTTCGTTTAGCTTTTTCATGGCCTTGTTTCCCTTTGCCTTGTTTATTTTGAATTTGATTCCCTTTATTCCTATTGAGGGCTTTCAGCAAGATTTCTTGCAATTTGTACAAGAAGGAGTACCACCCAATACCTATGACGCCATTAGTAAAATCATTAGTGATATTTTAAACAATAGTCACTCGGGTTTATTATCCTCCGGTTTTTTATTGTCTATTTTTTTGATGGCCAACGGTATCAATGGTATTCTTAGTGGTTTTGAATCCTCCAAGCATGTTTTTGATAAACGGGGGTTTTTTAGTCAATATTTAGTGGCATTAGCCATTTCGCTAGTAATGACCATTATCTTGTTTGTAACGGTGGCTACCATAGTTGTTTTTGAGGTGGTGATTCAGAAGACCATTATTCAGGACGTGCTCAGTGAGCGCATTCCACTGATTATTTTAGGGCGGTATTTGTTTGTGATTTTGATGATTTTAATAACTTCCTCAGTGTTATTGCGTTATGGCACTAAGCAGTATAATAAAGTGCCTTTTATTAGTATTGGATCTGTTTTTACCACGATCTTAATTGTTATATCTTCGTTCTTTTTTGGGATTTGGGTTATAAAATTCTCAAAATACAACGAACTTTATGGTTCGATCGGTACATTATTAATTCTAATGTTTTATATTTGGATCAACTGTATGATCCTACTTTTAGGATTTGAACTGAATGCGACCATTAGAAAATTAAAACAAAAACATAAAAAAATATGAAAAATTTGATCTTAACACTTGGTGTATTTTTTTTGACATTAGGGACAATTCAGGGCCAGACTGTTATTGGAAAATGGAAAACAATTGATGACGCAACAGGTGAGGCGAAATCCATAGTAGAAGTTTACGAAAAATCAGGAATGATCTATGGTAAAATTGTGGACATTCTTCGCGCGGATCATAAAAAAGACCTGTGTGTTAATTGTAGTGGTGCAGAAAAAAACAAACCCATTATAGGTATGGTCATTATCAATGGTCTGAAAAAAGATGGTTCAGAA
Organism: Flavobacterium sp. OHVDL-2026-0007; assembly: GCF_059882335.1. Classification (NCBI taxonomy): domain Bacteria; kingdom Pseudomonadati; phylum Bacteroidota; class Flavobacteriia; order Flavobacteriales; family Flavobacteriaceae; genus Flavobacterium; species Flavobacterium sp. OHVDL-2026-0007. The sequence continues at coordinate 264,059 of NZ_CM187612.1, forward strand.
TATAATGGCGGAACTATTTTGGATCCTACCAATGGAAAAAAATACAAATGTTATATTACTTTGGAGTCTGCTGATAAATTAAAACTTCGTGGTTACGTTGGTATTGCACTAATGGGAAGAACGCAGTATTGGACACGAGTAAAAAATTAAACAAAATAAAAAATGCGAAAATTAGCTTCATTAATTTTATTCTTACTGACGCTTTCTACCAGTTTTGGACAACCTAAGAACTCGCCATTACAAATAAGTCATCTTACGGGTGACTTTTATGTTTATAGGACATTCCACGAATATAAAGGAACGATGATTTCGGCAAATGCCTTGTATTTGGTTACCGACAAAGGAGTAGTTTTGTTTGATTCGCCTTGGGATAAAACACAATTTCAACCTTTGTTGGATAGTATTAAGGCCAGACATCATAAAAAAGTAATCATGTGTTTTGCGACGCATTCTCATGAGGACAGAGCTGGAGGTTTGGGATTTTACAGAGATAAAGGAATTAAGACCTATACGATTAAATTAACCGATGATATTCTTCAACGCAATAAGGAAAAAAGAGCTGAATTTATACTACCGAATGATAAAACTTTTACTGTTGGACAGTATACTTTTGAAGTGTATTATCCCGGTAAAGGTCACGCCCCAGATAATGTAGTGGTTTGGTTTGCTAAAGAAAAAGTGCTTTATGGTGGTTGTTTTATAAAGAGTACTCAGGCAACCGACTTAGGGTATTTAGGTGATGCAGCTGTGAAGGAGTGGGGGAAATCGATTAAAAAAGTGCAAGCAAAATTTAAAAATCCTAAATACATCATTACTGGTCATGATGATTGGGTTGATAAAGAGTCTTTGAATCATACTTTGAAACTGGTTGACGACTATTTAGTCAAACAATCTAAAAAGTAGTTTTTTAAATCGCTAAAAAAAAAGAAAATACATGTTTTTTGTTGAAGTTATTTTACCGCTTTCCTTAGCGAAAACCTTTACGTATAGTGTTACTGAAGCTGAATTTCATTTTATTAAAAAAGGAATGCGGGTAGCGGTACCTTTTGGTAAAAGTAAAATGTATACGGGCTTAGTGATTGAAATACATCAAAACGCGCCTAGTTTATACGAGGCAAAAGAAATTCATCAAATTTTAGACGAGCAGCCTATAGCTACTGAAGTACAATTGAAACATTGGCTTTGGATAGCTTCTTATTATATGTGTGGTATTGGCGATGTATATCGCGGTGCTTTTCCAAGTGGATTGTTGCTAGAGAGTGAAACCGTCGTTTCGTATAAGGCTGATACGGTAGTGAATCAAAATGAACTTTCGGATGAAGAATTCTTGGTTTATGAAGCGCTGCAACAGCAGAGTTCACTGAAGGTTCAAGATATTATTTCGATTTTAAATAAAAAGAATATCTTTCCTGTTCTTCAAAAAATGATCACTAAAAATATAATTGTTTTAGAAGAAGAGATTAAAGAAGGGTATAAACCCAAATTGATTCGATACGTAAAACTGCATAGTAAATACGAATCAGATAAAGGTTTGGGAGAATTACTAGAACTACTGAAAAATGCCAACAAACAAAAGGAAATTGTTTTGGCTTTTTTTCAAATTACCGCCTCAGAGAAGAAACCGATTACCGTAAAAAAGCTAGTTGAAGTATCTAATTCTTCATCTGCAGTGGTCAAGGCTTTAATTGAAAAAGAGGTTTTTGAAGAGTATTTTTTGCAGCACGATCGAGTTTCCTTCGGAGGTAAGAAGTCTGAAAAAGAACTACAATTAAGTGAGGCTCAGGAGACAGCTTTTCAAGCTATAAAAAGAGATTTTGTAGAAAAAGAAGTTTGTTTGCTTCATGGTGTTACCTCTAGTGGGAAAACAGAGATCTATATCAAATTGATTGAGGAGTATTTGGCGACGGGGAAACAAGTTTTGTATTTGTTGCCTGAAATAGCCTTGACTACGCAATTGGTTTCGCGCTTGCGACTTCATTTTGGAGATAAGGTGGCTGTTTTTCATTCCAAGTATAGTAATAATGAAAGAGTTGAGGTTTGGAAACAAACGTTGGATAATGCTGAAAAAGCGCAAATTGTGATAGGAGCGAGGTCGGCCTTATTTTTGCCTTTTGCCAATTTGGGCCTGCTCATTGTGGATGAGGAGCATGAACAGACGTTTAAGCAAGTAGATCCTGCGCCACGATATCATGCACGCGATTCAGCCATTGTCTTGGCTAATTTTCATAAAGCAAAGGTGCTTTTGGGATCAGCGACTCCAAGTATTGAAACTTATTTTAATACGCAAAATCAGAAATACGGCTTGGTTACGATTTCGGAACGTTACAATAATGTTCGCATGCCGGAAATTGTCTTGGTCGATTTGAAAGACAAGCATTTTAGGAAAAAAATGACTGGGCATTTTAGCGATGTTTTAATGGCGGAAATCTCGTTAGCCTTATCTTTAGGTGAGCAAGTGATTTTGTTTCAAAATAGACGCGGATATTCTCCTATAATAGAGTGTCTTACTTGCGGGCATGTACCGCATTGCCAACAATGCGATGTGAGTTTGACTTTTCACAAACATAAAAATCAATTACGATGTCATTATTGTGGTTATTCGATTGCAAAACCGACACATTGCCACAGTTGTTCGAGTGTTGATTTGGCAACTAAGGGTTTTGGTACGGAGCAAATTGAGCAAGAATTGCTAGCACTTTTTCCAAACGCTAAAACCGGCAGAATGGATCAAGATACAACTCGAGGTAAATTTGGTTTTGAGAAGATTATTGATTCATTTAAAAATCGCGAAGTGGATATTCTCGTTGGGACACAAATGCTAGCCAAAGGCTTGGATTTTGACAATGTGAGTTTAGTGGGTATTATGAATGCGGATAATATGTTGCATCATCCCGATTTTAGAGCCTTTGAACGTAGTTTTCAGATGATGACACAGGTAGCAGGAAGAGCAGGTAGGGCTGAAAAACAAGGAAAAGTCGTGATTCAGACTTATAACCCAGATCACAATACCATACAGCAGGTAACGACTAATAATTATCTAGGTATGTATAAGGAGCAGTTGTATGATCGACAGATTTATAAATACCCGCCTTATTTTAGAATTGTTAAACTGACTTTAAAACAACGAGACTTTGATAAACTCAAAGAAGGTTCGATGTGGTTGTATCAAGTGTTAAGTCAAAATTTGAAGATGCCTGTTTTGGGACCTGAAGAGCCAGCAATTAACAGAATTAGAAATGAATATATCAGAACGATTTTAATTAAAATCCCACAGGATGCGCCATTAGGAAGCACAAAAAAAACTATTCATAAAATTCTGAATAGTTTTGAGGCTGTCGCGCAATACAGAGCTATAAAGGTCATCGTCAACGTCGATTTTTATTAAATTACATGGACGTTGACAATGCTTTTACTAGGTCTTCTTTTTTGTTTCGGCTTAGCGGAATTTTAGTAATGCCTATCTCGGCAAATTTGCTATTAAATCGTTCAACCTTGTCAATATTAATGATATAGGATTTGTGCACGCGAATAAATTTGTCTTTTGATAAATCATTCTCAAAAGACTTCATCGTCGAAAGAACCAAATTACTATCGTCTTCGGTAACCACTCTTACATAGTCTCCAAAAGCTTCAATCCATTTGATTTTAGCAGTGAAAATTTTAAGTTTTTTAAGGTTGCTTTTGATAAAAATATGCTCGCCTTCCTCTTCTTTTACCTCTTTTCTGAGTAGGTATAAGTCAATTGCTCTTTTTACAGAGGCATTAAAACGATCTACAGCAATTGGTTTTTGAAGATAGTCAGTGGCGTCATAATCAAAAGCTTTTAAAGCGTATTCGGCCTTAGAAGTGATGAATATAATTTGAGGTTTTGATTTTAATCCATCAAGGAAATCAAAACCGTTAATAACAGGCATTTCTATATCAAGAAATATTAAATCGATATTATTTAAAGAGATACAACTTTTTGCTTCTATCGCATTAGAATAATCCCCGATTAAATGTAAACCTGGGTGGTTATTGACTAATTTTGCAATAATTGTCCTCTGTATAGAACTATCATCTACAACAACACAGTTTAGTTTCATAAAAATAAATTTAGAATAAATTCAGGATAGCAGTAGTAAATGTATTGCTTTTTTGTAAAAAAAACTAAGCTGAAGGTGTATTTTTTGCATTACGACGAATAAAAGAAAAAAAGTGTTGTATATTTAAATTTTATGGTTACTTTTGCAGCCAATTTTAACAAATAAATATTGTATTTATGAATCATTATGAAACTGTTTTCATTTTAAATCCCGTTTTATCTGAGGTTCAGGTGAAGGAAACAGTAACGAAATTCGAAGAATTTCTTACTAGTAGAGGAGCTGAAATGGTGTCAAAAGAGGATTGGGGTCTAAAGAAAATGGCTTACGAAATCCAAAACAAGAAAAGTGGTTTTTATCACTTGTTCGAGTTCAAAGTAGCTGGAGAAGTTCTAATTGCTTTTGAAACTGAATTTAGACGTGACGAGAGAGTTATGCGTTTCTTAACTGTAAGTTTAGACAAACACGCTATTTCTTGGGCTGAAAGAAGAAGAGCCAAATTAAAATCTACTAAAGCTTAATTATTATGTCTACAATAGAGCAATCTGCAAAAGGAAAAAAAGACGGAGATATCAGATATCTTACGCCTTTAAATATTGAAACTAACAAAACTAAAAAGTACTGTCGTTTCAAAAAATCAGGAATCAAATATATCGATTATAAAGATGCTGATTTCTTATTGAAATTCGTTAATGAGCAAGGAAAAATTCTTCCTCGTCGTTTAACTGGAACTTCATTGAAATACCAAAGAAAAGTGTCTGTAGCTGTGAAAAGAGCTCGTCATTTAGCTTTAATGCCATACGTGGCCGATTTATTAAAATAATATTAAAAGAATAGTTGTTGGTTTCCGGTAAGATGGAACCTAACTTCTCAAATAAAGGACAACAACATGGAACTTATTTTAAGACAAGACGTACAGAATCTAGGATTTAAAGATGATGTAGTATCTGTAAAAGCTGGTTACGGTCGTAACTTTTTAATTCCTCAAGGTTTTGCTGTTTTAGCAACATCTTCTGCGAAAAAAGTATTAGCTGAAAACCTAAAACAAAGAGCTCACAAAGAAGCTAAAGTTGTTAACGATGCAAAAGCAGTAGCAGAAGCATTAAAAGCAATTGAAATTAAACTTTTCGCAAAAGCAGGTGGAGAAAAATTATTCGGTTCAATCACGAATATTGATATCGCTGAAGCTTTAGCTAAAGGTGGACAAGTAATCGACAGAAAATTCATCACTAGCGGTATCGTTAAACGTACTGGTAAATACACTGCAAACGTGCGTTTACACAGAGATGTAATCGTTGAATTAGCTTACGAAATTGTTGCTGAAAAGTAATCGTTTTATAAAGTATATAGAAATCCCGATGTGAATCGGGATTTTTTTTTGATGTGTTATAAATCAAATTTAGCATTATTTTACTATGAAATACGCAAGATTAACAAAAGAGCAATTTGATGAATTGCATGCAGAATTCGCTAGTTTCCTAGCTACACAGGCTATTGATAAAGGAGAGTGGGATTCGATTAAAATAAACAAGCCAGAAGTGGCAGAGCAAGAACTAGATGTTTTTTCAGATTTGATCTGGGAAGGTGTTTTGGGAAGAGCGGAATATTTAGAGCATTTTTCTAAGAATCATATTTTCTTATTCAAATGTTTTGAAAAAGATGTTCAATCTATAGTTTTAAAATCATTGGTTCCAGAAACTGACTTTTTAACCAAAGAAGGTCTACAATGGTTGAGTGATAATATGTTTACTGAAAACATAGAGATGAAGGTTGGAAAAAAAGTGTTTACAGAAGATAGAAATGGCTCTATATTTGAATTAATTCAACAAGGGGCATTTTTAAGTGATGGACAATTATTTATTCAGATCAATACCATTATAGAGTCGTAGTATCAGAGTTTTGTCGGTTGTACAATCCGTTCAGATTAAATAAAATAAATAGTAAGCAGTAGGAAATTCATTTTTCTTGCTGCTTTTTTTGTTTTTGGACCAATTGGATTTAGATAGAGGAGTTGTGGGAGTGGGTAAGGGCTGAATTAGAGTTGAAATACCGTTTTTAAGAGCAATATTTTCTTTATGATGGAATTGATTATTTCTATTCTTTTTTTTAGATGTAGTGGTGGATGTTGAATTCTTGACAGAATAGCATTAATGCTCTTGTAAAGCTCTTCTTCTACGAGAGAAGGTATTTAGTAGTTATGGATCAAATATGGCTTTTACAGGGCTCTTTTGACTCTATTTGATATGATTAGATCTTCTTAGGCTGTACTGGGTAAATGTCTTGGTAAAGAGATGTTTTTTCTTAATGGCACAAGGTATTTGGAATAGTGAGCTAGTCTGCTAGTTCTTTTTTAAAAGAGGTCTTGTTGAAGCTTAAGTAGTGAATGGTTTCTTAGTTTGGTATATGGGATGTAAGAGGGAGGGGAGCTTGTTTATGATGATTTCGTTCTAATTGTAACATTTGATTTGTTCAGCCTTTTATGGTCTTGATAAGAGTTTTGGTATTTAGAGATCTAAACAAGTTGTATGACTTCGAAAATGGCATAAAAAGAGTTAAGAAGGGGTGTTTACTCCATTTTGTTAGAGGCAGCTTAAGAGCGTGTCGAATAATAAAATTTTAAGGGGAAGGTTTTTCAATGCTTTAAAATCAATTCTTGTGATAGTGAGTGAGGGTAGTATTTCTTTTTGAAGATTAATCTGTCTTTCTCTCGGATGGATAATAGTTAACGGTAGGATTATGCTTTCTTTTTATTAAAACGGAAAAAATGTTTGGATGATCTGCCGTTTTGAGAAGATTATGATTGGATTTGTTCATTGTAGGAATTAAATTATCGATGGAATTGTTTGTTTTTTTAACTTTTGTTTATCTTTTTGTTTTTTTTACCCCCGTATTTATACCTGTTTTTTTAGAATAGTGCGTTTTTTTTAAGTATGAGCGACTTGAAAAAATAGGGTTATTTGTGATTATTTTTTATCTACCTGTTTTATAAGTAGTTACGGATATGTATAAGTAATATTTAACTTACTTTTATGAATTTTAAGAAAAAAAGCTTCAGTTATTGAACGACTTGGACCAATGGTATTTAGCCGTAAAATGGGGGCTTTTCTGATGTTTTTTTAATTTTGTAGTAATCGACCTCCTTTTTTTGTTTTAAAAAAATAAGAATTTTATACTTCTTTTTTAGTTTTATTTTATACTTTTACTTTAAGAAAGTTAAACAAAATAGATGTTGAAGTTTTCTCAAATAAGTACCATGATTAAGTAATCAAATTGTTCTTTTTTAAGAAAAGAGGATGAGAATGATTTTTTAAAAAGTGTGGTACGAATTAAAAGGTCAAGTTTATTAATAATTTAAATCGTTTGCTTATGGAAGTGATCATTACTTTTTTTATCAAGTTTGTGATAGGTATTCGGATTATTTTAACTTCATCTTTTATCATCTTAAATAGAATAAAATCTATACCCCAATTAGGTTTTATTTTTTCAGCAAGCCCTACCTACAGATTTAAGTCTTGCCTCAATTTTTTATTTTCAAATCCATCTCGGCGGCTTTGTTAATGAGCGGTATTTTTTGTGTTTAAATTTTTAAACTCGAAAAGTACCATTGTTTTATTAAATGCATTCATCTTTTGGAGTTTGTAAAGAATTCTAAATAGAAAAGGGTATAGATGGTCTTATCAACTGTTTATAGCTATTGATGCATACTATCATATTTGTCAAGAAGTCCCCAGTTCTGTCAAACGTAATTTTCTATTAAGAAAATTAATGTTCTAACAAATCATTGCTCCTGGAATGTTGATTGAGATCGATGTCCCTTAACACTAGAAAGTGTTTTTTGTTCAAGATGAATGAGAAGTAGTGCTTTGTGTATTTCGTTATGGAATACAACTTTTTTGTAAAACAGAATTAAAATTTTAGTTAGCTATTATTTTAGTCTTGTTTTAAATGCTTGATTATTAACGATTTTTTGTATTGCGTAAGCCTCTGGCTTATAGCGACAGATATTTTATTGTCCATTTTCTAATCTTCCAAATTATGAAAAAAATTACTTTTTATGATCTCTACTTTAAGGTGAGATTTTTATTGATGCTTTTTTTATTATTGCTTTTAGGTAATAATACATTTGCACAGAATTTTTCCTGGCCTACCTCACAAACTTCTAATAGAAGTGGGTTAGGTATTACGTGGGTAAATAATCCAAAATTGACCTACGACAATAGGTTGAATGTGGTACCTAGGACATTGGTAAGTAAGGCTACTTCTACAACCAGTGAGACTATAAAGAGCAGTGTCATTGCCCCAGCTAGCTGTGATGCGTTACTAGAGAGAGTATATGCTAACGGTCAGGTTGAAGGACCAGGGTTGTTAGGTGGTGTTGACAACGGACCTCAAGGAGCAGATGGTGATCCAAGTACATTTTCAACAATAAGAACAGGTTTATCAGTTTTATTTATTGGGACCCAATGGCAAAGACTTACATGGGCCGAAATTATACCAAAAGGAACTCCTGTAACAGTTAAATTAGGATTAGAGAATGGTTTACTTGCAGTTGGACAGACTATTAGTGTAGTAGGAACAAATGGCGGGATAGATATTGGTTCTTTACAGGTGGTAACTGGGTCATTAGTTAGTTTGTTACCAGGTCAAAATTCCTTCGAATATACCTTTGTTCCTTCAGGATCTCAAGATTATGACGGTATCCGTATTGAACTGGGGGCAGCTGTAGGTCTTGGACTAAATGCAAATGTTTATGATGCTTATTATAAAAAAGAAGTATCAACAACAACTACCTGTGGAGGTGATATTGAAGATGTTTTATCCGGTGTAAAAAAATCAGTAGTTCAAGCAGTAACAGGTCTTGTTAGTGTTCAAAATCCATGGAATATAGCCGATGGGGATGTAAATACTTATGCTGCCATGCATAACACCGTAGGACTACTTGCTGCATCCGAGTTAACGGCGGTTTTTAGAACACCATCTACGGTGAATGATACGTTAAGAATCACCATTTCAAGACAGACTGGGCTTTTAGATTTAGCTGTCCTTAATGGATTTGCTATTCAGCTTTATTTAGGAGATAATGCTGTTGGAGGTCCAATTGCAAATGGATCTAGTTTATTGAATTTAAGACTTCTTTCTGGAACTACAAGAGCAATGATAACTGTTAAACCTCAAACACAACCTTACGATAGAGTTAAAATTAGTATAGGTGGAGTTGCAGATCTATTAGGAGAAGTTGATATTCATACTATTGATCGTGTAACTAATACCAAAATTATTGGTGGAAATGATGACAATGAAATAACAGTTTGTCCAGGTAGTCCAATTTCTTTGGTAGTACCTGCTACGGAATGTGCGACTTATGAATGGTATAGTGCTCCTACTGGAGGAACGGCACTAGCTACAGGGGAGTCTTATACGCTCCCTGCAATATTGACTCCTGGCCCTCATAAATACTATATTCAACCCATTCGTTATGGTTGTCCGGTTTTCGAAAGGGGAGAAGTAACGGTAAATGTTTCCTCCGCTCCAAATACTCCAACTTTAACGACAGCTGGAACACAGTCTTTCTGTTCGACAGCAGCACCAACTTTTGCTAGTATTCTATTTAATGATACAGATATTGTTTGGTATACCGATTCGACTAGAGCTACGGCGATTGCGTCAACTACAGCCTTAACAAGTGGAACGTATTATGCCGTAATAAAAGACCCAACAACGGGTTGTGAGAGTGCAACTGGATTATTGGTAACGGTAGTTGTTACTACTCCTGGTACTCCAACTTTAACGACAGCTGGAACACAGTCTTTCTGTTCGACAGCAGCACCAACTTTTGCTAGTATTCTATTTAATGATACAGATATTGTTTGGTATACCGATTCGACTAGAGCTACGGCGATTGCGTCAACTACAGCCTTAACAAGTGGAACGTATTATGCCGTAATAAAAGACCCAACAACGGGTTGTGAGAGTGTAACTGGATTATTGGTAACGGTAGTTGTTACTACTCCTGGTACTCCAACTTTAACGACAGCTGGAACACAGTCTTTCTGTTCGACAGCAGCACCAACTTTTGCTAGTATTCTATTTAATGATACAGATATTGTTTGGTATACCGATTCGACTAGAGCTACGGCGATTGCGTCAACTACAGCCTTAACAAGTGGAACGTATTATGCCGTAATAAAAGACCCAACAACGGGTTGTGAGAGTGCAACTGGATTATTGGTAACGGTAGTTGTTACTACTCCTGGTACTCCAACTTTAACGACAGCTGGAACACAGTCTTTCTGTTCGACAGCAGCACCAACTTTTGCTAGTATTCTATTTAATGATACAGATATTGTTTGGTATACCGATTCGACTAGAGCTACGGCGATTGCGTCAACTACAGCCTTAACAAGTGGAACGTATTATGCCGTAATAAAAGACCCAACAACGGGTTGTGAGAGTGTAACTGGATTATTGGTAACGGTAGTTGTTACTACTCCTGGTACTCCAACTTTAACGACAGCTGGAACACAGTCTTTCTGTTCGACAGCAGCACCAACTTTTGCTAGTATTCTATTTAATGATACAGATATTGTTTGGTATACCGATTCGACTAGAGCTACGGCGATTGCGTCAACTACAGCCTTAACAAGTGGAACGTATTATGCCGTAATAAAAGACCCAACAACGGGTTGTGAGAGTGTAACTGGATTATTGGTAACGGTAGTTGTTACTACTCCTGGTACTCCAACTTTAACGACAGCTGGAACACAGTCTTTCTGTTCGACAGCAGCACCAACTTTTGCTAGTATTCTATTTAATGATACAGATATTGTTTGGTATACCGATTCGACTAGAGCTACGGCGATTGCGTCAACTACAGCCTTAACAAGTGGAACGTATTATGCCGTAATAAAAGACCCAACAACGGGTTGTGAGAGTGTAACTGGATTATTGGTAACGGTAGTTGTTACTACTCCTGGCACTCCAACTTTAACGACAGCTGGAACACAGTCTTTCTGTTCGACAGCAGCACCAACTTTTGCTAGTATTCTATTTAATGATACAGATATTGTTTGGTATACCGATTCGACTAGAGCTACGGCGATTGCGTCAACTACAGCCTTAACAAGTGGAACGTATTATGCCGTAATAAAAGACCCAACAACGGGTTGTGAGAGTGCAACTGGATTATTGGTAACGGTAGTTGTTACTACTCCTGGCACTCCAACTTTAACGACAGCTGGAACACAGTCTTTCTGTTCGACAGCAGCACCAACTTTTGCTAGTATTCTATTTAATGATACAGATATTGTTTGGTATACCGATTCGACTAGAGCTACGGCGATTGCGTCAACTACAGCCTTAACAAGTGGAACGTATTATGCCGTAATAAAAGACCCAACAACGGGTTGTGAGAGTGCAACTGGATTATTGGTAACGGTAGTTGTTACTACTCCTGGTACTCCAACTTTAACGACAGCTGGAACACAGTCTTTCTGTTCGACAGCAGCACCAACTTTTGCTAGTATTCTATTTAATGATACAGATATTGTTTGGTATACCGATTCGACTAGAGCTACGGCGATTGCGTCAACTACAGCCTTAACAAGTGGAACGTATTATGCCGTAATAAAAGACCCAACAACGGGTTGTGAGAGTGTAACTGGATTATTGGTAACGGTAGTTGTTACTACTCCTGGTACTCCAACTTTAACGACAGCTGGAACACAGTCTTTCTGTTCGACAGCAGCACCAACTTTTGCTAGTATTCTATTTAATGATACAGATATTGTTTGGTATACCGATTCGACTAGAGCTACGGCGATTGCGTCAACTACAGCCTTAACAAGTGGAACGTATTATGCCGTAATAAAAGACCCAACAACGGGTTGTGAGAGTGTAACTGGATTATTGGTAACGGTAGTTGTTACTACTCCTGGTACTCCAATTTTAACGACAGCTGGAACACAGTCTTTCTGTTCGACAGCAGCACCAACTTTTGCTAGTATTCTATTTAATGATACAGATATTGTTTGGTATACCGATTCGACTAGAGCTACGGCGATTGCGCCAACTACAGCCTTAACAAGTGGAACGTATTATGCCGTAATAAAAGACCCAACAACGGGTTGTGAGAGTGTAACTGGATTATTGGTAACGGTAGTTGTTACTACTCCTGGTACTCCAACTTTAACGACAGCTGGAACACAGTCTTTCTGTTCGACAGCAGCACCAACTTTTGCTAGTATTCTATTTAATGATACAGATATTGTTTGGTATACCGATTCGACTAGAGCTACGGCGATTGCGTCAACTACAGCCTTAACAAGTGGAACGTATTATGCCGTAATAAAAGACCCAACAACGGGTTGTGAGAGTGTAACTGGATTATTGGTAACGGTAGTTGTTACTACTCCTGGTACTCCAACTTTAACGACAGCTGGAACACAGTCTTTCTGTTCGACAGCAGCACCAACTTTTGCTAGTATTCTATTTAATGATACAGATATTGTTTGGTATACCGATTCGACTAGAGCTACGGCGATTGCGTCAACTACAGCCTTAACAAGTGGAACGTATTATGCCGTAATAAAAGACCCAACAACGGGTTGTGAGAGTGTAACTGGATTATTGGTAACGGTAGTTGTTACTACTCCTGGCACTCCAACTTTAACGACAGCTGGAACACAGTCTTTCTGTTCGACAGCAGCACCAACTTTTGCTAGTATTCTATTTAATGATACAGATATTGTTTGGTATACCGATTCGACTAGAGCTACGGCGATTGCGTCAACTACAGCCTTAACAAGTGGAACGTATTATGCCGTAATAAAAGACCCAACAACGGGTTGTGAGAGTGCAACTGGATTATTGGTAACGGTAGTTGTTACTACTCCTGGCACTCCAACTTTAACGACAGCTGGAACACAGTCTTTCTGTTCGACAGCAGCACCAACTTTTGCTAGTATTCTATTTAATGATACAGATATTGTTTGGTATACCGATTCGACTAGAGCTACGGCGATTGCGTCAACTACAGCCTTAACAAGTGGAACGTATTATGCCGTAATAAAAGACCCAACAACGGGTTGTGAGAGTGTAACTGGATTATTGGTAACGGTAGTTGTTACTACTCCTGGTACTCCAACTTTAACGACAGCTGGAACACAGTCTTTCTGTTCGACAGCAGCACCAACTTTTGCTAGTATTCTATTTAATGATACAGATATTGTTTGGTATACCGATTCGACTAGAGCTACGGCGATTGCGCCAACTACAGCCTTAACAAGTGGAACGTATTATGCCGTAATAAAAGACCCAACAACGGGTTGTGAGAGTGCAACTGGATTATTGGTAACGGTAACCGTTACTGATCCAGCTACACCAACAACTACAGACAATACACAAGATTTCTGTTTAGTGAATGCGCCTAAGGTTTCAGATCTTCAGGTAAACGAATCGAACGTAATTTGGTATAAAGCAGGGGTTCAAGTAGGTCCAACGACAGCATTATCGAATGGTGTTTATGCTGCTGTAATCAAAGATCCTGCGACAGGTTGTGAGAGTTCAGTGCAATTATTGGTAACGGTAACCGTTACTGATCCAGCTACACCAACAACTACAGACAATACACAAGATTTCTGTTTAGTGAATGCGCCTAAGGTTTCAGATCTTCAGGTAAACGAATCGAACGTAATTTGGTATAAAGCAGGGGTTCAAGTAGGTCCAACGACAGCATTATCAAATGGTGTTTATGCTGCTGTAATCAAAGATCCTGCGACAGGTTGTGAGAGTTCAGTGCAATTATTGGTAACGGTAACCGTTACTGATCCGGCTACACCAACAACTACAGACAACACACAAGATTTCTGTTTAGTGAATGCGCCTAAGGTTTCAGATCTTCAGGTAAACGAATCGAACGTAATTTGGTATAAAGCAGGGGTTCAAGTAGGTCCAACGACAGCATTATCAAATGGTGTTTATGCTGCTGTAATCAAAGATCCTGCGACAGGTTGTGAGAGTTCAGTGCAATTATTGGTAACGGTAACCGTTACTGATCCGGCTACACCAACAACTACAGACAACACACAAGATTTCTGTTTAGTGAATGCGCCTAAGGTTTCAGATCTTCAGGTAAACGAATCGAACGTAATTTGGTATAAAGCAGGGGTTCAAGTAGGTCCAACGACAGCATTATCAAATGGTGTTTATGCTGCTGTAATCAAAGATCCTTTGACAGGTTGTGAGAGTTCAGCGCAATTATTGGTAACGGTAACCGTTACTGATCCAGCTACACCAACAACTGCTGATACAACTCAGGATTTCTGTAAAGTGACTAATCCAACGGTAGCGAATCTTCAGGTAAACGAATCGAACGTAATTTGGTATAAAGGAGGGGTTCAAGTAGGACTAACGACAGCATTATCAAATGGTGTTTATGCTGGTGTAATTAAAGATCCTTTGACTGGATGTGATAGTTCAGAGCAATTATTGGTAACTGTAACGGTTACTGATCCAGCTAAACCGACAACTAACGATACTACACAAGATTTCTGTTTAGCTAATGCTCCTAAAGTTTCAAATCTTCAGGTAAATGAAGCGAACGTAATTTGGTATAAAGCAGGGGTTCAAGTAGGTTCAACGACAGCATTATCAAATGGTGTTTATGCTGGTGTAATTAAAGATCCTTTAACTGGATGTGAGAGTTCAGAGCAATTATTGGTAACTGTAACGGTTACTGATCCAACTAAACCAACTACGAATGATACGACTCAGGATTTCTGTTTAGTGAATGATTCTAAAGTTTCAGATATTCAAGTAAATGAGACAGGAGTTATTTGGTACAGTACAGCTACAGGAGGAACAGCATTGGCGCCAACCACTTCATTAGTAAGTGGAAGTTATTACGGAGCCATTGTGGACGCTTCAACAGGTTGTGAAAGTTCAGTTCGATTATTGGTAACAGTATCAGTAACGGATGGTGCAACGGCTACGACAAGAAATGCGACACAAGCTTTCTGTCTGGTAAATGCTCCTAAGATTTCAGATATTCAAATCAATGAAGCAGGTATTGTTTGGTACAATGTATCAACAGGAGGAACTGCTTTAGCACCTGGAACGGCATTAGTAGCAGGCACATATTATGCTGCACTGAAAAATCCAACTACAGGTTGTGAAAGTAAAGTACGATTAGCGGTAGTGATTAGTTTCCAAGGAAACGAAGTGGTTGCCATATCAGAAAGTAAAGCGAATCCATGTGTTTTTGATGAAGTTACCTATACTACTTTAGCGGGTATGTCTAATTACAATTGGACAATAACTGGTGGTACAGTAACAGGTGGTGGAACTGCTACAGATAATTTTGTAACGGTTAAATGGCCTTCAATAGGAGCAGCAAGTGTAAATATTTCGTATACCACTCAGTGTAATGAAATCAAATCGAAACTGCTTAACCTTAGCATTAAAACTTGTTCGGATATCACGATGAGTATGACGGTTGATAACCCTAATCCAAGCATTGGCGATAATGTAACCTTTACCGTTACCGTTAATAATGTTGGATCTGGAAGCTTTATCGATACAATGGTGAGTGATCTTTTACCAACAGGATATGAATTTGTCAGCTCAGACACCACTCTAGGGAACTATAGTAATGGTACTGGAGCATGGAGTATTCCGGAGCTTAAGTCGGGTGAAAGTGCAGTATTGAATATAGTAGTTAAAGTGTTACCAACAGGAGATTATTTAAATATAGCTTCAGTTCTGGTTTCAAATCCAATAGATTCGGATACAACAAATAACGTAGCTTCAGCTTCTGTAGATCCAATTTGTTTAGTGGTTTATAATGAGTTTACTCCAAACAATGATGGAGCAAATGACCTTTTCAGAATTGATTGTATTGAAAATTATCCGAACAATGAGTTAAAAGTTTTCAATAGATACGGTACCATGGTGTACAGTAAAAAACATTATGAAAATGATTGGGATGGAACTGCCAATGTATCCGGAGTAATTAGTAAAGGAGATACATTACCAACAGGAACTTATTTTTATGTGATAGAGATAGGAGATGGGGCAGTTAAAAAAGGATGGTTGTCTATAATTAGATAATCAACTTCCAGTAATCATCTAATTAATTAAATTAAAAAGTGTCATTATGAAACTAAATATAAAAACAGTAAAAGCGTATTTCATTATAGGATGTTCTTTTGTTACATTTTGTGCCAGTGCACAACAAGAACCAGGGTACACGCAATACATGTACAACACTATGGCCATAAACCCAGCTTATGCTGGGTCTACTGGCAATCTCGAAGCCTCACTCTTGCATCGATCGCAATGGGTTGGAATTGATGGAGCCCCAGAAACACAATCATTATCTATTCATGCGCCACTTCGAAATGAGATGCTGGGTGTTGGATTAAGTGTGGTTAACGACAAAATAGGGCCATCTAATGAATTGTATTTGGATGGAAATTTTTCGTATTCCATTCCTCTGGGATATGAAAAAAGATTGGCATTCGGTTTAAAAGCCGGTATGCGTATGTTGAATATAGATTGGTCTAAAGGAAGATATTATGATAAAAATGATGTTTTACTCAATCAAAATATAAACAACCAAGTAAAATTGGGTATTGGAGCGGGGGTATATTACTATACCGATAAATGGTATTTAGGATTGTCAGTTCCTAATTTTATTGAAGGGAATTATTATGATGATGTGCAGGAATCGGTAAACTATGACCGAATGCATTTTTATCTTATGGGAGGTTATGTTTTTGATTTGAATCCAAACTTAAAATTTAAGCCAGCATTTTTAGTAAAAGCGGTAGGTGGAGCGCCACTTACTGCCGATATTTCGGCCAATTTTATGATTGTAGAGAAGTTTGTTATCGGTGGAGCTTATCGAACAGATGATTCGATGAGTATATTAGCGGGTTTTCAAATTAATAAAAGTCTTTACGCCGGATATGCTTTTGATTATACAGTGAGTCAATTGAATAAATACAATGATGGCTCTCACGAAATCGTATTGCGTTACCAGTTTAATAGAAATCAAAGCAAAATTAAATCCCCTCGATTCTTCTAACAATAAAACCTATGAAAAAACTATATATTCTAAGTTTTGTATTGAGTTTTGCTTTTTGCTTTGCTCAAACGAATTTAAAAAAGGCCGATGCCTTGTTTAAGAATTATTCTTATCTAGATGCCTCTAAAGCATACGAAGAGTGTTTACAGAACATCAAAAATCCGTCTACTCAAACCTTGAAAAATGCGGCCGATTCGTACTATTTCATATCAGATTCCAGAAACGCTTTAAAATGGTATAGAAAACTATACGAAGCGCAGGATAATAATTTAACGGATATTTACTATTTGCGTTATATACAATCTATGAAAGCGGTTATGGATTATGATGAAGCCAATAGGGTTACTAGGGAGTACCTTGATAAAAAAGGTGACCAAAAAGAAATTAATAGGTACATGGCTCAAAAGAAACAAATGGATAGTTTGTCTAAAGCGAAGTCACTTTATGCGCTAAAAAATCTAGACATTAATACGAGTAAATCCGATTTTGGAGCAACTTTTTATCAAGATAAGGTGGTTTATACTTCGGCTAAAGACACCACTAGTTTTGGCGAGAAATTGTACAATTGGAACAATCAGCCATTCTTGAATTTATATGTTGCGGAACGCAATCCTGCTGACGGAAGCTTGATGAATGCAACGGTATTTTTACCCAATGTAATGACCAAGTATCATGAAGCAACTGCTACTTTTGATACACAAGGAAAAACGATTTATTATTCGACCAATATTGTAAAGAAAAACAAATTGGTTATTGATGAAACAAGAACCAATAATTTTCAAATCATTAAAGGGGCCATAGTGGATAACAAATTGGAGAATCCTCAAAAAGTGTTCTTTGATAGTGATGCGTATTCCGTAGGGCATCCTTCCTTAAGTGAGGACGGAAAATGGCTTTTCTTTGCTTCTGATATGCCAGGAGGTTATGGTGAAACAGATTTGTATTATGTAAAAATTGCCGAGGATGGTACCATGAGTTCACCAGTGAATTTAGGACCAAAAATCAATACATTAGGAAATGATGTTTTTCCTTTCTTTCGCAATGGAACACTTTATTTTTCTTCAGATGGCCATTACGGTTGGGGCGATTTAGATGTGTATGAGAGTAGACTATTAGCCAATGGAACTTTCTCAGATCCAAAAAATTTAGGAGCTCCTATAAACAGTAATAAAGATGACTTTGCTTTTGCCATTGATGCTACAGATAGCTATGGGTATCTGTCTTCCAACAGGGCAGGTGGAAAAGGAGACGATGATATTTATTCTTTTATAAAAGGAAAACCAGTTTGCAATCAAAGTATTTCAGGAATGGCCTTCGATAGAAAATCTAAATTGCCATTAACAGATGTAACCATCATGGCCTATAATTCCTATAATGATCTAATTACCCAAACCAAAACCAATTATGATGGTAAGTATGCTATAGAGGTTCCTTGTGGGAAAACCATTAGAATGGTCGCTACAAAACCTAATTTTAGTAATGACGAAAAAACGGTGGAGACAACCAATGAAAACTCAGGAGAAATTAAAGATGTTAACTTTGAACTGAGTAATTATGATGATTTAGTAGTAAAAAAGAAAGGGGTTGAAAAAGTAGATGTAAACCCAATTTACTTTGATTATGACAAATACGACATTACGCCTTTGGCAGTGGAAGAATTAGCTAAAGTAGTTTTCATCATGAAAAAATTCCCTAATATCAGAATCAAGATTGAATCGCATACAGACTCTAGAGGTAAAGATGCCTATAACTTGAAATTATCGGATAACAGAGCTAAATCAACAAGAGATTATATTATTTCTCAAGATATTGATGCTTCAAGAATTGAAAGTGCTATTGGATATGGTGAAACTCGACTAATTAATAAATGCAAAAATGGCGTAAAATGTACCGAAGAAGAGCATTTACTAAACAGACGTTCTGATTTTATCATTATACAAAAATAATGACCATTTCTCTATGGTAATGGGATGGTAGTTAGTGCAGCAGCATTATCAAATAAAGGAACCATTTGGAAGTGGGGTTTGTTTCATTCTTTTTTAAGAATAATGGACAAAAAGAAAATCAAGTTGCATCGTTTTGCAGCTTGATTTTTGATTTTTTAAAAGTTTTGCTTTTTGCTGTTTTTGAATAAAAATAATCCTAATTTTGATGTTCAGTTATTCTAAATTGTAATCTGTATCATTTTAATATTTTATGAGCATTCAAGAGACCATCCAAGCTTTAAGAGACGAACTAAATCGACACAATTATAATTATTATGTGCTGGATAACGCCAGTATTTCGGATTATGATTTTGATGTCAAATTAAAAGAACTTCAGGATCTAGAAGATAAACATCCTGAATTTTTTGATGAGAACTCGCCAACACAACGAGTAGGAGGGACTGTTACTAAAAATTTTAAAACGATAGCCCATCAATACCGCATGTATTCGTTGGATAATTCCTATTCGAAAGAGGATTTAGTGGATTGGGAAACTCGAATTCAAAAAGTATTAGGAAACGTACCGCTAGAGTATACTTGCGAATTAAAGTACGATGGAGCTTCGATCAGTATTAGCTATGAAAAGGGTAAGCTGGTGCAAGCTTTAACAAGAGGAGATGGTTTTCAAGGGGATGAAGTGACTAATAATATAAAAACGATAAAATCAATTCCGCTCCAATTAAAAGGGAATTATCCGGAAAAATTTGATATTCGAGGCGAAATTATTCTGCCTTTTGCTGGTTTTGAAAAAATGAATCAGGAATTAATCGAAATAGGAGAAACCCCTTATTCCAATCCTAGAAATACCGCATCAGGAAGTTTAAAATTACAAGATAGTGCCGAGGTGGCTAAACGTCCTTTAGAGTGTTTGTTGTATTTTGTAACGGGTAATGATTTGCCTTTTGCTACACAATTTGAAGGATTAGAATCTGCTAGAAAATGGGGCTTTAAAGTCCCCAAAGAAGCAAAATTAGTTGCCAATTTACAAGAGGTTTTTGCCTTTATTGACTATTGGGATGTGCATCGTCATGAGTTGCCTTATGAAACCGATGGTGTAGTGATCAAAGTCAATAGCATTCAGCATCAAGAAGAGTTAGGCTACACCGCTAAGTCCCCACGTTGGGCCATAGCGTATAAATTCAAATCAGAGCAAGTTTCTACTACATTAAATTCGATTACCTATCAGGTTGGTCGTACAGGAGCTATTACACCTGTGGCCAATTTAGAGCCCGTACAATTAGCGGGAACTATTGTCAAGAGAGCTTCTTTGCACAATGCCGATCAAATAGAGAAATTAGATATAAGAATAAAGGATACTGTTTTTGTAGAAAAAGGCGGTGAAATTATTCCTAAGATTATCGCAGTAGATTTAGAAAAACGTCCTGAAGATTCAGTGCCTACTCAATACATTACACATTGTCCAGAATGTCAAACCCAATTGGTCAGAAGTGAAGGGGAAGCCAATCATTATTGTCCTAATTTTTACGGTTGTCCACCCCAAATTATAGGTAGGATTCAGCATTATATTTCAAGGAAAGCAATGGATATTGAAGGTCTTGGAGGGGAAACGGTAGCGTTGCTCTTTAATAACGGATTGGTACACAATTATGCTGATTTGTATGAATTGACTGTGGAGCAGATTTTGCCTTTAGAAAGAATGGCACAGAAGTCGGCTGAAAACTTAGTAAAAGGAGTAGAGCAATCGAAAGAAATTCCGTTTGAAAGTGTGCTTTTTGCTTTGGGAATTCGTTTTGTGGGAGAGACCGTAGCCAAAAAGTTAGCCAAACATTATAAAAATATTGATGCGCTGAGTCAAGCCACTTTAATGGACTTGATTTTAGTGGATGAAATAGGGGAGCGAATTGCTAAAAGTGTTATTGAGTTTTTTGAAAACGAGGAAAACAAAATGATCATTGAGCGTTTGAAAAAGCATGGCGTTCAATTTGAAATCGTTGAAAAAATAAACCCCAATGCGACCGAAAAATTTCTAGGAAAAACATTTGTGGTTTCTGGAGTTTTTTCTCAATTTTCAAGAGATGAGTTAAAGAAAACGATAGAAGATAATGGTGGTAAGGTCGGAAGTTCTATTTCAGCAAAAACCGATTTCGTGGTGGCTGGAGAGAGTATGGGACCTGCGAAATTAGAAAAAGCAAATAAATTAAACATCCCGATATTGTCAGAAGAAGATTTTATAACTAAATTAAATGAAAGCGAATAAACCCTCGTTGATTTTGTTTTTTATAGCCTTGTTGTTCACCATCATTTTTGATTGTAGCGAACAGGACTTTTTAGCAATCTATGCTAAGGCCATAGTATTGCCTGCTATTTTTTTCTATTTTGCCATTAGTAGTGAATTTAAAATTGGAAAGATAGAAGGTTTAATCTTTTTGTTTTGTTTTGTAGGTCAGGTATTTGATCTGATGGATGTTGAGATTTCGGAGCTTGGAGGGGTCGTTAGTTTTCTAATCGTGTATATACTGCTTTTTATGCTTTTTATGAGGGGTTACGAAAAGATAGAACTGCGGAAGAAAGACGTTTTACCCATATCTATAGTGATCATATTTATCGTGTATTTGTTAATTGCTGTATTGAGTTTACAAAGCGATAGCATGAAAAAGTTTAATCTACTCTATGTGATTTACGGTATCGTTTTGAGTGTTTTAAGTTTTTATTCTTTTGTAAGTTATATCACCAAAGGAACCCATTTAAGCTTGTTAATATCTTTAATGGCTATTTGTTATATCTTTTCCGATATCTTTTTTATTTTCAATCAGTACTTTTCCTATTCGGTTGTTTTGATCTTAATACGCGATGTTACACAGATACTGGGCTACTTTTTTATGGTAGAGTATTTTCTGGAAAAGCTAAGAATCGATAAAAAAAAATTATACAATAATTGATTTGCCTTGATTGGTGTGTGCTTTATTGCGGTCAAAGTAAAAATCAATTCTGCCTAAATTGATCCCATAACAGCCTACTTGGTTCACCAGTACCTTTTCACCAGCCTTGTTTTGTACAATAGTTGGTTTGTCTAAAAAAGTGTGGGTATGGCCTCCAATAATTAAATCAATATCTTGGGTCAACTCAGCTAATTTTAGATCACAGATTTTTGAATCGTTATCACGATACTTATAGCCTAAATGTGAAAGACAAATTACCAAATCACATTTTTCTTCTTTCTTTAAGATACGCGTCATATCCTGTGCTATTTCTACAGGATTGTTATAGATTGTCTCTTTGTACATTTGTTTGTCAACTAGACCTTCTAGTTCGATACCTAGGCCAAATACGCCTACTTTAATACCGTTTTTAGTAAAGATTTTATAGGGTTTGACAAAACCATTCATGACTGTGTTTTTAAAGTCATAATTGGAGCAAATAAAGTCAAAACTGGCGTGTGGTAGTTGCGCATGTAAGCCGTCAAGACCATTGTCAAAATCATGATTACCGATAGTCGATGCATCATATTTCATCATGCTCATCAACTTGAATTCAAGTTCGCCTCCATAATAGTTAAAGTATGGGGTTCCTTGAAAAATGTCTCCAGCATCTAGTAGTAGTACATTAGGGTTTTCTTTTCGAATGCTTTCGATAAGGGCTGCACGGCGTGATACACCACCTTTATTGGCATTGCGAGGATCATCAGCAGGAAAAGGATCGATATGGCTGTGAACATCGTTAGTATGTAGAATAGTTAAGTGTTTAATATCGTTAGATTCAAAACTACTCAAGGACAAACCTAAACTTAATAAGGCAGTACTAGCAGCTGTTTTTTCGATAAATTCTCTTCTTTTCATGATCTATTTTTTTAGCGTAAACGCTGGTCATTTAATTTTATTTATGCAGCTTGTTATTCTTCAGAAATGCGAATGTCTTTGGCTACGGGTATGGTATCTACTGCTTTAAAATAATCAATCAGTACATTTCGAAGTTTATAATTCATATCAAATTTCTGCACGTTTTTTAAGAAAAAATTCATGCTGTCTCCGCCATTGGCTAAATAGTCATTGGTAGCTACATAATAAATTTTATTGGTATCTAGTGGTTTTCCTTGAATCAGTATGTTTTTAGCCGTATTGTCTTTGGCTATGGTGAAGGTCATTCCAGCTAAAGGATGTGGTTTTCTTTCTTTAATAATATAAGTCGTCATGGCTAAAATTTGCTCTCCTTTTAAAGCCAAAACCACTAAGTTGTTTTCAAAGGGCATAATTTCAAAAGCCGTTCTAGTGGTGACATCTCCTTTGGGTAATATGGCGCGTATCCCACCGTGATTTAGAAAGCACAAGTCAAGGACTTTATTCTCCCTTGTTTTAAAAACGAGATTCCCCCTTTCCAAACAGACATCAGCAAGTAAGTTTCCAATACTAGTTTGCCATTTGCCTGTACTTTTATCAAGCGTTTCAGGACTATAGGCTAAAACATTATCTAAGTCTTTATTGATGTGATCGCGATAAGGGGTAATAAAGTTTTCGATTTCAGGAGTTTGGGCTGCCTGTTGCGTTACTGGAATTTGCTTGGCTTCTATCTTGGTCAGTTGGTAATTTTTTTGACTACAGGACGCTATAAAAAAAAGTGTTAAGAATATAACAAAAAGTTTTAAAAATCCGTTATACTTTTTTAGTTTTACCATCTTAAATGCAACTTTAATAATTAATTTTGTAATCTGGTAAAAGTAATATGTTTTTAAATTATATAAAGGATTTTTTGATAAAAAAAAGATTGAAAAATAATTTACATAAGGTGAAAAACGAAGTCTTTACTGGCAAGGTGCAAACGGTTGGTTTACTGATTGATGAAAGAGATTTTCAGCAGTCCGAAGCCTTGGTAAAGGAATTGATTCTGCAAGGGATTAGTTTAGATAACCTTAAAATTGTGGTGTATAGCGATAAGTTTAAAGAGAAAGAGTCTTATTTAAGACCTACTTTTGGTAAAAAACAGCTCAATTGGCAAGGGGCACTAAGAGGTTCTCTTTTGACGGAGTTCGTCGCTATGGAATTGGATCTTTTGATCAGTTATTATAGTACCGAGAAGGCTATTCTGATGACTGTGACCAATGAATCAAAGGCTAAATTTAAAGCGGGATTTGCTTCGGTGGATATTCGCTTAAATCGGTGGGTGATCCATAGCGAGATAGAAAATTATAAACTATTCGTTTTTGAATTGTTTAAGTATTTAAAAAATATAAAATAAAATATAAGTAGAATATGCAATCATTAATAGGAACTGGTGTTGCGCTAGTAACGCCATTTAAAAAAGACTTTTCAATTGATATCGAAGCATTGCAACGTATCGTTAATTTTTCGATTGATGGAGGAGTTGAATACCTTGTCGTTATGGGGACAACAGCTGAAAATGCGACCTTGACTCAATCCGAAAAAGAATTGGTTATTCAGACAGTAATAGATACTAATAAAGGTAGATTGCCTTTGGTTCTAGGTGTTGGGGGTAACAATACGATGCAAGTAGTGGAAGAGTTAAAAACAAGAGATTTTGCTGCATTTGAAGCGATACTTTCTGTTTCTCCTTATTATAACAAGCCAACTCAGGAAGGTATTTATCAGCACTTTAAAGCGATTGCAGAAGCTTCTCCAGTACCGGTAATTTTGTATAATGTTCCAGGAAGAACATCAAGTAATATGTTGCCTTCTACAGTGATTCGTTTGGCGAATGATTTTAGTAATGTTGTGGCGATAAAGGAAGCTGCAGGTGATATGGCTCAAGCCTTACAATTACTTAAAAATGCACCAAAAGACTTTTTAGTGATTTCAGGAGATGATATGATTGCTTTACCTATCGTTTTGGCTGGTGGAGCAGGAGTAATTTCTGTAATTGGACAAGGTTTTCCTAAAGAATTTTCAGAAATGATCCGTTTAGGATTGAATAGAAAAGTAAATGAGGCTTTTAAAACGCAATACTTTTTATCGGATTGTATTGATATGATTTTTGAGCAAGGAAATCCTGCTGGAATCAAGCAAGTCTTTCAAGCCCTTGGTATTGCTGACAACACGGTACGTTTGCCATTGGTAGCTGTCGATGATTCATTAGCAGAAAGATTGAACGCCTTTGTTAAAAGCAGTATTAAATTAGAGTAAGATTGTCGGTATTTTATTATACCAAAAAATATTTTGTAGTAGCTAAATTAATAACTAAATTTGCCACCGGAACTTCGGTGTGATTTTGCTTTGGCATAATTTGTCTAAGGGATCATAATAAAAGTAAGAATATGAAAAAAATAATATCTCTGTTAATTGTTGTTGTCCTTTTTAGTGCTTGTAGTGATTACCAAAAGGTATTGAAAAATGAAGACGTTGCGGCAAAATTTGATATGGCCACAAAGATGTATGAAGCTGGGAAATATTCTAAAGCGATTCGTCTTTTTGAACAATTAGCACCGTCGTATAGAGGTAAACCTCAAGCTGAAAAGCTTTTTTATATGTTTTCCCAATCTTACTATAAGACAAAACAGTATTATTTAGCAGGATATCAATTTGAAAGTTTTGCTTCGGGTTATCCTCGTAGTGAAAAAGTGCAAGAGGCGGCTTTTTTAGGTGCATTTTGTTATTCAAAATTAGCTCCGGTATATAGTTTAGATCAAGGGGATACAATAAAAGCTTTAGAGAAATTACAAGCTTTTATTGATAATTATCCTAATTCAGAATATATTGCTCAAGCCAATGAGGTAGTGAAAGTTTTGAATGGTAAGTTAGAGAAAAAAGCCTTTGAAAATGCCAAAGGATACAATACGATTTCAGATTATAAATCGGCATTAGTAGCGTTTGATAATTTTATTGCTGATTTTCCAGGTACACCACTTAAAGAAGATGCATTGTTTTATAAATACGATTCGGCATACCAATTAGCGATTAACAGTATTCCATCAAAAATGGAAGAGCGTTTACAAGTGGCTAAAGTAGCGTACAGTAACTTATTGAAGTTTAATGGTGCTACGAAATACAAAGAAAAGGCAGACGAGATGAATGCTAGGGTTGAAACAGATTTACAAAAATTTACTAAATAAAATAAAGTCATGGATTTAAAAAAGACGAATGCTCCTGTAAATACAATAACTTATAATAAAACCGTTATTGAAGAGCCAACAGGGAATGTGTATGAGGCAATTACCATTATGGCTAAAAGAGCAAATCAAATCAATTCTGAAATTAAAAAGGAATTGACTGAGAAGTTAGAAGAGTTTGCTACTTACAATGACAGTCTTGAAGAAGTTTTTGAAAATAAAGAACAAATTGAAGTGTCTAAATTTTACGAAAAATTACCTAAGCCACACGCTTTAGCAGTTCAAGAATGGTTAGACGGTAAAACTTACCACAGAAGTTCAAACAAATAATATAGTATAATGTCAGTTTTAAACGGGAAGAAAATTTTACTGGGAGTTTCTGGTGGAATTGCAGCCTATAAAACAGCCTCATTAGTACGACTTTTTATAAAAGCAGGTGCACATGTCCAAGTGATCATGACACCTGCTTCTAAGGATTTTGTAACGCCACTTACCTTATCTACCTTATCTAAAAATCCAGTACACTCTAGTTTTTTTAATCAAGATGATCAAGATGCTGTATGGATAAATCATGTTGAATTAGCCCTGTGGGCTGATTTCATGTTGGTTGCACCAGCTACGGCCAATACCTTGTCTAAGATGGCTACTGGGAACTGTGACAATCTTTTAATAGCTACTTATTTATCGGCTAAATGTCCAGTTTATTTTGCGCCTGCAATGGATTTGGATATGTATAAACATCCGTCAACCCTAGCAAGTTTTACCGCTTTACATCAATTTGGGAATGTGATGATTCCTGCTGAAAATGGGGAGTTAGCCAGTGGTTTATCTGGTGAAGGTAGAATGGCAGAGCCGGAAAACATTATCGCTTTTCTTGAAGCTGATTTAGAAAGTAAATTACCCCTAAAGGGAAAAAAAATATTAATTACGGCGGGGCCAACCTATGAAGCCATAGATCCAGTGCGTTTTATCGGAAACCATTCCTCAGGGAAAATGGGATTTGATATTGCCAATGCAGCTGCAGATTTAGGGGCTACTGTAGTTTTGGTTTCAGGACCGACGCACTATAAAGTCAAAAACAAGAGCATTAAGGTAGTGGATGTCGTATCGGCTCAAGAAATGTATGATGCTTGTCATGTATATTTTGAGGGTGTTGATGTGGCTATTGCTGCAGCAGCTGTTGCGGATTATAAGCCTAAAATGGTTGCCGTGCAAAAAATAAAAAAAGCCGCGGATGCCTTTACGATCGAGCTTGAAAAAACGAAAGATATCTTATTGTCATTGGGTGCAATCAAAAAAACACAGTTTTTAATTGGATTTGCATTGGAAACGGAGAATGAAATTGAAAATGCGAAGTTGAAAATTCAGAAAAAAAACTTAGATTTGATTGTTTTAAATTCCTTACAAGACAAAGGTGCTGGTTTTAAAAAAGAAACCAATAAAGTGACTTTTATTGATAAAAATTTTAAAATTGAGCCGATGGAATTAAAATCAAAAGAATCTGTTGCAGTGGATATTTTAAACAAAGTGATTTTGCATTTTACAAAATCCTAAAACAGTATAATTTCCGCTTCTTGTTATTATCGTAATGCTGTTTGTGCTAAAACCTAATATGCTCTTTCGTATGAATAAAATAGTTACTTTTTTAGTATTTTTAATTTTTGGCTTTGCACAAGCACAACAGCTAAATTGTACCGTAACTATTAATACGGATCGACTTCCTAATCCGAATCAACAGGTTTTTAAAACACTTCAGACCTCATTGTCTGAATTTGTCAATAAAACAGATTGGACGGGATCGGTTTTAAAGCAAAACGAACGAATCAATTGTTCGATGTATATTACCTTGTCATCTCAGAGTTCGGATCAATTCTCAGGAACTATTCAAATACAATCCTCAAGATTAATTTTCAATTCAACGTATTCTTCGCCAGTGTTGAATTACAATGATAAAGATTTTAGTTTTAGGTATACAGAATATGAGCCTTTGTTGTTTAATCCGTCGGTCTTTGAGTCTAACCTAGTTTCTGTAGTGTCTTTTTATAGTTACTTAATTTTAGCTATGGATGCGGATACCTTTCAAATGGGAGCAGGGAATCCATTTTTAGAAACAGCTCAGAATATTGCCAATGTGGCGCAACAGGGTAGTTTTAAAGGATGGAGCCAGTCTGATGGGATTCAGAACCGTTATTATTTAATCAATGACATGATTTCGCCTACCTATACCGATTTAAGGCAAAGCAGCTGGATGTATCACAGTGCTATGGATGGAATGAGTCAAGATTTAAAGACGTCAAAAGAAAAGATTAAAACCGCTATACTTTTGGTTGGAAAATTAAATTCAGTCAAGCCCAATGCTTTTTTAACACGGGTATTTTTTGATGCAAAATCTGATGAAATAGTGTCTGTTTTCTCAGGAGGGCCAAGTGTTCCTGTAGCTGATTTAATAGATGTTTTAAATAAAGTATCGCCATTGAATTCTAGTAAATGGTCGCAAATTAAATTTTAGTTGAATTTTTTATAATACATTCTCGTTAACTTTTATATTACAAAATTTCCTTATGATTACTTCGCTGTCAATTAAAAACTATGCCCTGATTGAAAAACTCACTATTGATTTTTCAAAAGGTTTTTCTATAATTACAGGGGAAACAGGTGCTGGTAAGTCTATTATATTAGGCGCAATCGGACTGGTTTTGGGAAAGAGAGCGGATCTTAGTTCGCTAAAGAATAAAGAAGAAAAATGTGTGATCGAGGCGCATTTTGAAATTTCTAAATACAATTTAAAAGAGTTTTTCGAAACAAACGATCTGGACTACGAAGAGGATACAATTATAAGACGTGAGATTTTGCCTTCAGGTAAATCTCGGGCCTTTATAAACGATAGTCCGGTAAACCTTCAAGAGTTACAGGATTTGAGTTTGTTTCTGATTGATATCCATTCGCAACAACAAACACAGGAGTTGTCAGACGAGGGAGTACAATTTAAAATCATAGATGCCATTGCCAATAATGGGGAAACCATTTTGGCTTATCAAAAAGTATTAAAGGCTTATAAGGCGGAGAAATCCAAATGGAATGCTTTGCTCAAAAAGCAAAGTGATTCTGGAAAAGAGCAAGAATACAATACTTTTTTATTGAATGAATTGGTAGTAGCCAAATTAAAGGCAGGAGAGCAAGAAGAGTTGGAGGCTGATTTTGAGAAACTCAATAATGTAGAGGTGATCAAAGAATCGATCGATAAAGCATTAGCTATAGCCAATGAAGAGCAATTCGGGGTATTCCATAATCTCAATGAAATCAAAACCTCATTGCATAAAATTGCGGCATTTTCACCTGACTACCAAAGTATATTTGAACGAATAAGTAGTTTGGCTATTGAGTTCGATGATGTTTCGAAAGAATTGCAAAATGCTACGGAGAAATTATTAAATGATCCAGCGCAATTAGAATTAATCAGTCAAAAACTGCAATTGATTTATAATTTGCAAAAGAAACATCAGGTGGTTAGTGTTGGAGAGTTGATTGAAATTCAACTTAAATTAGAAAGTGCAGTTACGGAATTGGGTAATATTGAGGAAGAAATTGCAGTGCTGTCCAAATCAATTGAACAAAAAACACTGGAGCTAGATGCGTTCTCAGTGGATATACACCAAAATAGAGTAGAGGCGATTCCGGTATTGTCGAATCAATTGATTGCGATATTGGAGACCTTAGGGATGCCAAATGTTCGTTTTAAAATGGAATTAGTACCCTCTGAAACCTATTTTCAAAATGGTAAAGATGAATTGGTATTTTTGTTTTCTGCCAATAAGGGAACTGATTTTGGATTGTTAAAAAAGGTGGCTTCAGGAGGGGAGATGTCCCGTATTATGTTAGCTGTAAAAGCAATCTTAGCGCAGTACTCCAAACTGCCGACTTTGATTTTTGATGAAATTGATACAGGAGTATCTGGAGAGATCGCTATTAGAATGGGAGAGATCATGAAAGAAATGAGTGCTACCATGCAAATTTTTGCCATAACCCATTTACCGCAAATTGCGGCAAAAGGGGATTCTCATTTTAAAGTATTCAAATCTACTGTTGATGATCAGACGCAATCAGAATTGAAGCTTTTATCTCAGGAAGAAAGAATTATAGAAATTGCACAAATGTTATCTGGAGCAGTGGTTTCTGATTCCGCTTTAAATCATGCTAAAGCCTTGTTGAACTAAAGAAATACTTTATATTTGCCAACTCAAAAACGAATTAAACAAACGTAAATAAGTTAAGGATGCGCCTTGATTAGAGGTGAGCTAAATTAACGAATAAACAATAAAGATATGATTATAGAACCTAGAATGAGAGGATTTATTTGTTTGACATCACACCCAAAGGGATGCGAGCAAAATGTAAAAAATCAAATAGCATACGTACAATCAAAAGGGGCTATTGCTGGCGCTAAAAAAGTATTGGTTATTGGTGCTTCAACAGGTTTTGGATTAGCGTCAAGAATTACAAGTGCTTTTGGATCTGATGCAGCTACTATTGGAGTGTTTTTTGAAAAGCCACCAGTAGAAGGTAAAACGGCATCACCAGGATGGTACAATTCTGCTGCTTTTGAAACGGAAGCTCATAAAGCAGGTTTGTATGCAAAAAGTATCAATGGAGATGCTTTTTCAAATGAAGTAAAAAGACAAACACTAGATTTAATTAAAGCAGACTTAGGTCAGATTGATTTGGTGATCTATAGTTTAGCATCCCCAGTTCGTTTGCACCCAGTTACAGGTGTGTTGCACCGTTCGGTTTTGAAACCAATTGGACAAACTTTTACCAATAAAACAGTTGATTTTCATACTGGAAAAGTTTCTGATGTATCTATCGAGCCTTGTACTGATGAAGATATTGCCAATACCATTGCGGTAATGGGAGGTGAAGATTGGTCGATGTGGATGGATGCTTTGAAAAGTGAAAATTTATTAGCAGAAGGCGCTACAACAGTTGCTTATTCTTATATTGGACCATCACTTACAGAAGCGGTTTATCGTAAAGGAACAATTGGACGTGCAAAAGATGATTTGGAAGCTACTGCATTTTCAATTACAGAAAGCTTAAAAGCAATCGGAGGTCAAGCTTATGTTTCAGTTAACAAAGCCTTAGTTACACAAGCAAGTTCTGCTATTCCGGTTATTCCTTTATATATCTCTCTTTTGTATAAAATCATGAAAGAAGAAGGAATCCACGAAGGTTGTATCGAGCAAATTCAACGTTTGTTTCAAGATAGATTATACAATGGATCAACTGTTCCTACAGATGATAAAGGTAGAATCAGAATCGACGATTGGGAAATGCGTGAGGATGTTCAAGCAAAAGTAGCTCAACTATGGTTGGATGCAACTACTGAGACTTTGCCAGCTATTGGTGATTTAGCAGGATATAAAAATGATTTCTTGAATTTATTTGGATTTGAATTTGCTGGAGTAGACTACGCGGCAGAATCAAATGAAGTCGTTAATATTGAAAGTATCAAATAAGAGACTTATATAGCATTAAAAATGAAAACCATCAATCAAAAGTTGATGGTTTTTTTATGGATATACCTTATCTTTGTTAAAATTTTGAGTTTAAAAAAATTGCCACTTTAATACTGCATATCCCACTATGGTTTTTTCTTTAATTATACCCGTGTATAATCGTCCAGATGAAGTTGATGAACTTTTAGAAAGTTTGTCAAAATCTGATTATAATGAAGCTTTTGAAATTGTTCTTGTTGAAGATGGATCTTCCATTCCTTGTAAAGATGTCGTAATGACCTATCAAGGAAAATTGAATATTTCTTATTATTTTAAAGAAAATTCAGGTCCTGGAGATTCAAGAAATTTTGGTATGCAAAAAGCCAGAGGAGATTATTTTATCATTTTTGATTCTGATTGTATTATTCCGTCTCAGTATTTAACAGAGGTACGAAAAGCATTAAATGAAAATTATGTGGATTGTTTTGGAGGACCTGATAAAGCTTTGGATAGTTTTTCGGATGTTCAAAAAGCCATCAATTTCGCCATGACATCATTTTTGACCACAGGAGGGATTCGTGGAGGTTCTGAAAAAATCAATAAATTTCAGCCACGTAGTTTTAATATGGGAATTTCCAAAAAAGCTTTTGAGGCTTCAAAAGGATTTGGAAATATTCATCCAGGTGAGGATCCTGATTTGTCGATTCGTTTGTGGAATTTAGGATTTGAAACGCGATTGTTTACCGAAGCTTATGTGTATCACAAACGCAGAATTGATTGGGAGAAATTTTCTATCCAGGTCAATAAATTTGGAAAAGCTAGACCGATACTAAATAGTTGGTATCCGGAACACAATAAATTAACGTTTTTCTTTCCTACGGCTTTCATACTTGGATTGGTATTGGCTTTTGTGTTATTAATATTCAATATTGATCTGTTTTTACAATTATATGTCGTATATTTCATAGTAATATTTCTTACAGCAAGTATTCAGAATAAAAGCCTTAAAATAGGCTATCTCTCTGTAATTGCCGTTTGGAAACAATTTTATGGTTATGGAACTGGTTTCTTAGAATCATTTATAAAAATTATTCTATTAAAGAAAAAACCGCAAGAGGCTTTTCCAGGAATGTTTTTTAAATTATAGTATGACAAAAGTTATTGGTTTAACAGGGGGGATAGGTAGTGGAAAAACAACCATTGCGAACTATTTCAAGGAAATGGGCGTTCCTGTTTACATCGCAGATGACCAAGCTAAGAATGTCATGCAGTCAGACGATATTGTAAATGCAATCAAAACGGTTTTTGGAACCCATCTTTTTGAAAATGATATTTTAAACAGAGCCAAATTAGCGGAGATTGTTTTTAATGATGCTGACCAATTAAGTAAGTTAAATGCCATTGTACACCCAGCCGTAAAAAAAGACTTTGAGGTATGGTTGTCAAAGAATACAAATTACCCCTATGTGATTTATGAAGCGGCCATTTTGTTTGAAAGTGGTCGATATAAAGAATGTGATGTTATTATAACCGTTACTGCCCCTGAAGAAATTAGAATTGAGAGAGTCTTAAAGCGTGATCATACTACACGTGAGCAAGTTTTAAGCCGTATGCAAATGCAATGGAAAGACGAAGATCGTATTTCTAGAAGCAATTTTGTAATTAATAACACAAATCTTAAAATCGCTAAAGAAGAAACTGTTAAAATTCTTAAAATTTTAAATATAAAACAAAATCAGTCTTAAATGTTAATATTTGGTTAATGTATTATTTAGTATATTGTTAAAATATTAATTTTGTTTCGATGAATAAATTATTTTTTAGAATACTTGTTTTACTGATGAGTTTATCCCTAATTGGGATTATTCTTGTTCAGGTGTTTTGGTTCAACTCCTCGTTTAAGAACAATGATGAACAGTTTAAATACCACGTTACCCAAGTTATAGGGAATGTTGCTGATAAGCTGGAAAAATTGGAAGAGTATAGTTACTATGCAGACTACAATCGTCTTAAGGAGAGTACAGGAAAGACGCCTAAAAAAGAAGATTTGTTAGAGGTTTATTATGTTCAAAGAAATTCAAAAACGAAACAAACCATAATATATAGTAATACGCTGTCTTCTGAAGATTATGGGATAAATAATTTATTGTTTAATAAGAAGTTTTCTAATGACAGGTTTAAAAGTTTTAATTCTAAAAGAGTAACTGAAGTTTACAATAATAATAATCTAATTGATCAAAGTTCATTAAATCAAACGGTTATTCCTGATTTGAAAATTGAAAAGTCTGGAAGTTTGGATATTTTGAGTAAGGTTCAGAGAGAAATTTCGGTTAAAGACTATGCAGATGCATTGCCTATAGACGAAAGAATTTCTAAAGAAAAGCTTCAAAGTTTATTAAAAAAAGAGCTTGCGGAATATGGTGTGAATACCAAGTTTGAATTTGGAGTGCTCAATAATGGATTGGCCACGAAGATCAAATCAGAAAGCTTTCATTATGATAAAGATGCTAGTTATCATGTGCCCATTTATACTGATAACGAAGGGAATAGCAAATATGAGTTATATGTTACTTTTCCTCACAAGAAGAAATTTTTATTGTCTGAATTATTGAGTATTACAATTTTATCAATAGTTTTTACATTAATTATAATAGTTGCCTATACAAGTGCGTTAAATCAATTATTACGTCAAAAGCATATTTCTGAAATTAAAACGGATTTTATTAATAATATGACGCATGAGTTTAAGACTCCTATTGCGACCATAAATTTAGCACTAGATGCCATTAAGAATCCGAAGATTATTGAAGACAAGGAAAAGGTCTTTCGATATCTGCAAATGATTCGGGACGAGAATAAAAGAATGCACGCTCAGGTTGAAAATGTACTTCGAATCTCTAAACTAGAAAAAAGGGAACTCGATATAAGTAAGGAACCAACTGCTATTCATGATATCATTGAGGACGCAATTGAGCATGTAAATTTAATTTTAGAAGACAAGCAGGGAACAGTGGTGAAACATTTAAATGCTTCTAGAACAACTTGTTTGCTTAATGAAGTGCATTTCACTAATGTGTTGGTTAATATTTTAGAAAATGCAATAAAATATTCACCGAATACTCCTGAGATTGAAATTTTTACAGAGAATGTGAAAGACATGATTTTGATAAAAGTAAAGGATAATGGAGTAGGAATGAGTAAGATAGCTCAGAAACGAGTTTTTGAGAAATTTTATAGAGAGCATACAGGAGATTTACATAACGTAAAAGGACATGGTTTAGGTCTTGCTTATGTAAAGAGAATAGTAGAGGATCACAATGGTCAAGTATATGTTGAAAGCGAAAAAGGAAAAGGTAGCACCTTTATAATAAAAATACCATTAATAAATTAAAATATGGAAAATAATAACAAAAGAATACTTTTAGTAGAAGATGACCTTAATTTTGGGGCAGTTCTTAAAGATTATCTAATGTTAAATGACTTTGAAGTTACTTTAGCTAAAAACGGTATGGAAGGTTTTGAGAAATTCAAGAAAGATGTATATGATTTATGTATTCTTGACGTAATGATGCCTTATAAAGATGGTTACACTTTAGCCAAAGAAATTAGAGAAAAGAACAGCGAAGTGCCTATTATATTCTTAACTGCAAAATCGATGAAAGAGGATGTGTTAAAAGGATATAAAGCAGGTGCTGATGATTATTTGAATAAACCTTTTGATTCAGAAGTATTGTTGATGAAAATCAAAGCAATTATTCAAAGAAAATCGGCTGATACAAAAGCAGAACAAGTTCAATTTGAATTCAATATTGGTAAATTCCATTTGAATTCTAAATTGAGATTCTTAACTTTTGAAAATGATGAGCCAATAAAATTGTCTCCAAAAGAAAATGAATTGCTTAAAATGTTGATTCTTCATGAGAATGATTTAATGCCAAGAGAATTAGCATTAACAAAAATCTGGAGAGATGATAACTACTTCACATCAAGAAGTATGGACGTTTACATCGCTAAACTTAGAAAATATCTAAAAGCAGATGAAGATGTTGAAATTTTAAACATCCATGGTGAAGGTTTCAGATTAGTTGTGAAAAGCAAAGTATCGGAATAACCCATCCATTTCAATAAAATATAAGCCCTGAGAGATCAGGGCTTTTTTTGTGGCTGAGTATTTTTGGCGGTCATAGGGGTGTAGGAAATAAAAACATTTGGCAAAGGGTAAGGGGGAATATAGTATTTAGTCTTTTTCTTCTAATTAGTTGTTGTCAAGAGATCTTGCCGTGGAATGTGAGGTTAGTTTATTCGATACTGTATGTTTTGGCCCTTTTAAGGCTAAGTTTTTGATTTTCGGAAATAGGTATTCAGTCAAACATTATTGAGGTTATTTTTAAGTTAGACTTCTAGTTGTTGCACTAGATACTTAAGAGTACTTAGCTGTTGATTTTATTTTAGCCTTTTGTATTTTTAATGGCACTTTTATACTCAAAACAGAAGTGCTTTTTCCAAATGTGTTTTTAATATTTGTACTAGATCTTCCGATGGGAATATTGGGAACCTGATTAAAGAAGGTGCGATAGCGATTTTTTTTCAAAAAAAAGCAAGAGTTATGTGGTCATAATAGAGGATCCTTTATGGTTTTTTTTGTTGGATTTTGAATCAATACAGGAGTGAAGTAGGAATTTTTGTAGGTTTTTTAAAATTATTTTTAAAAGAAAATAGTGTAAAATCTAAGTCGTTTTAAGGTAAAACTAATGGCGAAAAGGGAGTGTTTGATATTCGACCGATTTGTGATAAGTTAGTTGTAATTTTATTCTAAATCAGAGAGATAGGATTTGTTTAGATGGGGAAGGAGTAAAGAGAATCCCTTTGGGAGGAAGGCCTAAGAGAGGGAAGGATAGCGAGCGAAAGTATTTAAAGAATTATTTTTTTTAAAAAAATATTCGCAAGAATTTTAAAAAAGTATTTCAAATGTCAAAATTAATTGTACTTTTGCAACCGCAATAACAAAGCAGGCCCGTTCGTCTATCGGTTAGGACGCATGGTTTTCATCCATGTAAGAGCGGTTCGATTCCGCTACGGGCTACAGAGATTAAAACAAAAAAAAATGAGCACAAAGTTGCTCATTTTTTTTGTTTTAATATTTCCCCTCGGTATTGGATCAGTTGCAAAAATTGGGAATGAGAGCTCAAAAAGAGCTTTGATTCAGATTCTCTCTAAACATCTTTCTCAAAGTACAAATGAATGTAAATTGCCACGCCAAAACTTGTTGAAGTGGAGGATGTAAATTTGTACCCCTTTGACGTATATTCATCTAATTTTTCCTGAATTTCTTTTTTTGAATCTTTGGCAATGTGTGCTGAATCTAAGGTTAATTTTGAGTAGTACATTAGGCACTCTACTTTGTAATCCTTCATAATAGTTGATTGTTTAGTGTTTTTGGTTCAAATGATGGCTAACACAGAACGATGTGTTGATCTTGATGTTATGGTAGCTCTTTAGAGCTAAAGTACAAAAGGGTAAAGAATTACACAACAGAACTTTTGTAATTCTTTCTTTATTTTGTCAGAGTAAAGCCATTTTTTAACTTCGTTTTCTAGATTGTTTTTTTGTTACGTTTTTTTTTCTTCTGTCCATTATAGGGAATTGAATCCTCTAGTGTTATTATTTTTTAAAGCTGACTTTCTACTTTCGATAGTTATGTTATTACTATCTATGCTTAGAGGCATTGTCGTCACTATACTAATTTAAATAATTGTAGCGGTGATGAATGGAAAGTTCCTCGATATTATTGGTCTCTATGCTAAAAACGACGAGGGTGTGGAACTGGAGGATAGGGGAGAAAGTAACTTCATTTAAAATTATAGTTTCAAGATTATCCTAAAGCTTTCAGAAATGAGGGCTTTTTTATTGGTTTTATCTGATAAATGATTAGGAAAATAGTTAAACTAACTCTATTTTCGTGTTCTTTAAAAATACAAAGAAATTTTCTTTAAAAGAAAAACTTTTACTAGGGAGCACTGTTTGTCCTAAAAATGGCTCCCTGCCAGCTAAATGTAAGCGTATAATGAGAAGGAATTTCATGAGGTTATGGTAGCTTTTAACTAAATCGATTAAGTGATAGGTGGTATAACTTTTAAAGATTGGAGATCAAGTGTATACTTTGAAAATAAAATTAAACGGAATATAAATATAATGATAACAAAAACAATGGAAGGTAAAAGGACTGAACTACAGCAGAGGGACGGGCTAACCGTTTTAAGGAACGTGAAAAAAGTGAAATTGGCAATCATTGCCTTGTTATTAACTGTAAATGTCTTTGCGCAGTTACCTGCTGAACTGCTAAATCCAGAAATTGTTTCCTTGAACAGAATGCCAATGCGCAATACGGCTTTTAGTTTTGAAAATAAGGAAAAAGCCAAGCAATACGATAGAGAAAAATCGACTAACTTTTTCTCATTAAATGGTAGTTGGAAATTCAATTGGGTGCAAGATCCTAACCAGCGTCCTCAGAATTTTTTCGAACTTAGTTATGATGATACCAAGTGGACCAATTTTCGCATACCAGCTAGTTGGGAAGTGAATGGGTATGGTTTACCTATTTATGTTAACCAACCCTATGATTTTGCGGGCCATAATTTACGTTATGAAAAGATGAATCCACCTTTTGATATTCCAGTGAATAATAATCCTGTAGGTTCGTATCGTAAAAAAATTAATTTGCCTGCGAATTGGAAAGGGAAGCAGGTTTTTATTCATGTGGGGAATGCTAAATCCTGTCTGTTTGTTTGGGTAAACGGAAAAAAAGTAGGATACAGTGAAGACAGTAAAATGGCTGCCGAGTTTGATATTACCAATTTTGTGAAACCAGGAGAGAATTTAATTGCTTTTCAAGTATATCGTTGGAGTGATGCTAGTTATTTGGAGTGTCAAGACATGTTCCGTTTTTCTGGAATTGAAAGAGATGTTTTTTTATATGCCACTGAAAAGTTGAATATTCGTGATACTAAAATTATCAGCACACTAGACAATTCCTATACTAATGGATTACTGAGCATCAATGCAGAAATTGATAGTTATAAAAGAGAAAAAGGGCTATACAGTAAAAAAGACAGCATAACGGTTGAAGTGAGCTTGGAAGATGCTAAAGGAAATATAGTATATCAAGATAAAACAAAGGATTTTAAAACCGTATTAGGAAAATATAAAACCAATGTAGCGTTTGAAGGAGTTATAAAAAATGTTCAAAAATGGACAGCTGAAACGCCTTATTTGTATCGTTTGTATCTTACTTTAAAAGATGCTAAGGGAGCAGTATTGGAAGTGGTGCCACTTCGTATTGGTTTCAAAAAGATCGAAATTAAGGGAACTGACTTTTTAGTCAATGGTAAAAGAGTTTACATAAAAGGAGTTAACCGCCATGAACATCATCCAACAAATGGGCATACGCTTAGTAAAGAGGATATGCGCAAAGATATGGAGATGATGAAGAAGCTTAATGTCAATGCAGTTCGTCATTCGCATTATCCACCAGATCCTTATTGGATGGAGCTTTGTGATGAATACGGTTTGTATGTGGTAGATGAAGCCAATATTGAATCACATGGTCTGGGGTATGATTTAGATGTTACCTTGGCTAATAATCCACTTTGGAAAGAATCGCATTTGCAACGTATACAGCGTATGTATGAAAGAGATAAAAATCATGCAAGTGTGGTGACCTGGTCTTTAGGAAATGAAGCAGGTGATGGTACTAATTTTTATGCTGCTTACGATTGGTTGAGACAACAAACGACTTTGCCTATTCAATATGAAAGGGATATCAATTACGAAAAACCAAATGAAACGCATTATTCAGAGATTTTTTGCCCGCAATATATGACTCCAGATGAGTTGTTACGCTACTCAAAAAGTGATGCAAAATTACCGAATATCCAAAGTGAATATGCTCATATTATGGGGAATAGCTTAGGGAATTTTCAAGACTATTGGGATGTGGTAGAAAACAATCCTAAATTACAGGGAGGATTTATTTGGGAATGGATAGATCAATCTATTGATACCCTTAAGAATGGTAAGCGCATTAAAGCGTACGGTGGTGATTTCCCATTGGAAGGACCAGTTGATGAAAATTTAAGTGATAATGACTTCTGTGTTAAAGGAGTGGTTACGGCCTACAGAGAGATAACACCAATGGCTTTGGAGGTGAAAAAAGTACACCAAAACATTAAAACAAAATTCATTGGAGACAACAGCATCTCGATTAAGAACGCTTTTTTCTTTAAGAATTTGGATAATGTAATGTTGCGTTGGGTACTTATGGAAAATGGAATTGCCAAAGAAAAGGGAAGTATTACTACTATTTCATTGGAGCCACAAGAGCAGAAAGACTTCAAATTGGCAATCAAAACGGTTCAGAAAGCCGATAAAGAGTACCAATTGAATGTTTATTATGCACTAAAAACCGAAGAACCATTCTTGCCTAAAGGTTATGAAATTGCAGAAGAGCAATTGGTATTGAAAACATTGCCTTCTACTGTTTTTACACCAAGTTCAAAAAAGGCGCTACAAGTGAAAGAAACCAAAGAGCAGTGTGTGATTACAGGAGATAAATTTGAAGTAACATTTGATTTGAAAAAAGGAACTTTATCAGGTTATAGTGTCAAAGGGGAGCAATTTATAGAACAAGGGCCTAAACCTTCTTTTTGGAGAGCGCCCACAGATAATGACATTGGTGCTGGGTTTAATACCAAGTTAAGAAAATGGAGAGATGCCTATGATAATGGTACTGAAATGCAAGCGGCAGTTTCAAAGAATACGGACGGTTCGGTTCAAGTAAAATTCACTACTAAATTGGTGGAGGGCGAAGCCTCACATCAACAAGTATTCACTCTATACGGTGATGGAAATATCAAAGTAGATAATGAGTTTACAGCCATCACGGGGAAAAACAGCTTGTTGTTAAGGGCCGGAAATGATTTGGTGATCAATAAAAATTTCAATACCATCAATTGGTATGGTCGTGGTCCAGGGGAGAACTATTGGGACAGAAAGACCAATACGTTTATTGGTCAATTTAAACAATCAGTAGATGAACAGTATTTTCCTTATGCCAGACCGCAAGAAAGTGGAAACAAAACAGAAGTACGATGGGTAACTTTTGCTAATGCAAAGGGTAGAAAAATACAATTTGCCTTTATAGACAATTTATTGAGTTTTTCAGCCTTGCCTTATAATTTGGATGATTTAGATCCAGAAGCGCAAAAGAAACAATACCACAGTGGGGAATTGAACAAAAGAAATGAAATTTATTTGCATATGGATTTACAACAAACAGGAATGCAAGGAATGGACAGTTGGGGAGCTATGCCGCTAGAAAAATATAGAATTCCTTTTAAAAATTACAGTTACAGCTATTGGATGAAATGTGAGTAATTCATTTTGTAAATCTAAAATAGTGTACGTAAAGACAGTACAAACCAAGATAGAGTAAAGAGTCATAGAGACAATTGTTAATACAGGGGATTTTGAGAAAGATACTTTTTAATAAAAAGAATCCATTTCAAAGTCCTCAAAATAAAACCAATATTTTAAAAATGAAGAATATTTTTTTATTAGTTGTCCTTTTGGTAGGATTAACTTCAGAGGCACAAAATAAAGTCTCAACCAAAGGACAAAGTCCTGTGCTAGTTAGTTTTGCTAGCAGTAATGCTCGTTTTGCAAAAGAGGTAAAGCCAACGATTTCACCAGTTAGTACTTGGGCAACTACAGCCTGGAAAGGTGAAAAAGTGCATACGCAAATATTGGTTTGGGTGGATAAAGATTTGGCTAAATTAACGGTAAGTACCACTGATCTTAAAGCCAAAGATGGAAAGCAGATTGCTAAAACCAATGTGAAAACAGGTTTTGTACATTATGTGATTACAGATGAATTTGGTGGTGGTTGCGGTCACCGTAAACCAGAAAATTTTAAATCTTCATTAGTGGCTGATCCTATTGATTTAACTTCTAGCGTTGCTGTGAAGAAGAATGAACTACAGCCAATTTGGGTGAGCATAAGTGTTCCTGCTAATACCGTAGCTGGGCAATACAAAGGAACAATTACGATTAATGCTGAGAAAAAACACACTTTAGCTTTCTCTGTAAATGTGCTCGAGCACGTTCTACCGACTGCTGATAAATGGAAATTTGATTTGGATCTTTGGCAACATCCTGCTGCTATTGCTAGAGTGCATAAGGTAGATTTATGGAGTGCTGAACATTTCGAAAAAATGCGCCCGTATTACACCATGTTGGCCAGTGCAGGTCAAAAATGTATTACAGCCAGTATTATGAACGAACCATGGGGACATCAAACCTATGATGATTTTCCAAGTCTTATAAAATGGGTTAAGAAAAAAGATGGTAGCTGGGAATATGATTACAAACTGTTTGATCAATATGTTTCTTTCGTAATGAGTTGCGGAATTACTAAGCGTATCAATTGTTATAGTATGGTGCCGTGGAAATTATCTTTTCAGTATTATGATGAGACCCTTGCTAAAAACATGGAAATGGAAGCTAAAATTGGTTCGGACGAGTACAATGCATACTGGTCATCCATGTTAAAAGATTTTACGAAACATCTAAAGGAGAAAGGCTGGTTTGGTATCAGTACTATTGCGATGGATGAGAGACCGATGAAAGACATGCAATCGGTTATCAAACTATTAAAAGGTATTGATCCAGATTGGAAAATTGCCTTAGCTGGAAATTACCATCCAGAAATTGAAAAAGACATTTATGACTATTGTGTGGCCTCTAAATTTGAATTTGAGCCAGAAACGTTGAAAGCACGTATTGCCGCAGGAAAACCAAGTACTTGGTATACCTGTTGTGAAGAAAATTATCCGAATGGTTTTACTTTTTCTCCTCCTGCTGAACATGTATGGATGGGCTGGTATGCTGCTGCAAAAGGATTCACAGGTTATTTACGTTGGGCTTATAATAGTTGGCCTCAAAACCCAATGACGGACAGTCGTTTTACGGCTTGGCCAGCAGGGGATACGTATCAGGTGTATCCAGGTCCAATGACATCTATTCGATTTGAAAAGTTAATAGAGGGTATACAGGATTTTGAAAAAATACACTTACTACAGGAAGGTTTTAAGCAATCTGGAAATCAAGCCAAGTTAGAAGAACTCAATAAAATGTTAAGCACTTTTGACTTGAAAGCATTAAAAGATACGCCTTCAGAAAAAATAATTGATCAGGCCAAAGCAAAGTTCAATCGCTTCTAAATTGAAGCTTTGGCTCGGCTTTTTGTGATAGGTAATGGAGATAAATACCAATGCTTTTTACGAGTCAATAGAATATGTTTTCACAATTACAATTTGCTTTTAATATGGGCCTTTAGTAAATACCTACTAAAGGCCTATTTTTTTAGACGCTTTTGATTAAAGATAGTATAGCGCTATATTGGGACTTTGTTTTTGAAAATATTCTTAAAAAGTCGAGGTTAGGACAATGCAATTTTAAAAGCTATAAAAAGTTTTAGATTAGCTACTCATAAAGATCAATCATTTACTATTTCAGTGGATGAAAATTGTAATCGATATTGTGTAGGGGAGACTCCCATTTGTGAATTAAATAGCCGCGAGAAATAGTAAGGATCTTCAATACCAGAAAGCTCCGAAATTTCTTTGATCCGTAAATTTGTAAATTGAAGATTTTGACAGGCAATCTGTATTTTGAGATGATTTACATATTCTATTGGAGTATAGCCCGTCTTATTTTTGAATAGCATAGAGAAATGTGATAAAGATAAGTTGGCTTGACTGCTGATCATTTCCAATGTCAGACGATGTTGAATGTTTTCGCTGATATAGGCTATGGCTTTTTCTACGGGATCAGACTGTTGTTGCATCAGGCTTGCGCCAAAACGTTCGTCATAAAGGAAGGAACCTAAAATTTGCCATAATAAAATAGAGGCATAACCTGTGGTTGATTTTCCATAACCGAGTTGTAGGTTCTGATATAATTCATCAAAAAGGTTATTTCGTACATCACTGATGTAGATCATATTGTTCCCTGTGATTAATTTCTCATACAAACTACGGGCTAGATGAAAGCCACCTTCTCCTTTGAAATGGATCCAATAAATAGTCCATGGATCATCCTTATCGGCAGAGTAGGTGTGAGCCATTCCTAAGGGTACTATCAAGAATTGGTTAGGCATGATGGTATAGACTTTATCCTCAATTTTGCACCAGCCTTGTCCGGCGATACAATAAATCAGTATATTTTCCAGTGAACCTTGTTTTCTTTGTCGATAATGATTAGTCGCATGAGGATAGAATCCAATGTCGGTAGCATATAAAAATCCATTGATTGGATTAGAGGAGAGACGATCGATCACTAAATTAGGGAGTACAATGCTCTTTTGACCAGTAAATCCCTCCTTTTTTCGGACTGAAGTTTCCTTTCTTTTCATTTTTGCTTAAATCAGATAATTGTCCAGCAATATAGTGAGTTTTTCCATTTCATTCCAGGAGTTACAGTATTAATTTTATTTTCTGAAAAGAATTTGATCTTGATAGAGAAAGAGTAGTTTAAAGTTCTCTTTTGTTTTTAAATTCATTTCAGCAGGATTCTCAGTATAGCGTTTAATGAAAATATATG
Source organism: Flavobacterium sp. OHVDL-2026-0007 (assembly GCF_059882335.1). Taxonomy (NCBI): domain Bacteria; kingdom Pseudomonadati; phylum Bacteroidota; class Flavobacteriia; order Flavobacteriales; family Flavobacteriaceae; genus Flavobacterium; species Flavobacterium sp. OHVDL-2026-0007. The sequence goes on from NZ_CM187612.1 coordinate 308,374, forward strand.
AAATGAAAAAAAAATGGTTTTTTATCTTTCCGTACTTGATAGTACTATTAGTTTCGACATTTGGGAGTGAGTCAATCTCGGCACAGCAAAATCCCGATACTTCAAATAAGAGTAATCTTTGGGGTAAATGGGGGTTCCAAGTTGATTCTCTTGATATAGGGATAAAGGAACAATGGTTTAATAAAAGATTGGCAGATGAAGTGGTATTACCTGGTTCCATGACCACCAATGGAAAAGGGAATGATGTGGATATACATACACCATGGACAGGGAGTATTGTTGATTCTTCTTGGTTTAAAAAAGACCAATATGCTTCCTATCGAAAGAAAGGAAATATCAAAATTCCATTTTGGTTGCAACCCGTAAAATACTATAAGGGAGCCGCATGGTATCAAAAAAAAATAAAGATACCAGTTGGCTGGAAAAATAAGAATATAGAGTTGTTTATTGAAAGGAGCCATTGGGAAACAACAGTCTGGATTGATGATCAAAAGTTAGGAATGGAAAATAGTCTTAGTACGGCCCATGTCTTTAATTTGCCCCAAACAATTACTTCTGGAGAACATGTAATCACGATACGCGTTGATAATCGTGTCAAAAATATTGATTTTGGACAAAATTCACATAGTATATCCGACCATACCCAAAGCAATTGGAATGGAATAATTGGTGAAATATCTCTTTCTGCCCGTTCAGGGGTGTTTGTGAAGGAGGTTCAGTTGTTTCCTGATGTGAAAAACAAACAGGTATTGGCTCGCGTACAGCTTACCAATACAACAGGGCAGGCCTACAAATGTACTATGGAGTTGAATGCGACCATACAAAATGGAAAGGGTGAAAAACTAAGTCCATTGCGTAAAGCTTTGGATGTAAAAGAAGGGAATACAACTCTTGAATTGGTTTATCCAATGGGCAAAAAACCTTTGTTATGGGATGAGTTTAATCCTAACGTTTATACGATGAAGGTTGCACTTTTGGAGGGAACTAAAAACAAGGATAGTAAGAGTACATCATTTGGCATGCGCAGTTTTTCCAAAGAAGGAACCCAATTTACCATCAATGGCAAACTAACTTTTCTTAGAGGCACTTTAGAGTGCGCTATTTTTCCAAAAACCGGATATCCGCCAACAGATCTAGAATCTTGGATGCGTATATTTCGTATTTGCAGATCTTATGGTTTAAATCATGTACGTTTTCATTCCTGGTGTCCGCCGGAGGCTGCTTTTGCAGCTGCTGATCTTTCTGGTTTTTACCTTCAAATTGAATGTGGCTCTTGGGCAAACCAAGGAGCTGTGATAGGTGATGGAGCTCCTCTGGATCAATATATTTACGAAGAAAGCGAAAGAATTGTTGAAGCTTATGGAAATCATCCCTCTTTTTGTATGATGGTTTATGGTAATGAACCCGATGGAAAGAATTCTACAAAATATCTTACTAATTTTGTGACGTATTGGAAAAACAAAGATGCTAGGAGACTCTATACATCTGGTTCGGGTTGGCCTGTAATAACAGAAAGTGATTATAACAGCACGGATAATCCACGTGTTCAGAGATGGGGAGAGGGTTTAAAAAGCATCATTAATGGTCAAGCACCTTCAGCTAATTATGATTGGAGAGATAATATTAAACAATGGAAAAACCCATCAGTGAGTCATGAAGTGGGGCAATGGTGTGTGTATCCTGATTTTAAAGAAATACAAAAATATACAGGTGTACTGAAAGCCAAAAATTTCGAAATTTTTCAGGAAACGCTAATGAATCATGGCATGAAAGATTTGGCGGATAGTTTTTTGATGGCCTCTGGGAAATTACAAACACTTTGTTATAAGGCGGATATAGAAGCAGCCTTACGTACACCTGGTTTTGCTGGTTTTCAGTTGTTGGATTTACATGATTTTCCTGGTCAGGGAACCGCACTTGTTGGTGTTCTGAATCCTTTTTGGGAAGATAAAGGATATGTAACAGGTAAAGAATTCAGTAGGTTTTGTAACGCGGTTGTTCCATTGGCAAGATTGAAAAAGATGGTTTATCAAAATGACGAAGCCATCAACGCAGAGGTGCAAATTGCAAATTTTGGAGAAAGGGCATTGAATGAAAATGTACGTTGGAACATTAAAGATGTAAAAGGAAAAATTATAGCGCAAGGAGAATTTGCAAAAAAAATAATTCCTCTAGGGAATTCCTTTATAGCAGGAGAGATAAATCAGTCCTTATCCTCTATAAATGAGGCAGGAAGATTTATAGTAAATGTTGCCGTTGGAAGTTATGAGAACTCATGGGATATATTTGTTTATCCTGCGGTTCAAAAAGAGATAAACAGTGCCGTATTGATCACGCAACAATTGAACGATAAAGCACTGGAAGTATTGAATAATGGCGGAAAAGTATTGCTTACAGTACCAAAAGGATCAGTAAGTAAGGATAAAGGAGGTGACGTAAAGATTGGTTTCTCTAGCATTTTTTGGAATACTGCTTGGACCAATAGCCAGCCTCCAACGACACTAGGAGTTTTATGTGATCCAAAACATTCGGCTTTCGATGAGTTTCCTACGCAGTTTCATAGTAATTACCAATGGCAAGATGCGATGAGTCATTCTAATGCGATTTATTTGGATAAAGTATCTCCAACAATGAAACCCATTGTTAGGGTAATAGATGATTGGGTAACGGCACGTCCTTTAACTTTGATTTTTGAGTGTAATGTAGGAAAAGGAAAATTGCTTGTTTCAGGAATTGATTTGCTTTCAGATAAGGAAAATAGACTTGAAGCTAGGCAATTGTTGTACAGTTTGAAAAAATACATGGCAAGTGAAAAATTCAAACCCAATGAGGAGGTTTCAATTCAAGTTATAGAATCCTTATTCGCGGCAAGTAAATAATGGAATAGATTCGCTTTCTCATGCAAATAATAAAATAATAACCCCTTAAGTTTTAGTTTTAAAACTTTAATAACATACAAATGAAACAAATATTAACAGCTGTCTTACTTTTATTTTTACTTTGTTCATGGGACTCTAAGGATAAGTTGGCAATGGATATAGCCGGAGAATGGACAGTGCAGTTAGATAGTACAGGCATTGGGCTGCAAAATGGATGGCAAAATAAAGCCTTTAAGCAAGTAATGCAATTACCGGGTACTACTGATGATGCTAGACTAGGAGTTCCTAACAAACTAAAGCCAAGTTTGAAGAGACCTCAATTGAGTCATTTAACTCGAAAAAACAGTTATTTAGGTGCAGCATGGTATACCCGTGAAATAACAATTCCTGATAATTGGAAAGGAAAAGAATTTATATTGAAATTGGAGCGTGTAATCTGGAAAACCAATGTTTGGATTGATGGCAAAGAGTTAGGAAGTGAGCAACATAGTCTAATTGCACCTCATTATTTTGACCTTACAAAATATCTAATTCCCGGTCAAACACACCGACTGACTATTCGTGTTGACAATCGAAAACAGTTTGATATCAGTGGAGATAATATGGGGCATGCTTATACCAATGACACACAGATTATTTGGAACGGTATCATAGGCGATATGAAAATAGAAGCCTTGGATCCTATTCGAATTACTAATTTGCAAGTAAATCCGGATATTGATTTAAGTACAGCGAAATTAACCATTACCCTAAATAATAATACGGACAAAACGGAAAAGGGAGTTTTAAATATTGTTGCGGTTAATAAAAAGAGTAAAATTGCTATCAATGCCCTTAAACAGAGTATTCAAATAAAATCAGGGCAATCTGAAATTGAAGTTGATTATAATATGGGCGAGAATGTAAAACTTTGGAGTGAATTTTCTCCAGAATTATACGAATTAAAAGCCCAGTTGAAAACAACAAAAAATAAATCATTCAGCTCAGTGGATTTTGGGATGCGTAAGTTTTCTAAAAAAGGTTCTGTACTTACGATAAATGATAAACCTGTGTTTTTAAGAGGAACATTAGAATGTGATATTTTTCCGCTTACAGGGCATGCGCCAATGGACAAAGAAGGGTGGAAAAAAGTATTTGTAACGGCTAAAGAATGGGGGTTAAATCATCTTCGTTTTCACTCATGGTGTCCCCCTAAAGCAGCTTTTGAAGTAGCTGACGAAATGGGTTTTTACCTGCAGGTAGAGTTACCGGTTTGGGTTCTTACTATCGGAGAAGATCAAAGAGTAACTGATTTTTTGTATGATGAAGCGCAACATATGATAGATGAATATGGTAATCATCCCTCTTTTTGTATGTGGTCCATGGGTAACGAATTGCAAGGAGATATGACTGTATTGACTAAAATGATGAACAGTTTAAAGAGTAAAGACCCAAGGCATCTTTACACCACTACTTCTTTTACTTTCCAAGAAGGATATGGGGCTTTTCCTGAACCAGGTGATGATTTTTTTATTACCCAAAGGACTAAAAAAGGATGGGTACGTGGACAAGGTGTTTTTAATAGTGAGTCTCCCACATTCAACAAGGATTATTCAACTTCAGTAGAAGGTATGAATGTGCCTTTGATTACACATGAAATAGGGCAGTATGCCGTTTATCCTAAGCTAGACGAAATTTCCAAATATACAGGCGTTTTAGAACCGCTCAACTTTAAGGCGGTAAAAGAAGATTTGGAAAGTAAAGGAATGATTAGTAAGGCAGCAGATTATACCAAAGCTTCAGGTAAATTGGCCGTAATACTCTATAAAGAGGAGATAGAAAGAGCCTTAAAAACCGCTGGAATTAGTGGTTTTCAATTGCTAGACTTACACGATTTCCCAGGTCAAGGAACAGCTTTGGTAGGCTTGTTGGACGCTTTTTGGGATAGTAAAAATCTAATTTCTGCTGCAGAATTCAGACAATTTTCCTCCCAAGTTGTACCTGTTATTCGTATGCCAAAAGCCACTTATATGAACAATGAACCTTTTGTGGCCAGTGTAGACGTGAGTAACTATTCTGCAACTGACTTAAATGATCAAATAATAGAATGGAGTGTCATGGATAATGCTACTATTTTGGCTTCGGGTACGACAACAACGACAATCTCTTTAGGATATAATCAAAAAGTTATTGATATCAATGAGAGTCTCCAAAAAATAACTAAGGCGACTAAATTAAAAATCCTTGTATCTCTAAAAGGAACTGATTATAGAAATCAATGGAATGTATGGGTCTATCCACAAAAGCAGACATTAGATTATGGAAAAGTAGTATACACTCAAAGTCTTAAGGAAGCTTACACACTTCTTAATGCAGGTCGTAGGGTATTACTGAATCCAGATTGGAAGAAAATTAAGGGCATCCAAGGGAAGTTTGTTCCTGTATTTTGGAGTCCTGTCCATTTCCCTAAACAAGCTGGTACTATGGGAGTACTTTGCGATCCAACGCACAAAGCTTTGGCTGCTTTCCCAACAGATATGCATACTGATTGGCAATGGTGGGATTTAAATATCCATTCTACAACTCTTATTATGGATAGTATTATCGGTGGTAGTCCCATTGTGGAGATGGTAGACAACTTTACAAACAACCGTAAATTGGCCTCACTTTTCGAAGGTACTGTAGGATCAGGAAAACTTGTAATTGCATCCTTTGATTTAGCTACGGATTTAGATAAACGTCCGGTTGCTAAACAAATGCTAATTTCCATACTTGATTACATGAATAGTGATTCATTTAAGCCTAAAACGATTAAAAACCCAGATGCTTTGAAATTAATTTTGATGGATGAAAAAGAAAAAGAATCGGCTGGGGGTTTTTATTAGTATAATTTAAATTTGGTCGCTCACATCCATTCCATTGGAAGAAATGGGGAATAATTTAACAGCGCGTTAAAGGAAATATTTTTTGTTAATTCCGAACATTTTTAATACATCAAAATATAGTTATCAATCAGATAATTTTAAATTTAATACGAATGAAAATTAAACTAATACTTGCAGCCTGTCTTTTTTTCTTGGCAGTAGATCGTACTTTTTCTCAAGATAAGAATGTTGATTTATCTGGTTCTTGGAACTTCAGATTAGATCGAGACAACAGAGGAGAAAAAGAAAATTGGTCAACGACCAAATTCTCAGAGACTATTCAATTACCCGGTACTACAGATCAAGGACATAAGGGAACAAAGACAATTGGACCCGATTACGGCATTCTTTCCCGTGTATACAAGTACGTGGGGCCAGCTTGGTATAGCCGTGAAATAAATGTGCCAGTAAAATGGAAAGGAAAAGATATCGAGCTTTTTCTGGAAAGAGTAATGTGGGAATCGAAAGTTTGGGTCGATGGAAAATTGTTGACCAAGCAAGACGCATTGGCTGTGCCACATTTGCATCGCTTAGGGAAGTTAAATCCAGGGAAGCATGTGATCACTATGAGAATCAACAATGATTTAATTTATAACATTGGAGATAAAGGTCATGTTTATACTGAATATACCCAAAGTATTTGGAATGGAGCTGTTGGGAAAATAGAATTGCGTCCAATAGAAAAGGTGCATATCGAAAATATGCAGTTGTTTGCGGATGCAGATAAAAAGGAATTGGAGCTAAAATTAAAACTTAAAAACCCGGCTCCAGTTAAAGTTGTATATGTAATTACTGATTTACAAACGGGAAAAAAAGTATTTACGACGCAAAAAATGCTTTCCAATACCGAAGAACAGACCCAAACATTGAAGATGGGGTTTCCAATCAAATTATGGGATGAATTCACCCCCAATCGATATGAAATCAAGGCTACACTTGGGAACGGAGATGAACAAAGTGCCAATTTTGGTTTTAGAAGTGTGAGTACTTCTGCCTCAAAGATTCTCATCAACAAGGCTCCCGTATTTATGCGGGGGAATCTCGATTGTGTACATTTTCCCCTAACAGGATATCCTTCCTGTGATGTTAAAGAGTGGGAGCGAATTTTTAAAATTTATAAATCCTACGGTCTTAATCATGTACGATTCCATTCCTGGTGTCCACCTGAAGCGGCTTTTGAAGCGGCGGATAGATTAGGTATTTATATTCAAGCCGAAACCATCTGGATTGACTACTGGATGACCGCAACACCTAAAGATCGTCCAGACATGTTAACAAAAGGGCTGCCAGAAGGTTTGGGTAAAAATCCTTCTGCTGATCAGTTTGTTCAACAGGAGTTACAACGCATGTTGGATGCCTATGGTAATCATCCCTCTTTTGTAATGCTTTGTATTGGAAATGAGTTGGGTAATTCCAATTTTGATGTGATGCAGCAATGGATTAAAAAGCTAAAAGAAAAAGATAGTAGAAGATTGTATGCTGTGTCAACGGCTAGAAAAATTATGCCAGTGGATGACTTTAGTGTTACCCATAATATTCCAGGAGTGGGAGGAACGTATGGAATTCAGGGACCAAATACAGATTATGATTTGGAAAAGAATTACTCCAAAAGTACTATTCCCATCATTGCCCATGAAGTGGGACAATTTCCTGTTTATCCTTTGTGGAGTGAAATAGATAAATATAAGGGAGTTTTGAAAGCCCGCAATCTAGAGAAATGCCGCGAATCAGCCATAGCGAATGGACTGGTAAATAAAGATGTCGAATTTCATGCCGCAAGTGGTGCTCAACAAAGAGAGTTATACAAAGCACTGATTGAAAATTTCTACAGAACGAAGTCTTGTGCTGGTTTTGAGATGCTCAGTATGCAGGATTATCAAGGACAGGGTGAAGCTTTGGTGGGCTGGCTTGATGTGTTTTATGATGACAAAGGGACTACTTCCCCAGAATATTTTAGACAGTACAATAATGCAATAGTCCCATTGGCAAGATTTAAAAAATTTGTATGGGAGAACAAAGAAAAGTTTACAGCAACAATTCAGATTGCCAATTACAGCGCTGCAGACTTGAAGAATGACGTACAATGGGAATTAATAACGACCGATGGGAGATCAATCGGTAAGGGAGTAATACAGCAAGCAATAATAAAAAGAGGTCAACTTCAAAGCATTCAAGAGATCAATGTTCCCCTAGCTGCTGTTTCGCAAGCGGTGGAAGCAAAACTAAAAATCAACATTCCCGGTACTTCCTACCGCAATGAATGGTCGCTGTGGATTTATCCATCAAATCTTCCTGAGATAGCCGCTTCGAAAGTTTTTGAAACGAATAAAATTGATGACATAACAATGGCAGCCTTGAAAAAAGGAGAGACAGTTGTGTTATATGCCGCTAAATTGGGTAAACCAGAATCCTTTAGACCATTGTTTTTTGAACCGCTATTTTGGTCCAATATATTTTTTCCTGGACAGGAAAATACAACTCTTGGTCTGAGTGTAAACGAAAAGCATCCTGCGTTTAAAAATTTCCCTTCGGCTTTCTATGGAGATTGGCAATGGGAATCAATAAGCAAGGGTAGGGCTTTTAAATTAGAGAATTGGCCAGCAGGCATAAAGCCTTTTGCGCAACCCATCAGTGATTTTCATATTAACGAAAAGTTGGGTTCTTTGTTTGAGTGTCGTGTTGGTAAGGGACGTTTGTTGGTTTGTGGTTATGATATTGAGAATAATAAGGGTGCTGTAGCAAAACAACTTCGATATAGCCTTTTGCAATATGTCAATAGCCGTGATTTTAATCCAGAGATTGCTGTAGAATTACCTCTTTTGCAAGCGACATTTCCTTTAATAAAGGAAGCCCAAAGCAAAGTTCCGGTGCCGGAAGAATTTGCCAATGCACTACTTTATGTAAAAGCGGGAATCAATGTATCAAAGGAAACGGGTGAATATCCTTGGAAGAAAGAAATGGATGTTTCGGTCTTGAAACGAAAAATGCAATACAATTTTAAGAATAATGAAAACCCTTCAATCTGGCGATGGGATGATAAAGCGGCTTGGTTTGCAAAAGAAATAGAAATAGAAATGAATGTACCTCAAGGCTTAATAGGGGATTTGTATGTGCATTTTTCTGATTGGAATAAGGAAGGAAGAGAGGCTAAAATCTGGATAGAAGGAAGAGAATCGGTTACTGGTCTATTGGATAAAAAAGGGAAGTGGGTTAAGTTATTTGTGATGCGTGAAGATACTAATGATGGTAAATTGATTTTACGCACTAATAGTCTTGCTGGCAGCAATGTGATGATTGATGAGTTAATTTTTGTGGAAAATAAATAACGGTAGTTTAAGTGTAAATATGCCGAGTAGTACTACTGTTTTAATAAGAAATATTAGTCTCCTGATGTGATTTTTGTGCATCGTAAAATCGCCAATAATGATGATGAGATTTTCCTGTAGAAATGCATGAAGAAACTCTGACTTTAAATGGAGAAGATGCTGTATTAATAGTTGAAATTTCTTGACCTATTTCAGGGATAAATGGCGACCATTGGAAAGCGGTGAAGAGCAATAAGAGTAACTTATAATCATAAGGTACTTTTTATCTTAAATCAGCCTACTGAGTTAAAAATTCACTCTGAAACTAATATTAGGGGTTAAGCCAAGTGATTTGTTGTCTACTTGGACGGCATCATTAGAATCATTTGGGTTGACTTTGTAATAGCGATTAATCACATTATCCTCATTCGTAAGGTTAAGTACACCCGCTGTTAAGGAAGCTTTGATTACAGATGATAAATTGAAATTATATTGTAATGAAGCATCTAAACGCATAAAATTATCTAGATTTTCGCTGTTGGGAGAAGCATAGTTGACCGTAGTCTGATTTCCGGTTTCTACGGTTTCATGACCCTCAACTGGTTTGGTGTACGGCTGACCATTTCTCCAATTATAACCTACAGATACTTTTATGTTTTTAAGAATGTCGTAATAAAAACCAAGCGACACAGAATGTCTTATGTCTACATTATTAGGGAAGGTAGAGGGGGTAAAAGCATCAAATTTGTAGTCATTTGTACTAAAGGTATAACTCAGCCAAACGCTATATTGACTGGCCGTTTTATTGGCTAAAAATTCAAGACCTTTAGCGGTATAACTTCCATTGGCACGAGTATATTGAAAGCTGTTATAAAAACCCTGATTGGAAGCTGTAATACCATCTACAATTTTGTAAAAGCCCGTCGCTTCGATATTGAGTTTGTTTTTATTGAATTCGACTCCAAAAGAAGCTTGCTTGCTCTTGGCAATAGGAATGTCTTTGTTGGTTACTAAAACCCAATGTCTTTTTTCAACACCTAAAAAATCATCTTCAAAATCGACAATCTGAGTAGTGGATTGATTTTTAAATTCCCCTTCTAGTTTTAAAGCAAATTCATCTGATAATTTTTGTCGAATGTTTATTCTAGGTTCTACCAATAGTGTTTCAAATTTTTGAAAATAGTTTAAACGCAAGCCCACTCTGAAATACGTGTTCTTTTTACTATATTCCATCTCTGAGAATACCGCATGGTTTAATAAAACATCTTTTTTAGTATTGGAGTAAAATGGATTACTGACCGTGGTTTGGCTTAACATCCCCGTCTCATTAAATTGATAACCAAGCAAGAAATTTAAGTGATCATCAACTTTGTAATACGTATTGAGTTTGACTCCTGTTTCCAGCACTTCATTTCCTTCCGTTAAACGCTGGTCTTCTTCCACTCGGTGATCCGTAGCCTCAATATTGTATCGGGACAAATAAGAGATCAAGTTTGTACTTAATTTTGAATTCCATTGTGCTTTCCAATTACCACCATAACCAATGTTTTTTTGTGATAGCGTACTGGTTTTAGACTGGGTTTCGCTTGAATGGGTAAGACGTTCTGAATAATCTAAAGCGTTGTTAATACCAATAATATTCGCTCTGAATTGATGTTTTTCATTCAAATCGAAAAGTAGTTTTGCGGTATAATCATAAAAGTAAAAATCGGAGGAGGCATTATGCTGATCGTTATCTGCATAGATTTCTGTATCCTGAAAACTACGGTCAAAATATTTAGTGTAAGTAGGGGATTTATACAAATCCGTAATAGAACGACGTCCAGAAATATGAAGTTCTACTTTTTTAGTGATAGGAATTTCTAAAAAAGCATCAGCACTAATACCATTAACACCTGCACCGCCAGAAAAAGTATTACTTATTAAATCTTTGGTGTACATATTAATCGTACTGGAAACGCCATCACTGTATTGCGCACTGGTTCCATTTTTAGTGACCACAACTTTGTTGGTAAGGTTAGGGTTGTAAGCAGATATTAGCCCAAAAAAATGGCCGGAGTGATACATTTTGATATTGTCCCAAAGTACCAAATTTTGATCATTAGTTCCCCCGCGCACATTTATATTGGCAATGCTTTCATTAGTGCTTTCAACACCAGGAAGTATTTGGACGGATTGTAAAATATCGGGATCGATGAGTCCAGGAAGTATGCCAAATTTTTTAGTATTTAAAACCGTGCTTCCATCGAGATATTTTTGTAATCCAGGAGTTAAGTAAACGGGTATTAAAACCTGATTTAACTCCTCGTTTTTGGTACAAAGTACTATTTTCTTGCACTTGTTTTGTTCCGAAAACAGTTCATTAGCTGGAAATTGAATCGATTCAAAACCCATATAGGAAATAATCAGGGAGGCTGTTATAGGGATATCTTGAAGGCTAAATTTACCGTTTTGATCTGTTATGATACTGCTACCATTGTTACCAACAACGACGGAAGCACCAACTAAAGGAGTTTTGTTTTCATCGGATAAAACAGTTCCACAGACGGATATCGTTTTGTTTAGCACCGAAACAGTAACATAGCGAGCATCTAGGGCTTTAAAGTTTAAAAGTGTTTTTGAATTTAGATACTCAATTGTTTCCGGTAAGGTAAAAGAAGTACTTGGTTTTTCCAGGGAGACAGCCGCTACATCTTCAACGGCATAGGAAAACTTAATGTTAAATTGCTTTTCAATCGAAAGAATTAGCTCAGTCAAAGGAACTTTTTTAGCCGTGTTTTGTCCATAACAAAAACTGCCTACGCACAATAGTAAACAAATTAGCCATTTATTTAAGACCATAGTTGTAAAATATAATAGTTTTCCCTTGCAGTTTGTAACTTAATTTAAGCGGAATGGTAACGGCTTGAAGTGCGATTTGCTCATTAGTATGTGTAAAACTTCCGGTAAACAGTTTGGAAGTATCTACTCCTTCCACTTTGATTTTGATATCATATTGGCGCTCCAGTTCTGCAATAACCTGGTCTAACGGAATTTTATCAAAACTAGATTCTTGTTGGAGCCATGAAGGGTTCTGTGCGCTAAAATCTTCAACAGTTTCGATCTTACCATTAAGAACTCTAAAGGTTTTGCCAGGGGGTAATTTAATAGTAGTATGGCCATAGGAGACACTTACCAAACCTTCGTAACACTTAACCTCGAAATAGTTTTTACGCTCTTTTACATTAAATTGTGTTCCTAAAACTTTAACGACTCCCGACGTGGTGTGTACACTAAAAGTTTGTCCTTTCTTTACTTTGAAAAAAGCCTCCCCTTCTAAAGTTAAATCCCTTTTGTCAGCCCATTTTTTGTCGTTATAACTTAGTTTTGAAGCGGCATTTAAGATCACTTGAGAGTGATCCGGTAGGCTAACTGATTTTGTTTGCGCTATTTGGGTTTCAATAGAGGTAATGGTATTAAAAAACAAGAAATAAGCGGTAGTGAATAGTACCAGCAGAGCAGCAGCTACACTGTACACTACTTTAAAGTTTAACGTTCTGATTTTTGTTTTCTTTTTAGTAAGATTCCTAGCTTCGAAAGCCTCCAAGGCAGCATGGGGATCTACTTTTGGAGTTTCCAATTGTGTTGCATAATGATTAATCTTTTCAAGTGTGCGCAAATCTTCCGATTTTTTCAAATCTTCAATTTCAGTACTTGAAAGCTCATTATTGAACCATTTTAATATTTCTTTTTCCTTTTTCATTTTTCCTCTCTATGTTTATAAGACAATTAACTTGTAAATTACCCTATACCTAAATGAATAAATTATATATTTTCTATTTGAGCTTTTAGTATTTGTAGCGCTCCAGACATTCTTTTTTCTACTGTTTTTTGAGAAATATCAAGTAAGTCTGCTATTTCCCTGTATTTTTTACCTTCTATTCTATTGAGTAAAAATACCTCTCGCTGTAGTTCACTTAAGGAGGCGATAGCTTTAGTGAGTTTAAGTTTGAATTCTTCTTCTTCGAGTAAGTATTCAGGACTTTGATTATGGGTGTCTAAGTTAGGGGTGTCCTTGGCATATCGGAACACCACTTTCTGATGTTTTACGGTATTTAGAAATAAATTAGAAATACTGGTAAACAAATAGGTTTTGACTTTTGTGATGTCAATTTTAGCACAATTCTCCCAAATTTTGGTAAAGGCATCTTGTACCAAATCTAATGCAGCCTGGTCATCACCACATTTGTAATAAGCAAAATTATTTGCTGATTGTACGTGTTTTAAATAAAAGTCTCTAAAGTGATTTTCTTCGCAAAGTGTACTTTTTTCGTCGCTCATAGAATATTACTTCATTTTTGTTGTTTGTAAATGTAAAATATTTTTCCAGAAAAAGAGAGGTGTTCATTATTATTGCTTTTAATTGAAAACCTTACGCAATATAGTGGTGAATTTTAGAGTTTTATGAGTTTGTTTGTAGTATGTTATGTTTTTTTTAAATTTTTTGGTAGGGTAAAAATGAACATGGTTGTCTTACTAGTAGAAAGGCGCTAAAACATCGCTTGTCAATTTAAAAATACATTAAATTTGAAGATTATGAAAAAATTAAAAATGGTTACGGGAATTGCATTGGTGGCGATCTTAGGTTTGACATCATGTCAAAATGAAATTGATGATCAGCAAGGAGATAATCCCAATACAAATTCAGTAAATTCAACCACTACAAAGAATCTTAAACGTACTTCGATGTATGATGGCTCATTTGATGATTTCTTAGACGGAGCATCATGTTCTTCCATTATATTACCGGTTACTGTTAAAGTAAATGGCGTTCAGGTTGCGGTCTTAAGCCAATTAGATTATCAACAAGTTATTTCTATTTTTGGACAATTTAATGATGATCAAGATACCGCTGTACTACAATTCCCTGTAAAAGTTAAATTAAGTGACTATACAGAGGTTACGGTTAACAGTCAAACGGAATATAATGCCATTCTTACTGCCTGTACATCAGCGGGATCTTCAAGTCAAGCTGCCATTTCTTCAGTAAGTATCGACTTCCCCATTACCATTCTAACGTATAATTTAAGTTTGCAACAAACGGGAAGTATTGTCATCACTTCAGAACAACAATTATATGCGTATATGGCTAATGTCAGCAGTACAGAATTATTCTCTGTTAAGTACCCTATTTCTGTGACAATTGGTGATGGAACTAAAATAACAATTTCTAGTGATGCTGAATTGCAAGCTGCGATCAATAGCTCTTTAAAAGTAGAAGAAACGATGGCCCTAGCAATTCAAAATGCCAAAAAATTAGAGCCTATTTTAGTTAACGGAAAATTTAAAATAGATTCATTTGTGAGCGCAGGAGTAAATTCAGCAGCGAACTACAAAGATTTTACTTTAGACTTTGCAAATAATTTGGCCATAACCGCTTCTAATGCATTGAGCACAACGGTCAATGGGACCTATGCGGTAAGTTCTGAATTAGAGGTGCTGCTAAAACTTAATTTCTCAGCGAATGCTTCCTTTGTTTTATTGAATAATACATGGAAAGTAACCAGTTTTACTGCTACAACACTCACGCTACAAAGTACAACTAATGCTGCCGTAACATTGGTATTGAAACAAATATAAAAGGATTTAATTGGTGATCTGTTAAGAACAGCTAAGAGTATTTGGCTGTTCTTAATTAAATTTAATAATAAAGATAATGATGAAAAAAACAATTTCTCTATTGGCAATTAGTTTGTTCCTCTCAGTGGTATCATGTTCAAAGGAAGATGATGGCTCAGATAATCCAGTGGCCATAAATCCGAATACCAATAAACAGCCAACGGGAAGTTCAGCTAACAATTTATTATCTGATAACAAGTTTAAGAGCATGGTGATCGAAGTGGTGTATGTAGAAGGTTTTGAACCAAGTGCTACAGCGATCAATAATTTTGTATCCTTTGTTACAGCGCGAACCTATAAGCCAAACGGTGTCCATGTTATAAAACGTGCGATACCCTCTACAGGGAATTCACCTTACACTAATGAAGAAATTGTAAGTATTGAAGATGCCAATCGAACCAAATACAACAATGCTGATGAAATAGCCGTCTGGGCATTTTTTGCAGATGGAAAATCCTCGAAGGATACGGACACAGCTGTTATTCTTGGGACGGCCTACAGAAATACTTCTTTTGTTATTTTTGAACAAACCATTCAGGGTTTAAGTGATAGTCCATTGGAGCCAAGCAGAAGTTTATTGGAGACTGGAGTTATTACTCATGAGTTTGGTCATATCTTAGGATTAACGAACCTTGGTACTGCTATGCAAAGTAATCATGAAGATGCAGAACATGCAAAACATTGTACTGAAAAAACATGTTTAATGTATTGGGCGTCAGAAACAGCCAGTGGTATGTCTAATATGATATCGGGCGGTGCTGCACCACAATTAGATGCCCAATGCATTGCGGATCTCCGTGCCAATGGAGGGAAATAAAATTTAAACAATTAGTTATATATGAAACAGATAAAAAGAATTTTTGGGGTAATCGCGTTATTTTTAGGTGTAATAACGACAATACAGGCACAACATAACCGTGTTCCTAAATCAAACGCGGGGATAAAAGGAGGTTATAGCTTAGCGGCCGTAAATTTTGATGGAGATGGAGAGACGGGACAACGCCACGGTTTTCATATTGGAGTTTATGGAGAGTCCTTTATCAGTGAAAGTTTTTCTATCCAGCCTGAACTGATGTACTCGCAGCAAGGATATAAAATAACCAATAGTGGAGGTACTTTTACACAAAAATTAGATTATATCAATTTACCTGTAATGCTTAAAGCCTATCCTTCTAGAAATTTCTTTTTGGAAGCAGGTCCTCAAATTGGATTAGCGGTTTCGCATAAAGAGGAATATGATGGGGTTTTTAGCGGTTCACAAGAATATGATCCTGATAGTTTTGATTGGGGGATGAACTTTGGAGGAGGATTCAAAACTGATTCAGGTATCAGTTTAGGAGTGCGTTACCACTTAGGTTTAGGAGATTTATATGAGGAAGGAAGAGCACAAAATAGAGTTTGGCAATTCTCTGTAGGTTTTGATTTTTAAGCTTCTTATCAAAAAAAGGAATAAAGAACCAGATGCTGGCATACATATTGCTAAATTTAGGTTTTACTATCATTTTCTAACTTAATAATTTGCTATGGTTTTACAAAATACCAATTCTCCAAGAAATATTTATTTAGCAGATGATGACGAGGATGATCGCGGAATGTTTGCCGATGCCTTATTTGAAATCGACAGTACGGCAGTCTTAACTCAAGCTCAAGATGGAAAACAGTTGATGGATATTATTTATGATCAGCAAGTTGATTTTCCAGAAGTTATTTTTTTGGACATTAATATGCCTAAACAGGATGGGCTTAAATGTTTGGAGGAAATAAGAAGTCAAGACGGGGATTTGAAAAAAACGAATGTTATCATACTTTCAACTTGTAATGATCCTCTAATTATAGAGAAAGCATTTGATCTTGGGGCAACATTTTATGCCGTAAAGCCTAGTACATTCAACGAACTGAAGTCGCTTATTGAAAATGTTTTACAAATGGATTGGTTTTCATTCGAAAAAAGTAATGCTAATTTTAGATTAATCTAGATTAGTGCGCAAATTTATCCTGCCCTTTGCGATGCAGAGGGCGGTAACTCAAATTCTCAAAGGAAAGCATATTGTTTTATTTTGCGATTTTTAAGGGTTTGATTATAAAGTAACTATACTAAAAAAGCTTCAGAGAAATCTGAAGCTTTTCTAATAATAATGGGTGAGTATTCGAAGACCTAAGCCGTTTGTTGCGTATACCTATAGGGATGTAACTTGAGGTATGCCCACCCGGTAGTGTTTACCTGTGATGGCTACTTCAAAGGCTTCGGACAACTCTTTCAGTTTGAATTCTTGACCTACTAAAAGGTCAAAAGGGTATTTGTGATGGCTATTTTTGATGAAATCAAGCGCAAAGGATAGATCTTCAGGAGTGTAATTGTGTAATCCTCTAATAGTAAGAAGATTTCGTACGATTAGTTCCGCATTGACCTGCGTTTTGGGTTGCGTGAATACGGCTCCTACCCACACTGCTGTACCACCAATGGATAGTAGCTCAAGTCCTTTTTCCATAACCTGAGGGATTCCTGTTGTGTCGATTACAACATCAATCTTCTGTTTGTTGGAAAGTTGTTTGTTTATTTGGTCTACAGTAAAACTCCCGTCAAATAATACTGTTGCTCCAAATTTTTTAGAAATAGCCAAACGTTCTAAATTGATGTCCAAAGTGTATACATTTGAAGCGCCCTTTTCTTTAGCCATTGCGCAAGCAGATAACCCAAGCATACCAGTTCCGGTGATCAGTACGTTTTTGTTGACCAGGTTTCCTGCCAAGCGAAGGGCTCCAGCAATTGTTGCGTGCGTGCAGTTTATAGGAGCGGCAACTCGGTTGCTTAAATATTCAGGTAGTTTGTAAACAGCGGTGCCTTCTTTTAATAAGCAGTGGGTAGCAAAGCCTCCGTTAAGACCATCTTCTGGAGTAAATTTACTATGACCATATTTATGAAGACCCTCTGATTT
Source organism: Flavobacterium sp. OHVDL-2026-0007 (assembly GCF_059882335.1). NCBI lineage: Bacteria > Pseudomonadati > Bacteroidota > Flavobacteriia > Flavobacteriales > Flavobacteriaceae > Flavobacterium > Flavobacterium sp. OHVDL-2026-0007. Next base: position 326,055 of record NZ_CM187612.1, read on the forward strand.
TTGGGGAATTCCTTTTTTAGACATTTCACTGTCGTGGCTGTAGGCATATACGCTCCAAGTTACGCGGTCACCTAGACTTAGGTTGGAATTGTTAAAATCTGTTTTTATGTTTTTTCCCATGTTTATAATGGTGCCTATGATTTCATGACCTAAGACACATGGACTAGGAGTGCTGCGTCGTCCTGTGTAGGTATGGATGTCGCTAGTGCAAATAGTGGTATAGGTAATTTGTACTAATATCTCTTGGTCCTCCACAGTTGGAAGAAGTAAGGATTCTTCTTTCATTGGTACGCCACTTTGGTTGAAAACGATAGCTGTGGCACAATTATTTTTCATATGCATATTTTATTATTTGTAACTATTTGGGTTTAAATATGTGTTTCTGTTTTGTTGAATCAAAAAAAAGGTAAAAATTTTTCAATGGAATTGTTATTATTTTAAGTTTTAAATAATTGTTACATTGAAGATATTCTTTTTTTTGGTTACTTTATGCTTCAAAATTAATTTTTTTAAATATAATATAAAAAAAAGTTTACTATTTGTAAACAATGATAACTTTATTTTTACCTTTGCGTAACATTTAAGGCTGTTTAATAGGTTATTTTTGCATGTATTAAACACTTTTTGATCATGATGATAAAGAAAATAAAATTTACAAATAGTAAAAATTTATCCACTGCATTACTCATAATAGCAGTATTTGTTTGTTATACGGGAATGTATGCGGTGAGGAAATCGTTTCTGGCTGGGAAATACATGGATTTGTCTTTTGGTTATGGTCTTGATGCAAAAGTCGTTCTGGTTATAAGTCAGGTTTTGGGCTATATGTTTTCAAAATTTATAGGGATAAAAGTAATCTCTGAAATGAAAAAAGAAAAAAGAGCAGTATGGCTTTTGGGCTTTATTACTTTTGGACTGGTAATGTTGGGTATGTTTGCTATCCTGCCCCCAAAACTAAAGGTATTGGCAATGTTTTTAAATGGTTTGCCATTGGGGATGGTATTCGGTATTGTATTTTCATTTATTGAGGGTAGAAAGAATACGGAGTTACTGGCCGCCGCCCTTAGTGCTACTTTTATTTTTTCTACTGGATTTGTAAAAACCATTGGACTTGTTCTGATGCAGGATTTTGGTGTAGACGAATATAATATGCCTTTTTTGACAGGCTTATTGTTTTTTCCTTTATTCTTAATTTCTGTATTTGTATTAAGTAGGTCTAAAGGGCCTAGTGAAAGTGATATTGCGGCACGATCAGAAAGACGACCTATGTTTAAGTCAGAGCGAAAAGCATTTCTTCTAGAGAATGGATGGGGGTATTTTGGGTTGGTATCTATTTATATACTACTTACTATTATAAGAGATTTCAGAGATAATTTTATTATAGAGTTTTGGGCTGAGCAGGGTTTTTCGGGTGCGCCACAAATTGTAACACTTACGGAAATTCCAGTAGCGATAGTAGTATTGATCATTGCTGCTGCTGGTATCCTTATCAAAAAAAACAGTACGGCTTTTAACACGGGTATGTACCTTACGGGCTTTGGAGCTATTATGGTTTTGGTCAGTACAATTTTGTTTGAGAAACACCTTATTTCTCCGGTAATATGGATGGTTATTTCGGGAATAGGGGTGTATTTACCCTATATATTGTTTCATTGTTTGATTTTTGAAAGGCTTATTGCGATGTTAAGTTTTAAAGGGAATGTTGGTTTTTTATTCTACACCGCTGATGCAGTAGGTTATCTAGGGAGTTTAATGGTCCTTATTCTTAAGGAAATATCAGGATTTAAACAAAGCTGGGTGCATTTCTTTATCAAGTTAAACATAGAATCAGCTGCGGCTTTACTAGTGATGACCATTTTTTGTTTAGGGTATTTCAATAGGCGCTTTGCTAAAAAGAGAGCAAGCAGTGGCTATGATTTATCCTTGGAGTATAAATAAATTTAAAAAGGAGAATGAAAAATAAATTTGATTTGATTGTTATCGGTGGTGGAGTTCTTGGGGCTTTTCATGCCTATCATGCAATTAATGAAGGACTCACTGTGGCTGTAATTGAAAAAGACAAGCAGCCTGTAAGTGCAACTGTAAGAAATTTTGGTCAAGTAGTACCATCAGGGATGGATTCCAAATGGCAAAAATTAGGTAGAGAAAGTTTGACGATATATAAGGATATTCAAAGTCAATTTGATATTTCTGTACGCAATAACGGTTCGGTTTACCTGGCTTCAAATGAGCAGGAGCTCCAATTGATTGAAGAGTTGCATAACATCAATAAAGGCAATGATTATCAATCGCAGTTGCTTAGCAAAGCGGACTGCTTGGAAAGGTATCCAGGTTTGAAGAGTGATTATGTGAAAGCAGGGCTTTTTTATCCGCAGGAAATAACCGTAGAACCACGCGTGATGATCAACCGTCTGTTGGACTATCTTACTGCTGAAAAAGGACTGGATTATCGTCCGGATACTAAAGTGGTGCAATGTGTGCGTAAAGAGGATGGAGTAGAAGTAACAGCGGCAAGTGGTGCCGTTTTTAAGGCCGCCAAAGTCATTTTGTGCTGTGGTTCTGAATTTAAAACTTTATATCCAGCACTATTTGCACAGAGCGACCTTGAGGTGAGTAAGTTGCAAATGTTGCAAACCAAACCCCAGCCAGGATATACATTGAAGGGATCAATACTTACTGGGCTTTCCATTCGTCGTTATGAGGCTTTTTATGAGTGTCCTTCTTTTGCAGGGATCAAAGCAACGGAAGTCCCCGATTCTTTTGAAAAGAAGTGGGGGATCCATATACTGTTCAAACAGGCTATGGATGGTTCTGTTATCATTGGAGATTCTCATCAGTACGCTGATGCTGCCAATATAGATGATCTTGACTTTGATCTTCGAGGGGATATTGATGATTTTATGATACAGGAAGCCAAGAAGATCTTCGACTTGCCGACATTTGAAATTCAGAACAGGTGGTTTGGGATGTATTCACAGTGTAAGGAGAACGATATATTTGAGCATACTATCGATGATCATATTCATGTGGTTACCGGTATAGGAGGGAAAGGTATGACAGGAAGTGCTGGTTTTTCAAAAGAGAATATTAAGAATATATTTAATTTACAATAGATGACGGATATAAAAATGGTCGTTTTTGATATGGCAGGAACGACAGTAAATGAAGACAACCTAGTATATAAAACAGTGCAGAAGGTGATTAATGAGCAAGGGTTTGAAGTAACTCTCGATGAGGTTTTAAAATATGGGGCTGGTAAGGAGAAGCATAAAGCGATAACGGATGTGCTTACCGCATGTACCAATACTCCGAATTTAGCGGTTGTGGCTGATGCTGCTTTTGCTCATTTTAAAATGGCATTGGAACTGGCTTATGATAAAAGCAGTGTTGTTACATTTGATGGTGTCGAGCAATTGTTCGATCTGTTAAGGGAAAAGAATATTAAAATTGTATTGAACACAGGCTATGATGCTAAAACAGCTAATAAGCTCATGGATAAGCTTGGCTGGATAGTAGGAAAACAAGTTGATGCGCTGATCACTTCCGACGATGTACAAAACGGACGTCCAAGTCCAGATATGATACAATTGGCTATGGTCAAGTTTGGAATTGTGGATGGAGCGCAGGTACTTAAGGCTGGTGACTCTGAAATTGATATCATAGAGGGTAAAAATTCTGGATGCGGAATTACCGTAGGTGTGCTTAGTGGAGCCCAAACAAAAGAACAGTTGGAGGTGGCTAACCCAGACTATATACTACAAGATGTGACGGAGCTTGAATCTATTTTATTCGGTTAGTTTACGCCCATTTTTGTGCTAAAAAAAAGAGTCAGTCTGTATTTAGGCTGACTCTTTTTTTTACATTGAAATAAAATAGATGACAAGGAATATGGAGTCACCATCGTAAATGTTTTTCGGTACATGGTTCAGACGTCCATCAAAAAATAAAGAATCGCCTTCCTCCATATCAAATTTATGAGTTTCTAGTTCATAGCGAACAGCTCCTTTGATCAGATAAATGTATTCAAATCCCTCAGTGGTCACCATTTTTCTTTTTGCTCCTTTATTTAAGGTCAATAGAGAAACCTGCATGGAGGACTTTTGTAAAGAATACGATAATACTTCTTCATAATTAAATCCCTCAGCAGCTTCTTCTTTGTCTATTGGCTTGTACGCTGCGCGTTTTCTAAAGATATAGCCAGGAAATTTATCGTTCTTGTAAAAATCATTAAAAAAGCTATTTAAATCAATCTCTAAAGAACTGAAAAGTTGTAATAACGAGGGAAGTGTTGGGAAGACTCTGCCATTTTCAATTTTTGAAATCATAGCAATGCTGATTCCTGATTTCTCAGAAAGGTCATTCAAATTCAGGTTTTGCTCTTTTCTGATGTCTTTTATTTTCGATCCAATCCAAATAGCAATAAATTCTGAGTCACTCATAGAGTCTTGGTTTAAAGATGATGCAAATATATTCTTATTTGGTGAAATTCATTAACATTATCAGTAAATCAAATAGGAATTAATAGAGGAATAATCTTAAATAAAATGGGTTTATTGTTTTAGTTTACCTATTTCCTTGTTTCTTATTTTAGGAGCAATTTCATCTCCAAAAGTAAGATCTGGGAGTAAATTAGCACCTAGTTCGTTAGGAGCTGTTCCCACCCATTCACTTTGTTTTCCTTCTATTTTTACGGTGAAGGTGATGGGATTAATTGTTAAAAAGGAATATAAGGAATCTCGGTAGGGACAAGTAGAAGAAATCCATGGATGTTCGTCGTGTATTTTTTGTGAATACATTTGGTGTTTATACTTTTCACCTACCCAATAATAAGATGCTGAATTAATATGAACGTAGGTTATTCCCTTGGTTTTTAGTAACGCATCTATATGGGTGTGTCCGTTGATGGCCACTAGGATTTTATTGGAAAACTTGGACAGAATGTCTTGAACTTCTTCGGCATTGTCTACCGCTAAAGGACCTAACAAAGGTTGGTGCGAAACAATTACAATAGGTGTATTAATAGTTTCTAATTGGTTTTTAAGCCAGCTTATTTGTGCTTCTCCTATATAGGCAGGATAACCTCCTTTGCGCGTTGGAGATCCTTTTTCGTTGCCGTTTAAAAAGATGAAGCTAATACCCTCTATTTCTTTGGTGTAATAAGGTGCCGGCATCCCCCAATAATCGACACATTGCTGATGCGTATATCCTGAATCGGTATCGTGATTTCCAATAACGTGTAAAGCGGTAGGATGCGCGTTGTTGAAATGATCAATGATTTCTTTGTTCTTTTTACCTGGATAGGCAAAATCACCTAGTTGAAAAATGGCATCAACATGATGCTTTTTAGCCTCTTTGGTAAAGGCCTGCAAGCGTTGAAGGCCATCATGCATCACATCATGATGAAGATCGGTAATTAATCCAATTCTTATTGCTGCTGCTGGCGCTGTATTTTTAAAGTTACTAAAAGCAATTTCAGGTAATGAAAAAGCCAAACAGGAAACGGCAGTTGTCTTGATAAAGTTTCTGCGGCTGTTGTTGTTTTGTTTTAATTCTTCTTTATTCTTTGTCATCTCTGCAGCTTTTTATGAATTAATTTGGGTTATAAATACTAATGGCGAATATAAACAAAATTTTCTTTTAAGGAAAAATTTTTATTTTAAAGAAAAAACAATACTTTAGTAACCTTAACTTTAACTAGTTGTTGTTGCTTTGTGGAAGTTAATCGATTAGTGTTGATGGTTTTTTAAACTAGAAGAAATAGCGCCATGAGGCTTATAGAAAAATTTAATAATACGGTCCAAGAACACCCTGAGCAAATAAGGGTGGATGATCCAGTTGTTTTTAATCAATTATATACAGACTATTGGCAAAAGCTATATGTCTATGCCTTTAAAGTTTTGCAAGATCAACGGATTTGTGAAGATATGGTGCAGGAGATTTTTTTAGCCTTATGGAAAAACCGACAACATATAGTAATTGATAATGCCTCGGCTTATTTCTACCAGGCGGTAAGATTTCAATTGTATAAAAATTTTAGGGATAAAAAATTAAAGCCACTCGATATCGATAAATTTAACGACTATCACGCTGCTAATGATCTCTGTCAATCTTTGGATAGAGAAGATTTGGAACGCGAGGTGGTCAGTAAAATCGAAACACTTCCTGTAAAGTGCAAGGAAATATTTTATTTAAGTAGGTTTGAAGAACTCACCCATGATGAAATCGCCCAAAAACTCAATATATCAACCCGTACGGTAAAAAATCAAGTAAGCCGAGCGCTTAGTTATTTAAGATTGAATTTTCGCGATGCCTTTTTTCTTTTGACTTACCTACTATGGCGCCAGCTATAATGCTGCTTAGCGCTGCAAATTTCAAAATAATTTAAATTTTTTATTAGATGTTATGGTACCTCCTCTTTTAAAAGGGTACTACCTATATAAACATCTAATAGATTTCATAAAAAAATCTCTTCTGTTTTTAAAGCATATAAAAAAGAATCATGACACATTTAGAAATACAAAAGCTTATCGATAACTATTTAGAGGGAAATTGCTCTGAGGAAGAAAAAAAGCTCCTAGATGGTTTTTTGGATTCCTATCAAGAGGAATCCATAATTGGTCATGTAACTGAGGAATCCAAAACCGCAATGGATCTGCGTATGAGGAAAGCTTTGGACGAACAAATGAAGGATGAAAATGAGGGCAATAGGCTGTCATTTAAAAAGGGTGTAAAGCAGTGGTATAAGTATGCTGCTGTTTTGGCAGTAGGAATGATTAGCTTGTTGGGTATAGTGTATTTTCCGAATCAAAATAGGTCACAAACATCCTCTGAAACCAGTCAAAAGGAGGTTGTTTTGCAGTTAAGTGATGGTACAAAAAAGGTTATTACGGGAGCGGGAAGTGAGGACCTAAAAGGGGAAAAAGGAATAGCGATAACTATTGCTAAAAACAATACAGTAGTGTATCAAAATAGTGGATTGGATTCAAATAAAAGCTTGATGTATAATACTTTGGTTGTTCCCTATGGTAAGCGATTTAATATTGAACTTTCTGACGGCACCAAGGTGTATTTAAATGCAGGAACGACGTTTAGATATCCAGTTCAGTTTATAGGGGGAAAATCACGTCAAGTTTTTCTTGATGGAGAGGCCTTTTTTAAAGTAACCCACAACAAAAAAGATGCTTTTTTGGTGCAGTCGGGAGATTTACAAACCAAAGTGTACGGGACCCAATTTAATATATCGTCTTATAAAAATGATCCGGTTCAAGATGTTGTTTTGGTGGAAGGCTCTGTTGGGGTAAAAGTGATAAAAGCAGCCCATAAGGAATCAGAAGTTTTGTTAAAGCCCAATATGCTGGCTTCTCATGTGCAACAAAACGGAACTCTAGTAACGCAGGCGGTAAAAGTGGATAAATATATTGCTTGGACAACTGGAGTATTGTTCTTTAAGGAAGAGCGTTTTGGCGATATTCTTAGGCGTTTACAAAGGCATTATGATGTGGAAATAAACAATAAAAATACCACACTTGAAGAAGTTCGTTTTACGGGCACTTTTGATGTGGAGAGCATCACTCAAGTGCTGGATGTTTTTCGCACCTATGGCAGTATGCATTACTGTGTAAAAGGAAATAAAATTACAATTACTAATTAACTAACCAACCAAAAAAAAACAAGAAAACATGACATGAAAAAAGAAAAAAGAATTGGAAAATGCGACAACATTCCCCAATTCTGAAAATTGATTTAAAACGATTGCGAACCATTAAAAATCAAGCAAAAATATGAAAAAAATTACAATTGATATATTGCAGAGATGTAGTATTACTCAACTAAATTTAAAAAGGAGACTAACACTATTTTGTTTGTTGATTTCTTTTTTTAAAATTCAAGCCAATAGTTACTCACAGAATGTAAAAGTAAGTTTGAATCTTCAAAACACAACGGTGCAAAAGGTGTTTGAAGAAATAGAAGGAAAAACAGACTTTAAGTTTTTTTACAAGAAAGAAGCTGTCGATTTAAATAGAACAGTCTCTATAGCGGTCAGCAAAAAGGATTTGTCTTATGTTTTACAATTGTTGTTTAAAGGCACCAATACCTCTTATGAGGTGCTCAACAAGCAAATTATGATTAAACAGGGATCAAAAGTAAATGCTGTCAAGGAAGACAATACAAAATCAAAAAGTGAGAATCTTCAAAAGACGGTTTCAGGAAAGGTTGTGGACGCAAAGGGCTTACCCTTACCAGGAGCAAGTGTGATGATCAAAGGAACTACAAAAGGAATCCAAACCGATTTTGAAGGAAGTTTTGCCATTAATGTTGACAAGGGAGAAACTTTGGTGTTCTCTTATGTAGGCTATATATCACAGAGTTATGTAGTGGGAGAGTCAAATGTTGTAAAAATTATTTTAAAGGAAAACTCTAGTGAATTAACCGAGGTGGTGGTAACGGCCTATGGTAAGGTAAAAAAGTCTACTTTGACAGATGCTGTATCTTCCATTAATGTGGATAAACTTCAAGATAGACCCATTAGAACGCTAACTGAAGGATTAATAGGATTGGCTCCAGGGCTTAATATTAGAATGCCTAGTGGTGCCCCTGAGAGTAATCCTACTATAAATATTCGTGGGTTTACAGCCATTAACAGTAGTGGATCACCCTTAATTCTAGTAGATGGTATAGAAAGACCTATTGAAGATGTGAATCCAAACGATGTAGTGAATGTTTCTATATTAAAAGATGGAGCTGCAACGGCTATTTATGGATCTAGAGCGCCTTATGGAATTATTTTGATTACCACCAAAAATGGAAAAAAAGGAAAGCTGTCTGTTGATTATAGAAACAATGTTAAGATTGGTAGGTTAGTAATGGCCCCAACACAGCCAGATTCTCCAACATGGGCACGCTACATCAATGAAGCGCAATTGAATGGAAGACCAGATGGTACGGGTACTGTAGGAGTGGATGATTTAACCATACAACGTATGGGGGCTTGGTTAAAGCAAGATTGGAACAATACTGCTTTTGACGAATTAAGAACTCAATTTGGTGATAAGGCTCAGCAGTATATCGAAAATGGTCAATTTCCCACTACTAATGCTGGATTTAAGTTTTGGACAAGAGAACAATCCTTTGCCACCAATAAGCTGTACGATTCTTATTTGAAAAAGTCCTCCATTAGTTCTCAGCATGACGTAAGCTTCTCTGGTGGAGGTGATAGGGTTAATTATTACTCCAGTTTTGGTTTCACCGGTACAGATGGTATGCTTCAAGGAGATACCAATTTCAATAACCGTTATAATTACCATGTTAAATTAAATTTTGAAGCTGCAGATTGGTTGGATCTTCGAACTGATGTTAGTTATGTACGCCAAGAAAACCAAGGACCTAATTATAAGGGAGCCTCTGCAGGGGATGCAGGTAGTGGTAGTGCCATTGCCGACTACGGTGGAATTTTTAGTTCGATGACTCAATATTTTGCTACTCCTTTAAAAGTGCCTTCAGGAAGTACCTATTCGTGGATTTTAGGTGCTGCCGGAATCTTGGGAGAAGGAGGACTGATCAATAATACACGTAATGATCTAACATTATCGGCCGGAGCTACTATAAAATTAGCAAAAGGGTTAGAATTAAGCGGTGATTATACCTTTAGAAATAGAAATTCAGAATTTGCTAAAGTAGATAAGATCGTTTTTGTTGAACAACCAGACGGATCCTTGGTACAAAATAGCCGTTCAGCCAATGTGAGCCGAACAACAAAATCATATAGTATAGAAAATTATGACTTTATTAAGTTCAATGCGCAATACCAAAGAACTTTTGCAGATAATCATAATTTATTTGTGCAAGTGGGTATGCAGGCAGAAGAGAATGGTTATAAATCTTTGACGGGAAGTCGCGACGGCTTGTTTGCTCCAGATGTAAGCACCTCATTGAGCACGGCCTCCGCTAACCCACAGGTGAGAGATAATTTGTATTCTTGGTCTACTTTAGGATACTACGCGGTATTGACCTATGATTACAAGCAAAAATACTTAATTAAATTCGCGGGTCGTAGGGATGCCAGTTCCCGTTTTTCACCTGATGCGCGCTGGGGAGCTTTTCCTTCGGTTTCAGGAGCTTGGAATGTTGCCAAAGAAGACTTTTGGCCACTTAAAAACGTAATTTCTATTTTTAAGCCTAGAGCGTCTTGGTCTACTTCTGGAGATTTGGCCTCTGCTGGTGGAGGTAATTATTATACCTATTTACCAACCTTATCTTTAGGGACAAGTGGTGGAACTTTGTTAGGGGGGAATTTTGCTAATGTGGCAACACCACCAGGATTAATCAGTTCCACGCTAACTTGGGCTAAACCGGAAACGATAGATTTTGGATTGGATATCACGGGATTTAATAACCGTCTAACAGTGGGATATGATTGGTACCAACGTACCGTTAAAGATCAGGTAGGACCACCTAATCCACTTCCTCTTACTTTAGGTACAGGAGCGCCAAGACTTAATAACTCTGTTTCAGAGACCAGAGGTTGGGAGTTGTCATTGTCTTGGAACGATCAATTTAATTTAGGAAAAAGCCCTCTTCGTTATAACGTAGGATTTCAGATGAGTGATTACATCGGTTATGTTACAGAATACTCCGAAAATAAAACAGGTGTGCGATCTGGTGTTTGGACTCCAGGGGAATTATTTGGACAAAATTATGTGTATAAATCAGCTGGTGTTGCCCAATCACTTTCGGACTTAAAGAAGGGAACTTTGACAGGTACTTACAATTACCCTGGTTATATACAATACAAAGATTTAAATGGAGACGGGTATATTAATTCAGGTAATGGAGGATTTTGGTATTCTCAAGGAGATAGCCAGCCAAATGGATTTAGTTATCCGAGAAAAAGTTATTCCATTACACCGTCGGTTAGCTGGAAAAACTTTTCCTTCTCTGCTGTTTTGGATGGTGTTTTACAGTGGAAAGTCTACAACAGTACAGAATATGTTTGGGGTACTAGAGCAGGTGCCGATTTGGCCTATTTCTATACACCCGCTTTTAAGGAGAGTACTGATTTAGGGTATTGGAGACCAGATAATACCAACGCTTTTTTCCCTTCTTTTAATACAGGGAAAGACCTTGCTACGGACCAATATAGTTTAGACTTATCTCATTTGAGAATCAGAAATATAACCATTGGTTATGATTTCCCAGAACAAATGTTGAAAAAGGCAAACCTAAACAAGTTAAGATTCTACGTGAGTGGTGAAAATCTAGGCTTTGTGTATAGTAAATCGTTCATTAAATATGATCCAGAATTATTGAGTTCAGGGGTTAATGGTTATCCTCCTTTGAGATACTATTCTTTTGGAATTAATGTCGGTTTATAGCGTAAAGAAATTGTTGATATAAAAATATAAAACATGAAAAATAGTAATAATGAAATGAAGTGGTTAGGAAGGCCAAAAGTATGGTTAGTCCTTATGCTAGGTGTATTGCTTACGGCTTGTTCTGAAGATTTTTTAGATAAAAGCCCTCAAGATTCAGTAGCTGCAGAAAGTTTTTTTCATACAGCTGCTGATTTGCAGACTTATGTAAACGGTATGTATTCTAGATTGGCTCCCCAGTACAATACACAGGGGGGAACTGGTTTTTTAGGAGGAGGAAATAGTAATATCGGATTGGATTTAAATTCGGATATGATGATTTTTCAGACCACCATCACCAGTAGTTTGAATAGATGGTCTACGGCTTCTGTGGCCCCTGATACAGATAGTAATTGGAGCAGTCGTTACACCAATATTCGCCAAGACAATTATTTCTTGCATTATGCTGATTTAAATGCAGAGAAAACCGATGCCGCTAAGCATTATATTGGGGAAGCCTATTTTTTTAGAGCTTTTGACTATTTTAATTTACTGACTCGTTATGGAGATGTTCCCCTTGTGACAAAATTGCTTACCGATAGTGATACTGATCAATTGTTCAAACCTAGGGATTCCAGATATGATGTAGCCAAACAAATTATTAGTGATTTGGATAAGGCGATAAGTATGCTGTATTGGAAAGGCAGTGGAGAGGCAGCCATTGAAGGAAGAATAAACAAAGAATCCGCCATTACATTAAAAGCCAGAGTAGCCCTATTCGAAGGAACATGGGAGTACTATCATGGGAAGAAAAGTACGGCTTTTGCTGTTTCAGGACGTAATGGAGTGGAGTTTCTAGAAATGGTTGAACCTGCTGTACAAGAGTTAATCAATCATCAAGGAACTGCAATATATACCGCAGGGGGGAATAAAACCAAAGCCTACAACCAACTTTTTGCGCAGGATAATGTCTCTAAAATAGATGGCGTGTTTCTGTACAAGGTGTACGACGCTTCTAAACTTACATTAAGCCATAACTTTTTCTTTAAAATTTTAGATTCAGGTCCTTCTATTACCAACCATTTGGTGGATATGTATTTAAATAATGATGGTTCCCAACAGCTATTGACTGGGGCTTATGCAAAAACATTAAATACTTTATCGACTTCTTTGGATCCTAGGTTTAGACAAACCGTATGGACTCCTGATAGAGGACCTCAAAATAAATTAGAAGGACGTGGAGGAGATGGAGATCCATTTAGATATCCAATTATTGCTTCTCAAGCCCCTTATACTTCTATTGGTTTTACATCAACAGGCTATAGAAATTTCAAAGGAGCAGTTCTAGCGCAACAAGCAACCAAAGGAGAAACGGATGATATACTAATGCGATATGAAGAACCATTGCTTTGCTATGCTGAAGCAAAGGCGATGTTAGGAAAGTTAACGCAGGCAGATTTAGATAAAACCGTGAATTTAATTCGCAGTCGTGTAGGGATGGTTCCTATGAATTTGAGTGCAGGTAGTACTTTTACGTATGATGAAACCTACGGATTTGACCTTGCAGAAAGCCCATTAGTAAATGAAATACGTAGAGAGCGATCTGTTGAATTTGCATTGGAAGGTTTTAGATTGGATGATTTAAAGCGTTGGGCAGTATATGATAAAGTAATAAATGGATATCAACCTAAAGGGGCAATGCTTCAGGAATTTGTGGATTATTTTAAGCGAACTCCAGCGCAAGTAGCACTTGATGCAGGAACCAATGAAGCCTTGTGGAGTCAGATTAGAAAAGATGGCTACTTGAAAAATGAGTTTAGTTTGGTTTTGGGAACCAATATTCAATCCCATGCCAATGGACGTATGAATCCTTGGTTTAAAAATATTGATTTTCAGCCAGGAGGAAGAGGTTTGTTTATCGAACCAAAGAGGGATTATTTGAGTCCTATTCCACTCCAAGAAATAAAATTATATGGAGCCAACAATGCCCAACTAGCACAAAACCCAGGTTGGAATTAAGATGAATTTAAAAACACTAATTATGAGATTAAATATAAAATATCCGGCCATTTACATCACCATATTGTCTCTGTTCTTTTTTTCTTGTGATCCACGAGTGGACTTAGATGATTCTGTATGGGGGAATACTGCCGAAATTACAGCCGTTTCTTTATTTGAATATATAGAAGTGACCAATCAATTAGGCTTAAACGAACCCGTAACAGGTATTCAACAGCGAAGTGTATCGGCTACCGTTGTCATTAATAAGGATAATGCAGGTATTAGCGGTACTATAGGAGAGAATCCGACGGTTACCATTACGGTGGCTTCAACTGTGGATCTAACCAAAATCGGGATTCGGTTTTCGCATTTTGCTAAAAACATTACACCTGTTGAGGGAGCAGTAGCTGCGGGAGTCATAGGGGATTTTTCTAAAGGTCCTTATAAGTATAAATTATTGTCGGCAGATGGTTCCGTACGGTATTGGACGATAAAATTTGTAAAACTTTAAAACTTTAAAATTTGGTTTTGGGTTTGTTTTTAAAGGCTGAAAGTTCCTCAGGGAGCTTTCAGCTTTTTCCCTGTTATATTCCTTAGGTAAAAGAAGTGTAATAGGAATGTATTAAAAAAAAAATGGTGTGTCAATTTATAATCTATTAATGAAATGAAAAAATGTTTTCTGGCTTTAATGTTAAGTCTTTTGTTTTGCAATGTTTATGCTCAATACTCAGGTATAGTGTATCATGATGCAAATGGAAATGGAGTGCAAGATAAAAATGAAAAAGGGCTAATAAATGCGGTGGTATCTAATGGATTCCAGGTGGTGAAAACCAACCAGAGTGGGCGTTTCACACTTCCCTTTTGGGAGAAAGCAAGGTTTATTACCTTGTATACCAGCCAAAATCAAATAAGTGATCACTATTTTGTTCCCATCAAAAAACAAAAGCAAACCTATACATTTGCCGTAAAGCTGGTTCCTAAAAAAGAAAAAGTATCGTTAGTTCAAATTTCAGATACCGAAACCTTTGAGCATGGGGACTGGTTGGAAAACATAAAAGCCTATAGCGCCATAGAATCGCCTGATTTTATAGTACACACAGGGGATATCTGTTATAAATCGGGTATGAAATGGCATGCACAAGAAGTAAATGCTAAAAAATTAGGAGTACCGATCTATTATTGTTTAGGGAATCACGATTTGATTGAAGGGAGCTATGGAGAACAATACTTCGAGGAAAAATTTGGCCCTGCTTGGTATGCTTTTCAAAAAGGAAATGCCTTATTTGTCATTACGCCCATGATGGGAGGGGACTATAAACCAAGTTTTACCCAAGAAGAAATAGGAGGGTGGTTACAAAATCTACTCAACGCTTATCCAAAGAATATGCCTAAATATTTTTTCAACCATGATATTCTATCCAATGGAGAACAATTTGAATTTAAAATTAATGACACTAAATCAATAAGTCTTAATGATTATAATTTGAAAGCTTGGGTTTTTGGGCACTTGCATTGCAATTATACCAAAACTCTGGAAAAGAGCAATATCAAATCATATGGGACTTCAACTACTGCAAAAGGAGGAATTGACCATTCACCTTCTTCCTTTAGGGTAATAGATGTGGATAAAGAAGGAAACAGCAAATCTCATTTGACTTGGACCAATGTGGACGATGCGGTGCAAATTGTATCACCTAATGAACATACGGTTAGAAAAACGGAATCAGGTCTTATACCTATTTCAGTAAATGCCTATAGTTCCAATGCTAAAGTCGATAGTATTAAATACACGATGTATGATGTAGCAAAACGTGCCTGGGATGTAGCGGTAACGGATGAAGTAATGGAACATTTACAACCACAATCCGATTGGAATTGGACAGCCAAATTTAAACCGGCAGCCAATGTTCTAGAGTATCGAATGGTGCTTAATGTCTATTTTAAAAATGGCAGGATTGTCAAAAAACAGCACTATTTTTCTATTAAAGCTTCCGCTGAAAAAAGTATAGATTTGACAGCCGATTGGAGTAATCTTGCTGGAAACCCGGAGCATGATGCCGTTTCAAAGTTCAAGCATACTCCAGAATACGAATTAAAATGGGTGAGTAACATTGGAAGTAATATTTTTATGAGTTCTCCCGTAATTCGTAATAATTATGTTTACACGGCTAGTTTTGATGATGGAAATGGGACCAATAATCATATCGCATGTTATAATACCCATGATGGTAAAGAAGTCTGGAAGTTCCGAACTAAAAATGGAATTAAGAACCAAATAGTACTTTCAAATCAGCACATTATTGGTACCGATTCACAAGGAATTACCTATGCATTAGATTTAGAAACGGGTAAACTAAAGTGGGAGAAAGACCTCAATTACAAAAGAGCACCAGGTTTTGTTTCGGGATTAGTAACCGATGGAGCAGTAGTGTATACGGGTTTCGGAAAATCTTTAGAAGCCATAGATGCTCAAACTGGGGTAACTATTTGGAGAAATATGGATTGGGATGGAGGCATGGGATCTACCCCTACGATGACAATAGCTGGTGATGTACTGATCGCTTCAGCGAATTGGGGCGCTTTGTATGCACATGATATAAAGACTGGAAAATTAGTATGGAAAAGAAGCGATAATGGTCTTCGATTTAGAAATGGGAATGTACTATACAAAGACAATAGTTTATGGGTGTCGGAAAATTTGGAAGGTAAAGCAGGTGCTTTACATCAATTGGATGTCAAGACAGGTAAAACTGTTAAGACTATGACAGTTCCATTACAAACAAGAGCAACGACTACACCTATTATTACAAAGGATAAGGTATATATCGCTGGATCAGAATCCGGAATAGCATCATTTAAAAGAGATAATGGCGAAAGAATATGGAACTTTGATGTATTGCCAGCTATTTTTTATACACCGCAATATTATGAGAATGAAGAACAAAGTATTGAAACCACACCGATATTAATTAATGATGCACTACTCTTTGGAGCTATGGATGGTTGGATCTATAATTTGGATGCTAACTCAGGAAAGGTGCTATGGAAAAATTATGTAGGTGCTCCTATACTAACTAGTGCGGCGGTAACAGCAGCGGGTTTCTATATCTGTGATTTTGCAGGTAACCTTTATCATTTTGTAAATAAATAAAAAAAAATAGCCTCCCTAGTACCAAAAGGAGGAAACGCACTATTAGTTAACCATAAATAAAGAATAAATAAAAATGAAGAAGAAGAATTTAAAACGAGGGGGCGTAGTGTTGTCTCTTTTTACCGTATTTTTTTTAATGGGATGTAACGCGCAAAAAGCAACATTGTCAGAGAGAGGAAAAGCAAATAAATTAGCCAAAAGAATAATTGTTATTGGCTTGGACGGATTAAGTATTGATGGTTATAAAACAGCTAGGCATCCGAATTTAGATCAGTTAATGGCCAATGGAACATTGTCATTGAGTACCCGACCAGTAATGCCGTCGGTTACGCTTCCTAATTGGACGAGTCATTTAACCGGAAGTGGACCCGAACAACACGGAGTAGATAGTAACTCATGGACGGTTAAGGAACATATATTAGCTCCAATTGAACAGGACAGTGAGGGATATTACCCTTCTGTTTTTAAAATTTTAAAAGAGAGGATACCCAATATGCATATTGGATATTACTACAATTGGGGAAATTTGATCAATTCAATCAATCGAAAATATTTGGATGAAGTTAACTTTGAAGAAGATGACAAGTTTCAAAAAAATTATAATTTAGCTTTTGAATTTGCAAAAAAGCATCAAGATACCCCTTCTTTAATTTTTCTTTATAGTGTACATACTGATCATGCAGGTCATAATCATAAATGGATGTCAACAGAGTATATTACGGCTATAGAAGAAGCGGACAAAGGAATAGGAGAGTTGATCAACAAATTGAAAGCTCAAGGCTTGTATGACGATACTCATTTCATGTTGATTACAGATCATGGTGGAAAAGGGTATGGGCACGGCGGAATGAGTCCTGTAGAGATGCAAGTACCTTGGGCGGTGACCGGACCAGGAATACAAAAAGGACAAATATTAGCTGAACCTAGTAATAATAATGATACAGCTGTGGTGATAGTACGCCTTTTTGGTATTACAGAAAAACCAAAAGCATGGACAGGTGAAGTGCCAGAATCTATTTTTGAAATCAATCAAGTAAATAAAAAAAAATAAAAACAAATGAAATCTAGTTATCGCAATATATACATTGTACTGTTCTCTTTTTTTATTTTTGGTAAAAGCTATGCCAATTTATCCTTGCCTTCTATTTTATCCGATAATATGGTTTTGCAACAAAAATCAAAGGCAACGATATGGGGATGGACCACAGTTTTAGAGGAAACCATCACCGTAAGTGGTTCTTGGAATAATGTAGAAGTAAAGGGGAAAGCTAAAAATGGAGTTTGGTCCATACAATTACCTACGCCAATTGCCGGAGGACCTTATAAGATTACCATTAAAGGACATGAGGCTATAGTGCTTAAGGAAGTTATGATCGGGGAGGTTTGGCTGTGTTCAGGGCAATCCAATATGGAGTGGGCTGCAGCAGCGGGAATAGATAACGGTAAAGAGGAGATCAGTAAGGCTAATCATCCTAATATTCGATTTTTTATAGTGCCAAGAAAAATAGATACGATTGCTCAAAAAGATGTACAATCGAAATGGGAAATATGTACTCCAGCAACCATGAAAGATTTTAGTGCGGTAGGTTATTTCTTTGGAGAGGAATTAGAAAAAAAGCTACAGGTTCCTATTGGATTGATTGGTTCCTATTGGGGTGGAACATCAGTTGAGGTGTGGACAAGAAAAGATTTAATTACAAACGATACTGAATTGGCTACGGCAGTTAATGATCTTTTGGAACCTAATTGTTGCCCTCAAAAGCAAGTAGGTCAAGTCTATAATGGTATGATATACCCTATAATCAATTATGATATAGCTGGAGTTTTGTGGTATCAAGGTGAAGCCAATAGAATGAATACCACTTATTACAGAACGCTTCCCTTATTAATTGATTCTTGGAGGAAAGATTGGAAGAAACCATTTCCTTTTTACCTAGTGCAATTAGCCCCTTTTAAATACGAAGATAATGAGTTTTATGCCCCTCTAGTTAGAGATGCCCAGTTTCAGACGATGCTTACTGTGCCTAATACAGGGATGGTGGTGACTAATGACATTGGAAATGTGAAAAATGTACATCCCACAAATAAAAAGGAAGTGGGTAGACGCTTATCACTTTGGGCATTAGCAAAGACCTATGGCGTAGAGAATTTGACCTATAGTGGACCTGTTTATGAATCAATAAAGGTATCTAAGGATAAAGCAATAGTGAAGTTCACTCAAACAGGGACTGGTTTAACAAAAAAAGGAGAAGAGCTAAAAGAATTCTATATTGCAGGAGAGGATAAAGTATTTTATCCTGCTAAAGCAGAAATTAAAGGAAAAACGGTAATAGTTTATTCTTCAAAGGTAAAGAAACCAGTAGCAGTCCGTTTTGCGTTTTCAGATACCGCTTTGCCTAATTTGTATAACAAGGAAGGGCTTCCTGCCTCTGCTTTTCGTACAGATAAGTGGTCCCTTAAAAAGAGGTAACAAAAACAGTATTTAGTCAATCACAAAAAAGCCTGAGAAATCTTATTTCTCAGGCTTTTAATTATTCTAGTAGCCCTTAGGAAATGATTCACGAACCATTTTGTGGATGATTTAAGGATCGTAAAGGGCAAGATGATTAATTCAAAATTTTTAGATTCTCCAAGAAATGATGAGTTAATATATTTAGGATATAGCTTGTAAAACGTTTTGATAGAATTATTACGTTTTAGAAAAAGAAATAACCAACAGATAATTGAAAAACTCCGTTTTTATTTTTACTAGAAAAATTATCTAAATCATTAATATCAGTTAATCCCAGATTATATCGTACCCCAAAATTAAGTCCGTTGTCAAGTTTATAGCCTAAGCCAAAATTAACACCAAAATCCACAGTTTTAAATGAATCTTTTACATCTATCTTTTCATTTTTAGCAGAAAGTAAAAAACCTATTTGCGGTCCAGCTTCAACACTCAATCCTTTTGTTAAGTAATATTTTCCCATTAAAGGAATGTTCAGATAACTTAAGGCAATTGTATTATCATTGAAACCGTATCCCTGACCAGAATACATTAATTCAGGTTGAAAAGAAAATTTATCTGAAATGGGAATTTCTGATAAAACACCAAAATTAAATGCTGTTACAACATCAATACCTTTGGTATTGTCTCCGCTGATAGTTGCAAAGTTTAAACCTCCTTTAGCACCAAATTTAATTTCTTGGGCAGTAACATTTGCAAATCCTAAAACTGTAACAACAGCTAGTAATAAAATTTTTTTCATAAAAAGTGATTTGAATTATTTAGCTCCAAAATTCGCATAAGAAAAGTTAGAAAAGGTGTCAAAAGCTTAAAACTGTCTAAATTGGCACCTATTTACGGGTGTTTTTATATTCATTTGGAGTTTGACCCGTAACTTTTTTAAAGGCTTTATAAAAAGTGGTTTTTGAAGTAAACCCAGATTCTAATCCCATCGTCAATAAATTGTAGTTTTCATATTCGGAATTTGCGATCATTTCCTTGACAGCTTCAACCCGATAGTTATTTATATAATGGGCAAAGTTGTCTTCTGTTATCGTGTTTATAATTTGTGAAACATATCCCGCGCTTATGCCAAGTTTTTCCGCGACTTTTTCTCTGTTTAATGTACTGTCCGTATAAATGTGCTGCTCTTTGCAAAGAAGTTCCAGTTTTTGAAAATAAAGATTATCTGATGTAATAGATTCCCTATATTCTTCAGCTGTACTATTTTCCTCCATTTGCAGATTGCTGTACGAAATAGCGAAATCATGATTTAGAAAATTATAAACAGCATCTTTGTTTTTGACCAGTTTGTATTTGTAAATACCTATGTAAGCTGTCCAATGGATTATGAAGGTTACAGCCAAAGCCAGAACATTGATAGTAGGAGAGATGTCAAATTGAAAAAATAAGCCGGCCAGACAGGTAATAAGATAAGCGAATACCAATGAAGAAATAATGGTCAATAAGGTAATTACCCATTTTTTTTCCTGTGAATCTTTTAAATATCTTGCCATAAAATAAGAGTAAAGCAGTAAGAACGGAATGAATGTAAGAGCTAAAGTAAGATGGACAAAACCAAGTATTTTGATTACATCAATGCCAGACTCAGGAATAGTATAAATTCCTGCAACATAATCAAGATCTTGTGAAATAGTAAGGACAGCGGAATAAGCAAATGGAATAAAACACCAATAAAATTTTGGCTTGTTTTGTACAGGATCATCAATCCGGTTTATGATAAACAGGAATAGGAAAGCAGGGATTAGAAAAACCCATTCAATATGGACAATAAAGCATAGAAATGGATAGGGAGTGCATGCATCTTCAACCTCAAAAACGTGATTCAGTAAAATTATAGAAAGTGTAAATAGTAAGTAGGCTAGATATTTATTTGAATTACTATTGAATAAGGAAGACTTTAAAATAATGAAGCCTAAGACTATTCCCTGAAAAATCGCAATATTTAAAAGTGTTGTATAAATCAATTTTTTAATTTAAAAGTTGTGTTTAAAATTTATTTTGGGATATCACAGTAATGAGTCATTTTTTAAAACATAGCTTATTTCATACGAATTTGTAAGGCGAATTTATAGTAATACTGCTGAACTTTCTTAAGGGATTAAGAAATGATTAACTAAAATAACCCGCTTCCCAATGCATTCTTATGCAGGCAGTGTGGATGTCTTCTGACTTGAACCCGCAATCTGAATCAGACATTGTTATGTAAAATCAAATTAACAAAAAAGCTCCAGATTTCTCTGAAGCTTTCTATTGGTTGTGGAAAGTAAAAAAAACGAAATTATTTTACTTTTATAAGTTTAAGGGTAAATTCCATTTGCGTATCCTTATGTTGGAAGTAATCATCTAAAGAGGGCCATACTTCATGGTCTGGTATAATACCATGACCTTCTGGTTGATTATCCTTTTTGGGTGCGTCTTGTACTAGATTTACAATTGAAAATTGCGTTTTTATCTTTGAATTGGGAAGCTCATAGACTAGTGGTGAATGTCCATTGTGAACATAGTAGCCGCCAGCGGTCTCTACACCAACTATGGTAACATTTTGAACATACCCTTTTACCAGAGAAGCAAAATGTGAAGCAGCTGATGCTACATTTTCATTAATCAAAAGATACAGATTGCCTTTAAAAACAGGTGACTTAGGATGATAAACCGGATTGTATTTTTGATTTTGCAGGCTTATATTGTTTTTGAAAACCGGATACACATCTTTTAGGTATTCTTTTCCCTTTTTTATGGAAAGACTATCCATTGGTTGCGATGTTGAAACACCCCAGAAATATTTTTCGAAAGGTAAAAAGTTGGGATCAAAGATTATAGTAGCCTTTACATTTTCTTTGAAAGGTTTATCCGTAAGATACATTACAGGCTGTTCAAAGTTAGGATCACTGCCTCCAGGATTATTTCTAACATCAATTACCAGATTAGGAATCTTGTTTTTATCCAGCCCGCTAAAAACGCTATCTAAAAATTGAACATACGTTTCGAACTTAGGATCGTCCGATCCGTATGCCATACCAAACCATCTTAGATTTAACAAACCTATAGTCGGATTAAGCATCTGAAAGCTATATGGAGGCTGCTTTTTGAAATCTATCAAATCAGAAACGGGAGCACTAAATCTATTTTTAATGTTTGTTTCTCTTTGAGACAGGCTTACCGCAGGAAGTATCTTTTTTTCAAGAGATGTAGATTTTGGTGAGTGGTATTCTATAATGAATTCATTACAAAGACCATATTCTAGCAGATAGTTTATCCCAAATGATTTATCTACACTTGACGATAACTTTTCTGTAATGGTATAACCATCTGCGGTATAATATTTATAAAAAGATCGCATCAATTGTACATCATTTACGCCGTTTATACTTTTTATCCTCGAACCGGCTGGTATATCCGATGATTGACCATCGAAAATAATTTGCCCGTTAATATAGATAAGTGGATAAGGGAAAAATGATTTTTGTCGATTCAGAAAATGTATTAAATCAAGATCAGGGATGGTATAGTTATGTACACTTCCTTCATAATCGGCCAGGTGTAGTAGTATTTTGTAAAATTCGATAACGCTCAGAGGCTTTTTAATACTTTTAATGGTCGTGTTGTAAAGGCTGTCTATTTGTTTTTTAGAGTGATATTGGTATAAGCCGGAATTTGCTTTTTCGTGTATGCTAAGAAGTACTTTAAGATCCTTTTGCAGCTGTTTTTTTGAAAGCATTTTATTGTACAGCATTATGCTATCCTTCATGTCCTGATCAAAACTTTGTGCCTGAATTTTACAGGACAAGAAAAAGAACAATAGGATTGTAAAAATGGATATCAGATTTTTATTATTCATAAACACTTAGGTATAGGTTATACAATTATGAGAGCAGATCTGGACATAATTAATTTATGATGAACGCTAAATTTGAGACTTTAAGCTACTATTGTTTAATGTTATTTGCATTAAAAAAAAATAGTAATAGGTCTACTTTTTTAGAGTTTAATCCAAAGTCCATCATATTATTGAAATCTATTTTTAAGGACTCCTGATTGTTAAGATATCTTTCTAAAGTCAACAATTTTTCTTGAATTTAAGATCTCAATTTTGCTATAGATCTAATTTTTCAAAATCTACAATTAGGTGTACGTCATTTTTATTATTGAGTTGGTCTATTAAAATCGAACCAAATGCATACAAAGACTTTACTTTGTGTGTTTTACATAAGTTTACTTTGTCTTTAGTATGATTTTCTATTAAGTTCATTTAGATTATTTATATTTCCAAAATTACATAAAAAAAATACATTTCTATTTTCTACGGATTAGTTTGGCCTTTTTCAACGTCAGTTTTGAAGAAAAAACAAAGCAATAATAAAGATCTATACTAGCTAGCACAATTGATTTGTCAAGTCCAAATAAGGGGATTAATTAAGCCTTAAAGTCGCCGTAGTCACAGAACGTTAAGCTAGATTACTATATTAACGATAAATAACGACTTATAATTCTGACTTTTTTAAGTAGTAATTCTAACATAAACTTTAGAATTTAAAACTGAATTTGTATATTGTTCTGCTAAAATTAACGATGCCAAGCACATACATTTTAAAATATCTGGCTTCAAAGTCTTTCAGTTCATTTTAATAGAAATCATCTAGATTATGAAAAATTCATTAATGCTCTTCATTGCATTCTTAGCTTTTACAGCCTGCTCAAAACATCAAGGAAAAAAAAATAGTGCGATCACTGGAATAGATTCCACATTGCGACCTGGTGATGATTTTTTTAAATATGTAAATGGAAAATGGTACGATTCTGTACCAATACCGGCATCTCAAGCTGGAGTTGGTGTTTATATGTTTATGAATTACCCACAACGAATGCGCCTACAAGGAATATTGGACAGTATTTCGCAAAGTAAGAATCCAGCAGGAAGTATAGCACAAAAGGTAGGAGACTTTTATGCATCAGGTATGGATACTGTAACCATTGACAAACGCGGTTATGCACCTATCAAACCCCTACTTGCCAAAATAGAAGCCATTAGCGATTTACCGTCCTTAATGAACTTTGTAGTTAATGAAGTAAAAGTGAACAATTCTTCTATTATAGGTTTTGGAGTGTCACCCGATGATAAAAACAGCAGTATGAACATTGCTCAAATCTATCAAACGGGTATAGGTTTGCCTGACAGGGACTATTATTTCAAATCAGATTCATCAACTGTTGCCATACAGGAATCGTACAAAAAATACATAGCGACATTATTTCAACAAACAGGGAGCAATGCCAAAGAGGCTAAAAAGAATGCTAATTTGGTTTACGATATGGACAAACAACTCGCCGTTTCGCATAAAACAAAAGTGGAACTTCGGGATGTGCAAGCAAATTATAATAAAATGGCTGTGAGTGATCTTGTAAAAAGACATCCCAACATAGACTGGACTAGTTTTTTAAATAATTTAGGTGCTCAAACCGATTTCATTAATGTAAGCCAACCTGCCTATTATGACGCCCTTAATAAGCTCTTAAAAAGCATCCCTATTGCTAATTGGAAAATTTACTTGAAAGCAAATTCGATAGAAAGATATGCAGATGATTTGAGTAAACCTTTTGTAGATGCCGCATTTGAGTATACCAAAGTACTTTCCGGTCAAGCTGTTCAAAAATCACGTGGCGAAAAAATGGCTAATGTCGTTGACAATTACTTAGGCGAAGCGTTAGGTGAACTATATGTGAAGAAATATTTTTCAGAAGATGCCAAAAAAAGGATGTTAATCTTGGTGAATAATGTGCAAAAAGCCTATGCAAAAAGAATTGATAAATTGGAATGGATGAGTCCTAGTACCAAACAAAAAGCTAAAGAAAAATTGTTCGCCATTACTAAAAAAATAGGATATCCAGATAAATGGAAAGATTATAGCAATGTACGTATAGCTAGGGATACCTATTTTGAGAATATGGTTTCGGCCGCTACAGCTGCGTATCAATTTCAATTGGCAAAATTGGGCAAGCCAGTCGATAAATCAGAATGGTATACTACACCTCCAACAGTTACCGCATATAATAACCCTACTGCAAATGAAATTGTTTTTCCTGCAGGTATTTTACAACCCCCATATTTTGATAACAATGCAGATGATGCACTTAACTATGGAGGAATTGGAATGGTTATAGGTCACGAAATAACCCATACTTTTGATGATCAAGGTGCTCAATATGATAAGGATGGCAACTTAAAAAACTGGTGGACAAAAGAGGATTATGCAAAGTTTAAGTCAAGAATACAACAGGTTATTAATTTGTACAGTACCTATACCGTTTTAGGCGATTTACACATTAATGGCGCTATGACAGTTGGCGAAAATACGGCAGATATTGCTGGAATAGCAGTTGCCTATGATGCTTTTAAAATGACCAAAGAAGGACAGGGGAACACCAAAATTGACGGTTTTACTCCAGATCAACGCTTTTTTATCTCTTTAGCCAAAATATGGAAAGTAAAAATGAAAGACGAGTACCTGCGTTTGTGGATTAACAATAATCCACATTCTCCACCAAATTGGCGTGTTAATGGTCCTCTAATGAATACTACACCGTTTTACGAAGCATTTAATGTACAAGCTGGAGATAAAATGTTTTTGCCCAAGAAAGACAGAATAACAATTTGGTAGTGGCCTAGCGCTCCGAAGTGTTTCCATGAAAAGATGCGCAAATGTCGCTGTGACCTTTGCGCATCTTTTTTTGGTTTCTTAGAAATTGTAAATTTTATAAAAGCCTCCTAACTTTATATGTTTATTAAATATCACAAATCTCAATTGCCTTTTTTAAAGAGGCTATTTTGTTTTTTTGTTTTGGAATAAATTCTTGCCCAACAAAACCAGTAAAACCAGTATCGGCAATAGCTTTCATTATGGTACCGTAATTAAGTTCTTGTGTTTCGTCAATTTCATTACGTCCAGGAACTCCGCCAGTATGATAATGTGCAATGTATTTGTGATTTTCTTTGATCGTTCTAATTACATCTCCTTCATCGATTTGCATATGGTAAATATCATAAAGCAGTTTGAAATTTTCCGAATTGATTCGTTTTGCTAATTCAACTCCCCAAGATGTTTTATCACATTGATAATCCTTGTGGTCAATTTTACTGTTTAGTAATTCCATTACTAAGGTCACCTGATGTTTTTCTGCTAAAGGAATTAATTTTTGAAGACCAAGCACACAATTATTCCAACCTTCTTCATCTGTTTTTTCTCTTTTGTTTCCGCTAAAACAAATTAGGTTTTTATAACCAGCTTTAGCAACGATTGGAATCATTTCTGTATAATTTTTAATCAGTTGCTCATGAAATTTCGTATCATTGAAGCCATCCGCAAGATTTAGTTCGGCACCATTACACATAGTGGAAACAAGGTTGTATTTTTTTAATATTGGCCACTCTTTAGGACCAACCAGATCAATGCCGGTAATTCCAATTTTTGTAGCTTCCAGGCAGAGCGTTTCAATATCAAAATCGCTAAAGCACCAACGGGCTACCGAATGATTAATTTTTCCCTTCAACGTATTCGAATTTAAGTTAATTTCTTCTTGAGGATTGGCCAAAGCCAATAAATCTTGCGGGATTCCAAAAGCCACAGTTCCTGCAATAATACTTTTTATGGCAGTTCTTCTATCAAAAGTTACACTCATTTTTTTGTTTTTTTAAGTCAGTATTGCTATTTACGAATGTCTTTTTAATACGTATTAATTGAAAATGCTTCTCTTCTTTCCATTTACAAAATATTAAAATAATCCCCTTGTTATTATTGATGATTTAATTATCAATGACTTACAATAATAATGAAAAAATTATATATTTGGAAATAAATAATGTGTGATATTTATTACACATATCTACCCAAATTTGGATGGCTCTGTCTGGTTTTGTCGAAAATCAAGGGTATCTGTGTTTATCCGACAGTGATTATAGGCGAAATTAAGCGAATTTTGGTATATTTAGAAGCACCATTTAAAGTTGAAATCGGGACTATTTTATCGTTCGAAGAGTATCAAAGGAAACTAAAAGAAAAACCGAACTGAAAAGGGGCAACACGTTAGAGATTATCTTAAAAAAAGGCGTTTATAGAAAAAAATGTATAAAAAGAAACTTTACCAAAAATAATAAAACCTAAATGTTGTAAAAATGGCAGAAAGTAAAATTATAGTAAGAATGTCTAAAAGTACTGGAGTTTATAATAAAAGGAATAAGTATGAAATACTCTTAAATAATGATTCTAAAGCTGAACTTGATTATGTAAATAGCAAACAAATATTTAGGGCAGAAAGCGGAAGAAATATTATCAAGATTAAAAATGAAAATACTACAATTGTAAAAGAGATAAATATGAAAAAGGGTCAAGATGTAACTTTTACGATTAATGCAAGTGTAACATATAAATTAAGTTTAGCAATTATGGTTGGAATTGCAATTACAGGATTAATTATCCAATTGGTAATTGCGAAAAAAGTAATATTACCTTTAATTTTTATTCCATTAATCCCGTTGCTTTTCGTAAAAAAAGAAAATTTCCCAAATAGTTTTGAGATAACAAGTAGTAAATAAGACATTCGCTAACTGCTGTTTGATGATGTGGCGGGTTTAGTCTTAATTTAAAGGAGGTTTTGCACTTGGAAAATTAGTGTTTAACCGAAAATTTTGGCTTCCTTAATCCGGTAGTGTCTCAGAGTTAGGGATATATGATTTTGCATTTCTAATATGTTCAAATAGAATAAATATTCGTAAGAAATAAGTTTAAGATGAACAGTAATGCTCATTTTTTTTTGTTTTAATATCGTCTTAAAAGAACTAAAATGAGCACAAATACTATCTCGTGTTCCAGAGTTAGTGATGGTAGGTATGAAATCCCATTTAGAAATATTTGTCACTAAAACTTAACTTGTTTTTCTTTACACTGAATTATCATAATTAAATTTTTTGATAAAGTTTTATTTGATTTTTTTATATTTATACCTTTTACTTCTTAATCTAATGAATAACACAGAAGAACCTATACCACATAATGAACTAGCGCGTCTAGCAGCATTAAAACGTTATAATATCCTTGACAGCTTACCTGAAAATGCATTTGATGATGCAACTAAACTCGTTTCTTATATCTGCGGTGTACCAATCGCCCATATTTCTTTCATAGATGAGAGCCGACAGTGGTTTAAATCTGAAATTGGAATAGGCGTATCGGAGGTACCAAGGGAAATTTCTTTTTGCAGGTACACCATTATGAATTCGCATATGGTTGAAATACCGGATACCTATTTAAACGAACGATTTAAAGATGATCCCAACGTTACTGGTGGGTTTAAGGTAAGATTCTACGCAGGAATTCCGCTAACAACTCCCGACGGTTATAATATAGGGACTATTTGTGCAATAGATCATGTTTGTAAAGAACTTAATG
Source organism: Flavobacterium sp. OHVDL-2026-0007 (assembly GCF_059882335.1). Lineage (NCBI taxonomy): Bacteria > Pseudomonadati > Bacteroidota > Flavobacteriia > Flavobacteriales > Flavobacteriaceae > Flavobacterium > Flavobacterium sp. OHVDL-2026-0007. The sequence goes on from NZ_CM187612.1 coordinate 354,507, forward strand.
ATAATCAACGCAATGCACTATCAATAGTTGCAAAACACGTAATAAACCAGTTAGAATTAAGAACAAAAAATATTGAACTAGACGCACAGAAGAAAATTGCCGAAAGGGCAGTGTTGGCAAAAGATAATTTCTTAGCCAATATGAGTCATGAAATCAGAACTCCTTTAAATGCCATAATTGGTTTTACAGACCTTCTGGTTCAGACCAAGCTAGATTCTATTCAGCAGGATTATATTGGCAGTGTTCAAATAGCAGGAGAAAATCTGCTTTTGATAGTGAATGATATTTTAGATCTTTCGAAAATCGAATCAGGAAATTTGGTTATTGAAGCGCAGCCATTCAGTTTAAAAAAGACCCTAAAACATATTTATAAGTTATTAAAAGTAAAGGTTCCGAAAGGGATTGAATTTAATCTTTTTCTAGATGCGGATATGCCTGACATTGTAGTTGGTGATCAGGGAAGATTAAACCAGATAATAGTGAATCTTACAGGGAATGCACTCAAATTTACAGAAGAAGGTGAAGTAACGGTCTCTGTAAAATTGGTAGAAGAAACAGATGATCATTATTCGCTCCGATTTTCAGTTAAAGATACTGGTATCGGTGTACCTGAGGATAAGCTTGTAACTATTTTTGAACGATTTAAGCAGGCGGAAGAAAGCACCACGAGAAGATTTGGCGGTACAGGACTTGGTCTGAACATTGTTAAGCAATTAGTTAAATTGCATGATGCTGAAATTCAGGTAAAAAGTAAAGAGGGTAGAGGTTCAGAATTTTTCTTTGTGTTTAATTATAAAAAAGTAAAATTGACTGAAACAAAAGATGATACATTTTCCGAAGAGAAATTGGGTAAACTTAAAATACTTCTTTGTGAAGACAACTTTCTAAACCAGAAATTGGTCAGGAGCGTTATTCATAATTTTGGTTTTGAATTGGATATTGCCGAAAATGGTGAAGCAGGAATAGAATTTTTATCGAAAAACAACTATGATCTTGTTCTAATGGATCTTCAAATGCCTTTTAAAGATGGTTATCAAACTACAGAATTTATACGGAATGAAATGAATCTAACCATTCCAATTATTGCTATGACAGCACACTCTCTTGTGGGCGAGCAGGAACGTTGTTTTGATGCCGGAATGGATGATTATGTATCAAAACCGTTTAAGCAAGCAAGGCTTTTACAGGCTATTAAAACTGTGATGAAGAAAGATGTCAACGCTCTAAAGAAAAGAAAAATAGATTTTTCTTATTTAGATGAGATGGCATGTGGTGATCCAGAGTTTAAAAAAGAAATGGTAACTCTTTTTATAGAAAAAATCCCCATTGAATTTGTACAATTAGAAGAAGCATTTAATGGTAACAACAGCGATAAAGTAAAGAAACTGGTACATAATATGAAGTCTAGCTTAGATATATTTATGCTTAACGATCTTAGTAATGGTTTGTCTATTATTGAGGATGAAGCTAGACTGGGGCAGTTTACTGCCAAAGCTGAAGATCAGATAAATATATTAAATTGTGGAATTACTGAGGTAGTTAAAATTCTAAATGAGCTATGATAAAAGAGAAATATACTCTAGCTTTACGTTAAATCCAAAATTTATAAAATTAAATCTGCCTCAAAATTAAATAACCTATGAGAATCATTTTATCTGAGGATAATGATATGCTACGTAAATCATTGTCCTTTTTCTTAGAGTCTAAGGGGTTTACTGTTGATCAGTTTTCTGATGGAAAAGAAGCTTTAGACGCAATTGAAACAAATAATTACGACTTGATCCTGACAGATATCAACATGCCAGGAATAAGCGGTATGGAAATCACACAATATGTTAGAAAAACGATAGGGTCTGATATTCCAATCATTATATTTACTTCGTCAGGGGTAGAACAAACTGAATTGGATTCATTCGATATTGGTGCAAACGAATTTATTGCCAAACCTATTAGTCCAGCGGTGCTTTTAGTGAGAATTAATAAATTACTAAAAACACACGTTTAATGAAGTTTCTATATTATATAATTGGATGCCTCTTTATTTCGCCTCTTGTATTTGGACAGGATATTAACATTGATGAAGTCATTGCTCGCTCAAAAAGTGAAGTTGAAAAAGGCAACTATGATACTGCTCTATCGTTAATTGAACCATTGAGTGCAAAGTTTCCTGAGAATGAAGAAATAAAAGTTTACACGGGACGCATTTACAGTTGGAAAAAAGACTACAATACCTCCATAAAAATATTATTGCCCATGGCAGACCGGACTAATCCTAGCCCTGATGCTTTATTGGCCATTATTAATACTTATTTTTGGTCGGAACAATTTGATAGATGTATTAATTATTGCGATCGCTATTTAGTTATTGAACCAAATTCGCTTGATGTTTTAAAGATTAAAGTAAATTGTCTTGAAAAACTCAATCGTGATAAAGAAGCATTGGCTATTATAGAAAAAGTATCCATTACGGATAACAGCACTCAGGCCTTTAGAGGATTTCGAACACTTATTGGCAGGAAGGCAAAAGATGCAATATCGGTTTCTTATTTAAATATTTCTACATCTGAGCCCGGACAATCGCCATTGCATTATGGTTATGTTGAATATTCTCATAAGTATACTAAATCAGCACTTGTTGGGCGTGCTAATGTAGGGCATGTAAATGGCGGTACACAAATGTTGTTTGAAGCAGATTATTATCAAACTTTTTCAAAAAAAAACTATTTATATGTAAATGGAGGTTTTTCAACTGGAGAGACTGTATTTCCTGTAGCAAAAGCTGGTGTTGAATATTATTTTGTTCCGCATAAAATATTTGATTATGCCTTGGGTGTGAGGTATATGCATTTTGAAACAGGAGACGTAACCTTGCTAACGGGGCAGATGGCATATCATATTGGAGCCAATACGATTGCCTATAGACCTTATTACGATACAAGAAATGAGTTATTTTCTCATGTTTTGAGCTTTCAGAATACAAATGAAGAAAAAGAAAGGATCATAAGGTTAGAGCTGCAATATGGAAATGTCCCATACCTTTATCTTTATAATAGTCTTACACAGCCTCTAAAGTCTTACAGAGTCGGTGTACAATATCAACATCGTTTAGGGGATTCTTTTTTTGTCAGACCTATTTTTCTTTATGAGTATGAAGAATATGTACCTGATCAATACAGAAATAGATTTAATTTTCAGGTAATCCTAACTAAACGCTTCTGATATTATGAAATTATGGGAATTTTATAAGAGCGGAACCTGGATAGAGCCATTTCTAACGCTGTCAATATGCGTGTTTATACTAACTTCATTTATTCTTTATCTCTTGATTATTATTAGTCGAAGTAGAAACATTAGAAGAAACAGGTTTGTTACCCAATACAATAAAGTTATTGAAAATTTAATGTCTTCAGTAGTTTTTCTTGGGACGCCTTTTTCAGAAATAAAAAAGGATGAAAATTTTAGCAAGCTTTTTTATAATACTTTTTTCAAACAACTTATGATCGACTCTATTATGAATCTTCATAAAAACTACGAAGGGAATTATGCACAAAAGTTGGAGCAATTTTATAAAGATTCAGGATTAATAGATGACTCCTTTAAAAAACTTAAAAGCCTGAAATGGGAAGTAAAATGTAAGGGAATTACTGAACTTGCCGAAATGAAATGTATTGAAGCTTTAGACATAATATTAAATGCATCAAAAGCACGAAATAAAATTTTAAAAATTACAGCCATAAATGCCTCTATTAAATTAGCAGGTGCAAAAAGTATGGCATATCTCACAGCGCATCCTTATCCTATAGATGAGTGGACTCAGATAAATATAATAAATGCTTTCAAAAAGCATGATATTGGCGATACTAAAGGAGTTGAATTATTGCTTGAATCTCAGAATACAACTGTGATTGCATTGGGATTAAAGCTTATTAAAGAGCTTAAATTGACACAAAAAATTCCTTATGTAACAAAGTTAGTAGCCAATACTCCAGATACATTAATAAAGTACGAAGCACAAAACGTACTACAGATATTAACCGTTTAATAGAATAAACGAATGACTTTTTTTACTACCGAACTATCATTGTTTTTTGAGGGGTATCTATTGCTTATCATTGGTTATGCGGTACTGATTATGTCTTCTTATCTTATATTAGCCTATCTTTCTACTAGAGAGCTTAGGGAATATCTCAAAAAGAATAGTTTTGTTGATTATGATGTGCTTCTTACAAGTGAATTTGCGCCAAGCCTTTCCCTAATTGCTCCTGCTTATAATGAGGGCTTTACTATTGAAGAAAATGTAAAATCGCTACTTTCCCTTAATTATAATAATTATCAGGTTATTGTGGTGAACGATGGAAGCAAGGATAATTCTATGGAAATCCTGGTTAAAACCTACGATCTTGTTGTGACAGAACTTAATATTCATCCAAAAATAACAACAAAAAAGGTTAAAAGTATTTATGTTTCCAGAAATGCTGCTTTCAAAAAACTGATCGTAGTGGATAAGGAAAATGGAGGTAAAGCCGACGCGCTGAATGTTGGGCTTAATATCGCCCAGAATCAATATGTGGTTTGTATTGATGTTGATTGTATTCTGGATAAAAACGCATTGCTTAAGTTGGCAAAACCTTTTTTGGAATCTTATGGCAAACGTACTATCGCTACTGGTGGGGTAGTTAGGATAGCAAACCAGTGTGTTATTAAAAATGGTCGTCTAGTTGAGGTAAATATTCCGGATGTGATGCTTCCCAGAATACAGGTTTTAGAATATTTAAGAGCATTTCTTTTGGGGAGAATGGCATGGAGTAGGCTAGATGGGTTATTACTCATAAGTGGTGCGTTTGGTGCATTTGACAAAGAGATCGCTTTACTGGCTGGGGGTTATAGTACAAAAACTGTGGGAGAAGATATGGAACTTGTGGTGAGAATGCGCCGTTATATGCTTGAGAATAAAATACCCTACGGGGTTAGTTATATACCTGACCCTCTTTGTTGGACAGAAGCCCCCGAAGATTTTAAAATTTTCAAGAAACAGCGTAGCCGCTGGATGAGAGGAACAATTGAAACACTTAGTTTACACAAAACAATGTTTCTGAATCCTAAATACAAATTGTTGGGCATGATTAGTGTACCCTACTGGACATTGTTTGAATTCCTGGCTCCAGGAATTGAATTTATAGGTCTTGTAATAACAATTGTATTTATTTTATTGGGTTTACTTAATTGGCATTTTTTCATATTGCTTGTCCTATTTGTTTACTTTTTTGCTATCATGTTTTCGGTTATCGCTCTCTACAGTGAAGAGCGTAGCTACCATAAATACCCAAAGCAAACTGATTTTTTCAAACTTTTGATAGCGGCTTTCATAGAACCATTGTATTTTCATCCTCTAACGGTATACGCCGCCCTTATGGGTTATAAAGAAAAAATTATGGGAACAAAAGGTTGGGGAGAAATGACTAGAAAAGGTTTTACAAAGAAATAAAAATAGGAATTTCGTGAACTCTAAAAGAGAACATGGAAAAGTTTTTTTTAAGTTAAGTTTAAATAAATATATAATTAATTTTTGTTCATTTATTTCGTTTGTTCATGTTACATGAACAGTCTTATATTATGAACATTAATTATAATTTATAAAAATTAACTATTATATTTTGCTTTAATTCCAATGATTACAGGAGGTGAGTCAAATGGTAAAAATAAAGAACATCGAAAAGGTGATGGATTATTCTCAGTAGCTCTAAAAGGACAATTCTCGAACCATTTTCAAGATGATTTGAAGAAATTGAATCTACTAATATATTAACTAGTGAAATTAAAAAATTAGCTTAACCTTTAATGCACTTTTAGTTTGCATATCCACACTATAAAACTATTGAAAGAATTTGGCCAATTTGCAAATTATAAAAATACGGATGGTGACGAGGAATACCAGTGATAAGTTATATTCTTAAAAACACGAAAAATCCTGTTGTAGCACTACTGTTTTACTATATTTGTTTCTAACCAAACAGAAGTTTTTTTACAAACTGATGTTGGTGGTAATTATAACAAACATACTACAATGACAATAAGACAAGTAATAATTATAGTTTTGACAATTTCAATTTTGACAAGTTGTAGGCGTGGTTACAAAGTTGAAGGGGACAAAGTTTATTATGAATATTGGAATGAAGGAAGTGGACAGAATAAGCAATTGATTGAACAAGGAGACGCAAAGACTTTTCAAAAGTTAACTTTTGACTGTGATTGTGACTTTGAATTCGGGAAAGACAAAAACCACTTGTTTATAAATGGAGAGCTTATCAAAAGCATTGACCCAAACACTTTCAAATTTGTTGGGAACTATATTTTTAGAGACAAAGACTCAGCTTATTTTTTTGGATTTTACAACAACTTGAATGATTGTGCTATTAAAGGAGTTAATCCAGACAAAATAGAGTTGATTAAATATCCTTGGGCAAAAGCAGGAAATGTACTAATTAATGGAAGAAACACAATCTATCTTGATGACATCAGTGATTTTGACCCTCTTGACGATGATTGGGGTAAGACACAAAAACACATTATAAATAACAACAAAATTTTATACGGAGCTGACGTAGCAACTTTTAAATTCACTAGTTCTTTTCAAGGAAAAGATAAAAATTACAATTATGAATTTGGGGCTATTAATGAAGATGATTTTAAAAAAACAGATTTTAAAACGTTTGATTTTGATAAGAAAGATATCTGCGAAACTGAACCTATCGTGTTTATTGATATTTACGACAGTTTAGTTTCATATATCGAAGATAAAAATAAAACAATTGCGACTGTAGAAAAACTGAAACAAAAGGGTTTCATAATAAATAATATTAGAGATTTAGATTGGACAGGAGAATCAAAAATTATCAGAGTTTCTTTGACAAATACTAAATGTAATTGCATTGTGGAGAAACTTTACCGTTACGATTATTCAAAACCTTCTGAAACAAAAAACATGTTTAAAGTGACAGAAAGAATACACTGTGAACCGAAAGTGAAATAGTATATCAAATAACTGCCACCAACCGCTACTACCACGGATTAGGGCAATTGGCTTAATTGAAATATTGTTTTGTATTTGGGATGATTTGGCAAATCCAAAGAATGAGCTTAATTTAGTCCCAATCCTGGTGTAGTACCAGAATGTAAGCGGTCATTGTATATCACACTCAAGAATCAAACCCAATTTTTATATCAGTCACATTACGCACTACAGTAAATAAATATACCTTGTATTTTATAGTTCACTAATTTCAAGCCTGTATCCTTTGCCGCGTACAACAACAATTTTTATATTGGGATCAAATTCCAGTTTTTTTCTAAGTTTTGATATGAACATATCTAGACTACGTCCCACAATAACGCCTTCATCTTCCCATATCTCTTTTTGAATTCGGCTTTTCTCTATAATCTCGTTGGGAGATAATGCAAGAATGAGCAGTAAACGGGTTTCCTTTCCCGTTAGGTCTATTGTCTTTCCATTTGCAATAAGTTTCTTGTTTACCGTATCAAACAACGCCGAGCCCAAAGTGATCATATTGGTATGCTCACAGTAAGATAAAGTCTTTTGCGGCTTTAAAGATCTCAAAAAAATAAAACCGAAAAATCCTAAAAAAGATAGGCTGCCCAGAAGATATCCATTATTAACTATATTTATGCTTGTTGGTTTAAATTTAATAGTAATCCTATAACAGGCTTTGGGCTGCTTTCTTCCTATACAGGCTACAATATTATCTTTCTTGTTTTCGGATATAGCATATCCATAGACTACACTTGAATCGCTACAGTTCAAAACGTTAACAATGTAATTACTTGCAAACGGGACTTTGTCCAAAAAACGACTGGTCGTATTCATTAAACTGTCCGGTTGAAAAGTAAAGTCATTCTCAAAACTAATCAGATATTCATTTTCCGCAATTTTTTTCACTGGTAGCACTCTTGATGTACTATCGCCTGACTGTAGAAGTATTTCATGTCCAATTCTGCGGAGCAAAACTTCTCTTCTAGCAAAGTTGAAGTCATCACTTTCCTCACCACTAAAAGCAGCACAGAGTACACAAATAAATGAGAGAAATAGTAATCCGAACACGTATTTGCGTTTTCCTGAAAGGAGATTTCTGCTATTAAACATAGTGTCAAGTTTTTATTTACAAAGTTTACATTTTTATTTACAATTTTAAGCTCACAATCAGCAAAATAGTAAAGTAATTTTGCTTGATAAACTTAAAAAAGAGATAAAACGATATTATTAATTAAAACAACAAGATCATGAAAAAAATCATTTATGTGCTGATCTTATCGCTGGTTGTGGTAAGCGGGGTGGTATTTGCCAATCGTGAAATTAAAAATGAAACTCCAAAAAAGTCAATCCCAAAGGCGCTAGCTGTTGCTGAAAGGAAAGCTGCATTAAAAAAATGGGAAGCTACACCTGATGGTATAATGTACAAAAAATGGGAAGCATCTGCTGCAGGTAAAAAAGTGCATGCCAGTGTTACTAAAATAAGCAAGTCCATTAAGGATTATACCAATATGGACGCAGTTGTAACCTCTCTTTCTCTTCCACCAGGCTCAAGATTAGGTTTTGGTATGATGGTCAGGATTAATGGTGAGGATTATATTCTTGCTTTTGGAACAGAAAAGCTTGGCAAGAATATTTTGAATATTAACAATGAATTTGAGCAATTACATAGACTAAAAGTTAACGACAAAATAATTATAAGAAGCCATCACATATCGCAAGCGCCAAAGTATTCATATCCAATAATATCGGGTGACTATGTAGAACTAGATAGTAAAATAATTTATAAACGTGCACCTCACAAAGGCGGTTGCTAAATAAATAAATTATGAAATACGTTTTCATATATATACAAATTGCTTATTGAATATATGTAAAATAACAAGCCCCTAAATGGGGCTTGTCGAATCTAAAATTTTAGACTTTATTTATTTCTTTTTTAATGATACATATGACTGCATGGCGACAGAACTTAGTATGAAAAATATTCCAGCATAAAAAGATGCATTTACAGACTGGCTTTCGTTAAAAAAAGTAAAAGCAATCACAATAGCGTAAATCGGCTCTAAATTAAAAGTAAGGTTTACAGTAAAAGCAGGGATCTTTTTTAATACTTCGGCAAATAGAACATACAATCCCACTGTGCAGAATAATGACAGTAAGATAAGATAAACAAAATCTGTTATATTTGGAAACACAGTTTCAGCTGGAAAAAAATAAAGATACAAGGGCATTACAATTAGCAAAATAATTGAGCCGGCAGCCATTTGATAATAATTGATGATTCTGCTGTCATACAAATGAACCATCCTTTCATTATAAATAGTATAAAGAGCTGCAAATGCTGAAGAAATCACTCCCAGAATAATACCTAGCTGGTAAGATGCATCAAAATGGAATATAAGGCTGATCCCTACCAGTGTAAGGACACTTAGCAGCAGCTCAGTAAATTTAAATTTAGTTTTGTCGATCAGAGGCTTGAAAATTGCCGTAAAAAAACTTGTCAGACAATAACAGATCACACCAATAGAAATATTTGAATATTTAATGCTGGCGTAAAAAAATACCCAGTGGACAGTTATTAATATTCCAATTTTGCCAATGGAAAATTTTTCGACATACTTGATTTCCCTGCCAATTTTTAAAAATTTTACAATAATAAATAATATAGCTGTTGAAAAAAGAACTCTATAGAATGTCAACAGACCTTCGTTTAGAGTTATAAGTTTGCCAAATACGCCAGTAAATCCTGCTAAAAATACAGCAAGATGTAATAAGAAATATGAATTTTTCATGAATTTTTGTGCCAGTTATGGCAGATTTTAATATTATCAATAAAGCATACAAAAGCTTTCGGCAATTTTGCCGAAAGTATGCTCCGTTAAATCAAGAGATACTATTAAAATCGAGGTGGAGGAAGACAGCCTTTTCTGTTCATAGTTGCAAATATAATTTAAATTATAAAAGACGAAATGAGACTTAGGTATAATTTTAAAAGTTAGAGTAAAATATAGAAACTGCAAATTAGGTTTTCAACATATATCTAACTTAGTGATAGGGTCCGAATCCCATCTAGTCAAGTTAACGGGATTTTTGAATCACTTTATTTTTCTAAGATAAACTTTCTTATGTATAGAAAAAGGGCATAAAAGAAGACCTATCTCATAAAAATATAGGTCATTTATCTTGTAGCGCGGGAAGCATTCAAATATCTAACCAGTTTTGCGAGGATTATTATAGTATTATAGCATGAGCATCTTAATTTTAAACTATTATGATAATCTGTTTGAAGAAAAAAAATAAAGTACTCTGCTTTGTACTATAAAACTATTGAAAGAATTTGAGTAAATCACAGATTAGAAAAATGTAAATGGTAAATACCTGTGATATGTTGCATTCTTAAAAACACGAAAAATCCTGTTATCATACTACTGTTTTGCTATATTTGTTTCTAACCAAAGGGAAGTTTTTTCACAGACTGAGGTTGTAGGCAATGCAAAGTAAGACTATTCAAAACAATTTTTAAATTAAACCAAAATGAGCATTAACTTTTTTTCTAACTTATTTCTTTGGTTATTATTAATAATTTTGCCAGAAATGGTATTTTCCCAATCGGCCGACTATACCATTCAATATGTAAAGTTTGAAAGTCAGGGAGTCACTCTTGCAGGATCGATTTTAGTGCCTAAAAAAACATTTGCAGCAGTTGTAATTGTTCATGGATCTGATCCTGTAAAAAGAGAAATGGAGTTCGCTAAACGTCTTGCTAAAGAAGGTATTGCTGTATTGACATATGATAAACGAGGAGTTGGAGAATCTGGTGGTGTATATGTAGGACCATCTGTTGGTACGAATAATATTGACACTACTAATCTTACTTTATTATCTCAGGATGCAAATGTGGCAGTAAATATATTTAGAACCTATCTGAATGATAAAAAAATACCTATTGGATTAGTCGGCTTCAGTCAGGCAGGATGGATAATGCCAATTACGGCAAGCAAAAATCCGCAAATAGAATTTATGATTTTATTTAGTTGCCCCACAATTACGACTTTAGAGCAACTTAGATTTCAATTTTATACTAATGGAAACAATAATTTTTGGGAAAATCACACAGAATCAGATGCTCGTGAGCATATTAAAAATGATCCTGACAAATATCAATTTACTGCTACTGACCCTAAAACTTCCTTGAATACGCTTTCAATTCCAGGGCTTTGGCTTTTTGGTGAGAAAGATATTCAAATTCCCGTAAAATTGTGCATAGAGCAATTAAATGCATTTAAAGTTCAAGGCAAGCCTTTCGAATATACCTTGTTTTCAACATTAGGACACAATACTGTTTCTGGGGATAGTACAGTACCTTTTGATATTTCAATTCAATGGATTAAACAGAAAGCTTTGAATATTGCGAAGGCTAAAGTAAAATAAAGCGCGGTTTACAATAACTACTATAGTAGAGTTGGGTAAGTAGCTTAATGCAAATTACAATTTAATATTGAGTTTTTTGCGGCTCTTTAAAAAACTTTTTAGAGACGGGCATTGTTTAATAAAGGCGCTTATCCAGTTAGTGAGACACTACCATAAAAAAGGATTCCGCTCTATTTTATCAAAAAAATCATAAAACATATTAAAATAGTTATCAGCTTGATTAATGCCAAACTTACTAACTCCATAATAATAAATTCTTCTTAAATCTTCTTTTGCTTCGCTACTTAGATAATAGCTATAGATTAGGCAAATCTTTTTTAAGTTCGGCTAACATTTCTTCTTTAGTTTGTTTTTTTACAAAACCACTTTTTTCTCCCTTATCTATTTTAGCTCTAACAAACTCATAGTATTCTTCTTGTGAACGAGCTTGTTTAATCAAATAGTTAATAGCTTCACTTTTACTACTAAACTCTTCGTTATTAACCTGATTTTTTAACCACTCTTCATTAGGGGCAGTTAATGATATACTTTGTCGTGTCATAATAATAATAGTAATAATTGTAGTTTGGTGTAAATTTGCACCAAAATTTTGAATTTGAAAGCATATTTCTAGATGAACTAGTTTTTTTAATTGTTTGGTAAGTTTTATTTTGCAAAAAATAAAGATTTGTAAAATGAGACCACAATAGTCAAAATAGTTGACGTTTTTCCTCGGTATCTATTTTGGTGGGATATAGATGGATGGATTATAGTATACTTGATATTGAAAATAATAAAGTTATTGTAATAACTTATAAATGATTTGAAAATGTTTAGACGAGAAAGCGAGTTTCAAATTAGATAAGATTTTTTTACACTTTGAGAGTTGGTTTTTATGTTAAAATATTCATTGGTAGTAGGATAAGATTTAAAAAGAAAATCAAAATTTCTTAACTTTGTTTTGTATGAGTAAAAATCTTTACATAATTGCTGGTTGTAATGAGTGGGGAAAACTACAACTTCATTTACCATATTACCAGAAATTCTAAATTGTAAAGAATTTGTGAATGCTGATGAAATCGCAAAGGGACTTTCGCCATTTCAACCTGAGCATGTCGCTTTTGAGGCGGGGAGAATAATGTTGAATAGAATATGAATTATTGTCGAATAATGAAGTATTTGCGTTTGAAACAACCTTGGTACCAAAAGTTATAAATCAAAGGTTCTCCTAGCTCAGGAAAAGGGATATAAAGTAATACTGTTGTTTTTTTGGTTGAATGATGTTGATTTAGCTATTGAAAGGGTGAGAACGAGGGTTAGAGAAGGTGGGCATAACATTGAAACAGATGTTGTTAAGCGGAGATATATAAATGGAATTACAAATTTATTTAATATATATTTGCCAATAGTTGATGAAGCTATAATTTTTGATAATACAAATAGTAAAGCAGAATTAATTGCTCAAAAAACATTAGGGAATAATATTGAAATCGAGGATAACATTAAGTTTGAGAAACTAAAAAATAACGAGACATGGAAAAAGGTCACAAAACAACACCGACTCAGAAGAAGATTATAGACGCAATGGATAAGGTTTATGAGGATTTAATAGCGTTCAAAAAAAGAAAAAATAGCGATTTAGTCGTTATGAAGGATGGTAAAATTGTGAGAATAAATCCTCATTCATTGTAGGTGATATTTCAATGTAAAGCGATAGCTCTCAGAAATGAGGGCTTTTTTTTTAAAAAGAAATGTGCTTCTTCTTTATTTGCGCTTTACCCAATATTGATCTTCCGATATCTTGTTATAACGGAAAATGATAATGAGCAAAATAAAAAAGCTCCAGATTTCTCTGAAGTTTTTTGTCTGAGTAGCCCTAACGGGACAATTCTCGAACCATTTTCAAGACGATTTGAAGAAATTGAATCTAATTTTTTAATTTGCGAAACTAAAAAATTGGCTTAAGCTTTAATGCACTTTTAGTTTGTATATCAAGAGTATAAAAGATTTTTTAGCTAAATTTGTGATATGGGAATAATTGACAAGAATATAGATAACTTAAAAAAACTTTGTATAATATACAATGTGGAGAAAATGTATCTATTTGGTTCGGCAGTAAATTCTAATTTTAATGACAAAAGTGATGTTGATTTACTAGTTAAATTCAAACCAATTGAATTATCACTCTATTTTGACAATTATATAAATTTCAAAGAGAAACTCGAATCTTTGTTTGGTCGTGAAGTAGATTTACTGGAAGAACAAACTTTAAAAAATCCAATCTTGATTAAATCAATCGATAACTCAAAAGAACTAATTTATGGATGAAAGAATTCTCAAATGGTTATTTGATATAAAATGTCCATTGATGAAATAAATGAATTCTTCCAGAACGAAGAAAAAGATTTTTTTAAATATAAAAATAACATAATGCTCAAAAGAGCTGTTGAAAGAAATCTTGAAATTATTGGTGAAGCAATTAACCGAATAGTTACTCGTGACAACTCTTACAATGAGAAAATCACAAACTCAAAATCCATAATTGGCCTCAGAAATCACGTAATTCATGCTTATGATAATATTTCTGATGAAAACATTTGGTCTATTTTGACTAATCACTTGCCAAAATTAAAAATCGAAATTGAGAATTTAATTCAAGAAGCTGAATAAGTACTGCTAACAGTTACAATAGATTTTGGCAATTGGCGTAATTGGAAGTTGGTTTTGTATTTGAAATAATTTACTTCGCCTTTCGTTATCGCTTGGGTGACAATTTGAAAACAGGACTATTTTTTTTATTTTTTCATACAACCGATTTATTACCACGAACTTAGTGTGAACAATCGCACTGCAAAAAAACTTAACGGGACTCGAATCAATTTTCCTTGAAAACACTGATAGTTTGTGTTCTTTTTAAAATTAAACAAAATTTATCGAACCAAAAAAAGCCTGAAAAATCTAGTTTTCTCAAGCTTTAGTTTTTTATAGTAGCGGGAAGCATTCAAATATCTAACCAGTTTGTAGAAGATTATTATGGTATTATAGCATGCGTATGTTAGTTGTAAAATATTACCATATTTAATATGAAAAAGAAAAGTACTCTGCTTTGAATTATAAAACTATTGAAAGAGTTAGAGCAATTCACAAGTTATAAAAATGTAGATGATGGATACCTTTGATATGTTGCATTCTTAAAAACACGAAAAATCCTATTATAACACTACTGTTTTACTATATTTGTTTCTAAGCAAACAGAAGTTTTTTCACAAACAGAAGTTAACAATCAGCTTTGGAATCATGCTAAAAAAACTCAAAGAAATTTAAATATGATTAAACGGGTTTTTATACTTGGATTCGTATTGACTCTAGGCCAAACTTTACTGTACTTCATTTTTGTAAAATTAGTTCAGTTAGCAGAGACAAAGTTAGCAGCAGAAAATAGCGGACAAATTACTGATGCAATATTTCCATATATAGTTCTTATCTTTTTTGAAATTGTTTTGATCCAAAATATATTGTCTTCAATAGTTAACAGAAAATTGTTTACTTGGACTATGTATGTGCTATCAACAATATTTTTGTTAGCATCATTTTTCAAGCCGTTTAGTATATGGCCATCTTTGCCATTTTGTTTAATAGTTACTTTACTTTTATTAAGTTATGTAATTGTAGAGAAGCATTATGAAAGAGTAATCAATAAGCTCATAACATAACAAGCGTATGACTTCTATATCTCAACACCTTGCAAATAACTTAAAACTTGGAAAAAATGAAAAAGATATTAAAATCATTCACAATTATCTTTTTGTTTATAAATATTAGTTGCGAAGCACAACAAATGGTTCTAACAACAAAGGATGTTTTTAAGCTAAAAGAACAGGGACAACAATTTATTAACAAGCCGTTAAAAAATCTTTTGAAGGAAATAAAGCCTGAGATAAAAATGGGTTATGGGAATAATGAAGAAGGTCATTCTTATTTTGCTTTTAAATTTATAACATTGGAGCAAAGAAAAAAAAATGAAGGAAGTAAAGAAGATCATGTGTCATTATATGTTTATGTAAAAGAGGCTCCTATTGGCTGGGATTTTAATAAAAGGCCGAAAGGGAAAGAAATTGAATGGACAAAAGAAGATATTGAAAAATATGGTAATCTTACCGTAATCCGAATTAAAGTAATTCAGCCAATAGAGGATTAATAAAATTCAACATTAAGATTCTAGCTCTCCAAAGTGTTCTTATGAAAAGCTCTGTGAATGTTTGCTGTCTTCGCATCCACAATGAATCAGTTTTTTTTAATGCACCTGATCCGTTTTTGTTTTTTTAAAGAAATATAAACGAAAAAAACTCCAGATTTCTCTGAAGCTTTGTCTTAGTAGCGGGAACAGGACTCGAACCACTTTAATTTACTTCCAGTGCAATTCCAATGCGAAACAAGTTTTTTCTCCTTTAGTGATGCTGAATGTTGCTGTGGTGTGATCATCGTCTTCACTTTCATGAATGACTACTTGATCATTTAATGAAAGCTCTTTCATGAAATTCATCTCGAAGCTTTTCACCTCTTGTTTGAGTATTCGTTTTGCATCTACGTGGTCTAGACACCATTCCAAATATTTGACATTATTAACGTGATTAACAATGTCTAGATCAGATAAATAAACTGTTTTTTCGAAAACGGCTTCCTTATCATGATTTATGTTAATTTTAGAAAATCCTTCCGTCGTTGCTCTTTTTTCGGGATACAATTCAAAATGTTCATAGGGTAGAGCCAATGCTTCTGGGCGACGCGCTTGTGTATTGAATACCGCCCAATAGGTTTCGCATCCTACTATTTTTTTTCCGTTAACGTACATTTCTAATGCACGAACCGATCGTGAATTTTCTAAGCTATTGATCCAGGTTTTTACCGTAACAACATCCTGCCATTTTGGTAAAGCTATTACTTCGACACGCATGCGACTCAATACCCAGGCTTGGTGGAATTCTTGCATGTCATAAAAACTGATACCACCAACTTCAGAATGTGCTGCAGCAGTTAATTGTAAAATATTACAGAGATCCGTATATTTTAGGTATCCAGTTGGTGTACATTGGGTGAAATTAATTTCCCACTCTTTGCTTAGAATTGAGGTAAAATCGGGTGATATTGGCATTTTGTAATTTTTAGATGATAGGTAATCGATGGTATAGTTGTTACTTCAATAGACCTTCTATATAGTGTATAATTTCTTTTCTATCCGCAGCATAATTAAACCATTTAGTACTTTCGTTTCGTTTGAACCAAGTAAGTTGGCGTTTGGCAAAACGTCTGGTATTTTTTTTAATTTCTTCAATGGCAAACGGTAATGTGAATTCTTGGTCAAAATAACTAAATAATTCTCTATATCCGACCGTTTGTAGCGCATTTAACGCTTTGTTAGGATACAATGCTTCAGCTTCTTCTAATAAGCCTTGTTGTATCATAATATCGACACGCTGATTGATTCGATCGTACATCAGTTTGCGATCTGCTTCTAATCCTATTATAATAGGAGTGAAGTTTCGGTTGTTTTTTTTCTGATTTAGAAAAGAGGAATAGGCTTTTTGAGTTCCGATACAGACCTCTACAAACCGCATCATGCGCTGTGGATTTAGTAAAGTTTGTGGATTCTCTAAAGTGATTTTTTCAAAATAAGCAGGGTCTAAATATTGTAATTGCTCTTGTAAATAAGTAATTCCTAACTTCTCATAATTAGCGTTTACTTCGGTTCTGACGTCAGGGTTTATTTCTGGAAATTCATCAAAGCCTCTTAAAACAGCATCAACATATAGTCCTGATCCTCCAATGAGCACGGCAAAGTCATTTTCTTGGAACAATTCTTCCAGTGTACCTAAAGCTTCCTTTTCATAATCGCCCACGGTATAGTTCTCGAAAATTGATTTATTTTGGATAAAGTGATGTTTTGCTGCTTGTAATTCGTCTGGGTTAGGTACAGCAGTACCAATAGTCATTTCTGTGAAAAACTGACGGCTGTCACAGGATACAATTTCGCAGTTGAAACGCTGTGCTAAAGCAATACTTAAGGCTGTTTTTCCTATTGCTGTTGGTCCGACGATGGTGATTAAGTATTTCATATATTTTAGTCCAGATGAAACTGGATTGTGCTATTTGTATTGGTTGGGGTTTATGAGAACAAAGGTAATAGTTCTTTTTGGGTCTTTGTTTCCTATTGGTATCAAGTAATGGTGTAGATCCAGCTGGCAGTTGGGTCACAGCTTTTCTATTGGGGCAATGTCTCTCCACATTCATAACAATATTTTGCCTTGTCAAAATGTACTTGTGACTGGCATTTAGTACAGGTCTTTTGGTTACTCACTGCATTGTTTTTGAGGCTGCTTTTGGCAAATTCAGCTGTCACAATTCCAGTGGGTACAGCGATGATGCCATAACCCATAATCATGACCAAGGAAGCTAAAAATTGGCCTAGAGGTGAAGCAGGTGAGATATCACCATATCCTACTGTAGTTAGGGTAACAATAGCCCAGTAGATCCCCGTCGGAATGCTGGTAAAACCACTTTCTTTCCCTTCTACAACATACATTAAGGCGCCTATAATTACAGCACTAATCACCACAAAGTAAATAAATACCAGTATTTTTTCCTTACTCGCTTCTAAAGCCTCTTTAAGCTGGAAGGATTGTTGAGAAATTTGTGGAATATGTAGGATCTTGAACAACCGGAAGAAACGCAGTACTCTGACGATGGTTAAAACATTGGTGGCTGGAAAAAAGATCGATAAATACATAGGCAGTATGGCCATTAAATCGATAATACCATAAAAGCTAAAAGTATACTTTATGGGTTTTTGTATAGAAATGATTCTCAGTATATACTCTATAGTAAAGAATATGGTGATAATCCATTCAAAAACCACTAGGTAGGAGTGGTACTTTTGGTTGATGCCTTCTACTGTATCGAGCATCACCAATAGGACGCTTAATAAAATCAAACCCAATAGCACTAAATCAAACATTCGGCCCCAAATGGTATTGGTACCATAAAGGACAATTAGCGTCTTTTGTCTAAAAAGGTCGTATTTGGTTTTAATTTTTGTCATACCCACGAAGATAGGGAAAGTTATGCTGTATTAAAAATGAAGTATTTTTAGTGATTTGCTTTTACGGATGTAGTTTTGAATAATGTTTCGTACATCACGGTTGTTTTGCATCGGGATTAAAATATTTTTTAGAATGTCAATATTGGTGATTTGATAATTCAAATCATAATAGGCGTATCCCTTATACACCCCGTTTTCAATCAAAACAGCACTACGTTCATTTATGTTTCTACCTCGGTCAAGGAGAATCATACTTTTGTTTTCAAAACTGTTTTCTGAAATAAATTGCTGAACACGCGCATTGTATACTTCAGGTGTTACTTCGCCAATACAGGCGCCGTCACATTCTTTTATTTTATACTGAAAACATTCTTTTTTGGTCTGGTATAATCCAGTGAGTTTTTGGCACAAATGATATTTAGAACTGTATCTAAAGAGCATGTTTTTACCCTCTTGTAAGGTGGTAAAAGAGGTGATTTCTTTTTTGCGACCGTCTGCTTTCTCGAGCTTCAGAATCATATAACCATTAGCATCTTTTTCAGCATATAAGGCATAGTGAAAGATGGTTTTTCGCTGTGAACGATTGTATTTGGGTCTATTAATTTTGATCTCTTCGCTTTCTTTCAAAAGCGCAATTAATTCACTACCTGTTTCATCATAGGTTATGGTGAAAACTTCGGCTTGGATTTTCTTGCTTTTGGTGGTGATTCCAGTAAAATGTTGATTAATTCTCTTTTTGATGTTTTGGCTTTTCCCAATGTAGATCAACGTTCCATTTTCATTATGGATGTAATAGATACCTGTTTTAGCTGGCATTTGGGCTAAAAGATCTTGCAATTTGGGTGCAATTCCTTTTTCGACTTCTAGTTTTATAAAATCTTTTACGATCGTTTTTTCTAAGTCTTTTTCTAAAAGCATTTTGAATAACTTAATGGTCGCCATAGCATCACCACTTGCACGATGTCTGTCTGCCATTGGTATTCCCAATGCGCGAACTAGTTTTCCAAGACTATAGGAGGGTTGTTCTGGGATTAATCTCTTCGCCAATTCAACCGTACAAAGGGTTCTGGCCTCAAAATTATAGCCCAAACGTCTGAATTCCGTACGTAAAATACGGTAGTCGAATGAGGCATTGTGCGCCACAATAATACAATCGGAAGTGATTTCTATAATGCGTTTGGCAATTTCGAAAAACTTAGGAGCCGTTTGCAACATGGCATTATTGATTCCTGTTAATTTAACCACGAAAGGCTGAATCGGAATTTCAGGGTTCACCAAAGTAATGAACTGGTCGACTACTTCATGGCCATCAAATTTATAAATGGCGATTTCAGTAATTCCTTCCTCATTAAACTGGCCTCCAGTGGTTTCTATGTCGAGTATTGCGTACAAATTAAGTGTTCAGTTATGGGTAAAGAAGTTTTATGATGCTTCTTTACAATCGTTATTTACTATTAGCGTCCTCCAAAAATACTACTTCCAATGCGGACCATAGTGCTACCTGATGCAATAGCCAATTGATAATCACCAGACATTCCCATCGATAGCGTTGAAAATTGATCCATGGTAAAAGGGTACTGTTGCGCCTCTTTACTTTTTTGTATGGAATCAAAAATAGCTTTTAAATGGCTAAACTCTTTTGTGACCTGATTCTGATCGTCTGTAAAAGTGGCCATTCCCATCAGCCCTAAAATACGAATATTTTTTAATTCTTTAAAATCGGATGCAGTCAATAGGTTGTTTAATTCGTTTTGGTCCAGACCAAACTTAGTTTCCTCCTCAGCAATATGGATTTGAAGCAAACAATCTATCGTTCTGTTGTTTTTGAGAGCTTGTTTGTTGATTTCCTGTAATAATTTCAAACTATCTACTCCATGAATCAAACTAACAAATGGAGCCATGAATTTGACTTTGTTCGATTGAACATGTCCGATCATGTGCCACTGAATGTCTTTGGGCATTTGTTCATATTTGTCTAACATTTCCTGGATTTTGTTTTCTCCAAAAATGCGCTGACCTGCCTCGTAGGCTTGCATAAGATCTGAAACAGGTTTTGTTTTAGAAACCGCAACTAAAGTTACGTGTGGCGGTAAGCTAGACTTAATAGTATGTAAATTGGATGCTATGGACATGGTGTTTCTTTTTTAGGAAAGCATAAATTGTTTCGCAATTTTCTCTGCTTTTTTGCTCTCGCTATAATCATAAAAACCTTCTCCAGATTTTACGCCTAGTTTTCCGGCTCTCACCATATTGACTAGTAGTGGGCAAGGTGCATATTTAGGGTTTTTGAAACCGTCATACATAACGTTTAAAATGGCAAGACAAACATCAAGACCAATGAAATCAGCTAATTGAAGAGGTCCCATTGGGTGGCCCATTCCTAATTTCATCACAGTGTCAATCTCATACACTCCAGCTACTTTATTGTATAGGGTTTCGATGGCTTCATTTAACATCGGCATCAAAATTCTGTTGGCTACAAAGCCTGGGTAATCGTGGACTTCAACAGGCGTTTTACCTAATTTTTCCGATAAATCCATAATGATTTTAGTCACTTCGTCGCTGGTATTGTACCCACGAATGATTTCGACCAATTTCATAATAGGCACCGGATTCATAAAATGCATCCCAATAACACGTTCTGGGTGTGCCACTACGGCTCCGATTTGCGTAATCGAAATCGAAGAGGTATTGGTAGCTAAAATGGTACTATGAGAACAAGCTTCGTTTAGTTGCTTGAAGATATTGAGTTTTAATTCTACATTTTCAGTAGCCGCTTCAATTACTAAATCAACACCCACTACACCATCTTTAATATCGGTATAAGTGATAATGTTGGTAATGGTTTTGGCAACATCTTCTTGAGTAATGGTTCCTTTGGAAAGCATTCGGTCTAAGTTGGCAGCAATAGTAGCCATTCCTTTATCTAATGATTTCTCAGAAACATCAATTAGTTTTACCACAAAACCACTTTGTGCAAAGGTATGAGCAATTCCATTACCCATTGTTCCTGCACCAATTACAGCTATAGTCTTCATATAATTTTGGTATTTGAATTTTAAAAGTTAAGGTTTAAAGCTACTTAGAAATAGACTTTAAACCTTAAATATAATGCGTTTATATTGCTCTTTATTTGTCGAAACAATCGATAATTTGATACGCTACTCGTAAGGCATCTGTCGCTTGTTCAAGGGTAACCACTGGCGTAGTATCGGTTTGTATGGCATTGGCAAATGATTCTAATTCGTCCAATATAGCATTGTTTTGCTCTACATCTGGATTGGTAAAATAAATTTGTTTTTTTATACCTTCTGCATTTTGAAGGATCATATCAAAATCTCCTGGAATTTCCGGTGCATCTTTCATGCGAACCACTTCACATTTCTTTTCTAAAAAGTCAACTGAAATGTAAGCATCTCTTTGAAAAAAACGTGTTTTACGCATGTTTTTCATTGAAATTCTACTGGCAGTTAAATTCGCCACACAGCCATTTTCGAATTCAATTCTGGCATTGGCAATATCAGGAGTTTCGCTAATTACAGAAACACCGCTGGCGTTAATGTTTTTTACTTTTGATTTCACAACGCTCAAAATGGCATCTATATCATGTATCATTAAATCCAGTACTACAGGAACATCTGTACCACGAGGATTAAACTCCGCTAGACGATGTGTTTCAATAAACATGGGATTTTCGATCATGTTTTTGGTGGCAATGAACGCAGGGTTAAAACGTTCCACATGACCTACCTGGCCTTTTACATTATATTGATTGGCTAAAGCAATAATTTCTTCAGCTTCTTCAACAGTGTTGGCGATTGGTTTTTCTATGAAAATATGTTTTCCTGATTTGATGGCCACTTTTGCACACTTATAGTGTGAAAGTGTTGGGGTTACAATATCGATTACATCAACAGCGTGGATTAATTTTGCAATAGTACTGAAGTTTGTATAACCAAATTCCTTTGAAATTCTTTCGGCATTTTCCTGATTTTCGTCGTAAAATCCAACTAATTCATATTTGTCAGATTGTTGTAATAAACGTAAATGTATTTTACCAAGATGACCAGCACCTAAAACTCCCACTTTTAACATGATATGTATTTTAAAACAAAAATATAATTTATTTGTTGAAAGTAAAAGTTTAGTTACCACAAAGTCTAATATTATTTTAACAATTACAAGCAACAGGATACACTTCCTTTTTCTGGCAAGGTAGTAGACTGGGTTTTAGTTCATTCTATTTTTGGCTTTTTTTTGAAGTGCTAGCTGAAGCTAGTCGTGAAAGTAAGACCGATTTTTGGATTTTATTTTGAAGTGGGGTAATTGGATTTTAATTGGGCTTTATTCAAAAAGAGAGGACTTATTCGGAAGGAATAATTTTAAAAAATGGACTAAGGGATAATCAAACCATTTGAGTGGTAATTCATTGGCGTTTTGTTAGGTTTTATGGGAGATTCTCCGTTGAAAACATTCTTAGAGAAAGCATTTAAAATTGATTTTCTTTCTTATTTTTGCTAAAATAAATTAAACCAATTTTGAAAGATACAGCCAAACATCAAGGACTTCGCAATCAGTTAGTAAGCACTTTAGAACAAAAAGGAATTACAGATAAGGCGGTTTTAGATGCGATAAAAAAAATCCCAAGACACCTTTTTCTGAACTCCAGTTTTGAAGATTATGCTTATCAGGATAAGGCTTTTCCGATAGGAGCGGGGCAGACTATTTCCCAGCCTTATACGGTAGCTTTTCAAACGCAGTTGTTAGAAGTAAAAAAAGAGCATAAAGTTTTGGAAATTGGTACCGGGTCAGGATACCAAACGGCTGTTTTATGCATGCTTGGAGCTAAGGTGTATAGTATAGAAAGACAAAATGAGCTTTTCAAACAAACATCCAATTTGTTTCCAAAATTAAACATTCGTCCCAAACACTTGTCTTTTGGAGATGGTTACAAAGGTTTGCCTAGTTATGCACCCTTTGACAGTATTATTGTGACCGCTGGCGCACCCTTTATCCCACAGCCTTTAATGGCTCAGCTTAAAATAGGAGGTCGATTGGTTATTCCTTTAGGAGAAGACGTTCAGATCATGACTTTATTAATTCGTAAAAATGAAACGCAATTCGAAAAACACGAGTTTGGAGAGTTTCGATTTGTTCCTTTATTAGAAGATAAAAATTAAAATAAAAGCCCGTTAATTCGGGCTTTTATTTTGAAACCAATTCTATCGCTCTGAGTAAATTTGCTTTTTCGATTTGCAGTATGTACTGAACGAAGAATGATTTATCATGGGTACTTTGACATTGTTCTAGTACGGATAAATAGTGGTTTAACTGTATTTCATCCCCTTGTATGGTCGCAAAAACATAGCCGTTTTGTAACAATATCCAGTTCATTAATACCGTTGCGATTTGCACATTTCCATGTTCAAAGGGGTAAATAGTCATGATTTTTAAATGGGCCTCGGAAGCTAAAACTATCGGATGCACATTGTTTTTGTGGGTTTCGTACCAAGTGAAAAAGGAACTCATTTCACGTGCGATTAAAGGATCGCTTTTATATTTTCCCGAGTTTTCAGGCTTGATCCCTCTTAAAATCACAGAGTGAATGCTGAGGAATTCTTTTTCGGTTAGCGGAGCTTTTTTCTGATTGAGGTCTTTGATATACCCTACGGCTTCTTGCAGATTGACCGCTTCAAGGTGCTCTTGCATGCTTTTTCTAGGGATGGTCAATCCTTCATTGATGACTGATTTTGTTTCTTGTAAACTTAGAGAGTTGCCGTTTAAACGGTTGCTTTCCGCAATAAATTCTAATTCCAATATTTTGGATATGCGGTGTAAGTCGAACTGTTGAAAAGAGAGGATTTGATTTTTTAAATCTTCAATTTCATCTAAGGCGGATTGGATGGTGGATAAAACCGCCGAGTTCATTCTTTTTTTGTTGTTTTGGATCTCTTGTTCGACCAGGAGCAAGGCCTTTAATGCAAATTCTTCTTCGCCAATTTCGGATAAGATTTTTTCTTTGAGCCAAGCTACCATTAAAGTTTCATAATCGATGGCTAAAAGTTGAGCCAGTTTTGCAATTTGGTCTTTGGTAGGTTTTCTAGTTCCCGATTCAAACTTGCTGATGAGTGCTTGGTCGATACTGAGTATTTGGGCCACCTCACGCGTTTTTAACCCTTTTTGCTCTCTTGCGTTTTTAAGAAGTGATTTCATTTATATGATTGAAATTGTCTTGACTAATTTAGTCATAAAATTTTAGATAAAAAAAGCAATACGGTTGAGGATTGCTTTTTTGACTGTTATTTTGGTGGCAGTGAGCCATCTTTTCTCATTTCAGCTACTACGGCTTGCATGATGGCATCTACGGTCTGTCCTACATCGGTTACGTGCTGTGATTTGGTAGTTCCGGTCCAAATTAATTTATTTTCTTTCAATGAGAAAACATTGGTTTCTACTAGATACGAAAGTGTTTCCTGATAATAACCTGGATCATAAAAGTTAGGCGAGTACATACCGTACCAGTTTCCAAAACCATAACCATACATTCCTGCATATAATCCATCGAATCCACCATAATATAGTCCTGTATAGGTCCCAGGTACATAATGGGTTTCTTTTTCGGTGCTCACTAAACGCAGGGTAACAACACCATCAAAATTTTCATTTTGCAAAATTTTCAATTTTTCTTCTTTAGTAAGATGTGCCGTTGTCTCGTTTAGGAAAGGATATGACGTTTTGAAGATAGGATTACTAGCGGCAATTCGATTTTCAGAAGTTCTTCTGGTGGCTTCGTCTTTTACTAAAACAACAACTAAAACTTTTTTAAAATTTTCTTTAGCGACGGTAATTGCTGGATCCCTCCAGCTGTTTACGATATACGTATTGCTACCGCAACTAGAAAGAGCCAAGGATACGATGAACAAAAAGAAGTAGTTTTTCATGTTTTCTAGTTAAGTTGTTTGTAGTAAAAATAACTATAAAATGAATACACTATTTAGTTGTACGCTTTTTTTATTCGATCTAAGTCCCGTTTGGTGTCTTGTTCTTTTAATGATTCACGTTTGTCGAAATTTTTCTTTCCTTTACAAAGACCAATTTGCAATTTAGCAAGTCCTTTCTCGTTGGTGAAAAGTTTTAAGGGAACGATAGTTAGTCCTTTGGCTTGAACACTTTTTTGAAGTGTTTTTAACTCTTTTTTATTCAAGAGTAATTTTCTTTCGCTTCTGGATTTATGGTTGAATTGATTTCCAAAGGTATACTCTTCGATATAGGTATTGATAGCAAAAAGTTCATTATTGCTAAATTCACAAAAACTCTCGGTAATATTCGCTTTGCCTAATCGTATCGATTTGATTTCGGTTCCGGCTAAAACAATTCCAGCAGTATAAGTATCGATTATCTCAAAATCGAATCGAGCTCTTTTATTAAGTATATTGACTGTTTTTAACATAGGGCACAAATGTAAAACAAAAATGAAAAACTTTAGTGAAATATAATATAATTAAAGGCTATTTTGCGCTATTCTGCTGTTAATTTATATGAAAAGTCTCCTGAATTGTGTGTTGCAGACAACCAGATAAACCAAGGCAGAAGAAAATGAAAAGGAGTATACATAGTGGAAGCTCGCTTTCAAGTTAGGCTCACTAGTGTGAAATAGGGTATAGGTATAGCCCATCAGAATTAGCGACTTGTGTTTTCTTTTGGATTTAAAATTTTATTCTCCTAAGGAGTGAAGTGATTTAGATGGCAATTGCCTAATTTTGCAAAAAAAAAGACCGTACTTTTTGAGTATGGTCTTTTTGGTATCATTAAAAAAAAAACAGAAAATGCAAAATCAGTCTAAAGATCCTTTACATGGAATAACACTTCAAAAAATAGTAGAAGCATTAGTGGCTCTTTATGGTTTTGATACTTTAGCAGAATTAATTCCGATAAAATGTTTTACTTCAAACCCTAGTGTGAAGTCAAGTTTAACTTTTTTAAGAAAAACGGATTGGGCGCGTAAGAAAGTAGAAGAATTATATGTAAAATCGCTTCCTAAATTCCCAGTATAAATTAATTTAATTTATACGAGATCATGATTCCACCACCATAAGGTAACCATTCACCGCTTTTATTGAAATTTTTGGCTTTTTCGTAACGTCCAGGTGTTCCATCATTGTAGTAACCATGATAAAAACCTTGATGCCAACCTCCGCTAACAAAGCAATCCAACATAAATTTGTCGCTTAGCTTTTTTTGGTAGCCTAGTGTAGCTCCTAATCTGTAGCCAATTCCTTTTTCGTATTTGTTGGTGTCCCAATAGTTCCATTTTTGAATTTCGTACACATCGCCTCCAATATGACCACCAAAGTAAACACCGTTGAACTTTTCATTGAAATGGTAACGTACTTCAGGAGTGAACGTAGCTAGTTTCATTGGTTTTTTTCCGTCAAAGGATTCCCAGAAAGAGGCTAGTACATCAACGTTAAAAGTTAATTTCTCGCCAATACTGGTTTCAACTGCTATATTTGGAGCTCCGACTAAAGCAGTAAGCGCGTTTGCTTTTATGTATGTTTGACTTTGGGATTGAATTGAAAATAAAAGAACGATTAGGGCAAATACTTTTTTCATAAAATCGAGTAATCACTAGCAGTTAGTTAGTTTAGTTTGCTAGTTTCGGGTGCAAATATAACGTAACGAAGTAAATTGTATTGCTGGAAAATTAAATTTTAACAGGAATTGATTGAAATGATCTATCCAGCTTAATTATTTTCGGTCTAGTAAGGAATAAATAACCTTATCAAGGAAAGTGCCCTCATAAAATTCAGCTTCTTTTAAATGGGCTTCTTTTACAAAACCACATTTTTGCAACACCTTTTCTGAAGCAAAATTTTCAGGATCAATAACAGCTTCTATAGAATGCAATTGCAAAACCTCAAAACCATACGTAATGAGTCGATTGACTGCTTCTGGAATAATACCTTTGCCATGAAATTCAGGTAATAACATATAGCCAATTTCAGCGCGATAATTTTCGGGTTGTATACGGTAGTAGCCAATAATACCCAGTAACTTAGGATCGTCTTTTAAGCTGATTCCCCAATTGATGCCGATATTGTTTACGATTTTATCTTCAATCATAGCAATATGTTCCAAAGCCTCTTGGGCTGTGGTCACCAAAGGTCTAGGGATGTATTTCATGGTTTCAGGATTGGAACGCAATTCGAAAACTTCATGAATATCGTTGTCTGTAATTCTTCTTAAGACCAAACGTTCTGATTCAAGAACAGGGAAGGGTGTAAAATTGAATGTTAGCATTTTCTAAAGTTATAAGAGGTGGATACTGAATTTTGCTTGGAAGGATTGGTTTGCATCTAAAATTAAAATGCCTTCTTTTTGAAATAAATCACCTGACTGTTCAGTAGTATCCGAGTAGCCGAACCAGGGTTCGATACAGATAAAGTCAGCTTGTTCTACAGTCCAGATTCCTAAGCTTGGAAAATCTTCAAAATCCACCTTTAGATAGGGGATTGAATTTTCGACTAGAGTGAGGGAATTGGAGGTTAAGGTTTTAAAAATCAAGGCGTCATTTTTGAATAATTCATAAGCCAAAGGCACTTGATTGTCAGTAGTTTTTAAGGTTTTTGTTTTATCTGAAATCAGGCCATCCTCTAAAAGATGAAATTGTAAAACTTCGTCTTTTTCAAATACCATCGCATAATTTTCAAAACCTTTAGGTAAGGCAATGGCGGGATGTGCCCCTAAAGAAAAAGGCATTTTGCCGCTGTTTTTATTGAGCACTGTATAGTGTATAGTCAAGGCTTTTTCTTCAAGGGTATAGCGAAGTTGTAATTCAAATTCAAAAGGATATTTTTTTAGCGTTTCGGCATTGGATTCTAATGAAAAAGTAGCGCTGTTTGGGGTCTGATCAATCAGTTGGAATTCCATATCACGAGCAAAACCGTGTCGAGGCAACTGGTATTGTTTTCCGTTAATAGTATAAGTGTTGTTTTTTAAAGTACCGACAATAGGAAAAAGGACCGGTGAATGTTTGCCCCAAAAATCAGGATGACCCGACCAGATGTATTCTTTGTTTTGATTATCTTGTAAAGAAAATAATTCTGCACCTGCCTGTTTTATAGACGCTTTTAATCCTGAATTTGCTATAGTTGTAATCAAAATAATATGTTTGAAATATGTTAATGGAAAGGAGTGGTAAATATATTTGATATATTTTATTTTTTTAGGAAAAACGCTTAAATCTTTTTTTGATTGGATTTGTATTAAAATTGAATTAAAGGTTTCTGTTTTCTCTGTAAATAGCTTTTTTTTTCATTAATTTGCTAGATAAACAGCTAAAAAATATGAAAATTAAATCCTCGAAAGCCTTATTGACCATGGCTTTGTTTGTTGGGGTTTCTTCTGTTTGGGCGCAGCAAACGCCTGCCACAACAGCAGCAAATCCAGTTAATAATTATAATTACCACGATGCCTTTGCGCCGAATTTTTATACTAAAAATGGAACAAGTACGCGCTCTGCTAGCGGTCAGCCAGGGGTTGAATACTGGCAAAACAGAGCGGATTACCAGATTTCGGTACGATTAAATGCAGCGACAAACGAGATTGTAGGTACAGATGAAATTACCTATACCAATAATAGTCCAGATAAGATGTCGTTTGTTTGGCTGAATTTAGATCAGAATTTATTCAAAAGCGATTCAAGAGGAAGTGCTGTAGTACCTTTAACGGGAAGTCGTAACGGTGCCCAGGGTCAGGTTTTCGATGGTGGGAATAAGATTAAATCAGTAAAAGTGGTTTCCGTTGGAAAGAAAAAAACGGATATCGAAGCAAAATATGTCATTAGCGATAGCAGAATGCAAATTTTTCTACCTGAAGAATTAGCATCAAAAGGAGCGGCTGTAAAAATTAAAATAGAATTTTCATTTATTGCGCCTTTTGAAGGTTCAGATAGAATGGGCGTTTTGGAGACTAAAAACGGTAAAATTTTCACCATTGCACAATGGTACCCACGTATGTGTGTGTACGATGATGTCAGAGGATGGAACACAGCGCCTTATTTAGGAGCTTCTGAGTTTTATTTGGAGTATGGGGATTTTGATGTGAAAATTACAGCTCCAGCCAATCATTATGTAGTAGGATCTGGCGCCTTGTTAAACGGTTCAGAGGTTTTGTCTGCAGAAGAGTTTAAACGTTACAAAGAAGCTTCTTTGAGCGATAAAACCGTTATGATTCGCTCGGCTGACCAAGTGAATGCTGCCGCTGGTGCTGCTGCCGCTGGCGAAAAAACATGGCATTATCAAATGAAAAATTCTCGTGATTTTTCTTGGGCATCTTCACCTGCTTTTATCTTAGATGGAGCAAAAATAAACTTACCAAGTGGTAAGAAATCATTGGCTTTATCTGCTTATCCAGTGGAGAGCGCAGGTACTGCTGCTTGGGGACGTTCTACAGAATATGTAAAAGCGTCCATAGAAAATTACTCTAAAAGATGGTTTGAATACCCTTATCCAGCAGCGACAAACGTAGCAGGAAATGAAGGTGGAATGGAATACCCTGGGATTGTTTTTTGTGGATGGGAATCTAAAGGACAAGATTTGTGGGGGGTGACCGATCATGAATTTGGTCATATTTGGTTTCCTATGATTGTAGGATCAAACGAGCGTTTGTTTGCTTGGATGGATGAAGGTTTTAATACCTTTATTAATTCATTAAGTACAGCAGAATTCAATAATGGTGAATATAAAGAAGAAGCTACGGACTTGCATAAAGCCGCGGAATCTTTTACAAGACCTGATTTAGAAACCATCATGAGTTCTCCTGATAATATGAAGGAGGCGAATATTGGGATGTTGTGTTATTTCAAACCAAGTTCAGGTTTGGTTATTTTAAGAGAACAAGTATTAGGAAAAGAGCGTTTTGATATCGCTTTCCGTACCTACATTGAACGTTGGGCTTACAAGCATCCAACACCAGATGACTTTTTCAGATCTATGGAAAATGTCGCGGGAGAGGATTTGAGTTGGTTCTGGAGAAGCTGGTATGTAAACAACTGGAGTTTTAATCAAGGGATCAATTCCATTAAATATGTGAAAAACGATCCATCTAAAGGGGTTGTGATTACAGTTGAAAATTTCGATAAAATGCCGATGCCAATTGTTTTGGATGTTAAAACCAAAAGCGGAAAAGTCACCAGAGTGAATTTACCGGTAGAAATTTGGCAACGTAATACGGTTTGGTCATTTAAACATAAGTCAACGGAAGAAATTGAGAGTATTACTTTAGATCCAGATCATGTTTTTCCAGATCATGACCAGACCAATAATGTTTGGACTGCGGCAACGGGTACTATTGAGAAAGATGTAGTATTAGATGCTTATTTAGGCTCTTTTATGACGTCAAGAGCACCGATAAAAATTGATTTTACAGAAAAGAACAGTGTGCTGAATGTCGAAATCACTGATTTTCCAAAATTTTCTGTGACCGCTGTGGAAAATGAAAAAGACACTTTTCAGTCAACAAGTGCTGGATTGAAGTTTAAATTCAATGAAAATAAAACAGGATTTGATATGATTATTCTAGGGAATGGGGAGAAAATACCTTTTACTAGAAAATAGAATATACCCCCGTAGATGATTTGTAACCCGTTAATTAGTAATGATTAACGGGTTTTTTAATGCGGTAAAACTAACATTTAGCTAAAAAAATGTTAGAATTTTTATTTTTTGTTTTGTGAATTAAAAAATAGTGTACTTTTGCACCAATGAATAAGACAAGTTTACATATAACTTCTTTGTCACGGACAAAATTACCTGCTACTTCTCCCGAAGTACGGATACTATCTCTATAGTATTCACAGAGTTTTTCGTCGCGTATTTATTTATTACCATTTTTCATTTTGAAATCAACTCATTTGTCCATAGGACAAACATATCCTAAAAGTTTTAATTATTGTTATTTTTTTCTTAATCAAATGTCTGATTCAGAGAAAGTAAGCTATGTTTTATTTAATTTTATGGGATTGATTTTTGGATTTCAAAAAAAACAATTTGTTTTTATTTTTAACTCTAACTTCAACTATTGAAATGAAGATCTCTATTGTTGTAACTCAAGAAGAACATTATAAGTATGCGCAGGAAATTTGCGATACGATAGAATCATCTGCCTTGTTAAGAGGTACGGGGATTGCTAAAAGAACTCCTGAGTACATTCAGAAAAAAATGTCCAACGGTGATGCAATGATTGCTTTGGCGGACGATAAGTTTGCTGGATTTTGTTATATCGAAAGTTGGCAACACGGAAAGTTTGTAGCGCATTCAGGCTTAATTGTACACCCAGATTATAGAAACTTAGGCTTGGCCAAAAAGATAAAATCAAAGGTTTTTGATTACTCGTTGAAAAAATACCCAGAGGCTAAAATCTTTGGTATCACCACAGGTTTGGCGGTAATGAAAATCAATTCTGATTTAGGGTACAAACCAGTTCCGTTCTCTGAGCTTACTACGGATCCGAGTTTTTGGTCGGGTTGTAAGACTTGTACGAATTATGAAATTCTGCAAAGCAAAGAAAACAAAATGTGTCTGTGCACCGGTATGTTATACGATCCAAAAGAAAAACAAAAAGATCCACCAAGACATCCTTTTAATGAAGCAGTCTTGAATAGATTAAGAAAAATTAAACAAGCATTATTCTTAAATAAATCACTGTTTTTCGGTTTTTTATCGTAGAAAATGGAATAAAAAAGAAATCTCAAACTTGCTAAATACGAAAGTATTGGCCTAAATTATAAAAAATGAAAAAAGTTGTATTAGCTTATAGTGGAGGATTAGATACCTCGTATTGTTTGAAATATTTAAAAAATGAAAAGGGTTACGAAGTGCATACTGTACTAGTAGATACCGGAGGGTTTGATGCAGAGGAATTAAAAGCTATTGAAGAAAGAGCTTACGAATTAGGAAGTGCGCAACATGCGAACTTAACTATCGTAGATAAATATTATGACAAAGCGATTAAGTATTTGATTTTCGGAAATGTATTAAAAAACAATACCTATCCATTATCAGTAAGTGCAGAGCGTGTTTTTCAAGCTATTGAGGCGATTAAATACGCTAAAAAAGTAGGAGCTAGTGCTATTGCTCACGGAAGTACAGGAGCTGGAAATGATCAGATTCGTTTTGATTTGATTTTTCAGACCATCGCTCCAGAAATTGAAATCATTACACCGATTAGAGATTTGAAACTTTCTAGACAAGAAGAAGTTGATTATTTGTCTAAAAATGGGGTACACTATTCTTGGGAAAAAGCGCAGTACTCTATCAATAAAGGACTTTGGGGAACTAGTGTTGGAGGAAAAGAAACTTTAACATCAAGCGAGCCTCTACCAAGTGAAGCTTATCCTTCACAATTACAAAAAGAAGGAGAAGAAAAAGTGACTTTGCATTTTGAGCAGGGAGAATTGGTTGGGGTAAATGGTAAAACAGATAAACCTTCTAATAATATCGTTGCTCTT
Source organism: Flavobacterium sp. OHVDL-2026-0007 (assembly GCF_059882335.1). Taxonomy (NCBI): domain Bacteria; kingdom Pseudomonadati; phylum Bacteroidota; class Flavobacteriia; order Flavobacteriales; family Flavobacteriaceae; genus Flavobacterium; species Flavobacterium sp. OHVDL-2026-0007. The sequence continues at coordinate 387,570 of NZ_CM187612.1, forward strand.
GAGAAATTAGCCAATGCTTACGCAATTGGAAGAGATATTCATGTTGGAGATACTATTATTGGAATTAAAGGTAGAGTTGGGTTTGAAGCAGCAGCGCCTTTAATCATCATCAAAGCGCACCATTTATTAGAGAAACATACTTTAGGTAAATGGCAACAATACTGGAAAGAGCAGTTAGGAAACTGGTACGGGATGTTGTTTCATGAAGGTCAGTTTTTAGATCCAGTGATGCGTAATATCGAAACCTTTTTGCAAGACACTCAGAAAACAGTAAACGGTACCGTTACTGTTTCTTTAAAACCATACCATTTTTCATTAGATGGAATCGAGTCTAAAAATGACTTGATGAACACTGGTTTTGGTCAGTACGGAGAAATGAATAATGCTTGGACATCTGATGATGCCAAAGGATTTATTAAGATACTTGGAAATGCACAAAATATATTTTCATCAGTAAATCATTTAGATCATGATTAATGTAGGGATCATTGGTGGTTCTGGTTATACAGCCGGTGAACTCATCAGAATTTTAATGTATCATCCCCATGTAAACATCGATTTTGTTTACAGTACAACCAATGCAGGTAAATCCCTTTCGGTGGCACACCAGGATTTGATGGGGGATATCGAAATGAATTTCACCGATACGGTGAACCCGAATGTCAATGTTGTTTTTTTATGTTTGGGTCACGGAAAATCCATTTCGTTTCTAAAAGCAAATCAATTCGCAAGCCACACTAAAATCATCGATTTAGGAAATGATTTTAGATTGAATAAAGATGCTCATTTCGAGGGGAAAGATTTTGTTTATGGATTACCGGAATTGAATAAAGCGGACATTAAAAAAGCCAACTTTATTGCCAATCCAGGTTGTTTTGCTACAGCAATTCAGTTGGCTTTATTGCCTTTGGCTCAAGCGAACTTACTTAATAATGATGTGCATATTAATGCGACAACTGGAAGTACTGGAGCTGGAGTTTCATTATCTGAGACTTCGCATTTTAGTTGGAGAAACAACAATATGTCACATTACAAAGCCTTTGAGCACCAGCATTTAGGGGAGATTGGGGAGAGTTTAGTACAGTTGCAGGACGACTTTGATAGTGAATTGCTTTTTATTCCCAACAGAGGCGATTTTCCAAGAGGAATTTTTGCCACGATGTATACTGTTTTAGATGAAAGTCTAGAGTCTACTGTTGCTAGATACCAGAAATTTTACAAAAATGAGCCTTTTGTAACGGTGACCACGACCAACATCAATATGAAACAAGTCGTTCAAACCAACAAATGTATTATTAGTTTATTGAAAAAAGGGAACCGGATTTTGATTACCTCAGTGATTGATAACTTAACCAAAGGAGCTTCTGGACAAGCCATTCAAAACATGAATTTAATGTTTGGATTAGAAGAAACTACTGGTTTGCACTTGAAACCAAGCGGGTTTTAAAGCGTAATCAACACGATTAATCGAGTAAACAAACAAACGTTCAAAACATTAAACGAAGAAAAAATGAATTTATTTAACGTATACCCACTTTACGATATTACTCCTGTAAAAGCATTAGATTGTACCATTACAGATGATAAAGGAGTGGAATATTTAGACTTATATAGCGGACATGGCGTTATTTCGATTGGCCATACGCAACCTGATTATGTAGCCAAATTGAAAAATCAATTGGATAATCTTGGATTTTATTCCAATGCGATTCAGAATCCTTTACAGGTGGAATTGGCGCAAAAGTTAGGAAAATTGTCAGGATTAGAGGACTATGAATTGTTTTTGTGTAGTTCGGGAGCGGAAGCCAACGAAAATGCTTTGAAACTGGCTTCTTTTCACAACGGAAAATCAAGGGTAGTCGCTTTTGATAATTCGTTTCATGGAAGAACCTCTGCAGCTGTGGCGGTTACCGACAATAAAAAGATAGTAGCGCCGATTAACGCACAACAAGAGGTTACTTTTTTACCACTTAATCAAATTGAATTAGTAGAAGCGGAACTGGCTAAAGGGGACGTGACGGCTGTAATCATTGAAGGAATTCAAGGGGTTGGAGGTTTAGATGAGGGAACTACGGAGTTTTTTCAGGCTTTAGAAAAAGCGTGTAAAAAACACGAGGTGGTTTTGATTTTGGACGAAGTACAATCAGGATACGGAAGAAGCGGAAAATTTTTCGCCTTCCAACATCACGGTATCAAAGCAGATATTATTTCAGTGGCCAAAGGAATGGGGAACGGTTTTCCAGTGGGAGCGATATTAATTGCACCACATTTTGAAGCAAGTTTTGGCTTGTTAGGAACCACTTTCGGAGGAAGTCATTTGTCTTGTGCTGCTGCCATTGCGGTTTTAGATGTTATCGAAGGACTGAAATTACAAGAGAATGTAAAAGAAGTTTCGGCTTATTTCTCAGAGCAAATCAAACAAGTGCCTGGAATCAAAAAAGTAAAAGGAAAAGGTTTGATGTTGGGTATTGAATTTGATTTCGACGTGAGTGCGTTGAGAAAAAAACTAATCATCGAGAAGCATATTTTTACAGGAAGTGCCAATAACAAAAATCTGTTGAGAATTTTGCCACCGCTTACTGTGAAAAAAGCGGATATAGATACTTTTATTGTAGCTTTAAACGAAAGTTTAATAGAGCTAAAAAATTAAGTAAAGATAGTAATCCCGCCCGAAGGTTTTGAAATCACCTTTGGGTTGGTGATAGGCTATGATTGCTGCATACAACCAAAAAAACAACCACTATACCTTATGAATCCATTATCAATTGAAAAGCGCAATCTGGTTTTGCGCTCCATGGCAAAGCTGGTCGAGCAGGAGAGGACCCATCTTATTTTAACCAATAAGGAGGATTTAACAGCATATGCCGGCGAAGATCTAGCAATGGAAGAACGCTTAAAAGTAGATGATAAAAAAGTCGATGAGATGATTTTATCGTTAAACCAATTGGCTTCTCAAGAAGATCCTGTAGGGGTGGAACGTTTTCATTTTGTTCATGATAATGGCATCAGAGTGAGTAATAAAACGGCCGCTTTTGGTACGATTTTGATTATTTATGAATCCCGTCCTGATGTAACCATTGAGGCTGGTGGAATTGCTTTTAAATCTGGAAATAAAATTTTATTAAAAGGTGGAAAAGAATCGTTAAAATCAAATCTAAAGATTGTCAGTTTATGGCATCAGGCTTTAGAGGAGAATGGTGTTTCAAAAGATTGGGTGGAGTATTTGAATTTTAATCGCGCCCAGACCCAAGCTTTTTTAGAAAAGCCAAGTCAGAAAGTGGATTTAATTGTGCCTCGTGGTGGTGAGCAGCTTATTGCTTTTGTAAAAGCACATGCTTCTTGTCCGGTAATTGTCAGTGGACGTGGTAATAATTTTGTTTACGTTCATGAAAAAGCGGATACGGATTTGGCATTGAAAATAATTTTGAATGGGAAAACGTCTAAAATTTCAGCTTGTAATGCAGTTGATAAAGTTTTAATAGATGCTAAATTACCCAATTTCGAGGGTTTTGTGGCGATTTTAATCGAAGGGTTAAAAGAGTTTAATGTGACTGTTGTTGTGGACCAATCCTTAGCGCAATTTGAACATACGGAGCCTATAGAAAATGAGGATATTTGGTACGAAGAGTTCCTAGATTATAAAATAGTCATTGGCAGCATTGAATCAGAGGAAAAGGCTATTGAAAAAATTAACAAATATTGTGGAGGACACTCTGCTGTTATTGTGACAAAAGAGGATCAGGCCGCCCAAGAATTTATGGACGCTGTAGATACTGCAGCAGTTTATCACAATGCATCAACGCGTTTTACAGATGGAGGACAATTTGGTTTAGGCGGAGAATTAGCCATCAGTACTGATAAGCTACATCAAAGAGGCCCGATTGGTTTACAACATTTGGTAACCAATAAATGGTACGTTTACGGAGAAGGACAAATTAGATAGCGATTTTTATTTTGAAATTGATGGTATAAAAATTCAGATTCTTAGCCACTTAGAATCTAAAGAATAAAACGAAATGAGTAAAAAAAGGATTTTATTAAAAATAGGAAGTAATACCTTAACCAAAGAAACCAATCATATTTCTAGAGGAAAAATTGAGGATATTGGAATGCAGATTGCGGCGCTGAACAAAGACTATGAATTTGTTATTGTGAGTTCTGGAGCTATTGCCGCTGCTAAGCAGTTTGTGAAATTGGAAAGTAAGGGGAAGGAAATAATAGTAAAGCAAGCTTTGGCTTCAATTGGACAACCTCATTTAATGCGGATTTTTCACGAGAATTTTAGTGATCTAGGTTTGTTGACTTCACAATGTTTATTGTCGTATTCGGATTTCGAAAAAGAACAATCCAAAGTGAACATTGTCAATACCATTAATGTTTTAGTAGAGAACAATTATATTCCGATTATCAATGAAAATGACACGGTAGCTACCGATGAGATTCAGTTTGGAGATAATGATAAATTAGCGGCATTAGCAGCTGTTTTATTAAAGGTAGATATTTTGATCATTGCCACCAATACAAGTGGTATTTATACCAAAGCTTCTATTGATGATGACGTTCCTCAAACCATATCTTTGGTGGATGATTTGCAACTGTTGGAAAAGGAAATCGGAACCTCAAAATCATCACACGGTACGGGCGGCATGCAATCAAAAATTGAAGCAGCAGCCATTGCTAAAGCAGCCAATATTGAAACCTGGATCGTCAATGGGCTAGAAGATAATTTTATTTTGAAAGCTTTAAAAAACGAAATTCCTTTTACAAAGATTGTGTAATGCAAAAGAGTAGGATTCCTAATCTTTAATAAAAAACAGAAAACGATGAACTATATTTCAATTCAAGATATTAACTCATTATCAAAATGGGTAAAAAGTGCGTTAAAAATCAAAAAGAACCCACTAAAAAATCAAAACTTAGGAAAAAATAAAACACTGGGAATGCTTTTCTTTAACCCCAGTTTAAGAACGCGTTTGAGTACTCAAAAAGCGGCAATAAACTTAGGGATGAACGTTATGGTAATGAATTTTACCAACGAAGGCTGGACCTTGGAGTTCGAAGACGGAGCGATCATGAATTCGGGCGCTTCAGAGCATATTAAAGAAGCGGCTGAAGTAGTGTCACAGTATTGTGATATTATAGCCATTCGTGCTTTTGCTGGTTTGGTGGATAAAGAAAAAGATTATGCTGAAACAGTAATTTCAGGATTTTTAAAACATGCTACCGTGCCTATAGTCAATATGGAAAGTGCTGTTCGTCATCCATTACAATCTTTGGCTGATGCCATTACAATGGAAGAGTACAAAACCAAGCACAAAGCAAAAGTGGTGCTTTCATGGGCGCCACATCCAAAAGCTTTGCCTCAGGCAGTAGCGAATTCTTTTGTGGAAATGATGCAAATGCAAAAAGATATGGACTTTGTCATTACACATCCAGAAGGTTATGAGTTGAGTCCGGAGATCACTAAAGATTGCCAGATCGAATACGATCAAAATAAGGCATTTGAAAATGCTGATTTTGTGTATGTGAAAAACTGGAGTAATTTCAACGATTATGGAAAAGTAACCAACTTAGATCCAAGTTGGACCGTTACGGCTGAAAAAATGGCTTTAACCAATAATGGGAAATTCATGCATTGTCTTCCTGTTCGTCGTAATGTAATTGTGAGTGATGAAGTGATCGATAGTGAAAATTCTATTGTGATTCAACAAGCCAATAACAGAACGTATTCAGCTCAATTAGTTTTACAGAAGATCTTAAAAAAGTTGTAATTAGAGAGGTTAAAGTTTCAGAGGCTGTGCAAGCGAATATTTTGAATGAAAAAGGGGTGACGCCTGATAATTTTAACAGTTCATAACCTTAAAGTATGCAAGTTACAGTAATAAAAATAGGCGGAAACATAATCGATAATCCAAGTGAATTAGAACAGTTCTTAACGGACTTCTCTAAAATAGAAGGCTATAAAGTTTTGGTTCACGGTGGTGGAAAATCGGCTACAAAAATGGCGCAAAGTATCGGTTTAGCTCCTCAAATGATAGAGGGGCGACGTATTACTGATGCGGCCATGCTCGAAGTGGTTGTGATGATCTATGCCGGACAAATCAATAAGGATATAGTGGCTCAATTACAGGCAAAAGGGGCTAACGCTCTTGGCTTGTCAGGAGCAGATGGGAATTTGATTCAGTCCACCAAACGCAATCATCCTACAATTGATTACGGTTTTGTTGGGGATGTAAAGCAGGTGAATGTGGCTTTATTGAAAACCTTGTTGGAAATTGGAATTGTACCGGTTTGTTGTGCTATAACGCACGATAAAAACGGACAATTATTGAATACCAATGCCGATACCATAGCTAGTGAATTAGCTATTGCCTTGGCTGAAGTTTTTGATGTGACCTTGACCTATTGTTTTGAAAAACAAGGTGTTTTGCAGGACTCCGAAGATGATACATCTGTGATTACGGCTATAAATGAAGCTTTGTACAAGGAGTTAAAAGAGCAAAAGGTTATCCATTCAGGCATGATTCCTAAATTGGATAATTGTTTCAATAGTTTAGCAAAAGGCGTTCAGCGAATCAAAATAGGACACCATAGAATGTTGCAAGACCCAGCTGTTTTGCATACAACCATTACATTATAGCAGAAAAAAGTTGCTAAGTTTACAAGAAACTAAGACTTTTGCAGTCTTAGAACTTCATAGTCTAAGCACCTCAGACTTAATAAAAAATGAAAAACATAAAAACCCTTACCCAAGAGGCCATTATATTATTAAAAAATCTAATTGAGACCCCTTCGTTTTCGAGTGAAGAGGAGCAAACAGCACTTTTAATTGAAAATTGGTTCCATCAAAACGAAATTCCTTTTAAAAGAGAAAATAATAATGTGTGGGCTTTCAATAAATATTTTGATCAAAACAAACCTACACTTTTACTGAATTCGCATCACGATACGGTAAAACCCAATCAAGCTTATACTAATGATCCGTTTAAACCCATCGAAAAAGACGGTAAATTATTCGGTTTGGGAAGTAATGATGCGGGAGGATGTTTGGTCTCTTTATTGGCTACTTTCGTTCATTTTTACGAAAATCAACAGCTGCCTTATAACTTGGTTATCGTGGCCTCTGCTGAAGAAGAAAGCAGTGGAAAAAACGGTTTAAACAGTGTTTTAAAACATTTGCCAGAATTGGATTGCGCTATAGTGGGGGAACCTACTTTGATGCAATTGGCAGTAGCTGAAAAAGGCTTATTGGTTCTGGATGTAAAAGTAAAAGGAACAGCTAGTCATGCTGCACATCAAAACGAAGATAATGCCTTATACAAATCAATTCCAGTAATGGAATGGTTTAAAAATTATAAATTCGATAAAATTTCTGAAGTGTTAGGTCCTGTAAAAATGACCGTAACACAGATTAATGCTGGAAAACAGCACAATGTAGTACCTTCAGAATGTGATTTAGTGATTGATATTCGCGTAAACGATTGTTACTCGAATGCCGAAATACTTGAAGTAGTAAAAGCCAATGTAGCGGCTGAAGTTACACCTCGATCCATGCATTTGAATGCGTCATCTATTCCAATAGCACATGATTTGGTTCAAGCCGGTATCGCTTTAGGAAGAACAACTTATGGTTCGCCAACGCTTTCTGATCAGTCCGTTTTAAGTTGTCAATCTCTAAAACTAGGACCAGGGGAAACCTTACGCTCACATTCGGCTGACGAATTTATTTTTATCAACGAAATAGAAGAAGGAGTCGCTTTGTATATTCAAATACTAACTGATTTCTTTAAAATATAATTTCACCAATTGATCCTTAGCGGGTTTAATAAACCTTTGGGATTTTGAAAAAAAAATGACCTATGAAACTTTGGGAAAAAGGAATTGCAACAGATAAACAGATCGAACACTTTACCGTTGGAAACGATAGAGAACTTGATTTAGTACTGGCTAAATATGATGCATTAGGATCTATTGCACATGCAAAAATGCTAGGACAAATTGGACTTCTAACGGCTGATGAAACCAATTCATTAGTAGAAGCTTTACAGGAAATTATTACCGATGCCGAAAAAGGAAATTTCGTGATCGAAGATAGTTTTGAAGATGTGCATTCTAAAATTGAATACCTACTTACGGTAAAACTAGGCGATGCTGGAAAGAAAATCCATACCGCTCGTTCGCGTAACGATCAAGTTTTAGTTGATGTGCATTTATACTTGAAAGACGAGGTAAAAGCATTAAAGGAACAGGTAAAAAGTCTGTTTGATTTGTTAATGCAATCTGCAGAGAAACATCAAAATGTCCTATTGCCAGGGTATACGCATTTGCAAATTGCCATGCCTTCTTCATTTGGAATGTGGTTCTCCGCTTATGCCGAAAGCCTTATCGATGATATTACGATGCTTAATGCAGCGGCAAAAATTGTAGATCAAAACCCATTGGGATCGGCTGCAGGTTATGGTAGTTCGTTTCCAATCAATAGAACCTTCACTACAAAAGAATTAGGTTTTGAGACTTTAAAGTACAATGCTGTTGCCGCACAAATGAGTCGTGGTAAAGCAGAAAAAACTGTCGCTTTTGCAATGAGCAGTGTGGCGGCTACCTTGTCTAAATTTGCTATGGATGTTTGTTTGTATATGAGTCAGAATTTTGATTTCATCAGTTTGCCATCGCATTTGACAACAGGTTCAAGCATTATGCCTCATAAGAAGAACCCAGATGTGTTTGAGTTAATTCGTGGAAAATGCAACAAAATTCAAGCTCTACCGTACGAAATTACATTGATCACCAATAATTTACCAAGTGGTTATCATAGAGATTTACAACTTTTAAAAGAAGGATTGTTTCCAGCGATTCAAAACTTAAAAGCCTGTTTGGATATTGCTATTTTCTCTATAAAAGACATTACGGTAAAAGACCATATCCTAGACGATAAAAAATACGATTATCTCTTTACGGTGGATACTTTAAATGAAATGGTGGTGGCAGGTATGCCTTTTAGAGATGCTTATAAAGAAGTAGCCGAACAACTAGAAAACGGGACCTTTACCTCTCCAAAAGAAACCAAGCACACACATGAAGGAAGTATCAATAACTTGTGCTTAGAAGCGATAAAAGAGAAGATGATGAAATCTTACTAATGAGAAAATGCGTTATGAGTTTCATAACGCATTTTTTTTGTTCCTATAATGCTTTATTTGTAAGACAGAAAAATCAGCATAAATACATTATATTTGATACTCTTTATTATAATGTAATGCTATGACACAATTTGAAGAACAAGCTACTGAGAAGCTTTTTGAGAAAGGCCTCATTACGCAAGAACAGTTGGTGCAAGTAAAGGCCTATCGCAGTTTAGGTATTTTTTCGTTGCATGCTGAATTACAGGCATTGCTGTATTTGTCGGTTGTATTGTTCACCACTGGAATCGGAATCTTGATTTATCAGAACATCGATACCATAGGGCATATGGCTATTTTAGGCTTGTTGTTCCTAGTCATGTTAAGTTGTTTTTATTTTTGCTTTACCCGATCTAAGGGATTTCAAAAAGCAGAAACTACCTTTGAGAGTCCCATTTTATCCTACCTGGTTCTGGCTGCTAGTATACTGAGTTGTATTTTTATAGGCTATTTGCAATTTCAATACAAAACCTTCGGGACACATTATGGTTTGGCTACTCTCATTCCCACAATAGTCAGTTTCTTTTGCGCTTACTATTTTGACAACAAGAGTGTTTTGACCATAGCCATTACGGGTTTAGCTGCCTATGTTGGGCTTTCTGTTAGACCTCAGGATCTACTAAATAATACTACTTTTTATTCGGATCAAAGTCTAGCTTATTGGGCTGTACTATTGGGAATCTTATTGATTCTTTGGACCATCTATAGTACAAGAATAGCGCTAAAAACGCATTTTAGCCTTATTTTTTTAACTTTTGCTTTGCACCTCATTAGTCTTGCAGCGCTTAGTAATTTAATAAACTCCTATATCGGTATTGGGCTGGTTTTTGCCGTGGTTTTGGCTGGTTCCTCCTATTATTTTTATAAAGTGAGTCACGAGCTTGAAGCAATTTCGTTATATATCTTCATGATTATTTATGGGTATGTTGGTTTGAATATTGTTTTATTTAGAATCTTTGAGAATATTGATTTTTCGGCTATTTGGGAGTTATTTGTTTTCTTATTGCCTGTTTATTTCATTGGTTCTATCGTATTGTTTATTAAACTCATTAAGAACTTCAATAAAGAGCTAGCCAAATGATTGCACACGAAAAACAATTTTTAGATGATTTGGCTTTGCTGGAAGAAGCAGACTCTTTACAAAAAGGAGGATTTATAACTAAAGAACAAAGAGAGTCCATTAAAAAGAATTTAGCGCATTTTAAAATGCACCATAATATTTTGGTGCGTTTGGGATTCTTTTTGTTGGGGTCCTTTTTATACGGATCAATTTGCGGGGCGATTTCTTTATTTGGACTCAGTGGAGAGCAGTTTTTTTTCAATATTTGCTGTTATCTTTTTGCTGGAGTTGGTTTTGCCGGTGCAGAATTTTTAACCCAACGAAAATACTACAGTCATGGATTGGATGACGCTTTTATTTTGGGGGCCATTTTGAATGTAGCTATAGCGGTTGGTATTACAACAGATGGGCATGAATTAACGGTTGCCTTTTTCGCCTCATTGGCATCTTTTGTATGTTATAAGAGGTATTTGCATTTAGGAGCGATGCTTGTTTTTTGTTTGGCTTGCAGCGCTGTACTGTGTTTGGGCTTATTGGAGTGGGGAAGCCTGGGAAAAATGATTTTGCCATTTGTTGTTTTAGTGGTTTCTGGTGTTTTTTATTTTTTTACCAAAAAAGCAATGAACCACTTGAAACAAAGTTACCATTACAAAGGTCTTTTATTGGCCAACAGTTTTTGTTTGATACTGTTTTATCTTTCCTGCAACTATTTAGTAGTCAGAGAGCTTTCAGTAGTGCTTTTAGGAAATGAAATTCTTCCAGGAAATGATATTGCTTTTGCAGTTTTCTTTTATGCTTTCACAGCTATAATTCCAATTGTTTATTTGTTTCAGGCTTTAAAAACAAAAGATAGAATACTGCTTTGGATCAGTTTTTTGGCTATAGGATTTTCGATGTACAGCATCCGATTTTATTATTCCGTATTGCCCATAGAGGTAGTGTTAACATTGGGCGGATTAGTTTTGTTCGCCATAGCCTATTTTATGATAAAAAAGTTAAAAGATAAGGAAACAGGATTGACCTTTACACCCGATAGACTCCATGAGTCAAATGCCTTTTTAAATGCCGAAGCTTTAATTGTTGCTTCAACATTCGGAATGAAACCAGAAGTAAAACCAGTCAATCCGATGGAATTTGGAGGTGGAGGTTTTAGTGGTGGAGGTTCAGAAGGAAGTTTTTAAAATAGAAGTCACAGATTAAAAAGAGAGTGTTGCTTTTAATCTGTGACCAAAATACAATTAGACTTTAGCTTTTAAAGCCTCTGCGTCAATATCGCTATGAGAAACATGATAAACGGCTTTTTCGTTTTTGATTAAGATCAATTGTGGCGATTCGTGATAGACATCAAATCGGCTCGCAATTTCGTTGGAGATATCGCGGTGCTCGATTAAGTCTAGAAAATAAGCCTTAACTTTATTGTCCAAAGCAAATTCTCTTTCGAATTGTTTTAGCGCCATTCTACTAATACTGCAACGCGTACTGTGTTTAAATATAAAGCTAGGGCTATCGTTAGATTCCGTTTGAATTTGGTCTAATTGTGTTAAATTAGTTAAGGGAATCCAGTTTATTTTTGATTCTGCTGCTTTATTTTGGTCAGAATCTCCAAATAGTGAAGTTAGAAAACTCATATTTTGTCGTTATTTATGACTTTTTGGCGTTTAAAATTGCTGAAATGTGAATTTATAGCGCCATTTTGTCTGTTTTTATACTGTGGAATGTAATTTGAGAAATAATAAACAAAGTTACTTATTAAAATAGAATCATAAATCATAAATCAAATAAAGATGAACATAAATAAATTTACAATCAAATCGCAAGAAGCTATACAGCTTTCTCAGCAGTTGGCTCAACAGTATGGTCAACAGCAAATAGAGAATGAGCATATCTTCAAAGCTATTTTTGAAGTTGATGAAAATGTGGCACCATTTATTTTGAAAAAACTCAATGTAAACGTGCCTTTGTTTCTTCAAATTCTAGATAGCACCATTCAGAGCTTTCCAAAAGTTTCTGGAGGAGATGTTATGCTTTCTAGAGGAGCAAATACCACTTTGAACGAAGCGGAAATCATTGCACAAAAAATGAACGATGAGTTCGTTTCTATTGAGCATTTAATGCTGGCTATTTTTGCTTCGAAAAGCAAAGTGGCGCAAATTTTAAAAGACCAAGGTGTTACCGATAAAGGATTAAGAGCGGCTATTGATGAATTGCGTAAAGGAGAACGCGTTACTTCTGCCTCTGCTGAAGAAACGTATAATTCATTGAATAAATACGCCAAGAATCTAAATGAATTAGCCCGTACAGGAAAATTAGATCCTGTTATTGGACGAGATGAAGAAATTAGACGAGTATTGCAAATTTTAACGCGTCGAACTAAAAACAACCCGATGTTAATTGGGGAACCTGGAGTGGGTAAAACCGCAATTGCTGAAGGTTTGGCACGAAGAATCGTCAATGGTGACGTGCCAGAAAACCTAAAGGATAAAATTGTGTTTTCATTGGATATGGGAGCCTTGATTGCGGGTGCTAAATACAAAGGAGAATTCGAAGAACGATTGAAATCGGTGGTAAAAGAAGTGACGGCAGCCGAAGGCGATATCGTCTTGTTTATAGATGAGATTCATACTTTAGTAGGTGCAGGTGGAGGAGAGGGCGCAATGGATGCGGCTAATATTCTAAAACCTGCCTTAGCTCGTGGAGAATTAAGAGCTATTGGAGCTACTACTTTGGATGAATATCAAAAATACTTTGAAAAAGATAAGGCGCTTGAACGTCGTTTCCAAAAAATTGTCATTGATGAGCCTGATACCGAAAGTGCGATTTCCATCTTACGTGGAATCAAGGAAAAATATGAGACACATCATAAAGTTCAGATAAAAGACGAGGCAATTATTGCAGCAGTTGAGCTTTCTCAACGTTATATTACCAATCGTTTCCTACCGGATAAAGCGATTGATTTAATGGATGAAGCTGCTTCTAAATTGCGTATGGAAATCAATTCAAAACCAGAAGAATTGGATGTTTTGGATCGAAAAATTATGCAATTAGAAATTGAAATCGAGGCCATAAAACGTGAGAAAGAAGAAAGCAAGCTCAAAGTTTTGCATATGGACTTGGCTAATTTGAAAGAAGAACGAAATGAGATCTACGTGAAGTGGAAATCGGAAAAAGATGTGGTAGATGGAATTCAGGCTGTCAAATTAGAGCTTGAAGACTTTAAACACCAGGCCGATCGTGCCGAACGTGATGGTGATTACGGAAAAGTAGCCGAGATTCGTTACGGAAAAATTAAAGAAGCGCAAGAAAGACTAGAAGGCTTGTTGAAAGAGCTGCACGAATATCAATCAGGACATTCTTTGATCAAAGAAGAAGTAACCCGAGAAGATATAGCAGAAGTTGTAGCCAAGTGGACTGGTATTCCAGTGATGAAAATGCTGCAAACCGAAAGAGAAAAACTCTTGCATTTGGAGGATGAGTTACACCGACGTGTAGTAGGTCAAGAAGAAGCCATCGAAGCAGTAAGTGATGCTGTAAGGCGAAGTAGAGCTGGTTTACAGGATATGAAAAAACCGGTGGGTACCTTCCTGTTTTTAGGAACTACGGGAGTCGGTAAAACGGAGCTAGCAAAAGCTTTGGCGGAATATTTATTCGATGATGAAAATGCGATGACCAGAATTGATATGAGTGAATATCAAGAACGTCATAGTGTGAGTAGATTAGTTGGTGCACCTCCAGGATATGTAGGTTATGATGAAGGTGGACAATTAACGGAGGCGGTACGTAGAAAACCCTATTCTGTAATTCTGTTAGATGAGATTGAGAAAGCGCATCCAGATACCTTTAATATTTTATTACAAGTATTGGATGAAGGGCGATTGACCGATAACAAAGGTCGTTTGGCTGATTTTAAAAATACGATTATCATCATGACTTCTAATATGGGAAGTCAGATTATACAAGAGAAATTTGAAAATTTAAAAGGGGGTATTGAAGCTGCTACGGAGGCAGCCAAAGTAGAAGTGCTTGGGTTGTTGAAACAAACCGTGCGTCCGGAATTTATAAACCGTATTGACGAAATTGTATTGTTCCCACCTTTAACAGTGGCTAATATTACTCAAATTGTCGGTTTACAATTGAAAAGTGTGACTAAAATGTTGGCTTTACAAGGTATCACCATGGATGCAACTCCGGAAGCAATTACCTATCTAGCCGATAAAGGATTTGATCCGCAATTCGGAGCAAGACCCGTAAAACGTGTGATACAAAGAGACGTTTTAAACCAATTGTCGAAAGAAATTTTGGCAGGGCACATTACAACCGATAGTATTATTTTATTAGACGCTTTTGATGGTCAGTTGGTTTTTAGAAACCAGACACCAGAAGTAGCCCAATAAGGTTTCATTTTTGATAGTTTAGAAGCATCAGTCGTAAGGCTGGTGCTTTTTTTTTTAGCTATTAACTGTAAATCAGTAAAATACTACTTATTTTTTGAAAGAATTTGTATGTATTTTGGAATTAAGTTCAGATCTTTACATAAACCGACTTAGGTAAAAAGAGCGTCGGGTATAAAACAAATTAAAATCAAATCATATGAACAATATATTTAGAGGTTTAATAGCAGGTTATGGTGCGAAAAAGTTAGGTGGTGGTTGCTTTGGAACTATTTTCGTTTTTATTATCATTTGGGTAATTTTAGGGCAATGTAGTTAAAATGGAATACAGAAAGTCTCATAGGAATATTTGCTTAAATTGGTATAAAGAGAATCGAACAAAAAGTGTTAGATTCGCATAAAATAACAATATGCATTAATTCTATTGGGGTAGAGCCCAGACTGTCTTAGTGTAATTCCAAAAACAAATAGAATGGCGTCAGGGTTTTTCGTTTTATTAGATGATATTGCAGCAATTATGGATGATGTTGCTGTAATGAGTAAGGTTGCCGTAAAAAAAACAGCAGGTATTTTAGGGGATGATTTGGCAGTGAACGCCGAAAAAGCTTCAGGCTTTATTTCTTCCAGAGAACTTCCTGTATTGTGGGCCATTGGTAAAGGTTCTTTTATCAATAAATTAATCATTTTGCCTATAGCCTTTTTACTGAGTGCTTTTTTGCCTGTGGCTATTATTGTGATCTTAGTATTGGGTGGGCTTTTTTTAGCCTATGAAGGAGCAGAGAAGATATTTGAATTTTTCTTTCCTCACCCTCATGCGAAAGTACACCTAAGCACAGAGCACCTAACAGAAGAAGAAATTTTAGCTACCGAAAAAGAAAAAATAAAATCTGCGATTGTGACTGATTTTATATTATCAGTGGAAATCGTCATTATTGCCCTAGGGACTGTCATTGGACAACCGATTTTATCACAGATTATGGTGGTGTCCATTATTGCAATAGTAGCAACTATTGGGGTTTATGGAATCGTAGCGCTTATCGTAAGAATGGATGAATTGGGTTTAAAACTTATTCAAATGAGTAAAAAAGAACGCAGTATATCCAAAACAATAGGGAATCTACTGGTACAAGCCCTTCCAAAAGTGATTCAGAGTTTATCAGTAATTGGGACCATCGCTTTACTCTTAGTGGCGGGGGGTATTTTTGTTCATAATATAGAATTCTTCCATCATTTAGTTCCGCAATTGCCAGCTGTGGTAAAAGAATTTATCATAGGACTTGTTATTGGCTTTTTAGTTTTGGGGGTAGTAACTCTAATAAAGAAAATATTGCCTAAAAAAGAAACAGCGGCCTAAGGTTGTTGTTATGTACTACTATAACACCAGTTGTGAGGCTGGTGTTTTTTTTGTTTTATACCCAAGCGGCCTGCTGATTTTTAACCACTGTTTTACGGATTATAGTCTCGGGCAATAGTTGAGTATTTTGGGAGTAGAAAAAGCGAAAGAAAAAGAGTTTTAGTAGAGAGTCAAGACCTGAAGAATGTCGTTTTTATTAAAAAAAGGTAGGGGTTGCGTGAATTTTTTTGATGAAATAACCTCTTGGTTTATAGTTGTTTATCGGTTGGTGTAAAATATTTAACATTTTTTAAAAGCAACCAAAGCAATCCTTCTTCATCTTCATAGTAATTAATAACAAATAATTATTTTATGAAAAAGTTTAAATTAAAATCAGTTTTAGTGGTATTGTTCTTGGCAACAGCATTGGTTTCATGCAGTAATGATGATGATAAAGTAACGGCTCCAGGAGAAAGTACAAAAAATGCTTTAGTGACAGAAATTAAAGGACCAGAAACTGGAAAAGTAAACGAAGAGTTGAGTTATGATGTGACTTTTATCGTGGACAACGCTTGTGGAGAATTCAATAAATTCACAGAAGTAACTTTAGGTACTGAAAAAGGATGGCAAGTTGAAGTTAAATACCCAGGTGGAGTTTGTACACAACAAGTGCCAGATCCTAAAAAAACCGTTTACAAATTCAAATCGGCTACAGCAGGAACTTTTGAAATTAAATTCAGAAAATCAGAAACTGAATTCATAACACAAAAAGTGATTATTGAATAGTCTGTAAAAATATAATAAGTGGCTTACTAATCTACTGTTCTTGGCTTTGCCAATTTTTAAACCGTTTTATTCTTGTTTCTTTTGATCAAAAACCATTGAAAAGAAATATTTATAAAACGGTTTTTCGGTTACTATCTAGAAAATTAACTATTTTTGCAATCTAAAAATTTTAAGTCATGCCGAATAAGAAATATAAAATTGCTGTTATTCAGTTGAACCTAAATGATGTTGCTGAAAACAACTTGAAAAAATGTATCAGTTGGGTTCGAGATGCAGCAACTAAAGGTGCTGAAGTTATTTTGTTACCAGAATTGTATAGTAGCCACTACTTTTGTCAAAGTGAAGATGTTGATAATTTTGCTTTAGCGGAACCTTTATATAGTACTTCATTTATAGCTTTTAGCGCTTTAGCTAAGGAATTGGGAGTGGTAATTATTGTTCCTTTCTTTGAAAAAAGAATGGCAGGAATATATCATAACAGTGCTTATATTATCGATACAGATGGATCGGAAGCAGGATTGTACCGTAAGATGCATATTCCAGATGATCCTCATTTTTATGAAAAATTCTATTTCACACCTGGGGATTTAGGATTTCAAGCTATTGAAACAAAAAAAGGAAAAATAGGAACGTTGATCTGTTGGGATCAATGGTATCCAGAAGCAGCTCGTATTACTGCTTTAAAAGGGGCAGAGGTGTTGTTTTACCCAACGGCAATTGGATGGCATCCTAAAGAAAAAGAGCAATATGGTGAAAATCAATATGGCGCTTGGATGAACGTGATGAAAGGACATGCTGTTGCAAATGGTGTATTCGTAGCTGCTGCCAATAGAATTGGTTTAGAGCAATATATAGACGGTACCGATGGAATTCAGTTTTGGGGAGCTTCATTTATTGCAGGGCCTCAAGGTGAAATTTTAGCACAGGCTTCACACGATAAAGAAGAAATTTTGATTGCTGAAGTAGATTTAGATTTACAAGAAAATGTGCGTCAAAACTGGCCTTTTTTCAGAGACAGAAGAATTGACGCCTTTGGAGATATTACCAAAAGAGCGATTGATTAATTCAGTTTAGTTCATTCGTATAAAAGTAAAAAGGGGCTATTTCAAATGAAACGGCCCCTTTTTGCTTGGTTTATCTCGTTGTGAAAAAGGAGAACTTATAGAGCAAAAAAAAAACAGTAGTAAACTCTCGCTTACTACTGTTTAAAAATGTGTACTGTATTGTTGTTAATCCTGTATTACTTTTCAGGACTAGACACTATAGTAATTAGTTTACTTTGAAAGTAACTCTTCTTACGATTTGACGTGCTTCTTTTGATTTTTTGTTCACAGAAGTATCTTCACCGTTTCCACTAACACTTAATCTAGACTCATCGATTCCAGCGTTAACTACAATTTTCTTCACTGCTTCAGCTCTTTTTTGAGACAAAGTTTGGTTGTATGAAGTGTTTCCAATTTCGTCAGCATATCCGATGATAGAAGCCGATTTTGATGGATTGTTTTTTAGGTATTTCACTAAGAAATCAACACCAGATAAAGAAGTATTGGTTGGTTTTGATGAGTTAAAATCGAAGTATACATTTACGTATCCACTGTTAATTAATTCTTCAACTGTACTATTAGTTGCTCCTTTACCATTTTGACCATAAGTCTTTTCTAAGTAGCCTTCTAATTCATCTGGAACACCATTTTGATTGGTATCAATAGATTGTCCTTTTGTGTTTACTGCTACTCCAGTGATAGAGTTTGGCTCTAAATCATATAAATCCGCTACACCATCTTTATCTGTATCTATAAGACCGGTTTCGATTAGTTCAACTCTTTGTTCTAATGCATCGTATTTGTCTTCTTCTCCAACCCAGTCAGCATGTTTCTGATTTTTACCTAAGTAAACAGTCAAACCAACAGAAGCATTAAGTAAAACACCATCGAATGAACCCGTTGTTGTTTGACCCATTCCGTCAAAATTCCAGTTTTGTCTTCCGTTAACGATTCCACTAAGATCTCCAGTTAAAGCAACACGATTGCTAAGTTTAACTTGTCCTGTCAAACCAACGATTCCGTGTGCTATGTAGTCTAGTCCATTAAAACCATCGTCAGATCTTAATTGTGAAACTCCAAATCCACCGTGAGCTAATAAACCAATAGTGTTGGTCCAAGTTTCAAAGTTTAATGCTCTACCAATGTTTACAACCCCTTGTAAGCTTGTTCTAAAAGCTTTAGTGTCAAAAGGTGCTGTATTGTCGCGTTCTTGAAATTGATCGTATCCAAGGTCTAATTTCAAACCAAATTTAGGGCTAAACATATAGCGTACTCCTAAATCAGCATGAAAAGGATTTAATGTTGACGTAGAGTAACCAGGAGTCAATGCTCTAGTTGGTTTGTTAAGACCGCCATTAAGTTCGATAGACCATTTATTAAAAGTAGGTTGATCAATAGTACTTGCAGTGGTCTTTGCCATGTTCTGTGCACTTGCCGTAACTGCCAGTAATAAAAGTGATAAGGAAGCTAATTTCTTCTTCATAATATCTGAATTTTAAGTTGATTTTTATTGTTAAACTTAAGGCAAAAATAGAATTCAGCTTTTAGATACTGTTGTATTTGGTCTTACATAATTCCCATCTTTTGGGTTTTATTTAGGTAAATTAGTTAATGAAATCAAAACGTTTGAACAAAAATAAGGGCTAAATGCAAAATTTAGCCCTTATTGATTGGATGAGTAGAGGGTTATTTTAAATCGGGTTGGTATATTTTTAGAGTGCCATCTCCCTCATTACTAACGACTAACAAACTTCTCTTGGTCGGACTTTTAGAGGCGGGAATAAAAAGAATTCCCTCTGGAGCATCACCGGTTTTTACCGTTTGTAAATATTGTGGTGAAGTTGGATTTGTCACGTCGTAAGTCATAAAAGCGTCAGATCTTTCTAAACCAACAAACAATATATTGCGATTTCCCATAGTAACGGCAACTACCGCTTCTGGTTCAGAGCCTTTATCATCGCTACGTTTGTCATCGTAGGTTCCCAATTCGGTTGTTTTTTTGTCGACCTCATTTTTACTATCGTACACTATTTTTCCAGTATTCCCGTTCCATATAGAGAAAGAACGCCCTCCAAAAGCGACCATTTGATCAAGATCTCCATCGTTGTCCGTATCACCCATATCGGCAATAAGATTCAATCTTCCTAAATTAGGTTCTAGTTTTAAAGTGGCCGCATCAGGAAAAGCTGTGGCATCCAGTTTCATGTCTTTCATTCTCTTAATGTCAGTGTAAGCAGTATATTCTCTGGCGTCACCTTCATTTGCTGTTACAAAATAAGGAACGTTATTGGTAGAAAAATGACTAATTCCATCGGGCATAAACATTCCTTTTACTTTCCATGGATTAAAAGCGATTTTGTCATCTTTGTCACTAACATCAATGGCGTTTTCAGCAGTATTAAAATCTTTAAAACCTAGTGGATAAATGGCGGTAATGGTTTTTGAGGCCAAATCTACTTTGGCTACTCCATTATTTTCTTGTAAAGTGATCCAAGCTGTTTTTGAATCATCAGAAATAGTGACATATTCTGGTTCGATGTCCTGAGCGAAGCTTTTTGCAAACTTTGAAATTCTAAACCCCTCTTTTTGTAAAGTTGCGGCCTGATTGCTAAAAGAACTAAAATCTAATGTGGTAACCGTATAATTATTGGCCACTTCAATAATCGATATGGTTCCGTTTGGATCTTGTGAATAATCGGTATTGGGTTCGCCTTCATTAGCGGTCATTATATATTTTCCGTCTGCTGAAAAAGTAATCATATCAGGTAGAGCGCCTACTGTAATTTGTTTGATTAGGCTATAATCTGAAGTGTTAAAAAGAACTACTTTTCCATTTCCTTGTTTGTTGAGGGTTGATTCTAGTGCTACAGCTAATTTCCCATCATGTACAGCAACGCTATTAGAGGCTCCTTCATAAGGACTTAAATCAATTTTTCCGATTTTAGTTGGTTTTGTTGGGTCGGATATATCAATGACATCAATTTGGTTGGTTCCGCTATTGTTTACTGTGAAAAGTTTTTTGGTCTTTTGGTCATAAGCTGAGATTTCTGCAGCCGCTTCACCTCCAATGGTTATGGAACCGATTTCTTTAAAGGTTGCCGGGTCTTCATTTATAACGACTTCAGGTTCCTGGTTGTTTGAGTTTTCATCCGTATTACAACTTGTTGTAAGTGCTAAGAGGGCTAGTAATGAAATGCTTATTTTTTTCATTTTTATGTTTTTTGTGTTTTGCCAAATGTAATTAGCAGAACTTACGCCCACATTAAGGCTTCATTATTTAATCTTTAACTTAATTTTTGTCAGTTTTAATTACATATTTTTAATTTGAGCTCATTGGACTATTTTATAATCCTTTTGAATGATTATCTTTGTGCACTTTCAAATTTAGAACCTCTTTATGTCAACAAATAATAGAAGATTTCCAGCAGAATGGGAAAAACAACAAGGAATTGTATTGTGTTTTCCGCATAATGGTAACGACTGGCCAGGAAAATACGAAGCTGTTCAATGGGCTTTTGTAGAATTTATAAAAAAAGTAGCCACTTTTGAAACTGTTTTTTTGGTGGTAGCCGACGAAAAATTAAAAGAAAAAGTGAATGAAATGTTGGATAGAGCACGTGTTAATCTTGCCAATATTTCGTATGTTATTCATAAAACCAACAGAAGCTGGATGCGTGATTCTGGGCCAATAGTGGTTAAAAATGGAGAGGGGAGAGAAGCGTTGAATTTCAATTTTAACGGTTGGGCAAAATACAAAAATTACCAATTGGATAAATTTGTTCCAGGTAAAATAGCCGATTGTATTGATGTTCCCTTAACACAAGTAATGTACAAGGGTAAACCTGTAATTGTAGAAGGTGGAGCGATAGATGTGAACGGAAGAGGGACCCTATTGACTTCGGAAGAATGTTTAATGCATCCAACTATTCAAGTGCGAAATAAAAATTTCACTAAAGAAGATTACGAAGCTGTTTTTAAAGAATATTTAGGGGTGACCAATGTAATTTGGTTAGGTGATGGAATAGAAGGAGACGATACCCATGGACATATTGACGATTTATGTCGTTTCGTTAATGAAGATACTATTGTGACCATTGTAGAAACAGATCCAACGGATGCTAATTACAAACCCTTACAAGACAATTTGAAACGTTTGCAGAATGCGAAGTTGGAAGACGGGAAGTCGCCAGTGATTGTAGCATTACCAATGCCAAAACGTGTGGATTTTGAAGATTTGAGATTGCCAGCGAGTTATGCTAATTTCTTGATTTTAAATAATTGTGTTTTGGTTCCTACCTTTAATGATAGTAATGATCGCGTGGCGTTGAATATATTGTCAGAATGTTTCCCTGATCGAGAAGTAATCGGTATTAGCTGTATCGATTTTATCTGGGGATTTGGAACTTTACATTGTTTAAGTCAACAGATTCCAGCCTAATGATAAAGCAATAGAGTATTAAAAATAGTATTGCTATGTGCAATAATATATAGGTATAAAAAAAAATCTTGTTAGTTGCCTAACAAGATTTTTTTGTTGTTATATCGGTTAAGATAAGTCATCTGCTCTTCATTGTCTCACAAAAGGAGGAAGTAGTTGGCTGGAAACTTCTCCAAAACCAATACGGACTTCATTGCTAGTGCAATATCCTCTCATGATCACAGTGTCATTATCTTCTATGAATTTACGTTCGCTACCGTCGTTTAATTGTATTGGATTTTTTCCGCCCCAAGTGAGTTCTAGCATAGAACCAAAGCTATCTGGAGTAGGTCCTGATATAGTGCCTGAACCCATCATGTCACCAGAATTAACACGACAACCATTTGAAGTATGATGTGCTAATTGTTGGCTCATGGACCAGTACATATATTTAAAATTCGATTTAGAGATTAGCGTTTCCTCTTTGTCCAATGGTTTAATGGAAACTTCTAAATTGATATCAAAAGCTTTTTTTCCTTTGGTTTGTAAATAAGGAAGTGGTGCTGGGTCTTGTTTAGGTCCTTTTGTTCTAAACGGCTCTAAAGCATCCATAGTAACAATCCATGGCGAAATAGAAGACGCAAAGTTTTTGGCTAAGAATGGTCCTAAAGGCACATATTCCCATTTTTGAATATCTCTAGCACTCCAATCATTGAGTAAAACCATCCCGAAAATATAATCTTCGGCTTCATAAGCAGGGATAGGTTCTCCCATTATGTTCGCGTCGGTGGTAATAAAGGCGGTTTCAAGTTCAAAGTCAATTGATCTTGAAGGACCAAAAACTGGAGAGCTTTCTCCATTGGGAAGTGTTTGTCCCATTGGTCTGTGTACCGGTATTCCAGAAGGAATAATAGTGGAGCTTCTTCCATGGTAGCCCACAGGAATGTGCAGCCAATTAGGTAATAAAGCATTTTCTGGGTCACGGAACATTTTTCCAACATTGGTCGCATGCTCTCTACTGGAGTAAAAATCGGTATAATCACCAATTAAAACCGGCAATTGCATCTCAACATCCGTAATTTTAAAAATAACAATATCTCTATCTTTTGTAGAATCTCTTAATTGAGCATTGTTACTATCGAATATATCAGCGATACGGTTTCGAACCAGTCGCCACGTTTTTTTGCCATCTGAAATGAAGTCGTTCAGCGTGTCTTGCATAAACATATCATCAGTTAAATCAATACCTGAAAAATAGTTTAATTGTTGCAAGGCCCCTAAATCTATAGCGTAGTCGCCAATTCGTGTACCAACAGTCACTATATTTTCTTTGGTAAGAAAAACACCGAAGGGGATGTTCTGAATAGGGAAATCGCTATTCTCTGGTACATCTAACCATGATTTTCTTTTGGTATCGTTGGCTGTTATCGGCATGTGAATGTTAATTATTTGTTGAAAAATTACTTGTCAAATATATCATAATCTAACTGTATGACAAACGTTTTTTTGTATTTTTGCAGGAAATTAACGAAAAACGAAAAAATGCAACGCGACGAACAAATTTTTGATCTTATCCTAGAGGAACAAGATAGACAAATTCACGGATTAGAACTTATCGCTTCAGAGAATTTTGTAAGTGATGAAGTAATGGAAGCAGCTGGTTCTGTTTTAACTAACAAATATGCTGAGGGATATCCTGGCAAAAGATACTACGGCGGTTGTGAAGTAGTTGACGTTATTGAGCAGATTGCTATTGACAGAGCTAAAGAGTTATTTGGTGCTGAATATGCAAACGTTCAACCTCACTCAGGTTCTCAAGCCAATACTTCAGTGTACCATGCTTGTTTGAATCCTGGTGATACGATTTTAGGTTTCGATTTATCTCATGGTGGTCACTTGACTCACGGTTCTCCAGTAAACTTTTCAGGTCGTTTATATCGTCCAGTTTTTTACGGTGTTGATGCTGAAACAGGTCGTTTGGATTACGATAAAATTCAAGAAATTGCGACTAAAGAACAACCAAAATTAATCATCGCTGGAGCTTCGGCTTATTCTCGTGATATGGATTTTGAGCGTTTCAGAGTAATTGCAGATAGCGTAGGAGCTATTTTATTTGCTGATATCTCGCATCCTGCAGGACTTATCGCTAAAGGATTAATGAACGATCCAATTCCTCACTGTCATATTGTTTCTACAACAACGCACAAAACCTTACGTGGACCACGTGGAGGTTTGATTTTGATGGGGAAAGATTTTGAAAACCCACAAGGATTGAAAAATCCAAAAGGTGAAATCAGAATGATGTCTTCATTGTTAGACCTTGCGGTTTTCCCTGGAAATCAAGGTGGACCTTTAATGCACATCATCGCGGCTAAGGCAGTTGCTTTTGGTGAAGCCTTAAAAGATGAGTTCTTTACTTATGCTATGCAATTGAAAAAGAACGCAAATGCAATGGCAGATGCTTTTGTAAAAAGAGGATACAATCTTATTTCTGGTGGAACGGATAATCACATGATGTTGATTGACTTAAGAAATAAAAATATTTCTGGTAAAGAAGCTGAAAACGCTCTAGTAAAAGCAGAAATTACAGTTAACAAAAACATGGTACCATTTGATGATAAATCACCATTTGTTACTTCAGGAATTCGTGTTGGAACAGCGGCAATCACTACACGTGGTTTAGTTGAAGAAGATATGGAGACTATCGTAGCTTTAATTGATAGAGTACTTTCTGATCATACTAATGAAGCAGTTATCGAAGAGGTAGCTAATGAAGTGAATGAAATGATGAGCGAAAGACCAATTTTCGTTTTCTAAATAAAAAAACAGTTCAATTCCGATCACTATCGGGATTAAAGTTTCAAGTTTAAGGTTTTGTGATTGCGGAAATAACGTAGGGCAAAACTTTAAACTTTTTTTAGTTCTATCCGAACTGAAAAAGGAAGCAAAAAAATATAATAAAATACAAAGACATGGGAGTACTTCGATTACAATTACCAACGGACCCAAGATGGGTAAATATTGTAGAGAAAAATATTGAGGAGATTTTGACTGATCACGCTTGGTGCGAGCAAAAAGCGGCCACAAATGCGATCACCATTATTACCAATAACTCGGAGCATCAGGATTTGGTAAAAGACTTATTGGCTCTAGCCAAAGAAGAAATCGATCATTTTGAGCAGGTACACAATATCATTATCAAAAGAGGGTTAAAACTGGGGCGGGAGCGAAAAGACGATTATGTGAATGAGTTGTATCAGTACATGAAAAAAAGCAGTGACGGAAGCAGAGTCTCGAGCTTAGTGGAACGATTATTATTCTCTGCCATGATCGAAGCCAGAAGTTGTGAGCGTTTTAAAGTTTTATCTGAAAATATCAAAGACGAAGAATTATCGGTATTTTATAGAGAGCTAATGGAAAGTGAAGCAGGTCATTATACCACTTTTATTACCTATGCTCGTAAATATGGAGTTGGAATTGATGTTGAAAAACGTTGGAGAGAATGGTTGGCTTACGAAGAATCCATCATTGCCAATTACGGAAAAGGGGAAACCATTCATGGTTAGTCTTTAAAAGGTTGATCAACAGCGAATCAAGTTGGGAAGTATAACTCAAATAAAATATAAAGTAATATGATGACAATTGTAGAGGCAACGGTTAGTGATATTCCTAAAATTCAAGAAATAACAAGGCAAACTTGGCCAGTGGCCTATGGTGAAATTTTATCAGAAGCCCAATTAAAGTACATGTTGGATTTGTTTTATTCCGATGAGGCTTTAACTGCATCTATTACCAATAGAGAGCAATTGTTTTATTTGATTTCGGATGCCGGATCCATAGTAGGATTTGTTGGAATCGAACATCAGTATAAAGGAGAGGCCATAACCAAAATTCACAAAATATACCTGTTACCCCAAACCCAAGGAAAAGGAATCGGTAAAAAAGTGATCGAGGCGATAGAGAAACTAGCTTTAGAACAACACTCAAAAGCGTTATTACTAAATGTAAACCGTTTCAATACTGCTTTACACTTCTATAAGAAAATAGGTTTCGAAATGATCGAGGAAGTCAATATTGCTATTGGCAATGGGTATTTAATGGAAGATTATATCATGCAAAAGCAATTATAAAAAATAGAGATTCTATTTGACTTTTACCCTTTGTTATCCTTTTTGAATAAGGAGCAAGCCAATTAAAATAGAGTCTTTTAAAGAGAGTACCAATTAGAGCCAGTTTTGTACTGGCTTTTTTTTAGGTCTTTAACTCACGATGATATCATGGGTGAACAATAATCCTTTTACTTCTTGTAAAGCAAAAACAGCCTTCTTTACTTTAGTTTTGGATGGGTCGATGGTATAATGGTAACTCGTGCTAAAATCAGCTTTGTTGGCGATGGCTTTAGTGAACTCTGCACGGTATAAATCGCACTGATCAAATAAGACAGAGGTAAGATCCGTTGCCATAAAGTCCACAGCAACCAAACTGCAGTGGTTAAAGGTGGTTCCTTTAATCTTTAAGGTATAAAACTTAGAGAAATCTAATATACAATCGTAAAAATGAACTTCAAAAATGAGTTTATCACACATGGCGAAATTCACTTCTTTGATTTCGCAACGATTAAAAGTGACTGTTCTAAAAGCCACATAATTGATTTTAGCTTCACTAAAAATACAATCATTAAAAACGCAATCAATAAAGGTAACGGCTAAAAAAGTACAGGCGGAAAAATTACAATTAGTAAACGTACAGCATTCAAAATCCTTGAAATTGACCTCGTCTCTGGTATAGATAATGCTGTTGTATGCTTTGTCAAGGAGATATTCCGATTCTTTTTTCAAGGCTGCTTTTGCTAATTAATTGAGCGTGAAAAGATACTAAATAAGGAAGTATTTAATAGCAAAAAAACGAATAATTTGGGTGTTGAAAAACGCTTGTTTTTAAAATTATAGGAAAAATAGGGTAACAATTTTACTAAATCCTAACGCTGCTTAAAAGTCTTATTTTTGTGAATTTGATATTTTTGAGGTCTTTAAATGATAAGTGCTTAATTTTAGGCCCTATATTTTATTAAAACTTATTGATTTTTGATTTGATTTATTTTGTTATACTATTATTTTGATATAGCTTTACACTAATTTAAAATTAAAACGTAACAATTTATATTATATGGAATCAACAAGAAAAGAACATGATTTTTTAGGAGAATTAGACATTCCAAATCATTTATATTATGGGATCCAAACTTTCAGAGCTGTAGAGAATTTTAATATTACAGGAATTCCAATTTCAAGAGAGCCTTTGTTTATTAAAGCCTTGGGATATGTAAAAAAAGCCGCTGCTTTAGCCAATAGAGATTGTGGTGCCATTGATCCAAAAATTGCAGAAGCGATTTGTTACGGAAGTGATCAGTTGATTGCGGGTAAATTCGATCAAGAATTTGTGAGTGATTTGATTCAAGGAGGAGCAGGAACCTCGGTTAATATGAATGCCAATGAGGTAATTGCCAATATTGGATTAGAATACCTAGGTCATAAAAAAGGGGAGTATAACTTTTTACACCCTAATAATCATGTCAACTGTTCTCAGTCTACCAATGATGCGTACCCGTCGGCTTTTAGAATAGCGCTCTATATGAAAATGGAAAGCTTCATTAAAACCTTAGAAGGTTTAGAAGTTGCTTTTGCTGCAAAGGGAGAAGAGTTTAAAACTGTTTTAAAAATGGGAAGAACGCAATTACAAGATGCGGTTCCGATGACTTTAGGACAAGAATTCAGATCGTACGCCACTACAATTGGTGAGGATGTTCGACGATTGAGAGAAGCGCAAAGTTTGGTTTTAGAGATCAATATGGGAGCTACTGCCATTGGTACTCGAGTAAATGCACCTGAAGGATACCCAGAGATTTGTGTTAGTTATTTAGCTAAAGAAGTAGGGATTCCATTAACGCTTTCTCCAGATTTAATTGAAGCTACTGTAGATACGGGAGCTTATGTACAAATTATGGGAACCCTTAAAAGAACGGCCGTAAAAATTTCTAAGATCTGTAATGATTTAAGACTGTTAAGTTCTGGGCCAAGAACTGGTTTCAATGAAATCAATTTACCAGCGCGTCAGCCAGGTTCTTCGATTATGCCAGGTAAAGTAAATCCGGTGATTCCAGAAGTAGTGAACCAAACCTGTTTTTATGTTATTGGACAAGATTTAACCGTTACTATGGCGGCTGAAGCAGGACAATTGCAGTTAAATGTAATGGAACCTGTTATAGCTTTTGCGATGTTTACTTCTTTAGATTACCTATCTAATGCGATTCAGACCTTAGTTGACAAATGTATTAATGGTATCACTGCTAATGTGGATCATTGCTACAATATGGTCATGAACAGTATTGGTATTGTAACGCAATTGAATCCTATCTTAGGCTATGAGGAAAGTGCTAGTATCGCTGGTGAAGCCTTAAAATTGAACAAAAGTGTACATCAAATTGCTGTGGTCGAAAGAAAGTTAATCACACAAGAAAAATGGGACGAAATTTATGCATTGGATAATTTAATCCATCCTAAGTTTATCACAAAATAGAGAATACCATTCTTTGAGTAAAAGCCATCAATTTTTGATGGCTTTTTTTACGTTTATCCTTTTTTGCCCCAATTTTCTTTTAAGAATTTTTAAAAGAAAGTTGGGGCTTGTTTTTTGTTTCATAGAGATCATTATACAAAACCAAAGTAATAGTTTGGCAATTTGTTCCGTCGATCACGACTACTTTTCTTTTAAGGAGCAGTTTTGAATTTTATTTTGGTTTGATTTTTTTAAGTGTTTTAAAATCAAAAACATACAGGGTGTTTGTTCTTGTTTTGAGTGTTTTTTTGCTTTGGAATAAGATTCCAATGATCATAATAAAATCATAATTATAAAATTTTCTGAATTGTTTTTTCAAGTCAATTCCTATTTTTGTTTGCTATAGATCAATTAATATGAAATTACTGATAGTCGAAGACGAACCTAGTCTTTTATCCATTTTACGTAAAGGATTTGCGGAGAATAATAACGAAGTAAGCGTTGCTCTTGATGGTAAAACAGCTCTTGAGATGATTCATAATTATACTTTTGATGTGGTCATTTTAGATGTAATGTTACCGGATATAAACGGTATTGAAATCTGTAGAAGATTACGTGCAAGCAAGAATTTTGTGCCCGTTTTACTTTTAACAGCCTTAGGAACATCAGAGAATATTGTAACAGGACTTAATGCTGGAGCTGATGATTATTTGGTTAAACCCTTTAAATTTGGTGAACTCGATGCAAGAATAAATGCATTGCATCGCAGAGCAAATCAAGAAACGGAAAAAATAGATATGATAACCATTAGTGATCTAGAAATTAATGGACGTACCAAGACGGTGAAAAGAGATGGGGAATCGATCATTTTAACGGCTAAGGAATTCAAATTACTATATTATTTGTCTAAAAACAGCGGTAGAATAGTCTCTCGTGATCAAATTTTAGACAATGTTTGGGATATTAATTTTGATATGAATACCAATGTTGTAGATGTATATATCACTTATTTAAGAAAAAAAATAGATAAACCTTTTGACACCAAACTTATTCATACGATGAAAGGTTTAGGTTATGTTATAAAACCATAAAATGGATATTAGAAAAAAAATTACTTTTACTTATGTAGCTCTTTCTACTTTTAGTACCCTATTGTTGTGTATCATAATCTTTGCGTTGTTCAGAGAAAATAATCGATATTATTTTTTAAAACGATTAGAAGATAGAGCGAAGATTGTCTCTTCCATTCATTTTCAAAAAGATCCTGAAAAAATTAAATATTACAGCAATCTTAAAAAGAACGGGCTTGAAGAACTTATTGAAGAAGAAGAATTTGTTCTTAGGATAAATAGTGAGAATAGTTTTGACTACAACACCAATCTAAATTTGCCCAATGCGTTTTATACTAATGTTTTAAAAACAGGAAAAGATTTTTTTGAAATTGATAATAAGTATTATCTAGGACAAGTCTTCACAGAAAACAATCAAAAATACATTGTTATCGTTGGTGCTAGAGATAGAAAAGGAACAGCCACCACCATTTATATTGTGAAAATAATGCTTTTTGGAGGTATTGGTTTTGTGTTATTGACTTTCTTTTTAGGTCGATTTTTAGCCAAACGTGTTATTAATCCTGTGGCAAGAATTACAAGAGAGGTAAATAGAATTAGTGCTTCTAATCTTCATAACCGATTGCCAGAAGTAGAAAATTCAGATGAAATTTCAGATCTGACGGCAACATTTAATGATATGTTAGATCGATTAGAGACTTCTTTTGAGATACAGGCCAATTTTATCAATAATGCTTCACATGAATTAAAAACGCCAATCACCACTATAATTGCCGAATCTGAAATTATGCTTTTGAAAGAAAGAGGTGTTCCGGATTATATTCAATCGTTGGAAAATATTCACAGCCAGGCTTCAAGATTAGGGAATTTAACCGAAAGTTTGCTAAAGTTGACTCAAACAGGCTATGATGGGAAAAAGCAAGTGTTGGATATTGCGAGAATTGATGAATTGTTATTAGAGGTGAAATCGGATTTGGATAAGATTTATCCTGATAATCGTGTGAGCATCAAACTCAATTTTGCTCCAAAGGACTCTAATTTGCTATTAATTCCTTGTAATAAGCCCTTACTAGAGTTGGCCATTAATAATATTATTACAAATGGAGTAAAATACTCGGATAATAATGAGGTATTTGTCATGCTTTCTGCGAATCAAGAAATGATTAAAATTGCCATTAATGATATCGGAATAGGTATTCCTCCAGAAGATATCCCTCACTTATACGAACCTTTCTTCAGAGGAAAAATAGCCGCCAAATATATCGGATATGGCTTAGGACTTCCTTTGGCTTCAAAAATTATCCGCATGCATGATGGTGAAATTCAAGTGCAATCGGAGCAGAACAAAGGGACTATAGTGACTATTATTTTTAAGAAGGAAAAAAATAAAAAATTCAACATTAAAAATTCTAATGTTGAATCTTAGGAAATTCTAATCTTAACTTAAGATAGTCCTAATCTTGGAGAAGTTATTTTGTAGGTATAAACTAAACAATTGTACTTATGAAAAATTTCTTAATACCTACAACCTTAAAAGAGGATACTATTAGTGCTGTAAAGTCAGCGATTAATCAAGCGAAAGAAACGCCTTTCGAGATTATTTTAATGTTGGTTTCCGATACGCCTGATACCTTTTCGTCTTCACATTTTTTGCGTGAAATGAGAACTGGATTGACCACAAGTCAGGAGGAGGTTTTGGAAACCTGTAGATACATTATCGAATACACCCCTAATTGTAAAATAAAGGTTCACAATCAGTACGGACTTTCCTCTCCCATTTTCAAACATATAATCGATGCTTTTGATGTTAAATTGGTTATTATGAGTCAGTCATATAAACAAGAAACAAAAAGAATTCATCAGTATTTGTTGCAATTAGCAGCAAATCATAAATGTCCCATTTTGCATTTAGGCACTGAAGTAAACAAAGACGATTTTAATAAAGCACTTTATATTGAAAATGGCAGCGCCAATATGCATGTCAAAGATGTTCAACAATTTTTGAGCAAAAATTTTTCCTATGAAATTGTAAGCCAAACGGCCAATTTTGACGATAATTTTGATGAGTTTGCCCCTTGTTTATCTGAGGCCATTTCAAAATATGATATCGATTTGTTGGTAGAAACTCGTAAGGGCGAAAAAATCAAATTCAAAAAAACAAAAAAATTAAATGTAAATGAGCAATTAGGACTTCCGGTTTTGTCGCTCTATGAAGAATTGGTATAAGGCCGAATTCTTTAAAAAAGTAAGTTTAATTTAAAGCGGGAAAATATGCTATTAAAGAAGAACATTCCAATGAAATATGTGCTTGGAAAAATTAAAGTAGAATTAGGGCTGGTGATGGCTTATACCATATTGTTTGAGCTTTTTCATCATTATTTCATCAATATTGCTGTTGATATTCCTATTGCCATCCCTACTATGATTGGTACGATTATATCTTTGTTATTGGCTTTTAAATCGAACCAAGCCTACGATAGATGGTGGGAAGCCCGAATTGTTTGGGGAGCAATTGTAAACGATTCCAGAACATTGATTCGCCAAATGTTGACTTTTTATAAGGATTCGGATTTTTCTGTAGAGGCAAGCGAATTCAGGGAAAATTTCACCAAAAGGCAAATAGCATGGTGTTATAGTTTAGGAGAGTCTTTACGACATAAAGATGCTATAAAACCGATTAAAGATTGGATTAGTAAGGAGGAATTACAGTTTGTGAAAAATCATCAAAACATTCCTAATGCCATATTATTGCTGCATGCAAAAGACCTAAAAATGGCCAGAAAGGATAAAAAACTTAACCCATATCAACAAGTTGAAATAGACAAGACCTTGACAAGATTATGTGATGCAATGGGAAAATGTGAGCGTATTAAAAACACCATTTTCCCAACAACATACAGTATGTATATCAGAATGACTTTGTGTTTATTTGTCTTGTTACTGCCTTTCGGATTAATTGATTTGTTGAGTTGGTTTGCAATTCCATTGATTACCATTATTGGAGGTGCTTTCTTTTTGATTGAAAAAATGGCTATTCATTTGCAGGATCCTTTTGAAAATAGACCAACAGATACACCGGTCACAGCAATTTCAAATACGATCGAAAAGAATTTAATGCAAATGTTAATCGAGTATCAAAGTGAATTTGATATTATTAAAGAATTTGATCTTAAACCTGAACCTAAAAAAGTGGAAAGCAACGCTTACTTTGTTTTATAAATGAATTGATTTTGGTTGGTCAATTTTGTTAGCTGGACAACACTTATTAAAAGTGTTGTTCAGCTTTTTATATAGGGAACTAATGAAGTAATTTGCCTAAAATTTGTATCGATTGTCTGAGCTCGTTGGACCACGGCAATCCAAAACTCAATCGCATGCAATTTGAAAATTGATTTTGAAGGGAAAAGATACGACCAGGGGCAATACTAATGTGATGTTTCATCGCCAAGTGGTAGAAAACGGCTGTATCTATTTTTTGATCCAGTTCGACCCATAGGAAAAAACCACCCTGAGGCTGGCTTACTTTGGTTCCCTTTGGAAAAGATTCTAAGATGGTATTGATGTAGTTGTTACAGTTGTGATTCAATATTTGCCTAATTTTTCGAAGATGATTCTCGTATCGACCGTTTTTCAGGAAATCCCCCACGACTTCATGAGTAATAGTAGGAGAGGAGAGTGTATGGTAAATTTTATTTCGAAGTATTTCTTTTTTGAATTTCCCAGGAGAGACCCATCCCACGCGGTAGCCTGGCGCCAAAGTTTTGGATACCGAACTACAGCAAAGCACGATCCCGCTTTCATCATAGGTTTTACAGTTGGTAGGTCGGCTAGAGCCAAAATATAAATCACCGTGAATATCGTCCTCAATTAAGGGGATGTTGTAAAACTCCATGAGCTTCACGACCTCTTTTTTATGTTCGTTAGGCATCATGCTTCCAGAGGGGTTGCTAAAATTACTCACGAGCAAACAAAGGCTTACTTTTTTAGAAGAAAGTGCTTTTTTTAAGGCTTCTAACTCGATTCCGGTGGTCATATTGGTAGGTAATTCCATAATGTACAAACCTAAAGATTTTGCCAATTGCAAGATTCCAAAATAAACAGGGCTCTCGGTAATAATGGTATCACCGGGTTTGGTCAAAGTCATTAAACAATGCGATATGGCACTGGTACAGCCAGGCATGGTAATGATATCCTCTTCTTGTAAAGTACCGCCCCAGGTAAAAGACCAGCGTGCAATTTCTCTTCTTAAGTTCGGATTACCCTGTATTTCTTCATAGCTAGTACCACTATTGGGAAGTGATCGCATCGCTTGAATCATTCCTTTATTTAGTTTGGCAATAGGCAAAAGGGCATTGGAGGGGAAGCCCAAAGAAAGCATGGTAATGTTTTTGTCTGTCATATTGCCGTAAACTTGATCGATCAAGTCCTGCCTGTCAATATTTTCGGATCGTAAAATAGGACTGCTTGATGAAGGTTCTGTTATGATTCTTGACGATGTATTACTCACGTAATAGCCCGATTGGGGTCTTGATTCAATGAGCGATCTGCTTTCTACTTCGTAATACGCCTTACTTACGGTACTCATACTATAGCCTGTTTCAGCACAGACTTCCCGAATTGAAGGTAGCTTGTCTCCAACATTTAAGACGCCTGATTTTATTTGTTTTTCAATTCGATCCGCAAACTGTAGGTATAAGTAATTTGAATTTTTCATAAAAAAAATAAACTGTTATGCTGCAATTTACAAAAACTGTATCTGTATTGCTGTTTTATTTTTAAGAAATTTGCTTCAATAGAAAAACAACCCAAAAAGAAACCGCCTTGAAAACAACAAAATATTATATCGCTGCCATTACCTGCTTCATCATCTGGGGATTTTTTAGTTTGGTCTTAAGGCCAATTCATGACTATGCTTCTTTGGATATTTTATTTTATCGTGTCTTTAGTTGCAGTATCCTGATGTTGTTTATTGCTTTTACTTTTAAAAGAAAAAGAATAAAAGAAGCCATTGCAACGTTTAAAACGTTTTCTCCATCAGAAAAGCGCAAAACCATTTTATTGAATATAGGGGGAAGTGTTTTTTTAATGGCCAATTGGTTTACCTTTATTTATGTCATGAATCACGTAAGTGTAAAAGCCACATCTTTGGCCTATTTGGTTTGCCCTATTTTAACCACCTTATTGGCTTATTTTATTTTACATGAAAAACTATCTAAAACGCAGTGGATGGCTGTGGGATTAAGTATTTCAGGTTGTTTACTTTTATCCTATGCCAATATTATGGACATGCTTTTCAGCATCATTATAGGCTTTACCTATGCCTCTTATCTAGTGAGTCAACGTGTCAATAAAGGTTTTGATAAATTTATTATTTTGACTTTTCATATCACTTTGGCGGCTTTGTGTTTGTTGCCCTTTTATCCAGCCTATAGTGGCCCCGTGCCAACAGCATTCAAATTTTATTTCTGTATTGAAACCATAGCCATTTTGTTTACGATTTTCCCCTTGTTTTTAAATTTGTATGCACTCTCAGGGATCAATTCTTCAACAGTTGGTATGTTATTAAATATTAATCCTATAATTGCTTTTGCCTTGGCTACCTTGGTATACAAAGAGCAAATTGGCCCTTTGCAAGTTGCGGCTTACGGCATTATTTTACTGGCTGTTTTGGTCTTTAACTCGCATCATCTTTTGGCAATCAAAGGCAAAAGCAAGTTCTTATCAAAAAGTTCTTTATAAGAAAAGGCTTAAAATTATCAGAATCTTAACAGCATCATAAGACAGGAATGAGTATTTTTCATTGCTGTTTTTTTGTTTAACGGCATTCGTGTTTACGTTTAATTTTCGATCTGATTCCCTATTGCCATGAAAAATACCAAACTCCAAGCTTTTATTCCCTTATTCTATTTAGTGTGGTCTGATGATTTGTTAACGCAACAAGAGTTTGTCACGATTCAAGAATTTATACCTACACTTACTTGGCTTTCTGCTGAGGAAAAAGAGCAACTTATTTCTAAAGTAGATGTGGGAAATCCACCTTCTCGCCATGAGCTTGAGCAGTGGAAATTAGATATAGAAAAAAGCCTTCTAAATCAGTCGGATGTACTGTCTCTCTTTGATGTTGTGCGAGTATTATCCCAGCAGGATCAAGATATAGTATCAGCAGCCACCGCTTTTGCAAAATTAGAAAATGACTTAGGTATTTTAGGAGAGGAAGTCATTCAGAATTTTAAAACAAAAGAAAGCTCACTTACCGCAAACTCGCTAAGCAGCAGCCATTTTGATACGACCCAATTAACGGCCATTTTAGATGGTAAAGAAGCGGCTATCATTAAAAGAGTAAAGGCGATTATTTCCCGACCGGAATTTGCCTATGAAACCTCGACCTCTACGGAGGTTTACCGTGAAAAGGTGTACCACTGGTGTAAAATCCTAGCAGCAGAAAATTTAGGGAATATGGCCTATCCCAAGCAATATGGAGGAGGAGAAAACATAGCGGATTATTTTGCCATTATGGAAACCTTAAGTTATCACGATTTAAGTTTGGTAATCAAATTTGGTGTTCAGTTTGGACTTTGGGGAATGAGTGTGCAATCATTAGGAACGGAAAAACATTATGCTAAATATTTAGAAGATATTGGTTCTCTAAAACTACCTGGTTGTTTTGCTATGACCGAAACTCATCATGGCTCTAATGTAAAAGGCCTCGAAACGACGGCTACTTACCATCATCAAGATCAAAGTTTTACCATACATACCCCTAATAAAAATGCGCAAAAAGAGTTTATTGGTAATGCTGCGCTTCATGGGCAAATGGCCACGGTTTTTGCCAAACTCATCATTGATGATCATGATTATGGGGTAAATGCTTTTGTGGTGCCCTTACGAGATGCCAATGGGAATACCTTAAAAGGTGTGACCATAGGAGATTGTGGACATAAAATGGGCTTAAATGGAGTGGATAATGGGACCATTAGTTTTGATCAAGTGGTCATTCCAAAAGACAATATGTTGGATCGTTTTGCCTCAGTGAACGATAAAGGAGCATTTGAAAGTCCAATTCCCAGTGATAACAGACGCTTTTTTACGATGTTGGGTACTTTGGTGGGTGGGCGAATTGGTATTCCACGTTCGGCTTTATCGGCTGCGAAATCAGGCTTAACTATTGCTATTCGATATAGCGATGAGCGCAGGCAATTTGGACCAGAAGGCGGATCAGAAGTACCGATATTAAATTATAGAATGCAGCAGCGTCGACTGCTTCCTCATTTAGCCACGACTTATGCCGTGCATTTTGGTCTGCAGTACCTCACCAATCGTTTTTTGAAGAAAACCGAAGCAGAAATGCAAGAAATTGAAGCGCTTGCCGCTGGAATGAAAGCGTATTCGACCTGGAGTACCCGAGCGATTTTGCAAGAATGTCGCGAAGCCTGTGGGGGTAAAGGTTATTTATCTGAAAACAGAATTAATGCCCTTAAAAATGACACTGAAATTTACACCACCTTTGAAGGGGATAATACGGTTTTGATGCAATTGGTGGCGAAGAATCGATTGGCTGAATTTAGAAAATCATTTGGAGAAATGGGCTCTTTAGGGCTGATTCAGTATGTGTATGAAAATGCCAAAACGGCTATTGCCGAGAAGAATCCCTTAGCAACACGTAAGACGGATGATGAGCATTTACTTGATGGCGCCTTTCATTTACAGGCTTTTCAGCATAGAGAAAAAACCATTTTGGCATCGGCTGCCAAACGCATTAAAAAATTAATTGACGATGGCCTAGCGGCTTATGATGCTTTTAATGTGGTGCAACATCAGATGATAGATGTGGCTCAGGCCTATTTGGAAAGAGTTATTTTGGAGCAATTTCAAATCGCGATAGAAAAAGTGCAAGATCCGGCCTCCAAGGAAGTATTGACCAAACTAAGTCAATTATATGCGCTTTCACAGCTTGAAAAAAATAAAGCTTGGTATCTGGAAGATGGTTATATGGAAGGGGTGAAAACCAAAGCCATTCGTAAAATGGTCAATCAGCTTTGTTGGGATATTAGACCAGCTGCGGTTTCTTTGGTGAATGCTTTTGATATTCCGGAGTCTTGCTTAGCGGCGCCAATTGCAGTACGATAATTTTCATTTTATAGGTAGCGTTTGTTATATTTGTCTACTTCAAAATTTATGTAGCCCAACTTGAAAAATTATATTCCTTTCCTTTTACTAGTTTTAGTGCAGCTTCCTTTTTCTGTTTATGCAGCGGATAATACAACTACTGTCATGGCGGAGTTAAACGAGGCTTTGAAGAATAAAGAGCATTATGTGCAATTAAAAGAAGAACGTATTCTAAACTTCAAGAAAATCAAGTCAGCTGATTTAACGAAACAACAAGTATACAATTACAATAAGACTCTTTATACGGAATATCAAAAGTTCAATTCAGATTCGGCTATCTTTTATGTAAAAAAGAACCTGAAAATTGCCAATGAGCTTCAAAATAAAGATTTACAAGATTTGGCCCAATTGCAATTGGCTACACTATATTCTTCAACAGGAAAGTACTTGGAATCTGAAGCCATTTTAAAAAGTCTACATAAAAAACAATTGTCTGCGAATTTACTTCCGGACTATTATCAGGCCAATACAGAATTTTATGAGCATTATGTGGCCAACAGTTATGATCAAAAGTATATAAAGAAAATAGAGCGTTATCGAGATTCTTTACTAGGGGTATTGAATCCAGAAACATTACCCTATAAGATAGCCAATATTCAGCGGCATATTTTTCATAAACAGTTGGGTATTGCAGAGAAGGAATTGCTGTATCTGCAAAAGACCAGTAGTGAAGATAGTCCGCAATTTGCGATGATCGGCTACCTTTTAGGAAGTCTTTATCAGCGACCAGATCAATTGGAATTAAGGAAAAAATATTATGCGCTCTCGGCTATATCGGATATTAAACATGCTATTAAAGACAATGCCTCCCTACAAGAGCTGGCTTTGATTTTTTACAAAATTGGAGATGTGGATATGGCCTATAAATTGACACAGTCGGCTGTTGCAGATGCACTTTTTTGTAATGTGCAATTCCGTACGCTACAAATGTCTCAAGTGTACACTATCATCAATACTGCTTATTTAGATAAAGAGGCCAAAAGAAAGCAACAACTTCAATTGTATCTTTTATGTATTAGTATACTTTCCGTTTTTTTGATCATCGCGGTGGTGTATGTCTACAAACAAATGAAAAGGGTCTCGAGAATTCGGGAAGAACTTTTTAAGACGAGTGAAAAGTTGGTTCAATTAAATCAAGATATTACCGCAGCGAACAATCAATTACAGGAACGCAATGCCCAATTATCAGAATCAAACCATGTCAAAGAGGAGTATATTGCGCATTTTTTTAATCTCTGTTCCACCTATATCAATAAGTTGGAGAATTATCGCATTAGCTTAAACAAAAAGGCGACTGCCAAACAATTTGATGAACTCTATAAAATTCTTAAATCAACTACTTTGGTGGATAATGAATTAGAGGAATTGTATAAAAACTTCGATAGTATCTTTCTCAATTTATATCCTAGCTTCGTGAAAGACTTCAACGCCCTGCTGATTCAGGACGAACAAATTGTCATCAAACAAGGTGAATTATTGAATACAGAACTTCGAATTTTTGCTTTGATCCGTCTGGGCATAACCGATAGTGTAAAAATTGCAGCCTTTCTGCGTTACTCTTTAAGTACCATTTATAATTACCGAACCAGAGCGCGAAATAAAGCGATAGTTTCTCGAGGTGATTTTGAAGAAATGGTCATGAAAATCGGCTTAATTAGCTTAAAAAACGAATAAAATATTGTGAAACCACTACTTTTTCAGTGGTTTATTTTTAGTTAATAATCTGTTGGTTAGTCTGTTGTGGTTTTATTTTGCTACTTTTTTTTCTGTGGAATTAAAACACGAGCGATATCGTTTTAGCTTTACAATCTTATTAAAAGCAATTTTTGATTGTACATTACCCTAAGGGGAAATCAAATGCTTATTAAATTAAAAAGTTATGTATAAAAATGTTAAAGCGATTGTGGTTTTGCTTTTGTTGAATTCATTCGGTGTTTATGCTCAGCACAAAGTTCCCGTCTATCTAGATGATCAAAAACCGATTGATGTGCGTGTTGAAGATGCTCTTTCAAGAATGACTATCGATGAGAAAATTGCCATGATTCATGCCCAATCAAAATTCAGCTCACCAGGGGTGCCGCGTTTGGGAATTCCTGAAAATTGGATGACCGATGGACCTCACGGAATTCGTACAGAGGTTTTGTGGGACGAGTGGGATCAGGCAGGCTGGACCAATGATTCTTGTATTGCCTTTCCAGCGCTTACTGCTTTATCAGCCACTTGGAATAAAGAATTGGCTCATTTATATGGAAAATCACTAGGGGAGGAAGCGCGTTATCGTAATAAAAATGTACTATTAGGACCAGGGGTTAATATTTATAGAACCCCACTCAACGGTCGTAATTTTGAATATATGGGAGAAGATCCTTTCTTGACTTCCAAAATGGTAGTGCCCTATATTAAAGGAGTACAAACCAATGGGGTGGCGGCTTGTGTCAAACATTTTGCGCTTAATAATCAGGAAACCAATCGAAATACAGTAAATGTGGTGGTGGATGATCGCGCGTTATATGAAATTTATCTGCCAGCATTTAAAGCGGCAGTTCAAGAAGGTGATGCCTGGGCCATTATGGGAGCCTATAATAAATACAAAGGACAGCAATGTTGTCACAATGAGTTTTTGTTGAATGATATTCTTCGAGGAGAATGGGGATTCAAAGGGGTGGTAGTTTCGGATTGGGGAGGTGTTAATGACACTAAACAATCCATTTTTAATGGTTTGGATATGGAATTTGGTTCTTGGACCAACGGACTTTCTTTAGGAGCTAGTAATGCTTATGATAGCTATTATTTAGCAAAGCCTTATGAAACGATGATTAAAAATGGAACGGTAGGGACCAAAGAACTAGATGAAAAGGTACGTCGTATTTTGCGTCTGTCTTTTTTAACTACAATGGACAAAAACCGACCTTTTGGATCGTTTGGTACCCAGGAGCATGCTCAAGCAGGTTTGAAAATTGCTGAAGAAGGAATTGTATTGCTTCAAAACAAGCAAGCTATTTTACCTATAGACCTTTCTAAAACCAAAAAAATCGCAGTTATAGGAGAGAATGCCATCAAGATGATGACCGTCGGAGGAGGAAGTTCTTCTTTGAAGGCGCGCTATGAAATTACACCGCTTGAAGGATTAAAGAAAAGAATAGGGAATCAGGCTCAAATCCTGTATGCGCGTGGTTATGTTGGAGACCCAACCAGTAATTATAATGGGGTTGTGGCAAAAGTGAGTTTAGAAGACAAACGTACTGCAGCTGAATTAACGGCTGAAGCGGTACAAGTAGCCAAAGAGGCTGATATCGTTCTTTTTATTGGAGGAACAAATAAAAGTGACTTTCAAGATGCAGAAGGCTATGATCGTAAAGATTTAGGACTTTCGTACGGTCAGGATCAGTTGATTAGCGCCTTGCTTAAAGTCAATAAGAAGATTGTTTTTGTAAATATCTCTGGAAATGCTGTGGCTATGCCGTGGGTAAAAGAGGTGCCAGGAATTGTTCAAGGCTGGTTTTTGGGTACAGAAGCAGGGACTGCTTTGGCCGCTGTTTTGGTAGGAGATGTGAACCCTTCAGGAAAACTATCCTTTACTTTTCCTGTAAAATTATCCGATAATGGCGCGCATGCTTTAGGGGAGTTTCCAGGTGGTGATGAGGTGGTCTATAAAGAAAGTATTTTTGTCGGTTACCGTTGGGCGGACAAGCAAAAGGCAAAACCTTTGTTTTCTTTTGGTCACGGTTTAAGTTATACCACTTTTGAATATGGAAAAGTAACGGCTGATAAAAAACAAATGAGCGCTGGAGATCAGATTACTTTCTCTGTTCAAGTAAAAAACACTGGAAACCGTGAAGGGGCTGAAGTAGTTCAATTGTATATCAGTGATTTAAAATCTTCACTGCCTCGTCCGATTAAAGAATTAAAAGGTTTCGAGAAAATTTCGCTTAAGGCAGGCGAAGAAAAAACAGTACGTTTTACTGTAGACAAAACGGCTCTTAGCTTTTTTGATGATAAAAAACATGATTGGGTTGCTGAGCCAGGTGTCTTTGAAGCGCTTGTGGGAGCCTCTTCTACTGCAATACAATCTAAAGTGAGTTTTTCACTTCAATAATTTTATTCTTTTGGGAATTGTTTTTGGTCGTAAAGCTGCAATAGTAAAAATTGCAGCTTTTTTTTTAAGCCAGCTTTTGAATGGTGGATTAATAGTGTAATTTTAGTAAAAAGTGTATCAGATCAACGAAGTAGTAGAATGGTTTAGAAAATCATCAAGGCCAAAAGAAGTAGTTTAAATAAAAACAGCTGTGGTATAAGTGTGGGATTAGGGTTATTTTGTTAAATGACAATAGGGTGTTTTTAAAACTTAGAATAATATTCTTACTTTAGCTGAAATCAAAAAAGTAAAATCAACCCTTAACGACCATAAGAATCTTATGAGCTTAATTTCTTCGGATATTCAACCCAAAAAACATTATGAAATTTTAGACGGTCTACGTGGAGTAGCCGCCATTATTGTAGTAGCATTCCATGCTTTAGAGGCCTTTGCAGGTGGAAATCGCTTCGTGCAACTCATTAATCACGGTTACCTAGCTGTAGATTTCTTCTTTCTATTATCAGGATTTGTGGTGGCGTACGCCTACGATGATCGCTGGGAGAGAATGACGCAATGGGACTTTTATAAACGACGTTTGATTCGTTTGCAACCTATGGTGATTATGGGAATGGTTATTGGCGCAGCCCTGTATTATTTTCAGGCTTCAGATATACTGTTTCCACAAATTGCAGGAACGCCTTTATGGAAATTACTCTTAGTGCTGGTGATTGGTTGTACTTTGCTTCCGATTCCCGTTTCAATGGATATTAGAGGTTGGAGTGAAATGCATCCACTAGACGGACCTGCATGGTCGCTGTTTTTTGAATATATTGCCAATATTTTATATGCTTTATTCGTTCGTAAATTCTCTAACACCGTACTGGCTATTTTTGTTTTTATCTTTGCGTGTTTACTGCTTAATTATACGGTTATGGGACCAAAAGGAGATGTTATAGGCGGCTGGACCTTAAGTTGGGAGCAGATGAACATTGGTTTCACCCGTTTATTATATCCGTTCTTTGCGGGCGTTTTATTGTCTCGTTTAGGAAAATTAATTCACTTAAAAGGAGCTTTCTGGATTTGTACTATTTTAATCACGACCATTCTTTTTATTCCTAGAATAGGGGATGAGAATAGTTTGTGGATGAATGGTTTATACGAGTCGTTTTGTATTATCTTACTGTTTCCTCTGATTGTGGTTATTGGTGCTGGAGGAGAAATTAAAAACGCCTTTTCACTTAAAATATGCAAAGTTTTTGGTGCGATCTCTTACCCAATTTACATCATACATTATCCGTTAATCTATTGGTTTACGGCTTGGGTAGTGGATAATAAAGTTTCTTTAGCAGATGGATATCTTATGGCAATTGGTGTGCTGGTAGCCAGTATTGTAATCGCCTATTTGTGTTTGAAATTATATGACGAACCAGTACGCAATTGGCTTCAAAGTAAAGTTCAAAAAAGAAAAGCCTTGGTGACTCAATAACCAGCGGATTACGGCATTTGGTTATCGATAGATACTAGAAAAGGGATAAAACTTCAACTGAAGTTTTATCCCTTTTTTTTATTTTTGCATTGCCTTTACAGCGCTGCAGGAGGTCTTATTCTAAAATCAATTGTCCCAAAGCTTCTTTGCTGAATCCTTTTAATTGATCAGTCTGGCCTGCTTTGATTTTAGCCACCCAATTTGGATCAGATAAAAGAGGTCTTCCAACGGCAACTAAATCAAAATCACCTCTATCAAAACGTCTGTTTAATTCTTCTAAGGAAGTAGGTTCTGAGCTTTCTCCAGCAAAAGCGCCAAAGAAATCACTTGAAAGTCCTACTGAACCCACGGTAATAGTTGGTTTTCCAGTTAGTTTTTTAGCCCAACCAGCAAAGTTTAAATCAGATGCTTCGAATTCTGGTTCCCAGAATCTACGTTGAGAACAATGTAAAATATCCACTCCAGCGTCAACAAGAGGGGTAAGCCAAGCTTCCATTTCTTGCGGATTTTTAGCTAATTTATAGTGGTAGTCCGAAGGCTTAAATTGCGAAAATCTCATGATGATGGCAAAATCCTCACCGACTTGTTTTCTAATTTCTTTTACCACTTCAATAGCGAAGCGATTGCGCTCTGGTAATGTTTTTCCACCGTAGATATCAGTTCGTAAATTGGTTTCTGCTCTAAAGAACTGGTCAATTAAATAACCGTGTGCCCCATGAATTTCAATGGTATCATAACCTAATCTTTTGGCATCAGCTGCTGCTTGTCCAAAAGCCAGTATAGTGGCTTCTATATCTTTTACCGTCATGGTATTTCCGTTATTGAAATCAGGTCTGTTTAGGCCAGATGGACCTTCAAAGGGAACAGGTGGTACCCATCCAGAATGATGATTGTCCATGATCCCCATATGCCAAATTTGTGGTCCCATTTGACCACCTGCAGCATGTACCTTATCAATAACTTTTTTCCATCCTTGTAAAGCCTGATCCCCATGGAAATGAGGAACATTGGCATCGTTTGATGAAGAAGCTCTGTCGATCACAGTTCCTTCTGATAATATCAATCCTAC
The DNA here is from genome assembly GCF_059882335.1 of Flavobacterium sp. OHVDL-2026-0007. Lineage (NCBI taxonomy): Bacteria > Pseudomonadati > Bacteroidota > Flavobacteriia > Flavobacteriales > Flavobacteriaceae > Flavobacterium > Flavobacterium sp. OHVDL-2026-0007. The sequence goes on from NZ_CM187612.1 coordinate 432,197, forward strand.
TTCACCTTGTGCTCTTTTTTCATAGTAAGAGGCTACTTGGTCCGTTGGAATTCCGTTTGGAGAAAAAGAGCGCGTCATAGGCGCCATTACGATTCTATTTTTAAGATTTAACGTTTTTAAGTTAAATGGCGAAAACAGGTTGTTTGTACTCATAGTAATTTACAAATTAGATTGAATTAATTTACTAAGTGCTTCAAAGGCACCTTCGTTGCGTTTGTAATAAGTCCATTGTCCAACACGTTTGGATTCTATAAATCCAGCACGTTGTAAAATAGACAGGTATTCAGAAACAGTCGATTGTGTAAGGCCTGCTTTGGCTTGTATTTGTCCTACGCAAACACCGTGTTCAAATCCTGAATGCTGGAGTTGTTCCGGAAAGTTTATTTCGGGTTCTTTTAACCATTCCAGCATTTGTAATCTGGATTTATTGGAGAGTGCCTTAAAGATTTCGATATGTTCCATGGGGCAAAGATATCGACTTTTCCCGATATGTCAATTTAAAGAAGATTATTTAGCAAAATTTTATGATCAGGGGTAGAGCCTCTTGCGTTTTTAAAATGAACAGACAAGCTTGAAACTATAGTGGGAAGGTGTTATATTTGCTTGGAAAAAGCTATTTGTAAACAAGGAGATAATAGGAGATTAGAAAGGATTGTGTTTTAAAACTCATCAGGTGAATAAGGTTGAGATCTTATCATTGTAATTCTTGAGCGTTCCACTCCAGGTTTAAAATAGCCTTAGTCCATAAACAGTTAGCCCCAATCTAACGTATTAAACTTAATCATTTATGAAAAAAACAGTACTTATTTTAGGATTTTTATGTGCAGTCAGTATCAGTTCAAAAGCACAGGTGGTGGGAACGGATGTTGGAGATATTGCGCCGGAAATAGATTTACCCGATACAAAAGGAAATAAAGTAGCCCTGTCTTCTTTAAGGGGAGAATTGGTATTGGTGGATTTTTGGGCCTCTTGGTGTGGACCTTGTCTTAAAGAACAGCCAGAGTTATTGAAATTGTACCACACTTATCCGAATCAACTATCGATTTATGGCGTTTCAATGGATACGAAAAAACCAGCATGGATAGCGGCCATAAGCAAGAAAAAATTGCCCTGGACTCAAGTAAGCGATTTGAAATATTGGAGTTCTCCAGTGGTTAACGATTATCAACTACAATCGGTACCCTTAAACTTTTTGGTAGATAAAAATGGTATTATTCTCGCCAAAAATATTCATGGAAATGCCTTGAGTGACCTGGTTAAAAGTTTGCTTGTGCCCTAAAGAAATAAAACTGCTTTTAGAAAAGGATAAAAAGTCGATGGCTTTGAGCTAAAAAAAAGCTTCTCATTGGAGAAGCTAGTTTAATCGGTCCATAGGATCTCGAACTCCACCGTAACTTGTTTTTAACATTTCTCTTATTTGAAATTGCGTTTTATTTCTAGTGACACTGCTCCATTGGTTAAAATCAAAAATATGGATTTGTTGCGCATTGGGATTGGTCACAAAAGAAAGTCTGGAAATTGAATATTTGTAAGGCTTTAATTCATGTGAAATATGACGATTGGGCACTACAACCAGTATGGTTTCCCAAGTCAAAAAATCCTTAGGAACATCCTCCCTTTGGGTTAAACCAAGTGATTCAAAAAAAGCAACTATTTTTTGATCATTCAGTTTATCAATTTTTTTATCAATTTGCTTAATAGTGCTATGAAGCAAATTTTCATCTTTTATAACACTCATAACAGTAGGGTTTAATTGAAATTTAAGATAAAATTACATTAAAAGACAATAATTTTTTGCGCTAGTGTCCGTAGAATGATTCTAAATGTTAGAGGCTGTTTTTAACTCAATGTGTTTCAGTCTGAAAGTTAATTTTTAACGCATTTTTAAAAGACTAGAAATAGGACAATGATTGTAGTCTTGATTGTTTAGCATTTTCGTCTAGGAGAGATATGGTGTTTTATGTTTGATTTTCATAACTTTGTATTATGAATGATCAAATCCCTGCTCAGATTGTTGATTCTCCTGCTTCAGATTTAAAGTTAAAAGGCTTTAAGGTATACAAGGCAAATGGTGATGATAATAATATTCCGACTTATAATCGTCGTGATTATTACAAGATTTGTATTATTACCAGTGAAAGTTTCGTGCACTATGGAAATAGAAGTGTAGCAATCAATGGAACCGTATTGTTTTTTGGAAATCCTCATATTCCCTATTCTTGGGAGCTTATTTCACCTTCTTATCATGGATATGCTTGTGTTTTTACTGAAGGATTTTTAAATAAAAATGAGCGCTTAGAACGGCTTCAAGAAACTCCTTTTTTTAAAAGTGGGGGAACCCCAGTTTTTCCTTTGTCAGCTGATCAAAAGGTATTTGTGGATTCCTTGTTTGAAAAGATGATTGAAGAACAAGAAACGGATTATGTATTTAAGGACGATTTAATTCGCAATTATATCAATCTGATTTTGCATGAATCCATGAAAATGCAACCTACAGAAATTTTCTTTAAACACAAGAATGCTTCTGCACGAATTACTTCCTTGTTTTTAACTTTGTTGGAAAGACAATTTCCTATAGAAGCTAAAAATGAACCTTTGGTCTTAAAAACACCACAAGATTATGCACAAAGTCTTTCGGTGCATGTAAATCACCTGAATCGCTCTGTCAAGGAAGTAACAGGTAAATCGACTACAGCTCATATTTCGGAAAGAATTATTAACGAAGCTAAAGCTTTGTTACAGCATACAGATTGGAGTATTTCAGATGTAGGGTATTCCCTTGGTTTTGAATATCCAAGCTATTTTAATAACTACTTTAAAAGGCTCACCGGTACAGTTCCTAAATCACTAAGGGGCTAAATTGTTTCATATTCTTAAGTTTTTGTTTGATTATTGTTATTTCTGGAGGTTTTATCAGAAGTACATTTGCCTGAAAATTAGGTAGTAGTAATTCCGGATCGGGTTTTTAGAGCGAAATACAACCTTAAAGGCATATTCTTGCTTTTTAGATAGAGTTCTAAGCGGATTGTAAAAACAAAAAAGTATGAAAGCTTCAGAAAATCAAAACACAGCAAGCATCTTTCCAAAAGGTGATTTGGCTCCCGCTGCTTACTTTACAGGAAAAGCATGGGTACAGATGTTAGTACCGAATGATCCCATCTTAGATACGGCCGTTGGTCATGTCGTTTTTGAAGCGGCAGCGCGGAACAATTGGCATACGCATCCTGGTGGTCAAATCTTAATCGTGACACAGGGAACAGGTTTTTATCAGGAAGAGGGAAAGCCAATTCAATTGTTGAAAGTAGGTGATGTGGTCAACATTCAGCCTGAAGTCAAACATTGGCATGGAGCTACTCCAGAGGGTGAATTTGCCCATATAGCCATTAGTTCCCATACGGAGAAAGGGATAGTGGACTGGTTGGAGCCTGTAACGGATAAGCAATACGACAACTTTAAATAAATTAAATAATAAAAGCGCTGTTCTGGTTTGCTTCTGTACAGAGCGTTGCAGCTGTTAGCCTATTTTAAATAAAAAATCAATCAAAAAAAAACAATTTTATGACAACATTTGATACTGCAGTGATTGAAGAGGGGAAAATTCCTAGTGAGTATATAACAGGTGATGTTTCGTATAAAAAACAAAGTAGCAATATACATCCAGAGAATACGGTAATAAAGGAAGTGTCTTTTGTAGCTGGCTCGAGATGCAATTGGCATATTAATCGAAGCTTACAATTATTTATTGTAACCGATGGTATTGGTTATTTTCAAGAGAAAGGGAGTGCTATGAGGTTGGTTCATAAGGATGAGGTGGTAACAGTTTTACCAGGTATGGAGCATTGGTATGGTGCTACACCCTATAGTCGCTATGCGCATATCGCGATTGTAACAGAGATCGATAAAGGACCAGGTATCTGGTTAGAAAAAGTAACCGATGAGCAGTACGATAGTTTCGGGAAATAAATAGTAAATAATTGATAATTAATGAACTAGATATTTGTTTTGGATTGCCTCCACTTTTTTGAAGTACCAGAATGCTATGGTGGTACTTTGGACGTGGAGACCAGCTCGAGCGCTTATAACGCCATAAAAAAGCTAATTTCATAGAGGAGGACTGACTTTAAGTAAAAGGCAGTCCTCTTTTTTTTGTTTTCTTTTGAAGGATTTTGAAGAAAAAAAATGTAGCAATCATTAAAACTTTATACAATTAAAAACTATATTTTTGGAAGTGCATAATTAACAGCGCTATCCCTTGAATAAACACTCGATTCCTACTTTAACCGTTGGTCATATACTTGGAGAAGAAACTCTAGGCATTACTTTATTTCGCCATAGTGTCAAGGGACGAAACGCTTTTGAACAACCACATAAACATGATTTTTTTATGGTGTTTTTTGTGGAGAAGGGTTCAGGGGTGCATAATGTTGATTTTACCCAGCATATCGTAGCGGATAATCAGGTTTATTTTATTCGACCAGGTCAGGTGCACAATTGGTTGCTGCATGTAGAAACAAGTGGTTTTCAACTGATGCTTTCTCCTGAGGTGATGACTGTTTTTTCTAATTTATCTCCTTTTTCCTTTTATGAGCAAAGTGTTGCTTCTTGTCTTTCTTTGTCTGATAAAGAGTTTCAAGAATTCAAAAGTCATCTGTTGGAATTAGAATTGGTGTTGGATCATGAGGGGGTACTGGTAAAAGAAATTGCACTACTTCGCTTGCATTTACTGCTTAAATTACTACAAAACGATTATTTGAAGGCATTTCCCGAGTATGAATGTGCGACTAAACCTGAGAAAATGATCAACCGATTTAACGCTTTAATTGATACTTATTTTAAAGAAGAATCTTCTGTTCAATTCTATGCCGATAAATTAAATATTACCCCTAATTACCTCAATATTCTTTGTCAGAAGTATGTAAAGATGCCTGCTGGAGATTTAATCAAAGAAAGAACAATACTCGAAGCGAAGCGTTTGTTGAGTAGTACTGACTTGTCTATTAAAGAAATAGCGTACCAACTCGGTTTTAATGATAATGGATACTTCAGTAAAGTATTTAAAAAATACACAGGAAAAACACCTGGAGATTTTAAAGAAAGTTATAATTTTTACCATCCTTATCATCAATAGTACAGTTCTGTTGTAAATTTCTAAACGATTTTTGTAAAACTAAAAAAGAAGAATTGTTCTAGAGTAAAATGAGCTCAGGGCAAGCGCTAAGGTTTATGAAAAAAGGACAAAAAAGAAGTACGGTAATAAGTTGTTTGATTTTGAATGTGCTATTGGTCGTAGGCTGCTCTTCTAAACAAACGGAAATAAACCTAGTTCCAATGAACAATCAAACACTTTTTGAAGCAGTGGGTGCTGGAGATCTTGAGGGAGTGGTAACTCTTTTGAAGCATAAGCCAGCCTTGGAACAAAAAAATAATCAAGGGCAGACCCCCTTAATGAAAGCACTTTATAGCCATCATAATGCAATTTCTGTACTGTTAATTCAGGCAGGAGCTGATGTAAATGCGCAAGATAAAATGCTCAATAGTCCCTTTTTATATGCGGGAGCAGAAGGTAATCTAGAAATAGTAAAATTAGCTTTGGATCATGGAGCCCGATTTGATGTTTATAATAGATATGGTGGAACAGCACTCATTCCCGCTGCTGAGAGAGGGCATTTAGAAGTAGTAAAACTCTTAGTGAACACACCAAATTTCCCCAAAGATCATATCAATAATTTGCAATGGACCGCTTTATTAGAGGCTGTTTTATTGGGTGATGGCGGTGCGAACCAGCTAGGGGTGGTGAAAGCATTGATTGCGGGAGGTTGTCGGGTGAATATAGCTGATAAAGAAGGGATAACGCCTTTGGGTCATGCCAGAAAACTCGGTTATAAGGAAATGATAAAAGTATTAGAACAAGCAGGAGGAAAATAAAATACACTTTATGGAAGATAATAAAATTAGTAGAAAGAAATTCTTAGGATTAGGAGCTGCTGCTACAGGGGCAGCATTGTTTTCAGGTATTGGTGGGAATGCGGTTGCGCAAGTATTACCTGAGAGTAAGGAAGCAGCGGTTTTAAAGGATTATCTTTTAATCAATGTGAGATTGGAAGATGGCTTTGAATACAATGAAAAAAATGAAGTGGTAGCTACTAAAACAGCCCTGTATACTATTCATATTGCTGATGGTAAGATTAAAAGTATCAGTACGACAAAACCTGCTTTAAAATTAAAGACGGTGGATGCTAAAGGACTTTTGATGCTTCCAGGTTTTAGAGATATGCATATTCACATTGACAAAACCTATTACGGTGGAAGTTGGAATGCCGCGCCAAGAAAGGGATACACTATAAAAGATATGATCGTGTTGGAGCAAAAAATCCTCCCACAGTTATTAGTTGATTCTCAACATAAAGCAGAAGAAGCCATTAAGCTTATGCAAAGTCAAGGGAGTTATTTTGCTCGTTGTCAATGCAATATTGATCCTGTTAGTGGATTGAAAAGTTTGGAGCATTTATTGGCTGCTTTGGATAAAAACAAAGATAGTTTTGGTTGGGAAATTGTTGCGTTTCCACAACACGGAATTTTGTATTCACAGTCAGAGTCTTTATTGAGAGAGGCAGCTAGCATGGGGGTCGATTTTATTGGTGGATTGGATCCTACTAATGTAGACGCTAATTTGGAGAAATCACTCGATACAATGTTTCAAATCGCTTTGGATACCAATAAAGGGATCGATATACATTTGCACGAGTCACCACCCTCTGGTCAAGCGGCCATTGAATACATTATTAAAAAAACAGCAGAAAACAAGCAATTACAAGGGAAAACCTATATCAGCCACGGTTTTGCTTTGGCAAAAATGGAGCAGAAAGAGCTAGAAAAAGTGGCGGAACAAATGGGAGCTCTGGGCATAGGAGTGGTATCAACAATTCCATTTGGAAGAACAATCATGCCAATTCCGACCTTGAAAAAGTATGGCGTAAAACTGATGACTGGAACCGATAGTATAGTGGATCACTGGGGGCCTTTTGGGGATTGTGATATGCTAGAAAAGGCTAAATTAAGCGCACAGCTTTATGGTTGGACAGATGAGTTTGGTTTGAGTCGTGCTTTGCATATTGCTACTACAAACGAAATATTGCCACTAAATGATGCAGGAAAACGCGTATGGCCAGCAGTGGATAATGAGGCTACTTTTGTTTTGGTAAAAGCAAGTTGTTCTGCTGAAGCTGTAGCGCGCGTACCGAAAAGAGAAGGGGTGTTTTATAAAGGAAAAAGGATTGCTGGGCCCATGGAAGTTTAGTGGTGTTTTTGTTCTTGAATAAGGAAAATACGGAATTTTAAGGTTCTATTATTACCAATAAATAAAGCTAAGTCGTAAGAGGTCAGTATCTTCGATTTAGCTTTTTTTTGTATGCTTTTTTATATTTAATATTAGGTTCAATATATTGATTTATATATGTTAATGTTATTTGTATTAAAGTGTAAGTTTAAGTTTTTTTTGTTATTGAAAAGAGTGATGCTTATCTTGATTTTTTTTAAATTAAAGGATGAAATTTTATTAGAAGAAAGTGTTATTATCAAAGTAGCCACAGCGGCAGATTTAAAAGGGATATTAAAATTACAAGCTAAAAATCAAACGGCACAAGGAGGAAGTTTATCTGATGAGCTAAAACCGGAACAGATCGAGGAAATGATAAGTGATACGCCGCAAATTGTAGCACTGGCTGAGGGAGAGGTTGTGTTTTTTTTGTTAACTACTTTTCTATCAGTTAATCAAAGGTAAGATGTGTCTATGGTAGATGCTATGTTTGCGTCTTATGGAGGTGGGAGAGATGTTTGTATATATGGACCGATATGTGTGAGTAGTACACAACGCGGTCAAGGTTTGGCGCGATTGATGTATAAAGAGCTGTTGCATCAGGAGCCAAATCGTGAAGGAATTCTTTTTATAAAAAGTGACGATGAGGCTTCATTAAGAGCGCATGAAAAAATGGGGATTAATAAGGTGAGCAGCTTTGTTTTTAATACCGCGAATTTTGAGGAGTTTGCCTATTCTTTTTCCTTGAAAAAAGAGTGATTTATGCCATAGATATAATCGATAGTGGAATTATAAAGTATTCTTAATGAAGATGTTTGCGTTGTTTTACTGAAGTAGATGTTTAATTAGTGTTTTTGAAGGTGATACTTGGTTTGAGTAGGTAGAAATTAAGAGAAAAGTCACTTTGTTAGCCCTATTTTGAGGTAGGAAATCTGCTGTAATTTTAAAATGATAAAGAGAAAAGCACCAAGAAAAAGCAGTTTAATGTTACTCTTTTTGTAGCATAGGAATCTGCCTAATTTAGTTTTTATATAAAATAAAGAGTACTTTTGTCCTTGTGAAATGGATGTCCATCATATTGTCAATTTATCTACTAGCAGTTTCAAATATGCCTTGTGCGGATTTGGAAGTGAATAGTGCTGCCCATCAAACAGCTCAATTTTCAGCGGATAAAAATCATTTACACGATAAAGAAAACGATTTGTGTTCGCCATTTTGTGCCTGTAATTGCTGTGGTGCTCAAATTTTGACGCATCAATTAGCGGAAACGTTTAATTTTCAAGTAGTTTATGCTATTATCAGCATACAATTGCCAACCTATAAGTCAATTTATACTTCTAATTTCTTCGGAAGTATTTGGCAACCACCTCAAATAGCATAATGATACTCGAGTAATTTCGAGTTAGAGAGTTGTGGGCTTTCCACAGTATTAAATAGACAAAAAGTTGTCTCATTTCTCACGTCATTATATTTTTAAAATGTTAGATAAAATCATACAGTTTAGTATAAAGAATAAGTTCATTATACTATTGTTTACCCTTGCCTTAATTGCTTGGGGAAGTTACTCAATAAAAAATTTACCGCTCGATGCCCTGCCTGATGTTACCAATAATCAGGTTCAAATCATTACTACAGCACCAACTTTGGCTAGTCAAGAGGTTGAGCAATTAATCACCTATCCCTTAGAGCAGGCTGTCAAAACGGTGCCTAAAATTATTGAACTTCGTAGTATTTCTCGATTTGGACTGTCCGTGGTAACGGTTGTCTTTGAAGATGATGCCGATATTTACTGGGCCAGAGAGCAGATATTTCAGCGCATAAAAGAAGCGGAGGAAAATATTCCGGATTATGCAGGTTCGCCAGAATTGGCACCAATTTCCACAGGTTTAGGCGAAGTGTATCAATATGATGTTTATGCTAAAAAAGGCTATGAACAGAAGTACGATGCCATTAAGTTGCGCACCATTCAGGATTGGATCATCATTCCGCAATTACAAGGGGTGAAGGGAATTGCAGAGGTGAGTACCTGGGGAGGGAAATTGAAGCAATATGAGATTGCAGTGAATCCAAATGCCCTAAATAGTTTGGGGGTTACCATTACAGAGATTTTTGAATCCTTAGAGAAAAACAACCAAAATACGGGGGGCGCTTATATTGAAAAAGATCAATATGCTTACTTCATTCGCGGGGTGGGAATGGCCAAAGGAATTAAGGATTTGGAAAATGTAGTGGTAAAGAACCGTAATGGTGCTCCCGTGCTAATCCGTGATGTAGCAGAGGTTCGTGAGGGAATAGCCTTGCGTTATGGTGCTTCGACCAAAGATGGAAAAGGGGAGATTGTATCTGGTTTGGTTTTGATGCTAAAAGGTGAAAATTCCAGTGCTGTCGTGCATAGAATCAAAGAAAAAATGATTCAGATTAATAAAAGCTTACCCGAAGGAGTGGTGGCTGAAGCCTTTATCGATCGAGAGAAATTGGTCGATAATGCGATGGGGACAGTGACCAAAAACTTGTTAGAGGGGGCTTTGATTGTTATTTTTGTATTGATATTGTTTTTAGGAAATCTAAGAGCAGGTTTAATTGTAGCCTCTGTGATTCCTTTAGCGATGCTTTTTGCTGTGATTCTCATGAATGCTTTTGGGGTCAGTGGTAATTTAATGAGTTTGGGGGCTATTGATTTTGGAATCATAGTCGATGGGGCTGTGATTATAGTGGAAGCGACCATGCATCATTTGCAAAAACTCAAACGTAAAAAAGAGCTTTCACAAGAGGAAATGGATACTGAGGTATATAACTCAGCTTCAAAAATTAGAAATAGTGCGGCCTTCGGAGAGATTATCATTTTGATTGTGTATCTACCTATTTTAGCCCTGGTGGGCACCGAAGGAAAAATGTTTAAGCCTATGGCTATGACCGTTGGTTTTGCGGTCATAGGAGCCTTTATTCTGTCCTTAACTTATGTACCGATGATGAGTGCGCTGTTTTTATCGAAAAACACAGTGCATAAAGAAAACTTCAGTGATCGAATGATGGCTTGGTTTGAGCGTTTGTATACTCCTTTTTTAGTAAAAGCATTGCAATTTAAAAAAGTAGTCTTGGGGCTTGCTTTAAGTTTGTTTGCTTTAAGTCTTGTTATTTTTCAGCATATGGGAGGTGAATTTATTCCCACGATCGAAGAAGGAGATTTGGCTATTAATGCGACAATAATGACCGGTAGTTCCCTTACTCAAATGATCAAAACCACTACGGAATATGAAAAGATATTAAAGGCAAGATTTCCAGAGATCAAAACAATTGTCTCTAAGATTGGTAGTGGTGAAATTCCCACGGATCCGATGCCTATTGAAAGTGCCGATTTGATTATTGTGCTAAAAGATAAGAAGGATTGGTCGGGAAAATATGATAACTGGGAAGATTTAGCGCATGCCATGAAAGAAGAAATGGAAGTGATTCCAGGGGCAAATATTGAGATCTCCCAACCGATTCAAATGCGTTTTAATGAACTCATGACAGGAAGTCGAAGTGATATCGCTATCAAGATTTTTGGAGATGATCTTGAGGTCTTGGACGCTAAGGCCAATGAGTTGATTTCGAAAATTAAGGGTATTGAAGGAATAGGTGATTTGAAAGCTGATAAGGTAACTGGTTTGCCACAGATTACCATAAAATACGATTACGATAAAATTGCATTATACGGATTGAATATTTTCGATATTAATCGAATTATTCGTTCTTCATTTGCAGGAGAAAGTGCAGGGAAAATCTACGAAGACAACAAAAGATTTGATGTGGTGGTTCGTATGAATCAGGAAAACCGAAGCGATATTAATGATGTCAGTAATTTGTTTATTCCGCTTCCAAGTGGACAGCAAGTTCCCTTAGCGCAAGTGGCGACTGTCGAGTATGAACAAGGTCCTGTGCAAGTGAGTCGTGAAGATGGGAAACGAAGGATTTCAGTCGGTTTGAATGTTCGTGGTCGCGACATTAAAAGTGTGGTAGAAGAAATCCAGCAAAAATTAGATAAAGAATTAAAACTTCCGGCAGGTTATTACGTGACCTACGGGGGACAATTTGAGAATCTAGTAGAAGCTACACAACGACTTTCAGTGGCTTTACCGATTGCTTTAGGATTGATCTTGGTCTTGTTGTATTTTACTTTTAATAGTTTTAAACAAGCAGCTTTAATTTTTACGGCTATTCCTTTATCGGCTATTGGAGGTGTTTTAGCGCTTTCCATGCGCGGTATGCCTTTTAGTATTTCTGCGGGGATTGGTTTTATTGCCTTATTTGGAATTGCGGTATTAAACGGAATCGTGTTAATAACCTATTTCAATCAGCTCAAAACAGAAGGAATAACCGATCCTTTGCAAAGAGTCTTGATTGGAACCAAAACCAGATTACGCCCAGTGCTTATGACAGCGGCTGTGGCTTCTTTAGGATTTCTGCCTATGGCCTTATCTACAAGTGGAGGAGCAGAGGTACAAAAGCCTTTAGCCACTGTAGTTATTGGAGGTTTGGTCTCGGCGACCTTATTGACGCTAATTGTTTTACCAATTTTGTATTTACTATTGGAAAAAGGGATCAGCCGTAAAGGGGGAAAAGAGTTGAAAGAAGGAGAGCAAGAAATTTAAAAAGTAAAAAATGAAGAACACCGTATATGGTTTAAACACCAAAAGCTTAGCAAATTTTAGGGTAATTCCTTTGCAAGGACTAGCCTTAATAGCTTTTTTGTTAATCTCTACTTTTTCGTGGGCACAAACCAAGGAAGCGATCAGTTTAGAAAGAGCAATAGCAATGGCCAAATCGAATAGCATCGATTTAAAGATGGCCGATAAAGAAATCGAAAAACAAATCGTACTAAAAAAGACAGCCTTTGAGCCAGAACCTCTGGAGGTGCAATATCAGGGAGGGCAATTCAATAGTAGTGATTATGATCACAACATATCGATTCAACAGTACTTCCCTGTGGGCAAAATAACCAAAGCCAATAGACAGTTGCAGGAAGAGCTTGTCAAATTAGCGGAAAAACAAAAGGCATTGTCGGCTTATGAAATAGAAAAAGCCGTAACCTTGGCATACTATCAATATTTGTATGGACTTTCAATCCAGCGATTAAACTCGGAATTAAATGCTATTTATACCAGGTTTTTAAAAAATGCTGAATTGCGTTTTCAAACAGGAGAGAGTGGTCATATTGAGGTGATTAGTGCCAAGGTAAAAGTAAAGGAGATTGAAACTCAAAAAGCCCAATTAGACTATGATTTGGCTATTTATCAAAAACAGTTGCAATTTTTTATGCAAACCGATCAAAATATAGTACCCGATGATAAGACAGCCTTACAGTATACGCTTTTAGAAGGGCAGGGAAATGGCAAAGCGGAAGCTTTGGTGTCGGATTATTACCAACAACAAATTTCGGTTTACCAAAAAGAAGCCAATACTTTTAAAGCCATGAGAACGCCAAAAGTAGGCTTGGGTTATTTCGCACAGACTATCGATACAAAAGGCTTGTTTCAAGGTTTTACAGCTGGTCTACAGATTCCTTTGTTTGGAGGTGTAAACACAGCCAAGGCAGAGGCCTCTGCTATTAGTATTGCCCAATCGCAATTGGCTTTGGATAAAAGTAAGTTGACCTTAGGTCTGCAAATGCAGGAATTGGAAAACAATTTTGAAAAGCAGAAAAAAGCGCTTGAGTATTACCAAAAGGAGGGTTTGCAGTATGCCGATCAAATCATCACTACGGCTCAGAAAAGTTATGCTAATGGGGATATGAGTTACTGGTCTTACATTAGTTTTTTAAATCAAGCTATTGATATTAAAAAGCAGCATGCAGAGGCCACACACAACTTTAACCAAAGTGCTATAGAATTCCAATTTCCATCCATCAAAAACAATTAAAATGAAAAATAGTTCAACTTATATAACACCAATATCAGTTCCTTCAAATTCTAAGGGAGCAAAATCGATACTACAGACTGTGTGCTCAATTCGAACACTAGCTTTGTTTTGTGTTACTTCTTTGGTTTTTACCCTAGGGAGTTGTAAAGAAAAGAAAGAAGAAGTCCATGAAGAAGAAAAGTCTCAGACAGAAGTAGTACTGACTACCTCTCAGTTTAAAACCGTTGGAATCGAAACGGGAGCCATAGAAAATAGAAACTTAAATAAAGTCATAAAGGCAAGTGGATATACCACAGTTCCGCCTCAAAACTCAGCGGAAGTAGCGACTTTAATAGGAGGGACGGTGAAAGATATTTTGGTTTTAGAAGGCACTTATGTAAACAAAGGAAAAGTTTTGGCTACGATTCAAAACCTAGAAGTGATCGAAATGCAGGAAGATTATCATTCCGCTATGGCCAATATTGAATATTTGCAATTGGAATTTAATCGTCAAAAAACATTAAGTGATGAAAATGTCAATCCTAGAAAGACATTTCAAGAAGTAAAATCAAAATTAGCAGCTGAAAGAGCTAGAGCGCAAGCGGCTAAAAATAAGCTGGAAGCTTTACATGTTGGTACCAAAGGCAGTTCTTCTGTAGTGCCTATAGTGGCACCAATCAGTGGTTATGTAGGTAAAATTAATATTGCCAAAGGCGCTTACGCTCAAACGGGAGTTTCCTTGTTTGAGGTAGTAGACAACAGTCAAATGCACTTGGATCTCAATGTTTACGAAAAAGACTTGGGGGCTATTTCTATTGGCCAAGTCATTGATTTTGTATTGACCAATCAATCCAATAAGTCGATCAAAGGAAAGATTTTTGGAATCAATAAGTCATTTTCGAATGAAAGCAAAACCGTAGCGGTACATGCTAAGATTGATCCAGCAGATGCCAAAGATCTAATTTCAGGAATGTATGTTTCGGCTAATATTAATATTTTGAACGCAACGGTTCCTTCTTTACCAAAAGATGCTGTAGTAAGAAATGCGGATAAGTATTTTGTCTACATTCAAGAAGAGGGACATAAAGCGCATGATGATCATCAAGACCACAAAACAGCAGCAAAAGAAGAGACGCATGACGAAATACATTTTCGAGCAATTGAAGTGGTGCCAGGAACGACAGATTTAGGTTTTACAGAAGTAAAATTTGTAGAAGCAATTCCAGCTGATGCTAAAATTGTCGTGAAAGGAGCTTTCTATTTGCTTTCTGCTATGAAAGGTGGAGGAGAGCATAGTCATTAAAAAGAGCTTTTCCAGTAGAGGAAAAGTACGAAAAAAGAGGTAACTTTAGAAAGTGTTTACGGGGCGATAGTCAGTCCTAAGCAGAGTAGAAATACCCCACTTACATTGAGTGTAAGTGGGAAAACTTGAAATTAAAAATTTGAAACCTTTTTTATGGAACAGCAACAAATAAATGGAAAGAGCATCAAACAGCAAAAGATCCATGCGGCATGTTGTTCGACTCATGAGGATCATAATGATGTTGATGATCACGGACATCAACATGAGCAGCATAATGACCAAGGGATGTTTAAAATGTTTTTACCGGCCCTGATTTCATTTGCTTTATTAGGCATAGGTCTTGGGTTTGATCACTATTTTCCTCAAAACTGGTTTTCAGGATATCTCAGAGTGGGCTGGTATGTCATGGCGTACTTACCCGTTGGAATTCCAGTTTTGCAGGAGGCATTTCAAAGTATTAGAAAAGGCGATGTGTTTTCGGAATTTTTTCTCATGGGTATTGCTACCATTGGGGCTTTTGCTATTGGTCAGTATCCAGAAGGCGTTGCCGTTATGTTGTTTTATGCCGTTGGAGAACTGTTTCAAACGTTGGCTGTTAGCCGAGCAAAATCCAATATTAAAAGTTTATTGGATCAGCGCCCTGATGAAGTGAGTATTCTCGTAAATAATGTGGTGACCCGAGTAAAAGCGGCCGAAGTATCCATAGGAGCCATTATTCAGCTTAAATCAGGAGAGAAGTTGGGTTTAGATGGTCTATTACTCTCGGATAGGGGTTCGTTCAATACCGCTGCTCTTACAGGTGAAAGCAAGCCTGATACCAAAGTAAAAGGAGAAACGGTTTTAGCTGGAATGATCAATGGAAATACCATGACGCAAGTGAAAGTTACGACCGCCTATAATGACAGTAAACTTTCTAAAATTCTAGAGTTGGTTCAAAATGCGACGACTCAAAAAGCGCCAACGGAATTATTCATCCGAAAATTTGCGAAAGTATATACCCCAATTGTAGTGTATCTAGCTCTAGCGATTTGTCTTTTACCGGTATTTTTTGTGGCCAATTATGTTTTTAGTGAGTGGTTGTATCGTGCCTTGGTATTTTTGGTTATTTCATGTCCCTGTGCTTTGGTGATTAGTATTCCCTTGGGGTATTTTGGAGGAATTGGTGCTGCGAGTAAAAACGGAATCTTATTTAAAGGAAGTAATTTTCTAGACAGTATGGCTAGCATCCAAAACGTAGTAATGGACAAAACAGGTACCATGACCGAGGGTGTCTTTAAAGTGCAGGAGGTGGTTATTTCAGCTGATTTTGATCAAAAAGAAATACTGCAACTGGTCAATGCACTGGAAAGTCATAGCACACATCCAGTGGCCACGGCTATTCATGATTTTGTAGGGGAGCTTAATCCTGAAATTGTGTTGGTAGATGTGGAAGAAATTGCTGGGCATGGATTAAAAGCCCGTATTATGGAAAAAGAATTGCATGTAGGGAATTTTAAGCTCTTAGATAAATTCAACATTGCCTATGACATAGATCCCAATACCATTGTGTACACCACCATTGCCATTGCCTACGATCAAAAATTCGTTGGCTATTTGACCATTGCCGATACGATCAAAGAAGATGCGCTCCAAGCCGTTAACCAACTAAAGGCTTTAGGGGTTAAACTAACAATGCTTAGTGGAGATAAGGCTAGTGTGGTGCAATTTGTGGCCAAACAGCTCGGTATTGTAAATGCCTTGGGAGATTTACTACCAGAGGACAAAGTACAGGTGATCAATACTATAAAAGAAAAAAAGCAGACTGTTGCTTTTGTTGGAGATGGTGTTAATGATGCTCCAGTGATTGCTTTGAGTACGGTAGGCATAGCTATGGGAGGGTTAGGGAGTGATGCTACTATCGAAACTGCTGATGTAGTGATCCAAGATGATAGGCCCAGTAAAATTCCTATGGCTATAAACATTGGCAAACAAACCAAAAAAATTGTTTGGCAAAATATTACTTTGGCGTTTGTGATCAAAGCGGTCGTTTTGATCTTGGGGGCTGGAGGACTTGCCACAATGTGGGAAGCCGTTTTTGCAGATGTCGGTGTAGCTTTGTTGGCGATAGTAAATGCCGTCCGAATTCAAAAAATGAAGTTTTAAATTCATTGCGATAGACAAAGGCCCAATTTCTAGTGAAATTGGGCCTTTGCATTTTAAGTGATCGGCTGTAAAACGCTGCGCTGAAACTAGGACTAGCTCACAGATTTAGCTAAAAATTTAAAATTGTAGTGATCTGGTTGTGGAGTAGCCGTACGACTGTTTGATTGCTTTTCGCCGGTATTTGGGTGGGGTACCAATTTCGATTTGGAGGGACAATAATGAGTAAGCCTTCATCAGTCCCTAGAGCAGAAAAAGCGGTACTATTGTCGTTCTTAGCAAAGAAGGAAAAGTGGTGTTTTTGGATCAGTTCTTTTCCTAAGGCTAAAGGGTTTTCATGAACGATGCCAATTTCGCTGAGGTTCAATATGGAAGTAGAATCAAATGGTTTTGTTTGTGCATTGTTCAGCGTATGTCTGGCGATGAGCTCTAATAAATTACCATTATTGTCGTAGAAGTAAACGGCATTAGCATTCCAGTTTTCAAATGTAGCGATGACGTTTTGGTCTTCGATGGGGATTAATTCAACTTTATGGGAGCACCAGTCAATGGCTTGGCTGAGCTTATTCATAGGAATAGTGAAGGCAAAATGATACAGGGAGTCAAAATCGGGATTTTCAACAAATTTTAAAATGGAGGTGCCTGCCTCAAATGAGACGAAAGCAGTGTCTTTTTCTATAATGGAAAAACCAAGTGTCTTTTGATAAAAGGCCGTGGTAGCGATTAGGTCTTTTGTTTGGATTTCGAGTTTTTCTATTTTCATAGTATTGGTTTTAGGGTTTAGGTGGAGTATTTAAAAGTCTTGTTGTGATAGTGCTTTTGAAAAAATGCTGTACACAAATTTAATAAATGAACTTAGCGGTGCTGCGTCAAGATCATTCTATACTTCTATGTGGCCATCAAAAATGAGTATGGAAAAATCTCATTTTTGAACCGATAAAGTATAGTTTAAAGCTGTTCGACTCTTAAATTAAAGAGGTGTAAGGCAAAAAAAAAGTGCTAAATCTTTTGATTTAGCACTTTTAAGAGTGATGTTGATCGTAAAAGTTACACTTTTAGAGGACTCAATATTAATTGTTTTGCTCTGCTATGGAAGCTTTGTTAAGCTTAATGATTCTTATTTTTTTATTGGTGTTATCTGCTAAAAATAGACGGTCATTAAGTTGGGCTACACTGACAATACTTCCAAAAGGCTGCACTCCCATTACATCGGACGTATTGAGTACGGGATTGAAGTTACGATTGAGAAAATCTGATTTTTTATAAAGACGAAGGTAATTGGCACTACCAACATTTTCCGTGCTGATAGCCCAATCCAAACTAAAGTTAAGGGCAATTGGCTTAGCTTGAAAAGGGGCTGTAACGGGTTTCATTGGTTCGACAAGGGAAGCTGCGGCATGTTTTTTAATAGCAGCAATGTCATAATATAAAAAGCTTTTAGCATCTCTTCCAGCTACAACTAAATTTCCAGCTTCTACATCCATAGAATAAGTTTCCTTGTAACCATTTAGTGTATTTAATTTGGCAATTGGCGTTAAATTCCAGATGCTTGTTTCGGTAATTTGTGATGTTTGAAATACTTTTATCGAAGTATTTTGTTCTTTAACAAATAGTAATCCATCTTTTACCGTAACACCATAAACACCCACAAAAGTTTGCCACCATTGACCGTTTCCAACGGTACTAATTCCTATGTTTGTGATTTCATCAAATACAAAAAGCCTTGATTCCCCTCCAAGATAAATTCTTCCATTATCAATACAAACTGACGTAAGATTTGTTAGCGGAATGGTGGTTGCCTCTTTGGTATAGGCTGTAATGGTTTTGATATGATCCAAAGTGACGGCATTGAAAATTTCCAATACATTACCATTACAGATGTAAAGTTTGTTGTTGGCTATGGTGATGCCTTTAGGATCGAATGTTCCGCTACCATTTCCAATTTGACTGGCTGTAATGGATGTTTCTTCGGTTGGATAGTAATAAGCATAATTGGTCGATTCACCCTCTGCATTGTCCTTGCTACAATTGGTAAAAAGACAAAGTAATAATAGTAAAAACGGTATTTTGTTCATGATAGTTTTATAGGTTATTTCCATGTTCCTTCTCCTTTATATTTTACTAAAAATGGATTTTTAGGATCAACGGTAAAGACAGGTTTTTTATAAGTACCGCTTAGGTAAGCGGTCTTGGTGTATCCTTTAAGAATGTCTGGATCTGTAAAGGGAAGATCATGGATATGAATAAGGTATTTGTAGAACTGCGTTAACATTTCTTGTTGACCTCCACCTTGGCCACTATTGGCTAGGTTACTACTGTGATTATAACCAGAATGATGTGAATATTCATGAGACCAAACCGACATATCACCTTTCCAGTGACCCGTTACATAACCCGATTCCCATTGCGAGGCCAAAGCACCACCGCCCCAAGCAGAATCTCCACCAACCATGGCCATATTCAGGTTTCTGGTATCTATATAGGTTTTATAAGCTTGCTCAATTTGTTCTTTGGTGAGATAATCGTAAACACCATCCACATCGTCAGCATTTCCGTGCCAGTTTAATGCACCATTGATTGCTGTTCCAGCTGTTGCGGCCTGTTCTTTTTTGTATCGATCAAAATTCATGAAAGTATCATAATACAAAGGATGGCTAATGGCGTAGGAATAATTGATAATCATAGCAATAGCTTCTTTAGCCAGAACAGGGTTCATTGGTAAATATTTACCATACTCGTTGATGTGATATTGAGCACTGAATTGTACCAATCGCGATGATTTTATTTTTTGGAATTTAGCAAATAAAGGATCCGTTGACTCCACTGAAAATTCAATAGCGCCAGAAGAGAAGCCTGAAATTTGATCAATAGTAACGGTTTTGCCATTTTCTAATAGATAATCATTTTTTCCTGCTACTAAAGGAATCTGATGAAAAGAACGATGGAAAGCAGGAACGTTTGTGAAATTGTAAATCAAAAAACGCTTGTCATAATTAGGCAATTTGGCATAGATTCTCACATCAGTTAGACCAACAGGAGAATAAAGGGATACTTGTACAGAATCTTTTCCTTTTTGAATAATTTGCATGGGCTGGTTCACACGAAACCAACGATCCTTATTGTCATACATTCTCGAAGAAGGCTCATCATCTTCAAACATGGTCATCGGTTGATTGCCAGCGGGTAGGTTTGTGGCATCGATGCTAGGCAAATAATTGGGCTTGTAATTGTCTCCTTCACTTCCATTATCACTACAGCCAAAAAGGACCGTGGAGAGTAGGACAAAGAGGAGAAAATTGAAATTGTTTTTTCTCATTTTGTTTTGTTAATGTTAAATTTGGGGCTTATTTTTAATAAGCTGCAAAAGTACCAATAAACTGTATAAAACAATAGAGTTTATTAAAAAAGATAAAGAAAATTCGTGCTTATTTTAGATTGGTTTAATGCTCCAGATCTTGGTAAACGGCAGCTGCTTCGTCCTCTATATGTCCTTGGAGGTGAGGTGAAATAACGAAGACTTACTACCACTAAAGGGGCCCGTGCGTAAAGCGTTGTAGAGCTGTTTACTGAAAACAGTTCTAAAATCTTTTTAAGATTACCGCGGGCAGCTCAAGTGAAAAGGGCTTCTACTTCAATAGAAGTAGGCCAAAGGGAAGGGGGGGATTAAGATCCCATTGGAGGCAACTGTCACCAATGGGAACTTGGTAGGTCCTAGTGAATTTTAAATCCTCTAGGTTTTAGCGCTAATAGTGGCTTGGAGAATCCCTATTAGCTTTTATGATGTTCAAGTGTTGGATGCATTTTATTTTTTTTCAATGGTAAGGCTGGTGTACAAACCGATGATAACCAAGATTACACCTAATAAAGTATACCAACTAAGGGGTTCATTTACCATGAAATAAGCAATTAAAAAGCCGAATATCGGACATAAAAAAAGCCAGTAAGAAGCTTTGATGGGGTTAATTTTTAAGAGGTACAACCAAAATTGTACCGCCCCAATAGAAACCGCTAAGGCCAACCAAGAAGTAGAGAACCAAAAATCGCTATCAAAAATATTTTTAGCAGGTTCGTAGGTAAACCATAACACTGGAAGTAGAAATACAGCCCCAATGATGGTTTGCCATCCATTGATGGTCAGTATGTGTAGCCCATTCCAGTTTTGACTGGAATAATATAGGGTACCCAGTGAATACGCGATCATACTGATTACTAAAATAAGGATACCGCTGGGGGTTGCATAACTGCTTTGTAAAAGGGGATAGGCCGCTAAAAAAACACCTGCTAGACAAAGAATTAAACTAAGTATATTTTTAAACTTGATTTTGTGAGATAACCAAATCGCCGAAATCAAAACAATAAATACAGGATTAGTGGCTACAGCTAAACTTCCCAAACCAGCGGATACTTTTTGCATGGCTACCACATATAAACCCAGATAAAAGGTAATATTGAACAAACCATAAATACTAATTTGCACCCATTCTTTTTTCTGTGGAAGGCGTTTTGCCATTAACAGATGTGAGATAATAAGCATAATGCTTCCGGCCATTATAAATCTAAAAATCGAAATCACAAAGGGCTGGGCAGATTGTAATCCTATTTTGGTAGCCGTGGAGGCCGATGCCCATAAAAAGGCAAAAACAATTCCTGCAAAAATGATTTTCCATTCTTTGACTTTACGGCCAAGAGGGATCCTTTTTTCTGTGGTCAACATTTTAGGTGGTAGTGTTTTTTTCTTTAGTAAAAAGTAAGGTTTCTATCTGTGATAAATCAGGATTGAATTGCACAAAAGAGGCTGGAAAGCCAGGTTTTATTTTTCCAAATTTGTTCTCCATACCAATAGCGCTGGCTACACGTGAAGTTGCCATCTGAATAGCTTCATCTGCCGAAACGGCTAAATGGTTATAGGCATTTTGTACCGCTTCTAACATCGAGATGGTGGCTCCGGCCAAATTTCCATCCTCATTTCTATAAAAACCATTGTCTAAATGAGCATCAAAATTGTCCCATTTAAAGTTGGCTACTTTACGACCTAAAAACGTAGCATCACTAATCAAGAAGAATTTATCTTGTTTTAACGTATAGGCTATTTTAGCAGCAGCGTAATCACAATGCGCACCATCTAGAATAACTGGAGCGTATACCTTTTCATTTTCAAAAGTAGCTCCAACCAAACCAGGTTCACGATGTCCAAATTGAGTCATGGCATTAAATAAATGGGTAACGAGTTTGATTCCTTTCGAGAAATAAGCTTGCGCTTCTTTATAAGTAACAGTGGAATGTCCTATTGAAAGGACAATGTCGCTATCAAGTAACATTTGAAGTTGTTTGTCTGTAAAACATTCTGGAGCAATGGTCATGACTTTGATGACATCTTTACCCAATCGAATAATCTCTTCGAGTTCTTGGTCTGTAGGTTTGCGTACCTGATCAATACTATGAGCCCCACGTTTTAATGGATTCAAAAAAGGACCTTCCAAATGCATACCAATGACCCCATTGTCATGTTTTTTCATATAAGCACGAACGGCTTCAATTCCCTGAAGAATGGTTTCGTGAGAAGAGGATATCAAACAAGGAAGCATATGGGTAGTACCATACTGAAGACTTGTTTGATAGATGTCTTCGATAGTGGCTTCAGTAGGCGTTTGACTAAAATAATGCTTTTCTCCACCGTTGATTTGAATATCTATAAATCCGGCGGCAATATGGTTTCCTTTTAAATCAATCGTTTCAATATCATTTGGGATTTCTTCTTGTATTGAAAGTATAATTCCGTTCTCGACAATAATGACTCCGTTACTAATGATTTCATCACCAGTATGTACAGTAGTATTGATAATCGCTTTTTTCATTTTGATTCAGTATGTAAAATAAAGCCCTTGGGAATGGAAGATCCACAAGGGCTAATAGGGTTCTTTATTTCTTTATTGATTTTCTTTTTTTGGTAGGTTTTTTGAAAGTATCTTTTCCGTCAGTTAACCATTTTAGAGAAAAGCTCACAAATTCATTTTTAGTGTATTCATCCTTTTCGAAGAAAAGACCGATGTCTCCATTTTTCAGAACAGTAAGAGACGAATAAGCTGAAGGACCCGCATATATTGTTTTTCCTTCTGTCCATGTTTTCCCTTCGTCATAACTAACACGAACAGTCATGTTCATTCTGTTTTTTTCCATTTTAGCATTTGAAAAAAGGAGGCGGTTTTTGTCAGATCCATCTGCTTTGGCGCTGTATCGAATGATTTCCCCATTGCAACCTGGATCCACTAAGTTGGGTGCTGCTTTTGAGTCCCACGTTTTTCCTTGATCTGTTGAAGTATGCACATAGCGCATTCCACCTTTGTTCACTCTGGCGTTGATCATCCAAGTTCCATCTGCTAATTCGATAATTTTTGATTCATCAGCGGGTTTTATAGGGGTATCGATCAAAGACCATGTTTTTCCGTGATCATCACTACTAAAAATATGCAAGCCCTGTTTTAAATTCACCAAAGTATGGATCAGCTTTCCACTTTTCGTTTGCGCACCACGTCCCGAGGTGATGAATTTAAAATCATTATGCCATTCTGGTTTACTGATTTGACTGGTGATATCTTGTGCTTTACTCCAGGTTTTACCATTATCCGCACTCTTTACTACGTGTAAGTAAAAAACATCTTTTTCCTTATCTAAGTCCATATAATTATAGAACAAGAAGATTTCATTGGTTTGATGATCCACAATCATAGAAGGATCTGAGGCAGATTGACCAAAAGGATAATTCACTACCGTTTCAATGGCAGACCAAGTTTTACCATTATCGGTACTTCTGCGTTGTACGATGTTAATGTCTTTGCTAAATTTTAAGTCTCCACAACCCGGTACACGTTCGTCAATGGCTGCGATAAGATCACCATTAGGAGCGGTCACGATCGAAGGGATTCTAAAGCATTGAACATCTTTCACCATAGAGGTGTTGAATAAATCTTGATGTGAGATTACCCCATCTGCAATTTTATAGGTTTCATTTTGAGCATAAAGTCCTGTAGCAGCAATTAGTAAAAAGGATATGAAAATTTTTTTCATGATAAAACGGGTTTATGATTATGTTGTATTTCTATATAGGGGAGATGAAATTCCTCTGCATAAGGTTTCCTATACATTCTGTAGTATTGGTACAGGCAAAGAACTGTTGAAAGCCTTAGTTCCAATAATTAGACCAATATATTAATTTTATTTATTTAAGTGTTCATTTAATAGTTGTAAACAGTACCATTCCTGACGTGGTAGGTGGAAGGGGCCTTTAAAAAGATTACCCTTTGCTGTTTGAGCTACAGTTCCATCTCGGTGAAGGTACCCAAACCATTCACCCTTTTCTTTATCATGGAATTTGCTATAAGCGTAATCATGAATCATTTTGTGCCACTGAGCATATTTTTCATCTCCTGTAAGGGTATAAGCCAATAGAGTGGCAATAATAACTTCATTATGAGGCCACCAAAATTTCATGTCTTGCCAGTATTCCTGAACAGGTTTACCGTATACGTCGACAAAGTACATGATTCCCCCGTGTTCTTTGTCCCAACCGCGTTCCCACATATAATCCAACATCTTACAACCTAATGCAATCAAATGAGGATCATTGTTTCTGTATTTAGCTTCATGCAATATAAACCAAGCGCCCTCTATCGCATGACCAGGATTCAAGGTGCGTCCGTCGATATGATCAATTATGGAACCGTCTGGAGCTACTTGTTCCATGACACATTTAATATCGTCCTTGACAAAATCTCGTTCTATTTCGGCGATCCATTTGCTAATCCATTCATCGCAACGTGGGTCTCCAATATTTTCTCTTAACTGTTGGGCTGTATTGATCATGATCATCGGTGCTCCAATTCCTTTTGAGGGGCGTACCGCTGTATATTTGGGTTCTAGTAAACCTGGAATACTGGTGTATTTGATGCATTCTCCAAACAACTGACGTGCTTGCTTCGCAATGGCTTGATCTCCACTGGCCTTGGCATAGGCACTCATGGCGATCGCTGCAAAAGTTTCGGAAAAATAATAACGACGTTTGCGAATTGGTCTCCCGTCACGCGTAACATGAAAGAACATTCTGCCATCGGTATCAAAACAATGTTTGTTCATGAAATCAATTCCAGATTTGGCTCCTTCCAACCATTCTTGTTTGGGTTCGATTGTATTGTAAAGAGTCCCCAACATCCAAGCAGCTCTTCCTTGAAACCATACTGATTTGTCGTCATCAATTAAATCACCATTTCGATCACGCATTAATAAATAGCCTCCATGAATGGGGTCCACTGATTGAGGAAACCAAAAAGGTATAGTGTTGTTTAGTAATTGGTTCTGGTAGAAATCTTTTAGATTTAACAGATCAGTTTTTGAATAGCTCATTTTAGTATATTTTTAGACTGGTGCTTTTTGTTCACCAAGTGTTGATAGTTTGTTGTTTGTTCGTGATTTTAATGACTGTGCCAATGGGTTTCTTTTTTTAAGATTAATTTAAAAAGAGCTTACTTTTTTATAGGGACACCAGAGTCCACTTCTATTGAAAAAGTAGAACAAGGAAGCTGGGCTTCATTGACTAAATTTGCTGTGGTATAGGGTTTCCATGCGTATAAAACGGTTTTTATGGTTTGGTTTTCAGCAATAGAGAGTACCACTTGGTTCTTACTAATGCGGGCTTTGGATTCGATTCGGTTGCCTTTTTCGGTGACTAGTTCAAAACCTAGTACTTCCTTCTCATTGGCTGTCGCTAATTGTTTGGCATTGGAAAAAGAAAGTAGAATTTCATTTCCTTTTTGTATGGCTTTTAAAGGAGTTGGGCCATTGGCTGTCACTGCTTTTCCATAGCTGCCTTTTAAGGCGAGTAAAGCCAAGCGCTCTGCAACTTGTTTTTTCCTGATGGGATGAACATCGGTAGGATCTCCAAAATCCATACTCACAGCCATACCACTATTGGGAATTTTCTTTTGTATATTGTTTTGTGCTGCTCTAAAGCCAGGCCAGGTTGGTCGGTCTATACTCGACAATTGTACATAGTAAAAGGGTAGGCTAGTGCCCCAAGCTTTACGCCAGCTTTGGACCAATGTGGGCATTAAATGTTCATATAATTCTATGTTATGAGCATTGCTTTCTCCTTGATACCAAAGGAATCCTTTAATAGGAAAGTCGGTAAATTGGGTGACGCCGGCTTCATAATTATAAGCGGGTCCATAAGGATGTCTCTGTTTGGAATTAGTAGCATTTTTTAGGTTCATATCAGCACGAGAGCGCACCCATGGCATCAGAAAATCCGATTTTCGCCAATTGCTTAACACATCCACTACTTTGTCATCATGTTCTAAGGTGTAACGATCGATCCAAGATTCAATTGGTGAACCGCCAACGGCTACCTCTATTAAACCTACCGGTACGTTTTCTTCTTGGATGATGCGTTGACCGAAGTAAAAGGCTATGGCTGAAAAATCTTTGGCACTGATAGAATCACAGTTGGCCCAATTTCCAGAAAAGTACTTCAATTGATTGGTCTTAGCCAAAGTAAGAGAATCCCATGGTATGTCATCGGTTTCTTGAATGGCTTTAAAATGGAACAAGCGCAGTTTAATATTTTGCTTGGCGTTTTTCACTTCAGCGGCTCCATGCTCTGATTTAAGTAATGGAAAAGCCATATTCGATTGACCTGAGCAAAACCACACATCACCAATTAAAATATTTTTTAGTACGATATGTTTGTCCTTAGAGGAAATCGCTATTTGATGAGTGCCACCAGATTTAAGGGCGGGAAAAATAGCTTTCCATTTGCCATAGTTACTGGTTGTAACTACTTTTTTAATCGTATTGAAGGTAATTTCCACTGGGTCACCACCATTGGCAGTACCATAGATGACAATGGGTTGGTTCCTTTGTAATACCATATTATCACTAAAGACAGTAGCCAATTTTAATCCCCCGAAATCCTGCGTTATATTGCTATAAACGGTTTGAGCCAATATACTTGCGCCTTCTTTTATGGGATGCAAGGCATCTGGAAAAAGATCAGGACGTGGGTATAAATTTTCATGTAGATCAATTAGACCTACAGCATTTGCTTTAGCGACCGCTGTGATATGTTCTTGAATTTGCCAGAACCAATCGCGAGTACCTGATTTAAATCGCGGATGCTCATTAAATATAGGGGTCATGCGACAGATGTATAATTTTACATTTGGATTTTGTTTTTTTAAAGTATCCAACAACCAAGAGTAATCGGCATCAAAATCTTCTTTGTAGTTAGGCCAGTTTCTAGGATCAGTATCATTTAATCCTAAATGAATAATAGCAATATCTGGTTTATAGGCAATAGCACGGGCACATGCTTCTGTTTTATAATAGGGTGTACTTCCTTTTTTCAAAAGAGTGGCTCCACTATGACCAAAGTTTTTTACCTCATATTTACTGCCCATCAATACCTGAAGTTGCGAAGGATAGGATTCCGTAGTGGCGTCGGTCAGTAAATAACCAGCGGTCACAGAATCTCCTATACACGCTATCTTGGTCAGGGGCTGTTGGGCGAACATTTCAAGATTGAGAAACATTGAAATGAAAAATAGGGATAAAAAGATACTTTGTTTTCTTTTACTCATTTTTTCCTAGAATAGTGTTACAAATAAGGCATTTTAAAAGCTGGGCAAAACCAATGGTTTTGCCCTAGCTTAAAAAAACCAAAGCCAACTAAAAATTTCTTATATCAAAAAAAGATGTTATTTATTATTGTTTATACGCCTGCAAAATCATTGACTTTTGGACGCAGAAAACTAATTTGAACGATTAAGGCAACCAGTACAACTCCGGCCATCAAGGCAAAACCAGAACCCAAAGTTCCTGAATCTGCTGATTTACCTAATAAGGAAGTGACCAAGGCTCCACAACCCACTCCTGTCATATTGAGTATTCCGTAGGCCGTTGCACGGTGTTTAGAAGAAACGAATTGACAGATGATCGGCATATTATTAGCATCGAACATACCATATCCGATACCAAAACATAAAACGGCGCCCACCACATGAAATAAGGAACTTCCAAAACCAATCAGTAGTAAGGCTGGAATGGTTAAACTCAAACCAATAGCACTGGTATAAACTCTTCCTTTTATATTTTTTTGTACCCATTTATCGGATAAAATACCACCAAAAATTACCCCAATTAAAGAAGAAAGTGAAATGGTAATGGTGGCTATAGGACCAGCCTGATCCATGGAAATACCTAAGTTGTCTGAAAATAGGGTAGGTAGCCAATTTTTGGTTGCCCATCCTGGTAAACTGATGATCGCGAAATAAAATAAAATGACCCAAAAAGAAAGGTTGGTAAAAAGCAAGGCCAATCCTTTAAAGAGAGAATCCTTTTGTTGCTGAGATACCGCAGTTTTTACTTCCTTTACTTTTTTCTCACTTAAAAGGAATACTAAAACAACAGAATAAATAACTCCTATAATTCCAAAATAATGAAAGGTTGTATGCCAAGAAAATTTTGCAGCGATAGTAGCACCAAAACCTCCTAAAGCAGATCCTACATAAAGTCCAGTCATATGAATTCCAATGGCAAGAGACCGTGTTTTCTGCTGATGGTAATCGGCAATTAACGATAAACCTGCTGGAATATACAGCGCTTCACTAACTCCCATAAGTGCTCTTAACCAATAAACTTGATTATAGGTTGTTGCATAACCCATGGCATAGGTAACGGCTGACCAAACAAATAAACTGCCTATGATTAACCATTTTCTATTTAATTTGTCTGCGACAATTCCTGATATGGGACTCATTAAAGCATAAATCCATAGAAAGATAGCCATCAAACGTCCAAAATTTTCACCGGAAACTAATTCAGGTATGTCTGCTTCCATAGATGGTCTCATGGTCGCTAACATTTGCCTATCCATATAGTTCAGTAAGGCTACAATCCACAACAAGGCGACTACTAACCAAGGATAATATTTAGAGTTTTTCATATTTTGGTATGCTTTAAAAATTTATTAATAGCGCTGCTCTTTTAATGTCCCTTAGTGGATAGTACCTAGCATTACATCAGGGGTACGAATTCCGGGCTTTATTTCTCCATTTGATAAAACAATTTTACCATTCCATAGCGTTGCTGTTGTAGTTACTTGGGCAAGAAAGGGTAATTCGCCTATCTTTGACCATGTATTGGTACGGGTGTTGTATAATAAAATAGCGTTGTAAAATCCTTTATGCGTGGTGTTTAATATGTTTTTATCGGCAATAAGCCTTGATTTTTCTTCTTCTGAAGTGGCTTTTGCGATTTGCGATAAATAGGTTTCAATTTTATGAAATGTAGTACCGTTATCACCACCTACTATTAAAATATTTTCTTTTCCTATGGCTACTCCAGCACCGGCTGAAAAGCAGGTTGTGCCTTTGTCATCTTTTATGTTGGCCTTATTCTCCCAAACTTGTTTTTGTAAATCAAAAGCCAAAGTAGTATTGTGTAAATCGCTGATGCCCGAAGGTGTTTTTGTTCTACCTCCAATAACATAGATGGACGCTGCTTCAGAATCATTTTGTACCACTACAAGCGCATTTGCTAAAGCAAAAGGCAAGTTGGGTAAGACTTTCCATACTGGTTTTTCTGCCTTTAAATCTAGGCTGAAAACAGCATCCGAGGATGTTGTAGCAAGATCTCCACCAAGGGCATAAACAACATTGTCCTTATGAGTAAGGGCTATATTGGTTATGGCTAGTGGAAAATCAGGTAAAGTTTTAGTTTCCACTTCATTTTTATCGCAATTCCAAGTGAGTAAATACGCTTTATTGGAAAAACCATTTTGATTTTCACCGCCTACATAAACGATACCCGAGTTTGTAGTGGTAGTACCTGCATAGGCGATAGGTTCGGCTAATCTAGCCTGTACTTTTTTATTCCAAGTATAGTGATTCCCTTTTTTTTGCAAGACATGAATTTCATCTGAATAATGTTTTTTTCCACCCTCCCAAGGCATTTTATCTTGAAAATTGGCTCCGCCTGCAACGATTAAAACATCGTTACTTACACCATTAATTGGCCCCGCGAATCCCAAGGAAAGACTTCCATCTGCATTTTGCAAGTGAGCAGCTTTTTTCCATTCGACTTTTGAGATAGTAGCTTTTTGAGAAAACCCAACTGTTGTTGACATAATAAAAAGAGTAAGGATTAGGTAAGAAAATGATGTATTCATAGTGTTTGTTTTAGAGAAAACGAACTAAGATTATTTTGATTTAAAAGCATCGAAATCTAAGCTTGCCACATCTTTTTTGAATAACTCAAATTGTTCGGCTGACATGTTTTTAACGGGTAATCTAAATTCCCCTAAATTTTGACCTACTAATTTCATATAGGCTTTACCTACTGAGATACCACCATATTTACCTAAAAAGCGAATCATATCAATTGATTTTTGTTGAAGCTTACGTGCTTTAACCAAATCGTTCGCATTAAAGGCATCAATTAAATCATAATATAAAGGAGCGGCATAGTTAAAAGTACTTCCTACTGCACCTTTAGCACCCAATACTAAGGCCGATAACATGTTTTCATCACGTCCCCAAAGCATATCGAATTTTCCGTCTTGATAACTCATACAGCTTTGGAAGTCCATGAAATCTTCGTGTGTATATTTTACTCCTGCAAAGTTTGGAAGTTTACCATCTAAGGCTCTTACCAAATCATACATAGCAATGTTCACTCCTGTTAATACTGGGATGTGATAATAATAGAAAGGCATATTAGGAACACTTTCGCCCACTTTAATACAAATTTCAGCTAGTGTATCTACATTTGATGGTTTAAAGTAAAAGGCTCCTGTTAAAGAAACAGCGTACAAACCAATTTCGTAAGCATGTTTAGCTAAATCAATACAATCTGCTAAGCAAGTTCCTCCAAGAAAAACCATTACTTTAAAATCAGCATCGTGATTGGAACAGTCTGCCCAAGCTTGTGCTACTGCTTTCTTTTCTTCTAAGGTAATGGATACACCTTCTCCTGTAGAACCATTAATGAATGCTCCAGTAACTTTGTTTCTTTTTAAAAAAGCATAGTAAGCAGGAATTAAGCTAACATCTAATTTTCCGTTACTATCAAATGGGGTGAAAGGAGCTGAAATAAGACCTTGTAAGTGTTCGATTTTCATGATGTTTTGTTTTTTTGTTTGTTTTTTTTATTTTGATTTATAGAACTGGAAATTTATAAAATCACCAATCTAATGTTTAAATTTAATGAGACTAAAACGCATTAACGCAGTTTTTTTGTAGAATAATCATACTCTTGAAATACTCTGGTTAATTATACTATTGTTAAAAACTTATTTAGTCCTTTACTATTGCTTGTTCCTGTGCTAGGAGTTTAGCAGCGATGCGTATCACATGGCTGTTTTTTTAGCAATGAAAAAATATTTTTTTAATAATGAATTGGTATTGCCGTCTGCTATCTTGATAGGATGTCTTTTACTACCGTGCTGCACTTATTTTTCGGACTATTCTTTAGATTCGCTTTTTTTCCAACAACTTGTTTAGGGCTGTTTTGTTTTTAGATTTGAAAGCTACAGCATTAAAAGCAGGCTATTTGTAGCTGCAGATAAAAGCTGTTTTGTTTGTACATAATATGTATAAACAATTTCATTACTAAAAGAAACTAAAAGTAAAAGAAAGTTTAATAAGTACTGTTTGGTAGAATAATCAGCGAAACAATTTATTATAACATTGTAAAGATATAAAATATTTTAATATGAAAACAAACGTTATTAAAATATTTTAATAATTAAATACATTATAATGAAATTTAACTGTTAATATAGGGAGATAACATCTTTTCTTTTATCACGCAACATGCGCCAATAACACCAGCACGACGGCCTAAAGTAGATTTTTTAAGTTTCATATCACGATTAACCAGTCCTAAAGAATATTTTTTTAAGGCTGATTGTATAGGTAGGAGGGCAAAGTCGCCTAATTGGGCAAAATCACCACCCACCACTAATAAATCGGGATTGAATATGTTGAGTAATATGGATAGGTAACGTCCCATATTTTCACTCTGTTTGGTAATTAAATCGATACATAAAGTATCTTCCAGTTTAACAGCTCCAGTAATAATGGCATGGTGCTGAAGGATAGGAGAGTTATCATCGAGGACTACTTTGGATTGTTTTCCTTCTGCGATAGCTTCTTTGAATTGATTGATGAGGGCCCAGCCAGAAATTTCGGTTTCTAAACAACCTAATTTCCCACATTGACACATAATGTTGTTATTGAAAATCGTACTATGTCCAAATTCTCCAGAATAACCCGATTTTCCATAATACAGCTTTCCATCGGTAATCATTCCGATGGCCACACCCCAACTATAATTGACAAAGATGATGTTTTGTTCATCGTCTACGACACCCTCACAGTATTCACCAAAAGTCATGGCACGAGTATCATTTTCTAAATGAACAGGTAAATCTAATTGCTCAGAGATAATTTCGGTCAAGGGTCTGTTTTCGCTAAAGAAATAGTTGTAGCTAAAACCTTCCATAGAATTGATACGACCAGAGAAGTTGATGCAAACACCCACTATCATTTTTTTCTCAACGGAACTATCCTCTATAAAGGAGTTGATTAGTTCACAAAAGGTAAGTAAAGATTTTTGGGTATTCTCTAAGATAAACGAAGTGCCGAGTTCAACACTAACCAATTCGTTTTTTATATTTTGTAGTCCAATAGACATACTTGAAATTCCTACTTCTACACCTAAAAAGTAGGCACAGGTCGGGTTGATACTATATAGAGAAGGTCTTCTTCCTCCACTATTGGTAATTTTCCCCATATCCACCACATAACCTTCAGCTAACAATTCATTTACAGCTTTGGTGATTGTAGGTACACTAGATTGTAGTTCAGTACTTAATTCAGCCATAGTAGAATTACCGCCAGACAATAAACGTTTGGTAATGGATTGCCTTAGCATATGCCATTTTTGACCAGATAGGGTTTTATCTTTACTAACGTCTAATAAATCTTTTAAGCTCATCGTTCTGTTGTTTAGTAGTTTCTGGGTATGTCTTGCAAATCTAAGGTATTTTTTAAATAATAATACAAATTAACTTGCAATATTAAAATATTTTTCTATTTAAAGCGATATAATAAAAATCAAATAGCAGAAAAAGGATTTGCTAGTAAGTGTTTGTATTAGATATTTAAGAAGAGGAGGAAGATAGGTAAATATTTTTAGGAATCAAGCCAGTTTTTGAAATTACTAATTTCTTTTTTGCTTAGTATAATAGGTTCAGTATCAGGTAAAGATACATTGAGTAGTAGTTCTATTTTTTGGCTAGAGTGCTTCACGATTTCTTGAATCGTATTTCTGTTGAGGATATATTTTCTGTTTATTTTAAAGAAAAGCTTGGGGTCTAGTTTGTACTTTAGGTCTTTAAGATTGCTATTGTATAAGTAACTGTTACCGGAATCGGTACTGATAAAAAGGTGCTTTCCAGTGGCAAAAAAGTACGTAATGCTGCTGTCATTAATCGATAGGAGTTTGTCTCTATGATTAACTAAAAAGTGATGTTGTATATTGTTTTGGTTTTCAATTTCAACCAAAGACTCCACAATGGGGTTGGGGTTAAAGCTTTCTTTTATGTTTTTGTATTTGGCTAAGGCTTCTAATAAATCTTCTTCTTCATAGGGTTTAAGAAGGTAATCAATGGTGAAATGCTTAAAGACTTTAACGGCATAAGAATCATAAGCCGTTACAAAAATCACTGGACATGAAACAGTAGTTTTTTCGAAAATATCAAGACTCTTACCGTCTCCCAGATGAATATCCATGAAGGCGAGATCAACCGTGTTCTCATTGAAAAACACCACCGCATCTTTCACTGATTTAATTAGTGTGATGGCACTAATAGGAATGATACTTTGCTGTTCGAGAATTGATTTTAGATAGTTTGAAGCGAGGTATTCGTCTTCAATAATGACTATTTTCATTTCGATTTTTTTCTGGCAAAGGTAAAAAAAAGCTCCGTTAAAAAACGGAGCTAGTATTCTTATAAATCGGGATTGTTTAATTTGGCATCTTTAGGGAAGGGTAGTGTATATCTCGGATCATTTTGGATCAAGGTATAAGCATCTCCATCGACAGTATGTATGATTTGTTTTTGAGAAGTTCTTCTTAAATCAAACCAACGATGTCCCTCTACAGCAAACTCACGTTGTCTTTCTTGACCTATAAAATCAAGAAGTTGCGTTTGTGTCATGGTAGCAAGCGAATTACTTAACTGATCATAAGCGGTAGCATTGTATCTGTTTTTGATAAAAGCCAACACAGTTGTTCTTGCATTAGGAAGATCACTTAATTGCGCTGCTGCTTCCGCTTTTGTTAGGTACAATTCAGAAGTTCTAAGCGTACTTTTTTGGGAGATTTCACCTCCTTTTTTAAAGGTGAATCTACTTCCGCTTGCTTGATAATATAACGTAAAACGTAAGTCATTTACTTTATCATATGCTCCTGTTAAACTAGGGGATGCATAAGAACCTCCCTTTAAACGGTTTTCAAAAGTATCCTCTAGAGCCAATATAGATTCTGCTCCATCATAATTGCTAGGCATTGTAGCTTTAGTGTTTAAGTCGATTAACGCATTTTTATAGCTCAGTGCTTTATCTGCCGCCTCGATTGCTTTAGCCCACTGATTTTGATACAAGTAAACACGAGATTCAAAAGCATATAGTGCCGCTTTTGAGAAACGGTAGTTCAGTCCTTTTATTTGCGTATCTAAGTTGAGCAGTTTTTGAGCTTCTTGGTTATCAGAGATTACCTGGCTGTAAATTACCGCTACACTTTCAGGGATGTAAGCTTGCTCTAAATCTATTTCTAAAGCTAGTGGTACCCCTTTGTCCGTTGCAGCAGTAGCGGCATTATAAGGTTTACCGAATAAGTTTACCAAATCAAAGTAGGTTAGTGCTCTTAAAGCATAAGCCTCTCCAATTAATTGATCTCTTTCCGCAGAAGCACTTAATTTTTGACTTGCTTCGTTGATAATTACATTGGTATAAAAAATAACATTGTATAAGTCTGCGTACTGAAAACTCTTGGTGATTTTATCAGGGTTGGCATCTTTCCAGATATGGACATCTCTGTAGAATACAAAATCATCTGTAAATTCACTAAGAATCAATTCGTCTGTACGTACAGCAGTCAGTGATTTGTGTTTTGGATAAACAGAATAGGCTTTGGTCAATACGGCTCTGAAGTCTGGAAGTGTTTCCGGAATTACAATACCCACTGGTTGTACTTCAAGATAGTCATCACAACTTACTGTGGCGATGGCTGCACCAAAAAAGAATATGTATTTTAATATATTTTTCATTTTGAATCAATTTAAAAAGTTAGATTACATCCTAAAGTGAATGATCTTGGGATTGGTTGAGCGTAGATGTTTCCAAAAGTTTCAGGATCAAAATAACCTTTGTAATCAGAGCTAATTACAAATAAGTTTCTTCCTTCGATACTGAATCTAACATTATCCATAAACATTTTCTGACTTGCTTTTTTAGGTAATGAATATCCTAAACGAACACTGCTTAAACGCATATAACTCATTTCATGTACCCAAGTATCTAAATAATTGTAAAAATCTATTGGAGTGGCATCAGCGAACCATTGATTGGCCATCCATGAATCTCCAGTCCCAGAGTCTTTACCTGTAATGCCTGGTAGATTTGATCCCGTATTAGAAGGTGACCATGCATTTAAAATGTCTGTAGTATAATTTTGACCACGGTCTACTTTTGTTCCGTTATAATTAGGTCTTTCCACAACAGTTTGCTTAAGGTTGAAAGTAGTAGCAATAGTCAGATCAAAATCATGAATTTTAAAAGTATTGGTAAAACCTCCGGTGAATTTAGGATCTAAATCACCTACATAAGTAAACAAATCTCTTGTTTGCTCAGCAGTAAGTGTTGATGTCGCTAATTCTCCTGGTAAGAAATCTGCATAAGGATCATATAAACCAAAGAAGGTTTGTGCATTTACTGTTTCCCCTTTTTTATTTACAAATAAAGGATAACCATTTTCATCAATTCCATTGGTTTTTAAAGCAAAAACAGCGTTAACCGGAAGTCCTTCTCTTGAGGGTAAAAAACTATTTGATCTTACTTGGATACGATCAACATTGCTCTTGTTATGAGCAAAATTAAGGGTAGTATTCCATTTAAAATTAGGGTGATTAATATTGGTAGTCGACAAGGCAATTTCATATCCTTTATTGGTTACTTGTGCCCAGTTGGCATTTGTAAATTCAAAACCGTTTTCAAGAGCAAGAGATTGCAAACCGATTAGATCAGTACTTTTTCTTCCGTAAACATCGGTAACGATATTGATGCGATTATTAAACAAACCAAGATCCATTCCCATATTGGTATTGGCAGTTTTTTCCCATCTCAATTTATTATTTGGAGGTGAAATTACCGTAATAATAGGTTCTGATTGTCCTGGTAAAATAGTAGTTGTTTTGTATTCTCCAACAACAAAAGGGGATGTGCCTTTATCGATGTTTCCTTGTAAACCGTAAGAAGCACGTAATCTTAAGTTAGATACTGTTTCATTATCTTTTAAGAACTCCTCTTGAGATACTAACCAAGATCCAGAAGCGGCCCATAATGGAAGGTATCTGTATTTAGGATCTACACCAAATAAGTTGGAGCCATCGTAGCGAACACTTCCAAAGAAAGTATATTTTTTATCGTATGTATATGATGCAGTAGCAAAAAAGGAAGCAAATGCATTTTCACCTTCATTTTTTAAGTAGGATCTGTATGTGGCATTATTGGCAAAATCTTCATTAGGGAAGATAATTGGAATAGTGGTCAATGTTTTGGGATCAAAACCAAAACCTTTCGTATTGATAGCCGTGCTTTTGTTTCTTCTCATTTCACTTCCGACCATAACTTCTAACTCATGTTTTTCTGCAAAAACAGTGTTGTAGTTCAACATGGTTTTCCAGTTGTATTGGAAAAAGTCAGAGTTTGAATTTTGAATAATTCCACCATTAGGAAGAAAGTAAGAAGCCACTCCATTTTTAAAGTAACGCGATTTTTCTCTTTCTTTTCTAGTGAAATAAGTTTCTTTACCAGCATATTTTTCAGAAGAATTATTATCAAGCTGTAAACCCACTTGTGAGCTTAATTTCAAGCCTCTTGTAATCGTATAATCGATATCAAGTACGGCTTTTATAGACCTTGCATTTAATTCATAATTCGTATTTTCTCTTTCCTCTAAGATATTAAAAGGTACGTAGCGACCTGAATATCCACTAATGTCTTGATCATATTTGTAAGTTCCATCAGCATTAAATGGAGTCAAATAAGGGTTTACATTTCTGGAGTAGTTGGCAGGATTGGTAAAGGCATCCGTATCGGTAATGTATGATTTCGTTTTACTTTGGGTACCAAATATTCCAATACCAACACGTAATTTATCGGTTACATCAAAGTTGTTTTTTAAAGTAAGGTTGTATCTGTCGAAACCAGTTCCGATAGAAGCTCCTTCTTCATTATAAGTTCCCAACGAGAAGTAATAATCTGATTTTTCTCCACCGCCTGACATGCTTAAACCGTATTGTTTGTTTATAGCACTTTGATACAATAAGTTTCCCCAATTGGTATTGTTGTTTCTTAAAGCATTAATCGCATTTTGTGTTTGTCCACTTAGCGATGAAAATCCTCCTGCTCTAAAGGTGTCTAATTCATTATTCTTGTTCAGAATACGAGCAATTTCACCGTTTGTATCTCTATAGGTTAAATCCTCTCTAGCAGCCATTGATAGTTCTAGGTCTACTTTCTGTGAAGCATTTAATAAGTTTAATTTTGAAAAGTCAGGTTTTTGAGTCACGAAAGTATTGGCCGTGAAATTAACTTTCATACTCCCTTTTTTTCCTTTTTTGGTCGTTACCACAATTACACCATTTGCAGCTCTTGCTCCATAAATAGCAGTAGCAGCAGCATCTTTTAGGATGGTAATGTCTTTAATATCATCTGGGTTTAATCCCGCAATAGAAAAGTTAGTCAATACATCAATATTGTCCTTGTCATAATTTTTAGGAACATCATTACTTTCTAATGGCAAACCATCCAGAACCCATAAAGGATCTTGAGCACCGTTAAGTGAAGCCGTACCACGAATTCTAATTTTGGCTGCCGTTCCAGGTGCTCCTGTTTGCTGCGTAACCGCTACACCAGCAACCTGTCCAATTAACATTTGGTCTAAACTTCCAACACCGGCTTGTTTGATATCGGTCATATCGACTTTAGCCACAGCAGAAGTCAATTTTCTTTTTTCAATTTTTTGGTAACCTGTTACCACTACTTCTTTTAGTTCACTTAAGTCTGCTTTTAAAGCAACATTATAGTTGTTTTGTCCAGTGATTTCGATGGTATAGGCTTGGTATCCCATATAGGTAACTCGAATACTAGTAGTTGCATTGTTTATTTTTAATTCAAAATTTCCATCAAAATCAGTAACCGTTCCGATACTAGCGCTTTCGATAACACCTTTTTGTTGGGTACTATTGGAAACCGAAGAATTCTCCACATAAACAGTGGCACCAGGAATGGGTAACTTGTCTTGCGCATCGATTACTTTTCCGGTAATCGTTCGTGTTTCTTGGGCATACCCAACCACCGTCAGGAAAAAGCTCAAGATGTAAAATAATTGTTTCATTTTATGGTTTTAATTAGGATGATGTATTATAGTGTGCTGCTTAAAGCTCTTTCGATGCGTTGAATCAAATCAACATAATGGTTTTGTGTTTCTTGATTACCAATATTCTTCTTTGTTCTCAACAATTGTAAAACTTGTCTTAATTCTCCTTTTTTATCAGAGGTAACTTCTGAAACCCTCTTCAATGAAGATTGATTGATATTACGTGCCATTTTGGATTCCTCTAGTGTATTACACAACTGAGGCATGTTTAGGTTGTCTTGTAATTCAATAATTCTTTTACCATCTGTTTTTTCAAAAAGCTTGTTAGTTGACACAATCAACACATCCACATAATTTTTTTGTGTCATACGTTCCATGATTGTCAACGATTTGTTTTGGATCGTAGGAGCAAAAATGTGCTGATGTAGTGTTTTGAATAATTGTGTTACCGTAAAGACAGTTTCTTTGGCTTGATTGCGTTGGTATAATTCATTTTCCGTAATGCGCAATAAACGATCATCTCCAAGCATACTGTATAAAATACCGTATTGTAATTCTCTAGCTAGGGTATAAGGGGTATACTCATAAGGTCCCATTGGAGAATCCTTTAAGGGATTCGTTTTGTCTAATATTGGATTAAAAAACAACCACTGAGGAATAGTGATACTGTTTTTCAATAAATAGGCTACAGCTCTTTTTTGGATGTCAGCCGGAACTGGGGTATAACTTGCTTTATGATCACCGTGAACAGTAGTGTTCAAATAGACGCCTCCAATATTATTTAAGACGTGTCTGTTGTAAAGTTGCCATTGTCCTATCGTTCCAATATACAGTTTACCTGTTTCATAATAAGACTCGTCTTTATCGTAAGTCCAATCTAAAATGTTATTGACAACACGTTTCAAGTTTTTAAGACCGTATTCACTTGCTTTCATCGCATCGTTACCTAAATCTTCTGATTGTGAGCGGGGATCGATAGTACCGTCACCGTCTTGTTGTTCTCCATAGAAATAAATAGGATCATCTTGATGTTTGCTAATTAGGCTGTTTAAGGCTGTGTGTTCTTCTTTTTGGTCCCCAAACCATCTGTATCCCCATTCGATAGCATATTTATCATATTCACCAATTTTTGGTGTAATGGCTTCTACATGATCTTCAGGTTGAGCGATGTAGTTGTAACGAGCGTAATCCATGATCGATGGAGCTGTTCCACCCATTTTAGCCGTAAATTCTTTAGAACGAAGCGATTCAACGTCATAAGCAAATGAAGAACCCATATTGTGTTTTAAACCAAAAGTGTGTCCTACTTCGTGAGAAGATACAAATCGAATGGCTTCACCCATATGTTCATCACTAAATTTATTACCTCTTGCTTTAGGATCAATTACGCCAGTTTGGATGCGCATCCAACTGTGTAAAGAGGTCATTACATTGTGCCACCAGATAATATCTGATTCAATGATTTCTCCACTTCTCGGATCTACAACTGCAGGTCCCATAGCATTCGATTTTGGAGAGGCTACATAGGTAATTACAGAGTAACGTACGTCATCAATATCAAAATCAGTATCTTTTTCTGTAGGTTCTATAGCGATCACCGCATTTTTAAATCCCGCTTTTTCAAAAGCAACTTGCCAATCACGAACTCCTTCTATAATATAAGAGCGCCATTGTTTAGGTGTTGAGGGATCGATATAATAAACGATTTGTTTTTTTGGTTCTACCAGTTCCCCTTTGCGGTATCTTTCGATATCTTCGGTTTTAGGTTCTAATCGCCAACGAGTGATCAATTTCTTTTCACGCATAGCATGTTGGTCATCACTAAAATACCAGTGTTTTTCGGTAAAATATCCGATACGATTATCCGAAAAACGAGCTTGCATTGGCACTTTATCTAATAATATGATATTACTAGTAACACCAAGGGTTACCGATAGAGCAGGTCCTCCACCTTCACTGATAGAGGTAGTCAATTGTGATTTAACGACTATGTTTTTTGGGAACGATTTAGCGTACTCTATATAGGATAGATCTGATTTTACTGAACCACCAAAACCAATATTGCTCAAAACATCGTTAAAACTTTTTTGTTTTCCGTCAAAAATTTTGTTGGCTTTGATTACCACTGAAGTGGAATCATTGTTTTTAGTTTCGATATCAAAGACCTCTATAATAGATTCTGAGAAGTTATTATGAACAGAGGTGGTGATGGCATCTCCTTTTGGAGAGGAAACACTAGGAACTGAAGATTTTACCCATACTTTTTTGGCTACAAGGTCTTTATGAAAAGTAATGACTTTGTTTTCATAATTCATTCCTTTATTAAGTCCGGCCTCATTGACTTGCATTGGGACATTTGAAATTTTATTAACCACAAGAAATTCTCTTTGAAAAAGAGAATCATTTATTTCAAGATAAAGATCAGTTTTAACTTGTATGATGTTAAATAGGCCTTTTTTAACGGTACCGTCTTTTAAAAGATCGTTATATTTTTTGCCTTTTTTGTTGCTTGTTGAATCCTTAACTTGTTCCGTTTTAGTTTCTTTGCTTTTTTTGTCTTTTTTCTGCGCAATAATTGTACAACTATTAATCAATAATAGGAGTATAAATGTGTTTTTCAAATTTTTCATTAATGCCTTTTCCCTCATTTGGAGTTAAGTTTAGGTTAATTTTTCGCCTAAAATATTGTATCCATTACGTTAAAAAAAACAAAATGGAGTGAGTGGCTTTTTTTTGGGAGTGAATGCTTTTTTTATTCAATTAAGGGTAAAATACAGACAAAAAAATCATCCGTTTTATAGGTCTCAAAATCAGCTTTTGAATAGTAGCTATAAATACTTTGTAGGTACTTATGACCGAACTTAGACGGCTTGTCGAAGTTTTGTTTTTCATTTAGATTATTGGTAATCACCACCTTGTTTTGATCAATGATCACATTTATTTTTAATGGAGTTTCATCAGAAGCAATATTGTGCTTGATGGCATTTTCTATTGCAATCTGGAAAGATAAGTAGGGTACTTTTTTGGTCAAGACACTATCGTCTTCTATTTCAATAGTAAAATCAAATTCGTCTTTAAATCGGGTTTGTTGTAGAAAAATGTATTTTTCTATAAAAAGAAGTTCTTCTTTTAAGGGTACAATATTTTGTTCGGGTGGATGAATTAAATACCGATAGATTTTAGATAGATTCAAAGTGAATTTTCGCGCTAAAGCGGTATTGCTATCAATTAACATATACAGCGAATTCAAGGAATTAAATAGAAAATGTGGATTGATCTGCTCTTTTAATTGTTGGAGTTGCATCAAGGCTTTTTCTTTCTTTATTTTTTCATTCTCCAGCCGTAGTTTGTTCTGTTCTTTGGATAAAGCTTCTTTTTCTAGGAAACTTTTACGCTTAAAAAGGGTAAATAGGTAGAAGAAGACAAGCAGAATAATCGTGGTAATCAAATAAATGAAGGAGGCATATTTTTTTATGGCATAGACATCTTCGTTGGAAATTTTTTCAGGTAAATTAACCGCTATATACCAGTTAGTGTCTTTAACCTGCAGGGGTGTGGTATAGCGAACAATGTCGACACCTAAATATTCAGATAGCGTTATTTTTTTTGTAAAGTTTTCTGGAGCTGAAGCCGTTAGGGTGTCTTGAGCAGCTAGATGAGCCATTTTGAAAGCATTCTGCTTTAAAAATTTTGCTTCGGGATGATAAAGAATTGTACCTTTTTTGTCAAAGACAAAAGCGTAGTTGGTTGCTTTTTGATCAACGGTTGAAAAATACAATTGTAGGGCGACTAAATCTACATCATAACCATAGCGCACTAGGGTCCCATTTTGGGTGTGATACGTAAAAGAGAGGCGCCAAAAGAAGTTTTGACTGTCTTTAATGATCGTATTGATTTTTGTCGTCGCTTTATTCTGGGCGATAAAATCGCGTATATTCCCCTTTTGACTGGGGGTGTTTACTAAGTTAGTGAACACTATTTGACCGTCACTGATCTGGAACCAGTTGTTTTTGATGAGTTGATGATCATCATGGATGGCACTGATCACTTTTAAATTATCGGCTAAGTTTTCAGGGGTACTAATGGCAATAACTCGCGCTACTTCTTTTTCAGTTTCCAAAAAGCGTGAAAACTCTTGGGAAACGACTTCTTGCTTTTTAACCAAGTTACGTCGGGCCACATCAGCATTCGATTTTTCGGTGATTTGCGTGATTAGGTTGCTTAATATGTAAATAGAAAATAGGGTAACAATAATAAAAGCAATTCCTAAAATAAAGAAGTTACGTCCAGAAAGACTATGTTTTAATGTAAAATTCAAGGGTGTTTTTTAAAAATAAAGAAGGCAAAAACCTTAGGCCAATGGGCTATTAATTTTTTTGCAAAGATACCTTTTTTATTTAGGGGCTTTTTAGTGTATTATAAATCGTATCTATCAGTGTATCAGTTATTTTTATAAATCAACTAAGTCTTGTTAATTAAGGTGTAATTTGGAGGTGTTCCATTTTTTTACCCACTAAAGTTTTTTCTCCAATAGCTTTGAATCCTAATTTTAGGTATAGTTTTTTAGCTGCTGGTTTTGATTCCTCTACTAGTAAACCGATAGGCTGCTTCTTTTGATGGACGTAATGCTCGATGAGAAACTGCAATAATGCGGAGCCTATACCTTTCCCTTGGCATTTAGGATCAACACCTAAGGTGTCAATATAATATTCTCCCGGCTGTGTTTCATCTTCGGGATTAAAGTCTTTATTGAAATGTGTTCTTACATAATCAATGACAGGGGCTCTTAAGGTGCCTAGTTGGGCTCCATCATAGACATTAACTGCTGCTACAATTTCGTTGTCTTGTTCCACAACAAAACAATTTTGATAGGAATATTGATTGTTTTCTCTTGCTACAAAGTGCAATAGAAACGCTTGGGCTTTGGTATAATTTTCTTCACAAATGAATTGATAAAC
Organism: Flavobacterium sp. OHVDL-2026-0007; assembly: GCF_059882335.1. Taxonomy (NCBI): domain Bacteria; kingdom Pseudomonadati; phylum Bacteroidota; class Flavobacteriia; order Flavobacteriales; family Flavobacteriaceae; genus Flavobacterium; species Flavobacterium sp. OHVDL-2026-0007. Next base: position 475,503 of record NZ_CM187612.1, read on the forward strand.
AATTTCTTCCATTGCTAAAAGTAAATAGGTTGCAATAGATGGAGAATCCTCAAGGGTAGCTTTTCTAATGGTCATAATAGGAATTTTTAGAAGGGTTAAATCAACCGAAATTTTATTTTTATCTGATGTGAGAATGTTTTTGTTTGTTGACGTTAAAATTATTGGAATCCTAGACAGCAGACTACGACCATTAAAAACCTTTTTTAGCCATGTTGGGTATCATAAGGCTGTTTTACTTGCTGCAAATTTATTAAATATAGCCTGCATTAACTATACTTGGCTTTAAATTAATGCTTGTTAAAAATAGTATAGAAGTACAATGGACGTGACTAAGTTTAAAAAAAAACCGTCTCCCATTTATATTGAGAGACGGTGAACTTCTGTTATAACTGAGCAGTCCAGCTCAAACCGCTGATATCGGTTAAGGTAAGCGTATAGGACCCTTTTTGAGTCTTAGGTAAAGTATCTAGGGGAATTTGAATGGTGGCTTTTGCCCCAAGGGGAATAATCAAACTATGCGCTCCAGGTTTTACTTTGGCCACATAATTATTGTGGATAAAGCTAAGAGGGAGTTTGGCTAAATCACTTCCCTGATAGTCGAGTAGTTTTTTTCCGGTAGCGTCTTGAAGGCTAATGCCAATCAAAAACGATCCATAAACATCGGCACCCTCTACGCGATACACTTGAAAGCTCAACTCTTTTTGATCTACTTTTAATTGGCTGATTTCAAGCTTAGGTTTTACAGATTTATTATGTAATGTTCCAAAAACACCTCCATGAAAATATTGGTTGGTGTAGAGCGTAAGACCAAAAATAAAAACAACAATGGTCAATAGTATACCTTTATAAGCGTTCAATTGTAAAGGACCAGAGCCTAGAAATCGGAACCATTTTGTTTGTGTAAAAGGGTACTTTTTTTCAAGAAGATAGGCGTCTAAAGACCAATAACTACTGCCGGTTAGAAATAAACTAAATCCAGCTGCTAGACCTAAAATACCGATTTGCCATTCGTCTAAACAAGTAGTGCCAATCCAGCCAGAAGCCAATAGAATACCTAAGGCCAATAAGAAAATTCCAATACTCATTAGTCGCGTAAAAAGACCTAGAATCATGGCTAAGCCTACAATCCCTTCAATGATGGTAAAAGCTACCATGTTAATCCATAAGGCATCAGGATGTGTAACCAGATATTCGATAACGGGTTTTAAACCTAGAGAATTCGGTAGAAAATGATTAAACTTTTCGCCTATATAACCAGCTTCTTCCGGAATTAATTTGTTTTCTAAGATAAGTCGCCTCCAAAAGGCAGAGAAATAGGTCCAGCCCACGACCAAACGCAGTGCTAAAGTGGTAATAGAAGCTGCGTCAAAAGTTTTTTGATGTTGCATATTGTTGTATGTATTTTAAAAATAATAGAAATTGTTTTAAACCCAAATCGAAGTGATAGGTGGAGCAATTTTCAAATTTTTAAATACGATAAACAGGGCAGGGTAGGTAATGGATTTTTTATTGAAGTGCAAAATAGGATCGATACGTTCTTTTGGAAAAACGATATTTTCTACCACTTGATAAAAGGACGATTGAACTGGAGGGAGTATAGGTGCTTGAGGTGCTGTAAAAGCTTTTTTAGTCAGAGTGTTTTTCTTTAGTACGCTATGGCTACATGACTCTTGAGTAGGTAACGGGCTTTGGCTCTTTTGAGAAACTTCTACAATTTCAACAGAGACAAAATGTAAAATTGATTTTTTAACCTGACAATTAGAAAAAGCATATACCAAACCCACCACCAACAAAAGTTGTTTGAGATAGCCTAGGAAAATAGTAGTGCCTTTTAATTTCATGCCATAAAAATAAGACTAAAAATAATTTTTTGTACTATTTTTATAGAAGATTAACAGTAAACGTTTTTAGAAGGCAGTAGTTGTGGAGGAGATAAGAAGCTCTTAATTTTCCTAAATAAAGGATTCATAGTGTAAAAAAGAAGTCATAAGTCCGTTTGAAAAAAGGTGGCCACAAAAAAGGGACAGCATGCTACAAAGAAGTTTTTAAAATTGGACCCAGCTAAAGAAAGTAATTTATGAAGCAATTGTATCTAAAAATGCTCGTATTATCGTTAAGCTTGACTTTGTTTTCGTGTGAAAAGAAACCACCAAAACCAGTAGAGAAACCTTATCAGGCAGGCGTGATTTTATCTTTTGATGACGCTTATGTAGACCAGTGGTATGAAGCAGATCTGGCGTTGAAAAAGTATGGATGGAAGGCTACTTTTAATGTGTGCAAAATTGATTCCATAGGGGCTCCACAAATTCAAAAACTCCTTCAAATGCAAAAAGAAGGACACGAAATTGCAGGTCATGGGTACCATCATTACAATGCCTTTAAGTTTGTGAATCAATTTGGGATCGATGCCTATATGAAACAAGAAATTGAGCCCATGATGGCTTCCATGAAAGAAAAGGGCTTTAAAGTAAGCTCATTTGCTTACCCTTATGGGGAAAGGACCGATGCACTGGATAAGGTCCTATCGAGTAAATTTAAAGTGATTAGGGGAAGAGCCTTTGGTGGTGAAGTACCAGAGAAACAAGACAGCTTTTTTAAGAATTCAAAGATTGTATTTGCTTTTGATATTGATAATAGTCACCTCCATTTTAGTATTCCCTATCTTTTGGAATTATTGGACTATGCTAAAAAGAACAATAAAATTCTGCTCTTATGTGGCCACAAACCCGTAAAAAATGTGACACAAAATTATCAAACTAAAATTGAGACCTTAGCGTTTATTTGCAAATACATGAAACTTAACGATCTTAAGTTTTATAGACAATCGGATTTGGATGATTTACTCAGTGAAAAGAAACAGAGCAAAGTACTGGCTCGCCAGTAAGTAAGAACAACAACGGCTATGAAAAGGGGGATTTGTTGTCTGCTGATAAAGATCCCTTTGGTAAAAAACGTAAAAGAGTATTGGTTTTTAGTGTTTCAAGGATGTTGTTCTTACTTAAACGAGTATTATTCCTTAATCAGCACAATGGTTGCTTTATAACCGGTACCCACATTCCATTGACTAGACTCAATAACCACTCCTTTCTCATCATACACCTGAAATTCGGCAGTATTAGGTGAAGCAAAACCCTCGTTAAGTGCTTCAAAGTCAATTTTATTTACACCAGGTACTAATTTTATTTTAAAACCTTTAAAATCGCCATCCAAACTCACTTCAGGTTCAATGACCTGATCATTCAAATATACTTTGATTCTATCACCGTCTACATAAGCCGCATCTCGATAACGGATCGTAGAGGTAAAGGATTGCGTTTTAAAACTTCCTAAAAATTGGTTGCGTCTATAAAAGATACCTTCAGCATTTGACTCTTTTTTATATAACTTACTGTCCTTGAACAATTCCTCAGGATTGACTTGCAAAGGGTCTGCTTCTTTGATAGGAGCAGGTGGGTTTATTTTTGGTGAGAGAACTAAAGGGGGGATAACTTCTTTAACCTTGGAGCGTTTAGCCGGAATAGCTTTTCTTTTATTATTAAGTTCGTTCTGTGCATGCCCTTGTAGTGCTAATGCCATCATAATCATTACAAACAATATCCTTTTCATAGTAATTCAATATTAATATACTAGTTCAGCTTTAAGTAGCGTAACCCTTATGTAGTAAAACATTTAATTGTGAAAAATATTGCATTAATTATCAAAAAAAAGTAGGCTAAATTTAGGGTGTTTTAATTTCCGGTCGTCTTAGGATCCGATAAATTTTCACTATATCGGGTGACTAAAAAAAAAGAGGAAGCCTCCACTTATGGAGACTCCCTCTTTAGAGTTGTAGTTTGGCACCCCAAAAAGGGTCCTTATAGAAAAACGTTTAGTTGTGTTTTTGCTACGGTTTAGTTGATTGCTCCTCCCAAAGCTTTGTATAACAAAACTTGTGAGTCCGCATTCTTTAGTTGGATGTCCACAAAGTCTAGTTCAGCCTGAAGTTTATCTTTTTGTGCGCTAATGATTTCAAGGTAATTAGCATAACCACTCAAATACAGATCATTGGAAACGTTTACTGCTATTTCAAGGTGTTCGATCTCTTTTGATTTATAGGCCAAAACATCCTGAAAAGCTTCCGTTCGGTGTAATAAGGCACTTAATTCATTGTACGCCGTAGTGATGGTGTTCTGATATTGCAAAAAGCTAATCTGTTGTTTTTTGTTGCTGACAAAAAACTCATGTTTGATTTGGCCCTTGTTAAATATAGGAGCTGAAAGACCACCAAGGAGTTGCCAGGCAATGGATTCGCTGTTAAAAAAGGTGGAGAACGAAAAGGAGTTCAGTCCAGCATAAGCGCCCAGATTTAAAGTGGGGAAAAAAGCAGCACGAGCAGCCTTGGCATCTGCCTGGCTTGCTGCTAATTCAAAATACGCCTCCGCCACATCGGGTCTTTTATGAATGATGGAGTCAACACTTATTTTTTGATTTAATACTTCTAGATGTCCAGATAAAAAGGCTTTGCTTCTTTCAACAGTACCACCATATTCTCCCAAAAGGTTCAATAAGGCTTTTTCTGTTTGATCAATGCTTAGGTCTAATTGTTTAGCCTCTGCCAGAATGTTGTTGTTCTGCGCATTGAACTGCTGTACCGCCAATTCTGTTGCTTTACCAACCGATCTTTGGGCAGAAATAATATCAAGAGCGCGTTGTTGGGTCACGAGATTCCTTTTATAAATAACCGCTTGGTTGTCCAAAGCGATTAGTTTGTAATAAAGCGAGGCAATATCGCTAAGAAGTCTGGTTTGTAATAATCGCATTCCTTCTTGTGAAGCAAAAAAACGTTGATGAGCGGCTTTTTTTCGATTGCTCAGTTTTCCCCATAGGTCCGCTTCCCAAGATACTTTTCCAGCCAAAAACAAATTTGGGGTAAGATCAGTGGCAATTCTTTGTTTGTCGCTAATGTTCTGGGACAAATTAGTATCGAAGTTTCCTACGCCGTCCATAGTGTATTTACCATAGTGCGTTCCGGTCATATCGGCCAGAATATCAAAAGAAGGCAATAAGGCCAGCTTGGCTACTTTCAAATGCGAATTGGCAATGGCTATTCTTTCCTGCATGATTAAATAGTCAGGATTTTGAGCAACAGCTTTGTCTAGTAATTGCTCTAATAGCGGATCTTTAAAATAAGTATCTGTTCTTAAGGCAATAAAAGCTTCCTGAGATGCTGCTTCTTTTTTGCGTTGCGCATCAAAATGCTCCGGAAGTGCTTTGGGTTTTTGCTGCTCTGCCACCTTAGGGACAGAACAGCTTGATAGAGCTAAAGCAAAAGTCATCATTACAATTGACTTCGCTTTGATGCTCTTACCATAGCGTAAAACATTTTTTATGGTAAGAGGTGTATTAAGTGAATTTTTCATTATTTAAATTTATTTTTTCATAGCTTTTTCCATTTTCGCGAACAGGATATAAAGACCAGGTATAATCAGAAGTCCAAAAACAGTTCCGATAAACATTCCTCCAGCAGCAGCAGTACCAATAGAACGGTTACCAATAGCACCGGCTCCAGAGGCAATACAAAGAGGGATAAGTCCAGATATAAAAGCAAATGAAGTCATTAAAATGGGTCTGAAACGAAGTCTAGCACCTTCAATAGCGGCTTCGGTAATGTCTTGTCCTGCCTTGTTTTGTGCCATGGCAAATTCCACAATCAAAATGGCATTTTTGGCCAGTAGTCCTATCAGCATGACTAAGGCTACCTGAGCATAAATGTTATTGTCTAATCCTACTGCTAGTAGAGCAAGGTAAGAACCAAAAACACCAACTGGGAGTGATAAAAGTACAGGGAATGGTAGTAATAAACTCTCGTATTGGGCTGCAAGTAATAAATACACAAACAGTAAGCACAAGGCAAAAATGTAAATGGTTTGGTTTCCAGAGAGGATTTCCTCTCGGGTCATACCCGACCATTCCAGTTCAAACTTGTTAGGGAGTTTTTCGGCCGCGATTTTCTCAACAGCTGCAATGGCTTCTCCCGAGCTAACGCCATCGGCAGGTTCTCCATTGATCATCGCTGACATGTACATATTGTAACGGGTTAAGACTTCTGGACCATAAACACGTTCTAGTTTCACGAAGGTTGAAAAAGGCACCATTTCGCCAGCATCATTTTTAAGATACATATCCAAAATACTTTCTGGATTTTTTCTAAATTGTGGACTGGCCTGGACCATTACTTTATACATTTGAGAAAAACGAATAAAGTTGGTGGCATAAAAGGATCCCAACATGGTCTGTAGGGTGGACATCGCATTGTCTACAGAAACACCTTTTTTGGCAGCCAGATCATAATCAATATGGATTAAATACTGAGGGAAAGTGGCGTCAAAACTCGTAAAGGAATTTTGTATTTCAGGGGAAGCGTTTAATTCTTTGATAAAGTTTTTAGTCACTTCATCTGTGTTGGTAATCGAACCTCCTGATTTATCAAGTAAACGCAATTCAAAACCACTGGTATTTCCAAATCCAGGAACAGTAGGTGGAGCGAAGATTTCGATCTGTGCATCCGATATACCCTTGGTTTTTTCATTTAATAGGGCGATAAGTTCATCGACAGAAATATCTCGATCTTTCCAACCTTTCAAGTTGATCATACCCATTCCATAAGAAGCTCCAGCAATTTCAGTAACAATACTATAACCAGCAAGAGTCGTAACGTTGTCTACTCCTTCAATTCCTTTGGCAATACGGGTTACTTCATCGAGTACTTTTTCGGTACGTTCTACCGTAGCACCTTGTGGTGTGGTAACACTAACATAAACCATTCCCTGATCTTCAGAAGGTATAAATCCTGAAGGTAAGAATACCGAGGTTCCCCAAGTAAGAAGGCAGAATAAAACCAATAGTCCTATGGTCATAGAGCTTCGGTCTGCAAATTTAGAAAGTACTCGGATGTATTTGGTGGTGATATTGTCAAACCACGCGTTGAATCTTGCAAAGAAACGATCCAGTAGCGAGGTTTTCTTTTTATTAGGGTCGTGCGCTCTAAGCATAATGGCACATAGAGCCGGAGTCAATGTAAGAGCATTGATCCCTGAAATAACAATACTGATGGCCATGGTGAGCGAGAATTGTCTATAGAAAACACCAACGGGTCCACTAAGGAAAGCTACTGGTATAAAAACAGCCGCCATTACAATAGTAATAGCAATTACAGCGCCTGTAATTTCTTTCATGGCGCTTATAGTGGCCGGTAGCGGTTCCATATGCTCTTCGGTAATTTTAACGTGCACGGCTTCCACCACCACAATGGCGTTGTCGACGACAATTCCGATCGATAGTACCAAAGCAAATAAGGTAAGTAGGTTGATCGAGAATCCCATCATGGACATAAAGGTAAACGAACCAATCAGGGCTACTGGTACAGCCAATACAGGAATAAGGGTAGAACGCCAGTCCTGAAGGAATAAGAACACAACAAAAGCCACAAGAAGAAAGGCTTCTATAAGGGTTTTGATTACTTCATCAATGGAAGCATCTAGGAAACGAGATACATCGTAAGCAATATTGTAATTCATTCCTGGAGGAAAAGAAGTTTGTTCTAATTCCGCCATTTTTGCTTTGACGCTGGCAATCACCTCTGAGGCATTAGAGCCTGGGCGTTGTTTCAACATAATAGAAGCCGATGGTTTTCCATCTGTTTTGGAAACCATACCGTAGCTCATAGAGCCCAATTCGATTTTAGAAATGTCTTTTAATCGTAGGATAGTACCATCTTGATTGGCTCTTAAAGGAATTTCTTCATACTGTTTAGGTTCGAAGAATTTTCCTGAGTACTTGATTACATATTGAAGTTGACTGTCTAGTTGTCCTGAGGCTTCACCCACTTTACCTGGAGCGGCAGAAATGTTTTGCTTCTGTAGTGAAGCGATCACTTCATTGGCGGCGATGTTATACGAAAGCATTTTTTGTGGATCAAGCCATACTCGCATTGAATACTCTTTTTGCCCCATGATTTCGGCACGTCCTACACCATCAATACGTTTTAGTTCTTGAAGAATGTTGATATCCGTGAAATTGAATATAAATTGTTCGTCTTGAACTTTATCAGTACTGGTTACATTGAGGTACATCAACATACTGTTGACCTCCTTTTCAGTGGTAACCCCAGCGCGTATAACCTCTTCGGGAAGTTCATCCAGGATAGTTGTTACTCTGTTCTGGACGTTTACCGCTGCCAGATCGGGATCCGTTCCTACCTCGAAGAATACTTGGATAAGAGTTAGACCATCGTTTGAGGTAACCGTTGACATATAGGTCATTCCCGGTACACCATTAATGGCTCGTTCTAAAGGCAGTGCCACCGCATCGGCGGATACTTCAGCGTTTGCACCAGTATATTTTGCTGTTACGGTTACCGATGGTGGAACAATATCAGGGAATTGTGTAATGGGCAGCTGGAATAAGGCTAATAGTCCCAGCAATACGATCATAACCGAAATGATTAATGACAATATTTTTCTTTTGATAAATAACTCTATCATTTTAATTTTGTTTTTTTAAGGGTACTTAACTAGAAGATTACAAACTCGCGCTTTCAATTTGTTTCATAGCGATCTTGTCTCCATCTCTTAATGATTGTGTGCCTTCTTGCACAATAACATCATCTTTCTTTAATCCTTTGTGCAGTATGTACACATCGTCAAGGGTGCTGGCAATACTAATGTTGGTCATTTTTACGATACCTTGTTTGTTTACCACAAAAACAAATTGCTTGTCTTGAATGGAGAATACAGCCTTTTGAGGGATCAGCATGACATTGGTTCTCGGCTCAGAAATAATTAATTTCCCTGATGTTCCATGTTTAATAAAACCATCTGGGTTATGAAACTTAGCTTTAAATTGAATAGAACCTGTCTCTCTGTCAATTTCTCCATCAGCACTTTTTAGTTCTCCTTTTCGATCATACACCACACCGTTTGGTAATACTAGTTTGATATCTCCATTGGTATTAAAGCTTTTGTCGGTCATCATTTGAAAATAGATATTTTCAGGGATAGAGAAATAAGCATAAACATCATCTAACTGGGAAAGGGTGGTCAGTAGAGAACCATTTTCTACTAGACTTCCTTCTTTGAAAGGAATTCGGTCTATGGTTCCTTCAAAAGGTGCTCTTATTGCCGTAAAACCGATTTGCTGACTGATAGATTTTTTTTCTGCCACAGCATGAGCAACTTTAGCCGATGCAGCATCGTGTTTTGCTTTAGATAATTCCAATTCTTGATTGGCAATTACTTTTTTAGTGAAAAGCGTTTGGGCTTGCTCGAGCTCTACAGTCGCAATTCTCAGGTCAGCGATCGTGCTTTTATATACGGCTTGGGCTTTGATTAGTTGTATTTGTAGTTCGGCATCGCTGATCTTAAAAAGAAGCTGTCCTTTTTTTACTTTTTGACCCTCACTAACAAAAACTTTGTCTAATAATCCTGGTATGCGGACGTGAATTTCAACATTGTTTTTGGCGTGTACATCGGCAACAAATCGATTGGATACGATGGTGTCAGTTAAGCTGATCTTGTACACCGGTAGTGTTTTGATATCGCTAATGTCTTTCTTGGCTTTGTCAGCACAAGAGGTAAGAAATAAAATGGATAAACCATACAATAGAAATTGCTTTTTGTAAATGTTCATAATGAATTTTTAAAGTATTATATAGAAATAGATGCTCCCTAAACATCAGGAATAGGGAGTGGTAAAACGTTAAATTTTGAAAATGGAATAGGCGGCAGTGCTCCCCTTGAAAGGGCTGCCGTTTTGCAGAAGTTTTTTTTACAAGACTATAAGCTCTTTTGCAGGAGGCTTATATAGGCCATGCAAAAGGGTTTAGGGTATAAAAAGAACGAGACTAAAATCTAGAAAAGTTGGTATAAATGTAAATGAGAATGTAGCTGAACCTGGTACAGATTAGCCATACCGTAGATTAGCCCATTTTTTAAGATCTTGAAAGGAACCAGTTCAATGCAGTAAAGACTCTTTAGTATAGAACTAATGGAACCTGCAGTACGATTTTTGAGATTGTTTTTCGATACAAAATGAATGTCTAGATCACCAGACATCGAGAGCGTATACGATTCTATTTGAGGTATTTCTAAAGCTAGAAAAAGCTCTTGTGCCTGACCACTACTTCGTTCAGAAGGATATTTATAGAATTCTGAGCTGCCTAGAAAGGAGAGCAAGAATAATAAAATAATAGAGATGAACTTAAAGTGTTTCATGGTTCGGTAGACAGATTCTTTTCTTTTTACGAGCTAAATAAAGGGTTAAAAATAGGATATGGCGCCAAATATAGTAATTTACGAAGTTAATGTTTATTAAAATTTCTTTAAATAATTGGTCTTGAAAAGAATATAATAACTAGTTGCTTTATTTGCAGTGCTTTAGTTTATTATTATTGTGGGATTGATTTCTTAGTGTTTCCAGAAAGAGTTATAACGCACTGATCTAGAAGTAGCCGTATTTTGCTCTCTAGCAAGAGAAAGCCTTCTTATTATAGGGGTTTGTGACCTAATTCAAATAGACTTAAGGCAACTGAGTTTTGTTTTGCGGGAGGACTTCATCCTTGTTTTTTTGATGGAATGTCACCCTATTACAGGTCAATTTATTTACAATGTTTTAATGTTTTGCTAGGCTACAGTTTTACGGATTAGTTTAATTTGCGCCCTGTTTCTGTGAGTTTGCAAGTGTCAGAGGCAGTTCATTCTCTGAAAAGAGCTAAGACTTAGTGAAAGAGATCAGAATCTGAGGGTAATAAAATTCGTGCTATTTGTTTCTAATAAATTATTATCTTTCTTTTCTAATAAAATGAAATTCTTTTAAAATAATTAAATATGAAAGGTAAAAGGTGGGTTGTTTTGTTTGTAGTTCTTTTTAGTGTGGGGGCATTTGCTCAAAAAAACAGAAAAGTGGTTTTTATCATTGCCGATGGTATTCCTTATGATGTGATTCAGTCGCATAGTATGCCCAATTTGAAAAAAATGGTAAAAAAAGGAGCTTTGGTTGAGGCTTATGTAGGGGGTGAAAAGAATGGCTATTCTCAAACACCAACTATTTCTGCCGTTGGTTATAATAGTTTGCTAACGGGAACCTGGGTAAACAAGCACAATATATGGGATAATGATATTGCAGCGCCAAATTATAATTATTGGAATGTCTATCGTTTTTTTAAAGCACAATATCCAAACAAAAAAACAGCCATTTTTTCTACTTGGGAAGACAATAGAACCAAATTAGTGGGGAGTGCGGTAAAAGAGGCTGGTAATTTACAACCTGATTTCGTTTTTGACGGTTACGAACACGATAAGGTTCAATTTCCACATGATAAAGACGGGCATTTTTATAATAAAATTGATAATTTTGTGATCGAAAAGGCCTGTGAGACTTTTAAGAGTTCAGCTCCAGACCTGTCTTGGATTTACCTAGAGTATACAGATGAGATGGGACATCGTCATGGGGATAGCCCAGAGTTTTTCAATGCGTTGAATCAACTCGATGCGCAGATCGGAAAATTGTATAGTACGATCGAACAAAGGGAGAAAAACAATAACGAAGAATGGATGGTCATTTTAACAACAGATCACGGACGTGATACTTTTGGTTTTCATCATGGAGGACAAACCAATAGAGAACGCAATACCTGGATGGCGACCAATTATGCGGGGATGAACCCTTATTTTAAGAAACAACAACCCGGAATTGTAGATATTGCACCAACCATTTTGCGATTTTTAGACGTGGCCATCACTCCAGATCAGCAATTTGAAATCGATGGTGTACCGATGATGGGAGAGCTATCGGCTATTAATCTTTCCATGAAAAAGAAAGACAATAAATTAGTCTTGAATTGGACACCTATAACGGGCACTGGAAAGGCAAAAATAAAACTAGCTACCACGAATAAGTTTAAAGAAGGTGGTGCAGATGAGTATAAAGATGTTCAGGAAGTGGATGTAAAATCAGGACATGCAGAAATCGATATCACCACTGCTCAATCTGATTTTTATAAAGTGGTGGTAGAAATGCCCTATAACACATTAAATCGCTGGTTGTTTACTAAATAGTAGTTTACTGCTGTCTATACTATAGGGGTATCGTATACTGCATGATTTATAAAAAAGGATTTAAAATTTAAAAGGAAAAGAAGTGAATAGGATTAAAAAGACGGTGGTCATGATTATGGGATTATTTTTTGTGGCTATGTATGGCCAAGCACAAAAGAAAGAGGTTGCGGCTAATTTCAATGTGCTTAGTAAAGCACAAAAAAAGGAAGGTTGGCAATTGTTGTTTGATGGTAAAACGACCAAAGGATGGCATACTTACAACAAAACGGCTTTAGGATCTGCTTGGAAAATTGAGGATGGGACTTTACATCTGGATGCTTCTCAAAAAGACGGTTGGCAAACCGCAAATGGAGGGGATATCGTATATGACAAAGTTTATAAAGATTTTGCGCTAAAAATGCAATGGAAGGTTGCTAAGGGCGGGAACAGTGGTGTGATGCTTTATGTGCAAGAAGAAAAACAATATGAGTATCCTTGGCAAACAGGGATAGAATGTCAAGTGCTCGACAATCAATACCATGGAGACGGTAAAATTGACAAATGCCGAGCGGGAGATCTGTATGCATTAGTGGGCTGTAGTGAAGATGTGTCCAAAGGAGCCAACCAGTGGAATGAATTAGAGATCATCAGTAATCATGGTAAAATAGAGGTGACTTTGAATGGAAAAAAGGTAATTTCTACTTCAGTGTGGGATGAGAATTGGAAGCAATTAATAGCGAAGAGTAAATTTAAAGACATGCCCGGATTTGGCAGTTTTCAAATGGGAAAGATTTCTCTTCAGGATCATAATGCGGAGGTTTGGTATCGAAACATCATGATTAAAGAACTACCATAAAGGACTATAAGACGGCGGCCTAATTCTAGGAGAATAGCGGAATATGCCCCAAATGAATTGAGCCTAGTGTTATCTCTTTGGAGATAATACTAGGCTCAAAATGTTTTATAAAACGTCGCTTTTAATTCTCTGAGAAAGCTCCTATTTGTTGTAAATGTTTCTCTGTTTGGTATTTATTGAAATTATCCCAAGTTGGAGCAGCAGTTGTTTTTTGTCCGTACATGGCATCCAAGCAAATATTGTTGTCTTTGTATTTATCGTGTAAAACAGCTAAAATTTTAAAGAAAAATTGGTCTAGCATAACAATAGCTTCAAATTCAGACTTTAAGGTGTTGTACTGCGGATCCGATGAATTTAATAGCTGTAAGAGATCAAGTACTTCTTTCTTTTCTTCTTCATTGATTGTAGTGGTGTAGCCTGATTTTAAAGTTTTAAAAACCAAGTTGTTCCAAATCACACTGTCGTGTCCCCATTGTATATCGGGTAAATGCAAGGAGTGCTCACAAATGAGAATAATTGCAAAAAGAACATCGTTTAAGTAGGCGGCAGGAAACTCGTCAAAACTTCTGAATTCAAAACCGCTTTGGTACATTTTTTCTTGATTAAAATCAAGACCTACGTCAGAAAGTAATTCGTATTCCATTTCTGCTTCAATCTGATCGCGCCACCAAATGTTTTGCTCTTTATCAAATTTCAGTAGTTTTCTAAAATCATCCACATTATAGGTTAAGATTTTACCTTTTGGCATGGCTTTATTATAAGTACCTACGCCTATATAGCGAGACATGGCATTTCTCATCGAACCCAAAGTGAATTTTTTATCTAAACTGTAGGTGTCACTTATAACGCCCATAATGTCTGGACTGCCCAAAGTAGCGATGAAAAACGGCTCAAACCATTGCAATAAATAAATGGCATTGGCATGTGTCTTTTCAAAAGCATCATAATCTACAATCCTGCTATCTTGTGTTAGAGTGGGTAAGGTAATATGAAAATGGTAGGTTCCATTGTTAAATAAAACTAGGTTTTCTTGATTGGTCATGAACATATTAAGTCCATTGTTGTACTCAGGGAAACTTAATTTTCCACTTAGTACGGAGGATTCATTGATTTTATCAAGGAATAATTTTTTGGTGGCTTTTAATTCTTTACAAGAATCAATAACGGTTCGATTTTCAAAGTATTTGGTTACAAATTCGATAGCATCACCATCAAAATGAACAGCCCCCATCGTTTTGTTTCTTTGGGTAATCATGCTTTGAATGTTGTAGGGTTGCTGCTCAAGGAAATGTTCCATGATGGACTTTCCTAGGTATTGAGGGTTTTCGATTGGCTCTGGAGCCTGCTCAATAATTGCCGCGTCCTCAACTAATGGTTTTTCTACCGATAATGTTTTGTGCTGGTAATTGATATCCAGCTTTTCCAGCGAGTGACTGTTGATCATTCGACTTACTTTATAGTTTTTAGCCAAATCAAATGCTTTTTCGAGCACTGGGGCTAAACTATCTGGTTTGTAACATTTTCTATAATCAATACTGTATTTCTCAAAACCAATTTGTTCTTGTATAAATTCACCAGAAACTATTAGGGATTCTTCAAATTGCATGTAAGTTTCATTTTCTAATCCTATTCCCCAATAATATTTTGTTGTCTGATTGTCTTTCATTTATACTAGTTTTCTTTTTAAGGTTAATTAAAATTATGTAAAGGCATTGTTTTTTTTTAATCGGAAACAAGAGTTTAATTCATTGTAAGCCAATGATTAAAGTCTTTTGAGGGATGAAACCGTAGGGTTCGCATCCATGAAAAAAGTTTTTTTTACTTTTAAAATTGAAGGAGTCTATACGTTAGTCTCAGAAATTTGTACCTGTATCGACTGAAAGATTGATAAAAGAGTAAAATTTTATAATGGGGTTATAAAATCACTATTGTTATTAATTACTTTTATATCAATAATTTAAATAGAAGGATAGCTTAATTATGACTTTTGCTATGCTTGTTTTCCCAAGTTGCAAAAGTAGTACTTTTTTTTGTTATTCGCAAGTGCTTAATGTGTTGATTATCAATAAGGGGGATAAAGCCTTTGTGTAATCAGGGATTGTTTTTATTTAAGGATGGTAATAAAACACATATGACGAGTATAATTCATCTTTCCACCAGTCTTTTCTAAGTTCTGAGAAGTAGTTGTAATTCAGCTTTCCTGCCTGCGATTGCAGGGGGTAGACTACCAGACCGTTCTCTCGATAGGCTTGGTGTTCATCTGTTTCGGGAACAATAGGAACAATATGTCCAGAGAGTCCTTTTTCTCTTCTTTTGGCACAAATAATTCCGATGCCCCCATGGGTATTTACTTTATTTTGTATTTCATCAGCTGTAGCGATTTCTTCCCATCCAAAAAAACCTCCCCATTGTGGAAACCAATCGGTAAGGGCACTGGAGTAAATGCGGTCAACAGTCTGTCCGAAAATAGCTACTTGTTCCTGTCCCGAGGCCAACTTTTCTAGAGCGGTCTTGTTCCACCAAACTGTTGGGAGGTATACTTTACTGTAATAACAATAATCATAGGCATACACATTACAATAGGTGTCGTCAACCGTTCTCTGGTATCGGAGATTATGAGCAACATCGAGTTTATCAATGAGTCGGCCTAAACTTTCTTTTTTACTAGCAACATTAGTCAAATCTCTATAGGGAATACTAGGATCTACCATAGGATGTTGTTTTCTTTTTACAGAACCTAATTGAGAATCTATATGAGGGAATAAATCAGCTTTTATTATTGGATTATTGGATATAATATGATTCGTTAGTGGTAACGATGTTGTTGGTAGGGTATGTTTTTCCATCTTGACTACTTAAAATTAATTGGCCTAACGTTATTAATATTGACAATTTGTCTAACGAAATTTGATTAACCAAAAAGTAAATATAAGGATTTTAAGTTTTACCCAAAAAGTTAAAGTTAAAGTTATTGGCATTTTTTGCGGTATTTTGAAGATTATTACTGCTGTTTTTTGTACAAAGAAAGTCAAGGTTAGCGCCTGATCCTTGGGTTTATTTGGCTTTTAAATATTCTTTCGAAATTTTTCTCTGGATCACATCACCCCAATAAACCGAACGTTTGTAATTTTTTTCATTCCCTAAAAACAAACTATGGAAGACTTTGTTTCGGACTTTGCGAAATTGAGGAAACAGATTGGGCAGTGGAATTTTAGCGATCTGCAGTCGGTCGCTGGTTTCTTTGTCCAATAGAAAGCGAACAAAACTCGTATGTAAGTAGTGCAGCGTTTTCTTTTGATAGACTTTTTGAAAAACATTAGAAACCAAGGATTCTTCCTCTAGGGCTTTGGCAAGTGTTCTGGAGTCTTCGTCAGCAGAAAGCTGAGTGGCGGTCCATAAGTAAAATAGTTCAGTAGCCTCTTTTTTATTGTTAGGAAGATAATCTGCAGGGATTCCTAGCAGGTACCCGACATATTTCCAGAGATGAAAAACACCAAGTTCTTCTTTCTCAGAAATACGAAGGCCGAGTTGGTGTAATCCATGCATATAGATTAAGCTAAATCCGATACTAGTGGCGACCATGTCTGCAAAGTTGATCGGTTCTCCCCATGTTTCTTTATCCCAGTCTGGACACTTTTCTTTGATCATGATTCTGGAAAAGGAATGCATCATTCGCGTTCTGAAGATATACTGATAGCCTTCTTGATCGGGCTGTAAAGCTCCATTTCGAGTGACTTGAATCCAGAAGTCTAATGTATCGGTTATTCTTTTGGCAGCTCCTTTTTTTAAAGCTCCTGTATAGATTAAGGGTTTGTTGAGATAAGCATAATCATAGCCCCCCATAAGACTATAATCGCGTAGTGCGATTAAGGCATTGGTTCCACTGCGCATGGATAAAGCACTGCCGTGAGTAACGAGCTCTTGATCTAACCAATCGGGAATTTCCTGCATCTGTAGCATCATTTTCTTTGTGCTTTGTGGAAAATCATCCTCAGCTGAAATGGTCGTTTTGGACAATTCTCGAATAGTGGTATAGGCTTGTTGAAAATCCTTTCCATAAAAGATTTCTTTGGAGGCCTGATCCCCCAAAAGATCATATTGGGTTCTTATGAATTGGTAATGATCAAGCGCTTTAGGATTGATAGTGGCTCCAGACCATTTTATGAGTTCATTACCATTGCCTTTTTTCCAAAAATACGTAAAGTGCTCCTCCATATGAAATCGGGATTAGGGCCGCTCGCTTGAGTCAGCCTATGATTTATCTAAAAATACAAAAAAAAGCAAGCGCAGGACAGTCTTAAATATTTTTTTATTGATTCACTTGAATTGGGTGCTTTGCAAGGGAGAGCGCTGTAGTTTTTGTAATACCTAGGCTTTTGTTTTTCATGGAAAGGCTGCTTTTAAAATGCACTAGTAGGCCAAGGTTATTGTTTTAAAATGGTAGAGAGTTGAATTGCTGATCTTTAGTGTTTTGTAGTAAAAATAGTTTTATATTAGCCCATGGAACAGCTTAAGTTCGCAACCATGTAGATCAATTGGGATAGATACCTTGTTTTGTAAGGGGAGTAAAACCGTACGCTAACTGAAGTGTCATCCTAGCTTGAAAATAAATAAACCAAAATTAAAATGCGATCCCAATGAAAATAGTTTTGAATTTCATGTTTCTAATTCTAATAGTTTGTAATACTTCTGGACAACAGACTAAAAGGATAAAATCAGAAGATGTACAAAGTAATTACAATATTCAAGACAGTGTTTTGGTAAAAACAAAAGATGGAACCATAATCTCTGTCATGGTGGTGCGCAAAAAAGGAGATGAAAGTGCAAAACCAGTAATACTTCAATCCACCATATACGTAAGAGATAAGGGCAGAGATCTGGTTAAATTAAAGGAAGCTGTCGATCATGGATACATCGGCGTAATAGCTTATGCAAGAGGAAAAAGATTTAGTCCCGATGAAATATTTCCATACGAGAATGATGGAAATGATACCTACGACGTGATTGATTGGATTAGTAAACAAAAATGGTGTAACGGAAGTGTGGGTATGTATGGGGGGAGTTACAACGGTTTTACCCAATGGGCTTCTTGTAAAAAGAAAGTGCATCCAGCTCTTAAAACTATCGTGCCTGCAGTAGCTGCAAGACCAGGGCAGGGGCTACCCATTGAAAATAATGTTTTCATAAATCCCAATTATGAATGGGCCTTTTATGTGGGGAATAACAAATCCCTAGATACGATAGCGGGTAATGATAGACAGCGTTTTAGAACCATGCAAAACAAATGGTGGGAGACAGGAGCAGCATATCGTAAATTAGACAGCATTGATGGAGCTCCCAACAAATGGTTTCAGCGGTGGATTAAACATCCTTCTTTTGACCAATATTGGCAAAGTATGACGCCCTACCAAGAAGATTTTGCCCATATAAACATTCCTGTTTTGGCATTTGAAGGGTATTATAACGATGGACAAAGTTCAGGTTTGTATTATCTACGAGAACTTCAAAAGTATAGCCCGCAAACGCAAGCTTATCTCATTATTGGACCCTATGGACACTTTGGTACCCAAGTAGGAGGAGAGGCTATTTTAAATGACTACAAAGTGGATTCGGTGGCCTTATTCAATATCACTAAAATTACCTATGAGTGGTTTGATTACATTTTAAAGAAAGGAATAAAGCCATCGATGTTAAAAGACAAAATTAATTATCAAGTGATGGGGGCCAATGAGTGGAGAAGTGCTCCATCCATTGATAAAATGAGTAATGGTTTTCTACACTTTTATTTGAGTACCAGTAAAACGGGAGAGTTCTTTGCTTTGGATGCCAAAAAGCCCATTAAAAAAGCTTATCTCTCACAAGAAGTTGATTTTAAAGACAGGGAAAATAGTACCAATGCTTATTATTATCCCGACCCTATGATAAATAAAGGAGCAGATAGCAGTAGTGGTTTTAATTTTGTCAGCGAGCCTTTGAAAGAAGCTCTACTACTAAATGGTTCTTTTTTAGGGGAGATAAAAGCGAGTATCAATAAAAAAGATTTCGATTATGGGGTAACCTTATATGAAATAATGCCAAATGGGGACTATTTTCATTTGTCTTATTATATTGGTAGGGCCAGTTATTCAAAGGATATTACTAAAAGAACATTACTTGCACCCAATACTATTGAAACGATTCCCTTCTCCAATACCCATTTGGTCAGTAAAAAATTAAATAAAGGAAGTCGATTGCTCATTCATCTTGACGTAAACAAAAATTCATTTTCAGAGCTCAATTATGGAACAGGTAAAACAGTTACCGAAGAAACCATCAAAGATGCGAAAGAACCCTTAAAAGTAAAGTGGTATAACGATAGTTTTGTGAAGATTCCGGTATTGAAGATTCCCTAACAAAAACAATAGGCTTACCTCTTAGTTTATGTACTAGTAGAAGCATACCTTGACTAATAAGAAGCAGGTAGGGTGATCTACAATTAATTTCCTCGAATTATCTTTTCAACGTTTTCTTTTGTATGCTCTGTCTGACCAGAACAATTAAAGGTCGGGCAAGCTTTATGCTATTTCACTAATCCTTATCCTTGATTCAAAACAAATTCAAACAGTTGTTTGTTTTGAGGATAAAGAACATTTCTCTTTTGCCTTTTAGTTGCTCAAATAGTCGTTAAAAAAGTTTACTATTTGTAAACAATGAAGTTTTGGTAGCATCGCTTTATTAACCACTACAAGCGAAGGGTTCCCTTGTTGGCTAATTAAAATCCCACTTTAAAATTGGCAATTTCTCCTGTATTTAAAGGGATGCCGCTATGCTTTAGGTCTACTTGTATCGGGAGTCTTTTTACAAATCCTTAACAAAGGAGTACTTGGAATTTCCTTTTCTTTAACAATTAGATAATTTTCATTTATTTACTATTTATAAAAATCATTGTTTATTTGCTGTGATAAATTTAATATTTGTAAACAAAATAACAATGAAAACATTTTTTAAAGCAATTTTCATTTTTTCAGTTGCACTTTTTACATCAAACATGTTTGCTCAAAAGGCTACGATAAGTGGTACGGTAACCGACGCGCAATCGCCATTGCCAGGAGCCACTATTATACTCTCTAATAATCAAAAAGCCACAACGGATTTCAACGGTTACTTTACCATACAAGATGTAAGAACGGGGAGTTTTGAATTAGAGATCTCCTATATAGGCTACGAAGTAAAGCGTATTAAAGTAGCGCTTAAAGACGGTCAGAAATTGGATTTAGGGACTATTGCTTTAGCAGCAAATTCAAAAGAATTAACGGAAGTTGTGGTAAAGGGGATGAGTCTTCGAAATAGTGAAGCCAGAGCCTTGAGTATGCAAAAAAAATCAATGAGCATTGTCAATGTAATTGCTGCCGATGGGATTGGAAAACTTCCGGATCGTAATGCTGCAGAAACAGTGCAACGTATGCCAGGAGTTTCTATTGAAAGAGACCAAGGGGAAGGACGTTTTGTTTCAGTGCGTGGATTGCCGCCTTTTTGGTCTTCCACCACTATTAATGGTAACAGAATACCAACAGCCGAAGAAGAAACTACTTCAAGAGCTACGGCCTTTGACTTTTTTCCTTCAGATCTGATTGCCTATGTGACCGCTACAAAGGCCCTTACTCCTGATATGGATGGGGATGCCATTGGAGGTAGTGTCAATTTTATTACCCAAACAGCTCCCGCTAAAAAAACATTTAAAGCAAGTGTTTTTAGTGGCTACAATCAAAAGGCCGATAAAGGAATTTATAGTGGATCTGTCACCATTGGTAATAAAAGTAAAAATGGAAAATTTGGATATATTTTAAATGGTACCTATTGGGATAGGAATTGGGCAACGGATAATTACGAGGCCAGAAGACAAGGAGATCAAGGGGTTTACCGCTTAGAACTTAGAGATTATACGGGTATTAGAAAAACCACAGGTTTGAATGGAGCTATGGAATTCAATCCTTCATCCAAAGATAAAATATATCTAAAAGCTACTTACGGGGGACTTTCGGATACGGAAACACATTACAAACACAGAATTAGATTTGACAAATTCAATAAGGATACCAATGCGCTAACAGTGGAGCAACAGAATATTCACAACGAATTAAAAACGCAATTTATTGGCCTGGATTTAGGAGGGAAACATCAATTGACCAAGGGTACTTTGGATTGGAATCTAGCTTCTTATAGAAATAGTTTTAGATACGGGAATATTCCCAATGCAGAAGACAACAGTTATTTTTTAATTCAATTCAACCAAACTGGAGTTGGGGTTAAACCAGAATACTTTAATACGGTGCCTTCATCCAGTGGAGGAGCAGGTGGACCAAGAGCCTATTGGGCAGCGGATGGAGGAATGTTAGATCCTAAAAATCCAAAATCAGTATTTGATTTTTATGCTGATCCGAACTTTAAAACAGATCCTACAAAAATGAAGTTCTCCACTTTGGAACTCTATAAAATTAGTATTGTTGAAAGAGATAATATTATTGCGGGTGTCAACTATGAGCATAATTTTAATGAAAATCTTAAAATGAAGTTTGGAGCTAAATTAACCGATAAAGATCGTATCGCTACTTTTAGAGATGAGTATTACAGTTGGACCGGATCGGCTAACCCTTATTTATCAAACTACAGTCAGGACTTAATCCAACAGCCTGGAGGAGTAGATTATTTTAGAAAAGAAACAGGAACGACCATAGGAAATAGTTTTGGTCCGGTGTTATCGCCCAATGGTATGAATAATTTATACAATACATCGCAAGCTAATTTGGTTTTAAACACGGCAGATTCTCAAATTCCAGAATTAGGGAAAGGTTTAGGAAGGAACTTTAATGTTGGGGAAACAACTTCTTCTGTGTATGCGATGTCTACATATTCTATTTCGGATAAATGGACCGTATTAGGAGGAGTAAGACTAACCAATACCATTACACAAGTAACTGGGAAAACGGTTGAAAATGATAAGGTAGTGGATGCTAATAACACCAAAACCTACACCTCGGTACTTCCGATGCTACATGTGAAATATGCTCCAATGGAGAATTTAAATGTTCGTTTTGCTACGACCAGAACATTTGCGAGACCGAACTTTGGAGATATCTCTCCTGCGGGTTCGCTTAACACCATTGATGGGGAATACGCCGGAGGAAATCCAAATTTGAATCCGACTTATTCGTGGAACTTCGATATGTTAGGAGAGTATTTTCTTGATGAGGTAGGGGTGATTAATGCAGGGGTTTTCTATAAATCCATTACGGATCCTATTTTTGATGATACTTATCAAGGGACCATAAACGGAATTTCGGATATCGAAATTAGTTCTCCTAAAAATGGGGGTAATGCCTGGATAGGCGGAATAGAATTTGGAATTACAAAACGATTCAGCTTCTTACCAGGATTTTTAAAATATTTGGGAACGCAGTTTAATGCTACACTGATGAATTCGGAGATGACTCTTGGTCAAAATACGAATAATCCAAGTGGAAGAAAAGTGTCTACTCCTTATCAAGCCAAAGAACTTTACAATTTGCAATTGTTCTATGAAAAGGGAGGTTTTAACGTAAGAGCTGCTTTTAATCATAAGGGAGCCTATGCCGTAAGTTTTGATGCCAATGCAAAAAATACAGATATAAACGATATTTATTATGGTAAGTACAATTCTCTTGATTTTTCAGCCTCTTACAAAATAGGGGATCATTTCACCCTATTCAGCGATGTAAATAACGTTCTAAATGAACCGTTGATGTATCACTTTGGAGAAACGCCAAATCGACCAAAACAAGTAGAGTATTACGGAATGAAGTTTAATCTAGGTCTTAAATATAATCTTTAGACAACTTTAAGTTAACCCTTTGAATGTAAGTAGGTTTTATTTTTACAGTTTATTTTTTTTAAATCGACTATGTTCAAGGGTTTTTAAACCACAGCTTCTTCGCTCAATTTCACATCACAATTATCACACTAATAGAAAGAAACTAATGTCCAAAAAAGCATCTAATTTCAGGTTCGTCTTAAAAACATCTATAGCAGCGTTTGGCACCTATTTTTGTATGTACGCCTTCAGAAAGCCCTTTACGGTGGCTACATTTGACCATATGGCTTTTTGGGGAATTGATTATAAAATATTATTGATTTTGGCCCAGGTTTTAGGGTATACTTTTTCTAAGTTTTTAGGAATCAAAATCATATCAGAGCTAAAATCATCTAAAAGAATTTTGTGTTTGATCAGTTTTATTGCTATTTCTGAGTTAGCCTTATTGGGGTTTGCGCTGGTGCCAGCACCTTATAATATTGCGTTCCTCTTCATAAATGGACTGCCATTGGGAATGATTTGGGGAATTGTTTTCTCTTATATAGAAGGAAGAAAAACCACAGAGTTATTAGGTGTTATTTTATGCTCCAGTTTTATTGTATCCTCAGGCGCAGCAAAATCAGTTGGGACCTTTGTGCTGCAGGTATTGGGATGCAACGAGTTTTGGATGCCATTTGTTTCAGGATTGATTTTTGTAATTCCTTTGGTGCTTTTTGCTTTATTTCTAGAAAAAATTCCAAGCCCTGACGCTGAGGATTTAGCTTTAAAATCAAAAAGAAAGCCCCTAGGGAAAAAAGAGCGTGCTAAATTGTTCCAACAGTTTGCTTTTCCGCTAACGATCATTATTGTATTTTATGCGATGCTAACAGCCATGAGGGAATTCAGAGATAATTTTGCTAGAGAACTTTGGGATATGTTAGGGTATAAAGAGAGTATCTCGATCTATATGTATTCGGAGATTCCTATTGCTATATTGGTACTGGTTATTTTAGGGTTTTTAGGAAGTATGAAGAACAATTATAAGGCTTTCAAAAATTATCATTTAGTATTATTTTTAGGTTCAGTACTCATCGGAATAACGACCTTTTTGTTTCAAAAGCATCTCTTGTCTCCATTGCCGTGGATGATCATTTCGGGATTTGGGATGTATGTTTGTTACATACCGTTTAACGGATTGTTTTTTGATCGCATGATCGCCACATACAAAATTGATGGAAATGCAGGATTTCTGATTTATATCGCCGATGCATTTGGTTATCTAGGAAGTGTTTTGGTTCTGTTTTTCAAAAATTTTGCCGACAAGAAAATTTCCTTATTAAGTTTTTTTACCACTTGTATTTATCTGTTATCTTTTGTGGGCATAGTAACGACAATTATGTCCTACCATTATTTTAAGAAGAAATTCAAGAAAACAATTAAAATTAACACCAGCCCTTTATACAGCTAAATAAAGGAAGAATTAAAATAAAAATAAATGACACACATGAAAAAGAAATATGATTTAATCATAGTTGGATCAGGAGTTTTAGGCACATTCCATGCTTATCATGCCTTATTAAAAGGAATGTCGGTAGCTATACTGGAAAAAAACAGCAAACCTGAAGGCGCTACTGTTAGAAATTTTGGACAGGTAGTACCATCAGGAATGGATCAGAAATGGCAAAATTTCGGAAAAGAAAGTCTTGCTATATATAAAGATATTCAATCCAAGTTTGATATAAATCTGCGTCAAAACGGTACTGTTTATTTGGCATCCAATGAAGAGGAAATGCAATTAATAGAAGAGTTAAATCAAATTAATATCGCCAATGATTATACGTCAAATTTGCTGACAAAGGAGCAATGTTTGGCAAAATACGATGGTTTGCGTGCGGATTATTGTATGGGAGGTTTGTTTTTTCCACAAGAGGTGACCGTGGAGCCTTCGACGATGATTCACAAATTGCATCAATACATGATCGCGAATCTGGGACTAGATTTATATACCAATACGACCATTGTCAATACCGAAAACCGATTGGATGAGGTAGTAGCGACTACAGCCATTGGATTGGAATACCACGCTTCAAAAATCATTATTTGTAACGGTAGTGATTTTAAAATATTATATCCTGAAATTTATAACAATAGCGACTTGGTGGTTTCTAAACTTCAAATGTTGCAAACCAAGGGTCAAAAGAATTATAAATTAGATGGGTCTATACTCACGGGATTAACCATTAGAAGATACGAATGTTTTGAGGAATGTCAATCGTATGCTGGAATCAAGGCAAAAGAAGATCCCAATAGTTTTGAGAAAAAGTATGGTATTCATATCTTGTTCAAGCAAGCCATGGACGGATCGGTAATTTTGGGAGATTCGCATGAGTACGCTCCTGCAAAAGATATCGATTCATTGGGATTTGATTTGAATATGGATATTGATAATTTCATGATTGAGGAAGCCAAAAAAATAATTGATTTGCCTACTTACGAAATACAGAACAGGTGGTTTGGTATGTATTCTCAATGTAAAACCAAAGATATTTTCGAGCATACCATTGGAGATAACATTCATATCATCACCGGTATTGGAGGTAAAGGAATGACTGGAAGCGCAGGATTTGCTAAACACAATATCGATAAGCTTTTTAATCTTAGATAAACATAATTTTTACTACTCGCCGAGCATGTAATGCACATGTAAATAAAAAAAAATAAATACGATAGAAAATGAAAATTAATGAAATTGAAATGGTTGTTTTTGATATGGCCGGAACCACAATTGATGAGCAAAACATAGTTTACAAATCCTTGCATAAAGCGATTACTAAATTTGGTTTTGATGTTTCTCTTGAAGAGGTATTGGCTGTAGGAGCAGGAAAGGAAAAACATCAGGCTATAACCGATATAGTAAAACACCTGAATAACCACGACACTCAAATAGTCAATTTAATCTTTGATTATTTTAAAGAAATATTAGATCAGGAATACCTCACGGCTACTGTTTTACCCATTGATGGAATTGAATTGGTGCTGGAACATCTTAAAAAAGATGGGATAAAAATAGTTTTGAACACGGGCTACAATAGTCATGTGGCCAATACCTTATTGGAAAAATTAAATTGGCAAAAAGGACTTCAGTTTGATGCCTTAATAACGGCCAGTGATGTGAAACAGGGACGACCTTTCCCAGATATGATTTTTAAAGCCATGCAATTATTTGGGATTGTAGATGCTTCTAAAGTGCTTAAGGCAGGGGATTCTGCTGTGGACATTGAAGAGGGGAAAAATGCCAAATGTGGTATTACTATTGGCGTTTTATCGGGTGCACAAACAAGAATACAATTAGAGGAGGCAAAACCAGATTATATACTGGATTCTCTTGCATCATTCTATACTATATTGAATTAGCAATAAAAAATATTGAATTAGTGTTTTGTTTTTTCTAGAAGGTTATCTCTTTTTTTAGGAGGTAACCTTTTTTAACTACTACTTTCAGAATAAAAATACAATACCAACATAATACAATTCTCAGTAGTTCTATTTTCTGGGACATGGGGAAGTCTTCCATTAAAACATAAGGAATCGCCTTCGTTAACCAGTACTTCGACATCGTCGATAAGGTAAGTGACGCTTCCTTTGATAATGTATTTAAATTCCCAAGCGTCGGTAATCACCTTTTCACGTTTGCAATTGGGTTCAACCTCCAGAATGACCGCTTCAAAACCTATAGAATTAATGCTTTTACTAAAAATGTGATGGTAGTTAAAACCTTTCGTTTCCGCCTTGTCTTCTTTTTCTATTTTTTGGTAATCCTCTTTTTGAATATGAATGTACTTGGCATTTTTGGTATTCTCAACCCCTTCAAAAAAGAAACTTACATCGGTGTTTAGAGATTGTATCAGTTCAATTAAAACGGGTAAGGAGGGAATGGTTCTGCCGTTTTCAATTCTTGAAATCAAACCATTACTAACACCAGCTCTATTGGCAACCTCGTGTATGGTTAAGGCATTTTTTTTTCTAATTTCTTTTAACCTTTTTCCAATACCAATTAAAAAATCGTCCATAATAAATTCTTCAGTTTAAAACGTAAATATAATACAATTAGAACTAAAGGTTCTGTAGTATCTAAGAATAAAATTGGGTTTAATTTTTTTCAGTTGTAACCAAATTAAGGGGCACTAAGGAAAACAAAAAAGCAAATGAACAAGACTAAGGTTGCCATTATTTTTATGGATGTTTGCCTTCGTGTCAAATAATGATTTGCAGTAGTGTTATTCCTTCTTCTTACTGAAATTTTGGTATCTTTGTGAATATCAGTGCCAAGTCCATGAGGGCTGCTGAGAACAGACAGTAGGTTGTACACAATTATTCACATCTAAAAATAGAAAGCATGGAATCAACTTCTCCTCAATTCGATCCTGCCAAGTACAAAAAAACGACTCATGACCAATGGCAAGAAGCTGCAGCAGCTTGGTGTCGTTGGAGCCCTACGCTAAACAACTGGCTTGGAAAAGCAACAGAGAAAATGTTAGAAATGGCTGAAATTAGTAATGGACAACAAGTACTTGATGTGGCTGCTGGTGCTGGAGAGCCCTCGATTACCACGGCTAAAAAAGTGGGCGTTGCAGGTCGTGTTTTAGCTACAGACATCTCTTCTAATATTTTAGATTTTGCTAGAAAAATGGCTCAGGAAGCCGGAGTAAGCAATATCGAGACAAAAGTGATGGATGGTGAAAACCTTACACTTGATGATGCAACATTTGATGCGGTTATTTCTAGAGTGGGACTCATTTATTTTCCGGATCAACAAAAGGCCTTGAAAGAAATGTTGCGGGTATTAAAGCCTGGTGGAAAAGTAGCCGCAATTGTTTATTCAACCCCTGATAAGAATTTATTTTTCTCTGTTCCTGTAGGTATTATTCGCAACCGTGCTAAATTACCAGCTCCATTGCCTGGTCAACCAGGACCTTTTAGTTTAGGTGGGCCTGGTGTAATTGAAAATGCATTTTTGCAGGCAGGTTTCAAAAATGTGAAGGTGGAGTTTATAGATGCACCGTTGATGTTTCCATCAGCAAAAGAGTGTGTGCAGTTTGAAAAAGAATCATTTGGCGCTTTGCATCAGATGATGAGTAGTTTATCCGACTTGGAGAAAGAGGCAGTTTGGAAAGATATTGAAAGAGAATTGGAGCGATTTGAGGGAGAAAAAGGTTTTATTGGTCCTTGCGAAATGGTGGTGGCTGTTGGCGAAAAAAGTAACTAACCCGTATTTATAAAACTTGTATATGAAATTATTACTTCAGTGGACAATTATTATTCCGGCGCTAGCTTGGATTCTTTTTTTTAGTGGACTTATCAACCAGAGTAGCTTTTTTCAAATTGTAGCGAGCATACTGCTTATACTCAGTGTGATGTCAGCTGTACATCATTCTGAAATTATAGCCGAGCGAGTAGGAGAGCCCTATGGAACCATTATTTTGGCCATATCAATAACTGTAATTGAAGTTTCCATCATTGTATCTCTTATGATCTCAGAGGGAGCTGAAGCTGCTTCATTAGCAAGAGATACTGTATATGCTGCAACTATGTTGATTCTTAATGGGATCATTGGACTCTGTCTTTTAATTGGAGGTCTGAAACATTACGAACAGAATTTTTCTGCCTCTTCTGTAACCATTGGCTTGGTTTCACTGGTTTCGATTATCGTGTTTACCTTGGTGTTCCCGACCTTTACTGAAAGTGTTGCAGGATCTTATTATTCCATACCCCAACTTGTTTTTGCCTCTATTGCCTGCTTGGTTATTTATTGTTCCTTTTTATTTGCACAAACCAGTAGATACAGGCAATATTTCTTGACCATTGGGGCTGAT
Source organism: Flavobacterium sp. OHVDL-2026-0007 (assembly GCF_059882335.1). Taxonomy (NCBI): domain Bacteria; kingdom Pseudomonadati; phylum Bacteroidota; class Flavobacteriia; order Flavobacteriales; family Flavobacteriaceae; genus Flavobacterium; species Flavobacterium sp. OHVDL-2026-0007. The sequence continues at coordinate 504,108 of NZ_CM187612.1, forward strand.
GAAAATGAAGAGGTAGCTGAGCCAATAAGCATCAATAACAGTCTTTTTGCGACCAGCTTTGTTTTTTTGATCATCAGCTTGGGTATTGTGGTATTATTGGCTAAAACGCTTTCTCCTACTATTGAAAGTATTATTACCAGTTATAATCTACCAAAGACTTTGGTAGGGGTGGCCATTGCAGCCATTATTTTATTACCAGAAGCCATTGCGGCCATCATAGCAGCAAGAAAAAACAGATTGCAAACCAGTATCAATTTGGCCTTGGGTTCTGCTTTGGCGAGTATTGGATTGACCATTCCTAGTGTTGCAGTAGTTTGTATCCTTACGGATATGCCTATTATTCTTGGACTTGATATCAAATCTATTGTATTATTAGGGTTGTCCGTGTTTACTGTAATGTTGTCGTTAAGTAGCGGGAAATCCAATATTGTGTACGGAGTTGTGTTGCTTGTAAATTTGTTTGCTTTTGTATTCTTGATGATCTATCCTTGATACATAAAGAAAAATGGTGTACCTAAAAAGGGCTACAAGGATATATTTTATGCTGTACCACCAGATTAGAACGATTAAGAAACAACAGTAAAGTTTATAAATACCTATGGAAGGAGTTGAATTCAATTCGCTCATCATGGGAATAACCAGATTCTAAGAAAAATATAAAGAACAAAAAGAAGCCCATTTCCAAAAAAGGAATGGGCTTCTCAACTTGTGACTAACAGCATTAGTACTTAAATCATTTAGGCTATTAAAAAAAAGAACCGGCCAAATTTCTTTGCCGGTTCTTCAAAAAACGAATATTTAAGTTCCTTTGTAACCTGGATTTTGTGCATCCAATAAAGTTTGATCACTAGTTAAAGTGCTTAAATCTATTGGCCAAAGTATTTTGTGGTTTTGACCAGAAATATTATCCAATACACCAGTTAAAGGCAAATCTTTTCTGAATACTAAAGGATTTCCGGAAGCATCTTGCATACGACGTAAGTCATACCAAATTTTAGCTTCGGCAACAAATTCTTTTTGTCTTTCAGCGAAAATAGCCAATTCGTTTTGTTCGAATGAACCATTTGTGTAAACGGGAGCAACGCCTCCACCACCAGCATAAGCACGGGTTCTAATGGTATTAATATCTGCAGATGGGTCTTGACCTTGTTTGTTTTTAATCTCGGCCAACATTAAGTAAGCTTCTGATAAACGGTATATAGGGAAATCATCTGTGAAGGCACGAGCGCCGTCAACAACTGTACCGATAAATTTACGCAAGTTAGTGGCGTGAACCGCTCCTTTGTTGAAGTTTAAGAAGGTAACATTAGCTCTGGTATCCGCCGCATCGTATTTTTGATATAAAGCGTATTTGTATTCGTAGCGAATAATAGTTCCACCTCCATTTACCTTTAATGGATCACTGGCAGGGATGGCTACTCCTTTGTCGTCAACATAACCCGATAATGGATCTGTAATAGCATAAATGAATTGGCCATAACTATTAGATGCCTCCCCAAAACCATATCTCAAGGCAAAAATAATTTCATTATTTCCTTTAATGGCAGCTGTAGCAGCTGAATTAAACACATTTGCAAAGCTTGGTTGTAAACTATATTTTGGAATAACCGCTTCTACCGCAGCTCTAGCAATTGCTAAATCAGCCGTAGTAGTTGCTGGTGCTGCTCCGTCAATCTTAACTTTAGCAGACCATAAGTATACTTCAGCCTGCAACATTTGAGAAGCTCCTAACGACCATTGCGCTTTTTGCATTTTGTTGGTATAATCTCCAGCAAAACTAGCAACTGATTTATTAACGTCCTCTTTGATGAAGTCTAAAGTCTCTTTTTCAGTCGCTGTACGTGGCAAATAAGCCTCTTGAGCAGTTGTAGGCGTGCTAATGGCTACTTTCGGTTCTTTCGCTAGTGGCACTCTTCCAAAAGTGCGATACAATTGAAAATAGTAAAATGCTCTTAAACCATAAGCTTGTCCTAAATAGTAATTTTTGTCTGAAGACGCTAAATATTCTGCTTTTTCTACTTGGTAAATGAAGTTGTTTACTTGATATATAGCGAAATATAATCCTGCCCAGCTAGAGATACCAGGTGAAGATTCTCTTAAATCTTGAATGATAATAGATCCTGAGTTCAAAGAAGCAGTTCCAGTAAAACTAGTACCGTCTCTTAAAGTACCTCCTCTAAGTTCTCCTAAGTTAAACAATGTAAACTGAAAACTTCTAAGTTGGTTGTGTAAGCCTACCATAGCTCCATCTACTTGTGAAGGAGTTTTCCAAAAACTTTCACCAGCGTAATAATCTTCTGGAGCCAAATCCAGTTTATCGCAAGCATTAAACGTAATTGATAACGTCACTAATGCAATTCCTATTAATATCTTTTTCATGGTTTTTTTTTATAAAGTAAATTGAGCACCTAAAATTACTGTACGTGGCAATGGATAACCTCCTGCAACGGATGTTCCATTTACAGTTGTCTCTGGTGAGAATAGAGTTGATTTACTGAAGTAGCCTAAATTTTGTCCTGTCAAAGTAAGTCTAATGCCTTCAATTTTTAACTTAGTTAATAAATCAGCAGGTAGTGAATAAGATAAACTCACTTCACGGAAAGCTAAATAATCAGCTTTGTTATAGAACATACTTGAGGTACGGAACGTATTGTTTTTGAATAACTGATCCGCCCAGTAGTAAGTTGGATATTTAGCATTAGGGTTCTCAGGGCTCCAAGTATCTTTTACATCTTGTGTTGTATTGAATGTTCCTTGGGCATTACTTAAGAACCAAGATTTAGGTCCGTCGTATTGAACAAATCCTAAAGCATAGTCAAATCGAGAACTAAGTGTGAAACCTTTGTATTTAGCATGGAAACCAAAACCACCTGTTACTTTTGGTACCGTACGACCCATATACTGTCTGTCAAAACTATTGATAATACCATCTCCATTGACATCTTTCCATTTTACATCACCTAATGCAATTGGATAAGCTAAGGCTTTTTGAGCAGGAGTCATAGCGTTAAAAACATCTGGATGTACCAAAGTTTTAGCACCCATTAAATCTTTTAGTTGTAAGGCGTAATCGTCTAATTCAGCCTGAGTTCTGATGATCCCTTCGGCAACAAAAGCATAAGCTACATTTGGATCTTGACCTTCTTGTAAACCATTAACCCAAACTAAATTACCATTGGCATCATACACTTGAGTAGCATTAGTAACATTGTTACCAGGATTTACTACTCTATTGTTTTCTAATCCATTGCTAGGTAATTTTAATATTTTGTTTGTATTGTAGGCAACGTTTGCAGAAACATCTAAAGAGAAATCAGCAGTTTTAACAGCCTTAAAGTTCAATTCTGCCTCAAGACCTCTGTTTTGCATGCTTCCAAGGTTGGTCGTAATGGACGTTAAACCTGAAGTTGCTGGAAGACTAAAAGTAGAAATCTTATCTGTTGTTTTTCTGTTGTAAAAAGCAACAGTAAGATCAAGTTTATTGAATAAACGAGTATCTACACCAAACTCATAAGTCGCTGAACGTTCCCATTTTAAATCAGGAAAAGGAAGGCCGCTTTGTTGAAAACCTACAATTCCGTCATATTTAGCTGGTAAATCGGTAGTGCTATTATACAATTTCCCTGGGCCGTAAATTCCTTGTAAGTCGTAAGCACCAATACTGGCAACATTTCCATTTTCACCGTAACTAGCTCTTAATTTCAAAGTGTTTACTATTTTAGAATCACGTAGGAAGCTTTCCTTATGCATATTCCAACCCACAGATACACCAGGGAAATTACCCCAACGGTTGTTTAGTAATTTAGAGTAACCGTCTCGTCTAGCTGTTAAGGTTAACAGGTATGTTTCGTTAAAATCATAGTTGATACGCGTAAAGAAAGATATGATAGTTTGTTCTGTGTGGAAGGTATCTATTCTTCTTTTGTCTTTATCAGCACTGGTGTATTGTAAATCCATAAAATCATCAGATGGAGCACCTGAACCTGAGGCAGACAATCCTTTTTGATAAATGTTATAATATTCTGTACCCACCATGGCATCCATATGATGTTTGTTGTAGGAAGCATTGTAACTTAAGGCGCCATTATAGGTTTGACTAAAGTCTTTTGCATAGGCTGCACTTGAAGAACGGGTTTTGTTGATGTTGCCTGGACTTTGTAAATAATCTTTGTCGAAAGCTTCATTAAAACTTTCATTATAAAACCAGTTAGCACTAGTTCTGAAGCTTAGGTTTTTTAATAAATCAAATTTGAAAGCCTGAGTCAAAGTAAATTTGTCTGAATTATTTTTACGGATAAATTTGCCATCATTAACCAGAGGGTTACCGTCAGCAGCATCACGCCCAATTAATAGCTCTCCATTAGCATTGGTACCTCTCATTGTAGGAGGGGCTCCTAAAGCACGAGTCAAATAGTTTGCTTCGGTATCAGCTGTGCTTAGACCAGGCCTAGTGGCATCTCTCCATTTGGCATCTGCAAAGTTTACACCAGAAGTAGAAGTTAACCAAGATTTGATTTTATATTCGCCATTAAAAACAAAGGTAAGTCTCTTGTAAAAAGTGTTAATTGGTAAGCCTTGTTCGTCATAAGAACCGAAACCAGCATAATAACTACCTTTCTCATTACCACCAGTCATGGCAATATTTAGATCTTTGGTGATACCTTGAGGTCTAAGTGCATAGTCTTTATAGTTAAAGTCTTTGTACAGAATTTCTTTGTTGGTACCGTTTGGATCGTAAGCTCCCGCTGCATTTGTTTTAACCGGATCGATCATGCTCTGCCATCCTTGACCCAATAGTTCTTGATTGGCAGCATTTCTAAACATCGGGCTCCAAACCGCAGAGGCAGTTTTATTACCATCAAGAATGTTTCCGTTTGCATCTTTATAAAGATTTCCAGTACCAAAAGGACCAGTGGAGTTAAGTTGCGTCAGACGGCTAGGATCATAAGATCCTGAAGTTTGAATAGCTTTTCTGGAGTAAGCTAAATAGTCGCGAGCATCTAGAAAGTCAAAAGGAGTATTTAATGTATTTACACCCAATTTTGAATTTATAGTGATGTTAGAAACACCCGCCTTTCCTTTTTTAGTGGTAATCAAAATTACTCCATTATTGGCTCTAGCACCATAGATAGCAGTCGCCGAAGCGTCTTTTAAAACTTCGATTGAGGCAATATCGTCTTGGTTGATATCACTAAATCCAGTTCTTACAAAACCATCAACCATTACCAAAGGGGATCCTGTACCATTGTATTCTGTACCACCACGTAGAACAATAGTAGGTGAAGCACCTGGTCTTCCTGAAGCCTGCTGTACTCTTAAACCAGGTACAGTTCCAGCTAAAGCCGAAGCAGGATTAGAACGTGTTCCCGTTTCTAATACTCTATTGTCTAGTTTAGATACGGAACCTGTTATTTTTGATTTTTTTTGCGTGCCGTAACCTACGACAATTACTTCATTTAAGTTTTGTCCTGATTCTTTTAAAATAACAGTAATGGTTCCATTTCCAATATTTACTTCTTGCGCATCCATACCAATATAGGAAACAACAATTTTTGTCGCATTATCAGGAACTTCAAGGGTAAAATTACCCGCAAAATCTGTCTGTGTTGAAATAGTAGTTCCTTTGACAATAATATTAGCTCCTGGTAAAGGGTTTCCTGTTGCATCAACTACTGTACCTTTAATTTGTTTTTGTATCAAGGACAATTTAGTTGTAACTGCTTCGTTTTCTACTTTAACTATTCCGTTTATTTCGGATAAATTAAGCGCATGCGTGGACTCTGATGCCGATACCTGTATAGTAAAAGGTATTAAAAATAGGGGAGTCAATTTGATAACGTTCCCGAATTTCGGCGCAAGCCAATAACTTTTCGGCTTGCCTTTTGGTAGTAAATTCATACTTTTGTCATGGTTTGGTTAATAATAATTTTCCTTCGTGGTCATGTTTATTTGTTTTTCCAGTCTATATCCTTAATCTTTAAGGAACTAGCCAGCGATGTTCGTAGCATCTGCTGGTTTTTTTTTGTGAAACAAAAAATATTTGTAAAAGGGGGTTTCCCTTTTTTGTCAAACTAGGGCGCTATTGCGTTTAAAATTTATTTTAATTTTAAACAAGATTCATCTTTTTTCTCTCTCATGTTTTGCTCTTATTTGGTTAATAATTATAAATTTCATTTAAAGTGTTCAGATAAAAACTTCCTTCTTTATATGTATTTGTACTTACTATTATTATTTCTAATGATGTAATAATGTTCAAGACTAACTATTGTTAAAAGGTTGGGGATCCCTTTTTTTGATAGCACTGGTATTTCCATTTTTGTTCTATTGAACTAAAACAATTTCTTAACATTTTAATTAGAAGAAAAGGCGGATGATTTTGAAATAAACCGAGCTATTTGATCTAAAAGATTGTTATCATGTTGTAAAAGTATAAATTTTTTTAATAAATCAAATTAATTATTAAAAAAATTTATTAATTAATATTTAACATTGCTTTTAGTTGCTGAATACGTTGGATAGTAGAGAATTTGTTGAACAATCAGATTTTATTGAAAAAACATTTATATATGTTTTTCCTTACATAGATATACCTATATATCATGTGCACGAGCACATTTTTACTATTTGGGTTGTTTAATTAAAATATTTGGTATAGCTTCGTCAGTATTAAGACAGCAACAAGATTTCGTAAATTTAACTAAATATTAGCTGTTTTTTTTGGACGATTGGGAACAAATGAAAGTGATGAAATGCCTAATTTATTAACGTTTCAAGGTTTGGTAAAGAATTTCATTTGATGAAAAACATCAAAATGATGAGCTGTAAAAAGAGGTATAATCGATAACCTTTTGGTTCTTGGTTTTCTTTATTTCTTATAATAAGGGACACATAACGAATTTGGCTTCTTATGACGACAATGGAGATGCGGTTACCCATTAAGGATAGGATAAACTAAAAGGATTTAGCCTTATGAGTAAGTTAGTACTTACAAAATAACCTTTGAAAAGCTAGGCCATTATGGACTGAAATCCGCTTTTTTAAATGTTTGGACGTACTTTTGGGATAGCTATTTTAAACAGGGTAAATCTTACAATTTAAAATTATAAATAGCTTGGTAATGAGTTTGTTGAGTATAAGAAAGAGTGTTTGTTTACATTATGAGTCACTATATAAATGCATAATGTTACCTAATGCATTTTCTTTTTTGACTAAAACGATAGAGTAAGCTGATCAATAGGTTAAAGATATTCTAACAACTAAATCTGTAAAAGGAATATAATAATTTGTAAAAAATATAAGTATGAAAGATTTTAAAAAAGGCAATTGGTTTTATTTGGTACAGTGTGCGATACTCTTGTTTGCAGGGGTGAATGCCTATGCACAAATTAAATTAAAAATAGTGCCCGATAGTTTGTTTTCTACTTACTATGAACAGCGAGTTTCTCATTTTAGAAGCTTGCCCGAAACAAAAGGGGATATTATTTTTCTTGGAAATAGCATCAGTGATGGAGCAGAATGGGCAGAATTATTTTCTGACCATCGTGTGAAGAATCGTGGTATAAGCGGAGACGTAAGCGCTGGGGTTTTGAACAGAATAGATGAAGTTGTCAATAGAAAACCAGCAAAGGTTTTTTTACTCATCGGTGTTAATGATTTGTCTAGGAATATTTCCACCGATACCATTTTTAAAAATATTACCAAAATCGCTTCTTACTTGAAACAGGAATCTCCTGCGACAAAATTGTATGTGCAAAGTTTGTTACCTGTAAATGAGTATTATAAGAAATTTGGAAGCCATACCAATAAAGGAGAGCAAATCAGGCAGTTAAATGCTAATTTGAAACAACATGCAAACGATTTTCAGTATACCTATATAGATCTACATACTTCCTTTTGTGATGAAAATGGAAAGTTTAAAAAAGAATTGACCAATGATGGTTTGCACCTCAAAGGCGAAGCTTATTTAAAATGGAAGCATTTAGTTTTCCCCTATGTGTTTGATTTGGAAGCAAAACCTGCTTTATTGCCCAAGCCACAGCAGTTAAAATGGAATGCAGGCACTTTTTCCCTGGCTTCACCAACCACAATTCTGGTGGATGATTCGGCTTTAGCCAAGGAAGGTTTGGTTTTGAAAAAAGCTATGGAGGAAAAAGGATTGCAGGTGAAATTAGGAAAGAAAGGCTCGGGAGCAGCTCATTATATAGAACTTCGTTTAGGAACTGTAACGACAGCTGTAAATCAATCAGAGGCCTACGAGTTGGAAGCAACTGTGGATAAAATAATACTTACCGCCAATACGGCTCAGGGCGTATATAATGGTATTCAAACTTTATTGCAGTTAATGCGTGACAATACTTATGTAGATGCTGTTGAAATCAAGGATTGGCCTGCCTTTGCGTGGCGCGGATTTATGGTTGATGTTGGAAGAAATTTTCAATCGATGAAACTCTTAAAACAACAAATTGATGTGATGGCCGCTTATAAATTAAACGTTTTTCATTTTCATTTTACCGAGGATATTGCTTGGCGTTTGGAAAGTAAGTTGTATCCGCAGTTAACGGCACCAGAAAATATGCTTCGAGATAAAGGCGAGTATTATACCGAGAGTGATTTAAAAGAGTTAATTGCTTATTGTAAAGAACGTCACATCACTTTAATTCCTGAAATTGATGTACCGGGGCATAGTGCAGCATTTGAACGTGCGATGAAAGTGGGAATGCAAAGTGATGCGGGCTTAGAAATTGTAAAAAACATCATGAAAGAATTTTGTGCTACTTATGATGTACCGTATTTGCATTTAGGTGCTGATGAAGTAAAAATCACCAATCAGAAATTTTTGCCAGAAGTGATTGCTCTAGTAGAGCGTTTAGGAAAAAAAGTGATTGGATGGGAACCAGGGGGAAATTTTAGTGATGGGGTCATTCGTCAGCTTTGGATGGAAGGTGCAACAAGTGTGAGTAAGAATAAAAATATAAAGTATGTCGATTCAAGACATTTGTATTTAAACCATATGGATCCCTTAGAAAGTGTAGTGACTATTTTTAATCGCCAAATATGTAATTTAACACAGGGTAACGAAAATGCATTAGGGGGAATTGTATGTGTATGGAATGATAGAGCCGTGGCCAATGAAGAAGATGTAATGACGATGAATCCGGTCTATCCTGGTATGTTGGCTTTTGCAGAACGTAGTTGGCAAGGCGGTGGATACGCGGGTTGGACGGCAATCATCGGGCAACTGGAAAGCGAAAAGGCTAAAGCCTTTATCGAATTTGAAAACCGTTTGTTGGATCAAAAAAAGCAATATTTTAAAAACTTAGCTTTTAATTATGTGAAGCAATCCAATTTAGTTTGGGATCTTTATGGACCTTTTGACAACAAAGGTGATTTAAGTAAAACTTTTGCACCTGAAAAAGGAAACTTTAATGCCTCAAAAGAAAAAGCAACGTACAAAGTTACGGGAGGGACCATAGTGATGAGACATTGGTGGGCGCCACTAATTTCGGGTGTGATCGAACAACCAAAAGAAAACACCACTTGGTACGCTCAAACACAAATTTGGAGTGAAGAAGATAAAGAACAAGAATTTTGGATTGGTTTTAATAATTTTTCTCGTTCCATGAACACCGATTCTCCAAATGCTGGCACTTGGAATACTTTAAATAGTGCAGTTAGGGTAAATGGTAAGTTGATGAGTCCTCCACTTTGGAAACACGCAGGTCAAAAAGGAAATTTAGAAATACCTTTAATTGATGAAGGATATGAATTTAGAGAACCAATGAAAATTAGCTTAAAAAAGGGATGGAATTTGGTTCAAGTAAAATTGCCAGTAGCTTCGTTTAAAGGACAAAATTGGCAGAATCCAGTAAAATGGATGTTCACTTTTGTACCTATAAGTGAATAAGTGATTTTCTTGAAAAAACCTGTACTTCATGAGGTTATATGTGATATCGGTAAAATTACTTGTTTGAACTTGTAAAATTACGTAAATTTGATCAAAAACAAAACTATGGCAACTTTACAAGGCACTAAGAAAGCTGCAAAGCTTGAAATTCCAAAAATTGGTAACCCGAGAACTGTGCGTCATTTTTTAGAAGAACATACTATCGGTTCTACTTACTTCAATGCATTGAAATCCGTTTCAACTTTGAATGATAGTGTAGTTTCTGATTGGTTGCATATTAGTTCTAAAACATATCAAACTTATAGAAAGGAAGGAGTTCTGTCTAAAGAAAACACTCAAGAGCATGTCGTTTTGTTACTTGCCTTGTATCAACATGGTGAAGAAGTTTTCGAAACAAGTGAGAATTTTGATAAATGGTTAATTTCGCCCAATTTTTATTTATACAATAAAGCACCTAAAGATTATTTAGGAACGATCACAGGAATTAAAATTATTGACGATCGACTAACTGCAATAGAATTTGGTGATAATATTTAGGCTATGAATGTATATAGAATAAGTAGCACTAAATATTTGAAAGAATTGACTGCATCAGGAGCAGAAAATAGGTGGAATAAAGAAAATGAATATGTAATATATACTGGTGGCAGTCGTTCTCTGTCTACCCTTGAACTTGTTGTTCATAGAGCAGCAATAAAAATTACAATTCCATATAAACTAATGGTGATTTCTATTGCAGATGAACCCGAATTAATAAAAGAGGTAGGAAGTGACTTGCCTAGCAATTGGAGAACGGAGGCTGCTTATAGTGTTCTTCAGGAATTAGGGTCGAAGTGGTATCAAGAGAAAGAAAGTTTAGTTTTGAAAGTGCCCTCAGCACTAATTCCCCAGGAGAGTAATTTTGTAATAAATACTAGGCATCCTTTATTCTTCTCAAAAGTTTTATTGGTAGAACAAGAAGATTATATTTGGGACGCTAGGCTTTTGTAAAGAACAAATACGTAAAGATGGATAATCCAAAGACATATTTGATCAGTGGTTCAATCCAAAATAATCTTACGTACTGTATTTGGTCCTGTAATTAGATCAATGTAATCAATATCCGCTATAAAAAACAGGGAGAATCTTGCTTAAGTTTTACAGTAAGCGTTTCTTTGACTGGTAAAAGTAGTATTATAACCTGTATGTAATATTTAAATTTAATTATGTGCCTGTCCCAGTTCCTATATCATTGATTATTGGCAGGGCGCATAAAAGAAAATCATATGCTCAAACTCGGAGTAATAAGTGGTGTTTGTCGTAGATCAGTCTTAGTCGTTAATTAAAAGTACAGTAGAATGGCTTTAACTTTGGGAAAATGTAAGGCGGTCTATTATAACAACTATTTTATGATGTTAGTGATGGAAAACTGTGTCAATACGACAGATTTAGTTAAATAAGAAATAATAAGATAATCCATCATAATAATTGAATTGTCCATTCTTTTTTATGAATGCTTGAAATAATTTCGATTGTGCGAAATAACTTAAATTATTCCCTTGTGAATAAGGATAAAAAAGAGCGCAAGCAGGTATTCTATAATAACAAACGTCGAAGTTAGGTGAGAGACAATGTCGTTTTATTGCAGAAAAAAAATGATTATTTTTTAATGAAAAAAGCAATTAATGATTGAAGATGCCAACCAACAGATTTTGTTGTATTTACCCAAAGATTTTAAAAGAAAAGAAGAGACTCGTATCCACGTAAGTTCCTTCGAAAGAGATCTCATTAGAAAAAGTAAAATTTTTGATGTGATCGATCAGTGATGTCTACCAAAAAACAGCTGTTACGTAGCCATGGTATAGTGCTCTTTATAGGTAAGTTCTCTTAGTTATAAATAGGCGACTGTCTGTGCTGTGTATCGGTAAGCCCCTATCGTATTTCCCTATTTTTTTTCAGCATTAAAGCATTGGATGATTTTCTATGTTTTAAAGTTAAACGCGTGTAATGCAGTGATGTATAATGCGATTATAAACCAAAAAAACTAACTAATTAACGAGCGTCAATTAAATTTTGAAACAATTTTTATGAATAGAACAATTACATTTATGAAGTTTACAACCAGCAGTAAAGTCTATCTTTTGCTTATGTTTTGCTTTTTTAGCCTTTTGGGAAATGCGCAAAGTAAAATAACCATTAAGGGAAAACTTATTGACAAAGAAACGTCAAGACCAATAGAGGAAGCAACAGTCTATATTACGACAGTTAAAGATTCCACCATTATAGATTATACCGTTACCGATAAAAGTGGAATTTTTAAGTTCGAAATTAAAAAGATTGGCGTTCCTTTCTTTTTGAAAACAGATGCTTTAGGTTATAAAACGCATAAAATCAAAGAAAACGCTCTTGGCGAAAGCAAGGACTTTGGTGTTTTTTCTCTTTTGAAAGAAGAAATAGTACTTTCGGAAGTGGTGATTAAAAGCGAAGCACCGCCGGTTAGAATCAAGAAAGATACTTTGGAATTTAATGCAAAATCGTTTAAAGTTCGCCCTGATGCGAATGTGGAGGCTTTAATTCGACAGTTGCCAGGTGCGTCTATTGATGAGAATAAGAAAATTACCATCAATGGAAAAGAAGTAGATAAGATTTTGGTTAATGGGAAACCGTTTTTTAGCGAAGACGGAAAAATAGCACTTCAAAATCTATCAGCGGATATGATTAAGAAAGTGCAGGTTTCCAATACCAAAACCAAGGAAGAAGAAATGAGTAAACAAGCGTCAACTTCGAATACTGCGACAATCAACTTAACTTTGGCGGAAGATAAAAACAAAGGAATTTTCGGAAAATTCATGGGGGGCTACGGTACTGATGACCGTTATGAAACTAGCGGAATTGGTAGTTACTTCAAAAACAAGCGACGTATTACGGCTATTGCATCATCGAACAATATCAATGCAACTGGATTTTCGATGGATGATGTTTTTGACAATATGGGAGGAGGTCGAAATAATGGGGGTATGAGATATAGCGGTAGTTATGGTAATAATGCTCCTCCATCGGGGATTACTCGTTCGACTACCTTTGGGGTGAACTATGATGACGAATGGATAAAAAATTTGAATACGCATACCTCTTATAATTATAAGAATTTGAACAATGAAAATAGCAATAGAACCTCTAGGTCAGATTTTTTGCCAACAGGAAACATTTTCACCACTTCAGAGAGCAAAAGTAATCAAGAGACAGAATCGCATAATGTGGCAACGGAATTTGAGTATAAGGTCAATGACAAGACCACAATTTACATGAATCCTAGTTTTGCAAAATCAACTGGTACTAGTAATGCTAGCTATGAGGGGACTGCACGAGATGATAACAATAATTTGCTGAATGAGAACAGTAATAAAACAAGTTCTTCTACTGATTCAGGAAATTTTAATAACTGGATGGGCCTTTACAAAGGATTCAAGAAAAAAGGACGATATCTTAATGTTGGCATGAACAATAGTAACTCGAAATCTGACGGTAATTCCATCAACAATTCACAAACCTTATTTTTTCAAGACACAACACCTGATGATATCCGAAACCAAAATGTGCTTTCGAAAAGAACAAGTGATAATATCGGTTTCAATGCGCAATTTTCGGAACCTGTAAGCGATTCTTTGTCGTTAATGGTTGGGGTTAGGACAAGTTTCAATAAGAGCAAAGAAGAGATCAATACTTTTGATTTTGATACGGCAACGGATAGGTATTCGGATAAAAATGACCTGTTGTCTAATCATTTTGATTCGAAATCAAACCGCGTTTCTCCCTTTGCTGGATTGATGGTGCGTAAAAAGAATCTTTGGATGTATCTGTCGGTAGGAACTTATTTTCTTCAGGCTGATTATCATTCTAATTATTTAAATAAGAACACTAATTTAACCAGAAACTTTGGTCTTCCAGAAGCAAATATCAACTTGAACTATACTTTCCAGAAAACAAAAAACTTTTATGGATACTATTCTCGAAATTATACTTTACCTACTGCTGCTCAGATTTTGCCTGTAGAAAATCTGGCTAATCCCTTAAATACGGTGATAGGAAATAGTGATTTGGAGATAGGAAAAAACCACTATGCCAATATTAATTTTGGAAGTCGTAATACGGCAAACCAAACAAACCTTTCGATCTTTTCAAATGTAAACTATAGGGACCGTGACATTGCTTCTAGTACCGTTTATGATGAAAATGGAAAGCAAAAAACAACTTATGTTAATATTTCAGGAAATTACAATGTTAACCTTGGCAGTAACTGGGATAAGACAGTGAAGAAAGAAAGCAATACTTACAAATATTCATTTAGACTTAATGGAGGCTTTGATTATCAAAAAGGATTTACCAATGCAGAATTGTTTACAGCTCAAATAAAAAGTTTATCTCCAACAGTTTCTTTCTCCTATGATTATGGAACATTTTTCACGCTTCGTCCTTCTTATACTTTTGCCTACAGAAAAACGGATTATAGCAATTATAGAATAGAAGAGACTTCAAACAGGGAACACAATATTAAGTTAGAGGCGACCAATTACATTTACAAACAATGGGTGTTTGGAAATGATTTTAGCTATAATTACAACTCGAATATATCGGGAGGTTTCAAAAAGGATTTTTATCTATGGAACACTAGTTTGTCGTATAAAACCAAAGAGGATACCTGGATTTTCAAATGCAAAGTTTATGATATTCTAGACCAAAACCAAAGCGCTACGCGTACCATAACAGCAACCTCGATAGTGGATGCTCAAAACACTGTTTTAAAGCGCTATGCTATGTTTTCAGTGACGTTCAAATTCAAGAAATTTGGAACTAAACTAGAACCAGTAGAGGTGAAATAAATAGGTTCTTTACTAAAATAAATAGGGTTTGACTTTTCATTAAAGTTAAACCCTATTTTGTTATCATTTATTTTAGAATAAGCTAAAAAGAACGATTAAATTTCGATTTCACTTCCCATTAAGGGAACACGGCATTTAAAGCCGTAGGTGTTTTGAATTTTAATTCGCAATTCGTCAGCTGGTAGGTTTTCCCCATGTACTAAATAAACGCATTTTGGAGCATTTTCAAGGGCAGAAAGCCAGTTCAGTAGGTCTTGTTGATCCCCATGAGCGGAGAGTCCTTCTATTTGAAAAATGTTGGCCTTTACATTATAATATTTTCCATATATTTTTATGGCATCAGTACCTTCTAAGAGTTTTCTTCCACGTGTACCTTCGGCTTGATAACCTACAAATATGACCGTCGTATTTTTAATGCCAATATAATGTTCAAAGTACGATAGTACACGTCCTCCGGTCACCATACCACTAGCTGCAATGATTACTTTGGGTTGTGGATCTCCAATAATTCGGACGGTTTCATCGTACTCAGAGACAATGCTAAACATGCTACACATTTCATGACAGTCATTAACCGAGAGTTTATGCCATTGTAAATTTTCTAAAAATACGTGCAAGGCATTAGCGCCCATTGGTGTATCCAATATATATGGAATATTGGGAATTCTCCCTTCTTTTTTAAGTTGCCATATTAAAAACATGATCGATTGCGCACGCTCTACCGCAAATCCCGGAATGATTACCGTTCCTTTCTGCTCTATAGTGGTATTGATAAGTTTCGCTAGTTCTTGCTTTACATCTAGATCAGGATGTAATCGATCTCCATAGGTGCTCTCCAGAAAGAGATAATCACCCTTAGTAGGTTTTGTTGGAGGAAACATCAAAACATCATCATCTCGACCGATGTCACCAGAGAAAACCAAAGTTTTGCCTTCAAGAGTCACGGTAATGGTACAGGCACCTATGATATGCCCTGCCGTTTCAAAAACGGCGGAGATATCTGGGGCAACCTCTATAGATTTCTTTGGTGGTATGTCTTTGAAAAAAGGAAAAACGTTTTGAGCTTGCTCTACCGTGTAGAGTGGTTCTGGGTGCTCATGTTTGGAATACTGTTCCTCGTTGGCTTTACTAGCTTCCTCTTCTTGAATTTTAGCACTGTCTAACAGGACTAATTTAGCAATGGACTTGGTCGGACTCGTGCAATATATTTTCCCAGTAAAGCCTTGATCTATAAGGCGAGGTAGCCAACCACAGTGGTCTAGGTGACCATGGGTCAGTAGGACACAATCTATGGTGGAGGGTAAAATGGGTAAGGGGTCCCAGTTGTATTCTCTTAGGGATTTAATACCTTGAAAAAGTCCACAATCAATTAGTATTCTAGTGTCGTTGCTTTCTATGAGGGTTTTTGAACCGGTAACAGTTCCTGCACCTCCTATAAATTTAATTTTCATCTTAAATAAGTTTACAAATTTGTGAGGCTTCGCGCAATACATTTTTGATCCGGTTTTCACTAAGTCCAATTTGATAAAGGCTTTGTGAATTGTCAGTAAGATCTTTTACCAGTATTTGGTCCAGCATAAGCAATTGCTCTTTTTCAACCATAGATAAAGTAGTGAGACAGGTGATTGGATATAGGGCTCCTTTGTCTATTTTGTCCTTAATGTTGTTGTATTGGGGATAATCCCAACTTAAGAGTGAGAGTCCGCTGCAAGTAGCAAAATCTTGGGCATCTTTTGTAAATCGGTTGTTGGTTACAATAATGCAGGAACTAATGATTTCACTATTGGAAAAAATAGTGTGCTGCCTTGCTTTAAGATCATTAAAACGAGAGAGAATGTACATGGGAACTTTTACATCTGAAGAGCCATCTCTACTACCATGAAATTTACATTCCACCATGGCTATCATATCATCCTTTAGAATAGCAATATCAACTTCATGTGATACACATCTTCCCTGCAGGGTTAAGTTAGTTTTGGTGCTAAATCCATCTGCTTCAAATAATCTGGCGATGAATTTTTCAAAGTAAAATCCTGCTGGTCCAAGCATTTGTAATGCCAATCTAATATTGTAGCGTGCTGCATGTCCCTTCGATCCTTTTTTTAAAGTAGAAAAAGCCAGTTTGTATATTTCTTTGGTGGTAATACCATCATACATGCGCTTTTCTATTTCAGCCAAGGATTCATTTATAAGATCTGCAGTGGCTCCCGATTTTTCAAGAGACAGTCTTAGTTTTCTTTTATCGAAAGGTACTTTGTGGCCTGAATGCTTCGTTATTTTCATAATTGACAATAGGTTATGTCAACTGATCTGGTTTACTTGATTTGGATCAGTTGATGTTGAATTATACTTGTTGTATGTAACAATAAAACTTGCTTTTGGCATTTGATCATTACAATTCAGTTCATCAGTACGCTAGGATTTCTATTTATGGATTACATAGTAATAGTCCTTTTTTGTTACAAACACCAATCTTAATTGGTTGATTCTTTGTTAGTAGGCAAAATCGGTCAGGGCGTAAACAATAGAAACAGATTTATTTTAAACTTATACAAGCCTGGTTACGATTTAGGTAGTCTGTTTGTAAAACAATGGAGGTAATCTTCTTTCTTTTGATTGTGCTGATTCCATTGCTTTTATTTTTAATAACTTTTTGAAAATGGACGGTTTTTCTGGTGAAAACAAATCATTGTACTAACAAATTTCGGAAAATGTTTTTGATAATCAATGTTTTATAGGCTTGATTTTATGTGATAGCGTTATTTCAACCCAATGATTAAGCATTTCATTGCGCTAGAGGAGTTTTGTGTTAGATAGGGATATAGTACAATGCTATCGAATATGGGTTATGCCGGAGAGAAAACACTAGTTTAGGCATGCAAATTAGGATTTAAATGTTAAGATTTGTAAATTAGATTGTAGTTTTAACGCATTGAAGGTTAGATTTATACATGATGAATTAGTAGGGGTAGAGAAAACTTAACGATTTTAATAATTTACGCAATGAAAACAAAATTAAATTTAAGGATTGGTCTGCTTTTTCTAATGATAATTATTCTTTCGTTAGTAAGTGCGTATTATAATTTTTCGATTGAAAAAAATACAAAAAACATTTTAGAGGCCAATTATAATACTTTGGAGTACTCAAGAAACATGCTTCTTTCCCTAGATGAAATTAATTTGGATAAAGAAAAAGCTATCGTTGTATTTGAAGCTAATCTGAATAAGCAAATAGGGAATATTACGGAATCCGGTGAAGATAAGGTAACCTATAATGTACGGAATCGTTTCAATTCTTTGAAGAAAAACCAGAATGATGAACTCTTAAAAAGTCAAATTCGTCAAGATATTTTTCAAATTATGAAATTGAATATGACGGCTATCGAAAAGAAAAATGATTTGGTCAAACATACTACTGAAACGGCTAATTTTTGGATCGCCATTTTAGGTATTTTTAGTTTCTTAATTGCTTTTAGTGTGGTGATGCAGTTGCGAGATGCTCTCGATAAAAAAACATATCTTAAAAAATAAATAGTAGGGTGCCAAATTTGATTAGACGTTATTAAGTATCTAAATTTAGCGTTATAGATAACCGTATTTCTCTTTCTTATTAAGGGGGGATTTTAACCAAATCTCTTTGATTTGGAAACGACGTGGTATGTGCAAACTTTTGAAGTATTTGATCAATCTTTTCTTGATTGATTTTTTTTATTCTTCTATTTTTTTGATTGCCCTAAGTGCTAATCCAAAAGCATGGGTAAAGGTCCTTTGTTCGGTTTCTTCTATCGCCTATTCTTTTCTGCCTATGTCTATTTTAAGGGACTAGACAAGTGGGTGAGCTGTTTCTTATATCCAACTCGGTTTGTATTGATTTTGCATAATGGCAATTATTAAGTAGATAAAGATAATATTGAATTATTAAATATAGTTTGGTTATTCTAATTTTCAATTTGCAAAACTGAGTTAATTTAATAAAATAATTATGAATTTGGTAGTGCAGTAAAATGCTTTGAAGAGTAGTTGATTTAGAAAACAAAGGGAGAGATTTCAATCAAGTATAGGCAAAAGCGTGGTTAGTATTCTAATTTATAAAAAAACCAAAAAACCAACAGAACATGAAAGCAAAACTTATTACCTTATTAATAGCGGTTTTAATCAGCTCGCAGGCAATAGCGCAAAAGGACTTTTTAAAAGAAAGTAAAGTCGATAAAGACAAACGAATGGAATGGTGGAAAGATGGAACTTTCGGTATGTTTATCCATTGGGGATTATACTCGGTACCTGCAGGACGCTATCAGGGAAAAGTTTCCACAGCGGAGTGCGCAGAATGGATTATGAATGACGAGAAAATACCAGTTTCGGAGTACGAGAAGTTTGCGGATGTGTTTGATCCGGTTAAGTTTGATGCTAAAAAATGGGTGTCCATCGCTAAAAAAGCAGGTGTAAAGTATATTGTTATAACTTCGAAACACCATGATGGTTTTTCTTTGTGGGACTCCAAGGTATCGGATTATACGATGACAAAAGCCACGCCTTTTAAACGTGACATTTTAAAAGAGTTGAGTGCTGAGTGTAAAAAGCAAGGAATCCGTTTTTGTACTTATCATTCTATTATGGATTGGCATCATCCGGATGCTAACGGGAAGAATCCAACTGACTGGGTTAAATACAGAGAAGAATTTCTTAAACCGCAATTGGCTGAAATTATCAACAACTATCATCCAGGTGTTATGTGGTTCGATGGGGAATGGACTGATAAATGGACTGAGGATCAGGGAAAAGACTTGTATAACTTTTTAAGGAATTTGGATCCCAATCTAATTGTCAATAATCGAGTAGGAAAGGGACGCAGCGGAATGCAAGGCATGAATAAAACTGAGGATGCTGTAGGGGATTTTGGAACTCCTGAGCAAGAGATTTTAGGGAAAGCCAGTGACCTAGATTGGGAATCATGTATGACCATGAATAAATCGTGGGGCTTTAAGCAGGATGATCATAATTGGAAATCGGCAGATATGCTTATTCACAACATTACTGAAATTGTGGGTAAAGGGGGAAATTATTTACTAAACGTTGGCCCAACAGCTCTAGGAGAAATACCTGCAGAAAGCGTTGAACGTCTGGCAGAAATAGGGAAGTGGTTGGACAAAAACGGGGAAGCTGTTTATGGAAACAAAAAAGGCTTGTCAAAAGAGAACTATCAGGGGTATTCGACAATCTCAAAAGATGGAGGCAATCTTTATTTGTTCGTTGACTCTAAATCTACCCAACCAGTGGTATTGAAAGGATTAACGGATAAGGTTGTATCTGTAAAAGTGCTATCCAACAATAGCCAATTGAAATTTAGTAAATCCGGTGATGCATTATCGACAGTCATTCCTGGGAAGGACTTAGGACAGTACATTACTGTATTGAAAGTTAAATTGCAGAAATAAGCAGTGTTCTTATTATCGAAAAAACGGTAAAAAAAACACTAATGATGAATCTATGATAATTAGTACTCAATGGGTTTGATGAATTTTGTGTCCAATAAGGGAACCATAAGCGGGGGTTGTTTGGTATACCAAGAAAGAGACGAAAGATTGAACCCAGTAGTACTATGTTTTTGCTGGAAAGGCGGAAAGAACACAAATGAATAATCATAAAAAATAAGACGCATATGAGGAAGATAGTATTAGCGCTCTTGATTGGACTCGGATTTGCGATGGGGACTCCAAGTAGTTTGGTAAAAAGAAAAGCAACTTTAGTGACGTCAACTCAAAAGGCCCCTTGGGTATACCAACCTTCAGTGAATAGTAGTAACAACACTATCGATGTCGCAATTACTATTGATACAAAAAATACGCAGCAAACCATTAATGGTTTTGGTACTTGTTTTAATGAACAAGGATGGACATCGCTCTCTGAACTTAATGATAGGGACCGAAAGGCAATATTCAATGAGCTTTTTGCTCCTGGTGTCGGAGCCAATTTTACCATCTGCAGGATGCCTTTGGGAGCAAATGATTTCTCTTTAGATTGGTATTCTTACAATGAAAAAGCAGGTGATTTCAATATGGAAAATTTTTCAATAGAGAATGATACCAGAACTTTAATTCCTTTTATAAAAAGTGCACAACAAGTAAATCCAAATCTTAAAATTTGGGCATCACCTTGGAGTCCTCCTTCCTGGATGAAGACCAATAAACATTATGCCTCAGTTTCGCTTAAGAAGGAAGTGAATACCCAATACAACAATGGACTGCCAGTTGAACGACAAGGTAAAGAGGGAACAGATATGTTTATTCAACAAGATCAATATTTGAAAGCTTACGCGTTATATTTTTCTAAATTTATTGATGCTTATAAAGCTCAGGGCATTAAAATATTCGCTGTAATGCCGCAAAACGAATTTAATTCACCTCAGGTTTTTCCAAGTTGTTGTTGGACCCCCAAAGGATTATCTACTTTTATAGGTCGTTATCTAGGTCCGGCGATGAGTAAAAAAGGGGTGGACGTGTTATTAGGTACGATGGAACGTCCTGATCCGACTTTGGTAGAAACGATTTTAAAGGACTCAAAAAGCCGTCAGTATATTAAAGGTGTCGGTTTTCAGTGGGCTGGCAAGGAGGCATTGCCTTTTATTAATGAAAAATATCCTAATCTTAAATTGTATCAATCAGAACAAGAGTGTGGTGATGGCGCCAATAACTGGGCAGGTACACTTCATTCTTGGGATTTGATGAAACAATACTTGAATAATGGTGTTTCGGTCTATGAATATTGGAATACTTCTTTACTTAAAGGAGGAATCAGCCGTTGGGGATGGGCTCAAAATTCTTTGGTAGTGGTGGATAGTGTGACGCAGTCATTCTTTTATACACCGGAATATTATTTAATGAAACATGTGAGTCATTTCGTTAAACCGGGAGCGAAGAAGATTAAAACTGGCGGTACAAATAGTGAGGTTTTGGCATTTATTAATCTGGATAAAAGTGTAGCAATTGTTTTGGCTAACCGTTTAAATGTGGATAAACAGCTAAAAATACAAGTAGATAAACAATCCTATTTGGTGGATTTAAAGGCTAATTCATTCAGCACACTTAGTATTAAGTAAAATCAATAAGCAGATATGTATTCTCTTTGTTTTAATTGTACCTGTTGTTGGAGCGTCAAATTGGTTAATGTATGGTAATTTTTGGTTAGCAATTTTAGTTATATTTGAAGAGAGGTTGACAAATCAGGGAGAATAGTTTTTTAAATAAAAGTATATAAAGAGATTTCATGAATATTAAAAATTTTGCAATACTACTATTGGTGGCTGGAGCTGTTTTTTCAGCAAATGCACAGACTTTCAAGGCTGTAAATGAGTTAGCACAGAGACGTACGCCGTGGTTATCAAAAAAACTGATTTTTTCGGCCATACCAAAAGAAGACGACAAAGATGTCTTTGAATTATCTACTAAAAATAACAAAGTATATATTGCCGCAACAGATGCCAACACAGCTTCCTCTGGATTAAACTGGTATCTGAAATATTATTGTCACCGCAATATGTCACATATGGGAGACAATCTTGCAGCGGTTGAAAAATTACCAGAAGTAAATAAAAAAGTAAGGATTACATCTGCTTTTCCTGTTCGATATGCGTTAAACTATTGTACCATCAGTTATACGATGAGTTTCTATACATGGAAAGATTGGGAGCGTGAATTAGATTGGATGGCGCTAAATGGAGTGAATCTGATGTTAGCTCCTGTAGGAATGGAAGCGGTTTGGCAAAACACCATGAACCAATTGGGATTTACTAAAAAAGAGGTGTCGGACTTTATACCAGGGCCTGCTTTTGATGCTTGGTGGTTGATGGGAAATATTGAAGGCTGGGGAGGCCCGATCTCACAAACGATGATTGACCAACAAGCCACATTAGAAAAAAAGATTCTGGGGCGTATGAAAGAACTTGGAATTCAACCCGTAATGCAAGGATTTTATGGAATGGTTCCCACTACTTTGAAAAACAAAATGAAAGTGGATGTTATCGATCAAGGCAAATGGGTGTCTGAAGGTTTTCAGAGACCTGATTTTTTATTGCCTGCTGATCCGATGTTTAAGAAAATAGCAGGCGTTTATTATACGGAAATGAAAAAACTCTATGGGAATGATCTTCATTTCTTTGGAGGGGATCCTTTTCACGAAGGGGGAAGTTCAAAAGGAGCCGATCTTTCCGCTTCTGCCAGAGAAATTCAGCAACAAATGAACCAATACTTTCCTGGCAGTACGTGGGTACTTCAAGGGTGGCAGCAGAATCCTTCCAAGGGATTATTGGATGGATTGGACAAATCCAAAACGTTGGTAATTGAACTATTTGGTGAGAATACAGCTAATTGGGAAGAACGCAAGGGATACGATGGTACTCCTTTTGTTTGGAGTAATGTGAGTAATTTTGGAGAAAAAGTAGGGTTGTATGGTAAATTACAACGTTTCGCCAATGAAGTACATAGAGCTAAAAACAGTCCTTATGGTACTTTTTTGAAAGGGATTGGGATCATACCAGAAGGGATCAACAACAATCCAGTAGCCTATGATTTCATGCTGGAGATAGGTTGGCATAAGGATAAAGTAGAAGCTAAGGAGTGGATAAAAGATTATGTAAAATATCGTTACGGTAAAAGTAATGAGACATTGCAAAAGGCTTGGCAAGTATTTTTAGAAACAGCCTACAGCAGTCCAGAAATTTATCAAGAAGGCCCCTCGGAATCTATTTTTTGTGCCAGACCTTCACTTAAAATAGAAACTGTTTCGTCTTGGGGAACCCGAAAAAGAAATTATGATATCCAAAAATTTGCGAAAGCAGTCCAACTTTTTTGCTCAGTCTCGAAAGAATTTGAACAAAGTGAAACCTATCAGGTGGATAAAATTGATTTCGTAAGACAAGTGCAAGCCAATAATGGCGATCTAGTTTATCAGAAAATGATTGACGCGATTAGGGCCAAAGAGGTGAATGCTTTTGTAGGCGCTTCTAATCAGTTTCAAAAAATGATTATTCAGCAGGATGCTTTATTGAATTGTAATACTCGATTTTCGCTCTATACTTGGTTGAAACAGGCCCATGATTTTGGAAATTCAGCAGTAGATAAGGAAGTAGCCTTGCGAAATGCTAAACAGCAAATTACCTTTTGGGGACCTATTGATCCGAAAACAGCTTTACATGAATACGCCCACAAAGAATGGGGAGGCTTATTAGGGTCTTTATATCTGGATAGATGGAAATCATTTACAACAGAACAGCTACAGCTACTCAAGAATCAAGCAGCCGTTGCGCCAAATTATTTTAGTATGGAAAAGCAGTGGACAGAGACGAAAGATTTGTTTTTGCCAAAAGTATTAGGGCCGAAGCAGCAAGACGAGTTAATAGATACTATTTTATCTCAGCAAATTTAAGAGACTGCTGTATTGTCTATAGGCGAATCAGGAGCTGTTATTTTGTGGACACCAGGCGAGGGCAAAGGCTTGATGCGAAAAAATAAGGTTTAAAGCAGCGATCGGATTTTACTTTTTTTGTAAGTTTACAGTCCTTTTATTTTTAGAGAAGAAAAATCTAAGAAAAAAGCTAAAACGTACCTACCTTATAAAATTGTTGGAAACAAAAAAACACTTTAAACTCTCAGAACTTAGCAGTCTTATATTGGAGACGATTAAAAATAAGTTCGACAGTATTACCTATTGGATAATAGCTGATGTGACCAACCATTCCTATAAAGTAGATAAAAGATATCATAATTTTGATTTGGTTGAAAAGGATAGTCATTCCAATAATATAATTGCCAAAATATCCGGCAAGGCATGGGGAAATGGTTCTACAGCTATTTCCAATTTTGAAATGAATACAGGTCAAAAATTCACTAATAATATTAATGTTTTAGCACAAGTAGCTGTTGAATACCATCCGCTGTATGGTCTATCTGTTGTTTTAATTGATGTAGACCCCAATTTTACGATCGGTGTCTTAGAGCAGAGAAGAAATGAAACCCTTCGCCGATTGGTAGCTCAAAATGAGTACATAGAAAAGGTAGGAGATGGTTATCAAACTAGAAATAGTGGGTTAAAGCTAAATGCGGTAATTCAGAGAATTGCCTTGTTGTCCTCGGTAAACTCTGCCGGAAGTGAAGATTTTAAACATACCCTTAAAGCGAATGATTTTGGTTATCAATTTTTCATAGACGATTATAATACCATAGTGCAGGGTGAGAATAATGCCAAATTATTTTTGAATAAACTTATTGAAATTTATAACTCCGAAGTCCAATATGATGCAGTAGTGATCACTAGAGGTGGAGGAGCTCAGACCGATTTTCTAATGTTTGATGATTATGAAATAGGAAGAGCTGTTGCCAAATTTCCAATTCCCATCATAACGGGTATTGGCCACCAGAAAAATACCAGTATTGTAGATTTAATGGCTCATACGCAAACCAAAACGCCAACCAAAGTGGCCGAGTTTATTATAGCGCATAACAGAAGTTTTGAGCAAAATATTCTTTCTTTTCAAAAAACAATTGTCATTAAATCACAACAATTATTTTTACATAATTTTCAATTGCTGGGGTATTTGAACGGTGCTATTGTAAATAACACTAGAGATATAATCGCTCAAAGAAAAGATGAAATTGTTGCTGTAAATCAAATTACAATTAACAGTTCGAAGTCCATCCTTTTTAATAATCACAAGCTGCTGGTACAAACCGGTTCACAGATACTCTCTAAGCCTAAAATTATTTTATACAACCGGATCAATGATATAAAAAATACGATCCAAAATTTAAAAACATTCAGTACCCTTTATCAAAAGAATAAAAAAGGAGAGTTAGGGCATTATGTTTCCATAATCAAAATGATGTCTCCTGAAAATATATTGAAGAAGGGGTATGCGATTATAAAAGTCAATAATGAAATTACAAGCAATCCTGATGACTTAGAAATAGGAAAGGATATTGAGATCCTACTTGCTAATACAATTATTAAATCAACCGTTAAACAAAAAACAAAATACGATGGAAAAGAAAATAACCATAACCTATGAAGAGGCTTATAAAGAATTAGCAGCAATTGCATCTGAAATTGAAAATGAAACCATCTCTGTTGATGTACTAGCGGTCAAAGTAAAAAGAGCGGCAGAGTTAATAACCTTCTGCCAGACAAAGCTTAAATCAACGGAATCGGAGGTAAATAAAATCATTGCGCACATGGAAAATTCCAATCAATAATCAAATGATGTAATTGACTTGAGTTTGTTATTAATTATTGCAAAAACTCAAGGTGTTTCTTTTAGCAAAAAAAAAGTTTATGCTTTTCAACATAAACTTTTTAGTGTGGGAATAAATATATTTTTTTAATTCGTACCCGCTGCACTTTTATCTACCAGAAATAATAGTTCGCCTGAAACTGGTTTGATTAATTGCATTGGATAAGTCGCAGGATTGTAAGCTCCTTTGGTTACTTCTTTCAAAGCTGGCGCTTTTTTCTCACCAAAAGCGACCACAACAATCTTTTCAGCTTTATTGATTAGTGGCGCAGTAAGGGTAATACGGTG
Organism: Flavobacterium sp. OHVDL-2026-0007; assembly: GCF_059882335.1. Taxonomy (NCBI): domain Bacteria; kingdom Pseudomonadati; phylum Bacteroidota; class Flavobacteriia; order Flavobacteriales; family Flavobacteriaceae; genus Flavobacterium; species Flavobacterium sp. OHVDL-2026-0007. The sequence goes on from NZ_CM187612.1 coordinate 530,440, forward strand.
CATTTTTTGAGGTTCTAGGTAATAGGCAGCAACCCATTTATTTTGTTCCTCTAAAACGGCCTGACCAGGAAAGAGTGAGGCAGTGTGTCCGTCATCTCCCATTCCTAATAAGATAAGATCAAATTTTCCTTCATCTCCTAAGACTTCTCTAATGGACTGTTCATAGGTAAGGGCATACTCTTCAGGTGTCACACCCTCTTTATACATCTCAAAAATATTAGCTTTTGAAATAGGGACATGGCTCAGTAAGGAAGCGTAAGACATTTTCGCATTACTAAGATCATCATTAAGTGGTACCCAGCGTTCGTCACCCCAGAAAATAAAAACTTTACTCCAGTCTATCTTATTTTTGTAATCGTCAGAAGCTAATAATTTGTAAATTCCTGCAGGAGATGAACCTCCTGTAAGCACGGCTGTGAATTGGCCTTTTTTAGCAATTGCTTGCTGAGCTGCTGCTACAAAAAGATCCGCAGCTACAGTGTTAATTTCGGCTGTATTATTGTATATCTGTATCATCTAAAACTTCTTCTTTTATGTGGTTTTGTATGTTCGGAATCCAAGCATGTCCCTGTCGAGCTAATAGTTCGTCAGCTGCCTGAGGACCCCAACTTCCTGCTTTATAATTTGGAAAATTGGCTGGTGCTGTATTTTTCCATACCTGTTGGATGGTATCAATAGCATCCCATGCTTGTTCCACCTGATCCCAACGCATGAATAGTGTAGGATCACCTGCTAAAGCATCAGCGATTAAGGTTTCATAAGCTTCTGGTGACATGGTAGAGCAGGCGAAATAATCAAATACCATTTCTGCTGGTCTCAAAGAAAGTGACAGACCTGGTTTTTTGGTCATAAACTGCAGCTTGATATCCATTGCAGGTTGAATATTGATAATCAATCTGTTTGGCGTCATACCTTCTTTTCCGTAAGAGAAAGAGGAATGCGGAACAGGTTTAAATTGTATAATAATAGAAGACTGTCTTTCTTCCATTCTTTTACCTGTGCGCAGATAAAAAGGAATCCCTTGCCATCTCCAGTTATCCAAATAAACCTTCATGGCCACGTAGGTTTCGGTATTAGAATCAGGAGCAATTCCTTTATCCTCACGATATCCAGCAATTGGACTTCCTTTTATTTCTCCTGAATCGTATTGCCCTCTTACGACATAGCGATCAACTTCTTCCGGTTTGATGCGGCGAATCGATTTTAAGACATCGGCTTTACGGTTTCGGATATCATCGGCTTGTAATGAAGCCGGCGCTTCCATAGCGGTCATACATAAAATTTGAAGCAGATGGTTCTGAATCATATCTTTTAATGCACCAACTCCTTCGTAAAACCCGCCGCGTTCTTCAACACCTACTTCTTCTGCTACTGTAATCTGAACAAAATCAATGTAGTTACGGCTCCATAAAGGTTCAAACATCGAATTTCCAAAACGGAAAGCAAGGATATTTTGAACGGTTTCTTTACCTAAATAATGATCGATTCTGTAAATCTGTTCCTCTTTGAAAGTCTGTGAAAGCATTTCATTAAGTTCAATCGCAGAAGTTTTGTCGTAGCCGAAAGGTTTTTCAATAATAATTCGATCTTGTTTGGCATTAGCAGCAAGACCTATTTTTTTAATATTATTGGAAATTGTCCTGATGAAAGAAGGGGTGATCGAAAGGTAAAAAAGACGATTGGCACGTTCTCCAAAACTCTCTTCAATACCCTGTATCTTCTCATTTAATCTTTGGTAAGATTCTTCTTTGTCAATATCCAGACTGTGATAGCTAATGTTCGAAAGGAATTTTTCTGTTTTAGGGTCAGCAAGACCTTTTCTTCTTGAAAAGGTATCTAGATTTTCTAAAACATAGTCGCGGAATTCATTATCACTTTTTTCAGCTCTTCCAAGTGCGATGATCTGAAACTTCTTCGACATGCGGCCGTCAAGGTACAGATTTTGAAATGCAGGAAAAAGCTTTCTCTTTGCTAGGTCTCCGGTTCCTCCAAAAATAACAATGATTGTTGGATTTATATTTTTGAGCTTACTCATTTGTGTGTTGCGTTGCTTAAAGTTCTTTATTCAGACCATTGGGTGTGAAAAACACCTGTGGTATCAATACGTTCGTAGGTATGAGCTCCAAAATAATCACGCTGTGCTTGAATTAGATTTGTTGGAAGGCTTTCAGATCTGTAGGCATCAAAATAAGCTAATGAATTCATAAGCCCAGCTACTGGTAATCCTTTTTGAACCGCAAATTGAATTACAGCTCTCATTCCTGCTTGACTGTCTGTTAATTTTGAAGCGATTCCAGCATCTAAAAGGATATTAGGTAAATCTGCTTTAGTGGCATATGCTTTTCTAAAGTCTTCTAAAACAGTAGCACGAATAATACAGCCTCCACGCCAAATTTTGGCAACAGTTTCTAAATTTAATCCGTAGTTGTATTCTTTAGAAGCGGTATGAAGCTGTGCTAATCCTTGTGCGTAAGTGATCAATATAGAGAAGTGTAAAGCTGATTTTAAGGCCGCAATTGCTTCATTTGTATTGACATCAGTCTGCTTAGTGTTCCAAACTAATTTCGTAGCAGCTTCAATTCTTTCAGGTTTAGTTTTAGACATATCACGCATAAAAACGGCTGCATCGATAGTCGGAACCGGTACTTGTAAATCCATAGCGTTCTGAGAAGTCCATTTCCCTGTCCCTTTAGATTTAGCCCAGTCCGAAATTTTATTAATTAGCCTGCTTCCGTCTTCGTCTTTTTCTTTTAAGATACTTGCCGTAATTTCGATCAAATAGGATTTAAGGTCGGTTTGATTCCACTGTTCAAAAGTTTTTTGAATAGTATCCTCATCCAAATTATACCCTCTTTTCATTAGGTCATATATCTCAGAAATCAGCTGCATGATACCGTATTCGATTCCATTGTGAACCATTTTTACATAGTTTCCAGCAGATCCGTTTCCTAAATATTCAACACATGGTTCTCCATCCACTTTTGCGGCAATCGCTTCAAAAATAGGACGAAGTCTTTCGTATGCTTTCTGATCTCCACCAGGCATCATAGCAGGACCGAATCTCGCTCCTTTTTCACCACCTGAAATTCCCATTCCAAAGAAATGGATTCCCTTGGCAGATAATTCCAAAAATCTTCTGTCTGTATCGGTGAAATAAGTATTACCACCATCGATTATAATATCTCCTTTATCTAAATGAGGAAGTAAGCTTGCTATTGCGCTGTCCACAGGTTTTCCTGCAGGAACGAGTAACATAATAGCTCTTGGCTGTTGGATAAGCCCAACAAAGTGTTTAACATCTGTTGTAGCTTCAATGATATGATTAGGGTCGGTTTCCTGCTGAAGAGAGTTAACCTTTTCGGTATCTAAATCTAGACCTGCTGCCGCAAAGTTATGGCTTGCAATATTTAATAGTAAGTTACGGCCCATTACACCAAGTCCTACAATTCCAAAATCAAATTTGCTCATAGTTTTCAATTAACTAAAATTATTATAAAATGCTTTTCCAAAAAAAGAGTAAGAATAAAAAAGGTAATCCTTTTTTATTCAGCTGTTTGGAGAAAGAAAAGTTTGTTTTAATCTTATACTTTAAGATCTACCGCGCGAAGTTAAAGAAAATTGCTGAAACATTATAAGATTAACAAGGTTCTGTGCGATCTAAATATAAGTTTTGGCTTTGCATTTTTTTAATTCTTATTGAGATTCTCATAAAAATAGTATCGTTAATGGAAGTGTGGTATGTGGTCAGTTTGGATAAGAGAAGTTAAATTAGAGATGGAGGAAAAACACTTCGTCTTTTTAAATTTACCTGCCCTTGCAATTTTATGTTTGGTTCTGAAAAAGGAAAGGTTATTCTAAGAAATATGCGGGATAGTTTTTTTGATCTTATTTCAAATCTATTTTAAAGATAGGATCAAGTAATTTTAGATTAAAGGTACATAAATTGACTGATTAGGGGCGTTTCTTTATGGCTATTAGAGGTGTTTTGCCTTGGAAAAGAATATAAGAAACAGATCAAAATTGGTTGAAATCAACCGTACAATAGGGTACAGTTAACTATAAAAAGTATTGTTCTGAGAATGTATTTCCTTTTTTATAGAATAAAACAGCAACAATAGCGTTTTTAAACAAAACGATATTATGGGCTTATTTGATTTTATGACAGTGGAAATCGCTATGGATTTAGGAACAGCGAATACATTAATAATATATAATGGAAAAATTGTAGTAGACAGCCCTTCGATTGTGGCTAGAGATATAAGAAATGGAAAAATTATCGCTGTAGGCAAAGAAGCTAGTTTAATGCAGGGAAAAACGCATGAGAATATTAAAACAATACGACCATTGAAGGATGGTGTTATTGCAGATTTTGATGCCTCAGAGAAAATGATCAGCTGGTTTATAAAAAATATACCTGAAATAAAAAAGAGTTATTTCAGTCCAGCACTGCGAATGATAGTTTGTATACCCAGTGGTATTACTGAGGTGGAAATGAGAGCCGTAAAAGAGTCTTGTGAACGGGTAAACGGTAAAGAAGTGTATTTAATTCATGAACCTATGGCTGCTGCCATTGGAATGGGTTTGGACGTTATGGAACCCAAAGGAAACATCATCGTTGATATTGGAGGAGGAACTACAGAAATTGCTGTTATCGCTCTAGGAGGGATCATTTGTGATAGATCTATAAAAATCGCTGGTGATGTTTTTACCAATGATATTCTTTATTATATGAGAACGCAGCACAATTTGTATATAGGAGATGCTTCCGCAGAGATGATAAAAATAGAGGTTGGAGCTGCTATGGAAGAACTCGAGGATGCACCAGATGATTTAACGGTTCGTGGAAGAGATTTACTTACTGGGAAACCAAAAGAAATACTGGTTAACTATAGGGAAATAGCCAAAGCTCTTGATAAATCCATACTGAGAATTGAAGATGCTATTATGGTAACACTTTCAGTAACTCCTCCAGAACTCGCTGCGGATATTTACAATACGGGTTTGTATCTAGCAGGAGGAGGAGCAATGCTTCGTGGTCTTGATAAACGTATTTCACAGAAAACGGATTTACCAGTCTTTATCGCAGAAGATCCGTTAAGGGCCGTGGTTAGAGGAACTGGAATTGTATTAAAAGATATGGTTAAGTATAAAAGTGTATTGATCAAATAGCTTGCTAGAGGAGAACAAAGGTAATTTGTTGGGGAGTACAAGCTTTTTAATTTTGATAAAGTGGAGTAGATTAAAAGTTTATGAAATAGAATTGAGGGATAAAGTGAAATTCGTAGGCAGCGTTAAGAGAAATATTTTGAATTTGCTATCTGTTTTGTTAATATATTCCATGTTTGCAAATAAAATCAGAGTATCTTTGGCAACTATTTAAGATAAAGAATCTGCAGAGATCCAACGGCTCTCCTTTTTATAACACACCATCCCAGTTTAGATTTATGAAGTTGTAATAGACAAAACTTCATCGTAAACAATAACGATTGCTAATGCTAATTCTTTTTAGGTTTTGCATTAGCATTCACAACCCACCTTAACAGCTATACCTTATGACATTGATATCTAAAGAAAAATTTTCTGAAGTTACGGGCCTTTCTAAAATTCCTATTCCTGGATTATCTTCTTATTTAATGAAAGTATTAAAAATTAATAATTTAAATACTATTGTAGAAGAAGGTGGTACCCTAGAAGGGGCAGACTTTGCTAATTATGTTTTAGGGAAAATTGGTGTAAAGGTGCAATTTGATGCTGGTGAAATGCTCAATATTCCTAGTGAAGGAGCTTTTATAGTGGTAGCCAATCATCCCTATGGAGGTATTGAATCATTAGCTTTATTAAGTACACTTGCCAAAGTTCGTCCCGATACCCTGTACATGGGGAATTTTTTATTAACGGAAATACCCAATCTTAAAAAATGCATTATTGCGGTAAATCCATTTGAAAACGTACAAAACTCTGCCAGTATTACGGGATTAAAAATGACGCTAAAGGCATTGGCAGAAGGTATTCCTGTTGCCATATTTCCAGCGGGAGAGGTTTCTTCTTATGATTTTAAGGCTAGTGAAATTACAGATCCAGAATGGCATCCCGTAGTGGGGAAAATTATCTCCAAGGCTGACGTACCTATTTTACCGATTTATTTTCATGGAAATAATGGTTTGTTCTTTAGTATGTTAAAATCAGTTCATCCGATGTTACAAACATCAAAATTGATTTCGGAACTCTTCAATAAGCAAGGACATGCACTAAAGATGACTATCGGAAAGCCTATTTTATTAGCTAGGGAAAGAGGTAAGGCTTTCGATCCTTCACTATTAAGTAGTCTTAGAAGCAAACTGTATGCACTCAAAAATCAATCCCATAATTGATCGGTTGACGCATGAAAATGCAATAGATCTTGTCAAATCGTTTTTAAATAAGCATAAATGATAAAAATCTATTGTTTTGGGGATTGACACCGGGCTACTTTGGCTATGAAAAAATATATAATATTTAGTACAAGTAGTTCTAATTTACTGATACTGAATATAAATAGGTTTCGGTGCGAATTGCAATAACTCCTCAGGAGTATATAAACTCTGTCCGTTTTTGGTGTCATTTTTATAGAATAGCTTAAAACCCGTAAATTGAACGGGCTCCGCATAAATCGCCCTTTGGTACGTTGCACGTTTTAGTGCTTTGCTGCCAAAACCATCCATATTCATGACGATTTGAACCTCTGGAGAAGTTTTTATGTTTTGATAATCAGTTACCATTGCTTTGGTGAATCGGTGGATCACTACTATTTTAGGAGGCAGATGATTTTCTTTTACAATTTTAATTAGAATGTCAATGGCTTCATTAATTTCGTTTGCGGACAATGTTCCTATTTTGCTTCCAGGTATTTTTCCATTTTTCATAGCAAATTCTGGGTCAATGCCTAAATGTACATTTGGTTTTTTAAGATAGTCTATCAAAGTAGAGACTTCTTCTTTCACAGTACTTTGGCCTATTTGAACATCCAAAAACACTAGACCGTTTATGGATTTAGCCCAAGTCATAATAGTATCTATTTGACTAAATGGCATTCGTAGGCGGTATTTATTGTTTTTACCCGGTTGGCCTTGAGCAGTAATGGCAATATAATGTAAGGCTGGGATGCTAGGGGTGCCCTTATCGGCAAGTTCCCATTGGGCTGCTTCTTGTTGTAGTTTTTGTAACATTTGATCTTTAGGTAGTTCTCCAAGGATTCCCATTCTTTTGGAATAGAGGTTGCCATAAAAGGCTATGACTCTTTTATAAGGTAGTATAGCCCCAGGTAGCGGATAAGGGGCTTTGTTTTTCCATTTTCCAGAGGTATCGGTATGCTTTAGCGCGTGTACTCTCTTGTTGTAATCGGCGGTATCGACAAGAGAACTGTCTTTTTTGAGAACGGGGCTAATTGTTGTGGTAGGGATCGGCTTTTGTGTTTTTTGCTTTTCTTGTTTTTGCTGACAGCCTGAACTAAAAAGAGCCAATAGGCCTAAAAATGAGATACAAAACAAAAAGGTATAGCGATTTTTCATGGTGTTATAAAATAATGGTGATCGATCTTGATCGTTTCAAATTAGTGGCCTTTTCAAAAGAAGTGAAATTGTTCTATTTTGTCGTTGGTACGACCAAAGGATAATACTTCATTTCAGACCCTTTACAATGGTTACTTTTATTTAGTTTCCTTTCAATAAATTGATACTTACCGTAGCGATATCAGCTTCTGGAAATCGTTTAAAAATGGATTTATCAGGGAATAATTCCGCTTCAGCAGCCACTTTATTAAAGACTTCTATCTCTACGATATACTGGTCGGAAAAACCATGAGTGGCATCATAAGCTGTTGCAGGCGTCTTTCCTAAATTACCAGCAGCAAGTTTTGGATCTATGGTATGTAATTCAATCAAGAGCAAACCAAATTTGCGAACATAGGGGGACCATTTTTGTAAATGCTCCAAGAGATTATCTTCTACTAGATTGTTGCTGATTCTTTGCCCTCTGTAGGCAAAGGCACCAGTAGAAGTACTGATTCGATTCTCGTTGATCTTTTTTGGATTTTTCCAAATGCGGTTGTGATCTAAAAAAGTCCTAACGTTAAGTAAATCTTTGAGGTCAATATTATAATTTTCTCTCAAGTCATCTGAAAGCAAATCAGGTCTTCCAATATCTCCCCAAATCACCTTTGCCCAAATGTCGGCCTTTATGAGATTAGCTCTTGTTACTCGTAGGGCAGCTTGATTATAATCGGCTCCAACTAGAAACAATGGATATTCATCAAGCAGTTGTCCTCGTAAGGTTTGCCTGTCGATTACTTCAAAAATATGTTGCAAAAAAGCGCCATTACCACAGCCCATATCCAAGATTCCTTTAGGCTGTTGCTCAATAGGGAGGTTAAAAAGACCAATAATAATATCATCAACAACTTTAAAATAAGTGTCGTGAGCACCGCCGCTTCCCCATACGTTCATTTCGCGATCAACATGAATTTCGTTTTCGCCATCGGCTACCATTCTTAAGACCGCTGGATCGCCAAAAATTAATTCTTCGATTTTGGCAAATGTGGGTAAATAAGAAACGGTAACCCCATAGGCACTGGCTCTTTTGGCAAAAAACAAACCCTCTTCGGTAAATTGATAATTGCCGTTTTTTTCCAAGAACCACCCCAGGTGTACAAAAAAGTCTAATATTTTTTTAAAATTTTCAGGAGATTTATGAAACTCTTCTGGCTTGAAAGAGGTCTCCATAAAATATTTGTGAAACATCCCATTCATGGCCAAACGCACTATGGTTGGACCGATCAAATAACCTTCTATATGTTTTAAAATCTGGTCCTGAATACTATTGGTCAAGGGATCATCGGAGGGGATAATACCATATTTTTGTTTGTATTTTTCAAATATGACATTGAGTTTTTCAAAGGGTACATCTTCAAAGAGTCGCCCATGATACGCAATAGAAAAATGAAGTAAATCCACAACATCCTCATAGAGATGAAACAATGAAAAGGCAATTTCGGTCTTTTCATTTACGGAGATCATAATTTCCTGAGTACGGTTATCGATCTGATAATCTAAAAAACCTTGTGAAGCCAAAATCCGCAAACCAACATTGAGATAACCTTCATTAGCCTTTGAAGCCGTTACAAGTTCCTTCAATTGTACATGCTTTTTGTTCAGAATAAATTCTAAAATGGCATGTTTCTTTAGTGCTATGGCTACTGGCGCAACAGCTAAACCATCAAGATGCTTAAAAATGGAACTACGGAGTTCGGATTTATTGATCATAGTAAAAGAATGAAGGTTTGTTAAAAATAGTGATTTTTTTTAAATGGGGACCTTTCAGTTTTGCCCTATTTAGATACTCGGCTTTATTTTTATGATTTGGCAGTATCGCTTTAAAGTATTGTTAAAAATACGAAATTTAAATGTGCCTTTATTAGCATTTATCCATTGATAATGCAGTTTGTTTTGCTTATAAAGGATTTTTAAAAATAGTGTTATTTCAAAAACAACCTTTGTTGTTTATGAAAAATCTTACATTACCAAAAAGGAAGTGTAAGTCTTAATCCTCTTGTTTTTAGTAAATTAAAAATTAGAATTAATTTAATTAACATTTTTTTTGCAAAAAAAACTCTTAAAGTTTTTGGGTTAAAATTTTTGATATACTTTTGTCCTATCAAACTACTAGGATTAATGGAGTTATTGACATTCAAGGCCATTTTGATTTTGAAAGAGCTTGAACTCTTTAGGAATCTATTCCAAATAAAAAGTGCTGCCAAAAAATCTTCAGTCTGTAAATCATAGCTGTTTTGATCAAGATGAATCCTTAATCTTAGGGATGAAATTTTATAAAGACCAATCTAAAAAATAGTAATTCAAAAATAAGTGAAGATGAAAAAACGAATGCGTTGCCGTTAAAAAAATACCATTTCTGTGGGAACAGAAATGGCGAAGTTTAAAGAAATTGTACATCTCTATAAGGAAAGTAAGAGTGGAGTAAATCCATTTTCGACTCCCTTATTTATTAAACCAAAATAAAGTAATGATAAAAATAATAAATAGTTATGCATGGTTTTGCATTTTGTTAATTTCCATAGGGATTAACGCTCAAGAGACCAAAGCGTCAAGTCAATCCAAACTGGACGGAACCGTTATCGATGCAATTACAAAGGAGCCTGTTATTGGGGCTTCCGTTAACATTAAAGGGACTACACAGGGGGCTGTAACCGATACACAGGGAAAATTTCACCTCCAAACACCACAAAAATTTCCTTTTACGCTGGTGGTAAGTTATATGGGGTATAAAAAATCGGAAGTGGTTGTCAATGGAAATTCTGTTACCGTAACGCTTTCTGAAGATCAAAATGTATTGTCTGAAGTAGTGGTTACTGCACTTGGGATTTCAAAAGAAAAGAAATCATTAGGATACACTACCCAGTCCCTTAAGGCGAAGGATTTAGAGAATACAAAAGAAACCAATTTTTTGAATGGTTTAACAGGTAAATTGGCGGGAGTGCGTATTACCAATTCGCAAGGTGATATGGGATCTTCCCGTATCGTTATTCGCGGTGAAACTTCTATTTCTGGAAATAACCAACCCTTATTTGTAGTGGATGGAGTTCCGGTAGATAACTCGCAATTGAACTTTGGTGGAGCTACCCGAGATTTTAAAAATGCGATTGCCGATTTAAACCCTAATGATATTGAATCATTAAGTGTGCTAAAAGGACCTAATGCTGCTGCGCTTTACGGATCCCGTGCTGCTCATGGTGTTGTATTGATTACTACAAAATCAGGGAGAGGTCAAAAAGGACTAGGCATAAGCTTTAGTTCAGGAATAACGATCTCTAAAGTAACCACTTTACCTGATTTTCAAAACTCATTTGGACAAGGGGCAAACGGAAAATTTAGCTATGTAGATGGTAAAGGTGGCGGTATTAATGATGGAGTTGATGAAAGCTGGGGACCTAAACTGGATGGGCGCCTTATTCCTCAATTTTATTCAAATGGTCAAGCAGTGCCTTTTGTGGCTCATCCGGATAACGTGAAGGATTTCTTTAATACAGGACTAACTTTTGATAATAGTATTGCCGTGGCCAAATCAGATGAAAAATCAGATTTCCGTTTAGGGGTAAACAATCAAAAGCAATTAGGGACAGTACCTAACAGTGAAGTAAATAAAACCAACTTTACGATTAATTCGAATTATCAAATATCCAAAAATATAAAAGTAGGGGTAACGGCTAACTATATAGTTACCGACGCTCCAGCCTTGCCAGGTGGTCCATCGGGTAACCGTGCTGCTGGTGTAATGCTACAGTTTCTTTGGTTCGGACGCCAGGTAGATATCAATCAGCTTAAAAACAATAGAGATGTGAACTGGAACAATAGTTATTATAGCAACCCGTATTGGAATGCTTATTATAACACTACTAGTCAGCAGCGTAACCGTATCATAGGGGATATCCATTTGGATGCCAAGATTATGGATGGATTACATTTCAAATTTCGCACTGGAGTGGACTATTATAACGATCGTAGAAAATACACCATTAAATATGGTACAAATGGAACTCCTTTTGGATCATATGCGGAAGATGCTTATACGGTAAACGAAAGAAACACAGAGGGAATTTTCCACTATACCAAAAAACTAAGTGAAGATTTTAGTTTGGACGCTCTTGCTGGATTCAATGTGCGTAATCATAGCGATGCCAATAATTATCAAAAAGCACCTCGTTTGGCTGTGCCTGACTTGTACACCTTAACCAATTCACGTGATCCATTGACTTCATCGAACTCATTCTCAAAATTGAGAGTGTACAGTGGATATGCTTCAGCTCAACTGGGGTATAGAAATTATGCCTTTTTGAACTTGACCGCTCGTAATGACTGGTCATCGACATTGCCAAGCAGTAATCGTTCTTATTTCTATCCTTCTGTTAATGGTAGTTTAGTTCTATCGGATGCTTTGAATATCAAAAGCAATACACTGGACTTCTTAAAGCTACGTGGTGGTTGGTCAGAAGTAGGTAATGATGCCGATCCGTATCAATTGGCTACGGTTTATAATTTTCAAACCGCATTTGACGGGAATCCTATTCAAACCTCTTCGCAGAAGAAGCTCAATGAGAATTTGAAACCAGAAACAACTCGCTCTACCGAATTGGGTATCGAATCTTCCTTCTGGAAAAACAGATTGCATTTTGATGTCGCTTATTATAACACCAATAGTTTTGACCAGATTTTAGAAATCAAAACCACTAGTGCCAGCGGTTATAATTCACAGTTAATCAATGCAGGAAAAATAAACAATCATGGTGTAGAAGTTCAATTGGACGGAAGTCCTATTCAAACCCAAGATTTCAAATGGAATGTAGGGGTAAATTATGCAAAGAACATCAGCAAAGTGGAGGTTCTTGACTATGATGGTCAGATTCAAAACTATACTATCGGATCTTCTGGAGGTGTTGATGTATTGGCATCGGTTGGACAAGCCTATGGTGCACTTTATGGAACGGCTTATCTGCGTGACGCGAATGGAAACATAGTAGTGGGTACTAATGGATTGCCGAAAGCGGATCCACAAAAAAGAGTATTGGGACATTATACCCCAGACTATTTAGCAGGTGTTACCAATACATTGACTTATAAAAATCTTGAATTATCATTTCTTATTGATGCTAGTGTAGGTGGGGAGATTTTCTCGGGTACGAACAGAACAGGAAATTATACAGGTGTGCTAGAGCAAACTCTTCCAGGTCGAGATGCAGCCAATGGTGGATTAAGTTATTATTATCCAGGGAACAATACCGCCAATGGGAAAAGCTTGTTGACAGGGGCATCGGCTCCAAGTGGTGTAACGCTATATGATGACGGAATGATCTTTCAAGGCGTATATGCCGATGGAGCTCCCAACAGTCAAGTAATTAGTGCACAGGAATATTACAAAGGTTCTTATAATATCAGCGAAGCTTATATTTACAGTTCTACTTTTGTGAAACTAAGAGAAGTAAAACTGACCTACAATTTCAATAAGAAGCTAATTAAGAAGCTTGGATTTGAAGGAGCAAGTGTTACCGCTGCAGGTCGTAATCTTTTATTTATCTACAAAGACGTGCCCAACATTGATCCTGAATCTGCCTTCAGTACAGGAAATGCTCAAGGCTTGGAGAGCTTAGCTTTACCAACGACTAGAAGTTTCAGCCTTAATGTTAATCTTAAATTTTAAACACACATCATCATGCTAAAAAAACTAGCCTATATAACGCTATTTGCAGTGGCTTTGAGCTCCTGCAGTGAGAACTTGGATGAAATTAATAAAAATCCAAATGCCACGGAAAAACCACTGGCGCCTTTCCTTTTAACAGGAACCTTAAAACAGGGAGCTGACTTGTATTGGGGGTCAGAGAGTAATTTTAATTCCTCTTTGTTATTTGTTCAGCACTGGGCAAAAATTCAATATACCGAACCAGATCGATTCGACTTGTCCAACAATTCTTTTACATCTTTGTGGAATACAGGCTATGCCACCTTGATTACGGATTTGAATACGATTCTGAATTTCTCAGATCAGCAGGCCAATTCAAATTATAAAGGGATCGCACTGACCTTACGCTCATGGACGTTTTTATTGTTGACTGATGCTTATGGTAGCATTCCGTATAAGGAAGCAGGTCTAAAAGTAACACCGGCCTATGACACACAAAAAGAAGTTTATGTGGGATTGCTTGAAGATTTGAAAAAAGCTCAATCCTTATTAAGTACCACAAATGGTGAAGTAGTCGGAGACTTGGCTTATAAAGGGGATATTACAAAATGGAAAAAATTAGTCAATTCACTTCGTTTGCGTATCGCCTTGAGAATTTCGGACAAAGAACCTGCTTTAGCTAAACAAGCCGTGATAGAAGCTACAAGCGATGCTGCAGGAGTAATTAGCAGTAATAGTGAAACTTTTAAATTTGTTTATACCAGTTCACCACAACAAAACCCTGCCTCAGCCTGGTTCGAAACACGTGATGATTTTCGTATTTCGAAGACCATAGTGGACAAATTAAATGAGTTATCCGATCCACGTTTAGCGGTTTACGCGCAGTTGCCATCAGATCCAAGTGTAGGTAAATACGTTGGAGGGGCTAATGGATTGTCCAATAGTGATGCCAATAGTCAAGGTTTTGCGAAAACGTCAAAACCGGGTACTTACTTTTTGACTTCGTCTTCACCGGCTGTAATGGTTTCGTATTCCGAAGTATTGTTCAATCTTTCTGAAGCAGCAGCCCGAGGGTATATTGCGCAAGATGCAGAGCAACTTTATAAAAATGCCATTACAGCATCGTTTAACCAATTTGGTATTACTGATGCCACCATAATTGCTAATTATCTAAATCAAGCAACAGTGAAGTACGATGCAAGTAATTATGCCAAATCAATAGGTACACAAAAATGGATTGCATTCTTTGGACAAGGTCTTGATGCCTATGTGGAGTGGAGAAGACTGGACTACCCAGTATTAAAAGCGGGTCCAGCTACTGTTTTGGATGGACAGATTCCTTCACGTTTCTTTTATCCAGGTACAGAACAGTCCTTGAACGGTCAAAGTTACCAAGCAGCCGTAGCGGCGCAAGGAAAGGACCTGTTGACGACAAAACTATGGTTTGATGTCAAATAAATAGGATTCCGAGAGGGATACGTATTCAAACAGCTGGTTTTTGAATAGTAAAATAAGGCCAGTAAGGGATTGAACTCCCTACAGTTCAGCATAAGAAAAAAGACAACTCAATATATTTTTGAGTTGTCTTTTTTTTATTTTAAAGGTCTAAAGGTTTATTAATTGTACGGGGCTTAGAATACGTTTTTGTAAAGCACAGCGCACAACATTTTTAAAAGCTTTAGGATTAATTGGGAGCAGTAATTAAACAGGGAAATTACTTTTCTTGCGAGTTAAAAAATGCATCACTATCCATGCTAATAAATAAGCAGAACCACACATGATAAAGATAATATTGTAACCAGCGGTTATATTTCCTAACAGTTTATAATGATCTAGGATCATACCAATTGCCAAAGGAAAAAGGATGCCTCCAACACAGCCTGCCATACCCCCAATACCCACAACCGAACTGATATCCTTTTTGGGAAAATAATCGGATACGGTTGTAAAAATATTAGCACTCCACGCTTGATGTGCCGCTGCGGCCAAACTGATTAAACCAACGGCTACCCATACATTTTTGGTGAATTGTGCCAGCATAATAGGCAGCACACAAACGGCAATAAAAAACATAGAAGTTTTACGAGCTCTATGTATGTTCCATCCTTTTTTGATCAAATAAGAAGATAAAAAACCACCACCAATACTACCAATAGTTGTGGCTGTATACACAATGACCAAAGGTAAACTTGGTTTCTTTAAATCAAGATTAAAAGTATCGGAAAAATAGGAAGGTAACCAGAACAAAAAGAACCACCAAACAGGATCGGTTAATAGTTTTCCAAAGATAAAAGCCCAGGTTTGCTTTATCTTAAACAAAGCAATCCATTTAACTGGCGCTTCAGTTTCGACAACGAGTTCATTATCACTGTGAATATAATCGAATTCTTCTTTGGATAATTTTTTATGTCGGCTAGGGCTTTCATAGTATTTCCACCAGAAAATCAACCATATAAAACCAATACCTCCTGTAATAATAAAAGCTTCTGGCCAACCATAAGCGCCTAAAATGGCAGGAACCATGATAGGAGCCACCACGGCACCTACATTGGCCCCCGAATTAAAAATTCCAGTGGCCAGAGCACGTTCTTTTTTAGGAAACCATTCGGCTACCGATTTTATGGCTGCAGGAAAATTACCAGCTTCGGCTACGCCTAGACCAACTCTTGCTAAACCAAAACCAAAAGTACTTTTAGCAAAGGCATGTGCCACTGCCGCAACACTCCAAAAGAATACCGATACCGAATACCCTAATTTAGTTCCTATTTTATCAATCCATCTTCCAAAACCGATAAGACCAATGGCATAGGCAGCAGAAAAAGCCATGACGATATTACTATAATCGGTTTCTGTCCAATGGAATTCTTTTTCTAATGTTGGTTTTAGCAAACCAATTACTTGCCTGTCGATATAATTAATAGTGGTCCCAAAAAACAGTAAGACCAGTATACCATAGCGAACTCTTTTTTCTGAAGGTATATTCATTTTAAGAATTTTTACAAGATTGAATTAGCATAGTGACCTTTTTGATATAATTGGAAAGGGCTTCAAAATGGCTTCCTTCAATCATATCAGTTTTCAAAAGTTTACTTCCCATACCCACAGCGCAAACTCCGGCATCAAACCAAGATTTTAGGTTTTGCACCTCTGGCTCTACACCGCCAGTAGGCATCAATAGAAGGTCTGGAAAAATGTCTTTTATAGATTGAATATAAGAGGGACCAACTAAATTTCCTGGAAATATTTTCACTAATGTGGCGCCTAAAGTTTGTGCTTGATGAATCTCAGTAGGGGTTAAACAACCCGGTATCCAGGCCAGGTTGTGCTCTAAAACTATATTGGATACTTCTGGAGAAACAATAGGACTTACCACAAAATCGGCTCCTAAGGCTATAAAATCTTTAGCAGATTCAGCGGTTTTTATCGTACCAATACCCAACAATAAATCGGGCATTTCTGTTGCGGCAATAGTTTTTAATGCTTTAAAATTAGTTAAGGCATTTTCACCACGATTGGTATATTCCAGTACACGTATACCGGATTGATATAAAGCTTTCAATATATCGATACTTACCACTTTACTGTCATTATAATATAAAGGCAACAATCCAGTTTGACTGATTTGTTGAATAACTAGTTCTTTTTTATTCATTTTGATGTATTAACTGTTCAATTTCTTCTGCCTTAGATGTGGTAGCATCTCCTTTTATGAATAATTTTTGATAGGCCGCTCTTGCCGCAAAGTCCACTATTTCTTGAGGGTTTTGTTGATGAACCATTCCATAGATAAGCCCTGCCATAAAACAATCCCCAGTTCCCACTTTATCTATGGTAGCAGTAGTAAACAAAGTTTCGCTTTTATAAAGATTCTCATGCTGATACAAAGTCGCAAAATACTTTACACTTTCTTGTTCGTTAAAACGAAAGGTATTGGCAACAGTATGGCAGTTGGAATATTTTTCTAAAATTTTCTCAGAAGAATCACGGGCTTGTTTTTCTAAATAAAGATCCTCACCAGCTGCTATTAATTCTGGGTCAATGGCGATGCCCAGCATTTTTTCTGCGGCCCAGATATTACCCATAATAACATGTGCGTAATGCGCCAGCTTAGGCATTACTTCTATGGGATCAACACCGTATTTCCAAAGTTTTTCTCTGTAGTTTAAATCCAAAGAAATGGTAATTCCTTTTTTTGTTGCTACCCTTAGTGCTTCTTCACATAGCGCTGCGATAGTGCTATTTATGGCAGGTGATATGGCAGTAAAATGAAACCAAGAAACGCCTTCAAAAATTTCTTCCCAGTTGATACTCGAGAGTTGTAGCTCTGAGAAAGAAGAATACTTACGGTCATAAATAACCCCTGCATTTTTAACATCTGCTCCTTGACTCAGATAATACGTTCCAATTCTATCCCCAGATTTAACTATAGCGGCCGTATCAACACCCATTTCCTTATAGTAATCCAGAATTTTATCCGATAGAAAATGGTCGGGTAGGGCGGTGCAATAGGCTACAGGAACATTCCATTTGGCCAGCGCTAGTGCAACATTACTTTCCGCTCCGCCTACATAAGCAGACATATGTTGTTGATGGGGGAAATTCCCCCCCATACTATATCTCAACAGGATTTCCCCAAAACAAAGTACTTTACCCATGATCAGTTAGGCTTCGTTACTTGGTTTTCCAATCGTAGCCAAGATTCCTCCGTCTACATAGACTATATGTCCGTTTACAAAATCACTGGCTTTAGAACTTAAAAAGATGGCAGCCCCTTGTAAATCCTCAGGATCTCCCCAACGACCAGCTGGTGTTCGGCCCATGATAAACTCGTTAAAAGGATGTCCGTTTACACGAATAGGTGCAGTTTGACTTGTAGCGAAATAGCCTGGGCCAATTCCATTGGTTTGGATATTGAATTTAGCCCATTCCGTAGCCATATTTTTAGTTAACATTTTTAGCCCTCCTTTTGCAGAGGCATAAGCACTAACAGAATCTCTACCCAATTCACTCATCATAGAGCACATATTGATAATTTTTCCACCTCCACGGCTAATCATTCCCTTTGCGACATTTTTAGAAACAATAAACGGTCCTGTTAAATCAACTTTTATTACCGCTTCAAAATCGGCCACTTCCATTTCGATAATAGGGGTTCTCTTGATGATTCCTGCGTTGTTGATTAAGATATCAATAGGACCTACTTCGGCTTCTATTTTGTTGATTGCAGCAATTACAGCGCTTTCATCAGTTACGTCAAATATATAACCGAAGGCTTCAATTCCTTCCGCTTTATATTCGGCAACAGCATTCTCTACAGCTTCTACAGAGGAATGATCGTTGACAACAATTTTGGCTCCTGCATGTCCAAGTCCTTTGGCCATAGCCATTCCAAGACCGTGTACTCCTCCGGTAATAAGGGCTGTTTTTCCGGTTAAATCAAATAAGTTAATTGACATTTTTTTCTTTTTTTTTGTTAATAGTTCTTTTCTTTTTTTGTGATATAATGGTAGACTACATACTCAGTGGCTATTGGTTTAAATAAAGACATAGGTATAGCCGTCAACACCATAAAATGGGTTGATCAGAGGATGTTGATCTAAAATTTTAGAGGTAGGTTACTCGGATTTTATTTTACATTGATCAGTAGGGGTGATTGAGTTTCTTTATAAAAACGATCTAAATAATCAAACCATTGTTTGGCAGAGGTAATTGTTCCTGCTCTATCCCAAGCTGCTCCAGTGTAGTAAACAATTGGTTGGTTGTTGGTAACGGTGGTTTGAGCTAATATTTGTTCTTTATCAATCCACATTTTGCTTACTGCTGTGGTCAAGATGGATCCTACTCCTGTAGTACCATATTCAGTAGAGGTTGGTTCCCAATACCCCATAACGCCTTGTTGCTCATTTAAGGCAATAACCCCTGTTTGCGGTCGTCTAATGATACCTACAACTACAGGCATGGGTTTGTTGTCATCAAATGTATAGGTGTTTTCGATACGATTAAGCTGTGAACCAGCATCTAAAGAAATCGTTTTTACCGCTTTTGCTTTTGTTCCTCCGGCATTCCAAGTATCATAGATAAGTTGAAATGTAGTTCGTAAAGGGCCATTGTCTAACACTTTCCACTGATGATAATTGGCCGAATAACGAATGGTATCTTTGATGTAGGGAGCCATATTTCCGGCACCTAAAGAAAAACCGACATGGTAGTAATCCATTCCGTCTCCATGATCGATGTGATAGTCAGCGCGTTTATAGCGATCATTAAGGACCATTTTAGGGCTTCTTTTGACCCATACATCAAAACCATAGGCATCTTCTTTACTATTTTCGATGGCTTTACCGTACGCACGAAAGGCTATTTTGTCGTTTTCCCAAGCAAAATCATCTTTGCGCTCGGGTACATAACGACCATAGGTCTTGGTAGTGAACGTTTGCGACTTTCCTTTTTGGATGAAAAGGTTTAGTGAAGATTTAGCTTTAACAGTAACTTGTACTAATAGGTTTTGAATCGAAGGAAGCCCACGATGTTCCAATTGAAAGGGAAGTTGCTTTTTCGTTAAGGGATCGATCACCACAAAATTAGCAGTGTCTATTTGGGGATAACGGGCGATAACCGTTTCCCATTTTACGGCAATAATTGCGTCTTTTCGTTCCAGTTCCGAATGGTTCTCAATGGTAATGCTTGCTTTTGTTTGTGCCAATATTCCCAGAGGAAATATAAAGGCACTACAGATAAAAAGTTTGATCAATTTCATAGTCAATTATTTTAAATCGTTAATAGCGCAATGGTCCATATCTCCGTAATCTAAATTTTCTCCAGCCATTCCCCAAATAAAAGTATAATTGGAGGTTCCTGCTCCTGAATGTATCGACCAGTTCGGCGAAATCACGGCTTGTTCATTTTGCATCCAGATGTGTCTGGTTTCTTGAGGTTGTCCCATAAAGTGACAAACGCTTTGATTTTCAGGAACTTCAAAATAGAAATAGGCTTCCATGCGTCTGTCGTGGGTATGGGCTGGCATCGTATTCCAAACACTGCCCGATTTTAGTTCGGTCATACCCATTTGTACTTGACAAGTTTGCACCACACTGTTGACTATTAATTTGTTGATGATCCGATGATTGGCCGTTTCCATTGTGCCTAATTCTACAATTTCAGCATCGGCTTTGGTTATTTTTTTAGATGGGTATTGATGATGAGCGGGAGCAGAGTTCAAATAAAATTTAGCAGGAGCACTAGGATCCACCGATTCAAAGAAAACTTCTTTGACACCTTTTCCAAGGTACAAGGCTTCTTTATAATCGAGTTCAAATCGTGCTCCATCAGCGGTCACAATTCCCTTTCCCCCAACGTTTATCATCCCAATTTCTCTTCTTTCTAGAAAGTAATTTGCTTTTAAGTCAGTAGGATTAGGTAGGGTCAGTTGTTGGTTGACAGGCATGGCACCCCCTATGATATAACGGTCAAAATGAGATAAAGTCAATCGTAGCTCATCTGCTTTAAAAACAGTTTCAATTAAAAAATTTTCACGTAGGTTTTCAGTGTTCATTTGTTTTGCTTCGGTGGGGCTTACCGCAAAACGACTTTCAAAAGTGGAATTCATAAGTATTATTTTGTAATGATTAAGGTGTTATTTTTGGTCATTATTTAGGTGAAAAACTGCAATAAAAGTGTTGCTTTATCGCGTTTTTGTTCGGTATTCTAAAGATGTAAAAAAGAGTTTAAGTGGACATTCGCCTAATTAATTGTACGGGTATAGTAGTTGTCTCACTGACCACTGTAGTCTGGATTTCATCTGTTTTTTGGGTTAGTTTTTTGATCAATTCTTCCACTACTGTAGTGGCCACTAAAGCAGGGAATTGTTCTATTGTTGTGATAGAGGGTCTGATGATTGCGGTTTTGGAATCATTGGAATAGCCTACAATCTTTAGCTGATCAGGGACCGTAATATTGTTTTCACGGGCAAATTCTAGCACGGCAATGGCACTAGCATCATTGGATGTGAAAACGCCATCAGGTTTATTTTCACCTTTGAAGAGTATTTGCATGACGTTGCGAGCGTTTTCGTGTGTTAGTTCCTGATAGAAAATCAGGTCCTCCTTAACGGGAATGTTGAACTGCGTCAACGCTTTTTTGTATCCAGAGGAGCGTTCGATATACAGGTTAGAAGTCAAGGGGCCAGAGATATGGGCAATTTTTTTGCAGCCCAATTCCAATAAATGTTGGGTGGCTAAATAACCGCCTCTGAAGTCATCTCCCTTAATAGAACTGGCTTGATAAGGTTTTGTAGGAACCCTATCATAAAAGAGCAGCGGAATATTATTATTGACAAACACATCAAAATGACTAAAGTCTTCCGTATGAAGGGTGCAGGCAACGATTAAAGCATCCACTCTATAGGAAAACATAATGTCAGCCTGTTCTTTTTCTACGGCTATAGCATCATTAGACTGGCAAATAATTAAGTTGTAGCCCAGTTGATGCAATTTGATTTGCAGGGTAGTGGCCACTTCAGCATGGAAAGACATCGATATGCAAGGTACAATTAAGCCTATGGTATTGGTTTTGTTACTGCGTAGACTTGAAGCCATTAAATTGCGACGATAATCTAATTTTTCAGCCATCTCCAATACGCGTTTTTTCGTAGCCGCTTTTACATAGGTACCATTGTTTAATGCTCTTGATATAGTCGAAGGCGAGAGGTTTAAGGCCTCTGCGATATCAATTATAGTGTTGTTGTCTTTATGTTTTTTTTCTTTTGACATGAGCTGTTAGCTAACTATTTTGTTGTGCAAATAGATTATTTAGATTTTCTTTTTTTAGTAGTTGGAAAGCCTTCTTATGGCTTAGGGTCTTCTAGTTTGGCTAAATACTCACTAGGCATGCAACCATAATGTTGTTTAAAGGCTGTTGAAAAATAAGAAGGCGAGTTAAAACCACACATATAGGTGATTTGGGCAATCGTATAACGCTTACTCTGCATGAGTTCAACCGCTTTTTTAAAGCGTATTCTCTTTATAAAATCCATAGCGGATTCACCGGTGATGGCTTTGAGTTTTAAATAAAGATTAGAGCGACTCATGCCTATTTTTTTGCTAAACTGATCTACTGAAAATTCAGAATCAGCCAAATGATCTTCCACTATATGGATGGCCTGTTTTAGAAATTCTTCATCAAGGGTATTGAAAGCAATATTCTCAGGAACCATTTCTTTTCCCACAGAATAATATTCTTTAAGCCGTTTACGAGAACGCAAGAGGTTCGTAACCTTTGCGGCTAATAAAGGAGTTGAAAACGGCTTCGTAATATAATCGTCAGCGCCCATTTCCAATCCTTTTATTTGCTGACTGGTTTCAGTTCGGGCCGTTAAAAGCATGAACGGGATATGGGATGTATTGATATTTTGCTTGACACGTTTGCAAAAATGAAGACCGTCGAGTTCAGGCATCATAACATCACTAATAATGATATCAAAGGGTTGCATTTCCAATAGTTCTAAGGCCATTTGACCATCATAAGCTACGGTGACCTCATATATTTTGCTAAAATAATCCTGTAAATAATCTATAATCTCTTTATTATCATCTACAATAAGTAGTTTAATAGGTTGATCCCTTTCAATGATTTCACTTTGCTGCATGAGCAAAGAATCTTCTGTAGCCAATTCATTATCTGTTATAATAGATAATTCATATAAAGAGCTTTCGACTTGCTGATCATTTTTGTAAACTTGGTCAAGGGTCGGAATCGTTACGGTAAAAGTGCTTCCTTTTTCTTGGGTACTTTCGGCCGAAATCTCGCCATGATGTAATTCAACCAAACGTTTGGTAAAAGCCAAACCAACGCCTGAACCTAGATTCATTTCACGATTGTTTACTTGGTAAAAACGGTCAAATACTTTAGATAAATCTTCTTCGCTAATTCCGACACCTGTATCGGCAACTTTTATTTGTATGGTATCATTTTTCTTTTCCAATTCCACATGAATATGCTGACCGGCTTTGGTGTACTTAAAGGCATTGGATAAAAGATTGAATAAAATCTTCTCCATGGCATCTTTATCAAAATAAAATAAGAGTTGTGGTTCAGTAGAGTGGTAGCTGTATTGAACGCCATTTTTCTCAGAAAGCGGTTTAAAGGATTCGAAAATTTCCTGAGTAAAACTCACGATATCTCCTTTGCCTACTTTAAGTTGTCGCGTTCCCATTTCGGTTTTTCTGAACTCAAACAACTGATCTACCAAATTATAAAGCCTTTTAGCGTTAATAAACATCAATTCATGTTTCTTTTTGGTTGTTTTATCTGCAAATGGCATCTTTAATAACTCTTCTAAAGGAGCTAAAATCAAGGTTAATGGCGTGCGTAACTCGTGTGAGACATTAGTGAAAAAGTCCATTTTAACCTGGTTGATATAACTCACTCGTTCTTTATCGATTCGTTCGAGTTTTAATTGTTGCAAGGCTTTTATACGCTCGGTTATCATTCTAAAGCCAATATAGATCGCTGTACCCACTATGGCGATCAGCAGTAAGTAAAACCATGCTGTTTTATACCAAGGCGCCAGGATTATTATTTTTAAACTTCTAAGGGTACTCATTTCTCCATTAGGACCAACGGCTTTAATTTGGAAGTTGTATTTTCCTGCAGGTAAATTGCTATAGCTGATCTTCAATTCGTCCGTACGCTGCCAATCCTTATCAATACCATCCAATTTATAATAGTAATAAGTACGATTGGAAGAGATATAATTGAAGGTATTAAAGAAGATACTGAACTGTTTGAATTCCGGTCCAATTTCCAATTCTTTGCTTTGATCAATATGTTCTTCGAGTATATTAGTATCATCGCCAACGGCAACCGTTTTATTTAAAACTTCTAATGCAGTAAAGCTTAGTTTTAAGGGAAGTGGCTTTTGTTTGATCATGGACGGATAGAAATAAGAAATTCCTTTTATCCCCCCAAAAAGCAGCATACCGTCTTTAGCTTTGCAAAAGGCATATTCATTAAATTGTTTATTCTGTAAACCATCACTTTTATCAAAAGTTTGCACTGTACTCTTGTCGGGGTTAAATTTGATCAGTCCTTTGTTGGTTGAAATCCATAGATTTCCATCCTCATCGGGAATGATACCGTAAATCGTTTCTTTTATGAAATTCTTTCTGGCATTTAAACTCATAAAGGATTCTTGTGTTTCATCGTACAAACGCAATCCTTCTCGGGTACCAATCCAGATTCTATGCTGTTGATCTTCGGTAATGCAATTGACAATGTCATCACTTAGTTTTCCTCGTTCAATAGTACCGAATAACATCGTATCAGGATAAAAAAGCGTAACGCCGTTGGTGGTTCCAATCCAGATGCGGTGTTTACTGTCCTCAAATAGAAAAGTAATATCATCGGAACTAGGACGTTTACCAGCCTTGTCTAAATGGATGTGGGTAAAAGATTTTGTTTCTGGATGAAATTGATCCAAGCCTGATCGAGTTCCCACCCAAATGCGTCCTTTACTATCTTTTAGAATGCTATAGACCAAATCGCCAGCAATACTGTTGGCGTTATTTTCATCGTGAAGAAAGCGCTGTACAGAACCCCCATTAGGGTTGAGTACATTCAATCCTCCGTTATGGGTTCCAATTAATACATTACCATTATCATCAAATTCGATGGCTTTGATATTGTTAGAACTTAAACTGTTGGGATTGCTTTCGCTATTAGAAAAATAGCTAATGGTATTGGCATTTTTATTCCAATAATTTACCCCTTTATCATTGCTTCCAATCCAAAAATTACCTTTAGCATCCTGCTTGATGACCCCAATAACTTCATCATTTAAAGAAGGTTTTCCGGAGTTTTGACTCAAAAGGTTAAATTTGATATCGTTTTTATGATAGTAGTTAAGACCGCCATAATAGGTCCCTAACCAAATACCATTTTGTTTGTCCTTAAAAAAACAACGCACTGAATTTTGACTGATCGTATAAGGCTGCGATATTTGATGGTTGTAATTGGTAAAAGAATTAGTCTTTGGATTAAAAATAGTAAGTCCTTTAAAACTTCCCATCCAAATATTGCCCTCGGTATCTTTCCCTATACATCGGATATTATTATCGGCGATACTATTGGTTCCAGCATGATGTAAAAGAGTAGAGATTTGTCCATTTTCAGCATTATAGCGGATAACACCATCGCCTTCAGTGGCCACCCATAGTTTTTTGCCCTCAATATAAACGGTGTTGATATACGGCTTTTTAGGACCAAGATCAATTTTGGTTAATTGATGTGTATTGGACTTTAGCTTAAAGAGACCCACATCGGTACCTAGGATAATTTGGCCTTGCCAAAGTCCGATGTACGCAATTTTTTTAATTTCATGCGATGAAGCATTAAATTTAATGGGAGTAAAATTTTCGTCTTTAGGAGACAAAACAAAGACATCTCCTGTAATGGATGTAGCCCAGATTCGATGCGCGCTATCCTCTGTTATAGAAGAGATAAACCATTCTCCTAGATCACGAGGCAGTTGGTAATTGATAAAGCTATCGGTATTGTAATTGTAAACACTAATACCTTTATTGCCACCTACCCATAATTGTCCTTTATGGTCTGTAAATAAACTTCGGATGTAATAGGATTGTAGACTTGTTTTAATATTCTTAACAGGTCGATATACTTTAAAACCTTTACTATCATAGCGATTCAAACCGTCTTGGGTTCCAATCCAGATAAAACCGAGCGTATCTTGCTGAATGGCAAAAACCGAGCTTTGCGACAAACCTTTGTCGACCGAGATATTTCGGAAATAGCGATCCTGAACTTGTGCATGACTTTTGTCTGCGAAAAGTACAAGGTAGAAAAACGCTATAAAAGCAATCGTTTTTTTCATAAAAGTTAGCATTACAATGATTTTGTTTGTTTTATCTCTTTACAAAGGAAATGATCCTCTAAATTAAGCAAAAAGAAATTTATTTAGTTGTTTTAATTTTTGTCATATTTAGCGACATCTGGCAACTCGTCTATTGTTTCTTGTTTTTGTACTTTAGTGCCATCCATTTCTAACAACATGGAACTTCCTATAACTTTAGGAGCATATTTTTTCCCCTCAAATTCAATAGGTAAGGTACCGTAGTTGAACAAAGATTTTGTGCTTTTATTAGCTACTTGTAAGGTTGCGATTTGATCACCGTCTAATTGGGCTTGAATCTCCCAATTGCCAACTTGAAAATGGGCTAACCCATCTTTATTGGAAAGGGTTTTAATGACTACTGTTTTACCGTCCTTAACTTGTATAATGGTAAGGAATCTGAATTTTTGTTTGGCCTCTGAAGTAATTCCAGCATGCCATTGATCTTTAAATTCTTTGATCTGACCTTCATCATTGGTGACTTTATTCCAGTTAACGGCCGCTTGGTAAAATTGGTTATGGACAACCATTTTTAAGGGACTGTTTGCAAATACGCTAGCCGTTACGTTTCCTAAATCGGTTTGTACCGAGAAATTTTGCTGCAGGGCATTGGCTGAATTTTCTCCTACTATGGTATAATAAGGGCAATGAAATTGAGTCGTCCATTTTACAGGATTTTTGGCTTCTAATTCATCGTACAATACAATGTATCCATCTTTTAGTTGCAACATATGTCTGCGATATAAAGTGACGCCAGATTCTCCATAACCATTGGCTTTACTAGGGACAACATTGATTTGTTTGAATCGGTCTAACCAAAAATCGCTCTTAATAGCACCATAAGCATTACTAGCATCACCTAAGGCATATTGAATATGTTGGCCTGAAATAGCTCTAGGAATCCATCCGTAACCTTCTTCTCCAAGTTTTTGATTCAGACTATCGGCCAAAATGGTATTATAGGCTTTTGATGATCGGTAATATAGAAGGTTGTGTTTGTCGCTAAAATTGCTGTAATAACCAGTTCCTCCAAAGATGACTTTACCTTTAAAATTGATGGTAAAGGCATTTTGCGACGCATGACCGTGACCTGAAGAGCCGAAGGGACTGCTGAACAAATAGCTACTAAGACTTTTATCGCCATGAGCCAAATCTTCGTGCATGGCCACTACACCAACATCGCTAAATTTGCGTGTTTTAGGCAAAGTAGTGGGTGAGGTAGCGGGTAAATTTCTATTGGGTTTATAGTTCAATAATCTAAAGAACAAGAAATCGTCAGTACCGTGATAGTAGCTCGGATAATCCCTTTTGATTTCACCTACATACCAGTTTAGGTATGGATTGTTCATTTTGTAAGTTAGGGCATCTGCAAACCACGCTTCACCTTTTACGATATAGGGAATATTTTCCCACATATCACCAATAGCTGTACTTGCGGCAGCATTTGGATGTGTATAGAGCATATAATACGGAAGATTTTCCATCCACGGCAGTTTAAAATAATCCACTCCGCTAAAATCGCCAAACATTTGTGATAGGTATACAATGGATTTAAAATTGACTCTGAAATATCCATTTCCTTCGTGCCATCCGCCATCGGTAGTACCTAAAACAGGAAAACGTGCTGACCATACTTCATACATATAGGTTAACCATTCCTTGGCCTCGGGAACATCGTTAATTACGGCCACTGTTGCAATGGCTAAGTTGCGTAAAGTGATTTGCCAAACGTGATTATCACTTACATGTAGTTCAAAACGGTTGGGTAAATGATTGTAAACGCGCTTTGCTCTTAGGGTAATGATATTTTTAAAAAGATTTTTTTCTGCTGGGCTTAAAAAGGCATAACCCGCATCGTAAAACCATCCTAAAGCTTCTAGTACGGCACCACTTGTAAAATCATCCCCTGTAGCCAAACCATCAGGGTTCATGTTGGCAATGTTTAAGGCTCTGCGTTTAGCGTCTAAAATAAAACGTTCGTCTTTTGTTAGTTGATAAGCGATGCATAAATTGCGAATAGGATTACCCACTGCATCACCAAAACCGTGATACATTCTTTCAATTATGATTTTTTTCTCTAACTTATTTTTACCCGTGGTATCGATTACCCTTTGTGGTTTCTCTGTTGGGAGTGGAGCCAGCATAAGTTTTTCAGCATAAGTGATAAACTTTTTAGCCTCAGGATTGTTTAAATTATTGCGATAGAAATCTTCTCCAATGGTATGCATGTTCCATAAAAGGGGATGTGATCCTTCGTTGCGTTTTAAAACTGCACTTATAGGTGGGGCTACTTTTTCATTGGCGAATTTGGCATCCACGACAAAATCGTAAACAGGTGACCAGGTCCACTGGGAGGAGCCTTTTAAGGCATACGCATATTTCCAAAACCATTTTCCAGGTTTTAAAGCCTGATGTAAGGGGTAAACAGCCCAACGTTGTTCCTCACTCTTGATAAGGTCTTTTTTGAAGTTTTGATCGCTAGCCAACATGACTTTGTAGCGCACCTTACCAATATTTGGATCTTCGGGTACTTCGCTACCGCTTTCCATAGGTTTTACCATTTCTTTACCATTAGTAGCTGGCCAAAGAAGAGCAGGAGCATTAGTTGGAACGGTTATGCCGTTAACAGGGTAAGGCCATTCACGTACTCTAGAGTGTAATTTTTCCGCTGTTAACTTGATCACAGCTGGCTGTTGCTGCGCGAAAACAGTAAGAGCGATGAAGGATATCAATACGGTATATAGATTTTTCATAAAATTATTCTTTAGCTAAATTATAGTCCTGAATTAAAGGAATCACCATTGCTTTTACACCACTTTTTTAAGTAACGACGCAGGGCTATTAGTTCTTTTTTGTGTGTTTTATTTACCGCCAGATTGGTGATTTCTCCAGGATCTGTTGATAGATTGAAAAGTTGTTCTTTTAGATCTCCTTTGTTGTAGACAATGTATTTGTAATCCTTGGTGATAACAGCTCGTCCACTAATGTTTAAAAGGGTTTCATTATCGGCGAAATCAGTTTCAATAACTAAAGTATCGCGTAGTTTTTCAGAGGGATTGCTTATTTTTTTACTGATATCAATTCCTTTTAAGTAAACGGGTTTTGGAACTCCTGTGAAACCACAAATCGTTGGAATAATGTCAGTACCATTACAAACTAACATATCGTCTGTTCGGCCATTCCATTGTCCAATTTTAGAAATAATAAAAGGGATTTTGGCGGACTCTTCATATAAAACCTGTTTCTGATTCCAACTGTGACCCGCATATCCATCACCATGATCGGCTGTAAAAATGATAATAGTATTTTTTTCCATATCATATTTTTTTAACGAAGCCAGTACCATTTCGATATAACGGTCTACTTTTTCAACTAAGCGATTGTAAGCCCAACGGTATTGACGCCATTGATCGGGAGTCCAATTCACAGAAGGGTAGGTTCTAGGACTTACTTTTTGTTGATCGCGGACAATTTTAGGTTCATTTGCGGGGATTTGCCAGTTGGCAGGTAAGGGGGGACATTGATCAGCGGGGGGAGCACTTTGTAAAACATCCATTTTTAAATCTTCTCCGCGTGCCCATTCACAAATATCATGCGGATTCAAAAAGGACGCTACCAGTAAAAAAGGGGTGTTTTTATTTTCTTTTATAAAGCGAGCACAAAATGAAGGTGTCGCTGCATCGTTATAATCTTGGAAATTGGTATTTTCGATGAATTCAAAACCATGTTGACTTTTTTTGGACGTAGGAACTGGTAAATGCCATTTGCCTACATAGCCTGTTTTATAACCTCCGTTTTGGAAAATCTTACCCATCATCAGTAGTTCATCTGGCCATTGTCCATCCTTTTCAGGAGCGTTTCCAATAAAACCATTTTCAAAAGGCATTTTCCCACTCATGATTGAAGAGCGAGAGGGTGAACACAAAGGTTGAGCACAATAGGCTTTGGTAAAACGAACGCCATTTTGAGCGAGCTTATCCATCGCTGGTGTGTGCAAATCTTTGTTGCCGGCAATACTCATCGCGTCAGCAGTTTGCTGATCGGTCATAATGATTAGAATATTGGGACGCTCAGCGGTTTGTGCCCAGCTCAAAGTAGGCATATAGAACACTGCTAAAAGTCCTATAAAGAATATGTTTTTTTGAAACTTCATAGCGACCTATTTAATAGATTATTTTTAGGTTTGTACACTCTTAAATACAAAACGAATTTAATCATCTAGGTTATAGGAAGGTTTAGATTTTGTACAAAATGCTATTAAATTTAGCTAAATTCCATAAAAAACTGCTGATTATAACTATGATTGTCAATAGTTTTAATCAGCAGCTTACTAATTGATGCAAATATTCTTGCAAAGTTTTATATAGTGACGTATTGGGCCTTTTGGAACTTTTGAAAAGCATTGGCACAGGCGCCTAACA
Source organism: Flavobacterium sp. OHVDL-2026-0007 (assembly GCF_059882335.1). NCBI lineage: Bacteria > Pseudomonadati > Bacteroidota > Flavobacteriia > Flavobacteriales > Flavobacteriaceae > Flavobacterium > Flavobacterium sp. OHVDL-2026-0007. The sequence goes on from NZ_CM187612.1 coordinate 560,986, forward strand.
AACCGGCTCTATTGCCAAGAGTTGCTGCTACGATCTCCGTATTGGAGAACGAAACTGGAATGGCAGCCGTTTTTACCCTTTGTGTTAATTGATCAATATAAAATTGACCTGCTTCGCTGATTCCTCCGCCAATGATTACTTTTTGCGGACTAAATATGTTGACACAATTGACAATTCCCGCGGCTAAATAATCAAAATGATGTTCCATTGTTTGGATAGCATGGTTCTCATTTTCTAGGTATTTTTCGATAATCGTTTTACCGTCTATGTCTTCTGCAGCATTCAGATTCAACGATTTGTAATATTTGATTAAGGCCGTAACGGAAGCATAGGTTTCTAAACAACCACGTCCACCACAAGCGCAGGGTATTCCGTTTTGCTGAATTACAGTGTGTCCTAATTCTGCACCTCGGTTTTTATAACCGCCAAATAGTTTTTTATCGATCATAATAGCTCCGCCAATTCCAGTTCCAATCGTTAGAAAAATAGCATCATCACTATCTTTGGCTGCACCGTACATCAGTTCGGCAAGTCCCATTAAGTTAGCATCATTGTCAATGACGATATCATATCCCGTTAATTCGTTTAGAATTTTTCCTAAGGGTAATTGTTCAAATCCAGGTAAATTCACTCCGCCACCCACAATAACATCATTTTCGATAAGCCCAGGGAAACCAATTCCGATACCCACTATAGGTTCGTCTAATTGATCCGTACATTGTGTAATTGCGCCGACAATTAGGTTGATAATTTCTTCTTCGGTTTTAGCTTCACTAAGTGAAACTAAAAAAGAGAATAGAATTTCTCCCAGTTCATTAACAACGCCACATTTAAGTGAAGTACCACCAATATCGATCCCGATTGCATACGATTTTGATATTTGTGTATCGTGTAAGGTATTCATAATGTTAACTTTAATTTGTTATTATCTTCTTCTACAAACAATTAATGCAGAACGGCAAGTTCTGCATTAATGTCCAAAAAAGGACTAATTTTATAAAAAAAATAAAGGCTTATTTTAAGCTAATCCGTATTAGGATTTAGGTTTATTTACAGATTTTGCAAAATCCCTCCACAATTGAAATTGCTTCGGATTCAAAATTGCTTTCTCTCTAATGGTTATTTCTTTTTTCCAAGCTTCTAGCTTCTCTTGTCTTTGGTCATAAAAAAGTGCTGGGTCCTCTTTAATAGCCTTTTGAGCTTTACCGTTTTCAGCAATAAGATCATGCATTTTTTGTCTGTTGATAGGACTCAGTTTCATCACCGTAAAGATAGAGTCTCTTAGCACTTTCATATTTTTAGGCTTGTCTTGTCCAAAAGAAAAAGTACTAATCAATATCATGCTCAACACGATTATAATTTTTTTCATCATTTTAGGTTTTTAGCTAATTAGTTAATTATTTTAAAAAGCAAAGGCTATGGCAGCTGTTTGATTTCCGATCAATTCTTTTGGTGTTTCGATCACAACAGAATCTCCTTCTTGCTTCCAATTTAGGTTTTTACCAGTAGAAAGCAATGTAAGTTTTTTTCCTTTTGCTGGTATATTTCCTTTCCATTGTAGGGTTGCGGGTATGCTTGTTCCTTCTTTAATGCAAAAAATGGCGTATTTCTTTTTCCCATCTTTTGATTGTGTAAACCAAGTTAAACCATCGTTATAGTTTTCGGTAATTCGGGTTCCATAAATAGCTTCTCCATTTACTTTGAGCCAAGCGCCAATTTCTTGTAGCGGTTGATCAACATACTGCGGAAACTCGCCTTCAGGTGTTGGTCCCCAGCCTAAAAGTAAATTGCCGCCTTTAGCAACTACCTCGGCCAAAGTGTGTATGATCCAAGTGCCAGATTTTATCTGGTTTTTTTTTGTATACCCCCAACCTTTAGCCAGAGTAAGACAGGTTTCCCATGGATCTTTTAACTGTTCTTTAGGTATGGTCAACTCCGGTGTACGGTAGTTTTCATAAGGTCCATGTATCGTTCTATCGACTACTAAAATACCTGGTTGTTTTTCTCTAGCCATTTTGGCTATGCGCGGTACATCTACATCTTGCGGGTAAGGTGGATAATTGGATTTGCTACTTTGTACATAGGCTTTTTCCATTTCACCTGGCTGAGGATTACGTACCCAGCCTCCATCTAACCATAAAATATCTACTTTGCCATAATTGCCCAAAATTTCACCGATTTGATTATAAGTAAAATCTTTGAATTTTTGCCATTGCTTTGGAAATTCGTTAGTATTATAATTGGCATTGCGATTTACCGTTGCAAAACGAGGCCACCAAAAGTACGCTGAATGCCAATCGGGCTTAGAAAAGTAGGTACCAATCATCATCCCTTGTTTGCGGTAGGCATCAAAAATATATTTGGTTACATCGGCTTTTGGATTACTGGCAAATGGACCATTGGTAATTTTAAAGTCATCCTGTTGGGTATCAAACATAGAAAAACCTTCGTGATGCTTAGTGGTAAACACCAGATATTTCATCCCTGCATTTTTTGAAATCTCAGCCCATTTTTCAGGATTAAACTTAACTGGATTGAATTTTTTGGATTGGTCCCAGTACCATTTTTTATATTCCTCGTACGTTAGTGTAGTGTCTCTTCGTTTCCAAAGTTCGTTAACCAGTGGCCAGGATTCGTTCATGGCTTTTAGACTGTAAAGTCCCCAGTGTAAAATAACCCCAAATTTTAAATCCTGCCATTTGTCTAGTTTTTCGCGAACTAATGGATCTGTAGGATACTCGTATTGGGTAGAAGCAGCATGAATATCTACTTGAGCAGTCGCCGATATAGAAATGACTATTAAAAGAGATAAAAAAAGTTTTTTTAACATGATTTTATAGGCTGATTTTTACAGTTAATGTTTAATAACCAGGGTTTTGACGAGTAATCCCTTTGTTTACATCTGTTTCGTTTGTCGGAAAAGGATATAATTCGTGTTTGTTTTTTATAAAGTTGTCCGATGCAGGGTAAGGATAAGTAGGACGAATTAGTAGCACTGCTGCTTTCGTTTCTGCTATCTTCTCCGCTAAGATCCCCCAACGAACTAAATCGGCTCTACGCATTCCTTCGCCAGAAAGTTCCCAAGCTCTTTCTTGTTGTATGGCTTTTAGAAAACTCGTTTTATCTAAGCCAGTAAGATTAACTTGTACAGCGGTTGGTTTGGTTAAAAGTGTTGCTGTTGCAGTGGCTCCTGAGCCTTTTCCGTCAGTACTTGTAATGGTTACGGTCGGTACAGAAGTATAACCATCACCAGGGCGCATTATCGCAATTGTGCCAATAGCACCACCAGTTGCTAGTGTTACTACACCCGCTGCAGCATCCGTACCGCCACCACCGGTAATTTGAATAAGAACATTAGCAGCAGCTGAATATCCTGTCCCTTTATTTCCGATAGTGATAGCAATACCGCTACCTGCGATATCTGTACCAAAACCTCTTCTTCTTACTTGATTAATGGCATCGTATGCAATTGCATTTGGACCTTCATTTAACTCATTTTCGACTTCAGCACGCATTAATAACAAATCAGAATAACGCATAATGACCCAATTGATGTTAGTACTAATCCTCTCTTGAGGCGAATTGGTTTGATATTCTCTACTCCATTTGGCTGTTGTCCACGATTGATCTTGGTTGGTGGTGACACGAGGAAGCTTATTTCCAAGGGCATCAATAATATAAGTTGCAATTGAAAAATCTCTACGCTTATCAGCTGTATTAAAGCTAGTATAGAATGGTTTAGGGACTATACATCTAGCTGCAGTACCACCATAGAAACTATTACTAGCAGTAGGTGCAGCTGGCGCATTGAAATAACCAGACCAAGAAGTGTTCGCTAAATTGGTTCCTATTGCAGGATTGTAAAAAGCAACTTGAAAAATGTTTTCACTAGGTTCTAAAACGTGTTGACACTGATTTTTAAACACTTTAGAATAAGATGGGTTTAACTTATATGGATTTTGAGCCATAACATCATTAATCTGTTTTTGTGCCAATAGGTAGTAATCTTTGTAATTGTCCGGACGTTTGATGGTTCCGTCTGCTCTTAATGAATATCCTCCTGCAAAAAGGGCAACTCTGGCTAACATGGCTTTTGCTCCCCATTTATTGATACGTTCATCTACAGGTGTAGCGTCTGGTAATACAAGAGATGCTTCCTGCATGTCTTGTAAAATTTGTGTATAGATTTCATATCGATCCACAAGACCTTCTGTAAAATTATCTCCTGTTTGTGAGCTTTTAGTTTTAAAAGGAACATCTCCCCATAAACGTACTAATTCAGAATAGTAAAAACCACGTAAAAATTTGGCTTCTCCGACCATTCTATTTAATTGGCTTTTTTCACTTTCGGTACCAGTGGTATAAAGCTTCATTTGTGGTATTTTTTCAATCACTACGTTTGCCCTGTCTATCCCACTGTACAATTGACTCCATACCGTGTAAAAAGTTACCGTTTTGGAAATACCTTTGTAGTGTGGTATTGTTCTCCAATCAACATCGGTATCTCCACTAATTTGGATAATGTCAGTATCTGTATCAAAAACTTGAGGAATATTCCATCCATAGGTATCTTGAAGTGACATAGTTTGATATACTCCTAAGGTTGCCATATAGGCTTCATCTACACTGGAGAAAAAATTAGCTGATGTAAAATAAGAATATGGAGTTGTTTCTATCTGATTATCACAAGAACTAAGAGGAAGCAGCAGAGAAGCTACAGCAGTAGCTAAAATTGCGTTTAGGGAAAATATTTTATTTTTCATTTTCTTTAAATTTTGAATTATAGTGAAATATTTAAACCTGTAATAAAAGATTTAGATTTTGGATAAGCGCTAAAATCAACTCCAGGAGTTAAGGCATTATTGATGATACTTACTTCAGGATCGTAACCTGAATATTTAGTAAATACATATAAATTATAGGCAGTGAAATAAAATCTCATATTTGAAATTTTTGTTGCATTTAGCCATTTTTTAGGTATAGTATACCCCAAGCTTATATTATTGATACGTAAAAAAGAACCATCTTCAATAATATCGCTATACAAACGACCTGTAGCATTTCCAGTGTACACCGGATTGGTTTTTCCTGCGTTTAAAGCCGTTAACTCGGTTGGGTCCGTTACGACTTGTCCAGCGGCATTAATGGTAGACCATCTGTCTGCAAATATGGCTAATGTATTTAAGTTTTCTTGATTAAGACTCGCGTTGTTCAATACATTGGCATTATAAATATCATTGCCTACAGTAAAGTTTAGGAACACACTTAAATCGATTCCTTTGTAGGTAAAGGTATTATTTAAACCACCTGAAAATTTAGGATTAGCATTACCTATTGCAGTTCTGTCTAGATCGTTTATTACTCCATCTGGCACACCTTGTGGACCACTAATATCTTTGAATTTTATAAATCCAGGTTGGACTATGACATTATCTTTAACAGCATCTGATTTTAAAGCATATGTTTTATTTGTTGTATTGTAATCAAAATCACTTACTTGATACAAACCATCACGAACATAACCGTACATGATACCTACTGGTTTTCCTACTTCTAATATATAGTCGTTGACATTAGGAGCATAACTATTGGTTAATAATGACGTTTCACCATCACTCAAACTAAGCACCTTGGTTTTGTTAAAAGCGATGTTAAAACTGGTATTCCAAGTGAAATCTTTTCTCTTAATATTGGCAGTATTTAAAGTAAATTCGAGGCCACGGCTAGAGGTGGATCCAATATTTTGGAACTGATTTGTAAAACCGGCATTGGCAGGGATACGAGTGTTATAAAGTAAATCTTTAGAACGATTATCATACCATTCGGTAGTAAGAGTGATTCGTTGTTTGAAAAATCCTAAATCTAAACCTAGGTTAGTGGACTGTGTTGATTCCCATTTCAAGTTTGGGTTAGGGAGATTTTTCTGAAATGCAGTTATGATTGTTTTATTATTGAGAGGATAAGATCCGGAATCGAAAATACCTAATGCGGCATAATTAGCTATTCTATTATTTCCTGCCTGACCATAACTTACACGAAGTTTTAAGTCAGAAACGGCTGTTACATTTTTCATGAAATCCTCATTTATGACTCTCCATGCTGCAGATACGGCTGGAAAATAACCCCATCGGTTCTGAGTACCAAATTTAGAAGAACCATCCGTTCTGATGCTTGCTGAGAATAAATATTTATTGTTAAAGGAATAGTTTGATCTGGCGAAAAATGACATTATTTTATCATCTTGCGTAAGTGATGTTGGAATTCCCGGAACAGTACCTAGATCTAATCTATCCCAACCTAAATTTACTGTAGGAAAGGCTGAAGCACTAACTGACAACGCTTCAGAATAATTATAAATATACTCTTGACCAGCAGTGATGTCAAACTTATGTTTTTTGTTGAACGTATTGCTGTAGGTAAGTGTATTGTTATAATTAAAACGATCTGAAAGGATACTGGTAATTCCACCATTTGGACCACCACTTCTGATCGCTTGAATACCTGAACTGTCATTGAAATATTTGCTTTTAGTAGTATTATCCGTAAAACTGGCTAATCCTCTATACACTAAATGCGGAGTAAGGTTGTATTGAAGTTGAACACTTGCATTGAGAGACTTATTCACTGATTCTCTATGTTGACTCGATATGGTAACCAATGGGCTTTGTAACGCAAGACTGGTATCCAATGGATCCAATAAATAATCTTCAAGATCATCATCTGATCCTAATAGGCCATTAATAGTACGATATCTGAAAACGTTTTGTAACATGCTTAATCTTGGATTTCCACCTTCGCCTGTATCTAATCCTGTAACTTTTTGAGTGGAATAATTAACAATACCACTAATCGAAAACTTTTTACTTACGTTATGGTTAATCGATAATTTGGCAATATTTTTTCTTGAGGCACTTCCTATCATAACACCCTCATCGTCATTAAGAGAATAGAAAATATTAAATTTAGTTTCATTTGAACCGCCATTAATACTCAATTTATGGTACTGGCTCACTACTGGGCTTCCAAAGATTTCTTTTTGCCAGTTTTTACCAGGTCTATTGGTATAAAGTGATGGTAGCTGATCAAAAGCACCATAATTTTTTGTAAATGCGGCTAGTTTTATAGGATCACTTGCAACTCTTTCATAGGTTAGTAGAGCAAAATCATATGGATTCAGTACTGGAATTTCAGATGTAACTTGTTTTATACCTGCATAGGTATCGTAATTAATACTCACTTTTCCTGATTTTATTGACTTGGTTGTAACTAAGATTACTCCGTTTCCACCTTGGGCTCCATAGATAGATGTTGATGAAGCATCTTTTAATACATCTATCGATTCAATATCCATCGGGTCTAAAAAACCTAATCCATTTGTTTGAGGCACACCATCAATAACATATAAGGGTTCATTACTTTGTGTGATAGACATTCCACCTCTAATTTTAATTGAAGGTTGTGATCCAGGTGTTCCATCAGACATCGTTACTTGCATACCTGCTATACGACCTTGTAAAGCCTCGGCGACATTTTGTACGGGAGTTTTTGCGAGTTCTTCACCTTTGACAGAAGATATAGCTCCGGTAAGGTCTTTTCTGGATTTTGTTCCGTAACCGATTACAACTACCTCATCAAGATTATTGGTATCGTCGAGTAATTTAGTATTGATAGTGGTTCTATTATTAACAGGTACTTGAGTAGATTTGGTACCAATAAAGCTAAATACCAAGGTGGCATTGGCTTTTACTTTAATTTGATAATCACCATCCATAGAAGTAACGGTGCTATTTTTGGTTCCTTTTTCAGAAACGGTTGCCCCAGGCAGCGGCATACTTTGAGCATCCGTTACTACACCTTTTACGGTAATAATATCTTGCCCATACATCACTTTACAAGTGGCCAGTAGCAAAAATAAAAATATAGTCTTTTTCATGATTTTTTGTTTAAATCGGACTAAGCTTTAGCTTACTTCCTATTTGATGTTATTTCAGTTGAATTTTCGTCTAGCTAAATAATCTGTTACTCTTTTTTATTGCCCTCTCAAGAGGTATTGATCAAATGATCTAGGCAAATGGATGAGTGAAATTTCAAAATTGCTTTTGTAATAAAATGATTCAATGTACTGGATAGTATCATTGCCTCAAATACTCAATTGTTAATTTTGTAGAAAATTATAACATTTTATTAACGTGAGAAAGGGGCAGGGGTATTTTCCGCTTGTTGAATAAAAATAGATTTTGTTGGGTGTGGTTCGGTTGTTTTAACATGGTCATGTTTTTTTTTGATTTAATTAAAACAAATGTATAAATCGGGTCCAGATGACAGTTTTGAATACGTCCAGAATGCTATTGATTTTGATTAATATAACGTTTTCGTTAATTGAATATTTGTTGTTAGTCAGTATTTTAGGCTTTTTTCTAGAATTTTTTTTTTAAAGAAAGTACCGTAAATACTAATGTTTTTTGAAATAGGAGGTGTTTTATAAAGGTTAATTGATGGAAAATATAAAGTTAAGTTCCGCAGTTGTTTTTAAAGGGGATCGGTAGCTAAAAATAAAGCGTTACTTTTTAATGATTAGGATAAAACGTATTAAAACTTTGAGGGTAATACATTTTGAGATTCCGTCAGAGAGGTGTTTCCAATAAATGAAGATAGAGAGGCTTCTTTTGGTTACTCACCTTGAGGGAGGAGCTTCTTTTTTTGTTCATCCGGATTATAGGGACAAAAAAAACGGCATCTAAAATTGCTTTTAAATGCCGTTTGGGTGGGGAATTTTACTCGAAGCTAAAGTTTCTTAGTTCTTCAGATCGGTTTTAATTTGCGTTTTTTTGCCATCAATGCTGATTTCTAAGCTAATGATTCCCTTTTCGAAATCATTACCAAGATTGGCTTTAATGCTGATTTCGGGTGCTTTTTCACCATCGTACGGATAAACGATACTAACAAATTGTTGTGTTTTATCATCGTTTTTAGGTTTTTCGAAAACAAAAGCCGGTCTTTTTGATTCTTTTTGGTAAGTATAAGAGACCTTTCCTTCTTCTTCGTTAAGCACTACTTTGTCTGTATTTAAGGATTGTATCAAAAGGTTGTTACCATCCGCATAAGTGGTATAAACTCTATTTTTAGCTTTATCAAAAACGGGATTGCTGTCTTCTTTTAACTGAAAATGAGTACCTATATTTCCGGTGGCTTTTCCAATAGCTTTATCTATGATGACAAAATACTTCTGGTCGATGAAAATCACAGTGCGCTGGTGGTTTAAATCTTCATAACTAGGGTTGGTATAGGTTAATACATCTAAATTCTTACTGGTTTTCCAGTTGTTTTCTTGGGCTTTGGTAATGATCATATCACGGTTGTCCAATGTAAGGGTAGTATGTACCCTTGTTTGACGGTACCAGTTTCTCATTTTTGTAATTTCGGCATCTCCGCTGTACACATATGATCCAGCATCAGGCGTGAAATTGCGTCCTTTAACCCAAAGCTCGAAAGTACCATTATCCGGTTGGGCATGAAACTCTCCCGGAGGGCTGGCTTTTAAGATTAAAATGGTCGATTTTTCATCCCAGCCATTTCGGAAAGTGTAAAATCCTGCAGTATGCAACGCATTAGAAAACCAGTTTGGTTTTTGTCCAGATTTACCTTCTGTGGAGAAATATTGGATGAACTGATTTTGTGGAAACAGTTCAGACCAGGAGCTGAATTGTTTTATCCTCAATTCTTTTTTTGCCAACCAAGAATCTCCAAACATGGGTTGGTTGTAATTTGGAAAAGTTATATTAATGAACGCCATGACCATTTTTTCTACAGTTTCCTTATAGCTAGTAGGAAATTCGCTTTCAATGCCTGCTTTTTGGGCTCCTTTAAAGGCTTTTGCAAAAATATCAATGCTAGCAGCGTGGTATACTGGGGATAATTCGAACTGCAGACCATCGGGATAAACTTGTTTCTTGATTTCAGTGGTAAGTACCTCTATACCCACTTTGCGCCAGTTGGCTGCGTTTTTAAATTCAGGGAAGGTTGCCCCTGCAAATAAAGTACGCTGGGCTTCAAATAGGCGATGGTTACCCTCGCTGGCAAAATGATTAGATAAGTAATCCGCTTGTAGGTGGTAATTTCTTAAGAATTCCATTAAGAAATCAGGCGTAAAATGAGGTGAATTAATAAATATACTCACTATAGGGACCAGGCTTTGGATCCTGTCTGATACTTCTAAGGGTCTCCAAGCAAACTTGTCATTATCAGAAGATAATCCTAAGGGATTTTTCTTTGACCAATCTGAAAATTGAGCGATCCATTCTTGAGCATATGCTTCGTTTTTAGTGTTTTTGTAAGTCAAAGCCATGGGTAACCACCATTTTAATCGGTGTAGTTGCCAACGTACTTCGTTATCTTTTATAGGCCAAAGCTGCCAGTTGATGTCTTTACCGAAATCAAAAAATCCGTAAGCTTCCTGCGTTTTAAAACGGTGTAACAGGGCGTTGGCTACAATCTCTTGGTTTTTGGCATCAAGTGGACCCTTTGTATCCACCGGTACTTCCAAATTGCTAAAATCAGGTTGTTTTGAACCTATTTTGGTTCGATAATACTGTAATAAAGCTGTAGCTGCTTCTTGATATTGAGCTGTTTCAACGGCTAGTTTTACTTTTTCTAGGCCTACATAAGAAAGATTGATCGCATCAAAACTGGATTGGGTAAGAGTTGAGGGCTGCTGCGCCTTTATAGGTAGGACAAAAAGTAAAAAACTAGAAAGAGTCAATACTTTTATTGATTTATAAAATGTTGGTTTCATAACTTTAATGTTCTTAGTAGGTTGCCTATTATTTGAGGTCGTCTTCCCACGTTAGTTATACAAATTAGCTTTTATTTCGCTTTTTTTGCCATCTATGATTAGGCTAAGATCGAGGTTCCCTTTTTCAAAATCATTGCCAGCATTTACTTTAATGCTGATTTTTGGAACTTTATTACCATCGTATGGATACACTATACTTACAAATTGTTGCGTTTTATCATCGTTTTTAGGTTTTTCGAAAACAAAAGCAGGTCTAGGTATTTCTTTGGCATACACATAGGATACTTTTCCCTCTTCTTGATTGAGTACTACTTTGTCTGTGTTTAAAGACTGTATCAAAAGATTGTTGCCGTCTTCATAAGTGGTATAAACGCTATTATTTGCACGATCAAAAACAGGATTACTATCTTCTTTTAATTGAAAATGAACGCCTAAATTTCCGGTAGCTTTTCCAATAGCTTTATCTATGATGACAAAATACTTCTGGTCTACGAAAAGCACAGAGCGTTGATGGTTTAAATCAGTATAACTTGGATTGGTATAGGTTAGTACGTCTAGGTTTACACTCGTTTTCCATTGATTTTGGTTGGCTTTGGTAATGACCATATTCTGATTGTCTAAGGTCAAAGTCGTATGTACTCTTGTCTGACGGTACCAATTTCTCATTTTTGTCACTTCAGCATCGCCACTGTAGATGTAACAGCCTGTATCGGGTGTGAAATTTCGTCCTTTTATCCAAAGTTCAAAAGTTCCATTATCGGGTTGGGCATGAAACTCTGCAGGAGGACCAGCCTTTACAATCATTACGGTCGATTTATCGTTCCATCCGTTTCTGAAAGTATAAAATCCCGCGTTTTCCAGTGCAGTTGACAAGTAAGGAGTAGCATCTTCTTTGCCGTCGGTAGCGAAATATCTTAGTAATTGATTATCCGGAAATAGTTTTGCCCAAGTTTGAAATTGCTTTATACGTGACTCTTTAGTGGTAAGCCATGAATCGCCAAACATAGGGTTGTTATAATCAGGAAAAGAAATTTTTGCTGTTGCCACCGCCATATTTTCGATGGTTTTTACATAGCTTTCCGGAAACTCATTGGCTACACCTGCCATTTTAGCTGAGTTATAAGCTCTCAGGAAAATTTCAATACTGGCTACATGATAAGTTGGCGAAAGCTCCCATTGTATCCCATCAGCAAAGACCTGTAATTTTATTTCACGGTTAAGGACTTCGATACCACTTTTACGCCAAGTTTCTGCATTTTTAAGTTCTGGAAAAATACTGCCAGCACCTAAAACTCTTTGTGCTTCGAATAACAAGTGATTGCCCTCTTTGCTATAATGGGCAGGGATGTAATTGGCATGTTGGTTAAAAAGGTTTAGAAACTCCAATAAAAAGGCGGGTGTGAAGTTTGGCGAATTCACAAATAAATTAAAAGTTCCCGGCAAACTTTGTACACGCTCAGAAACTTCTAAGGCACGCCAGGCATAACGATCATTTTCTTTGGATAAGCCTAAAGCATTTTTTTTAGCCCAATCCCTGAACTGAAAAATCCACTCTTTGGCATATTTTTCATCACCGCTACTGCGATAGGCCATTCCCATTGGTTGCCACCAGGTTACACGATGGAGTTGCCAACGTACTTCATTGTCTTTTACAGGCCAATATTCCCAGTTGATGTCTTTTCCGTAATCATAAAAGCCATATCCCTTTTGTGGCTTAAACAGATGTAATAAAGCATTATCAGCTTTTTCCTGATTGGCTTTTCCAATATCTTTTCCTCTAAAACGCGCTTGATCACCTATATTAAAATCAGGATTTTTAATGTTTTTTCGATTGCGATAGTAGGTAAGTAAGGCTGTAGCAGCATCATCGTACTTAGCTTGAGAAACGAGACTGTTTACTTTTTCCAATCCGGGAAAAGAGAGGTTTATGGTGCTGAAACTTTCTTTCTTTATACCGATTTGCTGTGCCTGGCTCAACCAAACAGTGCTTAGTATAAAAAAAAGGAGGATTATATTTTTTGATTGTGTCATCGGTTTGTCGTTAAAAGAAGTTTGTTTTTTTTCTTTAAAGGTTTAGGTTTTCCTTTATATAATTGGTTTTACCATTAATGACTACTGTGATATCAATGATTCCTTTAGCGAGATCATGCTGAGGATTTTCAGTGATTTTTACTGTAGGGACAACGCTACCTTGGTAGGGATAAAGTAAAGAAATAAAACCTTGAGTGGTGGTGTTATTTTTGGGTTTTTCGAATACAAAAGCGGGACGACTAGTTTCATTTTGGTATTGGTAGGATACAAAACTAGGCTCTTCCATTAGCCTTACCTGAGCTGGATTTAGGATTTGTATCAAAAGATTATTGCCATCACTATACTGAGTGTTGATACTATGGTTTGAAGTATTGATAATCGCTTTGCTATCTTCTTTTAGATTATAATGAATCCCCAAATTGCCTTTACCCGTTCCCAGGGCTCTATCAATAATGATAAAGAAATTTTCATCAATAAAAAAGAAGCTGCGTTGATGACTTAAGTCCTGGTAGCTTGGGTTTACATAAGAAAGCAACTGTTGTGCACCCTTTGGTTGCCATTGGAGTACTTTTGCATCATTAAGGATGTTTTTGTTGTCAAGGGTTAGGGTTTGATGTGCTTTGGTGGAACGGTACCAATCTCTTTTTGCATTTTCTTGATTGCCAACATTGGCATATATAAAGCTACCGGAATCAGGAGTAAAATCACGTCCGTTAACCCATAGGACAAAATTGCCATTATCGGGATGGGAGTGAAACTCGGCAGGAGGTCCCGCTTTTATTTGCATTACCGTGGACTGGGTGCTCCAACCACTTCTGAAGGCATAAAATCCTGCATTGGGTAGGCTACTTGAAAGATAGTCAGGTTGTTCACCAGATTTTCCAGCCGTAGCGTAATATTGAATGATTTTATTCTTTGGGAAAACTTTTGACCATTGCTCGTAGCTCTTGACCATTGCAGTTTTGGTGGTAGAAAAAGAATTGCCATAAAGAGGAATGGTATAATCGGGGAAGGAATATTTTCCTACTGCTACTATCATTTTCTGAGTTAAATCACGGTAACGCTCTGGAAACTCTTTTTCTGCATGATTCAATTGTGCAATTTGCAAGGCATTTAAAAAGATGCCAATGGTACCAATATGATAGGAAGGCGATAGTTCAAACTGTACACCATCTGCTAATACCTGTTTGTTTATTTCTTCATTTAAAATCGTTATCCCACTTTTGCGCCAAGTTAAGGCTTGTTTCATTTCAGGGAATGAACTACCAGCATACATCATATGAAGGGCCTCATACAATCGATGATTGCCAATATCAGTATAGTTGGACATTACATAATTGGCCTGCTGGTTGTATGAGTTTAGAAACTCCATTAAAAAAGCGGGTGTGAAATGGGGAGAATTTAGGAACATATTAAAATATCCCGACCAATGTTTAAGTCTAAAGGATACTACAAATGCCTTCCAAGCATAGTCTTTATCATCTGGGTAGGCTCCTTGTTTGTTTTTCTTAATCCAATCGCCCAGTTCAAATACCCATTCTTTGGCATATTGCTCATCACCAGTGTTGCAATATACAATTCCTAAAGACTCCCAAAAAGCAGTTCGATGTAAAAAGGTGGTAAGGAGTTGATCTTGTACAGGACGATATTGCCAATTGATATCTTTGCCATAATCATAGCTAGGGTACCCTTTATGAGGTTTAAACTGGTGCTGTAATATTGCATTGGCTAATGCTAAGGTGTTAGCATTAGGTTTTTTATTGGAAAGGTTTTTTATATCGGAGGTGTTAAAATCCAAATGTTTGACATCGCTTCGTTTACGATAGTATTGCAATAGTTCTTCACCGGCTTGCTGATACTTTTTAGTTGCCACCAAGGCTTTTACATTTTCAAGACCTTTATAATCGAGGTTGATCCCATCGAAACTCGATGGGTCTATTTGTGCTTCTTGTGCAAAAATGTTTTGAGCAAGAAGCAAGATCAATGTAAAAAAGAAAGCACTTTTTTTTGGAATCATCTCTATCGTATGTATTATGATTTTGTAGAAAAATCAATTTTTTTAATAGTAGCGTACCTTTTCAGAGCCTCTAAATAGTAATAATCGGCGTAATCAAGAGGTGTATCTATTTCTGAATTATATAAAAAAGCACCGACGCTGTGTTTTAGAAGAAAATAATTATTCTCACCTGGCTTAGCCAAATAAGTATCGGATGATAATGATTTTAAAATGTCTTCAGCATAATCAGCATATTTTTTACCGTCTTTTACCTGAGTACTTAAATCCAATAAAGCCGAAGCTATAACTGCCGCTGCCGAAGCATCTCTTGGTGCTAGTTCTGCAGTATCCATGGCATTATGCACATCAAAATCCCAAACAGGTACCTTATCTTTAGGCATACGAGGATGGTTCATGATAAAAGAGGCAATATGTTCAGCCTGTGCTAAAAATTTAGGATTTTTGGTTTTGGTGTAACAGACCGTATAGCCATAAAGTCCCCATGCTTGACCACGAGCCCAAGCAGAATCGTCGGTAACACCTTGATGCGTTGCTTTACGCAATACTTTACCTGTTTTAGGATCATAGTCTACGAGATGATATGAACTATAATCTTTTCTAAAATGATTTTTCATAGTAGTTAAAGCATGTGTGCTGGCGGATTTAGCATAGTCTGGTTTGTTAAACTCATTGGCACTCCAATACAAATACTCCAGATTCATCATATTGTCTATAATGACAGGATAATGCCACCAAGGGAAATCCCAAGAACGTATGGTTCCTACTGTTGGGCTAAAGCGGGCATTAAGATTGGCCGCACCATCTGCTAACACGGGAAGATAAATTTTATCGCCCGTAATTCTGTAGGCATTACCATAAGAACAATACAACATAAACCCTACATCATGTGTGTTTTTTATATTTCGGATAGAATCCAGAGCAAGGGTGAATTTTTTAGCCTCTTGAGCCAAGTTCTTATCTCCGGTGAGTTCATAACCGTACCAAAGACTTCCTGGAAAAAAACCAGTGGTCCAATCGGTTAAACCTGCTAATCTTACCGTTCCATTTGGATTGACAGAACGTGGGTTTTTACCTGGTTGGTAAGTTTGAGCTGCTTTGTTTAATTGGAACTGAATTACTTCGGTTGTTTTTTTAAACCAAGTCAAAGAGGGATCATTCTCAATGGGTTTTGCAAAAGAACTTAAGCTAATGGTACAAATAGCTAAAAAGAGGTTTAAGGTTTTTTTCATAGTTTAATTGTTTATATCTACATTCAGTTTGTTTGAATATTTAATAAAGCGAAGTTAAACTGGAGTTCAAAAACGGTCTTTCAAATTCTGGTATAAATGTTTTGAATTTGTGCAAACATAGTAGGCGAACCTTTATTTGGCACCATTGGAATGTTATTTACTTCTCATGAAGTATGATTTATATGTTTTCGTTTGGGAGGTCAAGAGGAGATTGTGTATAGTGGTTAAGGAATAGTAAAGCACAGTCCATTTGATGCGAATACTTCTATAGTAACTATCTGTACTCTTGATAGTGCGAGTTTTAAGGAATTTAATCCGGACTATCTATAATATCAAAACCGGTACCTTTTAGTCATCCGGTGATGCAGTACATTTGCTTGATAAAATTAAAATCTATGGAATTCTATAGTCTACTCGAAAGAATTGTACAGGATCACGAAGTACATGCCAAATGGTTGAACACACTTTCTTTTATGGAAAATGCTGGAGCCAGAAAAATATCAGCTTGCGAACATCCTACAAAGGTAAGTTTAATACAATTGAAGCATGCTGCCGAGGAGCATCGTCACGCTTATTATTTAAAAAAGCAGATAGGAAAAATTAATTCCAACTTTTGCAAAACCTATGAAAGTTCAGAACTACTTGCACCAATCGGTACGAGACAATATCTAGACGCCTTAGATATAAAAGCCTGCCGCTATCTTCGAAAAGCTTTTGAGCTTAGCAAAGAAGAGTTAAAATTTGCGGCCTATCTTTTTGTGACCTATGCCATTGAAGTACGTGCAGATGAATTGTATCCTGTTTATCAAGAGGTACTGGAAAAAAAATCGTCTAAAATCATGGTAAAATCCATCATTTTGGAAGAAGAAGGTCATTTAGAAGAAATGATCCATCAACTCAATGAATTTGCAGAAGATTGGACGATTCATGCGGAGCATATTCTGGAAATTGAAAAAGAATTACATCAGCAGTGGATCAAAGCCATTACTAAAGAAGTCACGCAGCTCAAGTATGCCTAACTCTTTTCGATAATGATTCCTGATTTTTGAGCTATGAACTTCAAAATACTTGAATTGTAGAAGGAACAGCAAAAAACAAAAACAAAACAAAGTAAGTAGTACAAAACAACTAATAATTTAAAGATAATGGATCAAAAAGCAGCAATTAGAAATGATTGGACCAAAGAAGAAATAGAGCAAATTTATCATCAACCTTTAATGGAATTGATCTATAAAGCAGCAACAGTTCATCGTCAATGGCACAATCCCGAAGAAATACAGATGTCTACCTTGTTGTCTATTAAAACGGGTGGTTGTGTGGAAGATTGTTCCTACTGTGGTCAGGCTGCACGTTATCATACCAATATTAAAGTGCAAGCTTTATTACCCACAGAAACCGTAATTGCCCATGCCCAAAAAGCAAAAGACAATGGTTCTTCTCGTTTTTGTATGGCTGCGGCTTGGAGAGAAGTAAGAGATAACCGTGATTTTGACAGGGTTATTGATATGGTAAAAGGGGTTAATGAATTAGGATTGGAAGTGTGTTGTACCCTAGGGATGTTGACCGAAAACCAAGCGGTTCGTTTACAAGAAGCAGGTTTGTATGCTTACAACCACAATTTGGATACTTCAGAACAATATTATGAGGAAATCATTTCTACACGAACTTTTGACAATAGAATCAACACCATCAATAATGTTAGAAAAGCCGGGATGACGGTTTGTTCAGGCGGAATTATTGGATTGGGAGAAACACATATAGATAGAATCTCGATGCTTTTAACCTTAGCCACGATGCCTAAACATCCGGAATCAGTGCCGATCAATGCCTTGGCAAGAGTGGCAGGAACTCCGCTTGAGGATAATGAGAAAGTGGACAGCTGGGAAATGGTAAGGATGATCGCTACGGCCAGAATCGTTATGCCTTCCTCTATGGTTCGTCTGAGTGCAGGACGTATAGAAATGACAGAATTTGAGCAGGGCTGGTGTTTTATGGCAGGAGCTAACTCTATTTTCACAGGAGAAAGAGAAACCTTACTGGTTACACCAAATCCTGGAGTTTCTGAAGACATGCAAATGTTGAAAACATTAGGGTTAAAACCAATGAAAAGAGAAACTTCAGCCTGTTAAAAGGGAGCTGTTTCCTATATTCTTTAAAAAAATCACCGATTGTAGGCATTCGTATACGAATCTACAGCCAGCAGATGAAGCCGTCAAGTGACGTTTTTGTGGAATAGGGGGTGTGTTGGCTTTTTCAATCTAGATATAATGTTATATTTGTTTTTAAAATTTTCTGCAACGACTAGTACGTTTTAAATTAAAAATAAATGAATCTCTGCTTGAGAATCAATGTTGAGCCACAAGCAGAGATTATAACCCACTACATTATAGTATGAATTCTTCTTCTTCTTTAAACCAGCAGCGTATTATTTGGGCTGATGTTCTTCGTTTCATTGCCATGTTTATGGTAATTTGTGTGCATTGTACCGATCCTTTTAATATTTCACCTGCTGCCAGATTGAACCCTGAGTATAATTTCTGGGGGACCATTTACGGATCTCTATTGCGTCCGTGTGTTCCCTTATTTGTGATGCTAACTGGAATGTTACTACTACCGGTTAAAGAAGAAATGGGGGTTTTTTATAAGAAAAGAATAAGCAGAGTGGTCTTTCCTTTTTTAATTTGGTCCGTGCTCTATAATTTGTTTCCTTGGTTTACTGGTATACTGGGGTTTGAACCGTCTATGGTAACTAAGTTTTTTGTGTATGCTGGAGATTCGCCTTCACAGGCTTTGGGAGATAGTTTGCGCAATATTGCCATGATCCCTTTTACCTTTACCGCCTTATGTACCCATATGTGGTATATTTATTTGCTAATTGGACTTTATCTTTTTATGCCTGTTTTCTCGGCTTGGGTGAAAGGGGCTACTGATAAGCAAAAAAGGATGTATCTATATATTTGGGGTATTACACTCTTTTTACCCTATCTGTATGAATCTTTGACGACTTATATCTTTGGCGCTTGTCCTTGGAATGGTAGATTTGACCTGTTTTATTATTTTGCTGGATTCAATGGTTATTTACTTCTAGGACATTATTTAGCAAAAGGAAACAATTGGAGTGTTTCTAAAACCATGTTGATCAGTATCGTATTGTTTGCTGTTGGTTATGTGGTGACCTACATTGGTTTTGGACGTAAAGTTGCGGATCCAAACTCAACTGAGGAGCAAATTGAATTATTTTTTCTGTATTGTACACCAAATGTATTCTTGATGACCATTGCCGTTTTCCTAATGGCTCAGAAAATTAAAATAAATAGTCCGTTTTGGATCAATATATTTACCAACTTGACCAAATGCGGATTTGGGATTTATATGGTGCATTATTTTTTAGTAGGGCCAAGTTTTATCCTTATTGATTTATTACATGTACCGGTTCCCATACAAATTCCAGTAGCGGCAATTATAACTTTTGGTTTTGCTTGGTTGTTCACAGTACTTGTATATAAAGTACTACCAACAAAAGCGAAATGGATAATGGGATAGTGAGCAGTATAAAAAGCTTTCGCCGTTGAGGATGAGTTAGCATTAGGCTTTTAAAATTATAAAGTAAAAGACAGACAAAAGATAGGCAGTGTATATAGTATATAACTGCCTATCTTTTTTTATGGTTTGTTGCTAATTTCCTTGGATGTACCTTTGCTCAGTTATGGTCATAATGAGACGCGTTTACATCGAGTTCAAACAAATAGGGTACCTTGTAGGCTTAAGTATATAATTAAGGGATAAAAACAATTTATATGCTTTAGCGTATAATGAAGATTCTGGAGGGTATTTCCTCTATGAATGCGATAGGGAAAATTAAAACGAGTTAGGTTTTACAAAAGTCTTCGCTGTTTAGAAAAGTACTAATTTAATGAGTATACCAAGGACAGCCGCGATAAGAATAATATAGGGTTCCTGAATTTTTTTTATATAAAGTAAAGCTAAAATACTAAAAATGGCAATTAGTGTAGTGGGTATATCAATTAGGCTTCTTTTGGCTATGACAATGACTGATCCTACTAGAGCGCCAACGACTGTAGCTGTAATACCTTCAACAAAGGCTTTGACCGGTCTGTTTTGTGCAATTTTTTTGAAAGAGGGGGCCATGGCAATGGTAAAGAGGTAGCAAGGTAAAAAGGTGGCTAATGCCGCTACTAAAGCGCCGAGAAATCCATTTACCAGATAGCCAATAAAACCTACTGTGATCACCACCGGACCAGGTGTGATCATGGCCACGGCAACAGCATCCAAAAATTGCTGTTCTGTTAGCCATTGATTTTCGATGACAACACCAGCATGCAAGAACGGAACTATGGCCAGCCCACTTCCAAAGACAAAGGTACCGGCTTTGGCAAAGAAAATGGCAATTTTAACAAGTGCGCTACTTTCATAATGCCAAAAGGCGAATTGAAATAACACTATGGAATTCACGGTTTTACCGTTCCACCATTTTGGAGGTGCTTTAACCATCATGTATAAAAGTCCAGCGGCTATAAATAATAAGACTTGTTCTTGTTCGGTACCATAGGTTATGATTATGGCTAAGGCAAAAAACAGCCACAGTAACCATTTAGATTTAAAAGAGGTTAGGTTGAATTGACCAATCGATTTTATCGTGAGTCTATAAGAACTCAGGGCTATAATTCCAATAACTGCCGCACCTACGCCGTAAAAAACGGCTTGGATCCACGACAGCCCTCCATATAATTGGTACACCATCCCTAAGAGCACTACCATTACAAATGAAGGCAATACAAAGGCAAAACCGACCAATGTAGCGCCAAGAATTCGGTAATGTACGAATCCAAGATAGATACCCAATTGAGCTGCCAAAGGGCCTGGGGCCAATTGAGCGAGTGCCAAACCTTCTTTGTATTCTTCCTCTGAGATCCACTGACGGTTTTCTACTAGATCTTTGTGCATATAGCCCACTAAAGCTACTGGTCCACCAAAGCCAATAGTGCCTAATTTTAGGAAGTAAAGCACTAAGGCTCTTAAACTGTATTTTTGATTTTCTTCCATAATTTTTTTAAAAAGCAATTCCCAATTGTAAACCAACGGTGAATGTTGCAGGATGATCATTTCCAAAACGTAGAGGTAAAGGAACTGCAACAAAGTAGCTGCTGCTTTTATTTTTTATTACCGTTTTGTTGATTACAGGTGTTAGACCATATCGGCCAGAGCTCTCAAAAGCCATTCTACCGGCAAAGGTATATCCATGGCCTAAAGCCACTAAAACACCTGGATGAAACACAATGTGTGTTACTTTATCGCTATTCCCCTGAATTTTAATTTGGGGTACGATTTCAAAGGAAAAACCAATTTTATCACTTTTCCAGATGTTAATTCCAGTGGGGAAACCAACGGCATAATAATCTCTGAAATTTAAATTGGTCTGCTCACTGCTAGTGGTAAGTAGGGGATGATAAATCCCAAAATAGCCTGTTATTTTACGATAAGTTTCTTGAGAAATAGCTGTCTGGCTTAAAAGCAGGAGTACAAAAAGGTGGATAGGTTTCATAGCAATACTATAGTTTTGATTCAAAGAACAAAACTAGGTAGGGTGAACCGCTATAAATAGAAGCTTATTTACCTTTTGTATCAGGATTACTTTTTTGTGCTTTTTTACGGTAAGAAGATGGTTTTTTGCCAGTGTGAAGTTTAAAAATCCTCGTAAAATGACTTTGGTCTGAGAAACCGGTCATATAGGCGATTTCAGTTAAACTATAATTCGAATTTTCAATATATTCAATGGCTTTTTCAATTCTTAATTTTCTGACGTATTCACCAAAATTTAAATCTTCAAAGTATTTGGAGAATTCCCTTGACAAATAGGAAGGGTTTAGTTCTAAATCACTTGAAATTTGTTTTAAATCGAAAGTAAATTGGGTATCAATTTGGTCCTGAATCATTTCTTTTAATTCCTTAACCCAGGATGGTGTTTTTTTGTTTTCAGATTTTTTATCATCTAAGAACTTGTGATAAACTTGATGCAATAGATTTTCAAAAGGACTGTTTTGAAGATGATTCTGTTTGTACAAATGTGTGGCCCAACTGTAGAGTGCATCGTACAGCATCATGCCTGTGTCTAGAAGCTCATTGTCGTTGGTAATGTTATAAGATAGTCCAGCTGAAATGGCCCATAGTCCAGCAGACTCTTTTGCAATATCATGTCTGTCTGTGTCCGCGCCACGGACAATCCCTGCTATAATTTTTATGGCAGGATCATCAATTTTATATTTTTTGACAATATAGTCAAAAGTGCTGTGCCCGTCATAATGTGTATATTCGACATTAGGAAAATCAAAGGGTATGGCATCAAGTTCTTTTGCCATGGGTATGACTTTATTATAAGAAACATAAATGAATTCAGCTTCTTTGTCGATAAATTTTCTGATGAGCCAAGGAGAGGCTATGCGGTCTATTTTAGGTCTTTCTCTTGTGATCCATTTCATAATATCTTCTTATGCTTTTAAAATAATACCAATATAAAGTGATACTAATTTACAGTTCTTTTTTGAACTTTTATCAAAACGATACAATGTTATCATTTTGATAAGGATATGAAAAGGTGATCAATACGGTTATGTTTCCTAAACAGAGTGTATACGGGCTTTAACGCATGTATTTAACTGTAAAGTTAATAGTGGTATGTAATTTGGATATAGTGTTTTGTATTTCTAATAATAAAACATTTAATAGTATTAATAATAAAGGAAATGCGTTAAATCAAATATGAAAACCAAACAACACACTATAGAATTTTCAGGAAAAAACGTTCAGTTGTCTGCTCTGTTTTCAGAGAAAACAGCCTTATTGCTTAAAGGTCAATCTTCTGAGAAGCAACCAGACTTTGCCATAGAAGTCGCTAATACCAGCCATGTTTTTTGGGTAAAAGAAATTTGCGAGGTGACTTTGTTATCTGCTGTGGCTAGGGGAACAGGTATCTCGGGGCGTTCCCCTGAGACCCTTGAGGCAAAAATGAACAAAGGTGAAGCGGTCATTGCTTTTGCATCAGATGGTAAGTGGGCCGGTTTCTCTTTTATCTCTGCCTGGGATCACGATCGTTATGTATCTAATTCTGGATTGATAATAGCACCTCAATTTAGAAATACAGGTCTTGCCAAGAGGATTAAAAGAAAAATTTTTGAGTTGAGTCAGCAAAAATATCCCGACGCAAAAATATTTAGTCTGACCACTGGGTTGGCGGTAATGAAAGTGAACCATGAACTCGGTTTTCAGCCAGTAACTTATAATGAGTTAACTACTGATGAGGTTTTCTGGGAGAGCTGTAAATCTTGTGTCAATTGCGCAATACTTATGAGTAAAGAAAGAAAGAATTGTTTATGCACAGCGATGTTGTATGATCCAAAACATGATACAACTGCATAGGATAAGAGTAGTTTTTTGAAGAGAAAGTGCAGCCTACGAAAAGAAAAATGTGGTGTGCTCTGTTAAAAGCACACCACATTTTAGCCATTGCTATCTATTTAATTAAATAGGGTGCTATTTTTTTACTGTACTCACATTGATACCAATCTCGATATCTTTACTGATCATCCATTCTGCAGGATCAGCTTCTGATGCTCCAAATTTGATATTCCAAGCAGTACGGTCAACAGTAAATTTTGCTTGTAGAGTCAAAACGCCGTCTACTATAACCACTTTTGCAGGGAAACTCACATTAAGGGCTTTTCCTTTAAGAGTAAGGTTTCCGCTGACGGTTTTGTTGGCTCCTTCGATAGCGTTTTTAGCAGCAGGGTCTAAGGAAGTAACTTTAGTAATTTTAAAATCGGCAGTTGGATTTTTCTCTACATCAAAAAAATCAGCGCTTTTTAAGTGTGCTTCTAATTCTGAATATTTTTTATCTTTTTCTGTTACTGAAGCAGGGTCTACTTTAATGGATTTCATGTCGATTACAAAGTCCCCTGCAGTAAGTTCTTCACCTTCGACGGATACCTCACCTGATTTAAGGGAAAGTGTTCCCCAACGTGGTGCAAAACCTCCTTTGTGAAATGCTTTCCAGTCTACTTTAGAGGTTTCCAAATTCACGGCTACTATTTCTCCCTTTTTTTCGGCAACCTCTTGTTCCTCCTGAGTTGTTGTTTCTTTTGAAGATTTCCCTCCACATGCCGTCAAGAATAATGTAAGAGCTGTTAATGTCAATACATTTAATTTTTTCATGTTAATGTGTTTAATTAATAATGAGTTACTAAATAATTTCAAAGGTTTAAATTATGGAAATTTTCCGACTTGTTTAGCTGTAGCATGCAATTTTTTTAAAATTATTATATTTTACAAGCCAGTTTTTGATCAGAAACACACCATTGGTTAAGCTCAATTTCTCCTATTCTTAACACTCAAAAGCAGTAGCGTTATTGGAAGTTGATAGAAACAAAGCCTAAGAAATAACTTGACAACTACTTAATACTTTTGGCCTCGCCACATTAGCTGTAATAAGGAGTAAAATAAAGAAGACTGGCTTTGGCAAAGAGGAGTTATAGGAAACAATAAATAAGTACAGTTTCTGATGAAAGAGTTTTAGTAGTAAAAAAATGTGCTATAGTTAGTAGCACATTTTAGGTTAATATTTATGGGATTAGATAAAATTACATCCCCTGCTCATCATTGAGCTCTATTTCTTCAGATTTCTTGGTGTGGTTTAATTTTTTCTTTAATTTTTTTTCGTCTTTTCTATTGAAATTCATTAGTATAAATAGGAGTACAATAGCACAAAAGACGACCACAGATACTATAAACCAATTGATTTCCATGATGTTTTTATTTAAGTGAATCGCATAAAAAAATTAGAATCAATATTTATAATTAAACGTTCTAAGACTTAAAAATACTGCTTATTTTATCAGCATCATAATGTTGTATGATGTCCTTACAGCTTGTCAATTGAATCAACAGTAGTAAGTAGAGTTCGGGCTTAAAAAAACAATCTTTTTACTAAAAAAACATAAACTTTAAGCTAAATACTTGGTTTTAGTAAAGTTACAAAAAAACAATAGAGAGTGCTATCTAATTAGCATATTGTTAAGTAGTTATGTGTATATAGGACGGCTTATAAGTACTCTTGAACAATGGTCACGGCTTTGATCATTTCTTTTTTAGTAAATCGAAAAGCGGGACCGGAAACACCTATAGTGGCGACAATTCTTTTGTTTTCAAAAACCGGTAAAGCAATACAGTTGAGTTCTTTTTCCAGGCGCTCAAAATCATCTGCGTAACCATTGTGAAGAACGGCCTTGAGTTTAGTGGCAAGCTGTCCTGCTGCATCGGCATCCAATGAACGCAGGATGTAATCCTTTAAATGTGCTGAGTGAGCCATAAAAACATTACCAATGGCAGAATGTGTAATCATAAATTCTTTTCCTAATTCAAGACTAATTCGAACACTACGGTCAGGATCACACTTTAACTCATGACGTATGTGTGAGCCCATTTGTATAGATAAATAGGATGTTTCCCCTGTACGTTCTGTTATACGTTGTAAAAGGGGTTTAAAGCGTTGTTTGAGTAAAGGTACGGACACCGTAGGAGGCATAAGCATATGCATCTTATCGGTAAGTTGGTAACGAGGAGTGAGTTCATCCTGCTCTATATAACCCAATTCGAGGAGGGATTTAAGGAAATGATGAGCCGTAGTTTTTTTGATCTGTAAGTGATCTGCAACATCCTGTAAGCGAACCTTATTTCCGTTTTGGGCAATATACAGGAGGATTTCCATTGTTTTTTGTACCGATTGCAGCATAAGTTCATTTATATGAAACAAATGTACTTTAAAAAGCCAAGTACTTGTATACAAGTTCAATTTTTTTGAATTTTGTAGTATAATTAATAAACATAAGATGGAATCATTAATAGGAAGAACGGCCCTTATTACCGGTGCAGGAAAAGGACTTGGTAAAGCTATGGCTTTAGCCTTGGCGGCAGAAGGAGTAAATTTAGGTCTAATAGGGAGAACCACTGCAGATCTGGAAAAGTTAGTTAAAGAATTGAATACAGTAAACTCTAATATAACCGTTGTACATGCAACTGCTGATGTCGGAAATTACAAAGAGGTTAAAGCTGCGGTAGCTAGCGTTACAACAGCCTTACAAACAATCGATATTCTAATCAACAATGCTGGTATATTTAAAAACGGTGGGATTTTAGAATTGCCCGTAGAAGAGTGGGAGCAGGTTTTTCAAATCAATGTTTTGGGAACCTATTATATGCTTCATGAGGTGTTACCTTTTATTAAACTACAAGGAAAAGGAGACATTATAAACATAGCCTCTACGGCTGGCTTAAAAGGGAGCGCTGGTATGAGTGCTTATGGAGCTTCAAAAGCGGCGGTGATCAATCTTACGGAGTCTGTGATGCAGGAAGTTCGTAAATCCAATATTAGGGTTACTACTGTAAACCCAAGTACTATTGCAACCGATATGACACTAACTGCCGGATTTACCGATGGTAATGTAGAAAAAGTGCTTCAGCCCGAAGACTTGGCCTATTTAGTGGTCAACCACTTAAAATTACCACAGCGGGCTTTTGTAAAAGAAATAGGATTATGGTCTACCAATCCATAATTGTTTAGGGCATCTTATTTAATAAAAACCATTTTACGAACGAGTAAAATGGTTTTTTAGCTTTTGACCCCATGCTAAATATAGCGTAATTTCTCTTCTTCGATATCTAGATAATGCATTTGTCTTCTAATGACAGATTCGTCTAAAGTTTGATCTTCTTTGTTCTTATTTCGTAGCCATTGTCTTTGCTGGTTTAATAAATCCAGATAGATCACCTTTAGCTCTTCTCCAATGGATTCATCGTCGATTCCGTTACTATGCTGCTCCCATTTTAGAATTAACTGTTGCAGTGAAGGATTGCTTTCTATCTGATCGTTATAATTAGCCTTTAAATACTGGGAAGCATGTTCGGCTAATTCTTTTCGCAGGGCATTGTACGCTTCATCTCGAGGTAAGGCATCGTCAAGAGTAGGAAATGTAATTTTTCTAATAAAATAGGGTAAGGTCAATCCCTGAATTAATAAAGTCAAAAGAATAACAATAAAAGTAATGAATAAAATAAGGTTGCGTTGGGGAAAACCGTTACCATTATTGAGATACACCGGTATGGATAAGGCAGCGGCCAATGAAACCACCCCTCGCATTCCGGTCCAACCGAGTATAAAAGGTGTTTTTAAACCAGGATTTCTATCATCAGCTACCGTTATAAAATTACGAGCAATTAGTGTAACAAGTACAGCACCATAGGAAGACAATATTCGACTCACCATCAAAACAACTGTAATCACAACGCCATACCCAATTGCGGTTGTGATACTCACTTCTTCAAGACCTTTAGTAATTTGAGGTAAATCCAATCCGATGAGCATAAATACTAATCCGTTTAAGATAAAACAAAGACTTTCCCAAACATTTATTCCCTGCAAACGGGATTTGCTACTTAGGAATCGATGTCGGTTATTAGACAAAAGTAAACCACCACTTACGACGGCCAAAACACCCGAACTATGTACTTCTTCAGCAGCCATGTATATAATGTAGGGGGTAAGGAGTGACAAAACGATATCGGCATTAGCATCGGTTGGCAAGTATTTGTGCGCTTTCATAAACAACCATCCAATCAATAAACCAATGCCTACACCTCCAATAATCATCCAGCTAAAGCTCATAGCGGCTTTGTAAAAGATAAATTGCTCAGTGGCTACTGCAATCATGGCAAATCTGAAAATGATTAAGGAAGAGGCATCGTTGAGTAAACTTTCTCCTTCTAAAATAGAGGAGATGGTTTTGGGTACTTTAACGAATTTCAAAATAGCTCCAGCACTTACCGCGTCTGGTGGTGATACAATTCCGCCCAATACAAAACCTAGAGCCAATGAAAATCCTGGAATAATATAATTAGCTACTAAGGCTACAGAAAGTGCCGAGACAAAAACTACGACAAAAGCAAAACTGGTAATAATACGACGCCAACGCCACATTTCTTTCCACGAAACGGTCCAAGCTGCTTCATATAATAGTGGAGGTAGGAAAATAAAGAAGATGAGTTCGGGTTCGATGTTTATAATGGGTACACCGGGAATAAAACTTATGACTAATCCTGCTAAAACTAATAGTATAGGATAGGCTACCTTTATTTTATTGGCCAGCATAATGAGCAATAAAATGAGGAGTAGTATAGCGAGATAAAAGGGGAAGTTTTCAAGCATTCTTTTTGGTTTCTATTTAATAGTAAATACCTTGTGACCGTTTGCTAATCGGGTGGAGTATCACTTTAAGGACGTTTAGTTATTGATTTTAAATGTTATAGTTGGTCTATTCTTTGATAAATAGTAGGGTCGTGTTTTTTAATTTTAATTTTCACATATTTTGAGGCAGGCATATTACTGTCCGCGACCACATTGTTAACCGAGACCAAAACGTTCGTTTCAGGAAAATAAGTAACCGTATTTTTTTCAGGAATTTGATAAGAAACAATAATAAATAAAGGAGCAATTCGTTCGATATCATCATCGTAGTTGAATAAATCGACCTTGTCACCAGGTATGAATCCTGCTTTTTCAATATCGGTTTGATTCATAAAAATTACTCTGCGCTCATTTTTTATACCACGGTAGCGATCATCAAGACCATAAATAGTGGTATTAAACTGATCGTGTGTTCGAGTAGTGGCCATCATATACTCGTCGGAAGCCAGTTGATTGTTTGGTATTTCGGTTAAGGTAAAAGGTGCCCGATCTCCAAATTCTTTGGTGATAAATTGTCCATCACGTGCTGCATTGGGCAAATAAAACCCTCCTTTTTCTCGTACTCTGCTATTATAATTTTCAAAGCCTGGAATGCATTTTTCAATGTCATCTCTCACGGCATCATAACTATCATGATAGGCTTGCCAGTTAATAACCGATTTTTTCCCAAGTGTTTCCATGGCCATTTTACAGACAATCTGCGTTTCATTGATGAGGTTATCCGATACAGGTTTAAGGATTCCTTTGGAGGATTGTACCACACCCATAGAATTTTCAGTCGTTATAAATTGCGCTTGACCATTAACCATATCCAGGTCGCTTCGTGAAAGCGTAGGTAATATGATCGCTTCTTGTCCATGAATAAGATGAGTGCGATTGAGTTTAGTGGACACACATACCGTTAAGTTGAGTTTTCGTAATGCACTGGCTGTATAGGTCGTGTCTGGTGTTGCCGATAGGAAGTTACCTCCCATGCAGAATAGTAATTTTATTTTTTCTTCCTGCATGGCTTTAATAGCACGAACCACATCATAACCATGTTTACGAGGAGGATTAAAACCATAGAAATCCTGTAAACGATCCAGTTGTTCGTCAGTAGGTTTTTCATCAATCATCATGGTTCTGTTTCCTTGAACATTACTATGACCTCGAACAGGGCATACCCCAGCACCTTGTTTACCAATACTTCCTTTAAGTAATAAAATGTTTAGAATTTCTCTAATCATGGCTACGCCATTGGGTTGCTGTGTAAGCCCCATTCCCCAACAAACAATAATTCGTTTTTTGAAGGCTATTATTTCAGCTGCTTCATAAAGCGCCTCTTTAGTAACACCCGAAAGCGCTGCAAGCTGATCCAGGTTATATGTTTCAAATTGTTTAAGAAAGGTTTCATATCCGGTCGTTTTTTCTTGAATGAAATCATGATCAAATACTTCTCCTGGATTTTTCTTTTCAAATTCAATTAATATAATTTCAAGGGCTTTTAATAGCGCCATATCCCCATTTATTTTTACAGGTAGAAAAAGATCTGCCAGTTTGCCACCGTTTCCAATAATCCCGTTGATTTCCTGGGGATTACGAAATCCCATTAAACCGGCTTCAGGTAAGGGATTGATCGCAATAATTTTGGCTCCATTTTTTTTGCCTTTCGCTAAGGCACTCATCATTCTTGGTGCATTGGTTCCGGGATTTTGACCAATAATTATAATAACGTCTGTATCATAAAAATCGTCCAATGTGACCGTACCCTTTCCAATTCCAATGGTAGGGCGTAGCGCTGAGCCAGAGGTTTCGTGGCACATATTAGAGCAGTCCGGCATATTGTTGGTGCCATATTCTTTTGCAAAGAGTTGGTAGAGAAAGGAGGCTTCATTACTAGTTCTTCCAGAGGTATAAAACGCTGCTTGGTCGGGGGAGGCTAATGCGTTGAGGTGTTCAGCTATTTTTTTAAAGGCATTGTCCCAACTTATGGGTTGATAGTGCGTACCCTTTTTAGGTAAATACATGGGCTGGGTGAGTCTGCCCATCTTACCAATTTGATAATCGTCTAATTGGGCAAGATCATAGACGGAATTTTCTTTGAAAAAGGCCGCTGTAACTTTTTTGGTAGTGGCTTCTTCAGCCAGAGCCTTAGCTCCATTTTCACAGTATTCGCCCAGAGCTGATCGGTCGTCATCTGGGTCAGGCCATGCACAACTGGAACAGTCAAAACCGCCAACCTGATTCATTTTAAACAACGCTTTTGTTCCACGAACAAGCGTTTTTTCTTCAATAAGATCACTAAAAGCCGCTAAAACAGCAGGTACACCAGCGGCCCATTTTTCAACTTTTGTTAATCTAAGATCTAAAAGCCTATAGGGATTTTCAGCGTTGGGTTCTTTTTTTAATTGATCATCAGTATTCTCTTGGTTTTGATCTTCTTTCATGGCTGTTGTTTTTAATTGGCATGTTAGTAGAGATTTTGAATCATTTTGATTTTATTTTTTGAATCATTTTCTAGTGTGAATTCACCCTAAATGTTTTTAATTCTTATTTGAAGTCGGTATGATTACTCCATCGGTGCAGTGGTATATATTAACTCGATCTTCTTTAAGAAATCCCAAAAGGGTAATATTCAGTTCGATGGCCAATTCTAGAGCAAGGCTTGACGGGGCGCCAATAGCCGCTACAATGGAGATGCCAGCCATAGCTGCTTTTTGAATTAACTCAAAACTGGCTCGACCGCTAAGAAGTAAAATATGATGATTCAATGGCAGTAAGTTAGTAGCCAGAGCGGAACCGATTAGTTTGTCCAGAGCATTATGTCTCCCAACATCTTCTTGCAAAAATAAAAGTTCACCTTCAGTGCTAAAAAGCCCGGCTGCATGAATACCTCCCGTAATAGCAAAACTGCTTTGAGCGGTTTTTAATTTTTTGGGTAGTTGATACAGTATTGCTGTTGAAATAGTTAGTGTGGGATGGTCTAAAAGATTAAAAGCACTAACGGTTTTGATGGATTCAATAGAGCTTTTTCCACAAACGCCACAGCTCGAGCTGGTATAAAAATTTCGGTCTGATTGCATCAAATGTGGAATGAAATTTTCGATGAGGTCTATCTGAACAATATTCTTTTTTTGAAAGGTGCAGTCCGTTTTTGTATGATAGGCTTTTTTTACGTCTTGATAGGAAGTAATAATCCCTTCTGTGAATAAAAAACCAACTGCAAGATGTAAATCATTTCCAGGGGTGCGCATGGTAACAGAGATATTCTTTTGTGTTTTTTCAGTCTCCGTTCCGTAGCAGATTCTTATTTCGAGGGGTTCTTCTACAGAAAGAACATCTGAGAAGGACAAACTTTGGGTTCCACTTACCTTTCTAATGGATACATCTTTAATGGAAACTAATTCCGAGTCCTTCATTTCCATAAAAAGTCATTAAAAGTTGATACGTAAATTTAATAAAAAAATCAATATAAAAGGAGGTCCATATTGGTGACTTAATTGGTTTAATTTAAGCTGGAAAATTTATCCTTTATGAGAATTATTTCAAAAGGAAATTGTGTATTAGTAGATTATGTAGAGGTATATCCCTGTTATTTTAATTGAGATGATCCTTACAGTAAGATAAAATGAGCCTCATAACAAAGCAATACTAAAATATAAATTTTACTTTTATAGGATAATAAGCCAGTAGTACAAAATCATGGAAGAGGAACAAGACGATAAATTAAAAACAATAAGCTATTCAGGAATATTTCTCTCCTGCTTTGCTGATTATAGTGAGAAGTGTATCCATTCTACGCCTGAGCACGTTTTGGTTTACTTGTACTCCGGCGAACAGCTGATAGAGGATAGAAACAAAAAAATAATACTGCAGGCCGGTGAATGTGCTTTTATCCGAAGAGACCACCGTTTGAAAATGTACAAAAACAGTAAAGGCGAAGAGTTATACAAAGGCATTTCGTTAACATTCAAACGAAATGTGTTACGTGATTTTTACAGCAAAATGAACAAATCAGATATGCCTACAGCTGCTAAAGTCTCTGATGAAAAGGTTTTTAAGTTAGAGCCAAGTCCTGCAATAGAAAGTTTATTTCAATCCCTGACACCATATTTTGACAGCAACATACAACCAACAGAAGGTGTTACTCATTTGAAACTATTGGAAGGGATTTATGCTTTATTAAACAGCAACGAACAACTCTATCCAATACTTTTTGATTTTGCGGAACCGTGGAAAATTGACCTTTTGGAATTTCTCAGCAGCAATTATATGGAAGAACTTTCAATGCAACAAATTGCTTCGTTTACAGGACGAAGTTTAGCCACTTTTAAAAGAGATTTCAAAAAAATAAGCAAGCTCACACCTCAAAAATGGCTGATCAAAAAACGCTTAGAAATGGCGTACATAAAACTAAAAGAAGAAAAGAAAAAAGTTAAAGACGTTTATATGGAAGTGGGCTTTACAAACCCTTCTCATTTTTCAACCGCATTTAAAAAGCAATATGGTGTTTCACCAACAGAAGTTTAGTTAATTAACTTCTTTGTCCTTTTTTAATCTCCCAGAAGGCTGTTCGTTTTTAATTTTTTCGCGATGCTGCATGCCCCATTTTGTCATAGCCCCGACGACTTCTTCAAGAGTATGACTGTAGGGTAGGAGTTCGTATTCTATGGTTACCGGATAACCATTTTCTACTTTTTTGATGATAAAACCATTCATCTCCAATTCTTTTAATTCGCTGGAAAGAACCCGTGCAGAGATTCCTGTGACCTGCCTTTGAATTTCGGTAAAACGTTTGTTTCCTCTTGCCATGGCAATGATAATCATCAGTTTCCATTTACCGCCAATGACATATAATGCATCTGAAACCGCCATTAAAACTTTATTGCATTCTTCTGTGAATGCTTTGTTATCTGCTTGATTTTCTTTTACTTCATCCATAGCTATACTGTTGGTTACTCGCTAACCTTTAGGTAACGACTAATAAATTGTAAGTAAATATAATATAATTTTGGCTTGTAATAATTACAGGAAATAAATTTTCAAGTTTAAATTAAAAAACAAAATTATGACGTTAGAAATGTTAAAAACAAAAGAAGATTTAAGAAACTTAATTGACGATTATGCTTATTTAAGTGATGACAAAAAAATCACCGAAGTGATGGATCTATTTACTCCAGATGTTAGGTATAAAGTTTTTATGGGTGGTGTTTTGGTGGCCGATGTTGCCGGAAGGGAAAGTATGGAAAAAGATTTCAACTATCATGCTTCTCTTGTAAAAACCTATTTTACACTCAATGGTCAACATACTGTAAAAATCAATAGCGAAATGGCTACCGGAGTTTCTTTTACTCAAATCAAGATGATCAGGGAGGTTGAAGGAAAGGCTATTTTGACGGATTACAGTGTAAAATATGATGATTGTTATGTGTTTCTAAATGGAAAATGGTTGATTAAAGACCGTGTGGCTCATTTTCTGATTATAGAAGCAAGAACTATTTCCTAGTTTGTTGAGCTTTTCAGAAAGATTCTATGAGCCTCGCAGTAAAGCCACTGCGAGGCTTTGTTTTTAACTTTGCATTGTTAATCTTAATAGACAATGAAAACAGCAACAATATTCGAACGATTAAAAAAAGGAGAAATCATTTTGTCAACTGATAATGAAGCATACAAAATGCTTGAAGCTTCATTTGTAACAAAGAAATTAACGCTTCAAATGAATAACGCATCAGATCCTGCCGAAATCAGAAATTTGTTAAGCCAAATTACCAATACTGAAATAGACCAAAGTGTAACGGTATTTACACCATTGCATATCAATTATGGAAAACATACCAAGATTGGTAAAAATGTATTTATAAACTTCGATTGTGTTTTTCTTGATTTAGGAGGTATTACTATAGAAGACAATGTCTTGATAGCGCCGAGGGTTAATTTATTATCCGAAGGACATCCCACTTCAATCCAAGACAGACATGCTTTGATTCCAAAACCAATTCTCATTAAAAAAAATGCTTGGATTGGTGCCAATGCAACCATTTTACAAGGCGTAACGATTGGCGAAAATGCTATTGTAGCAGCGGGATCGGTGGTTTCAAAAGATGTTCCTGACAATAGCATCGTGGGAGGGATTCCTGCGAAAATTTTAAAAACAATTTAATTTAATGAAAATGAAAAAAACGTTGGTAATCGCAATACTTCTTCTTTTAACAGGGCAAGTATTTTCACAAGACAAAAAATCAAAACCAAAAAAAATGGAAACAGCAGCACATTATACCTTTCAATTAAGTGATAAGGTAAGCCGTCAAAAAGTATCATTCAAAAACCGCTATGGGATTACACTTTCAGGTGATTTATATCTTCCAAAAAATGCTGGAAAGGGACCACTTCCAGCTCTAGCCATTAGCGGGCCTTTTGGAGCAGTGAAAGAACAATCTTCAGGATTATATGCGAACCAAATGGCAGAGCGCGGATTTTTAGTTTTGGCTTTTGATCCATCTTATACAGGAGAAAGCAGTGGTGAACCAAGAAATGTAGCTTCTCCAGAAATCAATACTGAGGATTTTAGTGCTGCAGTTGATTTTTTAGGATTGCAGAAAAACGTTGACAGGAATAAAATGGGTATCATCGGGATTTGTGGATTTGGCGGTTTTGCATTGAATGCAACGGCTATTGATAAGCGAGTGAAAGCCGTTGCTACGACAAGTTTGTATGATATGACCCGAGTAATGTCGAAAGGTTACAATGATGCTGTTACGCCTGAACAGCGTACCAAAACCTTGGAAAGTTTGAGCCAGCAACGCTGGAAAGATGCTGAAAAAGGAAAACCTGCCGCTGGTCCAAGAAATTTACCTGAAATATTGAAAGGTGACGAGCCGCAATTTGTAAAAGAATATTTTGATTATTACAGAACGCTACGTGGTTTTCATGCTAACTCTGTGAACTCAAATGGAGCTTGGTTGGTAACCAATCCAATATCCTTTATGAATATGCCGATACTATCGTATGTAAAAGAAATTTCACCAAGACCAATGCTTTTAATCGCAGGAGAAAATGCGCATTCTAGGTATTTTAGTGAAGATATTTTTAAAGAGGCAAATGAACCAAAAGAGTTAGTAATTATCCCAAATGCTGTACACGTAGATTTGTATGATAAAGTAGATGTTATTCCTTTTAATAAATTAGATGCTTTCTTTAAAGAATATTTGAAATAATAATAGATACCTGAAATTTTATCAAACGGAGTATAAAACCCATCCATCGTTTTTAGGTGGATGGGATGTAAGCGACACATTAACCTTGATAAAGTTTGTCTTTTGATTTAAAGAACAGCCTGATGATGCAAAAAGTACAGTCAGGCTCTAACGAATAGATCTTACCATTTCATTTCTCCAGTATTCACTTTTGCACCAATCATTAAGGCAGTTTCAAAAGTAAGTGCTGGGTATTTTGTTTTCAAAGCAGTAATTAAAGCTTCTGATGTTTTATTGGTTTTTAAAGATTCTTCGTAGAGTTGAATGTAACTTTTGGTATGATTAACAGCGGATATATCAAATGGAGAATCGGAATTAGCATGAGCCGGAATTACAATTTCAGGTTTCAAAGCGGCGATTTTATCTAAAACGGAAATCCAGTTTTTGCGGGCTTCAGTAGTTTGAGCATCAGCCATCCATAAATGAAAAGTTGTTCCAAAAACATTGATTCCGCCTACAACTGCTTTGATAGAAGGAATCCATATAAAAGTCTTGTTCGGGAATTCTTCCAAACCGATGATCTCTAATTTTTTGCCTTCCAATTCAATACTATTTCCTTTTAAAACCTGTGGTAAAACAACATTAGAGGTAATGGCTTTTCCTAATCGCTCTCCCCAGACATCTAATTTTTTTTGAGCTGTAGCCTTGATAGCTTCTACTGAAGCAGGTGAAGCATATGCGACTACTTCTGGAAAATATTTTTTGAATATTTCCAAGCCAAAATAGTAATCAGGGTCAGCATGAGATACATAAATAGAGGTTAATTTTTTGCCACTTTCTTTAATTTCTTGGGCAACTTTTTCGGCATCCTCCAAAGTAAATTGGGCATCAATTAGAATCGCATCTGTTTTTCCTGATACAATTACCGATGCTACACCAAAACTATTTTCTGCTGCGTTATAAACTTGAAGTTTAAAATCGTTAGTTTCGATTTTTTTGAAACTTTGTGCTTGTGATTTCATACTAATTAAAGTTAAGGTTGTTACAAATAATATTGAATAATTCGTTTCATTTTTCTCGGATTTTAAAATGAATAGAGCAAAGTTGTCGTTATCTACTGCATCTACTATCCGAAAAACATTAAACTAGTTTAATAAATTAGATTATATATGAATTAGTCTTATTTTGTTTGTTTAAATAATTGAATATTAAATGTATAGAATAATAATGTAAAGTTGGTAGAAAATGAGATACAAAAACATTAAACTAGTTAAATAAAAAGTAGTCATCAAAATAAAGTAAAACAGTAAGAGTGAAATTGTAGTGATGCAGCTGTGTAGAGAAAATCAGCTGATTAATCCTAGGTGAAATGCTGTAAACAGAAAACGTAAATTTAGAACACTCCAATATCTTGGAAATTAAGGTACAAGAACAACAGATTAAGCAATAGACTTGTAGGGGGTAGCATAAAAAAATGCTAGACTCTTAAAGGAATCTAGCATTTTTACCACTAAAGAAGTTTGTTTTATTTCTTGACTATTTTATCAGTAAAGAGTACTTTGTTGTTGGCACTTAAAGCATAAATATAAACGCCTCTTCTAAGGTGGCTTACATTTATTTGCACAGTGCTTTCAGTTGTGTTACCCGTTATTTCAACTGGTACCGTAGCTAAAAAGCCAAAGATATCGTATAATTTTAGGGACATGTTTTTTGGGCTATCTGTTTTGATGGTAAAATAGACAAAGTCAGTTGCAGGGTTAGGGAATGCTTTGACTGAAAGTCCCGGGTTTGTTTGTTCATCTTTTGGTGATAAAGCTTGTACAATAGTTACGGTAAAAGAACAACTGCTTGTATTACCTGCGGCATCAAGTACTTTAAAAGTATTGGTTGTAGAGCCTAATGGGAAAATACTTCCCGATGGCAACCCGGATGTTTGTATAACCGTGAATTCAGAACAATTATCAGTTCCGACTGGAGTGGAATAGGTTACTATTGCACCATGTAATTTACCCTCTTTTTTCTGGGTAATGTTTTCAGGGCAACTCAGCGTTGGTAATTCATTGTCCGTTACAATTACATTAAATGAACAGTTTGCTGTATTTCCAGAGGCATCGGTTACTTGAAATGTATTGGTTGTTATTCCAATTGGGAATACATCGCCTGAGGCCAATCCTGTGGTTTGAACTGTGGTTGCCCCGGGGAAATTGTCAGTTCCTATTGGGCTTATATAGACAACTTTGGCGCCACAAATTCCTGTATCATTACTTTGTGATAGTGTTGGCGGTGCTATAATAACAGGTGCTTTTGTATCTGTTATGGTGAGAGATTGACTAACATCAGCGGCGGCTAAATAATAGTCATTTCCTAATTGAGAAGCCGTAATGGTCACAATCCCAGCGCTAAGTATTTGCATTTTTCCATTAATAATTTTTGCAATAGCTTCATCAGAACTCGCATAAGTTATCCCTAGCCCAGATGTGGCCCCTGCATTTAGATCATAAGTTGTAGCATCATCAGTAATAGTAATGGAAGGGAAGTTGATGTTTTGCGCTGCTTTTTTAAGATCAAAACGGGCAATAACAGGTCCGTGATCAGATGTGGTATTGATATAATTGGAAATATCCAAACGGGGATCGTAAACAGCAACAGAATTGGGGATGTAATCGTTTGTCAATTCATTAGAAATAATAATGTGATCTAAAAAGCCTCCAGATGCCAAGTAGCTATAAGCTCCTGATCTGCTGATTTCTAAAGTTAGAGCATTGTAACGATCTGTGTCTTCGACCATTTTTTGATAGGAGGAAGGGTTAGGTGTAATAACAGATACATCCACATCATCATTATAATCGCCTAAAATCATAAAGTTGGCATTGGGATATTCTACATCTAAACTGTCCTTTAAAAGTTCAGCATCGTATTTACGCATATTGTATTTTGAAATATCACTTCCACTATTGGCACGGCCATGAAGATCAATAATGTTCATTTCCTTTTTAACCCCATTAATATTGGTTTCAATATTCACTAAATAAGGCAAACGTCCTGAAGCAAAAAAACTAGAGCTGTTACCCCCGGGATAATTTGGTAAACTGGCGTTTCCTGCACGAATATTATCATATAAATTGTTAAACATAACATGGGTTTTGTTTACTTTGGTTGTTTGAGTATTGTAAATAACAACCAATTTTTGAGCAGGGAAAAGAGGATCTGGTGGCGTAAAGGAATAAGACCAAGCTGGCGAAATACTTTTGTCAAATGTTTTACCGTTGACGCTTATTTTTTGTATTAAACTATCCAAAGCAGACTCATCGGATACTTCCTGAACGACATAAACATCGGCATTTAATTTATTCATTACTTTGGCTACATTCTCCACTTGCAAAGCATCATCAATTGGACCAAATTCTCCGCTTGTTCCCACTACATTACTTCCAAAAAATTCTAAGTTGTAACTTACAATGTCAAAGGTTTCAGATTTAGGAAAAGACGAACCGGTCAAAAAACCTATTTGCTGGTTGAGTCCAGTAGAGGTAACCGTTAGCGAGCCTTCTAAATTTAAGGCTTTTACAGTAGGGGCAAAACGGGTGTAGACCGTTTTCCCTGCTAAGGCATCGTTTGCTGAAATAATAAGACTTGATTGAAAATTGATATTGTCAATAGCTAATTGATAGTTGGATGGTGCTGTGATGGTAAAGTCACTAAAACCTCCAGCCATGAAAATAAAAGATTGACTATCTGAGGTTGAATTTGGGTTTGTTTCGCTAAAATTTAAATTAGGATTTGAGGCTAAAAATGTTGCTTCATTGGTTATAGTTACATCATCTATTGTCCATTCGGCAGCATTTTCTCCACCGGAGGCGGTAGTTTCATATACCCAGGCCACATAAGTATTATTGGTTTTATAAGCCTGTAAGTTGATAAAGTTAGAGGATTTAAATACCCCAGTGGTGGAAGGGAAATCACCTTCAAGTTCTGTCCAGGTGGCCGTTTCAGGGCTACTTGTTCCATCATAATTAACAGAAACCATTAATTTTAAGTTTGGACCAGAGTAGAATTTACGGGCATAAAATGACAATAATGGAAATTTATCAAAACTATCCAAACGTAATTTAGGCGAAATCAACCAATCCTTACTAGGGCCATTTTCGGAGTAACCGTTTATTAATACAGCTGCAGGTGAACTATTAAAACGACTACTGGTACTGGCCCATTTAATTTTATCGCCTACAACACTGTAAGACGTCCAGCCACTGTTGGTCAGTACATTTACATCATTAAAATTTTGAAAATAAGGATTGATTCCAACACCGGATAATCCAATCGTTTTAGTACTCGCACCAAGGGTTTGATTGGTTATTTGTCCTGAAAAATTACCCGTAGTATTTGGTGTAAATCGGACATAAACCGTAGGAGTATTGTCAGCATCAAAATCTTGCTTGTCAAAAATTATAGAAGATTGAAAACTATCGTTTGGATTTTTTGAAAGGGTAAAATTATTTGTGGCAGTTACTGTAACGCCATCATTGAGGTGAAGTCCTTGAATTTGATAGCTAGTGGTTTTGGATTCAAAGTTTTGTTCTATAAAGCCAAAATCCAATGCGTTTTTTGATATTAATAGAGAAGGAACAACAGTATTAGACGTTCTTACATTCAATTGATTGCCGTCGGTTTGAAGATTACCGAAAAAATCCTCTGAGATAGAATAAAGGATGTAAGGAGTATCAATTGTTAAACCGGATATGTTTTTACTATAAATCAAGCTGGGGTCAGTTACCTCAAAAAGACCCGATTGAAAAGCGGCATTTCCATTGGCATCGAGACCAGATTTGATTTGGGCAGCACTAGGTTTTGAATTACCAGAGGCTACCAAGACAAAATAAGTTTTCCCGATTTCGTTTAGTTGAATTGAAAAATCAAAACCATTAGATAAAATGTTTTCTATTTTTGGATACCCTTCAGTGTAAGTGGGAGGGGTAAGATCATTTTGAATGCTAATATTGTCAATGGCAAAAGAAGGACGAGATCCAGCTCCTGAATTTTGTTTAGAAATCCATCTCAACTGAACAAGTTCTTTATTATCGCAGTCTGCTGGCAAAATGATATTGATGGTTATTGGGTTTAAAGCTGCAGTTACGCCTGAAGTTATTTGTTTAACAGTAGTACTTAAATAGGAGGTTGCGGGCAGTGTATTAAAAACAGCTGCATCGCCTATTCGATATTGTAAAACCATTTCATTGATACGAGTATTGTTTAGGCCATCATAAGGATTGCGAATGACCATTGCATCATATTGTACTGCAATACCGGACTTTCCCAGAGTATTAATCGCTAAAGCAATCGTTAGGTCTAAGGATCCGGAGTTTAAAAATCCAATTTTGCCATTATAATTGTGGATATTCCCACTTGTAGTAGAAGCTGAGCTACTTGCGTTTAAGAGTTTATCTCCCAGTAAAATCGCATTTGTACTGTATGAACTTCCCGGTGCAGTACTAGCAGTCCATCCTTGAAATCCTGTGGGATAGGTAGTTGAACTGTGTGCTAATGAAGAAAAATCTTGTACATAGGGTAAATTTTGCGGTACTGGCGCTGTTCCTTGGGCAAAGAAGGAGGTGGAGAAGCAACAAAAAAGCAGTAAAAAAGCCATTAGATGGCGAGTTTGGTAAAAGTGTTTCATATGGTTAAGAGTTTGGTTTCATAAATCAAATATAACTGCTTTAAAGTTAAGTCATTATTATAAAATTTATATGTTTGTTGCTTTGATTAATTGCTTTTATTTCTGATAAATATCCAAAACGAGCAAGATCTCCATTTGGTGAGAATGCTAGAACAGCCAGTTATTACTAAAGAAAAATAGTGCAAAAATTAGAAAAAAGGTTTAGAATGCTTCACATTAAATCTATGTTAAAAGTGTTTCTGCATTTTAATATTAATTTGAACTTTGTAAAACTGTTTAATTAATAAAGGATGATTATGGAAACGCAAATTATTGAACTGGAAAAAAAATATTGGCAGGGAATGGAAAACCACGATTATGAAACGGTAAAGAAACTCACTCATTTTCCTTGTATAGTGGCCGGAAAAAATGGGGTACGTACTGTGGATGAGGCTAATTTTAAAAAAATGTTTGAATCAGGGGAGGGCGGCAAAATAAAAATATTGAATTTTTCTGAGATCACTTCGCAATTAATTGCCGAAAATACTGCGGTGGTAGCATACGCAATAGAATTAGGGGTAGCTGATGACAAACAAAA
Organism: Flavobacterium sp. OHVDL-2026-0007; assembly: GCF_059882335.1. Classification (NCBI taxonomy): domain Bacteria; kingdom Pseudomonadati; phylum Bacteroidota; class Flavobacteriia; order Flavobacteriales; family Flavobacteriaceae; genus Flavobacterium; species Flavobacterium sp. OHVDL-2026-0007. The sequence goes on from NZ_CM187612.1 coordinate 602,788, forward strand.
AGCGATGAAATGTGCCTGTACTTCGACTTGGATAAAAGAAAATAACAATTGGGCTTGCGTATTGCATAGTGAAACTGAATTGTCTCCATCACCAATTGTGTGATAGCTGTGATAGAACCATGTTTTGTACCATTCCTTTTTTAACTTATCTTCGCTCTTTATACATATGTGAGTACGTTTACTCATTTAAAAATCTAATTTGTGAAGAAAATACAGGAAGACGTAGAAGAGAATCAACTTAAACGTGGGTTGACTAACCGCCACATTCAGTTAATAGCCTTAGGCGGATCAATAGGAACAGGTCTTTTCCTCGGCATTGGTCCAGCGGCTGTATTAGCAGGACCATCTGTTATTTTAGGATATACTGTTGCAGGAATTATCGCTTTTTTTATTATGAGACAACTTGGTGAAATGGTTGTTGAAGAACCTGTGTCAGGAAGCTTTAGTCACTTTGCCTATAAGTATTGTGGTTCTTTTGCAGGTTTTGCATCAGGTTGGAATTATTGGATTTTATATATTTTAGTTAGTATGGCTGAGCTTACAGCCATTGGTGTTTATGTGCAGTTTTGGTGGCCTGAAATTCCATTGTGGGCATCCAGTTTATTTTTCTTCCTGGTGATTAATGCTTTGAATTTTGCCTCCGTAAAAGTTTATGGAGAAACTGAATTTTGGTTTTCAATAATAAAAGTTGTCGCAATTATTGCCATGATCCTCTTTGGTACTTACTTACTAATAAGTGGTACGGGAGGAGAGCAAGCTACAATTCATAATTTATATAACGATGGAGGCTTCTTTCCAAAAGGTTTCTTTGAAAAAACGACAGCTGGTAGTTTTCAAGGTTTATTAGCCGCAATGGCGCTAATTATGTTTTCGTTTGGCGGTTTAGAACTAATTGGAATTACCGCTGCTGAGGCAGAAAATCCAGAAAAAAATATTCCAAAAGCAACCAATCAGGTGATCTATAGAATCCTAATATTTTATGTCGGTGCATTGGTGATTTTATTTGCTTTGTCGCCCTGGCAACAAATTACTACAGATAGTAGTCCATTTGTAATGGTTTTTCAAAATTTAAATGGAATGGAATTTGAGTTGTTTGGGAACAAAATATTTTTTACACGCCTTATTGCCAATGTGCTTAATTTAATTGTATTAACCGCAGCTTTATCCGTTTATAATAGTAGTGTATATAGTAACTCCCGTATGTTATATGGTTTAGCAGATCAAGGTAATGCTCCTAAGTTTTTAAAGAAGCTAAACAAACAATCGGTACCAATTAATGCCATTTTAATTTCTTCTTGCTTTGCAGCCATCTGTATTTTGGTAAATAAAGTAATTCCAAAAGAGGCTTTTAGTATTTTAATGTCTTTAGTGGTGTCTTCTTTAATTATTAACTGGGTTATGATTTCTTATACACATCTAAAATTTAGACGATCGAAAGACAAGGAAAACACAAAAACTAAGTTTCCTTCATTATTTTATCCGGTAAGTAATTACATCTGTTTGTTCTTTTTATTGGGTATTTTATCAATCATGTGGATCACTAACATGAAGTTATCCGTAGAATTAATTCCTATCTGGTTGGGTATTCTTTTTGTATGTTATAAAGTCTTTAAAACAAAACAATAAGTAGTTTTTACTACATCATTCATTAGTAGGTATTGATTGTCAATTTGTAGTTGATTTTCAATACCTTTTTTGATACTATGTTTTCGTTTTTAGGGTCAACAGTAGGTCTTTTTACCGTCATCCATAAAAACTATGACAAGGGTCGCGCTGTTTGTACTATGTGGTAGTCAGTTTTGATCCCTCTCGTAGATCCTCCTCGATTGGGAAGTTTTCGCAGAGACGGTATTTAATCGGCAGCTGTTCCATATAAAGATACGACCCACCTCCGGGGAAGTATCCGAATAAAAAAGGAACTGATCTTCGCAAGAGTTCCAGGAATGATCATCATTTTTCCTCGCAGTGTACCGCGAACTGCAATTTCACCAACTCTTTCCGGTGGAACTGCCATCTTCATACCAAACCAGCCAAGTTGTTCCTTCGTGTATTCAACAATCTCTGGTTTGGTAAACACGGGACCAGGACTCAGACAACTCACACTAATGTCTTTTTTTCTCAACTGATGGCGCAAGCCATAACTGAAAAAGATGACCGCCGATTTAGTTGCTGAATACATGTTTTTGCTAGGAATAGGGGCAAGTCCCGCCATACTTGCAACATTGAGTATATAAGACGGTTTATTTTTTTCTAGAAGTGGCAACAAGGTAAGAGTCAAGGCCATGCACGACTCCACATTAAGACGTACCATATACCGCAATGAATCAAGAGGTAGGGATAAGTAATCCTTTGGCCCACCCAACCCGGCTACATTGCAAAGCATTTTTAAGTGTATATTTTTGCTTGTACACCATCTAGCGATTGAATCGGCAGTTGATTCGTGCTCTAAATCTAGTTTTAATAATTCAACATGAACGTTGTAATCTTTTTCTAATCTTTCTTTTGCCTTATCCAACGCATCCTGATGACGCGCAATGAGGATTAGGTTAAATTTCCTTTTTGCCAGAGCCTCGGCAATGCTATAACCAATTCCCTTGCTACCACCAGCAACAAGAGCATAATCTGAATGTTCAGTACTTATGTTGGTCGGCTTCACATAAGACATGGAATCAATATTTGCTTGCAGAAGGCGCAACTCCTCTTTCTGTGCACTGACAGGTAAAGCGGTTAAGAGCAGCCCGATGAATAAAATAATAGTTTTCATTTACTTATTTCTATATCAGCAATTTAAGTATTATTTCGGCAAGTTTTAAGGAAAGGCTAAGAAATTTATCTAAGTAGATAAATGGGGATTATTATTGGCTCTATTTCTCTCAGATTATTAGGAAAGGATAATATGTGATGGTATTTAATGATCTTATTTTTGCTTTTCTCTGAGCGCTTTTTCTGAGGCCTATCATCATTTTCCGATTGTGCAAGTACCACTTGCACAAATTGCTTGGTATCAATATATAAGCCTTGTTAACCAAAGGGAAAAATTTAGCAGAAAGGGCTTTTATATAGGAGAAACAGCCAAAAAGCAATGGAGTAGAAGAGATACAAACTGCTTGTTTCTAGGGTAAAAGCTGATTAAATGACACCAAGAAGACATAAAAACCGTTGCTTATCAAAATGGCATGTATTGGTAATGCATTGGTATCTGGTATCATTAGTCTAGGTTTTAATTTTGTCAGATAAAAATTTTAAAATTAAAGTAAATGAATAAGGCATTATTATTAATTGATATACAGAAAGAATATTTTGAAAATGGGGCATTAGAACTTGTAAAACCAATTGCTGCGAGTGAAAACGCCAAGAAACTGCTTGAGCATTTTAGAAAAGAAAATAGTACTGTTGTTCATATCCAGCATATATCCGCAGAAGGGGTTCCCTTTTTTGTTTCTGGAACAAAAGGGATTGAAATCCATGAAAATGTAAAACCTTTAGTAGGGGAAAAGGTAATCACTAAACAGTTTCCTAATAGTTTTAGAGATACTGATTTACTGGAATATCTTCAGTCAAAGGAGATAACGCATTTGGTAATCGCGGGAATGATGACTCACATGTGCATCGACGCAGGGACAAGGGCTGCTGTTGACTTTGGATTTGAATGTACAGTTATTGGAGATGCTTGCGCTACAATGAATCTTCAGATCAATGGTCAGGATGTCAAGTCTGCAGATGTTCATAATGCATTTTTGGCGGCACTAGAATTCTTTTATGCAAAAGTCACATCAACAGAAGAGTATTTGCTGTCATAAAATAAAGGGTAAATAAGGAATCACTTGATAAGGAGCTGTAATTTATTATGGCTCCTTTTTTTGATATGAAGTAATTTGTAAATGAAGTTGTAAATTTGCTTTAATTATAATATTCGATCATACGTTAAAAAAGTAGAAGAAACGGATTTCAATAGGTTAACTAATTGAATAAAATGAAAACAGTTAAATTTCATAAAACAGAATGTGGTGTTGAAGTGCTTCTCAATGTGTTGCATGGCGATATGCTGAGTGATAGGTATTTGGAGCGCGATACTTATAATGCTGATTTTTTTGAAATATTGCTTTTCAAAACGGCCAAGGGATCCCTGATTTTAAATCAGCAGAAAATCAATATAACGGACAATACAATTGTTTTTATTTCTCCTTTTCAAAAAAGACAATGGGCTTTGGAGAAAGAGGGATTGGATTTTACTGTTCTGGTTTTTCAGGAAAATTTCCTTAATGACTTTTTTTCAGACAAATTCTTTACGTACCGCCTTCTGTATTTCTATCAGTTGAATTATCCTTTACATATTAGTATTAAAAAGGAAGAACTTGAAAAAGCACTTGACCAGCTGATGGAAATCAAATCTGAACTAGTCAATAGCAGGACAGACAGTATTCATATTATACGATCTCTTACTTATTACCTACTTTTGAAGTTTAATAGAATATATGCTGATGCAAATAATCTTTCAATTGACAGGGCAGAAAATAATTTCGCTTACCAGTTTAAACAATTACTGGAAGTAAATATCAGGGAGAAGCAACGGATTGATTATTATGCAGGCTTGTTAAATGTGAGCAGGATTACAATTAATACTTCTATAAAAAAGCAGTTTAACGTTACTGCAACAGAACTCTTAAAACAGAGATTGCTTTTTGAAATTAAAAATGACCTAATACACTCTGGAAAGACTATTGCTGAGATTGCTTATGATCTTAATTTTTCTGAACCAGGACATATGATGCGATTTTTTAAAACTCAGACGGGGATAACCAGTAGCCAGTTCCTCTCAGATTACCAAAATGGTATATTTTCATAGTATTTTATAAGGGTGTTGCAGAATAAGATAAATTTGCAACAAAAGAATTGCTGTTCTTTAAATGAAAGTTTACAGCATGGCCAATACATTTAAATCTGCCTCGAGGCAGTCAATTTTTTATTATGTTCAAAAAATACAAGTCCAATAAGATATATTATCAAAGTACAATAGCACTTGCAGGGCCTATTGTAATTTCTCAGCTCGGACATACTCTGGTGCAGACCGTCGACACAGTTATAATAGGGCATTATGCAGGAACTATATCATTGGCAGCAGTCTCGTTGGTCCATTCTGTTTTCATGGTGGTTTTGGTAATTGGATTAGGGATTGCCTACGGCTTAACACCTTTAATTGCACAAGAGAATGGAAAATCAAATTTTAAGAAATGTGCCGAGCTTCTTTCAAACAGCCTGTGGCTTAATATAGCATCAGCAATTTTACTTTTTTTAGCAGTGTATTATGGTTCTATGTTTGCTATGCAGCATGCAGATCAGGATCCTCAGGTTGTAGAAACAGCAAAACCATATTTACTTATTTTAAGTTTATCTATTGTGCCTTTAATGATATTTCAAACTTTCAAACAGTTTGCAGAAGGGCTGGGTTTTACAAAACAAGCAATGTCCATAACGATATGGGGAAATGTGCTCAACGTAATTATCGCAGTGATTCTGGTAAAAGGAATGTTTGGGATTGAGCCGATGGGAGTTCGCGGGGTAGGAATTGCAACATTGGTAGATCGGGTTTTAATGATGCTGGTTATGATATGGTATGTACTTCGATCAGAGAATTTTAGAGTTTATATACAGCATTTCTCGGTTAAGTTTGTTGATTTTTCAAAAATTGTAAAAGTGGTAAAAATAGGATTGCCCGTGGCTATGCAGTATGTATTTGAAATTGGAGCATTTGCAGTTGCTGCTTTAATGGCCGGTCACATTGGTGCAATTGAACAGGCTGCTCATCAGACAGCAATAACCCTTGCAGCAATGACCTATATGATGGCAGGAGGAATTGCATCGGCGGCAACAATTAAAGTCGGAAATAGTTTTGGAAATCAAAACTACAAAAGACTCCAAAGCTTTGCTTATTCATCGTATCATTTAGTTATCATTTTTATGATGTTTTTTGCTGTAATTTTTACACTCTTTAATCAATATTTACCTTATTTAATAACAAATGACATAAGTGTTGTATCGCTTGCTTCACAATTATTGATAATTGCTGCGCTATTCCAGCTCTTTGATGGTACACAAGTGGTTGGACTAGGAACATTAAGGGGAATGGGAGATGTAAACATTCCTACTTTTATAACCTTTGTTGCTTATTGGCTTGTTGGCTTGCCTGCAGCTTATATTTTAGGTATTTATTTCAATTCAGGAGTAAAAGGAATCTGGTATGGCCTGACACTTGGTTTGTTAACATCATCTGCCTTGCTGTATTTAAGATTCAGATATGTAATGAAGAAAACCTTGGAAAAATAATCTAAGAACAATAATTAATTAACTTGATTATAGTCAACTTTTTTTAGGACAAGGCAGATTGTTTATCCAAAATGAGAAAGTAAGCTAATATCGTAGCTTTTTGGATGATATATACTCGATGCATATTTCTATTTGATCGTAAAAACACATATAGTTGATTAATCAAGAAGCAGTTGTGTTGCAAAGCCAGAGCAAGTATTTTTTTAATTAAGTTAAATCTATTTTTCTTTAGTCTAAATAAGGCTTAATGTTTTATATTTGCACGAAATTATAAAACACACTTTAAAGTGAAGCATTTCGTTCTATTATTTCTCCTGATAACCAGTACTATTTCTGCGCAGCAACATTTAGTAAAAGGGCGTGTTATCGAAAGTATAACCCAAAAACCACTGCAAAGTGTCACGGTTTTGGATGTAAAATCAAATAAGTGGACTATTACGGACGAGGATGGAAATTTTGAGATCAAATTAAATGACACTAAAGAGTTTAATTTGAATTTTAGATTGTTAGGAAAACAGGAGGAAAATGTAACCTACACCGTAGAACAAATATCCAGACCAATACTTGTAGAACTTGAGAATGACGATTTGAGATTAAAAGAAATTATAGTTTCTGCCCGAAAAGGTAAAAATTTCTCAGAAATTACCATGGGTAGAGAGGTAATTAATCAGGTTCAGGCTTTTTCAATTAGTGACGTTTTGGAACAATTACCAGGGCAGGCTACCACTAATTTCGATATGAACGAATTCAAAACAATTGCTTTTCGAACCGTTAAGCCAAATCAGATTGCTAATACTGCTTATGGCAATAAATCCTTTGGTACTGCTATTGTTGTAGATGGAATTCCGATTTCAAACAACGAAAATATGCAGTCCTATGGAGGGAATTACGGAGACCCTTTCTCTCCAAATACGCTTGGTTTTGGTGATTCTTCAGGCAGTGATTTTAACGGTTATTTTTCTAATGCAAATTACGGAGCCGATCTAAGGCAAATCTCAACAGGAAACATAGAAAAAATAGAAGTCGTTCAGGGTATTCCATCTGCAAAATATGGTGATTTAACTTCTGGATTAATTAAAGTGGAACAAAAAGCCGGAAGATCCCCCTATAGAATTTATACTTCTTTAAGAGACGGTACAAGTGAATACGGATTTTCAAAAGGATTTAAAATCAGTGATAAAGCAGGGTTTTTAAATACCACAGTAAATTTCACAAAATCGAATTCAGAGCCACGTGTTTCTTATACGAAGTACAATAGAGTGAATACTAATTTTATGTGGAGCTGGTCTAATAAAAACATTCGAAATTCATTTTCAGTAGATTACGGTTTTAATAATGATGATGTTAATTATGAGGCTGAAGGGACGGATGATAAAATTGTAAAAAACAAAAAAACGGATATTTCGATTTCGAACCGATTCAAAATCAATTTTTCTAAAGGTTATTTTGATAATTTAGACATCAACTTTAACTTAAAATATGGTGAACAATTAACCTACGAATCAAAGCTTGTAAATATTGGCGGAACAATAGTAGGCACAAGTACAACTGAAGGAGTTTATAATGGAACCTATACATTACCGAGCTATACCTCAGTTAAAGAGGTTGAAGGTATTCCAATTTCATCTTTTTTATCTGCTGATTTATATAAAACATTCTCCACGGGTACCTGGATGCACAATATGGCATACGGAACTTCTATTAGAATGAGCGACAACAAAGGGCGTGGCCGTTTAGGAAATCCGGAGACAATGAATAGTACTTTTACCAATGGTAATGGTGGTTCAGGACAAGCCTTCCGACCTTATAATTATGGGGACAATATATTGGCGGAATATCAACTTTCCTTTTATGCCGAAGATAATCTTGTGAAAAATTGGGATCGCAGCGCGTTAAATATTAATGCCGGTTTGCGTTATGACAATCAATATGGTTATTCTTTTTTGGCACCACGTATTAATGCCTTTTATGCGCAGGATAATTTTAAGATCCGAGGAGGTTTCGGATTAACCTCTAAAGCACCTTCTTTAAATCAGGTTTATACAGGGCCGCGTTATTACGATGCTGTTTTGGGAGATTATCGTTTGCCAGGTTATTACAACTTAGGGGTTGTTCAAACCTTTATTGATTATTCGAATAATGAAAATTTGAAACCTACAAAAAGTTTGCGTTCAGAAGTTGGGTTCGATTATAAACTGCCTTTTGGAAATATAAGCATCACCGGATTTTATAATAATTTATATGACGGAATCACCAGTCAAATGCTTCCAACAACGCGTCAGGTTGCCGATTTGCAAATTAATTACAATGGAAATCAGACTCCTACCTATGCCATTACAGGATATTCTCCTTTTTACTATTTACAGACACAGTTAGTAAATAAGTATTTATCTACAGATAAAGGAGCTGAATTTTTTATGAGTTTTGACAAATTGCCCATCAAAAATGTCACTTTTGATCTTAATGGTAGTTATATAGAAACAACAAACAGAAATGATATTGATCGTTATTACCGTTCTACAAATACAACCAGTAAAGAAAAATATGGCGTTTACCAGCCTTATGATGAATTTTACAGAAGCTTTAGTTTAGCCGCAAATCTTAGTTATCATTTGCCTAAAGTAGGGTTGGTGATTGCAATGAGAAGTGAGCATTTTATTATAAGTGATAGTAATTATAACAAGGATAATATATTGTATGCTTATCTGGATGAAAATTTAAATAAGGTTATGATTCCTGTGCAGGACCAGACTAATACAGCGCTTTACGGGCATCTTTTAAGTCCTAAGTCGGTTTATGATACTGAACTTCAAAAAGTGTATCATAATTTTAATCTGCGTATTTCAAAAGATTTTCTTAATGGCTTTCGATTCTCATTTTATGCCAATAACTTTTTAGATCTGAAACAAACAGAGATTGCGCTTGTTAATGGCAGTTATGTAAATCGAATAAAGCCTGATATGGTTCAGTTATCATTTGGAACCAAAATCGAATACCAATTTTAAATCTAATTTTATGAAAAATGTAATACTCTTGTTTGTTATTGCAACTACGCTTTTCTCCTGTACGATCAATGATGATTTTGGTAGTGGTACAAATTTGCAGCCTGTTTCTTTTACGGTAAATTTAAAATACGATAGTGATCAGTACAATGGTTTAGTGGTTGCTGAAGGAAGCGTTGTTTTAACCAATACCAACACAGGAGATAGCTATACTGCAATTTCAGATGTTTCAGGAATTGCCAGTTTTGCCAATATTCTTCCCGGTACGTATAATGTAACTGCTACTAAATCGCTGACAAGGAGTGAGTTTTTGAACTTATTTCAGTTTGCACCAACAACAGCCACAGTATTATTTAACGGGTCACAGGAAAAAGTAATTGTTAATGCTAATATTAGCTCAACAAATCTAGAGTTAAAGTCTGCAAGAATAGGAGACCTGGTCATAAAGCAAATCTATTATTCCGGTTCACACGCTTCACAAGGTGCTGTTTTTAGGGATCAATTTATTGAAATCTACAACAATTCCAATGAAGTCATTTATGCTGATGGATTGTATATCGGACAGCTTTATGGTAAAATCAATACAACAGTAAGCTCTTATACATTAGCAAATGGACAATATGATTGGAGCAAATCAATTGGAATGACTTCCGGATCAGATGCCAATACTAAGAATGTTTATGCTGATTATGTAATGAAAATACCAGGTTTAGGAACTCAATATCCAATTAAGCCTGGAGAGAGTATTGTTATTGCACAAACAGCCATAAATCACCAATCACCTTTGGTTGATAATACAGGAATTCCTTTGAGTGTTAAAAATCCTGAGCTGACACTAGATTTAAGTACTGCTGATTTTGAAGTGTATTTAGGAGATTATCTCTTGTCAAGAGGTAAAGATGTTTTTCGATATGATATTCAGAATCCTGCTGTTAAAGATATGGAAATTGCCTATTGGGGACGCGCCGGATATGAGAGCGGTAACCAGGATTTTTTAATAGATAATCCGGGAAGAGACAGTTTTGTTATTTTCCGTGCTGACGATTTTGATAAATTTTTAGATTATTCAGATCCTTCGATTACAGTAATAGACAGTAAAACGAAATTTTTTGTTCAAATTCCGACAAAGGATATTATAGATGGTGTTGATTTACAGCATTTCAGTCTGAGTACGCAGAGGCCAAAAATGTTGCCATCGGAAATAGATGCTTCTTTTACGAATTGTGATGCTTCGTATAATTCTCAATCTGTGATTAGAAAAACAAAAAGTACGGTCAACGGGCGTATCATTTTAGAAGATACCAATAACTCGGCTGCTGATTTTGTAAAATTGGCAAAGGCAAATCCAAAGGGTTTTGCCAACTAAATTATTAATGTAGAAATTAAATAACAGTGTGTTATTTTTATTTTCAAACCATTTAGAATCTTAAAAATGATTTCAAAAAAAAGTTTACTATTTTTTCTACTACTAGTAAGTTTCGCTGTTCAGGCGCAGCTTACAGATAGTTTATTGGTAAAGCAAAACTCATTCTACAGCGATATTCAAGTTCGATTATTTGAAACACCGTTATTTTTTACTTCCGAGAATTTAAGCGATTTTACGCAGACTCAAATTGATTTTGAGCAAAAAGCAATGCCTTTTAAACGTGTACAAACTGCTGACAAATCAACACAATATACTTTTTCAACTCAAGGGATTTTCAATATAAAAGCCCGACTAAGACTCTTTGGGGATTTTACATTTAATCAAAAGACGGAAGATGGACTTGGATATAATCTCACCACTGAACGCACTGAGAATCAAAATGTACTTTCACCTAATTATTTTTTTGCTCCCAAAAAAGGAAACTGGGAAATTCAAAATTATTCTTTAAACGGAGGATTGTCTTATCAATTAGAGAATAATATGCTCTTGGGCGCAACGGTTTTTTATACCAACAGTAAAAATTATCGAAAGATAGATCCTCGTCCACAAATTGCACTGAGTAACTATGGCGGAGAACTTCATGGAGGATATGTTTACCAGAATCATCGTGTTTTTGGCTCTGTGGGAATGTCCAAAAAAACAGAAACTACTGATATTACTTATGTAGATGCTACTCAAAATGCACCGGCATATCCGGATACCTTTACGACTTTTTCTTCAGGGTACGGGCGGGTTGTTTTTAACTCCTCTTACAATAAATATATCTTTAATACCATCGATAAAAATTTTGGTTTAGGCTATCAATATCAAAATGATAGAAACAGTCTGAGTCTGGCTTACAAATTCAATAAATCGATGCAGGATTTTTATGGAAAAGATGCCAACGGCAATATTTATATAGAGAAGGATTTGATTCAGTACCGTTACCGTTATTATTCCAATACGGCAAAACTGAATTTTTACCACGATGGAGAATCAAAAGATTACAAATTGCAATTGGAATACAGTTCTGGCCAGGGAGATAATTTTTCAGTGGCTGAAAATGGACAAAACTTTCGAATGAATCTGGATCGTTTACAATTCAACAGCGGGATTATTAAAAAAGAAAACGATCGTGTGCTTTATAATTTTGAACTCAATGCTGCTTATTCGAAACAAAAGTATGTTGATCTATTAGGCAGTACCCATAAAAAGCTGAATACTTTAGAGCTTCAAGGAGTGTTCAATAAAGATATTTTCGCTAATGAAAACAATAAATTAAATCTTGAGTTTGGTATTGTCTATTACATACCGCTTGATGAAGAACTAATCTATGAACCCATTTCGTCGAATACTTCATTTGCTGATAATGTGATCATTCCGGATCATGCTTATGACAGTACTTCAAAATTACAATCGAACTTAGTTGCCAATTATTATATCAAACTGCCTAAGAAAAAAACACTTCAGCTATTTTTGAATTGTAAGACCTTAACGGCATTAGATACAAAATATCTGCAGTATTCACCTGAATTGAATACTAAAGCCAGTACTTATTTTAATGGCGGTATTTCAATAAATTATTAAGTTTTATAGTCAATCAAAGGGGAATAAATAATATTTTTGTATTCCACTTGATCTAATAGTCAATAGTACCACAATGAAAAAAATTCCTGCTCTAATCCTTCTTTTATTACTAAGTATAACATTTGTTTCTTTAAGAAATTATAATCCGGACAATGGAGCCTATTATTCTATATCCGAATTAAAAAAATTATACAGCAGTGGTGATCACAGCAAATGGCCTAAGGCTACCCTTGATAGTTCAGTGGTAGATTTTGAAGATATTGGCGTGCTTCCAGAAGTGACATTTCCGGCTAATAATCCTTATACAAAGGCCAAGAGAGAGTTGGGTAAAATGCTCTTTTTTGATCCAAGACTCTCTGGTTCACAACAAATTTCCTGTGCTTCCTGTCATGATCCTGAATTAGGCTGGGGAGATGGAAAACGTGTTTCTAATGGGCATGATCGAACAGCAGGTACCCGAAATTCGAAGCCTATTATCAATGTGGCTTTTTCTAAAATGCTTTTCTGGGACGGACGCGCTGCAACTTTAGAAGAGCAGGCAAAATTTCCTATTGCCGATGTTAAAGAAATGAACAATCACATGGATATTGCGGTGAAGAATATTCAAAAAATAGAAGGATATAAAAAGTTTTTTAATAGTGCTTACGGGGATGAAAAGGTAACAGAGGAAAAAATTCTCCAAGCAATTGCAACTTTTGAGCGTACGGTAGTAAGTCGAAAAAGCCGTTTCGATAAATTTATCGAAGGCGATACTACGCAGCTTTCTGATAAAGAGATTAATGGATTGCATTTGTTTAGAACAAAAGCAAGGTGTATTAATTGTCATAATTCTTCTTATTTTTCAGACAATCAATTTCATAATGCAGGATTGACGTATTACAAAAGAAAATATGAAGATTTGGGCAGGTACAATATTACGCAAAACCTAGCAGATGTTGGAAGTTTTAAAACGCCTTCATTAAGAGAAATTGTGCATACTGGCCCCTATATGCACAACGGTTTATTTCCGCAGCTAAGAGGTGTTTTAAATCTATACAATGCCGGAATGCCTAATCTTAAACCAAAAGGTGATCAGGTTAACGACAAATTATTTCCGGTAACATCGCCTTTATTGAAAAAACTAAATTTGAATGAAGAAGAATTGCAAGATTTAGAAGCTTTTCTAAAAAGTATAAGTCCAGGAATTTACCGAGAACCGGCCCCTGAAGAATTTCCTAAAAGGAAAGAAAAAAAGGAGGTTAAAAGTAAAAATAGTTCCGTTGCTATAAAAGCCCCTATCGAATCTGTGGATGAAAAATCGATATAATTTAGAAAGAAGATAAGAGCTTGTTTTGTTGTAGTTCAAATATTATTTATTTGGCTTGCCCTCTTCTTGCTTCTGAAGATGCGTCTTCGGCTTGTCCGTATTTCCAATAAGAATAGGTTTGCCATTGGTTTCTGGGTAAGTCATTATCATTTCTGAGTTTTTCCTGAATTGCGCCTGCAACTTGATATTCAGCCGCTGCGAAAATAAATTTGCTTCCAGAAGGAAAATCTTCGGTTTTAAAAGAACTCGCGAGTTCTGAGGTTTTACCAGGGTGGCTATTGAATTTCCATACAATTTCAACTTTTTCAGGTTTCTTTAAATCAAGTACGTCCTCTGAACTAAAAACTTCAATAATTGCTTTTCCTTTGGCATCAGAAGGTAAAGATTCCAATATTACACTAATAACAGGAAGGGCAGTATGATCACCTATAAGTAAATACCAGTCTGACACCACAAATAAAGGCTTTGTTTTTACTTTCATAAAAACGCCAAGTTCATCTCCGCTTTGAGCATTACCTGCCCATTTTGAAGCGGGTCCGCTGTCTCCATGTGATACAAAATCAACAGTCATTAAATTTTGTTTGATATCAAGATCACGAACGGTATAAGTACGGGTTAATCCGCGGTTTTCTGCATTTCGAATCCCAGGTTCAGGCAAAAGAATCGCTTGTTCTTTATTCTGTGGTATTAAAATTTTATTATTGTCACCAACTCGTGCATCAGAAAAAACAGCCATATCTTCACCTTCAAGAATAATTCGGATATAGTTTGGGGTTAAAAATGTTTTTGTCTTCACTTTTAAGACTCCCTGCATCATCTTAGGCTTTTCATTATTTTTGTTTTCAAGCATAATTATTTGATTTTATGTTTATTAATTCAATATTGTATTATTAGGACTGTAATACTCGTACTTTTAGTTTGAAGTAGATTTAAACAGCAATTTACGCTTTATTTGAAGTGTTAAATGAACTAATCTACCAAAATGAGTTTACAACTGATATATAGAGATTTTCAATCGATTAGTTTTCTATTAAAGTGGCATTTAGTGTTTTCGACCAAAAAACTACGGTGTGGGTAATCCGGTGTGTTTTCTAGAAAAAACGCAAAACAATTATCCGGTCTGCGTTTGTTATTAAATAGAAGGTAGTGAGCCTAATAAATAGCTCCATTCCTTTAGATTGGCATATATACTTAGAGCAGTGTAGAAACTATTGTTTGTTGTTATAATTAAAATTTTCAGCAGACTCATCAGCTCTTTGATTTAGAAGGGTTTAAGTTTAGTTATACAAAATAAGCAATAAAAATCCAGATATTTGCAAACTATAGTTATATTTGTAACCGTTATAATTATAACTAAATTAAAAATGGAAAGAAAAATAGCTGTTGAACTCAATAGCACAGATCTTATAAAATATGCCTTGTTTAAAGATTATTCATTGCCAGAAGAATTAGCATTTCTGAATCTTACCCAGGAAAGAATTTTAATGACCGTAAAAAAATCTGTTAATGTGTCAATGGTGTCTATTTCCAGAGCTATAGGTTTGGAGAAAGGGCCATTTTCTCAAACCGTTGATAAACTGGAAGAACTTGGATTGTTAGAAAGAGTAAGATCTTCTTCTGATAAAAGAATAGTTTGTTTGTTTTTGACAAAAAAAGGAGAGTTGCTTGCTGAAAAAGTAGAAGAGAGTATGGAGAATCATTTTTCTGACAATATAAAGACACTTTCCGATAAAGAACTAAACGATTTATACCAGTCACTGGATACCTTAAAAAAAATTGCTGAAACTTTAATATCTAAATAAGAATATGAATAAAATGCCAATTAACAAAACGGAACACTTAGTATATACATTTTTAATGGTTGTATTTATGGCCAGTGTAATGACAACTTACAATGTAATATTGCATAATGGTTTTACATTGGAAAGTTTAAAAATTGCCTGGTTAATGTTTCCTTTTACTTTTGTTACCGCTTTTTTATGTGAATGGTTTCTGGTTGGCAGGCTGGCGATGACGCTTGCGGATAAAATCTTAAAAGAAGAGGATTTACTGCTTAAAAAAATACTAATAACAGCTTTTTGTTTTGTTACAGGGATGGTTGTATTGATGTCATTTTTCGGTCCCTTACTTGCAAACGGCTTGTCATCAAATTTAGTTGAAATATGGATAAAATCGATTCCTGTTAACTTTGCAATGGCTTTTCCTCTTCAGGTAATTATTGCTGGTCCTTTGGTAGGGTTTGTATTTAGGAAATTTTTTCCAATAGGTACAATAGTTGTTCCTGGTGAAGATGCCTAATTAGGGTATTAAAAAATGTATTTTTTGAATTAAAAGCGTTACATATAGGGATCTTGATATACTAACTTAGTCTTCAAAGAAAGTTAAGAAATAAACTCTAATTTTAACCAACGCGAGAACTGCTTGCGGCTATAAAAAATTAGTATGAATACAACGACCTTAAAGCAAAATGATGAGAAGACTAAAAAAGTTCTGCCTATTATTTTAGCTACTTCTATTTTTATGCAAATGCTCGATTCAACCATCTTGAATACGTCATTAACTTCTATAGCTAAGGATTTAAATGAATCGCCTCTGGATATGCAGAATGCAATTATTAGCTATGTTCTGACTCTGGCACTTTTTATGCCGGTCAGTGGTTTTTTATCGGATAAATTTGGTACGAAAAAAGTTTTTATTTTCGCTTTATTTCTCTTTAGCGTTGGATCTATATTTTGTTCGCTTTCTGAAAATTTAACGCATTTGATTTTTGCCCGTATCGTTCAGGGTATAGGAGGAAGTTTAATGACACCAGTTGGGAAGCTGGCGCTCATTAGAACGTTTCCCAAAAAAGAATTGTTAAAGGCTATGAATTTTGCGATTATTCCCGCTTTAATTGGGCCTGTCTTAGGCCCTTTGGTTGGGGGATATATGGTCGATTATTTATCCTGGCACTGGATTTTTTTAATCAATATTCCATTTGGTATTATTGGTATTATTTTAAGTCTGAAATTTATGCCCGATTATAGGTCTAAAATAATCGATTTTGACTTAAAAGGTTTTCTCATTTTTGCATCAGCTTCATTGCTATTGTCTATTTCGTTGGAGCTATTTGGCAGTAGCATTCGTATCTCACCCGTTTTAATGCTATTAATGGGCGGTTTTTTGATGTTTTATTGGTATTATCGACATGCAGCAAAAGACAACAATCCAATTTTTCCTTTGAATTTATTTCAGGTACGGACCTTTCGAGTCGGTATAGTGGGCAATTTAGTTACCCGTTTGGGGTTTAGTTCTATCCCTTTGTTATTGCCAATGATGATTCAGATTGCTTATGGACAGTCGGCGGTTACCTCGGGATGGATTATTGCGCCTATGGCTCTGACAGCCATGTTCGGAAAATCGGCAGTGATTAAAATTTTAAACACATATGGATATCGAAAAACGTTAATGTTAAATACTTTTATAATAGGTGTTTTAATTTGCTTTTTGGCTATTCCATCAATTCATACATCAATTTATTGGTATGTGCCAATCATATCAGCATTAGGTTTTTTTAACTCTATACAGTTTACTTCTATGAACTCGATTTCTATTGCTGATTTAAGATCATATCATACCAGCAGTGGTAATTCTTTGGTTTCTGTTAATCAGCAGTTGGCTATTGGTTTTGGTATTGCTTTTGGACTCTTGATACTTAAAATTTTTCAAGGTGATGTAAAACTTATTCATAACGAAATTCATAATGCTTTTAGGTATACCTTTTTGGTTGTAGGGTTTTTAACTATTTTGTCGGGATTGGTTTTTAGAAGGCTGCATTTTAAAGACGGTGATAATTTAAAATCAAGTAATTAATGAAAATGGGAGTAGATTACAAGATGATGAAAGAAGACTACAATGGACGAATTAGAAACATGGAAAGAGAATTTTCGTTGGTTGTTAATGAAAAGGATAGTTTGAAGGACTACTAGTTAAGGGCATTGACAACCTTATTTAGCTTAATGAAACTTATGTAGATAGGGATTTATCAGATAAAAGGAGTCTGATTGGTTTAGTTTATCCTGAAAATTTCACGATTCGAGAAAATAAAATACAAACCACTACAGTAAACAAAATCGACTGCCTTTATTTGTTTGATTAATAGTGAGTTGAAGTGTAAAAAAAAACGGGACAAAAGATGATTTATATCTTTTGTCCCGTAAAGTGAAAATATGGGACAAATTTCACATCATTTTATGGAGGATTTAAAGAAATTGACTTACTAGATTTAGTGTCTGTCTTTCATTGGCTTTATGAATTTGGTTTGGATGTCCTGCTGGGGATTGATGGATTTTTTTTTAGTCTATTTCAAAACCAATCTTTAGTCTTTTAGTAATCGATTGTAAAAACTATTTGATAAGTAAATTTTTATAAATAACTCCGTCTTTTATAATCAGTAGTAAAGTTTTGTCATAGTCTTCTAGTATATTCAAATTAATAAGCGGATTACCGTCTACCAATAAAACATCGGCATAAGCACCTTCTTCTATAACACCCAGCTTTTTGGGATAGGGATTACGTGGGCCACTCATGGCCAGCAATTCCGCATTTGTAGAGGTAGCCATTTTTAATATTTCATAAGGGGTATAGAAGCGCAATAACTTTACAAGATCACCTGCTCTTTTTACCGAATGTTCAGGCTCGAAAAGGCAATCGGTTCCAAATGCAGTTTTAATGTTATATTTTTTTGCAAAATTATAGGCTTTCTCAGTACCGCTCATCATAGTTTGCTGTTTTATGCGGTTAGGTGAACCATCAGCATAAAGGCTCTTACCTTCGTCGATAAAAGGCTGCAGACTTAGCCATGCTTTTTTTTCGGACAGCATTTTTGCTGTTTCATCATCAATAAGCTGGGCATGATCTATACAGCGCACCCCGGCGCGTAATGCAGTTTGTATGGCTCTTGGCGTGTAAGCGTGTACGGTAACATAGGTACCCCAGTTTTCAGCTGCATCAACAGCAGCCTTCATTTCTGCTTCTGTAAACTGAGAGACATCCAAAGGGTCATACGTTGAAGAAACACCACCGCCGGCGGCCAGTTTTATTTGTGTAGCACCAAGGCGCAACTGCTCACGTACACGTTTCAATACCTGATCTGCTCCATCAGCGATTATGCCAAAATTGTAACGTTCAGTAAAGTCAAGGCTTGCCGTCATATCTTTTGGAACAGCGTTTGGACTAAGGAAGTCGCCGTGGCCTCCGGTTTGGGAAATCATCGCACCGGAGGGATAAATACGCGGACCTATAATCAAACCCCTGTCTATTGCTTTTTGCAGGCCGACTGCTGGACCGGCAAGGTCCCTGAAAGTAGTAAAACCCTGCATCAGGTCTTTTTCCGCGGACTTCATAGCAATGGCAGTAATGTATTGTATATCGCTATTCATGAGTTCTGCGACGCTCATGGATTCCATCATGATATGGGTATGGGCATCAATAAGGCCCGGCATCAAAAATTTTCCTTTACCATCGATAATGGTTGTATTTGTACTTTTATCGGTTGGGATTGGCGCCGTGGAAATTTTGCTGATCAGATTATTGACAATCAAAATATTGCCAGTAATTGTTTTCTGGTCTTTGCCGTTAAAAATCTGGGTGTTGTTGATAAGGATTGTTTTTTGAGCGGTTGCATAAAATGAACTCAGAAGAATTGCAATTGTCACTAATTTTAATTTTGTAGTGGTCATATTTATGGTGGTTTGTTAAAATTAAAAAGTACTAATATAGTAAATATTTTATTACATTTTTGAATTGCTCTGGGAGTTTTCTGCTTGAAGAATGTACAAAAGCTAATCTATTATTTAATAAATTTTTTAACGAAAAATGGCGCCAATTGAAGACAATTGACGCCATTTGGCTGTAGTGACGAATAAGTGACAAATTACGCATCATTTTATGAAGGATTTAAAGAAATTGACTTCCTACAGGTAGACGCTGTCTTTATATGTCTGCAGTATTTTGGTTTGGATGTCCTGTTGGGGATTGCTATGTTTTTCGGCATATGACAATGAGCGGATGAAAATTTTTTCTATTCAAAATTTATTGATCTGAGAGTAATTAAAAAAATATAACCATAGTTCTATTTAATCCATTTTTCGATTGTTTCAATAAATTCTTTTTGCTGGTCTACAAATAAGTAATGTGAACAATTGTTAATAATTTTGAAGTTTTGACTTTTGACTATTTTCCTCAAATCACTTATTTGCTTGCTTGAAAATATGTTGTCTTGTTGACCGTAGATTGCAAATAATCTTACATTACCCTTTTCCAATTCTTTTAAAATCGTTTTTGTATCAATATTGTTTTTGGCTTCATTTTTATAGAACAAAATTGGCGCTTGTTGATTTCTAATGTTATTTTTATAAAATTTACTTTCCTCGTAATGTCTACGTAGTTTCTCCGCTTCAATTGTCGGAAAAGGCATTTTGAAAAAGTTATTTAGACTTGCTATTTCAAAGCATTGTTTTCTATATTCGGCGGAATTTTTATTTGAATTTTCTATTTCGTAGATTTTTGAAAACATCAAAGTGTCTTTTTTTTCTTGAGAAATAATTTTGGTTGATTTCAGAATGTGGTCATACGTTTCTTGTTGAGAAATCAATGCTCCTGCGAGTATTAAAGCATTTACTTTTTCGGGGTTTTGTTCTGTGTAAAGTGTCCCAATTAGGCCTCCAAAACTATGTGCAATCAGATTTGCTTTTTTTATTTTATACTTCTGAAAAATTTGGTTTAAGTCTTTAATTGCTTCTTGATAAGTGAAAGTTGCAGTTGTATCGATTGATCGACCTTCTCCACGTCTATCATAAACGATGACATAAAATCCTTTTTCTGCTAATTTTTGAGCAGTTGTTTCTTCAAAAAGTGTTGAATTTCCACTCGGTCCACCATGGATGAAGATAACTGAAGGATTTTTACTTTGTCCATATGATTTTGAGTAAATGCTTTTTGTTTGACCACATATTGAAAGTGATGTTAGGAAAGAAAATAGAAGTAAATATATTTTTATCTTAATAATTAACATATATTAATAAACTTTCGTTATCATTTCATCTATAGGCAAACGAACTTTTTTCGTAGCTGCCATATAGTCTTTTTCTGAATCACGATATCCTAAAGCGAGGATAACTACGGAATGCAGCCCTTTCTCTTTCAAACCCAAAACCTCATCGATAATGGAAGCACTAAAACCTTCTATAGGAGTGGCGTCTACTTTTAATTCTGCTGCAGCAATAAGTGCAGTTCCTAGTGCAATATAAGCCTGTTTGGCCGCCCAAAGTGCTTTTTGATCAGCATCAATAGCAGTAAAATAGGCACGCAATCCATTTCCAAATCCTGATAAGGCACCAGCATCAAGACCTCTTTGTTTTTCTGTCATTGCCATGTAATCGTCAATGTAACGCGAAGTCATGTCAGTGAATGCAGCAAAAACCAACAAATGAGAGCAAGAGCTAATCTGTCCATTATACGAATCAGCACCTAATTTCTTTTGGATTTCTGGATTGCTTACAACAAAAACGCGGTAAGATTGCAGACCACAGGAAGATGCTGAAAGATTTATAGCCTCTAAGATCTGATCGACCTTGTCTTCTGTTACTTTAATGTTATTGTAAGCTTTTGTGGCGTAGCGCCATTTTAAATTTTCTATCAAATTCATTACTATGTCTATCTTAAATTTTGGCAAAGATAAATTATATTGTTTTCTTTTTCGAGTTTTTGAAGTGCTCTAGGTAACTCCAAATCAATCATCTTAGTTCACTAAAGAATATTTATCTGTTTTCCTTCATTATTATATTTGTTTAAGGATTAATATTCTTTAAAAATATTTCTTAAAAGAATATTTATCTGATTTTAAGTGTAAATAAA
Organism: Flavobacterium sp. OHVDL-2026-0007; assembly: GCF_059882335.1. Lineage (NCBI taxonomy): Bacteria > Pseudomonadati > Bacteroidota > Flavobacteriia > Flavobacteriales > Flavobacteriaceae > Flavobacterium > Flavobacterium sp. OHVDL-2026-0007. The sequence continues at coordinate 624,308 of NZ_CM187612.1, forward strand.
AATATTTAATCTTTTATTTTTAAATTTGCAGGGTAAAAAAACTAAATATTATCATCAGATGAAAGCGAACATACAAGAAGATAGGGGAATAAACGAAAAGCAGGATATTGAAAACACCCAAAATACAATCCACAATGATTTTGCATTCACACTAAAGAGCACTTGTTTAGATGAAAACTATCACCCCTCAAGTCAAACGCGTATGACAACCAATTTTGCAAACTTGGCTAGAGGAGCTAATCGCCAACAAAATTTACGTAATGCCTTAAATATGATTAACAATCGATTCAATGCATTGGCTCATTTGGATAATCCAAAAGCTGATCGTTACCTTGTAGAACTTGAAATCATCACAGTAACGATGAGTATTGATGATAAGAATGGTATTAACAATCTGCCGTTGATTGAAGTTTTAAAAACGAATATTTTTGACCACAAGACTAGCCAGCGTATCGAAGGTATCGCCGGAAATAATTTTTCTTCTTATGTTCGTGATTATGATTTCAGTATTTTATTGATCGAGCACAATAAAAATAAATCCAATTTTTGTATTCCTGAAAATTTTGGTGATTTGCACGGAAAACTTTATAAATGCTTTGTGAGTTCAGCCACTTATAAAGAGCACTTTAAGATGTCACCAATCATTTGTCTAAGTGTATCGAGCAACAAAACTTATACTCGCACTGAATATCAGCATCCGGTTCTGGGTTTTGAGTATCTGCAGGATCAGTATTCTATCACTGATGAATATTTCTCTAAAATGGGCTTAAAAGTTCGTTTTTTCATGCCTGCGAATAGTGTGGCACCGATGGCTTTTTATCATTCCGGAGATCTACTTGCTGATTATACTGATCTTGGACTAATCAGCTCAATCAGCACGATGGAGACTTTCCAGAAGATTTATCGCCCTGAAATTTACAATGCAAATTCAGTGGCTGGAAAAATCTATCAACCTGCTCTTAAACACGAAGATTATTCGCTGACTCGCGTGGTTTACGACCGCGAAGAGCGCGGCCGACTGGCTGTTGAACAGGGTAAATATGCAGAAGAGCATTTCATTAAGCCTTACAAAAGTCTCCTAGAACAATGGTCTGCTAATTTTACCCTTTAATTGATTACAACGCATTAAAATTATACTATTATGAAGAAATTATTATTACCCACCTCTATTGTTGGAAGTTTACCCAAACCTGCCTGGCTTGCACCACCCGAAAAACTTTGGTCACCATGGAAATTAGAAGGCGATCAGCTACTTGAAGGGAAACAAGATGCGTTGCGCATTTCTCTGCAGGAACAGCAATTGGCAGATCTAGATATCATTTGTGACGGTGAGCAGACACGCCAGCATTTTGTAACGACTTTTATCGAGCATTTAAGCGGTGTAGATTTTGAAAATCGTAAAACAGTGAAAATCCGTAACCGTTATGATGCGAGTGTTCCAGTGGTTGTAGGTGAGGTTACACGTCAAAAAGCAGTTTTTGTTGAAGATGCTAAATTTTTACGTAAACAGACTAACAAGCCTATAAAATGGGCATTGCCAGGCCCACTGACAATGGTTGATACCTTGTACGACGACCATTATAAAAGCCGGGAAAAATTGGCGTGGGAATTTGCGAAAGCACTCAATGAAGAAGCAAGAGAACTTCAAGACGCGGGGGTAGATATTATCCAGTTTGATGAACCTGCATTTAATGTGTTCTTTGATGAAGTAAACGATTGGGGAATGGCAGCATTAGAAAGAGCCATTGAAGGTTTACACTGTCAAACTGCGGTTCATATTTGCTATGGTTATGGAATACAGGCAAATACTGATTGGAAAAAGACATTAGGTTCAGAGTGGCGACAATATGAAGAAATTTTCCCGAAAATTCAAAAATCTAAAATTGATGTGGTGTCTTTAGAATGTCACAACTCCAATGTGCCTTTAAATTTAATGGAACTTGTTCGCGGTAAAAAAGTAATGGTAGGTGCCATTGATGTGGCAACCAACACTATAGAAACACCAGAAGAAGTAGCTAATACCCTGCGTAAAGCCCTTGAGTTTGTAGATGCCGAAAATCTTTACCCTTCTACAAACTGCGGTATGGCCCCGCTATCTCGAAACGTAGCTAGAGGCAAGTTAAGTGCTTTAAGCGCAGGAGCAGAAATTATACGTAAAGAACTTGGGATTTAGTCTCAATGTATTAATTAGAATATGGTTTCCTTGTTTGAAGCCTGCTATCCGTAGAATTAAACAGAACGACTCTGCGGACAGACTAATGAATCTAGAGAATCCACGTTTATCTGCGTAAGATATTTTTGTAATCTTGACTCTACGGAGGAATAATATTTAAAACACATTGAAGAAATTATTAGAAGTATTTAAAAAAGCAGGTTTCGACGGTTTCCTGTTAATGATAGCCACCATGATTCTGATGGCTTATTTTTTACCAAAGCCAGGCATGGTCAAAGAACCTGTTTCGCTGGAGGAGATTGCCAATGCAGGCGTTTCCTTGATTTTCTTGTTTTATGGCATGCGACTGAGTGTTGAGAAACTAAAAGCAGGACTTTTCAATTGGAAAATGCACATTGTCGTCCAGTTGACAACCTTTTTATTTTTTCCGCTCATTGTTTTGGCATTTCGCCCGTTGTTTGTCAATAACGGCTTCGAGCTGCTTTGGCTGGGTGTATTTTTTCTGGCAGCTTTACCGTCTACAGTATCCTCTTCTGTGGTCATGGTTTCCATCGCCAAGGGAAACATTCCCGCAGCCATTTTCAATGCGAGTATTTCCAGTTTGATCGGAGTAGTGGTTACGCCGCTCTGGGTTGGGCTGTTTATAGCTTCTGTAACAGGTGATTTTGATGTCACTCAAATCGGCTTAAAGTTGATTCTACAAGTCTTGCTGCCTGTCATCATTGGCATAAGCCTCAATTCCCGTTTCGGGGCCATTGCCGAAAAATACAAGAAACAGCTCAAATATTTTGATCAGACAGTTATTCTAACGATTATTTACACGTCGTTTTGCAAGTCATTTTCCGAACATCTTTTTGAAGGGTTCACCGCCCTTGAACTTGCTGGACTCGCTGCAGGGATGATGGCGTTGTTTTTTGCCGTATTCTTTTGTGTCGGACTACTCAGCCGCTTGCTTGGCTTTTCAGATGAAGATCGTATTACTGTCTTATTTTGCGGGTCTAAAAAGTCATTGGTGCACGGCACCGTCATGTCAAAAGTACTTTTTCAGCACAGTACCATTACCGGCATCGTATTGCTGCCGCTCATGCTTTATCATGCCTTGCAATTGATTGCCGCTAGTATCATCGCTCAGGGTATGGCTCGACGAAAAGAAGTATAATTTTATTTATGACGTGGCCCTTTATCTTTTTTCGATAAAGGGCACCAAGGATAACGCTCCCTGAAATAAAATAATGCCTTTTAGATTTTTATACTTTGAAAATAAACTTTTCAGCATGTTATGTTTTTAATTTCTGTAAAATAAGATTTTTGTGTTGTTTTTGGTTATATTTGAAGAATTTTATTCTGTTTTTTGGAGTAAATTAAACCTGTTTAAAGTAAAATATTCTATGGAACAAATAGACGATATTGATCTTCAGTTATTAAATATACTACACGATAATTCTAAATACACTGTAAAAGAGCTTGCTAAAATGGTAAATCTTTCAGCATCGCCTGTTTTTGAGCGGATTAAAAGATTAGAGAACAGCGGTTACATTAAGAAATATATAGCCTTGTTGGATGCAGAAAAACTAAACAGAGGGTTTATTGTTTTCTGTAATATTAAACTTAAACAGCACGATCGTAATATCGGGAATCAGTTTGTTAGTGATATTATGAAAATAGAAGAAGTTGTAGAATGTTATAATATCTCAGGTGATTACGATTTTTTAATGAAAGTTTCTGCCAAAGATATGAAGCATTATCAGGATTTTGTGTTTAATAAATTGGGATCAGTGGAAAGTATAGGCAGTACCCAAAGTACCTTTGTTATGTCGGAGATAAAAAATCTGTACGGATAGTTCCGCGACGGCTTATTTATTTGAAATTCGCCATAGCTTTTGTGACAGCAAATGTATTAAGTCGATTTTGGAATTATTTTATATTTAATATCAAAAAACTGCAATAAACCAAAAGAGAAAAAAAAATCTATATCCTTAACGGGACTTCGAATCATCGTTCAGCTTCGATTAAATATTTAATGAAGCCACTTTTAGATTGTTTATTTCAAACAGTCTAAGGATTTCTTATGAAAAATTCGAACCATGAAATGTTAGCTTGTAAAGGCTTGAAAAATCTACATATTAGTGCATAAAAAAAGAGACAACTATATAATAGTTGTCTCCTTAAGTGACCATAAAGAACAAATTACGCACCATTTTATGGAGGATTTAAAGAGATTGGCTTCTTGGAAGTAGAGGCTGTCTTTCTATGTCTTTACTATTTTGGTTTGGATGTCCCGTTGGGGATCGATATGAAATTGTCTCAAATTTTTAAATTTGTTTGATGTGTTTGATATATCCGAACCTAAATTCGTCAGGCCTTGATTTTGTTATATTTCAGTTTTTCATAATCATCATGTGCTACGATTTTGACACAGAACTTAAATTAGTTTTTTTCCTATAATCTACCTGGTAATTTCCATAGTCAGTTAACCACAATATTTAATTAACGCATTATCATATGCGAGCACTTACTGATCAATTGTATTTATTGTCATATTTCTAATTGTGTCTGCATTGCGGACCCAATTAGAAATGTTTTTTTATTATCACTATCTGTAAATAGATTCGATTAAATATATTTTATCATTACTTAAAGTTGCTTTTTATTATTTTTGTCTTTAGCGGATATTTAATGGAATTATTATTTATAAAGACTAAACTTTAAAAAAAAGATAATTTAGTTTGATTATAATGGCATACTATGGAGAAAAATAATAATATAACAATTATTGAAACTGATTTACTTAACGAGCTATCTCAACTTGTTGAGCAAACTCAGCAAAAAGTTATCGTTCAAAATAATAGTACTTTAACATTGCTTTTTTGGGAAATTGGTTTCCGAATTAATGAAACGATACTTCAAAACAAACGTGCAGAATACGGAAAACAAATTGTGCCGACAGTGTCGGCACAATTGGAAAACAAATACGGAAGAAACTTCGAAGAAAAAAATCTTCGGAGAATGATGCAATTTGCAGATCAATTTACAGACAAGGAAATTGTCGTGACACTGTCACGACAATTAAGCTGGTCCCACTTTTTAGCTATAATACCTATCAAAAATACAGAAGCCAAATTATTCTATGCAAACCAGGTGTGCGATCAATTAATGAGTGTTAGAGATTTACGCAAGCAAATAGCAACAAAAGCTTTCGAACGTACCACGATAGCAAACATTCAAACAACCCCATCATCCGATAATTTACAATACACATTTAAAGATCCATATTTATTAGATTTTCTAAATTTAGGAAATGCTTATTTAGAAAAAGACTTAGAGCAGGCGATATTGGATGAATTAGAAAAATTCATTCTTGAATTAGGAAAGGGATTTACTTTTGTAGAACGTCAAAAAAGAATGATTATAGATGGTGAAGATTTTAATTTAGATTTACTTTTTTACCATCGAAAGCTAAAACGGTTAGTAGCCATAGAATTAAAATTAGGAAAGTTTCAAGCTAAACATAAAGGACAAATGGAGTTGTATTTACGGTGGCTAGATAAATACGAAAAACAAGATGGAGAAAAGACACCAATTGGGTTAATTCTTTGTGCAGAAAGTAGTCGTGAACAAATAGAACTGCTTGAAATGCATAAAGATGGCATAATGGTTGCTGAATATTGGACAGATCTACCTCCTAAAAAACAGTTTGAAGAAAAAATACATTCGTTGTTAGCTGAGGCTAAAGAAAGAATAGAAAGGAAATATCTGTCAGAATGAAAAATTAAATTTATCTCAATTGTGTCCGCAGTGTGGACACAATTGAGATAAAAAAAGGGACTATATAACTTTCCTGACTCAAAATTCAGTTTACTGATGATTATTTAATTTTTTAGTTAAAGAATTTTGGTTCTGTCGCATCTGGAATACCTTTTTAACTTTGGTTATTTAAAACTAACAAAAAATGAATACGAAAGGTTATTGCTATCCAAAGTCTATCATTCTGCAGGCAGTATATTTTAAGCTTAGGTTTACTTTAAGTTATCGAGATGTTGCAGAAATAATGAAGATTAGGGGCGTGATTCTGGATCATGCTACGATCCAACGGTGGGTTTATAGATTTACGCCTTTCATTGAATCAGAGATGAAGAAGAGAAAGGTCAAAGTGGGGGCAAGCTGGAGATTGGATGAAACCTATATCAAGGTAAAAGGTATTTGGTGTTATTTGTACAGGGCAGTAGATAAATTAGGTAATACGGTTGACTTTCTTTTGACTAAAAAAAGACAGAGAATGAGCGCTCAGTCTTTTCTAATTAAAGCAATTGGTAATAACTACAAACCAAGAGTAATAAACATTGATAAAAGCGGTTCTAATACCGCAGCGATCAAAGTATATAACAAACGTTCATTTTCAAAGATTGAGATCCGACAGTGTAAATATCTCAATAATATTATTGGACAGGATCATCGTTTTATCAAGTGGCGAATACAAAATGGATTAGGCTTTAAAAGCTTTGAATCGGCAAGACGAACATTGGGTGGAATTGAAGTTGTGAATATGTTGAGAAAGAATCAGATGATTGAACCAGGGATAACTATGTTTAAATCATTCTGTAAATTGGCAGGCTAACTTTTAAATTACTTAAATTCTTATATTTGATTTTGATAGATGCGACAGAACCAAAGAGAAAAAAATCCTATATCCTTAACGGGATTTCGAACCATCGTTCAGCTTCGATTAAATCTTTGATAGCGCCACTTTAAGACTGTTTATTTCAAACAGACTGAGAATTTCTTGTGAAAAAATCGAACCACAAATATTATTATGCTGTGAAGGCTTGAAAAATCTACACATTAAGGAATAAAAAAAGAGACAACTATTTGATAGTTGTCTCCTTAAGTGACGAAAAAGGGACAAATTACGCATCATTTTATGGAGGATTTAAAGAAATTGACTTACTACAGATAGTGGCTGTCTTTGAATGTCTTAAGGAATTTGGTTTGGATGTCCTGTTGGGGATTGAAGTAAAAATCTAATTAATTTTATTTATAATTTTGCAATGCAAAATATAATTGGATAATTTAAAATTTATTTAAAGTATAGAAACATTAGCTAATAAGCTTTAAGTCATAATCATTTTTAATATATAATATGATTTGAGTTTCTACCGTTTATAAAGTTCTTAAACAGGACACTATGAAAACTATTAGCTTTACCCGTTAAGAATTATATGATCTGGTTTGGAAAAAAAATCTGGGGCAGATCAACTCCTTATATGGTCTCTCAAGTTACGGTGTTCGACAGGCTTGTGCCACACTTAAAGTTCCACTGCCTCATGCGAGTTATTGGATACAGCTCAAACATGGCTATAGTTGGGTTGCAAAACTCTCAGAGCCTTATCAGGGGCCTGAATCAGTGGAGATTCTTAAGAAGAAATACGAAACGAACATACCTTTGCCCATTGCTTCACCAATAGTTTTACTAACAAAAGAAATTGAAAAGGATTCCAATGCGCCGCTGAAGGTTCCCGACAAGCTCATTAAACCTCACAGGCTTATAAAGATTACTAAAGACAGTTGGGATAAACGTAAAAAAAATAAAAACTACAAAGAGCAGGATCCTGATGTACTTTTTTTAAATGTGGACGACGCGCATATGTCAAGAGCATTACGCTTTATGGATGCACTGATAAAATTACTTCAATATAGAGGACATGATTTTATTAAGAACCGGTATGGGGATACAGTGGCAGTGGTCGATGGGATTGAAATCGAATTATATCTCAGGGAAGCCACCAAACGCATACCAGCCAAAGATCGCTACAGTAGTTCGGAGCTGGTGCGCACGGGCGCTTTTATTTTTCAGATAGGAAAATATTCCGAGCAGAAGGAGTGGAAAGACGGAGCGACTGTATTGGAAGAACTGCTTGCCAGAATTGTGGCTAAGCTGGAGCTCATTGCCAAGAAGAAAAAACAATGGAAGGAAGATTACCTTATTAGCCAGATTGAGCGTGAAAAGCAAGAAGCCGTTAAGAGGGCTATTGTCGAACGAAAGCAAAAAGAGGTTAGGGACTTCAAGGCGCTGCTTGAAGGGGCTGGGCGATTTGATGAAGTGACCAAACTCCGAAATTACGTAAACGCAGTTCAAGAAAGTGCAGATCCTTTAAATGAGCAGCTCCAGTAATGGATCAGCTGGGCTAGTGCAAAGATCAACTGGATGGATCCGTTGATGGGTAGCCCTGATGAAATTTTTACTCAGGAGGATCTTGAGCACTATAGAAAATGGTAAATGGCGCTTATAACGCGAAAATAGATGCAAACTGTTTTAGTAATTTTGCATCACTTTCTATTTTTATTGATATAATTCAATGCTTCTTTTTTAATATCATTATTTGTTTTTATCCTATTTGAAAATATCCATTGGTTTGTTTCAGACTTCTTAAAATAGAGTCTTCTACCGTTTTTAAAATGTGGAATATCGTTAGAGAAGTCATTTTATAAATAGATGATCTACTCATTTTTAAATATGTTGAAAGTTCTTTAATATCCATTGCATGGTCTTCTTCCACAATTGGCTCAATTGTATTGAGTTTTGCAATGGCTTTTTCAATTCCATTTAGTTTTTCTAAAATTAGTTCAAAAGGATTTACCATTTTTAAAAGAAAAATCGAACAAATAAAAGTGGCTGCAAAGAGACTTTGTATGATGAATGGATATTCCGCTACAAAGTCCATTTGTATAGCTTAATTTTTCGTGCTTTTTTATGTTACTTATTCACTCTCTGTACTTTGAAGTTGTTTTGATGAAGATAACTGCCTATTTATTGTTAAATTATTATTAAACTGACGGAACATATGGAGTAAACATGAACATATTGAGTGTTTTATGTGTATATTCGTTCAAAAAAAATAAAGACATAAAAAAGGCTGAAATTTAATTATTCAACCTATTGTACTACTTAATTTTTTACATCTTCTATTAATATTATTTAACAGCTTTATTTGAACACTTTATAAAAAAAAACGAAACACTTTAATAATCATGAAAGACAGTAAAACTCAGGTTTCTTCGTTGTCAGGGCAATTCTTTGTCATTCTTTTTTCTCTATGCCTTTCTTTTTCAGTCTTTGCACAGAAAGTCACAATTAAGGGATTCTTTGAAAAGGTACCAGATGGCGCCTATATCTTTCTGCCAAACAAAAATTTTGATAGCAAAGAAGAAAATTGTGCTTTTCCAATTCCTATAGATTCAAAAGGAAATTTTAATCTTAAAATTGACATTTCGGATCCTCAAATAGCCGCTCTTGCCTATTACATTGAAAGTACGAGGACCTTTATGTCATGCGATTTATTCTTATCACCTGGAGATGATTTTCGTATTGTAATTGATTCATCACTAAAAGTCGAAAATGTTAAAATTACGGGTACACATCAAGAGAATAATCAGCTGCTAAATTCTTTGTCACGGTTTGATCAGGGAAAATTTAAAGGAGATACTCTTCCAGATAGGGTTTATAAAGAAATTGAAGGCATTGTATTGTATAATAAAAGTGTTCTAGATAAATATATTAAAACACACAAGCCTTCAAAGGAATTTATAAAAACATGGCATATTAATCTGGATTATTTAGCTCCTGAAGCTTTCTACTTCTTTGAACAAAACAATAAATACAGTAATCAAGAGGCTTATGCCCGTAATTTGGATAAATGGAAAGAACGTCGCGAGCAATTATTTTCCAAAATTAAAATAAGTAACGATCAAGCTATGAACGCTCCATTTTATCTGCAATTTGTTTATGATATTCTGGGACGTAAGAAGGAAGAACTTTGGAAAGAGGCTTCAGGAACTAATCAAGAGGTCTTTTTTAAAGAATGGTATAATGCTTCAGTGGAAGAAGGTGGTAAGCTTTTGCGTGATGATATGACCAATATATTGACCGAGAAAATTATCCAAAAATATTATACAGGGAAATCTGCTGAATATGCCTATGCGGTCTTTTTTACAAAATCTCTTCATGATGAAAACAATAAAAATTTACCACAAATTTTCGAGAATTTCAAAAAGCAGTTTCCTAATAGCAAATATATTGTTCAATTTGAACCCGTAATTAATAAGATCATTGAAAACAATAAAAAAACGCTGAATAATAAAATGCTTTTTGTCGACAAAGGGAGTCAGTTAAAAACCTTTGAAGAAGTTATCAGCCAGTTTAAAGGGAAAACTGTTTTGATTGATATGTGGGGAACTTGGTGTGCACCTTGTCGACAACAAATCACTGAGCACAGCCAAGCTTTGCATGAGTATTTCAAAGGTAAGGACATGCAATTCCTATATGTAGCCAATCATGATAGCCATAATTCTGAAAACTGGAAAAAGTTCATAGCATATGAAAGTTTGGAAGGGTTCCACATTCTTGCCAATGAAGCCTTGACTCAAGATATTATGACTAAAGCCAAAGGGGAGGGGTTTCCAACATATATAGTGCTAAATAAAGACGGCAGTTACGAACTTTCGAAAGCAGGATATCCTATGAATAGGGAAGTACTGATACAGCAGTTGGAATCCGCAATTGCCAAGTAAAACTTTAAACTTATAAGATTTGTAAAAAGTAGATAATGTCACACAATTTTTTCGGATATGTATAAAAAAGTAAAATCGAGTACCTATTTGCTTTCATAATTTGATAAGACAAATTGTGCACCAAGTACTAGGGGGATTAAATCGGCAACAATCCTCCGGAATTTCCCACAGTAATCTTTGACAATTTGCAAGATCTTGTACCTAAAATGGGGTCAAGTACAGAAGGAAAAATAAATGCGATTGTTGCAACTTTAGACAAGTATAAATCGGGAATATCTATCTTAAAAAAAGAATCAGGTGATGGTTCATATGTAAAAATAGCAATTAAGCAAACCACAATAAATGGAATTACAAATTATCAACTAATTAATTGTCCATGACTATAAATAATTTACAATGAAAAAAATAATTAGATTTTTAATGCTATTTTTAATAGCAACATTTCTCTATAGTTGTAAGGGAGTGCCAATGGTACAAACGACAAGAGAGATGAAAGAATTAAAAGTTAATGAATCAAAATTTGTAAATAAACCACTTAAATATTTGCTTAAAGAAATAGGTCCTCAAATAAAAACCGGTATAGGACAAAATGAGGATCAATTCTTTTTTAGTTTTAGATTTACCACTTTAGAACAACAAAAACTAAAGCAAGGAAGTTTAGATGATAGAGTATCTCTATATGTTTATGTAAAGGAACGTATTGACTGGCAATGGGAAAAAAGACCTAAAGGAATTGAAAGCGTTTGGACAAAAGAAGATGTCAAAAAATATGGGGATCTTATTGTAGTTAGAATAAAAATAATTAAAAAAAATAATATTCAATAGGCATTAGATTAACATGATCATTAAGATTGTACTAAGAAAACAGAAACAAGCTACAACCCCAAAAAAGTTGTAGTTTGTTTTATACAAAATGGCTAACAGGTTCTGGTGGTTAACCTTTGAATAAATTTGAAGGTGATACGCTTTTGTAAGAGAAAATGGAAAGTCAAATACTAGCGTTTTTGGTATTGGGTTTTCTATTTTTGTTGGTTTTTCCTGAAAATAGTTAGCTATTGTTTTTAATTTTTGGCTTAACCTAAATGTGAACAATAACCCTAATTCTAATAGAAGCTACATCATACCCATACTGATATTGGCAGAAGTTTTTTTCAACATCTAACTTTTCTATTTCATCAACTCCAAAATTTTACATTCCGTGAATAATGAAAATGGTTATAATTCAACATTCTTCTTTGATATTCAATAATTCCAAACCAACTATCTCTTGTAGTAACTCTTTGGGATGTTTTTTTATTTATCAATTGTTTCCATAATCCAATTTAAACAAACTTCGGAATCCATAATTGACCAAGAATGTGGGTTTTTTGAACCGTCTAATCTAATTCCTTTTCCTTGACTAACTATTACTTTTGCATTTTCATTCCCCATTATTTTTAATTGGTTTATCATTGAGATTATGTCAATGCCATTCCAGTCATTTAAATCACGATGTCTTTGATTTATTAGCCAGTCAGTGTCCAAATCGGTAAACATTAAAAGAGGCATTTTTTTTAAGTATTTTGCATTTCCACCATCTTTTGCTCCAAAGGAATAAATAGAATGTTCTATGTACTTTTTAGGAAATTTTTCTGGTGAACCACCATAAATACTGTCACAATTATTTTTAATCCATTTTGCTTCATCTACTGCTGGTTGATAAATATTTCTTTCTATTTCTCTTTCACAATATTTATAAAATCTTGCTTGGTCTAAAGGAGCATCTAATGCAAAAACACCTTTAGGGATTAGAAAAAAAATCTCAGGATTTTTAATTGCTCTTTCAGCATAAGTTAAAGAAATCATTGCACCGCTGGAAAGTCCACCGATTATAAATTTTTCTTTTGATACTTTATGCTTTTCAACAATTTCATTGAAAATTTTATCTAACAATTTGAATTCTGCTTCTCGATTATCTGTTCCCCAATTTATTGATGGAACAATTACCATAATTCCTTTTTCAACTGCTGTTTTTTGAAGAGTTATTTGTTTTAATGTATTTTCAACAAGTTCTCCACCAGAAGGAATAATGACTAAAACTCCTTTAATGTTAATTTTTGGAAGATATTTATAATAAAATAGTTCTGTAGAGTTTTCATCATTAATGTACAATTCGGAAATATCAGTTTTTGAAACAGATATTTTCTCAAATTCTTGTGCTTTACAAGACAAAAAATTAAAAATTAAGGCAAAAATTAGTATGTTTTTCATTTTTCGGGTTTTTCGGTCAAAATATCGCACAACTTATTTTTTGGAGCTATACAATGACTCAAATAACATCATTTTTAACTGACTTTATGCCATAAGTTAGTATTTATTTCAGATAAATATAGGAAATATCTTTATTAATTTATACTGTTGTAAAGATAAAATATACTAATTATTTATATAACATATTTTCGGTTCTGTCACATCTAAAACTAAGTTTTATCTTTTTTAAATTCTTAAACTCATCAATACGAAAGGTCATTTCTATGTAAAATCTATTATACTGCAGGCAGTATATTTTAAGCTTAGGTTTACATTAAGCTATCGGGATGTTGATGAGATCATGAAAATGCGAGGAGTACTTGTGGATCATGCCATGATCCAACGCTGGGTTTATAAGTTTACACCTTTGTTTTATTCAGAGATGAAAAAGAGAAAAGGCAGAGTAGGGAAGAGTTGGAGAATGGATGAGACGTATATCAAAGTAAAAGGTATTTGTTGTTATTTATATCGAGTGGTAGATAAATTAGGTCATACAGTAGATTTTCTTTTGACCAGAAAAAGAAAGAGAATGAGCGCTCAGTCTTTTCTAATTAAAGCAATTAGTAACAACTGCAGGCCAAGAGTAATAAAGATTGATAAAAGCAGTTCTAATACGGCAGCGATCAAAGTTTATAACAAGTGTTGGTTCTCAAAGATTAAAATCCGACAGTGTAAATATCTCAACAATATTGTAGAACAGGATCATCGTTTTATCAAGTAGCGAATACAAAACGGATTAGGTTTTAAAAGCTTTGAATCGGCAAGATGAACATTGAGCGGAATTGAAGTTGTTCATATGTTGAGAAAGAATCAGATGATTGGACCAGGGATAACTATGTTTAAATCATTCTGCAAATTGGCGGGCTAACTTTTAAATTACTTAAATTCTTATATTTGATTCTGACAGATGCGACAGAACTAAATATTAACTTAATAAAAAATTTAAATGCATAAAAAAATATTTTTTTTAGTTGGAGTGTTTGTATTATTTGGGTATGGATATAATAGCCAAAATGACAAATGGATTGTTGATATGAAGCAAGAAACAAACGATTCTATAATTCTTAATTTTAGTTATGTAAACCCAAACTTATATTCAATTGATAGAGTTCCTCTTTTTAAAGAAAAAACAATACGAAATTATACCGGAGTACCTATTAATGACTCTATAGCATATTATGTTAATAATGAGGAAGGTTTACAGTTTTATTGGGATTTGTATAAAGCGAATGAGTATAGTAAAAGTGATTTTTTGAAATTAGTTAAAGAGATTGATATAGATACTCTAAAGTTTTCCAAAAAACCTATAAAACAAGGTTTTGTTTCTATCGTTGGATTTTATAAAAACAAACAGTTTATTATTGCAGATGCCAATAGAAATCAAAGATTTGATGATGACGTTAAATATGAATTTGATATAAATTTCAGAAACCATGCATCAGATAGCTTGGATGTTTTAAATAAACTGCCTCTTACTGAATACAGCTATGAATTTTATCATAAAGGTAATATTCAAACTTATAAAAGAAAAATAATTTTATTTCCTAGCAAGTATCTGATACGTTACCAACAAAATGGAAAACAATTAGAATATCTATCAAGTTATAGATTCAAAGATTATTGGAAAGGAGAACAACTAATAAATAATAAGATTTACGAATTTTATTACCAAGCTCGTGACAACAATTTTGGAGCAATATATATTAAACCAAAAAATGTTCCTTTTAGTAAAGATGAATATTTTAACAACCAGTTTATGCACTATTCTAATGATACTATTGCAATTGGAGATGGTTATTTTAAAATAGATAGTATCAATAAAAATATATCAAAGCTATATTTAAGAAAAGTAAAAGAGAATAAAGGAAAATATGGGCAAGAAATCGGAAGCTATTTTAAAAACAGAGTTATTGAGGATTTAAATAATGGTCATTTTACTACAGACTCGATATTTAAAAAACGAAAATATACATTAATCGACTTTTGGGGTACTTGGTGTGTTCCTTGTCTAAAAATGAATCCAAAATTAGTAGAGCTCCAAAATAAATTCCCTACGAAATTAAGTATTATAAGTATAGCAAGTGATGTAGATAAAAAGAAAGTTAAAGAACATGTACTAAAAAATAGAATGAATTGGACACATGGATTTATAAACATGAATAAAAAAAGTTTACTTTTTAAGGATTTATCCATACAAGCATATCCGACTTATATTCTGCTAGATTCTAATGGGAAAATTTTAATGAGAGGAAGTAGTTTAAAAGAATTTGAGAAAATTGAAAATAGTATAAAATAATTTTTCATGAGCATTAATTCAAAGTCTCTTTTTCAGTATTTGGAAAAAGAAGGAATATAAGTTGATAAAAAGGAGTTTCTATTCCACATTGAATTGTATGATAGACAAGCTTTTTCTATGCATCAGGAATTTTAAGGTGCATTCATTATAAATTGCCTGAGGTGAGAAATCAGTTCACAAAAAGACATTCACTTCTACTGTCGAGAAAGTCTTTTTACATTACAATAGGTAGAGCCTCTTTGACAAAATGCCATGCTACATCATTTTATCAAACAGGCTGTGATTTAGTTTGTAAGGGATATTGGTCATCCCTTTGGTTGTTTTGTATGGAGTTCTTTTCTTTGTGAGAGGTTGACCAAAGAAAAGAAGCAAAAGAATTAGGGTTTTATCATATACTTTAAGATTAATATTTACTCAAATATTCTTGGGTAGACATATTGTTGGTTTTGACTTTATCTGGCATAGGAGTTTTCCAATAATCCAATCCCTGCGTTTTCTTCCATGTTAAAATCTCGGTTTAATGTTGTGGCTATCTTTTAAGTCTTTAAAAATGCGGTTAGAAGGCTTTTTTTTGCACTCCTGGAAGTTTTCTAGCTTGTGCTAATCAATAAAGATATACTACTTCTTTGATTTTTTGTCTAAAATTTATATGGATAATCTCTCCTTTCTTCCCTAACATCTATCCAAGTCAGCGTATTGCGTTCAGACCATCTTGTTTGCTACCATTTAAACAATGACTTTCTGGTTAAGAATATTTAAGCTTAAGCTTTTTTCTTTTTTAAATTAAAATAATAATTAAAACCAAGACCTATAGTCCATTTCGTAGTAACTGTACTTTTATTCTCATTAAGTTTATTAATAGCTTTCCCCAGTTCAGTTCCTTGAAGATCTAAAATAAAACACAAAGAATCAGGGTTGTTATCAGATAGATCAAAATTATAACCAATTCCAATACCAAAAGATTTGCTCCACTCCTTAACAATTTTTCGCTGATTCGTAATTAAATTGCCCGTATTGGAAAAAGTGCTAAAATTTCCATGTGCTTCCATATTTGAAATTAAAAACTTAGGAAGAATTACAAAATAAGAATCAAGTTCTTCTATATTGCCTAATATTATTTTAGGGCAAATACTAAAATTAACAGAAGTCACGGATCTAGTATACTCTTCAGTAATCCTATTATTCTCATCTCTTTTTGTAAAATCTTGTAAAGCACCAATTATCCCGCTAATTTCTATTTCCGGCCTAACATGTTTATGTAATCTAAACTCTCCACCAGATTTAAAATTTAAAAAAACTGAATTGGAAAAATCTGTGTGAATAAAAGTTGCAATACCAATATAAGACCTAACTACTTGGGCATTAGTCCACGTAAAACAAAATAGAAATATGATTGCTATAACTTTTTTTTTCATATTTGGGTTTGAATTAGTCGTCTCAAAGATAATATTATAACAATGCAAACAAATTAAAAAGATATATTTTCTTACAACAATAAAAGTTTGGTTTTTAGGGGCAATATGAGATTTAAATTTGTACTAAATCATTAATTAACCACTATGTTTCATCAATGTAGTTGACACTTTCCTGACACTGAAAAAAAGTATGTAGGTTGAAAAGTTAAGGATTGGTTTTATAATCTAAGTCTTTTTTCAACTTGCAGAGTTAGTAGGACACTGACCTTTTTAGATTTCACATGGCAGTTTTGAAATTAGAATAAGGCTTGTTTTTATTATTGGCTTGTGTTAGTGTACCTTACTACAAGCAATTATGACAAATTAATCGATAAATTTCTGATAGTAGTGGTGTACAATTCGTATCCAATTATAACTAGAATTGATAAGTGCACTTAAATCCTAAACTTGTACTAGCAATTTGATTAGATTCGATAATAGGCATGAAAGACAATTGCTCATTTACATTAAACTGTGATAAGGCGGCGTCGATATTTGCATCAATTATATTCAAAACATAAAACCCTACTACAAACAAAGCAGATAAATCTCTATTTCTTTGAAATTGTTTTTGAGCATTTATTAATTGACTTTCAGTTAATCTATTTAAAGATACTTGATCGCTTGTATATCCTTCGAGTCTTCTTTTATATTCATCTCGATAAATGTTATAATTCTTTTGACTATCTATATAAAAATAAAGACTGGTCCCTATTGCGCCATATACAAGAGGCATTTTCCAATATTTCTTATTATATGCTTGCCCCAATCCGGGTAAGATCGCAGAATAAAAGGCTGCCTTGGCAGGTCGCAGGGGATCAATAGGTTTATACTGTAAAGTATCATTTGTAATAATGTTATTTTTATTTTGTGCCATTAGAGGATTTAAACTAATATTTGCAAAAAAGAGTAAGAAAAGAAAGTGTTTTATCATTAAGATTTTTTAACGTGAACTTTGATTAGAATTTAGAGTTTGGCAATTTTTGAGTTAGCAAAGAAACTGCATTTTTATTATAAAACTGCTTTTATTGGTAGTAGATGTAAGAAAAGTTATTATGAAAAATGTTCTGTAAATTTAAAAGCGCTAGTTTATTTTTGGAAATAACTATTCAACTCTCATTTTTAATAGGGTGTATTAGGAGCCATTATTTTTTAATTATTCCATTTTCAAAATTTACAACATCTACGAGATTTCCGCTTATATTATATGAGTTTAAACTTCCATTCCCACTTTTTAATGTCCCTTTTTGTAAAACTTTACCATTCCCATCAAAACATGAGATAATTTCCATTAGTTTTCCATTTTCGTAAAGTCTTTCTGTAAAAATATTTCCATTAGAATGATACCATAGCCATGTTCCAATCATTTTACCTGATGATAAACTTCCAATTCCTTCTTTATTACCGTTATCATGAAAAAAAAGCCATTGACCATCTTGTTTACCTTCTTTAAATTTTCCAATTTGCCATAATGTTCCATTTTCATGATAATTTTTCCAAAGACCTACCTCTTTATTATTTTTGAACGAGCCAATTTCATAGATTTTTCCACTTTTATAATAATTTCTCCATTGACCATTTTTTAAATTTTTGACAACTCTAAATTTAGCTTCTAATTCGCCAGTTTCATAGTAGGTTCTGGTTGTATTACAGGAAGTTAATGAAACAAACATTAAAATAATTAGAAGAATTTTTCTCATTGTTTTTATAGATATTGGAGTTTATGCCTACTAATTACTAGCTAGTTTAATGTTGTATATTTCTATTGTACTAATTGGTTATCAAATTTGTAATGTTCTTGATTACCATGAACAAAATTTTATCAGAACTCTTTATTTAGGCTTTCAAAATTGAAATAGAATTAACAGACAAACTTAATGAGAATGATTTAAAATTAAGTACGGAAACCCGTAAAGTAAGTTTTAAGTGTTAGGGTGATGTTTATTTTAGGATTACTGCTATTACGTCGATCACAACAGGAATTAGATCACTTAAAGAAACCTGATTTATTTCCTGAATAAAAAGTACACTTTGATGCGGAATCGTGGAGTATTTCAGTCGGAATAAATGAATATCATAGTGTTTAAATATTGGAGGAGAAAATGCATTATCAAGTCAAGCTAGAAATAAGCTTCCAATTAGTGACAAATAACCTCAGTAAATATTTTAAAAGCATTTAAAAAATAATTTTCCTCTATAATTTTTTAAAGTTAAATGTTATAGAGAAAGATATTGACTACAGTGAATCTAAATTGACAACTGAAAGGGTTTTACAGATGTTAAGGTAAGAGGGCCTAGATGTAACTCATGAACAAGCAGAGCAAATTTTGGATTTCCTGATAAAAATTGCTAATATAGTCGTGTTGAAGCATTTAATGGGTACAAGATGAGCAGGGTAGCAGATTTATATGTAAGGGTTAGTACAGATGTGCAGGCTGAGAAGGGGTTTTCACAACGTAATCAGGAGGAAATGCTGCGAAAATATTGTGTTATTAATCATATAGTGATACGAAACGTTATTTATGAAGATCATTCAGCAAAAACTTTCAATAGGCCACAATGCAAAAATTTCTGGGTAATGTGAAAAAATATAAAAACAAAATTAATCTAGTTCTTTTTATTAAATGAGACAGGTTTGTCGTAATGCTGGAGACGCTTATCAAATGATAAATCTGTTAAGAAAACTTGACTAGAGTCCCAAGGCATATAGTAGCCACTCGATTTGGGTGTCCCTAAAACAAGTTGATTTTCGTATTTTATCTTTCTGCACCTGAAGTTGAGATCGAAGTTAGAAATGTAAAATTCTTCGTTTTAGACTATCTAATATATATGCTTGATTTTTGCTGTTCCACAGGTTTTTGTATTGATCCGAATTTAGGTTGTAATCCAGGTATAAAAAAATAAATCCCTATATATCAAATATATAGGGATTTTAGTGACCCTTACTGAACAATTTACAAACCATTTTATGAATGATTTAAGGAAATTGGCTTATTTTTCTATCCATTTGTAAGATAATTATCTTTAATTTTTGTTCCGAAGCGGTTTGTTTGTATTGTTGGGGTTTAATGTTAAAAAATCTTAAGAATGTGATTTCACTAATTCAATAATGAAGCTATTACTTATAATTAAATCAGATTATATGTCTTAAGTATTTAAACGAAGAATCTTAATCAGTTTTTAGTAAAATTAAATAATAGTAGTGAGATTATTCAGGTCAAAATGCGATAATCATTTTTGTTAATTTTCGATGTAGATAGATACGTTTAAGCTCAGTTGGTAATTGTGGTTCTTGTGATGTCAATAATTGGTTTATTTCGAAAACTAATTAGCTAATTCTTAACTATAATATAAAACAGGCTATAAATGAAGATTTGTAATCTTTACAGTTCAGGGATTTAAACTATAGAAAATGATTTAATTATTCTTTAGTAATGTTGTTGATTTAATAGTCGTAAAAGAGGATTTGTAACTATAAATTTATATATACAAATTTGCATATATGCAAATTTGTATATATATTTGTATATGTAAAATTTAAAGTCATGATAAATAATATAACAGGCTCTCCAGTGGAAGGAAGTAATTTCTTTGGGCGAGAAAAAGATTTAGAATATATATGGAAACACATTCAAAAAGGGAATTCAGTAATACTTTCCGCTCCAAGAAGAGTTGGTAAATCCTCTTTAGCAAAAAAAATAATACAGCAGGCTAAAGATGCCGGGTGGAATACATTGGAAATAAATTTAGAAGAAATTAAGTCCGAAGAGGGATTTTTAAGAGTTTTTATAACAGAATTACAAAATCAGGACTGGTGGGAAAAGACAAAAAACAAATCATCTGCAATAATTGAAAATTTATTATCTGGCTTCAAGATGTCAGGAGAGGCATTTGGTGTAAAAGCTAGTTTTGAATATCAGAAAGGCAAAGAAGATTCTTATGATAGTTTAAAGAAGCTACTAAATCATGGAGAGGATACATTGATAATGGTAGATGAAGTAACCGTTTTGTTAAATAGCTTTATCGAAAGTGATCCCGTTAATGGAAAGAGAAATGCCGAGTTTTTTTTGAATTGGCTGCGCAGTTTTCGACAGACTTCAGGAACTAAAATTCGCTGGATATTTTGCAGTTCTGTAGGCATTGATAATTTTACAAGTCAACATCAGCTGAGCCATACTTTTAATGATGTTGATCCTTATCCAATTGGTGCATTTAAAAGAGATAAGGCAAAACAATTACTACAAGAGCTTGGTAAATCTGATAACATGGTATTACTAGATGAAATAATTGAATATAAATTAGATAAGTTAGGCTGGTTACTACCTTATTTTATACAGATTTTGTTTTTTAAATTTTTTCATTTAATAGAAGTCGAGGGGCGAGAAATTAAAATTGGAACCGTCGATGAAGCTTACAACTTATTATTAAATGAAAAGCATCTTAATACTTGGGAAGAAAGACTAAAAGAGTACAAAGAACTAGAGGATTATGCTCGTAAATTATTAAAACGACTTTCTAATATTCCAGAAGGGGAAAGCAGAAATGTACTGCTGTCTTTTTTAAACTCAATAATTAATGATCAAGAAAAAGCAGAAGGTATATTAAGTCAACTGATATATATGTTAAAAAATGATGGTTATTTAATTGAAGAAAATTCTAAATATAGTTTTCGCTCTCCTCTCTTAAGAGATTTTTGGTATAATAGATTTTCGAAATAATGGATAAAATTAAACACATATCATTAAGCCAATTAGGCTTATATAATCCACAGAGATTGGATGATGAAACAGTAGAAAGTTTATTTGTTGTAAGGCAAAAATATTTTCAATTATTAATGGATAAAATTAATAAAGAAAAGCCTAATAGTATTCCGCAGCACCATTTGTTTATTGGTCAAAGAGGAATGGGAAAAAGTACTTTATTAAAAAGATTGGAAGTAGAACTAAGAAAACAGAACTCAACATTTATTCCGTTACTTTTTCCGGAAGAACAATACAACTTAAATAAACTCTCTGAATTTTGGTTAAATAGTTTAGACGCGATGGCTGATGTTTTGGAGTTGCTAAGGCGAAAAGAGGAAGTTCAGTTAATTGATTCAAAAGTTAAAGAACTTGAAAACATCAAAAATGATGAAGATTTAGCTAAACAAGCTTTTCAATTTTTGATAGAAATGTCAAAAAAAATTAATAAAAGAGCAGTATTGTTAATTGACAACATGAGTTTTATTTTTGACAGACTTGATAAAAATGAGCAGCACGTTCTGCGTGCTTGGCTAATGCAGAATGATGCGCCAATTCTTATTGGAGCAAGTGCAGTAGAAATTGAAGATACCTTTGATTATGGAGCCCCATTTTATGATGCATTTCAAATTAGCTATTTAAACAAATTAAGTTTTGAAGAACTTTTAGAAGTTTTGAATAATTTGGCAAAAATCACCAATGCGCAGGAAGTTATAATAAATATCCACGAAGAAATAGCACGCTTAAAGACTATACATCAGCTTACGGGAGGAAATCCAAGAACAGCTGTAATGCTTTTTAAAATTATTGTAAAAGGATTTTCAAAAGAAATCAATGATGATTTAGAAGCGCTACTTGATGAAATAACACCATTATATAAAGCTAGATTTGAAGAATTATCTGTTCAAATGCAAATAATCGTGGATGCAATCGCTTTAAATTGGGATCCAATAAATCTGGAACAATTAAGAAGCGAGACTAGATTAGAGAATAATCAGCTTTCGCCTCAATTAAAGCGATTAGTAGAATTAGGGTGGATTGAAAAATTAGATGCATACAAATCTAAAGGTAATGCTTATCAAATTAGTGAGCGTTTTTTTAATATTTGGTTTCTAATGCGTCGAAGCAGCAGAAGACAAAAAAAAGAACTTTATTGCCTCTCTAAATTTTTAGAAACTTTTTATGGAGACGATCTTCATTCCGTTGCAATTAAGAGTTTATCAAGAGAAAGCAGAAGTCTTAATGATATTACTTATAAATTGGCATTAGCAGAAGTAGTGAAAGATATAGACTTAAAAAATCAGCTTAAAGATAAATGTCAGAAAGATTTAAGAGATGAAGCGAAAGAAAACTCCAGCATATATGAGCAGTTTGGCTTGGAAAGAGATCCAAATGTAGAGAGTCAAAACCATCAAACGTATTTAGAACTTGAAAAGCACTTCCTAGAGTTTACTACTAAAGAGAAAACTAATGCAGAAGCTTGGTATAATTTAGCGTTTACCTATCAACATTTAAATAAAAATCAAGATGCTAAAAATGCGTATCTAAAAGCAATCGAATTAAATGGCAAATTGGGAGCCGCCTGGAATAATTTAGGAAACATCTACTGGCATGAATTCTTGCTTAAGGATAAGGCAGAGGAAGCTTATTTAAAAGCCATAGAAATTAATAAAACTTCAATTGACCCACTTTTTAATTTAGCATTATTCTATCATTCAGAATTAGAAAAGTACGAAGAAGCTGAAAAACTTTACTTGAATGTCATTAAGCTCAATGCAAATGATTCAGAAGCCTGGTATAATTTAGGGACTTTATACCTTCTTAATCTACAAGATTATGAAAAAGCATTGAAATCCTATTTAAAAGCAATTGAACTTGATCAAAATAATCCACTTGCTTGGAATGTTTTAGGGAATTTATATCTTGACCATTCGCAGGATTATCAAAAGGCCGAGAAGGCATATAAAAAAGCAATTGAATTAGATCCCGGTGCAAATTCACCAAAATATAATTTAGTTTTTTTGTATAGGGATAAAATGGATAAGGTTGTTGAGGCGCAGAAGTACTTTAGTAAATTAGAAATTGATAAAAAAGCCGCGGATAGTTACTGGCTGAATAAAACCTTATTTGAACTATATAAAAGAAATGAAGGTACTGCGGGAGAACACCTTGAAAATGCATTTAATGAAGTAGAACAATGTCTTCCTCTTTTAACCCAAGATGACTGGTGGCGTTTCGGTGCGGTTGTAATTAAATTAGGATACGGTAATTGGCTTACAAATATCCTTGAATCTAAAGGATTGAATATTATATTAGCACCTTATTATACAGCCATTAAAGCATTGACAGAAAAGGATATTGAAGGTTATTTAAACAGCAGAGCTGTTGAAATACGAGAACCAGCAAGAAAGATATTGCAGATAATGAAAAAATATTAAAAAACACTTGCTACAGGAGATTTACGAAGTAGACTTATTTAAACATTGCTTTGAATTTGGAAAGTTTAGGTAAATCCGAAAATTAAGTTCAATCTAACTCAAAAACTCTTCTAGAGACTAGCGTTAGCAAAAATTATAAAAAAATGAATTTCACAAAAGAGCAATTACTTGCAATAAATGAACTAACCCAATATATTGTTGATTTTGATAATTATTTTGGCGATTATAAAGATGAGTTTGTATTTACAGATGAAAGAGTAAAAGAAATAATTGATAATAACGAAGATTCCGATCGCGCAGATCAATTTACATAACGATCGCGCAGATTTGTAATCTGTGCCCGCAAAGCAATTCCGCATTAATGAGCATAGTTTTACAGCATAAAAAAAAAGCTCATTTCATTTTGAAATGAGCTTTTTTTGTGATCTCAACGGGACAAATTTCCATAAATTTTATTGAGGATTTGAAGAGATTGGCTCAATACATGGAGTGCACGTCTTTGTTTGGTATTGTAAATTTGGTCTAGATGTCCTGTTGGGGATTGAGGGAAAATTATGGAGTAATTCCTATTTGTTTGATACTCTTTTAGTTTTTTATAAAGTTTTACACTATAATCGTATCTTTTTATTATTAACATTTAGTAGGCAGTGATTGGCGGCGTTTAGCTATATGATCACAAGAAAACGGTTGCAATAGCTAATCTAAAAATTATTTGATACAGTTTAGAAACAGGTATTTATATTGGATGTGTTTTTTTATTTAAAAACTAATTTGCCGCTTAAAATGTGCAATTATGGAAAACCATAAAATATCTTAAGAAGAGTTTTATATGTTTGGCAAAAGTGACATCAATTATCAAAAAATATCATGAATTTATAACAGATTAATTATTAAGTATGGCAACAACAGTCAATAATGCTTTTGATACATTTATGAAAGATATTGTTCGTTTGGATAACGATCGAAATAATGTAGCCAAGAAAAGTAAAAATAATTTGGTTGCAGAGATAGAAAAGTTCCCAAATGATGGAAAATTTCTAGACTTTTATACTGATTATATGAGTATTGATTACGGTTCTTTCTCACGTAAGACCAAAATAAGACCTTTGGATGACATTGATTTAATGATTGTGTTACATGCAAAAGGTAACTGGAGAGAAGAAATTGAAGTAGGTTATAGAATTCGAGTCAAACAAGAAGCTAATAAACAATTGGCACTCTGTAATCCTGGAACTGACGTACTCAATTCTATAAAGGTTATCAATAAATTTAAAGAATACTTAGCAAATGTTCATTCGTATAAGAAAGCAGATATTAAAAGAAATCAAGAAGCTATAACTTTAGAGTTAAACTCCTACGAATGGGTATATGATATTGTTCCATGCTTTTTAACAGCTCCCGATCTCGGTAAGACATTTTTCCTAATTCCAGATGGAACTGGAAATTGGAAAGCTACTGATCCTAGAATTGATAAGGAAAGAACTTTAAAAATTAATAATAAACAACAAATCTCTGTTCTTGACGCAATCCGAATTATGAAATACTGGACTAAACGCCGTACGGCATCTACGATGGGGTCTTATTTTCTTGAATGTATGATTTTAAATTATTATGATGCTGTAAATGTCACTAGTACTATATACATTGACCGGGAATTACCTAATTTGTTTGCATATGTATATAATCAAATACACAAAACTTTGTATGACCCTAAAGGATTTCAAGGTGACCTAAATACACTAAATTTGACCGAAAGAAATTCAATCCAAGAAAGAGCAGAACTGGACTATAATCGTTCTAAAGAAGCAATTGATTTAGAAACTAACGGAAAGCAAAAAGAATCTATCGAAAAATGGAGAGAAATTTTTGGTCCTGAATTTCCAACTTATACAAATTAAAAAATGAATACAATAAAAAAAAATCAGGAATTGCCTCAAAATTTACTATTACTGAAAGCGCAAAGGGTAATATATGCTACTGCTAAAAAAATATATAGATGGCAGCTTACTGTTACAATTATTGTAGTAGTCATTTTAAACTTTCTGAAGCTAAATCAAAAGAACTTTACTGATATTGACTTAACATCTTATATAGCTTTAGTTTCTGTCTCTATAACTTTAATTGATTTACTTTTTTTATCAGGTTATTTATCAAAGTTTAAAACAAACGGTGCAAAAGTTCAAGAATTATTTGACTGCCGTATATACAATATGGAATGGAATGAAACAAATAGTGGAGATATGCCCGAAAACTGGGTTATAGAAGAAGCTGAAAAGAATTATGTCCATAATCCCAAAGCTCCCGTGACTAATTGGTATCATATTGATCTTGATAATCTAAAAGAGGAGGAGGCAATACTCCGTTGTCAAGAAACAAATTTGGAGTATGATCGAAAGTTGAGATTTCATTTCAAAAATGATTGTATAATAATATGTTTAGTAATTGTCGTCAGTTCTTTTATCATAGCGACAATAGTTAATGCTTCATTAAAAGGTTACCTAACTAATTTTATTGCACCTACCTTACCTTTAATTGTAATTTTAATAAAACTAATTTTAGACAATCAAAAAGCAGTTAAATCATTGGAAGAAGTAAGGAAAGCAGCTAGAAAACTTCGTAACTCAGAGAATCCAACAATGAATCAGTTAAGACAAGTGCAGGATAAGTTGTATTGCAGTAGAAAGGACAGCACATTGATACCTGAGAATTATTATCAATATCGCAGAACAAAATTGGAAGAATCAACAAAAAGTAATGTTGCAAAACAATTATAAAATACCACTTTTGCATTGTAGAGTATGCTTGAAATTAAACCGTAGTGCAAACTAAATATAAAGAAAAACTATTCATTCAAGAGTCAGCAGGTTTAATTTCTAAGTTGGATCCATTTTATTGAAAACTGATCTTCAATGGATGTTTCAGCAAATGTATTTGTAATAGGTGAAAAAACGCAATCTTTAATTTGTTATAAAGCTGCATATTTTTCTACTAATTTTTTAGAATTAGTTTTTGCAAACTTCATTTCCCATAATTCTGTAACAGTCTCAATAAGGTTAGCCAAAAAATAAGAATTATATTTGATTACTAATGAAAGTATTATAATATCAACATTAGATCGCTGGTCGACTCCTTATGTATAAACTAAGTTTGTAATTGCTGTCGGTGATGAATGTGTATGAACTGACATAAGTTTATAATACGCTTTAAAATCGGGTAAATTTATTCCACGTTTTTCGGCAATTTCGAATTGTGTTAATATTGTACTTTTTTTTCCATTCACTATTAAATTCATTGAGTTTTTATCTAATAATTGAAAATTTGGATTATTCTCAATTTTGATTTTGTATTCATTCTTTTTTTTATTCAGATAATTTGCACTTTCATTTTCAAAAAGTAGTTGATTAAATATGATCTCGATTGAAATATAATCGTGATATTTTAAAATATCTGTTCTAAGTTCAAATTCAAGGTCTGAATTTTTTTCTGCAATTAAATACCAAAATATATTGGAAGTTTCTATCAAATTTCGCGACAACGATAGAATTGAAGATACATCTAAATATTTTTCATTTTCAGTTGAATATTTATTTTCTGGAATAAGTTTAAGAATTGAGAAACAATTGTCAATTATTTTGGCGAGATAATGAGTAGATCGAGTCTTTCTTTCATCATGGACATACAAACCGCCAAAATGCTGAGATAAATCGCAGCCAATCTCTGTCAAAACTATAAAATCATCTAATACAGTTTTTATTTCTTTCAAAATTATTTCTTTTTAATGTTAATATGAAATTGTAAAATAATAGCAGTTAACATGTCTTCTCATTCTTTAAAACAAGTTAAGCATTGATAATCAATGTTTTAAATACAATTGTGGAATATTTGATTTCCACATCTTACATTCAGACAAGATATTATAGATTCGATCATCAATTTTTTCTTCCGCATAAACATCAATCTCTATTATCCTTCAGACAGAGTCAATTTTTTTCTCAATTTCTACATTGAAATTTGATTGTTTTAATATTACTCCAACTTTATTCTGCAAATCTTTCCAATCATGGGGATCCTCAGTTATATTCATTGTTTTTTGCATTTTAGGTTATATACTTAATCTTATGAATTGAAAAACACACTTTTAAATCTAATGAATTAAAAATAAGTTTTGTATTTTCTTAAGAAAATCAAATTCACATTGCATTTGATTTCAACTTTTTTATACGAGTTATAGTTAGAGTAAAAAAGGAAAATCAGAAGAAGGAAATTTAGTGTACAAATAAAGGGAAGGTCACTTTTTCAGTGTTCAGGTGACCTCTAGTAATTTTACATTCGATATAATGATGCCCAAGAAAGGCAGCATCTACTGAACATTCTGTCATATTGTCGAAATAATTATCGAAATTTAAGTTCAATTGTTTAAGATCTTCCGCTTCTTTACCTGAGTTTCGTCCAAACCATTCTATTTTTTCAAAATCTAATTTTATATAGGATCTCTCATTTTTCAACAATTTAAAATGAATTTTTTTTCCTCTTGGAATTGATGTTGAATTAGGATAATATCTCTGCATACCTGACCTGTCTTCGTTGGATATAAAACATTGTAAAGTTATTTCTTTCTCTTTAATTTCTAAAGATTCGGAAGCGCTTACTTTAGATATAAAAGGCAGAGAGTGCAAATATTCTCTCCAGTTGAAAACAAAAAAGGGGTAGGTCAGATTAGAAGTTATTTCATAGACCATTTCTTTGTTTTGTGAGTTTTGATAAAACGAATAGAATTCTTTTTTTAAATCGAGTAGTTTTTTAATATTATAGCCAATTAAAATACAGTTATCATCAGCTTTCGCTTGAAGTTTAGCCGCCATATCAGTATGTAAACTCGTAGTTGTAAGTTCCTCACATCCTGCGATTCCATAATATGACCATAAAACTTTTTCATCTTCGCCATAATCAATTCCTGCTCTAATTTTAAGAGGCTTTAATTCATACTGAGTCATAATCTTTGATAGTTCGACCGAAACGAATTGTGTTAAAACAGAAACTGCATTAAGAGCATTTATTACAGCATCATTTGGAGTTTGGTCTCTTCTTACAAACTGGAGAAAAATTCCATCACCCTGAAGCCTATGAACATGACCTCCAAATTGATTAGCAACTTGAATTGCTAAAGTCAGAAGCGAATCTTTTATAAGTCTGACTTCCAGTAAAGTGTATTTGTCAATTAATCGTGTTGACCCTTTTATGTCTACAAATGCTGAGACACAATGATGAGTAAGGTAATCAGTGTTGGTTAGAGTAGAAAAATCCGGATGTGAACCAATTGTTATAGTTGAAAAAGCATCTTTATTTTCTCCGAAATATTTTTTTAAATATTCTTTGTCATAATTAAATAGCACTTTAGGACCGTCTATTGGAGTGGGCATATTTAGACTGTTAGAGTAGGATCTTTCATTGATAGCAACAACATTTTGGGTACTAAAAAAAACAGTTTGCCGACCTTTCATTAATTCAGGTGTGATTTTAACTTTTTTAGACAATACGGCTTCAAAATCTTCTTTATAATTTTCGAATAAGTTCATAATTAAAATAATATGATAAATAATAATAAAATAGCGATTAATATCAGTTCAGCATATATGCATTTCATGGCCGTTTCCAAATTTTTATATTTGGTCTGGAGTCCTTTAGCTAAGTAAAATGCCTGATTGGACATGTCATGTTCAACATTTAAATCAGTCTGCTTTAAAAATGATTTTCGAAAATTCTCTGGGTTTTTAAATTCTGATACAGAGTTAAAGAAAATATGGGAGTGATATCCGTCACTGCTTGAATTTCCAGATAAAATAAAAGGATAAACAGATTTTAAAATAAAGACCATGGCAGAGATACAAAGAAGCGTTAGTAATACAATTCCAATATCAAAAAAAATAGTGTAACCGCAACCAATTAAATCTTTAACCTTGGAATAGTTAGCCACTATTGCACCGATTAAAAAAGTATTCATGGCAAGAAGAAAATTTCCTTTGGTATTTGCCCCTGTAATATAAATATCAAATCGCTGTATTATAAATTTGGAATGATCTCGTTCATTTGTCATTTGTACTGGTATCTTTTGTGGATCTTCAGGTTTGGTTTTCATAATGGGTAATATTAAATTAGTTAATAATAGGAATTAAGGCAAAATTGGCTTTTTAAAGATTAGTGATCTTACGGAAATCCATAATCCATTAGAAATTGGCGTAGGCAAGTGTAATCAAAAATAAAAATTAACCAATAAGTAATTATACGTGTTTTACAAGAACTCTTACAACACAGTATAAAATTTTGATTTCAATTCTTTCTAGGCTAGAATAAGTAGGAGATTACGTTGCTTTCTGTTTACTTTATTGCTGAAGAATTTTCCAATGAGTAGATAATCTTTTTATTGTGTATGACGTTTTACTTAATACTGTATGAAATACTTTTTAATTAATTATTTCATTTGTATAAAATATTCATTAGAAAATCAAATACCTTAAATTATATGAAGTCAGCCTATTTATACGTTCGTGTAAGTACGGACGAACAAAAAAGAAAAGGTTACTCCTTGCCAGAACAGGAGGACAGACTACTGAAGTATTGTAAATATAAAA
This sequence comes from Flavobacterium sp. OHVDL-2026-0007, assembly GCF_059882335.1. Taxonomy (NCBI): domain Bacteria; kingdom Pseudomonadati; phylum Bacteroidota; class Flavobacteriia; order Flavobacteriales; family Flavobacteriaceae; genus Flavobacterium; species Flavobacterium sp. OHVDL-2026-0007. Next base: position 654,891 of record NZ_CM187612.1, read on the forward strand.
TGGGCTTTTAATCAAGTTGCCAAGAACGATCATAAAATATCCGAAATAATTAAAATAGTTAATGATAAAGGATTAGTATGCTCAAGGTCACACTTTTCAGGATTTTACATAATCCTGTTTATTGCGGGCTTATTCCAGTCACACTAGATTCTGGTGAAGAGTATATGGTAAAAGCATTACACGAGCCATTGATATCTGAGTCTTTGTTTAATCAGATTCAGTCTGTTATTAATATAAGAAGAAAAACTACTTCAAAAAGAGATGATTTACAATCAATGTTTTTTCTTAGAGGTTTTTTAACCTGTCCTGGTTGTGATCGAAAACTGGGCGGAAGTTTTTCAAATGGGAGATCAAAAAAAAAAATATCCATATTATCATTGCCATAATGGTTGTAGAACAAGGATAAATGCAAGATTTCTTAATGATTGCTATGAAAATAAGCTTCAACAATTGGTTCTTTCAAATAACGTTATAGAATTATTTAAAGGAATTTTGGAAGACCGAAATATAAAGACACAGAAAGCAAGTTATTTATATGCTCAAAAAGTATTAGAGAGGAAAATAAATGAGGAGAAGCTGACCCTTTCTCGAGGCAGAAAAGGGTTTATAGCTGGAATATTAAAAATTGATGACTATAACGAATTAAAAAAAGAGAATCAAGTCAGCACCAAAAACCTTAAAAAGGAAGCGCGTGATATTACTGTTAAATTAAAAGCTTATGATAGAAAAAATCAAATAGAAGAAAAAGCATTAGTTGAAATCTTTCAAAGATTTTCTGAATTTGAGACTTCAGATAAAAGACATCTTGTAAATCTTATTCCGCCGACTGATATTGATTTTAAAACAGGAGATCTATCTTTAGATTTAAATCTAGCATTTTTAAAAATACTATCAAAAAAAAGAAACCGAAAAACTAATAGAAAAAATGAATTTCATTGAGAGGACTGTTTCAGTAGAGAAAGCCGTTATTATTCTTTCCAAGAACAGCATTCAGGTAGATGAGAAAGAAACTAAAATTATTTTGGAGTTATTATATTTATTATCAAAAAATTACGATAAACCAAAAGAGAAAAAAAACTATATCCTTAACGGGATTTCGAACCATCGTTCAGCTTCGATTAAATCTCTAATAGCGCCACTTTAGGACTGTTTATTTCAAACAGTCTAAAAATTCCCTGTGAAAAAATTGAACCGTAAATGTTAGGCTGTAGAGGCTTGAAAAACCTACAAATTTGTGTATAAAAAAAGAGACAACTATTTGCTAGTTGTCTCCTTAAGTGACCTCGACTGGATTCAAACCAGTAACCTCTTGAGCCGTAATCAAGTGCGCTATTCAGTTGCGCCACGAGGCCATTTCTTAATCTTTCTACATTAGGCTAATTTTTTCAGCTTTAATGTGTGTTGATTGCGGGTGCAAAGATAGACATAAAAATGAAACACACAAGTCTAATAAGGGATATAATCTGTTTAATTTTTATGTGTTATTGTTATTGTATTGATAATGTACAAGTTGGTTGAAATAGTAAATAAGATCTATTTCTTTCGAAAAATCACGTAGAGCAAGTTCGTTCTTTTTTATGATGGATTTCTGTTTCGAATCTTAGAAAATAACGACCATTCTAAGTACAACAAAATAAAACCTAATGAAAAAGCAATGAGCCCGATACAATATCGAGCTCATTAATATCAAACGTAATTATAAATCCGTTTAACATTTTGGGTGTGGTCTATTTGTTTTTGGAGATTTTTAGTTCATATTACTACACACCTGCTGTTAAAAAAAATGTAGAAACTGCTACAGATAGGTATATTTGATGTTGACCATCACAGCATTTTTTAGTTAATAACTAAAATCAGCGTACTTATGTTTAAGAAAATCAAGACTCCCTATGGCTAATTCGTCGGCATCGTGTAAGGAGTTCTGCCATAAAGAAACGGCTTGTTGCATGCCGGGAACGGAGGAAGAAAAATTCTCTAGGACAAGATTACCTTCAAAATCAATCTCTTTTAGGGCTTTAAAGAGCTCATCCCAGTTTATAGTTCCTTCTCCTGGCATGCCTCGGTTACTCTCAGTAATATGCATATGTTTTAGTAATTTGCCTGATGCTATTACAGGATCATAAAAATTATTTTCTTCAATATTCATATGAAAAGTATCAAGATGAACTGCCAGATTTGGCATGTTTGTTTTTTCAATGAGTGCTAAAACATTTGCAGCCGTATTACAGATATAACTTTCATAACGATTTATGGGCTCTATCCCAATTGTTATTCCAAGTTTTTGTGCATAAACGGCAGCTTGTTCCCATACTTCTACAATAATATTTTTTTCATTATCAGTAACGGGCTTTCCTGTAAATACACCAATACCGCCATGTAATACACCTCCTAAAAAAACGGAATCCAAAGTAGCTGTTTTATCCAGAGCTTTGCAAATTAAGGTTAAAGCTTCTTTGGGATAAAAGGGAATATGTGCTTCTTTGGGAAGATTGAGAGAACAGACGACATCAAGGTTATTTTTCCTAAGTTGTTTTTTTACCGCTTGTGCATCAAATTCCATACTATTAGGCAAAAGGATTTCGATGAGATCAAAACCGTTTTGAGCCGTTTTTTCTATAGCATATTGTCCGGCTTCGGCGGTCCACAAAGGCGGTATCCAAGAAAGGAGCGAAGCCCCGAATTTTATTTTCATAGTATTGTTTTTAAGTTAAAATACCCACCACTCTGAGCGTACACCAAAGTAAGTCCCAATCCTTTTTTGTCCGGCTTGTTGTAAAAACGGGGAATACATGGCATTTTTTGCATAATCATTATAACGCGATACTTCGGCGATAAATCTTATATGTGGCCGTGCCCATGGACTGCGTTCGGCAGTAGGTACAATAGTAGGGGCAAGGGCAAATTTGACCAAGGAAGCAGTTGGGTTGTCACTATCTTTTCGCGCTGTGTAATGAAGCTCAGAGACCAGATGAAACCAATTAGTAAGATAATAAATTAGTCTGGTACCTACCGCGAGATCCGTTTTATAATTGTAGATGGACCTGTTATAAAAGTCTAGAGCCTTACCGCTGGTGTCAGCTCCCCCTTTACTTTGGGTGTAAACAGCATAAGGATTAATACTGATCCTGTCTGAAAGATTGAGCATCAGATGTTCTACCATGGTTAGGGAATAAGCACCTTTATAGGTTTGGTCTTCCAAACTTGGCGCACCAAAAGTACGCCAAGTTTGTGTATTGCCATTGTCACCGCCATTAGCAATACCCGTTCCATAACGAATAGCGAATTGGTTAAAAGATCCCTTTTTACTTGTTTGAAGTTCGGAGTTTATTTTAATTCCTGCTACGAATCCATGATCAGCGGGAAAGGCTGGATTGGCATTTTTGTGTACCTCTGGGACATGATGGTATTCGGCCAGTAATTTTATAAGGTGTTTTTTTGATATCGTAAAACTATGCTCGGCTACGATAACTTCGCGCTGTCGATAGGTAAGGTTCTTACTTCCTGATATAATATTAGAATACGAATAAGGAGGTGTAACACTGGCTGATGTTGTATCTATGGCTGCAGGGAAAAACATAGAGAAGGACGAGTTCTTATATTTTATACCAAACCCTTGTGAGGAATGATCATCAAAATAAAAATAGTCAGCAATGTGCACATCATCATAACGCATGTATCTTGCTCCAGCCCATACAGTCCATGGACTTCCTGCAATATTACGAGCTTCCACAAAAGCTTCGGGTAAACTAACAATCATACCGTCCGTAGAGCCCGAGTTTACATTTCCCAAAAATGTACCATTGGAGGAGTAAAAAGCAAGTCTTACCTGAAAATCAATTTCCGTACTGTCTTTATTGGCCGTGACAGGCATAAAATGAAAGGATGGAAGCAAGTCTACATAATCACCTTGATCCATTCTTCCTCCGAGGGAACCCTGATTCAAAAGGTTTAATTGACGCCCTGTATGGCCTTCAATATTAGGAGAATACCCAAATCCTATTCTTCCTGTAGTTCCAAAGGAGAAATTTTTATTTTTGATGACAATCTGACTTGTTACCGAGAGCGTATACAGTAGTAAAACAGCCGTAGTTATAGACTTGCAAAAAGCATTGGATATCATAGACTGATTTCATTTAGAACTTTAGTTGGGATACCTAATGTTTTGGGTTTGTAATATTTTGTAGCAAATAAGAGGATCACTAGATAACAAACAATAGGCAACAAGTAAGCATAAGCAATGTTGGTATTGGCCACAAATCCCATAATAGGAGGGAATACCGCACCACCAAACATAGCCATAACTAAAAAAGAAGAGGCTTGTTCAGTTTTGGTTCCTAATTTTTTCAGACCAAGACTAAAAATAGTGGGATACATAACACTTAAAAAGAAATTCAACATAATTAGTGCTGCGAAAGATACCCATCCAAAACTTTGAGAAATAACAATACAAAGGACCATATTACAAATGCTATATAAGGCCAATAGTTTATTAGGAGCGACATAACGCATTAAAAAAGTTCCTATAAAACGCCCCACCATCATCATGGCCATACTTAGTGAAAAATAGTAAGCAACCTGATTATCTGCAAGCCCCGTTTTTTCTACTCCATAATTAATAAAATAAGCCCATGTACCCCCTTGTGCGCCAATGTTAAAAAATTGGGCGGCTACGGCCCACATAAAATGACGCTGACGGTATAAAGGAGCATTTGTTATTACATCAGGATGCTGCAAGTCAGTGGTGTTTTTTCCATGCTCACTGTGAGGATCTTTTAATGAAGGTACTTTTACAAACCAGAAAGCAAGTGCAATAGTAAGAATTACGGCTCCAATGATCATGTATAATGTTTTAACCGATTCCAGACCTTCAGTCCCTTTGGTATTGAGTATAAAAAAACCACCTAAGAGAGGTCCAATAATAGCACCTAATCCGTTAAATGATTGAGCGAAATTAATACGTTGATCGCTAGTACGTTCATCACCTAATGATGCCACAAAAGGATGTGCAACGGTTTCAAGAGTAGCAAGACCCGATGCGAGTATAAATAAAGCTACTCTGAAATAAGTAAAAGATTCGTTTTGTGCTGCGGGTATAAATAAAAATGCGCCAAGAGCATAAAGCAGCAGCCCTAGTAGTACACCTTTTTTATAACCATATCTTTTCATGAAAAGTCCTGCGGGAATGCCCATAACGGCATAAGCGCCAAAAATAGATAATTGTACCAATCCCGATTCTGATTTACTAATGTGCAATACATTCTGAAAATGTTTATTAAGTACATCACCCATGGTAATGGCAATGGCCCAAAATAGAAACAATGAGGTTACAAATATGAAGGTAATGGTGTATTTTTTCTCGGTAAATTTAGCTTGTGACATGTTTATAGCGATTATTTTGTGGTTAGTTGTTTAAAGTTGAAGGCAAGCCATTTCATTCTCATGTCGAAAAGCTTCAAAATCATTTAGGTTATAAGAAGGGCAGGCTCCTTCTTTAGAGGTAATAAAACCGCCCAAAGCGGTAGCCTGTTTCATGATTTCCTGCGGATTTGAATTGGTTATTCGTCTAGAAAGAAATCCTGCTAAAAAGGCATCTCCACTTCCTACCGTGTCGGCTATTTTTACAGGTACGGCGGGAGCTTGATAATGATGCTCTCCATTATAATAGATAGCGCCTTTGCTGCCTTTACTGATCAATACTTCTTTAATATTAAAAGTGTCTTGTATATAACGAATACTGTCGTCCTCGGTCAAATAATCTTTAGCTAAAAAATCTAAAATAAGCCTAAGTTCTGCTTTATTCATTTTGACAAGATCGGCCTTGAAAAGTAGTTCTTTAAGAACAGGAAGCAAATAGAAAGGAGGTCTTAAATTGACATCGAATACTTTAAATTTGGCAATTTCCAAAAGCTCAAAAAGGGTGTTACGTGATACTTCACCTCTGGTGATAAGACTTCCAAAAACAAAAGCATCAGCATCACGCACTTTGTTGATGTAATCCTCTTTGAATTCGATAAAATCCCAAGCAACCGGTTTGATAATATCATAATGAGCTTCATTGTGCTCGTCTATACTAGCAATTACAGTTCCGGTAGGGTATAGGTGATCTATTTGGGTATTTTCAGTCGAAATATTCCAATTGTTAAGTTGCTTCATAAGGTCGCTTCCGAGTTCATCATCTCCAATACGGCTTATCATATGGGCATCAATTCCCATTCTCATTAGATTGTAAGCCACATTAAAAGGAGCTCCGCCAGCGCGTGCTCCAGAGGGAAAGATATCCCATAATACTTCTCCATAACAATATATAGATGACTTGGTTGGTGTTTGTTGTTTCATAATTAATACAGGTTAAACGTTTAAGCAAATTAATAAATAAAAAAAGTGTGGTTAATTTCTAAGTTGTGAAGAATCCTTAATATGCATTTGGGCATCTAGTACAATGCTTTGAAAAGGCAGTAAGGGATCTGTAATTTTATTGTGTAGCAGTTCTACAGCAGCAATCCCAATATCGGTTAAGGGCTGGCTTACATAAGACAAGGGTACACTAAAGAGTTCATAGGCTTCGGTCTCATCAAAAGCCACAACTGCAACATCAGCTGGAATAGCTACGCCCAATTTCATAAGTTTTTTCAAGCCAGATATGGCCAGTTTATTACTGGTAAAAAAAACAGCATCAGGTTTAGCATCTGATTCAAACAAATTGCTAAAACCATTGTCAATACCCTGATCTATATGATCTTTATGAATAGTCAGTATATTACTGCTGGAAAATTGTAAATTATTTTTTATTAAGGCATCTTTAAATCCCTCAGTTCTTTGAATCAAATGATCCAACATCGTTTCATAAGCCACCAGAAGTATGTTTTTACGTTTCTGCTCTATAAGATGCTCCGTAACTTGATAACTGATTTCATAATTATTGATTCGAATGTTGTCAGCTTGTATCTTTGGGAGGTAACGATCTATGAAAACAAAAGGTATATTTTGCTTTTGTAATTTTAGCAGACAAGCTTGGGAATTTTCAACAGGCGCAATAATCAAACCCTCGGCCTGGCGATGGTAAAACATGTTAATAAGGCTTTCAAATTTCTCTTTATTTTCGTCAGAACTTCCAATAATGAGTGTGTACCCTTTTTTATTGGCTTCGTTTTCAATTATTCGTGCTATTTGCGAGAAGTAAGGATTCGCAATATCGGCCACAATTAATCCGATGATGTTCGTACGTTGTGTTTTTAGATTTTTGGCCGCTATGTTGGCACGATAGTTAAGTTCTTCGGCTGCTTTAGTGACTTTATCTGCAGTTTCTTTCCCGATGCGGCTTCCTACTTTATTATTAAGCACATAAGAGACTGAGGCGATAGATACCCCTGCTTTTAATGCTACATCTTTTATGGAAACTTTTTTCACTATAACGTTTTCTTGAGGGCAAATATAATAAAGTTAAACGTTTAAGCAAATTTTTTGATAATTTTTTCGAATAATTTTTATGCATTACATTAATTAAAGGGTAAAAATAGTTGGATATGTAAAAAAAATAGGTAAAAAATTAAATGTTTCGCATACGTTAAAGACTACAATTTGAAATTGTACTTTCAAATTATAGCCAACGTACTAGTTTAATTAATAGGTTCAGGTATAAAAAAGGGGGGGGTAAGGCGGGAGTCAAGTGGAGAAAGAAAAATTGATATGTACGGGTACTTTGACCATTGGAAGGCCAAAGTAAATTTATTGATTCTTGTAAGCTATTTAAAAGAGGAGCAGCCCCGATTTGGTACAGCTGGTATGTCAAAGCAAAGTAAGTGAAAAGGGTAAAAGCTTACTTTAATTTACTTCAGTCCTAGCTTGTACAAAATCGATGTTAACTGCTTGTCTTTCTGTTATTGGCGCAAATATTTCTCGTTTTCTAGTAAGTACACCATCGCCTCTTTAACAGCTTGTGTGGAGTTTTTAGGATTAAAGCCCAATTCTTTCCTTGCTTTTGAGATATCAAAGTCTTGTTGAAGTCCTGAAAACATGGCAATATCTTTGGTACTCAACAAAGGAGCTTTACCATTTATCCGACTTCCAATTTCCATGAACCAAGCAATTGTAAATAACATCGATCTTGGAACTGTCATAGGAAGTTTTATTTTTAAGTTTGGAAATAACTCCTGTGCAATTTGAGTGGTCTCTTTTATGGAGGTACACTTTTCATTTGCTAATATATAACGTTCTCCATTTTTTCCTTTTGTGGCTGCTAGATAACAGCCTTGGGCGACATCCTTTACATCAATCCAATTTAAAGTAATCTTTGTTTCGACGGGTATTTGCTTGTTCAGGATTAAAGAGATAATATTATAAGAAACACTTAAAGGTCTAAAAGCTGTGCTGCCAATCATTGCAGATGGTAAAACGGCAACCAACTCTATCTTGTGCTTTTTAGCCAGTTCAAAAGCTAACTTTTCACCGTCATTTTTTGAATTGTAATACATGTCCCTTCGGTCAGGATTTTGACCATAGCTTTCTTTGGTAGGTAGCTTTGAATAATTTAGAGCTGCAATAGAACTGACGTACACGATTCGTTTTACGCCCGCTTCCGCTGCGGCTTCAACCATATTTCTTGTGCCTTCAAGATTGACATCATAAATTTCTTTTTTCGGGTCTTTGGCCCACAGTTTAAAGACAGCTCCAACGGCATAAAAGGTTTCTACACCTTGTAAAGCTTTTACAAGGGATTGTTTGTCGGAAATATCGGATTGAACTACCTCGCAATTTAAACCAAGAAAAGGTTCTTTGTTTTTGATGTTGCGAACCGAAGCTCTTACTGGAATGCCTTTACTAATAAGTAATCTAATCAAGTTGTTGCCAAGGTGCCCATTTGCACCTGTAACCAATGCTAAATTTTTCTGTGCCATTTTATTGTTTTATTAGGACACAAAGTTGCGAAGTGATTACTTTAATCTACTTCACAAATGTTACTTAATGATTTGCTTCCTGATTCTACTCAAGCTTTTAGGGTTCATTCCTAAAAACGAAGCAATGTATTGAAGAGGAACATTGTAGAGGATTTCAGGGTAATTATCTACTAATTTTTGGTAACGTTGTTCTGCTGTTAAGGTTGCTAGATCTTTTGAGCGGTTTTCGTTATAGGTAAGGGATTGTTCAAATACCCAAATACTAAAATCTTTGAAGGCCACACTACTTTGAAGAAGAAAATCCAAGTCTATTTTGGTAATTCTCAAAAGCTCGCATTCCGTAATACATTCTACATTTTCAATAGCTGGTGTCTGGTTGATAAAATTGGAATAGGACGTAAAAAATCCTGGTGGGCAGTTTATATGTGTGGTAATTTCATCACCTAATTTATTGTAATGAAACAGTCGCATAAAACCAGATAGAACAAAGTAAAGATGCTTAGGGATTTTGCCTTGCTCTTCGATAATTCGATTTTTAGGAAATAATACGGGTTCAAAGTACTTTTCGCATAATTCTTTGTCGTGCGTGCTAAGTACAATTTTTTCACTTATCAGGTTCAATAATTGATCGTGCATTTGATAGTATTAGAAGGAATCCTGCTATTTTAGGCTATTGTTTGATTTGTGGCTAATTTATTTACCATAGTGTTAAAATGGTATAATTACATCCTTCCTTATTGGGTTTGTGAGGAAAACGATTTTCTTCAAGCGAAGGTAAGAAATATATTGAGTACACTTAATTCGTTTTTCTGAAAAAGAAAAAGTGTTACTTAAAAATAGAAGTCATTCCCGTTTTTAAAATGAAAGGGTAGTGCTGTTAAAGCGCATAAAAACAGGGGTTTAACGGGTTTATGATCGCTTAAACGAGTTATTTTTTTTTATAGCATTTTGTGTTTTAACTTCGTGCAATATTCCCGCTTCTGCCTATTTAATCTTACTCATATTGTATGGCAATTTTTAATTTATTAATTAAATATTTGACAAAATGAAACGATTAATTTTACTAGCGATTGTACTTTTTTTTACATTTAGTTGCAGCAACGAGCCTGTAAGTGAAAATTCAGAAGTTTCTACATCTTCAACACCTTCAGCATCTAGTGCCAAGCCTTCATCTGCTTCTACAAGTCAATGGGGGGATTATAGTATATCTGTTACTGTTAGTGCAGATGGAACAACTTGGACGTATACTATAACACGTCTTAAAGCAAATGCAAAAGATTTAAGCCATTTTATCATCGACTTAAATAATTGCGGAGATCAAAGCCCGAGTTTTGGAGATATTATTTGGGCAACTGTAAACGGAAGCCCTGCCAATTTAGAAGCCACAGAAGGCTCAGGTACAACCTGTAACCCACAAGCTATAACAAACAATTTTGTTAAATTCAATGATCTTCAGTCCGCAACATCTTGGGTATTGGTTTTAAAATTTGATCGAGGTTATAGTATTGATACGACCACCATTGCGTGGATTAAAGCCGGTACTTCGTGTAATCAAGGAACTATTTCTGGACCTGGATGTCCTATTGAACAATATTGTTCATTTTCACAAGGATATTTCTTTGCCAATGGAGCATTAAATAATGGATCAAGCTTGTTATGGGTAAATGGTCTTACTATTGGTGGAATTACCTATACACAAGCCCAAGGTATGACTGCATGGGATATTGATAAAGGTCAAGGTGGAGATCAGACGATGAATGGTTTCTTCCAGCTTGGAGCAGCACGTTTAAGTGGTGTTGCAAGTCAAGTTGCTACTGAAGCTACAACCATAGATGCTTATTTTGCAGGATTAGATATTTTTACAACGGATGTAACAACAACGGGCAATAATCCTTATACTTATTTTGATTTACCTGACGTATCTAATGGTATTACTAAAAACCAGGTTATTGCAGCCGGTAGTAGCATAGGTTCATTTATTGACGCTAACCATTGTCAAGACTAATTAATTATTTTGTGCCTTGGTGCTTGTAAGGAAATAATTAGGATCTGAAAAATGATGTCACCTATAACTGATCAAGTAGCTTATACAGATATCGTTAGCTATGTTTCTTGCTGAACTAAGACAAGTAAAAACCTCCAAAACGTTAATTTTGGAGGTTTTTAGTTTTAATTCCATAGGTTAAAAGTAAAAAAAACATAAAAAAAGACAAAACGTTGATCGTTTTACCTTTTTAGTAGCGTGATCTTTTTTGTTTTTTCAACCTAGAGGAAAATAGTTCTAGTAGCTACTTTTCAAGATCATGGGATTTATCTTCAGGTGAAACAGAATCTAAATTAGTTTACTTGCTTTTGCTTCCTGTCTCTTTAAGAAATAAGGTAAATAGGATGGCAAAACAGATTCCGATTATCCAAAACCAAACAGATTGCTCGAAGTGACCGATTTTATCGGTTACCTCGGGTAATTTATTACCATAAATTTTAGCAAAAAGCGGCCCAAGTAAAGAGGTTACCCCAAAAGTAATAAAATTCTGTACCCCTGTAGCACTTCCTTTAACGTAGTCCGGATTAGCCTCTTTAATTACCGAGTAAGGGATCATAGCCACTCCTGAAAAGACGCCAAAAAGTAGCAGTGAAATTTTAGGAATGATCAATTGTGGAGCATATAAAATTTGTAATAATATAAGTACCATTGCTATACAGCCAAATAGAATTACAGGTTTTCGTTTGCCAATTTTATCGGTTAACATACCCATCAATGGACAACCAATGACCCATCCTAGTGATGCCATGGCGGCGGTCATAGCGGCTTCATTTACTGTATACCCTAAATCAAGTTTAAAATAAGGAACAGCCCAAGTCATAGCAAAAATGGTGGTAGGGACAAATAATAAGCCAGAAATCAATCCACTTAACCAAGAATCTTTATTGGTAAAGATAATTTTAAAAGGCTCAAAAAAAGAAGTTTGTTTATGATCACTGTTTTCCTCTATGGTGTGTTTTGGCGTAACGATAAGCATAGCAAAGGCAGGAATAATACATAAAACTCCCGAAATAATCCAAAAACTAGAAAAAGACATGCCATTCTCTAACATTGGAGCAACGATAAATTGACCAGCTGAACCACCTAGCATTCCAATACATTGCGTAAATCCGATGGCCGTTGCTAAGTATTTAGATGGAAATCCTTTACTGGCCAAATACACACAACCAGGAAAAGCAAAAGCGCTTCCAGCTCCTTGTAATAAACGGCCCGTCTCACCGACAAAACTAGAGGAAACCACAAATAATAGGCATCCTATTCCTAGTATGAAACAACCTGCAAACATAGAATATCTAGATCCAAATTTATCTAAACAAATTCCAGCTATCAAAGCGCAAATGGCATAGGTATAATAATAGCTACCCACTAAAGAAATAACATCGATTTTTGAAATAGAAAATAATTGAGATAAATCGCTAATCATTAATGAAGGAGCAGATCGGGTGGCGTAATCGATGAAATAAAACACTAATCCCAATATCCAAGACCAGATAAAAAGTTTTTTTGAAGTTTGCATTATTCTGTTTTTTTGATGCGTTACGACGACAATTTCTGAAGAATATTTATTGATATTCACATTAGCGTTGTAATCGATTGCAAAATTACAAATAATTTTGAAGAGAACGAGATTAAAAAGAATGGAATATTCAACATACTTTCCTCAGGTTTTAAATGATCATTGAAGTAGTTCATATTCAAAGATTTTGAGTTATACATTGTATATAGTATGTTGCCAAGTGTTTTCATTTGTTTAAAAATGGTGAAACCCTTCTCAAGCGGTAAAGTTGTATTTATGGTATCTTCTCCCAAAGAATTCACAAACCAATTAGGACGTGAATAGTTTTATTTGACTTTTACTTATTCTATTATGATAAATAGATAATTGTCAATTCTATGAATTTGCTGTTTATCACATTATGACTCATCTTTCTGTAGTAAAGCTTGTTTGTCCTAATTTTTTGGGCATATGTTTTTTTTATATTTAAAGACGTTGTAAACAAATAGTTATGTTTTTTACCTATTTGTTTGATTTGTCTCATTAATAGAGAATTAATCCAATTTTAGACTCTGCTTTTACCTATAAATTTGTGATAATCAAACAGTAAGTGAGTGCTTAGTTTTTTATGAGTGAGTACTTACTTCTGATATAATCAAATAATTTAGATACTAAGAAATGAATAATCCTATTATTGAAAAAATTGAAGCTATTCTGGTTGATTTACCCACAATTCGCCCGCATCATCTCTCGATGACCGTTATGCAAAAACAAACTATGGTGATCATTCGTTTGTTTTGTAGTGATGGCATTGAAGGAATTGGAGAAGCAACGACAATTGGTGGATTGAGTTACGGAGAGGAATCTCCTGAGAGTATGAAACTCAACATCGATAGGTATTTTGCCCCCTTATTAGTTGGTCAGGATGCTACTAATATTCACAAAGCAATGTTTTGGATCGAGAAAAACATCAAAGGCAATCGAATCGCAAAATCAGGAATTGAAACAGCTCTTTTGGATGCACATGGAAAACGATTGGGGGTTTCTGTCGCTACATTATTAGGAGGCGCAATTACCGATACTTTACCCGTTTTATGGACATTGGCTAGCGGGAATACACAACAGGATATTGAAGAAGCCGAACATCTTTTAGCTATTGGAAGACACCATACTTTTAAATTAAAAATTGGATGGCAAGCACCGGAAATTTCAATTGCCCACGTTGCCGCTATCAAAAAAGCAATGGGAGACCGAGCAAAAATAACGGTAGATGTAAATCAGGCTTGGGATGAAAGTACGGCAAAAATAAGTATTGCTAAACTTCAAGAAGCAGGAATTGATTTGATCGAGCAACCTATAGTGAAAGAAAATTTTGAAGGGTTGGCCCGTTTGACCAAAATGTTTACCGTACCTATTATGGCCGATGAAGCTTTGAATGATAGCACAGATGCTTACAAATTGGCCAAAATAAGAGGAGGAGATGTTTTTGCATTAAAAATTGGAAAATCAGGAGGATTACATAATGTATTAAAAGTGGCTGCGATTGCAGAAGCTGCTGATATTGGTTTGTATGGCGGTACTTTATTAGAAGGAACAATTGGTTCTGTGGCGTCGGCACATGCTTTTAGTACTTTGAAAACAATGTCATGGGGAACGGAACTTTTTGGTCCCTTATTATTGACAGATGATATTGTAAAAACTAAAGTAGAATTTTCGAATGCTTCAATGAAGATTCCACAAGGTCCGGGCTTAGGCTTGGAATTAGATTTAGAAAAACTCAACCAATATAAACGTAAATAAAAATTAGCAGCATGTTATTCCACGTAGAAATGACCGTAAAAATTCCACATGATTTAGATGTGAATTTTGTGAATGAATTAAAAGCAGAAGAAAAAGCAATGTCCCAAGATTTACAGCGAAGTGGAAAATGGGTAGACATTTGGAGAATTGTAGGAAAGTATTCGAATATCAGTATTTTTAATGTAGAAACCCCTGCAGAGCTTCATGAGATTCTAAGCAAATTACCCCTTTTTCCTTTTATGGAAATAGAAGTAAAATCATTATGTAAACACTATTCTTCTATTAAAGAAGGAGAATTGTAAAGCAATTATAATCAACCAAAAAGAAACTATAATAAATTAAAAAATCAATATCATGACTAGAGCACAAATAGATGAAGTACTTCAAAAAATTGAAAGTACAGAAAAGATTGAAGGTGGAAGCGATAGAGCAAAAGTGATTGTCAATAGAATACTACGCGATTTGTTTTATACCATCGAAGATTTAGACATCCAAGCAGATGAAGTTTGGACAGCTGTTAATTTCTTAACGCAAGCGGGACAAAATGGGGAATATGGCTTAATTGCAGCTGGTCTGGGATTAGAACATTTTTTAGACTTACGCATGGATGAAGAAGAGGAAAAAGCTGGAATGACAGGAGGAACGCCAAGAACGATTGAGGGACCACTTTATGTTGCAGGCGCTCCAAAATCAAAAGGATTTGCTCGTTTGGACGACGGAACTGAAGTAGAACAAGGAGAAATTCTTTTTATGCAAGGAAAAGTTTTAGATGATAAAAACAATCCAATTCCGAATGCATTAGTAGAAGTTTGGCATGCTAATTTAAAAGGGAATTATTCTTATTTTGATCAATCGCAAAGTGACTTTAATTTACGAGGGACAATTGAAACAGATGAAAACGGAAGTTATCAATTTCGTAGCATCCTTCCTTCCGGCTATGCAGTTCCTCCCGGAGGATCAACGGAATTACTTTTAAGCGCTATTGGCCGCCACGGAAATCGTCCATCTCACATTCATTTCTTTGTTTCAGCGCCAGGCTGTAGAAAATTAACCACACAAATTAACTTTGAAGGAGATCCCTACTTATGGGACGATTTCGCTTTCGCAACTCGTGAGGGTTTGGTTCCTGATCTTACTATAATTTCTGATCCAGAAAAAATCAGAGAAAAAGGCTTAACTAAGTCTTTCTCCTCAATCGATTTCGACTTCACATTACACAGTGAAATTGAAGGTATTCACGATGCAGATGTAGAGCGATTGAGAGCCGAAGCTGTAGCATAATATAAAAATAAGGGGTCTATTGCTATTTTCCGAAATCTTTTTGGACATATAGAATCTTCTTGAGAAGGAGCAAATTGAATCGATTTACTTCACTAGTCTCATGAGGCTTTTATCCGAAAATGACTCCGGAGCGGGTGAGCTATGACTACGAAATAACAAGACTAATGGAAAAATTAAACAAAGAATACGTAGAGAGTCTGCTTCAACACGATGTCGCAAAAGGTTTGTATCGTCATAAAAGAGAATCCTTTACCGATCCAGATTTATTCGAATTGGAAATGAAATACATTTTCGAAAATAATTGGATTTATTTGGCACACGAGAGTCAGATAACTGAATTGAACGATTATTTCACGACATACATTGGCAGACAATCCATCTTTATTTCACGTAATAAAGAAGGCGAATTGAATGCTTTTATCAATGCATGTAGTCATAGAGGAGCACAGCTTTGCCGTTATAAAAAAGGAAATAAATCAACTTATACTTGTCCGTTTCACGGTTGGACTTTTAATAATTCTGGAAAACTATTGAAAGTAAAAGACGGAAAAGATGCCGGATATCCCCAGGGATTTAATACTAATGGCTCTCATGATTTAAAAAAAATTGCGCGATTTGAATCTTATAAAGGATTCTTATTCGGCAGTTTAAATCCAGATTCTTCCTCACTAGAAGAATATCTGGGAGATACCGTAAAGATTATTGATCAAATGGTAGATCAGTCTGAATTTGGATTGGAAGTAGTGAAAGGATCTTCTACATATACCTACGACGCCAACTGGAAATTACAAATGGAAAATGGTGCCGATGGTTACCATGTGAGTTCTGTGCATTGGAATTATGTGGCAACAATGGGCAACCGTAAAGAAGAAGGGGTTCAAGCCGTAGATCCTAACGGATGGTCAAAAAGTGTGGGCGGTGTATATGGTTTTGAAAATGGACATATGCTGCTTTGGACCAAAATGCTAAACCCAGAAGTGCGCCCCTTGTACAGCCAGCTTGAAAGGCTAAATAGTACACTTGGTGAAGAAAAAACAAATTTTATTATCAACGAGACACGTAATCTGGCAATTTATCCAAATGTATATCTAATGGATCAGTTCTCTACTCAAATTCGTGTGCTTCGTCCTATTGCTGTAAATAAAACAGAAGTGACTATTTACTGCTTTGCCCCGAAAAACGAACCTGCGGCTGATCGTGCGTTACGTCTTCGTCAATATGAGGATTTCTTTAACGTAACGGGAATGGGGACACCTGATGACCTGGAAGAATTTAGATCTTGTCAGGAAAGTTATTTATCAAAAGCGATGCCTTGGAACGACGTTAGCCGTGGTGCTGAGCATTGGGTTTATGGTCCGGACGAGCATGCTGATGCCATGGGAATAAAGCCAAAAATAAGCGGAAATAGAAGTGAAGATGAAGGTTTGTTTCTGATGCAACACCATTATTGGGCTGAAGTGATGAAAGAAGCCTTGGATAGCGAGGAATTGATTAACCAAGAAAGCAATTTGTAAAATGACTAATTACGATAAAATACAAGCATTTCTTTATCAAGAGGCCAGACATCTGGATGACAAGCAGTGGGATGAATGGCTGGAGTTATATGATGATAAAGTAGAATTTTGGATGCCGTGCTGGGATGACGAAGATAATTTGACAACAAATCACCAGACCGAGGTTTCCTTGATTTATTATCCAAATCGACACGGTTTAGAGGATCGCATCTTTAGAATAAGAACCGAGCGTTCCAGTGCTACGCTGCCCGATACGAGAACAAATCACATGATTTCGAATATTGAAATTATTGAAGAAAATAATGAAGAAGTTAAAATACGTTTTAACTGGAATACATTGAGTTTTAGATATAATATAGTAGATCAGTTTTTTGGATGTTCTCTCTATACTTTGAAAAAAGTAGGAGATTCATTTTTAATCACAAATAAAAAAGTCATTCTGAAGAACGATTACATTCGACAGATTTTTGACATATATCACATTTAATACATAAAAGTAATGGCGAAAATAGCATTAAACTTTGAGGACGGAGTTACCCGATTTATAGATAGTTTGTCCAATGAAACTTTAGCAGAAACGGCTTATCGTGTAGGGATAAATATTCCATTAGATTGCGCTGACGGCGCTTGTGGTACTTGTAAATGTAAAATGAGATCAGGAAATTTCGATGCGGGAGACTATATCGAGGAAGCTTTATCTGATGAAGAATTTGATGCAGGTTTCGCCCTTGCTTGTCAAGTAAGACCAAAATCTGATCTTGTGGTAGATATTTTGGCGAGTTCTGTTGCTTGTAAAGTTAAATCTACAGCTGTCGGTACAGAAATCACGGAACTAAACCAATTATCTTCGGAAATATACCAATTAAAGTTGCGTGCTACAGATGGCAGCTCCTTTGAATTTCTTCCGGGACAATATGTAAATATTCAGGTTCCGGGAACTTCACAAACCAGATCGTATTCGTACAGTTCACAACCCAATACAGCTACGGGGGAGTTTTTAATCAAACTAGTACCGGGAGGATTGATGAGTACCTATCTAAAAGAAGAGGCAAGTATCGGAGGTGAATTAAATATTATTACGCCATTGGGAAGCTTTTATTTAAGAGATGCTAAACGTGATTTAATTTTTATTGCAGGCGGAACAGGTATTGCCCCTTTTATGGCGATGCTTGAAAAACTAAAAGCCGAAAAGAATACAACGCCAATTCATTTGTTTTACGGAGCAACCACTGGAGAAAACGTAGTAGAGCTGGAGCGTTTAAAAGCATTTAGTGAAATTATGCCCTTACAATTATTCACCTGTACTTCCGACGAGCAGGTAGAAGGCCATGATAAGGGTTTTGTTACACAGTGGATTAACAAAGAGAATTTGGGTAACAAAGCCTATGATATTTATATCTGTGGACCAAATGCCATGGTAGAAGCAGTAAAAACTACGTTGGATAAAGAGTCCATTCAACATGTTAATTTTTACATGGAAAAATTTGTTCCAACAGGCCAAGAAAATGTGCAATTATAATTTTTTAAAAAGAAAATATGCTTCATCCCAATAGATTTTTAGGAAAAGTGGCTCTGGTTACTGGTGCCGCCCAAGGAATAGGAAAAACGGTTGCATTGCAACTTTTAGAAGAAGGGGGTTCGGTTGTATTAATTGATCGTTCGCCAATAGTAAATGAGATCGTCTCACAATTAAGTGAGGAGCAAAGAAATAAAGTACTCCCAGTAGTGGCTGATTTAGAGCAATTTTCAGGATTTCAGTCGGTAGTAGCACAAGCCGTTGTAAAGTTTGGAAGAATAGATATTTTGATTAACAATGTAGGGGGGACCATTTGGATGAAACCTTTTGCTACCTACGAAGAAGATCAAATCGAAAAGGAGATTCGGCGTTCACTATTCCCCACTTTATGGGGCTGTCGTGCAGTTCTGCCGGTAATGTTAGATCAAAAAGGAGGTGTAATCGTGAATGTTTCTTCCGTGGCAACCAGAGGAATTAATCGTGTTCCTTATGCTGCGGCAAAAGGTGGGGTTAATGCACTTACCGCAGCGATGGCATTTGAGTATGCTGAAAAAAACATACGGGTAAATGCTGTTGCGCCAGGAGGAACCGAAGCTCCAGAACGCTTGATTCCACGAAATGAAACGCCAGATTCGGATCAAGAAAAAATATGGAAACAAGAAGTAGCCAATCAAACTACCGAATCGAGTTTAATGAAACGCTACGGAACAATTGAAGAGCAAGTCTCAGCGATACTTTTTTTAGCATCGGATGAAGCTTCTTATATCACAGGAATTACCATTCCGGTTGCGGGTGGTGACTTGGGTTAATAAAAATCAGAAAAATGTCAAAAATAAAAATTGGGAACACCGAACTGAATTATGTCCTTGATGATTTCAAAAAGGAACAAACAGTAGTTTTTTCTAACTCATTAGGAACTGATTTGAGTATGTGGGATAAACAGGTAAAACTACTTGGACAGGAGTTTAATATCCTACGATACGACACTAGAGGTCATGGAGAAAGCGAAAATACGGGAGGGGAGTATTCTATTGAAACGCTCGGCAATGATGTATTGGATTTATTAGATTACCTAAAAATAGACCAGGTAATTTTTTGTGGATTATCAATTGGCGGATTGACGGGACAATGGTTAGGAATTCATGCACCAGAGCGGTTAGAAAAGCTGATTCTTTGTAATACGGCGGTGAAAATTGGAAACAAGGAAGGTTGGAATAGCCGAATAGAAACGGTTCAGGAAAACGGCTTGGAAAGTATTCTTTTAGGGACTAAAGAGCGTTGGTTCACAGCTGATTATGTAGTTTTAAATAAAGAAGAAGTTGATGTCGTTTTATCGAAATTTGTGCAAACCCCATTAGCCGGATATATTGCTTGTTGCGCTGCAGTTCGGGATGCTGATTTTACGGCTGAAGTTTCAGAAATTTCGACACCAACTTTAATTATTTCCGGAACCGAGGATTTGGTTACAACCGTAAAAGATGGTGATTTTTTAATGGAAAAAATCACGAATTCGTTTTTGGCTGTTCTAGAAACGGCTCATATTTCAAACATTGAAAAGGCCGATGATTTTACAGAATTACTTATTGAATTTATTAAAAATTAAACTATGAAACAAGTTCCACAAATAACAACAGAACAAGCCGCGGCATTAGTAAAAGATGGTGATACCTTATTACAAGGTGGTTTTGGGATGACAGGAAATCCAGTCCATTTGATGAATGCTCTATCAAAAACAGCAACTAAAAATATCACTTTTATAGGAAACAACGTAGGGGAAGCAGGAATTGGAGGCGGACGTTTGTTGCGCAATGGACAGTTAAAAAAAATGATTGGTTCTTTTTTTACCAGTAATCCTGAAGCGGTAAAAGCAGCTCAGGACGGAGTTGTGGAATATGAATTAATACCGCAAGGTACTTTGGCCGAAGCTTTAAGAGCAGGGGGAGCAGGTATAGGAGGTTTTTATACGCCAACAGCCGCAGGAACACCAATTGCGAAAGGCAAAGAAATGAAAGTTATTGATGGTGTGGAACAGGTTTTTGTAAAAGGAATCCGTGGAAACGTAGCTTTTATCAGAGCATGGAAAGCGGATACAGCTGGAAATTTAATCTATCGCATGACGGAACAAAATTTCAATCGTGCAATGGCCACAGCAGCTGATTTAGTTATTGCTGAAGTGGAAGAAATAGTACCAGAAGGTAGTTTAGATCCAAATTACATTCACACACCTGGATGTTTTATAGATTACTTGGTTCAGGCTACACTTACTCTAGAGGATTTAGGTTCGTCGGCATCAGTTAGTAAAGGCAAAAAAGTGAGCGAAGATCGTATGAATATGGCCAAACGCGCCTTAGAGGAATTAAAAAAAGGTGATGTAGTTAATTTGGGTATTGGAATTCCAACTTTAGTTGCTGATTTAATTACACCACAACATGGTGTTATTTTACATACTGAAAACGGAATGTTAGGCGTTGGTCCAGAGCCCGTAGATGGAGGAGGAGCAATGCATTATCCGGTTAATGCGGGAAAAATTCCAGTTACGGCATTAGCAGGAAGCAGTTATTTTGACAGTGCAGATTCTTTTGCCATGATTCGTGGAAAACATGTGGATATTGCTGTAATGGGCGGTTTAGAAGTGGATGAGCATGCGAATCTGGCCAATTGGGCTGTGCCGGGACAACCTTTATTAGGCGTTGGCGGAGCGATGGATTTGGCCTCAGGTGCAAAAACACTGATTATCACAATGAATCACAATAACAGAGACGGAAGTTCTAAAATTGTGCCTACTTGTACGTTGCCCTTAACAACATTGGGCTCAGTTGATATGGTGATTACAGAATTGGCTGTTTTTAAATATATTGATGATAAATTAACTTTAATAGAATTAATGCCAGGTGCTACATTAGAAGAAGTTAGAGAAAAAACAGAAGCAAAATTCGTTGAGCAATTATCATGATAACGGCAATGCTTCATTACTGGAGCAAAAAGCAAATCTTCCAATAGAAGAACTATAATTTAAAACCAAGAAAAAATGAGTATAGAAGCCTATATAATTGATGGAATCAGAACTCCCATAGGAAGTTTTGGAGGTACACTTTCAGCTGTGAGAGCGGATGATTTGGCCGCAATTGTCATTCAAGAATTAGTTCATAGAAATCCAAATATTCCAGTTGAGGCCATTGATGATGTCATCTTAGGCTGTCACAATCAGGCAGGAGAAGACAATCGTAATGTGGCGCGTATGGCAGCATTACTGGCAGGATTACCTGTTACAGTTCCAGGTGAAACAGTTAATCGATTATGTGCATCAGGGATGTCTGCCATTATAGGTGCAGCAAGAGCGATTAAAGCCGGAGATGGTGATGTTTTTATTGCAGGCGGTGTAGAACATATGACACGCGGTCCATTAGTGATTTCAAAATCATCAAAACCATATGGAACTGATTCTAAAATGGAAGATTCCAGTTTTGGATGGCGTTTTGTAAATCCTAAAATGAAAGAATTGTATGGGGTAGATCCTATGGGAATTACAGCTGAAAATTTAGTGGATTTGTATAATATTAGTCGTGAAGATCAAGATATTTTCGCTTACAACTCACAGGTAAAAGCAGCTAAAGCCCAAGAGAATGGTATTTTGGCGCAAGAAATTATTCCAGTTAATATCCCTCAACGTAAAGGAGAACCCATTGTTTTTTCTAAAGATGAATTCATTAGAGCCGGTACAACTATAGAAACATTGGGTAAACTAAAACCAGCTTTTAAAACAGACGGAACGGTTACCGCAGGAAATGCTTCGGGATTGAATGACGGTGCTGCGGCTACTTTTATAGCTTCTGAGAAGGCAGTAAAAAAATACAATTTGAAACCATTAGCTCGAATCGTAAGTTCGGCTGTGGTGGGTGTTGAACCACGAATTATGGGAATTGGGCCCGTTACAGCAACACAAAAAGCATTGTCCAAAGCTGGATTAACTTTGAATGATATTGATATTATTGAATTAAATGAAGCCTTTGCAGCGCAGAGTCTTGCATGTACAAGAGCTCTAGGACTAGATGATAATGATTCGAGAATTAATGTCAACGGAGGTGCAATCGCTTTGGGGCATCCATTAGGAGTTTCAGGAGCCAGAATTCTATACAGTGCCGCTTTATCGTTAAAACGTTTGCAAAAACGATATGCTCTGGCAACCATGTGTATTGGCGTGGGACAAGGATACGCGGTAATTATTGAAAGAGTGTAAAACTATAAAAGGCTCGTAATCTAAATAATTTCAAGATGAGCAAAAAGAAAGACATACTTGAGGCCGCTCTAAAGCTGTTTACAGAAAATGGCGCGCGAGCTACTTCTACAAAATCAATTGCTTCTGAAGCAGAAACTTCAGAAGCCTTGATCTTTAAGCATTTTGGAACCAAAGAAAAATTGCTCGAGGAAATTATTAAACAGGGCTATCAAGAGGCAACAAAAATAATTGCCAATTACTTGAATGACCAAAAGGGATTGGAATATATATTAAAAATTGTTGAAGTTCCCCGAGTTTTGGTCGATTCACATCCGGATTTTTGGAAAATGCAACATAAAATCATGGCGTTAAATTTGGTTTCTCAAAGATACCACGACATTTTCATGAGGCCTTGTTCCGAAAAGCTGACAGTAGCTTTTTCGGAATTACACTATAAAAATCCAATTTTGGAAGCCGAATTACTACTGCTTTATATCGATGGAATGTGGAAACGTTTTGCGTCGCAACAATTAGATTCTAAAACTGAAAGGGCCTTAACAGTACTGCTACAACAGAAATATAGAGAGGCGAATTAAGTTTAAAAAACAATAAGATACAGATAGAATAAATTAAGTTTTGTTGTTAGGAACGTTGCTAAGCTGACTAATTATGAAACATAAACTAAATCCCCATGAAGAATAACGATCAAATTACGAAATCAATTTCATTAGAAAAATACGGTATTAAAGGGGTTCACGAAATCATTCATAATCCATCCTACGAACAGTTAGCCCATAGTGAGTTAGACTGTAAATTAAAGGGGTGTGAGAAAGGACAAATTTCTGAACTTGGAGCGATAAATGTGATGACAGGGGATTTTACCGGTAGGTCACCTAAAGACAAATATATTGTCAAAGATCAACTTACTGAAAATACAATTTGGTGGACTTCTGAAAAGGCAAAGAATGACAATAAACCTATTACACAAAATACTTGGAATGCCTTAAAAGAAACAACTATTAAGCAATTATCTGAAAAAAGAATATATGTAGTGGATGCTTTTTGTGGCGCCAATGAAAATTCACGTCTAAAAGTTCGTTTTATTATGGAAGTGGCATGGCAAGCGCATTTTGTGACCAATATGTTTATTCGTCCGACGAAAGCTGAATTGGAAAATTTTGGTGAGCCCGATTTTATTGTCATGAATGCTTCTAAAACAACATTCAAAGATTATGCAAATCATGGATTGAATTCGGAAGTATATGTCGCTTTTAATTTAACGGAGAAAATACAATTAATAGGAGGAACTTGGTATGGAGGGGAAATGAAAAAAGGAATGTTTTCTATGATGAATTACTATTTGCCTTTACAAGGAATCGCCTCAATGCATTGCTCCGCTAACAAGGGAAAAGAAGGTGATGTTGCTGTTTTCTTTGGACTATCAGGTACAGGAAAAACGACATTGTCAACCGATCCGAAACGTGAATTAATTGGAGATGATGAGCATGGCTGGGATAATGAGGGTGTTTTCAATTTTGAAGGCGGGTGTTATGCGAAAACAATTGATTTAAGCAAAGAAAACGAGCCTGATATTTACGCTGCTATCAAACCAAATGCTTTATTGGAAAATGTAAGCTTAGATGCCACAGGTATCATCGATTTTAAAGATGTGTCCGTTACGCAAAACACGAGAGTTTCCTATCCAATTGAGCATATCCAAAATATAGTAAAACCGGTTTCTAAAGCGGGACACGCAAACAAAGTGATCTTTTTAACGGCTGACGCTTTCGGAGTATTGCCAGCAGTAGCAAAATTGACCGCCGAACAAACCAAATATTACTTTCTTTCAGGCTTTACTTCAAAATTAGCAGGAACAGAATTAGGCGTTACCCAACCGGAGCCCACATTTTCAGCTTGCTTCGGAAAAGCATTTTTATCCTTGCATCCAACAAAATATGGAGAAGAGCTAGTAAAGAAAATGAAAGAGCACCATTCAACGGCTTATATGGTAAATACTGGTTGGAATGGAACTGGAAAAAGAATCTCAATAAAAGATACCCGAGCCATTATTGATGCGATCCTCGATGGTTCCATTGAGAAAGCACAAACTAAAGTAATTCCCTTTTTCAATTTAGAAGTGCCAACCTCCTTAGAGTACGTAAACCCTACTATTTTAGATCCTAGAAATACGTATGCTGCTGAATCACAATGGTCTGATAAAGCAATTGATTTAGCGACTCGTTTTATCCAAAACTTTGCGCAATACACTGATAATGAAAAAGGTGCTGGATTGCTAAATGCCGGTCCACAACTTGAAAAAGTAGAAAGTTAGATTTTTTTTGATTACATAACCGCTATTAAAACAAACAGGAAATTAAGTAAAAGCCAAATTCGATAGAATTTGGCTTTTACGCTTATAAAACTCACTTGCTTCTAAAGTTTAGTTAACCAGTATGATGTCTTGCACAAGGTCATTCTTATCTTAAGTAAAGGATAAACTTAGCTCTAAGTTAAGCGATGGGAATAAGCAAGAACTAACAATTATTGTGAATTCAGGTTGCCCCTTCAACAAGCTAACGTTGGGAACGTATTTGGAGATCGGGAAGTGTTAAACGGTATTGTACACTATAATACATTATTCATTTAACATAAAGATAATTCGATAATTAAAGTAGTTAAAATAGAACTTGAATATAAAATAGAAAAGCCTTGACAAAATGCAAGGCTTTCCAATGTATTGCTTGTCGCAATTATTTACCAATTACCCAGCCTAAGGTAAGATTGCCAATAGGTGCAAATTCCGTATTGTATTTATCTATATTTATTCCTGCTCCTAAATGGATTTCAAGATTAAAATTTCCTTTATAAGTACGTTGAAATCCCCAAAGTGGAGCTACTGTAAAAGATGAAGAATAGTCGCCATATTCTTCATTTGTCGAAATTGATTTAAAATTATAATATGCAGATAAAGCCACAAAATTTCCTGAATTGTGAGCGGTTCTTTTTCCTTTAGAAGCTCTTTTTTCAAGATTATAATAATGACGAACCTGCTCATTAATCATAGGGAATAGATATACATTTGATTCATTATAATAACTATTTTTACGGTAACCCGCTCCTAAAGAGGCTTCAGAGTACAAGGTGTTTTTATCTGATAAGCCATGTTCGAAAACGAACCCTGGAAATAAGATGTTAATTTTAAATTGATTTTTGGTAACAGTTGTCGGAGCTTCATCTTGAGCTTGAATAGCATTGGCAAAAAGGACTGATAAAAATAAGAATAGGTATTTTTTTTTCATATTTGGGTTTGAATTAGTTACCTCAAAGATAATATTATAACATTGCAAACAAATGAAAAATATATATTTTCTTACAATAATAAAAGTTTGAATTTTAGCATATATGAGATTTAAATTTGTACTAAACCATTGATTAAAAATAGGTGTAGTCTATTAGGTCTGCGTGAAAAAATCGAACGATAAAAAGTCAAACTTTGAAAGCTTGATAAAGAAGTTTTTTTGGGGATAAAAAACGGGACAACTATATAATAGTTGTCCCGTTAAGTAACTTTACAGGATAATTTATAAACCATTTTATGCAAGATTTAAAAGAAATTGGCTTACTTTCAATTGAATTTGTATAATAAGTTATTGTACTTTAATTCTAAAAGAGGTTTAATATTCTGTTGGGGTTAAAATGTTAAATAATGTTTTAAGAAAAGAGATGTGAGAGAACTTAAAATAACGCATTTAACTTTTTTAAATGCCTAAATCTATAGTTATTTCTTTTAAACGCGTCTGATAAGCCTGCAGGTAATTTCTTTTTGTAGTATCATTAAGGAAAGAAGCTGCAGTTAATTCCGTAATCTTATCTGACTGCGAAAGCATCAAATCAAAAATGCCATTCAAAACGTTATTACTGATTCCCGCTTTTTCCGCTAGAAGGGAAAATTGATGTTTTATTTTTCCCTGTGCCCATTTTTTTGGAAGCAGTCCTTCATCTAAGGCGAAAATTTTATCTTCAATATGAATACGGCTGTTGAGCAGATCATAAGCTGGGCTTAAGCGATAATCTCCCATCGGAGTTTCTAGTATAGAGAAATTTTTATAATGGGCGTCACCATTAGAGAAAAGATAATTAAAAATAAGAATCTTTAAAAGTTTTGGTGCTTCAAGTTTATAAGCTGGTATATATTGGTGCATTAATTCAAAAAGCTCTAAATAATTTCCCAGATATTTATAATGTTCATCATGAGTTTGGGGTGTTCTTCCTGCTAAAGAGGCAAAGTCATCCTGTGCAAGTTTTGTACCGTCTTCTTTTACATCAAATCGTTTGGTAATATAGGCAGGAGATCCGTCATTAAAGAAAATCAATGCATTCTCTGCTGTCTCAATTCCATAGACTTGACGTGCAATTTGCATAGTTAGATGTTCATTTGCAGGCATTTGATCTGAAAATCTGGCGGCATTTGGAATAGGTTTCAGAATATAGGTACCTCGTTCCT
Source organism: Flavobacterium sp. OHVDL-2026-0007 (assembly GCF_059882335.1). Lineage (NCBI taxonomy): Bacteria > Pseudomonadati > Bacteroidota > Flavobacteriia > Flavobacteriales > Flavobacteriaceae > Flavobacterium > Flavobacterium sp. OHVDL-2026-0007. Next base: position 682,155 of record NZ_CM187612.1, read on the forward strand.
GTTCACCAATGAGTCTAAGTTTATTTTTATCAAGTAGGACAGAAAATTTTTCCTGTACTCCAGAGATAGACATTCGCTGACGGTTTTCTTCAAAGAGCTGATTCATTTCCAAACTCGAAGCAGGTGAGCTATATGGTAATATATGTGATACTTTTTTGCCACGAAATACCCTAGTTAAAGCAGTTCTGCTGTATGTGGAAAAACCCTCTGCTAGGGTGCCTGGACAATTTTTTATTTCGGGTAAACTCATTACTTTTATATTTTTATTACTCTCACTGCACCTATACTATCATTTTTTGCGGTTGTCATTAACAGTCCAAAATAATCATTAAGATCAATTTTGTTATATCGGCATACAACTTGTTTATTTGATCCTTCTGGAAGTATATTGTAAAAAAAAGCAAATAAGAAATCTGAATGATATTCTCTTTTATTTTTGGGCAGGGTGAGACTTATTGCAGGTTTATTATTGTCGGCAAACCAAGAATCATCATATTGAAATGTAAAGCTTCCATTATCATGCTGAGTCAATACCCCAGCTTTCTCATCTTTGAACAATATGGCTGCACTTCTCATTTAGCTGTTTTTGTATTTTTAAGTGTTAGACTAATTTCCATTCCTAATACATCTGCAAGTTTTGAGAGAGTTAGAAGAGTGGGGTTGCCTTTTCCACTCTCAAACTGTTTAAGAGTTCTCAGTCCTACACCAGAGAGTTCTGCTAGGGTATCTTGAGTGACTTGAAGCATCTCTCTTCGTTCTTTTATAGCTCGTATAAGTTTAGTAAAGTGCATTGTATTACTCTTTTTTATGTAAAAATAGCACTTTTTTTGAAATCACAATAAAAAGAGCTTTAAATGGCACTATTTAACGTGTTTTTACTTTGGGATCGATGTTTTACTTTAAAAGTGCTATTTACTGCACTATTTTGAAGGTTTTTACAATAACTAATATCTAATTATTGAAGCTTTTGATACTTTTTTCTTTTGAGACTAACTATATATGTTTAATTTTTGCTATTCTACAGGTTTTCATGTTGGTCAAAAAAAAATAGAACCATAATAAATTTAAGCTTTAAAAGATTGATAAATAGTTATTTAGAGTCGATTAATAAATCGTTTTTTGGAAGACTGGAAGAGATTGGCTTACTGCATGTAGGTATTGTCTTTGATTGGCTTTATGAATTTGGTTTGGATGTCCTGTCGGTGATTGAAGGAAAATCTACTTGATTTCGCAGATGATTTTAAAGAAAATTTTATTTAATAATTTATTTAAAGTATAAACAGAGACCGTTAACTTTTTTGGTAAAAAAGCTATCCTCTTCAATATTTGCCAGGGTACGTTTTCTTCCTTAGGTAATTACAAATTTAGTAATCGCAGCAAATGCAAAAAAAAAGAGAGACAGTCCCAATAATGTTTCTGAATATCATCTGAATCAGTATCAGCGTAATGTATCAAGATTTTCTGTGTTCGAGATTGAAAATTATTAAAAAAATATGATAAAAAAAGAAGGAAAGCTCATCTTGGCAAGCACTACCAGATGATTTGGTTTAAAAAGGCACGCGACAGGTATTTTGTTAATTTTAAAGCGTACGATATTGACCTAAATACTCTCTTCAGGCACTTATGGTATCGATACAGATTTCAAATGAAAAGATCAAAACAGTACTCTTTAGAACCATTATAAAATATGAAATCTCGAAGAAACAAGGGGTAAATGATTATTAATAAGCACAGTACTACTAATAATTTTATAGGGAATTAGTAATAATTATGTTATTTTTTGTGAAGACAGGCCAAGTCGGTTTTATTTTTTGTAAATTAAAAATCTAACAAATAATATTATGACGACAAAATTGCGAATTTCACTTATCAATATTCATGGGCTTTTAAAAGCTTCAGGACTTGAGATTGGTCGAGATGCTGATAATGGAGGACAAACTAAATATGTTTATGAACTGGCTGAATTTTTATCACAACATGATGATGTCGAACATGTAGATTTATTTACAAGGCTAATTGACGATAAAAATCTTTCTCCGGAATATGCAGTACCTATTGAAGCAGTTAATAAAAAATTAGACATACGAAGAATTCCTTTTTTAGGGAAAAAATATAAATCAAAAGAAGAATTATGGGAAGGGCTTGATACTTTTGTTAGTGGAGTGGTGCAGCACATTAAAATCCATGATATATTTCCAAACTGGATTCATTCCCATTATGGTGATGCCGGATACGCGGCAAGCGAATTATCTGCAATATTAAATATTCCATTTGCTCATACGGGACATTCTCTGGGTTTTTATAAAAAGAAAAAATTGTTGGAAAGCGGAAGGAGTGAAGAAGAACTTGAAAAGAAATTCAAGTTTAAACAAAGGATAGAGGCTGAGGAAAAAACACTTGAATTGTCTGAATTTATAGTTACTTCAACAGAGCAGGAAATTGAAACTTATAAACCCTATAAAAATTTTGCGTTAGCCAAATATCATGCTATTTCACCGGGAATAGATACCAGTAAATTTGTTCCGTATTATCATATTGAACAAGATTCAAATAAACAGATGAAGGAGGAGCAAAGAAAATATTGGGTTGCCGAAACCATCTCTAAGTTTCTTACTAATCCGCACAAACCTTTTATTCTGGCTCTTTCAAGGCCTGATCGTCATAAAAACCTTCATACACTAATTGAGGTTTATGGTAAAGATAAAGAACTTCAAAGTATTGCCAATTTGGTCATTTTTGCTGGTATTCGTAAAGATATTTCGCAAATGCCTGAGTCTGAAAAAGAGGTCCTAACGGATTTACTATTGTTAATGGACAAATATGATTTGTATGGAAAAATGGCAATTCCGAAAAAACATGATGTAGAAAATGAAGTTTCGATTATTTACCGTTATGCAGCCGAAAAACGAGGCGTATTTGTAAATTTGGCCTTACACGAAAACTTCGGATTAACAGTTATCGAATCTGCAAGTTCTGGATTACCTGTTGTAGTTACTAAAAACGGCGGTCCATCAGAAATTATTCCAACTTGTCAGAATGGAGAATTAGTAAACCCTCAGGATGAAAACGAAATAAAAAAAGCACTTAGGAATATCTTAACCAATGAAAATCAATGGAAATATTATTCGAATAATGGAGCCATTAATATTCAAAAACATTATAGTTGGTTAAGCCATGTCGATCAATATATTGATCTTGTGAATGAAAATTTGTCGTTATCTTCAGGTTCAGGTATCAAAAAGCAACATTATCCTAATATCAATATTGGAAGATTAAAACGAGAGGTTGAAAACCTATTAGTTTCAGATATAGACGGTACACTAATCGAGCCTAAACTGAATAATCCAGGTCTGGCAGAGTTGAATTCACTCCTGACTAATCGCACCGATAAAATGGCTTTTGCTTTAGCATCAGGAAGAAATTTAACGCTGATTAAAAAAGTGATTAAGGAAGAGAAATTGCCAGTGCCGGATTTTATTATCTGTTCGGTAGGAACTGAGATTTATTATACAAACGGTACCGATTATATTTTAGACAAAGGTTGGGCTACATTTTTGTCAGGCCGCTGGAAAAGAGAGGATGTTGAGAATCGTATAAAAGGAATTTCCTGGATGCGATTGCAGGAAGAAGAAGCTCAGAATCCTTTTAAAATTTCATTTTATTATGATCATGAAAAATACAATCATGAGGAATTAATAAATGCTCTGGGTAATGGATGGTATAAAATAAATATTATTCCGAGTCACGGACAGTTTATAGATTTTATTCCCAAACGAGCTTCGAAAGGAAATGCTATTAAATTTTTATGCCGTAAATGGGCCATTCCTTTATCGAGTGTAATTGCAGCAGGAGATTCAGGAAATGATGTCGATATGTTCAGAGGTTCTATTAAAGGAATTATAGTAGGTAACCGAAGTTTAGAATTGGCTAATTATGAAACAACAAAAAGCATTTATGTCGCAAAAGAGCCAGCCTCTTCCGGTATTATAGAAGGATTAAAACATTATAAGATAATTAAATAGATCATAATATGTATTCAGGTTCAGGATTTAGTAATTGGGAAATAGGAGACGTTGATGTATTTATTGATGAAAATGGAATGCATCATTTATTTCATTTGATTATTCCAAATCATGATTATATTGCCCATGCAGTATCAAAAGATGGCCTTTCTTGGAAAAGGGTAAAAAACGCCCTGTTTGTTGGAGATCCCGGAGAATGGGATGACGATATGTTATGGACCATGAATGTCAGTAAAAAATCGGAAGGCACAGGATATGAAATGTACTATACAGGTCTAAAACGCAAGGATAAAGGAATTATGCAAAAAGTGGGCAGAGCAGTTTCTCCTGACTTAATTCATTGGACAAAAGACAATCAGTATGGTTTACCCCTAAAAAGTAACGCTCCTTATTATGAAAGCAGAGATAACAACCCGCGAGAATGGCTCAGTTTCAGGGATCCTTATAAATATCAATTTGAAGGAGAAGATTACTTACTAATTTGTGCCCGCAGCGCAATAGGGCCAACATATAGAAGAGGCTGTATTGGTGTAGCCAAAAGGGGTGAAAATGGTTTTGTACTTCAAAAACCATTGCATATTGCCTATGTATATGATGATATTGAATGTCCTTGTGTGGTAGAAATAAAAGGAATGCATTACCTGCTTGGTTCCATTCGGGAAGATGTAAAAGTGCGTTATTGGTTTTCTCCGGATTTTAAAGGAGAGTATCATGCCTTTCATAATAATGTACTAATGCCACAAGGGAATTATGCAGCAAGAATTGTAAAAGAAGGAGAGCATTATCTGATTTACAACTTTTATTTCGTGGGAGGAAACGTCAATACACTCCGCGTAATTCCGCCACCAAAACAGCTCGATATTGATAGTAATGGAAGATTATTGTTAAAAACCTATCACCATTGGAAAACTCTTTATCAGAGAACAATTCACCAAAAAAACTTACCCATTCCGGGTCCTATTTTAGGAAACCCTACGGCAAATTTTGTTGTTGAAAATGAAAATAAATGGCGAATTGGCTGTCGAAGCGGATATGAAGTTTTTTGCTTTGAAAAACCGTCAAATAATTTTGTTTGGGAAGGTAAATTGGCCGTTGAAGGAATGGGAAAAACAGGCTTTGTTATTGAATGTGACAAGGAGGGAACGGCCTATTATATATCAATTGATTTTGTAAACGGTTTTGTTCAGTTCAGGGCCTGGGGCTTTAATGAAAAGGATGTAAAGAATAATTTTGTTTTTGAAGATATTCAAACCAACCAATTTGAAATAGTCGAAAATAGGGAAATTTATTTTAAGATTATTCGTTACGGAAATTATTATGAACTCTCTATTAATGAAGTGGTGAAATTAACATTGCTGGATTTTAAATATAGTGAGGGCAAGATTGGAATATATGTTTGTTCGGCAATAGTATCATTAAGTGACTCAAAAATTCATGTCATTCCTGAACCGGAAAATGAATATGCCACCGCAGATCCTAATAAATCATTAGATGAATATAATAAAATAGCGCAAGCCTAACAGGTTCTTAGCTACTCTCACTATTCTTTTATAAAAAAGTGGACCATTTATGGGATTACATTTACAAATGAGTTGGTATGGTTTTGTTCAATATTTAATGATGTTCAATGTTTTTGTAATAGAAAATGGAAAGTGAAATCTAGCGTTTTTGGTATTGGGATTTTCTATTTTTGTTGGTTTTGCCTGCAAATAGTTTGCTGTTGTTTTTAATTTTATACTATTGTAAGATTTTTTATGATCTATTCCTCTTCTCGAATTTCATGGGATACAAATGGCAAACATTACATCCGAAACGGATTATACGATAACTTACCCAATACCGCGTTGAAAATAGTTCCAAGCCAAAAGGGATTAGAGATTTGTTGGAACAAGCCTATTTGAAACACAAAAATAAAGGCCCCATCACTTTTGTTAACGATGGTGGTGTTGAAAATGTAAACACCACGGTTCAAGATTTTATTGATACAAACAATCAGACATCAAACACTTAATTGCTCAAAAACACATTCCTTTTTCTAATTCTAAAATTGAGGCGTTCAATATAATCATCAAACACCAGTTTTTGATGCTAAAGGGATTAATGTCTCAACATTATACAATGAAATTGATAATATTTGATTTTTTTAGTGAACAGATGATTGGCAAGATTGGGGTTTTGGCATTATTTAAAAACTGTTTTTGTATTTGAGAGATTTGGCAAATCCAAATAATGCGCTTAATTTAGTCCCCATGATCACCAAGTCGTAAACCGTTAACGGATATTTTTAAGATACAAATCATAATATTGACACATAATAAACAATATGTCCAGCGAATTTATATTTTTTTTCAGCGCTTTAGGAGCTTTTAATGGTTTACTACTTTCAGGTTATTTTGCCTACAATGCTAAAAAGAAAAAATTTTCAAATTATTTCTTATCACTTCTTTTTTTTGTATTAAGTATTCGGGTTATAAAATCTGTATTTTTCTATTTTAATCCTCATCTATCAAACATTTTTATTCAGATTGGACTTTCAGCCTGCGTACTTATTGGTCCATTTCTTTATTTATTTCTAAAATCAAATTTAGATAATAAAAAATCAAATTGGCTTATTCATATTTTACCATACATAACAATTATAAGTATAGTGGGTATTTTGTATCCTTATCTTGATCATCGTGTTGTTTGGACTAAATGGATCGTAAAAGCTATTTATTGGCAATGGTTCATTTATGTTGTTTTATCTTTTAAATACAACCTACCAATACTAAAAAAAATAAAAACTAAAGAAAGTCTAAAAAAAATAGATGTTTGGCATATTAGTATTTATTTGGGAACATTCCTTATTTGGTTGGCATATTATATCGCAGCATATACTTCTTATATTGTTGGGGCTTTATCATTCACATTTATTTTTTACTTAATGGCTTTGCTTTTGATTTTTAGAAGCAGCAAAGAATCTACTTTTTTTCAGGAAAAAGAGAAATACAAAGACAAAGAAATTGACATTGATACATTGGAGCTGATTGGTCATAATCTTTCTATTATTGTTAAGAAAGAGTTATACTTAAAATCTAATTTTACACTTGACGAAGCCGCAAAAGAACTGAATGTAACAAAACATCTATTATCTCAATATCTGAATGTGATACTCGGTAAATCCTTCACCAATCTCATAAATGAGTATAGGATTGAAAAAGCAAAAAAGTTATTGGAAACTGAAAACAACCTTACTGTGGAAGGTATTGGATATGAAAGTGGTTTTAATTCAAAATCAACTTTTTTTACCACATTTAAAAAAATCACAGGAAAAACTCCAACCGAATACCAAAAAATGCCTGTAAAATGAGTTCGTTTTTATAACATCGTACTCCTTTATTATAAACCAAAACCTCTAAGTTATTTCTTCGGCACATATTTGCATGTAATTTAAAAATTAAAAAACGCAAATATGTACAAAGTAATATCAAAGTTCAGACTACCGCTTTTAATAAGCACTTGTTTATGCTTATTCTCTCCCTTTGTTTTTTCGCAAAACAAAATCCTATTTGTAGTTTCTAATCAGGACTACTATGGAACTTCACAGATCAAAACTGCTAATCACTTTGGGGAGATTGTTGTGCCCTACGACGTATTTTCAAAATCAGGATTTACTATAGATTTTGTAAGCCCAAAAGGCGGAGCTGTTCCAATCGGCTATATCAATGCTTCGGATAGTATTCATAAAAAATTCCTATACAATAATTTTTTTATGAATAAACTCAAGACTACAATGAAACCTGCCGAAGTCGTTCCTGAAAATTATAGTGCGATTTTTTATGGCGGCGGCGGCGCAGCTATGTATGGCGTAGCAGAAAACATTATCATTCAAAACCTTGCAAGACAGATTTTTGTAAATAACGGGGTAGTTTCGGCTATTTGTCACGGTACGGCAGGCTTGGCGTATTTGAAAGACGAGGCAGGTAAATCACTCTACAAAGACAAAAAAATAACTGGTTTTGCGGATAAATTTGAAGACAAACAAGGGGAATATTACAAAACATTTCCTTTTTCCATTGACGAGGCTATTAAAAAGAATGAGGGCAACTTTGTGCATTCTGATAAATTAGGAGGAGGTTTTTATGTGGTTGATGGCCGGTTTGTAACAGGGCAAGACCCTAGTGCTGCCTCAAAAATGGCTTCCGAAATAATCACTCTTATAGAAAAAAACAAACCTGTTATACAACAAGAATCCATTAGAAATTTGGATAAAGTATTCTCTGAGTGGGATAATTCTAAGTCTAAACCGGGCGTAGCAGCAGGTCTTCTAAAAGAGGGCCAAATTGTCTATGTAAAAGGTTTTGGCCGTGCAGATATAACCCACGAAATTCCCATCAATACAGATACCAGATTTCAAATAGGGGCTATGACTAAGCAATTTACGGCCTTTACTATTTTATTGCTGGAAGAACAAGGGAAATTATCTTTGTCTGATGATGTGCGTAAATATATTCCACAACTTCCTGATTTTGGTTCTAAAATTACCATAAAACATTTACTAAGTCAATCCAGTGGTTTGCACGACTTTTTGGCTCTAAAAGAAATTGCAGGTTGGCAAGAAAAAGATATTTTTACGCAAAAAGACGCTTTGGATTTAATTTTCCGACAAGAAGTATTGGATTATGAACCAGGAACAAAATTTTCGCAGACTTCATCAGGGCTTATTTTATTAGCTGAAGTAGTTAAACAAGCGACAGGTCAAACACTTGCTGAATTTTCTCAGCAAGTTATTTTTCAACCTTTGGGGATGACCAATACCTTGTTTTACGATGATAATGAAATGATAATACCTAATGTAGCTGTTTCGTATCAAGTATCTAAAAACGGATTCAAGAATAATCTTATCAATCATTCTATTTTCGGGACTACCAATCTTTATACTTCGGCGGCAGATTTGGGCCGTTGGTATCTCAATTTTGAGAAACCCAAAGTAGGCAGTAAAAAATTGATAGAAAAATTGGCTTCCCCGGTTACTTTAAATGATGGTAAAACTACTTTTAATCCAACCTCAGGAAGACTTTTGTATGGGCAACAGTACGTACATGCAAAACGTGGCGTTCCAAAAATTTGGACGTATGGTTTAGAAGGCGGTTATGCAAGCAATATTTTCATATTTCCCAATCAAAATGTTACTTCGTTTGTGCTTGGAAATAACAATCGATATAACGGTAGTCTTGCTATGAACATGGCTATTGAAGTACTTGGAAATGTTTTTCCACAACCGGCAAGTATTGACTTTAGTAAGCTTAAAAGCATAAAAATGACACCTCAACAATTAGCAGCATACAATGGCTTTTATTGGGATAATGATAGAATGTCAGGGCGCAGGGTTTTTGTAAAAAATGACACTTTACGCTATCAAATATTGGGCAGTGCAACTGAAAGTTTGTTAGTACCTGTTAAAGACAAAAAATTTCAAATGGTGGTTGATGGAGACGATGTAATTATGGTCGAATTTCGTAAGGAAGGTGACCATTTTAAAATGATTTATACTTCTGGTGAAAGCGACCAGTATGCCTATGAATACTACAACCCAAAAACATATTCTACAACAGATTTAAATGAGTTTTCAGGTAACTATTATTGTAGAACTTTAGGAGCAAGCTATACACTGGCTCAAAATGAAAAAGGCTTACTCACAAGTAATAAGAATCAATCCATCATCAATTTTACTCCCATTAAGTCAGATTTGTTTCTGTGTAGTGTAAGAAATTTGGGAGGCATTCGGTTTGTTCGTGATAAGCAACAAAAAATTACAGGATTTTATATAAATTCTGATAAGATTAAGAATTTACTTTTCGAAAAAATCTAATAATAATTTTAAAAATTTAAAGCTATGAAATTCTCTAAAATTGTATTAATACTATTAACGATAATTTTCCAAAGTACTGTCTTTGCACAAACAGCAAATAAGAAATCTGAAAAAGGACAGATTGAAGAAACTTTGATGCACTACATTGATGGGACTGCAAATGCAGAACCTGAAAGGCTACAAAAAGCCTTTCATCCCGATTTCAACCTTTATTCTGTTGCAAAAGATAGTCTGAGAATTTGGAAAGGACAAGAGTATGTCGGCAACTTCAAAGATGGTAAAAAATCAAACCGTATTGGACGCATCCTATTTATTGATATTGAAAATGATGCGGCTATTGCAAAAGTGGAGATTCTCATGCCAGAAAATCAGCGTAATTATACCGACTATTTTTTATTATTAAAATATGAAGACCAATGGAAAATTATTCACAAAAGTTTCTCTTGGAAAGTTTTAAATAAAGAAGGCAAAAAATAAAAGCAAAATAAACAAAATGAATAGACATGTTATAAGTTTGACATTACGATTGGTATTAGGATCGAACTTTTTATCTGCTTCTGTTGCACACTTAAAATTGTGGAAATTTTATGTAAAAGAACCATCAAAATAACCTCCTGGATTACAAATAATTGGTTCTGTCGCATCTGAGAATAACTTTTATCTTTGGAATTTTATCCAGGCGAAAAATGAATACGAAAGGTCATTGCTATCCGAGGTCTATTATATTGCAGACAGTATATTTTAAGCTTAGGTTTACATTAAGTTATCGGGATGTTGAAGAGATCATGAAAATGCGAGGAGTTCATGTTGATCATGCTACCATTCAGCGCTGGGTATATAAGTTTGCCCCGTTAATGGAGATGCAAATGAAGAAACGTAAAGTACTGTTAGTGGTAGTTGGAGAATGAACGAGACTTATATTAAGATTAAAGGGCAATGGTGTTATTTATATAGGGCAGTTGATAGGTCTGGCTATACAGTTGATTTCTTATTAACTAAGAGAAGGCGGAGGATGAGTGCCCAGTCATTTCTAATTAAGGCAATAAGTAATAATTGTCGCCCAAGAGTAATAAACATTGATAAAAGCGGTTCTAATACTGCAGCGATCAAAGTCTATAACAAACGTTCTTTCTCAAAGATTAAAATCCGACAGTGTAAATATCTCAGCAATATTGTCGAACAGGACCATCGTTTCATCAAGTGGCGCATACAAAACGGATTAGGTTTTAAAAATTTTGAATCGGCCAAACGAACGTTAAGCGGAATTGAAGTTGTGCATATGCTTAGAAAGAATCAAATGATTAGACCAGAGATATCTATGTTTAAATCATTCTGTAAATTGGCAAGCTAATTTTTAAATTACTTAAATTTTTATATTTTATTCTGACAGTTGCGACAGAACCCTATTTCCTAATAAAAGATAGCTGTAAAGCTTATTTAAAAATTACGCTTCGGAATTACGGGAACAAGCTTTAAAAGCAGGAGCGGGTATGTCTCGAAAGATTGCTAGGGACAATATAATTCGTCATTTGGGAGAAATTTATGAGCTATCAGATGTCTTAATGAAACAAAGAATTGCAAGGTTATTTTTTCCTGAGAAAGTAATAGTGTATGAAAATATTCTGAATATGCTGCCAGAATATATAAAAGAAATATTTGGGATGAAATTAATAAAAAATAGTTCAATTACAGAGGAAGATATATCTACTGATGAGATGATAAACCATTTTCTAAATGAGATCGCTTTATTAGCATTTGAACAATAGTTAAAAATACTTTAAGGAAATATAAAACTTTATATCTTTTCTATTTTTGGTGTTCGAATCCTGTTAAGTTATCGAAGGCTAATTTTAAATTTATCTAATTTTTCATGTAAATACTTATTTTTTGATGTGTTTTTCTTGTTTCAATATGATAAAAAAAAAGAAAAATACTTCAAAAATAAGTCAAACTCATTTATTAATAGGGATATATGAAAAAAAAGGCGCCAATTGTCTTCAATTGGCGCCATTTGGCTTGTCACCCATAAGGGACAAATTACGCATCATTTTATAAAGGATTTAAAGAAATTGACTTACTACAGGTAGTGGCTGTCTTTCTATGTCTTAAGTAATTTGGTTTGGATGTCCTGTTGGGGATGGTGTACATTTTATATCTAATTTTTATTTTTTAGATATTCGATCCATGTTTGCCACAAAATTAATAATATACCCCGGCTTGTATTTAAATATATAAGGCGGGATTTTTGTTTTTATTTTGAATATTTTTTTTAAAAATAATTAAATTAAAATACGTTTACTGCTTATGAAAGATTGATCTTGTATGTTTCTTGAATTTGCGAAGAAGCTTGTGTTGGTGAAAGCTGTCCAATTTGAAATACTTTTTCAATAAAGTCAATACTTTCATCCAAGCAAGTATTTTCATTTTTCAAGTGGCTTGCAAAGTGGTTTGTTATTTTTTGAATAATCCTGGCGCTGATTAAATCAACCTGAGCGACATCAAAATTGCTTGTTTTCTTTCTCTGAAAAGCCAATTCGCTTGCCGCAATATCATTTAATTTAGCTTTTAACGCGTGGATAGTTGGGGCATATTTTCGACCATTTATCCATGTATTGAATTCTAATTTAATATCCTCAATAATAGCTTCTGCAGCAGGAATATGTTGTTTTCTTCTCTCAAGCGTATCATCTGTAACCTGAGACAGATAATCGAGATGTATTAAAGTTATTCCTGGAATTTGCGCTACATCTGGATTTACATTCCGTGGAATCGATAAGTCCAAAATCAGTAAGGGTTTCTTTCTGTTAAGTAGTACTTTGTCTATAGTTGGATTTTGTGCACCTGTTGCGACTATCAACACATCTGTCTGTTTTATTTCTTCTTGTAAATTCAGAAAATCCTTTACAATAACGTTTAGTTTTCCAGCTAATTCTATGGCCTTGTTCTTTGTTCTGTTTATAAGGGTAATATGGGTATTCTTTGTATGTTTTACTAAATTTTCGCACGTATTCCTGCCAATTTTCCCTGTTCCGAATAGTAAGATATTTTTATTTCTAATATCTTCTATATTTCGGATAATATATTGAACCGATGCAAATGAAACTGATGTGGCACCGGATGAAATTTCAGTATCTGTTTTGACTTTTTTGCTAGCCTGTATAACCGCGTTTATTAAACGATCCAGGAATGTATTTATCAATCCCTCACGTTTACTATTATTAAAAGCGATTTTAATTTGACTAACGATTTCAAAATCACCTAAAATCTGGCTATCCAACCCTGTTCCAACTCGAAACATATGGTTCACAGCTTCCTGATTCTTGTATATATAAGCAACTTGCTGAAATTCTTCTACCGAACCTTTGCTGTTCTCACAAAGTAGTTTGATTAATTCATATGGATGATTGGCAAAGCCATATATTTCGGTTCTATTACAAGTAGAAGTAACAATTAATGATTCTATACCTTCTGCCTTTGCTTGTAGCAAAACATCAGATTGTGCTTTACGATCCAAACTAAACTTCCCTCTAATTGTTGCATCTGCTTTTTTATAACTTAAGCCTAAAGCATAAAAAGTGGTATTTTTGGACATGCTATATTTTTCCATATTATGCTTTTCTTAAAGTTCAAAAAATTATTAATAGGTTATTGTAAAGAACACGCTGAAACTTCCTTTAATCCTAAAGAATAATGGATTCACACATAATTGCATTATAAGTTGCCAGCAGGATTTAAATATAAAACGCTACCTGAAAAATAGGTAGCGTTTAAGAGAAATTATTTTTGAACTATTGGAGTTCTAAGTGATTCTAAGACCGCAACAATATCTGTATAAAGCTCTGTATTTGAAGCCACACCATTTGCATTTGCAGCTGCTCCTACATATCCTTCAAATTTGGTATAATCCGCAGTACTTGATTTTGTCCCCATACGAGGATTTTTCGCAGGATCGTGCGCAGCTACCATATTCAAACCAGAATAGGTATTTACGGCATTTGTACCACCGGTGTTAAACGAAAAGAAATCAGTCAGATTGTCTGATAGTTTAGCAATATTTGTAGACTGGGTAGTTCCTGTTTCGGCTAATACCGGGGCAAAATGCGCTTGTAGATTCCCCGCTGCATTCGACTGAACATCGGCAACAATTAATCCTATAGTTGAATTTACCACCTTGCGGAAACTCAAACGCCCCTGCTCGATCATTTGGCCAGCGTTATCTGGATCTGAAACCATTTTAGTTCCGCCTAATCTTTCGTAAATAGATGCCTTTACAGGAGGAGTTACCGGGGCGTCATCATCATTACTACTGCACGAAGCCAGGGTTGCAGAAGCTGCGAGTAATACACTAAGTGTAATTTTGGAATAAATTTTCATAATAAAAATATTAAAGGTTAATTAAAAAAACGGTTTAGTTTTTGAGACAATCTGTAGCTCAAACTATTTTGATTCACTGGACAAACTTCTTTGCCAGCCAAATTTTCTGGTAAAATATAACGCTGAGCATCATAATGTCCTAGGGCTATCAACTGGTCAAATACTTTTTTAGAATTAGTGATCTTGTTGTTATGGAAGTAAACAACCACATTTCTTTTTACGATTATAGAATCAGAGGTTAATCCCTTGATAGATCTCAAATCTGAACATATTTGTTTGGCTTGCACCGAATCTATATTTGTTTTAAAATCAATTCGGCTTACCTGCAGATTTGGGCTTTCATAAACAGCAGGCTTAGCAGTAATAATGTGGAATAGAAAAATGGCAAAAAATAGTACCAAAATGATCAATCCCGTCCAAAGGCCTTTTTTAATAAATTTGTTAATTTTCATAAAGCTGATTTTTAAAATGATTTTAGGTTTTCTAGATCATATACGAACCCTTTTTTTGCTTGGTTTTATTTAAATCGATGAAATAGTAGTTTAGATTTATTTTAAATAACAACACGCTGAATTACAGAGTATTTTAGAAAACTCTCGCCAAATTAAACCCAAAGAAAATATCGCCCTTGGTCCAGTCTCCCGTAGTTCTTCCAAGATATCCGGCTTCATCAATGGCTTGAGAACTGGTAAAATGCATTTGAAAAACGTGTCCGCCGGTTTCCAGGTCAAAACCAATGGATAATGGATTTTTATAAATAGAATTTGACGCCCTGTTTAAGTGTGCCGCATAATCCATATTCAATGACCAGCGTTTTGCAAACTTGTATCTACCACCAAAGCCAATGGCATATTGTGAATTGCTCTGTTCGGGGTCGAGCACAAAATTTTCATGGAAAAATGATGGAACTATTTCTAAAGATAATTTTTCGGAGAATTTTCTGGAAATTAAAAGCTGGGCTACATAGGTGAGCCTATTTTTAAATTCAAGTTTAGGATATAGACTTTCCTTTAGCGTGTTGTTGATAGACAAACTATTAAACCCTGCAATAGTCACCGGAAATCCGTCTTTTATTTGCGGCAATAACATATATTTTGTTGCAAAGTCATAAGCAAATTCACTTCTGGCGGCACTTATATTAATCCCCGGGGTCAATCCGTATATGAATTTTATTTGAGTGTTGGCATTATCCAGTCCATAGAATCCCTCAAAGCCGTCTTTTATAGAACCAAATCGGTGTGCTACAACAAAATACAAATCTCCTTTTGCCGCCAGTTTGGTCGATTCGAGATTGACAATCTTCAGAGCTTTAAATGCAGATGTCACCTTTTCTTTTGTGATTGGCGCTTCAACTCCGGATAATAGGTCGTCTTGCGAATAGGTTAGTAATGGAAATAAAAACAATAATAGAATGAGCTTTTTCATGTGGTTAATTTTAATTGTTATTTGTTTTGGTGTACAAGGGAGGATTGATCTATTTTAAATTCTTGTAAGAGCTCATCATATCCTAAAAACCGTCCTTTAATTTTTAGCATTCTGCCAATTGCAATGTCTTTGGGCAAACTGTCTTTGAAGGTTGCAAATATCTTTTCGCCAATAACGATTCCCTTACTCGCGGGTTCAACAGCTGTTACAATTGCAGTTACTTCAATTGTTTTGTCCTGATATTTGACAGTAGCAAGGCTGTCATTGAAAGTAAATTCTTTTTCGAGTCCTTTAACCGTTACAGTATAATCTGCAGTTTCTGATTCGATATTTCTATGACCTTTGTAACTGTAGAGGTAAATTGAGATCCCAGTTATCAGGAAGAGGGGAATAATAATAAGTATTTTTTTTCTCATGGCTGGTTTTTAGTATTTGGATTATCTACGTTAAAAAATACCTATTGGATTTAAATGATCAAATATGACTGTTATTAAATCTGTATGATCCATTTCACCGTATATGATTTCAAAATGCTTTAAATATTAAAATCATTTAGCCTTTCTAAAACTAAAAACCAATCCCATGAATTTAAAAACTCGTTTGCTTATTCCATCATTTGCTTTACTATTAGTAAGTTGTACAGATGATAATCCCAGTACTTTAATTGACACTCCACCAATTACCGGCGTTGCCGCATACAATCAGAATGTGAAATCCATCATTGATAATAATTGTGTTGTCTGCCATGCAGCTGTTCCCAAAAATGGGGCACCTATGTCCCTGGTTACTTATGACCAGGTTAAAAATGCGGTCTTAAATCGCGGGCTGCTCAATCGGATTTCTTTAGAAAATGGAAATAGTTCATTAATGCCACAGGGAGGGCCAAGATTGCCTCAAACCACAATTGATGTTATTAAAAAATGGGAACAAGATGGATTATTAGAGCAATAATCCATAGTAAAAAACATGAAAAAAATCATAGTAATGCCAATGATATTGGCTTCGTTCCTTGTTTTTTCGCAGGAAAAAATATTAACTAAATCATCAACAATCACTTTTGAAGCTTCGGTCCCGTCTTTTCAGCCGGTTTTAGGAACCAATACCAATGTAACTTTTGTTTTAAATCCGGCAACAGGTGAAATTGCATCCTTAGCCATGATAAAAGGATTTCAGTTTGAAATGCCTTTAATGGAAGAACATTTCAATGAAAATTACATGGAGACCGATAAATATCCGAAAGCTATTTTTAGAGGGAAAATAGAAAAGTTTGATTCGAATAATTTAACTGAAGATTATAAAGATTACCTAATAAAAGGAAATTTAGAACTTCATGGGAAATCAAGAGATATAATTGCCAGTGCAAAAATCACCAGGACAGGTTCCCGAATTACTATTATTTCAGATTTTACTGTTAATGCGAGTGATTTTGGTATTCCAATTCCATCGCTTATCAAGTATAAACTTGATGATAGAGTAAAAGTTCAAATTATTGCTGTTTTAAAATAAGCGAAAAAAATTAAAAGGATTTTAAAACTAACATAATATAAAAGAAAACCATGAAAAAAATTATACTCTTTGCAATGCTTTATGTTTGCTCTATTGGTCTCGCGCAAGAAAAAATGATCAGTAAAGCAGGTAAAATAACTTTTGAAGCATCTGTTGCTTCTTTTGAAGAAGTAAAGGCAGTGAATACTAATGTCACTTTTGTATTAAATCCGAAAACAGGGGAAATTGCAGCTTTAGCCCTAATGAAAGGATTTCGCTTTAAAGTAGCCTTAATGGAAGAACATTTTAATGAAAATTATATGGAGAGCGATCAGTATCCAAAAGCAACATTCAAAGGGAAAATAGAGGCCTTTGACCTGGATAACCTTAGCGCAAATCCTAAAGATTTTATCATAAAAGGTAAATTAGAACTTCACGGAAAATTCAAAGACATATACATCCAGGCAAAGGTAAGCAAGTCTATATTAGGAATTAGTATTCTATCAAATTTTACCGTAATAGCCAGTGATTTTAATATAGAAATTCCAAGTCTGGTTAAAGGTAAGCTATCCAATAAGGTAAACATCTTAGTCGATGCAGTTTTAAAATAAAAAATCTAAGATGGAACAAGAAATAAAAGTTGAAGAGGACTTTACTATTGTCTGTTTTCAGAATGACAGTTCAGAACCTTTTTTTACGCGCTGTCAATTAAACAGTGCTCTAATACAGTTTCATTTCGTACTGAAGGGTAATGCCAAATTTTCGTCCAATGATGTTAATTATGATTTGGAATTGAATGAAGAAAAATCATTGCTGTTGTACAATGCACAATGGGATTTGCCACTTCATTTAGAGCTTTCTCCAAATTCGTGGGTCATTTCTGTTATTGTTTCGATTAACAAATTTCATGCACTGTTTTCTGTTGACACAAGTTTAATTACTTTTTTAAGTCCTGACAATAAAGTTAAAAATTATTATAAAAAAGCAAATATCAGTCCGTCAATGGCAATTGTTTTAAGTCAGCTTTTTCATTATAACCTTCATCCCTCTATAAAAAAACTTTATTATAAAGGAAAAGCATATGAATTGCTAAGTCTGTATTTTAACCGAAACGAAGATCCAAATGCAGAACAATGTCCATTTTTGATTGATGGCGATAGTGTTTTAAAAATAAGAAAAGCAAAAGAAATCATTATTGAGAATATGGCTGAACCACCTGGTTTACAGGAATTGGCTGATGAAATTGGCCTAAATTTGAAGAAACTAAAAATGGGTTTCAAACAAATTTATGGCGATACTGTATATGGCTTTCTATTTGATTACAAAATGGATTTCGCCAGAAAGTTATTGGATAGTGGCTCTTATAATGTAAATGAAGTGGGCTTGAAGATAGGTTACAGTACAGGAAGCCACTTCATTGCGGGATTCAAGAAAAAATTTGCCACAACTCCGAAAAAATATCTGATGTCGATTAATACGAATTTTTAAAAGACATAGAGTATATTGATTAAAGCCAAGTGCTTAAAACATAAAGAAAAAAATAATGAAAGGCATACTATTAGTAAACTTAGGATCACCGGAAAGCCCAACTACAAAAGATGTAAAACCATATTTAGACGAATTTTTAATGGACAAACACGTGATCGATGTTCCGTATTTGTTGCGAGCTTTTTTAGTTCGTGGCATTATCCTGAGAAAAAGACCGGAAGAATCTGCACATGCTTATGCTAAAATTTGGTGGGAAGAAGGTTCTCCGTTAGTGGTGCTATCTGAAAGAATGCAGAAAAAAGTACAGTCTTTAGTAAATGTTCCGGTTTCGTTGGCAATGCGCTACGGAAGTATGACAATTGAAAAAGGGCTACAGGAATTGCATGATAAAGGAGTCACAGAAGTATTACTTTTCCCTTTGTATCCGCAACATGCAATGGCTTCAACATTGACAATTTTGGTTAAAGCAGAAGAAATTCGTAAAAAGAAATTTCCACAAATGACTTTTACCGATGTTCCTGCGTTTTATAACAAACCCGATTACATCAAGAATCTGGCTGATTCTATCCAGAAACATCTAGTTGGATTCGACTACGATCATCTGTTATTCTCGTATCATGGAATTCCGGAGCGTCACATTCGCAAAACCGATGTAACCAAATCACATTGTAAAATTGACGGCTCTTGCTGTAACACACCTTCGCCGGCACACGATTTCTGCTACCGTCATCAATGTTATGAAACAACAAGGCAAGTCGTAGAATTATTAGGACTTCCAGCTGATAAATACAGTTTGACTTTTCAATCGCGTTTAGCTGGAGATAAATGGTTAGAACCTTATACCGATGTTGAAATTGATAAAATGCCAGCAAAAGGGCTCAAGAAATTAGCAGTGGTAACTCCGGCTTTCGTTTCAGATTGTTTAGAAACGCTGGAAGAAATCGCCATGCGCGCCAAAGAAGATTTTGAAGCAAAAGGGGGAGAGAATTTCTTAGCGATTCCGTGTTTGAATGATGATGATGAATGGTGTCAGACCGTGAGTAATTGGATTAATGACTGGGCTAGATAAATCTAAAATAAGAGCATAGAACATTACATTTACTATTTCTAGCTAGATTATCTAATCTTTTGGTTAAATCCCCCAACTTTTGCAACTGATCTGTAAAGGCTTTAAAAATCTACATATTAGTGCATAAAAAAAGAGACAACTATTATATAGTTGTCTCCTTAAGTGACCTCGACTGGATTCAAACCAGTAACCTCTTGAGCCGTAATCAAGTGCGCTATTCAGTTGCGCCACGAGGCCAATATTTTTAATCTTTCTACATTAGGCTAAATTTCGTAGCTTTAATGTGTCTTGATTGCGGGTGCAAAGATAGGCGTAAATGTGAGATAAACAAGCATAAAATAACATAAAAACAAAAAAAATGAACATTAAAAACTATATACGTGATATTCAAGGTTTTCCGAAAGAAGGGATTTTATTTAAAGATATAACGCCTTTGTTAAATGACCCTGCAGCAAGGGCAGCAAGTTTGTTGATCTTAAAAAATGCTTTAAAAGAGCAGCAAATCGATAAAGTTGTAGGAGTGGAAAGTCGTGGTTTTTTCTTTGGGGTATTACTGGCTCAAGAGCTGAATGCAGGATTTGTACCAGTGCGTAAACGGAATAAGCTTCCCTACGAAAGAATTTCAGCTTCATATGAGTTGGAATACGGTTCGGACACTTTAGAGATGCATAAAGACGCAATTAAGCCGGGAGAACGTGTTTTGGTTCATGATGATGTTTTGGCTACGGGAGGAACAGCAAAAGCGGTTTGTCAACTAGTGGAGCAATTAGGAGGAGAAATTGTGCAATGCAATTTTTTAATGGAATTAAGCTTTTTGAGTGGAAGAGAAAAAATAAAAGACTATCCCATATTCGCTGCGATTACCTATTGAAAAGTGATTTAAAAAAAAAATCCCAATTCTGAAATGATTCAGAATTGGGATTTATAAGTATGCGTATGATTTTATCTTAAACTTGCTCCAAGCTCAGTCTCAAATGCGGTTTGCAATTTTGACATGATTTTGTCGATTTGAGTATCGGTAAGTGTTTTTGTATTGTCCTGAATGGTAAAACTCAAGGCATACGATTTTTTACCCTCTGGAAGTTTCTCTCCTTCGTATACATCAAATAGATTGATATCTTTTAATAACGATTTTTCGGTTTGTTTAGCCAAATTGTAAATGCTCTCATAAGTGGTGTTGTGGTCAATTAACAACGCTAAATCTCTGCGAACTTCAGGGTACTTAGGAATTTCACTGTATTTGATTTTTCCAGTGATGATTTTTAAAACTAGATCCCAGTTAAAATCTGCATAATATACATCCTGCTTAATTCCAAAATGTTTTAATATCGATTTTTTAATAACACCCATTTCCACTAAGATGTCATTGTTGTAAGTAATGGCCGACCCTTCTGAAAAGATATCAGACTGAA
Source organism: Flavobacterium sp. OHVDL-2026-0007 (assembly GCF_059882335.1). NCBI lineage: Bacteria > Pseudomonadati > Bacteroidota > Flavobacteriia > Flavobacteriales > Flavobacteriaceae > Flavobacterium > Flavobacterium sp. OHVDL-2026-0007. The sequence continues at coordinate 703,281 of NZ_CM187612.1, forward strand.
CAGGAGTATTTGAAATTTTTTCAATTCCTAAACGTGATAAAATACCCTTAACATATCCTTTTAATAAAAAGAAATCAGTGCTTTTTTGTGGATTGGTCCAGCTTTCTTTGTTTCTGTTTCCAGAAATCATTAAAGTTAAATGTTTGTGCTCTTCATGTCCATTAAGGTACTTATGATAGGACTTCCCAAATTCAAAAAGCTTTAAATCAGCGTTTTTTCTGTTGATGTTGTATGAAATCGCTTCTAGTCCTGAAAATAATAATGATTGGCGCATTGTAGCCAAATCACCACTCAAAGGATTAAGAATGGTTACATTGTTTTCTTCTTTTAAGACAGCTGATAATTTGGTATAGGTAGCTGTAGTCAAAGAATTGGCCATCATTTCATGAAAACCTTGCGAGTTTAACTGTGAAGCGATGGTATTCTGTACTTTATAATCTTCTGTTCTTGGTGAATTAGCCACTGTTGCATTTAATTTCTTAGAGAAATTAATATTGTTGTAGCCATACACTCTTAAAATCTCTTCAATTACATCAATCTCGCGTTGTACATCAACACGGTAGGCTGGAATTGTTAAACCTAATCCTGATTCAGAAACACTATTTACTTTAATATCTAAAGAAACTAGGATCTTTTTGATCGTATCTTTTGGAATTTCTTGTCCAATGATTTTGTAAACATTAGCGAAATTCAATAGAACAGGGAAATCCTCTATTTTTTTAGGATATACTTCTACAACATCAGACGTTAATTTTCCACCCGCTACTTCGATAATCAAAAGTGCTGCTCTTTTTAAAGCGTATTCGGTTATAGTAGGGTCAATTCCTCTTTCGAATCTAAAAGAAGCATCTGTGTTCAATTGATGTCTTTTAGCAGTTTTACGAATGCTAACAGCATCAAAGTAAGCACTTTCTAAAAAGATAGAAGTGGTTCCTTCAGTTACTCCAGATTTTTTTCCTCCGAAAACTCCTGCAATACAAAGTGGTCCTTTTTCGTCGCAAATCATCAAATCTTCTTTGTGAAGTGTTCGTTCAACATCATCTAAAGTTGTGAACTTAGTTCCTTCAGGAAGCGTTTTTACAAGTATTTTTCCGTTGATTTTTGCGGCATCAAAGGCATGAAGTGGTTGACCTAATTCATGTAAAACATAATTAGTAACATCTACAACATTGTTTTTTGGTGTTAATCCAATCGCTTTTAAGCGATCTTGCAGCCAACTAGGTGATTCCTGAACGGATATACCAGAAATCGTTACACCGCAATATCTAGGAGCCAATGTCGGTTCTTCGACTACAACATCAATTTTTAAAGTACGCATATCGACTCTAAAATTGCTCACCGAAGGCGTGATTAATTCAATGTTTACGCCACGTTGTAACATACCTGCTCTTAGATCACGAGCAGTTCCAAAATGACTCATCGCATCGGCACGATTGGGTGTTAGTCCAATTTCAAAAACTTCATCATTTACGACTTTAAATACCTTAGCAGCTGGAGTTCCTGGCGCTAAGCTGCTATCTAAAACTAGAATACCATCATGACCAGTACCAAGACCTAATTCGTCTTCGGCGCAGATCATACCATGGCTTTCTTGTCCTCTAATTTTTCCTTTTTTAATGGTGAATTCAGCACCGTCTTTATCATATAAAACGGTTCCGATAGTGGCAACTGGTACTTTTTGTCCTGCCGCAACATTTGCTGCACCACAAACAATTTGAATAGGTTGATCCAAACCAATGTTTACCGTAGTAACTTTTAGTCGATCTGCATCAGGATGTTTTTCACAAGTAAGTACGTGTCCTACAACAATTCCTTCTAAACCGCCTTTAATCGACTGGTATTTTTCGACAACTTCTACTTCCAGACCTAAATCTGTCAGTAATTCAGAAGTTTGCTCCGATGGCCAGTCTGTTTTAATGAATTGTTTTAACCAGTTGTAAGATATTTTCATGTTAACTATTATTATTCTTAAATGAGGATACAAATATAAGGATTGCGTATTGGAGTAAGAAACAATTTATTTGGTTTTTTTGCCCTGATTTTATTAAAAAATAGAAGCAAGAGAAATCCACAAATTTCGTTCTGTTGGAGGCTTTTTTAAGGCTCTACTTAGTAAAAAAATCACAGTGATAGTGAGGGTTTGATTTAGACCTAACAAGGAGATGAGAATAACGCTCGGGCTGCCATATCTCAAAAGCAGAGACAAGGAAACTAAAAAAAACTGATTTAACCAGGAGTTAAATCAGTTCTTCAACATGTTTTTTAATGTTTTCGGCTATTTTTTTAGTCGGTAAATCATTTTCATCCTCTCCAAACGGGTCTTCAATTTCTTCGGCAATAAGCTCTAAACTCGCCAGTACGTAAAAAATAAAAACCACTACAGGAGCCACATAGTAGCCAAGACTAATGGAATAGCCAAAAGGCAAGGTCATGATATAAAAGAAAATAAATTTTTTGATAAAAGCGCTGTAAGAGTAGGGAATAGGGGTGTTTTTTATTCTTTCGCAGGCACCACAAATATCAGTAAAAGATTGTAATTCTTCATTGAGAATGATGAGTTGTTCACCAGTAATCTTTTTTGAATTATATAAATCATTGATCCTATGAAACATCATTCTCTTTACCTGATTGGGTTTGTGTTTGTGATGATCAATTTCTAGGTCTACATCATCAAAAAGCTGTTTTCCGGTTTCAGAATCGTGAAGATGCTTGTGTAAAATAGCAGCGTAGGTAGGGATGAATTTTCTGAAAAATTTTCGATCATTTTCATCTTTCAGCATAGCGGAGAGTTTAATAGCCAGATTGCGACTATTATTGACAAGGCCTCCCCATAACTTTCTTCCTTCCCACCAGCGATCATAAGCAGTATTGGTTCTAAAAACAAGTAATAATGAAATAACAAAACCTAACATTCCGTGCATAATTGGAATATTCTGTATGTAATCATTCTTCCCGATTTTAAAATATTCTACTTCGAGATAACCCACAGTTGCCGAGTATATGCCTATAGCAATCATCACCGGAAATAATTTTCTAACGGTATCTGATTTATGAAAATGAAAAATAAATGTAAACCAGTCTTTGGTGTTATACGAAATCATTACGGTTTGTTTTTAAACAAATTTAAATTAAAAATTAATAGTACCTGCAAGTTCTTTTAAAGCAATTTCAGATAATTTAGCCTGATATTGTGCATTGCTATAACGCACTTTGGCATTGACATAGTTTAATTGTGCTGTTCTAAAATCAAGTGTAGTGATCGTTCCTATTCTAAATTTGTCTAAAGTAATGTCTAAGTTTTGCTTGGCAATAATCTGATTGTCTTCTTCTAAAGTAATCAATTCTAAATTGGTTAAGTAGGTTTGAAAAGCAGTACTTAATTGGGAGTTCAACATCATGTTTTGTTGTTCAATAGCCATTTGCGAATTCTCAATTTCTAATTTCGCTACTTTTTCATTTCGGTGTTGATTAAAACCATCAAAAATGTTTAGTGATGCATTAAAACCGTAGTTTAAACCTCTTGCGGATGCTTGACTTGTAAAGCCTAAGCTAGATTGACTTTCTGAAAAATTGTATCCAGAGGTTAGATTTACAACAGGATAGCGGTCCGCTTTTACCTGCTTCAGCTGTAATTCAGCGATACGCTTGTTGATGATTTGAGATTCTAAAGCAGGATTTTGCTTTTGAGCTAATTCCATCAAATCGAGTAAAACTAGTTGATTGTCTACTCTAACCAAATCCACTACTTTGAAATTGATTTTAGGATCTCTCGCTAAATATTGGTTCAATAAAATCTTAGCATTGGCATAGGATTCTTTTTGTCTTAATAAAGCAACTTGGTCTGAATTTAAGTCAACTTGAGCGTTTAAAACTTCAAGTTTTGAGGCTTTACCAATACTGAAACGGTTTCTAGCCAAGGTTAATCGTTGGTTCGAAATCACTATAGTCGTATCTAAAGCAGCTAATTGTTGTTGTTGCTGAACCAGATCATAATAGGCAGAATTTACCTGGCCAATTTTCACTAAAATGACTCTTTTTAATTCTGAATCTCCTAATTTTTGGAGTTCTTTTAACTGATCCAATTTGGCAAACATTTTCATTCCATCGAAAACAGTCCAACCTAAGCTGACACCATAATTTAAACTGTTATTTTTGGCATTATTCAAAGAGGTGGTTGTTCCGTCTTGACGCGTTTGCGAGGAGTTTTGGATGCTATTATTGTCGGTAATTGATGCCGTTGCCGTTGGAAGCATTCCGGCATTTCCAAGGGTGGTATTGGTTTGGTTTATCTTAGAATTGTTTTTAGCGATCTTAATTTCAAAATTATTTTCTAAGGCTATATGCATAGCTTCTTCGATAGTTAAGACTTCTTGAGCGCTTGCTTTTGTTATACAAAACAAAAACAAAACGAGACTTGTTATGATAGATTTAGTTTTCATGTGATCAGATGGTGTGCTGTGAAGTCCCTTTTATAACGGAATTCACAGCTTCTATATTATTTCAAAATTTACAATCAATTACTTACTTGCTTTTTCATATTCTTCAATATGATCAAATTCAGGATAATGTTTTCTAGCTTTAGACCACATCAAATAAATAGCTGGAATGACAAATAGAGTCAAGGCTAAGGAGAAAATAGTTCCTCCAACAATTACAACTCCCATTCCAATTCTACTAGTAGAAGCGGCACCAAGTGACATGGCAATTGGTAAGGCTCCTAAGGCAATGGCCAAACTGGTCATTAAAATCGGACGTAAACGTGCTTCTGAGGCTTCTAGAATAGCGTCTAGTTTTGGTTTTCCTTGCTCTCGCAATTGATTGGCAAATTCCACAATCAGAATTCCGTTTTTGGTTACCAATCCGATTAGCATCACGGTTCCAATTTGACTAAAGATATTCCAAGTTTGATTGAATAACCACAGTGAAAATAAGGCTCCTGCTACTGCCATTGGTACTGTTAAGATGATAATCAGTGGATCAATAAAACTTTCGAATTGCGCTGCTAAAATCAAAAAGATCAACAACAAAGCCAGTCCAAAAGCAAAAGAAGTATTGGAACTACTTTCAACGAAATCTCGGGATTCACCACTTAAATCAGTAGTAAAGCTTTCGTCCAAAACTTTTGTTTTTATTTGGTCCATGGCTTCAATACCATCACTAATACTTTTTCCAGGGGCTAAACCTGCTGAAACTGTGGCCGACATATAACGATTGTTATGGTAGAGTTGTGGAGGATTACTTTGTTCTTCGATCGTAACCACATTGTCCATTTGGATCAATTCCCCATTTTTGTTTTTGACGAACATCGAGGTTAAATCCAGCGGTTTAGAACGGTCTTTTTGATCAAACTGTCCAATCACCTGATATTGCTTTCCGTTTTTAATAAAGTAACCAAAACGTTGTCCACTCAAGGAAAGTTGCAAGGTTTGGGCAATATCAATAATGGAAATGCCTAAGCTTTCGGCTTTAGCACGATCAATACTAACATTTATTTCGGGTTTATTAAATTTTAAGTTGACATCCGTAACGGAAAAAACATCGCTTTTGGCTACTTCGTCCATGAAAACCGGAATCTTTTCTCTTAGTTTTTCAAAATTGGGTGCTTGAATAATGTATTGAATAGGCAAGCCACCACGTCTGTTTACGGCAATGGTCGGTTGTTGAATTACCGAAGTTTTGGCGTCTGGGTATTGCTTGGTTAATTTGGTTAATTGATCGGCTATGTCCTTTTGAGATCGCGTTCTTTCACCTGGTTGTTTTAGTGAAAGTCTGATAAAACCAGTGTTTACAGCAGAAGCTCCAAAACCTGGTGCTGTGATCACTAAACTTACTTTTTTCTCTGGAATAGAATCATCCACCAATTTTGAAATTTCCTGCATAAAGCGGTCGGTGTATTCGTAAGAAGAGCCTTCTGGCATGGTCATACGCATGGTCACTGAACTACGATCATCATAAGGAGCAGTTTCTTTTGGAAGTATAGTGTAAAACAAATAGATCAAGCCAAAACAGACAATTAAAATAGGGAAACTAAGCCATTTCTTGGCCATGAAACGATTTAAAGCATCAGCATAGCCACTGTTTAATTTTTCAAAGAAAGGCTCAGTTCGAACGTAGAATTTTGATTTTTTTTGCTCGCCACCTTTCATTAAATACGCATTTAACATAGGAGTTAAAGTCAGTGATACGAAGGCCGAAATTAATACCGCGGCTCCGATGACTACACCAAATTCCCGGAAGAGTCGTCCCACAAAACCTTCTAAGAAGATCACAGGTAGAAAAACCGCTGCCAAGGTTACCGAAATAGAGATAACAGCATAGAAAATTTCATTAGAACCTTTGATGGCTGCCTCAATAGGTGACATACCTTCTTCTACTTTTTTGAAGATGTTCTCCGTTACTACGATTCCATCATCCACTACTAGCCCCGTAGCTAAGACAATAGCTAACAAGGTTAAGACGTTGATCGAGAATCCAAAAAGCCACATGATGAAGAACGTCGCAATTAAGGAAACGGGGATATCAATTAAGGGCCTGAAGGCGATAGCCCAGTCTCTAAAGAACAAATAGATAATGATGATTACCAAAAGGATTGAAATTCCTAAGGTTTCTGCTACTTCGAGTACCGATTTTTTTACGAAAATCGTATTGTCCAGCGCTATGTTTAGTTTGATATCTTTGGGTAAATCCTTTTTTAAGGCTTCGTACTTTTTATAAAACTCAGTCGAAATATCCAGATAGTTAGCTCCCGGCATCGGGACAATAGCCAAACCAATCATCGGAAGTCCCGATTGACTCAGTTTGGTTTCGATGTTTTCGGGGCCTAGTTCAGCGCCACCAACATCGCTTAGACGAACAATTTTGTCTCCATCAGTTCGAATGATTATGTTGTTGAATTCTTCTGGTTTGGATAGATTTCCAATGGTTTTTACTGTTAGTTCAGTATTATTTCCAGTTAATTTACCAGAGGGTAATTCAACGTTTTGTGCATTCAAAGCATTTCGCACTTCGGCAACAGTGCAACCATAAGCAGCTAATTTAACGGGGTCAATCCACAAACGCATGGCGTAACGTTTTTGTCCCCAAATTTGTACTCCACTAACCCCTGGGATCGTTTCTAAGCGCTGAGAAATTACGTTTTCAGCATAATCACTTAATTCTAGGGAGCTTCGACTATCACTTTGAATGGTCATTGAAATAATAGCATCACTATCCGCATCGGCCTTAGAGACCACTGGAGGTGCATCAATATCTTGTGGTAAACTTCGAATGGCTTGTGATACTTTGTCACGTACATCGTTTGCTGCTTCTTCTAAATCTTTATCTAGATTAAACTCTATGGTAATATTACTGCTTCCTTGATTACTCGAAGAAGTAATGTTTCGAATTCCATCAATAGCATTAACAGCTTTTTCTAGAGGCTCTGTAATCTGTGATTCAATAATGTCGGCATTGGCTCCCGTGTAATTGGTTCGAATAGAGACTTGCGCTGGATCAATCGAAGGGAATTCTCGAACCCCTAAGAATGTATACCCAATCATACCAAATAAAATAATTAAAAGGTTCAGTACAATGGTTAAAACAGGTCTTTTTATACTTGTAGTGGATAAACTCATTATGATGTTGGATTTTTGATTTTCAGTAGGAAATAGCAATTTTTTTTTAACTTAAATTGGGCTATTTTGACACTGTAAAATCAATAATTATTTTATTTTAACTTTTATAGGAGCATCGTTCTTTAAAGACATTACACCGCTAGTGATTAAGGTATCACCTGCTTTTAGTCCTGATAAAATTAAAATAGAAGCATCTGTTCTTGTTGTTGCTTCTACCATAACCTCTTTGGCTTTGCCCATATTGGCGATGTATACTTTTTTACCATCTTTCACCGGTACGATGGATTCTGAAGGCACTACAATAGCATCTTGGATGATATCTAAAGGTAGCTTTACATCGGCAAATGTACCTGGTAAAAGTGTGCCATCCACATTTTCGGCAATGGCACGAATTTGTAAAGTACGAGTGGCTACAGCTACTTCAGGCTCAATGGCATATATTCTTGCGGTATAGGTCTTGGTCGATCCAGAAACCATAAATTCTATAGTAGAACCTGTTTTTACTTGTGTTGCGTATTTTTCTGGGATAGAAAAAGTGATTTTTAGTTTTCCACTATTGACTAGTTTTGCGACCAATATACTTGGTGTGATATAGGTTCCTGGAGAGATATAGCGTAAACCAATTTTTCCTGAGAAAGGAGCTTTTACTGCGGTTTTTGCAATTTGAGCTCGAATCAATTGGCTTTGGGCTTGGGCAGAGGCATGATCTGCTCTTGCTATATCAAATTCTTCTTGGCTAATGGCCTCTTTTTGAAGTAATAATTTTGCTCTTCTTTCGTTTTCAGCAGCCAAACCTTCTCTAGTCGCGGCTTGTCTTAATTGCGCTTTTAGTTCTAAGTCATTGACCTTGAAAAGGACTTGGCCTTTATTGACATAACTACCTTCATTAAAGTAAATGCCTTCAACGATTCCTGATACTTCACTGTGTATTTCTACCTGTTCATTAGCTTCAATTGATCCGGATAAGGATAAATTGTTATCAAAGGTGGCTGTTTTTACGACAATACCAGTGACCGTAGTAGGTGAACCTTTATCTCCAAACTTTTTCGATTCTTCATTTTTACTTTTGTTAGATATAACTCTGTAGCCAATAAATCCTGCGAGTCCAATGATAAGTAGAGCGTAAACTAGATTTTTTACTTTCATAAAATTGAGGTAATTTTTCTTTAAGGTTTTGTTTTAGTAAGCTTACAAATTTAACTTTTTGAACCGAAAACGAAAGAGCTTCGCTTTTATTTAACGTTTGTAGGTGTAAATCTTTGTTTTGGCCGTATAAATGTAAATTTGGGTGGTTGATTATTTGTTTTTCGCAAAAAATTAACGGTTTTTGGATTTGAGGGTAGAAGAAATGAAAACGTTTTTGTTACATCCTAGATATTGGTGGTTTTATGGGTTTCTTTTTTTTAGGTATTTGAATTTAATTTTTTCTTGGAGAGACTAAGTATTCATTTGGTCTGAAAAATAGAAGGTTAAAAAAACAGCTTGATAATTGTGAGAATATTTCCCTGTATTTCCTCCGTTTTACTTGTGGTTTATCTATTTTATTTGTAATATTGATAAGATTAAACAGAACGATCTCTGTTTTGTGAGAATTAGACGTGTTTAAAAGAGATGCTCCTGAAATATGTAGGTTTTTTGGTTGCTTTTCGGTTGTGAAGACTAATTTTTAGAATAGATTAATTAACAAATGTTTAGGTGTTTCTTTTGTTTTAACCCCAAAAATGCCACTCTATGAAGAAAAAAATACTAGTTAGTTTGTGGATTACCTTATTATTCTGTGCCGTTTGTTTATTGTTTTGGAATAATGAATATAAGTATAGTCTTCCTACACCAGTTCCTAAAAATCATCACGATGTGGCTATGGGGAGTACAATTGATTTAGGGAAATGGGGGCTTGTTAAGAATAAAGCCGTTTTTATTCATTTTTTTAATCCTGATTGTCCTTGTTCTCGTTTTAATGTACCGCATGTAAGTGGGTTAATTAAAAAATATGGAGATAAAATTGATTTCAAAATTGTGGTACTCAATAAAGAGAAATATTTTACAGTAGAGGAAATCCAGAAAAAGTTTAAGGCTAAGATACCCGTATTTTTTGAGGAAGATATGGCCAAGCAATGTGGTGTTTTTTCGACTCCTCAGGCTGTGTTAATTGATGCTTCTCATAAATTGTACTTTAGGGGAAATTACAATAAAACGCGTTATTGTACCGATGCTAGTAGCAATTACGCGCAAATGGCTATTGATTCTTTATTGGGGCAAACGGCTGCTCCATCGTTTGATTTTTTGGCACTAAGAGCTTACGGCTGTTCTTTGCCAAAATGTACTAAATAAGATTGATCTAATATTATTACTATTAATTTATGAAAAGAAAATCCAATTTGAACGAGCAAGATTACTTGTATAACTTCAGCTCTTCGATGAAAGAGAAATCGGATAGTATTATTCATTTTGTTCTTATTATCTATTTCCTTTTCGGTGTGGCTATATCCTTTAAATACGATACTTTTGAGGTTGGAGTAGGAGTAGGTACCTTGAATTTGTTAATGTTTTACTCAGCAAAAATTCTGCTCAAAGATTCTAACTTTTATCAGTACGTCTTAGGGGTGGTACTGGCTATTTTTATGGCCCAGTATATTTACCAGATGCACGGTTTGTTTGAGATGCACTTCACTGTTTTTGTTGCTAGTTCGATTTTAATTATCTATCAAAACTGGAAATTGCAAATCCCCCTTACTATATTAGTGATCCTACATCATACGATTTTGGCTTATGTTCAAAATGTAATGTTTAGTGATATAAATGGGCCACAAATCTATTTTTCTCAGGTTAATTTTGATTTAGAAACCCTCATCATTCACCTTGTATTGGCTGTGGCTGTTTTTTTTATGAATGGCTATTGGGCGTATTATTTTAAAGAACACAGCCAGAGTCATATTTCAAAAATATCGGATGACTATGAGTTGGAAAACAGTAAATTAGCTTCGGATACCTACAGCTCATTAGCGGCGACTAAAGATTATCATGATTTTGTTCATAAAGCATCTATAGATTTAAAATCACCTGTAAACTCTGTTTTACAACTCATTGACGTAACCAAAGGGCAGACGGATAATGATCATCTATTGAGTTATTTAGAGATGATGAGAGAAAGTGCTAAAAAAATTGATGCCTTAGTCAATGACATTCATGTGAAGGCAAACGATAGGAACAGTGGCAGGAAATAAAGAAAACAGAGGATTTTTGTTAGCTAATGTAATTCCATATGTTTTTCTTCTTAGTTAATTCAAGAAAAATGAGTTTTAAAACCGCATGTTCTGGTTTTTGCAAAGCAGCATCTTCTTTTAAAATTTTCATAGCATAATTTCGTGCTAAGAGTAAAAGATCGCGATCACGGACAATATCGGCTATTTGAAGATTTAAAACACCACTTTGTTGGGTACCCATTAAATCACCAGGACCGCGAAGTTTCAGATCCACTTCGGCAATTTCAAAACCATCATTGGTTTGGACCATAGTTTCCATACGAGTTTTACTGTCGGTGCTTAATTTATGACTGGTCATTAAGATACAATAACTTTGCTCTGCGCCGCGACCAACACGACCTCGGAGCTGATGAAGTTGTGATAGACCAAAACGCTCGGCACTTTCAATAATCATTACACTGGCATTGGGTACGTTTACCCCAACTTCAATAACTGTTGTGGCCACCATAATGTTGGTTTTTCCCTCAGAGAATCGTTTCATTTCAGCATCTTTATCGGCTGGTTTCATTTTACCGTGTAAGATGGAAATAGCATATTGTGGCAACGGAAAATCACGTGAAATACTTTCGTAGCCATCCATCAAATCTTTAAAATCCATTTTTTCTGATTCTTGGATCAAGGGATAGACAATATAAATTTGTCTTCCGATGGCAATTTCATCTCGTAGGAATTTCCAAACTTTCAGTCGGTTGCTATCAAAGCGGTGTACCGTTTGAATGGGTTTTCTACCCGGAGGCAATTCGTCAATAACTGAAATGTCTAAATCCCCATACAAACTCATGGCTAGGGTTCTGGGAATAGGAGTAGCGGTCATGACTAAAACGTGTGGAGGAATTTGGTTTTTCTTCCATAATTTGGAACGTTGTTCAACACCAAAACGATGTTGCTCATCAATGACGGCCAAACCTAAATTATGAAAAACTACTTTGTCTTCTAAAAGTGCATGTGTTCCGATTAGGATATGTAAACTACCATTTTCCAGTTCTTCATGAATGATTCTTCGGGCCGCCGTTTTGGTGGAACCCGTGAGTATTTTAATATTGATGTTTAGGGTTTGTGCTAATTCGGATAAACCAATAAAATGTTGATTGGCGAGTATTTCTGTGGGAGCCATCAAACAAGCTTGAAAACCGTTATCAAGAGCAAGTAACATGCTTAGAAAGGCTACGATTGTTTTTCCTGAGCCCACATCACCTTGCAATAAGCGGTTCATTTGAGCATTACTTCCCATGTCTGAACGGATTTCCTTAACCACTCTTTTTTGCGCACCAGTAAGTTGAAAGGGCAAATGATTTTGGTAAAATTCGTTAAAATAATTACCTACTGTGGTAAAGGGATGTCCCTTTATTTTGTGCTTGCGAATTAAGTTTTTAGTGATTAATTGTAACTGAATAAAGAACAATTCTTCAAATTTCAATCGGAATTGTGCTTTGGCTAATACAGCGGTGCTTTTAGGGAAATGGATGTTGAATAAAGCAGCTCTCTTGGAAATGAGGCTTAATTCTTCAATTAAATAAGATGGAAAGGTTTCCGTAAATAAAGCTTGAGTTTCGATAAACAACTGCTCCATCAATTTATTAATCGTTCGATTTGAAATTCCTCTATTGGCTAAGGTTTCTGTTGAGGGGTAAACTGGTTGCATGGCTGAACGAAGACTTTTTTCGTGTTCAGTCAACAATTCAATTTCGGGATGCGCCATACTGAACTGGCTGCCGTATAAAGCACATTTTCCAAAAATGACAATAACTTCATTAAGTTTTAAGCTCTCGCGTACCCATTTGTGTCCTTGGAACCAATTCAGGTCAATTTGTCCAGTATCGTCTACAAAGGTAGCGACCAAACGTTTTTTATTTTTGGCAAACTCAACGGTCTTTATATTGATGATCTTGCCGATAATTTGAACTTCGGTACCTGTGTTCTGGAGTTCATTTATTTTGTAATAACGAGTCCTGTCAATGTATCTATTGGGAAAAAAATTAACTAAGTCCAGGTAATTATGAATCCCTAATTCCTTACGAAGCAATTGACCGCGATTCGGACCAACGCCTTTTAAGTATTCTATTGGGGTTTCAAGGAGATTATTAGACATTTTAAGACTTCTTAGGTTTTTAGATGGTTGGATTTTAGAAAATACTGTATAGGGTTTTGGCTCCTTTTTTAGTAGTTGGCATTCTTTTGTCTTTTGGAAAAGCGAAGATAGATTTTAATTGGGAAATTTGAAAATCTATTCTGTACTCCGTTTTTTTTATTTCAAGCTAAAGCTTTACTGTTTTGCATATTAACTAATCGTTAACTTAACGAAATAAGGCGCAACTATTTTATGAAGATAGTATCTTCATACTATTAACCCTAAAATTAAAAAAATGAAAAACTTTACATTTTTAATTGGATGCTTTCTGATGCTTGCTTCTTGTTCGTCTAAGGATTCGGATGACAAAGCAATAGTTTCAGATTACCACGGAAAATGGACTAATGTTATCGCAGTTAAAGATCTTACTAATCCTTACGTTTGGCGGGAGTCTTATGAGTTTAATAGCGATAATACGTTTACAAAGACTAGAATATATAAAAATGTTACCACAGCAGCAGCTGGAACCTTCCAAAACTATGCTGATGAACGAGGAATTAATTTAGTGTTGACCTATACTACTGCTAGTACTTTAATATTGAATTGTTCATCTGGTCTGGTAGAAAGTTTGACTATAAATAAAGCGGGCTACTTAGACAATAACGGACGTATGTGTGACGCTGAGGCAACTTACGAGAAAACGAAATAAAAAGTGTAAATTTGCTACACTCAAAAAGTATTTAATGGTATAAATTAAATACTTTTTGTTTTTAAAATTAAACAATTAAAATGACAACACACTTAGCACTTTTACGCGGTATCAATGTATCGGGACACAATATGATGAAAATGGATGCACTCAAAACGATGTTGGAAAACATGGGGTTTCAAAATGTGGTGACCTATGTGCAATCTGGAAATGTTTTTGTAGATACAGAAGAAGAAAGCGCTTCGAAAGTGAGCTTTATGATCAAACAGGAAATTTTTAAGGTTTTTGGACATGATGTACCCGCTGTAGTGATTGCCAAAGAAGATTTAGAAGCTTGTTTTAAAAATAGTCCCTTTTTGAAAGAAAAAGAGGTAGATACCAAAAAACTATATGTGGCTTTTGTTTCTGTGGCTTTGAAAAGTGAAAACATAAACGACCTTAAAATTAGTCAGTTTAAACCTGATGAAGCCAGTCTTGATGGCAATAGGATTTTTATTAAATATGCAGTAGGTGCTGGAAAAACAAGGTTTGACCAGAAGTACATCGAGAAAAAACTAAATGTAACCGCGACCATTAGAAACTGGAATACGGTTACCAATTTGTTGCAAATGTATTCGGAGCGCTAAAATAGTAACGTACCCGTAGCCTTAGTACAGTCTAAGGCTTTTGGCACTACAAGGAATTGTCTTTTGAGATACTTAAAAAAAATTAAGAGGCTATTTGGGTAGTAGATCACAATACCAAAATCCAAAATCAAAGGTATCGCTGGCCGTAGTATCACAGGCGGTATTGGATGAATCTTCGTTTTTGGGTTTTTCATATTTTCGATAAACAGTTTCTCCTATTTCAAATGCGATAGGTTCTGAGAAAATAGGACCGTCAAAGGTAAAGGTGTGAAATTCACCATTTTCTCCACAAACATCCACATTTTCAGGTAAATCATTAATGAAATTTTGATCGATAATTCGACCGACAAAACTTTGATCTAAGTAGCGTTCGTTGACGCAAACCACTATGGTTTTGAAGCCCAAAGCAATAAATTCCTCAATAAGATTGTGAGTAGGAATCTTCCAAAGTGGAAAAACACCTTCAAAGCCTATTTTAGCTAATTGCTCTTCACGATATTTTCGTAAGTCTTCTAAGAAGATATCACCAAAGATAGAATGAGTAACGCCTCGTTGTTTTATTTCTGTCAAGGTTTCCGTCATCACCTCCTCGTACATTTCCATGGTAGGCATTTCTGGAATTTGCATAATTTTTAATGGGATACCAATGCTTTTTGCTTGAGCCTCCAGTAATTCAACACGAACACCATGCATGGAAATTCGTTGAAATTGCGCATTGACACTCGTTAACAAACAGTCAATTTGGTAAGCTGGATTTTGTGAAATTTTGTATAAGGCGAGAGCGGAATCTTTTCCACTGCTCCAATTAAATAAGGCTTTTATAGGTGTTGACACGCTGTTGTAATTTTATGAGGTAAACTTACGAATTTCATTCGATTTGTTGATGAAACCTTTGTAACTTTGAAAATTGCGTCCAAATTTATTTCCATGAAATACCTCTTTTTATTTATTAGCAGTTTTGTTTTCGCGCAGCAAACTCAATTTGTCGATTTCAAATCGGTTAAGGGAGATTTGGTGCTAAATGCACAGGAAAAATCGGTCTCAGGATCGGTGCACTATGAGTTTGAGGTTTTGAAAGGGGTGGATACACTTAAAATGGATGCTAAAAACATGGAGTTTTTCCAAGTCCAAATCAATGAGAAAGAAGTGATTTTTGTCAATACGGGCAAGGAATTACAGTTTGTATATCCCTTTAAAAAGGGGCAGTATCGTTTGACTTTTACCTATAGAGCCAAACCCAAACAAGCGTTGTACTTTGTGGGTGTTGAAAACGGAGAAGCGCAAATCTGGACACAAGGGCAAGGAAGATATACCAGCAATTGGTTTCCTAGTTTTGATGATGTGAATGAAAAAATGATTTTTAGTTTAGGGATTACCTATGATAAAGGCTATGAGGTGGTTTCTAATGGTGTTTTAAAGGAAAAGACTGCCAGAGGGAACGACATGCATTGGCAATATGAAATGAAGCAGCCAATGAGTTCCTATTTGCTCATGCTTGCTGTGGGGAAGTATACTAAAAAGGAAGGACTTGCCAAATCTAAGATTCCGTTAGAGTACTATTTGGAGCAGAAAGACGAAAGTTGTTTTGAACCAACCTATCGAAATTCAAAGCGTATTTTTGATTTTTTGGAGAAGGAAATAGGGGTGAAGTATCCTTGGGGAATCTATAGAGAGATTCCGGTTCGTGACTTTTTGTATGCTGGAATGGAAAATACGACTACCACATTATTTGCTACACGTTTTGTAGTGGATTCAATAGGTATTGAAGATCGAGATTATAGCAATGTTGATGCCCACGAATTAGCGCATCATTGGTTTGGGGATTTGATAACCGCCAAAAGCAGTACGCATCATTGGCTTCAGGAAGGTTTTGCAACCTATTACGCTTTATTGGCTGAAAGGACTATTTATGGTGATGATTACTTTTATTCAAAATTATACAATACGGCCCAACAGTTAAAATTTGCATCGAGAACAGACACAGTTCCGGTGTTAAATGCTAAAGCTAGTTCCTTAACTTTTTATGAAAAAGGAGCTTGGGCACTGTTTGTTTTGCACGAAGCAATTGGAGACAAAGCTTTTAAGAAAGCGATAAAAAGTTACCTGAAAAAATACAGTTATCAGACGGTGGAGACGCAAAATTTCTTTGATGAAATTAAAAAGGTATCCCGTTTTGACTTGGATAAATTTCAGAAAATCTGGTTGGAATCTACGGCATTTGATACCGAAACAGCAAATGTTTTGTTGTCGAAAAATAAAGCCATTCAAGTTCGTCTAGAAGTGGATAAAGTAAAGAAGCTACCTTTGGTTGAAAAAGAAGCCTTCTTGAGAAAGACATTAGAATCCGATGTTTATCAGTCGGTGAAAGAGGCTGTGGTGGAGCAATTAGAAGCAGAAAAATATGAGGCAAAAAAGCCGCTCTTGCAACTAGCTTTGCAGACTCAAAAACCACAAGTGCGACAAGCTGTTGCGAGCACTTTAACCAAAATACCTGAAGATTTTAGAGTAACCTACGAAACGCTACTAGAGGATCCATCTTATCAGACCCAGGAAATTGCCTTGTATTGGCTGTGGAAAAATTTTCCGGATCATCGGATTGAATACCTCAATAAAGCTAAAAATTGGATTGGTTTCAACGACTTTAATCTGCGTACCTTATGGCTGTCTTTAGTGATATCAACACCAAATTACAGCAATGACTCACAGGCGCTAATGGCCGAATTAATAGCTTTTTCATCTACTAAGTATGAGGCTATAACGCGACAAAATGCACTGGAGAAATTAATTGCTTTTAAAATCATTAACGATCAGGTTTTAACTAACTTAGTCAATGCAACAACACATCATATGTGGCAATTCTCTAAATTTGGACGAGATACAATCCGATTTTTATTAAAAAAATCAGAGATGCGTGCTTCGTTTGAAAGAATTTTGCCTAATTTGACCCCTGATGAGCAGTTGCAATTGAACCGTTTATTAAAAGAATAAAGGAGTAAGATAGTACCTCCAATAAAACACTTTAAGAGCAGGCGGTATAGCAGGTTTTATGGTGGTTTGCAGCGGACTATTTTTGAATAATAAAAATCCAAAAACTAAACCTACAATAAATTTATGAGAGCATTGGTTATTTCTGGTGGTGGTAGTAAGGGCGCATTTGCCGGAGGTGTAGCACAGTATCTAATAGAAGAAAAAAATCACGAATACGATTTGTTTTTGGGAACTTCTACGGGAAGCTTGCTGATACCACATTTGGCATTGGGTCATATCAAAAAAATCCATTCCGTTTATACTAATGTGACGATGAACGGTATTTTTAATATTTGTCCGTTTGTGGTTAAAAGTAAAGATGGAGTTGAAATCGTAACGATTAACCATTTTAATGTGTTGCGTCAATTCTTTAGAGGAAAAAGAACTTTTGGAGAGAGTAAAGGTTTGCAGAAGTACATTAAAAATAATTTTTTATTATCCGACTTCAATAAACTTAAAAAACTCAATAGCGACGTAGTGGTTACGGTGACCAATTTGACCAAAAATGAAGCGGAGTACAAATCGGTTAAAGATTGTACTTACGAAGAATTCTGTGATTGGTCTTGGATTTCGAGCAATTATATTCCGTTTATGAGTTTGGTAACCAAAAACAATTACGAGTATGGTGATGGTGGGTTTTCGAGTTTGGTGCCCATCCGAGAAGCAATCAATCGCGGTGCCACGGAAATTGATGTGATTATTCTAGAGACCGAAGTAAACATGAATAAAACGGTTATTGGTAAAAATCCATTTTCACTAATGATTGATTTGTTTCGAATAGCCTTAGATCAAGTGGAGAAGCACGATATTGCAATAGGGAAGCTAATGGCTAATAATAAAAATGTAAAACTAAATTTGTATTATACGCCCACAAAACTGACCAATAATGCACTGATTTTTAATAAAGAAGTGATGAAGCAGTGGTGGGAGCAAGGCTTTGAATACGCTCAGAATAAATCTGAGATTATGAGTGACAATAGGTAGTAAAAAAAAAAGGGATTAACGGTTTTTGATTTGAATTAAGATCAATCAAAAACCGTTAGCTATAGAGTTGTTTTTACCACAATTGGGCTACCTCATTTTTGATATAACTCAAAGCAGCATTACTAGGGGATTGTTTTTCTAATAAATCATTCAAAATTACTTCACGTAATTTATCAGCACTGTCTACACGTTCACTCATTGCCGCTTTGCGAATGATTTGAATGGTAGAGTTCTTGGCTGCTGTAATGATAGTCCAACAGTCTTCAGACAGGTAAATTTGCTGTGTTAAATTGTGTTCAAATTCTTGCTCGATTTGGTCGATTACAAAGTTTTCGTAGTCGTGTTTCTCGTTAGAGATCGGTACAATTCTAATGAGTAATTTAGTCAAATTGATTCGCTCTAAATACAGGGTCATACGTTCGTAAGCTTGTAAACGAATCGGTAAAGATTCCTTATGCGCTTCTCTGTTTAATAAAAAATTGCGCTTTTTGTCATTGTTTTTAATGTGCAGTTCAAAAAAACTGTAGGCCACAAATCCAGTAACGATTGCAGGTAACGTATAACTGGCTAATTCAATAATTTTTGTAAAATCCATTGGGTGTCATTTTTCAACAAAAATATACTTTTTGTAGAGAAATCCACTTTAAAATTATTGTAATAACCAAAAGGGAAGGTTACTTTTGTACTCCGCTTTAAAAGAAGCGTGAAACACATAGTGATGGAGTCGTATATTATATTTTTTCTTTGTTTAGCAGCTTTCGCTGCAGGGTTTATTGATGCTATTGTAGGAGGAGGAGGTTTGATTCAGACTCCGTTGGGCTTGATACTATTGCCTAATTTACCTGTTTCAACGGTCATTGGTACTTTAAAAATTCCCGCTTTCAGCGGAACCGCATTTGCCGCCTTTCAGTATATGAAAAAAGTGGTAATTCAATGGAGGTTGTTGCTGATTATGATGGTTTTAGCTGTTCCCTCAGCCGTTTTGGGGTCTACTTTATTGATTTATGTGAGTAATGATTTTATGAAACCACTTTTACTTGTGGTTTTGTCTCTTTTATTGATCTATACCTATGTAAAGAAAAATTTTGGACAACAGGTCGTTAAAGAGCATTCACCTAAAACTCAGATTTTCTATGCTGTTAGTATTAGTATGATTGTGGGCTTTTATGATGGATTTATTGGTCCTGGAACTGGAAGTTTTTTAGTGGTGGCTTTTATTGCCTTAATGGGGTTCGATTTTTTACAGGCTTCTGCAAATGCAAAAATGGTCAATTTGGCTACTAATTTTGGTTCGATTGGACTGTTTGTGATAAAAGGTAAAATCATTTGGTCCATCGCTTTGCCCATGGCAGCAAGCAATGCTTTTGGAGGTTGGCTGGGGGCAAAATTGGCGATCAATAAAGGGAATGGTTTTATTCGGGTTTTCTTTTTGGTGGTCGTGATGTGTACACTAATTCGATTTGCGTATGACGTATTTTATAAATAGGCTGTCAAAAGCAGCAAGTTGTTGATTTAAAAGAAAAAGGAATCTTAAGCAGTGAGGCTTAAGTAAAACTTAGTAGCTAATTAAACGATTAATTCTTAATTTTGCATAAAAGGAAAAAAATTCATGCGTAAATATATTGACCAGCTCAACGAAGCACAACGAGAACCCGTTTTACAAAAGGACGGGCCAATGATTATTATTGCTGGTGCAGGTTCGGGTAAAACTCGTGTTTTGACGATTAGAATTGCCTATTTAATGAGTTTGGGTGTTGATGCTTTTAGTATTCTATCCCTTACCTTTACCAATAAGGCTGCTCGTGAGATGAAACACAGAATTTCTGATATTGTAGGAGCTAGCGAGGCCAAAAATCTTTGGATGGGAACTTTTCACTCGATTTTTGCGCGTATTCTTCGTTCAGAGTCAGAGCATTTAGGGTATCCCTCTAATTTTACTATTTATGATTCACAGGATTCCGCTCGATTGATTTCTTCGATTATCAAAGAAATGCAATTAGATCGTGATGTATATAAACCAAAACAAATTTTAGGACGTATTTCAAATTATAAAAACAGTTTGATTACGGTAAAAGCCTATTTCAATGATCCTGAGCTACAAGAGGCTGATGCTATGGCTAAAAAGCCGAGACTAGGGGAAATCTATCAACAATACGTAGATCGTTGTTTTAAAGCAGGAGCTATGGATTTTGATGACTTGTTGTTGAAAACAAATGAGTTGCTAACTCGTTTTCCAGAGGTCTTAGCAAAATATCAAAACCGCTTTCGTTATATATTAGTAGATGAGTACCAAGATACCAATCACTCGCAGTATTTGATTGTAAGGGCTTTGTCTGATAAATTTCAGAACATCTGTGTGGTAGGGGATGATGCGCAGAGTATTTATGCTTTCCGTGGAGCCAATATCAACAATATTTTGAATTTCCAAAAGGATTATGAGGGGGTAAAGATGTTCCGATTGGAGCAAAATTACCGTTCAACTCGAAATATAGTAGAAGCTGCTAATACCATTATTGATCATAATAAAACCAAACTGGATAAAATTGTTTGGACGGCCAATGATTTTGGTCCCAAAATTAAAGTACACCGCAGTTTGACTGATGCGGAAGAAGGTCGATTTGTGGCCAGTACTATTTTTGAGCAGAAGATGCAAAATCAACTGCACAATGGTTCCTTTGCTATTTTGTATCGTACCAATGCACAGTCACGTGCAATGGAGGATGCTTTGAGAAAAAGGGATATTCCGTATCGAATTTATGGAGGATTGTCTTTTTATCAGCGTAAAGAAATCAAAGATGTTTTGTGTTATTTGCGTTTGGTGATTAATCCTAAAGATGAAGAGGCATTGATTCGTGTGATTAATTATCCAGCTCGTGGAATTGGGGATACTACAGTTGAAAAACTGACCATTGCAGCCAATCATTACAAACGTTCGATTTGGGAAGTAATGGTGAACATTGATAAAATCGATTTGAAGTTGAATTCAGGTACGAAACAGAAACTTAAAGATTTTGTGACGATGATTCAGAATTTTCAAGTCATTGATCAGAATCAAGATGCTTTTTATGTTACAGATTATGTAGCTAAAAAAACAGGATTGGTTCAAGAACTTAAAAAAGATGCTACCCCAGAGGGGATGGCAAAAGTGCAGAATATCGAAGAGCTTTTAAATGGTTTGAAAGATTTTACTGATGGTCAGAAAGAAATTGACGGCGCTAGAGGAGCTTTAGCGGAGTTTATGGAAGATGTTGCCTTGGCCACTGATCTAGATAATGATACCTCGGATGAAGATAGAGTAGCCTTGATGACCATTCACTTGGCAAAAGGCCTTGAATTCCCGCATGTTTTTGTGGTAGGAATGGAAGAGGATTTGTTTCCTAGTGCTATGAGTATGAGTACTAGAAGTGAATTAGAAGAGGAACGTCGTTTGTTTTACGTAGCTTTGACAAGAGCAGAGCACCAGGCATATTTAACCTATGCGCAATCTCGTTACCGTTGGGGAAAACTAACCGATAGTGAGCCGTCTCGTTTTATTGAAGAAATCGATGGTCAATATTTGGAATACATGACCCCACCAGAGAGTAACTATCGTTACAAATCGCCTATTGATGGCGATATATTTGGAGATGTCGATAAATCGAAATTGCGATTGGCAAAACCAGTAGCCACTGCGCCACCCAAACAAAGCAGTGCTAATGAGCCAAGATTGGATAGTAATCTTCGTAAATTAAAACCAGTAGTGGGGGCTAATCCCAATAATGCAGCTCCTAATTTGTTTGATAACAAATTAACCATCGGAAATATTGTGATGCACGAACGTTTTGGAAAGGGAGAGGTAGTCAATCTTGAAGGGGTTGGAGGAGATAAAAAAGCCGAAATCAAATTTGAAGTGGGTGGGCTTAAAAAGCTGTTACTTCGATTTGCTAAATTGGATGTTGTAGGTTAGGAAATGTTTTCCGTTTCAGGGGTAAGGATGTTAAGATATCGTGATCTTGGAAATAAATTAAACTTTAAACGAATAACGAAATGGCTGAATTTATAAAAATATACCCGGATAAACCTAGCGAAGCTGCAATAGCGAAAGTGGTAAAAGTACTTCAGAATGGTGGTTTAGTAATTTATCCGACTGATACCGTGTATGGATTGGGTTGTGATATTACCAATTCGCGTGCTTTGGAAAAAATTGCTAAAATAAAAGGTGTTAAATTAGAAAAAGCTAATTTCTCCTTTATCTGTCATGACTTGAGTAATCTTTCTGACTATGTGAGGCAAATTGATACGGCGACATTTAAAATTTTGAAGAGAGCTTTACCAGGGCCTTATACTTTTATTTTGCCAGGAAATAATAATCTGCCAAAGGAATTTAAAAAGAAAACCACCGTTGGTATTCGTGTACCGGATAATAGTATTGCTTTAGAAATTGTAAGACAATTGGGTAATCCAATCGTTTCCACCTCGATTCGTGACGAAGATGATGTAATTGAGTATACTACAGATCCAGAATTGATTTTTGAAAAATGGCAGAATCTTGTTGATCTTGTTATTGATGGAGGTTATGGAGATAACGTGGGTTCAACGATTATTGATCTTTCAGAGCATGAACCGGTTGTGATAAGAGAAGGAAAAGGAGATCTTAGTATATTGTAAATTACTGATTATTAGATTGTTATATTGTTAAGGGTTGGTTTTGTTTTTAACAGGTAAGAAGATTGTAGAAGAAAAGTATAATTTGGCCTATTTTTTGTAAATAAAAACTTAATTTGTCTGAAATTAAAAAATAAATTACTAATTTTATTCATAGTTAAAATTTAGTTAGTTAATTTAAAAATAATGCTATTCTTAGTTATATTTAATTGGTTATTAAAAAAAAATTAAGGATACATAGAAGCAGGTCAATTTGGCCTGCTTTTTCTGTTTAATAAAGTAGGTATAGAGATAGCTTCAGTTATTTTCATTGTAAAAAATAAGAGCATAAAAAAAAGCAGGTCATGTAGACCTGCTTTTTCTATTTAATAAAGTATGTGAAAAACGTCGATTATTATTTCGATTGTTTTTTCATTTCTTTTTCAATCATATCATAGAATTGATCGATTTTTGGCATAACAACAATACGAGTTCTTCTGTTACGACCTCTATCTTCTGCAGTATCATTAGATACTAAAGGTACATAAGAACTTCTACCAGCTGCAATTAATTTTGCTGGATTAACTCCAAGTTCATTTGTTAATACACGTACAATAGAAGTAGAACGTTTAACACTTAAATCCCAGTTGTCTAACAAAACACCATTGCTTTTGTATGGAACAGTGTCAGTGTGACCTTCAACCATACATTCGAAATCAGGTTTGTCATTTACTACTTTTGCAACTTTAGCTAAAACACTTTTCGCTTTATCGTTTACATCATAGCTTCCGCTTTTGAATAATAATTTATCTGCAATTGAAATAAATACAACTCCTTTTTCTACATTGATTTCGATGTCTGGATCATTAATTCCAACAGCTCCTTTTAAGCTAGTAACTAAAGCTAAAGTAACACTGTCTTTTTTAGTTAAAGCATCTTGAAGTCTAGATATTTTTAAATCTTTTTCTTTTAGGCTTTCTAAAGATTTTTCAAGATTTTCAGCTCCTTTTGTTGTCAATACAGTTAAATCTTTCGAAGTACTGATTAAGTCTTGATTGTGTTCTTTGTAACTTGCAGCAGTAGCAGCTAATCCCGCTTTTTCTTCTAAACAAGAATTTAATTTTACTGTACAAGAGTTTAATAAATCCTGTGTTTCTTTGTTTTTAGCTTCTAAATCAGCATATTTCTTTTTCGAAACACACGAAGTTAAGGCCATTAATACGGATAGTGCAATTACTATTTTTCTCATAGATTTTAAATTTAATATTAGTTGTTGATTTACAAATTTAGTTTTTAATATTTTGATAAGTGTTAAAGATTTCTTTAAATACGCCTATTTTCTTGACGTAATGCAAGTATACAATGCTTTTTACACTATAATATTGTTGCAGTTGAAAGTCCTTCCTTTTTTTTAGGTAAAGTAGTGATACCTTATAAAATGAAAAATGTGCTTGAACGATGGCCCAGGTATGTTTGAATTTGCCTTGGGTTAAAAAACGAACGCCGGCAATTCCATCGAGAACCATTCGGGTTAAGATGATAAAAAATAATCCTTTTTTCGGTAAATTTTTCACCAACATTAATAAGGAGTTTCTAAAATTTAAATACGTTTTTCTAGGATTTCCTTGTTGCAAAGTTGCTCCGCCAACATGGTAAACAACAGATTGTGAATTGTATTTAATAATATGTCCTTCGTTTAAGGCACGCCAGCATAAATCAATTTCTTCTTGATGCGCAAAAAAGCTTTCGTCAAAACCTTCTAGTTCGCGATACACTTCTTTTCGGATAAAGAAACAGGCTCCTGATGCCCAGAAAAGCTCGCAATTGTCATCATATTGGCCGTTGTCCTTTTCGATGGAATCAAAAATTCGTCCACGACAATAAGGAAAACCATATTTATCAATAAATCCACCTGCTGCACCGGCATATTCAAAGTATTCTTTATTTTTGAAATCAAGAATTTTAGGTTGAATGATAGCGGTTTGTTTTTCAGAATCAAATGTGTGAAGGATGGGTTTAAGCCAATTTTCAGTGACTTCAATATCGGAATTGACTAAGGCATAAATTTCAGCATCAATATGTTTTAAAGCATCATTGTAGCCTTTTGCAAAGCCATGATTACCACTGTTTACAATGATTGTAATGCTTGGAAAATGTTCTTTGATAAAATTGATAGAATCGTCTGTAGAAGCATTATCGGCAACATAGACCGTAGCTTCTTGGGAAAATTGAACCACAGAAGGTAAAAATTGTTCTAACAATTTTACGCCGTTCCAATTTAAAATGACAACTGCTATTTTATCCAAAAGTATGTATTTAATTTAGTTTGTTTATTTCTTATAATCAGGCAATTCTCTTAGGAATTGATATCGTTCATTTTCAAAATCCATCTGGCAAAAAAAATGACTCAATCCGTTCGTTACATACAAAAACCGTGCCTGCATTGTCATATTATAGCGGGCGATTTGATCGAAAGTAGCTTGTGAGATTTTAACCTCAGGGGCCTTGCACTCTACTAATATATGTATAGAACCATCAGAGTTAAACACCACTACATCATATCTTTTTCGTAATCCGTTGACTGTTAAAACTTTTTCAACGTTAACGAGTGATTTTGGATATTTTTTCTCATTCATTAAAAAATGAACGACATGTTGGCGAACCCATTCTTCTGGGGTAAGAATGATAAATTTTTTCCTGATTTCATCAAAAATAGACACTTTATTTTCGCTATTTTTGAATCGAAAAGTATAGGTAGGAAAATTTAACTGCTGCATGGCGCAAAAATATAAAATAGTTTTTAGGTTTCTGGGGTAAAGTTTTAAGTTATTGAAACAACAACAGCCTGAAACGTTAAACTTGAAACAAAAATAGATGGACGAAGTTGTAAAAATTGTTAATGATATAAAAGCGGGAAACATAAAACCTATTTATTTTTTAATGGGAGAAGAGCCGTATTATATTGACAAATTAGCTGAGTATATGGAGCAGCATATACTATCAGAAGAAGAAAAGGGATTCAATCAGACAGTGTTGTACGGAAGAGATGTAACGGTAGAAGAGATTGTTTCAACGGCCAAGCGCTATCCTATGATGGCTGATCGTCAAGTAGTTATTGTGAAAGAGGCTCAAGACTTATCCCGAACGATAGATAAAATAGAATCCTATGTGATTAATCCAATGCCTACTACAGTGCTGGTTTTTTGTTACAAATACAAAACTCTTGACAAACGTAAAAAGGTCACCAAGCTGTTGGCTCAAAATGGCATCGTATATGAAAGTAAAAAACTTTACGAAAACCAAGTGGGTGATTGGATCAAACGTGTGTTGGCGGGAAAAAAGTATACAATTGATCCTAAGGCAAATGCAATGTTGGTGGAGTTTCTGGGAACGGATTTGAGTAAAATAAATAATGAGTTAGAAAAATTACAGATTATTTTACCCCAAGGCACGGTCATTACGCCACAACATATTGAAGAAAACATCGGGTTTAGTAAGGATTACAATGTTTTCGAACTTCGAAAAGCTATTGGAGAGCGCAATCAACTCAAAGCGTATAAAATTGCGGAAAATTTTGCTCATAATCCCAAAGAATACCCAATTGTAATGACTACTGGATTGGTTTTTGGTTTTTTCGTACAGCTTTTAAAATACCACGGACTTAAAGATAAAAAT
This sequence comes from Flavobacterium sp. OHVDL-2026-0007, assembly GCF_059882335.1. Classification (NCBI taxonomy): domain Bacteria; kingdom Pseudomonadati; phylum Bacteroidota; class Flavobacteriia; order Flavobacteriales; family Flavobacteriaceae; genus Flavobacterium; species Flavobacterium sp. OHVDL-2026-0007. The sequence continues at coordinate 729,869 of NZ_CM187612.1, forward strand.
CCTAAAACTGTAGCAGCTGCAATTGGTGTCAATCCCTTTTTCTTAAAAGAGTATGATTTGGCAATAAAGAATTATCCGATGAGAAAAGTCAGTCAAATTGTAGGGGCTTTGCGTGATGTTGATGTTAAAAGTAAAGGAGTTGGCGCCAATGCCTTACCTCAGTCGGATTTGTTAAAAGAAATGCTGTACAAAATATTCAATTAAGCCGTAAATATTCACGATATTTGCATTTCTAAAAATGAATGACATTAAAAAATAATTACGCAATTTATGGGAATGAATAAAAATACCATTTTAGGATGGGCTACTTTTATAATGGTACTTATGGGTTTGTTGCTTATAGGTCTTGGAGCTTTTAGATACAGAGATGTTTCAGGCTGGGGATTTGTAGCGGTTGGTGTTGGTTTTTTTGCTAATGCCTGGGTTTTTAATGCTTTGAAAGGTAGGGTTTAACTAAATCAATTGCCTTACGATTAGCGGAATTTAATAAAGAATAGAATAATTAAAATAAAAAATAAATTAGTATGTCAGACGATAAGAAAGTAATTTTTTCGATGTCAAAATTGAGTAAAACATACTCAAGCAGTGATAAACAAGTACTGAAAAATATCTATTTAAGCTTTTTCTATGGAGCTAAAATTGGTATTCTAGGTTTAAATGGTTCTGGAAAATCTTCTTTATTGAAGATTATTGCAGGAGTAGATAAAAATTATCAAGGAGATGTTGTTTTTGCTCCAGGGTATACCGTTGGGTATTTAGAGCAAGAACCACAGTTAGATGATGAAAAAACGGTTATTGAGATTGTTCGTGAAGGTGTTGCTGAAACAATGGCAGTTCTAGAAGAATTCAATCAAATCAACGATAGTTTTGGTTTGCCAGAGGTGTACGAAGATGCAGAGAAGATGGAAAAACTAATGGATCGTCAAGCACTTTTGCAAGATAAAATTGATGCATTAGGCGCTTGGGAAATCGATACCAAATTAGAAATTGCTATGGATGCTTTACGTACTCCAGATGGAGATACGCCAATTAAAAACCTTTCAGGAGGTGAGCGTCGTCGTGTAGCTTTGTGTCGTTTGTTATTGCAACAACCTGATGTATTGCTTCTTGATGAGCCTACCAACCACTTGGATGCGGAAAGTGTGCTTTGGTTGGAGCAGCATCTAGCACAATATGCAGGAACTGTAATTGCAGTAACGCACGATAGGTATTTCTTGGATAATGTGGCAGGTTGGATTTTAGAGTTAGATAGAGGAGAGGGTATTCCATGGAAAGGGAATTATTCTTCTTGGTTAGATCAAAAATCAAGCAGAATGGCATTGGAAGAAAAAGTAGCTTCAAAACGTCGTAAAAACTTAGAGCGTGAGCTTGACTGGGTTCGTCAAGGTGCAAAAGGTCGTCAGACCAAGCAAAAAGCGCGTTTACAGAATTACGACAAATTATTAAACGAAGATCAAAAACAACTGGATGAAAATCTAGAAATTTATATTCCGAACGGCCCTCGTTTAGGAACCAATGTGATTGAAGCTAAAAATGTTGCCAAAGCTTTTGGAGATAAATTATTGTATGATAATTTAAATTTCACTTTGCCACAAGCTGGAATTGTTGGGGTTATCGGACCAAACGGTGCTGGTAAGTCTACTATTTTCAGAATGATTATGGGAGAGCAAGAGCCAGATAGCGGTGAATTTTCAATTGGAGAAACAGTAAAGATTGCTTATGTAGATCAAGCGCACTCTAATATTGATCCAAACAAATCGATCTGGGAGAATTTTGCAGATGGTCAAGAATTAATCATGATGGGTGGACGCCAAGTAAATTCTCGTGCTTATTTAAGTCGTTTTAATTTTGGAGGAAGCGATCAAAATAAAAAAGTATCTATGCTTTCTGGAGGGGAACGTAACCGTTTGCACCTTGCGATGACTTTGAAAGAAGAAGGAAACGTACTTTTGTTAGATGAGCCTACCAATGATTTAGATGTCAATACGCTTCGTGCACTTGAAGAAGGTCTTGAAAACTTTGCAGGTTGTGCGGTGGTTATTTCTCACGACAGATGGTTCTTAGATAGAATTTGTACACACATTCTAGCTTTCGAAGGAGATTCTGAAGTGTATTATTTCGAAGGTGGTTTCTCTGAATACGAAGAAAACAAAAAGAAACGTTTAGGTGGTGATTTAACGCCTAAGCGTCTGAAATACAAAAAATTAATCAGAAGTTAATTAACTGATTGATCCTAAAAAGGAAGCCTCAAACTTAAAAGTTGAGGCTTTTTTTATGGGGTATCTAAAGAGAAATTTAGGATTATAAAAACTTTGATTTTACTTCCGAAGTAGGACTCATGCAGCTTTCTTTTTTTCCATACCAACTGTACCTATTTTTAGCGATGTAGTCGTATGTCAAATTGCGGATCTTTTCGGGTAGAATTTTACAAATGGAAGCTAAAGTAAAAAATCCGCCTAAATCTTTTGCAATTTCGATTACTGCTGAGGATTTGTAAAAATACGCAACACCGGGATGGTATAAAATAATGCTGTCTATTTTATTGGGATCGACTCCTATATAGTTACAGATTTTATTTCCCAATTCTGATTGTAAAGGAACAAAGCGAAAAATATCCTTTTGATCATGTTTGATAATAAACTGCACAGCGCTGTTGCATAAATTGCAAACGCCATCAAAGAGAATTATTTTTTTATTTGCAGGTAAGTCGATCATGGTTGTCAAGTTTCGGATTTAGATTTCAAATTCTTTGGAAATACTGGCTATTGATTTTATCTATCAAAAACAAATACGTGATCAATTTTAAGGATTAAAAGTAGCTTCTATAGTTAATCTTTAAGCGATTATTTTTAATTTTCGATCTTGAGAGCTGTTTGGGGAAATATTTCCCATACAATCGCTTTATTTTAATTCTTGATCTTTTTTTTCTTTTTTTAAGTCAAAATATCCGAGCTTGAATAGAGATGCAGCTGATAATTATTTTTTAGCGGCTTCTACTAATTCCAATTCATCCAAACTTACCTTTGAGGTAAATACGCCGTAATTGACAGTGGCTTTATTTTTTTCAATAACATCGATACTACCGACAGCTCTTCCATCTAACATTCTTACTCGATCACCTACTTTTAAAATAGGTTTAGGTTTCTCGATAACAGGTTTTAGTTTCTTCTCTTTCTTCTCTTTTCGGATCTCTTCTACTTGAACGGAAACTTCAGCAATCACTTCTTTTTTCTTTTCAACTATGGCCTTGGCTTCCTTCGGAGTTGCTTTTTTGCGTTTTGAATTTTCAATTTCAATAATTTTTAAAAACTCTCCGATCAGCTCTTTTTTATTTTTATTATTGAAGTACTTTTCTGAGATGTCTTCTATTTTTTGTCCAATGTAAATGGTTTTCTGATTGCTGTCGTATAATTCTTGATAGCTTTCTAGTTTTTGTTTGATTTTTACATTGATGTTTTCCATTTTTTTACTTTCCTCACGAGCTCTGGTTTCTTCTTCTTTTAAATTGATAGAAGTTTTTTCAAGTTTAGAACGCTCTTTTTGAAGGGTTGCAATGGTCTTGTCAAAGCGAACTTTTCCGACTTCAATTTTCTTTTTAGCACGATTAATTAAACCAAAAGGAATACCATTTTTAAGGGCTACTTCAAAAGTAAAAGAACTTCCGGCCTGACCTAAAGCTAGCTTATACATCGGTTCTAATGATTTTTCATCAAACATCATGTTGGCATTTGTAGCAAAAGGTAATTCGTTAGCTAGAATTTTTAGATTGGAGTAATGGGTGGTAATGATCCCGAATGCTTCACGATGATAAAATTCTTCTAAGAAAATTTCCGCTAAGGCACCTCCTAATTCTGGGTCAGAACCCGTTCCAAATTCATCAATTAAAAACATGGTTTTCTTATTGCATTTCTTTAAGAAGTAATTCATGTTTTTTAAACGATAGCTATAGGTACTTAGGTGATTTTCAATAGATTGATTGTCTCCAATATCAGTCAAAATGCGATCAAACAAAAAGGTTTCACTGCGTTCGTGAACCGGTATTAGCATACCTGATTGCAGCATTAATTGCAGTAAACCAACTGTTTTTAGCGAGATTGTTTTTCCTCCTGCGTTAGGTCCAGAAATTACAATAATTCGATTGTCTTGTTTTAATTCTATGGTTTGAGGATGCGTGATGGCATTCTTCTCTTTGTTGTTTAGGTATAAAATTGGATGATAAGCCTCTCTAAAAAACAAACGACGTTCCTCGGTTATAGTAGGTAATATTCCATTTATTCTATTGGCGTATTTGGCCTTTGCAGCAACGACATCAATATCGCTTAAAAACTCTTGGTATTCAATCAAAAGCGGTAAAAAAGGACGGATGGCGTTGGATAATTGTTTTAGTATTTTGGTGATTTCTTCTTTTTCTTCGTACTCTAAGTTGCTTAGTTCTCGAGAATATTGAAGCGTAGTTTCCGGTTCGATGTACGCAATACTTCCCGTTTTTGAACTGCCTAAGATAGAACCTTTTACCTTACGGCGATACATAGCTAAAACCGCTAAAACTCTACGGTTTTGCACAAAACTTTCTTTGATGTCATCGAGATAGCCAAGACTGTTGTACTGGGTTAGGGCCGAACCAAAACTTTGGTTTACTTTTCCGCGGACGATATTCATGCTCTTGCGAATATCGAGTAATTCCGGTGAAGCGTTATCTTTTATCTCTCCATATTTATCAACTATGGCATCTATTAGAGTGACAATCTCTTTGGTGTATTCTACTCTAGAGGCTCTGGTGTTTAAATTCGGGTAATAATCATCAAATTTTTTAAGGAAATTCAATAAAAAGTTGGCCGTTGAGGAAAGTGTAGCGATTTTTCTAAAACTACCTACTTCTAGGAAGCTGTCTTCAATAGCTAAAAATTTAATTTCGTGTGATATGGCGTCAAACCCGTGATTGGGAATGGCGTTATTATTTTGAAATGAAGAAACGTACTCTGAGGTTTGCATTAAGGCTTGCATCAGGGTTTCTTTATCTCTAAAGGGGGTGATTTCTAGTGCTTTTTGTTTTCCAATATCGGTATTACAGCTCGCTGAGATAGTTTCTAGAACGGTTGGAAATTGTAAGTCTTGTAAAGTTTTTTCGGTAATGGATATCATTATATATCTTAAGTTGTAAAGTTCAAAGTTACAAAGTTTTAAAACTAAATAGCAGTATTAATGGGGACTTTGAGAAAAACTTTGCGTAATTTGTATAAAGTTTACAAAAAATGAAAATTAATCTTTCGCCAGAGTGGCAAATTGTTTTAAAGGATGAAATTGAAAAGGCCTATTTCAAGGAATTGTTATTGAATTTGGACCAGGAATATCAAAAGCATAGCTGTTATCCACCGACAGACTTAATTTTTTCAGCCTTTAATCAATGTAGTTTTACTGATTTGAAAGTGGTGATTATTGGGCAGGATCCTTATCATGGGGTAGGTGAAGCCAATGGATTGAGTTTTTCTGTCAATGAGGGAGTTCGGATTCCTCCTTCCTTGCGTAATATTTATAGAGAATTAAACGATGATATGGATTCTGTTTTTATGCCTAGTTCGGGTAACTTAGAAAAATGGGCCAAACAAGGAGTGTTGCTTTTGAATGCGTCCCTAACCGTTCGAAAAGATAGTCCCAATAGTCATAAACATTTGAAATGGAATCTTTTTACCGACGCGGTTATTCAGGCCATTTCAGAGCAAAATGAGAATATTGTTTTTCTATTGTGGGGAGGTTTTGCGCAAAAGAAGGGGCTAAAGATCGATCGTTTGAAACATTTTGTTTTAACATCGGGTCATCCTTCGCCTATGAGCGCGAATCAAGGAAAATGGTTCGGGAATAAACATTTTAGCCAAACCAATACTTTTTTAAAATCCAAAGGGATTACCACAATCGACTGGTTGTAGTGTATATGAGGTAAAACGATACCGCTTTTTATAATGGCATCCGGACTAATAGTCAAAGGCGTGATCTTCCATTATAAAAAGCGGTATTTTTTTTATTTTTGAATATCTTTCTTAATAATCTCGTCTAAAACAGCTTTGTTTTCGTAGTTGATTACTTTTAGGATTACTTCTTGATTTTTTACTGTTTTTCCTTCTATAATGTATAATTTTCCTTTTTTGAAAGGAACATTACTTTGGTCAAAATCAACATCACCAAATTTTAAAGTATTTTTAATGTCTGCAGTATCAATCCATTTTTCATTTAAAGTTTGGATGGCTTTATCTGAATATTGAAAAGGTTTTGTGCTTAGGTTATTCAAAACTCTTGCGTTTGGAAAATAGTTGCAACGGGTATCTTTTCCACTGAAAACAAGACCTACAAAAAAAGAACCGATAACCAAACCAATTAAATAATAAGCAAAACGATGTACGAATTTCATGGAATATTTTTTTTGCAAAGGTACATTAAAGTTCCTTTAGAATACAAGTAAATTAATATCGTTATCTGGTAAATCAAACCATTCGGCAATCGCTTTGTTGGTTAAGATTCCATGATACAAATAGATTCCATTTTTAAGTCCTTTATCGCATCTAATTGCGTTTTCTAACCCGCCATCTTCGGAAATCTGAAGTAAGTAAGGGGTGAGAATGTTGCTAATGGAAAGAGAAGCTGTTTTGGAATATCTAGAAGGGATATTGGGTACACAATAGTGTAAAACATTGTTTTTGATAAAAGTGGGTTTCTCATGAGTTGTAACTTCCGAACTTTCAAAACAACCTCCTGTATCGATACTTACATCTACAATGACTGCACCTTTTTTCATGTGTTCCACCATAGTTTCAGTAACGACTATGGGACAACGCTCGTTACCACGCATCGCACCAATGGCAACATCACAACGTCTTAAGGCCTTTAATAAGGCTTTTTGCTGGATGGTAGAAGTAAAAATGCGTTGGGGTAGATTATTTTGTAAACGGCGTAATTTGGTGATAGAGTTGTCAAACACTTTAACGTTTGCACCTAAGCCAATGGCTGTTTTGGCAGCAAATTCACCAACAGTGCCAGCGCCTAAGATTACCACTTCAGTAGGAGGGACTCCGGTTATATTGCCAAATAGAAGCCCTTTTCCAAATTCATCTGTAATCATCAATTCTGCTGCGATGAGTATGGAGGCTGTACCGGCAATTTCACTTAAGGATTTTACAGCTGGATAGGATCCGTCTTCATCTTTAATGTATTCAAATGCGAGTGCGGTTATTTTTTTTAAGGCCAAAGCTTCAAAATAAGACTTTTTCTTGGTCTTTAATTGTATGGCCGAAATAATAATGGTTTCCGGATTGATCATCTCTATTTCAGCCAAAGTAGGCGGTTCTACTTTGAGTAATAAAGGACAGCCAAAAACTTTTTTAGTATCTTTTGTTACTTCTGCACCTGCATCACTGTATTCTTTGTCGGAATAACTGGAGCTTTCTCCAGCTCCTGATTCGATCATTACGCGATGTCCTTCATAGGTTAAGGAATTCACAGCATCTGGAGTCAAACAAATACGACGCTCTTGATAACTAGTTTCTTTAGGTATTCCTATGAAAAGTTCCCTCCTAAATCGGCCAATTTCCAGTTTTTCTTCCTGTGGCAGCAATTGTTGTTTCGTAAATGGAGTTAAGGTTATTGACATGGTTGGTGCAAAATATTAAGAGTACAAATTACGTAAAAAGTTTTAAAAACACTGTGAATATTCTGCTAATAGTGCATTAAAAATTAGGCTATTATTTTTTTCATTTTAATGTCGGCTCTTTCGTAAACTGCTGCTTCTAGAGGAACTTCAATAAAACCAAATTTTCGATACAAATGAAGAGCTGGTAATAAGCTTCGGTTGGAATACAATAGTAATTTTTTAATGTTGTTTTTTTGAGCCACATCCATACAATGTAACAACAATTGATTGCCTATCCCTAAGCCTTGTGCTCGGTCTGAAACGGCCATTTTACTCAATTCAAAAGTAGTGTCGTCTATTTTTAATAAGGAAACAGTTCCGAGAATCTCGTTGTTGTATTTGGCGTAAAAAATCATCCCACCTTTATCAATGATCTCTTCTTGGGGATTCGAAAGGGTTAAGTGGTCTTTTTCTTCTACTTTAAAATACTTGCTGAGCCATTGGAGGTTCAAGGTTTTAATAGCGTCCTTTAAATGGGGGGCAAAAGGAATTATTTCTACGGTGTTTTCTGGAGTCATTAGCTAATAAATGGAGTGGTTTTACAGGAACTTAGAAGTACTGTGCTTGGGCTATCTCAAAGAGAACAGCTTGTTTGTTATTTTAAACTTAGGTTAGTTGTAGTGCTCTTTTTCCATCAGCCAATAGTGAAATGGTAATCACTGCATGCTCCTCAGGGATTAAACTGGCGATTTTCTCTGACCATTCAATGAAACACCAGTTTCCAGAATACAAATAATCATCCACACCCATGTCAAGAGCTTCTGTTTCTTTGTTGATACGGTAAAAATCAAAATGATAAACGATTTGATTGTTTGCAGCGTCGTATTCATTAACTAAAGAAAAAGTTGGACTACTTGTGGCGTCTTGAACGCCTAGAGTTTTACACAATTGTTTGATTAAGGTAGTTTTTCCAACACCCATATCTCCATTAAAAAGGATGATTTTTTTTGGATTTTGTGCCAGAATTTGTTCGGCTACTTCTTGAATTTGATCTAATGAAAAAACGATATTCATTCTTACTTTTGTTAAATTTTATTTTCTTTTGGCCATTGATTTCATTGATTTATGCAGCGAAAGCAGCTTGATTTTAATAAAAATCAATGAAATCTATGGTTTCATACTAAAGCTTTATTTTGGGTTAAAAACCAAAAAGGGGATAATCATTTCTTCTAAAGAAATACCACCATGTTGATAGGTGTTTTTGTAATAACTGACATAGTGATTGTAGTTGTTTACATAGGCTAGAAAGAAATCATTTTTAGCAAAAATAAACGAACTACTCATGTTGATGGCAGGGAGTCCAATTGTTTTAGGTTCCTTTACTACATAGACATCTTTTTGTTCATAGGTTAAACTACGACCTGTTTTGTAGCGCAAATTTAAACTTGTATTTTTATCTCCAACTACTTTTGAAGGGTTTTTTACATTAATAGTACCGTGATCTGTGGTGAGGATTAATTTGAAACCTAGGAGTTGAGCTTGTTGAATGATTTCTAAAAGAGGTGAGTTTTTGAACCAACTCAAGGTCAAGGAGCGATACGCTTTGTCGTCTGAAGCCAGTTCCTTTACCACTTCCATCTCGGTTTTGGCGTGCGAAAGCATATCCACAAAGTTATAGACCACTGTGACCAAATCATTTCCTTTTAAGGCTTTGAAGTTTTCGGCTAGTTTTTTACCGCCAGCGTAATTAGTAATTTTAAAATAGTCCTCCTTAATATTTAAGCCTAAACGTTTTAATTGAGCGGAAAGGAATTCAGCCTCATAAAGGTTTTTTCCTCCATCTTCAACGTCATTTTTCCAATATTGTGGAAATTGCTTTTCCATCTCAGTAGGTAATAAACCAGAGAAAATGGCATTTCTAGCATATTGAGTAGCCGTAGGTAGTATTGAATAATACGGAACCTCTTTTTCTAATTTGTAATAATTAGCCACTACTTTTTCAAAAGACTTCCATTGGTCGTAGCGCAAATTATCAATTACGACAAACAAAATAGGTTTGTCCTTCTTTTTGATTTCCGGAACAACTAATTCTTTGAATAAGGTGTGTGATTGCACGGGTTTGTCTGCTTTTGGAGCAAACCAATCTTCATAATTTCTTTCGATGAATTTACCGAATTGTGAATTGGCTTCTACTTTTTGAGATTCTAGAATTTCGACCATGGCTTGATCGTTGATGTTTTCTAATTCCAACTCCCAGAAAACTAGCTTTTTGTATAGTTCTATCCAATCTTCATAGGAGTTGACCATAGCCATTTCCATAGAGATTTTACGGAATTCTTTCTGGTAATCTAATGTTGTTTTTTCAGAGATTAACCTCGAATGGTCCAAGTTCTTTTTTAAGCTCAATAAGATTTGATTCGGATTGACCGGTTTGATCAAATAATCTGCGATTTTAGAACCAATGGCTTCTTCCATGATGTATTCTTCTTCGCTTTTGGTAATCATAATCATGGGTATAGCCGACTTTTTTTCCTTCATTTCTGAAAGCGTTTCTAAGCCGCTCATTCCGGGCATATTTTCATCAAGAAAAACAATATCAAAATTGTCTTCTTCAAATAAAGCAATTGCGTCTAAGCCATTGTTACAAGTGGTTATTGTGTAGTTTTTTTTCTCTAGAAATAATATATGTGGTTTCAAAAGATCGATTTCATCGTCGACCCAAAGTATTTTAATTTTATCCATAAACAATCTTAATTTTAATGCAATTTAAAAGTATAGAACTTAAAAAGTATTAAAAATAGTATAAAATTCAGAATAAGAAATGGTGTTTTTTTTGTGAAGGAATAAAAGGTGATTTGTGGGGGCTTAAAAGGGTGTTAAAGAGGGCTTGTTTTTTAAATTAAAAACGCAAAGCTCTTTATAGTTATTTACTTATATTTGTTGACCTAAAAAAAGAACCAAATAGTGACTCATATCAATAAGTTAAAAATATTCAATGATCCCATTTATGGGTTCATTTCCATTCCGAACGAACTTATTTACGACCTAATCCAGCATCCGTATTTTCAGCGTTTACGCCGTATTTCGCAAATGGGTTTATCGTATTTGGTTTATCCTGGGGCTAATCATACTCGTTTTCATCATGCTTTGGGCTGCATGCATTTGATGCAGAAAGCAGTAGAAACGCTTCGTTTTAAAGGGGTAGCCATTTCAGCTGAGGAAGAAAATGCTTTATATATTGCTATTTTATTGCACGATATCGGGCACGGGCCGTTTTCGCATGCGATGGAAAAAAGTATAGTGGAAGATGTCAATCATGAGGCGATCTCGTTATTGTTTATGAATCAGTTGAATGCGGAATTTGACGGAAGACTTAGTTTGGCGATTCAGGTCTTTAAAGGAGATTATCACAGGAAATTTATGTTACAATTGATCTCTAGTCAATTGGATATGGATCGAATGGATTATTTAAAAAGAGATAGTTTTTATACAGGGGTTGCCGAAGGAAATGTAAATTCTGAACGTTTGATTCAGATGATGAATGTAGTGGACGGGACTTTGGTTATAGAAGAGAAAGGAATTTATTCCGTAGAGAAATTCCTACTGTCTAGACGATTGATGTATTGGCAAGCTTATTTGCATAAAACAAGTTTAGTCGCAGAGTTAATTTTGATGAAGGTTTTAAAGAGGGCTAGAGAATTAACCTTAAAAGGTGTTACTTTAACCTGTAGTGAGCCTCTTTTGTATTTTATGCAAAACAAAGTAGCTCTGGAGGATTTTAACGCTGAGAAGTTAGATTTATTTGCTCAATTAGATGATTTTGATATTATTAGCGCTTTAAAAGCCTGGCAAAAACAAGATGATTTTATTCTTTCTACCTTGAGTAAAATGCTGATCAATAGAGACCTGTTGAAAATTAAATTGAGTGCGGATAAGATTCCAATGGAAGAATCACAATCTTTGAAAGAAGAATTCGCTAACGAGCATCATATTACACAATTAGAAGCGGGCTATTTCATATTCAGAGGTAAAATAAAAAACCAGGCGTATAGTAAAGAAGCAGAACCAATACGAATTTTGAAAAAAGATAAAACTATTGAGGATGTTGTAGAAGCATCTGACCAGCTGAATTTGAAATCGTTATCTAAATTGGTGACAAAATATTACATCTGTTTTCCAAAACAACTTATCTAAAATTAATATTTAAAATCTATTTTTTATATTTTTGTCGCAATGAAATTTACAGCAGAACAAATAGCAGGAATTTTAGAAGGAGAAGTTGTTGGGAATCCCCATGCAGAAGTTTCTCGGTTATCTAAAATAGAGGAGGGAGAAGAAGGATCACTTACTTTTTTGGCTAATCCCAAATATATCAATTACATATATACTACAAAAGCGTCAGTAACGATTGTGAATGACAGCTTTATACCTGAACAGGAAATCACCACCACTTTAATAAAAGTAGAAGATGCTTATGCCTCTTTTTCTAAGCTTTTACAGTTTTACAATCAAGTAAAATTGAATAAGAACGGAATAGAGACCCATTCTTTTATGTCTGAAGGGACTAAGTATGGCGAAAATTTGTACTTAGGAAGCTTCAGTTATATTGGACAAAACGTAGTTTTAGGGGACAACGTAAAGATCTATCCGAACAGTTTTGTCGGAGATAATGTTGTTATTGGAGATAATGTGTATATTTTTGCAGGCGCTAAAATTTATTCTGAAACTATCATTGGAAACAATTGTACCATTCATTCCGGGACTATTATTGGTGCGGACGGTTTTGGTTTTGTACCCAATGAAGAGGGAGAATACAGTAAGGTTCCTCAAATCGGGAACGTGGTTATTGAAGACAATGTTGATATTGGAGCCAATACGACCATAGATAGAGCGACTCTTGGTTCAACGATCATCAGAAAAGGAGTTAAATTAGACAATCAAATTCAGATTGCGCATAATGTAGAAATTGGGAAAAACACGGTTATTGCAGCGCAATCAGGTGTTGCTGGTTCTACAAAAATTGGCGAAAACTGTATGATTGGCGGGCAAGTAGGTATCGCAGGTCATTTAATTATAGGGAATAATGTTAGACTGCAGGCTCAATCAGGGGTAGCAAGAAACATTAAAGACGATGAAATATTGCAAGGGACACCGTCTCTTGCCTATACTGATTTTAACAAATCGTATGTGCATTTCAAAAATCTACCTAAAATTGTTGCCGAAATTGATGAATTAAAAAAACAAATAATAAACCCAAAAAATGGAAATAATGGTTAAACAGAAGACCATCAAAAATGAAATTTCACTAACAGGAGTTGGATTACATACTGGGAAAGAAGTTACCATGACTTTTAAACCAGCTCCAATTAATAATGGTTTCACTTTTGTAAGAGTAGATTTGCAAGGCCAACCAGTCATTGAGGCTGATGCTAATTATGTGGTTAATACGCAAAGAGGTACTAATTTAGAGAAATTAGGTGTAAAAATTCAAACTCCAGAGCACGTTTTAGCGGCTTTAGTAGGTTGTGATTTAGACAACGTTATTATAGAATTAGATGCTTCAGAACTTCCAATTATGGATGGTTCTTCAAAGTATTTTGTTGAAGCTATTGAAAATGCTGGTATCGAAGAGCAAGAGGCTAAACGTAATGTTTATGTGGTAAAAGAAGTTATTTCCTTTACTGACGAAACTACAGGTAGCGAAATTTTGGTGATGCCAAGCGATGATTATCAAGTAACTGCAATGGTTGATTTTGGTACTAAAGTTTTAGGTACACAAAATGCAACGATGAAAAGTATAGCCGATTTTAAAGACGAAATTGCAAATTCTAGAACTTTTAGTTTTTTACATGAATTAGAGTCTTTATTAGAGCATGGATTAATAAAAGGTGGAGATTTAAATAACGCTATTGTGTACGTAGATAAGGAAATCTCGGATGCTACGATGGAGAATTTAAAGAAAGCCTTTGGGAAAGATCAAATTTCAGTTAAACCAAATGGTGTTCTAGATAATCTTACTTTGCATTATCCAAACGAAGCAGCCAGACACAAATTATTAGATGTGGTTGGAGATTTGTCTTTGATTGGTGTGCGAATTCAAGGAAAAATTATTGCGAACAAACCAGGACATTATGTGAACACTCAGTTTGCTAAAAAGCTGGCGAAAATTATTAAAATAGAGCAAAGAAACCATGTGCCTGTTTATGATTTAAATCAAGAGCCCTTGATGGATATTCATAAAATTATGGCTGTTTTACCTCACAGACCTCCATTTTTATTGATTGATAGAATTATTGAGATGTCTGATAATCACGTAGTGGGAATGAAAAATGTAACGATGAATGAAAATTTCTTCGTAGGACATTTTCCAGAAGCACCAGTGATGCCAGGGGTTTTAATTGTAGAAGCAATGGCACAAACAGGAGGGATTTTAGTGTTAAGCACGGTTCCAGATCCTGAAAATTATTTGACCTATTTTATGAAAATAGACAATGTCAAATTCAAACATAAAGTGTTGCCTGGTGATACTTTAATTTTTAAATGTGAATTGATTTCTCCTATCAGAAGAGGAATTTGTCACATGCAGGCCAATGCGTACGCAAACGGTAAATTAGTAACTGAGGCAGAATTAATGGCTCAAATAGCTAGAAAACAATAATAAATTAATCATTTTTATTGTTTACGTTTGTTGCCCAAATTAGATTATTTTAATTTAAAATATAAAACTTACAGATGAATCAACCATTAGCATATGTTCATCCCGGCGCGAAAATCGCTAAAAATGTTGTAATTGAGCCCTTTACGACAATCCATAACAATGTTGTTATTGGAGATGGTACTTGGATTGGTTCAAATGTGACCATCATGGAAGGTGCTCGAATTGGTAAAAATTGTAATATTTTTCCAGGAGCAGTAATCTCTGCTGTGCCACAGGATTTAAAATTTGGTGGAGAAGATTCACTTGCTATCATTGGTGATAATTGTACCATTAGAGAGTGTGTGACCATCAATAGAGGTACTGTTGCATCTGGGCAAACGATATTAGGAAATAACTGTTTGGTTATGGCTTATGCGCACATTGCACACGATTGTGAAATCGGAAACAATGCCATTATTGTAAATGGAGTTGCTTTAGCAGGTCACGTTGTGGTGGGTAACCACGCCGTTATTGGAGGTTTGGCTGCTATTCATCAATTTATTCACATTGGAGATCATGCTATGATTTCAGGTGGTTCTTTGGTGAGAAAAGATGTGCCGCCTTATACAAAAGCAGCAAAAGAGCCGTTATCTTATGTAGGAATCAATTCAGTTGGTTTAAGAAGAAGAGGATTTAGTACTGAAAAAATAAGAGAAATTCAGGAAATTTACAGAATTTTATACCAAAAAAATTACAATACAACACAAGCTTTAAGTATTATTGAAGCAGAAATGGAAGCCACTCCTGAGAGAGATGAAATTTTAGATTTTATTCGAAATTCGTCAAGAGGAATTATGAAAGGGTATTCTGGAAATTATTAAATTTCAGGAGCAATTTTTATAATAAAAAAACAAAACATTAATTAAAATATACAATATAATGGCATCTACATCAGATATTAGAAACGGATTATGTATTAAATTCAATCACGATATATATAAAATCGTTGAATTTCTTCACGTAAAACCAGGAAAAGGTCCAGCTTTCGTAAGAACAAAATTAAGAAGTTTAACTACAGGAAGAGTATTAGATAATACCTTTTCTGCAGGACATAAAATTGACGATGTTCGTGTAGAAACGCATACATATCAATTTTTATATGCTGAGGGAGACGAATTTCATTTTATGAATACAGAGTCTTTTGAGCAGATTTCTTTGAATAAGGCCATTTTAGATGCGCCTGGATTGTTGAAAGAAGGAACAAATGTAATGGTTCAAGTGAATACAGAAACAGATTTACCGTTATCAGTAGATATGCCAGCATCTGTAATTCTTGAAGTTACTTATGCAGAACCTGGTGTTAAAGGAAACACAGCTACAAACGCAACTAAATCAGCTACTGTAGAAACAGGAGCAAGTGTGAATGTACCTTTGTTTATCAACGAAGGAGATAAAATTAAAATTGATACTGCTTCAGGTTCATACATGGAGCGCGTAAAAGAGTAGTTTATTGATTAGATCATTTGTCAATGGGTCAATTAGAAATGGGAGCACAGCAACATTTTGAGTATTCCTTTTCTAATTGACACATTTTCTAATTGACACGTTTTCTGATTGATAAATTTTCTAATTAAAATATATGAAATTTCCAAAAGTTCACTCTTTACGAGAAATTGCAAATTTGCTTGATTGCGAATTTATAGGCGACGAAAATTTTCCAGTTCTAGGCATGAATGAAATTCATGTTGTAGAAGCGGGTGATATTGTTTTTGTTGACCATCCAAAATATTATGATAAAGCTTTACAATCGGCAGCTACTATTGTTTTAATCAACAAAAAGGTAGATTGTCCAGAAGGTAAAGCTCTTTTAGTTTCTGACGATCCGTTTAGAGATTTCAATACCCTAACCAAACACTTTAAGCCTTTTCAAGCAACCAATGTGGCCATAGCAGTATCGGCTACTATCGGAGAAGGAACGGTAATTCAACCCAATTCTTTTGTGGGAAACCATGTAACAATTGGAAAAAATTGTGTGATTCATTCTAATGTTTCTATCTACGATTATACGGTAATTGGAGATAATGTGATTATTCACGCGGGAACGATCTTGGGAGCTGATGCTTTTTATTATAAAAAAAGAGCGGATGGTTTTGATCAATTGATCTCTGGAGGTAGAGTAGTAATTGAGGACAATGTTGGAATTGGTGCGTTATGTACCATTGACAAAGGAGTTACGGGGGATACCACTATTGGTGCAGGAACAAAGATTGACAATCAGGTGCATGTTGGACACGATACCGTAATTGGAAAGAAATGTCTGATTGCTTCGCAAACCGGTATTGCAGGTTGTGTGATTATTGAGGATGAAGTAACACTTTGGGGACAAGTAGGGACTACCAGTGGTATCACTATTGGAACAAAGGCTGTTATTATGGGACAGACAGGGGTAACCAAATCGGTTGAAGGAGGAAAATCTTATTTTGGAACACCTATCCAAGAATCAAGAGAAAAGTTAAAACAGTTGGCTAATATCAAAAAGATTCCTGAAATTCTAAATAAATTGAAATAATATGTCTATTAAAGAATTTGTTCAAAAATTTTATAAGTCTGATGCCTTAATTGATTGCGAAGTAATGAAAACTTATTTGCATCCAGAGGTCATCGTGGAATGGAATAGTAGCAAAGGATTGATTCAGATGGATTATGATGCATTGCTAGAAATGGCCAATGAATTAAGTCGTGCATATGTGCGCTCAAAAGTTAGGATTAGCCATATTTTGGCGGAGGAAGATTTGGTATCGATACGATATTCACATTTTGTGAAAACTATCGAAAATCCAAGGGAAGAGATGTTGCTGGCTCATTTTTCGACAATTTGGCAAATAAAAGACGATAAATTGTATCGTGGTTATCAAATGAGTCAATTTTCTTAATATTTTTTGATGACAAAAAGGTTAGAATAAGTTACAAAACCTTACTTTTGCATCACAATTTAAAAAACTACATAAAATATATATCATGAGTGTATTAGTTAATAAAGATTCCAAAATAATTGTTCAAGGATTTACAGGAAGTGAAGGAACTTTCCACGCTTCTCAAATGATTGAGTACGGTACTAATGTTGTGGGTGGTGTAACTCCAGGTAAAGGAGGAACTAGCCATTTAGATCGTCCAGTTTTTAATACAGTAAAAGATGCTGTTGATCAAGCTGGAGCTGATACATCTATTATTTTTGTACCACCAGCTTTTGCAGCTGATGCAATTATGGAAGCTGCTGATGCTGGAATTAAAGTAATTATTGCTATTACAGAAGGAATTCCTGTAGCAGATATGATTAAAGCAAATAGTTATGTTAAAGAAAGAAATTCTAGATTAATTGGACCTAACTGTCCAGGAGTAATTACTCCAGGTGAAGCTAAAGTTGGTATTATGCCAGGTTTTGTTTTCAAAAAAGGAACAGTTGGTATTGTTTCTAAATCTGGAACTTTAACTTATGAGGCTGCTGACCAAGTGGTAAAACAAGGTTTAGGAATTACGACAGCGATCGGAATTGGTGGAGATCCAATTATTGGAACTACAACTAAAGAAGCTGTTGAATTGTTAATGAATGACCCAGAAACTGAATTGATCATTATGATTGGTGAAATTGGAGGTCAATTAGAAGCTGATGCTGCTAAATGGGTTAAAGCTGATGGTAACCGTAAGCCAGTTGTTGGTTTTATCGCTGGAGAAACTGCTCCTGCTGGTAGAACAATGGGGCATGCAGGTGCTATTGTTGGTGGTTCTGATGATACTGCTGCTGCTAAAAAACAAATCATGAGAGACAACGGAATTCATGTTGTTGATTCGCCAGCTGAAATTGGTAAAAAAGTAAAAGAAATATTAGGATAATCTCCGATATTTAAAATAAAAAATTCCAAAAAAGTCTCAATATTTTGTTGAGACTTTTTTTACATTAATAGAATGTTGGGAATCAATAGACACTTAGGGGTTTCGTATTTTGAAAACGCGGCAGCTTGGTAATAAAAAATAAAAATTATGTACAAAGAATTAGAAAAGTTTAAAGTAAGCAACAGTTTTACTTTTACTATTGAAGACAGTTTAGAACAAGTTTGTAATGCTCCAGAAGCAGGTGCAGGTGTTTTTGTTGTTTATGCAGTTGAAGGTGATGCAAAAGAACTAATCATGGTAGCTTCTACTGGAACTGTTCAAAATGATGGCACTTTAAAAAGTAAAAACGGTGGTTTATATGATAAAATCGTAAACGGACATCAATTTGCAAAGACAGGAAGAAAATATTCTTGGCCAGCACAAATGAAATTAGAAGGTATTGCAGCACTTGAAGTAGTTTGGCATGAAACTTTCAATGCTGATGTAAAAGCAATTCCAACTGCTGTTGAAGGACAAGTTCTGCAAAATTTCTTAGATGAAAACGCAAGATTACCAAGATGGAATGTAGCTTTCTAAGCTGTATTTTGATAAAAATTCAAAAGCCTTACTAGTAATAGTAAGGCTTTTTTTATGGCTGAATGCTACTCCAATCTCTTTCGTTACAAGTTCATAAGATTTTTTACTATAGAATAGTTGTTGTTTGTAGGTAATAACTTATGAAAATAAGCTTTCAAGTGAAGTTTAAAAAAACAAAGAATAGTCTAGATCCCTATGACCGCCGTAGTTTAGGTGGTTTTTAGATTATGAAAAGGCTTCTTTAGTGTAAAAAAATTGGTTTTAAAGGTTTGCTTTTATATATTTATCGAACAGAATGAAAATATAATGTTAAAAAATTATATTCTCTTCATTCGTATGATTGTACTGTTATAAGAATACCTGACCCCAACTAATTATGAAAAGCCAAACGTTACCATTGAGTTCTTTTGATGATCTTTCCCTTTGGGGAAATCTGAAGGAAGGAGACGAGAAATCATTTTCGATGTTATTTGAAAGATATTATGGAGATTTAGTGCGTTATGGAAATTCGCTTTCACCTTATACAGAAAAAGTACAGGATTGTGTACAAGATGTATTTGCCGATATTTGGGTTTATAGAAATTCTCTGCAAGCTACTGTTGTGGTAAAAGCGTATTTATTGGCTAGTGTTCGTAAACGAATAGCCCGTTTGCAAGAGCGGGATCATATTTTTCGAAAAGTAGCCAGTACTGATTCTATCGCTTTTTTATTAGAATTTTCAGTAGAACATAATCTTATCGATGACGATTATGCAACCAAGGAAAAGGTCAATCATCTCAATCGTTTATTGAATGAGCTACCAGCACGTCAAAAGGAAGCATTGTACTTAAGGTATCATCAAGGGCTAACTGTGGAACAAATCGCAGAAATGCTAGAAGTAAACTATCAATCCGCCAGTAACTTGCTGCATCGTGGTTTACTCAACTTGCGTAAAGAATGGAAGGGGAGTTTGCCGTTATTGGTGCTCCTATCTTCAGGTAGTTTTTAGTTTTTTGAAAAAAAAAGTAAAAAAAATCACCATCAGCTGAGTATGGAATCAAAAAGCTGTCCTCTATGTTTTTGTAACCTTATCTTTAGATGCAAAAACGCAATACATATATCGAACTAGAAGATTTTTTAGCCGACGAATCATTTCAGAAGTGGATTTTATTACAAATCGACGAAAATGGTTGGGAGGAATGGACTTTAGAAGAGCTGCATCGAGCCAAATTGGTTCAGGAGGCCAGATTGTTGTTGCTAGCTATGAAAGTCTCAGATACGGCTTTGTCTTCAGCTGATATCCACAGGGCGTTACAAGCGACCTGGGTTAAAATTGAACAAAAGGAAAATCAGAACAATTTAACACTGCACTCCAAAAAGAAATTTTTTAAGAGGTACATACTCAGTGGTGTTGCCGCAAGCTTATTTTTATGCTCGATGTCGGTTTGGTTGTATCAAAACCATTTCAGTGCAGCTCATAAAGAGGTGACGTACAAGGAGCTTATTGATGAAAATAGAGAGGGCTTGGTAGAACAAACTAATAATTCAAATAAGCCACAGATTATCACCCTATCTGATGGTAGTTCTGTATTGTTACAACCCAATAGTAAATTAAGTTATCCTAAAATCTTTATTGGAAACGAAAGAAAAGTGTATTTGTCGGGAGAAGGTTTTTTTGAAATTAGTAAAAATCCTAAAAAACCTTTTTACGTTTATGCTAACGAGATTATTACCAAAGTAGTGGGGACTAGTTTTAGGGTTAGAGCCTATGAGGATCAAGAAGATGTAGAAGTACTTGTTCGTACCGGTAAAGTAAAGGTCATATCTAATGATTTGGTGGCCAAACCCAATCATGAAGTGATTGTTTTACTCCCTAATCAAGCACTGCGTTTCGTTCGCAGTGAATTAAGCTTTAGCAAAATCACCAATATTACACAGGACCAAGCCTTAGTGCGCAGTGTGGGTAACATTGAACAATTGAGTTTTGAGTTTACCGATATTCCGATAGCTCAAATTTTCGAAACCATTGAACAAGCTTATTTGGTTGATATAGATTATCCTAAAGATAAATTAAAAGATTGTCATCTAACGACTTCACTTAGCGATCAACCACTGACTGAAAAACTGAAGATTTTATGTCAGAGCTTAGGAAATAATACCACTTTTGAAATGAATGGGAATCAAATTATAATCAGCTCTAACGGATGTAATTAAGGATCTATCTAACTGTAATTAGATGGGGAAATTAGGGCTTAAACGAACTTTTTTGATGTAAATTCCTTAAAAATTAATTATAAATGTAAGTATTTTACTTTTATTGTAGATTGAGTTAAGTTAAAATAAATAAGAATTGCCTATGTAAAAGTCAGTACAAAAAAAAAGTGTCGAAATGCTGTAACATTATCGACACTTATAAATTGAATTGCTCTCTGTAAAGAGTAAGTCATTGTGTTTCTTAGAATACGCTTGTAATAGTATTAATCAAAACAAACCAAAATTATGAAAAAACCAGTTGTTAAACAACGATTACTCCATCGAATCATGAAAATAACACTATTTCAGTTTGTCTTAGCACTTGTGTTTTCAAGTGTCACTATGGCAAATAATGTGAATGGGCAAAAAAAATTGGATACCAAAGTGACTATTAGGGTAGAGAATTTGACTTTAGACAATACCTTGTCAAAAATCGAGAAATCTGCACATGTCAAATTTTCCTATAATTCAAGATTACCGCAGCTCAGTAATAAAGTGAGTATAGAGGCTAATCAAGAAACACTCTCTAGTATATTGAGCCGAATTTTGGCGCCATTTAATATTACCTATTCAGAGATTAGTAATCAGATTATTTTACAAAAAAGTAACGCTTCAGATCCCTTTGCTGATGTAGATAATCATGAATCATTGTTTAGCGTATTATCGGCAGGGCCAACGATTAAAGGAAGAGTAATGGATGCTAGTGGAAGTCCTTTGCCTGGAGCTACGGTAATGGCCAAAGGAACTAAAATAGCTGTATTAACTGATTTTGACGGTAATTTTTCCATTGAAATGCCAGCCAATACAGATCGATTGGTGATTTCTTATGTAGGTATGGAAACTAAGGAAATTGGGATCGAAAATACATCTGCAACGATTGTTTTAAATGAGATAGGACAAAATCTAAAGGAGGTTGTGGTTACCACAGGTTATGAGAAAACCTCAAAAAGAACCTTTACAGGGGCTATCAGTAAAATCTCTGGATCAGAATTGAAAGTAGATGGAGTAGTGGATGTGAGTAGAATGATTGAAGGTAAGGCTGCAGGAGTAACGGTACAAAATGTTACAGGAACTTTTGGAACTGCACCTAAAATTACCGTTCGTGGATCTTCTTCCATTTTTGGAGATACTAAACCTTTATGGGTAATTGATGGTGTAGTTCAAGAAGATATTATTAATATTTCTTTCGCGGATTTAGCATCTGGGAACTCAGAGACTTTATTGAGTTCTTCTGTTGCGGGTTTGAATTCGAATGATATTCAAAGCATTGAAATTCTGAAAGATGCATCAGCTACTTCTATTTATGGTTCAAGATCATTAAATGGTGTAGTGGTGGTCAATACAAAGCAAGGACGTAGAGATGCGCCATTAAAAGTGAGTTATTCTGTGGAAAACACGGTAAGAAGTGTCCCTAATTATGCTCAGTATGATATTTTGAATTCGCAAGAATCCATGAGTATTTTGAAAGAATTAGAAGGATTTAGCGGAGATGGTAAAGGTTTCTTGGATATTGCTTCATCATTGAATGGAAGATTTGGAGGAGTGTATAACATCATGTCCAAACAAATTGATACCTATAATAAAACAGGCGGTAAGTTTGGGGTTCGAAATGACGAAGTGAGCCGTAATCAATTTTTAAAGAAGTACGAATTGGGTAATACTGATTGGTTTGGTGTTTTATTTAGACCTTCTATTACTCAGAATCATTCCTTGAGCTTTTCTGGTGGAGGAAAAAACAACACCTTTTACGCTTCACTTGGTTATTATACAGATCCGGGATGGACTGTAGCGGATAATGTAAAGCAGTTGACCTCGAATATAAAAGGAACCTTTTTTATCAATGATAAATTAAATATTACCTTATCTACTATGGGGTCAGTACGTAATCAAGTGGCTCCAGGAAGTTACGAAAGTAAGTCAGATCCTGTTTATGGAAGTGTGAATAGGGAGTTTGATATCAATCCTTTCAAATACGTTTTAAATACTAGTAGAACCTTAAGACCTTACGATGAAAATGGAAATTTAGAGTATTACAGAAATAACTGGGCTCCTATGAATATCCTTAATGAGCTTAAGAATAATACACTGGATATTAAAGTAAATGATATCCGTTTTCAAATGGATCTAGATTATAAGGTAAACAAACATTTAACCTATAATCTGACGGGATCTGCGCGTTATGCTAGTACTTCAAGAGAACATAAAGTGTATGAAGATTCCAATGTGGCTGCGGCTTATAAAGCAGGTACTTCTTTGAGTTCAGAAGGTGAGAATTCAATAGTTCAAGAGGCTAATATTTTTCTATACCAAGATCCAAATAATTTGACAGCACCAAAAGTATCGGTATTGCCTAATGGCGGATTTTTAAGGAAATTCACCAATGACATGACCTCTTATAATATTAGAAATAGTATTAGCTACAGAAATACTTTAAATGAGAAGCATGAGTTAGAAGGCTTCTTTGGTACGGAATTGAGATCAGTAGATAGAAGCAGTGATAATTTTACTGCAGCTGGACTTCAGTTCGATAGAGGGCTTACGGCTTTTATTGACCCAAGGCTGATTGAGAAGATGGTAAATGACGGAGATTCCTATTATGGATTTGATGCGGAAAGAGAAAGAACAGTTGGTTTCTTTGGAAAGATGGGTTATACCTATGATCGTCGTTATACTGCTTCTCTTACGGGACGTTATGATGGTTCGAATAGACAAGGAAATAGTGGTTCTAATCGCTGGTTACCAACTTATACGGTTAGTGGAAAATGGAATGTGACGGAAGAGAACTTCATGAAAGATGTTAAAGTAATTAACAATTTAGCTTTAAGAGGTTCTTATGGGTTAACTGCTACGGCTGGGCCGGCTACCAATTCACTAGCGATTTACAAAAGTTTTATTGCCAATCGTTTGTTTTTGGCCAACAGAGAATCTGCCATATCGATTGAAGAACTACAAAATGGAGATTTAACTTGGGAAAAACAATTTGAAACCAATATCGGTTTGGATCTAGGTATGTTTAATAACAGAGTACAATTTGTAACCGATGTTTACAGACGTAAAGCTTTTGATTTGGTTGATTTTGTGACCACCTCAGGAGTTGGAGGAGAAAGCATTAAACAAGGGAACAATGCGGATATGGAAACAAAAGGTCTTGAAATAGGATTCACGACTCAGAATATAGTGACCAACAATTTTAAATGGTCGACTTCGCTTAATTTCTCTGTTTATGATCAGAAAATTACCAAATTACAAAACAAACCATCTGCCTTTAGTTTGGTAAATGGAAACGGTGGAAATGCCTTAGGAAGCCCTAGAAACTCGATTTATTCGTATGAGTTCACAGGACTAAATAATCAAGGTTTGCCAACTTTTAAATTGCAAGACGGAGCTGAGAACAATATGACAGATGCGGATTTTCAAGATACAGAAAATGTGACTAAATACTTGAAGTATGAGGGGTCTATTGAGCCTAATAAATCTATTGGTTTGTCGAATACTTTTACTTACAAAAGTTGGTCGCTATATGTGTTTGTAGTGGGATCAGGAGGAAATAAAGTTCGTTTGAATCCAGTCTATGATAGCGTTTACGATGATTTAACAGTGTTTACAAAAGATTTTACCAACCGTTGGATAAATCCTGGTGATGAGAACAGCACCAATGTACCGGTGATCGCGGATAAGCGATTAATACAAAACAATGGGGGAGAGCGCACCTTAGCAAAAGCTTATAACACCTATAACTATTCAGATGCTAGAATTGCAGATGGTGATTTTGTAAGATTGAAAAATGTATCCTTAAGTTGGGAGTTTCCTAAGGATTTTAAGAAAAAGTTAGGTGTAAGTGCATTTGCAGTAAAAGGATCAGCAGTGAACCCTTGGTTGATATATTCGGATAAAAAACTCAATGGTCAAGATCCAGAATTCCGTAACACAGGAGGTGTAGCTTTTCCAATTACATCACAATACACTTTTACTCTAAACGTATCATTCTAATATAATTGATTATGAGAAATATAAAAATAGTTTTATCTCTATTACTACTTGTTGGAGTTAGTAGTTGCGATGAGTTTCTTTCGGAAACACCTGATAATAGATTGCAAATTGACACACCAGATAAAATTTCAGAACTTTTGGTAGACGCCTATCCAGACGGTACTTATATGGAGATTGCTGAAACGATGACCGACAACGTATCGGACAATAAAAGTAGCTTGGTTAATATTAATAATGTTCAAAACTATAATTGGGAATTACAAGACGATCAAACTGGTAGAGATACACAGGGATTTTATTGGAATGCTTGTTATAAAGCCATTGCTACAGCAAATCAGGCCTTGGTAGCTATAACGGAACTTGGAGATACACCTGAGTTAAATCCTCAAAAGGGAGAGGCTTTGTTGGCTAGGGCATATGCTCATTTTATGTTAGTGTCCTTATGGTCTAATCGTTATAATCCCGCTACGGCCGCTACGGATTTAGGAGTTCCTTATATGACCAAGCCAGAAACTGTTTTACTAGGTAGTTATAAGCGACATTCAGTAGAAGAAGTTTTTAATTTCATACAAGCAGATATTGAAGAAGGACTACGTTATGTGACTAACGATTACAGAACAGACTATTTGAAGTATCACTTTAACAAAGAAGCTGCTAAGGCTTTTGCAGCTCGCTTTTATGTAGCTAAAGGAGATTGGAAAAGAGTACTTGAACTTACCGAAGGACTAGGGAATAAGCCGGTTGGAAAACTAAGAGACTGGGTAGCATTTAATGCGTATGATTTTCCAAATAAGCCAATAGAATATGCGAAAAATACTCAAGTTACTAACCTGTTAGTAGGATTTCCAAGTTCTATTTGGGGTAGAGGAATTTCGGGTAATCGATTTTATTTCACTAGAGCTAATGAGAACGATCGTATACTAGGAGCTCCTACTAATATTTTTAATAAAAGATGGCTGATTAGCATCGCGATACAAGGCGCAAGTGGGGCTAATGTTGGTGTGTTTAAATTTGATGAATATTTTAAGTATTCTAATCTGACGGCACAAATTGGACGTCCTTTCACAGGAATGGTGCTTTTCTCTAACGATGAAATGTTTTTAAATCGTATCGAGGCTCATGTGATGACCAATCAATTAGCAATTGCCAACGAAGAACTGCAATATTTTTTAGGAACCAGAACAGATCAGTTTAGTGCCACGGATGTATTGACCAAAGAAAAAGTGTTTGCTAAATACCCTGTTATTGCTGATGAATATACCCCTTTCTATACTATGACCCCAGAACAAACTTCTTATATCAAAGCAATTGCTGAGGCAAGAAGAAGAGAGTTTTTACATGAAGGACTTAGATGGTTTGATATTAAGAGATTTAATTTAGTCGTAGAACACAATACGTATAATCAACAAGGCCAAATATCTAGAAATAACATTTTGGTTAAGGATGATAAGCGTCGTGCGATTCAGATACCACTAAATGCTTCTAATAATGGAATTGAAAAAAATCCGAGATAAATTTAATTTAAATCACTATGAAATTAAGTAAACAATATAAAAATATAGTACTGGTAGTTGGATTTTTGACACTAGTGTCCTGTTCTCATGAAGATCAGCCAAAAGAGAGTATGCTGAATTTTACACCACGCGAAAAAACGGATTTAGACAGATGGATTGATCAAAATTATATTGATCCGTACAATATTAGCGTGCAATACGAGTGGAATCAAAATGTAGTAGATAACAAGAGATATTTGTATCCACCAGCAGTGAATAAAGTGCAACCAGCGCTAGAGATAATCAAAAAAATATGGATTGATAGTTATACGGCTGTTGGAGGGAAAGATTTTGTTAAAATCATTGCACCAAGAGATTTTGTATTAGTGGGAGGAGTGAATGTGAATCCAGACGATGTCTCTAATACGTTAGGATTAGCGGAAGGAGGAAAGAGAATTTCGCTTTTTCAAGTAGATTTTGTGAATCCTAAGAGTCGAAGTAGTGTTTCTCGATTTGTACACACTATTCAACACGAATATGTACATATTTTGAATCAAACGAAAACTTTTGATGTGGAATCATGGTCAAAAATAACTCCTAAAGACTATAGTTCAGATCCTTTTAGTATGTCGGATGCTGAGGCGAGAGATCTTGGATTTATCAGCGCTTATGCCCGATCAAATTATATGGAGGATTTTGCTGAAACCGCTGCTATAATTTTGCTTAGTTCAAAGTCAGAGTATGAGGCTTTATTGAACAGTGTAGCCACTGAGGAAGCTTATGATGCTTTGAAGAAGAAAGAAGCTTTAGTGGTACAGTATTATAGAGATGCCTTTAATATGGATTTTTATGCCTTGCGAGATGAAGCTCAAAAGAATACCACGGCAGTCCTAAATAATTAAAAATTTAAAAAAGAGAGAGTTATGAAAACTACATATATAGGGAAGTATTTGATGCTTATTTTTTTGATGTTGCAATTAAATAGTTGTGTGAGTACAGATGCTGAACAAAAGTTTGATCTAACGCCAACGGAGCGCTTGAATAAACAAAAAAAAGAATTAAATGATTTGTTGCTTTCCTCTGAAAATGGATGGAAAGCGGTTTACTATACAGATGATAATCAATTGGGTGGGTTTACCCATTTGTTTAAATTTTTACCTAATGGAGAAGTAAGCATGGCTTCTGATTTTGATAAAGATACTGCGGTGTACAAAAGTCAGTATGAAATTCAACTGGGAAGTACAGTAAGTGTTGTTTTTACGACAAAAAACAGAATTCATCTGCTTTCAGATGCTAATAATTCGCCTCTGGCAGCAGGGAAAGGATTTTTGGGTGATTTTCAGTTTTTGTACTATGGTCAGGAGAACAGCGATCTTGTTTTTAAAACCAATAGAACCATTAAAGAGGTTCGTTTTGTAAAAGCTACTGCACAAGACTGGACTGATTTAGCAAAAAACACGCTAATGAGTGAGAATATGGTGGGTACTATTACTAGTCCGCTATTCAGAACACTTGAAACTACAGATGGCGGAACAGTTAAAAAATATGAGTTTAATTTTAATTCAGTTACGCGATTTGGATCTGCTGTTCCTTTAGGAGATGGAAATTCAGGTACTCTTAAAACAGCTATTGCTTATACTCCTGCAGGGATAACAGTAAAACCGGCAGTGGTTGTGGGAAGTCAAAGTTTGACGGATTTTGTTTATAATGCCACGGATAAAAGTTTTGTTGCTACTGGAGCAAACGGTGCAACTGCAGCGATAAAATTTACAAATGCACCTCCTAGATTAACAGACGATTATAAATTATTGTTGGATGGAAATCCTCGAATAGGATTATCCTACATCGCGGCTAATCTTTATACGGCTGCTAGTACTTCACCTTATTGTAGATCTCTCTTAGATAAGGCTAATGCAACCTTACCAGCTAATCAAAAAATAGCTAGGATTGAAATTATATTTAATGATCCAGTGAATGGGGACTACATAGCCTACCAATTCACTGGAGGGAAATCTCCGATATATCATTTTATTCAAAAAACTGAAGATGCAGCCAATAAAACCTTAATCTTAAGTGATGATGGTTGGATAGGTACTGCGGCAGCTAGAGCTTTTTTGAAAGAACTGGATAATGAGATT
The DNA here is from genome assembly GCF_059882335.1 of Flavobacterium sp. OHVDL-2026-0007. Taxonomy (NCBI): domain Bacteria; kingdom Pseudomonadati; phylum Bacteroidota; class Flavobacteriia; order Flavobacteriales; family Flavobacteriaceae; genus Flavobacterium; species Flavobacterium sp. OHVDL-2026-0007. Next base: position 758,444 of record NZ_CM187612.1, read on the forward strand.
ACAAATTCTAAGGGATTATATATTAAAAAAGAAAGTTTCACTATTACGTATAGCAATGTGATTTACACCTATGCAAGTGCAGCAAGCTCTTTTAGAATTACTAATTATAGAACATAGTTTTTACTTTGGTTTGTTTTTAATTTTGGATGAAAAGCGACTCTAATTGAGTCGCTTTTTGTATTATTATAGGGGAAGGTGTAACTGTTTTGTAAAGAAAATTATCAAATAATAAAGGCTACGTTAGGATTGTTTAAAGGTAATTGCAATACTTATTTTTTTAAAAAGGGAATTATCATATATTTGACATGTCATTCAGAGGTCTGGTAAAACGCTATATTTTGTCTTGCTGCTCAAGCAAGGGAAAGATAACGGGGACACAGCAAGAGCTACATAGGAGCGGAGCGAACTGGCGAAGAAAACAAATATTAAAATTAATTTTGAATATGAAATTACTAGAAGGAAAAGTTGCCATTATTACAGGTGCTAGTCGTGGAATTGGAAAAGGAATTGCGGAAGTTTTTGCTAAACATGGAGCAAATGTTGCTTTTACGTACAGTTCATCTGTTGCTTCTGCAGAGGCTTTAGAGGCTGAATTGAACAGTTTAGGAGTTAAAGCAAAAGGATACCAATCCAATGCAGCAGATTTTAACGAAGCGCAGACTTTTGTTGATGCTGTTTTAGCTGATTTTGGAACAGTTGATATTTTGATTAACAATGCCGGAATTACGAAAGACAATTTATTGATGCGTATGTCTGAGGCTGATTTTGATCAAGTTATTGATGTGAATTTGAAGTCTGTATTTAATATGACTAAAGCGATTCAAAAAACTTTCTTAAAACAACGTTCAGGTTCTATTATCAATATTAGTTCGGTAGTGGGTGTTTCTGGAAATGCAGGACAAACGAATTATGCTGCCTCAAAAGCAGGTGCAATTGGTTTTACTAAATCAGTAGCTTTAGAGTTAGGTTCTCGTAATATTCGTTGTAATGCTATTGCTCCAGGTTTTATCGAAACGGAGATGACTGCGAAATTAAATGAGGATGTAGTAAAAGGATGGAGAGATGGAATTCCATTGAAACGTGGAGGAACTGCTGAGGATGTAGCTAATGCTTGTCTTTTCTTAGCTTCAGATATGAGTGCTTATGTTACAGGGCAAGTACTTAATGTTTGTGGAGGAATGTTAACTTAAGAAGTTAAGAACTTCTAAGTTTTTTGTATATTGTAATAGCAATAGTACACATTTCCCAATTATTACACTTTAAATATGACCACAAACACGATTCTATTATTAGTGCTTTCTTTAGTAATAGCGGGCGGTTTGTCGTATTTACAATATTTTTATAAAGCCAAAAACAAATCCAATGTGATTTGGTTTTTGGCTTTTTTGCGTTTTCTAGCTATTTTTGGTCTGTTGGTTTTATTGATTAACCCTATCATCACCAAGAGTACACTGGAAATAACCAAGCCTCCTTTGGCTATTGCGGTAGATAACTCGAGTTCAATAACCGCGCTAAAAGCAGACAAAAAGGTTTCGGAACTGTACCAAAAGATAATATCAAATCCTGCTCTTAAGGAAAAATTTGATATGCAATCCTATCAATTTGACGCTGAGTTTAAAACTTCGGATCGATTTGATTTTAAAGGAAAGCAAACCAATTTAGATGAAGTTGCAAAGAATTTAAAAAGCATCAATAAAAATCTGATTTTCCCAACGGTTATTATAACCGATGGAAATCAAACTACAGGAAACGATTATGTATATCGTTTTGATCCTGTCAATAAAGTTTATCCTTTGGTTGTGGGAGATACAACTACTTTTTTTGATTTAAAAATCAATCAGCTTAATGTCAATAAGTACGCTTTTCATAAAAATAAATTTCCAGTTGAAGTTTTTCTACAGTATGCTGGGGATAAAAGTGTAAACGCGGATTTTAGCATTTCACAGGGTAATATGGTGGTAGCCAAAGAAAAAGTTGCTTTTTCAGCAGCAAAAAAAACAGCGACCTTAAATTTACTTTTACCTGCGGATAAAATAGGACTACAGGTTTTTAAAGCGACTATTTCATCTCAAGCAAAGGAGATAAATAGTTACAATAACAGCAAGAATTTTGCTGTTGAAATCATCGATCAAAAATCAACAATTGCCATAGTATCATCGATTAATCATCCTGATATAGCAGCTTTAAAGCGGTCGATTGAAGTGAATGCACAGCGTAAGGTGATCTTGGTCAAGCCTAACGATATTAGCGCCTTACAGGAGGCTGCTGTTTTGGTTCTCTATCAGCCAACAACTGCTTTTAAGGCTGTTTTTGACAACAATAAATTAGCGGGAAGAAATACCTTTATCATAACAGGTAGTAATACCGACTTTAGTTTTCTCAACCAGCAACAAAATAGTTTGGTTTTTAAAATGAGCGGGCAAAGAGAAGATTATTTAGCTGAATTTCAATCGCAATTTAATTTGTTTGCGATAGATAATATGGGTTTTGAAAATTTTCCTCCCTTGCAAAATTTGTTTGGGACCATAAGCACCAATGGGAACGTATCGGTTTTGCTTTCCTCTAAAATCAGAAGTGTCTCAACAAATGCACCATTATTGGCTTTTGTTGAGAATCAAGGAAAACGTACTGCTTTTCTTTTAGGAGAAAACAGTTGGAAATGGCGCTTACAGAGTCATATAGATAATCAGTCCTTTGAAAAATACGATGTTTTTATCGATAAAATAATTCAGTATTTGGCCTCAACAACTTCTAAAAAATCATTGGTGGTCACGCATGAGAGTTTTTATAATTCAGGAGAAGCGATCGTAATCAGTGCGCAATATTTTAATAAAAATTATGAGTTTGATGAAAAAGCCAGATTGAGTATTACCCTTACCAATGCAGAAACCAAACAGGCTAAAAACTATGATTTACTAAAAGGAAACAATTCTTTTTCTGCAAATTTAGATGGTTTAGCGGCAGGGAAGTATAATTTTTCAGTAAAAGAATTAAATTCAAATAACGTTTATTCGAGTCATTTTGAAATCTTGGATTTTGATATTGAGAAACAATTTGTAAATCCAGATGTTTTAAAATTGAAGCAATTGGCTCTACAAACCAAGGGGAAAGCCTTTTTTGAGAATCAAGTAGATGATTTAATGGCTAACCTTCTAGAGAATAAAGAGTATAAAGCTATAGAAAAGTATGTGCTTACCAAAACACCGGTAATTGATTGGGTTTGGTTGCTAGTTCTAATTGCTGTTTTCTTAACTACGGAATGGTTTGTTAGGAAATATAATGGGTTGTTGTAGGCTAAGTATAATTGTCATAAGAAGAGTTGCAAACGAACTACCCTTTAGGCCGGTTGTAGTGACACCTTAGAAAAACAATCGAAAAAGATAAATCTTAAAAATTATATAGTGGATTTTAGGCTAAAAGTATTTTACACCGTTGCGCTCCGTCTTAACTTTACTAAGGCGGCAACGGAGCTATATATTTCACAGCCTGCAGTCTCTAAACATATTCAAGAGCTTGAGGAAACTTATAAGATCAAGCTTTTTGAGCGAAACGGCGCTAAGATTGCTTTAACGCCCGCTGGAGAGATACTTCTAAAACATACCAAAGACATTTTTGAAATTTACCGAGAAATTGACTTTGATATGAGCTCTTTCATTAGCGAACGCCAAGGTTCTTTGAGGTTAGGGGCTAGTACGACCATTTCGCAGTATATTATTTCTCCTGTTTTGGCGAGATTTCATCAAAAGCAAAAAGATATTAAAGTGAATTTGCTTAATGCCAATACAGAACAAATTGAAACGGCTTTAATTAACAAGGAAATTGAAATTGGTATTGTGGAAGGGCAATCTAAAAATCAGGCCATTAAGTATATACCGTTTTTAAAAGACGAGCTGGTTTTGGTTTGTAATACGCATAACCCTTTAGTCAAGCAAAAGGAAATTTCGTTAGAAGATTTAAAGCGCATGAAATTTATAACAAGAGAACGTGGTTCTGGAACACTTGAAGTTATAGAGTTTGTTTTGAAACAAGTTGATTTTAAGTTAACTGATTTGCAAATTGAAATGCAATTAGGTAGTACAGAGAGTATAAAATCATATTTGCTCAATTCGGATTGTCTTGCCTTTATGTCTATACATGCTGTAAATAAGGAGCTTAAGAATAATGAATTGATGGTTTTAGATGTAGAAGGTTTAACAGTGGAAAGGTATTTTTACATCATTACTTTACAGGGAAAATCAGATCCTTTGTCAGAGTTGTTTATCCAGAGTATTTCATCTTACTATAACTTGAAGTTATAATCGATTGTATTTTACGATTGGTAAATGAGGGATAAAGAGTAGACCTTTGTAGTAGAAATTTTAAATTCTTTATTTTGAAAACGAAACCGTATTCTGGCGCACATTTATTCGAAGTTCACACCTATATGCAGCAAGCAATTTTTGCTTTGGTTGTGGTGTTGTGTTTGTTTTCCGTAATCTCACCGCCAATTGCTTTATTATTGGGTGTGGTTATGGTAAATGTGTTTGGAAATCCATTTGTAGCATTCAACAATAGAGCCATTACTTTTCTGCTGCAATTTTCGGTTATAGGATTAGGATTTGGGATGAATGCTTCGACTGCCTTAACCGCGGGAAAAGAAGGTTTTTTATTAACGGTCTTTTCTATTTTTAGCACCTTACTATTAGGAACATATTTGGGAAAATGGCTGAAGACGGATCGAAAAACTTCGCATTTAATTTCTTGTGGTACGGCAATTTGTGGAGGAAGTGCTATTGCGGCGATTTCACCGGTAATCAAATCGAACGAAAATCAAACCTCTATCGCATTGGGTGTTATTTTTATCTTGAATTCGGTTGCCTTGTTCGTTTTTCCTTTTATTGGACATCAGCTTGATTTATCACAAAAAGAGTTTGGACTATGGTGTGCTCTTGCTATTCATGATACGAGCTCCGTTGTCGGTGCTGCTAATAAATATGGAGTTGAAGCATTGCAAATTGCCACAACAGTAAAATTAGCCAGAGCTTTATGGATTATTCCAATATCGCTGCTGACCGCCTTACTTTTTAAAAGTAAAGATGCTAAAATTAAGATCCCTTATTTTATTGGATTGTTTGTTTTGGCTATGCTTTTAAATACTTACGTTCCTCAAACGGCAATGATCGCACCGCAAATAGTATCGATTGCTAAAATTGGATTGACGGTGACTTTGTTTTTAATTGGAGCCACCTTAAATGTTAGTACTTTAAAAGCAGTAGGAGTGAAGCCATTATTGCAGGGGATTTTTTTATGGGTGTTTATTGCGGGTTTGGGTTTGGCTGCCATATTGTATGTAGGTTGAATTTGTGAATACATAATTTATGGGGTGAAATAAAAAGAAAAATTAAATTAACATAATCTTCATCAGTATTCCTTTGAATTATCCTTAAATAAAATAAATTTGCAGCCTAATAAAATTTGTAAATGAAAAACTTTAAAATGAAACCAAAACTAATCGCATTTTTTGCATTGGGAATAGGATTTTTGACATTATCATGGGGGATAGTAGGGCACGAAAGGATTAATAAAGCTGCTGTTATGGCTTTACCTCAACCCTTGCAGCTGTTTTTTTATAATCACATTGATTTTATAACGCAAGAGGCTTCAGTTCCAGATATTCGTAAATATGCTTTGAATTATAAGGATGAAAATCCGAGGCATTATTTTGACATGGAAAATTTTGGTGCGGTAGACAGTATACCTAAAACTTTAGAAGAAGCCAAGAAAAAATACGATGCCAAATTCTTAAATGACAATGGGATTTTACCTTGGTATATTGAAGATATGATGGTGAAGCTTACCAAAGCTTTTAAAGATAAAAACAGAGCTGAAATCTTGTTTTTGGCGGCTGACTTAGGACATTATATTGGAGATGCTCATATGCCTTTGCATACGTCTAAAAATCATGACGGACAATTGAGTGATCAAAAAGGGATACATTCACTTTGGGAAAGTAGATTGCCGGAATTATTTGCTAAAGATTATAAATTAAATGTACCACAGGCGCAATATTATAAAGATGTTCATAAGGCAACTTGGGATATGATTAATGATACTCATAGCTTAGTTGACGTTTTGTTAGCTGTAGATAAAAGACTAAGAACTTTACCTGGAAGCAAAGTTTTTGTTGTTGATTCTAGCGGAAAAGTGGTTAAGAATAAATATAATTCAGCTAAATTCACAGATGAGTATGCCGCGAAATTGCATAACGATTTAAATGGAATGGTGGAAAGTCAGATGAAAAAAGCCATTACCGCAACAGCTAGTTTTTGGTTTACTGCATGGGTAAATGCTGGAAAACCAGATCTAAGTAATTTAGATTCAAAAGAATTGACTAAGCGAAACAGTAAAGCACTGAAAAAAGACATGAAATTGTTTCATGAAGGAAAGCTTTTTGGAATGAAAAATCAAAATGATTAAGGTCTTTTTTTAGTTTCCATTTTAGCTATTGTTATAAAAGTAAAAGCCTCAAATTCATTTGAATTTGAGGCTTTTCTGATTTAAGATATGGCTTATTGTTTTTTACTTTTGGTATTTCTTTTGTTTGAGCATTTCTGACGCAGTTTGATAAAAAGAAATCGTCGCGTTTACCAAATCAGTTCTCTCGGTTTTTACCGGGATTTCATCATAGAAAATTTGATACTCTGGAGCAATCCCTGCTTTTGGTTTTAGTCTTAAATCAAACTGTTTTACCTCTTGTTTAGGGGATAAAATGGTTAAGACATTGTCTTTTATCAGTCCTAAATCTTGATAAGTAGCGATAAAAGCCCTTGGTTTATAATCAGGTTTTAGCACATCTTGACCAAAGAATTTGCTTTCGTAGTTGAAATGCAATAATCCAAATAGGGTGGGCATCACGTCAATTTGTGACATCAACTGATTGAATTTTGCAGGTTTTGCATTTGGTGTATAAATGAATCCTGGAATTCTGTATTTGTCCATTGGTAATTCTGTTTTTCCGGCGCTTGAAGCGCAGTGATCGGCAACGATTACAAAGACAGTGTTGTTGAACCAAGATTGTTTACGGGCCATATTAAAGAATTTTCGCAAGGAATAATCCGTGTATTTTACGCCACCATCTCTCGATTTACTATCACCTGGAATATCAATCGTATTGTTTGGATAAGTAAAGGGCCTGTGATTGCTCACAGTCATGATGTGATTAAAGAAAGGTTTCTTTTCTTTAGCCTGAGCATTCATGATACGTATGGCTTTGTTGGCCATGTCTTGGTCACAAACACCCCAAACGTTCGAAAAGGTAACTTCGTTTTTTGTGAAATTGGACTTGTCAATAATATTATAACCGTTACCGGAAAAGAAATCCTTCATATTGTCAAAGAAAGAATCTCCGCCATAGAGGTAGTTGACGCTGTATCCTTTTTTGCTAAAGATGGCTCCAGTGGAGAATTTATTTTTATTGTCTATTCTTTTTACCACACTTTCTCCTGCAGTTGGGGGTAAGCATAAAGTCACGGCTTCAAGACCACGTACAGTACGGTTTCCTGCGGCATATAAATTAGTGAACTGCAAGCTTTCTTGTGCTAAACTATCTAAAAACGGTGTGATGTTTTGTTCGTTGCCATAGGCTTTCATAAATTCAGCACTATAGCTTTCTATGGTGATTAAAACAACATTCTTATGGACTTCAAGGGAATCACTCGTGATTTTACGTGTGGTGTAGGCATTGGATATACCAGGAAGTTGCTCTTTTAAAATAGCATGGGCTTTTTCATCAGGAAGTGTTCTGTAGAATTTTAGATAATCTAAATTTTTATTCACAAAAGCTAAGTAAAACTTATGTAATCCATTTGCTTCTAATTCATTGACGAAAACGTTTTTAGAGTCTTCTGTTTTAGCTAGGCTCGGAATAGCGATCAAAGAGAGGATAAACAAAGCGGCGTAGATCAGGGTAATTTTTACCTTCTGGTTAAAAGTAGGTATCTTATCGATATAGTCGGTTGATCTTTTAAGGATAAAATAGGTAACTACGGCTGTTATCAAAAACAGGGCAGAAAATAAAGGGATAACGGGATAAGACTGCATGATGTTTCCAATGACCTCATTGGTATAGATCAAGTAATTTACGGCTATAAAGTTATACCTCACGCCAAACTCATTCCAAAAGAAGTACTCGCTAAGTCCATTTTGCAATATTAATAAGACATATAGAAAGATGACAAAGGCAAACAGCCAAAATCTAATTTTGTCTCTTCGTTTTGGAAGAAAGAGTAAAAGAGCAAATAAAGCGGTTTTAATCCCGATAAAAATTAAAACAATTTTAGGTAAGGCACCACCATATTCATCAACTATACTTTTGCCTGAAGCCACATATAAAAACAAGACAAGAAGCAAGCCTAGTATAATATAACCAGAAGGTTTGTTGTATTTCGTATTGGAGATAAAAATGAGGTACAGCCATAAAAAAGCACTCGCTATGACAAAGACAAAGGCATCAGAAATGAGACCTAAACCGAAGATTTTGACAGTTTCAAGAAAGGTAAAAGAACTTTGTGTAATGGGATGAAAAAGCAATACAATTCGTATAATAAGGCTTACTGCAAAATAGAAAAGGGCTAAATTGTAAAATGGGGATAGTTTCTTGTATAGGCTCATGAATGTAATATTTATTTTTTGGCAAAATTAACGCAATAGATTAGTTCTATATTAAGTAAGGATTTACGTTCGCTTAATGGTTTCTTAATATTTGGTTAAGATAATGTAATTTTGGATTATTCAAAATGTATTAATCATTTTTGGACTACAAAATATATATCTTTGACTATTAAATAATCATTAAACAGGGAGGTCAATGCATATTTTAATCGTCGAAGATGAGTTGGGTATCGTTCAGTTTTTGCAACAAGGATTGGAAGAAGAGGGATATCGAATTACTGCTGCAAATGATGGACTGAAAGGCTTTGAGTTAACTCAAAAGCATCAATATGATCTGATTTTACTCGATTGGATGTTGCCTAAGATTAATGGTTTGGATTTGTGTAAAGCCATTAGAATTACGGATCAAAAGACACCTATTATTTTTTTGACTGCTAAAGATACGGTGCAAGAAACTGTTAAGGGACTCAGGGCAGGTGCAAATGATTATATAAAAAAACCATTTAGTTTTGAAGAGTTGGTGGAGCGAATTAAAATCCATTTTAGAACTGAAAAAACAGTGCAAACTCTTGTGTTAGGAAATATACAAATAGATTTAGCTAAACATATTGTTTTGAGTAAGGAAACTGAGGTATCGCTGACCCAGCGGGAATTTGAGTTGTTGACTTATTTAATTAAAAACAAAGGAAAGGTTTGTACGCGAAACCAGATTTTGAAAGATGTATGGGGGATTCATTTTGAGTACGATACGGGTGTTATTGATGTTTTTATGAATGCCATTCGAAAAAAACTCAATCTAAAGATTGAAGAAGATTATATAAAAACAATCCGTGGTATTGGTTATATCGCTAACGACCTATAGATGATGCAACTTTCTTTTAAAAATAGAATTGCTTTAAATTATATTGTGACTACAGGCTTGTTGGTTTTTGTGGTTTTCGCCCTTATTTATTCTATTGTAAGACATACAGTCTATAGGCATATTGATGATAATATTAAAGTTGAAGTACAGAATCATCTCAGTGAAATTAGAATTGAGAAAGGAAAAATAGTCCTCATTGATCAGGAAGAATGGAATGAACGCGAACATAATGCAGTAGATGTTAATCCTGTTTTTGTTGAGTTTTTGGATTTGAACAAAAAAATTATTGAAAAATCACCCAATCTGAAAACTCAGAACCTATTTTTTGCTGATACAGTAGAAAGCTTAGAGTTGTTCGATACAAAAATGGGAGATAATAGCATCAGGCAAATACAGGTTCCACTTTATATTGAGTCAAAAAAGATTGGGTATTTGGTCGTGGCAATGTCTCTAGCAGACTCTCAACTGGTGCTTAATAATTTGTTTGACACCTTGAGTTTTGCGTTTCCTGTTATTCTTATACTGTTGTTTTTTATTGCCCGTTTCTTTGCTGGAAGAAGTATAAAACCAATAAATACCATCATTAAAACATCAGATATTATTACAAAGGATAATCTGAAAATAAGAATTCCCTTGCCTGAGACTCGAGATGAATTGTATACGCTTTCCACAACCATCAATAATCTTTTAAATCGTATTGAAGAGGCCATGGAACGAGAAAAACAATTCACTTCAGATGCCTCACATGAATTAAGAACTCCTTTAACCGTTATTAAAGGGACACTTGAAGTACTGGTTCGTAAACCTCGAGAAAGCTGGGAGTATGAAGAAAAAATTAATTTTTGTGTAGTAGAAGTGGACCATTTAAGTATAGTGGTAGATCAACTTTTATTGTTGGCGCGTTTTGAAAATCACAATCAAAATAGACAAACAGAATCGGTCTATTTAAATGCCTTAATTCTGGATGTAATGACCTTGAATTCGGAGAAAATAAACAAACGAAAAATTAATTTTAAATTAATGGCCGATAATGATTATTATATTGATTCGGATAATTATTTAGTGGTCACTATTCTTAGGAATATTATTTCGAATGCTTTAAAATATTCGAATGACAATGGAGAAATTTTAATTGCTCTTTTCAAAGAGAACAATCAGATCGTTTGCTCTATTTCGGATAAAGGGATCGGTATTGTTGCGGAAGATTTGGAGTCGATTCTAAATCCTTTTTTTAGATCAAATTCAACAGAGCATCCAGAGATCAAAGGAACTGGATTAGGATTGTCCATTGTGCAACGTATCACAGCATTACTTCATATTGCCTTTGAAATTGAGAGTGAGATTGGCCATGGAACCACGGTAAAGTTGCGCTTTGATGAAAATTAAAAAAAGTAATCTCAGCATTAAAATCCTTGTAGAAAGCAGGCTCAGACCTTTTATTTAACAATAAACTATCGTTAAGTTAAATTAAAAATTGCTTTTTTATGAAATTAACTAGTATATTTGCAAACGAATCAAAGAATTACAAAACAAACCCAATCATGATTTCTATTCAATTACATCATCATCATTTCCATTATTGCTCTCAAGCGATGTGTTAATGATATGCATGTAAATCATCATATTTTAAAACCCGTTTGAGTACATCAAACGGGTTTTTTAATTCCAATTCTTTGTGCTCAAACTATTAATCCAACTAAACTAAAAAAAAATGAGTACGTTAAAAATTGCCATTCAAAAATCAGGTCGCCTTAATGAAGACAGCATTCAAATTCTAAGGGATTGCGGTATTTCAATTAACAACGGGAACGATCAACTAAAAGCGGAAGCGTCTAACTTCCCTTTAGAGGTTTTGTATTTGAGAAATTCAGACATTCCACAATATTTAATTGATGGAGTAGTAGATTTGGCTATAGTAGGAGATAATTTATTGGTTGAAAAAGGCAAACACATTGAAGTAATTCAGAAGTTAGGATTTTCGAAATGTAAAGTTTCTGTAGCTGTTCCTAAGGCTTTTGAGTACAATTCGATTCAAGATTTAGCAGGTTTACGCATTGCTACTTCTTACCCTAATACCGTTAATGAATATTTTAATTCTTTCGGTTTAACAGTCGATATTCACCAAATCTCAGGTTCGGTAGAAATTGCACCCAATATTGGTCTTGCAGATGCTATTGTGGATATTGTTTCAAGCGGAAGTACCCTGTTTAAAAATAATTTAAGAGAAGTAGAAGTGATTTTGAAAAGCGAGGCTGTTTTGGCGGTTTCACCAAAGGTTTCTCCGGAAATTCAAAAACACATCGATACTTTGAAATTCAGAATCCAATCGGTTTTAAGAGCTAGAAATTCAAAGTACATTCTTATGAATGTCCCTAACGATAAAATAGAGGAAATTGGAAAAATCTTACCGGTGTTACGTAGTTTGACTGTTTTGCCATTGGCACAAGAGGGTTGGAGTAGTGTGCACTCAGTAATTGATAAAGATACTTTCTGGGATGTAATCGATCGATTGAAGGAAGCCGGTGCTGAAGGAATTTTAGTTTGTCCAATCGAGAAGATGGTTCTGTAGGTTTACCTTCAAAATAAACAGTAAAAGTCCAGAATCAAAATGCTAGAGAGCATGTTGATATTTGAGAGTCAGGACATTTAATTAAAGCTATAATTGACATGAATAAAATAGATAATCCAAAACCAAATGTTTGGTCAGAAATATTAAGAAGACCAACCAAAACGATAGATGATGTTGAAGTTACGGTTAAAGAGATCTTCAAAGAAGTACAGAAAAAAGGCGATGAAGCTGTCGCTAAATACACCTCAATATTCGACGGAATCACTTTAGATACGTACGAGGTTACTGAAGAGGAAGTCCAAGAAGCGATTAAAGAGATTTCAAGCGAACTTAAAGAAGCCATTGCGTTAGCAAAGGAAAATATTTATAAATTTCACAGCGCTCAGAAAACAGAGCGAATTTTTGTTGAAACGACTAATGGGGTGAAATGTTGGCAGGAAAAAAGACCTATTCAAAAAATTGGTCTGTACATTCCTGGAGGAACAGCGCCTTTGTTTTCGACTGTTTTAATGCTTGCCGTTCCCGCTGAAATTGCAGGTTGCAAAGAAATTGTATTGTGTTCTCCACCAGATAAAACCGGGAAAATTAATCCCGCTATTTTGTACGCGGCTCAGTTATGCGGCGTTACTAAAATAGTAAAAGTAGGGGGGATTCAAGCTATTGCAGCGATGACCTTCGGAACAGAGTCCATACCCAAAGTATATAAAATTTTTGGACCAGGAAATCAATTTGTAACGGTAGCCAAACAACTGGCGACTCAGTTTGGAGTAGCTATAGATATGCCAGCGGGTCCTTCAGAACTATTGATCGTTGCAGATGATACAGCAGTTCCTGCTTTTGTCGCTTCAGACTTATTGTCACAGGCAGAACACGGTGCAGATAGTCAGGTGATTTTAGTTTCGACTTCAAAAAAACTAATTGAGGCTGTCGAAAAAGAAATTCAAACACAAATTGAAGTGCTTCCAAGAAAAGAGATAGCGCAAAAAGCCATCGAGAACTCTAAATTAATTTTTGTTGAAAACGATAAAATTGCCTTAGATTTAATCAATGAATATGGTCCAGAGCACTTTATTATTTGTTCCGAATTTGATGATTTTTATAGTAATGGGATTATAAACGCAGGTTCCGTTTTTATTGGGAATTATACGCCAGAAAGCGCAGGAGATTACGCCTCGGGGACCAATCACACTTTGCCTACTAATGGATATGCTAAGAATTACAGTGGTGTGAATTTGGATAGTTTTGTAAAGTCAATGACGTTTCAAAAAATATCAGAAACGGGAATTCAGGCTATTGGAAAAGCTATTGAAATTATGGCTGAAGCAGAGGGCTTACAAGCACATAAAAATGCGGTAACACTGAGATTGGCGAGTTTAGAATCCAAATAATTTTAAAAATGAAAACAATGATTTCCTTTGATATAAATACCATAACACGTGAAAACGTAAAAACATTAAAACCGTATTCTTCGGCACGTGATGAGTTTGAAGATTTTGATACAGCTGAAATGATTTTCTTAGATGCCAACGAAAACCCATTTCAAAATGGCGTAAATCGATATCCAGATCCACAACAAAATTCGGTTAAGGCTATTTTGGCCAAACGCAATGAGGTGAAACCAAGTCAGATTTTGCTAGGAAACGGAAGTGATGAAGTACTAGATTTACTTTTTAGAGCTTTTTGTGAGCCGAAGATTGACAATATAATTTCGTTGCCACCGACCTACGGAATGTATAGTGTACTGGCTAATATAAATGCAGTAGAAAATAGAGAAGTTTTACTTTCTACCGATTTTCAACCACAAGTTGAAAAGATTTTAGATACGGTTGATGAACGTACAAAAATTATTTTTCTTTGTTCTCCCAACAATCCAACAGGGAATTCTTTCTCAGATGAAAGCGTGGTAAAATTGCTTCAAAACTTCAATGGTTTAGTGGTTATTGATGAAGCGTATATTGACTTTTCAGCTAAGGAAAGTTGGTTGATAGAAATAGACGAATATCCCAATTTAGTGATTACACAAACACTTTCAAAAGCCTATGGATTAGCGGGAATTCGTTTGGGAATTTGTTATGCTTCTGAGGCGGTAATTGCGGTTTTAAATAAAATTAAACCACCTTACAATGTCAACGAGTTAACACAGCAAAGAGCGATTTTACGTTTAAATGATTCGGATAAAATACAAGAGGAAATAGCTGCTATTATTGAGCAAAGAGAAGAATTACTTAAAGTTTTGCTTGAGGTTAGTTTTGTAGAAAAAGTATATCCGACAGAAGCCAATTTTGTCTTGGTAAAAGTGGATGATGCCAATAAAAGATATGATGAATTAATTGCCAAAGGAATTGTAATTAGAAACAGAACGACCCAACCTCTATGTGAAAATTGTTTGCGTTTCACTATTGGAAATCCAGAGGAGAATACAGTGTTAATTAAAGAACTAAAGTTGTTGAAATAATAAGTAAAAGTTCCGACAGTGTGTAATGGACGGTCAGGACTAGAATAGAATAAATTATGAAAAAAGTACTTTTTATCGATCGTGACGGAACGATGGTTTTAGAACCAGAAAATTATCAATTAGATAGCTTGGATAAAGTTGAATTTTATCCGAAAGCTTTTCAATATTTGGCTAAGATTGCCAATGAATTAGATTACGAATTGGCAATGGTAACCAATCAGGATGGTTTAGGAACCGATAGTTTTCCTGAAGATACCTTTTGGCCTACACAAAATTTCATTATTAAAGCTTTTGAAAACGAAGGGGTTTCCTTTAATGAAATTTTCATAGACCGATCATTTCCTGAGGATAATGCGCCAACGCGCAAACCGAGAACGGGGATGTTAACCAAATATTTAAATAATCCAGAATATGATCTAGCCAATTCATTTGTTTTAGGGGATCGTTTGACTGATGTAGAGTTGGCTAAAAACCTAGGAGCAAAAGCTGTTTTTATCAATGATAATGATGGGATTGGTAGTAATGAAATTTCAACTAAACGTGAGGAATTAAACGATACAATTATACTTCAAACGATGAGTTGGAAGGAGATCTATGAGTTTTTAAAATTAGAAGAACGTTCGGCTAACATTACGCGTAAAACCAACGAAACCGATATTTTTATCAATTTAAACTTAGACGGTACTGGAAAAAGTAAAATTGAAACGGGTATTGCGTTTTTTGATCATATGTTAGATCAAATTGCGCGTCACGGACAAATGGATCTAGAAATCCTTGTTAAAGGAGATTTAGAGGTAGATGAGCACCATACAATCGAGGATACGGCTATTGCTTTAGGAGAAGTTTTTGCCAAGGCTTTGGGCAATAAATTAGGGATCGAACGTTATGGCTTCTGTTTGCCAATGGATGATTGTTTGTCGCAAGTAGCCATTGATTTTGGAGGTAGAAACTGGTTAGTGTGGGAAACGGAATTTAAACGTGAGATGGTGGGTAAAATGCCTACAGAGATGTTTTACCATTTCTTCAAATCTTTCTCAGACGGAGCAAAAGCCAATATCAATATCAAGGCTGAAGGAACCAACGAGCATCACAAAATTGAAGCGATTTTCAAAGCTTTTGCTAAAGCGATAAAAGTCGCGGTAAAAAGAGATACAGAGAAAATGATTTTGCCTTCGACAAAAGGAATGTTGTAGAAGGTTACGAATAGGTTTAGGTTGTTTGAAAAATTAAAACTTTGAAATTAAAAAGAATATGGATGCTGAAAAGTTTGCAGAAATGTGGATACAGTCTTGGAATTCACATGATTTAGTTGATGTCTTAAAACATTATTCAGAAGACATTGAAATTACCACACCAATGATAAAATTAGCCGGTGGAATTGAAAGCGGTTCTCTTCAAGGAAAAGAGCAGGTGGGAGCCTATTGGGCTAAAGCTTTAGAGAAGGTTCCAGATTTGCATTTTGAACTGATTGAGGTAACTTCTGGGATTAATTCGGTTGCCCTTTATTATAAGTCCATTATGAATAAAAAGGCTATTGAAGTGATGTTTTTTAATGAACAAGGATTGGTCAATAGAATGCATGCCTATTATACGGATCTATAAAATAGAAATTGTTTCAAATTAAACTCAAGTGGATAATTTGAAATGTGAAAGATAAGTAAATGAAAATTGTTATTATAAATTACGGAGCAGGAAATATTCAGAGCATAATGTTTGCCATTGAAAGGCTTGGATTTAAAGCTATTTTGAGCAATAATGTTGCAGAAATTAAGTCGGCAGATAAGGTTATTTTTCCTGGTGTAGGCGAGGCAAGTTCTGCTATGAAAAAATTACAGGAAAGTGGTTTGGATCAATTGATTCCGAGTTTGAAACAGCCTGTATTAGGAATATGTCTGGGGATGCAATTGATGTGTAGATCAACTGAAGAAGGTCATACCAGAGGTTTGGGGATTTTTGACATTGATGTGATTAAATTCACTTCAAAAGTAAAAGTACCACAGATGGGCTGGAATCAGATCTATAATTTGAAAACTGATTTGTTTAAGGGGATACCGGAAAATGAATTCATGTATTTAGTGCATAGTTTTTATGCTCCAAATTGCCCTGAAGCAATCGCTACTACTAATTATGAACTAGAGTATGCATCCGCTTTGCAAAAAGATAATTTTTACGGAACACAATTTCATCCGGAAAAAAGTGGCGCTGTGGGGGAGAAAATATTAGAAAACTTTTTAAAAATATAATTTGAAATCTAAAGTCCTATTGATTTTAGGATTTCAAACATTTAAGACTTAATGAAATGAGAATAATACCAGCTATAGATATCATTGACGGAAAATGTGTTCGTTTATCAAAAGGAGATTATGATACTAAAATCATTTACAACGAGAATCCACTTGAAGTAGCCAAATCATTCGAAGCGCACGGAATTGAATACCTGCATTTAGTTGATTTAGATGGAGCAAAATCAAGTAAGATTGTCAACTATAAAATATTGGAGCAAATTGCTTCAAAAACAAAGTTGAAGATTGATTTTGGTGGTGGATTAAAATCAGATTCCGATTTAAAAATCGCTTTCGAGAGTGGTGCTAACCAGATTACAGGAGGAAGTATTGCAGTTAAAAATAGAGCTATTTTTGAAAAATGGATTGCGGAATATGGATCGGATAAAATTATCCTTGGAGCAGATGCTAAAGACGAAAAAATTGCTGTGTCAGGTTGGTTGGAAGATTCAGATGAAGATTTAATCCCTTTTATTGAGGCGTATCAAACCAAAGGAATTCAGTATGTTATTTGCACGGATATTGCCAAAGACGGTATGTTGGAAGGGCCGAGTTTTGATTTGTATGGTAAAATTTTGGAACAGGCAAAGGGTGTAAAACTAATTGCTTCTGGTGGAATCTCCACTTTTGATGAATTGCCAAAATTAGCAGAATTAGGTTGTGAGGGGACGATCATTGGAAAAGCGATCTATGAAGGAAGAATCAGCTTAAAACAATTGGAAAATTATATCATAGGGAAATAAGAAAGTTAGAAGATTAGAGTGGGTTATACCTGATCTAAAAAACTAATGATCTACTTAATACATTTAGAAAAATGTTAGCAAAAAGAATTATACCGTGTTTGGATATAAAAAATGGAAGAACGGTAAAAGGAGTAAATTTTGTAGATTTACGCGATGCAGGAGATCCAGTTGAATTAGCAGAAATTTATTCGGCAGAAGGTGCTGATGAATTGGTTTTTCTGGATATTTCGGCCACCGAAGAAAGGCGTAAAACCTTGGTCAATATGGTGCGAAGTGTTGCAGAGAAAATCAACATCCCTTTTACGGTTGGCGGGGGAATTTCCTCTGTTGAAGATGTTGAAATTCTGTTGAACAATGGAGCAGATAAAGTTTCGATCAATTCATCGGCAGTAAAAAATCCGCAGTTGATTAATGAGTTGGCTCAGAAGTTCGGAAGTCAATGTGTAGTGGTTGCTATTGATGCAAAACAAATTGACGGACAATGGATCGTACATCTAGTAGGCGGTAAAGTACCAACAGCGCTCAACTTATTTGATTGGGCTGTGGAAGTGGCTCAGCGTGGTGCAGGTGAGATATTATTCACTTCGATGGATAATGATGGTACAAAAAACGGTTTTGCCAATGAAGCTTTGGCTAAATTGTCTGAATTGATTAATATTCCTATTATTGCCTCTGGAGGTGCTGGAAACATACAGCATTTTGTAGATTCATTTAAAATCGGAAAAGCAGATGCAGCTTTGGCTGCTAGTGTTTTTCATTTTAAAGAAATCGAAATCAAAACCTTAAAGGAAGAATTGAAAAACAACAATATAGAAGTCAGAATCTAAGTCTAGGTACTAGAGCAAAGAGAATAAACTATAGCACTGAAAGTAAAAATGTAGTATTCCCGATGTACAATCGGAATCCTAAAATCTAAAATAAAAATGAAAGTAGATTTCACAAAAAGCGCACACGGATTAATTCCGGCAATCATTCAGGATTCTGAAACAAAAAATGTTTTGATGTTGGGATATATGAACGAAGAATCCCTTCAAAAAACATTAGAAACTCAAAAGGTTACTTTTTTCAGTCGTTCCAAACAAAGACTTTGGACTAAAGGTGAGGAGAGTGGAAACTTTTTGAATTTGGTAGATATCAAAAACGACTGTGATGGCGATACACTTTTAATTCAGGCAAAACCTGTAGGTCCAACTTGTCATACCGGAGCTGACACTTGTTGGCAAGAAGAAAATAAAGAGAACTTTGGTTTTATTTCAAGTTTAGAGCAAACTATCAAAGTTAGAAGAGAAAATGCTGATTCTGAGAAGAGTTATGTGGCTTCTTTATTTGAAAAAGGAATCAATAAAATTGCACAGAAAGTAGGTGAGGAAGCTGTAGAAGTGGTAATTGAAGCTAAAGATGATAACGACGATTTGTTTTTGAGTGAAAGTGCAGATTTATTATTTCATTACTTGATTCTACTTCAAGCTAAAGGCTTTGAGTTAAATGATGTTGTAGAAGTTTTGAAGAAACGTCAGAAGTAGTTTTTAAATTATAATTGATTATACATTGCTAAGCCTTCATGAATGAAGGCTTTTTTTATTCCTATAGATTAAAGTTTACTGAGAAATGAATTAGAACGTTCTTTGCAAAGAGGTTTTTTAAATGGCGTTGTTTTGCATGAAAAAGGTTTGCAGAACCCTATAATTATTATGGGAAAGAATTGCAGAACGATCGGGGACTAAATAGGACGGCGATGGATTATCGTCAATATGGGCAACATCCTATTAAGGGGTGAGTTAAAAAGTTATGCTAAGAAAAAGTTGAGTTTTTAATTTTAAATAGATAACGGTTGGATAATGAATAGAGAATAAATTTGCCGAATACCACTTACAATAATTTAATAAGATTAATCCAAATGTGTACATTTGTTAAAGATTAGTTGGTTTAAGTACCTTATTTATTATAAATATATATATGTAATGAAAAAATACTTTGGTAGCGTTTTTATCGCTTTTTTGGTTGGTTGTAATGCCAATGCACAAGGACTTCTTAATAAGTCAGAAACTATTTTCACACATCAGGATTCTTTAAGAGGAAGTATTACAAAAGAAAGAGCATGGTGGGATTTAAAACATTATCACTTAAGTGTAAAAGTAAATCCGGCAGATAAAACAATTACGGGTTCTAATACGGTTCGTTACACTGTTTTAACTCCGTATGATAAAATGCAAATCGATTTGCAGGAACCTATGCAAATCTACAAAGTAACTCAAGAGGGTAAAGAATTGAAGTTTGAGAGAGACGGAAACGCTTTCTTTATTCAATTAACAGCAGCTCAAAAAGTAGGTGAAACCAAAGAAATCATCATTTCTTTTGGAGGAAAACCAAAAGAAGCCATTAACCCTCCATGGGATGGTGGAATTACCTGGAAAAAAGATAAAAACGGAAATGATTTTATTGCATCCTCCTGTCAGGGTTTAGGAGCTAGTGTTTGGTGGCCTAACAAAGATCATATGTATGATGAAGTGGAAAATATGCTCATTAGTGTAAACGTGCCAGGAAATCTAACAGATGTTTCCAATGGAAGGTTACAAAGTGTCAAAAAAGAAAAAGACGGAACCAAAACCTTTAATTGGTATGTTTCAAATCCAATTAATAATTATGGTGTTAATATCAATGTTGGTGATTACGTAAATTTTTCTGAGAAATTCAAAGGAGAAAAAGGCGATTTGGATTGTAATTACTATGTCTTAAGGGATAATTTAGCTGTTGCTAAAGAGCAATTTAAAGATGTTCCAAGAATGTTAAAAGCTTTTGAAAGTTGGTTTGGCCCATATCCGTTTTACGAAGACAGTTATAAATTGGTAGAGGCACCTTACTTAGGTATGGAGCACCAAAGTAGTGTTACGTATGGTAATGCGTTTAAAAATGGATATTTAGGCCGTGATTTGAGTGGAACTGGTTGGGGGTTAAAATTTGATTTTATTATTATTCACGAATCGGGACACGAATGGTTTGCCAACAATATCACCTATAAAGATATTGCCGATATGTGGATTCATGAGAGTTTTACCAACTACTCAGAAAGTCTTTTTGTGGAGTATTATTACGGAAAAGATGCTGGTGCCGAATATGTAAGAGGATGTAGAAAAGGCATTAGTAATGATAAACCAATCATTGGAAATTATGATGTAAACAATGAAGGATCTGGTGATATGTATCCCAAAGGTGCTAATATGTTGCATACTATCCGTCAAATTGTAAAAGATGATCAGAAATGGAAAACAATTTTAAGAGGTTTAAACAGTACTTTTTATCATCAAACAGTTACAACAAAACAGATTGAGGATTATATGAGTGCCCAGGTAGGAATAGATTTGAATAAAGTTTTCTCGCAATATTTAAGAACAACTGATATTCCAACTTTTGAATATTATTTTAAAGATGGGCGTTTAGGGTATCGTTGGTCCAATTGTGTCAAAAAGTTTGATATGCCAGTAAAAGTAATTTTAAATGGCGTAGAAACCTGGTTGAAACCTACAACGGCTTGGAAATCAGAAAAAATAACGGCTGATGAATCAACATTAGAAGTAGATAAAGACTTTTATGTCGCGAGCTATAATATTACACAGTAAGCTTCTTTTAGTTTAATAGTTATAAAAAAATCCCAAAAGCCAAGTTATTGGCGTTTGGGATTTTATCGTTATAGTGTCCTATGAATTAGATCTGGCGGGAGTTAAGTTACTGTTCTCTTAACAACTGTGTTATTTAACGACTATTTAATTGCGCTTTTTCTTTGATTATATCCGCAATTTTTCGGTTTTCAATTTTACTTTCTAACCATGAAATAATATCTAAGTATAAGAAAGCCCTTTTCTCGTAGGTGTTTTTCTCTAGTTCAATAAAACGCAAACGCATCTTAATGAATTCCTTTTTAATATCGGTAGGGTAAAGGTTGTTTAAGTTTTTTAAGAACTTGATGATTTCCTTTTGAACCTCATGCAAGTCGTTCATTTTTAATAAAAACTTGTAGGTGTTTTTAAGATGATTCTCTAAGTAATAATCTTTCCCTAACTCATAATGCGCAATCAACGACAATAGTCTAGCAAAACACATTAAATCTTCGCGCATGCTTAGATTTTTATTGTTGATGATTTTATCTAAGTAATTAATACACTCTGTGTACTTTTCACTTCCAAAATAAATAGAGGCAAATTTATAATAGAACAACATTTCGTGATGCTCATCAAGATGCTCATTGTGAAGCTTTATCTTATTTAAAATTTCAGGAATCAAGTATTCGCTTTCTGCAAAAGTTCCTTCTAGTATATGCAGGTTAAGCTTGTTGTTGTATACATATAAGAAAGATAGGGAAGCTACGTTGTCGTTTACCGGAAATTTAGGGTCTTGAATTGTTTCTTCTAATAGGGTTAAATACTTTTTGAAATTCGATTTGTATTTCAGCATATAAAGCGACTCTAAGAAGTAGTGGTTTCCTTTTAAGAAGAATACAGGGTTCTGATAAATCATATTGGGATGATCATAAAAAAGAGTCACCCACTTATAGGCGTATTTGTAACTGGCCAAGAAATCCTGTACCAAGAAACTGCGCCAAAGGTTAGCATTGTAAAACCAATACTTTTCACGGAATCCAAATTTACTTTCGTCTAATTTGGCAATGTGTTTATTGAAATAATCATCTATATACTTATATTCTTCATCACTTTTTACATAACCCGTTTTTAACATGATGCCGTATAGTTGAAGCGACAAATTAGACAACTTACTTGAGATGGTATTGCGGTAATTCAATTCTTTGGCCTGAATGACCAATTCATCAGCACGACCTTGAATACTGCGGGTAATGTACTGTGATTCGATGAGTTTTTCGAATTCGACTATCTCATAAGCCATTAATTTTTCATCATTTTCAAGAGCAATGATTTTGGTCTTATCTAGAATTTTTAAACTCTGTTTGTATAATCCTTTATTGTATAGAATAACGGCAAAATCTATTTGTTCACGCAATTGATAACGAATGTTCTGGCTAGGAATATTCAATCTGATGCTGACTAATATTTGCTTGTATAGGTATGATTTTAAGTTAGATAACTGCACTTTCTTAATGATACCACTCTTTAAAATTAGTTTCTCATCATAGTGTTCGGACTTATCTAAAATATTAAATAACTCGATAAATTTAGTATTCGAGCTCGTTTCTAAACGACTAGCAAAAATTTTAAACTGCCTTTTTTCGGACTTGGAAAGTGATTTTATTAATACAAATAAAAAATCTTTTTGATGGTTAGCCATTGTAAAATATAATAATGTAACTTATTGATTTTTAGATTGTTAACATGTTATAAATTGTTTTATGAACAGTATAATTTCATTAAAATGAATTTCATAATGAAGTAGTACAATATATATTTGTTATCAAGATGTGAAATTACATTAAATAAATGAATATGAATAGAGAGAAAGTTCAAATTTTTGACACCACTTTGCGCGACGGTGAACAAGTTCCAGGATGTAAGTTAGATACTAAGCAAAAATTAGTAATCGCAGAAAGACTTGATAAAATGGGAGTTGATATCATCGAAGCTGGTTTTCCAGTGTCAAGTCCGGGCGATTTTTTATCGGTCTCTGAGATTTGTAAAATTGTGGAAAATGCGACGGTCTGCGGACTAACGAGAGCCGTGAAAAACGACATTGATGTTGCTGCAGCTGCTTTAAAGCACGCTAAGAAACCTAGAATCCATACCGGAATCGGAACCTCAGAATCTCATATACTCCATAAATTAAATACCACTAGAGAAGATATTATCGCTAGAGCAAAATTTGCAGTATCTCATGCTAAATCTTATGTAGAAGATGTTGAGTTTTACGCAGAAGATGCCGGTAGAACGGATAATGCTTTCTTAGCAAGAGTTTGCGAAGAAGTGATTAAATCTGGTGCTACAGTATTGAATATTCCTGATACAACAGGGTATTGCTTGCCAGATGAATACGGGGCAAAAATTAAGTATTTAAAAGAAAACGTAAAAGGTATCGAAAACGTGATCCTTTCTTGTCACTGTCATAACGATTTAGGAATGGCAACTGCTAACTCTATTGCAGGAGCAATTAATGGAGCACGTCAAATAGAATGTACTATTAATGGTATTGGTGAAAGAGCAGGTAATACGGCTCTTGAAGAAGTGGTGATGATTTTTAAACAACATCCTTATTTAAACTTAGATACCAATATTAATACAAGAGAGTTAAATGAAATGAGTCGATTGGTTTCTGAAAGTATGGGAATGATCGTTCAACCAAATAAAGCTATTGTTGGAGCGAATGCATTTGCGCACAGTTCTGGAATTCACCAAGATGGTGTAATTAAAAACAGAGCGACTTACGAGATTATGGATCCATTAGATGTGGGTGTTAATGAATCTTCGATTATTTTGACAGCAAGAAGCGGAAGAGCTGCATTGGCATACCGTGCAAAAAAGGTAGGATACGAACTTACTAAAGTGCAATTAGATATTGTATATGTTGAGTTTTTGAAATTCGCCGATATTAAAAAAGAAGTAATAGATGCTGATATACATCAAATCATTGAAGCAGCTAAAATCCAGGGAGAATTAATTAGAAGCTAGGTTTAGAAAAAAAAGAAGATTTAAATACATAAAGAACGAGACGTTATGAATTTGAAAATAGCAGTTTTACCAGGAGATGGTATTGGACCAGAAGTAATTTTACAAGCCAAAAAGGCATTATATGCCATTGGTGAAATGTACAACCATGAATTTGTTTTTGAAGAGGCGCTTATGGGAGCGATCGCTATCGAAAAAACAGGGAGTCCACTACCAGAGCAAACTTTAAACCTTTGTTTGAATACGGATGCCGTTTTATTCGGGGCCATTGGGGATCCTAAATATGATAATAATCCAAATGCAAAAGTTCGTCCAGAGCAAGGATTGTTAAAGCTTCGTAAGGAATTAGGCTTGTTTGCTAATATTCGTCCTATAAAACCGTATAGATCGTTACTAGAGTCTTCTCCTTTAAAAAGAGAAATTATCGAGGGAGCTGATTTTACTATTTTCAGAGAATTAACAGGAGGTGCTTATTTTGGAGACAAAACATTAAACGAAGCAGGAACACATGCTTCTGATTTATGTGAGTATTCAGAAGAAGAAATCTCTAGAATAGCCCATTTAGCTTTCAAATCGGCTCAAAACCGACGCAAGAAGTTAACTATGGTGGATAAAGCAAATGTTTTAGAGACCTCAAGATTATGGAGAAAAGTAGTTCAGAAAGTGGGCGAAGGGTATCCAGATGTGGCTTTAGACTTTTTATTTGTGGATAACGCAGCGATGCAAATCATCTTAAATCCAAAACAATTTGATGTGATTTTGACAGAAAATTTATTTGGAGATATTCTATCTGATGAGGCAAGTGTTATTACAGGTTCTATAGGTTTATTGGCTTCAGCTTCTTTAGGAGAAAAAAATGCGCTTTTTGAACCAATTCATGGTTCTTATCCGCAGGCAAAAGGAAAGAATATTGCCAATCCAATTGCGTCGATTTTATCGGCAGCAATGTTGTTAGAGCATTTTGGTTTATTCAAAGAAGCTAACGTCATTTATAAAGCAGTGGAGAAAGCAATAGAGTTTAAGGTAGTTACGGAAGATTTGCATCCAGAGTCAAGCTTTGGTACAAATGAAGTAGGGGAGTTTGTTTCTAATTTTATTTTAAGCAAAGATGACCTACTATATTTTAATAATGACAATGTTCATATCGGACAATCGACAATAGTTTAAGGTTTTTATTAAATTAATGTTATTAATAACAAGAAGTAAGTGAAATGTTGAGATTTTATTTTTTTTGTACTAGAAGTTTTTATACTTTTGTGACACTAAAAATTAAAAGATGCAAATCTCAATTATTATTACTTCTGTCGTTGTTGTCAATGTGATTCACACATCTGCATCGGGAATGGTATAAATATAATTGAAAAACTATATAGAAAACCTTCCAAATACTGGAAGGTTTTTTTTTGAATTAAAATTAAAATAAAAAATACATAATGGAATTAAATAAGTACAGCAAAACCATCACTCAAGATCAAACACAACCTGCAGCTCAAGCGATGTTGTATGGTATTGGTTTAACTGAAGAAGATTTGAAAAAAGCACAAGTAGGTATTGTTAGTATGGGTTACGATGGTAACACGTGTAATATGCACTTGAACGATTTAGCAAAGGATGTTAAAAAAGGTGTTTGGGATGCAGATCTAGTTGGACTTATTTTTAATACTATTGGTGTAAGTGACGGAATTTCAAACGGTACGGAAGGAATGCGTTTTTCATTGGTTTCTCGTGATGTAATTGCAGATTCTATTGAAACCGTTATGGGAGCGCAATGGTATGACAGTTTGATTGCAATTCCAGGTTGTGATAAAAATATGCCGGGAGCTTTAATTGCAATGGGAAGAGTAAATCGCCCTGCGATTATGGTCTACGGAGGAACAATACACTCTGGAAAATGGAAAGGGGAATCTTTGAATATTGTTTCGGCTTTTGAGGCATTAGGAAAAAAGTTTAACAATACCATTTCTCCTGAAGATTACAAAGGGGTTATTCAAAATTCATGTCCAGGTGCTGGTGCTTGTGGTGGTATGTATACAGCCAATACGATGTCTTCAGCAATTGAGGCATTAGGAATGAGTTTACCGTATAGTTCTTCAAACCCTGCTTTGAGTCAGGAAAAAAGAGACGAATGTATTGCTGCTGGAAAAGCCATTAGAAACTTATTGGAAAAAGACATTAAGCCAAGAGACATTATGACTCGTGAAGCTTTTGAAAATGCGATTACATTAGTAGCGGTTTTAGGAGGTTCAACAAATGCCGTAATGCACTTAATTGCCATGGCACATTCAGTTGATGTGGAAATTACCATAGATGATTTCCAAAAAATTAGTGATAAAACCCCGGTGCTTGCAGATTTAAAGCCAAGTGGTAAATATATGATGGAAGATTTACATGCTGTTGGAGGAGTTCCTGCAGTAATGAAATATTTATTGAAAGAAGGATTGATTCATGGAGATTGTTTAACGGTAACAGGAAAAACAGTTGCTGAAAATTTAGCTGCAGTTCCAGATTTACAAGACGGACAAGAAGTGATTCATGAAATTCAAAAAGCATTAAAAACAACTGGAAATATTCAGATTTTGTATGGTAACCTTGCTTCTGAAGGATGTGTTGCTAAAATTAGTGGAAAAGAAGGGGAATATTTTGAAGGACCTGCTGTAATTTTTGAAGGTGAATTTGATGTTATTCCTGGTATTCAAGCCGGAAAAGTAAAACCAGGTGATGTAGTCGTCATTAGGAACTGTGGACCAAAAGGTGGTCCAGGGATGCCTGAGATGCTCAAGCCTACATCAGCGATTATTGGTGCTGGATTAGGAAGTAGTGTTGCGCTAATTACAGATGGTAGGTTCTCTGGAGGTTCACATGGATTTGTGGTTGGACACATAACACCAGAGGCTTATGACGGTGGTGGTATTGCACTAGTAAAAGATGGTGATTTAATCGCTATTGATGCTGTGAAGAACACTATCGATCTTAAAATATCAGATGCAGAATTTGCCGAAAGAAAAGCCAACTGGGTACAGCCAGCTTTAAAAGCGACAAAAGGAGTTTTACTAAAATATGCGAGATCGGTTTCAAGCGCTTCTACAGGTTGCGTTACCGATAAATAATTATTCAATAACCATATCAAAAATCAAGGGTAAGGCAAGAGATAAAAAAAGAGAAAACCCAGGTTTGATTTTTTAGGCTCGAGATAACCAACGAAATTGATTTTTGAAAAAACATATATATTATGAAAATATCAGGCGCTGAGGCTGTTATTAGATGTTTGTTAGCAGAAGGAGTAGACTTGGTTTATGGATATCCAGGAGGTGCTATAATGCCAGTTTATGACGAACTATATAAATTTCAAGATCAACTGCACCATGTTTTAGTACGTCACGAACAAGGGGCGACACATGCTGCACAAGGATATGCACGTGCTACTGGAAAAGTAGGGGTAGCTATCGCTACTTCTGGACCAGGGGCAACTAATTTAGTTACTGGAATTGCAGATGCTCAAATAGATTCTACTCCAATGGTATGTATTACCGGACAAGTAGGAAAGCATTTATTGGGTTCTGACGCTTTTCAAGAAACTGATATTATTGGAATTTCAACTCCAGTAACCAAATGGAATTACCAAGTGACGGAAGCGTCTGAAATTCCAGAGATTATTGCCAAAGCGTTTTATATTGCGCGTTCTGGTCGTCCAGGTCCTGTTTTGATTGATATTACTAAAAATGCTCAGTTTGATGAGTTTGATTTTAGTTATGAAAAATGTACTGGAATTAGAAGTTATATTCCAGTTCCGAAATTAAAATTAGATAAAGTGGCTGAGGCTGCTGCTCTTATTAATAGTGCTAAAAAACCTTTTATTGTTTTTGGACAAGGAATTATTTTAGGTCAGGCTGAAGAGCAACTAAAGGCTTTAATTGAGAAGTCTGGAATTCCTGCAGCTTGGACTATATTGGGACTTTCTGCTTTGCCAACTGATCATCCACTGAATGTTGGAATGTTGGGAATGCACGGAAATTACGGTCCAAATTTACTGACTAACGAATGTGACGTCTTAATTGCATTGGGAATGCGTTTTGATGATCGTGTGACGGGAGATTTAAAGACTTACGCTAAGCAAGCCAAAGTAATTCACTTTGAAATTGATCCAGCGGAAGTGGATAAAAATGTTAAAACAGAAGTTGCTGTTTTAGGAGATGTAAAAGAAGCTTTAAGTGCTTTATTGCCGCTTCTTAATCAAAATTCTCACGATGCTTGGCATAATGAATTCAAAGCCAAACATGAGATAGAATTTGACTCTGTTATAAAAGAAGAGTTAAATCCAACCAATAATAAAGGTATTTCTATGGGTGAAACTATGGAGATGATCAACAAACACTCTAAAGGAGATGCTATTATCGTATCAGATGTTGGGCAACACCAAATGTTTGCTTGTCGATATGCTAAATTCAATTCGACAAAAAGTAATATTACCTCTGGAGGTTTGGGAACAATGGGATTTGCTTTACCAGCTGCAATTGGAGCTAAAATGGGAAGACCAGATCGTGAAGTTGTAGCTATTATTGGAGATGGAGGTTTTCAGATGACCATCCAGGAATTAGGGACTATTTTTCAAACAAAGGTACCCGTGAAAATTGTTATTTTAAATAATGAGTTCTTAGGAATGGTACGTCAATGGCAGGAATTGTTTTTTGATAATCGCTATGCGTCAACCAAAATGATCAATCCAAATTTTGTTGCCATCGCTGAAGGGTATCACATTAAATCTAAAAAAGTAACGCAAAGGGAAGATCTAGATGCTGCTGTAGCGGAAATGATGGCTTCAAAAGATTCTTATTTCTTAGAGGTTATGGTAGAGAAAGAGAATAATGTATTTCCAATGATTCCAACAGGAGCCTGTGTTTCTCAAATTAGATTAAGCTAATAAAAAGTTTCGGATTTTTAAGTTTTAGGTTGCGAAACCGGACTCTTGAAATCAGATAACCTTTAAA
The DNA here is from genome assembly GCF_059882335.1 of Flavobacterium sp. OHVDL-2026-0007. Taxonomy (NCBI): domain Bacteria; kingdom Pseudomonadati; phylum Bacteroidota; class Flavobacteriia; order Flavobacteriales; family Flavobacteriaceae; genus Flavobacterium; species Flavobacterium sp. OHVDL-2026-0007. Next base: position 787,612 of record NZ_CM187612.1, read on the forward strand.
CAAAACAACATGGAAAATAAAATGTTTACCATATCGGTATACTCAGAAAACAACGTGGGATTGTTGAATAGAATATCGGGAATATTCTTAAAGCGTCACATTAATATATTAAGTCTAAATGTTTCAGAATCAGAGATAGAGAATGTTTCTAAATTCATTATTGTAGTAAATACTACGGAAAAATGGGCACAGAATATTGTAGGGCAAATCGAAAAACAAATTGAAGTAATTAAAGCGTTTTATCATTTAGATGAGGAAACTATTTTCTTAGAAAATGCGTTATTCAAAATACAATCAAGTCTGTTGTTTGATGAGAAACAGATTCAAAATATCATCAAAGAAAGTCAGTCGCAAATTGTGACGGTTTCTCGTGATTTCTTTGTGATTTCAAAATCAGGAAGACGTTCAGAAATTGAAGAATTGTACGCAAAGCTAAAACCTTACGGGATCATGCAATTTGTACGTTCAGGTAGAATTTCGGTTTCCAAAGAAAAAATGGAAATTTCAACATTGTTAGATTCATTTCAATAATATCACTGGTAGGGTTGGTATTATACGATCGCAACTCCACTAAAAATTAATCAATTATTAAATTACACATTCATTAAATATTTTTAAAAAAAATGGCAAATTATTTCAACACATTACCACTTAGATTACAATTAGAACAATTAGGCGTTTGCGAATTTATGGAGCAATCAGAATTTGCAAATGGAATTGCTGCTCTTGCAGGGAAAAAAGTTGTCATTGTAGGTTGTGGTGCACAAGGTTTGAATCAAGGTTTAAACATGAGAGATTCTGGCTTAGATATTTCATATGCATTGCGTGCAGATGCTATCGCTGAAAAGAGAGCTTCTTATAAAAATGCTACTGAAAATGGTTTTACTGTAGGTACTTATGAAGAATTAATTCCAACTGCTGATTTAGTGTGTAATCTTACACCAGATAAACAACATACTGCTGTAGTGACTGCTATTATGCCATTAATGAAAAACGGTTCTACTTTGGCTTATTCTCACGGTTTTAATATCGTAGAAGAAGGAATGCAGATTCGTAAAGATATTACTGTTATTATGTGTGCTCCTAAATGTCCAGGTTCAGAAGTACGCGAAGAATATAAAAGAGGTTTTGGTGTACCAACTCTTATTGCTGTTCACCCAGAAAATGATCCAAACGGTTTAGGTTTAGATCAAGCAAAAGCTTACGCTGTAGCTACTGGAGGACATAAAGCAGGAGTTTTGAAATCATCATTTGTAGCTGAAGTAAAATCAGATTTAATGGGTGAGCAAACTATTCTTTGTGGTTTGTTACAAACTGGTTCTATTTTATGTTTCGATAAAATGGTAGAAAAAGGAATCGAGGCTGGATATGCTTCAAAATTGATTCAATACGGATGGGAAACTATTACAGAAGCGTTGAAACATGGAGGTATTACCAATATGATGGATCGTCTTTCTAATCCTGCAAAAATTGAGGCTTATGAAATTGCTGAAGAATTAAAAGACATTATGCGTCCATTATTCCAAAAGCACCAAGATGATATCATGTCAGGCGAATTCTCTAAAAACATGATGATTGACTGGGCTAATGATGATGTTAATTTATTGACTTGGAGAGCTGCAACAGGACAAACTAACTTCGAGAAAACTGCTCCACAAGAAGCTGCAATTACAGAACAAGAATATTTTGACAATGGTGTTTTAATGATTGCTATGGTTAAAGCTGGTGTTGAGTTGGCTTTTGAAACAATGACTGAAGCAGGAATTATTGAAGAATCTGCTTATTATGAGTCATTACATGAATTGCCTTTGATTGCGAACACTATTGCAAGAAAGAAATTGTTTGAAATGAATCGTGTTATTTCGGATACAGCAGAATATGGTTGTTATTTATTTGACCATGCTTGTAAGCCATTATTGACTGATTATATGAAAACTGTTGAAACAAACGTGATTGGAAAATCATTCTCAAGTTCAACTGGAGTAGATAACGCTATTTTAATTGCTGTAAACAAGGAAATTCGTCAACATCCTATCGAAGAAGTAGGAGCGTGGTTGAGAGAATCTATGACAGCAATGAAAAAGATTGGATAATAATAAATTAGGAATTACCACACATTTGGGTGTGATGGAATTTGCACTGTATCTCTGTTTTAGGTAATATTTTGAATTAGTAAGCACTTATTAAAAAAAACGATATAGCGGCATATTGCATTCACTTAACTTCGACTGCGTTGTGAGTTAGGTGAAGGTAATCCTAAGATTAGGAGTGTGTTTAGTTTTAAGGACACTTGTCATAATTTTGATTTTAATTAATAAAGATGCTGCTATTTTCAAAATAGACTAAAGCAGGGTAATGTCGAATTACAGAGTTAATTGTTATTGAAATTGTTAAAAATGAAAAGGCCTGATATTTATTTATCAGGCCTTTTTTGCGATTAGTCTATTTGGGGGAAAATATAAAAATTTATATTAAATACATTAAAAGATAATATTTTATTTATTATGTGTTTTTTTTTGGTAAAATTTATGAATTAAATAATTTCAAGAATACGATGAGATTTAATACATTTATAGAAAAATTCAACAAACTATGAGTTATTATAAAATTGAAAATTTAGAACAATATTTTAAACATTACAATAAGTCAATAAGAGAACCAAGAAAATTTTGGGGAAAAATAGCTGAAGAAAATTTTACTTGGTACCAACAGTGGGAAAAAGTAGTTGATTTTAATATGGCAGAAGCAGAAGTAAAGTGGTTTACTGAAGCAAAAGTTAACATTACCAAAAATTGCATTGATAGACATTTAAGCAAAAGAGGAGAGAAAACGGCAATCATTTTTGAGCCAAACGAACCTTCTGAAAGCGCACTACATATTACATATAACGAATTGTACGAAAGAGTTTCTAGAATGTCGAATGTTTTGCGTGAGCAAGGTGTTCGAAAAGGAGACCGTGTTTGTATTTATTTGCCAATGATTCCTGAATTAGCGGTTGCTGTTTTGGCTTGTGCCAGAATAGGAGCAATTCACTCGGTTGTTTTTGCAGGATTTTCAGCTTCTGCTGTTGCTGCTAGAATTAACGATTGTGAGTGTAAAATGGTGATTACTTCTGATGGAGGTTATAGAGGAAACAAAACAATTGATCTAAAAGGAATTGTTGATGAAGCCTTAGATACTTGTCCTACTGTTTCTACAGTTTTGGTGGTAAAAAGAACTAAAACTGAAATCAAAATGAAAGAAGGTCGCGATGTTTGGTTGCAACCCTTGTTAGACGCAGCATTAGATAATAGTGTGGCTGAAATCATGGACGCTGAAGATCCTTTGTTTATTTTGTATACTTCAGGATCTACAGGAAAACCAAAAGGAATGGTTCACACTACCGCAGGGTATATGGTGTATACCGCTTATACTTTTAAAAATGTATTTAATCACGAAGAAAATGATATTTTCTGGTGTACAGCTGATATTGGTTGGATTACAGGTCACTCTTATATTTTATACGGACCACTATTAAATGGTGGAACTACTGTGATTTTTGAAGGAGTACCATCATATCCAGATTTCAGCCGTTTTTGGGAAGTTATTGAAAAACACAAGATTACGCAATTCTATACAGCGCCAACAGCGATTCGTTCATTGGCAAAAGAAAGTTTAGATTATGTTCAAAAATACCCTCTAAAATCACTTAAGGTTATCGGGTCGGTTGGAGAACCAATCAATGAAGAAGCATGGCACTGGTTTAATGACCATGTAGGGGATAAGAGATGTCCAGTTGTGGATACTTGGTGGCAAACGGAAACAGGTGGAATTATGCTTTCACCGATTGCTTTTGTAACACCAACAAAACCAACCTATGCGACTTTACCACTTCCTGGAATTCAGCCTGTTTTAATGGATGAAAAACGCAATGAAATTGAAGGAAATCAAGTAGTAGGTAGTTTGTGTATTAAATTTCCGTGGCCAGGAATTGCCAGAACGATTTGGGGAGATCACCAAAGATATAAAGACACTTATTTCTCTGCTTTTCCAGGTAAATATTTTACAGGAGATGGTGCATTAAGAGATGAAGTAGGTTATTACAGAATTACCGGTAGAGTGGATGATGTGGTGATTGTTTCTGGACACAATCTAGGAACGGCTCCAATAGAAGATGCTATCAATGAGCATCCTGCAGTAGCAGAATCGGCTATCGTTGGATTCCCGCATCCGATCAAAGGAAATGCTTTATATGGTTTTGTAATTTTGAAAGAAACAGGAGAATATAGAGATAGAACTAATTTAAGTAAAGAAATCAATCAACATATTTCAGATCACATTGGACCAATTGCTAAGTTGGATAAAATTCAGTTTGTTTCTGGTTTGCCAAAAACACGTTCTGGAAAAATCATGCGTAGAATTTTACGTAAGATAGCTGAAGGAGATTTTTCTAATTTTGGAGACACTTCAACTTTGTTGAATCCTGAAGTTGTCGAAGTGATTATGAACGAAAGAATTTCTTAATTCAGATACTAGTTAAAAACAAAATGCCTCTTAAATTTTTAAGAGGCATTTTTATTTCTATCGAAAAGGATTTTATTTGATTCCTAACCTTGATTTTAGTTTTAAAAACAAAAGTGAAATTCTATAAGCATCCTCAGAGGAAGAATTTCTGTCGCTTTTTGGGATTTTATAAATTTCACATAAATCGTCTAGTGAAAACTGTTTGTCATTGATATCCGTTAATTTTCTATACATGACATCAACGTCTAAGGCTTCATTTTTTAATCGACCACAATCAAGACGTTCTAATGCGGCATTCAACATTTCGATATCAAAATTAATATGGTGACCAATTAAAACCGCATTACCTAAAAAATTCACAAACGCTTCTATGGCATTTGGTTCGGGCATTTTTACCATTTTACTCTCAATGATGAATTCATTGGAAAGTCCGTTATCGTGTAAAAATTTGTATTGCAATAAAACAGCTTCAAAACTCTCTTTAATAACAATGCTGTCTTCAATTACTGAAAAAGCACCCAACGACAGGATTACATCCTTGTTGGGATTTAAGCCAGAAGTCTCTGTAGATAAAATTACGAATCTATTGGGTTTTGTTTCGAATTTATTAAGGTAGTCTTTCCAAAACTCCGGATACTCTTTATTAATATTTTTGAGCCAGTCTAGCATATTTACGAGAATTGGGTGAGTTGAAATTTACTCTTAATTAATTCCTCAAGGTCTTTCATTGGGGTTAAAGCATTTTTTAATTTCTCACGATCAGTTTTTGACATTTCAGTAATGTTGATATACTGTCCTGAGTCATCATTCTTTAAACCTTCAACAGTTCTGAATTTTGATAAAGTTAAAAAAGCTTCCGCACAACTTAAGTATATTTCAGCGTTTTTAGAGTCTGTAATGGCTAATTGTTTGAATCGTAAATTGGTGTTTTTTATTCCTTTGATGTTGGCATTCAAAATCAGTAATCTTGCAGCGTCAATTAAAGGCATTAAAGCGCGCGTTTTGATGTCAAACTTTGTTTTATGAGGACCTTCTTCTTCAACGATGAATTTTTTGAAGAAACTTAAAGGTGAATTCTTTTTCAAGGCATCATTGCCTAAAAAATCAAAAAACAAAGTATTGTTAACGGCATTTTTGAAAATAACATTTTCTATAACTTCTTCAATTTTAGGCTCTCCAAAAATGATCTCATAATCAAAGAAAATGCTGCTTAAGTCATTGCTGTTCTCACCTGGAGTATTCATCCAGCTGTTGTATTGTTTGGTCCAGTCAGTTAGTGATTTACACCAAAGCATATTGCTTCCCATATGTCCGTTTGGACAAAGCTCATATCCTACTTTTTCCAATATAGAAGTGGTTCTTTTGGCTAATCTTAAAAAATAATCTTTTACTTCTCTGTATTTTTCAGGTGTGACATCTTCAAAAATTAAGATGCTATCTTGATCAGTTAATAAAAGTTGTTCTTTACGTCCTTGACTACCAATACTTAACCAAGCAAATCGAGCAGGGGGTGAGCCTAGGTCTAAAATAGATAATTCGACAGCACGCTTAATAATGGCTAGGTTGATTTCACTAGCGATATTGCCAATATGTGATATTGGAATGTTTTTCTGAATCGAATTTTGGATTAAATCCGACAAGCGATCTCTGATCTGTTTTAAGTCCTTAGGAAGTTGTGAGCGCTTAATTTCTTTTATTAAAACACCAGGGTTACTAGCTTGAGCAACAATTAGATCATGCTCGGAAATAATTCCTTTAACAGCAGATTTATTGGTACCATCTTTAGTTACACATAGGTGCGTTACATTGTGTTTTAACATTAGCAATTGCGCCTCTGCCAAAGATACATTTTCAATAACAGTAACCACAGGAGACGACATGATTTTATCTATCGTTTCTGTGATTGGAAAACGTCCAGTGGCTATTTTTGATGATAAGTCAGCGTGAGTGACAATACCAATAGGGTTATTTTTTGCGCATACAATAATATTGTCTACCATGGAATCAGTCATTAACAGCGCAACATCTTTTACGATTTTATCTGCCTCAGTAGTCAATGGTGAATTGTTGTAGCTTAGTGATTGTATGTATTGCATTTCTGATTGCTGATCGACATAAAAGTCGTTATCAGTAAGCATTTTTCCATTAGAGCCGACATTGTCTTTTGTATGTCTTGAATTGGTTGCAAAACTCTCCAACAAAAAGTTCAAAACATCAGAATTATTAGCAACAAACGGTCTGAAAACAGCGATTGGAATAGCATAAATGATACTTTCTTCACGCGCTTTGGCCGTCATCATGTAATTGTTCTTTGCGAAAAAAGGTCTCAAACCAAAAATATCACCTTCGTGGCATTTGTTGATGATCGTTTCTTCTGCATCAGCAATAGTGGTTAAATTGATAACCCCAGAGGCTACCACATAAAAACTATCATGAAGCATGTCATTGTTTTGAAATAGCACAGTGTGTTTCTCTAAATTGATAACACGAATGTTTGTAGCTATGTCAGATAATTCCTGAAAAGTTAAATTATCAAATGGCGGGTATTCTTTTAAAAAATCGGCTATATGCTCAGCAATTGTATTCATACGTTTGATAATTTTTTTAAAGTATCGATTGTAAAAATAATAAAATAAAGTCGTACAATGAAAGCATCTTTATTAGAATCTGATTATTTTGTGGAAATGCAAAATTTTATGAAATTAAAGGCTTTTAATTGTCTTTTTTCCATTTTCTAGGCGGCATAATGCGTTTAAATACTTTTTCACCAACGACGACATTCGTTTTTTAAGCTAAAAAGCAATGAATGAGTAGGTTCTAAAATATTCTATTTTACATAATATAAATTATGTGTCAAAATATATACATTATTAAGGTAGGTTTAAGTTGACTTTTTGATACCTTTTCGGAATAAAAAAAAAGCATCACGATTTGTGATGCTTTTCCTTTAATTCTTTATTTTATTTTAATTTTTTCAAATAAACAGATTTACCGTTTAGCATCACGCTAATTTCTTTGTTTTTTTCTGAAAAAGTGGTTCTTAGTGCATTTCCTTTGAAAACCGTAATGTCTCCGTAAACTTTTCCAGTTTCATCAGAAACGTATTCATACAATACTTTTTTATTATCAGGTTCAATGCCCAGTTTATAACTTGAAAATTTTGTTCCAGTTAAATTAAATTCTTGCTGAGTGTCGATAATTTTGTCATCAGCGTAAAAATTAGTTACCGTTTTATTTAAAGTGATGTCTGGATAATATTTATTGACTTTTTTAAGAAGTTCATATTGCTCGATGCTGGCTTCTTCTTTTTTTGAGGTAATGGTTTGAGCAAATGTTGCTGTGGTAAAAATAACCGATAATACTAAGATGTACTTTTTCATAATTCAATAATTTAAGATTAGTGTTTTTAAATGTTTGTCAGAATTCAATGAATGCGTAATCCATCATGGCCTTTGTTAAAAAGACTATTAATAGTACAACAAGATATGAAATCTTTACCTTTGCAGAAAATTAAAAGCACTTTTTTAAGAAAATGACAACAAAAAAATATATTAAGCTAATTCTGATTTTAGGTTCATTAACAGCACTTGGCCCTTTTTCTATTGATATGTATTTGCCTGGTTTCTCGGGTATTGCTAAAGATTTACACACTACAGTTGCCAAAGTTTCGATGAGTTTATCGAGTTATTTTATTGGAATTTCAGCTGGACAATTACTTTATGGACCACTATTGGATCGTTTTGGAAGAAAAAAACCTTTGTTTATAGGTTTGATGGTATACATTTTAGCATCTTTAGGATGTGTTTATGTTGCTGATATAGATTCTTTTATCTTCTTGCGTTTTGTTCAGGCTGTGGGTAGCTGCGCTGCAACAGTGGCTTCTGTGGCCATGGTAAGGGACTTGTTTCCGGTAAAAGATATTCCCAAAGTATTTTCTTTATTAATGCTTGTTGTGGGGCTTTCACCAATGCTAGCGCCGACAATTGGAGGTTATGTTACTGAAGATTATGGTTGGCATATGGTTTTTTTAATTCTGATGTGTATGGGGATTTTAATTTTAATCGCTTCACAAGTTGGTTTGCCTAATACGTACAAACCGGATACCTCTATATCCTTAAAACCAAGACCGATCATTTTGAATTTTCTAAAAGTGCTTAAAGAGCCTCAGTTCTATACTTATGCCTTTACAGGTGCTGTAGCTTTCTCTGGTTTGTTTTCGTACGTAGCAGCCTCCCCTATCGTTTTTATGGATATTTATCATGTGGATGCTAAAACTTACGGTTGGATTTTTGCTTTTATGTCTCTTAGTTTTATTGGTTCAAGTCAGTTGAATAATATCTTATTAAAGAAATATACGAGTGAACAGATGATTTTCGGAGCGTTAATTTCGCAATCCTTTATTAGTATTGTCTTTTTAATACTCTCACTTAATAATCTATTGGGCTTATATGAAACAATTGGTATGTTGTTTTTATTCTTGGCATGTTTGGGTATTTCTAATCCTAATACTGCAGGACTAACCATGGCACCTTTTGCGAAAAATACAGGAAGTGCTTCGGCTTTAATGGGGGCTATTCAACTAGGTTTAGGAGCTTTGGCTTCATTTGCTGTTGGGGTTTTTGTTAAAGATACTGTAGCACCAATGGTGGCTATTATGTGTACAACCACTATTGTGGCTTTTATTATTTTAAATGTAGGAAGACGTTCTATCAAAGAAAAAGTGGAAGTTGGTTCGGGTGATGATGTAATGATTGGACATTAATACATTAGTGTATCTCGTTAAAAATCAATTAATAACGTTTTTAGTATTCTTTATTTTATTAATTTTATAGTGTTTAAAAGAGATGGAATCCAGAGACCATTTGAAAAACGGGGCGAAACTGAAAAGCCACACGAGTAGGAAATAAATACTTATGTATTATGCCGAAGTATGTTATTGAAAGAGAAATCCCAAATTTAGGTGAACTGACAGCGGATCAATTAAAAGGTGTTTCGCAGGCTTCCTGTGGTGTACTGAATCAATTGGGGACACAAATTCAATGGTTAAATAGTTATGTTACCAAAGATAAATTGTACTGTGTCTACATTGCACCAAATGAAGAAATGGTTTATGAACATGCTAAATTGGGTGGTTTTCCAGCCAATTCAGTAAGTCAGGTTTTAGGGACTATAGATCCTACAACCGCTGAATAATAATGATAGTTAAAGTAAAAAAGAGCCAATTGGCTCTTTTTTTATTGTCTTTTATTGGGTCTGATAATCATTCTCAGTGATTGATCTCTGGCGAAATAAGCCACCATCCAGTTGTAGAAAGTGTTTAGTCTATTGCGGTACGTGATCAAAGAGATTAAATGTATAAACAGCCAAATGATCCAAGCAAAAAATCCTTTAAAATGCCATTTGGGACTTGGTAAATCCACTACAGCCTTGTTCTTTCCAATAATTGCCATAGAGCCTTTATCGTTGTAAACAAAGGGTTTTAGGTCTTTGTTTTGAACCCTTGCTTTAAAGTTCTTAGCCAAATTCACTCCCTGTTGAATAGCTACTTGAGCCACTTGTGGGTGCCCATCAGGAAAGTGTGGGTCACCAGCTAAGATGGCTGTATCACCAATAGCATAGATGTTTTCAAAGTCGTTTACTTTGTTAAAAGCATCTGTAGCCATACGTTTTCCACGTCCATAACTTGTTTGAGGTATTCCTTCAAAAGCTTTGGCGGAAACCCCTGCGGCCCAAATAAGATTTTTCGTTTTGATGGTTTCACCATTGGCAAAATGTACGGTATCGTCTATGTAGTCTGTAACGCGGGTGTGTAGTTTAACTACAACCCCTAATTGTGTAAGTGCTTCTAGTGTATCTTCTTGTGAAGCTTTACTCATCGGAGAGAGTAGTGCGTCTCCCCCATCAACTAAATAAATATTACTGGCGGTTGTGTCTAATTCAGGGTATTCCTTAAGTAGAATATTTTTTCTCATTTCGGCAAACATACCCGAAACCTCTACTCCTGTTGGTCCTCCACCCGCCACGACTATAGTCAACAATTTACGGCGCTTTCTAATGTCTTTCGTTATGGAGGCTTTTTCGAGATTTTTGAGTAGGGTATTTCGCATTTCGATGGCATCATTTAAGGTTTTCATCGGAATGGCGTTTTTCATTACGTTTTCCATGCCAAAGTAGCTGGTTTCAGCGCCAGTGGCAAAGACCAAATGATCATAGGGTAATTCTCCATTGCTGAGGATTACTTTATTTTCCGCGGGCACTACAGAGAGTAGTTCTCCCAAGCGAAATTGCAGGTTTTTTTTACCTGCAAAAAACTTTCTGAAAGGATAACTGATACTAGAGGGTTCTAGAAATGCAGTGGCTACCTGATATATAAGTGGTGGGAAAAAATTATAATTATTCTTATCTACAAGGGTGACTTGAATTTGAGGATGGTTTACAAGCTCTTTTGCTAGATTGATGCCTGCAAAACCACCTCCTATGATGACTATTTTCATATAGCGTTGTTTATAGGTATGTCTTATTTAAAATAAATACCTTATAAAAGTACAACATTAATGTTCAAAGTCAAAAGTTGAAATAATTACTTTTTGAATTTTTTAACAGGTTTTTCCGTTACTTCAACTTTGTTCTGTAAAACGTAATTGGCTAATAATTTTTCGATTAATTCCTCTTTGGTAAGATGATGAAAAACAGTTTTAACTTTTGTCTTTAAGTCAGTTGAAATATCGTGATTGGGTTTTGTTTTGAAGATTTGTTTCGCCCATAAAAGTGTATTGTTTTCTTCTAAACTCGCTACAGTAGGTTTTTTAAATTCAGTAAATTTTAATCCTAATTCTCTTTCAAATTCAGGAATTTCTGCTACTTCTTCTTGTTGTAAAACCGTCAATGAAAGTCCTTTCGCCCCTGCCCTAGCCGTTCTTCCACTACGGTGAACGTAAGTTTCATAAGCGTCCGGTAAGTGGTAATTTATTACGTAAGAAATTTCTTTAACATCTATTCCTCTAGCGGCTAAATCAGTCGCTACTAGAATATTGATATGACCCTCACGAAACTGCTCCATGATTCTATCTCTAATTCCCTGAGATAAACTTCCGTGGATGGCTCCTGAAGAAAAGCGGTTTATGGCTAGATTTTTAGCTAATTTGTTGACTGCTGCTTTTGTTTTGCAGAAAATAATACCGCGTTCACCGTCTCTTGAATTTAAAAAATGCATTAAAACATCTAGTTTTTCAATTGCATCCACCACGATGTATTCGTGATCAATTCCTTGGTTACCAACTGTTTCCATATTGGCGCTCACTTGAACTACATTTTTATTTAAGTAATTCTGAATCAACTGCTTGATTGTTCCTGGCAAAGTAGCAGAGAACAATAAAGTACGGTGTTTTTTAGGAAGTTCAGCTACGATTTCATCTAAGCTTTCTTTTAGAATCGACACCATTTCATCGGCTTCGTCTAATACTAAAAACTGTGTTTGTTTTAAGTCAATTGCCTTGCGTTGTAATAAATCAATTAAACGTCCTGGAGTAGCTACCACGATATGTGTTGGAGCGCTAAGGCGTTCAATTTGTGGTTTTATTGGAATTCCTCCGCAAGTTGCTGCAATAGAAATGTTAGGAATGTGTTTTCCAAAATCTTCTAAACTTCGAAAAATTTGATGACCTAATTCTCTAGTGGGAACTAAAATAATGGCTTGTACAACTGGTGATGTAGTATCAATCAATTGTAATAATGGCAATCCGAAAGCGGCTGTTTTACCGGTCCCTGTTTTGGCTAAACCAACAAAATCATGGGTTTCAGTTAAAAGTAATGGAATTGTTTTTTGTTGAATTTCTGTTGGTTCAACAATGTTCAATTCGCTTAACGCTTTTAAAATTGGTGCTGAAATTCCTAATTCTGAGAATTGTTTAGACATTGTTTTTTATTTTATGTTGTACAGCTCTTATTTAGTGCTGTATGTTGTTTTGTTAAAATGGTTCTTAGCGACCCATTAAGTTTATTGAAATACTATATTTCAACGTTGCTGCTTTGCTTATAACTAACTTACTCTTTGTTCAAGCTTTAGACTTGGACAAAGAGCAAGTAATTTTTGAAACCATTTTAAGATAATCAATCTGGTTCATTCATGATTTTCTCACGATATTTTTTACCGATCAATAAAACCATTTTTAATTTATAGTCGTCAATTAACCATTCACGGTAGTTTTTACTACACTGGCTCAAACATTTTGCATAACGTTTGATACGGCAATCAATATCATCGTCTAGTTCTTTTCCTAACGATTTTGCTTCTTGCAAGGTTTCTGTATTGTCGACACACATCGATGCATGTTGTTCAAGTGACTTATCTAAAACTACTTTCGAACGTAAATTTTGTTTGATAATAAGTTTGTGTTCTTCATCAACATCAAAAGTAACGTCAGCAGTTTTACTGAATTTCGCACGTAATTCGGGCGGCATGCTGTATTTAAAGTACAATTCGATTTCGGTATCATCACGAAGATTCTCGAGATAGAATTCAGGTGATTTAAAGATGTGTTGCCAGTTAACAGGCTCGCTCCACAAACCAAAACGTGCTGCATTATTACCTAAATCAATCACAGTAAACTCGTCTTTACCAGGTAATTTACGAGAACCACGACCAATCATTTGGTAGTATAAAGTTAACGATTTTGTTGCTCTGTTTAAGATAATCGTTTCCACTGTTGGTTCGTCAAAACCAGTGGTTAAGATTCCTACAGAAGTTAAGATAGCATCTGGTGTTTTTTTGAACCAATGTAGAATGTCTTTTCGCTCTTCTGCACTGCTGGTATTATCTAAGTGTCTAATGTCATAACCTGCTTCTCTAAAGGTTTCATATACATACAATGACGTATGGATACCGTTGTTGAAGATTAAGGTCTTTTTACCCAAAGAACGCTCGGTATAGGCATGCAATAATTTTTCTTGCATGATGGTGTTGGTATACAAATCATCAGATGATTTAACGGTATAATCACCATTAATACCTACCTTTAAAGAGGTTAAACCTACGTCATAACTATAGGTAGTGGCTCTAGCCAAGAAACCTTGAGCAATCAATGAACTAATGGTATCACCCACTATAAGTTCATCGTAGCTTTGGTGCATGGGTAATTTTATATTTGAACTCAAAGGTGTTGCTGTTACTCCAAGAATAAAAGCGTTTTTGAATGAGTTTAATAATTTACGGAATGAATTGTAATGTGCCTCATCAATAATCACTAAACCAATATTGTCTAGATGCAGTTTTTCATCATTAATACGGTTTTTTAAAGTTTCTACCATCGCCACAAAACAAGAGTACTCATTTTGATCTGGAAGTTCCTTTACCTTACTATTGATGATTTTATTGGTAACGCCAAACCCTTTTAACATTTTTGAGGTTTGTTTACATAGTTCGATACGGTGTGTTAAAACCACCACTTTTTTATCGTTATTGGCTAAATAACGACGAACGATTTCAGAAAAGATAACGGTTTTTCCCCCTCCTGTTGGTAATTGGTACAATAAGTGATGTTTCTGAGGAGCATTGTCTAAACGCTCAAAAATGGCATCAATATCGCCCTTTTGGTATGCATAAAGTTCTTTTTTCTCTTCTCTTTCTATTTCTAAAGTGTTTTGAGACATTTTTGATTTTTGGATTTTTGCAAAAATACACCTAAAAAACAGTTATTCGTGTTATTTTAACCAAAAATAAATGATTTTTTTAAATAAGATTTTTTATGAGAAGTACTTTTAGAAGTCAATTTTGTCTGAAATTGCTTCGAATTCGTGCTTGTTTTTCCACTTTTGCTCGACTGTTTCTTCCTGAATGGTTTGTATGCGGCCTTTAAATTCGGACAAAAGGCCATTCGAAATAATAAAAGTGATGGCCTGCTCAAAGGAGTTCAGCATGCTCTTATAGAATAAATCTTGTTTAATATAATTTTGGGAGGAATAGGTTTGCGCTATTTCGATATTATATAACATTATATCAGCAATGACAAAAGGATCAACTCCCAACGAAAGGAAATGTTTAATGTATTTTTGAGCGACCGAACGACGCATTTTTGCCTTTGGTCGTGATTTGGTATTTTCCTTTTTGATAGGGAAATATTCGTGCGAGATTTTGATTTTAGCCTCCTGCAAGAGCTTGTCTTCTTTAGGATTAAAAACAAAATCGTAATACACTTTTACCGGACTAAATTTTTCATACAACTCAATAATTTGTTCTTCCAGTTGCGCTTTGTTTAAATCCCCTAAATATTTTTTTAAATCACGTTTACTCATTATCAAAGTTTAAGTACACAAAAGTAAATTACTTTCTTGATTCATACCTCAAAAACCAACGATATTACTTAATTTTGCCTCCATAAACTCAAAAAAATATATTCATGCTCAAGATTTTTAAAGTTACCGCAATTTTAGAAGGAATTTCTTATTTAGCTTTGTTTGCCAATATGTTTGTAATTAAAACGAATAATCCAGAGCTCTACCATACTATATTACGTCCGTTAGGAATGACGCACGGTGTCTTATTTATAGGATATGTGATTTTGGCTATCTTGCTTAGAAAATCTCAAAATTGGAATTTAAATACATTTGGAATTATCTTGATTGCTTCTCTAATTCCTTTTGGAACTTTTTATGTGGAGAAGAAATATTTAGAAAATAATGCATAAGCTTTTGGATAAAATATTCAACTTTTTATACCCTCTTTTTAGAGATTGGGGAATGAGTCGCAATTTTGCGTCTTATGCTAGTCTCATTTTTAATATTGTTATTTTAATCGCATTTGCTTACGGTATTTATTACTTAGCCAAGTTCGTTTTGGTTACGCTGACGGCTGTTTTTGCGCAACGGACCAAAACTAAATTTGACGATTATTTAATTCATAATAAAACAACCAAATACACTGCCTATTTAATTCCGTTTTTCTTTATTTATAAAGCTGTCCCTATTATCTTAGATAAATATGAGTACTGGGAAGCTATTTTTGGAAAAATAGTCGGGGTGTATATTGTTTTGATCAGTTTGTGGATCATTAGAACTATTTTTAATGCTTTACGAGATTACTTAAAGCAAAAACCAGAATACAGTGATAAACCTATTGATAGTTTCATTCAGGTAATCATGATTGTGCTTTGGATTTTTGGAATTGTCTTAATCATTTCTAAATTGTTTGGAATAGAAAAAGGCGAATTACTGACCATTTTAGGAACGTTATCGGCTATTATTATCTTGATTTTTAGAGATACAATTTTAGGATTTGTATCCAGTGTTCAGGTAGCGATAAATGATATGGTTCGTATTGGCGACTGGATTACCATGGAGAAATTCGGTGCCGATGGAGATGTGATTGAAATCAATTTAACCACCGTTAAAGTGCGGAATTTTGACAATACCATTACCACGATTCCTACTTACGCCTTAAGTTCCGATTCATTTCAGAACTGGCGTGGTATGCAGAAATCGGACGGAAGACGTATCAAAAGACATATTTTGATCAAAAGCAGCAGTATTCGTTTTTTGAATAATGATGATTTAAATCATATGAAAAGGGTACAATTGATCAGTTCTTATATTGAAAGCAGACAGGCTGAGATTGAGAAATACAATGGTGTTCACGACATAGATAAAAGTCTATCGCTTAACGGACGCAACATGACCAATTTAGGCTTGTTTAGAAAATACATCATTCAATATTTAGTAACGCATCCAGGTTTGAATAAAGATATGCACATGATGTGTCGTCAATTGCAGTCTACTGCACATGGAGTTCCCTTGGAAATTTATGCTTTTTCTAGTGATAAACGTTGGGCGAATTACGAATACATTATGGCTGATATTTTTGACCATATCATGGCTTCTGTCATCTATTTTGATTTGGAAATCTTTGAATTACCTTCTCAAATTGGAAAATTAGATTAGGTTTCAGATTTCAAGTGTATAGTTTGGGCAATTAAACTGCTAGTAGTAGTGGTAGCACCTACTGTAAACTTGAAATCTGAAACTTTTTTTTTACTATTTTTTCACTTCTTCAAAAACAAACTTTGTTTTATCGTAATCAATAGTACCTGGCATAAAACAAGGTAAATTCATATAGGTTCCTACTACCCCATTTCCTAGGAATAGTTTGTTTTCTTTTTCTAACAAAGCCAAAGGGATTCTTTTCCAACTACCGCCATTTGAAATATAATGGTAATCTCCTCTTAGGGTATTTCCTTTTATATCTCCTCTTACATCACCGGAATCTTTTCCGATCTTATAATACGCTATTTCGTAGCGACCATAGAAACGTTTATCGTTTCTGTTGATCACAAGTGTTGCGGTATCTTTATTATGTACAGCACGATAATAAACCTGATTATATTGGTTTTTTTCGTCTTTCGAATGACAAGAAACAAGAAGAAGCAGTACTAAAGCAAGCGGTAGTATTTTTTGAGTCATTGGTTTGTTATTTTGTTTTTCTAAAGGGCACTACTGTACGCATTTTTAGCATTGAGGATAGGATGACTTTAGAGACGGTTTTTAACGTATTCAATTTGTGTTTTTCCGTGGGCTTTCGGTTTTCCGTCTTCTCCTAAATTAACCATGGTCACGTGATCAATGGTAATGATGGTTTCTCGGGTCATCATATTTCTCACGGCACATTTTAAAACCAGTGAAGTAGTACCAAATTTTACGACATCAAGTCCAATTTCTATAATATCTCCTTGTCTTGCGGAGCTTTTGAAATTGATTTCCGACAGGTGTTTGGTCACTACTCTAGGATTTTCTAGTTGAATGATGGTATATAAGGCAAGCTCTTCATCGATCCAAGCCAATAATTTTCCGCCAAATAAAGTTCCGTTTGGATTTAAATCTTCGGGTTTTACCCACTTTCTAGTGTGAAATCGCATATTTTTATTTTATATAAACAAATGTAGGTTTTTCGTACGGGATTTTTTTTTAAATTTAAAAGAAAAACCATGGAAGATAGAGACCAATTTTTAGCAGAGTTTAGAGGCGGAATTTTAGGCACGGTTAACGCTCAATCTTCAGCAGATGAGCTGTTCCAAAATCAAACCATCAGGCCTATTTTGAAACTCCAAAATGATTTATTTATTGCTGTTTTTCTTAACTACATCAATAAAAATAAAGCTGACTTTTATTCCTATACGGTTGAAAAGAAAATGCAAACTATTGAGAACTCCATTCAAAAAGATATCAAGTTCCGAAATTCTCTCAAAGGAATTATTATGGGGCTTTTTACCCTTGAGGAATACACCATCTACATTCAAAATTCATCGAGTTTAAATAAGAGGATGATGAATCTGCTTATTGATCGTTTAAAAAGTCAGGTTCAACTATTTGAAATGCAATCCAATTCTAATTGATTTTAGAATGAAAAAGCACGATTTAATACTAAGGTGGGTTGCTGCAGAGCTACTTGCCTTAGTTTTCTTGAGTATGATTCTTAGTTGGGCTACTAAATTAAGCTTACTGTTCGGTGCGCTATCTTGAAAATCAATTGAGTATCACCAGTTGTGTTCGCCATTGATTTTTTTCTACTTTTTAAGTACTTTTATGGGGTATTATTTTATTAGTTCATATGATTATAAAAGAAAAGAATAATTGGTTTAAGATGCTTTTTGAATGGAAAGGTTCCGTTTTACCACAACTTTTGCCAAGACTGTCGTTATTATTGCTTTTTTCGCTATTGGTAGTCTATTTTAGACCATATCTATTGCAATACGATCTACACATCAATCCCGCTATCTTTACCTTATTCGGAATAGCATTGGCGATCTTTTTGGGTTTCCGCAATAGCGTGAGTTACGATAGGTTCTGGGAGAGCAGAAAACTTTGGGGCGCATTGCTCAATGATACACGATCTTTAGCTAGGCAGTGTTTAACACTAATCCCTGATAAAGACTATGAAGTCCAGCGTGTGAACTTCATTAATTTGTTGATTGCCTTTGTATATGCCTTAAAACACCAACTGAGGAAGACCAATTCGGATCAGGATATGGAACGCCTGCTTTCAAAAGAGCTTAAAGCAACTCTTGAGCAGGTCCATTATAAACCGATCATTATTTTGAAGGAATTAGGAATTTGGGTGCAAAACGCAAAATCTGAAGGTAAAATTGACAGTGTCACTCAGTTGGCTTTTGAAGAGAATTTGAATAAACTCTCCGATATAGTAGGTGGATGTGAACGAATTGCCGGTACACCAATCCCTTATACTTACAGTGTGTTATTACACCGAACGGTTTATATCTATTGTTTTTTATTGACTTTTGGTTTTGTAGAAACCATGGGATGGATTACCCCATTTATCATCGTTTTTATAGCCTATACTTTTGTAGCCTTGGAGGCTATAGCGGATGAATTAGAAAAACCATTTGGACTACAACCTAATGCGTTGGCTTTAGATGCGATGTCAGTGATGATTGAAAATACACTTTTGGAATTAAACGGTAAAAAAATAAGTCCACTAGTTCCTCCTGCAGATTATTATATTACTTAAAGTTTAATTTTTTTGTCTCAAAGGAACTACGGCTGGATCAATAAAACGTAGAGGGTTATCGAAAGCATAGTTGTATGGACTAAATCTTCTCATTTTTCCGCCATCGGGTATATGTTCATCCAACGACAGATCGCAGGGTCATAATTAAGGTCTTCTTAGTCGTAAAAGTTCAGCACCAGCTTGTCTTAGATATCTTTGCCATTGTACTTATACTTATAGGGTTCTGTAAACCTTTTTTATATAAAATAACTCCTTGCTAAAAATCTCAATATAAAGAACGTCCAGTTGTATTTCCCTGTAGTACGAAAGTAGATTTAGTTCGGTTATTTTTCTAATAAAATAATCTGCTTATTTTTGCCCACAAAAAAAGCCCTCAGAAATGAGGGCTTTTTTTGTTATTGCCTTGTCCTAAAAAAAGTTGACTATAATTAAGTTAATTATGTCAACAGAAAAGAAAGGTCTAAAAAGACCGTTACCTCCACAAACTTTCAGTGAAGTCTTTAAAAGGCTAGTTATAAAAGAATTTGAACAGGGTTTATCTACTAAAGCAGAACTTCGCAGAAGGTATAATATCCGTGGACATGCTTGTATTGATAGATGGTTAAAAAAATATGGTAAATTTACCTATCATAACAAGTTAACCCGTGGAAGACCTATGAAAGACCCTCAATCTCAACGCATCAAGGAACTAGAAGCACAAGTGGCTATAAAAGAGCAGGAATTATTGGTTTATAAAAAGTTTGTAGAAATAGCTGAACGTGAGCTGAAAATAGAAATTGTAAAAAAGTCTGGTTCCAAGCAGTCCAAGAAATAGGTCATATTTACAGAATTAGTCCTGGTAAAATATGCCGATTGTTTGGTTATAGTAAACAAGCCTATTACAAACGAAAAGCGCATGAGGAAAAGTCCAGTATTAATAAAGAACATCTTAAATCTTTGGTACTATCCATACGTCAAAAACTACCAAAAACGGGAAGCAAAAAGCTTTACTTTATGCTAAAAGATGATCTTAAGAGATATGAGATAAAAATAGGCAGGGATAAATTAATTAATTTTTTAAGAGAAGAATATTTATTAGTTCCTAAAGCTAGGAGGTATTATAAGACCACTAATTCTAGACATTGGATGCGTAAATATCCGAATTTAATTAAAGAAATTAAGCTTAGTGCACCAGAACAAGTTTGGGTAGCAGATATTACATATCTAAGAATTAAAGATAAAACATATTACCTGCATTTAATAACTGATGCATATTCTAAGAAAATTGTAGGTTATTGTTTAGCGGATAATTTAATGGCATCTTCTACATTGGAAGCGTTAAAAATGGCTGTTAGTAATAGAAAATACAGTGAGAATCTTATACATCATTCAGATAGAGGACTTCAATATTGCAGTAATGAGTATACCCAATATTTAACTCAAAACAATATTCTTATAAGCATGACGCAAAGCTATGACCCTTATGAAAATGCAATCGCAGAAAGGGTCAATGGAATTTTAAAAGAAGAGTTCGGGCTATTCGAAATCTTTGAAAATTTTGAGAACCTAAAGAAACAAGTCGAAGAATCTATTTTAAACTACAATCAAATTAGAGTGCATTTATCTATAAATATGTTAACTCCAAATCAGGCACATTTACAAAATCAAATCAAACTAAAAAGTTGGAAAAAAATAAATCGGAACAAAACTAATTCTATTCCGATTTAGCTAATTTTACATTACTAATCAGTCAACTATTTTCAGGACTAGACATATTGAAATAATATTTTATAAAGAACTAGCTTTAATTCTTACGATTTTACCGTCCTTCATGACAACTAAATCACTGTTAGTTTTCTTTTTAGACTCAATCAATTTTTCATAAACTTTATCCATTGCGTCTATAATCTTCTTCTGAGTCGGTGTTGTTGTGTGTTCTCCCATGATTCATTATTTTTGAGTTTATCGAACTTGATTTTATGTATAACTTCAATATCGTTACCTAACGTTTTTTGTGCAATCAATTCAGCCTTGCCAGCTGTATTATCAAAAATCAATGCCTCATTAACTATCGGCAAATATATATCAAATAAATTTGTAATTCCATTTTTATACCGTCGCTTAATAACATCGGTTTCAATATTATGCCCACCATCCTGAACCCGGAGCTTAACCCTCTCAATAGCCAGGTCAACATTATTCAGCCAGAAAAACAAAAGTACAACTTTATAATCTTTTTGCTGAGCTGTAATAACTTTCTGTTTATAGCTTTTCGTTGCTAAAGTTGTTTCAAAGGCAAACACTTCGTTATTCGCTAATAATTCATTTATTCTGTGAAGCATTATTCTGCCCGCTTCAAAAGCTACCTCTTCAGGCTGAAATGGCGAAAGCCCTTTGGCTATTTCATCAGCATTTACAAACTCCTTACAATTTAATATTTCAGGAAGTATTGTAAACGAAGCAGTTGTTTTACCCGCTCCATTGCAACCTGCGATTATATAAAGATTTTTACTCATTACTACAAAGATAAGAAATTTCA
Organism: Flavobacterium sp. OHVDL-2026-0007; assembly: GCF_059882335.1. Classification (NCBI taxonomy): domain Bacteria; kingdom Pseudomonadati; phylum Bacteroidota; class Flavobacteriia; order Flavobacteriales; family Flavobacteriaceae; genus Flavobacterium; species Flavobacterium sp. OHVDL-2026-0007. The sequence continues at coordinate 809,145 of NZ_CM187612.1, forward strand.
AATTTAATAAATACTATTTTTAGAAACTTGGAAAATAACGATTATTCATCTCCCGTTGGTGTGAACGATGTCTTAAACCAAAAGGATAGTAATTGTTTTCTTACGTGACTTAAAGAACGTGTATTCTACGGCTTTTAATTTAAGTAAAACACATTATAGGCATAATCGTCTCCAGATTTAGTAAAATTATTAAATATTTTGAAGGCAAAAAAAAGCGCATTAAGTCCTAAGATTTAATACGCTTTATAATTATAAGAAAGAATAGTTACTCTTTAGACAACATCAATTCTTTGATGTATTTCACTGGAGCACTTCCAAAACTTAGGAATTTTTCATGAAATTGTTTCAAGTTGAATTTAGCGCCTTCCTGTTTTTTAAGCTCTTCTCTTAAGTTGTAAATTTCAGTATAGCCTGTGAAATACGAACATAATTGCACCTGTGATAAAGTAACACGTTTCCATTTCCCATCGGCTTCCGCTTGTTGTTGAAAAGCTTCTCTTGTCAATAGTGTTAGTGCTGCTTCTTTAGACATCTCCTTAGTGTGAACACTAATGTCTAGGATCGTATTACAAGTGGCTCTTAAATTCCATTTATAGTACATTAACCACATTTCATCAGAGTTTTTATAACCACTTTCCAACATCATTTTCTCAGCATAAACAGCCCAGCCTTCTACCATAGCACCGTTTCCTAGGATTGATTTAATGATACTTGGTGATTGATTGCTGTATACCAATTGGGTATAATGTCCAGGTACTGCTTCGTGGATGTTTAGGATTTGAAGAATGTAATCGTTGTATTCTCGTAAATAACTCTCAGCATTTTCGGCAGTCCAACCTGCCATACTTCCTACGTTATAGTACGTATTAGCGTTTTTATCATATGGTCCTGGTGCAGAAATAGACGCACCAGCAACACCGGCCATATAGGCAGGTTCTTTGCGAACCACTAATGGTTTTGAGGGATCAATATATAGTAAATCTTTAGCTTTTACATAAGCGGTTAACTCTGGAATTTGTTTTTCAATTTCAGATTGAAATTTCTCAGGAGTGGTATGTTGCAAAGAAATTTTATCGATTACTTGTTTGATTAAATCAAGTTTGTCAGTTGGTTTAGAGGCATTTCCTTTGTACTTGGTCCAAAGTTTATCCGCTAATACAAACATTTTATCGTGCAAGTCCTTTTTGTGATCTACAGCAATTTTAAAAATTTCATCGGCTGTATAGCTAGATTGTATATCAAAATTGAATTTTTTAGCATATAAAGCAGATCCTAATCGGAAAGAACGAGGCGTTTTATTAGGTAAAGCTTTCAGCCAAGCTGCATAGTCAGCGATAGTTTTGGTGGCCACTGCAGCTCTATCGAGCATTTGTTTTTTCTCAGTAGCAGTAAGTTTACTTTTCTCTAATGCGGCTTTTAAATCGGCATCAAAAACAGTAGAACCGCCTAAGTTCTGAGCAATGGCCAATTCGGTGTGTTCAATAGTAGGGTTTTTGATGTTCTTTTTAGCGGCTTGATAATAAGCTGGAATGGCGCTCATTTTGGCATTAAAGGCACGTAAACGAACTTCTAAAGTTTCGTATTTTCCATTCAAAATTTCTGAGAAAGCCCCGCATACATTGTATTCTGCAGGATTCCATTCTCCTGATTTCATTTCCTTGATGCTGAAAATGGTACCTTCTAGTTGGTTTTTAATCAAATGAAAGTCCGTCTTGTTATTGTCGGATAAATTTTCAACGTCAAATTGTTTTAAAGAATCGAGTTGCGCTTGAATAAATTCAAGTTGTTTTTTTTCTTCATTAGGATTTGGAATGGATAAGATACTATCGTATTTATGATAGCCCACTCCAGAAGCCCAACCTGGATTAATTTTCCATAAAGAGGTTACAAAGCCATCTTTGTAGTGGTCAAATTTACCGTCTAAGGCTTTATCTTCGTTATACTTAGTACTTTTATTACAAGAAAAAAGTAAGCTAATCGCAAAAACCGAAACAAATAGTTTTTTCATAAGTTGATTTTTTTATGGTTTAAAGATAAAAAAAATGTTCTTTATGCAAAACTGTTTATGATTTGTAATTAATATTTCAATAAATTTAATAAAACTTCTTCGAAACGATTTTTTGGTAAAAACTGATCTTCTAAGGCTTTGGTAAAAGGAATAGGAGAATCTAAACTAGCCACTCTTTTTACTGGAGCATCTAAATGTTCGAAACATTCTTCCATAATCAACGCAGAAATATCGCTAGCGATTCCGCCGAATAGTGTGTCTTCTTGATAGATAATGACTCTACCTGTTTTTCTTGCTGATGCAAAAATAGTTTCGGTATCCAAAGGTTGTAAGGTTCTTAAGTCAATTAAATCCGCCTGTATTACGGGGAATTTAGCCAAAGTGGCCAAGGCCCAATGTACAGCAGCTCCAAAAGCAATAATGGTTACCGAGTTCCCCTCTTTTAATAAAGCTGCTTTACCCAGTGGAAGTGTATAGTAATCCTTTGGGACATCCTGATAGATACTGCGGTACAATTGTTTGTGTTCAAAGAACAGTACCGGATTGGGATCGTTTATTGCGGCATTGAGCAGTCCTTTCGCATCGTAAGGAAAAGCAGGATAGACCACTTTTAAACCGGGTGTTTTAGTGAACCAAGCTTCATTGGTTTGGGAATGAAACGGTCCTGCTTGAGTGCCTCCGCCACAAGGCATACGAACTACTACATCGGCCTTTTCGCCCCAACGGTAATGCGATTTAGCCAACAGGTTAACAATAGGGTTAAAACCAGTAGAAACAAAATCAGCGAACTGCATCTCGACTATGGCTTTGTAACCGTTAATGGATAGTCCCATAGCCGCGGAAACCACAGCGCTTTCACAGATCGGTGTATTGCGTACGCGTTCTTTACCAAATAAGTTCACAAAACCATCGGTTATTTTAAAAGCACCACCGTATTCGGCGATGTCTTGTCCCATAATGATCAGGTTTTCATGGCGTTGCATGGATTCTTTTAGACTGTTGCTTATGGCATCAATAAAACGAATATTTTCAGTAGGAGATTTTGGTTTAATCTCTTGATCTATAAACTCTTTGTATACATCATTTAATTCTTCGCTATAGCTTGGTACAATGTCGGGTTCGTCATTAGCCAAAAGCAGATGTTCGTCTATTTCTTTTTTAATTTCACTGTGTAAAGCAGTATCTTCAGCTTCAGTAAGTACTCCTTGTTCAATTAAAAATTGTCTGTAATTTTCCACGGGATCTTTGGCAGCCCATGCTTTCATAAGTTCTTCGGGGACATATTTAGTGCCGCTAGCTTCTTCATGTCCACGCATTCTGAAGGTTTTAAACTCTAATAAAACAGGTTTTGGATTTTCCTGCATCTCGGCTTTAAGCTGTACTATTTTGTTATAAACTTCTAAAATATTATTGCCGTCCATAATGTAGCTCTCTATGCCGTAACCTATGCCTTTATCGGCCAGGTTTTCACAAGCGTATTGCTCGTTTGTAGGGGTTGAAAGGCCATAGCCATTATTTTCTATGATAAACAATACAGGCAACTGCCAAACGGCTGCAATATTTAATGCTTCATGGAAATCCCCTTCACTGGTTCCTCCCTCACCGGTAAAAACAGCTGTGATTTTTTTATTGTGCTGTAGTTTATTGGCCAAAGCAATTCCGGCAGCCACTCCCATTTGCGGTCCCAAATGAGAAATCATCCCGATAATATTATATTGCTGTGTTCCGAAGTGAAAACTACGGTCTCTACCTTTTGTGAAACCATTGGCCTTTCCTTGCCATTGTGAAAAAAGCCGATACAAAGGAATGTCTCTAGAGGTAAAAACTCCTAGATTTCGATGCATCGGCAATATATATTCCGAAGGATCTAAAGCGGCAGTAACACCAACAGAAATGGCTTCCTGCCCTATTCCAGAAAACCATTTTGATACTTTACCTTGTCGAATAAGAATAAGCATCTTTTCTTCTACTAGGCGAGGTTTTAAAAGTCTCTTGTATAAATCGAGTAATTGAGTATCGGTGAGGTTTTGTCTGTAAAAGATCATTTGGTTATCGTTTTTTAGTATTTCAAAGATAGAAAAATATAACAAAATGAATTAGTTTTGTTAGATATTTTACAAACTAAATAGCGCTAGTAAGCTGAACCAAAAAGAGATAAAGTGTTTGGCTAAAAAAACGGAGTCACAAGCATCAAAGCTCTTCCTGAATTTTACCAATCAAAGTGATCTTTTTTGTTGCGATCCTAGTGCACAAAATAAGGGGCTAAAATATCTTCAAAATGGTAGAGCCCTTCTTTTTTATCAGCTAAATTTTCCGCCACAAATACCACTCCACTACCAAAAGCTTCGCGGGATATGCTTTCGTGGATGATGCGGACAGTTTGAAAGGGAAAGCCAAAAACAACTTCATGTTTCCCTACAATGCCTCCAGCTCTTACGGAATTAATGTCTTCTTTCTCTACATCAAGCACTTCGGCAATTTTCAGTGCTGTCCCCGATACACCATCTTTGCCTTTGAAGTGCTCTTCAATGATTTCAATATCCACCCAGGGTGCAATTTTCTTTAAAAACTTAGAGGCAAATAGTAAATAGTTTACGCCTAGAGTGATATTGGGACTCCAAAATACAGTGGTTCGTTGCGAAAGAAATTTTAAAAATTCCTTTTCTTTAGTCGTGTAATGGGATATGGCCGATATAATTTTTATTTTTCGCTCCGTTGCGGCCTCGCCATAAGTGTGTATTCCAGCGCTGGATGAAAAATCAATGATTATGTCTACGGGTTGCTCGTCTAAAAGTGTGGTAATGGGGGTAGATTCGCTGGAGTATATCTTCCCTCCTTTGGTGGTATCGATGCCTAAAAAATCGGCGATGCCGCGATGCTCTAAAACCATGCTCTTTTTTAAAACCCATTCCAGGGAAAAAGTGGGGTGTTGTAAAAGTACTGAAGCTACTGCTTTTCCTGTTTTTCCAAATCCGATTAATCCTATTTTCATAAGTATGTTTTTTATAAAACTAGTGATTTTTGAAAGTATATTGGCCGATTTATAGAATTATTAACATGTATTTACGCTGTAATGGTTCTTAAAATTCAGAATTGTCAAAATAAATTATTGTTACATTTTTATTAAATAGTGGTGGATAAATTTATTTTTCTGTTAAAAATTAAAATTCCAATATAAAATATTCTCTACCTTTGTTTTGGAAAGGATTTCTAAATCCTTTTATCTTTAAATAAAAAATGTAAAGTATGCAAAACATTCCTAGTGTAGACTTACGTGATTTCCTTTCGGACGACCCGAAACGTAAACAAAAATTTGTAAATGAAATCGGCAGTGCATTTGAAAACATTGGCTTCGTAGCCCTAAAAGGTCATTTTTTAGACGATCAATTAGTAGACGAACTTTATGGTGAAATTAGAAAATTTTTCGCCTTGCCAGTAGCTACTAAGCATGACTATGAAATTCCCGGAATTGGTGGTCAAAGAGGTTATGTTTCTTTTGGTAAAGAACATGCTAAAGGACGAAAAGAAGGAGATTTGAAAGAATTTTGGCATTTTGGACAGTATGTGGACCAAGATTCAAAATATGCGGCGCAATATCCAGACAATGTTGAAGTAAAAGAACTCCCTCGTTTTAATGTAGTGGGTAAAGAAGCTTATCAAATGCTTGAGAAAACAGGTATTTATGTGTTAAGAGCCTTGGCCTTGCATTTAGGTTTAGATGAGTTTTACTTTGACCAATACGCCAAAGAAGGAAACTCTATTTTAAGACCTATTCACTATCCTCCTATTACTTCAGAGCCGGAAAATGCCATTCGTGCTGCTGCTCACGGAGATATTAATTTGATTACCCTTTTAATGGGGGCTCAAGGAAAAGGATTGCAAGTTCAAAATCATGACGGAGATTGGATTGATGCTATTGCAGAAGACGATCAGTTAGTGATCAATGTTGGTGATATGTTGTCAAGACATACCAATAATAAGCTAAAATCAACGATTCATCAAGTTGTTAACCCACCAAGAGAATTATGGGGAACTTCACGTTATTCGATCCCGTTTTTTATGCATCCTGTGAGCGATATGCGCTTAGATTGTTTAGAAAACTGTATTGATGCTGAACATCCAAAGAAATTTGAAGATATTACAGCAGGAGACTTTTTATACGAACGTTTAGTAGATTTAGGTTTGATAAAAAAATAAAAGTTTAGCACTCAATTTTTTAAATTCCAAATTCCAAGCTATCAAATTGGGATTTGGAATTTAATTTTTTTATACGATAATTTAAAGTTTAATTATGGACTTACACGAACAATTAAAAAAATTATTTCCAGATCATGTTGCCTCTAATGAACCAGAAGAAGTTCATCAGGAAGACCATGTGCTTTATATTCAGAAGGAGCCTATGATTTGCAAATTCGAAAAAAGAAAAGGAAAAGCCACCACAATCATTGAAGGTTATGAAGGCTCTGACGAAGATTTTAAAATTCTAGCCAAAGAGATTAAAACAAAATTAAGTGTTGGCGGTACTTTTAAGGATGCTGCTATTATCATTCAAGGTGATTATAGAGATAAAATTATGGCTATTTTAAAAGAAAAAGGATTTAAAACAAAACGTGTGGGAGGATAGAAAGTTTTAGGCAGTTTAAAATTTTACAATGCTATTTTTTAGTAAAGTTTTTTTTACCTTAGAACCTTAGTACTTCAAAACCTGATAAGCTTAATAAAATGATACAAAAATCAGAATTAATACTGAATCCAGACGGAAGTGTTTATCACTTAAACCTACTTCCTGAACATATAGCCCACGATATAATTTTTGTTGGAGATCAGAACAGGGTGGAAAAAATTACACAGTTTTTTGACTCCATTGAATATTCTACTCAAAAAAGGGAATTTAAAACCCAAACGGGGATTTATAAAGGGAAAAGAATAACGGTAATGTCTACCGGAATCGGTCCCGATAATATTGATATTGTTTTGAACGAGTTAGATGCTTTGGTAAACATCAATTTAGAAACTCGTGAACCCAAAGAAGAGTTAACTTCGTTAAATATAATTCGAATTGGAACTTCAGGTTCCCTGCAAGCGGATATTCCTGTGGATAGCTTTGTGATGTCTAAATTTGGATTGGGACTTGATAATATGCTCCGCTCCTATTTGATCGACCAAGTATCCCATGTGGACATAGAAGAGGCTTTTGTAAAACATACCCAATGGGATAGTAAAAAAGGAAGACCTTATGCAATTGCTTGTTCTGAAACCTTAGAAAAAATTATCGAATCGGATCAAATGTTTAAAGGAATTACGGCGACAGCTGGTGGTTTTTACGGACCCCAAGGCAGAATCCTGCGTTTGGATATCCAAGACGATCAATTGAATGCTAAAATGGATAATTTTAACTTTGATGATCATCGCATTACCAACTTAGAGATGGAGACGGCTGCTATTTATGGTCTATCGGCACTTTTAGGACATAATGCCTTGTCATTAAATGCTATTATTGCCAATCGGGCTTCTGGAACTTTTAGTGAAGATCCGTATAAAGCCGTAGATGCGCTTATTGCCTATACGTTGAATAAATTGGTTGCCAATAAGTAGGATGTAAAGGCATGGTGTAAAGTACGTTTGGAAACGTTTTAGGTTCATTTTTATAGGTTTATTTTTTTAATTTAAAAACTAATATTATGTATTTAAGAGTTGCAAGGCACACGAATAACTTGGAGAAAATAGAAGATTTTTATGTGAATATTCTTGGTTTTCAACTTTTAGGTGTTTTCCAAAATCATCACAAACACGATGGATTGTTTATTGGAAAAGTTGGATTAGACTGGCATTTTGAATTCACCAAATCTGATAAAGCAGGCCATCAGGTCTTTGATCAAGATGATGTGATAGTGCTTTATCCTAAAACAATTTTAGATTATAATGAGTTGGTAGATAGATTAGAACATCATCATATTTCAAGTATAACTGGACCTCATAATTTTTGGAACGAAAGTGGAAAAATGTTTCTGGATCCAGATGGTTATCGCATTGTTTTATCGCCATTGAAAGCCGTAATAGATGAAATTAATTAGTAAATTTAAGAATGCAAGAAACACACAAAAAAATTGTATTTAAATATTTTAGTGAGTATTTAAAAGAAACGGTTATTGAGACCATGTGGGCAGAAATTATTGATTTAGAAAAAGGTCTTTTTAAATTGGATAATATTCCTTTTTTTGGTCCACTAGTGGCTACCGACGATCTTTTTTATGCTCAATATAATGAGACGGAAAAACGTTTAGAATATAAAGAAACAATTGAAACCTCTGGAAATTCAATTGTTCAGATTTTAATTTTAGAGGAAGGTTTTGATAAAGAAATCATCAGAGATAAACTCAAAGCCATCAATTGTTTGTCTGAGGCCTTAAACGATACTTTTCTTGCTGCTGAAATAGCCAGAGATATTGATTACTCAATTGTAAAAAGTGTCTTAAATGACTATGAATCCCATTCAATAATAGAATTTGCGGAACCTTGTCTCTCTGAAAAACATCGAACTGATTTAGTAAAAAATTAATCCCAACCCACTTAGATAGGTGTATCTAACTCAATAAAAAAGAAAACCATAATGAAAACTGTAAAAATTGTAGGTGTTCCAGAGCACTTTAATTTACCATGGCATTTGTGTCTTGAGAATGGCGAATTTGAAGCAGAAGCCATTGATTTACAATGGAAAGATGTTCCTGAAGGTACCGGTAAAATGTGTCAACTACTTCGTGAGGGGCAGGCGGATATAGCTGTTATTTTAACTGAAGGAATTATAAAAGATATCGCAGCGGGTAACCCTAGTAAAATTGTGCAAATTTATGTGCAATCTCCTTTGATTTGGGGAATTCACGTGGCAGCACAATCAGATTTTCATAGTGTAAAGGAGCTTAAAGATAAAAAAGTGGCTATTTCTAGACTTGGTTCTGGCTCTCAATTGATGGCTTATGTCAATGCGCACGAAAATGGATGGGATACCACTAATTTGAGCTTTGAAATTATCAATACCATTGATGGTGCTGTGGAAGCCTTAACTAAGGGAACTGCGGATTACTTTATGTGGGAACGTTTTATGACCAAACCCCTAGTGGATCAAGGGATTTTCAGACGTGTAGGCGATTGCCCTACTCCATGGCCTTCGTTTGTGATTGCCGTGCGCGACGAATTCTTAAAAGAGAATCCAACTGCTATGGAGAAAATCTTAGCGGTCATCAATAAAAAGACGACTCATTTTAAGCAAATACCTGATATTGATACCACTCTATCCCAACTTTTTAAGCAAAAGAGAGCCGATATCCAAGAGTGGTTAGGTTTAACGCAATGGGCGCAAAAAAATCTAGAAGAGAAAGCCTTTATAGAAATTCAAAATCAATTATTTGATCTGGGAATTATTGATAAAAAAGCTACTTTTGTTCAAACTGTAAAAGCACTGTAAATACTGCTTTTGATTCTTATGATAAATTTTCCTAAAATTGACTTTCCGCAATTAAAATCCAAATTACAGGTGAAATCACCTTGGGATAGGGTGATTATTATGGTGTTGAGTCTTTTGATTACCATTCCTATTTTTATCATCTTGCATCAAAATCTAATTGATTTGCATTGGGCGTTCAATTTAGATCGTATTTTTATTTTTATACTTGTCTTTGCTGTTGTTTTCTTCCTTTTAATGTTATTACGAACGATCATCATAGTGTGTATTGCCTTGTATCTATTGGTTTTGTTTTATGGAACGGTGATTGGTAATTATGGTTTTAATGAGATCTCGGAAGATTATAATTCGATGATCTATACCATGTCAGACAACCCTTTTCCACAAGATATTATTGTGGCCAAATTGTTGCCGTTTCCCAATAAAACCAAAATCATCAATGCCATAGAATATCAAAATCCCAAAGTGAGGAATTTCGCTATTATGGCAACTACCAAACACTTTAAAGGGTTAAAGGGATACGCTGACTATAGAACCATTATTCAGTGTTTTGCCGTTTTTAAAGAAATTAATGGTCGCTGGAATTATGTGAACGATCCCAAAGAAGGAGATTATATTGCTACGGCTAGCGAGTCATTAGAGTATTATTCAGGAGACTGTGATGATCATTCTATTTTGATGGCAGCGGCCATTCGTTCTATTGGAGGAACGCCAAGGCTGATACACACCAAAGGACATATTTATCCTGAGATATTGATAGGTTCTTTAATTGATCTAGAAAAAGTCAATTATTTGATTAAAAATGTGCTTTTTGTAAAAGAAAGTTATGATAAGAAGATTCATTATCATATTGATGAACGCGGTCAAGTATGGATGAATCTTGATTATACGGCGAAATACCCTGGTGGTCCTTTTCTATCGGAAGAAATTTTAGGAGCGTTAACACTCAATTAATGCGAGCGATATATTTCATAACTATTTGGTTGTTAAAATTTTGGGACTATTAATATTAAGTTAATATATTTTTTTGTAACTTTTCATCATTAACTTTTAATCCAAAAACCATGAAAAGATCAAACTTATTTATCTTAGGAGTTGTATTGCTAACCGTCGTAATGATTTCGTGCCATAAGGGACGAAATAAATTAGTAGATACCTGGAAAATTACTGCAGTTGAAGCGAAAATGCCGCTTTCAGATTCTGCTAAAAATGTAATGTTAACCAAGGGGACTCTTACCTTTACAGAGGATGGACACGTAAGTGGATACATGCAAAGTGAAATAAATAATGGTACATACGCTTTAACAAAAGGGGGGAAAAGTTTAGTCATTAAAGATGAAACAGGAACGCCTTATCCTGCTGCAAGTACCATAACAGCTGATAAGTTGATACTGGACATGAAAGAGATGAAAATAACGCTGGACAAAAAATAATTTAAAAGTTGATGTTATTACGCTTTACATAATTAGATAAACCTTCAAAAGTAATTTTTTGAAGGTTTTCTTATTTTAAGTACTGCCCTGAACGAAATATATAAAATTGAAAAAATCCATGAAAAAAGAATTGTTACCCAAAGAGCAAGAAGAATTATTGAGTCTATTGAAAAAGCGATTTGAGAAAAACAGCCAGCGTCATGAAGGTTTAGACTGGTATAAAGTACAAACCAAATTGGAAGCCCATCCACAAAAGCTATATGCGCTGCACGAAATGGAAGCCACTGGTGGGGAGCCCGACGTAGTGGGTCATGATCAAAAAACAGATGAATACCTATTTTTTGACTGCGTATCAGAAAGTCCTAAAGGACGAAGAAGTGTGTGTTATGACCATCAAGCATTAGAATCAAGGAAAGAGCATAAACCTAAAGATAGTGCGCTTCATATGGCTCAGACTATGGGTGTCGAGCTTCTGACAGAACAAGAGTATCGCCAGTTGCAGCAATTGGGAAAATTTGATGCAAAGTCCTCAAGCTGGATCCAAACGCCAGAGGCCATTCGAAAGCTCGGAGGCGCTATTTTTTGTGATTTCCGCTATGATCATGTCTTCGTATATCATAATGGTGCTGAGTCTTATTATGCTGTTCGTGGATTCCGAGCTTCACTAAGGGTATAAGGGCTAAAAGCAGAGTAGCGTGTACCACTAAAGCATTGAGGTGTCGAACAGTTAAGAATTAATATATTGTTTAAAATACTGTATAGCAGCGTGTTAGTTGTGTTAAAATTAGAATTATCTTAGCAGTAGCAAATTATTGGTGTGTAACATTGATAAAAAAGCGGATAAGCCGAAAACCGAACAGAGTAGGCAATAATTTTTTTACAACATAAAATGGAACAGCAAAACACCGCACCTACCCCAGCGACTATTATGGAAATTGGATCAGGATTTTGGGCCTCAAAAGTTCTTTTGTCCGCATTAAAATTTGAATTGTTTACCGTTCTGGCTTCCAAGGGGGCTTTGACGGCAGCACAGATTAAAAAAGACTTTAATTGGAAGTGTACTGAAAGAAATGTTTACGATTTTTTGGATACGCTAACCGGTTTTGGTTTTCTTAGCCGAGAAGGTATTTTGGAAACCGCTAGCTACTCCAATGGTAGGGATACCAACGTTTTCTTAGATAAAAACAAACCCTCGTATATAGGAGGAATTCTCGAAATGATGAACGACAGACTCTATGAGTTCTGGGGGAACCTAGAAGAAGGATTGCTGACGGGAGCTCCACAGAACGAATCAAAAGTAGGGGGAAATCTTTTTGAAAATCTCTATAATGATACAGCACGATTAAAGGGATTTGTTCATGCCATGACGGGCGCTCAATTAGGAGGATTTATTGCCTTTGCTGAGAAGTTTGATTTCTCAAAGTATAAAACCCTTACCGATGTGGGGGGGTCAGCAGCTATGTTATCACTGATGGTGGTGCAACGTCACCCTGATATAGCTTGTACTACCTTTGATTTACCCGCCATTGCCCCTATTGCCAACGAAACTATTGACCAATATGGATTGAGTAGTAGTGTAAAAGTGGTTAGTGGTGATTTTTTTACTGATGCTATTCCGTCTGCGGATATCGTCACTATGGGTAATATTCTTCACGATTGGAATGAGGAGATCAAATTGAACTTAATGCAAAAAGCGTATGATGCCTTGCCAACTGGTGGGGCCTTTGTGGTTATTGAGAGTATTATCGATGAGCAAAGGAATCAAAATGTCTTTGGTATGATGATGAGTATTAATATGCTTATAGAAACGGGTGATGGTTTTAATTTCACCTTTGAGGACTTCAAAAAATGGGCAAAAATAATCGGTTTTGCCTCGACTGAACTTTTACCATTGGCAGGAGCGACAAGTGCTGCTATAGCCTATAAGTAGAACGGTACAGGCTCATTTAGAAGCTTTTTCTTTCGAGCGCTTTGCGCTTAATTATAAATGGTTTGTTTTTCTGAGATTTTACAAAGGTAAAGGCAAGAAAAACAAACCATCAATAAAAGGCTTTTAAACTTATAAAAGCATGCTTAATAAAAAGCCTGAGGCTATAGTGACGGCAATAGTTACCAGGCCGGGAATCATAAAACTGTGGTTCACTACATATTTACCAATTCGTGTGGTACCGGTACGATCAAAATCCATGGCGGCCACTAAGGTCGGATAACCAGGTAATATGAAATCGCCATTTACCCCTGGAAACATGGCTATCAAATGGGGTTGACCAATTCCTAAAGACAAGCCTATGGGCATCATGATTCGAGTAGTGGCTGCCTGAGAAAAGGTTAGTGCACTCATGATCACCAAAGCCAAAGCAAATGTAAAAGGGTATTCCGAAGTAATATCTCTAAAGGTGCTTTCTATTAAAGCATCGTTGGCGGACATAAAAGTAGCGCTCATCCAAACCACACCCAATACCGAGATCACCGCAGTGGCCATCGCGGTAAATAAACTCATTTTGGAGACTAAGACAGGAGATGTTTTGGTAATGAGCATGATCAAGGCTGAGGCGGATAGGGTAACCATGATAATCAAGCCCGTCAGGTTGATAACTCCGTCAGCCCCTACTGCAAATCCAGCCTCTCCTTCTCCGACATGGGGAAGAAATTGTGGAAAAGCACCAAAAAAGATAATCAGTAGTATCGCAAGAGCAAAAATCAAAACAGCCGTTTTAGCACCTGGTTTTATTTCTCTATTGGATTCAGATGTTTTATCGATACTCTCTGCAAATTCAGGATCTTTCATTTTCGCAAGGAACTCTGGGTCTTCATTGAGTTCTTTGCCTTTTTTCCATACCGATATGACTCCAGCAATAATACCAATCAAACAAGCCGGTATGCAAACTTTCATGATGTCCACCACCGCCGTGGAATATGCTAACACCGCAGCTAATGATGCTGTTGCTGCGCTCATGGGACTTCCGGTAAGTGCCATATGAGAGGCCACAACCGATATACTCATGGGCCGCTCAGGTCGTATTCTTTTTTTGGCTGATACTTCGGCTATAATAGGAAGTAGTGAATATACAATATGCGCTGTACCTGCAAACAAGCATAAGAAATAAACCGTGAAAGGAGCAATAAAGGTGATGTGCTTGGGATTACGGCGAATAATTTTTTCGGCTATACTGACCAAATAATCTAGGCCTCCTGCGGCCTGTAAGGTGGCCGCTGTGGTGACGATGGCTAAAATGATAAGTAGTACCGCTATAGGAGGTTCGGCTGGGCGCATATTGAAAAATAGCACAAAAATGAGTAGTCCTATCATTCCCATTACCCCTAGTCCAATTCCTTTGAGCCTAGACCCAATCAAGATCATTGCCAATAGTATGGCAAATTGTACCAGGATCATGAAGTGATGAATTTAGGGTTTATCAGATTATCAATGGAATAAATTTCATCCCATTTTTCTTGTGTGATTACTTTTCGCTCTATCACGGCAATTTGATGCACACTTTTATTCATTTTTAAGGCCTCACCTGCTATACTAGCACTTTCTTCATAACCTAAGATAGGGTTTAATTGGGTTACAATGCCAATACTGTTCATCACCATATTGTAACAATGATCTACATTAGCGGTGATACCGTTGATGCATTTATCAATTAAGGTTTGAATCGCATTGGATAGGTAATCTAAAGAGGTGAACATGGCAAAAGCAATAACAGGCTCCATTACATTCAACTGCAGTTGTCCTGCTTCGGCGGCCATAGTCACGGTTAAATCTTGCCCAATCACATAAAAACAAGTTTGGTTCACCACTTCTGGAATTACGGGATTTACTTTTCCTGGCATGATCGAAGAACCTGGTTGACGCGCTGGTAAATTGATCTCATTAAGACCTGTTCTTGGTCCAGAGCTTAACAGTCTTAAATCGTTACAAATCTTAGAGATTTTCACGGCTGTTCTTTTGAGGGTTCCCATAATTTGTACATAAGCACCTGTATCCACAGTAGCCTCAATTAAATCAGGAGAAAGCGTTAAAGGGATCCCTACTTCTTTAGCCAAATAACTAACACAAATCTCCGGGTATCCTTCTGGTGCATTTACTCTAGTACCAATGGCAGTGGCACCCATATTGATCTCTAAAACCAAACTTTGAGCGTCTTTTAATCGTCGAACATCCTCGCCGATGGTGGTGGCATAGGCTCTGAATTCTTGTCCTAAAGTCATCGGAACTGCATCTTGTAATTGCGTTCTTCCCATTTTTAAAACAGTATTAAACTCTTCCCCTTTTGCTCGAAAAGCGGCTTCTAAGCCTTCTAAGGTTTTAATAAAATGTTCCATTTTGTAATAAAGAGCAATTCTAAAAGCAGATGGATAAGCATCATTGGTACTTTGGGAAAGGTTTACATGGTTATTGGGATGCAGATGTTCGTAAGCTCCTTTTGGGTGTCCTAAATATTCCAAGCCCAAATTGGCAATGACTTCATTAGCATTCATATTGGTAGAGGTTCCTGCCCCACCTTGAATAAGATCACTGATAAACTGATCGGTAAACTCTCCAGCAATTAATCGGTCGCATGCATGTAGGATGGCTTCGGCTTTTTTAGGCTCCAAAGCGCCAAGATCTCTGTTGGCCATTGCTGCCGCCTTTTTTACATAGCCAAAAGCTTTAATAAATAAGGGTTCTGATCCGATAGGAATCCCTGTTATGTTAAAGTTTTCTTTGGCGCGTAAGGTTTGTACACCATAATAAAAACGGTTTGGTATTTCTTTTTCTCCAAGAAAGTCATGTTCTGTACGGAAGTCACTCATAATGTTATGGATTAAATTAGTAATAGCGCTTTAAAAACGGAAGAAAAAATCCTGTAATTCTTTTTTGTTTTTTGTTTTGGTAAGTCCAAGCATCAGTAATATTCGTGCTTTTTGCGGGTTGAGATCATCAGATACGATAGTGCCCAGCTCGTCATCACTAGTTTCACCATCCAGTACTACTCTGCCTTCTAAACATCGACTCGAACGGCATACAGCTATATTGGCCTTAGTGGCTCTTTTAATAGCTTCAGTAAAAGCCTTTGAGAAATTACCATTCCCTACTCCTGCTATGACGATCCCATCTACCTTCTGCTTTACCAAATAATCGATATAGTCTGCTGACGCATCGGCATACATAGATACAATTTCGATGGTAGGCAATTTTGTCGTATTGTTTACTTCAAAAGGGCCTCCTTGAGCGGCTTCTCTTAGCGATGATTTATAATATTCCACATGTCCATCATAGACTTCACCTAGCGGACCAGAATTGGGCGATCTAAAGGCGTTGACTTTAGTGGTGCTGGTTTTGGTTACTTCTCTAGAATCATATATAGACTCATTGAAGGAAACCAATACCCCGCGCCCTTTGCTCTTGGGATTAGCTGCCACCGTAATAGCATCAAAAAGATTTTTCGGGCCATCAGCACTGATAGCTGTTGCAGGACGCATAGAACCCGTAATAACAACTGGTAAATTATGGGGAACTACTAAATCGAGAAAATAAGCTGTTTCTTCTTGGGTATCGGTACCATGAGTAATCACGATACCATCGGCCTGGTCTTTACTAAATATTTCATTAATACGACTGGCTAACTTTTTCCATATGTCAATACTCATATCCTGACTACCGACTGAGGATATTTGTTCTCCGCTGATCGTGGCGATTGAATTTACACTAGGGATACTTCCAATAAGATCGGATACCGGAATTTTACCTGCGGTATAGCCCGCTCTATCGGAAGCTTTTCCTTGACCAGCAATGGTACCACCTGTGGCCAGTATGATGATTCTTGGTTTTTGTTGCGAAGTAGCTACTGTTGTTACGAAGCACAACAAGAAGAGGAATAGTAATTTTTTCATTTTTTGATTGTTTATTGCATTAATGTTGTTAGAAATTAAAGAGCATACCAAAATTGAGACGAATTGCATTGGCTCCTTGTGTACTACCGTTATTGTATTGCAGTTCTTTGTAACCAAACTGAGGCTCCAGTCCTATGGTGAGGGAATCAAAGAAATCGTACGAAGCGTTAAAAGTAAATTGGTAATTGGTCATTTGATCCCATCCTGCTTGCGTAGTTCCTCCCTCTGAGAAATGGTTATAAGAGGTCATCAGCATGGTATGGAATTTTTTATTCCAATAACGTTGATAAGATATAAAACCTGCATGAACTGGCAGCAGATTTAGTTTTCCTGAAAGATCCGCTCTTGCAAAACCATCGAGTCCAGAGCCTCCCACTGCTAGAAAATAATCGGCGATCCCCTTGCCTATTGACCATTGTGCTTGTAGGTTATTGACTAGTCCTGATTTTTTTCTAAAAAATATACTGGTAATGGCGGTAAGCCCACCAGCATTTTTGGAAGCAAAGTCAAAATCGGCTTCTCCAGCGGCTATATTTTTTGAATCATAAGCGATACTGCGATAAAGACCTGCTAATTTCATAAAGCCAGTATTATCGAAGGTATATCGTATACCTGCTACAGCATCAGGAACTCTAGAGGGCGCATAGTCGACTCCAGCGGCAGGGCTTAGTGTATAGTCATACAAGCGACGGGGTTCCATATGTTCTGCGGAAATTTCAAAAGCAGTGTGTCCGTTTTCTTTGAATTTTGCGGTATAGCGAATCTGTATCCTACGCGATAGAACCATTCCAGTAGGTCCATCCCAATCTAGTAAAGAGGCAGGCCAGAGAGAAGAATCTCCGAAATTAGACCAATTCTGTCCCACCATCCAATGTTCGTATTGTATCCAAGCGTGTCGTAACCTGAATTGAGAGGTTTTGTTTGCCCCTTCAAAATCAGCTTCTAGCATTGATTTTAATTCTTTTCCATTTTGAAGTTGTATGGTGCTTACAAACCGCAATTGCGATTGTCTCATATCCATACTAAAAGCGGGTATGTCCTTTCCTAATACATCATTTTGATGAATAAGGAATGAACTATTACCATCTAGGTTTCCTTTGAGGTCATAAATTCCATTTAATTTAAGCCTACCGGTAAGTCTAGCAGTTACTTTTGCCTTTCCATTTAAAGAGTCCTTTGAAGATACGGCCATTAACTGTGCGCTTAAGTTGGGGCTTAGTAGCATAAAACAACAAAAAAAGCCAAGTAATAAAAGTTTGTTTTGCTTCATAACGTATTAAAATTATTGCGGGGATAATACTAACGGTTTACTTACTTCTTTTTGATGTGGTGAATGCTGCTCTTAATAGTTTAACAACTTGTCTATAGTCCTTGGCTGTAATTTTTTCCAAATTAACAGCGGGATTGCTTTTGTGGTGATGAGGATAGGTCTAAAAGGTTGGGAGAAATTGGTTTTATTACATACGATCCCTTTAAAGGAAACCAAAACTTCAGTTGTAGCCCAAGTAGTCTTATTACATAATGAAAGTAGTCTGTAAGATAATGTCTTTCTCATGCTATTTCTTTGTATTAAAGTGAAGCTATAATAAGCTGGCCTACACAAATATAAGCAAAATAACTTCTTAAATCTTACAAAAAAATGCAAGAAGTGTTAAATTTTCTTAATTAGTCTTACAAATTCGTAAAGTAATTAGTACTAATATGTAACGCAAAGCAGTTTTGTTTGTCTAACTATAGACGATGGCTATTTTAACGATGTTTTTTATTCTTAATGAGATTTCCTGTCTGTTTGCCTTAGTAGTGAGAGATAGACCTTGAAAATGTGCAGAGACTTAGTTTCATATTAAGAGGAAATCGATTTATGTTCTAGAATAAAGATTATTCTTATATTAGCGAACTGTTTTAAAAAAAGTTAAAACATGTAATTCGTTTACTAGTGGTCTTTTATGATTATTGGTGACCATTATGCCAAGTTAACGACAAACCAAAGAAACCAAAAAATACCTAATCTATATCAATATGAAAAAAAGACCGGTTTTATTAACATCTTTACTCTTTATTTGTTTTTCAGCTACCACTAGCTTTGCTCAACTCAGTTCGTCAAAAATTGATTCCTTGATGGAAGATGCCTTATTAAAATTCAAAGTAGCTGGCGCCTCAATTGCCGTGGTTAAAGATGGAAAAGTAATTCATCTAAAAGGATACGGAGTTTCTTCCATTGATTCGAAGAAAGCAGTAGATCAAAACACTAATTTCCAAATTGCTTCCAATAGTAAGGCCTTCACTACGGCGGCACTTTCTATTTTGGAAGATGAAGGCAAATTGAAATGGACTGATAAAGTAAAAGAGCACCTGCCTGAGTTTAAAATGTACAATGATTATGTAACCGAGAATTTTAATATACAGGATTTGTTAACGCATCGCAGTGGTCTTGGATTAGGTGTGGGGGATTTGATGTTTTTTCCTGACGGTTCGGACTTTACTATTAAAGATATCATGAATAGTTTTCAATATTTCAAACCAGTTTCTGCTTTTCGTACCAAATTCGATTATGACAACCTACTTTATATAGTGGCAGGAGAAGTAATTGCCCGAACAAGCGGTATGAGTTATGAAGCCTTTGTTCAAAAACGAATTCTTACCCCTTTACAAATGAATCATAGTTACGCAGGTAAAAGTTTGATGACCGATAAAAACAATTTGGCTATCTCCCATTCATCCGAGTCCGGAACAATAAAAGCGATTGACTGCATGGATGTTCAGATCAATAGTGCTGCAGGAGGGATTTATTCTAATGTAGAAGACATGGCCAAATGGATGATCGTACGCTTGAATAAAGGGAAATATGGAACAGATTTGAAATCGGAGTTGTTTTCTTTAAAAAATCACAATGAAATGTGGCGTATACACACGGTTGAAGAAACGGATCAAAACCCAAGATACAATTCTCATTTCAGAGGTTATGGATTAGGTTGGGAATTGACAGATCAGAAAGGAAATCTACAAGTATCACATACAGGTGGTCTGCCTGGAATGTTATCCGTAGTGACGATGTATCCGGATTTGAATTTAGGGATTGTTATTTTAACCAATACCGAAAATGGCGGTGCAGGTGTTTTCTCTGCAGTGAACAATACAATTTCTGATAGTTACTTAGGTTTAGACGATTTTGGTTGGACTGATAAAATGGTAGAATGGATGAAGGAAGGTAAAAATGAAGGAGATGCGGTAACTAAAAAAGTATGGGAAAAAGTAAAAGCCTCAAAAAACATAAAGGTGAGAAACCTGGACTTTATAGGTGTTTATGAAGATAAATGGTTTGGTAAAATGGAAGTGTTTGAAAAAGATAAACAGTTATGGCTTAAATCCTATCGATCACCTAAACTCAATGGCCCTATGGCTTTCTATAATGCCAATACCTTTGCAATAAAATGGGAATATCAAGCTATGAATTGTGATGCCTTTGCGATGTTCTCGCTAGATGAAACTGGTAGGGCACAATCCATTAAAATGAAAGGGATATCGCCAAATATTGATTTTAGTTTTGACTTCCAAGATTTAGATTTAAAAAGGGTTGAGAAGTAAGTTTTAAAAGAAAAGGGGTTTAGGAGTTGATCCAGCCAAGAAAATACTAAGTAATGATTTAAAGCCAAGAAAAACATGAAAAAAATAATTCTAATAACTCTTATCTTAATCGCGCAATTCTTTTATGGGCAAGAGAAAGTGGTTAGAAAACCTGAATATGTAATTCTGATTAACAATGAGGTTACTTCAATGGAAAAACTTAATAAATATGCCGCCGATGGTTATGTTAAATCCATGAGTAAAGGTGTCTCTGATCAGGAAAGAGATGAATTAGCGAAGAAGCATGGAGATAAGATTGGTGATAAGGAGTTAGTAATCATCGTTACTCTTCTTACGGAGCAAGAAAAAATTGAAAGCGATAAAAAAATCCGTGTCCTACCAGTAGTAAGTAAAAATACCGTGGTTGATGAGGGATATATTTTGAAAGTAAATGATAAGGCAAAAGATTTTGTCTTAAAACTTATCGACGGAAAAGAAGTAAAACTTTCTGATTTAAAAGGCAAGGTTGTTCTGGTGCATTTCTGGGCTACTTGGTGCGGACCTTGTTTAATGGAGTTTTATGATATCCCATCGAAAATCATCGAACCCAATAAAAATAATAATTTTGTGTTTTTGGCTATTTCTAGAGGGGAAACACAAGAGGTTGTCTTAAACAAAGTACTGAAATTAAGAAAAGACGGAATGGATTTTAATTTTGGTATTGATCCAAATTTGAAAATCTGGAAGGAATATGCGACCCATTCAATTCCAAAAAATTATTTGATAGACCAAGAAGGTGTGATCAGATTTGTATCAACAGGGAATGCTCCTGGAAATGTAGATAAAATTGCAACCGAAATAGAAAAATTGCTATCTAAATAAAACAAAAATAGCAGCTATTAATTGTGTGGAAAGGGTTTACGTAAAACAGTCCGTGCTCCGTATCGAAAAGCTAGTGCTATCACAACAACATAAAACACAATCAAACTCCATTAGAAATAGTGGAGTTTTTTTATTTCTCATAGCTAGCTGTTGACCAAGCTAATCAATAATTCATTGAGAGAGTTTTTGGTGTTTCATCCAATAATGCAAAAGTAGTTGGCTACTGGCAATCTTTTGTCTTAAATTTGCACCGCTGCTAAAAATAGCAAAGTACTGAAATAGAATATACTTCGTAACTCTGAGGATAGAGAACTAAAGCAAGAATTAATGGTTAATTTACCATTAGGATTAGTAGTATAGTTATTGGTTTAGTTTTTTATATAAAGAAAGTGAAGATTGAGTTAAATAAAAGGAAGTGAATAGAATGGGAAATGAACAAGCCAGCTGGATTAGCTGTCACGAATGTAGAGGACGCGGTAAAAAAAGTCGCGGACTCACCAAGAAAGCGCGACTGCAATACCAGAGGGCATTGGAACAGTTTGAGGTAAACAAAGGTAAAGGAACAACACCTGTTCAGCCTAAGGGTCATCTGTATACTTGTTTGAAGTGCAATGGATCTGGCTTGCTTAGCTCCACCACTGCCCCACTAGCCGATAAAGAAAACCTTCCGCATCTCGCGATTATTGGAGCTGGTATAGGTGGCGTGGCTCTTGCGGTGGCTTGTTTACATCGCGGAATCCCTTTTACACTTTATGAGCGTGATAATAACTTCGAAGCTCGATCGCAAGGCTACGGACTCACTTTGCAACAAGCAAGTAAAGCTATTGAAGGATTAGGTATTTTTTCTCTAGATGAAGGAGTAATTTCCACCAGACATGTGGTTCATACCACTGAAGGGAAAGTAATTGGGGAATGGGGAATTAGAAAGTGGATACTGTCTGATACGCAATCGACTCTTAAGCGTACCAATGTACATATCGCCCGACAATCTTTACGTTTAGCTTTACTGGAACAACTCGGTGGTCATCAAAGGGTACAATGGGGACATCAATTAATGGATTTTCAGGAATCTGAAAATGGCAGTATTATTTTAAACTTTCAAGTAAACGGAGATGTAAAAAATGCCAAGGCCGACCTTGTGATTGGAGCTGATGGAATTCGTAGTGCTGTACGTCGATTGCTTATCGGGGAGGATACTACTCCTTTGCGTTATCTAGGTTGCATTGTGATATTGGGTATTTGTCCGTTAGAGGCTCTTGAAGGTCTTGATAGTCCACTACTCGACTCGGCTACTGTATTTCAAACAGCCAATGGCAATGAGCGGATTTATATGATGCCTTATGCGTCAGATTCGGTCATGTGGCAACTTAGTTTTCCAATGACGGAAATGGAGGCAAAAGAATTAAGTGCCAAAGGAGCTCAAGCGCTAAAAGAAGAAGCTTGTCGTAGAACGCAATGGCACAGTCCTATTCCTGAAATTTTAGCCAATACCTTGGAAGCACAGATTTCTGGTTACCCTGTTTATGATCGAGAATTATTAACATCAGAATTGTTGGCAAAAGCCAAGCAAGTGACACTGATCGGAGATGCTGCCCACCCTATGAGTCCATTCAAAGGACAAGGTGCCAATCAAGCGCTGTTAGATGCACTCACGTTGGCTCGAGGTATATCAAAAGAATGCAGGGCTTCATCTGACTGGCGAATAGCGGGATTGCGAAAAAGTGTACTCGCAGACTTCGAATCAGAAATGTTAGAACGAAGTGCTACTAAAGTGAAAGATTCAGCAGAGGCTGCACAATTCCTACATTCTGAAATTGCGCTTCACGAAGGTGATGAGCCCAGAGGGCGTTGTCTCAAGAGAAAAGAGTTGTAAAAGGGGTTAAATAGAATAGGCATAAACCCCATGAATGAACAATAAAAACATTCTAAATTTTCACAATAAAGTATTTCTGTCTAAGCCAAAAGGCAACATTCACTAATGCAATTAAAGCAGGTACTTCTACTAAAGGACCAATAACGCCTGCAAATGCTTGTCCACTATTAATTCCAAAAACTCCGATGGCTACGGCAATAGCTAATTCAAAATTATTACCTGTGGCTGTGAAGGCTATGGCTGTGGTTTTTGAATAATCGGCACCTAAGTATTTTCCAATACCAAAACTAATCACAAACATAATTACAAAATAAATAAGCAGTGGTAGGGCAATACGTACAACATCCATAGGGATTTGAAGCATCAGTTTTCCTTTAAGACTAAACATAAGGATGATGGTAAAAAGTAATGCAACTAAGGTTATGGGTGAAATAAAAGGAACATATTTGGTTTCGAACCACGTTGTCCCTTTCCATTTAATAAGTGTGTAGCGACTGATAATACCAAGAGCAAAAGGAATGCCTAAGTAAATGCCTACGCTCTGAGCGATTTGCCCCATACTAATGTTAACCTCAAAACGATCATATCCAAAATAAGAAGGAAGAATACTAATAAATAGATAGGCATAGACGCTATAGAGTAAAACCTGAAAAATACTATTGAGGGCAATAAGTCCTGCAGCATATTCCCTGTTTCCGTCCGCCAAGTCATTCCAGACGATCACCATGGCAATACAACGTGCCAGCCCAATTAGAATAACCCCTATCATATATTCTGGGTAACCATTTAAAAAGAGTAAGGCTAGTGAAAACATTAAAATAGGTCCCACTATCCAGTTTAGAAATAATGATGCACCCAATACTTTAGTGTTTTTAAAAACTTGTCCCATTTGCTCGTATTTTACTTTTGCTAATGGTGGATACATCATTAGGATCAATCCAATGGCCAGCGGGACATTGGTTGTTCCACTAGAAAAAGAATTGATAAATGCAGTACTCGATGGGATAAAATAACCTATGGTAACGCCAAGTACCATTGCCAGAAAAATCCATAGGGTTAAAAATCGGTCGAGGAAGCCTAATTGCTTTGGTGGCACTAAGAGGGCGGTGTTTTTTACTAACATACTAATGCTTGATTTGTGAGAAAACATAAAACATTTCAGTTCCAATTTGAATACTGCGTTCTCGATATACTAGTTTTTGCTGCGGGGTTCCATCCGAAATTTTCGGATCTTCAAAAGTAACGGGAATACGTTTTTCTGCACCTGGAATATAGGGACATCCTCCATCGGCTTGAGAACAAGTCAGTATAGCAGCAAACTCATTTTGGGGGTTAAAAGTAGCATCATACACCTTAGAAAAACCAATGATAGGATGCTGGTCGGCTGAGAATTTTATGGAATAAACAGGGTTTTTACCTTCCGCTAGGGTTTCGATTTTAAATCCGCTATCCCCTAATGTTTCAATGACCATCGGGAATAAAGCGGTAGTTTCTGTTCCTCCAGAGTAGCAAAACACATTTTTTACTTGATAAAAAGCACTGGCCGTTTGAGCCCATACCTGAGACAAATGACTTCTTCTCGAATTGTGGGTGCAAATTAGATTGAGTCTTATTTCTTGTTGGCAGTTTACTTTCTCTTGAATGTAGTCAATTAAAGGTTGCAAGATCACTTTTCTTTCTGTTGAGATTTGATTAAAATCAAAAGAGCGAACTAAATCTTGTATTTCGGTATATAACATGGTATTGGTTGTAAAAGTTTTTATGATCGTCTTACTCCTTAACAACAACTTCCTCCTGGTGTGCAAGAATTAGCACTGTCGGTATGTAATTGCGTTAGTTTTAACTTTGGTTTCTCTGAAGGCACGCCACATTGTTCTTGAGCTAAACAAGCGGTATGTTTATTTAATAAAGTGAAATGCTGCCCATTAAAATCGAGGTCATATTTACCAATTGTAGTATCCTGATATTCCACTTCAATTTCAAGATCTTCGATCCCTAAAACTTTTTGGGAAAGTTCAATGATGTGAATAAGTTTTTGAGGTTTTAGCCTGTGTTCATAATCATTGGCATCCCAAAGTTGAAAATTGGCCACCGTCTCTTTTCTCACTACCCCTCCGCAGTCAATGAAATTCTTAGTAATCAAACCCACTTCCGTTACGTGGAAATATTCAGGAACAAAGGTTCCGTTTGGCAATTCAAAGTTTACAGCTTCTACTGTTTTTAGTACTTCTTTAATTTGTGAAAGTTTCATAATTGGTGTGTTTAAAATTTAACAACATTCATTTCTTTTTTTCTGTAGATGATGGGTAATGTGTTCAAAAAAGCCCTTTATTTTGTCTAATCCAGGTTCGTTGATACAATAGCAGATAGCATTACCCTCAATGTTTCCCTTAATCAGACCTGCATTTTTCAATTCTTTCAAGTGTTGTGATACCGTCGGCTGAGAAAGAGGTAATTCATTTACGATATCTCCACAAATGCAAGTATCTACTTTTAAGAGATATTCCATAATGGCTATTCGGGCAGGATGACCTAAAGCTTTGGCTAGAATAGCCAACTCGTTTTGATTTTCTGTAAAATGATCTGTTTTAGTAGCTCCCATTGTTTTATATTTATATTGCAATATTACGATAAAGATAGAAATAAATACAACTTTTAACATTTATTTTAATTTGGAAAAAAGTATTTTAGGTCTTTAGTGATAAAAAGTCCTCTGTTTGTTAAGGGAAAAGGGGATTTCTTTTTCTACGACATTAGACAATTACAGTACTGGTAAAAATAGCAAAACTACACCATTTAACGGTGTAGTTTTGTTTGCAAAGCCTTGTTAATTAGAGTAATATATAGGGTTGTTTCAATGAATAATACTAATCCAGATAGAGTTACTTTTTAAATTTGATTTGCCATTTAATTATTTGACTTTCTTTACTTCTTATGAGTACTCTTAACCAACCCTTTTCTGTTTGTGGTAAAACTTCAATGGTGGTATTTTTTGGATTTCCAATCAACTTAGCTACTTCCACCTTCCAATTTGCTCCATCATTTAATCCAGCAATTCGTAGTTCATAAGGATCACCTCCAATAATTTTACTAGAGCCAAACAAGCTGTTTTCTTTCCATTCTTCCTTTGTTAAATCAATCATTCCTTGAGTGATATGTTGCGAAGTAGAAACAACTACAGGATGATTTGTTTTAGCACGAACCGCTATCACTTTACAAGATTCTGCAGGTAATTCCCCTGAAATACTAGTGGTAATGTCAGCAATTGGTTTGTTCTCCCAAAAATCGAACGCATAATATCCTGATTTTGATTTCAACTCTGCCCAGGCGGTACTACATTCAATTTTTTTAGGCGTTAATTCCCAATTATATAAGCCGATGACATTTCTTTCGGTTCCAGATTTCGCATCCGAAGCCTTCCATATTGAAGGCAATGATTTTTCAAAAGCATCTACAGGACGAGCAATTCCCGTGTGAGAAGCCATGCAGCGTTTCATAATTTCAATACGTTCGGTCGGTAAATCGGGTACCCAGTCACTGCTTAAGAAAAACTGTCCCGAAACGGCCACAAATGAAGGAAGTAATCGAGCTCTAGTAAGTGAACCTATTCCTTTGGCTGAACCATCTGCTGTAGAGGTGCCACTCTCTCTTAACATAGAAGGGTCTGGATCATTCCACCAAATTCTGCCATTTAAAAAATACAATCGTGAAGCACGGATGGCTCCAGTTCGAATACTTTCTCCATCGTGATTGAAATCAGGTCCTATGCGCATAGCGTCGACCAAACCTATGGATGCCCCAAAGGATCTCATGTTTTGACTTACACAACAGCCAGATAAAAAGACCTTGTTAGCTGTGGCATTTCTGATAAGCTTTAATCCGTTTCGAAAAGCCTGAATCTGGCTGATTAAGGGATCAAATAAGGGTTTGCTATTCCCGATAGTATCATTCTTATACCCATCATTGATATAAACCTGTTCTGTGACTGTACCAGTCCATAATCCGTCCATTTTAAAGTAGTTATACCCCCAACCTTGAAGTGTTTTAGAAACATAGGAAATATGGTCTTGAACTTTAGGATTAGTTAAATCCAATGAGGTTCCGCCCCATTTAGTTTCATATGGTTTTCCGTTGGTGCGATAAGCAAACCAATCCTGCCTGTCTTTATATTCTGGATCTTGATGATTTCTGGCAAAGGGCATCCACCAAATACCGGCCGATAAACCAGCATTCATAATGGCTTTTGCAGTAGGAGCCATTCCGTTAGGATAGCCCCCTATTTTTTTGCCTTCACTTGTTCCTCGCACTCTATCAAAACCACGTCGAGGACCATTAAAATTACCTCCATCTTGCCATTCGTCGTCAATCTGAATTACGCCAAGACCATAGGACTTTAAATTATCCTGAACATATTTGGCCATTTCAATTGATGATGCTTCACTTCCAGCACCACCATTTTTCTCAGAGTACCAGGTACAATAGACGGCGGAGCGTTCACGGAGTTTAATTTTATTTTGTATTGCCAGTGCATCTGCAAATTGTTCCTCCCCTAAACGCGCATCGTCGAAGTAGCCAACCACTAAGGTTTCTGTGATTTCTTTCTTTCCGCTAGGCAATCGTAAATGACCATAATCAATCTGAGCTTTTATTTCAACAGCATTATTCTTGATTCCTGAGAATAAAACACCACTACCCTTCTCATTGGTTAGCCAACCTGTAACTACACCATTTCTAGAAGAAGGATCAACTGTCGTTAAAAAGACATAACTTCCTGGGTTTTTATCCGCATCAAGCAGTCCACCAGTCCCTAATGTTTTTAATTGATCTGCATTTTTGCCCAAATCCGCTACAAAAGAAAGAGGGTTTAATTTTTGGATGTCCAAAAGCTCTTTCCCTTGATTATTTAGGGTCTGACTTACAAATAAAAAAGGGGATGACGGATAAAGAGCGAATGAAAATTCCCCTCCATCTGCTGTCATAATATATAATGCAGTTCCTTTTCCAAAGGCGGGATTTGTAATTTCTTTTTTCTTAGCAAGACCAACAATTCCATTAGGGAGAACATTCTTTAAAAATGTTTTCTTGGTCGATTGCGAAGCAACCTCGAGGCTTTTAGTTAGTGGATTATAGTTTACAGAAATGAATTTGTTAGCAATCGAACTATTGGTTTCATTGAATGGTCTCTTTACTGTTTTGGAGAAGGTAGTATTGGGTATTGGAGGTAAATGATCACACAATCCCACTGCAGGGAATGCTAATAGTGCCAATCCTATAAAAATTGATTTTTTCATTTTAGGTTAGTTAGGTATTACTAATTTTATTAATATTTATGAATGTTCTTTTTTAAATTACAATGCCGTACTGTGGGGCAATTTCTTGCGGGTCGCTTAATTTTACTTCAAAAATATCCTGTTGAACGTATTCATATAGAATCATTGCTTCTTCCTTGCCTTTATTCTTGACATTTTAAAAATGTTCAGATAAACATAGCAGTTCACTCTTCTCATCTTAATTATGTGTTATGTTCTGTTCTGGTATGTATGTCAAAATAAATATAAAACTTTTATCTATAAAATCAGCTCCACTATCTATGATTTTTATAACAATTTATTCTATAATAGTGTTTTATGAGTTGATTAGCAGTCGTAGATAAAAAACGGCTGATGTAATAAAAAGACATAAAAAAAAACTCCGGTTTGGGAGTTTTTAGATGGTTCTTACTAAATTATATATTGTTAAAGCTGTAATGAGCTCATACTTTTTTCTTTTTCCTCATTATTTTAGTAGCCGCAATATAGAGGCCTACTAGTACTAAAAAATGAATTAAATAATACTTAGGTTCTCACTTTCCATTTACCACTGAGAATACACGATTCCTTCTTACTTTGTTTAAGCCGGAGACGTCAATTCGCTTTTACTTTTCTTCCTTTTTCTTCTATAATCAGTAGTAAGACCGCGTTTATAGTTATCGTATTAGTTTGAGATAGGCACTATAAACATCATCCTTAATAGAGGTACGAAGATAAAGTTCGTTTTCGTCTTTTGTTTTAAATTCAAATTGAATTAAAGCTGCCTCAGAATAATAAAACAGGTAATCGTCTTCCGCAAACTCAAGATTCGAAATAGGTTTGGTTGTTAATTTAATTTCGAATGCTATTTCACCATTGGTTATGTCTAATTGAAAAAGTTTTCCTTTACGAGTATATCCCCAAATATTATCACTTTCCTCAATAATGTATTCTATAATCTCATCTTTAAAGTCCGTTTTCCAAATCTGAGTTCCCGTTTTTGAATCTACAGCATAAATAGATGAAACTGTTGGACCTTGTGCTGCAAAATATACTTTTTTGTCTTTGCAGAATATACGTTCCTTAATGTTGTGCTGATTTTCTTCTAGTTTAAATTGCCATAAAATTTCTGGCTTATTTGGACTTAAGGCAAAAACGACATCTTTTTCATTTGCTACAAATACATTTTCGCCATCAGTAACGGGTTTTCCTTGTATAGCTTCCTCAAAGTTTTTTTGATAAATCAATTTTCCTGTATTGGCTTCAAAGCTATATAAACTTGTCGCGCTTTGGGTAAAAACTTTGTTGTCAAAATAGAGAACAGGAGTATGATTATCTGAAGGATCTAGCTTGTAGTTCCATATTGAACTTCCATCTTTTATGTTCAGAGCATAAATGGTATTATTTGGATTTTGGGTGGTGATATATAGTTTTCCATCGTTTATCACTGGAAGCTGATCTTTTAATATAATTTGATCTGTACTATTGCCTAACCTTGATTTCCAAAAAACAGCTCCGGTTTGGTTGTTAATTGCGAAGATTTCACCATTAATAAAGGGAACATATACAACTCCATCCTGTAAAGTTACTTGATTTGCGCACATTTCTGTGTTTGAATCAGTAGCTTTTACGGTCCAATTGATTACTTCGGATTCTAAATTAAATGAGATTAGGGCGCCGTCGTAGTCATATATAAGGATTGATTTTTCGTCTAATGGTACCTTTTTAAGCGGACTAATAGCTTTATTAGAGACCATATCATTAGCGGTTAAGACGGTGTTATTAGAATCATTAGTTTTGCTGGGTTTTGATATAGTTGGCGTTTGCCCAAACATATTGATAGCAGTAAATACAGATAAAAGAGTGATTAGGTTTTTTTTCATTTTTAAAATTTGGGTTCTTTGATTTATTTCTTAGCCATAAAGAAGCCAAGGAAAACATTATCAAAGTCAAATGTAGTAAAAAATTACTACAGCATTTTAGAAGTGTTAGGTCTTTGAATTGTGAATTTGAGTTCCAAAGAGAAGAAATAGAAAAGAAAAAAATGAGGATATATAACAACTTTGAATTTTACATGATTTCCATTTTATAAAAAAAAAGGATAAAAAATTGCGCAACCAAATAATTGCACATATATTTGCAACCATATAGTAGCGAATAAATTAATAATGGAAATAAGACGAGATATTTTTCAAGCAATTGCTGACCCAACTCGACGAGCAATTATAGGACTTATCGCTATACAAGCCATGACTCCTAATACTATTGCAGAACATTTTGAAAACAGTCGGCAAGCAGTTTCCAAACATTTACGCATACTGACAGAATGCGAATTAGTAAAGAAAGAATTTAGGGGAAGAGAAATATACTACTCTTTAGAAATAGAAAAAATGAAAGAGATTGACAAATGGCTGGAACAATACCGAAAAATTTGGGAAATCCAATTTAATCAACTCGACAATGTATTATCAACACTTAAAAAAAATATAAAATGAAAAACAATTTGCTATTTGATTTTACCGTTGACAAAACAACAAAAACGGTAGTCATAAACAGAGAATTTGCAGCTGAACTTCCACTTGTTTGGGATGCGTTTACCAAAGCAGAATTACTGGACCAGTGGGTTGCGCCTAAACCCTGGACATCCAAAACAAAATACATGAATTTTGAAGTTGGTGGACGAAGATTTTATGCCATGGTAAGTCCAGAGGGACAAGAGCGTTGGTCTATACAGCAGTATACCTCCATTACTCCAAGAACTAATTTTAAAATGCATAATGCTTTTGCGGACCAGGATGAAAATCCTGAATTGCCAGGTTCTGATTGGGATTATAATTTTAGTGAACTAAACGGCCTAACTAAAGTGAATATTGTTATTTACAATGAATCTCTTACCCGTTTAGAGAAAATGATTGAAATGGGCTTTAAAGAAGGTTTTACAATGTCTATTGATAACTTAGAAAAATTATTGACAACTTTGTAGAAAAGACAGTTGAAAATAGATCCGTAGGAGAAACGGAGTAATAAAAAAAATACTGAATAAAATAAGAAAAGCAGAAACGAAAGTTTCGGCTTTTCTTATGGACTGTCAGGGACAACAATCAAACACTTACTGTCCATCTTTGTGTTTTTTGAAAGTATAAAACTAAATATTTGGTAAAATAGCGTTTGTGATTGATCTAATATTTTCTTTCGAAAGAAATACCATTGAATCTATATACACCGCTTGGACTTGCAGCTCCAAGCCACAATTCATAAGACATAAAAAAACTCCTTAATTTCTTAAGGAGTTTCTTGGTGGGCGATGAGGGGTTCGAACCCCCGACCCCCTCGGTGTAAACGAGGTGCTCTGAACCAGCTGAGCTAATCGCCCTATTTTACTAGGTTGCTATCGTTTGTGATTGCGAGTGCAAATATACAGTTAGATTTCGTAATTCCAAGCATATTTTGCAGCAATTTTTAAATAAAAGTGTTTTAATGATTTCTGGTCACTTAGAAAATGTAATTAAAAATATCATTAGTTCTGATCCTGAATATGATAAGAAAAATAGAAACAGAGTGTATTTCTTAGATTGTTAACCTAAATTAAATAGTTTTTGATTAAAAGTAGATCAGAATTTACTAAATCTTGGAAAAAAAGGAGTTGATTGGTAAAACGAAAGAGCTGAAAATAATCAATTATTGCAAAATGCTGTAATTTCTAAATGAGGATACGGGTAGTTGTGAAGAGTTTGTTTAGGAGTTGACTTTGTAAAGATTGTATAGAAATTTAATGATATAGCTCCAAGAAGTGCTTTTTATTTTATTTTTAAATGTACTATTTAATTGTAATAAAATATTTGTTATATTCGTTTTGGAGAAAGATAATCGTTTGATACAAAGTACGTCATGAAAAGTGATGGTAATACTATTTAATCATTGACGAATGCTACGATCCAAAAAAACAAAACATTAAAAAAAATAACCAATGCAGGAAAAAGAACTTACTGAATTAAATGATCAAGAATTATTAGACAAAAGAAAAAAGATAAAATCTGCTCATACTACAAATTCAGTGATCATTGGTGTACTTATGGGGGTTATAGTGTATAGTGTAGTAAAAAACGGTTTTGGCTTTTTTATTTTGTTTCCTTTGATTCTAATCTTTATCATTATTAAAAATTCAAAAAAAGACAAAGAGATAGGAAATAAGGTAGAGGAAATAGTGAAATCTAGAAATTTATAATATAAAATGAATAATAGCTGTCAAAATTGTAATCAGATTATTAGTACCAACTTCTGCGGTAATTGTGGACAAAAGAAATACAAAAGAATTGATAGAAAATATATTTGGGATGAGATTCAATACACTTTTTTGCATACCAATAAAGGGTTTCTCTATTCCATAAAAAGTATTCTGAAAAATCCTGGAAAAACGGCAAAAGAATTTGTTGACGGAAATAGAGTAAATCATTACAAACCTATTTTATTGGCCTTTGTTTTGAGTGGTATTTCAGCGTTTATATCTTATAAAGTATTAGGGATTTATGATATGATGGGTACGTATTATGCGGAGCAATCGATTAATTCTGCCTTTATGAATGACTATATGACGATAACATCAAGTTATAGTTCTTTCATAATGCTACTGTTAATTCCCTTTTTTGCATTTTTTACAAAATTAGGTTTTAGAAAATGGGGACATAATTATTATGAACACATAGTTTTAAATTCCTACGTCCTCTGCTATTATACCCTATTCTATATTCTTTTAGTCTATCCTTTGATGTTTATATTTAAAGGGAATATTGGGTTTTTTATATCATTGACAAGTTTGTCAATGTTGGCTATTCTTTTTATTTTAGTTTGGTTTTTTAAAGAATTATATCCTGATAAGTCTTTAAAAAGTGTAATTGGTCGAGTTGCCTTAACAATTGTGCTGATGACTATAGGTTTTGCGTTACTTATAGTTTTAATAGCAAGTGGAGTGTCAATTTACGCTGCGAATAATGGACCTGCAGGATTAGAGTATATAAAGGCCAAATAGTACTTAGTTAATCACATAGATTTAATAAGCGTTATTTGTTTTAAAATATTGCTTTCTAAACAAGCTAAACTTTAGTGAAGAGGCTGTCTAAAAATTATTTTTTTGGACAGCCTCTTTCTATAACAAATCCCTCTCATCTTTAAAAACACACAAATTCAAAATGTAAATACTGATAATTATATAATTACAAGTTTGAATTCTATAAAAACAATCAGTTTATAGCCTTTACTTTTAATACAACTAATATCTAGATTAGGCTAATGTGCAGTGCATTTTTTTCGTTGCCTGTTTTAACAGAAAATAGTACATATGGATTTTTACACTTTTATTCAGTTAGTCGTTGTTTCCATCGCAGCAACATCAGCAATGACATTATTTAGTTACGCTGCATCGACAAGATTCCGGGAGTTGTATAAAGAACCCGTTCTATTAGCATATGTGCTAATAAGATTAAAATTTGACTTGCCAATTAAATCGACTATTGGGTGGTTATTGCATTATGTAATTGGATTTTTATTTGTACTGGGATATCATATACTATGGCATAAAAATATATTGCCAATATCTATTTTAAGTGCTTTATTATTAGGTGTTGTTAGTGGAATCATTGGCATATTAAGTTGGACGTTTATTTTTAAAATAACAAATCATGAGCCTACTGTTGATTTTAAAGGATATTATCTTCAGTTATTTGTTTCTCATATTATTTTTGCTGCTGTAGCCACAGCAATGTATTCTCTTTTCTTAACCATCTTATTTTTAGTAAAATCTAGTTTCATTATATAATCATGATGCGAAAAGAGGTTCTAACAAGCCAAAGATGTATAGTACCAAAAATTATAAGTCAAGTATAAGAGGTTTAAAATGCTATACAGCCTTATGAAGTCTTTGAAATACTAAAATTTACAGTTGTTAAATTTTTGTAGGCCCGATCTATAGATTTTGAAAACGTAATTGCGTCTGAGATGCCTTGGTTTTAACAGTCTTGAAAATGAGATTGTTATATTTTGTTGTGAATATTTGCGTAGTTAAATAACTACGTATATATTTGTAGTCAAATAACTTCATAATGAATTTAAGACGAGACGTTTTTCAAGCCATATCAGACCCGACAAGAAGGGCTATACTCCTATTGGTAACTTCGCAATCAATGACAGCAGGCGCAATAGCCTCTAATTTTGACACCGCTAGGCCAACAGTTTCGAAACACCTGCAAATACTCACAGAATGCGAATTGCTTAAGCAAGAGCAAAACGGAAGAGAAATACACTACCATTTAAATCCTCTAAAGATGAAAGAAGTAGCCGACTTCATTGAACCATTCCGTGAAATGTGGGAAGAGCGATTTAATAAATTAGAAATCATAATGAAAAATTATAAACCAAAAGAATAGATGAACTATGGAGAAAAAAACAAAAATAAATGCCCAAGACGGTAAGCAGGAAATAGTAATTACAAGGGAGTTCGATTTGCCATTGGAGTTGCTTTTTAAGGCCTATGTAGAGCCCGAAATTGTTGAGCAGTGGATGGGAACGAAAGTATTGAAATTAGAAAATAAAAAACACGGCAGTTACGAATTTGAAACAACCGACACTAAAGGAAATGTGGTTTTTAAGTGCAATGGTGTAATGCACGAGTTTTTTCCGAATCAGAAAATCACAAGGACATTTGAAATGGAAAATACGCCTTTTCCTGTTCAGCTTGAGTTTTTAGAATTTGAAAAACTAACTGATGTCACTAGTAAACTCACTATACAAATCGTATATAAATCAGTTGCACATAGAGATCAAATATTAAAGTTACCCTTTGCTGAGGGTGTTAATATGGCTCATAATCGATTACAAGAAATAGTAAACAAATTAAAATAACACATTATGACAAAAAGAATTAAAATTATCTATTGGATTGCTACGCTCTGGTTAGCATTAGGAATGCTGTCAACTGGTTTGGTGCAATTATTAAAGCTGAAAGAGTATTCAGATATGATGGCACATTTGGGGTATCCGCTTTATTTCTTAACAATAATTGGCATATGGAAGATATTAGGTGTTGTAATTGTGCTTATTCCTAAATTTCCATTGCTAAAGGAATGGGCTTATGCAGGCTTCTTTTTTGCT
Organism: Flavobacterium sp. OHVDL-2026-0007; assembly: GCF_059882335.1. Lineage (NCBI taxonomy): Bacteria > Pseudomonadati > Bacteroidota > Flavobacteriia > Flavobacteriales > Flavobacteriaceae > Flavobacterium > Flavobacterium sp. OHVDL-2026-0007. The sequence continues at coordinate 844,675 of NZ_CM187612.1, forward strand.
ATGTCGGGAGCTGTTTTTTCTCATTTAGCCATTTCGGATGATGTTAAAGAATTATTCGGACCTGTTTTGTTGTTGATTTTAACTGTTATATCTTGGTATTTCAGACCAGAAAACAGAAAATTGAACGCACTTGCTGTTGTGACGGCTGCCAAATGAATGTACGATAAAGACCAAAAAAAAACTCCTTAATTTCTTAAGGAGTTTCCTGGTGGGCGATGAGGGGTTCGAACCCCCGACCCCCTCGGTGTAAACGAGGTGCTCTGAACCAGCTGAGCTAATCGCCCTATTTTACTAGGTTGCTATCATATGTGATTGCGAGTGCAAATATACAGCTAGATTTCGTATTTCCAAGGGTATTTTGAAAAAAAATGAAATATTTTTTACCGATTTTACTTACTGATCTCTTTTACAGCTTTTTAATATTAATGAAAAAGCAGCTCTTTTTTTAATTTTTCTTTCAAATCTTAAACTTGAGGCCTAATTTGGAATATTCTTTTGTATTCACTGGCTATAGTCATACATTTGCAAACCTTAATTGTATATACAAATGGCAAGATATAAAGAGAATGATTTACCAAAAGCGAAGTTGAATTCCAATTCACTACAAAAAGCTTTGAAAATATTTAAGTACGGTAAAAACCATAAATGGAAGTTTTTTGTGGGGCTTGTTTTTTTACTGCTAACTAGTGCCACTGCCCTAGCCTTTCCAAAGTTAATGGGGATGTTGGTTGATTGCGTGACCAACAAAGATTTAGATAAAGCAAATCAGATTGCGATAGCCCTTATGGGAATACTTGTATTGCAAGCTATTTTTTCTTTCTTCAGAATTTCTCTTTTTGTGAACTTTACAGAGAATTCCTTATCAAACATTCGTTTTGCCTTATATGAAAATTTGGTAAAATTGCCAATGTCATTTTACTCACAAAAGCGTGTTGGTGAATTAAATAGTAGAATCAGTGCAGATATCTCACAATTACAAGACACTTTTACCACAACCATTGCCGAATTTCTTCGTCAATTGATTCTAATTATTGGCGGTTTTATTATTCTAGGAAATATTAGTCCAAAACTAACTTTAATGATGTTGGCTATTGTGCCTATTGTGGCTGTAGCTGCGGTAATCTTTGGAAGATTTATTCGCAAGTACGGTAAAAAAACACAAGACAAAGTAGCAGAAAGTCAAGTTATTGTGGAAGAAACATTACAAGGAATCAGTAATGTAAAAGCATTTGCAAACGAATGGTACGAAATCGAACGTTACAAAAGCAAAATTAGAGAAATTGTTAAAATAGCCATCAAGGGTGGTCAATACCGTGGGTATTTCGCTTCTTTTATTATCCTTTGTCTTTTTGGTTGTGTTGTAGCGGTAGTTTGGTACGGTATTACTTTGACTATTAAAGGAGAGGTACAAGGTGTTGGAGATTTAATTTCATTTGTGCTTTATACGACATTTATTGGTGCTTCTTTCGGAGGTATCGCTGAGATGTATGCTCAGATTCAAAAAGCGGTTGGGGCAACCGAGCGTGTTTTTGAGTTATTAGAAGAGGTTCCTGAAAAGATCAATTCGACTTCAAAAATCTCAACCCAAAAAATCAAAGGAAACGTTACATTTAAGAATGTAGCTTTTAGTTATCCTTCTCGTAAAGAAATTGAGGTTTTAAAGAATGTAAACTTTAGTGCTGAATTTGGTCAAAAAATTGCCATTGTTGGGCCGAGCGGAGCTGGAAAATCGACGATATCTTCTCTTTTACTACGTTTTTATGATATTTCTTCTGGGGAAATTATCATTGATGGAAAAAATATTTATGATTACGAATTGGAAAATCTTCGTGGTAATATGAGCATCGTACCTCAGGATGTTATCTTATTTGGTGGAACCATAAAAGAAAACATTGCCTACGGAAAACCTGAAGCCACAAACGAAGAAATTATGCTAGCAGCCAAACAAGCAAATGCATTGAACTTTATTGAAGGTTTTCCTGAGAAATTCGAAACTTTGGTTGGGGAACGTGGTATCAAATTATCGGGAGGACAACGTCAGCGTATCGCTATCGCACGAGCCTTGCTTAAAAATCCAAGTATTTTGATTTTGGATGAAGCTACATCTTCATTAGATAGTGAGAGTGAAAAATTAGTTCAGGAAGCTCTAGAGGTTTTAATGGAAGGAAGAACGAGTATTATTATTGCGCACCGTCTATCCACTATTAGAAACGCGGATAAAATTTTAGTATTAGATAACGGAAAGATTACCGAGGAAGGAACCCATCAGGAATTAATTAACCTTGAAAACGGAACTTATAAAAACTTGAGTAATCTTCAGTTTAGCAATTCTTAATTAAAACAATCATAAACAACTATTTTTTTAATGAACAAATCTTTGCAGAAAAGCATTCTAGCGGCAGTGTTAGTAATGTTAAACGTATGTAGTGTCCTTGGGCAAGAAAAACCTTTTAACGTCGTAAATTTAAAACCAGACGGTTCACAGTATATTAAATTCGGAATGAATCTTCAGGTTTGGGGAAGATATTCAGAATTAAATCCAGGAAGTAAAATTGGAACTACTCAGGTAGATGAAGCCTATGATATTGTCATCAGACGTTTGCGTTTACAGGCTATGGGAATGTTGACAGAGAATATTTTCTTTCATCTTCAATTGGGTCAGAATAATATTAATTTTCAGCAAAATGCTGGTCCTTCTAATGCACCTCTTTCTATTTTAGATGCAGTAGGGGAATATCATTTTAGTAAAAAGCTGCATATTGGTGGAGGTCTAACTTCATGGGGATCTGGAACAACGCGTTATTCTTCAAATAGCTCTTCAGCTCAACTTACTTTAGATACGCCAATGTATCAACAAGTTATTAATACGTCATCAACTTTTGGGAATAGAAATTTAAGTATATATGCTAAAGGAGACTTAGGAAAATTTAATTATCGTGCTGCCATTACCAATCCGTATAGAAATTCAGCGAATAATTTCGGAGCCAATTCAACACTAAGTACAGAAACGCCAAGAGCCCAGTATTCTGGGATTTTGACCTATAACTTCTTAGAGAAAGAATCAAGTGAAGATGCGTACCATAAAGGAACATACTTAGGAACAAAGAAGGTATTTAATTTAGGATTAGGGTATTTAACACAAGCTAAAGCGATGTGGCATTCTACTCCGGAGGCAACGGTTGCGTATAATGATATGAAAGTTTTAGGTTTTGATGTTTTCTACGATAGTCCAATAGGTACCGATGGTTCTGCTATTACGGCTTATGCTGCTTACAATAATGCTGATTATGGTAAGAATTATATTCAGCCCGTTTCAGTACCTAATCCTGCTATAACAGACAATACACTTTTGAATGGTTCTGGAAATGGCTTTATTGGTGTGGGTACCGGAAATATCTATTATGCACAAGTGGGTTATTTGTTTAAAAAATCAGCTGACGGAGCCAATAAAGGACGTTTTCAGCCGTATGCAGCGACTCAGATTGCTGCTTTAGAAGCTTTAGATACGCCGATGACCATGTATGAATTAGGAGCGAACTATTATACAACTGGTACTTTTGGTCCTAAGTTCAGTATCAATTATCAAAATAGAGCTATTTTTGATAAATCAGTAGCGACAACAAAATACGCACAAACAGACCGATTAGGAATGGTTGTGTTACAATGCCAAGTTTCTTTCTAAACAAGATGGTGTAAATAAACATCAATAAAAATAATATGCCCCCAAAAAGTGAATTACTATTTGGGGGCATTTTTATATTAATCGAAGATTGAGGTCAAAAACTATTTTCCTTTTCTTCTATTACGCTCTGCTTTAATCATCGATAATTCGCGGCTAGTTTGACCAGCTACCGAAGTGTTTTCTTCAGCACGACGAATCAAGTACGGCATAACATCTTTTACGGGGCCAAATGGTAAGTATTTAGCAACGTTGTATCCGTTTGCAGCTAAATTGTAGCTGATATTATCACTCATTCCATACAATTGACCGAACCAAATTTTAGGGGTGTTCTTTTCGATTCCTCTCTCTTGCATCATTTCCATCAATTTATAAGAGCTCAACTCATTGTGAGTTCCTGCAAAAATAGACATCATCTCTAAGTGCTCTAACATATACTGCACAGCAGCATCATAATTGATATCAGTAGCTTCTTTAGATACACAAATAGGAGAAACGTAATTCTTTTCTTCAGCCCTTTTGTTTTCTTTTTCCATATAAGCACCACGAACTAATTTCATTCCAATAAAAAAGCCTTCTTTTTTAGCAATTTCATGTAATTGTTTTAAATAGTCCAAACGGTCCCAACGGTACATTTGTAAGGTATTAAAAACAATGGCTTTCTCTTTGTTGTATTTACGCATCATATCGGTAACCAATTCGTCAGCGGCATCTTGCATCCAACTTTCTTCACCATCTATTAATAAAGCCACATCTTTTTTGTGTGCTTCGCTACAAACTTGATCAAAACGAGCCACTACTCTATCCCACTCTGCCTGTTCTGCTACAGTTAAAGTTTGTTTCTCTCCTAATTTCTCATATAATTCAAAACGGCCAAAACCAGTTGGTTTAAAAACGGCAAATGGAATTGCTAAACGCTCTTTTGCAAATTCTATCGTTTTTAAAGTCATTTCTAAGGCAGCATCAAACTGCTCTTCTTCTTCTTTTCCTTCAACAGAATAATCTAAAACAGAGGAAACTCCTTTAGTGAACATTTTATCCACTACTGTAATACAGTCGTCTTCGTTTACACCACCACAAAAATGGTCAAATACAGTTGCACGAATTAATCCTTCTACGGGAAGGTTTGCTTTGATGGCAAAATTTGTAACAGCAGTCCCTATTCTTACCAAGGGTTGACTGTCGATCATTTTAAAAAGAAAGTAAGCTCTATCAAGTTCTGTATCGCTTTTTAACGAAAATGCAACTTGAGTGTTATCGAATATTTTTTCCATTAAGGTCAGTTTTTTATGCAAATATAGAGAGAGTTTTGAATATTGTTTACTAAATGATATCATATTTTTGAATATCACTAACTAGAATTGTCAAATATGAGAAATGGATTAAGCCAGAGTTTAGTCCTTTCTAAAAAAGGTAGACTTTCAAAATTTAAAACAATTGGAGCTAAACTTCTCTAGTTTGATATGTTTTAAAACAAATTAGACCAAAAGTTTGAATATTATTTAGTGAAAAATGCCTTATTTTGCGCTTTCAATTAACTACAGAAATATGCAATCTATTCAAGCCAATAATTACCTCGTTCATTTTAATGAAAATGCTTACGGAGCTTTAAATACACATTTAAAAGAAAATAAATACTCTAATTTGTTCATTATAGTAGATAACGAAACAAATGAGCATTGTTTGCCTAAGCTTTTACCCTTACTTGAAACGGATTTAGCTATCGAAATTATTGAATTTGAAGCAGGAGAAGTTAATAAAAATATTGAAACTTGTATTCAAATCTGGAATGTACTTACAGAGTTAGGTGCTGATAGAAAATCACTGGTGATTAATCTGGGTGGTGGTGTTGTGACTGATTTAGGAGGATTTGTAGCTTCTACTTTTAAACGTGGAGTCGATTTTATACATATACCCACTACTCTATTGTCTATGGTAGACGCTTCAGTGGGTGGAAAAACGGGTGTGGATCTTGGAAATCTTAAAAATCAAATTGGGGTTATTAACGTACCGCAAATGGTTTTAATAGATACACAATACCTTGAAACCTTACCACAAAGTGAAATGCGTTCTGGTTTGGCTGAAATGCTCAAGCATGGTTTGATCTACGATGCTGCGTATTGGAAACAGTTTTTAGATTTAACGGCAATCGATTATGCAGATTTTGATGAGTTAATTTATCGTTCTGTTGAAATTAAAAACGAAATTGTGATGCAGGATCCAACAGAAAAAAACATCCGAAAAGCATTAAATTTTGGCCATACTTTGGGGCACGCTATAGAAAGTTACTTTTTAGAAAGCGAAACTAAAAAAACATTATTGCACGGAGAAGCGATTGCCATTGGGATGATTTTGGAAAGTTATATCTCTTTGCATAAAAATTTAATCTCTCAGAGGGAGTATACAGAAATTAAGACAGCCATTCAAGGTATTTATGATGATGTGAAGTTTGAAGAAAGTGACATCGATCCGATCTTAGAATTGCTGATTCACGACAAAAAAAATGAATACGGTTTAATTCAATTTGCGTTAATCGAAGGCATCGGAAAGATTAAAATTAACCAATCGGTTGAAAATAAATTGATTCTAGACGCGTTTCAGGATTATAAATCTTAAACTTTTTTTAATAAAAAGCATTGCATTGGGTATATATTATTTTTTACATTTGCCGCATGAAAACAAACACTAGTCAAAGACGTTTTAGCTCTTATAGAAACCGCCTCAATAGTTCCTTATTAAGGATGTTGAATCGTTTTTATAATAGTAAAGGTCCGTTTTGTTTTGATGTTTTTCAATATTCGAAGGCAGAACATGAAAAACTGGAAATTAGATTTGCCAATATCAGGGTATGATTTTTAGATTTAGCACCGTTTACTAAATTTAAAATATCACTTAAAACATTCACAAATAAATGAATACTAAATATTCTGATTTAATCAATCAAACCTACTATTTCCCACAAGAAGAATTCAAATTAAATAAAGACAACTTACAATTTCACAATATCGATTTGATGAAGTTGGTTGAACAATATGGTACACCATTAAAGTTTACTTATTTACCACAGATCTCGAACAATATCAACAAGGCAAAAGCTTGGTTCAGAAAATCGATGGAGAAGAATAAATACGAAGCGAAATATTATTATTGCTATTGTACTAAGAGTTCTCATTTTGAATACATCATGAATGAGGCATTTAAAAATAACATACACGTAGAGACGTCATCTGCTTTTGATATCAATATCGTTGAGAATTTGTTGGAAAACGGTAAAATCAACAAAAGTACTTATGTGATTTGTAATGGATTTAAGAGAGATGAATACATCACTAATATTGCACGATTAATCAATAACGGACATAAAAACACTATTCCAATTATTGATAATTATGAAGAGCTTGATTTACTTCAAGCAGAAATTAAAGGGAAATTCAAAATTGGAATTCGTATTGCTGCTGAAGAAGAGCCTAAATTTGAGTTTTACACTTCAAGATTAGGTATTGGATATAAAAATATTGTTTCGTTTTATAAAAAACAAATTCAGGAAAATGATAAGTTAGAGCTTAAAATGCTTCACTTTTTTATCAATACTGGAATCAACGATACCTCTTATTACTGGAATGAGTTGGTAAAGTGTATTAAAGTATACATTGCCCTTAAAAAGGAATGTCCTACTCTAGACGGTTTGAATATTGGAGGTGGTTTTCCGATTAAAAACTCGTTAGCATTTGAATATGATTACCAATATATGATTGATGAAATTATCAATCAAATTAAAATTGCTTGTGATGAAGCTGAAGTGGATGTTCCAAATATCTTTACTGAATTTGGATCTTTTACAGTAGGTGAAAGCGGTGGAGCGATCTATCAGATTTTGTATCAAAAACAACAAAATGACAGAGAAAAATGGAATATGATTGATTCTTCATTCATTACCACTTTACCAGACACTTGGGCGATAAACAAACGTTTTATTATGCTAGCCATAAACCGTTGGAATGATACCTACGAGCGGGTTCTATTGGGAGGTTTGACTTGTGATAGTGATGATTATTACAATTCTGAGCAAAATATGAACGCGATTTATTTGCCGAAATATAATAAGGAAAAACCCTTGTATATTGGTTTCTTTAATACAGGAGCATACCAGGAGACCATTGGAGGTTACGGTGGGTTGCACCACTGTTTAATTCCGCAACCTAAACATATCTTAATTGATCGAGACGAAAACGGTATTATTGGTACTGAAGTTTTCTCAGAACAGCAAACTTCTGACGATGTTTTAAAGATTTTAGGGTATACAAAAAAAATATAAAAAAAAGCTGCAAATTGAAAAGCTACTAGCTATAAAATTATTAATTTGCATAACATCTTAAAAGAGGTAAAAACTTTTAATTCAAAAAAAAAACAAAAAAAAAATAGAAGAAAATGAAAGGACCAATCAGTCAATTTATTGAAAAACATTATTTACACTTTAACTCTGCTTCGTTGGTTGATGCTGCTAAGGCATACGAACAACAATTGGCAAATGGTGCAAAAATGATGGTAAGTATGGCTGGCGCTATGAGTACAGCAGAAATTGGTAAAATTTTTGCCGAAATAATTAGACAAGATAAAGTACAGATTATTTCTTGTACCGGAGCCAATCTAGAAGAAGATATCATGAATTTAGTTGCGCACTCTCACTATGAAAGAGTACCTAACTACCGTGATTTAACGCCAGAGGATGAATGGGCTTTGCTAGAAAGAGGATTAAATCGTGTAACTGATACTTGTATTCCTGAGCATGAAGCGTTTCGTCGTTTGCAAAAACATATTTATAAAATCTGGAAAGATGCTGATGATGCAGGAGAACGTTATTTTCCACATGAATTCATGTATAAAATGTTGTTATCTGGTGTTCTAGAAGAATACTACGAAATAGATCTAAAAGATAGCTGGATGTACGCTGCAGCGGAGAAAAACTTGCCTATTATCGTACCAGGATGGGAAGATAGTACAATGGGGAATATTTTTGCTTCATACGTAATTAAAGGTGATTTAAAAGCTTCTACTATGAAGTCTGGAATTGAGTACATGGTATTCTTATCAGACTGGTATCCAAAGAATAGCACTAATGGTATTGGATTTTTCCAAATTGGTGGTGGTATTGCTGGAGATTTTCCAATCTGCGTGGTGCCTATGTTGTACCAAGATATGGAAATGCATGACATCCCGTTTTGGAGCTATTTCTGTCAAATTTCTGATTCAACAACTAGTTATGGTTCTTACTCTGGAGCAGTTCCGAATGAGAAAATTACTTGGGGTAAGTTAGATATTAAAACTCCAAAATTTATTATTGAATCGGATGCAACAATTGTGGCACCGTTAATTTTTGCTTATTTATTAGATTTATAATATAATTTATGAAAAGAGTTATAGTTGATTACGCTAAACTTACCAATGAAATTTTAAACCTTTTAGTAGAAAAATTTCCTGATGGTTATGATGATTCGGACGTGATCCGTTTTAGAAACGCTAAAAACGAATTGATCGAGGCTGTTGAAGTTCGTACTGAGGATACTATTTATTTAGTAAAAATTAGTACTAAACTTGCAGATAGAATTGAAAATTACGATGAAGATGATGATATTGACGTAGATGTTGATACGATAGTACCGGTAAAAGGACTTGATCTTGATGAGGAAATTGATGAAGATGAGGATGAGGACACACTTGACAAGCCAGATACTGATGGTGGAGATGATGAAGATGACGATCATGACAAAGAGGATATTGCTGATGAAGATGATGATGAAGACGACGAAGAGTAATTGATTTCGTTCAAAATAAACTAAAGGAACTCCTACTGGAGTTCCTTTTTTATTGATTTAAAATGTTACCCTTGTATAGTGTTTCTCCTAAAATACCCGGCCAATGAATTCAGCAACATTACACGCTCAATTAAAAGAAAATTTCGGATTTGAAAAATTCAGACCCAATCAGGAAACCATCATCAATACGGTACTTTCGGGACAGGACACTTTGGCTATTATGCCTACTGGTGGTGGAAAATCGATTTGTTTTCAATTGCCTGCCTTAATTTTGCCAGGAATCACCATCGTGATCTCCCCTTTGATTGCACTGATGAAAGATCAGGTGGATAGTTTAAAAACAAATGGGATCTCTGCTTGTTACATCAATAGCAGTCAATCTAGCGAAGAGCAACAGTTTTATATTGAAAATTTAAAAAACAATACTTTTAAACTGGTTTATATAGCACCAGAAAGCCTGTCCTATTTAGATGTTGTTTTCAATGAGTTAATTGTTAGTTTGATAGCGATTGATGAAGCCCATTGTATCTCCTCTTGGGGTCATGATTTCAGACCAGCTTATACTAACTTAGGTTATTTAAAAAGTCGCTTCCCTTCTACTCCAATCTTAGCTTTGACTGCTACAGCAGATAAAGCAACGCGTACGGATATTACCAAACAATTGAATTTAAGAAATCCCAAAACTTTTGTGGCTTCGTTTGATCGAAAAAATTTGAGTCTTGAAGTGCGACCTGCGTTGGATCGCGTCAAACAAATTGTAGATTTTATAGCCAAGAAACCAAATGAATCGGGTATTGTTTATTGTTTGAGCCGAAAAACGACGGAAGAACTAGCAGGGAAATTGAAAAAAATTGGCGTTAATGCCAAAGCGTATCATGCAGGTTTAGATAATAAAATTCGTTCTAAAACCCAAGATGAGTTTATAAATGATGATTGTCAGGTGGTTTGTGCTACGATTGCATTTGGAATGGGAATAGACAAATCTAACGTTCGTTGGGTTATTCATTATAATTTACCTAAAAATATAGAAGGCTATTACCAGGAGATTGGACGTGCCGGACGAGACGGACTACCAGCAGAAACCGTTTTGTTTGAAAGTTATGCAGATGTTATTCAGCTTCAAAAATTCGCTTCTGACGGGTTGAACTCAGAGGTACAGCTGGCCAAATTAGAGCGTATGAAACAATATGCCGATGCGCTGAGTTGCAGACGGAAAATTTTGCTTTCTTATTTTGGTGAATTGGTGAAGGAAAATTGTGGCAATTGTGATATTTGCAAAAATCCTCCGATTTTTTTCGATGGTACTATTCTCGCACAAAAAGCACTATCGGCAATTAGTCGTTTAGATCAGTCGGAACCCCTAGCGGTTATTATTGATTTTTTAAGAGGCTCGAAAAACGCATATATCCACGAAAAAAATTATCAAAGCTTAAAAACCTACGGAATTGGCGCTGATATTTCCTGGTACGACTGGAATCAGTATTTGATTCAGCTGATTAACCTAGGCTATTTGGAAATTGCCTTTCATCAGCATAATAAAATACTATTGACTTCTTTTGCCCAGAAAGTTTTGTTCGAAGGGGAAAAAGTGCAATTGACCGCTGTTGTGAAAAAAGCAGTAGACAAAGATGAAATGAAAGAGTTGGCCGTCAAATCCACAAAAAACTCCCTTTTTGAAACACTTCGAAAACTGCGTTATGAAATTGCGCAGGAAGAAGAAGTGCCGGCTTATGTTATTTTTAGTGATGTTGCTTTAAGACAGATGGAAAGTTTGAGACCAATGAGCGATGAAGAATTGATTTCCATCGATGGTGTTGGGAAAGCAAAATTAGAAAAATATGGCCCCGAATTTATAAAAACGATTATTGCCTTTGAGAAAGCAAAAAAAACGAAGACGAAACCAAAAAAAGAAAGTAGTACCTACAGAACGACTTTAGATCTTTTTCAAACCGGTCTTCCTCTAAACGAAATTGCCAAAAGAAGAAAGTTAGGGGTTTCCACTATTACCTCACATTTGGCTAAATTATATGTGGATGGAAATGATATTGATTTGGATCAATTTGTTTCCAAAGAAGAAGTCATGCAATTGCATAAAGCACAAATTGAGCTAGATTACCCAGTGGCCTTAAAACCGTATTATGACCATTTTAAAGAAAAGTTGTCGTATGAAAAAATTAGACTAGGTTTGGCCATCGTGGAGCGGAATAAATAAAAAGTGAACTAGAGAATTCTCACCTTTAAATAAAAAGGAAAATCCTGTGAAATTATAATTCCACAGGATTTTTTTATACTTAAAAAGGAAGCCTTTTTACAGATAACGCTCTTGAAATACTTTTTGATGGTGTTTTTGATGACCGATAGTCACCACACCCAAAGCACGAACAGAGATTTGATTATTAGAAGCGGTTCCCATTCTTTTGAGTTGTTCATCTGAAAAACTTTTAAAAAGTAATAAAGTAGAATGTCTTAGCGCTGAAAATTCAGTCAGTAAACTTTGGATACTTCTGCTGTTGGCATTGGTTTGGTCTACATAATCATTCTCTTCAAAACCAGGAAGCGGCGTTTTGTCATTTCTGGAAAAACGCAAAGCACGGTATGCAAAAATACGTTCAGCATCCATTAGGTGTTGAATGATATCTTTGATCGTCCATTTTCCTTCTGCATAACGATAATCAAATTTATCCATGGGAATATTTTGAACAAACTTGATAAAATCATGTAGAGAGATCTCTAATTCTTCGATCAAATTAATATTTCCAGCTTCTTTTACATAAGTTGCAAAACCACCTGAATATTCATTTTCTAATAATTGCTCTGAATTCATATCCTACTCTTTATATTATACTTTTAAAAATCGAACTTTTAAGCTGAATTTCTACTGGCATTTGTGTTACCGAAAAGTGATCTTGTTACGATTTTCTCATATACTTTAATCAACTCTTCGTTTTCTGCTTTGTCTTTGTTTAATTCATTAATTCGCAACAAAGCATATTGTTGTATTGTTAACAATGGCAGTACAATACGCTCTCTTATTTGAATCGATGCTATACCATCAGGATAATTTTCCATTAAGGTCTTATGTCCAGCGATTTTCAATAATAGACGTTTGGTTTCCATGAACTCATCGTAGATGATTTGCCAGAATTCACCAAACTCAGGATCTTTTCTCATATAGGCTGTTAAAGGTAAAAAAGATTTTGCCAATGACATCATACTGTTTTCTAAAAGCGTTTTAAAGAAAAGTGAATTGTGATAGAGATCATGTACTTTATCCCATTGATTGGTATCTTCAAAATGTTTTAAAGCAGCTCCTACTCCGAAGAATCCAGGTACATTTTGTTTCAATTGACTCCAAGAACCTACGAAAGGAATCGCTCGTAAATCAGCAAAATCTAAAGATTCCGATTTGCTTCTTTTAGAGGGGCGGCTTCCAATGTTTGTTTTAGAGTAATACTTCAATGTACTCATCTTTTCTAAATACGGGATGAATTTAGGATGATTTTTAAAACTCAAGTATTTCTCATACCCTAAATCAGCCAATTGCGTTAGAATTTGCGTTTCATCAGCACTTAATTCATTTTTCTCTTTGCTGAAAACTTGATTGGTTACCCCTGCAGTCAATAGGTTTTCAATATTGTAACGACAAGACTCTAAAGTTCCAAAATTTGAACTAATCGTTTGTCCTTGTACTGTGATCTGAATTTCGTTATTTTCAATTTTTGGACCTAAAGAAGCATAGAATTTATGTGTTTTTCCACCACCTCTTGCTGGAGGTCCTCCACGACCGTCAAAGAAAATAGCTTTTACGCCATATTTTCTAGACATTTCGGTTAGGGCAATTTTAGCTTGATAAATACTCCAGTTAGCCATTAAGTATCCACCATCTTTAGTTCCGTCAGAGAATCCTAGCATGATGGTTTGTTTGTTGCCTCTTTCTTGTAAATGTGCAGCGTACTCTGGATTAGTATATAATTGCTCCATGATTTCATGTGCTTTTTGTAAATCATCAACTGATTCAAAAAGCGGAATGATATCAACAGTTGGGTTTTCCCAATCGTTTAAACGGATCATAGCAAAAGTTTCCATTACGTTTAATGCGCTTTCATTATTACTAATGATATAACGATTGGCACCAAACTCACCATTGCGTTCTTGAATCGTTTTTATAGCTTGAATAGATTCTAAAGTAGATTTAGTGATATCATCGTTAAAATCAGCAGGATTTAATTGCCCTTTAACCTTGGATAAAACAACTAATTTTTCGGTCTCTGATAATTCAAAATAATTCGCAGGGAATATATTAGAACCAGAATTCAAATAAAACTTGACCACATCATTAAAAACAGCATCATGAATTTTACTGTTTTGACGAATGTCTAAAGTAGCAAAATGAAATCCGAATAAATTGATTTTTACTAAAAACGCTTCCAATTCATCCAAATATAAAGACTGATGTTTCTCAATAATTATAGTGCGAATTTTATTTAATTGTGTCAGTAATTCCTCCAAGGTGATGTAAATCTCTCCTTTTGAATAAAAGACTGAACGGTAAAGCTTGTGTTCAAGTTCAGCAACTAAAGTGTCTACTCCTGAGAAAGTTAGTTTTCGTTTTAGATTTCTCATTTCAACATAATAACACTTCAAAATAGACGTGCGCAAACGCTCTGCTACTTTTAGGGTTATTTCTGTAGTGACAAAAGGATTTCCATCACGATCTCCACCTGGCCAAAAACCAAGTTTGATTAATTGATTCTGGATGGCTTTTCCTTGCAGAATATTTTTTTGTAAATAATGGACAATTTCTCCAGAAGTGGCATAAAAGACATTTTCCAAATACCAGATCAAACTCACCGCTTCATCATAAGGATTTGGTTTTTCATTCTGGATGAATGGTGTTTTACCCAATTGTGCTAATAATTCTTTAATCTTCAATAAATCATTAGAGCGAATGGCTTCCGTTAAGTCGTTAATGATTCCTAAAACGGGACCAGGGTAAAACTGCGTAGGATGAGCCGTTAAAACGGTTCTTACATTGAAGTTCTCTAGGAATTCAATTAGTTCGTCGTCTTTTTCCTTAGCGTCTGATTTTTCTTTAATATCGCGTAAAGAACCACGTCCTTCCATATTGTTAACGGAAGAAAAAGCAGCATCTTCAATGGCATCAAATAATACAATTTGACGTTCTATGTATTGAATAAATCGAAACATTAAATCGATTTTTTCCGTTTCAGAAGCGTCATTTAAGAATTTATTAGAAAAGAAATCCAAAATCTCTTTTGGTGTTTCTTGTTTTTTAAATCCTGTTTCGCAAGTCTCTGTAAACAAAGGCAGTAGTACACCTGTGTTGTCAATAGAGTCAAATGGTAATGTTATAAAAACACTATTATAAATGTGGTATTTTGAGAGAACATCCTGATTAAAGCGTTCAATTTTTGGTAACGTGTACATAATCGTGTTGTAGTTGGTTAATTAGTCATAAAAAAACCCCAAGAATAAACTTGAGGTTATATTTTGATATAGCATTCAAGAAAAAATTACATATTTTTAAAAATAGTATGCATCAAACGCTTCTTATCGTTGATACTTTCTTCAAGAGAAATCATTGTTTCTGTTCTATACACGCCTTCGATATCATCAATCATGAAGATAACCTCTTTTGCATGTTTTGTATCTTTTGCTCTAATTTTGCAAAAAATATTAAATTTCCCTGTCGTTACAGAAGCTACTGTTACGAATGGAATCTGATTGATTCGCTCCAATACAAATTTAGTTTGAGACGTATTGTTAAGGAATACACCCACATAAGCAATAAATGAATACCCTAATTTATCATAATCTAAGGCTAATGAAGATCCCATTATTATTCCTGCGTCTTCCATTTTTTTTACTCTAACATGTACTGTTCCAGCAGATATCAATAGTTTTTTCGCAATGTCAGTAAACGGAACTCTCGTATTGTCTATTAACATATCTAAAATCTGGTGATCTACTTCATCTAAACGAAATTTACTCATAATTCTTTAATTAATATTACTAATTGCTATTACAAAGTATAAAAATATATATAAAAAACAACAAATTCACATAAAAATTAACTTTTTATCAATCCGTTAACAAATTTAACATTTTTATTTAAATAAAAATCTGCCTTTTGATTCAATTTCGGAAAGTTACTGTGATCATCGGAATAAATAGCTTCTTTACCATCATATTCGTAATGCCCAAAATAATTTTCTAATTCGCCTACTTGAACTATGTAAGCATTAAATTGAATCTTATTTTCAATCAATTCTTCTTTGTATTGTGCGGCAAAATTCGTTATAATTTCAATACCATCATAATTTATTTTGATATTTTTATACATAAAATCATAAAAAACGACTTTATTTTGTGAAATATTCAAATAATCATCAATTCTATTGCCAACTAAATCGTTTTCGCTAAGGAGCTTAAAACTCGCTACAAGCGAGAAGAAAATGTACTTTCGAGTGATTTCACGCTCGTAATCATTCGCAAAATGACCTGCTTCGAATAAGATGGTCGGTACTCCTAAATATTGGAACGTATCCCCTATACAATTGAGGTTAAATGAATCATCGAAACGTCCTACTTGATTAGGGATGTACTTTTGTAAAACATCATTAATACCCGCGATGAGATTAATTGCTTTTAATCTGTTTTCATTTATTTCTCTTGCTTCATTGTAAGAAGGTGCTAAGAATGAAACAGTTGCTGGTTTTCCAGTTGACCCTGCGCCAAAAATGGTACGTTGATCGTGTAGGTTAAAGCAGTAGTGAGGTTTGAAAGACTCGAATTCCTCTCTTAAGATCTTGCTTTCTGGTTGAGTAAGGTTTTGGGAATCACGATTAAGATCTACTTTGTTAGCGTTCTCACGCGTATAAAGTGTGGCACCGTCTGGATTTAAAATCGGAATAGCATAAAAAGTAAAGGTTTTAAGTAATTTTTCTGCTAAATCTGAACCACTGTTCAATACGTTGATGAAGTCAAAAAGCGCTTTTGTTGTAGTGCTTTCATTTCCGTGCATTTGTGACCAAAGGTAGATACGGGTTTCTCCTGTACCGATTTTGTAACTGTATATAGGTTTGTCTAAAACCGATTTACCTATAATTTTAACGTGATCGTTTTGATTAATTTTATCTAATAAAGGTTCAATATGATCCAAAGTCAAGTAACGTCCTGATATTGATTCTTCCTTGTATTGGTTAAATAATTCTTCTAAATTCATTGTCTTTTGATTAGTTTACAAAAGTAAACATCTTTATTTTTACAATTGTAAACAAGTAATAATTAAGATAATTTAGAAATGTAAACATCCTTTTAGCTTTATAAGAGGTGTTTTTAATGGAAAGTGTTAACAATTGTTACCGTTGTTAAACTTAAGAGTCAATTTACTATATATTAGATAGTTGGAATTGACTACCTCTAGTTTTAAATTACATTAATTAGTGAGCGATTTCCGATTTACAACTGTAAAATAGGTTATTCAATTCCTTTTAATTACATTTGTAAACACTCAATTTGATAACAATAATTTACAATGGTAAACATCGATGATTTTGTAAAACGATTAGAAATTATTCTGGATTATTACGGTTTAAACGCTTCTTCTTTTGCCGATAAAATTGGTGTGCAACGCTCTAGCATGTCTCACCTACTTTCAGGTAGAAACAAACCTAGTTTAGATTTTGTATTAAAAATTCTAGATGTTTTCCCAGAGGTAGATCTCTATTGGATATTAATAGGTAAAGGAAGTTTTCCTAAACGAAGTGAAGAAAGTACCGTAGAAAAAACAAGTCCTATTTCAGAAATGGTCAATCCGATTGCTCCTACTTCACCAAATGAAAATTTGGTTGCAGGAGATCTGTTTTCTGAAATTCCATTGAGGGAAGAAATAAAGCCACAAGTTAGAAATGTAGCTGAGGCTAAAAACTCAAATTCAAACACTCAAGAAAGCGAAATTGAGAAAATTGTTTTTTTTTATAAAAACGGGACATTCAAGGTGTATATCCCGTAATTTGAAAATTAGCGCGTTTTTGAAGAATTTTAAAAATAAATTTCATTTAAGCGATTCTCAGGCAAATGAAAAAAAACAAGAAATTAAAGTTGAAATCCGTTTTCTGGTATTTTTCCGACCACCCCTTCGTAATGATTTTTTAAAATCAATAAATCTGCAGAGTAATCACCAGTTGGAAAAAAGGGCTTGCCTAAGTTGACTTCTTTTCTTCCCCAATCAAAAGCTACCGGTACTATAGGTACATTTGCCTTAAGGGCGATAAAATAAAATCCAGATTTTAGTTCATTCACTTTTTTACGTGTCCCTTCTGGAGCAACAGCTAAACGAAAAACTTCCTTTCTAGCAAAAATAGCCGCAATAGAGTCTACTTTATTCAAACCACCTGATCGATCTAAAGGCTCACCTCCTACGCTTCTAAAATAGTAGCCAAAAGGAAATCGGAACAATTCTTTTTTTCCTACCCAGTTCATTTCCACGCCAGAAATACCACGAGTAAAAATTCCCAAATAAAAATCGTGATTACTCGTATGTGGCATCACCATCATCACACATTTTTTTACTTCAGCATTTTCAATACCCACTATTTTCCAGCCCATTAGCTTTAAAAAGATGAATTTGTATAATTGTTTCTTCATTAATATTCCATGTTTACTGCAAAATAAAAGATTTAAAATGTAAATTTGAGTAAAAGCCGTACAAAATGATGCAAAAAATACTCAGTTATCTGATTCCTATAAAAATATTCAAGAAAAAATCGGCTAGGAGCAAAATTATTGAAGTTACTTGGGCTAATGGTGAGTTGGTTTTAGATTCGCAAAACACTAATTATTCTTATGGAAGTTTGCAACGTATATTAAGATACGGACTTCGTAATATTGGTTACAACTCGATTCTTAATATGCAACATATTTTATTGTTGGGAGTTGCTGGCGGAAGTGTGATTAAAACCTTAGTGGATGAGATTGGATATAAAGGTAAAATTACCGGAGTGGAAATAGACGCCGATATGATTCAAATTGCAAATGAGTACTTTAATCTTAATCAAATAAAGCAATTAGAGATTGTTATCGATGATGCTTTCGAATTTGTTTTAAAAACGAAGAACCAATATGATTTGATCATTATAGATGTTTTTGAAGATATTAAAATGCCTAATTTTTTATTCGAACGCTTTTTTAGCGAGCGAATTTGTGCTCTTTTGAAAAACAAAGGATTTGTACTTTTTAATACCATGATTTTGGATGAAACGCATAATGTTCGAAACAGAAACTATATGGCAGAAATTAATGCTAAACTGTTTAGGTCAAAAATGTTGCCCCGAATTGAAGTACATAATGAACTGATCATCATTGAAAAAATTGACTAAATCTGAAACCCTATGAAACGCCTTGCTTCCATTTTAAAAGCACTACCTGCTACTAAAGTACTGGATTCGACTCTAGAATATTCACAGTACATTCCATTGGACTTATCGACTGCCAATGAGGAATTAGTGCAATCAAAGCCTAAAAACGCTACTGAATTTGAAGGTTTTATCACTGATTTTTTAGAAAAAAACCAGGCTAAAGTAGCCTTTGGAGGGTACATAGAGGGACGAACTTTGTATCAGCGAAGTACAATTTTTAAAAATGAGTCCATTCCTGAACGTAACATTCATATTGGTTTGGATTTATGGACAAAAGAAGGAACGGCTGTTTTGGCAGCCCTTGATGGTAAGGTACATAGTTTTAAAAACAATATTGGTTTAGGAGACTATGGTCCGACTATTATTTTGGAACATGAAATTGAAAATGAAAAGTTTCATACTTTATACGGACATTTATCGTTTGAAAGTATAGAAGATCTTACCGTTGGGGCATTCTTTAAAAAAGGAGAGCAAATAGCGGCTCTAGGAAATTCAGCTGTTAATGGTGATTATGCACCACATGTTCATTTTCAAATTATACGAAATATGCAAGAATTTTGGGGTGATTATCCTGGTGTTTGTAATTCGAATGATTTGAATTTTTATATAGAGAATTGTCCCGACCCCAACTTATTATTAAAAATAACATAAATAGTTATGAAGAAAGCAGGATTGATTATATGTTTGTTGTTGTTAATTGGATGTAAATCCAAAAACGTTAGTAGAGACACCGAAAGTCTTAAAATTAAGAAGCTAGCGGCTACTGAGGTTAGTGCAAATCAACAAAAAAAGGCCTATGAATTAGGTAAACGAGTTTTAGCTACGTGCAACACCTCTAAGTTTAAACCTTTTAATGAAACGGAAGTGACCAAGTCGGTGATGGAAAACACCACTGAAGAGCGTTTGACTAAAACTTGTCAAAGATTTAGACAGTATTATGGAAGTTTTATTGATTTAAAATTAGATGGTGTATACAAAACTAAGCATGAGGTGATTTACCGTTACCATGCGTTGTATACTAAAAAAATTGCCAACAAAGAACTACGTGTTTTTGTAGATGAGAACAACTTAATATCGGCTATAAAATCAATGGATTGGGATCAAAGTTTTGATGCTAAAATAACTGAATAATAAATTAACTATGAAGATAAAAATACCGCTGTTTGTATTACTATTTGTTTCCACCTTCGGAACTGCTCAAGAAACCATAACGGTGAAAGATTCAAAACCTTTTCGGGCAACCCCAAGTTATACTTTCATTTGTGAAAAATATGCTTTTAGTGGTGAAACAAATGTTCAAATTGGTAAAACAGACAAAGGGGGTATTTTAAAATTGACTATTGCCACGGCTAATGACAAGATGAGAATTTCGGGTGGGGTTTATGTAGATTTAGCCAACGGAGATGTTATTGCCTGTGTGGATAAAAAGATCAATGAAGCGGCTGATGGTAAAACCTCTAGCTATTATTACTTTACTCCATTGGAAATGAATAAGCTAAAACAAACCGATATCAAGGCTATTCGATTTATTATTACAGGTAGTTCAAATGTCTTTGGCAATCAAACGGGTTACTTTACAACCGAGAACAAAATGGCTTATTTTTCGACAGCCTTCGATAAATCAAAAAAAACATACGATACGGCCAAAGAAATTAGCCTTTTATAAATTGCGGATTACAGACTACTCCTGTGACTACACCTTAATACTATTGCTATGAATGCTAACGAAAGCTTAATTACAAAATTCTATACTGCATTTTCAAAGGGTGATGCTAAAACCATGATAGAATGTTATCATCCAAAGGTTCAATTTAAGGATCCAGTTTTTGGCTTGTTAAAAGAAAAACAAGTTTCGAAGATGTGGGAGATGCTGATCTTAAAAAGTAAAGGCCAGATAAAAATCGAATTTTCCAATATAAAAGCTACAGAGACTACTGGTTCTGCGAATTGGGTGGCAACCTACCATTTTAGTAAAACCAATAGAAAGGTTATTAATGCAATTTCAGCGGAATTTGTTTTTCAAGACGGTTTAATCATTAAACATGTGGACCACTTTGATCTTTGGAATTGGTCCAAACAAGCATTTGGAATCTCTGGTTATTTAATGGGGTGGACCGGTTTTTTTCAAAATAAAGTACAAGAACAAGCTTTATTGTCATTGAAGAAATTCCAGGAATCTTAAGTATTCCTCCTTACTAATGCGATAAAACACTAGAATTAAAAGAGTACTAAAAGCAAACCCAGCAAATTTTAAAAACATGCTGGGTTTATTTTTAACTGTTGTCTTGTATTTAGCTTTTAAACCAGCCTTTCACTAGTTCATCTTCAAATGAATTCGCGTTTTTGTGCACGAACTCATTAGTGTCTTTGTTGTAGCTATAATCTAAAGCCCAAGTGGTATGGTGTTTCGCTAATTCTTTTATACTTTCACATACAAAGGCAATTTCTTCATTTGTCGTGGTGGGATGTATTGACATTCTGATCCATCCTGGTTTTTTGATCAAATCGCCAATGGTAATTTCATCAACCAATTTATTGGAGGTTTCCTGATCAACGTGTAATAAAAAGTGACCATAGGTTCCCGCACAACTGCATCCTCCTCTAGTCTGAATACCAAATTTATCATTTAGTAATTTTACGCCTAAATTAAAATGAAGGTCTTCAATAAAAAAGGAAACTACTCCTAAGCGCTCTTTGTGTTGTCCTGCTAGAATTTTAATATTGGGTACAGCTCCCAATTCGTCAAAAATGAAGGTTACAATCTCGTGTTCTCGTTGCAAAATGTTCTCAATTCCCATTTCTTCTTTCAGCTCAATTGCTAGAGCTGTTTTGATGACTTGCAAGAAACCTGGAGTTCCTCCGTCTTCACGATCCTCAATATTGTCTACATATTTGTGTTCTCCCCAAGGATTAGTCCAACTTACGGTTCCTCCTCCAGGACAATCTGGAATGATATTGTGGTATAGTTTTTTATTAAAAATTAAAACTCCTGATGTACCTGGTCCTCCTAAAAATTTATGCGGAGAAAAGAAAATAGCATCCAAATACGATTCCGAATCTTCTGGGTGCATATCGATCGGTACGTAAGGTCCTGAACAAGCAAAATCTACGAAACAAAGCCCATTGTGCTGATGCATTAATTTGGCAGCTTCATGAAATGGTGTCTTTAAACCCGTTACATTGGAGCAAGAAGTGATCGAAGCAATTTTAATGGTTCTATTTTTATATTGCTCTAATAGTATTTCTAAATTGTCTAAACTAAAAAGTCCTTTTTCACAGGAAGGAATAATCTCAACATCGGCAATAGTCTCTAACCATGAGGTTTGGTTGGAATGATGCTCCATATGAGAAATGAAAACCACTGGTTTTTTCTCTGCTGGGACTATCGTGCAATTTTTTAAGTTTTCAGGAATTTTTAATCCTAAAATACGTTGGAATTTATTGATTACTCCGGTCATTCCAGTTCCGTCAGTAATTAAAACATCATCTTCATTAGCATTGGCGTGTCGCTTGATAATGTTTCTGGCATGATGGTACGCTTTTGTCATGGCCGTACCTGACACTGTCGTTTCGGTATGTGTATTGGCTACAAAAGGACCGAAATCATTAAGAAGTTTCTCTTCAATAGGGCGATATAGTCTTCCGCTGGCAGTCCAATCAGTGTAAATAATCTTTTTCTTTCCATATGGAGAGGTAAATTCCTGATTAACCCCGACTATATTTTTTCTAAAGTCTTGAAAATAAGTTTCTAAAGTGATGGTATTATTTTTGCTATTCATTATGATGCCTGTGTTTGATTGCAAATATATTGCTTTTTTCTAGAATTGCGAATTTATCAATTATAAACTATAAACGGTAAACAAGCCTTCGATATTTTTAATTAAATACTCTTTTTATTAAGTAATTTAGCAGAATATTCTATCGGATTAATAGGCAATTAAAAGTTTAACAATACTATTTATGGAAAATGTATCAGTAGCTACTTTTGGTGGTGGGTGTTTTTGGTGTATAGAAGCTGTCATGCAGCGTTTGAAAGGGGTAGCGGCTCTAAAATCGGGATATGCTGGAGGTTTTATCAAGAATCCTCCTTATCGAGAGGTCTGTACAGGCCGAACGGGTCATGCAGAGGTGATCCAAGTAACGTTTGACCCTGCCATAATTTCATATCATGACTTAATTTTCATCTTTATGACTAGTCATGACCCTACAACATTAAATCGTCAAGGGGCCGATAGCGGTACGCAATACCGTTCTATTGTTTTATATCATGACCAGGAACAAAAGGCCATTGCACAACAGGTATTTGTGGAAGTAAAGCCTTTTTATTCAGATCCCATTGTAACGGAATTAATTCCTTTTGAAGTCTTTTATGAGGCTGAACAGGATCATCAGAACTATTATAATAACAATCAGGAGGCGCGTTACTGTCAAATTGTAATTGATCCGAAAATAGAGAAGTTAACTAAGATGTATGCCGATAGGTTAGCGGACTAATCGATGTAATTATTTAACTATTTTGGCTCTATTATAGCTCGTACAGCCTTAAAGAAAGAAAAAATTGGAATGAAAAACTTAAAAATACAAAACAGGTTTACGGCTGAATTACCGGCGGATCCTAAGGAAACAAATGAAGTTCGACAAGTTTCTAATGTGCTTTTCTCCTATGTAGATCCAACAAAAACAGCCCAGCCCAAATTAATTCACGCCTCTGAAAGTGTAGCAGAAATGGTGGGTATCTCAGCAGAAGAAATAGGGTCCAAATCCTTTTTGAATGTTTTTTCAGGTAATGAAATTCTGGAAGGAACGCGTCCTTATGCCATGTGTTATGCAGGACATCAGTTTGGTAACTGGGCTGGACAGTTAGGAGACGGTCGTGCCATCAATTTGACGGAAGTAGAACATGATAAAGCCTTTTTTACCCTTCAATTAAAAGGAGCAGGAAAAACACCTTATTCCAGAACAGCGGATGGCTTGGCGGTGCTGCGTTCCTCTGTTAGAGAATATCTATGTGCTGAAGCCATGTTTCATTTAGGGGTACCTACTACTCGATCGCTTTCCTTAATGCTTTCTGGGGATCAAGTTTTACGTGATGTTTTATACGACGGAAATCCCGCGTACGAAAAAGGTGCTATTGTCTGTCGTGTTGCGCCTTCCTTTATTCGTTTTGGTAGCTTTGAAATGTTAACAGCCAGAAATGAACTTAAAAATTTGCAACAACTTGTTGACTATACTATAAAATATTACTTTCCTGAAATCAAAGGAGAACCTAAGGAACAGTATATAGAATTGTTTAAAAAGGTAGCGGATCAAACCCGCGAGATGATACTGCATTGGCAGCGTGTTGGTTTTGTACATGGGGTAATGAATACAGACAATATGTCGATTCATGGTATCACCATTGATTATGGACCATACGGCTGGTTAGATAACTATGATTCCAATTGGACACCCAATACAACTGATAGGCAATTTAGACGATACCGATTCGGGAATCAACCTCAAATTGCACAGTGGAATTTGTATCAATTAGCCAATGCTCTTTATCCATTAATTAATGAAGCAGCGCCACTGGAAAAAATATTGGAATCGTTTATGATCGATTTTGATTCCGAGTATAAGGAGATGTTTTTAAGTAAATTAGGACTCTTTACCTCTACTGAAAACGATGGTGAATTGATAAAGAATCTAGAAGCTGCTTTTGAGTTAACAGAGACCGATATGACTCTGTTTTTTAGAAATTTGAGTAATGTCACAAAATCTGACTCTACAGTAAAAGCAATGGAGAAGATTCAAGATTCTTTTTACATACCCGAAGAAATTAAAGGACCTATTTTAGAAAGCTGGCAAAAATGGTTTTCTCTTTATAGTGAAAGATTGCAAGGGGAAAAATTGGATGACAGCACACGTGCTAGTAAAATGAATCAGATCAATCCAAAGTATGTACTGCGAAATTATATGGCTCAGTTGGCTATAGAGGCAGCAGATCAAGATGATTTTTCGTTGTTAAACGAGCTTTACGTACTGCTTCAAAAACCTTATGACGAGCAACCTGAATATCAAAAATGGTTTGCAAAACGACCTGATTGGGCTCGCTCAAAAGTAGGTTGTTCTATGCTTTCCTGTAGTTCTTAAGGAGAGTAAAAAACATAAAAAAAAGGATCAATCAAGCGAATTCGAGAGTGTTTCATTAGTGCACTTGAATTCGCTTGAAGGGATCCTAGTATAATTTAGGCGATCTTACAATTGGCTTTTTCTGTAATATGATTGACAATCATACTAGCGTGAATACGAGAGTTTTCAATAAACCATTTATGAGTTTGCATTCCTCCACAAACCACTCCTGCTAGAAACAATCCTTCTAAATTGGTCTCCATAGTTTGGGGATTGTAGCTAGGTGTCTTTAGTTCGTCATTAGAGAGGTGAATCCCCATTTTTTCTAGAAAACTTAAATCAGGTTTATAGCCTGTTAGCGCCAGGACAAAATCGTTTTCCAATTCTATTGCACCAGTTGGTGTTTCGATAATAACTTGATCTTCTCTGATTGAGGTAATATTGGATTCAAAATACGCCTGTATGCTTCCTTCAGAAATTCTATTTTCAATATCAGGTTTTACCCAGTATTTGACTCTGTCGTTGATGGCGTTTTTACGAATAACCATAGTGACATTGGCTCCTTTTCGCCAGCATTCTAAAGCGGCATCCACAGAAGAATTATTAGCTCCTACCACCACTATATTTCTAAAAGCAAATTCATGTGCTTCTTTGTAATAATGACGCACTTTGGGAAGCTCTTCTCCTTCTACCTTCATTTCAAGGGGAATATCGTAGAAACCCGTAGCAATGATCACGTTCTTGGCTTGGTAAGAGCTTTTACTAGTAGTAATCTTAAAAGAATCATGCCCAATTTTAACCACCTGCCTCACCTCTTCAAACAAATGAATTGAAAATTTAAAATAACGATGAATATTTCGATAGTATTCTAAAGCTTCCTGACGTCCTGGCTTTGGTGCTAAACAATTAAAAGGGATGTCTCCAATTTCTAAGCGCTCAGCAGTCGAAAAAAAAGTCATGTACAAAGGGTAATTGAAAATACTGTTTACAATAGCGCCTTTTTCGATAATCAGATATCGTAAATTTTTCTTTTGAGCTTCAATGGCACAAGCGAGTCCAATAGGACCGCCTCCGACAATAATCAAATCATAATCTGTCATAAGTGCTTTATTTTTCCCAATCTTTAAAAGGAGTTTTACTCAGATAGGCATTGTAATATCTTGGATCATTGGTTACTTCCTCCCCTAACCAACTCGGTTTTTCGAAAGCCTCTGTTTCTGACTCTAATTCAATCTCTGCCATGACTAGGCCTTCATTTTCACCGTAGAATTCGTCTATTTCAATTACATGTTTCCCTGCTTGTACTTCAAAACGCGTTTTTTCTATCTTTCCTTTTTCGCAGAGCGCCAATAAGGCTTGTGCTTCAACAAGTGGAATTTCATTCTCCCATTCAAAACGAGACATGCCACCTTGATGGCTAATTCCTTTGATGGTTATAAAGCCTTTATTTCCCTTAATTCGAACACGAACAGTTCTTTCAGGAACTGAACTCAGATATCCTTGGGCAATGCTATTTTGAGTAAAAGCATATTCTTTAAAATCATTTGATTTTACCAGAAACTTTCTTTCAATTTCTATCATTTTTGGATCTAAATTAATTTTTCATTGCAAGTTACTCAATTTAATTTAGTCTTAAAATCCAGAAGAGCTAATGTTATCGATTTTAATAGAATCCGACATAAATAACTAAAAACTAGATGAATAACATTAAAATAACCAATTCGTAATGTATTATGTATTTATTTTTTTGTTAAATTTGATAGAATCTTAATTTCATAACTTATGTCTAAAAAAGCACTTTATCTATTAGGCATTGCAATAACGATCATTTTAGGTACTTTTTTGTATGAAAAATTTTGTTGCAATTGCTGTATGAAAACACCTGCTGTCGATACTGAAAAAGTAGTAGTAGCGGTGGCTCAGGACGCTGATTTTGTCCCTTTTATTTTAAATGGTACAGGAATTGACTATCATAGCCATGATAACATCAAGTTTCTGAAAAGTAGTTCGATGGTTATTATGCCTCTTCGCGATTCTGTAGCTATAGGTATTGAAAATCTAAAAACATTCTTAGCAGCGAACCCAAAACAAAAAGTGACCATTACGGGCTATGCAACAACGGATGAAAAAAACACCACTACTTTTGAGAATTTGGGTTTAGCAAGGGCAAATGATGTCAAGAGGTACTTTATCTCAAAAGGGTTGATTGCTTCTCAATTTGATACAAAAGGTCAAATTATAGATAAGTTAAAAATGGATTTGGACACACTCTTAGGGCCTGTTGAATACAAATTTGAGGCCATAGACACAACTTCAGTCGCATCAGATCAGTGGAGTGCTCTGAAAGACAAAATCAACGCAGAAGCGCTAATTTTGCATTTTAGCACTAATAAAAGTAGTGATCAGTTGAGTGGTCTTGAAAAACAAAAAGTGGCTGACATAGCCAAGTATATGGATCATGTAAAAGATGCCGTTGTTTTAATAGTTGGACATACAGACAATGTAGGTAACCGTGAGGCTAATGTTGTCTTGGGACAAAAACGTGCAGAGTTTTCTAAAAACTATTTATCTAAAAATGGTATCGAAGCTGCTCGTATTACAACCGAATCAAAAGGCCCTGATGAGCCAATTGGTGAGAATACAACCTCTGAAGGTAAAGCCAACAACAGAAGAACTGTTATTACTATAAAATAATTAATCAAAAACATACTATTATGAATATACCTTGTATCTTAATACCTGCTCTAGTGGGTTTAATCTGTGGAATTTTAGGCTATTTATTAGGGAAAATGAACGCAAAAGGAGATGATTCACTTGCCTTGTCACTACAAGCTGATTTAGATGCCTGTAAAGCCAATACCAAGAGTTTAAATGCTAAAATAGCATCTTTAGAAACAGATTTGGCGAATCAATCAAAAGGATCTATACAATCCTTTGCTGGTAGCCTTGCACCTGCTGTACTTTTTGATGGCGCTTTGGCCGCAAAAGTGTTGGGACGTAAAATAAAAGAAAATGATTTGAAAATAGTAGAAGGAATTGGGCCAAAAATAGAAGAGCTTTACCATAAAGCGGGTATTAAGACCTGGTTGCAGTTAGCCGAGACCCCTATTTCAAAATCACAAGCTATTTTAGATGCTGCAGGAGAGAACTATGCTATTCACAATCCAGGTACCTGGGCTAAGCAAGCATTATTAGCTCATGAAGGGAAATGGCAAGAGTTAAAAGATTGGCAAGAGACTTTAGATGGAGGAAAAGAATAAAACCAAACATGACTATAACCAAAAGAACTGGCCTCAAAAGCCAGTTTTTTTATGCCTTGTTTAGAAAAGTGGACGCCCAGTCTTTAGTTGAATTATACCATAACTGCCCATGAGAAACTTCCAGTGGACAATCAAAATTATTGGTATAAAGAGCGCCAGTACCTAAACCTTGTGGCATTGGACTGTTTTGCATATAGGTCCATTGAGCGATAGCGTTTAATCCAATATTACTTTCTAGAGCCGATGTAATCCACCATCCAATATTGTATTTATTAGCCAAGGTGATCCATTGTTGAGTTCCACGAAAACCTCCAATGAAGCTTGGTTTTAGAATTATGTATTGCGGCTTAATTTGCTGCAACAATTTTTCTTTGTCCTCAAAGGAAAATACGCCGATTAATTCTTCGTCCAATGCAATTGGAAAAGGACTATTGGCGCACAGATCCGCCATGGCTTCTGTATGGCCTTTTTTAATTGGTTGTTCAATGCTATGTAATTGAAATTGATTCAACTGACTTAACTTGTCTAAAGCTTGATTTAAAGCAAATGCCCCATTAGCATCCACTCTTATTTCGATTTGTTCAGCCGAAAAGTGACTGCGTATAAACGCCAATAAGGCTAATTCTTTTTCAAAATCGATGGCGCCAATTTTGAGTTTAATACACTTAAAGCCGTCTCTTATTTTTTCTTCAATTTGCTCTTTCATGAAAGTGGCCTCCCCCATCCAAACCAGTCCATTTATCGTAATTGACTTTGAGTATTGGGTAAAATCAGAGGGAAATAAGACGTAAGGGGCTTCGCTCTTTAGCGACAGAAAAGCCATTTCTATTCCAAATTGTATAGAAGGAAATTCCAATAGAGCTTCCCACAGTGCTTTTTCTCCTAGATGGATATTCTGGCAAGCCCAAGCCAATTTCTCTTGGTAATCGTCTCGATCATCAGCGCTCAAACCACGTAGTATACCGCACTCTCCTATTCCTTTTTTACCATTTTCTTCCAGAACAATAAACCAAGTTTCTTTCTGAGTCAAAATGCCTCTTGAAGTTCCTGAAGGGCGTTTAAACTCGAGCATGTATTGATGGTAAGTTGCTTTCAAAGGGATAGGTATTTAGGTTAATTGGATCGGCAAGGATCTTATGATATGGTGCTGCGTCTGTTGTAATTGTTCTTATAGCTCCCAAATGCGAAGCATCAGTAAATACTATTGAAGTAATTTAGTCGTATAGTTTTAATATTTTATCAAAATCTGTGGATGGTAAACCTGCTTTTTGGAAAACCGTAAAGTCTTGTTTTGTTTTTTCTTTCCAGCTCAAGCTATCGGTCACGTTTTGAGTTTGATATTTCTTATAGATGTTTTTTGCCTCACTAAAATTATCATAGAGCAAGTAAACATGCGCTAAGTTTAGTTTTACCAATAACTCTGTATCATCTAGCTTTTCGCCTTCTTTCAAAAACTTAAGTGCTTTTGCAAATTGTTTGGTTAAAATGTAGCAGTACCCCAAATTACTATAATCTAGCGCAGTGGCCTTGCCATCATTAATGATGGTATTGATTTTAGGTATTGCTTCGTTGTACTTTTGCAATTTGATCAAAGTAGCCACTTGAGATCGTAAATCATTATACACATTCTTAGAGATACTCACATCGTTATAACACAGATTTCCAAAATCTTTGTAGGCTTTAGTTTTTTCTATAGCCAATAATTTCTGGAACTCATTATAACGATACTGTTTGGTAATCTTATCGAGAATACAAACACAAAAATCATCTGAATTGGCCATTTTTTGCGCCATGTTAGAAGTCTTGCACAAGCTAATAATTTCCTTTTTATTGTCTTGATTCCAACCGCGATTAAGTTTAATGTCTACCCAAGGTACTACCTCTAGAACTACTTTTTGTTTCAGGATCCAATTTTTACTTTCAAAACCAAACCAAATGGCCGTTGTGTTTTGTTTCAAACAAGACGATTTGTCTAGTGATAGTCGTTTTGCATCTTTTCCTAGTGGCTCTGCCTGAGCATAACAGGCTTGATCTGTTTTACCATCCACAATGTATTTTTGAGCTTCTTCTTTGGAAGTAAAAAGCGCATAGGTACAGGTGTCATCGCCAGAGATTTTGGACATTAGGAATACAGCACCTGCTGAACCTTGTCCAATACCATAAGGGTCTGGAATAGCTTTTAATATGGAGACCAGGCTATTGGTCATTTGTTGATTTTCATCTAGAAGGGTAATTCTGTAAACAATTTCAGTGGTACCAACAGGAAGATCTTCCGCTTTAAAGGTAACACGATCACCAGCAGCAACAATAAGTTCCTTTGTGGTAGCACGCGCCTTGTCCCAATAACCATCTTTTTGCGCAAAAGTGTTGAAGGAAAGGGTGATAAAAAGAAATAAGAGTACTCTTTTTAAACTCATGTTGAAAAATTTAATTGGCAATAAGGTCAGCTGTTTTTATCTGCTTCTAGTCTTTTTTTAGCTTCTTTTTTGATGTTTTCCTCCTTAAAAACGACTTGTAAAAGAAGCCTAACTATTTCTAAGAAGGAAAATTATTATTCCAGATAATGAACTATTTTATAGTTCGATGGACTCTCCTATTTTCAGAAGCATTAAGTCTTTCCCTTTATCGAAAAACTGACGAATAGCTTCTTCGTGATTGATTTCGATATAACCGAAAGTATCAAAATGACAACCGACAATTTTATCACATTCAATGAAATCAGAAGCAATAATAGCGTCTTCTATATCCATAGTAAAATTATTTCCAATGGGAAGAATGGCTAGGTCTAATTTAGTACGCAACGGAATCAGTTTCATATCCATTGTTAGGGCTGTATCACCCGCTATGTATATGTTTTTGTGTTCTCCTTCTATCACAAAACCACCAGGATTTCCACCGTTGCTTCCGTCAGGAAATGAGCTCGAGTGAATAGCGTTTACATATTTCACTTTTCCAAAATCGAATTTCCAGCTTCCACCGTGATTCATAGGGTGCGACTGAAAACCAAGATTGGCGTAATAAGTAGCAATTTCATAATTGGAAACAATAGTAGCGCCAGTTCTTTTGGCAATAGCTTCAACGTCTAAAACGTGATCTCCATGCGCATGTGTTAGTAAAATATAGTCCGCTTTTAAGGTATTTATGTCTATAGCTGCAGCCTGAGGATTTTCAGTGATAAAGGGATCAACAATAATATGTTTTCCTCCAACTTCTATTCCTAAAGAAGCGTGTCCGTAAAAAGTAATTTTCATATTTGATACAATTTTAAAGTTGAACTTATCTTTTATCTACCTCCCATAAAAAGATTAACAATAATGTCTGAAATCAAGGAAACCATACATAAGGTTAGTAGCAAAGAAAGTAAAAATGTACTTAGCGCTAATTTCTTTAACTCAGGATCCAACAGCTTAGGGTTTTGGTTTTTATAAACGGTAATTAAATGTTTAGTTAAAGGGATATAAGCCAATAAAAACAAGTACTGATCAAAGTGGTACTCACTTAAAATAGCAAAAGCCACAACCAAAATCATTGCCCCTACGATTAAAAAATAGTGGTATTTTTTTGCTACTTGGCCTCCCATTTGCACCACGATGGTATTTTTTCCTGATTTTCTGTCTGATTCCTCATCACGCATATTGTTTAGGTTTAAAACCCCAACACTCAACAAACCGATCGCAATCGCTGGCAAGATCAAAAGTGGATCTACTTCTTTTGAATATAAGAAGTTTACTCCTAAGGTACTCACTAAGCCAAAGAAAATAAAAACAAATAAGTCTCCAAATCCTCTATATCCATAAGCAGAGTTTCCTACTGTATAGCGAATAGCTGAAATAATTGCCGCGATTCCAAGGAACAAGAAAAAGAGGGAATAGGTAAAATTGGTTTCACCAAAAGCGAAGTAGATTAAGATAATTGCCGATAATAAAGTCAGTAAAGAAGTTATTATGATGGCCTTTTTCATGGCTTGAGGTGTAATTACCCCACTCTGAATAGCGCGTTGTGGTCCTACTCGATCTGCATTATCTGTTCCTTTTACACCATCTCCATAGTCATTAGCAAAATTAGACAAGACTTGTAAGCCCAACGTTGTAAGCAGGGCAAATCCAAAAATCTTCCAGCTAAAAACTTCAGTTGGAGTATTGATAGTTGCCGTTGGGTTAGATAAAGCATAAATACTTCCCACTATGATTCCAGAAACGGATAAAGGTAATGTGCGCAATCTAGCGGCTTCAATCCAATGTTTCATTATATTTTCTTTTGTTTAATTTCTATTTCAGCATGCTGAGTCTCCAATATTGTATTTTGCTACTGCAATTCAAAAAAAAGAATCTCAAAACGATGTTTTTTTTAGCTGCTTATGGCAACCATTTATTTTCTCCGAAATTGGGTTTTCTTTTCTCTAAAAAGGCATTTCTACCTTCTTTTGCCTCTTCGGTCATATAAGCCAAACGAGTAGCTTCACCTGCAAAAACTTGTTGTCCTACCATACCATCATCAGTTAAATTCATCGCGAATTTTAGCATTTTGATAGAAGTCGGTGATTTCTGCAAAATCTCTTGTGCCCATTCGAAAGCTGTATCCTCTAACTCATCGTGTGGAATAACTGCATTGACCATCCCCATATCCATGGCTTCCTGAGCGGAATAATTTCTTCCTAAAAAGAAAATTTCACGGGCTTTTTTCTGCCCCACCATTTTGGCTAAGTAAGCAGATCCATATCCACCGTCAAAACTAGTGACATCAGCATCTGTTTGTTTAAAAATGGCATGTTCTTTACTCGCTAAAGTCATATCACAAACCACATGTAAACTATGTCCACCACCTACAGCCCAGCCTGGTACTACTGCAATGACTACTTTTGGCATAAAACGAATTAAACGTTGTACTTCAAGAATATTGAGGCGATGTTGACCATCTTCCCCTACGTAACCTTGGTGTCCACGTGCATTTTGATCACCACCACTACAGAAAGAGTATACACCATCCTTTGTTGACGGCCCTTCAGCAGAAAGTAAAACCACTCCTATAGAAGTATCTTCTTGTGCATCGTAAAAAGCTTGGTAGAGTTCTGAAGTGGTTTTTGGGCGAAAAGCATTTCTAACATTAGGTCTGTTAAATGCGATTCTCGCAACTCCGTTACATTTTTTATAGGTGATATCTTCAAATTCTTTGGCAGTTATCCAATCCATTTCTATTTGTTTTATTTTAATAATTATAGTGTAAAATTAAAGCATTTTTACATTTTTACCTACTCATTTTGTGCGAAGTCTTTTGTAAAACAACTTTAGATCGTGACAATTCCAAATTACTTACAAAAAATAACTTTTTTTAACATAGGGATTAAAAAAAAAGAAGTACTTTTACAACCTAGTAATCAACGAGATACATTTTATTTTGTTGGTTTAAGATTGATTTTCTTTCACTGATTTATTAACCTAAAAAATGATTTTTTTGAGAAAATTTAAAAAATTTGTCGCTCATTTTTTCATGGTATTTATTAGTACACCTTTAATTAATGAGCAAATGATTTATTCATTTGTTGAAACTTCAAAAAGTAAATAGTAACACCTAAGGTTAACGGATAGAATTGTTTACAGTATTAGTATAGAAATGATTACGAAAAAAGGAAAGCATGCTAATTAAAACTTTCTATAAGTTATTTTATACAACCAATGGAATAGCCGTGAAATTGACTTTTTGCTCTTAGGATTGATGATATAGATTATTTAAAGACATACCATGTAAAGAAGTAAACTCTAAAATTTTTAAGGCCTTTGCTTTTTTAATGGATTCAAGTTATTTTATTTCTGTTTTTTTTAATTACAATTTTTTTAAAACTGAATAAAAAAGAGAAAGGCTACTCGTAATGGGTAGCCTTTCTTGTATGTCTTGTTAGTTATCCTTGATCAGATAAATTCCGTCTTCTTTTATTTCGATAAGTTTATCTCTATACAAAGCGCCAACGGCTTTTTTAAAGGTCTTCTTACTCATTTTTAAAACGGTTTTAATATCTTCAGGGTGAGAGTTGTCATTTAAACGTAAAAAACCACGATTCGCTCGCAACTCATCTAATATCTTCTCGGCATTTGGTTCGATACTTTGGTATCCTTGTACCTGTAAGGCAACGTCTATTTTATTATCAGGACGGATATTTTTGATGTAACCGCGCATTCTATCACCTGTTCTAATGGCGTCATCATATACTTCATCTTTATATAACAAACCTTTATGCTGCTCGTTGATGATCACATTGATACCAATTTCGGTAATATGCGAAACGATCAAATCAACTTCTTCGCCTTTCTCTACAGTCAAATGATCATTGCTTAAAAACTGATTGGTCTTACTAGATGCTACCAAACGATTGGTTTTTTCATCCATATACAGATAAACCAAATAGCGTTTGCCTTTTTCCATTGGACGTGCTTGTTCTTTAAAAGGAACCAGTATATCTTTTTCCATACCCCAATCCATAAAAGCACCTACCTGATTGATGTAATTCACTCTCAATAGTGCAAATTCATTCAATAAAATATAAGGCTCAAGTGTTGTAGCAACCGGACGTTGTTCGTGGTCTAAATAAACAAAAACGACAAGCTCTTCGCCTATCTCAAATTCGTTTGGAACGTATTTATTGGGTAATAATATATCGTGAATTCCTTCTGGGTCTTTTTCAGGATTACCTAAAAATAAACCAACTTTAGTATCACGTAGTATGGTAAGTGTATTGTATTTTCCTATTTCAATCATATTCTTGAGTTTCAAAGTTGAAAAGCAACTGAGTTTCTAAGCGGCAAAGGTACGAAGTTTGGAAATGGAACAAAGAAAAATGTGTTATATAAAAAACAAGTGTGTGTCATTTTCTTGCTTTGTCTTTTTTTGATTAGATTTGAGATACTAAAATCAATACCCAACCAATGAAAAAAACGACTTTCTATTGCCTACTGAGCTTTCTATGTTTTACACAAGTTTCCATTGCTCAAGTTGCGGAGGATCTGGAAATAAAAAAAATGATCACAGAGATCAAGTCAGAAAACCTTGAAGCAACAGTAAGAAAGCTTGTCTCTTTCGGAACAAGACACACTTTAAGTGATACCAAGAGTAAAACCAGAGGTATTGGTGCGGCGCAACAATGGGTAATATCTCAATTTGACCAATATGCGCTTGCCTCTAATGGAAGATTAAGTGCAACTATCGATTATTTCAGCGTTAAAGCAGATGGAAAACGAATCAAAAACGATAGTCAACTTGGTAATGTAATGGCTACCCTAAAAGGAACTGATCCTACTGATGATCGCGTACTGATCATTAGTGGTCATTTGGATTCTCGTGTTTCTGATGTGATGAATGTAAAAGCGGATGCTCCAGGAGCCAATGATGACGGATCTGGTGTGGCTGCAGTTATGGAACTGGCCAAAATAATGAGTAAAAGAGCGTTTCCAGTTACTATTATTTTTGTGGCTGTAACTGGCGAAGAGCAAGGATTGTATGGCGCTAGACATCTGGCTGAATTGGCTAAAGCCGCCAATTGGAATATCATAGCGATGCTAAATAATGATATGATTGGAAATAGTTTATCCAGTGGAACTCATTTGAGAGACAATACACAAATAAGAGTTTTTAGTGAGACAATCCCGTATCTAGAAACCGAAGAAGAAGCTAAAATGCGAAAAGCAACCAATCGGGATAATGATAGCCCGTCTCGTTTATTGGCCCGATATATTAAAATGGTGACCGAGCAGTACGTCGATCAATTGAAAGTGAAACTAGTCTACCGTAATGATCGTTTTTTACGAGGTGGTGATCATACCCCCTTTAGTCAAAATGGCTTTACAGCGGTTCGCTTCTGTGAAATGAATGAAAATTTTGATCATCAACATCAAGATTTAAGAACAGAGAATAATACCCAATTTGGAGATCTGCCTGAATTTATGGATTTTGACTATCTAAGGAAAAACACCTGTGCTAACTTAGCAACTTTAGCCAATCTTGCCTGGTCCCCTAGAGCCCCAGAAAAGGTAGGTATAGAAGTAAAAAACCTCTCTAATTCATCCACTTTTTCCTGGTCTGCACCTCAAGGGAAACCCCAATACGGTTATCAGATTCTAATGCGTGAAACGTCTTCCGCTGCTTGGGAAAAAACCTTTTTTGTAAAGGATACTCAGGTAGAAATCCCTTATTCTAAAGACAATTATTTCTTTGCTATTCAAACTGTAGATGCTTTAGGACATGGCAGTTTGCCGGTCTTCCCTACTCCGATTCGTTAGGAATAAAAATATAGTGTAAAAATAAAGCGTCTACATAATGTAGACGCTTTATTTTTTTATTGAAACAAGAGCTGGTCGCTAGAAAGATGCTGTTTGATAAGATAAACTGTAGGGCAAGCCTAGCTTTATTTACATCATTAGGTCAGCTCCTTAAAATATTGTTTCAAAATGACATCGTTCACCGCCGTTGGAGTGAAAATTTCTAAAATACTTGGAGCCTCATTTGAAGCATATAATGAAGAGAGATTTTGCTCTAAGGAAGCCTCGTTCTTAGCTGAAAAATAGTTCATTTGGTACATTTTGGCCAAATGTTCTGCCGTTAGCTGATGCGAAGTTTCAAAATAAGTATTAAAAACAGGCTTTTCTTCATGACCGGGTAAAATTCTAAAGATACCCCCCCCTCCATTATTAATCAAGATGATTTTGAAGTTTTTGGGGATATAGGAGTTCCACAGGGCATTACTATCGTATAAAAAACTAATATCACCAGTGATGAAGACATTTTGTTTTTTGTTGGCAACAGCAGCGCCAATTGCCGTTGAAGTACTGCCATCAATTCCGCTAGTGCCGCGATTACAAAAGACTTCAATAGAAGGATCTATGTCAATTAACTGTGCGTAACGAATAGCTGAACTGTTGCTAATTTGCAATTGACTATTTTTCGGTAAAGAAACCAGTACTTTTTCGAAAACTTTAAAATCTGAAAAAGGTATTTTACTTAAATAAGCCACCTTTTTACTTTTTCGTAATTGGTAAATCTGGTCTATAGTAGAAAAGTAATCGCTTTCT
The DNA here is from genome assembly GCF_059882335.1 of Flavobacterium sp. OHVDL-2026-0007. Taxonomy (NCBI): domain Bacteria; kingdom Pseudomonadati; phylum Bacteroidota; class Flavobacteriia; order Flavobacteriales; family Flavobacteriaceae; genus Flavobacterium; species Flavobacterium sp. OHVDL-2026-0007. Next base: position 882,034 of record NZ_CM187612.1, read on the forward strand.
ACAAAAGCAGTTTTAGATAACAGTTCCTTAAAAAAAGTATTGGGCTGCATAACCAAATGCTGTGTTAGCGCATTGAAGGTATCATAGGCACGCAATGTATCGATATGCCAATGTTCTTTGGGTTTGTACTTTCGTAAAAAAGCTTTGACGCGTTTGGATACAATCATCCCACCAAAGGTTAACAATACTTCTGGTTGAAAGCGCTTGAAATCAACCTCTTCGAAAGGCGTAATTAAAGTATCAATACTATTGATAAAAGTGGAATGGTGTACATTAGACGTGGTTTCTGTAAGTACTACAACAGAGGGATCTTGGGCTAATTTCTCGATAATTTCCTGATCAATACTAGCGGCTTCATTTACTCCAATTAAGACTAATTTACTCTTGGAAGTATTCCAGATGTTTACAAAATCATCTCTATTTTCGAAGTTTTTTACTTCTTCTACGACCACTGCATCACTTATTTTTGGTTGAACAGAAAGGGTGTCTACAGTTTCATACAAAGGTTCTTCAAAAGGAGCATTAATATGAACAGGACCTTTTTTGATCATAGCCATTTCAATGGCTGTATTGATTTTTAAATCATTTTCATCGGAAGCTTCTTCATTCAAATTGGCATTGAAAACACTATGGTTTTCAAAAACGTTTTGTTGGCGAATGGTTTGACCATCACCAATATCAATTTTGCTTTGAGGACGATCAGCTGAAATCACAATTAAGGGAATCTGACTATAAAAGGCTTCCGCTACGGCTGGATAGTAGTTTAATAAGGCAGAACCTGAAGTACAAACCACTGCTGTGGGTACTTTGGTTTGTTGTGCGATACCCAAGGCAAAAAAGGCCGCACAACGTTCATCTGCTATACTATAACAGGTGAAATGAGGGTTTTGGGCAAAACCTATCGTTAACGGGGCATTTCTGGATCCAGGAGAGATAATGATATTAGTTATTCCTTTTGCTAAACAAACTTCAATTATGCTTTGTGCAAGCGGTATTTTGGGGTAAATCATTCGGTTACAATATTTTTACGTCTATACTGTTGGATAGAGGTTTATTTTTTTATGTTTACGGACTAAACATTTTTTTACAAACACAAAGTTACAAACTTCGCACTTGATTTTGCTTATAAATGCTGACATATTAAGGTCGCTTTTAGAAAAAGGGAATATATTTGTAAAAACTAATTTTTGGTCCAAATAAACTCAGTATGCGTTTTTTATATCTTTTTTTCATCTTCCTTTCACTGCAAACTATTCATGCTCAAAATCAGTTTGTTCCTGATGACACACCATATAAAACAGCCTTAGAAACGAGTAAAAGACAAGGGAAGCCACTTTTTGTCATGCTTTATGCGGATTGGTGTCCGCATTGTAATGAAATGAAAAAGCAGGTTTTCAGCGATCCAACAGTAATGGACTTTTTAACGAAGAATTATGTCTGCGTTTGGAAAAATGTTGAAAAAGAAGAAGGAATGGCACTCAAAAACAAATTCAAGACCACGTCCTTACCGGCCATCTTATTTCTAGACAGCAACGAAACACTGGTCTATGCTTTAAAAGGAGAACTAAAAAAGGAAGAGTTTATGACTGAGGCTAATTATGCCATGAATCCAAAAATGCAATTGCCTTATGTAGAAAAAGAGTTTCTTGCTGATCCGAGTAATGTAATGAAGTATTTCACTTATTTAAATATACTAAAAAAAGGAAGGGATAGAATCGAGTTATCATCTCCCACACACCTTTATCTCAAAACACAGTCAGAAGCGCAATTAGTAAGTGAAACCAATTGGCGTGCTATCGCCAATGGGGTAACCGATATCAATTCTAGAGAATTTCAGTACGTACTGAATCATCAAAAAGATTTTGCTGCTGTAGCTTCTCAAGAGCGTATTGATCGTAAAATCGAGAGTATAGTTCATGAATTACTTCGTCCCTTAGTTGACAATCTAGACACAATAAACTACGATAAACAAAGAAAAGTAGCCAAATCAATTCGTTTGCAAAAAATTGATGCGATCGTTTTTAAATATGATTTGACTTTAGCTGAAAGAACTGAGAATTGGTCGCGTTACAAAAAAGTGAGCCTTGAAGATACACAACAATTAGTTTGGAATGATGCTAATTTTTTAAAAGACATTGGGCAGGCTTATTTAAAACACATTAGCGATACCAATAGCTTAAAACAAAGTATTTCGTGGGTAAAACATTCTTTAGAGTTGAACAATGCTTATGACGGAAACTTGCTTGTCGCACGACTTTATGCTAAAATAGAAGATAAAAAGCTAGCCTTGCAATATGCTCAAGACGCTAAAGAGATCTGTACGGAAATGACATGGAATACCAAGGAAGTAGATACCTTGCTGACTGAATTAGGTGCCCAATAATAGCCCTATAAGATAAAGACAATAATTCGCTTACCAATACTATTACAAATTACTATGAGCTTACTCCTTAGACCCGCTGCATCAAACGATCTAGAAAAAATCCTAGATATCGTCAATTATTCGATTAAACATACTACTGCCAATTATAGCTATGATATTCAGACACTAGAAGTTCAGACCAAATGGTTTGAAGACAAAAAAGAGAAGAATTTACCCGTGGTTGTGGCTGAATTGGACGGTGAAGTAGTTGGTTTTGGAAGTTATGGACAATTTAGAGAGAAAATTGGGTACCAATTTACGGTTGAACATTCCGTTTATGTGGTGGAAGACATCATAGGGAAAGGAATCGGATCAAAATTACTAACAGAATTGATTCGCTTAGCAAAAGAGCAAGGTTATCATGTGATGATTGGTGCCATTGATGCCGATAACGCAGGAAGTATCGCTTTTCATGAAAAGTTCGGTTTTGTAGCCACTGGAAGAATTCGTGAGGTAGGTTATAAATTTGATCATTGGCTTGATTTAGTTTTCATGCAATTGATGCTCAAATAAGCTCAATTCTACAATTGAACTATGCGATAGTACTCCTAAAAAACGTTATCAGAAGCATAATGAAAAAAAATCCACAACCTTGACTATTATGTTCAAGATTGTGGATTTATATCTTCTTTAGTTTTTTTTTAACTAGCTTTTGATCCAGTTGATAATGGCTGGGTCAGTTGGCAATGTTTTAGGTTTGATTACTTTTACCAACTCCCCTTTTTCATTGATTAGGTATTTTTGAAAATTCCATTCTACTTCAGAATCTTCTAAACCATTTTTAGATTTTTGCGTTAAGAATTTATAGACTTCACACATATCATCTCCTTTTACAGAAACCTTGTCCATCATTGGAAAAGTTACCCCATAATTTTGTTGGCAAAAAGTTTCAATTTCTTTATTGGTACCTGGCTCTTGTGATGCAAAATTGTTTGCTGGAAAACCTACAATTACGAATCCTTTATCTTTGTATTCTTTGTAGATCGCTTCAAGATCTTTGTATTGAGGAGTTAATCCGCACTTTGAAGCCGTATTGACAATCATAACTTTTTTGCCCTTTAGGGAAGCAAAATCAAAAGGATTCCCAGATAAATCTTCAACCTTGAATTGGTAAATTGTTTCTTTTGCCATGACTTTATCTTTTTTAGATAATTTACTTGTTTTAGTTTGCGCTTCCAGCTGTGTTCCTAATAAGCAGAAGAGGCTACAAACTATAAATGTTATTTTTTTCATTGTGTTATTTTTTATAAAATTAATCAAAATCTGTTGGACGGAAAGTGTTTGAGTGCATTATTTTTATTAAACATACGTTAAATAAAAAACTGAAGCCTAACGTTAATCAGACGTTAGGCTTCCCCCCCAATTCAAACAAATCAAATCATAAATAAAACTATACAATTGAAAAAAGAATTCAATATTAAATGAATTCTAGCCATACTCATCTCGAAAACGCTTAAAAATGACGTTTGTATGAAATCCCTTTTTCCCTTGATATTAAATCTCTCCTTACGGAGAAGGTGCAACATTCACAGATTGATATTGAACTAATCCTTTACGAAGAGCACTAGAGCAAAAACTAGAAACGGCCAAAACACCACTTAAGGCAACAATCAAAATTTTTAGTTGATTTAGGTTTTTCATATTGATTTTTCTTTTGTTAAAACTTTATTTCTATATTTTTCCTGTAAATAACCAATACACTATCCTCTTCTGCAGAACGCATTTATAGAGACAAAGTGCTAAATACCAAAGGATTTTATTTTTTTATGCTATTTTAAGTGATATTATTATTGCATTACAATAGCAGATACGTAAAGTGTACTCTTTTGGTTTTGAAAAAGGTATTTTTTTTTTGTTTTTTCTTCACGAACTCTTATTTTACTAGGTTTTATGCTGTTAAATAATCTGTGATTATCAAAAAAAAATAATTTATCTTTATCACGAGGTACGAAAAAAGTTTATCAGAATAGTGTTTCAATTTAAAAAAAACAACCTATGACTCAAGAAGAATTGTTAGTATTAATTTACAAGAAAGACGAAAGAGCTTTTACCCATTTATATGATATGTACTCCAAAAGTCTTTTTTCGGTAATCAACGTATTGATTAAAAATCGAGAAGAAGCCGAAGATGTTTTACAAGACGTTTTTGTAAAGATTTGGAAAAACATCGATACTTATAATGAGAGTAAGGGACGTTTTTATACCTGGATTCTCAATATTGCCAGAAATAGCTCTATCGATCAATTGCGATCTAAAAATTATAACAACAGTCAAAAAAACCTTTCCTCTGATAATTTCGTAAATCTATTAGAAGACAGTAATAAACTAGTTAATAAAATCGATACCATTGGGATTCAAGAATTCGTAAAAAAATTGAAGCCAAAATGTATTGAAATTATCGATTTATTATTTTTTAAAGGATATACCCAACAGGAAGCCTCTGAAGAATTAGCCATTCCTTTGGGAACAATTAAAACACAAAACAGAAACTGTATTAACGATTTACGTAATTATTTAAAAATATAATGGAAGCAAAAGAATACATAGAATCCGGAATTCTAGAACTATATGTTTACGGCTTATTAACCGAAACTGAAAACCTAGAAGTTGCTCAAATGGCCAAAAGCCATCCTGAAGTAGCAGATGAAATTCTTTCTATTGAAAAAGCTATAGTGGCCTTATCCTCTAGTTTCTCTCCTTTTCATTCCGTAGCCAATTTCGAGAGAATTAAAGCTCGTTTGGCACTAAAACACACTCAAGTAGTCGAGATGAAACCTACTTCAAGCTGGACCCAATACGTGGGTTGGGCTGCTGCCGTAGTGATGTTATTAGGTCTTGGGTACCAAACCGTAGAAATAACTAAAACCAAAGCTGCTATCGCAACTGTGGGTCAAGAAAAAAATAAGATAGAGAGAGATTATGCTTTTTTGGACCAAAAAAGCGCTCAAATGGAGAAAAGTCTAAGTATTGTTAGAGATATTAAAAACACCGGAGTAACGCTGGGTGGTCAAGCAGTTTCTCCAAAATCTTTTGCCAGAGTATATTGGAATAAAGAAACTAAAACCACGTATATAGATGCTGCTGGTTTACCAGAGCCTCCAAAAGGTATGGTGTATCAGGTTTGGGCGCTTAAATTAAGTCCTGTTCTTACCCCTACCAGTATTGGTTTATTGAGTGATTTTGACAAAAATGAACAAAAAATATTTGTGGTAGATCCAACCATTTCAGCAGAGGCCTTTGGAATTACCTTGGAACCTGCTGGAGGAAGTCTAACTCCTACCATGACACAATTGTATACTTTAGGAAAAGTGTAAATTAAGTCTTATCCCCTGTAAAACGCATATTAATTTATTTTAATGTGCGTTTTTTTATTACTTTTAATTCATATAAATCCTTAACAACAAGTATTTTATGAGCGGAATTTTACTTTTAAGAATCGCAGTAGCGATTATATTGCTCACGCATTCTGTTTTCGGAATGTTTAATAATGGTATTCAAGATTTCGGAAATCTATATCTCAATCAGATTGGCTTCGCTCCTTTTGGCGTGTTATTGGCTTGGTTGATTAAATTATCGCATGTCGTTGCTGCCGTCCTTTTGATTCTAAATAAATACATCAAACTCGCCGGATTTGTCACCATCTTCATTTTAATTATGGGTATTATTTTGGTTCATTATCCAGAAGGTTGGTTTGTCGTAGGTGGCGGAAGAAATGGCGCTGAGTATAATTTTCTGCTCATTTGCACCCTCTTGGCCATCATGTATCCCAATGGCTATCAAAAAAATAAGTAAGCTATAGTATTTGAGTGATCACTAATAGGGCATTTCTCTTTGCGTTACCCAATCAGGTAAATTAGAGATTCAAAGTTTTATAAACAAAAAAAAATAGGTTCAACGAAAGTTGAACCTATTTGATTATACAATTGACTGTTTATTTTTTATAATACTTTCGGTATTTAGGATAGGTAATGATCCCTATTAAACTCATCGTTCCTAATGAATACCAGATCCAGCTTAGTGAATGTGCTTCTCCACTGGCGTAAGAGTGTAGGCCTACTAAGTGGAAGTTTACTCCGTAATAAGTAAATAAGATAGAAACAAACCCAAACATACTCGCTAAATTAAAGAACCACTTGCCTCTTAACGAAGGCACAAAACGTGCGTGAATGATAAAAGCATAGACCATAATAGAGATTAATGCCCAAGTTTCTTTTGGATCCCATCCCCAGTAACGTCCCCAACTTTCGTTAGCCCATTGTCCTCCTAGGAAGTTCCCAATGCTTAACATGATCAAACCAATGGTCAAAGACATTTCGTTGATATAGGTAATTTCTTTAATGTTTAAACTCATTTTAGCTTTGTTCTTTTCATTGGTAAAGAAAATCAATATCAAGGCTACAAAACCTAAAATCATTCCCAGAGCGAAAGGCCCGTAACTTGCTACGATAACCGCTACGTGAATCATTAACCAGTATGAGTTAAGAACAGGTTGTAGATTAGCAATTTCTGGATCGATCCAGTTCGCGTTTGCGGCCATAAAAATCATTGAAGTAACAAAGGCAGCTGATGCTACAGTAAGTTTTGATTTTCGATCAAAAGCCAATCCGAAGAACATGGTTGCCCAAGCTACGTATACTATCGCTTCGTAAGCATTACTCCATGGTGCATGTCCTGAAATATACCAACGAGCAATTAAAGCTAGTGTATGAAAACCAAATATGATTCCAATTAAAATATGAAAACCGTTTACCGTGATACGTAAAAACTTTTTCTCAAAGAAGATATTAAACAAGGTAAAGATCAACATAAAAATACCCGCAAGAGAATACCAATAAAACATTTTTGGTAAAATGTTATAGGTATTATAGGCTATCTCCAAATCGATTTTCTTTTCGCTTGGTCGTACTTTACTTCCAAATTTCTTTTGAAAGCCATTGATACTTTCTACTAATTGATCGGCATTTTTGAAATCTTTAGAAATAGAACCACTATTTAAGGCACTAAAATACAAAGGTAAAACCTGCTTTACATAGATAGAATCCATGCCTTTTAATCCAGCGTTATGCAATTCAAGATAAGAAATCCATTTATTGTTGGGATCATTTGGAATAGGGAATATTTTAAGGATACTTCCACTTAAAGCCGATTCCATTAAGTTTACTTTTTTATCAGTTTCGATAAAACCCTTTTCAAAATTATTTGGATTGGCTGCTTTATAAGCAGCATCTAAATAAGGTGAAAGTTTGTAATTTCCATTAGCATCAAAAAACTTAACAAAAGGAGCATATTTTGCAGCTTTGTCAATACCGATAATCTTACGAATACTATCATTCTCTGGTTTGATATAGATAATAGGCACCTGGATCCAAACTTGAGCATATTGAGTCATCGATAAAAAAACCTGATCAGAATTCATCCCATTGTAATTATCTTCATGACTTACTTTACGAAGTAATTCAGAAGAGAACGTATTGATAGGCTTCATTCTTCCTCCAGCATCTTGAATAATCAAACGACCGAATTTAGCTGCATGTTCTTTTGGTGCTTTATATATAGACAATAAAGAGTCTATTTGTTTTTCACTTGGTGGAGCTGTAACGTGATTAGCGTGATCGTTAGGATCAGCAGCGTGATCATGATCGTGACCAGGTGTGTGCACGTGTGGTGCTTGCGCAAAACCACTCAAACCGATCATTAAAACCAAAATGGTAATCAGTTTTTCTTTTTTCTTTTTCACCACTTCTAATTTGCGTTTCAAATCAGCAAAACGAGAATATTTGGTGAACATAATAGCCATTAATCCGAGATACAACAAGAAGTATCCTAAATACGTAATGGAAGTCCCCCAGAAATCATGGTTAACGGACAATACAGTTCCTTTTTCATCTGGATCAAAGGACGATTGAAAAAAGCGATATCCTTTGTAATCTAATACGTTATTCATAAAAATATGGGCATCAAAACTTTCTGTTGAATCGATAACAGTCACTTTACTCTCAAAAGACGAGTAACTTTTTTCTGTTCCAGGATACTTAGTGGCAATAAAATCGTTCAATTTTACTTTAAAAGGCAAAATATAGGCTTTACTTCCGTAAAATAAAGAATATTCGATGTTGCCAATTTTAACTGTCTTGGGCTCACCAATACTACCTTTAGAACCTAAAAGGCGTACTTCTTTTTCTTGACCATCTGCTTTGATTTTTACAATTAAAGCATCATCATGAGTTTTAGCCTTATAATCATTGTTGGATTCATAGTCAATAATTCCTTTTACAGCAGGATCTGGAAATACAATTCTAATATCACCAATACTATATAAGGAACGCATCATCAAAGGTTGTACATTATCTTTGGTTACATTTCCTTGGAATTTATCGGCCATTCTCATAAAACTTCCTTCAAAAGGCGTTTGAATGGTGTATTTTTCGCCAGTGGTGTTGATGTTAATCGCACCATCAGTCGGTTTGTTCAAAGCAAATAAAACGTTGTGGATGTTTTGAACTTCTCCATCTTTTAAGAAATGTTCCTCACGTCCACCAGATCCAGCTTCCACTAACTTCAAGTACAGCGTCCCCTTAGGATCAGGTTTCACTATTTCTTTAGCCCCCATGATGTAGTTTTCGTAGGTTACTTCGAAAGGAGTCTCGTCAAACTTACCTGAAATCGTAAAGTCATTATTGGTTACCGGTGATAACAAAAGGCTTTTTTCAAAAACTCTACGTTTCATTTCTCCTTTGTATTCACCATCAGCAAAGACCGTCAAAAATGTTTTATCAGAATAAATTTGATTTTCAGCAGCACCTTCACGAATAGGCATCATTCCTTCATAGCTGATGTAGCGTGTAAAGAAAGCACCAAGAAGAATGAAAATAAAAGCAATATGAAGCAATAAAGTAGCCCATTTTTCCTTTTTTAATAATTGATAGCGTTTGATATTTCCGATGAAATTGATCATAAAAAAGACCATTATCGCCTCAAACCACCAGGTATTGTAAATTAAAATTCTGGCTGTATCAGTATTATACTTGCTTTCGACAAAAGTACCAATACCCATGGTGATCGCAAATGTTAAAAAAAGAACGGCCATTAATCGTGTAGAAAACAAAAAAGAGAATATTTTTTTATCCATTTTTAAGGAATTACAGTGTATAAAAGTGGCACAAAAGTACTTAAAAATGTTGAGTTTCAATATTTGCCATTTGTTAATTAAAACCAAAAATATCCACTGATTTCAGCCAAATTCTTAAAAACTTGCCTTTGTAAATCTAAAATTATGATTAATGATTTATTTGTTGTTGTTTTTACAGAACATACAAGAGGTGTTATGAGAATTCATTATAATGAAAAATATGGGCATACGGCTCTATTGCATATTTATGTCCTGTTTGGATAAGTTCTTGTTGTTTTTATGGATTTAATCAATTTTATATCCTTCATCAGTAGTTTTGTCCCGCCTAACCGCCAATTTCTTTCTTTTCTAGATCTCAGTCCTACTTAAGTAATGCATATAATATATATATATTAGCCCCACCTCCTTTGTTTATTGGTATTGTGTTAGTTAACCACTAAAAAGTAAGATTTTTTATAGGCAAAAATTTGTTTTATCTATAAAAAAATCCTTACTTTGTGTACTACTTAACTAGTACACTAAAAAACTATACTATGATCAACATTCAACACTTAACATTTCAGTACAAAAAACAAGATCCCTTGTTTACCGATTTGTCCTTTCAGCAAGATTGTGGTTGCATTACTGGCTTACTTGGCAAGAACGGTGCTGGGAAATCAACCTTACTCAAGCTGATATCAGGTTTATTACAACCACAGACAGGTATCGTAAGCATCAACGGCTTCAAACCTTTTGACCGTTTGCCAGACTTCTTATCTGATGTGTATATGGTCCCTGAAGAGTTTTCTTTTCCGTCGGTCTCCATTGCTCGGTATTTGAAGGCTTCTGCCCCATTGTATCCAAAATTCGATTATGAAAAAATGGATAAAATTCTTAACGAATTTGAATTAGATCGCAAAAAAAATCTCAATGCACTTTCTCATGGGCAACGTAAAAAATTTCTAATTGCCTTTGCTTTATCCACGAATTGTAGTCTATTGATTTTAGACGAACCTACCAATGGTCTAGATATTCCATCTAAAAGTCTGTTCAGAAAAATTCTTGCTAGTTCAGTTTCTGAGGAACAATTGGTTATTATTTCGACTCATCAGGTAAAAGATGTTGAGACAATAATTGATAAAATTGTAGTACTCGACCAGGGAAAAATTGTTTTTAATGAAGATATTTCTAATATCAGTCAGCAATGGCAGTTTAAAACCGTTCCGAGTTTGACTGGTATAACAACGCCAATCTATCAGGAAAAATGTTTAGGAGGGTATCGTATACTTCAAGTGACTGATCATCAAGAGGAAACAGAGATAGATATTGAACTTCTTTTTAATGCTATAGTCAATAAAGTAACCTTAAAATCTGAAAGCCATGCAGTTTAATAACTATTTCAATTGGGGGCGTTTTTCCCGTTTGTTAAAGCAAGATTTAGTAATAAACAAGACAAAGTATTTTCTTACTATTCTTGGACTAGGCTTTATAACCTACGTTTTATCCTATTGGTTTTTTAATGAGAGTAAGGATAATATGATTCGGTCCAGTTTTTTGGTTTATTCCTGTTATCAGACTTGCTTTTGGTTTTATATTATAGCTGTTTTACTTTTTGTAGGTACTGCGTTTCCTGATTTGGGTGATCAAATCAAGACTAATAACTTTTTACTTACTCCTGGCTCTACACTTGAAAAAGTGATGCTTCAGTTTCTAATTAGAATCGTTTTTTTTATTCCAATAGCATTGTGCCTGTTTTGGATAGCGATCCGTTTGGCAAAAGCATCCTTGACTCCCGGGGATTCAGGATTAGACCCGTCTTCAATCCCTAATTTCCAGTACTGCTTTTTGCAAGCTCAAGATGTTACGCGCGAAATTATTCGTATTGAGGGGATAATTTTTATTATTTTTGGACCTTTTTCTTATGCTTGCTTTCTTTTTGCAGGAGCAACTTATTTTAAACGCTATGCGTTACTTAAAACAGTAATTACTTCAGTGATGCTGTGGGGTATTTGTGTGCTAATCATGATACTACTCTCTCATGTTTTTTACCCAATGGAGACCAATGGTTTTCATGTCAATTTAGGGCCCTTTCCTATTACGGAGCATTTTGATGGTTACCGATTAGCTTTCATATTACTATATATATCTTCTTGGATATTCTTTTTGTCTTTTGCTTATTTTAAATTAAAGGAAAAGGAAGCTTAAAATGGATTTTAAATCAACAAAAGGGATTTACCTACAAATAGTAGATAACCTCTGTAGACAAATTCTCGAGGGGCAATTACAGTCAGGTGAGAGGGTCGCTTCGGTTAGGGATTTGGCTGCCGAATTTGAAGTGAATCACAATACAGTGATGCGTGCTTATACTCATTTACAGGAAGCTAATATTTTTGATAATAAACGAGGCGTCGGTTTTTTTATATCCGAGAATGCCTTTGAACTTATAAAGGCTAGTGAGAGAGCTAGTTTTTTCAAGCAAGACTTACCTGATTTTCTCGTTAAGGTAAAACTTTTAAAACTAAACAGTACTGATCTAAACGAATTAATATTAGCTATTAAAAACAACGACTATGAAAACAAGTAACTATATACTTTCTATTTTTTTAATTTTTATTTTTGGTGGTATACTCTTCCTTTTTATAGGAGCAAAGTATTTCAATGATACTACAAATGAAAATGTGATTTCAGAAAAAAAAGCTTTGAAGCCTTTTTCTGTTGTTGTTGCTGAGTCCGGATCTCATTTTATTTTAAAAAACGGACCTCAAAATAGTATAAGTCATAGTTATATGAAAGCCAACGTTCCTAACAAAGTACGTTTTACTGTTCGCAATGATACCCTTTTCGTTTACGCTGTAAAAGAGCAGGAGTTAAATAAAAAAGCCATATCCAAAGAAGGGAATTTTACATCAACTAGTTTTATTTTTTGCAAAAATTTAAAAAGCATAGTAGCTAAGGAAAACGCTAGAGTCTATTTAGATAAATTTGAATCTGACAACCTAAATATTCATTCGAATAGGGCAAAAGTAAGTTCGATTTACAACAAAAACGCTACTGTATTTGTACAAGCCAAAGATTCAGATATTAATTTTAGTGGAGGATATATTGATAATTTAAATATTAAATTGGATCATTCAAGGCTAAGTGTAGCATTGAAAAAAAGAACACTTCGTTTATCGGGTAGTTTGAAAAATAACACTGGAGCTACTTTTACCATTTGTAATAGCATTGATCTTGATGTTGATCCAACAAGTAATTATGATTTTGTCAATACTATAAAGTAAAAATACCTTTGTCTTTTATAGTTTGATTTTAAAAGATGAACAGAGATGAGTTTATTAAAATAAATATACTGCTTTAGGATTCAATTGAGTTATGAGCAAAGTCTGTGTCATCGTCTAGTGACACCGGCTTTGTTCTTTTTATAAAATAATTAAAGTACAGTTTGTTTTTAATAGGCTATTATGGCGTTTTCTTTGGTGGTTTAATTCAATTCCAAGTTCAGTTAATATCTGGCAAGTCTTATAGAAAACATCATTTAAAAAGGACAAAGCCCCTAAAAGCAATCAACTTTAAAAAAAATAATACTAATTTTGCACTATGATTCGGATAACGTTAATTGGTTCTGGAAATGTTGCGCAACATTTAATAAAAGCATTCACTACATGTGAACTTGTGGAGGTCGTACAAGTTTTTTCCAGAAAAAAAGAAGCGCTAACTCACCTACTCGATGAGCGTAAAATTATAACTGATTTTACTTCTTTAAAAGAATCTGATTTATGCATTATAGCGGTTTCTGACAATGCTATTGCAGAGGTTTCTGAAGAATTACCCTTTGATAATCAGTTAATAGTTCACACCTCTGGAACTACTTCTATGGATAGTTTAGATGCTAAGAACCGTAGAGGGGTATTTTATCCTCTACAAACTTTTTCTAAAAATGCAGCTGTCGATTTTTCTGTAATCCCCATTTGTTTAGAAGTTGAAAATCAATCCGATTACGCTGTTCTGCAAACCGTGGCTAAAAGTATTTCTAATGCCGTTTTTCCAATAAGCTCCGAACAACGAAAAGCCTTACATGTTGCCGCTGTTTTTGTCAATAACTTTACAAATCACTTGTATCAATTGGGTCAGGAAATTTGCCAAGAGCATCAAGTTCCATTTGAGATTCTAAAGCCTTTGATACAGGAAACTGCAAAAAAAATAAATACACTCGATCCTATTGATGCTCAAACGGGTCCGGCAAAACGTGATGACAGTAGTACAATTGAAGCACATCTTGCCTATTTAACTCATGAAAATCAACAAAATATCTATAAAATAATAACCCAATCTATACAAAATAATGGCAAAAAGTTATAAAGAAATAATGAATGACATCACTACGTTTGTTTTTGATGTTGATGGCGTACTAACAGACAGTTCCGTTTTTGTAACCAATGAAGGAGAAATTCTTCGTACGATGAATATTCGTGATGGTTACGCTATGAAAGCGGCGGTTGAAAGTGGCTATAACGTATGCATTATTTCTGGAGGAAGTAACGAAGGCGTTCGCGTTAGACTACGCAACTTAGGAATAACAGATATTCATTTGGGTACTCCCGATAAAGTAGAAACCTTTAAGGAGTATACTGAAGTTTACAATATTAAACCAGAGCAGGTATTGTATATGGGCGATGATATTCCTGATTATCATGTAATGAAATTAGTAGGGCTACCAAGTTGTCCCCAAGATGCAAGTCCTGAAATTAAAGGAATTTGCCGTTATATTTCACATGTGAAAGGTGGAAAAGGTGCTGCCCGAGATGTGATCGAGCAAGTGATGAAAGTACAAGGTAAATGGATGGAACATTTTAGCGGAAAACACGACTAAAACTAGCTTTTAAGCGTCGTTTCTAAATAAAAACCTCCCTTTTAAACCCTCTTTGTTGAAGTACATCATTTTAGCAAAGAGGGTTGTCTCTTAAAAAGTAGAACCTTAACCACTACGAACTTTATAAAAAATGAAATTCCTCAAACTCATTCAATACCAAAACCTACTACTGCTAGCAAGTATGCAGCTTTTATTTCGATATGCCTTTCTAGAACAACAAAATATTCCTTTAGCCTTAACCGATTGGCAATATGCACTACTGGTTTTAAGTAGTCTTTTATTAGCGGCAGCGGCCTATGTTATCCATGCTATATTTGATAATGGAACCGATTTGATTAACAAGCCACATCAGGCTGACAACGGTAAAGGAATATCCGAAGCGACTGCTTATAACCTTTATATTGGATTAAATATTAGTGGTGTGCCCATTGGTTTTTATTTAGCGAATGTCATTTTAAAACCTAGTTTTGCTTGCTTTTTTATCTTAGTGGCTTCACTATTCTACTTTTATGCTACTAGCTTAAGACAGATCATGATTCTTGCTAATTTTATTATCGCTTTATTAGTTGCGCTCAGTATTATTGTCATTGGTGTTTTTGATCTTTTTCCAGTGATTAATACGGAAAATCAGGCACAGATGGCAAGCCTGTTTTCTATCTTAACTGATTATGCTTTATTTGCTTTTATGATTACATTCATTCGAGAAATAGTTAAAGATCTAGAGGAAGTAAACACACATTACAACAAAGGAATCAATACTTTACCAATTTCCATAGGAATTGGACGTACCATAAAAATTACCATAGCCATGGCTATAATTCCTTTTATTTTATCCTTATTATATATCAATACGTATTTTTTGCAAAACGGTCTTCTACTGAGCACCTTATATGCATTTGCCTTTGTTTTAGCTCCTCTATTGTATTTTATAGTAAAAATATTTGGCGCGAAATCCAAGTCAGAATTCCACCATTTAAGTACCGTTTTAAATCTTATTCTTTTCTTCGGTCTATTATCCGTTCTAGTGATCACCCTTAATATTATGTACAATGCTTAAAGAAAAACTAAAGAAATACACCCTAATTCTAGCTTCAGGTTCTCCGCGCAGACAACAGTTTTTCAAAGACTTAGATTTGGATTTTGAAATCCGATTAAAAGAAATTGAAGAAGTATATCCTCCGGAATTAAAAGCTGTTGAAATCACCAACTATTTAGCAGAGTTAAAAGCAGCTGCTTTTGATGGAGAACTGCAAGAAAACGAAATTTTGGTGACCAGTGATACCATTGTTTGGCACCAAAACAAAGCTCTAGGAAAACCAAAAGATGCTCAGGAAGCCTTTGATATGATCAAATCCTTGTCCAATACGACGCACGATGTGATTACTTCGGTTTGTTTTAAGACTAACACTACTTCGACCCTATTAAGCGATGTTACCCAAGTAACCTTTAATAACCTATCGGACGAAGCTATTTTATATTATATAGAAAATTATAAACCTTATGACAAAGCGGGTGCTTATGGTATTCAGGAATGGTTTGGTTTTATGGCAGTTGCGAAAGTAGAAGGTTCTTATACCAATGTTATGGGCCTACCGACAGCTAAAGTTTACGAATATTTGAGTACTTTAGTCTAAAAATAAATTTATGTTTTCTTTCAAAGAATATAGCCAGGAAATACTGGCTACAGGAATTCTGCTTTTCTCTCTAGTTTGTCTTCGAGTGATTATTGCCAAATTAATACGTAGCTATGCCAATAGTACACATTTACTAGAGCATCGCACTACCTTAGTGATTAAGTATATTCATTTGCTAATTAATATATTAGTTATCATTAGTCTAATTGTAATTTGGGGAGTGGAAACGAAAGACATCTTTATGTACCTTTCTTCCATTATGACCGTAATTGGGGTAGCTATGTTTGCACAATGGTCCATACTGAGTAATATAACCTCTGGGATGATTTTGTTTTTTTCTTTTCCTTTTCGCATTGGAGATACGATAAAAATTCATGATAAAGACTTCCCTATTGAAGCAGAAATTGAAGATATCAGTGCTTTTCATGTCAATTTAAAAACCAAGGATGGCGAGAGAATCATTTTTCCAAATAATTTATTGCTACAAAAAGGCATTTCCATTATGACCGTGCCTTACGAAGAGAAGGAGTTTTTTGATTAAAAAGAACTGATACAACCCTAAGGAACTTCCTGTATGAAGATCCTTAGGGATTTTTTACGCAGTATCCTTAAGACCTAGAACTAATATAAGGATTCGTCCTTAGTACAAAAAACGTTAACTGATTTTGATCCTGTAAATTAGTCTGCATTCCTTCTAATGCTGTTGTTATTTTGCGTATATTCATATCAGGATTATCTGTTCATAAGTCAAAGCAAAGTGGATGTTTAGAAACAAAAAAATAGTGTTTTTTATTTTGTTATGCTTTTGCATACAAAGCATTCATGCCCAAGTTAATAAACCAAAAAAAGACAGCACAGAAGTCTATAATAAGATTAAAAATTATTCCAAAAAGAATAAATTCACCCAGACTGTACACAAACTTTTTTTCCGATCCATTCGTCCTAAAAAGAAAGATGTTTCCCTCCTACCTATTGATACTACTAGCTATGATGGGAAAATTATTCGAAAAATAAACATCGTCACTTTAGATCCATTTGGACACTCTATTTCCGATACGACTATCATGCCTCGGAATTGGGGAGAAAGGACAGGGAATAAACTTCATTTAAAAACAAAAAAAATTGCCATTTATAATTTGTTGTTATTTCGAAAAAACACACCCTATGATGCCTATAAAGTTCAAGAATCGGAACGTTTAATACGTGCTCAGAAATATGTTACCGCTGTTAGAACCTCAAGCAAGGTAGTGGGAATAGCTGCTGATTCAGTGGATGTAACCATTCGCGTTTTAGATTCTTGGAGTACCATTCCTAGGTTTTCTATATCCAGTAACAAAATGGCTATTGGAGTCAAAGAAAAGGACTTTTTTGGAACTGGGCAGCAACTCGATTATCGTTTTAGCCATCGGTTTTCTGATGGAGCTCAAGGCAATGATTTTACCTACACCGTTCCTAATATTGCCAACACCTATATCGGTACCGTCTTAAGGTATCAAAATGATCTAGACCAGAATTATACCAAAAGTATTAATATCGAAAGAGTTTTTTACTCCCCTTTAACCAAATGGGCAGGAGGTGTTTATGTCGGTCAGAATTTTAGAAGAGATACTTTGCAGGGGGCAGATCTCAAGTATGCTCGACAACCTTTTAAATACAATTTTCAGGACTTTTGGATAGGTAAGGCAACCAAAGTCTTAGAAAACGAAAATCACGAAATCACTAATTTAATTATCTCTGGACGGTTTTTAAATATCAATTATAAAGAAAAGCCATCGATAGCTTATGACTCCATAGCGTTCTATAGTGATGAAAAATTACTCTTAACCGGTATTGGGTTCAATACTCGTAAGTTTGTTAAAGACAGTTATATTTTTAGAAATGGAATGGTTGAAGACGTACCTGTTGGACGAATATACGGTATGACGGTGGGCTACCAATACAAGAACAACTTATGGAGACCGTATTTAGGAGCACAATTTTCATTTGGGAATTACTATAAATATGGCTTCCTTAGTACCAATTTTGAGATGGGGAGCTTTTTCTATAAATCCAAAAGTTATCAAACGGCCTTTGCTTTTGAATCAAATTATTTCACCAAGCTCTTCAGTATCGGCAATTGGAAACTAAGACAATTTATAAACCCTAGATTCGTTTTAGGAATCAATCGTCAAGCTTCCATAGGAGATGCATTAAATATCAATGAAGATAACGGATTAGCTGGATTTAACAGTGCTCTTTATGGTACTAACAAAATACTTTTATCCTTGCAAACTCAAACCTATTCCCCACATGCGGTTTTAGGATTTCGTCTGAATCCTTTCCTTAATTATTCGATTGCCGTTTTAGGGAACTCAAATGATGTCCTCGCGCGAAACAAAGCCTATTCTAAATTTACTATTGGTTTATTGGTGAGCAATGACTACTTAGTATTTAGTTCTTTTCAAATTTCACTCTCCTACTATCCAACTATTCCCCTACAAGGAGATAACCTGTTTAAAACCAATACTTTTCAAACTTCTGATTTTGGAATGCAGAAATTTGACCTCACAAAACCCAAAATTGTGGATTATAGATAAAGGTAAAAAACAGGAGTTTGATCTTCTTCTCTAGAAAAAATGATTATTTTTTTTTCTTACTGCAAAGTCTACATAATGCGCTAATAATCTAGATATTACCTAGAATTATAAAAAATCAACACTCGTTAAAACACCTGTTTCATCGACGAAATACATTTGCTATTTCATTTTTGGCACAGTATATGAATATCACTAAACAACATTAAAAATTCAAAACAATGAAAACAATTAAAATAGCAATCGCCGGATTATTCCTTTTGGTTGCAAATGCCACACAAGCTCAGGTATCCGTTAGCGTTAATATAGGAACGCCTCCAGCTTGGGGACCTGTAGGATATGCCCAAACAGAGTATTATTACCTACCAGACATTGAAGCGTATTATGATGTTAGGGCTTCACAATTTATTTATTTTGGTGGGAACACCTGGATTAGAGCAAATCGTTTACCAAGACAGTACCGTAATTATGATTTATATGGTGGTTATAAAGTAGTGTTGAACGATTATCACGGTAGAACTCCTTATGCTTATTTTGATAGACATAAAGTAAGATACTATAAAGGATACCATGGAGCTCCTCAAAGACCTCACAGACCAAGTCCTTCTAGACCTTCTTATGGTTATAATGATCGTTATGATAACAATAGATACGATAAACACAATAATAAACACAATAATAAACATTATGACAAACACGATAAACACGATCGTCATGATGATCATCACGGAAGAAGATAACTAGTGATGAAATACAGTTAAAAAGCTGTCTGAGAAATAAAATTTTCAGGCAGTTTTTTTTGCTTTAAAAATTCTTAAAAAAGCGAGCGAATAACTAAATATTAACAGTTCATTTAAATACTCTTCAAAGATATAATTAGTATTTTTGAAGCTCTTTCCAAAATTCTAAACCATTATGCAAAAAAAACGAGTACAAATACTTCTTCTATTTTTAATAGGTTTTCAAATTACTTTTGCGCAACAACCCCAAAAACCAAGTTCTGTAGAGATTTACAATCAAATCAAAAAATTAAATTTCTTAGGGTCCATTCTGTATTTAGCGGCACATCCTGATGATGAAAATACCCGTTTAATCTCCTACTTTTCAAACGAAATAAACGCACGAACAGGGTATTTATCCTTAACTCGTGGAGATGGTGGTCAGAATTTAATAGGTCCTCAATTACGTGAATTATTAGGGGTGATCAGAACACAAGAATTAATTGAAGCAAGAAAAATAGACGGAGGTGAGCAGTTTTTTTCGCGTGCTAACGATTTTGGTTTCTCCAAGACAGCAGACGAAACTTTAGAAATTTGGGATAAAGACAAAATTCTTTCTGATGTGGTTTGGACCATTCGAAAGTTTCAACCCGATGTGATCATCAATCGATTCGATCATCGCTCTTCAGGTACCACTCATGGGCACCATACCTCTTCGGCCATGTTGAGTGTGGAGAGTTTCGATCTAACCAATAATCCTAACGTATACCCTGAACAATTAAAATATGTACAACCTTGGCAGGTAAAACGCCAGTTTTTTAATCCGTCTTGGTGGTTTTATGGAAGCCAGGAAAAATTTGATGCAGCTAATAAATCTACTTTTAGCAAATTAGAAACAGGGGTTTATTATACAGGAATCGGGAAATCAAATCAAGAGATAGCAGCTCTAAGTCGAAGCCGTCATCAGTCTCAAGGTTTTGGTAGCACGGGAGCTCGTGGCCAGGAAACCGAATATTTGGAATTGATTAATGGAGATCGTCCTAAAGAACGCGACCAATTGTTTGACGGAATAGATACCAGTTGGAACCGTGTTAAAAACGGTAAAGCGATTGGAGAACTGGTTGCTAAAATTATTGCCCATTATGACTTCAATACTCCATCGGCTAGTATACCGGATTTAGTAAAAGCTTATACCTTGATAGAATCTTTAGAAGATGAGCACTGGAAATCGGTCAAATCAACAGCCATCAAAAATATAATTGCCTCATGTGCAGGCTTATATTTGGAAGCTGTAGCCAGTGAACAAGAAGCAACTCCAGGTAGTGTTATATCACTAAGGCTAGAGGCTATTAATAGAAGCCCTATTGCTGTGCAATGGATCAGTACCACCACACTACCCGATCAGAAAACGACGCTGCAAAACACTCCTTTGCAAAACAATATAGGGCAGAAGATAAATGCTCAAATTCAACTTCCAAGTTCCCTTGACTATACACAGCCCTATTGGCTAAAGGAAAAAGCCACCATTGGGATGTATACCGTCTCTAATCAAGAAAACATTGGCATTGCCGATATTATCAGAGAAGTTAAAGTCGTTTTTAAAGTTAAAATTAGTGGTGTTGAAATTCCGTTTGAACGTACAGTTGTCTATAAATACAATGATGACGTAAAAGGAGAAATGTATAATTTTCTGGATATTGTGCCAGAAGTAACCACCACAATTTTAGAAAAGGTACTCCTTTTTAAGGACGCTAAAAGCAAAATGATTCCAGTAAAAGTACGCGCTGGAAAAGATGGTGTTCAAGGTAATTTACAACTTGAATTACCTAAAAGTTGGATGGTTTCTCCCAAGCAAATTCCTTTTGCCTTAGATCGAAAAGGATCTGAACAAACCTTTTACTTTGAAGTAACACCTCCTGTGAATCCAGAGCAAGTGATGGTCAGAAGTGTTGCTGTAGTAGACAATAAACGTTTTGACAAGGATCAAACTATTATTGACTATAGTCATATCACCAAACAAATGGTTTTAAAACCAGCAGAATCAAAATGCATCAGAATGGATTTAAAAACCAGCGGAGATGCCATAGGTTATATTATGGGTGCAGGAGATGAAGTTCCAGAAAGCTTAGCGCAAATGGGCTACAAAGTAAGTATTTTAAAACCGGAAGAAATCACGCCTGAAAAACTAGATTCTTTTGCGGTAGTCATTACAGGAATTCGTGCTTACAATACGGTAAATGCCTTGGCGAACAAGCAAAAAATACTATTTGATTTTGTGAAAAGTGGTAAAAACATGATCGTACAATACAACACCCCTGGCGGATTGGTTACCGATAAAATTGCCCCTTACTCTTTAAAAATATCCAATGATCGTGTGACAGAAGAAAATGCAAAAATTACGTTTCTAGCACCCAATCATCCTGTTTTAAATAGTCCAAACCAAATCAGCAGCAAAGATTTTGAAGGATGGACACAAGAACAAGGTTTATATTATCCAAATCAATACGATTCGGCCTTCACACCTATTCTATCGGCGCATGATAAAGGAGAGTCTCCAAAAAATGGTGCTCTTTTAGTAGCGCCATACGGAAAAGGATATTATATTTATACGGGTTTAAGTCTCTTTAGAGAGTTACCTGAAGGTGTTGCTGGAGCTTATCGTCTGCTTTCCAACATCATTTCGTTAAAGCAACCTATTGAAGCGCCTAAACCACCTATAAAAAAATAAACTCCTCTCTATATGGAAGCTAAAAAAACTAAAAAATGGAAAAAAAGCTACACCTACGTTTTGGTAGCCAATGCAATTTACATTTTGATTTTCTTCTTAATCATGGAATTATACTCATAACCTATGCAACTATTTGATTGGATTGTACTGATTGTTACCCTTTTGTTTATCGTTGGATATGGCTCTTGGAAAACCAAAGGGAGTAAAAACGTCGAAGATTTTATTTTAGGAAATAACGAAACGCCTTGGTACACCGTGGGGCTTTCGGTAATGGCCACACAAGCCAGTGCCATTACTTTTTTGTCTACACCAGGACAAGCCTATCACGATGGAATGGGTTTTGTACAATTTTATTTTGGATTGCCCATTGCTATGATTGTCATCTGTGTGACTTTTATTCCGCTCTATCATAAAAATAAGGTCTTTACAGCTTATGAATTCTTGGAAAAGAGATTTGACCTTAAAACACGTTCTCTAGCGGCCATCTTATTTTTGGTGCAAAGAGGTTTAGGAACTGGTTTGACTATTTATGCTCCTGCTATTATTTTATCGGCTCTTTTAGGTTGGAACTTAACCCTCATGAACATTATCATTGGGGTTCTGGTGATCATTTATACCTTTTCAGGAGGAACCAAGGCGGTAAACGTCACCCAAAAGCAGCAGATGTTTGTGATCATGTCTGGAATGTTCATCACCTTTTTCTTGATTTTACATTATTTACCCAACGATATGACTTTCAGCAGTGCTTTGCACATCGCTGGGGCTAATGACAAAATGAATATCGTTGATTTCTCCTACAATCCAGAGGAAAAATATACCTTCTGGAGTGGAATTACGGGAGGTTTTTTCCTAGCTCTTGCTTATTTTGGAACGGATCAATCTCAGGTTGGCCGTTATTTATCAGGAAAATCCATTCGTGAGAGTCAAATGGGATTGATCATGAATGGCCTTTTAAAAGTGCCGATGCAATTCTTCATTTTGCTCACAGGAGTAATGGTTTTTGTTTTTTTTCAATTCAATCCTGTTCCCTTAAATTTCAATCCGAACAACAAAATTGTGATTGAAAAATCACCCTTTAAAAATGAGTACCACGCCCTAGAGAAAAAACTAGAAACGCTTTCAGAGGACAAAAAAGTAATCAATTTGTTGTACATCGATCAGTTGAATCAAGATTTTGACAATCCAATCTTGCGCAAAGAACTCGTTACTTTATCCAACAAGGAGAAAGATTTACGAGACAGGGCCAAAGAAATCATTTTAAGAGCGGACAGCAACAGTGAAACCAACGATAAAGATTATGTCTTTTTCCATTTTATCCTGCATTATTTACCAAAAGGACTAATTGGGTTATTGTTGGCGGTAATCCTATCGGCTGCCATGTCCTCTACTGCCTCAGGCTTAAATGCCTTAGCTTCTACCACTGCTATTGATATTTATAAGAGAAATTTAAAGTCTGAAAAATCAGAGAAACATTATCTTCATGCTACCAAATTTTTCACTTTGTTTTGGGGAATAGTGGCCATTCTTTTTGCCTGTGTGGGGACCTTGTTTGAGAATTTAATCCAGTTGGTCAATATTATCGGTTCTATTTTCTACGGAACGGTACTAGGGATCTTTTTGGTCGGATTTTATTTCCGACGCGTACAGGCTAAAGCGATGTTCTATAGTGCCATTATCAGTCAGATTACCATTTTTGTGATCTATTATTTCATGATTTACATCTATCCGAGTGGACAAGAAAAACTGGGGTATTTATGGCTGAATTTCATAGGTGCTATGCTAACTATTATACTAGGGCTGTTGATGCAATTTGCTTTTTTCAGATCCAACCAGGATCCTAATGAAATTGTAGTGGACTATGTTGAATCTTAAACAAGAAGAAATTTGGCATTATCAAACAGATCCTATTAGAACGGCCCTAAAAATAAGTGCTCATTCCTACCGAAATACCACTTAAAACATTCGTTATTTTAAGTGGTTGTATAGGGTTGTATTCTTGGTTTGGCGTATAGTTTGTTTTGGAACTATTTTTCTATCTTTGAGTACCTAACTATTTATAATTTAGCACCTAAAAAGCATCATTATGAAAGATTTAAAGAATTACAGCAATAAAACAAAAGCCGCTTTTATTTTACTTATTGTTATGTTGCTGATCATTTTGAGTAATTTTAATACGCTCCAAAACTCTAAAAAGGTAAACGAGAATATTAATGCCATTTATAAAGATCGTTTGGTTGTTGCTCATTATATCTTTCAGTATGCTAAAGAGCTGCACTATATTCAAACGGAATCTCAGAAAGTAAATCTTAGCGATAATGTAAAACAAGCAGAAATTGGCAAGGCGTTACAGACCATTCGTACCCTTGACGATTTGTATGTAAAAACCGTCTTAACGCCAAACGAAAAAGCACACTTTGAGTCTTTCTTGAATCTATGCAAAAGCGTCGCTACACACACTCAAAATAAAAACTGGAATCAAATCGGCATAACTAGTGATCAAGCTTTAAAAACACTTGACCAATTATCCGATATTCAAATAAAGGAAGGAAAACTGAAACTAGCTAGTGCTAACGCTATGTATTCAGGTAATAACAGTTTGGGGCAATTACAGATTGCTTTACTGATTATTCTCGGAGGCATAACCTGTTATTTGTTAATCATAAAGAAAACAAAGAAGACTATCAAAATTCCTGAGCCTCCAAGCATGAATTAATTATCTATTTCTGCTAGTTTAGCAATCCTTTTTTAGCTCAGCATCAAGCTTTGTTTTACGTTACTGTTCTCTCTATGTATTACAATAGGCATAAAAAAAATCCAAATTTCAATGTTCTATTGAAATTTGGATTCCTTAAGGTACCTCCTAGTGTCTGAGTATTATCTACTCCACTCTGCAATACTCTCTTTATTCATTTTTACATAATCTTGATTGTTTGCAGCTTCAGCAGCAGCTAAGGAAACTTTTGCAGTTTCAACTGCACCGGCCTTATCACCTTGTTTGGCTTGAATCAATGATTTCAATCTTGTTAAGTAATACGGTTTGTCTGTACTCATATCGACTGCTTTATCTACATATGTTCTAGCTGTATCTAGGTTACCATTTGATTGAAATAAATATTGTGCTGCAGCAAAGTAATCATTCCAAGTTGGTCCAGCCAAAACTTTTTCGATACTAGCCGTAGCATTTTTTGCCGTAGGAACTTCAAATTTTAAAGCTACATGAGAGTTTTCCCAAGCCATTTCTAAGTAAGCAAAATTTGGATCTAAACCATTAATTCCAATAGTAAAAGTATCTAAAGGAGTTGGTAAAGCATCTTCTTTTACTGTCGTTCTTAAGGCAACATAAGAATCACTCCAGTTTTCAGGTAACCCCCAATTGTCAGTAGACAGATAAAAAATCACTTCCCAGCTTTCAATTTTAGGAATGGTATAAATTGCATATTTTCCTTTTTTCAAGGTTTTACCATCAATGACCACGTCATCACTAAAGTTAATGATGGTATTTTCATTAGCGCCTGTTCTCCATAATTTTCCAAAAGGAACTAAATTTCCAAAAACAGCTCTACCTCTAGCCGACGGCCTTGAGTAGGTTACTTCAACATCTGTCAAACCAACAGTTTGTTTAATATTAGCCTTTGGACTGGCTTGTGGTGTTCTTATTTGCGCTTCAGTAGCAAAAGGTGCCAAGATTATGGCCAATGCAATAAGTACTTTTTTCATTTTATCAGTTTATTTATTTTGACCAAATTTACAAATTCAATTAGCGAACAAATGTTAAAATTTACATAATTCAAGCAACTAATTCTGATATTTTTTTTGCATTCAGCTCCTCGAAATGATTGATAATCAGATCTGCACCTGAGAGATCTTGCATTTTAGAATGAAGACTATTATATCCTACGCAATAAATACCCGCAGCTTTAGCTGCTTTTACACCATTTGTGCTGTCTTCGATGATAATGCAATTTTCTTTTGGAGCTACAGACAGTGAAGCGGCATGCACAAAAATGGCAGGATTGGGTTTGGATTGCGGAAAATCTTCACCACTGACAATATGCGAAAAATAGGGATGTAAATTGAATCGGGTAAAAACACGCTCAATGGTTACTTTAGATGCCGAAGAAGCCAAAATTAATTGGATTCCGTTAGCATACAGTTCTTTGATCAAATTCTCAACCCCTTCTAACAAATGCAAATCATCCTTAGTGTCAAACGCATCGTTAAAAATATTTCTTTTTCTCTGAATCAAATCCTCCACCTCATGCTCAATGGTTGGAAAAAATCCCTTCAAGGTTTGAAAGGTATTTCGAGTAGAGAATCCCGTGAAGGAGGTATACATTTCTTCGGATACCTCTATGTTTAATTCTGAAAACTGTTGGTAATAAGCGTAACGGTGAACGGGTTCTGTATCTACAATTACACCATCCATATCAAAAATTACTGTCTTTATCATTTTTAAGATTCTTTTTTAAGTAAATGGCGAATTACGGTTTCGGCCATATGCAAACCAAACAAACCTGGCATATAACTGTTAGTACCGTAAAAGGACTTTTTAAAGTTTTTACCGTCGGTTAATTTCAAACTCTTTTCATCCTGAATTTCAGAAGAAAAAACCACTTTCAATTTGTTGATCTTCATTTCTTTTAAACGCTTGCGAATCGCTTTTGAAAAATAGCAATTCACGGTTTTAGAAATATCAGCCACTTTTACTTTTGAGGCCAACATTTTACCACCAGCGCCCATGCTGCTAATGATTTTAACTCTTTGACGTTTTGCTCCAGCGATTAAGTTTAATTTTGGCGTAATACTATCGATACAATCCAAAACGTAATCAAATTCTGGTGTCACGATCTCAAAAGCTCTTTCTGGTGACAAAAATTCTTGAACCCTAATCAGTTTTAGCTCCGGATTAATATCGATCAAGCGATCCCCTACTATGGTTATTTTTGGTGCCCCTACTGTGGAATGCAAGGCTGGCAATTGTCTGTTAATATTGGTAATATCAACCACATCTCCATCGACAATAGTCATACTCCCTACTCCTGCTCTTGCTAAGAACTCAGCTGCAAATGATCCAACACCACCTAAACCTACCACCAAAACATTTGCATTTTGCAAGTTTTCTAATCCTTCTTTTGTAAACAAAAGCTCGGCTCTTTCCGTCCACTCTGCCATATATTTCTTTTTGTTATATTTTTAAATATTGTTTCAAATTTGTTTTATCATCACTTTTAAACTAGCGCTTCGTTTTGAAATACCACTTTAAAATTACTTGAGATAATATCGTTTAATTCACTACTACACAATTCTTTATAGTTTGATGCTGCATCATAAACGTCACCTATGGTTCTGTTCATGATATCAGTTTCCAAGAAAAATCGATCATTGGGCGTATTTTTAAAAACACTTTGCAGTGCTGGGTTCTGCATCAAATCTTTTCCAAAGGAAAGATAAAAGCCTTCTTTGATCAGCTGCGCTGCAAGTGGTGCTTTTTTAGCAAAACCATGAATGATCATCGGCACCGAGATCTTCATTTTTTTCTTCAAGGTAATCAGTTCTTGAAAAGCAGCCACGCAATGAATCACTACAGGTTTTTTATATTTTTGCGCCAAGGCCAATTGTTTTTCAAAAACCAAAAGCTGTAGCGCCAATGGTTGTTCTATTTTTTTATCTAAACCGCATTCTCCTATGGCCAGGCAATTTGGGGTTTGTATTTTTTCTTCAATAATCTTCAGATCGAGTTCCAATCGATTCTCTTCTATATACCAGGGATGAATTCCAATAGAATAATAGGCAATAGCCGAGTCGAATTCATGTGGATATTGATTGACCAGCTCTAGAACGTTCCCTTGATTGGTAACTTGATGTGTATGTAAATTAAAGAACTCCATTAATGAAAGTTTTTAACACCCGCTTTAATTTCAGTTTTCAAATCGTTTTCTAAAGGAACAAGCGGACAAGAATATTTATGATTATAGGCGCAATACGGATTATATGCCTGATTAAAATCGATAGCCATTTTAGTCCCTTTAGGAATTTTTAATTCAATATATCGCCCCCCTATATAACTTTCTTTACCTGAGGTTAAATCTGAAAAAGGCAAAAACAAATAATCTTTAAATTCTTCCGTTTTAGTTAGCTCGATGTTTTGATAAATATTCAATTTATGTGCAGTTCCCTCTAGGGTAAAGTATAAAGTACCGTATTTAATATATTTGGGGGTTCTTGCTCCGGTGGTTTTCATTTCAAACACTTTTTCATTCTTCGCCTTCTTAAATTTTGCGATCACGAAATACTTGCTATTGATTGGATAAAAATCTAAGCCCTTAAAATTCTTAAAATCTTCCTCCATCAATGGACTCTTCTTTGAATCAGCATATTCACTGTTTATTTTGGTCTGAAATTTTTCTGCATCCGCTTGTGAAAATTTATGTTGAGCAAAAGAAGAGCTTACCATTAACAAAGCGAAAAAAGCGACTATATTTTTCATCATAGAAATTTTTAGCAAAAATAGCTTAAAACTAACAAAGCAACAACTGCTGTTCCTTACAAAGTTTTCTAACTTTGTGGCAAATAACTCTTTTATATGCTCAAAAGCGCTTTTCACCACTACCTCAATAATTTTAAAGGATTTTCAAGAGAAATCTGGATACTGACCATCGTTACATTTATCAACCGTGCCGGCACTATGGTACTCCCATTTTTAAGTAAATATTTGAAAGAAGATCTTGGTTTTTCTTACAATCAAGTGGGTTGGATTATGGTGGCCTTTGGTTTAGGCTCGATGCTTGGATCCTGGTTAGGTGGAAAACTATCGGACAAAATAGGTTTTTATAAAATTATGGTTTTTAGCCTATTTACCACAGGAGTGTCGTTGTTTTTTGTACAATTCATTACCTCTTTTGTGGGGCTTTGTATCGCCATGTTTGTTTTAATGGTGATCGCGGATATGTTCAGACCTGCCATGTTTGTTTCTTTGGGCGCTTATGCTAAACCCGAAAACAGAACGCGTGCTTTAACCTTGGTGCGTTTAGCGGTTAATTTAGGTTTTGCTGCTGGACCAGCCTTAGGGGGTTTGATTATTATGGGAATGGGATACTCTGGTTTGTTTTGGGTCGATGGTGCCTCTTGTATTATTTCCATTACCATTTTTGCTTTATTGGTAAAGGAGAAGAAAAAAGTTGCCTATGAGGATAAACAAGAAAGTGCTCCCCAGACCAAATCTGTTTTTCAGGATCGTATCTTTTGGGTTTTCCTATTTGTGAGTTTTGTTACCGCCATGATTTTCTTCCAGCTATTCACTACTCTACCTTTGTATCACAATGAAAAGTTTGGTTTGTCTGAGTTACAAACGGGCTTACTAATGACTTTAAACGGACTCTTGATCTTTGCTTTAGAGATGCCAACAGTGGGCTATATGGAGCGTAAAGGTTTTCCTAAAATCAAAATCATTATTATCGGCTCCTTTATTATGGCCTCAAGTTTCTTTTTGCTTTTAATCAATGTTTGGGCCGGAATCTTAGTCATTAGCATGGTGTGCATTTCCATTGGTGAAATTCTAACTTTCCCCTTTTCGAATGCTTTTGCTTTAAGTAGAGCTCCACATGGGCAAGAAGGTCGTTATATGGCCCTGTATACCATGAGTTTTAGTTTAGCTCATATCGTGAGCTCTAAAGTTGGCTTCGAAATTATTACCCGTCTAGGCTATCAAATGAACTGGTCTTTCATGGCTTGTATCGGTGTTTTGGCTACGATTTGTTGTCTCTGGATTCGAAAAGCTTTAGTCGCGGAAAAAATGATTTAAATTTAACGATCTATTTAAAATACTAATCTTCAATTTATTACCTTTATATTGAAGATTTTTTTACGCCTAATTCTATCTAAACTTGTTTTATAGTTAAATAACTGCTTTTATAGTTGTGTAACTATAAAAATAGTTGTAAGTTTGATTTAAAATTAGAAAACATGCAGAAGTTAACCAACAAAGAAGAAGAAATCATGCACATTCTATGGAAGCTTAAAAAAGCTTTCGTAAAGGAAATACAGGCAGAAATCACCGAAGATCAGCCGCATTACAATACCCTTTCAACTATTGTCCGCAATCTGGAAGAAAAAGGTTTTGTTGGACATAATGCTTTTGGAAATACACACCAATATTACCCGAAAATATCCTTAGAAGCCTATAGCAAAAAGTATATCAATACGGCGATCGACAATTACTTTAATAGTTCTTATAAAAATATGGTTTCGTTTTTTGCTAAAGAAGAAAAAATCTCAGCAGCGGAGTTACGTGAAATCCTAGCCATGATTGAATCACCAAAAGAAGAAAAATAATCATTTATGGAAGCACTTTTTATCTATATCGCCAAATCCAGTGGACTAGTTGTTTTATTTTATTGTGCTTACCATTTTTTATTAAGGAAAGAAACCTTCTTTACTAGCAATAGATGGTTTCTGTTGAGTGGTTTGTTCACCTCTGTGCTCTTACCGTTTCTTGTTTACACCAAAATTATTTGGCTTAATCCTTCCCCCATTGAAGCTGTAGATTATGCCCCCCCTTTTATTTCACAAACGATAGAACAAGAACATTTCGAGGTGAATTGGAATTATGTCTTAGTGGCTATTTACGCATTAGGTTTAGTCCTTTTTCTGGTAAAATTTGCCCTAGACTTTTACAGTTTGCGTTCGGTTCTAAAAAGCAAAAAAATACAACAACAGGCTGATTTTAAATTTATCGATACCCATGAAAACATTGCTCCTTTTTCTTATTTCGATTATATAGTGTACAACTCATCAATGTACACGGCAGTAGAATTAGAGAGTATTATTGAACATGAAAAAGTGCACAGCCAACAAAATCATACCCTAGATGTATTGATTTCAAGAACGTTCTGCATACTGTTTTGGTTCAATCCGATTGCTTGGTTGTATAAAAAAGCCATAACTCAAAATTTAGAGTTCATTGCCGATAAAGAAGCTGCACAAAAAATAGCCGATAAAAGAGCATATCAATACACGCTTTTAAAAATAACTACACATGAAAATTGTATCCCCATTACCAATCATTTCTATCAATCATTAATCAAAAAACGAATCATCATGTTAAACAAAAATCAATCAAAGAACAGTAACTGCTGGAAGTATATTGTGGTAGCTCCTGCACTCGTTGGGTTTGTGCTTTTATTTCAAGTAGAAGTCATAGCAAAAGAGAAAGTGTTAGTAACAAAAGTAATTTCTAACAGACTAACTAAAGAGCTAAATACTTCCACGGAAGTGTATAAAATTAGAAAGAATACCACGGATCAGGAACTAAAACTGATGGCGGAAAACTTAAAAACAAACCATAACATTGAGGCTGTTGTATCGGATTTAAAACGTAATTCCAAAGGAGAACTAACTGGAATTAAATTAGTAATGAAAAATGGCTCAGGTGAAGCAAAAACGGTAAAAATTAACGGAGACCTAGCCATAAAAGATTGTGAAATTATCATTGAAACTGATGAGACTGGGATTAAAAACATCAGCATCGTTAGTGATGGTAATATGGAGAATTCTAAAACACTTCAAGTAGTAAATACTGAAGTAAAAAATATTCAAAACTCTAATACTAATAATGATGTTCAAACTAATCATAATGTTGACACAGATCATAATTCTAATGTTAGTACAAATACTACTGTAAACACTACTACAAATTCAAACGAAAATACCGTTCAAGTAAGCACGAAAAAGATTGGCTTCTCCAATTCAATCATAGTAGTTAATGGAAATAGAGTAAGTTCTGATATAAACATTAACCATATCGATCCAAACAAAATAAGTAGCATTACCATTGTAAAAGGAGCCAATGCTTATGCAAAATACGGAAACATTGGGAACAATTCCGTTGTTGAAGTGATAACAAAGACTGCAACAACAAAGAATGACACGGAACCAGCTCAGGAAAAAGTGGCTAATCAAACTAAAAGCTCTTGGTCGGTAGGTTATGGGGCAAATTCCCCTACTAATGTGGTAAAAGTCATAAAAGACGACAAAAGTACGGACGCCAAAAAAGCACTCATTATCATTGATGGTAAAGAAAGTAACTTTTCAGACCTAGAGAAAATTAATCCTGAGAATATTAACTCGGTTACCAATCTTGTTAGTAAAAGTCAGCCAGATCAAATACGAAAAGAAGCTTTGGCAAAATATGGCGAAAAGGCGGAAAATGGGATTATTGTAATAGAAACAAAAGAATATTTCGATAAAAAACATAATTCTTCAAAAAAGTAAGCACCATTTTAATCCGTAGAAATCATGCAAAAGTTAACCAATAAAGAAGAAGAGATCATGCATATCTTATGGAAGCTTAAAAAAGCATTCGTGAAAGAAATTCAGGCCGAAATAACAGAAGAACAGCCGCATTATAATACACTTTCCACTATTGTGCGCAATCTCGAAGAAAAAGGTTTTGTGAGACATAATGCCTTTGGAAACACCCATCAATATTATCCAATGGTAAGTATCGAAGAGTACAGTAAAGGATTTATGAGTACAGCAATTGATCATTATTTCAATAGCTCTTATAAAACTATGGTTTCTTTTTTTGCTAAAGAAGAGAAAATCTCCGCAGCAGAATTACGAGAAATCTTAGCTATGATCGAATCGCCAAAAGAACAAAAATAAGGATTATGGAAGCAGTATTCATTTTTATAGCGAAATCAAGTGGATTGTTAGTGATGTTTTACTTTGCCTATTTTTTACTATTGCGCAAAGAGACCTTTTTCAATAGCAACAGATGGTTTTTATTAGCTGGTTTAATAACGTCTGTGGTTTTACCATTTTTAGTGTACACCAAAGTGATTTGGGTGGACCCTACTCCACTACCAGCAATGCAGTATGCAACAGTTGGTCTGCCACAAACAATGGAAAAAGCATCTTATGAAATCAATTGGTACTTAGTTGCATTGGGTATTTATTCCATTGGATTTCTGGCGCTTATAATCAAATTTGCCATCGATTTTTATAGTTTAAACTCCGTTTTAAAAGGGAAAAATATCAAACAACAAGCTGATTTTAAATTCATCGATATTCAAGAAAATATTGCACCCTTCTCTTATTTTGACTATATCGTATACAACTCATCAATGTATACTGCCACAGAATTAGAAAGCATTATCGAACACGAAAAAGTGCACAGCGATCAAAACCACACTATGGATGTTTTGATTGCGAGAATATTCTGTGTTCTATTCTGGTTCAATCCTATTATTTGGTTGTACAAAAAAGCCATTCTTCAAAACCTTGAATTTATAGCCGATAATGAAGCCTCCAAAAAAATAGCCGACAAAAAAGCGTACCAATACACGCTTTTAAAAATAACAGCTCATGAGAGTTGCGTTTCAATCACCAATCACTTTTATCAATCATTAATCAAAAAACGAATCGTCATGTTAAACAAAAATCAATCAAAAAAGCGAAATTACTGGAAGTTTTATGCTATTATTCCAGCGCTTGTAGCCTTTGTGTTACTGTTTCAAATTGAAACCATTGCGCAAGAGAAAAAAGAAAACCAGCAAGTTACTGAAAAAGAAAATCCAAGAGATGTATTTAAAATTCAGAAAAACACCACAGATCAGCAGCTAAAAGATATTGCGGAAGAATTAAAACAAAAATACGATATTGATGTAGCTATTTCTGATTTAAAAAGGAATTCAAAGAACGAATTAACAGGTATTAAAGTAGATATTAAAAGAGGAGCCTGGCAAAATCAAACGATTAATATTCAAAGTTCAGAAGCCATTAAAAATTGTGGAATTATCATTACAACGCAGCCTAATGGAACCAAACTGATCAACGTAGTGACTGATGGAGAAATGGATAGACCAATACATACTAAAGGTAAAATAGCACAAGCGGATTATCTATACTCGCCTAAGGAAGAGCGCTCATCAATAGCGCCCCCAGCCCCACCAGTTCCACCCGTACCTCCAGTGTTTCCGAATGGTCCACTACCAAAAGCACCAGAGCCAGATATGTCAAAAATGCCAAAGGCTCCAGCGTCTCCTGCCAATCCAAATGACAAAACAGCCATGAAAAAGTTTGAAAAAGAGATGGCTGCCTTTGAGAAAAAAATGGAAGCTTATGAACCTGATATGTCAGCTTATGAGAAACAAGTAGACGAAATAATGGAAAAACGTTCTGCTATTTTTGATAAAGAAATGGAAAAATTTGAGCTTGCTATGGAGAAATACAATCAAGAGATGGAACAGTTTGGTCAATCCATAGGTGAGCACTTCCAAGGCAATGAAAGGGATTATAACCTAAACATGAGACAGTACGAGAAAAACATGAAGATTTATGAGAAAAACATGAAGTTACATGAGAGAGAGATGAAAAAACTGGAAAGATTAAACAAACGAACCTAGTTTTTTCTTCCTGCATACACACCTAGAAGACTTTGCCTAATCGCAAGGTCTTTTTTTATATCTTTGCCCCTAAATAAATAGGATATGTATAAAATATTGGCCAAAATCAATAAGCTTCTTTTACCCAACTTCACCAAACAAGGTTTAGATATTGCTAAAGCAAAAAAATGGCAAATGGCAATTATTGGATACCGCTATTTTGTTACCACCCGTGCCTTAGGATAGTCTTAGTAATCTATAATTTTAGACTCTACAACAATTACAAAAAGTTTTTTTTTGCACTGCTATCTGAAAAGAAAAAAAACAATAATTACCCGCTTAAAAACAC
Source organism: Flavobacterium sp. OHVDL-2026-0007 (assembly GCF_059882335.1). Classification (NCBI taxonomy): domain Bacteria; kingdom Pseudomonadati; phylum Bacteroidota; class Flavobacteriia; order Flavobacteriales; family Flavobacteriaceae; genus Flavobacterium; species Flavobacterium sp. OHVDL-2026-0007. The sequence continues at coordinate 916,820 of NZ_CM187612.1, forward strand.
AGTTTTTTTTGCTCCACCACTCTTTTCCATGAAAAATAAAGATTTTAATATCCCTCCTATTTACGCCGTATTGTTAGCCATTATCAGTGTACAATGTGGTGCCGCTATTGCCAAAACTCTATTCCCTACTATTGGAGCCGCTGGAACAGCCTCCATTCGAATCGGGGTTTCTGCCATCATCTTAGCTTTGGTTTACCGACCAAATTTAAAAGCCATTACAGCGAGCCAATGGAAAATAGTAGCTCCCTATGGTTTGTCTTTAGGGGCGATGAATTTGATCTTTTATATGGCTATAGAACGGATTCCAATTGGACTTGCAGTTACTCTAGAATTCATTGGTCCTTTATTAGTAGCAATAATTGGCTCTAAACGACTCGTTGATTACTGCTGGGTTCTACTAGCTGGAGCAGGCATTGTTTTAATCGCTCCCTGGTCAAATGACAACGTCGATATTTTAGGGGTTACTTTTGCATTTTTGGCGGGTGCCTTTTGGGCCGCTTATATTGTCTTAGGAGGAAAGATTTCTCAAATTATGAATGGTGGTCAAGCCGTATCCACTGGAATGTTATTTGCTGCCGTTTTAATTCTGCCTTTTGGTTTGTATGAAAACGGATTAGCCAATCTAACACCAAAACTTTTTGGAATGGGCGTTGCCCTTGCTCTTCTATCAAGTGCTATCCCTTTTAGTTTAGAGATGAAAGCATTAGGACAGCTTCCTGCTCGCACCTTTAGTATTTTAATGAGTTTAGAACCGGCCGCAGCTTCTATTTGTGCTTTTATATTTTTACAAGAACATTTGACTTTTTATGAAATACTAGCTGTACTATGTGTCGTTATCGCTTCAGCAGGATCTACTTTAACAGCAAAAAGATAAAAAATACCCCCTAATAGGGTTAAAACAAAAAAAGTCCTTAAAAACAAGGACTTTTTTTGAAGGCATAAGTTTGTACCTATATTAGCTTTTTGGCAATAAAACGGTATCAATAACATGTATTACGCCATTAGACTGATGTACATTAGCAATCGTTACCTTAGCAGCATTTCCACTTTCGTCACTGATATATAAATCTTTCCCTTTCATCCAAGCAGTTAAAGTACCACCACTAACTGTTTTTAGAGTTGCTTTCCCTTTACCCATTTTAATTGCTTTAGCAACATCAGCAGAGTTCATATTTCCAGCTACCACGTGATAGGTCAAAATATTTTGCAACATTTTGCTATTTTCAGGTTTTAATAAGGTTTCCACTGTTCCGGCTGGTAATTTATCGAACGCAGCATTTGTTGGGGCAAAAACTGTAAATGGTCCTTTACTTTGTAATGTTTCCACTAAGCCAGCAGCTTTTACAGCAGCAACCAAAGTAGTGTGGTCTTTTGAGTTGACTGCATTTTCAATAATATTTTTGTTAGGATACATTGCTGCTCCACCAACCATTACTGTTTTTTGAGCAAATGATGTAAATCCAAATCCTAGGGCCAAAATCGCTACAGCCAAAAATTTTCTAGTTTTCATAATAAATGTTTTAAGTTATAAGCTCATTTACGGTCTAACTTTCCTTTTGGTTTTTGATAAAGCGCAAAAAGAACACATAAAAAACAAAAAACAGTCAGATACAACTGTCAAACAAGCTATTATAGAATATTTTTATTTTGAGTTATTTATTAAATAGGTCATGCTGCTGTATTAATTTTATTACTAACTTTAGATATAAATGGAATCGTTATGGGAAATCTACCTATGAAAATAAGAAGTAAAAAGTTAACTACAAGAGTTGATTTAACGGCTATGGTGAGTGTTTCTTTCTTGCTTATTATTTTTTTTATGGTAACTCTTGAGCTTAGTAAACCGAAAATTATGGAATATCATTTGCCTAACTGTAATGGAGAGCCTCCAATAAGAGAATGCAATAAACCCGATGAAAACAGAATTTTAACTCTATTACTAGATGGTAACAATACAATAGTAAGTTATATGGGATTATTATATGCTCCTATTGAAAATCCTAAGAATGTAGCCTATGGCAAGGACGGAGTTAGAAAGGAGTTACTAAATATTAATAAAAGAGTTAAAGAATATTCGTCCAATATTGGTTACCCAGGAATTGGAGTTACCGTAATTATAAAACCAAGTAAAAAATCCAATTACGGAAATTTAGTAAGTATTCTTGATGAAATGGACATAACAGGTATTAGGTCCTACTCTATTGTAGATTATTACACTCCAGAAGAAGCGAAATTACTAGCAGCAAATAAAAAATAAATTCTATTCTCAAAATATCTTTTCAAGCCTAGGTAGAAGAGGAAATATTCAGATTTCCGATTCAATACACGCTAAAAAAATCCAAAAAAAAATCCCACATTGCTGTGGGATTTTCTATTTAGAGGAAACTAAGAATTATTTTTTCTCAGTTTTTTCCATTTTAGCTTTTAATGCAGCTAATACATCATTACTATCACCTAAAGTTGCAGCTGGTGCGTTTGTAGATGTAGAAGAAGTATTTTCAGTAGCTGTTTTCACATTTTTCTCTTCTTCTTCACGGAAGATAGCAGTGTGAGAAGCAACAACTCTTTTGAATTCTTTGTTAAATTCGATTACTTTGAAATCAGCAGATTCTCCTTTTTTCAATTTCTTTCCGTCTTCTTTTTCAAGGTGACGAGTAGGAATGAAAGCAACGATATCATCTCCGAATTCTACAGTAGCTCCTTTGTCAACGATTTCAGAAATTTCACCATTGTGGATAGTTCCTACAGCGAAAGAATCTTCGTATTGATCCCAAGGATTAGCAGTAGTTTGTTTGTGACCTAAAGATAATTTACGTCCATCAACATCTAATTCTAATACTACTACATCAAGTTTCTCACCAACATTTACAAATTCAGATGGGTGTTTGATTTTCTTAGTCCAAGATAAGTCAGAGATGTAGATTAATCCATCAATTCCTTCTTCTAATTCTACGAAAATACCAAAGTTTGTAAAGTTTCTAACGATACCTGTATGTTTAGAACCTACTGGGTATTTAGAAGTAATGTCAGTCCATGGATCTTGACTTAATTGTTTGATACCTAATGACATTTTACGGTCATCTCTATCTAAAGTTAAGATAACAGCTTCAACAACATCTCCAACTTTTACGAAATCTTGAGCAGAACGTAAATGAGTTGACCATGACATTTCAGAAACGTGGATTAAACCTTCAACACCTTCAGCAACTTCGATAAATGCACCGTAATCAGCGATTACAACTACTTTACCTTTTACTTTATCACCAATAGTTAAATTAGCATCTAAAGCATCCCATGGGTGAGCGTTTAATTGTTTCAATCCTAATTGAATTCTTGTTTTCTCATCATCGAAATCAAGGATTACAACGTTTAATTTTTGGTCTAATTCAAGAACTTCACTTGGGTGGTTGATTCTACTCCAAGAAAGGTCAGTAATGTGAATTAATCCATCAACACCACCTAAGTCAATAAATACACCGTAAGAAGTAATGTTTTTAACAACACCTTCTAATACTTGTCCTTTTTGTAATTGACCGATGATTTCTTTTTTCTGTACTTCGATATCAGCTTCGATAAGCGCTTTATGAGATACAACAACGTTTTTGAATTCGTGGTTAATTTTTACCACTTTGAATTCCATCATTTTGTTTACATATACATCGTAGTCTCTAATTGGCTTAACATCAATTTGAGAACCAGGTAAGAAAGCTTCAATTCCGAAAACGTCAACGATCATACCACCTTTAGTTCTGCATTTTACAAAACCATTAACGATTTCTCCTGTTTCGTTTGCAGAAATAACTCTATCCCATGATTTGATAGTACGTGCTTTTCTGTGAGATAATACTAATTGACCTGTTTTGTCCTCACGGATGTCAATTAATACTTCTACTTTGTCACCTACTTTTAAGTTTGGGTTGTAACGGAATTCGTTCAATGAAATAACACCTTCCGATTTTGCGTTGATATCAACGATAACGTCTCTATCTGTAATTCTAACAACTACACCTTCAACTACTTCTTCTTGATCTGTAGCGATGAAAGTTTTTGATACTAAGTCTTCGAATTCTTGTAAGTTTTTCTCATCTACTGCATCGATACCTTCTTCGAAGTTATGCCAGTTAAAATTTGCTAAAAACTCTTCTTGTGATTTTAATTGTTCAGACATGCTGATAAAAAATTTGTATTCTGTTTTTCTTGAGTTTCTTAAAGCGATAGAAAAAACAGAAGTTGTTTTACATAAATAGTTGATACCTAAAGGAAACTCTTCTCTGCCAAAAGGTGTGCAAAATTAACACATTTATCTGAAATAGCAAAATAAATCTAAATGATTATCAGTCAATCCTTCAGGAGTAGCTCTTTTTGGGTGATTAGGCATTAAAAGTCTTGATTTTGACCCTAGTATATAAAATCCTATAGCGTGTTAAGTCGCAGCCTATTTTTCTTTATTTTTACCTTATGACAATAACATTAGACGAGATTAAGGCAAAAATAGAGGACTTCCATAAAAACGGGCAAGTCATCAATGCTATGTATTGGCTTTTAAAAAAGTACAGACTAAAAAACACCAACCTTAAAGCCATAGTCTTTAGGGAAAAAGCAGAACCTAGTTTTATACTAATGACCACTGAAGGCGACTTTGGCAAGCCACAGATCATCCGAATTCCAGAAAACACTTTCGAATTCCCCTTAGAATTAATGCTGATTCTTATTGCCCATGAAATGGTTCACGTTCATCAAAAGACTGTAAAACCCTATGTATTAGACAAAAACGAAAGAGAATGGCAGGCGTATTATGAAATGAATTTTCATGTTTTATTTCCACAAGTTCCCGAAATCTCTAATTTCCATAAACGATTCTTTGCCAATAAAGGATTAGAATACTATGAGCGAATGGGTAAAGGCTCTGAGCTACAACTGAAGTACGCCGATCAGAAAAAGCAAGTCGAAGATTTGATTGCTAGATTAGGCTAGACAGTAAAAACAACAAACCCGACAGCTTAAAAAATTAGGCTAGTCGGGCTTGTGATCAAAATATCTTTGTTTTAATGACTCAAATTCTCTATTTCCTTTGGATCATGTTTATGCTTAAATAATACGGCAAAAGCAATCGCAATCACTAAGGCATAGGCTGCAAACGACAACCAGATCATATGCCAGTCTTTCATTAAAATTGGATTGGTGAAAATCCCATCAGTAGAGATAGCATTGCCTTGTCCTTTTACGAATTCTAGCATTTTAGAATTTGTGGCATCAGTTTGCAAGAATCCAGCTAATTCAGCTGTATTGGAGAACGACTTTGTAAAGAAACGATCAATCGCCCAACCTGAAGTTAAACTTCCTAGAACCGCTCCTACTCCATTGGTCATCATCATAAATAAACCTTGAGCAGAAGAACGTATCTTAGAATCTGTATTGCTTTCTACAAATAAAGAACCTGAAATGTTAAAGAAGTCAAAGGCCATTCCGTAAACGACGCAAGACATAATAATCATCCATAAACCTGATATAGGATCCCCAAAAGCAAAGAGTCCGAAACGCAGCACCCAAGCTAACATACTAATCAACATTACTTGTTTGATTCCAAAACGTCTTAAGAAAAATGGAATAGCTAAGATGAATAGTGTTTCTGATACCTGAGAAATCGACATAATAATAGTCGAATACTGAATCACAAAAGAATCCGCATATTTTGGAAAATGTTTGAATTCATCTAAGAAAACATCTCCATAGGCATTCGTTAATTGTAAAGCGCCTCCTAAAAACATAGAGAATACAAAAAACAAAGCCATTTTATAATCTCCAAATAATTTAAAAGCTTCCAGACCTAGAGTTTCCACTAAAGAAGCATCCTCTTTCGTTAAACGCTGTGGTTTACATTTAGGTAATGTAAAGGCATAAACCCCTAAGATCAAGGCTCCTATACCAGCGATGTAAAACTGATATTCAGTAGCTTTACTACCACTCAAATTCGTGATCCACATCGCTACAATAAAACCAATAGTTCCCCAAACACGAATAGGCGGAAAATCCTTTACTATGTTTTTATTATTTAATTTTAATGAAGTATACGAAATGGAATTACTCAAGGCAATAGTGGGCATATAACAACACATGGCTATAAACATCACATAGATAAAATTGTCTGGAGTGGTAACATGAGCAATACCAAATAAAACTAAACCATATAGGATATGTAAAGCTCCATATAATTTTTCGGCATTTATCCATCTATCAGCAATAATACCTGTCAAAGTAGGCATAAACAAAGAAGCAATTCCCATGGTTCCGAAAACAAGACCAAATTGAGTACCTTCCCAATTTTTAGTTCCAAACCAATAATTTCCAATTGTAATAAGCCACGCTCCCCAAACAAAGAACTGAAGAAAGCTCATTATAATTAACCTGTTTTTAATTCCCATATGATGAAATTGTCTTTTTAATAAAAATGAAGCGGTAAAACTACCATTAAAAATAATATCTACAAAAAATTACGCTGTTTTTACAACATCGTTTACTAATTCTAATACAGCTGCAAACTGCTCTTCCCTACTTAAGTAAGAATTATCTATCTCAATGGCATCATCAGCAATCACCAAAGGAGAATCTTCACGGTGTGTGTCAATATAATCTCTTTCCATTACATTTTTTAAAACATCTTCATAAGATACATCGTCGCCTTTTTGTTGCAATTCATCAAAACGTCTTTGTGCGCGCGTTTCTGCACTGGCTGTCATGAATATTTTTAGTTCCGCGTCGGGAAAAACAACCGTACCTATATCTCTTCCATCCATTACGATGGCTTTATTTTTTCCCATTTCCTGTTGTTGCTCAACTAATTTAGAACGCACCTGAGAAACTTCAGCCACTTTACTCACGAAATTGGAGACCGTAATTGTTCTAATTTCTTTCTCAACGTTTTCACCATTTAAAAACATCTCAGCAAAACCCAAGTCAGTATTAAATTTAAATTCCAATTGAATATTGGGTAACGCATCGATTAAGGCTTTTTTATCAAAAAGATCAACTCCTATAAATTGATTTTGCATAGCAAAATAGGCAACAGCACGATACATCGCACCAGTGTCTACATACACATATTCTAATTCTTTTGCTAACTGTTTTGCTAAAGTACTTTTTCCTGTCGATGAGAATCCATCTATTGCAATAGTAATTTTCTTCAATTTATTCTATTTTAATTTCTACTTGTCTACTGTTTTTATTTCTTCCTTGATCTAAGCCTCTTAAGACAATTTAATCTCAGGTCCTCCAATCTTCTGCTTGTACATATAATAATGCCTTTAAGACACATTGTAGACACAAAACAGTTGCAAAGATAACCTTCTTAGTTGTTATATGGAAGATTAAAATCAGAATGAAAACCATTATTTTAATCCCATAGGCTGGCTTTTAAAACCCCCTATCCCTCGTCTTTTTACAACTTCTACGATCCTTCTTTCTCTATAGATGAAAGTACAACAATATTTTCATACTAAATTCATTAGGAAATTAAACTTAAGCATTACTTTAACAAGACGATCCGATCAAACCATCAAACGACTCTAGGACGACCTAGTACTTCGGAGGTATTTTACCCTTCATAAAGGCACTACTTTCTAAAGCTCACCTTATGGATTAGGACATCAAAAGACCAAAATAAGTACAACAAAATCTCATAACAATCTGTATCACTTATTTCCTTAAAACAACAAAAACCGCTCTAGCAAGACAGAACGGTTTTTGTTTACCACGGTTAAGAGGTTTCTAATAATAAATATCCAGGATGATATTTGATTTAGAAGTATCGACTATTTTTTCAATTTTTTTAAAAAAGTGTTCATTTATCATCGGGCATCCATGACTATTGCTAATATAATAATCCTGCTCCTCTTCTGGAACGGCGGAATAATGATGTAAAACAATAGCTCTTTTAATAGCATTGCTGTTGGTTTCATCTAAACCAGCCAGCCGATAGGCTTTTCCAAATATGCCACTATATGATTTTCCAACCGAATACCTACCCAATGAAGTAGAGTTGGAATTGGGTATATTACTAAATTTTAGACTTCCCTTTATTCCAGTCTCTGACCCAGATCCATGTGCTACCAATCCTTGATCCAAAATTTTGTTATTTACCAGATCATAGACAAAAAAGCGATTTTTACCAGATGGTATTCTCATATCCACTAAAAAGGCAATTTTAGTATTGTATTTAGTACCCGAATTAATTAAATCCTTTAGTACATCTACTCTAGTATTAATTCTCTCAATATCTACACTGGTAATCGTGGTTTCTTTTTTACTATAGGCTTTGGAGCCTCCTAAAAAACCGGCCGTTACAAATAAAAATAAATAAAGTATTTTCATATATTAATTCTTGAAAATTTAAAACTCAATTAGGAAGACGGTTTTACTACTTTGGCACATTTCACATTAGGACTCTTTAAATTTCAATCCATTCTTTTCAAAATCTAATCCTACTGAAACTCCTCAGCATTCATACCTTCTCTCCACTTTCAACTCACTCCCAATTAACCTTATATCCTAAGCATTACTAAAATGCATTTTCAGGAAAAAGTACTACACTTAAAACAACCTACCATAAAGTCTTATGCTCTATCGGAACTATTTCTTTACGCGTTGATCCCGCACTCCTTATCCGCACAATGGTCTCTTACAAGAAAACACCACTGATGACCTCGGTTATTTTCTATCAAAATCGACTACCTTATAAATCCCATTCTACTTCTTGAAAAATCGGAGCAGGTCTAAGTAGCTCCTTTTCACTATACAAAGGTATTATAATTTACATAATATGCTTCAAAATTTTACATAATTTACTGTTATGTAAGTATTTACAGATTTTTTTAAGCCTTAGAACCTCATTCCACCTAGGTACAACACTTCCTTTTAATTTGTCGCAAAGAAACCAAAACGTCTTCAAAATAAAAAAACATAAACCACTGTTTAACACATTTTTAAGTTGATTTTATAATTACTAAACGCTTTGTGCAAAATAATAGTACAAAAAGCGCTAAATTTAAGACACAAAAAAACCAAAGTCCAAGATGAAGAAACTCAAATTGGACTTTGGCAGGTATAAAGTAAGTCGTTAAACCAAACTTTTTATTTCAGTTGTTTTGCATTTTTTACGCTTTGATCAGTCAAAGCCAATGCCAACACTTCACTCATTTCTTTTACATAATGAAAAGTCAAGCCTTCTAGGTATTCCGGTTTGATTTCATCAATATCACTTTTATTTTCGTGACATAAAATAATTTCTTTAATATTGGCTCTTTTGGCAGCAAGGATTTTTTCTTTAATTCCACCCACTGGTAAAACCTTTCCACGAAGCGTGATCTCCCCTGTCATGGCCAAACTTTTCTTTACTTTCTTTTGCGTTAACAAAGAAACCAATGAAGTCAACATGGCAATACCTGCACTTGGTCCATCTTTTGGTGTCGCTCCTTCTGGAACGTGCAAGTGGATATTGTATTTCTGAAATAACTCAACACTAAGGCCTAACTTTTTCGCATTGGCCTTGATGTATTCTAAAGCAATCGTTGCTGATTCTTTCATAACATTTCCAAGGTTTCCAGTAATAGTCAAAGAACCTTTCCCTTCAGAGATTAAAGACTCAATGAATAAGATATCTCCTCCAACACTGGTCCATGCTAAACCGGTAACTACTCCAGCAACATCATTGTTTTCGTATTTATCACGTTCTAATCTAGGCACTCCTAAAACCTTAACAATATCTTCGTCTGTGACTTTTTTATTGTATTCCTCTTCCATAGCAACCGATTTGGCAGCATTACGAATCACTTGAGCAATTTTAGTTTCTAAGTTACGAACTCCTGATTCACGAGTATAGCCCTCTACAATTTTTTCCAATTGTTTCTTTCCAATGCTCAAATCTTTAGTGGTTAATCCATGCGCTTCTAACTGCTTTGGTAAAAGATGTCTTTTGGCAATCTCCACTTTTTCTTCAATGGTATACCCAGACATTTTGATAACTTCCATTCTATCACGCAAGGCAGGCTGAATGGCCGACATATTGTTGGAAGTGGCAATAAACATTACTTTAGACAAATCGTAACCCATCTCTAGGAAATTATCATAGAAAGAACTGTTTTGTTCTGGATCTAAAACTTCCAATAAAGCAGAAGAAGGATCTCCACTATTTCCACTAGATAGTTTATCTATTTCATCTAATATAAAAACAGGATTGGAAGTCCCCGCCTTTTTTAAACTCTGTATAATACGCCCTGGCATGGCTCCAATATAGGTCTTTCTGTGTCCACGGATCTCCGCTTCGTCACGTAAACCACCCAACGAAATACGTACGTATTCACGGCCTAAAGCTTCTGCCACTGAACGACCGATAGAGGTTTTACCAACTCCCGGAGGTCCTGTCAAACAGATAATAGGAGACTTCATATCGTTACGAAGTTTCAATACTGCCAAATGCTCGATCATTCTCTTTTTCACTTCTTCAAGTCCAAAATGATCTTTATCTAATATTTTTTGTGCAAATTTTAAATCAAATTTATCTTTAGAATACTCACCCCAAGGCAATTCTAAAAACAATTCTAAATAGTTACGCTGAATACCAAAATCAGGTGATTGTGGATTCATTCGACGCATTTTAGACAATTCCTTCTCGAAATGTTTTTGCGTTTTTTCGTCCCATTTTTTAGTTTTGGCTTTCAAGCCCATTTCGTCCATTTCTTCCTCTTGCGAAACGCCTCCCAATTCTTCTTGAATGGTCTTCATTTGCTGATGTAAGAAATACTCACGTTGTTGTTGGTCTAAATCAAAACGAACCTTAGACTGAATGTCATTTTTCAATTCTAATTTTTGCAACTCTACGTTCATATAACGTAACGTTTCAAGTGCTCTTTCTTTCAATCCGTTTATTGAAAGCAAACCTTGCTTTTCTTTCACCGATAAATTCATATTGGATGAAACGAAATTGATCAAAAACGATTGGCTTTCAATGTTTTTAATTGCAAAAGTCGCTTCTGAAGGGATATTCGGACTCTCTTTGATGATTTGTATCGCCAAATCTTTAACAGAGTCTAAAATAGCCGTAAACTCGCTATCATCCTCTTCTGGACGCTCTTCCACCACCTCTTTTACAGTGGCAGTGATATAAGGTTCTTCCGAAACTACTTCGTCAATTTCGAAACGTTTTTTCCCCTGTAGTATTACAGTAACATTACCGTCTGGCATTTTTAAAACACGCAGAATTCTGGCTACAGTACCAATTTTATGAATATCATCTTTTGATGGATCCTCGTCTTCTTCATTAATCTGAGACACCACTCCAATGATTTTTCCAGCAGCATTGGCGTCATTAATTAATTTTATCGATTTGTCTCTACCTGCTGAGATCGGAATAACCACTCCAGGAAATAAAACAGTATTACGTAAAGGTAAAATAGGTAACGAAGGCGGTAGCTCCTCGTTATTCATTTCCTCCTCATCTTCGGGAGTTAATAATGGAATTAATTCGGCTTCTGAATCGAATTCTTGAAGTGACAGATTGTCAATAGTAAGTATTTTATGATTTGACATAATAATATATAAGTCGTTTTGTCATTAAAAGTTTAATCCTAACTGTAAATACACCCTTGTATTACTGTGCTTTTATTTAAAACTCAATAAGAACCTCATTTACAAGATAGGCCATAAAATTAGACAATCATTATGCCAAATCCAACAAAGACGCTTTTGAAATTTGGTCATGACACCAATTAACTTATGAAAACACTCGGTTTAAAAAAAAATACAATTATTTTTATCAAAAGTGTAACAAAGCCAAAAAAGTAAAGTCCTTATAGAAAACTAGCCAACCCAATTTGAATATAAACAACCAAAATATCGAAGAATTAATCGCTCTTTGTAAACAATACGATCAAAAAGCGCAGTTTGAGGTGTACAATCGCTACTGTAAAGCCATGTATAACGTCGCCTATCGTATTGTAAAGGATGAGCATTTTGCGCAAGACGTCATGCAAGAAGCGTTCTTGAGGGCTTTTACCAAAATAAACGACTACAAACAAGAAGTAGCCTTTGGGGCCTGGCTAAAAAAAATTATGATCAATTATAGTATTGATTTTTATAAAAAGAATACGGCCTTTCATATCGAAGATTTAAGCAAGACACTGTATAAAATAGAAGAAAATGACAGTTTCTTTTCTGAAGACATCGATTTTAATTCGCTTAAAGTCAAACAAGTTTTAGAAGCCATCTCCCTCTTAAAGGACAGCTACCGTATGGTCTTGACTCTTTTTTACATTGAAGGTTATGATCAAGAGGAGATTAGTGAGATTTTAAACATCAGTTACGCCAATTGTAGAACAACCCTGAGCAGAGCCAAAGAAAATTTACGGAAAAAATTAGAGGAATATGAGAGCTCCAGTAGTAAAATTCCAATCTCTTTAAAGGTAGAAAACCAACAAAATTAGGATATATGAAAAAGGAAAATGACAATTTAGATCCCTTATTTAACCACTTTAAGGACCAGTGGGACATACAAGAATTAGCTGCTGATCATCAAATGGACTTCTTAGCTAAATTAAGTCAAAAGCAACCGAGTAAGAAATATGGCTGGATAACCGCTATAGCAGCTTCCATTGTTTTGCTGTTCGGTATCACTGTCTTTTACACCAATGAAAAACCCAAAGAATTTAAGTTTGCCTCTAACGAAACCAAACGGACGGATTCTATTTTCAATGTGCTCATAGATGATGAATTAGTCAAATTAAAAGAAAAAAGTTCACCAGCAAATGAGCAAATTATCAACGATGCACTCCAACAAATGAAAGTGTTTGATGCCGATTATACTAAAATCATCAAAGAACTTCAAAAGAATGGGGAGAACAAACAAATCATTTATGCTATGATCAGCAACCTACAGACCAGAATTTCCTTTTTACAAACAGTATTACAGCGAATTGAAGAAAACGAAAACTTAAAAAACACCACCCATGAAAAAACATTATAACCTGTTTATTGTACTCCTTTTGATTCCTTTTCTAGGATTTTCAAATGATGACACTTTTATTTCAAAGCAAAAAAACATCAAAAAAACCTATATCGTTAATTCAGATGCAGGGATCAATATCGACAACAAATACGGAAATGTCTCTATCAGTACTTGGAACGAAGATAAAATTGACCTGGATATCATCATCAAAGTAAGTGGTGGAAATGAAAACTGGGTCAATGAGAAATTAAATAGTATAGATGTCGATATTACGGCCCTAAAATCTATGGTTACTGCTCTTACTAAAATAGGTAACTCTGCGCTGAAAAGCAAAGGCAGTAGCAATAGTTTTGAGATTAACTATGTGCTAAAAATTCCAAAAAACGGAACTGTAAAAATTAATAATAAGTACGGCAATGTTACGGCACTTGATTTGCAATCTACTACAGATATCAGCTGTAGGTATGGAAAAATTAATCTAGCCAGACTCAATGGTCCTACTAACCGCATTCAGATAGATTATTGCCAAAACTCTTCTATTGAATATATTAAAAGTGGAACAATTGAAGCGCGTTATTCCAACTTAAAAATCAACACTGCTGGTCATTTAAACCTAGACACTAATTATAGCGATCTAAACTTAATAGAAGGCCAAGACATTAAATACGATTGCAATTATAGTACTTTTAAATTCCAACGAATTGGTTCCATCAATGGTACTGGAAATTATTTAACCATCGGCATTGCGGAGATTTCAAACAGCCTAGCTATCGGAACCAACTACAGCAAAATAAATATTGGAGCAGTAACCGAAAAAGCAAATAACATCAACATTACTTCCGGATATTCCGATGTTTCATTAGGTTATGCACCTAACTATGCCTTTGATTTCATCATCAGTACAAAATACGGAAACATCAAAAAGGATAATGACTTGCAAATTGGCCTGAATGAAACGAAAAGTAGTTCAAAAAAAATAAGCGGCTATTACAAGAATAAAGGGCAAAATAAAGTAACGGTAGCCTCCAATTATGGCAACGTAAGTTTACTCAAAAAAAACATCAATCAATAAGCTTGCTTGCTTTAGAAAGAAGACCAAAAGCTAAATCCACTAAAGGCGTTTCATTTATTGAAGCGCCTTTTTTGGTATTCTTCTTAATAGAATAACGGCAGCTACAAAAAACACACCTAAAATTACAAATGCCGTACGCGGACTTCCCGTTACTTGATCAATGATTCCGTAAATACACATTCCAATCACAATACCGATTTTTTCCGTCACATCATAAAAGCTAAAAAACGAAGCAGTATCTTCTGTTTCAGGCAATAATTTTGAATAAGTAGAACGAGATAACGCCTGAATTCCTCCCATTACAAATCCCGCAGCGGTTGCCATAGCGTAAAAATGTATCGGTAATACAATTAAGAATGCCAAAGCACAAAAAATAGCCCACAGACAGTTAATAAAAATAAGCGTTGGAATATTTCCAAATTTAGCTGAAGCTCTTGAAGTTAAAACGGCTCCAACCACCGCTACTAATTGAATAATCAAAATACAAATAATCAATCCAATAGTACCTTCTTCTTTAGAAGACCATTGAATTTCCTGAGCACCAAAATAAGTGGCGACCAACATTACGGTTTGTACGGCCAAACTCGAAACAAAAAAACCTCCTAAATATCGTTTTAACGGAACATTTTCTTTCAATATTGCCCAAACTTTCTTCAACTCTTTGAAACCATTAAAAATAACCGATTTCGTTAATCTATCGTCCGTTTCTTTATTTCCCTTTGGCAAATAATAATAGGTATATTGACTGAATAAAATCCACCAAACTCCTACCATTACAAACGAATACCGCATTGCCTTCATAGCCGCTTCTCCGTCTGTACCACTAATTCCAAAAAGCTTAGGTTTCATGATCATCGCTAAATTGATAATCAATAAAATTACGCTCCCTATATACCCTAATGAATATCCTTTGGCACTAATTTTATCTTGTTGCTCTACAAAAGCAATATCGGGTAAATATGAATTATAGAAAACTAAACTTCCCCAATACCCTATTAATCCAAGGAAATAGAGAGCTAAACCAACATAAATATTTTCTAAATCAAACCAATATAACCCCATACAAGATAGAGCACCAACATAGCAGAAAAATTTCATAAAGGCTTTTTTATTTCCCACATAATCGGCAATACCCGATAATAAAGGCGATATAAAAGAAACCACCAAAAAGGCCATAGCGGTAATAAAACTAATCAAGGCTGAGTTTTTAAGATGCAAACCAAAAACATCAATATAATGGTCACGTTCAGCAAACAAAGCTTCGTAGAAAATAGGAAATACTGCCGAAGCAATCGTTAGGGTATATACAGAATTGGCCCAATCATAAAATGCCCAAGCATTTAACAATTTTTTATCTCCTTTAGGTAAATTTTTCATAAAACACTTTGTTAATAAGCTGCGAATTTATCTCTTTTTTATTAAGAATTGATTATTTAAGCGTTAAGAACGGTCTCTTTTTTCAAAAAAAAAGCCATCCTAAAAAGAATAGCTTTTACAATTATATATCAATCAGCGCGATAGAAATAATTCTATCTCACAATGCCTACTTTTAGTGCTGTGGCTTTTGCCTGAGGAATTAACGCTTTTAAATTAGCAATTCTGGTAGCATCAGAGGGATGCGTACTCATGAATTCAGGTTGTGCTGCCCCTCCTGACTTGGCCGCCATTCTGCTCCAGAAGGCAATGGCATCATCTGGATTGTATCCTGCAATGGCCATAAGGGTCAGTCCTATCTTATCGGCTTCACTTTCATTATTTCTGCTAAAAGGAAGCATCACTCCTACTTCAGACCCAACGCCGTAAGCTTGTGCAAATATTTGTCTGGTCGCTTCTGATTTATTACTGGTCACTGCTCCTAAAGCTACTCCTCCCAACTGTTGCAATTGTGCGGCACTCATTCGCTGTGCACCGTGATTGGCTAAAGCATGCGACACCTCGTGACCTAAAACGGTGGCTAAACCTGCTTCATTTTGAGTAATAGGCAATATACCGGAGTAAACCACAATTTTACCTCCTGGTAAACACCAAGCATTTACTTCTTTATTGTCTACTAATTTATACTCCCAGCGGTAATCTTTTAAATATTGAGTTTGACCTAAATAGGTTAAGTATTTTTCGGCAGCAGCTTTGATTCTCATCCCCACTGTTTCAACCCTTTTAGCATCTGCAGTCCCTGTAATAACCTTGTTTTCTGTTAAAAACGTGTTGTACTGTTGAAAAGAAGAAGGAAACAACTCATTGTTTGAAACAAAATTTAAATCTTTTTTTCCTGTAACAGGATTTGTAGCACAACCAACAAGAACAGCTACTGAAACCCCTACTAATAGATATTTTTTCATGATTTCGATTTTTTAGACCTAACAAAAATACAACTAATTATTATTTTTGACTTTACATAATCCCCATAAAAATTCACATGAATTTACTTACTCCCCAATAATATGAAGTTCCGTAAATTCTTTATCTATTATTAAAAACTGATTCGCTTCAAATGCTAGTGCATCAAAGACTACTTTTTCATTGTCAATCTCTATTTGAGTCACCTTAAAAGGCAATCCAATTAAATTGATTATGTACTTCGTATATGGCGTATCGTATTTTCCTTCCTTATGCAGTTGCACGATCAGTTCCTTATCCTTGCCTATGGTGGCGAAAGATAAAAAGCTGTAACGTCCTTTTTTATAATCGTAACCATCTTGAGCGTCTTCATAAACAACGGATTTTTCTTTACCAAGCTTGAAGTACAAATCGAGCGTTAGTTCATCAAAAGCCAATTCTCCAACATATTGTTGTACAGGGTATTTGGGAATGATGGCACCTGCTTTGACAAAAAGCGGAATTTCATCAAACTTAGTATCTACCCATACTTCTCGGCCTCCAGTCGTTAACTCATTGGTCCAATAGTTATACCATTCTCCTCGGGGAATGTACATACGTCTTCCCAGTGCATTAGGTTCGAGTATAGGACAAACCAATATTTGATTTCCAAAAATAAATTCATCATTGCGATAATGGGTTTGAGTGTCCTCTTGATCGTAATACACCAAGGGCTTCAGCATCGGAATTCCTTCGACGATATATTGCCAAAACATTGTATACAAATAAGGTAGTAATTGGTAGCGCAAACTCACAAATTTTCGGGTAATGGTAATCACTTCTTCATCAAATGCCCAAGGTTCTTGATTGCCATGATCCCCTGAAGAATGTGTTCGACAAAAAGGATGAAACACCCCCAACTGAATCCAACGGGCATATAATTCACCTGTGGGTTGTTCTGCAAACCCTCCAATATCCGAACCAGTAAAGCCCATTCCTGAAATAGACATGCGCTGTACTTGAATATTGGCAATCCATAAGTGCTCCCAAGTCGCTACATTATCCCCCGTCCAAGAAGAGGTATAACGCTGCGCTCCCGAATAAGCCGATCTTGTAATGACAAAAGGACGTTTGGGATAAGCGTATCGTTTTACCCCTCTATAGGTGGCTCTAGCCATCTGAGTGCCGTATATGTTATGCGCTTTTCTATGACTGCAGGGATTTCCATCGTACACATGGCGTACATCCATGGGGAAGGTTTTATTAGGAACCTCCATTACGGCTGGTTCATTCATATCGTTCCAAACCCCTTTGACTCCGATATCTGAAATTAATTCTTTAAACAAACCTGCCCACCATTCTCTAACTGCGGGATTTGTATAATCTGGAAAATTACATTCGCCAGGCCAAACTTTTCCTTTCATATACGGTCCATCTGCTCTTTTACAGAAATAATCTTTCTCTAGAGCCTCTTGATAAACCCAATAATTTTCGTCTATTTTAATTCCAGGATCAATGATTACCACCGTTTTAAAACCGTCTTGTGCTAGCTCAGCCACCATTCGTTTAGGATCAGGAAAATACTCTTTACTCCACGTAAAACAGCGAAAGCCTTCCATATAATCAATATCCAAATAAATAGCATCACAAGGAATTTTAAGCTCCCTGAATTTTGAAGTAATCTCCTTTACTTTGCTCTCGGGATAATAACTCCATTTGCATTGATGATAGCCTAATGCCCAAAGAGGCGGGAGCTCCGGTTTCCCAGTTAAGTCCGTATAGGTTACCACCACATCCTGCATTTGTGGACCGTATATAAAGTAGTAATTCATCTCACCGCCTTCAGCCCAAAAACTAGTCACATTTCTTCTCTCTTGACAAAAATCAAAAAAACTTCTAAAGGTATTGTCGAAGAAAATACCATAGGATTGTTTGTTTTGTAAACCGATATAAAAGGGAACCACTTTATACAAGGGATCTTGATCTTTTTGATACGCATATTGATCCGTAGCAAAATTCTCTAATCTTTTTCCCTTCAAATTCATTTGAGTGGCCTTGTCTCCAAGTCCGTAAAAACATTCTCCATCTTTCGAAGATTTACTCATTTTTACAATGTTCCCACCGTATTCATAGCTCTCTTCCCAATGAAACCCTAATTCATCTTCTAGAATCAACTGATCGCTTAGATCATATATAGACAGACGAAGATCTGCTTTTTGGATTTTGCATTTTACTTTACTGGTTTGAATCTGGAAATAAGTATCTTCCTCTGTTAATGCTAAGGCATTATAACCATGAAGCTGTCTTTTATCAATAGCATAAGAAAAGTCACTGCTAAAATAGCCCTTGGTTGTAAAACGGAACCGAAGTAAACTATCTCGAAGAATAGTGACTTTTAAAATTACTTTATTGGCGGTACGAAAAAAAATTGCATCCCCTTCTTGCTCATAGGAAACAATATTGGATGGATATAAATCGCCTTTGTATTCTAGTGAAGTATTGGTAATCATAATGCTAATAATTAAGTTACAAGAACACTGACTCGTTCTCTCAAACATACAAAAAAAGAACCTAAACGACTCGTTATAAAAGGATTATTCACGAAAACGTTTTTTCTGCTAAGCTGATCAATTCGGCTGCTAAAAATTATCAATTCTATAATTTAAACCGATTAAATTATAGAATTGATAGTATAAAAAACTAGACTTATTTTGAGACAAAAGAATAAACTGTCACCCCTAGAGGAGGTAAGGTTAATTCAATTGAATAATCCCTTCCATCATAAGGCGAAGCCTCTATTTTTAAACTTTCCCTATGGCCTACGCCGCTTCCTCCATAAAGAATAGCGTCGCTATTAAATAATTCCACTAAACTCCCTTTTTGTGGCATTCCAATACGGTATTTCTCTCGAACTACTTGCGTAAAATTACAAACCACTACTAAGTACTCTTTTGGATTATTTCCTTTTCTGATGTATGATAAAACCGCATTTTGATGATCGGAATAGTTAATCCATTCAAAGCCATCCCCTGAAAATTGTTTTTCATACAAAGCGGGCTGCGTTTTATACAATTGATTCAAATCGGTAATAATTCTTTTGATCCCTGAGTGACTGCCGTACTCTAGTAAATGCCAATCGAGGCTTTTCTCAAAGCTCCACTCATCACTTTGTCCGAATTCACAGCCCATAAACAATAACTTGGTTCCGGGATGCGTAAACATATACCCGTACAACAATCGTAAATTGGCAAATTTTTGCCATTCATCGCCCGGTAATTTATTCGCTATTGCTCTTTTCCCATAGACCACTTCATCATGCGAAAACGGTAACATGAAATTTTCGGTGAAGGCATACGTCATGGAAAAAGTCAACTCATTTTGGTGGTATTTACGATACACCGTTTCCTTCTGAAAGTAAGCTAAGGTATCATGCATCCAACCCATCATCCATTTCATACCAAAACCTAAACCTCCAACTGAAGTGGGTCTTGACACCATTGGAAAAGAAGTACTTTCTTCAGCAATGGTCTGAACTCCTTCGAAATTAGAATAAATTACTTCATTAAACTCTTTAAGAAAACTCATGCTGTCCAAATTCTCTCTTCCACCATAAATATTGGGTTCCCATTCCCCGTCCTTTCTGGAATAATCAAGATATAACATGGAAGCAACCGCGTCCACTCTTAATCCATCCACATGATAGTGTTGCAGCCAAAAAACAGCATTACTAATCAAAAAAGCACGAACTTCATTACGTCCATAATTAAAAACGAGACTTTTCCAATCCGGATGATACCCCTTACGACGGTCTGGATGTTCATACAAATGTGACCCATCAAAATAACCCAAACCATGGGCATCATCAGGAAAATGAGACGGTACCCAGTCTAAGATTACCCCTATGCCGGCTTGATGAAATTTATCCACTAAAACCATAAAGTCTTGTGGTTTACCAAAGCGAGAGGTCGGTGCAAAATAGCCGGTCAATTGATAACCCCATGAAGGATCATAAGGATATTCCATAATAGGCATAAATTCAACATGCGTAAAGCCTGTTTCTTTAACATACTGCACTAGATCATCCGCAAGTTCTAAATAAGTTAAAAAACGATTATTAGGACCGCGTTTCCATGAACCTAGATGTACTTCATATACGGAATAAGGTCTGGTTAAAGCGTTATGTTCTTCACGAGATTGCATCCACTGCTCGTCTTTCCACTTATAATCTAAATCCCATACCACAGAAGCCGTATGAGGTGGTTTCTCACAATATAAAGAAAATGGATCTGCTTTTTCTGTGACTACTCCATCGATATTCGATTGGATTTTATATTTGTACAAGGTTCCTTTTTCAATATTGGGAATAAAGCCTTCCCAAATGCCCGAGGAATCCCAGCGAACCTGCAATAAATGCTCACCTTGCGTCCAATAATTAAAGTCCCCTACAACAGAAACGGCTTGAGCCGTAGGCGCCCAAACTGCAAAATAAACGCCCTTTACGCCTTGAACTTCAATTAAATGTGCGCCTAATTTTTCATACAACTTAAAATGCTTTCCAGCTTTAAATAAGTCGATATCAAAATCAGTAAAAAGAGAATGCGTGATGACGTTGCTCATATTTGGTTTTTAAGGCAATAATTATTATTTTCTTTTATTCAATTCTAAAGTTATCCATCAGGCAGACGCCTTTTTTAATCACAACAATCCCGTCTTTTATACTGTACAATTCATTGGTGAAATTATCCAAATGTTTGCCCCCGTTGATATGAACATTATTGCCAATGCGGACATTCTTATCGACCAAAGCGTTTTTTATAAAACAATTCTCACCGATTCCCACATGATTTCTATTACTAGTACTGTCCTGACTCATCTCCTCCAAATCTTGATAAAAATCATTCCCCATCACATAACAATTCTCTAAGATTGTTCCCTCTCCTATTCGGGCACGAATACCAATCACAGAACCCCTAATCTCTTTAGCATTAATAACACAACCTTCGGATATTAAGGATTGATCTATAATGGAATTTTTGAATTTTGATGGTGGTAGTAGACGTGGTCGGGTAAAAATTTTATTGTTGTTATCAAACAAATTAAACTCCGGAACATCAGCGGTCAACCCTATATTGGCTTCAAAGAAAGACTCAATGTTTCCAATATCTGTCCAATAACCTTCGTATTGATAACTTAAAATTTTATGTTTGCCCACGGCTTGAGGAATGATTTCTTTTCCAAAGTCTTTGGTTTCTGGATCTGCCATTAACTCTTGCAATAGGTTTTTGTTGAAAATATAAATCCCCATGGAGGCCAAATACTTTTTCCCTTTGGCTTGCATCTCCTCACTTACTTCCGATTCCCAGTCCGGTAAAAGAGAGGCGTCTGGTTTCTCAACAAAAGCTTCTATACAGCTTTCATGATTGGTCTTAAGAATACCAAACTCTGGTGCGTCTTTAGCGTTTACGGGTAAAGTGGCTATGGAAATTTCCGCATCAGCGGCAATATGTGCTTCTAACATCTCGTTAAAATCCATCTGATACAACTGATCGCCTGATAAAATCAAGGCATAATCAAATTCATGTTTGAGAAAATGCGACATACATTGTCGCACTGCATCTGCGGTACCTTGAAACCAAGTTGGATTATCTGGTGTTTGTTCAGCAGCTAAAATATCGACGAAAGACTGGCTTAGAATACTAAAATTAAAAGTGTTTTTAATATGCGCATTTAATGAAGCAGAATTAAACTGCGTCAATACAAAAATTTTAAAAATATCAGAATTAATACAATTCGATATCGGAATATCGACCAGCCTATACTTTCCTCCAATGGGCACTGCTGGTTTTGATCTTGTTTCTGTTAATGGATACAAACGGGACCCTTGTCCTCCTCCTAAAATAATAGCAATTACATTTTTCTTTTTAAATCTCATTTTTCTCAATAATTAGGTTGTATATGTCGATATATTCTTGGCAAACTCTTTCCCAGGAATGGTCAGTTCCCATTCCTACTGCTCTAATTTTATTGAAATTACTTTTATCCTCGTATAAATGAATTCCTCGATTTATGGAATAACAGATATCCCCAACCGAAGCTTGATCATGGCAAATACCATTACCGTTATCCCCATAATCTATTACAGTGTCCTGTAAGCCTCCTGTCCTTCTCACTATAGGAATCGTACCATAACGCAAAGCATAAAGCTGATTTAAACCGCATGGTTCTACTCTAGAAGGCATTAAAATAAAATCTGAACCCGCATAGATCAAATGCGCTAATTCTTCATTATAACCAATAAAAACATTGTAATTTCCTATATGGTCCTCCCTTAATCGTACTAATTGTGATTCAATTTCCGAATTTCCTGATCCTAGAATCAAGATATTGATATTTTGAAAGTTTTCAGACAAAGCCAATGCAGCAGCTTGAGGCAATAAATCCCCTCCCTTTTCTTCAAACAAACGACCAATAAAACTAAACAGTGGTTTTGTCGGATCTAGTTCAAATTGCTCGCAGAGTACTTCTTTGTTTTTTTGTTTTCCATATGTTGCGTTTTCTATGGAATAATGCTCCTTGATCATTTGATCTTTAGAAGGATTCCAAACTTCAGTATCAATACCATTTAAAATCCCTTTGGATTTGTGGCGCACCGATTGAAACAAGCTTTCCAAGCCATTGGCTGATCGATTAATTTCATTCAAATAGCTTGGAGAAACGGTAGTCACAGCCCCGGCACATTTAATTCCCACAGCCAAAGAGTTGATGCAAGATCCCCATTCCAAAAAGCCAACATGTCTCAAATCAAATTGAGGTAGATAATGCAATTTGTCAAATCCAAACCAACCTTGGTACAAACCATTGTGAATGGTCAATACGGTTTTGATATTGCTTAAACGTTCATATTGATAGCTATACTTGAGCAGGAATGGTATTAGTCCAGTATGATGATCATGACAATTGATTATCTCCGGAAGACTATCACGAGTTGAAATCCAGTCTAAAGTGGCAATTTGAAACGAAACAAACCGTTCAATGTCATCTTCATAACCATAAACGTTTGGACGATCAAACAATTCTTTGATGTCAATTAGATATAATTCGTATCCGAGTTGATCGCTCGTTTCTTTTAATACGCTATAGGGAAATTCAAAATTCCCCAAGCGAATTGTTCCCCAGTGTACTGGCTCAAAACCGTGCTCCTTTTTAAACTTTGTATCATATCCTGGTACGACAACACCAACTTGATGGCCTGCCTTAGTCTGGTACTTTGGCAAGGCACCCACGACATCGGCTAGACCACCAACTTTTGCCATGGGGTAACATTCTGCACTTACATGAAATATTTCCATTCTTTAATTTTATAGACTAACATTTAGAACCTATCACGAATTGTCTTTTTTAAGCAAACATCTATTAATTGTATTACTTTTATGTTTTTTAAAATTAGGTGAAAAAACTGTAGCATCAAGGCTTCAAAAAAAATTTAATGATATGGTAAAAAAGGCTCCCAATCCTACTCAAAGTTTAAAAATTCCTCAGTTTATCATATTCACAAGTAAAGTATGCGTTTTTATTTCCAAAAAATTGGTTACTTCCTATGCGTCAAGGCTTTTCACAACACCTATAAAACATAAGGTTCCCAAAAGAGAATTGGATATGGATCGTAAAAGCCTTCAAAAAACGCTCTACGTATCTGCCATTAAAAAGAGTATCACAACCTATGAATACGGGAAAAGTGAGCGAAAAATACTACTGGTACATGGGTGGTCAGGACGCGGAACACAGCTATTTAAAATCGCCGATGAATTGTTAAAAAATGGTTACGCAGTGGTTAGTTTTGATGCTCCAGCACATGGAAAATCTAAAGGAAGCACTACGATTATGTCCGACTTCATTACCTCTATTCTTGAAATACAAAACCAATATGGTCCTTTTGATATCGCTATTGGTCATTCCTTGGGAGGTATGTCAGTACTTAATGCCATAAAAGATGGTTTAGTCGTTGATAAAGCTATTATTATTGGTAGTGGTGATATAGTCCAAGACATACTAGACGATTTTATTTCAAAACTAGGTTTGAAACCTGAAATAAGTCAACGCCTATGTGCTTATTTTGAAAACAAATACCAACTCAAAATGGATGATTTTTCTGCCTACAGAGCCGCTCAAAAAGTCGAAATTCCTGTTTTGGTTATCCATGACAAGGACGATCCGGAAGTACCTGTAAAAGCAGGTCTTCACATCCATGAGCATCTTAAAAACGGGAGTTTATACCTCACAGAAGGTTTAGGGCATAGAAAAATCTTAGGAAACCACAATGTGATCCAAAAAATCATCGCCTTTATTAAAAAATCTTAAATTTGTTATTCGTAAAGTAATCACTTCTAAAGAAAACGACAATGGATTTATTTGGAGAAACAGTAAACTGGGAAGTTAAACTAGAACCCATACTAACGAAATACACGGGAAGAAAGCATCCTTTGGACTATCAAAACACCTATCAATTATTAGTGATGGTCGTGTTATCGGCACAAGATTCAGATGCGAACATCAATGCTATAGCACCGGCCTTATTTGAAAAATTCCCTACTCTTAAAAGTTTGTCTGAGGCCACTACTGAGACCTTTACACCTTATATTACTAAAGTTCGAAATTATACAACAAAAGCGCAGTGGTTATTGGAAATTGCTAAAACCCTCCAAGAAGATAAAAACATTCCACTAAACATGCAGGGATTAACAGCCTTAAAAGGGATAGGACGAAAATCCGCTAATGTCATTTTAAGAGAAACCCATCAACCCGCTGAAGGCATTACTGCCGATTTACATGTAATTCGAGTAGCGCCGAGAATCGGAATCATTAAGGAAAGCAAAGACGGTATTAAAGTAGAGAAAGACCTCATGCAGGTACTACCCAAAAGCATTTGGTCTGAAGTAGGTATGGCTATTTCTTTTTTAGGAAGAGAAACATGTAGACCAAAACCCAAATGCGAAGAGTGTATAATGGCTGATTCTTGTCATTATTACGCAACAGTAGTCTGTTAATAGCCCTATTTTCTTCTGGTGTCAATCAAATAAATAATCTTCCACCCCTTTTCGTCTTCAAACAATGTGAAGCTATTTACCCCAGAGTGACTGAGTTTATCATTAATATAAAATTCATAAGGTGTCCAAACTTGAGCCATAGTACCATCGAGGGCTATAGTATAGCCTAGAATTTTCTCGTAAAACTTAGTGGTTGCAGGAATTTGGGCAATGGATTTACAAAATTCGTCGACACTTTCCTCTACTAAACTATTTCCCTTAGTAGTGCTTTCGCTAATAGACTGTAGAATAATTTTATCCGCACACACTAATTTTAGCCTACTTGTATCTCTTTGATGAAAGGCTTCAAAAAACAATTCAATTGTCTTTTGTACTTCCTGTTTCTGCGCATGAGAAAAAAATCCCAATAACAAACAAGCCATTACCATATATCCTTTCATATCCACAGAATTAAATTTTTAAAAACTATAGCTTTTAAATTGATTCACAATACTATACACCAAACTGACTCAAGTGATGCTCTAGATGTTTGGCAAACATATTATTCCACTCAATCGCTGTCAACTTTCCAAAAGAATCAGACTCTTTTCCCTCAAATTCATTAGTCCCCAATTCCTGAGTTCTATTGATATAATCAATTAGTCTCTTTTTTTCCACTTCAAAATCTTTAGAGGTAGTAATGATAAACTGGGGAGCAGTATGCTTGTTTTTTCCATAGGGTTTTTCCCCTACCACACTATTTTTGACCATTAATTTTAAAATAAATTTTACAAAAGCATTCGGTATTGGATGTATATTCTCATACGCCATTTCGTAGGATACATTGCAATGTGCCAACATTTTTCCCGCATCCATTTTACCCCAAAGTGCTGGTGAACTTGGAGAAAGCTGATTAATTCTATTGATCAATACTGTACAATCGTCTTTTGAAAAAACATTTTTCATACCCTATTACTTATTTAAATTTAAAAGAAGAACAAATGTATCAAATTTCCCATTACAACATAATCCAGACCCTATTTAATCTCCAAAGCAGTAAATATCTTAAGCTTATTTCACTAAAAACTCATTAGGTCTTTTGTTTAGGATCTGAAAGAAACTAGAACTGAAGGCTGGCAAACTTTTGTAACCTACCAAATAGCCGACTTCTGAAACCGTATAGTTTCCTGTACTTAAGTACTCTACTCCTTTAATGATTCGAACTAATTGAACGTACTTAGCAATGGTAATGGCGGTCTCTTTTTTAAATAATCGCTCTAAAGATCGCAATGACATATTATTTCTTTCTGCGATTTCATGGACCAATAAATCACCACCAATATGATCGATGATAAAATTACTTATTGCTACTAAACGTTCATCATTGGGAACGGGAATATTTAGAGAAATAGCCTCTTTAAAAAAAGTAGGCAATCCCACTAGAACGGCATTTAGAAAAGCTTCTTCCTCGAGAGAATGTTCCGATATTTTACTCCACTTGGCTGCGTAGGATATAATTTCTCGTAGCACGGATGGAACGGAAAATATCCTCAATTGGTCATAGAAATTTCCCTCTTCAGCAATGGAGTAAAAAATGGTTCTCAAGTTGATCGTTTCAGAAACCGCTGTCGTTCTATGCGGTACATTAGATGGTATCCACGCCGCATGGTTTTGTGGTAGCAGATAAATACGCTCCCCCACATGCAAGTATTGAAACCCTTTTATCACATAGACTAGCTGCGCTCTTTTATGTACGTGTTCTTCGGTATCGTGTATCCAATTATCCTCAAACCACACATAGGCTTTTTTGGGAATATAATCGACTAATTCACTTGGCTTCACAAACTGTTTTTCCTCTTTCATGTTTTGTCGTTTTAGATTAAACATATGGCAAATTTAATCATAACAATCATCTTAAATTTGCCTAATAAAAAAATAATGATGAAAAATAGTGAAATAAACAGCCCAAACAAGACAGGCTTTTCTTTCGGACTCTTGTTACCATTCTTAGGAATACTACTACTTGCCTCTACCTTACGCGCCCCTATAACAGCACTTGGACCAGTTTTAACCGAGATTAGTAAGGCTTTGCAACTCTCCAATAGTGTAGCTGGATTACTAACTACCATCCCCTTAACCGCCTTTGCCTTATTATCTATTTTTGTAGGACAGTTATCTAGAAAACTGAACATAGAGAAGTTTATTCTATCCTCTATTATCCTATTACTTATTGGATTGTACGTAAGAATAATGGGGACTGTCACGACTTTGTTTTTAGGCTCAGCAATACTCGGTATTGCTATTTGTATCGGGAATGTTTTAGCTCCAGGCTACATCAAGAAAATATTTCCTAATCAATCAGGAATGGTGATCGGTTTCTATTCTGTTGCAATGAATCTTACAGCAGCACTTGCCTCTGGACTGAGTATTAGTATCGGCAAAACGACGGGCCTTGGTTGGAAGGGGTCTTTAGGAATATGGATCTTAGTGGGTTTCTGTTGTTTAGTATTATGGACTCCCCTCGCCTTTAGAAAATCAACCAAGCTTGAAAAAAAAGAAATAACAAAAATCAGCCAAAATATATTCAAATCATCTTTAGCCTGGCAGATAAGTATTTTTATGGGACTCCAATCTTTATTATACTATTGCATTGTAACTTGGCTTCCTATGATGTTACAGCAATATGGTATGGTAAAAGAAGAAAGCGGATGGGTTTTGTCTTATATGCAAATGGCCATGCTTCCCGTTACTTTTCTTGGTTCAATAATTGCCTCCAAGCTCGCTAATCAAAAAATCTTAGTGACCATTGTTGGGGCCGCAATGTCCAGCAGCCTATTGTTGATACTCTTTTTTCACTTGCAATATATTTATGCTGCAGCTGTCCTTTTTGGAATGGCTTCAGGATTGGCATTCAGTCTTTCCATGATGTTCTTTGTACTGCGAACCAGAGAAAGTCACATCGCCACTAGAGTATCAGGTATGGCGCAATCCATTGGCTATCTTTTAGCGGCATTTGGACCTCCTATATTTGGTAGCTTATATCAGTATACAAAAAACTGGGACTTCTCCTTATATTTCCTCTTACTTATTGTAATCATAATGATTTTCAGCGGTTTAAAAGCAGCTGCTAATCGATTTATAGAAAAATAAAAAAGAATAAGCTGAACTCCCCCCAAATAGTATTTTATTAATTGGGGGGAGTTCCATTTCTTACTATGTATTTTTCATGTGCTTTGAGTAGTTATTAAAACAGACCATCGTCTAGCACCTATTCTTCTTTAGATCGTTATTGATTGTGTCACTTCCTGAGCATGCATTGGATTTTTCCAATTAAAGGCTACCCATTTTTTGAACCATGAAAAGAGAAAATCAATATTACAAACATGTTTTATTTGTGCTTGATAAAACCAATTGGATAAAAGGGCCCCTGCACCCACTGGAACGAAAAAAGTACGAATAGCTATAAGCACATCAATAAAATAGTTTGACGGTGTAATATTTCGCACTACTTAAAAAACATATATTAGCCGTTAAAAAACCAAGTTCTGAGAATTACTTAAAACAAAAAATATATTTAGAATTTTCAAATAACAGATTCTCATCAAGCTATAATACTACCCTTAATAATCACGCTAATTCTGATTCAATAAATATACCCTTGAGATTTTCTCTTACTTCAAAACACTATAGTACAGACAATAAATAACAACTCTCTGAGAATTGGGTAAAACGTAATTTTCATTTACAATTCCTAAATAACGGATTTTTGAACCAGTGTATGCAGTGGTACTCCAATGGTGATAATTCTTCTTGGGTAAGAATTTTAGCCCTTTGGATTTAAGATTTCCAAACTGGGCAGAAAACAAAAAACCCCGTTTCGTTAGAAACAGGGTTTTCAAAAGAAAGGCGACGACATACTCTCCCACATAACTGCAGTACCATCTGCGCAGGCGGGCTTAACTACTCTGTTCGGGATGGGAAGAGGTGAGCCCCGCCGCAATAACCACCTTAAGGTCGTTTTGCAATGGGTGATTAACTTATTGTCAATCAACATTACACAATATCTTAACATACTGAGATAAAGAAAAAAGTATTTTTTAGAAAGTTTCTCCCCCTGACCGGAGTCAGGGGAAAAGGTGTACATAAGCTTACGGATTATTAGTACTACTCGACTATGACATTACTGCCTTTACATCTATAGCCTATCAACGTGGTCATCTTCCACGATCCTTAAAAGAAATCTCATCTTGTGGTGGGTTTCGCGCTTATATGCTTTCAGCGCTTATCCCTTCCAAACGTAGCTACTCTGCGATGCTCCTGGCGGAACAACAGATACACTAGAGGTTTGTCCAATTCGGTCCTCTCGTACTAGAATCAGATCCACTCAAATTTCTTGCGCCCACAGTAGATAGAGACCGAACTGTCTCACGACGTTCTGAACCCAGCTCGCGTGCCACTTTAATGGGCGAACAGCCCAACCCTTGGGACCTTCTCCAGCCCCAGGATGTGACGAGCCGACATCGAGGTGCCAAACCCCCCCGTCGATATGAGCTCTTGGGGGAGATCAGCCTGTTATCCCCGGCGTACCTTTTATCCTTTGAGCGATGGCCCTTCCATGCGGAACCACCGGATCACTATGCTCTACTTTCGTACCTGATCGACCTGTATGTCTCTCAGTCAAGCTCCCTTATGCCATTGCACTCTACGCACGGTTACCAAGCGTACTGAGGGAACCTTTAGAAGCCTCCGTTACTCTTTTGGAGGCGACCACCCCAGTCAAACTACCCACCAAGCAATGTCCCCCGCAATCGCGGGGTTAGGCCTCAGATAAACAAAGGGTTGTATTTCAACAATGACTCCACAACGCCTAGCGACGCCACTTCACAGTCTCCAACCTATCCTACACATCATTTATCCAAGGTCAATACTAAGCTATAGTAAAGGTGCACAGGGTCTTTTCGTCCCACTGCGGGTAAACGGCATCTTCACCGTTACTACAATTTCACCGAGCTCATGGCTGAGACAGTGTCCAGATCGTTACACCATTCGTGCAGGTCGGAACTTACCCGACAAGGAATTTCGCTACCTTAGGACCGTTATAGTTACGGCCGCCGTTTACTGGGGCTTCAATTCAATGCTTCTCCGAAGATAACATCTCCTCTTAACCTTCCAGCACCGGGCAGGTGTCAGGCCCTATACTTCATCTTACGATTTTGCAGAGCCCTGTGTTTTTGATAAACAGTCGCCTGGACCTCTTCACTGCGGCCAGCTTGCGCTGGCGACCTTTCTCCCGAAGTTACAGGTCTATTTTGCCTAATTCCTTAGCCATGAATCTCTCGAGCACCTTAGGATTCTCTCCTCGACTACCTGTGTCGGTTTGCGGTACGGGTACTTATTACCTGAAGTTTAGAGGTTTTTCTTGGAAGCCCTTAGGCGCACTATCTCTTTGTCCGAAGACTCCGAGTACTATCGTATTTCCCCAAGCCGCGTGGATTTGCCTGCGCAGCTTATAGGTAGGTACTTCAACGAACTATTCCGTCAGTTCGCGGCGCTTTCATCACTCCGTCACCCCATCACAGTAATAAGTAGTACGGGAATATTAACCCGTGGTCCATCGACTGTCCCTTTCGGGTTCGCCTTAGGTCCCGACTAACCCACAGCTGATTAGCATAGCTGTGGAAACCTTAGTCTTTCGGTGTGCGGGTTTCTCGCCCGCATTATCGTTACTTATGCCTACATTTTCTTTTCTAACCGGTCCAGCAGGCCTTACGACTCACCTTCAACCCTGTTAGAATGCTCCCCTACCACTCCGTAAATAAATACGAAATCCATAGCTTCGGTAATATGTTTATGCCCGATTATTATCCATGCTCGTCCGCTCGACTAGTGAGCTGTTACGCACTCTTTAAATGAATGGCTGCTTCCAAGCCAACATCCTAGCTGTCTGGGCAGACAAACCTCGTTCTTTCAACTTAACATATATTTGGGGACCTTAGCTGATGGTCTGGGTTCTTTCCCTCTCGGACTTGGACCTTAGCACCCAAGCCCTCACTGTTGTGAAACATTATATAGCATTCGGAGTTTGTCAGGAATTGGTAGGCGGTGAAGCCCCCGCATCCAATCAGTAGCTCTACCTCTATATAACTTTGTGCACAACGCTGCACCTAAATGCATTTCGGGGAGTACGAGCTATTTCCGAGTTTGATTGGCCTTTCACCCCTACCCACAGGTCATCCGAAGACTTTTCAACGTCAACCGGTTCGGTCCTCCACTGTGTGTTACCACAGCTTCAACCTGCCCATGGGTAGATCACACGGTTTCGCGTCTAACACTACTGACTAAAGCGCCCTATTCAGACTCGCTTTCGCTACGGATCCGTGGCTTAACCACTTATCCTTGCCAGCAACGTTAACTCGTAGGCTCATTATGCAAAAGGCACGCCGTCACCCCACTAAAGGGCTCCGACCGCTTGTAAGCGTATGGTTTCAGGATCTATTTCACTCCGTTATTCACGGTTCTTTTCACCTTTCCCTCACGGTACTGGTTCACTATCGGTCTCTCAGGAGTATTTAGCCTTAGCGGATGGTCCCGCCAAATTCAGACAGGATTTCTCGTGTCCCGCCCTACTCAGGATACCACTATCTATTATACTCGTTACCCATACGGGACTATCACCCTCTATGGTGTCACTTTCCAGTAACTTCCGGTTCCTTGTACATAAAATCTCGTGGTCCTACAACCCCAACATTGCCGTAACAACATTGGTTTGGGCTAATCCGCGTTCGCTCGCCACTACTTACGGAATCACTTTTGTTTTCTTCTCCTCCGCCTACTTAGATGTTTCAGTTCAGCGGGTTTGCCCACCTATCGGTGTACTATGTCTTCAACATAGTGGGTTGCCCCATTCAGGTATTTACGGATCAATTCGTGTGTGCCGATCCCCGTAACTTTTCGCAGCTTATCACGCCTTTCATCGCCTCTGAGAGCCAAGGCATCCCCCATACGCCCTTATTTTGCTTATTGTACCAATCATAAATTAATATGACCGTTTTTTTTTATCTCCTGTTACGTATAACAGAAAATGCTTTCTACTTTTTATTATTTTCTTATCTCAATATGTCAATGAACTTTTATCCAAAACTTTCGTATCGAATCAGTGGAGAATAACGGAGTCGAACCGTTGACCTCCTGCGTGCAAGGCAGGCGCTCTAGCCAGCTGAGCTAATCCCCCATTTCAATTGTAGAAACTGAATTCAGATCTTAGACCTGTATTCCATCTAATCTCTTTTGGTGAATTCCAACTTCTAGAATTTCCTTTTTCTTAAGTTTAAATAGTTGTCTCGGACAGACTCGAACTGTCGACCCCTACATTATCAGTGTAGTACTCTAACCAGCTGAGCTACGAGACACTCTTATTCTTAAAAATTTATTATTTGAACTAACAGCAAGAGTAAAATAGTCTTAAAATCATGACCTATAAAGCTTCTTCTTTTTTCCTTACCGTGTTGATAAATCAACTAACACTAAGGCTCTAGAAAGGAGGTGTTCCAGCCGCACCTTCCGGTACGGCTACCTTGTTACGACTTAGCCCTAGTTACCAGTTTTACCCTAGGCAGCTCCTTGCGGTCACCGACTTCAGGCACCCCCAGCTTCCATGGCTTGACGGGCGGTGTGTACAAGGCCCGGGAACGTATTCACCGGATCATGGCTGATATCCGATTACTAGCGATTCCAGCTTCACGGAGTCGAGTTGCAGACTCCGATCCGAACTGTGACCGGTTTTATAGATTCGCTCCTGGTCGCCCAGTGGCTGCTCTCTGTACCGGCCATTGTAGCACGTGTGTAGCCCAAGGCGTAAGGGCCGTGATGATTTGACGTCATCCCCACCTTCCTCACAGTTTGCACTGGCAGTCTTGTTAGAGTTCCCGACATGACTCGCTGGCAACTAACAACAGGGGTTGCGCTCGTTATAGGACTTAACCTGACACCTCACGGCACGAGCTGACGACAACCATGCAGCACCTTGTAAATTGTCTTGCGAAAGATCTGTTTCCAAACCGGTCAATCTACATTTAAGCCTTGGTAAGGTTCCTCGCGTATCATCGAATTAAACCACATGCTCCACCGCTTGTGCGGGCCCCCGTCAATTCCTTTGAGTTTCATTCTTGCGAACGTACTCCCCAGGTGGGATACTTATCACTTTCGCTTAGCCACTGAGATTGCTCCCAACAGCTAGTATCCATCGTTTACGGCGTGGACTACCAGGGTATCTAATCCTGTTCGCTACCCACGCTTTCGTCCATCAGCGTCAATCAATTAGTAGTAACCTGCCTTCGCAATTGGTATTCCATGTAATCTCTAAGCATTTCACCGCTACACTACATATTCTAGTTACTTCCTAATAATTCAAGTTTAACAGTATCAATGGCCGTTCCACCGTTGAGCGATGGGCTTTCACCACTGACTTATTAAACCGCCTACGGACCCTTTAAACCCAATGATTCCGGATAACGCTTGGATCCTCCGTATTACCGCGGCTGCTGGCACGGAGTTAGCCGATCCTTATTCTTACAGTACCGTCAAGCTGGTTCACGAACCAGTGTTTCTTCCTGTATAAAAGCAGTTTACAATCCATAGGACCGTCATCCTGCACGCGGCATGGCTGGATCAGGCTTGCGCCCATTGTCCAATATTCCTCACTGCTGCCTCCCGTAGGAGTCTGGTCCGTGTCTCAGTACCAGTGTGGGGGATCTCCCTCTCAGGACCCCTACCCATCGTAGCCTTGGTAAGCCGTTACCTTACCAACTAGCTAATGGGACGCATGCTCATCTTTTACCGTTGTGACTTTAATTATAAAATGATGCCATTTCATAATACTATGAGGTATTAATCCAAATTTCTCTGGGCTATCCCTCTGTAAAAGGTAGATTGCATACGCGTTACGCACCCGTGCGCCGGTCTCTAGTTCCGAAGAACTATACCCCTCGACTTGCATGTGTTAAGCCTGCCGCTAGCGTTCATCCTGAGCCAGGATCAAACTCTTCATCGTATATTGTTGATCTAATAAATTAGATCGTATTGTTATTCGAATCAGTCTCTATCGGTTCATTTAATTAATCTCTCGATTATCTTACTCTTTGTTATTTGTTTTAACATCTCTGTTAAAACGGCTGTCAATTCAATATGTCTACGAACGTGTCTTTTTTGTTTGTCGCTTATATCTCAAAGCGGCTGCAAAAGTAGAAAAGTTATTTACAACTGGCAAGAAAAATGTGAAGTTTTTTTTGAAGACTTTCGTCTCATTTAAACTTCTCTTTCCAACCAATCTCTCAATGAACTTTCGCATGTCTTGCGGGCTGCAAAACTACTCCTTTTATTGGGTTATTCAAGCTTTTAATTGAGTTAATTTGCAATTATTTTGCAGACGGACCCTAAGGCACTGACTAGGTGTTTTTTACAATTCATTTATTTTTCACCTCTTTTGGTCTTATTCCTATTGTACATCCCTTTTTTGAGTAATACCAACAACCCACCTACCTGTTTTCACCCGAAGATCTTCCTGATTCCTCCCTCTTTCACTCCCAACACCATCCAAAATACGTTTAAAAATACCTTCATCTTGCCACATTTTTCAATCCAGAACCAACAACCTAGAAAATGATCATCAAAAAAGAGTACTAAAATTGCTAAATACACAGTCGCCGTCATCAAAATGGGTCGACAAAACAACCTGGCGTTATTCCTATCGAGAGAAGAAAATAAAATCAGAATGCCTTATGAGAAAAGAAAACTGATTTGATCTCAATTATCCTAATCCTATCATCCCAATAAAATGCCCACTGATTTTTTTAAATTCGACTATACAAAAAACAGAAGTAACACTCCACTGCTACCCAAGCTAAGAAAACAATTCACAAACACTAACATTCACATGATTTCTTACCATCTGTTTAACAGCTGCTACTTCTCTTTAAGCATTTTGATTGTACTGAAAATTATAAACCCACTAAAAACTATAATACTCCCTAAAAAAGACAAACACAACACAACACAACACAACACAACTGGAACATACAACACTTCCCACTTGTAAGCTATTGGATTTGTTAGATAATAATCAGGATTATTATGATTTATAAAATCTGAAAAAACACAATAAAGAAACGGAATACAAAACATTAAAAACTGAGCAAACTGAACGGCATATCGTATATATTTTCCAATAAAAACATAACCTAAACCAATTACGAGGTAAATCACCATAACAAAAAATGCAAAATCTCTAGCTGAAACAACAAAGTATGTATCCTTAACATTTAATATCTGTGTATTTTCACTAATTAGTAAATACAAACAAATAAGTAATCCAACCATAAAATACAAATACGATATACCCCTTAGCCTTTTCATGTTTTATAATTCAGCGTTTCTTATAATTTAGATCTAAAACTCTTCCATTTCTAACTGGTTCACTTTTTCAAAATAAATACTTTAAACAAAACGAAGATACTAACCATTTTACTAGTATTTTCCATCATCGATACGTATAATTTTAAATCGCCCTATGATCCCATCAATAGACAGGCCAATATTCAAAGCCACTCAACCATATAAGAATACACCAAATGAGATTCATTCACAAGAAAAATTTCATCTGTAATTTTCAAATAACAGATTCTCATCAAGCTATAATACTACCCTTAATAATCACGCTAATTCTGATTCAATAAATATACCCTTGAGATTTTCTCTTACTTCAAAACACTATAGTACAGACAATAAATAACAACTCTCTGAGAATTGGGTAAAACGTAATTTTCATTTACAATTCCTAAATAACGGATTTTTGAACCAGTGTATGCAGTGGTACTCCAATGGTGATAATTCTTCTTGGGTAAGAATTTTAGCCCTTTGGATT
The DNA here is from genome assembly GCF_059882335.1 of Flavobacterium sp. OHVDL-2026-0007. Classification (NCBI taxonomy): domain Bacteria; kingdom Pseudomonadati; phylum Bacteroidota; class Flavobacteriia; order Flavobacteriales; family Flavobacteriaceae; genus Flavobacterium; species Flavobacterium sp. OHVDL-2026-0007. The sequence continues at coordinate 953,143 of NZ_CM187612.1, forward strand.
TAAGATTTCCAAACTGGGCAGAAAACAAAAAACCCCGTTTCGTTAGAAACAGGGTTTTCAAAAGAAAGGCGACGACATACTCTCCCACATAACTGCAGTACCATCTGCGCAGGCGGGCTTAACTACTCTGTTCGGGATGGGAAGAGGTGAGCCCCGCCGCAATAACCACCTTAAGGTCGTTTTGCAATGGGTGATTAACTTATTGTCAATCAACATTACACAATATCTTAACATACTGAGATAAAGAAAAAAGTATTTTTTAGAAAGTTTCTCCCCCTGACCGGAGTCAGGGGAAAAGGTGTACATAAGCTTACGGATTATTAGTACTACTCGACTATGACATTACTGCCTTTACATCTATAGCCTATCAACGTGGTCATCTTCCACGATCCTTAAAAGAAATCTCATCTTGTGGTGGGTTTCGCGCTTATATGCTTTCAGCGCTTATCCCTTCCAAACGTAGCTACTCTGCGATGCTCCTGGCGGAACAACAGATACACTAGAGGTTTGTCCAATTCGGTCCTCTCGTACTAGAATCAGATCCACTCAAATTTCTTGCGCCCACAGTAGATAGAGACCGAACTGTCTCACGACGTTCTGAACCCAGCTCGCGTGCCACTTTAATGGGCGAACAGCCCAACCCTTGGGACCTTCTCCAGCCCCAGGATGTGACGAGCCGACATCGAGGTGCCAAACCCCCCCGTCGATATGAGCTCTTGGGGGAGATCAGCCTGTTATCCCCGGCGTACCTTTTATCCTTTGAGCGATGGCCCTTCCATGCGGAACCACCGGATCACTATGCTCTACTTTCGTACCTGATCGACCTGTATGTCTCTCAGTCAAGCTCCCTTATGCCATTGCACTCTACGCACGGTTACCAAGCGTACTGAGGGAACCTTTAGAAGCCTCCGTTACTCTTTTGGAGGCGACCACCCCAGTCAAACTACCCACCAAGCAATGTCCCCCGCAATCGCGGGGTTAGGCCTCAGATAAACAAAGGGTTGTATTTCAACAATGACTCCACAACGCCTAGCGACGCCACTTCACAGTCTCCAACCTATCCTACACATCATTTATCCAAGGTCAATACTAAGCTATAGTAAAGGTGCACAGGGTCTTTTCGTCCCACTGCGGGTAAACGGCATCTTCACCGTTACTACAATTTCACCGAGCTCATGGCTGAGACAGTGTCCAGATCGTTACACCATTCGTGCAGGTCGGAACTTACCCGACAAGGAATTTCGCTACCTTAGGACCGTTATAGTTACGGCCGCCGTTTACTGGGGCTTCAATTCAATGCTTCTCCGAAGATAACATCTCCTCTTAACCTTCCAGCACCGGGCAGGTGTCAGGCCCTATACTTCATCTTACGATTTTGCAGAGCCCTGTGTTTTTGATAAACAGTCGCCTGGACCTCTTCACTGCGGCCAGCTTGCGCTGGCGACCTTTCTCCCGAAGTTACAGGTCTATTTTGCCTAATTCCTTAGCCATGAATCTCTCGAGCACCTTAGGATTCTCTCCTCGACTACCTGTGTCGGTTTGCGGTACGGGTACTTATTACCTGAAGTTTAGAGGTTTTTCTTGGAAGCCCTTAGGCGCACTATCTCTTTGTCCGAAGACTCCGAGTACTATCGTATTTCCCCAAGCCGCGTGGATTTGCCTGCGCAGCTTATAGGTAGGTACTTCAACGAACTATTCCGTCAGTTCGCGGCGCTTTCATCACTCCGTCACCCCATCACAGTAATAAGTAGTACGGGAATATTAACCCGTGGTCCATCGACTGTCCCTTTCGGGTTCGCCTTAGGTCCCGACTAACCCACAGCTGATTAGCATAGCTGTGGAAACCTTAGTCTTTCGGTGTGCGGGTTTCTCGCCCGCATTATCGTTACTTATGCCTACATTTTCTTTTCTAACCGGTCCAGCAGGCCTTACGACTCACCTTCAACCCTGTTAGAATGCTCCCCTACCACTCCGTAAATAAATACGAAATCCATAGCTTCGGTAATATGTTTATGCCCGATTATTATCCATGCTCGTCCGCTCGACTAGTGAGCTGTTACGCACTCTTTAAATGAATGGCTGCTTCCAAGCCAACATCCTAGCTGTCTGGGCAGACAAACCTCGTTCTTTCAACTTAACATATATTTGGGGACCTTAGCTGATGGTCTGGGTTCTTTCCCTCTCGGACTTGGACCTTAGCACCCAAGCCCTCACTGTTGTGAAACATTATATAGCATTCGGAGTTTGTCAGGAATTGGTAGGCGGTGAAGCCCCCGCATCCAATCAGTAGCTCTACCTCTATATAACTTTGTGCACAACGCTGCACCTAAATGCATTTCGGGGAGTACGAGCTATTTCCGAGTTTGATTGGCCTTTCACCCCTACCCACAGGTCATCCGAAGACTTTTCAACGTCAACCGGTTCGGTCCTCCACTGTGTGTTACCACAGCTTCAACCTGCCCATGGGTAGATCACACGGTTTCGCGTCTAACACTACTGACTAAAGCGCCCTATTCAGACTCGCTTTCGCTACGGATCCGTGGCTTAACCACTTATCCTTGCCAGCAACGTTAACTCGTAGGCTCATTATGCAAAAGGCACGCCGTCACCCCACTAAAGGGCTCCGACCGCTTGTAAGCGTATGGTTTCAGGATCTATTTCACTCCGTTATTCACGGTTCTTTTCACCTTTCCCTCACGGTACTGGTTCACTATCGGTCTCTCAGGAGTATTTAGCCTTAGCGGATGGTCCCGCCAAATTCAGACAGGATTTCTCGTGTCCCGCCCTACTCAGGATACCACTATCTATTATACTCGTTACCCATACGGGACTATCACCCTCTATGGTGTCACTTTCCAGTAACTTCCGGTTCCTTGTACATAAAATCTCGTGGTCCTACAACCCCAACATTGCCGTAACAACATTGGTTTGGGCTAATCCGCGTTCGCTCGCCACTACTTACGGAATCACTTTTGTTTTCTTCTCCTCCGCCTACTTAGATGTTTCAGTTCAGCGGGTTTGCCCACCTATCGGTGTACTATGTCTTCAACATAGTGGGTTGCCCCATTCAGGTATTTACGGATCAATTCGTGTGTGCCGATCCCCGTAACTTTTCGCAGCTTATCACGCCTTTCATCGCCTCTGAGAGCCAAGGCATCCCCCATACGCCCTTATTTTGCTTATTGTACCAATCATAAATTAATATGACCGTTTTTTTTTATTTCCTGTTACGTATAACAGAAAATGCTTTCTACTTTTTATTATTTTCTTATCTCAATATGTCAATGAACTTTTATCCAAAACTTTCGTCTCGAATCAGTGGAGAATAACGGAGTCGAACCGTTGACCTCCTGCGTGCAAGGCAGGCGCTCTAGCCAGCTGAGCTAATCCCCCATTTCAATTGTAGAAACTGAATTCAGATCTTAGATCTGTATTCCATCTAATTTCTTTTGGTGAATTCCAACTTCTAGAATTTCCTTTTTTTTTAAGTTTAAATAGTTGTCTCGGACAGACTCGAACTGTCGACCCCTACATTATCAGTGTAGTACTCTAACCAGCTGAGCTACGAGACACTCTTATTCTTAAAAATTTATTATTTGAACTAACAGCAAGAGTAAAATAGTCTTAAAATCATGACCTATAAAGCTTCTTCTTTTTTCCTCAGCGTGTTGATAAATCAACTAACACTAAGGCTCTAGAAAGGAGGTGTTCCAGCCGCACCTTCCGGTACGGCTACCTTGTTACGACTTAGCCCTAGTTACCAGTTTTACCCTAGGCAGCTCCTTGCGGTCACCGACTTCAGGCACCCCCAGCTTCCATGGCTTGACGGGCGGTGTGTACAAGGCCCGGGAACGTATTCACCGGATCATGGCTGATATCCGATTACTAGCGATTCCAGCTTCACGGAGTCGAGTTGCAGACTCCGATCCGAACTGTGACCGGTTTTATAGATTCGCTCCTGGTCGCCCAGTGGCTGCTCTCTGTACCGGCCATTGTAGCACGTGTGTAGCCCAAGGCGTAAGGGCCGTGATGATTTGACGTCATCCCCACCTTCCTCACAGTTTGCACTGGCAGTCTTGTTAGAGTTCCCGACATGACTCGCTGGCAACTAACAACAGGGGTTGCGCTCGTTATAGGACTTAACCTGACACCTCACGGCACGAGCTGACGACAACCATGCAGCACCTTGTAAATTGTCTTGCGAAAGATCTGTTTCCAAACCGGTCAATCTACATTTAAGCCTTGGTAAGGTTCCTCGCGTATCATCGAATTAAACCACATGCTCCACCGCTTGTGCGGGCCCCCGTCAATTCCTTTGAGTTTCATTCTTGCGAACGTACTCCCCAGGTGGGATACTTATCACTTTCGCTTAGCCACTGAGATTGCTCCCAACAGCTAGTATCCATCGTTTACGGCGTGGACTACCAGGGTATCTAATCCTGTTCGCTACCCACGCTTTCGTCCATCAGCGTCAATCCATTAGTAGTAACCTGCCTTCGCAATTGGTATTCCATGTAATCTCTAAGCATTTCACCGCTACACTACATATTCTAGTTACTTCCTAATAATTCAAGTTTAACAGTATCAATGGCCGTTCCACCGTTGAGCGATGGGCTTTCACCACTGACTTATTAAACCGCCTACGGACCCTTTAAACCCAATGATTCCGGATAACGCTTGGATCCTCCGTATTACCGCGGCTGCTGGCACGGAGTTAGCCGATCCTTATTCTTACAGTACCGTCAAGCTGGTTCACGAACCAGTGTTTCTTCCTGTATAAAAGCAGTTTACAATCCATAGGACCGTCATCCTGCACGCGGCATGGCTGGATCAGGCTTGCGCCCATTGTCCAATATTCCTCACTGCTGCCTCCCGTAGGAGTCTGGTCCGTGTCTCAGTACCAGTGTGGGGGATCTCCCTCTCAGGACCCCTACCCATCGTAGCCTTGGTAAGCCGTTACCTTACCAACTAGCTAATGGGACGCATGCTCATCTTTTACCGTTGTGACTTTAATTATAAAATGATGCCATTTCATAATACTATGAGGTATTAATCCAAATTTCTCTGGGCTATCCCTCTGTAAAAGGTAGATTGCATACGCGTTACGCACCCGTGCGCCGGTCTCTAGTTCCGAAGAACTATACCCCTCGACTTGCATGTGTTAAGCCTGCCGCTAGCGTTCATCCTGAGCCAGGATCAAACTCTTCATCGTATATTGTTGATCTAATAAATTAGATCGTATTGTTATTCGAATCAGTCTCTATCGGTTCATTTAATTAATCTCTCGATTATCTTACTCTTTATTATTTGTTTTAACATCTCTGTTAAAACGGCTGTCAATTCAATATGTCTACGAACGTGTCTTTTTTGTTTGTCGCTTATGTCTCAAAGCGGCTGCAAAAGTAGAAAAGTTATTTACAACTGGCAAGAAAAATGTGAAGTTTTTTTTTAAGACTTTCGTCTCATTTAAACTTCTCTTTCCAACCAATCTCTCAATGAACTTCTGCGCTGTTGCGGGTGCAAAACTACTCCTTTTATTGGGTTACTCAAGCTTTTTATTGAGTTAATTTGCAATTATTTTACAGACGAGCCCTAAGGTACTGACTAGGTGTTTTTTACAATTCATTTATTTTTCACCTCTTTTACTCTTATTCCTATTGTACATCCCTTTTTTGAGTAATACCAACAACCCACCTACCTGTTTTCACCCGAAGACCCTCCTGATTTCATTCCCTTTTACCCCCTCCACCATCCAAAACACATTTAAAAATACCTTCATCTTCCGGTATTTTTAAATCCAGAACCAACAACCTAGAAAATGATCATCAAAAAAGAGTACTAAAATCACTAAAGACACAGTCGCCGTCATCAAAATTGATCGGTAAAACAACCTGGCATTATGCCTATCGAGAGAAGAAAATAAAATCAGAATGCCTTATGAGAAAAGAAAACTGATTTCATCTCAATTATCCTAATGCTATCATCCCAATAAAATGCCTACTGATTTTTTTTAATTCGACTATACAAAAAACAGAAGTAACATTCCACTGCTACCCAAGCTGAGAAAACAATTCACAAACACTAACATTCACATGATTTCTTGCCGTCTGTTTAACAGCTGCTACTTCTCTTTAAGCATTTTGATTGTACTGAAAATTATAAATCCACTAAAAACTATAATACTCCCTAAAAAAGACAAACACAACACAACTGGAACATACAAGACTTCCCACTTGTAAGCTATTGGATTTGTTAGATAATAATCAGGATTATTATGATTTATAAAATCTGAAAAAACATAATAAAGAAACGGAATACAAAACATTAAAAACTGAGCCAACTGAACGGCATATCGTATATATTTTCCAATAAAAACATAACCTAAACCAATTACGAGGTAAATCACCATAACAAAAAATGCAAAATCTCTACCTAAAACAACAAAGTATGTATCCTTAACATTTAATGTCTGTGTATTTTCACTAATTAGTAAATACAAACAAATAAGTAATCCAACCATAAAATACAAATACGATATACCCCTTAGTCTTTTCATGTTTTATAATTCAGCGTTTCTTATAATTTAAATCTAAAATTCTTCCATTTCTAACTGGTTCACTTTTTTCAAAATAAACACTTTAAATAAAACGAAGATACTAACCGTTTTACTAGTATTTTTCATCATCGATACATAAAATTTTAAATCACCCTATGATCCCATCAATAGACAGGCCAATATTAAAAAGCCACTCAACCAAAGAAGAATACACCACAAGTTAACAACAATTTAAAATTTTGACAAAATACCAACCAATGAGATTCATTCACAAGAGAAATTTTATCTGCAATTTTCAAATAATAGATTCTCACTGAGCTACTAATAGCAGCTTATGGATCACGCTAATTCTAGATTAATATATTCTTACAGGAAAATCCACACTTTAATCCAAAGCACTATAGTATAGACAATGAATAACAATCCTCTGAGAATTGGGTAAAACGCAAATTTTATTTATAATTCCTAAATAACGGAATTTTAAACCAGTGTATGCAGTGGTACTCCAATGGTAATAATTCTTCTTGGGTAAGAATCTAAGCCCTTTGGATTAAAGATTTCCAAAACGGCTGAAAACAAAAAACCCCGTTTCGTTAGAAACAGGGTTTTCAAAAGAAAGGCGACGACATACTCTCCCACATAACTGCAGTACCATCTGCGCAGGCGGGCTTAACTACTCTGTTCGGGATGGGAAGAGGTGAGCCCCGCCGCAATAACCACCTTAAGGTCGTTTTGCAATGGGTGATTAACTTGAGCTAATCAACATTACACAATATCTTAACATACTGAGATAAAGAAAAAAGTATTTTTTAGAAAGTTTCTCCCCCTGACCGGAGTCAGGGGAAAAGATGTACATAAGCTTACGGATTATTAGTACTACTCGACTATGACATTACTGCCTTTACATCTATAGCCTATCAACGTGGTCATCTTCCACGATCCTTAAAAGAAATCTCATCTTGTGGTGGGTTTCGCGCTTATATGCTTTCAGCGCTTATCCCTTCCAAACGTAGCTACTCTGCGATGCTCCTGGCGGAACAACAGATACACTAGAGGTTTGTCCAATTCGGTCCTCTCGTACTAGAATCAGATCCACTCAAATTTCTTGCGCCCACAGTAGATAGAGACCGAACTGTCTCACGACGTTCTGAACCCAGCTCGCGTGCCACTTTAATGGGCGAACAGCCCAACCCTTGGGACCTTCTCCAGCCCCAGGATGTGACGAGCCGACATCGAGGTGCCAAACCCCCCCGTCGATATGAGCTCTTGGGGGAGATCAGCCTGTTATCCCCGGCGTACCTTTTATCCTTTGAGCGATGGCCCTTCCATGCGGAACCACCGGATCACTATGCTCTACTTTCGTACCTGATCGACCTGTATGTCTCTCAGTCAAGCTCCCTTATGCCATTGCACTCTACGCACGGTTACCAAGCGTACTGAGGGAACCTTTAGAAGCCTCCGTTACTCTTTTGGAGGCGACCACCCCAGTCAAACTACCCACCAAGCAATGTCCCCCGCAATCGCGGGGTTAGGCCTCAGATAAACAAAGGGTTGTATTTCAACAATGACTCCACAACGCCTAGCGACGCCACTTCACAGTCTCCAACCTATCCTACACATCATTTATCCAAGGTCAATACTAAGCTATAGTAAAGGTGCACAGGGTCTTTTCGTCCCACTGCGGGTAAACGGCATCTTCACCGTTACTACAATTTCACCGAGCTCATGGCTGAGACAGTGTCCAGATCGTTACACCATTCGTGCAGGTCGGAACTTACCCGACAAGGAATTTCGCTACCTTAGGACCGTTATAGTTACGGCCGCCGTTTACTGGGGCTTCAATTCAATGCTTCTCCGAAGATAACATCTCCTCTTAACCTTCCAGCACCGGGCAGGTGTCAGGCCCTATACTTCATCTTACGATTTTGCAGAGCCCTGTGTTTTTGATAAACAGTCGCCTGGACCTCTTCACTGCGGCCAGCTTGCGCTGGCGACCTTTCTCCCGAAGTTACAGGTCTATTTTGCCTAATTCCTTAGCCATGAATCTCTCGAGCACCTTAGGATTCTCTCCTCGACTACCTGTGTCGGTTTGCGGTACGGGTACTTATTACCTGAAGTTTAGAGGTTTTTCTTGGAAGCCCTTAGGCGCACTATCTCTTTGTCCGAAGACTCCGAGTACTATCGTATTTCCCCAAGCCGCGTGGATTTGCCTGCGCAGCTTATAGGTAGGTACTTCAACGAACTATTCCGTCAGTTCGCGGCGCTTTCATCACTCCGTCACCCCATCACAGTAATAAGTAGTACGGGAATATTAACCCGTGGTCCATCGACTGTCCCTTTCGGGTTCGCCTTAGGTCCCGACTAACCCACAGCTGATTAGCATAGCTGTGGAAACCTTAGTCTTTCGGTGTGCGGGTTTCTCGCCCGCATTATCGTTACTTATGCCTACATTTTCTTTTCTAACCGGTCCAGCAGGCCTTACGACTCACCTTCAACCCTGTTAGAATGCTCCCCTACCACTCCGTAAATAAATACGAAATCCATAGCTTCGGTAATATGTTTATGCCCGATTATTATCCATGCTCGTCCGCTCGACTAGTGAGCTGTTACGCACTCTTTAAATGAATGGCTGCTTCCAAGCCAACATCCTAGCTGTCTGGGCAGACAAACCTCGTTCTTTCAACTTAACATATATTTGGGGACCTTAGCTGATGGTCTGGGTTCTTTCCCTCTCGGACTTGGACCTTAGCACCCAAGCCCTCACTGTTGTGAAACATTATATAGCATTCGGAGTTTGTCAGGAATTGGTAGGCGGTGAAGCCCCCGCATCCAATCAGTAGCTCTACCTCTATATAACTTTGTGCACAACGCTGCACCTAAATGCATTTCGGGGAGTACGAGCTATTTCCGAGTTTGATTGGCCTTTCACCCCTACCCACAGGTCATCCGAAGACTTTTCAACGTCAACCGGTTCGGTCCTCCACTGTGTGTTACCACAGCTTCAACCTGCCCATGGGTAGATCACACGGTTTCGCGTCTAACACTACTGACTAAAGCGCCCTATTCAGACTCGCTTTCGCTACGGATCCGTGGCTTAACCACTTATCCTTGCCAGCAACGTTAACTCGTAGGCTCATTATGCAAAAGGCACGCCGTCACCCCACTAAAGGGCTCCGACCGCTTGTAAGCGTATGGTTTCAGGATCTATTTCACTCCGTTATTCACGGTTCTTTTCACCTTTCCCTCACGGTACTGGTTCACTATCGGTCTCTCAGGAGTATTTAGCCTTAGCGGATGGTCCCGCCAAATTCAGACAGGATTTCTCGTGTCCCGCCCTACTCAGGATACCACTATCTATTATACTCGTTACCCATACGGGACTATCACCCTCTATGGTGTCACTTTCCAGTAACTTCCGGTTCCTTGTACATAAAATCTCGTGGTCCTACAACCCCAACATTGCCGTAACAACATTGGTTTGGGCTAATCCGCGTTCGCTCGCCACTACTTACGGAATCACTTTTGTTTTCTTCTCCTCCGCCTACTTAGATGTTTCAGTTCAGCGGGTTTGCCCACCTATCGGTGTACTATGTCTTCAACATAGTGGGTTGCCCCATTCAGGTATTTACGGATCAATTCGTGTGTGCCGATCCCCGTAACTTTTCGCAGCTTATCACGCCTTTCATCGCCTCTGAGAGCCAAGGCATCCCCCATACGCCCTTATTTTGCTTATTGTACCAATCATAAATTAATATGACCGTTTTTTTTTATTTCCTGTTACGTATAACAGAAAATGCTTTCTACTTTTTATTATTTTCTTATCTCAATATGTCAATGAACTTTTATCCAAAACTTTCGTCTGGAATCAGTGGAGAATAACGGAGTCGAACCGTTGACCTCCTGCGTGCAAGGCAGGCGCTCTAGCCAGCTGAGCTAATCCCCCATTTCAATTGTAGAAACTGAATTCAGATCTTAGATCTGTATTCCATCTAATTTCTTTTGGTGAATTCCAACTTCTAGAATTTCCTTTTTTTTCAAGTTTAAATAGTTGTCTCGGACAGACTCGAACTGTCGACCCCTACATTATCAGTGTAGTACTCTAACCAGCTGAGCTACGAGACACTCTTATTCTTAAAAATTTATTATTTGAACTAACAGCAAGAGTAAAATAGTCTTAAAATCATGACCTATAAAGCTTCTTCTTTTTTCCTCAGCGTGTTGATAAATCAACTAACACTAAGGCTCTAGAAAGGAGGTGTTCCAGCCGCACCTTCCGGTACGGCTACCTTGTTACGACTTAGCCCTAGTTACCAGTTTTACCCTAGGCAGCTCCTTGCGGTCACCGACTTCAGGCACCCCCAGCTTCCATGGCTTGACGGGCGGTGTGTACAAGGCCCGGGAACGTATTCACCGGATCATGGCTGATATCCGATTACTAGCGATTCCAGCTTCACGGAGTCGAGTTGCAGACTCCGATCCGAACTGTGACCGGTTTTATAGATTCGCTCCTGGTCGCCCAGTGGCTGCTCTCTGTACCGGCCATTGTAGCACGTGTGTAGCCCAAGGCGTAAGGGCCGTGATGATTTGACGTCATCCCCACCTTCCTCACAGTTTGCACTGGCAGTCTTGTTAGAGTTCCCGACATGACTCGCTGGCAACTAACAACAGGGGTTGCGCTCGTTATAGGACTTAACCTGACACCTCACGGCACGAGCTGACGACAACCATGCAGCACCTTGTAAATTGTCTTGCGAAAGATCTGTTTCCAAACCGGTCAATCTACATTTAAGCCTTGGTAAGGTTCCTCGCGTATCATCGAATTAAACCACATGCTCCACCGCTTGTGCGGGCCCCCGTCAATTCCTTTGAGTTTCATTCTTGCGAACGTACTCCCCAGGTGGGATACTTATCACTTTCGCTTAGCCACTGAGATTGCTCCCAACAGCTAGTATCCATCGTTTACGGCGTGGACTACCAGGGTATCTAATCCTGTTCGCTACCCACGCTTTCGTCCATCAGCGTCAATCAATTAGTAGTAACCTGCCTTCGCAATTGGTATTCCATGTAATCTCTAAGCATTTCACCGCTACACTACATATTCTAGTTACTTCCTAATAATTCAAGTTTAACAGTATCAATGGCCGTTCCACCGTTGAGCGATGGGCTTTCACCACTGACTTATTAAACCGCCTACGGACCCTTTAAACCCAATGATTCCGGATAACGCTTGGATCCTCCGTATTACCGCGGCTGCTGGCACGGAGTTAGCCGATCCTTATTCTTACAGTACCGTCAAGCTGGTTCACGAACCAGTGTTTCTTCCTGTATAAAAGCAGTTTACAATCCATAGGACCGTCATCCTGCACGCGGCATGGCTGGATCAGGCTTGCGCCCATTGTCCAATATTCCTCACTGCTGCCTCCCGTAGGAGTCTGGTCCGTGTCTCAGTACCAGTGTGGGGGATCTCCCTCTCAGGACCCCTACCCATCGTAGCCTTGGTAAGCCGTTACCTTACCAACTAGCTAATGGGACGCATGCTCATCTTTTACCGTTGTGACTTTAATTATAAAATGATGCCATTTCATAATACTATGAGGTATTAATCCAAATTTCTCTGGGCTATCCCTCTGTAAAAGGTAGATTGCATACGCGTTACGCACCCGTGCGCCGGTCTCTAGTTCCGAAGAACTATACCCCTCGACTTGCATGTGTTAAGCCTGCCGCTAGCGTTCATCCTGAGCCAGGATCAAACTCTTCATCGTATATTGTTGACCTAATTACTTAGATCGTATTGTTATTCGAATCAGTCTCTATCGGTTCATTTAATTAATCTCTCGATTATCTTACTCTTTATTCTTTTGTTTTAACATCTCTGTTAAAACGGCTGTCAATTCAATATGTCTACGAACGTGTCTTTTTTGTTTGTCGCTTATATCTCAAAGCGGCTGCAAAAGTAGAAAAGTTATTTACAACTGGCAAGAAAAATGTGAAGTTTTTTTTGAAGACTTTCGTCTCATTTAAACTTCTCTCTCTAACCAATCTCTCAATGAACTTTCGCATGTCTTGCGGGCTGCAAAACTACTCCTTTTATTGGGTTATTCAAGCTTTTTATTGAGTTAATTTGCAATTATTTTGCAGACGGACCCTAAGGCACTGACTAGGTGTTTTTTACAATTCATTTATTTTTCACCTCTTTTGGTCTTATTCCTATTGTACATCCCTTTTTTGAGTAATACCAACAACCCACCTACCTGTTTTCACCCGAAGATCTTCCTGATTCCTCCCTCTTTCACTCCCAACACCATCCAAAATACGTTTAAAAATACCTTCATCTTGCCACATTTTTCAATCCAGAACCAACAACCTAGAAAATGATCATCAAAAAAGAGTACTAAAATTGCTAAATACACAGTCGCCGTCATCAAAATGGGTCGACAAAACAACCTGGCGTTATTCCTATCGAGAGAAGAAAATAAAATCAGAATGCCTTGAAATCTATAGATCTTTAAAAACCTTTCTCGTTTGAAGATTTTACAACAATCCTAACAGGGATTAACAAACAAAAACTCGACTCCATATAATTCCAGAACTCTAGACCATAAAGCAGACAACACCAAAGAATATTCCTATTTACAGCTAATTAAAAGCTGTTTTTTCTAAATAATCATTTATATACTATTTATCCTACAAATAAAAACAACTCAAGAAGTTTAATCATTCCTAAGATTACTCTTCAATAAAAAACACAGTTACCATTAATCCATTATTTCCATACAAAACCACAACAACACCTACAGTATCATGTAAAAAGAAAAAAAAAGAAAAAATCAACAACTAATAGAATTACAATCTCAATTGTACAGATAGGATACGAAAAATAATTTTTAAATCAATCTTTACAAAACACAGCACAACAAGCCAAACAATAGAATGATTTCACTTCCCCTAAAATAGAGATCTTTAAAACAAAAGACGATTAAACGATAGTTGACGTTTTTTTTAAAAACGAAAGCATACCAACCAACCAATACCCATTTTCTGATTTATTTCAAACACGCTGAGATTTACTCACAACCGAGTTTTTATTTTCAATTCCCAATAACTGATTTTTAAGCAGGAGCTCTAACAATAAAGAAACACCTGTAATCCTGAAGCAATATATTGTTACGATTTTCTCTTACTTCAAAACACTATACCATAGACAGTAAATAACAACCCTCTGAGAATTGGGTAAAACGGAAATTTCATTTACAATTCCTAAATAACGGATTTTTGAACCAGTGTATGCAGCGTTACTCCAATGGTAATAATTCTTCTTGGGTAAGAATTTTAGCCCTTTGGATTTAAGATTCCCAAAACGGCAGAAAACAAAAAACCCCGTTTCGTTAGAAACAGGGTTTTCAAAAGAAAGGCGACGACATACTCTCCCACATAACTGCAGTACCATCTGCGCAGGCGGGCTTAACTACTCTGTTCGGGATGGGAAGAGGTGAGCCCCGCCGCAATAACCACCTTAAGGTCGTTTTGCAATGGGTGATTAACTTGAGCTAATCAACATTACACAATATCTTAACATACTGAGATAAAGAAAAAAGTATTTATTAGAAAGTTTCTCCCCCTGACCGAAGTCAGGGGAAAAGGTGTACATAAGCTTACGGATTATTAGTACTACTCGACTATGACATTACTGCCTTTACATCTATAGCCTATCAACGTGGTCATCTTCCACGATCCTTAAAAGAAATCTCATCTTGTGGTGGGTTTCGCGCTTATATGCTTTCAGCGCTTATCCCTTCCAAACGTAGCTACTCTGCGATGCTCCTGGCGGAACAACAGATACACTAGAGGTTTGTCCAATTCGGTCCTCTCGTACTAGAATCAGATCCACTCAAATTTCTTGCGCCCACAGTAGATAGAGACCGAACTGTCTCACGACGTTCTGAACCCAGCTCGCGTGCCACTTTAATGGGCGAACAGCCCAACCCTTGGGACCTTCTCCAGCCCCAGGATGTGACGAGCCGACATCGAGGTGCCAAACCCCCCCGTCGATATGAGCTCTTGGGGGAGATCAGCCTGTTATCCCCGGCGTACCTTTTATCCTTTGAGCGATGGCCCTTCCATGCGGAACCACCGGATCACTATGCTCTACTTTCGTACCTGATCGACCTGTATGTCTCTCAGTCAAGCTCCCTTATGCCATTGCACTCTACGCACGGTTACCAAGCGTACTGAGGGAACCTTTAGAAGCCTCCGTTACTCTTTTGGAGGCGACCACCCCAGTCAAACTACCCACCAAGCAATGTCCCCCGCAATCGCGGGGTTAGGCCTCAGATAAACAAAGGGTTGTATTTCAACAATGACTCCACAACGCCTAGCGACGCCACTTCACAGTCTCCAACCTATCCTACACATCATTTATCCAAGGTCAATACTAAGCTATAGTAAAGGTGCACAGGGTCTTTTCGTCCCACTGCGGGTAAACGGCATCTTCACCGTTACTACAATTTCACCGAGCTCATGGCTGAGACAGTGTCCAGATCGTTACACCATTCGTGCAGGTCGGAACTTACCCGACAAGGAATTTCGCTACCTTAGGACCGTTATAGTTACGGCCGCCGTTTACTGGGGCTTCAATTCAATGCTTCTCCGAAGATAACATCTCCTCTTAACCTTCCAGCACCGGGCAGGTGTCAGGCCCTATACTTCATCTTACGATTTTGCAGAGCCCTGTGTTTTTGATAAACAGTCGCCTGGACCTCTTCACTGCGGCCAGCTTGCGCTGGCGACCTTTCTCCCGAAGTTACAGGTCTATTTTGCCTAATTCCTTAGCCATGAATCTCTCGAGCACCTTAGGATTCTCTCCTCGACTACCTGTGTCGGTTTGCGGTACGGGTACTTATTACCTGAAGTTTAGAGGTTTTTCTTGGAAGCCCTTAGGCGCACTATCTCTTTGTCCGAAGACTCCGAGTACTATCGTATTTCCCCAAGCCGCGTGGATTTGCCTGCGCAGCTTATAGGTAGGTACTTCAACGAACTATTCCGTCAGTTCGCGGCGCTTTCATCACTCCGTCACCCCATCACAGTAATAAGTAGTACGGGAATATTAACCCGTGGTCCATCGACTGTCCCTTTCGGGTTCGCCTTAGGTCCCGACTAACCCACAGCTGATTAGCATAGCTGTGGAAACCTTAGTCTTTCGGTGTGCGGGTTTCTCGCCCGCATTATCGTTACTTATGCCTACATTTTCTTTTCTAACCGGTCCAGCAGGCCTTACGACTCACCTTCAACCCTGTTAGAATGCTCCCCTACCACTCCGTAAATAAATACGAAATCCATAGCTTCGGTAATATGTTTATGCCCGATTATTATCCATGCTCGTCCGCTCGACTAGTGAGCTGTTACGCACTCTTTAAATGAATGGCTGCTTCCAAGCCAACATCCTAGCTGTCTGGGCAGACAAACCTCGTTCTTTCAACTTAACATATATTTGGGGACCTTAGCTGATGGTCTGGGTTCTTTCCCTCTCGGACTTGGACCTTAGCACCCAAGCCCTCACTGTTGTGAAACATTATATAGCATTCGGAGTTTGTCAGGAATTGGTAGGCGGTGAAGCCCCCGCATCCAATCAGTAGCTCTACCTCTATATAACTTTGTGCACAACGCTGCACCTAAATGCATTTCGGGGAGTACGAGCTATTTCCGAGTTTGATTGGCCTTTCACCCCTACCCACAGGTCATCCGAAGACTTTTCAACGTCAACCGGTTCGGTCCTCCACTGTGTGTTACCACAGCTTCAACCTGCCCATGGGTAGATCACACGGTTTCGCGTCTAACACTACTGACTAAAGCGCCCTATTCAGACTCGCTTTCGCTACGGATCCGTGGCTTAACCACTTATCCTTGCCAGCAACGTTAACTCGTAGGCTCATTATGCAAAAGGCACGCCGTCACCCCACTAAAGGGCTCCGACCGCTTGTAAGCGTATGGTTTCAGGATCTATTTCACTCCGTTATTCACGGTTCTTTTCACCTTTCCCTCACGGTACTGGTTCACTATCGGTCTCTCAGGAGTATTTAGCCTTAGCGGATGGTCCCGCCAAATTCAGACAGGATTTCTCGTGTCCCGCCCTACTCAGGATACCACTATCTATTATACTCGTTACCCATACGGGACTATCACCCTCTATGGTGTCACTTTCCAGTAACTTCCGGTTCCTTGTACATAAAATGTCGTGGTCCTACAACCCCAACATTGCCGTAACAACATTGGTTTGGGCTAATCCGCGTTCGCTCGCCACTACTTACGGAATCACTTTTGTTTTCTTCTCCTCCGCCTACTTAGATGTTTCAGTTCAGCGGGTTTGCCCACCTATCGGTGTACTATGTCTTCAACATAGTGGGTTGCCCCATTCAGGTATTTACGGATCAATTCGTGTGTGCCGATCCCCGTAACTTTTCGCAGCTTATCACGCCTTTCATCGCCTCTGAGAGCCAAGGCATCCCCCATACGCCCTTATTTTGCTTATTGTACCAATCATAAATTAATATGACCGTTTTTTTTATTTCCTGTTACGTATAACAGAAAATGCTTTCTACTTTTTATTATTTTCTTATCTCAATATGTCAATGAACTTTTATCCAAAACTTTCGCTTCGAATCAGTGGAGAATAACGGAGTCGAACCGTTGACCTCCTGCGTGCAAGGCAGGCGCTCTAGCCAGCTGAGCTAATCCCCCATTTCAATTGTAGAAACTGAATTCAGATCTTAGATCTGTATTCTATCTAATTTCTTTTGGTGAATTCCAACTTCTAGAATTTCCTTTTTTTTCAAGTTTAAATAGTTGTCTCGGACAGACTCGAACTGTCGACCCCTACATTATCAGTGTAGTACTCTAACCAGCTGAGCTACGAGACACTCTTATTCTTAAAAATTTATTATTTGAACTAACAGCAAGAGTAAAATAGTCTTAAAATCATGACCTATAAAGCTTCTTCTTTTTTCCTCAGCGTGTTGATAAATCAACTAACACTAAGGCTCTAGAAAGGAGGTGTTCCAGCCGCACCTTCCGGTACGGCTACCTTGTTACGACTTAGCCCTAGTTACCAGTTTTACCCTAGGCAGCTCCTTGCGGTCACCGACTTCAGGCACCCCCAGCTTCCATGGCTTGACGGGCGGTGTGTACAAGGCCCGGGAACGTATTCACCGGATCATGGCTGATATCCGATTACTAGCGATTCCAGCTTCACGGAGTCGAGTTGCAGACTCCGATCCGAACTGTGACCGGTTTTATAGATTCGCTCCTGGTCGCCCAGTGGCTGCTCTCTGTACCGGCCATTGTAGCACGTGTGTAGCCCAAGGCGTAAGGGCCGTGATGATTTGACGTCATCCCCACCTTCCTCACAGTTTGCACTGGCAGTCTTGTTAGAGTTCCCGACATGACTCGCTGGCAACTAACAACAGGGGTTGCGCTCGTTATAGGACTTAACCTGACACCTCACGGCACGAGCTGACGACAACCATGCAGCACCTTGTAAATTGTCTTGCGAAAGATCTGTTTCCAAACCGGTCAATCTACATTTAAGCCTTGGTAAGGTTCCTCGCGTATCATCGAATTAAACCACATGCTCCACCGCTTGTGCGGGCCCCCGTCAATTCCTTTGAGTTTCATTCTTGCGAACGTACTCCCCAGGTGGGATACTTATCACTTTCGCTTAGCCACTGAGATTGCTCCCAACAGCTAGTATCCATCGTTTACGGCGTGGACTACCAGGGTATCTAATCCTGTTCGCTACCCACGCTTTCGTCCATCAGCGTCAATCAATTAGTAGTAACCTGCCTTCGCAATTGGTATTCCATGTAATCTCTAAGCATTTCACCGCTACACTACATATTCTAGTTACTTCCTAATAATTCAAGTTTAACAGTATCAATGGCCGTTCCACCGTTGAGCGATGGGCTTTCACCACTGACTTATTAAACCGCCTACGGACCCTTTAAACCCAATGATTCCGGATAACGCTTGGATCCTCCGTATTACCGCGGCTGCTGGCACGGAGTTAGCCGATCCTTATTCTTACAGTACCGTCAAGCTGGTTCACGAACCAGTGTTTCTTCCTGTATAAAAGCAGTTTACAATCCATAGGACCGTCATCCTGCACGCGGCATGGCTGGATCAGGCTTGCGCCCATTGTCCAATATTCCTCACTGCTGCCTCCCGTAGGAGTCTGGTCCGTGTCTCAGTACCAGTGTGGGGGATCTCCCTCTCAGGACCCCTACCCATCGTAGCCTTGGTAAGCCGTTACCTTACCAACTAGCTAATGGGACGCATGCTCATCTTTTACCGTTGTGACTTTAATTATAAAATGATGCCATTTCATAATACTATGAGGTATTAATCCAAATTTCTCTGGGCTATCCCTCTGTAAAAGGTAGATTGCATACGCGTTACGCACCCGTGCGCCGGTCTCTAGTTCCGAAGAACTATACCCCTCGACTTGCATGTGTTAAGCCTGCCGCTAGCGTTCATCCTGAGCCAGGATCAAACTCTTCATCGTATATTGTTGATCTAATAAATTAGATCGTATTGTTATTCGAATCAGTCTCTATCGGTTCATTTAATTAATCTCTCGATTATCTTACTCTTTATTATTTGTTTTAACATCTCTGTTAAAACGGCTGTCAATTCAATATGTCTACGAACGTGTCTTTTTTGTTTGTCGCTTATGTCTCAAAGCGGCTGCAAAAGTAGAAAAGTTATTTACAACTGGCAAGAAAAATGTGAAGTTTTTTTTGAAGACTTTCGTCTCATTTAAACTTCTCTTTCCAACCAATCTCTCAATGAACTTCTGCGCTGTTGCGGGTGCAAAACTACAACCTTTATACGGGTAAACAAGCTTTTTAAACCACTTTCTGCTTTCTTTTTTACGCTTTTTTCTTAACGCACTGATAACACTAAACTTACCCTTAGTCCTGTTTTCTATTTTATACGAATTTTCCCTAGCGACCTACGGTTATCACAACAACACTACTAAGAAAACGTCCCGTTTTATTGAGTTCGCAGCTCATTCGCCCCTTTCTTAGCAATTTTTCAATACTGCTATTACAGCATTTCTTCAGTTTCAGCCCCTATGAATCTCTTTTACCCCTCCTTCACTCCCTTTCACCCCTTCAAAAACTCATAGCCGCTTCTTATACTCAGTGTCACTCCTTATTATATACTTCCAAAATGGTTAACTGAATAAAAAACTCCTTATATGTCTTATATAGTAAATACTATAAAACACCCTACCTATATATAGCACGAAACCCAACAGCTTTTACAAACTGTTGGGCTTTCTATACTATATAGTAGGACTACTTTTTATTAATCACTTTGGCCTTTGCTTGCCAATGATTCATCAGCTCATCGTAGTTCACTGGATTGGCTGGTTTCTGATTCACCAATCGACCCGATTCAAATCCTCGCAAAAGAATAGTCTCTATCAAATAATCCTCATTAGATTCAAACGGCTTGTATTCCGTTTTCAAACTGATATCGAACAAATTCGCCGTCGTATTGGATACAAAAGCCTTAAAACCGCTCTTCAAGGTTCTAATTAATTCATAAGTGGTTATTCCAGTTTGTCGATGAACCAACTTCACCAAGATTTGACCTTGTTTACGCGAAAGCTTTTTAAGCCTAGCTTCAAACTCATTATTCAAGTAGTCTTCCACAATTTTAAAATACTTTTTCTTTTCACGATTGGTTTGTAAACGTGCCATTCCTCTATTCAAAGCTGTCAAACGATCTGCAGCTAACTTCGCATACGGATACACTTTGTATACTCGGTTTTGCAGAATCAAGAATTGCTTCTGTGCTTCTGGATCCAACTTTTCTTTAGAAATGATAATCTCCGGCAATTCAATAGTGTCACTTAAAATAGAATCTTGCTCCGTAAGAACGTAACCCATCTCTTGACTCTTTTTAGGTGTGACTTGCGCTTGACTTGCAAAAGAAATCAATACAAGGAATAATATACAGTAGGATAATCTCATTGAATCATAATTTAAGTGTAAAATTATATATTTATATACAACTCTAATACCAAATTTATAAATTAGCAAAAAAATATTTTATGAATACTAAATCTATCTTAAAAGATACCTCAATGGCTTTCCTAGAAAGCTACCTTAATAACGCCTCTCCTACCGGATACGAAAGTGAAGGGCAAAAGCTTTGGATGAATTACCTTAAACCTTATGTAGATACTTTTATTACCGATACTTATGGAACGGCAGTTGGAGTCATCAATCCTGATGCACCTTTTAAAGTGGTGATCGAAGGTCATGCCGATGAAATTTCCTGGTATGTTAACTACATTACAGATGATGGATTATTATATGTAATACGAAACGGTGGTTCTGATCACCAGATTGCTCCTTCTAAAAGAGTACATATTCACACTAAAAAAGGAATTGTTAAAGGCGTTTTTGGCTGGCCAGCGATCCACACAAGATTACGCGACAAAGAAGAAGCACCAAAAATCAGCAATATCTTTATTGATCTAGGTTGCGAAACCAAAGAACAGGTTGAAGAAATGGGTGTTCACGTAGGCTGTGTGATTACCTATCCAGATGAATTTATGATCCTTAACGAAAACAAATTTGTTTGTCGTGCTATAGACAACAGAATGGGTGGTTTTATGATTGCCGAAGTAGCACGTTTGCTTCATGAAAACAAACAAAAATTACCTTTCGGATTGTACATTGTCAATTCAGTACAAGAAGAAATTGGTTTACGTGGTGCAGAAATGATTGCACAAACCATCAAACCTAATGTTGCTATTGTTACGGATGTTTGCCACGATACTACTACTCCGATGATTGATAAAAAAGTCGAAGGTGATCTTAAAATGGGAAAAGGTCCAGTGATCGCTTATGCTCCAGCGGTTCAAAACAGATTGCGTGACTTAATTGTGGCTACTGCTGAGGAAAATAAAATTCCATTTCAGCGTCATGCTACTTCACGAGCAACTGGAACTGATACCGATGCATTTGCTTACAGCAATGGTGGTGTAGCCTCTGCTTTGATTTCATTACCTTTGCGTTATATGCATACCACTGTAGAAATGGTACATAGAGAAGACGTTGAAAATGTAATTCAATTAATTTACGAATCACTTTTGAAGATTGAAAACAACGAAACTTTCTCTTATTTCAAATAAGACATCATTATAACATTTAATTCGGCTATTAGAAATAATAGCCGAATTACTTAATAGAACAAAACATGAAGATATTATTACTCGAAGACGATTTTACTTTATCTAAAGAGATTTCAGCATTTTTTGTTTCCAAACAATTCCAATGTTTCCCTTATTATGATGGCTCTTTATTACTAAAGAAGTATTTTCCATACGAATATGATTTGATTGTCCTGGACATTAATGTTCCCGGAATAAATGGTATCGAAGTGTGTAAAAGCATACGTGAAGTAGACAAAAAGACCCCCATCATCATGTTAACTGCTTTTAGCGACATCGAAGATAAATTGACCTCTTTTGCTAATGGTGCAGATGATTATTTGGTTAAACCTTTTCACTTTGAAGAATTATACGCTAGAATCACCTCTCTACTAAGACGAAAGGAAATCCCGCAGCAAACGGAGAAGAAAATCAGCATACATACTTTGGATATTTTTGAAGACGATATGAAAGTGTATCGTATGGGACAAGAAATCAAACTCACCCCAAAAGAATTCAAACTCATCCTTACCTTAGCACATGCTAAAGGGAAAGTTTTGTCCAAACAATTCATTGCGGAGAAACTTTGGGATTACCATATCGAAACCAATCAGAATACTATTGAAGTATATATTAATTTTCTAAGAAAGAAAATCGATAAAGATCACCAAACCAAACTGATTCGCACCAAAATTGGCTACGGATATTATCTAAGCGATCAGGAATGACTTTAAATAATCGAATATCACTTTTAGTAAGCTTACTCTTTACCATCCTTTTCGGGTTGGCTTCTACTTTGATATTTGTTTTATATTCTAATTTTAGAAAAGAAGAATTTAGGGATCGTCTGGAAATCAAAGCGCTTTCAAACATCAAGCTTTTAGTCAATGTTAAAGAACTTGACGATCAGCTTTTGAAAATGATTGACCAAAACTCCATCAATAAGTTATATGACGAAAAAACCTTAGTCTTTGATTCCAATTACAAACTAATCTATAGTAGTATTGATGATGCAAAAATCAATTGGTCCATTGAGGATTTAAAGTACTTAAAAAAGCACAAAACCTTTTTCAAACAACAAGGCGACTATGAAGTGTATGGTGTTTTTTATGATACCAAAGACAAAGATTTTTATGCCTTAATATCCGCTACGGATGATTATGGTAAAAGGAAACTACTCTTTCTTCGTTATACTTTAATCATCTCCTATATCTTTTTCACTTGTATTTGCTGGGTCCTAACCTCCTTTATGGTAAAAAAGGCTATGAATCCCTTACGTGCATTTCATCAAAAGATTAAAAAAATCAACGAGAACAATCTTGACACTCGTATCCAAGCCAAGTCAAATAAAGACGAAATTGATTTAATTGCTAATGAATTCAACTTCATGATGGATCGAATTGAGATCTCCTACCAAAAGCAAAAAGAATTTACCGCACATGCGTCACACGAATTAAGAACGCCCCTTTCGAGAATTACCTCTCAAATAGAAAATGTGGTAGCAGACCCAAAAACAACTTCAGAAGGTAAAACGTTTTTACAAACCATACTAACAGACATCAATCAATTAACAGCCCTTATTAACTCCTTACTGATCTTATCTAAGATCGACAATAAAAACGATGAAAATAAAGAGTTCCATCGTATGGATGAAATTCTATTTTCAGCCATCGAAAAACTAAACAAAAGTTTTCCTGACTTTGTTATTTTATTTGAAATAGAAGAAAGTGAAAATTTAGATACCGCTTTAGAAATTGAAGGCAATAAAAACCTATTGGAAATCGCCTTGAGTAATGTGTTAAAAAATGCTTGTGTGTACGCTGATAACAAGCAAGCCAAAGTAAAAATTAGCACAGCAGAAAATCAGTTAATCCTCTCTATCTCTAATACAGGAAAGACATTAAGTAAAACAGAACAAGAACATCTTTTTCAACCTTTTATGCGTGGAGAAAATGCCAAAGGCATCACTGGATTTGGACTAGGATTACGAATTGTTAACCGCATTTTAGTACTTCATAATGCTAAAATTATATATCGTATACCTGAAGAAAACACTAACCTTTTTCAGTTGTTTTTCCACTAATCACCTTCCATTTACCAATAGCCCAGCAACCTTTTTTAAGTGCTTTTTAAGGCTAATGTTAAGGCGTCTTAAAGTCAACAGCTAGCATCTTTGTATCAAATTAAAATGATACAATGAAACAGCTATTTGCCTTATTACTCCTGATTTCTCTAAATCAAGTAATCTCAGCTCAGAAGTCCCTCACCCTACAAGACTGCGAGAGTCAATTCTTAAAAAAGAATCTTTTTCTATTGGCCTCTCAATACAATATTGATGGCGCCAAAGCACTCACCATTCAGGCTCGTATTTGGGACAACCCTACCCTTACCGCTGCATTAAATGCCTATAATCCGGAACGCAATCACTATTTTGATGTTGGAAAAGAAGGCCAAAAAGCTTTTGGTATTGAACAATTAATCTATTTAGGAGGTAAAAAGCGCAATGAAGTAAAACTCGCCCAAACCAATGAGCAATTAGCAGAACTACAATTCAACGACTTATTAAGAACTTTAAAACTACAATTACGCAAGAGTTTTTATACTGTTTATTACAACAGTAGGAGTCTGGAAACCACCGACCATCAACTGGCTCACATCGAGGATTTAATTAACTCCTATTCAGCTCAAGAACAAAAAGGCAACATTCCCTTAAAAGACGTTGTACGCTTGCAATCCTTGTACCTCAATTTTAAGAATGAACGTTTGCAAGTTGTTGCCGACAACATTGAAGAACAAGCCAACTTAAAACTGTTACTCAATGAGACCGAAACAGTAATTCCGACTGCTACGGATGTCGATTTCAATAAATATTTGATCAGCATTCCTTTTGATCTCAAAAACATGGAAAATATAGCGATAACCAATCGCCCAGATTACTTAGCCAAACAAAAAGACATTGAGGCCAATGCTTTAAATGTCAAATGGCAAAAGTCACTTTCTATTCCTGATATTACCCTAGGGGCCACCTATGATCAACGCTCTGGTGCCTTTAACAAGGAAGCCAATTTAACCTTGGGTATTCCTTTGCCGCTCTGGAACAAAAACAAAGGAAACATCAAACACGCTCAAAGCATTTTAGAGCAATCAAAAGTGGAAAAGCAAAACTTTGATTTGCAATTGGAAACAGAAATCACTTCAGCATGGAACAAATGGGAGGAATGTCGCAAAAACTATGCGGTAATAAAACCAACCATTAATACCGACTTTGATGCCGTTTATAATGGCATGTTAACCAACTTCCAGAAGCGAAATGTCCCCTTATTGGAATTCACTGATTTCATGGAAAGCTACAATCAAGCCTCGATTCAAGTAAACGAAATCAAGAAAAAGCTTGTCCTTTCTGGAGAAGAACTCAATAGCACTATCAACAAAGACTTATTCTAAATTCTAAAACATAATGAAACATCAACTAATTATAGTACTTGCTTTAGCATCCCTATCCCTTGCTAGCTGCAAAAAGGACGTCGATAATCCACAAACCAATACCTCTTTTGTCTTAAGTGATGCCATGCTCAAAACCACAACAACAGCTGTGGCACAAAAACAAGCCGTCAAAAATGAATTGAGCTTCTACGGAAAAATTACCGCCGACAACAACAAAGCCATAGACGTCTATCCACTAGTGGGTGGAAATGTACTCAAAGTAAATGTAGAATTAGGGGACTATGTCAAAAAGGGACAGGTTTTAGCCACCATTAGAAGTACCGATATTGCAGACTTTGAAAAGCAAGCCATTGATGCCAAGAGTGATCTGTTGGTCGCTAGAAATAATTTACGAGTGGCTCAAGAATTATTTGAAGGTAAATTAAATTCTGAGAGCGATGTATTACAAGCCAAATCAGAGGTAAACAAAGCGCAATCGCAATTGGCAAAAATTCAAGAAACCTATAAGATCTACAATATTAAGGCAGGATCTATCTATGAAGTCACAGCCCCTATTAGTGGTTTTATCATTCAAAAAAGTATTAATCAAGACATGCTTTTACGCAATGACCGATCTGAAAACATCTTTGATATTGCCGAAATAAGCGAAGTTTGGGCGATGGCCAATATCAATGAAATAGATATCAATAAAGTAAAGCTAGGTATAGACGCTGCGGTAACCACCTTGAGTTATCCTGATAAAGTTTTCAAAGGAAAAGTAGATAAGATTTTTAATGTTATTGATCCCGAAACCAAAGCGATGCAAGCTCGTATCAAATTAGCCAACCCTGGTTATTTATTAAAACCAGATATGAATGCCAGCATCAAATTATCCTTTAATGAGGATAAAGAACTCATCGCTATACCAAGTAAAGCCATCGTTTTTGATAAAAGCAAAAATTTTGTCATGATTTACAAAGATCGTCATAATATTGAAACCCGACAGGTTGATGTATATAACGTGGTGGGAGATACAACCTATCTCAGCAGTGGTTTACAGCAGGATGAGAAAGTCATTACCAACAACCAGTTATTTATTTATCGCGCACTAAACGATTAAGACATGAACAGATTCATACGAAATATTATTGCTTTTTCACTCAAGAATAAAGCCTTTACCTTTTTTTGGGTCGGAGTATTAGCCGTTGCAGGTTTTATCTCTTTTAAAAACATGCCTATTGACGCTTTTCCTGATGTCACCAATACCCAAATTATCATCATTACGCAGTGGAATGGAAAAAGCGCTGAGGAAGTTGAGCGTTTTGTAACCTCACCTATTGAAATATCGATGAACTCCGTACAAAAAAAGACGAGTGTTCGCAGTATAACCATGTTTGGTCTGTCGGTGATTAAAATCATTTTTGACGATGGCGTTGATGATACTTTTGCCCGTATGCAGGTCAACAATTTATTGAAAAACGTTTCGCTTCCTGAGGATGTAGAACCCGATGTCCAACCCCCTTATGGACCTACTGGAGAAATATTCCGCTATATCGTTAAAAGCGATAGCAGAGATAGTAGAGAATTATTAACCTATCAAAACTGGATCATCGACAAACAACTTCGCGCGGTTCCAGGTGTGGCTGATTTAAATGTATTTGGAGGCCAAGTAAAAACCTATGAAGTAGGTGTTGATCCTATAAAACTAGCCAAATACAACATTACCCCTCTTCAAGTATACAATGCTGTGAATACAGGCAATTTAAATGTGGGAGGTGATGTTATTGAAAAAAATGGGCAATCCTTTGTGGTTCGTGGTGTTGGTCTTTTAAAATCCATTCCGGATATTGAAAATATCATTGTAGATGATGCTCACGGTAATCCTATTTTAGTAAAAAATGTCGCCACGGTATACCAGAGCTCCATGCCTCGAGTGGGGCAAACCGGCATCGGTACCAATGATGATGCTGTTGAAGGAATAGTGGTAATGCGAAAAGGAGAAAACGCTCAAGAAACTTTAGCTTTAATTAAGGATAAAATAAAAGATCTAAACGACCATATTCTTCCCAAAGACATCAAAATTGACACCTTTTACGATCGCGACAATTTAATGAATTTCACCACCCAAACGGTGATGCATAATTTATTTGAAGGGATTATTTTGGTGACTTGTGTGGTGTTTCTGTTCATGGCCGATTGGCGAACTACCTTTACGGTTTCGATTGTGATTCCCTTATCACTATTATTTGCCTTTTTGTGTCTAAAAATGATGGGGATGAACGCCAATTTACTGAGTTTAGGAGCGGTGGATTTCGGAATTATCATTGATGGTGCCGTGGTGATGGTCGAAGGCTTATTTGTGGTTCTAGATCATCGGGCTCATCAACTGGGGATGACCGCCTATAATAAAATCGCCAAAGGGAGTTTAATTAAAAGAACAGGAACTGAAATGGGAAAAGCCATCTTCTTTTCTAAACTGATCATCATCACAGCCTTACTCCCTATCTTCTCTTTTCAAAAAGTAGAAGGTAAGATGTTCTCTCCCTTAGCCTTTACATTAGGATTCGCCTTGATGGGAGCCTTACTTTTCACTTTGACGCTAGTACCTGTTTTATCGCACATACTACTCAATAAAAATGTAAAAGAAAAAAACAATCCCTTTGTGAATTTCTGGAATCGAATCGTCAGTACAGGATTCGCATGGACTTTTAAACATAAAATAAAATCATTAGTGGTTTCGATATCGATCATCGTCATCACTTTCTTTTCAGCTACTTTTCTAGGAACTGAATTTTTACCACAGTTAAACGAAGGAGCATTATGGGTAACAGCTGAATTACCCATGAGCACCTCTCTGGCTGAAAGTGTTAAAACAGCGGCCATGATTCGAAAAGAACTACAGGAATTTCCAGAAGTAAAAAATGTTTTATCCCAAACCGGTAGAAGTAACGACGGAACAGACCCTAATGGATTTGGTTTTATACAATTACAAGTAGATTTAAAACCAAAAGCCCAGTGGAAGCGAAAAATCAATATGGATGAGCTCATCAATGAAATGGACCAAAAGCTAAAAGTACATCAAGGAATCACCTATAACTATTCCCAGCCCGTAATTGATAATGTTGCTGAATCTGTAGCGGGCTTCAAAGCTTCCAATGCCGTTAAAATATACGGAGATGACCTCGATAAACTAGATGAATTGTCCAATGAAGTTTTAGCCAAAATCAAAACGATACCAGGTATAAAAGACGTCGGCATTCTTAGAAATGTGGGACAACCTGAAATAAGTGTAATATTAGATCGAGAAAAAATGGCCGCCTATGGCGTTACCTTAGGAGATGCCCAGGCTGTTCTTGAACTGGCCTTTGGAGGAAAGACAGCAACTCAGAAATACGAAGAGGAGAAAAAGTTTGACGTTAGAGTTCGCTTTTCCAAAGAATACCGTAAAGATGAAAAAGATCTAGCAGAACTTAAAGTACCCACTATTAGTGGCGTAAAAATTCCTTTAAAAGAAATCTGTGACATCAAAACCGTCACTGGACCTGCTTTCATTTACAGAGACAATACCAAACGTTTTATCGGCGTAAAATTCTCTGTGCGTGATCGAGATCTAGGAAGTACAATAGCCGAGGCACAGAAGAAAGTCGCTGAGCTCAAACTTCCAACAGGTTATAGTGTCGGCTGGACAGGCGAGTTTGAAAACCAAGTACGAGCCAGTGCTCGTTTGGCTCAAGTGGTCCCTATTAGTTTAATTGGAATTTTTGTACTGTTGTTTGTGTTATTTGGTAACATTAAAGATTCCTTACTTGTTTTAACGAATGTTCCCTTTGCCATCATTGGAGGGATCATGGCCTTGCATTTGACCGGTATGAATTTCGGTATTTCAGCAGGAGTTGGATTTATTGCCTTATTGGGGATTTGTATCCAAAATGGGGTGATCCTTATATCGGAGTTTCATCACAATTTAAAGGCCAAATTCTCTCTCGAAGAATCCATTTTCAGAGGGGTAAAAGCCCGAACAAGAGCCGTGGTGATGACTGCGCTAATGGCCTCAATAGGTTTAATGCCAGCAGCCATATCTACAGGAATTGGTTCAGAATCTCAAAAGCCATTGGCCATTGTTATTATTGGAGGATTAGTCACAGCAACCATTTTAACCTTGATGGTTTTTCCCATACTTTTCTGGATCTTTAATCGCAAAAAGCACGCTCCTATCGCGTAATACTAAAAAACAGAAAGAATGATTGATTAGGTTATTGTATTAATTCATGTTTAAAGCGAAAAGCACCATTTTTTAAATGGTGCTTTCTCATTTTATAACTTTAAAGTAGCAGTCTTCATCACGAACACCAAAAGTGTGTAAAAGCAGAAACGACCTTCTGCTCAGGAAGATCGTCTCAAATACTAACTCAAAAACTATTTTATTCTAAACTATTTCTTTTTTTTTATTTGTAGGCTTTCAAAATGGCAATAGCTTCCGTTGCATTGGATAATTCGGCATATTTTAAAGCAGTAAGGCCTTTATCATTTTTATTTTCTGGACGAGCTCCGTTGGCCAATAAAACTTTAATAATCTCCACTTTATTATAACGAGCCGCAGTCATCAAAGGTGACATATCTATCGTTAATTCATTTACATCCGCTCCGTACTCTATAAATTTTTTCACTATTTCAATATCGCCTTTACTAATAGCCACATTTAATGGTGTTGCGCTATATTTTGAGAATACAACTTGTTCTTTTCCTACTACTTTGTGATTTGAAGCCATTGAAACATTTGCAAAGGCTACTAAAGCTAGTCCTAAATAAATAACTGATTTTTTCATGATGATTGTGTTTTTTGATTGATTAATGATGATTTTTAAATTCTTATGTAAATGTACTGTAATTTTCGTATTATGCATTACATAGTACTGTGTTTTAACTATTTCTTAACATTCAATTAAAACACGCTCCTTAAAACAAAAACTACTCAATACAGTATAACTAAGAACTTACTATACAAGACGGCATAAAATCAAAAATGTTACACTTATTCGAAAAAATTATTATTAATTTTATTAAATTACTTCGAAAAACAAAATTTAAAGCTTTTGTTTTTTAACTTTACTTTATAAAACGACTACACTATTGTATCGTCATTCATCCACGTTCATTAGCATCTAATACCAAAAAACCAATTAATAACTTAAAACCACTTTGTTATGGGAATCATCAAAAAAATTCTTATTCTATTAATTTTAGTTTTGGCCATAGTATTGATTTCGGCTTATTTCATGCCCAAAAATTATGCTATTGAAAGAGAAATTACCATCAACAAACCTGTTGATAGTGTATTCAATTATGTGAGGTTCCTCAAAAATCAAAATGAATTTAGCGTTTGGGCTAATATGGATCCCAAAATGAAATCCACATTTCAAGGAGATGACGGTTCGGTTGGAGCGATATCTGCTTGGGAAAGTGAGGTAAAAGAAGTTGGAGTTGGTGAACAAGAAATTACCAAAATAATCGAAGGTAAACGGATCGATTTTGCGCTTCGCTTCAAAAAACCTATGGACGATACTGCTATTGGATTCATGTCAACACAAGCCGTTTCAATCAATCAAACCAAAGTAAAATGGGGTATCAGCGGTGTCATTCCTTATCCTATGAATATTATGTTACCCATGATGAAAATGGATCAAATGATTGGTAATGATCTTCAAAAAGGATTGGATAATCTAAAAACCAAAATGGAACAATAAAGCGCAAAAAAAAGCCACAGCTTAAAAGAAGGATAAAAACCTTTATCTCTTTAAACTGTGGCTTACATTATTTTTTTTATTACACTTTATCCGAAAGATAAGCTTCTACATTTTTCTCAATGCGCGAATCAATCTGATCAATATCTGCTTTTACAAATTTCTCTCCTAAGATTTTCTCGTATAATTCGATGTATCTTTCAGAAACAGAGGCTATGTATTCTTCATTCATGTCTGGAATCTGTTGTCCTTCTTGACCTTGGAAACCATTTTCGATTAACCAACGACGAACAAACTCTTTAGACAATTGTTTTTGCTCCTCACCCTTGTCTTGTCTTTCTTGGTATCCATCAGCATAAAAATAACGAGAAGAATCTGGTGTATGAATTTCATCAATTAATACAATCACACCTTCTTTAGTTTTACCGAATTCATATTTAGTATCGACTAAGATCAAACCACGACTTGCCGCTATTTCTGTTCCTCTTTGAAACAAAGCACGTGTATATTTCTCTAATACAATATAATCTTCTTCACTTACAATTCCTTTTGATAATATGTCTTCACGAGAAATATCTTCATCATGAGAACCATTATCGGCTTTGGTAGTTGGTGTTATGATCGGCTCAGGAAATTGATCATTTTCCTTCAAACCTTCTACCATAGTTACCCCACAGATTTGTCTTTTTCCTAAAGCGTACTCACGAGCGGCATGTCCTGAAACATATCCACGAATAACCATTTCCACTTTAAAAGGTTCACATAAGTGTCCAACAGCAACGTTTGGATCTGGAGTAGCGATCAACCAATTCGGTACAATATCTTGGGTTAATTCCATGAATTTTGTAGCGATTTGATTCAAGATTTGTCCTTTATAAGGAATTCCCTTTGGTAAAACCACATCAAAAGCAGAAAGTCTATCTGTAGCAACCATTACTAGAAGGTTGTCATTGATATTGTAAACTTCTCTAACTTTCCCACGGTAAACTGATTTTTGATTCGGGAAATTAAAATTTGTAGTTGTAATTGTATTGCTCATTATCCTTAGTTGTGTTGTGTTTTACGAATGCAAATTTAAAACTATTTAAAAGAGCAAACAAAGAAAAAAAAGAACTATTCCGTATTCGTTTTAGGGTTTATTTATAAAATGACTAGGGGACGTTAAACGTCCCCTGTAAATTATGGTTTTAAAAGAGTCGAATTAAATAAATTCAAGATTCGACTATATTCATCAATCCAAGAATAGGTTTCCTTAAACCCATGTGCTTCAACAGGGAAAGAAGCTAACGTCCAATTCTTCTTTTGCAACTCAATAAAACGTTGTGATAAACGAACAATGTCTTTGTATTCTACGTTATCATCCACCATTCCATGTAACATCACTAAATTCCCTTTTAAATTGTCCGCATAATAAATCGGTGAGCTTTTCTTGTAAGCCTCTGGATCTGTTTCAGGGAAGTTCAAAATATTACCAGTATACCCATGATTATAGTGTGCCCAGTCCGTAACCGAACGTAAGGCCGCTCCTGATGCGAATTCACCCGGAGTAGTTAACATCCCCATCAACGTAATAAAACCTCCATAAGAACCTCCATAAATTCCTACTCTGCTAGTCTCAATTCCATAATGGTCCACCAAGAATTTCTTCCCATCTAATTGATCACTTAAATCTTTTCCCCCCATGAAACGATAAATCCCCGTTCTAAAATCTCTACCATATCCATCGCTACCTCTATAATCAATATCCAAAACCGTATAGCCCAGGTCAGCTAACATATTATAAAACATATACTCTCTGTGGTATGTACTCCAATAGTTATGGGCATTTTGTAAATAACCAGCTCCGTGAACAAAGATCACCGCAGCTTTATTAGCATTTTCTGCTTTAGGTGTATATAATCTAGCGTTTACAGCCGTACCATCTTGCGCTTTAAATGTAATCACTTCAGGAGTTCTCCATTGGTATTTTTTGAAGCTTTCAGACACAGACGATGTAATTTGTTGCAAAGCTGTATTCTTTTTATTGTCTGCTATATAAAAATCCCAAGGAATGTTTTTATACGAATAACGCACTAAAAGTGTTTTTTCATCAGGAGACAACACCACTTCATGCGCACCATCCTTGGTTAAAAGAGGCTGTAATACCCCATCTTGAACCGCTAGCTTATAAAAATTTCTATTTCCGGGATGCGTAGTATTGGTCGTTAAATAAAATGTTTTTTTATCTTGAGACAATACCACATCGCGAACTTCCCAATTGCCACTAGTGAGTTGGCTTTTCTTATTACTTTTTAGGTTATAGGTATACAAATGTGAATAACCTGTAGCTTCCGATTGAAAATAAACTGTTTCATTGTCTGCTAAAAAACCTAATACACCCGAATCAAAAGCATACGAAGGAATTCCGGGGCCAGCAATCCAAGCTTCATCATGCTGATGCTCAATCTCTTTAAAACTTCCATTTTCAAGATTCAAACTCACCAACCATCTGTCTTTGTTGTCCTGACTTCTGATTTCAACAATAGCCAATGAACCGCTTTCATTATACACTGGCGCCTGAGCAACAATGAGTTTATCTTCTTTCTCTTTACCTTTTAGATTATCGTAGTTTTCATAATACTTAGGTAAATCCTGAATATGACTCAATTTAGAAAAATCAACATAATACACCGAATCTTGAACTATATCATAGATCCCGAATTTCGTTTTAACCAAATTAGCCGTAGATACCTTCTCTTTGGTATCAGGAGTTTGATTGTACCCATCATCGGTAATAAACACCTCCATTTTTTCTCTTTTCACATCTGCTTCTTCCACTAAACTAAAAGTAGCAAACTTACCATTTGGATTGCCCTTAAGATTATAAAAGTTATCTTTTCCATAGAAATACTCCTTTGCAAAATCGGACTTAACAGTTCTACTTTTAGCAACATTCCATTGCTTTTTTGCTTCCTTGTCTCTAATAAACTGAAACAATTCTTTTTGTTGGGTCTTCAAATAAGAATCTTTTTCAGCCGTTTTATCTTTTTTAATCCCTTTGCTAAAATTCGTTAGCTGCAATACTGTTCCTTCCTTAGCATTGTATTGAAAGAGATTATCATTTTGTTGAAAAAATAAGATACCAGAGCCAGCACCCACCTCTAGATTAGAAATACGCGTACTTTGCTGAATGATCTTTTTAACCACCTTAGTACTGATGGTATACGAGTATAAACCACCGTTATCCACGTAATAAACCAAATCAGATCCTGCCTTTCTTTTAAAATCAAGTTTAGAAAAAACCGCTTCTTTCGCTTCAACCAAAACCGGTTTTAGCCCTCCTTTTTGCCAAGAATAGGTACTGGCTCCAATGTCTTCGGTAGGATTCCATTCAAAATACACTTTTTTACCATCTAAGGACCAACGTCCATTTGTGGGTTGATTTCCAATAAAAGATTCTCCTTTCATTATCTCTTCTAATTTCAGGCTTTGGCTATTTACTGAAATGGAAAAAACAAAAAAGGCAAGGATAGAAATAGTTTTTTTCATGCTAGTGGTTTGTTTAAGAAAACAAAAATACACTTTGAAAATTACTAAAAAAATGTTTTTATCATTTACAATTGAATTCCTTTGCGCTATGTGTATCAAACAAAAAAAATCCTTGAAGAATTATCTCCAAGGACCTTATTTTTTTTATAAAAGTCTAAAATTTTAGCACATGGCTACCAATTTTATGATTAACTGACAGCTAATTCTTTATTTAAAATTTTAGCAGCAATATAATTCGCTACACCGTCCTCAGCATTGGTCTTAATAACTTCTAAATGAGGTAAGGTTTCTTTTAGCAAAGCAGGAGCATTACCCATGATCAAGCCTTTTCCAGTTAAAGATAACATCTCCACATCATTAAAACCATCCCCAAAAGAAACGACTTCTTCCAAAGAAAACCCTACTCTTTCTAATACTTTTTCAATGGCTGCTGCTTTGTTGACAGATTTATCCATAAACTCTAAACAAGTTGGTAAACTGAAAGCATGGTGCAATTCATCTGAAGATTGCTCCAAAACAGCCTCTTTTAAAGTGACTAATTTTTCATGATCGTCATGAGAAAAGAATATTTTAATGGCGCTAAAGTCTTCAAGTGTTTTATAATCTACCAATTCGGGAAGATATTTTAAATCCGCTTGATAAGCATTTAACTTTTCGTTCATTCTGTTGGTTTGCCAAACATTTTCCTTGAATAAAACCACGGTGATTTCAGGGTCAATTTCCACGTTTAAAGCTGCTTTTACCACATCACTTTTTAAGTCAAATGCAAAGAGCTCTTCCTTTTCAGGTGAATGTACTCTGGCGCCGTTTGAACTTACCAGGTAAACGGGAACCTCTAGAGTATCAATAATAGCCATCGCATCTAGATGATGACGACCTGTAGCTACAATTAATAGGTAATTTTGACTGTGAAGCTCTTGAAAAATGGATTTGGTGTAAGCTGATATTCTGTGTTGTGGATTCAGTAAAGTACCGTCTAAGTCACTTACCACCACTTTTATATTTTTAAGTTTAGTCATATTAAAAATCAAATATTTATGATGCGCAAATTTACGGTTTTAGTCGCAGAAGAACAAAGATTGGCTATTGATAAACCCCAAAATAGCCTAAGTTTATTATTTATTTAACGATTAGACTAACAATTGATTTCAAATTACTTAAATTTTAACAATCCTCATTTCACCCTACTTACAGTTCATAGCACTATCCTTACTTTCAATCTTCATTGCTTCTAATATCGAAGCACAAATTGTTCGCTTTTTTCTTTCTTGCTTCACTACACTTACCATCCTTTTTTACTTTAATCGAAACCTGAAGACATTGTTTCAAACTCCTATTTTAAAAAACGATATCCCTTACGAATCAAAAAAAATATTCGTTTTATCCCTTTCTATAATAGAACTGAACAAAACGAATATGATCTGTTTTAGTATTAAAAACCACAGATTAAAAAATTAAAGTGATCATTGCGCATCAGCAAAAAATATTTTAATCTGTGGTTAAATCCCTTCACGATATTAATCGTGATTTTCTATTTGTTTATAAGCGTCAATCACTTTTTTCACTAATCGGTGACGTACAATATCTTTATCATCAAGATAAATAATACCGATACCATCGACATCTTTCAAAACTAGAATTGCTTCTTTTAGTCCTGATATAGTCCTGCGAGGTAAGTCCACCTGACCTGGATCCCCTGTAATCATAAACTTAGCATTTTTCCCCATACGGGTTAAAAACATTTTCATTTGAGAATGCGTCGTGTTTTGCGCTTCATCTAGAATTACAAAGGCATTATCAAGAGTACGCCCACGCATAAAGGCCAAGGGGGCAATCTGAATAATCCCTTTCAAAATATAATCTTCGAGCTTCTCGTTGGGTAACATATCGCGCAAAGCATCATAAAGCGGTTGCATATAGGGATCTAATTTTTCTTTCATATCACCGGGTAAAAAACCTAGATTTTCTCCTGCTTCTACCGCTGGTCTTGTTAATATGATCCTTTTAACTTCCTTATCTTTAAGTGCCTTAACAGCCATAGCCACCCCTGTGTAGGTTTTCCCTGTTCCAGCGGGTCCAACAGCAAATACCATGTCATTTTTTTTAATGGTATCCACTAGCAGTTGCTGGTTAGGAGTCATGGCTTTTATAATTTTACCACCAACGCCATGAACCAATATTTTGTCATGATCTAATGATTTTCTATCATCTAGACCATCACTCATTATTACACGTTCAATTACATTATCATCAATGTTATTGTATCGGGTAAAATGAAGCATAAGCCTTTGAAATCTCTTTTCGAATTCATCTAAAACTTCTTTTTCGCCAAATGCCTTCAAGGTCGTCCCTCTTGCTACTATTTTAAGCTTTGGGTAATACCTTTTAATTATTTCAAGATGAGTGTCTTGAGCGCCCCAAAAGTCTTTTGGAGCGATGTCTATGAGCTCGATTATTCTTTCGTTCAAATGAGGTAGTTTTAAATTAAAATTAAATCTTTTCTATAAATAAAGGCTGTCGGGTATCTTTTCATTTGCCAATGTTTTCAGTAGCAGTCACAGTAGGGTTCATTTCCATCTACTTCATTCTTTTTCTCACAGGAAATTGAAACCAATAACTGAGACATTTATTATAATTTGTCTTTTCTTTCTTGTATTTTTGAATTTACTATTACTAGCTTTGCACTTCTCAAATTTAATAAAAATTAGATTTAAATACTACCAATAGTTATAAACAAAATGATGTCAATAATTACCCTTACTACTGATTACGGCTTAAAAGACCACTTTGTTGGTTCGCTCAAGGGTAAAATTCTATCCGAGTCTTTGGATGCAACAATTATTGATATTTCACATGATATTGATCCATTCAACACAGCCGAAGCCAGTTACGTTATCGGAGCCGCTTATTTGAGTTTCCCAAAAGGAACCGTTCACTTAATTGGGGTTGATATTGAACGCAATAAAGAGAATCAACACATTGCCATGCAATGGAATGATCACTACTTCATTTGCGCGGATAATGGTATTCTAAGCATGTTGACACAAAAGATAGTGCCACAAAAAATCGTAGCCATTAACATCCACGATCGCTTTCCGCCAGAATCAAGTGATCTAGATATCTTTATCAAAGTAGCTTGTCATATCGCAAAAGGAGGTCTATTGAATGTCATTGGTAAAGA
Source organism: Flavobacterium sp. OHVDL-2026-0007 (assembly GCF_059882335.1). NCBI lineage: Bacteria > Pseudomonadati > Bacteroidota > Flavobacteriia > Flavobacteriales > Flavobacteriaceae > Flavobacterium > Flavobacterium sp. OHVDL-2026-0007. The sequence goes on from NZ_CM187612.1 coordinate 990,792, forward strand.
GATACAGCAAATCAAACAAATCACCGAATTACAAGCCGTACTTTCCAATGATGGAAATTCATTAAAAGGTTATGTCATTTATATCGATCATTTTGGAAATATTGTGACCAATATCTCTAAGAAGCACTTTTTGGAAGTAGCCAAAGGGCGTCGCTATGAAATTGTAATGAAACCTAAAAACATCAAAACAATCTTACCGAATTACTCTTCCATTGCTACCTCTGAGAAATACCCCATAAAAACCTATGAGGGTGAAAAACTAGCGGTTTTTAATGAAGCTGGTTTTCTAGAAATTGCCATTTTCAGAAGTAACCCTTCTAAAGTAGGTTCAGCCTCTAGTCTTTTAGGATTGAACTATAGAGATGTTATTACCATTAATTTCTTGGCTTAAGACTACCCCGAGAGCTCTTAACCTGGACCAACCATCCTATTATTTTCTTCAGCCAACGCAAACGGTTTTTAGCCCATTGCCTACTCTATTACCTCGATCCTAACGAAGAAACGACAACTACAAAAGAAGAAGCCTTATTTTGCAGCTGCCCCCTATGGGCTCTACTAGCCATTTGTTTTTCCCTAAAAGGACCCACCCAAGACAAAACAGCAACCAATAAGCTTTTATAAAATTTTCATTTTTGCTAAAAAGAACAATCTATTTTGGTATTTTTGCGCCCTTATAAGCCCATTTTCAAACAAAAAATTAAACTCAAAAATCTAAACCCCCTAAAGATGCTTGTTCGAATAGTAAAAATGAGTTTTCATGAAGAAAAAATTCCTGACTTTTTAGCGAATTTTGAAATTGTGAAAGAAAAAATACGAAATGCCGATGGAAATCGTTTTTTAGAATTGTATCAGGATAAAAATGACCCATGTATATTTTTCACTTATAGCTATTGGGAAACCGAGGCCGATTTAGAAAACTACAGGCAATCAGCACTTTTTGATAGTGTTTGGACCTATACTAAAACACTATTCAATGCCAAGCCTGAAGCGTGGAGCGTAGATAAGTTAGTTACTTTGGCTTAAAAATAGCAAGCTACCCCGCTTGGCTAAAACAACAAACAGCGACCCCAGCTACAAACAAATATACCTTACACATGAAATCAATTATTTTTCGAGAAATAAAATCCTTTTTTGGCTCTCCTATTGGCTATTTGGTTATTGCCATTTTCCTAGTGAGCAACGGACTCTTTTTATGGGTCTTCGAAGGAGACTACAATATCTTAAATTCAGGTTATGCAGATTTAACCCCCTTCTTCACTTTAGCGCCTTGGATTTTAATCTTCTTAATTCCGGCTGTAACGATGAGAAGTTTCTCTGATGAGAAAAAACAAGGAACCCTAGAATTGCTTTTAACCAAACCTTTATCGATTTGGGAAATTGTAAACGGAAAATTTTTAGGCTCACTCCTGCTTATCATCCTAGCCATCATCCCAACTTTTATCTATGTAAAAGTAATTTCGAACCTAGGATCTCCTGTAGGGAATATTGATATGGGCAGCACCATCGGTTCTTATTTTGGATTGTTGTTCCTGGTAGCAGCCTATAGCGCTATTGGAATCTTTACTTCTACCCTATCTGAAAATCAGATTGTCGCTTTTATCCTTTCGGTTTTCTTGTGTTTTTTCTTTTATTTTGGTTTTGAAGGTATCGCAACACTGCTTCCTTCAGCAGCTGGTATAATCTCAGCCTTTGGCATGCAAGACCACTTCAAAAGTATGAGTCGAGGCGTTATCGATACACGTGATGTGATCTATTTTTTAAGCATTACCGTATTGTTTCTTTCCTTTACCGTTTACCAATTAAAATCTTTTAAAGCCTAATGAAAGTAGCTACTCAAAACAACATCAAGACATTAGGGATTACCGTATTTGTTTTAATCGCTTTAAACCTCTTAGGAACTTTGTTTTTTCATCGCTTTGATTTAACCAAAGACAAACGATATACCCTATCAGAAACCTCACTTCAGATCATCCAACAGGTTAAAAACCCCTTATCGATTAAGATTTATATGCAAGGTGACTTGCCAGCGGATTTTAGACGCCTGCAACAAGAAACAAAACAATTAGTAGAAGAGTTTCAGGCCTATAATAAAAACATCGTTTTCGAATTCGTAAACCCAATGGAAAACGAAGACCAAAGCATGGATATAGCCAAATCACTTTTCCAAAAAGGACTTACCCCTATCAACATTACCGTTGACGATAAAGGCAAACAATCCCAAGCCATGGTTTTTCCTTGGGCAATTGCGGTATACAACAATAAAGAAGTCAATATCCCATTGCTAAAGAACAGAATGGGCGCTTCTACTACAGAAAAAGTGATGGGATCAATTCAGCACTTAGAGTATTCTATTGCCGATGGGATCAACAAAATCACCAAAGACAGACAAAAGAAAGTAGCCATCTTAAAAGGTAACGGTGAGATGCGTGAAATTCACCTTGACAAGATCCTAAGACAAATTCGCGAAAGCTATTATATAGGACCTTTCACCTTAGATTCGGTTTCCAACAATTCAACAGCCACTCTAGAAGCATTAAAAAAATACGATTTAGCGATCATCACTAAACCAACCGAGACTTTTTCCGATGAAGAGAAACAGGTTTTAGATCAGTTTATCATGGGTGGAGGTAAAACCTTGTGGTTAATTGATCAGGTGGCAGCCGATATGGACAGCTTATACAATCAGTCTGGGGCTACTTTGGCTTACCCCAGAGATTTGAACCTAAACGATATGTTCTTTAAATATGGATTCAGAATTAATCCTGATTTAGTCAAAGACGAAAACGGTAGTCCAATTAAGTTGGCTACTGGAGAACAAGGTACTGCTACCCAATACCAAGACTTCATTTGGAAATACGCGCCACAGGTAATTCCTACTGGTCACCATCCAATTGTCAAAAATTTGGGAGGCATAAAATTTGATTTTGCCAATCCAATCGACACCTTAAGAAATGGTATCAAAAAAACAGTCTTATTACAATCCTCCGCCTATTCAACAAAAGTAGGAACCCCTGCTGAGATCAATTTGAATATAGTAACAGAGAAAACTTCACCTGAGGATTATCTTAATAAAGGAAATTTAGCATTATCGGTTTTACTAGAAGGTAATTTTCATTCGGCTTTCGAAAACCGTGTACTCCCTTTCAAAGAGGCTAACTTTATAGCCGTAGGCAAACCAAGCAAAATGATCGTGATTGCCGATGGAGACTTGGCCCGAAATCAACTAGACAAAAATATGATGCCAGTGGAATTAGGTTACGATCAACGTACCGGAAACTTATACGACAACAAAGATTTCATGATGAATTGCATCAATTATTTGTTAGATGATACTGGACTTATTAACATTAGAAGTAAAGATGTGGACTTGCCCTTATTGGATAAAGAGAAGGTTTTTGAACATTACAACCTAACACAATTCATAACTATCGGACTTCCAATTCTTATTTTATTGGTTTTCGGATTGGCATTTACCTACATCAGAAAAAAGAAATACAGCAAATAGATGTTAATAAAAAATTTGCGAAACTAAGATTGTTTACGATATATTTGTAAAATCTAGCGTAGTTGAGAAAAAACTAAAGAAAAGAGCAAAAAAATAAAACAAAAGAGATGAAATTTATAGTATCGAGTTCGTACTTACTAAAACAATTACAGGTATTAGGTAGTGTTATTAACAGTAACAATACGTTACCTATTTTAGATAATTTTTTATTTGAACTAGACCATAATGAGTTGACAGTTTCGGCATCGGATCTTGAAACCACAATGTCTGCTACATTATCAATCGATTCTACAAGCAAAGGAAGTGTAGCTGTTCCAGCTAAACTTTTACTTGAAATTTTAAAAACGTTTCCAGAACAACCTTTAACCTTTACTGTTGAAGACAACAATACCGTTGAAATTAGTTCTAATTCAGGGAAGTATGCTTTGGCTTATGCAGCTGGAGAAGAGTTCCCTAAATCAGTACACTTAGAAGATCCATCTGTAACCTTGGTTCCTGCTGATGTATTGGCAACGGCAGTAAGCAAAACTATTTTTGCTGCTGGAAATGATGATTTACGTCCGGTAATGTCTGGAGTTTTCTTCCAGTTCTCACCAGAAGGATTAACTTTTGTAGCTACAGATGCTCATAAGCTAGTAAAATATGCTCGTACGGATGTGAAAGCCTCTCAAGTAGCGGATTTCATTATGCCAAAGAAACCTTTAAATATCTTAAAAAGTATCCTAGGAAGTTCTGACGCTGAAGTAAAAATTGAATACAATGATTCAAATGCGACTTTCTCATTTGATAATTATATTTTGATGTGTCGTTTAATCGACGGAAAATACCCTAATTACGAAGCGGTAATTCCTAAAGAGAATCCTAATAAATTAATGATTGACCGTTCTTTATTTTTAAGTTCAGTGAAACGTGTTGCGATTTTCTCAAACAAAACTACACACCAAATTCGTTTAAAAATTGCTGGAGCTGAATTAAACGTTTCTGCAGAAGATATTGATTACTCTAACAAAGCAGAAGAAAGATTGACATGTGATTATCAAGGAGATGATTTACAAATTGGTTTCAACTCTCGTTTCTTAACAGAGATGTTGACTAACTTGCAATCAGACACTATTATGTTAGAAATGTCATTACCGAACCGAGCTGGAATTTTAACTCCAGTAGATGGTTTAGAAGAAGGAGAAACTGTTACCATGTTGGTAATGCCTGTAATGTTAAACAGTTAACATCAAAACTCATTTTTGTTACAAAGAATATTTTTAGTTTCAAATTAAAAACATATCATTGTAAAAGAAATACAATACGCTATTAACCAACCATTTTTTATACCTAGAAACCGCAATTCTTTCAAAAGAGTTGCGGTTTTTTAGTTAGACCATAATCCCTTCTGCCTAAAGCAAAAACTAAAGTCAAGTTAAACTTTAACAAAACTTTCCAAAACCTCAAAGCTCTGATAAAACCTACTTTGCAAATATTTATTTAATTTTGCAGTATGAAAATAGAAATTTGGTCGGACATCATGTGTCCGTTTTGTTATATCGGAAAAAGACAATTGGAAACGGCTTTAGCGGAATTTCCAAATGGTGAATTTGAAATTGAATGGAAAAGCTTTCAGCTTGATCCATCTATTGAACCACAATCGGATAAAGACGTTTATACGTTCTTAGCCGAACGAAAAGGTATTTCAGTGGAACAATCCAAAGAAATGCACAAAGGAGTCACAGAACGCGCAAAAGAGGTTGGTTTGGACTATCGTTTTGACAAAGCTATTATCTCAAACTCTTTCACCGCACATCGTATCATTCAATTGGCAAAAACCAAAAAATTAGGCGATCAGATGGAAGAAATCTTCTTTAAGGCATATTTCACGGACGGAAAAGATTTAAACGATGCTCCAACCTTGATTGCATTAGCAGCGCAGGCTGGTTTAGATCAAAAAGAAGTACAAGAAGTAGTGGAAAACGAAACGCTGCACGCTAACGACGTTCAAAGAGATATAACCGAAGCACAGCAAATTGGAGTGCAAGGTGTTCCTTTTTTTGTTTTTGATCGCAAATACGCTGTTTCAGGAGCTCAACCAGTAGAAGCTTTTGTACAAACCATTACAGAAGCACAGAAAAAATAATTATTCCCACCGCTTTGACTTCGCTCAGCAAGACTCGCACTACTCTTTAGTATCAGCTCTAAACGAAGTCAAAGCAGTGTTATCAGCTACTTTAACTAGCATCCTTTACCTTAACAACAAAAAGTAGGATCACTAACAAGTAAGACTAAAAGAAAAACAACACTTAAAGGCCGTATTAAATCACGCCCATTTTCTGCATTAAAAACGTAGCACTTTTATTTTTACAAATTCCATCTCGTAGTCTGTAATCAAAATGCAGATCATTATCCTTAATTTCAACTTCAAAACATTGATTCTTTAAGATAGTCGGATACTCATTAGTGGTTAAACAAACTTCAATATCGTGCGTGGCAATCGCACCAATAGCCTTCTGTCCAATCACCTTTTTAACCACTTCAATAGTGCCGTTTCGTTTATCATCCGAGTTCGTTCCTCTCAAAATTTCATCTAATAAAACAAAAGCAGGTCCACCTTCTAGTGCGTCCATGATTTGCTTCAATCGCTTAATTTCTGCAAAAAAGTACGACTCACTATCGGCTAAAGAATCCGACAAACGCATTGAAACCAATACTGGCAATGGATGGATGTTAGCCTCTGATGCACAAACAACAGAACCAATACCTCCTAAAACCATATTCACTCCCAAAGTTCTTAAAAAAGTACTTTTACCTGACATATTAGAACCTGTTAAAATCACAAAGGATTGCGGGTAAAAATGAGTATCATTCCCTACTCTAGTAGCTGGATTCAATAAAGGGTGCCCCAAATTGGCAAACCCAATTTTATAATCAGTATTAATTTTAGGGAAAACAAAATCAGAATTATTATAGGCCAAATTAGCTAAGCTATTCAAAGCTTCAAATTCACCAATTATGGCAATCCATTTTTCAAGCTCCGTAGAATAATTATCCTTCCATTTCAAAAGCGCTTTTAAAACATGTAGATTATACAAAAACACGCCATTAAAGACCGTTGCGGTAACAAAATTATTTATGGTATCCATTCTAGCAAACAATTCAGACAAATCTTTTAAATGGGTACTCGCTGAAGCATTTTTAAAAATAAGCTGCTGTTGCAACTCTTTCAATTTTTTGGATTCAAAAGTTTCTGTTTCAATTTTCGCTACCAGCAAACTGTATTGTTTGATGATTTTATCCACATGATCAGCTTTTGCGATTTCGGATTGAATTCGTTTAACTGCTTTTCCTAACACGATCAAATTGGCTATAAAAACATAGCTCAAATACGATAACAAAATAATTTTAGAAGTAATCAAATAGGCCGTTAATAACCCAAAAAACAAAGCAGGCATAGCTATTGAAAGTACAACTAAGACTTTAGGTAGTGCATTATTTTTAAATGAATTCCAATAAATTAAAGCATCAAAAGAAGCTTTAGTGTCTTGACTAATGGTTGCTAATGCTAAAAAGTCGTGACGCCAATCCAATTTCGTTTTTAGCTCATTGATAGCCTCCTGGTTCTCTACTATATTTTCATTAGGAAGCAAGGCCAATAGTTGATGAGCCAGGGTTCTTTTCCCCACAAAAGTTGCCGTCCTATTCAAATTCTGAAACAAGGAATTTTCGCCGAACACATCCAAATCATAGGCATAGGGATGATGAAAATCATTGAATTCTATTCCATTTTCAAAAGGTGTTTTTTCTCTATTTAAATAGGCAATCTCCTTTTTGTTGATATTTAAAAGTGCTGTTGTAAGCTGTTTTTCAAAAGACAGCCGAGAATGAATTCGCATTAAAAAAAGAAAACCTACAAAGGACAAAAAAGCAAAAGCCACATACAGTATATCATCTGTTTTGATGTAGTTGTACATCAAAAACAAACATAGAAACACACTTAAAAGACGTAAAATACTTATAGCATTAAACCTCTTATTGATTTTCTGATACACTACTGTATAATGAGCAACCCGGCTTTGATATAGATTCATTTTTAAAATTTGATGAACTACAAATATAGATCATAACGTTAAAAAACTGCCATTAAAAGCTACAAGAATTAAGTCTCATGCATCACTAATATAGGAATCGCCACTTCTTTGGTTATTTTTTTACTAAAACTAGATTCGAAAATACTCTCAAAGAAGCTTTTCTTATGAGTAATGGTGGTTAAAACATCCACATCTTTATATAGAATAAAATCAAGAATAGTCTCTTTCACTTCATCGCTCGGTAATACCAAAAACTCTACATTATCACTAGCAAACTCCTTTTCCCATTCTTTTACGGTAACATCCGAAACATCCGAATTAGAAGTTTTGACATACAAGCTTCTCACCTTTGCATTGGTTTTTTGGGCTATTTCTAATACTTTTCGAAGTTCCGCCTTATCTTTTTCACGATAACGTGTGGTAAATCCAATCGTTTTAATTTTCTTAAATTTAGCATTATAAGGGATACACAAAACAGGAACTTCAACTCCAGAAATCACAGAGTTTGTATTGGAACCAAGGAAAAACCGAGTCCAATCTGACGCGCCAGAGGTCCCCATAATCACAAAATCAATTTTATCTTCTGCAACAGCATTTTTAATATTAAAGAGCAAATCACCATCCATTAAACGGTGCTTGATGATAATCTCTTCTAATTTACGTTCAGCGGCAATAGCTCTGAGTTTAGGAATCTCATCTTTAAACATTTCAAATTTTGCTAATTCGATCGAACTATAAATGGCCGCATAGTTTTCAGGAAAAAATTGACTATCATAAACTGGAATCTCAAAAGTATGTAACAAAACAAGCTCAGCATTGACAATTTTCGCAAATTCCAAAGCATGTACGAAGGCATTTGTTGCGGCTTCGGAAAAATCAGTGGGAAACAATATCTTTTTCATTTGATTATTCTGTTTAGAGGTTCGTTTCTCAAATTTAATCATTCTACAAACAAAACAAGCTGATAATTATCAGTATTTTAACATTAAATAATCTTGTTAAAATGAAATCGTGAAATTTTAAAGTTCAATTCTATCCCTAGTTCAAATTCGCAATTTTCCTCCTTTTTTTATACCTTTGCCCCATGATAAATCAAGATTCTATAGTTGCATTGGCTACTCCATCAGGAGCTGGCGCTATTGCTATAATTCGAATTTCAGGTGCTGAAGCCATCACTATCGGAAATTCGGTTTTTAAATCCATAAAAGACAAAGACTTAACCAAGCAAAAAACACATACTTTGCATTTAGGTCATATTGTAGATGATACAAAAACCCTTGATGAAGTTTTAGTTTCGGTATTTAAAGGCCCTAACTCCTATACAGGTGAAAACACCATTGAAATATCATGTCACGGTTCTACTTATATTCAACAGCAAATCATACAGTTATTACTCCGTAAAGGGTGTCGTATGGCCGATGCTGGAGAATTTACGCTACGTGCTTTTTTGAACGGAAAACTTGATTTATCTCAAGCAGAAGCGGTTGCCGATTTAATCTCGTCTGATAATGAAGCTTCTCATCAAATTGCTATGCAACAAATGCGCGGTGGTTTTAGTAATGAAATAGCTAAACTACGTGAAGAACTTTTAAACTTCGCATCGCTGATCGAACTAGAATTAGACTTTGCAGAAGAAGATGTTGAATTTGCAGACAGAACACAGTTCTATGAACTTTTAAATAGAATTGAGTTTGTGTTAAAACGTTTAATTGACTCATTTGCAGTTGGAAACGTTATTAAAAACGGTATACCAGTAGCTATTGTTGGAGAACCAAACGTTGGTAAATCTACACTACTTAATGCTTTATTAAATGAAGAACGCGCCATTGTTTCTGACATAGCAGGAACTACTCGAGATACCATTGAAGATGAACTCGTGATTGGCGGAATTGGATTTAGATTTATTGATACAGCGGGTATACGTGAAACGACTGATGTTGTAGAAAGCATTGGTATCAAAAAGACGTTCGAGAAAATCGAACAAGCACAGGTTGTTATATTTTTGTTTGATAGTGTTGAGTTTAAAACTTCAGGATTGAAGTTAAAAGTCGAACTAGAGAAAATAAAAAATCAATTTCCGCTAAAGCCACTGATTATTATTGGTAACAAATCTGACAGATTAACTAACCATGAAATTACAAACTTAAAATCTGAAATTCCAGAAATTTTAATGCTTTCTGCAAAAGAAAACATTGGTGTTGATGATCTGAAGAGTATATTACTTTCCTTTGTCAACACTGGAGCACTTCGTAACAATGAAACTATAGTGACTAACACAAGGCATTATGACTCCCTACTAAAAGCGCTAGACGAAATTATGAAAGTAAAATTCGGACTAGAAACGAATCTTTCAAGCGACCTAATTGCTTTAGATATTCGTGAAGCTTTATACCAGTTTGGGTTGATCACAGGCCAGGTCTCCAATGATGAATTACTAGGAAACATCTTCGCAAACTTTTGCATCGGGAAGTAACTTCTTTTTAATTTAATAGGATTTAAGGCTTTACTCTTTTTATCATATTACTAAAATTCTATTGGAAGAAAGCAAATCACTTAAGTAAAAGAAACAACAAGTGCATAGTTTGCACAAGTTCAAACCAAAGGAGAATAAAATTGAAGACACAATATTGAATACTGCAAAATTAGAAACTAATATTTCCGTTATCCATTGTATACATATAACCGCCCCTAAAAGTTATAGTGACACTCTACCTAAATAAAAACACGCTTCAATAAAAAAAAACTCTATAAATAATTACTATCCTTTATCTTTACAGTAGTAATATAATAATTAACTTTATTAAAGCATAAAAACAATGGAAGCCATAATATTACATCCTAAGAACAAAACACAATTATCTCTTTTAAAAAATTTAGCAAAAGAAATGGGAATGCCCTTTGAAACAAAAAAAGAAGATGAAATAATAGTCGGTTATACTCCAAACGGCCAGGCTTTTTCTGTTTCTGAATATAACAAAAATACACAGAATCGTATTGATGATATAAAAGGTGGAACCGCTAAAACGTCTACTTCTGAACAAGTATTAAACCATATCCTTAAAAGATAATTGTTTGGTAATCTAGAGCTAGACAAGAGTTCCAAGATAGTTATGATTATATCTTTTAAATAGGTAGTGTCTCACTAACTGTCTAAGTGGAAAACGTTATTACTGAATTAGTTTCTATTGTGGAAAGTATTTCGAATATGCCTTTTAAACATCCTAAAGAACATTATTTTTATTCCAAAATGGAGTTACAAAATAATCTACCTGATTGGTGATATTGACATTACAATATTATCTATTTTTAGTACTTCTCAAAACTCAATGAAAATTAGTATCTAACTAAAAGATAAAAATCCTGTTCAGAATGAATTTTCTATCTGTTTGGATTTGCAAATTAAAAGCACTTTAAAGCTTAAGCTTTATTTTTGAGTCTTTTGAAAAATATCTCTTTGTTTTAGTTTGCGATATTTTACTTGGATTTGTACCTAGATTGTACCTCTCCATCTGTACACCTTGAAAATATTAGTGTATTAATTTCTGCATCGAAAACAAATCTTACAGGGTGTTGTTTTTCCAGAGGGTGCAAGTCCCTTATGAGCGGATTGAAATAATGCTGTCTGATGTGAATAAATGGTTAAAAAAAGAAAACTAGAGATATCCTAATAAAAAAATAGCCACTGGAGGTGCACTTTATATCTTTTTTTTGATTACTAACTTTATTATTCTAATTATTTTGACAGCATGGTGTCTCGATTTTTCATGATATACAAACCATCCTCCAATGGCACCAATCAAACTTCCAATCAAAACATCTATTAAACGACTTGTTATCAGTTCTGTAGGACTTTGAGCTAATGGATTGGATGCATCAGCTAACAGAATCGTCAAAGGTGTAATAAACAGTACTGCAAGTGTGTAATTTCTTGTTACGGTCGACTCTATAATAAATTGAAGGATTACAATAGCTATACATATTCCTAAAGGATCTTTTAAAGTAGATAAAATTATCCAACACAATCCCATACCCAGCGCAGTTCCTAAAACCCTATAAAACCCTCTTCTCCAAATATGATGAGCGGTAGCTCCCTGCATGACTGCCAGACATGAAATAGGTATCCAATAAGGCTTGTTAAATCCACACAAGTGACCAATCAGTAAAGAGGCAAACATAAAAAATCCTACTATGAAAGACTCCGCATAATCCGCATCTTTTTTGAAATGAACTTCCTTGAGCATGCCCGAAGTTTCTTTTATAATATCAGGTTTTCTTATAATTAAACTATAAGTCAATGCAAGAAAACATGCCAAAATTGTTCCTATCGCTATTAACCCAATTTTTTCAGGTATTTTTTCTAAATTAAAAGGTATCCCACTTGCCAGAGCAGCTAACATGATGAAAAAGAAATTGCCTGGAGGACTCATTTTAAGCCATAATGAAAACCAATGAATTATAATACTAAAAATACCGAAAACAAGACACGAAATAATAGGGTTAAAACTAAATATGATTCCAATACCAAAAGAAATCAAAAAGACAAAGGAACAGATAAGCATCTTTGCCATTCTAGCTACAAAATTTGAATTTGTTGGCATATAAAGTATTACCAAACCTGCCAAGCTGACCGTGAGTGCCGATGAGAACATATTCATACCATACCCAACAAACATAGGAATGCCCACGCATAATGAGGCCAAAACCGGAATAGACCAATGCCTATTGTTAGGTTTAAGCTTAAATACTTCTTTTAATTCCTGTTTCAGAAATTCTTTTTTGTTACTGGACTCGCTCATGCTACTTTATTCTGCTTATTTTTAGGGGATTTCGAATTCATAATCCCACGTTATGGATGTGGTGATTATTTTTCCTTTGATGTTATTCGTTTCGCACTGTCTGCGGCGCAAATTAGTCCGGCTGTCAACATAATAACGTCTTTCAAGACTAATCGTCCTGCACCTGATAAATAGGGAAACTACGAACTAAATGACTACTTACGTCCTAACTGACTTCTGAATTCTTTGGGGGTAAGTTCAGTTCTTTTTTTAAATAAACGCGTAAAATAAGCTGGATCTTCAATATCCAGTTCGTACGAGATTTCGGCAATTGACATTTCAAAATTACGCAGGTAAATTTTAGCTTCATCAATAAAAAAATTAATAATAACGTCTTTTGGTGATATGCCAGAAACATCCTTACAAATTCGGTTAAGATGTCCACTTGAAAGATCTAAACGGGAAGCATAATCTTCAACGCTTATCTTAAAAGATTTCATTTCCTTTATCAATTGAACAAAGCGTCGGTAATAAATTTTATTCTTATTATTAGAAAGATGAACTGCAGATGAAGTGACAAATATTCTATACAAACGCAACAACATCATTCCCACCAGGTATTGTAAAGCGAGTTGCTTACCCGGTAATTCAGAATAATATTCATCGATGCATTTATGAATCGTCGCCAGCGCATCATTAATTAATTTATCATTTTCATCCAGCTTTGAAATATGGATTTCGTCTATCTTATTGATAATATCCGTATCAAGCTTTAACATATTCTCCAAAGATTTATCATAAAGGGAGATTACCCATCCTTTGGCATCCGCATTCATACGTAAACCATGACTAATATTTTTTGGCATTGAAAAAAAAGAAAGGCCTTCCACAATTTGACTTTCGCCATCAATAATTAGTTCCAGAGAGCCACTTTCAAGCACAAAAATTTGAAAAAGATCACTGTGAATATGAGGTTTTATGAACCATTCGTGGCGTTTACCAGTTATCTCCATAGGTGTAATATGAATAATATCCCTAACCATATCGATAGAGTTATCACCATAAATTCCCTTAAAAAATAATTTATTTCCCATATAGTCTTTAAATTCAAAAGCTCATTCGTCACCTATCAAAGATACTACAAATACAACTATATCGTTTGAGCGCTGTTTCACAATTTTTAGATAGAAGAAAAATACTTTGTGATATTCTAAGACACATTGGTCGTATTCAATTTTGAAAGTCGGCTTAAAAATAGGGCCACAAAAACCAAATAGACGATCGCCATACTCATAGCAATAGTATAACCGTCTAAACCTTTTTTTAAACTATAAAAAAATAAGCTCCCAATGATCGTGATGCCAAATGCGGATGAAAATTGTTGCACGGTTGAATATACACCTCCAGCCAATGCAGCATACTCTGCAGGAATTTTTTTAAGTGCATAATTTAAAATAGACGGTAAAAGTGTCCCTTGTCCCAATCCATACAATAAAAGAAACCAAGGAATATAATCCACATTTGCTTGGTCTCCCAAAGTAAGTACCTGCAGAACCAAAGAAACAATCATTAGAATACAGCCTATAATCAATAACTTTATACCATATTTATGCAATAATTTTAAAGCAATAAAGGAAGACATTAAAAAACCAATACCATTAAAAGTAAAATACTGGCTGGCCACATAAGGATCCAGATGTAAGGTGTTTTGGAACTGAACTGCACATATTAATAAATAAGAATTGTGCGCTCCAAAAAAAAATAAGGCTACTAGCAAAACCAAATTGAAACTTTTTATTTTAAAAAGATTCATATTCATTAAAGGACTGCTTTGATCTTGTGTTTTCTTTTTTTGATAGATCCAAAATAGATATAATAGCATCCCAGACAAAAACAGCAAAAACATTATTAAAAGGGAAAGCCCTTGCTCAGGCACTAAAGTAAGCCCGTAAATTAAACTTCCCAAAGCAATGGTCAATAACAGTACGCCAAGCAAATCAAATTTACCTTCTTTATGTAAGCTCGTCTCTTGCAAAAAGAAAAAAGAAAGAACAACAGTAACTAAACCAAAGGGGACATTAATCAAGAATATCAAGCGCCAACTTTCTTCAATAAAATGGTGTGCCACAAAATACCCCCCTAAAAATTGTCCCAAAATAGATGCAATACCCAACGTAATTCCGAAAAAACCGAATGCCAAGTTTCTCTCTTTGGCTTCGCGAAAAGTAACTTGTATTATCGTCAAGGTTTGCGGAATCATAAAGGCTGCAGCCACACCTTGAAAGAACCTAAAAAGTATTAATTGAAAAATGGTACCCGCGTAGCCACATAAAGCTGACGTAATGGTGAACGAAAGCATTCCAATTATGAATATTTTCTTTCGTCCAAAAAAATCTCCAGCTCTTCCTCCTGTGACGAGAAAAACACAATATCCTAACAGATAAGAACTGATCACTAATTCTGTATTACTGTCCGATGTCAAATACTGCTGTTTGATTTCCGGCAAAGCCATATTCACAATATATACATCGATTACCGAAAGTAAGGGAGCTATAAGTACAATAAGTAATGCTAGCCATTTATTGGTCTGCTTCATATTCACAAAAAAAATATTGAGTGCAATTCATTATTGAACTACACTCAACATGTTTAAAAAAAATTAAAATTTAAGAACCGTTGCAAACAAAACTCTCCATGTTCCTATCAAATTGAGATTACTTATTGCTCTTCCGCTATTATCAGCATTACCCCATTGGGCAGCTGAATATTCTACTTCTAAACCGAATTTTAAATTTTTAATGGGCGCTTCAATTCGTGGTGCTAATCGATAAATATAATTAATGGTTCTGGTCGATGTATTTCCTGATGCCGCCACACCCCCAACCATGTTCGAAAATCCATACACAACCGCTTTTCCTGAAATCGGATTATTAGCACCATCGTTTTGGCTAAACCCAGCAAAGAAACCAGGAATTATTTTTTTTGTTTTTCCGGTAAAATCAATCCAATAAGACTGTGTTGCCATTGTCGAATATGTTTCTAAGCCAGGACCAGAAGTGGGTGTATATCCTACATAGCCGCCAAGCATAATAAAGGATGTTGCGTTTTCACCATACATCGCTTCTGCTTTTACCGTCATTGACTTCGTTTCAAAACGTCCATACGCCATAACGGAAACACTATTGAGTCTTTCATTAGAAAAATCATTCGCTGACCCAGAACTTGTTTTAGGACGAATTTGTTCAAAATTCCCCGCTACACCTATGAGTGTATTTTTACTTTTATAACTGAACTGAACGTGCCCAGAAGGAAGCGAACTGTTTCTGTATGGAGCAGTATTCGATGTGAAATCTCTTTGTGAAACGGCTGCTACCATAAGATTAAAATTCGCATCTAATTTTTGAGTAAAACGGATCTGAGGATTTCTGTTGTACGGCATATAAGGTGCGCCTCCACTGAAATTAACTACTCCAGGAAACATTTCCGGAATGGTTAGCGGATGCCAAAATTGACCTATCCCTATTTGGGTTTTCTTCCAATCTAATGTAATCCAAGCATGTCTCAAACGAAATTCATTGATTCCTCCTTCTGCATTACCAAAAAAATCACCTTCGAGGAATCCTGCAGTTTTTGCTCCCAAAACATCAGGAGCACTTACCCTCACCCCTACTCTGGATAGCACATTCAGCATTTGAAACTTAGAGGCAGCGTTTCTGTCTTTGCCATTGGCATCAAAATCAACATCTTTTCCCCAAAGCACCACTGCCGCTTCTCTTACATCAACGGTCTGACGAGAATCAAATATCGCGTCATGTCGAATAAAACCCGAGAACTTAACATCAAAAAGGGGCTCTTTTTTCTCTGGTTGAATAGCCACTATACTATCCTTTTTTTTATTGATTTCTTGAGCATTAAGCAACACGGTTGTCCATAGCAAACCAGTAATTGCTACTATTTTTTTTAACTTCATTTCTTTGCTTTTTATTTTAAAAACCCCATTTATGGCGGATAAATACTCCAATTATAGATTTATTCGTTGGCTACAATGGGATCTAATTGAATCGGTTCTTTTTTATGAAACACTACTTTATTGTCCTGACTGTGTTTCACATTGATAAAACAAACCGCCAACGCTCCTATTACTCCAGGAACAGCAAATGCAACAAAATTCAATTCAAAAGGCAATCCTAAACTCAGCAAAGCGCCTCCTAAAATTGGGCCTAAAATAGCACCTGTTCTCCCTACTCCAGAGGCCCAGCCAATTCCGGAAGACCTAATATTTATGGGATAAAATTGTGCTACATAAGCATAACAAAGTATTTGGGTCCCAATAGTTGTTGCTCCTGCAATTGCAATTAAAAGGTATAATACAAGCGTAGAATTTTTGAAACCAAGTAAACTCAACGAGATTGCAGCAACAGCAAAAAAAGAAATCAAAACCGTTTTTAAATTAAATTTATCCCCAAGCCATCCACCACCTACTGCTCCTATCATCGCTCCAAAATTCAGTACTAATAAAAAAGTAAGACTGGATCCTAATTCATAGCCGGCTTTGCTCATTAGTTTTGGCAACCAGGAATTTAGACCATACACCATCAAAAGACAGGTAAAAAAAGCAATCCAAAACATAATAGTACTTGTTGTCCTATTTTGTTTAAAAAGTTGTGAAACACTGGCTCCAGCTGCTTTTGATTCTCCTGAATCTAAAACATCACCAGTTGCGGGAAGATAAGTTGGCTCAATAAGCGAAAGTATTTTTTTAGCCTCATCAGTTCTTTTTTGTTTCACCAAAAAACCTACAGAATCGGGTAAAAATTTAATAATCAAAGGCAATAAAAGCATGGGCAATAATCCCACATAAAAAACCGATTGCCATCCAAAATTTGGTATCAAAAAGATTCCTAATCCAGCCGAAAGCATTCCTCCTACAGAATAACCACTAAACATGAGTGTTACCAGCGTACTTCTGATTTTCTTAGGTGAATATTCGGTCATTAAAGCCACAACATTGGGCATCACTCCCCCAATTCCCAATCCTGCAATAAAACGACAAATTCCAAATTGTAAAGGCGTCTCTACAAATCCATTTATAAAAGTGAATCCACTGAAAATGGATACACACATAATAATTGCTTTTTTTCGTCCAATACGATCCGATAGTGTTCCAAATATCAAAGCTCCAAACATCATCCCAAAGAGCGCGTAACTCCCCAAAGTCCCCGCTTCTAGGGGTGATAAATTCCACTTTTCCATAAGCAATGGTAACACTACGCCATAAATAACAAGATCGTACCCATCAAAAATGATGATTAAAGAGCACCAGAATAGTACGGTCCAGTGAAATCGATTAAATTTAGCGTTATCGATTAAGTTATGAATATCAATTTTTTGCATAATTTTTTTGGTTATTGGTTAGTTGGTTAATTCGATATTATAAATAATAGACTGTTATTATGGTTAAGCCTTTTTCACAAATTTCTCCATATAAAAATTTGTATGTTTTAACTGGATTTATGCCAAGTCATCCTTTGGATTCGTCCACTATATTTAATGCATCATTTCATGATGCTGTTTGTCATTTAAAGAACAAGTTAATTGCTAATCATCAGGAATTCATCAATCAAACACGATACATATTATTCAGCATCTTTACAACATAACAACAAGATCATTAATAAAACTTAATAATAATTACACAAAACACAATTATTACCTGTTTTTTATATTGATATACAAATATTGAAATTATTCAAGATGAAAAATTGTTCTTTTGCATCAATAACAGGACAAATCAAATGTTTTGTAGAAATTGATGGTAAAAAAAAGTTTTAAATCTATTCTTTACCAATAATGAAGAGGAAAACTAAAAAAACAAAGGAGGGAATAACACTTTATAAATCAGACTCATAAAAATAGTCTTGATATAAAATGTATACATCAACAATTGGATTAATGCGGTCTTGAAATGGAAAAATTAAATATTATTTATTTGGTCCTATTTTGCATCGAAATAAATAACTCCTAAAAGTGATTTTAGTCGAAATCTCTTTTACTTTTGCCAAATGTTAGAAATTCTTTACCAAGACGAATATATTATAGCCATTAATAAACCAAGTGGATTATTGGTTCATAAATCATTTTACGCGCGAGATGCAAAAGTTTATGCAATTCAAGAATTGAGAAATCAAATAGGAGGACAACATGTTTACCCTATTCATCGGTTAGATCGCAAAACATCAGGTGTCTTGTTATTTGCATTAAATAAAGAGGTTTTGAAAATTATGAATGATCGTTTCGCCACTCGCGAAGTCGAAAAAAAATATTTAGCTATTTTACGTGGTTGGTCACCTGAAGAACAAACAATTGATTATGATCTAACAAATGATGATGACATTACACAAAATGCCATAACATACTTTCATCGTTTGCAAAATGCCGAAGTTGAGTTAGAATTTAATAATCGACCAACGTCTCGATATTGTTTGGTAGAGGCAATTCCTGAAACTGGACGTATGCATCAATTACGAAAACATTTTAAACATATTTTTCATCCCATTTTAGGAAGTCGTCCACATGGATGTAACAAGCAGAATAAATTATGGTTGGAGAATTATGAACTGAAAGGAATGATGCTTCATGCACATCAGTTAATTTTTAATCATCCAATAAAAAATGAACAACTAATTTTGAATGCAAAAATTAATGAAGAGTTTAGCAGAGTAGGTACTATTCTTAATCTCGATTTGAGTAAATATAAATAGTATAATAATTAGTGAGTTATTGTTCTAACGAAAGTAATTTTTCGAGTGCATATAACACTGACATCTTCTAAAAAACCTTTTCGACAAGTCCTGCAAAAAGCCCAATCTTATCCTCGATTCATCACTCTTTAATTCCATTACATAAAAATAGACTGATCAAAATTTTTTATTAAAATTCATGCAAATAGATTTAAATTATATTTCTATTTAAATCTATTTCTTTTTTCTTTTTTTATAAGACGGTAAGTACTCCATTAACTCGGAAACAGGGCTAATAAAATAACATGATCTGATTTCTGGACATTCTTTTTCAAGACTATTAATCACGCACTTCCAATTCAAAACAAGCATTCGGTTGTGGTCTAAATCAGTTAAATCCCATTCCCAAATTTAAATCATAATTGATTATTATTTTAAACTTTACTTCATAGGGCCACAATGAGTGATCTCAACGAAATCACTTATAACTATTTAGTAAAATTAATTGCTCCTTTTAAATTGAAAAGTGGTGACCAAATACTTTAAAAACAAAAAACTCCAAATGGTACTCTATGATTCATTAGTTTGAATCATCTGTACCTTCCCACTCCCTATTTAATTTTGATAACTACTTTCCCTTTCGCACGTCCGCTTTCTACATAGGCTAAAGCTTCATTCGTATTTTCGAAAGAAAATATTTTATCAAGAACTGGTTTAATTATTCCAGATTCAATAAGTGTTGTTATACTACCTAATTGCTCGCCATTGGCTTTCATAAATAAAAAGGAATAATCTACATTTTTATTCTTCGCTTTTTTACGAATACCTGAACTTAACAATGACAATACTATTTTTACAAACCAGGGTGCTTTAATTTCTTTGGCAAAATCTAACGTTGGCGGCCCTGAAATCGAAACAAGTTTACCTCCAGATTTTAGAACACTCAATGATTTTTCGAGAGTCTTTTGATCCTGACTATTCAAAACAACATCGTAATTGCTCAACCTCTTTTCGAAATCACTATTCTTATAATCAATAATAAGATCAGCGCCAAGTGTGGTAAGGAAATCGAAACTATTGACACTTGCAGTAGTTGCCACTATAGCGCCCAAATGCTTGGCCAACTGAATCGCAATTGTCCCTACGCCTCCTGAACCCGCCTGAATAAATACTTTTTGACCTTCTTTGATTTGTGCTCTTTCTACCAAAAACTGCCAAGCGGTCAATGCCACTAACGGAATAGAGGCTGCTTCTTCCATAGAAATATTTTTAGGCTTAAGAGCAATATCTCTTTGGTCTATCGAAATAAATTCAGCAAATGTCCCAATCCTTTGATCTGCAGCTCTGGCATAGACTTCGTCTCCAACTTTGAACTTTTTTACATTTTTCCCAACTTTTGTAACGACTCCAGCTACATCATGTCCTAAAATTAAGGGCAGTTTATACGGTAAAATGAGTTTAAATTCTCCTGTTTTTATTTTGGAGTCTAAAAGATTAACTCCTGCTGCATGAATAGCAACTAAAACATCATTATCGTTTACCTCTGGCACAGGCCTTTCGGCAAGCTGCAAACTTCCCTTTTTACTATACTTATTAATTATAAATGCTTTCATTTTAACTGTTTTGGAGTTCATATTATTGCTTTAAGCTCGCGTATATCTTTTTCGGATTTACCAAATCGAAAGCCAGTTTTGGGAAAAACCTACTTACGTAGTACAATATTTTTGCATCACCCACCCGAATGGTAAATTGATCTTTTTTAATTCCTGATATAAGTGCTTTTACCAATTGTTCAGCAGTCATTTTCTTATCGTTTCTTTGAGCCGTCATCTCTGTTGCGACAACAGGTGGTAGTAACTCAAACACTTTAACATTGCTGTCTAGTATCTGTAAATTCTTTCTTAGTGTTCGTGTATAAAAACTTAAGGCTACTTTTGTTGCCGAATAAGTTGGTTCTTCTAAAGCGGGTACCAAACTCAAAATAGATGTGGTATTTATTATAGCACTTTCTTTTCTTGATTTCAGCATATCGATAAACAGTGTATTGAGACGTATAACGCCAAAATAATTAATGTTCATTTCATACATCGCATTCTTTAAAATTTGCTCATTTGCAATTCCTAGATTGAGCATCGGACTTCCAACGCCTGCATTATGGTATAGAATATCAATTCCGCCCAAAGAAGTTACTTTCTCAAAAAGCGCTACAGCATCATCTGGATTCTCAACATCACTTTTTATAACGATCAATGATGAAAGCATTTCTTTTGCCGCATCTAGTTTAACCTGATTTCTCCCTGTGATCATAACCTTAGCTCCTTCTGCTAAAAATTGTTTTGCCGATTCTAAGCCAATACCAGAAGCTCCTCCAGTAATTAATATCGTTTTTCCTTTTATATTCATATCTAAAGTTATTTAAAAAATTGCTTTGAATCACCCACTGGAACATCAAACTGATTTTTTTCTAAAGCCAGTAATAACTCATCCGCAACTTCCTCTGGCGCAATACCATTAGCACCGCCTATTTCCGCTGAAAACTCTGTATTGACCAATGGAGGATAGACTTCATATATCTGAAGATTTTTCTCTTCTTCATACGTATATCTTAAAGCGACTGTATAGCTGTGCAATGCCGCCTTGGTAGCTCCATATGTTGGTACTAATTTATGACTGCCGAAAACAGCAATTGATGAAACGTTTACAACTGCAGCTTCACTTTTTTGAATTAGATGTGGTAATAAAAGTTCAGTGAAATGAATTACGCTCAAATAGTTTGTATTGATCTCTATAGCAGCTTTTTCGTGCGCGTTTACAGTTTCATTTAATAGATAACTAAAAGCAGCACCTGCATTATTGATAATGATATTTACCTCAGGATAGTTTTCCTTTAATTGTTTTGCAATTCGAATTCTATCTGCCTCTAAAGATAGATCACCTTGTAGGGCCACAGCATTATCCAATTGTTCTAAAGCACTTTGTAAACGCTGCTCATTACGTCCGTTTATAATTATTTTATTGCCTGTAGCATTCAGTTTTTTCGCTATTGCCAATCCTATTCCAGCGCTTCCACCACTGATAAATACAGTATTTCCAGTTGTTTTCATTATATCATTATTTAAATTGAAATTCTTACTACACTAATTTTCTATTTGGATATCAAGTAGTCTTTTCTATTTATTTCAGACTTTTTAGTCTATTCTTAAATATACTTTTTAGTCTATTTTACGGTAAAAAAAATCATATTACGTATTGTTCAAGTTCAGATTTTAGACTCTTAATAAGTCCTTGCATGGGTTTCGCTGTACCCATCACTCTACACATTACAATCCCGCCTTCAACTGAAGCAACTAATTTAAAGGCAAAAACTACTGGATCAAGAGTATTCGAAAATTCACCATTACTAATTCCTGCCTGAAGCAAAGCTGTTATTTCTTCCTGTCCATTTCTAAATACTTTGGCCACTTTTTCTTTTATAAACGGATAATTATCATCAGCCTCTACAGCTGTATTAAATATTGGACATCCACCACTAATATAGGTTTGAATAGGATTCTTGTAAAAATCCAGAAAGGCAAATATCTTAGCTTTTACCGTTTTTCCATTGTAAACTGCTGATCTAATTTTGTCTGACACCATCTTAAGCGATAAGTCAATCACTTGTTCGGACAAATCTTCTTTATTTTCAAAATGGCCGTACAAACATCCCTTTGTAAGTTTTGTCGCCTCAAGTACATCATCAATACTTACTCCTGAAATACCTTTTTCATTGTAAAGTGGTACTGCAGTTTCGAGTATAAATTGTTTAGTTCTTTCAGCCTTTGTCAACATCATCTTTTAAATTTGATTACAAATATACTAAATAGTATATTTTAAAAACAAAAACATTAAGATAACTTTATAATTTATCTCCAATCCCTATACCTCTAATAAAACGCTTATGACATAATTGTTTCGTATTAATACTCGTTATAATACTATAACCATTTTATAAAAAAATGGAGGCGTCCATAGTTTCATTCTAATAACTTTAGTATTCGTTTTACCGTAAGGATCCTTAAATCATTTAAATAACATGCAACTAACTGAAATCATAATAGAAAAAATTAGAAATAAAGGCCCTATTTCTTTCTGTGATTTCATGGAAATGGCATTGTATTACCCCACATTGGGATATTACACTTCACAAAAAGATAAGATAGGAACCCAGGGGGATTATTATACAAGCTCCAACCTTACTCCACTCTTTGGTGCTATCATAGGACGCCAGCTTGAAGAAATGTGGGAAATGACCCAAAGAGAAGCCTTTACTATTGTCGAATATGGAGCAGGTACAGGAAAACTTTGCCATGACATCCTGAATTACCTTAAAAGCAATCCTGAATTTTACGACAAGTTGCAATACTGCATTATAGAAAAAAGCCCTCAGCTACGCCAAAAGGAAAAAGCTCTGCTATATGAAAAAGTAAATTGGTACAATTCCATCGGTGACATCCCTAAATTTACCGGCTGCATCCTCTCCAATGAATTAGTAGACAATTTTGCTGTACACCAAGTACTCATGCAAGAGGAACTAAAGGAAATCTTTGTCGATTATAAAGCTGGTTTTATAGAATTACTTAGGCCTGCCCCAAAAGAACTCAGGGAATATCTGGATGAACTCGGTGTGGTATTACCAAAAGGATTTCGCACAGAAATAAACTTGCAAGCTACTGAGTGGATACAAGAGATTTCCTTGTCTTTAAAGAAAGGGTTTATCATTACTATAGATTATGGTTATCCTTCATCAGGCTTATATTGTAAAGACAAAAGTTGCGGCACTCTAGTATGTTATAACAAGCACACCATAAACGAGAATCCTTATTATGATATCGGGAATCAAGATATCACATCACATGTTAATTTTTCCGCTCTTTGCCATTGGGGCCTAAAAAATGGGTTAGAATGTTGCGGATTCACAAATCACGCTGACTTTCTATTGAGACTGGGATTTAAAGAACTTCTTAGAAAATCGGTCTCCTCAGATGAGGACCCTGTAAGCGCCATCAGAAAAGAAATTTTACTTACACACACACTGCTAATGGATATGGGACAAAAATTCAAAGTTCTTATCCAAAAAAAGGGAATACCAGATCGCCTGCTTTTAGGCATGAATCTCCTATCCACTAAATAAAGCATTACATTAGAACTATGCTCCATACCGCTTATTAATCTAGTAAGCAGCGAATAGACTGCTACTGTTAAATTGGTCAGTTTGAAACTCTAGGATCACTTTGTTGGGAATTTTTAAAGAAATTCTGTAAATGGTGCAAAATGATTACAACACTTATTCTTCTGAAACAAATACAGAAACAAGCGTTATTCAAATCCTCCATTATTTAAAACGGCTTGTATTTAGTCGGCTTTGAATTTGCTGTTCCAATGTAACATCAGTAACAACGTTACAATTACGCAAGAAGCTACACCTTCAAAAAATATGCAAATCGCATAGGTAGATACAGAGGGATTTCCTCCAAACATAAAAGTCTTAGATAATGTTTTAACATAAACATCCCCACCTCTTGCATAACTGTAAATAACCAATCCTATTATACTAAATACGACACTTAAAAAAGAAGTTACCATTGCAGATACAGCATTGGAAACAAAAACGTTTTTGCCCTCTGCAATATTCATTTTTATTGTTCTGTTAACACCGTACAAAATGAAAAATACGTTTAACAATCGTAAATAAAATAGATGGGAAAGACCTAACAATTCCATTAATAAAAAGAAGATAGCGATTCCCGAAAAGATATAAAATCCATTAAGTATTTCTTTAGGTATTTTCATGACAGACCTTGTTTAAATTCATTGAATTTGACATTGAAGATAAACAAAATAAAGATTAAAAAGTTCTACTATTTCAAGATAAGATTATAACATTTCCATGGTCTATTCAAAATACTTGAACTTAGGAGCTAAAATAGCAAGTATAGGTGTGTCCTATCATTACCAGTAATGACAAATGTTCTAATTGCGATTTAACTTGAAAACTATGGCAGAACGGACGCTATACCCTATATAAATTAGAGGTTGTCTTTTGACAACCTCTAATTTTAGAACAACCTGCTTAAGGAACCTAACGATAATGCGCCAACTATTAGATAACCTTCCTCAACTAAGCCCTTTTCTATTACTCCTCTCCACCATTCATAAAAGTCATCAAAAGGGTATAAGCGTTTTTAATCACAATCTTTGAAGATTTATTTATAGCTGAAGATTTAATTTGTCTAAAACCATCACTGGTCGTTCCAGAATCAACCTGTACCATTTTGAATTTATTTTTTCCTATACCTGAAAAAACAAAAAACTTACCTTGCCATCTTACTACTGCATCTTCTGGAACTGTAATGGCCTTTTCGTTATCAAATTCAGCTTCTGCATTAATGAAAAGCCCGGGTATTAAGGCCTTGTCATATTGGTTTACTTTGCAAATAACCTCTGCTGCACGATCATCATTAAGACTTTGATTGATATAAGCAATTTTGGCTACATATTTTTTTGACGGATTACCATTAGTAAAAGCTGTAACGTTTTGTCCCACTGATAGTAAATGAATATCTTTTTCAAAAGCATTCATCACAAGAACCACATCACTCATTTCCATAAGTTCAAACATCATGTCGGTTGGGGAGATGTACTTTCCAACATTGACATTGATCTTCGAAACCAAACCATTTACTGGTGAAACAATACGCACTGTTTTACTAATATTGGTGGCGGTTAGTGATTTGGCATTAATACCAACTAAGGCCAATTTCTGAGATAGTGACGCCATGTCAATACGTTGGGTTTGCATCTCTGTCTGCGTTTGCTCATACAATTTATCACTGCTTGCTTTTTTAGCATTCAGTTCTTTTTGTCT
The DNA here is from genome assembly GCF_059882335.1 of Flavobacterium sp. OHVDL-2026-0007. NCBI lineage: Bacteria > Pseudomonadati > Bacteroidota > Flavobacteriia > Flavobacteriales > Flavobacteriaceae > Flavobacterium > Flavobacterium sp. OHVDL-2026-0007. Next base: position 1,016,789 of record NZ_CM187612.1, read on the forward strand.
GTTAAATTCGCTTTGTGCCAATTGAAATTTTTCTTTAGCTGTTAGATAATCCTGTTGTAGTTGTATGTATTGCATATCTTCTACAACGGCTAACAACTGACCTTTTCTAACATGCATACCTGCCATTAAATCAGTCTTCTTGACATAACCTCCTAAAGGAATACTAATACTCACCACACTTTTGGGCGGTACCGTTACTGTTCCTTGAAGTTGCAATATGCCCCTAACATTTCTTTCCTCGGGATTGCCCACAACCAAATCCGCATTCTTAATTTGTTGGGCACTTAATTGAATCGTGTTTTCTTGCCTCTGTGCTTCTGCACTATTGGCTTGCTCTTTTTGATCTCCTTTGCAAGAAACCAAGAATAAAAGCCCAACTATCGTGATAATATATGTTTTCATTATGTTATAAATTAGTAAGAGTTTGGAAATTAATAACCGCCTTATTGTAATCATTAATACTATCGAGATATTCATTTTTTATAGTGATGGCCTGGTTCACCACCAAAACCCATTGCAGGTAATCAATATCTCCATTTTCTAACTGACTGTTGGCCGCATCGATGATAACCGACGCATTCTTAAGTCCTTCGTTTTCATAATAACTCAGGCTTTCTTTATACTTTTCGACTTCACTTATCGCATTGGCTATTTCAGTGTTCATTTCGATTTGCACCGTTTCAGCCATCATCTTAACATTTTCATATTCCATTTTCGTCGCTTTATTACGTGCAGACTGACTCGAAAAGAATAAAGGAACAGACAATCCCAGATTCACATAACTAAACCTATGACTGCTGTCATAATAAACTTCTTGTCCCGCAGCAGTTGTTTGTGCTCCCGTAATACTTAGATTGTTATAACCTACGGTAATGTCCGGCATCATCTTGGCCTGTTCCGTTTTCCATTTCCATTTAGAGGCTTCGGCTTCGTGATTTGAAAGTTGGATCTGCGGAAGTTCCGCTGTATTTACTTTTTCGTTAGACGAAACCGTAAAATCATTCTTGATAGTACTTGCTGAGGGCACATGAATAACGCCGTTATCCTGAAGGACAGTATTAAATGATTTCAAGGTAATGGCAATGTCTTTATGGACCATTGTGAGTTGATTGGTATAAAATTGTCTAGCAGACTGAGAAGCGCTTTTTTCAAGCACATTGGTTTCTCCCGCCTTATACCGTAAATCCGATTTTTGTTCCATCAACCTGTAAATAGAATCGGCGTACGTCAGTAATTCCTTTTTACTATTGAGCCAGATATAATAGTAAAACAAGTTTCTCACATTCGACTTAATTTGTTGTGCCGTTAACTGAGAGTTCGCTTTTGCCACCTGATAGTTTTCTATCAAAACTTTCTTCTGATTACGGTACAAGGTTGGAAAAGCAAAAGTCTGACTCACACCAAAACGCGTATCATTAATCCCACTGTTAAACTGCCCATAATCCGCATCTAAAGCCAATTTTGGAATATCATAGCCTGATTTTTGTAAGTGTTCTTTTGATTGTTCGTTCAGTCGAGCTGACTTTACTCTTTTATTATTCCCAATGGCTATTGATAACGATTCCTCAAGAGAGACAGGACTCTGTTGTGCCTGTACTGAAATGGTAAGCAACAAAGCCACCACTACTAAAGTCAATTTATCCATTTTATGTTTTTTGATTTTTTTAGAAAATACTTTGGTATGAAACGTCATTAAATAAATAGCCGGTAGCACAAATAAAGTCAGCAAAGTAGCCGTTATCAATCCACCAATAACTACCGTTGCTAGTGGTCGTTGCACCTCTGCTCCTGCACCATTACTTAAAGCCATGGGTAAGAATCCCAAGGAGGCCACAGCAGCAGTCATCAACACGGGACGCAATCTGTTTTTTGTTCCAGTAAGGATAATTTGAAACGGGTCTGTTATGCCCTCCTGTTTCTGTATTCGGTTGAATTCGGATATCAAAACAATACCGTTCAATACCGCTACTCCAAAGAGCGCAATAAAACCAACTCCAGCAGAAATACTAAAAGGCATATCGCGCAAGGCCAACCCAAATACGCCTCCAATGGCTGACAATGGAATTGCGGTAAAAATGATAATACCTTCTTTAAAAGATCGAAACGCAAAATACAACAAGGCCAAAATCATAAATAAAGCAGCAGGTACAGCAATCCCAAGACGTGATTTTGCCTGTTGTAGATTTTCAAAGGTACCGCCATAGGTAATATAATAACCCGGATCAAACTTGATCTGACTCTCGACCTTTTTCTGCAATTCTTCGACTATAGATTCTACATCACGTCCTCTTACATTAAAGCCCACTATAATTCTTCTTTTCGCATTTTCACGTTGGATCTGATTGGGACCTTCTACTTCTTTGACTGATGCTACTTGATACAGTGGGATCTGCGTTCCAGAACGTGTCGCAATTAATAGATTACGAACATCCGAAATATCTTTTCGTCCGCTCGCTTCAACTCTCACCACCATATCAAAGCGTTTTTCTCCTTCATAAATACGTCCAGCTACCGCCCCTGCAAAAGCTGCATTAACCGTTTGATTGATATCGGATACATAGATGCCATATTTGGCCATTTCAGCCCAATCGTAATCAATAACGATTTGTGGCATTCCGGTCACCTTTTCCACATACAGATCGGTTGCACCATCGACCGTTTGGCTAATCGCTCCTAATTGCTCTGCATATTGGGCTAACTTATCTAAATCTTCTCCATAGATCTTACAAACCAGATCCTGTTTGGCTCCCGTCATCAATTCATTAAAACGCATTTGCACCGGAAATTGAAAGCCTGTGGTCACCCCTGGAGCCACCTCTTTCACAGTTGCCGTCATTTTATCTGCCAACTCCTGAAAAGAGGAAGCGCTTGTCCATTCTGATTTATCCTTGAGTACAATAATCATATCTCCACCTTCAATGGGCATTGGATCCGTCGGTATCTCCGCACTTCCAATCCTGGAGACTACTTTTTCTACTTCAGGATATTTGTTTTTAAGTGCCCTTGATATTTTTTGGATGGTTTCGGTTGTGGTCGAAAGGTTGGTTCCCAGTAATAGTCGCGTTTCTACAGCAAAATCTCCTTCTTCGAGTTGTGGAATAAACTCTCCTCCCATTCTGCTAAAGAGCACTAAGGCAAGTCCAAACAACAACACTGCGCCCATCACGATACCTTTTCGAACTTGCAGTGCTTTGGACAACCAAATCTCATAGAAGCCTTCTAATTTAGCCATGATTCTATCGGATAGATTTGGTTTATGGCTTACTTTTTTGCTGATCAGCAAAGCACTCACCATAGGTACATAAGTAAGCGATAATATAAAGGCTCCTAAAATAGCAAAGGCAACGGTTTGAGCCATAGGCTTGAACATCTTACCTTCAATTCCTTCAAGCGATAGAATAGGAAGATAGACAATCAAAATAATGATTTGTCCAAATACGGCCGCATTCATCATTCTTCCTGCTGAACCCGTAACCTCCTTATCCATTTCCTCTTGTGAAATCGTATTGACTCCTTTGTACTTTTTAGCACTATGTAAATGATGTAATATGGCTTCGACAATAATCACGGCGCCATCGACGATCAAACCAAAATCAAGCGCACCAAGACTCATTAAATTACCACTTACGCCAAAGGTGTTCATCATAATAATGGCAAACAACATCGCCAGTGGAATAACCGAAGCCACGATAAACCCTGCTCGTAAATTCCCTAAGAAAAGTACCAATACTAAAACCACAATCAATGCGCCTTCAATTAGGTTTTTCTCCACAGTACCAATAGCGTTGTCTACCATTTTCGTGCGATCCAAAAAGGGTTCTATTTTTAAACCTTTTGGGAGCATCTTTTCGATTTCAGCAACACGTTTTTTTACATTTACAATGACGTTACTGGCATTTTCTCCTTTCAACATCATGACAATTCCCCCTACTGCCTCTCCTATGTCATTTGTGGTTAAGGCGCCATACCGTATAGCAGAAGACATTTTGACCTCGGCAATATCTTTGATTAAAATCGGTGTTCCGGCTTGGGTATTTTTGACAATGATATTCTCGATATCCTTTATGTTGCGAGTAAGGCCGACACTGCGGATGTACAGCACCGTTGGTCCTTTTTCAATATACGCCCCTCCCGTATTTTCATTATTACTGCTTAGTGCGGTAAATACTTCTTTGATGGTAAGGTTTTGCGCTTTTAACCTCGAAGGATTCACGGCAATTTCATATTGCTTTAGCTTGCCACCAAAAGTAGCCACATCTGCAATACCAGGGGTACCTAAAAGTTGTCTACGAACGGTCCAATCCTGAATTGTACGCAAATCTTCTAGAGAATATTTGGTTTCGTAACCCGGATCTGGTTTTAGCACATATTGATAGATTTCGCCTAATCCAGTAGTGGCTGGCGCCATTTCGGGAATACTAGCGTTCTCCGCAATTTCTACTTTCTGTAAACGTTCCGCCACTTGCTGACGAGCCCAATACACATCGGTATCATCATCAAAAACAATGGTTACAAGGGAGAGCCCAAAACGAGAAATACTACGACTTTCTTTTAGTTGTGGAATATTACTAATGGCCTGTTCGATCGGAAAAGTGATCAGACGTTCCACATCTTCTGCTCCCAAAGACGGAGCTGTTGTGATAATCTGTACCTGATTGTTAGTGATGTCAGGAACGGCATCAATGGGTAAACGGGTTACTTCAAACACGCCATAGATGATCCATAGCAATGTGAAGACTCCAATTACCAGTTTATTGTTAACTGAGAATTGTATGATCTTATTGAGCATAATATGATTTAATTTTTTGAAATAGTATTGGGATGGCTAAAACATAGAAATGACTTAACCACAATAAAAAATCGTAGAAAATTAAATTAAGCTACAGGAGGTCTGAATACTGAAAAGAAAGCAGGATTTGAGAACAAATTAGTGGTATACGGAATACCATTGAATGGATCGTATCCTACCCTAAAAGGAATATAAAAGGAAGGTTTATCTGCTGGAACAAAAACAAGTTGAAAGGAAGCGCTTGAAATATGCTTAAAAGGAAGCTGCATATCACGGTCAGTATCATCATCATTTAGATCTTCTCCCCAATAATGCATTTCTAGAAAATCAATAAAAGAAACATTACCTCTTTGTTGATGCTCACTAAAGTGCTCAAGTAATACAGGCAATTTATAAAATTGCTGAAAGAACCCAATATTGGATACAATTAAAAAAATGAATATGTAGATAATAACTTTACGCACATCACAAATTTAGTCGATACCTCAAAATAATCCGACATTTTAAACACGATCCAAGCCATTTTTATCATTTAACCCCCATAACCAAAGGTAAAATCATTTTATGCTATCAAAACTCATAAAATATTGAAGTCTTATCAAGACAATAACCTTTTTAAAAATGATTTTAACATAGACTAATAAATTAGTAGATAGTATACAGAAGTAACTCAAAACAAAGAGCTGTCTTTTCATTGCTATTTTACGAATGCTACCTTGTCTTCATAGATTCCATCATATCAATCTTAATAAGTTCCTATGATGTTTCAAATTTCAGTAACTTAAAAAAAATGATGGGTTAACTTATAAATCAAAGCAGACATTAAAGAGGTTATGGGTATGGTAATAATCCAAGCGATGACAATGTTTCTTGTTAGTCCCCATCGAACAGCTGATAATCGTTTTACCGAGCCTACTCCAACGATACCTCCAGTAATGGTATGAGTAGTGCTTACCGGAATTCCCAACATGCTGGTTGAAAACAACGTAATGGCTCCTCCTGTTTCGGCACAGAAACCTTGAAAAGATCCAATATGGGTCAATTTAGAAGCCATTGTTTTTACAATTCGCCACCCTCCAAGCAAGGTACCTATTGCCATGGCCGAATGTGATGCAATCACAACCCAAAGTGGAATGGCATCCTCAGTAGTCAGCTTTTCTGCAGCAATGAGTGAAACAAAAATAATTCCCATTATTTTTTGCGCATCGTTTGAGCCGTGGCCAATGCTATAAGCAGCAGCCGAAATCAACTGTAATCTTCTAAACACCATATTTACAGGTTTCCAAGCCATATTTTTACAGACATGCATTAGAATTATGGACAATGTTATGGAGATAAAAGCTCCTATTAGCGGTGCCAGCACAATAAAAATAATAATCTTACCTATGCCCGAATAAAAAACAGAGTCAAAGCCAGCAGCTGCAATAGCCGCACCAACAAAACCTCCTATCAACGTATGAGAAGAACTTGAGGGAATACCCAATAACCAAGTTAACAGATTCCAAATAATCGCTCCAATAAGTCCACACATCACCACTTCTAAGGTCACAATCTCTGGATGAACAATTCCTTTACCTATGGTATTAGCCACATGTAATCCAAAAATTAAAAAAGCAATAAAATTAAAAAAAGCTGCCCATACTACTGCCTGAAAAGGCGTTAATACTTTTGTTGCCACAATAGTTGCAATTGAATTTGCAGCATCATGAAAGCCATTGATAACATCAAACACCAAGGCTAATGCTATTACAATAATTAAGAGTGTCATCATTAAATTTTTAAAAATTATTCAATAACAAAAAGAAAGACTTTATACTTTAATAAAGAGCTCAATCATAAATTTTATTGCTAAGAAGTAATTTTAAATTTAATTATTTAGAGAGTAAAGTTAAGATGGGAGTAAAATGTAAAAAACTACATTTTTGTTTGTCGAATTTTATGGTTAAAGTATAAAGAGAGATTATCCAATTCTATTTACAAAGTTATCTAGATTTTGACATTTACGACAAGAACATTTTCTATTTAGTACATTTTAACAGGATAGTGTTTATATATTAAAATATCCGATTAAATCGAATTATAATTCAACAGAAAATTCTGATTTTAACGGAACATTTAGGTTAGACCGAAAATTTAAAAATACCCCAAAAGACATTGCGTTATTTATAAGAGTTATTCTTTCTCATAATAAATAATGAAATAAACCATTACTAAATTGAGGCAAAAAGAAACACTATTAGTGATTATTATGGGAAGGTCATTTCTCAAAACACCATAAATAATCCAGACCAAAATTCCAAAGGTTAGAATACTAAAGGTTTTAAGTGAAATTTCTTTTACTTTTTTGGTTTTCCAAACTTTCAGAATTTGAGGGATGACCGATAGAGTCACACAAGTTCCCGCAAAGAGTCCAACGATATCTATAAAGTTCATAATTTTAAATTTGATGAGTTATCACCCTCTCTTCGCCTAAATTGTTTGCTGCTCTAGTAAACTAAAAATATAGATTCAAGCACAAATACAGCCTCTTATCGTTTGATACTTTTTTATATTCAATTAGCTTTTTTACCCGCTGCTAGTTGAGCAAAACTTGTCATGATCAAGCGTGCACCACAATTTAAAGATTAACAGAACAGCCAATCTTCTGCTTTTTCAGAGTGTAAAAAAATAGCCAAACAAACCATACACCAGACTAAGCAATATAAGATTTACTATTTTGAATTTATACTTTATAAGTAAAAGTAGAGAAATTAAACTCCAACCTAATGCCATCCCATTAAAATTATTTAAAGAAATCACTTTATTAGAAAATAAAATCCCTTCCCCTAAATAAAAGGCAAGATTCACAATAACTCCAACAACAGTTGCAGTCACTAGCGATAAAACTGCTTGAACTGTTTCACTTTTTTGAGACTTCTCAATCAATGGAGCTCCCATGAAAATCATTATAAAATTAGGCAGAAATGTAAAATAACTCGCTGCCAGTAAACCAATAGTTCCCATCAGTAGAGAGTTATTAAAATGATTAAACCCTGCCATAAAACCAACATATGATAATACAATAACCAAGGGCCCCGGAGTCGTTTCTGCCAAAGCAAATCCATCTATCATTTGTGTTTTAGAAAGCCAGGCTAATTTATTGGTTACCAAATTGGCTACATAAGGAATCACTGTATAAGAGCCACCGATGGTAAGGAATGCCGTTTGGGTAAAAAGCAATGAAAGTTTATGCCAAAACAATTTATCGGCAAGAAAGAATGTTATCCCTAAAAACGGAATAAGCCATAGAACTATAAAAACAACAAGTTGCTTAATTGTTGTTCTTAAAGATTTTTTAGGTGAGGTTTGATCACTATTTACATAATATAATTCCTCATGATTTTCAGATACCTTCTTCCCTTTCTTGAAGCACATAAACGATGGAGCAACCACACTAATTAGTACACCTAAAATGATAACCCCCACCAATAACAATGGTGTTGAAACATGAAGGAAATAAGAGAAAATAAATGCAGAAAACGCAACAAAATAATGTAAAAAACTAAGGAGTGATTTATGTCCTACTTTCCATGTGGCGTAAACAATAATAGCCAATACTGCAGGTTTTAAACCATCAAAAATAGCTATTAGTAAAGGCGTATTCCCGTAGAGTGCGTAGATAATACTCAAACATAGAAGAATGAGCATCGATGGCAAAATAAAAAATACCCCAGCTAGAATACCTCCTCTAATTCCATGTAACTTCCATCCAAGGTAAATCGCTAATTGATGCGCTTCAGGACCTGGCAGAATCATGCAAGTATTAAGTGAACTAAAAAACTTACTTTCACTTACCCATTTCTTTTTTTCTACCAAAAAGTCGTGCATGATCGTAATATGACCAGTTGTTCCTCCAAAACTTATCCAACCTAGTATAAACCAAAAACGAATTGCTTCTGAAAAATTGGGCTGCTGAATTTTACTTTCTTGTACTTTGTGCATTTAAGATTGGATTTCAACTTGGTTTGCTAATTTGCATCCAAGCATTTTTACATAATGTAAAAAACAGATCTAGAGAAAATTAATCAAAATTCTGCAATGTCTTACTTGACTATATGCATAAAAAAAGTCTTCAGATATCGTAGCGTATTGGGCTAGTAAGCTTATGTTTTACGAACGTGGTTTAGATAAGGTTCTATCGTACATAATAATACTTCCTGCCACAGCCACGTTTAAACTTTTCTCTGATTTAAACTTTACTAAATGATGGCATTTATCCATAGCTTTTGTAGACAAACCATGGTCTTCAGCTCCCAATAAATAAACACAACGTCTTGGATGTTCGAAGGTTTCTAAATCTGAAGCTTTATCATCTAATTCAACACCTACCAACCGCGCACCTTTGGGTAAGTTTTCAAAAAAAGCTTCAAAAGTGTCGTAATGAAAATAAGGAATTGATTTTACAGCATTATGCGTATCACAGGCTTGTTTGGCATATCGATTACCGATAGTAAATATGAAAGTAGCACCTAAGTTTTGAGCTGATCTCCACAGCACACCTAAATTTTCTGGTGTTTTACCATTTTGTATCCCTATCCCGAAGTATTCATTTATAAAATTATCATTCATAAAGGCAAAAGTACAAACTGTAAGTACATAAATCAATTGTTTATTGAGGTAAAACCGCTCTTTTATCCTTATTCACTTTCTTCAGCTTGCTTAAAAATGAATTTTGTCACACTTTTACTATTTGCAAAAAGTAAATAACCAATCAAAGCTTTCACGAAATAAGCAACAATCCACTTTGAATTTTCAAAATCTATAAATAAAGCGCTTTGTTTCAAAAATTCAAAAATAGTTTCACATAGTATTGGAATACTACCTACTAACATTAATCCTCCAATCACGGCAACTGAAATATTAAGTATTGTTGAAGCTTTGATATTCAAATCAATCTTTTCCTCCATATTTCTTTCAAGTTTCAGCTTAGTAATTATCCACTCAGGCCTAAAGACCAATAATCTTACTATCAACAAATACACTACCAAGATAAAAATTAAAAGAAATGCTATTTCTATATAATTAGTATTTCCATTCTTAAATGTTGCATAAATTGTTGAGCAGAATTGCGGAACAACCGTCAAGCTTGAAAATAATATTGATATTCCCAAAATCTTTATTAATATTATCCAGAATGTATTTGTTTTCATAGGATGGTGTAAATGGTGTAAATAGATAGAAATGTTCAATTATAATTCGGAAAGAAAAGTATCTCTTGTTTATGGTTTGTTTTAGTTGAAATTCTACTCTCTTTCAAACAAATCCCTTCTTCATCTTTGGCTGTACAGTAAATTAGAAATTCATCAATAAGTTTATTGTTTTTGTCTCTGATCGCGATTTTGGAGAGTTCTCTGTTGGTATAATAAAAATACTGCGTGTCGAAAGTCGTAAAATTATCTACTATTTTTTCAATAGTTCCATCCGTATGATAATGATAAATGGCCTCACTTTGCTTGTATTGCTTTTTAGTATAACAGCTGATTCGTTCACGGTTTTTAGGTTTCCAGCGCGTTTTACAATAACAAGGTTCTTTATCGGGATATGATTCCACGACAAACCATAATTTCTTTTGAGTTTCTTGCAATACATTCCCCAACGAATCAACCGTTTTGGAGTATTTAATGCGACCATTTCTAGTGAAGACCATCTGCTTTTTATGCAGTAGCTTTTTCTGATTATTTACTATTAAATACACTTCTTCCGTTGCCGCTTTTATTCCTTCAGGCAACAGTCGTTTCTTAGTGTCCTTTTTGGTAGCACAGGCTTGTATCGCAAAGAGCACCATTAAAACAAATAAAACTCTCATAATTCTACAGTTTAGTTTTATACTAAGTTACGGATTTAAAAAAATTTACGACAGCAGCGAAATTCCTCACTTTTATGTTGGACCAATAGTAAATACAATACGCGCGCTATAGTTATCGACAGGAGTTGTAACAGAAACGCCCCTAAGTCGAAGGTTTAAAGTAATATTAGTCACAGTAGCTAATGACAAAACAGCAGTCATTCTGAATAGCTCGGAATCAATTGTTGTAAGCTCCTTAACGGGCCCTGCCATATTTGGGGTCATACTACATAACACACATAAACCGGATCCATTATCTATTTTTTGCACATCAATTTTTAAAGAACTATGCCATATTGGATAGTCTTCATATCTAACTGAAACCTTACCCGTACCCAAAAGAAGCGGTACAGTCACGTTTAATTTGAACTGACCAGAGGGGCTTGCATAAGTCCCCCCATAATCAGATCCTGCTTCAGTAATTGCTGGAACAACTGGTGCCCAATCTGAACCTGTTACGGTCAGCGTCTGAGATTGAACTATAACGCATAGTAACAAAGCGCCCACTACAGACCATACTCTTACAGGTGATTTTATTCTATTTCTGATATGGGATTGTTTCATCATCTTTTTAATCACTAAAAGTATAGGTTATGGTAATGATTTTACTAGTCGTTTTTACCAATTTCGCGTAATCATCAACTTCTAAAGAAATCGTCAATAAATGTCCATTACTACTACCCATTCCCGTAAAAGCGCCACCAATACCACTTATAATTGTAGTCGGTGAAGAGCTTAGTGTCGTTATACCTGTTGAAGTCCCTAAGGTTCCTCCACCACTACCGCTAGCCGCCGCCGCCTCAAGCTTTATCAATAATCCCGGGAATGGCGGATCAATTTGAGCCTTAACAGTTCTTCTAGTAACTCCTTTTACAGCAGATGTATAGTTTAACCATTTTGTAGCATTTACAGTGGGAATGATTAATGACCTACCTGCCTCTGAGGGAACTACAAAACTAAAAGAAACAATACTCGTATTAGGCTCAATATCAAGCATGGCCACTTCCGAAAGATTTAAATTAATAGCACGACTTCCAGTTGTAGTTGTTTGTGCTGAAAGCAAGAAACTGCCACTAAAAAAAAGGAATACCCCCAAACCAAATTGAATCGAACTGAAAATCATTTTTTTTCTTTTGAAGTGTTAAAACCTACTCGCATTGGTTTTTGTAAATATTTTATCTCTTTTTCTTTTTTACTAATTTTGATCTGAATTTCCTTATCTTCATTGGGATTGAGTGTTACATTTAATTCGTCCGTATGAATTTTATATTTACGATCTAATCCGTTCCGATATACTTTTAACTTCCATTCCCCTGGTCTTAGATATGTAAAATCAAAAGGCTTTGTGATATCACATATTTTCCTAAAAACTTCACTATCTGATGTTATCTCAATAATTACACTTTCTCCTTTGGCCTCATGATCTTTGTCATCAAGTAACATACTTCCTTTCATACTGGAGGCTTTTGTAATCCCAAAATCAAAATAATTTGCCCCTTCTTCTATGGCTACTTTAGCAGGAATAGTAATGTTCGTAATATCTTTTATATCCAATGTCTTTTGTTCGACTTCGAGAAAATAAGCATCTGGTTTTACATCTTTAAACAGAAAATGCCCTTTACGATCAACAACAGTAGAATAAGGCCCCAAATGAAGTTTAATACCCTCTGATTGTGTACTTCCTAAATTAGCGATATTTCCTTCAAGAAAACCATACTCTTTGATTTTTTTTATCGGGGCATTGATGTCCAAAATATAGCGTAATGAAAAGGAAAAATCTTTATTGGCAATTTGTCGCTGCGCCATAGCATATCGAGAAACAAGATTGATTTGCTGATTTGGAGAAACTCTATAATTTAAGGAGAGTTCAAAAAGATTTCTATCGGCATAATAGTCCTCCAAATAATAGGTGTTTTGATAAAATACTGACGCATCCCATTTATTGTAAATTAGCGCATTGATCCGTCCTCCATATAAAAATTGCTGTTCATCCTTCATCGCATAGCGATTCACTTTGGAATAACTACCAAAAAGACTTATCGAGTTTCCTTTGTTGTTATAACTAAAGTTTGTCGTATACATCGAAGATCTACCTGTTGAATTAATCAAAAAATTGTTTGTTTCCGCAAAAAACATTTGATAATTGATGGAAAACTTGCCGATATCTTGCAATAGTTCAATACGATTAAATCTTTCTTTATAAAAGAACTGTTTTTTATCCATTCGATCTTCATATTCTTGATTTCCGCTAAAGAAAGAAATCGAACCCTTTTTTAAATAATTATAACGTAGTCCTACTTGAGAACTTTCACGATAGGGAGCTGCACCATAGAGTGTGTCTCTTTCAAAGTTTCTAGCATCTTTTTGATAATTAGCAGACAGGTTTAGTTTGGGCAGAATTTGGTAATTAAGGTTAGTCGTGAAAAATCGAGTATTAGTATAATACCCTGCAAAATGAGGCGAGGCATAGATATAACTCACATTGATATTGACATTTTTAAAATAAGATTGCGCTTGCAGTTGATAGGCGTCTCCCCTTGTTTTATCATTACTACTTATAGCATATTCTCCTTGTATATCCACCTTTTTAAAAACATTAGTCTCACCAGCCACATAATGCAAATGATTAACCTCTAAGACATCTCTTCGTTTAAATAAATAGCCGTAGCGAATGTTATTTTTGGCATTAAAATTCACTTTAGTATAAACATTAAATTCTTCATCAATATCTTTGAAAAAGCGTGGCCGAGTATAAAAACTTCCAACTTCCAACTTGTTGAATTTTTGTTTCAATTCTATACCTCTGCCATATCTTGAGAATTCAGTTAAAAATGATGAATGAAATACCTTATCCCCCAGATGAATATAAAAGTCCTTCGATTGATAATTGATAAAATACTCTTCATACTGTGAAAAGGCTGTAAATCCAAAGCGGTCCGGACCTACAGCTCGGAATTCAAGAAATTTAGAATTTTCTTCATTCAAAGATCCCTTCCCATGAATTTCTCCCTGAAAACCCGTTTTAAAATCCTTCTCCCCTTGCCTACCCATATAGGTTGCGATGACCTTAATAGGAAAGCGCAGCCAGATATCTTCATTTACTTGAAAAACAGGAATAACGTCTGTTCGCTGCGAGGCAAAAACAGGCGCAATCGTGTCATTTTGTAAAGCAGCCGTAAGTTTGATCAGATTTTGTGAGGGTTTCGGCTGTTTACGCTCCGTGAGTTGATAGGCACTTATTGTGGTAGACATTCCCGGTAGTAGCCCAATGGGATTATCACCTTTTATAAAAGTCCCAACGGAAGGGGTAATAAAAACATTCTCTTTAAGATTTCCTTCATTTTTTACAGCAAAAAAACTATGAATAGTATCTCCTGCTTTGACGTAGCTTGAGGTTGAAATAGCTTCAATTGAGATTCGTTGTACTTGATTAACCTTGACTATTAAATCTTGTGAATAAACACTCTTATTGGTTTTATCGTTCAGCTTTAGGCTGATGCTGTATTCCCCTTTTGATGAATTAATCGGTATTTGTATAGAAACTAAATATATCTTGGTTTCATTTGCTGCTATAGTAAATTCATAAGGGACGGCAGCTAACCCCCAACCTTTCGGCAACGTATTTTGTGGAGTGATGCCAATTTCTTTAGGGGATGGATTGGTAATCTTAAACACCAAAGTCTGTACCTTACCAGGGGTAAGAAACTCATACTGATTAACAAAATCAACTTTGAGTTGTTGCGCCTGAAAAATATAAGGAATAATAAAAAATAATATTACAATTATTGTTTTATTCATTAGGGATCTTTAATTCAATATTGATTCCAAAAACATGGTCTTCCGCACTATTGGCCAGTATCGAAGCATTATATTTCCCAGGAGGTATTGAACTTAAATCTATTTTAAATAGTTTAGAATTGTTTGGCAGTAAACTCAGTAAATCACTTTTTAACGTTCCTTTTTTACTCCCGTCCTTACTATCAAATAATTCAATGCTTGCTTCAACGGTATGAAAAAGTTCTCCATTATTTGAAATAGCAATTTCTAAGAAATGCTTTCCTTCGGCTTTACTTAAATTAATAGCTTCAAAAGTCATCAAAGCATTCGCTGGTTTTTCATTCGTGGTAATGATTTGAATACTATAACGAATCATTGTTTTTAACTCAATTCCTCCCTTACTATTAGTGGGTACAATATCATCAACAGGTTCCACCATGACCACACTCCAAAAACTACCGGCTAGGGTATTCTCAGGAATAATAATCTCATACGAAACATTCATTTTACCCTTACCTTCTATTTTTAATAAATTGGTATTTAATTTGATCCATTTTAAATTACTTCTCTCATTTTTTCCGTACTCTTCATAAAAGGAAGCACCTGTTGCATTGTAGCTATAATCTTGTTGATAAAGCTTTACATTTTGAGCAACCTCAGAAGTGTTTTCAATGGTAATCACTCCTTTTTGCAAGGTTCCCTCTTTTAGCTTGTAATTATGTGTCAAACCATTCGTAATCACAATACTTGCGAACAAATTACTATAGACGAAGAAAAGGGTAATAAAAAAGATTGTTTTTTTAAAAGTCATTGTTTAGTAGGTAAAATATTTTCGAGATGGAACTAAACAAAAAAAGTGCCTCCTGATTTTATATAAGCGACACTCTTTTTATTTAAAGTATAATTTTAATCCATACAATTTTTAGTTTTCAGCAATGGTATATGTAATGGTTGCTACGGGTACCGACGCAAACAAACCTGCGTAACTACCAGCTACTAATGAATACGTTAAATTATGTCCGTTGGCAACATCTCCTGTATATGACGCTCCAATAGCCGTTACAATATCTTGATCGGCAGCAGTAAGTGTAATAGCATTTCCAGCAACAGCCCCACGTGTTCCTCCTCCTAATCCAGATGCTGCAGCGGCTTGAACGTTTACACTTAATCCAGGTATTACTGCACCTATTTTAACAGATACTTTAGCAGTTTTTAAGGCTACCGACGGAATGTAAGAATAGTTAAGCCATAAACTTGTATTGTTAGCTGGGGCTACAATAGGTAAACCTGCCTCTATAGGAGCTGTAAAAGGCATCAAAATACTTTTTGATCCAGCTGGTTCAATATCTACTATAGCAACGGTAGGTATTGTAATTCCTATTGTGTGCGAATCTGTAGCAAGGTCTTGCGCATGTGTTTTTCCAACAATAGCTATTAAAAATACAGCAGATAGAATTTTAAATGTTTTCATACGAATTTATTTATGTTTCATACAAAAATATGCAATAAATAAATACGTTTAACTAAAACACTTGAATTATAATCAACTTTTTCTGAACAATATTTATCTAATTTTTTATAATTATACAGAATCTCGACACTTAATTTGCACTATTGAGTTAGTGTTTAGTTTAAAAATTCAGCCTTTTTTTCTTGATATGTAGCCTTGAAGTCTGGCTACTTTATGCTATCTGGTAATACTTGCCTTTTTAAAGTTCAAACACTCCCTCATTCCGATTCAAGATATAAAAGAAAGCAATTGCATTACTACAATTGCTTTCTTCAGTATTGAGAAATAACTTGTTTCTCAATACCTATTAAACACTATTAATCATGAAATCATTCATTTTAATATTCAAAGTAACAATTTGAATAACATTCCAGCAAGTACAACTTAAAGTTGTACCCCTATTGGACCCTAATCCCTCCTTATTCTTTCTTAAGAAACTATTCGGTTTATACTTTTCCACTTGGAGCTATTTTCATATTCATCACTCATAGGTTTTTCTTTCCATCCCTTCCACTTCATTGTTTCCAACCTGCTCTGATAGTATTAAGAATTTTTCGCATTTACTTAAGAGAAAATCATTATCCTCTTTATTCTTGTTTTTCAAATCTTTATGCAGAATCATCGCGCTGCTGGCTGATAGCAGTTGATAGCAAACTCTTTCTTTCTCAATACTTAAATCAAATGGAAGCTCAATAATATCCAAATAGTAAAGCAGAGAAAAGAGATAGTTTATAGTATTCTTATTGGGATGATATCCTAAAAACAAATCAATAAGTCCTACTATAACCTGTTTAACACCTTGCTGAAGTATTGAATTGGTAATGAGAGGTACTTCTGGTTCATGGTGTTCTTGAGCGAGAACTAGATAACGTTTTGCTGCTAGAATACGATTCTGCCAATACTTTTTTGAAAACTCTAAATCTCGTGCAGCGCCAGAAGTTTTCCAGCTTATGGGATGTAATGAATTATAATAGGTCAAAACCCCATTGGTAGTAATAGCATCAAAAAAATGTTTTTGATTTTGACTTTGCTTGCGCAAGTTTTGCATTCTATGATGTAGAATTGTTAGTTGATATTGATTATCAAAATTATCACGGATAATGGATTGTATTATGGATATCGCATTTTCCTTATATTCCTCTGTAAGCACTAACAAGTAAAAATGGTAGCGAGGAAGCCTTTTTCTGAAATACGTGCCATTGTCTTCTCTTTTTGTCTCATGAACTATATTGTAACCAAAACAATAGATGACACGTGTTTTTAAAGTGCCCGTTATTAGGTTACTTATATTCGATAATGCCAAATCCATTATATAATGAGATTGAACTTTTTCAGTAAAAATGGATTTCCCCAGAAAACGTGGATTACGGAACACTTCCATTTTCTTCTCGCAATATATAGTCCATTCTGAAAACAGCCTATCGAATTCATTACTCAATAATTCAAACTTCTGCTTTACTAGCTCAAGTTCTTCAGAGCTTATTTCAACCCTACCGAATTTTTGATCTTTATACTCATGGGCATTAACAAGCATGCCTAGCATTTCCAGGTCTTCTAATTTCTCCAAATCCAACAGCTCTTTTAAATGCGGTGCATAGGCAGTGATTCTTTTATAATCTGCAAGTATACTCCCAAAAGAAGTATCCGTTTCTTCTCCAAATTTTCCTCCCAACAGTGCTATATAGCAACTGATAAGCGACCAAAATGCACGATACATTTCTACCGCAGCTTTAAGATTCTCTTTATTTTTCATATGGAATACTGCGAACTGAAAAACTTCCATAGTAATTTCTTTATCTTCTTTCAAACTAAGCGTAGCTTTTATAAGCAGCTCTTTTGAATTAGGATTAACAGGACAGAATACTTTATTGTCTGATTCATAATAAACCAATTCATTAACTGTACAATGACGAATGAGATAAGGATCTCCATTTTTAAATCCATGGGAAGCATGAGTAGCGTTAATGAATCTAAAAACAAAATGAGAATAGGTCTTTAGTACTTTCTTGGCATTGTGCTCCATAACATTACTATCTTGTCCACAATTCTTTTTCAGGATAAATGTGATGACAATAGGCGTCTGCTGTTGTTTATCAAAACTGATGTAAATAGTCCCTGCCTCGACAAAAACGAGCAGGTCAGTAATCGCCTTTTCCAATTGCTCCCGCATTGGATAGGATTCTGGAATTCTTAATTGATGCTCCATAATTTTACTTTTTTGATTGTTACATGTCCGAAAATTTGTATTTTTGTTAAACACACAGCAAGTACGTAATAGATTGTACCGTACCGAACCAATCGGACTTGTATCTTACCAATGCGCGCTTGTATTTTACCAACACTGAAAATTTTTCAAGAATTTTAAATATCTTTGAACTATGAGCACAGCAGCAAAACCAAAACATATCGGAAGGAATATAAGCCGAATTAGAGAGCTTAAAGGAATGAAACAAGAAGCATTGGCTATTGCAATTGGTGTTAGCCAACAGTCTGTTTCTCATATTGAAGGGAGTGAGAATGTTGACGACGATAAATTAAATGCTATTGCTGAGGTTTTAGGAGTCACAGCAGAAGCTATTAAAAGCTATAGTGATGAAGGTGTCATTAATTATTTTAATAATTTCCATGATAATAGTTTTACACATGGTGCATTCAATGCAAATCATTGCACATTTAGTCCATTGGATAAATTAATCCAATCTCACGAAGAACAGATCAAACTTTACGAGCGTCTGGTTCAAGCAGAAAAAGATAAAGTGGAATATTTAGAAAAATTACTAAAAGTGAAATAAGCTTTTATAAAAGACATATTAATTCCAAAGAAGAGGCTCGCAAGATCCTCTTTCTTGTTTTTAGAACATAAATTATATCAAGTCTCACAAAAATAGAACATCATGTGATGGCTCAACTGTAAATCAAAAACTCAATTTAATTTTTTGGCACAAAAAAACCTGCCGATGGCAGGTACTTCTTGTACTTTATTCAGTATGTTAAACTACTTCAACATTTACTGCATTCGGGCCTTTTTTACCTTCTGCTACTTCATAACGAACTTCGTCATTCTCACGAATATTTTCTGTTAAACCAGAAACGTGAACAAAAATTTCATTTCCACCGTTTTTTGGTGTAATAAATCCAAAACCTTTTTCTTCATTGAAGAATTTTACCGTACCTTCTTGCATCTTAATATATTTTTATTGGACGTAAATATACTAGAATTAATTTCACAACACAGAAAAATAAGCAATTACACCTAAAAAAAATAACTAATCCCCAAATTACCTACCTATTTAACCGTTTTTTTCGGTCTTTTTTGGATATCCATGTCCCTAAACAATACTTTAATCAGTACTGTTAAATCAGATTTTAGGTCATTTTTGTTCTAGTTTGTACGTTTTCTTTCTTCTTTTCCTGTGAAATATCCTAGTATGCCAGCACCGCACCATTTTTTTTTTCACTCCCTACTAATTCCTCTTGCATTCTATTAGAAAACATTAAGGACATATTATAAAAACACCAACAAAATAGTTATTTATCTGTACTATATTCATTGTTGTTGTTTTCTCTCTCTTTATCAAAATACAATCCCATTTCAGCTAATGTCGGTTCTAATCTAGCTGATAAAAAGCGTAATCTTACTTTCGATGTCGTAATAGTAGGAAACTCTAGTAATCGTTTAAAACCAATCGTCGTTCCTTCGGTTGCCTTTTGCCATTGCTTGCCATTCCAATACTCAAACACAAACTTCTCTACCCTTTGTCCAATACTGATGTTTTCCTGAAGCAGTAAAACGTTAAATGTTTTTTTCTCCTTTAAATTGATCTCTATCTTATTATTACTTCCCTTCATTGAAAAGGAAATATGTGAACCATCATTATTATCAAGCAAAGGTTTTATGTTTTTTACTAGTCCAGCTCCTTTAGAACCATTTAAAAGATTCACTTTAAAAATTGCATCCAATTGCTCTTTCCATGCTTTTAGGGCAGTAATATCAAAATCAGATATCAACCCTCGTGTATCTGGTGGAATATTTAATAAAAGCACTCCATTTCTCC
Organism: Flavobacterium sp. OHVDL-2026-0007; assembly: GCF_059882335.1. Taxonomy (NCBI): domain Bacteria; kingdom Pseudomonadati; phylum Bacteroidota; class Flavobacteriia; order Flavobacteriales; family Flavobacteriaceae; genus Flavobacterium; species Flavobacterium sp. OHVDL-2026-0007. The sequence continues at coordinate 1,036,804 of NZ_CM187612.1, forward strand.
CCACAGAATGAAAGTAAATTTCTTTAAGATACTCTGGTGTCTTAACTTTATTGTCCTCTGCTTCATGATAAAACCACCCTGGCCGAATTGATACATCCATTTCGGCCGGATACCATTTTAATGCATCTCCATCTTTTAGTTGACTACGGCTTCCTAAAACTTGGCCTCTATTATTTCCAGATGGTGGCTCATCAGCTTTAGTTTGTGAACCTTCATTAAATTTATTGTTTTTTCCAACAGGTACTACGCTCCATTCTTGCTCACGACCGTGGCCCGTCTCTGTTCCTACCCAACGTACATCTGGTCCCGAAACAGCAATCACTGTTTGCGGTTGTAATTTTCGGATATGCGCATACCATCTTTCAAAATCATATACTTGCTTTTTACCATTCGGCCCTTCACCATTAGCGCCATCAAACCAAACTTCATCTACTTTCCCGTATTGAGTCAGTAATTCCGTTAATTGATCGATAAAAAAATCATTGTAAGCTTCTGTTCCGTAAGAGGCATTGTTTCTGTCCCAAGGCGATAAATACACGCCAAACCCAACTCCTAACTCCCTACACGCATCGGCCACTTCTTTAACTACATCTCCCTTGCCATCCCTCCAAGGACTACTTTGCACAGAATAGGATGTGGTCTTAGTGGGCCATAAACAAAAACCATCGTGATGTTTTGCCGTTAGAATAACCTGTTTGATTCCAGCATCTTTGCAAGCCTTTACCCACTGTTTTGCATTCAAAGCCGTAGGATTAAACAATTTAGGATCGTCTTTCCCTTCTCCCCATTCTCTACCGGTAAAAGTATTGATCCCAAAATGGATAAAGCCTGTTAACTCCAAACGCTGCCAACGTAATTGCTGAGGAGAAGGGGTAATAGTAGCTGCAATTTTTACCACTTCTTCCTCCGACATAGATTGATGGATAGGCACAAAATTTTTTGTTTGTGCAAAACCACTCGTAATGATCATACTTATTAAAAACACCAATTCACTTCTCGTTGTCATTATATATTCTATTAGATTATTCGAAAATTTTAAATAAAGCCCACAAATAAAAATTACATTTTATTCAATAATCAGTTTAGCTGACTTCACCTTGCCCATCTCATCTGAGTAGCTTATTACATAAATACCTGATTTAAATTTACTGATATTAACGTCCAACTTTTTCTGATTCATTAAAGGTTGTGTCAGTACTTGTTGACCACTTAAATCAAATATTTTAAGAGTGCCTTTTCTTTCTATGGTAAAATCCACTGTAAAAACGCCATGAGCTGGATTAGGATATACAGCAAGATTAGTACTCTTTTCTGTGCTTACTTTCTCATCAATGACCTCATTAAACATGCTCATCCTAGCACCAATAAGTTCTTCTTGAACATTGGCATTCATCACGGTATTTAATGCTCTTAAAAGGGACAATTGGTTGGTATAATCAACATCCGTTGCCGTATCCCAATACATGATACCAGCCAAGGCCATATCCCTTACATATTTCGTTTTGGCAATGATGGTTTGTTGCCCATTGAAAGTCATATCTTTTACTGGAGGTACATTCATACTGATTTGATCTAGTGAAGGATTTAGCGTTGGATATTGGGTAACTATCGCTCTGTAACTCGCCGTACTTTTAGAATTATCGGTGGCCGCAGCAAAAAATGGTACTCCCATAATAAGTTTTTGCGCTGGGAAACCATAAGTTAGCATGGCGCTCACATTATTGACAAATTCAGCATAAGGAAAACGGTCAGGACTCGGTCCGTAGGACTGGATTGAAACATAATCTAGCGCTGAGATGGCCGCAGAACTGATATTATAATACAAGGGGTGCAAGGTCACACTAAAAGTGGAAGTGGAAGACAGAGCAGTATTCAAAGCCAAAATGGTAGCATTATAATTCGACCATTCCTGAGTGGTTAAACACCACTCAAAATCTAAATCAACGCCATCAAAACCATAGGTATCTACTATATCTTTTACCTTATTAGCAAAATTTGTTCTCGCTGCGCTTGTTGTCATCATGGTTTTCCAATCACCACCACTAATACCTAATCGAATTTCTGCCCCATTATATCCCGTCATGGTTTGCTTGAGACCATCCAATACGCCTAACCAGGTTCGTGAATCTTTTCCAGGTTGTAGGGCATCATCGTATTTCCAATATGCACAAGTTTTCGTTTCATTCCAACTATCCACCACAATTGGATTATTCTTAATGTTCGTAATCTCCCCGCTACTTAATGACAATAAACTTATGCTCGTTTCATCAAGTTTACCGTCAAAATTTACTCCTAATTCAAAATTGGATCTACTAAAAGGCCCCGATGTAGGGAGCAAACCATCACCATTTTTATATGAAAGGGGAACTGAAATTCCATCAACGTATAGTTTAACTTGTTGATTTGCTCCTGCGTTTCCAGCGTAGGTCACCGCAACGTGGTGCCATCCACCAGCAGCAATTCCTGAATTATCCGCCGTTACATAATTATCTGCACCATTGGAAAGATGAAAAATCAATTGATTCGTAGCGACATCTCCTAATTGCAAATCAAAATTTTTAGTTGCTGATTCATATTTTCTAAAAATACTACTGTTCTGAACCCACTGATCAATATACACCCATGAGGCAAAAGAAAAAGTACCAACTCCTCCATTGGCTTTATTGAGTAAGTCAGCTCCACAGTTCATCGAAGCACCCGAACCTGAAAAATCCATAAGGCCATCTCTAGAAGCATAACTATCTAGATAGACCGCGTTTGTCAGTACGCCATCGTTAATGGGATAATCAAAAAACAGATCTCCATTGGCATAAGGACTGGTTGTTAAATACACAAGATCATTATTGTTTCGAACATACTCTTCACTCACTTGTCCGCTCTCATAAAAATTAGATCGTATATAGCTACTTACAATTTTGTATTGAAAGGTACTATTATCCGTAACGGGTACAAGGGAAGCACCAATTAGCGTACCTGGATAAAGATTTTTTGTATCCACTAGGTTACTAGCATCCTTATCCATCTTCCAATAGGAAATCAGATTGGCATATAAGGGATGGTATTTATTAATGGTGTTCTTCCTTTCAATGTCATTTGTTGTGAGCGCAAAATTCCATATTTTGACTTCGTCTATACGACCATTAAAGCTTTTCCCAACTTCAAAAGCTCCAGTGGTATTGGCGGTTGTCGTCGGAAGAGTACCATTTCCGGAAGAATAAGTAATACCCGTTGTAACTTGAGTTCCGTTGATATAAATTCGCACCATATTATACGCTGTTTTCGTCCCATCATAAGCCATGACGATATGATTCCATTGTCCCACTGCTATAGCCGAATTATCCACTTGAGCATAACTATTGCCATTATTCGCCACGTGGAAATACAATCTTTTTGTTGAGGATTGTCCCAGTTGGATATCTATTCTATTTTGAGCAGGAAGGGTCGCAGCCGTTTTGCTGAAGATATAACTGTTGACACTCCAAGAACTTATATAAACCCAAGCTTCAAAAGAAAACTGATTTACTCCATTTAATTCACTAATATTACCAAAGGTAGCATAACTACTTGTTGTCCCCGAAAGGGCAATACTCTGGTTGGTTGTCTGGCTTTTTACTACCTGGTTAATGGTCAATAAAAAAGCAATAAGTAATACTCTCTTCATAAGAAGTTATTGTTTTTGGTTAGTAATTGTTGTTTTTTAATTCATCTATAACTATTCTATTTTAATTAGTATTCTCTAAGATCAAATCGCCGAACTGATCCTGATATTAAAAGTCCCATCTTTTTTATTACTGTCACTATTTTAGGCAAAAAAAAAGACTTGTTGGGACAAAAATGCAATAGGAGTTGTTACCCCTTTTCCTTCTTTATTTCTTTAGCATTATAGTAGTAGTTTCACTTTTCAAATCTTTAGAAGCAGCTGTCAATACAAATTCTCCCTCTTTCTCTGGAGCTTGTATGATGATTTGACATTTTCCGTTAAACAACGAACGTTTCCAATTACCATCCAGACAATTATCCGCTTCATGGGAACTCGGATCTCCGTTACCTACACCCAAAATACGTCCCTCGCCAGCAAGAGTAAACTCAACCAAATTCATGGCATCAGGAACCTCTCTACCTTTAGCGTCTAGAACAGTCACATTGACAACCGACACATCATTCCCGTCAGCCTGAATCGTTTTACGGTCTGGAGTCAAAACAATTTGATAGGCTTTATCTGTGGTTTCCACAGCCGTACGAATCGTCTTGCCGCCTTTAAAACCAATAGCTTCTAATTTTCCTGCTTCATACACCACATCCCATTCTAAATGTCCATTTCTTGGCATCGTCTTTTTACCCAAACTTTTGCCGTTTAGCAATAGTTCTACTTCATCGGCATTACTATTACACCATACGTTTACTTTATCTCCTTTTTGATGACCATTCCAATGCGGATAGATCTTGATCACATCTTTATCAGTCCACCAACTTTGATAATAGTAGTAGGTGTTTTTTGGAAAACCACAAACATCCATTATTCCAAAATGAGAATTAACATTAGGCCAAGTAAAGGGAGTCGGTTCACCACGATAGTCAAAACCAGTCCAAACAAAACCTCCCATTAGCCAAGGACGTTCTACAGTAAATTTCCACCATTCTTCAGCTCGCTGTCCCCAAGCAGGTTTGTTCAAATCATAATCGGGCAAATAGCCTTTTATGGAATCTTTGGCATACATCCCTCTAGAGCTTACCATACTGGATACTTCACTAAAAATGATCGGTTGTGTGGGATGTTCTTTATGATAATCGTCTAATTCTTTAATGTGATAATTAAAACCTCTTACATCCATCTCTTGGTTAATACCCTGAAATTTAATCCCGTTATTTCCTCCGTATGTACTTAGTCTTGATGGATCCAGCTCTCTTTGACGTTGCACTAAAGTATGGGCCATACGTCTTCCCAAATCAGTATTTTGAACTCCGGTCTCTTCATTTCCAAGACTCCAAAGCATAATACTGGCATGGTTACGATCTCTTAAAATTAATTTTTCAAATTGTTCTAAATATTCTTTACCTGTACCAATTACTCGAATTTCATCTAAGACCATCATCCCTAATTTATCACAGGCTTCTAGAACAGATTTTGAGGGTGGGTTATGGCTACAACGGTAGGCGTTTACCCCCATTTCTTTGAGTAATTTTATGCGGTAGTACACTAAGGCATCTGGTACTGCAGTCCCAACACCTGCATGGTCCTGATGCACGCACATCCCTTTGACTTTCATGGATTTTCCGTTGAGAGCAAAACCTTTTTCTGCATCATAAGTAAAAGTTCGAACACCAAACTGGGTTTGTGTACTATCTGTGGTGACACCATTCTTTTTTACAATAGAAACCAATCGGTATAAATGAGGAGCTTCCACATCCCATAATTCAGGTTTATTGATCGATAACTGCTGAACGGTTTGACCCACTTCATTATTTTTAACGGTAAGTTTATCGGTCACTGATTTGGTGACTTTCACTCCATTGGCATTGATCACATAAGACTCCACTGCGCAATCTACTGTGCTACCCTCTTGATTCTTTACAGAAGTTTGGGCTTGCACCACCGCTTTTGCTTTTTCAACTTTAGCCGATACGTAAACACCATACTCGGCAATATGCAAAGGATTAGATGTTTCTAAGAAAACATTCCTGTAAATACCCGCCCCTTCATAAAACCAACCTTCGTATTGAGTTGCATCCACGCGAACAACAATAACATTGTCTTTTGAGAATTCAATAAAATCTGTAATATCAAAAGAACTTTCACTATAACCACTAAAATTGCTACCGATGTAATTGTTATTTACCCAGATCTTAAAATCTCTATAAACCCCTTCAAAACGAATGACAAATCGCTGCCCTTCTTTGTCCTTATCTACAGAAAAGTGTTTTCTATACCAACCAATACTATTATCTGGATAAAAACCACCAACGGGTCTATACCCGTGACTTTGAACATCAAAATGATCCTTATACTCAAAAGGCAATTCTACCGCCCAATCATGAGGAACGTTAACTGTGCGCCAATTATCATCCTTGAATCCTGGTACAATACAACCACCTCCACCTCCAGCAATGGTGAAATTACGAACGATCCCATAGTCAAAATCTTTAGCAGGATTGTTAGCGCTTCCTAAATGGAATTTCCAATTTTTATTTAATGAAACGACTTCTCTTGTTATTAAGCCCTTTTTTTGCTGCGCGCTAATAGTGGACATAAAAAGACATAACATAAAGAGGGTGATACTAAAAGCGATTCGATTCCTTATCATTTTATTTTTATTTATTATATTATTAAACTTCTATTAGTTTGGCCCACCTCCTTTTCAAGAATTTCATATCATCCACTCCCTTTTTACATAAAAAATTTTTTATTGGATCTCCGCAGCTGGCCAAAATAGTTCTCCATACTGTCCTTATCGGTACAGAGATACTTGAGAGTATGATCTTGGAGTACACAAGGCCAGTCTAATGTGACTGCCTTTCTTGCCTCTCTGTATTCTAGTTAATTAATCAAGAACATCAGACATTATGCTGTTGGGTGTTAGTACTGTTCTATAAGAACACAAAGACTAAACTTGTATTCCAAAACTAGCTATTAAATTGATCCTAAAGAATTTATACGGGTTACAAATACGTTACTGAGGTACTACATTTAAGTTACATCAATAGCTAATAACAAACGCAATCAACTGATAACATACTAGTTAAACAAAAAGCCAAGGTTAACATTGAGTCAATTGTAACCAAGGCTACTTTTACGCCGATACCCCTCCTATATGATTCAAGTTGTAATCAAAAACAGGCCGAAATCCCTCTCGTCTAATCTTTAGAATGCCTCTCCAGAGCAAAGCTGTCCATGCCGTGTTTTCATTTTTCAACTTCCCGTTGCCTACAAGGCTGACTGTAGCTCCCAATAGTTGTTTTTAAATTTAGGATCGGTTGAGGAGCTTCTTAACCGAAGACTAAAATTTTATTCTGTCCCTCTTGTGTTGCATTTTCCGTAAACAAAAAAAGTTCATTGAAACGAATTTCAATAAACTTTTTTAAACGGTATCAACCATCCCTACCTACTTATGCTGCCTTATTCACCCGATATGTCTTGCATAAACTGTTTTCCAGAGGTATCTGTAGGTATATCTAATTTCTTTCGCAGTCGGTGTCTTGCTACTTTTACTGAGGTCAAAGAAATCCCGAAAAGAGTTGCGATATGTTGAGACGAAAAATCAATTAAAATCAAGGCACATAATCTAATCTCACGCTCACTTAAGTTAGGATACTTATGCTTTAAACTTTTAATAAATGTTGGATGCACTTGATTAAAAAGACTATAGAAACTTTCCCAATCTGCATCCAGTATAAAACTATCATTTATATGATCGACAATATTTTCTAAACTCTTTTTATCTATACTTTTATTTTTTAATTCTGTTTTGAGTTTATCTTTAATATCGGTCAACAAATTGTTTTTATGCATAGCACGTAAGGTATTGTTAGTAAGCTCGTCAATTTTAAAATTCAATTCATCTTCTAATTTTCTTTGTTTTAGTGTTTGGTTCTGTTTTTCAAATTCTAACATCGAAATTTTATCTTGGGAGATTCGTTGTTCTTGCTCTTTCACCTCAATGGTTTTCAGATCCAAAAGTTTCTGAAGCTTTTCTCTTTGTAATTGAATCGTAGAGGTCCTTAAACGGTAAACAAATATTAACATCCAAATAAACCCAGCAAATAAAATAATCTTAACAATAGTCCGTTGCCAAAAAGTCGGTTTAACTACTATTTCTAATGTAGAATACTTAGAACTCCACAACTGTGCATTATTAGTTGCACGAACTTTCAGTTGGTATGTTCCTGGATCTAAATTAGAGAACGATATTTTATTTTGACTACCTAGCTTTTGCCAATTATCATCCAATCCAACCATCAGAAACTGATATTTAATACTACTTCTTGAATACAATTCAGCGGAACTAAAATTGACATTCACTAATTTACTTCCCGCCTCTATAACCACCGTATCGTCAGTAATTTCAGAAAATGAGGTAGTTGATTCGCTTTTTTCGTTTACAGAATTAACTGAAGTAAAATAAACATGAGGAAAATAGTTGACATCTTGTAGTTTTTCAGGATTAAAGTAAGATAAGCCAAATACCCCTGCCATCATAATTTGTCCTTTAGCATCTAAACTCGCAGCACCCCCATTAAAAGGAAACACTCCATCGGCAATTCCGAAATTCGTGATATTGTTTTTCAAATCTATTTTTGTTAATCCTACATTGGTACTAAGCCAAATATTTTTCTGATTATCCTTTACTATACCGCGTATTAGTGCTCCTTTAATATTCTCTCCATTAACGATCTTTTCAAACTTCCCTGTCTTCCTTATATACTTCGTTAATCCGTACCCATAGGTACCGATCAAAATGGAAAAATCATCGGTTTCACCTATAGACAATATGTTGTTCCCAACAAGAGAATTAGCATTCCCTTCCACATGTTTATAGCTAAACTTAACAAAACCACTCCCCTTCTTTTCAAATCTAAAAAGTCCGTCTATTGTTCCAATCCACATACTTCCCGCTATGTCTTTATAAATACAAATAACCTGATTGGAATTGGATAATCGATTGGAAGACAATACTATTCTATGGATTAATCTTAACTCTTTATTGTAGACATGAATGCCTGCCCTATGCCCTACCCATATATTGCCATCAGCATCTTCAGCAATTGAAAAAACGCCTTTAACATCCCTCGCACCAGCTAAGGTTAGAAATTGCCCTCGTTTTAAATCATATACATTTACTCCTTCTCTAAGGGTACCCGACCAAACTCTTTTAGCACTATCTTCAAATAGAGAAAGCACAATGTCCCCTTTAAATCCAGCACTAGACCCATTATCTAAAAATACACTTAAGGCTTTTGTTCTAGGATTATAGCGACGAAGACCTGTTCGTCCAGCTGTCAACCATATATTTTGATCACTATCTTCAATTACCTTTGATCCTTGAGGGTCTTGGGTTAGAAACTGAAAGTTTTTGGCTGGAATATTTTCTATTTTATAATTCTTGCGAAAAATAGAAACGCCACCGTGTACGGTCCCTAACAAGATAGCTCCATTTAATGCGGGTTGGATGTCGATAATGGAATTATCTGATATAGAGTACTCATTACCGAAGTCAAACATATAATAATCGAAACTCTTTTTATCTTGAACATATAAATTTAGTCCCCCACCATCGGTACCAATCCAAACGTTTTTACCCTCCGCATACACTCGGGTTACCACATTATTATTAATAGTCTGCCCGTTGCCTTTTTCCCCTTTTTCAAAATGTAAATTAGTACTATTTTTAATTGTGTAACGATAAAGACCATTGCCATTGGTGGCTACCCAGAGATTACCAAACGGATCCATTGACATATCATTGATAGGGCCAGCTTTTCCCGATTGTACAAAACCAGTTACTTTAACCACATTATTGGCTAGATTCAATATTTCCCCCTGATCGGTCGCCAACCAAAATATAGCATCACGGCCTTTTACTATTTTGGTCACATATCCTTTATCTTTAGGTAGGGATATGATGGCAATGGAAGAGGCTATAATCTGACCTTTGCTATCTACTTTCATCCGAACCACAAAATCTTTCATTCCACTTATCAAAAGTTCATTTCCTTGGCTCGCGGTGATACACAAAATATTAGCACTTAACAGCTGGTTAGCCTTTTTTACAGGACTGATCACCTTCACAAAATGATCCGTTTTTCGATCTAGAAAATAAAGTCCATACTCTGTACCTACCCAAATATTCTTATGTACATCTTCAAAAAACTGATTAATATTATTGTTTCGTCCCACCTCATATACTTTAGCAACTTCCCCATCAAATTGATTGATTGCAATTCTATTTCCTACCCAAAGTATCCCCTCTGCATCTTGCATTACAGCAGTAGTTCTATTGGCTAACAATCCCTGTTGTGAAGTAATATGCTTAAATCGTAAAGCATGAGTTTGTGCATATAAAGCACTTAACTGTATAAAAAACAAACCAATCAACCATTTTGTTAACCTTAATTGTAGTATCATATTTTATATCATGTATTGATTATCAAGGAATTAACTATTTATATGTAACCTTAAAGTTTCGTATATGTAACCCTGTTGTACCCCTGTAATATTAACAATTATTTAATACATATTTTAAATTTGTGGTAAATATTTTCTATTCGTAATACCTATTACACAAAAAAAATTACAAAAGATGAATTTTATCACAATCCCTTTAATTCCTAAATCAAAGTCAAGAAAGAGTAAATTACCTACTTGTTCAAAAGTAGTTATAGGCGCTTTGCTTTTCGCAACAGTTTCTTGTTCGATCAACCAAAAGCAGGTGATTAAAAAGCAAAAGCCCAACATAGTCTTCATTATGTCTGATGATCATGCCTATCAAGCCATTAGCGCCTATGACAATAAATTATTACAAACCCCCAACATAGACCGCATAGCAAAAGAAGGAATGTTATTTACTAATGCTTGCGTCACCAATTCCATTTGTGGGCCATCAAGAGCGGTAATTCTTACAGGAAAACACAGTCATATCAACGGAAAAATTGATAACCTAAGTAAATTTGACACCACCAATGTCACCTTTCCACAATTACTTCAAAAAGCAGGTTATCAAACGGCTATGTTTGGCAAGTTGCATTTTGGGAACAATCCCGAAGGATTTGATGAATTTAAGATTCTACCCGATCAGGGCGATTACTATAATCCACAGTTTATCACCACAAAAGGAGATACCACCATTACAGGTTATGTTACCGACATTACCACAGATTTAACCTTAGACTGGTTACAGCACCGTCGAGATAAAAACAAACCCTTTTTATTGATGTACTTGCATAAAGCACCGCACCGTCCATGGCTACCTAAAGAGAAGTATTATAAAGAATTTACTAAAAAGAAATTTCCTTTACCCGAAACCTTCTTTGATGATTACAGTACACGCTCCTCTGCTGCCCAATCTGCAGAAATGAATATCCTAAGGGATATGCTACTGACCTATGACACTAAAATCGAGCGATCTGTACTTGATCGTCTTGGCATAGAGGAACGAAGCTTAAATACAGGCTTAAACAGAATGACCAAAGCCGAACGTGCAGCATGGGATGCCGTCTATGGACCAATCAATGACGAGTTCTTAAAAAACTATCCAAGCATGAGCCCTAAGGAGCTAATGACATGGAAATACCAACGTTATATGCAAGATTACTTGGCTACTATTGCCTCTGTAGATGAAAATGTAGGCAGGCTTTTAAACTATTTAGATACAGAAAAACTTTCCGAAAATACTGTGGTGGTCTATACCTCTGATCAAGGTTTTTACCTTGGCGAACACGGTTGGTTCGACAAACGTTTTATGTACAACGAATCCTTTAGAACACCACTATTAATCAAATGGCCAAATAAAATCACCCCTGGCACTACAGAGAATGAAATGGTTCAAAATCTAGATTTTGCACAAACCTTCTTAGAAATAGCAGGTGTTAAAGCTCCCACTGACATGCAAGGAAAGAGTTTGGTCCCCTTATTGACAGGCAAAAAAGAAAAATGGGATCGAGATGCTGTATACTACCACTACTACGAATACCCAGCAGAACATGCGGTAAAAAGACACTACGGTATTGCAACAAAAGAATACAAATTGATGCATTTCTATTACGATATCGACGCTTGGGAATTATACGATAGGGCTAAGGATCCTAATGAGCTTCATAATGTATTTGCCGATCCAGCGTACCAAGATATAGCAAAAATGATGAAAACTAAACTACTAAAGCTACGCGCTAAATATAAAGATTCCGAAACTTTAGACAATCACTATATCCAAATCTATAATGATCGGAAATCAGCAAAAAAAACAAATCACAGTGACTTTTTAGAATAATCATTTTAACTCTTGAAATATTAATTAACCAAATACATTTTTTTTAAACTAACTAAATCACAAATTTATGAGCAAAAGAAGTTTGATTCTATCATTTCTTTTTATTCTTACCGCTAGCAGTACATTGCTAGCACAAGTAAAAGTGGTAACCGGAAAGGTTACAGATGAGAAAGGATCGCCAATACCTGGCGTAAATATACTTAGTAAAAACACTCCTAAAGGAGCGGTGTTAACTGACTTTGACGGTAAATACAAAATAAATGTCAATAAAGGTGATGTCTTGCTTTTTACATACTTAGGTTTTATAAACCAAGAAAAAACGGTTGGTACACACCAAATCCTAAACGTATTGCTTAAACAAGATAACCAGGAATTACAAGAAGTGGTCGTAGTTGGGTATGGTTCTATGCGTAAAAAAGACCTTACAGGTGCTATTGTTTCCTTTAAACCCTCACGAAATGAAGCCGCTATTGCGACCTCTTTTGATGACTTATTACAAGGAAAAGTTGCAGGGGTTAGCATCTCAACAGGTGGTTCAACTCCTGGTTCAGCAGGTTCTATCATTATTCGTGGGGCCAACTCACTTCAAGGAGACAGCCAACCTTTGTATGTTATTGATAACGTGCCTCAATCCGCTACTGGTCAAACCATGCGTAATTCAAGTGGAGATTATCAGCCTACACTGGATCCATTGGCAGGAATAAACCCTAAAGACATTGAAGATGTTCAGATCTTAAAGGATGCCTCTGCCACGGCAATTTACGGCTCTCGTGGTGCTAATGGTGTTATTTTAATCACCACCAAAAAAGGAAAAGCTGGAAAAGCAACCATTCGCGTCAGTGCCAATTTTTCTGTTGCTGAACCAACCAAATTTTTGGATCTAATGGATGTGCGAGAATATGCTACTTTCTGGAATACAAAGTACCCATCCGACCAAAGATTTGTTATCGGTGACGACGTCAAATACGTTTATACTGGTGTTGACGCCAATGGCGTAAATACAAGAAAAGAAACAGTCATTCCTAATAGAGATTGGCAAAAAGAAGCCACTCGAGCCGCTTTCTCTCAAGATTACAATTTGAACATAAGTGGAGGCTCTGAAAATACAAAATATAATTTTTCCACTTCTTTAAAAAATGTAGAGGGTATTGTTAAAAATACCGGTTTGAAACACGGCGATTTTCGATTAAATTTAAATACAAATATCAACGATAGACTGTCCTTAGGATTTCAGCTTAGTGGTTACCTAAGAAAAAACAACATGATGTCGGGTGGAAATACCGTTGGTAGAGTTTCTGGAGGCCTTTTATCCACAGCGGTAAGTTCAGCTCCATTTGATAGACCTCAAGATGATATTACTTTTGCTACAGATGTCGACACTAGAGCTACCGTATTAAGTTGGATCACCGATTATGACGATATTACTAATGAAAACCGATTCTCAGGGGCTTTTGATGCTAACTATAAAATTTCTAAAAGTCTTAAATATACCTTTAGAACTGGTGGTAACTTAAACAATGTCGAAAGAAAAAATTGGTATGGCTTACCTTTATATAATGGTTTCATATACAATGGATATTTAACACAAGACAATTTAAAACGCAGCAATTATAATGTTGAAAATCTACTATTCTTTAATAAAGCTTTTGGAGCAGTCAACATCGATGCTACAGCAGGTGTAACTTATGATGCCTATCAATTAGCAAGTACAGGTGCTGTAGGAAAAGGTTTTGCTTACACTAATTTACGTTCAAATGGATTACACACAGCATCGAGTATTCAAATTTTGCAACCTGGTCAAAGCGATTACCAATTATTATCTTATTTAGCGCGATTAAATGCCTCTTTTTTCAATGGTAAATATGTGCTTACTGGTACGATGCGTGCCGACGGAACTAGTAAATTTAGCCCAGAAAACAGATGGGGATATTTTCCATCATTTGCCTTGGCATGGAATGTTACTCAAGAGAATTTTGTAGCCAATCACCTTGCCTGGTTAAACCAATTTAAACTACGTGCAGGATACGGAGCCACGGGAAGCCAAAACATAAGCCCTTATTCCACCATATTTGGCTATGGCGCTCCAGGTGTAGGTTATGCAACAGTTGCTGGAGCTCAAATCCAGGGCTTAGGTGTTAACGGAATCACGAACCCTAATTTAAAATGGGAAAGCACACAATCAGTAAATGCAGGGGCTGACTTTGGTTTTTTAAACAACAGAATTTCTGGATCAGTAGATCTTTACAACAAAACAACAAAAGATTTATTAATCAATATTGACATCCCAGGTTCTACTGCTTTTGGTCAACTAACGGTTAACAGAGGAGAAATCGAAAACAAAGGAATTGAGGCTGCTTTAAATATTGAGGTTATCCGTAAGGAAGATTTCAAATGGAGTATTGGTGGAAATGTTGCCTTCAACAAATCTACTATTAATAAAATAGGAAGTGCGGCAGGAACTTGGGGTGCTCTCGGAACACAAACCGCCTTTTTGGGTAACACTGCAGGAGATCACTTCGGAGCGGCCAATATCTTTATTGAGGGCGAAGCTCCTGGGCTTTTCTACGGGTTTAAGACAGATGGCATTGTACAAACAGGAGATACTTATACTGTAGGGGCCCCTTTTGCAAGTTCCACTGCCCCAGGAAATCTTAAAGTGGTAGATGCTAACGGAGATGGAGTGGTTAATATTACGGACAAAACCATTATTGGAGATCCTAACCCAGACTATACCTATGGATTTCAAACTAGTGTCAACTATAAGCAATTAAGTTTAAGAGCTTCGTTCTCTGGTGTACAAGGAGGTGATATTTTAAATGCCAATAATCGTTATACCAACTTTGCTAATTTTCAAAACGGAGACAGAAACATGAATCCTGAAGCCATTGCCAATGCTTGGACCACTACAAATCCATCCAACCAGTATCCTTCTATTAGCAGTACTGTTGTTAATGGAAATATTTATGACAAATATCTGGAAGACGGAAGTTACTTAAGATGCACGGATATCACTTTAGGATTTACTTTCGACCAAGACATCGCTAAACAATTAGGATTAAGTAGTATCGACATATTTGCCGCTGCAAAAAATCCATTTACTATTAGCCATTATAATGGTTATGACCCTAGCAGCCGATCTTTCAACTTTGATCCCCTAAGAAGAGGACTTGATCTTTATTCTTTCCCAGTACAAAGACAAATTATTCTAGGTCTAAATTTAACGTTTTAAAAAATTAAGCTATGAAAATGAAATTCAATATAGTGAACTTAGTACTTGTTTTAGTATCCATCATGAGCACATCCTGCTCTTTAGATGAAGATCCTAAATACAGTTTAACTTCCACCACTGTTTTCAACAGTCAAACCACCGCCGAGTCCGTTATCATGCAAAACTATGGTTGGTTAGGAAATAGTAGTCTTTATGGGCAACAATTACATGAAGCCACCTTAAATAATGGTATTTATTGGGGAAGAAGTGATGGTGATCGTTTAGAAACTACGGCTAGATTTAATATTTACGCAGCAAATGCCTCGGTAAGTCTTGTATGGGGAGGATTCTATAAAGTAATCGCAGAAAGCAATTATTTAATGGATGGAATGGCGGGTTCTACGCTATCGGCGGCCTATAAAACTAGAGCCATTGCACATGCTCACTTTTTAAGAGGATTTGCTTATTTTCAATTAGCCAACTTGTTTGGAAAAGCCGTTATCATCACCGAAACGCTTTCAACAGACAACCTACAAAATCCACTAAGTGAAAGAACGGCGGTATATGATCAAGCCGTTAGTGATTTAGTATTTGCAGCAGAAAACCTACCCTTAACCGAAAGTATGAAAGGGCTAGCAACAAAAGATGCCGCTAATGCCTATCTTGCTAAATGTTATTGGATGATGGCCAACCACGCTCAAGCAGATGGAACAGATGCAACTGCATTGTATAAATTAGCAAAGACTTATGGTGATAAAGCCATTGGAAAATTCACTCTTGCCACTAAATATTCCGATTTATGGGTGACACATAGTAATTCTACAGAATCGATATTCCAAGTTAACTTTACCGATGCTATTGGTATCAACCTACGTGCCTCCTTCAATTTTGGACCAAGTAATGGTGTTAGAATTGCTGCACTTCAACCGTCATTTGGTAACATAAAAATGGACCGAGCATTTTATGACCTTCATCGTGGTACTTACCCTGATGATCCACGTATGGCTTCTACCTATTTATCGAAATTTGTAAATGGTTCCAATACGGCCCAAACCTATTGTGCTTATCCTTTGTTTAACACCGGAACTCCTACGGCTCCAGTTATTTACGATGTATATGCTTCAGCTGCTCGAAATGCAGGAAGTACACCGACAAATCCGGATTATGACTTTAACGATACTAACATTCCTCTTTCGGTTCGAAACACTTGGAAAAACACTACGGCTAATGAAAAATCATTAAATCCGTTGAATAACAAGATGCTCTCTACTGTAATTGCCAATGCGCAATACGATCCAAAAAACTTAATTCTATTCCGTTATGCCGATTTACTGCTATTGATGGCAGATGTTGAAAATGAATTAAACAATAGTGGACAGGCACTAATTTATTTAAATCAAGTTTTGACCCGTGCAAGAACATCTGTTGTAGGAGCTACCTATCCACGAGTTCAAAGTGCCTTGAGTCAAAGTGAGATGCGCGATAAAATCTTTTTTGAAAGAATGTTCGAAATGGCTGGAGAACCAAACATGTTTGAAGAGATTCGTCGCAGAGGAACTACTTATTTGAAAAAAGTACTTGATCTTCATAATAACAATAAAAACATTCTCTTTAGATACAATTTAGAAGTTACCAATGGTGTTACTTCTGGACAATTCAGAGATTACATTTATAATAATGGTGCGATCACAGAAGATTTCCTAAAAAAGAATTTGTTCCTTCCAATACCATTGGGTGAGATAAACTCTAATGAAAAAGTAGCTCCAGAAGATCAAAACTTTGGTTATTAACGTCTTTTTGTCCCAAAACAACCTATAAAATTCAACTGTCCTCAACTAGTGTTTCACTTATTGAGGACAGTATCTATTTGAACCATTGATAATCCAAAGAGTCCAATTGTAAAATAACTTTAATCAAGGTATTTTCTTCCTCCTTTGGCAATAAATGCTTCTGATTTTATTACGAAGTAATTGAAGATAAGCACGGCTTGCGGAGTAGATTCATTGTTCTTTATTGAGATTGCTAAATGCTTTGACCTAATTGATATTCACTTTACTAGTCAGCTATCTATATGGATAGTCATTATTATAATAGCTCAATGCTAAATAATTATTGTGCTTTTTAATTTTGATAAAATGACATCGCAATATGTAACATTGGACTGCTTAAGGTTGAAATATTGTCTTCGTGGTGATATTCCCGTATTGTAAACGTTGACTTAATGAATTTTAAAAAAACAGTATGATTTACAAAATTTGGTTTGTTTATAAAAATTAGCTTCATGTACGACGATCAACTACCGTCAATGCTGGAATGAACTGGGATTTATTCTTTCTTAGTTTTTGTTGCACTTTCTATAAAAAGATCAAATAAAAAAATATTTTAATATTTAAGGATATTTTTTACTAATTATTTAAAAACTATGTTAGTTTTGTAAGTATATACTTTAATTACATTAAGAAGCACAATAATGAGTTTAAAAGATTTATTAGACGTTAGTAAAAACAAAACACTTTCAGGTCAAAAATGGCACCTGTTAAGGCAATCCATCACCAAGCGTTTATTATCTCAAGGTAATTTGACAATTGCTGAATTAAGTATCGAGCTACAATCCAGTGTCCCTACTGTAACCAAAGCTATAAATGCATTATTAGTCGAAGGCTACGTATTGGATATGGGAAAAATTACCAATAGTGCAGGAAGAAGACCTTCTCTGTACAGTATCAACCCAACTTGTGCTTACTTTTTAGGGGTCGAAGTAGGTCTTTCAAGTATCTCGTTTGGATTGCAAAATATAAAAAACGAACTAGTCACCGTGGAACTAGGAACTTCTTTTACTTTAGAAAACACTCAAAGTTCTCTATTGGAGTTTTGCAACTTAATCAATTCCTTTATAAAAGATAGTTCGGTAGAGAAAAAAATGATTATTGGTGTTTGCATCAACTTCTCAGGCCGTATCAACTCAAAGGAAGGTTTTAGTTACAATTATTTCTTTGACGAAAACAGACCTTTAACCGAAATCATTTCCGAACAAATAGATCTTCCCGTTCATTTGGAGAATGATACCCGTGCCATGACTTTTGGGGAATACTGTGAAGGTGTAGTCGATGACGAGCAAAACATCATATTTGTTAATTATAGCTGGGGTGTCGCCATTGGAATGATTACAGATGGAAAACTATCTTATGGTAAATCAGGCTACTCTGGAGAATTTGGCCACAGTACAATTTTCAACAACAATATTATCTGTCAATGCGGAAAAATGGGTTGCTTAGAAACAGAAATTTCTGGCTGGTCTTTAATCAATCAATTCAAAGAAGCTATAATACAAGGAAGACAGTCAAAAGTACAACTCGACGATAACTCTCCCATCCTACAGCACCAAGCCATTATAAAGGGAGCTCTCCATTTAGAAGATAGTCTGTGTATCGATTTAATCACCCAACAAAGCGAAAAAATGGGTCGCTATTTATCCATACTGCTTAACATATTCAATCCCGATTTATTAGTCGTAGGTGGTGATTTTGCCCAACTGGGTGATTTTGCTTTATTTCCTATTCAATCTTCCTTGAAAAAATATTCTTTAGTTCTGGTCAATCGTGATATGAAATTAAAAAAATCTACATTAGGTAGTCATGCTGGTGTCATTGGTGCCTGTTGCCTTATCAAAGAAAGGATACTATCTCCCTACATCAGCAATTAAATTTCACTTTATTTAAAAAACTTATTAAAACTTTTTAATAAGTTTAGTGTAGATGTTAAAATATTATGTATATTTACAATGCTTAAATAAATTATTTTACTATAATTTCCCTAGTTATATTTATTTAACTCCTTTTTATCTTGATCTGTTTCGTATATCAAAAGGGTATTACTCGCATATCGTAAAATAACACAACGACTGTAAGTAGCATTTAAAACCGCTTATTACCCTCGAATATTTTTTTAAATAAAAAAATAAAACAGCCCTAACCAAGTTGCTTTGAAAAGAGTTCTGTCAAAAAAGGAAAAACCAGAATAGCAGGAAAATTAAGTTCTTATTGTAGTAAAAATTGAAGATCAAGATATTAAATATCAATACAAATTCATTTGTAACAAAATTTTATTTTCTAATCATAAAAAAAGCCAGTCAATGCTGGAAACATTGCTGGCCAGTTCCTTTTAAGGGAACAGTGATTCGGAAATGAATAAATAGACCTTTAACTAAGTTATTATTAACCAAACCATTACAAAAGTATGAAATTATTACCAAAAGGCAAACCTAAGACTTATAGGTTTACTAAACCCGGAAAAGTTATTCAGTTAACTTCTACGTTGCTCTTACTGTTTACTATGCAACTAGTTGTTGCGAAAACCGGAAAAAACAATGTCATTACGTATAAAAATGTAACGAAAAATAACCTAGCTCAGAAAAAAGTTACGGGACGAGTAACCAACGAAAAAGGAGAATCTTTGCCTGGTGTAAATATTGTCGCCAAGGGAACTACAATTAGTACATCAACGGACTTTGATGGAAATTTCGCTATTGAAGTACCTGATAATGTCACTACTTTAGTCGTTAGTTATATTGGTCTTCAAGAACAAGAAGTGGCCATTGGTTCTACGCCGCTTACTATTGTTTTGAAAGAAATAGGTCAACAAATGAATGAAGTTATCGTCGTAGGATACGGTACTCAAAATAGAAGAACCTTAAGTACTGCCGTTTCTAAACTAGATAAAAAAGTACTTGAAAACGTTCCGTATTCCAACGTAACCCAATCCCTACAAGGAAACGTTACTGGGTTAGTCGTTAAAACAGCTTCTGGACAACCTGGTAAAGCCTCTAATATTTTAGTTCGTGGAGGAACCTCTATCGATAATCCAGCGGGAGCTACTCCATTGTACATCGTAGATGGTGTTCTTCGTAATCAAATAGATGATATTAACTCTTTTGATATTGCATCTCTTCAAGTGTTAAAAGATGCCGCTGCTACTTCTATTTATGGAGCGCGCGCTTCAAATGGTGTTATTATCATCACCACTAATACTGGTAAAGCGGGCAAACTTAAGGTCACTTATAATGTCTCTACGCAACACAGTCAAATTAATAAAAAATATGACTTTATGAATGGTGGCGATTATATCAAATTCCAACGTTCAGGTATCTACAATGCTGCCGAACTTGCAGGGCTTACCACTACAACAGGTATTGCAAGATTAGGGCAATTAACAGGAGCAACACCTGCTGGAACAGGGAACAACCTGCAAAACAATACGCCATTTGCTACTTTGCTAAAATCCAATCTATCATCTGATACCGTTGGACAATTGCAAGCCAAAGGCTGGCAAGAAGTAGCTGACCCTCTAAATCCTGCTAATACCATCATGTACAAAAGTACCAATTGGAATGATGTATTGTTTCAAAATGCCGTTACTCAAAGTCATAATCTTGGTTTTAGTGGCGGTAGCGATACTGGCGTTTTTGATTTGAGTTTAGGCTATCTAAAAGGAGATGGTATCACCATATTTACCGGTTACCAACGATTTACGGGTAAATTAAATGCATCACTGAAAATTGCAGATAATTTCACGATAAACGGTCGCGTTTTATATTCCAAATCAAGCAACAATCAAGTAGTAGCCAATAGCGTTGTTTTCAACAGGTATTTAGGAAACTCCCCAACTACCAAATTATACTTAGAAGATGGTAGCTTGGCCCCTGGTCAAAATAACATCAACGGAAATCCATTGTATCAAATGGGTAAAGTCAAAGGGATCAATGAAAACAATAAATTGCAGATGGGTGTAGATGGTGATTTAAAAATTACTAAAGATTTAACGTTCACTCCTTCCCTATCTCTTTATAGTGAGAATGAAAATGATAATACTTTCCAACAAGCCTTTTTGAGTGGAAGTAGTGGTTTAGTAGACAATACACGTATGGCTACTCGTTTAAGTAATCAAATTGAACAAGTGCAATACGAAGGGGTTTTCACTTACAACAAAATTTGGGAACAAGTTGGTGACTTCAATGCAAAATTGGGAGTGTCTAAATTCGATAGAACCATAAAAACGTTTAATGCCTCAGGAAAAGGAAGTCCATCTGATTTGGCACAAACTTTAGATTCCTCTCCAATTCCGGTTTCTGTGTACAGCAACAATACCAAACTGGTCTTAAACAGTGTTTTTGGCCGTGTTAATTACGATTATAAAGGTCGTTATTTTGCTACAGCCTCTTTCCGATACGATGGAGCATCAAGTCTCGGACCTGATAATAAATACGGTTTCTTCCCTGGAATATCAGCAGGATGGAACCTACAAGAAGAAAAGTTTTGGAGCCATGTAATGCCTAAATTTGCAACCTCTTTCAAACTTCGTGGAAGTTATGGAGTAAATGGTAACTTGGGTACTTTAGGCGATTTTCAAGCTGGAGGATTATATTCTGGTACAACAAATGGCCTTCCAAATAGTTACAATGGACAATCGGCCATAATCAATTCGCAAATTGCCAATCCAGGTTTAAAATGGGAACAATCAGAAACGGTAAATGCTGGTTTTGATTTGGGAATAAACGAAGATAAAATTAGAGTAATTGGAGATTTCTACAACAAACTTACCTCTGACCTATTAACCAATTTAACGCTTCCTTCTAACAGTGGTTTCTCTACCGTTTTAACCAATCTTGGAGGATTAAGAAGTAAAGGTTTCGAATTAGAAGTTATTGCTAATGTTTATAACCGAAATGATCTAAAAATTAATGTGGGAGCAAACGTTTCTCATAATACCAACGTAATTGAGCAGCTTCCATCTAATGGTAATATCAACAATAGAATTGGTGGAACTGAAATTTGGGATGCTAAAAGCGGTGCCTACACTTATGTGGGAGGTTTGCAAGAAGGACAAAAAATTGGTAATTTTTATGCCCACAAACAACTATCGATTCTTTCTACTCAAGCCCAAGCAGATGCTTATAACGCAACTACTCATGATACCTATGTAACCAAAACGGCTGCTGGAGGTGGTAATCCAACTGGCAAAAAATTCCCTGGAGATGCTATATTTGAAGATACCGATAAGAATGGTGTGATCGATAGTAGAGATAGATCCTATATGGGAAATATGTTCCCTAAATTCGTAGGAGGTTTTAATTTTGATGCGGCTTATAAAGGATTTGCTCTAACAGTAAGAACAGATTACTCTTTAGGAGCGACAATCTACAATGAGGCTAGAGCTCGTTTCTTAGGTCAATTTCAAGGAAACTACGGATTATTGGCAGAAAGTGCGCAATCTTGGCAAAAAGAAGGTGATGTTACCAATGTACCTCGTTACCGTTGGGCAGATCAAACCAATCAAAACAATTTATTTAGATCAGAAGCCAGCGGTGCTGCATACAATACCAATATGTTTCAAGGAAACAGCCGTTATTATGAAAGCGGAGATTATTTGTGTATAAGAGAAATTACTTTTAGCTATAATTTCCCTAAATCAATAATAGAAAAAGCAAAATTAAACTCATTGCGTGTATATGTAACAGGAAGTAACTTGTTCTACTTTACTAAGTACAGCGGTTTAAGCCCTGAAGTACAAGGAATAGATGGAGGATCTAGTTTAGCACTTAGTGCTGCAGGATCTACTGGTACTTATCCAGTTCCTAGAAACATTATCCTTGGTTTAAATATCAGTTTGTAAATTTTAATACTAAAATCATGAAAAAGAAATTTCTTTTATATACCATACTTTTTGCAGGCCTCTCCCTATTGAACTCGTGTCAAGATAACTTGGAATTATCCTCTGAAAGTGTGATCACCTCTGATAGTTTTTGGAAAACCGAAGACGATGCTAAAGCTGGGGTAAACGGCATGTATGTTAATTTTAGAGTCCAAACCCAACAAAATTATTATTTATTGGGTGGCGCTAGAAGTGCTGAAATAACCAGTGGCGTTCAATCACCACTAACGCTAGCCAATTATTACAACAACAACTTAACACCTCAAAACATTGATGTGGATTGGGCTGGCTTGTATACGGTAGTTCACCAAGCTAATTTGATTTTAAAATATGTTCCAAAAATTGCTTTCAGTCCAACAACAGCAAAAGAACAAAAAAGGTATTTAGCACAGGCATATTCCATGCGTGCTTTATGTTACTTTATCATGGCTCGTTCTTGGGGTGGAGTTCCAGTGGTTACCGAACCAACTGAAAACACCAATCAATCGCAATATATTGTTCCCCGTAACACCTTAGCAGAAACCTTTGCTTTTATAAAAGCAGATATCGATTTGGCTATTGCTAATTTTCCAGATTCAGGAACCAATACTACCCAATTATCCCTATCGTCAATTTATGCCTTAAAAGCGGACGTCAATTTATGGACTGCTAAACAATTAGGCGGAGGGGCAACTGATTTGAACCTCGCTTTAGCGGCTATCAATGCAATCCCTTCCACTCCAACTTTATTACCTAATTTTAAAGATGTTTTCGCTTATGACAAAAAGGGCAACGCGGAAGTTCTGTTCGCTGTTCGTTATTCTGTAGCGGATTTACCATCTAATTTAGCGGATAACTGGAATTCTTTTATGTTTGTTGGTCCAAGTGATTTTGCGCCTTTAAGTGCTGCACAAGCAACCGCTACTTTTGGAACTTTAGGAACTGGAGCAGGAAATGCGGGTATTTCTAGAGTACAACCGGATATCACACGATTTAACTTTGCGACCACAGACAGTAGAAAAAATGCGACTTATTTAACCCTTTACAACGGTACGGTTCCTGTAGTAACAGGTTTAGTGAAATACAACGGAACAGTAGATGGCACCACTAGAAGATTTGTGAGTGATATTATTATCTACCGCTGGGCAGATGTTTTATTGATGAAAGCAGAAATCAAAAACGCTTTAGGGCAAGACCCAACAGCGGAAATGAATTTGGTGATGAAAAGAGCGGATGCTTCGGCTTCTTTCACCAATGTTTCACCAGCTGCTAACGACAATGTTATCTTAAATGAGCGTTTAAAGGAATTAGCCTTTGAAGGTAAAGCTTGGTGGGATTTAGTTCGTTTTAATAAAACCAACTTGGTTCCTTCTATGACAGCCAATAAAGAAGTATTGTTCCCAATCTCTCAAAATACGATTAACTTTAATCCAAAAATCGTTCAAAATCCACTTAGCAAATAGGCAATAGTACTATTCGATTTAAAATTAGACTGGGAATCTTTAAAATTCCTAGTCTAATCAATCAAACTTTATAAACGTCCAGTGCAAGCTGAAAAAGATAAAATAGTCTATTTAGAAAAAGTATTAAAGGAAAAGTGACCTTTATAAACACATTAATCCCGAAGAAGAGGCTCGTAAGATCCTCTTCTTTGTTTTTAGGACATAAGGTATTAAGTATCCTCAAGTTTCAGACAAAGCAGCCTACATCCCTTATTTAAAATTTAATTTTATAATCCGATATCTCTGCTGAGTATACTAATCCTTCAATGCCTTTAGGCATTCCCATCTCATAGGGTGAAGGTGAAATCCATTGACTTTTAACTCCCTCAATGGCCATAGTTCCCTTGTTATCCAAAGTAACAAAGGCGTACAATGGATCTTTGTAAGCGGCGATGTTGGGTAAATTGGGATAGTCTTTATAAAAAGCTTCTGCAAAACGCTCCTTGCTGGCAAATTTGCTAGACATCCATTGATAAGACATACTATTGATTTCTATATAATCAATCCCATTTTGATGATGGTGATAATCAAGGTGATTGTGTCCATTGAGACAACAGATCACTTTGTCTTTCTGAGCTTCCATTATTCTTTGCAAAGTCAAACGGTTTTTAACGCCCCATTGATAATGCCATAAGCTTTGATGAGAAAAAACAATAGTGGGTAATTTGGTCGCTTCTAGATCGGCTTTAAACCACTCTATTTGCTCATCGTTTATAAAAGTGGAAATACTATCATCCACGTAAAAATTAGCCTTATTATAGTTGATAAACTTTCCGTCCTCATATAAGAAATTAGCATCCAAAACAATGAAGTGATAATTATCAAAGTCATAGGAATAATAGGTTTTGGGCATACCCCAAAAATCCAACATCTCTGCTTTGGAGTGTCGGTCCATATCGTGATTCCCCAGCACATGGTATTTAGGTCCTTTGTAGGTTTCCCATATCCTTAGAAAGTCTTTATTTTTATTATCTGCCATACAAAAATCCCCCATTTGAATAATGAAATCCACTTTTCGATCCATGGCTTCCTTAATAAAGGTTTCCAAGCGGGCGTCCGCATCAGGCATTAAGTCCTTGTGCACATCAGTCGCGATACCAAACCTCAACGTTTTAGATTTCATTTCTGAGACAATAGGCGGAGTAAAAGACAATAAAGTGGTGGGTACCATCGTGGCTAAAGCTCCAACACCCATTTGATTTATAAATTTTCTGCGTTCCATAGAAAAAACAGTGTTTGTCGTTTTCAATAATAAAAAATAATTTCATACCACCAGCCCTCTAAACCAGTGATATGAAATCAATAAATTGTAGTAAGAATAAAGTCATCATTAGACTTCTTTAAAAACTATAAAGTCTATTTAAAACTATCCAGTACTGCTTTACCTCTCCAGCTCTGAGGTGCCTTCAAACCTAGAATCCAGGCCATAGTAGCTGCCGTATCATAAGTGATGATCACATCTTTTATTTCATGGTTCTTTTTTACTCCTGGACCACTGATTACCCACGGAATCTCTACCTCAGCTAAAGATTTACCACCATGACCTTTTCCTGTTCCTCCGTGATCTGCCGATAAGATAACAATCGTTTCCTCTTCAATACCGGCCTCTTTAATCGCTTGTAAAACTTTTCCAATTCTAGCGTCCACTTTCTGAAGTTGCGCGTAATACTCTGGTGTATTGTGACCTATTCCATGTCCTGTATTGTCTGGTTCACTTAAGTGAATAAACGTTAATAAAGGTTTCTCTTTTTTAATCACCTCAGCGGTCTGCTCTGTGGTAAAATCATCATCTCCTTTTCCCGGAATGACGAAACTAATAGCGTCTTTTTCAATTAGTGGTCCAATACCATCCCATGAATATACTACTGATGTTTTAGCCGAAGCACGTTGCTCTCTAATTACACTAAAAATAGAAGGAAATAATCCGTACTGCGTGACAACAGCAGAAGGGATTTCTGGTGTAGCACTACCCCATTCTGTATAACCATGTTCCGTAGATCCTGCTCCCATAATCATCGAAGCCCAATTCACGGCACTTGATGAAGGCAATACTGCTCTGGCTTTTAAAGACCATGAACCTCCTTCCATTAATTTCTTTAAGTTGGGCATATTAGCCTGTGGTACTGCGTAGGCACCAAAACCATCACAGCCTATTAAGACGATGTGTTTGGCTTTTTTTATTTGAGCATCTACTTGAAAAGACAAGCAAAGTATACAAAGTGCAATAAGTTTATTTTTCATTCGGATTTTTTTGGGTTTAAATTTGAAATCTATTTTGTTATGATTTGAAAAAACACAAGCTCTAATATCTGCATTTACTACTAGATAGTCCGAAAAAATATGGAGTTCTGTTTAAAACTCACATAATCTTACCTTCTTGTTAAATAATAGCAGCATCTACCTTTAGGCCCTATCTGAGAAAAGAGCCCTGTTATCGTATCGCTTTCTCTAATGCCAAAGAAGACTACCCTTATGGGCAGCCTCTCTTTACTTTCTAATTCTCTAATGTTTAACTGTTTCTTTTAGTTACCATCCTGGTGCTTGTTTTAAATTTGGATTCACCACTATAGCACTATTGGGTATTGGGTAGTAATAATATTTGGGATCAATAAAGGATTTGGGTTGACTGATATCAGCATTCATTCCGATAAAACCATGATCTCCTTCTGTGAGATAAAAACCACCATCACTAACATAATATTTAATTAAGGCATCTTTATTAGGAAGGGCTGCAATTGGTGCAGTTTCTGTTGGAGAATTTAATATGGCAATATCTGCTTTACCATCCCCCGTTACATCTATTGCTCCAAAAGCGGGCACATACATACCGAATTGTGCCTTTGCTAAAGTAGGACCAGCTGCCCAACGATACATATCAGTCTCTCTAAATCCTTCGCAGGCCAATTCAACTCTACGTTCTCTTCTAATTTCTAAGATTACCCCTTTATTAGCCCCTTTCACGTTTGGATAATAATTGGCTTGAATGGCATCTGGATTTGTATTGGCCGTAGCCATATTAAGATTGGGAATGTTCACACGATCCCTAATCAACTTAATGCTTTTATCCACGTCCATTTGTGTGATCGTACCTAGTTCTGCTTTCGCTTCTGCATAATTTAATAAGATCTCTGCATAGCGATACAAAGCCATATCAGTTGGTGCATCCCATTGTGATTTATCCTTATCATCATGGAGGAACTTTTGTTGGGTATACCCGCCATAGGTCGCTCTCACTAAAAATTCACTAGAGGTATTGGGTTTAATATAACCTGGAGCCATAAAGGTTTGTTTCATTCTAGGATCTCTGTTGGCAAACACCTCTGTATAGTTCTTTTTATCAAAGTTCGTGATGTCCGTAAATTTAGAACCGTCTTTCATTAAATAACTATCTGCTAATGACTTGGTTAAACCCCAATAAGCATCTACTACAACTCCATGAGTCTTCCCTAGTGTTTTATCAAAATCCAATTGTAGTATAACTTCTGGATTAGAGCTCAAATCTTCTGATTTAAACAAGTTGTTATAATCATTATCGAATTTTCCTGTGCTATAGATCGCAAATTTATTGCTATTGATAATCTCCATACTAGCAGCAGCCGATTTAGCATAAAAGACATCAGCATCCGCTAATCCCAGTTCTGTATGGTATTTTCTAAACGAACCTTCATAAAGACAGAATCTTGAGATTTCAGCCAAAGCTGCCCATTTGGAGATTTTCTCTCTAGTGTTAGTCGCCTTACAATGTTGCGCTGCAAATTCTAGATCTTCCATAATTTTATTCACTACAAACACTCTAGAGTCTTGTGTTTTGTATAACAGATCGGTGTCCGATGTTTCCAAAGGTTGATCGTACCAAGGCGCCATTCCATTGGCTTTAATTTTCTCAATATAAATACGCGCTCTAGTATACCGTGCAAATCCAACAAAATGATTGATCTCTGCTTCAGGACCTACTACTTTTTTATACTGAGCCAAGAAGTAATTGACGTTTCGTAGAGAACCCCAACTCCAGGAACCACTGTTGGCAGAGCTCATCATTCCCTTTAGTTTACTGGCTAATTGATCCCCTTCCGAATACCTAGTTTGATCATCGGTAGATAAATCTCTAGAACTAGCACTCATATAATCATAAAAACCGTTGGTATAGGTTTCTAAATCTTTTACTGAATTAAAAAAAACAGGTTCACTGATATCTGTAGTAGGAAACTTTTCTAAAAAGTCCTCTGTGCAACTTAGACAAGAGAAGACCAAGACCGTTAAAATTGAAATATATTTTTTCATTATGTTGTTTGATTAAAAGGTTAAGGAAAGCCCTAATGAAAAGGTTCTTTGAAATGGATACCCATCTCCTTCTAGATTCTCAGGATCCAAATACTTGAACAATTTGGTAAATTCAAATAAATTCTCCCCACTAAAATAAATTCTCAGATTGTCCACACCCACTTTCTGTAATGTTTCACCAGGAAGCGTATAACCAAGGGTAATGTTTTTCATTCTGATATAAGAGGCGTCTTGCAACCAACGTGTTTGTGTCAAACCTGCTTCAGCAAAAGGTCCTTCCGCTACATATGATTTAGGTCTTGGATAAAACGCATCTCTGTTTGTTGGCGTCCAGTGGTTGTTATAATTCTCTTTGGTCACACTACCCCATGGCGTAGCAAAGGCAGACCAAAAATATTGTCTAGAACCACCCCAGCCTTCAGGATAATAATCTCTTTTTCCAACACCTTGAAAAAAAGCTCTTAAATCGAAATTTTTCCAACTACCATTTAAATCAATACCAAAATTATAGTGTGCCGCTCCATTCCCTATTATCTTACGATCTCCAGGATTGGCCAAGGTCTTATCCCCAAAGCTTATTTTACCATCCCCATTTAAATCCGTGAATTTATTATCTCCAGGTAAAGTAGGACGTGTACTTGGGTAAGAAGCTACGTCTGTATTGTCTGGACCAAAATCAATTTCTTCTTGTGTCTGGTAATAGCCATCAGTAACAAATCCCCATATCTCACCAATTTCTTGTCCTACATAATACTGGCCAAGACTGCCTGTTGGATTGTCAAACTTTTTAATAATCGATTTACTATCACTTAAGTTCACTTTTATCCCATACTTAAAATCACTACCGGCTACAGCAAATTGATCACGCCATCCCAATTCAAACTCCCATCCTTTAGTGAGTAAGTCGGCTGCATTTTCTGTAGGCACTCCTGTTCCAAGTACTCCTGGTAATTCCTTTCCTGAAGTTAACATGTCAAGAGTATATCGGTGGTAGTAATCAAAACTGGAGGTTAATCTATTGTGAAGAAAAGCTAAGTCAACTCCACCATTAATTGTTTTGATAGTCTCCCAGGTTAACGTAGGAGATACCAAACCAGGGCTGGATACATAGGTTACCGGCTTACCCCCAATTAAGGCAGATGTTTGAGCGCTTTTTAAATTAGCGATATACGGATAAGCTCCCACATTTTGGTTCCCCAAGGTTCCATAAGAACCTCTGAACTTCAACAATTCAATAGTTGAATTCTCTTTTAAGAAATTCTCTTTGGAAACAATCCAAGACAAAGAAGCGGATTGATTAAATACCCAACGGTCCTTTTTAGGAAAACGAGAACTTCCATCATAACGTCCATTGTACTCAAAGATATATTTATCATCATAAATATAATTCAATCGATAAAAAAGCCCTTGTACAGCCCAAGCCGATTTGGATTGCCCTACTACAGGTATACCCGTTGCCAAATTCACTGTAGGTAAATCTGTTGAAATCAACTCTGTTTTACTTCCATTGATATTGTTATAACTAAAATCTTCTTGATTGTATCCCCCTAGTATATCGAAATAATGCTTGCCTTTGAAAGTATGGGTAAAGGTTCCAAAAAGGTTATAAGTGTTGGTGTTTTCATACCAATTGTTAAAACTTGCCCAAGGCGTGGTGCTTCCCGTTATTAACGTACGACCCGGACCATCTGAATAACTCACAGGAGTATCATAGGCCTCACGCAAACGGTTTAATCTTTTAAAACTTGCATCAGCTGTTATTTTTAATTTATCTTTAAAAAACTTCATGTCCGCTGCAAACTTCGATTGATAGGTATTTTCCGCAGTATCATAATTTCCAGCTTCTAAACGTCCAATAGTACGGGCGTAACTGTAAGTATGAGAGCCGTCGGGATTAAATAAGGGATCTAAAGTAAAGCGGGTATTCACTTCCCCTATAAATCCAGAACCCGTTGCATTAGACTCGTCGTAATCATTGCTATAAATCCAAGTGTTATTACTTAAGGTAAGCCAATCCGCTAGTTGATAAGTCCCTTTGGTTCTTAGATTGTATCTTTTAAGAATATCGGTATTGTAGGCATACAATCCTTCGCTGTTGACACTCTCCACGCCAATATAAAAACTCCCCTTCTCTGTCTTCTGCGATATGTTCATATTCATCGTTTTAGTAAAGGCTGTTTTCTTAAGCAGTATATCCCTCCAATTGGTCTGATGAAAATATTGATACAGTTCTGGTTTAGACGGATCGATTCGAGTAGCCGGAACCAATCCTTCACTTACTTTTTTGGCATAATCCAAAGACTCATCAGAGTATAAATCGTACCACGGCACTGCCATAACATCTTTAAAACTCGCCACCTTAAAAGGATCCATTTCATATTCTGGCCCTCTACCAATAGTTCTCATACTGGTATTGGTATTGATGGTCACCTTCAACTTATCCGTTGTGGCATTTTTGGTGGTCACTAAAATCACCCCAAAAGAAGCTCTAGATCCGTAAATAGAAGCAGAAGCAGCATCTTTTAAAACCGATACCGAAGCAATGTCGTTTGGATTCATTCTCCCCAAATCATTTTGAGTAGCGGCTATCCCATCAATCACAATCAAAGGCTCACCCCCTGAAAGGGAATTAATCCCTCTAATATTAAAACTAGCCGTAGCCCCTGGATTTCCTGCTGGCGTAACATTTAAATTTCCAACGGCACCTTGCAAGGCTTGTCCCACACTTAGTACAGGTCTACTCTCAAAATACTCCGTACCTACTTGGGCTACTGCTCCTGAAAGATTCACTTTCTTTTTAACACCATAACCTACTACCACCACCTCATCTAGTTGGTTGTCGTCTTCTAGTACGATATTGACCAAAGCGGCGCTGCCTACGACCACTTTTTGTGTTTTGGTCCCCATATAAGAGAAAACCAAAACATTCCCTTTAGTCGCCTTAATGTTATATCTACCGTCTAAATCCGTAGTCACAACATTTTTGGTCCCCTCCACCAGGATATTGACTCCTGGTAATGGCATTCCAGCTTTATCGGTCACAATACCCGAAATTTCATTTTGTTGTTGCTGTTGTATTGTATTACTTTTTTTGCTTCGAACTGCAATTGTAGCATTGGCTTGCGTCTGCAACAGCATAGCGCAGAACACAAAACCTATAGTTTTGGCTTTTAAATGATACACTTCTAGTGGACTACACCTAAAATTATTTGTTTTTTTCATAGTAAGATTTTAGCTTTATTAATTAAAGTACTTATTGAAATAAGCTGATCCTGTTATAAATTAATCAGATCATTATCTTAATTTTAAATAAGTGCTTCTTATCGTCTTTTTAATGGATTAAAATTGCACTCCAACCTTTGGAAACTTTTTAATATGATCCCCAATAAACCCTTTGTTAAACAGCATCACTTGAGACACTTTGATCGGATAATCTTCTCCACCATTATCGGCAAACAATAAAAGCTTAGCTGTACTTAAAGCATTTTTACCATCTAGAGATCCCAGAGTCGGACTCGACATAATTTCTACGCCATCCACATACAAAAGAAGATTAGGTGATTCTTTAGAGATTACAATTCTATGCCATGTATTCACTCTTATAGTCCCGGCCCAACTACTTGGTCCTCCATTGAACCAGAAGCCTAAGGATGGATTAATATAAAGAGAACCATCTGCATCATTAGCTTCCCTTGGTTGTAGTAGATTCACATAGTGACCTGCTGAAGTAGAAGGCACATTAATGTCCATTATTAAAGTATAATCGTTCACCTTTGTTCCTCCGCCTGTAGCCGAAAGACCATGATTCATTTCATACCAACTTCCTAGGTCAATTAATGATGCTCCATCTGTTGCTGTTATTCCTTCAACTGCCGTTTGTATCTTACCACCAGCTAACACTAGATTCTTGCCTTTAGTTGCTTTGGTTAAATCAGTAGCCAAATCAAATCGCCAATCCCCTACCAAATCTTTATTGAGATCGATACAGGCCTTACCATCATCGTAATAACTAATTTTAAAAGTGGTGCTTCTTACCGATGGCGTCATAAAGCCATCAATCCCCACATCATTATAAGTTACGGTAATATCGTAAGTAGCCGATTCATTTGCTTTTATCCCTAAGGAAGCTGGAGTGGTAATCCAAGTACCCTCATATCCGTATCCTTCTTTATAGTCGGATGCCTCAGGGCGGTCATTTCTGATGAAGTTCACGATGTTGGTTACTTCTTCTTTGCTGCCTTGTTTGGTTACGACAATCTTTTCTGGTTTTTGCTGGGTCCAGATCGCTAGTTTGATTGGTTGACATTGATTGTAACGTTCTTCTTTTGCAGGATCATAGCTTATAGAATTGGTTTCCGTCGACGTATAAGGTTTAGTAGTGTTAGGATTGTTGTGAAAAACAAGCACTTTGTCCTTTCCCTCTAAGCGGGTATCGGGTCCTGTCACTGCAGCTCCATTGTCCGCACTACAGGATAAAACTACTACCGCTACAACGAGCAATAGAGAAACAAGACTAATTCTTAATTTAATTTGTCCCATAATTTGTTTTACTTTCATCTTTTTATTCTTGGTTTGATTACTATTCATATGGTTATTCCTTTTTTAATTCTTCTCCTTTTATTATTAATCTAATTCGTTAGGATTATCCAAAACAACAGTATAGTAGAGTGGCTTATTTAAATGCTTTATTTAACACTATAAGAACTCCCCCTGTTCTACTATACCTGATGCTAAACTCACTCTAACTATAGCTTGTTGATTACCTCTGGTCTCCCGAACTAGATCTCTTTATACGGCCTGTTGCGATCTTAATAGACACAATAATCCTCTTAACATTCCCATATCTTTTTTTTTAAGATTCAGGAACACTTTACTTAATACTACTGTTTGGACTATTGATTGGAGCATCCAAGCTGGAAGATCATAGAGACTTCCTTATTGCGGATGTACTACTCGAGGACTATATCGTAAGAGAGAAGAATTAGTTTATACATCTGTGAATTAGTTTACGCTTTATTATTTTTAATTATCAATCACCCTTTAGAATCGGAAAGTGTTATCATCTTTTTCCGGTTTTTTGTTAACTAGTGATTCCTCAATTTTGAAAAAAATTACTTCATAGGCTTTTTTATTTGGTTCGTTTATAGTGTGGTTTTATGTTTAATTACTTTAGCAGGGACTTGCTTCAAAACAGCGAATACTTCCCTTTTGTTATTTTCATTCTTTATTTTTTATCCTGCTCTTCCTTTAGGGGTTCTAAATCGATCTGCAACTCTGGAGTCTTGGTTCTACGTTATGGATGCTCTCCACTGCTCTTCTTGTCATCGACCAATACTTTTTTACTATTTGTAAATTTTTCATTTTCCCTTGGCATCCGATTCATATTAATTTTTAGCAAAAATAGTACGCTTATTGAACAATCAAATTAACTAAATGTAAAATAACCATTAATAAAGTTTACAAATAGTGAATATTTTTTTCTACTAACAAAAAACCCAGTATTTTTGAAAAGGAGAACCATACAGCTTGTTGACTCTTCTTTATTCCTGTCTAAAGCATTGTTTTTGGTGGGGTTTACACGGAGAATAAAATAAAACTTAGGATAGTAATCTTACAGAAACAAAGCGTAGGCATACGGATCCTATTAAAAAGCCAATTATTACAAATAGTAAATAAATATCAAACTTAATGACAACAGAAGCCAGAGCAATGGTGTTTACTGCCCAAGGCCAACCATTCGAAAATAAGCCTATCCAGCTAAACAATATTGGCATCAATGAAGTACTGGTCCGTATTGTTTATACCACAATCTGCACCAGCGATCTCCATGTCTACACCGGAAAACACAGTTCGAATCATCCCTGTATTTTAGGTCATGAGATCATCGGAGAAATTGTCTCTAAAGGAAAAAAAATCAATATCGATTATAACGGTCATCTATTGAGCAAAGGAGATCTCATTACCTGGAGCCTATATACTCATGACACAAAAAAGGACAGGAGTAAAAAAGGACAGGCTGCAAAATCAGAGACCCTTTACCATTACCCAGATAACAGTACCTCAGCTCAGAACGAATTATATGGAGGATTTGCGACCCATTGTGTATTAAAGAAAGGAACCATCATTTTCAAACTACCCTCCTTTTTAAGTCCCAAGCAAGCAGCCCCATTAAACTGTGCCCACGCCACCATTGCAGCAGCCTTGCGACTCACTGGCTACTTAAAAGATAAAAATGTACTCATTACGGGAACCGGTATACTGGGTTTATCCGCCAGCGCCATGGCCAAGGAAGGTGGTGCTCGACATGTTATGGTGATGGATAACCATCAAGAGCGTTTGGAGTTTGCTAAAAGATTTGGTGCCAACAAACTTATTGATAGTAGATTATCGACCTCTGAAATCAAATCTGCATTTCTTTTCAGAGAAAAAATTGATGTTGTTATCGATACTAGTGGCAACTCTTCCTTCATGGAAAAAGGACTTGAGCTACTCAGTACTGCTGGAACCGCTGTATGGGTTGGTAGTTCCTATGAACAGATGGCCACACCAATAAATGCCGAACTAATCCAAAAGCATCTTTTGACTGTAAAAGGGCTGCAACATTATACGCCCAATGATCTTGGCTTTGCTATGGACTTTGTGGCGAATCACCATGCCCAGTATCCTTTTGAGCTATTGGTTGGGCAAGAGTTTTATTTAGAAGAACTCTGCTCTGCCTTTCAAACGGCCAATTCGGAAAAACATTATCGCGTAGGGGTAAAACAATAGCATGAGATTTATACCTTTAAGTAAAGCTGTAGATAAGGCACTCTTATTATCTATAAAAAAGAGTTTTAAAAACTAATAGGATTAGCTTTTTTTTATACTAAGGACTGCTCACAAAAAAACCAGGACTTGTTTTTTAGTCCTGGTTTTGTGATTAAGAAACCTTAATCTGTTTTTTTGGTTGAGACAAGCTTACGTCTTTTTTGTTAATGGTTACTTGTAGCACTCCATTGTCATATTTTGCATTGATTTTATTTTCATCTGCATTATCGGGTAAAGTAAAGCTTCTCGAAAAACTACTGTAAGAAAACTCTTGACGTTTATACTCTTTAGTATTTTCAGTATGTTCTTCTTCCCGCTCACTACTAATGGTGAGTATACCTTGTTCAATATCTACCTTAAAATCGTCTTTATTCATCCCTGGAACAGAAAGCTCTAATCTGAATTGATCATGGGTCTCGGCGATATTCACTGGCGGAACATTCATCCTGCCATTAAAAAAAGCATCATCAAAATCAAATAGGTCTGAAGTAAAAGACCTGTTGGTTAGGAAATCGTTTCTTAGAAATGGAAATGCTCCATCTCCATTTCTTCTTTTTGCTATTTGTGTCATCGTTTTTACTGTTACATTTAATACCTAGTTCTTAAATACCTAAAAACACCAGAAAACCGTTTTTCTGTGCTTTACCTATCCTAGTAGAACCTAATAAAATTACAGTACTTATGTCTTGAATTATTACAGAATTTCACATCGATTTTACAACTTTATAACAAGCTGTAATCCCTTGTAAAACAACTCTTATAGCCCTCCCTTAAAACGAGTTAAAAAACTAATATTCGCACTTAGACAGTGCCTCTTTACTACTCAAAACGCACTGGTTTGTAGGCGGCAAGCGGACCTGGTTTTCTCACGATAAGCTGCCAGAGATTCAGACGACGAGATCGGAAAGAAGCAGCCGAGCTACAGAGGTAGTAGTTCCACATTCTATAAAAAACAGCACTGTACTTTCCTTGGAGTGTCTCCCAAGCGCTTACAAAATTTTGCTGCCATGCCATTAGTGTATTGTCATAGTGTAGTCCTATATTTTGCAAATCTTCGAAGATTAATTGTTTTTCCATGGCTTTACCTATCTGGGCCATCGAAGGGATCACGCCATTAGGAAAAATATATTTATGAATCCAAGGGTCAATGGCCAGTTCTGTTTCATTACCTGCAATAAAATGCAACAAGCAAATGCCTTCATCAGTTAGGTTCCGGCTCACTACTTCCATAAAGGCTTTGTAGTTTTTATAGCCCACATGTTCCAACATCCCAATGGATACGATACGATCAAATTGCTCCTGCACATCTCTGTAATCCTGAAATCTAATCTCGACTTCCAAACCCTCACAGCGTTGGATAGCGATTTCTTGCTGTTCTTTGGACAAGGTAATGCCAATAACCTTTACCTGATAATGCTTGGCTGCATAATAGGCAAAACCTCCCCATCCACAACCGATATCCAATACCCTTTGACCGGGTTGGAGATGCATTTTCTCGCAGATCAGTTTTAATTTTTGCTCTTGTGCCTCTTTTAATGTGGTCACCCCATTCCAATAGCCGCAGGAATACATCATTAAGGGATCCAGCATTTTGGAGAATAAATCGTTCCCAATATCATAATGACTCGCTATAGCGCTAAGCGCTTTTGACTTGGTCTGAAGATTAAAAAGTTTGGCTTTGATGATATGCAACTTAAGCAGAAATCCAGAGGAGAATTCCTTTTCGGTTTGTTTAGAAAAAAGCAGAAAGAAAAATTGATCCAGCGCTTGACACTCCCACCAACCTTCCATATAACTTTCCCCTAAGCCGATTGAACCATCACGTATCACACGACTGTAAAACTTTGGGTTTTGCACTTGGATGTCATAGGACTCGGGACCGTTTATGGTAATGCCTGCTCCCGATAACAACTTTTCGATTATGGCTCTATCTGCGCTCATAAACCTGTATCTTAAATTAATTATACTTGCATTTCAATTAATTTTTACAACCTCATTGATCATCATTGCTTTCTACTACAAAATTAAGAACTAATTACAAATCTACAGTATCTAACAAGGCTAAGATTACAACACAAAATATTTATTTTCAAGACTTTAAACAAATCCCTAGAACCGATTTTAGATCAGATGTCCATTATGGAAGCAACTCGCATCGTTATTTTGTAATATTTAGCCCTTAAAATGTAACAAAAAATAGCTCCTAACTATTTACATTTAAGCGTAGTATAACTCTTGTGAAGGGATGACCGTTTTGTCGTTTTTCACTACTTATAGCAATTAGTAATATTTATTAGCAACATCATGATACAAGTAATTAGCGCACCAGATAATGTCGCTGCTTTCAGAGCCATGGGAGCAGTAACCAAAGATGATTACCAATCTACCATCATTCCCGTAGTGGAACGCTTGGAATCACAATTGAAGAAAATTAATTTTTTATTGGTAGTAGAAGACGAAATTGACAGTTTTACCACCAGCGAATGGATGGAAGATGCCCTGTTGAGACTCAAAAGCATTGGCAAATGGGATCGGGCAGCTATCGTTTCTGATTCAGACAATATCCTTTCCTTTACCAATAGCTTTAGCTATATCGTTCCGGGAGAATTCCGTGGTTTTAAAACCGCTAAATTTAACGAAGCCTTAAACTGGGTAGAAGGCAATTGACCTCATTTGATCTCTATTACTGAGCCCATACAGCAGCTACATATCCAAAAGAAAAAAAAAGAGCAGGATAAGATCGTTTTGATTCCTATCCTGCTCTTGTTAATTTAAGCAATACAATGTCTTGATTCTCCTTTTCATTTAATCCAAAAGAACCAGACGTCTTGAACTTCTCTCTTTTGAGTAGTCCCTATTTCCTTTATTCTAGATCCGCTTGCACTTTTTTTTGAAACGAGAGTATCGCAAATAAAAGTAATGGCAAACACCAATTGGCAGACCGCTCTATAAACTCCACAAAGGGTTCTCCTGAAATTGGACGGCTCAGAGCAGTAAGGAAAGCCCATAAGGCGGCCCAAAGCAACACTTCTCTAATGGGATAAACCAAGACAATAAGAGCTATAACAATATCTAATATCCCTATAAAAGGCATTAAAAAAATGGCCTGCTCAGCAGTAAATCCAAAGCCCTTAAATAAGGGTATCCATTTGGGATTCATCCCAAATGCTACAATACCATGACCTAAAAAAGTCCCAAAAACCCCCAGACGTGCAATCCATTGCAACAGGTTTAC
This sequence comes from Flavobacterium sp. OHVDL-2026-0007, assembly GCF_059882335.1. Lineage (NCBI taxonomy): Bacteria > Pseudomonadati > Bacteroidota > Flavobacteriia > Flavobacteriales > Flavobacteriaceae > Flavobacterium > Flavobacterium sp. OHVDL-2026-0007. The sequence goes on from NZ_CM187612.1 coordinate 1,075,504, forward strand.
CCCTGAATTCCAGCGTGCGATTTCCCCTGATTCTATATTTTTTATTTTCATTTTTACTTTATTTTTTAGAATTAAAAAAGCTAAGCTATTCGCTTAATCATTTTCTAAGCACCTGGTTTCAATATCAACAAGGAACTGTCTTTCTGTCCACCAACCGTTATTTCTACGGTATATACCTCTTTCTTGTATTTTGACATATTTTGGGTGAACTTAAATCCTTCATCCGTTTTGCTCGTCTTTTGCTTGATAATTACTTTTCCTTTTTTATCGTAAATTTTAATTAGCGCTTCACCTTGATAAGGAGATTTATATTCCAAATCAAATCCATCAAGTGTGGGGTAAGGGGTAATCAGCATCGGATAAAACTCCTTCACAACGGATTTTTCTCCTGCTGCGCTTTCCTGTTTATCATCGCTGCCTTTAGTCAAATAAAAGCTATCTAAAATATTCCCATTATTATCATAGGTGGTATTGCGAATACTATTCTTAGTCACATCAAATTTGCAAAGGTTGTATTTACTTTGGAACACTTCTATGAACCAATTGGCTTTCCCTGAATAAAGAGGTGCACCAGCTCCACCGCAAACAATTTCGCAACGTCCCTGACCTGGCTCACTTCCATATTGTGCAACAGGAACCGTTGTACTTACATTCCTGTTCAAGGGCTTAGTGCGTTCATACATATGATCATGTCCGTTCACAATTAAATCTACTCCATAATCGTCAAAGGCTTTCCACCAAGTACCAAAATATGGATCCATTTCTCCTGCATGTGCTCCTATGGTGTAAAAAGGTCTATGGAAGAAAATAATCTTCCATTTCATATCGGCATTGTCCTTCAATGTTTTCACCAACCACTTGTATTGCTCCTCATTGCCGGCATCTTCTGAATTCAACGAGATAAAAAGCGCCTCTCCATAGGTAAAGGAGTAATACAGATTGGTTCCCTTTTCTGGTGCTGATTTTGGCAATTCAAAAACATTTTGATAGGTCGGTACACTTGCTGCATCGTGATTACCCATAGAATGAAAAATCAAATTGTTTTCTATAAATGTTTTTCCATTTTTAAACCAATTCTCCCAATCGGCTGTTGACCCGCCATTGTTTACAATATCACCACTGAAAATGGTAAAATCAGGTGTTATATTATTGGCAAGACTAGCCACTTGGTTCCAGATTTTCATACCCGAACGACTATCCCCAATGGCTAAAAAGGAAAAGTTCGTGGAAGAAATTCGCGGAGCGGTTTTGTATATTTTTTTTGTACTCCAAAGCCCTGATTGGGAATCAAATAATTGATAATAAATAGTGGCATTGGCTTTTGCTTTTGGAAACGTATAATTGAAAAAATTATCACTATACCCTTTTCTTACTACTGCTGTAAAAATACCCTTCTCATAACTTTGGGTATACCCCCATTTAATTTTGTCGGCCGTACCCGAACTGCTCCAAGTGACCGTTAATCCTTCTAAGGGGTTCTTGCTACTTCCCCAACGGATGTGCTCTATAGACATCACAGCTTTATTAGTTGCACTAGCCGTTGATCCTGCTTGTGCATACATGTTTGGGCTAAGAACGCCAAACACTACAGTGCATAAAATAGATTTTAAAATTTTCATCCTTATTCCTTTTAATTCTTTTATTTGTTTCTTACTTACTAATCCTGTCCATCGAAAGTTCTTCGACTTTGCACATAGACCTAATACGCTAGTTTCAACACACCCCCTTTTACCAATAGCGCATGGTCTAGCCTAAAATCAGCTACGCTATTTCCATTAAATTCCACGGATTTAATCTTATCATCCGTCGCTTTTCTGTTGTGTGTTCGAATCTTCAACTTCTTACCGTCTCCAAGTTTTACCACTACCTTATCAAACAAAGGCGAGGTGACCTCATACCAAGGTTCTCCAACCGATACAGGAAAAAGCCCCATTGAAGCCAATACATACCACGAACTCATCGTTCCGTCATCTTCATCCATCTCAGGCAGGAAACCTTTAGGATCCCTTTTAAAAATTCTACTCACAATGGGTTGAGGATATTCTGCGTTCCCACCATACAAATGTTTAGTCTCTTTGGTCAGCATCGTCGTTACCACCTGTTGTGCTAAATCAGGACGTCCTAAACTATTAAAAATAAAAGGAGCGTGAAGCGATACTTCGTTACCTTGATTATTGAGACTGTTGGTGAAAAAATACTCCAGTTGCGCTGCTAACTTCTCTTTTCCTCCTACACTTTTAGCCATTTCTTCTAAGTATTGAGGTAGCAACCAGCGGTATTGCCAACGCGATCCCTGATACAAACCGTTATCTCTCATCTTGCTATATGAATTATCAGGAGTCATAAACTCTTTTTCCCAAGTAGTCTTAAACAAACGATCTGCTTTTTCACCATAAGCATGAGCATCTTCTGTTTTTCCTTCGATTTTAGCAATCTGACTCATGGACCATAAATCAACACAAGTCTCGAAGGCCTGATCGGGTCTTTTGATTTCTAAGGCATCCACCTCTTTTTTAAGGCCATTGTAAGCCAATCCCAAATCAATATCCGTAATTCCTTTGTTGTACGCATCCAGTAAAGTAGCGATGGTATGCTCCGTTCGCACTGTAGGGGAAGATTCAAACGGAGTCGCCCATGACTTTTTTCCATACACATAAAGACGACTAAGTGACTTACACATGTCTTTCATCTTTTCTGGTTCTAGTAAAGTAATAACCGGAAACTTCGTTCGATACGAATCCCACATGGACCACGAACTATAATAGGTAAAATCTTGTGCCGATTGAATGCTTCCATCGGTAGCCAAAAACTTTTTATTCCAAGAAGTAGCGTTCATCGGACTCAAAAAAGTGCGGTATAATGAAGTATAAAAAAGAACTTTATCATCGGCTGTTCCTCCCCTTACCTCAACCTTACCCAGTAAATCTTCCCATAGATTATGGGCCGTTGCTTTTATTTTTTCAAAACTCAAAGGACGAACTCTTTCGTTTTCCTCTCGAGCCGTTACCATATCAATAGGAGATACAGCCAATCGAATCTCTATGGCTTTAGTCTTATCACTATCAAAAGAAAACTCCAACAACTCTTTGGTACGTGCTATTTCTTTAAAGGGACAGCTGGTTTTGAGATTAAAATAGAGTTTGTATTCCCCAGCATCACAGGTGGTACCCGTTTTGACGAAACCTTCAATTTCCGTATCGGAAACCACTTTAAATTCGGTCTCACGGATACCCGTAAAAGAAGAGGCTACATTCAATGTCATCACACCTTCTTTTCCTTTTGGAAAATAAAACCGTTCTGCTGCCACATTTTGAGTGGCCGTCAATTCTGATTTCACGCCGTTGTCTAAAGCAACAGTATAATAACCCGGACTAGCCTTTTCAGTTGTTTTTATCAACTTAAGCTCTGTATCCTTTGCTGCAGGTTTAATACTTAAATTTCCCCCGTTACCTCCACAGCCAATTCCCGATAGACGGTTCATGGAGAATCCAGATATAGTATTGACACTATAATCGTAACCACTGTGACTTCTGGGTTTTGTGTCTGGGCAAACCCGAACCATACCATAAGGTACGCAGGCGGCTGGATCGACTTGTCCATTGTCTCCGCTGGTTCCAATAAACAAATCTACATACTTATTGTGTTGCGCTTGAAGGGTAGCCAAGGGCGCGAACAATATTCCATAAAGGAATAAATGCTTATATTTCATTAGTGTAATTCGTTAGATCATTAATTACATAGTATTGCAATTCTTTTGATTAATCATTTAATTCTATCAGGGGGTATTCCCTTTTAAAAAAACTACTTCTCCTTAGTAACCTTTAGCTCTTTTAAGTACAATGGGATTGGTTTTCTCTCCATTGACTTTTTGCCACAACTTCCAACTATTGTTATCGAGTCTCTCTAGCGTCCAATCTTTTTTTGGATCAACCAATTTTTTCTTTACGGATAAAGGAAAAGCATTGGCGGCACGAGCATCTTCCCAAGTTCTGATCACTTTGAAAATAGCTTCTTTCTGAGGACAACTTTCAACATCTTTTTGGTTTAGAGTCAATGAATATGTCGAACCAATCCCTACTGAAATGGCCTGTACATGTTCGTATTGTTGCACTGTAGAATTGGCTGTAATTGGAAAATTACCTCCCATACCTACTGGAAAAAAGTTGGCATAAGTTACATCACGTAAATCCTTACCTTGACTCGTAGCGCTTCCCCACTCTCTGGTATCAATATCGTATAGGTTTTTACCCCCTCCGACATTCCAGATGCTTTGATAATGCCATGAACCTTCGGATAAAGTAGCCCCTGTAAATCGGATATCAGCAATTTTGTGTTCTGCTGCTCTTTCAAACATTTTTCTAAAAAAACGTTTTGCAGAATAATAACCGTGTCCATTGTTAAACAAAAACTCTTGACCGTCAAAATCATAATAACCTAATCCATTGATATAAGCAACATCAGCATAATACTGGGCTATTTTATCTTGCAACTGCATATTTGGAATAAGTCCATCGTATCCGTAATTGATCGTCACCTGAAGTTTATATACTGTATCTTTCACTTGATGACTTGTTGGAGTCGTTTTCCAATAGCCTCGTTTTACATTTAAAAGGCGATATGGTTTTTGATCAGAAACACCCAAATAATGAATCAGTTCTTTTCCGATTTTGATCATATTCAAATTTTTGCTATGACCTTCCCAACTACCGATTTCTTCAAGATGCTTAGGGTCATCCACTGTAATGATAGTATCCGTTGCACTAAGACTATTAGCCAACAAACGCTTTTGTTGATAGCATAAACTATCGCTTGGAATCGGACTTGCATCTTTGGTACCAGGAGCCAACGCATTTGTAATGGGTGTTCTTCCTATGGTAATGCCGTATTTCGCAGCCATATCAGAGAACTCCTTATGTGATTTATTACCAGCTGTTAACTTCAAAGACTTTTTTTCAAAATTCTTTCCATCAATGTACCCTTTATTACCACGATCAGGTCTTAAAAATTCTTGATCATATAAACTGATGGCCTTAAAACCTAACCTAGAAGTATACGATATAATACTATCATACAAACCACCACTAGTGATCGCATCGGGAACAAAAGCAGCAGGATCTTTCACCCATTTGCCTTTAATGGTAGGATGAGGCAAGCCTTCGGATACTACTATGTTTTGTACCACATCCATCAAAGCGGTATGATCTGGACTTCCCCATAAGGCTACCGAAGAACCTATATAGTCCACTCCTGGCAATGGCTGCACTTGTATGTGGTTTGGAATATTGGCTGGCATATGGGGAATTAAGGAATAAAATACTTCCCTGTTGAAAGTTCTGTCTCGCGAATGGTAGTTTAGTGATACTCTTCCTTTGTTGTCCACCATAGCGGCATTACCATACAAAATTCTGTAATAAGGCTCCTTATGGGCATAAAAAGCAACATCACTGATTCCATCTCCACCAAGAGAGAAAACTTGACCTTCGCGTAAATGAGCAGGTAATGGAAAACGCTTAGCATCTGGACTGTGGATAATATATTGAAAAGGCGCTGCATCGGCTATCGTTTCTGAGGTACCTCCAAGTGTATTGTCATTTAAAGCCAACATACCAATAGCGTAATTCCCTACTTCAGTGGTATCACGAGCCACCCCTATGATCTCTCCAAATAAATTAGTGATATTGGTATGAATGCTTCCCCATTGAACATCATCAACCCCGTTACGAGGACTTAGCGATTGTAAAGTCAATTTAAAATACTTTGCTTTGGCTACTAATAAAATCTTAGCCGTTGAACCATTAGGATAACTAAGAGTAAGCACATTACTGGTCTTATTGTAAAGGGCTTTATTGGGTTTGAAATACACATTTTTCTTAGTGTTATACAGAGACAATAATGGTGAAGGCTTATCGGTCGGACTAAACTCTTTGTTGGGCGTAACGGTGGTGTTTTTCATACTACTGATAAATCCCTTATCGTTGATATGAATTTTAAAATAATTCGTTTTAAAGTCCCATTGTGCTTTTGCAGAAAAATTAAAAACGACTAGTAGTACCACTAGCATCGCTTTAAAATTTCTATCGGTTTTTAATTTCATGTTTTTTAATTTAAGTAGTTTAATAGCATTCTATGGTTGAAGAGTTTTAATCATTTATCACATTAAGGCACAATTGGACCACTATTTTAAGGTGCTGGTAAAAATTCCAATAGTCCTCCTTTTAAAATTTCACCAACAGCTACAAAGGGTTGATTTAATGTTTTTCCATTCCATTTCACTGTTGTCAATAGTTTGTTTTGTGCTGGATCTTTAGCCGTTATTTTCAATCGCTTATTTCCTGGCAATTTCAATGTGACTTCTTTAAAATGAGGTATCCCTAAGGCATATTCCCCTGAGGCTGGAGTAAGCGGATAAAAACCCAATGAGCTGAATAAATACCAAGCTGACATCTGTCCGCAATCATCATTACCCGATAAACCATCTGGCTTATTTTTGTAATTGGCCGCTAGTATTTCAGCAATGCGTTCTTGTACTTTATCCAAGCGGTCGGCATAATCATACAGATAGACATAATGGTGGCCGGGCTCATTATCATGACGATAATGCCCTTTGTCAAAATTTTCGTCTAGTTTTTTTACAAATTGCTCTTTACCTCCCATTAGGTCAATCATCCCTGGAGCATCCTGCATCACACAGAATCTATAAGTCCAGCTTCCTCCTTCAGTAAATCCAGCGTCAGCTTGGTCCCAAGAACCATCTGATTTACGCGCCTGAAAGAACCCAGTGGCAGGGTTAAACAGCTTTTTATAGTTTTTAGAGCGTTGCATTAACAGCTCATAATCCTCCATATAACCAAGTCCTTTGGCCATTTGAGCAATACAATAGTCGTCCATAGCAAATTCCAAGGTAACCGCAACGGATTCATTCGTTTTATCTGAGGCTACATAGCCAGACTTGATATAGTTGGTTAATCCCCCTCGTGCTTCATAATTACCATTCCAAAGATGACGGTCTCCCCACCGATAACTTTCATCATTACCAGGAGGGGAAAAGGCATTTTTGCGAATAGCCTTATAGGCCTCTTGTACATCATATTTTCTAAAGCCGTTTACATAAGCATCGCCGATCACAGCATCGGCATGCGTACCGATCATGATATTGGTATAAGTAGGATTGGGCCATTTTGGTATCCAGCCCCCTTCTTGGTACATTTGTGTCAAAGAAGCCATCATATCATCAACTCTCTCGGGATTCGTCAATAAGAGCCAAGGGTGCTCCGCACGAAACGTATCCCATAAAGAATAGGCACTGTATGAAACTCCAGCATGAATTTTCTCGTCAAAAGGACTGTAATAATGTCCATATTCCGAGAATTCACGCGGATACTGCATGGTCCTAAAATAAGCGGTATAAAAGATCGTTAAGTCATCCTTTGATGCGCCCTTTATAGTTATTTTATCTAATTTTTTGGCCCATGCTTTTTTTACTTTTTCTTTTATGGTTTCAAAAGAAGCCCTTTGAGGTATTTCAGTATTTAAGTTGATTTCGGCCTGTGTCTCACTGATGAAGGAGGAACCAATTTTGATTTCTACTAATTCCGTTCCAGGGGCAAATTCGATATAACCTCCAACATGAGCGCCTGCTTCACTTTTTTTGTTTTCAGAGATTAGATTCCCATTCCAAGTACCATAGGCCACAAAATCTTTAGAGAATTTGAGTACATAACAGCCTTTGAAATTGTTCAATTTGGGGCCTAGATGACTGTCCTGACGCTCTTTATTATAGATGCGTATCTCCTTTTTGTCAGGGAAAATTTCAATACTACCACCCTCTTTTTCTCTTCCCGCTTCAAGGAACAAAATAGCTTTTTCCTTTTGCGGGTAATGTATCTTAAAATAGGAACTTCTTGATGTAGCAGTAAACTCAGTGGTCACGGTACTGCCTCCCTTATCTTTATACCCATTCTTATAGTAATAGGGCGTAGCTATCTCACTGGATCGCTCTAGTTGTACAGCACGCTCTTTAGATGCAATTTTCAGTTTCTGCGTTTGAGGCATCAAAGTCATAAACCCATAATCCCCCATCCATACCGCAGGTTGATGTGTAGCCATGAAACCCAACAACTGCGTATCCTTATAATGGTACATTGTCCTAGAAATACCGTTGATACGAGTCATCGCACACCACTGTGTCATCCCAAAGGGTTCTGTCACCGCTGGCGTGGTTCCTCCGTACTCGGTAGCGTCCTCACCAGTGGTACCAATAAACATATTGACATAGTCAATGGGCTTTTGTGCATAGTTCACCCCTACACTCAATAAAAGTAAAAGCAAAGCAGTATGAATTGTTTTAAATTTCATTTTATAGGAGCGTTAAATTTTTGTTTTTTTGTTTACTCCGGTCATTTCAAACACCAACTCTCCTCCCTTTAACAATTCATCAAAGGTGATGTAGGTACGATTGAGTTTAGTTCCATTCAAAGACACTTCTTTTACATAAATATTTTTAGCAGACAGTTGATTGGCTTTTACCGTAAACTTTTTACCAGAAGGTAATTTTATGGTGGCTTTATCAAATAGTGGTGCTCCTAATTCGTATTGTCCAGAAACCGGATCCATTGGATAAAAACCCAAAGCGCTAAACACATACCAGGCGCTCATTTGTCCTGTATCTTCGTTACCACATATCCCCTCTGGGGTATTGTCGTATAAGGTAGTCAGTACTTGATTGATGTACTTCTGGGTTTTATGAGGTTGTCCTACTTTGTTGTACATATAAATAGTGTGATGTCCTGGCTCATTTCCGTGAGCGTATTGCCCAATCAAACCCGATATATCACCCGAAGTATCTTTACCGTGCAATTTAGACGACATCCCAAACAAAGCATCAAGACGTGAAGCCAATACTTGTTTTCCGCCCATCAGAGAACCTAATCCGTCCACATCATGAGGTACAAAAAAAGTCCATTGCCAAGCATTCCCTTCACAATAGTCATCCTTCCTGTGTTCAGAACTTAAAGGATTAAAAGGAGTACGCCAACTTCCATCCTTTGTTTTTCCTCTAGCGAAAAGGCTACCAGGATCAATCACATTTTTGTAATTGGAAGCTCTTTTGCTGAAATAATCGAATTCTTTAGGATGATTCGTCAGTTGAGCAAATCGTGCAACAGCCCAATCATCATAAGCATATTCCAAAGTACGCGCCACCGATTCCATTTCTAGATCCGAAGGTACATAACCGTATTTTTTATAATTCTTCAAACCGACAAAGTAGCCCATTGAAGTACCGCAACTGTCTTTCATCATGGACTGGGTCATGGCCTCCATCGCCAATTGCGTATCAAAATCTTTAATGTCATTCAAATAGCAGTTGGTGATCATGGGCATGGAATGCAGGCCTATCATTTGATAGGTTTCCTGACCAGAAAGTGTCCAAATAGGCAATTGACCTGCATATTTATAATGTTCTAAAGTCGTCTTTACATAATCTTGCATCACAGTGGGCTGCAAAACAGCCGTTAAAGGACAAGCTGCACGAAAGGTATCCCACAAGCCAATCACTCCACCATAATAAGGAAAACCATTGGTTTGATGTACTTTTTTATCGGGGCCTCTAAAGCGATAATCCACATCCGAAGATAACACAGGATACATCATGACATTGCGAAAGGAAGTATAAAACAGTTCCTTTTTCTTTGCATCTGGCGTTTCTATTTCTATTTGTCCCAATACCGAATTCCATTGATTGGAAGCTTCTTCTTTCACCTGATCAAAGTCTTTCTCTTTTACTTCGGCTTCTAAATTTTTACGAGCTCCCTCCATATCCACCCCTGAGATGGCAGTTTTAGATACTAGAACACCTTTTTCATCTTCAAAGGACAATATCGCTTTTACATTCCTTCCTTGAGTAGCCGTTATGCCGTCCTTTCTCTGGTTATCGAGATAAAGCGTACATTTTTTGATGGGAGAAGAGAACTTGGTGTAGAAATACACATGTTGCTCCGGCGCCCAACCATTTGAAATTCGGCTTCCTCTAATGGTATATTCATCTACTTGTTCAAAATTGGAAGTATAAACCGTATCCACATCATGCTCTGGTTGAATAGTACAGGCACTTTGAGAGCCATACTTTAAATCAATAATTACAGGTATTGTTCCCCCTTTTTTGTAACTATAACGTTGAATACCGCAACGAAGAGAAGCGGTGAGCTCTACTGCCAGTTGTTTATTGTATAAATCTACCGAATAATAACCCGGCTCCGCCTTCTCGTCCTGATGGTTAAAAGGCGATTGGAATTGCTGTGAATTTAAAATTTTGATACTGTCAGTGTTCTGATTCAAACGCAACGGCATAAACAATATATCCAAAAAATCGGCACAACCCCCTCCACTTTTGTGGAGGTGACTAAAGCCTAAAATTGTTTTATCATCGTAATGGTAACCTGAACCCGATGCACGTGTATCAGCCCCTATTTGCATCATGCCAAATGGAACCGAGGCCACGGGAGCAACACGACCATTGCCCCCCGTACCTACAAACATATTGACCTGACCTGTAAGATCGCCCTTTTTATCACAGGCTATTAATACGCTCATGCATACACAGCCTAAAACCAATTTTGATAGTATTTTTTTCATTAGAAAACTTTATAGGAATCCCCTTGAATGGTTAAAGAATTAAAACTTCCTGTAGACTTATTAGGTTGTCCACCACCTACATAGATTTTAACCTCCTTAGCTGTCTGCGTCAAATTTCCTAGATTGTCCGTTAAAGCCAGTTCTTCAGGACTAAGGGTGAAACTTACTTTTGTAGATTCCCCCTTTTTCAAATGAATTCTTTTGAATCCCTTTAACGATTGAATAGGCACACGTGTGCTGTTATCTTGACCGTGTATCAAATACAATTGCACCACTTCATCTCCATCCATTTTACCCGTATTGGTCACTGTTGTGCTCACTTGGATATCAATTCCTGTTTGAACTGTTTGAGCATGCTCCAAAGGACCATAGCTAAATTTAGTATAACTCAAGCCGTAACCAAACGGATATCTAACCTCCCCTTTAAAATAACGGTAAGTACGGTTGGCCATTGAATAATCTTCAAAGGCTGGCAAATCTTTATCGCTTTTATAAGTCGTCAATGGCATACGTCCTCCTGGGTTGTATTGACCAAAAAGCACATCCACTATCGCGTCTCCTCCAGCTTGTCCGCCATACCATGCTTGCAAGATCGCATCCACATTTTGACTTTCCCATTGAAAATCCATAATAGAACCCGACATATTCACTACAATCACAGGACGTCCCGTCTTTTTCAAGGCTTTTAAAAGTTCGGTTTGTACTGCTGGTAATGAAATAGAAGTACGGTCTCCACTAGCAAATCCAGAGAAACCACCAGCTCCAGCATCCCCAGCTTCTCCTTCAAAGTCGGCACTAATACCTCCCACAAATACGATCACATCAGATTTTTTAGCCTGTGCAGCCACCGCTTCAAATGAAGGTGCGTCTTTCAACTTATCCACAAAACCCACCCCTTTGGTATACTCGATTTTAATTTTATCCCCAAAACGTTTTTTCAAACTAGTATAAGGCGTACTAATTTCACTTGGCGTACCAAAATAATTGGCTAACTGTGTATGACCATTATCTGCATTGGGGCCAATTAAAGCGATACTTTTTATTTTTGAACTAGATAACGGCAATATGTTCTTTTTGTTTTCCAACAGCACCATGGACTCCTGCGCCATAGTGTAGGCGTGTTTTTTGTGTGCAGGACTTTCAATCACTTCCCTACCAATTGAAGCATAAGGCACTTTATCGGCTGGATCAAACATGCCTATTTTAAATAAGATCTTGAATAAACGCGTTAACGACACATTGATGTCACGTTCTGAAAGAAGACCTTGTTTTACACCATCTTCAAGCAGTTGATATAAATCTCCACATTCTAAGTCTGTCCCCTTTAACAAAGCGTCACTAACAGCCGCCGTATTGTTAGCATGTGTTTTGTGATTATTGGCAAAATCATTAACTGCCCAACAATCTGAAGTCACATACCCCTCAAACTTCCATTGGTTGTGCAATATATTAGACAATAATAAACTGTTTCCACAACAAGGTTCTCCATCCAAACGATTGTAGGCGCACATCACCCCATGAACCTTGGCTTTGGTAATAAGTTCTCGAAAAGCAGGTAAATAAGTATCCCAAAGATCAAAAGCTGAAGCTTCTACATCGAAAGAATGACGATTGTATTCTGGACCACTGTGTACTGCATAATGTTTGGCACAAGCTACAGCCTTCAGGTATTTTGGGTCATTTCCTTCCAATCCATGTACAATAGCTGATCCCATCTTAGCGGTCAAATAAGGGTCTTCCCCATAAGTTTCCTGCCCTCTACCCCATCTAGGATCACGAAATATATTGATATTTGGTGTCCAATACGTCAGTCCACGGTAGATTGATCCTGTTTTACCATTGCGCATATCTTCGTTAAAAAGGGCACGTCCTTCCGAAGAAGCAATATCGCCCATTTTCTGAAGTGCGGCTGTATCAAAAGTCGCAGCCATACCAATGGCTTGTGGAAAAACGGTCACTTTTTCACTAGTACGCGCAACACCATGCAAGGCTTCATTCCACCAATTGTATGCCGGTACGCCTAGTCGAGCAATAGCTGGAGACTGATGTTTCATCATACGTACTTTCTCCTCCAAGGTCAATCTTGATATCAAATCTTTAATTCTTACTTCCATATCCAAGTCTGGATTACGAAAAGGAAAATTCATGTTTTGTGCTTGAAGACTTCCTATAAAAAATAGGCTCATTACTAAACTCACATAAATCCATTTGGTCTTAATCGTCATTTTTGTATTATTTAATTGGTAGTATATAATAGCGTATCGTTATTTTTATTTAGGGTTTCGGCACTTTGAGGATAAGGCATCACTTCGATCGCTTTTATAGTGGCTCCACTGGCTGTTTGACGCAATCCAAAAACCAAAACATTCTTTTTCTTATTCCCAAAATTCAACCAACATTCCGGTAAGTAAAACTCACGTTGTGGTCCTGCTTCCCAGTGACGTCCTATATTGTGACCATTGAGCCACATGTATCCGTTACCCGATGCATTAATTTTGGCCAACCATGGCATCCAAACTTTAGGATCTATTTCAGGTAAGGAGAATTCTACGCGATACCAAGTCAAAAGTCCGGTAGGTTCACTTTGAGGCTGAATTCCATTTCCTTTTCGAGGAATTTCACTCACTACATCCAATTCTATTTGTTCCCAATTCTTTGGCGAGAATCCCGCTTCTGTCCACCCCTTGCTTACCCCTGCAAGCTCAGCAGCATATTCCCATGTTAAACGATGCGTGATACTGGCTTCTACAGAAGAAAGTCCTCCCTGACGAATTCCATTCAATTCTTCCATCGGTACATAACCATGGGCGTGACCAAGGCTTTCATAAACCACTACAATTTCATTATCCCCTTCTTTGAGTAATCCTGATACATCGAATCGATTATCAAATTCATTGGGACGTATGCGATCAAAGGCACCACGAGTCAACCAGGTTTGCGCGTCAGCCTTGTCTGGAAAAAGACGTTTGGCCAGTTTCCCATTAATCTGAGCCGTCACGATATCACGTGTAAACATATTGAACAACAAAAAGTTTTCCTTAGCTGCTTCCACTGCACTGAGTTTCACTTTAGCGCGATACAGACTGTATCTGAAATCATTAATCCCCAACTCAGCTAAAGAAACTTCAGTAGGCAAAGGTTTCCATTTGGCCTCTGATACGGGATCTTGAGTTCGTAGTGCAGTAGCGATACGAATCGGTGTTATATTAACCACTGGTCGAACAGGCTCCTTGGGATCCAATAGATACCATTTACCCTCTTCGGGCTTACTCCCTGGAGGAATAACCAATACTCCAGACCCTAGACCTGATAAATTAAAATCAACTTCAAAAGGGGCTATAGCTGATGTAGCGCTATTAACGGCATCTCCCGCTTTGATGAGCACTTTTTCACCATTTTGATTTACATTGTACATGGGTTCTGTTGATTGAGCAACCTTACTTGGTACTATAGTCGTTCTACCACTGATCCCTTTATCAGGATCGGTATTGTGCAAAAAGACAAACTTCGTTCCATCCGCTGCGATTCGTACTCCCCCGAATAGTTTCTCAGGAGCGGATTGCAGTTCACAAGGTCCCCCTACAGATCGCGCTAATTTGGGCTCATATTCTTTGATGAATTCGCCTAAGGCTTTTGCTGCAAAATATTTAGCACTAGTAGCACCACTTTCTCTAATAGCTGCATTATAGTCATAACTAGTAGTCATTCCTCTGGCTCCCCAACCGTCAAAATGCGTTCCTCCAAAAAACATATAATAATTGATTCCAGTACCACCACCGAGCATGGTCATTAAACCTATAGCTTTAAAATGACGTGCATCTGAGTAGTGTTCCTCGCTCAATCTCCCGGTTACTGTTGAAAACCAACCTCCTTGCAATTCCGTTACAAAACCCGGCGCATCTGATTGTCTTTTGCGAAGATCCACCATACGACGTGCACAACTTGGAGCATCACTCTGATCTACATAGTAGTTATCACAATCAAATACCTGAGACAGAACAGCATCCTTACTTGCTCTAGTTTCCCCTGTAAGACAAGTAAAAATAGGAACGTCTATCCCATTATTTTTTGCAGAATGGTACAAAGCCTTTAGAAAATCAGCTTTGTTTTTAGTACCGTGCGCATCGTATTCGTTTTCAATTTGGAACATGATAATTCCTTTTTTTCCTTTTGGCTTACGCGTAATTTGCTCCTTGGCCAATACTTTAGAAACCGCATCATACCAATGTACGGACCACTTAACATGCTCAGGATCGGCTCCACGAAGCCAAAATTCTCCTTTACCAGGACCAAACTTGGCCAACCAACGTGGGTATCCTCCCCCAGACCATTCCGCACAGAGAAAAGGACCTGGACGCACTATGGTATACAAACCAAACTCTTCTTGAGCCATTTTCAACCAGGCTTTTAAATCTTTAAAATCGAACTTCGAAACATCCTTAATACTGGATGGCATAGTACGTTCATGCCAGTTCCATGGGATATACGTCTCTACGGTATTGAACCCTGCTTCTTTTATTTTTTTGAAACGATCGCGCCACAACTCTTGTGGGCATCGGAAATAATGAAAAGCAGCACTATAAATAAAAACGTCCTTCCCTTCAATGGTCATGCAAGATCCATCGTATCGGACACGATCAGGGTGTGGAAATAATTTAGTGGTAATGGGATCCTGAGTAATGGTGTTGCTGTTGCTTGCACTCGACAAATTACTACTCAAAACCATTAAAATAACGATCGTTATTATTTTTTTCATGGCTTACTTATTTGGTTTCTTCTTTTTCTGTGTTGATCAATTATATTTTCCAGATCGTCGATCCATTGGCTTTTACCTTCACTTTTTTCCACTTTAGAAAACTTGTAGTCCCAAGTGCTTTACTGGCCTGTTCCTTATTTTCAGCGAGTATGGATACCTCTGCATCAAAAGACGTAGGATTAGTGATTTCAAGTGTCACTCCTGACTTAGTACGTTCGAGGACTTTCGCTTGAACATGGTCAAAAACATAGGTGCGATCAATATCTGTACGCACATAAATACCTGGAATTTCAATGGCCATTAAGGCACCGTTGGTCTCGTTCCATCCCGTCTTCCCTCCATCCCCACGTGAGCCACGACTGTCAGCATCACAATAGGTAAGACGTTCGGTAATCTGTCCATTAGGTTGAATTCCTTCGGCATGCGCATGTATAACATCACGCATCAATTCCGCATAACGCTCATCCCCTGTGGCACGGTAAATCTTAAATAAGGGATCACCTGAGGATGTACAGAATCCAGGCGCACCGTGTTTATTTTGGGTACTGGCCCAAACGGCTCCAGCCAATTTTGCTCCTAGTTTTGCTAGCGGAGTATCTGGAGGCAATACATAGTCAAAGGAAACCGTCCAAGTGGCACAAAGATTGGCTAGATTACGGCTCTTTTCCAACCAGTTTTTATCTCCTGTTAATTCGTACATACTCATCAATGAAGTCATCAGGGCAGCAGCCGTTTCTGAATCAGAGTTTTGTAAAATATCGGCACAGGCTCCTGTGGTCATTCCATTTTTTAAGAAGTCTGTATAATAATAATCAGCAGCCTTTTGTGCCATTTTCATGTATTCTGGTTGTTGATAATATTCTGCTGCCAGTGCTAATCCTCCAATAGCCATCACGCCGCTAGAGGAATTGAAAACCGCAATATCTCCTGTTTTAGTATTGACAAAATTCCCCCATTGTCCATTTTTATTCCAAGTCGTCACAAAGGCATCTGCCAATTTTTCAACTCGTTTTTCCCAATCTGGATTTATTTCGCTTCCATGTCCTTGTTCTTTCATCAAATTAAACTGTTTGATCATCCAGTACAACACATCGGCATTTTTACGTGTTAAGGCCACCTCTGGCATTTCATCGTACCCTTCACGGCCAAATACTTTCCCATCATGATTCAAGGCTCCATAGAAATAACCCGATTCCCCTTGTCCTAAGGTTAATCCAAAGTCAAAGGTTTGCTTTACACGAGTACGGTGCATTTCATCTCCTAATGCCAACATCGGATACGTATTCATTAAACCACCAATCCATCCAAAAGAAATCCAATTGGCATTTTCAGGACAATAGAATTGATATTTATCGTCCGAGTAAAAACGTTTGTCTATATCGTTACACATCAAGCGAGATACCTCACTAGAAGGCATCAAGTTACGTGGCGAATTTTTTCCTGTTACGTCCTTTCGCACACTCATAAATTTCTCCATCAAATCAGCCACATTATTAGCCGGGAACTGATAGATACGCAGGCGAATGGTTCTTTCTTCTCCAGCTTTCCAAGTGATACCACGATCAGGACTTTTGCTGAATCCAATAAATTCAGGTTTTTTTTCTCTTACCCCAGGTGCACTAATCACCAATGAAGCAAGCGTACGATCCGTATTTTCTTCTACAATAAAACCATTGTCGATGATTTGATCTTTGTTAGGAATTCCTTGTTCACTTAAAACAATAAACCCTTTTTTGTTCTTTCTGTCAAAAAAACAGATTCCAGGGGTGGTAGTATTACTGGTATGGACGTCCAATCGAGAACGCTCACCCCCTATTGGTGATAGTTGCGGTACCGCTGTGGTGGTTTGTGGCAGATCCTTTTTGTACATATCGCTTCTGTCCATCCCTGTACCATAACCTCTGTCCACAATTCTATTTCTATTTCCATCATAAACCGATGCGGGAATCATTACATAATTATCAGCACTCCAATTGTAAAAATCAAAGGCCACTGCTACTCCGGCAGCACTCACTTCACCTTGTTTAAGCTTGTAGGTAATGACCAAATCAACCGCTTCTTTATCCCCTTTGACAGGCTTAGCATCCATTTTATAGTCCCAACTTCCCTTTGCCTTTGTAGCCCCATCGGTTCCAATCAAATTTTTCTCTGCCAGTTTAGCTTCATCGTATTGACAACTTAAAATTCTAAAACGTCCGTTTAACTTAGTCAGTAGTTTATTTACTTCTGCATTTGTACTAGACTCCTTGGCCTTGGAAGGCAACCAAGAAGATGTGCTTTGAGCATTCATTAATCCAACTGTGGATACAAAAGCGGTAATCAGAATAAAATTCTTCATTTTTTGTGTCATCATTATTTTTTAATACTTTCTTAGTCTACTCCAAAATTTTTATTCGGGGTTGGCCCCATAAAAAGCAACAGTTTTCCACCTGATTTGATATCTTTATAATCGAGATAACATTTAGTATATCCTTTTCCATTTAACTCTGCTCGCTGTATGTAGCGATTCACCAAAGAATTGTTTTTCGCTTCGATCACAAATTTTTTCTCTGCTGCATGATTATCATCAACCCCCATACTTATTTTATCAAATACTGGACTTGTTATTTCAAAACGAGGATCCCCTGGACAAACCGGATGTATACCTGAAGCGGCCAGTACATACCAGGCCGACATTTGTCCTACATCTTCATTCCCTACCAATCCTTCCACTGAGTTGTGATAGGCACGGGCACAAATTTCACGCGTCCATTTTTGAGTAAGCCAAGGCGCTCCCAGACGGTTAAACAGAAAAGGAACGTGGTGTACGGGTTCGTTGGCGTGATTATAATAATCGTTCCACATCATGTTCTCCGGTGTTTGTTCGAAGAAGTACCTTAGGTCTTCAATCACTTTTTCTCTACCTCCCATTAATTCTGCCATCCCTTTCACATCCTGAGGCACAAACCATCCTTGCTGATAGGGATTACTTTCAACACAACCATAACCTTGAGCGGTTCTACCTTCCTTAGGCCATTGCCCCCAACTTCCATCATTATTTTTAGCTTTAAACCAATTCACTGAAGGATCAAATATATTGCGGTAATTTTGTCCCTTCTGCGCATATATTTTTTCATCTTCCGTTTTATTCATCAACTGTGCAAATCGAGACATACACCAATCTGAATAAGCATATTCCAAGGTTTCCGATATAGCGCCATTCACATAACCCTTTTCTCCATTACCCAATTTATCGACTGTTTGTTTTGACAATTGATACGCTCTATCCACATCGTAGTTTCGTATGCCTTTAACATAGGCATCCGTGATGACCGACACGGCGGGATTACCAACCATACACCCACTATAGGCATTTAAAAACTCCCATCTTTCTAAATAGTCATGCCCACTCTCATCGGCTAGAGTCACCAAAGAATTGACCATATCATTAACCACATCAGGTCGAATAATAGTCAATAGTGGAAATTGACTTCGAAAAACATCCCACCCACTAAAAACGGTTCGTTTGACAAATTTATTGGTCTGATGAATTTGTCCATCTCCTCCTGTATACTTCCCGTCCACATCAGTAAAACAACGCGGATCAATCATGGTATGATAGAGCGCAGTATAAAATATTGTTTTATCGGTAACACTACCACCTTCAACCGTCATCTTGCCCAATGCCTTATTCCATAAAGCAGTGGCGTTTTGTTGCACCTTCTTAAAATTAAAATCTTTAATTTCTGAGTTAAGATTTTTTCGAGCGCCTTCCATACTGACAAAAGAGATCCCTACTTTCAAGAGAACTTCTTCCTGCTCTTGGGTGGCAAACTCCGAAAAGAAACCAAGATGTTTACCTCTTTTTTCTTTACAGCCTTTCAGGATTTCTGCTTTGGCCACCTGATCTCTAAAAAGATCACTTTCTATGTCTTCTCTTTTTCTTTTCCAATCATCAGGAATATGGGCTGACCATACCCCATAATTCAGCAGAGGTTTACTAAACTCCGCATAAAAATAAACGGTGTAATCGGCTTTACCATCTCCATTACCCCAACCACCACCCTCCGGTGTACATTTCATCCATCCTTGTATGCTATGATCCCCCAACACTTTTACATATTGCTCGGTGGAAGTGCCACCCACTCTTCTGGCCAGATCTATCTGAATACGAGATTGCTGATGCTTTGGAAAAGTAAATTTTAAAATTCCACTGTGTGCAGCTGCTGTTGCTTCTGCACGAATATGATAATCCGTCAAGGTAGCAGCATAATAACCTGCCTTAGCTACTTCATCTTCCTTTGCATAACGAGACCGATAGCCTTCTTCGGGATGAGAAGCCCTACCCGAGGATGTTTTTAATGCGCCAACAGTCGGCATCACCAAAAAATTGCCCAAATCACCATACCAACCAATACCACTCATCTGAGTAAAGGCAAATCCTTCCAAAGTAGCATGCTCATAACTGTAACCAGGACCATTATCCCCTCCCGTAATGGTATTGGGACTGATCTGCACCAGACCAAATGGCGTTGTAGCGCCAGGAAAAGTTTTTCCCAAGCCATGAGAAGCACCAGCCTTTTTAGCCGAAGTACTAGCTCCGATAAAGGGGTTTACAAAGTCAGCAGGCTTCTTTTGCGCCTGGCCTTGGTACACTATTGAAATAAAAAAAAGAGACAGATAAATTATCTTCATATTTTTAATTTGTCATTTAACTTTTACTACTCAAGCTGCTTTTGTTTTATGGATCTAACGGCCTATTTTTTTTGAAGGGGCAATTTTACCCCTTTTTTTTATCATATAATCATCACTAATGTTAAGAAAAAAACGTGTTTTACACCAGGTTCTATTTCCCGAATAAGGTGATTTCAGAAATTCCAGCATTCCCACCTGATACTTTATTAATGGTAATTCTAAAGTATTTTACTTTCTTGCGATTAATTTCTACCGGTTTAAAATCCCAGCCAGTTGATTCACGCTCATATACAACGATCCAATTGGTACCATCTTCTGAGAGCTCTACCCTATGTCCGTATAACGAACTATCTTTCTCGAAAACAATTCTGCTCGCTTTGATATGTACGGGGTTATTAAATTTTAAAGTTACGCTCTGAGGCATAGCAGCAGTTGCTGCCATCCACCAACTACGATCATCTGCGTCGCTTACATTCGCTACCGGATAAGAGGCATGTGTACTGCTTGCTATAATACTATCTGGCGCTAATTTAGGAAGCGTTAATAATTCTCTCTCTCTAGAATTTAATTTTTGCACCACACCATCTTCTTCATTACCTAAGTACGGATTATGACTACCGTCGGCCAATAAAACACCTGTAAAGGGAATACTGTTTACAGACGCCTCACCCTCTTGCAATCCTTCACCTTTGGCTTTGATTGTAATTTTCCCTGCCTGCTTGCTAACTCTAATAAAGGCAAAACCAACTCCAGCTTCCACCACTTGATGGCTGATTCCTAGGCGCTCTATTCCTTCACCTATTAATTGCCCCTCTCCACTTACTGAAAGATCAATTGTTGCCGAAGAATTTTGTACCAACGTACCGTTCTGGTCGCAAACTTTAAAGTAAACCGGAATCATATCACTACCGTCGGCAATCGGTATAATACCATTGTCTTGAATCACTACTTCTATATGATGAGGCTTCTCAGCAGTATGCACCACATGAGTGGCAACCACTTTACCATTCACGATTCCCTCAGCTTTTAATTCACCTGCTTCATAACCATCCACTTTAAATACAAATTCAGGACTTCCTCCTTTACTCACTACATTTGGTCGTATAAGAGCGCGTTCGGTACGTGTTTGTACACCAATCAAGCGCTTATTTCTGTACAATACAACTTGATCACAATTGGAAAAAACTGTAATTTCACGAGCGGCCGTTTTCATGGCTGCGCTACTGTTATGCGAAGCAATAAAAACCATTGGCCCTGAATATAAGCCCTCTTGATTGATATTTTTATCCCTCATACTTTGCAACATATAGTAACTAAATTTTGGATAACGGTTCACGTCCACTTCTCCCGATAACATAGTATCTTCACAACATCCACGGTTATAATCATTGTAACTCCAAAGGAAGTGCCCTCCACTTCGTGGATTGGCATCAAGCATACACCAATCAAAATACCCTCTTCCTTCTAAATGCTCATAACGTGTCGTACATTGTTTTAATAATTCTTCTTCATTCTCTGCCAAACTCACACGTGGTTTTTCTCCAACACCATCTCCCCATTCACGAGAGAAAAGCGGCGCTATAGCAATCTGATCCTCCAGATAATTACTCATCACATCACCGTCTTTAGGCGAACGTCCCACTTGCTTATAAAAGACGTCATAATGTCCTAATACATCTTTATATCCAAAATAATCACCAGCGGTATACATTTGATCCCCTGGGTATTCTTGATGGGCTATATCATATAATTTTTTAGAAACTGCTCCAGCAATCGCGTCTGGATAATGGGTTTCGTTTAGTGCGGTTTCCCATAATATAATCGAAGGATGATTTCTGTCACGTCTAATCATAGAACTTCCCAACGCATACATACGATCCATAAAAGTGGGGCTCTCATTAAAGTATTGCCAACCCGGGATACATTCCACTACCAACAAACCATATTTATCGCAGGCATCCAAAAAGGCAGGGTCATTAGGATAGTGCGCTGCTCTCACTGCATTAAATCCACCTCGTTTCATATCCATTACCTCTCTCTCCTGCATCGAATTAGAAGCCGCATCACCCACATAAGCAAACGACTGATGACGGTTTGCCCCTCTTAGATATAAATGTTCACCATTTATAAAAAACCCTTCGTCTCTGGTAAATCGTATGGTGCGGATACCCACTAGCTGTTGTACTTCATCGATCACTCGATTCCCTAGCTTTACTTGTACTTTCAAACTATAACGATTAGGGTTATAAGGATGCCACAGGCGAGGATTTTTAACGCTCATTTCCGAATCTATGTAAGCACCTGAATTGGCTTGTACGATGGCTTTGGTTTCTTTTCGGCTGACAAGCTTTCCTTTCTCATCTAGTAATGAACTTACCACAACAGCCTTTTGAGCCATTGGAGACTCATTGCGTAAATGCGTCACTACTTTCACCTCTGCTTGCTTTTTACTAACTTTAGGATAGGTTACAAACACCCCTCCTGATTGAGCTCCATTACCCGATACCGGATCTGTTATATACACAGGATCTGTAATCATCAAAGAAACATCACGATAAATACCGCTATAGTAGTAAAAATCTAGATTTTTTTGTGGTTTTCCCGGTGGTGTGAAAGGATCCGGTTCTGCAGATACTCGTACCGCTAGTACGTTATCTCCACCGTAATTGATGTTGTCGGTCAAATCGGCCACAAAACCAATATAGCCACCGTGGTTCGTCGCGACCTCTTTTCCATTGAGGTAAACTTTACAAGAGGTCATGACCCCTTCAAAGGATACCCAAATTTTCTTGCCTTTATTTTTTGGTGCAATAGTAAAATGACGGCGGTACCATCCTATTCCGTTATAGATTACGTCTCCTCCACAATGTTTTCTCTCCAATTGCATAATGTGCGGAATGCTCGCTGGTATCCATTTAGATTCATCAAAACCAATTGACTCACCTCCTTTAATGTCACCTCTATAAAAGCCCCAATCAGTATTCATACCGTACTGAACTCGAGGACTATTTTGGGAATAGGTCTGCTGTGCAGCGCAAAGAGTTATTAAACAAAAAATAAAAAATGTCTTCAATTTAAACATAACCTTTTTGTAATTCTATTTATTAATTTTATGTAATCCTTAGTATTATTGGAAACTCAATACTTTGATGACGAATATGTAAATCGTTTTAGTATTGTATTCAACAGGACGATTTTTTCTCTTATTCTAGAAGCCAACTTCCTAACTAACAAGTCAATACTACTGCCAACTAAATTAAATTTTTTACCTGATCGATAAAAATACATTATTCTATAGTATTCCCTAAAATAAATAGTAAAACAACTCGTTTTCCACAAAATCGCCAACCAATATTCCAATTCATACCCTCCCTCAATAAAACCAACAAAATCAATAGTTTACTGAGTTACTTATACTTAATTTTTGACTTAAAAAACCTTACTTAAAGGTTTACGTAAATTCTCCTTAATCTCTTAATTTATCCCCTAACTTTTTGGGACTATACACTAGATAAAATTTAAATGTTCAAAAAAATATCTAGTGCTGTCTGGTTTCCTTTTTTTAAACTAAAAACAATTCCTAAAATTTTAAATTCTTTTTTATCGTTTGTCCATTCTACTTCCCTTTCGTAATTCCGCTTTCGTTAAAAGCATCCACTGTATAAACATATTGCGCATTTTTATCCAAACTCAAAATGGTTGCCGAAGTATCTGCATACACCTGATGGTTCAAATACATTTTGTCTTTAGTCAAACCATAGCGAACGATATAACCAGTGGCGTTTGGTACTTTATCCCAACTCACGGTTACTTGTTTGCGATCTGTCTCT
This sequence comes from Flavobacterium sp. OHVDL-2026-0007, assembly GCF_059882335.1. Classification (NCBI taxonomy): domain Bacteria; kingdom Pseudomonadati; phylum Bacteroidota; class Flavobacteriia; order Flavobacteriales; family Flavobacteriaceae; genus Flavobacterium; species Flavobacterium sp. OHVDL-2026-0007. The sequence goes on from NZ_CM187612.1 coordinate 1,099,396, forward strand.
TTCCTTTCTACTTTAATGTTGACTACACGATTGGGTAATTTGTCATTTCCTTTTCCGAAAATGCGAAAACCACTGATAGCAAACTTCCCATCAGGTGTATGGTGATTGGTTATTTTGAAATAGCGTCCTTTCACAGCCTTAGGTAATTCAAAATAATCGTGTGAGTAATCATTAACGTTATTTCTTTTGTCAACCAAAACCGTCCAATTTTTCTTGTCGTTTGAATATTCAATTACATATTGATAAGGTGTATACTCCGCTCTACCCAATAACTCGGTATCTTTATCTGCAAAATTGATTTGAATCGCACGAACGCTATAGGCTTTTTCTAAATCTAAACTTAACCATTCGTTTTTCTCCCCTGTTTTAGCGCTCCAAAAAGATCGAATATTTTCATCGACTGCATTTTGCTGATTATAACTGCCTAAAACCGATGAAGCTTCTACCTTTTTATTATACGAAAGCAGCATCCATCCCGTAAATAAATCGGTATTCCCTTTTAGATCTTTATTGGGTATGTAATGGGGATAATCCGCCAAATAGGAATTGGAATACAAATTATTCTCTTTATCAAAACCAGCTGGAATCATGTTAATTCGTCGCTCAAAGAGATGGTAAATATTCACGCCAACGGTTCCAGTATGCCAATAATTGCCATAATTATCTTGAAAAGTGTTACCGTGTCCGGCACCAAAAGCAAAACCAGTTGCTTTGTAGGCATACGGATTGTGTTTGGCTATGGTATAAGGTCCTAGGGGATGATCACCAATATAAACTGCATCGTTATATTCTTTTCCCTGTAAAGGCGAAGCATATTGAAAATAGTACTTTCCTTTGTATTTATTCACCCAAGCACCTTCCAACCAAGGATTAGGTATATCCAACAATCGATCCTCTCCTTTGTTTTCCCAACCGTATTGGTCTAGTTTTAATTTCATCATAGGCTTAATTTTACCTATAGGCTCAAAGTTATTCTTAGTATCCAATTCAATCCCATATAGAGGTAAATTATCAGCGCTACCATAATACAAATACATTTTTTTATCGTCATCCAAATACAAACAAGGATCTGTAAAACTGCTGAAACTATAGTTTCGGATATAGGTCCATTTTCCAGATTTTGGATCAGCCGTTTTATATAATTTTTGACCAGCCGCCATAAAATAAACTTCACCATTCATTACAACGGCAGTGGGTGCATATTCTTCCCAGGGCAAATCATTTGTGGTGATAAAATCCCAAGCAATCATATCTTTCGAATGCCAATACCCTCCTGATTTAGAAACAAACAAATAGTATTCTTTTTTGAACACTAATATAGTGGGATCAGCTCCTTCACGATAGGACTGAGTTCCTGAAATCCTTCCCCAATTGTCTTTTTTAATACAAAAACGGTAATTAATATTGATGGGGTTACAATACGTTGTTTGTGCATAGAAATCATTTGCTAAACCTAACGAAAGTGCTCCGATCAAGAGGAGCTTCAATCTCATTTCTTTTATTTTCGAAACTGCTATTTTCATTTTTATCTTTTAATTATTATCCCCTACAGTGGGAGTCATGCTTTGTTCTATTTCTTTTTCAAAAGCAAACAGGCACCTCCACCTGGAGCTAAATTCACTGTGATCGTTGCTGATTTAGTAACATTCTTTTTATCAACCTGAAAGGCTTCACGATTGGTCAAATAATGCGCCTCTTTACCGTCTTGCACCAAAGTCAATTCATAATTCCCTTTTGGCAAAAAGGAAAGCGGGATTGTAAGTGTTCTTGCCTCCTCATTGGTTGCTGCACCAACTAGGAACACATCATTTTGGTTCTGTCGCATCATGACGATGTACTCTCCAATTTTTCCGTCTAAAGTTTTACTCTCTTTCCACGGCATTTTTTCCTCCGAAATAAAACGAAGTAAATCTGGATACTTTTTATAAAATTCAGGAATATCTGGAATGATGGTTGCCCCTGAAAAGACAATTAATGTACGAGCCGCTTCAGAAACTACTGTCGACGGAACTTCTTGACTATTATCAACCCTAGTGGTTTTCCCTTGACGAAGATCGAACATCCCGTTATTCATATCAATTGGACCTGCTAGCATATTAACAAAAACGGTAGTCACAAAAGTTTTGGGTTCAAAAACATGATGTCCATCCAACTGAGCGAAACAGAATTCTCTGGTTACAGCATTGGGCCAGGTTCTCATTTGTCCATAAGGATGAACAGGTCCATCATGGAAATCAACTAGTAGATGGTTCTTAGCGCACAACGCCGTAATCTTTTGTGTCCAAATGTTCTTCTCTTTGGGTGATCCTTGCATAAAACCATATTTAACTCCGGAAGCTCCCCATTCTCCATATTGTCTCAAGGTTTGCTCAATGTCATACTTCTTTCCCCCCACATCATTAAGATACACCCAAACCCCAACATTCTTTGACTTTCCATATGCAATTATTTTTTTTACATCTGTAGCCTTATCTCCTTTTGTCGGATCCGAATTTGCTCCAAATTCTGGACCGTACCAATTGGCGTCTAAAACCAAATGTTTAAGCCCTTCAGCCGAGGCAAAGTCAATCATCTTAACCCATGAAGGATAGGACATTTCATATTTAAAATCCCCAGCTATGGCACCATCAATGCGCCAATCCCATACGGCTACTCCAGGTTTTACCCACGAAAAATCGTAGTCGGATGAAGGATCTGGATTTAATAATTCGATCAAGTGTGAATCCACCAAAGCCCCAGGGGTTCTACCAAAAAGGATTACTCGCCATCCTGATACATACTCCCCATCCACCTCATCTGAGGCCGGTGCAACCGAGAAAATATTTGTTCCTTTTTGGGTAGTTAAAACCAAGGGTGTACCCCTGATGAGCTCTGCTTCGTGTAAGGCCATATAATGATTTTTATCAGCCTCAACAGTCATCACTGGTAGGTAATTTCCTTGACAATCTGATATTTTTTTCGGCCCTATATTATGATTCTCACCATTGTAAAACCATGAGGTATAGTCTCCATTGAAATGGTAAGTAGTCATTTCTGAAACCGTTTTTACATTCTTGTCAGTAAAAACGTAACGAAAAGCCATTCCTTCATCATACAATCTGAAGATAATTTTTAAGTTGGAAGCCGAATTGTCTTTCCCTAAGAATAAGGTCATTTCATCAAATTTGTCGGCAACTATAGCACGTTTCCCCCAGACAGGTTTCCAAATAGTATTGATTTTTCGGTTTTCAACCTTATGGATCATCCAGCCTTTTGAGGAGGCCTTTCCATCAAAATTTAAGCCTATCTCTGATGGTTTAAGCAGTATTTTTCCATCAGCAGTAAACCAATACGTCAATCCCTTTGTTGGGGATTCTGATACATTTATTTTTAACTTTTTACTAGGTGACATCAAGACATAACTTTTCTGTGCATAGTTTGATCCGCTAAGCAACATAAAAAAGCAACACACTAAAAAAGACATTTTTACAAGGATATTTTTTTTCATTCTAAACTTATTTACATTCTCTAATTACGATATCTTTTAGTCGGGACTTTGGGAATACTTTTAAATCTTTAATAATCCCTTCCTCAACCCGACCTTCCACGGTGGTATTTTTTGGAGCGTTCAATTTAAACTTTACATTCCAACTTTTACTCCAAGCTGGCAGCAGTACAATTTTATCTCCTTCACACTGCATGATCATAAACTGTAAAGCAGTCATCATATTGGTAGCATGGCATTGCTCAGGAGTCCAATCGTAATTGGGACCAAAAAAACCAGGAAAGCGATAATTCTTAGCTGTATTTCTAGCTCTTTCACCAACCATCTTTTGTGCCTGGTCACTTAAACCTAATACAGCCGCCTGAATTACATTTTGCTGCCATCCATAATCTTCTGGATGCTGACGTTTTACCCACGTATTGCGTCCTATTTCCAATGTTTTATCATCCGAAAGACAACTATAGGCGCGATAAGGAAATATTGGATAGAGTTCAGGATTCTCGGAATTGGCTAGATTTGAAAATTTTTCTGCGGGTAATAAACGCGTTGCTCCGTTTTCTGTTATCATGGGTACAGCAGGTAAATCATTCATTGTTTTAAGCCACTGCTTTTTCTGTTTTGCGTTTTGTGTTAAAGGCAATAAGCGATTTCCAATAGAGCGGATACCCACAATTTCAGGAATGGGATTAACAGCAGAATGCCAGGTTTCTAATGATTGGGCAGGATCAAAAAGAATTTTTCCATCGCTTCCCCTTTTCCAATGCTGATCAAAAAATGTCATGATTTCGGCGGCGAAGGGTAAAAGCGTCTTGGAGAGAAAATCTTTATTTTGAGTAGCATCATAATAGTCCAACATCATAGCTACCACTTCTATGCCTCCTTGCCAGTAATATCGTATATACGTATTATCCGTTAGGCCATCAGGTTTTCCTTTTCGGTCAAAACCATAATTTACATCGGTGTAATTACCCCAAAAATACATCGTCTCTGGAAAGAAAGCTCCTTGGTGTCCATAATAGTTTTTCGTAGCTGCTTTCCTCAATGCAAGCGCTTTACTATACATCTCAAAAACGGGAAGCATCATCTCATAGTCACCACTAGCTAACATGGGCCAATACGCCAAGCGTGTGTTTTGCCACCAGTAAGCACCACCCCATGCCCTATAATCAGGATCGAGTCCTTCAACCGTAAATAGGGATCCATTGAACTTGATGGGTAGGTTACCTCTTCCTGCACAAGCCGTTACAAAACGCTGTAAATTGTATGCCCTAGAAACCTCAAAAGCCGTTTTATCAGTAGAAGCAGTTACTTCCATTTGATTCCTATTCCAGAAAATATGCCACCAATTTTGATGTTGTTCATAACGCTGGTCTGAAGTCATTTTAATCGTATTGGCTATCTTCTCAGTAGCCTTCAACCAATCCTGAATATTTTCGGATTGATTGGTCACTGCATAAATTTGAACGCTAAAAGAGGATGACGCTTTTTGGGATTCTAACTCCGTATTTGAAACAGCTTTCATCTTGTCTGCTCTGATTATCGCTCCAAAATTACGGTTCAAAATCGGATCAGTCCCCTTTGCAATTTCGCTCCCCAAACCTGTTAGTTTTAGGTTCCGTTCCCATTGCGATTCGACATTATGATGACACCACGCCAATTGTCCCTCTTTGAATGGAAAAAAGACATCCGCATTCACCCGAATTTTATCGGTTTGATTCCCATAGGCTGATTTTATTTCATTTAAATCTCCTATTGTATTTAGTTCACGATTCTTAGTTCTCCAGTTCTCCACCATTACTGTAGCCTTTATGGGCTTATCGCTCTGACAATCCACTTGAACTACTGGATGATTGGCATCCACCCAAATGCGCAGTTTAGATGTAGCTGTTTTGATTTCGATCACCCCGTCAGCAAGATTTAACCTTTGCGAAAACAACTGACCTTCAGTAAAAATGGAAGGAGTCGTTTTGATACGAATACGTCCAATTTTTAATAAACGATTAAATTCATCAAAGGAATCCGATTTCCCCAGCAACAATAACAAATCTCCATTGGGTTCCACCCACACATTGGTTCCAATATCTCCATTTCCTAAAGGCATAGAACCCATTGCATTTTTACTTGGTGAATCCCAGCTAACCTCATATTGACTAACATTCCACCCTACCTCCTTTTGAGAATGATGAGCTGAATTAGATTTTCTTTCCTTTATACTTTGTCCTATTATTGTACAGCTACTGTACAATAGGATGCTTAAAAACAGTCTTCTTTTATTCATATTAGAAATCTTAACTTTTTTAGGCTACTATTAGTTAAAAATAAACCACTCTAAATTGCACAAGGTGGTTGTTTTTTCTGCTTCGTTTGTGTTTTTAAAAACCAAAACTATGGCATGTTTACCACTGATACTCTTAATCTTTGAAGAATGAATGGAATAAGCTACACTGTCTTTCATCTCTTTCATTTCACAAGTACCTATTAGCTCACCGTCTGCTTTATCCAAACGGATTTCAATAATTCCTGCTGCATTATTTCCCCAGGTTTTACAACTAAAAGAGCTTGCTTTTTTAGTGGAAAAATCAAAATATTTCCAGGTTGCTGTATCACCATTTCGAATATCAGCCAAGTATTCTACCACTAGATCATTGGCCGGTCGGCGGTCTGTTACGTATACATTTCCAGACATTAAGCAGGCACGAGCAGCATCCATTCTCAAGGTTGGATCAATCACACTGCCAATTCCTTGTGTAGTCATTTCCACTTCGTCGATTGTACCATCAGCATTAAAAGTAATGGGTTCCACACAAGCTTTGCGCATCGTAGCCATTCCGTGGGTCGGTCGGTGATAAAATACATACCATTTTCCGTTGATTTCGGTTATACAACCGTGATTATTTACAAGGTTTTTTCCACTTCCAAAATTGTCAATAATCACACCTTTGTAGGTGTACGGCCCTAATGGATTTCTACTTGTTGCATACGATAATGTTGGACAGGCAGCCTCACCATGTCTTTGATGGCTTGGATAAACGAAGTAGTAAATCCCATTTCGCTTTCGAACGGAACTCCCTTCATTAAAAAAATGTTTATCATAAGTAACCAAATTTTTGTGAATCTCTCCTTCAATAGCTGTCATATCTTTATTCAATCTTGCACCATTTGCATTGGCTTGCCCCCAAAACAAGTAGCCTTGACCATCATCATCAATAAAAACGGACGGATCAATTCCAAAAGCACCTTTGATTTTTTTTCCCTCTTTGAAAGGTCCATAAGGTGAATCTGAAGTGGCAACCCCTTCGATCTCATCCTCATTTCCACCATCTAAACAATAGTACAGGTAATATTTCCCATCCTTGTAAATACAATCCGGTGCATACAAAAATTTGCTTGTATAATCTGTTTGCTTACCTAATCCTTGTGTGGCAAATGAATTTTGATCGACTTCCCAATTAATCAAATTAGAAGAAGAAAGTACATTGTACGAATGCGAACACCACCCGCTTCCCAATTCATCTCGAGAACCATATATATACACTCTCCCATCTGGCATTTGTCGAGCTTCTGGATCCGCGATATATACTCCAGGTGGACAAATTGGATTTAAAATTCGAGCTGATAGCCCTTTATCTAAAACTGCCACTTTCTTTTTTTTAGTGTTTTGCGCTTGCCCACTGAGCACCGTAAACACTAAGCCTAATAACAAAAAATTAATCTTCCTCATCCTTAATTTTGTCTGTTCAAACTTGCCAAAGCAAAGCTTTTAAATTCGAAATATTGGTTACCCTTTTTATCTTTATGCTTCTTATGCCTATCACTACCTTACTTGTTGAGTTTCTCAAACATAGTAATGGCGGTATATAGTACTCCTGCTTCTCCTCTAAAAGTTCCAGATCCTCTTGGTTTATTATCTACAGAATACCATTCGTAGAAACCATTATTATCCTTCACTCTTTTGACCATAGGCAACATTTGTTCATAGGCCTCTTGTACAAAACCGTATTTAATTAACTGCTGAATCATACGTGCTCCAAACCAAGTCCAATCCCCTCCATTTTGATAGGTGTACATTGGATTCATTTCTTTGCTTACAAAATAACCATTGGGATAAGGCGGATACAAAGTCAATCCTATGGATCCAGCTCCCGCTTCTTTGACCCTTTTAATCATTTCATCTATAGATACTTTTACTTCTTTCTTGCTTAATAATCCTGCTTCAATAGCAATGGCCGTTCCTCCGAAATAATAAATACTATTTTCATCAAAACTAGCAGGGAAAGGAGAATCTTTAAGATAAATATGAGGGATAAATTTTTGTGCTTTTGCGTCCCACAAATGTTTTCTCACATTTTGGGCTATTTGTTTTTTAATTGGATTCCATTTTTTTTGAGTTGTTGGAATGATTTCCACTAGATTATTCAAGGCAATGACAAACATGGCATTATCGTAGATGTCAATTGCCATATGAGTATTGTGATCTAATTTAACACCCCATCCATGCTCGGGCTGTATGTCTCCCCAGTCTGCAGTAGTGGCACCTGTAATCAATCCATATTGAGAATTAAACCTATTTTTCATGAGGAAATCCATAGCCCATTCCAATCGTTCTGCCACCGTTTTATCCCCCACTTTCTCAGTCAAAATGGTTGTATCGTCTGTTAGTTTTATGTATTTATAAACCGCCTGTACCAAAGAACTCTCTTGATCTGTTTCCACGGTGTTTTTATGAGCGGCATATCGCGTTTCTAATTTGGAATAGGAAAACTCATAAGCTACTTCACCTGCTTTTTCTTTAGGAGTAAAGCCATCGATAATGTTTCCATCTTCTCCTTGCATTCTACAAAAAACCAATAGGTTTTCTTTCAAAACTTCTTTGGAATTAACGTGAGCGGCCAATTCAATAAAAGTATTGTAATCTCGAATCCAAACCTCACTGTAGCCATCTCCTGCATTGAATCCGGTTTTCATTACCGCTGTGGCCTTGGCTTTTACAAAGGAAAAATACATTTCATTTTTTGCTTTGGCCGACTCTAGTTTTGCAGCAGCATTTTTTATTTGTGCATTGCTTGAACAAGCAAACATTATTCCCAATAGGGAGGCTTGATATTTATTCATCTTTTAGTCCTTTTGTTAGTTAATAGCCATAACTATTTCGAAATAATTATGAGATCACTTCTGGTTCAGAAGCTGAATCGGTTGGTTAATTCCTTTTCTTGTTGAAACTGAAAATTCAATATAGGATATGCTCATAAAGCCTTAATCATTCACTCGAATGATTAAGGCAAAATATAAAAAACAGTCTTATGGTAATTCTTCGGCCTTTTATTTAATTACCGATGTAATGGTTTTGATTTCTCCATTTACCTTTACTTTTACTTGGGTTGGATTTGCAGAACTTACTTTGTAAGAAGTTACTTTGCCATCACGCCATTTACAATCCACTGTAAAACCGCCACGCGCTTTTAATCCTGAAAAAGACCCCTCTGTAGCCATACTTTTAGAAATGGCTGGTAACAGTTGTATTTCACCAGCATGACTCTGCAATAACATTTCTGCAATGGCACCGCTGATGCCTAAATTTCCATCTATTTGAAAAGGCGGATGAGTAGTGAACAAATTGGACATTGTATTATACGTCAGTAATCCTCTTATCATCATACCTGCTTTCTCTCCTTCACCCAGTCTTGCCCATAAGGCACAACGCCAAGGCCATGTCCAAGAACGTCGACTGTCCCCAACAGTTGATTCTACCGTGAAGGGAGTGTTTTCATTTTTTCCGTAATTACCACTTCTACTGCGTAAGGATATAGTAGCTGCCTTAGCAAATTCAGGTGTTTTGTTTACACTAATTTGACGGCCTGGATAAACAGCAAACAAATGTGAGGTATGACGATGTTGATCATCTGCATCATCCCTGTCTGTTTGCCATTCTTGCAACTGTCCCCACTTACCAATTTTGTTCGGAGCAAGCTGCGTTTGCATTTGAGCCACTCTTGTTTGATATTCATTGTCGATGTTCAGTGCTTTGGCAGCTTCTAGGTAATTCTCAAAAAGATCCCAAACCAATTGCTGATCGTGCATTACGCCATCTTCTCTTGGACCATGCTCAGGTGACCAACCATCTGGAACCATTAGGCTACCATCAGGCATTTTCTTTAAACGATCTTCCCAATATTGACATAATTCTTTCAAAATAGGATAGGCTGTTTTTTCTAGATAGGATTTGTCCTTTGTAAAAGCCCAGTGTTCAAATACGTGCTGTGCATACCAGGCATTAGCAGGGATGTTCCATTCCCAACCATTCCCACCAAAAATACTTTGGCTGGTGCGTGCGGTCCATCCTCGTGTTTTATCTCCAAAGGCTTTACGAGTGGCAATGCGACAAGGTTCCTGTGCAGCCACAATAAAATCAATTAACGGAAGCTGACACTCAGATAAATTAGTCGACTCTGCAGCCCAATAGTTCATTTGAATATTGATATTGTTGTGATAATCACTAGCCCAAGCTGGTGAATTGCTATTGTTCCATAAGCCTTGTAAATTAGCTGGTAAACCTCCAGGTCGTGAAGAACTCACTAGTAAATAACGACCATATTGAAAGATGGTTTCTTCAAGATCTGGATCAATACCTCCTGCTGCATATTTTTTCAAACGAATATCGGTAGGCAATGTCAACAGTGCTGCGCTTGTTTTCCCTATATCCATTTTTGCAGCACCCGTAAGTCTCGTAATATCTTTGGTATGTCTTTCTAACAATTTTGCATAACCCAATTTTTGAGCAGTCGCCACTTCTTTTTCAATTTGTGGCATAGGATCTGCACCTCGCCAACCTGCAGTGTAATCGGGTTTGTAATTAGTTCGCGCATCTACCATTAAAATCAGCGTATTACAATTGCTAAATACTAGGTTATTGCCTTCTACATGAGATTCACCGCCTTCTTTTACGAGTCGCAACTTTGCCGCATATCTTAAGTGATTGGGCATCTCTCCAATAAAACTTACGCCATTTGCATCGGCTACACTAATAGCGCCCTGTGCTGATTCCAGCGAAATTTTCCCCGAGAAAGCACCCTTTTTACTTGCGGTATACTTGAAAACCATGACCTGATCTGGATGAGAAGCAAAGGCTTCACGAGTAAACTTTGTACCATTTATTTCAAAAGAGGTAGTATGAATTCCAGTGGTGATATTCAATGAACGTTGGTAGGCTTTTGCTTCATCACTATGATTAAAGCTTAGTACAAACTCGCCAAAGTTTCGGTAACTACCAAAACCATGATCACCTGTTTCATATCCTCCATCCCAATTGTTATCACCGCTCCAAAGACTTTGTTCGTTGAACTGAATATGCTCGGTTTTAACATTGCCAAACAACATAGCTCCTATTCTACCATTACCAATAGGTAAAGCTTCTGCATCCCATTTTTTTGCCGCTTGCGTATACCACAGTTTTAATGGTGGGTTTTCGATTGCTTGCGAACTACTCGTGATCAAGACCATCAGGCTAACGAGTATCAATTTCCTCTTTATCATTTCTGTTTTTTTGTAGATTATTTCGTGCACAATTTACATTAATTTACCACACTCTTATTTTTTGCCTACCAGTTTTCACGATCTCTAATGGACCTGGTGAAGGATTTTTTACATTGCGTTTCTTTCCTAAATAATCGGTATCAATTTTTAAGGGCGAACCGTCCACATTTTCAAAAGCTAGGTTAGGAATAATCGCTTTGGTCAAAGATCCTGTACTCACCAGATTTCTCTTTTGCTTACTTAACCAATCTTTATCCATCGTAATTTCCAAATACATTTTATCCCCTTCCGAAATCAACTTAGCCCCCGTATCAAAAGTTTCATTGGTTATGAAATTCTTTTCCACTGCTTCTGTGTCTGGTACATTTTTCAACTTTTCTTTGGCCTCAGCACTGATCTCACCAAAACTTCTTTGTTTATTTCCTGCCACTGCTCTTACGGCTCCTTTTGTATAGACATTACCATCAAAAACTACCGGCAAAATATTTTTCTTATACTGGCTAGCATTCCCTCCATCTACAAACAAATTGTTTACGAATTGAATATCCCCAGCTGGGTTGTCGTGCAAGGCTTCAACATTGGTATCATGCGCTTTATGGTAAGGAGTTAAACGGCTGTCGTAGGATACTACATCCATTTTTCCTCCAAAAATATTGTGGACAAAAGCCGCTCCACTTGAATTCATCAGCAAACTTGTTTTCGATAGCAAGATATTATTGCTCACTAACATTGGGCCATGATCTACCTCTAGAAAAATATCCAAGCCATTATCGTGCATCACATTGCTTTTTACTTGTACCCCTTGAGCCATCCAATCGAGCCAAATCCCCATATTAGTTTTGTAAATATGATTATTGTTGATCTGAACATCTACAGCTCCATGGAATTTAATACCGGCCATTTCAGCCCCATCAAACAATCTTCTGACGTGAATATCGTGAATGGTATTCCCCTCAATGGTGCTATAGGCACAGCCCATGCTTCCCACTATACCCGTTTGTTCACAATACGCAATGGTGTTATTACGCACTTGGTGTCCACCAATACTTCCTTTGTTCCATCCAAACTTTAAAGCTCTATTGATTGTTCCCACATAACCTTCTGCCGACTCGGTATCTTTATTATCAAAAGCATCTCCGTATTTTCCCAAGGCAATCCCTACACATTTGGAATATAGTATCGTATTGTTTTCAATCACCCAACCTTTACTCCAATTGGTTCCAATAAGTCCCATTTGTTCTGCTGTTGGTGGTGCCCAATTGGTAGCGGCTTGCTGCATCACAAAACCACGAACTGTTACAAAATTAGTAAAGGGCTTTTCAGGATAAAACACTTTTTGACGCACATTGATTTCTACTGTTTCATTATTAGGATCTTTATCTTTAAACTGGGCCCATATCGTGGTAGTATTACCGTCTACTTCTGCCCACCAAAGTGTATTTTTTGCATCGGCGGCTTTCATAACAGGTTCTTTGGTCAATCCTTCCATCAACCAATCTCCGTTGAGGTATACAGCTCCAGTATGATAAGTGCTCCCTTTAGGTCCCCAATACCAATCTCCACGGATCAAGTCACTATACGGATTAAATTGTCCAAAAAAACTATTGGGTATTTTCACCATCCAAGTATCATTGGCTTGTTTTACCCATCCTTTAATAATTTCCGAACCCTTGATCTCTACTTTCTCTCCTTTGGCTGCTTGATAAACAATTCGCTCATTATCGGAATTCCCCCCGCGTGGTGGTGTAATTTGTTCACGATAAATACCCGCATGAACAGTAACTACGTCACCTGGCATAGCCAACTTAGCCGCTGCTCCTATCGTTTTTAGCGGTTTTGAAATTGATCCTACATTCTTATCGTCCCCATTAACGGAAACGTGATACTCTTGATGAATTACTTCTAAGGCGGAAAATTTGTCTTTTGCAAAAACAGCAAGACTACATAAAACAACTGCTGCAATGATTATTTTTTTCATACTTTTTTTATCGTTATTAATAGCTACTTTTTTTAGCAATTCCCACAGAGACTCTTCTTATTTTACCTTGATTTCGATTTCTCCGTCCTCTAATCCTTTGGACTCCACCTTTAAAATTATTTTGCCATTTTTAGCTGATTTTGCTTTTACAATCGCCAACATCAATCCACTGAAAGCTGGACGTGTTGGGCTAGGAAAGGCAATCAGACTAGTTGCATCACCATTATCTGTGGCGACGATTTCGCCTTGGCCTTTTACTTTGCAATGGATTAGGTTAGTAGCATCGGGTACTAGATTACCCTGGGCATCTGCCACCATAATCTTGATAAAAGCAAATTCATTTTTGCTAAAATCGATACTTTCTTTTTCTATGCTTAAAACCAATTTGGCTGCTTTTCCTGAAGTTTTCACAAAGGATGTTGCCCAATCTTCTCCGTTTTTATACGTCACAACTTTCAATTCCCCAGGTTCGTACACCACATCATTCCATCTCAAACGGTATTCACCTGCTTTTCTTTGGATTCTTCCCTGTGATTTCCCATTCAAAAACAACTCCGCTTCATCCCCAGTGGTATACACTAAAACAGGAGTCACTTTACCGATGCGTTCTGGAAAATTCCAATGAGGCAGTATATGAGCCATTTTTAAATCCGGTCTCCAACGCGATTGATACAAATAGTATCGGTCTTTTGGAAATCCAGCCAAATCTACCATCCCAAAATAGCTGCTTCTTGAAGGCGGACGATTGGTCTCTATTTTTTTTAATTTTTCTTTCTCCATTTCTAAAGCTTCCTTGTCAAGACCAGAGAAGTTTAGCAAAAGTGTAGCATCACTATTAAAAGGGGTTGGTTCTCCTAAATAGTCAATGCCGGTCCAGACAAATTCACCTGCAATAGCAGGATATTTATCAAGAGCAGCAAATTCTTGGTCGGGCAATGAACCCCAGCCTGGTGCTGAAGCATCATAAGAAGACACTTGAAAAGCTTGGTCGAAATAGATTCCTCTCGAACTCATCGTTGAGCTAGTTTCACTTCCGTAGCCTCCCAAATTCTCATGACCTTTAAAATTCAAAAACTTACCATATAAATCTGGCCCTCCATAAGCATCTCCCGAGGCGTAATTCATTCCATGCACATCCACGTTGAGCTCTACTCCACTAAAAGCAGTTTCTTTTGGTAAAGAAATACCACAACTAGCAGGTCTGGTCGTATCGTATTTGTGAATGATATCACGCATCTGGGCAAAGAGCTGAAATTTCTCTGGAAGATGTTGTTCTGGGATTTCGTTTCCAGAACTCCATAAAATCACCGAAGGATGATTACGGTCTCTTTTGATTAAATCTCCTAAATCCTTCTCGTGCCATTTTTCAAACCAGCGTGAATAATCATTTTTACTATTGTTGTCTTTTGAAATCATAAAACAATCAAAGGCTTCATCCATAACCAAAAATCCCATTTTGTCCGCCAAGGTTAATAAACCTGGCGCTGGAGGATTGTGAGCTGTACGAATGGCATTGGTCCCCATTTCTTTCAAAATAGTCAATTGCCTTTCTAGAGCGGACATATTGAAAGCCGATCCTAAAGCCCCCAAATCATGATGGTTACAAGTTCCGTTAAGTTGTACGCGTTTACCGTTTAATAAAAAGCCATTGTCGTGCGTGAATTTGATAGTTCTAATACCAAAGGGTGTATCGTTTACATCAACTAAGTTCCCGTTGCTGTATACTGATACTCTAGCCAAATACCGATTGGTTTGTTCTAAACTCCATAATTTAGGTTTGTCCACCAGCAGATTTACAATGACTTCATCGCTTTGATTGGCTTCTACAATTTGTAATTGTTTTGGGATACTGGCTACTTTTTTGCCAGCAATATCATTTTGGTCCAATTCAAAGATGTCCACACTATAACCCGCTGTTGTTTTTCTGGAAACATTGTTTTCTAAAGTTACCGCCACACTTACCGTAGCCGTTTGTGCTGAAATCTTCGGAGTGGTTACAAAAGTACCCCACTGCGCCACATGGACTGGGTTGACCTTCAACAAACGAACGTCTCTATAAATTCCAGCTCCTGGATACCAACGTGAACCCAATTGTTCAGTATTGAGTCGAACGGCTACTACATTCTCTTTTCCGTAGGCAATAAAAGGCGTTAAATCCACACGGAACGAGCTATAACCATAAGGTCGCTCTCCCGCCTTTTTCCCATTTATATAAACCTCAGCATTAGCCATCGCTCCATCAAAATCCAGATAAAACTGTTTCCCTTTTTCCCAAGTAGTTGTCATGAAATGTTTGCGGTACCATCCTATTCCTCTCCAAGGGAGTTTACCCGTATTCCCATCCAAATCCATTCGAAAAGGACCTTCAATTCCCCAATCATGAGGCAAACTGAGCTTACGCCAATAGATATCCGAGAAAGAAAGTGATGAAGGTGAAACCGAATTCTTTATGAGTTCATTTTTTAGAAGCACACCACTTTCGTTAAACAATTCAATTTCGTTAATTTTAAGTGGCTCATCCTTTGGTTCCTTGCTGTAGGTGATTTTGACAAAACGATAATTACCGGGCAATTTTCCCCAGGTCTTCTGATCATTACTGCCCTCCACTAAGGCCAATTTAGAATCGATATTTGAAATCGTATTGACTTTTTGAATCAAAGTGGACACCAACGCGTCCACTATGATCCAAGGCTTTTTATCTGAGTAAGCAGGAAGCCAGTGCGTCTTTTCATCGCCATCCATAGCCAAATAAGGTGAATAAGCAAATCCGAGTTCCTCACTAGAAGATGAAAATTTAAATTTTCTCAAGCCGGGTCCAGGTTCGGGAATTCTCGAACCGTCAGCCTGCATGCCATAACGTGCAAATAACCAATCGTTATTAAAATTTTCTACTGACCGCTGTTGCTGGCCAAAAGAATAATGCAAACAAAAAATGGCCACCAAGCCTAAGTATTTCTTCATTCTCAATTCTAATCTATTTGTTAACTACTCTATTATCTGCTTTTTCTGCAGTTAATACCTCAGCTATCCACTTCCCTTTCCCGTCTTTTTGGGTGTAGAGTGTCCAGCTATTGGTACTGTTTTGTTCTACTTTAAATTTATCGGTCGTACTTTTAAAAGCTTCCTTCTGCTTAGCTGTGAAAACATCTGCCTCACTAGCGGTTTGCCATGCTTTTAATGCTTTAAAAATTTGAAACTTCTCTGCGTTTTTCTCTACAGTTTCTTGACTCATCCCCAACATATATTGTGCACCCCATCCAATGGCTTTACACTGCAAGTTGTGTGCCACTTCAGCCGTTTTTGGAAACCCTTGAATCCCAAAAGTACCCGGCATATAACTGCTTTCAAAAACATAACGCATGTCTTTTCCTTCGATTCCCCATTTCCCTGTCTCTGGATTGAACATATGATTGCCTCCACCTAAGTTAATCGTATTCATATACAACCAGTTTCCTTCTGATGGTCCTGCCCCCATTACACGAATATAAGGATTTCCGTGTTTGGCTGCTTGATCAAACATACTTCTGAAGAATCTTTTGTATGAATAATAACCATGACCTTGATACAAACAGCTTTCCATACCGTCAAAATCGATAAAATCCATCGAGCATTCATTTAATAAATCAGCATAAGCTCTTCCGTACGTGTCCTGCAGTATCATATCAGGCATCAATCCTGAATAACAGTTGGCTTTTAATTTAGACACATCATCTCCTTTTTTGTGTGCTAAAGCAAACGTTTTATAATATCCTCTTTCCACTCCAATCAAAGTATACGGACGTGTTTTAGTTACTCCTTTGTATTGAATAATCTCATCACCAATCTTCAAAACATTGACATTATATTCCCCTCTTTCGTTCAAATATAAGGTATCCTTTACCACAATGTCAGTATCATTAGGTGCCACATCTTTATCCAATTGAACCGTAAATAATTTCAACAGATTTTTATTGGGAACAGGCGTCACATCAGAACTATTGGTTTGGATGAATTCACATAAGGTATGTACTCCGTATGCAATTCCTTCTTTTTTCAAACGTTGTCCAAAAAGACGAATATCTTCAGTTTTACCGTTGGCGAATTTTCCTTTCATTCCTCCTAAACGATTACCCGGATTATAGTAATACTCCGCATAACCACCGCCTTGACCTTCATCCTGTACTGCTCTGAATCCAATTTGTTTGGTATAACTAATTAAACTGTCATGAACCCCGCTCCAAGCCACATCCGGACGGTTATTTTTAGGTGATTTGATCCATTTTCCATTATCGGTAATATAGGGTAAACCTTCGGCTTTCACCATGTTCTCAATTATCGAAAGGGCTATATTATCTGGGCAAGCATATAAGGCTACAGCTGAATTGAGTAAGTCTACGCCTTCTAAACCATCCACCACCATATGTTGAGGATCTGTATGAAAAAGAATATCAGTGTCAATGGTTTTAGAAATAGTATGCGCTTTACGACGATCTCTAGAATGATACACGATATATGAACCATATGCAGGTTCTAACATAGCGCCATTTCCACAAGTCATTCTGTAATATTCTTCAGGATGTGAATAAAAGGCAACATCATTTACTCCATCGCCCCCAATTCTGAATTTTTGTCCTTCTTTCAAATTCGAAGGTAAAGGATACTTTACCGGATCTGGAGAGTGAATATAATAATGCATCATTTCCAAGGCATCACCGTTGGCAGGTAATCCAGTAGTAGTATTGTCATTTAATCCAAACATACCTATGGCAAAATTGTCATCACGAACCACACCGATCAATTCCCCTATAGTTTTAGAAATGGTCGTTTTAACTGGTCCCCAAATCACATTGTCTACACCTCTTCTATTTTTCAAATCGATCAATTCCATTTTGAAATACTGCTCCTTTGGCGTAATTTTCACAAGGGCTTCCGATCCGTTCTCGTATTGGAAAGTCCACACACTAGTTGCTTTATTATAAGCAACTGACTTGGGTTCAAAAGTTTGTTTTTTGGCCCAAACATGTAAGGCTAATAAAGGAGAACTCTGACCTTGAGCAATGTATTCCTTATTGCGTTTTATATCTTTTATACTGCTAATAAAACCTCTTTCATTGATTGAAATAGAGGCGTATTTGGTCTTTAACGTAATATCTTTCGAATACCCGCTCTGAAATAGCATAAAGGCTACCACTACTATTAGTTTTCTCATTATATAATGCTTTTTGTTTTTATTTATTGGCTATTGTCAAAGGTTTGGTCAGTTGCTCACTAATCCACTTCCCTTTTCCTTCCTTTTGTGTATACAAGGTCCAAGTGCTTGAATTCTTTTGTTCAATTTTGAATTTATCTGTAGTACTTTGGAAACTTTCTTTTTGTTTATCCGTAAATACATCGGCTTCACGAGCGGTTTGCCAAGCTCTAATGGCTTTGAAAATTTTGTATTTCTCAGGGTTTTTCTCCACTGATTCTTGACTCATCCCTAACATATATTGTGCGTTCCATCCAATAGCTTTGCACTGTAGATTATGAGCCACTTCCTCGTTTTTAGGAAATCCTTGAATTCCGAAAGTCGCAGGCATATAATTGCCGTGGAAAACATAACGCATGTCTTTTCCTTCAATACCCCATTTTCCCGTTTCAGGATTAAACATATGATTTCCTCCACCAATATTACAGGTACTCATGTACAACCAATTCCCTTCAAAAACACAAGAACCCATCACACGTAAATATTCAATTCCGTTTTTCTTCGACTGTTCAAACAAACTTCTAAAAAAACGTTTAAAAGCATACTCCCCATGCCCTTGGTACATACAACTTTCCAATCCATCAAAATCAATATAATCCATTGAAGTTTCTTTTAACAAATTGGCATATGCTTTTCCATATTGATCCTGAAGTTCCATATTAGGAATGAAGGTAGAATAACATGTTCCCTGCATTTTAGATACAAGATCTCCTTTTTGATGTCCCAACATAAAGGTTTTATACGCTCCACGTTGTACGCCAGTTAAAGTGAAAGGACGTGATTTAGTCACGCCTTTATAAGTGATCAATTCGTCTCCAATCTGGAGCACATTAAAGTTCTCTTGATGCCAAACTCCTTTTTCATTCAAATACATGGTGTCCTGAACTCGAATAGCGGTATCCTTTGCTGTGATGCTTTGGTCCAGTTTAACACTATACAATTTGCTCAAATTTTTGTTAGGAACAGGAGTCACATCGGCGCTATTCCCTTGTACAAATTCACATAAAGTATGCACACCATACTGCAATCCTTCTTTCTTCAACGAAGCACCGAACTTTCTAATGTCCATTGTTTTTCCATCTTTAAATTTTCCTTTCATTCCTCCAAAACGATCGCCAGGATTGTAATAATACTCGGAATATCCGCCCCCTTGTCCTTCGTCTTGAACACCTTTGAATCCAATTTGTTTCGAGTAACTCACCAAACTATCGTGAACCCCACTCCAAGCAATATCCGGACTGTATGCTGAAAAATCCTTAATCCATTTTCCTTTATCATTGGTGATATACGGCATGTTTTCTTGTTTCACTATCGTTTCCAAAACACTTAATCCCAATTGATCAGGACAAGCGTACAAGGCTACTGCTGAATGCAACAAATCCACATCTTTTAGTCCTTCTACTACTTGGTGATGTCTTTTGTTAATCGGGAACAATGGCATTAACGAATAAAAGATAGTGTGTTCTTTTCTTCTGTCTCTAGCATGATAGGCTATTTCAGTTCCATATTCTGGTTTATACACTGCTGCATTTCCATAATTAATACGGTAATATTCTTCTGGTTTTGAATAAAAATCAATATCGCTATGACCAGCTCCTCCTAGCGAAAGACGCTGACCCTCTTTCAAATTCGATGGCACCGGATATTTCTTTACATCGGGAGTATGGATGTAATAAAACATATCATACAAATCATTGTCCACTGGAACTCCAGCCGTAGTATTATCATTTAAACTAAAGGCTCCAAAAGCGAAGCTTCCATCACGAACCACCCCTATAATTTCCCCGATAGTTTGAGAAATCGTAGTGCGGTAGGGTCCCCAAATCACATTATCCACATCGCCTCTGTTCTCCATAGCCACCAGCTCAAAACGGAAATACTTTTCTTTGGAGTTGACTTTCACCGTGGCAATAGTTCCGTTAGGGTATTTCAAAACAAATTGTCCTGTTGTGCTATTGTATTTTGCTTCAGTTGGATCTAATTGTTGGCGTTTGGACCATATATAAACACTCATCAATGGTGATTTTTGCGTTTTAGCGCTATAGTCTTTATTAGTCTTTAGGTCTTTGATACTCGTTACAAATCCTTTATCGTTAATCGAAATTGACGAATATTTATTCTTCAAAGTGATATCACTCGAATACCCATTTTGGAATAGCATAAAAGCTATTAACATCAAAAAATTTCTCATTATAATCAGTTAATTTAATATTGGTTATTGTTATTTCTTAGCATTAAAATTCTTCCATTGCTGGACTTACTACCTTTATAGCACCATCCTTTTGAATATTTACTATTACTTTTTGTCCTGCTTTTACCTCCACTTTTGGCCATTTCACAAAGGCCACATAACTCATAGGAGTTTGTGTTTGCTTCGCCGTTTCTGCCATTACAGCTACGTTGGCATCGTAGGCCGTCTTGTTTTCAAGTAAAACCGCTGCTGTTCCATCGTTCATATCTTTCATTAGTTGAGCTTCAACATGGTCAAAAACCACCATTTTTCTTGTATCGGTTTGCACATAAAGACCTGGAAGTTCCAAGGCCATAAATGCCCCATTAGTTTCACACCAAGAGTTACGAGTGTTGTAATAATTACCAATAGTTCCTCTTCCTTCCGCATCGGAAAGCTGGATACGCTCCATTTCAGTACCTATACCGTGGTTCGTTGTTGGATGACCTGGCATGTCCATCGCTTCCACATTGGCATGCTGAATGTCTCTGATCAAGTCCGCATATTTTGTATCTCCTGTAGCGCGGTATAATTTGAATAAATAATCCCCTGAAGCGGTACAAATACCAGGAGCGGCATGTTTGTTTTGTGTACTGGCCCAAATAGCTCCAGCCATATTGGATTGGTTTTTCCCAATCTGACTTTGCGCTGGAAAAATAGGATCATACGAAAATGCCCACGTCGAGCACAAGGCCGCCTGTACTTTTGCTTTTTCCAACCATTGGGGTTCCTTTGTTACATTGTACAGGGCCATCAAAGATTCTAAAAATCCAAAACAAGACTCAGAGTCGGCATCTTGAGAAATATCCCCACAATGTCCTGTAGTTAGTCCTTGCTTTTCAACATCTCTTTTGTAATAATACGCAGCCGATTCTTTGGCTGTTTTCAAGAATTCTTTGTTTCCAAAATACATTGAAGCTACTGCTAAACCTGCTGGAGCAATAGCACCCGCCGTTGAGTTAAACACGGCTACCTCACCTGTCTCTGGAACGATATATTGACCGAACTGACCGTCCTTTTTCCAAGTATTGACAAAAGCCTGCGCTAGTTTTTTAGTAGCGGCTTCCCATTTGGGTTTTATTTCATTAGTATACCCTAACTCTTTGTACAACATCAAATGTTTAGTCATCCAAAGTAAGGCGTCAGAGTTTTTACGCACCATGGCTTGCACCCTGGGATAATCCTCATGTTGTCTTTCAGGACGAATATCTCCTGCCGCGGTGATACCACCAAAGAAATACCCGCTTTTCCCTTGTAATTTATCGATAATGAAATCAAATTCAATTCCCACTCTTTCTCTTTCTTTCGTATCGTTCAAAGTCAACATCGGATACGTATTCATCATCCCACTGACCCAACCTAATTGATAATCATTTCCATTTTCAGGGGCATAATATTTTCCAGCAGGAACTTCTACCCAATGCGTTGAAGTGATGCCCGTAGCTAAGGCCACTTGTTTGCTCATTGGAACTAAATTCCTTGGAGTATTGGCTCCACTAAGTGCTTTACGAACCTCCATGAATTTGTTTAACAAATCAGGAATGGATTTCGCTGGAAAAGCATATAATTTAAAGTTTAAGGTCAACTGATCACCTGCCTTCCAATCGGCAGCTTTATCTTCACTGGGGAAAAAATCCCCAAAACCAGTACGTAATTTTCGCATAGCAGGTGCACTCACTGCAATAGATGCAAGTGATCTAGTCTCATTCTCACGAACTGAAATACCAGAATTTCCAAGACGGGTTTGTTGCTCGGTTAATAAGATAAACCCCTTTTTTAACTTTGGTGAATAGAAACAAACCGCAGGTGTGGCCATATTACCTGTTTGCAAATCAATCAAGGACGGTTTCGTTGGATCGGGAGATAATTGCGGATCATTAGAAAAAGTCAAGGGTACCTTAGGATTGTAATACATATCCTTAGGCATTTTAGGCATATACCCATTTCCAATGGTACGGTAACGATTCCCATTATAAATAATGGCAGGAATCATCACATAATTTTTTGTGCTCCAATCACTAAAATCAAATTGAGTAGCTACGGCTGTTTCTTTGGCCGTTCCGCTTTCCAATTGAAAAGCGACACTCACATCCAACACTCCTGAGTTCGTCCCTGAAGCTGTAACAACAGATGTCCAATGGGCTGCTCCAATTTGCAACTTTCCTTTTTCAATAACTTGGGAACTTTTTAAATCAGTTCCTGTGTACTGGTTCACCAGGGGCTTGAAAGCCCCTTTCAATTCTTTTAGAAAATCATTGACGGGTTGGTTTTGCTTTTGTGCGATCAACTGTCCCGTTATACTTAGGGTCAGTACCAATGACAGTACACTTATTTTATGTCTCATTTTTTCTCTTTTTTATTTTTCAAGCAATAGTATCAATCCCGATTTCCCTTTGATTTCTCCAATATTTTTCAAATCAATTTTGTTAATTCCAGCCTGTAGCTTTTCAATTTCTGGCGCTGATATCTTAGTGGGTTTAAAACCTAAAACACTTTCATTTATACTAAAATTGGCCTTTTGAGCAGCCTCACTCCAGTTGGCAATAGTTACAAGGGCTTTATCCGTATTTTTGTTGATGTAAACTGTTGTTGGCAGATTGTGATTATCCGATTTTATAGGACAATTGGTATCCCAATAGCCATACATTTGAGCCTCTTTCATACCAAAACCATCCCATAAATGCCATAAAGGCTTTGGGTTTCCACTCCACGGAATTCGTGGCAACATGCCAAAAACCATTCCTCTGAATTGATTGCGTGCATCAAGCATTTCACTCATCATTCCAAAGGGTATTCCAGACATTTCCACCAACCAAAAATCGGAACTGTGCTCATCACCAAAACTTTCACCTAACCAAGTTCTGTCTACATAAGGCAATAAGTCCATATACAACTGTATGGAATTAGCAAAACCTGCATACGGATTATTGTGATTCCAAGAGTGCATGTCAATAATTCTACGTTTACCATCTGCATCCAAAATTCGTCTGGCTCTTTGCAATGTATTTCGATCTAAGGCACTATCATCGATATAAAAACCATCTAATCCAATATTGTTGACCATCCAATCCAAACCTCCTAAAAAGTAGTTGTTCCAGCGAGAATCTGGAGTAGTAATGACTGAAATGTCCATTTCCCCTTTGTAAGGACCTTCATTGAATGCGTTGTACCACGCAGGGATGTAATTTCCATCAAAGTTATTCACTAACCATTTATCCGGTCCATTAGGATGAATTAAGGTTTTAGTATCTTTTCCCGGACCATCAAAAATCACTTCAGATCCCAAACTTTTTAAAGCCCAGATTTCCGGCGTATGAATGGTCAATTCACGAGTGGTATAATACGCACGTACTTTGATATTCTCCTGATGCGCTTTTTGAATAAATTTGGCCATATCCCCAACAGACGCATCATGATAAGGATAATTAATATAAGGGTAAACATCTTTTTTATGGTGAATGGTAATGTAATTCGCTCCTGCTTCTTTGGCCTCCGCAAGGTATTTATTACTCAAATCCGAATTCGAGTGATAGATACGCTCTGTGGCTTCTGCATATAAATTTAAAGGCTTTACAGGCGTTATCAACATTTCAAAATTATAATACAACTGTTGCCCTTTGCTGAGCATTCTTTCTCCACTATAGGCAGTAAGTAAGGCTTTGTTGCTGTTTTCAGTAACCGAAATAGCGCCTTTACCACTGTTGCCCCAAGAAGTAGGTAAATTTAATTTTCCTAACGCATAATACACGTTGACAAGTGGACGCACAAAATGCTCATCTTTAAACCTGAAATTCAAACCAGCGTTAACGGCTCCAATCCATATTTTATCTTGATTTTTTGTTGTGTCCCATTTCCAATTAAAATTCTCATGTGTTCTAAAACCTCCCGAGCGTCCTAATCCCATCATATAAGTGGACGATTTTTCCGTATAAGGCACTTCAAGACGAATATCCTTGATGTCCGTATTGTTTAGTGATTTTAACTGAATATTGAAATCACAAAAACCATCAAACTGAAAATCACCTGTACAAATCAGTTCGAAATTTTTACTTTTTGAAATGGTTTGCCAACGCGCATGAGTCTGGTCAGACTCTACTATTTTTGTAGTTTGTGACTTCAGTATTTCTGCGCCGTTTTTAGTTTCAATTACCAAACGAATCTCATCGCTTAAAATCGGATTGGATATCGACTTGTCCAATTGGTTACTTTGATTGTAATGGGTTGTAATGTTTTTTGGTAAACCCATAGACGAAAGCTGAATTTCACCTCCAAGATATTTAATGGTTTGGGCTGAAACCGTTACTGGGATGTAGGGTTTTGTTGGTGTATTGGCTGTTCCCCCTTCATAGTTTAACCAACGAAGACGACTCTTACGCCAACCTTCATTCTCCCCATGGTTCGCTATCGTTTTGGCGTCCACTACCAATTCTATGGCTATACTAGTAGCTTCTTTATAGGCTGGCTTTACCGATAGCGTTCCTTTGTAGGTCCCAACAGCCGAAGTCGGTGTATCCAATCCAATCCAGAAAGCCTGTAATTCTCCCTTAGGAACCGAAACTGCCTTGGTAAAGGATTTTCCGTTTTTATCGATTCCTCCTAAATTAAAACAGGTAAAAGAAGCTGCTTTTATCTTATCGCCTTTTTCATTTTTTAAATCTGAAAAAGTAATTTTTACATTCTCTAAATTCACAGAGGGCGCAAAGACCCCAATCTGAAAGGTAAAAAATTCACCCGCATTAAGATCATCTGTAAAAATAGTTCTTTGCTCTTTTTTGCGTTCTATCCAAGATTTTGGAAGAAAAAGTTTAGAACGGATATCGTTTTTTCTGTTCTCCGTAAAACAAAAGTAACCTTGCTTAGGGTTTTCCTTTACAAGCTTATTGACTTCCTCTTGTGAGGCTTTAATTCTCATTACAGATTGCGATTCATTAACCATCCCTTGACGGTTTAAATCGTCAAAGGCGTTGGTATGCTCCTGCGCTTGTGCAACAGCTGAAATCAATAATAGCCCTGCCGCTACAAAAAAACACCTTATTTTTAATTCAAAATTCTTTTTCATTTATTCTTACAATTAAAATCTATTCCCTACCATTACTTACTGATCCATACATCTTATTGAGTATTCGCATAACCTGATGTTTTTGGGCTCAAGCTACAAAAACACGAAGTACCTACTGCACCAGACTGCCCATCTTTACTTTTTCTTAACTTTTTCTAAATTCCAGTTCAAATAAACCCTTCCATAAAGTTATCCTCTTTCATTTTTATTAACAGTTCGTAAACGTTCTCATTTGCCCAAAACAAGCTTTCGACAACTCCATTTGCCCTCTCCATTATACGCCTTATCTCTCTTCTAATACTATAGGAACTTGTTTTTTAGCAACCATAACTTTAATTGAATTCCTACTTCTGGTCTTTCAAAAAACATACGCTAGCGTTACATTATCGCTTGTATCTTTTTTGAATATTCCTTTATCGACATCCCTAACAAGCCACTGATCAGTTTCTAAAACAACCCACATAGCCCCTTTTAAAGAGTACTTTTTTTTCCTACTTAAATAACACATCAAATCTGCTCCGTCCGCATTCCACGACAGAATGCAGACTTTGCAGATTTAACGGTTACAAACAAAAAAAAACCACCATTTTTTACTTAAACGCATTAGGACAATTCGACTACAATCAAATATCCCAATACTTCAAGCTTACTTATTTCAATGGGTCAAAAGTTCCGCCCCATTCATTGTTTTGCTCTATTTTAGCATTTCTGTTAATATCATTAATATTGATGGCATAAAACCAGTGCGTCAAACTCAAATTGAATTTCCATTCCGTTGGATTACCATCAAAACTTTGAAGATATTGGATTTTGAATTTTGCACGTGTGGCAGCATTTTTCATATCACTTGTATAATCAAAATTTGCAACATCGGCATTATCTTTAATGACTATTTTGATAGCTGATCTTGAACCTAGAGCATTTAAAATATCAAAACGTTTTAAACGTCTTAAATCTCCAAAACGTTTTCCTTCAAGGGCGAACTCAACAAAACGCTCTTTAATATAAGCCTCTCTGATATCCGTTTGAGCAGTAGCAGTGATACCACCATTGACAGCAGTAACACCTGCTCTTTGCCTGATCTTAGTCAATACATCTAAAGCCTCTGCAGTTTTCCCTGTTTCATTGGCACATTCTCCATAGTTCATCAATACTTCAGCAAAACGCAACTCTACCCAGTCCAAACCAGCATTGTAAACTGTTGCTTTTCCAATAGTTTGATCGATCCCTTTTATCGGGTGAAATCCAGCTACAGCAGCCGTCCCCACTCCAACTCCTGTTTCCAAATAAGCCATACTACTATTGAAGCCTGCCTTATTTTCATAAGTACTCCAATATCTCTTATTTCCTTGCAACACACCATCAATATTTTCTTTTGAAGGATATATAGTTCCTGGACAGAAAATAGTGGCATAAAAGCGATCATCAAGATTTGTATACAAATCGGTCATAAATTGTTGATCAAAACTATCTGTCCCCGCCTGTGCCGCATTAAATACTAAGGCTGTACCGTCCTTTTTTGGATAGGCAGTAAGCAATGGTAAATAAGGTTGATTTTGGTTCGACAAATCTTTAGTCAACGGTTCTGGACGTGGTCCTCCATTGAAGAAAGTATGGTCAGGGAAATAAAATTGATTGACCATAATCACCTCTTTGTTATTTTCGGATTGCCAGATATCTGCATATTTAGCCACCAATCCTTTACCCGCAGCCACACACATATCTACTGCTGCTTTATTAGCTGCATATGCTGTTTGCCAACGTGCTTGATCATTTGAAGGATTGAATAGTGGACTTGCATACCACATCAAGATTTTTCCTTTTAAAGAAGCAGCAGCTAATCTATCAATTCTCCCGTAGTCTCCACCAGTCCAAGTAGTTGGCAATTTTGCAATCGCAACATCTAAGTCGGCGATAATCTGAGTGACACACTCTGATGTTTTATTTCTTGGTACAAATAAAGATTCTCTGTTATTTATATCTTGTGATTTTAGTATCAAAGGAACACCTCCAACAGATCTAACTTTATTCCAATAGTCCCAAGCTCTCCAAAATAAAACTTGACCTTCTAATTGGTCTTTTTCTGTTTGCGATAAAACCGTTATCGTAGGTAACTTTTCAAGAAAAAAGTTGATCCTTTCAATAAATTTATAACTGAACTCACCTGCCGCGCCATTTCCTTGCGCATCAAGGATTCCACGCAAATAATTACTCATTGAAGTGGGCTTGTTAGCCGCTTCATCTGACCCGTCCCCGTTCACGGGCCAACCAGGCATCTCACCACCATGTATATCTGATACATAGGCCTTAATCATCACAGGATCACTAAATACATTATCAGGTGTAATGGCATCCGTATTTTCGTAATCCAACTGGCAAGAAGTGACAGCAAGTGCTCCAACAAAACCTAAGGCTACTAAAGTTAATATCTTTCTCATTTTTATTGTTTTTGTACTATTTTTCATCATATACTAATTTAGAAACCAACATTTAAACCTGCACTTAATGATCTCATTATAGGATAACCAACAGAGTTACCTAGTTGTGGATCCCAATATTTATTGAAGCCACCGATCACAAATAAATTTGATCCGGTAACAAACACTTTCAAATTATTAATCTCTTTAATACGAGAAAGTTCTTTGAAATTGTATCCAAATGTTAAGAATTTTAGACGCACATAATCATTCTTTTTGAACCAGAAATCTGAATCGTAGTCTCTGTAAATAGAAGAAGCACTATTGTATAATGGTAAAAGTTGAGGCAATGAAGCATTTGGATTTTCAGGAGTCCAGCTATCATTTACTAGACCACTATACATTCTTTGAATCTCTACACCACTCATTAAATCTTTATTGGATTTTAACGACCCAACGCTACCAGAAAACACTACATCAAGATCGAATCCTTTGTAGCTTCCCCCTAAGTTCAATCCAAAATTTACTGGATTATTATTAGGTGCTATAGTCACCCTATCATAAGAGTTAATCACATTATCTGGAGTACCATTAGGACCGCTGATGTCCTTATATACAATCATACCTGCTTTGGGTGTATATCCATCAATTTTATATCCTGGATGAGCGGCATTAAAAGCAGCTGCTTCCGCATCTGAACGTAAAAACTGATCCACTGAATAGCCTACAATTCTATTAGTTTCTTTTCCGACAGGAATATCAATCTCCTGTGCGTTAGTGGCATAATCTTGTGTAATTACTTTGTTCCAACCATAAGTCACATTGACGTTTCCATAATAATTCAACTTGTTAATATGGTTATTGTACCCTAACGTAAATTCGATTCCTCTAGCTTTAATTTCACCGTAATTTTCTTTTGGAAGAGTACCACTAAAAGAAGTAGGTACACTGGCGGTTCTTGCCCCTAAAATATCGTAAGTATCTTGAATGTAATGTTCTAAAGTTGCGTTCCAATGTTTAAGGAATTCCACATCAATAGCAAAGTTATAACTCAATGATTTTTCCCAAGTTATATTAGGGTTGATGATGTCACCATAGTAAATTCCTACTGAAGGCGTTGGAGTCGTTCCAAAATAAGCAACATCCCCTTTTTTGTATGAATTCTGCCATTGCCATCCTCCTACTGCATCATTACCAGTAAGACCAGCGGAGGCACGTAGTTTTAAGAAACTAACTGTGTTTTTGTTAAAGAAACCTTCTTCCGAAATAACCCATCCCACAGATCCTGCTGGGAAAAACCCCCATTGATTCCCTTTAGCAAAATTCATAGAACCATCCTCACGGAAGGATCCACTCACTAAATATTTGTTAGCATACGCATAAGAAAACTGTCCTACAACAGATTTACGCCCATTTAAATAACTAGTGTCTCCACCTGCAGCAGTATCTGCTCTTGCATTACTAAATGCCCAGAATTGATCTGTGGTATATACTGGATTTTTTTCTCTTTGACCATACACACTTGCACCACCAGCTTCGAATTTTTCATATACCAATGTTCCTTGAATCGCATGTTTATCAAAAGTGCGATCATAGCTCAACTGCAAATTCACTTGATAGTCGTTACTCCAAGATGCCTTTTTGTATAGATAAGGATTGGTAAAGTTAGCTGTTGTTGCATATCTGATAATATTAGCATCTCTTGTATCTACGATGTAGCCATTTGCACTTTGAGGTAGTACCGCCAATGGATAAAACTTTCCATATTCATCATTATGTGAATTGGTCCATGAAGCTATATAAGTTGCTTTAGCACTTAAACCCGTAACATAAGGAATCTTGTACGTCAAACTAAGGTTCATATCGGGTTTAAAGGTATCAGTGGTTTCATAACCTCCCATATTTTTAGATTCACCAGCTGGGTTTCCATACGCCCATCCTGTATAAGTGAACTTTCCTCCATCTGTAAGAAAAGGTTGCCAAGGCTGCCAAACACTCAATTTTTGATACATAGGATCAGAACCTTCCAAGTGATCTGCGGTATTATGCGTTTTACTAAAAGCCATTCCCGCATAGAATTGCAAATTATCGGTAACTTTTACAGTCGTATTAAAACGAACATTTGTTTTTTCATACTTATACGATTCTAAAAATGATTTGTCTTTCACATTGGAGATACCAGCAAAGTATTTTATTTTATCGCTACCCCCACTAAGACCAAAATTCTGAGTTTCAATAGAGGGTGCTTTCCAAAGTTCTTTAAGATGATCATAACCATAACCACCATTAATTGTTTTCAAATGGTCAAAATCAGCTTGCGTATAATAACCCGCATCAGTACTAGGATACATACGATTATATAGTTGTCCTAACTCTACAGCTGAAGTCAAAGACTTCCCTTTTAATCTAGAATCCTGACCATAACTGTAAGAGTAATCAATTTTCATTTTTCCAACTTCTCCTTTTCTAGTGGTCACCACTATTACCCCACCGGCCGAACGAGATCCATATACGGCTGCAGCAGCAGCATCTTTAAGTACCGTAATTGTTTCTATCTCATTTGGCGCTAGATTGTTAAAATCTCCTGAGCCTTTAATGGCTCCGTCAATTACATAAAGCACATTTTGGTCATTGAAGGAAGAGCCCTTACGAATTGTAATTGAGGGCTGGCTACCTGGAATACCTCCAGGAATACCAACATTAACCCCTGCCATACGCCCCGCAAGAATATTTCCTGCAGATGTAGTGGCCGCTAATCGTATATCTTCCGAAACTTTCATAGTTACCACAGATCCGGTGATGTTTTTCTTTTTCTGGCTAGCATACCCTACTACCACAACCTCATTTAAGGATTTTGAATCGGGCGTTAATTTAATTTTAAAGGAACTCTTGCCATTGATGGACAAAGTCTGTGTTTCGTAACCGATATACGTGATGACCAATGAACCATTTTCCGGTGCTTCTAATGAGAAAGCGCCATCTAAGTCGGTTATTGCCCCGTTGGTAGTCCCTTTAACAAGAACATTAACTCCCACCATAGGAACGCCTTTTTCATCCACAATGACACCAGAAACTTTAACGTCCTGCATTGCTTCCGAAGATTTGTTTTTTTCTCCATCCATCGTTTCTTTGATCACTACCCCATTCATATTCACCGGTATAGCGTTTGCTAAAACCGTTGAATTTAGAGCGAGTGATGCCATAACCATAAAAATGATTTTCTTTTTATTGTACATAAAAAATATTTTTTAAATTTTTAACTATGGTAAATTCTACTCTGGAAGAAGTTTTTGCTATTTTAGCGGCTTCTTTCAGAATTCTACTGCTAGAGTATTGAGAAGAACTTTAAATTGGGAGGCCTCGAACGCCTCTCAATTTTTTATTTAATCCCAAATAGGCAGTTCAAGTCAAGTGCTGTCTTTTGTCATGTTTTAATTGGTTTTAGGTTAATAGTTTTTATTTAGAGTGGGTTTAGGTTTATTCCCCACTTGTCGAAAATCAATTTAAAGTTCTACTGGTTCTACTGTTATTTATTCTGTCTTTATACTATTTTTTTTTCATCCTGAGGATATTACACGGCCTGCTCACGGCTACTAATACTACCAGAAAATAGAATATAAGGCCACTAATACGCCGCTTATAATCATCGCCCCTACAGCAAAACCATTACTAACTCGAAACATCTTAGTGTCAATCTCCAGTCCTTTTGCTTTAAGCCCCTTCTTCGCATCGTATAAGCTGATGACAATCATCAATAAAACACAGATCACAAATACAAAACCCATTCGATCCAAAAAGGGAATCTCATAAGCCATTGTTTTATCCTTTTGCTCTACCAAGGTCGCAAAACCGGTAGAGCTTAGGAATTCCAAATTCATAACATGAGGTAAAAACTTAAATACAACTGATAATACAAATCCTCCAATAGTGGCAAACATCGCCGCATTAGAACTTGTTTTCTTCCAAAAGAATCCTAAAATAAACATCGCAAAAATTCCTGGACTTACAAATCCTGTATATTCCTGTATGAATTCGAATCCTCCTTTTTTGTCTATTCCCAATAAGGGTGCTATAATCACCGCAACAAGCATAGCCACTACTACCGTAATTTTCCCTACCTGTACCATCTTCTTTTCACTGGCGTTCACCTCAATCTTCTTCTTGAAAATGTCCAGCGTAAAAATGGTGGAAATACTATTCACTTTACCGGCTAAGGAAGCTACCACCGCTGCAGTTAAGGCCGCAAATGACAATCCTTTCAATCCAACAGGCAATAAATTCAGCAATACTGGATAAGATCGATCAGGATTGATCAGGCCATCAGGACCCAACATTTCCGTTTGTAATCCCCCTTTTGTATAGATCACATAAGCTGCAATCCCAGGTAAAACCACAATAACGGGCATTAATAATTTTAGAAAAGCAGCGAATAGAATTCCGCTTCTAGCCGTCTTCAGATCCGCTCCTAAAGCTCTCTGTGTAATGTATTGGTTACAACCCCAATAGTTTAGATTGACAATCCACATCCCTCCAAATAATACCGTTAAACCTGGTAAACTTGGGAAATTGGCGTCTTCTTTTTTAAAGATCATATGAAAATGGTCCCCGGATTGATTCAGCATATAATTGAATCCTTGTACCATACCGTGTTGTCCGTTTAATTCTGCTACTTTGTCTAAGGCCAAATAGGTGGTTACTAGACCTCCAAAAATCAAAAACACAACCTGAACTACGTCTGTATAACCAATCACTTTCATTCCACCTAATGCAATAATAATCGAGAAAAACGCTAATCCATACATGCACAAATCAATTTGAATTCCTGAAATACCGTTAATGGCTAAAGCCCCCAAATAAAGTATAGAAGTCAAATTCACAATCACATAAAGCAACAACCAAAAAACAGCCATAATCATCGCTACATTCTCATTATATCGCACACTTAAAAACTGCGGCATGGTATAAATTTTATTCTTTAAATACACCGGAATAAAAAACACCGCTACAATGATTAAAGTCAAAGCTGCCATCCATTCATAAGTAGCAATAGCCAATCCCATCTTGAATCCATTTCCTGACATAGCAATGAATTGTTCTGAGGAAATATTCGATGCAATCAAAGAGGTTCCAATGGCCCACCAAGTCAAAGAGCCTTCTGCCAAGAAGTAATCATGAGAGGCAGAAATCGATTGTGTTTTTTTTCGCATATAAACGGAATACCCATATCCTGCTACGATAAAGAAATAGACAAGAAAAACTAAGTAATCGGCTAATTGTAAAGTATTCATGAATTTTTTTTTGGTTTATGTTAGTTAAATGCTTTGGTTATTGTACGTAAAAATGATTCATACACTTTTTGTTTCTTTTCTTTTTCTAAAAGGGAATTAATTTAGCTCACACTATTTTAAGCAATGGACCGTTCGTATCTTCTTTCAAAAAAAAAATGTTTTCTTTTATTTAAAATTGAACTTTAGCCTATTCCGATCCATTTTCCCTTTCATAAAAAAGAAACTCACAAACATTTTTATAAAAATACATTACTAAGTAATATTTACTAAAAAAAATGTTAAATTATTAAAAGATTCTAATTAAAAAATGTAAAAATAACACTTTATATAACCCCCAACTAAATCGAACAAAACCAACACCTTACAAATATTTATTTCCAATTAAGTTTTCTTAAAAAAGTTACTTAAAGGTTTAAGTAACTTTTCTGTTTTTCACTAATTCGGGGCGAATTTCACATAATTTCAGCAGTAAAACCTTACTTAAAAAAGCTAGTAACTGCATGGAAAACACCATAATAAATTTAAAATTGACTTAAAGAGTAAGACCTCTAATAAAAAAATCATAAATTAGTGTTCTCGAGCACAGAATACCTTCGAATAAAATCTAATTTAGCGAAATATTTAAAATTGAATCCAAGTAAGCAAGCCTGTAAAATGAACAATAGAATAACATTAAAAAAAATCGCAGCCGAGTTTAATGTCTCTATCGCTACCGTATCCAAAGCATTAAATGACAGCCATGAAATCAGTTCCAAAACAAAGGAAAAAATCAAAGATTTTGCCAAAACTCACAACTACAAACCCAATAAAGTAGCCTTAAGTCTACTTAATAAAAAAACCAAAACATTAGGGGTTATTATCCCTAATATTATGAATAGCTTTTTTACAGAAGTATTTGTGGGTATAGAAGAAAAAGCCACCGAATTAGGCTATAATTTAATTTCGTGTATCTCTAACGAATCCTATGATAAAGAGGTCAATACAGTGGAACTATTAAAAAGTGGTACCATTGATGGTTTCATTATTTCTATAGCCGAAGAAACCCAAATCAAAAAGGATTTCGCTCATTTAATTGACGCGATCGATCAGCATGTACCTATTGTTTTATTTGATCGTGTAGCAGATGAAATTAACTGCGATAAAGTTATTGTCAATGATTTTGAAGGAGCAAGACATGCTACCGCTCATCTAATCCAAACGGCTCGTAAAAAAATTGCCGTAGTGTCTATTTTGGACAACTTAAGTGTGGGCAAATTAAGAGTTGAAGGATACAAACAAGCTCTTAGGGATCATAACATGGAGATCGACGAAAAAATAATAGTACGTATCAACAAAAAAGAAGACATTCAAACCACCATGAAAATCATTCTTTCAGACAAAAGCATTGATGCTTTATTATGTCTTGAAGAAAGTTCAGCGATCCAATGTTTACAGTTGATCAAATGCATGAATTACAAAATTCCTGAAGAAATGTCTATGGTTTGTTTTACCAATGGAAAATTGCCACAACACGTTAGTCCAAGCATAACCACTATAAGCCAACATGGTAAATATATTGGAGAAACAGCTACCTCTATGCTCATCCAGCGTTTAGAAAGTGACCAACAAATCGAATTTACCACTCGAATTATTAAAACCAGCCTCATAGAAAGAGAAACAACACTGCCTTTACTCTAAGGGGTTCTTTTCAGTGTTCAATACCTCCCTATTAGATGTTAATGAAAAAAGTATTAATCTAGCTTGCGTTAAAACAGAGTTTAATACCGAATACTGTCTGCTGCTCAGCTCTAACAACACCCTCTACCTCCTTTTCATCAGTCGGATAATTCTCCTTTAGAAAGTCACGCCCCGACCCAACAAGCTAATTAACCCCAACAAAATAGGCTTGTCCCATACCCTAAGTGTTTTTTACCTTTACTTTATCCCCCCGTTAAGCAAAAAAAACACTAAAACACTATTCTTCAACAAACTACTAACTTATTCTGTAAGGCTTCAGTACTTATTTCTTATCTTTATACAACAGGTAAAATAATAAATATTAAAAATATTGGATATGAGTACTTATGTAGTTAAAATTCTGGACGCATTTTTCATTACCCATGATGTGAAGTGCTTCGTGGTGGAAAAACCCACCCATTATGATTTTATCCCTGGACAAGCAACCGATGTTGCTCTTAACCTTCCAGGCTGGGAAGATAAGGTTCGCCCTTTTACTTTTACTTGTTTAAAAGAAGATGACCATCTAGAATTTATGATCAAAATATACACCGATCATGATGGGGTTACCAATAAACTTGGGGAAACCAATGAGGGAGCGGAACTTCTGATAAGTGATCCTTTTGGGGCCATTCAATACAAGGGGCCAGGAGTTTTTCTTGCAGGCGGAGCCGGCATCACGCCCTTTGTTTCCATCTTTAGAAATCTTTATACCAAAAAACAACTCGATGGGAACAAACTTATTTATTGCAACAAAACATCGGAAGACGTTATTCTAGACGCAGAGCTGCAAGAAATGCTTAAAACCGATTTTATCAAAGTTTTTACACGCGAGCATGTTATTGGATTTGTTGGACGTCGCATTGATCGCGATTTCCTAATTGAAAATATTATCGACTTCGGGCAACATTTCTATTTGTGTGGGCCCGATGAATTTGTAAAAAACATCACGGAATTACTACTCCATCTCGGGGTAAAACCAGAGACCCTTGTCTTTGAGAAATAAATTTTCTTTGCAATTAACTTTTAAAACCTTATCCCATATGCAAAATAAAGAGTACGACTTATTACTTCAGTCTCTAGCTTCTCCTTTAGATTATTCAGAGGGCTTTTATCTCGTCTATGTTGAAGTACCTGTACCGAACACGAGCATCAAGAAAATCATTTCGAAACATGCTAAAGTGATTTCATCATTGGAGTTTGGTTACTTATGCGAAATGCCTATGCAAGCTATCCCTGAAGTAGTGCGTTCTTTGTCTGTAAAAAATCACGCCATCTATCAAATTGTTCGCTTAGTACGTCTCTCCAAAAAAAGCTGATTGGGATTCAGCACCCACACTCGAAAGCGAACAAAAATAGCTAAATATAGCGCAGGTTCTAAAATGCCTATTGGTGATCAAGTTTGCTTTATGCCCAACTTGATCCACCTAGCTGTTTTGTTTTAATCGAAAAAAATCATACCTGCTTTACTTTTAGTTTTAATTTCACGTTTAATTCAAAACAAAACTCACAGGTGCATAAGCTTTGAGATCGAAAGCAAACGATCCGTTGATAATTTTAATGGATTTCCCTATTACTTCACCACGCAGATTGACAGGTGTTGCTTGTGTAAATACAGCTCCTTTAGGTAAGGTAACCTGTACCGCTGCTGAGCTACCACCTTGTTCCCACAAACGCAAAATAGTGCCTTTCCCATCCGGATTCTCACCAAAAGCCGTTAGTAAAACACCGCCTCTTGAAATCGCAATACCTTTCTTTTTTAAGGGTAACTTACCCTCCATTCCTTCAGCAACTCCTGTTAATAAAGGCAAACGAGCCTCCCAGGCATTTTGAACCAAATTAGGCACTGTCTTGCTTTGTTTATCCACTGGCCAGATACGAACCTTTTCACTCCAGGAACCCTCTTGCCATAAAGGGAAGTTGGTATTCCACATATTGTTGTATATGTTAACAAATACCGCAGGTATTGTAGGTTCGTGTTCCAAAGCAAACTTCCATAAGCCTGGTTCCCCAAGACTCACCAAAGGAGAATCTATGGGTGCTACTGCCACCCCTGACTTGTCTTGCCCTGTAATAGAAACTCCCGAATTGACAGCCATCAAATATTTATTGGTTCCCGAAATAATGTCTGTTGAGGGATTAACTGGCCCACCCAGGCGCCCCACAGTGAAAGTAGGTTGCTGAACTGAAAAAGGAAAACAAAGCCATCCGCCCTCAGCTTGTTTGTCTGCTGTTTTGTCTGTAACAAACCACTCTACATCTACATAGGCCGCAGTTCGTGGGAAGGTAAAACTTAAGGTATACCCCTTTGCAAAACCTTTCGTATCCACTGCTGTTAAAGTGGCGATATCGGCCACTTCTGAATGCGTAACTGCAATTTTCCAATCATTAGGGGTAAAGGTCAAATAAGGTGCTTTTTCAGCTTTAATCATACCTGGTTTACCCAGATCATTTAATCCCCAACCGTCTTTAATTCGACTGTATTCATTAAACCATTGATCTACTTCATTGGTACTGAAGCGCTCGTGCAAAAACTGACCTACTGCATATTTCGACGATTGATCCACTAATTCACGACCTGTTTTTTTCTCAATTAATGAGGCTATTCCACCTCGGCTGAGATCAAAAACAATTTTAAAATAAGGGGTCTCAAATGCTGTTTGGGTATCCTTTGTAAGGGTTAGTTCCTTTAATTCCTTTTGAGAATAAGTAACATATCCCGAGGCTTCAATATCTTTCACATAAAAAGAGGATCCTTTTTTCCATGGGTTCTCAATGATTGCTGATCTTTTCCAAGGCAATGGATTGTAGACTACTAAACGTTTCCCTTGAACATTTACGGACTTTGCCAATGCATCCAAATGACCTTTTAGTTCTTCACTAACTAGGGTATTGGTATTGCGTATGTATTGACGTTTTTGGTCGTATGACTTCAACCATTTACCCTTACTTCCTCTTCCGGTTTCTCTTGCATCACTATTTTTTAATGTGGCGTAATCTCCATTTTCAGGTAGGGCTTCTGCTGCCGCTTCTGCCATCCATTTTTTCCAATCTTCACCATAGCTATAGCGTGGACCATATTCGGCGTTCATCCCCCATGTATGCTCCGCATACAAAAGGCTTTGCTCATAGGCTTTGGCCAGTTTTCCTGATATGGATCCACTATCGACACCCCAAATATTCATTTGGGTGTGCAGTCCATCCAGCACTGATTCTAAAGGACGAATGTTTCGTGCTATTTTTGTTTCTTGAGGATTTGAAAGTAATCCCTGAATCCAAGTATCAGGTGTATCTCCTTTTACGGTAGGCAGATCGGGATTTTCAGCCAAAACGGCTTTAGCAAAATCATCAAGGGTTCCAAAATGAATTTTTACCCCAGGCATCTCTTTTTTGGCATATACCAATAAATCATCTATCTCTTTCTCAGAAGGAGGTCCATGATTATCACCCGTCATTTGCATGGCCAAATAATTCTTACTAGGCCACCCTTTGGTTGGTTTAATATCAGAACCGTATAGCGCTGTATAATTACATAATACCTTCGAACCATCTGCGCCTTCCCACCAAAACAATTCTGGAAAACGTGGATACTGGCTAGCGGGATTACAACCCAATTGCAAGAACTTTATACCGGCATGATGCAACAAAGAAGGCAATACCCAAGAATGGCTTGGTACGTCCGTCATTTTAGCGCTAATAGGCAAAGGAAGTCCATAAGTACGACTAATCTGAGAGGAATACCCAAGTCCACGAACCAAATCCTCATAATCCAGTGACTCGGTATGCGTAGTAAAAGCCAATCCATGCACTGCAATTAGTCCCTCTTTAATGGCTTTTTCTATCCTAGCTTTGCGCTCGGGATTCTGTAAAGGTCCTAATATTTGCGCTTGAAGTGGCCAGCCCGGTACAGTCCAAGCAAATTGTTTTTCTTTAGGTAAGGTTCTACTTTTTTCAATTACTCCCAAAGCCTTATCCATCATCTCTTCTCGATAACGTTTAAAAACATTTTCTGGCAAATCCGTAAATCCTAAATCAAAGTGGGTTTTAAATACCACCCATACATCAGTTACTTTTGAATTAATTGGATTACTATTTTGCTCTTGTGCAAATGCTCCTGATGTTACAACTAGGGCGACAAAAAGTATTCTTATTCTTTTCTTCATACCTTTTTATACTAATTAGATTTGCGCAAACTTTATAAGGCTCACTACTTTTATTTTATCAATCAACGAATACTAGATTTTAAACATATCAATACTCTTGGCCTCTTTATACTGGACTAGATCACTTTTCATATGTTCATACATATAAACAAATATATTTTTTTTTAAGATCAATTCAAACAATTCAACTATATTTTTCTGATTACGAATAGAATACAATAAACTCTATTCCATTATATATACATAGAAAAATTACTTGATTACTCGAGCTCGGTCGAAAGAAAATGTTAATTGAATACTATTTTTTTAGAGTACATAGGAATGACAAGTCCTTAATAGTAGTAGTAGTAGTAGTAGTAGTAGTAGTAGTAGTAGTAGTTTATTCTTTTGGGTCATTAAACATATTGCACTTCATTTAAAATTTTCGGGCCAATATATGGACTTAAGCCGTTTTTAGTAACGACCTCAATTTTTTCGTTCTTGAACAGTTTTTCAAACAAATCATAAACTGCCATGTAATTATCAAAATTTTCTTTATCCGGTTCAAAATCAATCAGCAAGTCAATATCACTTTCGCTGGATTGCTCGTTTCGAATGTAAGAACCAAACAAACCAACATTTCGAACACCTAATTTCGAAAGCTCCAGCTTGTTAGATTTCAACGTTTTTAAAATATTATCTTTTGTGGTCATTTCAATCTTTTAGTTAAACATATAAAACATGGCTTTTCAAGTAGATTTACTAAAACCTGAACTACACTTGAATACTGAAATCTAATAAACATACCAATCTCTACTCATTATTTTATGAATATTGTAAGGTAGCATCCGCTTTGAAAACAACTCTATTTTCAATATTCGACTTGGTCAAAAATCCGTAATAAACAGACAACCAGCCTTATCAACCAGAACAAAAGTATAATTTAAAACAAAGTAATACCTTAATCCTATAACTTGCAAGTGCAAGTTCAATTTTCAATAACAGTAACCTATGCATTTATACATCCAACTAATCCTCTATAGAACATTCAAAAAAAAAAACAGATTTTAATGTCAAATTAAAAAAGGACAACTTCATTTTAGAAACAAAAAAACTTCCAAAATCACTTGATTTTTGGAAGTTTAAAATTTTATTTACTGCTAGTACACTACTTGCAAGTCATCTTTCTTATTGTGTTAAAAACAACTTCAAATGAAACTTGAATATCTACAATTTGTAGTGTAGAGGCCTTCGTTCTTTAATCTTGAAGTTCTAATGTTACGACGTAGGCACGATGATCAGAGGCCACTGCATTATCAATAACTTCTTTACTTAACACTTTCCATTTCTTTTTAGGCGAGAACATGATGTAATCAATTGTATCGGTTGGTTTATCAGATGGCCAAGTTTTTAGCGGATTTTTTTCATCATAGGATGTTCCCCATTTCTCTAATAAAATTTTCATCGGATTACTCTCTGGATACGAGTTCAAATCTCCTGCTAGAATGGTTGGGTATTTATTTTTTGCAAATACCTCATTGATTTTTTTTACTTGATTAGTTCGATCCGTTTCTTCTTTTTTATAATCCAAATGCGTCCCCACAAAAGCAATGGTATCTTTAGAGGGAAGTACCGAAACTATCTCCACTGCATTTTTAGGTTCGTTCCCTTTAGTATAAGGCAAATTGACATTTCGAGAAGAAACAATAGAGTGTCTTGACAAAATTCCTTCCCCATATTCTCCTCCATCAAAATCCATCGACTTGGCAAAAAGACCACTCATTTTTGTTCTAATAGCTAGTTCCGTCACTAAGTCATATTTCTTAGCACGGTTGGTTTTAAAATCCACTTCCTGCAGGGCTACAAAGTCTGGATTGGCATCATTAATTACTTTGGCAATTACATCCAAATTAAAATCACCTTTCATGGTTTCTCCATGATAGATATTGAAGGTCATAAATTTTACTATTGTTTTACTTTTTGCCTCTTTTTGTGCAAACGATACATTCATTGCCAATAAGAACAGGGGTAACAGAATTACTTTACGTTTCATGATTTAAAATATATTTAAGATTAAGTTTTACTAAATGGGTCCAGAAACGAACCCGTCATGACAATCGGCCCAAAAACAAACTGCTAGTCCTTCTTGCATGCTAACAAAAAAAACGAGTTAAAATACTGCTATCTTAACTCGTTTCTACTTTTTCCTTTTTCCAATGAATATGCTTTATTATTTCGATTAGACCTTAACCTAATTTTCAGCTATACTACCACCTTCTAAAGGAAACTTAAAGCTGTTAAGCGTTACTTATATATTACTGTACCATAATTTCATCTACAAATAACCAAGCAGCTTCATGCTCCCCAGGGTGACCTTTTGGACACTCCCCTAAATTCTTGGCTGTAACACGAATCACTTTCGCTTTTTGCTCAGCAAAATTGGCTGTAAAATCTTTTAATTGTGTATCTCTACCTGTAGCAGGAATTGTATTGGCAACTGTTTTTATTTCTTTAAAAGTAACGCCGTCTTGTGATACTTCAAACTTTACCCATTGTGGTAAAAATACCCATTGACCCCAATTTTGAATACAACCCAAGCTAATGCTACTAATAGAAGTGCTAGCACCCAAATCGATTGTAGCTACTACATCTTTACCATTGAATCCATGCCATTGTTTACCGATATCTTTAGTACCTCTAAAACCATCCGATAGTGTATTAACACCATTGGCTGCATAGTAACGGCTAAAAGGATTTGCATAGGTCACCGCTTTTCCAGTAGCCTTATTAAAGGTAAAGGATTGTTCAGCAGGTTTTGTATTCATTACCTTTCCGCGCAATACCATGATGGCTTTTACCGTCATAGAAGTATTCACAACAAAAGGCTTTTCATATTTAGTACTTCCCGCGTCAGGTATACTTCCGTCTGTTGTATAGTACACTATGCCTTCAGTATTTTCTGTTTCAAGGGCAATAGAAAGTTGGTTATTTTCTACAATAGGCTTAATGTCTACTTTGAAGTTTCCTTTAGAATAGTGCAAACCTTTTTGCTCAAAACCAACTAAATGTGGTTGCAAACGATCTGTAAAATTATTCCAATTACGCTGCTCTTTGGTAGACCATAGTACCTCTGCCAATGCCGGCATACGAGGAAGAATCATGTATTCTACCTGTTCAGCTGTTGGAATGTATTCGGTCCATAAATTCGCTTGTGAACCTAAAACTCTCTTACCTTCCTCTGCTGTTAATTCTGCAGGAATCGGCTCATAGCTATATACTTTCTTCAGCGTATTAAATCCTCCAATTGCTGCAGGCTCTGTTTCAGGATCTCCTTGATAATGGTCAAAATAAAGTGGATAACCTGGCGTCATCACAACATCATGTCCCATTTTAGCTGCTTCAATTCCTCCAGCTTCACCTCTCCAGCTCATCACTGTAGCCTCAGGAGCTAATCCACCTTCTAGGATCTCATCCCAACCAATCATTTTTCTACCTTTCGAAACTAAGAATTTTTCCATTCTGCGCATGAAATAACTCTGCAATTCATTTTCGTCTTTCAATTGCTCGTTCTTCTTCCTAGCCTGACACTTCGGACACGTTTTCCAACTTGTTTTGTCTACTTCATCCCCTCCAACATGAATATATTTTGAAGGGAAGATCTCCATCACTTCTTTCAATACATCTTCTAAAAAGGTAAAAGACTGATCATTTCCAGCACAAAAAGCATTCTCTACTTTACTAGCGTAGAAGTTTCCAGATTGTCCAAAACTATTCTTCGCATTACAAGACAGTTCAGGATAAGCCGCCATAACCTCCTCAGAGTGTCCTGGCATCTCGATCTCAGGTACTACCGTAATATTTCTTGCCGCAGCATAAGCCACGATATCTTTTGCCTGCTCTTGTGTATAGTAACCTCCATAAGTAGCTTTACTTCTATCGGCATTAAATTCAATTTCAGCCCAGTTCCAAGGTTTTCCCCAATCATCTACACGCCAAGCAGCTTGTTGTGTCAATTTAGGATATTTTTTGATTTCTAAACGCCATCCTGCTCCATCTACTAAATGCCAATGAAAAACATTCATTTTATAAGTAGCCAATAGATCGATAAATTCTTTTACCAATTCAGGTGCAAAAAAATGACGACTTACATCCAACATCATTCCTCTCCATCCAAAACGAGGATAATCCTTTACGTCCATACTTGGAATTTCGACCACGGCATTCGTTCTTGAAAAAGGCATAGTTTGTAATAAGGATTGTACCCCATAAAACAATCCTTTTGAAGTATTAGCCTTAACGGTAATCTCATTTGGATTTACCGATAGTAAATAGCCCTCTTCTCCTATTTCATTATTTTTTTCGATGCTAAAAACGATCGCTTTTCCTTTGCTGTTTTGATTCTTTAATTCAAAACCACTCACTTTTTTCACATACTCGGTAAAGAAATGCACTACTTTGCCTGCTTCTTTGTCCTTAGTTTGAATTTTAACCACCGTGTTGTTGTCAATAACAAAACTACCCTGTTTGATAGCAATGCTTACCGGTTGTGGTATAATATGGACCGCTTGCTGCGCTTGCGAAAGCATGGCACAGAGCAACATTCCAGATAAAATTACTTTTTTCATTTATTTCTATTTTTGAATTTTAAGTAAATCGTTACATCATAATTGATTTGATGTTAGTCGAATTTTACAACTGAAAAATTCGACCCTATAAAATAAAGACAGTTCAAATGAACTGTCTTTATTAGATTATGTTGTGATTACTCTTTGAAATAATTAGCACCCCAAATCGTATATCTTTTTTTCATGGTTTCAATTTTCGTTTGAAATTGCGACCAATTCTTACTTTCTTTAGAAGACCATAGTACTTCACTTAAAGCACTCAAACGTGGGAAGATCATGTATTCTACTTTTGCAGGATTCGCCATATACTCTGTCCACACATTTCCTTGAGCTCCTAAAACAAGTTTTCCTTGTTCTGCGTTCAACTCTTTAGGAATTGGCTCATAGCTGTATACTTTTTCCAATGGTAAAAATCCACCGATAGTCACTTCCTTATCATTTTTAGTTTGTGAATGATCTAAATAAACATGGCTACCAGGAGTCATAATTACTTTGTGGTTTTCTTTTGCTGCTGCAATTCCACCTTCTTCACCTCTCCAACTCATTACGATGGCATTTGGTGCAAGACCACCTTCTAGGATCTCATCCCAACCAATTAAAGTTCTACCTTTCTTATTGATGTATTTTTCCATACGCTGAATAAAGTAACTTTGAAGACCGTGTTCGTCCTTCAAGCCTTTTTCTTTAATCATCTGCTGACAAAATTCACTTCTTTTCCAAGCATCCTTAGGCGATTCATCACCCCCTACGTGAATATATTTTGAAGGGAATAAAGCAATCACTTCATCCAAAACATCTTGTAAAAAGTTAAACGTATATTCTGTTGGCGCATACACATCAGTAAAAACACCCCAAGTCTCTTGAACCAGTTTCGTTTTA
The DNA here is from genome assembly GCF_059882335.1 of Flavobacterium sp. OHVDL-2026-0007. Taxonomy (NCBI): domain Bacteria; kingdom Pseudomonadati; phylum Bacteroidota; class Flavobacteriia; order Flavobacteriales; family Flavobacteriaceae; genus Flavobacterium; species Flavobacterium sp. OHVDL-2026-0007. Next base: position 1,143,971 of record NZ_CM187612.1, read on the forward strand.
CCAGCGGCTAATTCTTGTTTGCTTCTTTCCGAAATCATATTGGCTGGAATAACCGTTTTTTCGTTTGGAAAACAGCTCAACTCTGGATAAGCAGCAATAGCAGCACTACTGTGACCTGGCATCTCAATTTCTGGAATTACCGTGATAAAACGCTCTGAAGCATATTTCACAATGTCTTTTACTTCTTCTTGCGTGTAAAAACCACCCTCTGGAGTATTATCGCTTCCTTTACCTGGATATCTTCCTACGATAGATCCATTTCTTTTAGAACCTATTTCAGTAAGTTTAGGATATTTTTTGATTTCAATTCTCCATCCTTGATCTTCAGTTAAATGCCAATGAAAATAATTCATTTTGTGTAAAGCCAAATAATCAATATATTTTTTAACAAAGGCTACTGGGAAATAATGACGTGCAACATCCAACATAGCTCCTCTGTATTCAAAACGAGGTTCGTCACTCACTGTTACCGCTGCAATGGTTAGATTACTGCTTTTTTCCACTGGTAATAATTGAACCAATGTTTGCATACCGTAGAAAGTCCCTTGAGGAGAATTTCCGATAATTTCAACCCCTTTTTTACTTGATTTAAATCTATAGCCTTCTCCCTTAAGTCCAGTAATACCTTTCTGGCTTACCAAGCTAATGCTGTTTGCAGTTGCCTTTTTTACAATTGGCAAAGAAAATCCATAATAATCTGACAAATAATCATTCAAAAAAGCTGCTGTTGCGTTATCCTGTGCATTGGCAACCACCAATTTTGTTTGTGAACTAATCACGAAATTTTCGGTGTTACGTACAACACTAACCGGTTGTGGAATGATATTTACTTCTTGTGCAAACGACAACGTACTACATAAAAGAAGTGAAAAGAAAAATGACTTACCCATATTTATTATTTAATTAATTATTGCTAAACTTTTAAACTCAATATTTATTTTCTATTTGTACTCATACTGTCAAGCCGCTTCAATAGCAGTTTATTTTGCAGTTTTAATAAATATCGATTACCACCAACTACAGGCTACTAAATCGTTTTTCTATTAAGATCAGAGAAATACTTATTTCTCGCTATTCCTATTCCATTAAGATCACAAACAACATTATAAACACGCTATTGAGCACTGCTCTTAGTTGTTTGTGAATCTTAGGCTATTTTGTATACGCTACGGCAACTTGTTTACTACTACCTAAACCATCCATACCTAACTCAATTACATCTCCTGCTTTGATATAGATCGGCTCTGGTTTGATTCCTAAACCAACTCCTGGAGGTGTACCTGTACTAATGATATCGCCTGGTAGCAATGTCATGAACTGACTTAGGTAATGTACTAAAAACGGTATTTTGAAAACCAAATTAGAGGTATTACTGTTTTGGAATTTCTTCCCGTTAACTGTTAACCACATTGGTATATTATTCACATCTGCTATTTCATCCTGGGTTGCCAAGAAGGGTCCAAGTGGGGCAAATGTATCGCTCCCTTTTCCTTTTGCCCATTGTCCACCACGCTCAATTTGAAAAGCTCTTTCACTATAATCATTAAGCAAAGCATAACCCGCTACATAATCTAAAGCTTCTGCTTCTTCCACATAACTCGCTTTTTTACCTACTACAAAGGCTAATTCAATTTCCCAGTCAGTTTTCTCACTACCTTTTGGTATGATAAGATTATCATTTGGTCCGCATAAAGAAGTAGTCGATTTAAAGAAAATGATAGGTTCTGCTGGAATTGGAGCATTAGTTTCGTGACAATGATCCACATAATTCAATCCAATACAGATTATTTTAGAAGGTCTCGCAACAGGAGAACCCAAACGAACCGAAGCATCTACTTCCGGTAATACAGGATTACTCTCTAATGCTTTTTTTAATTTTTCTAATCCATTTTCTTCAAAAAATGCTTCATTGTAATCCGTTACTAGAGAAGAAACATCAAATCTTTTTTCTCCTACTAAAATACCCGGTTTCTCTTTTCCAACTTCTCCAAATCGTATTAGTTTCATTTTATTACTTTTATTATATATTATACTTTCTCTTATTAATCTCCAAAAATCCCCTTACTCCATTACATACACGGTACAACTTCTTGCCCCATGTGCTCCAATGACTAGGGACTGTTCGATATCGGCCGTTTTAGAAGGTCCTGCTATAAAAGCGCCAAAGCCTTCTTTTGCTACCTCTACTATTTCATAAGCATGATGCATCGTATTGACAATGTCTTTTTTCTCAATGACCAAAATCAAATGCTGGCAGATAAAAGGAAGTAGTCTGTTGATCATCTGGCTTTCAAACACCCAGACCGCACCATTTTCAGCTACGCCCACCGTGCCACTAATATAGGCTTTTTCTACTTTTTCTAATTCTGTCGCAGAGAGAAAAGCCACTTGCTCGTCTGTATCTCCTAGTGCTGCTATTGTATTTACCACAAAATTTTCACTGTCTTTGTCGGCTATCAATTGTGCTTTCAGCACCGCTACATCCGAAATCAACTCTACTTTGCCACCAATACCTTCTAGAACTGTTTTAAATTGTACATAAGCATCCTGGTAATCAATAACACTCGCTATATCTATAATAGGCAATTCAACCAACTCAGGTTGGTTAAAAGCTATTGCATTTAATATAATTTCTCTTGCACTCATATACGCTGCTTCTCTGCTGTTTTATTTTTGGTTTTTACCATTTTTCAAATACCACTCCCTAAAAGATTCTTTAGGGGCTGCTGGCATTTCTCTATGTTTGAACCAAACATTAAATTTATTGTTGACCATAAAAGGAGAAAAACGCATCACCCATCTTCCCATTTTTCCCATGGCACGATAGACTTTAGGATTCGACAACACTAGATCCATTCCCTGCATGCCCAATTTCTTACTGGTCTCTACATACCCTTCGTTGACAATCACTTGTCTCCACTTCCACAACTGCTCGTGAATATTAATTTTTACCGGACAGACATTGGTACAACTACCACATAAGGTCGAGGCAAAAGGTAAATCTGCATTGGCCTTCATATCCAAATTTGGATTTAAAATCGAACCGATCGGTCCAGCCACTGCTGTATGATAACTATGTCCACCACTTCTACGGTACACTGGACAAGTATTAAAACAAGCCGCACAGCGAATGCATTTTAACGAATTTCTAAAATCTTCCCTTCCCAATTGTTTGCTACGCCCATTATCTACAATGACAATATGCATTTCTTGATTGGGTCTGGGCTTGTGAAAATGGCTCGAATAGGTGGTAATGGGTTGACCGGTTGCACTTCTGGCTAATAACCTCAAAAACACCGCAAGATGCTCTGCCTTTGGAATTAATTTTTCAAAGCCCATACAGGCAATATGTACAGGGGCTGTATGCGCTCCCATATCCGCATTACCTTCATTGGTACAAACCACAAAACCTCCAGTTTCTGCTATTGCAAAATTGACCCCCGTGATCGCTAATTGAGACTCTACAAACTTATTACGCAAGTGTTGTCTGGCTGCCTCTGTTAAATATTGAGGATCATTATTCCCTTTTTCGGTTTGTAAATGCTCATGAAAAGTAGCGCTTACATCCTCCTTTTTTAAGTGAATTGCTGGCAGCACAATATGACTTGGTGGTTCTTTTCTAAATTGAACAATGCGTTCCCCTAGATCCGTGTCCACCACTTCTATCCCTTGCTCTTGCAAATATTCATTCAAATGGCATTCTTCGGTAAGCATACTCTTGCTCTTGACAATTTTCTCAATACCGTGCTTTTTGATGATGTTATGAACGATCACATTGTGTTCTTGAGCATCCGCAGCCCAATGTACTTTAATGCCATTAGCTGTGGCCTTTTCTTCGAACTCTTTTAAATAATTGGAAAGATTGGACAACGTACGGTTTTTGATCTGTGATCCCCATTCCCTTAGTTGTTCCCATTCCGGTAAACCATGAGCAGCCTTGTCCCGCTTCTCACGAACAAACCACAAAGTTTCGTCGTGCCAATCGGTTCTAGGCTCGTCAGCTATAAACTTTTCCGCTAAATCAGCGTGTTTTACCGTCATACTTTTTATATTCTTTTTACTCTTTATCAGAGACTAATTTTATTTCTTTTTTATAAGCAACTATTCAAAATCTCAGCAATATGTATGGTTTTCACCTTACTGCCTTGTCTTCTTAATAATCCTTCGAGATGCATCAAACAACTGGTATCTCCTCCTGTGATATAGTCCACCTCATTACTTTGGTGTTCTTGTATCCTATCCTTACCCATTTTTACGCTTACTGCTTCTTCAAACACGCAAAAAGTTCCGCCAAAACCACAGCATTCATCAGCGCGTTTTGGTTTACTGAGTTCAATGCCATCCACCATTTTCAACAATTGCTCCGGCTTTGAAAATTCAGGTAGCATTCTTTCAGTCATCGAAGAAAGATGTAATCCTCTTTGTCCGTGGCAACTATTGTGTAGACCTACTTTATAAGGGAAACGAGCCGTACTGCTTTCTACCTTTAAGATGTCGGTTAAAAATTCCGTGAGTTCATAAACCGTATTGCGAATATGCGCCGCTTCAGTAGGACGCTCAGCGTCATGTAAATGCTCTTTCACATGCAATACACAACTTCCTGACGGGGCTACGATATAATCAAAACCAGCAAAATTCTTCACAAAATTGACATCACAACCCTTACTCAAACTTGAAAAACCACTATTGGCCATAGGCTGACCGCAACAGGTTTGCTCCAGGGGGAAAGTCACATCACATCCCAACTTTTCTAGCAGTTGTAAAGTGGCAATACCCACATTGGGATAAAACTGATCTATATAGCAGGGTATGAATAAGGCAACCTTCATGCTCAATTAGTTATTTAATTTAATAAATCCTCCATCAATTGGATAATCACAACCAGTAACAAAACCAGATTCATCACTACATAAAAACAAGGCTAAAGCCGCTACTTCGTCTGGCTTAGCCATACGTCCTATAGGCTGTGACTTGGATAATTTTTCAAACATTTCTGCTTCCTGACCTGGATAATTCTTAGCAATAAATCCATCAACAAAAGGCGTATGTACACGCGCTGGAGAAATTGAATTACAACGAATGTTTTCACTCATATAATCTCTAGCTACTGATAAAGTCATTGCCATTACAGCACCTTTAGCCGTAGAATATGCAAAACGATCTGGAATACCTACCCAAGCAGCAATAGAAGCCATGTTTAAAATCACCCCTCCACCTGCAGCTCTTAACTGTGGTACAGCGGCATTCAAACAATTGTATACTCCTTTTACATTCACATTCATAATGCGGTCAAAATCTTCTTCAGAAGTTGTATCCACCTTACCTACATGCGCAATTCCTGCATTGTTTACCAAAACATCCACAGCTCCAATTTTTTCAAATGTAGCCACTACGTCTTGGTGGTTGGCAACATTACAAGCATGTGAGAATACCTTTCCTCCATTCGCCTTTATTTCCTCAACAGCCGTTTGGGCGCTTTCTTGAGTTAACTCCACGATGTGAACTTCAGCTCCTTGCTTAGCAAATAAAACTGAAATGGCTTTCCCTATTCCGCTACCTCCACCGGTAACTACTGCTTTTTTGTTTTGTAATGAAAACATATCTTTCTTAATTTTTTGACAAACAAATCTATCCAATAAGCTACTTAAAACAAATGGTGTATCTCCTTATGATACTAGACTATCTGACTATTTTTATAAAACCTCTATTAATAACTATAGATCACTGCTCTTTTTACAAAAGTAAATAAGCAGTGATCTCCTTAAACTTAAAACTATAAACTACCTATAAAGATACTCCTCTTTTCCATGGAATAAAATCATCTTGGTTCAATAACACTGCCTTTGGTATAATTTCACCACTGGCTGCCTTAATGCAATACTCCAAAATGTCCTCTCCCATTTCTTCAATACTCTTTTCGCCGCTAATGATCGGTCCACAATCGATATCGATAATGTCACTCATTTTCTGCGCCAAAATAGAATTGGTTGCCACCTTAATCACCGGACAAACAGGATTACCAGTTGGTGTTCCTAATCCTGTAGTAAACAAGATTAAAGTGGCACCCGCTGCAGCTTTACCTGTTGTTGCTTCCACATCATTTCCTGGTGTACACACCAAACTCAAACCTGCTTTTGTTGCTGGTTCAGTATAATCCAATACATCTACCACTGGAGCTGTTCCTCCTTTTTTAGCGGCACCTGCGCTTTTTATAGCATCGGTAATTAAACCGTCTTTGATGTTTCCTGGTGATGGATTCATATGAAAACCTGATCCCACCTTATGTGCCAAAGCATCATAGGTTTGCATCAAATCAATAAATTTCTTCGCTACTGTTTCTGTGGTACAACGATCGATTAGATTCTGTTCTACACCACATAATTCTGGAAATTCAGCCAATAATACTTTAGCGCCTAAGCCTACTAATAAATCGGATGCATACCCTACAGCTGGATTAGCAGAAACACCACTAAAACCATCACTACCACCACATTTAACCCCAACGCACAATTCACTCAATGGCGCTGCTTCTCTTTCTAATTTATTGATATCAATTAAACCTTCGAATGTTTGTTTAATCGCATCAGCAACTAATTGCTCTTCACTTTTAGCTCCTTGTTGTTCAAAAACCAATAAGGGTTTATCAAAAGAAGGATTTTGTTTTTTTACATCGTTTACAAAATCCTGTATTTGTAAATGTTGACATCCTAAACTCAATAAAGTGATACCAGCCACATTGGGATGATTCGCATAAGAGGCTAATAACGCACTCAATGTTGCGGCATCCTGACGTGTACCGCCACAACCACCTTGGTGATTTAAAAACTTGATACCATCAACATTTTTAAATACACGATTGGCTTTATGATTAGGAGCCAACTGTACATTTATAGCATCTAGACTTTCTCCTTTTTGATAAGCATCTAATAAATAATGGGTATACTGTGTATACTTATCACTTACCGAATAACCTAATTCATTGTGCAAGGCCTCACGGATGACATCTAAATTTCTGTTTTCACAAAATACCGTCGGTACAAACAACCAATAATTAGCCGTTCCTACACGTCCGTCATTTCTTTTGTATCCTTGAAAAGTTCTGTCTTTATACTTCGAAACATCAGGAGCTTGCCATGTAAAATCAACATCACGATACTGATAAGGTTCCGCAGCATGTTTAAGATTCTCTGTTGTCATTAGGCTACCCTTGGCAACATCATGTTGCACTTTTCCAACCAAAACTCCATACATAATCACCTCTGCACCCGCACTTAAATCAGTTGTATAAAATTTATGCTTTGCTTTAATAGTGTCTTCTAGGATATACGTCTGCTCCTCAAAAGTAACGCTTTCTCCTTTTGCCAAATCCGTTAAAGCCACCAGCACATTGTCTTCTGGGTGCATTTTCACCACCAATCTTTTAACTCCGTTTTTCAACATATTATATAATATAGAATTTATGCTTTATTTGTTTTGTGTCCATTAAATGCAAACAATAGTATTACAGTAAAACAAGCCAGTGGCACAACATAGCCATTCTGAATGCTTCCTGTCATATCTGAAATCAATCCTAAAACCGGCGGAAGTAAGGCTCCACCTACTATTGACATTACAATCAAAGAGGATCCAATTTTTGTATTGTGTCCTAGACCATCAATACCCATTGAAAAAATAGTTGGAAACATGATACTCATGAAAAAGGCAATCGCTACTAAGGTATACACCACGATCATTCCTGTTCCAAATATGGCCAATAGGGTCAAGCAAATATTGATGATGGTATAAATGATCAATAATTTCCTTGGTTGTATGTATTGCATGAAGAAGGTTCCTGCGAAACGCCCTAGCATAAATGCTAAACCGAAAAAACCTAAAAATTTAGCTGCAGCATCTTCCCCTATACCAGCTGTGGTAGTGGCCATTTTAATAAAAAAACTAGCCACACAAACCTGTGCTCCTACATAGAAAAACTGCGCTAAAATTCCCCAACGCAAACGCATCGATTTCAAGGCTCCCGCAAAACTAGCGCCATCTACACCTTCTTTATTTTCATCTTTTACATCGGGCATATTGGTAAAATAAAACACTACCGCTACGGCCAAAATAATCAGTCCTAAAATCAAATAAGGCATCTTAACACTTGCCGCTTCTTCCACTACATAAGCATGTAATTCTGCAGCTGGCATCATACTAATCTGCTCTTGCGTTAAATTTTTATTCGATAAAATCATCGGCCCCACATAGGCAGGTGCTATAAAAGCAGCCAGTCCGTTAAACGACTGTGAGAAATTTAATCTTTTGGTTGCCGTTTCAGCAGGCCCTAAAATGGTTACATAAGGATTTGCTGCTGTTTCCAAAAAAGTAAGTCCGCAAGCAATCACAAATAAGGCACCCAAAAAGTAGATGTATTGTAATGAATTGGCAGCCGGAACAAACAAAAGCGCCCCAATACCAAACAAAACTAATCCGATTAAGATTCCCGACTTATACCCATACTTTCGCATGATAAAACCTGCTGGCAAAGCCATTACGAAATAGGCAATGAAAACAGAAGAATCCACCAAGGAAGATTCCAAGTCTGTCAGATTAAATGCTTTTCTTAAGTGAGGAATAAGGATCGGATCTAAATTGTGTACAAAGCCCCAAAAGAAAAACAAACTGGTCACCAATATAAAAGGAAACAACCATTTTTTATTTTCTTTAGAACTAACCTTATCTTGAGCCTCTATTTGAGTTGTTAATGCCATATCTTTTTTATTAATTTTATACTTTTTTGGAGTGATAAAAGTATAATGCTTGATGTATATTTATTAATTCAATATTACCCTTGTTTAATTAGTAATTGTCTTTTCTGAAAATATTACAGTCAAAACAATTAAATTTAAAACGAATGGGGAATATATTTGTTTTCAACTGAACCATCTTCATACAAATCGACAATCGCATATCCTGGAGGTGTTTGTCTGTAAAAGCTTTTTCCTGCTGAATCTTTATCCCCTGGCTCCCACCAAAAACCACTCATAGCACCGTTGCAGAAATACTGTACATTATTATACTCTGCTTGGTCTAACAAATGAATGTGTCCAGAGAAACAACAGATTTTCTTGTCTTTGTGTTTGTAAAACAGATCACTAATATATTTAGCATCGGTATGATTTCCTCCATCCACATGTGTACATACACCTAGGATAGGAAAATGACTCATCAAAAGTACAGGTGTACCCGCTGGAATGGACAATAAATCCTTCTCCAACCACACACGTTGTTCTTGATCCAATTCACCGCCACCATTGTTGCTGTCCAAGATCACAAAATGCCATCCTTTTTTATCGAAACTATAATAACGATTTGGAATCCCTAATTGTTTTACCACATAGTCTTTTCCGTACATCGGATCCTTTTTATCTGGTGCAGCCCACCACATATCGTGATTCCCAAGACAACTGTGGATCTCATAATCACTTATGCCTTTGGTGGTATCTTTCCAAACCTGCCATTGTTCATTGACTCTCTCTCTGGTAATATTCCCATAATCCGCAGCATAAATACTATCACCACCATTCAAAAAGAAATCTACTTTATGCTTTTTAACCTCTTCTAAACATTTTTTAAAACGCTCAGGAGCATTCTCTTCTGGACGAATATGTACATCGGTGATATGCGCAATACGCAATACTCTTTTGCCTTTTCCTTTTACTTTCTCTCTATCATCCTCTTTATGCTCAGCAGCAGAAACGATAGACCCTGGACCACCTAATACTACTGCTCCAGCAGTCAAACCCATATACTTTAATACTTCTCTTCTTTTCATCTTTAAATTATAATATAGTTGGTTGGTTAATAATTTTTCTTTTGATCAGCACCAAAAGACACTCCCAATTAAAAAGAGAACTCTAGGTGTTGACCTAAACTTATTTTACTGAATAAGGTCTATCTTTAGCCGAAACACCCCAAGTTTTAGATGGCGTCGCTCCCATAGTGAAAACCAATTCTCCACCCTTCATGATATCGGCATGAAGTATATAACTTTTGGTATACGCTTTTCCGTTTAAAGTCGCTTTCTGGATGTAAATATTCTTTGGACTATTGTTCAACGCTTTTACTGTAAAGCTTTTTCCACCTGCTAAATTCAAGGTTGATTCATCCATAGTTGGACTACCGAAAACGTACAGTCCATTAAAAGGGTTTACAGAATACATTCCCATTGCACTCCAAATGTACCAAGCAGACATTTGTCCTACATCCTCATTTCCGCATAATCCATCATGCTTGTCACTATACAAATTATCTACAATGTAACGCACTTTCTCAGCTGTTTTCCAAGGTTGTCCCACAAAATTATACAAATACGAAATGTGGTGACTTGGCTCGTTTCCGTGCGCATATTGACCGATCAAACCTGTAATATCACTGGAAGCCTCTGCCCCCATATCACCTGTAATGGTAAACAAGGTATCTAGTTTTTTAATAAAGCTTTTTTCTCCACCCAACATCGCAATTAGTCCTTCAACATCGTGAGGCACCAACCAAGTATATTGCCAAGCATTCCCTTCAGCAAAATCGTCTTTCATATGTGCTGAATGAAAAGGATCAAATGGTGTTCTCCACTGGGTATCACTCACTTTTCCACGTACAAAAGTGGCTTTAGGATCATAATATTTTTTATAGGCTTTGGAACGATTAATGAAATAAGTATAATCATCCATTTTCCCCATCTTTTTAGCCATCATGGCAATAGCACCATCTGAAATAGCATATTCCATTCCTATAGCCACAGATTCTTTCAAACTATCTGCTGGAATGTAGCCTATTTTTTTAACCCAATTCAATCCACGGTCATCCTGCATTGCAGTAGCTTTTACCGCTTCGAAAGCCAACTCACCATTAATGCCTTTGATGCCTTTTAAATAGGCATCCACCACAATCTGAATTGCACTGTTTCCAGGCATACAATAGGTTTCATTCCCCATCAAATGCCAAACTGGAAGATGTCCAGACTCTTGATAGATTGCCAACATGGAATTGATGATATCCGACACTTTTTCTTCTTGAGTCAAAGTAAGCAAAGGATTAGCTCCTCTGTAAGTATCCCACAAAGAGAAAGTCGTCAAATTGGTAAATCCTGCTGCCTTATGCACTTGCTTGTCTGAACCATAATAATCACCATTACTATCGTTGTAAGTAGAAGGAGCAATCATCGTGTGGTACAAAGCCGTATAGAAGGTTTTCATTTTGGCAATATCGTTTGATTTTACCTGAATTTTATTCAACTCTTTATTCCATTTATCATCCGCCTGAACCGCTACTTCTTCAAAATTCCAACCTGAGATTTCTTTTTTGATATTCATCAACGCATTCTCTGTACTCACTGATGAGATACCCACCTTAATTTTGATCACCTCATCTTTAGAAGTTGAAAATTGAAGCACTGCTTTAGCACTGTCTCCCAAAACCACTTTGTTGATCATCTCTCTTGTATTGTTATACAATTGGATTTTTTTAGCAGGCTTTGACAAAATTGCTGCAAAATAAATTCTTTGATCAGGAGCCCAACCTTTTGAAAAACGATACCCTTCGATCAACGTATCATTTTTAACTCGGATGTACGTATCTACAGCTTTATCCCATCCAATTCCTTCTGCTAAATCCAAAACCACATGCGATTTATCCGAAGCAGGAAAGGTATATTTTTGAAAACCTACCCTTTCAGAAGAAGTCATTTCGGCTTTGATCCCGTTTTTCTTTAAAATAACGGAATAGTATCCTGGTTTGGCTACTTCATCTTTGTGATCAAATCCAGAGATATATCCATTGTCCATGTCTTTGGCCGTTCCTTTCTTTAAATTCACTTTTCCTACTGCAGGCATAAAAAGCACATCTCCAAGATCCCCAATTCCTGTTCCACTCAAATGCGTATGTGAAAATCCAATAATAGTAGGATCTGAATAATGGTAACCTGAGCACCAATCCCAACCTTGTGAGATATTCACAGGCCCCAATTGTACAGCTCCAAAAGGTACGTTAGCCCCCATAAAAACATGCCCATGAAAGCCTGTTCCAATAAATGGATCTACATATTGTGTTAAATTTTGCTTGTTGGACTGACTGTGCGTTTGTAAGCTACAAACTCCTAGAAGGGCAAAGAATGCGGATTTTAAATTTTTATTCATTTTTTTAAACTTTTATTTTATCACCAAGACTTCAATACGTAACGTTTTTTTGTCCTTGTTATGCTATTTATCTCTTATTTTATTCTCTTTAAGCTACTTACACTACTTACTGTACTATTTCAAAACTGGCTTCTAACTGCGCATCTCTGGAATTCGAACCTATTTTTAGCGTATAACTTCCCTGGTAAATCTTGAACTTTTTTTGAGTATCATCCCATTTCTGAAGTTCTTCTAAGGGAATTTCCAAACTCACAATTTGACTTTTTCCTTTGGCAATACTTACTCTTTTGAATGCCTTTAATTCTTTGATCGGCATCCTAGCTACATCGGGATATTCAATATATACTTGAGCTACCTCATCAGCATCATAGGCTCCGGTGTTCACAATTTCTATCTGCATCCCTATTGTGGTTGCAGTAGTTTTTACCTCCTTGGGGTGTTCTATCCAACTGTACCCAAAAGTGGTATAACTTAATCCAAAACCAAAAGGATATTGTACTTCTTTATCAAAATAACGGTAGGTTCTACCTGCCATAGCATAACTATTGTAATCAGGTAAATCACTAAAAGATTTGTAAAAACTAATTGGCAAGTGACCCGATGGTGATACTTTTCCAAAAAGCAGATTAGCCAAAGCCGTTCCCCCTTGTTCACCTGGATACCAAGCAAAAACAATGGCATCTACATAAGGTTCAATAGCAGAAATATCTACTGCGCTTCCACCAGTAACCACAGCCACAAGAGGTGTTTTGGTTCCTTTTCTAAGCGCTTTAATATAAGCAATATGCGAAGCCGGTAAATCCATGTTTTTTCGATCTCCTTTACCATCAGCCAAGAAAGCATCTCCTTCTTCTCCCTCATAAACAGGAGTAAAACCAATAACAGCAATGGTTAAATCGGCCATGGAAGCAGCCCAAACACCTCCAAAATTAGTGGTATCGGTAAAATCACAACCCATATCGTACTCTACTCGAGTATCCGGATCCACTGCGCCAGCAATTCCTTCTACAAAATTTACGGCCTTATCTGATATACCGTGGTAATTCCCTAACAAAGCATCCAAAGAAGCTGCATTTGGTCCCACCACAACCATCGATTTATAATCCTCTTTTTTCAAAGGCAAGAGTTTTACTTTCTTCTGCCCTACTTCTGCATTTTTTAACAATACCATACTTTGCTCAGCCATTTTTCGACTAAGATTCCTGTGGTAGGTATTGGCTATACTGTCGATACCATACTTACGGTACGGGTTATCTTCTGCTTTATCGTAAAAACCTAATTTGAACTGCGTACGCAAAGTGGGCGCCAAAGCATTATCAATATCTTTTTTGGTGATCAGTTTTTGGTTCAGCGCATTGATTGCATCTTTTTGCAATAGTCCACTACAATCCATATTGATCCCTCCCTTGATAGCCGCAGCTGCCACAGTTACACTGTTGGGTAGCGTTTTATGACTCTCGTAAATATCTTGTAATGCCCAACAATCGGTCACTACATGCCCACCGAATTTCCATTCTGTACGCAAAATATCGGTTAATAGTGTTTTTCCAGTACAACAAGGTTCTGAATTCACGCGGTTATAGGCGCACATCACGGTTTCCACCTTGGCATCCACCAATTTTTTGAAAGCATATAAATACGTTTCTCTCAAGTCTTTTTCATCCACGATAACATCGATCGAATGTCTATTTTTTTCAGGTCCACTGTGCACTGCAAAATGTTTGGCGCAGGCCGCGGTTTTCATGTATTTAGCATCCGTTCCCTGTAATCCTTTCACATAAGCCGTTCCCATTTTCCCAGTAAGAAAAGGATCTTCTCCATAGGTTTCCTGTCCTCTTCCCCAACGAGGATCACGAAATATATTAATATTAGGGGACCAAAAATTCAGTCCCATATATTGCAAACGACGGTCTTTAGCCACCGCCATATTGTTCTTTGCTCTAGCTTCAGTTGAAATAGCAGTAGCTACCTCATTTAACAATTGATCATTAAAAGAAGCTGACATTCCGATAGCCTGTGGAAAAACAGTCGCTTTACCCGCTCTAGCTACTCCGTGTAAAGACTCATTCCACCAGTTGTATTGGGGAATATCCAAGCGTTTCACAGCTTTACTTTCAAAACCCAAAAGGGAAATTTTCTCCTCAGTGGTGAGTTGCTTCAACAAATCCTCTACTCTTTTGTCAAGAGATAAATTTTGATTTTTGTAAGGCATGGCCTTTTGTTGTGCTTGGGCAAAACCCATCGCAAGACAAAAAATCAAGACAAATCTGTAACTTTTTAAACAATTCATTATGGCAATCACTTTAAAATTAAATTCTATTTTTTAGAATTTGAAAGATACCATGACTTTCGCTTAAATAATGCTTCGATTTTATCTAACTTTAATCACTAATTGCCCTTATCTGCTGGCTAAAAACATAAAAGAGATGCTACATAATGTAAACATCTCTCTTACTACCAAAACAATTTTCTTTTAACAATCAATAATAGCCTCTACTTCCCCATCTACAAATCCTCTTCTTTATTTTTCTTCTTCAACAAAAACATAATCAGTCCGAAGGCAGTGAATAACAACCCACAATAGAAATTAACCTCTCTTTGGTATACCTGACTATTGAAAAGAGCGGCATACCCTATCAGTAACAAACCAATAATCAGGAAGAAAAGCCCGATCACAAAACGCAAATCAAATAATTTGTTCATAGTAAAAGCTTTTAGAAAAAGATGATATTAAACACTAGAGTAACCACTAACACTATTATCCCAAGCCAAAGTGGGTTTTTATACCAAATCTTATTGGAATCTTTTTGTTTTGGGGTAAGGCTATACACCAAACCAACCAATTCTTCTTCTGGTTTAGGTTGCGTTAGCAAACTAATCAATACAGTGACAAACAGACAAGCTAAAAATGAAATCCAAGCAATATTAAACGCTTGTCCTGTTCCAGAATAATACTCATGCAAATTGGCTATCCAACCTCCTTTACCTTCGGCTACAGTCAAACCATGGGTTAGCGCTGCGGTGCCAGTACCGGCCAGTAACCCCCAAAAAGCCCCATGACCTGTGGTACGTTTCCAAAACATCCCTAAAAAGAAGGTTGCGAAAAGTGGGGCATTGACAAAACTGAAAACCAGCTGCAACAAATCCATTATATTATTAAAACCACGAGCCACATAAGCCGTAGCAATTGAAATTAATATTCCGGCCACCGTAGCGGCTTTTCCGACATAGTAATAATGTTTCTCAGAACCGTCTTTCTTAATATGAGATTGGTAAATGTCAAAGGTCCACACCGTATTAAAAGCCGTAACGTTACCCGCCATTCCACTCATAAATGAGGCAATTAAGGCTGTAATTCCGACTCCCAATATCCCATTGGGATACAGTTTTTGCAACAATATAGGCAATACCATATTATAATTGGCATCCCCATTGGCAATTCTAGGAAGCTCAAAGCCCGTAAATTTATTTTGCAAGGCTAGGATAATGATCCCAGGAAGAATAACAATCATTGGCATCAATATTTTAGGAACTGCTGCAATGATCGGTGTTCTTTGTGCGTCGGTCAAATTTTTACTGATCATGGCTCGTTGTACTACTAAAAAATCGGTACACCAATAGCCAAAGGCCAACACAAATCCAAGACCAAATACCATACTAAAAGCGTCTACTCCCATCGGATTATGGCTTGGGCTATCTAAACCTTTCCATACGTGTAGTTTCATATCATCCACATTTTGAACAATGCCTTCCCAGCCCCCTACTTTATCAAGACCAATAAAAACCAAAGGAGCGATTCCCAATACAATCAAAAAGAATTGCAAAACTTCGTTATACACAGCACTTGTAAGTCCTCCTAAGAAAATATAAATAAACACTACAGTGGCCGCTACCCAAATGGAAAGATCAAAGTTCCATCCCAACATCACTTCCATCAACATGGCTAAAGCATAAAGAGAAACCCCCGATGAAAAAACGGTCATCACGGCAAAGGTGAGAGCATTGAAAGTTCTGGTCTTTTCGTCAAAGCGAAGTTTTAAATATTCCGGTACACTGCGCGCTTTACTCCCATAATAAAACGGCATCATGAAAACGCCCAAGAAAATCATAGCCAATGCAGCTCCCAACCAATAAAAATGGGCGGTGTACAATCCATACTTCGCACCATTTGCGGCCATACCCAACACTTCTTGTGCACCTAGGTTTGCAGAAATAAAAGCCAAACTGGTAATCCATAACGGAATATTACGGTTACTCATTAAAAAATCGTTTCCCGTTTTCACTTTGCGTTTGAGTACAAAACCAATCCCAATTACAAAAACAAAATAAATGCCAATAATGAGATAATCAATTAATTCTAATTTCATAGTAATCGTTCTTTGTATTATTTGTTTTTCTTGTTTATTTCCACTCTGTTCTTAGCTGCTGTATTCCCCGTGCTGAACCTAAATAACCTTTTTTACCAGCGCTGTCCTTACCCTATAGATGAAGCACCCTCCCATTGTTTGATGGGCAAAAATTGGACTAAGGACAAGTTCCAATTTTCCTGTAAAAAAACCTCCGACGGTATAGCACTAGCCGGAATCCACACTACATTTTCTTTTTTACAAACCTCTTGAATCTCCTCCAAGGCCACAGCTAAAATCAGAAAATCCGCTCCAGCATTGATAAAGAGCCTGGCTTGTAGGACATCTTTAATGGTTCCCACTCCAAGGAGCATCTCAGGCAGTTCAGCATCTCGGTATTGTTTTAATGCCATGAAAATTTCGAAAGAATTAGCATGCCGGTTGGTAAACTCAAATACCCTCATACCCTTTTCATAACAGCCACGCATTACATTTTTACACAGCAATAAATCCGTATGGGTAAAAAAGGGAATGAATTCTTCCTCTAAAATTCGATACTGGATTTCCGATGGTTCTAAAATGGCCATATGCTGATTTTATTTTATTATTAAAAAACAAATTAACGGATGATCCTACCGCTGCCTTTTTGTTTGATAATCATTTCAACTTCATCCCTTGAAACAACATTCATGTCCCCCACTACACTGTGTTTGATCACACCACAAGCTGTGGCATATTCTATTACTTCTTGCAGCGGCTGTTTTTGATGCAAGCCATAAATCAATCCTGCCATAAACGCATCCCCTGCACCAATACGTTCAGCGATATTATCTATAGTATACTCTGAGGAACAAACGATATCATTGTTGTGCCACAAATATCCTGTATAGCCATTAGAGGATGCACTCTTTTGGTTACGCATGGTCATGGCAATATATTTCAGATTGGGTAACTTTTCTTTCAATAAAGCACAACTACTTTCTACCAAATTATCCTTATCAGGATCAATATCGAAATACAATTTTGCTGAATCAACATCTGCTAAAACCACGTCGCAATACCTCAGCAATTTTGGCATTATTTCACTGCTGGATTTTCCATATTGCCATAAAGTACTTCGGTAATTAAAATCAGCTGAAATCATAAGACCATGTTGTTTGGCTTCTTTCAAAGCCGATAAACAAACGGCCGCCAAATTTTCGTTTAAGGCCGGCGTAATACCACTCCAGTGAAACCAATCCCCTGCTTTAAAAACGGTTTCCCAATCTACCTCTTCTTTTTTCAACCTACTGAAAGCCGAATAATCCCTATCATAGACTACCCTTCCGGGTCTGGCCCCAACACCACTCTCATAATAATAAAGTCCAACACGACTGTTTTCTTTTTCTAAAACTGTCGTGGCAACCCCATAACGATGAAGTTGAAAAATTCCTGATTGTGCAACGCTATTGGAAGGTAGAGCGGTTAAGTAACGCACCTTTTTCCCAAGTAAAGAAAGTGAAACAGCAATATTGGCTTCTGAACCCGCCCAATGCATCTCCAAATTTTCAGCCTGTACCATTTTTTTGTTCCCCGGTGGGGTTAACCTCAATAGGTATTCGCCGAATAATACGATTTCCTTCATCCTAAATTGCTTGTTTTTTCTATTACTATTGGAGTCTAAAATGAGACATGTCCATGCCTTTAATGCCGACATCGACTATAAATAAAGCCCCACTATCGGGATAACGTCGCAATTGCTCTTGATCAAGTCCGACTCGAGCCGTGGTAATCAACAATTGCTGCATGTCTTTCCCTCCAAATGCACAAGAGGCAACATTGGGAGCATCAAGGCTAACGATCCCTATTAACTCCCCGCTAAAAGGATTATACCTGTTAACACAACCACTACCCCACATAGCAACCCATAACATGCCTTGCTCATCGATAGTCATCCCATCTGGCGTACCATTAGCCTGGGTCACTTCAACAATAATTTGCTCATTAGAAATCGTACCTTTGATCAAATCAAAGTCATATTTTTTGATATTAAAATCGAAAGAATCGATATAATACATTGTTTTATTATCCTTGCTCCAACAAATACCATTAGAGACTTTTCGATTGGGTATTTTTTCTGTCCAACTTTCTCCATCAAAGCAATACAAAGCGCCTTGCTCTCCTTTTGCTTCTTTATGCATGGTTCCGATCCAAAGTCTGCCATAGGCATCACATTTACCATCATTAGACCGATTGTCGGGTTTATCACTTTCGAATTGAATCAGCTCTTTTATAGCACCCGTCTGAAAATCGAACGAGACTATACTACTTTCCAAGCCCAAAACTAGTTCAGTACCTTCAAGTGGCACAACAGTTCCTACTCGTTGATCAAGCTCCTTTTCTTCTACTAGTTTAGTAATGGGATCCACACATCCCACTTTCTTCCCTTCTATATCCACATATAAAAATTTATTCCAGCCGCTGTGCCAATGTGCCCCTTCTCCAAGGAGCATACTCGTTTTACACAGTGGTAAGGCTTTCCATTTTTGTATCCATCCATTCCTCATACTTTCCTATTGATCTTGCATTAAGGCACTACGTCCACCATCTAATAAATAAGTGACACCACTGGCAAAAGAAGCATACTCACTGGCCAAGAACACACACCATGCGCCCACCTCTTCTGGAGTACCTATCTTTTTTACAGGATGCAAATCAATTGTCCTTTGTCGTTCTTTTTCTGGATCGGCAAATCCATCAAACCATTTTTGATTGCCTGGGGTCTCAATAAAACCAGGAGCTATACCAATGGTTCTGATGCTGGGCCCCCATTCTATGGCCAAACTTCTTACTAATCCAGTTAGGGCAGTTTTGGTCACATTGTAGGGAAAGCACCCTGGAATGCTTGAGTAAGCATGATTGGATGTCATAATGATAATCACACCTTTATTTTTTTCCAACCAAGGTTTACATAATTGAGCCAATCTCCAATGTGCCGTGAGATTTAATTCATGGTTTCTAATCCATGCCTCTTCACTACAATTTTCAGCCCCTTCAAATACATTGGCGCCAGCATTAGTAATAAGAATATCTATTTTTCCAAATTTCTTAGTGGTTTGCTGAACCAAACTTTCCAAATCATCGGCTCGTGTCACATCGGCTTGGTGGTACAAAACCTCTTGTTGAAACTCCTGTACACCAGTAATAAATCTCTTTGCTTCTTCTGAAGTAGATCCTTGCAAGCCACAACCCGAAACATGGGCACCCGCTTTAGCAAAAACAACTGCTATAGCCGCACCAATTCCTGAGGTTACCCCTGTTATCAATACTACTTTATCCTTTAAATTTATTTCTAAAGCCATAATTACATTCTATAAATTGAGTATCACATTTCTCTATGAACAAATTGACCTAGAAAGGACTGATACGGTTAACAAAAGCATAAAATTATAACTTTAAACGTAAAACCCTGGCCTTGGAATTAAAACACCTGGATGTTTTTCCATTTCTTCTTCTACCAAATCGACTCCAAGACCCGGTCTATCACTCAACTGCAGATGTCCATTGTGGATCATATCTTTTATCGGATGCGTAATAACGGTATCTCTCCAAGGCACATCATTATACATGAATTCCTGACGGAAAAAATTAGGAATTGAAGCACATACGTGAGCAGAGGCTAAAGTGGATAAAGGTCCATTAGGGTTGTGTGGTGCTAGTAACACATTATAGGCCTCCATCATGGTTGCCATTCTTTTCATTTCTGATGGTCCTCCACAACGTGTGATATCGGGCATCATAATATCACAAATATTTTTTTCTAATACCGGACGAATGCCGTGTCTGGTATAATGTCTTTCTCCTACACAAATCGAAACATTGGACGGGATACGTTCACGCATAGCCCTTAAGGTGTCAGCGCTTTCAGGACCTGCTGGTTCTTCATACCAGGTAATATCTAATTCCGATAAACGCTGGGCCATTTTTACCGCCACACGATAATTCAACATGGCGTGAGTCTCGATCATAATATCAAAATCAGGACCTACCGCGTCGCGTACTGCCTTGCTCACATTAAAGGCCAAATCCTGTTGCTCTGCAGTCAGGTGCAAATTAGAAGATAAATCTTCCCCATATAAATAATTAGTATGCGCAAAAGGATCAAATTTTAAGCCCGTGAATCCTGCCTCTTTTACTTTTTTGGCTTGAAGGGCATAATCCTCAGCATTGTGTCCTCCACCGGTGAACCAATAATTGGCATACAATAAAATATCTTTTCTAAAAGCACCACCTAGTAATTCATAACAAGGAGTACCCAGTACTTTCCCTTTCAAATCAAGCAAGGCCATGTCAATTCCACTAATGGCACACATACTGGCTCCATAAGGTCCGATCCAATTAAGATCACGGTATAATTTTGTCCAGATAAAATCGGTTTTCATCGGATCAAGTCCAATGATTCTTTCCCCCACATGTTTAGCGGCATTATACACAATTGGACTTCCTGGCCAATTGGTTGCTTCACCCACACCAGTATGTCCAGTATCGGTATAAATTTTCAACATTGTCCAGTTGTATTTAACCCCTTCTACCAACCAAACTTTTACATCTGTAATTTTCATAATATTTATATTTTATTTATTAAAACAGGTAAATCGGCTGCTTAAAGAAAATCTCGACCCCCCGATTCTATTCCCATTAAACAGCCTCACTATACCTTTTTAATTATTTTGAATTAATTTTATAATAGCTGTCCCTTTAGCATTTTTGGACGTGTTTTTGGTTCCTGCAAAATTCCCCCAGCTCAAACTCCAATAATCCCATTTGTCCATAATCAACAATTCTTGCTGACCTGATTCCAATATGTTCATTTTTGTAGCTTGTAGCCCATTTGAAGATACTGCAATTTTTTTATTCCCAGCAATCAAATTCATAGTCAAAACATGCTCCTTGGTTCCTCTGTAGATTTCACTTCCTTTCATATCGGCTTTAACAGGATCAATCGTGCCTTTTAAATAATAATCAGACATTGCTTGGGCAACATCATAATTAGGTTGTTCGCGATACGTTTCTTTAACAGCAGAAAAACGTTTGGCTGTTCCTTCATTAGCCGATTGATGATCCCCTGGATAAGTACTCCAATACCCTTTACGTTTCCATTCTAAGGCATCAAAAGTATTGGCAACTGGTAAAGCCACTCCTACCTGCCAAGTGTATTCTGGAACATTATCTACTTCATAATCAATTTTTATAGTACCATCCGCTTGATAAGTAGTAGTCATTTTTACCGGATACTCATCGATCGTCCCACTAGAAGTAACCACAACACTACCTTTATCCTTGGTATTTATCGTTGCTGTACTTACCTTATAAACACCCGAGTAAACACCTTCACTTTCCTTAAATGCATCTGGCTGTTTAGGTTTATTTACAATCACTCTTGCACCCGCTGTTAGCAATTGCTCCCCTTTTTGTTCAGCCGTTAAAAGTTCACCTGTAACAGCATCCAGTTTTACCACTAGACCTTGACTTTCTAAGCTCATCACCTTGTCCGTCTTTTTTACATTCCACTTCAGTTTAGTAGCCTCTATTTTAGAAGTAATCTCTTTATTCCATGTTAGCTGTTCTTCATCTATCAGATTGTTTTGCGCATCATAAAATTGCAAAAGTATAGGCGTAGTGCGATCACTAATGGCTACTTTAATTACACCCTCTTCATGCGGTTGTAAAGCAGGCATTACTTGGTCAAAACTTTTTCCGTTCACTGTAATTTTTAACCTGATTAGATCTAAAGAAATATGATTAAAACGGTTTTTAACCGGGACATTTAAAAACGAATCCGCTGTCGTAGCATCAAATTTTGTTTTTAAAACGCGAATAGGCGAATAGGCTTTTTTTGTATTCCAAAACTCTGTTTTTTCTCTTCTCCAAACGTCTATAAATCCCCATGGTCCATAACCTGTTACCTTATCTTTTAAATGAAAAGTTTCATCAGTCATTCCCCAAATAGCGCCTCCTAAATTACCTGCAACATCAAAACGATTGGCCCACATAATATCTAAACTTTGTCCCCAAAAATCTTTTACATTTGGATCCGTTTTTAACAATGTTGTATTGTAACAAGCCACATGGGCCCATTCATCACTCAATAATGGTAGCTTTTCGTGCTCCATATTTTTGTATTTCAAACCAAAGTTTTCCTCGCCTGTACCCTCATAATCTGGATAATGGGCAACGGCTATATCAAAACATTGTTTGTCCAATTTAAAAGCAGTGGCTGGCCAAGACCAAGAAACTGGCCTTGAAAGATCAACCGATTTTACAAAGTCATACTCTTTTTGAAAATTGGTTCCATAACTGCTTTCATTTCCTATAGACCACATAATAACAGAAGCATGGTTCCTGTCATGATCTATCATCTCGCTTAACTGACCCAAATATCTAGAGGTAAAGGCTGGATCGTTTTGAGTTTCCCCTAGTTTTTTATACACTCCTTCTCTCCAATCATTCACAAAACAAATAGCCGTTTCTTCCTGCACATAAATACCGTATTTATCAGCAAATTCTAAGAAATCTTGTGAAGGTGGATAATGTGAGGTACGAATAAAATTCAAATTAGCTTTTCTGGCCATGGCCACATCCAAACTATCATAATGACGGTTGGTACTTCTTCCCAATAAAGGATGCATATCATGTCGACATCCTCCACGCAGTTTGATCGGCTGTCCGTTTACCAACACTCTTTTTCCATCGACTACCACCTTTCTAAAACCAATTTTCTGCTCTATTTTTTCTTCACTTTTTCCAGCGTTAATTAATTCCGCTTTCAGTGTATACAAATAAGGTTGCTCCTGATTCCATAATATAGGATTAGCCACCTTTACCGAAAATTTTCCTTCGCCATTACTACCCAAATCAAAAGATTGTGTCTGCTCTAAAATCACTTTACCTTTGGCGTCATACAATTGAAATTTAATTTTACTATTCCCTTTGGCTTTGCTTTTGGCTACATTTAAAGAAAGTGTCGCTTGTTTAAAATCAGTGCTAAAATCAGTTTGGATATAAAATCTATTGATATAATCAGTAGGAACCACCAATAATTGCACTTCTCTTAAGATACCACCAATAGGATGAAAGGCATAACCTGATGCATAGGAGATATCGTCCGCTCTGTCGGTTACCCCAACATGAACCACTGCAGTTTTTCCAGGCTCAACAAAGGCACTAATATCAGCATCCCAAGCGGTAAACCCTCCGAAATGTTCCCTTACAAAATGGCCATTTACAAAAACTCTTGCGTAACTGTAGACTCCGTTAAAACGGATCATTGTCGTCTTGTTTTTGGCCGTTGCAGGTACTGCAACTGTGGTTCTATAAAAGAACTCCTTGTCATTTTCTACTTTAAAACCTTGCATCGCGGGCTCACCAGGTACTAGAATCTTTTTCCAACTTCCCGTATTGTCTTTCCAAACTTCCGCACTTGGACTCATGTTGATTTCCCAAGTACCGTTTAAACTCGTCTTCGCCTTTACAACATCACTGGTCTGCGATGGAATCACGGCCAAAGCTTTCCTTCCTTCGGCAATAAATTGTTGTGCATTCATGAGCTGTGTCGTGACTGCAAAAATTAAAATTGTAAAAATATTTTTCATCCGTTTATTTAATTGTAATTAATATTTTAAATTATGGTCTATCTACTTTTATTCGTATCCGTTTTTCAGCACAATCCACCCGCCTTTTTTAAATTTCAATTCGATAAAGCCATCCGCAACTTGTTTGGCTTCTGCCTGATATTTAGAATGGACGAACCACGTTTTAAAAGGCATTTTTAATTTGGTTATTCCTCCTTGTTCGGCCACAATTTTCACTTCATCAACCAAACCTTCTTTTTTTGCAGCACTAACCAGAAAAGCGCCTTCTGCACGGAGTTTATCAAAAGTAATATCTTTCCATGCAGCAGGAACGGCAGGCATCACTTCTATAAAACCTGCATAACTTTGCAATAACATTTCTTGTATACCAGCGGCAAAAGCAAAATTGCCTTCAAGGGTAAAAGGACGGTATTGAAATTTTGAATATCCTGATTTGGTCTGATCTCCATTTACATGAAAACTATTTTTAAGACAAAAAGCCTTGGCAAAAATTTCTAAATCTTTAGCCGCACCTTCTCCATCTTTAGCTCTTGCTTTTATGTTACCCAACCAAGAATACGAATAGCCACACCAGTAATCAGGTCCAATCTTATCTAACAAGCTAATCGTATTTTTCATAACAGATTGGGCTTTTTCACCATCTTCCCACTTAATCAGACTTAATGGATGTATCGCTACCAAATGAGAAAAATGCCGATGAGATTCCTTATAAGGTAATGTTGGCGCAAACATCATTTCATTATTTACCGTCAGGGCATAATCCGGAAATTCTTTTACTATTTGTCTCCAATGAATTGCTTCCTGTTTTAGTCCCAGCTCATCAGCCAATTCTGCTGCTGCTTTGAAAGTAAAAATCATCAGCCCTAAATCATAATTGGTATTCTGATTAAACCAAGCAGAGATATCATTGTCATTGATCTCTGGGCTAGAACTAATGGGTAATTTGCGAAAGCCTTTCTCATCTTTTACCGTGATCCCTTCCAAATTCTTTGCAACATCCTTAATCCATGGGTATGCTTTTTCCTTTAAGAATTTACGATCCATGCTATAACGCCATTGCAAATAGTAATGATGCCCTAACCATGCGGATACTGTAGGAGAAAATGAATATTGAATCCAACCTCCCATTTCGGTTCCGTCTAAAGTTGTTACACCTGGTACAGCCAAACCGTCTGTTCCGAAAAACATTTTTGTATAGCGTTTATAATTGGCTTTGTTTTCTTCCAAATGATCAATATAGCCCATCGCTTCTTCCATATGGTTACCACTATAAGAGGGCCAATAACTCAACTGTGTGTTGAGATCATGGTGATAATCCCCTTTCCATGGTGGTAAACGTCCATTATCGGCTGTCCAAACAGCCTGCAAAGAAATAGGCGGGGCACCTCTTCGGGCTGCTGACCCAAACTTATATTGCTCCAAATACCATTGCTTTTCCAATAAGCTGTCCGGTAGCTCAATTGCGGACTGATTCCAAAACTTCGTCCACCAGGACATATGACTACTCCAATCCCTTTGGTAACCACGACGCATTGTTTCTTTGACAACACTAGGGGCAATTGGATTTAATTTTTTCTTTGGATATTGAGAAGAAATACTCCATACACCTTCTAGAGTCGAACTATTTATTTTTTTCCAGCTTACACTTATCTGATACGTAAATCCTCCCCAACCTTTTTGCTCATAAGTAATGGTATTTCCTTGCTCGGTAACTTTTCCCTGCTCATACCCTAACCGTGCTAAGTCATCACCACCCACTGGATCACCAGACACCTTTACTTCACCTTGATATCTGGGCGCAATTAAATGAGGAACAAACTCCTTTTTAAGATTCTCAAAACGAAACCATCCAACGGGTTCTGTAGCATGTACAAAGGTTTTCAAAATTGTTCCATTCTCCCATTTCACTTCGCATAAAGCCTTTTTAAGAGAAAGATTTACAGAGGATACTGCTCCCCAATTTTGAACATCAAATTCCAAAGAACCTCCTGGTATTTTACTCGGGGCAGGTTCATTGTCATAAGGCGCATCAAAATATTCCTGTACAATACCATACTCTTTCTTTTTTACCTGTTGCTCCACCCACTTATAGCTAAACTCCTTACGGTGTATGCCTTTCATCGGTCGCATATCCCATAGATCTGCACGATCCAATGACATACGCAAATTATTGCCCTTTTGCCAGACTAAGGCTCCCACCATTCCATTTCCTAGAGGAATGCCTTCATCCCAAGTTGTTGAAAGACTCGTAAAATGCAGATCATGCCCGTTGACAGGTTGTGCTTTGGTCATCAATTGCTGCGCATCTACCACAGCAACCATACACGCAAAAATTAGAAATACGAAACTCTTTTTCATCTGTTTTTAAAATTGTAATTGATAGCTTGAATTTTAACTTAATCTATATAGCTGATACTCTTTTATTTTAAAAAATTAGTTCCCTACCCCAATCTCGCTGATATAGGCTTCCTCTATAGCTTCCACTATTTCAAGCTTGACATATCTTGCCTTTACAGGAGCAAAGTCAGCGATCTTCAAATCAGCATTTTTTTGCCAATTGCCTTCTTTACTTATAATGAAGGTATTTTCTGCTTGGGCGGTAGAGACAATATATTTTGTAATAACACCTCTATAGCCTGTTAGCTGCGCAGGTAGGTAATAGAACTTGCTAATCATTTTTTCTTCTCCTAAATCCAATATTACAAAACGAGGTTTTGCGGGAGCAAATTTCCAATAGGTTTGAAATGGAGCAAAACCACCTCTGTCACCCACTAGATCACTGATCCCATCGATCATCACATTGGCCTTTTTCTCATTAAGCAAAGTCGCTACCGGAGAACCATCATCAGCAGGTCCTTCTGGCAGTACTACTGCCTGGCCATTGGATGAGGATAGGCCTACGGCTTGAATATAATTCTTTATAGAAGCGGGTTGCTTTGGAAGCGCTAACCTTTTACTATCAGGTTTCCAGCTCATGCCGATTTGTTTTAAACGTTCTACGACTTCCTTGTCAAAAAGTCCATCGCGATTAGGTCCAATATTAAGCATAAAGTTACAGTACAATGGCACTACTCTTTGTAACTTGTCTAAAGCGTAATCCAAACTTTTTACTTCCTTAGGCGAAGTAGGATGCCAAAACCATCCGTTACTAATGGTCAACGCCATTTGAGAAGGAAAAATATTATTACCTGGAGGATACACTCCTTTTGGTCCTTCGTAATAAATAATATCCGTTTGCAAATTGCTATTACCGTTATGCTCAGAAACAAGACAATTGGGTTGCAATTTTTTTATATGATCATAAATGCGTTGGTAGGAAATTAAACGATGACCCATCTTCCAGTTCCAACCATCAAAAATAATCATCGGTATTTCTCCATAATTAGTCAGTAATTCAGTCAGTTGGTTCATCACAAACTCTTCTTCTTTCGGTCCTCCGTTTTCAACACCATTGTGACGGTCCCAAATAGAGAAATACAAGCAAGGTTTTAAACCACGGCTGCGAAAAGCTTTTACATATTCAGCCACCACATCCCTTTTTACAGCACTGTTGGCAACATCGTAATCCGTGTATTTACTATCCCAAAGACTAAAACCATCGTGATGTTTCACTGTTAGAATACCATAGGTCATTCCTGCTGCTTTGCAAGCCTCGGCCCATTGATTACAATCTAGTTTTACAGGATTAAATATTTTAGGATCATGATTGGGACTTGCCCATTCTTCATCGGTATAGGTACCCATGTTGAAATGCATCATTACACCAAAACGAAAATCTGTAAAGGCAGCTTGAAGTGTATAAAGGTCCTTCTGCTTGTTGGTTTGTGCATTAGCGAACAGTACAGTTGCACAGACAAAAACGCTTGATATAATTTTTTTCATCGGTTTACTTAATGCTAAGTGTCAATTTTCCTTTTAGCGTTTTTCCTTTTGTTTTTATACGGCCATCTGTAAAAGGTGAACCGTAGAAAGGCTCAGAACCTCCATTGCTATAATCGGTAATCAACCATTGTATATGCTCATCTTGTAACCAACTTCTAGAAGCCTGGGTACCATCAGACGATACTTTAGTACTGTTTCCTGTTTTATCCTGCAATACTGCCGATTTAATTGCTCTTTTTGTCGAACGGAAATCATTGCTTCCTAAATCATTCGCATCATCTTTCCAATCACCCGTTGGAACCACTCTTGACTCCTCAACACCATTTACATGTTTGGCATTTAGCAGTGCTGTTCCATCGTTTCTAGCGATGTCATTTTCGGGATATACAGTGAATTCTCCTTTTCGTTTCCAGCTTAACTGCTCGAATTGTTTTGGCAATTGCATTAACAATCCGTACTGATAAGGACTTACATCGTAATCACCACATTCTACTTCATACTCCGTTACCAATTTCCCATCGTTTGTAAATAAATAGGATTGTTTTCCTTTGACATCGATATAGGTTGTGTTCATGCTTACTTGAACACCTTGAGCTGTTTGCGAGCATAGTATATCTTTGGCAAACAAAGTATAAAGCGGATAATTTTTTACCGGATAAATATTGTTTTGATAGGTCTCTCCAGCCACATTGGGTTTTCCTCCATCTTCACGATTCATAGGTACCATGCAAAATACTGGCCCCTGCGTTAATACCACCTGGTTATTCTTTGTTGCACTGCTAATGATTCCCGTTATCTTATTGATTAAGTAGGTCACATTACCCTGTTTTACGGTTATGGCCGCTTCATTTTCAGAAAAAGACACCGCTACTTTATCCTCTGCTTGCTCCACTATCGTTTTATTTTCATATTTCTCCTGCTCGGCCACGAAGCCACGTGGATCGGTAAACGAAACATCTAATTCCGTAAGATCTTTAGGGGTTGGAATTCTTAAAATTCCTTTAGTTCGAGCGGCTATAGTTGACGAAATAGATTTCGAAATTCCGTTGATTTTTACTTCGATCTTCACCTCTTTTAGCGAAGTAAAATCGTAACGATTCTCTAGAGTCAATTCCACATATCCTTTAGGTAATGTTGCCCAATTTACCTGAGTAACACGAACGGGAGAATAGGCTTTTTTAACGCCATAATATTCTGGTTTTGGTCTTCTCCAAGCATCCAGAGGCCCCCAAGGACCATAACCTACAATTCTTCCGTCTGGCATGTGAAAGATATCATCGATACCACTCCATATAGCCCCTCCTAAATTGCCTTTATGGTTATAAATAGCATCATAAAATTGTACAAGCGGCTCATTGTAAGCACTACGAACACCAGGATCAGACAATAATTCTCTACGGTTATAGGTCGTTAAATGCGCATACTCTCCAAACAAGGTAGGACGTGACATGGTATCGGTTGCTGTTGGCCCATTGATACCTGGATAATGGTAATTGGCAATATCCGCTTTACTTCCTGCATTATTAAAACCTCCCCAACATTGATCGTGAAAACTCGTTGGTCTTGATGGATCCATTTGTTTTACTACTGCATTTACTTTTTCCCAAAGCGGGCTCCATTTGGATTCGTTCCCCAACGACCACATGATGATCGAAGGATGATTACGTCCTGCCAAAACATTATCCATATTAGCCCCTACCATAAAAGGTAGAAATTTCTCATCGGTATAGTTCCATAATCTCCAAATTGGTGATGCTCCGTGCTCAATCCAAGTCAATGAAGCTTCACTTTCTACAAATAATCCCAACTCATCACAAGCATTCAAAAACTCTTCTGACGGCGGATAATGTGAAGTACGGATATAATTACAGTTTGCTGCTCTGAATAACTCAGCATCTTTTCTATCCAATTCAGGTGAAATACTTCTCCCTGTCAAAGGATGAACAGAGTGTCTGTTAACCCCATGTAATTTAATCGGTTGTCCATTTACCAAGACCTGATTTCCTTTAACCACAATTTGACGGAAGCCCACTTTTTGTTCATTGGTTTGCTGTTTGATTCCGTTGACCACTAAAGCGGTTTGAAGGGTGTACAAATAAGGATGTTCCGGATTCCACTGCTTTGGTGCTTGGATTGTCCAAGTCGTTTTTACATCAGTACTTCCCATACTAGTGATCCCTGAAGCCACTGCTGATGATTTTTTGGCCACGGTTTTTCCATTGGCATCCAAAAGTGTAAACTCCAATTGAGCATTGGCCGCAATTGGTGAATTATTTAAAATACTGTTACCAATAACCAAGGTGGCATTTCGGTATTCCTTATCAAAGACTGTCTCAATTGTAGGTGAAATAACATGTACTGGAGCTACAGCAAACAATGTCGCTTTTCTTAACAATCCTCCAACGGTATGGCAAGCATACTGTGAAGTACAAGCCAAACGATCACTAATGGTCAAGGCCTGAACTTCCACCTCAAGTACATCGTTTTTATAGTTCAAAGCCGCACTAAGATCTACTTCAAAAGGAACAAAACTGCCTTCATGTTCGCCTAGTTTTTTACCATTTAGTTTTACTAAAGCGTGTGAACTCACACCATCAAAACGAATCTTAATCTGCTTTCCTTTCCAATCGGCAGGAATAGCTAGTCGCTTGGTGTACACTGCAGTCTGCCCTTCATTTACCGTATAACCTTGCATTTCCCATTCTCCTGGAACTTGGATGCTTTTTCCCTTTAGCGGCTGTTCTTTTATACTGAAGTCCCAACTACCATTTAAAGAAATTTGTGAGGAACTAACTCCGCTAAGAGTCGAGGCCAATGGAGTCATTACTGGTACCTCAAAGCCCAATATTTTTTTTGCTTGTGCCGCTGCTTGATTAAAACAAACGAAACAACTTAAAACAATTACACTTATAATTTTTTTCACTTTACTAACAATTTAAGTTTTTTTACGGTCCCGAAAGACAATATGTATTACTCTATATCAACACATTACAAAGAATAAAAGCACTATTGGGTTGCTCTTACATAATACCGTAAGTATGGAATGCCTCAACGGTGCTCATCCCTTCTTGTATTTTTTTCTGAACCATCTTCTCTCCCCTAGCCTTTTCTATAGCCAAACGAAACACTTCTTGCTCAGCTTCTTTGGGTACTACACAAACACCATCAATGTCCCCTAGTATAATGTCCCCTGGATTAATACGTACCCCTTTCATTTCAATAGGTACTCTAAAATCAATTACCTTTCCACGAGGGGCCTGATCTTGGGCATAACGTCCATAAGAAAAGGAAGGGAAATTCAATTCCAAAATTCCTTTAGTATCTCTTGAATAGCCATCTACAACAGCGCCAGCTGCTCCCAGTATCTGTGCCCTGGTAGCCATCAGTTCTCCCCATAAAGCATAAGATGGGGAAGAGCCCGTACATACATATACTTCATTTTTTTTCAAATCATCCAAAGCTTCCAACATCAACCCAAAAGGTCTGTTTAAAACAGGATTATGACTACTCGAGTCCGAAACTACGTCGGCTTCCAACACAGTCATAGCACGGCCAACAACGAACATATCGTCACGTAAAGGCTGTATTTGAGGTGGAAGAAATTGATTTAGTAATCCCATTTTGTCCATAATATCCCCTACAACGGCAGTGTAAAGTTCCTTACGTACTATATCAAAAAGTTCATCATCATTCTTCCAAAATGCAGTTTCCATATCTCTATTTTTTTTATTTTTTTTCTAAATCGATTTATTAACTCTCTCTTTGAAACATAAAAGCTAACATCATTAGCCCTTTTTTTTCATCTCTACAGCGGTATTCACTACTACTAAGAAACAAATTCAAAAATACAACAGACCTTCTGTTGGTAGCTACGTCCAGTTAACTAATACTTAAACTATTTTAATCATTTTTTATTAAAAATATTAAAATAATGTTTAATATTGCTTAAGTTAAAATTCCATCAAGACTACTTTTATTATGAAAGCGATACTCATCGAACTAGCGCCTCAGCATTCTTCTTTAATTGCGATCAAGCAGGTTAAAGAAGATGATTTTAATGCTACTTTTCATTTTCATGATTTTTGTGAACTCAGTTTTGTCAAAAAAAGTAGTGGAAAAAGACTCGTGGGCGATAGCATTACCAACTTCTATGATGGTGATGTGGTACTTATGAGTCCAAACCTTCCCCATATGTGGTATGGGGATACCAATCCTCTTCTTAAAACAAACAAATCTGTTGAAGCTATCGTTTCGCATTTCCCGCTTGACTTTATAGAAAAATTGTGCAATCACGATAAGGATTTGTCCAAAAAACAACATCTTTTTGAAAAGGCTAAAAGAGGAATTTGTTTCACTGGTAAAACCAAAAGCAAGATAAGTAAACACTTAGAAAAAATGCTTGACTTAGAAGGTCTACCACAAATGATTGAGTTTCTTAAAGTAATCAATATTATGCTCAATACTGATGAGTATGAACTGCTTGCCGGTATTAGTTACAGTCATACCTATAATGAAAAGGATACCCAGAGAATGAATCAGGTTTACAAATACATTATGATGAATTTCACCAAACCCATTTCTTTGGACACCATCGCCGCTATTGCTAACATGACGCCTCCAGCTTTTTGCAGTTTTTTCAAAAAAAGAACCCAAAAATCCTTCACTCAATTCTTGAACGATCTAAGAATTGGACATGCCTGCAAACTTTTACAAAATGAAAGACTCTCGGTTTCCGATATTTGTTTTGAAAGTGGCTATCAAAATTTCGTCAGTTTCAATAAAAATTTCAAAGAAATAATGGGTCAAACTCCAAGTACTTACAGAAAAGAACATTTGCTTTCATTTAGCCATTATTAAGTCAAAGTCCTTTGAGTTGTCTCTTTTGATAATCCCATTCTTATTCCTTATGAAAAAAGCATTTTTATAACATAGACCATTACTTATTATTTGAATATTTCTTTTGGTGCCACACCTGTCCATGATTTTGGAAGCTCTTTTAAACCAAATATTCTAGAAATCACCAGAGCCGTATTTTTGTTACTGTTGTAAAAAGCATTTGTTACACCTAGATTTTTAATCTTTGGCCCCGTGATTGCCCAAGGTACTTGCATCTCATTCATACTTACCCCACCATGACCATATTCGATCCCTCCATGATCGGTTATCAACAAAAAGTAGGTGTCCTCAAAAAGATTTTCTTTCTTTAACTGCTCAACAAAGCCACCAATGGCTTTATCTGCTTGTTCAATTGCAGAAATATAGGGATCCGACATCCACTTATGCGCATGCCCAGCATGATCTGTATGTACACTATATAAAAATACTAAGGTTGGCTCTTGTTGATTTTTAACGATAAAATCAAGGGCCTTTTGGTAATTATTACTGTAGCCGTCATTTTCTTCAAATGCCACTTCATCCAAATATTTTTTGTTCATTGGATTGATCAACTCTGCCCAATTATAATAAAATGCCGTTTTGGCTTTTGGTTTTGCCGTTTTGAGTACTTTGAATATAGACGGGGAATAGCCCTCTTGATCTATCTCAATGGCTTTAAGAGGATGCGCTTCTAATGTCCAATTATTGGCGGTGATGCCGTGCTCTTCTGGTCCAGATCCCGTTAAGTGGCTGGTCCAATTAGGCAAGGTGACCGATGGCATCACCGGGCGGGTCGTTACCGAAATTACTCCCCTTGCAAATAATTGGTCAAGATTGGGATGCTTAATTTTATGGAAGCCTTCTGCACTAAATCCATCAAGTCCTAAAATGACTACTCTTTGTGCAGTCATATTCTGAGCAAGACCAAAAAGAAGCAAAATAGCGCAATACACTTTAATTTTTTTCATGATTATATTGATTAATTATTAGATTAAAAACCACCTCTCGACAACTGTCTCAAGGTGGTTAATTCCATTTATTTAGTATAAACTAATTCAAAAAAGCAGGTTAACACTAATTGCCGTATCCTGGATTTTGAACCAATTGATTTCCTTTGATATCAAATTCACGCCCCGGAATAGGCCATAAATAATCTTTGCTGGCAAAAACTCTAACTCCTCCTGCATCTACAAGTCCATTTAAAATTCCTTCAGCCGTTTTCCAGCGTCTGATATCGGTATATCTAGTGCCTTCTAATACAAGCTCAATTCTACGTTCATGTCTAATCACCTGACGCATTTGCTCTTTAGACAGCCCTGTAGCAATAGCCGGCATGTTTACAGATGCTCTAGCTCTGATTGCATTAATGGCATCATATACTGATTGATCGGGTCCAGATAGTTCATTTTTGGCTTCAGCATAGGTCAAGAGTATTTCGGCATATCTGAAGATGATAGCATTAATCCCTCCTCCAACGGCATCAGAAGGTGGATCAAACTCACCTGTTTCATCATAGACGGTATATTTTTTGAACATAAATCCACCAAATTCACCCGTATGATTCACAATCCCATTGATGGTAGCCCCAGGAACAGAAATAGTTTGTTTTAACCTTGGGTCTCTATTGTCGTAGGGTTTAGTGGAATCATACAAAGGAGATACCGCCTTAGATTTACCGTCAATCATTTCATAGTCATCCACCAAATTCTGCATTGGAACTATAGAAGACCAGCCTCCGATGGTATAACTGGCCAAATAAAGTCCGAAAAAGTTCCCTTGCTCTGGAGATTTGAATTGTACGTCAAAAATCACTTCTTTATTATTTTCATTGGCTTCACGGAATAATTCTCTATAATTAGGAAACAGCGAATAGCCCATAGTCATCACTTCTTGCGCTACGGTCGCTGCCTCAGCCCAACGCTCATTATACAGCAAAACTCTGGCTTTTAAAGCTAAGGTAGCGCCTTTGGTTGCCTTACCCACTTCTGACTGAGTAGTAGGCAATAATGCGGCAGCCTCATCCAAATCAGTAATAATTTGCTTGATCACATTTTCCTTAGTATCTCTAGGTAATTGACCATCTTCTAATTTTGGACTTCCTAAAACAATAGGCACTCCTCCATAGAATTCTGTTAATCTGAAATAGAAATAAGCTCTTAAAAACAAGGATTCTCCTCTAACTGATTTTTTAAAAGCATCATTAAGGCCAGGTACTTTTTCGTAATTATCCAAAACTACATTAGCTCTACCGATACCACTATAACAATCCCTCCACATCCAATCAATAGCACCGCCACTTCTTGGATTGTGCGTTCCATCTGCAATGGCTTTATAACCTTCCCATGGATAGTTACCATAGGCATTATCAGACAGTACATCATAATAAATATAGTTTCCTTCTATGCCTGCCAATGTGCTGTATTCCCCATTTACTGCTAAACGAACATCCGCTTCTGTCTTCCAAAAGGTCTCCGAAGAAATCTGCGTACTGGAAGCCACGTCTAAAACGTCATTAGTGCAGGAGCTCAGGACCAAAAATGTCCCCATGATTAATTTTACATATGTTCTCATATTGTATTTTTTTAATTTTTTCTGTTGCGGTTATAAAGAAAGGTTCAAACCTATAGAATACACTTGTACATTAGAATAGGTTCCTCTACCTCCAAAAGCATCTCTTTCAGGATCTAATCCTCTATACTTAGTAATAGTGATTGGATTAGTAGCATTTACATACACCCTAAATTTCTTAATATGTGTTTTTTTCAAGAAGGCATCCGGCAACGAAAAGCCTAGCTGAATATTTTTCATTCTAAGAAAAGAAGCATCTTGAAGAATAAAGGATGAAGTTCTCCAAGCATTATTGAGATAGTTACTCGAT
The DNA here is from genome assembly GCF_059882335.1 of Flavobacterium sp. OHVDL-2026-0007. Taxonomy (NCBI): domain Bacteria; kingdom Pseudomonadati; phylum Bacteroidota; class Flavobacteriia; order Flavobacteriales; family Flavobacteriaceae; genus Flavobacterium; species Flavobacterium sp. OHVDL-2026-0007. The sequence goes on from NZ_CM187612.1 coordinate 1,179,753, forward strand.
CTTACCAATCTTGGATATTCGTTATTTGGTTTTTCTGCAGTCCAAGAATGTTCTACCCAAAATTGGGATATTCCCGCATTGTTAAAAAATGGTTTTTGCTCTTCTTCAGTAATTGCACTTTCTCCTTCAACCCCTACCCAAAGCATAGAGAAATCAAATCCCTTGTAAGAAGCTGAGACATCAAAACCATACGTGTATTTCGGTAAAGATTGACCAACGGCCTGTTTGTCCGAATCATCAATTTTACCATCTTTATTTAGGTCTTCAAATTTAATATCTCCTGGCTTTGCAGTTGGCTGTGCTCCATGAGCAGTTACCTCTGCAGTGTTCTGAAAAATACCTGCCATTTTGATCATATAGAACTCATTGATAGAACTACCTTCCGCTAACCTTGAATAAGTACCAATTTGTGGTGCCTCAATTTTAGTCACCTCATTATCGTTAACGGTAAAGTTCGCACTTAGGTTATATTTAAACTCCCCAAAGTTATTCTTGTGGTTGATTAAAAATTCAAACCCCTTGTTTTCTACCGATGCTAAATTCACCAAAGGAGGTGCCAATCCGCCCACAACGGAAGAAATAGTAGTAGGACGCAAAATACCTGTAGTCGCCTTCTTATAGTAATCGGCCACCATTTCCAATTTCCCGTTGAAGATGGTCATATCCACTCCAAAATCGGTTTGAGTAGAAGTTTCCCAAGTGATGTTTGGATTCGACAAATTGGTTTGCGCTGCGCCACCAGCCAAAACACCACCATAAGAGTATTGTTGTCCTAGATTATAAATAGAACTATACTGTCCTGGCCCTATATCTTGGTTCCCAAGTTCCCCCCAAGATGCTCTTAATTTTAAATTGTCTATAAAGCCAACATTCTTCATAAAGGCCTCTTTTGAAATATTCCATCCCGCTGATACAGAAGGGAAAGTTCCCCATTTATTGCCTTCACCAAAATTAGAAGATCCATCGTATCTTAAATTGGCTTCAAAAAGATATCTTCCATCAAAGTCATAATTTACACGTCCAAAAAAAGACTGAAGTCCAAAATCAGTAGATGATCCATAGGCCTGCGGATTTAAAGATCCCGCGCTTATTTCATGAAGAGCGTTACTTGGAAGTCCTTCCTTATACCCTGATAAATCTTTATACTTACGACTCTCTTGGCTAAAACCGCCCAGTACATCCAAACTATGACGTTCCGCAAAAGTCTTTTTATAATTTAAGGTTGTCAAAAAAGTAATATCTCTTCTTGTACTATAACTTCTACCAGCAGATAAAGGATTACCTCCCACACTTAAATTATACACACTAAGATCTGTAGCTTTAACCAAATCTATTTGAGGTCTGAAAACGTCATTTAGATTATTATAATTATCCATTCCAAAAGTGCTTTTTAACTTTAAGCCTTTAATAAATTCGTATTCCCCAGATAAATTAGCAGTCAGTTTTTCATACTCCGTTCTATTGTCCCCTTCCAATGCACCTGCTAGAGGCTGCGTAGCACTCTGAAAACCAATCCATGGATACGTATAACGTCCATCAGCCAAACGTGGACTTTGCATAGGCAAAGCTCGGTCTGCCCAACCGATTACTGTACCAGATCCTGTAATTGGTGCATTGGTCACATCATGTCTTCCTGAAAGTTTTAAGGAATAGCTAAATTTATCTGAGATCTTTGTATCTAAATTCAATCGAGCTGAGTAATTCTTGGTATCAGTCCCCAACACCACTCCAGTTTGGTCAATATGCCCTACTGAAAAAGAATAAGTCGTTTTATCTCCCCCGCCTCTCACACTAAGGTTGTGACTTGAAATTTGAGCCTGGCGGTACAAAACATCTTGCCAATCTGTATTGGGATACAGATAAGGATCTGTTCCTGTTCTGAATTTATCAATATCCGCAGCTGAATAAGCTGGTGTCGAAGTTGGGGATTCATTAAATAAAGCCAAATTATACAGTTCCATAAATTGAACCGAATTCGTTACATAATTCTTTTGTCGAGTCGCTACTTGAATACCGCTATACCCATCATAGTTCACTTTAAATTCACCATGTTTTCCTGCCTTAGTGGTCACCAATACCACACCATTGGCTGCTCTAGATCCATAAATGGCAGCCGATGCCGCATCTTTCAAAATCGTAATGCTTTCAATATCTGCAGCATTAACATCGCTAAGACTACCGGTTAAACCATCCACAATCACCAAAGGATTACTGTTACCTAGGGTTCCTGTTCCTCTAATTCGAATGGTCGCCTGATCCGCTCCAGGCTGACCTGTGTTTTGCGTCACCACAACTCCAGATGCCTTACCCGCTAAAGCTTGTGTGGCATTGGTGATAGGTCTGTTTACAGCATCATCTAGTTTCACAGTAGATATGGCTCCCGTAAGATTGGCTTTCTTTTGCGAACCAAAAGCACGCACCACAACCTCCTCCAGTTTAGCAGAATCTTCTGTTAACCGAATCACTAAATTCTTTTGATTATTTACGGCAAGCTCTTGCGTTTTGTACCCAATAAAACTAAACACCAAAACACTCTTTGGCGGCACATTTTTGAGAACAAAACTACCATCTATATCGGTAGTTGTTCCATTATTGGTTCCTTTAACGATGACATTCACCCCTGGCAATGGTAGCCCTCCAGCCGAAGCTATCAATTTTCCTTTCACACTTTCGCTCTGAGCAAAGGTCAGATTCACCAGGAATAAGGCAAACAGAATTAAAAGGCTTTTAACTTTTACTTTCATAATTACTTGGTTTTTTTGTTAATTATTAGTTAATTTAAAAAACCAAAACTAGCCAAACATTAACAGGCGTACCTCCTCTCAATTATCAAAATCATTCTCTATATTTGCTCTATATTACTTATTTACAAGATGAAAGCAAATTTTAGAAAGTTAGAAGATCCCATCGGGCAAGCTTTTCACATCCGAAAAGACAAGCTTACTCATTTTAATGACAAATGGCATTTCCACGATATGCTCGAACTGGTGGTCATCCTAAAAGGTCACGGAAAAAGGTTTGTTGGTGACTCCATCGAAACCTTTTCAAAGGGAGATGTAATTTTAGTGGGAGAAAAACTATCCCATGTTTGGAGAAGTAATCCACCCAAAGACATTACTTCAACCAAAATGAAATGTTCGGCCATTATCATTCAATTTCCATCAAGTTTTTTAGGAAGTAAATTTTTAGAATTACCCGAATCGATTAAACTCAAGGAACTTTTTAAAAATGCAGAAAGGGGCATTTCATTTGAGAATGAAACGGGAAAAAAGTTAACCGACAAAATTGAAAAACTATTTGAAGTTGAAGGTATGCAGCGGCTGCTGTCCTTTTTGGATGTACTTGATTTTGCTTCGCACTCCTCTGATTATAAATTACTGGCAACACCTTTATTTAAAGAAACCATATTCAACAGTGATTTAAAAATCAACAAGGTGTTCGAATACATTATGGACAACTTTGCTAATCCCATCACTTTAGATGAAGTGGCAGAAATTGTTTCCATGAACAAAAGCGCCTTTTGCCGTTACTTTAAAAACAGAACCAAAAAGACATTTTCGTCTTTCTTAAATGAAATACGAATTGGCTATGCCTGTAAATTAATTAGAGAAGATAATTACGGTATTACGGAAGCCGCGTATTTAAGTGGTTATAATAGTCCGTCCCATTTCAACAAACAATTTCGTCTCATAAAAAAAATATCTCCTACCAAATTTCATCAAGATTCAAAAGATATTATATAACAGTGCACTAGTTCAAAAAAATAATAGAACAAACTCAAGCTGCCTGCGAAAAAGAAGGTTTGCTTTCCTATACCTTATAGTTGAAAACAGTTTCTTTTATACTTAGACACTTATCTTAAGTTTGTCCCACCATTATGCAGTTCTTCCTCTTCCTAGAGGAGAACCTACTATTTTAGTTGTACTATCGCACGACTATTTCATCGATAAATACCCATGATTCACCACCGGCAGATGGATGCCATTGCGGTAATTGCTTCGTCCCTTTTATCTCGAATTTCACATAACGAATAGCGGTTCTCAGTCCTTTAAAAGAAAATACTTTAGTAACCTCCTCTTTTTCTTGATTCCCTTGAGTCATCACTTTTCCAATGGACACAAAATCCTTTCCATTCTCAGAAACGAGACAGTTTACTTCCTCTGGATGTAGTATCCAACTTTTTGGATCCCAAAGCGAACTAATTTCAATACTCTGGGCAGCAACGGATTTCTCTAAATCTACCATAACACTAAAATCTTTTCCGCTCCATCCGAGCCAATGTATTTTATAATCACTTGCGCCTCTAACACCATTGGTTAGGTAATCCAAATTTCCTCCACTATAGTTTGGTGAAGGTTTTGTATCGGCACTTACCTTTCCCTTGAAAGCCAAATTCCCTTTTACCTGAACCTCTAAAAATCGTTTACTGCTTTGGTAATAGTCTTGAGGTGAAAGTCCCGCCTCATTTAAATGATCGACTTTGGCCTCTTGACAAACCTTATTAAAATCTTCTAGTAGTTGCACCATGACAGGATTCACAGTAAAATCACCGTCTTTCTGTACATACCATCCTCTTGATCCAAACATATCGTTTTTACCAATTTCCATAATAGCAAACTGCAAGGGTAAACGCGCCACTTTTACATGTAACAATTGCGCTGGGTCATTTTGAGCCGCCTTTTCGGCATTGTCAAAAAACGTATTGTATTGCTTGATATTCTCCTGTGATAAAAAGCTGTTTTGATGACTTGTTGGATGTTCGTATATATCCAGTCTGTCGCCACTTTTCTTCAATTCGCTTTCCAGCTGATCGCTATACTTTTTGATCCAAGGCGCTGCTTTTCCATAATAGCCTTCTAAAAATTCAGTACTGATTTGCGCAGCATCCGCATTTGGATTCCACAATAAACGAGAGAGTAAATATACTTTTAACTCTGAAAATTCAGAACCCACAGCAGCATTCGCCTGTTGAAAATGGGCTGAAACATTATTGTTTACGAAAAACTGAATATTGGGTTGTAATACGTGTAAATTAGGAAAAGGACTTACCGAATTGGCAAAATCAATATTGTAATCCCATAGGTAAATATACTTGCATATTTTGCCCCAATCAATAATGTCATTTTTAAAGGATTCACTTGTTTTATCTTCTTCAATCGATTTGCTTCTATTGAGTTCAATCGTACACAACATCACTTGGACATTTTGGGCAGGTTTGGTCAGCACAGGCGCTTTTCTTGAATATTGATAGGCTAAGGTCGAGATTATTTTATCTGGAAATTCTTTGGCCACTTCATTGACAAAACGGATAATGGGCCCTGCGGGACTACCTTCCTCTGCGATAGTCTTATTACACTTTTCGCATTGGCAATAAGAAAAATTATCATTCTGACTCACCGACCAATATAACTTAGAGGGTTGTAGTAGCATTTCTTTTTTCAGTTTTTCAATAGCCAGCTTCAATACTTGTGGGTTGGACACACACAACTGATCCTTATTTCTTTTACCATTCATCTCGGCAAAATATTCTGGATGTGGTTTAAAATATTCCTGCCAAGGCACTAGTTTTTCAAAGGTATGTACGTAATAACCTTTAGCAAAGAAATCATCCACAGTATGCAATCTGTTCCAATCTAAGAACTCCTGACCCACTGCTTTATCGACGATGTATACAATTCGAACATCATTTTTGGGTTCATCTTTCCAATTGATCTCTGGCAATACGATATCCTTTGATTGTGGTATTTCTTTATAGGTTGCGCTATAATAATGACATCCCAGATACTTTTCGAGCAGGCTTACTACCGCATAAAGGCAACCTTTATGGCTTCCTCCTTGAATATAAAGTCCTTTATTTTTAGTGCTTATCGAAAATCCATCAACATTGGCAATGGCTGGACTAACCTCAATATAAATTCCATTTTTTCCTTTATTAAGTGCGCTACCAATGGGAAGTTCAACTCCCGTAATTAAAGCCATATGCTTTTGCAAAAGCAAAGCGGCCTGTTGTTCTGCCTCCCGAGCTTTAGAAGAAACGACAATCATATAATTGCTTTTTCCTTTTATAATCAAAGGTAAACTCTTGGCAAAAGCATTAAACTGAAGACTCAGTAACACCAAACAAAGCACAATCTTGAATGCGTTTACTGCCCTAGGGGGATGACTCCTTTTTTTCATAGGTTTAAGGTTAGTTCTTGTTAATAAAAAAGGCGAAGTTGATCCCTTATGATATCAACTTCGCCCTAGTGAAATGGTTAATTATTTGTTTAGATTTTCAAACATCACAATAGCGGTATACAAAACACCCGCTTCTCCTCTGAAAGTTCCAGATCCTCTTGGTTCATTTTTTACAGAATACCATTCGTAAAAACCTTTGTTATCTTGCACACGTTTCAACATCGGCTGTACTTCTCTATAGGCCTCTTCTACATAACCATATTTGATTAATTGTTGAATCGTTCTAGCTCCAAACCAAGTCCAGTCACCACCATTTTGGTAACTATAAACAGGGTTCATAATTTTGTTTACAAAATAGCCATTAGGATAAGGTGGATAAAGCGTCAAACCAATAGAAGGTGCTCCTGCCTCTTTTACCCTTTTTACCATTTCGTCTAAAGAAGCTTTTACCTCTTTTTTAGTCAACAATCCCGCTTCCATAGCTACCGTTGTACCTCCGAAGTAGAAAATGTTATTTTCATCAAAATCAGCTGGGAAAGGGGAGCCATTTAAATACAAGTGAGGAATATACTTTTGATTTTTACTATCCCAAAGGTGCGTACGTGTATTTTTGGCTACATCTGTTTTAATTTTACTCCATTTGGCTTTCGTTGCTGGCATCATCTCCATCATATTATTCAAAGCCACAATAAACATAGCATTGTCATAAATATCACAAGCAATATGAGTGTTACCATCCACATCAACACCGTATCCTTCTTCCGGCTGTACATCTCCCCAATCAGCGGTTGTCGCTCCGGTAATTAAACCATATTTAGGAGTATAACGGTGTTTCATTAAAAAATCCATTGACCATTCTAATCTTTTGGCTACGGTTTTATCTCCTACTTTTTCAGTCAAAATGGATTTGTCTCCCGTTAATTGAATGTATTTATACACTGCCTGAACCAATGAGGTTTCTTGATCGGTTTCTACTGTATTTTTATGAGCCGCATATCTTGGCTCTAATTTAGAATACGAAAAATCAGTCTCTCCTTTTCCTATTTGTTCTTTAGGTGTATACCCATCTATTATATTACCGTCCTCGCCCTGCATTCTAAAGAACACTAAAAGGTTTTCTTTTATATCTTCCTTTTTGGTCACCTGTGCCGCCAATTCGATAAAGGTATTATAATCTCGAATCCATACCTCACGGTAACCATCTCCGGCATTAACCCCCGTTTTGATCACTTCCAAAGCCTTGCTTTTTACCAAAGGCATGTATTGATCATTTTTAATTTTCTCAGATAATTTTTTGTCAATTACCACTTTTTGTTGTGCCGTAGCGCTCAATACCAATGTTAGAGCTGCTACTGAAGAAAGAATTTTTCTCATTTGTAAATAAATATTTTTTTTTCAAACTGGTCAGTTGCTTTAGTTCATTGTCCTTAAGACAAATGAGCTCTTGGCAACTTTTCCATTTATATCATTTTAATTATAGTAAGCCTACCTGTTGGCTACCCCTTTATTGATTTGTACTCATTGATGGTGGTGGTGTTTTCACACCCCAGTTTTTGTTAGGATTTGCACCCATATCAAAAAGCAAAGTTCCACCGTCTGTTAATTTTTTACGCTCTATCCACGCATTTTCCACTTTTTCACCGTTGAAAGAGGACGATTGGATGTACCTATTTTTCTTCGAATTGTTCTTGGTTTCTATCACCAATTCTTCTCCTTTATAATATTTTGGATCCAATTTAATGGTCACCTTATCAAACATCGGACTTCCAAATTGGAAGGTCGGGTTCATGGCTGCATGTCCCTGAACATCGAACAATCCCATTGACACCATCACAAACCAAGCGCCCAATTGACCTTGGTCCTCATCTTGTCCAAAGCCGTAACCATGAAGAGGTTCTGCCCCATAGAATTCGTCACAAATCGTGCGCGACCATTTTTGGGTGAGCCAAGGTTTACCTGAATAATTAAACAGAAATGAATGGTGTAAACAAGGTTGATTCCCATGGTTGTATAATTTTTCCAATCCAGAGAAACTGTCTATTCCCTTACCGCCACCAAAGGTTGATTTTTGGCTTTCGTCAAAGGTGGTCTCCAAACGTTTGTTGAACAGCTCTAAGCCTAGGGTTTTAATTAATCCCGCTGGATCTTGCGGTACATACCAAGTATACTGATAAGCGTTAGCTTCTTGGAATCCTCTCCAAGCCTGCATCGGATTGAAATTCTCTATGAATTTTCCATTTTCATAACGTGGTCGGATGAATTTGGTTTCTGGATCAAAAATGTTTTTCCAATTGCCTGCCTGTTTGGTCAGTTTTTCATAATCCTGTTTCTTTCCTAAGGCTTTAGCAAATTGAGAAACACCATAGGATGTATAGGCAAATTCAAGGGTGTGTGAAGCTCCAAAATTGAAGACCCAACCGTTGGCTAAAGTCGTATCTTTCGATGGGATATATCCTTCCTTGACAAAATAGGCCAAGTCGTATTTTCCAGAACCAAAAGGTCGATTAGCATAGCCAGTTTCGTTTTTATAGGCAATATCATAAGCCTCTTGTACGTTAAAATCACGAATGCCACTGTTATAAGTTGCGGCAATCATCAAACCAAAACAATTTGTTTGCACCCCATTAGCATGCGCCCCGGCAGCAATTCCATCATGTAACCAACCTGTTTCTTTGGCAAAATCAAGATTAGATTGAATGTACTCACTCAAATAATCAGGGTAAGCCAAGGCCCAAAGTTGTCCCAAATTCCAAAATCCACCCCAAATACCATCGGTGTTGTAGTGATTGTACTTTGGTTTTCCGTTGGTATCCAGTGCAATCTGACCTATTTTTCCGTCATGTCTAGGATAACTTCCGTTGGCATCACTGGCCAAACCTCTGCCTAAAAGCGCATGATAAAGTCCTGTATAGAATTTTACTTTATTGATACTGTCTTTGGTTTCGACTTTAATTCTTCCTAATTTTTCATTCCATTTCTCATGTGCTGTTGCTCTAACCGCATCAAAGGTTTGATTTGTAGCTTCCGTTTTCAAATTCAGTTTAGCGTTGGCAATACTGGTATAAGAAAGTCCAACTTGCATTTGAACCACCTCTGATTTTTTAGTGGCAAAATTCACATACATCCCGTTCCCAATTCCCTTGGTTTGGTTTTGATTGTCAAAAGTTTTATCTTCTACAAAGGCGCCATAAGATGTAGGGGTTTTATCCATCTGAATCACAAAATACATTTTCACTCGCTTGTCGGGATCACAGAATTTTAAATACTCCGGATAGGTTTCTATGCTTCCTTCTAAAGTATTTTTACCTGAAAGCTTCATTGTGGCTTGAGTCACTCCACTGCTTTCCCCCTGACGATGTCCAATATCGAAAATAATACGCGATTCTTTGGACTCGGGAAAAGTGTAACGGTGAAAACCAACTCTTTCCGTAGCCGTTAATTCGGCTTTGATACCGTATTCTTTCAGAAAAACTGAATAATATCCCGGTTCCGCATGTTCTTCTTTTTTGTCAAAAGTCGATCGATATCCTGTCTCTGGCTTTTCCAGAGTTCCTGGCGTGGTTTGTAGTTTTCCTGTTACAGGCATAGCCACCAAACCACCGATTTGGAATTCGTGAAAATGACCAAACCCTTCAATGGAGTGATGACGGTCATCGTAACCACAAGGCGCCCAACTTCCCCCACTGCCATACGCATTGGTATGTGGAGCCAATTTGGCCATACCAAAAGGTAAAGAGGCTGGTGTGTAAAAAAACCAACGTCCGTGTACCGATCCAATTTGTGGATCGACCCAAGCAGCCGGATTAAAATCGTCCTTTTTCTTCGAACAAGAAAAAAGTGACAGCAACATGGCAAAAAGTAATACTGTTTTAAAAAGGTATTTCATATACTTATTTATGCTAATTAAAATTGTTGTTATTGTTGTTCTTATGTTATTACATTTTCAATATAAACTCCGAAACACCACTTCCTACCATATGGATTTCAGCAGTATTTGATTTTTTTTCTCCTGAGATAGGCTCAATAATAAACTGTGGATTTAACGCCTTCCAAATAAATTGAGTTTGCTGTGGAGATTTCTCTGGATTGAACAAACGCATCAATAAGGTTCCATCCTCCTTAGGTGTCAAACTCGTCACTACTATTTTGGAATTAGTCAATTCAAACAGATTCGAGGGTAGTTTTACCTCTGGGCGAATGGTCATTCCAATCAAGGCTTGTGTAAACTCTGTAGCCTCTTTCTCCATATCTACGTCATTGACTTCTCCGTGAGGTCGAAGTGCATACTTGAAATGAACAAGCCCTTGTTGATCTGCTTTATAATTGGTATGCCAATAATTGTTCATGGCATAACTGAACCAAGTAGAAGTGGGTTGCTCCGATTTTTTCCACTGCTTGTGGTTGGGTATTACCTCTTTGCGCTCATCAATAATACTGTTGGGTTCCACTAAAGGCGACTCCAACAACATCCACTGAATACCTTTGTCCTTACTCGAAACATCTACCCATCTACGACCATATAGAAAATCCATATTAGAGCCCTCCAATTGATCTTTCAAAAATTCCATAGCGCCATAACCTGCATCTAGAGTGGTTTTGGTCAGTTCTGTATTGAAAGGGTAGCCAAAGTGTACACCTTCTTTGCTTCTAACCGCTTTTTTGTCCAAAATGTTTTGAATCAATAATTCATCACTTCCGCTGTAAAGCGAAAAAATGCGCTCCAATTTCGTTGCCCCTGGTGCATCAGACACTACCGAAATCACTGTCATAACAGGCCCTTTCTCGATAACTTTAACTTGAATATTAGCGTTGGTTTGTGCCTCCTCGGGATTCAATCCTGGAACGTACCAATAACTGTTTAGTCCTTGATTTTTGAACTCACCAGCATAGTTAAAATCCGAAACTGTTTTCAAATTGGTAATACTACCTTTGCTTTTGTCCCAGCTAAATTCAATTTTTCCATTGGATAAAGAATTTTCGCCCAAAACAAATTTACTGCTCAGCGCAGGTCCTTTTTGGTTGGTAATTTCATAAAAGGCCGTTCCGAAAGCAGGTACATCTTTGGCTACAAAGGCCAGTTTTCCGTTACTTAGCTTTTGCAGTGGTAAAATATTTCCTTTGGCATCTTTTATAGATTTTCCCTCCACGTCGGTTTGTAACAATACCAAGCCCGTTCTTTTCCATGAAGAGGTATTAAAAACGGCTACTTTTTTAGAACGAGAATCACTAATTTGCTCTAGCAAATTTTTCTCTAAGTCCGTAATTTGACTATCTGCATCGAGCATAAACTGCCTTTTGATGCGCCATTGTTCAGTCACAAAAGGGGCATCAGGATCCGTGGTACTGTTGTGAGCCCCCCAAGTATGCTCATGAAACATAATAATATTTCGCCACGCTTGGTAGAAACTTTCTTGATTGTACTTTTTAGGATCCAACATCGAATAAAGCGTACTTAATTGTTGCAGGCGCAAACTATTGACTCTGTTTTTCCCCTCTTCCTCTGCAGTTGAAAGAGCACCGTCTTCCCAATAGGGAGTCAAATCTCCTTTTACGGTTGGAATTTGATCGCCATACTTTTTTTCAAAAGCGGCAAACATCTTCTCTGTTGTATTTAAAATCAATTTTGGAGAAGCATATTTTTCGTTCCAATTTTTAACGAAATCAGAACTATTGGGTTCGATCGGACCATTGTCCGCTACTATATTAAAACGCCATTGAACCATATCATAAGGATACCGATTCTCGGTTAATTCATTGAGGTAATCTGCAATCTTTTTAGGTCCTCTTTCATTCAAATTACCAGGTTGCATTCCATGCCATGAAGAGTAGCCTTTTGCTCCAGCCCAGAACAGTACTTTTTCTTGTCCCGAAGGTGAGGCCCACCAAACAGGTTTATCGCCCCAATTCTTTAAGAAATGTCCCGCTCTGTCTCCCCTATAAGGATGATCTAACCCCATAAAATTGGATCCAATGGAAAAGTATCTTACACCACCTTTTGACAGTGCTGTTACTGTTGACCAGGCAAATCCTGGCACATCGGAAATCATAGCGCTGTTAATGGTAAAACCGAACTCCTTACGCAGTTTGGCCGCATAGTCCGTGTAATGAAACATTTCTTCTGCTTGACTCATCCCCGTTAGCATGTTGACATACAAAGCCGAGAGGAAAATATCTCCATTTTTTACCGCAGCTACAAAATGCTCTTTTTGCTGAGGGGTTGCCACTTTCAAAAAATTCTCAACTGCCCAAATAGATTCCACATTCCATTTGAACTTGGCCTCCTCAGGATACGATTTTGTTTTTTCGATCATCGCCAAAGCATCCACTATATTTTTATTGTGAATTTTAACGATCTCAGGCTGTAGATCCGAATACCCAATATCGGTATGGGAATGATGCAATAAATGAAGCTCTCTGTAGCGAACAGGTTTTAGGGTAACATAGTCATCCATAAAAACTTTATCCCCCCTAATCACCTGCACTTTGATTTTTTCTTCCTTCTTTACTGCGGCAATGGGAATGTCAAACGAATTGATCCCGTCTTTAGCGGTATAGTTATAATTTTCTTTGCCATTGATCTTCACCTTTACAGCTTGATCCTTACCAAAATGTAAAACCGTAAGAGCAATAGGTTGTGTACCGTTTTTGAGTAGAAAAGGCATAGGAATAACTTTTACGTTTTCTTCAAAGGCAAATTTGAAGCTCATAAACCAATCATTGCTTTGCTGATTCTGTCCCACAATTTTGATACGAACCGATTGTCCTGGTTTTACTTTACTACTTGGAAGTCGCAAAAAAGCATAACCTTGAGCGTCATTTGCACCATCTAATTTGATTTGTTGAAATACCAAGGCTGATCCGTCATCGGCTTTGAAGATCCAATTGGGCTTTTGATTTTTGGGTAGTGTGGTAAAAGTCAATACTTTTTTGTCGTCCACATACAGATCGAACTTTCTCTCCCCACTACTGGTTCCTGTAGAATGTCCCGCTACCCAACTAAAATACACATAATCGCTTTTACTTCCTTTTGGAACAGTAGCCGTTTCCCATTCTATGGTTTTATTCCCATCGGTACTTCTGGTTAATAAAGCTACAGTTGCATAGTCCTGAAAAGCCGAATTATAGGTGATGTTTTCCCCGCTGATTTCCTTTGAAAAACCATTAATCCAATTTATTTTGCCAAAATACGGCACTTCTTTTTGAGCTGATATAATTTGCACAAAGAATATCAGCATTAAATAGCAACTTTTCTTTACAATCAATCTTACTTTAGATATATCCATTGTTATTCTTTTAGCTTGTAGTCCTCTATTAAATCATTGTACAACTCCTTATAATCCACTTTAGGGATAGCACTCCCCATCGCTGCCAATTCTTTATCACCATCAAACAACAAAGGAAAAAAGTGACTATCGAGCACCTGATCCTGAGCCATGGGTGGAAAGGTATGCAAAGCGTCCATCCTATAATACCCATCAGTATTCCCTTGGGTGAAAGCGCTCATGGCGTTGAGCACCGTTGCCCTTCTTGGTCGATCTGAAGTGTTGGCATAAGAACCATGCATCGTTAGCGGATGATGGAAACTAGCGTATCCTTTTGGCAACTCATTGGCCACTCTTTGATCAAAAGCCTTCAATTGTTCTTCACTTAAAACCTCTTTTACCGCCTCCATATCCCCTGTCAATCCCGTAATGGGAAGTAGTCCCCATTTATGGCTTCCTGGAACAAAATAAAGACAACCATTCTCTTTGTTGGCATCATCCAAACCAATCCAACACGTCAGATGGTGCATGGGTTTTGTAAAGGTCCAATAGGAATAATCCTGATGCCATGCCACTACTCCACCATGTTTAGCGGGTTTGCAAAACAATTGGTCATGGAAAAGCCGAAACGATTGCCCTAACAATTGATAGGCTGCCATACGAAAGGCTGGCGCCCACATCAAATCATGAAAACCGGCTGTTAAACGCCATGCGCCAATGGCATGAAAAAGTACTTTATTAGGATCTTCTGATTCGTTGCTCTCATAGTGATAAAATAACTTTTTGTCCTCTTCCTTTAAGGTTTGCAATTGGACTAGTTCCTCCTTGAGTATGTCTACTTGCTCTTCACTCAAAATTTTGATCCCTTTGATAAATCCGTCTTTTTTAAAAGCCGCTATTTGCGCTTCAGTCAACAGATAAGGTTCCCATTCTTTGGCCGACTGCGGTTGTACAAACAGCTTTCCTATGGGATGGCTATATTGGGCTAAATCTTTAGAAAAATCTACATTCACATTTTCCATAACTATTCTTTTTAAAACCTATAAAAGCACTTGTTTTTTATTTACTGTATCTTTTGTTGAGCAGCTGCATCATATGACAGTTAATATCCCATTGATCCGCTACGGGTGTATTGGTAAAAGGCAAATGAATCATATAGGGTGCAGGACCGAACTCCGTAGTAATGGTTAATACCTCCTTTTGTGCGTTCTGAGCTTCTTTTACAATAGTATCCCACCATCTTAAGTGTGCTTCCAACTCGGTAGCAAATTCAGCCAATCGAGGATCAATTATTTGAGCACTTTGTGCATGTCCTACTCTGGAATGAATATGTTCAACATGTTGACAAGCTAAGGCAACAGCCTCTTCTTGGTCTTCTAACAAACTTTCGGCTACGGTACACCAATGAGAAAAATCAGCTGTGATTTTTAAATCAGGTAGCCTTTTTAAAAAATCATAAGTGATATGTGCCGCAAACAAGGCCTTGTTACGGTGCGTTTCATGACATATGATAATGCCTGTCTCTTGTGTAATACTGTTAGCAGTTGCGAACAAGTCCGCATTCTGTTCAAAACTGAAGTAATCCTTACCTGTTTGAGCATTAATTTTTACAGGTTGAGCTGACACTAGTATACGGAGCTCTTTTATGTAATTTGCCTTGTGCAAGTCAAAGTCCTTTTCAAAAGATTGATAGTACTGACCAATCAATTTTAAATCATTATTTTTCAAGGCTTGCAAAATCAGTTTTTGTTCCGCTGTATCTTCTGGCAGAGCCGCTTCGATTCCATCGTATCCAGCCCGCTTCACCTTTTGGCAAAAGCTTTCCCAATCCACATTTTCTGAACCCCATCTCGGATAATAAAATGATAACCTCATACTTTATATGTTTTGAGTTTCTTCTATACTTTCCACTTTTGTAGTTTTTGCTCCATTTTGAGCTTGCACATTGGAATTCCAAGATTTTTCTATTTCTTCCAAACTTTTTCCTTTAGTTTCAAACAATTTCTTTTTGGCATAGGCAAAAGAAAGAATACAAAAGAAAGAGAAAATAAAAAAGGTAGTAGCAATTCCCAAGCCGTCCCTCAACAATGGAAACAACATATTGACAATCCAATCCGAAACCCACATAGTCATGATACACATCGACAAAGCGGTCCCTCTGATATGGGTAGGAAATATTTCAGTGGAGATCACAAATTTTAATGGCCCTAGAGAAAAGGCAAAGAATAAAAGGAATAAGATAATACTAAAGAGCATGAACCAACCTGTTATGTTCATCAAGAAACAAAAACCGGTCAACGCCAATGCAAAAGCAGCACATAAAGAACCAATAATATATAAAGGTCTACGTCCCCAACTATCTACTTTAGAAATGGCAATAAATGTAAAGAGCACATTCGCCGAACCTAAAATTACCTGATAGAACAAAGCATCACTAGTGACAATACCTGCCGATTTTAGTATGGTAGGTCCGTAAAAAATAACCCCATTGATACCACTAAATTGTGACAAAGCAGTAAGTACCATGGCCAATGTCAATAATTTACGCAAAGGCAAACGCAACAATTCTTTATAACCACCCGATTTTTGACTGGCCATTTCTTTAATCGAAGCCAACTCTAATCTTGCTATTTCCTCTCCATTTATTTTACTTAGAATCCCCAAAGCTTCTTCGTTTTTTCCGTACTGTACCAACCAACGTGGACTCTCAGGAACAATTAACAATAACAAACAAAATGCCGCTGCTGGAATTACACCCACTAGAAACATTCCACGCCATACATTGTCAACAAACAACCAATGCAGTAAACCACTTCCTTCACCGGCATGTGCCGTCGCGTATCTTTGTAAAAATAAATTACTAATATAAGCCGCCAAAATCCCTACGGTGATGGCCAATTGATAAAATACCACTAATTTTCCACGTTTGTGCGAAGGGGCTACTTCTGAGATATACAATGGGGATACGTTCGAAGCCACACCTACACCCATTCCCGCTAGAACACGAAAAACAATCAATATGGCGTAAGCCTGTGAAAAGGCGAAGCCAACAGCACTGATTAAAAACAATACCGCTGAGATAGCCAATACTTTTTTTCTTCCAATTTTATCACTGAGGTACCCTGAAAAGCCTACCCCAACAATGCAACCCAATAAAGCGCAAGACACAAATAATCCTTCTTGAGCTGATGATAATCCGTATTGTAATTTCAATGGTTCAATAATACCGCTGACAACAGCCATATCAAACCCGAATAAAAAACCTCCCAAAGCCGCTATAAGCGTGATGAGAAATATAAAATAATTGGTTCCTTTTGTTTCCATAATCGTTTTTGGTTCTTTAATAAAAATCATTGTTAATAGTGAATTCAATTTTTATTCTCTTATATGCTAGTTAAAAGTGCACTATAGTGGTTCATATAATGCAATACTTTAGCCATTTAACACCAACTGTCTTTTACATATGAAACCACCACAAACGCTTTTTTGTCGCCTTTGTAATTGATTTTGTATTTGGGAACATTGGCCGGGATAACAAAAGTTTCCGCATATTTAAATTCCTGTGAATTTTTCCCCGCACTTACCTCTGCTTTATCCCCTTCCACTAGCATACAAATATGACAGTGACCCAGAGTTTCAATTTCAATTTCTCCTGTAAATTCATAACGATCTACGGCATAAAAGTGATCTTCATGCGTAGGCAAACTTACTTTTCTACCGTTTGTGAATTCTTTCTCCACAGTTTGTTTAGAAATAAATTCGTCCACGACGCGTTGCCCTTTCCTGTCAAAATAAACATTTTTGAATCCATGCTCTACATTGATAGGACGTGGTTTTCCATCCAATCCTGGTCGTACCCAGTCGTACATTTTGAAGGTAAAAATATAAGGCGTACTACTAATTTCTAAGACCATATTATTGATCCCTGAAGCATGAATAGTGCCGTTTGGAATCAAGAATAAATCATGTTTGTTTGCCTTGTGTTTCAGTACGTATTTCTCAATATCAATGGCTTCTGATTTTTCTTGCGATTCGATCAATGCCGCTTTAAATTCTTCGGGATTAATGTCTTCTGTAAAACCTAAATAGACATCGGCATCCTGCTCACAATCTAAAATATAGTAGGTTTCATCTTGAGTAAAGCTTTCACCAAAATGTTCTTTGATATACTCGGGACGTGGATGGCATTGCACCGAAAGATTTCCACCATTATAGGTGTCCAAATAGTCAAAACGAATTGGAAAATCATTTCCAAAACGAGCAGCAGCATTACCCAATACTTTTTTATTGTCTTGGAACATTAAATAGTCAAAAGATACTTCCAACAAATGGTTGTTTCCTTCAAAAACAATTCCGTTCTCCGGCGTGATTAATTCAAAAGACCAAGCATAATTCACCTCGTCCTGATTCAAATCGGCAATCCGATTTTTCATCCAATGACCACCCCAAACTCCAGCCTCAAACCAAGGACGAGCACGTAAGGGTCCTTCTAACATATGATCCAATGCGCTTCTAAAATCACCACCTTGCATCCACGTAATTTCATCGATACGTTGCTCATCGACTATATAATCGATTTTTGGTAACAACTGTGCTTTATGTGCGCTGAGAACCGGCCATTCAATAAAGTACATTCTTTTGTAAATTTGCGAATAAACCAAAGTATCTGTAGATCCCATATTTTTACTTGAACCCGCTCTCATTCGGTATTGAATTTCATTCTTAGGCACATCTACATAAATCAATTTTCCTTTCCAATTGGCTAATGATGCTCCCGTTCCATAGACAATACAAATATCCGCTGTGGAATCTGCTTGCAATAAATTCAATTTATCGGTATCGAAAAAATCAGCCAATTCTCCCAAATATCTATTTCCAAAAACTGGATCATCTCCATTTAGATTGGGTTTGATCATGGCCTCAATTTCTGAAGAGGATTTCAAACAAGACTCAATATCGTACCAAAGTACGTTGAGCTTTTTTTCAGTTAAAACAGCATTCAAATGCATTTTAAAATTTTCCCAAAGAACTCCTCCAAAACCGTCAATAACTACTGTTTTTTGTTTAGCAATCGCGTTTCCTAAGGATTTAAATCCCACAAAAATTTCAGCATTCGTATTTAAAGAAGGAAATACATTGTAACTCCCATCGGTTTTTACAACCTTATTAACTGGTAATAAAGGCTGCGTGGTTTTTCTTTTAGACTGAATCGTTTTCTCCATTTCTAATTTGTTTTGTTTTTCTGCTATAATGGTGGCGCCTCTCAAAATACTTTGCTCGGCATCATCACAGAAAATAATATTTAAATTCGTTTTTAATCCTTTTAATTTTGCATTCAAAGCCGGCATAAATAGTGCCTTAGCTTTTGAAATATTTCCCCCAATTACCAGCTCTTCACAACTAAATTTGTCTAACCACGGCAAAAGAAAGCTTCCCATATTAGCTCCAAAATCAGCAAAAACGGCATTGGAAATACTGCTATTCAATTGGGCAATGGCTTGTACTGAATCGCTATATTCACCTGACAAACGATTGTATTGCGCCAAAAGCCAACGAGTAGAAAAATAGTCATCGGCTGTAGCGTCCAAAAAAGTTTGATTGTAAAAAACACCTGTTTGTGGAATATCCTCATGGCTTTTCACAATAGCCCCCTCTATCATAAAGGCGGATCCAAATCCGGTTCCTAAAGTCAAAAAAACAGTTCTTTTACTACTTAATTGGTGACGGAAATAAGCCCCTTGACCGAAACAATCTGCGTCATTGGCAAAAACAAAAGGAACATCGCTTAATCCTGCACCATTTTTCAGTGCCTGTTGGATGTCAACACCAAAAGTACTTTCGAACTTGCCTCCAACTCCTCTGATTTCACTTACTCCCTTCTCGTAATTGAAAGGTCCTGGAAATGCAATTCCAACTGCATCAATCAAATCCCCTTCACTTATCAGCTCATTCATACAACTTGTGATAGCCGAAACAATAACAGTAGGTTTTTCTTGAGAATCGATAGCCCTTCTCGCCACCAATAACCCATGATTTTTGTTAGCATGATTTTCTATCACACAAACAGTAACATGGCTTCCCCCTACATCAATCCCTATTTTTTTCATTTATTAAATGCTGCGTTTGATTTCGATGGTATAGGTAAACCAGTCATTTCGGTAATAACAAATATTGTATTCTATTGGTTTTCTAGCCGTATCTAACACTAGTCTTCTTCTTTCCAAAACGGGCTGATCTTTTTCAATTTTCAACAAGCTCGCAATTCGTTTACTAGCAGCAATAGCTTTGAGCTCCTCTTGTGAATACACGGGAACCACATTGTACTTATTACCTAATATTTCATACAAGGGAGTCTCAAAATTTTCCGCTATAGAAAGACCAATTCGCGGATGAAAATAAGATTCAAAATACACCATCGGACTATCATCTATACTACGCGTACGTTGTAAAAACAACACTTCATCTCCTTCATTAATTTGCAGCTGTTTGGCTATTTTAGCACTGGCTGGAACCATTTCCACCTTCATGGAGAGATTTTTAAACGCCAATCCCATATCCTCCATCTCATGAGTAAAACTCATCCAATTGTTCAAATTGGTAGTAATTC
The DNA here is from genome assembly GCF_059882335.1 of Flavobacterium sp. OHVDL-2026-0007. NCBI lineage: Bacteria > Pseudomonadati > Bacteroidota > Flavobacteriia > Flavobacteriales > Flavobacteriaceae > Flavobacterium > Flavobacterium sp. OHVDL-2026-0007. The sequence goes on from NZ_CM187612.1 coordinate 1,199,799, forward strand.
TATTTTGAGATACTCGTGTGCCAGAACCTTTCTTGCGCACTAATAATTTTTCATTGACCAAAATGGCAATTGCCTGACGTAAGGTATTACGGGATATCCCCCAACGCTTAGCCAAATCAACTTCTTTTGGAAACAACTCCCCACTTTTAAAGTCAGGATGTTTGATCAGTTCACGAAGTAATTCCTCCACTTGTTTGTGCAATGGAACTTTACTGTCGTGATCCAATAACGGTATTTTGTTCATATGTTCATACATATCACAAAAATAGTTTTTTTATGTTATGAAAAAAATATTTTTATAAAAATGTAAGCAACTGATTTATAAATACATTCATCACACTTCGTGTTTTGCTAAAACGTTATAGCAAATACCTTGATTTTCAGACATTGAAGCAAAAATGACAGTTTCATTCTACCTAAAAAAAAGCGTATGTTCCTAATATCACTTAAAAAAAGAGCTATATTAGCCTATTGAAAAAATTAGCCTTATATCCCTTTTATTAACCAATGATTAACTTTTACATCAAAACATGAATCCACCTATTGGATACTTCATTCTCTCTTCAGGGCGTTTTTCTTGTAGACCACAACCCTTACAGAACACCCCATAACTAAGAATCTATGACATCCAGTACTAAAAAAAATGGAGCTTTGGAAAAGAAAAACAAAATCAAAACAAATAAACCGATCTAAAGCATTTACATCACATTCTTTGTGACTTACTGCTACTTTCAAATACAGTTATTTATCTATATTTGTTTTTTTTATTAAATCGATTTAGTTCTTGGCCATGTACTTTGAATTTTAGTTCACTAGAGCTGTTGCAATTCACGCTGCTACTCCATAATTAATAGACCAATCAAAACCATACTATGAAAAGAAAATTATTTACCTTTTTTACCCTTTGCATTCTTACTTTGTCTTTTGCTCAAAAAACACCAAAGGCCATTAAAGTAACCTACCAAAGAAGTTCCAACGGCAAACTGATGAAAAATCAAGATCCCTTATTGGTATATGCTTCTCAAAAACTGAGCTTAATTACTTCAGACAAAAACATACAACAAAAGGCTGCTTTTCCATTTGAACAAACTTTTGTTGCCTTTAATACCCATACTATTTCGAAATGGGCCCAATTAGCTCCAAACAAATCCATTCTCAATCACGACAGTGAAGCCTTGGAAAAACAACAATTTCAATTTACCACCGAAACCAAAAAAATTCTAAATTTCACTTGTAAAAAAGCGATAACCTCTGTCAACTCCAATAAAATTGAAATTTGGTATACCACAGAATTGGGCATTAAAGGGGGACCTAGTGAACTAGGACAAGGCTTAGGTTTGGTACTAGAAACCATACGAAATGGAAATAGTACCATGACCGCTACGAAAATCGAGTCTTTAAAGACTCTACCATCACTTCTAGCACTACCTAAGGTTCAAGAAGTAGACCAATTGACCTACAAAGATTTACTATGGAAAAGCCGTTTTACTAATGTCTCTGTTTTTAATAAAGAACAAATTCATTTTGTAAATGATGCCAAATCCAATGACAGTATTTTACGATTTGCTAGCGGAACTATTATTGTTAAAAAAGTAAAATTGCCTGCCATAAAAAAAGGAAGTACCATTTTTGTCGATGTGGTCCAACAATCCAACGGGGATGCTTATGATAGAACAGGTTCTGTTTTTATGATTCCAACCGATAAAAAAACCTCTTTCCTTGACGGCTTAAAAAATGGAGCCAAAGTATTACCTATCTATGAGAACGGTAATGGTAAACAATACCAGGGTGTAGTAGCTACAGAAAATTATACACCTTTATTAGAATTGATGCGTTTTTTCACTCCTTTTGGCGTGAAACACTTCAACTATTTACAACTAAAAAACAAAGTTTGGCAGGATAGTGTTTACTACCGTCAGGACATTTCTCTTTTGCAACCTAAATTGGACAATCAAGAAGTCTATATTGGTATGTTCATTGGTAATTACGATGCAGGTGGGCATAAAGCGAGTTTGAACATTTCGATTCACCAAGGCGAAGACAACAATACACAAGCGGACTATATTTTACCACTTTTCAATACGCTAAACGTAATGGAAATGGCGGGTCAAGAATACGCCACCATGTTCGACAATGACAAAGGAGTAGAAATGATTTTTGAAGTACCAGCAGGTTATAAAAATTTCAAATTAAGTTACACCACCACTGGTCACGGAGGCTGGGGAAATGGAGATGAATTTCTACAGAAAAAGAACAGTATTTTCATTGACGGAAAAGAAGTTTTTGGATTTACACCTTGGCGTACAGACTGCGGTTCGTACCGATTGAGTAATCCTGCTTCTGGAAATTTCGGAAATGGATTGTCTTCATCAGATTTAAGCCGCTCTAACTGGTGTCCAGGAACAACCACCAATCCTAACCTTATTGATTTAGGAAACCTTACTCCAGGCAAACATAGTATTCGCGTTTCGATTCCAATGGGAAAACCAGAAGGAACTAGCAGCAGTGCTTGGAATGTTTCAGGATTCTTAATTGGAGAAAAATAAGCCTAAACACTTTCAATAACTCATGGATTACAGCATCCATAACCACAAAAACAAGTCTATTAAAACCATTAAAACTTTAAATAAACATGAGAAAAATGACGCTTTGCCTACTGTTCCTCTCGATGAGTTGGATGACCATACAGGCACAAACCTACACCCCTACAGAGGGAAATCTGAAAAACAGAAAGGCTTTTCAAGACGATAAATTTGGAATGTTTATTCACTTTGGTCCTTACAGTGTTCTGGGCAATGGTGAATGGGTTATGACCAACCAAAACATCAACGTGACAGCATATGGAAGATTGATCAATGTATTTAATCCTCAAAATTTTGATGCCAAAAAATGGGTGAGTTTAGCCAAAGCTGCTGGCATGAAATACATTACTTTTACCACTCGCCACCACGATGGTTTTAGTAACTTTGATACCCAATTATCAGATTGGAAAATTACCAATACTCCTTTCAAAAGGGATTTACTTAAAGAATTGGCTGACGAATGTCATAAAGAAGGCATCAAATTGTACTGCTACTACTCACTTTTAGACTGGACTAGAACCGATTACCAATACGAAACAGGAAAAACTGGAAGAGGAACAGGTCGAACTAAAAAAAGCGATTGGGACAGTTACATCCGTTTTATGAAAGGGCAACTGACTGAAATATTGAGCAATTATGGTGAAATATCAGGAATCTGGTTTGACGGACATTGGGATCAATTGGACAACGACCATGACAAAAGCTTGACTTCAAAGGTAGATTGGCATTATGATGAAATATACAAATTGATTCACACAATTCAACCGAACTGTTTGATTTCAAACAACCACCACTTAACCCCGATTCAAGGAGAAGATTTTCAAGCCTTTGAAAAAGATTTACCAGGTGGAAACTCTACTGGATTTGGAGGGCAATCGATCTCTCAATTGCCTTTAGAAACTTGCGAGACTATGAACAATTCATGGGGATTTAGCATCACGGACAGAAAATTTAAGTCAACTAAAGACCTACTACACTACTTAATTAATGCCGCGAGTTTAAATGCGAATTTCCTTTTAAATGTTGGACCAATGGCCGATGGATCTATACAACCTGAATTTGTTGACACTTTGAAAGAAATGGGAACCTGGATGCAAAAAAATAGTAAGAGTATTTATGGTACCAGAGGTGGTGTAATGAAAACGCAAGACTGGGGCGTATTTACCGCCAAAGACAAAACTTGGTTTGCTCACATTATCAAAACGCCAAAACAGGCTGATTATATTTTCATCCCTGAGATGAAACAAAAAATTAAAAAATGTTATTTGATGGACAGTAAAAAAGAGCTAAAATTCAAACAACAACCTGAAGGAACTTTTATATACCTTAATGGTATCCAACTAGATGCAATCGACACTATCGTCGAATTGCAAATACAGTAATTTTGATAAGCCACAATTTTCTCGAACTTTGTGGCTTATTCTCTTTTCAATAAATTAATACGCAACATGCTTAAAAAAATTCTTTTCATCTGTTTTTTGGTATCTATGACGACCCAAAAAACAAACGCGCAATCTACTTTTTCAGCCGAAAAATTCCTAAAACACGACACCTATTTAGCTTCTGACAAGCTAGAAGGACGCCTTGCTGGAACAAAAGGTAATAATATAGCTGCCGCTTATATCAAAAAACATTTCAAAAAATACGGCCTAAAAAAATTCAATAACGATTATTATCAGCCCTTTAAAATATTTATTAAACCAGGTATCAACAAAATGAAATCCGACAGTGTCGCTACCCAAAATGTAGTGGGTTATATCGAAGGATCTGATGAAAATCTAAAAAAAGAATTCATCGTCATTGGCGCTCATTACGATCATTGGGGATGGGGCGGAACAGGCTCTGGTAGCAAGAAAAAAGACACCTTAGCCATTCATAACGGAGCGGATGATAATGCCTCAGGCGTTTCTGCTTTACTGTCTATTTTAGAGGAATTACATCACGCTAAAACTGCAACAAAGAGAAGCATCATCTTTATTTCCTTCAGTGGAGAAGAAGAAGGATTATTAGGTTCTAAGTACTTTGTTAACCACTTACCTGTTGCTAAAGAGGCTGTAAAAGTGATGATCAATATGGATATGGTTGGTCGTTTGAACGACAAAAAAGAACTCTCTATGGGAGGTGCTGGTACTTTTCCAAATGGCGTGGAATTGATGAAAAAATTAGGGGAAGGCAGCGGGCTAAATCCTCTTGTTTTTGCTGGAGATGTTGGAGGTTCCGATCACGTTAGCTTTTACAAAAAGGACATCTCTGTTATCGGATTACATACGGGTGGACATCCACAGTACCATACGCCGGAAGACGATAGCCATTTGATCAACAGCGAAGGCGGTGTATTGGTTTCTCGCTACATTTACAATGCTTTAACGGCTATTGCCAATTACGAACAACCTTTGTATTTCATCAAGCAAAATTAACAACAGTAGACTTGCTCTAATAGCCTTATAAAGACTTTAGAACGATTCATACAAGACCAGAAGCAAAATAGATCTTACAATAGAAATCGGCGAACTGCGGTATCCTAAACTGCAAGTTCGCCGATTTTTTTATGTCCAATCGTTTCACATTAGTGCATCCCTTTATCTCATTTCTTAAACGATACCGCCCATTGCACTTCTTTAGTACTTGGATTTTCTAACACCAACACTTTTAAGGAATCGCTATCAGGATGATTCTCCCATTTAGCGGAAGCTGCATCCGAGTCCATTTTTAGGTTTTTCCATTGATTAGCCGCAATGACAATTTTGAAAGACTCCCCTTCCACTACGGTTACTTTTCCAGATAGTATTTTGCTGTTTTTGTTCCAATTCAATTCTTTTACATCCAACCATCCTTGCAAAATATGACGATTGGTAGACAATAATTGCGGAACCGATTCTACTTTTTTGACGGCGTACATGGTGCACTCCATACTGTTCAAGGCAGAGCTCAAAGTAGCATCCCCTTTTACTTTTCCAACGAATTTATTTTTCCAAAAATCATACACATAAAAATCGCCTTTAGGATCTAATTCCAATCCTCCCTCAACCATCGATTTGTTCAACGTTACCGAAATAGTCTCCTTTTCACTACCACTATTAAACAAAGTCACAGCATGCCAGTTGGGTGTCAATTCCAAATCATATACTCTTGGATTTTTCTGACCTAAAAAAGCATCAACAGGACGAGGACTCTTGAGTCCAGCATACATAGGATAAATTCTAGAAATATCATGTACCATATCAGGGGTTAACATACTAAAAGGCGTTGCCAATTCCAGACGACCACTAGTCAGTGCTAGCATGGTTACTAAAGATTGCCTTACTGGTTCGTTATGCGTATGGATCGCCTTACTATCTGGATAATAATAAAAAACCGAACGTGACTTGTACCATCTCAATCCACCAGTGCTGATGAACTGAGGCTCAAAAGCGTTGTTGTCCCACGCAGTGCGCTGAATATCCACTATCCCAGCAGTCACATCCAAAGTAGGACGATCACTCTCTCCTAAAGCACGTTCGTGCAAACGACCCTCAGGTCCTAAACCTTCGCGACTTAAGGCAAACAATTGGCGGTAAGCCGAAGTAGTAGTCGCTAATTTATCGTCAAATCCCCCTTGTGGATTCCAAGCGGTTTCTGGATAATCAAATTTAATTCCAATCATGCCGTCTTTTCTCAAGCGTTGCCACATGGCCAAGACATATTTCTGAAATTCTTTATCGGTATAATCGTAACGCACATTAGGCTGATGATGACGATGATACAAATGCAATTGACTAATATCATTGTTGAGCATCCAGTCTGGATGTGCCAGAGCAAAATCATCTGAAGGCATACTGGCTTGAAAATAAGTAAAGGGAACACCATTACGTTTTTTTACTGCTTCACACCATTTTGCAAAAGTATCATAAGGCCCCGTCAAATGACCAAACTTACTCCAATGAGCATCATCCCACCAGCCTTGTTCTGTATTACCATCTGTATAACAATACGAATCCGGTTCCAGTCGAACAGCGATCTTAGTGTATTTGGCCAAACCACTTTTTTGAGCATTGTCCAATTCTTCGATCAAGGCCGTTGCATTATTGATATCCTTACCTCCGCTTAAATTTCCAACTGCCCAACCACACAAAGTGGGAAAATCATAGACATTAGGATGCGCATTATTGGCTTTACGCAAAGCCAAACCATAGTTTTCTAAAGCGATATACGGATTAGCCTCACCCACTGCTAGGTAATAAGTATCAGGAGCCCAATACTGTTCATTCTTTTTAACCAAACGTCCCACAGGATCATTCATCGTCAAGGCTATCGTTGATTTCTCTTTTTTATATAGGGTGTTCGCGTAATAATTCTGGTATTTCAAACCACCCCAAACCAAAGTCTGGCGCTTTCCATTGACTAAAGCAGTTAACATCATGCTATTGGTAGACTCTCTATCCACATTCTCCAATACCTCTGGCATGGTCACACCAGCAGCCCCATTCAAGGTTTTTACAGAAGTAATTTGTGTCTTAGGAAACAAGCTAGCATTGGAAAATAATTCCGCTTTCATCAAACGACAATCATAACTCATCGTGTTTTTCATCCCTACTTGATACTCCAATACTCCCGCATCATCCAAAAGCGTTAAGGCAAAACGATATTCAGGAAGCACTTTAGTATTTCCAGTAAAATACAATTCCAATCGTTTTCCTTTTTGATCTACGTTTTGGACATTTTTCTCCTCATAGGAAATTTTAAGTTTCCCAATTCGATTATTGCCATACACAAAAGGCGAGTTCCAATTGTCTGCCGAGAGACGGGCATTTTCGAAGACAACAAGATTATCCTTTTTATTGGTTAAACTGTAATTTCCTGTTTTAAGATTAATTGCTACGGCAATTTTGTTATTGGAAAGTTGCAGTACTGAATCTTTCATTACCAACTGCGTTTCTGTCTTTAGATTTTTGGATTGTGACCATCCTAACAAGGGAATAAACAACAATCCTAATATGATTTTTCTCATCTGATTTACTTACTATTTCAAGTCGCTATAACAACAAAGCTCCTCTAAAATTTTCTTAGTTAAAATAGCATATTAAATTATTATGATGGACTATTCTATTATGCGTAAAAATAAAAATGGATTATGTTATTTTAAAAATAACGTAATCCGTTTTTACTATTGATTCTCGCTAAGGATAGCTACTATTGTTACTTAATAACATGTATTATCCATTTCACCTGTACTGAAACTTTTGTTGGTTAGAAAAAGAGCTAGCCCAACAAACAAAAACCCCAGAGTCAAGAAATATCCTGAATCTGGGGTTTTAAAATTACTAACAAAATATTAACTTAAAAAAAACTTAGTTTACGTCCCAGAAAATTTTGGTAGTCAAATTGTCTTTAGCACTTACTTTAGCATAGTTTACACTATTGTATGTTCTTTCAGAATTTGGGTAAGTCCATCTTACTGGCGGCTCTTTTTGTGTACTAGAGTTATCAGGTAAGAAAGTCAAAACTGGCAAATTCGTTCTTCTCAAATCTGACCATGCATCATCATACATAATAATATTATAATGAATGTATCTTTGAGAAGCGATCAATTGCATACGAGCTTGATTCGTTGTCGCAAGATCAAAATTCACTCCTGGTTTAGCAAGATAAAGCATCATATCAGCATCCGTTGGAGCTGCTGTTGTTGGTAAAAACACTCTGTCATTTGATCTTGACGGTATGTCTACACAATAGAATTGAGCCGATTGTTTTACTGCATTTTCGTAAGCCATTTTAGCAGCTGGAGCATTTCCAGTTCTTACGTAATACTCCGCTAAAAGTAAATTCATCGCTGCAGCATTTATTAATACTCCTGGAAACCATTGGTTACGGCTAAAAGTAGAACGATTGTAAAATGCAATAGTAGCATCCACAGACAGTAACTTCGTTTGCGCGTTAGCATCCAATAATTGATTCAAACCAATAAACGCTTTATTTGGCTCTTTTGTTCCTGGCTCAAACATCCAAGGTAAACGGGGATCACCATTAGCATTCATATGATCAATCATGGCCTTTGGAGCTGCATTGATGAAGTTGGATTCTATACCGTCTCTAAATCCTGATGAATCTAAATCAGAATCCTGTGTATAGATTTTAAATTCAATATTATCAGCATTAGTAGTCACAATATCACCTGCTGCAATAATCTGCCCCATCTCAGCATCATTAGCCAAAGTGGTTCCTGACACTCTGTTTAACATACGCAAACGCATAGAATTAGTGTATTTTAACCACTTAGTGAGATTCCCTTTATTAATCAAATCTTGCTTTGCAAATTCTAAAGTGATCTTAGGAGTCAATGCAATCGTTTTCAACTCAGCTGAAATACTTTTCAAATCTGCCAACATCTTAGTATAAAGTTCCTCTTGAGTATCATACTTAGCAGATGCCGCCGTATAATCTCCACCAGTGGAACCGATTTTCCCTGCTTCAGAAAATGGAATATCTCCAAAGTTATCGATCATTTTTTGAGTGTGCTCATACAGGTATACTGTAGCTGTAAGCATGTATATTCTGTTTTCTACTTGTTCGGCAGGAGTTAACGCAGCATTTACTTTTTCTAATTCTCTGTATTGAGCCACAGCGGAATAAAATCTTCCCCATCTATCAGAAGGAGCAGCTCCTACAACAAACATATTGGTTCTATTTTGAACTCCATGCGCTTGTGTATAATCAAGAGTCGTTCCTTGAATAACTGTAAAGTAATTCCAATAAGCTGGAATAGCATCTTCCCAGTTACTTTGTAAAAATCCAGCGTATTGCTTAGGCATATTCGTTTGCAACACTGTGGATGGATCCTTATAAGCATCCTCAAAATCCGATTTCGTACAGGAAGCAAACAAAACTGCCGCCGACGCCATTGATATATATAATAATTTTTTCATGTGCTATTTTTTTTAAATTACGCTTATAAAATTAGAAAGAAGCTCTCAACATTGCTCCAAAAGTTCTAGTAGCGGGAGTCTGACCAGCATTATTAATGTTTTCAGTCCATCTTGAACCTGCTGTAGTTGCCTCAGCATCCATATCTTTAATAGAACGATAGAAGTACAATAAATTACGTCCAAAAGCAGACAAAGTAACTTTAGAAGCTCCCATTCTTTGAGCCCAAGCAGCTGGTAAATTATAAGCCAATGATACCTCTCTCAATTTAATGTAGTTATTTTCTTGGATATACTCTTTGTATTGAGATCTTCCAGAGTATTTAGGACCACCCCAGTTGTAAGTCTGATTGAAGTATCCTGCTTGAGAAATTACATTGTTGTTTTGAGAACCATCCAAAGTAACCCCATCCATCACCATACCGTCTCTGTACAACAATTCGCCATTAGGTCCTGCAGTTGAACTATTTGGTACTTGAATACCTTTTCCACTAGCATCTTGATAGTACGTTAAACCACCACGATCATTTGTACTGTAGTTTAATGTTTCTTTAGTCAAACCTCTTGATTTCATCCATTCAATTCCTGTTGGCATCAAATAACCGCCATAAGAATAATCAATATTTACATCTAAAGTTAGATTTTTGTAGGTAAAACTATTCATTAAACCTCCTAAACCTTTTGGCATAGCATTACCATATTTTTGCCATTTATCTCCATCAATAACGTAATATCCGTCAGCATCCACTAATTGTTTACCATTAGCATCTACTTTAATTGGGTGAGCATATAGACCTCCCATTGCCTCTCCAACTACCGATTTCAATTGAGCACCATCTTCGTAATCAGCATGCAACAATTCAGTAGCTCCATTAGCTAACTTGGTAATTTTGTTTTTGTTTTTCGCCCAGTTCAACGTTACATCCCAAGAGAATGACTCTGTTCTTATTGGCGAAGCAGTCAACGCAATCTCTATACCTTGGTTACTTAATTCACCAACGTTAGCCAAGATAGAAGTAGCTCCTGTAGTAGGCGCCAATGTTAAATCCAAAATTTGATCCGTTACGTGTGCATTGTAATAAGAAAAATCTAATCCTATTCTTCTATCAAAGAATTTAGTTTCGAAACCAAGTTCGTATTCATTTTTCATCTCTGGTTTGATACTTTCATTTCCATATTTGGATTGTGATTCAGTGATCAAAACAGATCCTGTCGTACCTTGAGATCCTAATGATGATTGATTAAAAGCAACATTGGCTCTATAACGATCAGGATAATTTCCTACGATACCCCATGATGCTCTCATTTTAGCATAATTGATCACTTCTGGTAATTTCACCGCGTCCGACAAAACAAAACTTGAATTCACAGAAGGATAAGTAAAGCTATTGTTATTTGGATTCATTGTAGAAGTACGGTCTCTTCTGAAAGTTCCTTCAACAAATAAATAGTTTTTGAAACTAGCATTCACAGTTCCAAATACCGCATCCTTAACCGTCTCATATCTTGTAGACGAACTCTTAGGCATGTTTACAGAGGCATTCATATCATACCATCCTTCAACACTTAATCCTCCGTCTGTCCATCTTGTCAATGTAGAACCAGTTTCTTTTGTACCTGAATAACCAGCCACAGCTCCTACTTCTAAATCTGGACTGATCTTTTTAGTGTAAGTCAATAATAAATCTCCATACATGATGTTGTAATCTTGAGAATTCATCTCAAAACTTCCAGGACCATTACCATACAACAACGGTTTATCAACTGCGCTTCTTCTTTCTACATTCATTGAAGTCAAATCCGTAGAAAAACGACCACGAATTTTTAAATCATTCGTAAGTTGATACGTTTCGGTAACACTCATGATCAAACGATTGGTTATTTCATCCTCTTGTTTTTTGTTAACATCCCAGAAAAAATTAGCAATATCAGATCTGAAACCGTTATATATAATATTTTCAGATGGAGTCAAACTTTGGTCATTTCCTTGAACAAATTTATATCCTAAACTAGTTTGATATTTCGCTTTGTACCAGCTACCATTATCAAATGGACTTAACATTCCTGTAAAATTATTTACCAATCGGTCCATAGCATAGGTACGGTTGTAAACATTTTGTTTGATATAAGATACAATTACATCCGTTTTTGATTTCTCTCCTAATTTGAAAGAAGTATTCAAATTGAATGAGTTTTTTACGTTTTTATTTCCCATACTCAATCCTTGAGAATCGTTACGAGTATAAGAAAAACGAGTATTTGTATTCTCTGTACTGTTCGAAAGAGCAAAGTTAGTTGACGAATCAAATCCACTTTGGAATAAATTTCTGTAGCCGTCTTTCTGAGCAGAATAAGGACGAACAATACCATCCCAAGCCATAGTAGGCTTACCATCGAAGAAAGGTCCAAAGTTAGAAGTGTAATTTTGAACTCCTCTAGTGTCATTAATTTTATCACCATTTGTATCATAATACGCAAATCCGTCTGCTGCATATCCACCATCTACATAAGAAGTAGGGTATCCAGGACCTCTTTCATATTGAAATCTAGGCAAATAAGCAATACTATTACTAGCAAAACTTGTACTGAAATCAACACCTAAACCTTTTTTTCCTTTACCTGATTTAGAGGTAATTAACACAACCCCATTTACAGCCTCAGAACCGTATAATGCAGCAGCAGAAGCACCTTTCAAAATAGTGATGTTTTCAACATCTTCTGGATTGATATCTGCTAAACCATTGCTTCTTACACGTTGATCATTCCAATAATTACCATTATTAACTTCTTGATTACGAATAGGCACACCATCCATAATGATAAGTGGTTGATTTCTTCCCGTAATCGAGTTGATTCCACGAATTTGGATATTAATCGCTCCATTTCCTCCTGGAGTTGAACTAATACGAACACCTGGCGCTTTACCGTATAATGAGTTCGCAATAGTAGGAGAACCTGTTTTTACGATTGCTTCAGCCTTAATGGTACTTGTTGCGTATCCAATAGCTTTATTCTTTTTAGATTGCCCCATAGCTGTAACGGTCACCCCATCAAGTTCGTTAGTAGCACTAGCTAATTTAACATTCATTCCATCGGTAGCTCTCACTTCCATTGTTTTAAATCCAATTGAACTTAAAATTAAAGTAGCACCTTCTTTTACTGAAAGTTTAAAAGCTCCATTCTCGTCTGTAATAGTTTCTGCTTTTGATCCTTTTTCCTTAACAATAACTGAAGGAACAGGCAAATTAGCATTATCTGTAACTATACCGGAAATTGTTTTGTTTTGTGCGCTCACGCCTTGATAACACAACACCATTAGAAAGACTAACAGTGATTTGTATAACAGTTTTCTCATAATTTAGTTTGGTTTGGTTTGGTTTTTATTTTAGTTGTATTAAAAGGTTCTGAGTTCTAAACCCTTTAATTTTATATTATCAATCTCCTCCTCAGGATCAGATAATCATTACTTGCTTGGATTAACATCTTAATTTCTTTTACATCATAAGCGTTTAGTTTATTTTTAGTTTATATTTGGTTTAGTTTTTCTATTTAATGGTCACACCTAACTACATCGTTATAGTATTCTTTTCAAAAAAAAGGTTTATATCATTAAACCGATTCCCTAATAGTTAGACTGCCTTTTTGTTTTTCTTTCTCAATCTTATAATTACTTTCGTCATTCATTTGCGTCATCAATAACTTTACTGTTTTTTTTGCAATATCTTCAATAGGCTGAGATAAAACCGTAATTGAAGGTGAGTGTAACCTAAAGCTATCGTGATCATCAAAACTGATCACCGCTTTATCACTAGGAATTTTAAGTCCTAACTTCCTTAAGGACTGTAAACCTGCCAGCAACAGATAATTGGCACTAAACAATATCGCATCAATTTCAGTGGTTGTACTTAAAAAATCGGAGATCTTCGCTATTCGCTCTTCCTCGGTTATCTGGTAATCCAAATCAAGAATTCTAGCCTCATCAAATAAACCTACTTCCTTCAAAGCATCCGCATAACCATCTTTTCTTAGTTGCATCTGAATCAATTGGGAAGAATTGGTCACAAAGGCAATTTTTTTGAATTCCTTTTCCAAAAGGTAACGGGTTGCTGTCTGCGCTCCATCATAATTATCCAACACCACATGACTTACTTCTTGTCCTTCAAAATAACGGTCAATTAAAACCACTGGACATTGAAGTTCTATCAAGCGCTCAATAGTGGGTTGCATGTTCTTTGTCGGTACTATGATAAAACCATCAACATTGGCTTGCAATAAACTGTTGACTAATTCTACTGCACGCTCATCATCTCCTCCTGTACTGCAGTAAAACACTCTGTAGTTTAAACCTATCGCTTCGCTTTCTATTACTCTAGCTAAATCAGAGAAAAACTGATTGGAAATATCTTCTACTATAAGCCCAATAGATCTGGTCTTACCTGTTCTCAGACTACTGGCAATCATATTGAGTCTGAATTTCATTTCTTCCGTAATCTTAAAAACCTTCTTGATCACTTCAGCGCTGATTCCCATCTTCTCTCCCTTACCATTCAAAACAAACGAAACCGTCGTAACCGATACATTTGCTGCCTTAGCGATATCTTTAATAGTGATCTTTTTTTTCATAAAACGTTAACGTTATCCTAAACCTTAGTTAATTTGTTATAGCAAATATATATTATATAAAACGATTTACAAAAACGGTTTAGTGATTTTTTTTATACAAACTTAATTATTTTAACATTTTAAAATAATTATCAGAAAATTTACTCTAAATATAGCAAGAATACCCTAAATCATTTCATTAAAACAAATGTTAATTCCAATTTTAAGTCCCTAATTTCGTTAAAATCAAGAAAAACAAAAGCTTTAAAAAAATGCCTGTAAAAATCGGATACATTATGATATTTTTAACATAATGAGCCATTCTCTTAAATTCATTTAACAAACGACCTTACCTTTTTATTTTCAAATTCCTTCTAAAAAAGTAATCTCTATTTATTTGGTCTCCTTTCTTACCGAATTATTCACTCTGAACTTTATTTTTATCGAAAAACAATCCAATAATTCAACTTGTATTAAAAATCTTTCTTTTTCAAAAATTGATCGCACTTAAATTCATCAAAACCAGACTAACAAGTAACTATTATCTCGATTTTACCCCTCTATAAAGAAACCCTCAGCTCTAAAAAAAGAGACAATTAAAAAGAAATCTCTACCCTTATTCAATTTTATAAATTCATTTACAATCAATATCTTTTTTCAGGAAGATAATTTAGCGCATTCAGCACAGCTGCAGAAAAAAAAAGCTTACTTCTATTGCTAACCAACCATCTATTTCCCATCATATCCATAGTACTCTTAGACACTTTAGTTTTGTAATCCCCTTGCTTAGTTCCACGGTAGCACTATCGGAAAATAAATCTTATTTTGACTCATACGAGGAAGCTTCCTATTAGAGATGCTCTATTGTTTTTTTTCCAAAACAGCTATATATATACTCCTCCAGAACTGACTTTAATCGTCAAAAAACATTTCAATCCACTCTAAAAATTTGTTCTTTAGAATCTCCAAAAAGTGCAATACCCGTATACCAATAAAGCCGTTACTACTGCCATACGATCGGGTATCCTATCAACTTCTTTTACTCATTACAAAAAGACTAGCTCCTATATACAAAAAACCCTGGATTCAAGAGTTGTCTTGAATCCAGGGTTTACTTATTACTAACAAAATATTAATTTAAAAAAAACTTAGTTTACGTCCCAGAAAATTTTGGTAGTCAAATTGTCTTTAGCACTTACTTTTTCATAGTTTACACTATTGTATGTTCTTTCAGAATTTGGGTAAGTCCATCTTACAGGCGGCTCTTTTTGTGTACTAGAATTATCAGGTAAAAAAGTCAAAACTGGCAAATTCGTTCTTCTCAAATCTGACCATGCATCATCATACATAATAATATTATAATGAATGTATCTTTGAGAAGCGATCAATTGCATACGAGCTTGATTCGTTGTCGCAAGATCAAAATTCACTCCTGGTTTAGCAAGATAAAGCATCATATCAGCATCCGTTGGAGCTGCTGTTGTTGGTAAAAACACTCTGTCATTTGATCTTGACGGAATGTCAATACAATAGAATTGAGCCGATTGTTTTACTGCATTTTCGTAAGCCATTTTAGCAGCTGGAGCATTTCCAGTTCTTACGTAATACTCTGCTAAAAGTAAATTCATTGCTGCAGCATTGATAAATACCCCTGGAAACCATTGGTTACGGCTAAAAGTAGAACGATTGTAAAATGCAATAGTAGCATCCACAGACAGTAACTTCGTTTGCGCGTTAGCATCCAATAATTGATTCAAACCAATAAACGCTTTATTTGGTTCTTTTGTTCCTGGTTCAAACATCCAAGGTAAACGAGGATCACCATTAGCATTCATATGATCAATCATGGCCTTTGGAGCTGCATTGATGTAATTAGATTCTATAGCATCTCTAAATCTTGATGAATCTAAATCAGAATCCTGTGTATAGATTTTAAATTCAATATTATCAGCATTAGTAGTCACAATATCACCAGTTGCAATAATCTGCCCCATCTCAGCATCATTAGCCAAAGTGGTTCCTGATACTCTGTTTAACATACGCAAACGCATAGAATTAGTGTATTTTAACCACTTAGTGAGATTCCCTTTATTAATCAAATCTTGCTTTTCAAATTCTAAAGTGATCTTAGGAGTCAATGCAATCGTTTTCAACTCAGCTGAAATACTTTTCAAATCTGCCAACATCTTAGTATAAAGTTCCTCTTGAGTATCATACTTAGCAGATGCCGCCGTATAATCTCCACCAGTGGAACCGATTTTCCCTGCTTCAGAAAATGGAATATCTCCAAAGTTATCGATCATTTTTTGAGTGTGCTCATACAGGTATACTGTAGCTGTAAGCATGTATATTCTATTTTCTGCTTGTTGAGCAGGAGTTAACGCAGCATTTACTTTTTCTAATTCTCTGTACTGAGTTAAAAAAGAATAAAACCTTCCCCATCTATCCGAAGGAGCAGCTCCTACAACAAACATATTGGTTCTATTTTGAACTCCATGCGCTTGTGTATAATCAAGAGTCGTTCCTTGAATAACTGTAAAGTAATTCCAATAATCAGGAATAGCATCTTCCCAGTTACTTTGTAAAAATCCAGCGTATTGCTTAGGCATATTCGTTTGCAACACTGTGGATGGATCCTTATAAGCATCCTCAAAATCCGATTTCGTACAGGAAGCAAACAAAACTGCCGCCGACGCCATTGATATATATAATAATTTTTTCATGTGCTATTTTTTTTTTAATTACGCTTATAAAATTAGAAAGAAGCTCTCAACATTGCTCCAAAAGTTCTAGTAGCGGGACTCTGACCAGCATTATTAATGTTTTCAGTCCATCTTGAACCTGCTGTAGTTGCCTCAGCATCCATATCTTTGATAGAACGATAGAAGTACAATAAATTACGTCCAAAAGCAGACAAAGTAACTTTAGAAGCTCCCATTCTTTGAGCCCAAACAGCTGGTAAATTATAAGCCAATGATACCTCTCTCAATTTAATGTAGTTATTTTCTTGGATATACTCTTTATATTGAGATCTTCCAGAGTATTTAGGACCACCCCAGTTGTAAGTCTGATTGTAGTATCCTGCTTGAGAAATTACGTTGTTGTTTTGAGAACCATCCAAAGTAACCCCATCCATCACCATACCGTCTCTGTACAACAATTCACCATTAGGTCCTGCAGTTGAACTATTTGGTACTTGAATACCTTTCCCACTAGCATCTTGATAGTAAGTTAAACCACCACGATCGTTTGTACTGTAGTTCAATGTTTCTTTAGTCAAACCTCTTGATTTCATCCATTCAATTCCTGTTGGCATCAAATAACCGCCATAAGAATAATCAATATTTACATCTAAAGTTAGATTTTTGTAGGTAAAACTATTCATTAAACCTCCTAAACCTTTTGGCATAGCATTACCATATTTTTGCCATTTATCTCCATCAATAACGTAATATCCGTCAGCATCCACTAATTGTTTACCATTAGCATCTACTTTAATTGGGTGAGCATATAGACCTCCCATTGCCTCTCCAACTACCGATTTCAATTGAGCACCATCTTCGTAATCTTTATGCAACAATTCAGTAGCCCCATTAGCTAACTTGGTAATTTTGTTTTGGTTTTTCGACCAGTTCAACGTTACATCCCAAGAGAATGACTCTGTTCTTATTGGCGAAGCAGTCAACGCAATCTCCACACCTTGGTTACTTAATTCACCAACGTTAGCCAAGATAGAATTAGCTCCTGTAGTAGGTGCCAATGTTAAATCCAAAATTTGATCCGTTACGTGTGCATTATAATAAGAAAAATCTAATCCTATTCTTCTATTAAAGAATTTAGTTTCGAAACCAAGTTCATATTCTTTTTTCATCTCTGGTTTGATACTTTCATTTCCGTATTTGGATTGTGATTCAGTAATCAAAACAGATCCTGTTGTACCTTGAGATCCTAATGATGATTGATTAAAAGCAACATTAGCCCTATAACGATCAGGATAATTTCCTACGATACCCCATGATGCTCTCATTTTAGCATAATTGATCACTTCTGGTAAAGTCACTGCGTCCGACAAAACAAAACTTGAATTCACAGAAGGATAAGTAAAGCTATTGTTATTTGGATTCATTGTAGAAGTACGGTCTCTTCTGAAAGTTCCTTCAACAAATAAATAGTTTTTAAAACTAGCATTCACAGTTCCAAATACTGCATCCTTAACCGTCTCATATCTTGTAGACGAACTCTTAGGCATGTTTACAGAGGCATTCATATCATACCATCCTTCAACACTTAATCCTCCGTCTGTAAATCTTGACAATGTAGAACCAGTTTCTTTTGTACCTGAATAACCAGCCACAGCTCCTACTTCTAAATCTGGACTGATCTTTTTAGTGTAAGTCAATAACAAATCTCCATACATGATGTTGTAATCTTGAGAATTCATCTCAAAACTTCCAGGACCATTACCATACAACAACGGTTTATCAACTGCGCTTCTTCTTTCTACATTTATTGAAGTCAAATCCGTAGAAAAACGACCACGAATTTTTAAATCATTCGTAAGTTGATACGTTTCGGTAACACTCATGATCAAACGATTGGTTACTTCATCGTCTTGCTTTTTGTTAACATCCCAGAAATAATTAGCAATATCAGGTCTGAAACCGTTATATATAATATTTTCAGATGGAGTCAAACTTTGATCATTCCCTTGAACAAATTTATACCCTAAACTAGTTTGATATTTCGCTTTATACCAGCTTCCATTATCAAATGGACTTAACATTCCTGTAAAATTATTTATCAATCGGTCCATAGCATAGGTACGGTTGTAAACATTTTGTTTGATATAAGATACAATTACATCCGTTTTTGATTTCTCTCCTAATTTGAAAGAAGTATTCAAATTGAATGAGTTTTTTACGTTTTTATTTCCCATACTCAATCCTTGAGAATCGTTACGAGTATAAGAAAAACGCGTATTTGTATTCTCTGTACTGTTCGAAAGAGCAAAGTTAGTTGACGAATCAAATCCACTTTGGAATAAATTTCTGTAACCGTTTCTCTGAGCAGAATAAGGACGAACAATACCATCCCAAGCCATAGTAGGCTTACCATCGAAGAAAGGTCCAAAGTTAGCCGAATAATTTTGAACTCCTCTTGTGTCATTAATTTTATCACCATTTGTATCATAATACGCAAATCCGTCTGCCGCAAATCCACCATCTACATAAGACGTAGGGTATCCAGGACCTCTTTCATATTGAAATCTTGGCAAATAAGCAATACTATTACTAGCGAAACTTGTACTGAAATCAACACCTAAACCTTTTTTTCCTTTACCTGATTTAGAGGTAATCAACACAACCCCATTTACAGCTTCAGAGCCGTATAATGCAGCAGCAGAAGCACCTTTCAAAATAGTGATATTCTCAACATCTTCTGGATTGATATCCGCTAAACCATTGCTTCTTACACGTTGGTCTTTAAAATAGTCCGAATTATCAACTTCTTGATTACGAATAGGCACACCATCCATAATGATAAGTGGTTGATTTCTTCCCGTAATCGAGTTGATTCCGCGAATTTGGATATTAATCGCTCCATTTCCTCCTGGAGTTGAACTAATACGAACACCTGGCGCTTTACCATATAATGAGTTCGCAATAGTAGGAGAACCTGTTTTTACGATTGCTTCAGCCTTAATGGTACTTGTTGCATATCCAATAGCTTTATTCTTTTTAGATTGCCCCATAGCTGTAACGGTCACCCCTTCAAGTTCGTTAGTCGCACTAGCTAATTTGATATTTATTCCGTCAGTTGCTCTCACTTCCATTGTTTTAAATCCAATTGAACTTAAAATTAAAGTAGCACCTTCTTTTACTGAAAGTTTAAAAGCACCATTCTCGTCTGTAATAGTCTCTGCTTTTGATCCTTTTTCCTTAACAATAACTGAAGGAACAGGTAAATTCATATTATCCGTAACTATACCGGAAATTGTTTTGTTTTGCGCACTCACGCCTTGATAACACAACACCATTAGAAAAACTAACAGTGATTTGTATAACAGTTTTTTCATAATTTACTTTAGTTTGGTTTTTAATTTTTTTAGCTTAAAAGGTTCTGATTTCCGAAAAAAAATACCGAGTCCTAAACCCCTTAATTTTACATTATCAATCTGCTCTTCATAAATTGATAATCCTTAATTTACTTGATTACTATCTCTATTTCTTTTACATCATTAGCGTTTAGTTTAATTATTTATATTGGGTTTAGTTTTTTAAAATAATCGATCTGTCTTACTATATCGTTTTAGTATTCTTTTAAAAAAAAGGTTTATATCATTAAACCGATTCCCTAATCGTTAGACTCCCTTTTTTCTTTTCTTTCTCAATTTTATAATTACTGCCGTCATTCATTTGCATCATCAATAACTTTACTGTTTTTTTGGCGATATCTTCAATAGGCTGAGATAAAACCGTAATTGAAGGAGAGTGTAACCTAAAGCTATCGTGATCATCAAAACTAATCACTGCCTTATCGTTAGGAATTTTAAGTCCTAACTTCCTTAAGGACTGCAAACCTGCCAGCAACAGATAATTGGCACTAAACAATATCGCATCAATTTCAGTGGTTGTACTTAAAAAATCGGAGATCTTCGCTATTCGCTCTTCTTCACTGATTTGGTAATCCAAATCAAGAATCCTGGCCTCATCAA
The DNA here is from genome assembly GCF_059882335.1 of Flavobacterium sp. OHVDL-2026-0007. Lineage (NCBI taxonomy): Bacteria > Pseudomonadati > Bacteroidota > Flavobacteriia > Flavobacteriales > Flavobacteriaceae > Flavobacterium > Flavobacterium sp. OHVDL-2026-0007. Next base: position 1,220,597 of record NZ_CM187612.1, read on the forward strand.
ATAAACCTACTTCCTTCAAAACATCCGCATAACCATCTTTTCTTAATTGCATCTGAATCAATTGGGAAGAATTAGTTACAAAGGCAATTTTTTTAAATCCTTTTTCTAACAAATGACGGGTCGCTGTCTGCGCTCCATCATAATTATCCAACACCACATGACTTACTTCTTGTCCTTCAAAATAACGGTCAATTAAAACCACTGGACATTGAAGTTCTATCAAGTGCTCAATAGTGGATTGCATGTTCTTTGTCGGTACTATGATAAAACCATCAACATTGGCTTGCAATAAACTGTTGACTAATTCTACTGCACGCTCATCATCTCCTCCTGTACTGCAGTAAAACACTCTGTAGTTTAAACCTATCGCTTCGCTTTCTATTACTCTAGCTAAATCAGAGAAAAACTGATTGGAAATGTCTTCTACTATAAGCCCAATAGATCTGGTCTTACCTGTTCTCAGACTACTGGCAATCATATTGAGTCTGAATTTCATTTCTTCAGTGATTTTAAGAACCTTCTTGATCACTTCAGTGCTGATCCCCATCTTCTCTCCTTTGCCATTTAAAACAAACGAAACCGTCGTAACCGATACATTTGCTGCCTTGGCAATATCTTTAATAGTGATCTTTTTTTTCATAAAACGTTAACGTTCTCCTAAACCTTAGTTAATTTGCTATTAGCAAATATATACCTCTAAAACGATTTACAAAAACGTTTTAGTAATTATTTTAGGTCTAGTTGATTATTTTAACATTTAAAAAGAAATATCAGAAATTTTAACCGTAATATCCAATGAATACGGGAAATCTCATCCTATAAAACCTATGTTAATTTAAGATTAACACATCAAAAAACTACTAAAAGTCACAAAAAAGCAAAAGCCGGAAAAAAAAAGCTCATAGCCTCGACAAAAAAGAAAACGAACAAGACATTTTTTATCCATAACACTATTGCAGAGGATAGGCCCATTTGCGATAAATGGGCCTATTATATTAAAGACTCTTTAGGGTATAAAGTTCCCCTTCTTTAGTATTGAACTTTATAAATTCAGTTGAAAAAAGCTGCGTTTTTCCATTGGCTTTTACACTCACTTTTTTTCCTTTCCAAGGATTTAAAAACGTGATCGAGCGCCCTTTCTCACTTAAAATAGTTACACTTTGCACTTCTGTATTGACAAGCTTTGAGGAAACTAAAAAAGCACCTTCCACTCTAATATTGCCAAACTCAGCATCCTCCTTTTTATTCCAACCCTCAAAAACACGTACGACATCTTGATGTCCTGTACATAACATCTCATTAATGGTGTTGGGCACCGTACTCCAGTTTTCAATTCCATGTGGGTTTCCTTTTCGGTATCCATTGGGGTACATGTCCAAACAATACTGTTTCATTTTTTCCAAAATCACTTTAGGATCGTACCCAATACGGACCGCAGCAGGGAAAAAACTATTACTTCCATTACTATCAAACCATCTATCTCCCATCACCTCCATGGTGTTTTTAGAGACTTCTAGTAATTTAGCATCACTGTAAACACCAATTTGTCCGGCCGGATAAATGTGTTGAATACCTAAAGTATTGCCATCCCACCAAGCTGTTCCTTTCTCAGAATAGCGAAAAACCGTTTTATTATTTTTTTCTTGATAACTGTAAGCTGACATTTTGTTTATTATGTCCTGCCATTTGGAACGCTCTTGCTGGTTTTTCCCTAAAAGTGTACTCATATCTATGGCCGTTTTCATTACCATAGGTACTAATCCCAAGGATAAAATTGGGTTCTTGGTTCCATTGGTTCCCTCATGAATCGCATCGTTATAAATCACATAGCGACCATCTTCATACTTTAGGTATTCACTCCAAAATTTAGCCACTCCATACACAAAGGGATATACATTTTTTGAGAATTTTTCATCCCAAGTGTGGTAAAACTGCATCGAAATATCCACTACGGCATAAGCAGCATTACTCTTTTGCCCCCAAAAGCAACTGCCCCCTTCCACGGTTTGGTTCGCAATCCAATCCGCAAAATACTGTTCCATAAAAGGAGATTGATGTACTGTATCGGTATTGAGTGGACCAATACCCACGGGCAACAAAATCCCGTCTTTAATTCCTGCTATTTTTTCAGAGAAGATTTTCCCTTGTGGCATAATGGCCAACAAAGGCGCATAATAAGGATCTGCTTGCTCAATTCGGTTAGAAGAATATAATCCATAATAGGGCGCTTCATGATTGTAATTCAAATGGTAGTCCCCATTCCAATTCGGTCGTTCTTTTGTAATCCAGCTTCCAAAAATAGAAGGTGGAAAATCTTTGTCTCGACTACAAGAAGCCAGACCATAGAGCGAAATATAATATTGCTTTTCAATTTCAGGAAACTGTCCAATATTAACGAATGATTTCTCCCAAAAGGTTTTCCACCAGTTTTGATGTTGCTCTTCTATGCTTTTGATAATCTTGTCCGAGCTATCCCCTACTTTAGTAGTCACTGCTTTTACACAATCACCGCTTTTAAAGTTGCTTGAAAAAGCACAAACAAAACGCACGATTTCATTAGGTTGTAAAGTGAGTTTTCCATTTTCATTTTGGTGCATAATGCGCAAGGCAATAGCGGCCTTTGTTTTTTGATCCACCTCTTTTTCAAAACCGCGCCAAAGCGTTTCGATTCCCTTATCAGCAATGATTCCCCTTACATCAGGAAAAATTCGTTCCAAGGGTGGCTGATTGGTCATTTCATCAGCTCCTGGAAGTGCCAAATGAACACTAGCTTCTATAGCTGAATCCCCTTCTAGGCTCATTTCGCATACCATCACATCCTCTACTGCTGACACATATACACGATACTTTAGTTTGGTGGTTCCCTTACTTAAGGTCACGGTAGTGGTAGCAGTATACAAATCTTGTTTCGCCTCATACGAGGCTCCTTCTAATTGTGGAAGCTCTACTATTATTTTTCCCAAAACAGCTGGGTAAGATTCATCTAAAGCCGACTTTAATCGCCAAAAATCATTACGGGCTACCCTGAAAATCTGCTTTTCAGGATTCCCCGAAAGAGCAATAGCCGTATAACCATTACCCAATAAAGGCGCGTCTACTGCCACACGACTGGGTATTTTATCGGGCACTTTAGTGTACACAATTTGATGTCGACTCACTACCGCTTGCACTTTTTTAGCATATTGTTTTGGAGGAACTCCCCAACAGTGCATGGACAAAAAACCTAAAACAACCAACAATTTTATTTTCATAGTTTTCTTTTATACATTATCAAATACAAAGCAGCTAATCGCATAGCCTCTAACTAAAAACAACTCCTCTTATCTCCTAAAACAAACAAGCCGAAAAAATTCGGCTTGCTCATTATAATGCTAATCCGTACGCAACGGTATATTTGCTAATTTTTAAAACGATTCATCAATACAAAATCCTTGTCAAGAGCAGATTTCATTTTGACGCTAAAGTTTCCACCTGAATCCAAATCAAAATATTCAGCATACATTTTGTGCCATCCTCTTGCCAAAGCTTTCTGTCCCGTTTTGGCTTTGTTTCCGTGAGGTCCATCGTTATCAATCACCATAACATCATCCACATACAACATAGAACCATCATTCGAAGCGATTTCAAAGGTGTAAACACCGTCAGTTGGTACTTCGAAATAGCCAAGAAAAGTCAAGCCCGCACTTCCTTTGAAGTCCTTTGGCATCTCCATAGTTTCAGCTTTAAATTCCTTGGTTAATTTGCTGTTTTTGATCTCGGCACATTTTTTTGATTTTGAATCGTATTCTTTTACGATTATACCCTCTGAGGTAAGCGCACCTTGAGAAGCTTTTGAATAACTTTCTTTACGGAATTCAGCCTTATATACTTCCGAACCACTTCCATCAGGACGGAAGGATCTAAAACTAAAATTAGTTGTTTCCGAAATACTAAACGGCGCTATATATTTTGCAGAATTCGCCTGTGGAATACTACCATCTGTGGTATATCTAACAGTGATGTTCGGCAATATACAATTCACATTTACAGTTTCGTTTTCTGTAAAAACATTCAAATCGTTAAATCCAGTTAAATTAGGGACACGATAGTTTATTTTCTTAGCATCCAAAAATTCGATCTCATTGACCACTCTACTTCTGAATTCTTCCCAATTGCGTTTTCCACCGTACCAAGCTCCTTCTGCAAGGGCAAAAAATCTTGGGAAATATTGATGCTCTGCACGACGTACTGTCGGTACTGTTTCTGCCCAAAGATTTCCTTGAATCCCCATGACATTCTTAGCTTGTTTGGGTGTCAGTCCTTTCAAGGGCTCAAACATATAGGCCGATTCTAAAGAAGTTGGTCCCTCATGTAAATCAAAGTACAGTTCAAAACAAGGACTTAAAACAGCTAAATTCCCTTGCTCTGTTGCAGTTGGTACGGCCTTTGGCGCCCAATTTCTCCACCACATAATGGTGGCTGTTGGAGACAATCCACCGTCTAAAATTTCATCCCAACCCATTAGTTTTTTGCCTAATTTATTGAAGTGTTTTTCCATATCATGAACAAACCAAGACTGCAATTCCTCCACGCTTTTTAAATGTTCTTTTTTTACTCTTGCCTGACATTTAGGACAAGATTTCCAATTGGTTCTTTCTACTTCGTCAGCCCCTAAATGCATGTACTCATAAGGAAACAAAGCCGCAACTTCTGTATAAACTCCCTTAGCCAATTGCAAGGCTTTATCATTACCCACACACAAAGGATCAGAAAAACTACTTCCCATCCCGGCTTCTCCTTTACAAGAAAGAAAAGGATACCCAATATTGGCCGCCATAAAGTGACCAGGCATGTCTACCTCAGGCAAAACATCAATCCCTCTCTCTTTGGCATATTTCACAACCCCTTTGATTTGTTCTTGGGTATAAAATCCTCCGTAAAGGGTATCTTTACCAACGATTTTCAAATGCTCTTTAGGCAAATTGTAATCGCTATTGTCTGTTTCTTTGGCCAATTTAATGCACTCTCTATCTTGACCATTTAGCTTTCGCCAAGCCCCCTTTTCAGTCAGCAGTGGATATTTTTTAATTTCAATTCTCCATCCCTGATCATCCGTCAAATGCCAATGAAATTTATTGAGTTTGTATCGTGCCATCAAATCCAAAAAATGCTTTACTTGGTCGTCTGTGTAAAAATGACGACTGACATCCAAGTGTGCTCCTCTATAATTGTATTTTGGAAAATCTTCAATCTGTAAAAACTGTACTTTTGTTTGGTTAACCCCCACAGGAATCAATTGCTGCAAAGTAGCTATTGACATCAACACTCCTGCTGCAGAAGCACCATTAACGACAATTCCGTTTGCGCTAACCCCTAATTTGTACCCTTCTGTTTTTTCACTTTTATAGCCTAATGAAAGTGTAATATCGGCTTTACCTGTATTGATTACTTTCAAATCTACTCCATTTACAATCTTTATGGTTTGAACCAGATAGTTGGCTATAGGAGTTAATTTGGGATCGCTCACAAGAACAGTTCCTCCATTTTTTAAAGTAAATCCACCTTCACTATAACTGATTTTTTGTGGTTTTGGAATAATTGACACGCGGTATTGTGCCATACAGAAAAAAGGCAACAATAAAAACAAGACTATTTTTTTCATTTCATTTTAGTATTAATAGGACGAAAAACAAAGCTGATCTCTTTTATTTTAGCCCTGTTGGATTTTTTCACATCATTACAACTCGTACACCATATAAGCACTGACCATCCAGTGGTTTGATGTTCCATTAGCATTCTTTTGAGCTTCTGGAATACTAAAGGTAGCCGTGTGCTTTCCTTCTGTTAATTCCATCGGTACGATCATCGGTGGTACATTACTTCCTGGACACCAGTTGGAGCGACTTAAGTCACTACTCGCCAATGGCTCTTCGATGGCTTTGGTGGTATAGGTACCTGTTTCAGGTTGAATATAAGGGGCTACTCGTTTCTTTAGCCAAACACCAGTTCCTGGATTGAAGCGACGGAAACTTGCACAGTCATCTCTCCAAGGAATAAAGTCAATTACTTTTTTACCATCGATACTTACAATATTTTGCTTTTTAACAAATTCATCGCCTTCACCATGACCACCATGACCTGTAGTGATGTAGTATAACTTCATTTTTTTTGCTCCTTTAGGTACACTGAATTCTACTTTAAAATCTTTATAAGCAAACAACTCATCATTGCCTTGATTAGGACCAAAAGGTTCTGTGTTCAAAATAGGCACCACAATTCTGTTTTTTGGAAGATCGCAGCTCAATTCACTTGGTGTAAGATTAATCGATGCACTAACGATATGTCCGCCTTTAGTGTAATTCCCAATATGTACTCCAATCCAAACTTCCCCTTCTAGGACGCTAGAGAACTGTGAAATATCCTCTTTCCAACGTGCTTCTTTTTCCCAATATGGGATGTAAACAGGCTTACGCTGTAAAGAATCATTACTAAAAAACCCAACTCCAAATGTGGTCATAAAACGCATTAATTCTGTAGTAGGTCCAAAATTTCCTTCTGGAACTGTAGTTTTAATTTTGGTATAACCATTAGATGCAAACTTTTTGCCTTTTACCACTTCTTCTAAAGAATTATTCTTATCCACTGGAAGTACATAAATAGACCCCGCTCTGTCATAACGGTCACCTCCTGAGGCAACACTTACACTGATTTCATATTTTGTATTCAACTTCTGCTTGGGGAAGTTTACTTTTTTGAACACATATTGTCCCCCACCATAATACACATTCCCCTTTACATCAGTGGAGAAATCTTTTAAATCTCCATCGTGTTGTACTCTTACTTGATCAAAAATTTCTATTTTTTGCGCTTTAACATTATCGCTAAAGATCAACGCACTCAATAGCACTGCAAAAAGTATTCTTTTCATATTCTCCTTCTTTCTTGTTTTTTTATTATTTATGATTGTATGGTTTATTATGGTTTCACACTTTGTATTCCCTACCACTCTACACTGTAATGGTCTGCTAGAATTTTAAAACTGCGCTTGTATTTGTTGCCCAGCTTTAACAGCAATTTCATAAATACCCTTTTGATGTTTAACGTTTTTCAGATTCCATTTAGGCTCTTGCCCATCAAAAGTATCTTTGATTCTAAGCACACCTGCTTTTTTAGCCTTTATACTCAAGGCTGCAATTTTACCATTTTTACGACTAGCGGTAACACTATATCCACCTTCAGCTCTTAAATCTTTGAACGAAACATCTGCCCATTCTTTTGGAGTAGCTGGAAAAATTCGAAGGACTCCAGAATTTACTTTCCCTGGCGTTGGGCTCCAACTTTGTAAAAGCATTTCTTGGATGGCCTGCATAGCAATAAAGTTGCCTTCTAGAGTAAAGGGTTTGCCTCCCCCTCCACCATAACGCGTATCTTTGGTTTGATCTTGATTCACGTGAAAACCATTTCTCAAAATATAAGCCTTTTCAAAAACATCCAGATGATGGTAAGCACTTTGGGCATCCCCTACGCGCGCCTGCATACAAGACATCCAAGCCCAAGAATACCCACACCATTCGTTGTGTCGCTCGGCATTCCATTCTGGTCTTTTTAGTGTAGTGTTGATGCGACGTTGCTCTTCTGCATCTCCTTCGATCGTGATCAAATTAAAAGGATAAATTCCAATGATATTCGAAAGATGACGATGACTTTCTCTAAGCAACAATTTAGGATCTAACATCAACTCCCCATCGGCAGCCACATGAAAATCACCTAACTTTGTCGCTAATTCATTCCAAGCTTTCGCTTCAGAAGTTAATCCCTGTGCCTGCGCCATTTCTGCCACGGCCAAAAAGTGCATTTTCATGCTCATTAAATCGTAATTCGTATTGGGTTCCAACCATTTGTTTCCAAATATTTCAGGTGATGAAGAGCGCAATAATTTTAAATTCCCGTCTTTATCCTTTTTCAAAAGTCCACGCAAACACTCTGCCGCTTCTTTACACCAAGGATAGGCACGTTCTTTCAAAAACTGATCATCGGCGGTATACAACCAATGAAGGTAAAACAAGTGGGCATTCCAAGACGTCATCGTTGGCGATAAACTATAAGCGCCCCAACCTCCTAAAGGCTGTCCTCCAAGGGTCATTACCCCAGGAACCGCCAAGCCAGGGGTTTCATAAAAATCTTTAGCAAAAGCACGCCATTGCGCACGTTTGTCCCAAAGGAAATTGATATAACTACTTCCTTCCTCAAAATTCCCAGCTACTTGATACCCTATATAGGTCATTTGTGTGTTCAAATCACTGTGATAATCGCCTTTCCAAGGTGGAAGACTTCCAGTGGCGGAGGTCCAAACACCTTGTAAAGGCATTGGAGGAGTATTGGCTCTCGAACCTGATCCGTATAAATAACGAGCAAAGGTGTAGTAATCTTGCATTCTTTTTTCTGGCAAATTGATCTGTGACTGCCCCCAGAACTTTTTCCACCACGCACTGTGCTGGGCCAAACTTTTATCCAATCCTAAGTCTAAAACCTCGGCGCAACGCGATTTGGCAAGGGCTACTAAATCTTTACTCTCACCACTAGTAGTCACGGCAATAGCCGTGACCATTTCGTCTTTGATTTTACGCGTCTCTGTATACACACAATAAACCAATCCTTCAGAAGCTTCTTGAATGTACCATTTGGCATTTCCAACCGCTTCATTTTTGGCAGCAGGATACCCCAACGAGATCACCGTATGGCTATCTGGTCCTGCTGAAGGCCCACGATATTTTTCAGAAACCTGCAACGAACTCATTACTTGTAATGAATGGTAATCTGAAGCAGGCATACGCATCACGGCAACTGGTTTTACCGCGCTGAAGAAAACCCTAGCTTTCTGGCCGTTTTCAAAATGCACGATGCCTTCGGCTGTCCTTTTGTTGAGTTCAAAAGATTCTATGGAAGTTCCATTACTCAAGGTGAATTCAACAGCCCCTCCTGGCAATTTGGTTGGAGTTGAGCCATAATAGGCATCTTCCCACATATTGCCCCCTTTAGCCCAAGTCTGTGTCTTCCACCATTCTTTAGGCCCATGGCTACGTTCGTCCCATAAATCACCGCGATCCAGTGACAACCGTATGAGGTTTTTCTCTCCCCATAAAAGCCCTCCGGTCAAACCGTTCCCCAAAGGAATGGCTTCATCCCAAGAATTAATCGGAGCACTGAGCACGAGATTGTTTTCGGTTTTCGGAAAATCCTCAAGCTGTTGTTTATTCTGTGAAAAAGCAGTAACACAGCCAACAAACAGCAAGAAGATAATCGTAATTTCTCTATTCCTTTTCAAAAAATATTTTTGTGAAATCATTCTATTTTTAGTTTGGATTGGTTCTTTGGTTTTGGTCTTAGTTGGTAACGGTGAGAATATCTCTCAATCGGATATCTCTAGACGAAGCTCCAATCATGATTCTAAAATCCCCTGGTTCCACCACCCATTTCATGTCCTCATTCAACATTTTCAAGGTTTCGTGATTGATCTCAAAAGAAACCTCTTTTGATTCACCCGCTTTGAGCGAAATTCTCTCAAAGCCTTTCATTTGTTTAATCGGTTGTGCAATAGAAGCCAAAACATCTCTTACATACAACTGAACCACTTCATCTCCATCCACACTACTGGTATTCTTTATCGTACAATACACTTTGGTTGTTTGCGCTTTTCCAATTTTCTTTTGGTCCAATCGCATATTGCTATATTCAAAAGTAGAATAGCTCAATCCGTATCCAAAAGGAAATAAAGGCGCACCGTTTAAATTCGTATAATCATCCGAACGTCCTGTTGGTTTGTGGTTGTACACCAAGGGTAATTGTCCTTCAAAAACAGGGAAAGTAATCGGTAAACGTCCTGCTGGATTTCTGTCACCAAATAAAATATTAGCTACAGCATGACCTCCATCTTCTCCTGGATACCATACATCTAAAATCGAAGGTACATTGTTGATCCATTTGTCCATGGTGATAGCGCTTCCTCCAACCAATACCACCACTACAGGTTTTCCCGTTGCAGCCACAGCATTGATCAATTCTTCTTGATGCCCCAACAGTCCTAAATAAGCTCTATCATTGAACTCCCCTTCCTCTATCCCTGCAGCTATTACCGCTACCTCTGATTTTTGAGCAGCAGCTACGGCCTCATCAATCTTATTTTGCCAATCGTTATTTACCCCTACATTCCAAACCAGTTTGAATTTGGCGTAGCCTTGAGATTCGAAAAACTCCACTTTGATATCATATTCTTTATCTTTTTCGAAATTAAAATCAACCAGCTTAGTAGCATAGGTTTGGGTTTTCCAATGGTCTATAATGAGCTTTCCGTTCAAATACAAACGATACCCATCATTACCTTCGAAACCAATTTTATAGGTTCCCGTTACCGGCGATTTGATTTTCCCAGTCCATTTAGCGGAATAAAAATCGTAATTGATTTTTTCCTGATCTGGAGAATACAACGTCCAATCAAAACTAATGGCCTGATCTACTCTGGTCACCGCTGGCGTACCGCTTAATTGCACATTGTTGAAATATTCCGCAGACAAGCCGTTCACTTTTTGTCCATTAGCCATACTCGATAAATTAGCTGTGGGAACTGTGGTATATTCCGTATTTTTTCTAGCTACACCTTCCGCTAAGTTAATGGTCACCGATTTTCCTAACTTGGCCTTGATTCCTTCAAGCATGTTTACTTTTCCGTTACCCGGTCCACTATACCCACCTAATCGTGCTTCTGTAATATCATTTCCAATTAAAGCAATGGATTGAATCGATTTTTTTAGCGGTAAAACCTGCTTGTCATTTTTCAATAACACCATTCCTTTTTCTGCTGCTTCTCTAGATAGTAGTTTGTGTGCTGGATTTCCGTTCCACTTATTGGTTTCTTTTTCATCCGCATACGGATGCTCAAACAATCCCAATTCGAACTTCAATCGCAAAACTCTCGACACCGATTCGTCGATATTTTTCATATCTATTCTTCCATCTAAAAAAGGCGGTTGAAACAATTTGTAGTGGTCGTAAGCCGTTTGGAAAATCACATCCAAACCATTGTTGATGGCATTGGCACTTGATTCTGGATAGTCTTTGGCGGTATAATGCAACACATTTCCTCCTCCAACAGCATTGGCATCCGAGATAATAAATCCTTTAAAATTCATTTCACCCTTCAGCTTTTTATTCAACAACCAATCATTGGCCGTAGCTGGGCTACCATTTACGGTATTGTATGACGTCATCACACTGCGACTTCCCCCTTGTTCAAAGCAAGCCCTAAAAGGAGGAAATTGGTATTCTTCTAAATAACGTTCGTTATAATCAATAGGATAACTATCACGTCCTCCATCTCCACTATTGGCAAGGAAGTGTTTAGGAGTGGTAATCACGCCTCTTTCTTCAAAGGACGATACATAAGCCACCCCCATCTTTGAAGAAAGAAAAGGATCTTCTCCATAGGTCTCTTCTACACGTCCCCAACGAACATCAGAAGCCAAATTGACCACTGGTGATAAAATCTGACGAATTCCACGACTTTTTGATTCCATTGCAATGGCAGTAGAAACCCTTTTCATCAAACCAGGATCAAAGGTCGCTGCCAATGAAATTGATTGAGGAAAAGCGGTAGCACCGTCTCTAACCAAGCCGTGCAAAGCTTCATCAAAAGCGATAATCGGAATACCCAATCGCGTTTTTTCTACAAAATGCTTTTGGATTTTATTGATCAATTTTACTGTTTCCTTAGCATTGCTGGCCGCACTGTAATCCAAAATTTGGTTGGCTGCATCAGAGCTACCTTTTGCACTGACTTGAAAACCGAAGATTCCATTAGTGTAGTTTCCTGCCCCATCGGACAAATCCCCAGGAATCATGAACATCTGCCAAAACTTCTCCTCCACCGTCATACGAGACAATAGATCGCTAACACGCTGATCAACTGATAATTTTGGATTCTTATATGGAGGTATGTTTTGGGAAAACAAGGTCTGAGCTCCTAAAAACAAACCGATTAAAAGTGTTTTTTTGTTTATCATGGTAATTTTGCATGCCCTAAAGGCATTATTTTATAAGTTTAAAACCAGCACTGGCTTTGGTTTAAGCGCATCGAAAAAGAAGACCGACACTCCCAACAAAAGCAACAGCTACTTGCCCTTTGTATTTGTTATCCAATTAGCCTATTTCAATATCAAAGAAACAGGTTGATTGGCTTTTAATTTCACTTGAATCAATCGGTTCGAAATCGGCAATATGGCCCCTTTTTCTTCCCCTCTCAAATTGCAAAATTGCGCCGTTTTAAAGACACTGCCTTCTGGCAAAGTCACCGTACAAGTTTGGTCTGTTCCGTTTTGTTCCCATAGGCGAATCAAATCTCCTTCACCATCTCTGTTCTTACCAAAGAAAGTAACCAAAACACCTTTTTCTGATACGGAAACGCCTTTCGCCGTTGGTGCCTGATTGCCCGCAGCTCCGCCCGTGTATTCTCCCATCAAAGGATTTCTAATCTCCTCCGAAGGCATTACTATCGCATTTACATTGCTATATTTTTCAATACTCCAGATATAGAATTTAGCATTCCAAGATCCTTCCACCCATTCCGTAAAATTGGTACTCCATTGGTTGTTGTATAAATTGAAAAAGACATTTGCTTTTTGCGGTACAAAATCAGTGGAATATCTCCATAGTCCTGGTCGGTCCAAACTCACTCCAGCCACATCAGGCGAAGTGATTCCATAACCTTGATTGTTCTTGTTTACAACGCCAACCCCGGTCGTGATAAAACCGTAATCCAAATTAGAACCTTTTACGATATCTTTCACAGGATCAATCACAGCGCCCAAGCGGCCTAATTTAAACTGTGTGTTTTCGATATTAAAAGGAAAGCTGATCCAACCTCCTTCTGGCCAAGATTCCGCAGGTTTTCCATTGATACTCCATATCACTTCTACCATTGGTTTGTTTTCAAACAAAGTAAAAACCATCGAATAGTTATGATTGAAATCCGAATCTCCTTTGAAGCTCATCACCGCCGTCACAGACAAAGCATCTTTTGAAAAGGTAATGGTCGCGTTTTTCCCTGAAGACCTCTTGTATGGATTATCGTCCAAATTGATTCGTCCCAACTCTGCATACGCCCAATTCCAACCCGCTTTTATATAATCCTTGGCATATTTATCGGTTTGGGTTTTGGCAAATCGTTCGTTAAGGTATTGACCAAATTTGTATTCTGAATTTGCATCCACCATTTCTTTATTGGCCTTTTTATCCCGTAAAGAAACAATAGTTCCGTTTTGCTTGTCGAAGATGATTTTAAAAAAAGCATTCTCCATCTGTGCTTTCTCGGCGTCAAAGGAAACAGTAGAATTACTCTCTACAGCTTGCTCATCGGTCGGAACAAAAGTGGTATATCCCATCGCAGGAATGTGATTGGCTTGAAATTCTAAAATGTTTTTGTTTTTGATAATCGGAACAATTTCTCCAGTAGCGAGATTCTTCAACGCTTTTTTCAGCTTTGTTGCCGTTTGAATGGTCACCCTATCGTTGCGCTCCCATGGTAAGGGATTATACACCACGATACGATCCCCTTCTACATTAACCGCCGTTGCCAAACGTTTGATTTCTCTGTTTAAAGTCGGAAGTACTAATTTCTCAGCGGCTCGTACATAATTACCTTTTTCTTTCCAGGAATACTCAATAAAATCATAATATCCTTTAGCTCGTAATTTTTCAAATTCATTACCATAAGCCCAATACCCTGAATTCCCATGACTCATCGACACTCCCCAAGTATGCTCATCGAAAAGATTCAGATTGTCCAAGGATTCATCCACAATGGAATGAATGGCTTCTTCGGGTTTTCTTCCCCAAATGGCCGACTCCGTACTAAAAGCCTCCAAATTCAATGTTGATTTACTCAAAGCTCGACTGGATTTTATTTCACGTGGCATAGACATATACCCATGAATCCACGTATCGGGCATGTCCCCTTTTATAGTGGTTAATTTAGGATTTTCTTTGATGATGGCGTTATAAAAATCAGCCATGCTTCCCACTCGAACTTTTGCACCAGGGTTCTGTTTTTCAATATTTTTTAAAGTTTCTCTATAGTCTTCATAAGTAGGCGCACCTGAATTGTCATTGGTTTGAATAAGAGCCAACCACGTTTTGTGTTTCCACTCCTTTGGAGGAGCAGGACTGGTGCCATAATACTCTCCAAAATAGAAGGTCATCAATTTTGAATTATCCGGTCCTTGCCACCAGAATAACATTGGAATCTGAGGTGACATCGAAGCAGGATTACAACCAATGTGCAAGAATTTGACGCCAGCATTATTTAAAATGGTCGGCAAAGTCCATGAATGGCTCGGCACATCAGACATTTTAGCGTCTATTGCCAAGGGCAATCCTAATTCTCGGTGTATTTTAGAAGAATAGCCTAGTGACTGCACTAATGGCTCTAGATCATAAGATTCTGTTTCAATAGAAAAGGGTAAAGCGTGAACAAAAAGATTGCCGTCTTTGATGGCTTGTTCCACTCTTTTCTTTACATCAGGTTTTGCTTTTAAGAGTATTTCTTTCATTGGCCAACCGGAAACTGTCCATTTGAACTGTTGCTCTTTTGGCAAATTTTTGGATTTTTCTACCGTATTCAAAGCACTTGTAATCATCGAATTGGCATAATTGTACCGTACATTATCCGACCAATCCGTATATCCTATATCAAAATGGGTTTTAAAAACCACAATTACCTCATTCACTTTTGGTGCCTCTGATTTGCTTTTCCCTTGACTATTGCCTAAAAAAGGTAAAAAAGAGAGTGTAATTATTAAAATTGATTTTTTCATATTGCCTATTTTCTACTGGATTTTGTTTTTTGATCGAAGGAAATTTGCATCGTAATTACTTTTGCAAATCAACTAAACTGTTTTACTAAATCGATTGAATAAAATGCCATAAAAAATGCCATCTCTAAATGAAGATGGCATTTTCTTACTTTTTATTAATTGGTTAAGAAACCACCTTGCCCTCTGTATAATTTGATTGGTGTATCCAAAGTTACTTTGATACAAGTCACATATTTATCGATCGCTTTCTCTGGCAAGTCGATATAAACCAATCCTGGAACTGCACTCCAAGAGATTTTACCTACTACTTTATGCGTCAATTTTACATTAGATCCCAATACGGTAATGTCTTTGATTTTATTGTCAAGACCTTTTACCATCACTTGCCCAGAAGTTTTTCCATGAACAAATAAGTAAAGTGTTTTAGAATCTTTGGAAAGAGTTGTTGGTCCATAAAAATGTCCTTGCTCAATACCTGGAACGGTTCCAAAAATACCTTCACCGTTTCTTCTGTTCCAATCTCCTAATTCTTTAAGCGTAGAAACAACTGTTTCTGGATAAGTTCCATCAGGTTTTGGTCCTATGTCTAACAATAAATTACCTCCATTTGAAACAGCATCTACAAAAATAGTGATGATTTCATACGGTGTTTTCCAGTTGTTATCACTCACTCTGTATCCCCAGTTTTCATTCATGGTCATACACAATTCCCACCATTTAAAGGCTGGACGAACAATTGGAAAGTTTTGTTCTGGCGTATCATAATCACCATAACCTTGCAAACGACCATTTATGATGGTGTTTGGATTTCTATCCAACATCATTTTACGTGTTTTTTCTGCTTGCCACTCCTCTGCACTGTGTTCCCAATCTCCATCAAACCACCATAAATCTGGATTGTACCAATCCGAGATTTCTTTGATTTGTCCTTGGAAAAACTTTTGGAAACGTTCCCAACGAGCTGGTTCTTTTTTGATATCATAACGTGCTTTGTCTTTCAAGAAACCAGGATAGTCGTTATGAGTCCAGTCAATCAATGAAAAATAAGCTCCACATTTAACGTCACGCTTACGCAATTCTTCAAATAATGGTTTTACCATATCTTTCTTTGCAGGGGTAGTTTTTACCGAACTTAGTTTACCCAATTTTGTGTCGTACATCGCCACACCATCATGGTGTTTAGTGGTAATAACTGCATACTTTGCACCTGAATCTTTGATCATATCCGCCCAAGCAGCAGGATCATACTTACTCAAGGTATAACTCTTTTGTTGTTTCATATAATCTTCAACTGAAATTTTCCCATTGTGAAAACTCCAAGACTCAGAAACATCCGCAACTGAATAAATTCCAGCGTGAATGAAGATCCCTAATTTAGCATCTTCAAACCATTTCATTTTTTCTGCGATGTCTTTGGCCGCAATTTTGTTCTGTGCACTTCCAGCTATGGATGTTCCCACCAATAAAGCCGCTAGTATAAATTTTTTAATCATTATCTGTTTTTTATTCTTTTATCCTTTATTTTATTTTGATTGTCGTCGCTGCCGATTCCAATCCAGCGCTTACGGCTTTCACTGTAAACTGCCCTTTTTGTCCTTTTTTCGCTTTTACAATTACCAATACTTTACCATTAAAAGCAGGTCTTTCTGTACTTTGAAAAGGAACAAAACTTGTAGCATCTCCGTTATCTGTAGCCACGATTTCTCCCGCTCCTTCAATTGAGAATTTAACCAATTCATTAGAACGTGGTACCAATAATCCGGCATTGTCAACAATATCCACTGTTACGAATACCAAATCCACATCGTCAGAAAGTACTGCTGTACGATCCGCTGACATACTTAATTTGGTTGCCGCTCCAGTCGTTTTCACGATGTCAGTAGCCCATTTTTTTCCATTTTTATAACAAACCACTTTTAGTTCACCAGGTGTATACACTACATCTTCCCACATCAAACGGAAATCTTTACCTGCTTCCTTTTTCTTTCTTCCAAGACTTTTTCCGTTTAAGAATAATTCACCCTCGTCTCCTGATGTATACACATGTACGGGAACCACTTTTCCAACACGCTCACTCCAATTCCAATGTGGCAGGATATGCGCCGTTGGTACCTCTGGCAACCAATGTGATTTATAACTATAAAAACGGTCTTTTTTGAAACCCGCTATATCAATAATTCCAAAATAACTACTTCTTGAAGGTGGATTACTTTTTGTTAATTCCGCCAATTTCGCTTCCAATTCTGCTTGTTTTGAAGGATCAGATCTAAAGTTCATTAAATTCGTCTCATCAGAATTGTATGGGGTAGGTTCTCCTAAATAATCAAAACCTGTCCAAACGTATTCCCCTAATAAACGTGGATTCTTCGCGTTGGTACGAAATTGTGTATCAGGTGAACAACCCCAACCTGGGAACGCATCGTCATAAGACGAAATTTGCCAAGTGGTTTTGTTGTATTTATCATCAAAGAAATATTCTCCACGTGAACTTACTGTTGAAGAAGTTTCACTTCCTAGCGTCGGTTTATTGGCATACCTTGGATCTAAATCCCATTTAGGTTGTTGGTCGAAAAAGTAATTCACTCCCATAATATCTAATGCCATAGCTGCACCAGATGCTCTACCCCCATCAGGATCATTATAGCCGTTTGAAATGGGACGCGTTGGATCTGCTTTACGCATAATATCGGCCAAACGTTTGGTTAAAGCAACGTTTTGTTGATCTGGAACTTCATTTCCAATGGACCAAATAAATACCGAAGGATGGTTGCGATCTCTGTGAACCAAAGCCACTAAATCTTTTTCATGCCACTGGTCAAAAATGGTATTATAATCTAATTTTTTCTTACCAATTTTCCAAGTATCAAAAGCTTCGTCCCAAACCAAGAATCCCATTTTATCGGCTAATTCCAATAACTCAGGTGCTGGAGGATTGTGAGAAGTACGCAAAGAGTTACATCCCATTTCTTTAAGCATCACCAATTGTCTTTTCAAAGCTGACGTATTGATTGCCGCTCCTAAAGCTCCTAAATCGTGGTGGTTACAAGTTCCAAAAATCTCCACTTTTCTGCCATTCAAAAGAAACCCATTTGTAGCGGTGAATTCAATGGTACGAACACCAAATGGTGTATTATAGGTATCCACTACTTTTCCGTCCACACTAATTTTAGTTTGGGCTACGTAACGATTAGGCGTCTTAAGATCCCATAATTTAGGATTCTTTAAAATAGAATGCGTTTCCGCTTCTTCAGTCCCATTGGCTTTAATTTCAACAGTAGCCGTCTTTAAAGAACCTACTTTCTTTTTAGGCATATCATTGATATCCATTTCGTACAAATCAGTATTCACTACCGCTTTGATCGTTTTATTAGTAGCATTGTCCACTTTTACCAATACTCTTACATTGGCTGCTTCTTTAGTAATATTTGGAGTCGTTACATAGGTTCCCCAATGTCCTACGTGCACAGGATTAGTTTTAACCAACCAAACGTGACGGTAGATTCCTGCACCAGGATACCAACGGGAATCCCAATTTTCAGTATCCAAACGCACCGCTAAGATATTTTCTTGTCCAAATTTTAAAAATGGCGTCAAATTCATACGGAAAGAATTGTACCCATAAGGCCAAGTCCCTACATACTGTCCATTCAAATACACTTTGGCATTAGCCATCGCACCATCAAAATCAACAAAAATTTGCTTTCCTGCATCTTCCGTAGGCACTTTAAAGTGTTTACGGTACCAACCAATTCCTTTCCATGGTAATTTTCCTGTCTCCCCTCTTAATTCAATTCTAAAAGGCCCTTTGATAGCCCAGTCATGAGGCAAGTTTAACTTTTCCCAACTGGTTTCATTAGTTGAAACAGCTTCTAAATTCTTTGGTTCTTCTCTAACGAGTCCATCGGCTTGAAGCCCGAATCGTGAAAAAAGCCAATTGTCATCGAATGATTCGGTGTCACTCGATCCCATTCTCTTAATAGGTCCCTGCTGTGCAAACACAGACAATCCCATCAATAAACAGACTACCACAGTAAGGCGATTGTTCAGTGAAAACATTTTTTTGTTCATATTCATTTTATTTAATTTTTGGGTTTTGTTCGTCTAACGAACGGTATTATCTTCTCTTTAGAGCTATTTAATATTCAAATCTTTTATATCTGTTTTAATTTGCTGCTTGGTCATATTAGCTGTGGTGATTTTAGGTAACCAAGCCGTATTAAACTTGTTTTTCTTGATCACTACATTTTGGCAGGCCGTAAGACTAAATACATTATCATTAGATCCTGGGGCAAACAAATCAGAACCATTTATGGTATTGTTTATAAAATACAAACCATCTGTAGAACGCGCTGATAAAATTGTTTTATCAAAAGATTTGAAGGTATTATTTTCGATTCGAATATTGCGATGAACATAATAACCATCCACCAATTGATGATTCTCAGGTGCAATATTGATGACCGTTCCTGTATTGATGGCACATTCTTCAAAGACGTTATTGCGAATCGTTACATCTGTAACCCCGCCGGATTCAAACCAACTCGAAGCGTCATCTGCTATTAGAATAGCATGCATGCCAGTGTGGTAAAACGTATTGTTTTCAATTAACACTTTTCTACGAGTAGTCAATAATAAACCACGTGCATTTGTACGTTCGAATCTTGAATTTTTAATAGTCACCTCAGGCGTCCAGGTCAGATTTTCAATCACGTCCCCTACTTTGACCTTATCTGAAACTACACCCTCCAAAACCAATTCCATCTCTTTTAAACCAATTAATTTAGCTGATTTTAGTCTTGCATAACCAACTGGCTGCAAGGTTTGAGGATTAACAAATCCTATACTATCCCCTGCAAAAAAAGCTTCAAACCCATAGGTTTGATGGTGCATGAATTGCACTTTTATTTTTTTGTCCGCGGTAAACTCACTGATTTTCAAATGCGTTCCGTGTACGTTAATTGGATCGTCATGCGAACCAGATGTACTACAGCCGTCTACCAAAATTTTTCCTTTACAACCCGAAAAATGAAAACAATCCGCAAAGGAAGCAATCACTCGACCAGATACTTCGCGCGGAGCCACTACCACTTTTGATAGGGTTATATTTTCAGCAAATTGAGAAACAATTCCCAATCCATGCATATAGTTCATTTGTATATTGGACAATACTATATCTTTACTAAGGGTGATAAAACCACCACAATTATCTCTATAGGTATCACGTAAAGAAAGTACATCACCGACCTTATAGTTCGCTTTTGCAAAGTCCCCTTCAAACAAAACGGTTCTGTTTCCTTGCTCCTTAGCCTTTGATTTTAAAAAAGGGGCAAATGAAGAATAACGCATCACATTTTTTACCTTATCCAATGAAATGGTGTGATGTGAATTACTTTTCCATCCCTCTCCATAAAATCCTATTTTTTCTTTTTCTATAAAATACCTAGAATCAGGATGAACTTTCATCTCTATAGCTGTTGGCGACACCGAACTAATGGTTACCTCAGACATCGTAGGACGCTCATAGTCAAATTGCAGATTTTTAAGGCTTATATTTTGACAATCAAACAAAGCAAACGATACCATTTTTCCGTGTAATACCACCAAAGTATTATTTCCATCTAAAGTCACATTTTTTAACTGATCGAACAAAAAGCCAATATTTTTCACTTTTGATAGTGTATCACTTTCCGTCGAATTTGAAATGTAAATCTCTTTTTTAGCGGCATCCTCCGGCCACAAATCAATTCTACCCCCTGGTAATTGCACCACTACATTCTGCTTGCCCTTACATTTTTCTAATGCTAGTCGAATTCCTTTACTGGCATTGTTATAACTGTTGGCTTTCACTCCAAATTGCGTTACTTTAATAGTATCAGCAACCTGTCCCGACACTCCAAAAGTGATCAGAAACAACAACAGCAGCATAACATTAGCTTTAAATAAATTCATCTTTAATTGGATAAAAGGTTTCAATTATACTTTACAAGGAACGATCTAAATGCGTATAACCGCCATCAACATAAATCAACTGACCAGTTGTATGACTTGATCTGTCGGACAATAAAAACACGGCCATATTGGCAATCTCTTCCTCAGTCGTCATTCTATTTTCCAACGGAATTTTAGCCGTAATTTCTTTTAATTTTTCTTCTGGATTTTCAAGTGTTTTAATCCAAGTATCGTATAGAGGTGTGTAACATTCTGCCACTATTACTGAATTCACACGAATACCGTATTTCAATAACTCAACAGCCCATTCACGTGTTAAGGCATTACGTCCACCATTTGAAGCAGCATAAGCCGACGTATTCCCTTGGCCAGTATCTGCTGTTTTTGAACCGATATTCACAATAGCTCCCTTTGTTTTTTTCAACTCTGGCAAAGCGTGTTGCGCCATCAGATAATAGTGCACCAAATTTTTATGCAATGACGCAATAAATTTATCGTAATCTCCACTTTCTAGACCTACACCATCATTCACACCAGCATTATTGATTAATCCATCGATACGACCACATTGTGCCACTACCTGATCAACTGCATTTTTACACGCTTCTGGATGGGTTAATTCCGCCACTACTGACAATGCTTTACCACCTTGAGCCTCTATGGCTTTTACTGCGATTTGATTATCCGCATCGGCTCTTCCAATGATTACAGGAATGGCTCCCTCGGCAGCCAAAACTTTACAGATTCCAAGACCTATTCCTTTTGCTCCACCGGTTACAATTACTATTTTATCTTTTAAATTCAGATTCATCTATTCTAATTAAGTTGGCTAGTTATTTATATTATGTCCTTGATCGTGGTTGACTCGACCAATAGTTTGTTTTTGTTATAAGCGATAAAAATTCACGGCATTACTACCCCAAAACTGATCTTGCTCGGCTTCTGAAAACTTCGAGAAATACGTTTCTACTAGCTCACAGGATTCTCCATAGGATGCCGCTAGTAAACTCACTGGCCAATCGCTACCAAATAATAAACGATCCATTCCAAATACCTCAGTGACTACATCCAAACAATAGGTAAAATCACTGGTTTTCCAATTGTTCCAATCGGCCTCAGTTACTAAACCCGACACTTTGCAGCACACATTAGGGAATTTGGCTATCGCTCTGATCCCTTTTTCCCATTGACCGAACTCCATTGTTTTAAAATCGGGTTTGGCCAAATGATCAATTACAAATTTTTGCTTAGGGAATTTCGCTACTAATTTTGCTGCATTCTCCAAATGTTTTGGGAAAATCAAAATGTCATAGGTGAAATTGTATTTTGCCAACTTCGAAATACCATTTTGAAAACTTTCTCTCAACAGGAAATCAAGATCAGCCTCCCCTTGCACAATATGCCTGAATCCTTTTAGTTTATCGTATTGGCTATAAAACGCCAAACGTTCTTCAATGTTGGGAGCACAAAGGTCAACCCAACCCACTACACCTTTGACAAAGGTATTGTCTTGGGCTAAACCCAAAAGAAAACGAGTTTCTTCTTCACTCTGATCGGCTTGAACGGCCACACAGCCCTCCACTTCATTGGCTCGCAATATAGGCTCCAAATCAGCCGGTAAAAAATCACGCTGGATCACTTTCATTTCTTCACTGATCCAAGCATCCTTTACAGGATGATATTGCCAAAAATGCTGGTGACTATCTATTTTCATGCAAGTCAAATATTTTATCCATCATCATCCATTTTTCTCCTTCTTTAGCTCCAGGCAATGCTTTCTGATACTTCCACATCAGCTCTTCCCATTTCTGAACAGTCGGATTATTAGCATCCATCTCTCCCTTTTTTTCAAAAGAAAAAGTTTCATTGGCCTCAATAATCATAAACATACGGTTACCCACGCAATAGATCTCCAAATTCTCAATTCCTGAATCGCTAATACTTGCGGTGATTTCCGGCCAAATCTTCTCGTGATATTTTTTGTATTCCGCCATTAATGTTGGGTCTTCAACCAAATCTAATGCAAGACAATACTTTTGAGTTACCATATTATTTTATTTAAAACTAGGGTTACCACCCTACAATTATTGATTATCTCTTCTTGATGCAGTTTATTGTGAACTAACTTTAAGGACCACTCCCGATTTTTTAGCCAACTCTTTTCTCAAAGCACTAGGAATACTAATACTGATTCCATCATTGCGTTTTTTGTAACTTAACTTCGTATTACTTCCCAAAAGTGCAATATTCAATTTTCCTTTTAATTGGTTTTTGATTACAATTTCAGCAGGTAGTTCAGCTTGATTTGCCGCTGGAAGATAAATTCCAAAAACCGTTTTTTCTCCTTTAGCCGTGTAATACAAGTTACCTTCTGAATAAGGAGCAACTGGTTTTGTAGCATAAATAGCCT
Source organism: Flavobacterium sp. OHVDL-2026-0007 (assembly GCF_059882335.1). Taxonomy (NCBI): domain Bacteria; kingdom Pseudomonadati; phylum Bacteroidota; class Flavobacteriia; order Flavobacteriales; family Flavobacteriaceae; genus Flavobacterium; species Flavobacterium sp. OHVDL-2026-0007. The sequence goes on from NZ_CM187612.1 coordinate 1,243,799, forward strand.
CACCATTGATATCCAACCATTTCCCTACCTCTTCAAGTGCTTGCTTCACTTTTGGTTCAAAGTCCCCTTTTCCATCAGGACCAACACCTAACAATAGATTACCACCTTTAGACACGATTCCCGTTAACAACTGAATCACTTCTGTACCTGATTTGTATTTATCGTTCGGCACCCATCCCCAGTCGTTACCTAGTGTCACACAACTTTCCCAGGGCTCTGGAATTGGTTTCTCCAATACTTTTCGCTCCGGAGTCAGGTAATCCTCATAATCACCAGGAACCCAACGATCTACAACGATAAGTCCAGGTTGCTTTTTACGCGCAGTCTCAGCAATAAGTTTCATATTAATATCCAGATTCTGACGTCCTTTTTTACCTTCACTTTCCTTAACTGTACTTGTCGGACGAACCCAACCGCCATCAAGCCATAACACATCTACTTTTCCGTAGTTACTCGTTAGTTCATCTAACTGATTTTGAGTGAATTTAACAAAATTTTTCCATCTTTCTGGAAAGGCTTTAATATCGTAATTTGGATTTCTATCTTTTGGAGGATAGTATTTCCACCAAAAATCTTGAGAGCTCCAATCCGGTTTCGAGAAGTAAATCCCCACCGACAATCCCTCTTTTCGAGAAGCGTCCAAGACATTTTTTAAAACGTCAGGGTTTTTATTTTTGGCATTGGGTAAATTCGGGTTCGTGATTTTGAAATCAGTGAATTTTGAATCATACATACAAAAGCCATCATGATGTTTAGAAGTAAAAATCAAATACTTCGCTCCTGCGCTTTTGAACATTTTTGCCCATTTTTCTGAATCCAAATTAACGGGATTCAAACTAAATCGAGCACCGCGATAATCAGCGGCAAAAGAATCGTAATCATCATAACCGTTGCGAGTTACCCAATCCTCTGGAGCTAATCCCCAAGACTCACAAATTCCCAATTGACTGTACAAGCCCATATGAATCAAAACACCGAATTTGTAATCCTGCCATTTGGCCAAATTTTCTTTTACTGCTTTGTCTTTTGGACCTACATAACTATCGCCGGGAGTTTTTTCGTTCTCAGGCATGACGTCACCCTGTGCATGGGATACCACACCTACTGCAAAACAGCAAACCGACAAAGCCACTTTTATACTCCTTCTCATCTTTTGTTTTTTTTCTTTTTAGTATTCCTAGCACTATCTTTTTTAAAACGTATTATATTATCTATACAAGCAAAGCCAACAGATTCACTAAAACGTTTTAAATTTAAGACAACGCATTTTGACGCAATCTCCAAAAAATAAAATTATTGCATTAAAAAGGTTTATCTTACTTCAAAATTATCATTAATTAAGCATTTATTATCTTAACATTTTTTATCACAAAAAAACACAGGATACACAGTTATTAGCACATTATTTTATTAATTAAAAAAAAATAAAGCCCTTAGCTCATCTAAACAACTCAAAACAATCTCCCCTTCTTTTAGAAAAAACACAACAGATTTGACAAAAAAAGCATAAAATTACCCTATCTAAAATTCTTATTTAATTTACTAAATCAACCTAAACAATTAGAAACGAAGCATTCAGTCCTCTAAAGCTTTTACACTAACGCTTTTTTTCGATATTCTTTAGGAGTAGTTCCCATTAATTTTTTAAACAACTTATTGAAGTTTGAAGCTGTTTTATACCCACATTCATAGGCAATTTCCGAAATACCTAAATCTGTCTCTATTAAATACTTACAAGCATTTGACACTCTAATTTCATTGAGGTATTCCACAAAGGGTTTCTTGGTTTTAGCCTTAAACATTCTACAAAAAGAGGTAGGCGTTAAATTGGCAATTTTAGCAATTTCATCGAGTGATATTTCCTCTTTGTAATTGGCTTTCACATATTTAAAAACTTCTGCTAGTCGATCACTTTTATTATCTTCATTAAGCGACATATAGGAATTATCATTGATAAACCTCAAATCTTTACTCTTAGACAACAAAAACAAAATTTCCATCAAGCCCATTACCACTTCAAAACCCTTCTTTTTGAGCAATTTTTCCATTTTCTTAGCAATCATGGCATTGGTAGCTCCTGAAATAGCTACTCCTTTCACTGCCTGAGAGAAAAACTTCTTGACTTCTTGCGCCTCGGGTAATTCATAAAAAGAAGTACCAAAAAGATCTCTACTAAAATAAATAACGATGGCTTTAGCTTTTAAACTATTAATCCCTTTATAAAAAATTTCATCATTTAGCCAAACATGCGGTATATCATCACCTAGAAAAACCATGTCTCCTGACTCAAACGACTCTACTGAATTCCCAATAATACGCTTTCCATGGCTCTCTAAAACATAAACCAACTCAAACTCCGGATGCGAATGAAACGGTGACTGAAAGAACGACTCTTCTCGGGAAAATACCGAAAATGAGGAATTAGTATAAGAAGCGATATTTGTTTTGACAATTTTCATTTACGAATAGTGAGGATAATTAATAGCTAAATATAGATAAAATTGAACTAATTGCTAAATTGATTTAGCAATACTTTTAGATATTCCCAAAAAACAAAAATAACAAAAAATGTTTATGATAAAAGCAATTCACTCAATTGAATACAAAACTTCTAAATCAAGCTATCAAAAGACGACTTTATAAAAGAAATATATGACAAAATCGGCGCATAAATCAATCAAAGCATAGGATACTTTTAGAGTAAAAAATAACTTCTTGATTTGAGAAAACACCACCGTTTTTAGTTTTATTCGAACACTAAAATAACAGCATAAAAAAATGAACAAAGCTCTCCTACTCTTCTTAACTATATGGTGTACTACTACAGCACAAACCAAGGTTACCGGAAATGTCGTAGAATATTTCGGAAAGGAAAAAATTATCACTACCGCTGAGGGAAATGTGCTTTACCATTTCATCAACGGGTACACCCTTGAAGCCGATAAAAGAAGTGGAACACTTTTTAATGGGCAAGATCCTATCGCCTGGCAATACGCCGTTGGAAAATTTATCAACCCCAACAAACAACAAGGAGACTGGCAGCCTATTACTGCGGATTCCTCCAAAAATTTTAGCGCCAAAAACCTGAGATCAGCTTTTCTTTTTACACAATACAATGCTTCTAAGGAACAAATTGTGCTATTGGAAACCACAGGCGGGACCCGCACCTATATTAACGGTCTTCCACATGAAGGCGATCATTATGATTTTGGTTATACCTTAATCCCTTTTAAACTCCGAAAAGGTGCCAACGAATTTGTGTATACCAAAGGTCGTTTTGGCCGTGTAAAATCAAAAATCATCCTTCCTTCGAAAAGCATTCAATTCACCAAACGTGATTTGACACTACCCGACGTGATCAATGGTGAAAAAGATGAAAAATGGGCGGCAGTTCGCGTGATCAATGCTACCGAAAAAGAGTTGAAAAATCTAGTGATTACTACAAAATTATCTAGTGGAGAAACCGCAGCTTATGCCACTGATGCCATCATGCCTTTGTTTGTGAGAAAAGTAAAATTCAAGATCCCAGCGGCCAAAGCGAATTTTACTGGTGAATTAAAGATGAACATCATTCTTAGCGACAAAAATGGAAAAGTAATTGACCAAACACAAGTATCCCTTCAACAACGCGCTGCAACGGTTCATCATGAACGTACCTTTGTGAGTAAAATCGACAACAGTGTACAGTACTATAGTGTTGCCCCTGCAGTGGGAACGGGACAAAAAGCCTTAATCCTTTCGGTTCACGGTGCTTCAGTAGAGGCTAGAAACCAAGCAAGAGCTTACAAACAAAAAGACTGGGCACATATCGTTGCTCCAACCAACCGTCGTCCCTTTGGTTTCAATTGGGAAGACTGGGGAAGAATCGATGCCTTAGAAGTATTGGCTGATGCCAAAAGACAATTTAACACCATCCCAGCACAAACCTATTTAACAGGTCACTCCATGGGTGGACATGGCACTTGGTTTTTAGGTACTACTTATCCTGATCAATTTGCCGCTATAGCTCCTTGCGCTTCTTATCCTGATATCTCCACTTACGGATCCGATAAAGGAGATGAAATGCACGATAGTTTCAAAGCTTTTGAATCGATCAAGCGCTCTGCAAATTCTGGACGTGTGAAAAGCCTCATTCAAAACCTAAAACAGTCTGGAGTTTATATCCTTCATGGAGATGCCGATTCTACTGTGCCTATTTCACAAGTAAGAGAAATGCGTCAACTATTAGGTACTTTCCATTCTAATTTTTGCTACTACGAATACCCTGGTGGCGAACATTGGTATGGCGATCATTCTGTAGATTGGCACCCTATTTTTGAATTCTTCAAACGTCAAACCATTCCGACCAACAAAGAAGTTAAAGCCATTGATTTTCATACGGCCACTCCTGCGGTTTCTTCAACCGATTATTGGATCAAACTACAACAACAAATTCGTCCGTTTGATTTCTCTAATATCAATGCTAAACTAGAACAACAGCAAATCATCGTTAAAACGGTAAATGTTGCTATAATGGAACTAGACCTCGCTTCTTTGGAATTAAAAGAAGAAATTACCCTAAACATCGACGATCAAATCCTAAAAACAACCGCCGATAAAAAGGCTATTTTGAATTTAAAAGACGGAAAATGGGCGTTGATCAATCAAATCGATACCCAACAAAAATACGCAGAACGTCAAGGAGGCTTCAAACTTGCTTTTAACAACCATGTGGTTTTTGTTTATGCTACAGGAGGTACTACTTCAGATCGTGAATGGTACCAAAACAGAGCCCGTTTCGACGCAGAGACGTTCTATTATAGAGGAAATGGAAGCATCGATGTCATCTCAGACAAAGAATTTTCATTGGAAAAATACAAAGATAGAAATGTGGTGGTTTACGGTAATGCCTCCAACAACAGTGCTTGGAAACTCTTGCTGAAAAATTCCCCGATTCAAATTGACAACCAACAGGTCAAAGTGGACGATAAAATCTTGAAAGGGGATGATTTGGCTGCTTATTTCGTAGTACCGAGAAAAGACAGTCCTACTGCAATGGTAGGTGTTGTGGCAGGAACTTCAGAAAAAGGAATGAAAGCCACTTGGGCCAACAACTACATCTCTGGAATTACGGGTTTTCCTGATGTAATGATTTTCAAAGCAGACTTACTCTTAAAGGGTTTACCGGAGATGAAAGTAAGCGGTTTCTTTGACAATAACTGGTCGACCAAAACATTGGAATTTATGGATTAATACCCAATGAATAGCCATACTATTTAAACTTTTTTATCGCATATAAAATTAAAATCAACATTTGAAATACAATAAAAAGATGATACGAATAAACAGTAAATTAGCTCTTGGTTGCGCCACTTTATTTATAGGTTGCTCAGTCCTTGCACAGAAAAATCCAAAAGCGACGACCACTACGGTCCAAAAACAGGAAAAGACAAAAAAGATAGCCGATGTATCCAAACTCCCTATTTTGGACGCAAAAACAGCTGTGACTTCCCCCACAGATTGGTTGCTTTCCCCTGTCAACACCAAGGCCAATGTGTATGCAAGCCCAGACAAAAAGTCGATCATATTGTACAATGGATTAGTGAGAAGGTCTTTTCGTATGTCTCCTAATGTTGCCTGTACTGATTTTACTAATTTAACCAACAATACCCAATTGCTTAGAGCTGTAAAACCGGAAGCAAAAATCACTTTAAATGCCAAAGAATATGCTATCGGAGGCTTGAGAGGTCAAAAGGAAAATGCCTATTTATTACCAGAATGGGTGGATAAAATGGAAGCAGGAAAAGAAGATTTTACATTTGTGACGTATACCGTATCGGAGATTAAACCCTATATCAATTGGAAATCGACCAATTGGGCGATGAACAAAAAACAAGCCACTGGAAAATTATTGGTCTTTGAATATGTTTCAGCACTACCTGAATTAAAAGGCTTGATCGTAAAAGTAAACTATGAACTGTACGACGGCTTACCGCTAATCACCAAATCGGTTACCGTTGAAAATAACAGTCAAAAAGTTTTCAAACTGGACAGAGTCGTTAGCGAAACCATTGCCATGGTGGAAGAGCAAAGTGCCGTAGAAGGAAATCCTGAAAAGATGAGAACACAGCACGGCCTTTATATCGAAACTAACTACGCCTTTAATAACTCGATGAGTTATGAACTAAGTGACCAAACGACGCATTGGACAGAGGATCCCGTTTATACTTCTCAAGTACACTATCGCTACAAAACACCTTGTTTACTAGAAGTTTATCCTGATAAGGCTCCTGGAATTGAATTACAACCCAACGAAATTTTTAATTCAGTTCGTAGCAATGAACTACTTATTGACACCTATGACCGTCAACGTCGTGGTATGATGATTAAAAGAATGTACAGTACCATTGCACCTTGGACCACTGAAAATCCAATTTTCATGCACCTCGTAAGTCAAAATGATGAGCAAGTGCGTTCTGCAATCGACCAATGTGCTGCTACAGGTTACGAAGCACTAATTTTGAGTTTCGGAAGCCATTTGAATATGGAAAAAGACACAGCTGAAAATCACCAAAAATGGAAAGCATTGGCGGATTACGCTCACGCAAAAGGAATTAAAATTGGAGGTTATTCTTTGTTCAGCAGCCGTAGAATCAGTGATGAAGACGATGTCATAGATCCCAAAACAGGAAAGCCAGGTGGTGCATTCTTCGGAAACGCACCTTGTTTTGGTAGTAAATGGGGATTGTCATACCGCGATCGTATCAAGAAATTCTTCACCGTAACCAATTTTGATATCTTTGAAAATGATGGACCTTATCCAGGAGATGTATGTGCCTCAACCACACACCCAGGCCATAAAGGTTTAGATGATTCACAATGGAGACAAATGAACATTCAAAAAGAGTTGTACCACTGGTTAAACGAAAAAGGAGTGTATATCAATGCTCCGGATTGGTATTTTCTAGATGGAACACACAAAATCGCTTTAGGCTACCGAGAAGTTAATTTCTCACTACCAAGAGACCAACAACGTATTTTGAACCGTCAAAACATTCATGACGGAACTATGGAAAAATCAGCCTCTATGGCATGGGGTTTTGTTCCTTTGACTGCTTACCAAGGAGGAGATGCTTCAGCGGTTTTGGAACCTCTTAGCGAACACCTTAAAGATTACGAGCAATTAATGGTACAATACTATGGAGCAGGAGTTCAAGCTTGTTACCGCGGACCTCGTTTGTACGATACCGACACCACTAAAGAATTGGTAAAAACGACCATCAATTGGTACAAAAATTATCGTGAAATTTTAAACTCTGATATGGTGCAATTGCGTCGTGCTGACGGAAGGGATTGGGACGGCTTTGTCCATGTGAATCCTAAATTGAAACAAAAAGGTTTCATTATGCTTTACAATCCTACTAAAGAAAAAATGACTAAAACCATTCAAGTACCTTTGTATTATACTGGACTAACTGATACTGCTCAAATTCGTGAGAAAGAAGGCAGTGCTAAAAATTACAAACTCAATCGCTCTTATGAGGCAGAATTGACTTTCAGCATTGAACCAGAAAGTTATACTTGGTATGTGGTAGAATAAATCCACCAGCAAAAACAATAAACACAGAGGGGAGATGGTCTTTAGTACATAAAGCTCTTTTCCCCTCTTTTTATTTTCCCATAACATCCCTCTATGCTCTTACTCCCCCTACACTTGTTACAACAAACCTACCCCAGTACAAAAAGTCATCAGTAGTTTCTTTTTACTTCACAGGGCAAAACCCTATAAAAGAATTCATTTGTTTTAAATTAATACTATTTGACTTAAGATGAATCAAGAATAAAGACAGAAAAAACCTCTTTTTACTGCCAAAAGCAAGTAGTTGATTTTATTTTACTAATACGATTTAGTATTTCAAATAAAACACTTACTTTTAACAAAAAATTAATGAATAATAAATATTAGAGATTAGTTTACTAGACAAAAGACATTTTTTTGGCAAACCACTCCCTTTATTATTACCATACAAGCCTTTTAACACCACTTTTCAAAAGTTAGACATGAATACTTTCAATTAAGTAAGCAAAGACTTTTGATCAATGAGGGGATTGGAAACAAAAACAACAAACGAATAACAAACAATAATTAACCTAACAACCAAAAGAATAAAGGAACAAAAGATGGAAAAAAGATTTGCAATAGCAATGGATGTAGGCGGTTCGCACATTACAACCGCAGTGATTGATCTAAATGAGATGAAAGTCTTTGATGGATCTCTTTTTAAGATTTCTTTCAATTCTAATTTACCGACCATAGAAGTCATGAACTATTGGGAAAATGCCATTCGCACATTATGGGACAAATCACAGGTAGAAAAATTATCAGGAATTGCTTTGGCCATACCAGGTCCATTCGATTACGAAAATGGAACTTGTTGGATCAAAAACCAAGACAAGTACGATCATTTCTACGGTTTGAACATCAAAGATCTATTGCGAGAACGTTTCGTTTTTGAGCAGGACTTCCCAATTGTTTTTGAAAATGACGCCAACAGTTTTGGAAAAGGAGAAGTTTTCAAAAACCTTGAAAACCTTCCTAAAAATGTAATGGCCATCACTTTGGGAACAGGCCTTGGTGCTTGTTTTATCCAAAATGGCGAAATTGTAAGCATAGGTGACACTGTACCCCCTAATGGTGAAATCTGGAATTTCCCTTATAAAGACAGTATAGCTGAAGATGCCGTATCCGTACGAGGACTATTGGCTAATTATGAAACATTAAGTGGCATTGCCCTAAATAATGGCCTCGAATTATACCACTTGGCCATAGACGGGGATGAAAAAGCAATCCAAGCCTTTACTGCCTTTGGAGATGATCTAGCAGAAATAGTAATTCCTTGGTTAAAAAACTTTGATGCCCATATGTTAGTCATTGGAGGTAAAATTGCCAATGCTGGCGACTTGTTTCTCAATATATTCAGAGAAAAAGCAAAAAAATCAGGGATTGAAATTGACCTACAAATTTCAACAGACAATGAAACCAGTGCTTTATTAGGAGCAGCTAGTTTACTTTATCAAGCCTAAAAATAACAGTTACTGATTTTTGATAATCAACTAAAAAAATAAGGATATGACAAATCGTAGAAATTTTCTAAAAACAACTGCAATAGCATCAGCCGCCATCGTACTAAATCCTTTCAGTGCACAATCGGAAGAGCTCCACGAGCAAAATGAAATTGTTGATGGAAAAATAAGAAAGCCCATTGTACTTTCGACCTGGAACTTTGGTCTAAAAGCCAATGAAGCTGCATGGGAAGTATTGAAAAAAGGAGGTCGCGCCTTAGATGCTGTTGAAGCGGGTGTGAAAATCCCAGAAGGCGACCCAAAAGAAAGAAGTGTAGGATACGGTGGTAGACCCGACAGAGACGGACGCGTCACGCTAGACGCTTGTATCATGGACGAAATGTCCAATATTGGTTCTGTAGGCTGTTTGGAACATATCAAGCATCCTATTTCTGTGGCACGCGCCGTAATGGAAAAAACACCTCACGTAATGTTAGTAGGTGACGGAGCACTTCAATTTGCCCTATCACAAGGTTTTAAGAAAGAAAACTTATTAACAGAAGACTCAGAAAAGGAATGGAAAGAATGGCTTAAAAATAGTGAATACAAACCGATTGCCAATATCGAGAATCACGATACCATTGGTATGATCGCTTTGGATGCTGATGGTAATCTCTCTGGAGCTTGTACCACTAGTGGAATGGCTTTTAAAATGCACGGGCGCTTAGGTGACTCCCCTATCATTGGTGCAGGTTTATACGTCGACAATGAAATTGGAGCCGCTACTGCTACTGGTCATGGTGAAGAAGTGATTCGTATTGCGGGTTGCCACCTGGTTGTGGAATTAATGCGTCAAGGAAGATCCCCTCAAAAAGCTTGTGAAGAGGCTGTTTTGAGAGTGGTTAAACTAATGAAAAACAGAAATAAAAATCTAAAAGACATTCAAGTAGGCTTTATAGCCCTTAATAAAAAGGGAGCTTATGGTTCTTACTGTGTTCAAAGTGGTTTTAATTATGCTGTTTACGACGAAACTGGAAATCGATTGATTGATCCTGAGTTTTATATAAAATAGTGGACCATCCCTATCAAAAATAACGAACCAACGAAAAAACAAAATGAGAAATAGATTTAAGTTATTCTTTACCGCATTGGTTTGTGCCAATGCACTCTCCACTTATGCTCAAGGTGATTTTAGCATGGAAGCGGACAAATCAGAAGAGGCCGGTTATATCGCACCAAAAGACCCTCTAGTAAAAGCCAACCTAGAGAAATGGAAAGGTTACAAATTTGGAGTGTTAATCCATATGGGATTATACACCCAACTCGGAACTGTAGAATCTTGGGGATTAGCTCCAGAGGATTGGGTTTCCAGAGATGGTTATGACGACTATTATAAATATGCTACGGATTACAGAAATACCAAATACAAATTTAACCCTACCAATCTGGATTCAGAGAAATGGGCTAAAATGTTCAAAAATGCGGGGGCAAAATACATGATTTTCACCTCCAAGCATCATGATGGATTTTGCATGTATGATTCCAAATTCACTGATTTCAAAATTACTAATCCAGCCTTACCTTACGCTAAAAATCCAAAAGCTGACGTATTGAAAAACGTCTTAGACGCTTCAAGAAAAGAAGGATTAGCAGTAGGGGTTTACTTTTCAAAACCAGACTGGACTACAGAAAACTTTTGGTGGTCGTATTATCCTCCAAAAGACAGAAATCCTACTTATGACATCACAAAATTTCCAGACAGATGGAAAAGTTATGTACAATACACTCAAAATCAATTGAACGAATTGACTACAGATTATGGAAAAGTAGACATCCTTTGGCTTGATGGTTGCTGGGTTAGACCTTTGTCTACTATTAACAAAAAGGTGGAAGAGTTCTGTAAATATCCATACGATATGGACATTGATATGAAGTTGGTTTCAGAAACCGCACGCAAAAAACAACCTGGAATGTTGGTCGTAGATCGTTGGGTACCTAGCGAATATGAAAACTATTTGACACCAGAGCAAAAAACACCTGAAAAACCATTGACTGTGCCTTGGGAAAGTTGCATTACCCTTGGAGGAGCTTGGGGATGGGTGCCAAATGATCATTATAAATCATCCAAAGAAGTGATCCAATTAATGACGAGCATCGTAGTAAAAGGAGGCAACTTATTATTAGGTGTTGGCCCTGATCCAAAAGGTGAATTTGATCCAAAGATCGAAACTACTTTAGCTAAAGTAGGAACATGGTTAACAGTAAACGGAGAAGCCATTTACGATACTAAACCTGTCGCTCCCTACCTAGATGGTAAAGTGGGTTATACTCAAAAAGGAAAAGCCATTTACGGTATTTATATGCCTGCAAAAGAGGAAAAAGAACTACCAGCAGAAATCACCATCAAAACTGATAAAAAAGGAAGTACAAAAGTGACCTTATTGGGTACTAAACAAAAATTGACTAGTAAAAAAGTGGAGGGCGGAATCATTGTAACGATTCCACAAGAACTAAGAACTACTTTAGCTAGTCAAGAAGCAGTGGTCCTTAAAGTTATGTAATATTTCTTCAAAAGAAGCTATTGAATTAATCAGTCAGTCATAAGGTCCTTATGTATTGGCTGATTTTTTTTATCCATTGATCCCCCTATGCGGCAGTTTTATGACAATTTAAAGTGTTATTCCACCATAAAAAAATGGGCAGCTCATCAGTGAACTGCCCATTTTTTTATTTTATAACTTAGGTATCAATTTTAATTCTGAATTACTTTCAGTGTGTTTCCATTGACCAAATCATCATGAAAAATAAAGAAGCTATTCAATGCTTTTCCATTTAATTCAATGGCTTTTATTTTACCATCGGCATTGATTTCTCTTTCGATAACCATCGTTTTCTTTTGATAATACTTAGGATCTAATTGAATCGTTACTTTATCAAACATTGGCGTTGTAATGGTGTAAATTGGATCTCCAGGAGCGATTGGGTAAATCCCCATCATCGAGTACACCAACCAAGCAGACATGGTCCCTGTATCATCGTTTCCGGGCAAGCCTTTTGGTATATTCTGGAAATATTCTCTAACTAATTTTTTTACCAGTTCTTGACTCTTCCATTCTTCTCCTTTTACGTAATTAAACAGATAAGGATAGGCAATATCGGGCTCATTGGCCATATCAAATTGTTTGATATCAAAAACCTTTTGCAATTGACCAGAGAACGCTTTATCTCCGCCCATTAATTTTTTCAATCCATTTATATCATGGGGTACCATAAAAGCGTATTGCCAAGCATTCCCTTCGATAAAACCTACGTTGGCCTGAAAATTAGATCCAGCGGCAGGATCAAACGGCTCATACCATTTTCCGTCTGCTGTCCTTGGTCGTAGCAATTTTAGATTTTTATCAAACAATTTACGGTACGAAAGTGAACGGTTTTTAAAACGCTCATAATCGTCCTTTTTCCCCAAAGCTTTGGCCAATAGTGAAATCGCATGATCGGAAGTATTGTACTCTTCTGTGGTCGAAACTGGCCCATGAAAATTAGTACTTAAATAGCCTTTTTCAATATATTCTTTAAGCCCCGGACGCAATGGATTATTCTCAATTTGATCGGCTCCTTTAAGCATCGCTTTGTAGGCTTTTTGAACATCAAAATCACGAATTCCTTTCAAATAGGTATCTGCTATAACAATACTTGCAGGATCACCCACCATGGTGAAGGTCTCAGTAGAGTTCAATTCCCATTTAGGCAACCAACCATTCTCATCATACATCTCCAACATACTTTTTACCATATTGGATTGTTGCTGAGGATACACTAAAGACATCAACTGATGCAAATTGCGATAGGTATCCCATAAAGAGAATACGGTATAACGCGTTCCTTGCGTTTTCCCGATCTTATTTCTCTTGATCTCTGGGTATTCCCCATTGTAATCATTTAAGGTATTAGGATGAATCAAAGTATGATACAAGGCCGTATAGAAAATAGTTTTATCCTCTTTAGTACCACCTTCTACTAAAATCTTAGAAAGCTCTTCATTCCACTCCTTATAGGTCTCTTTGTAAACTGCTTCAAAAGATTTATTCCCTGTTTCTTTTTCTAAATTCTCTCTTGCATTTTCAATGCTCACATAAGAAACGCCAATTTTTACTTCAACGGTTTCTTCTTTATCAAATTGATAGGTAAAATAAGTTCCGATACTATCTCCTACGACAGTTTTAATGGTATTTTCCATGATTCTGGTTTTACCATTGTATCCCATCCACTGTGCTTCTACTCCTTCATATTTTGATGGTTTTTTCCAAACCCCGAATTTAGCTGCTGGTTTTGAAAACTTCGCCACAAAATAGACCGGATAAGCATCCTCAGGACTGTTGTAACAGAAAGATCCCACAGAACGCATTCCTTCAATTTCAGTCGATGATACTACTTTTACCGAAGCCCCTTCTTCATTGGTTAATCCCAATCCAAGATTCAATAAAATATTAGATTGTCCTTTTGGAAAAGTAAATTTACTTACCCCTACTCTTTTGGAAGCGGTAAACTCGCCTTTGACCTTATACTTATCAATGTCGACACTATAGTAAGCTGTTTTAGCCACTTCATTAGAATAGGTAGAACCATATTGTAAATGATTAGTTTGAACTGCACCAGTAGTCGGCATGAGTAAAATAACACCTAATTCAGGACAACCCACTCCACTTAAATTAACTTGACTAAATCCAGTTAAAAAACTATTCTCATGCACGTACGGATTAGACAACCATTGACTGTCTTTTTCCAATCGATTTTGCTTTCCTGCCACATTAAAGGGACTTACACTAGCCATTCCCCTTGGCGCAATTGGACCCGGTGAGGTCGCACCATAATTTGAGGTTCCCACAAATGGATTTACAAAATCAGCGGGCTGTTGTGCAAAAATGCTAATGCTAAAAAACAGCATGCCGGAAAGACATGCTGTTTGTAGGGTACTTCTTTTATTAAAAATCATATTTCTATTCTATCTATTAATCGCTTCAATTTTTAAGGTCCATGCTTCTTTACACGGTAAATTATTACGCAAACTTTCCGGAATGCTCACTTTAAATCCAGCGGCTAATTTAGTCCATTTTAATGGGGTTTTCGCCCCTAAAAGGGTGATTTTCGTTCCTTTTTTAGGGTTGATGGAAGTGACCACCACTTCAGAGGCAATTTTGTCCTCTCCCTTTTTAGCCAAGTAAAATAAGAATACATTTCCAGCTTTATTTTGGGTCATGCAAATGTTATCCTCTTTAAAAGGCTCGATAGGTTTGGTGTTGTAGATCCCTGTACTATTGACCTTCATCCAATCACCGTAGGCTGCCAATAAATCATAAGCACCCTGTTGCCAATCTCCTTCAGGGCTTGGGGCAATATTCAATAACAGATTTCCTCCCTTAGCCACCACATCAATCAGCATATGAATCCCTTCTCTGCCGGTCATGTATTTAGCATCCGGGGTATAGGACCATCCACCTCCAGAGGTAATACAAGACTCCCATGGATACGGCAATGTTTTCTCAGGAACACGATTCTCAGGAGTCAAATAGTTCTGATTCTTACCATGTACCGCACGGTCTACCACAATTAATCCTGGTTGCTTTTGGCGTGCTTTTACTACCAATTCATCCATTTTGATATCTTGCTCTACCACTCTGTGTTTAATGAATCCATTTTTAGATTCATTCTCTGCAAATTTTTCAGCGTAATTTTCTTTGATGTTTTGCTGATCTCTTTTTCTAACCCAGCCTCCATCTAACCATAAGATATCTACCTTACCATAATCGGTCAATAATTCTAAAATCTGGTTATGGGTAAAGTCCACATATTTTTGCCATTTTTCAGGATACAGCGTTGGATCGTAATTGACATTTCTGTCAAAAGCTGGAAAATACGGATCCCAAAAATTTTCATTATGCCAGTCTGGCTTGGAAAAATAAGCACCCACTGTTAGTTTTTCATTTCTAAAAGCATTAAAAACTTCCTTAGCGATATTCGCTTTTGGATTAGTACTAAAAGCACAACCAGCATCGGTTACTTTATAATCCGTATATTTTGAATCGAACATGGAAAATCCATCATGGTGTTTAGTAGTAAACACCATGTATTTCATTCCGGCTGCCTTTGCAGCTTTAGCCCATTTGGTTGGGTCAAACTTTACCGGATTGAATGTTTTTTTCAACCCTTCATATTCTTTTACATATTCATTATAATTCTTCGGATTACTTCCTTTGGTGCGTTCACACCAACCATAATCCTCTGGACAAATGGACCAAGATTCTACAATTCCCCACTGACTATACGTTCCCCAGTGCATTAACAATCCGAACTTTTTACCTTGCCACTCTTCTAAGTTTTTCAACACTAAGGGATCCGTTTCCGGAACGTAGCGTTCATCCTCGTAAATGGCTTGAGCAAACAGTTGAACTGAAAACAAAACGGCTATTAGGAGCATTCCTCTTTTCATATGTATACTATTTATTGTTTATCCTTCTTTTTTAATTCACTGAAATTTCATCCACAAATAACCAAGAGCTTCCACCGCTAGGGTTCTTTTTTAGGTTCATTGCCACTACTTTCACAAATCTACTATTGGTCTTGGTAAAATTGATTTTAAAATCTTTTAACTCCGAACTTACATTTACAACATATGGACGTACTACTTTTCCAACTTCTTTGTAATGAATTCCATCCTTTGAAGTCAATACTTTTACTTGTACTGGAAAATAAATTCCAGCTCCTTGACTTTCTAAGGCTCCAACACTCACTTGCTCGAAACTTTGCTCCTTTCCAAAATCAATCACCACTTCCATATCGTTAACTAACCAACCTTGCCACTGTCCATCGTGGAAGTTCTTAGTCCCTCTAATCACGTTTACCATTCCAAAGGCACCAGCTCCTTTATAGCTGTCACTATAAGGTGTTAGGTAATTTACTTTATGAGCAAAGGCTTTATGAAACACTAAAGTATCAATATAGGTTTTCCCTACTGGTTGCTCGTTTTGAAATAAAGACGCTTTTAAAATAGTGGTTTCTTTAATATCAATTGGACTTGAGTATTTAATGGCGTCTTGCCCTATACTTTTATCCCCCAATACATAACGAATATCTGGGTTCGGAAATTCATTTTTCAAGGTTACCTTTACGGCTTTTTGATCCAAATCAGCAACAGATGAAGCCGTCACCAAATACGCACTTTTGGCATAATTGATTCCCAAATAATCATAGCGTTTTAACATCGAAGGCAATCTTGAGGTAAAATCATTCCAATTACGACTCTCTTTTGTACTCCATAAAACTTCAGCTAATGCCGCTAATCTTGGAAAAATCATATATTCAGAGTCTTTTGGCTCTGATAGGAATTCCGCCCATAAATTGGCTTGAGCACCCAATACGTGACTGGCTTCAGCAGCGGTCATCGTTGGTACAACGGGATCAAATTCGTATACTTTATTTAAGGGGTTATAGGCATCAAAAGCTAAGGGCTCATCATTCTGAGGTCCTTGGTAAAAATTAAAATAGCACGGTGATTCTGGAGTCATGATCACATCATGACCTTGTGCTGCAGCTTCAGTTCCCCCTTTGGTTCCTCTCCAGCTCATCACTGTAGCTTCAGGAGCCAAACCACCTTCTAGGATCTCATCCCAACCTATTATTTTTTTGCCTTTTGAATTGATATACTTCTCCATTCTTTTGACAAAATAACTTTGCAATTCATGGGCATCTTTCAATCCGTGCTCTTTCATTCTCTTTTGGCAATTCGGACATTTATCCCAATTGGTTTTAGTGGCTTCATCCCCACCAATATGAATATACTTGGAAGGAAAAACAGCAATCACTTCATCGATTACATTTTGCAAAAACTCAAAAGTGCTTTCTTTTCCTGCACAATAAATATCGGTAATTGGCCAAAGTCCTCCTGATGGAACACCAATACGCTGATTAAAACAAGCCAATTCAGGATAAGAGGCTATAGCAGAACTGACGTGTGCTGGCATCTCGATTTCCGGAATGATTTCAATGTTTTTTGTCGCAGCGTATTTTACTATTTCTTTTAACTCTTCCTGAGTTAAAAACCCACCGTAAGTTCCTTTTTCATCAGGATTGGTCACCAGTCTGGCGTTCCAAGAAGCTTTTTCTTGATCCACTCTCCAAGCCCCAACGGTCGTTAATTTCGGATACTTTTTAATTTCCATTCTCCAACCTTGGTCGTCCACTAAATGCAAATGCAAGACATTCATCTTATGCATAGCCAAACGATCTATGGTTTTCATGACATATTGTTTGTCGAAAAAATGACGTGATAAATCCAACATTAATCCTCTCCATCCAAAACGAGGTGCATCACTAATGCTCACATTAGGAATTTGCCATTTTTCACTAGACACAATGGTATTGCTTTCGATCGCATTAGGCAGTAACTGACGTATGCTTTCCAAGCCATAAATAAAGCCAGCGTTTTCTTTGGCCGATATGGTAATCCCCTTAGTACTTACCTCTAACCTATACGCTTCCTTACCTAAAGTTTGATCCACAATAAACTGTACGTAATTCGTACGTGGCGCTCTATTTGAAATCTCAGGACGCCATCCTGCTGCCTTGGCAAATCGGTCAGCCAAAACATTCGAAATTTCTTTTTCAAAATCGGTCTTAGCCACAAATTTGGTGTTTTTAGAAAACTCAAAGATTCCGGGTTGAATCACCAATTGTGATGGCTTTGGAATAATCGCAATATCCTTTTCTGTATATACTTTTTGTCCATAACTCGCACTCAAAACGGTTAGACAGACTACGACTAATAAAGATTTTAATATCCTCATGATTTATTCTTTTAAAAATGGTATAATTTTAAATTACTATTGATCCCTTTTCTCTTCATTACGCTAGTGGAAGTAAGTACTTTGTCTAAAACTTACAGCACCATAATAACCATTATCCTTATTTGGCCAATGCACGCTTTTCCTTCCTAATCTAGATTCCGATCTTCCATAGACTATACCAGAGTACTTTGGATTGGAAAAGAGATCCTAATGGTTTACTTTAAGCTCGCTTTTGTTTCTTTAATGGTTTTGAAATTCTGCTCAGTCAAAGCACTTCCATCAAAGAAAGTAACTCCTACTGCTCCGTTTTCTTTGGCCAACACTATAGCCTCTTTTAATTCTTTATCCGATTTTAATCCAGGAACATAAACTCCAGTGTTTATCTTAGTGGCTTTCCCTTCTAAATCAGCAACACCTTGTTTAGTAGCATAACCTACCCAATCAATTTCTTCGTCATAAAAACTGTGATAAATCATCGGATATACTTCATCAATATTCCATTTGTCCCAACGTTGACGTACCATATGATCCGCCATTTCAGGATAAGGGAATACCGCTGCTGTTAATTTTTTATTGTGTTTGTGCGCAATGGCATAAGCATCATTCACCACGGCTTGAATAGCATTTAATCTGAAATTTTTCCACTCCATATCGATAGATGTATTGTGGCTGGTTCTTGGATTTTTGTGGTGGATTTTTTCAAATGCCTTCACACATTCATCACAATAACAAAAATCAAACTGAGGCAATTCTACCTCTTGTACTAAATTGTATTTAGGCAATAAACTGATCGGTAAAAAGATATCTGGGAAACGAATGTAATCCAAATGAACGCTTTCAATCCCTTCCACTTTAGCTAATCCCTCAACCAAAGCCAGTACGTGATTTCTAGACTCTTTTCTCGTTGGACATAACCATTGGTAATAATCTACATAAGGACGAGTATCAAAACAAGATTTCCCCTCTTTACTAACCATGTACCAATCTGGATGCTGTAAGGCAATGGAATCTCCTGGTCTGTTCATGGCCATAATCCAAGCATGCACTTTTAAACCTTCTTTAGCCGCTAAAGGCGCAATCCTCTCTAAGAGTTTTGGATCAGTTCCCGTATTGATTAATACTTCATCTATACCGCCGTCTTTGTATTTCTTAAACTCCTTCGTATAATCGGCATCTGTTCTTTTAGCATCTGCTGAAGTCCAGACTCCATATTTAAAGGCTGTTTTTTCTTCCTTGCTTGTACATGAAAATAGCGAAAGTGCAAGTACTAGCACTATTAATTTAGGTAGTTTCATAAGTCTTTTAGTTTGATATAATTTTACCATCTTCTTCAATGATTAATGTTTTATTTGAGAAAGGGCTTTTTACCGAAATGTTGTATCCCGTTGTGTGGTTCTCTATTACTGGCTTTAAAATTTTACCTTCAACACTAATGGTTTCTTTAGTCAAATCTGCTATCGATCTGGCCCATTTTTTATTTTTTTGAAAATATCCTTTTTGTGCTCTGTAGAGACTGTACAATTCCCATCTCACTTTTTCCTCCTGTGGAATGCTAAAACTGTCTTTTCCTTCTTTAGAAGAGAAATACACATAACCCCATTTTTCAGGCACATGCATATCGACTACTCCCATGGGGGACCAAACCCAATTGTACTCCGGCAAAAACTTTCCATCTGCGTCCTTCTTACGCTGGTAATTGCCATTTTTAATATCGTGTTGCCAATTGACTCTAGAGAAATTGACCCTCCAGAATTTGTCAACTGGAACATTTTGATCAAAATAAGAAGTTCTATACGCTGCCCATGGAATGGCTATTTCCAATACCCAACCTTGATCCGTATCGGAAGGGTTGTTTAAAGTTCCATTAATTTTTACAGCGGATTTTAATCCTGGAATATTCCAATCATTTAAAATCACTTTATCACCTTCTCTATACGGTTTTGATAAAAATAAGTCCCAAGGGGTGTTTAAGGCGTTTATCTCTAATTCATAATAGTTAAAGGTATCACTATCGGGATCTATAAAAACTTCAAAATCATTATTGTAAAAAATAATCGTATCTCGTTGTTTCAAATTGGCCCAAACATGAGGTTCGTCAATCTTGGCTAGTATATAAAAATTCTTCTCATCCCAAAGCATTTTTACTTGGGTGGCGTATTTGGGTTTGACACTGCTTTCAATATCTTCAAAAAGATCGGTCCATTCTACTTTATTCCAAGCGAGCTCAGTATCCGATCCATCAATAACCATTGGAGTGGACGTTTTAGCGGCTACGTAGGTTTTGGGTATAATCGCTTTTTTCGCTTGAGCATACCCCACTATCGAAACAAAGCCCAAAGCCACAGGCCACCATTTAAATTTTAAACACATACCTTTTCTATAAACTATTATCTTTTGTAAACTGAATTACCTCGCTTAATTTACCAAATGCAATCGCTACCACAGTATCTGCTGCGCCGTAATAAACCGCTAGTTTATCTTCTTTTACATCGTGCAATGCAGCGCATGGAAATACCACATTAGGTACATCTCCCACTTGCTCATAAAGTTCAGCTGGTCCTAGCAAATAAGGTTGCGTTCTATATTTTACTTGATCTGGCGATTCGATATCCAGTAGCGCTGCACCCATGGCATAACGGAAACCGTTACAGGTATTGATCACCCCATGATACAACATCAACCAGCCATCATCGGTACGAATTGGAATCGGTCCCGCTCCAATTTTAGTACACTGCCAAGCACTGTCTTCAAAAGGAGTCGGCTTCATTACCAAACGATGCTCTCCCCAATATTTCATATCCGGGCTATAGCTGATCCAAATATCTCCAAAAGGTGTATGTCCATTATCACTTGGACGGCTTAACATGGCGTATTTACCACCTATTTTCTCTGGAAACAACACCCCATTTCTATTAAACGGTAAAAAAGCATTTTCACATTGAAAAAACTCCTTAAAGTCAAAAGTGTACCCAATACCAATAGTAGGTCCATTGTAACCGTTACACCAAGTAATCCAGTAACGATCTTCAATAAAAACAACACGAGGATCATATTTGTAGGCTGATTCAATCATCTCCGTATTTCCAGACTGCATCACAATAGGCTCATGATTGATATCCCAATCGATACCATTTTTACTAAAACCAGCAAAAATATTCATTTGAACTGCTTTGTTATCACATCTAAAAACACCCGCAAATCCATCTCCGAAAGGTACAACCGCACTGTTAAAAATACTGTTTGAGGACGGTATAGCGTATCTTTCAATAATGGGATTCTCTGTATATCTCCACATTACATCTTTACTGTTTTCGGGTCTGTCTTGCCAAGGAATTGTAGTCATTATCTCTTTCTTTAATATTAAACTTTTTCTTTTATATTTTTATTCTTCAACAGCCCAATACCAGCTGTTGCGTCTTTTTTCTTAGTCGGCTATTTTTCGAACTTTGTCTAACCAGGTGAATTTTAAAATGGTTGTTGTCACTAAAAATACGAGTAGTGCAATAATGGCCTTAGGATAATCTCTCACCACAAAGAAGATAGGGAGTAAAATCATGCTGGATTGCCATACAATTCCGATGACACAATTGAGCATATCCTTTCCAAAATCATTGTTTTTCTCGAAAGTCTGATCTTCCGCTTTTAATGTTTTATAAACTGGCCCCCACCAGCCCCAAGGTCTTACATTGGTATAAAAAGATCTTAACACTTCCATATCGGTTGGTTTGCTTAAAAACGTTCCCAAAAGACAACCCAAAATTGAAAATCCAAATATCACCGGAAATAAGTAAATAGCCTGTACTTGGGCTAAATCATGTAAAAATGATCCGTGTTCCAAGTTGCCTTTACTTTGTCCCAATATGAACTGTAAAGAAGCCACGATCAAACCAGCAAACATACCCCAGAAATACCCCCAACCATTAAATCTCCACCATATCCATTTTAAAAAATTGGCCGCTACATAACCTCCGTATAAGGCGCTGGTAATCCATAAGGTCAAGGAATTAATCGAGTCTGCAAAGAATCCCATAAAGACCCCTAAACCGACTACCAAAAACGAAGAAATCTGACTTACTTTGATGTAGTGTGCATTGGTGGCTACTGGTTTGAAGTATTTTTTATAAATATCATTCACTATATAGGCTGGTCCAGCATTGACAAAAGCAGAGAATCCAGACATAAAAGCCGCCAGTAAACCCGCGAGCAGAATCCCTTTTATTCCAACAGGAATATATAAATTAACTACCTGCGGCATCAATAATTCTAAATCAGCACCCGTTAAAGCCGTATTGGCATTCAAGGCCGGCGCTATGTTGACCAAAGCAATTACCACGATACCGGTAATCAATAAATACCTTGGGATAAACAAAATCAAATTGGTAAAACCACTCATATAAGCTGCTTCTTTTACCGATTTGGTCGATAAAATCCTTTGTAAATCATAACTCGGTGTTGGTCCTGCAATACTGGCAAAGAAACCTTTAAACAAAGTCATACCGATAAAGGCACCAAACATTTTATAGCCTTCAGAGTCAATTAGATTATTGAAGGTTTGGAACTTATCGCTCCACTGTGTTTCAAACTGCCATCCAAAGAAAACATTTTTCCATTCTTCGGTAATCACTGAATTAATCTGAATATCCGTATAATTGACAAAGGCATAACCCGCTATCAAAACACTAGCTACAATCATGATTAAATATTGTACCACCTCAGTAGCCACTACAGAGAACATTCCTCCTTTAACCGTATAGATGGTCGTTAAAAAGATGATCACTAAAGCATACGATCGCTCTGAGGTCAATAGTAATAAATCGCCATAATGAAGCGATAAATCCCAAGGAAGAATAATGGTGATAAATTTACCGATGCCTTCAAAAAAGTAAGCAATAAAACCAATGGTAGAAATGATAGCAAAGATCGCCACAATAATATGAGAAGCTTTCCCGGCCCTATCACTTCCAAAACGGGTTAAAATCCATTCCGAACCTGTCATTACTTTTGATCTTCTGATCCAAACCGCCAAAAACATCATCACAAAAATCTGATTCCAGATCGGCCAAAGCCACATAAACATGAAACTTTTTACGCCATATAAAAACAATACTCCAATCATCCAGGAAGTACCCGAAACATCAAACATGCCCGAGCCGTTGCTCAAACCTAAGAAATACCATTTAATTGTTTTTCCACCTAGGAAATAATCATCTAATCCCTTTGATGCTTTTCTTGAAATCCATATTCCTATTCCTACCGATAGTAGTATATAGGCAATGATGATTGATACGTCAATGATATCCATTAATTTTAATATTTATTTATTGGTTAGTTAATTGGTTAATTATTTGATTATGCCCCTACAGCAGGCTCTAATTAAGATCTGGTTTGAACCTTTTCTCTAGTCCATACAAAGACATCCCTTAAGGGCACTATTTGTTTGTTGCACTTAGGCAATCTGCACACAGGAAAAGCTTAGGAAGTATAAAGGTCCTTTCTACATTGATTTTAGAACCTTCAAGAAAAACTTAGTAAGAAGCTGGTATTGTTTTTTGGTAAGCATAGCGATGTAAAAGAAAATTAATACTAAGAAATAGGATTGTCGTTACATCTCGTTTTATAATAGCTGCCCTAAATAAGGCCTTTACCCCATCACCTACTGCTATTGAGCAGCTGTATATGGGACCTTGGAATCAAGTAATAACAAAAGACCTTGGATATTGATCAAAAAAAAACGGTTGACTATTATCTTTGTATCTCTTTATTTTACAACTTGCAATCCAATTGTAAACAAAACCAAGCGCATGAAATTCTACGCAAAACAATCATAAATCAACTTTAAACGTATATAAAATTGGCTTTTTTTACAAATAATTTAGACAGACAACAGCTAAACAAAGACAAACATCAAAAAAAGTCGCAAAACACATCATTATTATGAATTTCAGTTCTAACAAAATTTATGCGATTCCTTTGCATTATCATTTCTTTTTTTGGCTGACATACTTTTTATTTAACACCCTTCGATGGGGAAGTTACTTCAATGACTATATCTATTCATTCAAATCTAATTTACTAGGTTTCCCGATTCACATGAGCTTGTGTTATTTGAATATCTTAGTCTTTATGCCTTATTTGGTGTACCGTAAAAAATACCTGCTTTATGTATTGGCTATAGTTTCGGCCATCTTTATCATGGTGATCATCAAATTCAATCTGACTTATCTCTTAATTAGTCATGATGTTTGGCCCGAGGGACCCGAAACGGTAAACAAACTATCGCTTAATTATACCATCGATATGATGATTGGCGAACTTTACGTGATCACGTTTGTTACAGCCATTAAGATTACCTTAGACTTCTTGAAGGAACAAAAACGAGTAACGGATCTAGAAAAATCCCAATTAGAAACGGAACTACTTTTCCTGAAATCTCAAATTTCACCGCATTTCCTATTCAATACCCTCAATAACATTTATTCTCTATCGGTAGAAAAGTCAAACAAGACTCCTAGAATCGTTCTCAAACTTTCTGAGTTAATGCGCTATATGCTGTACGAAACAAAAAATAAAAAACAGTCTTTAGAGAACGAAATACTCTGCATTGAGAATTATCTTGATTTAGAGAAAATCAGAAATGACGATCGTCTGCAAATCAATCTGGCCATTTCAGGAGACATACACGATAAAGAAATTGCTCCCATTATCCTATTGACTTTTATTGAAAATGCCTTTAAACATGGGGTCAACAAAAACACTGGAAAAGTAGTGATTGATATTAACTTTACCATAAAAGGAGATCACCTACATTTCACGGTTTCCAATCCCATGCCTGAAGTAACCGAACATCAAGACCACTTTAATACCTCCGGGGGTATCGGTATCGAAAATGTAAAAAAAAGGTTAGCCTTGGTGTATAATAAAAAGGATTATAGCCTTTCTTTTAAGAATAAAAAGAATATTTTTGTCTCAAAGCTAGTAATTAAAGTCTCTTAGCGAGACTGCTTCTATTTTGAATTTTACCAACTCAATTATTTTGCTCCCATTAACAGTAAAGAAATGAAGATAAATTGTTTGATTATAGATGATGAGCCATTGGCTATTAATGTGGTTAAAAATTATTTAGCACCCATTGAAAATTTCGAGCTAGTCAACACTTTTACCAATCCAATAGAAGGTTTAAATTTTTTAAAAAACAATAAAATCGATGTCCTTTTTCTTGACATCAATATGCCTGTACTCGATGGTATTAACTTCATTAAAAGCTTAGACAACCCGCCACTGGTTATCATTACGAGCGCTTATAGCCAATTCGCTATAGAGACTTACGAATTAGATGTGTTGGACTTCTTAGTAAAACCCATAGAATTTCCGAGGCTAATGAAGGCCTTAAATAAGGTCAGCAAAAGACTAGAAAGTACCACTAATAACACACCTGAAACGATTACCGAGAATGCCTTTCTTTTTATCAAAATTGATAAAAAACGAATGAAGAAAATTTTCTTTAATGAAATCTTAGTTGTTGAAAGCTTAAAGGATTATATCAAAATCAGCACTCTAACAGGCAAATATATTATCCACAGTACTTTATCTGATTTTACGGATTTATTACCTGAAAGAAACTTCTTAAGAATACACCGTTCGTATACAGTAGCCATTGATAAGATTGATGCCGTTGAAGGCAATAGTATCGAAATTGAAGGTCTTCGTTATGTGATCGGGCGCTCTTATATGGAGACCGTTAAACAACGAATTTTAAATACTTCTATTTAAAAACAAGCTTAGCAACAATCCACTGCAATAAAACCATATCCCCATTTTCTCGCATTCCCTATCCTCAAACAAAACACTCTGATTCCATTTTTTACCATTTATTTAACAAATCTTAGCTATTTTAGTTATGTTTGCGTTGCTTGAATTGAATTAAAACCAAAAACGCCCCCTTAACTACTATGAACTCAGCTTTGATTTCTTTGAACGAGTCTACTCTTTTACCAGAGATAGCGAGGGGAAATGAGCTGGCTTATACCCAACTTGTAGAACAGCATTGGTTAAAAGTACTTAATCATGCGCTCAGTTTTGTAAAATCATATCCCATAGCGGAAGAATTAACTCAAGATGTTTTTATTCAAATCTGGGAAAAACGCGACAAACTATTTGACGTACAAAACTTCGATAACTATCTTTTTATCGTCAGTCGAAACTTGATTATCAGTCATATTCGAAAAAAACTCATCGAAACCGATACCTTAGAAGGGGAAAAATTACAAGAATTATTTTTCAAGCCAGACGAGCAATATGAGTTTAAAGAACTCATGGCCATCCTCAATGAAGGTGCTGCACTTTTACCCGAACCAAGACGTACTGTTTTCTTGCTAAGCCGAATGGAAGGTAAAGATTCTGAATACATTAGCAAAGAACTGGGTATAGCCACCAGAACCGTGCGTTGGCATTTATTACAGGCCTTAAACTTTCTTAGGGACTACTTACACAAACGTTATAACATCAATTTGTTAACACTGATTTTACTCGGGTTTCATTTTTTTTGTTAAATTTTTCATTTTTCATTGCCACTTTAACCTTGTACCCTCGTCTTTATAGGCAGAGGTCAGCTGAAGCCGGCCCAAAATTGCATGAACATGTATCAAAACAAAGTATTTAAAGAACTTATGGAGCAGTATGTTTCAGGTGAAATTTCATCTGAGGATAAAACGATTCTCCTTTCGATGTTGGATAACCCTCAATATGCCGATGAACTCGATACTGTTCTTCGAGATAATTATGATACGGTAGAAACTCCTGCCGTAGATCCTGAAGTTACCACTAAATTCATACAGGAATTAAGAGCCAAAATGGCCATAACGGATACTGAAGACGATTCCGATTTCATTACTTCGTCCCTATTCAATTGGAGAAAACTAGCCGTTGCAGCAAGTATTGTAGCTGTACTAGGCTTAGGAACGCATTATTTTTTTCAACCGCGTAATTCAGCTCCAACAACCGTTGCATCAAAAGAGCAAAACGATAAAGCACCAGGTAAAAGTGGAGCAATACTAACGCTTTCCAACGGTTCTAAAATCGTGTTGGATAGTGCCGGAAATGGCTTGCTTGCCAATCAGAACAATACTACTGTTACTAAAAAGAATGGAAAACTAGTCTATACTGCTCAGGCAAATGCCCAAGCTGTATTCAATACTATGACTACGCCAAGGGCTCGCCAATACAACCTTACCCTCTCCGATGGGACAAAAGTTTGGCTTAATGCCTCGTCTTCTATTACTTTTCCGACTTCTTTTCCTAAAAACCAAAGAAAGGTAGCCATCAGTGGAGAAGTCTATTTTGAAGTAGCCAAAGACAAAACAAGACCTTTTACGGTTGCCATAAATGATATGCAAATCAATGTACTGGGAACTCATTTTAATGTTAATGCCTATCAGGATGAAGCATCGGTTAATACCACACTCTTAGAAGGAAGTGTACTCATTACCAAAAAGAGCAGTAAAATCCTGCTAAAACCTGGTCAACAAGCTCAAAAACAAAAATCGGGAGCCCTAGTAGTAAGCAATAAGGTAAACCTAGAGGAAGTAATGGGATGGAAAAATGAGGTGTTTTACTTTGAGAATGCTAGTCTTGAAATGGTACTTCGTCAAATAAGTCGTTGGTATGATATCGACGTGGTGTACGATAAGGGTGTACAACCTCGAGTATTTGAAGGGGAAATTCAAAGAAATTTACAGTTATCACAAGTGCTGAAAATATTAGAAAAAAATAATATTCATTTTAAAATAGAAGGACAAAAATTAAGGGTTATGCCTTAAATAAAATAGAAAAAGGAAATCCTTTTTCACCAAAAATATTTACGATCCATAAAAAAAGCCAGCAGCTGTTGGAAGCAGTGCTGGCTTGTTTCTACAAAAAATAGAAACAGTTATGGAAAAATAAATAGATAAACCAAGCAAGGTGAACACATTATTAACCAAAACCATTACGAAAGTATGAAATTATTACCCAAAACCAAGCCTAGAACCCATTGGCTTACAACAAAAACATGGAAAGTTATGAAACTAGCATCCATACTAGTTGTCGCTCTTACGTTACAAGTTTCAGCGGCAGTTTCTTCACAAAACGTTACTTTTTCTGGGAAAAACGTGGCGTTCAAAAAAGTGCTATCGGTCATAAAAGATCAAACTGATTATGTTTTTTTCTATGATGTGGCCATTTTAAAAAATGTCAAGCCTATTTCTCTCAATGTAGTCAACACTCCCGTAGAAAAGGTACTAGAACAAGCATTCGCTAATCAGCCTATCAGTTGGGCTATCGAAGGAAAAACCATCTCATTTGCTCCTAAAGCTGAAAAAATAAAAGAACCATCCCGTGTGGTTTCGGTTCAAAGTCAAATTAGTGGAAAAGTCGTGGACGCAAAAGGGAATCCAATCCCAGGGGCGAACATCATTGTAAAAGGCACTAATATTAGTGCACAGACTAATTTTGATGGTGAATTTAGTTTTAATGTTCCTGATAGCAACGCTATACTTGTTGTCTCTTTCATTGGGATGGAAACTCAAGAAGTTGCTATTGGAAAATCTCCTCTGAATATTGTTTTAAAAGAAGGTGGTCAAAAACTAGAAGAAGTTGTAGTGGTTGGATATGGTAAGCAAAAGAAAGTAAACCTTACTGGAGCTGTTGCGAGTATCACTTCTAAAAGTTTAGACGATCGTCCTTTAACCAATGTTACTAATGCCCTTCAAGGAACTATGGCTGGAGTAACGGTGACCACTACCAATGGTCAGCCTGGAAAAGATGCAGGTAGTATTCGCATACGTGGTATTGGTACATTGAACAATAGTGAACCAATGGTCGTTGTAGACGGTGTTGTGGCTACTATGAACGAAGTTAATCCAAATGATATTGAAACACTAACCGTATTGAAAGACGCTGCCTCAGCTTCTATTTATGGTTCACGTGCTGCCAACGGTGTGGTATTAATTACAACCAAAAAAGGAAAAAAAGGACAAATGCAAGTACGTTACAGTACCTATGTTGGAAAACAAGACATACACCGCCTACCTGACTTCTTACCTTCATGGGACCAAGCAGCTTTGTATAATGAAGCTCGTGTCAACGAAGGTAAAAGTCCAAGATGGACCCCTGAAGATATTCAGGCGTTTAAAGCTGGAAATGATCCTTTACATCCTAACACAGATTGGCTGGACTTATTTTATACTCAACCGGGTTTTCAACAAAATCATCATCTGAGTTTAAATGGTGGCGATGAAAAGACAACTTATATGTTTTCGTTAGGCTATTTTACGCAAGATGGAAATGTAAAAGGAAGTAGTTTTGAAAAATACTCCACTCGATTTAATATTAATTCTCAGATCGCTAAACGACTGTCCTTGAGCGCCAATCTAGCCTATCAATATGCACCTTTTAGCGAACCAATTAGTACCTACGCTAACGGAGGTTATGGTGGTGATGAATTTGGTTTTGGTCAATTGGTAAGACAAATCAACAGGCTTTCCAGTACCGTGCCTTATAAATATCCTAATGGTGCTTACGGTTATATTGCCGATGGTAGTCCAATGGCTTGGTTAGAATCAGGTTCTTACAACAAGAAAAAGGGATCCACACTAACAGGTAATGTTGGTCTTGATTGGGAATTGGTTAAAAACCTACACTTTAAACCTAACTTTGGCTACCGTGTCAATAATAATGATAGAACGCAATTCACCAAAGACATTCAATACTATAGTGGCATTACAGGTGAGCCTACTAAATATCAAGGACCAAACAACTTGGTTGTTTCCTCTGCTAAAACTACCTATACAAATTTACAGGCTGTACTAGAATATCAAAAAAACTTGGGTGAAAACCACCACTTTAAAGTATTAGCGGGAGCATCAAAAGAATACCAATTGTATAACTATTTGATGGCTTACCGACAAGGCTTTCTGAACAATTCATTGACTGAAATAAATGTAGCGCCAAAAGATGGTCAACAAAATGAAGGAAAATCCAACGATTGGGCCTTACAATCCTACTTTGGTCGATTCAATTATGATTACAAAGAGCGTTATTTATTAGAAGCAAACGTAAGAAGAGATGGCTCTTCACGTTTTGCTCCGGGTAATCAATGGGGCGTTTTCCCTTCTTTTTCAGCAGGTTGGAACATTTCAAAAGAAGCATTCTTTGAACCTATTTTAGATGTGGTAAACAGTTTAAAATTAAGAGGATCATGGGGTAAATTGGGGAATCAAAATGTAGTAGGAAACTATCCGTCCATTGCCACAATTAAATCTAGTCAAAACTATTCCTTTAATCAAGGTTTAGCTTCTGGAATTGCACCAGTTGATGGGGCTAATAAAGACATTAGCTGGGAAGCTACAGCCACTACCAATTTTGGTCTGGATGCTACTTTTTTAGATCAAAAATTGGATTTTACTGTAGATTATTTTACAAAAAACACCACAGAAATTTTATTAAAATTACCAATTGGGGCTGTGTATGGTCTAACGTCACCCTATCAAAACGCAGGATCTGTTTCGAACAAAGGATGGGAGTTTGCTGCTAAATACCGCAACAACATAAATGAAGTTAATTTCAATATTGGAGCCAACCTTTCTTATATTGAAAATAAAATTACTGACCTAAAAGGAAGTGGTCCTTTTATTGAAGGTGGCACTTTTCAACAAGTAGGCTTTCCAATCAATTCGTTATATGGTTATGAAGCAGAAGGTATTTTTAGAACACAAGCAGAAGTAGACGCGCACGCATCACAAAGTGGTGGTCAAATTGCTCCTGGCGACATCAAATACAAAGACCTTAGCGGTCCTGATGGAAAACCTGATGGCGTGATTGACGGCCATGACAAAAAATTCTTGGGTACTTATTTCCCTAAAGTTACTTATGGTTTTACTATGGGCGCAACTTGGAAATCACTTGAAGTATCCCTGTTTTTTCAAGGAGCAGCTGGCGTAAAAGCTAATGGAGGTGATTTGATAGGAGAAGTAGGGCCTGATATCAACAAACCTACTTCGGTATTTTTAGACCGTTGGACTCCAGAGAATCCAAATGCCTCTTTCCCTCGTACTTGGTACTCTTACACGCAGAATGATCCTGGTTCTACTCCATCTTCTTTTTGGGTAAAAGACGCTTCATATTTACGTTTGAAAAATTTAATGGTGGCTTATAATTTACCACAGACCTTTGTCAAAAAAGTAGGTCTTAAAAATTTTAAAATTTATTACAGTGGGCAAAACATTTTAACTTTTACGAAATTTTACAAGTGGATCGATCCAGAAATGGGTTCAACTGGTAGTATCTACAACTATCCACAAGTTATTGTCAACACCATTGGTCTTGATATCTCGTTTTAAAATAGTTAAAAAATTAGCCTCTAAATAAAAATAAAATCATGAAAAAATATTTTTTTGTTAGCTGTCTGACAGCTGTCTTACTAAGCAGTTGTACCAATGATTTCTTAGACAGAAATCCGACAGACCAATATAGTAATAGCTCTTTATGGACTTCTGAAAATGATGCCAAAACCGCATTAAATGGTTGTTACGCCGGCTGGGAATCCGGAGACAATGTGGTCTATAACGATTGTATGTCCGATAATGGATACGATCAATTTCCTTGGGAAGGTTACGAAATCTACGCTTCTGGATTCTCGACTCCAACGGAGCCTGGTGTGAACAGATGGGATTTCAAATCTATCCAAAAATGCAACTGGTTTTTGGCCAATATTGACAAAGTACCGGCCTCTAATCTATCAGACGAAAAGAGAGCAAGAATGAAAAGTGAAGCGCGCTTTTTAAGAGCCTACCAATATTTTGTAATTAGCCAAAGTTACGGCGATATCCCTTTAGTGCTAACAGAGTTAACACCACAAGAAGCCAATAACGTCACCAAGACTTCTAAAGAATTAGTAGTCAAATTCATACTAGAAGAACTAAGTGATTTAGCGCCTAGTTTACCTGTTACGTATTCTGGATCGGATATCGGTAGAATATCTAGAGGTGCTGCCTTGGGATTAAAAGCTAGAATTGAATTGTACAATGAAAAATGGGCCGACTGTATTGCAACTTGCCAACAATTAATGTCTTCACCATTTAGCTATAATCTATATCCAAATTACACAGACTTATTCCGTCCAGCCAACGCTAATAATGAAGAGGTGTTATTGGATGTACAATACCTTAAAGATGATAACCCTGCCTGGGTATTGATCACCCTTGCCCCTAATTCACAAGGAGGATGGAGTTCAATCGCCCCTACACAACAATTGGTTGATGCCTATGAAACAAAAAATGGTAAAACCATTCAAGAAGACGCCACTTATAACCCAATGCAGCCGTATGCAAATCGCGATCCTCGTTTGGACGCTAGCATCATCAGAGCAGGTGCTTTATACACTGGCGCTTATTTTGACCCTTTCTCTGGAACGGATTTTTATAAAAACAACAACTGTTCACCTACTGGTTATAATGTAAAGAAATTCATTTCCAACATAGATGATTTCAGAGGAAGTAATTTTGGAACTGATATAGACAATACAGGATTGAGTTTTATCGTGATGCGATATGCTGAAATTTTGCTTTCTTATGCTGAGGCCAAAATCGAAGCCAATCAAATTGATCAATCGGTATACGATGCTATCAATAAAGTAAGAAACAGAGTCGGAATGCCAAATGTAAACACTACGGTTTACAATTCTCAAGCAACTTTGCGTACTTTAGTTCGTAGAGAAAGAAGAGTAGAATTGGCTATGGAAGGACTTCGTTGGTATGATATTCAACGTTGGAAAATTGGTGATGAAGTATTGACTGGTAAAGTGACTGGTAGCCCACTAGGTACCGTTGATCCAAATAACGGAACACTTACATTAACACCAAATTCAAACATCCCAGCTACTGATCGTGCTTTTTCAAGTGCTAAAAACTATTTATTACCGATCCCTCAAAAGGAAGTGGATTTGAACAAAAATCTAAAACAGAATCCTAATTACTAAGGTTTTGTTTTCCATTTACTGAAGTAATTATTTCGAGTGAATTCAAAGAGGGAAGTTTCGCGCTTCCCTCTTTTTTTTGATACTAGGAAATTTCAATGACTTCTTTACCTATAGAGAAAAACAAGCTTCCAAAGAATAAAAACAATTTTACGACACTATAACAATGAAAAAACTACTCTTGTTATTCCTTTGCCTTTTAAGCGTAAAGACGACCCTGCTCAGGGCACAAACACAACCACTGCCAAAAGTATGGACACCCGACAATGGCAATGGGACTTTTACTAATCCCCTAATGTGGGGAGACTGGCCCGATCCAGATATTATTAGGGTCAAAGATGATTTTTATTTTATATCCACCAGTATGCATTATGTACCGGGATGTCCTATTGCCAAATCAAAAGATTTGGTCAATTGGGAAATGGCGGGATATGCCCTTAAGCAATACACCGAAGACCCTCGCTATAATTTACAAGGTGGGGACCGCTACCTAAGAGGCTCTTGGGCCGCAACTATCCGTCACCACAACGGGCTGTTTTATGCTGGATTTTGCACACCGAACTGGGATAAAGAAAAAGGTCATTTTTCAATGTGTACTGCCAAAGACATCAATGGACCTTGGACCAGAACAATTTTTCCTGAATACTTATATGATCCAGGTTTGTTTTTCGACGATAACGGAAAAGTATATGTGGTACACGGACAACAAAAACTTTTTGTAACCGAATTAAATGCAGATGCTTTGTCGGTAAAAGTACCCCAAAAAGAAATCTACAACAATCGTGAATATCCTTATTTAGAAGGCTCACACACCTATAAAATCAACGGAAAATATTACATCTTTGGCTCTACAGGTGGCACAACAGGAAGACAGGTTTGTTTGCGTTCAGATAATATTTATGGCCCCTACGAATCAAAAGTAGTCATCAACGACGATCATACCTATCCTGGAAATGGCCTACACCAAGGTGGAATGGTCCAACTAAAGGATGGTTCGTGGTGGTTTATTATCATGCAGGATCGTGGACCAATAGGCCGTACCCCTAATTTAGAACCAGTTACTTGGGTGGACGGTTGGCCTATGTTGGGCGTAAATGGTAAAGGTGTTGCCACCTATAAAAAACCAGATGTTAGTAAAACCTACCCGATCAAGGTTCCTGCAACTTCTGATGAATTTAACAAGCCCACTTTGGGACTACAATGGCAATGGAATCATAATCCAGATAACACTAAGTGGTCACTTAGCGCACGTAAAGGCTATTTGCGTTTGAAAGCAGCTAAAGCCACCAGACTTTTTGATGCCCGAAACACCCTAACACAAAGAGTACAAGGGCCCTTCTCTACTGGAACTGTAGAAATGGACCTAAGTGGATTGAAGGACGGAAACACGGCAGGTTTTGGTGTTTTTCAACAGCCCTATGCCTATGTAGCCATACAGCAAAAAGGAAAAGAAAGAAACTTAGTAATGGTCAATAATGATACGATCATTACCTCTGTTAAGTATACAGGAAATACCCTTTGGCTCAAAGCCAATGTTACTCATGAAAACTATCTGGCCTCTTTTGAATACAGTACAGACGGTAAAACTTTTCAAACCATCGGAAACACTTTAAAAATGGGACTAGGTTTAGATTGGACCGCCAATCGTTTTGCCTTATTCAATTATAGTGACAACGCTACTGGCGTGGATGGTTTTGCCGATTTTAATTGGTTTCATTTTACCAACGAAAATGCCTTTACCAAAAAACAAACGGCATTAATTCCAAAGAAATTCGCTAAACCAGAACGAGTACGCTACGATGGAAAAGGAATGATTATCGAAGGAAAGGAATTTTTCACTTATAGTGCGGCATTCCATTACTTCAGATGTCCGCAAGAACTTTGGAGAGATCGTTTTAAAAAAATAAAAGAGGCAGGATTCAATACCGTGGAGACTTATGTACCATGGAATTGGCACGAACGTGAAATGCCTTCTAATATCGATGATTATTCCAAACTTGATTTTACCGATTTACTAGCTTGGCTTAAGATGGCACAGGAAGAATTTGGTTTTTATACCATAGTACGCCCAGGTCCTTTTATCTGTGCAGAATGGTCTGGAGGAGGTTATCCACAATGGCTGGCCAAATACACACCAGGCAAAGAAGAATTCTGGCTGAGAAGTGCAGATCCGGAGCATGTAAAATGGTCACAGCACTGGTACAAAGCCGTATCTAAAGCGGTAGCCCATGAGCAAATTACCCAAAAACCAAAAGGGGCCAAAGGGATTATCCTGTTCCAAATTGAGAACGAATACAACCACGATGATTCTACCAATAAAGAAGTTTTACTTAAAGGATTATATGACTCGGCAAAAGAGAATCAGATTGATGTGCCTTTATTTACCTGCCTAACCCAAGAATGTCGCAGTAGTAATGATCCTCAATTGTCACAAGTATTTGACAGTGACAATTATTATGTGGGTCTAAATGACGCGCCCAGTTGCGCTATTAGAATGGCAGACCTACGAAGCAAACAACCCGATTCTCCAGGCTTTGTAACCGAACTTCAAGGAGGATGGTTCTCTTTGGTAACGGGAAGACTTAGTGAAGACAATTACTCCGATGCCCGTCACTATAAAGCCATCAATTTGATGAGTTTACTAGGAGGCGCTTCAGGCTTAAACGCCTATATGTTTTTTGGAGGTACTCATTTTGCTGGTTGGGGAGCTCGTGGTATGACCACATCGTATGACTATAATGCTCCTATCAGAGAAAACGGAGGACTAAGTCCAAAATACTATGTAGCACAGCAGATCGGGGATTTTCTAAAAGTATATGGCACAAAATTAATGCAAACTCAAGGCGGACCTTGTGACCTAAACGTCGATGGTAAACCTGCTCCAAAAAACCTTTTTGGAGGCGTACGTATTGCCCCTGATGGTACAAAATTTGTTTTTCTTCACAACACGGATGATAAAAAACCACTTTCTGGAAAAGTTACTCTAGCTCCGGGCAAAATCAATAATGGTCACGAACCTATTTACAACATCAATCAGCATGGTGAAAAAGTACTCATTAAAACCGATGAAGAACAACAAACAGCATCTATTAGTATCCCTTCTTTAGATGTGGATTATCAACTAGCTGATCTAGATACCAAAGTCTTAGTGATTCCTCCTGGAAAAACGGCAGCTGAAGGAGAATGGTGGCCAAAGAAAAATGAGCTAACAAAACCGAGTACAGTTCATACCGCTATCCGTATTGGTAAAGTCCTAATGAAAGATGATCCACAAGCCAAAGCGCTATGGATACCTTTGAAATCTGAAACTTCATTGTCTGAATCGGGAGTGAATGACTTTAGATACAGCTATTACAAAGCCAACATTAGCCTTACTGCCGATCAAGCTGCAAGTCAAAACAAACTGTTATTCAATATGTTTACTCGTGATATAGTGAATGCTCAGGTAAATGGACAAATTGCTAAGAGAATAGCTCCAGAAAAAGCCGATGCGCAATCTTGGCCAACACGTGACTGTTTTATTCGTATTGGAGCCAATGTGTTTGACAACCAATTTGATCTCTCAGGTTTACTAAAAGAAGGTAATAATGAAATTGTGATAGTCTATGAAAACTTAGGTCATGCTCACGGTTATATGCCTATGGAAGAATTAGCCGGTATTAAACGTGCAGGCTTATCTGATTCCACTACTAAAATAAACCATGAATTGCAATGGGAACTTGCTAAGGACTTAGCCGGTGTAACCGAAGGCTTTACTCAGCTAGAATTCAAAGTCTCCAAATGGAAAAAGATGGATTTGGACACCACAACTGAACTACTGAGAAAAGGAAAAGAAGTTTCAATCAAAACCACCCCAACAGCTTTGGTTACTTGGTACCGAGTCGAGTTTGAACTTCCTGAAAATACCGATCCAGCCACTACCTGGAAACTTCTAATCAACGCTTCTGGTAATGGCTATATGTATTTGAATGGCCACAATATTGGAAGACATTGGGAAGCAGGTCCGCAACGCGAATTCTACTTACCGGAATGTTGGTTACGATATGGAAAAAAACAAAAGAATGTCATCACTTTAGGACTGCGTCAAACTAGCAATGGAGCCGCAATTAAAGGAGTTGAAATTTCACAGTATTAAGTAATAGCCCCCTATTTTCTCGAACTAAAATTGAGAATATAGGGGGCTTTATAATAAAAAGTCAATATGAGAACAAAACTAAAGCTAGTATACTTAATCACTATTGCTTCGAGTGCCATATCATTTGCACAACAAAGCAATCCCTATCCTGCTAAAAATAATATCTATAAACAGGGCTGGATCGATTTCAACAAAAACAATAAAAAGGATCTTTACGAAGACCCCACTCAGCAAATGGACAAGCGTATTGATAACTTGCTTGCTCAAATGACATTGGAAGAAAAATCCAATCAACTTGCTACGTATTATGGGCATGGAAAAGTGCTCAAGGACAGTTTGCCTACAGCTTCTTGGCAACAATTAATTTTAAAGGATGGTATTGCCAATATCGATGAGCATATCAACAATACCCCTCGGATCAAGGAAAATGAAACCCCTTACAATAATGCGATGGCCATGAAAGAAACCCAGCGTTTTTTCGTGGAATATACCCGTTTGGGTATACCAGTAGATTTTACCAATGAAGGTATTCGTGGCTTGTGTGCCAGACACGCTACTAGTTTCCCTTCGATGAATGCCTTGGGTTGTACCTGGGATAAAGAATTAGCTCTGATTCAAGGAAAAGTAGAAGGAAAAGAAGCTCGTGTATTGGGCTACACTAACGTATATGCTCCCATTTTGGATGTGGTCAGAGACCAGCGCTGGGGCCGATGGGAAGGCTCTCTTGGTGAAGATCCCTTTCTTGTAGCCCGTATGGGTGTAGCTATGGCACAGGGCATCCAATCCGAACGAGTGGTATCCTCTCCCAAGCATTTTGTCGGCTACGGTGATACTAAAGGAGCACGTCAGTGGGATGCACGAACTGATCCGCACATCACCCCATCGGAGATGTATTATATACATGAATATCCTTTTAGAAAAGTATTTCAAGAAGCAGGTGCATTAGGAGTAATGAGTTCCTATAACGACTACAATGGTGTCCCCATAGCAGGCAACTACTTTTATCTCACCACCAAACTTAGAAAAGAAATGGGCTTTAAAGGATATGTGGTTTCCGATAGTTATTCCATAGAACGTCTTTCCGATATTCATAAAGTAGCTCGCGATCATAAAGAAGCTACTTTACTTGCCCTCAAAGCAGGCTTAAACGTAAGAACCGATTTCGATGCCCCAGATGAATACATCAATAATGTTAGAAGTCTAGTTAAAGAAGGCAAAATTCCTATGGAGCGCATCAATGAACTGGTTCGCCAGGTTTTGTATGTAAAGTTTTGGTTGGGTCTATTTGATCAGCCTTACACGAGCAATCCAGAAGAAGCACAAAAGGTTGTTGCTGGAAAAGAGCATTTGGATATTGCCCTTAGAGCATCCAGAGAGTGTTTAGTACTACTTAAAAATGAGAACAAGCTTTTACCTTTAAAAAACAACTTCAAAAAAATCGCTTTGATTGGTCCCAATGCCCATACCAACAATTATGTACCCACACATTATGGTCCTATGGATTATGCGTTTACTAGTGTGTATGACGGATTAAAAAAAGTATATGAAAACGAGGCCGTTGAAATCAAATACGCCAAAGGAATTGATCTTGTTTCAAAAGGATGGCCTGAGAACGAGCTAATACCCGATACTTTATCGACAAATGAAGAAAAATCCATTCAAGAAGCCGTTGACCTAGCCCTACAAAGTGATGTTGTAGTCGTCGTCTTGGGCGATGGAACTAGCACCTCTGGCGAGAGTCGCACTAGGAGTAGCTTAGATTTACCGGGGCATCAGCAGCAATTATTGGAAGCTCTTGTAAAAACCAACAAACCTGTAGTTTTAGTTTTGATTTGGGGAAGACCAGCTACGATTAACTTTGCTAATAAATACTGCAAAGCTATTTTGAGTGCTCCTTATCCTGGAGCCCAAGGAGGTTTAGCCATTGCCGAAGCGCTAAAAGGAGACTATAATCCAGGCGGAAAACTAAACGGTACGTGGGTCAAATCTGTAGGACAGTTGCCTTTAAATATTCCTACAAAACCCAATGCCAATATGGAACCTATGAAAAATCATTCCGTTAGTAACAAAGGTCTTTTGTATTGTTTTGGTTACGGCCAATCGTACACTGAATTTGCCTACGACGACATCACCATTGACGATGTAAAAAGCAAGACAGGCAACGTTACCGTTCACTGTAAAATTACCAATACAGGTGATGTTGCAGGTGATGAAATTGTGCAATTATATCTTAACGATGTCATCAGCTCCACCACCACTTATGAAAAACAATTGCGTGGTTTTGAGCGCGTTCATTTAAAACCGGGAGAGTCAAAACAGCTTAGTTTTAAAATTGTTTCTGATGACCTAATCTTGATTAATGCCCATGATAAAAGGGTAGTAGAGCCAGGCGAATTCAAAGTAATGATTGGTGCCTCGTACGAGGACATCAAGTTACAGCAAAGTTTTTTTGTGACCGATACCCAATCTGAGCGACAGACAGAAACCAAAAAAAATCCAGTTAAAAAATCAAAAATGATGCGAGATACCGATACTGAAAAATAAAAAAATAGCTGGGTTCTGTTTAAAACCTCTAAACTATTTTGTATTAATATTTGATTAAAAAAGTGTCACCAAACTTAGTTTGATGACACTTTTTTTTATCATTGAATATCATCTCCGACAAAATTACAGATGAAAAAACTCTAATATAGCGCATCAAAAACAGCTCGCCATAATACACTTTATTTGTAGGACAAAACTAATAAAAATACTAAGCTTACACAGGAATATTGTTTAAAAATTGATGTTTTTTTTCCGTCATAACACAGATTCAAAAACATTGCTTTTCCCCCTCATAATCTAGATAAGAACTATCTTACTTAATGCTCCCTTCTTACCGTATCCGCGACACACATTTCTAGCTTCCTCTTTTATCCCCATTCAACTGCGTAATTATTATTTAAAAACGTCATTTTTTAGTTCTTCAAACCTCAATTCTTCTTTTATAAGCATTCTTTATCCATTATATTTTAATTACAAATTAAAGTATTTTCCTATAATTACACTGAATTAACTTAAGACACTTAATGTCAAAAACTTAAATTATAGCCAAATTTCTTAAAAAGTACTAAAAAAAATACTACAAAAAATAAGAAGCTTTAAGCCTTTAAAAAATATTTTTTAACAAAAAACACCGATTCAACGAGTTTTTAGGTTATTCACAGAGAAACAGTACAATTATAACGAGTTGTATTTAACTTCGTTGTGTAAAATACCCACTAAAAAAAACAATCTGATTAACTGTTCTCAACAGCTGTTTTTTTAATGAATATATGCCGGATATCTAAATCAGGATAGTGTTAAGATATGCCAAAATTATTGCATCAAATCACACATTAAAAATTCATTATATGAAAGCAAAAATTACTCTTCGTTTACTGGTCTTTTATAGTTTAATCAGTGATTCTTTACTACTACTAAATACTGGCAACAGGTCTTCTTGTTGTCAGCAAATTATAGCATCATTACATCAAGAAATTGCCCTCATTGATCAATTTGTCAGTTTCTTAAAAAAAACTTGGGGAAACATTGCATTTATTCTTTTCAATATTGAAAATCAAAGAAATTCAATGCGTTCTTCACCTCCACCGTATGTACTCACACATGTGAACTCTACCATTTACAACACTATTTTTTCGAACGATTTAAAATGAATCAATATGAAATCAAATTTTACTCTTCCGCTAAAATTATCTGCGTTTTTTTTAGTTTACTTACTCGCTTTTACTACAAATAGCTACTCTCAAGATACCAATATTACATTTGGCGTTGCGCCTCTTTCACCTGCTACATTAACCACTACCGCTGGTTGTACCATTAGCGCATGTACCGCTAATGATGTTAATTTTGGTACAGTTTATTTAGGTGATAACGTCGGGAACCAAGCTACTTTGGCTTATATAAACAATCCCGTTAACGGATTGTATATCTGGGTTCCCATTTCTAATAATTCGACAAAACATGATCTCATGTTTCAATTTGATTTTTTAGTCGGTGGCGTTCGAAGTAATTTTGATTGCACCCCTTTTGTTGGAGCTCCAACCGATAGACTAACAATTAAAATTAGAGGAGCCGTAATTACAGCCGGCTCTAAATATCGAATGGCTCAAATCACAGGCTACACAGTAGGTCTATCCCTTGAATTCAAAAATATTTATCTAGGATGGCAAGCACCTGGCCAAGCAATTGGACCAACTGTAGCAACTAATACCATCGCCTGTGATACTCCAAAGTGTAGTAATACGCTTGGCGCTGGAATAATTATAAAAACACCATTATTCGCAAATTTTACTACGGTTCAATCTTGTACAACAGGTGCCTTTGAACAGGTTGTTTATACTAGCACTTCAACAGGTATTGTAACAACACCCGCCCCCTCACCCACCACTTATCTTTGGGCCTTCCCTGGAGCCGCTACAGTTTCTCCCGTTAGTTTAACAACAGCAGGACCTTATACTGTTACTTATGCTAGTGCTGGTAATAAGAGCGCTACTTTAACGCTTACAGATCCTTCAGGACAGGTACCTCCTAGCACTAAAACAGTAAATACTATAAATGTATTAGCTTGTTGCACTAACCCTGTTATAACGGGTATGACCACTAGTATTTGTACTGGAGGAAACTTCACTGTAATACCTGCAGATGGAGTTAACGGTACAGTACCACTAGGCACTACCTACAGCTGGGAACTCCCAGTTGCACCAGGTATTACAGGACTAGCAGCAGGTACAAATCAAGCAAACATCAGCGGCATCTTAACCAATACAACCAACGCGCCCATCAATGTGGTCTATACGGTAACTCCTAAATCAGGAAACTGTACAGGAAGTACCTTTACCGTAACGGTGACCGTGAACCCAAACAATACTGCGGCCACTCCATCCACCACACCAACCTTGTGTATCAATACCGTTTTAACTGCAATCACACATGCTACAACGGGAGCTACTGGAATTGGAGCCCCTACGGGATTGCCTACAGGAGTTACTGCAGCATGGAATGCCGATGTGATTACCATTAGTGGAACACCAACGATAGCAGGAACTTTTAACTATAACATTCCATTAACTGGAGGTTGTGGAACAGTGAGTGCTACTGGAACTATCATCGTTACCCCTGATAATACCGTAACTCCACCATCCACTACCCCAACCTTGTGTATCAACACCGTATTAACTGCGATCACACATACTACAACGGGAGCCACTGGAATTGGAGCCCCTACGGGATTGCCTACAGGAGTTACTGCAGCATGGAATGCCGATGTGATTACCATTAGCGGAACACCAACGATAGCGGGAACTTTTAACTATAACATTCCTTTAACTGGAGGTTGTGGAACTGTTAGTGCAACAGGAACTATTACTGTTACCACAAACAATACTGCGGGCCTACCATCCACTACACCAACCTTGTGTATCAATACCGTATTAACTCCAATCACACATGCTACAACGGGAGCCACTGGAATCGGAGCCCCTACGGGATTACCAACAGGAGTTACTGCAGCATGGAATGCCGATGTGATTACCATTAGTGGAACACCAACGATAGCAGGAACTTTCAACTATAACATTCCATTAACTGGAGGTTGTGGAACAGTGAGTGCTACTGGAACCATCATCGTTACTCCTGA
This sequence comes from Flavobacterium sp. OHVDL-2026-0007, assembly GCF_059882335.1. Classification (NCBI taxonomy): domain Bacteria; kingdom Pseudomonadati; phylum Bacteroidota; class Flavobacteriia; order Flavobacteriales; family Flavobacteriaceae; genus Flavobacterium; species Flavobacterium sp. OHVDL-2026-0007. The sequence goes on from NZ_CM187612.1 coordinate 1,286,500, forward strand.
TAATACCGTAACTCCACCATCCACTACGCCAACCTTGTGTATCAATACCGTATTAACTGCGATCACACATACTACAACGGGAGCCACTGGAATCGGAGCCCCTACGGGATTACCAACAGGAGTTACTGCAGCATGGAATGCCGATGTGATTACCATTAGTGGAACACCAACGATAGCAGGAACTTTTAACTATAACATTCCATTAACTGGAGGTTGTGGAACAGTGAGTGCTACTGGAACTATCATCGTTACCCCTGATAATACCGTAACTCCACCATCCACTACCCCAACCTTGTGTATCAACACCGTATTAACTGCGATCACACATACTACAACGGGAGCCACTGGAATTGGAGCCCCTACGGGATTGCCTACAGGAGTTACTGCAGCATGGAATGCCGATGTGATTACCATTAGCGGAACACCAACGATAGCGGGAACTTTTAACTATAACATTCCTTTAACTGGAGGTTGTGGAACTGTTAGTGCAACAGGAACTATTACTGTTACCACAAACAATACTGCGGGCCTACCATCAACTACACCAACCTTGTGTATCAATACCGTATTAACTCCAATCACACATGCTACAACGGGAGCCACTGGAATCGGAGCCCCTACGGGATTACCAACAGGAGTTACTGCAGCATGGAATGCCGATGTGATTACCATTAGTGGAACACCAACGATAGCAGGAACTTTCAACTATAACATTCCATTAACTGGAGGTTGTGGAACAGTGAGTGCTACTGGAACCATCATCGTTACCCCTGATAATACCGTAACTCCACCATCCACTACGCCAACCTTGTGTATCAATACCGTATTAACTGCGATCACACATACTACAACGGGAGCCACTGGAATCGGAGCCCCTACGGGATTACCAACAGGAGTTACTGCAGCATGGAATGCCGATGTGATTACCATTAGTGGAACACCAACGATAGCAGGAACTTTCAACTATAACATTCCTTTAACTGGAGGTTGTGGAACAGTGAGTGCTACTGGAACCATCATCGTTACCCCTGATAATACCGTAACTCCACCATCCACTACCCCAACCTTGTGTATCAACACCGTATTAACTGCGATCACACATACTACAACGGGAGCCACTGGAATCGGAGCCCCTACGGGATTGCCTACAGGAGTTACTGCAGCATGGAATGCCGATGTGATTACCATTAGCGGAACACCAACGATAGCGGGAACTTTTAACTATAACATTCCTTTAACTGGAGGTTGTGGAACTGTTAGTGCAACAGGAACTATTACTGTTACCACAAACAATACTGCGGGCCTACCATCCACTACGCCAACCTTGTGTATCAATACCGTATTAACTCCAATCACACATGCTACAACGGGAGCCACTGGAATCGGAGCCCCTACGGGATTACCAACAGGAGTTACTGCAGCATGGAATGCCGATGTGATTACCATTAGTGGAACACCAACGATAGCAGGAACTTTCAACTATAACATTCCATTAACTGGAGGTTGTGGAACAGTGAGTGCTACTGGAACCATCATCGTTACCCCTGATAATACCGTAACTCCACCATCCACTACGCCAACCTTGTGTATCAATACCGTATTAACTGCGATCACACATACTACAACGGGAGCCACTGGAATCGGAGCCCCTACGGGATTACCAACAGGAGTTACTGCAGCATGGAATGCCGATGTGATTACCATTAGTGGAACACCAACGATAGCAGGAACTTTCAACTATAACATTCCTTTAACTGGAGGTTGTGGAACAGTGAGTGCTACTGGAACCATCATCGTTACCCCTGATAATACCGTAACTCCACCATCCACTACCCCAACCTTGTGTATCAACACCGTATTAACTGCGATCACACATACTACAACGGGAGCCACTGGAATCGGAGCCCCTACGGGATTGCCTACAGGAGTTACTGCAGCATGGAATGCCGATGTGATTACCATTAGCGGAACACCAACGATAGCAGGAACTTTCAACTATAACATTCCTTTAACTGGAGGTTGTGGAACTGTTAGTGCAACAGGAACTATTACTGTTACCACAAACAATACTGCGGGCCTACCATCAACTACACCAACCTTGTGTATCAATACCGTATTAACTCCAATCACACATGCTACAACGGGAGCCACTGGAATCGGAGCCCCTACGGGATTACCAACAGGAGTTACTGCAGCATGGAATGCCGATGTGATTACCATTAGTGGAACACCAACGATAGCAGGAACTTTCAACTATAACATTCCTTTAACTGGAGGTTGTGGAACAGTGAGTGCTACTGGAACTATCATCGTTACCCCTGATAATACCGTAACTCCACCATCCACTACGCCAACCTTGTGTATCAATACCGTATTAACTGCGATCACACATACTACAACGGGAGCTACTGGAATTGGAGCCCCTACGGGATTGCCTACAGGAGTTACTGCAGCATGGAATGCCGATGTAATTACCATTAGCGGAACACCAACGATAGCAGGAACTTTTAACTATAACATTCCATTAACTGGAGGTTGTGGAACAGTGAGTGCTACTGGAACTATCATCGTTACCCCTGATAATACCGTAACTCCACCATCCACTACCCCAACCTTGTGTATCAACACCGTATTAACTGCGATCACACATACTACAACGGGAGCCACTGGAATTGGAGCCCCTACGGGATTGCCTACAGGAGTTACTGCAGCATGGAATGCCGATGTGATTACCATTAGCGGAACACCAACGATAGCGGGAACTTTTAACTATAACATTCCTTTAACTGGAGGTTGTGGAACTGTTAGTGCAACAGGAACTATTACTGTTACCACAAACAATACTGCGGGCCTACCATCAACTACACCAACCTTGTGTATCAATACCGTATTAACTCCAATCACACATGCTACAACGGGAGCCACTGGAATCGGAGCCCCTACGGGATTACCAACAGGAGTTACTGCAGCATGGAATGCCGATGTGATTACCATTAGTGGAACACCAACGATAGCAGGAACTTTTAACTATAACATTCCATTAACTGGAGGTTGTGGAACAGTGAGTGCAACAGGAACTATCATCGTTACCCCTGATAATACTGTAACTCCACCATCCGCTACCCCAACCTTGTGTATCAATACCGTATTAACTGCGATCACACATACTACAACGGGAGCCACTGGAATTGGAGCCCCTACGGGATTACCAACAGGAGTTACTGCAGCATGGAATGCCGATGTGATTACCATTAGCGGAACACCAACGATAGCAGGAACTTTTAACTATAACATTCCATTAACCGGAGGTTGTGGAACAGTGAGTGCTACTGGAACCATCATCGTTACCCCTGATAATACCGTAACTCCACCATCCACTACCCCAACCTTGTGTATCAACACCGTATTAACTGCGATCACACATACTACAACGGGAGCCACTGGAATTGGAGCCCCTACGGGATTGCCTACAGGAGTTACTGCAGCATGGAATGCCGATGTGATTACCATTAGCGGAACACCAACGATAGCGGGAACTTTTAACTATAACATTCCTTTAACTGGAGGTTGTGGAACTGTTAGTGCAACAGGAACTATTACTGTTACCACAAACAATACTGCGGGCCTACCATCAACTACACCAACCTTGTGTATCAATACCGTATTAACTCCAATCACACATGCTACAACGGGAGCCACTGGAATCGGAGCCCCTACGGGATTACCAACAGGAGTTACTGCAGCATGGAATGCCGATGTGATTACCATTAGTGGAACACCAACGATAGCAGGAACTTTCAACTATAACATTCCATTAACCGGAGGTTGTGGAACAGTGAGTGCTACTGGAACCATCATCGTTACTCCTGATAATACCGTAACTCCACCATCCACTACGCCAACCTTGTGTATCAATACCGTATTAACTGCGATCACACATACTACAACGGGAGCCACTGGAATCGGAGCCCCTACGGGATTACCAACAGGAGTTACTGCAGCATGGAATGCCGATGTAATTACCATTAGCGGAACACCAACGATAGCAGGAACTTTTAACTATAACATTCCATTAACCGGAGGTTGTGGAACAGTGAGTGCTACTGGAACCATCATCGTTACCCCTGATAATACCGTAACTCCACCATCCACTACCCCAACCTTGTGTATCAACACCGTATTAACTGCGATCACACATACTACAACGGGAGCCACTGGAATCGGAGCCCCTACGGGATTGCCTACAGGAGTTACTGCAGCATGGAATGCCGATGTGATTACCATTAGCGGAACACCAACGATAGCAGGAACTTTCAACTATAACATTCCTTTAACTGGAGGTTGTGGAACTGTTAGTGCAACAGGAACTATTACTGTTACCACAAACAATACTGCGGGCCTACCATCAACTACACCAACCTTGTGTATCAATACCGTATTAACTCCAATCACACATGCTACAACGGGAGCCACTGGAATCGGAGCCCCTACGGGATTACCAACAGGAGTTACTGCAGCATGGAATGCCGATGTGATTACCATTAGTGGAACACCAACGATAGCAGGAACTTTCAACTATAACATTCCTTTAACTGGAGGTTGTGGAACAGTGAGTGCTACTGGAACTATCATCGTTACCCCTGATAATACCGTAACTCCACCATCCACTACGCCAACCTTGTGTATCAATACCGTATTAACTGCGATCACACATACTACAACGGGAGCTACTGGAATTGGAGCCCCTACGGGATTGCCTACAGGAGTTACTGCAGCATGGAATGCCGATGTAATTACCATTAGCGGAACACCAACGATAGCAGGAACTTTTAACTATAACATTCCATTAACTGGAGGTTGTGGAACAGTGAGTGCTACTGGAACTATCATCGTTACCCCTGATAATACCGTAACTCCACCATCCACTACCCCAACCTTGTGTATCAACACCGTATTAACTGCGATCACACATACTACAACGGGAGCCACTGGAATTGGAGCCCCTACGGGATTGCCTACAGGAGTTACTGCAGCATGGAATGCCGATGTGATTACCATTAGCGGAACACCAACGATAGCGGGAACTTTTAACTATAACATTCCTTTAACTGGAGGTTGTGGAACTGTTAGTGCAACAGGAACTATTACTGTTACCACAAACAATACTGCGGGCCTACCATCAACTACACCAACCTTGTGTATCAATACCGTATTAACTCCAATCACACATGCTACAACGGGAGCCACTGGAATCGGAGCCCCTACGGGATTACCAACAGGAGTTACTGCAGCATGGAATGCCGATGTGATTACCATTAGTGGAACACCAACGATAGCAGGAACTTTTAACTATAACATTCCATTAACTGGAGGTTGTGGAACAGTGAGTGCAACAGGAACTATCATCGTTACCCCTGATAATACTGTAACTTCACCATCCGCTACCCCAACCTTGTGTATCAATACCGTATTAACTGCGATCACACATACTACAACGGGAGCCACTGGAATTGGAGCCCCTACGGGATTGCCTACAGGAGTTACTGCAGCATGGAATGCCGATGTAATTACCATTAGCGGAACACCAACGATAGCAGGAACTTTTAACTATAACATTCCATTAACCGGAGGTTGTGGAACAGTGAGTGCTACTGGAACCATCATCGTTACACCAGCACCAACAATGACTTGTGATACTGCCAAAACTATCTGTAGTGGAGATACTGTTGGACTTCTTTTAACTAGTGTGGTACCTTCCACCTATTCATGGATTGCCATAGCAAATCCTAATGTAACAGGAGAAAGTACTACAGCACAATCTTCAGCTACCATAACAGACATTTTGGTTAATACTACCACTAGTGTTCAAACGGTGATCTACACGGTAACACCAACATCTATAACAGGTGGTTGTGTGGGAGCATCACAAACAGTAACCATAACAGTGAATCCTGCGCCAACGATGACTTGTGATACTTCCAAAACCATCTGTAGTGGAGATACTGTTGGACTTCTTTTAACTAGTGTGGTACCTTCAACCTATACATGGGTTGCCTCTGCAAATGCTAACGTAACGGGAGAAAGTACTACAACACAAACTACTTCGACCATAACAGATATTTTGATTAATACTACTAATAGTGTTCAAACGGTAATCTATACCGTAACACCAACATCTATAACAGGACACTGTGTGGGAGCAGCACAAACCGTAGCCATAAAAGTGAATCCTGCACCAACGATGACTTGCGAAACTTCTAAAACAATCTGTAGTGGAGATGCAATTGGACTTACCTTAACAAGTGTGGTACCTTCTACCTATACATGGGTTGCAACTGCCAATGCTAATGTAACTGGAGAAAGTACTACAGTACAATCTACATCTACAATAACAGATATCTTGGTTAACACTACAACTAGTGTTCAAACGGTAATCTATACAGTGACACCTACATCTATAACAGGACACTGTGTGGGAGCAGCACAAATAGTAACCATAACAGTGAACCCAGTTCCAGTATGTTCCATCGCAGGTTCAGATGGTCCACTATGTCCTTCATCAACAGCTAATATTTATACTGCACCAGCTGGAATGAGTAGCTATGCTTGGTCTGTTACTGGAAATGCGACAATTAATGGCAGTACAACTTCACAAACAGTCTCAATAACTGCTGGATCAAACTGTGGAGCTTCATTTACACTTACCTTAACAATAAAAGACAACAATGGATGCAAATCAACATGTACTAAAATAATAATGGTTGAAGATACAACTTTACCAACCTTTACTAGACCTGCAGACATAATCATCTATGCTGATGCAAGTTGTGAATATAATGCCACTCCAATAAAAACAGGTGATGTTACTAATGAACAAGATAGTTGCTCTACTACTATTCAAGCTACCTACACTGATGTAACTACAGCTGGTACTTGTGAAGGGTCTCATATCATCACTAGAACTTGGTCTTTAAAAGATGCTTGTGGAAACAAAGCTCCTGATCAAGTACAAACTATTACTGTAAAAGATAACACAGCACCAATCATTTCCAAACCAGCTGCTAATCTTATAGTAGAATGTGATGGAAATGGAAACAACACAGCACTTAGTAATTGGCTAACCTCCCATGGTGGAGCTACCGCTACTGATAATTGCTCTCAAGTAACTTGGACCAATAACTTCGATAAAATAGATGCTGATTGTTCTGCTGCAGTAACCGTAGAATTTACTGCCACTGATGCTTGTGGAAACAAAACTACAACTTCAGCCACATTCACCATTGAAGATACCATTGCTCCAACATGGAGTACAGGTGCCGGAACTTTGAATGCTACTATTGAATGTAGCGATGCCCAAGCTTTGACAGCGGCTCAAGCAAAATTCCCTATGGCGGCAGACAATTGTGATGGTGATCTAAGCAATATTCTAAAAACTAGTGGAGCGTTTGTACCTGCCTCTGCCTCTTGTGGTAACGCTGGAACTTATACCAATACCTGGATCGTTAAAGACGATTGTGGCAACACTTCTGCTACCTTCACACAAATAATTACGATCCAAGATACCACTGCACCAACTTGGAGTACGCCAATCGGAACTTTGAATGTTACTGTTGAATGTAGTGATGCTGATGCTTTGGCAACCGCTCAAGCAAATGTACCAGTAGCAAGCGATAATTGTGATAGTGATCTAAGTAATGTTGTAAAAACTAGTGGAGCCTTTATAGCTTCCGAAACTTGTGGCAACGCAGGAACTTATACCAATACTTGGATCGTTAAAGATGATTGTGGTAACACTTCTGAAACTTTCACCCAAGTAATCACCATCCAAGACACTACAGTACCAACTTGGACTACTCTAGCCGGAACTTTAGATGTTACTATTGAATGTAGTGATGCTGCTGCTTTGACAACGGCTCAAGGGAAAGCACCTGTAGCAAAAGATAATTGTGATGGTGATGTGACCAATATCACCAAAATCAGTGGAGCCTTCGTAGCTTCCGGAACTTGTGGTAATGCCGGAACCTATACCAATACTTGGTCTGTTAAAGACGATTGTGGCAACACTTCTGAAACTTTCACCCAAGTAATCACCATCCAAGACACTACAGTACCAACTTGGACTACTCTAGCCGGAACTTTGGATACTACTATTGAATGTAGTGATGCTGATTCCTTGGCAACCGCTCAAGGTAAAGCACCTGTGGCAAGCGATAATTGCGATGGTGATGTGACCAATATTACCAAAACCAGTGGAGCCTTTGTAGCTGCTGCGGATTGTGGTAATGCGGGAACCTATACCAATACTTGGACTGTTAAAGACGATTGTGGTAACACTTCTGAGTCTTTCACCCAAGTGATCACCATCCAAGACACTACAGTGCCAACTTGGACGACTGCAGCCGGAACACTCAATGTAACGCTTCAATGTAGTGATGCTGAGGCTTTGGCTACGGCTCAAGGAAAAGCGCCTGTGGCTTCAGACAATTGCGATGCAGAAGTTACACTAACCAAAACTAGTGGTGTGTTTGTAGCCTCTGAATCTTGTAGCAATACGGGAACTTATACCAATACTTGGATAGCAACAGACAATTGTGGTAATGCCACTGCAGTCTTCACCCAAGTGATCACCATAGAAGACACTACTAAGCCAACATTCAATGGAGAACTTCCAGTTGATCTTACAGTATCTTGTGATAAGGTTCCACAACCCGCTACGATAACAGCAACGGACAATTGTAATACCGACGTACCAGTGGTGTATACAGAAACAAAAAGCAATATTCAAAATGAGTGTGCTACCAACTACACCTTAACACGTAAATGGACCACTAGTGATTGTGGCAGTAATACCACCACGTACACACAAGTCATTACCGTTAAAGACACTACGGCTCCTACAGGAACAGCTCCAGCGGATATCACCTTGCAAAACATAGCCGATATTCCAGTGGCAGATCCTAAAGCAGTACTTAATGCTACTGATAACTGTAGTGCCACAGTAACCGTGACAGTAAGTGATACCAATAATGGAGGTACAGGTTGCGTAGGCACTCCTTACATCCTAACAAGAACGTACACTTTATCTGACTGTGCTGGCAATAAAACACTACTGGTACAAACCATAACTGTTCAACAAAATGATGCATCACCAGCATCGGCCATAAACAGTCCTGTTTGTAATGGAGATACATCGACTGTAAATCTATTTAATATACTCCCTCGAAGCACTACTACTACAGGTACCTGGATCGATACCAATAACTCTAATGCTTTAAATGGTAGTACAGTGACTTCCTTTGGTCTTGCAGTGGGTACGTATACATTTGAGTATCAAATAAAAGATGAAGCCTGTCCGAGAAGTTTATTTGTAAATCTTGTCGTTAATGATGATTGTGTGGTATTGGCCTGTGGAAACATACTAGTTCACAATGCCTTCTCTCCAAATGGTGACAACTTCAATGATAAATTTGTGATCGATAATATAGATCAGACCGCTTGTTATCCTGAGAATACTGTAGAGATCTACAACCGTTGGGGAGTACTAGTATTTGAAACCAAAGACTACAACAATACTACCAATGCTTTTGATGGTTTCTCTAGAGGTAGAACAACAATAAGTGCGCCATCTGGTCTACCAGCAGGAACTTACTTCTACATTCTGAACTATACTGCTGTTGATGGAAACGGTGCAATCCAGACCCATAAAAAAGATGGCTATTTATATTTATCCAGATAAGAACTAAAAACAATGCGCTATAAAACAATGTCTTATAGCGCATTATATCACAATCAATAAAAAACTTATTCTAAAATAAGCCATCACATTGCTTCTTTTCTAGGATTTATGGGGATAAACAAGCAATAGTAATTATTAAAATAATAAATATCTACTATGAGAACAACATTATTTTCCTTCGTCATTATGTTAGTATCATTTGCTAGTCATGCACAACAAGATGCGCAGTTTACGCAATATATGTACAACACAATAAACATCAATCCAGCCTATGCAGGATCTCGAGGAGCATTGAGTGTTTTCGGTTTATATCGTACCCAATGGGTAGGACTAGACGGTGCACCTGAAACTAGTAGCTTTTCGGTTAATACTCCCATTAACAATAGTAATTTAGGAGTAGGTGTTTCCTTTATCAATGATAAAATTGGCCCCACTAATGAAAATAACTTTTCTGCAGACATTTCGTATACCGTACAAACCTCTGCTGATTTTAAACTTTCATTTGGGATCAAGGGAACGGCCAATATATTCAATTTAGACGTCAATAAATTAAATCCTGTTGATCAAGGAGATCCTCAATTTCAAGATTTAAAAAACAAATTCTCTCCTAATGTGGGAGCCGGGGTTTACTGGCATTCTGATAAAGCGTACATCGGGTTATCGGTACCAAATTTTATAGAAACCAATCGATACGATGATAATGATGTAGCCATATATAAAGATAAAATTAGTTATTATCTAATGGCTGGTTATGTCTTTAATCTAGATCAAGCGCAGTATATCAAATTCAAACCAGCGATATTGACTAAAATGGTAGAAGGTGCTCCTTTACAAGCAGATATCTCTGCTAATTTCATGTTCGTGGACAAATTTGTAGTCGGTGTAGCCTATAGATGGAGTGCTTCTTTAAGTGCTATGGTGGGCTTTCAAATTTCGGACGGTCTGTATCTGGGGTATGGGTATGATCGTGAGACCACCAACCTAAACAACTACAATTCAGGATCGCATGAGATATTTCTCCGATATGAATTCTTCAAAAACAATGGTAAAATGACAACTCCTCGTTTCTTCTAAAAATACTGATTATGAAAAATTCTATACTCCTTTGCCTAACCATCGTAAGTGTTTTTTTCTCTAAGAGTTACGCCCAACAAGCTAAAATAGAATCTGGAGATAAAAAATACGATAACTATGCCTATATCGATGCGATTAAAACCTATGAAAAAGTAGCTCAGAAGGGATACAAATCGGAAGATATGTTTAAAAAACTAGGAAACTCTTACTACTTTAACTCCGAATTTGAAGCTGCTGCCAAATGGTACGGCGAATTATTTGCTATGAATACCGAGTTAGAACCCGAGTACTACTACCGTTATGCACAATCGTTAAAATCTTCAGGAGATGGTAATAAAGCCAATAAAATTCTGGACGAATTTAATAGCAAATTTAAAAACGACAACAGAGGTCAACTCTATAAAGAAGACACCAATTATCTCGATAAGATCAAAGCCAATTCGGGGCGTTATAACATTGAAAATGCCGGTATCAATTCAAAGTATTCCGACTACGGAACTATTGTATACAACAACAAAATCTATTTTGCCTCGGCAAGAGATACGGGGAATTTCTCTCAACGCAAACACAAATGGACTGGGCAGTATTTCACCAATCTTTACATAGCCGATGTAGACTCGGCTAAAGTGAGAAAATTCAAAACGATGTTAAACACCAAATTCCATGAAGCCTCTCCTGTCTTCACAAAAGATGGTAAAACAGTTTACTTTACCCGAAACAATTATGCAGACCACAAAAAAGGAACAGATGATCATAAAACTACTTTAATAAAACTCTATAAAGCTACTCTTGACAAGGACAAATGGACCAATGTAATGGAACTTCCTTTCAACAGCGATAATTACAGTACCGCACACCCTGCTCTTAGTGCTGATGAAAAAACATTGTATTTTGTCTCTGATATGCCCGGTACCACAGGACAATCTGATATTTATAGAGTCAGTATCAACAGCAATGGTGGTTATGGATCTCCTGAGAACTTAGGCAGAACCATCAATACTGAAGGAAAAGAAACATTTCCTTATGTGACCAGTGAAAATGAAATCTACTTTGCCTCTGATGGACACCCTGGACTGGGAGGACTAGATGTTTTTGTAGGTCAAATTGCTCCAGACGGAAGTATTAATAACATTCAAAACCTAGGGGCAGATATCAATTCTCCTCAAGATGATTTTGCTTATATTATTGATCCTGTCACTCGAAATGGCTATTTCTCTTCCAATAAAGCAGGTGGACTAGGTTCTGATGATATCTATAAATTCCTAGAAACCAGAAGACTCCAATGTATTCAAGAGCTAAACGGAACCATTACCGATGCGGAATCAGGTGTAGTGCTTCCAGAGACCAAACTTACCCTGTATGATAATCAAGGAAACATCAAAAATACGACTCTCGCCGATGCTAACGGCTATTATACTTTTGCAGTAGAGTGCGGCAAAACCTATAATGTGAGAGCTGAAAAAACAGATTATACTACCAAAGAAGTGAGCATTACTATTCCAACAGAAAGCGGAAAAACCTCTTTACCTATTGCTTTAGAAAAAGCAACTTGTAAAGTAACCATAGGAGATGACTTAGGTAAATGCTTTGGTATCAAAATGATTTACTTTGATTTGGACAAATCCAATATTAGAGTGGAAGCGGCCATCGACCTAGAAAAAATATTGGATGTATTGAATCAGTATCCAACAATGAAACTCGATATACGCTCTCATACCGATAGCCGTGCTAGTTTCAAATACAATGAAGCCTTATCCGATAGAAGAGCCAAGTCCACCATCAAATGGTTGGTTAAAAATGGTGTCGCTCCAAACCGATTAATCGGTAAAGGTTATGGAGAAAGACAACTAGTTAACCACTGTGCTGATGGCGTAAAATGTACAGAAGAAGAACACCAAATGAACAGAAGAAGCGAATTCATTATTTCAGATTTATAATAAATTTTTCCTAAAAAACAATTTTAGGTTCGGTTTTTGTCTTTACCTTTAAGATATTAATCTAAAACAATTTTAAATCATGAAAACACTAAAGTATTTAATTATAGGAATCGCTTTTATTTCAATGAGTTCTTTACAAGCTCAAGTGTCCGTTAATGTTAACATTGGAACCCCTCCAGCATGGGGTCCTTCAGGATATGCAGATGCGCGTTACTATTATTTGCCTGATCTAGAAATGTACTATGATGTTAATACTTCTTTTTACATTTATCTTAACCAAGGAAGATGGCTCAGAACAAGAACTTTACCACGAAATTATAGAAACTATGATCTCTATAACGGATATAAAGTAGTACTTACTGACTATAGAGGAGATAGACCTTATGACAATTATAAAACCCATAAAGTAAAATATGGTAAAGGCTATAAAGGAAAACCTCAACATAGTATTGGTCATAAACCCGGTAAAGGAAATAACAAAGATTATGGAAATAATGGAAATGGCCGTGGAAACAATGGAAATGGCCATGGAAATAACGGAAATGGAAAAGGTCATGGAAATGGTAAACATTAAATTATAGACCAAAAAAAAAGACAGTCAGGAAAATTTTCTGACTGTCTTTTTTTTATTTAGCCTCCACTGAGGATAACTTATCTTTTTTTCTGCTGACCTGGTGCATAGGCTTTTGCACTCTTACTTCCAGACATCTTTTTTGCTTGTCCAGGAGGCAATTTTCTGCCATGTGAAGACGAAGTATGCACGCTGCAACTTACCATAAATAATGTTAACAATACCGTGATCAATAGGTGTTTGATAAATCCGACAGTTTTCATAGTGTTTTTATTTTTTTTCAAAGTTACATTTTTTGTCATTGGTTTATACAATGACTTCTTATTTTAATAAAACCGTCTTTCTCCTTCAATAAAATCTAAACTTGAACAACTATTTTACCCTCAAATAGCATCTTTACTACTAATGAATACCACATAAAAATAGATAAAATTCCTAACTTAGTGTCATCCTAATTACGCAACAATTATAAAAAAACAGCATATGGAAGATTCAAAAAATCAAGTAGACTCATCTGACAAAACGCCAAAAGTTACTGGAATTGGTGGTATTTTTTTCTTTACGGACAATCCCAAGGACAGCAGAGAATGGTATGCTAAAAACTTAGGACTTGAAATCAACGACTGGGGTTCTACTTTTGAATCCAGAAACATTAGCGATCCTCAGGAGATCAATGCACTCCAATGGAGTCCCTTCAAAAAAGGAGATGCGTATTTTTCTCCATCAAAAAAAGAGTTCATGATTAATTACAGAGTTCAGAATATGGAAGGTCTTGTTCTTCAACTCAAAGAAAATGGTGTAACCATACTCGATGATATTGTCACTTATGACTATGGGAAGTTTGTACATATAATGGATGCAGATGACAATAAAATAGAACTTTGGGAACCTCGTTAATACACTAGGTGTTACAATCTAAAAAAATAAACGTACCTTTTATAAGCCGAAAACCTTTCGTTTTCGGCTTACTTTTTTATTTTTCTATTGATCGGTCCTTATAAAGATTAAATTTTAATAAGATACTTATTGCTCTACCCACCTCAATCTATTTTAGTGCAGCATACAATATCTCTACAGGATGTTGTGCCTTTCGTCCTGTACCGTCAGCAATTTGATGCCTACAGCTTGTACCAGATGCAGAAATTAAAGTAGCTTGCTCCTCCAAGCGGATAGTAGGAAACAAAACTAATTCTCCTATTTTCATCGAAATCTCATAATGCTCTTTTTCATAACCGAAAGAACCGGCCATACCACAGCAACCACTCGGAATGTTCAACACTGTATAATTCCTAGGCAAGGTCAAAATTTTCTTTAGAGGTACCAATGAAGATAAGGCTTTCTGAAAACAATGTCCATGCATCCTTACTCGCTCTACCTCATCCGTAAAACTATCTGAAGAAATTCTTCCTTGCTCGAGTTCTTTGGCTAAAAACTCTTCGATCAAAAAGGTTCTAGTAGCCCATGTTTTGGCTTTGGTTTTTAAGTCTCCACGACACAAATCAGGATACTCATCCCGAAAAGTCAAGATCGCAGAAGGTTCTATGCCAATCAAAATACCATCCGTCGGTAGGGCCTTCTCAAAATCCAAAACATTTTGTTCGGCAATTTCACGGGCCTCTTTTAACATCCCTTTCGAAAGATAAGTCCTGCCACTGATACCGATAGTAGGAACCTCAACTTGATATCCCAATCGATTCAAAAGCTTAACAGTCTTCTGCCCTATTTCAACATCATAGTAGTTGAGAAACTCATCATTATACAGATATACTGTACCATTTACAAAATCTCCTTTTTGCATGTACTTTTTGATCCAATTCCCAAAAGTAATGCTATGCATTAGAGGTAAGGTTCGCTCTGTAGCAAAACCTGTTGCTTTTTTAATCATAATGCCTACTATTCCTTTAGTAGAGAGATTATACATCCAAGGAATATTACTGAAAAACTGATTTATTTTAGGTGTATTTCCAATTAATCTAGATCGCATTTTGACCCCATGCTTATCGTGATATTGCTGTAGAGTCTCCGCTTTTAATTTGGCCATGTCCACATTGGATGGACACTCCGATTTACAGCCTTTACAACTCAAACACAAATCAAGCACGTCTAGTAGCGCCTCATCATCGAATTTGTTTTCTTTGGTGGATTGGGTAATGGTTTCTCTGAGCATATTGGCTCTAGCGCGAGTGGTATGTTTTTCATCACGAGTAGCCATATAACTTGGACACATCGTACCTCCACTTTTTTCTGTTTTTCTACAATCCCCTGACCCGTTACACATTTCCGCAGCACGCAAAATTCCATTGTGCTCTGAAAAATCAAAATAGGTTTCTGGCATGGGTGTGTCCTGACCTGGCGTATATCTCAAACTACTGTCCATCGGAGGTGTATTGACAATCTTACCCGGATTAAAAACACCCCAAGGGTCCCAAACCTGTTTGATTTGCTGGAACAGCTCGTAGATCTCTTGACCCAACATCAGCGGAATAAACTCCCCTCTAAGTCTTCCGTCTCCATGTTCACCACTTAAAGAACCTTTGTATTTTTTGACCAAATGCGCTATATCCGTGGCTATGGTTCTAAAGATTTCCGTTCCTTCTTTTGTTTTTAAATCAATTATAGGACGCAGATGAAGCTCTCCTGTTGCCGCATGCGCATAATGTACACAGTTTAAGTTGCGCTCCTTTAGAATAGCATTAAAATCTTCAATAAAATCTGGCAAATCATGTACGTCTACCGCCGTATCTTCAATAACAGCTACGGCTTTGGCATCTCCTGGAATATTGGACAATAAGCCCAATCCTGCCTTCCTAAGGGTCCACACTTTGTTGGTATCGTCTCCGTAGACTATAGGGAAATGATAGCCCAGATTTTTAGAACGCATCAAAACTTCCATCTCTTTCGCAATAATATCTATTTCTTCTTGAGAGTCTCTTAAAAATTCCACCGCTAAAATAGCCTGAGGGTCTCCTTTTACAAAAAAGCGATTCTGGCTTTGTTCTCTGTTTTCTTTGGTACATTCCAGTATATAATGATCGATTAACTCTACACTATCGGGTTGGAATTTTAAAGCCTCTATATTGGCTTTCAAGGAGTCATTAATACTATCAAAATGCACACAAACTAAAGCTGAATAAGGTTTTAAAGCATCCACCAAATTCAATTTAATGGCCGTCGAAAAGAATAAAGTTCCTTCGGAACCAGCAATTAATTTACAAAAATTGAATTTTTCAGTGCTAGCTTCAAAGGGCAACGTATTGGCTAATAGATCCAATGCATAACCCGTATTTCTTCTAGGAATTGATTTTTTTGGAAAATTATTCTCGAATAAACCTCTGTTGGTCTGTGAAGACAAGATAGCTTTGGCTTGCACATACACCGCTTGCTCTAGTGGACTCACTACATTAATCCCCTTGCATTTATCTTCAAATTCAGCATTGGTTAAAGCGCCAAAACTCACTTCATTTCCATCGGCTAAAAAGCCTTTGATCTCCAATAAATGTTCTCGTGTAGAACCATAAATAACCGATCTGGCCCCACAGGCATTGTTCCCTACCATACCCCCAATCATACAACGGTTGCTGGTAGAGGTTTCTGGACCAAAAAATAATTGGTAGTCTTTTAAATGAAGATTCAATTCATCTCGAATGACTCCTGGTTCTACCCAAGCCGATTTAGTCGCTGGATCTACCGAAATAATTTTAGTAAAATCCTGTGAAATATCCACAATAATCCCGTTACCCACCACTTGACCTGCAAGTGAGGTTCCTGCTGCACGAGGGATTACGCTACTTTTATTCTCTCTTGCAAACGCAATTATTTTTTGAATATCTTCCTTTGTTTTGGGGATCGCCACAGCTAAGGGCATCTCCTTATAAGCACTGGCATCTGTTGCGTAAAGCAAACGCATGGTATGATCATAAAATAATTTACCTTCTAATTGCTTTTCTAAACCTTCAAGATCAATAGTACTCTTGGAAAGCATATGATTATCACTCATGTTAATACGGTATTATAGACCATGCTATTTCCTTTTATTACAAAAATAAAAGGATCAGCAAGCAAAAATAGTTTTCGTTTGTTATGGTATTGGTTAGGCCTTGTGCATAAAAGTCTTCCGCCCCTTTTGAGGCAGAAGCTTTTTATTTTTCAAGCTCAGTGGTTACAGTTCGCTTAAGGCGATATCCAATAGTCGCACCATTTCATCTGCATTTTGTTTGTTGAAGGTCATCGGTGGTTTTATCTTTAATACATTATGCAACGGGCCGTCTGTACTTAATAAGTAACCTTTTGCTTTTAATTTTTCCACTACACTATCGATCTCAGCAACGGCAGGCTCCATGGTTATTCTGTCTTTTACCATCTCGGCACCTATGAATAATCCATGTCCACGGACATCACTAATAATAGGGTACTTTGCCATTAAACCTTTAAGTCCTTTGATTAAATGATTTCCAACCTCTAAGGCATGTTGTTGCATTTCTTCGTCTTGGATCACCTCTAAAACGGTCAATCCCGTAGTCATCGAAACGGGATTACCTCCAAAGGTGTTAAAGTATTCCATTCCATTATTGAACGCATTGGCAATTTCCTCAGTGACGATTACCGCGGCTAAGGGATGGCCATTACCAATTGGTTTTCCTAACACCACTATATCCGGAACTACATTTTGCAATTCAAAACCCCAAAAATGCTCTCCTATTCTTCCAAATCCTACTTGCACCTCATCGGCTATACAAACACCTCCGGCAGCTCTAACATAGTCGTAAGCCGTTTTTAAATATTGTTCTGGAAGTGGAATTTGACCGCCTACACCCAATAAGGTTTCGCAGATAAATACAGCAGGCGCTTTATCTTCCTTTTTTAAATCTTCAATAATACGCTGTACATCTGCAGCATATTTCTTTCCTGCATCAGCATCTCCATATTGATAAGGACCTCGGTACAAATCGGGATTAATTGCTTTATGTATCCAAGGCATTTTACCAAAACCACCTTTGGAGTCAAATTTATACGGACTCATTTCCATGGCCACGGTTGAAGTTCCGTGATAGGCATGATCCAATACAATAATATCTTTTTGCTTGGTAAAATGACGACTCATCCTGATGGCTAAATCATTAGCTTCACTACCTGAATTCACAAAATAACAAACGCTTAATGAAGCAGGCAAAGTTGCCGTTAGTTTGGCTGCATATTGGGTTATGGCATCATTTAAATATCGAGTATTGGTATTTAAAGTAGCAATCTGTTTTTGCATTTTACGGACCACTACTGGATGGCAGTGTCCTACATGCGAAGGGTTATTGACACAATCGACAAAGGTTCTTCCTTTATCATCGTATAAGTATTGTAAAGCTCCTTTGACAATTTTCAATTTGTCTTTGTAGCCAATACTCAAATTTCGACCAATTTTCTGTTGACGAATTTCCAATAAATCGCTATAGTCATCATCATTAATTACGCCCTCAAAACCACAAGCTCGTCTAAAGGCATCTTGTGCCTTGATTGGGTTAATCTCAATTAATTGATACAACAAATCCCAAGCAGGTTTTTCTGTAATAAAATGATGTTCGTTGTTACTCTCTAGTGAAGCATTGTACGCCGATTGCGTAACGCTGATGCAAAGTCTTGCTGCAATTAAATAGTATAACAAATCAACTTCCTGTTGGGTTAGCGCATAGGCCTGATGATAACCTTCCACTAGGGTTGCGGCAACAGTTAAGGGATCTTTCTCATCAAGCATGGCATAGGTACAAGCTATGGCTAAATTATTGATCAGAGCTGTATATACCATATCCCCAAAATCTATTAAACCACTCACTTGATTGCCTTGTACCAATACATTATAATCATTAGCATCGTTATGAATATAAGCATGACGAAGTCGGTGGAGTTCTGGTGCTACTTCAGTGTCAAACTGTAACAGAAAGTAACCAGCCATACGTCTTTTCTCATGATTGAGGATGTGCTTTACGTTATCACTTGCCTCATTAGCGCGGCTAATATCCCACGTATAAGAACGGTGCATGGCCGGATGAGCAAAATCTTTTAATGCCTTATCCATCTCTCCTAAAAAAGAGCCCAAATTATGTTGTAATTCAGCCGTTTTTCCTTTTACCTCTGCCCAAAAAGTACCCTCTAGAAAATTGAGAATTCGGATGTAATACGTTTGATCATCCCCTACAATTTTAGTTAATTCCTCTCCTTGTTTGTTGACACTGAAGTGCTGAAAACAATCTGAAATACTACTTTTCGTAAGTTCTTTTATGATATTAACCTGCGCCTCTAAAAAAGGAAACGGATGACTTTCGTTCGAGACTTTTAGAATGTATTTTTCGTCTTTAACATTCGATAAAAGGAAATTCAATTCATCATATCCATTTAATGCTTTTACGGTTACTTTTAATCCGTAATGTTCTTTTACTAAGTCTTGAATTGTTGCTTCTGAAAAAGTCATTATTATCCTTATTTAATATATATTCTTTTATTTTTTTATTTCCAAATTACGGCCTGTGCTGGCTGCAGAGGATTTTATCCCACGAGTATTTTACTTCACTGGGGAATCGGCAGATTTATGGCTTCATTGGTATAATTTACCCCTACATAAAAACCATCACGCCATTCTATAAAGACACTCTTTGGCAAATCTTCAATGGCCCCTTTTGCTAGAGCATAGACCTTACGCACTATTTCTCACTCTAAGGTTCCATCATTACTTTCCACTCCTAAATAGGTAATGGTTCCTTTATCTAATTGTCTTGTAACAGCAGTAGCTTTGCCTTTATAAAACTCATCATCAAAAGTAGCTAAAACTTCGGTTCCCTTTTTTGCAATTAAAACATCTACCCAAGTATTCCATTTGTAACTACTTGCTCCTGTCTTAATGGCTCCATTGACATCCGAAACGAGCATAACAAAAAAGTCAACATCGGCACCAATTAAAGGTACAATTGGAGCACTCCATTTGGCTTCAAAAAAACAACCTTTTTTTCTTTTTTTTTAACGCAATCATTGACTCCCTAAGTCCTAACTATTTTTAATCCAGCATCTGGTTTAGATGCTGGATTCTTTGGTCTACAAATCGAATTTTATTCCTTGTGCCAAAGGCAAGCTAGTGGTATAATTAATGGTATTGGTTTGTCTGCGCATATATACTTTCCAAGCATCCGAACCTGACTCTCTTCCTCCACCTGTTTCTTTTTCGCCTCCAAAAGCGCCTCCAATTTCGGCTCCTGATGTTCCAATATTGACATTGGCAATACCACAGTCCGAACCAACTACAGATAAAAACAATTCTGCCTCTCTTAAATTATTGGTCATAATAGCGGAAGACAAACCTTGACCTACTCCATTTTGAACGGCAATGGCCTGCTCCACAGTTCCGGAATATTTCAACAAGTACAATACTGGGGCAAAAGTTTCGTGTTGTACGATCTTAAAGCTATTGTCCGCTTCGGCAATGGCTGGTTTAACATAACAACCGCTTTGGTATCCTTCACCAGTAAGTACACCGCCTTCAACGATCACTTTTCCACCTTCGGCTACTACTTTGATCAAAGCCTCTTCATATAGGGCAACGGCCTGTTGATCGATAAGTGGCCCTACGTGATTCTTTTCATCTAATGGATTTCCGATACGCAATTGTTTATAAGCGGACACTAAGGCCTCTTTAACGGTATCGTAAATACTTTCGTGAATAATCAAACGACGTGTAGAGGTACACCTTTGTCCAGCAGTTCCTACTGCGCCAAAAACAGCACCAATAACGGTCATTTTGATATCGGCATCCGGGGTTACTATAATGGCATTGTTTCCTCCTAATTCCAATAGGGACCTGCCTAAACGGCCTGCCACTACTTGTGCAACGATTTTTCCCATACGGGTAGAACCTGTTGCAGAAATCAACGGCACACGTTGATCATTGGTCAGGAGTTGACCTATAGTATAATCTCCGTTGATTAAACAAGAGATTCCTTCTGGAAGATTGTTTTCTTGGATGACCTGAGCTACGATATTTTGACAAGCTATCGCACAAAGGGGTGTTTTCTCAGAGGGTTTCCAAACGCAAACATCTCCACAAATCCAAGCTAAAGCGGTATTCCAAGCCCAAACGGCTACTGGGAAATTGAATGCCGAGATAATCCCCACCACTCCTAAAGAATGGTATTGCTCATACATACGATGTCCAGGGCGTTCCGAATGCATGGTCAAGCCGTGCAATTGACGAGAAAGTCCTACGGCAAAGTCACAGATGTCAATCATT
The DNA here is from genome assembly GCF_059882335.1 of Flavobacterium sp. OHVDL-2026-0007. Classification (NCBI taxonomy): domain Bacteria; kingdom Pseudomonadati; phylum Bacteroidota; class Flavobacteriia; order Flavobacteriales; family Flavobacteriaceae; genus Flavobacterium; species Flavobacterium sp. OHVDL-2026-0007. The sequence continues at coordinate 1,308,081 of NZ_CM187612.1, forward strand.
TCTTGTACTTCTCCGTAACCTTCTTGTAATGATTTCCCCATCTCGTACGAAACCAACTTCCCTAAAGCTTCTTTGTTTTTACGCAACTTATCGCCAAATTGGCGCACGATTTCGCCACGTTGTGGGGCTGGCATCAGTCTGAAAGTTTGAAAAGCAGCGGTAGCTGCTTGCATTACTTTTTCATAATCTGCTGCGGTTGAAGTTTTCACTTTGGCAATTAATTGCCCATCTACAGGAGAATAACTTTCTAGGATTTCTCCGTTTGAAAAATGATGTACTCCTGTTGAAGTTCCTTCATTTGTTTCTTGTATACCTAATTGACTTAAGGCTTCCTCTATTCCGAAATCTAATTCTATTGTTGTCATAGTGACCTATTTTTATATGTTATGCTCCCTTTTATCTAAAAGTCAGTTTAGATAAAAGAGAGTTATTCTTTACTATGGATACCTATAAATTTTGCAATTTTACATCTGTGCTTTCAAAGATCTTGTCTGCAGATGAAGCGACAAACCCTTGGTACAATTCTCCATTGGCCATCGGATAACGAAGAGCAAATTCATAATAACATGATGGAATCTCTACAGTTCCCTCTTCAAAATCGATCGCATACAAATCAGCCAAGGTGCTCGATTGCTCTAATAACTGCTCCGGAGTTCCCTTAATTTTTCCTCCCGATGCGTTGAGTTTCCATCCGCTATCTTCTAAGAAAGTGTTCAATTGTTCTAAGGTGTCAAATTCTTTTAAAGCGTTGGTATTGATCGTGAAGTGATTGGCTCTAAAACCATAGACATACATCCAAGCAGCATATTCTGATTCGTTTAATAAGGCTGTATAGATCGCTTGAGAATTGGCTTTCCAAACAGACCCACTCAAAACCAACTCAGAATCATTAAATATATTTTGATCACAACTGTCTAAGATATTCTTTACTGTTTCTTGCAATGCAGTGGAGCATTTTTCCAATTCCAATTCAGAGATAAAAATTCTTGGCGCATCTTTGTCAGTGGTATGTTCGTAATGTCTAGCAAATAATTTTTTAGTTTCAAAATCGTATTCGCCTCTTGCCTGATACCCTACATTTAAAAATGGTTTTTCCAATACTTCAATGTTGACACGTTTATCATTAAAAGTTCGAATTGCAATATGATCGTTTTGTATCACTTCGCCTCTCTCTTCTAATAATTCATGAATTTTTTTTGCAGATGGAGTAATATCGGCATATTGCTCCCATAATTTCATAAGTAACTGATTCTTATCCATTTTCAAACATATTTAATAATGTGATTATGACACAAAAATATACATAAAGGTGTTATTATAACATTGATTACACACGTTTATTTACAATTAGACAGATGTAAGTATTTTTTCTGTATTTTTGACACTATCAAACCATGTTTTCGCATTAGAATTGTCAAAATTGTAGAATCAGTTCCTAAACCTTAGTTCTTCCCACTATGAAAAACAATGTAAACACCGATTATTTAGATAAAGAAATCATCCGAAAACTCAGTGAGAACGGGAGAATACCCTTTTCTGATTTAGCCAAAGAATTAAACATCTCCAATTCCTTGGTACACCTTAGAGTTCGAAAATTACAAGAAGCCGGAATCATCACGGGATTTTCCGTAAAACTAAACGCCAAACAAATTGGTTTTGAAACCATTACCTATACAGGAATTGTCACTAAAGAGGCTCGTTTTTCTTATTCCATAGCGGAGAAACTCAAAGAAATTCCGGAAGTAATCGAATGCCATTGGGTTTCTGGAAAATATGCTTTGTTTATCAAAATTGTTTCTTTTAACAATGAAGAACTTCGCAAAATATTATACGAACAAATACATCAAATTGAAGGGGTAGGAAGTACGGATTCTTTTTTCTCTTTTGGTTCTGCTTTCGAGAAGAATCTTCCGGTCTAATCCTATTAGACTCCATTATGCATGCCACTTGCTATCCAGTCCAAAAGAATTCATAAAATGTGAATTAAAACTTATTATTGTACAAAAAGTGAAATTACAAAATTTCCTAATAATACAATTGACACTTTCAAAACAGAATAAGCTTGCCATTATTTAACATAGATATTATAGCTTAGTACGCTATCGTTTGCGCCCAAATTATGAGCTGGCTACTGTCCTTTTTTTATCAAAAATATAGTAGTAAAATCCTTCTCTAAAAAGTTAAAATTCTCATCCTAGGATTCTTTCATTTGGATACACCCTTCTTTTTTAGTACTTTTGCAACCCTTTTCCAATAAATACAATCCATAAATGGCTTATTCAAACAATGACTTAATGCGCTTCTTAGATGCGCAAAATAAACTTTATCTTACTGCTTTTTCCGAAATTAAAAAAGGAAAAAAAGAAACGCATTGGATGTGGTTTATCTTTCCTCAATTAAAAGGATTAGGCACCAGTGATACAGCTAATTTTTATGCTATTGCCAACATTCAAGAAGCAGTTGATTTTTTGGAACATCCTATTTTAGGAAAACATCTAATTGAAATTTCAGAGTTGTTATTGACCTTTAAGAGAAAATCTGCTGAGGCTATACTAGGAGATTTAGATGCGCGAAAATTACGCTCATCGATGACCCTGTTTTTTCTGGCAGGAAGTTCTAATCCTGTATTTCAAGACGTATTAGAGGCCTTTTTCAATGGTGAAATGGATCCATTTACTTTGTCTATTATTAATTCAACTATAAGTAAGCCAGTTGAACAAACGATTATTTAATCTTGTAGAAACTTCATTCGGTTTATTTTTTTTTTAAGACACTATTTTATTCTCCTGAGAATTAATAGTGTCTTTTTTTTTAGATTTGAAAAACGCAAACAAACAACAATTAATAAAAAAAGCGTTAAATCATTGACTTAACGCTTTTTTAAACGATCCAAGGGATCAATGGATTTTAACTACCAACCTTTTACAGCACCACCTTTGAATTCACGAAGGGCTGCTTGTTCAACTTCGGCAGACTGGAAAGCTTTTAAAAACTGTTTTACTTTTTCTTCGTTTTTATTATCTGGACGACTTACAATAAGGTTCACATAAGGCGAGTCTTTGTCCTCTACAAACAAGGCGTCTCTTGAAGGCACTAAACCTGCTTGTGAAGCAAAAGTATTATTGATAATGGCAATAGTCACATTTTGATCGTCTAATGCTCTAGGCAACTGTGGCGCTTCCAATTCTAAGATTTTAAGATTTTTTGGATTGCCTGTAATGTCCGTTACTTTTGGTAACAAACCTACTCCTGCACGCAGTGTCAACAAACCATTCTTCTCTAAAAGCAATAAAGAACGCCCCCCGTTAGTGGGATCATTTGGAATAATGATGGTGCTTTCATTTTTAAGCTCCGAAAGTTTTTTGATCTTTTTCGAATAGCCTGCAATAGGATAAATAAAGGTTTTACCAATAATCTCTAACTGGTAGCCACGTTGTTTGGACTGCTCATCCAAATAAGGTTTGTGTTGAAAAGCGTTTACATCAATATCACCTTGACTCAAAGCTTCATTGGGAATAACGTAGTCGTTGAAAGAAACCAGCTCTACTTCAAGACCGTACTTCTCTTTGGCTACTTTTTGAGCGGCTTGTGCCACTACATATTCTGGACCTGTCGCCACACCTACTTTGATGTGATGGGGGTCATTATTTTTACTCTTGCCGCAATTCACCAACGTCAAGGTCAAGGCTATAATTCCGGCTGTTTTTAAAAAATTTATTTTCGTATTCATCTCTGCTCTATTTAATAATCAATTGTAAAATTTATCTGTGGTCAAATCGCTTGGATAAGGCGTCTCCAAAGAACTGGATCAAAAACACCAAAATCACCAACAACACCAGTACTGCGTTCATCGTCATGGCATCGTAGCCAATGTATCCGTATTGATAACCTACTTGTCCTAAACCACCTGCTCCAACGGCACCACCCATGGCAGAATAGCCCACTAGGGTAATCAATGTGATCGAAGCCGCATTAATTAGTGAGGGTAAGGCTTCTGGCAGCAACACCTTATATACAATTTGAAAAGGAGTAGCTCCCAAGGCTCTTGCCGCTTCTATCAGTCCAGAAGGTAATCCCAAAAGACTGTTCTCTACTAGTCTGGCGATAAAAGGAGCAGCTCCAATGCTCAAGGGCACTAAGGCAGCACTAACCCCTATAGAAGTACCTACTAGGGCACGCGTAAAGGGAATCATCCAAACAATTAAGATAATAAATGGAATAGAACGGAAAACATTCACCAAAACTGATAAGGTTCTGTTTACTGCCGCTTGTTCTAAAATTTGATTTTTTCGGGTAAGAAAAAGTAAAATACCGGTAGGAAGTCCTAGTACAAAACCAAAAAATCCTGACACAAAGGTCATTACTATGGTTTCCCAAGTACCCTTTAATAACAATTCAATAATGGAATCAGACATAACCTATGATTTCTGTTTTAATATGTTTAGAAATAAAATATTGGATAGCGGCTTGGTAATTTTCAGGTTTACCAGATAACTCGATCAGCATCACTCCGAAATTAACCTCCCCAGCTTGATCCATCTGCGCGCTCACAATTTTGAAGTCTGTATCAAACAATCTCGAAACTTCAGAGATTACTGGTTCGTTTACCGATTTCCCCGTCATTTCCAATCGTAACAATGGATGTAAACCTTCTGCGTCTTCTTTTTGCAGTCTTTCTTGATACACCCTAGGAATATCCAAATGCAAAGAGGAGGAGATAAACTCCTTAGTAAGCTCGTGTTTAGGGTCGGCAAAAATCTCTCCTACACTACCCTGCTCTATTAATTTTCCATGACTGATTACCGCCACTTCATCGCAAATCGATTTCACTACTTCCATTTGGTGCGTGATCAACAAAATGGTGATATTCAGACGACGGTTAATATCTTTCAATAGATTTAAAATCGATCGAGTGGTTGCTGGATCTAGCGCACTTGTCGCCTCATCACATAAAAGTACCTTTGGATTATTGGCCAAAGTTCGGGCAATAGCCACTCTTTGTTTTTGTCCACCTGAAAGACTCGCTGGATAGTCGTTGGCTTTTTCTTCCAGACCAACTAACTGCAACAATTCTAAAACGCGTTGTCTTACTGCCTCTTTTGAAGTGCCCACCAATTCCAAAGGAAAAGCGACATTTTCAAAAACGGTACGAGAGGAAAGCAAATTGAAATGCTGAAAAATCATTCCGATCTGCCTTCTCTCAATAGCCAATTGTGCATGGGATAATTCCATCAGGGATTTTCCATCCACTATAATAGCTCCAGAGCTCGGTTTTTCTAAGAGATTCACACAACGAATCAGTGTGCTTTTTCCAGCACCTGAAGTTCCAATTACACCAAAAATTTTCCCTGGTGGCACTTTAAGCGAAACATCAGCTAAAGCGGTAACAATCCGGTTTTTCTGGTGAAACGTTTTGGTAACATTTTTTAATTCAATCATTTTGTTCTTCAAATTAAGCGCGTAAATCGATCGCTACATTTTTTTATCAATTGCCTTCACGCTACTATTTAACACTTTGAAATCTTTATACCCTTAAGTAGATCCAACCTCAAATAAAAAAAGCCTCTCAAGTAATTATGAAAGGCTTTAGAAATAAATACTATTATTTTTATAGACAAGCCAGTCCATTACATTGCATCATAACTGAGCAACACATATTCATGTTGAAGTGATAAAGAATGATATACTGGTTATTATTTTTCATTGCTGCGGCAAATTTAAAGAGATAATTTGAATTTAAATACAAAATAGTAAACTTTTTTAACCCTATCAAGATAATAGACTAATTAGAAAAAGACAATACACTATTTCTTGCCCTGCACAAAAGACGATTTAAATGTCCACAAAATACAAACAAGAGATTCAAAATTGCCCCACTAATATCCAAAACTAAAATAATTTTAGTAATTAATTCTAAAGGATTCATTGCCTTTTTATAATGACCTATCATCTCAATCAATACTTTGAGCTATTTTGAAATTCAACAATACTCTTTTTAACTCTAGTACACCATGGGCTTCTGTAACCGTTACCAAGGGGAAACACTGTAAGAAACAAACCTAAAACACTATTATCAAAGCTGTTACACAACCTTAAAAATTAAAAAAAATCAAAAGAGGCCCTTTTCTCTGTACGCCATTCACTACTTCCTTTGAAGTTACGAGCAATAGAAACCTCTCTATAGACAAAAAGCCGACCGTTCCACCCCCTTTAAAACTACAATTCTAACGATCATCAATCCTCTTGACAATACACTTTTTATAAAATATTAATTATAATTTAAATCAGTTGTTTATATCTCCTCATTTCAAGCAAAAGTTTAATCTTATTTTACACTTTTTTATTTCTAACATCACCTCCACATCCCTGTTTATTAAAGTTCTAATAAATAGCGATCCATCACTGTTTATTAAATTTTGAAAAAAAAATAAATATTCGTTTCACCATAAGGGGATTAACACTAAATTTATTCTACAACAATACCTTCATATAAAACCCAAAAGATGATTATAGATTCCTTACACAATGCTGCAAAATATTACCCTTTGCATCCTAATTTCAAAAAAGCTTTTGACTATATCAGTCAAAATGATATCAACCTTCTTGACGAAGGCGCTTTTGAAATAGCTGAGGGAATAAAAATAATTGTCATTGTCGGAGAAGGAACCAGTAAAGAAGAAAGCATAAAAAACTTTGAATGTCACGATCAAAATATTGACATACAAATTTCTATAAAGGGACCGGAAACCTTTGCATGGAAACCTAGAGAAAAATGCAACCAGCCAAACGGAACCTATAGTGAACAGCGAGACGTACGCTTTTTTCACGACCAACCTGATCTGTATTTCCAACTACAGGAACAACAGTTCGCCATATTATTTCCTGAAGATGTACACTCGGCTATGATTAGCAAAGGCATCCTAAAAAAAATCGTTATTAAAATAAAAATATAAACTATGAGCACCATCCAAGATTCAATCGATGTTATCACCAAACAAGGCGTTCTTCCATTGTACTTCACCACCGATGAACGTATTAGCGTAGAAATCCTGCGTACCTTATACCGCGCTGGAATTAGAGCAGTAGAATATACCAACAGAGGCTCTGAAGCCCTACCCAACTTCAAGCAGATGGTCAGTGTCAGAGATGCAGAAATGCCAGGCATGTTATTGGGTATTGGCACTATAAAAACCAGAACACAAACCGAAGCCTTTCATAACATTGGAGCCGATTTTTTCATTAGTCCGGGTTTTGTTCCTGAAGTTTGGGATTTCCTAAAAAACAAGGCCACTTTATATGCTCCGGGTTGCATGACCCCAACCGAAATTATAGCCGCTGAAAATGCCGGTGTTAAATTCATTAAACTTTTCCCGGGAAACATCTTAGGTCCAACCTTTTTAAATAGTATTAAAGATATTTTTCCAGCACTCATTTTTATGACCACTGGCGGAGTAGATACCACTCATGCCAACATTCAGAGCTGGTACGCCGCTGGAGCAGCCGTAGTGGGATTAGGAAGTCAACTCATTAGTAAAAAGCGAATGAAAGAGGAGGATTATGGCGTCTTGGAGCATGAAACCAAAAAAGTACTACAAATCATTCAGACCATCAGAAACAATCGCGAAGCCTACGCTTAATTCCGTATCGAACCAATAGAAAAATTGCTCTTCAAGGCACCCAAGCTGTGTATTGAGGAGCAACTTTACTACTTTATTAACCCAACGAAGTATCTTTATCAAAAAGTGTCTCTACTCTAAAGCAGTAGCCTTAAGCTATACATCTTTAACACGACTCCTTTCCTACCCCATCTCTAGTCCTACTCAACCTTAGAAGGGTTCTGATTCTCTTTAACAATTAATTATCGTACATCCCATAGTTAAAAGCTGTGGTAAAACATTTAATTTTGTCTCCACTAAATGTATATACGTAATTATGATTCAAAAAAGAAGCTCCATTGGTTTATTAACCCTACTCTGTTTGTTGTTTTTAAACCTACGCACCTCTGCTCAAACCAGTACTTCAAAAACTGAAAATCGCGCAAAGCTTTTTGACACCACCACTACAGACAGTGACTATTTGATCGCTATTGAAAAAGCTGGTGAAGTCATGGAATCTGCTTACAATGACGTTGTATTTGAAGCACCTACCTATCATTTGTTTGGCGAAATAAAAAGAACTCAAGACAAATTGGATCATATTTTGACTAGTTTAAAAGGAGCCAATCCAAATGTACGCAACCAGCAAATGTACTCCACGGTATTAAAAGAAATCCAACAGGAGTTGGACCAACAAAATCTAGCAGTGGATCTGCGCAACGATAAACTAGAGAAAATCAAGCAGCGGTTTTTGGACTTGCGCAAAGACAAAACTTTAATGACGCTTTTAAAAGATACTATTCGTAGAAAGCTCTTTAAAAATGAATTTGCTAATCTTAAGAAAAAATACATCAGTACCGATAGTCTGATGACCAAAAATCAAGGAATTCTCAATACGAAGAAAAGACAAACCGTACGACAAAAAATCGCTGTATCTAATGCTCTGGTCACCGTAGAAAATAGACTAGAAAAATCGGGCATCAGTATACTCAAAAAAGAATATCCTTTTTTATGGAGCACTAACGATACCCTACCTAAAAAAGATACCGCACAAAATATCTCAACAAAAGTTGCCATTGAACAAAGTATAGCTTCCTATTATTTGAGTTATCGCGCTGGAGGTTTGATTACTTTGACGCTTTTGATGGCTTTACTGGCTTGGTACATCTCACGCAATGTTAAATACCTAAAAAACAGCGGACAAGCAGCTAATCTTTCACTATTCAATTTTAACTACCTCAATAAAGGCGTCATCCTTCCTGTTGTAGTCATTGCACTTAATATCAGCATAGTTAGCAATGTATATGCGCCTGCCTTGTTTATAGAAATTCTTCAATTGCTACTCTTGGGCGTATTAAGCATATTGTTTAAAAAACAATGGTCTGCTAAATCCATGCAAAACTGGTGGTTTCTTTTGGGCTTATTTTTTGCACTTTGTTTCTTGGACTCGTTTATCACCGTAGGACTCGTTCAACGTACTGTTTTAATTGCCATTAACCTCCTAGGTATCCGTTATGGTATGGTTCAAATTAACACCATAAAAGATCAACTTTATATTAAAGGCTTCTTCAAATGGGTCACCATTATTTTTGTCGGCTTAAATGTTTTGGCCGTTCTTTTCAATATATTCGGACGTGTATCCCTGGCCAATATGCTTAGCTTAACCGCTTTTATTTCGCTTACTCAATTCATTGCTCTTAGTGTCCTTTTAAAAATAGCACTAGAAATTGTACTGCTACAGATCTATACCACCCGAATCAAACATGGCATTGAAAAGATCTTTGATTATGAAAATCTCTCCAATACTCTAAAAAGACCCTTTATCCTGCTTATTAGTTATATGTGGTTGGTGGTGATTGCCTCGAATTTGAACATCTGGGAATCCTTACGTGCTTCACTGGCTACCCTACTAAATCATCCAATAAATATTGGTAGCATCACCTTTACCTTGAGCAATATCGTATTGTTTTTTCTTATCGTGTGGATTGCCCATCTCTTGCAAAAATATGTGGCCTACTTTTTTGGAGAAATTGACGATGAAAACGAAGAAAATGTCAATAAAAGACAGCATTCCAAATTACTCATTACCCGTCTTGTAGTCTTAATTGCCGGCTATCTTTTAGCCGTAGCTGCATCGGGCATGCCTTTAGACAAACTAAGCATCCTATTAGGAGCCTTAGGTGTGGGTGTTGGACTTGGACTTCAAAACATAGTGAACAACTTTGTATCGGGTATTATTTTAATCTTTGACAAACCCATTCAAATTGGGGATGTTATTGACATTAGTTCGGAATCAGGTCGTGTCAAATCAATGGGGCTACGTACCACCAAAATAAATGCTCCTAACGGCGCGGAAATCATTATTCCCAACGGTAATTTACTTTCTCAGAACATTACCAATTGGACCTATACCGACAATTTTAAACTAGTGGAAATTGCCATCGAAATCAGCGGAGCCATCACTCCAGAGGATATTAACGACCTTATTAACGAATCACTGGCTAGTATTTCCTTGGTGAACCATGCTAAAACTTCGCAGATCTATTATAGTGCCATCTCTGACGGAAAATACAAACTGCTGATCAAATTCTGGTGCAGCATCTATCGCACAGAAGAAACCATTAGCACAGCGCGTCAAGTATTGTTTACCAACTTCAAAAACAAAGGATTAACTTTTTCAACCTAAATTCAAAAGGCTCCTTTAAAATCATACAAAACCTCTAAAAAATTACTTTTTTTGGAGGTTTTCTTTTGTGAAACACTCTCAACAAAACACCTCTTAAAACGTGTCAAAATCACCCCCTTGTTAGAGACCTTACGAAAAGATTTACAAAAAAATTAACAACCGAAATCCCCAATAAAAAGTATATTTGTCCTCAACTATGACAAAAAAATGCTACATATTGCTACTGCTAATCTTTGGTTTCCTACTGGGACCAAGCTTTACGTATGCACATGGAGCAAAAAAAGAAATGTCATGTTGTGCAAAACCCTCTACAACAAAGGACTGTTGCAAGAAAAAAGAAGCCAGTAAAAAAGCGCACGATTGCGACAATAGTTGTACTGGTAGCTCTTGTGGTTGCCCAGCTGCTTATTGTAGTTTTACTGCGGTAGTTTCTTTCGAAACTACAAACAATGCGCTTTTTACCTTTGTAGAAAGAGCACAAAATTTCCATTATTCAGAAATCTTTATTTCTTCAGGTTTCCGTTCTATCTGGCTTCCACCTAAAATAAGCTAGATTCCTTTACTGACAGCCATAAGTCTGTCTTATTCAAAGCCCTTTTAGGCTTTACATCAAAACATTTTTACATTCTATTGCATCAGATATATCCTTATGGGCTATAGTTACTGTTTTGCTTTAGATCTAATTCATCTACAAAAAAACATACAATGAACTCAATAAAACAATTATTGATGGTAATGACTTTATTACTATCAGTTACTTTCGCTAGTGCTCAAATCAAAAATAAAACGACAGAAACAGTAAAAATCAATGGCAACTGCGGCATGTGTAAAAAAGTGATTGAAACAGCAGCAAACGTTGACAAAGAAGCCAAAGTAGTTTGGAATTCCACTACCAAAATGGCCACTATCACTTACGATACTAAGAAAACGACTTTAGATACCATCCTAAAACGTGTGGCCAATGCAGGATATGATAATCCTAAATTCACGGCTCCAACAGCTGTTTATACTGAATTACATGGTTGTTGTCAATACGACAGAGAGGCCAACGATAACAAAAAAGAGTAATCTTTAGTATTCATTAAAAAAAACAGCATGTTTAAAATAAAACAGTTCATTGCCTTATTTACTTTTATCGCGACTGTTGCTACAGCCAGTGCACAAATCAAAGTAGGTGATCGCCTCCCAGAGGTTCAACTTCAGAACAATAAAAATGTTAGCGTAGCCTTAAATTCTTTCAAAGGAAAGACTGTATTAGTAGACTTTTGGGCCTCTTGGTGTGGTCCATGCCGACTAGCCAATAAGGGATTGGTCAAAATGTACGAACAATACAAGGGTCAAAATTTTGAAATCGTAGGTATATCCATTGATAACGATAAAACAAAATGGCTAAAAGCCATCGATAAAGATAAAATGAAGCACACGCAATTAATCGATCCAAAAGGTTTTGATGCTAAAACAGCACTTAGCTTTGGAGTGGATGCCTTACCTTCTACCTTTCTTTTTGATGCCTCAGGAAAACTAATTGCCATCAACCCAAGCGAAGCACAAATTATTGCTCAAATCAAAAAAAACAAAAAATAAAATGAAAACTCTATCTATAAAATTCATCGCGGCTGCATTTTTACTTGTAGCCACTAGTATCAACTCCTTTGCTCAAACCACTAAAGTAGAGATCATGGCCACTGGCCTGACTTGCTCTATGTGTTCTAATGCCATCAACAAACAACTAAAATCTTTTACTCAGGTCGATAGCATCGGTACAGATTTGAATACCAATACCTTTACGGTTTACTTTAAAAAAGACCAATCACTATCTCCTAAAGTATTAAAAACTGCTGTAGAAAAAGCAGGTTTCTTTGTTGGATCTATGGTAATAACAGCTAAATTTCATACACCTGTAATTGAAGACAATACAACAGTGAAAATTGAAGACGCAACGTATAACTTCATTGATATTAAAAAACCTGTACATCATGTAGAGGCAAAATACAGAGTTTTGGATAAAGGTTTTGTAACTCAAAAAGAATACAAAAAACTTTTAAAAGCCTATGCCAAATACCCTGCCTACGCAACAGAAAATGATAATGATTACTACTTAAAAACAATCTAAGATGAAATATGTATCACTGGTTTTTCTCTTGTTGTTTTCCTTTGAAGTAGAAGCACAAGAATTATTTGTAGTGACCGAACCCGCTAGTAATGCTCCAGCGGGTTCTATCGGAGTTCGTGTGGGGCAATCCCTGATGAAAAACGAACTAGAAAGTGGTTCTATGTATAACTTGACCCCAGAAGTTACTTGGGGAATAAATAAAAATTTAATGGTCCGTAGTTCTGCTTTTCTAAGTAATCAAGAAAATGGACTAGGACTTAAAGGTGGAGGTGTTTATGCCAAATACCGTTTCCTTTCTGTGGATGATTTACAAAGTCATTTTAGAATGGCAGCCTTTGGTCGCTATAGTTATAACAACTCCCTGATCAAACAAGAAGCCATCGATTTAATGAGTGGCAATTCGGGTTATGAACTTGGTGTAGTAGCCACTCAACTAATCCATAAAGTAGCGATCAGTTCTTCGGTAAGTTATGCCCGAGCACTCAACAATGATGACTATCATTTTCCAGACCTATTGGGGCAGAACGCGGTGAACTATACCTTCTCTGTGGGTAAATTAATGTATCCTAAAAAGTATACCAGCTTTAAACAAACCAACATTAATGCCATGCTGGAATTCACGGGACAGACCATAACGGAAAACGGAAAATCATATTTAGATGTCGTGCCTTCGATTCAGTTCATTATCAACTCTCAAGCAAGAATTGACCTGGCTTACAAAAAAGAATTGTACAGCTCCCTAGACCGTATGGCTACAGATGGTGTTTTCTTAAAACTGGAATACACTTTTTTTAATGTGACCAAATAAACTACTCCACTGCGATTTTTATTTAGAGCTTCAATACTACAGGCTGAAGTGACTGTTTCGATGGTAAAACACCATGGAAACAGTTACTATAGTCAACTGTGTAATAGTGTAACTCAAAAATCAATTGCTCATCAGAACCGATGGTTCTGCTAAACCCCATACAATGAAAAAACTATTTTATTTATTATTCTTGGTTTTCGCTTTTGCCAAAGTCCAAGCGCAAATCCTCAATCCTGTAAAATGGGAAGCCTCCGTTGAGAAAAAAAACGAGGGTCAGTACCTGCTTACTTTTAAAGGTGCCATTGAAAAAGACTGGCATGTCTACTCTCAGTTCACGCCTGAAGATGGTCCGCTCCCGGCTGAATTTCTATTTCACGACCAAAAAAACAACTATGAACTTGTTGGGAAGGCCACCGAAAGTACAACCAAACGTGCCTTCAATGACATTTTTGGTGTCGATGAAATCTTCTTTGAAAACCAGGTTGTTTTCTCTCAATTAATCAAACAAATTAATCCTGAGAAACAAACCCTACAAGTGGCCCTATCGTATCAAGTATGCAAAGAAAACTGTATTAGTGAGACCAAATACTTTGAGTTCAATCTTAAAACGCTACAAGCTAAAGAAATCGAGGCTGCTGCCATTGTGGACGAAAAAACAGCTAAAACTGAGGTAACCACTACCCTAGACCCAACAGATGACACAAAGCAGTCAGATTCTAGTTTGTATATGATTTTCTTTATCGCGTTTTTATCTGGTTTTGCAGCCTTGCTTACCCCTTGTGTCTTTCCGATGATTCCCATGACCGTGAGTTTCTTCACCAAACAGAGTAAAACCAAAGCCAAAGGGATTAAAAATGCATTGATCTATGGACTATCCATTATCTTGATTTATGTCTTCCTAGGAACGGTCATCACCTTAATTTTTGGAGCCGATGCCCTAAATGCCTTATCCACTAATGTGTGGTTTAATGTTATTTTCTTTATTCTACTAGTGGTCTTTGCTTTATCCTTCTTAGGGGCTTTCGAAATTATGTTGCCTAATTCATGGGCCAATAAAGTAGATCAACAAGCCGATAAAGGGGGTATAATAGGCATCGTCTTTATGGCTTTGGCACTAGCGATTGTTTCTTTTTCTTGTACGGGTCCCATCATCGGAACCTTACTAGTGGAAGCCGCTTCCAAAGGTGGGATAGCACCAATAGTGGGAATGTTAGGTTTTTCATCTGCCTTAGCCTTACCTTTTATGTTGTTTGCTATGTTCCCTGGTTGGCTCAACACCTTACCTAAATCAGGTGGTTGGCTCAATACAGTAAAAGTGTTCCTTGGTTTCATCGAGTTGGCTTTGGCTTTTAAATTCTTATCTAATGCTGATCTGGTATTACAATTACATTGGTTCGAAAGAGAGCTATTCTTAGCCATTTGGATTGCTATATTTGGTACTTTGGCCTTTTACCTTTTCGGAAAAATAACCTTACCTCATGATTCTCCTTTATCCTCCATATCCGTTGGACGACTATCGATGGGATTGGTGGTGTTGGTCTTTACGGTTTACCTGATTCCAGGTTTATGGGGTGCTCCTTTAAAACTCATCAGTGGTTTTCCGCCACCGATGACCTATAGCGAATCACCATACGGTGTTGGAGGATCCAGCAAAGCCTCAGCAACAGACGCGATAGTACTACCCGATGGTGCACACAAAGGCCCGCATGACATCATTGCCTTTACCGATTATGAAAAGGGATTGGCTTACGCCAAAACTGTCAACAAACCCATACTATTGGACTTTACAGGATTTGCCTGTGTCAATTGTCGAAAAATGGAAGATTACGTATGGTCGGATCCTCGTATTTTATCGATCTTAAACAAAGAAGTAGTCTTGATTTCTTTGTATGTGGATGATAAAAGAGAATTACCTCTTGAAGAACAATATACCTCTAAAGAAACTGGTAAAAAAATAGTGACCATAGGCAATAAATGGAGTGATTTTCAAATTACGCGTTATAAAGCCAATGCACAACCCTATTACATCATCTTAGATACAAAGGAGAAAAGTCTCAACAAACCTACTGGATATACTCCAGACATTGCCCAATACGAGCAATGGCTAAGAACTGGAATTGACTCTTTTTAAATGACAAGGCAATTGTCTGATACTTCATTAAACTGTCCTCAAAAAGTAATACACTCTTTGGGGGCAGTTCCTTTTTACTCTACTCTTTAGTGCCTAAAGTGATCCTAGCTTCAATTGACTCCCTCGGCTTTCTTAGCTGTTTTAAATGTTCCGAGCAGGAATTTAAGAATCCATAAAACAATCTCTTATTGGTATTGTTATTCATTACTGTAAGAATTTTAAAACTTAAAATAAAAATGATGCTAATTATCTCTGTTAAGTTAGGTCATCACTCATCTGGTAAATAATTATTAGCTAAATTTGAAAATCCCAATCTTCTATAGAATTACACAATTGCTTAAATAGGTATCGGCTAGAATCGAAACAACAATAACCTTTACATTTAGATGACAATAAAAAAAAATCTTAATACGGACAAAGAATATCATTTTGATAATTTTTTCAACATATCAGCTGATTTGATTTGTATTGCTGGATTTGATGGTTACTTTAAGAGAATAAATGCGGCTGTTTCAAAACTATTAGGTTATTCAGAGGAGGAATTATATGCTAGTCCCATAATGACTTTTGTTTACGAGCCCGATCTTAAAACAACAATTGAAACTAGAGAAGAAGTTTACAAAAACAAGCCTCTTTTAAATTTCGAAAATAGATACTTAACTAAAACAGGGGAAATTGTATGGTTATCTTGGACATCCATGCCCGTTGAAGATGAAAAATTAGTGTATGCTATTGCTAAAAACATCACACACCAAAAAAGAGTGGAAGAAGAACGCAATATACGCCTTGCCAATCTTACCAAAATAAATAAAGAGCTTAAACATTTATCCTATACTACTTCACATGACTTAAAATCCCCAGTAAATAATTTACTGTCCGTTTTTGAGCTTATTGACGTTTCAAAAGTACATGACGAAGAAACGCTAGAATTTATAACGATTTTAAAAACCACGACAGAGAGTTTAAAAGAAACTTTAAAAAACTCTGTTGATGAACTAATGCGTAAAGACGAGTTAAATGCTTCTATTGAAGCCTTAAGTTTGAAGGATAATTTAAATGAAGTACTACTTTCTATAAACTCTTTAATCGTTAATTCAAAAGTTAAAATTAATATTGATTTTTCTGAACTACCTAACGTTAATTTTAACAAAGAATACTTAAATAGTATCTTCTTAAATTTGATTACCAATTCCATAAAATATTCCAAAGCAAATGGATTTCCAATTATTTCCATTACCTCTAAAACAGTAAAAGGAAAAAATCAATTAATTTATTCTGATAATGGGTTGGGTTTTGACATGGATAAAGTACGAGGCAAAATTTTTGGATTACACCAAAAATTCCACAATCATATTGATAGTAATGGAATAGGGCTTTACTTAATCTATAATCACATCACTAATTTAGGAGGTCGTATTGAGGTAGAAAGCAAAGTAAATGAAGGAGCAACTTTTACCATAATATTCAAGGATTAAAAATAAAAACCCACCGTTTATCTATGTCCCGCTGAACGTACAAATCATGTTGGCTTACTGAAAAATTGTAGTAATAGGACTTTCTAAATTTAACCGAAATCCATTTTATATCTAAATATATGCAGATAAAGAGAAATTAGATATTGGAACGGGCAACATTCATCTCACCACTGTAATTAAGATCCCCCATGAAAGATCAATCATCAAGCCAAATCGGCTGTACCATTCAACAAAGCAATACTTTGGATATCAACCAGTGTGGTGGTTCTCCTCTGTATACCATACTGATTTTGGAAGGAAAGGGCAAAGTAAGCGTAGATTTAGTAGAATTTTCTTTTGAGGGTAAAATTGCCTTGTTTACCACTCCCTATCAAATTATACACTTTACCACTGCAGCTTCTCTAAAAACAAGAAGACTTCAATTTCACGGTGATTTTTATTGCATTGAGTACCACAAAAAAGAAGTGGCCTGCAACGGCTTGTTATTTAATAACATTTACCAAAAAGCCTTTGTCAATTTAGAAAATCAGGACTATGCAGCATTAGACTATATCCTAGAGAAACTCATTATTGAACTCGAAGATACCAATCCCTATGCCACAGCAGTAGCACGAGCTTATTTGCAATTGATTCTCGCTTTATGCAGTAAAATCAAATCCAAGGAAGTTATTCTTGAGCAGCAAAACAATAGCCATCATCCATTAATGAACTTTAAAACCTTACTGGAAAATAATTTTCATACCCAAAGACAGCCTTCTTTTTATGCGGCTCAAATGGGGCTCTCCCCTAATAGTTTTTCGAAAATCTGCAAACAGCATTTCTTAACAACACCCTCTGCTTTAATTCATCAGAGAGTCATACTGGAGTCTAAAAAGTTGATTCATCTGACTTATAAAAGCATGAAAGAAATAGCCACTGAACTTCATTTTGACGATGAAAATTACTTTAGTCGGTATTTTAAAAAACATACTGGTCTTACCCCTACTGCTTTCCGGGAAAATGTAGGAATATCCATAGTAGCAGATCTGTCTAGGTAATATCCACATCTGTCCATGTCATCCCAACTACTATTGTAGTAACTTTGTATTTAAATCATACAACATGAACATATTAAGAATATTAGCAGAATTACAAGGTCAATTTTTTAATTTAATGCGCATCGCCATTTTTATTGTAATGGTATGGATCGGTGGGCTTAAAGCCATACCCTATGAAGCAGATGGCATAGTGCCCTTTGTGGCCAACAGTCCATTGATGAGTTTCGTTTATCAGCATCCTACTGAATATAAAGACTATAAAAATAAAGAAGGAGAAGTCGTTCCTAAGAATATTCAATGGCATACGCAGAACGGAACCTATAACTTTTCCTATGCCTTAGGAACTGTAATTGTCGTTATTGGTTTGCTTACTGTATTGGGTGTTTTCAATAGTCGTTTAGGGCTTTATGGCGGCTTACTCACAGCGGGTATGTCTTTAGTTACCCTTACTTTTTTGATTACTACTCCAGAAACCTGGGTACCCAATTTAGGAGGCGATCTACCTACACCTCATTATGGCTTTCCTTATCTTTCTGGAGCTGGTCGTTTGGTGATCAAAGACATTATTATGATGGCTGGAGGTTTACTTGTCGCTTCCGACAGTGCTAAAAAACTTTTAAAGCAGGCCTAAGCCTGCTTTAAACAAGCATACTAAAAGAACCCTTTTACTACTTCAAAAACAGCTCATTTCCAAAAGTGAATAAACTCAAACTAATCCGATACTTTTTGGCCTTGATTATCATTGGCCTAATGGTTGGCGCTTCACAATGGTTGGAAGAAAAAGAAATTCTCTTTCCCGAGATGGCTGCGTTGGCACTGGGTTTGTGGGTTATTGACAAAAAAATATGGACTGTGAGCAGACCCATGTTAGTCTTGCTCATGACACTCTGTGCCGTTTTTGGAATTTTAGTTGTCCGATATTCCCCTTTTCCGCTTTTAGTTAATATTGCCCTTTCCTTTTCCTTTACTTCCCTTTGTCTGATTCTAACGCGAACCACCTTAATACCGATCACCTCGGCGGCCATGTTACCTGTATTACTGGGAACTGATTCCGTTGTGTATCCCATTGCGGTTTGTGGTATGAGCCTTTTGGTGGTTGCTGGACAATGGGTGCTTGAAAAAATGGAACTGCGTCGCCCTATTGCTGTTAATCCTAAAAAAGGGCGTTATAAACATAGTAAAAGGCATTTTGGTCGCTTGCTTTTTTGGTTGCTACTGATCGCTGCTCTTCCAGTGTATACTGGAAAACTCTACTATATTGTACCTCCTTTAGTGGTTATGTTTATTGAGTTCAGCTCTTCTTCATCAGGTTTTAGAAACAGACCCTTACAGGTGTACCTAGTAGTGGTAATATCGGCCTTTATTGGAACATTCTTTCAGCATTATCTCCATAACGTCTTAGGATGGTCTGAGCTGCATACTGTATTGCTCTTATTTTTATGTCTATTTCTTCTTTTTGAAATAGTCAAAAAACCCTTTGCCCCTGCTTGTGCTATTGCCCTTGTTCCTATGATTATTCCTCAAGAGAATATACTTGCTTACCCATTTGAGGTAGCCATAGGCTCTGCGGTATTTTTGTTTGTTTCCATGGTGTTTTTCTTAAAATGTCATCGTTGGAAACGCGAACATCTTTTGGTTTGTTTTGTACCTCAATTTATGCGATCCAGAATCAAACGTCCTAAACGCAAAGCAGATAAAATCACCTAAGAACTTGTTGCAGACCATTTCGAAAAACCACTTATTTTCTGCGTTTTAACCATTCCTCTAGTGGTTCAATTACCGTATTGAGGATCACTACCAAAGAGGTACAAATTAAAGCCTCTGTAAAAAAACCCGAAGCGGCAATACAGCCAATAGCCGCACTACACCATATGGTGGCAGCGGAATTTAGTCCGTGTACATTAGGTCCCTCTCTAAAAATGACTCCAGCACCCAAAAAGCCCACCCCCATAACTACTTGGGCGGTAATACGGGTTACATCAATATTCGGCCCAGTTGCTGCAACTTTTATGGACAACAAAACAAAGGCTGCAGCTCCAGTGGCTACTAACATATTGGTTTTCAACCCCGTTTCCTTATGATGCCACTGTCTCTCAAAACCTATAATTAATCCTGCCAATGTAGCCACTGCAAGTCGTGTTAAAAATTCTGTTGTAGTCACAATTACTATCTATTATTGGGTTAAAAAACATCTTTTTCAACCTATTCTTCCATATGCCAATCATACACCACTTTAAAATTTGACACAAAAACAAACTTCTGGTCTATCACTCATTGGAATCAAAAAGAATGGGGTTCGTTACTCCTACCCTAGCTATTTGAAAAGTAGTAGGTTATCAAATATAACGAATATTTTAACAATTTCTTCTAAATGATATCATGGCAATTCCTGTTTTTTCCATGACATTTAAATATTTTAAATGCATTAAAAGTCAAAAGCCAGTCCGAAATGGAGTGGCTCTTTAACTGTTATGTTATTTTTCTACAATATAATTTTATCCTTTAGCTCTAACCGAATAATTGCCGATTTCACTTCCATCATCCTTCAACATCTTAACCTTCAAATTTTGGGCATTAGCCTTGACCTTTATTAGAGTACGATTCCCTTCTTGTGGCCCTCCCCCGATTACAATAGGATAGGTGTGTTCGCTTGTTGGAGGATGAATTCCATAGCGATGTGTGTGTCCGGATATCATCAGATCCACTTTGTATTTGTCAAAGAGCGGCGAAAACAAATCTCGACAATGAATAGTACCATGTCCATCTCCTTCATACTTTGGATAATAATAGGGAATGTGCATCATGACCACACGGTATTTGGCTTTTCTAAAAGCTTTTGACTTCATTATTTCTTCAACCCATTTGGCCTGTTCGATACGATAATTATCAAAATCAACAACTCCCCCATACACAGGATGTGTATCTAATTTATCTTCCCCTGTGTCTAGAACGATGTTAAAAACGGGCCCCCACTGATAGGCATAGTATCCTTTATCATTCTTAGTAGAAAAATAGTTGGATAGTTCCCGTGCATATTTCCCTCTTGTTTCATGGTTTCCACGAACAAACAAAAAGGGTTTAGTGCTGGCAAAAGTATCCGTACAAGGGGTAATCATATGATCAATTATCTGTTTTTCGTTTTCTTGATAATCAAAAATATCACCATTAAAGAACACATAATCAAAAGGATCGTTCCCATTGATATTCATCAGATGGGGAATTGATTTTGGACGGTCATGAATATCATTCATAATTAACCATGATACCTCTTGAGGATTTTCTTTAGGCGTCGTAAAGTTATAGACGTCACTGACAATGGTTTCCCCATACTTTAAAGCATAAGGTTCAAAAGAGGTAATTTCTTTAGAACATACTTTATAGCTGTAAAGTGTATCTGGTTTAAGATTTTGTAAGCTAACGGCATTAATCCTATTATTCGCATCCACCAATCCTGCGGTAATGTGCTGTGCCTTCTGGTTTAAAGTCGCTCCTTCCCCATATTCTACCCAACTGTGACAAAGCAGATTGGTGATCCATCTTATGGTCATACTTGTTGGAGATGGAACTTGAAGATAGGGCTTTGTTAGAAACAAATGTCCTTCTATTGCTGAGATAGAAACATCTTGTTCTATTGACTTGGCTAAAACATCAAGTGGAAGTAAACTCCCTACAAGTCCAAGTGCTCCAGCGCTGGAAAGCTTGTTGATAAACCTTCTACGTGGCAGTTCTTTATTCTCTTCTTTCATAAAATAAATATATTAGTATTGCAAAAAGTATCAAGCCGAGATCCTTCTCCCTGACTTCTTTTTGATTGTAATTCTGATTACTTGGCAAACAAGAGACTGTTGCTAAGATTTCAACAGTCTTTCCATTATAAAGTTTTAAATATACACTATTTTACGGGTAACAAAATAATCCTGCAAAAGACATTATTTCGTTCCACGGCCCGTTCCTTTCCAAAAATTATGATTCCTAATTATTTCCTACCACCTACTCCTTAAGTTGCTCTAAAAGATATAAATAAGGTGGAAAAGAATGGTGTATCATTAAATCCTTACTGTCATTAGGAAATTTTGAGAAAAAGATCTCATCCTTTGGATCTGGGTACAACACTATGGTATGTCCCGTACGCACATAATTATTACTAGGATACAATTTTGGAGGCACAAACTCTGGTAAATAGGTCTGCACTCTCTTTGCCATCTCTTTACCCAATAGTTTTTGATACGTACTCACTGTTTTGCGAGAGGGATTCGTTAGTTTTCCATAGACCATATTTAAAAACATTCTTTTAAAGAAAGTCTGCTTTTTTATCGTTTCTTCTAACATAGTAATTGGACTTACTACTGGTAAATCTTCGGGCGTCTCTACAGAAAAAGGAGTTTGAGGTACCCAATCTATGGCATTTACCACATTAAACGCCCAGCCATTTTGTGTTTGCTGTTCGTAATCATAAGCAAAATATAAATTCCCAGGTTTAGGAGCTGCACTGCAATAGGTTTTAAAACGAATATCGGCCGCTAACCTTCCTTTGCTTTGTAAATTATAAAAGTGCGCTGTAAGCAAATAACTAATACCTCCACCTTGACTATGCCCCATGATCAAGAAATTCTTAATCCCTGCCTGGTAACAAGAATCTATTTTGGGCAACATCTCTTGAGAAAGAAAAGCAGTGCTTAACAAATAGCCGGTATGAACGGCAGCCTTTTCATTTGTAGATAATTCGTATTGAAAAGTCACCGAATTGCTAATTTGTAAACTTCCCTTAGCCGGTGTCATCGCCGCATAGAGATTCGCTAACCAGCTTTCTCCTTTTTCTGTAGTACCCCTTGTACACAATACGGCGGTATGCTCATCCTTTAACCATAGTTCCCACTGATTATCCAAACCCATAGGTTTACTTTTATAAACCAATTTAGAGTGTTCTGGTAGTGGAATCTCTTTGGCTTTCTCAGGTGACTCCGTAGATCGCGTGGCGATATAAATGAGTTCTTTATATTCTGCTTTATCAAATCCTGGCTTTAAATCCTGAGCTTTTAGCGGTGAATAAGAAAATGCTACAACTGAACAAATGACAACTGATTTTAAAAATTTCATACCTAGTGATGTTTTACTTACTATTACTATCCCCTTCCTTTGCAATCAAAAAAGCCTTATCATCATCATTTTCTATCGGAATTCCCCCTATCCTTAGCTACTCAAATTGACAATTTATCTTACAATAAAGATACTTATTATTTTGAGCACCCCTAGCTCTGAAATAAAAATAATCCCAATGACCCCACTACATCGAAATACACCCTGATCAAAAACTAAGCGACAAGTAGCTCTCTTCCTTATTTGCAAACGCCTGTATACCGCACAAAAAAATGCGCAAAGTTCCTAATGGAGCCTTGCGCATTTTAAAATCAGTGAACATTACCTGTATGCTCTAGATCTTATATTATATTATTTGATAAAAGAATCAGCATCAATTAGATTGTTCCCTGTATCATCGTAAACGGCATAATTAAAGCCTCCTTGAACACAATAAGAACCATACTCACCTGCCTTATTCAAAGCAATAAAACCTACTTGTATATCTTTTAATTCTTTCTTTCTATTCTTAGTTAGTTTGACAATTCTCGAAACAGCCTCTTCACAAGCTTTTTGAGGTGACTTTCCTTGACGCATCAATTCCACCACTAGATGACAACCTGCAATACGCACTACTTCTTCACCATGTCCTGTTGCGGTAGCCGCTCCAATTTCATTGTCTACATACAAACCTGCTCCGATGATAGGTGAATCTCCTAAACGACCGTGCATTTTAAAAGCCATTCCACTAGTGGTACAAGCACCTGAAAGATTTCCATCAGCATCCAAAGCAATCATACCAATGGTATCGTGATTCTCAATATTGGCAATCGGTTTGTACTCACTATTTTTAAGCCATTCTTTATATTCTTTTTCGGACTCTTCCGTTAATAGGTTTTCTTTTTTAAAACCTTGTGAAAGGGCAAATTGAAAAGCCCCATCCCCCACTAACATCACGTGAGGAGTTTTCTCCATCACGGCTCTGGCCACTGAAATAGCATGTTTAATATTTTCCAAACAGCCCACTGAACCAATATTGGACATTTCATCCATGATACAAGCATCTAGTGTTACGCGTCCTTCTCTATCTGGACGTCCACCATAACCCACACTTCTTTCTTTTGGATCTGCTTCTGGAACTTTCACTCCTGCTTCTACAGCATCTAAAGCGCGTCCTCCCTTTTTCAACACTTCCCAAGCAGCTTCGTTAGCCCCAAGTCCAAATCGCCATGTAGACAGTACAATGGGTTTCTTTCCTTTTTTCTTTACAACTACTTGTTCTTCTTCTGAATCCGTACTAAAAGATTGCAAGGCTACAGCCACTGAAGCTATCGCGGCGGTTTTTATAAAATTTCTACGATTTGAATTTGTCATACTACATAAAATATAATCAATAAGTCCACTATGATTTAGCAACTCCTACTAAGGAATCCTCTCTCGAAACTTATCTTTTTTATAGGACTACAATAGTCCTCATAAATTTACAAAACTAGGCTTGGTAAAGCAAACTAGTTGCTCCTAATAATGCCGCTATTTCATTATCTAAAGAAATAGAAACGGTCACTTCGCAACCCGCTTCTTGTATTTTTTTATGGAATGTTGGCAAGAAAAATTCACTTGCATTTCCAATTTTTCCTCCGATAATAAAACCGTCAGCTGAGAACTTCTCAAACCACGGACTAACAATAGCCGCTAAATCTTCTCCTAAATTCTCAAAAGATTTTATGGCTAAGGCATCCCCGCTTTTAGCTAGATTGTATAGCTCTAAACCATTGTTGAGCTGCTTTCCGCTTAAAGCCAAATAACCTGCTAATAGTCCACGTACCGATATATAATCTTCCGCTATACCGTCTTTATAAGGAAGGTCATATAACTCTCCTTCATTAGGCACTAAATCTCCAGTAGTGATCGAAACTCCTTTATCAATAAAACAAGCTCCTAATCCCGTACCCAAGGTAATTGCGATGACTTTTTTGGCAAGATTATCGGTATCTTTAAATACTTCTCCTTTACCAAAACAAACCGCATCATTTTCGAAAAGAATCGGAAAATCGTTGGTAAGATCTAATTTATCCTGAAATAACTCTCGTACATTCAAACCATAAAATTGCTCGTATTTAGCTTGTCCTTTAATCCAGCAAACTCCATTGGTATAATCAAATGGTCCAGGCATGCAAACAGCTAATCCTGTAGTACTTTCCACTTTGGAATTTTCGATTGAAGTACGAATAGCATTTTTCCAAATGGACATTACTTCATCTACTGTCTTATTCGAATCAAAAGACTCTTTGTATAAAGACAAATCCACCACTTTCATATCTACAATATCAATAACCGCCGCGGTAATATGCGTACCACCAATGTCTAATCCAACGGCATATGCTTTCTTCATTCTTGTCTATGTGTTTTAATTGAACCCTTAAGAGACGAAAAATTACAGGAACTTTTGCGCTTCCCTTTCCCTCTCTTATGGTTCTCTTTTCTTTAGGTTAATATTTTATCTTCTACTCCACACCCCTAGTGTTTCACTACTTAGGTTTAGAGGTTTTTATCTTTTAAAATTTGAGGATAATGTTTACTAGTATGTACAATCATTTCTCCAAATAAGGTATTGGCCCAAGCAAACCACTTACGAGTGAATTTTGCTACATCATCTTTATGAAAGGACTCGTGCATAAATCCAGTATCGGCATTGGTTTTGATCAAATTACTAATACACATTCTAATCTCTTTTTCATCTACGCTGGTAATGGCTCTTAAAACAATACTCATCGGCCAAATCGTATCGGCTCCTGTATGTGGACCTCCAATACCTTGTCCTGCTTTTCCTGTATAGAAAAACGGATTGTTTTCCGATAGTACTACCTTACGGGTATTGAGATAAAGTTCGTTATCTGGTTCTATTGCTCCTAAGTACGGTAATGACAATAGAGACGGTACGTTAGCATCATCCATCATATGGAAACTACCATATCCATTCACTTCAAAAGCAATAATTTTTCCAAATTTTGGATGCTCAATAATCGCGTTTTCTTCTAATCCTTTTTGAACCTGTCCTTGCATTTCTTTTGCTCTAGCCACGATAGCATCGTCCTTCAATGCTGGTATAGAGAAAATTTCTTGAAGATATCCAAGCACTTCGATAGCGAACATATTACTTGGAATTAAATATCCAAACAAAGTACTATCATCACTTGGTCTAAAAGTAGAGACAATCAATCCACATGGTTTTACAGGATAACCGTATCCACCTAGTGGCACACCATCAGTAGCCCAAGCAGTAACACGTTGGAAACTATAAGGTCCTTTATCATGCATTCTTTGTTGCTCTGTGAAGGTTTGCAATACCAAAAGCATCGCTTCTTTCCACTTGCTATCAAACAGGCTGATATCACCCGTTTCTTTCCAGTAGCCATGTGCTAATCGAATTGGATAACACAAAGAATCAATTTCCCATTTGCGCTCGTGAATACCCGGCTGCATTTTGGTCATGTCATTTTTCCACTCACTTACTTGTGTGAAATCTTTATAGAAAGCATTCGCGTAAGGATCCAATAAAATACATTTGGTTTGGCGGTTGATCACCCCTTTTACCAATTCTGCTAGTTTTTTATCTTCTTTTATAAAAGGAATATACGGCCATATTTGGGCTGTACTATCACGCAACCACATCGCATCAATATCACCTGTAATCACATAAGTATCAGGTTTACCGTCGATGATTTCGAAATCCACGGTTGTATCTAATGTATTGGGAAAACAGTTTTCAAATAACCAAGCTAATTCTGGATTGGCGATTTGTTTTTTGATTCTTACAATAGCTGCTTCAATAGCTTTACTGGTAAACTTTCTTTCAGCTAGCGGCGGTCTTTTGGATACAAAATCCTTAACTGTGAAATTAAAGACATCCGATGGCATTCCAAAAGCTTGCGTTTGAACGGCTAATAATCCTGCTGAAAAAATCCCAGCGTTTTTTATAAATTTTCTACGTGATTGCATAGTATTATTTTGAAGTTGAATAAGAATATGGATAAGCTGTAGCAGTAGTTCCTCTTTGTAAATTAGGCTCACTGTTCATGTCAAAATTTAATTCACCACCTTTTAATACATCAAAGTGATTGATGTAATTTTTGGTATGAGTTGTATTGTTCCACTTTAATTCCTGTACATATTTATTAGTTTCCGAATTCTTAGGTGCGTTGATTACAAACTGTTTTCCATTTTCTAAATGCAAAGTCACTTTATTAAACAAAGGCGCTCCCAAAACGTACTCTTCTGTTCCAGGACAAACAGGATAGAATCCCATTGCCGAGAACACATACCAAGCAGAGGTTTGTCCGTTATCCTCATCTCCACAATATCCATCCGGAGTTGGTTTGTACAAACGGTTCATTACTTCTCTAGACCAATACTGAGTCTTCCAAGGTTGCCCAGCATAGTTATACAAATAAATCATATGCTGAATCGGTTGATTACCGTGAGCGTATTGTCCCATATTCATGATTTGCATTTCGCGGATTTCATGAATTACCGATCCATAATAACTATCATCAAATACTGGAGGTGTAGTGAAAACTTCATCCAATTTGGCTGTGAATTTTTTCTCACCACCCATTAAATCTATCAAACCGTTTATATCATGGAAAACACTCCAGCTGTAATGCCAAGCATTTCCTTCTGTAAAAGCATCTCCCCATTTAAATGGATTAAAGTTCGCTGGAAAACTACCGTCTTTATTTCTACCACTCATCAAACCGATTGCTGGATTATAAAGATTTTTATAATTCATCATTCTTTTTTCGAATACACTGATTTCTTTCTTTGGACGATTTAAGGCTTTTGCTAATTTCCAAATCGTAAAATCATCATAAGCATACTCCAAGGTTCTGGCTGCATTCTCATTAATTTTTACATCGTAAGGCACATAACCTAAGGTATTGTAATACTTTACTCCTGTTCTTCCAACAGCGTCCATTGGTCCTTCATTGTTGGCTCCATGTACCAAAGCTTCGTATAATTTGTTGATGTCGTATCCACGTAATCCTTTGATATAAGCATCCGCTACCACTGAAGCTGAATTATTTCCAACCATTACATTTCTAAAACCTGGACTTGACCATTCTGGTAAAAATCCACCTTCTTTATAATCGTTGATTAATCCTTCTTGCATTTCTTTGTTGATCGAAGGATAAACCAAATTCAATAAAGGATACAAGGCACGGAACGTATCCCAAAAACCTGTTCCTGCATATTTATAACCAGGTAAAACCTTTCCATTATAAGGGCTGTAATGCACGATTTCTCCCTTAGCATCTATTTCGTATTGCTTTTGAGGAAAACAAGCCGTACGGTATAAGGAAGAATAGAATGTTTTTAATTGTTCATCCGTTCCACCTTCTACAGTTAATTTTCCTAAAACTTTATTCCATTCTTTTTTAGATTCTGCTACAGTTTCCTTAAACGAAGCAGTACCTAATTCACTCTTCAAGTTCAATTCTGCTTGTTCTGCACTAATAAAAGAAGAGGCTACTTTTACATTAACGATCTCTCCCTTTTTTGTTTTAAAACCTACTACTGCTCCAACATGATTGTCTTTTAATTCTAATAGACCTTTTTCTAAAACTTTATCATGCCAAGTATAATTCAACGCAAACGCTTTGTCGAATTGTAAAACAAAATAGTTTTTAAAATTTTCTGAAACCCCACCACTATTACGAGTGGTGTATCCTACAATTTTATTCTCAGATGGAATTATTTTGATATAAGAACCTTTGTCGAAAGCATCAATTACAATAGACGATTCATTACTCTCTGGGAAGGTAATTTGAAAATGCGCTGCTCTTTCAGTAGCGGTAATTTCCGTAGTCACATTATAATCCGCCAAATATACGCTGTAGTAATACGGCTTAGAAACTTCCGCTTTATGACTGAACCAGCTTCCTCTTTCCTCCTCAGTAAATTTTAATTTACCCGTTACTGGCATGATTGAAAACTGTCCGTAATCATTCATCCACGGTGAAGGTTGATGGGTTTGTTTGAATCCCTTGATCTTATCGGCTGTATACACATACGCCCATCCGTCTCCCATTTTCCCTGTTTGAGGTGTCCAGAAATTCATTCCCCAAGGTCTGCTAATAGCAGGATAGGTATTTCCGTTAGAAAGACCAGGTGTAGATTGTGTTCCCATTAAAGGATTAACAAATTCTACTGGGTCTATCGCTTTTACTTGCGCATTTACAAAAAGACAAGATTGCAATACTCCTAAAAAAATTAAACTCTTTATTTTCATGATGTTACTATAAAATAAATTCTAAAAACTGTGCAGCATTTAAAATGCTATCTCTATTCTTTACAAAGGACGATCGGCCTTGTTCACTCCAAAAGTTGCAGATGGCTGACTTCCCATATACAATTTCAACTCTCCACCTTTTACAATCATATCATGCGTGATATAAGATTTGGTATAGGGTTTTCCATTATACTCTGCTCTTTGAATATACATATTGGTTCTGCTATTGTCTATGGCTTTCACCGTAAAGGAAATTCCTTCTTTATGATGCACTGTGGCCTCATTCACTAATGGACTTCCCATCACATAAACACCATTGGCAGGATTCACAGAATAGAATCCCATTGCTGAGAATACATACCAAGCAGACATTTGTCCTAAATCCTCATTTCCACACAAACCATCTGGTTTTGTAAAATAAAAGAGATCGTCAATTTCACGAATCAACTTCGCGGTCTTCCATGGTTGACCTGCAAAGGCATATAGGTATGGAATATGGTGATTAGGCTCATTTCCTTGCGCATATTGTCCAATTAAACCACTAATATCTGGAGAAATTTCTTCGCCTTCTACTTTATCAGTGATCAAGAACAACGAATCTAATTTAGCTAAGAATTTCTCTTCGCTTCCAAATAACGCAATTAAGCCATGAGGATCTTGAGGAACCAACCAAGTGTATTGCCAAGCGTTACCTTCAACGTAATCATCCTTACGGTGTGCTGATGAAAGCGGATTAAATGGTGTTCTCCAATTTCCGTCTGTTAATTTACCTCTCATGAAGGTAGTCTCTTTGTCGAAATACAATTTGTACAAATTGGCTCTTTTAGAGAAGTACTCAAAATCCTCTGTTTTGTTCAAATCTTTTGCCATCAGGGCAATGCAATAATCATCGATGGCATACTCTAAGGCATTTCCAACAGATTCTAATAATTTATCAGCTGGAATATATTGTAGTTTTTGAACATAATCCATTCCTTCACGCGTTTGCATAGCCGTCTTTTTGATGGCTTCATACGCTAAGTTTACATCATAATCTCTGTAACCTTTCATGTAGGCATCTACAATAACAGCAATAGAGTGATTTCCGTTCATCGTATTGGTCTCATTCCCCATCAAATGCCAAATCGGTAATCTACCTTGTTGCTCATAGATGGCTAAAAATGATTTCACTATATCGTTGATCTTATCAGGATGTGTAATGGTATACAATGGATGTAAACCACGGTAGGTATCCCAAAGAGAGAATGTCGTATAATTGGTGAAGTTGGCTTTCTCGTATACTTTTTTATCTGTTCCTCTATAATCTCCATTAACATCATTGAAAATAGATGGCGCGAACATCGTATGGTACATAGCTGTATAAAACACTTTCATTGTTTTATCCGCTGCTTTGATCTGAATCTTATTTAATTCTTTGTTCCATTTGGCAGTCGCTTCTTTTACGACACCATTAAAATCCCAATGGGGAATCTCGGCCTTAATATTGGCCCCTGCATTCTCATAGCTCACTGGAGAAATCCCCACCTTCACTAAAACCTGTTTGTTTTTCAATGTTCCAAAATCCAAAACGGCTTTCATTCTCACGGCTTCACCTTCGCTTCCAGCCACAGCTGTAGTATGATCATAAAGTGCCATATTAGCAATAGGCTCAGAGAATTCCATAGTAAAAAAGATACGTTGATCAGTAGCCCAACCTGCAGAATAACGATACCCTACAAGAGTTGTTGCGTTGATCTTTCTGATGAACGTCTTTACGGGTTTATCCCAGCCGATACCATCTGCTAAATCTAACATCACGTGCGCATCGGTCGCGTCATTAAAGGTATATTTATGAAAACCAACTCTTTCGCTAGTGGTCATTTCCGCTTTAATTTTATACTTGTCCAATAAAACGCTGTAATAACCTGGTTTACTTACTTCATTTTTATGAGAGAAATAAGAACCATATCCTGTTGCCATATCTTCTTTGGTCCCTTTAGTAAGGGGCACTTTTCCTGATACCGGTAATAAAAGAATATCATTTAAATCTCCAATTCCAGTACCACTTAAATGCGTATGGGTAAATCCTAAAATGGTATTACTGGCATAGTTATAACCACTACACCAGTCCCAACCTTCAAATACATTTACCGGTCCTAATTGAACGGCGCCAAAAGGCACATTTGCCCCCACAAATACGTGCCCATGACCCGCCGAACCAATTAAAGGATCTACATATTTTGTGTAATCTACACTCTTTTGTTTGGCTTTCTTTTGTTGTGAAATGACCGGTTGGCTAAAGAATACACTCAAAGCCAAGATCCCACTAAAAACTACGCTATTGTATTTTGCAATCATTCTATTTGTTTTTATTTTTTCAGCCACTAACTTCCTTGAGTGATGTAGTTGTTCGCATTTCCCTTACAACCCTATTTCCCCCCTTAGTCCTTAGCGCCTCTTCTCCTTTATTTGTACCTATTTAAAACATCGTATAGCGAGTAAACGCTCACTACAGGTTTGGCTAATTTTCCTTCAAAAGAAATTACTTTTTCTTCTCCTGCTTCTAAATCGATATAATTATCACTCCATTTTCCGGTATAGCCTGCTATGGAAACATTAACATATTTAGCTGATTTTGCAGCTTTTAAAGTCACCTTATTCCCCTTTATTACCCAAGTTATTTGTGGATCTTCCAGTTTTAAGTCTATAGGACGTACGGCATCTAATTTTGCTATTACATCATCGCGGAAAGCTTCCTTGATCGCATACCAACCCGCCTTCGGTTGTCTGTTATCATAATCGGTAATACTCCAACTCGCTACTGGCCAACAATCGTTTAATTGCCAAACCAAAGTCCCCATATTGTAAGGCGCTTTGGAACGATGAATTCCAACAATATTTTTAATAGAATAATACTGTAAACACTGCGTGAGATACGTATAATCCTCGACATTCATTTTCTTTATTTTGGTGGAATCAATAAAATAACGATGCAAATAAGAATCTAATTTCATGAAACCATTACCCGCTTTTTGATGTGCTTTGAGTACATCGGAATTTAAAACACGATCCTCTGGCTTGGTAAACTTTTCGATTGACGAATAATTAGGCATCGCCTGCATACCCCACTCACTCACAAAACGACCTGTCTTTTTGTGTACCACTTCAATGTCTTCCAATCCCCACCAAGTACCCCAATAATGACTATCTCCTTGGGTAATACTTTGTTTTCTACCCCATCCAAATAACGGAGAAGAACTCACATAAGGACGCTTATTATCAACTTCTTTTACCCATTTTGGAATACTGTCTTGAAACAAACGAACATAGTCATGCCATAATTTAGTCGAATCTTGCTTGGACATTTTCATGCTCTTTTGCCATCCCCAGTTCTTAAAGGCTTCATCGGCTTCATTATTACCACACCATAAAACAATACTTTTATGATGACGAAGACGTTTCACCTGATACTGCACTTCTTTCTTTACATTGTCAAAGAAAGCATCATCTCCTGGAACCATAGTACCGGCAAACATAAAATCTTGCCAAACGTTGATCCCGTATTTATCGCATAGATCATAAAAATAATCGTCTTCATAAATTCCACCACCCCAGATACGCAACATGTTCATATTGGCATCTTTGGCCATACCCACTACTTTTTCGTATTCTTTTTTGGTCATTCTTGATAGAAATGCATCCGAAGGAATATAATTGGCTCCTTTCATATACACTGGTTTCCCATCAATCTTGAAATAAAATCCGCTACCAATACTATCGGGTTGTTGTACCAACTCAATCTTGCGATTCATCACATAGGGTTTCTCTGGCGCTTTTTTATCATAGGCTTCTAATCGTGGTGTCTTCCATATTCCACAAGTTGTGTATTTTGGTCCCCAATCCCATCCAAAATGGTACTGCGCTTTACGAACATATACGCGAGGATTATCTGGAATAACAAAAGGAAGATCTTTCTTGGCTAGCGAATCCACAACATTTTGCGCTGATTTAAATACAATCACCAAATCATTGTTTCCTGATTTGATCAATTTTTTAACATCCACGCGCCATTGACGGAACATATTATCGGCTTTCAAAACCAATTGATTGTTCAGATAAACACTAGCATAGGTATCCAATCCATCAAAAACTAATTCTGCGTTTTTCTTTTTAAGCGTGGCCGGAGTTACTTGAAAAGTAGTCTTGTATTCCCAATCCTTCTTTTCGATCCATTCTAGCTTTTTCTCATTGTCTCTATAATAAGGATCCTCAATTAATTTGTTGTTGAACAAATCCGTATGAACCTCTCCAGGAACGGTAGCAGGATACCATTTTGCCGTTTTGATTTCACGGTACTGCCAACCCTTTTGGATATCCATATTCTGCGCATTCACTCCTGATGAAAGACCCATCAGACAAACACCAACCAACCAATAAAATCTTTTTTTACATTCCATTTTATTTCGCAATATAATTATTATTTAGGCCTAATTTTTTTATTCAAAAATAGTAAAAGAAACCAACCGTTGGCAGTAAGAGAAGGATTCTTGCTCACGCAATACAGACCTTCCCTTTTTTAGGTATTGCGATCCAGAATAAGAATAACTAACAAAAATATCCCAAAATCATTTCCTTTTTAAAACTGCCCAACTTGACCTTAGTACGCTATAACAGCTTCCGTAGCTAATCCTATTTTAAGTACCATCAATTTCTTTCCTATTAAAATAATAAGTAACACTGTATGTATATTACCTCATATCCAATTCCATCTTTTTCAGCAAAAGTTATACTGTTGCGAAAAAAAAGGTATTTCAATACGTTACTGGCAATCTTTATACCCCACTGCTTATTGTTTTTATATCAAACCAAAGATAATAACTTAAAAATAAGCCGAGTGAATAAAATCCACCCGACTTATCTTAACTAACCTAACCAAATTTATTTTTTATCCCACCAAATTCTAGTAGTCATTAAATCTAACCCTTGACGTTGGATGGCTTCTTTATAATTAGCTGCATT
Source organism: Flavobacterium sp. OHVDL-2026-0007 (assembly GCF_059882335.1). Lineage (NCBI taxonomy): Bacteria > Pseudomonadati > Bacteroidota > Flavobacteriia > Flavobacteriales > Flavobacteriaceae > Flavobacterium > Flavobacterium sp. OHVDL-2026-0007. Next base: position 1,342,289 of record NZ_CM187612.1, read on the forward strand.
GGTAACCAATTCAGACTGATCGTAAATTAATCTTCTTGGAATCGTTCCTTGCGTTTCTCCAAAAGCACTTTTCACAGGAACCAAAGTAGGATAACCTGTTCTTCTATATTCTGCGAAAGCTTCAAAACCATTGAAAACTAAAACAATCCATTTTTGAGTAATGATTTGCTCAATTTTTTGAGCCTCTGTACCATTGGTATTGAAAGGATGAGCCGCCATATAAGCGTCATATTCAGCACCGCTTACAGCAGCCACTTTATCTCCAAAAACAGTTAAACCTGTCATGGCTTGTTTTACTCCATCTTCATAGTACTGTTGTGCTGATTTTCCAACATTCCATCCTTTAGTTGCTGCTTCAGCCAATATGAATTGTACTTCTGCATTGGTCATTAATAAAGTTGGAGCATCTAAACGCAATACCGTTAAAGTATTTGGATCAGAAAAAACTTTTTTATCTCCACCTGGGAATTCTGTTGCATCATTTGCCAAACCTTGTTGGTCTTCAGGATTCATACTTCCTGTAGCTTCCAATTTAGCATAGATTCTCAAACGAGGATCGTTTGAATTTTTCAACATATCAATAAAAGTCTTGCTGTATTTCATTCCTGAATCACCACCTTTTAAATCATTCTGAACCCATGAAGAAGTAATTGGATTGGTTTTCACACCTTGAGGACCTGCATCATGTCTTAAGACAGCACTATCCGCATTAGAGCTGAATACTCCCTTAGCATATGCTTTCTCTACATATTGTCTTGATTTAGCAGGATCTACTTTTGACAAACGCATCGCTACTCTTAACATCAAAGAGTTTGCGAATTTTTTCCATTTTGCTACATCACTTTGGTAGAACAAATCAGCGTTACCAACAAAAGCTTTGTTAGCATCTAAAGCATCACCAGCCTCATCCAATTCTTTTAAAAGGTCGTTGTAAATCGCCTCTTGTGTATCATATTTCGGAGCAAAAATATTTCCATTGTATCCCTGACCAGCTTCGAAATAAGGAACTTCTCCGTAGGTATCGGTAAGCTTTTGAAACATGAAAACTTTCATAATTCTAGAAGCCTGAATCAAGTTGCTATTCTCTGGCGTATTAGGCACTACAGAAAGCAATTGAAAAATTTGATTCAATCCACTACCATAGGTCTCTCCAAAAAGAGATCCTGAATACTCTGATGAATAACTGTATACTGAACCTGCACCATTCACAGAAGCAACATGTTGCACAATTTGAGATGCGTAAGCCAGATTCCCTCTAGTATTAGAATAATCTTGACCGTCCATATAGATTTCAGCAAGTGTAAACATTGATTTTACTGCTGGCTTTTCTAAAGCATTTGGATTCTCATTTAATTCTGCGAATCCTTTATCACATGATGTAAAGGTCATCGCACTCACTAAGGCGATACACAATACTTTGATATATTTATTTTTCATTTTTTGTAAAATTAGAATTTGGCATTAAGTGTAAAACCATAATTTCTTGTCAAAGGCATAGAAGCTCTTTCAAGACCTTGAGCATTACTATTTGAATAGTTAGACTCTGGATCAATGTTTGGTGTTGCACTGTAAATTGTCCATAAGTTATGCGCTGAAACCGCTAAACTAATTGATTGAAATGGTGTTTTTTTGATATAATCTTTTGGGAAATTATAGGCAAAAGAAACCGATCTAAGTTTGATAAAATCTGAATCGTACACAAAGTTTTTAGTGATATCACTATAACTTCTCCAGTAATCGTAAGCCGAAACTTGTTGGTTCACTGCGTTACCATTAGGATCAGTTCCTGTTACAGCAATTCCTCCTTCACGACCAGGAAGTGTAATATCTGTAAATCCGTAACGTGTTCCTAATTGGTTAGTCGCAGAATAGATGTCTCCACCAAACTTAGCATCTATAAAAACTGATAATGTGAAATTTTTATATCTAAAATCATTGGTAAGACCCATTGAAGTAGGGGCTACACCATTTCCAGCTTTAATTAGATCACCTCTTAAGAATCGACCATCTGCACCCATCACGATATTTCCTTTATCATCTCTTAAATAATCATAAGCTTTGATAATTCCAAAAGGTTGTCCTTTTTCTAAAACTACAGAAGCTCTTGCATCTCTGTTTCCTTCTAAAGTTTTAGTGGTAATTTGATCAGACAATTTAATTACTTCACTATCATTGTAAGCAAAATTATACCCTACACCCCAAGTAAAATCATTTGTTTTAACCGCTTTTACATTCACCGCAAATTCAACTCCTCGATTCAGGATCTCTCCTACGTTGATCTTCGTTGTTCTATATCCTGACGCTAAAGAAATGTCAGCATCGGTGATATCATTAGTTGTTCTTTTGCTATAAAAAGTCAAATCAGTACTTACTCTATTGTGGAAGAAAGTATTTTCAAAACCAAATTCAATAGTACTTACATTATACGGTTTCAAGTTCTTATTTGGAACTGTATTTCCGTTGATCCCTAAAATTGGTTGACCAAGAGAATCCGTTTGTCCGTTTGGAGCTGTATAAGTCAACGCTAATGCATAAGCATCTGGTAAAGCTCCACCAACGTTACCCCATCCTGCTCTAAACTTACCATAAGACATCCATTCTGGTAAATTCATTACTTCAGAATACACAAAACTCGTGCTCACAGAAGGATAAAAAGTACTGTTGTTTTTTGGATCTAAAGTAGAGAACCAATCTTGACGTCCAGTTACGTTTAAGTATAAATAATTTTTATATCCTAAATCCGCAGAATAAAAAAGAGAGTTTACTTCACTTTCTGCAAATAATTTCTCAGTTCGTACTGGTTCTGTATTTCCGTAGAAATATTTAAAAGGTACGATGAAGTTTTTACCTTCCATGGCAATACCGCTAAATCTGTTGTGTTGACGGTTAGCACCTACAAAAGCATCCAATGAAAAGTTTTCAGACAAGTCTCCTCTGTAACCTAAATAAAAAGATGAATTTAATTCAGAACGATTTTGCATGCTGTTTTTAAAAGCACCTCTTGGCAAATAGTTAATACCTGTAGGTTCAATTTCCGTAAATTCATAATTCACATCATCAATACCTACTACTCCCTTTGCATATATTTTGTCTGTAATGTTATAATTTACTTTAGCAGAACCAATAAAACGTGTTCTTAAGTCTTCGTTTAAAGTTTCTCGCGTTGCAAAATAAGGATTGGTATTGTAATTATTTGTTCCAAAATAATCTGCTTCACCACCATCTGCATCATATGCATTACTCAACCATCTAATATCACTACTTGGGCTCAAAAATACTGTTGAAAAAGAAGCGTTTTTAGAACCATCATTCAAATATGGTCTGTTGCGACTGTCCTCAGACATATACTGAGCATTGGTTTCGATACTGATTTTTTCATTCACTTTAGAATTCAAACTCAACGACACGTTACTTCTACCAAAATTAGTTCCTGGCATAATCGATTCGTCTTTCGTATTTCCGAATGACAATCTGAAATTAGTGCTTTCATTTCCACCAGATACCGCTACAGTATTGCTAAAAGAAAACCCAGTTCTGTAGAAATTTTTAATATTGTCTTTACCGTATGCTTGATAAGGTCTAGACTGCCCATCAAGATACATAGCAGGATTACCATCGTATTTTGGTCCCCAGTTAAAGTTAAAGTACTCTCTAGCTTCATTCATACTAGTAAATCTTGTAGGAACTCCATCAACCGGTCTACCTGCTCCGTATTGATCTTGCCATTTCAAAAGACTAATTGGCGTATTGAACGTAGAGTTAGTACTAAAGTCTACTCCTAATCCTGTTCCATTTTTTCCTTTTTTGGTCGTAATCAAGATAACCCCGTTTGATCCTCTGTATCCGTATAATGCTGATGCAGCACTACCTTTTAATACAGACATCGTCGCGATATCCTCTGGATTAAAAGAAGACATACCATCTCCTCTATCCACTCCACCATACATACCTGCATTTCCTTGTTGTGTATTGTCGATCGGAATACCGTCTACTACATACAAAGGTTGGTTATTACCTGAACCAGAAGTAGCTCCACGAATTACCACACGACTAGATCCAGATGGTCCAGAAGCAGGTGCAGAAACATTCACCCCTGCAATTTTACCTTGCAAGGCATTTCCTAAGTTAACCTCTTTGGTTTTGGTAAGATCATCTCCTTTTACCTCACCTACAGCATATCCTAAACTTTTCTTTTGTTTTTTTACTCCAAATGAAGTAACCACAACATCTTTTAATTCTTGTACGTTCTCTAATAAAGTAACTGAAATTGTTTCTTCAGTTCCTTGTAACTGTACTGTTTTTGATACAAAACCCATAGAACTAACATTTAAAACGATCTTACCTGAAGGTACGTTCATCTTAAATTTTCCATCTCCATCGGTCATTCCGTAAATAGGACTACCATCTACCTCAATCGATGCAGCAATAATTCCTTTGTGCTGAGCATCTACTACTACGCCTGTTATCAATCGATTTTGAGCTATAGCACCTAAGCTACAGAACAAAACCATCCCTAACACTGCCAAAATTCGTTTCATAAGCATTCTCTTTGGTTTATTTAGTTTTCTTTTTGTTTGTGTTTATTATAAATAGTAAAAATTGAACTCAACTTTAAAACCGCATCAATAAGTCTTTCCTTATTCCATGCTATCGATCCCTAAAATCTTTAAAAAGTGTTGTTTTTACCTTTTAAAAAAGAAATCGATATAGTAAACAGGTCAAAAAAATTATGAATTACCCTTTTTGTAATTCAATTTAACTTAAATCGTTTTAGTAAAACGTTTTAGTAAAATAGGCAAAAAAAAAGAATCGCTTCCTTTCTTTTTTTTATTTTTTCTTCCTTTATCTTATTGTTAATCAAACTAATTACAGCTTAATCCACTTAGCTTTCTACAGCTTATTTTTTATTACCAACTTCATCATCCCCTACTATGTTAACTAACTATTAATCTAGTATTAACGATATCACAAATATATATAAAATTAGTTACTAAAACGATTTTGTAATTTTTTTTCTGAACAAATCATTTTTTTTAAGTGTAATAAACAAATTATCATCAGTAAAAACCGATATTTTTATCATTAATCACTTAAAGCCTATGAGGTAATTTCTAGATTTTCTCTCCAAAAACCCCCGCCAATATTAGAGTAAGGTTAATTTTATGCTAATTTCAGCGTGCAATTTAATAAAATTTTAAAAAAAACAACAATCAAAATTGTTATAATATACCCTTGTAAAATAATTTAACACATAGAGGTCTAACTGTTATGTATTGCTAAAAACAAAACCGCTTTATCGCAACGCCAAACACTAAACTTCCATGTGTTAAAAAACAAAACTCTTGTCTGGTTCAATACTTTACCTAAGGTAAAAACAGTGGCTTTTCTTTAAGAAATATACACTTCCAAAATCGAAGCAGTACCCTTTAATACAAAAGTATCCATAGCCGCAGGAATCAAGACTGTATCTCCTTTTTTATATTGATAAGTAACGTTTTCATGTTTAATTTCAAAAGCGCCTTCAATACACATATAAACCGTAAAAGTCTCTCCACTCTTGTTTACTGTAATCCCCTGCGTTAATGGAATAAAATTAGTAGTGAAATACGAACAATCAACCACCTCATTGGATTGGTTTACTACTGTTTCATAATTCTTATACGTATCTACTTTATTGTAATTAATCGCATCTAAAGCCAAATCAACATGCAACTCTCTTGTATTGCCTTGTGCATCTTTACGATCAAAATCATACAAACGGTACGTAATATCAGATGTTTGTTGAATCTCAGCCACAACCAATCCTGCCCCTATGGCATGAACCGTTCCTGTTTCCAGAAAAAACACATCGCCTGCCTTTACTTTTACATCATCTAAAATAGAAACTAAGGTTTTATTATTTAGATTTTCTACATACTCTTCCTTACTAGAATCTTCTTTAAAACCAACAATGATTCTAGCATCGGTATCTGCCTGCATCACGTACCACATTTCGGTTTTACCAAAAGAATTATGACGCTCCTTTGCTAATTCATCATTTGGATGTACTTGTATGGATAAATCCTCACGTGCATCTAAATATTTAAACAATAAAGGAAATTGATTTCCAAATCGTGAGTACACCGCTGTACCCAAAATCTCGTTTGGCGCTTGATCAATTAAGCTTGACAATGATTCCCCTTTTAAAACCCCATTTGCCACAACACTTACATCTCCCTCTACAGTAGATAATTCCCAACTCTCACCTGTGATTTTAGAAACGATCGGTTTATTAAGAACTGTTTCTAACTTTTCACCACCCCAAATTCTCTCTTTCAATATAGGCTCAAACTGCAAAGGATAAACTTTTGTACTCATTTTTTTTTATTTCTTTTAATTTAATATGGACTCTTACTTATTATATAATGGACTACTGCTGTTTTTTATTCTAACTCGATGCAAAACAGCAAGCTGTCGTTTTTATTTTATCGAAATCGCTACTCCACCACTAGAGGCTAGTTTTTGTTTTATTTTGGTTTTACTAGTCACCACCACTTTACGAATCGCATAGGATTGTGGATTGGTTTTATAATCTGCTGTTTTACCATCCCCATAAATAGTAGCTTCGAAAGACTTCCCAGCAGGCAAAAAGCTAAAATCTAGTATAGCCGTACGTGGGTTTTCATCGGTAATCCCCCCTATAAACCATTCTTCTTTTCCTTTGGTCTTTCTGGCAATGGTAATATAGTCCCCTGGCTCAGCTTCCAAAATATGGGTTTCATCCCAGTCTAAGGCAACATCTTTGATAAACTGAAAAGCATCTTTAAAACGCATATAGTTTTCAGGTAAATCCGCAGCCATCTGCAAAGGGCTATACATCGTTACATATAAAGCCAGTTGCTTGGCCAATGTTGAACTCAACTTGTGCTTCTTGTCGCCATATACCGATAAATCTCCTTGAAAAATACCTGGGGTATAATCCATTGGTCCTCCCATTAATCGTGTAAAAGGCAAGATAGTGGTATGATCTGGGTTAATTCCTTCCATAGATTCAAATTCCGTTCCTCTAGCCGATTCTTGAGCAAACCAGTTCGGATACGTACGGTGTAATCCTGTAGGGCGCACTGCTTCATGAGAATTCACCATGATTTTGCGTTTGGCTGCTTCTTTGGCTACATAGGTATAATGATTTACCAACTGTTGTCCATCATGATGCTCGCCCCTTGGAATAATTGGCCCCACATAACCGGTTTTCACCGCATTGTAGTTATTGTCCACCATAAAATCTAAAGCGTCTTTTAGTTGTCGCTCATACTCTGCCGTTGAAGAAGTCGTTTCATGATGCATCACAATTTTCACCTTCTTTTTACTGGCGTAATCACTTAACGCTTTTACATCAAAATCAGGGTAGGCTTTTGTAAAACTATAGATGCGCTCTTTCTTAAAGGCCGTATTGTCTTCCCAACCTTCATTCCATCCTTCCACCAAAACAGCATCAAAACCATTTTCGGCAGCAAAATCAATATATTCTTTGACATGTTTGGTATTGGCACCATGCGTTTTATTGGGTTTTAGTTTTGAAAAGTCAGTAGCGCCAATCACCACGTCTTGATCGTCGGAATAGGCCCAAGTAGATCCGCCTCCTGTGAAATACTCCCACCAAACACCAATATATTTAACAGGCTTAATCCAAGACGTATCCTCAAAACTACAAGGCTCATTCAAATTTAAAATCATTTTAGAAGCTAATATATCACGAGCATCATCACTAACCACTATCGTTCGCCAAGGCGTAAAGCTACCGGTCTGAATATACCCTTTGTTTCCTACTGCATCTGGAACCAAATGTGAACTCAATGAATAGGTCTTATCATCCACATTAAGACACATGGCAGGATAATTTTTCAAAGCAGCTTCATGTATATTAATATAAAGTCCAGCCTCCATCTTGATCATTAAAGGCGTTTGGGTAGCCAAATTTTTAATGGGAGCTTGTGCTGCCAAAGGAACACGCACGGCCTTTTCCACCAAAGAGTGCATCTGAGATATTTTGGAAGTCGTGTAACTGTATTCGTTGGTATCGTAATCACCCGGAATCCAGAAAAGTTTATGGTCTCCTGTTAGGTTAAACTCAGTGGTTTCTTCCTCAATGATAAAGTGACGCAAGTTATTTTGCACGGGAAATTCATATCGAAAACCCAAACCGTCATTAAACAATCGGAAATAAATCGACATTTTTCGCTTGCTCTTATCTTGAACAAGTTCTGCTTTTAATTCATTATACTGATTCTGAATTTGCTTTTGTTCGCCTAAAACAGGTGTCCAGCTCGTGTTTTCAGATTGCCTTTTTGTGGATGCAATTTGAAAATCCTTATTAAGCAGCACATTGGTTTTTATCACAAAACCCAATTTACTTTCTTTGATCACCTCTTTTTTCTTGTATACCAAGGAATAGATTGGAGTTCCTTCTTTATTTAAAGAAAACGTTAAGCTTAAATTTCCATCAGGGGATTTAAGCTCTTGTGCCTTGCTTATTCCAACAGACAACAATGCCAAAAAGCAGCTAAAAAATAGGTTTTTCATCATTTTTCAAGGTTACGACAGGTTCTAAATCGATTTAGTAAAAATAACAAAATAATTAACATTGCTCTACTTTGCCTTAAAAAAAACTTTTACACCTCATGGAGGTAGACAAGCATCTTCAAAATTTAGAATTCCCCTCCAATAAAACAAAACTCAACATGTTAACAGACAAGTTATTATACTAAAAACACACTATTACCCCTTCCCTCTATCGCTTTTAGAGTAGTACTAACGAAGCGCCATAAGTCAAAAAAATCAATAAAAATTTCCTTACATTACGCCTTTGTACTGCGCTAAAGATTAACTTAATGTAAAGAAAAAACGTCGCTAGAGCGCTTTTAATACGATCTATTCTTTCACTAAGCTTCCAAAAGAGTTAAGACAGCACTGCCTTAGTTTGCCATTTATCAATTGCTTTCTGCAAAACTAAAACGCCCCAAGTTCCTGCAACAAAAGGAAAGGTAAGCGGGGTAAAATTATAGACATTCATCGCAAAACTCACCACTAATGATAAAACCACAGCACTGAGCACCCATAGACCATCTATTATTTTGTTTCCAGCAAAAACAATCGCACACAATACGGCATTATAGCTAAATAAGCCCATCACAATACCGTCTGTAGCGCCACCATAAAAACCAGCTAAAATCCCTGCAATCAACGCAGCTACTAATCCATACAAGGCACGTATAGGCGAACAGATAAAAACGCCTATAAAAAAGGCAGCACCTGCAAAGGTACTCCCCTGAAAGATCACTTGCCCATATCCTCTTAAGGCATAGGCAAAATCATGCGGTAGAACCACAGGACTCGTTAAAGAAGCTGGAGCGGAAACCGGAACAATATTTCTTAAAAAATACAATATAGCCCAAGTCACCACTATAAAAGGAAAGGTAAAAACGGGTATTTTCTTTATACTAAACCAATGCTGTAGCATAGCTGCCAATACTGAACCAACTATTACAGCTACCCAAACAATCACTGTGGATTCAAAATAAAACAACAGGGCCACACCCACTAAGGCTGGACTAAATCCATAAATACCACTGTTGGTTGCCCCTTGATCAAAGCTTAGTGTTTTTGCAGTAAGTGTCCCAACCAAAACAGCTAAAAGAGCTGCGAGGCCCATATAGAGAGAACCGTAAAAAATTCCAACTAAAAACAAGGCACCGGTAAAAACATTTTCTTGCAGCATAATTTGCCCCATCCCCTTTAAAAGTGTCGTAAGGAAAGAAAACTGTGATCCCATTTTAGTTGTAGATTCTTCTAGTGATGTACTTGACATAGCAATAAATTAACAAGTGAAAGATTAGTGTTAAAACAAATATAACCATTAAATCATTTTATTTCCTAATCTTCCACTATATCCCTTTTAGCCCCTTTAGCCACACATCCAGCTCGATTACTTACTTTTCCTTTACAAATTTGAACAGCACTTCCTTTTTTAGAAATCGCTGAGACATTACAAAAACGACGAAAGAAGAACAGCTTTTGCACTATAAATTTAATCAAAAATAAAACAGTTTAATACATCATCCTTCAATTTAATTGAACTAAACAAAAAGCAAAAACAAAAAAAACTTAGCTCATTCTACACTATTAAGTAACTAATGTAGAATGATCCAAGTTTTAACAAGGCTATCACAACTTTAAAGTAAAGTCTTTTGTAGATAACCAATTATGAAAAATCAGTCTTATAAAATGGCTTCCTCTTGTATTTTACTCATCACCCGTAACACCATAGTATCACAATAGATCAGGTTGAACTCAAAAATTTCTGCAGGCGAATACGATTTTTCAATCTCTTTTCGCAACATCGTTTTGGCACGATTTAATCTCACTTTTACATTGGCTTCACTAATACTCAAAGCATCAGCCGTTTCTGAAACATTTAAGCCCGTTATTTCTCTTAAGGAGAAAACCATTCGGTAGTCCTTTGGAACCTGACTCAATGCCGTTTCAATAATATTTCCTAGTTCTCTGTTCATCATCATCTTATTGGTATCTGCATAGTGACCCCCTGAAAAAAGAGGTATTGCCCGCTCATTGATCTCTTTTGCACTTTCGTTCTTAAAACTAAATTTTTGCTGCTTTTTAAAGCAACAATTAAGCATAATCCTGATGATCCAGGTTTTAAAGCTGGAACGATTCTCAAATTTTCCCAAATTTGAATAAACCGCCATAAAAGTTTCCTGCATCAAGTCCTGAGTATCCTCATGATTGTAGTTGTACGCTCTACCCACTTTATACAAGTAGGGATTGTACCTCCTAATTAAAATTTCGAATAGACGAAATTCTCCCTCAATGATCTGTGTTATAATATCAGTATCTGAATATTGTTCGTGTATGTTCATGTTTTGGATCAGCAAAGTGCTACTATTAAATTCAAAGCGCTAAAAAAATATTGAGTCTACCGAGCCTGTCTCCATAGTGCAAACTCCATACTTTATATTTGTTTAGGAAAATATTTTGGCCATCTTCGCCAATGAAAAGGCACTAATAGCCATGACAAAATCTCTAACAGCCACATCTAAATAAGCTCCACTACCCACTAATGTTAACCCAATAAGGGTCAACCAAGCCGATACGATATACCCACCTATAGCCGGTTTTACTAAAACGATGATTCCAGCAATAATTTCAATTACTCCAACGATCATCATAAAAGTATGTGGTGCAAAAGGAAGCGTTGAGGACATACCTGGACTAAGGTAATGTTCCCATACCGTCAAGAGGTTGGTAAATTTATCAAAACCAGCAACAATTGGCACTATACCAAATGTAACTCGTAATAAATTGAAAGTTGGGCTAAGGGCTACTCTTAAGTTGTTCGTTTCCATTTCTATTAAATTTAATTGTTTATTTAATAGTAGAGGAAACGAAATCGCAAAAGGTTACAAAAAAAAGAACCTTTTTTATAAAGTAGCACAAACTTTAAAACACTCAGTGCTGCAGTTTGTTTTTAATAGCTTTAAACCCGTTTTTTGAGAAAACCATTTCATTTGAAATAATCAGCCCTTTGATATGGTGTTTCTCAGAAGAAATACCATAAATGATGGCCTCTGATTTTGGGTCTGGATCTTCAAAATAATAAATTTGCTGTACTTCAAACTCATTATAATTGATTTTGTAATGGCTATTTCTTACTTTAAGGTAATCCTTTTTTAGGACAAAATTCCGATCATATCCCTGACAAATTAACCCCTCTAAAGCCTCTATTAAGTTACTATATGGATTCATCTTTACTCATTTTTTAGAATTCGAATCAGTATTAACTCCCTCATCTTCAGAACCAATACTGTTATAATCTTAAAGATAGTGATTTATTTTTATTCTTTTATATCCCCACCACAAATACCTTTTGAAAGGCTCATTCAGATAAACATTTGTCTCGATAGAGCTAATTCAAGAGGTCTCTATTTGTTTTTTCATGCCCTTAGATGCCTTTTAAATTGCTTTTCACTCCCCAAGCTCGAATTAAACACAAAAAAAAGCGTCTCAAATGAGACGCTTTTACTATACAAAATTAGCACTTAGATGCGAAGAAATTATTTCCAACCACCACCAAGGGCGCGGTACAGTTCCACTACAGCTTGCAATTTCTGCAAATTATCGTTTACTCCACTAATCTGCGCTGCTAGCAAATTTTGCTCTGAAGTCAATACGTCTGTATAATTGGTCGCAGAACTATACTCTAAAAGCTGTTGCGTAAAATCTACAGCTTTGGTTAAGGCCACAATTTGCTTTTCTCTTGACTCTTCTTTTTCCATAGCCATCTGATAGGCATATAAGGCATTGGAAACTTCCTGCCCTGCAACTAAAAGACTTTGCTGAAAATTATTCAGTGCCTGCAATTGTCTTGATTGAGCAGTTGTTAATCTTGTTTTATTAATTCCTTGATTAAAAATAGGCTGTGTTAGTCCACCAATCAAAGAATAAAAAATAGAATTCGAAAAGAAATCCGTTAGTTGCAAATTAGAGAAACCTCCGCTTGCCGTTAGAGTCAAACTTGGATAGAAATAGGTTTTGGCCATATTAGTGGTTTCAAAAGCCGTTCTGAAATTAAATTCCGCTTGACGTACATCAGGACGATTTTCTAACAATTGAGACGGCACACCTATAGCAAGTTGACTCGGAATGGATTGATTTTCCAAAGTTCCTCTCTCAATTGGTCCTGGCCCCTGTCCCAATAAAATATTCAATGCATTTTCAGTCTCCCGTATGCTTCTTTTTAAATCCGGAATAGCTACTTCAGCTGCATGTTGATTGGCTTCACTTTGAACAACAGCCGCACCAGTGACAATCGCTCCTTCTTTTAAAGCTTTGATCACTTCTACATTTTTCACACGACTCTCTAATGTAGCCTTGGTAATCTCCAATTGTTTATCAAAAGAAATCAATAAGAAATAATTATTAGCAATATCAGCAATCAGTTGCGTTTGAATCGCTTGTTTAGCTGCATCAGAGGCAAGATAACTCGCCAGAGCCGCTCTTTTAGAACTACTCAATTTCCCCCAAATATCAGCCTCCCAAGAAGTGCTCAACCCTAACTTATAGGTTGTGGTTAAAGTTCTGATATTAATTCCCGGAGGGAAGTTAAGTCCAGCTTGAGATTGTTTATTGTGAGCCACATTAGCATCCACATTTAAGGTTGGATAGTAAGCCAATTTACTTTGCTCCATTGAAGCGCGCGCCTGAACAATATTCTCTATGGCATTTTTAAGATTAAGATTCTGATCCAATCCTTTTTGGATTAAAGCATTGAGTTTCTCATCTTTAAAAACAGTATTCCACGGCATATTAGCCATTGTCGTAGAATCAGCACTAGCCTGGTCACGATATAACTTATCTGTCGCAATTGTCGACGGACGTTCGTACTTCTTGGTAATCGAGCACGCACTTAGTAGTGCGGCTGTCATTACCATTAGAATATATTTTTTTGAACTATGAGTCATTTTTTCTTAATTAAATTATTACTCTTTGTGAGCCTCTACAAGTTGAATATTCTGATCGTCATCATCGTCGTCATAATTCTCCTTAGGCGGACCACTGACTCTTTCTTGCAGCGTCTGGAAAATGATAAACAAAGATGGAATAACAAATACTCCCAAAATAGTTCCGATTAACATACCGCCAACCGCTCCAGTTCCAATTGATTTGTTTCCGATCGCTCCTGCACCTGAGGCAAACATTAAAGGAACTAGTCCTAAAATAAAAGCAAAAGAGGTCATTAAAATTGGTCGCAGACGCGCTACAGCTCCTTCTATGGCAGCTTGCACTATTGGCAATCCCTTTCGCCTTCTCTCCAAGGCAAATTCGACTATCAAAATACCGTTCTTGGCCAGTAATCCAATCAACATGATCAAGGAAATCTGAAGGTAAATATTACTATTCAATTTGAATATGATCGAGAATAAATATGCTCCTGCCAATCCAAATGGAATAGAGAACAATACTGCAAAAGGCAAAATATAACTCTCGTACTGTGCACTCAACAAGAAGTAAACAAAAACCAGACACAAGATGAAAATAAAGGAGGTTTCACCTCCTGAAGCCAATTCCTCACGAGTTAATCCCGAGAACTCGTATCCATACCCAGCTGGAAGATTCTCCGCAGCCACTTCCTGAATCGCCTTAATGGCATCTCCTGAACTATATCCTGGATTTGGAGCTCCTGTAATAGATATCGAGGTAAAAAGGTTAAACCTTGAAATCGATTCCGGTCCAAAAACTCTAGTCATATGGATAAACTCCGTAATCGGAGCCATGTTTCCAGCGGCGTTGCGGACAAAGATTTTATTTAATCCTTCTGTATTGGTTCTAAACTCTGGAGAGGCTTGAATCATCACACGATACTGCTTTCCAAACTTATTAAAATTCGAAGCATACAACCCTCCATAATATCCTTGCATAGTGGTCAAAATAGTATTGACCGTAACCCCTGCATCTTTAGCCTTCGCTAAATCGATATCCATCATATATTGTGGAAAACCTGGATTAAATGGTGTTGTGGCATATTGTATTTCTGGACGTTTGGATAATTTTGCTAAGAAGTCATTATTAACTTCAAAGAATTCTGCCGTACTATGACCACCTTTATCCTGCAGCTGAAATTCAAATCCACCACTTTGTCCAAAACCTTGAATGGTAGGCGGTGAAATAAAGAAAATACTAGCCTCACGAATACCGCTTGTTTTAGCAAAAAGTTGCCCTATTACATCATCAACACTTAAGTCACGATCTTTCCAATTCTTCAATCGCACAATAACCATACTATAAGCACTACCTGCTCCTGCTGTAAAATTCTGCCCCACAATTTGAAGGGTTGATTCCACACCTGGAATAGTATGAGCAATACTGTCGACCTTCTTGGCTACCACTGTAGAACGCTCCAAAGACGATGCTGGAGGCAAACTGATATTAGCAAAAACAACCCCTTGATCCTCTGAAGGAACGAAAGCCGATGGTGTGGTTTTCATCATATAAAACAAGGCCGCTGATGCCACTACTATAGAGGCTACTACAATCCATTTTTTAACTGATAGAAACTTTACCGAACGTTTGTACTTACCGGTCAAATTATCAAAAGCCACATTAAAAGAGGTGTAAAAACGCTGCATAAAACTCTTGTGTTTATGATCGTCCGCATGAGGCTTTAAAAGCAAAGCACATAAAGCCGGACTTAACGTCAAGGCATTTACTGCCGAAAGAATAATCGCAACTGCTAAGGTAATACCAAACTGTTTGTAGAAAACTCCTGTAGAACCCGTAATAAAAGTTACCGGAATAAATACAGCAGCCATTACTAGGGTAATGGAAATGATCGCTCCAGAGATTTCATCCATAGCATCAATGGTTGCTTTTTTAGCCGATGTATATCCATGATCCAACTTGGCATGCACGGCCTCGACCACTACAATGGCATCATCCACCACAATACCAATGGCCAGAACCATCGCAAAGAGCGTCAACAAGTTAATGGTAAACCCAAATAAATTCAGGAAGAAAAAAGTTCCCACAATCGCTACCGGAACGGCTATTGCCGGGATTAAAGTTGATCTAAAATCCTGAAGAAAAATAAATACTACGATAAAAACTAAGATAAAAGCTTCCACCAACGTACTGACCACCTTTCCAATTGAGGCATCCAGATTTTCATTGACATTAATTAAAGTAGCATACTTTACTCCTTTAGGGAAGGTTTTTACGGCTTCATCTACAATTTTCTTAGAATTAATAATTACATCACGTGCGTTTGATCCTGGTGTCTGACTAATGGCAACACCCACAGAAGGATTTCCATTGGTGGTACTGGCAGAGGAATAGTTAATAGAACCTAACTCTACTCTAGCTACGTCTTTCAATCGCAACAATTGTCCATTCCCAACGGCTTTCACTACAATTTCTTCAAATTCTTGTGCACTAGTCAAACGTCCTTTATACTTGATTACATATTGAAACGCCTGATCTCCGTTTTCACCAAATTTACCTGGTGCCGCCTCAATATTTTGTTCAGCTAATGCCGCCGAAATATCGCTCGGAATCAATCGGTATTGTTGCATCACATCTGGCTTGAGCCAGATACGCATCGAATAATCTCTTGATCCAAAAACCGTTACATCTCCTACCCCAACAACACGTTGGATTTGAGGCACTAAATTGATCTTGGCATAATTTTGAAGAAAGGTCTGATCATAGGCTTTATCTTCACTATACAAAGAGAAGATCAATAAGTTACTACTCTGACTCTTGGTCACCGTTACCCCGGCCTGCGTTACCTCCACGGGTAACAAACTGGTGGCTCTAGATACCCTATTTTGCACGTTTACCGCCGCTAAATCGGGATTTGTTCCTACTTTAAAAAAGATTTTGATAGAGGCGTTTCCATCATTAGTTGCTGTAGAAGTCATGTAGGTCATGTTCTCTACCCCATTGATTTGTTCCTCCAGCGGAATTACGATACTTTTCAGTACCACATCTGCATTGGCTCCTGTATAACTTGCCGCCACGTTAACCGTTGGTGGTGCAATATCAGGATATTGGGCGATAGGAAGTGCAGCAAGTCCTAAAAGCCCTAAGATGACGATAATAACCGATATTACTGTAGAGAGTACCGGTCGTTGTATGAATATTTTAAACATTTGTTTTTATTTTAAGTCTGCATAAACACTTTCAGCACTCTGATTTTGGGCTTTGATCTCTGTTCCATCTTTAAGTGTCGCCACTCCGTTTAAAACAATTTGATCTCCGACTTGCAAACCGCTTTTCACTACATAATAATTCCCTGCCGTATTATCTAAGACAGTAATGTTAGTGCTTTTTGTTTTACCATCTTTACCCACAACCACTGCAAAGAGCTTATCTTGTAGTTCATAGGTAGCACTTTGAGGAATAATGATTGTTTCTTTTACCTCATTTGGAATTCTAACCGTCGCACTACTTCCACTTCTGATGATGCTATTTGGATTTGGGAAACGCGCTCTAAGGGTTACCGTACCTGTTTCCGTATTGATCAATCCACTTACCGTCTCTATACGGCCCTTTTCAGTATAAATAGACTTATTAGAAAGTACTAGTGAAACTTCTGGCAGACTTTTAACTTTTTGATTCAAGGCAGCACCCGAATTGTCTTTTTGAGTATAATTCAAAAGGATTTTTTCATTCACAGCAAAATAAGCATACACATGTCCGATGCTCGAAACTGTCGTTAAGGCTTCCGCTGTATTGGGTCCTACTAAACTTCCTAAACGAAACGGAATGGAACCCACCACACCATTTACTGGACTCGTTACAGTAGTATATCCTAAATTGGTTTTAGCATTGACTAAACTAGCATTTGCCTGAGAAAGAGTAGCCATAGCCGCTTCATAATTATATTGTGCCGATTCAAGCTCGTACTTACTGATAATTCCTTTATCAACAAGAGGTCTTACCTTATTTACGGCTAACTTGGCTGAACTTACAGAAGCTTGAGCACTTTTTATACTGGCTGCAGCGGTACGCACTTGTTGTTCGTATTCCGGAGCACTTATTTTGAAAAGGGCTTGACCCGCTTTCACAACAGTCCCTTCATCCACAAAAATCTTGTCGATATAACCATCAATTCTAGGGCGAATTTCAATATTTTGCTGTCCTTGAATACTGGCAGGATAGTCGGTGTACAAGGTTGCTGATTTAGGCTGCAAAGTCAGCGTTTTAAATTCTTTAATTTGCGCTGCAGCACCAGCTTGAGCCGATTTGTCGTCTTTCTTACCGCATGAAGCGATGATAATTGAGGCTGCAAGAATGCTTAAAAAGGATTGCTTCTTCATTGTTAAAAATGTGTAGTTATCAATTTATATGTGAACAAAAGAACTAAAATATACAATATAAAAACTTTCAAATAGACGTAAAGCAAGAGGCAATCGATAGACATGATATCACAATCGATAGGAGTAAGACTAATGTCTCAACATACGCTAAAACAGTCTCGTCGGTTCTAAAACCCTCTCTAAAGATAATAATTCTATTTTAAACGATTGCTTTTTCATCGTATTTAAATAAAATGTAATATTGTCATTAAAATCACCTATCGCCATGATCTCCACTTTTTTTAAACCCTATCTATTCATCGGATTACATATCCTAGGCTGGTTATTAATTGGCTTTACACTGTTATTTTACATCCCTCTTACCTGGGATATTGCCCTACCTACCACCTTTTGGCTCTGGCAATCCATAGTGTTGTTTTTCATGATCTTTATTTTTTATTTCAATGCTAAAATAATAGTGCCTGGGACCATCATCAAAGACTCTGTAGGTCCTTTTTTACTGTGTATACTATTGCTTATTACAGCCATGCAGTTGATTGCCTACCTCTATACTTCCAATACCGATTTACATAAAAAAATAGCAGACTTACTGGGATTTACCAAATACAGAAGACGATTCTTTGACAACTATATTTTCACCATAACCCTATTGGTTTTAGGTATTAGCACCAGTTGGGCCATGTTACAGCATTGGCAAAAAGCCGCTCAACACAAACAAGAGCTCGAACAAGACAAGACAATGGCTGAACTCGCGATGTTAAAAGCGCAAATCAATCCACACTTTTTCTTCAACTCACTCAACAGTATTTACTCTCTTACCTATACCAACATCGAAGATTCTCGTCATGCACTACACACTTTAAGTCGTATGATGCGCTACTTGCTCTATAGTACAGAAGGTGAAAGAACCACTTTACTCAAAGAGATGGAATTTCTCCAAAATTACATCGCATTAATGCGTCTTCGCGCCAATAGTAAACTAACTATAGTAACGACGATACCTGAAACGCTTAGCGACTACCCTATCGTTCCTATGTTATTATTACCTTTGGTTGAAAACGCGTTTAAGCACGGTGTACATGCTACCGATAAAAGTGAAATTAACATTGTCATTAAACAAACGAAACACCTACTTGAACTTGATATCGAAAACACGCTTTTTGAAAAAAACACATCAACAGAAGAACAAGGAGGAATAGGACTAACCAATACCAAACGTAGACTAGAGCTGGTTTACCCACACAAACATATCTTGACTGCTGGTGTTAATGACCAAGGAAAATACAACGTAAACCTGCAAATAACTTTAGAACAATGAACACATTAACCTGTATTGCAGTAGATGATGAACCATTAGCATTAAGACTAATGGAAACTTTTATCAATCAAACTCCTTTTTTAGAATTAGAGTGTACTTGTGACAATGCTCTTGAAGCTATGTCTCTCATACGCGAGAAACAGCCCGATCTCATTTTCTTAGACATTAATATGCCTAACTTAAGCGGTATGGAGCTCGCCCGACTATTACAAGAACAAACTGGACCTACTCCTAAAATTATTTTCACCACCGCCTACAACCATTATGCTATAGAAGGCTATAGAGTAAATGCCATAGATTACCTTTTAAAACCCTTTAGCTACGAAGAATTTTTACGAGGGGCAAACAAAGCCTTACAACTTTCCGAAGAAGGGGCCAATCAAAATCAAACAGTAAGCGCTGACGACGAATTCATTTTTTTAAAGGTCGAGTACCAATGGGTTAGAATTTCTTTAAAAGACATACTTTATATAGAAAGTCTCAAAGATTATGTAAAGGTGCATCTCGAAGCACCTCAAAAATTTGTTCTTTCACTAACTTCTTTAAAAGCCTTAGAAGAAAAGTTACCTTCGAATAAGTTCATGAGAATGCATCGTTCTTTTATTGTTCCCTTGGACAAGATAAGCGCTATTAGTAAAAACTCGATTTTCATCGACAAAATCGAAGTGACCGTAGGGGAACAATACAAAGAAACGTTTAAAGCTATCGTAGAGCGTTGGATAAAATAAAAATATGTACTTTAGTAGATCATTAACACAATTATCTTTTTAAAGCGCAATTATTATAAACTTTTCCCAAAGGATTGATACGCAAAATATTTGGCAGGATTTTAGATAGTTCAAAAGGCTATTGTACATAGCAGTACAGTACTTTATTAAAAACGAATCGTAAATAAAAAAAGTCAAAATTGAACCCAATCAACCTCACTTAGAGGTAAGTCTAACGAATTAAATGATGATAACTATGGAAAATTTAACCTTTATAGACCCCTTATTGCACGGCATAACTCCTACAGAAAATAAAAAAGTTAAACTTTCAGTTAAACACCTAGTATATGCTGGACTAAGCGCTCTTTTAGTGGGCGCCGTTTTAAAAAAAACCGGACAAAATAAAACGGCAGCGGTCGTGGGAGGTTTTGCACTACCCTTACTTGCTTCGGCAGGCTATAAACAGTTTATTGAAAACTCTAAGGCAAAACGAGAACGCAATGAAAGTAGTGGTATTGAATACAATCACTAAAAAATACATCCAACGAAAATCCTAACTAAAAATAAAAACAGTTAGGATTTTTTTTGTTTTTTACTGTTGGGTTGTTTCCATTTTACACACACTTTTTAAAACATGTAAAAATGTAGAAACAAGTTTATTATCTTTACTACATGATGGAAATAGGAATAGACAGTTTCGCCTCAGCCATGTATGGGGACAACAATACACTAAGTAGTGTGGATGCTATGGCACAACTACTTCAAAGAATTGAGTTAGCCGATCAAGTTGGACTCGATATCTTTGGTATAGGAGAGCATCACAAGAAAGAATTTTTAGACTCTGCCACAGCAGTCATCTTAAGCGCAGCTGCTGCTAAAACTAGCCGTATTCGATTAAGCAGTGCCGTGACCGTTTTAAGCGCCGCCGACCCCGTGCGGACCTATCAAAGTTTTGCTACTCTGGATTTAATATCAAACGGAAGAGCAGAAATTGTAGTGGGACGTGGCTCCTCTATTGAAGCCTACCCTCTCTTTGGTTTTAATCTCAACGACTACGACCAACTCTTTAAAGAAAAATTAGAACTATTGCTTCAAATTCGAGATCAAGAATTTGTCACTTGGTCGGGTAAATTTCGCCCTGCCTTGAACAACCTCCCTATTTATCCACGCGCCTTACAGGAAAAACTACCCATTTGGCTCGGTGTAGGAGGCACTCCTGAATCATTTATAAGAGCAGGAACACTTGGATTGCCTTTAATGGTGGCTGTTATTGGAGGTCAAACCCACCGATTTCGACCACTGATCGATCTGTACCGTGAGGCAGGACAAGCAGCTGGTTATCAAGAAAACGAACTTAAAGTCGGTTTACATTCGCCTGGTTATGTGGGGGCTACTCCTGAAAAAGCCATTGCCGATTATTACCCTGGTTACGCGGAACTTTGGACAAAATTAGGAAGAGAGCGCGGTTGGCCAGCGGTTACTAAGGCTTCTTTCGATGGTCTTATTAGTGAGAAAGGTGTACTGGTTGTGGGAAATCCCGAGCAGGTTGCCGAAAAAATCTTACGCCATAGCCAAGCCCTTGGAGGTATTTCTAGATTTACCTTTCAAATGGACAATGCCGGTCTTACACACAGTCAATTGATGAGCGCCATAGAGCTTATCGGTACTAAGGTAATCCCTTTAATCAAAAAAGAAATTCTATAACCCCTTTGTATACAATCAATAAACCCAAACACTATGAAAAAAATCATGTTACTGACCGCATTCTTTTTAACAACTTTATCTATTACGGCTCAGGAAGTTAAATTTCCTCCTTTAGACAACAGTCCAGTAGACATTAGTTATTTCCCATCAAAATCCATTAAATTCAAAAAAGGAGAAACAAACTCTCCCACGATGAAAATTGTTTACGCAAGACCATCGGCTAAAGGACGAGCTATTTTTGGAGAATTAATCCCTTTTGGTAAAGTATGGCGTGTTGGTGCCAACGAAAATACAGAAATCAAACTTTACAAAACGGTTACCATTGGTGGCAAAACCCTAGCGCCAGGAACATACAGTTTATTTGCTATACCTGAAAAAGACAAATGGGTCGTTATCATTAATAAAGACACCGATCTATGGGGAGCTTATCCCTATGATGAAACTAAAGACATCGTAAGAGTAACGGTTCCTGTTAAAACGGTAGCCTCTACTATCGAAGCTTTATCGATTATTTTTACCCCTTCAGATGCAGGAGCTAATCTAGTAATAGGATGGGATAAAACCATAGTTGAAGTACCTGTAAGCATCAAATAACAAGACCAAATGGTTTTGCCAAAAGAGACCTATAGAGGAATTTTCCTTTATAGGTCTCTTTTATTTTTCCCTACAACAGTCTGATTATATTCCCTCTCATGACAGTATTAAAGACTACATTTTCAGTTTTATTATAAGTAAAAGTTTTTCCTAGCCAATATCAATTCGTAAATTAGCCCGCAAATAAAAGATCCCCGAATGACCGTACTTACCTTTACTCTGATTATGCTTCTTGGTGCTTTCTTAGCAGGATTTATTGGTTCCTTATCCGGATTAGGAGGCGGAATCATCATCATCCCTCTTTTAACCATTCTACTGGGTGTAGATATTCATTATGCCATTGGTGCCGCACTGGTTTCGGTAATTGCTACTTCATCAGGCTCTGCAGCAGCCTATGTTAAAGAAGGCATTACCAATATGCGTTTGGGGATTTTTCTAGAAATTGCCACCACCATCGGAGCGGTCTGCGGAGCTTTACTCTCCACTATCGCCCCTACCTCTTTTATTGCCGTTTTATTTGGACTTACCCTTATTTTCTCAGCGGTCAATTCCTTGCGAAGAAAAGAAGAACATATTGTTTTAGAATCAAGTCCGTTGGCCAAGAAACTACACTTGCAAGGTACCTATCCTTCACATCACGGAGAACTTATTCGATATGGTACCAAAAATGTTATTGGTGGATTTAGTATGATGGGGATAGCCGGTATGATGTCTGGATTATTAGGTATTGGTTCTGGAGCCTTTAAAGTAATTGCCATGGATAATATTATGCAAATTCCCTTTAAAGTGTCTACCACAACCAGTAACTTTATGATGGGAGTCACTGCTATGGCCAGTTCGGTCATCTATATTCAAAAAGGATACATCGAACCTGGAATATGCATGCCTGTGGTCATTGGTGTTTTGTTCGGTGCTATGGCAGGAGCTAAAATTTTAGTCAAAACCAATCCAAAAAAACTACGAATCTTTTTTGCCTGTCTCATTTTTGTACTGGCCATCAACATGATTTACAACGGAATCAATGGAAAAATATAGCCCTATGCAAGAAGAAAAATTTGGAGAAAAAGACTTTCAAACCATTATAGGTAATCTATTGCGTTATGGGGTTTGGATCGCATTATCGGTGGCTTTTATTGGAGGAGTCGTTTATTTAATACATCATGGTGCTGACGTAGAAAACTATTCCGTATTTCATGAAAATGACCGAAACATCTTTGAAGTCATCCAAAGCATTTATAAAGGTGTCCTCCAAGGCGATGGAGAATCACTCATCTTTTTTGGCGTAATACTGCTCTTTCTAACTCCTGTATTGCGTGTACTACTCTCGTTATTTTCTTTTTTAATGGAAAAAGATTATCTGTATGCCGGTATTACAATGATTGTGATTATTATCATTTTAGTGAGTGTTTCATTGGGATTCTCACACTAAAAAACACCAACACTAATATGTAGTCACAGCAAAAAACAAACCTGTATTTTACAACATTATATATAAAAGTAAAGGCTGTCTCTATTAAAAGAAACAACCTTTACTACTTTAAGTTATGTGTGTTTTGGGTCAATGGTCAATACCTAGAAAAATGTAACTTATCCCCTCTTTTCCACTGTCCTTACTTTTTTAATCACTATTAATATCCGAAAGGATTCTCAACGCTATGCATAGGAGTGGTAAACCATTTTGGACCATTGGCGGTCATATAAAAATGATCTTCATGACGAATACCAAATTTCCCAGGAATACAAATCATAGGCTCGTTACTGACCACCATCCCGTCTAAAAGAGCAATCTCACTTCCTCTTACCAAATAAGGATATTCATGAATATCTAGACCTGTTCCATGTCCAACTCTATGTGGCAATCCTGGCAAATTATAGTCTGGTCCTAATCCAGCTGCTACTAATGTTTTTCTGGCAGCATCATCTACAGCACCACAACTACCGCCGATTTTTGCAGCATCAAAAGCAGCTGCCTGCGTTTGTTTTTCTAGATTCCAAATAGTTTTATACTCCTCAGTAGGTATTCCATACGTATAGGATCTGGTAATATCTGAAATATAACCTTCAAGCTTACACCCCGTATCGATAATAACCGCTCCGTTTTCTTTTAGATCCTGGGGAACAGCTACACCATGAGGATATTGTGTATCGTCATCAAACAAGACTATGCAAAAATAAGAACCAGAAGTAATTCCTGCCTTTTTATGGGCATCATTGATAAAAGTTGTTACTTCATTTACGCTAATCCCAGGTCGCAATATCTTGGCAGCAGCACGTTGCACTACCATGGTAATCTCTTTTGCTCTTTGGATGATCGCAATCTCATTTGTTGATTTTTGCATTCGACAACCCGAAGTAATGGCTAAGGCATTTATAAAAGTATACGACTGATTGGCTTTAGTTACACCATCCACCAAAAAATAAGGCGCTGATTCATCTATAGCAATAGACTGATCCACTATATTTTTGCTTTTCAACAACTCCCCTAGTAATGTATAAGGAGATTCATGCTCCTCCCAACAGTTGATTTTTCCCTTTACTGCCATATACTTCTCAAAAGTACCTTCTTCAAATTGGGGAACTATATACTCCAAAGTTCCATCATCGTACAATAATGCTCCCACCATTCTCTCAGACGGATTCCATTTGGTACCCGTAAAATAATAAAGGTTTGTTCCTGCGTTAACGTAAGTCGCTTTTACACTTAAATCCTTCATTAATGCAACTGCTTTTTTAATACGATCTACATATTCCTCTAATTGAATTGGTTGTACATCCAAAGTCATATTTTCAATTTTCTCTAACTCAATAGCCGCAGTTGAACCTCCTATTCCTATTGTCATTTTATATCTTTTAAATTGTTTTAATTAATTCGTGTAATACAATACAAATTAAAACCATTCTACTCTTTTAATCTATAGCAAAAAATAATTTTAACATAGCAGCAATTATTAAAGAAGTGAATATAAGACTAGTGAGAAAAAAATATATTTGAGCACATTTAAATTGTCATGAGAATGCTTTCTTTTTAAATAAATTATCCCCTCTTCGAGTTTCTTTGACTACCAATTCAAAAAAACAAAAAGAAGGGATAAACATCATTAACCAAAATGACTTATACTATTTGCCTGGGATATCTACTCCTAAAGGATTAAGTTCAGGACCACCACCTGCAGTGTATCCGCTGCTTTCCCCAGTCTTCCATTTAGAGACCCAAAAAGAATATAATTCCCCACCTTCTAAATAAAATTTCATTTTAACCGTTTTATTTTTTAGAGAACTTACATCTTTTTTGTTTTTCCAAGAAATTAAATATTTTGTACTATTGGATCTCATGACAATACACTCATTCTTAGTAAACCCAGCGATGGGTTTATTATTAGAATCGAGAATTTCGACCTTAAGCGATGACGTTACATTCGCATTTACAAATAGATGGCTCCCTTCAAAAGTTAAATTCCTAGTGGTTATAAATCCATCTTTACTTTTACTGTCCAAGGATACAAATCCATCTCGACGTAATGTAGCTAAGCCTGTTGAGGTATAGGCATCCCACATTTTCTTATGTAGTCTTCGTCCACTGGCATAAAAGTATAATGAATCTCCTTTAATGATAGGAACTCCTGCAATAGATTGAACATTACCCCAATTCCACGCACCATCTTTTTCATTTACTCCCATAAATGGTTCATGAGAAGGCCTGCTAAAATGGTACCCATCTCTACTGTAACCGATTAAAACCTCATTTCTTTTCTGAATACCCAAGCTATCACAAACGTTGTTTTCAGGTCCCTGCCATACCGAGTAATAACCTAACATTATACTTTCATAAGCAATGGCATCCTGGTTGTATATCTCAGGCTTGATATTCTTAAAATTGGGATGTGTGGGTTCCTTATCATCCGCACCAAACCAATAAGAAATATTGGCATCTTTAACATCTTTTCGAACTCTATGAGCTAAGCTTACTGCCTTCTCAGGATTGGAATTTTCTAAATATGACCTAGCCCTTCCAATGGTAGCATTGTAACGCATACTGATAACCCATTTTTCAGAAAACGGATTATAAAATACCGTAGTTCTGTCGTAAATGTCTCCTGATTGCGCAATACCTTTACCCCAGTGAATACCGTCTTTTGAATACTTCAAGATAATTTGCCAACGACTATCAGTAGCTCTTTTTTCTACATTAAACATTTTAAATCGTTTAGCCGGATCCGTTTCTGCCTTATCCAACCATATCGTATTGGAATCTCTATCAGAATCATCTGTAATATTATTGTCTCCAAATATTCCCAATACTTTTTTATCCCATTTTATCCCATCTTTAGACTCCGCATAACAGGTGTGAAAACTCTGCTTATCTTTATTGGGACTTCCTGCCAAATACCACATTTTAAACATCGCTTCTTTTTCGTCGTACCAAATACCGTCACTGAATGGAGCGGCATACGGACCTGACTTATTACTTTCCCATTCTCTATCTGGTTCTAATACCGGGTTTTGTTTGCTATATACCGCTGGATGACTCACCCTGCTTAAATTAGTTTCCTGTATCAAGAAATCATCTACAAACAGCTGTCTTCCAACATTAATTGGAATTAAATTTTGCCTTTTTTCTAGATAAGGAATTGGCATTTCTTTTCTTTCAGCATCGTTCATAATAGTTTTAACACTCTGAACTTCCACGCCGTTTCTTAAAACTTTCATCTTTACTGTTTGAGCAAATGAATTACCAATAAAAAGAAAAAAAGCAACATTTATTATTATCGTTATACTCTTATTATAATTTACCATCCTGGATTATTTGTTTTAATATTAGGGTTCGTTTTTAAATCATCCGCAGATAAAGGGAGCCACTCATTTTTATTTTCTTGAAAAGGAATATAATTTGTATTAGCGCCTCCGTTTCCAAATTTTTTAAAATTAGGATCCGTCGTTTCTCTATTTCTCATAACAGCTGCTATTTCACCCCATCTTAATAAATCCAAAAAGCGATGCCCCTCAAGAGACAATTCTAAAATTCTTTCTTTTTTAATATTATCAAGTGTCGCAGCGACAGCTGGCATCTTTGACCTTGATCTTACGGCCACTAGTGCATTATCTCCCGTCCCTGCAATTGGAGCTCCTCCCATCGCCACAGATTCAGCATACATTAATAGTACGTCGGCATAGCGCATATATCTATAATTTACGCCATTTGAAAAAGAAGCACCAAACCATAAACTTGGCGATTTTGGATCTTCGTCTGAAGCTAATGTTAAATCAATCCATTTTCTATTGGTAGCCTTATAGGGAGCAAATATGCTACTTACAGTGGCCATCCCTGTTTTGCTTCCCACAGGAGGATACATCTGATTCCAAGTTTTTCCATTAATCCCTTTAACTCGTATTTGTTGTCCGTTAATAATAGGTCTCTTAATTTCTGGAAAAATGATGCTATCATTAAATAACAATGTACCAAACATTCGAACATCTGTATTTCCAAGAATATCTTTAGAATTGGCAAATTCATTGTATAACCAATCATGTACTACCATTGTAGAAACATTTGTTTTTAAAGAGGATATAAATTTATTTGAAAAAGGAAATACAATACCTCTATAATCAAAAGCAACGCCGCTAGTAGTTTGGCCTGGATTAAAAGCAGACGCAACTCTACTTCCCAAAAATTGAAATTCTATGATTGATTCATCATTGTTTTCATGAGCAACATCAAAATTCCATTGATAATCTGGAGTTAGACTAAAAGTTCCATAAGTTCCATTGATGATATCACCAAATTCTTTTGCCGCTTCGTTATACTTACTTACAGAAGTCCCATATTTTGATTCTATTCCACTTTGAACTAAATATACTTTCCCCAATAGTCCTGCAGCAGAAGCCGCAGTTACTCGGCCTATATCTTTTCCTTTCCAGTATCCTTTTTTAGGGAGTAGTTTTTTTGCCATTTGCAAATCTTCCTCAATAAATGCCCACGTTTCCTCAGGAGTACTAATTGGTCTGGCATAATCTTTTGGAAGAGTAGCCGCGTTTTTAAATAAAGAAACCTGTCTGAAATTTGTAAATAAGAAATAATGAGCAAAAGCTCGTAAAAAGTGCGCTTCCCCAAGATAAGCATCTCTAAGAGTCTTATCCGTAAATTTAATATCGTCTATTTTTTCAATTGCAATTGCACCTTGACCTGCTACAGTATACATATATTGATATACTTCCTTTAAGGAATAATAATCCGGATTGATACTGTTTTGTCCGAATGCGGCATAATCGGATCCACTACTAGTTTCGTCTCCTCTACTGAACAAGATACCTCTAGCTTGCGCCCCTAAATTTCTTGGCGTGGCAATGTATGAATAAAGCCCTTGTATAAGTAGATTGTATTGTTCGGGAGTATTTACAGCATCAAGTGTTGATACATTCGGGTTTATTGACAATCTGTCAAATTCATCACTACAGCTATTTGCAAGTAATGCAAAAACAACAAAAAGAAATTGGTATGATAAGTTAATCCGTTTCATATTTATTTTAAATTAAGTGTAATTAAAAGGAGGAGCTAAAACCGAAATTTAGAATGCGTGCATTTGGGTACTGATTCAAATCTACATTTCTCATAAATGTAGTTGAACCACTTACCTCCGGATCCAATCCAGTATATTTAGTAATCGTAAATAGGTTTTGCACCCCTACAAATACGCGCATAGTCATTTTTTCTGAAGTGATGGCATTATAACCTAGCTGTAGGTTTTTCAACCTCAAATAACTGCCATCTTCGATAAAAAAAGTACTAGGCCTTCCACTTTGGGCCACCAATGCTCTACTGGCCATTGGAATATTGGTATTGGTATTGGTTGGAGTCCAAGAATCAAGGACTTCTTTTAACAAGTTTCCTGAATAATCAAAAAAGTTATCATATTTGGCTCTATTAAAAATATCGCCACCTTTTACACCTTGAAAGAATATTGTTAAATCAAATTTATTATAACTTAATCCAAGATTTAAACCATAAGTAAAATCAGGAATTGGACTTCCAATAATCGTCTTATCTTTTGGCAAACCATTTTCTATCGATTTATAGAGCACATTACCATTATCATCAAAAGTTTTTATTCTAATTTTTCCTTGATCAGTTAGACCATCTGCAACAAAACCATAGAAAGAACCTATTGGATAACCTTCTTGCGTAATGGTTATGTTATCACCAATAGTACTACTCATGATAGGACCTAGAATAGGAGCCACATTATCTCCTAACGTAATCACCTTATTTCTTACTGTTGCTATATTTCCACTTACATTTAATTTGAAGTTTCCAATATTTTTTCTATAAACTGCAGACAATTCAAGTCCGTGGTTTTTCACATTGGCAGAATTTACAGGTACCAATCGCGCTGACCCTCCTGTTGGCTGTGTGAGTCCCTGTCCAGATGAAGGTCCTGCAGGTACACTTGCAAGCAATCCTTTGTTGTTTTTTTCAAAATATTCAATTGTAAAATTCAAATCATTGTCAAATAGGCCAAAATCTGCTCCAATATTTTTAGACACTGAGGTTTCCCAAGTTAAATTTATAGGATAAATCTGCGCAGCGTTTGCCATGGAGGGTGTCGAAGAGGTGGAATACAGTGGCGAAGGCATTTGAATGAGGGTGGTATTGAACTGATAGGGACTTATAAAATTAGCTCCTAAAGCACCATAACTAGCTCTTATTTTTAGTTGTGAAATCAGTTTGTTTTCAAACCATTCTTCTTTATGAACATTCCAACCTGCTGAGATAGATGGGAAAAGTCCGGATCTATAATCCTTAGAAAATTTGGAAGAAATATCATTTCTCAAACTAGATCCAAATAAGTATTTCCCGTCATAATCATAATTTAATCTATAGAAATACGATAATAACAAAGACTCTTCTGTATTGGCTGATATTCGACCATTTACGATACCTGTACCGGTTAGATTAGGAGCTCCTAAATCACTGATTGTGGCTATAGAAATCCTTCTGGTACTTTCACTAGCAATACTTTGCCCTAATAAAAAATCGATATTATTTTGTTTGATTTTTTTCTTAAAAGTTACCGTATTATCGAGGTTGTAATTAAATTGAACACCTCTGGTTTCATCCAAAGAATTGATGTTATTCCCGTATTGAGAAATACCAATTCCGTTCTCATCCCACAAAGTATTATAAACGGGAGTATGAGTCATGTTTTCAAAACTGTTATAACTTCCACCAGCTTTAAATTTATATTCGAAGGCATCAGATATTTTATAACCTAAACCTAATGATCCTACTAAATAGGTGTTATTAACTTTTCTTTCCGAATAAAAAGGCGCCGCTAAAGGATTTAAAACTACGCCATTATCCGATGACCCAGATGTTAATCGCCCTAAAGAATCATAAACAGGTAGGGTTGGTCTGCTTATATTAATTATTGGTGTTGGTGTTTTTTCTTGTCTAGAGATTGATAAATTTTCGGTAATGGTTAATCGATTTCTTTTAAAGGTAGTATTGATTCTAGCATCGTATCTTTTAAATCCAGAAAATGCCGTCATCCCTTTTTGGTCAAGATACCCTAGACTCGTATTGTAAGTAATATTTTCACTACCTCCACCCAATTCCATATTTACTTTATAGAGAGAGGCCGGTTTTAACCATTCTCTTTGCCAATCAGTGTCGATTTGCGAAGTAGAAGGCATTTTGTTTCTATCATCTCTTGGAGTACCGCTGTTATCATCCACTTGATTAATAAAAGTTCTCCATTGGTCTGCAGACAAATAGTCATTATATTTTGTAGGAGATTGAACCGTAAAATTAGAAGTTAATGTAAATTTCGGAAGACCTTTCTTTCCACTTTTTGTAGTAATGATTACAACTCCATTTGCAGCCCTAGAACCATAAATTGCAGCAGCAGCACCGTCTTTTAAAATTTCAATGGATGCAATATCTTCTGGATTCAATACGCTTAAGCCAGAATTGCTGAATGCCCCATCTATTACATACAATGGATCTGTTGATCCAAAAGAGGCAGCCCCTCTTATTAAAATACTAACATCGGAACCTGCAATACCTCCTGGCTGAATAATCTCTACCCCTGGGGCAAGCCCCTGTAAAGTACTTCCAATAGTAGAGCCAATTTGTTTTTGCATTTGTTCAGGTTTAATACTTGTAACAGAACCTGTCATACTTGATTTTTTCTGTGTACCGTAACCTACTACAACCACATCATTTAGATTGGAAGCTTCCTCCTCCATCACAATTTTTAATTGTGTTTCATCCTCTAGGGTAATTTTTTTTACTTTCATTCCTAAATAAGAAAATTCAAGAACATCTCCCTTTTGAGCCAGTAACATAAAATTTCCATCTGAATCTGACTGTACAGAAACAGTACTTCCTTTAACAGACACATTGGCGCCAGGAATAGGCTCCCCTTTTGCATTGGTTATCCTGCCTTTTATCTGCCTTTGCATAGGAAGAACAAATATTTTTTGTTCAACAGTAATCCCTTTTTTTTCTTTTAGAATAATATGCTCCCCATCTATTTTATAGTCTGTATTGGTATCCTTAAAAATGATTTTTAGTATCGTTTTAATGTTTTCGTCTTTTACATAAATACTAATGGTCCGATCTAAATCAACAGCCTTAACGTTATAAATAAACCGGTAGCCGCTGCTTTCAATTTTTTCAATGACTTTAGAAACTTCCAAATTAGTCGCATTCAAAGAAAGCCTTGCCTTTTGCGAGTAAGTTTCATTGGCATGAATCACCGACAATGTTGTGAGTAAAAATAATGTGGTCAATTTCATCTTTAAATCAAATTTTAGAAAAGGTGTAGTAAACCTGATCCTGTTCAAGAGTTTTTTCATACTTTTAAATGTTTTTTTTAAATAGTGGTTAGTTAAATAGCTTAATCACGTTTATCCCACCGGGGAATGTTGGCGCATTTCCCGGTTTTTTCTATCTAGACAAACGTTTCCTTTTTTAAAGTTTATTTATAACATAGGCATCGTGGTTTTACGTTTATTCAATTATAATTTTATTGTCTATTCTCTTATAATCAAAGTCATAGCTCTCACTTAAGAATTTAAGTACTACATCAATAGGCTCATGCTCAAAACTGGCATTAAATATTTCTTTCCCAAGGGTTTTATTTTTATTAATAAAAGTCACATTGTAATGTCTTTCTAGCTTTTTGATAATCTGATCAAATGGCATTTTTTTAAACACTAAATTTCCTTTAACCCATGCTGTATAAAGGCCTGTGTTTACTTTTTCTGTACTAATATTTTGCTCCCCTTTACTAGTAGTACCTTTTAATCCGGGGCTTAAGTTTACCAAATTATTCTTTGTTTTTTTGTCCTTATACAATCCCACTTTTCCTTCTACAAGAACAACATCAGTGGTAAGGTCTTCTGTATAAGAATTCACATTAAACTTAGTACCGAACACCTCTACATTTACTTCTGTTGTGCTTACTGTAAAGGGATGTGCTTTATCTTTGGCTACTTCAAAAAAGGCCTCACCAGTCAAGAAGACTTTTCGATCCTGATTTTTTAAAAACACCTCCGGATACCTAAGGGTTGTTCCGGAATTTAGATGCACTATCGTTCCATCAGATAAGACTACTTCAAATTGTTTTCCGTAGGGTATTTTTAAAGTATTGTATACTAGAGTTTCACCCTGCTGGCTATTTCCATAAATAATTTTACTCCCGTTTTGTTTTCCTATAATATTTCCTGATTTATCGGTAACACTATTAGAGTTTGAAGTGTTAATTATTTGTACCCTGCCATTATCTGATTGTAATGTAATTACCTCTTGTTTTGAAACTAATGCAGCCTGTTTTTGGTCAACTATGGTATTGCTTTTATAAAAATAAACAGACCCAGCCATTAGGGTAATGATTGCAGCATATTTGACATACGATCTCACCCTTTTTTTATAAAAAACACTATTATCTTGCTTAATTTTCTGCAATAAGTTTTTCTTTGCCTCTGCGGTGTCAAAAGCACTTACAGCGGAATCAATAGCGTAATTGGTTTTTACAAAATCCTTAAACACCTTTTGATTATCACTGTCTTCTAGCCAAGCTGTAAGAAGCTCTATTTCTTCTTCATTAGCTTCATTAGTTATAAATTTGACGATTAATCGCTTTGATAATTTGTCTTTCATCTTTCTCTATTTTTTACTAATACGAAGCCAAAAACCATTACCCTAACTTTTCTTCACTTTTTTTTTCATTTTTAACTCTCACGTCAGCTCACTTCCTTATTTTTCCTAAGTGTCTAGTCATAATGTTAACTTCCCTACTAACACTTCATAATTTTACACCTAGAACACCCTTGATATATCCGCAACTATTTTGTACATATTTTACTATTATCAGCAGGAAAACAAGTTAAAAACAATCAATATTAAATATTTTTAATAATTAATACATATATTGTATAATATTTTATTTAATTTGTTTTTATGAAAAGAGAAATTTACAATGACAATGAGATTTTAATTGCCTGCCTTCAAAAAGGAGATGAAAAAGCCTATGCTTTTCTGATTGATACTTATCACTACAAACTTTGTGTTTATGCCAATAGTTTGACTAAAAACATTGACAACGCTGAAGACATTGTTCAAAATGTTTTTGTAAAAACATGGGAACAACGCAGTCAGTTGAAAGCAGATCATGCGATCAAAAATTTCCTATACAAACTGGTTTACAATGAGTTTATTGATCATTATCGTAAAAAACAATCTCTCTTCTCACTTGAGAAAACATATTATAATACTTTGAATACGGTTGTACTAGAAGATGATTCTGAGTCGTTTAACCAAATACTTACTGTTGTGAAGAAAGAAATTCACAACCTTCCTGAAAAATGCAAAGAAGTTTTTATTTTAAGTAAACAAGAAGGTTTGACCAATATTGAAATAGCCGAACACCTTAATATATCCGTTAAAGCTGTTGAAGCACGAATCACAAAAGCTTTTTCAATTCTGCGCTCTTCACTGAAGGATAAGTTTATGTCCGTTTTATTTATGTTATTTGGTTCTAAAAATTTTGAGCCTATTCACAATGTCACAACCACTGCCTATGAGTCTAAGCTTTAATTTACAAATAACGCATAAGCAAAAGTAGTTTGTTTTTATTAGAGAGGAGATTAACCTTTGCTTTCAATATCTCGTACTAAAAAAAGGTCTCATAAAGAGAGGCGACAGAATCTTCTATCGCTTTGAAACCAAACATCAAAACAAACGAGGCTTAAATTGAAAAATGAATTATATAAACAGCGTCTACACAATTAAAGTTCGCATAAATCATTAAAATACTCAGGAATAAAACAGCTTCCTAAGAGGACACACTTAATCTTCAACCAAACAAATCTCAAAAGAGGTCTTTCCGTCTTCGCTTTTACTTCTAATATAACCACCATGAGCTTCGATAATATTTTTTGACAATGTCAAACCAATTCCTGCCCCTTCATTTCGGGTGGTGAAAAAAGGAAGAAATATTTTATTTTCAATCTCTTTATCAATTCCATTTCCATTGTCACAAATTGTAATAAATGTTCTATTTTCCTTCGCTTCAGCAGCAATAAAAATCTGTTTGTGTTGAACATCTTTTAAGGCATGAATACAAT
This sequence comes from Flavobacterium sp. OHVDL-2026-0007, assembly GCF_059882335.1. Taxonomy (NCBI): domain Bacteria; kingdom Pseudomonadati; phylum Bacteroidota; class Flavobacteriia; order Flavobacteriales; family Flavobacteriaceae; genus Flavobacterium; species Flavobacterium sp. OHVDL-2026-0007. Next base: position 1,377,112 of record NZ_CM187612.1, read on the forward strand.
TCGTTAAAAGATTAATTAAGACCTGATCCATTTGCTGTGCATCAATATTGATCCACCTTTTAAGCGTGATCAAATTGATTACTTCAATCTGGTTTTCTTTGAATAATGGATTCATGATTTGAAGACCATTACTGATCAAATGCTGCAACTCCGTTTTTTGCTTTTTGGGAGAAGGTAACATCGCCAACTTTCTATATCCTTCAACAAATTTTTGCAGATGATCACTTCGCCTTAACATCGTTTCGACACTATTTTTAACATCTTCAAGATCTTCTTGCGACATAGTATCCTGTGCCACCAAATCTTGCAAATTTTGACAGATCGAACGAATAGGCGTTATCGAATTTAAAAGTTCATGCGAAATCACTTTCATTAAATTGACCCAAGCCTCTTTCTCTTTCTTTTCGATGACATTCTGAATCGAGTCAAGTAAAACAATGCAATAATCCTGTTCAAAAACCTCTGTCCTTGAGGCTTGTAAAACAAATGTTTGTTTGTTTTGTTCATTTATACGAATCTCTATAGAGGTTTTGATTTCCTGAAAACCATCCCCTTGAATAATCTCGCACAATTCAGGTAATTGATTTTTTAAGTATTTCCATTTAGAAACTTTCGGAACATTGAAGTGAGTAGAAAAATAGTCGTTCATCAAAAAAACATTCCAGTGACTATCTTGCTTTTGCAGAATGATAATTCCCGTTTCAATATTATTTAAAATAGACCGATAAATAATATCTTTGGACACCTGTTCGTTTTGTTTATTTTTTAAGCTATCATATAACCGAAACAAGTTCTCATAGTTTTTATTGAATTTATGCATTGAGAAATCGGAGCTAAAATCATTTTGTAATATAGATCCAATCGTTTTGTCATACAACAAAATAAAATTCCGTACATAAAAATACATTTCTCGTAATAATAGAAAAACAATGCAGAGCCCGAACACTCCAGTAAAAATCAAATTCTTTTTAAAAAAGAAAATAGAAAACTCAATGCTAGCAATGATTAAAAGCAACCTAATAAAGAGGAACTTGTAAGTTTGAAGTGCTTTAAACATATTAATTAATACTGATATTATATTTCTCTAAACGACGATATAGTGAACCTCTTGACAACCCCAATTCTTCTGCAGTTTTACTGATATTATTATTGTTTTTTAGTAATGTTTTTTCTACTGCCGCTTTTTCCACAGAAGATAGCTGAGTGTCATCAGGATTTTCTTCGTAGGTGATTACAGTATCCAAATCTAAATCAGACACTGTAATTTTGCTGTTTTCACAAAGGATAATGGCTCGTTCAATTTTATTTTCCATTTCTCGGATATTTCCATTCCAAGCATGCTTTTCGATTTGTTCTAACACCTTTTTATCAAAAGTGATTTTATCCCTTCCATATTTAATAATCATTTTATCTAAGAGATATAATGCCAAAGCAACTTTATCTTCATTTCTCTCTCTCAGGGGAGGCAAAACAATTTCCATAGTGTTGATGCGATAATACAAATCTTCTCTAAAGGTTTTATCGGCCACTTCCAGTTTTAAATTCAAATTGGTAGCGGTGATAATACGAACATTCAGAGGCCTTGCCTTTGTTTCCCCCAATCTTGTTACCATTCTAGTTTGAATAACCTGCAGCAATTTAGATTGTAAATGCAAGGGAACATTACCTATTTCATCCAAAAAAATAGTTCCGTTTTGCGCCATTTCAAAACGTCCGGGCGTATCTGTTTTTGCATCTGTAAAAGCACCCTTGGCATAGCCAAACAATTCACTCTCAAAGATATTTGAATTTAAAGATCCTAAATCAACAGTAATAAATGGACCCTTTTTCCTTTCAGATTGATTGTAAATATGATGCGCCAAAACAAATTTCCCAGTCCCATTTTCTCCAAGAATCAAAACATTAGCGTCCGTTTTTGCCACTTTATCTGCCAGTGAATACGCCTTCCTTATACTTTCAGAAGTACCTATAAAAAAGGTGTTTTCAATAGTTTTATCCTCTTGCTTTTTTTGCTCTTTACGAGATCTGTCTACCGCTTGTTTTACCGATTCAAGCAATTTATCATTCTCCCAAGGTTTCAGGATATAATCAAAAGCTCCAGACTTTAGCCCTTCAACAGCGGTTTCGACCTTACCAAAGGCAGTCATTAAAATCACCGTTGTCTTTGGAGAAAGCATTTTTATTTCTTTCAGTAAATACAAACCCTCTCTTCCATCTTCAAAACCAATTCTATAATTCATGTCAAGCAAAACAACATCTATGCTTTTTTTGGACAATAAATCCACAACGTTCTTCGGATTATTTAGCGTATAGATGTCTTCAAAATACTTTTTGAGGAACACTTTCGACGCAAAAAGGATATCTTCCTGGTCATCTATGATTAATATCGAGGCATTTGTCTTTTTCATTTTTGTTCGGTTTTGGACGAAAGCTGTCCAATAATGGACACTTAAAATTTTAATCAATAAATAAAAACATAACAATAAAGCAGTTACGTATTTTAAGTTTTTGGCATGAAAATCACATTAAGATAAGTAAATCATCAAGTATGATGCATTATTATTACTGGTAAAAGTAACAAAAATAGATAGCTATCAACTATATTGTCAACTATCTTAATTTCGATAGATGGTTCTTTTCCATTGGTAATAAAAAACAATAGAACATCAATCTTAAAACAATAATTATGATCAACATTAAAAAGCTTTCAAAAATATTTAGAACTGAAGAAGTCGAGACAAAAGCCTTAAGTGAGGTTTCCTTAACTATCAATCAAGGTGATTTTGTATCCATTATGGGACCATCTGGAAGTGGAAAATCAACCTTACTAAATATCATTGGATTACTTGACAGTGCTTCCACTGGAAGCTATCAATTGCTGACTAATGAAATGATAGGAACTAATGAGAAAATAAAATCGAAAGCCAGAAAAGAAAATATTGGATTTATATTTCAGAATTTCAATCTGATTGATGAATTATCCGTCTACGATAACATAGAATTACCCTTGATTTACAACAATATTCCTGCTCATGAAAGAAAGAAAAAAACCAATGAGATTGCCCATAAATTAGGTATTTCACATCGCTTAAAACATTATCCACAACAGCTTTCAGGAGGTCAGCAACAACGTGTTGCTGTTGCGCGTGCTCTAATAAATGATCCCAAAATTATTCTGGCCGATGAACCTACAGGAAATCTAGACAGCAAAAATGGAAATGAAGTCATGGAATTACTAACCGATTTACACGCGGGCGGAGCCACAATTCTGATGGTAACACATTCCGATTATGACGCTTCTTTTTCGCAAAAAACAATTCTAATGAAAGATGGAGTTATCCTTTCAGAAAAAATGAACAATAGAAACGTAGACGTGTTGGTAACTAATTCAAACAATTAAATCATGCTAAAAAACTGGATTAATATATTTATCTACCATACCAAAAGTAATAAGTTTTTTTCAGCCTTGAATATTTTGGGCCTGAGTATTGGAATCGCGGGACTTATTTTTGCCTTATTATACTGGAATGACGAACAAAATTACAACGCATGGAATCCCGAAAAGGACAAAGTGTATCAAGTATTAGTGCACTTGACCAATATGCCCGTTTCTTCAGATTGTGCTTTATTTCTAAAACCTGCTTTAGAGGAAGACTCTAATATAGAAAGTATACTGTATGCTGACTACTGGTATCAAAGCAATAAGATTATTTATAAAGGGAAGAAGGAATTTGTAGACAAAATCATCAATGTGGAACATAATTTCTTTTCCTATTTTCCATTCAAAATAATTCAAGGAGATGCTATATCCGCTTTAAAGGATGATTCTAGCATAGCCATTTCTGATGTTACTGCTAAAAGAGTTTTTAGAAATGAAAACCCTATTGGAAAACAAATTAAATGTTTTGACCAATTATTTTCTGTTCGAGCCGTATACCATATTCCAGGAAACTCATCGATCGCGCCAAATGTGATCATCAATAAAATGAGGGAATTGACAACTTCAAATAGTACCAATCCTTTTGTTCTAAAATTATTAGTAAAGGTAAAAGACCCCTCAAAAAATGAGATTACAAGAAAGCGGCTTGAAAGAATATACAACTACGATTTTATTAATAGAGTGGCTAAACAAGAAGGTCTTACAGCTGAATATATAGCTAAAAAAATTGGCCGTTTTAGCGTCGTTCTTGAACCATTATCAGAAGCACGATTACATTCGATAGCAGATGGTTATCCCGAAACAAGAGGGAATTATCAGTTTTTAGTCATCATGATGGGCTTATCAGTTTTGATTCTTATTTTATCAATCATGAATTACATTAATCTGGCAACTGCAACTGCTGTTAAGCGCGCCAAAGAAGTTGGCGTTAGAAAAATTTGCGGAGCATCTAAAAGAAATATTATTGGTCAATTCCTTTTTGAAACCGCCTTAATAACCAGTTTCTCTATTTTATTGGCACTGGTAATTGTAGAACTTACTATTCCCTATTACAACAACTTTTTAAATAAAAACATTGTACTGCTGACAAATCAATTTTACACACAATTGATTCTAATTTTCACGATAATCATTTTGACTGCAGGCGTATTTCCAGCAATTTATGTATCTAATTTTGAAACATTTAAAGTCTTGAAAGGAAATTTTGAGCGTAGTAAAAAAGGCATATGGTTACGTAATGGAATGCTTATTTTTCAATTCTCCATAGCCGCCTTTTTTATTATTGGCTCTCATATAGTATATGAACAAATTAAATACATACAAAATAAGGACCTAGGTTTTAAGGGCGATCAAGTAATTAGCGTACCTATAAATTTTTCAATGTCTGAATCTGAACTACAAAATGCGGAGCAAAATGTTTACACAAAATACAATACCTTAAAACAAGAATTAAGCAAAATTAAAGGGGTCGAACAAGTTTCAACAGGACTGTTTTCTTTTGATGGTTCAGATAACGCTCTTGCTCCAGTTTTATACAAGAATGAGCTGTTTCTAGAAAGAAGTATTGCAATAGACTTTGGCATGCTTGAAATGATGCATATCAAAATAATAAAAGGTAAGAATCTTGATCATAAACTTGCCTCCGATACGGTTAACTCTGTGATCATAAATGAAACCGCTGCACGGTTAATGAACCTAAAAGATCCAATTGGAAAGGAACTTACAATACGAGAGCAAAAATTAAAAATCATTGGTGTGGTCAAAGATTTTAACCTCTTGAGCCCTGAATTGAGCGTCCCTCCCATTGCTTTTTACCATCTGAAGACTTTTCATATGGTCCATAACATCAACAAGGTTTATATCAAATTAAAATCGAACAATCTAGAAAGTACTATAAATAGTATAGAAAAATTATGGTCCAAAGTGAATACTGAATATCCATTTCAATATGATTTTGTAGACAAACAGTACGCGAGAACTTATGAAACGTATACCAAACAAAAGAACTTGTTTTCGCTGCTTAATATCGTGGTCATTTTAATTGCTCTATTTGGTTTGTTTGCGCTTGCTTCGTATTCAATACAGACACGTATGAAAGAAATTGCCATTAGAAAAACTCTTGGTGCCGAAACAAATACTTTATTAAGAGTATTGTCTAAACAATATATACTGTACTGTGTCATTGGATTTTTACTCGCACTATTTCCTGTCTATTATTTACTCACGAAATGGCTTCAAAATTTTGCTTACAGAATAGATGTAACTGTTTTTCCATTTGCAGTAGGTTTTATAGTTTTATTACTCTTGACACTAATCATTGTGCTTACAAGGGCGTACATGGCAACAAAAACAGATGTTTTAAAATATTTAAAATATGAATAATTGAACTATTTAAAAATCATTATTCTATAATTTTAAATAGCCTATTAACATCAAAATAGTAACAAAGAGAAAGGACGAGCAATAGCTCGTCCTTTCTTAATATATAATCAACAACTACTCACTTCAGTATATTAAAAGTGTGAAACCATAAAACACTTAAACTGAAACATTACTGTTTTTTTTCTAATTACCGCAGGCTACGTAGGTCACTAACCCAGTTGAATTAATCTTAACGGTCGCTGATGAAGTTCCTCCTAATCTATAATAAGTTGATGTGGCTCCTGTATATTTTGATTGATCACCTCCCGTAGCGTCATAATACAATTGAGTCCCCTCCACTATAGTGGGAGTGCTTGCATATAAAGTCCTTCCCAAATTGATACCACCACTACAGGTATCATTACCTCCTTTATCATACAATGCTCTAGGATATGTTGTCACATACTTAGCACCAATTGGCAAGGTAGTCAACGACACTTTTGGCAAAGGTTCGTTTTCTAATGTATTAGCAAAAGAACTTCCAAAAACAAATAATGCAATAATTAAAGCTGATTTCTTCATGTGTTTTTTTATTAGGTTAAGTATTTCAAATATAATAAAATTCTTATACCACACAACGTACAAATGTTAACTTTTTAATTATTTACAAATAAAACACCTGTAAATAACTAAAAAATCTATCAAAACAAACAAATTACTAACTTATTTGCAATACTCCAGAATTAAAAAAAACCGTTACTAAAACAAATTAGTACTACAAAAATGTCTTTCAAACCTAGAATATTTTTTGAAGAGCATACCTTTTTATTTGATATGAGAAAATTATCAAAAAACCGTAGACTCTAAAATAAAAACAGCAGCAAAAGAGACTTTTGCTGCTGTTTAATTTATTTATTTCTTCCTATTCAATGGAGAACCATTTCTTAGGAGAGGGACAAAAAAATATTATTTTTTTGCTTCTTCGATAGAAACTTTTCTAAACTCTTTTAAAAGTTTTTCAATTTCTAAAGTTGATTTACGTGCTCTTGGTCCAGCTGCTTTAACACCTTTTTCAGTTAGTGATTCAGATTCTGCTTTAAATGTTTCGATTTCAGCGTTGATTTTTACTAATAAATCTTTCATGATAGTATGTATTAAATTAGGGCGCAAAAGTAAAAGTTTGCTTCAAACATAAGGCAAGTTTATTGTTAAAATTAACACTGTTTTTCTCAGATGGCCTTATTACAAAGGCCTTCCACGTCCTTTACACTTTATTATCAACGAATTACGTTTATAGTCAAAATTACTTTTTTTCTTCCTATTTCTTAATAATCACCACCAAATCCCCCCTTTATAGCGTGTTCCAGCAGAAATTCATTCCAAAAAAGAGCTAAACTACGCACTCATACAAGCGTTCAGCTCCCTCTCAAAGGGCTGTTTTGCTCTGATTGCCTATTCCACTACAATGTAAATACTACTGGGTTTATTTTTTTTAAACGACGGCACATACTTTATGTATCCATACTTACTGAGTTCTTTGACATGTTTATGATAGGTACTCGATGCTAATACTTTAGCCATTGGCATAATCTGGTAACTAAAGGCTTTAATGGGATTCATAAATTCCCTTTGAATACTATAACTCAATAGGGCAACAAATATGCCCAGATGGGTTGTATTGATCCGACCGTCCTTTTCTATGGCTGAAAAAAACACTGTTAAAAGCTCTAAAGTATAGATTTCATTAAAGCGACTTAGACCTTCTTTGTGTTCTCTTAGTTGCTTCTTTTGCTTGTTCTCTCTCCTGTTCATCTTTTACTCGCTTTTTTTTTGTTTCCCCTACTACCTTATAAATCACCTCCAGTTTTTTTTCATCTTTACAGAGTCTACTATCCAGTTTTTTCATCTGGCTATCATAAATCTCTAGGGTCTTAAAATGAGGATCAGCTGCAATAAAGTGTTTGACCTCTTTACCTGCACTTAAAAAAGTAACGGTTTGAAGATTGCCCTTTTTTAATGATCGAATTAACTCTTCTTTGCTCGTTTCATTCTCTAGTTCTACTATTGGATATTTATCTAAGGTCCCTGGTAAATCATAGCCGTAATTCTGATGGTACTGCTGCAATTTAAAATTTCCATAATCATCCGTCTTTTTAAAATCCATTTGTATCCAAGCATTATACCCCTGCCCTTCCCTGTTGATCAAATCTTTATTTATAGCCCTACCGATCATTAGATTCTGTGCTTCTTTCATGGTAATAGTTCCACCTTTTCCAACATAAAAAGTATGTTCTACTGTATCGGCTATATTCTCCTTCTTCATCTCAATGGTGTACGAATTAAAAAAATACAAATCACTCTCCTTTGCTTTATTAAAAAGTAAACTCGCTCTAGCTACATGGTCTTCAGGATAAGTTTCATGGTACAGTGTAAAACTCGGAGCCCCTTGCATGAGTTTTTCTTTTAATTCGATCTCCAATGCCTCACCAAATCCAGTGTACTTCAATTGTTCTCTTAAGTATTCAAAATTGTTCTCGTTCATGGTCTTCGTTTTTAAAATTAGTTTTTTAATGTATTGAGTATTTCCAAACGCAGTAAATTATCCTCTTTAATGACAAGATCTAGCTGCCTGCCTTCTCTTTTTTCAAGGAGCTGTACGCTCAACTGTTTTTTCTCTGCAAGACTAAACTTCGGTAAAACAGACACCAAGTCGACCTCTGATGCTGCTGGTATGGTAGCGTGATCAGCCGTTGCTAAAAGGGGAAGGATTTCGACTTCTTGCGATGCTGTTCGTTTGGCCTTTTTCTGATCGCCAATAAAAAAACGCAGTTGGTCTATTTCGTAATTGATTTTAGATTCATTACTCAGCTGGAATCTAAAATACAGTAGGTCCTGATGAATAAAAATACCCGTAAGCTCTAGTGTAATTTCAAATCTAGCATTTTTGATACCCAATCTATTGCTCTTTTCCAATAACGCTAAGTTGGCATATTGTTCCATTTTCTTTTGATTCTGGCTTTCCGCTGAAAATAGAATGTCTTGATTCAGTTCAATGGAGTCATCAACCAGCAAACTTAAATCTGGACACTGCTGATCATAATTCAAAATAAACCCATATAACTTTCCATCCGAAGTAACCACCATAAGATTGGTTTGTTCAAAATTGTCTCGTGCGGCCTTCACCAGTAAAATATTCTCCACTCCCTTGGCTTTTTTGCACTAAAACATCCAGACTTCCCCGATCCAAACTCTTAATGGCATACGGGAAAACTAAACTGGTGGTTTTAGCATAACTGATTTGCAAATTTTTAAAACTAGTGGTCTTATCTCTCCACTGTGCAAAACCGTTGCAACTCAACAGTAGCACAGCAACCAAAAAACCTAATTGATTCTTTTCCATCTCCTTTTCATTTTAATATTAACGTTCTTTAACTATCACATATTAAATAATCCTCTGCTATATGCTTTAATTGTTTTAGGAAGTTGCTTACGCGCTAAGACCTTCATCAGTCCAAACTCTCCATATTGGTTGCTCATTTTATAGATGGTAAAAACCAAATAACCTCCAACTATTAGTATAAAACCCACATAGACAAAAGAGGGTAATCCAGCAATATATCCTACGGAAAAAAGAATCATGAGCCCTACTATACCCCCTCCTAAATACCAAATATACTGTGCCTTTGGCCCACGAAACTCGATGCTTTTATTGATCCCTTTATTGATTTGATATACACTATTACTCATCACTTTTCTTTACTATAACTAAAACTTATACACCCATTATACGAATACCTAAAAAAACTAAACACCAACACCTTAACAATTACATACAAAACAATCACTTTAACAATAAAACAGCATTAAACGCCAAAGAAAGATTTAATGACTGTAGCCACTACCACTAAAAAAACACAACTTCCAAACCAGGCTGCCGCTACCTTTCCCGTATCAGGATCACCAGCATTCCATTTTTGATAAACCTTTACTGCACCGATTAATCTCAGCAGTGCTCCAACGGCGTACATGAGTTCTGTCCCAGCATCAAAATAACTCCTAACCTTTTCGTTCGCCTCATTAATTCCAGCTACACCGTCTTGTGCATAAAACCTCAAATGGGAGAACAACGCAAACAGTAAATAAAGCATTGTTTGTCTTTTCGATCCTTCAAAATCTTTTCTATTCCAAGTACTTTTTTCCATCTTAATTCTCTTTTAGATTTCACTTTGTTTGTTTAAAGAAGAGGAATATTCGCTGCTACATACTCTATTTTTTTGTCACATAAAGCCCTACCGCACCAAAGAGAACAGGGAACATTCCTCAACTGAATTTTATTGAATTGTTTCCTCCCATAACGCATCCACTTCATTATGGCTGAGAACAAACTGTGGATACTTTTGCGTTTCGAAAACCAACAGCCTATTGATTGAATCTCGGAGCGCGGAATCTTTCACAAAGGGAAATTCCGAGAGCAACAACTTAATAAACTTTTGCAATTCTTCTTTGGAGAAGCTCTTCTCTACACTTTCCTTAATGGCTTGTAAGAGCAAGACGGTTAAATATTTTGTATCTTCTAAAGTATCTAAAGTAGGTAAGCCTTCAACTTCTTCAGCATCGATCCCAAGAGATGACAAATCATTTAGCACATTGTTAAATCTCTCTATTTTCATTTTCGGTTGACCAGAAATAAATTGTTTGAGTTCAACATTATAAAACTTACATCCGATAATTAAATACCAGATTACCAGTAGGACACCCATCGCAATGATATAATGGCTCCATGAAATATTTTCCAACATCTTCTTTTCTTTAATTGTTCAACATTTTTCGCTTTCATACTTCAATCACAACCACTTAGTTGTGAAATAATATGCGTCAAAGGAACATTAAGATTATATCCACTACAAGTACAACTTTAAGTTGTACCCCAGTTGTACCCCAAATTTAAAACCAAAGATTAAAGCTTCAAATCCTTATGGATCTATATTTTAAGCACTGACAGAACACCAGTACGTAGATCTGGACCGACCATCAAAAAACAACTACAATGAGAAAAGTAAAACGGCAAATACAAATGTCCAAATATCGATTTGTTGTCGGGTTTTATGCATTGAATATAATAGATGCAAATATCGACGCCGCCCTATCCCAGTTTAATGTAAATGAGTAATTGTCTTTCATACCTACTATCGAATCTAATCAAATTGCCTGTACCAATTTAGGATTTAAGTGTATATACCATTTCTAGTTAAAATTTGATATGAATTGCATATTATCAAATTTCAATTTACAAATACCCACCACTGCTTAATACAATTAATAAAGCAATTTGAATTGGTATAACGATAAACATCAGCAATATATATATCCTATAAAAATAGATTGTAGGAACCTAGACAGTTTTTTAAATCTATCTAGTTGTAGTTCAAAGTCTTTATTTTTGCTTTTTATATAATAGTGGATTAGAGGTCCAAAGCAAATTATAATAGGGCACAATATTACAATAAAAAGGTTGTTAATATAATAATGAAGTAGTGCCATCATAAAAAAAGCTACTATTCCCAATCAACCTTGTAATACCCTAAAGCCCCAAATTTCACGAGCAAATCGTCCAAAAATCTTTTGTTGAACTATATAACTTGCACTATAAATATGATCAAAAATTAAATACATCTTCATTAAAATTTATTTACCAAAGATTGGTCGTGGATTTAAGGTTTCGTTATTATTAAACATTCATAAAATTCTTATTCGAATTTCAACATGCCCCATGTCCTTTTGATTTCTTCATCAACCAAGTCATCATCCCCTTTGTTGTAAAAAAATAATATCTCTGCCCTGCCAACATTATCCTTATAGATTTTTACTTTTTTACATCTAGCATAGGTTCCCAGATATTTATTGTTCATTTTCATATTATAAACCACACCCCTATTGGCATTTACTGCTTTTAATTGTAGTGTATCAAGGTATTTCACTTTGGACAATAAGCTATCAGGTTCAACCCCCACATTTATTTTATCCAAACTCCCCATAACCTCTCTCATACGTCTCATTTGTGGTGTATCAGGCTTAGTGGATATCAATGCAAATGCGATTACAATACCTTGTTTTTTATGTTTTATACTATAACTCAACTTGCTTTGCAAAAAACCTCCATGAGGATCATAGCAACCGTCGTCTCCTTGTATACCAAAATAATATGTAGGAACATGATATTCCAAATCAAAAGTGCTGGCAAGTTTTTCAAATTTTTTATCTAACTGCTCTTGGGCATGCACAGAAAAGCCAGTGTTAATCAGTACAATTGTCAATAAAAAAGTAGTCCTTAACATCCTGTATCTTCCTGTATTAAATCTCATATAGATTTATCTTACTTAATTTTTAATAGTTTATTCAAACCTACTTTCTCAAATAAAATCCTTCCGACTTTGATAGTAGACCAGCCCTCTTTTAATTGATAGGTAAATGTAGGGATGTCGTTTACCAATTCACAGTCTAAATAATAGGTTGAAACACTACTACTTGTCAAATCTTTTAATTCTTGAATGTGCGTTGAAATAAAAAAATAAGAATTAGGGAATACACTAAGCCCATTTATAGTGGTTTTGGCAATTTCCACAGCATCTTCAATATTGGTTCCACTAAAAAGCTCGTCAAAAACAGCAAAACATTTCTTCCCTTCAGCCGCTTTTTCAACTACCGCTTTAAGATTCATAATTTCTGTCATAAAATGACTGTATCCATTTAAAATATCATCACGCCTATTAATTCCTATTGAAAAATGAGTACAAAGAGGAATGACTCCTTTAGAGGCTGGAATTCCAAATCCAAGGTTTCCTAAATAAATGCATAAACTGACTGATTTGAGAAAGGTAGATTTTCCAGACATATTGGGACCATTCAATACGATGACATTACTGGAGGCCGAAAAACTATTTTTTACAGCATTTTTAACTAGTGGATGGTAGAAGTCAGTAAGCATTATACTATTTCCCTCAAAACTAGGAAAAACAAACTTTTTATCCATCATCGCCTTACTAATGGACAGGTACGATTCAAACAAAAATAAATCCTCCCAGAAAACATTAATTTTATCCTCGAGCTTTAGTTGCAAAATCTTAGCCTTTATCTCATTAATATGCTTATTTCTTAAGCGTTTCTCTCTAAGGATCATCTCATACTTTTTCAATTCAAAAAAAGAAAGAAAAGCTAAAATTCGATTTAAATCATGTCTATAAGGAACAGGAAATTCAATTAAATTAAGTCGGGAGAAATAATACGATTCCAACCTATGAAAAAACAATATTAATTGATTGATTTTATTATTCAAAAGAATATAATCTAATTGAGAGCCAGAAAATAGAGATTGCTTTCTTTCCCAAGATTCTGCTTTAAAAGTAGTGAGAAAAAAATGCACTTCATTAACATATAGAACGGTATAGGAATACTGTTCTAAAACCCTTCTACTAGAAGCAAAACCTTTAAGAATATTTTGTCTTTCAATGATTTGATCTTTGTCCGTTAACGGCGTCTCTAATAATCTGAGAATTTTATTTCTAGTGAAGTCATTTAGAGAATAATCAAAAATTGGTAATACTTCGGTTTTTATATTTAGGTCTTGAATATTCTTCATATTTAATATAGCAGGTTTTACTTTCTTACATGATTATTCTAATGCACAAGTTCAAACCCTATAACACCGAATTTAGTCCCATTAGCATAGTCATACAAACACCTAAATTAGCCAAAATACTTACAAAAACAATTCCTTTTTCGCTTTATAATGATAATCCTACTACGAGCAACATCCTAGTGTGGCACAACTTTTTATTTTAGGCATCCCATTGGTTTACTTGTAAATCCAAAATATTGACCAGATAAAATGAAAGAAGCCCCAAAAAGGAGCTTCATTTGAAATGAGTTTATTAGAATGTCTTTTTCTACTATTTCGCAACTGTATAGGTATTAATCAAAAGAAGCGCTTATAAGGCTCCTTTTACTTCAAAAACGGCAGCATACTTCGTAGGGCGATTAGCCGGAACTTTGAATATCAGTTTATCATCAGTTTGTGCAAAAGTTACTTTTTTACCATCAATCATCTTTATCGATTTGATTTTATTGGGTGCCTGCTTGGATTTCAAACCTAAGCTTGGAAGTGTTATTTCACCTTCAGTTGGATTCAGTACAAAAACATACAATACATCCCCTTTGGTAGTAAATCTAACTTCGTCATTTCCATAAGGCAAACTTTTAACCGTTCGCTGATTAAACTGCTCTGATTCGGCTTGTTTCTTCAAGGCCTCTAAATCGGCATTGGCTATATTGTTGGCACGCTTAAAAGCCGAATTCAAATTATCTCCGTATACTTTCCATGGTTTACTGGCATAAATGGCCGCACTGTTTTTATTCACCCAAGCGCCCACATCATCCAGAATTACCTTTTCATCAGCAGAAATACTACCATTAGGCAAAAGCTCCACATTAAGCAACAGATTACCATTTTTACTATTGACATCGGCCATCATTTCAATAATGGTTCTAGCGTTGTGAACCATTTCTCTATCCTTTTTGTAAAACCACCCACTACTAGTGGTGATAATTCCCTGCCAAGGTTTTGGATTAATGTCATTAGAAGTTCCACATTCAATATCTTTTACGATTGCTTCATCTTCTGCGATTTTACCTGCTGCAACGGTCATGATTTTTCCGTTTTTCTTTAAGCTGTTTTCGAATAAGGTACGGCAAACTTCTTTACCGGGATCTCCGTAAGGAAAGCCATAACCGTCAAACCAAATCATATCAACATCATATTTGGTCACCAATTCTTTGTGACGCAATACCCATGTTTTTTTCATATCAGCAATCCACTCAGGAGTTCTTTTTGCAGGAGGTAGTCCATACAAATCTGCAGGATCAAGTCCATCCCACCATAAACCTTTTCCATCTTCTTTGGTCAAATTTCCATCATAGGGAACACCTTTTAATGGTCCAGAACTATCGGATCCAAAAGCAGGCAGCCACCAATTTAAATAACGGTCATCATGTGAACTCACTGCAAAGGGCATATTGTTTTTTCGTGCTGATTTTCTAAAATCACCAACTATGTCTCGTTTAGGACCAATATTTACAGAATTCCATTTTTGATAAGTCGAATTGAAATTATCAAAGCGATCGTGATGAACAGCCAAAATCATAAAATACTTGGCGCCCAAATCCTTGAAATATTTCATCAAAGCATCGGTGTCTAATTTTTCAGCTTTCCAAGACTGAATAACCTCTTTATACCCCACCTTCGATGGATGTCCATATTGCTTAAGCTGATTGGGATACGCGTCTTTTCCAAAAGTTTGGCCACCTACATCCTGCATATACATATGACGAGCATACCAGCCTCCACCATTATCAGGCTGTGACTGTGCTCCCCAATGCAACCAAATTCCAAAACGCGCTTCGGTGTACCAGGCTGGAAATTCATAATTTTGTTTCAATTCTTCCCATGACTTTTCTTTCTGCTGAGCAAAAGAATTAATTGAGCATAAAATGACCAAACTCATATATAAACAGAACTTGGATTTATCCTTTATAGATTTAAAAAAAGAAGCTCTTTTTTTCATAAATATCTTTTTAAACATTGGTTGCTAAAATTTGCATTTCTTACTTAATATAGACACTAACATACTCAAAACCTAAAACACAGGTTCAACAATAACTCTTTTCAATTTGAAAAGCTCTTTTCCTTTCAAAGCCGGTTTTATACTGATGGTTTGTGTCCCTTTATCCTTAACGGTCAAAATCGTAATGGTTTGTTTGATTGTAGCCAATGGCTTCCAGACATCCCTTTCGCCCGATTTCAAGATGCTGAAATAGTTTTCCTTTCCATTCACGCTCAAAATCCCCTCTTGATTCTCATTGCTTTGATCTGCGGAATATTCTAAGGATAATTTATAATCACCCTCTTGTACAAAATCTACTTTAAATTGAATTTCATCGGCAGGTGTAGTCATGTTTTGAATACAAGGAGTCCATTTCCAGTCTCCAAAATAAAGTGAATACTGAACGGTCCCTATCACCGCTTTTCCATTTAGTTGCGCGGCACTGGGCAGCAATGAGAATTCATCAAATTGCCTATTTACCCATTCCTTAGCGGAATAATCTTCTTTCAATTCGCCTTTGTACTCCATCACAATAACGGCGTCTCGCACATCTGGCAGAGACCCAGTCAGCTGTAGATAAATCCCATCTGCTTTGGATTGAGCCACAACCGATTTGTTGTTTTCTAGCCAGTACGTTTTGTTGACTTTTATGCCTTTTATCGGAACAAAAATTTGCCCGTTAAAAGACGGTTTGAAAACATGTACATAAATTTTCCCTGGTTTAGTAGTGGTTACTCCCCAAACTTGAGGACGAATAGTCGAATAGGTTGAGCCATAAATACTTTCGCCGTTTTTCTTTAACCAATCCCCAGTTGCTTTGAAATAACGCTCTGATTTCTCAGGAATTTTACCGTTGGGCAAAGGACCTAAATTCAATAATAAGTTACCTCCCTTTGAGGCTACAGTAGCCAACAAATGAATAATTTCTTTTGGTGTTTTATAATTTTCATCAAAGAACGAATAGCCCCAAGAATCATTATGCGTCGCAATTGCTTCCCAAGGTTCCTTTACTACACCAGCAGGCACTTCACCATCACCAAAATCTTTGTAGTCACCCTGACCGTTGCCAACACGACTGCTTACTAAGCAATTGGGGTGCCACTCTTTAACCTTCTTTAAAAATTCTTTAGATTCCTCAGCAGTCATATCCCCAGGAGTGTCGAACCAAATCAGACCTACCTCCCCATAGTTGGTAAGCAACTCTTTGATTTGAGGGACTGCTTTTGAAGTGTAATATTGTTTATAATCCTTTTTATTCTTATCGAAATCCCAATCGTTCCCCCCGCCATTTGGCTCATGCCAATCTTGAAACTGAGAATAATAAAATCCCAATTTAATACCCGATTTTTTACAAGCGGCAGCCAATTCTCTTAAGGGATCTCTTTTAAAAGGGGTAGCATCGACCACATTAAAAGCCGAAGCCATTGATTTGTACATCGCAAATCCATCATGATGTTTGGCCGTGATTACGATGTATCTTACTCCCGCAGATTTCGCCAGTTCCACCCACTCATTAGCATCAAATTGGGTTGGATTGAAATCTAATGCGTATTTTTCGTATTCCGTTGCTGGAATTTTGGCTCGTAATTGAACCCATTCAGAGATGCCATAATAGCGTTTATCTTTGTATATACCAGCTTGTTCAGCAAACAATCCCCAATGAATAAACATCCCGAATTTTGCCTCCCTAAACCATTTTACCTTTTGCTCCTGAACCGTTTTCTCCTGTTGCTTTTGCATCGTTGGCGAAGCATCGACCATTAAATTCTCTTGTGCACTGGCAGTCAAAACACTAAGAATTCCAATAACACCACTGATACACCTTCTTTTTATTCCCATTATTTTTTATTTGATTCTAAGGCTTTGATTCCATTGCCATGGAAACAAAAGATTCTACAATCCGCGCCTAGACCTTAATGGGTAGTTAAATTGAAGATCAAATACCTAAGGCTAGAACAGCGCGTAAAAAATCAAAAATATCCTACCCTCTTATTAAAAGAAATAGAGCATTACACTATTTTAATGGAGTATCTGATTATTTTAAAAAGTCTAAACTTCTCTTGTATTAAATATCTTTGTTATTGATCTTATGGGTCAAAAAATGCATCACTAGCCACGCTAATAAATAAGCAGATCCACACATAATAAATATAATATTGTAACCCGCTGTGATATTACCCAAAAGCTTAAAATGATCTAAGATAATACCAATGGCCAATGGAAAAAGAATACCTCCTACGGAACCCGCCATACCCCCAATACCTACAACTGAACTAATGTCTTTTTTAGGGAAATAATCCGATACAGTGGTAAAAATATTAGCACTCCAAGCTTGATGCGCTGCCGCCGCCAAACTGATTAAACCCACAGCTACCCAAATGTTTTGGGTAAATTGTGCCAACATAATTGGCATCACACAAATGGCGATAATAAACATGCTGGTTTTACGTGCCTTTTGTACCTTCCAGCCTTTTTTAATTAAATGGGATGATAAATAACCTCCGCCTATACTGCCGATAGTGGTGGCCGTATACACGATAACTAAAGGTAAACTTGGCTTTTTTAAATCCAAATTAAAAGTTTCCGCAAAATAAGAAGGCAACCAAAAGAGGAAGAACCACCAAACAGGATCCGTTAGGAGTTTACCAAAAATAAAAGCCCAAGTCTGTCTTATTTTAAATAATGCAATCCATTTCACAGGGGCTTCTGTCTCTGAAACAATTTCATTATCACTATGAATATAATCAAATTCTTCCTTGGACAATCTTTTGTGTTTAACGGGGATTTCATAACATCTCCACCAAAAAAACAACCAAACAAAACCAAGAGCACCGGTAATCACGAAAGCCTCTTGCCAGCCGTAAACCCCTAGTATTGCAGGCACCATAATAGGCGCCACTACAGCTCCTACGTTAGCCCCTGAATTGAAGATTCCCGTGGCTAAGGCACGTTCTTTTTTGGGAAACCACTCAGCCACTGATTTCACTGCTGCAGGAAAGTTACCTGCTTCAGCTACACCTAAACCCACTCTAGCCAAACCAAAACCAAAAGTACTTTTGGCAAAAGCATGTGCTACTGCAGCCACACTCCAAAAGAAGACCGATACTCCGTAACCCACTTTTGTTCCTATTTTATCAATCCATCGCCCAAAGCCCAAAAGGCCTATGGCATAAGCTGCCGAGAAAGCCATCACAATATTACTGTAATCGGTCTCAGTCCAATTGAATTCTTTTTCTAAGGTTGGTTTTAACAAGCCTATTACTTGTCTGTCAATATAGTTAATTGTCGTTCCGAAGAACAATAAGGCCAAGATGCCATATCTGATTTTTTTTTCTGAAGTAAGATTCATTTCTGGGATTGTTACAAGATTGAATTAAAATTGTTGTCACTTTGATGAAACAGGAAAAATGGCTGTAAAGTAGCCCCTTCAATGAAATGATTTTACAACAGTGTAACTGCGTATTTCAACTAAAGTTATTCCAGCTCAAACTAAACTTTTATGTTTTATTCTTTGGCCTCTACTCCCTTTCCGCATAAATCGCCAAGCGGGTCTTTATCATCCTCTTATCTCCAGAAGCACTTTTAAATTAACTACTGTATTTTTACAGCGAATCGCATGCTAGCATACTCCAACTTCTGCTGGGATAAGCTTTAATTGCGTAGTACTAGACTACATTTCTTTAGCTTATGTCCTTTTCTTTAGTCCATTTGCCCTATCAATTGTTCAATTTCTGACACTTCAGAGGTCGTAGCGTCCCCCTTTATAAATAATTTCTCATAGGCTGCTCTGGCTGCAAACTCTACTAGTGGTTGCAAGTCTTTTTTATGAAGTATACCATAAATAAGTCCAGCCATAAAACAATCTCCTGTTCCTACTTTGTCGATTGTATTGGTTGCAAATAAAGTTTTGCTTTTACAAATTTCTCCTTCTTGGTAAACCGCTGCAAAATACTTCACCCCCTCAGGCTCGTTAAAACGAAAAGTATTGGCAACAGTATGGCAATTGGGATATTTTGCTATAATTTCTTTTGAGATTGCCTTGGCTTGTTTCATCAGATCAAGTTCTTGGCCTGATGTTATTAATTTCGCATCCATCGCTGTACCTAGCATTCTTTCTGCCGCCCATATATTCCCCATAATTACATGAGCATAACGTGCCAACTTCGGCATTACCACTATGGGTTCAACTCCATATTTCCAAAGTTTTTCTCTGTAGTTTAAATCCAACGAAATCGTAATTCCTTTCTTAGTAGCCACAAGTAAAGCTTCTTCACAAAGTGCCGCGATATTCGCATTTAAGGCAGGCGATATGGCCGTAAAATGAAACCAGGAAACGTCTTCAAAAACTTCATCCCAGTTGATACTTGAGGGTTCTAAGGCTGAAAATGAGGAATACTTCCGGTCGTAGATGACCCCAGCATTTTTAACATCGGCACCTTGATTCAAATAATACGAACCAATTCGTTCACCTGATTTGATGACTCTATGCGTATCAACGCCCTTTTGATGGTAATAAGCCAGTATGCTGTCTGTTAAGAAGTGATCTGGCATGGCTGTACAGTAGGCTACCGGAATATCCCATTTAGCCAAAGCTAAGGCCACATTACTCTCTGCTCCCCCTATATAAGCCCCCATTTCGGCTTGATACGGGAAGTCACTCCCCATGCTGTATCGCAAAAGGATCTCTCCAAAACAAAGTACTTTACTCATCATGTAAATCAACTATTTTTTACTTACTCATTTTTAGCTCTCCATAGAGCTGTTTATCTGCCCATCCATCCACCATCCACAGTCAATAAAGCCCCATGAACATAATCCGCTGCCTTGGAGGCCAGAAAAACAATCGGCCCTTTAAAATCCGCTGGTTCTCCCCAACGGTTGGCTGGAATTCGCTCCAAAATGGAACGACTTCTATTTTCATCTGCACGTAAGGCTGTGGTATTATCCGTTGAAATATACCCCGGTACGATGGCATTTACATTTACTCCCTTGGCTGCCCATTCGTTAGCAAAAGCTTTTGTTAATTGAGCCACAGCCCCTTTACTTGCCGCATAACCTGGTACGGTAATTCCTCCTTGAAAAGAAAGCAATGATGCCGTAAATATGATTTTACCCTCTTCTCTTTTTAGCATTTCCTTTCCGATTTCTCTGGTGAGAATAAAAGGTGCTGTTTGGTTTACTGCGATTACTTCGTCCCAATATTCATCAGGATGTTCTGCAATCGGCTTACGCAAAATAGTACCGGCATTATTTACCAATATATCAATTTGAGAATGGTCCTCTTTTACTTTTTTAATAAAAGTATGCAGCGCTTCACGATTAGAGAAATCACATTGGTAAGCATAAAATTTTCTACCTGTAGCCAGCACTTCTTGTTCGACTTCACTACCACTGAGTTCTAAATTAGCCGAAACTCCAATAATATCAGCACCCGCTTCCGCCAGTGCCAAGGCCATTGCTTTGCCAATTCCTCTTTTACAACCCGTTACCAAGGCTACTTTTCCGTTTAATTGAAACATATCTAGGGTTTTCATTTTAGTATTAATTGATGGTAATTATTGTATTTTGATCACCAAAGGTTCCTTAATTTGCTGCTGAAACTGCTCCAAATAAGTAAACCATTGTTTTGCATTGGTAATTTTTCCTGCCTTATCCCAAGCCGCTCCACTGTAGTACACTAAAGGCTCCTTGTTTTTAATCGTGGTTTTCGCCAATAGCTGTGCTTTAGTGACCAACATATTGCTTACGGGCGTCAATAAAATTGCCCCTACTCCTGTAGTCCCTTCTGGGTCAAATGTAGGTTCCCAATACCCCATAATACCTTGTTGCTCATTTAAAGACAAGACACCGCCTTTTGGTCTTTTGATAATCCCCACCACCACTGGTAAAGGTTGACTATCCTCAAACCCATACACATTCTCGATACGATTTAGTTGAGAACCCGCATCCAAAGAGATCGTTTTGGTCGCTTTCACTTGTATTCCTCCTGCGTCCCAAGTATCGTAGCTCAATTGAAATGTAGTGCGCAAAGGACCATTGTCCAACACTTTCCACTGACGATAATTGGCCGAATAACGAATACTGTCCTTTACATATGGTGCCATATTCCCTGCTCCCAATGAAAAACCAACATGATAGTAATCCATCCCATCTCCATGGTCTATATGATATTCATTTCGTTTGTATCTTTCGTTTAAAACAAGTCGGTCCGTTCGCTTGGTCCATACATCAAAACCATAAGCATCCTCTTTTGTATTTTCGAGGGCTTTACCATAGGCACGAAAAGCTATTTTATCGTTCTCCCAAGCAAAATCATCTTTGCGTTCGGGTACATAACGAGCATAGGTTTTACTCGCAAAAGCTGCCGGTTTTCCTTTTTGAATCAAAAGAGAAATGGTGGATTTTGCTTTAACATCTACCTGCAGCAATAAATTTTGAATAGCAGGAAGTCCGTGGTGTTCTAATTGAAACGGAATTTGTTTCTTGGTGATAGCATTAACCACCACAAAATTGGCCGTGTCTATTTGCGGATACTTTGATAGAACCGTTTCCCATTTTAGGGCTACTACGCTTTCATTGCGTTCCCAATTCAACTTATTTTCAATAGTAATAGTTGCTTTGGTTTGTGCCAATATTCCCAAGGGAAAGATAAAAGCACTACAAATAAAAAGTTTGATCAATTTCATAAGACGTTATTTTAAATCGTTAATAGCACAATGATCCATGTCACCATAGTCTAAATTCTCTCCTGCCATACCCCAAATAAAAGTATAATTCGAAGTACCTGCTCCTGAGTGTATCGACCAGTTAGGTGAGATCACCGCTTGTTCATTTTGCATCCAGATGTGTCTAGTTTCTTGTGGCTGTCCCATAAAGTGACAAACACTTTGATTTTCGGGCACTTCAAAGTAAAAGTAGGCTTCCATACGTCTGTCGTGGGTGTGCGCTGGCATCGTATTCCATACACTACCGGGTTTTAGTTCAGTCATCCCCATTTGTACCTGACAGCTTTGCACCACACTATTGACAATTAACTTGTTTATAATACGATGATTGGCCGTTTCCATTGATCCCAATTCGACAATCTCAGCATCGGCTTTAGTTACTTTTTTAGAAGGGTATTGGTGATGAGCAGGTGCAGAATTCAAATAGAATTTGGCTGGCAGACTTGCATCAACAGACTCGAAGAACACTTCTTTGATTCCTTTTCCTAGATACAAAGCTTCTTTGAAATCAATTTCAAATCGCTCACCATCAGCGGTAACCACTCCTTTTCCTCCTACATTAATTATCCCAATTTCTCTTCTTTCAAGAAAATAAGCCGCTTTTAAATCATCAGGATTCGGAAGTACCACTTTTTGGTTTACAGGCATAGCCCCTCCTATGATATAACGATCGAAATGAGACAAAGTCAAGTTGACCTCTTCGGCTTTAAAAACGGTTTCAATTAAAAAATTCTCACGTAAGCTTTCCGTATCCATTTGTTTTGCTTCTTTTGGACTTACGGCAAAACGGCTTTCAAAATTATAATTCATCATTATTTTTAATCTATGGTTAAAGGCCTATTTTTCAGCCTTTCTTTTGCTAAAAAATGCCAGTGTTTATCTTTTTTTCTCTCTTGTGATTTTAGTCTTAAAAAAACCAAAGAGTCTAGGTAGACATCCTACGTATCAATTGAACAGGTATAGTGGTGACATTATCATGCACACTCACCTCGACCTCGTTCATCTTATCCGTTAATTTTTTCATTAATTCTTCCACTACCTTGACTCCCACTACTGCCGGAAACTGCTCTACTGTAGTGATAGATGGTCTGATAATTTCCGTTCTAGAGTCATTCGAATAACCCACAATTTTTAAATCTTCAGGCACGGCAATATTGTGTTCACGAGCAAACTCCAAAACAGCTATCGCGCTAACATCATTCGAAGCAAAGACCGCATCTGGTTTGTTCTTGCCTTCAAACATTTTACCCATAGCTCTGCGCGCATTCTCATGCGTCAATTCATGGTAAAAAACAAGATCTTCATTCACTGGGATTTTGAATTGTTCCATCGCCTTTCTAAAGCCCTTTGAACGATCGATATACAGATTCGAAACCAAAGGCCCTGAGATATGCCCTAAATTTTTACAACCCAATTCTAGTAAATGTTGAGTCGCTAGATAGCCTCCTCTGAAATCATCTCCTTTGACAATTGTCGCCTTATAAGGTTTTGTGGGTACCCTATCGTAAAATACGAGCGGGATATTATTATTGACAAATACATCAAAATGACTAAAATCTTCTGTTTGCAAGGTGCAGGCCACAATCAAAGCGTCCACACGGGATGAAAACATGATATTTGCCAATTCTTTCTCTAATTGCAACGAATCATTAGACTGGCAAATAATCAGGTTATAGCCCAGTTTATATAATTCGTTTTGTATGGTGGTAATCACTTCCGCATGAAAAAACATGGATATTCGAGGGACCATAAGCCCTATGGTTTGCGTTTTGTTGCTGCGCAGACTTGAAGCCATAAGGTTACGTCGATAGCCTAATTTCTCGGCCATATCGAGTACTCTTTTCTTCGTCTCTGCCTTTACGTAAGTACCATTGTTTAATGCTCTTGAAATCGTTGCAGGAGAAAGTTGTAATGCTTCTGCGATATCAAGTATGGTATTGTCCTGCTGCTTTTTTTCTTTTGGCATGATATAGTGGGGGTAACTTATTTATTGTTTTTATTCCAGAATGATTAGTATTCTACTTTGTAATCCTTTTTAAAGGGCTGACTACTCCACGCTTTTTTAGCGGTCCAGTCAGCGGCAGGGCTTGTCCAGAAGCTATTATCTGCTGGGAGTCCTAATGGTAAAAAGGCTAAGGTAGCCATATATAAACTACCTGTGGAGGTATATTGATCGGCGATCATCGGCTGATGTCCACAGAAGCCTAAAACCAACCATCCCTTGTCGTCAAAATTATTACACGTATCATACATACGATGCATCACGGCACTTAAAGCGGTACGTACTTGTCCAGGCGCAATATGTTCTGGTAACTTTTCCATCAAGGCTGTTTGTGCCAAAGCTTGGAAAGCCGCCGTACGATAAGTGATAGAGCGTCCAAATGCAGGATAACTTCCTTCAGGACCAATCATACGTTCTGAAAATTCAGAATAACGCACCATTCTTTTTAAAGCAGTCTCATAGTCTCCTTTACTACTGCGGCCCTTATCGGCTAATACTTTAAGAAAGTCCACCATCATCGGATGGATGACATAACTATTATAATAATCCATACTAAAATTTGGACCATCGCTATACCAGCTGTCCCCTGCATACCACTCCACTAATTTCTTTTTAGCAAAATCAATACGAACGGGGTCCGCTTGCGCACCAACACTTAGCAAAAATGCTTCATTAATACCTTGAAACAATAACCAGTTATTATAGGCACCTGATCGGGTACGCAATTCTTTAAATTCAGTTATTATCCTTTCTTTGGTTAGTGCATCCAACGGCTCCCATAGGGCTTTTGGAGCACGAAGAAAAGCCTGTGCCATATAGGCTGCATCCACGATAGGCTGTTGTTCTGTTCGGAAATTTAAATAGTCTGGACTATTAGGATCCACCGCATGCGTTAATCCTTTGAGTAAATCTTCACGCAATTTTTTTCTCAGCACACCTTCTTTGGTAGTATCATCTGGAAGTGCTAACCAAGGAGCAATACCGGCCATCGTACGCCCTACTGCCTCAAGATAAGTTACTTTTTTCACCTGCAGATAATAATCCGGGCCTATCTCTAAAGGCATATTTTTTTTCAAAGTTTCTTCGGCCAAATTGTGCACTACAGGATAAGCCATTTTATACAATAGTTCAGACCAATATTCTCTGTCTTGTTTACCTGCTGTTGCACTGGAGATCTCAGCTTTGATTTTACTTTTACTTTTCTGCGCCAACACTGTGCTCAATGATAAAGATGCTGTCACCATTAAACCGGCAGCAATATAATGTTGGAATCTATTTTTTATACCATTTTTCATATGCTAATTCTGAGTAAGATTTTGTTTGTTTTATTTTTCCCGGGATTTCTCTTGATTCATTGTATCAATAGTCCACGGCATAATCCTTTTTAAAGGATTGACCTGCCCAAGCTTTTCGTTGCGTCCAATCGGTAAAAGGAGCAGACCAAAACTCATGACTGCTAGCCAGACCTAATGGCATAAATACTAAAGCGGTAATGTACATACTACCGGTGTTGGAATAATAATCCGCTATATCGGTTTGTTTATCCCCTACCAAGCCCAAAGTAAGCCAATCCCCTTTTGCAAAGGTGGAAGGTATAAACATATTCTTCATTACAGCCGTTAAAGCAGAGCGAACCTGAGCTGGTTTTATTTCTTCCGGTAAGGCATCATCTAAGGCCAGTTTTACCAAGGGCTGAAAAGCGCCAACACGATAAGTAGAAGAACGACCTACGGCCATAAAGGTTCCTTCAGGTGAAATATAGCGTTCTTGGAAAGAGGCATAACGCTGCATTCTTTTATAGGCCACATCATATTCTTTGCGATCTCTTCTCCCTTTTGCTACATTTACTTTCAATACTTCTACGAGCATATTGTGAATGACAAAACCATTATAGTGATCAAAATGAAATTTATCACCGTCACTGTACCAGCCATCCCCTACATACCATTTGTTTATTTTGTCAATGGCTGTATCAATTCTTGGAGCATCAATCTCTTCACCAATGCTTAATAAAAAACTCTCGATCGTAGCGGCAAATAATACCCAATTGTTATTGAATGGTTTTATCTGACGAATGGTCTTAAATTCATATACATAACGTTGTTTGGTTACCGCATCTAAGGGCTCCCATAATACAGCTGGCGCCATCAATAAGGCTTGCGCTATATAGGCCGCATCCACTAGTGGCTGTGCTGTTTTTGACGAACCCCAATACAAATAATCAGGACTCTTTGGATCTACAGCATGTGCCAAACTTTGTTGGGTTTGCAAAAGCAGTCTTTTTCGAACCTCTCCCTCTGGAGTATTCTCTTCGGGCAAGGCCAGAAAAGGAGCAATCCCTGGAATCAGCCGACCAAAAGCTTCCATATACGCCACTTGCTTATTTCGTCCGTCCCAAATCGGACTATATTCAACTGGCATATTTTTTCGCAATTCTCCCTTACTCATATTACTTAAAACAGGAGTGGCTATTTTATCCATAAGCTGTATCCAATACTGACGATCATTGGCTCTGGCCCCTAGGGTGTCATCGAAAATAGCCGTTGTATTAGCCACTACACTTTGTCCAGGAACAAAGCCTGTAAAAGCCAATAAGGAGGACCATTTGAGAAAGTTTCTTCTTTGCATGCTATTCTATTTTATAAATACCATTGTTTATATCTCAACAAAGCTTCCAAGAAGTAATAATCCGCATAAGTAAGCGGCACATCCACTTCTGATTTAAAAGGTAGCGCTCCCACACTATGCATCAAAAGAAAGCCTCCGTTTTCTCCTAGCTTAGCTCGATATTTATCCGAAGCCAAAGACTGAATCATTTTTTCAGCAGCAGCAACGTATTCTTTTTTCTCTGCTTTAGTAGCATACTGCCCCAATTCCAATAAAGCCGAAGCTACTAGTGCACCTGCAGAAGCATCACGTAAAGCAGCCGGTATATTTGGTGCGTTAAAATCCCAGTAAGGAATCTTGTCTGCAGGTAAATTAGGATGGTTCAGTATAAATTTGGCAATATGTTTGGCCTGATTCAAATAGTTTTTGTCTTTAGTAAAGCGATACATCATGGTAAAACCATACAATCCCCATCCTTGACCACGAGACCAAGCAGATGAATCTGCTGCACCCTGCCAAGTCACTTTACGCATAATTTTCCCAGTCGCCAAGTCATAATCCAATACATGATAAGAGCTATAATCGGGTCTAAAATGATTCTCTATTGTTGAGTTGGCATGCGCAACGGCAATCTCTTTAAACTTAGGATCAGCGCCATGATCCGTCGCCCAACTCAATAATTCCAAATTCATCATATTATCAATAATCACTGGACATTTAAAATTTTTACTACTGTCCCAGCTTTGGATTGATTTTATAGCAGGACGGTAACGGGTAGCCAATGAAGCTGCTGCAGTATCGATCGTAGCTTTATCTTCGGCTTTACCAAACAATCTGTAAGCATTACCAAAACTACAGTACATCATAAAACCAAGATCATGATTACCTGTATAATGTTTTTCTTTTTCTAAAATACCCAAGCGTTTTTCAGCTTCTTTTTTTATGTCCGCATCTTTAGTATATTCATAAATATACAAAAGCGTTCCAGGGAAAAATCCGCTACACCACCATTTGGTATCACTGGTCTGCACCTTGTTTGTTTTAGCATTGAATGTCATGGGCATCACATCCGCAGCCACATTTTTCCCCAATACTTTATATTGTTGCGCTGCAAAAGTGAATTGCTCATCAATTAACTGCGTCATTTTACTTTTAGTGGATGTCTGGTCCTTACTTTTTACTTGGGCAATGGTGTCATTGGACATCCAAAGACATAGGGATAGTATAAAAACAGCTTCTCTTTTAAATGGTAGTTTCATGCTTTTTTTTGGTTAAATTAAATTTGCGTTAATAGGGTGTTAATAGAATTTTAATTGTTCTAACAATATTATGAAAACGTTTTCATAAATCGTACATTTTTTTACATTTTTTTTTAGTTTTCGACGATTCTAAATTTATACGTATTTGCCACTGATTTTTTCTTATCCGTCAATACAATGCGATACAACTTATCTTGCTTCCAAGAACTTAGTAATCTCTTATCGCTAAGAGCCAAGGTTTCTATTTTTACGTCAAAAAGATTTTTAGGATAATAAAAATAGATGCTGCCCCCTACTTTTTCTTTGAGTTTTATCTCGCCCTCCTTCACCAGTACCGGCAGTTGTGCCGCTATAAAATGTTGCTTAGATTCGCCTTTGTATTGCGTTAATTCAAATCGATCTTCAATGATTAATTCAGGTTGAGCTGACCGCTTTAAAGTATAACTTCTGTTCCAAAATTGACAGGCCGACGCTTCCGGATAAGCCCCCATCAAATTCAAACTGAATAAGAGCTTGGATTTCGAGTTCTGAAAATAAACCTCAGAGGCTTTGAATTTTTTTCCATAAGCTTGAGAAAACCCATTAATAACGGGCAAATTATGGTAATCCGATTGCATGGTCCAAATATCATATCGATTAGGTCCAAATGTTTTAGCCGAATAGGTTTCAACTCCAATATCCGCTAAAAGTGGCGCTCCCTCCTCATAGAGTATAAAAGTACCCGTATCATTATGATTGTGACTCTCATCATTATACCCCCCTTTTGCAGCAAAGAAAAAACCTTTCGATGGATCTCTATCTGTTCGTCCGCCTACTAACTGAGTTCCCTCATACCAAAAGGACAATTCACTCGAGACAACAGCCTTAGTGGATTGAAGTAAAGGAAGAATAGCAATATTGTGTAAGGCATTATCCAAAGAACCTTTTGCAGGAGACTGATAAAAATCTTCTTTTTTAGCTAGAAAGGCTCCAAATTCTTTTAGAGAGGTATCATTTACATAACTTCCATAGCGAAAAACCACACCGGGATAGGTCTGTAATCTGACTGAGGAGTCTGCAAAATTGATATAATAGTCTTCATTAATGTGCGCATTTACAATATACTTCCCCATATTTTTAATAAGAGGAGTAGTTGCCAAAGATATGGCTCCTTTAGAATAGGTTTGAAGTAGTTCTAAATACTCCATCATCTTGGCGGCCGCATGACTCCAATAGGCTGGTCCTTCTTCGCAAGCTCCATCGTCTTTATAGTAATTTATAAATTTATCTACCGACTTCATACTCTTTACAATAACCTCTTTGCGTCGTACCGCCGTGAGTTGATCCCCCAATAATAAACTACTTAAAACGACATTGTAATTACACCACGGATTCCAATTGTTGACAAAACTTTCATTTTTAAAACCCATCCACCAAAAATCATCTCGATTCACATAAGGTTCAATAATACGACGGTTGATCTCATAGGGAATTCTTGCTTTTAAAAAAGGAGATGTTTTCTCAAAATCATCTTTGAAAAAGTAATAGGTCCAGGCCAAGGTACTAGCCGTTTCCCCAGCCCCGAGGTCAATTATCGGTTCGTTTATATTTGGAATTCCGGCCCCTCCTTTTTGAGAAGGCAAATGCGCTGATAGAACCCAGGTGGACTGCTCGCATATCGCCCAGCTTCCATTTATAATGGCATCCATAAATCTACCTTCTGCTTCGAGAACTTCAGCTAGAACCAATTTCTTTAAAGTTTCATTACCGGTAGACCAATACTTTTCCATTCCCATACGATCACCGTTTCGTTTGAAATCTAAGTAGGCCGTTACAGGAATACTAGGCCAATTATACGTCATCACCTCTTTGGCATCTGCCAGTATCTTTTTTTGTACCTCAAGTGGTAAAGCAAGTAATTTTTGCTGAAACTCCACTTTTTCAAAGGGCAAGTACAAGCTGGAGTCCAATGACTCTACAATATTTTTTTGAACCATTGCCCCAAGCAGGTCCCTTTTCTTTTGAGCCTGGGAAACTACTGAAGCAAGCACAAATAAGCCGATGATCGTTCGTTTAATGAAAACGACATTCTTGCCACTATTTGTTCTGAACAGGGGTGAAAATAAAATTGACATACTAGGACGTTTTTAATGATTAGTAAACTTTAGCATAACTTACAGAACAGTGATAAAAAAAATAAAAAAGCCGTTTAAATTTTTGGTTTAAACAGCTTTTAGTACCAGCTTAATTACCAGTTTGGATTCTGTTTCAAATTAGGATTTAAAGCCAATTCATTAACCGGAAATGGCCATAAATAATCTCTAGAAGGCTTGAAAGATCTAACACTAGCTTTTTGAGCGATAATATAATTATCCGGAGTTAACAATGGAATAACAGAGGTGCCAAATTCAGCAAAGAAATAACTTCCCAATACATCTTTTGGTAATTCTATTTCTGCGGTTTTCCATCTGATTAAATCCCAATAACGGAATCCTTCAAGAGCCAATTCTACTCTACGCTCTCTTCTAATTTCATTTCTCATATCTAAACCATTGGCATCTACAAAAGCATTGGTTAGCTTTGGCATGTTCACCGAAGCGCGCTGCCTTAGCAAATTAATCGATTGATTCAAATCAGCATCACTAATACTACCACTTAATTCATAAGTAGCTTCAGCGTAAATCAGCAATACTTCAGCATATCTTGTAATAGGCATATCCATATACGATCTTTGATTGGTCCAATCCGTAATATTAGCATAACATCTATTGGCATATCCTGTTTTTACAAAACTCAATGGAGCTATAGAAAACACAGGAATCGACCCGATATAAGCATCCTCTGTCTTAAAAAAGCGATCCCCCATTCTTGGGTCTCTGTTTTTGAAAACTTCAACACTTTTGGTAGGCGTTACGTACAGAGGAGACTTCGTTGTAGGCAAACCATCTGTCATCAAATACGAATCGGCTAATGCTCTTGTTGGATTTGCCGCACCTGTTTCTAATGTTCTCTGAACGGTATGATTCAATATCGATTCCGCGATACTTTTACCATATTGTCTCACTAGGATATTTTCTTTATTTGCAAAACCTTCTCCTTCATATTGCAACAATTGAAAGTAATTTTTAAAAAGGCTGTGCTCCCCTGAAAGCATAACCTTACTAGAAGCATCTTTAGCTATAGCCAAATGTTTGTTAGGATCTCCATATCCATGAAATTTAGAACGTGTCCCTTCAAATAATCCCACTTGCGCTTTTAGCGTCAAGGCAGCTGTTTTAGAGACGCGTCCATAATCTGCAGCCCCCAATTGAGTAAAGGTTCTTAATTTAAGAATAGCATCATCTAAATCAGCATAAATAGCATTAACAATTTCTTCTCTAGGAGCCTGAGCAGCCTGTAGTTCAGGCGAGCTTTCTGTTAGTGTTTTTAGTATTAACGGAACACCTCCATAACGTTGTAATAATTGATAATAGGCCCATGCTCTGAAATATTTAGCTTCACCAACATACCAATTAACACGTTCTGCTGAAACGCCAAGATCCAAAGTTTTAGAAGACTTTTCAATCATGTTATTGGCCGCTCTAATAGTAAAGTAATTGTCATTATAACTTGCCGCAGTTGCTCCTGGAATTCTTGAACCCTCACTAATTTCATTTGGTCCAGCACCATAGGCGTCATCTGACCAAACATCGTTGGTTACTGGTAAAGTTGGTAATCTGGTATAAAAATAGTTAGCAGCCAGTTTCAAATCATTCTCGCTTGACCAGAATGAAGGATCACTTAGACTTGTTTCTGGAACACGGTCCACTTCGCATGAGGTAGTAATAGTTGCCATCATAAATAATGCAGCAACGATGGTTATATTTTTAGGAATCATAATTCGTCGTTTAATAAAGTTAAAATGTTAAGTTCATTCCAAAAGAAATTGTTCCAAACATTGGGTAATCAGCGTAAATACCATTCTTTTGTTCTGGGTCAAAGGTTGTTTTGAAGATGCCGAATCTTGAAATAGTCGCAATATTCTCTCCAGAAAGATAGAATCTCACTCGAGTCAAAAATGTTTTCTCTAACACACTTTTTGACAAAGAATAGCCAATTTGGATATTTTTAAGTCTTGCATAAGCAGCATCTAACACCCATCTATCCGAAGTAATATAGTTGTGGTATCCATTTAAATAAGGTCTTGGAAAAGCAGCATTTTGATTTTCAGGAGTCCAATAATCAGCATGTAAAGCCATTGGCATAATCCATCCTTCAGCAAAAGGCGTAATCATTTCTGGGTTTGGCATAAAAGCTCTTTTACCTACCCCTTGAATTAGAAAACTTAAATCTAAATTTTTCCAACTAGCATTACCATTTACTCCAAATAAATAACGTTGTTGATCCTCCCCTAACTTAACCAAATCACCATGATCTGTTACAGTTCCCTTACCTGCATTAATCTTTCCATCTCCATTTTGATCTACATAGGCAATATCTCCGACTCCAGTAAGTGTAGAATAAACGGGGGTAGTAGCCAATTGTTCAGGAGTATTAATATAACCTGTTGCTGTTTTATATCCCCAAATAGTATTGATAGGAAATCCTTCAATTAATCTATTGGTTCCAATTCCAATTACACTCACTCCAGCATAATCAACCAGCTTGTTTTGATTGTCAGAAACATTGAACCCAATACCATAATGGAAATCACTTCCAATTTTATCTCTATAATTTACAGCTAACTCCCAACCCCACGATTTTAAAACCCCATTGTTAATCTTAGGTGTACCTACACCAAAAGTGGCTGGTAATCGCAAAGGCGTTAACATGTTTTTATTTTCTTTTGTATAATAATCAAAACTACCTGCCAACTTGTTTTGGAAAAAGCCGAAATCAATTCCATAGTTGTACGTTTCTACCGTTTCCCAAGAAAGATTAGAAGAAGGTACAGTACTTTGATAAAAATAAGCAGTTTTCGTTTCTGAACCTCCTAATACTAAATTAGAGTTTGAGGAAAGCATATTTAGGTAGTCATAATAACCGATCCCTTGTGCATTTCCCAATTGTCCCCAGGATACTCTTGGCTTAAGTTCCGAAATAAAAGGAACGTTTTTTGCTACCCATTCTTCTTTGGTGATGTTCCAACCTAATGAAGCTGAAGGGAATGTTTTCACACGTAGACCAGGTGCCAAACGAGAACTTTCATCTGCTCTTAGAGTGGCTTCCACTAAGTATTTACCCTTGTAGCTATAATTGAAACGTCCAAAAAACGATTGATTGGCATACGTACTAATCTGTTGACTATTTGTTCTAGTTGTTTCTTCTCCCAAATTCAGAGAAGGAACATCGTTACTTTTCAAATTAGTCGCTCCAGAGGTAACATTTGAAAATCGATAATCTTCCCATTGGTAACCACCTAAAAGGGTGAATTTATGATTTTGGGCTATGGTCAGATTGTAGTCCGTCAAAAATTGAAAGTTTTCAGTTCTCAAAGTCCCTGGATTATCGTCATTATTAGTTGAAACAACACCATTTATAATGTATGAGTTAGGGTTATTTAAGTAAAATACAGGCTTGGTTTTTCCCCATAATTCTACCGTTCTTCTGAACACTTCTGTTTGTGCCATTCTCAATTTCCTCCCATATATGGCGGTAAATTTCAACCCCTTAGCCAAATCTTTAACCGTCATTTTAAAGGTACCATCAATATCATCAACAGTACGTTTATTGAAACCACCTTCGGTTAAGTTAGCATAAGCGTTAATTCCTGAAGATCCCGCCAAACCGTTTAATTTTCCTTCAGGAGTAAATATTGGGAATCGAAGTCTTGTTTTATACAGTTGCGAGAGTAAACCTGGTCCATTCACATCTACTGAAGGTGAATCTGTGTCATGTTTAGCATATGATATATTGGAATCCAAATGAATATGTTTGGTTAAATCTGCTCCAATATTAGTACGTAAGTTAAAACGACTAAAATGATCTTCCCCCACTTTAAACATTCCCTCTTGATCCAAATACCCTAAAGAGAATAAATAATTTACTTTTTCCGTACCTCCACGTGCACTTAAATTATTGGTTTTTAACAACGAATTCTCTTTAACCATCTGTTTGGTAAAATCTTTCTGGTTGTAAAAAATATAACCATTTGGATCTGTAGGATTCGGAATATATTCAATACCCTTTTTAATATTATCTAAATCAGCCTGAGTGTATTCCGGCGCAACTCCTTTGTTTTTTCTCGCCTCATTAGACATGTTTGCTTCATCCAACAAAGACATTCTTTGAGGCAGATATAAGGGTTTTTGACCCGCCAACTGAGTCGTAAATTCAAATATAGTCCTTCCTTCTTTCCCTTTTTTAGTGGTCACCAAGATAACACCTCCAGCCGCTTGCGCTCCATAAATTGCTGCCGCAGCTCCATCTTTTAAAACACTAATGGTTTCTACATCTGATGGATTTATAGTTTGTAAATTAAACAATGGAGTAGCAATACCATCAATAAGCAATAACGGATTTACACTTCCATTGGCAGAAGTTGCCCCACGAATTTGAATACTTAGATTTTCACTACCTGGTTGTCCACTTGTTCTGGTAATGTTCATCCCCGGAACTGTTCCTTGTAGTGCAGTAGCCAAACTGGTAACAGGACGATTTTCAATAGACTTAGAAGTTACGGTAGAAACCGAACCCGTCAAGTTTTCTTTTTTCTGGGTTCCATATCCCACGACAACCACTTCATTAAGTTGAGACAAGCTCTCTTTTAATGTGGTGTTTACTTGAGTTTTGTTTGCCGCATCAATTTCTTTATTCTCAAAGCCCATATAAGTGAATATCAATACAGGCTTGGGCGCCGAAGTCTTCACCTGATATTTTCCGTCAAAATCCGTTACAGCTGAATTCTTTGTTCCTTTCACAAGGACTGTAACTCCTGGTATCCCCATTTTGTTGGCATCGGAGACCGTTCCGCTTATTGTTTTACTCTGAGCCTGTGCAAACACAGGAGCAAAGAACAATAGCATACCAACCACTATATATTTTAAAATATAAGTAAGGGATTGGTGGTTTAATTCTAAATCTTTTTTCATAAGCATGGTAATTTATAATTAAGGTTGGTTTTGTTTGTCTGACAATATTATAAAAACGTTTTCAGAAAAACAAACCTCAAAAATCAAAATACCTTAAATAAATCCCAACATAATGCGTTAATCCCTACTTTTACTAGCATTATTTTGACTAAATTATTTTTTTATTCCTAATTTTTTAACAATAGCACATCGCACACCAAGTTAAACAACCCTATTTTCGAACATTAACACTCGATTTACCGCTAGTTTTCACCCATATTTACATTGTTTTATCGGCATATTTTCATAAAAATGAAAACGTTTTTATTAAAATACTTCCAAAATAGATCACTTATTTTCAATCCTTTACTACTAAGCCTTTAAAAAAAAAGCCCTCCCTCAAAAAGAGGAAAGGCTGCTGGTCCAATATTTTTTTTTACTGATTAGGATAAGAAAACAACTAAAATGTATTTAATTATCCCTTAGATGCACACTACTTTGCTTGTAGACTAATGGTCAATTGATTCTTTGATATGATTTCATTTTGATTCCAGTTTCGTTTGGTGGCTATCGTATTTAAAACCAACAGATCAGTGAATCTAGAGTTCTCCATTTTTTTAGCTACTCTATACGATATGATCCCAGGAGCATCCAATTTAAAATCCATCACATCAACCGCTGCGGCCGCAGCCTTAGCAGCATAAGAAAAATCAGCACCCGACTTAACAGCAAAGAATTCTTGCCCTATTTTTAAATTTCTTTTTCCGGTTTCATAGACCCAATTTGGATTGTTTAAAACTCCAAAAGAAAGAGTTTCAATTCGGTTGGTACTACATTTTCTTAATGCGCTAAGCACTTCATTTATCGTCATACTCCCATCAGCTTTCGCTTCACAAGTGATCTCCGCTTGAACTAAATCGCCATGATGCACTACCATTTTGGCAAAAAAACCATTACTATTGGGTTTTACTTCCATACTTTTCAAAACAATAGGCACAATTGAATCATTCTCAACATATACGCGACCAATCCCATTTCGCTGATCTGGAGAAATAATATGATCTTTCGCAACGGGCATCATTTGAATCATTTGCACCAATCCCCAAGAAACAGTTTGAATCGCTTTATCATCTCTACGCATTATAATCTTTCCGTCAGTAAGGTAATTCACACCTGGTTGCGGGATGGTCTGACGTACTTCTTTTTTGGCAAAATGTAAAACCAACCAAGCCTGTGTCAACCAATAGCCCAAATGCGGCTGTGAAGAAGCAAAATAGTTTTCACCAGGAATATAGATAGCACCATCTGCATTACGCTGCTGCATTTTTTGAGCGGTTTCTATCGCATTGTGCAGGTGATAAAGGGCTTCTGTATCATTGAAACGCGCTACAGCAGTAGCATGAGACGGAATCCAGTCCGCATTACGGAAGATCGCCCAATCCTGACCGCTTGGATAACAATATCCTCCATCAGGCAAAAGAAAACGCTTTTGAAGGTTATAAATTTCGGGTAAATTAAACAGGGCCGAAGCAAATGGCTTGCGATTACTCATGAGATAATCCAAATCATTACCCGCATTTAGTGTCCAAGCCCCCATATAATCAGGATGAACAAAACCATGGTTTTCCAAACTAAAATCATCAAATATATTGGCTCCTGTAAATTGTTTTGCAACGGTTTCTCCGTCTACTATGGTTTGGTTATTTTCATCAGAAGCTCGCAGATAAGAAGACATCGACCATTTCTGCAAGGCTACTTCCCATTTCACGCGACGACTATCATTTGGCATTAGTACAATGGCGGCAGACAGTATCTGACTATTCCACGCGTTCTCTTCTGATTTACTATCAAAATTAACTTGATGCGGTGGAATGGTATGTGCTATACGATCAGCTTCATGAGCCACCACTCTTTGTGCTCCCTGTTGAATTTCTGCTGGCAGTTTTTTCCAAGTCCACCAAGCCGCATTTCCCAAAGCAGATGCCCAATGTGCAGACTGCCATGCATCTCCCCAAGATTTACCGTCACTGGTTTTAAGATCTCCAGTATTATGTGTACGGATCAAATACCTTAGCATCGGAATCAATTCTTCTTGAAGCAGTTTTTCACGGGAAGTTCCCACAACTTTTTCATCAAAATTACCAAAGCGCCAAACAAATGCAAGATCCGCTGCGAAGGTGGTGTTCGGTCGTATATAATGCTCCCAATTTTTACTCTCCGTAATGAGTTTCATTGACGGGTCATTATTCCAAGGTTTAAGTAAACCACGTAGATGATGGACCTGATTTTCTATTAGTAAATACAACTGCTCTTTTTCGGTTTGATACAGCTTGTTTTTGGGCAATTGACATTCTAATACCTCCTGTGTCTTCTTGGTTATTTCCGGCTTATTACTGGACACTTTCACAAGAGTCCCAGCGGCACTTTGAGCCTCTATTTTTAAACTCAACACCATCAACAGTGAAAGGAAAATTATTTTCATTTTTAATAAATTTTAATAGAAATAAAAAAATACTATAGTCGAAGAATCCCTTTTTTTAGTGTCTCCTCTTAAAAACAATGGGGCGAAAACGCCCCATTTACAAACAAACTTAACCTCAAGTAATCAGCAACAAATCCCTCCAAAAAAACCACTTATGAAATTTCAGAGTTATTGCTGCACTTTTACCCTCCTTTAATTCTTTAAATCCTTCAACGTACAACCTATTTTATCAAAAGGCAGTTTTGGAAAATCTTTTATTTTTTTATAGACTTCAGCATCCTCTTTAAATCCTTTTAAAGGATCATTAACATCAACAAAACCAGGATTATTAGGTGTGTCCCAATTGTTATAAAATTCCCCTAAAGAAGTTTCACCGTCAATGAGGTTTTTAATATTGAAAAACAAATTACCATTAAACACATTACGCAAAGGAAATTCAGCGCCTTCCTTCCAATAGTTGACCAATTCTGGATAAGCCGTTGAATAAGGAGGCTGGGTATAATTGACCATGTTTAATCTTTGATCAACTACAGCACCTTTTAAAGTCATAAACTTCCCCCAGTTATTACCACGTTTATCCAAGTGAATCGCATGAGGCGAACCCATAAATATATTATTGTAATAGTGATTATCCTTACCCCCTCCGATCATCACAGGCAAAGAGCCCGCTTTATAATAAATATTGCCATAGACTTTTGCATCACAAGCTAAATCATCATGATAAGTAGCCATGATACTATGCCTAGGACTTATCTCTTTGAAATAATTATAACGAATCACATTTCCTCTCTCTGATGGATCACGCCCGTAATAAATAGCACCTTGATCGTCAATTTCTGTGCACACGTTGGTTATTTTACTATATTCAATCGTGTGTTCATTGCCATGAAAAATAATAGCCATACTAGGGGCATTATAAATATCACAACCACTAACT
Source organism: Flavobacterium sp. OHVDL-2026-0007 (assembly GCF_059882335.1). Classification (NCBI taxonomy): domain Bacteria; kingdom Pseudomonadati; phylum Bacteroidota; class Flavobacteriia; order Flavobacteriales; family Flavobacteriaceae; genus Flavobacterium; species Flavobacterium sp. OHVDL-2026-0007. Next base: position 1,415,608 of record NZ_CM187612.1, read on the forward strand.
CTATTCCCAACACCATCAATCCAAACGGCTGGTCGGTACGATTTTTCAATTCGGTTAAAATCGTGTATTTGGCAATTTTCAACAAAACTATCTCCTCTCTCAAGGGTCATTCGATCTCCTCCACTAAGGATAACACCTCCAGCACCTGTATTGTAAATATAACTATTGGATACCCCGTTACGCGTTCCTGCATGACGATTCATCACAGGATTCATATACAAAGCACCTCCCATTGCTCCTATTTCCCTAGAAAGTTGAGCTCCTCCATTGGCCATATTGTGTAACTTTTTATTATCACTTGGCTCATTTCCTTTCCCCATACTTACACCTGCACTACCTAAATTTCTGATGATACAATGGTCCACAACGGCATTATGAGCATTCTCTATATAAACACCAATCCCTCTTGCATTTTCAATCGTTATACCACTAATTACAATGTTCTTGCAATTTTCTATGGCAAAAAGCGGAGCTTTAAGAGTCAATAAACGCATTTCTTTAATACTCCCCTTAGGCATAAAGTATATTTTTTGCGCTTTAGCATCAATAGCATATTCACCTGGTACATCAATTTCCTCAATAAGATTCACCGCAAACCATTGTAAAAAAGGCCTACCAGTATTGAATTGGTAATTCGTAAAATCAGCCATATGAAAAGTGCTATCCTGATAACTTATCTTTTGTACCGGAATCATATCATCTGCATACCCATAACCAAAATAACCCGATAACCATACCTGATCTGCCTTTGCCCAACGTTTAGCGCGATCCGTCTTAAATTTAAATACCGGTAGATTTCCTGCTTCTTTATCTTTATCATTACCGCTAACGATTACTTTTCCAATAGGCTCCATCGTCTCATTGGGCCAACGAGACATTTTCAGAGGGTCTCCATTGACTACCAATTCACTCCAACCTTCTTTACTCGGGCGACCAAAACCAACGGCGTGCATCCCTTCAATAGTCACTCCTATTTTAGCAAAGTCAATTTCATAGATCTTTTTACCCACCGATTTATCCAATCGATTCAAAATTTGTCTGTCCCTAATTTTACTGGCTTTGCTCACAGGAATCACTACATCCCCTGAAACCGAAACCTGCTGCCCTTTATAGGGTCTAATAGTGATATCATCTCTATTGACCTCGATTGTTTTGTTAACACGGTAATTTCCGCCCAGAAGTTCAATTACCACTGTCCCCTGTATTTGACGACTTTTATCAATAGCCTGTTGAATGGTTTGAACAGGTGATTTCAGAGACCCGCTTCCCACAGCACTCCCTTTTGGAGATACATAAATACTGCTTTGCGAATACACATTCACCCCTGCAAAAAACACTAAGGCATAAAGAATATATTTTTTCATTTCTATTTCAATTTTTAATAAGCTAACCCTATAGCTTTTAGCTTAAATTTCCTCAATAATCACGGTACATCCACCTCTGGCTAAAAGAGCCATTTTTAACTTAGAAGCAGCCGATACTTTCTTCTTCTCAATCTTGACATGCGTTGGTGTTTTTACTTCTTTTCCACCGTCAGCATAAATGGTTGCTTGATACCTCTTCGAAGGATTTAAGAAATCAAGTGAAACATCTAAAGTACGCGCCTGGTTATTGGTCATACAACCCACAAACCATTTTGTACCACTACGACGTGCCACCACTATCGACTCTCCTATGTCTCCACTTAAGATTTTAGTATCATCCCAAACCGTAACCAGTTGGTCAAAAAACGCCAATTCAGGCACTTCAATAACATCTTTAGGCGTGTCATACCAATATAAAAATTGCAATGGACTGTAAAATACCACAGAACTAGCCAATTGATGTCCAGGTGTGTTTTTTAACAAACGATCTTCATTGGTGATTTGGGGTTTAAATTCCTTGCGATGAAAATACGATACCGTACAATCTGCAGCACCAGCAATAAAACGTGTAAAAGGCAATGATGTATTGATATTGGCATCTGGAAATTCTTCGTTCCCACGCACCCCTTCTTGTGACAACAAATTAGGATAGGTACGACTCACTCCAGTAGGACGGTATTCATCATGTATGTCCACCATGATATTATACTTGGCACATTTTGCTACTGCCTCATGCAACCAAGTGGTCCATCTGTAACTTCCTACATTGACAAAACCAAACTTAATTCCTGACACTCCCCATGATTTATAAAGCGGTAATATATCATCCAAATGATTTGTTAGGGCTCTTTGGTTCACGTATACCCATACCCCTATTCCTTTAGATTTAGCATATTTAATTACTTCTTCCAAGTTTAAGTCATTTGCCAAGGAACGATCTGGATCGACCTGATCGTACCTACTAGGATCTGAACCCATCAAGGTTTCTGCCCCGTACCAACCTGCATCAAAATGCACGTACTGTAGCTTTCTCTTTTCAGCAAAGTCAACAACTTCTTTAGCATCCTTAGTAGTGAGTGATACCACACGAATAATTTTTCCAGGTTTTATCCAATCGGTGTCTTTGATTTTAGACTCCGCATTTAAATTCAGATAAATATCATTATTCGCCAATAAGTCCGTAGGTTTTTCAGCAATCATAATCAGTTTCCAAGGCATCTCTAAAGGCGCATAATCCTCCACCATATCGTACATAGAACTGCGAATGATATTTTCTTCCCCTTTTTCTACTCTGAATTTAGTACGGCAAAAATTCACTACAGCAGCTTCGCCCAATGCCCCATAAAGACCATTATCAAATTTTAGCGTTAAAGGTCTCTCTGCTTCTCCTCTCCAATTTTTAATCGGCATTAATTCTGGAGCTCCTTGTGCAGAATAAGTCAAGTAACAAAAAGTCTTTTCAGGAACCACAAAAGTGGTTTTATCGGAGTTAATATTCATTAAATCCCCTCCTCTACGATAACCTAACGCATTTTCTCTTTCGGCAAATACATACCTGAAAGCGATGCCCTCATTGTAGGCGCGAACCACCACTTGCATATTACTATCTCTTCCTTCTTTTTTAACCACTACTACAGTTTGATTGTAATGATCCTTAACCTCAGAACGTTCACCGTAAACAGGTTTCCAAGCAGTATTGTGACTACTTTTCACTTCTTTTAAGATGGTAAACCCATTGTCCCAGCCATTGATTCCCATCATAGAATTTAAGATAACAGGCTTCCCTTTATAGGAAACATCATAGATCAACTCCCCTTTTGCCTTGGCTCCATCTATGGTACGAATATTTAGTTTAAGCAGGCCATTAGGCGAAACAACCGTATAAACATCGTTAGCAAAAGTTTTTGTACTGAAAACCAGTAGCAGTATTACAAGAAAAAATGTTGTTTTTTTCATTTTTATAGTTTTAAAATAGGTGCTTAACGCTTATTATTTTCTAAAAGTCTGTTTGTTTACGTCTAACTCTTTTACTTTATCATAATATTTTTCTGACTCCACATCATCCCCTAACCCACTATAACCTAAAGCCATTACATAATAACAATGCACTTTATTTCGGTCGTTCAAATCATCATCCCAAATCACCAAATCTGGCAATGAAACAGCAAAATAGTCGATTCTACAATCTTCGAATAGGTGTTTTTCTCCATGAGCAATAAGCTTGTTAAAACGGCTACGCGCTTTATCCTCTTCTCCTAATTCACGCCAAGCGAGTCCTTGATAGAAAATTTTGTCCGGTTGCTGATCGTTATAGAAAAAAGCCTGCACTGGTTCGGAAGAACCTAGCGTCGCTTTTGCAAAGTTTCTTTGCGCCTCTATAGTGTCTCCAATACCTTTATAAGCCAAACCTTTGTAGTAATCTACCTCATTCTCTTCCGCATTAGATAATTTTCCCTCTCCTAAATTATGTGGATATACTTCCGTTTCTTTTAGCAAAACGATCGCCTTTTCAAATTCTTTGTCCTCAATGGCCTTTTTGGCTAATTCTACTCTACAGTAGGTATATTGGCCCGTTACCTTTCCTTCTCCCCCTTCCCAAGGATGAAATTTACGTCCAGAAATCAACTCTTTGGCCGTTTCATATTGCCCAACCTGATTGTATAGTGTAATGCGCTCAATACACAAATCATCTCGTTCTTCTACTAAATTCGAATGTTCCCCTAGAAGCGCTAAACGTTTAGCAGCTGCTATACCTCTTTTCTTATACAACTGATCCAATTCCATCAATATTCTGGAATCCGATTTATCGAGTTCAAAGGCTTTTTCTAGTATTTCTTGTGCCTTTTCTTTATCCTTTCTTTTGTTAAAATATGCTAAGGCTAAATTTCGGAGTACCGTTGGGAATTGATCGTCTAAGCTTTTGGAAATTTCCCAGCAATCGATCGCCTCCTCGTATTGACGGAACGCATACCAAAAATTGCCTAAATAGTAAGGCGCTTTAGCATCCCTTGGATTCAATTCCATGGCATCTTTAAGAATGCCTACTTCTTCTATTCTGTTGGGGAAACATTTCTCTGGAGACAATTGCGCTGCTTTTTCGTACCACTGGATAGCTTTTGCTCGATCCCCTGTCCTACTACTTAAGTAACCCAAAGTATAGTACACCATCGGATAATCCTGCTCATTTTTATTCATACAGCCTTGCAACAATTCGCTTGCTTCTTGGTATAAACCAGCACCAGCAAAATCAAGTGCATATTCTATGTAACCATGCGCCCAACGACGCATAATATTTTTCATTTCATCCAATACAGCTTGGTCGCCAGTCAATAAGTATTTCTCAAAACGACAGCCCATATTAAAACTATCAATCTTAAGCGACTCTTCGATCCAAGCCAATGCCTGGGTCTTTCTGCCTAACTTTCTTAAAATTGACGCTTTCAATTGTCTTGCTTTGTGGTTGTGCCAATTGCGTATAAGACCCGATTCCACACGTTCCAAAGCTTCGTTCCAGTCACCCTTGATACTGTCTATCTGTGCCAAGACAAAGAAAGAAGCATCTTGCCATGCCGCATTCCAAGTGGCTTTAAAGAGTGCTGTATAGGCTTCTTCATTCTTGTTTTGCATTTTCAAGCAAAAACCTAAATTATAATAAGGCTCTCCATAATAAGGATTAGGATTACGCTCTATTAAAGTAGCAATGGCTGTTCTAAAATAAGGTTCTGCCTTTTCAAACTGCCCTCTTCTCATTAGCAAAAGTCCCACAGCATTATTACAACGTACATCTTTGGGCTCTCTTTTTAAAGCTTCAAAATAGTAGTCTAGCGGATTGTAGGTAGCATGTCTATACTGCTCCAAATGCAATCCTGTAAGAAATAATTGCTCCATAGAAGCAATAGCTTCCGGATCCAAAGCTGCTTTAGCAGGATCTGGAACCGCTTTTATTTCGGCTTTTTCTTCCTGGTACTGTACTACAACTGTCCCCGTATGACTATAAATAGTAAAAGACAATTCTTCTGCCTTTGCTCCTTGAACAGCAACTCTTTTTTTATAGGGATTCGATGGAGAACAAGAAATAATTTCTTGATGTAAAACCACTCCATTTGTATTTTTTAATTCCACTTTTAAGTCTTCAAAAAGACTGGTGGTATAGAGAATCAATTCCGCTTGATCTCCTTCTAATTCGATATTGATAATGGCATCTTTAGTGGCATTTTTAACATAACCCACTTCGGAATACGGCATAAAATATTGCGTCCACGATTTTTCTTCATAGGCTTGCAACCAAGAGAAATCAGGTTGATTATCGGTATAAACTCCCGTCATCAATTCAATATAAGGACCATCTACATCTGTAAGACTCCTGTCCCAAGCACGTCCAAAATCCCCATGTCCCCAAGTCCATTGTTTTTTCCCTGGAGAAATATGATGGTTGGCCACATGCAACAAACCAGCCTGCACATCGTCCTGATATCCTCCTACAAAATTGTATTTGGATTGTACGGCCATATAAGAAGTAGGAACAGGAATGTTCTTGTATTTTGAAATATCCACTCCCTTAGAATAATCTTGCTTATAATATTCTCCAGTGGCTATTGGAAATTTAGAGACATCTCTTTTTCCGTGATCAAAAACGGCATGTACATCTGGTGGAAATACGGATTTGTAATCGTCATTTACCACTACGGCTGGATTGGCCCACCAAAGAAAGGTTTGAGGGAAAGCTGTTCGATTGTATACTTTTACTTTAATTTCTATGTATGCCTTATCTGGATGCAAGGTAAATCCTTGCATGCCTTTGGTTCTAAACATTCTCTCCACTTCATTACACCAAATAGTCTTGCTTCCATCTGGGTTTTCTTCGATACGAAAATCCGTAGGTAAGAACGTACTTGGACGGTGGTGTTGTGGCCAGTTGAACTCAATCCCACCCGAAATCCATGGGCCGGTAAGTCCAACAAGAGCGGGCTTAATCACTTGGTTGTAATAAACAAAATGACGTTGTTTCACCTTGTCATAAGCCATATGAACTCTTCCACCGAGCTCTGGCAAAATCATTATTTTAATGTATTTGTTTTCTAAAAAAACCGCCTGATAGGATTTATCAATTTTTACATCTGAAATCTTCTCTACCACTGGATAGGGATAGACCGCACCTGAACTTCCTTGGTAGATTCTTTTTTCAAGAAAAATGGGATTTTTCTCTTCTTCCCCTATTTGATAAGTCGGCAACAATATATCTTCTTCCCATACACGTACCACTCCATCTTCACTAACTGTAGATTGAATTAAATAAGCCGTGATTTCCTCGTCTTGATTATTTACAAGTGTATTCGATTGAGTTAAATTGGAATTTACCATCTTCAATTCTATTATTTTGTTAATTCATTTTCAATTTCTTCCAACGATTTCCCTTTGGTTTCCGGCAGGTATTTCACTAAATACAGATAACCCAACAAGCTCACGATACCATACAACCAGAAAGTACCAAAAGCCCCCAAAGTATTATTTAGCAGTGGAAAAGTATAGGTTAAAACAAAGCAAGCCGTCCAAAGCGAGAAAGTAGCCACTCCCATGGCCATGGCACGTATTCTAGTTGGGAAAATTTCAGACAATACTACCCATGTTACTGGAGCCAAAGTCATAGCATAAACCGCAATTGCTCCAATAACCAACATCAGTACAAAAATACCCGTTAGTTCAAAGTAGTAACAAGCACCTAGGATCGCATAAATTACCGCTAGACCAATAGATCCGAAAAGCATAAGGGCTCTTCTTCCTAATTTATCCACGAAGTACATACCCACAAAGGTGAATATCAGATTAGTTAATCCCGTGATCACGATATTAAACAGTATATCGGTTACCCCATAACCTGCTGCTGAAAATATTTCTTGGGCATAATTGAAGATTACATTGATACCGCACCACTGTTGAAAAACAGCCATTACGATTCCCAACGCCAGTATTTTTGGCATTTTCCCTTCAAACAACATTTTATAACTCACTTCCTCCTTGATGCTGCTGACTCTTGACTTTAGTAGTGCTATTTCTTCTGCTGCAAATTCGGAACCTCCAATTTTACTAAAAATAGAAGCTGCCTTGTCATATTTGTATTGACTAGCCAACCATCTTGGGCTCTCTGGGATAATTAAGATCAAAACAAAGAATAATACCGATGGGATAGCGCCCACCCAAAACATATATCTCCAACCCCATTGTCCATTCCAAGAACTCAAGAGATCTTGTCCTTCCACTATAGGTTCCGCGATTTGCCAGTTGGCGATTTGAGCCAATAAAATTCCAACCACAATCGTCAATTGGTTGATCGAAACAAACTTTCCTCTGGATTCGGTAGGTGCTATTTCTGCGATATAGATCGGCGAAAGGTTAGAGGCCACACCAATACCGACACCACCAACTATTCTCCAAAGAATAAACCAGTCGATCGTATGGGCCAAGCCCGTTCCCACTGCGGCTAGAGTAAAAAATACTGAAGCCACAATGAGTAAGGGTTTTCTTCCGTACTTATCAGCTAAACTCCCTGAGATCATCACCCCTAATAAACAGCCCAAAATCGCACAACCCATTACCCAACCTTGCATCGAAGGAGAGTTGGCTATGCCAAAGTAGACTTCATAAAAGGGTTTTGCTCCACCGATTACCACCCAGTCGTATCCAAATAACAGTCCGCCCATAGCCGAAACCAAGGCGATAAACAATCCATAAGAACTATTGTATTTGCTCATAATATTTTACTTTTTTTATTACCACTCCCCATTACGTCTTACCGCTAAGGAATTACTATTTGTTTTGTTTACTGTTCTTAGCCCAAAGACAAAGTCACCAACACTTTTTCATTTCCCTTTTGATTCCTGCTTACTGACCAATTCACTAACGTTCCAAAAATAAAAATACTCAAAACAATCAGGTACATTTTCAATCCAGTGACAGCATTCTCTATACTTGTGACTATCCTTGCTCTACTGTTGTCCCTAAAAAATCATCCACAGTATTTCATCATTCTCAAAACAACTTACGCGATCCTCAACAAGCAACTTGTTATTTAAAACATTACGCATCAAAAGAAACCATTCATAAGAGTATTGCGCTTTATTTTAACTTTTTTACTACCATTTAACACAAAAACAAAACTAACCTAAAAAACGAATAAATCATACTGGACCCTACTGGTTTTTATCTGGCAAAAAAAGGATTCAAAACAAATGACCACGCAGACAAGAAATATAATAGACTTCGATAAGTAAAGCTACCAATAAGCACTATATACTCCTCTTATTTTCGCTGTACCTTACAATACCTTTCTAGCAAAAAAAATATAAAAAAGACTGGTTCAAAAAATTTAAACCAGTCCTCTTTTAGTCTTCAGGATAAATTTTTACAAAAAATTAAAACGCTTTATTTAGAGCCTTCCCCATCCTATTTCTCAATAGGATGGAATCGGCCTCAAACCAAACCACAAAAATAAAATTCATTAATAACCAGGGTTATTCGGCATTACAACACCTGTATTGGCTTCAATTTCCCTTCTAGGAATTGGTAATTTACTTACGTATGCAGGAGCGGTCAAACCGTTATCCTTTAAGTAACCATTGTATTTATTTAAATATTCAACCAGTTTCCCTGTTCTCATCAAGGTATTCAATCTGAATTCTTCTCCATAAAGCTCTCTTGCTCTTTCATCCAAAATCAAATCCATATTCACGTCTCCAGCATCTACAGCTGTCGCTTTAGCTCTATTACGAACCGCATTGATATCACCTGCTGCCGATCCTAAATCACCTTTAAGCATATAGGCTTCAGCACGCAACAAGTAGGTTTCTGCGGTACGCATAATATACCAGTCTTTCCAAGTTCTACCATTGTCATTTTTACGTTTACTAGTGGCGTCGGTACTTAGTCCTAATGGAACTGCTCTAACGAATTTTTTATAATGTGGTGTCATACGCAAATCCCATAAACTTAGCGTAGTAACGTCGGTATTAGCTTGCGTAACTTGTTGTTTGTAAAAAGCACTTGCAGGATTTGTATAATAATAATTACGTTGAATATTATACTCCGAATTACGCATATCTTTAGCAAAGTCATTCTTATAATTCCATATCTGTTTGTCTGCGTACTCACTTACAATTAAAGTCGCCACCGGTCTTCCTTGTAAGGTATCCATTAGGAAATTTTGAACATTATTCTTGTCCTTAGCCTGCCAAGCAAGAGGTCCCCACCATCTATCCATTACAAAGAATCCTCCTGAAGCATGTAAGTCCGTATTATCCCCTCCTTTTATGGTAGGGTCTTGAGAAATATTCCAGATTGCCTCTTTGTTACCTTCTTTAAAATTAAAATTTCCTTCTTGGAACAAATCCCAATACACATCCCCCCATGGCTTCGCTTTTCCACTGTACGTATAACCAGAGAAAGTAAAACTCTTATTCACTCCAAAACGAGCAGTCATTAAACTATTTTTCCCCCCATTAATCACGGCATTTGCCGCAGCAATAGCTCCATCGTAATCTTTCAAACAAATGTTCACCTCTGTCAACAAATGATAAGCTGCTTCACGAGGCGCTCTACCTCCTTTTAACTGATCAATGGTAGGCATGTTTTGAGTAGCAAACTCCAAATCCGCTTTACATTGTAGATAAATATCTTTTTGAGGTGCTCTTACGTAATCGTATTTGGGCGCCTTAGTTTCATTGATTACCAGTGGCACATCACCCCACATATTGGCTAAAAAATGATACGCAAATGCTCTAAGAAATTTCGCTTCACCTACGATCGCATTCTTTTCAGCTGTAGAGGTCCAAACCGCCTGTGGCGCTTCAGCTCTATCAATAATCACATTGGTTTGACCAATAAGACTATACAAACGATTCCACCAGGTAGAAGAAAATCCACTATCGGCATTTAAGGTATTCCATCCGAAATACCTCAATTTTGTTACAGATCCGCCGCCATATACATTAGCTAAATCCAAATCCATCCCCAACATATCATAGTTAGCAGCCGCATCCGTATTGGCATAAAAATTAGATCTAACATTCAAATACACATTGGCTAAAGCCGCTTCAAAATTGGCTTTGTTTACATAAGAATTCTCGGGAGTGTAAAAATCCAATGGTACCTCCTCTAAGGACTTATCACAGGAACTAACTGCAAGGCCTGCAGCAGCTATAAGGCAAAAAAATATTTTTTTCATAATTTTAGAAATTAACGTTAAGATTGATCGATACGGTACGTAGAGATGGAATACTTGAAACTGTTAAACCATTACCCGTTGCAGCATCTAATCCTTTCCAATGTGGAGCATAAGTACCTAAGTTTTCACCACTAATGGCTACATTCAAACTCGAAATACCTAGTTGTTTAAATTGATCCGTAAGATCATAGTTTACAGCAATTTTTTGCAATTGAATAAAACTTCTGTCATAAAATTTTGCTGCATTAACCGTTTCTTTAGAAGCATGAGAAAAACGAGGGAATTCTGCATTAGGATTAGCAGGTGTCCAATAATCATAAACAGGGTGATTCATATCTCCTCTATTAGCATAAGGATCATTCTGTGGGGTATTACTACCATTAATAAAATAACCATTACCTCCCCATATTGAATTCACAAAAACCAACAAACTCAATTTGTCATAAGTGAACGTATTGGCTAAACTCCAACGAAAATTAGCACCACTATTTCCTAAGAACACACGGTCTTTATCTGAAGTAATTTTACCATCTCCATCTACATCCAACAATTTATAAGTTCCAGGTTGAAAACCGGCCATAATAGTACCGTTGTCTTTATCTTCTTGTTGCCACATGCCAATTACTTTGTAGTTGTAAACCGCATTTAACGATTTTCCAATAAACTGATTAGAGGAAATAATATCATCTTCTTTTCCATCACCGTTTAAGTCGCCCAATAAATGATTGATCTTATTTCTGTTCAATGAAAAAGCCACATTAGAAGTCCAGCTGAACTTATCGGTTTCAATGTTGATTGTTTTTAAGTTAATCTCAAACCCTTTATTTCCTATCTCACCAGCATTAGATGTGATCGATCCATAACCAGATGAACCTGGTAGATTCTGTGGAAAGGCTAGATCATGTGTTTTACTTGAATACACATCTATCGAACCAGATATTCTGTTTTTCAATAGTGAAAAATCGACACCTCCATTGAATCCTACGATTGACTCCCATAGCAAATTATCATTACCCAAACCATTAATTCCTTGCGTATAGGTATATCCTGTATCTCCTTGATAGTAGTAATAATTGTTTCCGATTTTTGATAATGTCTGATACGGAGAAATAGTTTGATTACCATTAGAACCGTATGAAGCACGTAAGGCCAAGGAATTAACCGCGGTAACATTCTTCATAAAACCTTCATTTGAAATGGTCCAGTTAACCCCCACTGATCCAAAGTTCGCATACTTATGATTGTTTGAAAAAGCAGAAAAACCATCGCGACGAAAAGTTCCCGTTACCGAATACCTACGATCATAACCATAAGTCAAACGAGCCATTTGTCCAAGTTGTTCAGACTGAGACGCTGCACTTGATACACTTTGAATAGCTCCAGCTTGCAGTCGGTTGTATCCTAATTGATCGTTATCAAAACCTTGCGCCGATTGCGTTTGTCCAATACTTCTGTTATTTTGATTGGAATACAACAAAGTCAAATCTATATTATGTACTTCGGCAAAAGTTCTATTGTATTTAATCAAATGATCAATCAATACTGAAGTTGATCTACCGTAGCTATTGGACCCTTTTCCTTTTACAGACATACCATCATTGGTTTTTTTGTCAAAGAACGAACCATTTTCAGATGTTATATTCGTGATAGAAAAGGTAGGATTATAGGTCAATCCTTGTATGCCAGGAATTTTTACATTGGCATAAAAAATACCATTTACGTTATTGTTTCTATTGTATGCAGAAGAAGGCACCATCAAAAATGGATTCACAAAAGAAGTCGTAGTTTGTGGAAACTGATTATAGCTACCATCAGCATTATACATAGAAGCATAAGGACTGATTAAATAAGAACTACTTCCGTTCCCTCCCGCATTACCGTATACTCGCGCATCAGGATAATTACGATAACTATAAAAAGCTTTAGCTCCCATGGTTAACCAACTAGCCACTTTTGATTCCAAATTCATGCGCATGGTGTACTGTTTATATCTATCGAAAACAATTACCCCTTTTTGATCAACCATGCTAGCTGACATATAATAACTCATCTTATCGGTACGTTGAGACACACTTAAAGAGTTCATTGTATTACTTCCAGCCTGACGAAATAAACTATAAGGATCTGCTAATGTTGGTCGATGATCTGCAGTAGCATTATAATTAGTCTTCTCTATGGCTTGTAGGTAATTTGGGGTTTGATCCATTGGTACTACAGTACCTGCATCGTTTAGAAAATCATTCAATCTCTTCATATAACCTGGCGCATCGTACACTTGCAATCGATTCAATTCGCTTACAAAACCGAAGGTATTACTGAAACTAAAAGTTGGTTTACCGTTATTACTAGTACCTTTCTTCGTTTCAATTATGATCACCCCATTTCCTGAACGAGAACCATAAACAGCAGCAGCACTAGCGTCTTTTAAAACTGTAACACTAGCGATGTCAGCAGGTGCAAGATCCGTAATAGAACCATTGAAAATAGTACCATCCAAAATTAATAATGGTGAGCCATTACCAAATGTAGCGGTTCCTCTGATGGAGAAACCTGGCGCATTACCTGCCTTATTGGCTTCACCGATATTTAAACCGGCTACTGAACCTTTAAGTCTTTCCATAATGTTGTTTACAGGAACCTTTTCATAGGTTTTTAAATCGGCCTGCGCCACAGCACCCGTAATCGCTTCTTTCTTTTGAGTACCATAACCCACTACCACTACATCATGCAATTGTGACGCTTCAGAAGCCAGTACAATACTTACTGTTTTGCTATCCCCGATCCTTTTTTCTTGAGTCGTATACCCCATGAAAGAAAAAACCAATACATCACCCTTTTTAGCTTCAATAGCATAGCCACCATCTATGTCGGTTTGAGTACCCGTTTTTTGCCCTTTGATGGTCACATTTACCCCAGGAAGGGTATTGTTGTCTTCAGAACTGGTCACTCTACCAGAAATCTTTGTGCTTTGGGCTTCAACTACCGAACATAGCAGCAAGGCTAGCAGGGTAATAATTTTCCGAAATCTCAAAAAATGTTGTTTCATGTTAATTGTTTTGGTTAGTTGTTTTAGTTAATTGTTTTGCTATACCGATTCGGGGAGAATACTTTTTAACAGTTATTTTATTCTATCGTTCATTTTACTCAGAAATATCATTTACACACCAACAAGAACATTCTTTAAAACATTCTTCATAAAAAAGAACATTTAATTAAAGCATCGGTTTTATTTATACTTTTTCAGTAACTAAATGACAAAAACAAACCTAAAATAAAAAACCAAAAATACAATACTGGCACCTACTGGTTTTTCTTCAAAGTCCTAAAAAAAAACAGAACGTTTGCAGAAATTAAGAAAATAACACAGTCCACGAATTCACAATATATTCAGCTTTAAAAAGAAGAAAACCATCACAATTGACCTGTTGAAAGAGAGGTAGATAGCTTTTATTTATTGCATATTAGTAAAAAAATAAGCCTTTAGTGTTATGGTTTTTGCATAAATAGCACTTTTCATCACTGATCAGCCTACAGACCGCCCATTTCCAACTTACAGCGCATAAAAACACAAACACCTAAATAGCAAACACATACCCAAACAATAATCTAAAAAAAGGGTTTTTAAATTAGTGAGAATTTTCGCAACTAATAGGTACCAGTAGGTAAAAAAATAGCATTTCTTAAATTTATCTTAAATTATTATCCTAAGAATAAAGAGACTATTTCGTGGAACTATTAGAAAAAGACGGCAAGAATTGGACATTCCCTCTTTTAACTGAAAACGTTTTCACAATTATATACAAGCAAAAAAGTTATTCTGAGTAACCTTTTTGAACTTGAAAATTCAGAAAAACACACAGAATAACTTTTTTTTATTTCCAAAACAAACCCTATTAGAATCGCATAAAAAACAGAAAGCCATTTACTTGATAGTAAATGGCCCTGCGAAAAAGTCAAATAAAAATTCGTATAATCTATCAATAGGCGACTTTATAGTCCTTTGGTGTTGGTTGACCAGACCACGCTTTCTTTGAAGTCCAATCTTCAGGAGCAGCCGTCCAAAAAGGATTATCTGCAGGCAATCCTAATGGTAAAAATGCGAGGGTTGCCATGTACAAACTTCCTGTAGAAGTATACACATCAGCCGTTTGAGGTTGAGAACCACAAAAGCCTAAAACTAGCCAACCGTCTTTATCAAAATTATTACAGTCGTCATACATACGATGCATCACCGCTGTCAGGCCACTTCTTACTTGCGCTGGTGTAATATTGTTCAATTTTTCCAATAGCGCGGTTTGTGCCAAAGCTTGAAAAACAGCTGTTCGATATGTTATGGATCGACCAAAAACAGGAAAAGTACCATCTGGAGCAATCACACGTTCTAAAAATTCCGAATAACGCCCCATACGTTTTACAGCCAAATCATAATCTTCCCTTGGATACATCTTTTTCTCTGTGGTGATATCCAGTAAATCGACCATCATCGGATGCATCACATAGGAATTGTAATAGTCCACACATAATTTTGAACCATCACTATACCAGCCATCTCCACTATACCATTCATTAGTCTTTTTTATGGCGTAGTCAATTCTCATGGGATCATAATCTGCACCCACACTGAGTAAAAACCCTTCCGTTATCCCTGAAAACAGCAACCAATTATTAAACGTCGGTTTACGATTACGCAAGCTTTTAAATTCATGTATAACCCTCTCCTTAGTTACAGCATCTAGCGGTTCCCATAATGCTTTTGGAGCACGAATAAAAGCAAAGGCCATATAGGCTGCATCTACAATAGGTTGTTGTTGTGTAGAAAAATTCAAATAATCCTTGCTATTAGGATCTACACCGTGGGCAATTCCTTGCAACAATTCTGTTCTTAATTCTTTACGCATTAGTCCTTCCTTGGTATTGTCATCTGGCAAAGCCAACCACGGAGCAACTCCTGCCATAGTACGACCAACCGCTTCTAAATAAGAAACCTCACTAGCGATCATCCCATACGGTATGCCATAATCTGGAAGCCGCTCTAATGGCATATTCTTTTTCAAAGTTTCTTGGGCTAAATTATGAATCACGGGATAACTCATTTTATAGAGCAATTGGCTCCAATATTCGCGGTCAGCCTTACCTGTACTGAGCCCTACTATTTGCTTTTGTTTTTTACTATCTCTCTTTTGCGCGTCCACAGGTCCTGATACCAGGAAAACACACGCGCTTACTACAGCACAAATTCCGACTTTAGTTCTAATTCTATTGATCATGTTTTTTTTATATAAAATTAATAGTAGCTCTTGAATCAATGGTAGTGAACTGCTGTAGCATAAATCACACTTAATAGACTTCGGAATCATTTTAGTAATGAGGCAAAACTTCCCCCTGCTGTACTATTTTAATTAAAAGTGATTAGTAGTAAAACAAAATATGCACTAACACTTTTACAATATCTTCACCCTAAAAAGAAGCAATTCTCACCAATGAAAAGCAATACTTATCATATTGACTTCACTTTAACTTTTAATTTAGCAATTAAAAGAAATCCAAATCTAATTTAAAAAAACAAACACACCATACTAGTACCTACTAGTTTTTTATTATATTGCAAAAAATTGTCTTTATGAAAGTCATTACCATTCAAGAAAATAGCCGCATCCCCAAGTACAAACAGATCATTCTTTCGATCGAAAAAAGCATTGAAAATGGGGTGCTACAAAAAAACGATAAACTTCCCTCCATTAGCAAAGTCGCTTTAGAATTTAATCTTTCCAGAGACACTATATTACTAGCTTATGACAACTTAAAAAAAAGGGGGATTATCTATGCCATATTCGGAAAAGGCTATTATGTTAGAAGCTCTGAAATAGCCCTTCAACAAAGGGTGTTTTTACTTTTTGACGAGCTAAACAGTTTTAAAGAAGACCTCTATAATTCGTTTATTCTACATATGGGTCCTGAGGTCCAAATTGACATATTCTTTCATCACTTCAATGCCAAGGTATTTGAGAGACATATCAATGAAAGCAACGGTAATTACACCAAGTACATGATCATGCCTACTAATTTAGCAAACGTAGCTACTTACATAGCAACGCTTCCGGAGAAAGAGGTCTACATCGTGGATCAAACCAATGAAGAATTAAAAAATTATCCTGCCGTGTATCAAAACTTCAAAAAAGACATCTATAACGGCTTACAAAAGGGAAAAACCAAATTAAAGAAATACAATAAATTAACTCTAATTTTCTCTGGTTCTACAGTACCAGTAGGTATAAAAGAGGGCTTTCTAAAATTTGCTGAGGATTTTAATTTTGAAAATGAGGTTATAACGGAATTTAAAGACCGCACCATTCAAAAAGGAGAAGTATTTATTATTCCAGACGATAGGGATTTGGTGAATGTAATTGAGAAATCTAAAACACAGAAGTTGAAACTAGGAAAAGATTTTGGGATCATATCATACAATGAAACTCCATTAAAAAAATTGGTTAAAAACGGTATTTCTACTATCTCCACGGACTTCCAAGCTATGGGAAAAATACTCGCCCAAATGACCTTTAGCAACAAAAAAACTCAAATTGAAAACAAATCCGATTTAATCATAAGAGGTTCATTGTAAGACCATAATCCCTACCCCATTTAGCCCTGTTTATGCGGTAAACTATCTCAGTTCTACCGTTGCTCCAGCAAATTCGTTTTGAAGAAAATTAACCTCATAGGTCTTTACTTGATCCGTTTTTGTATTAGTAAGGGTTACAGTGGCCGTTTTTTCCTTATACAAAGGATCCGCTACTGAAATTAGCTGCTTTCCTTTACACTCTTTTATCATTACAACACAAGCCTTGTCCACCTTGATCTCTAGAGAAGATACCTTTACAGCACCCGCTTGATAAAAAACAGCCTGGAGCATGTCTAAGGGCTTGTGGTAAACCACTTGCATCGCACCATTATTGGCGATAATTTCAAGCTTCTTTGCTTTAAACTTTTTCATTTCAGCAGCACTTTTCACTGCTGGTAGTACGATATAGGCATAATTGGCATGGACAGGTTTTGCACCATGATCCAACCACAATTTGAAAACATTTCCACTAATCTCCTCTTTAGAATAAGAATCATTAATATGGTACCAATTTCCTTTTTGCACCTTTGTACTTAAGTTTATAGTCCCGCCTTGCGGAAAATAATAACCTACATTCCCATGCAAAAACCAGGTCTTAGATACTTGATTACTGGTTAGGCTTTCATTTTTTACAAGAGCAGCGGTTTGCAACGAACTCACTACATCGCCATTTAACCAACTTTGATTAATGGTTGTAGTAATATTTTCGGCTTCATTGCTTTTTATATCTGCCCCCAAGCACACAATTTCATGATCAAAAAAGAACCATGCTTTTTTGGCCTGAAGACCATCATAATCCAGTTGATAAGCGCTTGCTCCATAAACTCCATCACTTACGCCTCCAGCAAATGCATTACTACCTTGCTCTCCCCAAGTTTTTTCCATTGGTCTATCGGTCGCATAATCCCTGCTGGTCACACCCGGTATTTTATCCCATTCCCAAACAGGCATGATATTATAATACTCAGGGCCATTAATTTGAATATTAGTGGCTCCATCCGATAAATAACGTCCTAATAGATTTTCATTGTTCCCAGCCTCACAACGTTTGGTACGACTACTCACCATCCGCACATTAAAAGCATAAGAAGGTCTAATATGTAACGTATAATCCGCTTTAAAATATTGGGTATGTAAAGGCGCTACTTCAAAGGAAGGTAGAACAGTACTATCGATTCGGGCGATAGCATTATCCCATACAGTAGTCTTGTTAACATCAATCATTTTGGCCACTAATAATTGTTCTTTATCACCCTGTTTCTGAGCACTTAATTTATTAGGCCTACTGATTCCGCGACCATGAATATTAAAATCAGTATATTTTCCACGGACTATTTTCAGATAACTATTGTCATAATATTTAGACAGTAATGCTATTTTTTCATCGGTTAAGGCGTACTGAGTTTCTCTTACATAGTTGGCCATTTTGAACACCCCATTAATAAAGGCCTCACCATAACCCGCGATATACAACTGTGGTCCATGTTGCATATAAGAATTATCATATTGTAAACCCTCTGCGTTGTTCACCAAACGAATTGGGCTAAATAGTTCTTTTACCGATAGACTCAGTAATGCATCATCCTGGGTCAACAGGGCTCTATAAAAAAAGTGAAGCGCTATGTCCGTTTTGTTGGCTCCAACTTGTTTTTCTGGATTGCCGCGTTTCATCCTTTCAATCAAGTTCTGTTGTAGTCCTTTATCCAATTTCTTCTCACCATAGTTCATCATAATGAGTAGTTCCCCTAAATATCGAGGCGTATCTATTTCATTAAACCACCAATTGGCGCTTTGCGGATCAAGAGTGTACCAATATTGAAAAGCCTTATTGATCTGAGTGAAAGCCTTTTCATCAGCATAAAAACCACTCTTTTTACTAATGTAGGCTTTAACGAGTGTATGTAACTTTACCAAATGGGCTGTTGGATCCCAAATGGTAATGGATTTACTGCTATAATCTATCCCTGACCAGCTTCCATCGGGTCTTATACTGGCAAAAGTTTCCGCAATTGCCTTATGGCTGGATGGTTTGTTGATCAAATCCTCCACCACTCTATCGGTAATGGTTTGATACTCTTTTTCTCTATTTCCTTTAGAAAAAGCACTAGTGCTATAACCAAAAATAAAACACATCAACACTAGAGTGTATAAAACAGAACCTTTTTTACATTTTTTTACCATCACGAAAAAAGCATTTTTAATTTCAACTTTTAAAAGAAAAGTTGCCATCTCAAGGCAACTTCATTTAATACTTATTCTATTACACCTCTTCCTTTAAAGCTTGAATTTGCTCAGTAGATAAGATCTGATTGAATACTTTTAAATCTTTCATTTTTCCAATAAAAGAATTGTTACCGTCTCCAATTGTGTCTAAAGGAAAAAACAAGGTTTTCATCACCCAAATAGAATCTTTTTCAAAACCTGTTGGGATTTCTTCTCTACTAAGCTTTTTAACCAATTCTCCGTTTAGGTACAAAGTAGTGGAGTTATTATCACCACTTATCACAACGCTAGTCCATTTGTTCTCCGCAATAGCCACACCAAAATCATAATCCTTTCCTTCGTGGGAAAAACCAAGATTAGACGTCTGGCCTTGCTTTAGTTTTACAGTAGCATGATTCGATTGAAACAGCACGGCATTAGGTGCATTGTTTTCTGATGGATTTATTTTAAAACTAACAGTATAATTATAGCCAATCTCTGGGTAAGGAAGTTTTACATAACTATCCTTATTTTTAAGATGCAATACTTTTCCACTTCCTTCAGCAACATAAGCTGCGTTTTGTAGTTTCTTTATTTCTTTATCATTACCCCCTAATTCATAATTGACAACCAAAGAATCCTTAGCCGAAATTTTTCCTCTCAAATTAATTCCTGGTCCTTCATTTATAGCTTTAGCATTATCAGAAAATGTATCAAAATTTACCGTTGTATCAGCACCACTCCACATTTTCTCACCTAGTACCTGAATAGCAGGAAATACCCTGTCGGTAACATCCTGAGCGGTAATACCATTATTGGCCACATCATTCCATACCGCAAACATCCCTCCTCTTATAAAAGGATCGCCCATCTTGAAAACTACCTTTCCAGTCATAACAACTGGTTCCCATTTATCATATAAGTGTTTCAGATTCAAATAATCGTAATAATAACCTGCAGCAGGTACTATATACAGCAAGTTATCAGGAGTACTGATTAAAGGATAACCCAATTCTTTCATTTTTATAGGATTGATAAAATCTTTGGACCAGGCATTCATAGTCACACCTTTCGCCGTCACAGGAGTCGTGCCTTGCGCATGGGTCAAAGAACCCCAAACGCGTACATCTTTACCAAACTTCTGTACGTATTTTATAAAATGGTCGGTAAACTTTCTAAAAGCTTCTGCTTCTTTTTTAGCATATTCATCCGTTCCAATATGCACCTCTTTAAATCGAAACACTGGATCATCTCCTTCCAAATATTCTTTGAATATATTTTCTACTATGGTGTAGGTTTCTGGATTTTTAATATCCAAATGGTCTTTACCATATTCCTTACTGGCAATTTGTGGAAATGCTTTTGAAATCGCCAAAGAATGCGCAGGCACATCAATCTCCGGAATAATATTGATTCCGTAACTCTCGGCTAATACTTGCAAATCAATAAATTCTTTCTTGGTATAAAATTCTCCTTTGGTAGGCAGATGTGGATAAGTCGAACTTTCTAGCCTAAAACCACTATAAGTCTTGTCCCAATCATTATTAAAATGTTGTGCAAAAGCATTATCAGTAAGATGCAACTGAAAATCCCCCATCTTGTAATAGGCCATCATCTTTACATAATCGCGTAAAAAATCAATTGTAAAAAACTTTCTTCCTACGTCCAACATAAAACCCCTTACTTCATATTTAGGGTAATCTCTAGAAATCCCCTTAGACAAAGCACAATGTTTTACGTCTCCTTCTAATAGTTGCAAAATAGTACGTGTTCCCCAAAAGGCCCCTTTGTATTGTGCTGCATTGATCGAAACATACTCTTTAATCGAAAGCGAATAACCTTCCACTCCCAATTCTTCTTTATTCCCCTTTAGCGAGATGAAAATATCACCTGCTTTTGGAGTACCAACAACAATAGCTGGTTTTATTTTGCTTAGATCTAACAAATCCTTCTGAAAAATCTTTGCCGCAGGAGTCAGTACAGCTGCATATTTTGCATCTAATACAATTCTGGACTTAGCGGTCAATACTAAATTACCCTCCGCTCCATGCCACTCTCGCAAGGATGGAATCACAAAAGGTTTCGCATTACTACCTTGATCTTGGTAAGTTCCTTCTACTTTCACCGTATAGGGAATCTCCATAGAAGCACCATCCTTTATCTTACTAGCTTTAAACAGCAAATTAACAGTCATATTTTGCAAGGGCGTAAAAATAGTTCCTGACTGGCTTATTACCGAAAGATTATCCGATCCAATTAATTTCAACTCATATCCTTCAGGGTTAACTGGCATTTTATAAATCGAAGTCCCTTTTGAAATAAAAGGTTCCACCACCACCTTTTGGGCTAAGTATATGGAGTCTGACTTAATCATTTTGGATTGGGCTAATGCCTGCATTGACACCAACAGAGAACATACTACTACCGCAGAAAATTTGTAACTCATAATTAAATTATTACTGTTTTTTTTCAACTGAATTGACGAAAAAGGTATAATAAGACTTTTGCCATTTAGACTTCTCTTCTTAGAAAAAATTACATACTCCAGTACGAGAAGATTTTATCCACCAACGGGTCAATATATAAAGCCAACTCTATAACTCGTTTTTTTTCTTTCGAACGAAAAGGAGTTAACTCTCAAGCCAACTCCATTTAATTCTACTTCTTTTATACCTCTTCCTTTAAAGCTTGAATTTGCTCAGCGGACAAGATCTGATTGAATACTTTTAAATCTTTCATTTTTCCAATAAAAGAATTGTGACCGTCTCCAATGGTATCGAGCGGGAAAAACAAAGTTTTCATTACCCAAATAGAATCTTTTTCAAAACCTGTTGGGATTTTTTCTCTACTAAGCTTTTTAACCAATTCTCCATTGAGGTATAAACTAGTGGAGTTATTGTCTCCGCTAATCACAACACTAGTCCATTTATTCTCCGCAATAGCCACACCAAAATCATAATCGTTTCCTTCATGGGAAAAACCAAGATTAGACGTCTGTCCTTGTTTTAGTTTTACAGTAGCATGATTCGAATGAAAAAGCACGGCATTAGGTGCATTGTTTTCTGATGGATTTATTTTAAAACTAACCGTATAATTATAACCAATTTCTGGGTAAGGTAGTTTTACATAACTCTCCTTATTTTTAAGATGCAATACTTTTCTACTTCCATCAGCAACATAAGCCGCGTTTTGCAGTTTCTTTATTTCTTTATCATTCCCTTTTAATTCATAATTGATAACCAAAGAGTCTTTAGCCGTAATTTTCCCTCTCAAATTAAGTCCTGGTCCTTCATTTATAGTTTTAGCATTGTTAGAAAATGTATCAAAATTTACCGTTTCATCAGTACCACTCCACATTTTCTCACTCAATACTTGAACAGCAGGAAATACCCTGTCCGTAACATCCTGAGCGGTAATACCGTTTTTAGCTACATCATTCCATACAGCAAACATCCCTCCTCTAATAAAAGGATCTCCCATCTTGAAAACTGCCTCTCCAATAACTACTGGCTCCCATTTATTATATAGGTGTTTCAGATTCAAATAATCGTAATAATAACCCGCTGCAGGTACAATATACAGTAAACCATCAGGTGTACTGATTAGAGGATAACCCAATTCTTTCATTTTCACAGGATCGGCATAACCGTTGTACCAAGCATTCATAGTCACTCCCTTTGCCGTCACTGGAGTCGTTCCTTGTGCATGTGTCAAAGCGCCCCACACGCGTACATCTTTACCAAAACCTTGTACGTATTTTATAAAGTGATCCGTAAACTTTCTAAAAGGTTCAGCTTCTTTTTTAGCATATTCATCCGTTCCGATATGCACTTCTTTAAAACGAAACACTGGATTATCTCCTTCCAAATATTCTTTAAATATATTTTCTACGATGGTATAGGTTTCTGGGTTTTTAATATCCAAATGGTCTTTACCATATTCTTTACTGGCAATTTGCGGAAATGCTTTTGAGATCGCCAAAGAATGCGCAGGCACGTCAATCTCCGGGATAATATTGATTCCGTAATTCTCTGCCAATATTTGCAAATCAATGAATTCTTTCTTGGTATAAAATTCTCCTTTAGTCGGCAGTTGTGGATAAGTCGAATTTTCTAGTCTAAAACCACTATAAGTCTTATCCCAATCATTATTAAAATGTTTTGGAAAAGCATTGTCGCTAAGATGCAGTTGAAAGTCACCCATTTTATAATAGGCCATCATCTTTACATAATCCCTTAAAAAATCAATTTTAAAGTATTTTCTACCAACGTCCAACATAAATCCTCTTACCTCATATTTAGGATAATCTCTAGAAATCCCCTTAGCCAAAGCACTATGTTTTGTATCTCTTTCTAATAGTTGTAAAATAGTACGTGTTCCCCAAAAAGCACCTTTGTATTGTGCTGCATTGATCGAAACATATTCTTTAATGGAAAGGTTATAACCTTCCACTCCCAATTCCTGTTTATTCCCCTTTAGAGAGATAAAAATATCACCGGCTTTTGGAGTACCGACAACAATAGCTGGTTTTATTTTGCTTAGATCAAGCAAATCATTCTGGAAAATCTTTGCTGCAGGAGTCAATTCGGTTGCAAATTTTGGATCTAGTACAATTCTGGACTTGGCAGTCAATACTAAATTACCCTCAGCTCCATGCCACTCGCGTAAAGACGGAATCACAAAAGGTTTCGCATTACTGCCTTGATCTTGGTACGTTCCTTCTACTTTCACCGTATACGGAATTTCCATAGAAGCCCCATCCTTTATCTTACTAGCTTTAAACAACAAATTAACAGTCATATTTTGCAACGGAGTGAAAATAGTTCCTGATTGGCTTATTACCGAAAGATTATCCGATCCTATTAATTTCAACTCATATCCCTCAGGACTAATTGGCATTTTATAAATCGAAGTCCCTTTTGAAACAAAAGGTTCCACTACTACTTTTTGGGCTAAGTAAATGGAGTCTGACTTAATCATTTTGGATTGGGCTAATGCCTGCATTGACACCAACAAAGAACATACTACGACCGCAGAAAATTTGTAACTCATAATTAAATTGTTATTTTTTTTAAACTGAATTAGATCAACCAAAATGATTCTAATTGGCTGAAGGGTAAACATACTATTTTTTTTACAGAAAAAACAATAGTAAAATATTGCAACATAAACAATTTGTTACATTTTAACACTTTAACAAAGAATTCTAAGTCAAGATTAATTTAACTACATGGGCTAAATCGTTAATTTTTGAATAATACTGATTCCCCCTAGATACGGTATACCTCACAAGGATTACTGTTAACATATACTTTAAATAAAGGCTATGAAAAGCAAAAGCCATTCATTGTTTGAATGGCTCTTAATTAATTCCGCATATTATCATAAATCGAGAAGACATTTTGAGCTTTTAAATTTGCTCAAATATTTTTCAGAATAATTTATCAACTTACACAGTTAGTGAAAGGCTGCCTAAGTTATATTACCGTTAGATTGAATTATAGACTTTACTGAATTTTTCATTGCATTTTTTTATTTTTATTAATTAATAAATGAGCAATAAAAATTAAAAAAAACATAACAACTAATATTACTATAATACCAATTACATTTATAACCCCTCCTTCATGTGTTCCGTGGGGTATATCAATGATTTTTCCAGATAAAAAAGCCGTGATGGTATAGCTTGTTACTATACTAAAGAGCATTATCAAATAGATAGACTTATTATTATTTGAATCTTTTTTTACATTTTTTATTTTATAAATATGTTTCAACAATTAAACAAATCAATGCCAAAAGCAGTAGATCCTGCCATTGAACAAGTTAAATTCCTTATAAATCTGCACTAGTTCCAACTACAACCCATCTAATAAATTCAAGTTATAATTTGGCCCTGCAGCTTAATACGAATGTAAATAACGTTCCTTTTAAAACATTACGACTTTCCTCATTCTAAACACTATATCTTTAAACTGCCATTATACACAAAACCTGAAAGATGAACGCATTCCATGTCTATTTTATGGTTTAAAAATCAGGTTACGATCCTACTATACAGCTCAGTTCAACCAAAAGAAGAACATAAGCTCGACTAAGTTTACAATACGAACTTTAAACAAAAAACATTCTCCTCTAGAGTCTCTAAAAATCTTTTATATGACGAATTATCCGTTCTAAGGTTTGAATAGCAATTTCCTTATCTTTATCTTCCGGACAATAGGACTTACTACGCATGGAATCATGTGACAATTCTTTTCTCTGAACAGTAGACAGGTGCGGTACAATGGTTTTAAAGACCTGACTCAATGACCGAGCTTTTAAGACCCTTGATTCATCACTAGCACGCAATATAAGGGCCATTTGATCAATAGACAAAGTACATTCTATCTTACTACTTGATTCTATTACTTTAGTCTTTTTATAGATCTTAGCAGACTCAAGAGTCTTGGACATATCCATTTCTTGTTGCCAATAAGCAATTTCATACTTGAACCAATTATCCAACACATATTTAATATTAGGCTGACTAGCATCAAATCCAACCTTCTCATTAGAACCAAGCTGGTGAAACTCTTTATAATAAAGTAATAAACTTTTTATTTTATTGCTAGCGGTCTCTTGCGCATTTAGATCTGAACCAATGCGTTCGGTTAAACATTTAATGTATTTTTGACAATTAAAATTCAAACCAATTAACCACTGATCTAAAGCGGTAAACACCATAGGCTCTTCCTGTGAAAAAGCAAAAGCATCTTCATTTGCTAAAAGCTCTCGCTGATAAAGGATTTCTCGATAAGTCATTTTTGATCTCTGGTTTACTTCTATCGACTTTGTCAAAACTTCCAAAAGAATCTCGATGGTCTTTTTATCAACATCATTATCGTATTGCTTCTCTTTAAGGTTCTGCAACTTCAGTTGTAGTTCATTCCGTACTATCATTACATAAGCTATAGAAACCCTACGATCGAGCTTTAAATAAGTAGAAAAACGGTTTTCAACAAAGGACAGCAATTCATCTAAGTTGTTCGTAATAGTATGAATAATCTTTGGTAAACTGGAGATTGTGAACATTTCATTTTTCTGATGCTCTACAATATGATCCAAGAGAAAAATTAAAGTGGAATGATATTTTCTAACTTGCAATCGAATTTGTCTTCGCTTGCGCAGCGAGAAAATCTCGTTTTTAATTTGAACTTGAATTTTTTGAAACTCTACAATAACATTATCCGAGATAAGAGACAAATCACTTTCTGACAATGTTTGGATATTGGTCTTCTTTGGATTTAAAGTTTGTAATACCAAAGAATCCAACCATTCTAAAGGATAATTTTTACTCATTATACGTCTGTTTAAATTTACAATTAAAACAACGAAAACTAAATATTTTTATGCTTCTCGCTAACATTCGAACGATACTCTGACGGAGAAATAGAAGTCTGCTTTTTAAAAAAAGCACTAAAAATAAACCCAGTACTAAACCCTAATTCTCCTGCTATTTGAGTTATACTCAACCTTGGATCTTCAAGCAAATTTTTAGCCTCGATAATAATTATCTCTTTGATGAGTGTTTTTACCGTTTTGCCAATAATTTCTAATACTGATTTATTTAAATAACCTGGAGTAATACATAGGGTGTCGGCATAAAATTGCACACTATGCTGTTTTTTATAGTGTATCCATAGAAAATTAAAGAAGCGAACTGTTAGTTCTTCTTTTCGTTTAAAAGCTAAAGTATAGTTAGATGTATGCTTCGTATAAACTGATCTTAACACAAAAAGAAATAAATAAAAAGTAATCTGTCTAAATCTGTAGCCAAGATCATTATTATTAGTCTTAGTATCTTCGTTTCCAAAATAAAACAGTTTAGAGGTCATTGATAAAACTAAAAAGTCCTTTTCTTCTAATGTGATTTTTTTCAATATTCTAGAATTAAAAAAATCAACAAAATCAATTAACAACTTACTTTCATGTTTTTGAGATGCAAATTCTGGCGAAAAACAAATTAGAAACAACTGCAACTTGTCTTGAACCTCCATTAAAGAGCAAAATGAATTTTGCGGTATAACCAGCAGATCAAATGCTGCTAAATCCTGCACACTCTCTTCTACCTGAATTTTAAACTTGCCAGATTGTATCAATATCATCGATAAATTGGCTACTAAAAATAGTTCTTTCGCTGATGTTTTGACAACATAATTTTCAATGAAATGAACCTCAATTCCTTCTTGAGATACATCCTTGAATTTATTATTTAAAAGATCTTTAATCATAATTCTAAAACTTAAAAAAAAGCAAATTTCGTAAGTGATACTCTTGGAAAATTGGACTTATATTTTGTCCTTGAATAAGTTTTCCATGAGGATAAAGGCTAAGAAATATAGATTTACTAAGACTGTGGTAAAAACCAAAAAAGCTACTTTTCTGGGGTCATTTTTGTTTATGCCGCCATCAATAATATGCTCAACTATTTCATCATAGCTAAAAAACGCTATGATGAAATAAAGGCTGACTAGATTAATAATGATCAACAATAGATAAAGGATGATTCGTGTTTTCATTTTAAAGAGATCAGGATTAATCAATCGCAATTTTTTAAATAATCTTATCCAGTACCGCTATGATAGAAATTATAGATGTTTCATTGGCTGAAAAGAATGGTTTTACCATTTTATTACCTGCAGACGTATCCCAATCCCTGTCTTTACGCTCAGCTTCAGAATAAAGAGAATACCTCGAAATGGATGTAACCGTTAAGATTGTTTCCTTTTCATCATTATCCAATGTATTACTCGCTATGATTGTATCCTCATAAGAGATTATATAATCATAAGCAACAGTAAAAGTTTGATCTCTTTGAGTAATTAAATTCTGTAGAAAATTGATAATACTCGTTTGTGCAGCAGAACCAAGTAGACTGCTTTGTACTATTTGAATCATATTATTGTCTGGATCCGACATGATGGATTCAACAATCGAATCGTTAAAAGCTATTACACTTTTACTTGTAGACTGATCATTTTCAAGCTGGCTTAAAATATATCTGATTTGATCAGTAGCATCCGTAATGGAATTCGGAAAATGATTTTGCTCCCAGTAATTCGTTAGAGCATCATAATATTGTTTCCCTTTATAATCAAAAGGGTTTGATTTATTCTCAGGAGGGACCAATGCCTCCACCGACTTTGCGGCTATAGTATTTTCAATTTCAGATCTACTTAGATCTGAATCCGTTGAACAAGAAAATAAAAGACATAATAAAACGCTGCATAATAAATAATTTTTCATGATTAAGGGTGTATGAATGTGAATGAGAACATCTTCTCAGTTCATTTCATCCGGATAAGCGGAACTTTTATTTGACACGATGACAAACATTTTCGCTCTTGAATTCGAAACAAAGCTATCCTATAGAAAAGTCTCTCACAACACAACTACTATGGATTTACAGTATTTCAAGTATGGATTTATAATAAATCCATATCTCTTTTTTTGTAATATAATTCACTATAATTCAATTGTTTATATTAAATTTGAAATAAGCTTACGTAAATTTATCATAGTATATTAAAAGTAACTGCTATCGATAGTTTATTGATTAATTATGGTCCCCAAAACTACATTTCTCATGAGTCGAAATCATTTATTACTATTGCTACTATGCATTTCTCAATTTGTCACAGCACAAAAAAAAAATTATAAAGTACCTGACTCTTTGCAAAATAAGAGTTATGATTATTTGGATGAGAGAGCCTATGAATTAAAAAAAGACAGTTTAAATGCTGCTGTTTATCTATATGCCTATTTACACAAGGCCAAAAATGAACATAATTGGAAAGAGATTGTCAACGGATACCAGAGCCTATTACATCTAGCACCAGATAACTTAAGGTTGGTATATGCAGATAGCATGGTGTATGCAGCAAAAAAAACAAATGATAATACCGTAATAGGATCGGCATATTTGTCAAAAGGAATAGCCAATTATGCGCTGAAACAGCAAAACCAGGCTCTTGATAATTATATTACTGCCAACGAGTACATTTCACAAACAAATGACAAATACCTAATTTATAAACTAAAGTATCATATTGCCTTGGTCAAATATTACCTAGGCTATTACGAAGAAGCCATTTCACTGTTAAAAGAATGCATTTCCTTTTTCAAAAATAAAAATCATCGTGCCTATTTACACTCCTTGCATTCCTTGGGATTGTGTTACAACAGAGTAGGAAATTATGGACTCTCAAATGAAACAAATATTTTAGGTCTGGCAGAATGCAAAAAACTGGACGTTAATGAAATGAAAGTTTATTTTATTCATTCCCAAGGCATCAATGAATATTTCAATAAAAATTACTCATCAGCCATCAAAAATATTGAATCCACAATCGAGGAACTAAAAGAAAAGAAGGATTTTGCAAATGAATCCGTAGGCTATTTCTACATTGGAAAAAGTCACTGGGAGGTCAAAAAATATGAAAAGGCAATATTCTACTTTGAAAAAGTAGATCAACTCTTTAACAATAAAGGCTATCTACGTCTCGATCAAAGAGAAATATATGAATTGCTAATCAACTACTATCAAACCAAAGACAATGATCAGTTGGAATTATACTACGTGAAACAATTACTGAAAGCCGATACTGTTCTTAATGAAACTTTTAAGTACTTGGTGGGAAAAATAAATAAAGAATACAACACAAAAGAGTTATTCATTAAAAAGGAAAAACTAGAGGACCAACTTATTAAAAAAAGTCACAATTATTCTGTCCTGATTGGCTTCACCTCGTTACTTTTTACAAGTTTTACTTTCTTAACTTATCGGTACTTCAAAAACAGAAGGCTCTACAAACAAAAATTTGATGAACTAATGCTCAAAATAGCCACTGCTGAAGATAAACCCCAAGCCAAACAAAAAAATGACAAAACATCGACTTTGGACATTAATCAGGAAACTGTCTCTGCCATCTTAAAACAATTGGACAAATTTGAAAATGGGAAGAAATTTTTAGAAAAAGATTGGACACTTTCAAAACTATCGACTGCTTTAAATACTAATCCGAGCTATTTATCGCTAATAATTAACCATTATAAAAATAAAGGTTTCAATGAATATATTAGTGATCTTAAAATAGATTACATCATAAAACTATTACACACTAATACACTTATACAGAAGTATAACAATGAGGCATTAGCCAAGGAAGTTGGCTTTAGTAGCAAAGAAAGATTTGTTAAGGCTTTTAAAGCAAAGACAGAAATAACACCTAGCTATTTTATTGAGCAGATAAAAAAAGAAAATCAATAATTTTAATTTCTGAGAAATATAAAGAGACTATCCGAATTTTCAAAAATTGACCGAACACCAACATCTTCTTTATTTAAGTAAGTTCTTGTCTACAGGTCGCTACGATTTCATAACAAAATCGTACTTTCTCAATGTACAAAATACCATTATCAATAATAATTTGAAAGTAGCCTTCCTTTTCTGAACTAGCTACTATCAATACAAATGAACTAATTATAGTTACAACTTTTTTTTCTTTCTCTCCTCTTTTCTCTTCCTCTCTTCTTCTTTCTTTTCAAGAAATATTTTTACATCCTCTTCTGTTATTTCGCTAACCATTTGAAAAAATTTAATAGCAGAAATATTAAAATAGGCACAATAAATATAAAGTGTTTCCATTGTAATATTTCCTTCAAGTTCATTTCTACCCATATTATGAGCTGAACCAGTCATTTCCTCCAAATCAGTATTAACATTGGCCTGCGTAACATCCTTTAGCTTGCGAAGCTGCTTTAATACTAATATTATAGCAATTCTAAAATGTAAAAAATTATCATCCGTCATAGTCAAGTAAAAAAAAGATAAAAAAAAATCGTTTTCAACTACTTATAAGTAATTAAAAACTGTATATTTGTATGGTACAGGGGTTTATGAATTATATAAAATCTGTACTTTTGCGATACTTCTAATAAAATATATGAAGCATTCGCTTTGAATCTTGCTTAGAAAAACTGGACACTTTTTTAGCACACAAGATGATAAGTGTAAATGCTCACGCCTTTAAATCGGCGTGGGCTCACTTATTTGCGTGCGGGTAGTCCAGTAAATCCTTCTAAGCAATAAGCTGAGTTCCATGCCCTTTTTTTATGCCAAAAAATCAGGTACAACTCTTCTTAATTCATAGCACTTCCATTTTTTTCCAAAGTCTCGCAATAAGCAACATCAAACCTTTGAATTAGTTCGATGGGAAACACACTGTCCGAATCTAGCCGCAAGACGATAACGGCATTGTGACTTCCCATCATTAACATTTAAACTCAAATGCCTATGAAATGAATCGCTTCAAATCCAAATTGAAACTTCAAATTCAATTTTTATAGTAAATAAAATAGTCCTCTATCTCGTCACCAAACTAGTATAGAGGACCGTAGCTAATAAAAACTATCGTTTAACTAACCAACCCAATATTATGAATAATTTTTCATTTTACAAGGATGGAAGAGCTCTTTATTGCCTATTCTTTTTAGGTTTTATTTTTTCTTCCAGCCCTGCTCTAGCAACAAGTGCACTGCGGCAACTGCAGTCAACCATTCAACAAAATCAAGTGCATGGCACTATAACTGATGGCATTAATCCTTTACCTGGTGTCAATATAGCTTTAAAAAGTAAAATCCATTCTGGAACTATTTCCGATTACAACGGTCAGTATACTATTTCTGCCAATAGTTCAGACACTCTAATTGTAACTTTTATAGGTTTTAAAACTGCCTTTGTCCCCATAAAAGGACAACAGACATTAAATATATCCCTTAAATATGATACAATGTCCTTGCAAGAAGTTCGTGTAAACGCAGGATATTATTCTGTAAAAGAAAGTGAGCGCACTGGGAATATTTCCAGAATCACTTCAAAAGACATCGAAATACAACCTGTTACCAATGTACTGGCCACCATGCAAGGTCGTATGGCTGGAGTAAGTATTACACAAACAACTGGTATTCCTGGAGGTGGATTTGAGATCAAAATCCGGGGTCAAAACAGTATTCGATCCGAAGCTAATGCCCCACTATATATCATTGACGGTGTGCCTTATGCCTCCGATCCTATAGGTCATGGACAGGTTTCTACATTATTTCCAACCTTGACCAGCCCGCTTAATGCTATTAATCCTGATCAGATTGAGAGTATCGAGGTGCTGAAAGATGCCGATGCCACTTCGATTTATGGCTCTCGAGGAGCCAATGGCGTTGTGCTAATTACCACAAAAAAAGGCAAAGGCGGCAAAACTAAAGTCTCGTTGAATGCTTCCACTGGAACTGGAAAGGTTACCAAATTTGGAAAATTCATGAATACAGAACAGTACCTTGCAATGCGCCGTCGCGCTTATGCCAATGACAGAATTGCTACCTATCCAAAATCTGCTTACGATATTAATGGCACCTGGGACCAAACACGGTACACCGACTGGCAGAAAGAATTTTTTGGAGGCACCTCTGTCTTTACTGACCTCCAGACTACCGTATCGGGAGGGTCAACGGCCACAACGTTCCTTTTTAATGGGAATTACCACACCGAAACCACCGTTTTCCCAGGGGAATTTATCTATAAAAAAGGGGGATTCCAATCTAGTATGAATCACGAGTCCGAAAACAAGGATTTTAAGATGCAGTTATCCGCAAGCTATAACTTGCAAGACAATGATCAACCGTCTTCTGATCTTACCAGCCTCTCGAGGGGCCTACCTCCTAATGCCCCTGCCCTGTATAATAGCGACAGAAGCCTTAACTGGGCTGGAAACACTTGGCAAAATCCACTTCGATATCTCGCGGCCAAATTCGAATCGAAAAGCCATGATTTTATGGCCAGTACATTACTTTCATACCAACTACTTGACGGACTTTGGATTAAAAGCAGCTTTGGATACAACAATTTAAGTTATCTCGAAACCCGTACCGCCCCATCTACTATTTATAATCCAAGACTAAATTATGACAGCTCGCACTCAAGCCTTTCGGTCAATACGACCAACAGATCTTCTTGGATTGCAGAACCACAACTCAGCTGGGAAATAGAATCCAACAACACAAAACTCTCTTTATTGGTGGGCGCAACATTCCAAAATCAGTCCACCGCGCAGCTGGTGCAAACTGCAAGTGGATTTCCCTCCAACAGTCTTATTTATAATTTGTCCTCCGCTTCTACGGTGCGGGTAATCAACGATAATGAAACCCTATACAAATATCAAGCTTTTTTCGGCCGCGTTAATTACAATTGGAAGAAACGCTACATTCTTAATATCACAGCTAGACGTGACGGCTCTAGCCGATTTGGGCCAGGGAATCAATTTGCAATCTTTGGAGCCGCTGGTGCAGCCTGGCTCTTTTCGAAAGAGGCATTTCTAAATGACAGTCCATGGCTTTCATTTGGAAAACTCCGCCTGAGCTATGGCACAACGGGAAGCGACCAGATCGGGGATTATAATTTTTTGGATACCTATAGTATTTCAGGATCCTTGTATAGCGGGACGGCAGGGCTTCAGCCCACTGGTCTTTTTAATCCCGATTTTGCATGGGAGACTAATAAAAAACTTGAGCTAGCATTAGAAACTGGTTTATTTTCTGATCGTATTTTCCTGACCTCTGCTTGGTACCGAAATATTTCTTCCAATCAACTTGTAGGCATACCTATGCCAGCAACTACTGGATTCCCATCGCTACAGTCCAATCTCAGAGCAACAGTGGAAAATTCTGGATTCGAATTTACATTGCGCACTGTGAATTTTAAATCGGACCAATTAAATTGGACCTCAAGTATTAACCTTAGTATGGCGCATAATAAGCTACTGAGTTTCCCAGGTCTGGAAGGTTCTACCTACAGACAGAGATACCGTATCAATAAACCTCTTAATATTGTATTACTATATGATTACACAGGTCTTGATTCTCAAACTGGAACTTACCAATTCCGCGACATCAATAAAGATGGGAGAATCTCATCCCCGGAAGACAAACAGCTTGTTGCGGATCTCAATCCGAAGTATTTTGGTGGATTTGAGAATTCCTTGAGCTACAAGAAATGCAAACTTGATTTTTTACTGCAATTTGTAAAACAAAAAAATTATAATTATCCGATATCATCTGCGGGACAGATGTATAACCAGCCCGAGCAAATGCAGTACAGTTGGCAGCAACCGGGTGATACAGCCCCTTATCAGATCTACACCGCAGGCTACAATTCGCAAGCCGTTGATGCAGGCTCACAATACAGCGAGAGTACGGCATCCATCGGCGAGGCATCTTTTGTCCGCCTTAAGAATATATCGTTTTCCTATGATCTTAAACTTCCTGTCGAGCATACGCAGTGTACAATTATGCTGCAAGCGCAGAACCTTCTCACCTTTACTTCTTATAAGTTCGGTGATCCTGAATTTGTGAGTTCTGGCTTCCTGCCACCTTTAAAAATAATAACTGCAGGGATCCAATTAACCTTCTAAAACAAAAAAATCATGAAAAAGATAAACACTGTAGGTCATTGGGAAAGGAATATTATTCGCCTCTCTTTATTTTTACTAACCTTTTTATTGTTCTGTTGTGATTCCTTTGTAGAGGTAGATCTTCCAAAATCGCAGTTGACAAAAAAAGCGGTTTTTGAAAATTACCAGACTGCCGATGCCGCTTTGCTAAATATATATGCCAACATTCGAGATACAGGAATTCTAAGCGGTACAAGCTATGGAATATCAAATCAATTGGCTTGTTATTCCGATGAACTAACTTGGTACGGAGCTCCAACAAGCGCAACAGAGAGTTTTTATACTAATGCTCTACTTCCTTCAAATAATGCCATAATGGAATACTGGAGAGCAGCTTACAACCAAATATATGCAGTAAATGCCGTGCAGGAAGGCAGTGGATCATCCTTGACCCTGACTTCAGCCAATAAAGAAAAACTTTTGGGGGAAGGACTTTTTATTCGTGCATTGCTGCATTTTTATCTAGTGAATTTGTATGGTGACATTCCATATATCACCAACACTGACTACAAAGTTAATGCTGCTTCATCTAAACTCACCCGAGAGAACGTCTACCAGCAGATTGAGCTTGATCTTGAGCAAGCTGCACTGCTTTTATCATCAGTTCAGCAAAATAGTGACAGAGTGCGCCCAGGGAAATCCGCCGTTTATGCCTTATTGGCGAGGGTATATCTATACTCTAGTTCATGGTCCAAGGCTGCTCAGAGTGCTACTGCTGTTATAAATGATACTGGATTTTACACGCTTGAGAATATTGAAAATACATTTTTAAAGGACTCAAAGGAAACCATCTGGCAACTACAGCCCACCGCTGCAGGACAAAATACCGATGAAGCGATAACCTTTATTCTATCTAGTGGGCCTCCTCTCACCACAGCTCTATCTAGCAGTCTTATAGACTCCTTTGCAGAAGACGACCTTCGAAAAAAGAATTGGATTGGGGAAGTATCCAGCGACGACTCTATCTGGTACTATCCTTTTAAGTATAAAGTACGCAACAACACACCTTCCTCAATTGAATATTCTATTGTACTTCGTCTGGCAGAGCAGTATCTGATCCGAGCAGAGGCAAGGGCGCAGCAGGGCGAATTGGACGCAGCAGTAGAAGACCTCAACAAGGTCCGAAGACGAGCAGGTCTTAAAGACAAACAGGGACTTAATAAGCAGGAACTGCTACTGGCCATCCATGAGGAAAGAAGATGGGAATTCTTTAGCGAATACGGTCACCGATTTTTCGACCTCAAACGAGCTGGGCACATAAATGCGGTACTCTCAGCAGTAAAGCCCGGATGGGACCCTCATGATATTAATTTCCCACTACCGCAGAGCGAGTTGGAGCTAAATCCAAAACTACTCCCACAAAACAGTGGTTATTAACATTAAAATCATATCAATGAATCATCTAAACAAAAAGGGAATTCATTTCCCCCTTTCTTTGGCTGTAGTTTTAGCTTTATTTTTTATATTTATTTTGCCATTAGTAGCCTGCCCTGTAAGGGGGCAGGTGGTGCAAAAAAAACAGCTTCATTTTCAAGACTTTAAATCTCTTGGTGATCTACAGTATCATAAAGCAACAGCAGACACCCGCTGGTGCAGCTTTTCCATGCACTATAAAAACGGAGTGGACACGCTCTTTCTTATCTCTACTTCAAATAAAAAAAAATACGTTTTTCCATCAGGGTTAAATCCTAATTTTTTGGGAAATACTCATTTTTTATATCAGAAAGACGGAGCGCTTCAACTCCTAAATCTACAATCTGGAACAAAGCGCACAATGCAACACATATTGCGTTATACCTGTTCTCCCATCTTGCATCAGTTAATAGTTCTTGAAAAGAAAACATCCTCTGAAAATACCCTGCAAATTTTAAACAAAGACGGTGATCTTATGCATAGAATTCAAGGTGTAATGCAATTTAAAATGAGTCCAAGCGGGGACAAAGTTCTTTTTACAGCCACAGAAAACGGCTTTTATTCCCTTGGAATTTTAGATCTCAATAGCAGTGATACTATTAAATGGATCATAAAGCAAAGTTTTGATTTCTTTAAAATGTTAACTTGGGAAAAATCTTCCAAGTCCATATGCTTTATGGCATCTAATACAGCCAAATCGGATAAAAGTTCCCTTTTTTACTACATTATGAAAAATGAGGCTCTTTTCTGCTTGAATCCTGAAAATCAGGTCGGTTTTCCCCGAGATCAAATACTAGACAACCTTGGAGAATCCCACATTAGCATTAGTAACGATCTGAAAAGAGTATTTTTTGGATTGCGGACAAAAAAAGATCCAGTTCATAACAACGAAAAGCCAATTAGCGGCGCTGCAGTTGAACTTTGGAACAGCAATGATAAATGGATTCATCCTTTGGAACAAAAGATAGGGTTATTCGATAAAAAGCCGACCTTGGCCGTATGGTTCCCACATTCAGGGGAGCTGTTGCAGGTATCATCCCAAACCCTACCTGGCGTAATGCTCGCTGGCCATGAGAATTACGCAGTATTGTCTAATCCACAATGCTACGAGCCCCAGCTTGAGTACAATGGTCCGCGCGACTTTTATATCATGGATTTAAACACAGGTAAAAAAGAGCTTTTCCTTCAAAATAAAGCCATAACCCCAACAGAGCCAATGCCAGCGAGCTCACCTGGCGGCAAATTTATCACTTACTCAGCTCAAAACAACTGCTGGATTTACAATCTCAAATCAAAAACACATTTGAATATTACTAAAAAATTACGCGCATCTTTACCTAAAACTATCCCCAATCAGGATACCATTTTCAGAGTTGCTGGCTGGACACCTGATGACAGGGAGATTATTCTCTATGACCATTATGACATCTGGACAATAAAACCTGATGGGAGTACTTGCAGACGCATGACCCATGGCAGGGAAAAACAAATACAGCTGAGGATTTCTGAATTGCAGCGCTCCTCGGGACTGTCCAATTACGAGGGATGGACAGACAGTAGCATTAAGACAGAAGATGGGCTTCTGCTAGAGGCCAAAGGCGATGACGGGAAATCGGGTTATTTCAAATGGAAAACACATACAGGTGAAATTCCAATAGTGTATAAAGATGCATATGTCTCTGAACTTTTCGCTTCGGAGAATAGTAAGTGTTTTATTTACCGTGAAGAGCAATTCAATGTCCCGCCAAGGCTCATATTTCAAAAAGGAAAAACTACACAGATCTTTTTCCAAAGTAATCCGCAACAGACAAAATTCTACTGGGGGCAGAGCACACTTATTTCTTACCAGAATTTAAAAGGCAAAAAACTGCACGCCATTTTATATTATCCCGCGGCTTATAATAAAAAAAAGAAATACCCCATGATTGTAAATGTATACGAGAAACAATCTTCAGAGCGCTATAAATATATTAATCCAACATTGGAAAACGAAGCAGGCTTTAATCCCACAGTTCTTACCAGTCAAGGCTATTTTGTACTTTGTCCTGATATAGTTAGCGAAAAACAAAATGAGGGTCCCTCCGCTCTAGACTGTACTGTGGCTGCCACACGGGAAATCATTGCCATGGGTCTTATACTTGAGGATAAAATTGGACTCATTGGCCATTCCTTCGGCGGATATGAAACCTGCTACATCATTACCCAAACTGGGCTTTATGCCGCCGCTGTAGCTGGGGCGGCAATAACAGATATCAACTCTTACTATTATAGCATCAACTGGGATACTGGACGCCCTCAAATGAATTACTTCCAAAGCGGACAATTGAAAATGGAATTCCCACCATATCAAATACCTGACATTTATGCCCGAAACTCTCCAATAGTTCATGTTCCTAAAGTCACCACACCCCTATTATCCTATGCTGGTAGAAAGGACAATCATGTGAACTGGAATCAGAGTGTTGAATTTTATCTGGCACTTAGAATACTCGGTAAGAAGAGTATCATGCTCCTTTATCCACAAGAAGCCCATACCATTTTGGATCCACTAAATCAGTCAGACCTTACAGAAAGGATTTGCCAGTGGTTCGGTTACTATCTAAAAGACGAAAAGCCTGCAGCTTGGATTGAAAAAGGAACAAAATAGATGTAAAATAACAAAGCAGTTCCATTTGAGGAACTGCTTTGCAACTGGCCGTTATTCCAGATTTAATTGCTAGGACGATATAAAGTCTCTTCGCAAGTGTTGTTCACTTTGCCCTTAGCTTGCTCCCCAGAAGGATAGCTTATACGACAGAGTTGAGCATTAAAATTAGTGCTACAAGATACGCGCTGATTACACGGTATGTCATCTTCATCAGTTACATATCCATCTTTGGGCGCCACATTGGCTACCTTTTGCATTGAAGTAGTTAGAAATGCTCCAGCTGTTCCAGTAAATAATACAAATGCAAACGGCATCATTTTTTTTAAAAACATGGTTTTCATAATAGTAAAATTTTAAATTAAACTTGATCTACTTTTTTCTACAGGTTTTCGATCTTTTTCCTGATATCGGCCGATATACTTTTACGCACCCTGCATTTTGCCTGATGCTTTTTTCATTTCATTTTTCAACAGATCACCAAGATTGTAAATCATCATTTCCGCTCCCGCGATTACGTAGAAGTTAGTGTCGGTGACAAAAAGATCTTGAACCTTTAGATCTGGATTATGATAAATAACAAAACTCATTATATAACTATTCTTTTTTAGATTGTAAACATCTATGACAGATGATCTATTCCAAAGTTTAAGATCATCATATCTCCCAGGGACTTTTGAATTTACAAAAAGAAGGTTGTTTTTAGTAGTGGTCAGCGTGTTGACCTTTACAGGAGGCGCGCCCATTTGTCTCTCTGTATTATTTTTAAGGTAAGCGACTTTTATCTTAGCATGCCTTATAGTATCTATAGTATGCCCCGTCATTTTTAGGCTACCGTTTTTATCAACAGCAATAAACTCATTACGATAAAAATAATTATACACAAAGAGTTTCATTTCTTCATTATAAAGCAGTATACCATCACTATCAAAAATACCATCAATCTGTCGCTTTAGAAGATGCGGGGCATATTTCACGCGTGGCAATCTCTCTGCATAAAAAATTCCAAGTACGCTAGATTTGTTCTTACCAGTATTGTTTCGAAAAGCAACTGTAACACTATCCAT
Source organism: Flavobacterium sp. OHVDL-2026-0007 (assembly GCF_059882335.1). Classification (NCBI taxonomy): domain Bacteria; kingdom Pseudomonadati; phylum Bacteroidota; class Flavobacteriia; order Flavobacteriales; family Flavobacteriaceae; genus Flavobacterium; species Flavobacterium sp. OHVDL-2026-0007. The sequence goes on from NZ_CM187612.1 coordinate 1,455,676, forward strand.
CGGCTGAGCAGCACTAAAACGTGGCACACCTGTTAACTGCGAATTAATTCTCCAATCATTTATTTTTCCCCTAAAAATGCAAGGCACAGTTCCATCTAGTAAATAAATATAATTTTCTCTTATTAAAATCCTAATAGATCGAAATGGAAGGTATCTATGATTGAAATAAAGTTTTATAGTATTACGTCGTTCACTCTGATCAATCGATAAAAGATGTAAAGGGTCTGTGTAATTTCCAAGATATATATTGCCATTATTTTTACCAGCAAAATAATAAGAGTTAAATTCCAGATCAAGAGTGTGTTGCAATTTGACTGCACTTTTTGGATAACGTCTTATAAATGGATTATTATGATGGATTATTTGTTCTGAAGACAGATACAAAACAATTACAACTAATATACTTATTGCTAGTGAAAATGATATATTCCGAAGATATAGTAGCAAGTCTATTTTCTTAATTCCGTTTTTGTCACTCCTCGTTTGTAGCCACAATCCAATAATGGCCAGAACTATAAAAAATAAGTTAAAAATAAAATGCACATTCCATGTCATCTTCTCAAGAATCCCTCCACAAGAGCATGGAATAAAAGAACTGTAATGAAGGATTATAAAAATATAAGCTGTAAACATACTCATCAAACACAGTGAAGCTATTAATGCAAAAGTTCTCGTTCTCTTAAAAACAATTAAAAGCGCAATTATTAACTCGATACCAATGACTAGCCAAGAAATCCAAGACGCAAATGCACTTAACAATGGTGATTGAGCGAGTTGTACTTGGAATCTTTCAAAATCAAGTATTTTACCTACTGCAGCATAAATAAATAGCAGTGCATATAATAGACTAACAACTTCTATAAATATAGTTTTAAAACTGGTTTTTAATTTCATGATCAAAAGTTTTACATCGTTCTACAAAATCAACTAACTTGGTTATTAAACCATAAACAAATGTAAATCAGCAACTTCCATAAACGAATAGCAAAAACAAGGGAAATGTTTTGAAAAACAGCTATTTCAATTAAAATTTTAAAAAAGTGTTCTTTCAACTAGACTAATTAATAAAAAAAGTGCCCAATAGATACTATTTATCTATTGGACACTCTTGTTAATTTATGTAATTCTCTAATTACGACTTACTCGACTCGTTTCATATTGTTCTCTTTATTTACCTTCACTAGAGCCACCTTTTGTAGACACTCTTCGGGTTTTTTTCTTTAAAACTAAAAAGTCGCAAATTTCACTCCTAAACTAAACCATCTTGAAGGAAGAGGAACTGCTCCTACTTCATAATAGGTGGTGTTGAAAATGTTTTGCGCATCTACATAGACCGTCACTTTTTTAACCGCTTGACTTATTCTAAAGTCATTAATCCAATACGATGGACCTGTTACTCTTTGATTAAAACGGGTAGCAAATAAAAAGCTAAAATTCTTATGTTGAAAATCGATTGTATTGGTTACTTGATGTTCTAGAGATGAAATTAAATACTTAGAAAATACATTCGGAATTTCATTTTCGAATGTAAACTCTAAATAAGAATAAGCAAGATTGATATTCAATTTCGAATCGTTAGACAATCTGGCGCTGTAATTGGAACGCATATTGAATCCATGTGTATTAAGATTTCCGTAATTATTACTTTGCCAAGGAACTGTAGTAGCGGTTCTGGTCCAATCGATAAAATTACTGATCTTTCTATAGAAGTAATTCGCATTGAAACTCAAGGCTGCTTTGCTGTATTTCAATCCTATTTCACTCTGAAAAGCATTTTCAGTCTCAAGGTCTGGATTACCAATATTTCCAGGGCGTTGGTTTAAATACAAATCTGTAAACGACGGTATACGCTGACTCGTTCCAATATTCCCCACTATCTTAAAGGTATTGCTGATGGCATAACTTGCATCAAGACCAGGATAAACTTGCCATTTATAACTAGAGTTATAATTCAAATAAGCACCCAAATTCACATCCAGTTTTTCTAGAAAAACGGTTCTGTATTGTAGATAAATCCCAACATTTTCACGACGGTGCTCCCCAATATTAGAGGAACTAATATCCTCACTTCTGGCTTCTGCTCCAAATCCTAACTCCCCACTTTCTGTTTTATAGGTAGTATTGACTTCGGCAGCCACAGAGTTGGTGTAATGTTGACTCCTACCCGCATTCAAGTTAGTATTTCCATAATAGCGATAATCATCATAATTATAGCGGTAGCTCAATCGGGGCATCAGCGTCCACTTATCCGATAGCGTGTGTTTGGATTGTACCGAAGCAAAAGTCGTCTGCACCACTTCATTGGAGTTCTTATCCCCAGGAGCTGCATAAAATCCATTGGCTCCAAATCCATTGTTGATATAACCGAATGAACTTAAAATTTCATTAGTATCATTGAGTTGATAGTTCCCTTGATAAAATATCTTATTGTTTTCAAAATCGGTATTATAGCGGTATCCATTGCTTTTATCATGAGAAGCAAAAAGCGAATGTTGGTGTTTTTCTTTACTCAAAATACCTCCCACTTGGATTCCAGTACCATAAAAAGTATCTCCGCTACCTTGCGAGTCTTTTTCAAAATTCGAACCTGCATAAGAATTGATTAAAAATCCTGACTGGTTTGGCTTTTTGGTAATAATATTGATTGCCCCTGTTAAGCTATTGATTCCATAGGTCAATGCAGCAGGTCCACGGATGATTTCAATTCTTTCAATTACCTCAACCGGAATCGGTAGGTTAAGCATATTATGAGCCGTTTGTGAGTCAATGATCTTGGTTCCGTTTATAAGAACCACGGTTTGTTCAAAACTACCTCCATCAATACTAACATCGGCTTGACTTCCAAAGGGACCTCTTTGTCTTAGGTCAACTCCATTAGCATATTGCAATACCTCTTGAATAGATCTACCCGGTAATTTGGCAATTACGGCTTTATCAATTACATATACGTTTCTATTTTTTTTCGAGATAGGAGTACTGAATCGGTTTTCATGAATGATCACCTCATCAATATTTATAGTGTCTTTTTGTGTCTGAGCACATACATCAGCACCAATAAGAACCAGTAGTGCCAAATAAATTTTTGTCATTTTTTTTAATTTTCGGCAAAAGTAGTATCTTGCCGTACTACTAACATATACCAGTTTACTAAAAATGGGTAGTCCGGTTCAAATTCCTTTCAAAAGTTTCATTCAGCTTAAGCCTGAAGAAACAACTGCGCTCTATTTACAAATCGTTTTTGAATTCATTAAAGCCATACAAATTGGATTGCTTCCCGAAGGTACAAAACTTCCGGGCACACGTGTACTATGTAAAGAATTATCGGTTAACCGAAATACCCTCATTAAAGCTTTTCAAGATTTAGAATTACAAGGCTGGATTGCCATTCTACCCAACAAGGGAACCTTTATCTTATCCGAAAAACAACAAAAAAACAAAGCCGACTTTGTTCCTGCTGAAGGGACAAACACTCTAAAAGTGAGTGCTGGTTTTACTTTTAAACATTCCACGATACTAGAGAACCCCAAAGAGATCAGTGACTTGCCCTATCAATTTAATGACGGTCTTCCTGATCTGCGATTGGTTCAAACCGATGTATTGGCCAGACTGTATGTATCTAAATTAAAAAGACAACAACACTCCAAAACCTGGGAACAAATCCAAGAACAGTCCCATTTGAGTTTTAAAACCCAATTCTCTAATTTTCTCAATCTGACTCGAGGAATTCGTATTTCAACAGCCAATCTACTGACCACCAACAGTCATGAAGTTAGTTTGTATCTCGTGACCAAACTCCTCATTACCCCCGGTGATAAAGTGGTGGTTGCCTCTCCAGGATATTATATCTCTAATATGACTTTGTCGGATTGTGGAGCACAAATTATTACCATACCTGTTGACAAAGAGGGTATCAATACGGCACAGCTGAAACAAATTTGCCAAGAGCATACTATTCGATTATTGTACCTAACGTCCAATTATCATTATCCCACAACAACGGCGCTGAGTGCAAAAAGAAGAATCGAGCTGCTTGAATTGGCCAATCAATATGGCTTTGTTATTCTAGAAGACGATTATGATTTTGACTTCCATTATGACAATAATCCGGTATTGCCCTTAGCGGCATTGGATTCAAATCAGCGAGTAGTGTATATTGGATCCTTTGGAAGATCCTTGCCCGCAGGCTTTGGATACGGTTTTATCACAGGCCCATCCGAGTTTATCAAGGAACTGGAAAAACATCAAAACATACTTGAACCTGCCATAGATGTGATCAAAGAACAGGTCTTAACAGAATGGATTCGTGAAGGCGAAGTACATCGCCTCTCCAAAAAAAATAAAAAGATGTACAAAGAGCGTAGAGACTATTTTGTGCTCTTATTAAAGGAAAAATTGAACGGAAAAATTGCCTTTCAAGTGCCTCTTCGTGGTTTGGCAATTTGGGTGGAATGGCTTGATTCTTTCAATTTGGTACAATTGCAAAAACAATGTATCGCCAATGGCTTATTTTTACCCAAAACAATTTTATATCAAAGTAAAAACCTAACGGCTACCCGTTTGGGATTTGGGCATTTAGATCCGATTGAAATGGAAAATGCAGTAACACTTTTAAGTAAATCTCTAGACGATATTCTGCAAAATCATCCCTAATAACAGACAACATTAGGCCTTATTTTTTAATTCTTCAAGATCTCTTTTTAATTCGGAAAACATCGATTTGAGACGTTCCATATCATCTTCTTGTTCTTTTTTGTCACTTCTTCCAATACTGCATTCATATTCCCAGATCTCTAAAATATCCGAAGCCTTCACTTCATAGTTAGGATAAAAACGATTGTCTGATTCCAAAACAAGTGCATTTTTTTTGTTCTTGTTCAACCTCTTGTATACCATACCCTCACTTTTGGTAATCAGGATATAGGTCTTTCCATCGAGTACATCCCCTAGCCTTTCCACATAACGACCAATGATGATACTACCATCCTCGTGGGGTGGCATCGAATCCCCTTCCACTGGAAACCCCCTGTGTTTACCAGGTCCTAAAAAAGGCAATGAAATCTGTTGTAAACTCTCTATATACTCTGGATCGGCATAGCCATTAAGATAACCTGCTTTGACTCTTTGAGTGACAATTTCTATGAAATTATCCCCTGCTGCATCGACCATAATAGGCAATACCAATCGGTTGTCTTCGAGTTTGAGTAGATTCTCGGTCGGAATCTTACGTACATCTACAGAGAGTAATAAATCAATACTGATGTGATAATAATGGGCTATTTTCTTTAAAATATCATAGGGCGCTTCCGAAGTACCGTCCTCGTACTTGACATACCTGCCTCTGGTAATTTCTAGACTCTCGGCTAATTTTTCTTGTGAAATTTTACCTTTTACCCTTAACGCTCTAATATTATCGGAAAATAAAGACATATTAATTTTGTTACAATTTGTAACAGCAAATATAATCATTTTTGTTACAAGCTGTACTAATTTTGTTCTCTACAAAAACAAAACAAATGGCAAGGGCAATAGTACATATGGATATGGATACTTTTTTTGTATCCTGCGAAAGACGCACCAACTCCCAATTGGAAGGAATCCCTTTGATTATAGGAGGTGGTGACCGTGGGGTGGTGGCTTCCTGCTCTTATGAAGCCCGACGTTTTGGGGTGCGCTCGGCCATGCCTATTCACATGGCCATAAAGTTATGCCCACAGGCCAAAATACTCAAAGGGGATATGGAATTGTATTCTCAGTTATCCCATGATGTTACTCAGATCATTCAAGAAAAAGCGCCCATTATGGAAAAAGCCAGTATCGATGAATTCTATCTCGATATCACAGGCATGGACCGCTTTCATGGCAGTTATAAATGGACAGACGAACTGGCTCAATCCGTGATCAAAGAAACGGGTCTCCCGATTAGCTTTGCCTTATCGGTCAATAAAACCGTTTCTAAAATAGCCACTGGTGAAGGAAAACCCAAAGGGAATTTAGAAATTGCGGAGGATAATGTCCGCGCTTTTTTGAATCCCTTATCCATTCAAAAAATACCGATGGTAGGAGCCGTTACCTTTCAGCTCTTATCCCGAATAGGCATTCGGACCATCCAAACCCTTTCTGAGATGCCCTCTGAAGTACTGGGTCGGATGATCGGGAAAAATGGTCTAGAGATTTGGAAGAAAGCCAATGGTATTGACCATACTCCTGTGGAACCCTATACCGAACGTAAATCCATCTCGACCGAGCATACCTTTACACAGGACACTATAGACATTATCAAACTAAAGTCCATCCTGATGGGGATGGTGGAAAAATTAGCCTTTCAGCTCCGATCCGAACAGTGGTTAACCTCTACCATTGTGGTTAAAATACGTTACGCCAATTTTGATACCGAGACCAAACAATGCAAGATAGCGTATACCTCAGCGGATCATATCCTCACTAAAAATGTAACAGAACTCTTTGACAAACTCTACCAGCGTCGCATGCGACTTCGTCTGATCGGTATTCGATTTAGCGGACTGGTTCGGGGTACCTATCAAATTGATCTTTTTGAGGATACTCAAGAAATGTTGTCGCTCTATGCGGCCATGGACAAAATGAAAAGTCGTTATGGTTTTGATGCTGTAATGCGTTGTGCAGGAGCATCTTTCAAACCCAATACCAAAGACGAAATCTTAAAACGCAAAGCCTAGCATACTAAATAGCACACTCATGTATCTCAACTCACATTCTTTTCACTCCCTGCGTTATGGCACCATCCCCCTTGAAGAACTTATTGGGCAGGCCGTCTCTTGTGGTGTAAAAGCCATGGCACTCACCGATGTGAATACCGTAACGGGAATCTATGATTTTATCAAAGGCTGCGCCGCTGTCTCCATTAAACCTTTGGTGGGTATGGAATTCCGCTCAGACCATCAGCTGCGTTATATAGGTTTAGCTAAAAACGCTACTGGTCTTGCGGAAATGAATCGCTTTTTAACGGCACATAATTTCAGTGGAGCCCCCTTGCCGATTCAGGCGCCAAAATTCGAATCAGTTTTCATTATCTATACCTTAGAGAACGCCCCAACCATACTCACAGAGAATGAGTTTATTGGCATTCGTCCTGAAGAAGTCTCCAAACTCTTTGCTTTGGAACTTCAAAGTAAACTGGCTAAAATGGTGGTATTACAACCAGTAACCTTTAGAACCAAAAGAGAGTTTAATCTCCATAAGATACTCAGGGCTATTGATACCAATAGTCTATTGTCCAAACTCTCTGAATCGGATTATTGCAAAACCTCTGAAGTGATGCTGCCTTTAGAGTCCCTTCTAGCAGCTTATGCAGATTATCCTCAGCTTATTGCCAATACCCAACAACTCATTGATGCCTGCAACTTTGAATTTGAGTTTAAAACCCCTAGAAACAAAAAATTCTATACCAACAATCGACAGGGGGATCTGGCCTTATTAACCACTCTGGCGCAAGAAGGCTTACTGTGGCGTTATGGCAACAACCATGCACTGGCAAAAGCCCGTGTAGAGAAAGAACTTCTGGTGATTGATCAACTCGAGTTCAGTGGCTATTTTTTAATTACCTGGGATATTATCCGCTATAGCAATAGTCGGGGTTTTATGCATATTGGCCGCGGTAGTGGTGCCAATAGTATCATTGCTTATTGTCTAGGGATTACCGATATCTGTCCTTTGGAATTGGATCTGTATTTCGAACGTTTTTTAAACCTCAACCGAAAAAGTCCTCCAGATTTTGATATCGATTGGAGCTGGAAAGAGCGCGATGTTATACTAGAGTACATCTTCAATCGTTATGGTGCCGATCATGTGGCTTTTTGTGGTACCAATGTCGAATTTAAATACCGCTCCATTTTTAGAGAAGTAGGTAAAGTTTTTGGTCTTCCTAAAGAAGAGCTCGATATGTTGGCTAAGAATCCTATGGCCTTACACCAGAGCAACTCTATAGTCAAACTGGTACAAGAATACGGAATGCTGCTCGAAAAATACCCCAATCAGCGTAGCATGCACTCCTGTGGGATTATCATCTCTGAAGAGCCCATTACCAACTTTACTCCGCTGGAAATGCCTCCCAAAGGATTCCCTATTGTACTTTTTGATATGCATATAGCCGAAGACATTGGGTTTGAGAAATTTGATATTCTAAGTCAGCGTGGTATCGGACATATCGATGATAGTGTGAAACTCATCGAGAAAAACCAAGGGATTCGTGTCAACATTCGCGATACTTCGCTCTCTAAAGATGAGGCTTTAGCCAATACCTATTTAGCCCAAGGCAAAACCATTGGTTGCTTTTATATTGAGAGCCCTGCTATGCGCGGTTTATTGCGACGTCTGAATTGTGATAATTACAAAATACTCGTAGCGGCTTCCTCTATCATTCGTCCTGGAGTAGCCCAATCTGGTATGATGAAAGAATATATCTTTCGTCATAACAACCCTACTCAATTTGAGTATTTTCATCCTGTATTCAAAGAACAGCTTGGAGAGACCTATGGCATTATGGTCTATCAAGAAGATGTCATTAAAATTGCCCTACATTATGCTGGTCTTCCTGCAGCCGATGGCGATATCCTACGTCGGGCCATGTCGGGCAAAGGACGTTCTAAAACAGCTTTGCAGAAAGTAAAAGATAATTTCTTTGCTTGCTGTGCTCAGAAAGGACACCCTCTTAGCCTTAGTGAGGAAATCTACCGTCAAATTGAATCCTTTGCTGGCTACTCTTTTTGTAAAGCGCACTCGGCTTCTTATGCCGTAGAAAGTTATCAGAGTTTGTATCTCAAGGTCTATTACCCTGTAGAGTTCATGGTGGCCGTCATCAACAATCAAGGGGGCTTTTACAGAACGGAAGTGTATGTACACGAAGCGCGTATGGCTGGTGGTACTATTCATAATCCTTGTGTGAATAAAAGTGAGTATCAAACCACTCTTTACGGCACCGATATTTATTTGGGGTTTATGCATTTGCAAAGTCTGGAATCCAAAATGGCGAATTTTATCGAATCCGATCGGGAGAAAAATGGCGAATTTGGCTCTTTAGAGGATTTTGTCCATCGCATTCCAATGGGTATTGAAGGTATTAAAACGCTCATTTTCATAGGCGCTTTTCGCTTTACAGGCAAAACCAAGAATCAACTTCTAGTGATTGTTAGTTTACTCTTGAACAATTTTAAACCTGAAAACAGAGCGCTGATGCTCTTGCAAGAACCCGTTAAAGACTACAAACTTCCTGTATTGGAACGTTCTTTATTTGAAGATGCGTTTGATGAAATTGAACTACTGAGTTTTCCGGTATCCTGTAGTGTCTTTGATCTTTTACAGACCAAACATCGCGGTGATATTATGGCCAAAGATCTTGTATTACATCATAAAAAACAGGTGCGCATGCTAGCCTATCTGATCTCAAGAAAACAGGTACCCACCAAAAAAGGCACGATGTATTTTGGAACCTGGATCGATCATGAAGGTACTTATTTTGATACGGCCCATTTTCCTGATTCCTTGGCCCAACACCCCTTCCTCGGAGGTGGTTGTTACTTGCTATTGGGTACAGTAGAAGTAGATTATCACTTTCCAACCATCACGATAAGCAAAATGGCCAAGATGCCTTTTGTTGCCGATCCTCGTTATATGGATTCCAAAGACCAATTTAAAACCCAACAGCAAATAAAAGAAGATGTCAGCAGCACCCATCGCAAACCCTATCCTCAAGGTCATGAAATTAACCTACCTAGACATCGAATGAAATTTTAAAATAGTCCAACTTCAAAATATTTCTTTATGACACTGTTTAACGATACCGAATTATTTACTTCAGGTTTGGGCGGTACCACCGTATTTAACCTGCCAGATGCGGATGTGATTTTGATCGATAATTTCTTTAGCAAAGAAGAATCCGATCAATATTATAACCTACTACTCCACCAGACGAAATGGAGCGCCTATGAAATGGAAATCTTTGACAAGACCGTTACGGCACCTCGCATGATTGCCTGGTATGAGGATAATGAAAACGGACAACATCCCCAGTGGACAACTGAATTGCTCACTATTCGAGAAAGAGTACAAAACCAAACCCAAATCGATTTTAATGCCCTACTGCTGAACCTATACCGAAATGGTAAAGACAGTGTTGCCTGGCATAGTGATCGTGTGGACAAAACAGGCCCTAACCCTATTATTGCCTCGGTCACTTTTGGAGAAACCAGAATGTTCCGATTGCGCCATAAATTCAGAAAGGATATCCCTCAGGTCGAAATTCCTTTGCATCATGGATCCTTTTTACTCATGGCTGGAACTACCAATAGCTTTTGGCAACATCAGGTTCCCAAAACGGCTCGAGATGTTTTACCGAGAATCAATTTAACTTTTAGACAACTATTGAACAGACCATAACAGAATCCCTTATCATTTTTGGCTTTCTCTACTCTTTACAATTGAATTATTGAAGTTATATATTGAAGATTTAAAAAAAGCTATCTTATGCTTGTAAGCAATTAACTAATGTAAAAAGGTGCCAAAACCTGTACTGAATTCCCCACACGCTAAATTACAAGCTGGAACGCAATGGGAAGGAACTACAGATTGCTGACAACTCTAACAGCTGCCTATACAGGAAGAACAATACAAAACCAATTCCCAAAGCCACATAATTTTTGACCAGGTTATCTTTTCGTTCTTAACACCTTTGGTTTCCAGACAGCTTAAAGCCAGTAGAACTATAGCAAATACTTTGGTGTAGATGGTGTGTAAAAACAGGCCAGCCCTCTGTTAGAAATTCACCAAAACCTTATTGATAACTTCCAACGTCCATCCACTGTCCAGAAAGAAACCATAACAATACCAATAAAGATGAATAAGTACCGAGAGAATGCTTACTACCCTCATAAATGCCATCATATTGACAAGTCCTCTTAAACCATCTTCTCCCTGCATATTTTTATTTTTAATGTTCTGACGTTGAAATTAAAGGCTGTAAATAGCGGTCACAGTAATGTGGAAGCTAATGGCAATGCGAGACAGTTTTTGGAAATATTTGTTGACAATTTTACCTTATTTAAGCCTTTCCTTACCTTATTTTAACACGAAAAGTATTCAAAAATTAAAAAGTTCATTTGATGATTTATGAAATAAAAATCCTATTTTTGAAAACAAATAAACACTGACGTTTGTCAGACATAGCGACCCAATTTCGGGTAGATAAGTCGGATATCGTCAGACATATATACAAGTTAGCGGTAATTATAAAGACAAACAATTCATGGAAATTAAAATAATTCAAAAACATAAATCAATAAATCCACCTTGCGAATTTGACTTGCCTAATTTTTCAGTTTTAACTGGGAAAAATGGTAGTGGTAAAACTCATTTATTGGAAGCAATTGCTGATAATGCAAAGTCACAAGTTTATATAAATGGTACTTTAATAAAAAATGTTAGATACATTGGTTTTAATGGTCTAAATCCAAATATCGCTGAAACATGCGACCCTCAAACGATCATACAGCACATAAAAAACTCTTGGACAAACTACAGTAACGGAGTTATAAGTTATCGCCAAAATGAACCAAGCAACAACGACATAAATAGACTTTGTGATTATATAGGTAGTGACGATAATTCAAGGAAGTATGTTATTCGTACAATTGAAGGAACTAAGAAAGACTTTGATAAACTAACTGAAGATGATTTCTCTGATTATTTTGATATTTCTTACTTGGGTCAAAACGATTTTTTTACAGCTCAGTTCGCTTTAATTTTTAAGAATTATCATAAAAGGCAAGAGGAGAATGACTATAATGAGTACCGTCAAGCAAAAGGCAAAATAGTTTCAAAACCTGTTCTGACAAAAAATGAATTTGAAGAAAAATTTGGGATTCCTCCATGGGATTTCGTGAATAAAATTCTTCTTGAAACAAAAATTCCATATGAGGTAAATAGTCCAATCGGAACGCGTTTAGAATCTAATTTCACTTTTAAATTAAAAGATAGAAGTGCTGGTTTTGAAATTAGTTCTATGGATTTATCAACTGGGGAAAAAGTTTTAATGTCCTTAGCTCTTGCAATATATAATACGGGTGGTGACTTAGGCAAGCCAGATCTTTTATTATTGGATGAGCCTGACGCAGGTCTTCATCCGTCAATGTCAAAAATGATGGTTGACGTTCTCAATAAGAATATTGTTCTTGATAATAAAATCCCAACTGTAATTTCAACACACTCACCTACGACAATAATAGCTTCTGATGGAATTTCGATTTATCAAATGATTAGGGGTAATAATATTCCAACAAAGATAGCTACTCAACAAGCGGTAGAAATACTATCTTCCGATATACCATTTCTAAAAATTTCAAATGACAAGAGGAGACAAGTATTTGTTGAAAGCAAATACGATGTAAATTATTATGAAATTTTAACTAATATTTATGCCCGTATTGAGCATTTGCCATCAGAACCAATATACTTGCCTGCAAGAACATCCAATGGATCAAATTGTACTGATGTAATTGATATTGTAAATAATTTGTCTAAAAATGGGAATGACCAGGTTTATGGCATAATTGACTGGGATACTACTAACCCATCTGCCGGGAAGATAATTGTACTTGGTGAAAATGAAAGATATGCAATTGAAAATTATCTGCTCGACCCTTTATTAATGGGTTTACTATTTCTAAGAGAAAGAAAGTTGAATTTTTCTGATTTTACTTTAACCTCTTACTCAAATTATTCTGATATTAATAAATTAACACAAGCTGACGCTCAATTGATAGTTGACAAAGTTCTAAATGACTTAGGTCTTTTTTCTACGAATATAAAACCTTGTAACTTTAAAAATGGTTGGTCTTTAAATATTAGTCAAGAATTTAATCTACACCAAGGACACGACTTAGAAGCACTTTACAAAAGAAAATATCCATTTTTGAATTCCTATCAAAGAGAAGATGGATTAAAAAAAGACATTATAGAAAAAGTAATAAATGACTATCCTAGTTATGCTCCAAGACAAATATTCGAGACAATATTGAAAATAAAATAACTACCGCTAACAGGTACTACAACGGATTTGGGCAATTGGTTTAATAGAAAGTTGGTTTTGTATTTGGGATGATTTGGCAAATCCGAAGAATGGGCATAATTTAGTACCAAACCCGCTGTAGTACCAGAACGTTAGCTGTTATTTAACCACAAATCATGACAAGAAAAGAGATTATTGAAAGATTAAATGAAGTAACAAAATCCATTTCATTTATAAATATATTATGCGAAATTGTTATCCGTGATTTTTGTGGACCGATTGATATATTGTTTTCACAAAACAATATGGAACATTTAAATCATAAGGAATTTACATTCTTAATGGGATTGTGGTTAAAAAATATTGATAATAAAGTAGTATTTGACGATAAAAAACATAATGAAATTTTTCTAGAAGTTTACCAACTAATGGAAAAGCTTCATTTTACTTTTCTAAAAGATTTTAAATTTGATCCTGACGTAAAAGTTGATTTACACGAACATTTTACTAATGGAAATATGTTTCAAGAAACAATGTTTTATTCTGGAAGTGGTGCTTATGATGTTCAATATAAAGACACTGCTTTACTTAAATACAAATATGATAGAGAATGGATTTTAGAAAATAAAAAATTTGAAGTTAATTCGTTGTCTAAATTTTATGATAACATTAAAACAAAACTTCAAGAAAAATTAAACGCTAGAAAGTATATTAAAAACATATCTGAAAAAGAACAAATATTAAATTTACTTTGTCTTAAAAAAGATGAAATTACCATAAATAATCCTGACTTTAGTTATATTTTAGAAGCATTAAGTGTAAACATTAACGAATCAAATAATCAATCATTCAATGAATTAGGAGATTTTAATATTTATAACGAAAAGCCAATTTTAAAAATTGATGACAATACATTTTTTATTCCTAGTTGTTTTGCTTTGTCAGAATCTATCTACGAAAGTCCATTTTATTGGATGCAGAAAGACAAAAAATATCTTAGTATAGCACAAAATAATAGAGGAAAAGTTGCGGAAGAAATTACTAAAAAAATTTTAGAACCTGTATTTGGAACTTCAAATATTTATCAGAATATTATAATCAATAAAACCAAAAATAATCAGGCTGGAGAGATAGACATTCTTGCTTTTCATTTTCATAAAGCAATAATTTTCCAAATAAAATCTAAAAAACTAACTGAACTTTCTAAAAATGGAAATCTGGAATCTATAAAAAATGATTTCACAAAAGCAGTACAAAATGCATATGAACAAGGTATAAGCTGTAGAAATTATTTGATCGATTATCAAAACTATAAATTTCCCTTTGAAGATGAAAATTTTATAAATCGGATAGGTAAAATATTGGAATATTATATTGTAACAATTGTATTAGATGATTATCCTGCAATAACACATCAAGTGCATATATTACTTGGAAATAAAACTACTGAATTACCTGTTGCTATAAATATTTTTGACTTAGAATTAATAGCTAAATATTTACCAAAGCCAGAAAAATTTATAGACTATATTTCGAAAAGAATAAAATATAGTAAATCTTATAAGGCAGATAATGAAATGGGATTTTTAGGTTTTCATTTAAGTAAAGGTTTAAACAAACCTGAAGCAGACTATATTGCATTAGACACTAGTTGGGCTCAATCAATTGATAGAAAATATTACAATGAACTATACGACGAAAAAAGAGAAAATATAAATACAAAAAAAACACAAAGAAATGATCCTTGTTTTTGTAATAGTGGAATGAAATATAAAAAATGTCACGGTAAACTATAAACAATAGCTAACACACGCTACAAGCAATTTGGGCATTTGGTTTAGTGGAAAAATTGGTTTGTATTTGAAAGATTTGGGAAATTCGAAAAATGGGCTTAATTTAACCCCAAACTGCGTGTAGCGCGGGAACGTTAGGTACAAGCTAAAAGAACCTTAAGTAAAAAAAGACAGCTCTATTCAAAATATAACAATTGCGTCTGTAAAACGCTCTGCAATGTATATTGATACTTGGGAATATTCTAAAATAGTTACGGCAGAAACTGAAAATAAATATTTTGACTTTAAATTGGATCAAAATGAGCTTCCAATCTTTGAAATTAAAAGTCAAACCAAACATACTTTAATTACAACTCGTCAAATTTTAGAAATAGAAAACAGCAAACTTAAATCAATAGATTTTGAATCAATTGATGATGTAATTTTTGGAGATTTTAAAGGCATTGTAAATAAACCAAAATTATCCATCTTTAGAATTGTTGATATTTACGGAGAACAAATGGATTTTCAAATGGAAACAGGAAAAGCTTCAATTGGATTAATTAAAAGTGTAAATACTGTTATAAATTTAAAAAAGGAATCCTTAAATGAATAGTATAACTCAAAAATGTGATGAATGTAAAAGTCTATATTTTTCAGAATCATCAGAAATGAATTCTTTATGTCCTGAATGCTCATTTTATTTGTATGGAAAGAAAAATTGCGAACACAAATTTGAAAATGGCCGATGCATAAACTGCCATTGGAATGGAAAATCATCCAAATATGTTAATAGTTTAAAAAGTGGTAAATAGCCTGTACCTAACAGCCACTACAATTCAAATAAAGCCTTTTGAGAAGGCTTCTTTTTTAGGCCGAAAATTGCGTTGAATAAAAATTCTGTCTTGTAGCTAGCTTTAAATACCCCGTTATTAGTAAAAACAAGACTTTTACCCTGTAGGGTGAGTTCCATTTTTGGAGTTTTGCGATCAGATCCGGTACGCCAAGTATATTGATACTGCGTTTGATGTTATACACCAGCATAATCAAACTATGTTCTCCGTTTACTTTTTCCAGTCCCGTTAAGTTGGTGTGGTTATAGCCCCATTGGCGTTTGATCGTGCCAAAAATATGCTCATTTATTTCCTGCCTCTTGCGATAGAGTTGTGCATTAGCATGATAGCGTTTATTGTTTTCTTCTACTGCATCGGCATATTGACTGCGGTCTATATCTTGTCCAGCCACCCTGCTGGTGCATAAATGTTTTACGGGACATTCCCTGCATTTGGATGTCCGGTATCTCTTGAATTCATAACTATCGCAATCGGTTTTCTTGTGCCAGTGACCTGTAGTTTTTAGCGTTTCTCCCTGTAGGCAAGTGTAGGTGTCAGTGGTTTGGTCGTATTTGAACTTTGAGATCAAATAACCCTCAGCTATCCTTTCTTTATTTTTTCCTTGTTCGGGCTGCGCTACAATTGTAGAGATGTTCGCTTTTTTGCAGATTTCTATTTGTTTGCCATTATGATAGCCTTTGTCAACTAAAGCAGTATATGTTTCTATACCTAAATTCTCTTTAGCTTCAATAGCAATTGCCGACAAGGCACTGCGGTCATTTTTGTTGATGGTATGCGTGGCCACTACCAGATTGTGTTTGGCATCAACTGCTGCCTGCATATTAAATGAAATTTCAACTACCTGACCTTGTACTAATAAAGCTCTGGCATCACTATCAGTAGTGCTGATTTGAGGTTCTCCACTGGCCTTTAACTTTTCTTCCAGTAATTCATAGCGGATTTTATTTTGTTGTAAACGTTCTATTTTTTGTTGGATGTTTTTCATTTCCGAAGAATTCACTTTGGTATCGTTTTCCTCCAAAGCATCAAGATATTCTTGGCTTTTTGCTTCAATATAGGCCTGGTGCTTTTCAATTTTCTTTTGATTAAAATTTCCTTTTTTGCTGTTGTGCGCCCTACTTTTAGTTCCATCAATAGCAATGGTTTCCCCTGCTATTAAATCGGCATCTTTCAAAAAGCTAACAAAGAGTTTAAATAAGTTATTTAATGCTAGGGGATGTCTTTTCTGAAATCAGAAATACTGTGGTAATTTGGTCGAATGTCTTCCAATAGCCATTGCATTTCTATATTTCTAAAACATTCTTTTTCTAATTTTCGAGAGCTTCTTATTCCGTTGAGATAACCATATAGGTAGGTTTTAAGAAACAGTTTATTGTTATAACTCGGGCGACCTTCTTTTTTGAGCGTTTTAACTTCAAAACCAAGCTTAGATAAATCTACAAACGATACAAAAGCATCTATAAAACGAACCTGATTGTCTGGACTTATTGCGTCTTCTAAACTTGAAATACGCATCTGATAACGGGAAATTCCTAGGATATGTTGCATTACGAAAAATACGAAAAATCCTGTTTTAAAACAATACTTTCCTATATTTGTTTCTAATCAAACGGAAGTTTTTTCACAGACTGACGTTATGGGCTATATCTAAACAATCGTAATAAAAAAAACTATGATATTTCTAAGTCACAATTATCAAGACAAAGCTGTTGTCGAACCAATTGCAATAAAATTATCGACAATATTTGGAATGGAAAAAGTATTCTATGACAGTTGGTCAATGCAACCAGGAGAAGGTATAATAGATAAAATGAACAAAGGTTTAGAAGATTGTGAGCACTTTTTCTTTTTTGTTTCTAAAAATAGTTTAGCAAGCAATATGGTAAAATTAGAATGGCAAAATGCTTTATATAAAGCTACTCAAAATAAGGCTAAACTGATTCCTGTGAAACTTGACGATTGCTTAATGCCTGCCATCTTAATGCAAACTTTATATATTGATATTTATGGTAAAGGGCCTGAATATGGTTTTAGTCAAATTGTAGATGTCATTAATAATAAAAACACATTTACACAAGGTGCAGTGCAGACTTATGAAAATGTAAGAGCTTATATCACAGAAAAGAATATCGGAAAAGAAATCGAATTAGAGATTAGAGCCGAAACTTATCTTGAACCAATGTCAAAATACATCTTGTTAGTAGAAAATTCTGAAAATGAAGTTCAAGTAACTTCTCCTGAATTATTGAATCCAACAGGCGACAGGTTTTTAAAAGATATTGATGTAGCTGATAACTACAAATGTAATGGGATTTATTATTTTGTAAATAGAGCAACTATACCCAATTTTCCCATTAAATTCACAATTAAAAGTACTTCAGAAATTCCATTAAAATTTATTGGTGTAATGAGAGCTGTTGGTGAAAATTTAATTAAATTAGTTCCAACAATCAGCATATAATACAGCCCATAACACACGCTACAAGCAATTTGGAGATTTGGCTGAATGTGAAGTTGGTTTTGTATTTGGATGATTTGGCAAATCCGAATAATGGGCTTAATTTAGTCCAAAACTGCTTGTAGCGCGGGAACGAACGTTGTGTGCAATAGTAACAACCAAAATCTAAAATATGACGATTGTAAAACCTTCTCCATTTGAAATAGAAGCTAGTTTAAAAAAATGGGACGACTTAGAAAATTATGTTTTGCAGGAAAGTAGTCTAAAAAAATTATTTACTCAAACATATCCTCAAAATACCGACATAGATGATGTATTAATAAAAGTTTGCTCTCTTAATGATTTTTATAGTACAAATATTTTCTCGCCTTTCTCTGTCGCTAAACATATTGTCGAATTAAGGATTGATGACAAACTTGAAATGGAGGATTTAACAATCGTAAATAAGATTGCTAATGTAAAAATGCCCGGAGATAAGAAAAGAAACTTTTATTCTTTTGCATCAAAATATTGTAGTCATCATAAACCAAACATTTATCCAATTTATGATTCCTTTGCAGAGAAAATGCTTTGTCATTTCGGAAAAATAGACAAATTCCATAATTTTAAAAAAATTGATTTGAAAGATTATGAAACCTATAAATATATTATCCAAAAATTCAGTGACTACTATGGTTTGGATGATTTTGATTTAAAAAAGATTGACAAATATTTATGGATAAAAGGGAAAGAACATTTCGCCAAAAATTACAAACTAAAGTAGAACTACTGCACACAACAGCCGTTTGGCGAGATTGGGGTTTTAGGATTAATGGAAAGTTGGTTTTGTATTTGGAAAATTTGTGTTTAACCGAAAAATCTTGCATCTTTATTCCCCAACCTCGCCAAGCGCCAGAACGTTAGGTGTAATTTTTAAAAAAAAATGGGGAAACCAAAAATCGACTTAGAAAATCCTATTGTAAAAATAGTATTTGAAATTCTAGAAAAACAAACGAAAATTGCACTTGAAACTCCACAAGATGTTGAAAAAGCAGTTATACCCATCTATGCGATTCCAAAAGCAAAAGCACATCAAAAACCAAAAACTAAAGCTGAACAATTTGGCTCTGGAGTTTTAATTAAAATAAAAAATCAATATTTTATTTTGTCTAGCACCCATTTATTTGAATCATTTGAAGGGTTTGTTTTACAAACTGGTGCCGGTGACGGTTCACTAATTGAACAATTAAGTGGTGAAAGATTTTCTTCAGGTAAAATTGAAACTCCTTACTCAAATAATTTAGACGCAACTGTTTTTCACATTCAATCTGATATAAGTGAAAATCTAAAAAAATTAGCTATAAGTCTACAAGATTTAGAATTTGAAGATGATGACAAAAAGATTGAGCCAATTTATCTAACATCTGGATTTAGAAATAAAAAATCAAATACAGAAGGTAATCAAGTTTATTCTAAAAGGGAAGCATATTCATCTGTTGAAGTAGATATTGAAACATATAAAATTTACAATATTGACAATATACCGCAATTTGTTACTGCATATGAAGACGATATTTTAGTTGATGGTCGTTGGCAAAAATCACCAATTCCAAGAGGTTTTAGTGGCGGAGCAGTTATTAAAATTGAAGGTACGGATATTCGTAATCCTTTATCAAAAATTAAGAAAACAAAACAAAAATTAAAAGCTATTATTACTGAACAACATAGAGAGAAAAATAATAAACCTGGAATTTTAATTTCTACTAAAGTAAATGTACATATCGGTTTAATTGACAAATTTATGCCTGAAATTTTCAAATAAAAAAACTACACCTAACACACGCTACAAGCAATTTGGGCATTTGGCTTAATAGAAAAATTAGTTTGTATTTGGAAGATTTGGCAAATCCGAAAGATAAAGCTGATTTAGCCCCAAACTGCTTGTAGCGCGAGAACGTCAGGCTGTGAAAAAACCTCATTTTCTAATTAAAACCTCCAAATTTCAAGTCACTACAATTCAAATAAATCCTTATACTGAACCACTTTTTTTCGGCTTCCAATTTATCTGAATAAAATTTTGTTGTTGTATTAAGCTTTAAATAGCTCCTTTTTATTAAAAACAAGACTTTTGCTTTGTAGGGTGAGTTCCATTTTTGGAGTTTTGCGATCAGATCCGGTACGCCCAGTATATTGATACTGCGTTTGATGTTATATACCAGCATAATCAAGCTATGTTCTCCGTTTACTTTTTCCAATCCTGTTAAATTAGTGTGATTATAGCCCCATTGCCGTTTGATCGTGCCAAAGATATGTTCGTTTATTTCCTGCCTCTTGCGGTAGAGTTACGCATTTGCGTTGTAACGTTTGTTGTTTTCCTCTACGGCATCGGCGTATTGACTGCGGTCTATATCTCGTCCAGCCACCCTGCTGTTGCATAAATGTTTTACGGGACATTCCCTGCATTTGGATGTTCGGTATCTCTTGAATTCATAACTATCGGTATCGGTTTTCTTGTGCCAGTGACCTGTAGTTTTAAGCGTTTCTCCCTGTGGGCAAGTGTAGGTGTCAGTGGTTTGGTCGTATTTGAAGTTTGAGATCAAATAACCCTCAGCTATCCTTTCTTTATTTTTTCCTTGTTCGGGCTGCGCTACAATTGTAGAGATGTTCGCTTTTTTGCAGATTTCTATTTGTTTGCCATTATGATAGCCTTTGTCTACCAATGCGGTATAAGTTTCGATGGCTAGATTCTCTTTAGCTTCAATAGCAATTGCCGACAAGGCACTGCGGTCGTTTTTGTTGATGGTATGGGTGGCTACCACAAGATTGTGTTTGCTATCAACTGCAGTCTAGACATTAAAAGATATTTCAACCACTTGTCCTTGCACTAATAATACTCTGGCATCGCTATCAGTAGTGCTTATTTGAGGATCACCGCTTGCTTTTAATTTTTCTTCCAGTAAATCATAGCGAAGCTTGTTTTGTTTTAAGCGTTCTATCTTTTGTTGGATATTTTTGATTTCTGTAGAATTCTCCTTGGTATCATTTTCCTCCAAAGCATTTAGATATTCATGTGTTTTGATTTCAATATATTCTAAATGTTGATCTATTTTCTTTTGATTGAAATTAGCTTTCTTACTATTGTGCGCTCGGTTTTTAGTTCCATCAATGGCAATGGTTTCACAGCCTATTAAATCGGCGTCTTTTAAAAAGACAACATAGAGTTTAAACAAGTTCTTTAATGCTAATGAATATTCTTTCTGAAGTCTGATATACTGTGGTAATTGGGACGAATATCTTCTAATAACCACTGCATTTCAATGTTTCTATAACATTCTTTTTCTAGTTTACGACTACTTCTCAAACCATTTAGATATCCATACAAATAGATCTTTATAAATACTGGGCTGTTATAACTTGGACGCCCCTCTTTATTAAGTGTTTGAACTGAAAAACCAAGTTTTGATAAGTCTAAAAAAGAGACAAAAGCATCGATAAAACGTACCGGATTATCCAGACTTATAGTGTCCTCTAAACTTGAAATACGCACCTGGTGGCGGGGAATTCCTGAGATATATTGCATTCTTAAAAATACGAAAATTCCTGTTTTCATAACAGTATTTTGCTATATTTATTTGTAATCAAACGGAAGTTTTTTCACAGACTGACGTTGGCAGTAATGAGCAGAAAATTTCGTAATAAAAAGAATATAATGAAGGTTATTCAAAAGGAAAGCTATTTCGAATATGTCAAGAAGGTTCAAAATTTACTCTGGATATTCAGATTTCTAAAAAAAACGTGTACTTTTAACTATGAAAACATGAACTAGAAACTATTTTATTTTGACCTCCCCATGATCTTCTAGAGTTATTTTCCTTTTTTTTTCAGCACTAGTTCCCTCTAAATTCCCTTAAATTTTAATCCCTAATAATGATTATGGTTTGAGATTTAATTGTTAAATTGCTGGTATGGAAACAGATCCAGATGTAATCATTATAGGCGGTGGTCTTGCCGGTTTGGCAGGAGCGATACATCTATCTCAACAGGGATTAAAAGTAACCTTGATTGAAAAGTCAAGTTATCCTCGTCATAAAGTATGTGGCGAATACATTTCCAACGAGATTTTACCCTATCTTATTTGGCTAGGTGTAGATGTTTTACAACTGAAGCCCACCCATATTAACCGCTTTGAGTTTAGTACACGCACTGGCAAAATAACCACTGCAAAACTTCCTTTGGGAGGCTTTGGCATCAGCCGCTACGAACTGGATCATTTTTTATATCAAAAAGCCTTAGCTCACAATTGCACTATTATCCAAGAAATGGTTACGGCTATTTCCTTTGCCCAAGACTCCTTTACCGTTAGCACTCCCCACCAAACCTTATCGGCCAAAATAGTATTGGGTGCTTTTGGCAAACGCTCCAATATAGATCCCTTTTTATCCAGAAGATTTGTTTCTAAAAAATCACCATGGCTGGCTGTTAAGGCACATTATTCTGGAGATTTCGATAATGATCTTGTGGCCTTACATAACTTTAAAGGTGGTTATTGTGGCGTTTCGAAAGTCGAAAACAATATTATAAACATCTGTTATCTGGCCGATTATGCCACTTTTAAGAAGTACAAAAACATTGAACAATACCAATCTAATGTACTCTACCAAAACAAACAGCTTAAAACTATTTTTGAAAACAGTACCCTGCTCTTTGACAAGCCCATTACCATCAGCCAAATATCCTTTGATAAAAAGCAAGCTGTGGAACAGCATATTTTAATGATGGGCGACGCTGCTGGGCTAATTCACCCCTTATGTGGAAATGGCATGGCCATGGCCATACACAGTGCAAAAATAGCCTCTGAACTCGTACTGGATTATTACTCGGGTAAAATACCCTCACGCGCAGCTCTCGAAAGCACCTATAGCCTACAATGGCAAAAACATTTTGGAAAACGCTTGTCTATGGGAAGGCTTCTGGCACGCATCTTAAGAAACAAAACTGTTACCAATCTATTAGTAGCCCTAGCTGTTGCGTCCCCAAGACTGCTTCCAAGAATCATTAGCTACACCCACGGCAAACCCATAGCAATCACTACATGATAGACACCACATACAGGTCACAAGAACCAGAGATAATGGATGACTTTTCCCTTGAGGGAGAAGAACTTCGAGCTGCTCTTGATCAAATTGCCCGTATCAACCAATTTCTTGGAGGCAATACGGTGATACTTCATGCTCTAAAACAACTCTTAAAAAAAAGTGATCGCAGCAGTCCCATACGCATCGTGGACATAGGCTGCGGAAATGGAGATATGCTTCGAATGCTCGCTACTTACGCTCAAAAAAACAATCTCCATTTTCAATTAATAGGAATCGATGCCAATGACTTTACCATCAATTATGCTAAAGCACAATCAGCAGCCTATCCCAATATTGAGTACCGCTGTGTGGATATTTTTAGCGAAGATTTTACTAGCCTTACCTATGACATCGCTTTATGCACCCTTACCCTACACCATTTTACAAACGAGGAAATATTAAATATAATCACTACCTTTAATAACAATGCCACAATAGGTATTGTCGTGAACGATTTGCATCGCAGCAAAATCGCTTACGGGCTTTTTGAACTGATTTGCACTGTTTTTAGACTTAATAGAATGTCCCGTGAAGATGGCCTAGTTTCTATATTAAGAGGATTTAAAAAAAAGGATTTAGAAGATTTCTCCAGAGCAATACATTTAAAAAACTATACCATTAACTGGAAATGGGCTTTTCGTTACCAATGGATAATTGCTAAAACATGAGTGTAAAAATAGTTACAGTTGCCAAGCAACTTCCCCAGTATTCCCGCCAAACAGCCGATATACTTCCACTACTTGATGGGTGGTTAGAAGGTCAAGAAGAACGCTTTATCAAAAAAGTAAAAAAGATATTTGAAGGTGCTGCTGTAGATGAGCGTTATTCTATAATGGATCCAGCGGAGGTCTTTACCACTACTTCCTTTGAAGATAAAAATGCCATTTACAGTCGTGAAATGATTGTCCTAGGGGAACAAGTACTGAGCAAAGCCTTGGAAAAAGCCAATTGGGATCCTCAAACGCTCGATTATATTATCACGGTGAGCTGCACCGGGATTATGATCCCTTCCTTAGATGCTTACCTGATCAACAAAATGAACCTCAGACAAGATATCGTACGCTTACCGGTAACGGAGATGGGCTGCGCTGCGGGAATATCCGGCATTATCTATGCCAAGAACTTCCTCAAGGCTAACCCAGGCAAACGTGCTGCTGTAATCGCCGTAGAATCCCCTACCGCCACTTTTCAGCTTACGGATTTTTCAATGCCCAATATTGTCAGCGCCGCCATTTTTGGAGATGGGGCTGCTTGCTGTTTATTGTCTTCCTATGAAGCTGATTTGGGTCCTGAAGTAGTCGATGAACAAATGTACCATTTTTACGATGCGGAACATATGATGGGTTTTAAACTCACCAATAGTGGTTTACAAATGGTTTTGGATATAGCCGTTCCCGATACCATCTCCTCCCATTTTGAGGACATCATTCATCCCTTTCTTCAAAAAAACAATTTAGAAATCAAAGACATCGACCATATGATCTTTCATCCTGGTGGTAAAAAAATCATCACCACCGTGGAAGCTCTTTTCTCTTCTTTAGACAAAGACATTGAAGATACTAAGGAAGTACTCAAAAAGTACGGCAATATGTCCAGCGCGACAGTACTGTACGTTTTAGAACGCATTATGGAGAAAAATCCGCAAACTGGAGAAAAAGGACTGATGCTTAGTTTCGGACCAGGATTCTCCGCCCAGCGTATCCTATTGCAATGGTAATTAGCACCTAAAAAATCAAACTATGGATCTAAACAATATTATCGCTCAGTTGCCCTATAGCCCACCATTTTTATTCGTAGACGAATTGCTACATGCGGATCAAAACGGTATAACGGGTACCTATACTTTTAAAGAAGACTTGGATTTTTATAAAGGTCATTTTAAGGATAATCCCGTAACTCCCGGTGTTATTCTAACCGAAACCATGGCACAGATCGGCATGGTTTGTTTGGGCATTTACCTCTTGAATAATGAACTAAAAAAAGATACTGTCATTGCCTTTACCTCAGCCGATATGCAGTTTTTAAAACCCGTGTATCCCAATGAAAAAGTAACCGTAACTTCTGAGAAAACATTTTTCAGATTCGGTAAACTTAAATGTAATGTCGTGATGACCAATCAAGCTGGACAGGAAGTCTGCAAAGGTATAGTGGCCGGCATGATAACGACTAAACTATGAAAAGGCGCGTTGTCATAACAGGTCTAGGGGTAGCCGCTCCAAACGGAGTAGGCATAACCGCTTTTATCCATGCTCTAAAAAATGGCCTATCAGGCATACGCCATGATCCTCAATTACAAGCCTTACAGTTTTCTTGTCAGATAGCAGGTCAACCTCTAATAACAGACGAACTTAAAGCACAATATTTTACCGAATTGGAACTCAGAGGATTCAATAGCACGGGTATCTTATACGGCGTTATGGCCGGTATGGAAGCCTGGCAAAATGCTGGATTATCAATCGTAAACAATGAAGAACCCGATTGGGACAGTGGAACCATTTTTGGAGCTGGTACCTCGGGCATCGATAAATTTCGGGAGAGTATCTACAAAATAGATGAATTGCAAACCCGTAGACTCGGTAGCACCGTTGTGTCCCAAACCATGAACAGTGGCATTAGCGCCTACCTTGGTGGTAAACTAGGTCTTGGCAACCAAGTGACCACCAATTCATCTGCCTGTGTCACAGGAGCAGAGGCTATTATTATGGCTTATGACCGCATACAAGCAGGACATGCAAAACGTATACTAGCGGGAAGCACTAGCGATAGCGGTCCTTATATATGGGCGGGTTTTGATGCCCTTCGGGTCTGTAGTTCTCAATTTAACGACAGTCCTGAACAAGGATCTCGTCCTATGAGTGCCTCCGCAGCCGGATTTGTTCCTGGTAGTGGCGCCGGAGCCTTAGTAGTCGAAGATTTAGACAGTGCCATAGCAAGGGGAGCGACTATTTATGCCGAAATACTATCAGGATGTGTGAACTCAGGAGGGCAACGTGGCAGTGGTAGTATGACTGCTCCGAACAGCAATGCCGTACAAAGATGCATTAGCCAGACCATAGAGAACGCGGGGATATCTCCACAGGATATTGACGCTATAAATGGTCATCTTACTGCCACGACAAAAGATAGTCTAGAGATCGAAAACTGGACCAAAGCATTGGGCAGAAGTGGAACTGATTTCCCGTATATTAATTCTCTAAAGAGCATGACCGGACACTGCCTTAGTGCCTCTGGAAGTGTCGAGAGTGTAGCCACAGTGCTACAACTCCATGAAGGCTTTATATTTGGCAATCCCAATTGTGAAGATTTGCATCCTGAAATTACGGCCCTAATTGATCCCTCGAGAGTGCCATTACAAACTATGCACACCAATCTGAATATCATTGCCAAGGCCAGCTTTGGTTTTGGAGACGTCAATGCCTGTATATTGTTTAAAAAATTTAAAAACTAAGTCATGAACAAAGAAGAACTAATTGCTCAATTAAAAGTAATCATAAAGCCGTATACCACTAAAACAGAAGCTTATGACAACCTAACAGAAGATACCGATTTCATTAATGATCTAGGTATCAATTCTGCTAATTTAGTGGATATTGTATTGGATATTGAAGAAGCCTTTGATGTGGTTATTGACAACACCGATATGGAGCAAATGCTGAATGTTAAAAGCGCAGTCACCATTATTGAGACCAAACTCGCGGCTAAATGATCGGCAATGACGTCATAGATTTACAACTCGCCCAGCATCAAAGCAACTGGCAACGTGAGGGTTTCCTTCAAAAACTATTTACCACTGAAGAACAACTGCTCATTACCAAAGATCCTGAGCCAGAGCGAATGGTGTGGTTACTTTGGAGCATGAAAGAGGCGGCCTATAAAATCTACAACCGACAAACTAAAAGGAGGGCTTATATCCCTAAAAAATTACAATGCACCCTACTCTCAAAAGGCAACTTTTATAGTACAGGTCAAGTGTTTTGCGAAGACGAACTTTATCACACCAAAACCATT
Source organism: Flavobacterium sp. OHVDL-2026-0007 (assembly GCF_059882335.1). NCBI lineage: Bacteria > Pseudomonadati > Bacteroidota > Flavobacteriia > Flavobacteriales > Flavobacteriaceae > Flavobacterium > Flavobacterium sp. OHVDL-2026-0007. The sequence goes on from NZ_CM187612.1 coordinate 1,482,918, forward strand.
CTTTCTACGGACAGCATCCATACTATAGCCGTGCGCCATTTAACGGATTTGAATCAAGTCATTGAGATTGAAAATAAAGGCATTACTAAAGATGAAAACGGTATTCCCTACTTCATCACTAAGCCGAATACTGTAGCTCAAGACGTCTCCCTAAGTCATCATGGAAGATTCGAAAAAGTAGTCAAATTAAACAAAGCTACGCAGTGAATGTGAGCATTAAACACAACACAATTGAAGTCTATATCGTCCGAGATACTAATTTAAAAGCCTGATCTTAGGTTCAACAAAGTACCTATTATACTGGAAGTATAATATGAAACTCTGCTCCTATATTTTCCTCTGCTTTTGAGAAAATAATCCCTTTGTGATTTTCCACAATTTTCTTCCCAATAGACAATCCAATACCCGTACCAGTATACACTTCATTATTATGAAGTCGCTGAAAAATTGTGAAAATCTTATTTTTATATTGCTCATCAAAACCAATACCATTATCCTTGATTATGATTTCATAGTAAGACAAGGCGGGATCCAAGCCTAGATGTTTTTTAACTTGCGACTTAGTAAGCAATCGTGAACTGATTTCAATTTTAGATTTCGAACCGTCATTTTTGTAGAACTTTAAGGCATTGCTGATAAGGTTGTAAAAAAGCTGATTCATCTGCAAGGGAATAGCATTGATAATAGGCAATTTCCCGAGTTTTATATCGAGATTTCGCTCTTCTATCAGCAATTCAAAATCAACAAGAATGTTAGCCAGAATCACATTTAAATCTGTACTGATAAATTGTTTATCTGGATTATTGAGATAGGAATAAGCTAGTAAATCTTTAATAAGCGTATTCATTCTTATGGATGACTTGCTAATCTTTTCAAGCATGCTAAGGGCTTCTTCAGAAATTTTTTCCTCCATGCCTAAGATTCTGCTAATAAACATTAAAATCTTACGCAAAGGTTCCTGCAGATCATGACTGGCTACATAGGCATACTCTTGTAACTGAACATTGGCATCATACAAATCTTTAATGGAATTCTTGAGTTCTATATTGGTTGTTACTAAATCAGCGGTACGCTCCTCCACTTTGGCTTCAAAACCATCTGAAAGTACCTGCAATCTGTTTTCAATAATCCTTCGCTCTGTAATGTCCTCGATGGCCAACAAAATTAATTGTTCCTTACTGGTTTCATTGGTCACTTGTCGAGCATTAAGTAACATGATGCTTTCTCCGTAAGGTAAAAGGTTTACCGAAATTTGATAATCATCAAGCTGTGTTTTCTCTGGAAGTACTTTCTCAAGCATGGCCCGCATCGGGATATTATCAAAAAGATGATTCTGAATTTCATAAATTAGTTTCCCAGTAGCTTCTTCTTTCTCAATATTATACTTTTTTGAGAAAGCTCTATTGATGTTTTTTATTCTTAGGTTAGTATCCAGTACCACTATAGGCTCTCGAAGTGTTGCCACTATCGCCTCGGTATAATTCTTTGAAATATTAATCTGGTGTTGTTTATTTAAAAGCTCCTGATTGATTTGCAAAAGCTCCTCATTACTGGACTGCAACTCTTCCTTGGAAGTTTCTAATTCTTCATTAAGACTTTGGAGTTCTTCACTTCCACTTAATAACTCTTCATTGGCGCTTTGTAGTTCTTCTTTAGAAGCGTCTTGTTCTTCGCTAATCGCATTTACATCATAGTGAATTTTAGCCAATTCTCTTTCAAGCAATGCGATCCTTTTCAAATTAACATTATCGCGTAATTCCTCCGCTGTATATTCATTGGAGACTACGTTCTTTTGCGTAATACTTTGATAAAATAGCACTAAAAAATAAGGATCTGTAGTATCAGGGAGCGGTTGTACTTCAATAGTCACTTCACTAATACTCCCTTTATTTTTAATCTGAATCCCTTCTTTTTTTATCAATGATGTTGTTTCCTTTGCTTTGAGAAAGGCGTTACGCAATTCAAAAGCGAGACCATCACGTGCCATCTTTAGCAGATTAAAAGTAGGTTTACCTTGTGAGAGTTCTATAAAGTCAGCAATAGAACCATTGATATGCACGATATCCATCTGTTCACTTACAATGACACTCGCTGGTGTATATTTGGAAAGCAATATAGCTTCGGCACTTTTCCTAAAATCTTCTTTAATCACTTCTTTCCTTTGGATATCTACTCGTGAGTTGGTGTTCTTATCTCTGGATCCCATTCCTGAATGTACCATTCTACCTGAAACTTGTTTACGTGAATAAATTTTACTTGCTTTGTCAAAAGGCTGAAAAAGCTCACCAGCAGGGACCGCTGTCTCCGATTTTCCCAAAAGTAAAAAACCATTTTCTTTTAGGGCATAATGAAAAGTAGTCAGTGACTTTTTTTGCAAAAAGGAATCCATATAAATGAAAACATTTCTACAGGTTATTAAATCCATTTTAGCAAAAGGTGGATCCGTCAAAAAATTGTGGACAGCAAAAATGCACAAATCCCGAATTTGCCTTTTTATTTTATAACCGTTTGTATTGGCCGTAAAATATTTGGTCAGTATCGTTTCCGGTACATTTTTCATCTGAGATTTTCTATAAAATCCAAGCCTTGCTTTAGCGATCGCTATTTCTGAAATATCAGAAGCAAAGATTTGAATTTCTTTTCCGTCTAAATTCTCACCTAAGAATTCGTGCAGCGAAATAGCCAATGAATAAGCCTCTTCTCCAGTAGAACAGCCCGCGATCCATATGCGTATGGCGTTTCCTTCGATGACTCTTTTACTCAATAAGGGATATACTTTTTCCCTTAAGGTTTGAAATATTTTACCATCTCTAAAAAACTCTGTCACCGGTATCAGTAAATCATTAAACAAATCTTCTGGTGCTAATTGATCCCCTTGCAATACTTTAAGATACTCCTTTAAACTACTAATTTTGTTCAATGTCATTCTTCTGGCGATACGTCTACGAATTGTTGTTTGTTTGTAATAACTAAAATCAACACCACTGTGATGGTGCAAAATTTTAATTATTTTATTAAACACCTCATCTTCATTATCATTAGCACTTGCTCTGACAATCGATAACTCAAGGAGTTTTTCTACTATTTGAGTAGGAGACAATACATAATCAACCACTTGAGCATGAATCGCATTTTGTGGCATCTCATTATTAGCAGCATCCAAATTTTGTGCAAAAGTAATACCGCCATGCTTTTTTATTGCCCCTAAACCAATGGTACCATCGGCTCCATTACCGGAGAGCAATACACCATAAGCCAAATCAAGATGCACTTGGGCTAGCGATGTAAAAAAAATATCAATGGCTTGATTTCTAGTATCCTTTACACGTGGGCTTAATTTTAAAACGCCATCAAAAGAGGTCAACATTTTATTCTCGGGGATCACATAAATCATATTGGGTACCAAATGAATATCATCCGTAATTTCACTTATTGGGATTTTCGCAACATCTGAAAGAAGTTCGGTCAGCATACTATCGTGCAAGGGATGTAAATGCTGCACAATAACATAAGCCATTTCCGAGTCAATAGGAATGGCATCTATAAACTCTCTAAAGGCCTCAAGTCCTCCTGCGGAAGCTCCAATACCTACTATAGGAAAATCCTGTCGCATAGCTTCAGGTAAGACACTTATGGGTGTAGGCATGCTTGCTCTTATTGATTTCATTGTTAGTGTTTAAAGTACTATTTGTAGTCAATCAATAGGTCACTATTAAAAGTTACTGTATTACCAATACATAATCCTTTTTAATTTAAATAGTGATTATAAAAGATTCCAATTCAGAATTCTTCAATTTTTCATCCCAGTCCATTTCAATTACCTTTTTGAGCAATTTTTTCAAATCATCAAAGGCAGTTGGTTTAACGACATAGGCGTTAGCTCCTAAACCAAAAGTGCTTTTTATCCCTTCCTGGGTGGCTGATGTGGAATAAATAGCTATGAGTGGGATATGTTTAAACTGAACATCATCACGAATTTGCTGTAAAGTTTCAAAACCCGACATTACGGGCATGTTAAGATCTAAAAAAATGATATCGGGCACATGAAGGTTTTTATTGTAAAGTCGATTTAAAAGTTCTAAACCATTTTTACAAAATTCAACTGGAAAATTGAGCTCCAGATCAATGAGTGCATCAGCAAAAAACGCTCTATCATCTTCATCATCATCCGTTAATAAAATCCTTATATTCTGTTTATTATCCATTAGTACGTTACCATTTACTTCAAATGTACGCCTAAATAAGCGATAAGAAGCGATCAAAGTCATTTACTTTCTACAGGAGTACCATTCAATTTATCAATACGCTTAACATCATCACTATTACCTAATTGTATCCTGCTCACTAAAAACAACTAAATCGCCACTACTATTGAACAGCAATAATTTTCTTTTCACTTCAATAGATATCCATTATTCTCTTTTTAGCTCGCTCAAGTCCATATAGGCCTGAGCGAGATCGATTGCACTAATAAAAAAATGTATTGAGTTAATATATGTCTTTTAAAAGCTGGAAATTTGAGTAATAAACAGGATTAGTATTAACTAAAAAAATCAATATTATGTTACGATGGACAGTCATTTTTATTATTCTAGCCATAGTGGCAGGAATATTTGGTTTTGGGGGTATTTCCGCCGGAGCCGCCAGTATAGCAAAAGTGCTATTCTTTTTATTTTTAATCTTATTTGTTATATCCTTAATTACTGGAAGAAAAAGAATTTGACCCAGGTCGAATTGAACAAAATCACACATATCTAACGGCACTTATATCTCGATAAAAGTGCCGTTTGTATTTTCAAACGCAACTAAAAACAAAAACTTATGGGCACAAAAATCGGCACCTATCAGGACGTCTATATAAAAAGAGACGAGCAAATGATAAGCTTGGCAAACGATGTAAAGGCTTTTTGTGAAAAATACATTAAACCCATTCATCCTAAGAATTGGGATTGGTCAACTCGCGACTTTGAAAATCCAAAAAACGATCCCACTATTGCTGAAGCACGAGCTATTGGAAATGTGGTTTTTAAAGATTTACATCTACATAATGATACTGATGTTGATCTTTCTACGATGAATAATGTGGAAGCCATAAAAGCCTATTTGAATCCAAAAAGTAAACATGAGGAATTCAATATGGAGGAATTTGCTTTTGCCCTAAAAGTGGAACTCGAACACGGAAAAATTAAAGAGGTAAATGTGACCAACAATCACCCCTTTTTGACGGCCATGATAGCACTTGCACATATGACTGAAAGCTTGACCTATTATAAAAGACTTAAAGTCATGGAAGCTGAAGGAGAAATTTATGAAATCATGCGTAAAATACAAAATACAAACACTCAAGAAAACAAATGGCAAAAGGAACTCATTAAAGCCGAGGAAGATCTCATAGTAGCCAAGTATGGATTAGTCCAGCGTCTAGCAAGAATGGATGATATTCCCACCTTAACTCTCATAGGGGATTAAACAAAAAAAGCTTCGGTTTTTTGAACCGAGGCCTCATTTTTTTAACCTACTTACTATATAGTCAATGCCTTTTTATCCATTGCTTACTTCTTTTAAAATTTAGAATTTTTTGGGATTAATTATGGGAGTCTTGTCCTGCTCCTCTTCGTCGTCCTCTTGAATATCATCCTCGATATATTTATCTTTATCCTCTTGGTCCTGATTCTCATCTTCTAAACCATCCGGTTTGTTAAAATCGTCATCCTGATTAGGCTTTGAGTTCACGAATTTATTGTTCTCCCTATTTAAAATTTCATCTTCTAAATACAGGTCTTCTCTATCCTGACCAACAACATCGACATCTCTTTCAGTTTGAAAATCATCCTCTAAATCGTCTTGGTCATTAGTAATATTTCCTCGATCTGGATTTGGCTTATTAGGATCATACCCATTTCGCACAGTATAACCTTGATTCGCTATTGCCTTATTATTCTCTATTTTTTTCATCTCATTCATAGCATGCATCTCTTCATTGATACGAGCGGTCTTATCGTTGCTGTTTTTATTCTGAACTTTTGAATTAGTGATACTAGTATCACTGTTTTTTTTATCTTGAGCCTTCATCATAACTTATTTAATGGATTTATATAAGACAAAGCTAGACTGAAATATAAAAAATAACTTACACAAACATAGCTTCTAATTACATAATTAACAGCTAGTTACAACACACTTCCCAAGTTGATTATAAAAACACTAGAGGATCAAACTGAATTTGACCATCAAAATTCAATGAGGATTGCATAGTTGTAATCCCTTTTCTAATTTAGTTGTATGAATTTGAATAATGAACTTGATACCATGTACTTATGAATTTCAACTACAAGGGATTTCCCATCGACCAAGCAAAGGAAATAGATATGGTTGCTTATTTATCTACTTTAGGATTTCAACCAACCAAAGTAGTTCGTGACGACCATTGGTATCTCTCGCCCTTGCGTAATGAAAAGACTGCATCATTTAAAATAAATACTAAACTCAACAGATGGTACGATCACGGAATGGGCAAAGGAGGCAATCTGGTCGACTTTGGCATGCTCTTTTTTAACTGTTCTCTTGGCGAGTTTCTTAGAGAGCATTGTGGCAATTTGTCCTTATCTCATCCAGTAATTCCTATTCAAAACACACCAGAGCCAAGACCATCCAAGCTGATCATTCTCAAGGAACAACCGTTACGTTCTATCTCCCTTTTGCGTTATCTTCAACAGCGAAAAATTCCCTTAGAAATTGCTACTGCCTTTTGTCAAGAGATTCGCTTTACTGTAAATGGTCGTTCTCATAATGGTATTGGTTTTAAAAATGATCTTGGAGGATATGAAATTCGGAGTCCCTATCTTAAACTCAGCAGTTTCCCCAAAGCCATAAGTACTTTTAGTCATAATAGTAACGAAGTAATAGTCTTCGAAGGCTTCTTTGATTTTCTATCCTTCAAAACCCTGCATAATCATTCCCACGAAAAAGAACAGGATTATGTTGTACTCAACTCATTGGCCATGATCGAAAAAGCACGCCCCTTTATGGAGCAACACCAACTGATCCGACTCTTTCTAGATCGAGATCCGGCTGGCGAAAAGTGCACTCATACCGCTCTTAATTGGAGTGATCAATACCAAGATGAAAGTGCACTTTATCAAGATCACAAGGACCTTAACCAGTGGCTAATGACTACTGAAAAACACAACCGTGAAAAATTAAGATCAAGGCTAAGACCATAGGGTTTAATTACAATTCTACCCTTTGAGGTAAAATGCCTCCCATTTCGCTTAAAAATGTCCAAGATGGCCCAAGATGGCCTCAAATACCCCCTACAGTAACATCTACTATCCACTGACTATGTCAGTGGATTAGGTAAATAACAACTAGCAAATTTTAAAATCATGGCTATGCAAACTGGAGAAAACGAGCAGGCTCTGCGAAAAATACTTGATATGACTAGACTTATCAGTATCTTTCTTTTGTCTTTACATTTTTACTATTACGGCTACACTGCTTTCCAAGAATGGCAACTTGTCAATGAATTTACCGCTACGCTATTAGGCAATATTTACGATACGGGTTTATTTGATCATTTTAATAAATCTAAATGCTTTTCTCTCGGTTTTTTAATGATCTCACTCCTAGGAGCAAAAGGACGGAAAAACGAAAAGCTTCAATACAAAACAGCCTGCACTTATCTCGGACTAGGATTACTGACCTTCTTTATCAGTTACCTATTGTTATTGTTAAGGCTTAGCAGTACACACAAGATGATCGCCTATATAACTGTTACCTCCCTTGGCTTTATGCTCATACTCACCGGAGGAACGCTATTGTCACGCATTATCAAAAACAGGCTCAATTCGACTGATATTTTCAATAAAGAGAATGAGACTTTCCCGCAAGAAGAACGGCTTTTAGAGAATGAATATTCAATCAATCTTCCCGCTCAATATCATTTAAAAGATAAGGTCCGAAAGAGCTGGATTAACATCATTAATCCCTTTAGAGCACTTCTAGTATTGGGTACTCCTGGTTCAGGGAAATCTTATTTTGTCATACGCCATATCATTACCCAGCACATCCAAAAAGGTTTTGCCATGTTCATTTATGATTTCAAATACGATGACCTGACCACTATTGCGTACAATACCTGGCTCAGATCCAAAATAGCTTACCAAATCCCTCCTAAATTTTATAGTATCAATTTTGATGATCTCAACCGTACACATCGTTGCAATCCTTTAGTTCCTTCTGCTATGACGGACATTACCGACTCAGCAGAATCCGCCCGAACCATTTTACTTGGGCTCAATAGAGAATGGATCAAACGCCAAGGAGATTTTTTTGTAGAGTCCCCTATCAACTTTCTAACAGCTATCATTTGGTATCTGAGAAAATACAAAGAAGGTCAATACTGCACGCTCCCTCATGTCATTGAACTTATGCAAGTCGATTACGATGATCTCTTTACCCTACTGAGAACCGAAAAAGAAGTAGAAGTACTCATCAATCCTTTTATCAATGCCTACCTCAACGATGTTATGGAGCAACTCGAAGGGCAAATTGCTTCAGCCAAAGTAGCCATGGCTCGACTTTCATCTCCACAGCTCTACTATGTATTATCTGGCAATGACTTCACACTCGATATCAACAATCCCGACGAACCTAAGATCATCTGCATGGGTAACAATCCTCAAAAGATACAAATCTATGGTGCAGTCTTATCCCTATATGTCAACCGTCTATTGAAATTGGTCAATCAAAAAGGCAAGTTAAAAAGCAGTCTAATATTCGACGAATTCCCCACCATTTACCTCAACAATATCGATAGTCTAATGGCCACAGCAAGAAGTAATAAAGTAGCAACCTCTTTGGGAATACAAGACTTTAGCCAACTTCGAAAAGATTACGGACGCGAGCAAGCTGATGTCATTATGAACATTACCGGAAATATTATCAGCGGACAAGTCACTGGAGATACGGCTAAACTACTATCGGATCGCTGTGGTAAAATTATGCAAGACCGAGAGAGCATTTCAATTAATAGTGGCGACACCTCTATTAGTCGTTCCAAACAATTGGAATTGGCCGTCCCTACGTCCAAAATTTCGTCTTTAAGCTCAGGAGAATTTGTCGGCATGGTAGCCGATGACCCCAACTGCAAAATTGAACTCAAAACATTTCATTGTGAAATACTCAATGATCATAAAGCGCTTCAAAAGGAAGCTGCCCAATATAAAGAAATTCCCATTATCCGTGAACTTAACCACAACGAGATCCAAAGGAATTACCTGCAAATCAAACAAGATATTCAGGACCTTATTGATTCAGAAATGGATCGACTTACCAATGATCCTGAAATGGCTTATCTGGTCGTTAAAAAATAAGATCAAAAATTAACTAACAATAACATCATCATGAAAACAAACCAATCCAAAAAATCTTTTGTAATTACTTTTGCAGTACAACCAGAAGAATATGCAAAAATCAAGCTACGGCAGCAAAACAGTACCTGCCGCAGTATCAGTGAGTACATCCGAAATATTCTCTTAAACAACCCCATTACCACCATATTTCGAGATCAATCATTAGATGATTTGATCGAAGAAATAGTAGTACTAAACAATGAGATGAACATTCTAAAAAATAATCTTCCTGAAGTTGTCGCAAAATTTAATCAACACCCGAAATTAAACGAAATAAAAGAAGTCCTAAAAGACCACATAAGAGCGACGCAAAAGTTAAGCAAAAGGATAGAAAAAATTAAAAAACAAATTAAAAAAATTACCGACAAATGGTTACAATCATAAAAACAGGAAATTCAATAACAAGAACTCTCCTCTATAATGAAAATAAAGTTAGAATTGGTACAGCCGAATGCCTAGTCGCAGGCAATTTCCCTCTGGATTTGCACCACATAAGCTATGAGATGAAACTAAAGCGATTCCTAACAAGAACAATGCTAAACCAGCGCGCCATTCGCAATACTGTACATATTTCGATTAATTTTTCTCCTTTGCAAAAACTATCTAAAGAAAAACTAATCACTATTACCCATACTTACATGGAAAAAATAGGTTTTGGAAAACAACCTTATTTAGTCTATCAGCATAATGATACTGCACATCCACACCTCCATGTACTAACTACACAGATCGAACGTAATGGCAAACGAATGGATATGTATCAATTAGCCAGGAAAAAATCAGAACCTGCAAGAAAAGAAATTGAAGAACAATTTGGATTAATCAAAGCAGAAGGCCGAAAAACTGATGAAGGATTTACTTTAAACTCCTTAAGTCCCTTGAGGATACAGTATGGAAAAATGGAATCAAAAAAGGCCATAAACCATACACTTCATCATGTTTTGAATCAGTACAAGTACACTAATTTGTATGAGCTAAATGCCGTACTAAGTCAATACAATCTCAAAGTTTGGATATCATCAGAAAATTCAAAAACACACTTCTCAAGTCGATTGTACTTTACTATCTTAAATGAACAGCAAAAGCCTTGTGGAGTCCCCATCAAAGGAAGTGACTTATATAACAAACCTTCCTTAGCCTTTTTAGAAAATCAATTCAAAATAAACATCCATAGCAGTACACAAACTAAGGAAAGATTAAAAAAAAATGTAGAGATAGCCCTATTTAGGGTACACTCCCTACCTGACTTGATCAAAACACTACATAAACAAGGCATTAACACTATTGTACAAACGAATGCTAAAGGCGATATTGATCAGATAACTTACATTGACCTAAGAACAAAAAGCATTTACCACGATCATGCTTTAAGCACTCTGAACAGTACTAGTCTTATTCAAGAAGGTATCACACTAAAAACTAGTACTCCAAATCAACAAATAAGTTCTTTTAGAAAACAACCAAGAGTATCTCCCCTACGTTACTAACCAACATAGCCGATAATTTTCTATTCCTAACTTTTCTTAATCGCTTACTAAAGAAGTGTTTTTATAAACAATCCACCTAGATTCAAAATCATGATATGAAAAAAGGGCTTTTAAATTCAGTTTAATAACCGAACCTAAAAACCCTAAAAAATTAGATGTCGTTGTACTCTTGCAAATTTATACAAACCTATTCACGATTAGATGAATATATCCATTTTCATTTCAAAAAAAAATGTTTCTCCAAAAACAGTTCAACCATAGAAATCTATATGATATTTAAAAAGGCAAAAGCATCATAATTGTTGATTTCTATACCCCAAATCTACATGCTCCTTTTTATAAAAAAGTACGGTTTTCCACATTCTAACATCTTTTTTTTTGATTTTAATATTTATTTAACTTTTCGTTCTTATCCTAGATTAACTCAGTACCAATTTAATTCTAGTAAATTTGTCATCTAATATTGGAAGGTCATGGAAAAGTTAAAATTCTTAATTCTCGGAAAAAACGAACCTATTCTTGCTATTTTACTTCGACTTGTCAATGCGAATGAAAATTGGCAAGCCGTAGGCTTTAACCATGAGTCCTTAGCACAGGATTACTTTTTAAAAAATAAACTAGATTTCGTTTTATTGAGTTCTGGTATTGAAGATCAGATTGAAAAAGAATTCACTGCTTTTTGCATAGAAAATCAACCTGAAGTGGAAGTCATTGCCCACTATGGAGGAGGAAGCGGTTTACTTCAATCTGAAATATACCACCGATTAGATCAAAAAAAGAAACCTTAAGATGGAAAAACACTATTCTGTAGCCCTACATCCATCCCAGGATGTAATCGAAGCGATCAAGAACATGAAAGCGCTATTAGCCTCAAAAATAGGTTGGTTCAATAGTAAAAATTCTGTGGCCCATATTACCATCTGTGAATTCAAGACCTCCGAGAAAGAATTGGAAAAAATCAAAGCAAAACTCTTGCGTACTTCTGATACTTTTACCCCCTTTGGAGTGCATCTAGATCACTTTGACACGTACCCAAATGGTGCTTTTTTTATTGCTCCAAATCAAGAATCTAAAAGTCTTATCGAGCCCATTATGAAAAAAACACAGCAGGCGCTACGAATGTATGACTTAAAAAAAAGCAACGATCCACATCTCTCTATCGCTCGACGATTAACCCCCGAAAGCATTAACATAGCGCATCATTTATTTCCCTCCGTTGCGCTCGACTTTCTTTGTGACAACCTTGTTTTAAGGGAATATGACCCCCTTAAAAAACAGTTCTTTGTCAATGATTGTTTTTCTTTCAACAGTAATACACAAGCCGATTTTGTACAGGGTAGTTTATTTTAAAAACGAATACATCCTTAGCAGCTATCCATTAGGTCTGTGTTTCCCATTATAGCAGAACCGTTTACAAAGTGCGCAACAGAAATAGTATATCAATCCACTTGTACCGAAATGGCTTCCTGCGAAATCCCATTACCCGTAGAGGCTTTTAACTGAATGTTTTCTCTCTTCCCATTTGACTGAATAATCACAATACATTTACCATTAAACAATTTACAAGAATTGGCTTTAAAAGAATCTAAATTGGCTTGATATCCATTATCTACTCCCACTAATTTTCCTCCGCCACTTACTTCAAAATGAATTAAATCATTAGCCTTCGGAAGTAAATTACCCTCCTTATCTACAATTGAAACGCTCACATAAACCAAATCATAAGTATCGTTTTTAATGACTTTTTTATCCCCTTGCAAAGCTATTTTAGAAGCTTCTCCAGCAGTATGTATTTCTTTTTCTAGAACTACTTTTCCTCCTTTTCTTGAAATGGCTTTTATAGTTCCTGGTTCGTACTTTACACGCCATGAAATATGCAAATCATCATTTTGTTTTGATTTGATTCCTAGCGATTTTCCGTTGAGGAATAATTCAACTTCATCGGCATTATTATAATACGCCCAAACGTCCACTTCCTGTCCAACGTTCCAGTTCCAATGCGGAAATATATGCAACACAGCTTTGGTGGTCCATTCGCTCTGATACATATAGTAAACGTCTTTTGGAAAACCTGCCAAATCAATAATACCAAAATAAGAACTTCTTGCCGGATAAGGATATGGATCTGGTTCTCCCAAGTAATCAAAACCGGTCCAAATAAAAGTTCCTGCCATGAAATCTTGCCTCTTGATGGTTTTCCAATTCTCTTCGTGCGTTGTTCCCCAGTACGATCTTACTTGATCGTAAGCGGAAACTGTCCAGTCTGCATTTCCATCAAAAGGAGCATTATGCTTGGGTGGCCACGCTTTCATAACATCTGATGGAAAATCATAATGACCGCGCGATTCAAGGGCTGAAACACTTTCTGATGCAATTATTTTTTGTCCTTTAAAACGCGTTGGAAAATCTTTGTAATCTTCATGTTTGTAATTGAATCCTAAAAGATCTAAAGCGCCTGATTGATAAATGAAATTTTTCTCTACAACATTTTCTGTCAAAGCAGAAGTTACCGGACGAGTTGTATCTAAAGATTTTACAATCTTGGCTAATTCTCTGGTAATAGCAATTCCTGTACTGTCAAATTGTTCTCTGATTTCGTTACCAATACTCCACATCATTACCGACGGATGATTACGATCTCTTAGAATAAAATCTTCCAAATCTTTTTTGTGCCACTGATCCCAGTCTTTATGATAATCATTGGCTACTTTTTTCTTCTTCCAAACATCAAAAGCTTCGTCCTGAACAATAAATCCCATTTCATCACACAATTGCATCATTTCCAGAGAATGTGGATTGTGCGACATCCTAATGGCATTTACCCCCATTTCTTTGAGTAAACCCAATTTCCTTTTCACCGCATGAATATTTTCTACTGCCCCCAAAGCGCCATTGTCGTGATGCAGACAAACTCCTAATATTTTGGTTGGCACTCCATTTAAAGAAAACCCTTTTTCAGCATCAAAACTAAAAAATCGAACTCCCAGAGGTGTTTCGTAATTGTCTACCAAAGTGGTGCCTTCGTATATTTTAGTAATAATCTTGTACAGATACGGATTATCAACACTCCACAGCGTTGGTTTTTTTACTTCTAAATGGTGTACTGTTTTTCCAGTTGCTTTTGCTTCTATTTTTTCTGTAGAAGTAACATGGGCAACCTCCGCATTTTTTGCATTTACTACCGACGTCACTAACGTAAATTCTTTTGCAAGATCAGTGTCATTTTCCAAAGTTACCTCAAAACGCACTTTTGCTTTCTCAGTGGAAACTTCTGGTGTTGTCACATAAGTACCCCATTTTGCCACATGAAGTTTAGCGCTAGCGACCAACCTCACGTTTCTGTAAATTCCAGATCCTGTGTACCATCTTGAATTGGGTTGGGCATCATTATCGACTTTTACAGCGACTACATTTTCTTTATCAAAATTCAAATATTGCGATAGATCATAGGCAAACGAAATGTAGCCATTGGGACGCACACCTAAAGAATGCCCGTTGATAAATACTTCACTATTTTTAAAGACACCATCAAATTCTATCGAAACCGATTTATTTTTCCAATCTACAGGAATCGTAAATGTTTTGCGATACCAGCCTTTACCCCCCGGCAAAGCCCCTTGTGAAGGTTTTGTCGGATGTTTATCACTAAAGGTTCCTTCTATGCTCCAATCGTGTGGCAATTGAATCGCTCTCCATTGCACCATATTAAAATCAGACTCAATAGCCGCTGGATAATCTCCTAATGTAAAGTTCCAGTTTTTATTAAAATCCTCAATGATTCTAGCTTTTTTACTTTTTGACGCGCAGGCCACAAGAAGCAATAAACTCAAGGCAATTATGCTTTTGTGTAAAAGGCTTTTAGGTGTATTCATTGTTGTTGTTTTTATGCTATTCTAATTTGTTTACCAATTGTCACTTGGAGGGATAAAAAACGATTATTGAAACTCAAAAGAATCCAATAACAATCCTTTTAGGTCTTCGCCCTCTATTGTAATTTTATAGGTTCCTGCATTAATATATCCTCCTGAAGTGGTATTTAATACTTTCCACTTTTCAGTAGATGGAAAAAACTCGATGCTATCATTTCGCATCAAAATACCATAGGCATCTTGCATTCTAAATTTTACTTTTAAGGGGGTTTCGTTTCGGTTCATGAACCTAAAACGCATTAAATAAATTCCAGCTACTCCTGGCTTTACTTCAAACTCAATGCTATTGTTTGTCTTTTTTGTAAACTCAATATAATCGGCTTTTTTAAAATTTCCTTTCTCAATTCCCGTTCCCGTAACTTTCGCATTTTCTGCCTCTATAAGTACCACTGGTCTTGAATCATCTTTTTCCCCCATATCATAAGTAGGAACTGCTCCGATCACAAAAGCAGAACTCAAGACTCCAAAAGTTACTTTTTCATTTGCTTTGAATGGCTTCTTATATACATTGAATACAGTCCCAAAACTATTTTTAGCACTTTCTTCTACTTTAGCATAACCCTCTAACCAAGCTGGTTGTTTTTCAGCACTAGGCAAGAATACATATACATTTGAATCTTTAAGCAATGTAAAACTTCCTCCACTTACATTACTCTGTGAAAACTGCACATAATCAGCTCCCACTGCTTCCGATGGTATTTGTGTCAAAATAATCTCTGAGGTTGAAAATTGCTTTGAATTGATATCCAACCAAGAAGCCACTTTATAGCCTACAGCTGAATCTAAATTAACGTTCTGAATATACCTGCCAGATTCTTTAGCGGGTTGCGCCTTCTTCTCTTTTGTGGCAATGGCAATTGCGGAGATTATAGCTTGGCCTGCTTTTACATTCGGGAAAGAAATCGTGATTTTTCCGTTTTTACTTTTGACTACAAACGTTTTCTTCAACGCCTTATCGTGTCCAACTTCCGACCAAATATCAAAATCCTTAAGCACTACATTGTCATTTACAGCAACATCAAACAATCGCCAGCCTTTACAATCTAAACCACCACCGGTTCCGTACCAAGGTTCTGTAAAATAAAGCTCTACTAAATATTCTCCAGCTGCTGCAGGAAATTCGTAACGGAGTTGGTCTAGTCCGTACCTAAAATTTTGAAATAAAGCTTCCTCTTTTGTACCGTTTATGGGATCAAAAGTAGTTCTCTGGCTCGCATAAAAATCAGGCAATTTTGTAAAATTATCGGTCCACGACAAAGAACCCCAGGTATTTTGACCACTTTTATGCGTATCGGTAAGCCAAGTATTTCCCTGAGCATCTGTTAATGCTGAACCACCACAATTTACTCTGTAAATATAATTATATCCTTTTTTGGCTTTGGTAATGTCGACTTTATCGGTAACCAAATCGGCTAAATTAGGCGCTTTGGGAAGTGTGTTTAAAACAATATAATCTTTGGCTACCGCCTTACCCTTTACATAACCAACAGCATACAAAACATTGTATTGAATATTCACCTTATTCCATTGAAAATGCTGTCCTAAACCTGGATTCTTTAATCTGCCTAATGATACTTTATTGACATCGTTGAACAGCTCTACTTCATCACAGTTCGAGTAAACATCAATGCCGTTTTTAATCCCAGTACTTTCCCAGCGACTTGGCCATGAATGTGAAACGATATACACCATCGGGTTTGTTTTGTTCGAAACATAATTCGCACGGTACATATAATAGGCATCTAGAGGTTCACCCCAAATGGTAAAAAGCCCTTTATAATTTACAGGCCCCACTTTATCGATATCCCTAAAACCTTCTCCATTTTGAATACGCCCTGGATTTTCATGAGAGGCAAAAAGCCAGTTAAATTGTCCTGCGATTTTATCTTTAACCGATTCCGCTTCACGAACTTTAATTTCCATTAATTGTGAAAATCTGTTTTCGCTCAAAATTCCTTTTTGATCAAATTCACCCTCAGTATGTAAATCTGCTGTACGCCATGCGCCATATTCTCCATTTAATAACTGCGTTGACATTTCCACATGGTATTTTAAAGGATCACCTCCATAGGTTCCTGACCAGTTTTGTACTACATTCCAATCGGTTCCTTCTCCTCCATTACAAGTGGTTACGATACGTTGTGAAGCAGACATCGGATCCATTTCTCGAATGATTTTAGTGCATTCTTGTGCAAATGCTGCCGGAATGGTACTTTCGTTTTGCAATCCCCACATGACCACCGACGGGCTATTTCTGCGCTCTTTGATCCATTCTCGCAAAAGGGCTTTGAAATTTTCTTTGAACTCAGGTGTATCATACCAAATATGGGCAGAAAATTGACTCCAAAACAAGATTCCGTTTTGGTCTAATTCTTTTTGGTACTCTAAATTATGTGGCTGATGTGCTTCTCTAAAAGCATTAAAACCAGCTGCTTTTATTTGTTCAATTCTCGAATGAATTTGCTCAGTGGAAAAGGAATGACTATTTCCGATTAAATGTTCATACTCACAAGTTCCATTGATAAATAAAGGTTCATCATTGATATAAAAACGATTGTCTTTTCCATCTCGGCTAACGGGCCAACTTACCCAACGGATTCCATAGGGCGTTGTTAACTGATCTATTATTTTTCCGTTTTCATAAACAGTCGTCACTAGTTTATACAGATACGGATTTGAAGGGGACCATAACTTCGGATTGGAAATCTCTGGAAGTGTCTGTGCCATTTCTTTGGTTTCACCAGCCCTATTTCTAAGTTCCTTTTTTGACGCAACCACTTTTTTCCCTGAAGCATCAAAAAGCACATTTTCTACGGTTAGATTTCGATCCAAATTCCCGTAATTTTTAAGTTCTGTTGTAGTATGCAGAATTGCTTTTTGTTTGGAAGTCGATGCATCATTCCAAATGTGAATCCCAAATGGTTGTATTCTCATTTCATTTGTAATCACCAAAGAAACTGGTCTAAAAATCCCCATCGGTTGTGATCCTTCTGAAAATCCCCATTCTCCCGAGCAACCACCACAAACCCAAGGCAAATCTGCTATAAATGAGGGATGGGCAGCTTTGACCAGAATGGTATTTTCTTTGTCGAAAACAACAAGTTGGGTGATATCAAGAGTAAAAGTAGTTCTACCGCCTTTGTGTTCACCGGCTTTTTTGCCGTTTACCCAAACTGTAGCATACGAACTTACCCCTTCAAAAAACAGAAACAGTCGTTTGCCTTTTGCCGAATTATCCAGTTTTACCGTTTTTTGATACCAAGCAGTTCCATGTAAATTACCGTGCTTTGTTCTTCTGAAGCCATAATACTGATCCCAATTGTGCGGCACATTTACTTCTTGCCATTTGGAATCAACTTTGGGATCCTTCACAAAAGCTTCTTCTTGTTTTGGAAGTTCATCTAAAACAACGGTAGCCCAAGAGGAGTTCAGCGAAACTTCTTTACGAAATTCCGCTGAACCATTATTGCTTTGACCCAAAACAAAGCAAGTACTTGAACAAAAACAAAAAATAAAAAATACTATTTTTTTCATATCTTTTTACACCAGATAAGCAATCTAAGGCCGTCTTCTTTTGTCATCCCAATGATTGGGCATGGTCACATTAGGCCCACACTCCACCTATTATTATTAATAAAACAACCAATCTATTGCACTTTTTTCTCCTGCATCAATATACCCAACATCACGAGGGCTTATAGGTTGATTAGCCTCAATAAATCCTAAAATCAATACTCGGCCTTTGCCTAAATCCAGTTTATTTTCCCCTGGTTCAAAAGTATAGGTATGAATGTTTACTCTTGGTAATTCTTTCAAGTTCATAGCGCTTGCCAAAATAACTTCTGCCTGACCGTGCGCATTTCCAGCAGCATCTGTTTCCAAACTTGGCGGAAATAAAAATCGCTTTTGATCTGAATTGAAATAACCTACTACCAATTTTACGGCTTTCGTATTCTTGAATTTCAAATGGGTTCCGCTTTCATTTTGCGCTGCTTCATCAAAAGTAATTCCTTTTAGATTTTGTAATTCCGGCGCTACTTTTATAATTTCAGAAATTGGAGTTCCATATACTTTTACCCCATTCTTGACCGCATAAGTTCCTTTGCTTTCACTAAGTAAAGTCACTTCTGCCGTTTGCCATGGTTTACCTTCTTTAGTGGCTATTTTACCATCTGTTGATGATTTTAGCAAGCCTAAATTTCTTTTGAAGTTCACCAATTCACGTTCGTAATGCGGTAATAACTCTACCCATGTTTTGTTGTTTCCGTCATCGCCACCAATAGGAATTCGGCGTTGTGCCGTTTGCATACTGTTGGCGTACCAATACGTGTCCTTTGTTAAACTCACTAAATGTTCATAATATTCAATACTTTTTTCTAGGTGCGGAAGCGCTTTATCTAGATCTGCAATATCATTTGAATAACTATATCTCAAAACCAGTAAGGCCGCTTTTACTTTTTCTGAAAAGAAATCAGCGAAAGCTTTATAACTATGAATATCGTTCTTAAGACGCAAAAATTCCTCTTTATCTTTAGTCACACTTGCTTCAGCTTTATCTATAGCTTCAACCGCCAATTTACCATGCTGGGTGATTTCAGCAATAATTTGAGTAGGTAGTTCCCCGGTATGCGGCTCGTGATTCCATTCTTTTTTAGCGTACTCTAAAAGTAATTCACCAGCAGGTCCACAAGATTCATGAAACCCAGGGTACACGCGCCACTTGGATGGATTTACCAATTGACTCTCGAACATTCCCAACAATAAAGTTTGACGATTTCCTTCGGTAATTCCAAAGCGTCTTAATGTTTTTGGAGCGATTTCTCCGGTTTCTTCATAGGCTTTTAAAATATTATTTGCCGCCTCTGCATCAGTTCCGTATTTGGCAGCCAAATCTTTGTCCCAAAACTTAACCTCTTCCTTTCTGTCTCTTTTACTGTCCCAGGCGTATCTTGCCCAAGCTTTGTACCAGATCCAGTCCCGATCCATTTCTAATAATCGTTCACCCGTTTTTGTTTTATCAGCTGAATACGGCCAATCCCAATAGGATGCCTGCGGATACAAATGCAAAGCATTGGCTCCGTGCACACTATGCATGGCTTTAACTGTCTTTTGGATAAAGTCAGGAGATCCGTATCTAAAGGGTTCTAAATTGGCTAATATATGGACGTTTTCAATATGAATAGATTGTAATGCACTTAGCTGTTTGTGAGTCTCTCCCCATGGCCCACCTGGGGTATACGTAGTAAGCGATTCTCCGGTGTATTTACTCTCCGTATATAGGTTCTTATATAACGGAAGTGATTTTTCCATAACCAAAGGTCCATCCGTATCATGAGAACGCAAAATAATAGGTGGTTCGTCTGTTCTTCCCAATGCCTTTAAACCGTCTTGAACACCAGGAATAATCGTTTTTGTAAACCATTCCACATCATCATCAACTGTATTTATAGCTTCCCCTAAACAAACCAACAAGCCAACATTTGGGTATTTTTCTATAAAAGCCGCAATAGATTTTCTAGTATAATCTGAAAGCAAAGGTGTAATAGGTCTTGAACGATCTTGAGTTTTGATATTGTAATGCTCTGCAAAAGGCTTAGAAACAATAATATTATAAAACATTTGAATGACCCAGATTCCTCTTTTATTGGCTTCTTCGGTTAGGAATCTATAGACTTCTTCATTCTTTTTGAAATCTACTTCACTTACTTCTAAGGCAAACGGATACTCTTTTAATTTCACTAAAGATGCAAAGGGATGTCCGTTCCATAAATACAAAGAATTCATACGATTGTCCACCATCATATCCAAGTACTTTATCCAAAGTTTTTTATCGTAGAACCAAGGAAAAGTTTCTGGTGTATATGGGTATTCGTAAACATCTCTACCGGGAAGATAGGTCGTTTTTTGCATACCGATACAAGCCCCTCTTAAAACCATCTCAGGACTGTCTTGGATATTTATTTCAGCTGGAATTTTTCCGGATTCTTTGATACGATCCACTACTTCCATTGCTCCATATAAAGCACCTGAAGCATCACTACCCTCGATGTAAATAATGTTTTTTTGCGTGCGAATTTGAAAACCTTCTTTTTGAACAAGTTTACTATCGTCTATTTTTGCACCCTTGGTATTTTGCTTCCAAAAGGCAGTTCCTTTTTCTCCTATGACAATTACGGTCTCTTTTGAGCTTTTAGGCAATTGATTTGAAGAAACTATTTTGATTCCTTTCGCTGCTGCGATTTCAGAAATTTTCTCTGCGCCAAAATGCACTCTTGGCGATTTTGGATCACTGACAACAGTAAGCTTTTGTGCGGTGGCAAAAGTGGTATACAATCCTAAAAAAAGTAAAGTAAAATATTTCATTGTGTGGTTATTTTATTTTTTTTGAATACTGAAAAATTAGCGCTAATGCATTTCCTTCTTGGTCAATCATATGCCTTTTCTTGTATACAGAGCGGGCAACATACTCCTTTACTTTTGAAAGATCTTTTTCAAATAAGCAACGTTTGCACCATAATTGACTTTTACATTATGCACTTGCGTGACATCTCTGGACCGCTCTACGATTAACCAACCGCTCCAATTCATTTCATCCAGCGTCTTTTTGATTGCTGGCATATTAATCGTAGGGTCATTCTCCAACCAAAATTTATCTGTATTGGAGGCATGAATTTGCGCCAAATGTTTTTTACCTAATATTTTTAATTCGGTTGGAATATCTCTGCCATGATCAGCAGCATTGGCAAAATTGAAAGAACTTTTAATATGTTTTGAACCAATTTCTTCCAATAATTTTTTCTCCGCTCTTGCGTCTAATGACGTTTCGATAGCAATGACTCCTCCTATTTTACCCACTTGCTTTGCTGCCCATTTTAATCTTTCAATAATGACCGGACGCAATTCAGGATTTTTAACCAAATCACTTTCTGTACCTAAGGGCAGATAAGCCACTTTTACCTTCATGTCCTTCATCGCTTTAACGCAGTCTTCGATCATGGGTGCGATTGTTTCTCTTTTGGCAAAAGATTGAGCATAAAACCCAGACATCGCAATAGAACTTATTCCAACTCCTACTTCTTTGGCTTTATCCAAAAACTTCTGTCTTTCCACAGGATCACCCAATTTGCTGTCAAAAGTGGGTCTCTTTCCTAAACCTCCCATATCCAATTCGATTCCGTCTGCTTTTATTTCAGCTGCTAAACCAAAAGCGCCTAATTTTTGTCTTTTCAAAATCATCCAGTCGCAAACAGCAACTTGATACTGTTGTTTCTTTTTGGATACCTGAGCGCTTGCACCACTGTGGAATCCCCCTCCTAAAACAAACAGAGTCAAAATGATAATGTTCTTTTTCAAATGAAATATGTTCATATTTATTCTCTTTTTTGTACCAATTGATACGATTTTAGCTGAATCCTTATTCTTAGTAAAAGCTGCGTTTTTTTTATTTTTGTACCAAGCTGTTTCTATTCTTCTTCCGCTTTAACGGCCGTAACCACTTTGTTTTCCTCTCCTGGCCAGATACCCTTTTTGATTGGAAATGAAACTAATTTACTAGGATCAACCTTTACATATTTAATTTTTTCTCTTCTCCAGGTATAAACAATATGTACCATTCCGTCAGCACTCTGAATCATGGAGGGATATGAATACTGACTGATTTTTGAATCCTCTAAAATCAATGCAGCATCCCAGTGAATTCCATCTTTAGAAATAGAAACATTCAATGGTGTTCTTGGTCCCTTTGCTTCAGTGCCCGGAGGCAATACGTGGTTGTAAACTAACAAATGTTTTCCGTTTTTAAGGGTCACCGCATCTGTTCCTGAATTATTGTTTGGCAAACCTATTAATTCGATATCCGACCATGTTTTTCCATTGTCTTTTGAAAACGTACTAAAAATAGCTCTGTTTCTGGTTCTACCGATAGCCTGAATACTTCCATCTTTGTGATAAAGTATACTAGGCTGAATCGCATTGATTTTATTTTTCCCTCTTGATATGGTGTCGCCCATAACCCAGGTTTTTCCAAAATCTGGAGTCGATTCCATACGAAGTCTCCATCCGTCTCCTTCAATACTTGAGGGACACAATAGCGTTCCATTACTTAATAAAACAGGTTTATTTTTGATGGGTCCCAAGAAATCTTTATTAGGCATGTTTTTAGCCTCAGACCAGGTTTTTCCATTATCAGATGAAGTTCTGATCATCCCCCACCATTCCGATGGTTTTGGCCCTATTTTGTAAAAAAGCATTAAATCTCCACCTGGAATTTGGTACAAAACTGGATTCCATGTTGGCAATCTCGGCCCTTCTTTCATCACGCCATCTGCAACATTTACACCCTCACTCCATTTGTCACTTCCTTTTGGTTTAATGCTAACATATATACAAACATCAGGATTTCTCTCGTGCTTACCTCCAAACCATGAAGCGACCAAATCTCCGTTTGTTGCTTCTACGATAGTAGCAGCATGACAAGATGGATAAGGGGCTTTATCATATATAAATTCATCTACTAGGATTCCCTCTTTCCAAGTGTTTTTACCTAAAGTAGGTTTACAACTTCCTAAAAGCAATAGACCAAATAAGACCACAGTCATTTTTACAATTTTCATTCTTAATATTTTATTTTGAATTAAAATTTATAATTTTAAATGCATACCTAATATTTTTTTAGGTAAAATTATTTATTAAGTGTAAAAATGACACTAAAATTTTGAATAGCTATCCTGTACTGTCCCGAATTTTATAATTTATCGTTTTAAATTTATTGCATAGCTGCCAGAGGGTAATGTTACCACAAGTTTGTTGTTTTCGATCTTATAAGAAGTAGTCGATTTCGTTAGCTTTTTACCATCCAAAATAACATTAGCCATCGTATTGGTAGGTAAATAAACCGCTGCTGAAGTGTTAGCAGGAATAGTGATGTTCCATTGCAAATTGTTTTTACTTTTCTTCCAGTTACTAGTTATCGTACCGTGAATAGATTCATAAGAAGCCTTGACGTAGCTCAACCCGGTTTCAAAATCCGGTTTCATTATAATTTGTTTGAAACCAGGGGTTTCAGGATTACTTTTGATCCCGGCTATATTTTCATAATACCAGATCAGTAAATCCCCTAATAACATCACATGGTTTTGTGAATTCATTTTAGGATCGGCAGTATTTCCATTCCATAGTTCCCAAATCGTTGTTGCGCCATTTTTGGCCATATATCCCCAACTCGGATAGCTATCATTTGAAGCTAATCTATAACTCAAATCTGGTCTTCCGAACTCAGATAAGGTTCGCATTAAAAACTGCGTTCCAATAACCCCAGTACTGATGTGTCCATTGTTGGTAACTTCAACTTGATCAACGATATTATCAAATACTTTTGATTGAAGGTTTTGGGGAACCATACCAAAGGCTAACGGAAGTAGATTTGCCGTTACCGTATTATTGGCATAATTATGCTTTTCGGAATTGAAAAATTTCGCATTAAAGGCCCTTTTCACTCTTTCAGAAAGGGAATCATAATACAGACTATCTTCCGAATTTGATCCATTAATTGCGGCAAACTTTTTCATTTTTTGCAACAAATGATAATAAAAAGCACTGGCAATTAATTCACCGTTTGTGGTTCGTGCGGAATCTTTGGAGTGAATTAATTCTAAGGATTCTGGTGGCACACACCAATCTCCATATTTGTCTTTGGTCATGAGATCGTTAACCAAATAATTTTGTTCCATATACACCACCCATTTTTTCATGGACGGATAATGTTTTTCGATCACTTTTTTATCTCCAAATTGTTGGTACAACATATCGGCTACGGTAATATAAGTACCTGGCCAAGTTACATTATCGCCATAATAACGCCAAAATGCCGGCGCAACATCAGGAATTCCTCCATCTGCCGTTTGCGCATTTTTAATGTCATCGAGCCATTTAGCATATAAAGTTTGATTGTCGAATAAAAAACTTTCTCCATAAGCACCCGTTGTTCTGTCTCCCAACCAAGGTTGACGTTCATTTCGTTGCGGGCAATCGATGGGCATTCCTTTATAATTCCCCCTGATTCCCCAATAGGCATTTTTAAAAACCTGATTCATCGTCGCATTGGATGATTCAAAAGTTCCTGTTGTTTTTATGTCGTCGTAAACCACTTTTCCAACAAAATTATCTAGTGTAGGTTGGGTAGCAAATCCAGATACTTCTACAAACCTAAAACCGTGAAATATAAAAGTCGGTTCCCAAATTTCTTCGCCTTCCCCTTTCAAAGTATACACATCAGTTGTTCTGGCATCTCGTAAATTATCCGTATACAGCGTACCATTGGCTTGCAAGGATTCAGCAAATTTTAAAATAATTTTATCTCCGCTTTTTCCTTTTACTTTCAATTGTAACCAGCCTACCATATTCTGCCCCATATCCAGTATATAAGTTCCTTTTGAAGTTTTCTTGATCGAAAGGGGTTTCACCTCTTCCATTATTTTCATGTTAGGCGTCATTTGCGCTTCATAAAAACCGCCTGGTTCCTGCACATATTCAGCGGAGAGCCAATTTTTATCATCAAAATGGGTCGTGCTCCAGTTCTTCATTTCTTTACGCGCATCGTACTCTTCTCCATCATATTCATTGTTGGATAAAATAGGACCATTTGTCGTTACTTTCCACGAATCATCTGTTCTAATTACTTCTTTGGTTCCATCGGTATATTCTACAAATAACTGCAATGCCATTTTTGGGTAGCCAAAGGTTTTAATTTTGTACGGTTTGTAATCCTGACGCATGGTAAAAAAACGTCCGTTCCCTAAAATGGTGCCCAGCATATTTTTACCTTCTTTCAACTGCGAAGTCACATCAAAAACATTGTATTTAATATTTTTAGTATAATCGGTTGGGACGGGGGCCAAAACTTGATCTCCAATTTTAATTCCGTTGATGTATAATTCATACAAACCCAAACCTATCAGATACACCTTGGCATTTTTGATGGGCGCTTTTAAACTAAATTCTTTTCTTAAATAACGTGCCGCCAACCTTGAATATTGAGCAATACTATCTCCAGCAGAGGTTTTTTCGTAGCCAATCCAACGCGTTGATTTCCAATCTGCATAATTTAAAATTCCCATGCTAAAATGAGCATGGTTTATCGGTTGAATTTCTCCTTTATTGGTCCAAACTCTTACTTTCCAGAAGGCATTTTGTCTGTTTTCAAGTCGTTTCCCTTGATACACCACATTGACCGACTCATCACTTTCTACTTTTCCACTATCCCATAAATCGGCTTTATTTCCCTTTAGATTTTCTAAAGTAGTCGCCACTATAATTTGATAGGCTGTTTGTTTTACCTCATTAACCTCCGTTTTTATTTGCCAGCTCAATCGTGGTTGTAAAACATCAATTCCTTCTGGATTAGTAAGCATTTCACATTGTAAATGGTTAAGACTGATTTTATTTTGGCCTTTAACCGAAAATGAAATCAATAGGATAATGCTGAAGGTTAACTGTAAAAAAAACTTTTTCATGAATGATGTTTTTAAGCGACTATTTTTTTATGCGTAAGACCTGACAGGTTTTAAGAACCTGTCAGGTCTAATCTATAGGGTTATTTCCTCTACTGTGTCCTTTCGGTAAAGAAGAGTCGAACGATAGCCAATAGCTTCAATAAATTATAGCCGTGGCTTAATTTCTATTGGGATACTAATTTCTCTAATGTATTTGAAACCGCAATTTCTTTCCCGTTTTTAAAGATTCTGAACCCTTTTCCTTTATGGTATTTCTCTCCTGTTTTGTCCCAAAGAATGGTAATGATATTACCATGATACAACACATTATCCAAACAAAACCAATCCCATTTTTCTTGTGGAATGAGCGGATTAACTTCTATTTTATCATCTGCTCTTGGTCGTAAACCTACTAAGCCCGTAATCATTAAATCGTTAAAAGTTGAATGATTATAATACCTGCTGCGTTCTTTGTCTCCCATTAACCAATATCCAGTGGTCTCGTCCAGATATTCTCCTAGATAGGGTTTTCCGCGATAATACTGCGATTGAACATACAAATCCATCTGCTTGAAATAATCCGTTTTACCAACATAATGCTGATTGTAATTATTCAAAACGTTGGCCAAAGCTGTTAGGGTCTGTGAACTAGCAAAAGGCCAAATGGCACCATCCCACTCGCAAGTTCCTGTACCGTGCGATCTAAAACGTGGACTTCTTCTCTCTGCCGTTGTTAAACCAAAAGGAGCTGCAAATCCTTTCTCGTCTTTAATTTGCTCCCAAGCTTTTTCAAAGCCTTTGTCTTTTTGAGGTAGATTAAAATACCACGGAATAAACCCAATGGCTTCT
Organism: Flavobacterium sp. OHVDL-2026-0007; assembly: GCF_059882335.1. Taxonomy (NCBI): domain Bacteria; kingdom Pseudomonadati; phylum Bacteroidota; class Flavobacteriia; order Flavobacteriales; family Flavobacteriaceae; genus Flavobacterium; species Flavobacterium sp. OHVDL-2026-0007. Next base: position 1,510,085 of record NZ_CM187612.1, read on the forward strand.
CTAACTTCTGCTAATGTATCTTTTTCGGTAAAGGTTTCAAAGAACTCGCTTTTAGGATTCCACAGTTTTGTCTCAATTAATTTTTGCAGCGTATCTGCTTTGGCTTCAAAATACCTTTCCTGTTTTAAATCGCCTTTCATCTTAGCCATTTTAGACAAAGCTGTTGCATTTCCAAACATATAACTGTTAATCGTCGGACGTGCATTTCTGAATTTTCTCGCCCCACTTAAGGATTCTTCCATTCCATCCCTTACATCAAATTGCCAGAACAATCCATCTTTGCGCTTTTTTTCACCTTCCCAAGCAGCAAATTCAGCAACCAAATCAGGATACATATCCAATAAAAACGTATTGTCTTTATTCACCAAATAGCGATTGTATAAAGCATCAGCGGTCCAACTACTAAACTTTCTCAGTTTTTCCAAGGGCTTGCCATCATTTCCTCTGAACCACAAATGAACATCCTGTTCTATATATTCTGGATTGTGTAACCATCTGAATTCATTGATATGATGTCCCAAAGCACAACTAATCATATTGTATTTATCGGCATAGGAACGTTCTACTAAAAATTCCGTAATCGCATATCCTTGTGGTGTTTTTTTTATGTGTTTTCTAGCACTCCACCAACGGAAATAATAGATTTCTTCAAAATTTTGTTGTGGACATTCAAACAACGGAATATTTTTTTCCATCCAGGTCCAAGCTGAATCGTTCGGAATGGCAAATTTTAAATTCTCCTCTTCCATCGTGTTGAAATAATCAACATAATGTTTGAAATTCTCTTGTTTTAGAATTGCAGCCGTACTTTTGGAATGTGTCATCCCTGATTTGCAACTGGTTAAAGTGGCAATCAAAATTACGAAAACGATTATTTTGTATTTGAAATGATGTAACATGCTTTCTAATTTATTTATTTTTTAAGCTCCAAAAATTGAGTAAATTTTAATTCCCTTTAAAAGTATACGTCTGCCCTGCCTTCATCTGAACATCATATTCATTGTATTTTGGCAGTACAACTTTTTTCAAATTTGCTTTTTCTGAAATAATTGGTTTCTTTACTTGAACAGCATAAAACAGTGGATTGGAATTTTTTCCTTTTGCTCTTTTAAGAGATCCCCCTTTTTCTGTCTGTAATCCATTTTCTAATTTCAAACGGCAATTCCCTCCTAACTTCGAGTAAACTTTTAAAGTCGAAATTTTATTATTTTTCCAAGTCATATCCACTACAAAGCCACCACGCGCCACTAAACCTTTTATACTTCCGTCTTTCCAAACACTGGGTAAAGCTGGCAATAATTGAATTGCATCTTCCTGACTTTGCATCAACATTTCTGCAATTCCCGCTGTACAACCAAAGTTACCATCGATCTGGAAGGGTTGATGCGCATCGAGCATATTGGGGTAGGTACCTCCACCTTTTCTTTGTTCTGCCGTAACCAAATGCAACTGATCTTGCAACAATTTATAAGCATGATCTCCATCGAGTAATCTTGCCCACAAATTCACTTTCCACCCCATGGACCAACCCGTAGATTCGTCACCTCTGTAATTTAAGGAATTCTTGGCTGCTTCAAAGAGTTCTGGTGTTTTGATTGGTGAAATTTGATTACTCGGGAACAATCCATACAAATGAGAAACGTGTCTGTGTTTGTCCTCTGGCTTATCCCAGTCCGTTTGCCATTCCTGTAATTGACTGTGTTGCCCCACTTTCATTGGCGACATTTTTTTCAATGCCTCACTTACTCTTTTGGCATAAGCTTCATCAGGAGCCACCAATTTAGAAGCCTCAATAACATGGGTAAACAAATCAAAAACCAACTGATTGTCCATGGTAGTTCCTGAAGCAATTGTTGCTTTTCCAGTTCCACCAGCATGTGTGTTTTCAGGTGAACTTGAGGGTACAACTACCAAATATCCAGTATTGGGGTCAACGACCATAAAATCCAAAAAGAAATCAGCAGCGCCTTTTATTACAGGATAAATTTCCTTTAAATAATTTTTATCTCCCGTATACAAATAACGCTCCCATAAATCCTGACTCACCCAAGCACCTCCTGTTGGCCACATACCCGATGCAGCATAATCAACCGGAGCCGTTACGCGCCAAATATCAGTATTATGATGCAGAACCCAACCATTGGCGTTGTACATCACCTTTGCCGTTTCTTTTCCCGTAATGCTCAATTCTTTTGCCATCTCAATAAAAGGCTCGTGCATTTCAGAAAGATTAGTCACCTCAGCTGGCCAATAGTTCATCTCCGCATTAATGTTGGTGGTGTACTTACTATCCCAAGGAGGTGTTACCATATCGTTCCAAATCCCTTGTAAATTGGCGGGTTGTCCCCCAGACTGTGAACTGGATATCAAAAGGTAACGTCCAAACTGAAAATATAAGGAAGCCAATTGAGGATCGAATTGTTTAGAAAAATCCCTAATTCTTTCGTTTGTTGGTTTCTTTGCGGCCTCATTTGAACCTAAATCAAAAGATACCCTGTTGAAGAATCTCTGATAATAGGTGATATGATCTCTTTTTATCGTAGCAAAATCTTTGGTCTGAGATTGGGTCAAATACGCTTTGCATTTGGCCACTTCATCACCACTTATATCCTGGTAATTTTTGAAATTGGTCGCTATCGAAATATACAATGTTGCTTCATCGGCTTTATTGATGCTAATAATTCCATTGCTTGAAGAAACTTCTCCACCTTTACTTTTAGCTTCTACTCTTCCCTGAAATTTAACTTTCCCTTTTTGACCTTCAAAATTGCTTGTAATTCCAGAGAGTAAGATTTGATCTTCCTCTGAGGCCGAAACCGTTTTATCAAGTGGACTATTCATAAAAACATTACAGGTAATTTGTCCTGGCTGACTCGCTGAAAGTTTCACCACTATAACCTGATCTGAGAATGAGGTCAAAATTTCTCTGGTAAATTCCACCCCGTTTACAGTGTATTTTACTTTTGCTGTAGCATTTTCAATATCGAGGTCTCTGTAATAATTTGAATACTTTTGATGTCCCGCAAACGAAATATAAACACTCCCAAAAGTTTGATACGGCATTCCGTCATTGGTCTGTGACATAATATCCTGTGTGGCCAATTCCTGAGCCTGATCAAATTTACCGTCAAAAATTAATTGACGAACTATCGGCAAGGCTTTTATTGATTTACTATGTGCATTGCTATTGGGTGAACCTGCCCAAATGGTTTCTTCATTCAACTGTAACCGCTCTACAGCCGGATCACCAAAAACCATAGCCCCCAAACGACCATTTCCCAAAGGCAAAGCTTCGTTCCAAATAGCAGCTGGTTTATCGTACCATAACTTTAATTCCTTGTTGGTTTGTGCATTGGTTATTTGGTTGGCGGCTAGCGATAAAATCCCTAAACAAATCGCAGCAATTTTATTTTTTAACTTCATAAACTTTGTTGTTTTTTTCTCCAAACATTTCATATAATTTGTTGATGTCTTTTAAGGCATTAGCAGGCAATTTCTCGCCTTTATCTCCAAAGACAAACATTTTTTCCTTGGGTTCAATCACGCAAGTCGATTCGTCAATTTCGCCTTTTTCATTCTTCACTTTATTCAAATCTAAATTTAAATATTTGGCCATAAACGGATATAATGCCATTCTTTTTGAAATTCCAAAATCATGTCCTTCTTTGGCAAAATGGACATTTTCTACTGCCTCTTTTTTACCATAGAGTCCATATGTTCTTTGAATAAAAGGAAATTCTAATTCTGGAACTGCCAATGTCCAATCTTTACCGTCAGAAACTATTAATTGCGGTTTTGGTGCCATCATAGCGGCTACTTCTGCATTGTTGGTTCCGTTACCACATAAATGAATCCCTCTACCGCTTTCACAGGGGCAACCTCCGGAAAAATGAGAAGAAACCATCACAACGGGAGCCGAAACACTAATTCGATCATCTAAGGCCGCTAAAAACATCGTATGCGATCCTCCACCGGAACCACCTGTAACGCCCACTCGCGACATATCCATATTTTTTTGAGTAGCTAAGTAATCCAACAATCTAACTCCACTTAACACTTGTATGGTCGACGCAATACTATTTCTATGAGTTGCTTCTGGAAATTGAAGTACCGATTCTCCCCAAGCGAATAAATCATAACTCACTACAGTAGCGCCCATTTTAGCCATAATAGCGCAGCGATATTGTTCATCTTTTCTATATCTTCCATCTCCAAAATGCCCATCTGGTGTTAAGATAACGGGAGTTTTCTTGTTCAACGGATAAGGTTTATAAAGAGAACCTGTCACATAAACACCCGGCAAAATTTCTAAGCCAATATTTTCAATACTATAATCTTTATAAATTCGTTTTGCCGTTAGTATCGGTCTTGATTTCGGCATTGGTGGTGCTTTATCCAAACCAAATGAAGTAATCATACACTCCTTTATTTCTTTTTTACGTGTTTCCCATGTGGCAACATTCGAATATAAGCTCGTTAAATATGCTAATCTTTCTTTTCCTTTATCCACTGATACTTTATGATTCTCATATTTACGAATAATATAAGTTCCATCGGGTTGTTTGAAATAGATCAATTCAAAAGGAGCTAAAATATTGGTCAACGAAAGAACCAGATTTCCTGGTTCAATTCTCCAATCCGCATAGTCCAATTCTTTGCCTTTTAATAAACCTCTGTCATCATTGATCGTAACCTGAAAAACAGATTCAATTTTTTTTATTGTTTCTAAAACTGGTTTTCTGAAATTTTCATCAGAAGTGATCTGCGCATTTGAGCATGTCATTGCAAAGAATGAAACTGCTAGGAATATCTGTTTTATTTTCATCATCTTGAGTATATTAACTGACTTAAATTGGCAATGCGTATAATACCGTCTTACTTTGCGTTCTCCATCTTACATTCTATGGTGTATTTTCCTGAACCTAATTTTAAATTTTCTGTTGGTCTTCCATTTACTTTTATCTCAGCATCTTTACCAACTGGCAATTTTATGGTCGCGGAGGTATTCACTGGAATTTCAATTTCCAGCGTTAATTTCCCGTTTTTTCTCTTCCAAGCCGAACTGATTTTTCCATAAATAGATTGGTAACTTGCTTTTACAAAAGTCATGTCACCTACAATTTCAGGCTGAATAAAGAAATGTTTGAAACCTGGATTTTGATCATCTGGAACAATTCCAGCTAAACTTTGATAAAACCATTCTTCAATTTGTCCCATCATAAAATGATTCCACGAATTTCCTTTACGTGGATCCCATTGCTCCGTTAAAGTAGTCAAGCCAAATTTGATCTGAAAACCATAACCCGGCGCATCATAATGATTGTTCATTTTATACATCATTTCGTTTTCTCCATTTTGTGCCAAAGCTTGAAACAAATAACGATTTCCCACATCTCCCGTGCTAAGTCTATCCCCCTTAGCCTTTATATCAGATAACAAATTCTGCATTACTGCTGCTTTATATTGCGGTTCTACAAGATCCATATAAACAGGAACCGCATTACTAAACTGGCTATTTGTTCCATATTGTTTGGTTTGGGGATTAAAAAATGCAGCATTAAAAGCTGTTTTTATATCAGCCGTCAAGCTTTCATATTTTGAAATGTCAGCTGTTTTGTTTAATAATTTTGCCGCTTTTGCCACTAAACTTGCACCATAAAAATAATGACTTGTTGCCGAAAGTGCAATGGGACTATTTTTTGAATATCCTGCTGCATGTGTTCCGTAATCATACCAATCACCTAATCCATGCGAAACAATATGATTGGTTGCTTTGGTCCCTAGATAATCCACATATCTTTTCATTACAGGATAATATTTTTCAATCAGCGAAGCATCACCATAATACTCGTAATACATCCAAGGCAGAATGACTCCTGTTACACCCCATTCAGGTGAATCGGTAAAATCACCTCCAAAAACCACATATTCCGGAACTATGGTCGGAATCAAACCATTCTCACGTTGTGAATCGGAGATGTTTTGCATCATGGCAGGAAGGTAACTTTGCAGCTTATAATTGAACATTAATCCGGGGCCATTTAAGTGAACTTCTTCTAACCAACCCAACTTTTCGCGTTGTGGACAGTCGGTAAAAACACTCTGAAAATTACTTTTTATGGCATTGTTAATCAGTTCATGTGCCTTATTAAAAATCACATTGGAGGATTCAAAATACCCTGCTTCTCCAGCGGAATTATAAATGAAATTTGATTTCAATTCTAGCAGTGTCGGCAATTCTTTATCCTTCGCTTTTTTATAATTAATATTTTCTATTTGAACATATTGATAACCGTAATAACTGAATTTAGGTTGCCATTGCTCTATTGCATCTCCTTTCAATGTATAGTCGTAATAATAGGGTTTTCCCGATTTGCCTTGTCCGATAGTGCCGTCCTCATTTAAGCCTTCCCCTACCCAAACTCGAATCGTTTGACCTTTCTTTCCTTTCACTTTTATGGTCGTAAATCCTGAAAGATTTTGTCCCATATTAAAAACATAAAAGTTAGGTTTAAGTTCTTTTACACTAACCACACTATATTGTTTTTGAATCGTAATAGGTGGTGCTGTCTGTGCGCTCAAAGTTCCCTTTGGAGCTTCTTGAACAACCACTTTTTTCCAAGTAGCATCATTAAAACCAGGTTCATCCCAACCTTTTTGCTCTAAATTGGCATCGTAATCTTCCCCTCCAAAAATACTGTTGTAGGTAATTGGACTCTTGCTATAGCTCCAACTTTCATCAGACTGGATTAGCTTTTGAGAACCATCCTTATAGATCACTTTCATTTTAAAAAATAAAGTGGGTGGTCCAAAACTGACATAGAATTTCGAATAACGTTCGGCCAATGTATTGTACATACCGTTTCCTAAGAGAACACCTATTGCATTTTCTCCTTTTTTAAGTTGATTAGCCTTTAATTCGTAGGTATTATAATTGACTGTTTTATCATAATCCGTCCATAAAGGGGCGAACTCGCTATTGCCTATTTTCTTCCCATTAATTGTCAACTCATAATGACCTAGACCAGAAATATAAACGATAACTTCCTTTATTTCTTTTGAAACCGTAAAAGACTTACGAAGCAGTATACTTCTGCGAGACAATGAGTCTGAAGCATTGATCAATGCCTCTTTTTTCTCTCTTTTAAAGGTAGCTGTATGGTAATTTCTGCCTTCAGGTAAATGACTATCGGCTTTGGTAATGGCCCCAATCCACGTTGGACTTAAAAATGATTCACTTGGAGCCATTCGGAAAAAAGTCCTTTTACTCCAGGAGGAAACTTTCTGTGATTGATTCCAAACTTTGACTTTCCAAAAATATTTGGCTCCACTTTCTAATGGATTTCCACTATAAAGGATGTGAAGATTTTTATCTGAAACAACTTTTCCACTATCCCAGATGTCTGCTTCATTTTTTTGCAATTTTTGCTCCGAGGAAGCAACCAATATTTGATAGGCTTGCTGCGAGCTGTTTTCCTCTTTTGAAACCAATTGCCAACTCAATCTTGGCTTTTTTTCATTGACGGCCATCGGATTTTCTGTCAGTTCACAGGTCAAATGTTTGGCTACAATTTGTCCCTTAGAGACCAAAGTGACCAGAAGACAAAAGAGCAATACTATGTTTTTTAAATTCTTCATTCTTTTTCTTTTTGTCATCCTTCCTTGGGTCAATATGACAAGATTATGATTCTATTTACTATAACTTTTTCGTCACCAACGATTGGATATTAAATACCGCTTCAGGGATTAGCTTTCCAGTTTGAGGTAAATCATCATAATCATCTGTATCAGGCGCCGTGTCTGGATTGGGAGTGTATCGCTGTTCGCCGGTACGGAACATAATTCGCTCGAAACCCTCTACTGGAGCATAAAAGATCTTAGTCGATTCTTTATCGTCGTTTACCTTTATCGTGTATGATCTGGTTTTAACATTGAGTTTCAGAGTTATTTTGTATTCTTTTCCTGCTTCGTATTTTGCAAGGGTATTCAAACGAGCTCCGGCCTTTGTTTTGATTTGTCCATCCGCATCAAAAGTCAATCTTACCGCTGGCATTCCTTGTTTGTTTTGAAATTCCACCTGTAATAAACCATGATTATTTTGCTCTGGTTTAACTGTAAAACTTACTTCCATTTTTTCAGCAAATGGAATCACACGTTCTGCACGGGAATAGTCAAAATAGTCTTGATCTCTTAAAGTTAGCCATCTTTTACCATCTGCTTTTTTTTCTATTTTGGTAGAAGCCCAAGCCAGATCATAGGTATTCCATAACTTTAACTCCTGCCCCAAAGGGAGTTCATCAAAAAGATCCTGTACATCAGCTGTTACTTTAGAAACAACAGGAACCGGAATTGAGGCTACCCAAATATCTTCTTTATTTACACTATAACTTACCCAAAGTTTTCCATCAGGTGGAGTTCCATCCCCTTCTGAAATTCCTCTAACATATTGTGGACCTGCCGACTTGTAATTACCACCATAACGCATTGGACTAATTTCACCATGAACCAATAGCAAATCTTTATAATTTAAACCGTCATCGCTTGTAGAAATAGCCAAAGGCCAACGGTATTCTGAAGGATTATACACGGTTGCATAACGGTTATCAGAGGTTTTTTGCCCCCATATCTTGGCATTACTGTTTACAAAACCAGGAGCACGAACGGGCATATATTCCCATGATTTCCCACCATCTTTACTGATCGAAGTTAAGGCATGTTTCCATAAACCTACCACATCTCCGTTGGGTAAATGATAAGAGCTAAGGGCTTTATAGGGCTTTTTTAAAGGAATTAATTCGTCATCGCGATCCGCTTCCTCTACCCATTGTTGCAAAATCAAAGGGTCTGAAAGAATTTCTTCGCAGGCTTTCTTTAGTCCCTTGTCTTTAGCCTGGGTATAAAAAGGAAAAACCGATTTAGATTTATCCCAGGATTTATTATACCTAATAAAAAATATTTCGCCAAAACTGCCGTCTTTTTTGATTTCACGAATCACACGTCCAATTCCTTTTCCGTCATTTGGATCATCTTTTTCATCCATGGCAATTCCATAATAGGCCAAAGCAAAAAGTCGTTTATCCTTGGAAGTATAAAAACCCATTCTTTGGTGCATAATGGCATCCAGATTTTTGGCAACGCCTTCTACACCTTCTTTTTTCCATCCGTCTGGAATGTGATAAATAGGAAAAATTACTTTTGGCATCTTCCAGATTACGCCATCTTTTGAGGTCATAATCAGTGTCTGACTTGGCGGAATATGTTCTCCTGCAGGATCACTCAAATATTGCAGATAAAAACTATCATTCCAATACGCCATGGTAGGTTGGTGATTGTATGTCCATCCAAATCCATCTGCTTTTTCAGGATGTTCCCGACTTGCCCGCATAACTTGTGTAGCATGAACTCCAATTGCTGGACTTAATTGCCCATGATGATAATCGATGTTTGAAAGTGTTTTGCCAACATAACGCACAGTATCTTGCTGTGCCATGGCCGAATGTACAGCTCCGCAAGTCAACATAACGGTTACTGATGCAGCGATATTGGTTTTTATTTTTTGGTAAGCAATCATTGTGTTTGTTTTTTTGCCAAAGATTATCCCCTTTTAAAGAATTCCTTTTTAATTCCTAAACAGTGGAAATCTATGACAGCTCTGGTTGTCAATTATTTTTTTTCAATTAATCCTTTTAAAACATCTTCGGAGATTGTAGTAATAGTTCCGTGTTTATGTCCTTTTGGAAGACTTATTTCTGAGGAAATATCTTCAAAATGAACAAAATCGGAAGTGCGTGAAGCTTTATAGTTTTTCTCCCCGTAGTTGTCATAATAAATCAGCCATTGTTTGCCGACTTTTACAACAGTTGGTCCTTCTGATAATTTACCCGAAAAAGGGGCTGAGCTTTCTCCGAATGGTCCTAAAGGCGATTTTCCAAAAGCTACTTTTATGTTACGCATTGGTCGCGTGTTGTCTTTTAAAACCAAAACATACTCTTTCTTTGCTTTCTTTACAATCACACAGTCAATGACACTAAAACCAGGTTCGTAATACAATTTCGCATCCGAAAATGCTTTAAAATCTTTGGTCGTTACGTAATACATTCTGTGATTATTTTTCTCTTCTTCTACTCCCTTTTCAAATCGGAATGGAATTGTGGATGCCCAAATAATAACGTATTCCTTTTTGACCTCATCATAAAAAATTTCTGGAGCCCAAACGTTTACAACTTCGGCTTCATTTTTCATTACCGGAATAAATTCTTGTTCTGACCAATGAATCAAATCTTTAGAACTAGCATATCCAAATCCATTTCCCCCTTTCCAATCGGTGGTCCAAACCAAATGATACGTACCGTCTACACCTTTTGCAAGGGAAGGGTCTCGCATGATTTTGCTGGCTCCAATTTCCGGTTTTAAAAACGATCCATCAAGACCATTCCAGTGATATCCGTCTTCACTGTAGGCTAAGTACAAACCTGCAGTGGCGGGCTCTCTAAAAGAGCTAAAAAGATACATTTCTTTCTTTTTCTGCGAATAACTTACCGTAAAAATGGCTATAAATAGTATGCTGAATATTTTTTTCATGTGTATTGTTCCGTTTAATTTATGTTTAGGTTTTGCACTTTTCCTAAGATGTCTTAGTCCTTTTTTTTTATTCTACAATCGCTTTTTTATCCAAGTCTTTTCCTTTTTTTATTACTGTATTTACATTATTAAATACATTGTTTTTCAGGTAAACTCCTTTAGTTTCTTTACCATCCGCTTCGATAAAAACATCTGTTGCATTAAATGGGAAATTATTGCTGATCATCATATTAGCAACATTATCCAACTTGATTACTGGCACTCCTTTTATTGGCGTTGCAGAACTTACGTTATCCAATATAATATTTTTAGCTGCGGATATTTCGAATGACGAACCCACTGAGGCGTTCACTTTTACATCGTGAAATTCAACGTCTGTTGCCGTATCTACCGTAAAACCCTCTTTCCCCTCCATATTAATGTTAGAGAACGTTACATTTTGGATTGGCATTTCGGTGATTCCTAAAATCAACCCTGCTTTGTTGACATTGGAGCCCGTAATATTACTCATATGAATATTTCTAAAAATAGGGGTTTTCTCTGTTACGGGTTCTACTTTAGTATCATTATCATAAAAAAGACTCAAAACAATTGCCTCTTTTTTAATGTTTTTCATGACAATATTGTCGACACGAATTTCTTCCACAACACCGCCTCTTCCACGAGCGGCTTTGATACGAATTCCACGATCAGTTCCATCGAAAACACAATTAGAAATGGTTACTTTTTTAATTCCCCCTGACATTTCACTTCCAATCACCACACCACCATGACCACTTAACATCGTACAATTGGTAATGGTCACATTTTCTGTCGGTCGAGCGTATTTACGCCCGTCTTCGTCTCTACCGGATTTTATGGTAATACAATCATCGCCAACGCTAATATGACAATTTGAAATGTGAACATTTTTACAAGACGAAGGATTAATTCCATCTGTGTTGGGTGAATGTGGATTAAAAATGGTGACACCAGTTACGGTTACATTATCACAGAATTCAGGATTTATTGTCCAAAAAGGCGAGTTTTGAAAAGTAACGCCTTCTATTAAAATATTTTTACAATTGTACGCCTGGAAAAAAGAAGGTCTGAAAAACTTTTTATCAATTGTTCTTTTGTAATAATCAGAATACACAATTCCCTTATTTTGTTCCTCCCACATCTTTTGATATTTCGTTTGGGGAATTGGCCCTTTTGCACCTTCAATTCGGTATACTTCATTCCACCATGCTTTTCCTTGTCCATCGATTACACCTCTTCCCTTTATGGTAATATTTTCAACATCTTTGGCATAAAATAATGGCGAGAAAGACTTCATAACTAGTCCTTCATAACGCATTTCTACATAGGGTAAATAGTCATCAAAATTGTCTGAAAATTTTAAAAGCGCACCAGAATCCAAATGGATCGTAATATTACTTTTCAGTTTTAATCCTCCTGTTAAATATTCACCAGCCGGAAAAAATATGGTTCCACCACCATTTTTTGCTGCCTTTTCGATAGCATTTTGAATGGCTTCGGTGCATTTTATTCCTTTATTGTTTCCTCCTTCACTGAGGATGTTCAGCCAGCCATCATTTGCAAAAGCAGTATTGAGTCCCAATAGAAAGCAGAGTATCAGTAGTATGTTTTTCATAGTTTTTTTGTCTTTTGGTAGCACCTAGATCTAATCGATTTCATGCTCATTTTGGTGGTATTAACACCGTTGGATTAGTAGATTGTATTTAGTTAGACTGCAAAATCAAAACCCAGTCATTCCCATCTTTTTTACTTCCAGCTGGTTGAAACTCCTTAATTCCTTTATTGTCTACTATTCCAATTTTAGTTTGCTGTCCATTTCTAGGATTGTACCAAGTCGCCATTACTTTATCTCCAGCAATTTTCCCCATATTCAGACTCATTTTTCTACCTGTATAGGTGTAAATCAACGCGTACTTTTTTCCTTTTGTAGCTAGGAGGTAATCATACTTTTCACCTTGCTCTGCAATTATAGACTGATCAGCAACTCTTTCTAAGTAGGGATATTCTAACATTAAGTTTTTAATGTATATCATTTGTTTAGCTCCTGGTGCATTGATGGCACTAGTCCAAAGTTCTTTGTTTCCATAAGCTCCTTTGTCCCCCTTTTTAAACATTTGCATCACGGCGTTATGTCCGTAAGTGTACCCAGCAGCTCCAGCAAAAACAGACCAATAGGCATACCTTCTCACATCGTTATCCGTCCACTTTGGTTGCAAAGTATCGTGTAAACCATGTGGAATCCCTTCATAAGAAGGCTCCCCATCAAGAGTGGGTTTTATTGGTTTTAAGGCTAAATCTCTCTGAACGAATTTGTAGTTATCTTCTTTAAAACTATTGGTTAAAGTATCCTGATCGTAACGGCGATGACCTGACTGGAACATATTGAAGTCTAACCAACTTGCTGTATGATAATTCTCGGAAGAATCAGTTCTTCCAAAAGGGTGAAAGGTCACTAACTGATTTGGATTATTCGTTTTTAAAGTATTTCCGATGGCATTCCAAATATCCATAAATTCATTCCCATGGGTATCACCTCCGTTTAACCAAATCACATTACTGCTGTTCTTATAACGGTCAGCCAAAAACTTGGCGTATTTTTCTGCTTGTTGTTTGCTTACTTTATTTCCTTTTGAAACGTTTGTTCCCCAAACCGGAACCATAGCCAAGTAAATTCCATTCTTACGAGCCACTTCTAAAGTATAATCTACATGATCCCAATAATCGTACTGGGCTGTATCATTAAAATTATTACCTGTAGTGGTTAAGGGTTTCGAAATGTCATCATTAATCAAGGCGGCATCACCATAAACATTAACTACATTTAAATTATGCAAAACCATAACCTGAACTACGTTGAAACCTTTTTCTTTTCTATCTTTAAAATATTGGTCGACTCCTGCTCTGTCTAATTTACCAAATGTCAGCCAGCCTGTATCGCCAAGCCAGAAAAATGGTTTTTCATTACCGGTTACAAAATAACGCTGATTTTTAGAGACTTTGACTTGCGGCAGAGATCCTTTTACTTGGACAGATTGCGCAAATCCACTTTGTGCTGCAAACAAAAAGCTTATGCTAAGGGCATATACATAGTTAATTTTCAGATTCATTATGGTTTATTTTGAATTATGTTTTTTTTGGTTTCTCTCTCCAATTACCTTCCTTTTTCAAAAGTATTCTAGAAAATAATGGGTGACGATTTAGCGTATTTACAGCTATTTTTTAGCTTACTTTTTCGTTACAAAAAGTACTTTTTCTTTTATTTCAGATTGCGCAATGATTATTTTATTCCCTCCTTTGATAGTACCTTTTTTAGTATAATCTCCTGTTGAAGCATCAATGGCATATACTACAAAATCTCCTTTGTAACCAGTCAGATCAATGGGAACATCCTGATTGTTTTTCAGATAAAAAAGATAACTTTTTCCCTTATTTTCTAAGGTCCATAAATTGTCTGAAAAAGTAGTTCCCTGCACTAGTTTCATATGCACTAAAGCCGAATAAAACTCGGGAAGCTTAATCTTTGGAATATTCGCTAAAGAAGCGCCCGCCATTAAAGCTGGCCAGCCGAACTTTGAAGAAGCATCTGTCGAGTATAAAATTACTTTTTCAGGATACTTTTCACGATATTCTCGAACGGCACGATAGACCTGATCATCGCTTTCTTTCCCTGTTTTTAATTTTCTAGCGTGTTGTCTTGGTGCTAAATTCTTACCTCCTTCAGGCGCATAAGCCGAACCGTCCTCCTTATAATACCAATATCGAATATCAATTAAATCAACTGTTTTTACTCTTTTGACATCATTTAAGATAGCATCTTGAACATCTTTTGTGGCACTTAAACCAATGATTCCCTTTTTACCGGTTTCCTCTTTCCATTTTTGTACCTCATCCAGCCAAAACTCCATAAAGTGAAGTGGGCCTGTATATTCAGCACTAGTTAGTTGAATGACATTACTGTTCTCTTTAAAATTCTCTAACGACTTACGAATAAAACCTTGGTGTAATTTTCTTCTGGCAGGATTGCTAACATCATAGAATTGTTCTGCCATGAAAATACGCTTGTCTCCTGCATAAGGTGGTGGTTCTGGAAAACCTGTACTGTTTATATTGTTTGCTGAACGCCAAGGAGAACTTGACCAATGTGCTCCTGCTTCTATAATGTTATGTTGAAAATACTGTTGGTTAACCAACAATTGTCCTTTGGACTGGGCCAAGTCAGCAAAAAGCGCCAAACGATCCCAATACCAATTATTGAATTTTGTTAAATCGTATTTACTTAACTGATCCCAAGCCAAATCTTCTCCGCTTCTTGCAAAAGGTTGTTCGTAAAATGGTGGCCAAACATCTGCATCAAAACGGCGTACTCTTTCATGATCGTCCATTCTTCGCTCATACCACAACCCGTAATTGTGTTCTAAAGCGACCATATTATTGCTACTTAAATAATCGACCACTTCGTTGATATTATCCGTAAAACCTGTGCCGGTTCTTCCAGGAACAAATCGCGTTACATCTGGTACAGATTTCGCAATGTCGCTATCTCTAAGACTACCGCGCCACCAAGGCACACTCAATCTGTTTCCGGCAATTACTTTATCCTCAAAACTAAGCCAGCCATTTATTGTCTGTACTTTAGAGGACTCAGTAGGCTTCTGCGCTCTATTTATTTTTAAGTCATTCGCATTTTTTAATCCCGACGCGTTTGTATCAATGGGATTCAATTTGGAAACTGCTGCAATCCACTCTACTAAACTTTGCTGTGGAGCTGCTGAATTTTTTGTTAACTCTGCCGCTACTTCCATGCTAGGACTTGAAGAAGGTTCTGATCCTAAATCATAAATATAAGGATCCATTGGAAGTTTTTCTAGTCTATTTTCTAAGAGTGCATAAAACAAACTTCTTGGAGAAATATGATTATTTACGTCCTTCCAATGACCATCACCCGCCATAATTCCACCCCAAACTCCAAAAGCCCAGTTTTGTGCTGTTGGCGGATTATAACATTCTACTTTGGATGCGGAACTTTCCCAAATCACACTATTGGCTGCAGTCCAACCTGCGCCTCTTCCATTCTGTTCTCTATTGGTATAACTTAAAGCTTGTCCGTCTACATAAGAAACATCAAACAATACTCCTGTGGCCCAACTCCCAATGGCTCCGCTGGTATTGAAAGGCATAAAAGATTCGCATTGTACAAAAACATTTGGCCCCGTAGTTCCAAATCCCCCCACTGCAAAATCGTGATAACCATTTTCAGAATAACAGCGCTGAAACAAAGTTTGTTGACCTTCTGTATAAAAAGTATGTCTTCTAAAACCTCCAATTTCAGAAATAGGTGCCGTTGCGATACAATCTTCAACCGTTATTTGCTGCGCTGATTTTAATACGGCTACTGCGCCACCGGAAAAATGCTTGAAATTCACTTGTTTCACCCAAGCATTCCTAGTGTTTTCGATACTGATTCCTAACCATCTGTGCTCTTCGTCTTTTGGATTGGATTCCTGATACATTGATTGGATCAAAATATTTTCAATGCCACTGTGTTCAACTCGTCCCGCCCAGGAATAGCTCGTTACTTTTGCCAAGCCGTAGACCTGATCCAACGTCATGGTCAAAGGAGCATTTAGTATTAGTTCATTGCTCTTAATATCGGTTATTACTCTATTCCAACGGATATCCCAATCGTCTTTTTTCCAGCCAATCCAACCGGTTTCTGCTCCAAAATCGTCCATCTTCAATTCCTTAATCCAATTGGCTGTTAAAGGTTGAGTGATAATAATTTCATCTGTTGCTTTTAATTTTGAAGTATTCTTTAACTGGATTTTTTTGGTTCCAAGTGGGGTATACGTTGCATTAAACTCAAAAGTCTCTCCTAACTTTTTATCATCAACTCCTAAAATGCTGATGACGGCTTCTCTGGACAAACCCGTTCCTAAAAGAATCGTTCCGTTTTGGGTATTTCCACTTCCACGCAATACTACTCCTGAGGCCTTGATGTATAAAGTCCCTTTGACTTTAAAAACTCCCTTATCTAAAAGTACAGCACCACGAAAACCTAATTTATCAGGTTTCAAATTACTCACATAATCAATTGCTGCTTGTATTTTTTGCGTAGCATCTTCTTCTTGTTTGGAAACAAAAATCTTATTCTGAAGATTGGGAATTACTTTTTCTGAAGACCTATATCCCGCATATGAAAAATCAGGAATTTGATTTCCTTTTGTATCAACAGTAAGAGAAAGTTTTCCTTCTTTTGTTTTTATGATATCTGGAAACACATTTTGTGCCCTAGTAATATTAACACTAAAGAAAATAACAAAACAGGATAAAACGAGTAAATCCTGTTTTGCTACTATATTTTTGAGTTGTATAAAATTCACTTTAAAGCGGTTTTAATATTAATCTAAAAGAATCTACTGCTGTTGCTCAATAATTTATAGAATCATCTACTTTTTATTTTTTTCTAATTGCTTTTTTTGCCAGGCCTTGCTCGTATAATGCAACTCTATTCCTTGTGAGGCCAAAATATTATTTATTTTACCTCTATACTTTGCAAACCATGCAAATTGCCCTTTAGAGGTTCCCACATTCATCGCATTTTCTCTTGCCTCAACCAAATGATTATAAATCATCTTCTTTTGATCTTCATTTAGAGTTTGAAACATGTCCAGAAAATTATGGTATGATATAGGCATTACTTGATATGTCATTGCATCTTTAACTTGCACTATTTGCGATTCATTTAATTTTTTAGATAATTTATCCAAATAAGAATCGTGTAATTTGCTAATTGAAGCTTTATATTGTGTCCAAATTTTGGCTGATTTTACCTTTTTTTTCTCTTGATCAATTGATGATTTTTTAAGTTTCTCTAGTTGAGAATCTCTTTTGCTTTCAATTTTCTCAATATTTACATATTCCTTAATAAGGATACTTTCAAGTTCTTTTTTATCAGCATCATTTACCTCTAATTTAGATACAATATTTGATGCTCGTTCCTTAATATCAACTATATAATCTGTTACTTCATGCTGTTGTGCATTTGTTGCAAAACAGATCAACAAAAGAAACAAAACGTTTATTTTTCTAGACATCAGCATTTTATATTAGTTTAATAATGTCCTTTTTAGCGTATCTGTATTATTGGATAAATTGGTCCAATCTACTTTTTTAGTAGGATCTATTCCATTAAAATATTTTTCAAGATTGGTATAACCGTCACCATTGGAATCCTTATTCGCATCAGCTGCATCATTGGGATTAAAACCATATTTTTTCTCCCAAGCATCTGGCATTCCATCATGATCAGCATCTTTATATGCTTTTCCTTTGTACTCCGGATAACCACCCACCTGATTTGGATTGGTTATGATCCCTTTTTTATATGAATCAGCAGGCAATCTTCTTTTAATAAATTCTTTACCAATTGCATTTTCTAAACCGTCCTTTACTTCAATTTTCCCTGTACGCACTTGTTTGATAATTCTTTCATCTACAGCATCTCTTTTAGGTAAAGTTGCCCCCACATTATTCATTACAAATTCATAGGCCTCTTCTGCCTTCATAATGGTAAACTTTGGCATCGAGAATGGTTTTGTCTGCTTGATTAATTCTAAATATGATTTTGTTTCTGCAACTGGCATATCTTCCAATTGTATTCCACCATTCCAGTTATCGGCAGTAACTTCTGGAGAACCATCAATATAATTCCCAGCAACATAAGCTCGTCCGTATGTCTTAGGTACCATATAACCCGACTCTGGTTTTAAAATTCTATAACGAATTGCTTCATCTTTAGGTGTTATGGGTCCTGGTTTAAAATAATTATTGATGATGTTAAACATCGAACGATAATCCCCTCCATCAAGCGAGCGATTCCACCAATTGAAAATTACGTTATTGACAAAATTAAAATCACCATACATTCCAATAGAAGCATTTCTCGAAATATTATCCGCCCATAGATTTCTCATAAAAGTACTGTTTAATCCGCCAATGGTACTTCCAAAAGCATGATTATATGTATCTAATCCTTCAGAAGAAATGGTATTTTGAATGGTAATATTACAAGCAGGTAATTTTTCTAGTTTTGATTTATCATTGGCTTGAAATTGATGTCTGTATAACGATATGTTTTCGTCTAATCCCCAACTTACCGAGCAGTGGTCGATGATGATATTTCCAATAGCATTTCCGCCAAGGGCATCGTCTCTTCTAGAAACCTCTGTAGCTCCTCTTCTAAAACGCATATGTCTAATGATAACGTCATGGGTATCGATTTCTAAAGTTTCACCCGCAATACAAATTCCGTCACCTGGTGCAGTTTGTCCCGCAATGGTAACATAAGGAGCACGCATGCTGATTCTCTTTTTTAACTGGATAATTCCCGAAACGTTGAAAACGATTGTTCTTGCACCAACAGCTTCACAAGCTTCACGGAACGTTCCTTTTCCGCTATCTTCCAGACTCGTTACGACAAATATTTTTCCGCCTCTACCTCCTTGCGTGAAAGCCCCTCCACCTTCGGCTCCTGGAAAAGCAGGAATATCTGAATGAACAAAATCTTTAGGATAAGAAGCCCAAGGTAAATAAGGGCGTCCCAATTTTGTTTCGGCTTGAATAATACTATAATTGGCTGTCCAGATTTCGCTTAAGCGCTTTTCTTCGTCTGCTAAAATAGCATCAGTCTTGTCCTGAATTGCTTTTGGAATTTCTGGATATTGCGCGTACGCAGAGGAAAAAAAAGAACAAAATGAAATCATCATCATTGTTCGTTTCAGTGTGGTTTTGGGAAAGTTATTTTGCATGATAATTTTGATCTGATTTTAAATTGAAACCGAAAAATTAAAAACTATAGTTATTCTTTCTTTTTATTCTTTTCTCTTTCATCAACACGTTTATGCCAGTCGGTACTCTCTTTATTTAAGTCGTAACCTTGCTTGGATAAATAATTATTGATTCTTCCTTTGTATTTACCAAACCAAGCGTGTTTTTCTTTAGAAGAACCACCATCTATGGCATGTTCTCTGGCCTCTACTAAGGCATTATAAATGTATTCTTTTTGTGCTGCCGTCAAAGCTGGCAACATATCTTGATATCCTGCGTAGGTAATGGGTAAGACGCCATAGGTCATTCCATCTTTAACTCCAGTAATTTTATCTTCTGATAAATGCTTACCTAATTTTTTCAAATAGGCTTTGTGCAACTTCTCAATAGCTTGATCTGCTACCGCCTTTTCTTTATCTATCTTTTCGTTTTGTTTTTCTTTAGACAAACTAGTATTTTCTTTTGTCTTTTTGATTTCGGCATCTCTTCCATCTTGGATTTGGCTTAAATCTCTGAATTGTTGCGCCACAATATCCGTAACTACCTTTTCCTTTTTCGGATTGTCTAAGGCTAATTTAGTGACAATTTTAGCGGCTCTTTCATTGGTTACTTTAATATACTCTGGATCTAAATGTTGTTGTGCAATACCGAGAACAGATACCAGTAGCAGCATCAGCATACTTATGTTTTTAATGGACTTCATTTGAATAAAAGTTATGAATTACAATGATTTTATAAAACCTGCCTACTCTCCCAAATCTGTTTACCGATTTGAGAGATTTTAGGAAAGCTGTTTTTTGAAATTGAAATCTTTATTTTTTTAATCTAAAAAATTAGTCTTGCAAAGATTTAGTTAAGGTCTCGTGATTGTTACTTAGATCTTTCCAGTCCACTTTTTTGTTTGGATCAGTACCATTTAGATACTCTTCGATATTACTATAACCATCATTATCTGAATCTGTTTTAGCATCTGAAGCATCGTTTGGATTTAAACCATTTTTCTTTTCCCATTTGTCTGGCATACCATCTTTGTCTGTATCTACATAAGGTTTCCCTTTGTACTCAGGATATCCCCCTACTTGAGAAATATCTGTGATAATACCTTTTTTATAAGAATCCATTGGTAAACGTCTGTGCTCAAACTGATAAAACTCTTTTTTCTCCAGTCCTTTTGCATATTCAGGAACTCCTGTTTTTACTGTTCTTACGATTCTTTCGTCTACTTTATCTCTAAGTGGAAAAATAGCTCCCACATTTTTAAGGACAAATTCATAAGCTTCATCAGCTTTCATAAATGGACGAAACCATGGCATTGGGAAAGGTTTATCGGCTTTCATTTTATCGAAATAAACTTTCGACTCATCAAAACTCATCAACTCCCCTTTTTTATTCTCGATTTGAATACCACCATCCCAGTTGTCTTTGGTCACTTTTTCATTGTTAGCAACAATGTTTCCATTTACATAAGCTCTACCAAAAACCATATAAGGTAATTTACTTCTTCCTGATTCTGGTTTTAAGATTCTGTAACTAATAGGTTGCGTCAAATCCGTTACCGGTCCTGGTTTGTAATAATTGTTCATGATATTGTAGTTGGCCGTATAATCCCCACCATCTGTTGATCTGTTATACCAGTTGAAAACCACATTATTGGCGAAATTAAAAATCCCGTTCCATCCAATTGATGGGTTTCTTCCTGCATTATTGGCCCACATGTTTCTGATAAATGAGCAGTTTTCTCCACCTAAAGTACTTCCAAATGCATGGTTGTACGTATCTAGTGCTTCTCCGAATAAACTATTTTGAATCGTAATATTTACAGTAGGTTTCTTCTCGTCTTGATAACCTGCACCTGGACTGTACATATGTCTGTACATAGACATATTTTCATCTAATCCCCAAGTAGCAGAAACGTGGTCGATCATAATATTTCCAACCGGATTTCCTCCAATAGCATCATCGCGACGACCTACAAAAGTTTCTCCTCTACGGAAACGCATATGTCTTATGATAACATCATGGGTATTGATCCAAACGGATTCCCCTGCGATACAAATACCGTCTCCAGGAGCTGTTTGTCCTGCAATGGTAATATAAGGGGCACGAATAATTAATGGACTTTTGATTCTGATAATTCCAGCAACATTGAAAACAATAATTCTGGCTCCCCCTTTTTCGCAGGCTTCACGTAAAGTTCCAGGTCCTCTGTCTTCTAAGCTTGTCACCGTATACACATTTCCACCACGACCCCCAAAAGTGTACATTCCTCCACCTTCAGCACCAGGGAACGAAGGAATATCGGCCTGTGGTAAATCATTTGGTCTAGATGCCCATGGAATAAAAGGTTTTCCCTGTTTGGCCTCTTCTTCAATAATAACAAGAGCCTTTTCCCAAGCTTCCTCAGAAAGTTTATCCGCTTGATCCATAATAACTTTGGATTGTGCTTGAACTTCAGCACTGATTTTGGGATATTGGGCAAAACATGGTAAATTCCCTAAAAACAATAGGAAAAGAGCCGGTAAAGTGATATTTTTCATACTAATTTTTAATTGTAATAAGCTTTTTCAAACAAATCACCCGTATCGTTTGAAATACAGGTGATCTTTCTTGATAATTTTTATAGTCTTTTTTGAAGTTATAACTATTCTTGATAATTATACGTTCCAGTACCACCAGAAGCATCATTCCAACCTATTGTTTGTGTTAACCATGGGTTTTGAGCCAAAACAGTGTTTTGTAAACCCATAATATAATAGTTGGGATTAAATCTAATTTTAACAGCTACATTATTCACGTTATCCATAGGAGTTGGTGGAGTTGCCAACACAAAATTAGTGGTATAAAAAGTCGCTAATGTGGCCAATTGCGCTTGGAAATTAGCGGCATCAGGATCTGCTACAATACTGGCACGAGCCGCTGTTAAGGGGTCTGTGGATGTGGCTGCCGTTTTGTATTGTAAGTAGTTTCCAGTTCGTTGTGTACCGTTAATTGGCATTAAACCTAATTTACTCACTGTTCCTCCTGTTGTACCTGGAAGGGTCGTATTGTCATAAAGCATCCAACGTTGAATGTCCCAAAAACGTTTTCCTTCGTAGGCTAGCTCCACTCTACGCTCGTATAAAACAGCTTCAATAGCGGCGTATTTATCTGCTAATGGCCCTATTCCATAATTGTTTGCCGATGGTATTCCCACTCTATTTCTAATTTTACCTAAATAAGCCAACGTATTGCTTGTTTGTCCTAGTGCCGCATAACATTCTGCGATATTCAATAATAATTCGGCATAACGATATTCTAATATGTCATTTCCTGAATATTGAAAACTACTGGTATTACTAGCCGTTAAATCGGTCATCTTTCTTACTAATGCTGGACTTGATTCGTTATTTGACTCGCTATAAAAAGCCTTACCTGAAGCATCTAACCAACGGTAAGCCCAAACCACAGGCTTAAGATTCTCTTTATAGTCCCATTTTACTCCAGAAAAAGCAAATGTTCTGTAAAATCTTGGGTCACGTTTCACAAAGAAAAGAAACGGATTATAACCATTAGCAGCAGTGGGTCTTACCCCATTATCCATAGGAAATAAATCAATCATTTCTTTAGGAGCTTCCATTGCACCTGTTCCACCCTGAGAAATTAAACGAATCCCTTTTTCCCAAGAGTTATTTAAATCAAGATTAGTATTCTTTGATGTTAAAAGTTGAGTGGTAATCGCCTCTGGGCAAAAACCGCTGTTGGCACTAATGGTAAACATGTTTTGCCAATCTTTTGCTGAACTTCCGTACAATCCATATCCCGCTCCTGATAATACTGTTTCAGCGTCCAAACCAGCTTTTAAAGCCGCTTGCCAACGCTCCGTAGAACCATCCCAGCCTTTGTTAAATAAGGGGCTTGCATAGGTTAATAATACTCGAGATTTTACAGCTAAAGCAGCTCCTTTGGTAACACGTCCATATTCCGTTGTCCA
Organism: Flavobacterium sp. OHVDL-2026-0007; assembly: GCF_059882335.1. NCBI lineage: Bacteria > Pseudomonadati > Bacteroidota > Flavobacteriia > Flavobacteriales > Flavobacteriaceae > Flavobacterium > Flavobacterium sp. OHVDL-2026-0007. The sequence goes on from NZ_CM187612.1 coordinate 1,533,483, forward strand.
ATTGGCAGGCAATAAACTTGCTGCCATATCTAAATCTTTTACAATTTGTTCCACAACCTGAGTAACAGTAGCTCTTGGTGTTTTAATAGTCGGGTCCACCGCACTTGGAACCTGAATTTCGGTAACGATAGGTACACCACCATAAACACGCATCAAATCAAAATACTGTACAGCACGCAAATAATACATTTGTCCTTTTGCCTGATCACGAAATGTCTTGTCTAAACTTGCCCCTTTAACATCAATATCTTGTATGAATGCATTACAGTCACGGATTCTATTGTAGGGTACATTATTAATTTTATCTTCCAGTTTACCTCCATAATAACCAGAACCATCAGCCGCGTTTACAAAGCTAATTGTTGGATTAATAAGAGGCTGTATACCGCCTATTTCTTCAGTCATTTTAGAATATACATCTGTAAAAGACCCTACTAAACTTTGCCCTGGTGACTTAAATGCGGAATAATAATCATAATAGACATTATTGATAAACCAATTGGTACGTTCCTGACTTTCGTAAAAGGAGTCGTCAACGCTTCCGTAATTTTTCTTTTCTTCCAGGAAACTATCACTGCAAGAACTACTTATCACTACCAATAGTGCTAAGCTTATATATTTATTAATTTTTAGTTTCATCTTGACTTCTGAATTAAATTAGAATGTAATGTTTAAAGTAACCGCCCATGTTCTAAGCGTTGGATAGTTCTCTGAAGAACTATCATACATATTGCGATAGTGCTCTGGATAAGGATTGTATAAATCCCAAAGGTTATTACCTGTTACACCCACTGACCATTTTGAAATTTTAATGTTGTCTAAAAGATCTTTTGGTAAATCAAATCCCAATGTTAAGTTTCTTACGGTACAACGGAACGTATCTAATTGCCAGAAATCAGACGGAACTGCAACATAATCTTGGTTCGCTAGATTCGGATAACGACCATTTACATTATCATCTGCATACATATCATTCCAATAGGTTTCACGTGCCCACATATTATGAGTAGAGCCAGTTCCTTGTTTTATCACGTCAATCGCACGGTATCCGCCCCAAGAAGTGGCAATCTGTGTTTTGAAGAAAAATGATTTATATCTACCTCCTAAATTAGTAGTAAAACCGTATGATCTATTCTTGTTCACCAGTTTGGCATAATCTTCATTTTTTTGAATTTGTCCATTTGGTGCAGCATAAGTTCCATCAGCAGGATTAAATTGTCCAGCCGTATCTTCATAAGCCAACATTCCACGTCTCATACTCGAAACCGAAGAGATCCCCATATAATTTGGTTGTCCACCGCTAGCTGTTGCGTGCTGGGTCAAATAAGACCAGTAGTTGGCAACATCAGCATCGGTACGCAAAATTCCGTCACCTGTAGAAGTTTCTTTCCATGTTTTGAATCCCCATTGTGGAAAAAAGGTAGATTGACCTGCTTGCACTTGATTCAAAGAAGGATCCAATGAAGCTGGTTGTGGAAACTTTTTAACCATATTGTCTGACATTCCAAAGTTGACCCCTACATTATAGCTAAAATTCTTATTGACTTTCTCTTTCCAAGTAACACTAAATTCAGCTCCCCAAGAATCAACCGCAGCATAATTTTCTTCCGCATAACCACCTCCCACTGAAATAGGTACACCAACTGTTCCTGCCATTCCAGTTAACATTTCTTTAGATCGGTCATAGTACAAATCAGTTGTTACTGACAATCTGTTATTTAACAAACTCATATCAATACCTAAATTGTTTTTTATGGTGGTATCCCAACCCACATTTCGGTTTGGTTCCACTCTAGGGGTCACACTGCCTCCCAAAGTACCTCCTTTATCTCCAAACTGAAACCCTTTATCTGCAATTACATCATACAGTTTCATCCATCTCCAGGCATTGATATTATCGTTTCCAGTTTTACCAATAGAGTAACGTATTTTAAGGAAATCGATTCCTGGTATATTATCTGTGAACCATCTTTCTTTAGAAATAATCCATCCCGCTTGAACTGATGGAAAGAATCCCCAATAATTTTCTGGTGCAAATTTTGTCGATGCATCACTTCTAAAAAGAAATTGAAGCATATACTTTGATTTATAACTGTAATTAACACGTCCCAAATAAGACATCGTTCCTTGCTCTCCCTTTAGTGCCGTTGAGTTCGAACTTAAAGTACCCGCAGTTTGATATGATCCCGCATAGTCCTTACCTGTATTTTCAAACGCTAAACGAGAACTTTTAAATTCAGTTTCTGAACGCTCTACAGAGAACATTGCGCCTATCTCATGATTGTCAAAAGTTCTGTTATAGTCTACAAAGAAGTTCGCTTGTACCGCTTTTGAATTTGACGTATTGTAATATACTCTTGAATTACGAGCATTGGTTTCAATGGCATAATAATTATCAACTCCGTTATTGATTGTAGTTGGCAAGGCAGCACTTGCTAAGTGGTTGTCTACTTTTTCATAACCAATGATTCTCGCCAAATCATATGGCAATTGCACTTGCTCTGAATTCTCTGAGGTTTGACTTCTAGCAAAAGTTCCTTTAACTGCTAAACCTTTGATAAAAGGTACTTTCCAATTAAGGGACATGTTTACATTATAAGAGAAGTCGCTTGAAATCTGTTTTGATCCATTGTTTATGGCAGCAAAATAGTTCCATCCTGCGATAGTGTTATTGGCATTTGCAGATCCTAACGTACGATCTGTTCTTGCAAATGGAGACATATAATAGCTTCTATCGTTTACCGTAGTTTCCCAAGGAATGTACTTTGGCATATGCAATAAAAATCCATAATCCGCTTGTTCTCCACCAGAAGCAGAAGCATAACTACTATCACTTATATTTCCTGAAGCTTTGGTAAATGACTTTTCAATATCCCCTGAATTACCAGAAACAGCTGCAGAAAAATCTAAAGAGTTCGTTATTTTTGCCGTCATACCGGTACGGAAATTCCATTTATTATAATCTTGACGCCCTAAATTGGCTCCTTGTGTAAAGTAATTAATACCTGCAAAGTACGTAGCCTTTTCAGAACCACCACTTACACTTAAAGTGTGTTTTTGCTGAATGGCCGCTCTCCATGCTTCTTTAATCCAGTCATAATCCAAACCTTTCATTTCTTCTAATTCTGAAGCATTAAAAAGATTGGATGAATTTGTCCCTAAATTATTACTTCCTGTGAAAAATCGATTAGAAAAAACACCATAGTCATAAGCACTCATTGTTTTACTATGACTTACCGCATCATTTACAGCAAATTGAGTAAAGTAAGAAAAGGTAGGTACCCCACTTTTTCCTCTTTTGGTTTTAATTACAATCGCTCCTTGTGATGCACGAGAACCATAAATTGCCGCAGAGGCATCTTTTAAAACAGTCATGCTTTCTATCTCTGATGGATCTAATCTATTAAAGGCTTCCAAAGAAGGTCTACCATTGATAGGATCTACCTGAATCATATCATCAATTACAATTAAAGGAGTCTTCGAACTACCGTCTTTTGAGAAACCATAGGTTTGACGAATTTCCAATGAAGCTCCATCACCTGGACGACCACCACCATCTATAACGCTCAATCCTGGAACAAGTCCTCTCAAGCCCTCTGATAAATTGGAAACGGGTAGTTCTTGAATATCTGAAGCATTTATCGTAACAATAGCTCCGGTAAGTTTCTCTTTTTTCTGAGTACCGTATCCTACTACTACAATGTTTTGTAATTCGTTTGAATCTTCTATTAATTTTACATTTACAGTGCTACGTGTTCCTGTGGCTACTTCTTGTTTTCTCATTCCTATAAAGGAGAAAACTAAAGTTGTATTTGGTTTTACTTTAATTTGAAATTGCCCATTAAAATCTGTTATAACAGTATTCTTTGTAGATTTTTCAGTTACGTTAACACCTGGAAGCTGACCTCCTAAATTGTCAGTAACAGTACCTGTTACCGTTACAGTGCCTGAGTTTTGAGCATAACTTATTATGCTCATCAACGCAAACAAAAGAAAACTATATTTCTTTATAAGTGCTTGTTTCATAAATGCTTTTTTTGGTTTGGTTAGTAATCATTTAGTCATCATAAACAAAGTATATCTCATTCACATAAAATAACATTTAGAATTAGATCTCAAGTATTTCATTAAATGTTAAAAATACATTTATTTTCTGATAACCAAAAATATAACGATGATACATGACAACCGTCCTGCTCTATCCTGTCTTACTACTATTATCAAAATAAAAACCTGTAAAAAAAACAATATTAATAAAAATAAGAAAGAATAAATTGATAGAACATAAAAAAATTAAGAATAACTTTGAGTATAACCCAATTGAAAAACCCTCTTTTCTTCAAAAAATAGAGAAAAAATAAGCAAACCAAGCATTTACTGATTTATTCGCAAAATCGCAAAAACTCATTACTGATACAGAATGGATTACGATTATCTTTTTACAACTAAAAATCATTTTATTACAGTAAGAAAAAAGCCCATTTTTCAAAAAAAAAGGACCAGTACCCAACACAAAAATTTAACTTTCAGCGTTTATTTTTTTTTCACCTCTCCATTTTTTTTAAACATAAATTCTTACAAACATCGAAGTAAGCAGGATTCATAAGCAACTGTTCCATTACAACTGTTCTTTAAATGCTTACAATTTCTTTCTAGTATTTTTAAAAAACCTCTAAAACGTCTAGTCCGACTCTCTGAAAACATCTACTCTCTTTTCTTCCTTAGGATCAGTACTTAAAGCACCTTACTCCAAATTCCGAAGCCTCTTTATTTACAAAACACTGTCCCTTAAATACAAACAATTTCATCACCCCTTCTTCAATCGTTGTCATGGCTTTAACAATCTATAGATAATCAGTCCGAATATTTGTTCCTTAAAGGTCTCTCTAAAGCTTCTTCCCCCCCAATCAAACAGATGAACAGGGTATTTTTCTTTAATTTTCTGTATAAAAAGACCAAAAAAAAATTCTTTATAAGTCTCAAAACTTACAAAGAATTTTTTCCTTTTTTCTACTGCTGCGTTATGCTTCCTAAAGGGCATCATGAACTTGTCGTTCTTACTTCAAAGTATAAAATAATTTAATGTGACATCCAAACGGTCATCTCTCCTTTTCCTTTATTTCCCCATGCAAAATAAGGGATCAGTTTAAAGTGGTATTCCTTTGTCTTTTTATCAGACAATGATTTATAGAGTTTTTTATCCCATGAAGCATCTTCATCAAGCATTGAAGGGGCATTTATACTCAGTAATTTTCTATTCGCTATTTCGATAAAATCGGTAGTAAATTTAGCCTTTACATTTAAAATCACATTGTTTACGCTCTTGTTTGCTGGAAGTTCATTGGATTCCAAACAATAAACTAACGGTCCTCTTTTTACGGCCACCTGATTTTTAATTTCTTCTACTAAAGGATTGGCTTCCATCAATTCAATAGTCATAGGAATATCCAACTCAATGCTGTCGCCTTTTTTCCATTTTTGCACAATTTTGAAATAGGAACCACTTTCCATTTTATCACTCCTTTTTTTTCCATTAATAGCCACCGTTGCATCCTGACTCCAACCTGGTATTCTTAAAAAGATAGCTTGATTTTCTTTTGGAACTTTTACCATTTTTAAAACAATTTTTCCATCCCACGGATAATTGGTTTGTTGCTCAATTTCAAGCGCCTCACCATTTAAAGTCTGCGTTTTCAAATTATTACTTCCGTATAAATTCACATACAACCCCTCTTTCGAAAGATTATAGGCATAGTTCCCTACTTCTGCAATCGTTCTGGTCACATTGGGTGCGCAACAATTCGATAAGGCAATATAGGATTCGCGCTCATTTCCCCATCTTTGGTGAAAAGGCAAATCATCAGAAACATTCAACGGATTGTTATAGCAAAATTTATCTCCTTCCAGATTAATTCCCGACAACACACTGTTATACAAGGCTAGTTCTACAATATCAGCGTATTTTGCATCAGCAGTAATTTGCAACATCCTCCAATTCCATAACACATTTCCAATATTGGCGCAGGTTTCAGTATGGGCAGTAGCGTTGGGCAATTGAAAAGGTCTTCCGTAAGCCTGATGGATCTTTTGTACTACCGTAGGGTCATACGAGGTTCCATCTGGCGAAACGCCATCGTACAAAGCACCGCATGCACCTGTGATGTACATTTTTCTCAAGGTGACATCATCCCAAATCGATTCCAGATTCTCTAACAGTTTCTTTTCTCCTGTCTCTGCATATAAATCCGCTACTCCTGCGTACAGATAATTGGCTCTTACCGCATGCCCCATCGCCGTGGTTTGTGCTCTAAAGGGTACTCTATCTTGATTATCATCCGTACCGTCATTTGTAGTTCCTCGTATATCAATTAGATTATTAGCCAGTTCCAAATATTTTGGTTCTTTTACGGTTCGATACATTTCAACAATTCCCATATAGTGGGAAGGACAGATGGCATTTCTTGCTAATTCAGGAGAAGCTTTTTTATAAAAATCATACAAATAGTCGGCAACTCCTTTGGCTATATTCAAGAAATTGGTTTTTCCTGTGGCCCGATAATGAATACAGGCAGCGGTCATCAAATGCCCCATATTGTATTTCTCAAAACCCAGTTGTTTTTTTACTTCTTCAGGCCCTAGTGTTCCCCAACGTTCATCGATCAAAACCGGTGTGTGAATATAACCGTCTTTGCGTTGTACTTTTGACAATAAAGCAATGGCTTTGTCCATTTGGACCTCTAATTTTTTATCTTTTGTAACGGCATAAGTTGCGGCCATCGCTTCAAAAACTTTATAAAAATCACCATCGTGAAAAGATGGTCCACTGAATTTTCCTTTCATCAGACCAGCGGCAATTTCGAAGTTTTTATAGGCATGTGTAATCGAATCATTATGATATAAATTCCACATATAGGGCAAAGTATTTTTCGTCTCTACATCAAATTGTTCTTTCCAAAAACCGTTGGTCCATTTTACCTCTTGTAAACCTACACTTTGTAATTTTGAATAGGGACTTTGAGAATTGGCTACTAAACCTTTGTTCTGCCCCGTAGAAACGGCAGAAAAAAGTACCGTTGCTACTAAAAAAATATGCTTTTTCATTGTGCTGTTATTTTTTAAAACTCTACCTCATCTTGATCTGCCCAAGCTGCAGGCTAAAATTTTAGCCCGCAGCTTCACACCAATACTTCTTTATTATTTTACTAAGAAATTAATTTTGCGACTCATGGTATCTCCTTCAGCATCTTTAACCGAAATGATACAGGATGCAAATCCTTTTTGAACTGGAGTAAACTGCACTTCTTTTCCTTTTGAAGTAACTTTTCCATTTTTTATTGCTGAAAAAGTATAAACTGGATTTTTTTCATAACCTTTAAAATAATCTTGAGCAGAAAAAACAGTTTTTTCACCAGCGTTCACAAAATAATGAGGCGTTGACAACCAATCCAGATAATCATCTAATTGTGTAAATCCATCTTTATCGGTATCGGCATTGGCCTCTGAAAAGTCACCCGCTTTAGAGTTTTCATTTAAACCGAATGCTTTTTCCCACCAATTTGGTAATCCATCATGATCGGTATCAAAATCAGCTGCCCGAGTTGCTGTTGCAAAATTGGGCCAACCACCAGCATCGGCTTCGCTGTCAATCATTCCGCCTAAACCACTTTTGCTTCCTTTAAAAGTAAAAGTTCCTTTTAAAGTCTCCTCAATAATTCGGTTATCGTGTTGATCAAAGAAAGGCTGATTGGCACCAACATCGGAAAGAACATCTTTATAAGCTGCTTTGGCCGATTGAGTGGTAACAAACGATTCGAAAAAAGGTTGATTCACAAAAGTTTCATAGTTCACAATTTCATTATGCGAGATGGTAGCCGTTCTGCCTTTTTCTTGTGTTTTCTCATCAAAATGTCCCGGCATGATATTGCCTGTAAAATAATAGCGTTGCATTCCTTTCCCCACTCCTTCATGTTGTGCATTGAGGGCATAAAAATATTTCGTCGAAGCTCCTGCTTTGTAATAATTATTAACAAAATTTACCTCATTAGCCCCACCATCTGTAGTTCTCTGTCCCCAGTTGTATACCACATTGTTTCTAATGTCTAATCTACCTGTATAATAACCGTCTCCATTTAAACCACCACCAATACTCCAGTTACGTCCGTAGTTATGAGCCAACAAATTGTGGTGAAAACTTCCAATATCGCCACCAATTGTGGCCGCAAATCCATGCATTTTACCCACTTCATATTTATCATGTCCTGCCACATTTAAGGCCTCAGAAATTAACGTACGTTGCAACGTAATATGATGTGCTCCTCGAGAACTAAACGATTCATCGATGGTCCAACTAATGGAACAGTGATCAATAATACTCACATCAGCACCTGTAAGTCCCATTCCATCATAAGTAGTACCGCCACCTATTCTCACTTTTAAAAATCGGACAATACCATCATTTCCTGTAAGTCCAATGGGCGCCCTACTAATGGTGATTCCTTCTCCTGGAGCGGTTTGCCCCGCTATAGTGATATAAGGCTGATTAACCACTAATCTCGACGCTAGTTTAATATTCCCTGAAACAGTAAAAACAATCGTTCTTGGGCCAATTTCTTGATTGACGGCATCACGTAAACTACCGGGTCCACTGTCGTTCAAATTCGTTACTTCTACTACTTTTCCTCCTCGTCCACCTACAGCAAAACGTCCGTATCCCTCTGCCCCTGGAAAGGCCAATTGTGCAGGCTTGAAGGACCAAACATTTCCTAAAGTCACTTCACCTTTACTGTCTATTTCATCAACACGCCAATAGTAGGTCGTGCCACTGTACAGATTAGAAACGGGAAACGTTCTAAGGCTTAGCTTTCCTTTAAATTCTTTTGAAGATTCAGTGGCACTTGCAACAGCAGCGGCATTTTCACCAAAATAGAGTTTATGAGCTACTGCATTTTTTGAAGCATCCCATTTTAAAACAGTATTTTTATCTACCACAACATGTTCATCCAGATTTTTAGGTTCTGGACTTCGCGCCTGATTTGTTAAGTTTGGTGTATCAATCTCAAAACCATTAATAACAATTTGCTTTACAACCTCAGGATTTGTTGTTGGCTCTATTTCAAAACGGATGGTTACTTCTTGAGATTTACCCACAGTAAAACTAAGATAAGCCACTGCAGCATCAATTTTTGCGTTGGCGCGTTGACTGGCCTTTACTGTTTCTTCTAATTTTCCGTTTATGAAAATTTTAATCGGCGAAAAAGTCTTTCCCGTAATCACATCAAAAGCATTATGAAAAGTCAACAGTGTATGTTTCCCTTCTTTTAAACCGCTAATTTTTAATTCTAAATTTTCTGCAGTAACCAGTCCATCGCTTCCTAATCGGTTGTAATAAGGTGCATTCATCCCCACTTTATACCATTTAGAACTAAAGTTTCCTTTCAATTTAAAGTGTACGTTGTGGAACGATTTCTCCGCTTCTTTTGAATCGTTAATAACCCAAGATTCATAACTTGGATCGTGAACTTCTTCTAATCTTCTTTGAAAAAAGTCAAAATCGACTTTTACGATTTGCTTTTCAGCCGATTGCCCTTGTGCATTTGCTGCAAAAAGAAGTGCTAGAGCAAAAGAATTAACTAAACTCTTTATCATGTTTTCTTAATTTAATTTTATTTTTTCTGCTTCTGATGTATTCAGAAGATTCACTACATCTTTTTTTCTTCCTTCAGGAATTACTTTTAAAACGTTCAATTCTCCATTTACAAGTACTGCTTCGACGATGGTATTTTGCGACGCATGCAATTTGAAGTGCACATTCCATTTTTTTGGCCAAGCCGGAAAAAGATAAATTTTTCCATTGGCTTCCTGCAAAAGCATTTCCTGCATACCAATCATTCCTGATCCACCCCAATTATGATCGGGAACCCAGTCAAAACCAGGTCCCCAAAATGCAGGAAATCTGCGCTCTGAATTGGCCATCTTAAGCAAATTGTACTTCGCAGCTTCACGGGTCAACCCCAAGCGTGCCGAAAAAATATTGTCTTGTTTCCACCCTATATGACTTCTAACTTTTAGGGCATCAGTATCGTATTTCCAGGTATTTAAAGCGGTTTCTAAATCCGGTTTTCCAAGACCGTAAATGCCCCACGGATATACGGGATACAATTGTGGCACTTCCGAATTATTGATACGTTCCCAAGATTTTGCAGGAACTAACACTTTATGCTTATCTATTTCTCCAAAATTTAAAGGAGGTATTCTGGTTTGAAAAGCTTTTAAATAGGCTACATTTTCTTGAGACAATTCTTGTTGCGAAAACTTTAAAAGCTGCGCTGTAATTACTTGCAAAGCCGCAATAGTGCTGTTGGCATTGTACGTCATTTTATAGGTTTCTGCTCCAGAACCCGGATACAGAATTAGATGACCATTTGCATCCAACCCTTTTCTACCTCTGTTTTTAGCCAGATATTGATAGTGTTCATCAAAAAAACGAAGACAACTAATGATAAACGAATGGTATTTTTCAATGTCTTCTCCCCCGTATTCTTTCTGTTGCAGCATCATTTGACAAAACTCAAAAACAGTATCCCACTCATATTCCAACCAAGCATTATATTCCATACCCGGATCATAATCTGCTGGTCGTTTCCAATCGTATTCAGCAGGATTGGGTAAACCAAAATTCTCCAACTGTTCGGTAAAGGATGCGCCGCCATGTTTCCAATACACCTTACTTCTCAATTCAGCGTTGTTTTGCAAACTCAAATAATAATCCAACTGTGATTTCATCATATCAAAATCACCACTTTTTATCATGGGAAAATAAACCAATCGTTGGTTTTGCGCCGTCATGGTTCCTCCGCCCCAGTTTCTGAAATCAGGGGTAAAATTCAAATCACCGTTGGTAAAAACAGGATCGACAGTAAAAAGCCCACCATTGAATTTTGTTGGATATTTCCCATAAGCATTACATCCTAACATATAGCGGAATAACTGATAATTTTGCCCGATTTGATAAACGGAATCTTTCGCTGAAACCGCATTGTTTTGCGTGTAAATAAAACTGCGGTTCCAGAAATTATGCCACCAGCTAATGGTGTTTATCTCCTTTTGTTTTGCTTTACTTTTATAGTCCGCAATTTGCTTCTTTAACTGGGTATTCCAACTATTCATATCGCTTTGACTCGTATACAAATGAACTGCTAAAGAATGTTTTTTAGAGGCTTTTATACTCGAAAGACTAAATCCTTTACAAGCTGTGTTTTGGTAATTACTGGTATAAGTTCCATCAGGTTTAAAATGATTCCCGCTCATGAATCCCCCAAAGGTAAGATGAGCCAAAGGATTGAGCATTTGCTCTTTCACCGACTCCATCTTTTGCTGCTTTACTGCAACATCAAAAACAGTTTGTTCTCGATTTCTATGATAAAATTTGACCCCATTATTTTCAAATGAAATGGAATCTTTATAGGTAATTATCTCTCCCTGAGGTGCCCATTTATATGAATTGGCATTATTTGCTTTTCCTTTTGATTCGTTATTTTTATAACGCCAACTTTCATAAGAAGCCGTCATTTTAACAGCTGCTTTGCTTTCTACATCCACATGAATTACGGGTTTAAAAACATCTACCCAAAGTTTGATTTTAGTTCCTTTTTGAGTAATCAAAATACAACCCTCTTTCAAAACTAGTTCCTGCTGAAAGCCTTCATTATCCTTAAAGGGATTGGGCGTTAAAGTTACTTTTACACGACCTAATTTCAATAAAGTATTGTGTTCATCGAAAGTACCGCTACGTGAAAAATAAAAATATACAGCTCCCTTTTCTACCCAAACATTCATCCCAATATCACCACCTCCCAAAGGCATCGACTCAGAGGCATTTCCACTTTGCGTTGGCCATATTTGGTTGTAGTTTTTAAGCACAGGTAATTGCGCTTTCACTAAAAACGTAATCAATAGAACAACTATGAATAGGGTATTTTTCAATATGTGTGTTTTTAATCTGCCTAGTCTAAAGTAAGTACCTGCTGCCTTTTTCCATGCAGCTGCCACTGATTTAGTCGTTATTTATAAATCATTATACCTCTTGAGCCTTACCATTCATCTGTCCTAAAAGATGAAACAGGTAATCCTCCAGTACTAAAGAGTTCGGCTTTTACAAAATCTTTAAACAAATACCTTACGGCCACTGGTTGGCTTACTTTCTCTGAGGTTAACACCACTGATTTCCTGCGAACCACTACTTTGGCTGGGTAAAATATTTTGTCTTGACCTGCTAGCTCAAATCCTGTAACTTCTTTATCATAAGAGGTGATCCCGTTGGCCACATCATCAAAAGAAACGGTAACTGTATTCTCTTTTATTTCCATCGACTTGTATTTTGGGCTTTCAAATTCAAAACCTTCAATTCCATAGGTTTTGGCCAAGGCTTGAAAAGCCAATCTATTTCCCCCTTTTTCTTTGTCCATGGGATGAATATTATTTTCTTCTCCCACATCCATCAAAACAGCCATTCCAGAATTCGGAATCTCTTGGGTCGCTTTTAATTGGGCCTCTCTTAAATAAGCAGAATTGTATTTCTCCAGATAGTCATTTGGATGAAACGAGGCGTAATTAAAGGGAGCAATCTGAGCGTAATAAAAAGGGAAATCTCCCTGTTTCCATAACGTTCTCCAACTACTGACCATTTTCTTCATTAAGGCTTTGTACTGCCCAGCCCTTTCGTAATTTGATTCGCCCTGATACCATATACATCCTTTGATTCCATATCCAATTACTGGCGCAAGCATGCCATTAAACAAAGTGGTCGCCACCCGATTTGGGTCTTTTGCCAATTCTTCTTTTTTAGTTGGAATTTTGGCATTTTCAAAATCTTTTAGCATTTCTTGATTCATCCAGGCTTCCATGCTTGAACCTCCATAGGACACGTGAATTAATCCCACAGGAACATCGAGAACTTCCTGTAAAAGAGCTCCAAAATACCAAGCTGTTGCGCTAAAATTTGCCGTTGATTTTGGAGAAGCTGTCTCCCACTTTCCTTCAAAATCTTCTAAGGGTTCTAAAACTGTAGCTCTGGGAATGGTGATCAAACGAATGTTTTTATTGTTGGATCGTACAATGATTTCGTTACCATTTTTTACAGGTTGACCAGGAAAACCTTTCAACGGCATTTCCATATTCGACTGTCCTGAACACAACCAAACTTCACCTATCAATACATTTTTCACTACTACTTTTTCAACTCCCTCTACCACTTCAATCGTAAAGGGGCCTCCTGCAATTGGTGTTTGCAACGCTACTTTCCATTTTCCTTGATCATCCGCTTTTGCTTTATAAATTTTGGAATTCCAAGAAGTTTTAATGGTCAGATTTGCTTTTTTATCCGCCCAGCCCCACATCGGTGCGCTGGCCTTTTGCTGCAAGATCATATTGTCCGAAAATAAAGCGGGTAGTTTGATTTTTGCCTGTATTTGAGCACTTGCTAGTGCCAAAAAAACCACAACAATATGTTTTCTAAAATGTATCATTTCTTTTCAATTTTCTCTTTTACAATAGTAACTGGTCCCAATAATCCCGCTTTCAATAAGGGATTCCCTTCTAGTCTAAAAGGTGCCGTAGTCCAAGTCAATCTTTGTTCTTTGGGTAATTTCTCATCCCCCATTAAGCGATTGGCCCACGTATTGGTTATTTTGATTTCGATCGTATTCTTGCCTTTTTTCAATGCTTCTGAAATGGCTATTTTATAGGGAAATGTCCAAAGTGTTCCACAATTTTTTCCGTTGATACTCACTTCCGCAATATTGGCAATTGTCCCCAAATCCAACCAGACTTCTTCATTGGTCTTCCCCTTCCAGTTCCACTCTTTTCTATAAATAACCGTTCCTGAATAATACTTAATCTGATCATTCACTGAACTACTCCAGTCAAAAAGTTGATCTATTTTCACAACTGCTTTGGGACCTTTATATTCCGGATCAAATTCTAAATCCCACTTTTCATCTAAGGTTTGTACCGTTTCAAAATCAACAGCTTTTGAATATCCATTTGCTAAGAGCTCTTTTGTTTCTTCTTTAAAAATAACAAAACCCGACTCATTTGCCTCTAAAGTTAAAGCCAGAATTGTTCTGCCATTTTCAATTTTCCAATTGGCTAAAGTTGACGTTTTATCGGTCACTGGATTGTACCAATCTGGTCTTTTTCCGCTGATTCTAAACGAGACTTCAACTTGTCTTTTTTCTTCTTTTTGGTTGGCAATAAAGTAAATATCTTCAGTTGCAGAACGACGATGCGTCCAAGCTAAAGTTTCGGCATCTGCTCTACTTAGCTTTGGAAAATAAACGTCCCGCTCCATTCCTATTGATTTAAAATCATCTCCTAAATAAGGCAACTTAATCACCGTTCCTTTTCCTATTTTCCATGAAGAGGAATTGGCCGTATTGCTCCAAATTTTATCTACTACATTTTGCCATTGTTTAGTCGCGGCCTCTGACTGCATTCCGGGTTGTATATTCGGTTTCTCATCAATAAAAATAGTAGCTCCTGCCGTTACCAATTCGACTATCTTTTCGGCTGTAGCCAAAGAAATCATTTTATTGGGCGCCAATTTATGACTCCCTGGAAACAATAAAGCTCCATATTCAATTCCACTGCCAAAATTGATTTTTCCGTTTTCCACCTTAGCCTTGTTCCATAAAACATCCCCGTTAAAAGAATCGTATTGATAGCCATTCATCGGGTTTATCCATTGCGATAAATCAGTTGAATTTTTAGTTGATGTCACTTCTTTTGGAATTTTAATACTGGGCTGATCTTCATTTTTCAATCGAATGGCTTCACTTGCCACTCTTTCCGGCCCAAAAATATTCGGAATAAAAGGGACTAATCGATCTGGAAGAATGGAACGCGATGGCAAATCTTCGCCTATAAAAACAGCTAAATCAATAACTGGTTTGCCTTTTTGTAATTGAAATTGAACTCGCTGACAATAATCAAACCATGCTTTTCCTGATTTCCACCAAGTTTGGTCTCTTTGAAAATAAGTTCCAATATCGTTTAGTGTCATTCCCGGTTTACGATCTGTCCATGGATTGTGCACAAAAACGTGATAGAAAAAACGGTTAATTCCGATGGCATAATTTCTGTCAGCCAAAGTTTTAAGGTTACCCGGATGTTCATCCCAATCCATTCTTAAGGCTGTAAAAGCCTCCGCCTGAATAATATCTTTTCCATAAATATGTCCGCCCGAAATCGCATCAAGCATATCGTTTGGTTTATCATGCGTAGGGCTTTTTAACCAAAATTCTCCACTGGGATAATCAATATGTTTAAAATGTAAAAGACCATCGCTCATCATCGTTGGCGCCACATTTTCTGAACTGAATTTCACATTTGCTTTTTTAGCTTCATCGGCCAATGTTGCAAAGAAATTGTCGGCCACTAATTCTGAAATGGTCTTTCTTAGATCGTAAAGCACTTTCTCAGAGGTCTCAATATCCTTTATAGGAATTCCTGCCATAACAGGCAAATAATCCACAATATCATAACCTCTGCGCGTTATAAACTCCTTTCTAAAAACGGGCGACCAGTTTTGACTGCCACATTCCCAACTGTCCATATGCAATATTTTGACCACTTTAGAAGCCAGCTCTGGCCCGGCCGTTCTCAGCATTTCTCCAAACCAATGATCGAGTTGAAAACGAACGGCTTCTGAGTTGAACTTATCCACTTCCAGACCTCTTCCCCCGCCAGCGGTAGCATTTTCATGACCTGTTGATGTATGCCCAAAACGAATAATACGCCAGCTTCCAGTAGAAGGTGCTTTCCAGTTTAAGGTCCCTTTGTCATTGACAAACTTTGAAACATTAATCATTTTTGATAAATCCACACAATCATTTACACCAATTTGTTCCGCTGAAGTTTGTGGACTCAAACGCCAAACTGTGCCCGATTTCCCTTGGTAATTATCGATTAAGGGTTCGCTTGACAAGAGTATTTTCGAGACTTTTAAGCCTTGATTCCATTTTGCAGGATCTAAATCTTCTGCACCTGGTTCTGTACCTTCAGGATCATAAACAAATCTAAAATATTTGGCCTTTGTCGGAAGGATGCTGTGCGTATAAAAAGCATCCACATCTTGCCAGCCGTGTCGAGGCGTGGTTAATCTTCCAAGGCTTTTAAACTTATTACCGTCATTACTGTATTCAATGATTAAACGATGTGCCTGATAATTGTTTCCTTTGGTTTCGATCTGAATCGATTTACACAAAAAGGCTTGATCAAATTCGTATTGAATCCATCCTTTTTTGGGCATTCTAAATACCCCCTCTTTATCTTCGGAACTTAAATTCGTAGCATCTGATTCTGGATTTGTTGATGTAATCTTTGGGCGATTCTGATCTGATGTGACATAACTTTCTTTTAATGGAATGGCAAAAGTTGCAATGTCCTTGTAATACTCTTTGTAATGTTTTGGCACGGGTAAAGCCACACTTTTGAAGTTATTGCCCTTTACCATAAGATCAGCCCAAACCACTTTTTGCATCGACATTTCGGGCGTAATCCAAGGCCCACCTGCAACAGCAAAACCATCCGCGGGATGAAAAGCAATTTTCACTCCTAAACGATCCGCTTCTGTTAAAGCCCAGTGTACTAATTTCCAAAATTCAGGGCTTAACTGCAAAACCGGTGGCGACAACAAAGGCGGATTTGCTGGGCCTTTAATGGTCATTAAATACGCTCCTCCAATTCCCGCTTGTTTCATCGCTTCTAAGTCAGCTGTGATTCCTTCTTTTGAATAGGCACTTTGCATCCAATACCAATACACCCAAGGTCTTGAAGATTCAATTGTTGGCTCAAAGGCTACTTTTTCTATGGTATGACTATTTTGTGCGGAAACAAATCCCACAAAAAGTAACATTATAAAGAGGTGTTTTTTCTGAAACATGATCTTTGTTCTTTCTTTGATTTGGCAAACCGACAGGTTTTACTTTAATACTTAAACTTCTTTAAGTTTTCTTCCAATCCCTTTTTCGTAGCCGAGAAAGGAACCAAATAAAAACTGTATTGATAGTCGCCTGACTTAATTTGATATTTTTCCAAAGGTTGTGCAACTGCTGTCCAACTATCATTTCCTCCAACTCCCATTTGAATTAAATCAATATTTACGGTTAAAAATCCAGGATCTTTTAAATCAAAAGTATGCTTGGAAGCACTTAAATTCTCTTGTGTATAAGGCCATGCGCTCATGCTTAAAACTTGGGTATCATCCACAACCAATAAACCTTTATTTTTATCAGCTGTTGTAAAAGCCATCCATCTGACCTCGGTTCTATTTGCATTCTCCTGAGGCTTCACATAATGCTCTAAAAAATCATCAATAGGTAACGAATATTTCCCTACAAAGGATCCAAAACTTCTGTCAATGTAATTTTCTAACTCCCCTTTTCCATACCATGAAATCTGATCGAATTTTCTTTGAACCCCCATTTGCATTCCTATTTTTGGAATGTTGGGCAATTGCTTTGTGGCTTTCAGGGCATAGGCCACTTTTATAATTCCGTTTGTATTGATTTTGTATACCACTTGTACCTGCGCACTATCTTTTATTATCTCATAATCACTTGTAACGACAATACCATCAATAGCCGTAGCCATTTTAGTGCTTACCAATTTT
Source organism: Flavobacterium sp. OHVDL-2026-0007 (assembly GCF_059882335.1). Lineage (NCBI taxonomy): Bacteria > Pseudomonadati > Bacteroidota > Flavobacteriia > Flavobacteriales > Flavobacteriaceae > Flavobacterium > Flavobacterium sp. OHVDL-2026-0007. The sequence continues at coordinate 1,551,151 of NZ_CM187612.1, forward strand.
GGTTTTGCCTGATACCATGGTTTCAAGACCTTATGCGATTTCCACCCTCTTTTGTCATTATCGGTAAGAGGTCTTACGAAATTAGGCAACAACGGCGCAAAAACTTGCTCTTCACCATTAAAAACATACGAATTCAATGCTCCGTTTACTTTACTAATGGAAATATCAAAAGTTTTTCCATTAATTTTAAATGCTGAATCCGTGTCGGTTGCCTTCATACCAAGAGTACTCTCTTTTTTTAAATCAAAAGTAACATCCGCTTTCTTTAATAAAAATTGGTCCGTCGCCACTACATATCCTTTAGATGCCCATGGTTTGTCTGTTGAAAGTTGAAAATCGATGTTCAGAAAATACTCTGCCTCCTTTTTCAATTTTGGTAAATATTGTTTGAACTCTAAAACAGTAGATTCGCCTGCTTCCAAATTGAAAGGTTTTAAAATTTGTGTTTTGACAATAGTACCATTTTCTAGGATTTGTAAAACTGGAATATACTCTGCCAAAGATTTTACAGCCTGACGATTTTTTATCTCTAACTGAAAATTCTCTTTTAAAGAACTTGTTGCTGGTTGATAAATCCATTTATTTTCATAAATAGACCCTTTTGGTTTTCCGTTAGAATCCACAATTCCTTTGGTATTGAAATTTCCGTCGTGGTATTTTTCACCAAAATCACCACCATGCGCAAAAAATTCCTGACCTGTCACTGGGTCTTTTTTTACTAATCCCTGATCTTTAAATTCCCAAATACAACCTCCAATAACTCTTGGAAGCGAACGGAACTCATCCCATAATTCTTTTAAATTCCCTACTGAATTTCCCATGGCATGAGAGTATTCTACAAAAATAATAGGACGCGTATCTTTCTTCTGATCTACTAAAAATTTAGGCGTAAAAACGCCCGGATAAAAACGGCTCACCATATCGACATAGGGCTCGTCTTGAGGGTTTTCAAATCTATAAGCGTGATCAATTGTTTTAGGATATCGAGGATCAAGAGGATCGATATATCCGTCTAATCTCGGATTTCCTTGCGCTGGTTCATAATGCACGGGACGTGTAATATCAAAATCATGGACCCATCCAGACATGGCAGCATGATTAGGCCCTTTTCCACCTTCGTTTCCTAAACTCCAGAAAACAACTGAAGGATGATTTTTATCTCTTTCCACCATCCTAGTCATGCGTTCTAAATACGCATTGGTCCATTTGGGGTCGTTGCTTAATTTTCCGCCAATACCATGTGTCTCTTGGTTTGCTTCGTCCATAACCATGATTCCGTATTGATCGCATAAATCATAAAAATAAGGATCATTAGGATAATGACTGGTTCTAATAAAATTGAAATTGAATTTCTTAATAGTCGTAATATCTTCTTTGATATCTTCTCGGGTTACGGCCTTTCCTCTCGTTGGATGTTGATCATGTCGGTTGACACCATACACATAAGTTTCCTTTCCGTTGATGAGCATCTTCCCATTTTCTTTTGAAAATTCAATCGAGCGAAAACCAACTTTACAACTTTTTGCCTCCGTAATCTTCCCACTGGCATCTTTTATGGACAGCACTAAAGTGTACAAATTTGGCTCCTCAGAACTCCATTTCTTTGGATTACTAATGGTTTCTTTGAACATACCAAAGCGTACATTATCCAATCGAGGATAACTTTCGTTGATCATATCAATGACTGGTTTTTGAAGCGGTCCTTTAAATAAAGCCACGTTGTTGGCATCATACAATTGCACCTCAAAAGTATAATCTTTGATTTTTTCACCTGTAAGGTTCTCTACTTTTGGTCTTAATTGGAAAGAGGCATCTTTATATTGCTTGTCTAATTTGGTTTGGTAAAAGAAATCCTGAATACGCAATTTTGGTTCCGCCATTATAAAAACTTCGCGCTGAATTCCGCTAACACGCCAATGGTCTTGATCTTCAAGATAGGAACCATCAGTCCATCGTATTACTTGTACTGAAACTATATTTTCTCCCTCTTTTAAATAAGGTGTAATATCAAATTCCGACGGCAAAAAGCTATCTTCTCCATAGCCCAGAAATTCTCCATTAAGCCAAACCTGAAAACCTGAACTTACCGCTCCAAAATGCAAGGTTACCGTCATGTCTTTCCAATTCTCAGGAACGGTAAAACTGCGTTGGTACGACCCAACCCCATTGTAATCTTTAGGGATAAAAGGCGGATTGATAGGTCGAAAAGGATAAACGGCACTTTTATAAATCGGAATATCATATCCTTTCAATTCCCAGTTCGAAGGCACTTCAATTTTATTCCAACCGAACACTTTTCCTTTATAAAAATCCTTGGAAGCTTCTTTGAGATTTGTGGCATATTTAAAATCCCAATCACCCGTAAGCATTTTTAATCGGCTTTTGCTTCGGTCTCCTTTTAGGGCATCTTCCACATTGGCATAAGAATAAGCGGTCGCTCTTGAAGCTTGTCTGTTGATACTCGTGACTGTTGGATCTTCCCATGGGGCAAATTCATATTTTTTATGCAATTCAGGAATTCCTGCAGGCTCACCAGTTACAGATTGCCCTTGCACAGTAAGGGTTAAAACAAAGAGGCAAACTGTGAATTGAAACCTGTAAAACCACTGACTTAAATTGATCATAATGCTTAATATAACTTTAAACTAAATACGCACTTCGAGACTAAAAAACTATTTTTTCTTTTGAGGTGGGGCAACAAAATTCGTTTCGCTTTTCCCCAAATCTTTAGACGTTGCCACCGCAATTCCTCTTTGCTCAGCTTTATTTACTGCACAATAAAAGTGATACACCACTCCCTTGTGTTTCACCACAAATGATTTGTGTGCAAACATATTATCATAAGGTTCAGAGGATTTAATTAAATCTTCACCCTTCCAATCATTCCAGTGAATTAAATCATTCGACACCGCAAAGCGATTAAAAGCACCAGGCTTCCAAAAGGCTCCAAAATAAAACATCACCCAAGTATCCTTAATTCTCTGAATATAAGGATCACCTGTAATGCCTTTATGATTATTCAATAGTGGATTTTTACCGTAACGCTTCCAATTTTTCATATCGTCAGAAACGGCCATTCCAATTCTTTCTGCTCCACGAGCCGGTTTCAAACTATCTCCACGGGCATTGTAATACATGATAAAATTATGGCCAGTTTGTTTTTCAGTATCTCTGATAACCGTATTTTTATACATCGTACTATTGTCCCACCAACTCACATCAGCATCTTTTGGCGACAAAACGGGTTGGTCTAAACGCTCAAATTCGTGTGCTTTTGTTGGCGATTCCTTGGTATAAGCCATCCCGATCGATAACACCCCTGCTTCATATCCTTTGCTGTCTCCACCAAAATAACTCATCCAGTATTTATCATCGTACTGCTCCCACTGGTAGCTTCCTCCCCAAGTAGGATCTTGTAAGGCAATATATCCTGCTTTTTGATTCACGTCCCAGTGTTGCTCGTTTTCAGAAAAAGACATTACTTTTCCTAAATGTTTCCAATGCAACAAATCATCACTTTCTGCCAACCAAGTTTCGTAACCTCTTCCACCGTAAATCAAATAAGTCATGAACCATTTTCCGTCCTTTCTAAAGACACTTGGACAATCCATTTTATAAGAATTGTCTGTTGGAACCATTACCAAACCGAATTTATATGGCGTTTTAATTTCGTTATAAATCTCCTCCATCACCTTATCGGTGATCTCTCTCTTCTTGTATTTAGTGATGGCACAACTACTGATGAAAAGCGCTGTAATTCCAATTAGTAGATACTGTATTGACTTTCTCATTTTGTGTTATTATAAGACATTCTTTGAATCTAGATGGGATCAATTTACTTCAATTCTGTCCATCGAGATTCCATTACTTCTTTATTCAATTTAACTTTTACCATTCCCATTGGATGGAATCTTTTTTTCAGGTCAATAGCGGCGTACACAATGGTATAAACGTCATTTCCTTCAGGAATCAAACATAAAGGTGTCCTCATAATATCCCACCATTTATCGACTTTTATTTCTATCGGAAGATATCTGGCCTCTGACCAATTTTTACCATCTTTTGATAAGGAATAGGCGATCATATTAGGTAAATGATGGCCCCATCCTTCTGGTCCTCCATCAAAAATTGCCATGTATAATCCGTTGGGAAGCTGACTCACAATTGGATTCTCAACAAAAAACGGATGCATGGTTTTGATTGGATTACTGCCCTCTTTTATTCTGGTCCATGGACCTTCTAAACTTTTAGATTCTGCCAAAGCAACAAACCATCCTTTTCCACTTTTCTTTGGATAATCTGCCCAGGAATTAAACGGATAAGCTCCACTGTAAAAACCAAAATATTTATCACCTACTTGATAAGGGAAAAAAGAGGCCACGCCTTGACGTCCTTCCCATGGTTCCGAGTCTAAGCCAGGTTCCATAATAATTCCCATATCCTTATAAGGTCCTCCGATTCCGTTGATTCCCTCTACAGTGGACTCACAACGCCAGATTCTTCCAAAAGAATGATTGGGTTGTATTTCTTTGTGAACGGTATAGGCTAAGTAATAGCCATACCATTTGTTTGTCTTTTCATTAAAAACAGGCATATACGACCAAATAGCCCCGCGGCGATCATTCATTGGATTATCATCTTCCGTTAGCGCGTAAGTTCCACTTGCTTGATAAATTGTTGATACTCTTTTCCAGTGAATGGCGTCTTTACTGGTCCAATGTCCGATTCTGGTTTTAACACGATCATAATAATAATCCACTCCTTTTTCACCGGCTCTTTCGGTTGGGAACATATGATACGTATCCCCAACTTTGACCACGCGACCTCCTTCAAAACCACCTTGAATCCCTTCGGTGCCAGGCATTCCTTCATCTACAACAGGCTGATTTTCTCCACCTATAATTTCAAAAAGTGGCTTTTCATCTGAAAACCCTTCTACTATAAAAGTAGGATTCCAAAGCTTACCGTCCGGAAGTTTAGCATCTCTTGCTACCAATTGCTGGTTACTTTTCAGTACCCCTAAAATGCTAAACAATCCTTTGGCCTTTGGTAAAATAAGGTGCGTTCCTTTGGTATAAGTGATTGCATAAACCTTTACTGGCGACAACCCCGTAATAGTCACTGCGTTTTCAAGAAGTAAATTCCCTTTTCCTAGAGCATTGGACTGAAGGTATTCCTGGTTATTGTCCTCTTGAAATAGCCCCACCAAAACCTGAACTGGTTCTTTAAATTTTAATTGTAATGGAGCATTGGTTCCTTCTTTGTAACTTCCAAATGGAAGTTCAATTCCTGTTAATCCCTCTAATTCTGGAGCAACACGCACAATATTGTGTTTACTCCCAGAAAAAACATGGGCATATTTTGTTGTTTTGAAGGTTTTATACTTAGGATTTAGCACTTCAAAAGAAGCTGCTTTCCAACTCGATTCTTTGCTCTGATTGGGCTTTTGACCTTGAGCAGAAAACTGCAAAGTTGCAAAAAGCAAAAACAGATAATAAATAGGTTTACTTTTTTGAATCATTATTTGAGTGCTTTATAACTTACTTTATATTCTACATTTGGTTCAATGGTCAATTGATAGGTATCCTTTGCCAATTCTTTAATTGTTCCTGAATTTGTTTTAGGTTTGCTTTGGCTTTTAAAAACCAATTTCCCTTCACCTTCAGCTGCTTTTACTTTGATTTCTTTTGTACTGCAATACAATTCAACTTCACCTTTTGGTGTTGGTACTTTTCCTTGCATCCATTGTAAACCTCCTAAATTTGGCTTGATTTCATACTCGGCATACCCCGGTTGCAAGGGTTTTACACCCAAATAATATTTCCCTAACAAATAAATCGGACTTGCACCCCAAGCATGACAAAGGCTTTTTCCAAATTCTCTACCATACATTGCCAAATGTTCCGTTCCTTTTTTGCTCGGATTGTATTCTTCCCAAAACGACGTTGCTCCAAGTTTTAGCATACCGCCCCAATACGCTTTCATCTCTTTCAGCACATAATCTTGTTCTCCCATCGCACATAAAGATTCCAACTCATAAAAACGCATATAGGGCGTTACAATCTTTTGCACTTTATCATTTAATAAAACGGACTTTTTAACCTGCTGCTTTTGTTCTTCACTAAAATAATCGAAGAAAATGGCAAACATATTTGCGTAACGTGTTACGTTTTCTGTTTGTTTTCCATCAACAAAACTATGTACTAAAGCCCCTTTCTCAGGATTCCAATATTTATCAAAAATCTTCGTTTTTAATTGAACTCCTAAATCCTTGTACTTAGTGGACCCCGTGTCATCACCAGCTATTGTGGCACAAACGCTCATGGCTTCTAAACTTCTTGCCAATAACAGTTGTTCAAAACTTACTTCTCCTTTTTTACTTAAACCTTCCGCCCAATCAATAAATATCCAGTCACCAGAAAGTCCCTGCATCATTCCATTTTCATTTCTTCTCCCTAAACAATATTCCATTAAAGATTGCATCCTTGGATAAAATTGCTTGATAAAAGTCTTGTCTCCACTATATTGGTAATAGTCATAAATTCCTAGAAACCAATAAAACGTATAATCCATAATGGTATTGATGTGTGCAGTAACAGGATCTTTGCCACGAAGCGCTAAAATCGTTCTTTCAACAGTCGGTGAATCATTTGTTAAGTAGTAATTCATCAAATAACTTTGGTAAGCATCGCCTGACCAAATCCAACGGTCTCTTTTTATTCCATCAATAAAAAATTCTCTTGTAGTAAGATGGAAAGTATATTTGGCAACGTCATAAATTTCATTGATCTGATTGTCAGAACATGTAAAACTTCCTTTGTCTTTTAAGTCTGCGTATTCGAACAGCATATTTACCGAACCAATAGTCACATCCGAGGACGGAACTACCAAAACATATCGAAAAGCTTTTGATAGCTCCATGATCGTATCTTTCTTAGAACTGAAATCGATTTCAATATGATCTAAAGTTTCACAATGATCTTTAGAAAGTGCTTCTTCTTTAGATTCTCCGTAATAAATAGCAACACTGCCTTTTCCTAGAACTTCATTTAATTTGATAAAACCAAAAGTCTCTTTTCCGAAATCATAAAGTGTTTCAGCCCCTATTTTAACGTTACTTAGCGGTTCCATTTTCTTAACGGGTAATGCGAATTTAGAGGGTACTAAATTAGCCTGATTTAGATTCCATGAACCTGCCTGAAGCCAGGTTGTTCCAGATTGATCAGAGGCTTTTCCCGTTTCGTCTATCCATTCTTTATCTTCAAAAGTAACCAACCATGAATTATCCGATTTTACCGTTTTTCCATCAATGAAAATCGACGGAACGGAAGCCTGATTATACACTTTAAGACTTAGCTTATGTTTACCTGCAGGCATAGTAATCTTTTTAGGAAACCCTTGAAAAGCTTTACCGTCAATTTTTATGTTGTAGGTCCCCTCAACAGCAATGCTGACTTCTTCAGGCGCTTTTAAGTCAAATACTTTATGAAAATCAATCAAGTTGTAATGACTATCCGTTTTCCAAAAAACAGGGAAGAACGAACCTCTCTCAGTTCTCCTATTTTGCATTTGATTGGCTAAGTTAATTTCGAAATCACCTGGATACCAGATCCATGTAGCTTCTTTGGGTTTCTCTTGCGCAAACAAAAAAACAGAAGGATATAAGACCACACAAATAAACAAAAATCTAAAAATTGAAAATCGGCTTTGCATATAAATATATTTTGCACTAAAGATAAGTGTTCCTTTTACATTTCACAACCTGTACTGTCCTGTTTTCAATAAAAGCTTTTAACTTTATTTTTATAGCTACCCTAATTTAACTCCCATATTTATACTTATTTCATTCTAATCTATCTACTTTTTTCTTAAATTATCAAATCCCTTAATTTAAGTCAGATCGAATTCTCGCTGATGTTCTCTTCCATATTTACTCCGAATTTTTTAGAAGATTTTGCAAAATAAAAAATGCCTCAAGAAACTTGAAGCATTAAAAAAACATCTATAAATTTTTTAAAATTATTTCGCTACACTTTAATTTCCATTAAAAATTAGATATAAGGCCAAGATGGTTATTCCCAATAATCCAAATAATAACTTTACTCGTCTACTGGTTTTAGGGACATCTGTCTCACTCACAAAATTGGTTTCTGGGCTTCTATCTACCAATGAAATAATAATGGCTGACACTAGTAAAACTGCAAAAATGTAAAATGAAATTAGCAAAAAGTGCGGCCAAATAGTATAAACATCTGCAGGGAAAATCCATAGATACAGTACTCCTACAAACAAACTAAAGCCTGAACCCCATGAAAGTGTCGCATTTACAGCTTTCTTTGTCGTACGTTTCCAAAAAATACTCAATAGAAACACAACAGATAATGAAGGCGCTAAAAATCCTAAAACGGCTTGAAAAATATTAAATAAATTTTGCCCTTTTATATTATCAATAGCCACCGCAATTAGAATTGCAAACAAACATCCTGCTGCAATGGTAATCCTACCCATTTTAATCTGCTCTTTAATGGTTGCCGTCGGATTGATTTTTTTGACATAAATATCATTTGTAAAAACGGTACTTAATGCATTCAAAGACGAACCAATAGTTCCTACTAGAACGGCAATCATCACACAAATGACCAAACCATTCATTCCGCTTGGAAATAAGTTGGTAACCATAGTCATATAAGCCAAATCAGAGTTTTTGCCTAATTCAGGGTATAAGGCGTAACAAAGAATTCCAGGCAAAATAAACAAGGGTAAAGCCATTACTTTTAGCCATCCGATGAAGTTCACACCAAGTTGACCTTGCTCTAAATTTTTAGCTCCCAAAACACTCTGTACCATCGATTGATCTGTACAAAAGAAAGCCACAGCAGCCACCGGATAGCCTAACAAAATAGCCGGCCATGGATAATGTGGGTCGTCTGCAGGCTGTACTAAATTCCAGAAATTAGCCGGTGTTTTGGCAATTAAAACATCAATCCCTCCAAGTTTTTGCAAACCTAAATAGGATAGCGTTAGCGAAACAACGATTAACAAAATCATCTGAAAGACATTCACTTTAGCGATCGCTTTTAATCCTCCTGCAAAAGTGAAAATTCCTGAAAAAATCACCAAAACCGTCACACTTTGCCACATGGGAATTCCTAAAATCTGGCGTACTAAAACACCTCCACTAAACAAACCTAAAGACAACCAACTTACCAATATTTTGACTAAAGCGTACCAAGCCAAAATATTCTGAGTACTATCCCCATACCGTTTTCCCATATATTCTGGCATTGTACTTACTTTGCTTGCGAGATAACGCGGAGCAAAAACCATCGCCAATAACAATAAAAAAACAAAAGCATACCACTCAAAATTCCCTGCTACAATTCCAGTGGCATAACCTATACTGGCAAAGGCCAATAACGATGAAGGTCCCACATTTGTTCCCCACATATTAAAACCGATGCTATACCATCTAAGTGAATTTCCTGCCATAAAAAGTGTTTCATCTTTCTTGCTTTGTTTCACACTTACCACGTATCCAATAATCAATAAAGCGGCCAAATAAACACCAACAATTATAAAATCTAAGGTGGTTAACTTATCGTAAATGCTGTTGTTCATAGTCCATATTCGTTAAGAACATCAGCTATTTTTACTGGCATCCCGGTTTTTAAAGTTTTATCCATTGCTTGTAATAAAGCCACAGTTCCAATGCCTTCTTCCATATCGGGATAAGCCACAAAATCCTGCTCAATACTATCGGCAAAATATTCCAGATAATTTTGATATTCTCCTGCATGGTGGCTTTGTCCTTCAAAACGGAAATAATGTTTCAAAGTCGAATCTCCCCATGTAATTATTTTTTCTTCTCCATCTTTGGATGTTACCGCATATCTCAATTCATGATAGTCCGACTGGCTCGCCCCTTCTGTTGCTCTTAAAATTGTACTCATTCCACTATCCCGCTGTGCAGGTTGCGTTGGCGAAGTATACACACCGCTTACTCTAGCGATTCTTCCATCGGTAGCTTTAAAGATAAAATGCATGGTATCTTCATTTTTTAATCCAGCAGCACTTCCGTTACTGCTGATCATTCCGTATCCCATTACTTCTTCTATATTTGGTAAATACCATCTGATAAAATCCACAGGATGACTTAAACCTCCATAGAGCCATTTAAACGATTGCAATAACGACCATTCTTTTTCTAAGAACCATCTGTGATCCGCGTGGTAATGTGCTTCAATAGTAATTAACTCCCCTATTAAACCTTCCTCATAATCTTTTCGTTGTCGTTTCGCCGGTTCAAAGAATCGGGAACTTTGACCTATAAAAACCTTCTTTCCTGTCTTTTTACTTAGTGCTAATAAGGCAGCAGCATCAGAAAGATCATCGATAAAAGGTTTCGTACAAACTACATGTTTTCCGTGTAATAAAGCTTGCTTCACATGCTCAGCATGCAAATGGTCAGGGGTATATATGGCAATTATATCAATCGACGCATCTTGCAATAGATCATCGTAATTGGTTGTATAGGAATGAAAATCGAACTCTTTTGCTCTCTGTTTACACAAATCTTCATTTCTATCGCATACTTTTACGAGCTCTACTTTTGCACTTCTTAAAGCTGCCGACATTGTACTTCGACCCTCTCCGAGTCCTAAAATGGCTATTTTCAACATTTGGTTTTTGGTTTATAATTTTTAGGACCACAGATCAACCGATTTTAAAGGTTTTACTATTCTATGGTCCCTTATTTTTAATTTACTTTATTTAGAAATATCCAAGTTTCATCCGGTTTTGCCCCTTCGATTCCGGTTTGGTATTTTTTCATTAAAGCATTCCACTGGTCTACACGTGGATTGTTTTCTGTGGTTTTCAAATTCAGTTTATCCAGACTTTCTCCTTTTGGAATACTTATAATCAGCATGAGTTGTTTTTCATTTTTAAAAACCTGTAGCTGTTGAAAATCAGCATTGCAGAATCCTTTGGCAATCTCCGGCCACTTCTCGAACTGCGTTTTATGATAGTCTACATATTCCTTTTCCAATTTTGGATCAGCCACTAAATTGGCCGTCAAAACAATATTTTCCCATTCTGCTGCCGGTTTTGAATCTTTACATCTCTCAAAATTCTGAAAATCATAAAGGGGATTCTCATAGATTTTAATTTGAAGCTCCGGAAAAGCCAAGGCCAGTTTTTGTTTGGTTCTCTCGGGTTGATTCATTTTTCCATAAATCACCAAATGATTTTTCCATTGGTATAACGATTCGCCTACAATCCTGAAACCTTTTATCCTTGATTTTATTTTTTCGATATCAAAATCAGTACCTATTAATTCTATTGCAACTGGTTTTGGCAATTCCTGTAACCCCCAAGCTTCATCAATAACAACCTCCTTAGTCAAATCCGTATAGGGTGCCCTAATTCCTGCTGCCTCTTTAATTTTGGTACTTACATACGGATTGTTATCCTGCCAAATATTTCCTTCGGGTCCATTATTGTTTTTTAGAATTTTCTCGGTGGCAATCCAGTTATTTTTGATTGTAAAACCTTGACTCCCTTCATCTGTATACAAATACAGCCACAAAAATGGATCATGTGCATAGGGACTATTGTACACTTTATCAATGTAATTTTCCTCGATTCTACTATTGGGTTGTGAAGAAAGCGTGTAAATTCCAGCAACATCATGTAAATGTTTGGCATAATGATGAATTTTATTGGCTCGTATGCTATTGTTTTTCATCACATTTGAAGTGTGCGTCCAACCCCAACCCATCGCAATTCCTGAATACGATACATCTGAAATTTCGTTATGTTCTATCGTTAGGTTACGAACAAATCCCGCACTGATTCCCAGTGTTCCCCAATCTTCATTGGTTACATTGGTAATTAAATTATCCGCAATTAATTCATCCGAACAAATTTCTCGTTCATCTTTTACATTTAGGGGTAAATGCGCTTCAAAAGCTTCTTCTGAAAAAACACCCACATTGATAGCGCTCCCACCGATGTCTTTGAATAAATTTCCTTTAATACTATTGTGATTTGTTCCTTTATTTAAATCCAATCCTGTTGAAGCTAAATGTTCAAAACGACAGGATTCGAACTGATTATCATGTGCATAATTTACCTCCACGGCTGCACGAGGTTTCCCCACCCAAGCCTGATTTTCTAAACTTGCCTGATTTGGGGTTCCCGGAATTTTTAATTTATAAGCATCTAGTAAATACAAACCTGACTGCAACGGCACGTGGCCTTGCTGTGAAGGACGAAGCCAATTGCTGTACTGAAATGAAATTCCCTTGAATCTAAAATGATGAACAGGTGCATCAATTGTTCCCTTTACTTGTACTAAATTTTCTAAAACTGGTACTGTTACTTTGGCCGTATTCATATCTTCTCCAGCTCTTGGAATATAATAGATTTTAGCGCTTTTCTTATCTAAAAACCATTCTCCAGGTTCATTCAGCATTGAAATTCCGTTATTTAAATAAAAAGCTGAATTTCCATTGTTCTTTGAAATCCATGGCGCAGGCCAAGGATGTTCACTCTGAATACGGCTTTCAGGTTGCTCAAACGAAAGTCGAGCACTGTCTTTTTTAATTTCGATATTTTTGATTCGCAGATTAGCAATCGACCACCATTGTACAATAAACATTTCCATTCCCGGCTCAAATTTGATTGACTTATCTTTGAATGGAATCCAACAAGTTTCAGTCTCTTTGTCCCATGATAAAATACGATCCATTGTATTTCCCGCAGTGCTTTTTGCTCTCACCGCTTTTTTATCATTCACCCACAATTGTCTGTAATTGATGATTTCCCCAGCATTTTTTGGCGCATCGGCCACCCACACATTAGCCTTTTTAATACCATTTATGGTCAATGCTTTTTTCCAGTTTTTGATTTCTACACCACCACTTATGATGGGTCTAGAATTCGTTTCCGCTTCAATGGTTGTTGGGCTTTGGGCAGTTCCAGAATCTTCTGGTCTAACAAATAAAGGCTCATTTAAATAATACGTCCCGTCCATTACTATGATACGAATACCGTCTTTGATGGATGCATCTTTTAGTCGACGTAATTCTCTTGCTTTTCTCATCGCCATCTGTACAGTAGCCAACGGACTTGATTTTGAGCCAATATTGATATCCTTTCCCCTTGGAGATACCCAGATTTCGGCTGCAGTGGCTGAAACCATCGAACAAATGATAAAAAGGCCTAGTAGTATTTTAGTAAAGGTGTTTAATCGCATTAGTTTTAAGTTTTAGTTTCTTTTGGTTATTAAAATTGCCAGTGCTCTATTTTAAAGCGAAAAAATAAGCACATCTGAAGTTTTTTTAACACTAATAATAAATATATGGCACAATTTAGCAGAACAAAAAAACATAAGTATCCTGTACCCTCCTGCATCATTCAAATGAATCTGAGCAAACAAATTCATCACTTTTAACTTTCTTTTGTGGCAAATGACCAAATGAGTTATTTTTTATTAATATTTTTTTCATAGATTCGTGCAATCGATTACATTTTAGTTTACTTGTTTTTTATCAAACCTATTTTTTTCATATTCATAAAAAGAATGATCCTAAAAATAGATCCAGTAAACGCACAATCCCCGATTCAGTAAATTTCAAATAAAATGCTAACCCTATGAAAACTAAACCCATCATCCTTTTCCCCCTAACTTTATTTATTATCATAAGCTCTTGCTTGTCCAACAGTTTTGCGCAAAAGTCAAAGTCATATGACACTTATCAAAACATTGAATTTAAAATGGCTAAAGTCAAGGAACCTGTAATTCCAAAAAACACGGTCAACATAATAGACTTCGGTGCGGTAAATGGAGGTACTGTTTTGAATACTAAAGCTTTCGCTGATGCTATCGAAGCCGTTTCCAAAAAAGGAGGCGGAAAAGTAATTATCCCTCCTGGTGTTTGGCTTAGCGGTCCGATTATTTTAAAAAGCAATATCGAACTACATGCACAAACAGGAGCCTTAATCAAATTCTCCACTGATAAGAATCTATACCCCATTATCGAAACCAATTTTGAAGGTTTAAATACATGGCGTTGTATCTCTCCTATTTATGGAAAAAATCTAGTCAATGTTGCTTTTACCGGAAATGGCGTTTGGGATGGTTCTGGCGAAGCTTGGAGACTCGTTAAAAAGAGTAAACTAACGGAGGAACAATGGAAAAATCTCGTGGCTTCTGGAGGTGTTTTAAACGCTAAGAAAGACAGTTGGTATCCCTCTATACAGTATTTAAAAGGCTATGAAGGAGCAGATCAAAATGTTCGTCCTGACTTAAAAACAAAAGAAGATTACGAAGCCATACGTGATTTTCTTCGTCCCGTATTGGTGAGTATTCAAAATAGTAAAAGAGTATTATTTGATGGTCCTGTATTTCAAAATTCACCAGCTTGGAATATTCATCCTTTTATGATTGAGGATTTAATTGTACGCAATATAACGGTTCGTAATCCTTGGTTTTCTCAAAACGGTGATGGTCTTGACGTGGAGTCATGTAAAAATGTAATCATTGAAAATTCAAGTTTTGATGTAGGTGACGACGCGATTTGTATCAAATCAGGAAAAGACAAAGATGGTCGAGATCGTGGAATTCCTTGTGAAAACATTATCGTAAAAAACAACATCGTCTATCACGGACACGGCGGTGTAACGGTTGGAAGTGAAATGTCAGGCGGCGTAAAAAACCTTCATGTATCCAATTGCACTTTTATAGGTACTGATGTTGGTTTACGTTTTAAAAGTACACGAGGACGCGGTGGAGTTGTCCAAAACATCTTTATCTCAGATATTTTCATGACCGATATTCCATCACAAGCCATTTCTTTTGATTTGTATTATGGAGGAAAATCTATTGCAGAAACCTTGGCCGAAGGCGGAAATACAATAAGCACAAAAGCAGTTCCCGTTAATGAAGAGACACCTCAATTCAAAAATATTTCCATCAAAAACGTTACCATAAAAGGCGCTCAGCAAGCGGTATTTTTACAAGGTTTGCCAGAAATGAATTTGGAAAACATCGAGATTTCTAATTTGATTGCTACTGCCAAAAAAGGCTTTTCTATTATTGATGCAAACGGAATCAGAATTACCAATGCAAAACTCAATATAGAAGAAAGAACTGTTTTTGAAATTTACAATACTAAAAATATGACACTTAAAAATATAGAATTCAACTCGACATCTCCAAAAGCGATTTCGGTTAATGGTGAAGCTTGTCAGAATATTGAATTTGTCTCTTCCGCTACTTTAGATGTTGCTTCCAAAACAACTTTGGGACAAACTGTTCCTAAAGGCGCTGTGAAGTTTTAAACTTTTATGAAAACAAAAAACAGGCTATCGAAAAAGGAACAGCCTGTTTTTTATTTTCAATAGTCTGTATTTCGAGAAATGACAGGATTGCGTTAAAACCGATACCTGCAATTTGCATCCCTACAGTTTTGGATCACTTTATTAATTTACATCACTAATTAATGCACGATCCAAATGCACATAACCACCGTCCACAAAAACAAATTGTCCAGTGGTGTGGGAAGAACGATCAGAAATAACAAAAAGTGCTGCGTCGGCAATTTCCACTGTTTTAGTCATTCGGCTTTCCAACGGAATACTTTTGTTGATTTTCTGTAAAACAACCTCACCATCCGGAAGTGTTTTCAACCAATCATCATAAGCAGGGGTAAAGCTTTCCGCAATGATAATTGCATTGGAACGGATTCCAAATTGAATTAAATCAACTGCCCATTCTCTGGTAAGTCCTAAAACGCCACCTTTGGCAGCGGCATAACCCGAGGTTCCTCCTTGTCCTGTTAGGGCGACTTTAGAACCAATATTCAAAATATTCCCTTTTGATTCTTTGAGATAGGGAAGCGCGTATTTAGTCAATAAAAAATAACTGACCACATTGAGTTTCAACGAATTCATAAATTCCTCATAGCTGGCCTCCAAACCCGCACCATCGTTTACTCCTACATTGTTAATCACAGCGTCAATTTTTCCGTATTTTGCAGCAATCTTCTTGACAGCTTCTTCCATTTCAATAGGATCGGTTACATCCGTTTTAACGAATAAGGAATCTATTTCTCTTTTCTGAAGCGCATCGGCATAGCCAAAGCCCCTATCATTTCTATCCACTAGAACCGGAATTGCGCCTTCCTCTGCCAATCTTTTGATGATGGTTTCACCAATACTTCCTTCTTTACCTGCCGAACCCGACACGACAATTACTTTATTTTTTAAATTTAAATCCATTCTGGGTGATTATTTGAGGTTCATCAGTAGCTCGTTATTTTTACTTCAACCATACCGCTATTCGATTTCAATTAAGGCTTTGATTACGTTATTTTTAGGATCAATCAATTTTCCAAAATCGTCAATCATAGTTGAAAAACTTGTTCTGTGTGTAATGTATTTTTTGGGATCAATTTTTCCGTTTTTAAGACATTCCATCACGTATTCAAAATCCGCAATAGTGGCATTTCTGCTGCTCATTAAAGTAGATTCTCTTTTATGGAAATCTGGATGACTAAACGCCAATTCCCCTTTTTGAAGTCCAACCAAAACAAATCTTCCCCCATGCGAAATATACTGAAAAGCATCATTCATCACATTTCTGTTCCCTGTGGCATCAATAACCACATTAGCCATATCTCCCCCAGTGATTTCTTCCAGTTTTGCTGCCACATTTTCCGTTAACGGATTTATTGTTGCATCAGCATTGAGTTCCTTTTTACAAAAACCTAACCGGTACTCGTTGATGTCCATCACGATCACTTTAGCGCCTGCAATTTTAGCAAACTGAATTAATCCAATACCAATTGGTCCTGCTCCCATTACCAGAACAGTATCATTGGGACCAACTGCAGCTCTTCTTACTCCATGGGCAGCAATGGCCAGTGGTTCAACCAAAGCCAACTGATCATAATCCAATCCTTGACCGTGTACTAAATATTGCTCAGGAATAACCACATATTCAGCCATTCCGCCATCAATATGAACTCCAAAGACCTTGATGTTGACACAACAATTTGTCAAACCGTTTCGACAAGCCACACATTTTCCACAATTGAAATAGGGAATAAAAGTTACTTTATCTCCAGGGGCAAAACCTTTTGCATTTCCTTTCACATATTCAGCAGCCAATTCATGACCTAAAATTCTCGGATATTCAAAATAAGGTTGGGTTCCTCCAAAAGCATGAATATCAGTACCGCAAATCCCAATTCTTTTGATCTTTAGTAATACCTCTCCCTCTTTTGGTTCGGGTATTTCTTTTTCTTTTAAGGCAAACTCCTGTGGTTTTTCACATACAATAAATTTCATTTTCTATATATTTTTTATTCGTAATTACTCCTTATTTATATCGTTGCAGTCCCATGAGAATAATAAATGTAAAAACTACATTAACAAAAGTAATCGTAAATATTTATAATTAAGCTATATTTCATCTGAATCCACAAAAACACTCCTACTTTAAAATTTTGTAACATTTTTTGAAGCTTTTATAAAAAATAAGACGCTACTGGTGATGGTCAACAAATGGTTTTGCAGCGCAAAAATTAACATCATTTTATCCTTTTACTACTCGAAAAATTCCCATTAGTCATTTCCCACAAAAGTCCCCACTATATTCACGAACTACTTGTGAAGATTACTTGCTCATCAACCTGCTAAACAATGCATTAATTGCGATAATTTTTAATGAATTTAAATTGAATTCCTTAGTTTTTATATATATTTGTATGATCCGTGTACGCGCACATAAACAAGTCTAACTGTTTAAAAAAGTCATACTCTTAACTGGTAAAGGGCTCTGATTTTATAAAGCCTAGGCCACCGTTTTACAGTTAAAAATGTTTGGACAAAGAAGATTCCGATACCATCGAAAAGGACCCCCAAGAAAATATGGAAAATCATACCCCCAATAAAAAAAGAAACAATTAATAAATACACTATTATTTAGCGCATAAAAAACCTCATTTAAGATCTACAGCACGGTTTCTATGTCTCAAAAAATCATTATAAATCATTAAAATTAGTATGGATTCAATATTTAATCTAAAAGGAAAAATTGCATTAATCACCGGCGGTGCAGGTGTATTAGGAAGCAATTTTGCGAACGTATTGGCAAAACAAGGCGTTATTACAGGAATCGTTTCACAATCAATAGAAAAAGCCAACAAAACTGTAGCCGCAATAGAAAGCAACGGCGGAAAAGCTTTTGCCATTGAGGCGAATGTTTTAAACAAAGAAGAATTAGAAAAAGCCAGAGATTTTATAGTAGAAAAATACGGGCGTCTTGATATTCTTATCAACGCTGCGGGCGGAAACATGCCAGGAGCTACAATACAACCAGATCAGGCCATTTACGATTTACAAGTTGAAGATTTACAAAAAGTAGTCGATCTTAATATTATTGGAACGATGTTGCCTTCTCAAGTATTCTCAGCGCTTTTTGCCAAACAAAAAGCAGGAATCATCATCAATATTTCATCAGCATCAGCACAAAGACCCTTGACCAGAGTTGTAGGTTACTCCGCTTCTAAAGCAGCAATAGATAACTTCACGCAGTGGATGTCTGTAGAACTGGCTTCTAAATATGGCGAAGGTATTCGTGTAAATGCCATTTCACCAGGATTTTTTATCGGAGAACAAAACCGTGCCTTATTGCTAACTCCAGAAGGAAACCTCACTCCCAGAGGCGAGAAAATTATCGAACATACCCCAATGGGAAGATTTGGAACACCACAGGATATTGATGGAGCACTCCTGTTTTTATGCAGTGACATGTCCAAATTTGTCACTGGTACAATCCTAAAAGTTGACGGAGGATTTGCCGCGACAAGTATTTAATTATCATCACTAAAAACAAATCATAATGGAACAAACATTAAGATGGTTCGGACCAAACGATCCCGTTTCTTTACAAGATATCAAACAAACTGGAGCTACTGGAATCGTAACGGCATTACATCATATTCCAAACGGACAAATTTGGGAAATTGAAGAAATTATCAAACGAAAAATTGAAATTGAACACGAAAATGGTGATGCAAAAAAAGGATCTTCTGGTTTGACATGGTCCGTTGTCGAAAGTATTCCAGTTCATGAAGACATTAAAAAACAAACTGGAAATTATCTTCAATACATTGAAAATTATAAAATAAGCATTCGAAATTTAGCTTTATGTGGCATAAAATCTATTTGTTATAATTTCATGCCTGTTTTGGATTGGTCAAGAACGGATCTAGCTTATGAAACGGCCGATGGATCAAAGGCATTGCGTTTTGATATTAATGCTTTTGCAGCTTTTGAATTGTTTATTTTAAAAAGACCCGGAGCAGAAAAGGAATATTCACAAGAACAGATTCAAAAAGCCACGAAATACTTTGAAGCGATGACCCCTGCCGACAAAGTAAAATTACAACAAAACATACTAGCTGGACTTCCTGGAGCGGAAGAGGCCTACTCTGTTGAGGACTTCTTAGTTACGTTAAGCAGTTACAATCATATTGACAGGAAAGCCTTGAAGGAAAATTTATTTTTCTTTTTAAAAGAAATTATACCAATCGCTGAGCGCAACGGTGTCCTAATGGCCATTCACCCAGACGATCCACCCTACCCAATTTTAGGATTACCTAGAGTAGTAAGCACCGAAGAAGATTTAATCGACCTAATGGCTGCTGCTGAATCAAATTCGAACGGCTTTACCATGTGCACCGGTTCATACGGCGTAAGGGCTGATAATGATTTATCGGGAATGATACGACGTCATGGAGATAAAATGAACTTTATTCACCTAAGAAGCACGCAAAGAGATGAAGAAGGAAGTTTTTATGAGGCCAATCATCTTGAAGGTGATGTGGATATGTACGAAGTGGTAAAGGCTATTATTGAAGTGGAAAAGAGAAACAATAGTCAGTTACCTATGCGACCTGATCATGGACATCAAATGTTGGACGACTTGAATAAAAAGACAAATCCTGGATATTCGGCAATTGGACGTTTAAGAGGTCTGGCTGAACTGCGTGGACTTGAAATGGGAATTAAAAAATCACTTCAAAAATAAACTCAAAAGAGCAACAGACGCAAAGTTTTTCAATGTCTTTGCGTCTTGGGTTCTTTATCAAACTATTACTTTCTTTGACTTAAAAAATTATTCCAATAGAAAAACGATTAACCCTCTAGCTCCATGTGCTCCTAAAACCAAGGATTGTTCAATATCAGCCGTTTTAGACGGTCCAGCGATAAAAGTTCCAAAACCATATTCCTGATTACCGATTCTCTCATAGGCCTGTTGCATGGTTGGTACTATATCTTTTTTGTTCACGATAATAGCTAAATATTGGGCAATAAAAGGCGACACACGTTGCCCTAACAAATCATCAGTCACCCAAAGCGCACTATTCTCAGCAACACCAAAATGCGCTTTTACAATGGTTAATTCTACATTTTGTAGTGAATGTGGATCATCGCTTGTCCAATCTAAAGTCGCAATCTCAGAAAGTTCGGAAACTGTAGTTATCAACCGCTTTTCAAGCGAATAATTGGCTTTTATGTACGCTATAATGGCATCGTAATTAGCCACTTCTACGGCATTGCCACCAATATTTTTTAGTACGGTTTTATACGTCTCAAATACATCAAATTGCTCTGACCCCAAAACATTTAAGTCTGGTAAATCTGTAACTAAAGCAGGTTGATTTTGTTTTATTTTCTTTAGAATATCCGCTTTACTACTCATGGTCTTTTGCTTTTGATTCTCTTGCATTCTTCTTGTACCATTCTCTAAAAGATTCTTCAGGAACAGCAGGCATTTCACGTCCGTCGTACCACTTGTTGAACTTATTATTAACCATTCCCGGTACTTTTTTCATTACAAATCTTCCTGATATACCCGCTAAATTAAAAATCATAGGATTGGCTAGTACTTTTGCCATGGTTTTCATCGCTACTGTCTTAGCTGTTGCTGTATGGCCTTCTTTGACCAAAACCTGACGCCATTTGTACAGTTGATCGTGGATGTCAATTTTTACCGGACAAACATGGGTACAAGAGCCACATAATGTACTAGCGAATGGAAGATCAGCGTTTTGACTCATGTCTAAATTGGGTGCTAGAATTGCTCCAATTGGTCCTGCAACGGCATTGTGATAACTATGTCCTCCACTTCGTCTATAAACCGGACAAGTATTCATACATGCTCCGCAGCGAATACATTTTAAAGAATTTCTAAAATCCTCTCTTCCTAATTGTGTGCTTCTGCCATTGTCAACAATGACGATATGCATTTCTTTCCCCTCTCTTGGTTTCTTAAAGTGACTTGAAAAAGTAGTGATCGGTTGTCCCGTTGCGCTTCTGGCTAATAATCTCAGAAAAACACCTAGATGTTTGCGCTGAGGAATTAACTTTTCAAATCCCATACAAGCAATGTGGACATCGGCTAAATGTGCCCCCATATCAGCATTTCCTTCATTGGTACAAACTACTATTTCACCCGTTTGGGCAATAGCAAAGTTAACCCCTGTTAAAGCAACTTTTCTGGTCAAAAATGTATTTCTCAGACTGAAACGAGCTGATTCTGTCAAATATTGAGGATCCATATTTCCTTTTTCAGTTCCCAAATGTTCGTGAAAAGTTTCACTTACATCTTCCTTTTTAAGATGGATTGCCGGTAAAACAATATGACTTGGTGCTTCTTTACGGAGTTGAACAATATATTCTCCTAAATCAGAATCGATAACTTCTATCCCTTTTTCGGCTAAATAATCATTCAAATGACATTCTTCTGTAAGCATTGATTTTGATTTCACCATTTGCTTTACATCCTGTTTTTTCAAGATCGAATGCACTATTGCATTATGTTCTTTTGCATCGGCTGCCCAATGTACTTTAATACCGTTTTTCTGTGCATTGGCTTCAAATTCAATCAAATAATCATGCATATTAGACAACACATTATTTTTAATTTCAGAAGCCGTTTGGCGAAGTAATTCCCAATCGTCGATTTGATGCGCTGCTTTATCCCGTTTTTCCCGAACAAACCAAAGCGTTTCATCGTGCCAATTGACTCGTTCTACATCTTTGTTAAAATGTGCAGCAGCCTGGCTATGTTCTAGTGTTTTTTTTGAAAACATGCTCTTTTAATTTCCGAGTGAATTTAATATTTCGGCTATATGAATGGTTTTAACCTTGCTTTTTTGTCTTTTCAGAATTCCTTCTAAATGCATTAAACACGACATATCTCCACCAGTAATATAGTCCACTTGATGGTCTTCGTGATCTTTTATTCGGTCTTGTCCCATTTTCACAGAAACCGCTCCTTCAGTCACACAAAATGTACCACCAAAACCACAACATTCATCTTTTCGTGCTAAAGAGACCAGATCTAAACCTTTTATTTTATGTAGTAATTGTTCTGGCTTAGAGAAAAAAGTGGCGTTCAATTCTGTCATCTGCGAAAGCTTTAATCCGCGTTGACCGTGACAGCTTATATGCATTCCTACTCTAAAGGGAAAATTCCCTTCTATAGCATCTATTCTAAGAATATCGGTAATGAATTCGGTCAGTTCGAATACCTTGGTTCGCATTACCGCTGCCACTTCTTCTTGTTTTTGGTCATGCAAATGTTCTTTTACATGCAAAACACAACTTCCAGAGGGACAAACAATATAATCGAATCCCGTGAAATTGGCTATAAAATTAGCATCACAACCTTTGGTTAAATGTTGGTATCCACTGTTTGCCATAGGTTGTCCGCAACAGGTTTGTCCCATTGGAAACTCAACCTCACAACCTAATTTTTGTAAAAGCTCATAAGTGGCAATAGCTACTTTGGGATAAAACTGGTCGACATAACACGGTATAAAAAGTCCGATTTTCATATGCTACTGTTTCTTTAATAACGAGATGATCTACCACTAAATTTGCTTCAAACGGTAGCAGCTGTCTGAAACAAAAATCTTATGAATCTTTTAATCTCTAGTTATTGTTTTAATGTTTGTAAAATTTCAAATCAATCAGATCATTTTGGATCGGTTTGGGGTTCCAATTTTGATGAATAGCTAATGCAGCTCCTAAGGCGCTTGCTTGTGCCATTGATGCAGCATACACTTCCATATCTGGAAAAGCTTCTGCCAATAAATTCATGAAAATTGAATTTTTACTAAAGCCACCATCAACAAAAATCTTCTTTACAGGGCTATTGTGCACCACTAAATTAGTCGAGAAAACTTGTTGTTCCACCAGATCCATCATCAATTGATGATAGGCCATTTCGTAAGTTTTAAATGTTGAAAGATCTCTTTTCTGAAAAGGACATTCCTTCAAAATGTCAAAATCGTATTTCTTTGGATAAATGATTTGATAATTTAAAGCTCTTAAATGAGATACAATCTTTTTATCAAAATAAACCTCTTTATAGACGTCTACAGCTACTTTAAAATAAGCGGCTAACCTTTTAGTCTGTACCTCATGTTCGTTACCTGAAAATAAGCGTGCTGCTTTTACGGGTTTTTCAGTGTATTGCATATAACACAAACAGTCATTTTGCAATTCTTCAAAGGTCAATTGTTTTGTATTGAAAGGGTTCAACGAAATGCTCCAGGTCCCTGTTGACAACAAAACAAAAGGTTCAGTGAAATTTATAGTGTAGGGAATAATGGCTGATGAACTATCATGCAAACCAGCTCCTATGGCTACTTCATTGTCTTTTTTGATGATATCTTTTCCAAAATGAAGTGGTGGGATTTTATTTAGAATATCTTCATTTTTGAGCCATTTATGATACTTCATCTTTTTAAAATTCCAAAGATTGGTATGACAGCCAATACTGGTAATATCTGAATACGCTTCATTGGTTAAAAGAAAACTCAAGTATTGCGGCAAATGCAAACAATACCTGATTTTTTCAAACAACTCAGGTCTTTCTTCTTTGAGTCTGTAAATTTGCATTCCCGAATTCAGGTTTCCTAAAACCGGAGAAGCCGTTTTTGCAGCAAACTTTTCTTTGCCCTTATACTTTTTATAGAAAGCCTCAATCAAATCCTCTGGGTACTCTTTTAGGTAATTATAAAGAGGAGTTAAAATTTTCCCGCTTTCATCAATATAAACAAAACTAGCACCATACGTGCTAAAATTGATAGCTTTAAGAACATAGCCATTTAGATTTTTTATTTCAGCTAATCCATCGAATATCCAGTTTTTTAATAACTCTATATCTTCACAGGGAAAACCGTCTTCATCGACCGTTTCCTCAAGATTAACTGATTTCTCCCAAACAATTTTGTAATTTTCATCAAATAAAAACACCTTTTTGTTTGTTTTACCAATATCAAAAATTGCAACTACATTCATTATATGCTATTTTTTTATAAGCCTGTAGCCATTGTTTTTAAACCTCTTTCTCCTATTAGATTTTTTCGAATAGTAAGACTGCGATACAATTCAACTGGATTCAGTGCAGCACCGGAACGCAAACGAGCTTCAGCGACTAATGCACGTACATCGGTACGGAAAGCATGTTGTAAAATTTCTTGCGCTTTTACTACATCATTTTCATCCTGAGCAATTTCTAATGCCTTTCTATCTACCAAAAGAGCCTGCGCATAGGCGATCATTATAGCTTCAACCGATTGCAATAAATCTTCTAAAGGATCTTTAATGTTGTGTGAAGCGTCGATCATCCAGCCTAAATCTTTTGCGTGATTCATTCCTCTGGCATCCATCCCCTCTACTAACTCATTAAAAATCAAAAACAATTGATATGGTTTTAATGCTCCGGCTGTTAAATCGTCATCTCCATATTTTGAATCATTAAAGTGGAATCCTCCCAACTTGTTCTCCATTAATAACAAAGAAACAATTTGTTCGATATTGGCATTTGGCAAATGATGTCCCAAATCAACTAAAGTCTGCGCTTTATCTCCTAACTTTTTCACGTAAGAATACGATTGTCCCCAATCGGCTACAGTAGTAGAGTAAAAATTAGGTTCAGCACATTTATATTCTAAAAACAATTTCCAGTTGGAAGGCAATGCTGCATAGATTTCCTCTAAACTTTCTAATGTATTTTGGTACGCTTTGCGGAAATTCAACTGTCCTGGAAAAGAAGATCCGTCCGCTAACCAAACCGTTAGTGATTCTGACCCTAATTCAATTCCGTGTTGAATGACTTCAATATTATGGGCAATGGCTTGTTTACGAACTGCTTTGTTTACATTTTGCAACGATCCAAATTTATAGGAATGTGCCTGATTCGCTTGATCCTGAAAGGTATTAGAATTCATAGCGTCAAACTTTAATCCGTGTTGTGCAGCTAGAAATTTGATTGCTTTATAATCCGTAGGAATATCCCATGGGATATGCAAGGATATCGCTCCTGAAGCGTTATTTAATGCATGAAGCAAGCCTACATCTTCAATCTTCTCTTCTATCGAACGAGGTTCTCCTCCTCCAGCAAAACGTCCAAATCTTGTTCCTCCAGTTCCTAATGCCCAAGATGGAATCGCGATTTGAAAATCAATTAATTTTTGAATAATGGATTCTGTTTCACCCATTTCAGATACCGTAAAGGCAAATTTGTTCTCATGTCTTTTTAATAATTCCTCATTGTGAGAGGCTATATTGTTTGATCCGATTAACATATTATTTATCTTTTAATAGAGTCTACAATATATAAATTATTATAAATTGAACTCCTGTTTTACTTTACTATTTTATGCTATTTTACAGGTTAAATCAGCGTTTCTATATTTAAAAAAATCTAACGCTCAAATGATATCGAACGTTAGATCACAAAAAACCACTTTTGTTTTTAAACAAACTTAAATAAACCTAAAACAACTTATCTGTAAAAGCCCATGGATACTCCGCCGTCTACGTTTAAGGCGTTTCCTGTTGATTTCCCCAGTAAACCACCAACAAAAGCGTAACAAGCGTTTGCAATATCATCCGGCAATATAATTTCATTAAGTAACGTACGTTTAGCATAATAGGCCGGTAATTCCGCAACCGTTACACCATATGCTTTAGCACGACCTTCTGCCCAACCACCAGCCCAAATATTGGAGTCTGAGATTACAGCATCAGGATTTACGGTATTGACACGAATTTTATCTGCACCTAATTCGGCTGCCATTAAACGTGTTAAATGTGCCTGAGCAGCTTTTGCTGAACCGTAGCCCGGATTATTTGGACCTGCCACTACTGCATTTTTGGAAACAATATTTACGATGTCTCCACCAAATCCTTGTTTACGCATCACTTCAATTCCGGCTTTTGAAACAATAAATTGCCCTTTAACCAAAATATCATATAATCTATCCCATTCGTCAAGAGTATGTTCTGCTATGGATTTTGAAATACTAATTCCTGCATTATTTACAATAATATCAGCACCACCAAACGCCAGACAAGCCTCATCTAATGCTTTTTCAGTACTTTTTTCGTCCGTTACATTTAATAATGTACTTGAAACGGCATCTTTACCAAAGAGCTTGATAAATTCAGCTGTAGCCGTTTCTAGACGCTCTTCGTTAATATCATTAATCACTACACAGGCCCCTTCTTGAGCAAACTTTTTAGCGATAGCTTTACCAATACCACCGGCAGAGCCCGTAATAACGGCTATTCTTCCTGACAATGCTTTTGGTTTTGGCATACGTTGTAGTTTTGCTTCTTCTAACAACCAATATTCGATATCAAAAGCTTCTTGGTGTGGCAATGAAGTATACTCTGAAACTGCCTCGGCCCCTTTCATCACATTTACGGCATTGATATAGTATTCCGATGCCAAACGTGCCATCGTTTTATCCTTAGCAAATGTAAACATCCCCACTCCCGGATATAAAATCACAACTGGATTTGGATCACGCATTGCAGGTGAATTTGACTTCTTACATCCATTGTAATACTCTTTATACATCGCACGATACGCTTCAAAAGCTGGTGCTAACTTTGCTTTGATCGCCGCTACATCTGCCAAATCCTCATCTGGTTCTAATGTCAAGACCAACGGACTGATTTTCGTACGTAAAAAGTGATCTGGACACGAAGTTCCTAATGGAGCTAATTTGGCTAAATCATTAGAATTGATAAACTCCAAAACTCTTGCATCATCGGTATAATGACCAATCATCTGACGCTCTGAAGAACAGAAACCTCTTAAGATAGGAGCTACTTTTGCTGCTTTTAATTTACGATCTGCTTCAGGTAAACTGTCTCTTTTTTTTCCACCAAAAACAGCGCGTTTTTTCCCGTAGTTACTTTCTAAATATTCCGCACATTTCTCAATGACTTCCAATGTATTAATATAACTTTCAAATGCCGTGTCACCCCAAGTAAACAAACCATGAGAGCCCAGCATAATTCCACGAAGTTTTTTTCCTTTTTTCTGCGCTTCCTCCAAACAACTTCTTAATTGAAGTCCTAGGTCAAAACCAGGACGTTGCCATCCTACCCAACCAATTTCACCGTCGAATAATTCTTCAGTAATTTTAGCTCCGTCTTTTGCAGCAGCGATAGCAATTGCAGCATCCGGGTGTAAGTGATCAATATGTTTGAATGGTAAAAATCCATGTAAGGGCGTATCAATTGAAGGTGCTTTTGATCCCAAATCAAAAATACAGTGATTGAACAATTCTACCATTTCATCTTCAAATTCAATACCTCTGTAAACACTTTCAAGATTGCGAAGTCTGTCTAAATATAGCGCCGCACAACCTGATTTTGTCAACGTACCAATGTCCCCACCTGAACCTTTAATCCACATTACTTCAGAGCTTTCTCCCGTTAATGGATCTTTGTCTGTAATTTTTACAGAAGTGTTTCCACCACCATAATTAGTAAGTCTTAAATCGGCTCCCAACAAGTTGGAACGATAAATGAAAAGCGCTACTTCATCTCCTGCTAGTGCTGCTGCCTTAGCATCATCCCACAGATAGCTTACATGCTTAAAATTCATATTTTCTGTATTTATATTTGACATTGTTGTTGTATTCGACATGCTTATAATATTGTTTGTTTGCTGTATTTTATAATGAATTCCCTATTCCGACCAAAACAATCGAAAGCATAATTAATCCAATTCCCCAAGCAAAAGTCCTCAAGGTTCTCTTGGAAACGCCCTTCCATTCTTTCAAATAAAAGCCCCAAAAATTAGCCGTCAAAATAATCGTTGACATATGTAAGATCCATGAACTGGCTCCATTTCCTAATTTGCTTTCTCCCATTCCATAAAAGAAAAACTGTAAAAACCACATGGTTCCAGCAAGAGCAGAAAAAAGTGTGTTTTTAGCAATCGGTGTCTTGGTATTGGTATAATCTGAGAAAGTTTTATTTTTAAAATTAAGATACATACACCCGATAAAATTGGTAGTTAAACCACCCCACATCAAAACGATATAGGTGACATTGTTTTGAAATAATGGATTACAACCATACTCAACTGCTGTTTCTGCCATTGGTTTTCCAGCTTCGATTCCATAATTAAAAAAGGAACTCAAAATCCCTGATATAATAGCGATAACCAACCCTTTTACCATACTAAAATCCCTATCCTTATCTTCGTGTCCTACGGCAAAATCTCTTTCTTTCATTATGCCCGCTTTTCCAGAAATGGCAATTCCCAAAAGACAAACCAAAACTCCTAATAAAACTAACTGCCCTCCCGTATTGCCAAGCATATCACTAAACGAAACTTTGCCTGCTGTTGGATACAAATCATAATATATAGAAGGTACTAAGGCTCCAAATGCCGAGCAAAACCCTAACATGATCGAATTCCCTAG
The DNA here is from genome assembly GCF_059882335.1 of Flavobacterium sp. OHVDL-2026-0007. Classification (NCBI taxonomy): domain Bacteria; kingdom Pseudomonadati; phylum Bacteroidota; class Flavobacteriia; order Flavobacteriales; family Flavobacteriaceae; genus Flavobacterium; species Flavobacterium sp. OHVDL-2026-0007. Next base: position 1,579,971 of record NZ_CM187612.1, read on the forward strand.
AGACATTCCTAAATAACGAATACCCAAACCGTAGGTCAATCCACCAATTCCCCAGATCAGTCCCATTAAAAATGTGAACGCTTTTATAGTTGGAGATGCTGTTGCGATAATCTCCGAAAAATTGGGAATCGTTAAATAAGCTGCAATTGGCGGAACAATTAACCAGGAGAAAAAACCTCCTACGATCCAATAGCTTTCCCAAGCCCAATCTTTTACTTTTTTAAAAGGCATATAAAAACTACCTGAAGAAAAACCTCCGATAGAATGAAAAATAATTCCTAATAATGATTCCATTTAATAATTTTAGTTTGTTTGGTAAGTCTGTTAATTTGGTTTTGTAAAATAATAGAATGTAAAAAACAAAACTGTCCTGTACTATCCTTTATGATTTTGTGTTTTTTGTTAAAACTGGATATTATCACAAATAAGAACTTGATAATATTAGAAATATAGATTTAAAATTTCTATTTTAGCAATCGATTTCGCAATTATCATATCCGCAATAAGGAACAAATTGACAATTCTTACAAAATACAAACCAAGCGTTAGTAATTTCTCGGTTTTTTGTAAAAAAACCGCATTAAGTGAAATGTTTGAATGATTATTAGCGATTTTTATTAAATATAATTTAGAATTATGTCTTTATACTTTTATACAGGCATAATTTACCAAACGCTATCATGATTAAACTTATTAAAATTGATGAAGATTCTAGAGTCCCCAAATACAAACAAATTGTAGACTCGATCTTACAGAATATTGCAAATGGAAATTTAAAAATAAATCAAAAAATTCCATCCATAAATAGCTTTAGCGAGGAATTTTATATGTCCAGAGACACTGTTGAAAAAGCATATAATATCCTAAAAGAAAGAAAAATTATTTCATCCATTAGAGGAAAAGGCTATTATATTACCCGAACGAAGCTAGAATCAAAAGTGAATATTTTGTTTTTAATTAACAAAGTGAGCGCGTATAAAATGAAAACATACAGCTCATTCATTAACACTCTTGGCGCCAACGCGCATACTGACCTGCACATTTATCATTGTGATGAAACCTTGTTTTTGAACTTACTCGATAAATTTGAAGGGGCTTACGATTACTATGTTATTACAACCCATTTTAAAACGGAGGAATTAAAACATTTAAGTTTTACTGATGAAGTTGCCAAAGCAATTCAGAGAATCCCTGACGACAAATTGGTCTTAATGGATAATATCAAATTGGGAATGGGTGGTGAAATCATCAAAATCTATCAAGATTTTGAAAATGACATCTATAATGCTTTAAAAGAAGGACTAGCTAAAATAGCGAAATACAAAAAATTGATTTTGGTTTATCCCGAGAAAGCGGTCTATCCTTATCCGAGGAGAATTTTACACGGATTCAGAAAGTTTTGTGTTGAACACGAAATCAATTTTGAAATCATGAATGAAGTCTATGATGATATCATTCTTAAAAAAGGCGATTTATTTATTACTATTGAAGAATCGGACCTGGTTAATTTAATGAAGCAAATTCGCGACGAAAAATATGTTTTAGGTCAAGACATTGGTGTGATCTCCTACAACGACACTCCATTAAAAGAATTATTAGGCATTACCGTTATGTCTACCGATTTTAATGTGATGGGAGAAACAGCCGCCAGAATGATCCTAAATAAAGAAAAAGGCCAAGTGAAAGTTCCTTTTAATTTTATTGACAGGAATTCCATATAACAGCTACTGAGTCACAGCTTTCCTAAGCTTTTTCTATGCCTGTAGTAATTTCAAAAGAAGCAAAAAAATAAAAGGCTGTAATTTCTAATGAAATTTGATCATATAAGCCCGATTGAATCGGGCTTATTGTTTGTTGTTAAGTCCATTTACTCTTCTGCCCCCTCTTTATTTGACTCCTTTTTTAAGTGTCCCCAAAGAAGGATCTTTGGATTCCTTAATTTGATCTACAAAAATTTGTGCTATTGCTGTTGCTCCTTGGAGCGAAAGATGTGTATCGTCTGCCTTTTCTTTATCGTAGTAGGCATTTTGCCCCATTTTAAAGTGCAAATGCAATTGCTTTGATTTTTCAGGTCCGTAGGCTTGTTCTAATAACTCGCTATAATACTCTAAATCAATAAAAGGAACCTGATATTCCAGTGCTACCAATCTAGTTTCTAAGGGATACTCTCCATGTGTAGGTACCAGAACTCCTTTTTCATTAAAATTGCGTCTCGCAATAGAGCTCAACAATATTGGAATTGCTCCTTTTTCTCGGCTTTCTTTTACAAACCGAATTAAATTGTATCGATAAGTGGTATGTGGATTAGTGTATCGTGTGGAATCTTCTATTTTTTGATCATTATGTCCGAATTCTATAAGTACATAATCACCTCTTTTTAATTTTTTATAAATAGAATCCCAGCGTTTTTCAGCAATAAAACTTTTAGTACTTCTACCATTGACCGCTTTATTTTCAACAACAATAGTCTCTTTAAAAAAGGGCTGCAATACCTGTACCCAACCGTGTTCCGGATTACGCTCTGGATCTTTCTTATCGGCCATTGTAGAATCTCCAATAGTATAGAGGGTGGTTTTCTGAGCAAAACAACTTGTCGAAATGAGACAGATAATTAATAAAAAGCGTTTTATTTTAAACATCTTTACTAGTAGATTTTTGATTTTATTCATTAGATAGGGGCGCCACAAAAAACTATTTCGCAGCCGTGGGAACTGTCGCTCTTTTTCCGATAAAAACATCCGTCATTAAAACATTCTCAGCGTTCTCATTGGAAATAGCATTTTTAGCCGCTTTAATCTCAATATTCTTCAGCGTAATATTTCGAATTTTCTTTTCTGGAAAACCCTGAATTACAATACCTGACTCCGTAGCTGCATTACAGGAAATATTTGAAAAATGGATATTGGATATATCTGATTGATACCCCTTTCCTTCTCCATGATAATTTGCAGTCATATACAAACAATCTTCTACTTGGTCAAGTTGAATATTTCGAACAAAAACATTCTTAATAAAGCCTCCTCTATCTGCATTTGTTTTTAAATAGATCCCTCTTTTTAAATACCCAATAGTTTTGCAATTTTCTACATAAACATTTTGAACTCCTGCTGACATTTCACTTCCAATGACCACACCGTGAAGTCCTTTGAAATTACAATTTCTAATCACAATATTTTCACTTGGTGTAGCCGAATTAGCTCTTCCTTCGTGGTCTCTACCTGCTTTAATTGCAACATTATCATCTCCATTATCAAAGTTTACGTTTTCGATCAAAACATCTTTAGCATATTCAGGATCAATACCATCATTGTTGTAATTTAATGATTTGTAATGCAGTCCTCGAACCGTTATACTCTCAGACTTTAATAGATGCAAACACCAAAAAGGCGAATTCTCGATTCGGATATTCTCAACCAAAATGTTTTTACAATTAAAAAACTGAATCATTTGCGGACGTAAAAAATATCCCTCTCCTAGTTTTCTATCTTTCAAAGGAACATTATTATGATTCATTTCGCGACTCAACTCTTTTCCCTTTGCTTCTTTGGCTTTAAAACTTTTCCAGATCTTCCCTCCTTCACCATCTATGGTTCCTTTACCAGTTATGGCCACATTCGAACATTGGTAAGCATAGATTAACGGACTGTAATTGTACAACATAGTTCCTTCCCAGCTCGTTAACACCATTGGCAAATAATCTTCTGGTTTATCACTGAACTTAATTTTCGCTCCCTTTTCAATTTTAAGGTTTACATTGCTCACAAAATGAATTGGCCCGTTAATTTTATAAATTCCCTTAGGAACAATAATAGTACCTCCATTGTTCTTTTTACACAACGCCATTGCTTTATCAAATACCAATTTGTTATTGGTAATCGAATCTCCCTTGGCTCCTAATTTCAACACATTAATTTCAAAGGAAGGAATTAGTGGAAGCTTAATTCTGTTGACTATCGAATCTACTTTCGCGGTTGGAAATTCATTGTTTTGAGCAAAAGAAGCCCATGAAATTAATAGAAAAATAAAATACTTAAAATTCATATTGTATGATTTTTTATTTCGAATACCAATTAGTTATCGAATCTTTTAGAATATTCTCGATAGTGTATTTTTCAGCATCCTTTTTTTGAAGCTGTTGTGACCATGAAACTCTTTTTGTGGGTTGAAAGCCTTCGCCTGTACAGTTGTATTCCGCATAAAGAGTATTTTTTTCGGCTTCTGGCTTTGACCAATTTTCCCAACCTTCAGGTCTGATTTGTTTCCCCATATCACAATGGATATAAACTGTTTTGGCATAAATACGCCATGGTCTTCCTAAATAAACTGCCGTTGCACTAGGGGCTGCGGTAAGTTTGCAATTTTTAAAAACAAAACCAAAAGCACTGCCTTGTGGTGTTGAAGCAGCCGTGATATACGAGCTTTTGATACTGTGAATTTCACAATTTTCAAATAAAGCCGTTGCACCTCCAAAAATAAAATCGGTTGTTCCCTCAATATAACAATTTTTAAAATACTGCTTGGCATCATTTCCTGACAAGTACAAGCTATCTTGATTTCCTAAAATATTACAATTTGAAATCTGGACACGGTTTGCAACCACGGATAAAGCGATGGCCTGACCATGATCTCCCGAAGTATTTTTAATCGTTAGATTAGAAGCGGAAAAATCATCTGCTTCCACCGATACCGTAGCGGTATAAAAAGTACTGTTTCTGCCTAAATTGATTTTAGAGAAATTGTCATCAAAACTAATAATGGTCTTTTCTTTGCTTTCACCAATTAACGCCAAGTGAGTGTTCCATTGTGGAATTCTAACTTTTTCATTGTACACGCCATTTTTCACCAACACGGTTACTTTCTCATATGGAAATGATGGACTTGCATTTATAGCATCTTGAATTTTGGTAAAATCACCCGAGCCATCCAAAGCCACCGTTAGCGTGTTCGTTTTTTTTATTGCGCCAAAATCCTGCTGTTGCCTAGGGGTTAGTTCTTGCTGCATCTGCCTATTATTTAATACCGCACCACTATAGCTTGGATACCACAAAATAGGCTCCGATACTCTTTTCACTTGCTTTGAACCGAAGCATGTAAGCTCGTTTATCCCCCTAAAATCAGATCCGCTTTTACTACTATTCTCGGCATAAACACCAAAACAAATACCCAACAAACCCAATGCGATGTATTTTTTAACTTGAATCATCTTCACTTTATTTTGTTATTCTAAACCAATCAACCGCTACATTCCCAGAATCATTTGTCACCTTACCACTCAATGCAAAAAGGCCAACTTTGGCACCAATCCATTTTCCTTCTTTAGCTACAAAATTAGTCCCAATTCGTTCGTATTTTTTATCATCTAAACTATAAAAGAAACTACAAATCCCTCCCTTTTTAACGTTCACTCTTAGATAAATTGTTGGGCTAGTAATCAAAATTGGTTTGCTATCTTTTTCAACTATTCCCTGAGCAAAAGTTCCTGTTTTCTGACTTAGATACAATTTTCCGTTAGCGTTTTCAAAACACAAATAACTATAATCCAATCCCATTACTAAAAGCCCAGTCGACTCTCCGTTTAATCGAGTATTAAAAGTCAATTTGGTTGTTGTCGTAAACTCTTCAGCAGGGAATTTTTGCAACAATAAATTGGGCGCATCAAAAATTTTCTGATCGTCTTTTAGCGTAGGCAGACAAAACAAATTCAGATGACCTAAACTCGTTGGAAAACCCCAATTGATTTGAGAATTTGCCTGCCATTGCCATTGCAAACCTAATTTAGGCTCATTAAATTCATCCGATTCTGCAGGAGTTTCGATTGGATATTTTTTACCTACATTCGGTTTTCGGAATGTAACTACGGGCTCTCCAATCCCGTTTTTATCAAAATCCTGCCCCATAACTGGCCAGTCTTTTTCCCATTTCATAGGTTGAAGATGTACGATTCTACCGTAAGCCCCTTTGTCTTGAAAATGAATAAACCAGTCTTCTCCAGTTTGTGTTTGTACCCAAGCACCTTGATGTGGACCATTTATGCTTGTTTTCCCTTGTTCCAGAACTTTTTTCTTTTCATAAGGACCCCACACATTTTTAGATCTCAGAACCGTTTGCCAGCCTGTAGCCACTCCGCCTGCAGGAGCAAAAATATAGTAATAATTGTTTCGTTTATAGAATTTCGGCCCTTCAATAGTTCCTTCACTTTCATGTCCATCTATCACCATTACTTCATCATTATTAACTACCGTTCCCTCAGTATTCATGCTGCAGACCACTAACAAACTTTTAATTTGCGCACGGCTTCCAGCAAAGGCATGAACGAGATATGCTTTCCCGTCATCGTCCCATAATGGACTGGGATCTATAAGGCCAATTCCTGCTTTTACTAATAGAGGTTCAGACCAAGGTCCTTCTGCTTTTTTGGCTTTTATCATGTAAATTCCAAAATCAGGATCGGGATAATAAATGTAGAATTCATTATTATGAAAAGTAATACTTGGTGCCCAAACACCATTACCATGCTGGACTTTATTATAGGTTTCAAAGGGAGACTGCTTTGCAAGTGCATAACTAACAATCTTCCAATTTACGAGATCTTTAGAACGCAGAATCGGTAATCCTGGAATGCAATTGAAAGACGATGCCGTCATATAAAAATCATCTCCTACGCGAACCACATCGGGATCTGAATAATCGGCATGAAGTATCGGATTTGTATACGTTCCGTCTCCATTATCAGACACCCAAACTTGAGCTAAATTCCTTTGTATCGAGAATACAAATAACAGAAGAAAGAATACTTTTAACTTTTTCATTTTCTTAATGATTATACTTTTAGGCTCCCAAGGGTTATTTTTATCATTTCGACCAATTCAATCAGACTAGAGCATCAACAACGATTCGTCTTCTTTACAGCCTTTTCTCCTTCGTCGAAATGACAAAACAATCTTGTTCATTCTTTAGGCTCGTTATCGATTCAATTCTATCGCAGCCAAAATAAAAGGTCCAGTTGCCTTAGGGTCATTGTCTTTTTTTCTTTCGTTTATATAATATCCGTATGAACCATCACGATAAGGTACTCCGCCTAGACCGGCTACCTGACAAGCATGTGTTAATGTTATACCACCATCAGCATCTACTTTTGTGATCAACTGTGTGGTCAAACCATCGAAAGCTTTGTTGGCCAATTTTTTATATTTTGCCGGTAAGTATCCTTTATTTGCTCCTTTTGCAAAAGCATAAGCAAACATGGAAGATCCTGAAGCTTCAAGGTAATTTCCTTCTTTCCCCCCTTTATCTGTTACCTGATACCATAAACCAGATTTAGGTTCCTGAAATTTAGCCAAGGCCGCTGAAACATTGTTCAAGTATTTCACTAACTCTTTTTGTTTTGGATGATCCTTTGGCATATAATCTAAAACATCAACAAGTGCCATTACATACCAGCCCAAAGCTCTTGACCAGAAGTTTGGAGAATTTCCTGTTTCTTTATTTGCCCACGGCATTTGTTTACTTTCATCCCAAGCATGATATAATAATCCTGTTTTTGGGTCTGTTGCATGCAATTGAATTAATTCGAATTGTTTTGCGATATCATCAAAACTTTTTCCATTTTCAAACGTAAGGGTATATTGTGCGTAAAAAGGTTCTCCCATATACAAACCATCCAACCACATTTGATTTGGATAAATTTGTTTGTGCCAAAATCCGCCACTTTGTGTACGAGGTTGTTCCGATATTTGTTTGCGAACCAATTGCATGGCTTTTAAATATTTTTCTTCTTTTGAAGTGGCATACAGATCAAAAAGCAAACGTCCTGGTACTACCAAATCGATATTGTATTTATCGAACTCATAGGTTTTAATAGTTCCATCAGCTTGAACCAGTTGATCCACATAGCTCCTTACATAAGCTTGATAACGAGCGTCTGGATTTTTTTTGTACAATTCTTCGATGGAGTGCAAAACTAAAGCATGAACATAATCCCATTTTGCCTCTTTTCGATCGTCGATCATATACGCTTCAGGATGACGTTTCATTAAAGTCAGCGCCATTTTATCCGACCATTTTAAATCTTTAGAAATTACAATTTCCTTTTTTGCCTGTTCTTGTGAAGTCACTTTACCACTCATAAAAACCAGTAAGCAAACTACAGTAAATGTTGCAAAATAACCTTGTCTTCTATTCTTTTTCATTTTAAAATATATTTAAATTCTACTATTTATCTAATTCTATAGCTGCCAAAATAAAAGGCCCTAAACCGTGTGAGTTGTCGGTTTTTATTTTTTCTTTTATATAATATTCATAAGAGCCATCACGATACGGATTGCCTCCCAAACCTGCACTCGCGCATACCGAGTTGATGTGAATCTCACCATCAGGATCCACACTAATTAATTTAGTAATTAGCCCTTCAAAACCTTTCTCAGCCAATTTTTTATAACGCGCTGGTAGGTATCCTTTTTTCACTCCTTTTGCAAAAGCATACACAAACATTGCAGAACCAGATGCTTCTAAGTAATTCCCTTCTTTTGCCCCTGAATCGGTCACCTGATACCATAATCCTGACGTTTCTTGATATTTTGCAACGGCTGTTGAAATCTCATTTACATAATGGATTAACTCTTTTCTTTTGGGATGATTTTTGGGCATATAATCCAAAACATCTACTAAAGCCATCATATACCAGCCAATAGAACGAGACCAAAAGTTGGGTGAAGCTCCGGTATCTTTATTGGCCCAAGGCATTTGTTTGCTTTCATCCCAAGCATGAAAAAGCAAGCCTGTATTTTTATCAAGGGTATGTATATGGATTTGTTCAAATTGTTTGGCTACATCATCAAGATCCCTTCCTTTATCAAATTCTAGAGTGTAACGTGCGTAAAATGGTGTTCCCATATACAATCCGTCAAGCCACATTTGATACGGGTATATTTTTTTATGCCAAAAACCACCAGAATTTGTCCTCGGATGTGTGGCTAACTGCTTTCTTAAGGTTTGCATTGCCGTCCAATAACGAAGCTCTTTTGTTGTTTTATAAAGGTCAAAAAGTATTTTGCCTGCATTGACATAATCAATATTATAATCCTCCAACTTATAGTTCATTATTTCACCTGAACTACTAATAACGGTTTGGGCATATTGCTTTACGTAATTCTCATAAACAGGATTCTTTGTCTTTTTGTAAAGTTCCTGAAAAGACATCATGACCAAGCCGAGTTTATAATCCCATTTTGGTTTTTCATTATGATCCATTTGCCAAGCTTTTGGATTGCGTTTCATAATAGAAAAAGCCATTCGTTCCGACCATTTTAACTCTTTAGAAATTGTCATTTCTTTCTTTAAAGATTCCTGAGAGGTCATTATACTAAATGAAAACACCATCAAACCAATGAGCAGGATCGAGCAAACACTATTTTTCTTTCTATTCTTTATCATTTCAAAAATGCTTAGGCGTTACTTATTCAATTCGATAGCGCTCAACAAAAATGCCGCTAAAGCTGGCGAACTATTATCTTTTGTTTTACTCTTGATATAATACTGATTGGTTCCATCCCGAAATGGTTTTCCTCCCAAACCAACATTTGAGGACACATTACTAATGATCACTTGCCCTTTATCGTCTTTCTTTACAAACTCTTTAATATAGGCATCAAATGATTTTTGAGCAATCCTTTTATAACTTGAACTTAAATATCCCTTGTCTGCTCCTTTTGCCAAAGCATAAATAATCATAGCCGAAGCCGACGATTCTACATAGTTCCCAGTCATTTCAGGTTTATCGACCACTTGATACCACAAACTTGAAGTACTTTTATACGCAATGACACTTTTAGAAATCTGATTCAAATAACCAACTAGCGTTTTATATTTTGGATGTGCTTTTGGATAATACTCCAATGTTTCAACCAAAGCCATCATGTACCATCCAATTCCTCTTCCCCAAATCGTAGGTGATGTTCCTGTTTCCTTATTTGACCAAGCTATTTCTTTACTTTCATCCCAAGCCTGATATACCAATCCTGTTTTTTTATCCACAAGATGATTTTGTACCAATTCAAATTGTTTCGCTATATCCTCTAATGCTTTGCCCCTTTCATAGGTAACAGTGTATTGCGTATAAAATGGTTCTGCCATATACAAGCCGTCAATCCACATTTGATTGGGATAAATTTCCTTGTGCCAAAATCCTCCGCTGGCTGTTCTAGGCTGGTTTTCAAGTTGAGTTCTTATTTGCTTCAAAACCTTTAAATAGCGATTGTCTTTTGTTTGATTATATAAACTAAATAGCAATTTTGCCGGATTGGCACAATCGATATTGTATTCTTTCTCCTCATATTTGACAATATTCCCTTCACTGTCAATTAGCTCATCAGCATATTCTTTGATATAGTTAAAATACTTTTTATCACTTGACTTTTGATTTAATTTTTCAAAAGCAGACAACACCAAGCCCATTTTGTAGTCCCATTTTGGTTTTTCAGTACCGTCGATCGTAGAGGCTTTTGGGTACTTATTTAAAATAGTAAGTGCCGTCCTTTCTGACCATTTTAAATTATCCGCCAGGACAGCAGTTTGGGGTATTTGCGCATTAATTTTAGTAGCCATCATCAACAGCAAAACAACGCTCCATTTGGTCCAATTTATCTTTATCCAACTTGATTGAAACATCCTCTCTATTTTAATCTTTTGTATTTATGTGTTTTCTCCCTGATTTATAAAGCGATCATGCTGTAACTTTTTATTTAAGTGAGGACCTACTGAAATCAGCATTACCTGAGAACCGTTGTTTTTAGAGGTAAAAAATCACCAGATTCAACAATTACATTTTGCCTTTTTTATTGAGTATTGCTAATTTTTGATCCAAATATTTTACAAATTCTTCTTTCGATTTTATTCCATTTGGCTCTTGTTCCCAAGCTCCTAAAAGGTAAAAAGAAGTTGCTTTTGTCGATGGTTTAAAAACTAAAAGATAATCCAAATCGGTATCAGGGGCATTTTCGATGGTACTAACTTCATAAAAAATTGCCATTCCTAATTTATCCGGAACCAATGATTGTAATCCATAAGTTGCCAAATAAGCCCATTTTTTGTTTTTACTTTCTTTCTTAATTAATTCCGTGTTTTTTTGTTTTGCAATTCCAGTGCAAATCCCCTTAATTTCTTTTGAAGCCTGAATTTTATGTTGTGTATACAGTTCATCTGGTTTAATGCTCAGCTCCGATGTGAAATCAATTTTATCTGAGGCTGTTTTCCATCCGTAATAGTGCACTTTGACAACTGATTCGTTGGTTTTATTGACAACAGTTGCGATAGTGGAATCCACTTCATAAAAGTGTAATTTTTCATTGTTTAAATAGCGATCTATAGACCCAATTCCGATTGCCTTTCCTGCTTTAAAAATATCTGCTCCCCAATCACTCATTTCATGGTACGAATCAAAATTATCCTGTCCTACTTTTGGCAAAATAATGTCCGAAGTTTTCTTTCCAAAAATATCAATCGCATTTCTCCAGTCTAAATATAAACGGTAACCAATTCGGTTACTTTCCCAACCCGGACCTTCGTAACGGATATCGAACGAATGATCGGTATGTTCTGGCGCTAGTTTTAATTGGTCAACATTTTTAAAAACAGTCCCACCAACGTATTTACGTCCTTCCCATTTACCATCCGTTTTAGCCGATATTTCAGCATAAGTCTTGGCTGTTTTTATATCATACTTTTGAGCATTAACTGCCGTAACACCCACTAAAAATAAGGTCGCTAATGTGATTTTTGTTTTCATTTTTTATTATAATTATGTAAATATTCTGTCTAAAAATTGCGCGGTATAAGCCACCGTTTCAACAAACCAAGGTTGAAAAACCAAAAGCAATGAGATAAATTCCATTGATTTTATTTCAACCGAACTACTTTTTAGTTAAGAAAGGAGTCCGATTCACGATCGAACTCCTTTTTAACTTCTTCACAAAACAAAACCTCAAAAATTATAAATTACTAATAACCAGGATTCTGAGGAAAATCCTTGTTTTGATTTAAATCTAAAGCAGATTGTGGTATCGGTCTTAAAATTTTAAGTTTTCCATCTACTCCAACAAAATTCGCTGCCTTGATTTTATAGTTATAAGTAGAGGCTCTGTCTACCAACGTTCCTGTTCGTTTCAAATCAAACCAACGTTTGTATTCTCCTACTAGTTCTCTTCCTCTTTCGTCTAAGATATAATTGATATTAAATTCTCCGATAAGTGCATTGGCAACACCAGCTCTTCTTCTTACTTCATTTAGACGAGCCAAACCTGTTTGTGGATCTCCTGCTTTGAAATAAGCTTCTGCCGCTATCAAATAAGTTTCTCCTAATCTCGATACAATAATATCTCTTGTACTTACAGGACCTGTACTTGATGGTGTTGTTGGATCTGGATCATCAAATTTCTTAACCGGAATGGTATAACAATCACGGTTATCAATTAGCGTGTGTTCTGCACCATATTCTCCCCAAGGGTGATAGACAAAAGTAGCCGCCTTTCTAGCTGCATTAGCTGTATTCCAAGTCGCTCTATCGGCTAGTGTAAACCATTTTGGTTCGTAGAAATGGCGCACTTTTAAACTCGCAGGATTAGCACTTCTGTAATAAGGATAATACAATATCGTTTTGGTCACACCGTTGGTTGTTTCAGGTCCTTCCAAAATTTCTGTCATGAAGGTAGCCTCCCATCTTTTATCTCCTTTTTCATACAAACCTAAAGCATAGGTTGTTGGACATAAATTATAACTTCTTAAAGGAGCTCCAGTTTCAGCACCACCTAAATAAGAACTAAAATAGTAAAACTGACTGTTCCCTAATTTTGTTGGATCAGTACTTGTTGAAGCTTTATCGTATTGAACAGAAAAAATAGTTTCTGCATTCAAATCATTTGTTGGTTTAAATAAATCTGCAAAAGCTAAATTTAATCCCTGTCCTGCAATTGCCGCATCAGCATAAGCAGCTGCTTTTGTAAAATCAGCAGCAGTACCAAAACTTTCATATCCTCTTGTTAAATACACTTTTGCCAATAAATCATTTACGGCTCTTTTGTTAACTTTCCCTGTTGTCGCATAAGCTGAAGTCCCAACAGTTGCCAAAGAAGCGTCCAAATCTGCAATAATTTGTGCATAAACTTCTTCTGCCGTATTTCTTTTAAAGGATAAAACCGCAGAGGTAATATTATCCAAAACAATAGGAACTCCACCATAGGTCTGCACCAATAAAAAATAAGCATTGGCTCTCAAATATTTTGCTTCACCCACTTGTGTATTTAAATTTGCTGTTTGCTCTGTTATGGTCGAATAGTATACCGTTTTGTTTACAGACTGGATCTGTTGATAACAAGAAATATACAAATCATCGACATTTGTAGCAGATGGAATCAATAAAGTATATTGGCTGATACCAGCTGGCTCAGGCGTTCTTCCTTCTGCGTACATATCAGTACCGGATTCAAACAACCATGGATTTCCTCCATAAACTCCTTTAAGTCTCGCATAGTTCGAGTTTACTAATAACTGAAAACCCGAGGCTGTTTTGTATGTTTCGTCAGCGGGTACATTCGAAAGGCTTTCTTCTTCAATGTAGTCACTACATGAACTGAAAACAGTAATGATTATCCCTAAAACTAATATTATTTTTTTCATTTTATATCTTATTAAAATTTAACACTTAGTCCCAATTGCGTTGTAACAGATGCAGGACGGTTAAGACCAAAAGCTGAACCTGCCCATTCCGGATCATATCCGTCAAAGTTTGTAAATACAAACGGGTCTAAAACATTTACATAAATTCTTAAATTACTCATTTTTAATTTTTGAAGTAATTCTGAATTGAAAGTATATCCTAAAGAGATATTTTTAATTTTCACATAAGAGGCATCTCTGTAGTAACCAAATAAAGACGTCCAATAAGCACCGGCTCCTGTAGCAATTGGCCCAGGTCTTGGGTTAGTATTGTTCGCATTGGCTTCAATACCTGTTCCATTAGTTGGAATAAAATAGTCCATCTTCATTTTTTGACGACCTCTATCACTTACATCCGCAAAGTTTTGATGAAAAGTACTTAACACTGTTTGCCCTTGACTTGTAATTACTGAAAAGTTAAAATCAAATTGCCCCACAGTTAATTTAGAATATAAACTTCCTTGCCAATCTGGATTAGCATTACCAATTACTTGTCTGTCATCTGCATTAAATTTACCATCTCCATTTAAATCTTTCGGTCTCGCCTGTCCTGGAGCCATACCATAAGATGCTGCCTTAGCGGCTTCGCTTTCTTGCCAAACACCATCATAAACGTAATTGTAATTTGGATTTATTTCTGACCCTAAAATCAATTTATTTCCAATATCACTTACTCTATCCTGATTGTAAATAGACTCTAGTTTGTTTACGTTTTTACTAAAAGTAAACGTAGTTTCCCAGTTCACATTTTTAGATTTTATGTTTTTAGTGGTTAACAAAACCTCGATTCCTTTATTACTTACAGAACCAACGTTAGAAAAGGTATTTTTCCACCCTGTTTCTAATGGTAATTGTTGTTTGTAAATCAAGTCATCTGATAATCGGTCATAAACATCTACACTACCTGTAATTCTATTTCTCAAGAACCCGAAATCAATACCTAAATTGATCTCTCTGGTTTTTTCCCAAGTTAAATTTTGATTGGCTAAATTCTCAGATTGCCAACCAGGAACAACATTTCCACCATTAGCATAAAAAGTTTGCTGGTTCAATAAAGCTTGTGAAGTATAAGGAGCCACATTATCATTTCCTGTATACCCTAAACTTGCTCTAAGTTTCAAATCAGAAATAGTCCCATTATCGGCCAAGAATGATTCTTTACTAATTTTCCAACCTAAAGCTACAGATGGAAAACTTTGCCATTTATTATCCGCAGACAATACAGAGGAACCATCCCATCTATTAGAAGCCGTCAATAAATATTTATCATTAAAAGTATAATTCAAACGAACAGCATAAGAACTTAGCGTATTTTTTGCATATCCTGAAGTGATATTATAACTGGTCTGAACTCCTGAACCCATATTATTTGATCCCACATCAAAAGGCTGATTATTAGAATACATATAGGAGTTTTCATCTACATTAGAATAAGAACTCTGTAATAATAACAAGCTAAAATCATGTACTTCATTAAAAGTCTTTTTCAAATCAACCTGGTTATCCCATGTATAATTAAAGTTATTGTACGTTTTAATGGATGCTGAATTTTTCCCGTTTAAAGTAACCCCTGCATTAGTCTGTGCTGTGTACGCAGAATTTGTGGTGGTATTTTGAATTCCTGCTGCAAATGTGGTTTTGAATGTCAACCATTTTAAAGGTTGGTACTGCAAATAAACATTTCCAACAGACTGCCATGTTTTTTCATTCTGAGATGAATTTGCAATCTCCATTAAGGGGTTCACCGCACTTGTCTTATTGATGGCCCAAGAACCATCTGGATACGTTAATTTTCCAGGTAGGAAAAACAAAGAACCTACTCTTTCCTTTCCTGCAGCATCAACAGCCCAAGGCGACATCAGCGGACTTAATCTAAATGCATCCTGCATGGCTAAATCACTACCAAATTGTGTATCAACATGCGCTATTGTAATATTAGCTCCTGTAGAAAATTTGTCGTTTATTTTATGGTTCAAACCTAATTTGAAAGAGTATTTATCCGTCCCATCTTTATCAAGCAGACCTTCATCACTTTGAATACCAAAACCTAAATTATAACTCAATCCTGAGTCTGAACGTCCTGAAATATTCAAATAATTATTTTGAGTCATTCCCGTTTTAAGTACCGCATTGTACCAATCAAAATCATAACCACTATTGGCTCTTGACACCAATAAAGGACTTTGATTACCCGCCAATGTAGCCAATTGAGCAGGCGTTTGTGTTAAAGGTGTAGCGCTCATATAGGCCACTTGGTGTAATTTCCACCATTCCGATCCTGTCATCATTTCAGGTAATCTTGCTGCCGTCCTGGTACCGTAAGAACTGTCAAACGTTACACTGATACCCGATTTGGCACTCGTTCCACTTTTGGTCGTCACAATGATTACCCCATTAGAACCTCTGGAACCATAAATAGCTGCAGAAGAGGCATCTTTTAAAACATCCATTCGCGCAATATCTTGTGGATTCAAAAAGTCAATTCCGTCCATAGGTACACCATCCACAACATATAATGGAGATGACCCCAGTACGTTCGGATTGCTAGAATCGGCCAATAGGGAGTTATTCCCTCTAATGACTACTTTAAATCCATCACCTACACGTCCTGAACTAGACGAAATCTGAACTCCAGGAGTACTTCCCTGAATCGCCTCTAAGGCACTTGTAGTGTTTCTTTCTGTAATCGTTGCAGCACTAATAGTGCTTACTGAGCCCGTAAGATCTGTCTTTTTTACCGATCCGTATCCCACAACAACAACTTCATTTAAGGAGTTGGATTGCTCTACAAGACTAACATTGACCTTGCTTTTTCCTGCAACACTAACTTCTTGGGTCTGAAAACCTAAATAGCTAATTACTAAAATTGCCTTGTTGTTGGTTACATTGATTTTAAAACTTCCCTCAAAATCTGTAGAGGTTCCATTTTTATTTCCTTTTTCCTGAATGTTCACTCCTGGTAATGAGAGTCCTGACGCATCAGTGATTTTTCCTTCTATGACAGTCGATTGAGCATACATAACGTTGCTCAACAAACAAGTCAGGAAAAATAAAAATACAGTATTGTATTTTACTTTTTTCTTAAATAGTTGTTTGGTATTCATAGTTTGGTATAAATGGTTTGATTAATTGTTTGTTTGTTTTTAATTTTTAATTGGTTCTACTTTCTTTTCATTTACATAGGTGTTTATAAAATTTATATTCTTCACATTTTTCAACAAATAGATCGAATCTACTTTTTGAATGACTACATTTTTTAGTGTAATATTTTCTACTGGAGATTCGGCATAGCCTTCTGCCCAAACACTATACTTACCTCCATTTTTGACTTTTATATTTTCAAGACTTATATTTCTGATTGTTGGAATAAAGTTTCCTGTCTGTGCCCCATAAACATTATAAAACATATTCAATTTCAAGACACATTCTTTAACCGTCCCCACTTCAAGATTGCGAACAAAAACGTTTTCTATAATGCCGCCTCTTTTTGAATTTGTTTTAATACGAATCGCACGGTCCAGATTCGGACTATCCATTACACAATCTTCTACAAAAACATTACGTACACCGGCAGAGATTTCACTACCAATAACGACTCCACCATGACCATCAATCATTTTACAATTTTGCACAATGATATTTTTACTAGGTATCGCTACTCTCCTCCCATCAGCATCCCGACCCGCTTTGATCGCAATACAATCATCTCCAGTATTAAACGTGCAGTTTTTTATCCATATATTTTGCGAATATTCAGGATCACAGCCATCATTATTAGGACCATGGCTGTTTACCGTAACGCCATCAATAATGATGTTGTTCGATTTTAAAGGATGTAAAATCCAAAATGGCGCATTGATAATGGTGATATCTTTTACTAAGACTGTATTGCACTCGAAAAACTCAATGAAATTGGGGCGTAAATAACGTCCTTCTCCAAAAATTCTTTCGCTAACCGGTACTCCCTTTTCAGCCATATCTACTAACACTTCACGATTCTGGGGATCATTTTGCGATGGCACTCCCTTTTTCCATCCATAGTCTTTTCCTCCTGACCAAATCCACCAATTAGTACGATCGGCCTGACCGTTAAGCGTTCCTTTTCCCGTTATGGCAACATTCTTTTTGTTTTTAGCATAAATAAGAGGAGAATAATTCATTAGCTCGGTTCCTTCAAACGAAGTATGTACCATTGGATAATCTTTTGGATTGACACTAAAAAGAACTTCAGCATCATCAGCCAAATGCAAGTTTACATTATTATCTAAATCTATGGCCCCCGTTAAATACTTCCCTTGTGGTACATATACTTGTCCCCCACCATTTTCAACACAGGCCTTTATTGCTTTTTTGAAAGCTGCTGTGTTAAGTGTTTTCCCATCCCCTACAGCACCAAAATCATTAATATTATAAATTTTATTAGAGAAGCGTGTTTGAGAAATACTTTTAATGATGGATTCCTTTTCTTTCCACGGATCAGCTCCTACACCATTAGTCACTTGTTTACCACAAGACACAACCATTAAAGCAAGTAGGCTAAAAATTACTATGGATTTAAATGTTATCATTTTATATGTAATCATTTCGAAAAGGTGTTTTATGGTTTGATTGTCAAAACTCTGTAACTATGTAATCGATTACACGAAAGTAGAAAATAAGTTCCATTGCACCAAATAAATTTCGAAATAAATTATATATTTAATTTTTATTGTTAAATATATTTACACTTAATGTAAAAAAACCCATAATTTAATAACATTGTGCAAATGAAAACGTTTTGATTACAAATTATGGTAATCGATAACATTTTATATTCAGATTATAAAAAAAAATGTACTTTTGCTTAGAATTAACCCGAAAAAATCTTTTTTTTAATGAGCGAAAAAATAACCATTTACGATATTGCTGAGAAATTAAATATCACTGCTGCTACCGTTTCAAGAGCGTTAAACAACAATCCTAAAATAAAAGAGAGCACACGTGAGTTGGTTATTAAAACTGCTGCCTCAATGGGTTATAAGCAAAACAAACTTGCTTTAGCATTGAAAAGTGGACGAAGTAATAATATAGGGGTAATCGTTCCTCGTATCGACAGTAACTTCTTCGCCTCTGTCATTAGAGGAATTGAAGAAGAATTACATCCACATGGTTATCAGGTCATTATTTGTCAAACACATGAAAGTGCCAAAAGAGAGAATGAAAATTTATACACCCTTATAGACGCTCAAGTGGACGGTATTATCATGTCGGTTACTGATGTAACTGGCGAAAATGACAGTGCTTTTCAGAATGTATTACAAAAAAATGTTCCCCTTATCTTTTTTGACAGAAGCAAACATATTGATGGTGTAAGCTCCGTAACGATCAATGACTTTAAAGGAGGTTACTTAACAACTAAACATTTAATCAACGAAGGATGTAAATGTATTGCTCACTTATCTGGTGACCAATCTCTAGAGGTATTCAAAAACAGGTTCCTAGGATACAAACAAGCTTTACTAGATAGCGGAATGCCTTTTAAGGAAGAATATGTTATAGGGGTAAAAAGTATGGTTGAGGCAGGAAAAGATGCCGTTGCCTTATTGTTGCAACTCGAGACACCTCCCGATGCTATATTCTCCTCTAGTGATTTTGCTGCTTTAGGAGCAATTCAAGAGTTAAAACAAAGAAATATTAGCATTCCTAGTGAGTTTTGTGTAGCAGGTTTTAGTAACGAACCCTTTACCAAATTCATGGAATTATCTATCACTTCTGTGGATCAGTCTCCCCTTGAAATGGGAAAAATGTCTGCACGTGTTTTCTTAGAACAAGTCGACAAAACGGTCACCACTAAAATCGAAAAAAAGGTTGTTCTTGCTCCAGAATTACACATTCGTAAATCCTCATCAAGAACCACCCTTTAATTTTGTTGAACCATTAAGAAGTAAAATTTTCTAAGACCTAAAACGTCTTTTACCTTAGAGTCTTAATGGTTGAAAAGAAAAAAAGCTCACGTTTCACATGAGCTTATAATCTAATAGGATTTGTATTTTATTAAAGTGAAACACCTCTTTTCCAAGGAATAAAGTCGTTTTGATTTAAGATCGCTGCTTTTGTTTTAATGGTACCACTGGCCACATCGATGATAAACTCCAACATTTCATCAGCCATTTCATCAATGGATTTTTCTCCCGTAATAATTCCACCGGTATCAATATCAATAATATCAGACATCTTATTGGCCAGCTGTGTGTTGGATGATATTTTCACAACCGGAGCAATTGGATTTCCTGTTGGAGTTCCTAAACCTGTTGTAAACAATACCATATTAGCTCCAGAACCTACCATTGCAGTAGTACACTCCACATCATTTCCTGGCGTACAAAGTAAAGTTAAACCTGGTGTAGTGATGTATTCACCATAATCAAAAACACCTGTAATAGGAGAAGTCCCTCCTTTTTTAGCCGCTCCTGCAGATTTCATTGCATCAGTAATTAAACCGTCTTTAATGTTTCCTGGAGAAGGATTCATATCAAATCCTGAACCAGCATCTACAACCGTTTTCTCATACCACTGCATCAAATCTAAGAAACGCTTTCCTCCTTCATCTTCTACACAACGGTTTACCAATTCTTGCTCAACCCCACATAATTCTGGGAATTCTGAAAGAATCGTAGTTCCCCCTAAAGCCGCTAATAGATCCGAGGTTACTCCTAAAGTTGGATTTGCCGAAATTCCCGAGAATCCATCTGATCCACCACATTCTAACCCAATTCTAAGTTTGGACAGTGGTGCAGGCTCTCTTTTTATTTCATTGGCTTTTTTAATCGCTTCAAAGGTATCTTTTACTACACTGCTAAGCATTGTTTCAATAGTTCCTATTTGCTGTTGATCGTAAATTAAAACTGGTTTTTTACTGTTTGGATTAATCGCATCTAAAGCATCTTTAAAAATCTGAATTTGCAAATTCTGACATCCTAAACTCAATACGGTAGCTCCAGCAACATTCGGATTGTTAACATAACCAGCCAATAACTTAGCCAAACTATGCGAATCCTGACGAATTCCTCCACAACCACCTTGGTGCGTAATAAACTTTACATCGATATTATTAAACAAGTTCGCATCATTTGAAGCTGCCTCATTTCCTGCACCACCTGTTTCTGTTTTGACTAAAGAACGAAGTAACAATTGATAATCGTTTTCTTTAGGCTTCATCAACTCTTTCTCAAAAATGTCTTTTAAGATTTCGATATTTCTGTTTTCACAAAATACTAATGGAAAAAACAACCAAACGTTTTCAGTTCCAACCTGTCCGTCTTCCCTGTGATAACCTTGCCAAGTTCTGTCTTTCCATTTATCAATATTTGGAGCTGTCCAGCCAATAGTCTCTGTTTTACCAGTAACTTTATCACTTTCATGCTTTACATTTGAAGTGGAAAGCAATCCCCCTCTTTCGATTCTCGCGCTGGCCTTTCCAACCAAAACACCATACATAATAATCCTGTCTCCTACATTAAAAGGAACCATAGCGATTTTATGTTTCATCTTAACATCACTCTCTACAGTAACATCCTCACCTTCAAAGTGTATCACTTCCCCTGCAGAAAGGTTTACTAAAGCCACTGCTACATTATCCGTAGGATGAACTTTTATTAATTTTTTTTGCGTTGCCATAACTAAACTGTCTGAGTTATTGTATTTATTTGTTTTTGAAAATTAGCAAAACCATTTTCTATTCCATTTGCATCTATTTCTTCTAATCCAATGGCAATTGCCTTAGTTAAACCTGGAACAAGCGTTAAATCTTCATCCCAGAAACTTTTATTTTGCAAAGCCAGTCTGGCTATTTTTTCATAATCATCCGATTTCCAAAGCCCATCAAAGAATGAAATAATATCTTCACTGTCATTAACAGGTAAAACTTCTCCTTTCCATGTTCCTTTGTAAAAACGTATCAAAGCTGCAAATGCAAAGGTCAGATGAACTGGAAGTTCATGACGAATGGCCACATACCCCGTTAAACTTGGTAAAACACGTACTTTGAATTTTGAAATAGAATTCAAGGCAATTGACGACAATAAGTGTTTGATAAAGGGATTTCTAAAACGATCTAAAACTTCTTCAGAAAAACTGGCTAACTCCGCCTTATCCATGTTTAAAGTTTCATTGATCTCCTCAAAAACGGCTTTGTTTACAAAGGCTCCTGTAAAAGCATTATCTACCGTTTCTTTTACTGATTCATTGCCGTAAAGCATAGAAAAGGGAACCATTGCCGTGTGGGCTCCATTTAGGATCCTAACTTTACGTGTTCGGTAAGGTTGCATATCGGCAACAATTTTTACATCTAAACCTGTTTTCTCGAACGGAAGTTTTGCTTTCAACTGCTCATCCCCTTCAATTACCCATAAAAAGAAACTCTCTGCACTTACAATCAAATCATCTTTATAATCCAATTGACTGTTATATTCTTCGATTTGGTCTTTTGGATAGCCTGGCACAATTCTATCCACCAAAGTGTTGTGGAATGAACAGCTGTTTAAAAGCCAAGAAGTAAATTCTTGCTCCAATTTCCAATCTGCACAATATTTTAATATAATTTCTTTTAAAGTATCTGAATTGTAATTAATTAATTCACAAGGAATAATGGTCAATCCTTTTTCAGTAGCTCCCTTAAAGTGTTTGAATCTTTCATGTAAAAGCACCGTTAATTTTGCCGGAAATGACACTGGTGGCTGCATAGTGGGAAGATCAGTTGCAATATACTCTATCCCTGCTTCAGTGGTATTTGAGATGATAAAAGCGAGTTCCTCTTCTTTTGCTAAAGCCAAATAATCTTGAAAAGAAGCATAAGGATCCACCGCTTTAACAATATTAGTGATTAATTCTTTTTCTTGAATTTCTTTCCCTTTTTTAACCCCTTTCATAAACAGTGTGTACAAACCGTCTTGCGCATTGATCATATTGACCAAACCTTTATCAATAGGTTGTACAACTGCAATTCCTGCATTAAAATCAGCCTCTTGATTTAATTTTTGAAAAGCATATCCAATAAAGGCTCGTAAAAAATTACCCTCGCCAAATTGTACTATTTTTATAGGAAGCTTATTTGAAAACCCCGAATTTGATCTGTTTACTTTTTCCATTATAAATTTTCTTTAAAGTGTTACAAATAACCATATTAACCACCTTATCCTTGTTATGCAACTTTGTCAAACTGTAAATGAAACATTACACTCGAGTGAGTAAAATAAACTTTGTTGTGAGGAATGACTAAGTTTATTTTTCAAGCGTAATGCTCAATTACAATCTCTAAAATCTAAAAAAAAAATGCACAACAAATAAGGAATTGGTATGATTACTCCTTATTTATTTTTAATATTTTTAATGATATCAAGTACCTGACTTACCTTGGTTTTCAAACCGTCAAAATCTTGTTTATCAAGTATATCTTTTGAAATTAATTGCGATCCAATACCCACGCAAGTTGCTCCTGCATTGAGCCATGAACTCAAACTTTCTACCGTTGGCAAAACGCCTCCAGTTGGCATTATATTGGTCCATGGGCAAGGGCCTTTAATGGCTTTTATAAATTCTGGCCCATAGATGTCTCCAGGGAATAATTTTACAATTTCGCAACCTAACTCCTCTGCTCTTGCTATTTCGGTTAAGGATCCGCAACCCGGTGACCATAATACTTTACGTCGGTTACATGCAATTGCAATATCTTCTCTAAAAACGGGTGTTACGATAAAATTAGCGCCTAAACTCATATACAATGAAGCTGCAGCAGCATCAGTTATAGAACCTACACCCAACATCATTCCAGGCAATTCAGCTAAAGCATATTTGTTTAAAGCTCCAAAAACTTCATGTGCAAAATCACCCCTGCTTGTAAACTCCATCAGTCGTGAACCACCGTCATAACAGGCCTTTAAAACCTTTTTACTAATTTCTATATCAGAATGAAAAAACAACGGAACCATACCATTTTCTTTCATCTGTACTGCTACTTCAATTCTTGAATATTTTGCCATTTTTATCTACATTATCTTGATACTAATCCACTTGAATCACCATCAATCATATTTTCAACTTCTTTTAAAGTAACCAAATTATAATCTCCTGCTATGGTGTGTTTTAAACAACAAGCTGCCACTGCAAAATCTAAAGCTCTCTGGTTATTGTTTTGATATTCTTGTAATCCATAAATTAAGCCACCCATAAAAGCATCGCCACTACCTACGCGATCGACAACAGGAGTTACTTCTTTTACAGCTGCCTGATAAATTGCTTTTCCGTCAAACAGTATACCCCCAATTCTTTGGTGCGAGGCACTTACAGAATAACGTAAAGTGGTGGCAACTGTCTTTAAATTCGGAACTAGATCAAACAACTTACTGTATAAAATTGGAAGCGATTTCTCGTCTTGATAATTAGGATTCACTTTGGGAATTCCCAACATAAAATAAGCCGTATCAATATCTCCTAAAATAACATTACTATACTTGAGCATTTCTGGCATAACCTCACTTGGGGTTTTACCGTATTGCCACAATTTTGATCGATAGTTCAAGTCGCATGAAATTGTGATTCCTAGTTGATGAGCCACTTTAATAGCTTCTAAACAAGCCTGGGCAGCACTTTCAGAAATAGCTGGTGTAATACCGCTCCAATGAAACCAATTAGCCCCTTCCAAAACTTTTTCCCAGTGAATTGAACCTTTTTCAATAGTAGCCATCGAACTATGTGCTCGATCATACACTACATGACTCCCTCTTGTTCCTGCACCCGTTTCAAGAAAATAAATCCCTAAACGTTCTCCTCCATAAACTATGTTTTTAGACTCCACGTTCATTTTTCGCATTTCCTTTAATGCCGAAGCACCAATTTCATTTTCAGGTAATCTGGTAACAAATTCGGCACTAACACCATAGTTTGCCAAAGACACACAAACATTAAATTCACCACCTCCATAAGAAGCACCAAATGCTTTGGCTTGTGAAAAACGCAAGTGTCTTTCTGTAGAAAGACGCAACATAATTTCACCGAATGCAACTACTTTACTCATGATAAATAATTTAGTGTTATTTTTCTATCCCCTTAAGGATTAAATTACTTGTATTAAAATTTGAAATATTCTTTTGCATTGTTATAAGAAATATCAGCCACTAGCTTTCCAATCCATTCCATATCATTTGGAAGCTCACCACGTTTGATTTCATCTCCTAAAAGGTTACATAAAATACGTCTGAAATATTCGTGTCTTGGAAAAGACAAAAAGCTTCTTGAATCCGTTAACATCCCAACAAAACAACTAATTAATCCCATATTTGAAAGGGCATTTAATTGTTTAGTCATGCCGTCTTTTTGATCTAAAAACCACCAACCTGATCCAAACTGTACTTTTCCTCTAACACTACCATCATTGAAATTCCCAATCATGGTGGCCATCACTTCATTGTCAGCAGGATTTAAATTATAAATAATTGTTTTAGTCAATTTATCTTTACTGTCTAATGCATTTAAGAATGACGATAGTTTTTGGGCCTGTGGATAATCTCCAATAGAATCCCAGCCTGTATCGGGTCCTAAAATTCGGTGCATACGTTCATTATTATTACGCAAGGCTCCTAAGTGAAACTGTTGTACCCAACCAAATTCATGATAGGTTTCTGATAAAAACAACAATAGAGCACTTTGAAATTTCAGCCCCTCTTCTGGCGTCACAATTCTATTTTCTCTTTTCTTTTTGAAAATAGCCCCTATTTCAGTTTCTGTGAAATTTTCAAAATAAATTTGATCCAAACCATGGTCACTCAACTTGCAACCATTAGCATTGAAAAACTCAATTCTGTTTCTTAACGCCCCGCATAAATCTGCATAGGTGTTAATAGCAAGTCCTGCCACATCCCCTAATGTGTCCAGATAGGCATTATAACCTTCATTAGAAATCAAGATAGCCTTATCAGGTCGGAAGGCCGTACTCATTTTAGTCCCAATTGGATTTTTTGCTAGTTTCTGATGAAACACTAAACTATCAATTGGATCCTCAGTGGTACAAACCAATTCAGCATTTACTTTTTTAAGCAAATTTTGTGTACTATAAGCTTGAGAATTAATTTTCTCAGTAGTTTCGATATAGATTTTCTCTGCTGATTTTTCATTCAACAAATCATGAATATCAAAATAACGCGCCAATTCTAAATGTGTCCAGTGATACAAAGGATTACGCATCGTATACGGAACCGTTTTTGCCCAGTTTAAGAACTTATCTTTATCTGAACCTGCTCCAGTTACAAACTGCTCATTAATCCCTAATGTACGCATTGCACGCCATTTGTAGTGATCTCCGTTTATCCAAACCTGAGTGATGTTGTCAAAAATTTTATCTTCAGCAATAAACTGCGGGTTCAAGTGATTATGGTAATCGATTATAGGCTGATTTTTGGAGTAATTATGATATAACTCTTCAGCAAATTTATTTTCAAGTAGAAAATTATCGTTTATAAATGTCTGATTTGCACTCATGTCTTTTTAATATAATTGAACTAATTAAATTATTCGTTTGATGGTTTACCAATTGTCGCCAGAATTCCACCGTCTACATATAAAATATGACCATTGACAAAATCACTTGCTTTTGATGATAAGAATATGGCCGCTCCTGCTAAATCGCCAGCATCACCCCATTTAGCAGCTGGAGTTCTACTAATGATAAAATCATTAAATGGATGTCCATCCACTCGAATAGGTTTTGTTTGCTCTGTAGCAAAGTAACCAGGACCAATTCCATTGATCTGAAGGTTGTGTTTTGCCCATTCCGTCGCCATATTTTTGGTCAACATTTTGAGTCCTCCCTTCGCCGCAGCATAGGCACCAACCGTACTACGACCCAATTCACTCATCATCGAACAAATGTTGATTATTTTTCCTTGTCTTCTTTCAATCATTCCTTTAGCAACCTGCTTTGAAACAATAAAAGGACTTACCAAATCTATATCAATGACTTCTTTAAAATCAGCAACTTCCATCTCAATTAAGGGAACTCTTTTAATAATTCCAGCATTGTTAATTAGGATATCAATTGGACCAACCTCACTTTGAATTTTCGCAACAGCCGTGATTACCTCTTGTTCATCGGTTACATTAAACTTATAACCAAACGCTTTGATTCCTTGACTTTGAAGCTCTTTTACTGCCTCATCAATTTTTTGCTGAGAAGAGTTTCCATTTACAATAATGGTAGCCCCTACCTCACCTAATCCTTTTGCCATGGCCATTCCCAGTCCGTGTGTACTTCCTGTAATCAAGGCCACTTTTCCTCTTATATCAAATAATGAGTTTGTCATAATTGTTTATCTTAATTCCGTGATTTTGCAAACATCCATGTCACCGTAATCTAAATTCTCACCAGCCATTCCCCAAATAAAAGTATAGTTACTAGTTCCTGCACCTGAATGAATAGACCAAGGCGGAGAAATAACTGCTTGATGATTATTCATCCAAATATGTCTTGTTTCTTGAGGCTGTCCCATAAAATGACACACTGCTTGATTTTCTGGAATATCCAAATAGAAATACACTTCCATTCTACGATCATGTACGTGTGCAGGCATCGTATTCCAAACACTTCCTGGTCTCAACTCTGTCATCCCCATTTGCAATTGGCAAGTCGTAACAACACTACCAATAATCATTTGATTTACCGTACGGTGATTGGCCGTTTCCATAGTACCCAATTCTAATTTATTGGCTTCTGCCAAACTTACTTTCACCGTTGGATAACTTGTGTGCGCCGGTGCCGAGTTGATGTAATATTTTGCCGGATTTTTACTGTCTTCACTTTTAAAGATCACTTCCTTATTACCACTTCCTACGTACAAAGCATCTTTAAATCCTAGTTGAAAAGTTTTCCCTTCAACCACAACGGAACCATTCCCTCCAACATTAATAATTCCTATTTCTCTTCTTTCTAGAAAATAAGGCGCTTTAAGTGGATCAATACTTTCTAAAGTTAAATCTTCTTTTACCGGAACAGCTGAACCAGCAATATATCGATCGTAATGAGAATACGTAAACACAATTTCATCTTCTTGCATTAAATCATCAATTAAGAATTCTTCTCTTAATTGATGCGTGTCATATTTTTTTACTGCTTCTGGATTTGAAGCGTATCTTGAACTGTGTTTTGTCATAATTTTATTTTAATGTAATCGATTGCACAAAATTAGATTTTTATCTTTAAAAACCACAATTGAAACAAAAATTTATTATTATTTTTTTTATTCTAAAAATGAAGACCCATAAGTTGATGTCTCCAAACAACCAACTACTACAAAGATCACCGACACTTTCCTGATCTAAGTCAAAGTGTAAGACCTACTCATTAACCATAGTTGCAAAAAACACTAAACTACAAACAGTCTAGTGGTATCTATCTGCTCTTACATTAGATCATTCAATACTACCAATGGGTTTAGATCAATAGTATAAATTGTATTTAAAGATTCGTAATTGGACTATATTTTGGCACTAAGGCTTTCATTACAATCCAACCTGTTAAATAACAAATTGCACAGATAGAGAAAATTATAAAATAACCTGCTTCAATTCCTTGAAAGCCCATAAAAGACATATTATTAACTGTAGCGTAGTCAAACAACATTCCTGAACCTTTATTGATAAAAGTAGAACCAATTCCTCCTGCTAAACCACCAATTCCAGTAATGGTAGCAATCGCTTTTTTAGGAAACATATCTCCTACTGTAGTAAAAATATTAGCCGACCAGGATTGATGTGCCGCTCCAGCGATACCAATTATAATTACTGGAATCCAATAACTTATATAACCTAAAGGCTGTGCAATTAAAGCTAATAATGGAAAGAATGCAAAAATCAACATCGCTCTCATTCTTCCTTCATAAGGATTCATCCCTTTTTTCTCCACAAAATAAGTAGGTAACCAACCTCCAATAATAGAAAGTAAAGTAATCATATAAAGTACAAATAATGGTAACGCAGCCTCAGTAGAATCCATCCCATAAACAGAACTTAAATAGGCTGGCGTCCAGAATAAAAAGAACCACCACACTCCATCGGTCATAAATTTCCCAAAAGCAAAAGCCCAGGTCTGTTTGTACTTAAAACATTCTATTAGCGATACTTTAGTAGTGGTTTCAGGCACATAGCCTACTAGTTTGCGATCCGCAACATCATCTTGTTGAATATATTCCAATTCAGCAGCACTCACCTTTGGATGTTTTTCTGGCTTATCATACATAAATACCCAAAATCCCATCCAAACAAAACCTAAGGCTCCAATGATAATAAAGGCCATTTCCCAACCAAATGATTTTGCAATAAACGGAATTGATATAGGAGCCGCTAAGGCTCCCACAGTAGCGCCTGCATTAAAAATACTTGTAGAAAACGCTCTGTCTTTTTTAGGAAAATACTCTGCAGTAGTTTTAATAGCGGCCGGAAAATTTCCTGCCTCTCCAACTGCTAAAACAAAACGGGCAAAAATGAACAATGTAACACTTACATTTATTACCATTCCTGTATCTTTCACAAGATGAATAGCTTCCTTGGCACCTTCAAAGCCAACAAACCAATTTCCTGTTATAATTCCTGCCGTTGCAATACCACAAAAGGCATGCAAACAAGCTCCAATTGACCATATCCCAATTGCCCAAAGAAAACCTTTTTTAGTATCCAACCAGTCTACAAATCGACCAGCAAACAATAAAGAAATAGCATAAAATATCGAAAATAAGGCGGTTATATTCCCGTAATCATTATTAGTCCAGTGAAATTCAGGTGCAATAAAATCGCTCCATGTCAAAGAAAGTACTTGTCTGTCTAAATAATTAATTGTTGTGGCAAAAAATAATAATGCACATATACTCCAACGATAGCTTCCTGTAGATCTTTTGGTCTGGCTCATAATAACTGCATCTGTTTGATTCATGGTAATGGTTTATTATAAAGTTGATATTTTTTGGGTAATTACAACTAACTGTTAGCCTCCTTGACAATGACAGTAAAATCAATGGATTAAACAGTCCAAAGCGCAACAATGTAATCGATTGCACAAATATAGTTTTTAATCTTTATATTCCAAATAAATTATCTAAATTATTATTTTAACCGTATAAATAAACACATCGACTAAAAAAAAACACACAAAAATATACATTAAACAATATATTTGTTAAAAGTTAAAACCTGAAATTTACCTGATTCACGCATGAAATCTACCCACAAAAGCCTTCATTTTTGAACGTTATTAACTAATCCCTCTTTTTTTTGTAATAAAAACAACTTGTTACAATGGTAACCTGTCTTCATTAGACGAAGAAAAATCAACATTTTTAAAATAACCAGATCCCTTATTATTCAACTAATTCATCTTAAATTGAACACAATCAAAAACGATCATCTAAAAAAGACATTCTTAATCTTTGCTTTCTTTATCGGGATTACGAATCAACTGCAAGCTCAAAATCAAATAATCCCTTTATGGAATGCCATTCCCGATGAGATTAAAGCTCCCGATTATAAAGAAAACGAGTCGATCATTGAAGGAAAAGTACAGAGTACTAGTTTAGTTACAATTCCTACTTTGAGCCTATTTTTACCGAAAGAGAACAAACCCAATCAAACTGCTGTTCTTATTTTTCCGGGTGGAGGATATCAGCATTTAGCCCTGGATAAAGAAGGAACTAAAGTAGCCCAATGGCTCAATACGTTAGGAATAGTTGCTTTTGTGGTAAAATACAGACTGCCAAACGATAAGATAATGAAAAACAAAAACATTGGGCCTTTACAAGATGCTCAAGAAGCCATACGTTATGTAAGACAAAATGCAACCCGCTATAATATTGATCCAACTAAGATTGGCATTATAGGCTTTTCCGCAGGAGGACACTTGGCCTCAACCTTAGCCACACACTATGATGAGAAACCATACGCAACAGATTCTAAAACAAGTGCGCGTCCCGATTTTACACTTTTGATCTATCCTGTAATTTCAATGCAAAATGACATTACTCACAAGGGATCACAAAAAAGCTTATTAGGCAATCATCCGTCACAAGCTTTAATTGATTCCTTCTCGAACGAGAAAAAAGTTACTGCTCAAACCCCACCGACTTTTCTAGTTCATGCAACAGACGATACTGTAGTTGTACCAGAAAACAGTATCAATTACTATTTAGCCCTCAAAAGAAATGCCGTTCCTGCTGAATTGCACCTCTATGAAAAAGGCGGTCACGGCTTTGGTCTAGGCGTAAAAGATACCAGTAAATTTTGGACAAGAGATTGTGAGCAATGGCTTAAAAATCACGGATATTAACACCTACAAACTTCCTTACCTCCAAAATAAGAAAACCTAAAAATTTAAACTCTATTAAGATATCGTATCTTTGATTTTTACAATTCAATCTCATGAAATCATTAGATTCATTTTATCAAGACATTACTCTGGGCTCTACCATTGATCCTAATTCTTTATTACCGACTGACATTCAAAAAGAAATCGGTCATTTTAATATTTTTGACACCAAAGAACTTTTAGAACGTCTTCAGGGGAAATCAATTATGCCTTATGATCGAAGAGCCTATTATAAAATAAGCTTGATTAAAGGTAAAAACAGAGCCGAGTATGCCGATAAGATAATCGAAATCGAAAAACAAGGCCTTTTATTTGGTACACCAAAAATTCCTTATAATTATCTTCCTCAGGACACCAATCAATCGGGACAATTTTGTGTTTTTACCAGTGAGTTTTTATCGAAAAGCAAAAGTGGAATTGATTTAGATGACCTGCCAATTTTTGCTTCAGATGGCTATCCCATTTTTCAACTCACTGATGAAGGTGTTGCTGAAGTGGAATTGATATTCAACAAAATACAAAAAGAAATCAATTCAGATTACATCTATAAATATGACTTAATTAGGAACTATGTTGCGGAATTAATTCATTTTGGACAAAAACTACAACCCATAACTGCCTTGTATTCTAAACACAATTCGGCCGCAAGAGTTTCGTCCTTATTTGCTGAATTATTAGAAAGACAATTCCCAATAGAGTCTCCACACCAACGATTAGCCCTGAGAACGGCTAAGGATTTTGCTGAAAGATTGGCTGTTCATGTCAATCATCTCAATAAAGTTTTAAAAGAGCATACTGGTAAAACCACCACTGAATTAATCAGTAACCGCTTAATTCATGAAGCCAAAATTCTTTTAAAGCAAACCGATTGGAATATCTCCGAGATTGCTTTTTCACTGGGTTTCGAAGAACTAGCCCATTTCTCAAACTTCTTTAAAAAACAAACTTCATTTACGCCATTAGCTTTTCGCGCTTAAGGCTTTGATTTGAATTTCGCAAACTTCGGTTTGATATTTACAAATCTCCTACAGCACTTCCTTACGATCTTTGCCTTATCAATTTAAAACAATTAATAAAATGGCAATCAATACAAAAATAGCCCTAGTAACAGGTGGTAGTAGAGGTCTTGGGAAAAATATGGCCATCGCCATTGCAAAAAAAGAAATCGACGTGATCATCACGTATAACAGCAAAAAAGAAGAGGCAGATGCCGTGGTGAAAGAAATCGAGAATTTAGGACAAAAAGCCGCAGCGCTTCAATTAAATGTAGGCGACACTAGCACTTTTGCCTCCTTTATTAAAAATGTTTCAGCAGTCTTAAAAAATACTTTTAACACTGACACATTTGATTTTCTAATCAACAACGCCGGTATTGGCATTCATAATTCCTTCATGGAAACAACGGAGGCGGAATTTGATCAATTGACCACTATTCAATTCAAAGGACCTTTTTTCTTAACGCAAAAAGCATTAACAATAATGAACGATGGTGGTTCCATTGTGAATATTTCGACTGGACTTACACGTTTTTCTTTTCCTGGTTATGCTGCCTATGCTGCTATGAAAGGGGCAATTGAAACGTTAACCAAATACCAAGCAAAAGAATTAGGCGCACGAGGAATCAGGGTCAATGTAGTAGCTCCAGGAGCAATAGAGACTGATTTTGGTGGTGGTGTTGTTCGTGATAATGAACAATTAAATAAAAACATAGCTTCTGTAACAGCCCTAGAGAGAGTAGGTCTACCAGCTGATATCGGTGGTGTAGTAGCCTTTTTATGCAGCCAGGATGCTTCTTGGATAAATGCGCAACGCATTGAAGTTTCTGGTGGAATGAATCTATAATGCTCACCAATCCTTTAAACGAACAAACCCGACCTGTTTTTACAAACGGTCGGGTTTTTCATATCTACTCTACTACATTAAAAGCTATCCAAATGGCTAATTTTTTTCAACACTTACATCAAAGCCTCCACTTTTATCAAAAACGATATCATAAAACCTAGTTCCTTTTTCTACTCCTACTTCATAGGTCGTTATATTCTTATAATCAACAACTACGGCCACTTCTCTGATTGCATTGGCTGAATAATTTTTCTTCAAATAAACCTGAGCCTTTAGAGGAAGCTGACTAAAGGGAATCTGCAATTCAAAGGCTTTCAAAACACCCAAGTTATCGTACACTGCTAACGCCTTAACATTTTTATCCGTATTGAATTTTGCTTCATAGCGAATTTCATCGTCATCATCACCTACGTAATCTAATCTCCAAACAGGAATTTTCCCAGGAAACTCTTTTTGAAAAGTAACGACAACCTTCTCAGGTGGAGTCACCACTTTTTCAGCATAAACTTCATTTTGGCCTATTAAAAAACAGGAGTGTAAAAAGGCAATCATTAAAACAAGTTTTTTCATGGCTGCTAATTCTAATTAATTTCCATTAAAATTACTATTTTAAATAGGAAGAAAAAAGGAAGTTCTTAAAAAACAATTACCTTCATACCTAACTAACAATCAAAGACATATACCCAAACACACACACCATTTCAAGAGCTAAAAACGTTAAACTAGTCGGTAACAATTTCACCGCTCAAACGTCATACTTTAAACCAAAAACAAACCAAATGACACTTACTCTAAAAAACTTCGACAATTCCCCACAATTTTATGCTAGAATAGCTGGACTATTGTACTTGCTAATCATCCTTATTGGCACCTTCGGAGAACTTTTTGTTCGCAACAGACTTGTTATCTCTGGCGATCCCACGGCTACCGCAAACAACATTATGCAGCATCAATTCTTATGGCGTACAGGTATTAGCGCTGATCTGATCATGCACATTTCCGATATACCCGTAATGATCATACTTTACTACCTACTCAGACCGGTAAATGCTAAACTTGCTTTACTCAACTTAACTTTTAACCTGCTACAAACTTCCGTACTGGTAGCCAATAAACTAAATCTATTAGCGGCTTTATTCCTTTTAGGAGACGCTCCTTACTTAAAATCGTTTCGTCCAGATCAGCTTCATTCTTTATCCTATCTTTCGATTAAACTACACGATTTTGGCTTTGGCATTGGTCTCATTTTTTTTGCTTTTGTATGTTTGATCGAAGGCTATTTAATTTTCAAATCAGGTTACTTCCCTAAAGCAATCGGAGTTTTAATGGCAATTGCTGGACTTTGTTATTTAACCAATAGTTTTGCCTTACTTCTTGCTCCAAAACTCTCAAGTCTTGCCCTGGTAGCACCTTGTTTTATCGCTGAACTATCGTTTACATTATGGCTAATTTTCAAAGGAGTCAACCTAGCTGTATGGAAACAACGATTCGCAAAGGTGTAAAAATCTTTTAATGAAAGACCATATGTTATTTCAATCATTGTCTACTTCTAAATAAACAGTTATAAAGAACTATCCACGTATTGTACAACTAACTAAAACTGACTCATAGCAACTTATCCTTCTCTGGAGATGATTACCTTAAGAAATCGAAAAGAACTGTGTATGTGTCCTTCAATGATGAGCCCTATGAACATTATAAAAGCACAATATTAGGATCCCTTTTTTGGAATGCTAATCGATCAGACATAAATAATAAAAACAAAAAAGCGATTAAGAAAAATTATTTTTTACTTAATCGCTTTAAACTTACGTTTCGAAATCTACCCAATCTTATTGTAGGTAGCGTTTGATAATCTTATTTTTAGAAAAAGCCCAAACTACGTTGTTTTTATATGAAATGTTTCCAATCGGTTGGTCATGGGTGTAGTCTAAAGTCCAAGCTGCACCACCATTTGTAGTTTTGTAGATCTTATTCTCTAAAATTGCCCAACCTGTACTAACATCTTTAAAAGTGAACTTCGTGAACTTTTCACCGTTATAAACCTGGCTCCAAGAATCCCCTCCATTGTTGGTTTTAAATAACTTAATATCCAGTGGCGTTTGGTTATACTCGCCAATTAAAAGGTAACCATTTTCTTTATCAAGAAAACAAATCTCTCTGGCATAATAACCTGCTGCTTCATTAACAAACGGATATTCTTTCCATCCATCAGTTGTATTGTTTTTGAATAAAATAAAAGCTCGGTTACCATTAAATCCATCTTTGTCCTTAACATTTTTATAGCCAATTGCCCAAATATGATTATTGTCAATTTTTGTTGATTGATAAAGGTTAGCCGTATCGTCTCCTAGTTCATAAACTTTTGCAAAATCAAGTCCATTTGATGTTGTGAAGACCTTTCCTTTTTGCGTAACAACTGTTCCATCTTTCATATTGGCGTCAACATACATGCAATAATACACATCGGTAGTATTTTCTATATTAGCGAAATTATTGATAACTATACCACCCGCTGTTATTTTTGTCATCTTTGGATTTCCTATACCACTGCTCCAGCCTTCGTTGTTTACTGTTGCATGAAACACTGAACCACCA
Source organism: Flavobacterium sp. OHVDL-2026-0007 (assembly GCF_059882335.1). Classification (NCBI taxonomy): domain Bacteria; kingdom Pseudomonadati; phylum Bacteroidota; class Flavobacteriia; order Flavobacteriales; family Flavobacteriaceae; genus Flavobacterium; species Flavobacterium sp. OHVDL-2026-0007. Next base: position 1,615,495 of record NZ_CM187612.1, read on the forward strand.
GCCCATGTTTTCCAAGTAATACCTCCGTCTGAAGTTTTGAAACTACCTGAAAAATATACACTTTTATCACTTTCCATCTGAATGTTAAATCTCGCTCCATCCCTATCCAAATTGTTTTCCTGTGTTACCCATTCTGTCAAAGAACGAGTAGGAAGAATACCAACATTAGCTTCGTAATCATTTTTCACTTCATTACTTATCGTTCTATTGACTATGGTAAGTTCCAATTTTGGTAGGACTTTTTCAGTTTTAGGTAAAGTAAATTTAATTTCAGTCGCTGTCGAGGAGACAATTGTTGCAGTAACACCATCAAAAGTAATTTTGACATCACTTACTTTATCCGAAAAATTCTCACCGTAAAGACTAACTGTCTCTCCAGTTTCTCCTGAATTTTTAGAATATGATGTTACTTTTGCTGTTTTTACCACTACAACAGGTGGTTCTGGTGTTGGCTGTGAATCACTTCCTGAATCAGAACTACAACTATTCAACACTAAAAACAGTTGCAACACCGTCACGATTAAAATCCTCTTTTTCATTTTCCTTTTCTATATATTCTTTTCAATTAATTATTTCTCCCTAAAGTATAACCGTTACCAACCAAAGCTCTTACAACATTCATTGCCGTAATATCTTTACTCATTTTATACCCTATAGGATTACCTCTATTATCAAAAGTAGCATTAATTACTTTTTTGTCGTATGTGATAAGTTGTTGATTTAAAAATTTATCATAGCCTGAAACCATTCCTGCTTTTGCATACCAAGTTGCTATTAATCTATTGTCTAGATCTAAAACTTCGTACTTTAATTCTCCATTTGTTGATGGTGAGGTCATTTTGACAAGACCGATTTTCTTATCGTTTGGATCTTGATTTTTTGCTTTTGTACTATAAACAGTACCATAGTCATCAATGGTTAGTTGATAGGTATCAGCCAATTTATTTGCGTTGTCAACTTCATTTTGAACTCCCAGGCGCTTTGCAGCTATACCAGTTGATTCTCCATTAACAAAACTTTCTATTGCCTCTTTATTTAAACCATCTGCACTCATATAATTTCCATCGAATAATTCATAGATAATGCTTCTGTCATAATTAAAGGCACTAAATTTTCTGCTTTTATTTTTAAATTCTAATTCGTTAGATTTTCCTGTGGTTTCATCTTTAATTTCAATCCATGGAAGTGTCAACGAAGGGCTATTGGGAGCATTCTTTAACTCTGCTGTAACGACATAACTTTTATCTAAATTGAATATTTTAAAAACGGGTTTTTTACCTTCTATATAACCAATTGTTTTTTCATCGAGCTTGATTTCTCCTTTGTCAACCTTGATTTTTTGTGCATAACTGCAAACACTTATTACTACAACTACTAAGATTAAAATTCTTTTTTTCATGTGATCTTATTTATTAATTAATGCTTTAATTTTATATTGATTGTCTTTTGGCTTATATTTCAAAGCTCCTAATTTTTTGTTAAAAAAAAATCAAAAGTAGTATTTTACTCTCATCAAACAATCAAATTTTTACAAAAAAAAATAATACTTTTATAAATCAACAAATAGACAAAAAGCAAATAAATACGAGTAACGGTAAAAAAACAAGAGAAATACTAGAATTACATGCTTAAACTATACGAATTAGGCTTCTTAAAACTTTAAAAAATATTCTTCAATTGACAGTAGGTCAAAAAGTCTTTAAGTTTAAAACTTTAAGTATAGAGTATCAAAAAAGCCTACATGAAATATCATAGTAGGCTCTTCATTTGAAAATTGAATTAGTAAGTAATCTCTTTTTCTAGGTATTATTTTTTCAATCGGTCGGACAATTCTCTTTTATAGGTAATCCCAACGGGTAATTTTTCTTTTTTGATGATGACAAAATCTTTCTCGACCACTTCAATTTTATCCAGCGCCACTATATACGATTTATGAATCCGAATAAAGTTCTCTGGAAGACATTTCTCAAATTCGCTGGTGGTTATCGAAGCTAAATAGATTCTTTTTAGCGTATGCAATTTTACATAGTTACCAAAACTCTGCGCAAACAAAAGCTGATCTAATTCGATATCTATAAAATACCCATCCACTTTCACATTGACAGTATTGATTAAAACTTCTTCTTCTTTTATTTTATTTTGTTCGGTAGCAAAAAAACGATCGATAGCCTTTAAAAAACGAGGAAAGTAAATCGGTTTTAAAAGATAATCAATCACACCATAATCGTAACTTTCCAATGCGTATTCAGAATAAGCGGTCGTTAAAATAGTCTTAGGGTGTTTAGGGATAATCTTTAGCAATTCCATCCCTGAAATCTCCGGCATATTAATATCCAAAAACATCAAATCTACTGGATGCTCTCGCAGATAATTCATGGCTTCTACGCCATTAAAACCTTGAAAAACCAATTCTAATTGTGGGTTTTGCTTGATATAATTCGCCAACACATAATGTGCTGCTGGCTCATCATCCACAATTATACATTTTTTTGGTTCTCTCATTATACAAATTTTTTCAATTGCAATTTCAAATCTACAATATAAGTATTTTTATCGTCTTGAATATCTAATTTATAGTCTTTTCCATAGATTAGATTCAATCGTTCAATCGTATTTTTTAATCCAATTTTAGTGGACACAACTTCATTCTTTTTCTTAGGAATTGAATTCACTACATGTAAATGCAACAAACCATTTTCCACGGTAATTATAATTCGAACAAAGCATTTTTCTATAGCACAAGCACCATGTTTAAAAGCATTTTCAATAAAAGCGATCAACAACATTGGAGAAACCTTGTACGCATTTTCATTATCTATTTTGCAATCATATGTAATGTCACATCGATAGGCCACCCGCTCTTTTTCGAGTTGTATGTAACTGTTTATAAACTCCAGTTCATCCTCTAAAGAAACACATTGTTTGTTGTTACTTTCCAGCTGATACCTCATCAATTGCGATACTTTCATAATTAAATCAGGGGTTCGCTCAGGAAACTCAAGACTTATTCCGTAAAGGGTGTTAAAAGTATTGAATAAAAAATGCGGATTGAGTTGTCCTTTAAGTGCATTGAGTTGCATTTGATTGAATAACAAGGTTTCGTCGGTTTGTCTTTTGTGGATTCTGTAAAACTTAAAAACGATTATCGGGCTCAATATACAAACCAAAGTTCCCAAAACACTAGCCAAATGAAACACATAACTTCGTTGATGTGAGTTTTGATACAAACGACATTTATTAAACAATTCCCACTGAGTAACCTCGTACAAAACCACCGAAAATACTAGCACTCCAAAAACAGTCAATAAAATATAGGTTACAGGACGTTGGCCTTTAAACAAAATCGGAAGTAGAAAAAAACGATTAAATTGCGCGTGTAGATACAAAATCAGGTAGAAAAAAACTCCCATTAAAATAGAAGCTGCAGAACTAAACAACATCCAATCATTCTTTAAGGTATAAATGGTAAATGAAAATACAATAACAGCAATCTCCTGCCACCATTTATTATCCAGTAAGTTATCTGTTTTCTTATCCATCTTTATTTCTTAAATAGTTTACAAAGTACGAACAAATATTTAATTATCATTTCCAATAAATGACCAATTCAATTGGTCATTTATTACTGCATTACATCATTTAACAAGGCTTTTATTGGATAAAGAGAAATAGTTTTGTTTGGATAATTTCACACCTTGAGTTTTATGTATTTCAAAAAAATTACCTTATTATTTTTCTTGATTTTTGCCTCAATCAGTTATTCACAAACCTTGTCTTTAAAAGAAGCCATCAAAACAGGTCTTGAAAACTACGGTTCCATTAGAGCAAAAAACAACTACACCAATGCATCGCGCGAGGGTCTCAAACAATCAAAACGCGATTATTTGCCGAATCTTAATTTGTCAGCCCAACAAGATTACGGAACCATCAATGGACAAAACGGTCCTCTGTATGGTTTCAATGGTTTAGGAACAGCTTCTTCCGGACCTGCATTAGCCGATCAAAACTGGAATTCTGCTTTTGGGGCTTTGTATTTGGTCAATATGAATTGGGACTTTTTTACTTTCGGAAAAACCCAAGAAAAAATCCACTTGGCTAAAGTTGATCTTCAAGCCAAAGAGAATGATTTGAAACAGGAGAAATTTCAGCAACAGATCAAAATATCCGCAGCTTATTTGAACTTACTAGCGAGCCAAAGATTATTGATTTCGCAAAAAAAGAATTTAAGTCGTGCTGAAGTATTTAAAAGAACTGCTGTGGCCCGTGTAAAAAATGGACTATTGGCTGGAGTGGATTCTACCTTGGCTACCGCTGAAGTTTCAAAAGCTAAAATTGCCTTAAATCTTGCTCGAAACTTTGTCAAAGAACAAAACAATAAATTAGTTGATTTAATGGGTGTGGGACCACAGAATTTTGCTACAGATACCTTATTTGTGAATGAAATTCCCAAGGAACTACTAACTGGAATTGCTTCAGACAGCTTACATCCCTTGCTACAATATTATAAAACCAAGATCGATTATAGTAATCAACAAGCGAAACTATACCAACGTTTTTATTACCCTACCATGAGTGCCTTTGGTGTTTTACAAACCCGTGCTTCTGGATTTAGTTCCGATTATGTTACCGATCAAACCTCTTTTAATAGAAATTATTGGGATGGTGTGAACCCAGATCGTACGAACTATTTAATTGGCGTTGGAATCACTTGGAATTTGACTACCCCTTTTAGAATAAGCAAACAAGTAAGCGCTCAGAAGTATGTGTCGCAAGCTTTACAAGAAGAATACAACCAAGCCGATAGAGAATTGAAATCACAATTGTCTTTGGCAGATGAAAAAATAAAAATCACGCTAGAAAATTATACTGAAGCCCCTATTCAAGTCAATGCAGCACAAAGAGCTTATTTACAAAAATCGACGCTGTATAAAAATGGATTAACCGATTTGACTGATATCACCCAAACCTTGTATACGCTAAATCGAGCGGAAATCGATCGTGATATTGTCAACAATAATGTGTGGCAATCGTTTTTGCTAAAAGTAGCGGCCACTGGCAACTTTGACTTATTTATAAATGAATTTTAATTATAGCTCCTAATGAATTTAATACGTTTTGCACTCCGCAAACCCATCTCCATACTCGTAATGGTTGCGGGTCTATTTTTCTTCGGAATTAGCGCCATCAAGGACATCAAGGTGGATATTCTTCCGAAAATGAACTTGCCGGTCATCTATATTGCACATCCTTTTGGAGGGTATAGCCCAGATCAAATGGAAGCCTATTTTACCAAAAATTATGTCAATATTATGCCATTTGCCAATGGTGTAAAATCAATTGAGACCAAAAATATTCAAGGGTTAATGATTATGAAATTAACCTACTATGAAGATACCAATATGGCGCAGGCGGCAGCCGAATTGAGTTCACTTTCCAATAGGATGCAGGCCTCTTTTCCACCGGGATCGCAACCTCCGTTTATCATTCGTTTTGATGCTTCCTCCCTACCCATTGGTCAATTGGTACTGAGCAGCAAAATCAGATCCAACAACGAACTGCAGGATTTAGCCAACGTATACGTACGAGCGTCCTTTACTTCTGTTCCAGGATTATTATCACCGGCACCTTTCGGGGGAAGTCCAAGAACTATTGAGGTTAATGTAGATCCAGACATGTTGCGTTCACACAATATGACACCGGATCAAATTGTGGAAGCCATACGTCTAAACAACCAAACTGCTCCTGGAGGAAACGTGAGAATAGGCGACAAAAATTACATTACACCCACCAATAATACCATAAGAGAAGTTAAAGATTTTGAGAAAATTCCTTTGTTTAAAGGAAGCGTTCAAAACTTAACTCTTGGTGATGTCGCCACGGTAAAAGATGGTGCAGATATCACTGCTGGTTACGCTTTAGTAAATGGAAAACGTTCGGTTTATATTAGTATTGCTAAAGCCGGAGATGCTTCCACTTGGGATGTGGTTCAGAAATTAAAAGCCGAACTTCCCAAAATTCAAAGTACGCTGCCTGAAGATGTGAAATTGTCATATGAATTTGACCAATCGGTTTATGTCATCAACTCGGTAAAAAGTTTGATCACAGAAGGTATTATCGGAGCTGTTTTAACGGGTTTAATGGTTTTACTTTTCCTAGGTGATAAACGTGCGGCTTTGATCGTAATTTTAACCATTCCCATCTCTATTATTTCAGGGGTTTTATTCCTAAAATTATTCGGACAAACCATCAACTTAATGTCTTTAAGTGGATTGGCTTTAGCCATTGGTATATTAGTAGATGAAAGTACGGTAACCATCGAAAACATTCACCAGCATCTCGATATGGGCAAACCCAAGGCACTGGCCATTTGGGATGCTTGTCAGGAAATTGCCTTGCCTAAGTTATTGATCTTACTTTGCATATTGGCCGTTTTTGCACCAGCCTTTACCATGGTAGGAATACCGGGGGCTTTGTTTTTACCTTTGGCCTTGGCCATTGGATTCTCTATGGTTATTTCCTTCCTATTGTCACAAACCTTTGTACCTGTAATGGCCAACTGGTTGATGAAAGCACATCCTAAACACGAACACACACCTGACATTACTGATGATGAGGCTGAATTCAATGACAGTGGATTAACTCCTGAATCTGAGAAACTCTTAATTGGTCAGAAAAAAGTAATGATCGAACGAGAAGATGCTAATCAGGATGGGAAAATTGGCGCTTTCGAGCGTTTTAGAATTCGTTTCATGAGAACTTTAGATCGTTTATTTCCTTATAAAAGAGCGGCGACCATTACCTACTTGATTGTCATTAGCCTTATTGCTGTACTGTTTCTTAATTTCATTGGTAAAGATGTTTTCCCAAAAGTAAACTCGAGTCAGTTTCAACTGAGAATGCGTGCTCCAGATGGAACACGTCTAGAACGAACTGAAGAAAAAGCCATCATTGTTTTGAAAGAATTACAAAACATGGTAGGGAAAGAACATATCGGCATAACATCCGTATATGTGGGACAGCACCCTGCTTTGTTCTCTATTAACCCAATCTATTTGTTCATGGCGGGTTCTCATGAGGCCGTTTTTCAAGTGAGTTTAAAAGAGTATCATGCAGATATGGATGATTTTAAAGACGACTTTAGAGCCCGTCTTAAAAAAGTTTTACCCGATGTAAAGGTTTCTTTTGAACCCATCGAACTTACCGATAAAGTATTAAGCCAAGGTTCTCCTACTCCAATCGAAGTTCGAATTGCCGGAAAAGACAAAAAAAGAAATGAAGTATACGCCAATCAAATTGTAGAAAAACTCAAAAGGATAGCGTATTTCAGAGATGTGCAAATTGGTCAGCCGATCCATTATCCTGCTATGAACATCGACATTGACAGAACGCGTGCTGCCGAATTAGGGGTGGACATGAATGATATTTCAAGATCACTGGTAGCGTCGACCTCATCCTCTCGATACACAGAGAAAAATACTTGGATAGATGAAAAAGCTGGTTTATCCTATGCTGTTCAAGTTCAGGTTCCTTTAAATAAAATGAAAAGCACCACCGATATTGGAGAGATTCCCGTGTTGAAAAATTCGTTGCGCCCCGTTTTAAGCGACGTTGCTAAAATTACACCTGGTTTTGTAAGTGGTGAAAACGACAATATAGGCGCGATGCCTTACATTACCGTTACAGCCAACATTAGTCAAACCGATTTGGGAACAGCTGTAAAAGATGTGGATGCTACCATTAATTCACTGGGAGAATTACCCCGAGGATTATTCATCACCCCAATTGGGATGAGTAAAGTATTGGTAGAAACTTTAAGCAGTTTACAAATGGGATTAGTCGTGGCTATTTTTGTCATCTTCTTAATGTTAGCGGCTAATTTCCAATCGTTCAAAGTATCCTTAGTGATTCTAACGACAGTTCCTGCAGTAGTTTTAGGATCTCTGTTAATGTTGACCCTTACAGGTTCAACATTAAACCTACAGTCCTATATGGGAATTATCATGTCGGTAGGAGTTTCGATTGCTAATGCTGTATTATTGGTAACCAATGCTGAGCAATTGAGGAAAATCAATGGAAACGCATTAGAATCAGCTCGTGAAGCTGCAGCGCTGCGTCTTCGTCCTATCATCATGACCTCTGTGGCGATGATCGCCGGAATGTTACCAATGGCCATTGGTCACGGTGAAGGAGGGGATCAAGTTTCTCCATTAGGAAGAGCGGTAGTTGGTGGACTGTTGTTTTCAACTTTTGCCGTATTACTTATCTTGCCTTTAATTTTTGCCTGGGCACAAGAAAAAACAACAACACAGTCTGTTTCTCTAGATCCTGAAGACGAAGAAAGCATCCATTATATCTCATCATTAAATCCAAAAAATGAAAAATAAAATTATCCAATCAACTACATTGTTTTTTGTAGCCGTATTTTTTCTAACTAGTTGTAACTCTAAAAAAGAAGAAACACCTACTGCAGAAATAGAAGCTAAAACAGCAACTATACTATTAGAAAAGCAGAAACTAACAACAGCATTGCGTTTGCCTGCTGAATTATCGGGTTTTCAACAAGTCGACTTATATGCTAAAGTGAGCAGTTTTGTCAAATTATTGAAAGTAGATATTGGTTCAAAAGTAAAGAAGGGACAACTTTTAATTATTTTGGAAGCACCAGAAATCAGTTCACAATTGGCTGCTGCAGAATCCAGACTAAAATCGATGGAAGCTATTTACGCTACTAGTAAAAGTACTTACAATCGTTTATACGAAACCAGTAAAGTGGAAGGAACCATTTCTAAAAATGATTTAGAAATGGCTAGCGGAAAGAAAAACTCAGATTACGCACAATATCAAGCTGCCATTGCTGCTCACAAGGAAGTAGCCATCATGAGAGGATATCTTGAAATTCGTGCGCCATTTGACGGAGTAGTTTCGGCTAGAAATGTGAATATGGGTGCCTTTGTTGGTCCAGCAGGAAAAGGATCTGATTTGCCCCTATTGACTATTCAACAGCAAAGTAAATTGCGTTTGGCAGTTTCTATTCCAGAATTATATACGGGTTATTTACATACGGGTGACCAAATGAGCTTTAATGTAAAATCATTACCCGAAACTTTTACAGCAACCATTGAGCGAATGTCAGGTGCTTTAGACATGAAACTTCGTTCTGAACGCGTAGAAATGGACGTACACAATACCAAAGGTAATCTTTTACCTGGAATGGTAGCCGAAGTACTACTTCCTCTAAATGCAAAAGACAGTACCTTTGTTATTCCAAAATCAGCTTTGGTAAGTTCAGCTGAAGGATTGTATGTGATCAAAGTATTGAATCATAAAGCCACAAGAGTTGAAGTTAAAAAAGGGAGAGAAATCGAGGATAAAATTGAAATATTTGGTGATTTGAATACTCAAGATAAATTGGTTAAAATAGCCAGTGAAGAAACTAAAGAAGGCGATATCATAAACGAATAACCTGCGTTTAGTCTTCTCTAGTAGATTGCAAAAACTGTACGTTATTAAATGCAGCTTTTAAAATCGTACCTGATTTTAAAAAGCAAATCAAAATTGGTCGTAAGGGCGGTACTTCTAAAAGTACCGCCCTTATTTTTGCATAAAAAACACCTCTTATTTCCTTACATAAAACTTGGTAAAACTGCTTTTATAGTAGATTTGTCTTACAATTATACTTTTATACTAACTTTGCAAGTATAGGTAAAACATCATTAGAAACTTATAAATTTACTTTACTTCGATTATAATGGATTAAGTTTGCTTTGACAGAAACTCTCGTTCGATATTTAAAATTTTTAACCTAAATAAACCGTAAATCACAAGATCATCTATGAGATCAAATTACATAACTATATTATTATTCTTTTTAGCAACACTATCGATAAAAGCCCAAGAAGTTACCACAAACATTGGATTAGACACCTTAAGTGTTGAAAAAAATCAAATTGTAAAACTTTGGAAAAATTATTTACTATCTAATCCTCACGAATTAAATAATAATCCAAATTGGTGTGACAATGATAAAGCAAAATACAAAAGTTATGATTTATTACGAAGTGAAGGTTTTTTAAATCCATCGCTGTATTATTTTCAAATGAGTAATAAGATCTTATCCATATCAAAAACAGAAAATGATTACGTTATTAAATCTGCTTTTTATGATAAGGAAAACTTTGACATATACGCCATAACCAATGTAGTTGCTACGAAAATAAACCAAAACTTCTATCTGACCAATTATCAACCAAAACTAACCAAAGACTGGCAAACCAAAGTAATTGGAAACATCACCTATCATTATTTCCCGCAATATGTTTTTAATGAGACAAAAGCTGATCAAGCTAATGAATACTTGATAAAAATCTGTTCTATATTTCAATTAAAACCTCAAAATATAGACTACTTTATTTGTCGCGATTGTGAAGATATTTTTAAAGTAAAGGGGTTTGATTATGTCATGACAATGGGCAATGGAAAAGAGTGCGGTTTTTTTGATTCTTTCAATAATATCATTTACGCAACAGCTCAAGCAGGCGAGAATCATCAACACGAAATAACCCATTTTATTAATAATTATTTCCCGAATGCAAACGAACTACTATTGACCGGTTTGTCTGCCTATTGGGGAGGAGAAAATGCTCACAAGGGGAAATCCTTGCTCTATAGTATTAAAAGAGTCAATGCCTTTTTAAAGTTACATCCTGAAGTAGATTTAAATAAGCCAAATGACTTTTGGAAACTAGACGAAGAAACAAATCCCCAATACGTAACTGGTGCATTGCTATGCAATTTAGCCATTGAAAAAGGAGGCATCAAACTCTTTAAAAAATTACTGAATCAGAGCAAAACGGAAGAAGAACTTCTCATTTTTATTGAGAAGGAATTAAAAATAAAAAATGGTACTCTAGATCATTATTTGAGAAAAAAAATAGATCAGATTTCAAAGCAAAATAAATTCATAGCACTAGACATAGAGACTAAAGAGTAAAAAACACTCCTAGCAGTTTCACTCATACCGAAACATCTTCATTAAAAACATAAAGCAAGCCCTTTGAAGCTTGCTTTATGTTTTTTTCTCTTTAAAATTTAATGGCAATTTTACCAATTGTTTTACCCGACTCTAATAGTTGATGTGCTTCTTTAAAATTTGCTGCTGTCAAACCTGTCAGTGTTGTTTTTAGTGTGGAATGAATCGTTCCGTTATCTAGCCAAGTAGCTAATTGATTTAAAATATAATGTTGTTCGATCATGTCGTCTGTCTGAAACATCGAGCGTGTAAACATTAATTCCCAATGAAAACTGACACTTTTACCCTTTAATTCGCGAAGGTTAACATTTTCTTTCGGATCACTAATCGAACCAATATGCCCCTGAGGCTTTATTAGCTCTACAAAGGCACTCCAATACTGATTGACATCTACAAAATCTAAAATAAAATCTACGTGCTGAAAACCTGCATTACGAACTTCTTCTACTAAATTTTTATGATTGACTACAAAATCGGCACCTTGTTGTTTACACCACTCAATAGATTCGGGGCGAGAAGCCGTAGCAATCACGGTCAACCCTACTACTTTTTTGGCCAACTGAATCGCAATTGAACCTACTCCACCTGCGCCACCAATTATGAGAATGGTTTTCCCCTTATCTTTTTCTGGATTGATCCGAATTCGGTCAAATAAAAGCTCCCACGCTGTTAAACCTGTCAAGGGCATTACAGCTGCTTGTTCTGCACTAAGCGTTTTTGGTTTATTCCCTACTATACGCTCATCAATTATTTGATATTCTGCATTGCTTCCTGGCTTGGTAATATCTCCTGCGTAAAAAACTTCGTCTCCTACTTTAAATAAACTTACTTTATCACCAATGGCTTCTACAATTCCAACAGCATCCCAACCTATAATTTTTGGCGTTTCTAAAACAATATCTTTCGCGCTATTCTGACGTATCTTATAATCTACAGGGTTTACAGAAACTGCTTTAATTTTGACCAATAAATCATGTGCTACTGGAACCGGTTTTGGCGTTTCAAATTCAACAAAACTATCTTCTTTTTCTATTGATAATGAGCTTTTAAATCCTATTGCTTTCATCATATTCAAATTTTAATTTACACTACTATCACAAAGATACACACAAACCAAATGCTAACAGTGGTACAAATCTACTATCAAACGGTACATCTTTTATCTATTTGTATTTTATTAGAAAATGCATGAATCTACCAATATATAGAACCTACAGAAACCACCATACCTTAAAGGCCAACCTTATAAAAAAAACCTAAAATTTAATTCTAATTTTGCATATATGTAGTTAACTACGTAATTTTATACGCAAATTATTTTCTATGGTACTAGAACAATCAAAATCATTGGTATTGGGTAATCTTTTACAGCGTTTAAATGAAAACCTAAGAAAAGAAGCACAACAGTTTTATCGAAGTGAAAACATCGACTTTGAGCCAAAATGGTTTCCAGTTATCTATGTGCTATCACAAAAACAAGCTATAAGTGTTGTGGAACTGTCACAAGAAATAGGATACTCCCATCCGACCACCATTTCATTATTGAAAGAATTGGAAAAAAAGGAATTGATTGGCTCAACCAAGGATGCTAAAGACGAAAGAAAGCGCTTGATAACCCTAACGGATAGGGCTAATAAAATGATCTGTCAATTAGAACCTTTATGGCAAATCATGACTGAAGCATTGATTGAACTGACCCATACCGATAATAATTTATTCAAAGCCATAAACGAAGTAAATCAAAATCTGAGAACAAAAAATCTTTTTGACCGAATGACAGCAATCAAAGAAACGAAAAATACAATGGCACAAAGTGCTACAAAAAATTTAATTATAGTAGAAAAAGTAGACGATCAAAAACTAATTGATATCGCCTTTGCCATTAGAAGACAAGTATTTGTAGAAGAACAAAATGTATCACAAGAGCGCGAGTCTATGGATGATGAGCAAGCCATACACTATCTGGCCACTGTAAATGGTTTACCAGCTGGAGCAGCGCGATATAGAAAGATGGAGAATGGGTTTAAAATTGAACGAATTGCCGTTTTAAGCACCTACAGAGGCAAACGAATAGGCGAAGCTATACTGCACAAAATACTGGACGACTTAAAAGACAAAAAGAAGATTTATTTGTACGCTCAAGTCAATGCAAGTCGTTTTTACATCAAAAACGGATTCAGACAGACCGATAATTTTTTCCTAGATGCCGGAATTGAGCATGTCGAAATGGATTTCATAAAATAACACAGACGAGTAAAAGCCTTTGAATCCAAGCATTTCAAAGCTTTTTCTTAGTCCTCTATGGAGCAATAAAAAAAATTGATACTCCTATTGTACTATATTTAAAAATTAATCTACCTTTGCTTAACAGTGTTAGATTATTTAATACACTATCAAAATGGCAAGTAAAGATCGTATTTTAAGACAAAAAGAAGAGACAAGAAGTAATATTCTTGAAGCTGCTTATGCTATCGTTAAAGAAGACGGTTGGCAAGGTCTGAGTATGCGAAAAATTGCCGATAGAATTGAATATACGGCACCTATTATCTACGAATACTTCTCCAATAAAGAAGCAATCCTACAAGAGTTAACTGGTAAAGGGTTTATTAAATTGACCAAAGAGCTTGAAAAAGCCAAAGCTAAATTTGACAAACCAGAAGAGCAATTAGAAGCCATGTGGATGGCCTATTGGGATTTTGCCTTTACCGATACCGAAATGTATCAAGTGATGTTTGGCGTACAAATGAATTGTTGTTCACAACAATGTTCGGCCTCTAAAGCACCTTATGAATTATTTGTTGCTGTTATTGCGGAGATCATGAAGAATAGCAGTCCTACTGAAGATATTATCAAACAAAAGTATTTCACCTTCTTTTCCGTGATTCATGGTTTAATCGCCATCAACATCATCAACAAAAGTGATATACTAGAAACAATCAACAATCAGATTCTTAAAGATGCCATTGGTGGTATCATTAAATCGATACAATAAAAAAAATTTCATCTTAATTTAACAGTGATAAATAATTTAATAATCAATATATAATTAATTTTGCAACTTCATTTAACAGTGATAAATGATTTAATAGGTTTTAAAAAGCTTTTTTTTTCATTTCAACTTAACAGTGATAAATAATTTAATACCAATTGTGAGATATAATTGGAAGGCTTTTTTGATGGTCTTTTTCAACCATTTACTTAACATCGTTAGATAATTTAATACAATTAAATATGAATCCCGAGAATACCCGCATACCACAAATTTTTAAAAGAGAGAATGTCCAACCAATTAAATCAAATAGTAAAATGAAGAATGTAATTATAACCAGTTTTATTCTAGCACTCGTACTAAGCAGTTGTGCTGATAAAACGCAAGCTCCTGCTCCCGCAGCTCCCCTACTACCAGTTTTAGCAATCCAAAACGCAAATGCTGTCACAGATTCTGACTATCCAGCTTCCATACAAGGAACCATTGATGTAGAAATCCGCCCGCAAGTAAGTGGAAATCTAGAGCGAGTATATATAGATGAGGGATCTTATGTAACTAAAGGTCAAACCCTATTCAAAATAAACGAACGTCCCTTCCGCGAGCAATTAAACAATGCTATAGCGAATCTTCATGCTGCCGAAGCGGCTTTGATCAATGCACAATTAGAAGTGGACAAATTAACCCCACTAGTTCTAAATAAAGTGGTTTCTGATTATCAGCTAAAAACGGCTAAAGCTTCTCAAAAAATAGCAGCTGCTAATATAGAACAAGCCAAAGCCATGGTAGGATCGGCCAAAATTAATCTTGGTTATACTACTGTAACGGCTCCTGTTAGCGGGTATATCGGAAGATTACCTAAAAAACAAGGAAGTTTAGTTTCTTCTACTGATCTTGAGCCTTTGACTAGCCTTTCGGATGTACACGAGGTTTATGCTTATTTCTCTTTAGGGGAAACTGATTTTATCAACTTCAAAGCTAAATATGCTGGAAACAGTTTGGGTGATAAACTTAAAAACTTACCTCCTGTAACTTTGATCTTAGCCGATAATAATGCTTATCCTCAAACGGGGAAAATCGATATGGTCGATGGTCAATTTGATAAAAATACCGGAGCTATTACTTTAAGAGCAACTTTTCCAAATACTGGTGGAACCTTACGTTCAGGGAATACAGGAAAAATTCGTTTAGGTATTCAACATGACGATGCCATTCTAATTCCTCAATCCGCTACTATAGAAATGCAGGACAAAATTTTTGTTTTCACTGTGGGTAAAGAAAACAAAGTAAACAAAATGCCGATTACCGTTATTGGCAAAACAGGAACAAACTATCTTATCAAAGAAGGTGTACAAACTGGTGATCTTATTGTATTAAGTGGTATCGATAAACTTCAAGAAGGACAAGTGATTCAACCACAAAAATCGGCACCAGAAGTTGCCCAAATCATTAACAAAAAATAATTTTTACGAAGATGTTCAAAATATTTATACAAAGACCTGTACTGGCAACCGTAATCTCCATTTTATTGGTGATTCTGGGTGTACTTGGACTCACGAAATTGCCATTGCAACAATTTCCTGATATTGCCCCTCCCTCGGTTTTGGTAACAGCCATATATCCTGGTGCTAATGCAGAAACCGTTTTGCGATCTGTTGCTCCTTCTCTAGAAGAATCCATTAATGGTGTAGAAAACATGACCTATATGAGTTCTACAGCCAGTAACGATGGTACCCTAGCCATTACTGTTTTCTTTAAATTAGGAACCAATGCGGACCAAGCTGCAGTAAACGTTCAAAACAGAGTAGCACAAGCGACGAGTCAATTACCTGCAGAGGTGGTTCAGCAAGGTGTAACCACAGCCAAACAACAAAACAGTTTTATTATGGCCATCGGTATGTATACCGATGACGAATCCAAATACGACCAGACCTTTGTGGCCAATTATGCGCAAATCAACATCATTCCAGAAATCAAAAGGATTCCAGGAGTTGGTTCGGCCAGCATTTTTGGTGGTGTGAAAGATTATTCCATGCGCGTTTGGTTGAATCCAACTCAAATGGCTACTTACAAGATTACTCCAAACGAAGTAATGTCTGCTATTCAGGATAAAAGTTTGGAAGCTGCTCCCGGTAAGTTTGGAGAAAGAAGTAAAGAAGTTTTTGAATATGTTATCAAATACAAAGGGAAATTAACCCAACCAGAAGATTATCAGAACATTGCAATACGCTCTAATGCGGATGGTTCGATTCTTCGTTTAAAAGATGTTGCCCGAGTAGAACTTGGCGCCTATTCCTATACCAGTTTAACGCGTTTGAATGGTAAAAAAGGAGTGGTAATTGGTATTATTCAGTTGGCAGGTTCCAACTCAAATGATATACAGGTTGCCATTAATAAATTGATGGTAAAAGCCTCCAAAGATTTCCCTAAAGAAATCAAACACAATATTTTCTATAGTACTAAAGTATCCTTAGACCAATCCATCGAACAGGTACAACATACTTTAATAGAAGCTTTTATATTAGTCTTTATAGTGGTCTTTATTTTCCTTCAGGATTTTAGATCCACTTTGATCCCTGCTATTGCAGTTCCGGTTGCGATTTTGGGTACGTTCTTCTTCATGCAATTGTTCGGATTCTCGATCAATTTATTGACTTTATTCGCCTTAATCTTAGCCATTGGTATTGTGGTCGATGATGCTATTGTGGTGGTCGAGGCCGTCCATGCCAAAATGGAACACAAACAATTGTCTCCAAAAGTAGCTACACATGAAGCGATGCACGAAATAACGGGTGCCATTATTTCCATTACCTTGGTTATGGCTGCCGTATTTTTACCGGTTGGTTTCATGGAAGGCTCCACTGGAGTTTTCTATCGCCAGTTTGCTTTTACCATGGCCATTGCCATTGTCATCTCAGCCATTAACGCTTTAACGCTAAGCCCTGCCCTAGCTGCTTTATTCTTAAAAGACAACCATTCAGCACACGGAGATGCTCCTTATGTCAAACAAGGATTTAAAGAAAAATTCTTTAATGGATTCAACAGAAGTTTTAACTCTTTAACAGATCGTTATGTGGGTGGATTGAAGTTTTTAATTCGTAACAAATGGGTTAGTTTAGGTGGTTTAGCCCTAATTACTTTCGCTACAGTAGTGATGGTTAAAACGACTCCTTCAGGATTTATCCCAACAGAAGACCAAGGATTTATTGCCATTGCGGTAAACACTCCTTCAGGAACTTCATTAGATGGAACTCAAAAGGTAATGACCGAGGCAGAAAATATTCTTAGAAAATTAGATGCTTCAAGAGACGTAACGGCTATTTCTGGTTTCAATTTATTAACCAATTCAACGAGTCCTTCTTCAGCAGTAGTTTTTGTATTGTTGAAACCCAATGAAGATCGTGGTGCCGTTAAAAGCATCGATGAAATTATGAATCAAGTACGAGGTAAATTAGGCGCTATTACTGGTGGTAGTTTCTTTGTATTTAGTTTTCCTACTGTTCCTGGTTTTAGTAATGTGGAAGCTTTAGACTTAGTCCTACAGGATAAAACGGGTGGTAAACTCGATAAGTTTAGTGGTATCTCTCAGAACTTCATTGGACAATTGATGAAACGTCCTGAAATTGCTGTAGCCTTTACGAGTTTCAAAGCTGATTATCCTCAATTGCAATTGGATATTAACGATGAAAAAGCAGATCAATTAGGCGTAAAAGTCAAAGACATACTGCAAACCATGCAAGCTTATTTTGGTAGTGCACAAGCCTCTGACTTCAACCGATTTGGAAAATACTACAGAGTAGTAGTTCAGGCCGATATTGATGATAGAGCCGATCCTTCATCCATAGATCGCGTGTTTGTTAAAAATAAAAATGGGGAAATGGTTCCGATCAATACACTAGTTAAACTAACTCGTATATACGGTTCCGAAACCGCTTCAAGATATAATTTATTTAACTCGATTTCGATCAATGCCATCCCTAAACCTGGATTCAGTTCTGGAGATGCCATCAAAGCCATTGAAGAAGTTGCAGCACAACAATTACCTGCTGGTTATAGTTATGAATTTTCAGGACAAACTCGTGAAGAAATTTCTTCTGGAGGGCAATCGGCAACTATTTTCTTGCTGTGTTTGATATTCATCTATTTCTTACTTGCTGCACAGTACGAAAGTTACATATTGCCTTTGGCTGTAATCTTATCCATACCTGCAGGTATATTTGGTGTATTTGTAGCGATCGGTTTGACCGGTATTGAAAATAATATTTATGTACAAGTGGCACTGGTCATGTTAATCGGACTGCTTGCCAAAAATGCCATCTTGATTGTGGAATTTGCCGTCCAAAAAAGGAAATCGGGTCAGGCCTTAGTCAAAGCCTCCATAGACGCAGCAAAATTGCGTTTACGACCAATCATTATGACCTCATTGGCCTTTGTGGTAGGATTAATTCCGATGATGAGCGCCAAAGGTCCATCCGCACAAGGTAATCACTCCATCAGTATTGGTGCAGCAGGAGGTATGATTTCAGGTGTAATACTTGGTTTGTTAATCATTCCAGTTTTATTCATCGTATTCCAACATTTACAAGAAAAGGTTTCTGGAAAACCAGTAGCCGTAATTCATAACGAAGAAAAATAAAAATGGAAAATTATATAACAGCAGCCCTGGTGACCATCATCGTTGGCATCGCTTATCTATCTTATAAGATCTCAAAAGATCTTGATACTAGAAAAGATATCTGTTCAGAAATTTAATGACGACAAAAAAAATGAAAAAGCACATAACCAAAATCGTGATGATCGCTATTTTGATCACCACCTTACTATCCTGCTCGGTTTCTAAGGATATTGAAACTCCAAAAGATGCATTACCTGATAACTTCAGGAATGCATCCCTTTCAAAGGATACTACTAGTATCGCAGATTTGGAGTGGAAAAATTTCTTTACAGAAAAAGACATCATTGAGTTGATTGATCAGGCAGTAGCACGTAATAATGATTTACAAATTGCTACTAAAAACATCGAGATCGCGCAATACCGATTCACACAATCCAAATGGAATAATGTGCCTCAGGCTAATTTATTTGTAAACACTAGTATCAATCGTCCTTCCGAGAATAGTTTCACAGGAATGAACTTGAGTCAGGCTTTAGGAAAACAACATGTCGAAGATTACTCCACTGGAGTTGCTCTTTCATGGGAAGCGGATATTTGGGGGAAAATAAAGAATCAGAAAAAAGGCGCTTTTGCTAATTACCTGCAATCAGAAGAAGTAAAAAAAGCTTTGCAAACTACTATTGTGGCCAATGTTTCTAAAGGTTATTACAACCTTTTGATGTTAGATGCCCAATTGCAAATTGCCAAAGAGAATGTCAAATTAAACGATAGTACCACCAACATCATCAAATTAAAGTACGATGCGGGTCAGGTAAGCTCATTGGCTATTCAACAATCACAAGCGCAGCAATTAAGCGCTGCTCAGTTAATTCCCCTTTTAGAACAAAATATAGCAATTCAAGAAAATGCTTTAAGTGTCTTGACTGGCTCTTTTCCAAATTCAAAACAGAGAACAACCTCTTTGAGTGCAATTGCTCTAAAAAACAACACGGCCATCGGAGTCCCTTCTTCATTAGTAAGTCGAAGACCAGATGTAAAAAGTGCTGAGCTGGCTCTAAAGGTAGCCAATGCTAATGTTGGCATCACTAAAGCGGATTTATATCCCGCACTGCGTATTACTGCGCAAGGTGGTCTAAATTCATTTGAAACAAGCAGTTGGTTTAACATTCCTGCTTCATTATTCGGTACAGCTCTTGGGGGCTTGACACAACCTTTATTGAATAATAAAAGAATGAAAACGCAATATCAGATTGCTGTCGCTGAAAGAGAAAAAGCGGTTTTAGGTTTTAGACAAGCAGTTTTAGTAGCCGTTAGTGAAGTCTCTGATGCTATGGTCAAAGTAGATAAATTAGACCAACAAGAAACCTTTCTAAAAGAGCGTGTGAAAACGTTGCAGCTGGCCATTAAAAATGCCAATTTACTGTTCAAAAATGGTATGGCAGAATACCTAGAAGTGTTAACTGCCCAAGCCAATTTATTGCAAAGTGAGCTGGAATTCGCCAACATAAAAAGAGAACAATTATCAGCCAATACCGAGTTGTATCGTGCCTTGGGTGGTGGTTGGAAATAATACCCATTTTACTTAATTATTTTTTTCAAGAGCGCTGTAAAACTTCTGTTTTACAGCGCTCTTTCTGTTTCTAATAGGCGCTGTTCTTAGCTCATCGATTTTCTATTTTTTTATCCAATACCCATGATCTGTCCCAAATGCCCCTAAAATAGTCGCAAATGTGTATTCCCTCAAAAGAAAAAGATTGTTAAATTTGTAATAAACTAATTAACAACCACTTAAAAACAACCCCATGAAAAGAGCAAAAATTATTTTCTGGATCACAACTATTATTATTTTCTTATTTGAAGGTGTGATGCCCGCCTTAACTTCTCAAACTGAAATGGCTAAAGAAGGCATCCGACATCTAGGTTATCCAGAATATTTTGGGACTGCCTTGGTCGTTTTCAAAATCTTAGGCGTATTGGTATTGGTCATTCCGTCCATCCCTAAGAATATGAAAGAATGGGCTTATGCCGGTTTTGGCTTTGATTTTATATTTGCATCCATAAGTCATTTTTCCGTTGATGGAATTGGTTTTCAAGGCTTTTTCCCATTACTCTTTTTAGTGATTTTAGCCATTTCCTACATCTATTACCACAGAATTGAGCGTTACAAAAACATTGCGTTCTAACAAGACAAATCATGATCGGAATTTTCAAAACCAATGTTCAAGAAGTAGCACATTCTAAAATGATTGTGGAACAACTACTCGAGCAGTTTCCCAATAGCACCATCACTTTTGATTTGGAAGACTGTGATAAAATTTTACGAATCCACGGTGGATCCATTTCAAACACAAGCATAATTGCGCTTCTTAATGGTCATGGTTTTCATTGTGAAGTACTTGTTTAAAGAACAACAATCCTATAAAATTACTACATTTTAATTTCTTCCATTTCAAAAATAAAAAAAATGAAAACACCTCTGCAAAAAAACATACTGGAAACATTTAAAAATTTAAATGAAACACTGGCTGGTTTTTCTCAAGAAGAATTCAATACGGTCCCTTTTAAAGGGAGTTGGACAGCAGCACAAGTAACCCAACATATCCTGTTGGGATGTTCTGGTTTTCCTGAATTATTTGCGGGAAAAACACAAAAAACAATCCGGGAATATGATAAACATATAAAAATACTAGAGGATATTTTTCTCGATTTCAATACTAAAATGGATGCGCCTGATTTCCTGAAACCAGAATTTAAAAACTACAATAAAAATTCGCTAACTTTAGCGCTGGTTACCCTAGAATCTGATTTAATGCAGGCAACTGAAACTTGTGATTTAACCCTAACCTGCCTTGATTTTGAGGTGCCCGGTTTTGAAAAATTCACTATTTATGAATGGATCTATTTTGCTCTGGTTCATATCCAAAGACATACAAAACAATTAAATACTATTTCACATCAGCTAACCAAATTATAAAACCCTTTATATGAAATCAAGATCCGGAGCTATTTTTTTATCCACTTTAGTGGCAGGCACATTGGATATTATCGCTGCCATAGTTGTTTATACTGTCATTTTACAAAAAACAACAGCCGAGAAATTGCTACAATCAATTGCCAGTGGCATTTTTAAAACAGAAGCTTATACCGGCGGCGCACAAATGGCTTTATACGGTTTCCTATTGCATTATTTTATTGCTTTAAGCTTCTCGTATTTTTACTTTATGGTCTATCCTGAGTTTCCATTTTTAAAAAAGAGTACTATCCTTTCAGGTGTTTTATATGGTGTTTTTGTATGGGTGGTCATGAACCTAATTGTTTTACCTGTTACCTTTCCTATCTTACCTGAGAAACACTTTGATTTCCCCCTACTCTTATCCATTCTAATATTGATATGTTGTATTGGGCTTCCCATTGCTTTTATCACTCGAAAATATTATACTTCACGTCAATAGTTCTAAACAACTAGAATAAAAACAAAAAACGAAACTGGATCTGTCTAGTTTCGTTTTTTTTTATATCCCTCATTCTTCACAAGCTGTTCTACTCTTTCAAAGTTCACTTCATCCATTGAACTTAACTAACTCAAAGCCATATTGTAGTATAACCTCCCGCTTTTTTCTAAAAACCTTAGCTACCCAAATACTCTTTTTCGTTAAAAAAATCCCATAAAATCTTATTGAGTTAATTTTTTAATGGATTGGATTAACCCTAGCCTGATTGATGCCTTAATTTTAAAATATTAAATAGTATGGACATGGAAGCAGCGATAAAACATGGTGTTATTTTAGAAAAAACAGAACGAACTTTCGAAGAATTAGGTGTTTTAAATCCAGGTATCTATCAAGATGGAAATACGGTACATATGTTCTATAGAGCCGCCAAAAAAGGCAATTTTTCAACTATTGGTTATTGCCGTTTCGAAGGTCCCATGACATTAGTAGAACGAAGTATTGAACCTATCTTTTCACCTGAATTCATTTATGAAATTCATGGTGTAGAAGATCCTCGTATCACCAAAATTGATGATCTGTACTATATGACTTATGTCACCTATGATGGAATCAATGCTTGTGGTGCCTTGGCTGTTTCAAAAGATTTAAAAATTTTCAAAAAGAAAGGGATCATCACGCCAAAATTTATTCTAAATGAGTTTACAAATCTCATTAGAAAGCATCTCCAAAATCCAAGCGTAGCTAAAATACTCTCTTTTAACGTAGAGCGAAATTATCCCCTAACAGAAACCATAAAAGAGAACTTATATGTATGGGATAAAAATGTGGTCTTGTTCCCCAAAAAAATCAATGGAAAATTTGTTGCCCTACATCGTTTATTCCCCTCGATACAAATCTTTAGTTATGAAAAAAAAACAGATCTAACAGAAGAGTTTTGGAAAGAATATATGAAAAACTTACCCGATCATATCGTCATGGAACCCAAATATGAGCATGAAACAAGCCATATTGGTCCAGGTGCTCCCCCTATTGAAACTCCAGATGGTTGGCTCTTCATTTATCATTCCGCTGAGCGAAGAGAAAAAGGCTTGGTTTATCACGCTTCGGCTGCCTTATTAGACCTTCACAATCCTCAAAAAGTACTAGCCAGATTGACAAAACCCATTCTATCACCAGAAGAATATCATGAACGACACGGATATGTAAACTATGTGATCTTCCCAACGGGAACGGCAATTTTCGACGACCGCTTATATATTTATTACGGTGCTGCCGACGACAAAATCGCGGTAGCTTCATTGAATCTTACCGAATTATTAACCGAATTAAAACAGCAACAACATGGAAGCACTATCTAACAAATCAAAAATACTTTTCCTTTCGACATTTCCTCCTACACAGTGTGGAATTGCCACCTATACACAGGATACAATCAATGGAATTACTGCTGTTTTTGACAAATCAATCAGTTGTGAAATTTGCGAATTGGTGGACAAACCAAAAGCAAAGTCAACACAAGCCTATACTTTAAATACCAAAAACAAAGCAGAATATGCCCAAGTGGCTCATGAGATCAATAAAGATAAATCCATAAAACTAGTCCATATTCAACATGAGTTTGGTTTGTTTGGGGGGAATTATG
This sequence comes from Flavobacterium sp. OHVDL-2026-0007, assembly GCF_059882335.1. Classification (NCBI taxonomy): domain Bacteria; kingdom Pseudomonadati; phylum Bacteroidota; class Flavobacteriia; order Flavobacteriales; family Flavobacteriaceae; genus Flavobacterium; species Flavobacterium sp. OHVDL-2026-0007. The sequence continues at coordinate 1,639,219 of NZ_CM187612.1, forward strand.
GAGACTATCTATTGGATTTTTTAAACGTCATAAAAAAACCCGTTACCTATACTTTTCATAGTGTCATTCCTAACCCCAATAAGGAATTGAAAACTTTTCTAAGACTATTGCTTTCCTATAGCAACTCGGCATTTGTTATGACCAATCAATCCAAGGAAATTTTAATACAGCAATATGGCATAGACGATAAAACAATTACCTGCATGCCTCACGGTACTCATATTGTTATTTATGAAACTCCGGATCAAGCCAAACAAAAATTTGGCTTAGAGAACAGAAAAGTACTTGCTACATTTGGGCTACTAGGAGAAGGAAAAAACATTGAAACGGGACTAAGAGCCTTACCACAAATTATCCAAAACACACCCAATGTCTTGTATCTCATTATAGGGAAAACACACCCCAATAATATCATTGAGGGTGTAGACCATTATCGCAACAAACTCGAAGCCCTTGTTGAGGAGTTACAACTGCAAGATCACGTACGTTTTATAAACGAATACCTCGATACCCCTGAACTTTTAGACTATCTAAAAGCAACTGATATTTATCTCTTTACCTCCAAAGACCCCAACCAGGCCGTAAGTGGTACTTTTTCATACGCTATGAGTTGCGCTTGTCCAATTGTTGCTTCCAAAATCCCTCATACCTTAGAAGTACTTACTTCTGATGCGGGTATATTAGTCGACATTGGAAATGTGGATCAATTTGCAGCGGCAACGATCCAATTACTAGCAGACGATTCTTTAAGAACCGAAATGGGTATTAACGCTTTTAGAAAAACCAGAGCTTCTTCTTGGGAAAATGTCGCTATCGCCCACATCAACACCTATAAACATCTTATCGACAATACCACTACCATCCAATACAGCTACCCACCAATTCGATTGGCGCATATCAAAAAATTGACCACCGAGTTAGGTATAATTCAATTCAGTAAAATCTCAGTTCCTGATATTACTTCTGGTTATACCTTGGATGACAACGCTCGTGCGCTTATTGCTTTTTGTATGCACTATAAACTGACCCAAGACAAAGATGACTTACCGTATATTTTGATCTATTTGAGTTTCATCGAACGTTGTCAAAAACCATCCGGCAATTTCATTAATTATATAGACCAAGAAAATAGAGAGCATGTCGAGCAAAATGCAGCAGTTAATTTAGAAGATGCTAATGCCAGAGCCATTTGGGCTTTAGGAATAGTCATTTCTAATGCTTCTATTTTACCCGAGTCTCTGGCTGCAAAGGCCTCCAAATGCTTATTGAATTCCTTAAAATGGCTTGAAAATTTACAATCACCACGTTCTATTGGTTTTGCTACAAAAGGCTTGTATTTATACCATACAGCAGTACCTAATTTTTATGTGGCAGCCATTATCAACAAACTAAACGCAAAATTGCTTTCCAATTATGAGATACACGCTTCGAAAAACTGGAAATGGTTCGAAAATTACCTGACCTATGCCAATGGTATTTTACCTGAATCAATGTTATACGCTTACTTAATTACCAACAAACCAATTTATAAAAAAGTAGCTTTAGAATCACTTGATTTTCTAATGTCTAAAATGTTTGTCGATAAAAAATTCAAAGTAATCTCGAACAAGGGTTGGTACCAAAAAGACGCTGAGCCTCATCAATACGGAGAACAGCCTATTGATGTTTCGTATACCATCCAAACCTTAAATTCATTTTATAATGCCTTTGACGCTCCACTATACAAACATCAAATGAAAACGGCCTTTAACTGGTTTTTAGGTAAAAATCATTTGCATCAAATTATGTATAATCCTATTAGTGGTGGTGGATATGATGGCTTAGAAAAAGAAAATGTCAACCTAAATCAAGGTGCTGAATCCACTATATGTTATTTAACAGCGCGACTATTGATGGAAAACTTAAAAGCTTCAGAAGCTAAAGTAATTGATTTAATTAAAACAAAAGCCGCCTTAATTATTCATTCCTAAATCCCTAGAAAAAACAAACTAACTTCCAGTTGCACTTTAATTTAAAAAAAGCCTTTTTAGGCTTTTTTTAGCATATAATCCAACGCAACTAAGTACAAATCAATTCACTCCATGCAAATTATATAACGATATCAAAGAGTTGTGTAATGTTTTTCAGGTACTAAAAAAGTAACTTTCAGATTGATAATAAGGCAGAATTGTTTTATTAAAACTATTTGCTAATGCCCTTAAAAACGAACTATTTTGATACTGAGCTTAAAACATACATTTGCAGATATAGGAAGTGCAACACTCTTTGCCAAAAAGTTTTTTAAAGAGGTATTCATACCTCCTTATGAGACAAAAGAGTTCTTGAAACAATGTTATCTTGTTGGTTACAAATCACTTCCCTTGGTAGCTGTTACCGCTTTTATTATGGGCTTGGTTCTTACGCTCCAATCTAGACCAACCTTAGTGAAATTTGGAGCAGAATCTTGGTTACCTGGTATGGTAGCACTTTCGTTAATACGTGAAATTGCCCCAGTGATTACCGCTTTAATTTGTGCAGGAAAAATTTCATCAGGAATTGGGGCTGAATTAGGTTCAATGAAAGTTACCGAACAAATTGATGCCATGGAAGTTTCAGCCATTAATCCGTACAATTATTTAGTTGTAACACGAATACTAGCTACAACTTTAATGGTTCCTCTATTGGTATTTTTTGCAGATGCCATTGGTATTTTGGGTGGTTATGTAGGGGTCAACATACATGCTGATGTTAATTTTTATCGTTACATCCATCAAATTTTAGAGAAGCTAGAATTCTTAGACATTATTCCCGCGACGATCAAAACTTTTTTCTTTGGATTCTTCATCGGGATGATTGGCTGTTATAAAGGATTCAACGCCTCAAATGGGACCGAAAGTGTGGGTAAAGCGGCGAACTCAGCAGTCGTAACGGCTTCCCTAACGATTTTTATCATTGACATGCTCGCTGTTCAAATAACCGATTTATTCTTTTAAGATGCGTACAGAAAAAGTAAATATAGCCACCGTCTCCGAAAGCAAAACAAAAGCGCCGATCATCGAAATCAAAAACTTACATAAAACTTTTGATCTTGATAATCACGTTTTAAAAGGAATAAATCTTACCGTAAACAAAGGTGAAGATTTAGTGATTTTAGGGCGCTCTGGTTCTGGAAAATCCATTATGATCAAATGCATTGTAGGCTTGATTCAGCCGGACCAAGGAGAAATTACCGTGTTCAATGAAAATGTACTGAATCTAAAGAAAAGTGAGTTAAACAAAATCAGGTTACGAATTGGCTTTCTATTTCAAAGTGGCGCTTTATACGACTCTATGTCGGTGAGAGAAAATTTAGCCTTTAGCTTAAGAAAACACAATCGAAAATTAACAGCTAACGAAATTGAACAGGAAGTAATATCGGCCTTAGAAGATGTGGGATTGAGTGATGCCATTGATAAAATGCCCTCTGAACTGTCCGGAGGAATGCAAAAAAGAATTGGCCTAGCGAGAACTTTAATCTTGAAACCCGAAATCATTTTATATGACGAACCCACAACGGGATTAGATACAATAACCTCTAGAGAAATCAGTGAACTAATCCTCGAGATCAAACACAAGCAAAAAGCGACTGCTATCATCATTACCCATGACATGGCCTGTGCTAAACTTACCGCAGATCGTATTATGGTGTTAAAAGAAGGGGTCATACACGCTGAAGGCTCCTATGTAGAATTAGAAAAAAATGAAGACCCCTGGGTACGTTCCTTTTTTAAATAGATAAAATAAACAGTAGAAATCATGGACAAGCCAGCTCAATATACTTGGAAACTAGGAATGTTTGTAACAATAGGTTTACTGCTATTCATAGCAGCAATTTATTATGTCGGAAAACAAAAAAACCTCTTTGGCTCTACCTTTCGAATAACCTCCAACTTTAAGACCGTAAGTGGCTTATCGGTTGGTAACAACGTTCGATTTTCCGGAATCAATGTTGGCACTATTGAAGAAATTAGGTTGATCAACGATTCTTCTGTAGTTGTGGCAATGGTTATAAGAGATGAAGTGCGCGAATTTATTAAAACCGATGCGCATGCTAGTATTGGTTCTGACGGATTAATGGGTGACAAAGTACTTACCATCTCACCAGGGGTGAAATCAAAAAAAATAATTCAAAACAATGGTCAAATTGCCTCTATTGATGGAATCGAAATGAATGACATTATGAAAAGCGTCAAGAAGAGTGTCGACAATGTTGGGGTCATCTCTGAAGAATTAGCCATTTTTAGCCATAGCATGAACAACGGAAACGGTGCCTTGGCTAGATTAGTTCGTGATGATAAGATGGCCAATAGTGTATCCAATACCCTCTCTAATCTAGAATCGGGTACCAAAGGTTTTAGTGAAAATATGAAAGCGGCAAAAAGCAACTTTTTGTTAAGAGGTTATTTCAAGAAAAAAGAGAAAGAGAAAGAGAAAAAATTAGAAGAAGCAAAAAACAATAAAGAAGAGCAAAGCAAAAAGGGTACTCAAGAAGAAAAGAAAACCACCAGAAAACAGCAACGACAAGAAGAAAAAGACGCTAAAAAAGCGGAGTCAGAAAAAGCAAAATCCTAATGTATCTAAAAGCATGTCATGCATATTTCCTATAAAAATAGCGCCCTAAAAATTTTGAAAGGCACAGCAATAGTACTGGTTGTTACTTTGTTGTTACTCTATTTTGTTCCTATATTTTTCCCTGGACAAGTGGCCTCAAAGGTGAAGAAAATTGCCAATAACCATCTAGCGACTAAAATGGAATTTTCAAAATTAAAACTTTCCTTCTTCACTCATTTTCCTGCATTGACTGTTTCTCTTGAGGACTTATCTCTAACTGGTTCAGCCCCCTTTCAAAATGACACTTTATTAAAAGCAGAGCAAGTCGCCTTTGGAATTAATTTAAAAAGACTGATTTTTAATGATGAAGTAAAAATAAATAAATTATACGTTTCTAAAGCATTGATCAATGTTATGGTGAACCAAAAAGGAGAAGCCAATTACAATATTTATATTGCCCCTGCCGATCAAAAGAACGCTCCCGAGGAGGGAACTGCTATTCGTTTAGAACGAATTGATCTAAAGGACTGTCGTGTAAAATATAACGATCGTTCTATTAAAACGCTCATAGACGCTAAAGGTTTTAATTATGTTGGAACAGGAAACTTAAGTGAGGATATTTTTGATTTAAAAACTATTGCCAAAATTGATCATGTCGATTTTTATTATGATAGAACGGCCTATCTCAGAAAAAAAGAAGTTCGTGCTGATTTAATAACTCGTATTAACACACATGCCCTTTCCTTTATTCTTCAAAAAAACAAACTAAAAATCAATCAATTACCTCTAAAATTTACTGGTTTATTTAGCATCCTAAGGGAGGGATATAAAATTGACATTAAAGCGGCCTCTGAAAATACAACCATAAAAGATCTATTTTCGGTCATGCCACCTGAATATCTAGACTGGTTGAACGAAACGGAAATCTCTGGCAAAAGTGATCTGCTTTTTACATTTAAGGGAAATTATAATGTCCGCAAAAAACAAAAACCGGATTTAGCTTTTAATTTAAAAATACATAATGGCGCAATAAACTACCAAAATGCCCCTGCACCACTAACCGATTTTCAAATGAATCTCAATGCTATATTGCCTTCTCTTGATCGTGAAAAACTCATGATTAATCTCCAGACCTTTAAATTCAAGGTGGGACAGAAAGATTATTTTAATGCCAATTTACGCAGCAAGGGTTTTAATGAAATGAAGGTGAATACCAGTATAAAAGGCGCATTAGATTTAGCGACAGTTGATGCAGCTTTGGGTTTAACCACCATTGAATTAAAAGGGATTCTAAAAACCAATATTCAGGCAAATGGCCTTTTCAGCACTTCTAAAAAATTATTCCCCAAAACCATTGGTGGAATTACCTTGCACAATGGTTGGCTAAAAACAAACTATTATCCCCATCCCATTACAGACATTACTTTCGTTGCCAATATGCTAAACAAAGCGGGAACATTTAAGGATTTAATTGTGGCTGTTGCACCCGCCTCTTTTGTCTTTGAAGGAAACCCCATGTATGTTAACGCGACTTTATCGGACTTTAATGATTTGGCTTATAACGCTAAAATAAAAGGAGAACTTAATGTAGGTCGAATCTATAAGGTTTTCTCCCAAAAAGGACTCGATATAACGGGTTACGCAAAAGCGGATCTTGCCCTTAGAGGAAAGCAAAGTTACGCCACAAAAGGACAATATGATAAGTTGGACAATAGAGGTACAATTTTAGTAAAAAACATCAAAGCAACGTCAGAATTATTTCCAAAATCATTTTTTATCAAAGAAGGTAATTTCCGTTTTCAAAATGAAAAAATGTGGTTTGAAAAGTTCAATGCTACTTACGGAAAATCTGACTTTGATATCAATGGTTATCTACTAAACACCATTAATTACTTTTTGGAATCCCATGGAACCTTGAGCGGAAATTTCAACCTGAAATCAAAATTAATTAATGTAGATGAATTTATGGCCCTTAAAAAAGGGGACAACAGTGATCGCAGTTTTGAAGTTGAATATGCCAAGGAAGATCATCCAAAGATGAGCGGAGTGGTTATCATACCTAAAAACTTAAATATTGCCCTTACCACAAATGCCAATAAAGTGGAATATAATGGACTAATTCTAAACCAACTCAGTGGTAAAACAGCCATCAAGACTGGGATCTTTTATTTAGAAAACACCCAATTTACTATCATTGATTGTTTAGTAGGAATTGATGCCACTTATAAAGAAGAATCGCCTACTTCAGCTCATTTCGATGCACACTTTAGAGCCAAAGATTTCAGCGTACAAAAAGCTTACAATGAAATCCCCTTGTTTCATGAAATGGTTAGCGTTGCCGAAAAAGCACAGGGGATTATCTCTGTCGATTATAAAATCAAAGGAGACTTAGATGGCAATATGGCCCCCATTTATGCGTCATTGGAAGGTGGCGGCTCACTAAACCTAAGTGATGTGAAGATCAAAGGATTAAAGATCTTTGATCGAATTAGTTCCAAAACGGGACAAAAAGGACTAGACAATCCAGATTTACAAGGAATTGAAATCAAATCGACCATCGATAATAATCTGATACATATTGATGACTTTACGTTTAAGCTAGCAGGTTTTAGGCCGACCATAAAAGGAACAACTAGTTTTGATGGTCTTTTAGACTTGCGAATGCGACTAGGTCTCCCTCCTTTTGGTATTATCGGTTTTCCGATTGTCATTACCGGAACCCACAAAGCCCCTCAAATCAAAATATTCAGCAAAACAGGTAAAAAAATTGAAGATGCCGTTTATGATGAAAAAAACAACAAAGTCATTAAGAAAGAAAAAGTTAAAACAAAATAAAGAGTAAATGAAAACAACCAAACAAAAGAACAGTAATACTTTTGAGAAGTTTGCCACTCGGGTTTCAAAAGCAGCAGGAACTACAACAGCCTTTATTGGTGCGTTGTTCATCGTAATGGCTTGGGCGGTCTCTGGACCCATTTTCGATTATTCCCAAACTTGGCAATTGGTGATCAACACAGGAACCACCATTATTACTTTTCTAATGGTGTTTTTAATTCAGAAAGCTCAAAATAAAGATTCATTGGCCATTCAGTTGAAATTAAATGAATTAATAGCTTCAAATGAATATTCCAGTAATAGCTTAGTGGACATCGAAAGCATGACCGAAGAAGAAATGATTATTGTGCAAAAATATTACCATCGCCTTGGTGAGCTTTCAAAAAAAGATGAAAGCATTAAAAATTCACATTCTATTGCAGAAGCACATCAACTGCATCAGCGCAAAGATAAAAACAGATCCAAAACCCGTATTCCACATATAGCTAAAAAATGAAACTACGCTCGACCAAAACTTTCTGGCCTTTAAAAAACGCCATGTTAAACAGCTATCCATCTATAGATACTGATGTAAATACGGCCATTTTAATTATAGGCGGCGGTATCACTGGAGCTTTAATCGCTTATAAATTAATCCACGAAGGTCAAAAAATAGTACTAGTAGACCGTCGCGATATCTGCAATGGGAGTACTGCTGCCAGTACAGCCTTACTTCAATATGAAATTGATGTGTCCTTACACGAACTTATTGAAATCAGAGGCCCTCAATGTGCTGTTGACAGTTATAAAAATGGAGAAAAAGCCATTATGGATTTACAAAACATAGTTGAAACCATAAAAAGTGACTGCCATTTTGAGCTCAAAAAAAGCATTTACTTCACCTCTCTAAAAAAAGACATTCCTTTCCTAAAGGCCGAATTTAAAACCCGACAAAAACATGGTTTTAATGTCAAGTGGTTAGACGAAGCTGATCTAGAAAAAATGGGATTAAATGCACTAGCGGGTATAGAGTCCCAAACAGCCGCCGTAATGGATCCATATCGACTAGCGAGCGATTTACTCTATTATTGCCAACAACACGGCATGCAGATTTTTGACCGTACCAATATCACCTCCATACAAAACAAAAGAGGAAAACTAATCGCCAATACCGAAAACAAATCTATTATTACAGCAGACCATATTATACATTGTAGCGGTTATGAAAGTACTGAAACATTAACAGAGAAGGTAGTAGATTTAAAAAGTACCTATGTTATTGTCTCAGAAAGTTTTTCCCAATTACCAACGGCTTTTACAGAGGCTATTTTTTGGGATACGGCTACACCCTATTTGTATTTTAGAGCCACTTCTGATAACAGGATTATTATCGGTGGCGGTGATGAAGAATTTAAAGATCCTAAAAAACGGGATAAATTACTGGCTATAAAGGCACAATATCTGTTGAGACAATTTCAAAAAAAATTTCCTGGTATTGATTTTAAAATAGATTATTCTTGGGCTGGAACTTTTGGAGAAACACTTGACGGCTTACCTTACTTTGGCAAACCAAATCCCTTAAAAAACGAACATTATGTGTTGGGTTTTGGAGGTAATGGAATCACCTTTAGTGTCATAGGCATGAACTCCATTTTATGTTCACTCCAAAATAAAAAACATCCTGATCTAGCCTATTACAAATTTGGAAGATAACTTTCTTTAGCTTAAAAGTTACTAAGATTCTAATCTTACTATTTTCTCCTTAGAACCTTATGCTTTGTAAAGTCAAGCGGTTATAGACAAGGGATTCAGATTAATTTTGTATTCCTTTGGACTACAATTGAATTTTTCTTTGAATATTTTGGAGAAGTAACTTCTACTTGTAAATCCAATACAATAGACGATCTGCGAGATATTTAGATCTGAGGTTCTCATTAAAATTTCCGCTTTTAAAACCCGCATATGCGTGATATAATCATTGACAGTTCGGTCGTGAATCAGTTTAAATCCCTCTTGTAATTTACTTGGAGACAAGCCCGACTTTTTACTCAAAGCCTTAATAGTAAAAGGTTCTTCAGGACTCGATTTAATAAAATCAGACAATTCTTTTATTTCTTGCATCTCTTTCAAATTTAAGTAACTCACATCATTTGAAGCAGTCAAATAATCCGAATATTGCTGAATTTCCATCGCTAAAATAATTCTCAAAATTCCCTCTTTAAGTAAACTCCTAACCATTCCGATCTGGGTAATACCGTTTAACTGTTCAATTTTTTCAGCAATTTTTAAATTATGAGCACCCAGATAAAAGAACTCCTCGAGGCTGTTCTTTTCAAGAAAAGTTTCTTTCACTTTATAATACAAAGAATCAAGCTTATTTTCTTCACACGGCTGAGTGCCAACCATCATTACCGTAAACTTTCCTTTTTTATCTTTTTCAAAAACCAAGCTATTGGCTTGATCCTCCCTTGAAGCCATAATAGCCGTTTGGAACGTTTTTAATTTTCTCTCTGGACCAAATGCACCAAAACGGTGGGACAGGTTTCCCTTAGAACAATAGACAAAACAAATTGGAGTAGACTTTATACTTAACAGATCCATTCTAAACTCTGTGAAGAAAGTGATGTCTAATTGTAGGTATACTAGGTCATCACTAAAGTGGGCTCCAGTAATACTCCCCTTTGCCAATCCATTGTTCACCTCCAATGCATACTGATCCCCATCAAAGGTAACATGTCCTCCTAAACTCGAATTTAAAGTTTCGAAAATCTCTTTTATTAGCGCTGTATTTATGGTAATTATTTTCATTTTGACACCGATTTTAAATCTTATACTTTACTTTTAAGCTTTTTTCATTAAAAACAAAGCTATTTACATCGACTCTGTTATTTTAAAGACCTATATTCAAAGTTCGACTAATGTGTCATGAAATTGTTATATAATTAATCGAATTTATTTTATAATTAACTGTTATTAAATGATTTACAAAATAGTTTTCAAACAACTCACAACAAATGAAGAGCTATTCTTTTCCCCCTATCTCTGCTGTCAATGCTGAAATTTTGATTCTAGGGACCATGCCTGGTCTTAAATCTTTAGAAATGAACCAGTACTATGGCCATCAGCAAAATAATTTTTGGAAATTCATGTTCCTTCTTTTAAAGGAAGACTTCTCTAATGATTATGAGATTAAGAAAGCGCTATTACTCAAAAACAATATTGCGTTATGGGATGTTTTACAATTTTGTGACCGAATAGGCAGTTTAGACAGCGCTATAAAAAATGAAGTCGCTAATGATTTTGAATCCTTTTTAAAAGAACATCCTCACATTAAAGCAATCCTTTTTAATGGACAAAAAGCAGCTTCTCTCTTTAAAAAACACATCTCATTACCCCAATCCTATCAACTCCATACTTTACCCTCTACCAGTCCCGCAAATGCCAGTAAATCTGCAACCTTTAAGTTAGCTCAATGGAAAATAATCCATTCCTTACAAATCGATATCTAACATTTGAATTGTATAACATTATCTTTTTAAAACATAAAATTAAAGCGGATTAAGACTGTAATTTTACACTTGAGTATTAAACAAACTTTAGTGATTTTTAGGCATGAAAAGCTCTAATTAGGTTTAAATAGATTTAAATTGGTCGTTACTTATTTGAAAAAAAGCTATTTTATTTTAAGATAGCTTTTTTTATTTTTATAGCCATCACAATAGCACCTCGTAATTATGAAAATTCAGACTTATAAAAATCATATTCGGTTTTATCCCCCCCATCACTTTTTATATTACCCAGTTTTGGTACTATTGCTAGCTTGTAGTATTTATTTTGCCTTTACAACGGATGATAAACTAATATGGTCGTTCATTTCTATTGGCTTTATTTTTCTCTTTTGTCTGGCCTATATGTTACGTCAGCATTACGGACTCACTTTACAAAACAGAATCATAAAAATAGAACTGCGGTATCGCTACTTTACTCTTACCGGAAAAAGACTGGAAGAATTCGAATATAAATTGACCGATGATCAACTATTTGCTTTGCGATTCGCTCCTGATGATGAGTTAATTCAACTTATGGAGGATGCTTTGAAGCACAATCTAACGGGAACTGCTATAAAAAAGGCCATTGTACACTGGAGAGCCGATTACAATAGAATATAACCCTTAGTAAAAAGTAAAATGATCATTTATTTGGTTGGTATTTTTCGTTCACCGATGTAACAATTTCAAAATGCTATCTTTAAAATACAAATAAAAAAGCGATCAAGCCTTTACTTGGTAATTTCAAAACCTTCCTTGACTATTTCGCTTTCCACTTTATCGATTAGCTTATTGGTTTTACCCGTTAATTTTTCCTTCTTCCAATCACCCTTAGCATAAATAATCACGGTAATCAATGCGGTCAAAATCGTTGAAATAGGAAAAGCCCACCAAAGTCCAGTTTCTCCAAGCGACGTATTGTGGGACAAAACATAAGCCAAAGGAAATTGCAATACCCATTGGGAGATTAAAGTCAAAATCATGGGAAGAGTTGTATTTCCCACCGCTCTGAAAACACCTAACAAACACAGCTGCAGTCCCAAAAATCCCCAAGAAAGAGAAGTAATTCTCAAAAAAACAGTTCCACCTGCAATAACTGCTGGCTCATTAGGAACGAAAAAAGCAATCAAGTGCGGGGCAAAAACATAGGCAATTATACCAATTATCGTTAACAATCCAAAACCTAAATAAGCACCCAGTTTGGCAATTTCACTAGCACGACTTACATTTCCTGCCCCTATATTTTGCCCGACCAAAGTAGCAATGGCCATAGAGAGTCCTAAAGCTGGAATCATAATCAACTGAATTAAGTTAGAGCCTGCTCCATAAGAGGCAACCGTAGTGGTCCCAAAATGCACGATCAAAAAAGTGACAGCCGTTAAACCAATAGCCCTCATCGATTGTTCTATCGAAGATGGAAAACCAATTTTAAAAGCTTTTTTAATGTATTTATAATCTGGTCTAAAATCTTTTAGTTGCAAATGGATGCCATGCTTACCCCTAAAGAGTATACCAAAACCAATAATAATGGCCAGACTCTGTGTAGTTAACGTAGCCAAGGCAGCACCTTTTACCCCCATTGCGGGAACAAATTTCCACCCAAAAATAAAGATCGGGTCTAGAGCAAAATTGAGGATAACTGTCCCTAATACAATATAAACAGGTAAAGTAACACGACCTACTCCTCGCATTACGGATTGAAAAATCATAAAACTGAAACTAAAAACCAAACCAATAAAGGCTACTCTCATAAAACCCAAAGCATCAGCATATACTTGAGGTGTCACTTTTAGTAGCTGTAAAAAATAAGGACTTAAGTAGTATCCGATAAACGATAAAAATATAGAGGCTGTTATGACCATTAGTAAGGTTTGAGCCGCCACATGATTGACCATTTCTTGTTGTCCTGCTCCAAAGTATTGCGCAATAAGAATTGATCCTGCGATAGCCAATCCAGTTCCTAATGCAATGGTCAGGAAAATTACTGGTGTACTCACCGATACAGCAGCAACCGCATCTCCACCTAGACGCCCTACCCAAAAAGCATCCACTAATTGATAAGCGGCTTGCAGCAAATTAGCAATCATAATAGGCACCGCCAATTTTAATAAGGAAGAAAGTATAGGTCCTTCTAATAATTCATTTTTATTCATCTTAGCTCTTTTTGCTAGGGTTAGTTTCTACTGTTTACTGCAACTATCTTGTCTAGTACATATCTATAGATTATACTTCTTTCCTTAAATCCCGATGGACTATATGCCAACTTAATCAGCTAAAAAATTTAAGGCATGTCTAATTTATCAGCATAAGCCCTAATAGTTTCTAAGGCTTCCACTCTTTCTTTTGCAGAAAAAACAGCCAATACCTCATCCTCAGCTCTTTTCATTAAAGAACGAATGTTTTTGGCTAAAACTATTCCTTGATCGGTGAGACTCACGATGTTTTTTCTTTTGTCCACTTTGTCTTTTTGAACCAGTACTAAAGCTTTCTTTTCCAGGGCGCTAATACTTCTCAAAATGGATGATTTATCACGCATGGTTCGATCTGAAAGTTCTCTCTGCGAAAGATTCCCGCGCTGTAAAATCATAAGTATGGGCAGTTGCTCCAATTGCATATGAATACCAGCTTCAGTCATTAATCCATTGGTACGACGAAAAATCGCTTTCTTAATTCGGATGATCTGGAAGAAAAAACTATCTGCAAATTCAATGTTTACTACACTATCTAAACTCATTACCTCGTCTATTATTTTTTTTACTATATCAAATTTACAAAAAAGAGTGACATGTCAACTAAATATAATTAAAAAAAGAAACAACCGATTATAGGTAATCAGTTACCCTCTTATGACAATTAAAATTCTAAAACTGAGAGAAGACAATAAAAACAATCGCCACTAAGGCCAAAAAGATACCTGCCAAATTCGTCTTGGATAATTTTTCTTTAAAAACAAGCATCCCAACAAGACTTCCCAAAATAATAACCCCCATATTCATGCCTGCAAATACCGTAGAGGGATTTTCTGAAAAAGCTTTATGTGCCTTAAGGTAAAATAAGATGTTACCGAAATTGAAGATTCCCACTAGTACACCAAAAAGGATATTCTTTGATTGAAATATTTCTTTTTTCGAAATCATCCCAAACAAAACTATACCTATTGCAATAACTAAAGAAATACTAAAAACAACAAATAAAGAGGTTGTATAGGGTAAAGTTGTATACAGTGCTATTTGCTTAAAGAGAATATCAATAACACCAAAACCAATTAAAACAACCGCCGGATAAACCCACTTGTTTTCCGTGTTTTGAGTCTGTTTTCTTAAAATCAATAACAGCGCTAAAAAACCAATAATCAGTCCGATAACCTTATATGAATTGAACTCTTCTTTAAAAATAAACCAAGCGGCCAATATGGGGATAAACAGTGATAATCGTTGCGCTGCGTCTGTTTTTACGATTCCCATATATTTGATAGAAGCCACCAAGAATAAAAAAACAAGCGGTAACAATACACCTATGGCCATATATAGAGTCCAAGGCGCTTTTCCATCCACTTCTAACAGATTCGGCGTAAAGGTAAAATAACAAAGCGTTAGTGCAGTTACATAATTAAAGGCTACAATTTGGCTTGGATTAGCATTGTACTTTCGGGTTACTTTAAAAACAACACCCACTATTACACTACAAAGAATACTCAGAACAAGGAATAACATATTATCTAATTTTGACTGTAAAAATAAGGTTTATCTCTCTTGTTTTTATTCCCGCCCTAAATATTTACAAACTACCGTTTCAAAGCCATTTGCCTTAATTCCAAAACTAATCACTCTTTAACCAACCGGTAATACTCATTCGCGTATTTTGAGTCACTAAAACCTCATGAACTAATTCATTACTTTTAAAAAAAACCGTTTTCCCTTGGGTAGGAGCAATTTTTTGATTGTTATTTTCTTGATGAATCAGTAACTCTCCTCCATCAGCTTCTTGCCAATTGCTATTGAGATAACTAATCATCGAATATTTTCGACTTGGATTATTTTTGAATTGGTCTAAGTGTTTGAGGTAAAAATCACCTGTTTCATATAAAGAATAATGAAATTCATAACCGGTAATTCCAGCAAAACAACTTTGATTTAGATAGAGTACAAAAGCATCTATTTGGGCAAAAAAAGCATTTTCAAAAACATTATTATGTTTCTTATCCAACCAATAAATAGAATCACTTCGGATAGCGCCATCATAGGTTAGCTTCTCTGAATTACCTACCCCTGCTGCCAATAACAAACTTTGCTCATTTAATTGAAGTAAATTCTGTTTTAAATGATTGGCCAACTCGGGACTTAAAAAATGCTCCGCTATACCCACTTTATTTTCGATATAACTCGCAATCAGATCTTCAAAACTATCTTCCATTTATCTTTTGGGAAAAACCGCAAATGCAGCCAACGGAGCAAGGTAGACTAATTAAAAATGGAAATAGACTTATTTTAAGCAAATAAAAAATCCGACCCTTTTCAAAAAAAGATCGGATTAATAAAAGCCCTTATTTTAAACCTAATTACAGTCTGCTGATATAACTTCCGTACATATCTTTAAACTGATGCCCCTTTGCAAAACGATCTTTGCTTAATTTTTTATATTCGACCAATCCCCACAAGATAAATTCCTTGAAAAAATACTGCTCTTTTTCAGCCAGTTGAGGCTGGTATTTTTTTACCAAAATATCCAGTGGTGTGACTTCATCTAAAATAGCTTGATACTCCTTGTCAGGACACTCATCTAATAATTCGAAACCACTTTCAGCAAAAAACCAATCAATCAACTCCGTATAAGGTGTTCTTTCTCCTGGTTTTTCCAACTTCTCAATTTTAGGCAGATGCTCTGAAAATAAGGTCCTAATAGCCGAACCAATCAGGTTCTGAGCTACAACAGCAGCTCCCTCCTGCTCACCTTCATATACCAATTCTACTTTTCCAGTAATCGAAGGAATAATACCAATAAAATCAGACAAACGCAAAATCGTTTTATCTACTCCTGCTTTTAACGCACGACGTTCTGCTGTGCTGACTAAATTCTCAAAAGCGGTGATACTCATTCTAGCACTCACTCCACTTTTATTATCAATATATTCACTCTCACGAGCCTCAAAACTAATTTGTTCCAAAATATCTTTAGCCAAACTTGGAATATACACGATCTCGCTTTGGGTTTGATCCAACTTTGCTTCCTGCTCCGTAATGGTTCTCGCCACAGCAACACTCTCTGGATAATGCGTTAAGATTTGAGAACCAATCCTATCTTTTAATGGTGTCACTATACTTCCACGATTGGTATAATCTTCTGGGTTGGCCGTAAAAACAAACTGCATATCCAAAGGCATCCGCACTTTAAAGCCTCTAATTTGAATGTCACCTTCTTGTAAAATATTAAACAAAGCTACCTGAATACGTGCCTGTAAATCGGGTAATTCATTGATCACAAATATCGAACGATTCGCTCTGGGAATCATACCAAAATGGATCACACGATCGTCCGAATAGGACAATTTCAGATTGGATGCTTTTATAGGATCAACATCACCTATTAAATCAGCCACAGTCACATCTGGCGTGGCTAACTTCTCAAAGAAGCGTTCGTTTCTGTGCAACCATGAAATAGGCGTATCCTCGCCTTTTTCCGCAATAACATCTTTGGCAAAACGAGAAATGGGCTGTAAGGGATCATCATTAATTTCAGAACCTGTTACAAAGGGTATATACTCATCTAACAGCTCCACCATTTTTCGAGCCAATCTGGTTTTCGCCTGACCACGAAGCCCTAATAAATTGATATTATGACGCGATAAAATAGCCCGTTCTAACTCGGGAATGACCGTATTTTCAAAACCATGAACCCCTTGAAAAACAGCCTGCCCTGTTTTTATTTTTTCACGAAGATTATTTCGCAATTCATCCTTGATACTTGTACTTTTATATCCTGAGGCTTTTAACTGACCTAGTGTCTTTATATTGTGTATTTCCATTTTCTATTGCAATAGCTGTTGGTTAATAATCAGACACATGAAAATGTGTCTCTGAAGTAAAATCTTTGAATCTCTAAATTTTAATGTTGCCTTTCTCCTTAGAAAAAACATTTCTATCTTTATTCTTATGTATGCTTATTGTCTGTATACAACACTTAACGAATGCGTTTCTTCCTATTGGTTTCATAATCCTCAAAGATCATTTCACCCAATCCTTTTAAACCGGTATAAAAGGCCTTTCCTTGATTGGCTTCAGTAAAATGGTGGACAAAACGCTGTAAATACGGATCCGATGCGATCATAAAAGTCGTAATCGGAATATGCAATTTTCTGGCTTGTTGCGCTTGGGTATAACATTTATCGACTATATATTCGTCGAGTCCGTTACTGTTCATATAATACGAACCATCACGCTCGCGAACACAGCTCGGTTTTCCATCGGTAATCATAAAAATCTGTTTGTTGGTATTTCGCTTTCTGCGCAAAATATCCATAGCTAATTGCAAACCAGCCACTGTATTGGTATGATAAGGACCTACCTGTAAATAAGGTAAATCTTTTATAGGAATGATCCAAGCATCATTTCCGAAAACCAATATATCGAGAGTGTCTTTTGGATAGCGAGTCGTAATTAATTCAGCTAAGGCCATGGCTACTTTTTTGGCAGGAGTAATTCGATCTTCACCATACAAAATCATACTATGACTAATGTCGATCATTAAAACCGTACTCATTTGGGCTTTGTACTGTGTTTCTTCCACAACCAAATCATTCTCTGTTAACAGAAAACTGTCAATACCATTATTGATTTGCGCATTTCTAAGACTCTCTGTCAGTACAATCCGCTCTAAACCATCTCCAAAATTAAACTCACGGAATTCTCCTGTATGCTCATCTCCATTTCCGACATGTTTGGTTTTGTGGTTACCTGTCCCTGAGCGTTTCAAATTTCCAAAAATATGATCTAGGGCTTGTTGCCTAATGGCACGTTCTGTTTTAGCTGTGATTCCAAAGCCTGAGGTACCATCCTCTTTAGCCTGATCTTTTATATAGCCTTTTTTCTTAAGATCTTCGATAAAGTCATCGATGGTATATTTTTCATCGGTAAGCTTGTATTCTTTATCTAGTTCTCGAAGCCAACTAATGGCTTCATCAAAATCACCCGAAGTATGGGTGATTAACTCTTTGAAAATGCCAAAAAGTTTTTCAAACGGAGACTCAAAGGGCGCCTCGTATGTTTTAAAATAAAAACCTTTTTTAAATTCCTTTTTCATAATTCTAAAATTACGGTTTTTTAGAATTATGAAAAAACAAACCTTTATTAATTTTTAGTTAAAGTCTTGAAACAAAAACCACTAAAACAGCCTTAATTTATATCGATTATTCAAACTTTCCGTCCACATAATACCAACGCCCCTCTTCTAAGGTAAAAGTCGAAAATTCATAATGTGTTTGAGCTTGTCCTTGAGCATCTAAAAAATACGCTTTGAACTCAACGGTATTTTCGGTAAAATTTAGAATCTCTAGTTTTTGCCATTGATTCGTTGTTGCCCATTTTAAAATCTCTTCTTTAGTGTAATAGTCTCTTTCTGAACTATGGGTCGTCGCTAACAAATAGGAAGCATTATGAGTCGCATAAGCCGAATACCTAGAACGCATTAAAGCCAAGGCTGAAGGTGCCTTATGCTCTTTTTCAAGATACAATCCACAGCAATTCTCAAATAACAGACCCGTATCGCAAAAGCATTTTTTACTCTCCATCCACCTGCTCTTCGCCGTTAATTTTAACATGCAATTGATTCAATAAAACCTGATATTTACTGATTTCTCTTAAATCTTCATCTTCTTCAGCAAAATCAAGCATTTCATCTAAAGTCTCATTTACGTCTAGCAATTTATTATTTGCTTCTCTATTGTCTTTTGCTGCAATCAAATCAATGATCTCCTGCACACTTACCTTTAAATCGTCGAACTTACTATTCATCTTCTTTTTTTATTACGGTTCTTAACTTCGCTTTTTTATCTCTCACGGATAAACTACTTTTCTTCAAAGCCTATGACATCATCCCTGAGTGTACTGTAAAACGCTCTTATTTGTCGTCCTCTTGCGTTTTATTCTCGTTGAACTTTTTCACAATCTCTTTTAGCTTTTCTTTACGCAGCATTTCCGCTTTTTTGGCTTTATCTTGCGCTTTATGCAGTTTGTCGTTGTGCTTTTTTATGTTTCTTTCGTTGTTGCGTCCCATTATATTTCTCTTTTAATTTCGTCTAAGGATTTTTCCGTATAGATCAATTCATTAATAATCTGCTTTCTTAATTCCCCTATATCTTTGTAATCAAAATATTTAGCCCAAGAAGTCAATTGCTGCAAATTCCTAATTTGCTTGATTCGTTTAGTAGTTTCAAAACTTGTCCTTAAAACCGCTTTTTGATCATAGTCCGGATTCTTTTTATGCTCATAATTCACCGTGTTTTTGTCAAAATCTGCTGCTATATAATACAGCTTTTCCTCTGCATTGTCAGGATAAAACGAAGTCCAAGGCGCAAAACCTATTTTAGTTTTGGACTCGCTTTCAGGTTCCATTGCTACCAACCTCCATTTGCTATTGGCTAATCTCCCCCAATGATTGGAAACTCTATACATTCCAACTTCAGTATAATAGTAGGTACTTCCTGCCTTACTTTCAAATTGAATTTTCAAGCCATTAATATCATCAGACACTACTTCTTTAAAAACACAAAAGGTGTTTTTAAACGAATTTGGATGTGGCTTAAAGTTTTTTTGCATGTGCAAATATAATCAGATTGACCCGAACTCCATAAAACAAACAATATATTGACTAACTTTGCCACTTCAATTTTAAATAAAAAAGTCATGTCGAAAGGATCAGAGGAAAAAATGATGCAAAAAGGAGTATATACTGGCATCATGGAAAAAGATGAAAACAACAATTACTTTTGTGGCGAATATCTTTTGGACTACAAAATGGCTCACGCTAATCACACTGTAGGAGAATTAATTACCATTAAATCTGTAATTGAGAACCCGAGCGATATCAGTTATACTAAATATCCAAAAAAATCAAAAAACTTCCATAAGGCCAACCATAAGCCTGAAGATAAATAATCACAAGAGCAACTTGATGTTTTTAGTAATTAAAAATTTAAAAACACCAACCTTATAAAATCGAATCCCCGTCTAGGCAAAACACCAACATGTATTTTGTTATGAGGGGATTCAGCTTATAGATCACTAGTATCCAGGACTTCTCTAGTCAAATATCCATATTTTCCGTAGAATCACACTCAACCTTAAGTCTTCTTTAAAAAAGAAAACAAGACAAAAACGCCATTGGAAACAGTCTTCTTTTTTAAAACACCTCTATTTTTTGGTATATTTTTCGAATATTTTTTACATCAAAACTAAAAAGTTAAAAAAAAGTGTACCTTTGCAAAAAATTTGTCTTTTTGAACCATTAATTTCAATTTCAAACTAATAGACAAGTAGTTACCTTAATTTATGAAAAAAATAGTTGAATACCGCAAGTTACTAAACGTTGAAAAAACTGCTGAGTTAAAAGAGTTAAAAACCATCTATCGTAATGCGATGAAAGAATCTCATCCTGACAAATTTCAAGGTGATGATGCTGGTTTGAAAAGTGCTGAAGAAAAAAGTAAGTCTATAATTGAGGCTTATCACTTTTTGGTAAGTATTAATCCTGAAACGATTAAAGCAAACTTACCTGAATATACTGACACTATCGCAACTTCATCAATTACTGATTATAAATTTGTTGAAGGTCGTTTGATTATCGATTTTTCTAACGGAAGTGTTTACGAATACATCAGTGTTCCTAAAGCAACTTACGTGAAAATGGTAAACGCTGAATCACCAGCAAGATTTGCAAAAAGACACATTTTGAACTCTTTTACTTGGAGAAAGAAAACAAATCAAGAATAGATTTACACCACTATATTCTTAAAAGCACTCTGACAACAGAGTGCTTTTTTTTTGCTTAAAAATCAAAAAATTGATTAAATAGATTCTAAATAGTAATCTATTTAACAGTATTAAATCGCACTAACTCAAC
Source organism: Flavobacterium sp. OHVDL-2026-0007 (assembly GCF_059882335.1). Classification (NCBI taxonomy): domain Bacteria; kingdom Pseudomonadati; phylum Bacteroidota; class Flavobacteriia; order Flavobacteriales; family Flavobacteriaceae; genus Flavobacterium; species Flavobacterium sp. OHVDL-2026-0007. The sequence continues at coordinate 1,660,263 of NZ_CM187612.1, forward strand.
AAACATGCTGATTAACTGCATATTAAACTCAAAAAAACTATAACAAAATTTTAGGCTACAAAATTCTTTAAGTTTTAGATTTTTAGATACTTTTGTTGCACAAATCAATTAACTAATTAATTTTTTATAATGAAAAAAATATTTTTTTTACTTACCGCTTCTGTAGCGATAATTTCATGCAGCAAAGTTAAAGACGGAGAATACCTAATCACAGGTACTGCAACAGGAATTGAAAACGGAAAAACAATCATTCTTCAAGGTCAAGATCCAACAACAATGATGACAGTTGCTCTTGATACTGTTAAAGTTGAAAACGGAAAATTTGAAATCAAAGGAAAAGTAACTGAACCAGCTTTCCATACCTTAATCCTTCAAGATGCTAATGCTCCAATTCCTTTTATCTTAGAAACAGGAGAAATTACTATTGCTATCGATAAAGACAGTATCCACAAATCTAAAATTGCTGGAACTTACAATAACGACGAGTTTGTAAAATTCAATGATGAACTTACAAAAACTCAAAAAAGATTAATTGACTTTCAGAAAAACAACACTCAGAAAATGCAAACTGCTCAACAAACTAAAGATACAGCAGTTATCAATGGTTTGATGAAAGAATACATGACTATTCAAACTGAAGTACAAGAAGATTCTAAAAAGAAATATGTTACTTACGCTGAATCTCACCCAAAATCTTTCATCTCTACTTTGATCATTCAAGGTATGGTTCAAGATCCAAGTGCTGATATGAAAAAAGCAGAAACTTTATACAACTCTTTAGATGAGTCTTTAAAAACTACATCTCCTGGTAAAAAAATCAAAGAAAAACTTGGTCAAGCGAAAATGCCATCAGTAGGTGCAACTGCTCCAGCTGTAGGTAGCCCTAACTGAAGATCAGACTTTTCAGCTCCTAATCCAGAAGGAAAAACAGTTTCGCTTAAAGAAAGCTTAGGCAAAGTAACTATTGTAGATTTTTGGGCTTCATGGTGTGGACCATGTAGACAGGAAAACCCTCATGTTGTAGCGATTTACAAAGAGCTACATTCAAAAGGATTAAACATCATTGGAGTTTCTTTAGATAAAGATGCTACAAAGTGGAAAGAAGCTATCGCTAAAGACGGTTTAACTTGGACACAGGTTTCGCACTTAAAATTTTGGGATGAACCAATTGCCGCTCAATACGGCGTTCAATCAATCCCTGCAACTTTTATTCTTGATGCATCAGGAAAAGTAGTAGCGCAAGATTTAAGAGGAGACGAACTTAGAGCTAAAGTTCTAGAGTTGTTAGCTAAAAAATAGTCTTCAATTGCATAAAACAAAAAATCTCCCTAGGGAGATTTTTTTTGTTTTATGACCGATCCAAGTTCAGATTGGCAAAACACTAAAGACACAATAACCAAGCCCCATCATCAAGCGTTTGTACTTACCAGATCTTCTTCTTTAATACATGAAAAAAACACCTAAATTAGAAGAAAAAACAGTTTCGCTCAAGGAAAGCTTAACAAACTGATTTTTGTTGATATTTGAGCTTATAAACAAGTTTGCACTTAAAGTTTTAAGAAGACTCAATTGCAACTCCATGTACTGTTCAATCATTAGAGTAACTTAAATGCTGAGCATAGCTCTACAAATAGTTGAACAGCATTTAAAAAGAGAAAAACTAAGAGCAAAAAACCTCGAATTATCCCAAAAAAAACACATTCATTCACATAAAACAAAAAAACTTCACAACAGCTGATTTTTTATTTTATTCAATACCAACCACTTAAAAAACAAATCGAAAATAAGTTAAAATTAAGTTCGATTTCTGCTTGCAAACACCAAAAACGTTCCTATATTTGCAACCGCTTAGCACAACAAAGCGCATCAATACAAGCTTAGGGGAGATACTCAAGCGGCCAACGAGGGCAGACTGTAAATCTGCTGTGTGAACTTCGCAGGTTCGAATCCTGCTCTCCCCACTAAAAGGGTAAAAGAAGTAGAAAGGCAGCTTTTTAAATCTTTTCACAAACCCGAAAAAACAGTGATAAAACCTGCAAATCTAAGGATTCGCAGGTTTTTTGTTTTTTAGGACAAGGCAAAAACAGAAAAACCGGATACCAAAAACACTAGCATTTGACTTTCCATTTTCTATTACAAAAACATTGAACATCATTAACTATTGTGCAACACCATAACCAACTCATTTTTAACTGTAATTCTTTAAATGGAACACTTGTTATAAAAGAATAGTGAGAGTAACTAGTGGTCATGTCGATTGCGTCAAAAATGTATTTTTTAATTTCATTGTTATAAACGATTCATTATTCATTAATAAAAGAGCAAACGGTCTTGAGTCCAATCAAGAGAGTAAGCTTAAAAAAAAAGACACCATCAAAAATAAATTCAATGATGCCTTTTTAACCAAAACCAAACCAATATTATTTTTCGCTGCTTTTATAAAGCGCATTTGTATTACCGTATTTTAGCTATAAAGCTACTTTTACCTAAGGAATTCACAAAAAAAAACCCAGCTAAAATCTTTTTTTTGACAACTAAATCACTACCAACCAGGATTCTGCATTAAAGTTTTACTCTTCTGCATTTCACTAAATGGTATTGGATATAAATATTGTTTGCGTTCAAAAATGCGTGTTTGAAACTTAGTTCTTTGAAAGAATGTAGACGCATCTCCAGCCATATTCATTCCAGAGAATTCACCCGCTTGTCTGCCTTCAGGAGCTTCAACAATCATCCATCTTCTTACATCAAAATAACGCTGCCCCTCTGTTGCCAATTCGATACGGCTTTCACGTCTGATTGCTTCCCTTTGTAAGGCTTGATTTCCTATAATGCCTGGATTTAACACTTCAAGTTTAGGCAAACCAGCACGCTCTCTTACTAGATTAACATACTTCAACACATCAGAATTGCCCGGATCTACTTCATTAAGCGCTTCTGCATATAACAGATAAAACTCTGCCAGCCTGAAAATGATTGATGGTCTGAACTTAGTCGCAATACCCGGGCTCGGCAAACTTACCGTTCTATTGTATCTTTTATAGAGCAAATAACCGCTAGCTGTATATTGAGCTTGTGGAACACTTCTATCATTGGGTGTTCCCATGTAAAAATTAGTCACTTTGTTGGATACATGCCATCTTCTTCCCGCAAAGAATACTGTATTATAAAAACGGGCTTCTCGATTGATATACATATTATTAACCAGGGTTGGTGTCGCTGATGCATATGGCGCTATGGCTGTTACTGCCTCAGTGTATAAACTAGTTCCTGTTTCTGAATACGCTGTGGATGCCGGTAAAAAACTAGTGGCTTTAATTGGCTTTCCATCTTTCATATAAAAATCATCAACTAGTTCCTGCAATACAGCTGTACTTCCTAACCCATTGGTTTCGCTACGAGGCGTTGATCTTCTTTCCCAACGATCTCCATTGAGCCCACCGCTTCCATTTACGGATGTAGCCCAAATAATTTCACTATTATACAATTGAAACAGATTATAGACCGATTTAGCCGGATCCAGAACGCCTGCAGTAAACTCTTTGTATAGCTGGTGATTTCCTCCAGCATTTGCATAATCAATAAGATCTTTAAGTACCTGTACTGCTTTGTTCCATTTTGATGGATTTGCAGCCGGAAACAATTTTTTACCATCCTTATTAGCCAATGCAAGTGCTTCAGTAAATCCTCCGTTTAATAAAGGGCTTGCGGCATGAATCCATAATTTTCCTCTCACTGCCAAGGCTGCGCCTTTAGTAGGCAAAGCTTTTACATCATCACTGATAGCCGGTGTTTGCGGTAACAACGGGATAACCTTAACCAACTCGGCATCAATAAAATCGATTACCTCATCAACAGAGGAACGGGGTATATCAAGATCTTCACCAGGCGCATAAGACCTATCCATGATAGGCACCGGACCATATTGCTCCAGCAAAAGATAATGATAATACGCACGCATAAACTTCACATTGACTATCATGGGGTCAAGCTCTGTTGCTAAAAGCTTGTCCGCATTAACCCCGGAAGCCGGAATAACTTTAGCTTTTTCCAGAAAAATATTAGCCTGTCTTATCAATGTATAGAGTGTGTTCCATCTATGAAACCCCATGTTTGAAGAGTTGCGGAATGAGATCTGATAATAAGCATTGTCACCATAGCCTGTGTTTATTTCATCGGTCATTCCTGTCCAAGGATTGTGCAAACCTGTCTGTCCTCCAGCATCCCAATCAGCATGAACCATATCGTAATAATCTGGTATCCCTGTGAAAACATTGGCATACCATCTTCTGGTATAGGATACATTATCAAAAACCTGATCAACATTGTTTAAACCGCCCGCAAGCTCATCAGAGACGTCGAGATAATCTTTACTGCAAGAGGAAAAACCCAATACAAGTGTTAATAAAATAATTTTTATACTATTTTTCATATCGAAATAATTAAATTTTTAAAGTGTCAATTCAAGTCCAAACGTAAACGTACGAGGCAATGGATAATTCAAACCTGCATTTGCGTTTCCTGTCTCAGGATCCCAATGTTTTATTTTATCCCAAACCGTTAAGTTATACCCCATCATGTATATTCTCGCCGTATTTACATGTACCTGCTGTACAATAAACTTAGGAAGATTATACCCAATTTCAACATTTTTCAAACGAAGAAAACTACCGTCTTTAAGCCACCATGTACTTGCAGCAGAGTTATTAGCTCCATTAGTACCAATCTTATGCAAACGTGGCATTAGCACACTTTGACTTGGGTTTGCTTCTGTCCAACGGTCTAAAGCAAATGTCCTGTAATTAGATTGATCTACTCCAAAAGCAAAAGGATGCCATGCTTCAGCAGTACTACCTCCAAAAACCACCGAGGTATTGGCTGTTCCTTGAAAAAATGCACTTACATAAAACCCTTTGTATTCAAGGTTTAACCCAGCTCCATAAACAATTTCAGGGTTTGCGGGATTACCCACACCTCTTTTTCTGTCAAATTGATCAATCTTACCGTCACTATTCAAATCCTGGTATTTTATGTCTCCTGGTCCTATTTTCCCTCCTAAAGTAGGAATAGGGATACCGCTTTTTAAGGCATACGAATTGGTTCCATTTGGGTTTGCCGTTATAGTAAAATCATCATTGGTATACAAACGTTCTGCTATATACAACACATTCTCACCAATCCTTGTCCCTGTAGTGGCCATCCATGGATAGGGTTGCGTTAATTCATCATATTCGGTGATTTTATTTCTTGCAAAAGTAAAAGTGCTTCTAAAACCAATTTTTAAATCACCTATGGTTTGATTGGCATTAAGACTTCCATCTATCCCCCAATTTTTAACTTTTCCAAAATTTTCCCAAGGGGCACTCCTAAAACCGGCAACACCAGGAATCGTTTTTCTTTGCAACAAAATAGATGATCTTTCCGATTTGAAATAATCTGCAATAATTTCAATACGACCATGAAACAACTCAATATTAACGCCATAGTTTTGTTTGTCTTCGATTTCCCATCCTAAATATGGAGCTTCAGAGCGACCTTCTATTATTCCATTGCCTAAACCATTAGAGCCACCGCCAGAGGTAATTCCCTGATTAAACCCTCCTGCGGCCATGCCAAAGGTAGGACGATAAAGAAATCGATCGATTTGATTCAAAGCGGTCTCGTCATTTCCGGTGCGTCCCACAGAAGCTCTAAATCTTAAAGTGGTCAAATAATCCTTTAAGCCTTCCGGATAGAATTTTTCATTCGATATTTGATAGCCTGCCCCTACAGCCGGGAAAAAACCATATCGGTACCCATCTGCGAATTTTTCACTACCAGTATAACCAAAATTTCCTTCTATAAAATAGCGCTTGTCATACGAATATGTTACCCTACCCACTATTCCTTGTTTTCTAAAAGCAAGTGCTTCTGTATTAAGCTGACTCTCTTTTTGCATATACAATACCATCCCTTCCACAGCATGCGAGCCAAATGCTCTTTTGTAGTTTAGAGAGGATTCCATATAAACATTCTTAGTTGCATTGCTTGCTTCTGTTGGTTCAGCCATATCAGGTGTTCCTGAAACGGTTTGTGCAAAAATGAGCTTGCCACTCGCATCCCTACCTGTAGCAAAAAACCTACTTGGGTTATCCGTTCTGTTGGAAGAAAAATTCCCGTTATAATCATAACTCACCAAACCGCGATAATACAAGCCTGGAGTAACAACATCTAATTTTTGTTCTAAACGCACTGCCGATTGGATGCTGGAACGCCATTCTTTTGAATAACCTGAATTATACAACAAATTATACGGGTTTCTCTTGTTTGCATCAGCTTCAGAAGCATATGTTGAAATCGTACCGTCGCTGTAAACTGCAGGAAAAAGATGAGGAGGCGTAACCATCATTTGTCGAAAAATAGCTGCACTACCTGTTCCCGGATAGCGATTTATCAAATATTGTCCGCTGAGATCTACGCTCAATAACGTTGTTTTGGAAATATCCATATCAATGTTACTTCTCAGGTTGAAACGTTTCAACCCAATATTAGTTTCATAACGCGGATTAGGATTTTCTTGAAAAATTCCGCTCTCACCATAATAGGCTCCAGAAACGAAATAGCGTGACTGCTCAGACCCACCACGCACATTTAGAGTATATCTATGGTTATCCGTTAGTTTTTTTAACATAGTAGCCATCCAGTCTGTATTGGGATAAAGATCCGGATCTTCATTATTTCTATATTTTGAAATAAGAGCATCACTATAAATTGGTGTTTCTCCATCATTTCTTAAGGCTTCATTATACAATTGAAGATAATCAGCAGAACCTACAAATTTAGGAAGCCTGGTAGGTTGCGATATACTGTGTTCTGTCCTAAAACTTATGGTCGGTTTTTGAGCCTTTCCTCTTTTTGAAGTAATGATTATAACACCATTAGCTCCTTCCGCACCATAAACCGCCGTTGAGGCTGCATCTTTAAGCACCGTGAAGGTATCTATCTCATCTGGTTCAATATCATTGATTGAACGAGGAACACCATCCACCAAAACTAAAGGCTTAGATCCCCCTGCAAAAGTGCTTATCCCCCTTATCCAGAATTCAGAGTTATCATAGCCTGGTTCCCCGGATCTTTGTATAGCGATAAGACCTGCAACCTGACCTGCCATATTATTGGTTAAGTTTCTGGTAGGAAATCGCATTTGTTCCCCCTTTATAGAACTAACAGCCCCTACAATCTGTGTTTTCTTTTGCTTGCCATAACCAACGACAACAACATCTTCCAGTTTAGCGGTTTCATCAAGCAACACAATCTTTAGATTGCTGCGGACCTTAGAAACTTTTACTTCTTGCGTTTGGCTCCCCATAAAGGAAATCACCAATACGCCTCCTTCTTCAGGAATTTTTATCGAAAAGCTTCCATCCACATCTGTTAAAACAGATCTTTTTGTACCTTTCAATGTTACAGTAGCACCTGGGATGTTTTCACCCAACTCGTTTGTTACTGTTCCCTTTATCTCAATAGATTGTTGCAGTTTAGAGACAACCGAAGCTTCTTTAATAACAATGGCATTACTTTTAGTAATATCAAAATCAAAGTCTTTTACAGAAAGACTTTCTTTCAATAATTCGTTTGCTCTTATTACTCCCTTTTTTAAATGTACTTTGGGAGTGTTTTTAAATAAATCTTCCTGATAAATAAAGGTGTAATTTGTTTGTTGTTTGATGATATCAAAAACTTCATCCACCGTTACTGTCTTATCAGCTTTGATAACAATTTTTGCGTTTTGAGAAAAAATATTCCCTGGCGTGAAACCAAAAAATGTCGTGCAAAACAAGAAAATAAAAGTTCTCATAATGTTCATTATTAGTTTTTTTCTTGAAAAGAAAAAAACACTGGTTAAGTTAATTTTCATAAATTAGCATGTAAATTGGTTAGTTAGTTGTTTAAATTAATTAATTGATCGATACATAAAAAAGGGATGAAGTGCGGTACTGTGAGAGGTCTAAACTTCCTTCCCTTTTCTTTTTTTACTTTAATATTATTTTATTGTTTTTTATTTCATAGGCTTTAATAAAGTTAGTCTTTTTAATGGTTGTTAGTATTTCTTCTATATTTTGATCTTTATTTAGTACTCCATTGAATTTTACATTCCCCAGTGCAGCATCAGCAAACTCAATATCCACATCGTACCATCGCGATAATACTTTCATAATGTCTTTCAAAGGCATTCCTTTAAAGACAAATAGTCCTTTTTTCCATGCAATTTCACTGTAGACATCGACAGTAGTTATGTTTATACTATTATTTTTGAGGCTTAAATTTGATTGTTGATTTGGTGCTAATATTTGTTTGCTATTTGCAGTACTTACATTTACTTTACCCTCAACCAAGGTTGTGTATACATTGGTTTCGTCTTTATACGCTTTAATGTTAAACTCCGTACCTACTACCTCTACTTCTTGAGATTTATTAAAAACTTCGAACTTAGAACCTTTATGTGCTGTACTTGGAGATACGTCGAAATATGCTTCGCCATATACTAGCTCCACTTTACGAGTTTCACCATCAACAAAAGCAATAGGATATTTTAATTGGGATTCAGAATTTAGCCATACTTGTGTTCCATCCGATAATTTAATAAAGAATTGCCCTCCTCTGGGAATAGTTAAGTAATTGTAAGCTATTTTTGTTTGTTTTTGTTCACTGGCTTTGTAAACAATCTCCTTACCGTTACTGGTAGCGTTTTGAATATGTAAAGTATTCCCGTTTTTTAATACTACTACAGAACCGTCCTCTAGGGTTAAAGTTGCTTTGTCTGTTCCAGCTTCACCACTATTATTAGTAGCTACTATTACCGGACTGACCTCTCTAGGGTTGGTAAATAAATTATCCCTCAAGACATAGGTTGTAGTTAATATCCCAACTACTATTGCGGCAGCTGCATATTTGAACCAAGGATTCCTCATAGAAAACACCTTAGATTCCTTTTGCTTAGTGATTTGTACTAAAGGAGGATCTAATTTAGAGACGATTTTATTCCAAGCCTTATCTTTATCAATATGATCCGAAAATGATATTTGTCTGGATTTTTTATAAAACAGCAAGAGATCTGTAAACAGAACTTTGTTTTCAGGTGCTTCATTTAACCATTGCTGTAACTCGTTAAATTCCACTTCACTTATTTCTTTAGCAGTATAGAACGAAATAAGTTTTAAAATATAGATGTTTACTTTACTCATAATTGATGCCTTATATTATATATATAATCAAAGATCAAAAATGGGTGACAATAAATTAACTTTTTTTTATATTAATAATAACATGATAATTAAATCGACTTTAAAACGAAGTTGTTTCAAGGCTCTTGCATAATGTGTTTTTACTGTGTTAACGGAAATATCGAGGTGTTCTGCCACCTCTTTATATTTCATATTTTCTAACACAATCGCTTTAAAAACTTCTTTGCTTTTTTCGGGTAAAGCTTCTACTTGTTCGAATAATTTCTTTTTTTCCTCCTCTAAAGCAGCAAAGTCTAATTGATCCTCCTCCATTAACTTATTGACAACATTTTCGATATCATCGAATCGATACTTCGATTCCTTTTTAACAACCTGTAAGGTATTATTTTTTACAGACTTAAAAAGATAAGGACTCATAGGATTATCGAATTTCACATATAACTTTTCATTCCAAAGTTTCACAAATAAATCCTGAACAATGTCCTCGGCCAACTGAAACGAATCACAATATTTAAAACTATAGACGCATAGTGGCATATAATATTTATCAAACAATTGACTGTATGCCAATGGGTCACCTCCTTTAAGTTTTTCAAGAATTTGCGTATCGTTTAATTTCATAAAAACGTAAGTATCTAGAGAGTATCTTAGTATAAATATTTTGTCAAATATATTATTTAATAAATATAAATTCATTATTGTCCGATAAAAACCTTTTTAAAGTTGATTAACCCAGCAATCATATTGCACTGCTACTCATACATTTCTTTTTATAAAAAAAAATCATTTAAGAAATTACTTTCAATATGATAGAGTTATGATGCTACTGATCAAAAACTATAAAACCAAAGATGATCTAAAAGATCAATTCTATTATCTAGATCATCAACTATGTGCCACATATTAGCATGACTACTGACATGCGATACATCTCCGATAGGCGTTTCACTAGGTGAAGTACTTAACACTATCTTACGCCCACATTTATCAATAGCCTTTCTAATGAGATTGATTTCTCCTTCGTGGTAAGGTCTCAACAAATTATCAATTTTAATAAAATCCACTTCCCATTGTGCGTAGAGCTCAAACAACGAATCATAGTATTGTTGTGCTCCTAGTTTATCTGCAACAATCGGATAATTATCTTTTAACCATTCGCATTGCAATGCCGTTGTATAAATTTAAAATAAACACTTAAAAGACAATAAAACTTTGCTTCTGTCCCGTCTCTTCTATAAAATCATACTTAAGGAGGTAACATTCTAAAGCAACACTACTAAAAAGTATACTATTTTAAACATATTCACCTATTTAACAAAGCAACTTTTCAACTTACATCCTTATCATTATCAATCATTTACAAAGTACTATAGCTCTCCCCTATTTTTTTTTATCAATGAAAGCGCTAATAACTTTGTAAACATCAAAAAGGTTTCTATATTTGCAACCGCTTAGCAAAACAAAGCGCAATAATACAAGCTTCGGGGAGATACTCAAGCGGCCAACGAGGGCAGACTGTAAATCTGCTGTGTGAACTTCGCAGGTTCGAATCCTGCTCTCCCCACTAAAAGGGTAAAAGAAGTAAAAAGGCAGCTTTTTCAATCTTTACAAAAACCCGTAAAAACAGTGGTAAAACCTGCAAATCTTAGGATTCGCAGGTTTTTTTATTTTACGATAGTTTTCAATCTTTATAAAAAATACTCAAAAGTTTTGTAACATACTCGTTCCACATTTGAGAAGTACTTCCCCCCACCTATATCTAATATAAAAAAATCCCTCCGGCTCTTGCTTAATAGTTAGGTCTTTATCAAAACTATTATTAAAATTAATTTCAATAATAGTTTGTTATTAATTATTTTTAACAAACTTAAATAGATTTACGACATGAATATATTTCTCAAAACTAAAAATATTTTTTCATCGCTTACACTCGGTATAATCAGTTGTTGCTGTGTTTTGTCATTTCTTTTGGTTTCTTTCCAAAAAAACAATGACAAAGGAACTTTTGCAAAAGAAAAAAAAGTGCTGATTTTTTCCAAAACCAATGGTTACAGACACGAAAGTATTCCAGAAGGTATTAATGCTATAAAAAAAATGGGATTGGAAAATCATTTTTCAGTAACTACCACCGAAGATTCGCTTGACATTAACGTTAAAAATTTAAATCAATATCAGGCTATTATTTTTCTAAATACCACGGGTGACCTTCTAGGTCAAAAGCAAAAAGAAGCTTTGCAAAATTTCATACACAAAGGAAGAGGATTTGTAGGGGTACATGCCGCTACAGACTGTGAATACAAATGGCCTTGGTATATCAAAATGGTCGGAGCCAGTTTTATATCGCACCCTTCACCACAAACTGCCAAACTTGAGGTCATCAATAACAAGCACCTCTCGACAAAACATCTCCCTACAATATGGGAAAGAAAAGACGAATGGTATAATTTCACAGATATAAACCCCGAGGTAAATGTGCTTATAAAAATTGATGAACATTCTTATACAGGAGGAAAGAACAATAATAATCATCCTATTGCTTGGCATCATACTTATGAGGGCGGCAGGGTCTTTTATACCGCCTTAGGACATACTACTGAAAGCTATAGCGAACCTCTTTTTTTACAACATTTACTCGGAGGAATTATATATGCTATGGGACCTAAATAAAATCCCAGAAAAGCTTTTTTCATCTCAACATTCAAAACAACTTTAGATTAACTATTAATTAAAAGTTATGAAATAACTAGGGCATTAAAATTTTCATAATCGAGGGTTAAAATTCCCCTATAATCTCACCTCAAATTACTCTACCCTATTTTTTAGCACTTTTTTGTATGTTTGTATATCATACAGCTAACATATTTACTTTTAACAACGCTTCAAAATCAATCTATAATACCTGACATTAAGGCCATAATTGCGACTTCAAAAGAAAGTGCAATTAGAGCAGTAGACAACGAAAGAACCATAATGTATTGGTCGATTGGCAAGCGCATTTTTGAGGAAGAACAGCAGGGAAAAGAAAGAGCTGATTATGGAACTTACCTAATTAAACTTATTGCAGTACAATTACAACCAGAATATGGAAGCAGCTTTTCAGTAAGGCAATTAGAACGGTATCGTCAATTTTACCGAACTTTTCCAATTGCGTCCGCACTGCGGACGCAATTGAGTTGGACACAATACAGATTTCTCTTAACCATTGATGATCAAGAAAAAAGAGACTTCTACATCGCTGAAAGTGTAAAAAACAAATTGCCTCTTAGATTTTTTTGGTGAATTCGTGGCACACGATGTTTTTAAAACTAAAAACTCAGCAAAACCAAAGTCTGCCAGATTTAGGTTCGAAATATATTATACACGCTGTTTTTTATTTTTAGTCGTTCCGTTTTTAATAGCTCTTTTCTCTTTACATCTTGGACAATTTATATCATCACTAACCCTGGAATACGAAGCAGCATTTTTACTCGTTTTAGTTCTTTTAAGACAATATTAAAACAAAAAAGATGAGCATTACTGCTCATCTTTAAATTGTTTTTTTACTAATACTTATTCTATTTCAACATATTAGAAATGTAAAATCTCATATCACTAAATATGAAACACTACCAAAATGAATAGTAAATTTGAGGCACTTAATAGCATACATGTTGTATTTTAATAGTATTTCGTAAAATTTGCGAGTAAAATTGGTAATAGAGCATACTATTTTCTAAAGTAGAAAAGTTACTTCACTTCTGGATTTATAATTTGATATTTCCCACTAAGATGCATTAAACTGAAAATGTACATTAAGCCGTCATAATATGGATCGAAGTAACCGTCCTCATAAGGTTCGAGCTTAGCATTCCAAATTGCGCGAACAAAATCGATACTTTCTTTATCGGGATTAACTAATGATGCTGTAGCAGATGTTGATACTAAGCCGATCGAATGTCTTAGTTTTTTCACCGACCCAGCCTGAAGAATAAAATCAGGTGTAGAACCATCCAGATTAAATTGATCTTCATATGTATCTAATCCCTTAGATCTAAGAAATTTTTGAAATCTTTTAGCATAATCTTCCTGCCATTTTTTATCTTTTCCGTACCAAGTATAATCCATAGCTATATTCATAGGAACGCGCCAAGAATCAAAACGAAAAGCAGCAGGCATCCAAGGCGTTGGATGGGGATCTCCGTTAAACTCTGTATAATCTGCATTTAAACCCGTTACAGAATGGCATGCTTTGTGTAAAAAATCACGAGAAACAGCAGCACATTCTTTATAAAACTGCTCGTGCCCATCTTTGGCATACAAGGCCCATATTTCGTAGAATGCAGGAACATGATAAGAAGGATCTGTCCAGTGATAGCCATCTCCTTCGGGCACAAAAGATATTTGCTTATGTTCGATATTTATAATATTATGGACATTATCAGTACCTTCTTTTTTCCACATGGCATCCAATATCCTCCTGGCCTCTTTGTAATAGTTTATTCCTGTATCATTACCCCATTTATTAGAAGCAAAAAGCAGACTGGTTATATAATACAATTCCCCGTCTGAAGCCGAACCGAGAGAGTTTTGTTTTTTTGTTAGCGGATTTACACTCCATGCGAAATATCCCTCTCTAGATCCGTTTTGATGTTGCATATATTTTACAGACCATTTCCAAAGGCGATCGAAAACCTCTTTTTTATTGAGCTGAACGGCAATCATCATTCCATATGACATTCCTTCCGTGCGTGCATCTTTATTTTTAACATCAGAAACGTATCCTAAAGAGTCACCCTCTTCAAAATATACTCGATTTGGCCCCACAAAAACATCATAATATGCTTTGGTTAATTTATTATCTATTTCAATTTGACTATAACCCGCTTCTTTAAAAAGATTTCGGTATTGAGGTCTTTTGAGTTCCGCTTTGTCTATCTTACTTTTATTTTGACTAATGAGAAAACCTGGGAAAACCACAACAAAAACCATTATCAAAATACGGATTCTAACCAAGTATTTATTTGCAATATTATTAGATAAATCCATGTTTTTAGTTATATTTTTTTTATTTAATTTTACTTACACCTTCAGTAGTTTGGATTATTTTTTGAATAGTACCATCCTTGTTGTAATACATATAATCTACACAAATTGAACGTCTATAACTGCCGCCTGTTGGTAAACTTCCATTGTGATAAAAAAAATATGATTTTCCTTTATAATCAATAATCCCCGGATGAGTGGTAAAACTATTTACTACATTTTCTTGGATAATCCCCTGATAGGTCCATGGCCCAGTTATATTTTTAGAGGTGCAGTATTCTATCATTTCGGGTTTAGTCCCGGCACTGGCATATACTAAATAATAAAGTCCTTTCCTTTTATACACCCAAGGTCCTTCGATATAATTTTTAGGTTTAAAAATGTTAATCGGTCCATCTACTTCTATCATATTATCTTTAAGCTTTACCCATTTACAACTTCCATTACCCCAAAACATATAAGCTTGTCCATCATCATCAACAAATACCGTCGGATCAATATCATCCCAGGCAAATTTCATATCTGTTGTCATTTCATTAATAATAAGCGCTTTTCCAATGGCATCTTTAAAAGGTCCAATAGGGCTATCCGAAACAGCTACACCAATTGCAGCCCCACCTCCGCTTACATCATCTTTTTTGTGAAACGTCGAAACAAACCAATAAAACTTTCCATTTCGCTCGATACATTGAGCAGCATAGGCATCACCAGTAGCCCATGAAAATGTACCGGGAGAAAGTGCTGCTCCATGATCTTTCCATGTAGCCATATCTGTTGTCGAAAACACATGCCAGTCAGCCATTTTGTAATTAGTATCTGCTTGAATTGCTACATCATGTCCTGTATACAAATACAATGTACCGTTATGTACCAGTGGAGCGGGATCTGCAGTAAATATATTTTTGACAATAGGATTCTGAGCTTCCATTTTAAGGAATACACAACAGCACATCAGCATAAATAACATTTTAGTTTTATTTTCCATTTTATCTTTTAGTTTATTATCGTTCTTAAAGCAATAGGGATTTGACTTTATTTCCTTTTAATCCATTTTTTTTCAATTCGTCTTTTTCTATTATTTTTTTAACGGGTATCTTTTATTTTTTAGAATTGTTTTCATTTTGGTTTCCAGAGATTCATATACGATTTTAGGGTATATGCTGTTGTTTGATCTTTGTAGCTCCCTATTTGTTCTCTATAGGGAGAGTTTGTTTGTTTTTCCAAATAATGGAAAATCCTACCTTTTGAAAATAGTACTCTTTCTTACATACAAATCAAAATAAGTTAAGCGTGTATGTAAAAGAAGTAGGCGCAGCAAAAACCTGATACTCCTCAAGCGGTCGGGGTCCGCAGCTGGCCGATCCGACACCTAGCGTTTTGGTTGAAAGACAAAACACAGTTGAAGTACTGGCAGGTAAGTCAATTTTATATTCTACCGAATGCATTTGCTCATCGGTATGAGGAAGAATAGCCACCTGCATCAATTTTTCATCTGATTTCACCATCAGTGACGGCATATCCTTACCACTGACTTCTGCCCAACTGACTTCTTCATGGTTACCACGTTCCATTGGCTTTTCATATTCGTATTGTTTATTTACATCCAATTCGTACACACCAATATCGGCCGAGCTCTTGCGATCGGAATAATTCTCGAATGGCCCGCGTCCTAAAAACTTCATGTGATCCATTTTTTTATCGAATAATATCCTAACACCAATTCGTGCTAAGTTGATACGGAAACCAACGAATCGAACCTGATTATCAACCTTTACAGAACCATCTCCCTTAATGAGATACACTGCTGTATGATAAACCCCAAAACCTTCTTTACCATCTGCTTTTGTTACAGAAGTTACCCTAACAGTTGCTTTATCAATAACTTCCAATTTAAAATCTATTACTGCATACTCAAGTGCAGTTACGCCGTACTTTTGCCACTGTTGATAAGCCCAGTCATCGTCGTTACGGTGAGAGGCGCGCCACAAATGGAGTTTTGGCGAACCATCCGCGGTTAAAAGATTAGTTCCATTCTTTGTCAGTTGACTCATAAAACCTGTTTTCTTATCAAAACTTACAGAAAAGCCTTTTCCTGAAATCACAGCTGACTGCTGGTCTTGATCTATTTTTACAGCTTGAGTGACTTTTAGCTCTTCAATGCAAGGTGTATAAATAGGTAGTAAAAATTGCTCGGAAGCGACTTCGAAACCTTTATCAGCCCAAAGCGTTTTTTCTTTTAACTTGTACGAAACACGTAAATAGTATTTTGCACCTGCTTTTGGATGCTCTATTTTATAAGGAATATTTGCCGCAAAAATCCGTTTCCCTCCCCATGTGGGACGTATCCCAATTTTACCACTATCAATTTCCTGTCCGTCTTCACTTAGACTCCAAAATAGATCAAAACCATCAAGAGAAATAAACTGGTACTTGTTTTTAATTTGAATACCCCCATTAACAGGATCCGTCAATTCACTATCAATCCATTGAAAAGCTTTTTTCATTTCAGGAAAATGTGGTTTCACATTGTTTCCTTCTGTTGCACGATCATAAGAAACCACTCCTTTATGAATGAAATAATGATCATTTGGATATTCTCCAAAACCACCTCCATAAGCTAAGATTGGGTGATTTGGATCGCGCTTGTTCCACAATGCCTGATCTTGAAACTCCCAGATCGCACCTCCCAAAATTCCAGGATTTTGATCAAAAGCTCTAGAGTATTGGTCCAGGGATCCCATAGAATTAAACATAGCATGAATAAACTCACAGATATAAAGTGGTTTAGTCAACCCCCAATTCTTGGCCATATCAACATAATCGTCTGCACTCCCATACATGCGGCCATCCAAGTCAGCAGGATTTTTTTTACCGCTACCAAATCGTTCATAGTGAACAAAGCGGGTGGAGTCTATAGCTTTAATAGTAGACATTGCAGCCTTCAAATTTGTACTAACGCCACCACCTTCATTTCCAAGAGACCATATAATTACCGAAGGATGGTTTTTGAAATTTTCAACATTCGCAACATTGCGATCAATAATAGCAGCTTTTATTGTTGGTTCTTCATCAAATCGGGTATCATAACCATGGTATTCCATATTGGCTTCGGCAACTAACCAAATTCCCCATTGGTCACAAAGCTCATACCAGCGTGGATCATTTGAATAATGGCTAGTGCGAATATGATTACAGTTTCCTTGTTTAATTACTTCCAAATCACGAACCATCTGTTCTTCAGTCACAGCATGACCTACATCAGACCAATGTTCATGACGGTTTACACCTTTCAATTTGATTGGCTCCCCATTTACCATAAAAATTCGTCCGTTGATTTCTACTTTCCGGAAACCTATTTTTGAGGATATTATTTCTCCTTCTGAATTGGTCAATACCACGGTGTATAAATTAGGCGTTTCAGCAGTCCATTTCAACGGATTATCTACTTTAATTTTTACATTCAATACTTCTTCCTTATTCGCTTTAAGCGTATTGCCAATTGTACTGCCTTTTGCTATTTCTTTGTTTTCTTTATCGTAGAGTGTAACGGTGAATGTTTGTGCTCTTGTAGTTTTATCGCTATAATTCTTAATTTTGGCTGACACATTCAATGTTGCATCCTTATATTCTTTATCTAAATCTGTTTTTACAAAAAAATCGCGAATATGGACTTGTGGAGCGCTCCAAAGCGTTACATTCCTAAAAATACCGTGTAGACGCCACATATCCTGATCTTCCAACCATGTGCCTGAACTGTATTGATACACCTCTACAGCAATCATATTTTTACCAGGCTGCAGGTATTTTGTGAGATCAAATTCTGCAGCATTTCGACTATTTACGCTAAAACCTACTTTTACACCATTAACCCACAAAAAAAACGCACTGTCAACACCATCAAACGTAATGAAATTACGACGACCTATCCATTCTTTAGGAATAGAAAATTCCCTACGGTAACTTCCCACAGGATTTCGTTCTTTAAATGATGTATACGATTTATCAGGCTCACTCATTACATTTGGAAAGTCTTTTTTGATGGTATAACCCAAATTTCTGTAAAAAGGTGTTCCGTAGCCTTGTACTTCCCAGTTAGAAGGAACTGTAATTCCTTTCCAGTCAGATACATCATAATCAGACCTGTAAAAATCGATAGGGCGTTTTTCTGGGGTTGGGACCCAGTTAAATTTCCAGAGTCCATTGAGCGATTGACAAAATGATGAAGCATGGCGTTTGGCTGTCAAAGCTTCCTGCAGGTTGCCATATGGCATTAATGTGGCGTGATAAGGTTCTTTGTTAATGCCGAGTAATTCGGGGTTTTGGATTTCAGATGGGGTTAGATCATTTAAGAGAGCCCCTTGAGCAGCGGCCCGGTTCAAGAAAGCTTGTGATAATAAAATAAATAGTAAAAAAGTTTTTTTTTTCATCGTTATTAATTGTTTTATCAGTTTTATTGAATAGGCTATTTACAATCAGAGATGGTTTTGTTATGCACAACTCAAAGAGTAAACATCCTTTTTTGGAGCAATTAAAGTCTTTCAAATTTGAAAGAAGTTTTCTTTAATTTCAAAATAGTTTTTAGTTGCATCTAACAGTAGTTTAAGTTTGACGCACTATATTTCACCCAATACATATCATATTACGGTTATCTTCGGATGAATTAGCTTTCGTGTCTACATCAGCCGTTTTATATTTTCCTGTATCGGTAATATTCTCTCAAATCCTTTTAATTTTTTTTTAACCTCAAAATAGAACAAGGAGTTGGTCGTATAGTCCATCACAACAATTGTTTTAGAATTTACTTTACTTATTATATTATTTTAAAGCCCTACTGGATATCAAAGGCGCATTTTGAGTTTGTTAAATGATTAGAAAAACAGAAAGCATCTGTACTTACTAAATAATAAACAGCGCTGTTTAATGCGCTGTTTACCAAAAACTAACTGAACTAAAACCACCAAAAATTAATTATTTAGTAACCAGGATTATTATCACTTGGTTTTATATTAGGATTTGAAGATGTTTCTCTATTTGGTATAGGCCATAACTCATTTTTACCAGCGGCAAAACCAGTTCCTTGAAGTTCGGTAGCAGCAATTCCCCATCTGATCAAATCATCAAAACGGCTTTGTTCACCTGCTAATTCAACCTTACGCTCCTGAACAATTGCTGTAAAAACAGCTTCCTTGGTCGGCGTAATCACGGTTAATAAACCCGCACGATCTCTAACTTCCTTAATATAAGCGATGGCAGCCAATTGAGAACCTCCTGCTCTTTGGCTTTCACATTCTGCTTTCATAAGCAAAACATCTGAATAGCGCATAACTTTGAAGTTGATACTAGATTGAGTAGCTTCATCCTCTTTTTTGTAATAGTTTTGATACTTTTTCCAACCTGCTCTTCTAAGACCTGCAGCTGTATTAAAATTATTGGCTGTCATAGTACGAGCTCCATTTAAATATTTAGATCCCGGCAGATAAAAAGTATCTCCAAAACGTAAATCACCAGCTTCATAAGAATTTAAAAGATTGTCTGACGGATATACATTGAACCAGTTTAAATTACCATATTCCTGGCCTCTAAGAGTAGACTCAGCAAAACCAGTTCCGCCACTATTACCTGCATCATCCCATTTATTGCCAACTCCGTTATTTTCATTAAATTCAATTTCAAAAATGGATTCTTTCCCATGCTCGGTTTCTTCCATGAAATTGTTGTAAAAACTCCCTTTATCTTCAAGACTAAATCCGGTAACATTACTAAATGCAGTTAAGGCTTCATCATATTTTTTTTCGTAAAGAAACACTTTGCCTAAATAAGCATACGCAGCTTCTTTGGTTGCTCTTCCTTTTACTTCTGTATTCTTTGACAACAGGTTTTGAGAAGCAAATTGAAAATCCTCCCTGATCAAATTATAAACATCTGCTTTAGGACTTCTTGATTTACCTACAATAGTACCGGTTTTATAAATTGGCAAATCACCAAAGCGATTCACTAATAGAAAATAGTAATAGGCCCTTAAAAAATGTGCTTCTCCTAAAAATTTATTCTTTGTCTCTTGTGGTAAAACTGAATTTGGTAAAGCATTAATTTTTTCAGCATTATCTAACACAAAATTAGCTCTAGATATTCCCAAAAAACAGGATTCCCAATAGTATTGAATAATATCATTACCCGCATTAAAAGAAAAATCCTGGAAAGGTTTTTTATTCCCTTCTAATTGAGGATTTCCAGAAGCATCTTGTGCCATAAGGTCCATGGCGAAGGAAAGATTTCGTGCATAAAGTCCTCGAGTCTGTAAATTGGCATAAGCTGCATTTACAGAAGACTCCACCTGCGCTTGAGTTTTAAAGAAGGTCTCGGACGATAATGTGTTTGGATTAGTTAATTCTAATTCTTGAATGTCACATGAATTTAATGTATAAATTCCGAACAATGCTGCAACTATATAGTTTGTTTTTCTCATTATTTTATATATTAAAATTTAACATCAAGTCCAAAAATTACTGATTTTGGTTGTGGGTATCTTCCCAGGTCGATACCCGCTGAATTTGCATTGGCATCTGCACGTGCAATTTCAGGATCTAAACCAGAATATTTGGTTACGGTTAATAGGTTTTGCCCGCTTATATAGAATCTTATATTTGAAAAATAGCTATTGAATGTATCTCCTGATAATGTATACCCTAAAGTAACATTTTTCAATCTGGTATAAGAACCATCTTCAATATAACGCTGATTAGCTGAAGACCAGTTTATATCAGCACCTTGTGCTCTTGGTAAAGTAGCAGATGGATTGGTAACAACTCCGTTTATTACAATTGCTCGGTCTAAAACTTCTGTACCCGCATTAAACAAACGATTCATTCCTGTTAAATCAAAAGTATTCGCATTATAAATATCATTTCCCTCAACTCCTGTTATGAAACAATTAAAATCGAATTTTTTATAAGCTGCCGTAAGATTTAAACCGTATGTAAAATCCGGATATGGATTTCCAATATTTGTTTTGTCATCTGAATTAATTATTTTATTACCATCACGGTCAACAATTTTAATATCACCTGGTTTAATAATAGTCTGACCAGATCCTAAAACAGCGTCTACTTCAGCTTGATTTTGATAGATTCCGTTGGTTTGGTACCCATAAAAATAGAACATTGGTTGCCCTACTTCAAGTCTTGAGAAGCTCTCTAAACCTGCTCTTCCTGTCGGACCTCCTACTACACTGGTTAGTCCTGGAGCTAAACCAGTCACTTCGTTTTTACTTGTTCCCAAATTCGCTATGGCAGACCATGTAAAATCTCCTTTTCTATCATTGTATCCTAAGGATATTTCATATCCAGCTACTTTTACATCGGCAACATTTTGAATTTGAGTTCCTCCACCAGCAGAGCCTACAGAAGCCGCTAATGGTACAGCAAAGAGAATATCGCTGCTTTTATTGTTGAAATATTCAAAAGATCCCGTGAATTTTTCATCAAACAAACCAAAATCCAAACCTATATTTCTGTCTTTTTTAGATTCCCATTTCAAATCAGGATTAGAAGCAACTCCCAAAGAAACACCCGGTACATTTCCTCCATTAATTGGATAATTATAATCAGCCAATAATGTAGCACTATATTGATAATTGTCTATTCGATCATTTCCTGTTGTTCCTGTACTTGCTCTAAGTTTTAATGTACTGAAAACAGAATTTGTCATAAATTGTTCTTTGGCTATATTCCAGCCCACCGCAAAGGAGTAGAAATTACCCCAACGATTATTTGCTCCAAAGCGAGAGGAAGCATCCCTGCGTCCAGAAACAGCAAATATATATTTATCATCATAATCGTAGTTGATACGAGCGATATATCCAATATTTTTTTCTACAAAATTCGAAGAACTCAAACTTCCCTCATTATAACGTAGCTGATCAATTTCATCAGAAATACTGTAGCGACTTCCAGCAGCTAAACTTTGTCCTTTTCCATCAATTTTGGTTATAACTCCTAATACTTCAATATTATGCTTGCCAGCAAGGGTAGTTTTATACGTTAAACTATTATCAAAAACAATGTTTTGACCTTGGGTATTTGTTTCATTAGTTGTTGAGAAGGCTTGTTTATGATAGGAACCATCATTAAAACTAGGTACAAATGTGTGGTCTTTACCTGTGTAGTAATCTAATGATACTTGTGATCTAAATTTCAAACCTTTATAGAGCTCTAATTCAGCGTAGATATTTCCAATTATAGATAAATTATTAATTTTTTGATATCCTAGATTTGCTACACGTAAAGGGTTTTCGGCGTCATTACCATCAACAGCACTAGGCCCCTGATATCCACCTAAATTAGTGTCATTGTATATCGGTAAATAAGGCGCCATTTTAATAGCATGTTCTAACAATGTTCTTCCTGATCCGCTGCGCTCTGGATTGATCGTACTAAAAGAGACGCCAACATTACTTCCTACTTTAAGTTTACCAATATTCTGTGTGTTATTAGCTCTAAAGGAATAACGCTCAAAACCAGTATTTATAACGGCTCCTTCTTGCTTTAAATATTCAGCAGAATAACGACTTGTCGAAGTCTCTGTACCATTTGAGAAACTCAAATTATAATCTTGCATCAAACCAGTTTGAAAAATTTGATCCTGCCAGTTGGTATTTCTATTTCCAAATTCAGCAGCCCTTGCCGTTAAGTCACTACCCAAATCTTTAGCATACTTTAAATATTGTTGTGTGTTCAATACATCATATCTTTTGGTAATAGTCTGAGAACCAATATAAGTACTGAAATTCAGCTGACCCGGACCTTTTTTTCCTTTTTTTGTAGTAACCATAATGACCCCATTAAAGGCTTTCGAACCATATAAAGCTGTTGTTGAAGCGTCTTTTAATACAGATATACTCTCAATATCATTAGGACTTAAGCCCGAAAGATTCCCCGTTAAAACGCCATCAATTACATACAATGGAGCACTGTTTCCCATTGTTGCTAAACCACGGATATTAACGGTAGGACTCGAGCCTGGAGCGCCATTTACAACCGTAACACCTGCAGCTCTACCTTGCAATGCAGACTCCGCATTAGTAATAGGTACGGCGGCAATATCTTTTGCACTTACCGTTGAAATAGCTCCCGTTATCTTAGCTCTCTTTTGGGTTCCATAAGCAATTACTACTTCGTTTAAGTTTTGTGTCGACTGAGCCAATACAACATCAATTGTCGCTCTGTTGCCTACGGTAATGGTTTGCGAAATCAATCCTACAAAAGAATACGTTATTTTGTCTGTAGGACTTACCTCTTTTAAAGAGTATTTACCATCAAAATCTGTCGATGCATTATTTTTCGACCCCTCTACATTAACACTAGCTCCAGGCAGGGGAAATCCTGAAGGATCTGTAATTATCCCCTGTATAGTCTTTGATTGTGCAATCAGATTCTGACTGCTAATGATCAGCAATGCAATTATTGCAATTTTGAGTTTTAAAATCATTGTAGTTTTTTTTGGTTTTAAATAGTTATTCAGTAGTAAAAAATCGTTTAATCCTTATATTCTTTTCTAGACAATAGTTCGTCTTGATTTAAAGCTATTATGATATATATTCCTATTTTTTAGACAATAAAGCCGTTGACTCATCTAAAAATTTATTTTAAATTACTATTTGAGAATATTTAAAACAAATATAAAAAAACAAATGTAAAAACAATCGGTTGTTTTAATATTATTATAAGATATTTATAAAAAAAACACATTTAAAATACATAAACAGTAAAATTTAAATTAAAAAAATAACAATATACCAAAATACGAATAACCCTTCCAATAAATTATACTAATTTGATAGCATAGGAAGTCATTTTATAAAAAAAACACAAAACAACACATATTCAATAAAAATTAAAAAAAAAGGAACATAAGTAACAAAAAAACTCTTAAACCAGTAATTAAAAACTTAATTTATCACTATCAGTATAGCACTCAACTTAAAAACAATTCAAAAATGCTTAATCATCAATTAAAACAAACGGTTGTTTAATCAAAAATATTGATTTTAGTTAGTGAGAACACTTTATTATTTGATAAGTAATAAGTCTTCCTTTTCAATAGAACAGCGCTATTTAATCCATAATTCCCTGACTATAAATCACTCCTGCCCATCCGCCAAAGAATAAATGCAGACTGGCCGATGCAATCAAAAAATAATTACATCGGCCAGTTAATCTATTTTAAAATTATACTATTTCATCATTTTAAGTCCTTCTGCAAAACCTGCATATGCGGGTTTGCGGATAAACTCTAAATTCCATAAAGCTTGTTTCTCTCCAGGAAGCCAAGAAGCCTCTTTTCTACTATCTGTAATGCCCCAAATGGTGATACCGTACCTTTGTTGGACAGGTACATACTTTGTATACATATCCGTTACATATTGATACATTTCTGCTTGCCTTTGAAGAACATCCTCCGTTACATTGGTCGTTTCTACTTTTACATCAAGTTCGGATACTTTTATAAGCTTTCCTGTTGCAGCAAGTAATTCAAACATTGCAACTATATTTTTTTTATCTGAATGAATACTAATGTGCATTTGGGTCGCTATACCATCCACTTTTTGACCTTTACTTTCAATATATTCAACATATTTTATAAGACCTTTGCATTTGTCTAAATTGTATTCCAGATTATAATCATTTATAAACAATTTATCTGTTGCATTTCCATACTTTCTTGCGAGTCTAAAAGCCTCAACGGCATACTCTTTTCCTAAATAGTCCTGCCAATAAAACTCATCCGAAGCTAGCGTTTTGCCAATTCCTGTTTTTAGTTCATATGGTTTTCCATCATCCATTGGTTCATTAACTACATCCCAAGCCTTTACAAAAGGAGCGCCCTTTTTAACCATCCCTGCAATCCAATTTTCCAGGCTTTCACTAATAATATGTTTCTTCTCCTGAGTTGTTTTCACAATTATTGTACTTCCACCTGTTGGGTTATACTTCTTTAGAGTGATGTTGTCAAAATAGTACGTTGTGGCAGTACTTCCCAAATTCAGAGCAATTGCTCCACAGGTTGCTTGTTCAGCAGAAACGGTAATCTCCTTGGTATAAGTTGTCCAGCTGGTCGTAGAGGGAATGGTACCAAAAAAATCCCAATGTTTATAAGCTCCGGCGGTCACATGTGCCTGAGTAGAATAAGATGCGTTAACATCTGAACGCACATCCATTTTAAGCTGATATTTTTCACCTACTTTAACCGAAGGAGAAAACTTCAGAAAGAGCTGCGCCTCCCAGTCGCTGGCACGAACAACAGCATTGGTTAATTTAAGCGCTTTACCAGAGCCATTTGCCCCCTGACCTGCAGCAGTAAAAGCAGCTGTTAACTTTGAATTTATCTCATAGTTTGAATTGTTCTCTGTTTCAAAGTCATTTCCTATTACAAGATCCCAACTAGGACCTCCTGTTGATGGAATTACTACCGGCGCAATCAGACCATTTAAAAAGGCAGCGTTTTGATTTGCATGCCAACATAAAGTGTGTCCAAATACAGTAATACCTGATTGTTGAGTGGCTGAGAGCAATTTGGTAACTTCAGTTAAATCTAATGTACCATCCTTCTGAACAATTGCTCCATGTTTCATTTCATACCCTACAGTAATCTCGTTAAAATTTCGGTCAACAAGCCTTTTAACTAACCCATCCGACACATATTCTGAGAGTGAAATCCCAGCGCCTAATTTAAAATCAGGGTTATTTGATCTATCTATATATGTTTTTAAATCTGCATAAGCATTTATTTTCTCCTGATTAGCAACCGTAATTGGTTTATCATAGTTAAAATCTAAAACTCCATCATTTGCACAAGAAAAGACCACCGCAGCAACGCAAGAAACCAGTACTAGTTTATATAATTTATTCATATCATTTAAAGTTATACTTTTAATTAATCTTTAGTTATTTGGCAACAGGAGTAAACAATTCAGAAGTTACACCTCTGTCACGTAATACCAATGTATCTTTTGTTGTCAGACTAAAATCCTGAAAATTAACTTTATAATCAAGATACAGCGCATCGCGGTCTTTACTTCCCCAACTGTTTTTTTCTCCTTTTTTTACAAACTTCCCCGTACCCACAGCGGTAAACAGTGCATTATTTCCAGATACTGTACAGTTATTTTTATCATCAAACGTAAGTACCAGATTAAAATTAATATTTACTCCGTTATTATCTTTTACTGTTACAGGAAAATCAATACTACTCATTGAGAGGGTATTTATTCTAGAAACCTGATCATACTCTACATACTGATTGTGTCGACTTAGTACTCTGTTAAGGCTCGTATTTCCATTATTTCCAACAAAAATGTCTTTACCTCTTCGCAAATAAAATCCGTCCCAAGGGTTTACATATTTAATAGCATAAAAGACAAAATCTTTAGGAGCAACACTCCAATCGGAAACTAATGCTTTTAAAGGATTTACAACAAGTGCTTTTCCTGACAAAATAGAATCGGCATTTACAACTTTTGTCATTTGTAGCGGAATAACATAATTCTTTTTTACTGCAAGCGGGTCTGCAAAAAAGGCAGCTGTCAATTGCACTTCGATCCCTCCAATTATCTCACCTTTTGGAATAACAATTTTATCACTTAAAAGAGTATAGTAATTGCTAGGCATTGCCGTAATTTTATCCCCCCCATTAGTAAATAACAGATTTGATGTAAAAGAATCTACAACTGAAACATCAATTATGACCTCTTTATCATTATCATAGACACCACCTAAAGTCCCCATTATCTTACATTTATACTGATTATCTAATGTGGTATCAAATATATCCTCCCCCAAGGTTATGGTTCTAACTGGGAACTGATAGGCAAAATAAACAGCAGTATGCTCATAATCTTTAAAATTCTGATCTTCGTTAGTACAAGATGTCAATAAGACAAAAAGGACCGTAAACATTAAAAATATCTTGTTTTTCATTTTTCTTTAATTAATTTAATACAATAAATATCTTGTAAAGATTCTCCAATCCTACCAACCTTTATTTTGAAACAGGGCGTTAAACTTTAGGACTTCAGAATATGGAATAGGTCCATATTTCATATACTCTTGGAAAAGTCGCTCTTCTACCGTGATTTTTTGATAAGTACCCGCCTGAATCTTTACGCCTTCAGCAGCAACGTTTAAATTCAAATTCCATCTTCGCAGATCCCAAAATCGATAACCTTCAAAACACAATTCTAATCGACGCTCATTTCTAATCAAATTACGCATCGCTGCCTGATCAGATTTAATTGATTCCAAGTATAAATCAGGCTGCCCTATTCCAGCTCGTTTTCTTAAAGCCTGTATGACATCATAGGCCGAGAATCCGGCAGAACCAACCGCTATTGGGCCCCAAGCTTCATTGGCAGCTTCGGCATAAATTAGATATAACTCCGTATATCGCATACGAGGCTTATAATGTCTTTGATTGTTTACTGCATTAGGATTTAAATTGACATCATGTCTTAATAATTTATTCATATAATACCCAGTTCTGGTGGAGGTTCCAACTTTATTCAATGCATCATTTGTAGTCCCATCACTTGCAGTTGTTATAACAGTATTAGTTACTCCAGCTGTAGCTTGATTTACCAATATAAATTTTTTCAAACGAGGGTCGCGATTTGCGTATGGGTTTGCGGCATTGTAATTACTACTTGTATTGGTAATAGGATATCCGTTTGCTGCAGGAAATGCATCCACTAAATTTTGCGTTGGGTTAATACGTCCATTTCCAAAAAGGGTTGGAGGAAAATTATCACTTTCTAAACTATTACTTTCTGCAATATCTCCTCTCCAAATTACTTCTTTAGGATTTACTCCTGCACCTAAACTACTTATTTCAGCAGCATTATTATACCAACTCAATCCGTTGGGGTCAATACCAGCTATCCCATGGTTAAGATTTAGTAATTCTCCAGCGTATTTTGCTGCACTTTCCCAACTAGTGGTACTTGCTGTACTAAAGGCAGGGCTTGCAGCTAGCAAAGCCGCTTGAGCTCTTACTACTTGTGCGATCCTAGAGGACATTCTCTGTCTTGCATATTGGCCAAAAACACGATTATAATCGGCTAAATTAGTGTACCCTACTGGTAAAGTGGCCGCATCTTCAAAATCTAACGGAAGTAATTCTACGGCCTTTGCCACATCTGAATACAATTGCTTCATACAATCCTCAAATGAACTACGGGCAATATTAAAATTTGAGTTTGAAGTCTCCGGTTCTAATAAAATCGGAACCCCTAAAACCTCCCCATTTGAAGCAACTCCCGCATGTGCTTGCAACAGATAATACATATAAAGAGCACGTAAGCCATAAGCCTCACCTTTCAGACGGTTTCTAAATAAAAGACTTACATTCTCGTCTTTTGCCCATGTAACTTTATCTACTTCAGCAAGAAATATATTCAAATATTGTATCGCACTTTTTGAATTTGTCCATTGATTTAGTGGGTTAAAATTGGCCGTCCACTGCCCTGTAGCTATTTTAAGATAACTACTATTGATATCATTCGTTACCGCATCATCTGTCGCGACATCATTAAAAGACCAAGAGTTTCCAGGAAGTCTAGTATAGGCATTTAGAAGAATTCCTTGTGCATACTCAGCCTCAGCATACATATCTTCCAATCCTCTGTTATTTTCTATTGCAGGCTCAATCAAATCATCGCAGCTACAAAAAACAAACATCACTGATATAAAAATTAATAATTTTACTTTCATAATAATTAAATTAGGTATTTTTTAAAATTTAAAATAATGCTTTAAGACCTAGATTAAAGAATCTATTATGCGGCGCGCCTCCAATATTTAATTCCATAAATCTTCTTTCTTTGGCAACTGTCAAAAGATTAGCTCCCAATGCATAAACGCTAAGCTCGCTAAAGAAAGTTTGTCTCAGCATCTCTTTTGAAAAATCATAACTAACCTGAACCTTAGCAAGATCAATACGGTTGGTACTATACATCCAGAAATCAGACGAGCGATAATTATTATCACTGCTTAATGTCGTTAATCTCGGAGAAGTTGCCGTGTTTTTGGTTTCTTCTGTCCAGCTGTTACGAACCTCTACAGAATATTTATCTTCACCATCCATCCAATAATAGGAATTATTTTTCATCCCGTAAGCGCCGGTCTGACCTGTAACCATAGTGAAAAATGTAAAATTATTCCATTTGGCTGTAAAGTTAATTCCATAGGTAAACGGCGCTCCATACCATCCTGCTTTACCTAAATAAACTTCATCTTGCGAATCGATTATTCCATCACCATTTTGATCTTTATATTTGATATCTCCAGGTTTAACTTGTCCAAAAGTTTGCGAAGCAGAATTATCAATGTCAACTGCATCTGTAAAGAAGCCTTCATTTTCAAGTCCCCACAAAGCATCTAATGGCCTTCCTTGTCTGTTTTGATAACTATTCTCATATAGTTCTGCTCGCTTGGAAGCCTCTGTATTTAAATAAGTTCCGGTAAATCCAAGAGCCAGATCAACACTTCCAACCTTTTTATTAAATCTTAAATCAAAATCAAAACCTACTCGCTTATCATCATTGTAATTAATATAAGGGATAAAAGAAGAGTTAGGCCAACCAGTAGTATAATAACTTGGATACAAACTCGCTGCCTGAATGACATTTCCTGTCATTTTATTAACAAAGACATTACTGTTTAAGGTTATTAATTTTTTAAGAAAAGAGCTTTCTAAACCAATACTTATCTCTTTTCTTTTAGCAAAACTAAGATCTAGATTTTCACCTCTTCTGGAATCTGTACTTCTATTAAGGGCCCCATCTCTCCAACTGTACCACGCACCATCTGTTTGGGTATATACACTCTGATACATATAATAATTATTAACATCTAAATCGGTATTTAAGATACCTGCTGAAACTGTTAATTTCAAATCATCTACAGCACTTACATTTTTCATAAACTCTTCCTGTGACAACTTCCATCCTAATGACATGGTTGGAGAAAATGCTTCTCGCTTTCCTTTAGCAAATTTGGCTGAGTGAACAAATGCACCATTAAATTCTACAAAATATTTTTGATCGAAATTGTATGCTAAATTCAAACCTAAATTGGCATTGCTATTTTTGTGATATACTTCGGATTGTGACTGCTGAAATCCAGAAGCAATAAGCATAGCCGACAAATTATGCTGCTCTTTTATTTTTTTAACATAATCAAACTGTCCTGAAAATGCAATGGTTTGAGTAAAGGCACTATTGCTTATATTTTGTACACCTGATTTTGCATCCTTACCGTACTTTGTTAAAGAACTAATTTGATCAAATCCTGCATAAGTATTCCAGGCAGCTTCATAGGTAGCGTACCCATTATTATAAGATTGGTTATATGAAGTTGCGTAATCAACTGCAAAATTAGTACGGAATGACAAACCCTCTACTAAATCACCCAACTTCACATTAACACCAGTGTTAAATTGAAACTGACGACTGGTAAATGTATTATATCCGCCAGCATATATATCAGCGAATGGATTGGTAGAATTAAGCTGGGTACCGCCCAAAACATATTGATTGTTTATTAAATAATTACTGCTATTGGCTAGTGCTAATGTTGCCTGATCTCCAGACTCAATCATGCTAATTGGCAATAGCGGACTAAACAAATATGGTCTTAGCGTGGCCGCACTTTGCCAATAATCCGTATTTACTCCTCTTGAATTTGAATAAATGGCATTGGTACCAATTGTTGCAGATATCCTATCATTAATACTAAGATCAACATTTCCTCTAATATTAAATCTATTATTTTTATTATTTGCTGCCTCACCAAATTCTTGTAAAGCATCCTGCGCAGACATAAAATTAACAGCTGTATAGTATCTTGCTACTTTATTACCTCCTGTAATTTCAATGTTTGCATCGTAGTTAAAATAAAACTTCTTTACATACTCCGGTGCGTAATAATTAACATTTGCATACCTGAATGGGTTTTTACCCGAAGCATAATTATAAATTGTCTCATCTGAATATAACGGATCTAAACCATCATTTGATCGAGCTTGATTATAGTAATGCATGTATTCGGCAGAACCCAAATACTTGGGTAGGCTTTTTGGTATTAATACACCATTATCAAGTCTTGTGCTAATCGTTTGCTTTTGAATTTTACCTTTTTTGGTTGTAATGTAAACGACTCCTTTTGCAGCACGGCTTCCATAAAGTGCCGTTGCAGATACTCCTTTTAGAAAAGTAATCTGATCGATTTCTGTAGACAACACAGAACTAGCCTCACGAGGAAATCCATCTACTAATATTAAGTAGCCACTCATACCCCATACATTATCATTAAATCCTCCAACAAGTGCCTTAGCTCCGTCCAGACTATAGGTTGTATAGTTTTTTTTCAATATTTCTGGGACATTTATATAGGAAATTCCGCCCATTAAATTATTGGCTCCTTCTTTTTTAAAAGCAATCTGTACCAAATCTGCCTGGTCAAGTTCAAGACTTAAATCATCAATTCCTAGAGTAGCCTTAACAGACATCGTTTTATATCCTTCCGCCTGAACTACTAAATCGCTATCAGGTGTGACCGTAATGGAATAACTACCCGTAACATCAGAAGCCATAGAAACATTATCTTGCTTACTTATTACCCTGGCATTCTCAATTGGCTTACCCTCCGCTCCGCTAATAATTCCTGTCAAAATTATTTTCTGATTATTTTGTGCAAGAATTTTGGCAGGTAACAAAGTAAATATTACAAAACATAACACTATTTTAAGTTGTATATATCTCATTATTCTATAATTTTATTTTTAATTTATTAAAATAATCTATCAATTACCATCCTGGATTTTGTCCAAATTCTAAGTACATATTCACATCTGCATTCTTTAAGGGCAGCCAGTAGTGCTTCTCAGAAAATTTTCGTTCTAATATTACAACTTCGCGAATATTAAGCACTTTATTCTGACTCGGATTATTAGTGTCAAATGTACCAGTACGATCAAATTCAACTGATTTTTTCAACGTATAGGGACTTTCAATTAAAAGTAACCAACGACGTAAGTCATTAAAACGATGGCCTTCAAAGCTTAATTCAACTGCACGTTCACGTCTAACCTCATCCATAAATGAATCTAGTCCTGCCATATACAGTGCTGCTACATGACCAACTCCGGCTCGGTCTCGAATAACATTTATAGCATCAACAGCTGTTTTTGAAAACTGTGGATCCTTGCCTGTTGCAGCCCCATAACCTTGAGCTGCCGCTTCAGCATACATTACGTAAATATCTGACAAACGCATCCACGGAAGGTGAATATTAAGATTGTTGCCATAACCAAATCCATCATCAAATTTATTTGCCGTTCTAGGAATGAACTTATAAAGTAAATAACCTGTTCTGCTGCCCGAACTTATATTTCTATAACTACCGCTGGTATAAAGATTTGCATATCGATTTTGTTCTTCATTAGCTGGCATAGATCCAGTAACACATTTTACACCATCATATACAATGTCATTATAAAAACGTGGATCTCGTCCTTTCCAAGGATACTGTGGGTCATATCCTGAATCGGGATCTGCTTTGGTAATATCCTTAATTGGCATCCCGTTAGCCATTCCATAATTATTAACATAGTTAGATGTCGGCAAGAACTTCACATCACCATCACATATTTGAGGTGCGGGCTGATACTGTTTCGACGTTCCCCAGTTCGATCCATTTGCTCCAAAATAAGGACCTCTAAATATAGCTTCTGTAGCCCCGGGCATTTTCCAGTTACCACCTGTTGTATAAAAATTATCGCTGTATTTATTAAAGGGAACCAATTTATACTGAGACGCACCACTTTCAGTAATGGTCAATAATTCTGCAAAAGCTTTTGCTGCTTTTTTACAATATTCAGCATTATAACCCGCTGTTCCTATCGATACTTTATTCATCAATGGACTTCCTGCCCATAGATAATTTTTTCCTAAATAACCTAAAGCCATTATTTTATTAATACGAAGCTCATTTTTCCCTAAAGTTCTCTTTCCTATATCAGTATCATCCCAGTTAATTGGTAATAAATCCGCCGCTTCTCTAAAATCGCTAGCTGCTTTATCTGCACATTGTTGATAAGTAAGTCGTGGTAGTTTTAATGGCTGATCACTTGGAAGCACCTGATCAATATAAGGGAGTCCTCCAAAATACTGCATGAACTCGAAATGAAACCATCCTCTAAAAAATAAAAGCTGTCCTTTTATCATTCTCTTTTCTTCTGCCGTGTACTCCGTCATTTTATCAATATTGGCAAGCCCAATATTTGCTTTACGAATCCCTGCCCAGCCTAATGTCCATAAATCTTTATTCATACGATCATTATTCGTACTTACAGTTCTTCTGTTCATCCATCCTGCCTGCCATCCGTCAAATTCGGACTGCCATCCCCAAAAATCTCCTTTATCAATTTTACATACAAAATGAAAATCACGTGCTGTTGACTGAATTTCATCTTCACCCCAATTCCAAGAATTTGTCCAGTAGCCATTGGTAAAATCAGGAATAGATTGGTATAATTCTTCTGTAAATCCTTGAAAATTTTCAAAATTTTTAAATGCTTCATCTGACGCAATATCAGAATCGGATGATTTTTCAAGATAATCCTCGCATCCTCCCGCAATAAAAAGCAAGCTTAAAGCAATACTGTACTTTGCTATAGTTTTAATATATTTTTTCATAGTTGTAGGTTTAAAATATAATATTAGCTCCTAGATTAAATCGCTTTACCGTCGGATATGCACCTTGTGATGCCCAGCCAGTTCCGGCAAAATTTGACTCTCTGTCATCTGGCATTTTTGACCATAAAAACAAATTATTTCCATTAACATATACGCGCAGACTTTGGAGACCGGCCCCTTTTATCCATTTTGATTTTCCATCAAATGTATAGGCTATTTCAGCGTTCTTTAAACGTAGGTAAGAGCCGTCATACATATACCTGCTTCCACTATTGTACCCACTTGCGGTAGAGAGCCAGCGGGGCATTGGAGAGTCCGCATTTGTATTGCCTGAAGACCAAAAAGATCCTTGATCATAAACGACATGGTTTTGCTCGGATAAACTAGTTAAGACTACTTGTCTGGTCACATTACTTACACCATAAAACTGTACAAAGGCACTAAAACCTTTCCAGTTGATACCAAAAGTCGAATTGTATGTGTTTTGCGGCGTTCCAGAATAGCCGAAAGGAATATTATCTTTAGCATCTATTACACCATCTGCATTGTAGTCTAGTATATTATAATTACCTGGCAATTTTTGCCCATCATTTGTGCTTTGAATTGTACTGGCGTATAACTCATCCCAAGTATTGTAATAACCGTGGCTAACATAGGAATAGCTTTGTCCAATTGCTTTTCCTTCCCCTTTTTGATAATCTGGTAGTAATTCAGGATTGTCAGCACTTATAATTTTGTTCTTAGTATGGGTAAAACTCGTATTTAACCATAGATTCAAGCCATTCCCTAAAGTATAATTAAACTTAAGTTCAAGCTCATACCCTCTGTTCTGGACCCTTCCAAGATTGGCAACGGGAGCAACTGCACCATAGTAGGAAGGTATTGCTCTTCTAAGACCGTCTAGCAAAATATCACTTCTGTCTTCACTATAAAGATCAAAAGTTCCTGAAACCAATCCTTTAAAAAAACCAAAGTCAACTCCAAAGTCGCTCTTTTTTGCTTTTTCCCAATGCACATCAGGATTACCTACTGAACCTTCTTTGTACCAAGTGTAAGGACTTGCTTCTGCGGTTTCTCCGGTAGTTCCTAGGAGTGCTTTACCCCCATATGCCCATTGGGTCATATAAAGCCATCTACCATTAACATTATCATCTCCAATTTCTCCATAAGTTGCGCGAATTTTTAGTAAATCAAGAAATGATGCTGTTCCTTTCATGAAATTTTCTTTAGAAATAATCCAGCTGACACCTCCCGAGGAGAAAAAAGCAAAACGGTTTTCTTTACTAAATTTTTCAGATCCGTTGTAAGCACCATTATATTCAATAAAATACTTATCTGCATAATTATAGGTGGTACGGAACACCCAATCTTCTCTATAATGAGGGATTTCACTTCCAGTAGCAGTCTGATTTCTGTTGAAAAGCCCCAAAACTCCTATGTCATGCTTTTCAGCAATTTTTGTATGATAATTTAATTGTAATTGATAAAAAAGGTTTCGGGCTGAAACCCTATTATCAACAGTACCCGCACTCGGCGACCACTTTATCCCTTCCTGAAAATCAAATCTGTTATTAAAATCGAAACTGTTTTTATAAAGAACCAATCCTGTAGTGGGATCGATCCATTTCTGCTGTACATCATTGTACAAATCGCTAATACCTCTGTTGTTTTCAACGAAAGTATTATCAAGTGCAATCATTCCTTTAAAGCTTAATCCCTTAGCGATCCCGTCTAAATTCTGTTCGAGAGTAAAATCGGTGTTTAACTTTGTATTGGTAACATATTGCACACCACTTATGGCTAAATTCAACACGGAATTAGATGCTTTTCCTTGATTGGGAGCATAATATCCCCAAGAACCATCCTCGTAGAAAGGAAGAAAAACATCAGGAGCAGTTGAATAGGCTGCATCCCACATAGGATACTCGCTTCCTGAAGCTCCCCAAGGACTTTTTTTAACGCCATGCGAACCGGCAAGTCCTACTTTAAAAACGGTACTAGGCGTGATTTGAAAATCTAAATTACTTCTCACATTTAGACGATTGTAACCATACCCTGCATCATAACCTCTGTTATTACTATATTTTTGAAAAAGGTCTCCCTCACTCATAAAATCTGCACTAGCAAAATACTTAACAAACTTAGTTCCTCCGCTCACATTTAAGCTGGCATTATAAGAGATAGCATAATCTTTAAACAACGTTTTTTGCCAATCTACATTAGGATAACGTTCTGCCTCTGCAGTATTTGCAGGAAATCTATATTTATCAATTATTGCTTGGGGTAAATAATCATTCCAACTTGCTGGACTTAAAGCTAATTCGTTTTCGATTGCTCTGTTTTTAACCATAAGAGCATCATATGCATCTAATTTTTCAGGCAATGCTGAAGGAACTTTAATAGTCGTATTAAAAGTAGTTCTAATCAAAGCGGCTCCAGAACGTCCACGTTTTGTCGTTATAAGGATAACTCCATTGGCTCCTCTAACTCCATATACCGCAGTAGCAGATGCATCTTTTAAAACCGAAACACTTTCTACAGAAGTAATCTCCACACTATTCATGGATCGCTCCACACCATCTACCAAAATAAGAGGCTGCGCATTATTCCACGTACTTGCTCCACGAATAAAAAGCTGAGGATCCTCCTCACCTGGCATACCTGTACTTGCAGAAGTGATTAGACCTGGCACATTACCTGTTAAGGCTGCTCCAATACTATTTACACCACCAGCACGTTCTAAAGTTTTACCTGACACCTGCGATATTGAAGCAACTAAACTGGCTTTCTTTTGCTTTCCATATCCCACGACAATAACTTCTCCAAGATCTGTCTGATCTTGATTCAGTACTGCGTTAATTTCTGAACTCCCTCCTACAGGGAGCTCTAGTGTTTTAAAACCTACACTGGTAAAAACCAAAACAGCATTAGGAGAGGAAACCTTAAGCACATATTTACCATCTATATCCGTAACCGCAACTCCGTGTGGCGCTCCTTTTACCATTACATTTACTCCTGGAATTCCTAAATGGTCATTGGCAGAAGTAACACGTCCTGTTATAATAATTTCTTGATTAATTTGAATTACTGACCTATTTAAAAAATTTATCTCTTTTTTCTCAGCAGCCTGTAATCCTCCTGTAAACAAAAGCGGAACCAAAACTCCCACCGACAGATATTTTACGTCATTAAAAATTTTACATAATTTTATTCTCATATTAATTAAGATGTTTGAACTAATTATTTATTTATTTTTTGCTTCAATTGATAAGCAGTGTAATCTTAAAAATCAAGAAGAGTACTTGATAAAAAACAAGATGTACTTATGATCTCTGTAGTTTTCATGTGGAATTGTGAATCATTCTATTTTCTGTTTAAAAAAAAAAATCGTTAATACCATTTTTACAATTCCTTCCACTTTTCTTCTCGCTTAATCCTTTATTATGATGTCGCCCATTTGAGTGAAATGTGAATTTTATGTTAACAAATGTATATAAAAAAACAAAATACACAACCGCTTGTTTAATTTTTTACTGACAAAACAGAAAAAAAACACACAAATAAAAACATATTATGTATTTATTTAGATAAATATATGATGATATGATAAATTAATAGGTATTTTACATACAAACGATGTTGCTTATTTAAAATATCAGGGCAAATAATAACAATTGTATATTTTACACTTATTATTAATTTGTTATGTTTTTATAGGACTAAAACTACAAATAAGTCTCTAAAACAACTGATTATCAAGATAAAATACCTTTAGCATGGGTTTTACTTCGGTTAAAATCATTTGAAACCTTAAAAAAAAGCAACCGTTTGTGATAAATATTAAGTTTGTTTTTTATCCCATTGACTTCTAGATTTCTAACACTGAAATGAGCCTCTTTTTTTATCTGCAAAGCTTTAGACAGCACTGTGATCTGCCTTTATTTAAAAAAGTGGGTTCAAATTTGATGGCTACTGAAAAAGTTGTTTTTAAGAATTATTGTTTAAAAGGCAGTAGCGTGATTTTATTCCTTTTTACTTTAATCTTTAATTACAATCATAAGTCTTTTTAAATCGTAGTTTGCAACAAAAAATGTAGTTTACTACCTTCCTTGTATGGTTTAATTGTTCCCAAGGATAGTATACTCAGGAGAATCAATGATAGGCTTGATTATTCCTTTTCTATGAGGCGCTCTTAAAAAGGACATTATAAATAATGGTCGTACGGTTAAAGACCTTTAGAGGCATGGAAAAGCCATTACTACTGCGGCTTTAGTAAGGAGACGAATCCCAAGTCCTTAAACTTCGACAAAGTAATTAAAACCAACAAATAGATCCTACCCTAAAAAACTACTTATAAAATAAAAACGCTTACAACCGATCTTTAAATCAGTCATAAGCGTTTTTTTACTGTCCAAAAAACGACCTTAATCAAAACATGTTTTTAAGTGACCTCTCCATTTTGAGCCAGCTTTTTCAAAACCATATCAGAATTATAGTCTATTTAGAATAATGCCATGGGATTCTACTTCCTTAATTCGTGAAGAGTATTCCACCATTGTTAGGTATTTTTATTTCAACTTTCTGGTCTTTGTTTATTTTTATTAACTCGACTTTTCCGTTGAGTTGATCGTCATCAGTATAGCGCCTTAATGCCGTACCAGCAGCCAGCATATCTAATTTTACTTTTACATTAAGTGTTTTCTTTTCACCATTAACACCTGCAATATACCATTGGGTTCCCTTTCGACGAGCTAAAAGTACATATTTACCCGGATACCCTTCTAGAAAACGGACCTCATCCCATGTTGTGGGTACTTCTTTCATAAAATCTATAGCCCACAGAGGTGCATCGGTTAGGTTGTTTGGTGCCAATGCAAAGTGCTGTACGCCGCTTTGAAAAAGGACTGCCGTCGCTAAGGCAAATACATCAGAAGTGATTCGTTTTGAACCTTTATTAGGCGTATTATCACTGTTATAAAATTTATTCAGGGCACTTCCTCCAAAATCCATACTTCCCACTGTGTTTCTAATAAAGGTATGTATTGAAGCATTTACAGCTTCATGGTCACAGCTTCCTTGCCCAAAATGCAGATTTTCACTTGCTAAAACAGCCTCACTAGCTGCAAAATTAGGATACATACGCTCCCATCCTCTTGGCAATGTACAACCATGAAAAATAACCATTATGCCAAAATCATTTGCATCTGTCAAGATGTCTTCATACAGCTTCATGGTTACTTGTTTGTCACCTCCAAAAAAATCCACCTTAATTCCTTTTACGCCAATGCTTTTCATCCATGCCATTTCCTGACGACGCACTATTGAATTGTCCATCTTTCCTCGTGGTCCTTGAGGCGCGTCATTCCAAAACCCATTAGAGTTGTACCATAAATACAAACCAACACCTTTTCCTGCGCCGTATTGAGCTAATTCGGCAATTTTATTTTTGCCTATCTGTGTATCCCAAAGTGCATCAATTAAAACGGTCTCGTATCCCATTTCAGCACTAAAATCGATGTATTGTTTTTGAACTGAAAAAGTCGTGTTACTATCCATTTTCATGATCCAACTCCAAGAACCTTTGGTATATTGGTATTCTTTTGAGGCTTCATATTTTGATTTAACCAAATCAAAGGCAATAGTCGTTTCAACGATAGGAGCCAAATTTTCTCCTACTGTAATCGTGCGCCAAGGCGTTTCACCCATAAGCGGTATACCAGGTGCTGTGGTACCATTTCCATTATTTTCTCCTGCCATTGGAAATCCGATCGTATATAACCCATTATCATGGCCAATTAACCTGCTGGCGCAATAATTACTGTCTACACCTGTTTCGGAGATTAAAACCCATCCCGAATTATTTACTTTAAAAAGACTTGGAAAGGTATACCCTTCACCTATTCCGTTTTTACCCATTTCTCCATCTAAAGTATAACTTGTCTCATAACTTGGACCAGTTCTGGCAAAGCCTGTCATTGCTTTACTTTGCGGACAAAGAAACGTCGTTGTTCCTACCGGGAGAACAAAACTGGACACTTCTTCCTGCACTACGCAGGAAAGAGCATCATTTTGCGGATACACTTTATATTTAAAAGCTACATTATTATTACTTACTCTAAATACCACATCAATTGCGGCTTTATTATCTTTACTAAAAGAAAATATAGCTTCGTTTGCCTGATAATGTACATTACTTTGTTTAATATTCGACAGCTGATAGTTCTGGTTAATTTGACTTTCAACTACATCAGGTTTTAGTATCAGTCCTGCACTAAAATCCGCGACATTGGTTTTCAATCCAAGCGGAGATTTTTCTATAAAAGTCTTTTCATTAAACACAACGCTGTAAGCAGGCGTTCCATTATCGAGAATAAACATGGAAACTTTAAGTTTTCCATCTGGGCTTTTTACAACTGATTGTGCATGTAGGTTAAAAAGACTTACCAAACACAAACATATAACATATTTAATATTCATAACAAGCTATTGGTTAATTAGTTAAAATTTTATTCTTTGTTTTTTTACGGGATTGTACGCATACTCAAAACACTCCTGCTTGCGTTTTAACATACGAGTTCATTGTTTTTTTCTTTTCTTTTAAAATTATTATTTAAAAATCCACCAATCTAAATTAAAGAGTGATGCTCCACTTCCTTTAAAAACAAAAAAAACATTATGTACTCCTGTTACCTTTTTTATTTTAGCTTCGAAGGTTTTCCAGTTCTTTAAATCTCCCGTGTTTTTCACATCGCAAGTACCTAAAAGAAGCCCATCTTTTTCATCTAATCGGATCTCTATTTGACCTCCCTTGGCAGAGGAAGCCTCTACCTGAAACTTTTTGGCGCTTTTACTAAAATCCACTGCCTTTACTTCAATAAAGTCGTCATGGTCTATTTTAGTTACAAACACTCCTCTATCCTCATTTTGATCCGACTTTACACCTTCACTCCAAGCCATCGTTTCAGCTTCCACTCGTTTAAACGGATTGATTGTACCAACGGGATTAGGGCCATCGACAGACCAATAGGACAATGTGTTGATTGTTCCATCCTCTTTATAAACAATTTCGTCCAGATCAACAGAGCGTCTTTCGTAAAATGTAGACGTTTCTCTTTTTAGAATATCGTAACTATGTCCAAAACAGTACGACTTACCTTTATAATCAATAATTCCTGGATGGTTCCCTCTGGTTTTATCACTTGCTTCAACTATCATTCCTTTATATTCCCACGGACCTGTTGGAGCCTTACTCATCGCATATCCTATACCCTCTGGACAGCAAGTTGACGCATAAGACAAATAATAATGCTCCTTGTGTTTATAAACCCAAGGACCTTCTTGATAATTTAATGGCTTTGTTGGCTCTTTTATCACTTCACCTGAATAAGATATCATATCAGGATTTAATTTTACGTAATATAAATCAGGATTTCCCCAAAATAAATAAGCTTGACCGTCATCGTCAATAAAAGGATTCGGATCAATATCGTTCCATAAATGATCCGTTTCAATTAAACGTTTTCCTAATGGATCTTTAAAGGGTCCGTAAGGACTATCACTAACTAATACACCTATTCCCTTTCCGTGCATTGGGCTATAAAGATAAAATTTACCATTCCTCTCAATACATTGCACAGCCCAGGCACCATTATCATGTTTTACCCAATCAAAATCTTTTAAAGAGGCGACTACACCATGCTCGGTCCAATTTACCATATCTGTTGAAGTATACAGTAGCCAGTTAATCATTTTAAAACCTTCTGCATCGTCTTCATCATGAGAAGTATATAAAAAAACGGTATCCTTATATACCATTGGAGCAGGATCTGCGGTGTACTTGGTTTGAATAATGGGCCGCTGTTTAATTTCATTTTGAGCATTCCCATTGAAAATGATTAACATCAGTAACCCGATCGAGGCTGAAAATTTTATTTTATTTCTCATCTTATAGTTTAATTGAAATTTTTTGTCCTTCATAATTGATTATACCATCAAAATTAACTTCCCTTTTGTCTCCAGTTCCTGTGTTTACAGTTGCCTTTACGATTTTAAATTTGCGTTTAGTCAGCATATCTTTATATGTTCCTTTCTGCCTGTCTATCGTTAATATTTTCTTGGTATCATTCCACTTAAATGTAATGGTGGAATAGTGACCCTTTTCATAATTATAATTATCTCCTTCGTCTTCATAAAGAATAAATTCACCCTCAGCTCCTTCGTAGATTCTAATTTCAAGGTCATCCCATTTCTTTTCATTTACATATTGAACTTTAGGCCCAAAAGCAATAATACTACCAGCCTTAATATATAAAGGAATTTCATCTATTTTCGTTTCCTGATCAATTTCCTGACCACCTGTATATTGCTTATTGGTCCAGAAGTCATACCATAGAGTACCAGCAGGTAAATAGACTTTTTTTGTCTTTTTCTGATTAAAGTCAACCACAAGACTATTGGTATTGTCACTTATCTCTTTTTTATTCCATCCTGTATCTTCATTGGTTTTTACAATTGTTTCAGGAGTATATTGCGCATTAACAACAGGTGCCACTAATATTGATTCACCAAATAAATATTGATTATTCATATCTTTGACCTTCTCATCATTAAAGTCCATTGCTAAAGCGCGCATCATACTGGATTGCTCCTTTGTGATTTTCCACGCATTAGAATAAATATAAGGTAGTAAGGCATAACGCAGGTTGATTGCCTTTTCGATGGCATCGTAAATTGGTTCTCCTTTTTTTCCAAACTGATATATCTCCCTTGGAATATCGGTACCATGTGAACGCATCATGGGTGTAAAAGCTCCGAATTGTAACCAGCGTACGTACAACTCTTGATACGACTTGTTGTTTGCCCCAGATCCATCATTTGAACTTCTATTGTAGGCTCCTGCAAAAAAACCACCAATATCTGTATTCCAGTATGGGATTCCGCAGAGGGAGAAATTTAATCCTGCTGGAATTTGATTGCGAAAGGTTTCCCAAGAAGAATTAATATCACCAGACCAGGTATTTGCTCCATAACGCTGCTGTCCTGCGAATGCTGAACGCGTTAAGACAAAAACCCTTTTGGCAGATGAAAACTCACGTTGATGATCATAAACCCCGCCCACGGTCATCAATGGATAAGCATTTCTAACTTTTCTAAAGGAACCCAAAAATGTTTTATTGTCAAAATCTTTAGGCTTAAAATCTAAATGATCGGGTTCAGTAGAATCCATCCACCAGCCGTCAATTCCTAAAGAAAACAATCCTTTGTTTAAGTATTTCCAGTAAATTTCTCTTGCTTCAGGATTGTAAGCATCATAGACTTGTACACCTGAAGGAAAATTCATATCAGGCGGCCAAGTTTCTTTTCCAGATTGCGGCCAGGTTTGGAAATCCATCAACATATTTTTATCTTTCATTTCCTGGAATTGTGGCGTTTTCGGACCAAAAGAAGACCAGATAGAAATCAGCAGGTG
The DNA here is from genome assembly GCF_059882335.1 of Flavobacterium sp. OHVDL-2026-0007. Taxonomy (NCBI): domain Bacteria; kingdom Pseudomonadati; phylum Bacteroidota; class Flavobacteriia; order Flavobacteriales; family Flavobacteriaceae; genus Flavobacterium; species Flavobacterium sp. OHVDL-2026-0007. The sequence goes on from NZ_CM187612.1 coordinate 1,703,725, forward strand.
GGCATTTAGAGCATGAATATCATCCACCATTTGTTGCGGATTTGAAAATTCAGGATTTAAAAAACGCATTCCGTTCCAATGATAATTATCGCCCCAGTATTGCCAATCCTGAATTATACCGTCTAACGGAACACCTAAATCGCGGTATTTCTTGACTACTCCAACAGTTTCATTTTGACTTTTATAGCGCTCTTTACTTTGCCAGAAACCAAAAGTCCATTTAGGAAACATCGGCACTTGACCTGTCAGATCACGCATTTGCGCAATGACACCATCCGCCTTAATACCCTTCATAAAATAATAATCTATACCATCTGCCACTTCTGATTTAAAATAAGTCTCTTCAGAGTTATCGCTAAAATCTGTTGGCGAATAATTATCCCAAAACAATCCATATCCTTTATCAGATTGAAAAAAAGGCACAAAATCCCAAGTGTTGTTCTGTACCATATGTATTTTTTGATTTCGCTGAGACATTTTTCCGTTTTGAAGAATTCCTAATCCATAAACAGACTCTTTTTTATCCAGAACAAACGACTGCGTTATAGCATAGGTTTTACTGCCTGTATCATCAAAATCAGTAAAAACTGCACCTGCTTCTTTTTCATTTAATAACGGTTCACCACTTGGTGTTTTAAAGGATACACTACCGGAATTCAAATTCAAAAAAACTTGTAATCCCTTACTTTTCAGTAGAACCGTACCTTCTTTTTTATCTATACTAAATTTTGTCTTTTGGGGTGCTTTAATTACAGACAAACTCTTTTTTTTAAAAGTATCTTTTTCAGGATATTTTATAATTCGGACTATTTCCGGACTGTAAAACTGAATTTCAACTGTAGTGGCGTTCACAACTGCTTTGAGACCTAATGCTGTTTTTTGATAAGATTGGGCATACCCAGCCATACCAATCGAAGATATTGCCAATAGTAATAGATATAATTTTCTCATAATTTAAAAACTTCTTTTTTTCCTAAATAAGTAACCAGTAACGGTTTCGTTTGTGAATTTGAGGTAATTAAAATAATCCTAAATTTCCTTTCTTTCAACATTCCTTTAAATGAACCTTTTATGTCATTAATTATTAATTGCTTTTTAGCATTCTTCCATTCCAAACTAATTAAAGAATACGCATCCTTTTCATAATTGTAATTATCTCCTTCATCTTCATAAAGAGTAAATTCGCCATCAGCTCCTTCGTAAACTCTTATTTCGAGCTCATCCCATTTTTTTTCACTTGTATATTGTACTTTAGGACCAATAGGAAGTATCGCACCTGCTTTTACAAACAATGGAATTTTATTTAATGGTGCTGCAACTTCAATATTTTGCCCTCCTTTAAATTTTTTTCCACTCCAGAAGTCATACCATTTAGAGTCTTTTGGCAGATAAACCGTCCAATCTGTAACACCTGCGTTAGTAATAGGGGCGACCAATATCGATTTCCCAAACATGTATTGGTAAGGCTGACGTACTGCATTTTGATCATTTTGAAAATCCATCACAAGAGGTCTCATAAAAGTGGAACCTACTCTAATTTTTGACGTTTCTGAATATATATAAGGCAGTAATGTGTACCGTAGATTTAACATTTCTCTCATATTGTCTTCCACTTTCGGACCATACTTCCAGGGTTCTGTTTCTGTCTGATACCCGTGCATCCTAAATATGGTGCTAAAGGCTCCCCACTGAAACCATCTGGTCAACAATTCATGAAAATTTTGATCTGCGTACTGCCCGCTTCCAGGTCTAAAAAAGCCACCAATATCCGTTGTCCAATAGGGCATTCCTGTCAAAGTAAAATTCATTCCGGAAACAATTTGTCTTTTAAAACTATCCCAGGTCCCACCAATGTCACCAGACCAATTTATTGTTCCGTATCGTTGCTGTCCTGCAAATGCCGAACGTGTTAAAATAGCCACACGCTTTTCAGAATTTGTGCTTCGTTGTCCTTCATAAACGGATTTACTCACAAATAATGGATATGTCAGACGGTAAAAATCACCTGGTCCTTGATGTGTAACAGTGCCGACAAGGGCATCGTTTTCAGGTTCCGTTGCATCCATCCACCAACCGTCAACTCCACTAGAAAATAAATTATCATTTAAGGTGTTCCAATAATTTTTTCCTGTTTCTGGATTAAAATAATCCAGCCATTTTGTATTTGGAATGTACATTCCATTTTCAACATATTGTTTGCCTATCGCAGAATTTTTGTCTGGATTTGACCATATTGAAATAGCAAAATGGGCCTTTAAGTCATGTAATTCTTGGATAAAACCCACTGGATTTGGGTAATTATTTTCATCAAATTGAGGCACTCCCCAGCCATTATCCCCCCAATACTGCCAATCTTGTACAATAACATCTACCGGCAATTCTTTTTTACGAAACTCTTTAATGGTATTAATTAAATGCGCGCTGGAAGTATAACGCTCACGGCACTGCCAAAAGCCATAGGCCCACAAAGGTAACATAGGCACTTGTCCAGAAACAGTTCGATACGCAGTAAGTACCGCATCAGTATCTTTTCCATTAAAAACGACATAATCTAAAGCTTTAGCATTCGAGGAACGAAAAGTAGTGGCGTTATCTGTTTTTCTAAAAGACAATTTAGGTGTATTTGCAGCATTACAAACTATTTGAACAGAATGCTCTCCAACACTTAAATTTAAAAGCGCACTAACTGCAGGGGGAAGCCATAAATTGGATTGGTCAATTACCTTTTTACCATCAATAATTAAAAGATGTTGGCTGTCCATATCGCCCAAATCTAACATAATAGAATATTGTCCTTCTTTTTCTACCTGGAATTTTCCTTTGTATAACACTTCTTTCTGGGTCATTTTTTGAGTCCCTGAAGTAGTCGTTACCTCTACTTCTTTATCATTTTCTAAAGATTTTTCATTTTTAGAGAGTGCAACAAAATTATTGTTTGGATTAAATTCTGTAATCCCATATTGATGCCACAGGATTCCATATCCTTTATTTGAATATAAAAAAGGGATTGCTGTTTGAGTATTAACCTGAGTTAATTTTCGGCTAATGTTTTTTAAGTTATAATGTCCGTCTTGAAATTGTCCTAATCCAAAAAGAAATTCATCCTCAGGAGAATCAAAACTTTGCTCTATTTCAAAACAAGGATTTCCACCGACACTACTTAAAGACATTCTTCTGCTGTCTGCCTTTTCGCTTAAAAACACATTTCCTTTGCTGTCTTTAAATTTCAATGCTTTGTTTTTTTTATTAAATACAACAGTCATCGAGGCCGTCTTCAATTGAATTTCATCCTTGTTTTCTGTGACTTTAAAATCAGGAACTGCAACTTTATTTACCAGAATTAACTCTAGCTCTTCTTTTATATTTTCTGTGTTTATTTGAATTCTAATCGCATTTGATGTTATTGGAATAATATTCAGTGTCCCTTCATTTAAAGGTATAGAAAGATGATCTTTATGCAAAGTATAACTAGTATCGGCACTTTTAAAACTCAATAGCAGGAATAAAAAAATTAGCGTAATAAATTTCAATTTAAAAGTCATTTTTATATCAATTTAAATGTTTACTTGTTCATGATCGCAACAAAGGCTGCTTTGGTGCTGTCCTTTGAAAAAGTCCAATAATTTCTCGTTATTTTTGGTTGGGTAACTTTTACAAGCTCCAATGGCGAGCAAGGTCTATATCCTTCCCTTATTTGGCAACCAATGCGTTTGCTTGAGTCCTTTTTTTTCTGCTGATTGAAATCTCTAATCGGAACAAAAAAGAACTTGCTTTATTTACAATTACATATTGAGTTGATAATGCTTTTTCATGTTCACCATCCGCAATTAATATGACCTTATAGGTTTGATTTTACTCGATAGAAAGCTTGATCATTTTTAAATCTTTAGCAGCTGAACTAGTACCATAATAGACCTCATATTCTCCCGAAGTTACTTTCATTGCCATCGTTTTAGTATCATAAAACTCAAATGAAGAGGCCGGTAAATCCATGATTGCATACTCTTTATTACCCGCTTTTAAATGGATTCGTTTAAAAGCTTTCAACGTTTTTAAGGGCCCATCAGTATCCCTCACTTTTCTAACATACACTTGAACAATCTCTGTCCCTTCCCGTTTACTGACGTTTTGTACAGGAATACTTATTTGAATATTCTCATCCGATTTTATAGTCGTTTTACTGAGTTTACCCGAGCCAATATTAAATTTAGAATAACTCAATCCAAAACCAAAAGGGAACAATACATTTGTTGTATATCTATATGTACGCCCTTTCATAGAATAATCTTCAAATTCACCTAATACCTCTGAGTTTTCATAAAATGAAATAGGGAGTTTTCCGGAAGGATTATAGTCTCCAAAAAGAACATCAGCAACAGCTTGCCCTCCAGATTCTCCAGGATACCAAGCCTGCAAAATAGCATCACAACTAGAGGTTTCAGGCGTTAAAGCTATAGCGGAACCGGAACAATTGACAAAAATCACTTTCTTTCCTGCATCTTTTAGTGCTCTTAAACACTTTCTCTGAACAGCCGGAAGCTCAATATTGGTTCGATCACCTCCTTTAAATCCAGGATAAGAAACGGGCATTTCCTCTCCTTCAAGCAAAGTAGAAAGTCCGCCTACAAAAATCACGGTATCGATGCCTTTTAATTTTTGAATTAACGCACCGAAATCTATATCATGTTCCTTTCCAAAATCAAATTCAAGATTGGCTTGCCAATTGTTTGACTGGGCATACAGAATTTCGATTTTATATTTTTTGCCCTCTTCAACCGGAAATTGAATATTACTTGGCACAGTTCGCCAATTCGTATATTTCACAATAGATTTTCCATTAACTAATAATTCAAAAGCTCCTGTAACACCCGTTTTAAAAATAAGAGTATCCCGTACTTTGGCCATAAATTCTGCTTCATATTTTGCCGAAAAACCTTCTAGTTTTATTCCTGAAGCAAACTCATGCTGTCCAGCCGTTGTCATTTTTATGGGATTTGTAATTTGCACTGAGGTAACACTATTACCTTCTCTGTCTGGATTATTCCAATAGGTGGCCTTCATTCCTTTTTTACCATCAAACGAAATTTGGTCGAAATAACTTTGGTTTACTTTATCCTCTACTAAATCACAGGCTTTATCATAAACCATACTGTTTTTAGCAATTTTTGATTCTATTCCGCTCTTAATGGTAATTGTTTTTACAGGAGTTCCATTATAATTCCCCCATAACATAGGCTCATTATCCGCATTTGGACCTATGATTGCTACTTTGTTTATTTCTTTATTTAGAGGCAGGATGTTGTTTTGGTTTTGTAGAAGCGTCATTGACTTTTGAGCTATTTCAAGCGCTAACTGCTGGTGTTCTTTACTATTTAGAACAGTTGCCGGAATTTGAGCCCATGGTACTATGGCATCATCATCCATTTCACCTAAATCAAAACGGCCAATTAAAACGCGAAGCAGACTCTTATTAATATCCGCTTCTTTTATTAAATCTTTCTCAACGGCTTCTGGTAAATTTTTAAAAGGATAGTTTTCCCAAACACATTCTACATCAGTTCCAGCCAAAACGGCTTTTGACGCTGCATGAGTTGCATCTGAAGAAACTTTATGTGTGGTATAAAAATCAGTAACAGCTCCGCAATCTGAAACAACCAAGTATTTATACCCCCACTCATCACGCAAAATACGCTGTAGCAAACGCGTATTGCTACAGCAAGGTTCATCGTCTAAACGCTGATAGGCACACATTACCTGACGCACATCAGCATCTTGCACCAAGGCTTTAAAGGCCGGCAGATAGGTTTCGTATAATTCCCGCGGGTTTATATTATTCAAATTCAATTCATGTCTGCTCCATTCGGGACCTGAATGAACGGCAAAATGTTTGGCACAAGCTAAAAGTTTACGGTATTTAGCATCAGTAGGACCTTGTAGTCCCTTAACCACTGACACTCCCATTCTGGAGGTCAGATATGGATCTTCGCCATAAGTTTCCTGACCTCGTCCCCAACGAGGATCTCTAAAAATATTGACGTTAGGCGTCCAAACCGACAGACTCAAAAATCGTTTATTCTCATTACCGTTTTGTATCCATTGGTTATATTTTGCCCGAGCTTCATCAGAAACCGCATTAAATACATTATATACTAATTGATCGTCAAATGAAGCAGCCATACCTATGGGTTCAGGAAAAACAGTAACATTATCATTATTGGCGTAACCATGAAGGGCTTCACTCCACCAATTGAATTTTTTAATTCCAAGTCTGGGGATGGCATCACTTTGATCACACATTAATACTGCTTTCTCTTCAAGGCTTAATCGTGAAATTAAATCTTCCGCACGCTCTTTTGAACTAAGAGACGGGTCTTTATAGGGATAATGTTGGGCGTTTAAATTGGAAAACCATACTAAACTTAAAATATATAAATAAATATTCTTCATGTGTTATTTTTTGGAATTAAAGATTGTGCTATTCGTTTAGTCTTTCCATTTTATTGTCAAGGTGGAAATAATCAAAATCGACATAACCACCTAAATCTTTCTCTGCGTAATTAAAAAGACCAAATCGGTAGCCCACAAAATGAGGAAGTGTATAGGGTAACTTTATGATGTTACCCATACTAATCCATTCTTTTCCATCCAGACTATAGTAGAATCTGCCAAGATCTGTTTTGTCTTTAAAATTGCATGCCGCTTTAAAATATACTTTAGTACCAGAGAAAGGAATGCTTTGAATTTCTTTTGACTTGCCGTCTACCGTTTCAATCATGACAATTCTCTTTGATCCGTTCTCAGCTTTTACCCCTATCAGACCAAAATCTTTTTGTAATAAGCTAAGCCCAGCAAAATCGCCCTCTTTCATTTTAGAGACTTCCAGCAGGGTTGCACCTGCACATTCTGGTCCAAAAGTTCTTTGGGTCAATGTGTTTTTAGCCTGCGTTAACGTGTTGGTTATTGAAGCTGTTTTTAATCTTAAATAGCCTTTTCTTTCTTTGACAGACCACAATACATTATCCGGATTATGATTCCATTGCCACACTAAAGGCAAATCTTTATCCTTTTTCTTTCGATTAAAATCATCTGAGTTTACAATTCCAGGAATTAAACCTTTGCTTGCTGGCAAGTCCAGAAATTGTGGTACTTTACCATTTTCCCCTATTATCGGCCAACCGTCTTCCCATTTTACCGGAACCAAATAAGGAATTCGTCCTACACCACCAGAATCTCTAAATAAATAAGAAAACCATTTGCCCTCTGGTGTATCGATAAGTCCTCCCTGTGCCACACCTAAATTCTGCAAGCCCACTTTCCCTTCCCAAGGTCCTGAAATACTGTCAGCTCTGTGTATAATTACGGTTCGCATTCCCTCTTTTGGCCAGACTATATTAAATAAATAATACTTGCCTTTGATTTTAAAAAGCTGTGAACCTTCTGACTGCAGCATAATATTGCTTCCGGCAGGAGCACTCGCATTTTCAATTAAAACTCTTTTTGTTTCTTCCTTAACAGCCGAAAGGTCTTCATTTAGTTCTACTATTTGAAGGTTTCCTGCTCCCCAAACCATATAAATCTTGCCATTATCATCAAACAAAAGCGAGTGATCGTGGTACGAATGGTTTAAAACATTTCTTTTCCAGCTTCCTTTTTCAATATCTCTTGTGGAAAAAATATAGGTTTTACCGGTTGTTCCAGAAAAAGTACTTACATAGTAAGTACCATTATGATAACGCAAACTACTAGCCCAGGAACCTCTTCCATAATCATTTTTATCATGATCTAGATTTAGTCGTTCATCTTTGTCCTCCAACGTATCATAGGCATAATTAATGATTTCCCAATTTACTAAGTCTTTAGATTTCATAATGGGAACCCCTGGATTCATGTGCATTGTTGTGCTGCTCATATAATAGGTATCCTTAACCCGGATAATTGACAGATCAGGAACATCGGCAAAAATCACTGGATTCTGCGCCTTTTTTTGTTGTGCAAAATTGCTCTGGCCTAAACAGGCCAACAGCATCATATAGATAAAAATAACTCTCATTTTCATTTTTTTTTTTACAGGCTTAAGCAAAAAAGATTTTCAGTAGTCTTCATTCTTACCGATAACAGTAAGGATTCGGTACTTCTGCTACTCTAATTTCTGCTCAAACCAAAAACGGTTGTTTTATTATTTATTTACTTCTTAAGCAGGACGTTCTGTTCTGTCCAAGTTGGGGGATTTATATAAAATCTGCCATTGGCATACACACAGGTTCTATGCCTATTTGGGGAACTTTTCCCAGGATTGAAAACTTTGATTATAATGGTATGGCCTTTTTTTATCCATAAAATAATGACATGAAGTCCATAAAGCACCATCAGGCCCTTCAAACAATGCATTGTGTCCTGTTTCTTGATAAGGATCCTGAGTGTCTGTAAATTCTAAATAATCATATCCACCACTAAGGGCTAATTCGGGACGATATCCTTTTTTTCGAGTACCAAAAATAGGTTCCCCAGACACTAATTCCCATGGTCATGCGCTGCATTTGATTTTATCTCTAAGGCTGAATCTCCTTTCTGTGCAAAACAAGCGGAGCAAAAAATAAAAACCAACAAGAAAAAATGATTTCGCATATTTTTTAGTTTTTCAAAATTCTAAATTGATGAAACTTTGGACTATTACTACCCTCATTCACTATTATTTTGACGTTTACCAGTTCCATTTTATCAATATTTAACCTCATTCCTTTATTTCCTGCCCCAATTATCTGAGCCGGTTTTTCGTTGACAAGAATGGTGATTTTATCTGCATTAAATTCATCAATACTATCTATATCCAAAAATTTTCCTTCCTTATTTTTATTTAATAATTGATATGAAATATAGGAACGAGTGCTTCTCCATGATTTTGTATCGTCATATCCAGAATCACTTTTTTCTCCTTTATAGCGATGATCTACTTCTGACTGCTGTTCCCCACAATTAATCTTGTCTATGGTTTTTAATTCAATAGCCATTGCTTCTATTTCCTGTTGTTTCAATAAATCGTGTTTTTCCTTATATTGTTCTTTGGTGTAATCTTGAAAATACATTTGATATCGCGCGTCATGTATTGTAAAAAAAGGTTCTAATACTAATGAATCTAAACTAAAACGCATATTACCTAATTCTTTAAGCTTAGCAATATTGGCTGCTTTTTCTCCTATCAATGCATAAGCTTGATCTAATGGATAATATTTACCAGCGGCTATATGTCCCATCCTGCTGTCATCTGCAAATAATCCATCCAAATCCTTGTTTGATGTTTTAGCAGCCAGTACAATGGGTCCATTAACAAAAGCACTCCAATTGGAACCATCGGGCAGACTTTCTAAATGTGTAGACGTTTTGAATTGAATCCTTATCTGATCTCCTGATTTCCATTTTCTGTTAAGACTTACGTAACTCGATGCTTTCGATTCTATTTTTTGTGCTTTTCCATTTATTAGAATTTCAAAATTTTCAGCCCACTTTGGGTAACGGATATTCATTGAAAAGGTCTTACTTTTCTTTAGTTTCAAAACCAGATCCGAACTATTTTCAAATGGGAATTTTGTATTTTGTTCCACCTCAACACCTTTTTCTACCCATTTTAAGGTGGATGGAATAAAAAGATTGACAAAAAGATCGTTATCCGAATGGCTGTAAATTAGTTCTCCGTATTTAGCATGATTTTCAAGTCCTGAACCTACACAACACCACATGCTGGTCTCCGGCTGTGAGTACACACGATAATGATTGGGTCTTATCGGTGTAAAATAAACAAAACCTCCTTTTTCGGGATGCTGGGTTGAGAGAATGTGATTGTAAAGCGTACGCTCATAAAAATCAAGATAACTTATATCATTTTTGTTCAAAAACAAGGCTTTACTTAAACGCTCCATATTGTAGGAGTTACACGTTTCTGGTCCTTGGTTTGACTTTACCATACTGCTAAAATCATTTATAGGATTGAAGTGTTCAGCAGTGCTGTTACCCCCAAAAGCAACACTTCGTTTCTGTGTAACATTTTCCCAGAAAAACTCGACCGAATCTGCCCATTCTTTATTATTTGTAAGGTTCGCAATTTTCTCAAAACCAAGTACTTTTGGAATTTGTGTATTGGCATGTAAGCCTGTTAACTTATCTTCTTTGTGTAGCAATGGATCTAGAATCGCGAAGTGAGAAATTTTTTCTGCCGTTTCAAGATATTTTTTATTTTTTGTGATACTATACAAATCAGCAAACGACTCATTTAATCCTCCGTGTTCTGTTTTTAAAATATTTTGTATCTGCTGATCTGAAAGCGGACCAATTAAAGTTATAAACCAATCACCTAGTTTTATTAAGACCTCTTTTGCTTTCTCATTTCCTGTATAATGATAAGCATCGTTTAAACCTGCAAAAAGTTTATGAATATTGTACAGCGGTACCCAAGTATTATTTAATCCAAAATTACTTCCATCAATATCTCCCTTATGAATTCGATCCCAAAAAACCTTTCCCTGGGGAATTCCTCCCACATAGTCATTACCATTTTTATCCTGACAAACCGCTAATTCTGAAATCATGTACTCTAGTCGGTTTTTAAGCTCTTCATTTCCGGTAGAAGCATACATCATGGCCAAAGCAGAGAGATAATGTCCCGCAATATGTCCGTCAAGTCCAGAACTTTCCCAATTTCCATAACGATCTGCTTTTGGAGGTATCCCCGATGCGATAAGATAAGGAGCCAAAAGCCTGTCCGGTTTAAGCGCCAAGATATACTGAAGATCAACATCCTGAGCATTTTTAAACGGCCCGTCTTTTAACCTAACCTGATTCAAGTCAAATGACTTCATTTGAGCCCCTGCGGAGGATGCCACTAGCAATGCCAGCATACTAGACAAAATCGTATATTTCATAAAAAAATTTCTCATATTATTATTTAATTAAAAAACTGTAGCTCTTTCCTTTTTCAGTAGTCACATCATATAAATAAGTTGGAACAATCTCTAAAGGTTTTATAGTAGATGATGCACTTATAACAGGTTGTTTAATCAGATCTATTTGATAAAAAATATTTGAATTAGTTCCTGAAGCTATTTTTACATCCGTATTGTCTTTTGCTATAATTTCATTGGGAGTTCTTAACCTAAGATTTCCGCCAAAATTGGACTGAATACTTAGGGCTACTAATTTTCCTTTGTTCCATTTCATTTCCCTGATTTCAAAACCTCCGCGTGCTTTTAAACCCGCTATTTCTCCATACTCTTTTAAAGCATCTGGCAAGGCGGGAAGCAAATGAATGGCACCGTCTGAGCTCTGCATTAACATTTCTGTAATGCCTGATGTACATCCAAAGTTTCCATCAATTTGAAAGGGTGGATGGGCATCAAACAGATTATTGTAGGTACCGCCACCATCCTTATTCTCACCAAGAGGGGTTAATTGATTCTGAATTAAACTGTAAGCATGATTGCCATCCTGCATCTTAGCCCACCAATTTACTTTCCATCCCATGCTCCATCCCGTAGATATATCACCTCTGTGAAGTAAGGTGTTTTTTGCCGCTGAAAAAAGCTCTGGGGTTCTATAGGCTGAAATTTGATTCGAAGGATATAAACCATATAAATGTGAAATATGGCGGTGATTATCTTTAGGATCATCTACATCATCGAGCCATTCCTGAAGCTGATTGTATTTTCCAATTTGCATAGGGGCTAGACTATTTCTAAGTGTTCTCAAACTATCTGCATATTGAAGGTTTTTTCCTAATATTTCGGATGCTTGTATCACTGAACTAAAGACATCAAATACGATCTGATTGTCCATTGTTGAGCCAGCAGTAACTGCTGAACCCTGATGTGCTGCCGGAGCATTCTCTGGCGAACTACCAGGAGCCACAACCAGCCATCCATTTGCAGGATCTTTTACTAAAAAGTCGGCATAAAAGTCGGCTGCTCCTTTGAGGACTTCATATACAGATTCAAGATAATTCGTATCCCCGCTGTAAAGATAATGTTCCCATAAATGCTGACTAAGCCAACCTCCTCCTGCATTCCAGACTCCCCAGTTTGCGCCATCAATAGCTCCAGTAATTCTCCATATATCTGTATTATGATGGGCTACCCAGCCGCGCGTACCATACATCTCTCTTGCCGTTTCTTTTCCTGTTTGGGCTAACTCCTGAACCATTTTGAAAAGTGGCTCATGCATTTCTGATAAATTTGTTTTCTCAGCTGGCCAATAATTCATCTCTGTATTGATATTGATTGTGTATTTGCTATCCCATGCGGGTGACATACTATGATTCCAAATACCTTGAAGATTTGCTGGTTGACCACCAGGCTGTGAAGATGAAATCAATAAATACCGTCCGTATTGATAATACAACGTAACAAAGGAAGGATCAAAAACGTGCCTGAAATTTTCCAGTCTTTCATCTGTTGGTAATTTTGCCGCTACAGTGGTTCCCAGGTCAAGTTTAACTCTTTTGAAATATTTTTGATAATAGGCAATATGCGCTTTCTTTATTTTATCGTAGTCCTTATCAAATGCCTTATCCAGAAATGACTTCGCCAACTCATTTTCATTCCCGCTGATATCCTTATAATTAATAAAATTTGTCGCAATGGAGACATAAATCACAACTGTATCTGCTCCTGTAATTTTTATTGAACTGCCGGTAGTCCTTACGGTTCCTCCCTGCACTTTAAACCTTGCCAATGCCTTAAATTTTACCTTTCCTTCTACCCCTTCATGATCACTTGTTGTTCCCCAAAGTGAAATTTCATTATTTCCCATAGAAGCCATCTCTTGCTTTTTATGTTCAGAAGTGAAAGCAGCTGTAAAGGATAATTTTTGAGCTTTATCAGCTGAAAGTTTTACAACTAAAACCCGGTCCGGAAAGGACATAAACGCTTCACGTGTATAGGTAATACCGTCTATTTTATAGCTGGTTTTATTAATGGCTTTTTCAATATCCAGTTCACGCAGGTAATTGGTGTAATTTTGATGTATTGAGAAATCCAGCTCTAAATTTCCCACAGGCTGAAACTTTTGTCCATGGGATTTTTTAGTAATAATATTTTCATTTATTAACTTTTCAGCTGTTTTATATTCGCCACGAAAAAGAAGATTTCTGATTTCTTCCAAATTTTCTTTTGCCTTTGGATTATCATTTCTATTAGGACTTCCACTCCATACAGTTCCTTCATTTAATTGAAAAATTTCTTTCTCAACATTTCCGTACACCATCGCACCCTGAAAGCCATTGCCAATTGGAAGAGCATTTTCCCAAACCGAACCGGAAGGGGTATTGTACCAGAGTTTTAAATCATCTGCCTGTTGCGCAGCTAATGTAATTCCACAAAACAGTAGTATGTTACTTAAAAATATTTTTATCATTTTTATCCTATTATTATAAGCAGCTGAAATACCACTTACGAACTACACCACATCTTCCTTTCCCTTTTTTTGTACTTGATTCCAAAAACACGCTTAATCTAAATCACTATCGGGCAATCCTCTCACTTTCGGGTGGTCCTAGATAAGAAGGTTTCAATCCTCCGGTATCTATTAAAATCTTCTGTAGCACAATCCCCGGATCCAAAACACGAAAACGTAAAATATGTTTTCCCACTTTGGAAATGCTATGCTTAGTAGTCGAGTGTATGAGATGTTCGGCCTGCCATTTTCCTAATTCACCACGGTAATGGCCATTAAAATTTATGAGCTGCGGTTTATCCCCATCAAAAGAAATTTCATAACGAAGTCCTTTATTACTATTAAAATTAAGTGTAGGAGCTAGAAGCAACTCTACTTTAAATTCACCAACTGAAACAAAATCAATTTCATATTCAACAAAAACTTTTTCATCCTTACCCGGATACTGATTTTGTGGAAATGTTGTAACACCACTTTTTGTTTTTCCAAAATCAGGTAGTACTTCCCAATGAATTTTTTCTGAATTATTAACTGTAGAAAAATGCTCTGCTTCAATAGAAACATAACCTTCTTTTTCTACCAATACGCTTCGCAGTATCTGATCTTTTGCTGATACATAACTAATTGCAGGCAGCACGTTTTTGGGCTCATCATGCCAACTTTTGTACCCTATTCTCATCTGATCCATCATATGAATCCATTTCCCACCCGAAATTTCATTATTGTATTTATTTTGAAGAACAGAATCTCTTGTGAAATTGTTTTTCACCTGATCAGCAAAAGCATTGGCTAAACTATTTTTCTCTGAAGCCAATTTTCTGTTATTGGCCTGTGCAAAATACATTTCATAAAGATTACTGCAGGCATCTATTGGATATAAAACCAATTGAAAATAGGCATCTTTGTATTGCTGGGGAAGATCATTGTAAATTCGATAAGCATCAAGTGCTAAATTCTTATAATCCGAAACTACTTGTTGAAATTCATTATAATTTTCAAGACTGTATGTTTGGCTATCGAGCATCTCCGGAGTTACTCTTCGGTTGAATTTTGGATACGTGTTTAATAGTCTGGCAATTTCTTTGGCGTGTGTGGTTCCAAACTGATCAGCAGCCCATTTCTGGGTAAATTCAAACAGATTCTGCGCGTTGAACTTCTTCGGATTCCATGCCATTTCTAAAAAGAAACTGATCGGGAATTCCATTGGTTTAAGATCCCCAACATTGACTATCCAGATTTTATCCACACCGTGCTTATAGCTGAGATTCATCTGCTCCCAGACTCTTTGTATCGGACTTATATTGATCCATTTCGAATTTCTTGGGCCTCCAACATAATCAAAGTGATAATACATCCCATACCCCCCTTTATTCAATGCCTTGGTAGGATCTGGTAATTTACGTACGTTTCCCCAATTGTCATCGCAGAACAGTAAAATAACATCATCTGGAACTCGCAATCCCTGATCATAATAATCTTGCACCTCTTTGTACAAAGCCCATACCTGAGGTGTTTTTTCGGTTTTTTTTTGTGTTACATCACTAATAATTTTACGTTGTTCTTTTACGATATTTTCTAGTAGACTAATATTGGTTCCTTCACTCATTGCTTCATCTCCGTCTCCACGCATTCCTATGGTGACCACTTTTTCCCAATCTTTGCTGCGCTGTATCCCGCTTTTCCAGAATTCATCTAAAACTGTTTTGTTTTTAGCGTAATCCCAAATATTTGGAAGATTATTTTTTTTTATATAACGATGCCAGTCGGTCTGTGCCAAGGCCATAGGTTCGTGATGGGATGTTCCCATGATAATTCCCATTTCATTAGCCAAAGGACCACTAGCGGGATCATCATCATAAAAAGCATTTCCCCACATGGCCGGCCAGATGTAATTTGCTTTTAGACGCAACAGTAATTCAAAAACTTTTTCGTAGAACTTACTATTAAATCCTCCAAATGTTGCTTTTGACCAGCCGCTTAATGCAGGAGCTTCGTCGTTGATAAAAATCCCCCTGTATTTCACGGCAGGTTCTCCATCGCTGTATATTCCTTTTACAAAATAAAGAGCTTCTTTTTTCTCAACAGGAACATCAGCCCAGTAATACCAAGGCGAAACACCAATTTGTTTGGATAATTCATAAATGCCGTAAATCGTTCCGCGTTTGTCACTACCAACAATAACAATGGCTTCCGCTATTCCTTTGAATGGACTTTTTATGCTTTGAATAATAAATTTCTCATTTTTATCTTTAAGCTGCTTTCCATCGATTTTATTTTCTTTAATTAAAGCATCAATTACAGCATTAGTCCCAATTGTTCCAATTATGATCAACGGTGAGGAAAAATTTGTTTTCTCATTAAAAACACTAGGTTTTTCTCCCGTGACTTTTTCAAAATCTAATTGTAAATTACTTATTGCACGCAAAATTCCGGCATCTGTTCCCTTACTAACAAAAAAGGAAAGAGCTGAAAATTTCTCTTTCAGGACCACGACATCCCCCTCTTTTTGTGTCGTTATAAAAGGTTGTGCTGCTTTTGAAATGGTAAAAGTAAAGCCTATAAGAAGCGTTAGTATCAAGGTTAAAAATCTACTCATTGTATTTTATTTTTATGTAAACAATTCAATTAATTGTACACTATTTTTTTCTTTGAATTCACTTTTTGAAAGTTTCATCCATTACGATGATCGGTTACTTAAACAATAATGGCGCAAACATAAATAAGTCATGTCGCCAAACTGGCCAGCTATGTCCACCTGGATATTCACTATATTTATAGGTAATTCCAAATTGGTCCAACTTACTCATCATTATTTTACAATTTTCATAAGCGATATCTTCTTTACCGCCCATTGAAATCCAAAATTGTTTGATGTTTGAATTGATAGTCGTCGCATTCTTTTTCATAAACTCATACTGAGGATCTGATAATGTTGGATTATTTCCCCACCATCCCGAACTAAATACGCCTATATAAGAAAACATATCTGAATTTTTTACACCTGCATACAAGGTCTGCAATCCACCCATTGATAATCCGGCTAAAGCTCTGTTTTTAGCATCGGCTGTTACTTTAAAGTTGTTTTCTACAAATGGAATTGCACCCAGTTTCAATTCATTTTCAAATGCTTTAAGTGCATTTTCATTGAAACCTGCCATTCCTCCAACATTCCCCATATTACCATCCAACATGGCTATTATCATAGGTTTTGCTCTATTTTCAGCTATTAAATTGTCTAAAATTAAACTAGCCTTTCCTTGGGCAGCCCATCCGGTTTGATCTTCACCTCCACCATGTAAGAGATATAATACCGGGTATTTCTCTGTTGATTTTTCATAACCCTCTGGTGTATACACATACATTTCACGCCACGAATTGGTTGCCTTTGAAAAGTATTGTTTGATTCGAATGTCACCGTGTGGAACCTCTTTCAAAGCATAAAAATCACCCTCTTTATTAGGGATTTCAATGCCACTAGCCATACGGCCCATACCATAAAACGATTGACTTAACGGATCGGCCACAGCCACACCATCAATAAGTAGGGAATAATAATTAAATCCTTTATTGATCACATCAGTCGTTACAGTCCAAAGTCCTTCTGAATCCCTTCTCATGTCGTATTTCTTGCCCAAATCAATTTGTACTTTTGAGGCTGCTGTAGCTGTGCTTTTAAACATTACTTTATTGTCCGGTAATATTTGGGGATATGTTGCATTACGGATGTTGGTTTCTGCCCGAGATCCTAAAAGGGTATATTTTGCAAAAACTGAAGTATCTATCTTTTTAAACAAAAACTGTGAAAACATATATAAACCATTTTTCCATACTTTAAAATCATGAACTCCAGGTTCAATATAATAGATGTGTGGCACATCGTTTTGATATAAATAATCGTGCGTTCGTTTACTATTTGATAGTAGCCAGTCATTATCTCCACAAGAAATCCAGAGTAGTTTTAATTTATTTTTTGCTTCTTGAGTATTGGGAAGCAATTCTTTGGGCATTTTCGTATTAGGAGCGGCAGAGAAGGCGCCAACCCACGCAAATGTATTGAGATTCCCTAATCCGAAATTTAAAGACTGCCCTCCCCCCATAGACAATCCGGCAATAGCACGATGTTCTTTGTCTTTAAGAGTGGGGTATTTTTTCTCGATAAAAGGAATCAGATCGTTTAATAAGTCTTTTTCGAAAGTAGAAAATGCCTGTACTTTATCTGCTGCCATAATATTACCGACAGCACTGTCGTCTTTCATTGCCCTGCCGTTTGGCATCACCACAATCATGGGTTCTATTTTTCCTTCAGCATAAAGATTATCTAATATAAGCTGCGGATTTCCACCATTGAGCCATTCTTTTTCATCTCCGCCTATTCCGTGCAAAAGATATAATACAGGATATTTTTTCTTTTTATTGAATCCTGGAGGTGTATAAATGGTCGCTTTTCTAATAGCCCCCACTGTTTTTGATTCATAACTTATGCTTTCTACTTTTCCAGCTGGTGTATTTGGATTTAATTGATCAAAACCAACGGGAGCTTGTACGATGAAAGAGGGGCTACCCTCTGAGGATTTATAGCCCAATAACGATAGCATTTTTTCAGCGTAGCGTCTTCCCAGCTCCTTGTAACCTGCTGCATTAAAATGTAAAAAATCAGGTCCAGCTGTGCATCCTTTAGAGGAAATCACATAGGAGGTCGGAATTGTTTTTGGCAGTGTGGCAATAATTTTATTCATACTCCCACATTTACCGTTCTGGTCTTCGTTTACGGTTTCTCCCGACAGTAAAGGCACTTTTTTAGGATCCAGATTCAGGTCTTTCATTAAATTATCATACACAATTTTCACCTTTTTAGGCCAAAGTGTATCATTGGTATTTGATTCACCCTGATGCAGCAGAATCCCTTTTATGACTCCTTTCTTTTGCGCTATTTTTGCCAACTCCACAAGTCGCTGATAAGGATCTCCATCATATTCCTTAATCATCCCTTTCATCCAATCTGGTGCTGTTGCACTATATTCAGCCGACT
This sequence comes from Flavobacterium sp. OHVDL-2026-0007, assembly GCF_059882335.1. NCBI lineage: Bacteria > Pseudomonadati > Bacteroidota > Flavobacteriia > Flavobacteriales > Flavobacteriaceae > Flavobacterium > Flavobacterium sp. OHVDL-2026-0007. The sequence goes on from NZ_CM187612.1 coordinate 1,722,191, forward strand.
TGTCTTTATCAAAAAGTTCAATTCTACAGCCTCCAACGGCTACATTGATAACCCCTACTTTTATATTTTTAGGAAGATTAGCAACCATATTCCTTCCAAAATAATCCACTGGTGTCAGTCCAGTACTACAGCGGCATAATGGTGGTATGGCGGTATACCAATTCCCCCTTGTACGTTTAATCTCTGGACAATTGACTGCTTGCAAAACTTGAAAGCGATCATCAACACCCTCCTTATCCTGTGGCTCTATTTTGGCAAATCCTTCCATATTGGATTGGCCTAAACTCAAATAAACATGAAAGTCAGCATCTTGAGAATAGCCTTTTTGGGTTATTGAAAAAAGAAAAGCAAATGCGAAAAACCTAATTATTGATTTCATTATATAGCTGTTTTTAGTATCAGAAAATCATTTTAAAATCTGGATTGAAATAGGTAACCCTTATAAAAAGGCTCACTTTTAATTAAATAATTTCAAATCTACAGCCTCTCCCATTCTGAGATAACCTGCTTGGTTTGGATGCAAAAAATCTCCGTCATGCATGCTTGACAAAATTGTTTTTGAGTCTTGTTCCGATACCATTATTTTATCAAAATCAATAACAGCATCAAAAGCTTTACTGTTTCGAATCCATGCATTTACAATATCACGCGCTTCTTGTTTATAAGGTGCATCATAAAATGATTTCTCAAAGGGCAAAATAGTACAGCCATAGACTTTAATTCCTTTAGCATGTGCTTTATCAATCATTACTTTGTAGGCTTCAATAAGTTCTTGAGCCTTAACTGGAGCATCATTAGGATTTTTAATGCCTCCGATATCGTTGATCCCTTCCAGAATTACAAGCCATTTTACCCCTTTTTGTGAAAGTACATCTCTATCAAACCGATTTAATGCTGTCGGACCTAATCCTCCTTTTATGACACAATTCCCTCCAATTCCTAAATTCAAAACGCCTATGTTTTTGGTTTTCTTATTGGCCGATAACCGATCCGATAAAATATCTGTCCATCGATTTTGCTTATTGGTACCAGATCCGCGTCCGTCTGTAATAGAATTTCCCAAACAAACTATTGTCCCAGAGGATTTAGTAGCGTTTACATCCACTCCCATTATCGAATACCAGTGATCTGTTTTTATTGCTCCTTTGAAAGTTTCATTTTGAATGTTATCTCCCTGAAGAATATAAGACGTAGTACGTGAACCGGGATGTCCGGATGTTTTTTGCGAGCTAGCTCCATAATGAATGGTAATGGCCAAAAGCTGACCCGGCTGTAAATCAAAATCAAGGGCATCTGAGAAGATTTCCTGCTCTGGTCTTATTACTATTCCTGGACTTCCATTAAAGCTAAGTCCTTTTTGACTACCTAGATCAATAATTGGTGCATTTACCACATTTGAAACGCTTACGGATTGGATCACTGTCGGTTGATCACTCAATAAATTGGAAAATCGAAATCTCATGCGTTTTCCTCCGATAGAAACTCTAATAATTTGTCGCAGCGTATTGTTCGAAAGTCCCGGTGCAGGAGGCATATTGTCTGGTTCGACCAGCATTTGCGCACAGGCCCAGCTACCCACCCAGTTCTTACTGTTTGAATAGCTTTGTGCTACTGTGGATGACTCATTGAACATACATCCCAAAAAGAATAGATGTAAAAATAACAGCCATTTAAAATATTCATTCCGCATGTTTCCCTTTTTAATGATTATCGAATATTGACTACTTTCAGATTATTATTACCGTAGGTCCAACACATTAATTATTTATTGCGGCTGAGCATCATTTGCTGTCGTTGCATATAATCCTACCAATGCTCCTGTAAAACCTGCAGCTACATTTGTTGAAAGAATATCTCCTGAAACGCTTTGTCCTAAAATTTTAAAATCACTACCGTTTAGAGCATAACTAAATTCGTAACTATCTCCTGCAGCTTTTACCTGAAGACGAACTGGTTTTTTGATTTCAATTTTAGTACTTGCCATAATTTTTGACTCTCCCTTTTCTGTTCTTTCCAACAAAAGGTAGGTATCTTTTCCTTTCTTTGTTATACCAAACACATAATTGAAGCGCTCATTTTGCAGACATACAATTCCGGCAAGATCCTTTTCAGATTCAGGTTGATACACAATTGTTGTTGCAAAGGAAAAAGTATTATGCATTTGTCTATAAAAAAGTGTAGAAGTGGGTTTAACTTCTTTAATGTTTACTTCGAAAGGATTAATCTGAAGTCCTTTTTTAGTTACAGCAATAAAACTTTCTCTTGGCCCTCTTAGACCTATCCATCTGTAATCTAATTTTTCAGTTGTGAAATTTTCAGTAAACGTAAAATTGCCATTGGGGAAAAATCCATCCTTACCAGTTTTGTTTTCAGTAACTCCTTTTGGCATTTTTATTTTTGGTTCCAAAGGAACTAACCCATTCTCAAAAACAGGAAATACTCCAGACCAATCTACAGGCAACATGAAAGTTTCGCGTCCTGTATTGACTCTGTCTTTATCATTAGGACGAATGCCTAAAAACACACTATAATATTTATTATCAGGTCCTTGAACTAAATCTGCATGTCCCGCCCAGTCTACTTTATCTTTTCTGTTTTGCGGAAAATATCTTTGAGTTAGAATAGGGTTATTGGATGCTGGTTTAAAAGGTCCTTTTGGATTGTCACTGATAAAAATAACTTCACTATGATTTCCTCCGGTCCCCCCTTCAGCACACATTAAATAATAATGACCATCTTTTTTATATAAATGAGGCGCTTCAATCCAAATTGGTTTTTTAGAAAGATCTACACCTCCATCGACTATAATTTTATCAGTACCTGCAATTACCTGATCCTTTTCAAGATCGTAATCCCAAATTTTGATAACACGATGTCCTGTATATAGCTCTTTTCCTTTATCGGGAGCATCGTTATGTACTACATAACCTTTTCCATTATCATCAAAAAAGATACAAGGATCGATTCCCTCAAAATCTAATTTTATCGGACTTCCCCATCCTTTCATTGGATCTTTTGTTTTTACGATAATATTTCCCATGTTTCCTGTAAAGGCCGTGACAATCATGTAGAAAGTATCATTATGAGGATTATAGGTAATCCCTGGAGCATATACACCAGCACTAATGCCTGTATCATGAGGATTAAATTCAGAAACTTTATTTAATACACCTCCTAGATCTGTCCAATTTACTAAATCTTTAGAATGAAAAATGGGCACTCCTGGAAACATGGCAAATGAAGAGCATACCATGTAGTAATCGTCGCCCTTTCTTGTAATGGCAGGGTCTGGATAACATCCCTGTAAAATCGGAGAATAAAACTCATCTGGTTTTAATGGGTTATTTTTATAAATCTGATCATCTCCTTGATAAACTACATTTGAAAAAACAGGCCCTTTTTGAGTTTGCTTTTTGGTAAGGGTATCTGTAAGCTGTGGTCCTTTAAATGAAAAAAGGAACAATAATGGCAATACGAAAAATATTTTTTGATATTTCATTTGTACTATTGATTTAGTATTAACATCTCTTTTAAGAATGTTAGTTATTATTGATTTTTATGCATGCGAAACCTACTATATGTTATTCTTGTTAAAAGATTTAGAAAAAGCTCTTATATCCTAAACCTTTCATTTTTAGAATTAAATTATGAATTTAAAAGCCGAAGGAATTATCCCTCGGCTTCAAACTAAGCAAACTTAAAAAAACCAACTTATAAGAGGAGTCTGTAAAAACAACACTTATAAACACAGTTAAATTTGCTTATAGAAGTACTATAAATTATTTATACCCTGGATTCTGGTATGCAGCCTTATCAGCTTGTGACATTTCCATACCATCTAACTGACCTTGTGGTATCGGGCGTAAGTAATGATGCGGCTCTATAGTTCTTGTAACGACCTCTGGTGTATGCTGATTGTAATTTGATCCTCCTATAGAATAGGTCCCAGCAAGTTCGTTCCATTTTTGAGTTCTTACTAAATCATACCAACGATAGCCTTCACCATAATATTCACGAGAACGTTCCGCTAAAATATAATTAATGTTAATTATCGCAGGAGTTGTGCTTGTTAATAGGGCACTATTATCTGCCGTTTTGGCTACCTTACCATTATTATCCCAGCGCCATTTCCCAGCACGAGCTCTGATCACATTAATAAGATCTCTAGCAGTCATAGAACCAGTAGCTCCCTTCACCGCCGCTTCTGCAGCAACAAAATAAAGTTCTGAAAATTTAGCCACTGGAAATGGTCTAGTGCTACCGGCATTTGGCTGCCCTAATCCTCCTGCATTGTCCGTACGATATGGTCCTAATTTCCATAAACCTGGATATACAATTCGGTTTATTCCTAACGGAGAAATTACATAGTCAGCCCTGCCTGGTAAAACGCCCGCACCCACACCACTGTCACCCGCTCCCGACGGATATGCAATTGGTGTAGCTGGTTCATCGTTCAGGAAAGTCACAATAGCATCTCCTGGTTTTACAGCTAATCCGTTGGCATTATATAAGGTTTGAACATCGCTTAATCCCGTTCCAACCAAGTTCCAATTTCCATGGTAAACCGTAGAAAAGGTTCCATCATATCTTGAATCATTTGTCTTATCCATAAAAGTTTTTGTAAAAACTTCAATTGGTGGTACCATTCTTACCCATGGGCGTCCCAAAAATTGATCAGCGGCACGTTGCACAGTAGAAACTGAAGCCCCAGCGGCATTTTTACTTCTTATAGTGGTATAATTAAATGTTCCCATCCACCCTGCAAAATTATCTGGTGCACCTCCGCTTCCGTAAGTAAGACTTGCACCATTGTAATATTCACTCTCTTCTGTATGGTCTGCATAAAGCATTAATTCTTTATTACGATCATTAGATCCTAAATTCACATCATAATAGAAGGGTAATAAAGCATAACTTCCAGGATTATTTATCCCATCCAAAGCTAAATTATAAGCTTGTTGAAAGTACCACTGCGCATTGTGTCCATCGGGATCTATTCTTGGTGTTTCGGGATATGTTGGAATACTATTTGGATTTTCTAACCACCAACCGTATGTCAAATACGCTTTTGATAATATTAATCGCGCTAAAGTTTTAGTGGCGGTACCTGTTAATCTAGGAGTATCTGGTAATTCATTTACTGCTGCAACTAAATCTGGAAAAATCCCCTTAGTATACACCTCAGTCACCGTATTTCGTTTTGAAGATCGTGACGGTTTGCTGTTAAATTTTAGTTCACCAGTTCCCAAATCTAGAGGTACTCCTCCAAATGTCTGTACTAATAAAAAATAATCAAAAGCTCTAAAAAATTTAGACTCAGCTATAAGGCTGCTGGCAACACCAACTGCTGCACCATTTTCTATAATTCCGCTGGCAGTATTGATATCATTATAAGAATTATTCCAAACTACATCAGCTCTACTTGAATTAGGATTAATAACCCCAACTCCTGATAAATCATGATCTTTGAAATTTCCATCAGCCTGCTGTCCATACGTATTTTCATCTGTACCAGTTTGAACAGAATTATAATAATATGCCTGCCCATATATCCATCGCAAGTGAGCATAATGAGAAGTTAATCCTTGTATTACTCCCTGTTCCGTTTTAAAGTAACCGGGTTCATAAAAATCATGTGGTTTTTCTTCTAAGATATCCGAGCAGCCTGTGAAAGACAACAAAACTACAGATCCTATAATTAAATTTTTAAAAATATATCGTTTCATGGTTCTTCTTTATTAAAATATTAAATTAAGTCCGAATAAATAATTTCTGGTGGTAGGTGTGTTTGTACCAATTACCAGAAATCTACGCTGGTAGGAAGATACTGCCTGATTTTCATCTCCGAATGAATTTGTTTCAGGATCCATTCCAGATTGTTTATTATAGGGAGAGAAAAGAACAAAAGGATTTTGTGCCGTAAAATAAAGTCTCAACTTTTCTATGCCTAACTTTCTCATGAATTCTTGATCCAATGTGTACCCCAGAGTTAATGCCCTGATTTTCAAATAAGATGCGTCAAAATATCCCATTGTTGACATATACTTTGGATTATCACCGCTTCTAATACCTCTTGGATTAGGGTAATCTGCATCTGTATTATCTGGCGTCCAATAATCTACATCAACATTACTCCTACGTCCGTTAAGCAGATTAAGATAACTTGCACCTCCATAGAGTGTACTCACTAGTACCCCTCCGCTTTTAAATGCTCCAACAGCTGAAAAATCGAATCCTTTATACGTTAGATTTGTATTAAAACCTCCCTGAAAATCAGGATCAGTCTCGATGATTTGCCTGTCGCTTGCATTAATAGCGCGAGTTGGTGAACCGTCCGCATTAAAGTCTCCTGTATATTTAACTTTAATAGACCCTACAACAGTTCCTTGCTGATTAATTCCAGTTGGACCTGGTTCTAAAATTGACATATAAGGATCTCCTTCTTGCCAGATACCTTCCTTTTGATAATCATAAATAGAATTAATATTATGACCTACAAACCAAGAGTTACCCTCATCTCTTTGAGATCCGGATGCTAAGGCAACCAGTTTATTCTCATTTCTATATAAATTAACTCCTACTGACCAACTCAACCCTTTTGGATTATCAAGAATGACTCCGTTTAAAGATATTTCGTAACCTTTGTTTTCAGTTTCCCCAACGTTTGCCACATAACCGCTTACACCTGATGTTGCCGGCAATCCAACTCTTTGAAGTAGGTCTTTTGTATGTGTTTTGTAATATTCAATTGTTCCCGATAAGCGGTTATTAAAGAATCCAAAATCTAATCCATAATTCCAAGTAGTAGAAAACTCCCATCCTAAATCCGGATTTGGAAGTTCTGTTACATACACTCCTGTAGAGTTTGTGCTGCCAAAATTATACGGTCTGGTACTTAAAGCACCCAAAGTAGCATATGGATTAACAGCTTGGTTAGAAGTTTCCCCGTAACCTGCACGTAATTTTAGTAAATTAACCGATGACACATTTTTCATGAAAGATTCATTTGAAATAGTCCATCCTGCAGAAACAGCCGGGTAGGTTACCCATTTATTTCCTTTGGATAATCTTGATGAACCGTCTGAACGAATAGTCGCTGAAACAAAATATTTATTATCAAATGAATACATTGCTCTTGCCATATAAGAACTAAGCCCCCATTGTGTATAATCCTGATTTGCTGGATTTATAACTGCTTCTTCTTCACTCTGTCCTAAATTATAAAACTGAAATGCATTAGAAGTAATTCCGTTTCTTGATATCTGGGAAGTATTTCCTGTATATTGCTCATTGGAATATAATCCCACAAAATTTACAGTATGTTTTTCTGCAAAAGTTTTATCATATGTTATCAAGTTCTCAATAAGCCACTGAGTTGATAAAGTGTTGCTGATCGAGGCATTTGATATTGTAGTAGCATTTACATCAAATACACCCTGGCCTTCATAATATCCACTATTAGACAAACGTAAATTTAATCCGGTATTCATACGATATTTTAAACCTTCAACTCCTGGTATTTTCAATTCAGCAAAAATATTATTGTAAGAGCTAAAAGCTCTGTTTAAATTCACATAAGATTCACCCAGACTATTAATGGACTCTCTTGTATAAACCCATTGGTCATCTGCTGCCATCCTAACTGTTCTTTTCACAGATCCGTCTGCATTATACGGATTGGCTAAAGGTGAAGTCCCTAATATACTTCCTGTACCTATGTTATCACCATTTGTAACAGCATAATTACTATTTGTATTGAATCCCATACGAAAAGATTCACCTAGTTGCTGGTCTAAACCTGCTCTAAGAGTAAAACGTTCATAACTTTGCCCTGGTAAAACGGAATCCTCTTTATAATACCCTAAACCAGCATTATAGGCGCCGCGTTCTGAACCTCCTGTAACGCTTATATCATGACTAATCATTTCACCCGCTCCATAAAGCGACTTCTGCCAGTCTTTATTAGTTCCTCTAGATTCATCAGCACCATCTGTATATAGACCCGCATAATCGCGAAGCGCTGCAAACTTAGCACCATTCATCATATCATAATTACCAAAAACCTGCTTAACACCACTAAATCCATTATAAGTAAATGTAGCTTTTTGATTTTTACGTCCTTTATTACTTGTAATCAGTATCACTCCATTTGCACCACGAGAACCGTAAATTGCGGTAGCAGAAGCATCTTTTAAAATATCAACAGATTTAATATCAACAGGATTAATATCTCCTATAGAACCTGCAAATGGAACTCCATCAAGTACAATTAACGGATCATTACTCCCTGTAAGGGATCTAGTTCCACGGATACGTATCTGCATTCCTGCTCCAGGCTTTGTAGAAGTTTGTGTCAGCTCCACACCAGCCAGTCTTCCTTGTAATGCCTGAGTTACATTAGCAGCAGGAACCTCATTTAATTCTTTACCTCCAATAGAAGCTACAGATCCCGTTACGGCTTCTTTTCTCTGTGTTCCATATCCAATAACGACAACTTCTTTTAAAACACTAGAGTCTTCCTCAAGTTTTACGTTAATAACAGTTTGCCCATTAACAGCAACTTCTTTGTTTTTCAAACCTATAAAAGTAAAAACAAGTACTCCATTGGAAGGTACATCGATAGAATAAGTACCGTCAAAACCGGTGCTTACTCCATTTTTGGCACCTTTTAAATTCACATTAGCTCCGGGAATTGGACCTCCTGCGTCCGATACCGTACCTGTGACTTTTGTCTGAGCACTCGCATGGAGTGATAGCACAAACATCAAGATCAAAAAACAAAAGCTTTTTAGATGCTTCAGTTTACTTGTAACAAAATAGTTAGTCATAAAAAATAATTTAAATAGTTATAATTCTGGCTTAGTTAATAAGTGTATTAATAACAAATATAAAAAAAACTATTAATACACAATCGGTTGTTTGTTATTTTTTTTTAATAATCGCTAAAAAAACCATTAAAAAAAATCATTGTAAATAAAAAAAACACTAAAAAAGTAAATAAAACACAACAATATCATTTATTACACACCATAATTTACAAATACTACAGCATAATACATATATTATTAAAAAAAATCATAAAATTAGAAAACGAATTAAATTTTAAACCCTTAAGGCGCTTTTAAAAGTATAAATATTCTTAAAATTTGAAACATCCCTTAAATTCACCTTACCAATGCCCAGTAGTTAAAAATTATCTCCATATTTTTAAAAACCAGCAAAAAAACAATCGGTTGTTATATCGTTTAAAAAAAAAGTTCCTTTCAAATTAAATTGAAAAGGAACTTTTAAAATTAAAAATGAGTAGTAAAACTTATATTTTCATCTTTTTTGCATCTTCTATAAATTGGTTTAAACCAATATCTGTTAATGGATGTTTCAGTAATCCTTTAATTGCAGAAAGTGGTCCTGTCATAACATCTGATCCTACTTTTGCACAATTTACAATATGCATTGTATGTCTGATTGACGCTGAAAGTATTTGTGTTTGATAGTCGTAATTATCGTAAATTTCCCTGATCTCTGCAATTAAATGCATACCATCTGTAGAGATATCATCTAGTCTTCCTAAGAAAGGAGAAACATAAGTAGCACCCGCTTTTGCTGCCAATAATGCTTGACCAGCTGAAAAGACTAAAGTAACATTAGTTCTGATTCCTTTAGATGAAAAATATTTACAAGCTTTTATACCATCTGCAATCATAGGCAATTTCACTACAATCTGCGGATGCAAAGCAGCCAGTTCTTCACCTTCTCTGATCATTCCTTCCAAATCGATCGAAATCACTTCTGCCGAAACATCACCATCTACAATATTGCAAATATCCAGGTAATGTTTCAAAATATTGTCTTTTCCAGTAATACCTTCTTTGGCCATCAAAGACGGATTTGTTGTAACGCCATCCAGAACACCCAAAGCCTGAGCTTCTTTAATATCTTCTAAATTAGCAGTATCTATAAAAAATTTCATAGTTTATGTTTAAAGTTGGTTAATAATAGTGCAGTTTTAGTGAGCAAAAATGTGCATTTTAGATTTATTCTTCCAAAAACATTCTAAAAAAAATAATTCAATAATTATTCTATCAAACCGACTTTCTTTTCAACTTTAAAATTAAAAAATAGTAACTAAACCTTCCATCTATTTACTAAATCCAAACGTTAAAAACCAGTGGTAATCATTATACACATTCTCTTACTTCATCTAAAAAAAATAGAATTCTGTCGGCTTATACCAGCCTAAAGAAGATAACGCTCTATGGCTATCATGCTAATTTTTTTGGATAATTTTTCCTCACTGTAAATTTTTAATAAGACCCAGCAAGGTTTGAAAACCTGTTAGGTCTTTCTATTTATTATATATATTGATTAATAATATTTTCGAATAACTCTTGTTTTCCGCTTTGAAGATTTAATTCGCCGTTTTCATTTGCGATAGTATATAAATCTTTTAAATTTAATTTTCCAGCAGCAAAATCTTTCCCTTTTCCAGAATCAAATGAACTGTATCTTTCTGTTCTTAATTTCTCGTAAGGAGAAGAAGTAATAATTTTATCCGCAGTCAACAATGCTCTTGCAAACGTATCAGCACCACCAATATGAGCAAGAAAAACATCTTCAAGATCTGTTGAATTTCTTCTGATTTTAGCATCGAAGTTTACTCCCCCACCTTGTAATCCACCTGCTTTTAAGAATACTAACATAGCTTCTGTAGTCTCCTGAATATTGTTTGGAAATTGGTCTGTATCCCAACCGTTTTGATAATCTCCTCTATTTGCATCAATACTTCCTAACATTCCAGCTTTTGCAGCCACTTCTATTTCATGCTGAAAAGTATGTTGCGCTAATGTTGCATGGTTTACTTCGATATTGATTTTGAAATCTTTATCTAAACCATACTCTTTTAAGAATCCAATCGCCGTTGCCGTATCAAAATCATATTGATGTTTTGATGGCTCCATTGGTTTTGGTTCAATAAAGAAAGATCCTTTAAAACCTTGTGCTCTTGCGTAATCTCTCGACATGGTTAAGAACTGTGCCATATGGTCTAATTCTCTTCCCATATCGGTATTCAATAAAGTCATATAACCTTCACGTCCTCCCCAAAACACATAGTTTTCTCCATCTAAAGCGATAGTGGCATCCAAGGCCAATTTTACTTGTCCTCCAGCCCTAGCTACCACATTAAAATCAGGATTTGTAGCTGCACCGTTCATAAATCTCGGGTTAGAGAAACAGTTTGAAGTTCCCCAAAGCAATTTGATTCCTGATTCCGCTTTTTTCTGTTTCAAGTATTCTGTAATTGCAGACAAACGTCTTTCAGATTCAGCAAAAGTTGGTCCTTCAGCAACTAAGTCATAATCGTGAAAACAGAAATAATCAAATCCCATTTTGCTAATGAATTCAAAAGCAGCATCGGCTTTATCTTTAGCAGCCTGAATAGGGTCTGAGGATTGATCCCACGCAAAATTTTGCGTTCCCGGTCCAAACGGATCACCACCTTGTCCACAGAATGTATGCCAGTATGCAATGGCAAATCTAAAATGCTCGCGCATTGTTTTTCCTGCTACAACTTGCTCCGGGTTATAATATTTAAATGCCATTGGATTATCGGATTCTTTTCCTTCAAATTTAATTTGGCCAATACCTTTGTAGTATTCTTTATTTCCTAAAACTATCATTTCTTTATTTTTTATGTGTTAATATAAACTCTAATTCTTGTTTCCATTTTTGATACGCCTTGTCATAAGGCTCTTTGTTTTTAAGCGGCAAAAAAGTCATTACGTGATCATTGGTCGTAATGCTTGATCCGAATTTATCGTAATCGCCATCTTTCAAACCTACTGCTCTTGCAGCTCCAACTGCTCCCGTTGTATTGTAAATTTCGATTTCATGACCAATTAATGTAGCTACAGTATTCGAGAAAATCTCGGAGCGGAATAAATTATCATTTCCTGCTCTGATCACATTTATAGAAGCGTTATCCTCTTTTAAACATTCCATACCGTACACAAATGAAAAAGCAATTCCTTCTAATGAAGCTCTGAACAAATGCGCACTATTATGAATATTCAAATTCAGATTCAAAAAGTGTGTCCCTATGTTTCTGTTGTTAAACATACGCTCGGCACCATTCCCAAATGGAATCACTACTACTCCATCTGAACCAATGGTAATTTTTGATGCTTTTCTGTTCATCGATTCATAGGTTTCATCACCCATATTATTTCGCAACCAACGGTACTGAATTCCGGCTCCGTTTATGTTTAATAATTTACCTACTCGCGGTGTTTCAACTTCGTAATTGACATGCACAAAATTATTTACCCTTGTACTTTTCCCTGCAGACATTTCACTCACTGCATAAAAAACACCAGAAGTTCCTCCGGTTGCAGCTACCTCACCAGGCTTTAACACATTTAAAGATAAAGCATTATTAGGCTGATCTCCCGCTCTGTATACCACCGGAATTCCAATTGGCAATCCAGATTCTTTTGAAGCATTTTCGCTTAAAGTGCCTTGATTGCAAAAATTCTCTACAATATCCGGAGTTAGTGAAGAATCAATTCCATAGTAATCTAACAACCAATTAGCTACTTTGTTCTCTTTATAATCCCAAAGCATTCCTTCAGACAAACCATTTTTTGTTGTCGTAATTTTACCTGTCAACTTATAGGCAATATAATCTCCTGGCAACATGTATTTATATACCTGATTATAAATCTCAGGCTCATTTTCTTTAACCCATTTTAGTTTGGATGCAGTAAAATTCCCTGGAGAATTCAGCAAATGTTCCATACATTTTTCCTGTCCTATTTCGGCGAAAGCCGTATTTCCAATTTCAACAGCACGACTGTCACACCAAATAATAGAATTCCGAAGTGCCTTTCCATTTTTATCTACAACCACCAATCCATGCATTTGATATGAAATTCCGATTCCCAGAATTTTTGAAGCTTCAATATTGGCCTCGCGAATCGCTCTTTTGGTTGCCACACAAATATGTCCCCACCACACTTCTGGATCTTGTTCTGCCCAATCTGGATGCAATGAAACTATTTCCATCTCATTTTGCGGTTCATGCAAAACAATTATTTTTTTTCCTGTTTCGGCCTCTACCAAGGCAACCTTGACAGACGAGCTTCCGATATCATATCCTATATAATACATAACTTATAATGATTCTCTTAAAATTAAATTCGTTGATACGTAACACTGAACAACCTCATCGCGGGTAATAAATGCCGCGGCTTTTGTTCCTAATTCTTTAAAATCAGTTGAAACAACTGAGATTCCTTTGTATATATTTTTTTTCATTAGCGTTTCGTTATACGACAAAAAAACAACATCTGTTACTAGCTCATAATTCTTCTATTTGCATTTTTCTGAAAAATGACATAAAACACTTCCTATCAATCTGATGTAAACAATACTTTTTTATAAATTAAGCATTTTAGGATCGGTAATAATTTCGTGTTTGAAATCAAAATCAATACAGAATTTTTTAAAAAAGTCCAATGTCTCTCTTGGATGACTGGTATAATTTGGATAAACAAAAACCAAACTTTTGTACTTTTTAAACAAAGCTACTACCTCTGTTAAAGACTCATAAAGTCCTTTTCCGAAATCCTAAAAAACCTAATTGTTCAGCTTTTCTTCGTAAATGCTCCAGTCAATCAGTAATAACTTTTCATTTGAAATTACTGCAAAATTGGCGACACTTCTTTATGATCAAAATTCATCACGACGTATTTATCATATTCCCAATACTATTATTATGATCGTTTTAAAAACATTAATCTTATAGTGATGAAACTGAACATCTGTAATCACATTATCGGCAAGATTATTTACAAACGAATGATACAAGACCTCTTTATATGCTTTAAAAGTATCTAATACTAAAAGCCCTTTTCTGGTTTTACCCGAAACACAACACCTTTTATTAGACACCAAATCAATACTATCTTGCTCTTTTAAAACAGAATAGGCCTTAAAAACGGTATCTCTTGACAACTGATTCGCTTTGCAAATTATATTCACCGATGGGATCGAATATCCTCTTTGTAAAATATTCTCTGCAATGGCATTATTGATTCCGTTCACCAATTGCTGATACTTCGGATCATCACTTTGATGCTTTATTCTAAAGAAAAATTGTTAAAAATTTTTCATCCATACTATTCTGTTCTGTTATGATAGTAGAGGTGTTATCTTTTATAATAAAAAACTAACTGTACTAAAATCGCGAACTTTTTAAAAACCATTCGCTAATATCTACTAGCAAAAATATCAGTTTATTGCACTTCGTATTCTCCATAAGGATCAATGGTCACAATTCGTCCATCCTCGAGATAGTCGATTTTAGTCATTTTCATATTTCGTAAATGCGTTACTCCTTTTGACAAACTAGAATCATGATAAAATAAATACCATTGGTCCTCCACTTTACAAATAGAATGATGCGAGGTCCAGCCTACAACCGGATTTAATATTCGGCCTTGATACGTAAAAGGCCCATATGGTGTGTTTCCAGTGGCATAACAAATAAAATGAGTGTCCCCGGTAGAATATGAAAAATAGTATTTTTCATTATACTTATGTACCCAGGCAGCCTCAAAAAAACGTTTATCATGGTCTCCAGCCAATAATACTTCGCCATTTTCATCCAAAATTTTGATTTCTTTTGGTTCTTCGGCTAATCCCAGCATGTCATCGCTCAATAACGCAACTATTGGCCCTAAAGCAACTTCATTATCTGTCGGTTCTTCATGATCCGTATGGTACTTATTGTTCCTGTATTTTTGAAGCTGTCCACCCCAAATACCTCCAAAATAAATATAATACTTTCCGTCATTATCCTCAAAAACAGCAGGATCGATACTAAAACTGCCTTTAATAGGTTCTAACTCCGGTAAAAAAGGCCCTGTTGGAGAATCACTACTCGCCACGCCAATCTGAAAAATTCCGTCAGGACGTTTCGCAGGAAAATACAAATAATATTTTCCATTTTTACTAGCTGCGTCAGGCGCCCACATCTGCTTTTCTGCCCATGGCACATCGTTTACATGTAAAGCCACACCATTATCAATAGCCTCGGAATCGATATTCTCCATTGAAAACACATGATAATCTTCCATACCAAAATGATCTCCATTGTCATTAAAAGGAATACCAGCATCTATATCATGTGAGGGATAAATATAAATTTTACCATTAAATACATGTGCCGATGGATCCGCAGTATAAATATGGGATACCAAAGGTTTAGAAATGGCTTTCTTATTAATTTGCTCGAAATTAATTTCTTCAATACTGTCTTCAGGCATAGTCAATTTTTGTTTTTTATAAAATAATTAAGTTCTTCTTTGTTTTAAATCTGTCTCTATTTGTACTTCTGTTTTTTTATCAATTTTATAGAAAAACATTAAGACAACCCCAATTAAAAAGGGAATAGCAGGAAAAATACTAACCAATAATTTTATCCCGTTTATTGTGAAATCAGTTTGATGTAACGAATTTGGGACATAGTCAAAACAGCCTAAAAATAAGGTCGTCATTGATCCACCTATACTTAAACCTGCTTTTAGGCCTACCATCATAGCCGAAAAAATGATCGCTGTTGCACGACGGTTATTTAACCATTCTGAATAATCAGCAACGTCAGCAATCATAGCCCACAGCAGCGGAATTGTGATTCCATAGAAAAATCCATGTAAAATCTGAAAGAAAAACATGAGATTAACGGCTCTTGGCGGAAAAAAATAAAAGGCGATAATAAATAAAGTCGAAACGAATAAAAATGAACCGAATACATTTCTCTTACCGTATTTATCCGCCAAATTTTTAGACAAAGTAATGCCCACAATCATAAAGATAATACCACCTGCATTAAACAATCCAAAACCTGCAGAAACAGGATCATTCCCAAAATGATTCAATCCTATTTTTGACAACATCTCTAAAATGGGCTGAATAAAAAGGGCCAACTGTTCTTTATCTACATAATTTTCAAAATAGTATACATAAGAACCTCCTTTCATTGCCAGAGTAATAAATACTAATGTTGTAAGACTTAACATGATGATCCAAGGTTTGTTTTTCATTAAATCTCTTAAGTCTTCACCAACACTGGATTTTTGTTCCGGTTTTGGAATAATGCGCTCTTTTGTTGTTAAAAACGTAATCAACAGCATAATTGTACCAATAATTGCCAGAACAGTCATTACCTTTTCGATTCCTATCGCTTTGTCTCCATTTCCTGCGCTTTTAATAATCCCCAACATAAAGACCTGAACAAAAAATTGCGCAAACATTACGGCTACAAAACGATAGGAAGACAGACTATTTCTTTCTTTCATGTCCCCCGTAATGACCCCGCTCAAAGCCGAATAGGGTAAATTATTACTGGCATAAAAAAGCAGTAATAAAGTATACGTTACCACAGCATAAATTACTTTTCCTTGATAGGAGAAGTTTGGGGTTGTAAAAGCCAATAAAGCAATAACACCTAGCGGTATCGCTGTTATCAATACCCATGGTCGGAATTTTCCCCATTTTGTAATGGTTCTATCTGCTAATATGCCAATAATAGGATTAAAAATAAAAGCAGCAATTAGTCCCACAACGAGCATTATGATCGAAGAATGTGTAGGAGATAATCCATAAATATCAGTATAGAAATAAGCCAGATAAGTCATCAAAGTCTGGAAAACTAAATTCGCAGCAAGGTCTCCTAAACTATAGCCGATTTTTTCTTTAATCGATAATTTTTGTGAAATGTTATTCATTATTTATGTGGTTATTTTGGCTTGAAATTAGATTTTATTTTTCTAAATTCAGAATAGTTAATGTATACTGCAAAACAAGTATTCAGTAAAACAATCGGTTGTGTAAAATTATACAAAAAGAACAAACACACAAGTGCGTATTACACAATTAAATGAATATAATTATTAAGCGCATTCGGTTGTGTATTTACTAAAAAAAAGTACTTTTAAGCACCCTTTTTTATTGTTTTATATCTTTCTGCTTAATTACCTCGAAGTACGCTTTCTTAGGTTTTAAATCTTTATCAATTAACAATGGGTAATTTGTTCTACCTTTTATAGGCCAGTCATTTAACCAGGATTGTCCATCATGAACTCCCCAAAATGTTACTCGGCTAATTTTATCTTTATACTTTAAAAACAATTTAAAGATTGAAGCATAACGCTCAGCAAGCTTAACCTGCACAGAATCCGGAAGTGTTTTAGGATAAGGATTCATTTTACCATTTCCTTCAAAATTCTGATTAACATTAGCACCATCTAAATTTTTCGGATTTGGCAATACCGAAATATCAAGTTCCGTAAATGCCACTTTAATACCAAGGGCAGAATAGTCCAAAATACTTTTCTCTATTACATCCAGTGATGGATGATCCAATTTCCAATGTGCCTGAATCCCCACACCGTCAATTTTTCCACCGCCTGCTTTAATCTTTTTGATCAAATTAATAGTACCTTCTCTTTTGGCAGGCTCCTCATTGTTATAATCATTATAATATAAATCCACTTTTGGATCTGCAGCAGCGGCTAATTTAAAAGCATCAACAAGGTATCTTTCTCCAAGTGTATTTAGAAAAATGGATTTTCTTAAAGTTCCATCCTCGTTTAAAGCTTCATTTACTACATCCCAAGAATCAATCCTGCCTTTATATTTAGAAACAATTGTGGTAATATGATCTTTCATAAAAACCATCATTTCTGTACTATCCTTAATTTTCTGCATCCAAGGCGCCAATTGGCTGTGCCATATTAAGGTGTGACCATGAATAAACATTTTATTCTTCTCACCGTAGGCTACAAACTTATCAGCTAATGTAAAATCATATTTGTCTTTTGAAGGATGCATAAACATCGATTTCATAATATTCTCCGCCGTTATAGCACTAAACTCTTTTGTAATTAAAGAATCTTCCTTGGTGTTTTTTTCTTCAATCTGATCTTTACTCAAAGCTGTTCCTATATAAAAATCATTTTTATAGCTGTCTTTTAAAGAAATAGCATTTTTTGTATTACAACTGCTAAAAATCACAAGAGACAAGAACAGTACATGGGGACTAATTAATTTCATTTTTCTGATTATAAGGTTAATAGTTTATTTTTATTTCTTAATAAAATTTAGAATTCTGGCTGTTTTCAATTCGCTCTGAAAGCAGGGACTTTTAGTTTAGAAAAATATTATTTTCGCATTTAATCTTTTTGTATCAATTCGTTCAGCTTGTAAGCAATTCCTATTTCTAATCCTCTTAATTCAGCAAGACCTTTCAATCTTCCCACAAGTGAATAACCAGGATACGTTTCTTTTGTTTCATCAACCGAATGCAAGAAACCATGATCGGGACGCATCGGCAAACTCACTTTTGTTTTGTTCATTAACAAAAGAATCTTTTCTACCATAACTTCCATCTTAGTATCCCCTTTTAAATGCTCAGATTCTCTAAAAACACTTTCGCTTTCACGCAAGGTATTTCGAAGATGCAAAAAGTGAATTCTCTGGCCATAATCATCGATAATGCGCTCGAGATTATTATTGGGATCTGCGCCCAATGAACCTGTACAATAACACAATCCATTTGAGTTTAAAGGAACAGCCTCAAAAATGGCTTTGATGTCCTTTTCCGTAGAAACAATACGCGGTAATCCCAAAACCGAAAACGGTGGATCATCGGGATGGATCGCTAATTTTGAACCCAATTCCTCCGCAATTGGAGCCACTTCTGATAAAAAATAAATAAGATTTTGTCTTAGTTTTTCATTGTCGATATCAGCGTAATTATCCAATAATGATAGTATTTGTTCTGCTGTGAAACTAATTTCACTTCCAGGTAATCCTAATAATACATTTTTAAAAAGCAACGCTTTCTCTTCTTCCGAAAGTTTACATCCAAATCTCAGCGCCTTTTCTTTCTCTATTTCAGAATAGTCGTTTTCAGCACCTGGTCTTCTTAAAAGAAAAACATCAAAATAAGTAAATGCTTCTTGATTGTACAGTAAAGCTTTACTTCCGTCCGCATTCCGATAATTATGATTCGTTCGAACCCAATCTAAAATCGGCATAAAATTATAAGTGATAATTGTAATGCCGCAATCTGAAAGATTCTTTATACTGATTTTATAATTTTCAATGTATTGCAAATAGTTCCCAGTGGCTCTTTTTATCTCCTCGTGAACCGGTAAACTTTCAACAACTATCCATTCTAGTCCTGCGTCTTTTATGATTTGCTGTCTTTCTTGGATTGCTGAAACTTCCCAAATTTCCCCTACCGGAATTTGATGCAAGGCCGTTACTATTCCCGTTGCTCCGGCTTGTTTAATGTCTACTAATTTTACAGAATCCATAGGTCCAAACCATCGCATTGTTTGCTTCATTTTTATCATAATACTTCCGATTTAAAATTAGAATCCGATACTGTTCCCACCGTCGACAGGTAAGATAGTTCCCGTTACATATTTTGATTCGTTTAGAGCGAAATAATACACCGCATCGGCAATATCAGAAGGGTCTCCTAAAAATCCCATTGGTGTTCTCGAAAGCACTTTGTTTTTTCTTTCAGGATCATTATCAAGCGCTTTAGAAGACATTTTTGTTTTAATAAAGCCAGGTGCAATACAGTTTACACGAACACCTACCGGTGCTAATTCTACTGCCATTGCCCTTGTCATCGATTCTATTGCCCCCTTACTAGCCGAATACGCAATCACTTTCGGAATTCCATATTGGGAGGCCATTGAACTAATGTTTACGATACTTCCTCCCCCATTTTCTTTCATGTTTTTCACCACTTCTCTGCTTACCGCAAAAACACTCAAAAGGTTAGTATGAATTATGGATAGAAATTCTTCATCCGTAACATCTGAAAACTCTTTTTTTAGATTGATTCCGGCATTGTTTACTAAAATATCTATAGAATTATCTTTTGTTATGCTTTCAATCATTGCAGGAATTCCTGCAATGTCATTCAAATCAAATAAAAACGGAATGGCATTTTTACCAATTTCCGCACAAGCTTCTTCTGTCTTTTCTTTTGATCTTCCAATGATATACGTTTTGATTCCGTTATCACATAATTTCTTCGCGGTTGCAAAACCTAAACCTGAATTTCCTCCGGTTACAATGGCTGTTTTTGTGCTCATTCTCATTTATTTTGTGTAATTAATTCCCAGGTGCAAATGGAAATTTTAATGATTTGAAATACTCTAATGTTTGTGCTGGTTTCTCTACTCCTACAGGTAATTCTTTACCTGAATATTGCTGAAAATAAAGCAAACAGGCATCGCGCCACCATCTTGCTTCTTTATACTGAATTTCTAACAACATCTGAACTTCTTTAAAACGTTCTTGATCAACATATTTTTCAGTTTTATTCCAGGTATTTTGCATTTCCAGAACCTGATTAACACCTTCCTGATACTTTAAAGCCAAACCATTCCAAAGCGTTTGACCGTTTTTTAGTTTATAATCCCAGGACACATGATGAAACCATAATAAATCTTCCTCCGGACAGGTTTCAGCATTGTCAAACCTATTTGCTGCTTCTGAAGCATATTGAGCAGTGGCATTTGTTCCTGTTTTAGATCTGTTGAAACCAATCCCTTTTTTATCTGCTTTGTGGTAATACGTTGGATTCCACTCCGGCCTGGATAAATCAGAAACCCAAGGACCTGGACCATAATGATGCCCCGTATCCATAATATGATGTAAACCTAGTGGCGTCATATAATTTACAACTGCCTCTCGTGATACAATCATCATTTCTTTAATCGGCTTGATGAAGTTTTCATTGTTCGAGAAAGTACTTCTCAACCATTCATCTGCAATCGTTTCTGGATCCAAATAGGGATCCCAGGCTAATCTACCAAAGCCGTACCAATTTGCCTGCCCAAAAGGGTGACCTGTCCAGTTAAGATCATTACCTATATTTGAAACCCCCGCAATTCCGGTAAGCTTCTGCGGACTTAAAGAACCGTCAATTACTTTTGCAACTGTTGATCCTTTGCCTTTTTGATAAGTATCAGATGCTAAAACTTCCTGAAATAATTTGGGCAAATAAACCAAATGCGTGCTAAATCCTAAATATTCCTGTGTAATCTGAAATTCCATCATCAAAGGGGTTTTGGACATGGCACCAAACAACGGATGAAAAGGTTCTCTAGGCTGAAAATCGATCGCTCCATTTTTTACCTGCACAATTACATTGTCTTTAAATTTTCCATCATAAGGCTGGAATTCAGTGTAAGCCTGTTTTGCCCTATCATCAGCGTCATGCTCCGAATATACAAATGCCCTCCACATGATTACACCACCAAAAGGCGCTACAGCATCGGCCAGCATATTGGCACCATCGACATGATCTCTTCCGTAATTTTGAGGTCCGGGTTGTCCTTCTGAATTGGCTTTTACCAGAAACCCTCCAAAATCAGGAATTCTTTTATAGATCTCTTTCGCTTTATCTTTCCACCAATTTTCAACTGCAACATCTTTTGGATCTGCTGTTTTTAAACCTCCAATTTCGATTGGTGCTGAAAAGCGAGCTGTTAAGTACACTTTGATTCCATAAGGTCGAAACACCTTAGCCAACGCTTCTACTTTTTCTAAATATAGCGGAGTCAAAATCAAAGCATTGGCATTTACATTAGTCAAAACTGTCCCATTAATCCCGATGGAAGCATTCGCTCTGGCATAATCAATATAGCGCTGATCGATAAAATCAGGTAGTTTTTGCCAATTCCATAAAGAAAAGCCGGCATAACCCCGCTCGACAGTTCGATCTAAATTATCCCAATGGTTTAATACCCTAAGGTTTATTTTAGGAGAATCAACAATGTTTAAATTTTGGATTGATTTATGGTTCTGCAATACTCTTAAAAACCTATAAACACCATATAAAACTCCAACGTCATTTTTTCCGGTAATGACTATTTGTTTTTTGTTTTTTAATGAAATGGTTTTAATAATAAAACCTTCGTTGCTTATTCTATCCAAATCCGATGCCAGTACTTTTTGCAAATCCGAATTTAAGCCCGTTTGACAACCCACAATCAAATTATTTTCTCCTTTGATTGCTGATCTAACTTCAAGTTTATTTCCGAGCATACTGGATATTCCCGCTTCTAATTCACCTAAAGAGATTTTAGATGTTTCAGAACTTCCCAATGAAACAATTCCATCTAGATTACTTTTATATTCTGAAGCCATTACAGTATTTTCTATCTTATGGTATTGAAGCCATAATTTATAATCCTGCTGAGCGAACGAAGACCAGCAAACTGCAAAAAGGAGTAAAATTGATCTAAAAAAAGTCTTTTTTAAGTGTGTCATTTTAGTAGCTGATATTTTATTTTAATTTTCAAACACAATCGTTAATTAAACTAAAAACATTACTATTTGGCAAAAAAAATGCTAAAAAATTATATTATAAAGAATATTAGACGATCCGCAATCGGTTGTGCTAAAATACAAAAATATGCCAATAAAAAAATAAAAAACAATTTATTTTACTATTTCATTCTTTTCTATATGATATTAAATCATCAGTAGGGATTTAAACACAGAATTTATAACAAAAAAAAATACCCTGTTAATAAGGATATTAACAGGGTAAAAGATGATCGTTTTAAAATAAAACCTAAATCCTCTTGGAGGATTCACGTATTAGGACCTGAGTATTTAAAAATGTTATTTCTCTGGCATCCTCTTCGTTTATCGATTTTAAATTTTTGATAATCAGCTCCGCTGCGGCCTTACCCATTTTCTCGGCAGGATGTGTTACAGTAGAGATATTAGGTTCAATGATTTCCGAAATCGGATCATTATTAAATCCTATTACAGCAAATTTTTCTGGTACTTTTATGCCTCTTTTTTTAGCCGTCTGAACTGCGCTTACGGCAAGAATGTCTCCAGGTGCAAAAAGACCATCAGGAGGAGGTTTTAAATCAAATAATACATTACACGCCTTTACCCCTTCTTCATAGGTCATTCTTTCAAGACTTATTATCAGCTGTTCTTCTACTGGGAGTTCATGTTCTAGTAAGGCATCAACATACCCTCTTTTTCGCTCATTGTAAAGAGTTCCAAATTCCGATCCGGCAGTTAAATGTGCAATTCTCCTGCACCCTTGCTCAATGAGGTGCTTTGTTGCCTTGTAGCCCGCCAGATAATTATTGATTACAACACGAAAAGTATCATAATCCTTGGGCACCCTGTCAACAAATACAAGAGGAATATTATTATTGGAAAATTGCTGAAAATGAGAAGTGTCCTTGGTTTCCATTGCCAGCGAACAAATAACCCCACTTACTCTATTACTATATAAAGATTTAGCTAAATCTACCTCTGTCTCATACGAATCATGTGACTGCATAATAAGTACCGAATATTCAGATTTTTGAGCCGCAATTTCAATCCCACTAATCAAAGAGGACAAAAAGGGTTGCGTTATCGTTGGAATCAAAACACCAATAGTTCTTGATTTATTACCCCGCAAACCAGCAGCCAAAGTGTTGGGTACAAAACCCATTTCCTTGGCAGTTTGCTTTACCTTTTTAATCGTCTTATCACTAATAGTATGATGATCTTTTAAAGCTCTAGAAATTGTTGATGTTGCCAGATTAAGCTTCTCGGCAATATCATATATCGTTACATGTTTATGTTCTTCCATTACTTATTATCGTATAATAAGTAAATGTAATTATTTTAATTACACGACAATCTATTCCTTATACTTTTAGCACAATATAAGTATTATTATCGTTTTTTAATCGATCCTAATGGTAAATTGTTATTTTTTTTAAACATCTATTGAAAGATTTTTTTTTATATCAAAAAAAAAATCTTTCTTTACACAATCGGTTGTTTAAAACCATCGTATACTATTTATAAATCATAAAAAAAAACCTTATGAGATCTAAAAAATTCAAACATATACTACTACTGTTTATCATAACGTGTTATTGTTTTGGACAAGAAAAAAAAGCAAGGTTTCTATTTCAAGACCCTAACCTGTCTTTTGAAGAACGGGTAAGTGATCTTGTGAGTAGGTTAACATTAGAAGAAAAAGTATCTCAGATGCTTAATTCATCCCCCGCAATCCCCCGCCTGGGAATAATTGCTTATGACTGGTGGAATGAAACCTTACACGGTGTAGCAAGGACTCCCTTTAAAACGACGGTCTATCCACAGGCAATAGCCATGGCAGCCACATTTGACAAAAATTCTCTTTTTAAAATGGCTGATTATTCGGCCTTAGAAGGAAGGGCTATTTACAATAAAGCATTAGAATTAAACAGAACCAACGAAAGATATTTGGGACTCACCTACTGGACACCTAATGTTAACATTTTTCGCGATCCCCGTTGGGGAAGGGGTCAGGAAACTTATGGCGAAGACCCCTACTTGACTAGTATTTTAGGCGATTACTTTGTCAGAGGTTTACAAGGTGATGATCCTAAATATTTAAAAGCTGCCGCATGTGCCAAGCATTATGCCGTACATAGCGGACCAGAATCTTTGCGTCATACCTTTGATGTTGACGTCACAGCTTACGAACTTTGGGATACTTATCTTCCTGCGTTTAAAAAATTAGTAACCGAATCAAAAGTGGCTGGAGTAATGTGTGCTTACAATGCTTTTAGAACCCAACCCTGTTGTGCCAGTGATATTCTGATGACAAATATACTGCGTAACCAATGGAAGTTTGATGGCTATGTTACCTCAGACTGCTGGGCAATTGATGACTTTTTTAAAAATCATAAAACCCATCCCGATGCAGAATCAGCAGCTGCAGATGCAGTTTTTCACGGCACTGATATTGACTGCGGTACCGATGCTTACAAAGCTTTGGTTGAGGCTGTAAAGAATGGAAAAATCAGCGAAAAACAAATCAATATTTCAGTTAAAAGGCTCTTTATGATACGCTTCCGACTTGGAATGTTTGATCCTGTCGCAATGGTTAAATATGCCCAGACGCCTTCTTCTGTTTTAGAAAGTCCTGCCCATAGTGACCATGCCTTAAAAATGGCCAGAGAATCAATGGTTCTGCTACGAAATGAAAAAAATACCTTGCCGCTGAGTAAAAAATTAAAAAAAATTGTGGTTCTAGGCCCAAATGCAGATAATTCTATTTCAATATTAGGAAATTACAATGGAACTCCAAGTAAATTGACTACTGTTTTAAAGGGTATTAAAGAAAAACTAGGCAGTAGCACAGAAATTGTTTATGAAAAAGCAATCAACTTTACCAATGATACTTTATTAGTGTACCAGAATCTTAAAAATCAATACCATTACGAAGGAAAACTAGGCTTTAAAGCAGAATATTATGACAATATCGATTTGTCCGGAAATCCTGCAGCGGTAAGAACTGAATCGGAGATCAATCACTTTTGGCAGGAAGGTGAAGTTGTAATTAAAAATATTAAAGCCAACCATTTTTCAGCGCGTTATACCACAAATTTCACAGCAGACAAGGATGGATCTATTACATTTGAACTCAACGCTGACGATGGCTATCGCTTTTTAGTAGACGGAAAGGAAGTCGTAAATGCTTGGGGGAAAAACCGCTGGGGAGAAAAGACTTTTAAACTAAACACCAAAAAAAATACGGTTTACAATTTAATACTGGAATATTGGCAGGGAGAAGGAAAAGCTAACGTAGCCTTAAATACGGGAAATTTTGAAAAAACCGATTTTGAAAAATTAGTGGAACGAAATAAAGATGCCGACGCTTTTATTTATGTTGGCGGAATATCCCCACAGTTAGAAGGCGAAGAAATGCCTGTTAACTACCCAGGATTCACAGGAGGTGACCGTACCTCTATCCTACTTCCTAAAGTCCAGACAGACCTTATGAAGGCCCTAAAGACTTCAGGAAAACCAGTGGTTTTTGTCATGATGACTGGTAGTGCAATTGCCATCCCGTGGGAAGCAGAAAACATCCCGGCAGTCCTAAACGCTTGGTATGGAGGACAAAGTGCAGGTACAGCTGTTTCAGATATATTATTTGGTGATTACAATCCTTCAGGAAGACTTCCTGTTACCTTCTATAAAAGCGACTCAGACCTATCTTCTTTTATAGATTACAGCATGGATAATAAGACTTATCGCTATTTTAAAGGTCTTCCTTTGTATGGTTTTGGATATGGTCTTAGCTATACTTCCTTTAAATATGATCAATTAAAAGTTTCACCTATAATAAAAAAGGGCGATAGTGTTTCCATTTCGGTTAGAATAACCAATACCGGTACTGTTCAGGGTGAGGAAGTTGCTCAATTATATGTAATCAATCAGAACCTATCTGTAAAGGCACCGCTGAAAAGTCTAAAAGGGTTCGAACGTCTAAATTTAAGAACAGGAGAAAGTAAAACAATCATCTTTACACTTTCTGCCGAAGATTTATCTTCTGTTAGCACGACAGGTAACCTTGAACAATATTCCGGAAAAGTCAAACTTGCCATCGGAGGCTGCCAGCCAGATGAAAAAAATCACACACAAAATAATATCGTCACTAAGATCATTCAAATAAACAACTAATATACCATCAAGAGGCCTAATTTAAAGGTACTATTATTAATATCAAGAGATCGTGCATATTCCCTTTTTTCCTTTTAAAATTAACAACCTATCCTAAGTCATGCTTTACAAATTCTAGTTTTGATATGTAAAATTTATATTGATTTGAGATTACCTAAATAACCCAAAAAATGAGTAAAACAATAGACCAATTATCTGCAGATAATATTAGAGCATTAGCCATTTCGATGGTTGAGAAAGCCAATTCAGGACATCCCGGCGGAGCTATGGGAGGAGCTGATTTTATGCATATTCTTTATACAGAATATTTAAAATACGATCCGTCAGACATGCAATGGATTTTCAGGGACCGCTTTTTTATGGATGCAGGACATCTTTCAGCTCTGATGTACTCCCAGTATTATCTGCTAGGAAACTACCAAAAGTCAGATCTTGAACAATTCAGACAATGGGGATCTGTAACTCCTGGACATCCGGAAATCGATGTAAAAAGAGGTATAGAAAACACCTCTGGACCATTAGGTCAAGGTCATGCTATGGGGATTGGAGCGGCTATTGCAGCTAAGTTTTTATCCGCAAGATTCGAAAATTTATTCAATTATAAAATATACGGATTTATAACCGACGGCGGAGTACAGGAAGAAATCTCGCAAGGTGCAGGAAGAATAGCGGGACACCTAGGACTGAACAATTTTATTATGTTCTATGACTCTAACGACGTACAACTTTCCTCCATGACCGATGAAGTTACCACCGAAAACACGGCAATGAAATATGAATCCTGGGGATGGAAAGTCATAACAATCGATGCGCATAATCATACCCATATACGTTCGGCTTTGAATGCAGCCCATGCTGAATTGCAAAGACCTACACTGATTATCGGCAGAACCATAATGGGAAAAGGATGCGTAACGGCTGACGGAAACCTATACGAAGGACAGTGCGAATTACACGGAAAACCAATCGGGGCGACAAAAGCTGACTTTATAAAAACATTAGAGAATCTAGGAGCAGATCCAAAAGACTCATTTGCCATTTATAAAGAAGTTGCATCACATTATAGCGTTATTTTAGCAAAAAAAACAAAAGAGGCAAAAGAGAGAAAAGCACAGATCTCTACATGGGAAAACAAAAATCCGCAATTGGCAGAAAAGATACAACGCTTTTTTAAAGGTACATTACCGAATCTGGATTTTGGCTCAATCACGCAAAAAACAAACGCAGCGACCAGAGATGCATCAGCGACGGTTTTAGGATATCTCGCCGAGAATGTTGAGAATATGATTGTTTCTTCCGCCGATTTATCCAACAGTGATAAAACAGATGGTTTTCTAAAAAAATCATCTGTTTTACAAAAGAATGACTTCAGCGGCGCATTTCTGCAGGCAGGAGTGGCCGAACTCACTATGGCAGCAATTGCAAATGGGATCGCACTTCACGGCGGGATAATTCCCGTGGTGGCCACCTTTTTTGTATTCTCAGATTATATGAAACCCGCAATTCGCTTGGCAGCAATTCAGGAATTGCCTGTAATCTATATTTGGACACATGATTCTTTCCGTGTGGGGGAAGACGGTCCAACACATCAACCTATCGAACAAGAAGCCCAGATTAGACTTTTAGAAAAAATTAAAAATCATTCTGGCGACCAGAGCTTTTTAGCATTGCGTCCGGCTGATGCTGTCGAAACTTCCATAGCTTGGCAGATCGCACTCGAAAATAAGAAAACACCAACTGGGTTAATCCTTTCTAGACAAGATATTAAAGATCTTCCAACGAATGGAAATTCAAGATTCGAAGAAGCTTCAAAAGCCAAAAAGGGAGGGTATCTAGTAAAATCAAATGAAAATCCAGCGATCACTTTAATTGCCAACGGATCAGAAGTAGCAACACTTATCGAAGCGGCAGAAAAATTAGAACATAGCATGCCAATAAAAATTAATGTAGCCTCCATCATTTCTGAAGGCCTTTTTAGATCGCAATCAAAAGAGTACCAAGAAAGCATAATCCCAAAAGACGCACTGGCTTTTGGTTTAACCGCAGGACTCCCTGTTAATTTGGAAAATCTCGTTGGAAGCAGAGGAACCGTTTTCGGACTGAATCATTTTGGGTATTCAGCACCAGCCCTAGTTTTGGATGAGAATTTTGGCTTTACGAGTGAAAACATTAAAGAAGAAATCTTGAAATATTTAGACTTAAATAACGCAAAACACAAATCAGCCGAATAAAAATAAAAAAAATCCCATCGGTCTAATGATGACAGATGGGATTTGCTTTTTATATTCTTTGATCTGTGTTCCTTTTTATTCTAAAATAAAACTCACAGTTACGTTTGCTGTAATTTCAATTTCACCAATAGCTAAAGTTTCATTTTCAGCACCTGCTGAATCCATAGCCGCTGATTTCATAGCCGAATACATTGGTCTTGGATAATAAGCCTGAGAGTTATCGGCAATAACAAAAGCCTTACCCACTTTTTGTCCTAAAACGGATACATAGTCTTCCGCTTTTAATTTAGCTTCCTTCATAGCCAATTTACGCGCATCTGATTGCAGTTGTACTAACTTAGAAGTTTCAAAAGAAACCTTGTCTAAACGATTAATTCCTTGTTGTACCAATCCTTCCATTAACTCATCATATTTCGACAAATCTTTCAATAGAATCTCTACTGTCTGAGTAGCATTGTAACTAGTTTTCTTTTTCTCGTAATCATATTGTGGGTTAAGAGAAACCTGCTTGGTACGATAATCTGCAGTTGGTATATTCATTTTTTTTATGAACTTCAAAACCGCATCCATTTTCTCATCGTTCTGCTTTTTCACATCCTTAGCATTATTTCCTTTCGTTTCCACTGTTGCTGAAATACTAACCTGATCAGGCGTTACTTTTACCTTCCCCTCTCCACTTACGTTGATTTGAGGAATTTGTTTTACTTCTTGGCCATAAGACATTGTCATAAACATGATTGTTAAAAATAGTACTAATTTTTTCATTTTTGTTATATTTAAATTTATGTAATAAGGACTTTTCAAAAGTTATGCCAAGTTTACAGCTTCCCCATTTTAGCCATGGCAAAAAGGATCAAAATCGGTATTGCCAGCAAAACCACCATTAAAGAATGATCCACCACTAGAGAAGGTTCTTTTACCAATGTGATCAAATAACCACCTATAGCACCTCCAAAATGCGCCGTATGCCCAATATTATCATTTTTAGCTCTCATTCCATAAATCGAATACAATAAATACAAAATTCCGAACACATAAGCTGGCATCGGTATCACAAAGAAGACTCCTAACATCATATTAGGCTGCAATAAAATAGCGGAATACAAAATACCTGTAACAGCACCCGAAGCACCCACTGCACGATAACTGTAATCATTTTTATGAAATAACATTGTCAGCAAACTTCCGAAAATCAAACTCCCGAAATAAACCAAAATAAAAGAAAAAGTTCCTAAACCATTTAAAACTACTGGAGCAAAGAAATAAAGCGTCATCATATTAAAAACCAAGTGCATCATATCGGCATGTAAAAAACCCGATGAAAGCATTCTAATTTGCTCCCCTGAGCGAATACTCCCTACATGAAATTCATACTTTCTAAAAAAAGCAATATCTTTAAAACCTTTGTAACTGATAAGTGCATTGGCAACTATAATCCCTAATAAAATGGCATTCATAAAAAATAATTAATGTGAAATGTAAATATAGTCATTCTCCCAGACAAGTGAGTAAGTAGCCAAAATATATAGCCTAATGATTTTTTGCTTTATATTTGTAAAAAATTAAATACATGCAGTTTCTCGTTTATATACTAGCCTACCCTCTACTTTGGCTTATCTCCATACTTCCGTTCCGCATATTTTATTGGTTCTCGGATTTTGTCTATTTCATTATATACTATATCGTCGGTTACCGCAGAAAAGTAGTTCGCAACAACTTAGCGCTTACACTTCCCCATTTAAATGATGCAGAACGAAAAGAAATAGAGAAAAAATTCTATCAACATATGTGCGATATGTTTTTGGAGATGATCAAGACCATGAGCATTACACCAGAGGAAATGGAAAAAAGATTTACCATTACCAATATTGAACTCATTAGGGAATACGAACAAAAAGGCAAAAGTGTCATTCTAGTAGCTTCTCATTATGCTAGTTGGGAATGGCTTTTAACACTCAACAAACGCATGGGGTTTAGAGGAATTGGTGTTTATAAAAAAATTGCCAATCCTTATTTTGATAAATTAGTGCGCAAAATACGCTCCAAGTATGATGCTGAATTAGTAGAAACTAAAAAAGCAATTCCAACTATGGCGCAGAATCAGCGTGATGGAATTCTGAGTCTTTATGGATTAGCAAGTGACCAATCTCCTAAATTAGACCGAATTTTTCATTCGATGAAATTCATGGGAATTGAAGTTCCCGTCCATACTGGTGCCGAAATGTTGGCTAAAAAATACGACTTAAGTGTTATTTTTATGAAAGTAACCAAAACTGGAAGAGGTTATTATGAGGCTACTATTATTCCTATTGCCGATAATCCTAAGGAGTACGACAATTTTAGAATTACGGAAATCTATTTAAAAGAAGTCGAAAAGCAAATATATGCTGCTCCAGAGTATTATTTATGGACACATAAAAGGTGGAAACACCGAGTTCAATAAGTCAAAAAAAAAAGTCCAAAACGTAACTTCCGTTTTGGACTTTTTCTTTTACAAGAAACAAATCAAAAAACAACTGCTCTTAATTTGTTAAATGAAAAAGCCTCACTTTCACATAATGAAAGAGAGGCTTGTCTTTTTTCTACTCAAAGAAATTACAATCTAGATGCCAGCGATTGCTTTGATTTCATCAATAATTCTTAGTGCTAAAACATCCGCTTGCCCTTGAGACGGAGCTTCCGTATAAATTCTAATAATAGGCTCTGTATTTGATTTTCTCAAATGCACCCATTCTGTAGCAAAATCAATTTTCACACCATCTATAGTGGTAATATCTTCGTTTTTGTATTTTTCAGTCATGGCTACTAAAATCGCATCCACATCAATTTGCGGTGTTAATTCGATTTTATTTTTGCTCATATAATATTCTGGGTAAGAAGCACGCAAGGCCGAAACTGACATTTTCTTATTAGCCAAATGCGTTAAGAACAAAGCCACTCCAACTAAGCTATCTCTTCCGTAGTGTGATTCTGGATAAATAATTCCCCCATTACCTTCTCCACCAATGATCGCATTATTCTTTTTCATTAATTCCACTACATTCACTTCACCTACCGCACTAGCTTCATAAGTTCCCTTATGCGCAAGAGTTACATCACGCAAAGCACGAGAAGAAGACATATTAGAAACGGTATTCCCAGGTGTTTTACTCAACACATAATCAGCGCAAGCTACTAAAGTATATTCCTCTCCAAACATTTCTCCATCTTCACAGATAAAAGCCAAACGATCTACATCCGGATCTACTACTACTCCTAAATGCGCCTTTTCTTTCACAACCAATTCTGAAATATCCGTTAGATGTTCTTTTAAAGGCTCTGGGTTATGTGGAAAATGTCCGTTTGGTTCGCAGTATAATTTTACTACTTCCACTCCCATTAATTCTAATAATCTAGGAATAATGATTCCCCCTGAAGAATTCACTCCATCGACAACCACTTTAAATTTGGCCGCTTTTACCGCTTCAACATCTACCAAAGGCAAGTTTAATACCTCATCGATATGAATATCCATATAAGCATCATTGATGGTAATTTCTCCTAAATTGTCTACATCTGAAAAATCAAAAGCTTCAGCATCTGCAATTTCCAAGATTTTAGCACCTTCAGCTCCACTTAAAAATTCTCCTTTTTCATTCAACAATTTCAAGGCATTCCATTGTTTTGGATTATGAGAAGCCGTCAAAATAATACCTCCATCCGCTTTTTCCAAAGGAACAGCTACTTCAACAGTAGGCGTTGTAGAAAGTCCAAGATCAATTACATTGATTCCCAAACCTACTAGCGTATTGACCACTAAATTATGAATCATCGGTCCAGAAATTCTGGCATCACGACCAATCACTACGGTTAATTTCTCTTTTGAAGTATTATTTTTTAAAAAGGTTCCGTAAGCCGATGCAAACTTAACTGCATCAACTGGAGTTAAATTATCTCCTACTTTCCCCCCTATGGTTCCTCTTATTCCTGAAATCGATTTTATTAAAGTCATCTTTATGTATTATGATTATAGTTTTACAAATATAAAAAAGTTGCTGAGTTCCTAAGGTGTTAAGTCATTAAGATTTTAAATTTATCGTTTATTAATAACTTTAGTCCCAACCCTCAATTGCCTGAAATGATTTGGAAAAGTTTTTATACATTTACAATAACAAACTTAGCTTCTCACCATTGTAGAACCTTAGTAACTCAAAACAAAATGAATTTCCTAGCACACATCTATCTCTCTGGAGACAACGATTTAATTAAAATCGGCAATTTTATGGCCGATGGCATTCGAGGAAAACAGTTTGAACATTACCCTCAAGAAGTACAGAAAGGAATCATTTTGCACCGTTCTATTGACACCTATACCGATTCTCATCTCGTTTTTAGACAAAGCACCAAACGCTTGCATGAAAAGTACCATCATTATGCTGGTGTCATAGTCGATATAATTTACGATCACTTTTTAGCCAAAAACTGGTCCAAATATTCTGAGGAGAATTTAGAGCACTTCATCAATCGATTCTATAAGTCCTTAGAGGAAAACTATCCAATTCTATCGGAAAAAACGCAAGGTTTAATGCCTCATATGATCAAACAAAATTGGTTATCAAGTTATCAAACGATCGAAGGAATACACAACATTTTAACGCAAATGGATCGCAGGAGTAAAAACCTGTCCAAAATGCAATTCGCAAGTGAAGAATTAAAGGAATTTTACTCCGAATTCGAACAAGAGTTTACCCTCTTTTTTGAAGACATTAAATCACATGCAGATCAAAAGTTACGTTCGCTATAAAAACCATCATAAGGACCAAGCTGAAAGAAAAAAGTCCGATTTGATAAAAACATACTTTGGACATGAAAAAAATCACATTCTTAATTGGCCTACTATACATTAGCTGCGCTGCGCAGCAACCCTCTATACGACCAACCGGTTTAGTCACTACAAAAGCGATGGTCGTCTCAGCGCGTGAAGAGGCTTCAAAAGTCGGAGTTGAAATCATGAAAAAAGGCGGCAATGCCTTTGATGCTATGGTAGGAACAGAATTGGCTTTGGCAGTAGCTTATCCCTATGCTGGCAATATTGGAGGTGGTGGTTTTATGGTCTACAGAAAAGCAAATGGTGAAGTGGGCTCATTGGATTATCGCGAAAAAGCCCCTTTGGCAGCCTCAAAAGATATGTTTTTAGATCAAGATGGAAATGTCATCAAAGGAAAAAGCACCCAAACCGCTTTAGCCATAGGAGTTCCTGGGACTATTGCCGGGGTTTTCGCTGTCCATAAAAAATTAGGTACGCTCCCCATGTCTGAAATCTTAAAACCCGTTATTGCCTTGGCAGAAAGAGGTGTTATTGTCACCAAAAAACAACAACAAAGACTGGAAGAATATCATGATGTTCTGGTAAAAGTAAATGGCCCCACTACGCTTTTAGCGGGTAGTTTTAAAGAAAACGACACCATTAAATATCCAGCATTAGCCAACACACTTAAGCGAATATCAAAAAAGGGTCGAAATGAATTTTATAAAGGTCAAACCGCTAAAACTTTAGTAGAGTATCTTCAAAAAAACGGCAGTATTATCACCCTTGAAGATTTAGCGCTCTACGAAGCCAAATGGAGAGAACCACTTCAGTTCTCTTATAAAGAATTAAAAATCACTTCGATGTCACCTCCAAGTAGTGGTGGTATTTGTTTGGCACAAATCATGAAAATGATCGCTCCTTATGACATCGCTAAAATGGGCCATAATTCAGCCCAGGCCATTCAAGTCATCGTTGAAGCAGAAAGAAGAGCTTATGCCGATAGAAGTTACTTTTTAGGAGACCCCGATTTTGTAAAAATCCCTACCAAGTCCTTACTAGCCGACGACTATTTAAAACAACGCATGTCGAGCTTTAATCCTGAAAAAGCCAGTTTGTCTTCTGAGATCAAACAGGGAGAAGTAAACTATGCTGAAAGTACGGAAACTACACATTATTCCATTGTAGATAAATTTGGAAATGCCGTTGCAGCAACCACTACCTTAAATGACGGATATGGTTCGAAATATTACTGTGATGAATTGGGCTTCTTTTTAAACAACGAAATGGATGACTTTAGTGTCAAACCAGGTTCTCCCAATATGTTTGGATTAGTCGGCAATGAAGCCAATAGCATTGCCCCTCAAAAACGCATGTTAAGCTCTATGACCCCAACCATAGTAGAGAAAAATGGAAAGCTTTTTATGGTGGTGGGTTCCCCTGGTGGTTCGACCATTATTACCACTGTTCTTCAAGCTATTCTAAATGTTTACCAGTACAATCAAAGCATGCAAGAAGCGGTAAATGCACCGCGTTTCCACCATCAATGGTTACCGGATTTGATCACTTTTGAACCCAATGCTTTTGATATAAACATCATCAACAAACTAAAGACAAAAGGATACTTAATTAACGAAAAACCAACTCCTGTAATTGGTAAATTGGATTGTATTTTAGTCTTACCCAATAAGAGTCTTGAAGCGGGAGCTGACTTTCGTGGAGATGATGCTGCAGCGGGCTTTTAATTTAGTGCCGGATTTTTAAGTAAATTCAAACATTATAAACTAATTTTGCACCACCCATAAACTTTACAAAACAGCATGCTAAAAAAATATTTTAGAAAACTAGAAAGCATTATTGCTTTGGCGCAATCCTTAATGACTCCAAAGCAGTTTATTTTTTTATCAAGCGTTTTAATCGGTATTTCTTGTTCACTTGCGGTAATTGTTTTAAAAACCTTTGCGCACAGTGTATTTTCTTTCGCTACCTATATCAACGGCATTTTAAAACTGAGTTTTATCAACAGTATCTTACCCATTATTGGTATTCTACTCACTGTTTTTGTCATTAAAAGAGTCCTAAACGGTACAATTGAAAAAGGAACCTCTCAGATCCTTTATGCGGTGGCCAAAAAAGCGAGTATCATTCCCAAAAAGCAAATGTATGCTCAAATCATTACCAGTTCCCTTACCGTAGGTTTGGGTGGGTCGGCTGGTTTAGAAAGCCCTATTGTGATTACCGGTGCAGCTTTCGGATCTAACTTTGCTCAAAATTATCGATTACCCTATAAAGACCGAACTCTACTCATTGGTTGCGGGGTCGCAGCTGGAATCTCAGCAGCCTTTAACGCTCCAATTGCCGGAGTTCTTTTTGCCATTGAAGTATTATTAGTCGACGTTAGTATTTCTGCCTTTACGCCAATTATGATTTCTGCCGCTACTGGTGCGCTAGTGTCTGCCGTAGTATTAGACGAGACTATTTTACTATCGTTCAAAAAACAAGAAGCGTTCAATCATCACAATATACCTTTTTATATCCTCTTAGGAATACTAACAGGTTTTATGGCCGTCTATTATGCGCGTAACTTCCAAAAAGTAGAACATTATTTTTCTAAACTAAAATGGAATCCTTATCGCAAAGCCTTATTGGGTTCTTCTTTATTAGCCTTACTTATTTTCATTTTCCCTACTCTTTTTGGTGAGGGTTATGAAAGTATTAGAACCTTGTCGGAAACAGATCCTGGAAAATTACTAGACAATACCTTATTTGCCGACTTCAGAGACAATCAGTGGGTTTTACTTCTTTTTGTTGGCTGTACTATGATGATGAAAGTATTTGCCTCTGGACTCACACTTGGATCGGGAGGTAATGGAGGTAACTTTGCGCCCTCTTTATTTCTAGGTTCTTATTTGGGTTACTTTTTCTCCAAATTCATCACCTTAATTGGTTTATCCAAATTGCCCATTACCAATTTCACTATGGTCGGAATGGCCGGAATTTTGAGCGGTCTATTTCATGCGCCACTAACTGCTATTTTCTTAATTGCTGAAATCACAGGTGGATATAGTTTGATGATCCCTCTTATGATCGTTTCTTCTATTAGTTTTGCCATCTCAAAACGTTTCGAAAAATATTCTCTTGATGTAAAAGGTTTAGCTAAAAAAGGACATGCTTTCACCAGTAACAAAGACTCTAATATACTTTCAACTTTAGATATTGACTCCATTATTCAAACAGATTATTTAACGGTTCATCCTGAGGAGAACTTAAACAAATTAGTGGATCTAATCTCCCATTCCAATCAAGTAGTTTTCGCCGTGGTAACTAATGAAAAAGAACTTGTAGGTATCGTCCATTTCAATGACATTCGGGAAATCATCTTCAATTCTTATCGCGTCAAGTACACCTTAATTAAAGATGTGATGAAAGAACCTATGGCTACTATTTCTTCTTTCGATAGCATGGAAGTGGTGATGAGTAAATTCGAGAAGACAAAAACTGCGTTTTTACCTGTAGTACGAAATGAAAAGTACTATGGCTTCATTTCCAAATCTATAGCACTTGAAGCGTATCGAACTAAATTGCGCTCGATGACTATTGAATAAACCTCATTTCAAATTAAAAACATAGGCTTCTTTTTAACATAAACTTCTGCACTCTAGTACCAAAAGAATAAATCAAAATGGTAACTTTGCTTTTTGCTCAAATTTATGTTAGAAAAAGACAATACTATTGAAGTTCTTGGTGCAAGGGTTCATAATCTAAAAAATATCGATATTTCAATTCCGCGTGAAAAACTAGTGGTTATTACTGGTTTATCAGGTTCGGGAAAATCATCTTTGGCCTTTGATACTATTTATGCCGAAGGGCAGCGTCGCTATGTAGAAACTTTTTCGGCCTATGCCAGACAATTCTTGGGAGGCTTAGAACGCCCTGATGTCGATAAAATCGATGGACTTTCACCAGTAATTGCCATTGAACAAAAAACCACCAGTAAAAGTCCTCGTTCTACCGTGGGAACTATTACTGAAATCTATGATTTTTTACGACTGTTATACGCTCGTGCTGCTGATGCTTACAGTTACAACACAGGAGAGAAAATGGTTTCCTATTCTGATGAGCAAATCAAAGATTTAATCATTCAAGATTTTAGCGGCAAAAGAATCAATATTCTAGCACCCGTTATTAAAGCTAGAAAAGGTCACTATGGTGAATTATTCCAGCAAATTACCAAACAAGGTTTCTTAAAAGTTCGTGTAAATGGTGAAGTTCAGGATTTAGTTTCAGGAATGAAACTGGATCGTTACAAAACCCATGACATCGAAATTGTAGTGGATCGAATGGTGATTGAAAACACCCCTGACAATCAAAAACGCTTAGCGGAAAGTATTAATACCGCGATGCATCATGGTGAAAATGTTTTAATGATTTTAGATCAGGACAGCAACGAAGTCCGCTATTTCAGCAGAAACTTAATGTGTCCTTCAACGGGAATATCCTATCAAAACCCAGAACCTAATTTATTCTCTTTCAACTCCCCTAAAGGAGCTTGTTCACATTGTAATGGTTTAGGAACAGTTCATGAAATCAACACCAAAAAAATCATTCCTAACCCAAAATTATCCATTAAAGCCGGTGGCTTTGCTCCGCTTGGGGAATACAAATCAACTTGGATTTTTAAGCAATTGGAAGTTATTGGAGAAAAATTCGATTTCAAGATAACGGATCCGATTGAGAAAATACCAGAAGAGGCTATGACCATGATTTTACATGGTGGGAAGGATAAGTTTACCGTAAATTCAAAAGATTTAGGCGTTACACGCGATTACAAAATAGATTTTGAAGGCATATCTCATTTCATCAAAAATCAATACGACGAAACTTCTTCTACAACCATAAAACGTTGGGCAAAAGACTTTATGGACGAAATAAACTGTCCTGTTTGTGAAGGTTCTCGTTTGAAAAAAGAAGCCCTATTCTTCAAAATTAATACGCAAAACATCACCCAATTGTGTGATATGGACATATCCGATTTGACGGCTTGGTTTTTGGATCTACAAAACCATTTATCGGAAAAACAATTACTAATTGCTTCTGAAGTCGTTAAAGAAATCAAAGACCGTTTGAACTTTTTAATGAATGTAGGGCTTGATTATTTGGCACTGAGTCGAAGTTCTAAATCACTTTCAGGGGGAGAAGCACAACGTATTCGTTTGGCTACGCAAATTGGCTCACAGTTAGTGGGTGTTTTATACATACTAGACGAACCAAGTATTGGTTTACATCAGAGAGACAATGAAAAATTAATTCATTCCTTAGAGCAGTTACGCGATATAGGGAATTCGGTTATTGTAGTGGAACACGACAAAGATATGATCGAACGCGCCGATTACGTAATTGATATTGGTCCAAAGGCAGGAAAATACGGTGGCGAAATCATCAGTATTGGAACACCACAGGAAACTTTAGCTTCCAACACCATAACGGCTCAATATCTCAATGGGACCATGAAATTGGAGATCCCTAAAGAAAGGCGCAAAGGAAATGGAAAAACATTAAAACTCTCTGGAGCAACAGGAAACAATCTTAAAAATGTTTCGATTGAATTGCCTTTAGGGCAATTGATTTGTGTTACTGGGGTTTCAGGTAGTGGAAAATCGACTTTGATCAACGAGACACTCTACCCTATTTTAAACGCTTACTATTTCAATGGCGTAAAAAAACCTCAACCTTATAAAAAAATTGAAGGGCTAGAACATATTGACAAAGTCATTGACATTGACCAAAGTCCAATTGGAAGAACACCACGTTCCAATCCAGCAACTTACACAGAAGTTTTTACAGAAATTAGAAATCTCTTCACCATGACCTCTGAAAGTATGATCCGTGGTTATAAAGCAGGACGTTTTAGTTTTAATGTAAAAGGCGGACGTTGCGAAACATGTGAAGGTTCTGGTGTTAGAACCATCGAAATGAACTTTTTACCTGATGTTTATGTAGAATGCGAGACTTGCCAAGGCAAACGTTTCAATAGAGAGACCTTAGAGATTCGCTATAAAGGGAAATCAATCTCTGATGTCTTGAATATGACTGTTGATGAAGCGGTTCCGTTTTTTGAAAACATTCCGAAAATCTACCGAAAAGTAAAAACCATTCAAGATGTTGGTTTAGGATACATCACCCTTGGTCAGCAAAGTACCACTCTCTCAGGGGGTGAAGCACAACGTATTAAACTAGCCGGAGAGTTATCTAAAAAAGACACTGGAAATACCTTTTATATTCTTGATGAGCCAACCACAGGATTGCATTTTGAAGATATTAGAGTACTGATGGATGTCATTAATAAGTTAGTGGACAAAGGCAACACCATTCTAGTGATCGAACATAATATGGACGTGATTAAACTGGCCGATTATATTATTGACATTGGTCCTGAAGGAGGAAAAGGTGGCGGACAATTGATCGCTAAAGGAACACCAGAAGAAGTGGCTAAAAGTAAAAAAAGCTATACTGCTAAATTCTTGAAAAAAGAATTAGCCTAATCACACGGGCTTGCACAAGTTTTATATCTACTTAAAAGCAGTAATAGGAATTTGTGCGACCTCATGTTTTATTGAAACTACCTTAAATTAGCGTACCCTTAAAACATATCTAGCTATGTAGTTGATTCCTCTAAACGGCACATAGAAACGGCTTCTTCTATCCCCATTTACGTTAAAAGACTGATAACAAACCACAAACCTTTCGCCGGTCTTTACTTTACAGTAATAATTTATCTTTTATGTAACAGTTCTCAAAAAAAGCCTTAATTTAGTGTGCCCTTTTTTTTGATTTGGACAGAGACTAAGATAAAACCTATGAATCTAAAAGAAAAATTCAGTAACATTGACCACTATTTTTCACCTAGAATAATTGATGAAGTAAACGATCAATATGTCAAGGTAGCAAAAATAAAAGGTCAGGACTTACCATGGCATAATCACGAAAATGAGGACGAATTATTTTATATAGTCGAAGGTGAACTCTTAATGGAAATTGAAAACAAACAGCCCTTCACTATGAAAAAAGGAGATCTATACGTTGTGAAAAAAGGAATAAATCACAGGGTTTCATCAGCGGAAGAATGTTTAATAATGCTCATTGAATCCAAAACTACAGCACATACTGGAAAAGTTAAAAGTGAGATTACCAAATCAATTGAAGAACAAAAATATTAATAACGTATTCTTCTTTTGATCCGCTAAAAGTGCTACTCACAACTACTGCCCTAGCCCAAAAACGATATCAGCTCGCTAGAGAACACTAAGCTAAATAACTTGTTTTCTGCGTTTGGATCAGGGCACTATTAAAGGAAATAAAATATAAATTTATAATACAACAACATGAGATTAGAAGATTTTGACAACGATGAGGACAAAGTAATCCAAGATCGTTTGAAACAAAAAACGTGGAATGAAATAAGAACAAATGACAGCTGGGCGATTTTTAAAATCATGGCTGAATTTGTAAACGGATACGAAAACATGGGACGTATTGGACCCTGCGTATCTATTTTT
This sequence comes from Flavobacterium sp. OHVDL-2026-0007, assembly GCF_059882335.1. Taxonomy (NCBI): domain Bacteria; kingdom Pseudomonadati; phylum Bacteroidota; class Flavobacteriia; order Flavobacteriales; family Flavobacteriaceae; genus Flavobacterium; species Flavobacterium sp. OHVDL-2026-0007. Next base: position 1,763,335 of record NZ_CM187612.1, read on the forward strand.
GGTTCTGCTAGAACCAAACCAGACGACAAGTATTACTTGTTAGCTGAAAAAATTGCCTATAAAATCAGTAAAGCTGGTTATGGTGTTATTACAGGTGGTGGGCCAGGAATTATGGAAGCCGGTAACAAAGGAGCCCATCTAGGTGGAGGAACCTCCGTTGGACTGAACATTGAACTCCCTTTCGAACAACATTTCAACCCGTATATTGATCATGATAAAAATCTGAATTTTGATTACTTTTTCGTTAGAAAAGTAATGTTCGTAAAATATTCTCAAGGTTTTGTGGTGATGCCTGGAGGTTTCGGAACTTTAGACGAAATGTTTGAGGCCATTACTTTAATTCAAACCAAAAAAATTGGAAAATTCCCAATTATATTAGTTGGTGTTGAATTTTGGTCCGGATTAATTGATTGGGTAAAAACGGTATTGGTCGATAAAATGCATACGGTGAGTCCAGAAGATTTAAACCTATTTAAAATAGTAGACACTGAGGATGAAGTACTTGACGTATTGGATAAATTCTACAAAAAATACGATTTGAGTCCAAATTTCTAACTGGCAACTATACCTTTAGGGATTACATAATTGTAAGAATCGTAAAAATTAAAAGCTGTTTTTAAAACAGCTTTTTTTATGCTATTTTTACAACAAAACCAAAATAACTTTATGCTCGTAACTATCAGTTATCTCCTAAATTTGAAGCCCTATTGAAATCATCATATAAAATCATTCTGTTTGTTTTCGTTTTAATGAGTACATTAAAACAGTACGCACAACATCAATCAACGATGGAGGTCGCGGTCAATCTTGAACTAAAAACATTAAACATAAAACAGGACATTACATTTTATAATACCTCAAATGATTCTTTGATATCCATTGTTTTAAATGATTGGAACAATGCCTTCTCTGACAAAGACACACCACTAGCCAAACGTTTTTCAGATGAATTTTATCGTGGCTTTCACGTAGCCAACAGCCAAGAAAGAGGAAATACCACTATTTTGAATTTAACCGATTCCGATAATGCCGCTCTAGAATGGGAACGAACCCGTAAGAATCCAGACTTCATTATCATCAAACTCAACCAAAAGTTAGCTCCTAACCAAAAGATAGACTTACACCTTACGTACATAGCTAAAATCCCTAGTAATAAATTCACCCATTACGGCTTTGATCAAAATGGAGGCATGAATTTAAAAAATTGGTTTTTAAGCCCTGCTCGTTTTGAAAACCACCGTTTTATAAAGTACAACAATTACAATTTAGACGATATCGCTAATGCCGCAACGGATTATAAACTGGCGATTAAAATTCCTAACCATTACAACATTACAACAGATTTAAGTTCAACTTCAAAAGACCTTAGCAATACTAGTTTTACGACCTATAATTTTTCGGGAACCAATAGAACGGATTTTAATTTGTTCATCGAAAAACAAAACAGCTTTACAAGCTTTAAAAACGGTTCTACAGAAGTGCTCACCAATTTGAAAAACAAAAAAATAAGTGACAGCCAGAAAGGAATTATCATCAGTAGAGTATTGAATTTTGCCAATAGATTTATTGGAGAATATCCACATCAAAAAATTACTGTTTCGCAAACGGATTATGATCGTAATCCCTTTTATGGACTCAATCAATTGCCTTCGTTTATCAGTCCCTTTTCAGATGAATTTATCTTCGAAATTACGTTCTTAAAAACGTATTTAAATAACTATTTAAAAACCAGTCTACGTGTGGATTCCAGGAGAGATAACTGGGTTTATGACGGAATCCAGATTTACGCTATGATGAAATACATAGAGGAGAATCATGCGGACCAAAAAATGCTTGGAAGTCTATCGAACATGAAACTTCTTAAAAGTTACAATATCGCCAACCTAAGTTTTAATGAGCAATACAGCTATTATTATATGTTAATGGCTAGAAAGAACCTAGATCAACCTCTAGGCGACCCAAAAAACACGTTAATCAAATTCAACGAACAAATTGCTAGTAAATATCGTGCTGGATTAAGTTTAAGTTATTTAGATAATTATTTAAACCACAATGTGGTCCCGCAAAGTGTACAGGAATTTTACAAGCTCAACAAAAGTCAGCAAACGAATCGTTATGGTTTTGAAAAAATACTAACTAAAAATAGTCCCAAAAAAATTGATTGGTTTTTCAAAACTATTATTGATTCTCGCGATATCATTAACTATAAATTCTCGGATGTTACCCGAACCAAAGACAGTATCCATTTTACCATAAACAATAAAAAGGGTGCCTATGCTCCTATTCCAATTTTCGGTCTCCAGAAAAATGAGGTTATTTTTAAAGAATGGATAGAGCCTAAAAACCCTGATTCTGTTTATGCGTTGGACAGACAAAATGCAGACAAAATAGTTTTGAATTACCAGAATGAAGTCCCAGAATACAACCTAAGAAACAATTGGAAATCCTTGAGAAGTTGGGCCATTACCAATCGTCCGATTAAATTCAATTTTGTAAAAGATTTGGAAGATCCCTATTACAATCAGATCCTCTACGTACCTATCCTTGGCTATAATTTGTACGATGGATTCACCCCTGGTATTCGTCTTCACAATAAAACCATTTTAGACAAACCTTTTATATTTGACATCAATCCGGCCTACTCTTTAAAAGCAGGAACACTATCGGGTTCGTCTGCATTTTCATGGAATCAATTTTATCGAAACAGCACCTTATATAATATTCGCTATTCCCTTAGCCAAAACTATTTCCACTATGCCCCTGACGCAACTTATCTAAAATTGAACCCAATGATTCAGTTTCGCATTCGAGAGCAAAACCTTAGGGACAACCGAAAGCAATTAATCATGTTTCGACAAGTATTGGTCAATCGTCAAGAAAGCCAATACATCACCGATAATTCGAGTCCTAATTATTCCGTATTCAATGCACGTTATGTCAATACAAAAACAGAGCTGATCAACCATTTGAGCTTTATGGGCGACATCCAATTTGCTGGTGATTTTGGAAAACTTGGCGGAGAAATAGAATACAGAAGATTATTTGAAAACAACCATAAGTTAAACATAAGGGCTTACGCAGCAAGTTTTTTATACAATAGAACCAATTCCGATTATTTTAGTTTTGGTTTAGACCGTCCAACCGATTATATGTTTGAGCATAATTTTTATGGACGATCAGAAAGTACAGGGATTTTCTCTCAGCAATATGTGATCGCCGAAGGGGGTTTTAAATCCAAAATAGGATCCGGTTATGCCAATCAATGGATGACTACTTTAAATGCCAGCTATTCCATTTGGAATTGGATTGAGCTTTATGGAGATATCGGTTTTATGAAAAGCAGAGCACAAAACACAAAGTTTGTCTATGATAGTGGAATCCGATTAAATTTGGTTCCAGACTATTTTGAACTCTATTTTCCTGTCTATTCCAATAATGGTTGGGAGATTACTCAAAACAAATACAACGAAAAAGTACGATTTATAGTCACATTATCACCAAAAACATTAGTTAATCTTTTTACCAGAAAATGGTTTTAAACGAATGAATTTTAAACAAAAATATAAATATTTACCTCTAAACAGATCAAATCACTAAACATTCAATAAAAAACATACCTGATTTTAGCAATTTAATTATATATAATTAAATTATATTTATTTTAATGAATTATGATTATTGATACTTTTTAAGTAATTTTGCCACCTAACATGACCCATTCCAGATTATGATTAAAGAAAAAAACAATACTACATTAACTTTCGAAGATTTTAAAACTGAGGTATTAAAAGACTACCGAGTTGCTGTAACTAGCCGTGAATGCAGTCTTTTAGGACGTAAAGAAGTATTGACAGGAAAAGCCAAATTTGGAATATTTGGCGATGGAAAAGAAGTCCCACAGCTGGCTATGGCCAAGGCTTTTAAAAACGGAGATTTCCGTTCTGGATACTATCGCGACCAAACCTTTATGATGGCCATTGGCGAATTGACTCCAAAACAATTTTTTGCAGGTTTATATGGTCATACTGATTTAGACTATGACCCAATGTCTGCTGGAAGACAAATGGGAGGACACTTTGTAACACACAGCTTAAATGATGATGGTTCTTGGAAAGACTTAACAAAACAAAAAAATTCAAGCGCAGATATATCACCTACAGCAGGACAAATGCCAAGATTATTGGGACTTGCTCAAGCGTCAAAAATTTACAGAAATGTTGATGGAATCAAAATCAAAGACAAATTTTCTGTAAATGGAAACGAAGTTGCTTGGGGAACTATCGGAAACGCCAGTACTTCTGAAGGCTTATTTTTTGAAACTATAAATGCTGCCGGAGTTTTACAAGTTCCGATGGTAATGAGTGTTTGGGATGATGAATACGGAATTTCCGTTCATGCCAAGCATCAAACTACCAAAGAAAATATTTCTGAAATCCTAAAAGGATACCAAAGAGATGAGGATGCTAAAGGTTATGAGATTTTCAGAGTTAAAGGTTGGGATTATGCCGAGCTGATTTCGACTTACGAAAAAGCAGGTGCACTTGCCCGAACTGAACATATTCCTGTTTTAATTCATGTAAACGAATTAACTCAACCACAAGGACATTCTACTTCTGGGTCACATGAACGTTACAAAAATGCAGAAAGACTAGCTTGGGAAAAAGATTTTGACTGTGTTCGTCAGATGCGTTTATGGATGATTGCTATCAATATCGCTTCTCCTGAAGAATTAGCTGAGATTGATACTGAATTAAAAAAAGAAGTACTAGAGGCCAAAAAAGAGGCATGGAACGCTTTTATTAACCCAATAATAGAAGATCAAAAAAATCTTTTGGCTTTATTGGAACAAATAGGTGAAGCTAGTATTAATCATAAAGAAAAAATTCAAAATTATATTGCGGAATTAAGCGCTATTAAATCGCCTTTAAAAAAGGAGATGCTTGTCATTGCAAGAAAGATATTGCGTTTTATCGAAGTACCGAATAGCAAACTAGTCTTAACGAATTGGATTACCAATTATATTTCGATCACACAACCAAGGTTCAGTAGCAATTTACATTCTGAATCAGATTTAAATGTGTTTTCCGTACAAAAGGTACTTCCTCAGTACGCAGAGGATGCTAAGGCCGATTTGGATGGCCGAATGATTCTTCGCGATAACTTTGATGCTTTGTTCGCTAAATATCCAGAAACCTTGATTTTTGGTGAAGACGTAGGAAACATCGGAGATGTAAACCAAGGTTTAGAAGGCATGCAGGAAAAATACGGAGAACTTCGTGTTGCCGATGTGGGTATTCGAGAAGCAACCATTATTGGTCAAGGAATTGGAATGGCTTTAAGAGGTTTACGTCCGATTGCTGAAATACAATATTTAGACTATTTATTATACGCTATTCAAATCATGAGCGATGATTTAGCAACCTTACAATACAGAACCGTTGGGAAGCAAAAAGCACCGCTAATTATCAGGACTCGTGGACACCGTTTAGAAGGCATTTGGCACTCTGGTTCCCCAATGGGAATGATCATCAATGCTATACGTGGAATTCATGTCTTGGTACCAAGAAACATGACCCAGGCTGCTGGTTTCTATAACGCTCTTTTAGAATGCGACGAACCTGCTCTAGTAATTGAATGTTTAAATGGTTACCGTTTAAAAGAAAAAACACCTTTGAACTTCGGTGAATTCAAAACACCAATCGGAGTAGTGGAAACGTTAAAAGAAGGTGCTGATATTACTTTAGTTTCTTACGGATCAACACTGCGATTAGTAGAACAAGCCGCTACAGAATTACTAGAACTAGGTATTGATTGCGAAGTAATCGATGTACAATCCCTACTTCCATTTGATATCAACCACGATATTGTCAAAAGTATTGCCAAAACAAACCGTCTTTTAGTAATCGACGAAGATGTACCTGGCGGAGCCTCAGCCTTTATCTTACAGCAAATTATTGAAGAACAAGATGCTTATATTCATTTAGACAGTAAACCACAAACCTTGGCAGCAAAAGCACACAGACCTGCTTATGGTACCGATGGTGACTATTTCTCAAAACCTTCTGCCGAAGACATTTTTGAGAAAGTATACAGTATGATGCATGAAGTTAATCCTTCTAAATTCCCTGATTTATATTAAGGATTTAAAGTAATCTACCTATAAAAAGAGCTCCAAATGGAGCTCTTTTACTTTTATATGCTATCTAAACAGCTCGGTTTATTATCTTTTTTTTCATCGGACAAGAAGTCCTATCGAACAAACAGCGAACTCTTTTATTCTTTTCCAGGGTTTATCATCAGGTTTTACACTAATTAATTACGTTTTTACACCCTATACTCCATTTGTTGGCTATCACTCTTATTTGGCCGCCAAAATAGCCCTGGCTTTATCTAAATCCTCTGCAGTATCAATCCCAATACCCACATGAGTAGTTTCTACCATTTTAATGCGCTTTCCGAACTCTAAATAACGTAATTGTTCCAATTTCTCAGAAGCTTCTAAGGATTTCATTGGCAAACTATAAAAATCCAACAAAGCCTGTTTTCTAAAGGCATAAATCCCAATATGCTGAAAGTAGCGAACCCCCACCTCTTTATCTCTAGGATAAGGAATCACTGAACGAGAAAAATATAACGCAAACTGCGATTGATCCACCACTACTTTTACGTTATTAGGGCTATTGATTTCCTCTAGCTCGGTAATCTCCCGCATCAAGGAAGCCAAATCAATTTTCCCTTCTTGGTCATTTTTAAAAACAGACAAAACCTGTTCCAAAGGTCCAGCTTCAGTAAAAGGCTCATCACCTTGCACATTCACCACTATATCCACTTCTAAATCACCTATTGCCTCCGCAATTCGATCACTCCCAGATTCGTGCTCTTTGATGCTCATAATGGCTTTTCCTCCTTGGGAAACAATCTCATTAAAAATCAAATCTGAGTCCGTTACCACAAATACATCATCAAACAATTGCGTCGCAACGGTAGCTTCATAAGTTCTAAGAATTACTGTTTTCCCCCCTAGATCTTGCATTAATTTAGCAGGAAAACGCGTCGAGGCATATCGTGCTGGAATTACAGCTATTACTTTCATTCTATTTTTTTTTTAAACCTGAAACAAATGTAACCATTCCTATCTAAGTTTAAAAAAATAATCCAACCGAAACTTCTCACAGCTAACTATCAACTTGTTAGAAAAGATTACAGTTATAATAAAAATGATTATGAAAAATTTCTTGACCCTCATTGTAGTTCTAATGAGTTTAGTTGGTAACTATTCGGTCCTAAGTCAAAAAAAAGGAGGTTCCAATAAGCAATTTTTTCGGAGCGTATTTTTGAAGGAAAAGAACACCAACCTCTTGACTATTTGAAATGGAAATACAAAACACAGGGCAAGATATTTTCCTCTCCACTTGCCAAAAATGGCTTTGTCTATATAGGTAGTGCAGATGGTCACCTATACGCCATCGACGAGAAATCGGGAATTTTAAAATGGAAATTTAAGACCGCTGGAGCGATACACAGCAGTCCAAGCTTACTCAAGAACATCCTTTATTTAGGCAGTGCTCATGGGAATTTACATGCTTACCACCTAGAAAAAACCAAATAGCTTACAAAATCTTAACCGAAGTCATACTTAGAGAACCAGCCAATAATTTATCATTAAATAAAGTAAGTTCTTCTGATTTTTCTTTTAAACCCAAGGTATATAGCAAAGGCAAATAATGCTCAGGTGTTGGTATCGCCAGTTGGATGGCTTTATTCATTTTTTCAAAATCAATCAAGGGCTGAAAGTTACCGTCCACCAAATAATTATTAATAGACTCTCGGGCTTCCATTGCCCAATCATAACCGTAATCATCTTTATCAAAATTGTGAAAGTCAACCAAACGCAGATTATGTACAATATTCCCACTTCCAATAATTAAAACACCTTTACGACGCAAGGATTGTAGTTGCTGAGCCAACTCAAAATGGTATTGACCAGACTTTGTATAATCAATACTTAGTTGAATCACTGGAACATTCGCCTCTGGATACAAATGTTTGATCACACTCCATGCACCATGATCTAACCCCCAATGCTCGTCTAAATCAACTGCAATTGGTGCCAAAATCTTCTTGGTTTCTAGAGCCAATTCTGGGCTCCCTTTGGCTGGATACTGAACATCAAATAAAGCTTGAGGAAAACCACCAAAATCATGAATAGTTCTTGGCATTTGCATTGAAGTTACCTTAGTCCCATTGGTAAACCAATGAGCCGAAATACACAGAATGGCATTAGGCTGGGGCAAGGTCTTAGCCAAATCGCGAAACCCTCTCACAAATTGATTTTCTTCAATAGCGTTCATAGGACTGCCGTGTCCTAAAAACAAAACAGGCATTTTATCAGTATTCGAAAACGTAGAAGAAATCGAATGTAAGTCGTTTAGTGTCGTCATTGAACTGTATTTTAGTTACGAATTTCGCTTTTTTAGACTAAACAGCTCCTGTTCGTACCATTTTGTTTTACTCCTCGAAACTTTCGTCTTTAAATCCTATCAAATATAATTTATTTTTTGCACGTGTCATAGCGGTATACAACCATCTAATATAATCCCTATCAATTCCATTTGGCAAATAAGGTTGCTCTATGAAAACCGTATTCCACTGCCCTCCTTGCGATTTATGACAGGTTATGGCGTAAGAGAATTTCACCTGTAACCCATTAAAATATTCGTTGGCTTTTACTTTCTGGAATTTCTTGTATTTTGTCGTCTCATTCTCATAGTCTTTCATCACTTCTTCATACAAACGATTCGATTCTTCGTAAGTCAATGAGGGCGACTCGCTTTTTATCGTATCGAGTAACAATACAGTTTCAAAAGGTTTTTGATCAGGATAATCCACCATTCTAATTTTCACCTTAGCAAAATTGAATCCATATAATTCTTTGATATCAAAGAGTTCCAAAACTTCAATAATATCGCCATTGGCAATAAAACCAGCCTCATCGGTTTCTTTTAACCAGAAGTAATTATTCTTCACTACCATTAAGAAATCGCCAACTGAAAGCTCGCTTTCTTTAAACAGAATCTTAGTTCGGATTTGCTCATTGTATTGATTTGCTCTTTTGTTGGAACGCACAATAAAAGCCGTATCTTCTATACTATAATTACTGTAAGCTGTATTAATTGCATCCTGAATATCATAACCATCGGTCAAACGAACGATGTCCTTAAACCTTTTTACATCAAATCGAAACTCGGTGATAAAAGTATCTTTAAGTAATTCACGTAATTCTGTAGCATTAAACAAAATCCCAGAACTCTCTTCCTGACGCATCACTTCATCAAGCTCGATATGCTCTATTTCCTTATCATAATGCACAGCCAGAGTATGCGTATCTAAGGCTGGACTCACATCTAAATTTACGGGCGGTAATTGAGCCGTATCTCCTAGCAAGATCATTTTGCAATTGACTCCAGAATACACGTATGCAATGAGATCATCCAAAAGAGATCCATTTTCATACAATTTTGAATCCGAATTACTATCCGAAATCATCGAAGCTTCATCGACGATAAAAATGGTATTTTTATGTTTATTGACCTGCTTGGTAAAGGCAACGCCTCCACCTGCAGATTTTTTAGGAAAGTATATTTTCTTATGAATCGTAAATGCAGGCGTACTAGAATAATTAGCAATAACCTTTGCAGCACGTCCTGTAGGAGCCAGCAAAACATATTTTTTATTAATCTCTGCCAAATTATGTACGATGGTCGAAATGACAGTTGTTTTTCCTGTACCCGCGTATCCTTTGAGTACAAAAATGGTATCATTATTTTCTTCAGTCAAAAAAATAGCTATTTTCTGAAAGAATATATCCTGTTTGTAGGTGGGTGCGAAAGGAAATCTTTTTTGTAAAACGCCGTAAAACAGTGCTGAATTCATAGGGGTAAAATTGAGTTACAAAGAACGGTTTTTTAAATGGCAATGTCAATTTCAAAAATGACTTTCCATCACAATACTTTCACAACGCAGCAAAGAAAACACTAAGCCCCCCTTTGGTCTTTTACAGCCAAACCTATTCTCAAAACGCACACAGGTAAAAAGAATCTCCAAAAAAAACTATTTCTTAACCTTGTTTTAAAGGGTATCTAAAATTGTTTTTTGAAATTGCAATTATAATTGTTCCTTTTTAATTTGTAAGTTTGTGGTCGCCTTAAATTCTTTCTTGTCAAACAGGTAACGAATTGTAAATCAATATGTCATTGCAAAATACTAATATCATTTCAAAAAACTATAAAAAGCTCTCTATTGAGGTTTCCTTGACTGGATTGTCCTTTTGTTGTTTTGATACTTTAAATAACACCATCACTTCCTTGAAAGAAGTTCATTTTGACACTTCCCATAAAACAAGTAAAATTGAAGAGTTGTTTGGAGATGCCTTTAAAAACAATCCCGAATTAAACGATAGCTACGACGAAATTTTAGTGATTCACAACAATAATCTTTCGACTTTTGTTCCTACTGCCTTATTTGATGAAAACTTCTTAGGTAGTTACTTACAGTACAATACTAAAGTTTTTGAAACTGACTTTTTTGCGTACGATCAAATTTCAAACTATGAAATGAATGCTGTTTATATCCCCTATGTGAATATGAATAATTTTTTCATTGATCAATTTGGTACTTTTGATTACAAACATGCCCACAGTATTTTGGTCGAAAAACTTTTAGATGCTTCTAAAAACCACGATGAAAAAAAAATGATCGTGAATTTCCATTCAGGCCATTTTGAAATCATCGTCGTACAAAACCAAAAATTACTATTATTCAACTCATTTGAATACCAAACACCAGAGGATTTTATTTATTATTTGCTTTTCACAGCAGAACAATTGAATATGAATCCAGAGAGTTTCCCTCTTGAATTATTAGGTACTATAGATCAAAACGATACTTTTTATGCCATTGCATATAAATTCATTCGTAATATTTCTTTTTTGGATGTAAGTACTTTACAACAAAAAAACAGCTTTTCAACTGCACAAAATCAAAAACATTATATCTTATTTCAATCATGAGAATTATTTCAGGAAAATACAAAGGACGTCGAATTTTTCCACCCAAAAACCTTCCTGTAAGACCTACCACTGACATGAGTAAAGAAGCATTATTTAATGTTTTGAATAATCATTTTAGTTTTGAAGGCTTAAAGGTTTTGGATTTGTTTTCGGGAACAGGTAATATCAGCTTTGAATTCGCTTCACGTGGAAGTGCGCCAATCACCTCTGTAGATGGTGATTTTGGCTGTGTCAAATTCACCAAACAAGTAGCCTCAGAATATGATTTTGAAATTGCGGCCACTAAAAGTGATGTTTTTAAGTTTTTAGAAAACTGTAAGACATCATACGATATTATTTTCGCCGATCCACCATACGGATTAGATCAAGCCTCTTTTGAGAAAGTAGCTTTATTGGTTTTTGAAAGAGAACTACTTAACGAAGATGGCATGATGATCATTGAACATTCCAAATACACTAAAATGGAACACCTAAGTAATTTCTCTTTCCAGAAAAATTATGGCGGTTCATTTTTTAGTTTCTTCGAATTGAATTCAACAGATGACGATGAAGAACTTCCTATGAAATTAGATAAAGCTACAGAAGAAGACGAAGGATAATTTTCTTTTTCAAATTATAAAAAATCCCTTGAAAATTTTCAAGGGATTTTTCGTTTTATATCCTTTAAGCTTTCCTTCTTTTTAAATTAAAGCAATAATTTAACCCTACACCTAATGTCCATTTTGTAACCACTTTACTGCCATTACCATTTAACTCACTTAACACTTCTCCTAGACCACCATTCTGAAAATCTAATGTAAAGCATCATGAATCTGAATTTTCAGCTGATAGAGCGAAATTATACCCAATTCCAAAACTAAAAGACTACCCCCACTCTTTTACCTCTCCAAAAGAATACTTGCCTCCTGTTGAAATTTCCTGACTATTAACAAGATATTTTGCTTTTGAGTTAATACTGTGAATCTTACAAACTATACATCCAATTGTATAACACTAAAAACAAACAACATAGATACCTTTAGTCTCTATCTTTAAAACTAGAAATTATGAACCTTAAAAGATTTTTTGGAGGATTATTGACCATCCTTGGAATAGTAGGCCTTGTTTACACGGCTGTTATATTTGCTGATACATCAGGAGGAACAAGAGACATTAAGCAATTAATTATTTATGGTGTACTTGGGATTATCTTTTTTATTTCAGGAATCAGTTTGGTTCGTACCACAAAAGACGAATCCTAAAATCATTTCACGATACTAAAGCACTAGCAATCTTACTATAAACAGGCGTATCTACTTCATACTTCAAACCTTCATTCACTACAAATTCAGTTAAAGAGGCTAACTCCATTTGGCGTCCAGCTAATAAGTCGCGATGCATGGATGAAGTCGCATTATGGGGAGATTTTTCTAGTTTCAAGATCGTTTGCATCACTATGTCATTGGGCAAATTCAATCCTTTTACCGCCGCTATCATCGTAATTTCATTCAACAAACTAACATATAAATTTCTACTAGATCCACTCTCTAAAATCTGTCCAATATTCTGATTCAAATAGGATGTTGCCGAAGCCAAAGAGGAAATAAACACAAATTTCTCCCAAACCGTATCCTCGATATTATCCACTAATTCACTTTGAATGGCTGCGTTTTTTAAAATAGTTTGCAATGCTTTCATTCTAGAAATAGAAGCTGTTTCTGAACCAAAAAATAGTTTTTCATAAGCACCCAGTTTTCGAATAACGCCCGGGGATTCAATCATCGAAACAATATACACACAACCTTGTAAAACTTCGTTATCAGGAAAAATAGTACTGATGCGCTCGGGCGCATCCACACCATTATACAAAGGCAAGAAAACAGTGTTTGTAATGATGCATTTCTTTATAGCGTCAAGACTTTCTTCAATATCATAGGTTTTTGTAGCACAAATTAAGTAATCCAATTTCCCAATTACGTTCGGATCATCCGACACGATATGTGGAAATACCGTCATTTCTCCTTCATCGCTAAGAATTTTCAACCCCGATTCTGCAATAACCTTAAGTGTTTCACCACGAGCAATAAACACAATCTCAATAGTATCCGACTCGAAATACGCTTTGGCTAAAAGTCCTCCAAAATAACCGCCTACTCCACCCAATCCTAAAATTCCAATTCTTGTTTTCATTCTACTCTTTATTTTGCTAAAAATTAAAAACGATACCTCTGTTTGATCTACATACCCATTTAACACAATTCCCTGGCGAAAACACCAAATACAGCTCTTTGACAATACTAGCTATCGGGACTTAAACCAGTGTTAGCAAGCCACATAAAACCAATTCTTTTTTTTTGATGTTTTAGAAATAACTAAGGGAAGACTTCTTCATGAAAATAAATTTAATACTCTCACAAATATAAAAAAAATGCAGACCTATAAGCCGGATTCTGTCTCTGATAAATCAAAGCCTTATCATTTATCTAGGCTCATAATTACTCATAAGCTCAAGCTACCTACCCTTCAACAACGGACGAGAAGCCCTTAAATGCTGATATACTTGGTATTTCACCGCATAGAGTTTACCTGGTTTCACTACAGCATTACCTGTACATACTTTCTGTTGCACTTGTCCTGAAGTTATTACTAACTCCGACGGGTGTTACCCGCTATGCTTCTCTATGGTGTCCGGACTTTCCTCCCCTCATAAATGAGCGACGATAAGGCGGTCTGCCCAGCAAAAGTAACGTTTTATCAACTAAGAATAATGATTTTAAATTTTAGATTTTCGAACTCTTTTCGTAACAATTTAATTTTAAATTGGTTACCTTTAAAATTCATAATTATTAAATTCAATTATCATGATTAGAATGTATCATTACGCAACTGTTTCAAAAGCTTTAGATCAATTGAATGAAAAAGGATTTACGTTTGATTTTAATATAAATTCAGACATGATTAGAAAAAATCCAGAAAAATTTGAAATTGTTCATGTGTATCGATACGAAGGGGAATCAGACCCAGGCGATGAGGCAGTTGTATACGGAATTAAATCAAGTTCAGGAAAAAAAGGTGTTTATGTAGCGGGTTTCTCTGCTGATTCAGATCAAGAAACCATAAAAGTTTTAAACGACTTAAGCATTAAGGGAAGGTGATTTTCACCGCTAACATCATGGTCAATTGGCGATGCTTACAATCCTCTTTAGCACATTATCTTTACAAACTAAGCCTACACAAAAAGCATACTAATTTGATCGAGACTAGTTCTTTAGGCTTATAAAAAAAAACACCACACAAACAATCAAGTCATTGCCAGAAATAAAGCAAACACAGCCTTTAAAAATTAAATACATTCAATCCACTGTACTGCTTCATTTCTGACAATGACAAAAAAAAGGAACAACGATCTACCAAATCTACAGCTCCGATCTACCCTTTAAAACCACAAAAAGCCCATCATAAATGACAGGCTTTTAAAAACAGTACATTAAATATATTATGCTGTTGGTATTTTTAATTTCCAACCTACCTGAATCAAGTCTGGATTTTTAATAACATCTTTATTGGCTTCGTAAATGGTTTGCCATGACACACCGTGCGCTTTTCCTATTTTAGATAAAGAATCACCACTTACCACTGTATAATCAGTAGTTACTCCTTCAGCCACAGCAATATTCATAACCACATCAGCTGATCTAAAATCAGGATCTAGTTTTCCATAAGCATTCCAAAGACTTTCTTTGTCTGGGGATGATTTTGCTGTACCATCAATATACAACACATTATCTTGTTCTCTTACCTGCAAATTAGCAATTCCTAAATTAGAGGCTAAATCTGTTAACTCTTTGTACTTATCTAGTAAACTCATAACATTCTTATTTAATAGTTAACTTATTTTCAACTTTTTTAGGCTTCAATTCCTGTACGCTTTTTATCAAATTCGGCAATTGGTCTCTTTTGATATTTCCTGTAAGTGTCACTACGCCATCTTTAACTGTAGCACTCACACCGCTGTACGTTTTCACTACCTCGCTTACTGAAGTGTTTAAAACAGCATCCGTGTTAATTACAACTGGCGCAGCAGCAACCTCCGGTTCTGGTACAGCAATTTCACAATTATTCACTACTGATTTAACCCCCTTAATACCCTTAATAATGCTTTCAGCGTTTTGTTTAAAAGCATCATCTTTACAAATACCCGAAATAGTAGCTACACCGTCTTTCACCGTAACTTCTACCCCTGGCAGGGCGCTTATTTTTGCAGCAATCTCTTTTTGAATGTCTGCATCCTTAGGGCCGCAAGCCACTAATGAAAAAGCAAGGCTGATTCCCAATAAAATTGATTTAATTCTCATAATGATATAGTTTTTAAATTAATTAACCTTTTAAAGTTAACGAATTAATTTCTAACACATTACACAATAATCCTACAATTTTAATCCTTATTAATTTCTTAAAACTAAGTCCTTAAAAAAAAACATTACTTTCTCATACTCAAAACACTCAAAATTCCCTCCAATATTTATCAATTTCAGATTTGTGATTTGGTAATTTTCAGCCTATATTTGCTCTCGAATAAGAAAGAACATGGAACAATTTGTAGTATCGGCTCGTAAGTATCGCCCACAAACCTTTAAGGATGTTGTAGGTCAGAAAGCCATTACCAATACTTTGTTGAATGCCATTGACAGCAATCACCTCGCTTCTGCCCTTTTGTTCACAGGACCGCGTGGAGTTGGAAAAACAACTTGCGCACGTATTTTGGCTCGTAAAATAAATCAGCCCGGATATGACGATCCTACTGAAGATTTTGCTTTTAACGTTTTTGAGTTAGATGCAGCTTCAAACAACTCCGTTGACGATATTCGAAACTTGATTGATCAGGTTCGAATCCCTCCGCAAACAGGACAATACAAAGTCTATATTATTGACGAGGTTCACATGTTGTCATCGGCAGCTTTTAATGCTTTTTTGAAAACGTTAGAAGAGCCGCCAAAACATGCTATTTTCATTTTAGCAACCACAGAGAAACACAAAATCATTCCCACGATTCTCTCTCGTTGTCAGATCTTTGATTTCAAAAGAATCACTGTAAAAGATGCTAAAGAACACTTAGCTGAAGTAGCAACAAGTCAGGGTATCAATTTTGAAGACGATGCTTTACACATTATCGCTCAAAAGGCAGATGGTGCAATGCGTGACGCTTTATCTATTTTTGACCGTGTCGTTTCCTATTGTGGAACCAACTTAACACGTCAAGCCGTAACCGAAAACTTAAATGTTTTAGATTACGAGACCTACATTAACATTACGGATTTACTTTTAGAAAATCAGATTCCTGATCTTTTATTAGCATACAATGATATTCTCTCAAAAGGATTTGATGGACATCATTTTATTGCTGGTCTAGCTTCTCACTTTAGAGACTTATTAGTTAGTAAAACTCCTGCTACCATCGCTTTACTTGAAGTAGGCGAACAAGCGCAGCAATTGTATGCTGTACAAGCACAAAAGTGCTCTCAAGACTTTCTTCTTAAAGGAATTGACACCGCCAATGACTGTGATTTAAAATACAAATTAAGTCAAAATCAGCGTCTCTTAGTCGAATTATGCCTGATGCAACTCGCCTCTATCACTTTTGATGGAGAAAAAAAAAAGTTGAGCAATTCATAATTCCACCCACTTATTATAAAAATAGTGGTTACTCTATAGTTGAAGTAAAAGCGCCAAAAGCTGAAACAACGGAGACTTCAAAAGAAACCACAACAGCTACTGTCGGTGAAACTGCAGCAATTCCAACAACACAAACAGCTCCAACTCCAAAACCTGAAGTAAGCAACGAACCAAAAATTTCTGCTTTTTCATTATCGAGCATTCGTAAGAAAAAGGAATTAGAAGCAAGTAGCCAATCTTATGTAAAACCCTCCACCGTTTTACCTACAGAAGAATTTACGGAGACTGAGATGTTAGTGCAATGGAACAAATATGCTCAACGCATCGGGGATAAAGGTTCAAAAATCATGGAAGCTTTATTACTACTAAACGATCCTACTTTAGATGGTAATAAGATTACCCTTGAATTACCAAATGAAGGTTCTAAATTAGATTTTGAAGGTCAAATTCACGGGCTTTTAGGACACCTAAAAGGACATTTACACAATCACGATATCACCATTGAAATAATCGTAAATGAAGCCATTGAATTTAAGCGTAGTTTAAACGATCAAGATCGATACAATCGTTTGCTAGAAATAAATCCAAACATAGAACTATTACGTACTACATTTGGATTGGATCTACAGGCGTAGTGTTATTTGTTTTGAAACCCTAAATCAAAGACTTTCTCTAACCATTTTTTTCTTTGCAATTCATCAGAACCTTTAACAACACCAATATAACTAACTTTTACGGGTTTTATTCCGCAGAATTCTAAAGTAGATTTCTTTAATTGATTAACACTTGGTCTAGCAAAAAACAACCTGTAATACCAGCTTGGCTGATCTAAAGTTGTGATAATATGAGCCGTTTTTGCTTTCAGTAATTTATCCCACCAAACCGAATTTTCACGGTACTGAAAGGCCATT
Organism: Flavobacterium sp. OHVDL-2026-0007; assembly: GCF_059882335.1. Lineage (NCBI taxonomy): Bacteria > Pseudomonadati > Bacteroidota > Flavobacteriia > Flavobacteriales > Flavobacteriaceae > Flavobacterium > Flavobacterium sp. OHVDL-2026-0007. The sequence continues at coordinate 1,780,967 of NZ_CM187612.1, forward strand.
CCAGGTAAAAACAATCGATCAATAAATCCTTTGGTAATTGCCGGTAAACCTCCCCACCAAACGGGATGAATCCAAACTAAATGATCTGCTTTTTCAATTTTCTCCCAAGATTCTAATAAATCTGGCTCTAATTCTGTTCGTTTTTGATATCCAAATTGCAAATTCGGATTAAACTTCAAAGAAGCAATTGTAATGATTTCCACTTGTGCACCGGAAGCTACAGCACCTTTTTCATACTTTTCTGCCATTGCAAAATTGAAACTTGAAGGATTTGGATGCCCGTTTATAATCAGTATTTTTTTCATAGATGTCTTTTTTACAAAAATAGCATTGCAATGAAAATTCATACTAGACAATTGTCCTATAAAACAGCTTTTCTGATTCGGCTTAAATGCCTTGGTGTAATACCTAAATACGAAGCTAAATACTGAAGCGGAAGCAATTTAATATATTTTTGATGATGTAAATAAAGCTCTTCATAACGCTGTTTTCCAGACAATTTCTGAAAAGAAACCATTCTTTTCTGAAGATTTAAATACTCCATTTCAGTCAGTTTCCTGCCGATTTCCTGCCAATGATTACTTGATTTATAGAGTTTTTCCAAACTTTCTCGGCTGATCACCTGAAGCTCTGTATCCGTTAATGCTTGAATATTTTCTTCCGCAACATTTTGAGTTATAAAACTAGAAAACGAAGCCATAAATTCATTTTCAAAAGCAAAACAATTCGTGATTTCATCTCCTTGATGATTGAAAAAATAGGAACGTAAAATTCCTTTTTTTATAAAAACAATTTCGTTACAAATCTGATTTTCTACCAGTAAAAGCTCACCTTTTTTAAGTTTTCGTAAACTAATTAAATTGTCTAATTGAATTAATTCCTCCTGAGACAAAACCTGAATTGATTGAAAAATAGACTTCATTATAACTCTAAAATTTACTTATGGAAAATCTATTTAGCAAAAACTTTTTCGATTCTTTTATCAGGTACAAGCCACAACATGGCCACTATAAAATAGGCAATTCCTGAGATCCAAACACTATAAAACGAAGCTACGATCCCGATAACATAAAGAATAGCCGAGGTTTTTCCTTTTAAATCCTTTGCCAGAGCTTTCGCCAAAAGCGACTCTTTACCCTCTACATCAAGAACTGCTTTTTGAAGAATCACATAAGCAATCGCACAAAGCAATAAAATGATCCCGTATAGCGCCATTGCAGCTTTTGCAAAATTATGTTCTCCCATCCAACCCGTAGAAACAGGAATTAACGACAACCAAAATAATAAATGCAAATTACTCCAAAGAATTTTCCCGTTTACCTTAGATAAACCATGAAGTAAATAATGGTGGTTATTCCAGTAAATTCCAACATAAATAAAACTCAAAACATAACTTAAAAACTTAGGAATAAGTGGTTTTAAATCAGCGAACTCAACTCCATGAGGCACCTTAATTTCAAGAATCATGATGGTAATGATAATAGCCAATACACCATCACTAAAAGCTTCGAGTCTTGCTTTATTCATTTACTAAGTTTCTAAAAAAATTAAATTTTACCATGATACATGGCTTTTACAATTCCATCAGATAGTCCAATTTTAGGTACATAAATTTGGCGTGCCCCACTCCATTTCATCGCATTCAAATAAATTCGAGTCGCATGAATAATAACATCCGCACGATCTGAATTCAAGCCTAACTCAGCAATACGCTGTTCATAAGTCAATGAATTTAAAAAAGCATACTGCGAATTGATATAAATATAAGAGAGCGGTTTTTCTTGTTGCTTACCAGACATTTTAAACAGCTTATTGATATTTCCACCTGAACCGATAAGAGTTACCTCTTCATAATCAGCGGTATTGACTTTAATCCACTTTTCAATTTCATCCCATACAACATCGTGAACCATATCGTTCAACAAACGAACTGTTCCAGCTTTAAAAGATCTTGAGTTAATCAATTTTCCATCAGAGAACAACGTAAACTCGGTACTTCCACCTCCCACATCTACAAAAAGATAGGTTTCATCTGTTTTTAATAAGTGAAGTAAATCCGTAGAAGCAATAATGGCGGCCTCTTTTTTACCGTCGATAATCTCAATTTTAATGTCCGCTTTTTTCTTGATCAGCGCTACCACTTCTTTAGCATTGTACGCCTCTCGCATAGCTGAAGTTGCAAAGGCCATATAACGCTCCACTTTATGCACTTTCATCAATAAGTTAAATGCTTTCATTGCATCTACCATTCGTTCGATATTTTCTGCTGAAATTTCTCCAACAGTAAAAGCATCTTGCCCCAAACGAATAGGCACACGAACAAGTGAACTTTTATTAAACTGCGGCTCCTTACCTTCCTGTTCTACAACATTCGATATTAGAAGTCTCATGGCATTTGAACCAATATCTATTGCTGCATATTTCCTTATATTAATCATGCTCACTATATGATTTGAAATTGTAAATTCTGTGTTTTTTATTAACTCGTAGGCTGTACTTCCGCTTCGATTACCTCAATTTTATTTTGATAATATTTATAGGTTTCAAATTGAGCCCTAAAAGGTGCATGATGATTTCTAGCTTTGTATTTATTATCTAATTTATAAGAATGATACCTTACTTTTACATTTCCTTTCCAGGCTATATTAAAATTATCAATCAGTTCCTTTTTAATCGCTAGATCATAAATTGGACAGGTAACTTCTACTCTTCCATCAAGATTTCTAGTCATAAAATCGGCCGACGAAATATAAACTTCATTTAACCCCGCATTTCCGAAAATATAAACTCTCGAATGTTCTAGATAATTATCCACTATACTTATGGCTTCGATATTTTCACTCATGCCGGGAATCCCAGGAATCAATGAACAAATTCCTCTAACTTGAAGCTGAATTTTCACACCAGCATTACTGGCTTCGTATAATTTATCGATCATTTTAAAATCAGACAAACTATTCATTTTTAATTTTATAAATGTTTTTCTTCCGGCTAAAGCATGAAGAATTTCACGATCTATTAATTTAACAAATTTCGCTCGCGTATAATGGGGCGATACAATTAAATGCTTGTATCGATGAACCCTATAATTAATATCGAAAAATTCGAATATTTTAGTAATATCTTTTAGAATTTGCTGATGACAAGTAAAAAGAGTGACGTCAGTATAAATTTTAGCTGTCGCCTCATTGAAATTCCCTGTTGAAATAAACCCATAACGGCGTATTTTCCCCTCTTCCATTCTTTCAATTACGCAAATTTTACTATGTACTTTTAATCCTTTAATTCCAAAAATAAGCTCAATTCCTTCCGTTTGCATTTGCTCAGCATACGAAATATTTGAGGCCTCATCAAAACGAGCCTGCAGCTCTATTTGTACGACTACTTTTTTTCCATTTTTAGCCGCATTGATAAGCGAACTAATAATTTGAGAATTCTTTGCCAATCGGTATAAAGTGATTTTTATACTCGTTACTTTTGGATCTAAAGCTGCTTCACGCAAAAACTTAGTCAAATAAGAAAAGGACTGATACGGAGCATGTAACAAATAATCTTTTTTATCGATTTTTTCCAAAATACTCCCCCCTAAACTCAAACCCGGAATAGGCAATGGGTCATTGGTTTTATACAATAAATCATATCTTCCTAGATTTGGAAAACTCATATAATCACGACGATTATGATATCTACCTCCAGGAATGATACTATCGGTTTCCACGATTTTCATTTTATCTAGAAAAAAACGCAGGGTATCCTCTTCGATTAAATTATCGTAAATAAAACGAACGGGCTCTCCTATCCTTCTATCCTTAACCGAGCTAGATATTTTCTCTAACATACTCTTACTCAAATCACTATCGATATCCAATTGCGCATCTCGCGTGATTTTGATCATATGAGCTGAAACACTTTTATAATCGAAAATATTAAAAATATTACTCAAATTATGACGAATAACGTCATCTATAAGAATAACATAGTGTTTATCATCATTAGATGGCAGCACGACAAATCTGTTCATCGTCTTAGGAATTTCGATTACAGCATATCGAATTTCATCGTTTTTATTCATTTCCAAGCGAACTGCCAAATACCCTAAAGTATCCTTAAGAACAGGGAATTCAGCTAAATCATTCAGGATAATAGTAACCAATTCTGGACTTAGTTTTTGAGCAAAAAAGTCCTTTAAAAAACTTTCCTGTTCTTTATTAATCTGAAATTCGTTAATTATGAAGATGTTTTCGGCTTCCAATTCAGTTTCAATATTACTTAAAATACGTAAACTTTCAGATTGCTGCTGAATTACAATTTCGGTGATATCTTTAATTAATTGGTGCGCAGAGACCCCTCCAAGATATTTTTCACCAGAAATCCCAGACAGGCTCAATCTTCTAATTGCAGCATAACGAACTCTAAAAAACTCATCCAAATTGTTTGAAAAAATTCCAACAAAACGCAACCTGTCTAAAAGCGGAACGTTACCATCTGCAGCTTCTTGAAGCACTCTTGCATTAAACGCTAACCAACTTTTTTCTCTATCGATATATTTCTGTTCGTGCACTTATATTTATTTTAAATCTTTGGGGAAAATTGTTTTATCGGTTTTGCCTTTTTGTATCGCATCCCAACTATTTGCTTCAAATTGTAGCGATACAAAACCTGCAGTAGGGACGTTTTCGACAAAAACATCTCCAAATTTATTAACAAAATTTGTAATAGCCTCGTTATGTCCAAAAAGAATAACGCTTTCAAAACGATTATCACATGATTTAATAACCTTCTCGAGCTGTCTTTCATCGAAAGTATAAAGATCGTCTTTATAAACGATACTTTCTATAGGATATGAAATATTTTGGGCAAAAATAATAGCCGTTTCTAATGCTCGTGCGGCAGTACTACTCCAAATTATATAGGTTTTAGGAAGGAATTTTGAAATATGAGAGGATACTTCATGTGCATCTAGAATCCCCTTTTTCATTAATGGTCTATCAAAATCTTTCAAAGGTGCTTCCCAACTCGATTTCGCATGTCGTATTAAAATTAGATTTTTCATAAAAAGAGTTTTTTAAGATGAAATCAAGGCTAAAAAATTATTTTCTAAGTCCTAATTTACAAAAGAAATTTCAATACTTCTGCTTTTTTTAATCTGTTAACATTTCAGAAAAAATTCAGACAACATCTACCAATTAAAAAATACACCAACCTCAAAATAACAACATTTTAATTTCCCTAAAAAATGCATCTCAGCCATGAAAAATGCATTTCGTCGATATTTACACATAACCATAAATAATGTTAAATAATAAATAATTACTCACATAATCAATACAAACAATAATGATTATTGCGTAAAATATATAAAATATTATGTTTTTAAAAACAATAAAACACTCAAATTTTAAATTATTTTGCTAAAAAAAGAGTATTTAAACGACTATTTTGGTTAGTTACGGAGAAAAAAATTAAAACTAATTAAGTCTCTATAACTTTGATTACGATATTTTTTTTAACTGCTTCGATAACCTAAATCCTAAATTTATGAAATCAAAATCTACTCTTCAAAAAGCAATAAAATTTATCTCCAATTGCACGTTAATTTTTTCCCTGAGAAAAAAATCATCAAAAAAAACATTTTTTAGATACTGTTTTGTTTCACCTGCACGAACTACACTCACAGATGTGAACTCTCCCCTTTACAATACTATTTTTCTAACGATTTAAATAAATCAATATGAAATCAAATTTTACTCTCCCGCTAAAATTACCTACATTTTTTTTAGTTTGCTTTTTCGCTTTTACAACAAATAGCTATTCCCAAGATGCTTTTGATGGTGATTACTGCCCAGGCCCCTCACAAGCTAATCCTGAATATACAACAGGAACAGTTTTTCATGAGGTACTAAACCCTAATCCAAATTCGACCTGTAAAATTGGAACCATCCATGCTAAAGTCAATACAACAACTCAAGTATTAAGATTAGGAATGGATATTGGTAATGGTGGTAATGCACTTTTTCGAATATATTTAGACACTGACAACAATCCTTTAACTGGATTAACATCGGATCATATGGGAGGTACCATCACCGTTGCTGGTGCTGAATATATTTTAGAAATAAAATCAAATGGTACTGGTTTCACAGTATATACTGGATCCGGAGGTACTAAAACACAAATTGTCCCTCCTGCTTTACTTGCTGCTGAATCTGGAACTATTTGTGGAGCTAGTGGAGCATTTTTAGAGTTTAATATTCCTTTTGGAAGTTTAGGAATAAACATATGCGATGTAAATAATCCTGGTATAATCAATATTACTAAATTAGCCTCTGTTTCAGGCGGTGATGATAACTCAAGCATATGTATTGATATTCCTCTTACCTTTGGAATTCCTCTTAAAGGATTGGTTGGACCAGACGCAACTATTTGTTCTGGAACTAATACCATTTTAAATTTAACCGGTCTTGCTTCTGGATCTACCGTAACCAAATGGCAATCTGCCGTTTCTCCATTTACAACATGGGTAGACATACCAGCTACCGCTGGTCTAATGACTTACACTACGGAAAATTTAACTGAAACCACAAAATTTAGAGCACTTTTTACAAATCCCGGCTTATGCGGCGGAACGAATATTGCCACTAACGTAGCCACTATAACTGTGAATCCTGCACCAACAATGACCAGTGATAATTCCAAAACAATATGTAGTGGAGCGACTGTTGGACTGGCCTTAACTAGCTCCATACCCTCTTCATTTTCATGGGTTGCCACCGACAATCCTAATGTAACCGGAGAAAGCATTACTACACAATCTTCAGCTACCATAACCGATGAATTGGTTAATACTACAGCTACTGTTCAAACGGTAACCTATTCCGTGACACCAACGGCTACAACAGGAACTTGTTTGGGAACAGCGCAAACAGTAACCATAACAGTGAATCCTGCGCCAACAATGATCAGTGCTAATTCCAAAACAATATGTAGTGGAGCTGCTGTTGGACTTGCCTTAACCAGTTCTGTACCCTCCTCATTTTCTTGGGTCGCCACTGACAATGCGAACGTAACAGGAGAAAGTACTGTTGCACAAGCTACTACTACCATAACGGATGTCTTGGTTAATATTACTGCTGTTGCTCAAACGGTAACTTATATCGTGACACCAACGGCTACGACAGGATCTTGTTTGGGAATAGCCCAAACCGTAACCATTACGGTAAATCCATTGCCAACAGCCACTATTGCTGGAGACATCGCCGTATGTAAAGGCGCTGCAGATCCACTAGTAACCTTCACAGGAGCTGGAGGAACTGCGCCATACACCTTCACGTATAACATCAACGGAGGGGCCAACACAACTGTAACAACATCAGTAGGAAGCTCTGTAACAGTAGCGGCACCCACTACAACAGCGGGAACATTTGACTATAATTTAGTGAGTGTGGTCGATGCAAGTGGTACACTTTGCTCACAAGCACAAACTGGAAAAGCAACCATTACCGTAAATCCATTACCAACAGCCACTATTGCTGGAGACATCGCCGTATGTAAAGGCGCTGCAGATCCACTAGTAACCTTCACAGGAGCTGGAGGAACTGCGCCATACACCTTCACGTATAACATCAACGGAGGGGCCAACACAACTGTAACAACATCAGTAGGAAGCTCTGTAACAGTAGCGGCACCCACTACAACAGCGGGAACATTTGACTATAATTTAGTGAGTGTAGTCGATGCAAGTGGTACACTTTGCTCACAAGCACAAACTGGAAAAGCAACCATTACCGTAAATCCGTTACCAACAGCCACTATTGCTGGAGACATCGCCGTATGTAAAGGCGCTGCAGATCCACTAGTAACCTTCACAGGAGCTGGAGGAACTGCGCCATACACCTTCACGTATAACATCAACGGAGGGGCCAACACAACTGTAACAACATCAGTAGGAAGCTCTGTAACAGTAGCGGCACCCACTACAACAGCGGGAACATTTGACTATAATTTAGTGAGTGTAGTCGATGCAAGTGGTACACTTTGCTCACAAGCACAAACTGGAAAAGCAACCATTACCGTAAATCCGTTACCAACAGCCACTATTGCTGGAGACATCGCCGTATGTAAAGGCGCTGCAGATCCACTAGTAACCTTCACAGGAGCTGGAGGAACTGCGCCATACACCTTCACGTATAACATCAACGGAGGGGCCAACACAACTGTAACAACATCAGTAGGAAGCTCTGTAACAGTAGCGGCACCCACTACAACAGCGGGAACATTTGACTATAATTTAGTGAGTGTGGTCGATGCAAGTGGTACACTTTGCTCACAAGCACAAACTGGAAAAGCCACCATTACCGTAAATCCGTTACCAACAGCCACTATTGCTGGAGACATCGCCGTATGTAAAGGCGCTGCAGATCCACTAGTAACCTTCACAGGAGCTGGAGGAACTACGCCATACACCTTCACGTATAACATCAACGGAGGGGCCAACACAACTATAACAACATCAGTAGGAAGCTCTGTAACAGTAGCGGCACCCACTACAACAGCGGGAACATTTGACTATAATTTAGTGAGTGTGGTCGATGCAAGTGGTACACTTTGCTCACAAGCACAAACTGGAAAAGCAACCATTACCGTAAATCCGTTACCAACAGCCACTATTGCTGGAGACATCGCCGTATGTAAAGGCGCTGCAGATCCACTAGTAACCTTCACAGGAGCTGGAGGAACTGCGCCATACACCTTCACGTATAACATCAACGGAGGGGCCAACACAACTGTAACAACATCAGTAGGAAGCTCTGTAACAGTAGCGGCACCCACTACAACAGCGGGAACATTTGACTATAATTTAGTGAGTGTGGTCGATGCAAGTGGTACACTTTGCTCACAAGCACAAACTGGAAAAGCAACCATTACCGTAAATCCGTTACCAACAGCCACTATAGCAGGAAACATTGAAGTATGTAAAGATGCTACAGCTCCACTGGTAACCTTCACAGGATCAGCAGGAACTGCACCATATACCTTTACCTACAACATTGATGGAGGAGCCAATACAACCGTAACAACAACGGTAGGGAACACTGTAACAATAGCGGCACCCACTACAACAGCGGGAACCTTTGTTTATAATTTAGTGAGTGTTGTCGATGCAAGTGGTACACTTTGCTCACAAGCACAAACTGGAACAGCAACCATTACGGTAAATCCACTTCCTGTATGTTCCATCGCAGGTTCAGATGGTCCACTATGTCCTTCTTCAACAGCTAATGTTTATAACGCACCAGCTGGAATGAGTAGCTACGCTTGGTCTGTTTCTGGAAACGCGACAATCAATGGTAGTGCATCTTCACAATCAGTCTCAATAACTACCGGCGTAAGCTGTGGTCTTTCATTTACATTAAACTTAACCATAATAGATAGAAATGGCTGCGAGTCCACTTGCATTAAAGAGATAATGGTTCAAGATATTACCCTACCAACATTCACTAAACCTGCAGACATTACCATCTATACTGATGCCTCTTGCAACTATGATACCTCACTTATAATAACAGGTGATGTGACAGATGAAAATGATAATTGCACTTCAGGTCTTCAAGCGACCTACACAGATGTAACTTCAGCTGGTACATGTGAAGGTTCTCATATTATCACTAGAACTTGGTCTTTAGTGGATGCCTGTGGAAACAAAGCGCCCGATCAAATACAAACTATTACAATACAAGATAACACAGCACCAATCATTACCAAACCAGCTGCTAATCTTATAGTAGAATGCGATGGAAATGGAAACAACACAGCACTTACTAATTGGCTAACCTCCCATGGTGGAGCTACCGCTACTGATAATTGCTCTCAAGTAACTTGGACCAATAACTTCGATAAAATAGATGCAGATTGTTCTGCTGCAGTAACCGTAGAATTTACTGCCACTGATGCTTGTGGTAACAAAACTATAACTTCAGCCACATTCGCCATTGAAGATAGCATTGCTCCAACATGGAGTACTGATGCCGGAACTTTGAATGCTACTATTGAATGTAGCGATGCAGCTGCTTTAACTATGGCTCAAGGAAAATTCCCTGTAGCGGCAGACAATTGTGATGGTGATCTAAGTAATATTATAAAAACTACTGGAGCCTTCGTAGCTTCTGAAGCTTGTGGTAATGCCGGAACCTATACCAATACTTGGACTGTTAAAGACGATTGTGGTAACACTTCTGAAACTTTCACCCAAGTAATCACCATCCAAGACACTACAGTACCAACTTGGACTACTCTAGCTGGAACTTTAGATGTTACTATTGAATGTAGTGATGCTGATGCTTTGACTACGGCTCAAGGGAAAGTACCTGTGGCAAGCGATAATTGCGATGCCGATGTGACCAATATCACCAAAATCAGTGGAGCCTTCGTAGCTTCTGAGGCTTGTGGTAATGCTGGAACCTATACCAATACTTGGACTGTTAAAGACGATTGTGGCAACACTTCTGAAACTTTCACCCAAGTGATCACCATCCAAGACACTACAGTACCAACTTGGACTACTGGAGTCGGAACTTTAGATGTTACTATTGAATGTAGTGATGCTGATGCTTTGACAACGGCTCAAGGGAAAGTGCCTGTAGCAAGCGATAATTGCGATGCCGATGTGACCAATATCACCAAAATCAGTGGAGCCTTCGCAGCTTCCGAGGCTTGTGGTAATGCTGGAACCTATACCAATACTTGGACTGTTAAAGACGATTGTGGCAACACTTCTGAAACTTTCACCCAAGTAATCACCATCCAAGACACTACAGTACCAACTTGGACTACTGGAGTCGGAACTTTAGATGTTACTATTGAATGTAGCGATGCTGATGCTTTGGCAACAGCTCAAGGGAAAGTGCCTGTAGCAAGCGATAATTGCGATGGCGATGTGACCAATATCACCAAAACCAGTGGAGCCTTCGTAGCTTCTGAGGCTTGTGGTAATGCGGGAACCTATACCAATACTTGGACTGTTAAAGACGATTGTGGCAACACTTCTGAGACTTTCACCCAAGTAATCACCATCCAAGACACTACAGTACCAACTTGGACTACTGGAGCTGGAACTTTAGATGTTACTATTGAATGTAGCGATGCTGATGCTTTGGCAACAGCTCAAGGGAAAGTGCCTGTAGCAAGCGATAATTGCGATGGCGATGTGACCAATATCACCAAAACCAGTGGAGCCTTCGTAGCTGCTGAGGCTTGTGGTAATGCGGGAACCTATACCAATACTTGGACTGTTAAAGACGATTGTGGTAACACTTCTGAGTCTTTCACCCAAGTAATCACCATCCAAGACACTACAGTGCCAACTTGGACGACTACAGCCGGAACACTCAATGTAACGCTTCAATGTAGTGATGCTGAGGCTTTGGCTACGGCTCAAGGAAAAGCGCCTGTGGCTTCAGACAATTGCGATGCAGAAGTTACACTAACCAAAACTAGTGGTGTGTTTGTAGCCTCTGAATCTTGTAGCAATACGGGAACTTATACCAATACTTGGATAGCAACAGACAATTGTGGTAATGCCACAGCAGTCTTCACCCAAGTGATCACCATAGAAGACACTACTAAGCCAACATTCAATGGAGAACTTCCAGTTGATCTTACAGTATCTTGTGATAAGGTTCCACAACCCGCTACGATAACAGCAACGGACAATTGTAATACCGATGTACCAGTGGTGTATACAGAAACAAAAACCAATATTCAAAATGAGTGTGCTACCAACTACACCTTAACACGTAAATGGACTACTAGTGATTGTGGCAGTAATACCACCACGTACACACAAGTCATTACCGTTAAAGACACTACGGCTCCTACAGGAACAGCTCCAGCGGATATCACCTTACAAAACATAGCCGATATTCCAGTGGCAGATCCTAAAGCAGTACTTAATGCTACTGATAACTGTAGTGCCACAGTAACCGTGACAGTAAGTGATACCAATAATGGAGGTACAGGTTGCGAAAGCTCACCTTACATCCTAACGAGAACGTACACTTTATCTGACTGTGCTGGCAATAAAACACTACTGGTACAAACCATAACCGTGAAACACGATAATGAGGTAACAGCAGCAATATCAAGTCAAGCCTGTAATGGAGATCCATCAACTGTAAATCTATTTAATATACTCCCTCGAAGCACTACTACTACAGGTACCTGGATCGACACCAATAACTCTAATGCTTTAAATGGTAGTACTGTAACTTCATTTGGACTTGCAGTGGGTACGTATTCATTTGAGTATCAAATAAAAGATGAAGCCTGTCCTAGAAGTTTATTTGTAAACCTTGTCGTTAATGATGATTGTGTGGTATTGGCCTGTGGAAACATACTAGTTCACAATGCCTTCTCTCCAAATGGTGATAACCGAAATGATAAGTTTGTGATCGATAATATAGATCAGACCGCTTGTTATCCTGAGAATACTGTAGAGATCTACAACCGTTGGGGAGTACTGGTATTTGAAACCAAAGACTACAATAACACCACCAATGCTTTTGATGGTTTCTCTAGAGGTAGAACAACAATAAGTGCGCCATCTGGTCTACCAGCAGGAACTTACTTCTACATTCTGAACTATACTGCTGTTGATGGAAACGGTGCAATCCAGACCCATAAAAAAGACGGCTATCTATATTTATCCAGATAAGAACTAAAAACAATGCGCTATAAAACAATGTCTTATAGCGCATTATATCACAATCAATAAAAAACTTATTCTAAAATAAGCCATCACATTGCTTCTTTTCTAGGATTTATGGGGATAAACAAGCAATAGTAATTATTAAAATAATAAATATCTACTATGAGAACAACATTATTTTCCTTCGTCATTATGTTAGTATCATTTGCTAGTCATGCACAACAAGATGCGCAGTTTACGCAATATATGTACAACACAATAAACATCAATCCAGCCTATGCAGGATCTCGAGGAGCATTGAGTGTTTTCGGTTTATATCGTACCCAATGGGTAGGACTAGACGGCGCACCTGAAACTAGTAGCTTTTCGGTTAATACTCCCATTAACAATAGTAATTTAGGAGTAGGTGTTTCCTTTATCAATGATAAAATTGGCCCCACTAATGAAAACAACTTTTCTGCAGACATTTCGTATACCGTACAAACCTCTGCTGATTTTAAACTTTCATTTGGGATCAAGGGAACGGCCAATATATTCAATTTAGACGTCAATAAATTAAATCCTGTTGATCAAGGAGATCCTCAATTCCAAGATTTAAAAAACAAATTCTCTCCTAATGTGGGAGCCGGGGTTTACTGGCATTCTGATAAAGCGTACATCGGGTTATCGGTACCAAATTTTATAGAAACCAATCGATACGATGATAATGATGTAGCCATATATAAAGATAAAATTAGTTATTATCTAATGGCTGGTTATGTCTTTAATCTAGATCAAGCGCAGTATATCAAATTCAAACCAGCGATATTGACTAAAATGGTAGAAGGTGCTCCTTTACAAGCAGATATCTCTGCTAATTTCATGTTCGTGGACAAGTTTGTAGTCGGTGTAGCCTATAGATGGAGTGCTTCATTAAGTGCTATGGTGGGCTTTCAAATTTCGGACGGTCTGTATCTGGGGTATGGGTATGATCGTGAGACCACCAACCTAAACAACTACAATTCAGGATCGCATGAGATATTTCTCCGATATGAATTCTTCAAAAACAATGGTAAAATGACAACTCCTCGTTTCTTCTAAAAATACTGATTATGAAAAATTCAATACTCCTTTGCCTAACCATCGTAAGTGTTTTTTTCTCTAAGAGTTACGCCCAACAAGCTAAAATAGAATCTGGAGATAAAAAATACGATAACTATGCCTATATCGATGCGATTAAAACCTATGAAAAAGTAGCTCAGAAGGGATACAAATCGGAAGATATGTTTAAAAAACTAGGAAACTCTTACTACTTTAACTCCGAATTTGAAGCTGCTGCCAAATGGTACGGCGAATTATTTGCTATGAATACCGAGTTAGAACCCGAGTACTACTACCGTTATGCACAATCGTTAAAATCTTCAGGAGATGGTAATAAAGCCAATAAAATTCTGGACGAATTTAATAGCAAATTTAAAAACGACAACAGAGGTCAACTCTATAAAGAAGACACCAATTATCTCGATAAGATCAAAGCCAATTCGGGTCGTTATAACATTGAAAATGCCGGTATTAATTCAAAGTATTCCGACTACGGAACTATTGTATACAACAACAAAATCTATTTTGCCTCGGCAAGAGATACAGGGAATTTTTCTCAACGCAAACACAAATGGACTGGGCAGTATTTCACCAATCTTTACATAGCCGATGTAGACTCGGCTAAAGTGAGAAAATTCAAAACGATGTTAAACACCAAATTCCATGAAGCCTCTCCTGTCTTCACAAAAGATGGTAAAACAGTTTACTTTACCCGAAACAATTATGCAGACCACAAAAAAGGAACAGATGATCATAAAACTACTTTAATAAAACTTTATAAAGCTACTCTTGACAAGGACAAATGGACCAATGTAATGGAACTTCCTTTCAACAGCGATAATTACAGTACCGCACACCCTGCTCTTAGTGCTGATGAAAAAACATTGTATTTTGTCTCTGATATGCCCGGTACCACAGGACAATCTGATATTTATAGAGTCAGTATCAACAGCAATGGTGGTTATGGATCTCCTGAGAACTTAGGCAGAACCATCAATACTGAAGGAAAAGAAACATTTCCTTATGTGACCAGTGAAAATGAAATCTACTTTGCCTCTGATGGACACCCTGGACTGGGAGGACTAGATGTTTTTGTAGGTCAAATTGCTCCAGACGGAAGTATTAATAACATTCAAAACCTAGGGGCAGATATCAATTCTCCTCAAGATGATTTTGCTTATATTATTGATCCTGTCACTCGAAATGGCTATTTCTCTTCCAATAAAGCAGGTGGACTAGGTTCTGATGATATCTATAAATTCCTAGAAACCAGAAGACTCCAATGTATTCAAGAGCTAAACGGAACCATTACCGATGCGGAATCAGGTGTAGTGCTTCCAGAGACCAAACTTACCTTATATGATAATCAGGGAAACATCAAAAATACGACTCTCTCCGATGCTAACGGCTATTATACTTTTGCAGTAGAGTGCGGCAAAACCTATAATGTGAGAGCTGAAAAAACAGATTATAATACCAAAGAAGTGAGCATTACTATTCCAACAGAAAGCGGAAAAACCTCTTTACCTATTGCCTTAGACAAAGCCCTTTGCAAAGTCACCATTGGGGATGATTTAGGAAAATGTTTTGGTATCAAAAACATCTATTTTGACTTGGACAAATCCAACATTAGAATAGAAGCGGCCATCGACCTAGAAAAAATATTAGCCGTACTGAATCAATATCCTACAATGAAACTCGATATACGCTCTCATACCGATAGCCGTGCTAGTTTCAAATACAATGAAGCCTTGTCCGATAGAAGAGCCAAGTCCACCATCAAATGGTTAATTAAGAATGGTGTCGCATCAAACCGATTAACAGGCAAAGGATATGGCGAATCAGAACTGGTTAACCACTGCTCAGACGAAGTTCCTTGTACTGAAGAAGAACACCAAATGAACAGAAGAAGTGAATTTATTATTTCAGATCTGTAATTTAATCAAAAAAAAATCCAAATTTGAGAAGCTGCCAATAAAGGCAGCTTTTTTTTTAAAATAAAAACCACTATGATTTAGCAACTGTAAGCCTGTATGGTTTCCTTCCTAGTCCGCCTTTGGTGATTGAAATTAAATTTTTAAAAAAAATATCTAGCAGATTATCAGATCCAGAAATCTCAAAATACAAGATCAATACACAACTAAACTCCATATTAAAGTTAAAGTTATAATACGCTTGGACAAACAATATCGTAATGTCTCACTCTTTAGATTTAGAGTACATCACTCTGCAGTAGAAACTTACTGTTTTTGTTTGCGATTCTTATGCTGAAATATTCGTTTACAAATCACTTGATCCGAGTTTGAATCAAGTTGCTACCCTTGGCATACTTACTAAATCTAAACAAAACTTGTTCTTACACTGATCAAATCGTTGAGCATGGCCAACCGAGCATTAAACAAGAAACAACGCTTTTGATAAAAATTGTTATCAAGTATAATCAAATCAGAAAGCCTCCATAAAGCGTTCGCACTAGCAAAATGTCTTGCAATAGTATGTGTAGATAATTTTAAGTATAGTCCTTAAATTATCACTATTACCTACCAAATTTCACTTGCTTTTTACACTTTTGGTTAAGCAAAACAAAAATATACAATAAAATAAGTACTTATTGTTCACTGATTATGCAAAGAGAAACATTAGATTAAAAATTACTTTTTATTTTTAATGTCAAATATTTTCATCATTTCATTTGCTTTTTCAGTTTGACCGAGTGCCTTTAACGCCTGAGCATATCTAAAGTAATACGCTGCACCTACATTTTTATCCATAGCGATCAACTCCGAATAAAACTTAACGGCCACATCTAAATTCCCTTCAAAATAAGATTTATCTGCTACTTTCTTTAGCATATCTATAGACTTATACCCTTTATTCAACACCTGCTCATACGTACTGACTATATTTACATAAACCGTTTTCGGATCACTGGAAACAGGAGCAGCTGCTACAATAGTAACAGGCTTCACAGTTGTTACAACTACAGGCTCAACCAAGGATTTTGAAGACATATCCATTCCTATTGTTTGTACCTTAACTTTTCCATATACAGGTGTTACAGTCCTTGTGTTGCTTGGCCCTAAGTCATAGGTATTCACCATATCAAGTCTTGGAACCTGATATTTAACAACTCTTTTACCAAAAGCCATATGAACCATTTCCTCCACTATATATCCTGTTATAACTAGACCATCTTTCGATTGGTTTTCCAACTGCAAAGATCCTTTGCCTTTTACTTCAGGAATGGGACCATTATTGGCATGCTGTCCAAAACCGTTAAAAGAGCAAACATATGCAATGACTACTAATTGTACCACGTAAGCTTTCATAATGATAAGATTGACTGGTTTGAAATACAAAGATACCTCTCTTATTCTCTATTCTTTTATTCAGTCCCCAAACAGCTTTAAAAGACGTTAAACTGCAGTTTTTTAGAAACAACCAACAGATTTTTAAGCACTTAAATATTAATAAAGAAAAGAGAAAACCAAATCTATTGTTTGTTCTCATCTTCTTCCAATCTATCCAAAAATTTACCCTCATATTAATATAAAAAAAAAGCCACAAATAAACTTGTGACACCTTATTTGTCCAAACTGGACAAACATCTTTATATATTTTAATTTCCTCTTTGAACTAGTCCATTTTAAGCTGTTTAAAAAAAAATCGTTGTAACTCTTGGAGCTACAACGACAACTAAAAACCAACCAAAGTCAATATGTTTATCTTTTTAAATCTTAACAAATATATTTGTGTAATATTTCTTTCCTGTATTATAAGGGCTACTAAACAATAGTTCTAAGTTAATACATTCTAAAAAAGGTCGAAAAGCCCAACAAAATCAATACTTCACATTAAAAAAGGTCGGGAATTTAGCTAAAACAAAAGTTCCAAATAAATGATAATAATTGCCTTTTAAATACATCTTAAATAACGATTAATTACTTGGTATATCAAAGGAATGCCCGAACAACCGAAAATATAGACAAAAACGCCACATTACAAGCGTTTAAGCCGTTTTTAAACACCATTTAAGCCACCAATACGGTGGCTTTTTTTATGTAATAAAATTGAGCATTTAAAAAAGTGAAAAAATTGATTTTTTATTTTGGATGGACAGTTGGATGGACAGTTGGGTGGACAAAATAAAAACAATATAAACAAGTTTATATACTTGTTTTTGTAGTTTATATTTGATTTTCGCATTAAAATTACAAACTCACGGCACTTAACAACAAAGTTGATTTCATTACAAGACATATAAATACACTAATAATCAATTTATTAGTAGTTAATTAATATGAAAAGGGTTAAAAAAACTACTATTCAAGTCTTATCACTCCAATTACTATCGCAATTGATCTAATATCTGACTTATGTAGTTCGAAAGGATCGTAGCTTTTATTATCACTAACAATTGTTACATACTCATCATTTTCAGCTTTGCAAATACGTTTTATTATAACTCCTTGCTCAGTATCTAAAACATAAACTTTATTCCACTGAAAAAATGTGTCTAACGGCAAGTGCTTACAGGCTACAAGGTCACCGCTGTTGTATTTTGGATACATAGAACTTCCTCTAACATTTATTAAGTAGTCTGACCCTTTGAAAGTTGGTACTATAAATTTTTCAGTTTCATACTCCATAACTTGAACGTCACCACCTCCATATCCTGCCATTGCGTCGATTGGTATAAGTGGTATTCCCTTTTCTTTTATTAATTCATTATTATTTAGCTCAGATATACTAGCCGTGTTTCTATCGCCCTCTTCATAAACTTGTTTATTTCCACTCCCGCTTTTCAAAACATTTCCATCACCAGAAACAATCCATTTTTTTTCTAAACGACCGTCTAATTTGCAAAGTTTATCCACAAATCCAGTAGGTAACGGCACTTTAGCATTAAGAACTTGCGAAAACGCAGACTTGCTTTTATAGCCCATCAAACCGCCAATTTCCTCCTGATTCTTGCCTATCCCTAAACTTATTAAGGTTTTAACAGCTATTTTAATTCTTTCTAATTCAGACATATAAAAAAATCAATGTAAAAAAGTTTATATTTTGTATTGTTTAATCTAAACAAGTTTATATATTTGTTTCAATATTTAAAACAAACAAGACGATGAACAAAAGTAAGACAAAAATTTACAAATCCTACGATTCAAATATTTTAGAAGCGTTGTTTTTAAAATATGGAGTTTCAAAATATTACATCCGTCAAAGTATAAATGGTACCGTTAAAGGTTTAACTCCTGACGCAATTAAAAAGGATTATGACAAAATGGTAAAAGCGAACGAAACAACTGTTCAAAATTTTATCGATAAAACTTTAGAGTAATATGCCCTATCAATATTCAAGTAATGTTATTGCGGTTGAGTCTGAGGAATTAGTTCCTAATTTTTGGAACACTCTAGGCTCATTGCAAAAAGAAATCCAACGTTATCAAGAAAAGCCTTTCGGAATAAAACGCCTACAAATTGGGGGTAACGGTAGAAAGTTACTCCTTGACTTTGACAGCCTAAAGCCGCATATCCAAGAAGCCCTTGGCGACCCAAGACGTGTCGACAATCCCTTAGAAACTTTCTTTGAGTTTGATGCTGATGCCGTTCGCTATTATTCCCGCTTCAAACGTGCGGGAAACAAACTGGAAGCCGACGAACAAGAGCGATACATTATAAATGCCTCTGTTATGAAAGCCGCCATTAAATTGGAGCAAGCTCGCACACAGGAACGCATCAAATTAAAAGGTTCACTTCGGGGAATTGTCGCAACTGTGGTCAAGGATGTCGAAAACTTCAATAATACGCTAAAAATTAAGCACGAAGTAACACACAACCTACCCGCAAGTGAAAAGCAGTTTAAAAAGCTTTTAAAAGAGTGCAAAGACGATTTGTATTTTCCATTGGTAAAAGACCCCGAAGGCAACAAAGCGAAAAACGCTCGTAAGGTCGACGATAAAACAGAAATGATTTTCAACGGTTTGTTTAAAAACCAATTACACAAGCCTACACCAACGGAGGTTGCTAAAAGTTACGACGCTTTTCTGAACAACTATGCGGAAGTCTATAACGAGGACACAGGCGAATTGTATGATCCAAAAGATTTTAAGGCATTGTCAAAGGGTTGTATTATAAGTTATATCAACAAATGGGAAAACAAGCTAGCGACTCACAAGTCAAGAAGTGGCGACCGTCAGGTGTATATGGGAAACTTCAAACCACACCACCAAATGGATTTACCTGCGTTAGCGGGTTCAATAATTTCGATTGATGATAGGCAACCGCCATTTGTTTACAACACCAAAGGTGACAGAGCTTGGTTTTATCTCGGAGTTGATATTGCAT
The DNA here is from genome assembly GCF_059882335.1 of Flavobacterium sp. OHVDL-2026-0007. Lineage (NCBI taxonomy): Bacteria > Pseudomonadati > Bacteroidota > Flavobacteriia > Flavobacteriales > Flavobacteriaceae > Flavobacterium > Flavobacterium sp. OHVDL-2026-0007. The sequence goes on from NZ_CM187612.1 coordinate 1,801,098, forward strand.
CCCGTGCCATTACTACGGTAGTTTGGGGAAAGACAAAAGAGGGAATCATAGTTGATTTTTACCGTCAAATGGTTCGCAATTACACCGAATGGGGATTTTGTTTGCCTTATGAGCTAGAATGTGAAAGCTCATTAAACAGCAGCTTTAAGGATAGCTTACTTCGCCCTGGTGCAATGTTCCAAGAAGTAAAAATTGAAGCCAACAATGCACGAGGAAAATACATAGAGCGTATCAATGGAAAGCTTCGTTACGAAATGGAAAAGGGAGCATCAGGATGGTTGGCTAGACCAACAGCAAAAAGCGAAGCGAACCAATTGAGTAGCGCAAAAAAAGAGGTTATCCCTTATGATATTTTAATAAATGAGCGACTACTTGAGCTAGAGCAATACAACAACATGCCACACCCTGAGGAAAGCAGTTTAAGTAAATGGGATTATTTCGAACAAAGACAAGACCCAAACTTAAAACCAACAAACTGGGAAGCAATTTTACCCGTTATCGGTCACAAAACAACGACTTCCTGTAATGTTGGTTACATCCGACTCCAAGGACAAAAGAGAGCTATAGCGGAAGACGGGAAGATTTTAACAGGCGAAGCGCTCATCCAAAAAATGAGAACCATTGAGGGTAAAGAATTTGAAGTGTATTGGCTAGACGGTAACGACGGTCAAGTTTTGAAAGCTTTGGTTTATCTAAACAACCGTGTGATCTGCGAAGTAATGGAAATGCCAAGATACAACAGAGCGAAAAACGAAAGAACGGACGATTCACACGATCAAGCTTTGAAATTGCAAAGTGCTTATGTCGCTTCGGTTGATGCCTTTGAAAAACGCCAACGAAGCAAAATAGAAAAAATCGCAATTGTTGATAATACACCAAGAACGGTTAACACCAATTTCAAAATGCCAAACCTCAAACGCTATGAGCAACGTGAGGAACCCGTGGAGGTGTTCGCAGATGATATTGACGAGGACAATTTAATATATACACCCAAACAGAATGCTACGCCAGGATGGCGATCTAATTTTTAACCTATTAAAAAAACAAGGATGAACTTAACAACAGAATTTAAAGAAAAAGTAAGATTTGCAATTTTAGAAAAACGTAAAAACTACGGCGGTTCTGATGCCGATTTTTCTAAAAGTTTAGGAATAAACAACGCCATCTATAGCAGAATTAAAAAAGGCGAAACCGACAAAGTATTAAGTGATACTTCTTGGATTACTATCGGTCGCCAATTACAAGTAAAAGTTTTTGAGGACAACTGGAAAGTGGCTCGCACCTCAGTATATAGCGAAATCGAAGACAATTTAAATTTTTGTAAAGAGCTGAGCCGTTCAATGGTTTTAGTAGATGATTGCGGAATTGGGAAAACATTTTGCACGAAGCACATCATCCGAAAAATGAAAAACACTTTTTATGTTGATTGTTCTCAAGCCAAATCAAAACAACAATTCATTAAGCTGTTAGCCAAAACAATTGGAATTGACAACCACGGTAAGTACAACGAGATTTTAGAAAATGCAAAATATTACATTACCACTTTAGAACGCCCTTTAATAATCCTTGACGAAGCGGGAGACTTACAATATGATGCTTTTTTAGAGTTGAAAGGAATTTGGAACGGAACGGACGGTTCTTGCGGTTGGTACATGATGGGAGCTGATGGTTTGAGACGAAAAATAAACAAAGGTTTGAGCGCTCAAAAAGTAGGGTATGCCGAAATATTCAGCCGTTTCTCTGACGAATTTATCAAGTTAGTACCCAACGGAAAAGCCGACCGCCAAGCCTACTACACAGAGTTAATTGGAGCTGTAGCAAGCGCAAATATTACTGACAAAACCAAAATAAAGCCACTCATAAACAAATGCATTGCCAAAGAAACCACGCTTCGATATTTAGAAACCTTAATAAAAATAGGCGCATAAATGGCTAGAGGAATTACGGTTAAAACACTCTTAAATAAAAAGTTTAAAACGTTCAGATTCACTGGTATTTGGGAAAAGGTTTTAGGAGAGCAAGAACGAGGTGGGATTTGGGTAATATACGGCAACGAAAAGAACGGAAAAACCACGCTCGCCCTTTTACTATCAGAATACTTAACGCAGTTCGAAAACCTAAACTATGTATCAGCGGAAGAAGGAACGGGGTTTACATTTCAGCAGAATATCGCTAGAGCGAAAATTGATTTTAAGAACACCAAAATTAAGTTTCACGACTTCTTAGAAATGGAGGAACTCGAAACAATGCTTTCTAAAAGACAAAGCGCAAAAATCATAGTTATTGATAATGCCACGGCATACGTTGACGATTTGAAAACCGCTGTTTTAAGAAAACTAAAAAGGCAATTTCCAGACACTCTATTTATCATAATGGCGCACATGGAAAAAAACGAACCAACCACGGCAATGGCAAAGCTCGCAAAAAAGCTATGTAATGTGTATTTCAGAGTCGAAGGCTTAACCGCATTTGTAGGTGGCAGATGCCCAGGAGGAATATTAACAATAAACGATCAAACAGCAATGCTATTTCACGGTAGCGAAATTTCAAAAAACTAACGCAATGAACAAAATAATAGCCGCACAAGAGTCAGCAGTAGAATACTTAATGAATGTATTTGCATTAGCGGACACTAAAGAAGATTTTATCCTTGCTTTTTGGGAATTATGGACATCAAGTGTAACTACAACCACGAGAGAGTTTCAGCAAGTTTTCGCAAATGCTCCAGTAAACAAATGGTTTATTACTGAATTAGCTAAAGAAGAAAAAGAATTTAAACTATTGTCCGCTCGTTACCCCGAAATAATCGGAACTGACAAAGACAAACTGTATTGCGAGTGTATTAATAAACTAATGTCACGCTTCCCAATGAGTTTATTGCAAAACGCCAAAAAGCGCACCGAAAAGCCAAAAACCAATAGAATAGAAGGAATCAGAATCGAAACATCAATATTAAACCAAAACTAGCCCATGACTCCACAACATCAAGCCAACAAAATAGCCGAATTAGAACAATGGCTAAGAGACAACCCAAACCATGAGAACCGCACTATAATCGAAAAGGATTTGCGAAAGCTCCGAGAGCAATCCACACCAAGACCCCATGAGCGAGGCACCTTAGATTTACGAGAACATAATTTTTACAATGTATGAAAGATTCCCAACTCCCACAACGCCTAAACAATCTACATACAGCATTAGAACAATGCTCACAAATTGACTTTTTAAGCGACGGAAAAAACAAAGTATTTACAACGGGCGAGCGAATAGCCATTAATCAAGAACGAGGCTCAATATTTAGCCAAATAGCCCATGAAAACGGCGAAACAACAGCCCTAGAGGTTAGGAATTATAAGGTTAACGCACACATCGAAAATAAAATCAATTTCACTTTAAGTAAAATCAACAATTAATTATGAGTACACCAGAAGCAATAGAGAAAAAAGAATACACCACAGCCGAACTAGAACAAATGTTGGCTAAACGTAAAAAAGCAGAAAAAGCCAAAGAAGAAAAGGAAAAAGCAACTTACGAAAAAGACCGTGACGAAATGGTTTCTAAAGTCCTTACTACCGCCAAAGCATTATTTAAAGAATTGGGCGAATTCAAAACATATTGTCACATCGAAATGGATAAACAAGCCGTGAAGCTTTCGGAATATGGAAAATTAAGAAGCAACTCCAAAGGCGGGTTTTCAGTAACTGACACTGAGGACACCATGAGAGTAACACGCCGTCGAGATACTGAACCAGTGTGGGACGAACGAAGCGGAAAAGCCGTGGAACTGATAAAAGACTTCTTAGGCGATGCCATAAAAAAACGTGACGTAAAGATGTACGAAATTCTAATGAGCTTCTTAGAACGAAACGCACAAGGCGAACTTGAATACAACCGTGTAATGGATTTATACAAGCACGAAGATAAGTTTGATGATCCACGTTGGAAAGAAGGCTTAAAACTGATAAAAGAATCATTCTCGAACCACCTAAAAGGTTACGGATATGAATTCAAGATGAAAGGCGCTGACGGAAAGTGGCAAAACCTTTACTTAAACTTTTCTAGCCTTTAGAATGAGTGACTACAAAACATCAACACTACTAGCCATTGCGCTAGTAGTGTTTAACCGAAAAGACACCATTCTTTTTCTTGAATGGTTGCATTTTAAAATAACTACAACCTATAAACAGCGAGCCAATGAGCGTAAAAATAATGCCAATAAAAGACCACGAAGAATACACGGTAAACGGGCATTTGGTTTTTAAAAATAAATGTAATTTCTGGACATGCGACCATTTATTAAGCGATACAGAGTTAACCGCTTTTACCAACTACCAAACCCTTGTGATTTAAAATAAAGCATTTACAAAACACATAACAGCAACCTATAAGACAAAGTAATATGAAAAAAGAGGATTTTATTTTAAAGCGAAACGAATTATTGACACTAAAAGAAAAACATCTTGAAGTAATCAATAAAGAATACAGCGAAGTTTTAAAAGAGTTTATAAAAGAAAATTCACCCGTTGAAAAATTAAAAGTTTACGAGCTTATTGAAAATGGTATAAAGAGACGTGGTTTTAAAAGGATTGTTATTTATGGCGTTGAAGTAGAAGTTTGGGATATTGATGCTGTAATGATTCGTATTGGTGGATGGTGGTTAGATAAAGAAAATGTTCCTACTAAATGGGACACAATGACGGTTTACGGAGTTAGTAATCCAGCAATATTTAAGCTTTCAGAAAATCAAGAAAATGAAAAACACCCCGATTCAAACGATGACAGCAACTAAAACAAAACCACCAGTACTTTACGGCAACGATTTACCCATCACAACGTATCAAATCAAAACCATTCGTAAAAACTGCAATTGGCAAGAAGATATAAAAGACGAATGGGTACAATGGGTTACTGGAGACAGTTCTCGTACTTCACTAAAAAGCCTTACCCAAGCCCAAGCCGTCAAGATAATTAGGCAACAAACAGGCGATAATTCCACCCCAAAGGAAGCACAAACCGACAATTGGGGGATGTTCGACAAAACGAACAAACAACACCTTGGTGTTATGGCTCAGCTCCGAACCATGCAATGGACAATTCCACACGAACGCCACGGCGAAGTAGCAGACTTGGAGCGATTGAGTAATTTTTTAAAGAGTAAAGAATCGCCAGTTAAAAAGCCTTTAAAAGCCATGAATCCGCAAGAACTTTCCAAAATAATAGAGTGTTTTAAATCAATGGTAAGAAAAAAATATAAGTAAGATGGACGAGATAATAAAAGATTTACAAGACATAAGGATTTGGTGTTTTCTCTTTGGATATATGGCAGGTATAACTACATGGTTAATGTGGCCAACACAAAAGAAAAAGAGAAAATCTAAATATCCTAAATGTGATTGTAAAGACGTAAACGATTGCCATAAATGGTGCAATGCAAAGCATTTGTTTAAAAAAGACTCTGACCGTGGACTCGTATAGCATCACCGAAATATGTCCCCACGACATAGCCCAAATCAAAGTATTAGAAAGTGTTACAACGTGCGAAACTACACAATTAGTATGCATCCAATGTGGTGAACCATTAGAAGAACCTAAAACAGAATGTTAAGATGAAAAAAAACTTTACAAATGACTATCCACTTCAGATTGGCAAAATCAGATTTGTATTGAAATATACAGGAATTGGTATAATATTTTCCACAGAAATAGACGAAGTCGACGAAACTTGCGCAATTGCATATTTCAAAAAGATGTATCCAAGTGCGGTATTAATTTCAATTAAAAAGAAAGATGAAAAAAAAGACTAAAACTCCAATCTACACCGCCGACCAAGTATTTGCAATCGCAAAACTTTTAGACCAAGTATTCAATCTATTTCCCGCCACAACTCAGGAACAAAAAGCTATCCGTTCGATAGCTTTTGAGCTAGAGGAAAAGTTTAGTAAAAAACGAAAAGAGCTTATAAAATCTAATAATCTGTTTGAGCAAGGTAAAACACATAAACTAACCTTAAAATATCACGAAGAGTTAGCCTTGTTAAAAATTATTTCGTCATTACTCGACACAGTGAATGACTCCAAACCCAAAAACGATTTAAGAATAGTACTAAATTATTTAGACGAAAAACTAGCATAATGTCATTAGGTAAACAACTCAAAAAGCCAACTAACAAAAGTGAAACGATTTTCGAAACCGACCATCGATTAAGGCAAGAAGCTAAATTACTGGCAAGAAACCACAAAGACACAAAACCTATTAAATACCTTTTAAAATAGATTTAAATGGAAGAATACACAACCTACGAAGTAACCTTTATTGAAACTAAAGAAAAGTGGATTTTTCAGTATAGAAAAACCGACGGCATTTTACATTGTTTTATTAATTCGCCTGGCACGGGTTTTATCAATTTATTGCGAAAGCAAACCTTTCCCGAAAGTATCACAATGATTGAAGCTTGGGCAAAGTTTAAGAAAATTGTAACCATAGAACTCAAGATAGACGATTACTCTTTTGAAGCCTTTTGGAAAAAGTATAATTTAAAAGTAAAAAAAGAAGCCTCCGAAAAAGCTTTTGAAAAACTTACACTAGTCGAAAAAATAAAGTGTTTCAATGCTCTCAAAAAGTACGATGAATTCTTAGCCAAAACAGGGCAAGCCAAAGCACACTTAGTGACTTGGATTAACCAAAAACGATTTAATGATGAGTATTAATAATTTTAATAAATAGATATGTCTAAATTAATTTTTAAAACCAAAAAACCTAAAAAAGGTTACGTTCACCACGAGAGTTTTATGACTCACGAAAGCAAAGGACTTTATGATAAGTTACCACCTCATGAAATTCAAAGTCAAGCTCATAAACTTGTCGCTGATACTTTAAGAAAACTAATTATTGACTTAGACAAATTAGGGTACGATCAAACGAATGTTGGCTTTTATATTCATTATAACTCCATTATATGATACTAGGATTTAGCACACAATTAAACGGCAAGCCAACATATTTTGTAGAGCGTATTTGGGAGACGATATTACAAAAAGGAATCCAAATTAAAATGAATGATTCTTTAGAGTTAGGCAGAACAGCCTTGCCTAAAAACTATACAGTTGGTACACACATACCGAAATTGCACACCATCCGAGATGATAAAAAAGATCGTTGGCAACCAGGAACAAAAATTGATTTCTTTATCAATTGCCGTCAAAAGAATATGTTTCGGTTTGCACCGGTTCTGCCTGTGGTCAGCACTCAAGAAGTTGAGATTGTGTATTACTCAAACCGTGAAACTATAATGAATGATTTGCCACCAAAATGTGCGATTATTATTGACGGTAAAAAGCGATTGAATGATAAAGAAATTGAAGCATTATCCCAAAATGATGGATTTGACACCGTTAATGATTTTTTTGCATACTTCGAGAATGGTTTTACGGGTAAAATTATCCACTGGACGGATAAGAGGTATTAATCAACTACGGAAATCCGTAAAAAAACAAAAATAAACCTTATTACCTTTAAATTATGACTGATAGATACCAACAAATTTATGATCGAGAAAATTTGAGATTAAAACAAAAACTATCTGAGATAGACAGACAAACAAATAAAAGAATAAAGGCAATTGAAATTATTGGCGTAATTCTTATTTTTCTATTGGGATACATCTGCTTTTATTAATACATTTGAATTATGGAAAGAATTAAAAAGGTGTTAGCAGGGTTATTTTTCTTTGCGGTACTTTGGCTTGTGATTGTTAATTTTATTCAGGCTTTTAAATGCCCATCAATGACACAAACACAATTGTTTTCGCACTTACCAAAAATTTTTATTTTAGATTTTAAAAATTGTAAATAACCAATATGAAAAAAATACTGTCTCTATTCTCACTCTTTACACTACTATCTTGTAGTCCAAACAAAGTTAAAGACATTGCCTCTTTTGAGTTTAATGGTGCTTGGTACTGGGTTGCTCAGCACGAAGATGGCGCAACTAAACAAGATGTTGAAGATTATGTAAATAAATGGGCGAATCCAACGCAAACAAGTCATTTCTATATTTATGACAAATCTATTGACTTATCGGTTTTTAAAGATGAAAGTTTCAATTTTACTAAGTTTGCCAAAACCGTTTTAGCAAATAAACCGCAATACGGCTACTACAAAATGGCACCTGATACAAAGTTAAATACTGATGCCGTTTGGCTTTTAGAACAATCCCAAAAACAAAAATAATTCCACCAAAAAGCCCAGCTAAAAACTGGGCTTTTTTTTTGTTAAAACATTTTATATTTTTGTCACATGACAAAACAGGAACGATTTAATAACAGAAACACTCAGGTGCGCAAAATGTTCTACGAGCTTCTCGAAAAGAACAAGAAGTGGCGCGTTGATGCTGTTATTGATGAAGTGGCAAATAAAATGTTTTTAGCCAATCGAACTGTTGAAGCAATCATAAAACACGAAGGAATCTACGGCAATACTCCACCACCTCAAAACATTCAATTACAATTACTTTAAACTCTTTTTAAATAGTATTTAAAAAAGTTTGTATATTTGCATAGTCAGGCTTGCGGGTCGGGCAAAGCTCAGGCGTTTAGTAGTAATACTAAACGCCTGTTCGATTTAATACAATTAGCTCTCCATCTTTATAAAATACAACCGAATCATACTTGTAATTTTTATTCTTAAAAATGTCTTTCGCTCTCTCCTGGATAATGGTGTCCGTCAAAGGCTTATCTAATCTACTATCACTAATAACAGCAATTGCTCCCTGTTTAGATGCTTTATTTGCATTCCCTAAAATATTTTTAATAGCAGACGGTCTTTTGACATCAAAATATTGATTGCCTATTTTTAAATCGGGATTTGATGTTTTGGACTGTAAGTTTGGAAAAACAACATTTCTAACCGTTTTTTCACGTTCTGAAATTTCGGGTAACATTTCGGCAATTTTTCCTTTTTGTGCATAGGCTTTGGCAACTCCTAGAATGTCCTTATAATCATCACTTTTAGTAATTAATTGGTGCTCTAAAACAGCTCCTTTTTTACTTTCAAATACCGTCTTAAATTGGTCTTTTCTATCCGATTGTAATACTTTATTTGCTACAAACTTTTTGGCGTTGGTTTTAGATTCTATAATTTGGGTAGCGTTCATTCCTCCCTCATACGATATTTCGCCAAACACTTTTCCACTCAAAGCGGCGTTATTTCTAAATGCCCCTTTTATATCCAGTTCGGGAATTACTTTACTTGCTTCTTCGTCTGTTTGCTCTAAGCCACAACGACAACCCCAATCTAATGGCACATTATGGGTTTTCCAAAATGGGTGATTTATTGGTAAAATCAAACCATCTAAGGCACGGTGTTTTTCACGAGTTCGGGCATCGTTTACGGCATTGTATTTTAGGTTTGGATACAAGTCCGCATCGGCTTCAAAACCTTTCCAATTCGCCACGCTGTTTGCCGTTGCAACCGTATGATGGTATTCGGTTTTTAACCAACGTTGATTGTATTCGATATTCAGTTCTGAAGCTTTGTTTTTAAAATCCGACCAAGAAACTACTTTGCCATCATCGGTAAGTGCGGACTCTAATTGTGTTCTGAAACTCGTTTCTTTGAATGCTGAAAATTGCACAATATCATTTTTTAAAGATTGTGCTAGATCGGCATCATAAAACTCGGAATCGGCACTATAACCCAAATCAAACGCTTTGGTTAAATGGGAGTTGTAATACTCAAAAAGAGCTTGCTTATTTTCGTCAGATACATTTCTGTCGTCATATAATTGCCTAAAATAGCTTTCGATAAGCCCGCTTAAAACATCGTCTTGTTTATCAAGTATTGCGGGATCGTGTTCCGTTTCGCAACATTTAGAACGATAGTATAGTTTAAGCAGGCTTAAGGCTTTTTTGCATTGTCGGTTTTAGTTGGTGGCGTTTGATAAGACGGCATAATTTCAATTTCTACTCCATAAACTTCCTCAACATATTGCTGTTTTAAAATGTAGCCATTGCTCATTAACTGGCTATCGATTTTAATTTGCTTTTCAGGGTCTTTGGTCTTTTCAATAGTGATTTTGGCATTTTCTGGAATAGCGTAACCTAACTTACGCATAGCAGGAACTAAGCGTTTATTCAAGAAAGAAAGCATTTTCTTTTTGTCGCTTTTGATGACCTCCTCCAAGGTGTTTTCGTGTACCGTTCCTTGGGCTTTGCTTGCTCCGTTTTCGGTTGTCATTGTTTGGTGCAAAATCAATTTAGAAAGCTCTTTATCTAAAGCTTGTATTTTCATATAGAAAACTTGAAAGGCATCCGCTTTGCTGTTTTCTTTAATATCAATTTCAGTACCAATTGGGAAAACTCCATAAGGTGCGCTTCCCATTTCTTCCAACCATCCTGCTACTTCATTTTTAACGGTTTCGCTTTGACTAGCTACTTTAGCAATACGAATAGGTACACCAAACAATTCCTCAAATTCATCCCAAGAACCCCACGAGTGGCGTTTAAGAATGGTGTAAACGGCAGCTTTCTCTAATATCCCGATATTGCTGTAAAACTTGGCGTACAGCAAAACATCATCCACCTCGGACACATCTAAACCTTTTGTTCCATTGATATCGTACAATAGTATTTTTTGTCCTGGTACTAACAAACCACGGTCAATCATTTCGACTTCTTTGATACTACCTTTTTCAAAGTCTTTTATCCACAAAAAGCCTTCTCCTTTGAAAGTCGTTTTGTGCGCCTCTTCCAACACATAATCAAACCACTCCTGATCTTCGATGAATTCCGTTAGATTATCGTCCTTAATTCCGTTAACAGTAAAAATGTAATCTTCGTTAATGGTTCTTAGCGTTCTGTCTTCGGTGACAGCTGTTAAATGTCCGTCTAACATAATATCATCATAGACTTCTTGCATCGGAAAGAAACGAGGTATTTCGGATTGATAATAAGCATATCTCGCCGCCTGCCAATCGTTAATCTCTTTGCGCCACAGACGACGTTGACGGCGGATAACATCAACCATCAAATCCGTTATTTTGGATATGTTACTGGAATCAACATTTGACAAACTTATTTTTTTGCCAATAGCATTTCCCGAAAGATTGACCTTGCTCACTTGCCTTTTTGCGTTGGCTATGTTTCTATATTTTGAACTCATTTTTATCGTAGTGTTAAATCTAATTCTCTTTTTATTTTGTCCGCAATTTGTCGGTTTAAATACTCGGACTTTCCTATAAATTGACGTTTCGGCATTCCGTCAAGTCCTTCGTTGTGTCGCTTCGCATATGGTTTATAAGTTCTAAAAACAACCCTGCTACTGCCTTGGCTCACGTTATATTTAAAGGAGTTTTTCAGTTTGTCTCCACCGGTAGAAAATCCGACTAATATGGCACGATCTACGGTTCTACTCCCAAAACGGTTAAGGCTTCCCGAACGTCCTACTCGATTGGTTCTGTATCGGGTGTTGTCCACTCCCATTTTATCGGTTAGCTTACGATCCTTCCACTTTTCCGTACTGTTGTCGGTAAAGCCCTGGTCTCGGAAATTCTTTTCAATAAACTTCTTGCCTTCTACACCAATAACCCGCAATGCCTTTTCGGGAATCTCTTTTGAAGCTCGAATCAGTAACTTTTGCAAGTCGGATAAACTACCAGCCATTTGGGTAATTTTTGCGACTGCCTAACTTCATAAACAGCACTTCGCTATCGGGAGTTCCGTCGCCGTCGGTATCCACGAGCTTTGGCGGTAAATTGGGTTTTATTGTTCCTTTTGAAACTTTCTCTAACCATAGCATTGCTTCATCATATCGTAACTTTGCCACATCATTTAGGGTTTTGGTTCTGCGAGTGTAAATTTCAAAAAGAACAATTCCTTTAAGGTGTTTGAGTACTGTAAGATTACGGTCTTTATCGGAGGCATTAAATATGGCTTCGGCGTCAAAATACTGAAACAAATACCCGCTCATTACGTCGATGCTTTCGGCAATAATATCCTCGACAATTGTATCGTCATTATTAATAATTCGATTAATAATTTCGTCAACTCCTACGGTCTTTAATTCGGATTTTTCTAAAAACATATTATACTGTTGTTGGTTGAATGCTTATTTTTTTGCTACTAAAACGGGGATTAATATGTCGGTAAATGATGGTTGAAAACGAGAGCTTGTAACTCATCATTTCAAATGCTTCATCAACGCTTTCTTCGTTAGATAAATCTAATTGTTTGAAAGTGTCGCCTCTTAATCCTTGGAGTTTTTCTACAATAGAATCAATCACATCAATTTCAATTAATCCGTGTTCGGGGTCGGCAGTTCCGTTGTATTGTTCCATCCAACCATCTTTACAATAAAAAATCACTTCGACGGTCGCTTTTCCTTCCTGCTTTTGCTCTACCATCGTTTGCCACGTTATGGCTTTGATTTCGACTAAAGCAGCTGTAAAATAACTCGGATAGTTTTCTTTCGGCATACTGAACTGTTTGCGTTGCAAATCGACCAACTCCAAGATTGGCAATTCGGCTAGAGCAAGTTTTGTTTTTATAAATAGTTCCTTCCTTGGTGTCATAGTCTACGTGTTGTTTTGCGTTTTCCAATTACGGGTTTTTGGTTGCTTTCCTCTTTTTGAGAATAACCAAATAATAGCCTGCCTTTACGAACGCATTGTTCTAAAACGTCCAAAATATCATCGGGCGTTTTGCAACCTTTTTCAAAAGCGACGATATGTTCCACCGCTTTGTCCATGTCCTCCGTATCTTTTAACTTTTCATCAAAAGTGATTAATCCACGTTGAAAAGTATTAGTCAAAGTAGCGTCAATTTTATCGTGTTTATCGCCTGATGCGTGGTCAGGAATTGGAATTCCAACGGCGTTATTTTCTTCGCATGCTACAAGCCATTCAGGTTCATAAACTACTGATTGAGCTGCTGTGGCATCATAGTATGAAATGATTGACATTCCTTTGCTATTATACTTTCTTTGCCACTCATAGTGTTGGTTCATTGCTTCGGATAAACTGACCTGACGGTTGAATATTTCCAAAACGTGTGCACGTCCTAATTCAATTGACAAAATTCCACCTGCTTTAAAATCACCTGTATCTTTATAGGACAAATCCCAAAATTCAATCAAACCATTAAAAACCTGATTACCGTGCGTTTTCTTGTATCGAATCCACTCGGCTTTAATTCGCTTACCTTCCTCAACTGGATTATTGAAATCTTCTCTTTGGCTCGTATGATAGTCGGTATCACTTACAATATCCTTACAATCTTGTACGCTGTATCGCTCTGGCCAAGTCGGTTTAAATTTATCATCACATAAATTGACTGTACTAATTTTAAGGTTTGGCGATTTCTTGTTTTTTTCGGCATACCCGTCAACAATTCCGTTTTTTACGATGTAGTTGTTTGCCATTACTTGACGGAAACGTCCTTTTTGTCCAGCCTTTCCTAAATCTCCTGTGAGCTTCTGTACATTCTCTTTTGTTAGGTCAATGTTTTTGGCTTGTTTTCGGTCTTCTAAATCGTCCATTGAGGCGAAGTCAGGTCGCCAGGCTCCGTTACGCAAACCTCTAAACGGTTGGTTTAATCCTAACGCTTTAAACATTTTTTTGTCATTGGTTTCAAACTGACCTTCTGCCCAAGAACCGTATTGCATTTGTATACCAAAATCTTTGATGTATCGTTCGTTACTTTCAAGGTGCATTTGTACATCGGAAAGTAAAAGTTTGCCCGCATCGAGCGTACGCCCAATGATTAAACCAAAATTAACCTCGTTGTTTTCTTTGAGGTGGCACAAGTTCCCAACGTTTGTATGAATAGACTTTGCTGCACCACGAAACCAACGGCGTTGTTGTTTGATTAAAGGGTTTTTAAACAGTTCTAAATAACTGGTTAAATGAAATTTTGCGCAAGGCGCATCCGCTAAAGCTAAAAGCGAATTCACACCATAGTAATATTCAAAAAACTCCAAATAGTTTTCAGGTTTTAAAAGGTGTTTAATTCTTTTTTCCTGTTCGGCTGTGGTTTCTTTAAATAAAGATGCACCCGAAAGTAACTGGATTCTTTTCGATTCCAACTGGTATTTTTCAAGAGCTTGTTTGAGTTCCGTTTTAGTCATTGCTTACTAATTCATTTACATATTTATCAAAATGCACACGAATAGTCTGCAATAATTCTAATATTTCATCACGCTTTTTGCCTGTGTTATTCCCTGCCTGTACAACCATAAATTGGCTAAAACCGTCAAAGCTTTCCATTGTATGAACTGCTTTTTTTCGGTCGTCATCCATTCGATCCCAAGCGGCTGAAATTTTAGCTAAATCATCCGCTTTGTGTTTTGGCTGTCTACCTTCTTTTATATCGATTACATATTGAAGTATTAGTTTTTTTATTTCGCTCGGTCGTATAGCAAAAAGTTCTTTTTCATTTTCCCAACAATGTAGCTCCCGCCAATTAGATAAAGTTTTGACACCAACTCCTAAAATTTCAGAAATATTAGTCAACGAGAAACCTTTTACAAACAAATCTTTTGCCTGTAATTTTTTGTAGTCGCTTTGAGCTGCAGTCATTCTGCCTTTGCCTTTACTTGTAGTATCCATCGATATTCAGGTTTTCGTTTTCCTCAAACTTTATGTTATTAATTTTCATACCGTCGTACTCCAAGTTTTTCTTGGCATCAATCAAAAACGGCATATAGTCGTCGTCACTAAGCATTCGGTTAAGTCCAACACCCAATTCAGGAAATTCTTTGAATTCGCCTTTAGTTGCCATCAAAATATGTTCTTGGTGCGTGTAGTCCGAAAAGCCCAAAACAAAGTCACCATTTTGCATGGCTAGGTCTCCATTTGTGTCTAAAAGTATATCAGTCATAGGGCAAAGTTCCACATATAATAGGCGTAGAAAAAAAGGAACTTCAAGCCTTGTATTTATTTTAAACAACGCTTGTATTCATTGTGCCCAAGCCTTGGAGAGTAGTTTTTTTTTACTCGAAAACCGCCCCAATTTTGTCCTCGAAATAATTACCAAATTCAATTTTAAAAAGCCAATGCAATACGACTTTGTTATTAATACCGAAAACGTAAACGAGTACAAATACCGCATTTTGACCGATGGTATTGACTACACTCAATACTTGCGCAATCCTGTTGTACTGTATTTACATGAGCGAGATTCTTTTAAGAATAAAGGAGGGGAAGTTATCGGGCGTTGTATCAAACTTTTTGTCCAGGATAAAAAACTGATCGCAACCATTGAATTTGATGAGAATGACGAATTCTCTAAAAGGATTGCCGACAAAGTGGCTGGCGGTTTTATCCGTATGGCATCCATGTACGCCGATGTGATTGCAGCATCGTCAGAACCCGAATTGGTAATAGAAGGACAATTGTACGAAACGGTTACTAAATGTAAGCTTGTAGAAATTTCGATTGTTCCCATTGGCGGTAATGATGATGCTCTGAAATTATCTAAAAAAGGAGGCGAAGTAAAGTTGAATAAATTGAACATAAAAATTGAAGATATGGAATTAAAAACAATTGCCCTAGCATTGGGTAAACCTGCCGATACGTCGGAAAATGTATTACTTGACACTATTGCACAAGTAAAATTGGAAGCATCAAACTCTAAAACTAAAGTGGCAGAACTGGAAGCGGAAATCAAAACAATTCGTTTGAGCGGTGCAACTGTTTTGGTTGATAAAGCGGTGCAATTGGGATTGATTCCTGCTACTTTGAAAGATTCACAAGTGAAAGCTTTTGAAAGTGATTTTGACGGACAAACTGCCATTTTATCCAAATTGATTGGAGACAAAGAAGCGGAAAATGTGGGTAACGGAAACCAAACGGCAGTAAAAGAAGTGATCCTTAAAGGGAAAGCGACTTCGGGAGTAGCTACTACAACACCCGAGGAATCATTTGATTATTTGCAAAGACACGATGCCGTGAAATTGTCAAAAATCAGAGATGAAGAACCCGCAAAGTATGCTCAACTGGCCAAAGATTATCAGGCGGGTGTGAGATACACAGCAAATAAATAAATAATTAATCGCATTTATAAAAAATAGATATGGCTTTACAAAAAGAAGTATGGGTTGCAGGCATTCAGGAGAATCCTATCCCAGATAACAGTTTTGTTTTTGCATCAACGGACAAATCCGAGTATGTAGATAACAATACTTTACACCTAGCGGAAGCGGGTATTGATCCCGAGGTTCACGAGGACTACTTTGCGGGTAGTGAAACCGATTTGCCAATAGCGGCAATTACAGATATTCCAAATGAGGTTACTTTAAAAACGTACTCTACGGACAGAACGCGCCACAGAGATTTGCAAGAGATAGAATTGCAGTACAATAAACGTGCTTCGATAACTAACCGACACAAAGCTTCTTTGGCTAAAAACCTCGGAAAAAGAGCGGCTTTTGCTTGGGCACCTGCCCTGGACAATGCAAATAATAAAATTATCACTGTAGGAGCTGGTAAATTTATTAGTGCAATCATTAAAATGAAGGCATTTTACAATGGCTTGGATATATACGATAATTTGAACATCTGTTTGACAGCTGAACACATGGGCAAAATTGAAGAGGAAGATACAGTTTTGTATAAGAAAATCTTAGATACAAACAAGATGTATGGCTTCACAGTTTACAACTACAACCAAACTGCATTGTACACGGCTGCGGGAGCTAAAAAGCCATACGGAACTGTGAAAGCCGTAGACGATAAAAACTGCTCTTTTACTTGGTGTTCAAACGAAACATTTAGATGTTTTGGAGATACAGAGATGTACGAAACAATTCGCAGTGCTGCTTCGCAAGCTGACGAAATCTCATTCGCTCAAAGAGCTCTTGTTGGTAACATCCGTGCAGCTAATCCTAAATATTTAGGAGCAATCTTGAACTAATATGGAAAAAGCACAAAAAACGGATTCGGCAGTCTTACTGACTGCCATTGCTTTAGCCGTAAGCAATTATTTTGCACAAAAAGGTGCAAAGAGTGAAGTATTTTCTACAGCTGACGGATATATTTTTGAAAACTTCGGTTTTGCTCAAAATCACGCCACCACTTTGGAAGATAATAATGTAACACCACATTCAAATGTAAATAACATTGAAGTGTTTGGTGAAGCCAATTTAAGCGATAAAGCTATCGAATTAAATGCAGATCAGTTGGAGCTTTTAAACAATGGTTTAGTTAAAGAAAATTATAATCCATTGAAACAATTGGTTGCTTTTCTGAAATTAGAAACAGTTGACCAAAAAGCGGAATCACTAATAGCAGTTTTGACTGCTTATAAAGAATCATTGTAAAAATCAATAAAAGTTTATGACACCACTAGCAAATGCCTCATTACAATCGGCACAAAGCCAAATCGGCGTAACTGAAATTCCAAAGGGTAGCAATGCGGGTCCCGAAGTCGAAATATATTTAAGGAGTGTCGGACTTGGAAAGGGTTTTGCTTGGTGCATGGCTTTTGTTTTTTGGAATGTGCTACAAGCCAGTACCAAATTAAAAACGCCAAATCCACTTAAAAAAACAGGCGGTGTTTTGGCTCAATGGAATGCCCTAGCTCCGACCCTTAAAAGTACTACGCCAATTGCGGGGGACATTTTTATAATAGATTTTGGCAAAGGAGTTGGACACACTGGGTTTGTTGAAAAAGTGGAAGGATTGAACATTCACACTATCGAAGGCAATACAAACGATGACGGAAGCCGTGAAGGTTACGCCGTTTGCAATAGAATCCGAAAGATTTCGAGTATTAAAGGATTTATCCGAATTTAAAAAACACAAAGATGTATAAGGCAATAGTTTTAGTATTGGTTTGTTTATGTTGTTTTTTGACTTCCTGTCGTTCTACACGACAGGATAGCAAAAAAAACACCTCCACAACCGAAAGCTCCATTTTACAAAAAGAAACGTATCGAGATACTATCCTTTTTGCCCCAAAGGCTGAAACAAGTTTAAAAATTCCTGTCACGGAATTGGTATTTAAACAGGGTTTAAACAGTATTTCAAAACCCAAAACATTTACCCAAAAGAACGGCAACGCAACGGCTAAAGTTGAAATTACACCAACTGATATAAGCGTTACAGCAACGTGTGATAGCCTCGCAATTGTTGCTAAAATAAAGCAAGAATTACAAAGGGAAATTTCAGCAACCACCCGAAGCGACACTCAGAATAGCACAAAAAAAACGGGGTATTCTTTTCTTGATCTAATTAGGTTTTTTCTTTGTGGATTGGTCATAGGAGCTAGCGTAATGTTCCTTTTAAAAACATTTAAAATATTATGATTCCAAATATTTCATTCAACATCTCTAGCAATGGTCTAGGGTTGCCACAAGCAGAAATTCAAAAGATACCAGGATTCGTTTTGACAGGTGTAACCGTTGCGGGAGTTAATAAAGTAACTGCAGGTACTTCGTATCAAATCTTTTCTTTGGAAGAGGCGGTTAACTTGGGAATTACTCTAGGAGGCACAAATGATTTTGCTTATAAGCAGATTGCACAATTCTATACTGAAGCCAAAAAAGGAGCTGAATTATGGATTATGGTTGTTCCGTCAACGGTAACAATGGAAGATCAAGCCGATATTACCAAAGATTACGCTCGAAAATTATTGAGCGATGCTAAAGGTAAGATTCGAATTTTAGGGCTTTTGAAAAAGTCTGGCACAACGGAAACTATTACAAACGGGTTAGATGCTGACGTGCATTTAGCGGTCGTAAAAGCACAAGCTTTGGCACAAGACTTTGCTGATCGTTTTTACCCAGTTCGAGTAATGATCTCAGGAAATAAGTTTAGTGGTATTGTTGCCGATTTGAAAGATTATGCAACGACCAACTTTAACAAAGTTTCGATTTTGTTAGCGAATACGGATGGATCAAAAGAGGCGGCTATTGGTTTGACTCTTGGACGTTTGGCAAGCACGCCAACACAAAGAAAATTGAGTCGTGTAAAAGATGGTGCAATAGAACCTTTTGCAGCGTATTTCACTAATGGAGATACTGTGGCAACACTCGATACCTCCTGGAATGCCATAGACACAAAGAACTACATCTTTATGCGAAGCTTTGCCAACTTATCAGGCTTTTACTTCACAGGAGATAAAACCTTGACAACGCCAACAGACGACTTTAATAGTTTGGCTCGTGGCTTGGTAATGGACGAAGGCGTTTTAATAGCGTACACGACTTTAGTACAAGAACTATCAGACGAAGTTCCAGTAACCGAAGCGGGTACCATTCATCCCGCTATTACCAAAGGTTGGCAAAATGCTATCGAAGCTCAAATAAAATCTAATATGGTTGAAGTGGGCAAACTTTCGGGGGTGAGAGCTTTTATTGACGAAAATCAAAACGTTTTGCAGACCAACAATGTAAATGTAGCCTTGCAATTGCTACCAGTTGGCTACTCTGATTTTATAACGGTAAATATTGGTTTTACCACAACACTAGATTAGTATGAGCGATTATAGTAGTAAAAATTATTCTTGGAATGACATCTCCATTGCTATCGGTGGACGTATCATTGAGGGGATTGAAGATGTAGAGTACACGGCAAAACAAGAAAAAAGCGTCATACGTGGTCGTGGTGGAAAAGGTCACAAAGTGGCACGAGGAAACAAGGATTTTGAAGGAAAAATAAACCTCTGGCAGTCCGAAGTAGAAGCCATGATTAAAGATGCCCCTAACAAGGATTTGTTAGCACTAAGCTTTGATGTTATTTGGTCATTTGTTCCAGACGATGGCGGCGCAACGGTTACTGATGTATTGACCACTTGCGAATTTACAGAGTACAAAAAAGCGATGAAACAAGGCGATAAGAATATGCTTATTGAATTGCCTTTTATCTTCTTGGATGTAAAACCACAACAATAGAAATTTTAGACAATATATAAAAGCCATCCAGCTAATATGATGGATGGCTTTTTTTAAGAACGACAACAAAACAACAACAAACCCGATGCAAAAAATTGACGATACACAAATTCAAGAATGGAAAGAAAAATATGGTAGCGTTTACGCTTTGCCTGTAGAAGACAAAACGGCTTATTTGCGTGAACCATCAATGAAGGACTTTAAACGTGCTTTTACTACTATGCAAAATAATGGTGATTTAGCCTTTGGCGAAGAAATGATCAACTTGCTTTTTATTGGTGGTGATGAAGAAATCAAAGCCAAAGACGAGTATTTCTTACCTGCTCGTAAGGAGATTACAACCTTTTTTAATTTTGATGATGCCGAAATCACCAAAGAGAAAAACAACTCTATCATTACAATTGCTGGAGCTAGTTGTAAAGTGCGAATGATTACTCGTGACGACATAAAACTTGCAGAAAAGAAAAATCCAAGCTCTAAGCCTTTTGTTACTCAAGAAAAGTTATTTGAAGCGGTTTGCATTGAAAAAGACGAAGCATTCAACGATAGAGATAACGCAAACTTTCGTTTCCCGTTATACCAAGCGATTGAGAAACTACAAAGTCAAAAAGTAGCTATCATAAAAAAGCTTTAAACAGGGCGATCATTGATACTAATGACCCGTCCTCTTTTGATTACGTACAACAATCAGGAGGAAAACTACATATTGATTTTAGGCTTTTAGACGCCTATTTAAGATACTATATGCACATCAAAAAACCTCATAAGTTGAGTGATGTTGATTGGTGCGAAGAGGTTCAAAACCTCCATTTTATCAGAACGAAAGAAAAAGAATCCTCACAAAATCAAATATGAACGCCTACGAATTTATCATACAAATGAAAAACTACGCCAGTAGCTCGCTTAATCAAATAGCGGCTAGTGTGGGTATGACAAATACTCGTGTGAACGGGTTGAATGCTTCGCTTAGGAATACAGAGTCTACATCAGGTTCGTTTTTCTCTACCTTAAGTTCAGGTTATAAAAATTTGATTGGTTTAGTCGGCGCTTTGGGTATTTCTCTTGGTGTCGTCGCTGGAACCTCGGCACTCTTTAATATGGGTGTCCAAATGGAACAAACTAATGTGAAGTTTGAAGTCTTGCTCGGTTCGGTCGAAAAGGCGAAGGTTATGCTCGGTCAATTGAACGATTATGCCAACGCCACACCTTATAGTAATGAGGGAATTATAAAAGGCTCGGAGACGATGCTCGGTTTTGGTATTGCTCAGGAGAAAATTATGGGCAATATGAGAATGTTGGGTGATGTGGCTATGGGAAATGAGGAAAAGTTAGGCGGTTTATCATTGGTCTATTCTCAAATTATGGCTACGGGTCGATTGATGGGTCAGGATTTATTACAATTAATTAACCAAGGTTTTAACCCACTTCAAGTCATATCTGAAAACACAGGTATGTCAATGGGTGTTTTAAAGAAGAAAATGGAAGATGGTGCTATTAGTGCTAATATGATTGAGGAGGCATTTAGGCTCGCAACTTCTGAAGGTGGTCGTTATTATAATATGTCTAATAAAATGGCAGAAACGGCAGGCGGTAAATGGAGTACTATGATGGGAACTTTACAAAATGTTGTTGCCAAAATAGGAATGTCATTTGCTAATTGGATTTCCCCATTAATCGATATTGGAATAGCGGTAACAAATAATATTATACCGTTTGGACACGCCATTGCGGATGTAGTAAAATGGATAATGCAGGCAAAACCTTTGCTGTTTTTCTTTGCTGTACTGGTTACCACTTTGGGAGTTTCCTTTATTGCGGCTAATGCAGGATTTTGGATTTTCTCAGCTCAATTTGCTTTGTTTGAAGCTCGACTTTGGTTAGCAACTACAGCGCAAACTGCTTTCAATTTTGTAATGAGTATGAATCCTATTGGATTGGTAGTTATCGCCATAGCGGCATTGATTGCTATTGTATGGGCGTGTTGGAATAATTTTGAAGGATTCCGAGGTGTAATTATGGGAACTTGGGAAGTTTTGAAGGGATTTGGAACGGCGATTAAAAACTATGTGATTAATCGAATTCAAGATTTATTATCAGGAATTACAGGAATGGGAAGCGCATTGAAAGCATTTTTTAGCGGTGACTTTAAAGGAGCATTTGAGATTGGAAAAAAAGCCGTTGGCGACTTGATGGGCGTTGACTCTAAAAAGAAATTGATTGATGATGGTATGAAAGCGGCTAAGTCTTTTTCTAAAGGATATAATGACGGTGTAAATATGAAAGCCAAGGAGGTAGGTGTAGAACCTACCACAAAGAAGGCAAAAGTACCTGATTATTTAAAGCAAAATAAATCGGCGGTTTTTGCTGATTTATTGAACGATAAAGGAAAAGGTAAAAAAGACAAAAAAGGTTCTAACTCCGATAACATAGTTTCGGGCGGTTCTAAGATGACCCATATCACGGTCAACATTCAAAAGCTTCAAGACGATACTAAAATATTTGTAGAAAGTACTGAAAAAGGAATTGAACAATTAGGCGAAAAAGTCCAAGAAATATTATTGCGTGCCGTGAATAGTGTCAACCAAATGCAAACGAACTAATGGCAGATTTTAATATAAAAGAGTTACTAATTAGAGCTTCACTTGACTATATCGGACCACAATTTCCGCTTTGGTGGAAAAAGAACGAATCTCGATATAAATTACCCGATTTACTTGGAATCAATAACAAGCAGTTGTTAGGCTCAAAATATTTCATGACACTTAAAGTGTCGCACGGAAAGGATTCTTTTTTATTTCCAAATGAGCCGATTGTTTCTATTGGAATGTCGAAAACCATTGTAAAAACGGCAACGGTTGGGAAGAAAAAGAAACGATCCGTAAAAGAATATATCACGACAGATGACGAAGTGATTACGATAAAAGGGGTTTGTATTGATTTGAATGATCCCGACAAGTATCCAGCAGATCAAGTAAAATTAATTAATGATTTGTTTGAAATAAACGACTCCGTGGATATTGAAGACAACGCCTTTTTTGAATTGTTTGGTATTCGCAAAATAGTACTTGAAAGTTTGGACTGGGATGAAATGATAGGCGAAAGTGGTATGCAAAAATACACTATCAAAGCACTTGGCGATGATGATTTTTTTGCTGATTTGAACGAAAAAGACAAAGACAAAACGAATTTATTGAGCTAATGTACATACTGGACGGAAAAGTAGAAATAGGCAATTACATTTTTAATGCCGTTCACGGTATTGAAATAACCAAGTCGGTTGAGGAATTGAGCGACACTGCGGTTATTAAATTACCTACCCGCTTTAAAATTCGCCAAAATGGAGACCAGAAGTTTACCGAAGAGGCGATAAAAGTAGGCGACAAAGTAGTGATTACTTTGGCTTACGAGGGCATTTATTCAGGTGTTGAATTTACGGGTTATGTAAAAAAGATTAGCCCAAAGATTCCAATTGAAATTCATTGCGAGGACGCAATGTGGTTATTAAGACGAAAAAATATCAATAAAGTTTGGGGCAAAACAAGTATCAAAGAAGTTGTTGAAGAGATTATAAAATTCACTCCAGTATTGATGTCCCGCTTTATGCAAAAGCAAAATGTTCTTTTAGATAAATGGATTGTTCGTAATGCCAACGGCGCACAAGTACTGGAAAGTTTTAGGAAAAATTTAGCTCAAACCGTTTTCATAGATGACGAAGGAAAATTGTATGTGGGATTACAACAGTTAACCAATATCGGGCAAACGGTGGTATATGACTTGAACTATAATCTAGTTGAGAATAATCTTGAGTTTAAAAGTGCAGACGAAAGGCGCATCAAAATTAAGTACAATTATTTAAACCCAAAAACCAACAAAAAAGAAAGCTTTGAGTTTGGAGATATAGATGGCGAACAACGAGAATACAATACCTCAGTTGTATCAGATAAAAAACAATTGGAAGCAATGGCAAATGCCGAACTTAAAAAAATGAAGTATAACGGTTTTGACGGTGATGTGGTTAGTTTTTTAGTTCCATACGCTACTAGAGGGATGAAAGCCAAATTAATTGATGAGGAACACCCAAACCGAGAGGGAAATTATTTTATAAAAAAGGTAGTCACCACTTTTGATACAGGAGGTGCAAGACGAAAAGTAACATTAGGAAATAGATTGTAATGGATCAAGAGTTAATCGAAGCATTTAGACAATTGAAAAAAAGGGACGTTGATACCTTCCCCGCCGTTGTGGTTTCTGTTGATAAAGAAAAAGGTACTTGTGTTATTGTGGTAGATGGATTGGAGCTTCCTGACGTGCAATTATCGGCACTAATTGACGGTAGCGACAAAAAGTTTTATTTGTTTCCTGCCGTTGAAAGTTCGGTTTTAGTCAGCCCTATAAATGAAGATTTGCACCGCTTGTATGTTGAGCAATATTCTGAAATAGAAAGTTTGGATTTGAATATTAAGCAAGTGCGGTTCCAAGTAGATCAAGACGGTTTCCTTTTGCAAAAACAAAACGAAACGCTTAAACAATTAATGAGCGATTTAATTGGAACTATTAAGACTATGAGTTTTACACTTTCTACAACAGGAACGGCAACAGCTCAAACGGGAGTAACCAACAACTTGAATAACACGGCTCAATTTGAAGCCGTTGAAAATAGGTTTAATCAGTTTTTAAAAGGGAATTAAATGGACGTAATTTTAAACAACATCGGACTTTTTTTGAGTGCTATAGGTGGTACTGGGTTTTTTACTTTTTTGTTTACAAAAGGAAAATATAAAGTTGATGTTTTACAGGCAAAAGAAAATGCAGAGACCACGGCAATTGATAACGATGTAAAATTGTCGTCGCATTACAAAGAAATTCTAGACGACTTAAAACAGCGATACGAAACAAGGTATAAGGAGTATGACTCTATGATGCAACGTAAGATTGATTTATTGGAGGAAGAAAACAGGCTAAAAGACAGAAAAATAAAATTGCAACAAATTGAAATTGTAGAATTGAAGCGAGAAAACCGAACATTAAAAGCGAATGCAAAAGCAAGTACTACATAATCAAAGCATACTGGATATAGCTATTCAGAACAACGGCACGTTAATGAGTGCCTTTGAGTTGGCAGTTGAAAACGGGCTTTCAATTACTGAAGAATTATCACCAGGACAAAGTCTTGAGGTTACAGAAAGTAATTTGGTAGATACTACGATTGTAACTTTTTTTCAGAACAAAAACCAAATAATAGCCACGGGTTTCAATAACCCCGAAAATGAAGACATCCTACCACAATTAGGAATTGGTACGATGATAATAGGCTCAACATTTATAGTAGGATAAGATGGCTAGAAAGATACAGGAAATACATCAGGAGATTTTTAACAACATCGCAGCCGATGAAAATTTGGTTGAGTTAAGCTCTACGAGTAAAGTGGCTATTTATCGACTGATTGTGTTTATAGTTAGTTACGCAATTTTAACATTCGAATTAATACTTGACCATCATAAAAAAGAAATAGACACTGCTATTTACGAACAAAAAAGCGGTACGCCACGTTGGTATAGGAACATGTCTTTAGACTTTCAATATGGGTTTGACTTATTGACTGACTCCGATAAGTTTGATAACACTGGGTTTACGCTCGATCAAATTGAAGCTTCGAAAATTGTGAAGTATTGTTCTGTAAAGGAGTCGGCAGAAAGTAACCGTCTAACGATAAAAGTAGCAGGGGAATTGGGCGAAAAACTCATACCTCTTAATGGCGGGCAAAAAGAAAGCTTTGAACAGTACCTAAAGGAAATTAAATATGCAGGTGTTAAAATATCGGTGATTAATAACCCAGCGGATAAGCTATTGCTCACCATGTCTATTTATCGTGATCCTTTGGTATTAGACGAAAGTGGAAATAGTATTATCAGTGGTGGTAAGCCAGTAGAAAGTGCAATAAGAGCCTACATGAAAGCTTTACCGTTTGATGGCGAATTAGTCATTAATGACTTAATCGAAAAGTTACGGGCAGTTGATGGGGTTAATAATGCTCATATAAGCAATGCTAGTTCTAGTTCATACGATAGCATTACAGGTAATTTCTTAGACTTTGTGCCTATTAATGTAAAAACTATCCCAATCTCAGGATACTTTGAGATTGAAAATTTTAATACAGTCACCTATGTGGTATAACGTTGATTTTAATAAGCTTGCCATATTGATGCTTCCTACTTTTTTGAGGAAGCGTGTTTTGGTAGCTTATATCCAATCGCTGCTGGTACCAATTGCTAGTATTCATTATCAATGGAAACAAAAGCGACTAGCTGATTGGTATAAGCTTGAACACACTGGGCAAGTATGTAGCTTGAGAAAGGTTTTGAATGATGCTCTTGATGTTTCAGATAGACGTATTTATATAGATGAAGGAAATTCTTTTGGACGAAAATACATTTATACCAGGGCAGAAAATAAGCCTGTGTTTTTGGGTAAGATGTTCATCTATCAAAACTCAGATTATACCGATACAGGCGTTGACTTTATCGTCTTTGTACCGAAGGAAATAATTAATACACAAATTCACGAATTAAATGCCTTGATTACTTTTTACAAGTTGGCATCCAAACGTTATAAAATACAACCAATATGAATCATTTGAATTTTAACCAAAGCGGTGGCTTTCCATTGGAAACCGATATTCTCGACGAGATGCAAAAAGCTTACAAGCTATTTAATGCGCTTGGAGGTATCGTTGGTGATTTATCCATTATATCGGGCTGTATCGTTACTGGAACTGCTGCTGCCGCTGGAGTCGTTTTTATTAATGGTGAACTATTAGAATTTCGTGGTGGAGTTGTCCAGGCTAATGTGATTATTGTGGAGGAAAAACAACTTCGTGAATTCGAGGATGGAAATTCTAATGATGTTATTTTTATCCGATATGCGACTTTTGGAGTTGCCACAACGCAATGGCCATGGGCAAGTTTTAAGCGTGGTTTCGAAACTAAAGGGATGTTAGCTGCATTGGATAAGAAAGAGGATAAAACTACGACTGAAAGCTTATTAGAACGAATTGAAGCTTTGGAAAATCAAAGTACAGTTGGTGTTCCAAAAGGCTTAATTGCATTATGGGGTCGACCTGCTAATGAAATTCCTGCGGGATGGAAAGAATACACCCTTTTGCGTGGCCGTATGGCCGTCGGTTATGATAGCTCAGATCCGTTATTTGACACGATGTCGAATTATGGGGGCTCGAAAACTAAAAAACTATCCATCGATGAACTTCCAAAATTTACACCTACAGGGACTGCTGCTGGTCCTTATTTAGGAGCAACAGAAATTGGCGGTGCTTTTGAAGGTGGATCAAATAAATGGAAGGAAAGAGATGTGACGATGAAGGAAATTGGTGGAGATAAATCTTTTTCCATTATGAACCCTTATAGAGTAGTATTATATATTGAAAAACAATAGACATGGCAATAGTTTCTTTAAATACCATTAAAAACTGGTTTAAAACTGGTTTAATTCCGACACAAGCCCAATTTTGGGATACTTGGGATTCTTTAAGACATAAAAGCGAAAAAGTGCCAGTAGCTGACGTAGAAGGTATTGATCAATTGCTTTTATCAAAAGCCGATAAAGCTGTTTTAGATGATCATCTCACCAATCCCAACGCTCACGCCACTTTATTCAATTCAAAAGAAGACAAGAACAAAAAAGGCGTTGCAAGTGGCTATGCACCCCTTGATGAAGCTGTTAAAATTGCTAGCCAATATCTTAATATCGTTAATGACTTGATTAGCGGTGGTTCTACGACCTTATTAAGCGGTGAGCAAGGAAAGGTTTTGCAAACTCAAATTGATAATATTAATCTGCTTTTGGCTTCTGACAATGTGAATTTAGACAATGTACAGGAATTGGTAGACGCGATTGAAACCATTCAAATGTCATTAAGTACGATATTGGTGAACGACTTAACCACGGGTGGAACCACTAAGGCCTTGACTGCTGAGATGGGTAAGACGCTGAAAGGATTAATTGATTCTTTGACAGCTACTGTTTCAACAAAGCAAGACATTGCTAATCAAATTGAAGTTGGTACCAGCCAGAACGCTCAAACTTCTTGGCATGGTAAGACAGTTCTTTTTACGGCCAATTGTACTATCACAATTCCAGCAGCGTTGGTTGATAATTATATTTTCAACGGAATAACCTTAGTTGGTGTAACAGTGAATTGGGCTATTATAGCGCCGAAAACATGGTTATTAGGAACGCCTACGGCTACACCAGAAAAGCAGATTTTTACCCTCACGCAAAGAGGCACTACGAACAGCATTTTATTATTGGGAGTGTAACTATGGGAGCCTTATTACAAAATATGAATTTCGGGCGAAGTAAGATTAAGTATGAGCCTTTTGTTTCTACTTGGAAGACAGACAATATATCTACTGGGTCAACCGCAAATAATCAAGTAAAATTGCCTTTGTCAATCTCGGGTTCTTACGCTTTCAGTGTAAATTGGGGTGATGGCACTTCTAGTTTTATTTCATCTTGGAATCAAACAGAAACTACACATACCTATCCAACAATAGGGTCTTATGAAATTACTATTTTAGGTAAATGTAAAGGCTGGTATTTTAATAATACTGGAGATAGGTTAAAGATTTTATCAATTCAATCTTGGGGTAGTTTATCTTTTGGGTCTATAATAAACGTTTTTTTTGGGTGTGGGAATCTAACTTTAGCTTCAGTAAATGATATTGTTGATTTGACAGGCGTGAATTCATTAGAGAATTGTTTTTCGGGGTGTAGTTCATTAACAACTATTAATAATATTAATTCATGGGATGTTTCAAATGTTAATTATATGAATGGTATGTTTTCTTATGCATCTACATTTAACCAGAACCTTGGTGGTTGGAATGTTAGTAATGTAAAACATATGAATAATCTATTCAGAGGTACAGTATTTAATAATGGAGGAAGTGCGGATATTAACAATTGGGATGTTTCAAAAGTTATTCTTATGTCTGGTGTTTTTTATAATACGACAGCATTCAACCAAAATATCAGTGCTTGGAATGTAGGAAATGTAACTAACATGGCTACCATGTTTTCTTCTGCATCTGCATTTAACCAGAACCTTGGTGGTTGGAATGTTTCAAAAGTTACTGATATGTCTGCAATGTTTTCAGGTGCATCAGTGTTTAATAATGGCGAAAGTTCAGATATTAACAATTGGGTTGTCAGTGCAGTTACAAAAATGACTTCTATATTTTCTGCTGCATCTGCATTTAACCAGAACCTCGGAAATTGGGATATTTCAAAAATCACTGACATGTCTTCAATGTTTTCGTATGCAACATCATTCAATAATGGAGGAAGTGCGGATATTAACAATTGGAATGTAGGAAATGTAACTAGGATGTCTACCATGTTTGCTTCTGCATCTGCATTTAACCAGAACCTTGGTGGTTGGAATGTTTCAAAAGTTACTGATATGTATTCAATGTTTTCCGGGGCAACATCATTTAATCAAAATATTGGTGCTTGGGTTGTCAGTGCAGTTACAACCATGGATAGTATGTTTTTCAAAGCAACATCATTTGATCAAGATATTGGAGCTTGGGACGTCAGCACTGTTACAACTATGAATAAAATGTTTTCAGAGGCAACATCATTTAATCAAAATATTGGTGCTTGGAATGTCGGAAATGTTACAAAGATGGGAAATATGTTTTCAGACGCAAGGGCGTTTAATCAAAACATTGGTGCCTGGAATACTAGTAAAGTAACTAGTATGCTTTCCATGTTCTATAATGCTATGGCTTTTAATCAAAATATTGGCTCTTGGGATATTGGATTGGTTTCAATTTTTGTTAGTTTCATGACAGGTAAATCAAGTGCTAACTTTTCGAGTGCTAATTTAGATGCTATTTATAACGGTTGGAGTTCTAGACCTGTACAACCAAATGTTAATATTCCATTTGTGTCGATAAAATATACTTCGGCATCAAGCGCAGGAAGAGCAATTTTGACTGCAGCTCCAAACAATTGGATTATTAGTGATGGAGGAATAATTTAAATAAAAACTTATGATAAAACTTAAAACAGAATACACACACATTGACAGAGCGGTTTTATTGACTGGAACGCTACAAATTGAAATTACGTCATGGATTACTATGCCTGATGCTAAAATTTACACAGTCGAAGATTTTATTGTGGATGAAAACAATGCAAAAAGACAGATCAATTCCCGCATAAAAAGGGTAGAGAATCAAGAGCTAGAGCAAATGGATTCTTTAATTACAATGGATAACAGTTTTGAAGGACTTGGGGAAATTGAAAAAGAGTGGGCAAAAGCAAAATTAGGTTTGTTGCTTTTCATTAAAAAGGATTTGTTGGATGACGGAATACATACCATTTACGGTAAACTTCCGCAAGATTGGGAGTTGGTGTAATGGGTGCTGCTTTAGCATTAGTATCGTTGATTCTATCGATCTTGCTTTTTCCTTTAGGCTTAGTGATTTCCTTTTTTATCAATCTTTATAAGAGGCGTTGGAAGCTATCATTTAAACGACTTGATCAGCAGCTATTAAGTATTGCAACAAGTATAGACGCCTCGGGTAATGTAATTTGTAAAGACTTGTTTAACCTTCTTTTAATCAAAGAAAATGGTTATAGGTTCGGTAAACGAAAGGAGACGATCTCAAGTGTTTTGGGTAAAAATCAGCGTGATGGCACTTTACGCAAAACGGGAAAAGTAATTGTGTTTATCCTGGACAAAATAGAAAAGAATCATTGCCTAATCAGCATTGATATTTTAGTGTAGTTCCATGGAGGTAGGAAGTAAAAAAAAGCCCTCCAACAAATAAAAAACTTCTCAAGGTATTTATATTTAGCACAAAGCCAGCGTTGGAGGACATAAGTCTTCTGATGCTGGCTTTGTTATGTCTTATAAATTCCTTGAGAGTTTGCAAATATAGAATAATCAATCATCAATCAAAAAAAGAATGGAATTAAAAAAGAAAGTTTTTACAACGGCGCCGTTGCCGTTTATGGGTCAAAAAAGGAAGTTTTTAAAGCAGTTTAAACCTGCATTGCAAGGGTATTCACCACAAGCAACTTATGTGGATTTATTCGGAGGAAGCGGTTTGTTAAGTCATACTGTTAAGTCAATATACCCAAATGCACAAGTAATTTATAATGATTTTGACAATTACAGGGAGCGTTTATTGAATATTGATAAAACAAACGATTTAATCGCTGATATTCGTCAATACCTTGCAGATGTACCAAAAGATAAAAAAGTACCTGAAAACATCAAAAAAACGATACTTGAGCGTATAAGTAAAGAGGAAATACAAGTGGGTTACGTTGATTATATCACAATATCGAGCTCTATTTTGTTTAGTATGAAGTATGTGCTGAACTTCGAGTATTTGGAAAAAGAAACTTTTTACAATTGCGTGCGTCAATCATCCTATGACGCTACTGGGTATTTGGACGGATTGGAGGTTGTGAGCAAATGTTACAAGGAGTTATTTAGGAAGTACAAGGATTTGCCTAATGTGATATTTTTAGTTGATCCACCCTATTTGTCTACTGAGGTTGGTACATACAAGAGCTACTGGAAGCTTAAGGATTATTTAGATGTATTGCAGGTATTGGACGGTACGAAGTATTTTTACTTTACATCAAACAAATCCTCTATCATTGAGCTATGTGAGTGGATTGAGACTAAAACGCCAATGAGTAATCCCTTTACAGGCTCTACAACAGCTACAATGAATGCGACAGTGAATTATAGCTCTAGTTATACAGATATAATGTTATATAAATAGGGTTTAATCAGTCTTTAAATGGTAATTAAAAAGCTGGTACGTAACGTGCCAGCTTTTGTTATATTTGTCTCAAAAATGGAAATTTTGTTTTGTCAAACTGGAAGTTTTGATTTTTCGATTATAATTAACATCAGTCTCCACTGATAATCCGAAATGAGTATAGTTTCCTTCTATATTTTTTTTATGCTCAGGACTTAATAACCAAGCATCTAAGGCAGCTTGTGAAGTTTTATAATTGTAAGCCACATTTTCTCCGACATTTTTGGCTCCCAATAGGGTAATAATATTATCAGCCCTTTCAACAAAATCATTGTGATTAACTACATCGTTAGCAATCATATAATCATTATGCTCTTCACATTTAAATGAAACATGATTGATCTTTTCTAATGCGTTTAAACCGATACTTACTCTATAATTATTGATTAACTGCATGGTTTCCAACTCTGACTCATTGTACGCGAAGTTTGTTACAAGTTTATCATTCGAAGCAGCTTCGACATTTCCATCAGCAGTATCAGCAGAACAAGAGTTCATCATAACTAGTGTCAAAACGAACACCATAGTGCGCATAATTTTCTTCATAATCAATAGTAGTTTAACTTTAAAGTAAATGTTGGGGCAAATTCTTTAAATCTATATTTTAGATAAATCCTTTGTTTCAAAGAGCAAACATATTGAATTTACCGTCAAACTACAAAATTAATCGACAAACTGCGCAATAATTAAACTATTTAGTAAGTTTTTCTTACAATTATGAAGATAAGCGCTCTATCTTCCATGAAAAGTCCGCCGCGCTAGTATAACGAATTCTATCGTGTAACCTATTTGGTCTTCCTTGCCAAAACTCTACTTCTAAAGGAGTTACCAAAAAACCTCCCCAATTTTCAGGCCTTGGAATAGGTTTTCCTTCAAATTCTTTTTCGAGTTTTTTTAGATTTTCTTCCAAGAAAGATCTTGACGGGATGACTTCACTTTGGTGAGACACAATCGCTCCCAATTTGCTTCCATCTGGACGAGAATCAAAATAGCCATCTGAAATACTGGCCGCAGTTTTTTGAGCGATTCCTTTGATGATCACCTGACGCTCCATATCTTGCCAAAAAAACGACAAACAAACATGCGGGTTCTCTGCTATCGCTTTTCCTTTTTCTGAATCATAATTCGTATAAAAAATAAAACCTTCCTCGGAGAATTTCTTTAATAAAACTACCCTAGCTTTTGGAAATCCATCCAATCCGATGGTCGAAACTGTCATCGCATTCACCTCACCGTTTCCGCCAAAGCTTTCCACCTCATGAAACCAGCGGTTAAAAAGATTAATTGGATCCTCAGGAATATTTGTTTCTAATAGTTCGCTTTTTTCGTAAGATTTTCTATAGTTGCTTAAATCGTTCATTTTTCTTTAACGTATTAAATATTACAGTATTTCAGTTTTAGTCCTAGCCAATTTTTTCAGACCTTCAATAGGACTTTTTTATCCTAACACCTCATTAAACTCAAAACTTCTCCCATCATCCCCCAAAAGTATATGAGGAAAGATCGTTTGCGCTTCTTCCTTAAAACAGTCTATACCGTCATATCGAGTCGAATAATGCCCCAAAATCAATTGTTTTACATTGGCCTTCAAAGCAATTATAGCGGCTTCCTTTGCCGTAGAATGCAAGGTTTTTTCAGCTAAAGCTGATTCTGATTCTAAAAAAGTAGATTCATGATACAAAACATCTACATTTTTTATAATGGGAATAATGGCCTCATTATACACAGTGTCTGAGCAAAAAGCATAACTCATCGAAGGTACAGGATCAAAAGACAATTTCTCGTTCTCTATTACAGTTCCATCATCCAGAGTTACATTTCCTCCCCCTTTTATTTTCTGATAATAACAGCTATCAATATCGTAGTGTTCAACGGCCTCCACATTAAGTTTTCGAGGGCCTGCTTTCTCCTGAAACAAAAATCCGTTGGTATACACACGGTGTTTGAGGGGAATGGTCTTCACTATTACTTTATCATCTTCAAAAATAATTTCGCTTTCTTTCGATTCTAATTCATGAAAAAACAATTTATAGGTCGTCCAAGAATTAGACAATTTCAATTGTAAGGTAATAATTTCCTTCACTCCTTTTGGACCGTAAATATGCAAATCAGTGGTTCGTCCTAAAAGCGCAAAAGTGGAAATAGTACCGATTAATCCAAAAAAATGATCGCCATGCAAATGCGAAATAAAGATGTGATTAATTTTAGAAAATTTAATCTTGTTTTTACGCAATTGCACCTGAGTTCCTTCACCACAATCGATTAAAAACAGCCTGTTTTTAATCTCTAGCACCTGGGAAGTCGGATTGGTAATGGTTCTGGGAGTGGCTGCATAACAGCCTAGTATGGTTACTTTCATTGTAGATTTTAGATTAAGACAAAGCACTTTTTAAGATTCACACTATTAAAAATCTAAAACCAGAAATCTAAAATTAAAAACCTAAATCTCTTTCTATTTCTTCCATTTCAATAATATCGCGCGCTTCCAAAAGAGAAGGTACTACAAGTAATTTACCTGAAATAGCATTAAAATCAAGATCAGAAACTACAAGTACAAATGATTTCTTTACTTTTTTCTGTTGTTTGGCAAGCGGTAAAAAGAGTTTTAAATCATTCTCAGTTAAAGCAGTATCTGCAGATAAATCGATAATTACATTGTGTTTTTCAAAGGTTTTAAACTGTTGCGTTACTTTTTCCAAGAAAGAATTAAAATCTCCTTGTGTATCTTTAATCGTAACGGTATGTCCTTTTTGGTCTACTTTCATTTTATATTTTATGGGCTCTCTCTCTAAATCATCATTTCAAGAGCTAAGGTACAAAGATTTTTGCAATTGTAGTTTCCTCTCTTTAGTCACCGTTTTGTTCCCTTAGCCTGTTCAATATCAAAGTATCTACACTCCTCAAAAAACCTTCGTTAAAAACGCTAACCCAAATCTGAGACTACAACTATTGAATTTTAGAAGCCAAAAGATAAATAACAGCCATCCGAATAGCAACTCCATTTTCTACCTGATTCAGAATCACTGAATGAGGTGAGTCCGCTACTTCAGAAGTAATCTCTACTCCTCTATTAATTGGACCTGGGTGCATAATCACAATTTCCTTCCCCAATGAATCTAATAAAGGTTTATCTACTCCATATTGCTGTGCATATTCACGAGTAGAAGGAAAAAAATTCACATCCATACGCTCGTTCTGAACTCGTAACATATTAGCGACATCACACCATTCTAAGGCTTTACGCAAATTGGGTTCCACCGTAACACCTAATGATTCAATATACCTAGGAATTAAGGTCTTCGGACCACAAACTTTCACTTCTGCTCCTTGCATTTTCAAAGCGTAAATATTAGAAAGGGCTACTCTTGAGTGCAAAATATCACCGACTATCACCACTTTCTTACCCGTAACATCCCCTAATTTTTCTCTTATAGAATAACTATCTAACAAGGCTTGAGTTGGATGCTCGTGCGCTCCGTCTCCCGCATTGACAATACTAGCTTTTACATTCTTAGATAAAAAATAAGCCGCTCCAGGATTGGCATGACGCATCACCACCATATCTACTTTCATCGAAAGGATATTGTTTACCGTGTCGATCAGTGTTTCACCTTTTTTAACGGATGATTGTGCAGCAGAAAAACTAATCACATCTGCCGACAATCTTTTTTGCGCTAATTCAAACGATAGTTTGGTTCGTGTGCTGTTTTCAAAAAAAATATTAGCAATCGTGATATCTCGTAATGAAGGAACTTTTTTAATTGGTCGGTTAATGACTTCTTTAAAATGGTCGGCAGTTTCAAAAATTAGGTTAATATCATTCTCATTGATGTATTTAATTCCTAATAAGTGATTTACGCTTAATTCTTTCATTTTTATTTCGATTATATTTTTTTAATAGTAGTTTTAAATGAAAGATGAATTAGCTCGTTATCAAATAAACGACATCTTCACCATCATTCTCTTTCCAACTTACTTTTACTTTTTCATTATTAATAGCATCCACCTGACGCCCTCTATAATCAGGCTGAATAGGTAAATTACGACTAAAACGTCTGTCAATTAACACCAATAACTCAATTTCTGATGGTCTTCCAAAAGATTGAATTGCTGTTAAGGCAGAACGAATGCTTCGTCCGGTAAACAATACGTCATCGATAAAAATGACTTTTTTGTCTTCCACTATAAAATTTATTTGTGTTTTATTGGCTTCAAGCAGTTTATCAGTTCTACGAAAGTCATCTCTAAAAAAAGTGATGTCCAAATACCCCAAAGAAATTTCGGGTGTATGGTATTCGTTTTCTAATATTTGTTTTAAACGTTCAGCTAAAAAAACGCCTCTTGGTTGAATTCCTACTAAAATAGTATCGGAGAAATCAAGGTGTTTTTCGATTAACTGACAAGCCAAACGATGGAGTATGATAGTAACTTCTTTTGAATTAAGTAATACTTTTTGGCTCATAATTAAGTGTGATGTTTGGTTGGGCAAATATACGAAATCAGAATTAGGATTGAATACTAATACGATTATAAAATAACAGGCTTTTTAAATTTCTCTAAAGAATCCTCTCTTGCTTTAGTCCAAACAAATACCAAAAGTTCTTATTTATTTTTTTATAGCCTCACGTACATAGACTCAATAACAACAAAAACAATACTATAGCCTTATACCAAACAAAGAGTCCCCCAAACTTCATACCCTCCAGAGCAAAACGATAATCCATAAAAAATCGTATAATGCATTACAAAAAAACACAAATACCTAACAATCCCTAACAAAAGCCAGGGGCGCTTTTATTAGGGAGCGTAAGTAAATTCTTTCTTAATTATTCTGTTCGCAACACTACAACACCATGTTTCGGGATTGCAAAACTTCGTTGTTTACCAATAGAACCTAATGAATTATCCGACCATAAATCACGGATTTTTATCGATTTATCAAGCTTAATTAATTCCGATTTTAAAGTATATCGTCCGACTTCATTACTGCGATTCAATATCGCAATTGCCTTTCCATCTTTCCCATTTTCTCCCAACAATTTCTCCCAAACCTCAATATTTCCTTCTTTAGCAATTCTACGAGCTTGATAAAAACCCTTATCTTGATTTAAAGCAATTAACTTCTTATTGCCCAAAATACCAATGGTTTCTTTTGTCATAGTCCTCAAATCATTTCCTGCCAATAAAGGGGAATTCAACATACACCACATCGAAAAATGGCTTTTATCCTCTTCATAGGTCATCCCTCTACCTACCTGTAACATATCCATATCGTTGTAATGCCCAGCAGAAGCGTATTTATACAAATCAACATTCAAATCGATAATGTCGAGTATCGTCGAAAACTTCTCATTGATATCACCGGAAATTCTCCAAGAATCCGCTTTATCAATAACCCATTCTCCAGGAAATTTCCATCTACATACATTAAAAACAATAGCCTCATTCTTGGCTTTCACTGCGTTAAAAATCTTTAAATATTCCGTTTTTTCATCCAGATTCATTTTCTCTCCTCCACACCAATCTACTTTTAAAAAATCATAACCCCATTCATCAAAAAAAGCAGCAGTATCTTGTTCCAAGTAGCCATAAATCCCCACTCCTATACCTTTTTGATCATTATCCCAAATAGAACCGCAAGTGTTCCTTCCCCCATCGGTATAAATACCTGCTTTGAGTTTTTTACTGTGAATATACGCCGCCAAAGCTTTCATACCCGATGGAAATTTCTGAGCATCAACATAAAGATTCCCTAAGGAATCTCTGCCTCCAAAATAGCCATCGTCTATATTGACATAGCGATAACCAGCATCATATAAACCAGAAGCTACCATAGCATCGGCCTGTTCTCGGATCATTTTCTCATCAATATTCACCCTGAAATTATTCCAACTGCTCCAACCCATTATAGGCGCTTTGGCTTCCTGAGCAGAAAGGATTCCGCTCATTAAAAAAACGATGATTAATTTCCCCGCTAAAATTTTATAAGTAGTCTTCATTTTAGTTATTTTCATTATGGTTCCTAATAAAAAAAAGGCAATTAGATAGCTTTTTAGTAGTAGTAGTAGTAGTAGTAGTAGTAGTGTCTTAGTTTTGTAAAATTAAAAAAAACGCAACAATAAGCAAATATTCGGTACAAGCCAAGGCCCCAACTATACCGTTACCGTTTCCTTTTCTCTTCCAAAAGAAATCCAAGTAGCTTTACCCCAGATATATTCCAAAGGTCCTTGTTTATGTGTTTTCAACCACCAGGTACAAAAGCCCAATTGCAACAAAAACAATACAATACCAATCAATAAACTAAAGGTCGCCCCAGTATACTTATAAAGGCCTAAACCAAAACCATAATAAATAGAAGAACCTATTATGGATTGTGAAAAATAACTAGTCAAACTCATTTTTCCAAAAGGAATCAATTTCACTAAAACCTTATTTACCCTTTCTTTTTGATACAACAACACAAATCCGCTTACCAAAATAACCATGAAGGTAACATTAGACCAAGAAGTAAAAATAATCAACAAACTATATACTACATCTTTATCGACATTCAAGGTAGGCAAATACGTTTTAAAGGCATACAATGGAATAAATACAATACTGGCTATTACTAATGTTTTTTTCCAGAATGCATTACTTGCCTCCGATATAATAAAGAGTCGCTCTCTCCCCAAAATCATTCCAAACATAAATAAAGCCGGAGACTGAAAAAACCTCCCATTTTCCCATGACCAAAAGATGGAGGCCAATCTTCCTATTTGCAGATTACCTACAGCGTGATCTACAAACGAATTTCCATTTAAATACGACAGCATATTACCATAATAGGAATTAGACATGTTTACCGGAGCCGCATAGTCTGGGTTAAACAGCAACCCAAAAACATCAAACCACTGCACAGGTAGCAGCAATAAAAAAGTAGCAATGGCTAACACGTATTTAGTCTTCAGATTACACACCGGAAGTAGCACCAGCCCTAATACGGCATACATCATCAAAATATCACCTGAAAAAAACAACGTATTTATACATCCAAAAACAAATAATATTAGCAGTCGCCAAACAAATCTCCATCTAAAATCATTTCCTTTTTTGTCTTGATTCTCCTTTTGAATAAAAAAACTAAACCCAAAAAGAAGGGAAAAAATAGCATACGATTTTCCTGCAAAAAGGAAGAACAAACTGTCCCAGATTATCTTATCCAAGGCCTTAATCGGTGCAGGTAAATATTCGGGCAAATAATAAAAATCAAAATGTTCTAAATTATGAAGTAACATAATGGCCATGATGGCTAAACCACGCAACGCATCTACTACTTCTATACGAGGAGATTTCAAACTAAAGGCATTTTCAGACATAATATTCTAAGAATTTATTTACAATGTATAAACTCAAATATAAATGTATTTTACGAAAATCGATACTTATAATCCTTAAAAATACCCCAGCACATCAGACACATTTTCACAGATCCTCAAGCATCATACAAAAACGATACAGATTACATAATTAGGGCCTTCAAAAATGAAGCTTAAGCCTGTAAAACCAATACGCAATTCCTTTAGTGATCTTACTAAACCGCTAAATCAGTTCACTATGGAGCAAAAAAAATCCCGCTACTTACATAACGGGACCTCTTACTTATTATAAACTTATTATTTAGCGTACATTTTTGTTCTTAATTCTTGAACTTTTTCATCATCCAAATACTCATCAAATGTCATATAACGATCAATAGCTCCATTTGGCGTAAGCTCTACTACTCTATTACCTACTGTTTGCGCAAATTCGTGGTCATGAGTGGTAAAAATCACAGAACCCTTGAAGTTTTTCAATGAATTGTTAAACGCTGTAATCGACTCCAAATCCAAGTGATTGGTTGGTTCGTCAAGCATTAAAATATTCGCTCTTTCCATCATCATTCGAGACAACATACAACGTACTTTTTCTCCTCCTGATAACACACGACTCGTTTTCAAAGCTTCTTCTCCTGAGAAAATCATTTTCCCTAAGAATCCTCTAATAAATACCTCATCACGCTCTTCTTCTGTTTTAGCGTATTGACGCAACCAATCCACCAATGTCAAA
Organism: Flavobacterium sp. OHVDL-2026-0007; assembly: GCF_059882335.1. Lineage (NCBI taxonomy): Bacteria > Pseudomonadati > Bacteroidota > Flavobacteriia > Flavobacteriales > Flavobacteriaceae > Flavobacterium > Flavobacterium sp. OHVDL-2026-0007. The sequence goes on from NZ_CM187612.1 coordinate 1,840,934, forward strand.
TCATTTTCAAAGAAAGAGTGATTCTCAGCAGGTAAATAGGCTTGATTAGTTGTAATCCCCCAATCAAAAATTCCTGCATCTGCTTTTTGCTGATTGTTCAAAATTTCATAGAAAGCGGTAGTAGCACGTGAATCTTTAGAGAAAAGAACTATTTTATCGCCTTTAGCCATATTCAAGTTTACCCCTTTAAATAACAGCTCACCATCTACAGAAGCCTCTAAATTTTCAACATTCAAAATCTGATCTCCTGCCTCACGATCCTGATCAAAAATAATCGCAGGATAACGACGGCTAGAAGGTTTAATATCGGAAATATTCAATTTAGAAATCATTTTTTTACGAGATGTTGCTTGTTTAGATTTGGCAACGTTCGCGCTAAAACGACGAATAAATTCTTCTAATTCTTGTTTCTTTTCTTCTGCTTTTTTGTTTTGCTGTGCACGTTGTTTCGCCGCTAATTGGCTAGACTCATACCAGAACGTATAGTTTCCTGAATAGTGATTAATTTTTCCAAAATCAATATCCGAAATATGTGTACAAACCGAATCTAAAAAGTGACGGTCGTGAGATACCACAATTACTGTATTTTCATAATTTGCTAAGAAATTCTCTAACCAAGAGATGGTTTCAAAATCCAAATCATTAGTAGGCTCATCCATAATAAGTAAATCAGGGTTTCCAAAAAGTGCCTGCGCCAAAAGCACACGAACTTTAATTTTTCCCTCAAGATCCCCCATTAAAGCATAATGATGTTCTTCGTTAATTCCTAAGTTAGACAACATCGAAGCAGCATCAGAATCAGCATTCCATCCGTTCATTTCTTCAAATTGAACCTGAAGCTCTCCAATTCTATCTGCGTTTTTATCGTTATAGTCTAAATAAAGTTCATCCATTTCTTTCTTAACAGCATACAGCACTTTATTCCCCATCAAAACGGTTTCCAAAACAGTATGCTCGTCGAACATATTGTGATTTTGGTTTAAAACCGACATACGTTTTCCTGGCTCTAAATGAATATGGCCAGAAGTTGGATCGATATCACCTGAAATGATTTTAAGAAAAGTAGATTTTCCAGCACCATTGGCTCCAATAACTCCATAAATATTCCCGTGCGTGAAAGTAGTATTTACTTCGTCAAACAAAATTCGTTTGCCAAATTGAACTGATAAATTATTGACTGTTAACATGAATGTCTTTTTAATTAATTTTGTGCAAAAGTAGTAAAAAAGGTTCAGAGGTACAAAGAAACTACAGAGCTAAGTTTTATAACTTATGATTACTAAAAAAAGTTTGCTAAATTGAAGTGATAAGATCGGAATTAACTGAATCTTACAACCTAAAAAACAAGCGGAATAGTTCCTCACTAATTAGCTCTTTCACGGTCCTCCTAGCTGTGACTCTAAGCCGTTAAAATAAGAGGGGATAATAATGATAATTCTAATGTATTACAGTTTACTCGCTTTATCCAAAGCCACCTCTAAACTCGGATAATTATTTACTATTGTAACGATCTTTCCCTCTTTATCTAGAATAAAATGTGTTGGAAAAGCATTCAGTTGCAAAGTCTCATTCATATACTGCTTCATATTAGGAATCACAGGATAAGACAAAGGTTTTCTCGCCAAAAACACCTTTAATTGTTCTGGTGTATCTTCAGCCAAACTCACAAAAAGAATATCTTTGCGATCCTTATACTTGGCTACCATTTGATTTACCTCCGGAAATTCTTTAATACAAGCCGCACAATGAATATACCAGCATTTAATGACCACCATTTTTCCTTTCATAGATTCATTTGAAACTAGATTTCCGTTCAAATCCTTAAACGAGAATTTAGGAAATGCTGTCCCTTCCATTTTAAAATTCTTAAAGGCATCAAAAGCTTGCTGATTAATCGTTGCTTTTATACTGGTATCAGATTTAGGCTGAATCTTAAACAATTTATAATAATAGTGGGAATCATCCGATTTCAATCGAATCACAATAGCATTTCCATCTGTTAATTTCTGTAAAAAAGTCTCTTTTGAGATTTCTTTTGACCACTGATCAAGGGCAACAAAATCTCTGGAAAGCATAATATTTTCACTTTGATAAGTCCACCAATCGCTGAAGCTTTTTTGAATTTGTATCGGATCAACTTCTGGCTCGCCGTATTTGGGCTTACCCGAACAAGAGCATAGCACTATAAATAAGAGGATGATATTGATGAATTTTAACATAACTAAAAGAAATAATTGAACTTCAAAAATACTTAATTAAAATGTTTTACACCGCTCCATCCCGCATTTATCATCCCTAACAAACCACTTCCAGTAATTTCTCTAACATTCCGCCAACGCTTTGTACTACTCTTAGTCTGATCACTTGTACTGTCCAACAGCATTAAAATCCCCCAATACTTCACTAAATGCTGGTCATACTAGAGCAAAAAAAAACCTAGCAATTAAATTGCCAGGTTTACAATGCGCTCGTTCAGATGAAAACCAAATAACAAATCACCCAAATTTGACACATCATTTTGAAATAAAATCATCGATTAAAAAATAAATAACCAAACTCAATTTTAACCCTTTTCTTCTTTTATTTCTAATTTTATACTTTTCCAAACTGCCTAATCTTTCCCTAATCACTTTTACAAGAAATCCCTAACAAAAGCGCCACTTACTTCCTTTTTTAAAACTGATCGGGTTACTAAACAGTATGAAATCCAAAACTTAGATTAACTTGTTTAAGCTTACAAAAACAGCCAACTCCACATCTGCATGATCTTTTGTATCACATTGCTCTATTAACCTTTTTAACTCATCGCTTTTTAATGTTGACTTATTATCCAACACTAACAGCAGTTGTTGCGAAGCATCCTTTAAGTTTTTTGCCAAAGGCAGTAGAGGCTGTACTAGCGGTGCATTTGCACTCAAAGCAGTTAATTCATTATAAATACCAATCCACTTCGTAAAAAACGCAGCCACTTTTGCTTTGTTCTCCGCTGATTTATTGTTCAAATATTGATTCACTGCCTCATCAAACGCCAGTGCATCAGACGCATCTGAGGTACAAGCATCAGCAAAAAGTGTAAAGGGAGAATACATTTGGTATTCAGTACCTCCTTTATTTCTTTTATATCCTTTTAAAGGCTCACAAACATTGGAAAATGCATTGAGCGTCTCTATATTTTGGTTGTTGGCGATATTTCTTAAAATGACAGCTTTGTTGCGAATATGTGTTAAGCCCAACTCTTCTAATCTAAAAGAAACGGTTTCAAGACGTTTTCTCATACTGGCTAGATCCGTAATATCTTCGGCCGACCATAACCTTTCTGCAATTGCCGCTGTTCTTGGCCAAAGTCTTGAATCTATTGTGGTTGATGTTACTAGTTCGCTCCACATTGTGGCTTCACCCCCTAATATTCTTGCCTTTTCTTCAACAGTTAAATTTGCATCTTTTGGCATTGGATCAGTCAAATAATGACTCGCCACTGGATACATTAAATCAAGATAATAACCATTTGACAAAACTGTTTTATATCCTTTTTTTACAGCATCTACTAAGGACTGTCCCGCAACAACGCCTTCATTAGGCCCTCTCCAAGAGTGAATAATAGCCTCTTTTGACATGTTTTTAGTCATAATTTCTTCCCATCCCATCAATTGTTTCTTATGTTTTTTAAGCATCGGAATTAATTGCATGGTAAAATATGTCTGCAATTCGTGATTGGTACTTAACTTATTTTTCTTTTTAAATTCCTGGATTTTAGGATTTGAATCCCAATCTTTACCTTCGTTTTCATCTCCACCAATATGAAAATATTCCCCTGGAAACAAAGGACAAACCTCATCAAAAAGTTCGCTTAATAATTGGTATGTTTTAGGATTTGAAGGATCTAATGTAGGCGAAAACACACCTGCATTTCTTTCAATTCCATAGGTCGCAATAGCGGTACCTTGAATGTTTTTTTCTGAAGTTCCACCTATCAGGTTCGTCACTTTACTTCCAATCTCCGGATAGGCCGTTAATATGGCAGAAGCATGACCAGGAACATCTATTTCTGGAACTACTAAAATACCGCGCTCATCGGCATATTTTACGATATTTCTGATTTCTTCCTGCGTGTAATATTGTCCATCCGAAGCCAATTCAATTAATTTTGGATGTTTTTTCATTTCGATTCTCCAACCTTGATCATCTACAAGATGCCAGTGAAAAACATTCATTTTCATCGCAGCTAATCCATCCAAATTTCTTTTAATGACATCAACGGGCTGAAAGTGTCTCGAGGCATCGATCATCAAACCTCTCCAAGTAAACCTAGGGAAGTCCGAAATCTGAGCTGTTGGAAAGTAGAAAGAAGTACTGTTATTCTGTACCATTTGCAACAAAGTCTCGAGACCATGTAAAGCTCCTAAATCACTTGTTGCGTTAATTGTAATCTTATTTGGCTTGATATCCAAGTGATAACTCTCATCTTCATACAAACCAATTTTACCGCTCTTGGTACAATTTATTTGTAATTGTGCTGTAGGCTCATCATTTAACTTAGTCAAGAAATCTTGCTCAAAGAACAAACCCGTTCTACCATCTAATCTTCTTAAAAAACGTGTTGCTCCACTAAAAATCCTTGCATTAGGATTCCCCGTGATATTTATTTTAAAACTTTTGTTTAGGGCAAAAGCTCCTTCACTTATGTTAATTGTTTGAGGCCAAGGCATTAGATTTAATTGCTCTTTTTTAATTTGAGCACTAGAGGTTACACCTGCTAATAGTAAGACAAATAAATACTTCATTTTTTAATGTGTTTGAAAAGATGTTATCCTAGGATAACCGTATTAATTAATTAAATATAAAAATAGAACAAAACTCAGAATATTCCCTATTGAACCTCACTAATCGCAATGAAATCAATCTGAATTTTGTCTTTTGATTCGCTTTAACCGAATCTTTGAATTTAAATTTTAATAATCAAAGCGCTTAAAAGCTTCAATTGCCTCATACTCCGCAAGTCCAAGATCATCGTATAAAACTGCTGTGTTTTTATTACGATCTTCGGCTCTTACCCAAAACTCTCTAGAATCGTTCCCTTGAAACATTACTCTGTCTTTTTGAGATTGGTGGTATAAGATAGCATGACGTTTTAACAATACTTCGGACGGTGAAAGTGGAACAGCCATGTCAATTTCATGAATATCCCATTCGTGCCAAGCGCCTCTGTAGAGCCACAACCAACAATCCTCCATATAAGGTTTTGGCTTTAACGCTGCCATTGCTGCAAATATAGCATTTAAACAGACTTCATGCGTACCGTGTGGATCCGCTAAATCGCCTGCAGCAAAGACTTGATGCGGTTGTATCTTTTCGATGATGTCTTTTACCATAGCCACATCCTCTGAACCTAAAGGTTTTTTCTTGATTTGTCCTGTCTCATAAAAAGGTAGATCTAAGAAATGGGTATTTTCATCTTTTAAACCAATGTATCTAGTGGCTGCATATGATTCTCTTCTTCTAATAAGCCCTTTTAATTTTCGCACTTCTAAAGAATCAATTTGATTCTCTGATTTGTTATTCAAAAATGCAATAACTGCTTTGAAATCAATTTTAGCCTTTTCATCCGCCGTAAAATCACTGGATACTTCAGCAAATTTCAAGGCCTCATCATCCGTAACAGCAATATTTCCTGAAGTTTGATACACCACATGCACATCATGACCTTGTTTGATCAATTTGGAAAAAGTCCCCCCCATCGAAATCACGTCGTCATCTGGGTGTGGACTAAAAAGAATAATCCTCTTCTTAGCTGGATGTGCCCTTTCTGGACGATAAGAATCATCGGTATTGGGTTTTCCTCCTGGCCATCCCGTAATGGTATGCTGTAGTACATTAAACATATTGATATTTAAATCGTAAGCTGAACCTTCTTGAGCCAACAAATCAGACATCCCGTTATTGTTGTAATCTCTGTCAGTTAACTTTAAGATAGATTGTTTTGTTTTTTGACACAACCAAACAATAGCTTTGCTTTTTAATTCTTGATTCCAAATACACTCTCCCACTAACCAAGGTGTTTTAAAACGGGTTAATTCTGAAGCAGCTGATTGATCCAAAACAAACGTAGCATTGCCGTGGTTTTGCAAAAAAGTAGCAGGTACCTCTGAGGATATACCTCCTTGAATCGTTCTTTTGACGATATCGGCTTTGTTTTGCCCCCATGCCATCAGGACAATTCTCTTTGATCTGAGAATAGTAGAAACCCCCATGGTAATGGCCCTTTTGGGCACATTGTCAATTCCGTTAAAATCCGAAGAAGCATCCACTCTGGTAATGTGATCCAAAGTAATGATACGGGTCCCTGAATTGATATGTGAACCGGGCTCGTTAAAACCTACGTGACCCGTACGTCCAATTCCCAGTAATTGAAAATCAAGACCACCAGCATTTTTAATATTCATCTCATAATCAATACAATATTGATTCAATTCATCGATGGCAACACTACCATCTGGCAGATTAACATTCTCCGGCTTGATGTCGATGTGATTAAAAAGATGTTGGTGCATGAAATAATGATAGCTCTGATTATTCTCTTTACTCATCGGATAATATTCATCCAAGTTAAAAGTAATCACATTGCTAAAACTCAAACCCTCTTCCTTATGCATTCTCACTAACTCCTCATACACTTTTATAGGAGAAGAACCTGTCGCCAAACCCAATACACAAGCCTTGTTTTTTTCCTGTTTAGCTCGAATTAATTGTGCTATTTCCTGAGCCACAATGATGGATGCTTCTATCGAGTTTTTGAAGATTTCGCTATGAATTTTTTCAAATCGAGTCTCTTCAAATTTCCCAGCACTTTTATAACTAATATCAGGTTTTACTTCTAAAGCACTTTTCATTTTTCTCTTTTTATAGTAATTATCAAGCAGGATCATTTTTTTTAAAATGGTATAAGCAATTTGCATTACTTATACCATCTACTAACCAAACTTCAACTCTTTTACTCTTCTATTTTTTATTAAAAATTAGGTGCATTAACATCCCACCAAGTTCTAGTTCCTCCAGTATCTGGACCTCCTAATTTAGCCAGACCGGTTTCATAACCACCTTTGTTACCGGTTTTCTCTGCCTGTACAAAATTGATTCTTCTCACACCCAACTCCGTAGAAATAGTCCCTCCACTATAATTTTTAAGCACTGGGAACAGTTTAGGATATCCCGTTCTTCTATACTCAGACCAAGCTTCTTGTCCTTCGGGAAAACCAGCAATCCATTTTTGAGTAATAATTTTTTGCAATTTCACCTCATTTGTAGCAGCAGCATCCCAAGCCACCGTTACATTATTCACAGGAGCTGAGTTGTTTTCAGGAAAATTAGGATCCACATAAGCTACAGCTGTTTTAACATTATCACCAACATAGGCAGTTGCACCAGAAACCCCTCTTTGATCAAAGGATGTGCTAACGCCTAGTTCATATAACGATTTTGCATCTCCACCCATATTCCATCCTCTCAAAGCACCTTCTGCTCTTAAGAAATAAGCCTCCGCAGTGGTCATTAAAACCGTTTCCTTTGATCGGATCACTGCTCCTAATCCAGAAAACTCTTGATGATCTGCTTTAGCCGCAATAGCGATACCCGTACGTACCCCTTTATATTGCCCAGGAAATTGCACTGAGGTATCAAAATAAACCGACATTCTAGGATCTTGATATCCTTTTAAGATGGATTCCATATCTGCAGACATACGAATATCTAACCAGCCTCCACTAATTGTTGCCAAAGGATTGGTATAAACAGTAGATACAATTTTAAACAAATCAGCATTGGTAGTCATCACACCAAATTTATGCGCAACCGCTTTTTCAGCCTGCTCTTTAGCAATAACAGGTTTAATTTTTACAATACGCATGGCCAATCTTAAACGCAAGGTATTGGCAAACTTCACCCAAGCTTTATAATCCCCTTTATAAGCGGATTCATCAGTGGCAGCAAAAACACTAGCCTCACCTGCGTCCACTCTTTTGGTTAAGTCATTTACAGCGATGTCTAACTCATTAAACATTTGCACATACACTTCTTCTTGTGAATCATACGCAATAGTAGTATCTAAGGTTCCAAATTTAGAATAAATAATAGGCCCAAAAATATCTGTTAGTCGGTGCATTCCTTCCACTTTTAGAATCAAGGATAAGGCATAAAACTGATCGTATTTCCCTTTACTCTTATTGGCAATATCATTAGCATTATACATGATATTCTTATAGGCTGTTTCCCAGCATACCCCATTCCAGTTATCAAGGAATGAGTAGGTCGTATTGTTTATCCCTCCTTGAAATGCAGTAGGAGTAGCCATATAACCAGACCAGATATCACTATTTAGATTCTGCTGCAATTGATACGCATCTGGCGGATTCAAAATTTGGATATTGTTAAACATGGGAGAAAATCCTCCTTTGATATGATTGAAATCTTGCTCAAAATCTACCGGAGTAATACCGTTTGGATTGGTATTTATTTCCTCAAAATTATCTGTACAACCCACTACTGTCAGCAAAGAAATACAGATAGCTGTTTTTATTGTTTTATTTAGTTTCATTTTTTTAATTTTAGAAAGTTACATTTAAATTAAGACCGATACTTCTAGTAGAAGGCAAACCATAAATATCTACACCTTGTAAACCTTGACCAGTACTTAAAGCAACGTTGGGATCAAAAGGAGCATCTTTATAAATAAAGAATAAGTTTCTTGCTATTAAGGAAATACTAGCGTTTTGAATGAACGGCAATGCTTTAGGATTAAAAGTATAACCTACAGAAACCTCTCTAACACTTACATTTGTTGCATTATAAATATATTCCCCACTAATTCCTGCTCTACCTCCAACTTGTTTATAATACGATTCAGCATCCATTTTTGTAACGGCAACACCATCACTTGCTCTTACCGCATTTATAGTAACTCCTCCTGCATTTCTAGCATCACCAGTTGCTTTGGAAACTCCAAAACTATCATTTTGTGCTTCAGTCAAACTCATGACATCTCCACCAAAACGACCATCAACCAATACACTGGCAAAGAAAGATCCGAACTTAAATGAGTTAGAAAGACTCAACATAAAGTCAGGATTAGAATTACCCACTTCCTCAAAATTGCTTTTTTGAAAAGTACCATCATCATTTAATAAAGCTCTACCCTGGGCATCTTTTTTGAAATTGATCCCTTCTATAACCCCAAATGGCCTTCCTTCAATTAAGGCATATCTATAACTATTTACTCCAGGATTGGTTAGATTAATTCGACCACCTAGCTCTTCAGGTATTTCCTTTACCTTATTTTTATTTTGAGAATAATTCACCATTGCATCCCAAGAAAATTTATCTCCTCTAACAATTCCAGCATTCAAAACAACTTCGATACCTTTATTCTCTATACTCCCTGCATTAATCCCATAAAAATCAACTCCTTGAGCATTTCCAATTGGTGCCACAACTTGCAAATACTGGTTTTTAGTTTCTGAATGATAATAAGAAACCTCAAATCCTAATCGGTTATTAAACAGTCTCCATTCTGTACCAAATTCATATTCTGATTTCAACTCCGGTTTCAAACTAGTACCCGTTTTTGGAGCCACTATTGGATTGTATTTTGTTCCACTTCCTTGTGGGTAATAATTAGTAGGACTTGTAATAAATGGGGCAACATCATTACCGGCTTTTGCATAGGCTGCACGAACTTTACCATAGTTAATAAATTCAGGTAAAGTAGCCATCTCGCTAATTAATCCAGTCAAACCAACTGATGGGTAAAAATAACCTCCCTCTTTGGTGTTAACCAAAGTAGACGACCAATCCTTTCTACCAGTAAGATCTAAGAACAACATATCTTTGTAACCAAAGGTAGTAGCGGCAAATATGGATTGGATCTCTTTGTTAGAATCAATGGTTTGATAATTTTCAGCATTGTTATTGAAATTATGCAAAGTAAACCAGTTGGCATATTTCAAACCGCCACCAACACCAGAATCTAAGATTGTTCTTTGATTAATCATCGTGTTTCTAACACTAGTACCTACGTTAGCATTAAAAGAAAAGTCGGATCCAATTTTAGTGTTTATTGTAGCAATTAAATCGGCATAACGTTGTGTACTTAGCGCATCTTCATGATAATATCGACCATTTACATGAGACAAAGCCCCTTGCGTTGTAGCATAAATAAATTTATCATACACGCTTGATATTCTATTATAATTATACCTAGTGGCTATGCTTAACCAATTATTTGCTTTGTAGGTTAAAGACAATGCTCCATTAAAGAAGGCATTGGTATCTTCTGACTTATTTCTATTGATTCCCCAATATGGGTTTTGCATAATATCCCTATTGGTCATCCAGTTTTGAGCCATTAAATTTCTAGTGGGATCAAAAACTTCATAATTATTTTTATAGGCATTGAAGTCATTTCCTCTAGGCATCAAATAAACTCCTGTAAGTGGATTAAAGTAGAGTCCATTAACAGGCTTATTGGCAATGGACTGTGAAGTATAGTTTCCACTGGCAGCAAAAATCAATTTATCATCAAAAAATTTAGCGGTTTGACGAATTCCAAAGTTGTTTTTCTTTAAAGAGTTCCCTGGAATAATTCCAGTAGCTGATGTATTGGCATAAGAAAATGTTGTAGACGAATTTTCATTAGCCGTTGAATATCCTATTGAAGAAATTTGCGTCACTCCCGTATTAAAGAAATCTTTCACATAATCATTTGATTTTTCTTTGGCTCCCCAAGTTTCATCTGCTCCTTTTGCCGCAACATAGTCCGATTGGAATTCAGGCATATACGCAGCCGTTTCAATAGTGGTTACGGAAGAACCCGTAATATTAGCCTTTCCATTTTTTGCTTTTTTAGAAGAAAGTAAAATAACTCCATTTGCTCCTTGACTACCGTATAACACAGAAGCTGCAGCTCCTTTTAGTACAGTCATCCCTTCATAATCATCAGGATTAATCAAAGAAACAACATCTCCCCCGTCACGATTACCTCCTGACAAGCTACCAAATGTATCGTTAGGTTGACCAGAACCAGCATTTAACATTGGAATACCATCAATAACATATAAGGGCTGACTATTGACAACTGAAGAGTTCCCACGAATAACCACCTTAGTAGACCCTCCTGTACCTCCAGAACTTTTGGTTACCGCAACACCCGCAATTTTACCTGCAATGGTATTGATAATATTAGCGTCTTTCACACGAGTTAACTCTTCTCCTTTAAGCTCTTGAGCAGAATAGGTCAACGATTTTCTCGTTTTTTTGATCCCTAATGAAGTGACAACCACTTCATTTAACGCATTAGAAGCCGCTTGTTGCATTTTCACATTAACAGTAGCAGCATCTCCGACAACAATACTTTGTGTCTCAAGACCTACATAAGTAAAAACCAATGTCTGTCCCTTTTGCGCCTCAATGGTATACAAACCATCGAAATCGGTACTAGCCCCTTTTTGACTTCCTTGTACCACAACAGATGCCCCTGGTAACGGCATCCCATCAGAATCTGTAATCACACCTTTGATCGTTTTTACCTGAGCAAGTGAAACTTGCGCCGTAAAAACCATCATAAAGATTAAGAAAATTTTTTTCATTTTTGTTTATTTTTGTTAGTTATGAGGTAAATTTATTCTTAAGGTATTGTTAAAAAAAATAATTTATACCAACAACTAAAAACCTTAAACCAACGACACAAAACTTTCAATAATGTGTTTTACGAAAACGTTATCCTTAAAAAATACACTAGGCTTTTTTATTTATTTTTAAATTTTATTCAAAAAAAATTGCGATTAACCAACTAATTGTTTAAAGTTGCACAATAATTATAGTAGTACTATTCCTAATCCTCACCAAGCAAATTGACTGAAATTCAAAAATTGAAATTTAACATAAAGATTCAAAATCATATTTGGTTTTGGGGTGTTTACTTTATCCTCAATTATTTGAGATGGGGAGCCTATTTCAATGATTACCAATACGCCTTCAAATCGAACCTAATTGAATTTTCCTTAGTTATCCCTCTAGTATATTTTAACTTGTTTGTACTGGTTCCTCGATATGTGCTCAAACAGCAATACATCAAATACACCTTTGCTTTACTGCTGAGTCTCTTCGCTCTTTATTTATTAAAGACAGCCCTGACCTACTACATCATATCGGAAAACATTTGGCCTGAAGCCAATAGAGAATACCATCCTTTTGAGCTGAATCATATCGTAGCGGTTTGCATAGGGGAATTGTATGTTTTAGCCATGGCTTCTTCGGTCTACCTCACACTTACTTGGTTACGCGAACGCGAGCGAAACAGATCTTTAAGAGAAAATCAATTTAAAATCAAATTGAAATATCTGGAAAACCAGATTCAACCTCATTTTTTCTTCAATACTTTAAATAATTTATATGCTTTATCTCTGGAATCATCCAACAAGGTTCCTGATGTAATTCTTAAGTTGTCCAATTTAATGGAATATGTACTGTATGACATTAAAGGAACCAAGTTCGTTCCGTTGATCAAAGAAATTGAATACATTCAAAATTATATTGAAATTGAAAAGTTGCGTTTTGAGCAGGTTGAAGTCTCCATCAACCTCGAATCCACTATCGAAGATGTTGTAGTTCCGCCCTTAATTTTTATTTCCATGGTGGAAAACGCATTCAAGCATGGCGGGCTAAACAACCGAAATTTAAAGATTAAAATCAACTGTAAAGTAATCGACCACAAATTGTTAAAATTTGAAGTTCTAAATAATTTTGTACTTTCACAAAACCCAAATGCAAAAGGAGGAATTGGATTAGCCAACACCAAAAAGAGACTCAAATTGATTTACAAAAATGATTTCAGTTTAAAGAGCACAACCAAATTAAATTACCACATAATCTGTTTGCAAATACCTATTGATAATGAAGATTAAATGCGTGATAATTGACGATGAACCACTGGCGATTAAAGTCATAGAAAATTATTTTAATAATTTCAATGATTTTGAAGTGATTGGTACATTCCACAACTCATTAGAAGCACTTGATTTTATAAACAGTACTACTGTAGATGCTGTTTTCTTAGATATCAATATGCCAATGATGACAGGATTTGAACTCATTAGCTTACTGCAAAGCAAAACCAGGATTATCATTACAACTGCTTTTCGAGAATTCGCAGCCGAAAGCTATGATCTTGATGTATTGGATTATTTGGTAAAACCCATTCCGCTACCGCGATTTATTAAATGCATCAATAAAATCACCACCGAATTCAATTTAAAAAACAATATAAAAATAGAATCTACAAAAGCAGATTCTCATATTTTTATTAAAGTGGATAAAAAGATGATGAAAATTAGCATTGAAGAAATTTTATTTGTGGAAGGAATGAAGGAATACATCAAAATTGTAACTCCAGATAAAACGTATATCACCCATAAATCACTAAGCTCACTATCTGAAGAATTACCCGCAGATCGCTTCCTTCGCATCCACAAATCCTATGTAATTGCATTAAATAAAGTAAAATCCATAGAAGGAAATCGTATTCAAATACAGTCCTACACCATTCCTATTGGCCGAAACTATAGTAAAGATGTCAAAAACAAGATTCTCGAATAAACATTAACATTTCTAAAACTGTAAAAACAAGCACGTTATTGAACAAATAGTGCCGTTGGTTTAAATTTAACATTATTTATTAGTAATAATTTTTTTTTGATACAGCTAACAAATATATTTACGGTCTTCAAAAAACAACTTAAATAAAAAATATTAACCCATTCAATTATGAGTTCAGAAAATGTTCAAACCAAATGGGGCCAATTTATCTCTTTGATAATTGTCTTCTTCTTTTGGGGTTTTGTTGGTTCTGCCAACGACATTCTAATACCCGTATTCAAAAAAGTATTTACCTTATCACAAGTACAATCACAATTAGTAGCTTGGGCATTTTATGCAGCTTATTTTGTAGGGTCAATGATTTTCTTCTTAGTATCACTAAAACTAGACGTACTTCAGAAATTTGGATACAAAAAAACCTTATCTGCTGGATTACTACTTTCCGCATTTGGATCCTTTTTATTTGTTCCTGCTGCCACTATGGCAAGTTTTCCTTTCTTCCTAACGGCATTATTTACAGTGGGACTAGGTTTTTCTATTCAACAAATTGTAGCCAATCCATTAGCTATTAAAATGGGAAGCCCTGCTACCGGAGCGCACCGCTTGACTCTAGCTGGAGGTATCAACTCTTTTGGAACCACTATTGGGGCTATTCTATTAGGAATTGCTTTATTTGGAATGGGAGACAACAAAAAAACAGCCCTTTCTTTAGAAGATATTAAACTGCCTTTTATCATCCTTGGACTTGCTTTTATAGCTGTTGCAATCTTTATGAACTTCTCTAAAATTGAAGATCCAATAAAAGAGGAAGAAGCCATCATCAAACATGCACACGAAAAATTCAACATCTTAGACTACCCACAATTGTACTTAGGAATGTTAGCTATTTTCATTTATGTTGGAACAGAGGTTACCATCATCAGTAACTTACCTGCCTTATTGCATACGTCTGAATTTGGTAATGTTTTAGAAGATGCTATCGCACCTTTTATCGCCCTTTACTGGGGAAGTTTAATGATTGGTCGTTGGAATGGTGGCGTAAACGTTTTCAATACGTCTAACTTAGTCAATACGGCATTAAAATTCATTGTTCCGGCTTTAGCCTTTGGTGTTATCATTGGAGCAAATATTTTTGCAGCACACGATGTTTCTGCATTCTACATTTACCCAATCTGGATCTTATTGTTTATCGCGGTAAGTTTCGTAGGAGGCAAAAATGCTGGAAAAACCCTAATGCTTTTCGGAATTTCAGGTTTATTAATGATGCTTGCAGGACTAGTTTGCCCAGATCCAGAAATTGCTAAATTCTTCTTTATCTCTGGTGGATTATTCTTATCGATCATGTGGCCATCTATTTTTGATTTAGCCATTGCAGGTTTAGGAAAAAATACTGGAAAAGCATCTTCATTCTTAATCATGATGATCCTTGGAGGAGGAATTATTCCTTTAGTTCAAGGAAGTATTTGTGATATCGATTTAACAAGCCCAGAAGGAATATTTGGTATTACCTGGACACACTTCTCTTATATCGTTCCTTTATTAGGTTTTGCATACTTAGGTTTCTATGGTTACTACTGTCCTAAGATATTAAAGAGACAAGGAATTAATCATGTTGAAGGTGGTGGCGGAGGTCACTAAAAAAGACATCAAATCAAATAAAAAAATACTCCCAGTTTACTTGCTAAAACTGGGAGTGTTTTTTTTTAGGCCTAAAGCCTAAAAAAAACGGTACCTTCTACTGAAGAGTACCGCTTTATAAAGTATCTGAATCTAAGGATTATTTATTCCCTTTTTCAAAATCAGCTACGAACTGAGCCAATCCAATATCTGTTAATGGGTGTTTCAACAATCCGTAAATTGCAGAAAGAGGTCCAGTCATTACATCAGCACCAATTTTAGCACAGTTCACAATATGCATCGTATGACGCACAGAAGCTGCTAAAATTTGAGTTTCGTAACCGTAATTATCAAAAATTAATCTGATTTCTTCAATCAAATTTAAACCATCAGTTGAAACATCATCCAAACGACCAATAAATGGTGAAACGTAAGTTGCTCCTGCTTTTGCAGCCAATAAAGCTTGACCTGCAGAAAACACAAGAGTTACATTGGTTTTAATTCCTTTATCTGAAAAATATTTTGCAGCCATTACCCCTTCTTTGGTCATTGGCAATTTTACTACAATTTGATCATGCAATTCAGCCAATTCTTCACCTTCTTTGATCATTCCATCATAATCCAGCGCATTTACTTCAGCACTAACATCACCTTCAACAAGATTGCAAATGTCAACATAATGCTTCAAAATGTTGTTTTTCCCAGTGATTCCTTCTTTTGCCATCAAAGATGGATTAGTAGTTACACCATCTAAAACACCTAAAGCTTGTGCTTCTTTAATCTGAGCTAAATTAGCTGTGTCAATAAAAAACTTCATAATTATATCTATTTAATTGTGTTCTTCTTTAAACGTGTCCCTAGAACTTGATTTTAAGCTATCTCTTTTATACTCTTTAACTTCACAAAACAATAACCCTTCTATGACTCACGTAAATTTGCTGCAAAATTACAACTTATAATGATTCATTAACATTTTTTCATAAACTTTATCCGGAAGTGCTCGTTTCAAAACAATAGAAAATTTCTGCATAAAAGCACCAACTTTATAATGCACCTTAGGCTCCTTCTCTTGTATAATCTTATAAACGGCATCCGCCATTTCATTTGGATTGCTGCCGGCATCCACATGCTGGTTCATCGTCGCTAAAGTATCTCCATATACCTTCTCATAGGCAGAGCCTTTTAAAACGGGTGCATGGTAACGTCCTGAAGCGATATTGGTAGCAAAGTCTCCTGGCGCCACATTAGTAATGGTTACACCGAATTGCTTCACTTCCATCCTTAATGCCTCGGTAATCAACTCTAAAGCACCTTTGGAAGCCGAATAAACGCCACGATACGGCAATCCCATATACCCTGCAATAGAGGTAATATTAATAATTAAACCAGACTTCTGCTCACGCATTTGTGGTAGGGCAGCCTTCATCACTTCAATAGGACCAAAAAAGTTGGTTTCAAAATTGTTTTTGATTTCCTCCATCGGAATCTCCTCTAAAGGCCCCGTAATTCCCACACCTGCATTGTTAATGACCACATCTAAACGTCCCGAAGTAGCGATAATTTTTGATACAGCCGCCTGAATAGATTCGGCGTTTCGCACATCTAGCGCCACAAGAGGGAAAACAGAATTCAGCACTTTCTCTGGATTTCTGCTTGTTCCATAAACAACGAAACCTTTTTGATGCAAAAATTCTCCAATAGATTTTCCGATCCCTGAGGATCCTCCAGTAATTAAAACAACTTTATTCATCTTTATATGTTAGGGATTTTAGGTTATGATTTTGAGTTATGACAATTATTAATGATCAAGCCAATATTTAAATTCTAGTTTTGATGCCAGTTCTTTAATCAATATTGAATCTGTTACTTCTTCTGAAAAATAGACCAGAATTTTATTAGTATCTTTAGTAGAATATTTAAGACGATAATATTTATTCATTTTCAATTCAGAGTTACCGGGGCAACGTCCAACACTATTTCTGTAAACTTTATTACCTACATAATATTTAACAAAAGCAACCCTAGATTTCCCAACACTCTTACAAAAAGTGTATTTACAAATGGTTTGACCTGGGTATTGTTCAATTTCACTTCTATAATCTGAACCTTTCACAAAAAGATACCCTATTCCGATAAACAAAAAGACTAAAATAACTTTTGAAAATTTTCCCATCCTACAAGTACGCTGTTTTTAAGTATTACATAATATGTAAATTCTAAATTCCGAAAGGGTCAAAAATAAAAAAATCCTCCCAAGGGAAGACTACTTTTGAATTAATTCTAAAAAAAAATCTGAACAAATGTTCAGATTAAAAAAAAAATGGCAAGCGACCTACATCGCACCGCTCAACCACGTACCCTTGCTATGTTCCCATCCTGGGGGAGTCTGCAGGAGCTGGTCGTGTAGGACTTGCCGGTGCAAATATACAATCTTTTTATATTTTTGCAAGAGCTTTGTTGCTATAAAAATATCATCGTATATTGGCTTATTCAAATTTTTAACCATGAAAAAACATAACTTCTTAACTGTCATTTTATTAGGAATCACATTAATTGGATGTGGAGATAAAAATAAAGGTGAAAATTCTTTATTTACTATCGATGATTCGGCTTTTCCAGTCCATTTTTTACCACAAGAAGCCCTTTCGATTACTATTTCAAACCCAAATTCGAAAGAAATCGACAGCGTTGTCTACTTTATCAATGACAAAAAAGTAGGAAGCACAAAAGCTACTGAAAAATTCAAGTTCGAATTGAAAGATCAAAAACTAGGCTATCAATACCTAAAAGCGACTGTATATTTCAGTGGAGATTCTTCTGTTGCTACCAAAAGAATTGAATTGGTTTCCAATGTACAACCTAAAGCATTAAAATTCAAAATTGTCAATACCTACCCTCACGATACAGCAGCTTTCACAGAAGGCCTAGAGTTTTACAAGGATACTTTATATGAAAGCACGGGTCAAGAAGGAAATTCATACTTAAGAAAATACGATTATAAAACAGGGAAAGTTTTCAAACAAATTGACTTGGATAAAAAGTACTTTGGAGAAGGCATCACTTTTATCAATGGCAAATTATTTCAATTGACTTGGCGAAACAAAACAGGCTTTATCTATGATGCCAACACCTTAAAGCTAGAAAAAAACTTTACGTATGACAAGGACATTGAGGGTTGGGGTATGACTAATGATGGTACCTACATCTATCAAACCGATAAAACAGAAAAAATCTGGAAAATGGATCCTGCTACTCAAAAGATGATTGATTACATTAATGTATACTCTGGAACTTCCAAAATTAAAGCCATTAACGAACTCGAATGGATCAATGGAAAAATCTATACCAATGTTTGGTTCAAAGATGCCATTGCAGTAGTGAATCCAACTTCTGGAGCTGTTGAAGGAATTTTAGACATGTCAAGCTTACGTAAATTCATGACAGACATTACCAATGAAGATGTTTTGAACGGAATTGCTTACAATCCAAAGACTAAAACCATTTTTGTAACGGGCAAAAACTGGAGTAAGATGTTCGAAATTACCGTTTCCGAATAAATAAAAAAGAACACTGTTCCATACGAATTTCACAAATTGCACGAATTGTTCCGTGATAATTTGTGAAATTTGTGTTTTAAAATACCTTTATACCACTAAACCTACCCCATGATAACACTGATCACCAACATAAAAGAATTACTTCAGGTTCGTGAAACCTCCATCGCTAAAGTTTCAGGAGCTGAAATGGCTGTACTACCCAGTATCCAAAATGCTTTTTTACTTCTAAAAGACGATCTTATTACTGATTTTGGTCCTATGGAAAAACTTCCGCAAGTCAAAGCAGATACGATCATTGATGCCACTGGAAAAATGGTGCTACCTACTTGGTGCGACTCTCATACCCATATTGTATATGCTGGGAATCGCGAGCAGGAGTTTGTAGATCGTATTAATGGCTTTTCTTATGAAGAAATTGCCAATCGTGGTGGTGGCATTTTAAATTCTGCTAAAAAACTCAACGAAACCACTGAAGAAGAAATCTATGCGCAATCGAAATTGCGACTAGAAGAAGTGATGTCTTTAGGCACGGGCGCAGTGGAAATAAAATCTGGTTACGGACTTACTATAGAAGGCGAATTAAAAATGCTTCGTGTCATCAAAAAATTGGCCCAAAATTATCCTATTGCTATAAAGGCCACCTTTTTAGGTGCTCACGCTTTTCCGCTGCATTACAAAGAAAACAAAGCGGCTTATATTGAGGAGATCATCACTAAAATGCTACCTAAGATCGCCAAAGAATCCCTAGCCGACTATATCGATGTGTTTTGCGAAACAGGCTATTTTTCTGTTGAAGAAACAGAACAAATCATGTCCGCAGGACTCCAATTTGGTTTACAACCCAAAATTCACGTCAATCAGTTTAATTCTATTGGAGGCATACAAGCTGCAATCAAATATAACGCCCTTTCTGTGGATCATCTTGAGATAATGACTCCAGAGGACATCGAAGCTTTAAAAGGCAGCGATACCATGCCTGTGGCTTTACCATCATGCTCTTACTTTTTAAGTATCCCTTACACACCAGCACGTGAGATGATAAAAGCCGGTTTACCCTTGGCTTTAGCCACGGACTTCAACCCTGGCTCTACACCATCGGGCAATATGAATTTTGTAGTGGCAACCGCCTGTATAAAAATGAAAATGACTCCTGAAGAAGCCCTAAATGCTGCCACCATAAACGGGGCTTATGCCATGGGGCTTTCAACAACACATGGTAGCATCACCAAAGGTAAAAAAGCCAACTTAATCCTCACCAAAGCCATTTCCTCTTATTATCAAATTCCCTATGCTTTTGGTAGTAATTTGATCGAAAGTGTTTTTATAGAGGGTAAAATTATCACCTCATAAAAACCCCCTCTCCCAATTCAAATTCAAAAGCTAATTTTATCTTAAAGCCGCCTTTTTAATTTGAAAACATAGAAAAAGAGGCTATATTTATCCCTTTAAAAATAGCCTCTTCGCATGATTTTATTAGATCACATTTTAGATATACCCTCTGCCGAGTGGAAACAAAATGTTTCCCTTGCTTTGGTCGGTCTATGTGCTAATCAAAACAGCTACCCTAGCTATTGTTGTTTTTTAAAATTAAAAATCTTCCCGAATTCTTAAGCACCCGCGAGTGTGCTTCATTACATCCTAATTGACTTTATTTTTTTTCAGCACTATCCATTCACTTTGGACAATGCTACTCGCACTATAAAGTTTCATGTAGTTCCCACTACCCGATAGGATCAAGAGTATTCCGTATTTTTTTTCAACATTAAAACCACTATATCATGGCTAAGATGAACACTTTAAAAACTGCTCAAACAGATTTAAAAGCAAAAAAACAAGAAAAAATTCTTAAAAAACTAGAAGAGAAACAAACTCGAAAACGTAAATAATACCCCAAAAAAAAGGTCCGTGAATTTTACTTCACGGACCTTTACTTTATTTATAAAACTTTATTTACTTAAGATCTTATCTTAAACTAAAGCTCGATTTAGAAACCATTTCATCATTGTCAAAAACTGTAATGAAATAATCTCCTTTTGCAAAATCTTTACCTGGTAAATCTTCAGAAACATTTACTGTTTTGTTTTCATACTTCACAGTAGTTTTAAAACTGTACGTCAATGTTTTATCTCCAAAAGTCTCCGTTTTTTTATCTCCTAAAACGTTGTTTTTGCTATCCAAAACTTGTACATAATATGTTTTATCCCCAGACTTAGCAATTTGATTCTCCGCAATAGTAAAACTAACTTTCAAAACGTCAGCACGACTTGCTTTATCCGTTTCGACTTGTTTACCTGAGCTTCTCAATTTATAAGCAGCCGTTCTTGTATTTAAAACAGACAACTTAGCTCCTTTTTCAACTGTTTTGGCAAGCTCTTCATTTTGACCAACTAATACTTCATTGTATTTTTTAGACTCTCCTAAAACTACAATTGTACTATCTCGTTGAACTGTTAAAGTACCGTTTTGTTTTTTCAATTCATCATTTTCAGCAACTAAGGTTTTCATCTTACCTTGCATAGCTTGTAATTGAGATTTAAACTTAGACAAATCCCCTTTCGATTTATTTACATCATCCATTAGCGCTACTACCTTGTCTCTCTCTTGAATTAATTCATCAGACATTGAGGTATTTTCAGCAATTGCAGCATCATAAGTAGATTTCAATTCTTGTAAATCTTTCATAACAGATTCTTTCTCTGTTAAGGTTGTTGTCAATTCAGTCTTAACTACTTCTGTATCCGAAGATAACTTAAAAATATACACTAAGCTACCAATTAGTAGGACTGCTAAAACGGCGATAACGGCCTTTAGACTTGAGTTGTTGTTCTTTGGGTTTTCCATATTGAATAATTTTCTTTAAAAACAAATTTAAGAATTAATATACCTTCATAACGTAAGTTAACACAATTATATTATTTTTGAACAATAATTTTTTTTATGGAGAACTTAATTCCTTTTACGGTCAATGATTTGGCAAAAGTCACAAATCATCGAAGTGGTGAAATAAAATTTGGAGAGAAAATGATTATCATTCCCAAAGGAGTTGATCAAATCAAATTTCTCAAAGAGAGTGAAGCCAAATATGTTCTTTTAGGAATCCCCGAAGATATTGGCGTTAGAGCCAACTATGGAAGACCTGGAGCTGCATCGGCTTGGCAAAGTGCCATAAAAAGTATTGCCAACATTCAGCACAATCGCTTTTGTAAAGGCAGTCAAATTATTGTTTTAGGACAAGTCAACGTAACAGCAGAGATGCGTGATGTGGAAAACCTAGACTTCAATGACATCGACGACCGCTCCAAACTAAGTCAGTTAGTAGAAAAGATTGACAAAGAAGTTTCTCATATTATCTTTAACATCGTCAAAGCTGGAAAAACACCTATCATTATCGGTGGTGGACATAATAATGCCTACGGCAACATCAAAGGTTCGGCTTTAGCCAAAGGCAAACCCATAAACGCTATTAATTTCGATGCCCATTCTGACTTTCGAATCTTAGAAGGACGTCACAGTGGAAATGGTTTTTCCTACGCTTACGAGGAAGGGTTCTTAAAAAAATATTTCATTTTTGGTTTACACGAAAACTACACCTCTAAAAGTGTTCTTGATATTATTAAGAAATTAGAAGACCGTGTTCGTTACAACACCTATGACAGTGTGAACATTCGCAAAGAGAAAGACTTCAACCGTGAAATGACCTCGGCCCTAGAATTCATTAAAACAGATGCTTTTGGTATTGAAATTGATTTAGATGCTATTCCTAATATCGCCAGCAGTGCCATGACCATAAGTGGATTTTCCATAGAACAATTACGTCAATTCATTTCCTTTTTTGGCC
The DNA here is from genome assembly GCF_059882335.1 of Flavobacterium sp. OHVDL-2026-0007. NCBI lineage: Bacteria > Pseudomonadati > Bacteroidota > Flavobacteriia > Flavobacteriales > Flavobacteriaceae > Flavobacterium > Flavobacterium sp. OHVDL-2026-0007. Next base: position 1,863,587 of record NZ_CM187612.1, read on the forward strand.
AGCACAAAAACGCCACTTACTTACATATTTGTGAAGGTGCTCCTGATTTAGATGCTTCACCAAACAATGATTTAATTGGCAAACTAATTGGGTATCTGATTACCGATTTCATCAAAGCCAACAACGAAAAAAATTTAATTGCTAAAGCTGTCATCCCAGCAATTTAGCTGATTTCTTAAATAAAACAAGATTCAAATAAACGATTACACGAATAAACCTATCTTTGCACAGAATTTTAGTACTTAAAACTAAATTCTTAATACCTAAGATATGTTATTCGAAGATTTATCACTTTCAAAAAGTATACAAAAAGCCGTATTTGAAGAAGGCTACCTAAATCCAACTCCCATCCAAGAACAATCCATCCCGATTGTTTTAGCGGGAAGAGATTTAATTGGTTGTGCTCAAACAGGTACAGGAAAAACGGCTGCCTTTGCTATTCCCATCATACATCAATTACACCGAATTGTTGGCTCCACAAAAAAAGCCAAACAAATTCGTGCCCTCATAGTAACTCCAACACGTGAATTAGCCGTTCAAATTGGTCAAAGTTTTGACACGTATGCCAAATACACCAATTTAACGCAATTGACTATTTTTGGTGGTGTTTCTCAAAACCCACAAGTCGACACTTTGAAAAAAGGAGTAGATATACTTGTGGCTACCCCAGGAAGACTATTGGATTTACAGAAACAAGGATTCCTAGACCTAGATCATTTGCACACCTTAGTTTTGGATGAAGCGGATCAAATGTTGGATATGGGATTCATAAACGATGTAAAGAAGATCGTAAAATTGACACCAAAAAACAGACAAACATTATTGTTTTCAGCCACGATGCCTATTGCCATTCGTGAACTAGCTGAAATGTTTTTGCAAGATCCTGCAAAAGTAGAAGTATCACCAGTGTCCTCTACAGCCGAGAACGTAGAGCAACGCGTTTATTTTGTTGAAAAAACAGAAAAAAGAAATCTGTTGTATCACCTTATAAAAAATGAGAATCTCTCTAATGTCTTGGTTTTTTCTAGAACCAAACACGGTGCAGATAATGTGGTAAAAGCACTTCGTAAAAAAGACATTCCAGCTGAGGCTATTCATGGTGATAAATCACAAAATGCGAGACAACGCGTTTTGGATGCCTTTAAAAATAAAGAAGTGGGTGTTCTTGTAGCTACAGATATTGCTGCTAGAGGAATCGACATCGACCAATTACCCTTTGTGATCAATTTTGACCTTCCTAACATCCCGGAAACCTACGTACACCGTATTGGACGAACTGGACGTGCTGGAAATGGCGGAATTGCTATTTCATTTTGTAGTAAAGACGAACATCCGTACTGGAAAGACATACAGAAACTAATCAAAGTAGATGTAAAAACCATTACAGATCATCCCTACCAATGGCATGCAGGAAGCCCAGAAGCAACGGCAGAAAAACCTAAAAATTCAAACCGAAGCGGAGGCGCTCACAAATCAAGAAAATCAGAAGCTTCTAAGCAAAATAAAAAACGTTGGTACTAACCAACGTTTTTTGTTTCTTGTATTAAGTAGTTCACAATCTTGAACAATTTAACGGGCTCAAAAGGTTTAATAATAATATCATTCATTCCTGAAGAAATAGCTTCATCTGTTATTTCATCTTTATCAAATGCCGTTAGGGCCACTATAGGAGTTTTAATCCCTCTTGAACGTATTCTTTTAGTAGTTTCAAAACCATTCATCAAAGGCATATTGATATCCATTAAGATCAAATCAAAATTCTCTTTTTCCAATAGCATTAAAGCGGCAAAACCATCATCTACCACTTTACAGATATAATTGTTTTTTTCAATAATCTTTCTAGTTACCATTTGATTGATCAGATTATCTTCCACCACTAAAATTTTAAAAACTTCGTTTGAGGTTAAGTCTACCTCTATTTTATCAATGATGTCTTTAGTCTTCTTAGGATCATACTCGAAAGGAATCACGAATGAGAATGAAGTCCCTTCGCCAATATTACTCTGTAATTGAATAGTACTTCCAAAAAGAGCCAACAATCGCTTTACAATACTCAACCCTAATCCAGTCCCTTGGTAATCCTCCTCTTTTCTGCCCACTTGAACAAATTTCTCGAAAATTTTACCCTGATCTACTGCCGCTATCCCTACACCATTGTCTTTAATTATAAAGGCCACAAAATGCATTGCGCCTTCCACTTTACTAAGATCAACTACGATCTCCACTTGTCCATCTTTAGTAAACTTCAACGCATTACTCACTAAATTCATCAAAATTTGAGCTAAACGCAGTTTATCTCCAATCAAATATTCGGGAATAGCGGGATCGATACGCACCACTAACTCATTATTGTTCTTTTGTGACAAAAAAGAAAGTGAATTTTTGATCATGTTTATCTCGTCCGAAATATTAAAAGTCAAACTCTCCAGAACGACTTTATTTTCCTCAATTTTATTGATTTGCAAAAGATCATTGACCAATGACAATAAATATCTTGCTGAGAATTTTAACGAACTTAAATGCTGGCTCCTGGATAATTCTTTATGTTCTTCCAGCAGCATATTGGTAATCCCCACCACACCATACAAAGGAGTACGCAATTCATGGCTTATAGTGGAAATAAATTGCGTTTTAAGCAAAGAGGCTTCCTCTGCTATTTCTTTGGCTTGTAGTAGCTCTAAATTGAGTTTTTTCTTAAATCTAATATTTCGAACTAAAGTAATGATCAAGAATAACAAAATAAGAGAAATCACCACAAACAACACTACGATAGTTCTGGATTGTTTTAAGCTTTGGTACTGCGTGCTTTTTTCATTCTCTATTTTATCAATTTGCCGTTTGTATTCGTCCAACTCCAAATTAAAACCCGCAATCGACGCCTTCTTTAACTTTTTCTCACTATAGAGTTCGTCTTGAATTTTATTGTACTCACAAACATTTTCGTAAGCCTCTTTGTACTTCTTAATTTTGTACAAAAACTTAGAATATTCCAAATGAGTATAGGACAAATCTGATCTTTCACCGCTATCCTTGCCCGCTTCTATGGCTTTTATAAAAAAAGCACTCGCCTTGGCATCTTCGTTTTGATGATTGGCATACATACCATTGAGCATATCCACCACAGTAGAAGTCGATTCATCACCATCTTTGGCCCTGTTGTTATTTAGAAACTGTAAATAAGGAGCACCCTCTTTAAATTTACCTGTATCAAAATAAGCCCAGGCAATGTTAACATTTGTAAAGTATACCTCTTTAAAACCCTTAATTTTTAAACCGTAGGCAATAGATTTTTTATAGTATCGAATTCCTTTCTCGAATTGTTTTTTTTCAAAACAATACACATTTCCAAGATTGTTATAGAGCCTATATTTAATAGAATCATTATTGGTTCTATTGGCATAAAACAAACTTTTATTGTAAAAGAAAATGGCTTTATCAAACTCGGATAGTTCGTTGTAATTTCCGGCTATAATTTTATAGGATTGTGCTATTAAATAATCATCTTTAGCTGCCGTGGCATAATTTAAAGCCTGGCGAGAAGTAATTAATGATTTTTCAAAATTGGATAGCTTGTAGTCGGACCATGCCTCTTTGACAATCTTATCTATTTTGGCATCTGACAGCAATTCAGATTGCGCCATTGCTGAATAGGCGAAACCATTCAGAAGCAACAACAGTACTAAAATAATCCGTTTTGGGGGCATAAATCGGCTAATTTGCTCAAATATACATTTTAAAATAAAAAAAAAGCTACATTTCATATAAAAATGCAGCTTTTAATCTATTATTTACCCCCTTTTTATTAGGATCGTAATTTCAGTGAGAAAAAATATTTTTCCCTACTCTGTTTCTAGAACAGTCTCAGGCTCATCATCATTTTCCCATTGCCCCACAACCGAAGTGGCTAGTGCATTTCCTAAAACATTTGTAGCGCTTCTAAACATATCGCAAAAGTGGTCAATTGGCAAAATTAGTGCAATTCCTTCAATAGGAATATCAAACATACCACAAGTAGCAGCAACCACCACCAAACTCGCTCTTGGTACACCGGCAATTCCTTTACTGGTTAACATTAAAACCAACAACATCACCATTTGAGTTCCTAAATCCAGATGCACACCATAAAATTGAGCAATAAAGATACTAGCGAAAGTCATGTACATCATACTTCCATCCAAATTGAACGAATATCCTAAAGGCAACATAAAAGATACAATTTTATCTTTCACACCAAACTCTTCTAATTCTTCTGTTAATTTTGGAAAAACCGCCTCACTACTTGTTGTTCCAAAAGCAATTGCTAATGGTCCTATTATACGTTTTAATAACTCGGTCATTCTACCTTTTAAGAAAATATAACCAACAGCAATTAACACAACCCACAAAGTACTGATTCCAATTAAAAAGGATCCAAAAAATTTAAAATAGGTAATGGCTAACTCCTGAGCATCACGCACAGCAAACACTCCTGCAATGGCTCCAAAAACTCCTATTGGAGCGAAGTTCATTACATAATTCACCATTTTTAAAACAATATGTGATGTTTTATCTAAAGCATTGATCACCGGTTTTACAGCACTTCCTAAAGAAGCAGCTGCTAATCCAAAAAAGATAGAGAATACAACAATCTGTAAAATCTCATTGGTAGCCATCGCTTCAAAAATACTTTTAGGAACGATATGTTCTATAAAATTCTCAAAGGACAAAGTAGTGGTTTTACCCGTTACTTCTGTAGCAGCTCCCATATCCACATGTCCTAATTTTATCCCCACTCCTGGCTCTAAAATATTCACGTAAAACAATCCAATCAACAAGGATATAAACGAAGCCGTAAAAAACCACCCAAGGGCCTTTCCTCCCACTCTCCCCACTGTCTTGATATCACCCAATTTGGCAATTCCCACTACTAAAGTAGTAAATACTAAAGGGGATATAATCATTTGTACCAATCGGATAAAAACCGTGGCAAGCATCTTTATTTTATTACTAAAGGAGACTGCAGCTTCTTGCGAAATTGTATTGTGCAATATAATCCCTAAAGTTGCTCCAAGTACCATGGCAATTATAATTTGCCCTGTTAAGCCGGAAAGAAATGATTTTTTTTTGGTTTCTGTAACTTGCATCAATTTGTTTTTTATTTAGAATTAAAAAATTAAGACCCTCACTGTCCTAACTTTTATTAATATGTCTTGTTGATTAGATAAAAATCAGCCAATACAATCGCAGCCATTGCTTCCACAATCGGCACTGCACGAGGCACAACACATGGGTCATGACGCCCTTTTCCAGTCATTGGGGTGATATTCCCCTTATTATCTAATGAATCTTGAGTTTGCATGATTGTGGCCACAGGTTTAAAAGCCACTCTGAAATAAATGTCCATCCCGTTGCTAATACCGCCTTGAATTCCTCCAGAAAGATTGGTTTTAGTAGTACCATCAGCATTGTATAAATCATTATGCTGACTTCCTTTCATTTCAGATCCTGAAAAACCACTTCCGTATTCAAAACCTTTTACGGCATTAATAGAAAGCATTGCTTTTCCTAATTCTGCATGCAATTTGTCAAAAACGGGCTCTCCTAAACCAACAGGAACATTTTGAATCACACAAGAAACAATCCCACCAACGGTATCTCCTTGCTTGCGGATATCACGAATATATTCTTCCATAATCGCTGCCGATTTCTCATCAGGACAACGCACTGGATTGCTTTCAATTTTTGAAAAATCTAAATCTTGATAAGGGGTATCTAAATGAATTGGTCCTACAGAAGAAACATAAGCATTAATTTTAATTTCAGGCAACATCTGTTTAGCGATTGCTCCTGCTACTACTCTACTTGCCGTTTCTCTAGCGGAACTTCTTCCTCCACCGCGATAGTCGCGAAAACCATACTTCTGATCGTATACATAATCCGCATGACTTGGACGGTAATTATCTTTTATATGAGAATAATCATCAGATTTTTGATTGGTATTGGGAATAATAAAACCAATTGGGGTTCCAGTGGTTTTTCCTTCAAAAATTCCTGACAAAAACTGAACACTATCTGGTTCTTTACGTTGTGTAACAATTGCTGATTGTCCCGGTTTTCTTCTGGACATTTCAACTTCAATTGCCGCTAAATCTAGTTCAATTCCTGATGGACATCCATCTATAATTCCACCCAGGGCTTCGCCGTGAGATTCTCCAAATGTAGTAACTTTATATAGTGTGCCGTAGCTATTTCCCGCCATTGTAATTAGTTTTAAGCAAATGTAAGTTTTATGAATTAAATTAAAAAATTTAAAATTAGTATTATTAAGCAATGGCATACTTGACTAAAACTCACAATTTGTTAAAATTGAAGCCAAATTCATAACCTTTTGATAAAACAAAACAGCGTTGAGATGCCTTTATTTGTTTAACTCAAAATAGAAAAATTGAAAAAACGAAATGTTGAATTGGTCATAATTTCTGATGTCCATTTAGGTACTTATGGCAGTCACGCCAAAGAATTAAACAACTATTTATCAAGCATTAAACCCAAAACATTAGTCTTAAATGGCGACATTATTGATGCTTGGCAATTTAGAAAATCTTATTTTCCAAAAGCACACTTAAGGGTTATCCAACGCATAATAGGAATGGCTTCCAAAGGCACCAAGGTATATTACATCACTGGCAACCATGACGAAATCTTGCGAAAGTTTAGCGATATGAATATGGGAAATTTTGCTTTAGTCGATAAATTAGTTCTAGAACTAGACGACAAAAAGGCCTGGATTTTTCATGGTGACGTTTTTGACGCTTCTGTTCAACACTCCAAATGGATCGCAAAACTAGGTGGCCTAGGTTATGACTACCTTATACTAACCAACCGTTTTGTGAATTGGTTACTCGCTAAAGCGGGTCGCGAGCCTTATTCGTTTTCCAAAAAAATTAAAGCAAGCGTAAAAAAAGCAGTAAAATTTATTTCTGATTTCGAAACCACTGCTACGGATTTGGCTATAGAAAAAAAATATGATTATGTCATCTGTGGACACATACACGAGCCAAAAATCATCACTAAAGAAAACAAACACGGTTCTACTTTATACTTAAATTCCGGAGATTGGATAGAGAACTTAACCGCTTTAGAATACCATAAAAAGCGCTGGAAACTTTACTCCTATGCTGAAACAAATTTCAGCGAAGAAGAGAATCTTTTTGAAATGGAAGATATTTTAAGCAATCACTTAATTAACTCCATTTTAAAACAAAAATAACACCCAAAGAAGAAAAAACTCTTTGATCTTGATTTAACCCCAAGTTGTTGTTTTTACGAGATTCCTTTCCAAATAACCTTGCTGACGACTTCATAAGACTATCGTTTATTACTGCCAATACAACAAAAAACACAAACCCTAAAACATTCATTTCCAAAGCTATTTACCTCATATTGTTTTAAACAATCAACAACATGTAGTCCAAGTTTCACAGTCATCACTATCCTATACACTTTTCTCATTTATTCTATATCTTTGAGAATACTACAGGACTTTTCGGTAGACTAAAGTGTGAATTATATAACAATTTAAGACAATATTATACGTTTGTCCTGAATAGCAAATGTAACTTTGAATAAAATAATTAACCCTATTTATGAAAAAAATCATTTTATCTGCCCTTATGCTATTCGGTTTAGCATTCACGGCTCAATCACAAGAAATCGCAAAAAATGCACTTGGTCTACGTTTAGGAGATAATAACGGATTTGGTGGCGAAATATCGTATCAAAGAGGATTATCTAAAAACAACAGACTTGAATTCGATTTAGGTTGGAGAAACAGCAATGATGTAGATGCAATTAAAGCGGTGGGACTTTATCAATGGGTTTGGAACATTGACGGCGGTTTTAACTGGTATGCAGGAGTTGGTGCAGGTTTAGCTGCTTGGGATGACAATCACCATTACAACGACAACAATTACGACCATAGCGGTACGTATGTTTTTGCTGCAGGTGATATTGGTATAGAATACGGTTTTGACAATGTACCTATTTTATTATCATTAGATGCAAGACCAGAGATTGGTTCTGGATACTATAACGATGATAACTTTGGTTTTGATGTAGGTCTAGGAATCAAATTTAAATTCTAAAGAATTAAAAATACAAAAATCCTGTCGCCTTGAAAAACGACAGGATTTTTTTTATGCCTCATACCGACCAAATTTGAACTAAAGGCAAATCCGCCTTAAACAGTAACGAATTATTTGATCACAATTTCTTTCTTAGAATGAATCCTTACTACCGTATAAGGATACGTAATTACTTGTATCACCATAGCATCTGGAGCAGGACTATGCTCTTTTACTGTGATAATAATATTTTTGTCTGTCTCTTCCACTTTTTCAACACCTATAGAGTAACCTCCAGTGTTTTTCTCCCCCATATTCAGAATAACATAATTAGACTGACTCACATCTCCTTGTTTCACCTTATCGGCTAAAAGCGGATCATTCTCTAACATTTTAATTTCATTGGGTTCGGTTAAAATTTCAAAAAACTTGATATTTCCACCGCCATCTGACTGTACTGTTAAAACCTCATATAGTTTTCCATCACCCGAATCAGCTGTTTTTTTCGCTCCACAAGAAACCAAAACTAAAACAACTACAACTAACATTACTTTTTTCATTTATGGGCCGTTTTAAGATTACTAATTTTCATTTTTATAATCGTCAATAGCGCGCCTGTACAAAGCTTCATACTTGGGCAAAATGTTTTTAATATCAAACTTCTTGGCCACCTCCAAAGCATTTGCCTTAAACTGGTTTAAAACGACGTCGTCTTTTAAGATTTTAATCGCATTAGCAGCCATCTCTTCTACATTTCCTACATCACTTAAATAACCCGAGAATCCCTCAAAATTAACTTCAGGTAAACCGCCCGAATTACTTGAAATCACCGGTACTCCACACGACATTGCCTCCAAAGCGGCTAAACCAAAACTTTCCGTTTCGGAAGGCAGTAAAAACAAATCGGTAAAACACAAGATTTTATCAATTTCATTACTATTCCCAAAGAAAATTACTTTGTCGTAAATACCCAATTCTTGGCATAAAATCTCCGCCTTCTCTTTTTCAGGTCCGTCCCCTACCATCATTAATTTAGATGGAATTTCCTTCTGAATATTATAGAAAATTTTAATAATATCCGGTATTCTCTTCACCTTTCTAAAGTTACTAATGTGCGTTATAATACGCTCATTCTCTTTAGCCATTACATAACGATGACAAGGCGCCTGTGGGTCTGTACCCACTTTATCCAACTCTATAAAGTTAGGAATTACTTTAATCTTATTCTTAATCTTGAACAACTTCAGTGTATCGTCTTTCAGACTCTGAGAAACAGAGGTTACATAGTCTGATTTATTAATACTAAAGGTTACCGCTGGCTTATAAAAAGGATGATTACCCACTAAGGTAATATCAGTTCCGTGAAGCGTGGTAATCATCGGAAGATTGATTCCTTCATTTTTCAACATTTGCTTGGCCATATACCCTGCATAGGCGTGCGGAATAGCGTAATGCACGTGAAGTACTTCGATTTTATATAATTTCACCATATCCACCAATTTGCTCGACAAGGCCAACTCGTAAGGCTGATAATGAAAAAGAGGATATTCTGGTACGTTTACTTCGTGATAATGAACATTTGGATTTAAAAGGGCCAACCGTACTGGTTGACTATAGGTAATAAAATGAATCTCGTGTCCTCGTCTGGCCAATTCAAGCCCCAACTCGGTAGCCACAACACCACTACCACCAAAAGTCGGATAACAAACTATTGCTATTTTCATGTAATAAATTTAGTACTACGAAAGTACTTAAAAATAGCCTTTAATTATCCTTTTAGCATGTTAGAATTTCCTAAATTTATCCTAATCATTACATTTTCTTGACCACAGTCCACCGATTAAATAGGCTTTTCTACAAAAACACCCCTTTAACTCCCCCTTTAGTTTCGCGTAAAAAAAAAGCACAGAATCTAAATCCTGTGCCTTTGCTGTTTTATAAAACCTTATTCTAGAAAAACCTACTATGCCAACTATCGGCAGCAGGAACTTCCCATGATTCGTTATACTCTTCGATATTGTTTACTAAATTATTAAAAACAATGGTATTCTCAGATACCGATTTATCTTTAACCATTTTCTTAAAATCAATTAATGGCTTGTGTGCGATATGCTCACCAAGTTTAAACGTTACATTCATTTTGTCCAACAAATCAACGTTATACTTTTGTTCTAAACTCTGTATAAATTCTACTGAACTATCGATAGAACAACCTGTAGCGGCCTGCACCTCTTGATTAACAGCCAAAATAATAAATCGGTTGTATTTCAATTCAAATGAAGCCTCAAGACTAGTTCCGTGCGCTGCCCAACCTTCTACAAAAGATTGCACTGCTGTTTCTATTTCAGAAAATTCTTCCTCAGAAAATTTTCTGTTTGATTGATAAATCCAAATTCTGGACTCACCAGGTAAATTTTCAAAAGGTACGTACATTTTATTTTTATTTTTTATTCCAATTCAAGCAGCCTGTTGGCTCCTCAAATCTTTATTACTTTTTTTGTTTTTATCCAAAAACTAAAGATCTTGTGCATTAGCGATTAATTCCGCTATGTCCATTACTTTAACTTGGCCTTCTTTTTCTTGATGTTTAACACCATCTGTTAACATCGTATTGCAAAATGGACAACCTGCAGCAATAATATCTGCTTTAGTCTCCAGCGCATCTTCTGTTCTTTCGACATTGATCTCTTTGTCTCCTGCTTCAGCATCTTTAAACATCTGTGCTCCTCCAGCTCCGCAACATAAACCATTGGCTTTAGAACGTTTCATTTCTACTAATTCCACGTCTAATTTTTGGATCAACTCTCTCGGCGCCTCATAAATTTTATTGGCTCTTCCTAAATAACAAGGATCATGAAAAGTGATGCGTTTTCCTTTAAACTGCCCCCCTTCCACAGTTAACCTTCCATCATCTATTAGTGACTTCAAAAACTCTGTATGATGAATCACCTCGTACTGACCACCCAATTCAGGATATTCATTTTTCAAGGTATTGAAACAATGCGGACAAGCGGTCACAATTTTCTTTGCTTCATAAGCATTTAAGACCTCGATATTCATCATGGCTTGCATTTGAAACAAAAATTCATTTCCCGCGCGTTTTGCAGGATCTCCGGTACAACTCTCTTCAGTACCCAGAACTGCAAAAGAAACATTGGTACGATTTAATATTCGCACAAATGCTTTGGTAATTTTCTTTGCTCTATCATCAAAACTTCCTGCGCAACCTACCCAAAATAACACCTCTGGTTGTTTTCCTTGAGCTAGCATTTCTGCCATTGTTGGCACTACTAAACTTTCTGACATCTCTCTATTTTGTTTAAAGTTTAAAGCCTTTCAAAGTTCCCTTTTTATCAGCTGAAATTTAAAATCTTATTCTATTTATGAGAATTTCTTCACTAGGAATACTTCTTAATTCTCATTTTTCCAATTCAACCTGTCTTGTTGATTGTATGGCCAAGGAGCTCCATTATTCTCTATATTACTCATCATCGCATTTATAGGCATAGGTGCAGCACTTTGCTCCATAACCAAATAACGACGCATATCCATAATAATAGACAATGGACTAATATTCACTGGACATTCTTCCACACAAGCATTACATGAGGTACACGCCCACAATTCCTCTGGTGTAATATAATCGTTTAAAAGTGTTTTATTATCTGGAATAAAAATACCTTTATTAGCGTCTATATTTTTTCCTACTTCTTGTAATCGATCTCTAGTATCCATCATAATTTTACGAGGAGACAATTTTTTACCGGTTTGATTGGCAGGGCAGGATGAAGTACAACGACCGCACTCTGTACACGTATAGGCATTTAACAATTGTACCCAATTCAAATCTTGAACATCGCTAGCACCAAATTTTGCAGGAACTGCATTTGGATCTACTGGAGCTGCCGCAAAAGGATCTGCATTTGGATCCATCATTAACTTCACCTCTTTAGTCACCGACTCTAAGTTGTCAAACTGTCCTTCTGGATTTAAGTTGGCAAAGTAGGTATTAGGGAAAGCCAAAAGAATATGCAAATGCTTTGAAAAGTATAAATAGTTCATAAAAACTAAGATACCCGCTATATGCAACCACCAAAATACTTCCGACAACAACATCACCAATTCATTAGACATTCCATCAAAAATAGGCGCTATGAATTGACTTACCGGAAAACTTCCTGCCTTATGAAAATGAGAAAATCCTCCTGGAACATTTTGTAAATGCAAATCAGAAGCATTCATCAACAAAAACAAGGTCATCAAAACCATCTCAAAATACAAGATGTAATTGGCATCACTTTTAGGAAAGCCTTTTAAGTCTGAACTAATAAAACGCTTTAACCTTACTACATTTCTTCTAATCCAAAAAACACTTACGGCTACCAAAACCAAAAGCGCTAATATCTCGAAAGACCCAATTAAAATATCATAAGCCGTTCCTAAAAAAGCAAAAACTCTATGTGTTCCGAACAAACCATCAATGATGATTTCAAGTAATTCGATATTGATGATTATAAAACCAAGGTAAACTACGATATGTAGCGCTCCTGCTACAGGACGTTTTACCATTTTCGATTGCCCTAAAGCAATCATGGCCATGTTTTTCCAACGTGCTTTAGAATTATCCTTTCGATTGACATCTACTCCTAAGTTAATATTCCGGATGATTTTTTTTACACTCGTCGCAAAAAAACCGAAACCAACAATAAGAAGAATAGCGAATAAAATATTATCTAAATAACTCATCTAATTAATTTTTAGTAGTTGAATCTGCATCTACTGTAGGTGCCACATAAGGTTTATTTTTCTTTCCAAAAAGAGAAACATTTACATAACGTGTAGGATAAAGACGTACATCTTCCAATAACAACTCTAACTCTTTTGAAGTTTTCGTTAAATTAGCATATAAAGCATCATCATTCAATAATTTTCCTGCAGTTCCTTTTCCTGAACTTAAATTACTCATAATACCATCCACTTTAGCCAAAGTTTGGTTTAGGTTTCTAACTGTTTTTCCTAAATCTGCTTTGTTTAAAGAATCTGAGATTTTATTAAAGTTGCTAGACATTTTATTAAAATTAGTCACCACTCCATTAATCTGTGATTTGTTGGTATCTAAGATAGAGTTAATACTACCTGAAGCTTTGTGGAATTGCTCCATTGTTTGACTCAATTCTGCCAAGGTTTTCTTGATATCCTCTTGTCCTTTTTTATCTAACACATGGTTCAATCCTGTCACTAGCGTATCAATATTGACCAACATTTTTTCCAGTTTTTTCTGAATCGGTTCCATTTTACCTCCTAAAGATTCTGTCAATCCTAATTGAACATCAGCTTGCAGTCTTTGTCCTTCCTCAGCCAACTCTTTATCGGCATAATTAGGTAAAATAGCCACTTGTTTTCCACCGATTAAACCTGGTGAATACAAAGATGCTTTACTTGTTTTCGAAATTGGAAAATCCGTTTTTAGTTGCATTTCAACTAATAATTTTCCAGTATTTTCATTGATTTTAATTCCAGTAACTTTTCCAATTACTAGTCCGTTTAAGGTTACCGGTGCTGAAGCTGACAAATCCTCTACATTATCATACTCAACATATAATGTCTTATAATTTGTAAAAAGATCTCTACCTTTTAAAAAACTGTAGCCCCAAATAAATAATAAAATAGACGCAATGACTAAAATAGCCGTTTTAATTTCTCTTGTTAGTTTCAAAATTCTAAATGTTTGTACAAAATTAATATAAATATTCGAACTTGAGGCTATTATTTAATTGCCTCTTGAATACTGATTTTTTCACCATCCTTATACGCAATTAAAAAAGCAGCGCCATATCCTTTACTTTTAGCTTCTTGTAAATATTTTTTAGCATTTTCGTAATCCGAAGTTTCTTGATAGAAATATTTATAAATATTGTTTTCGTACAACATCGTTACATTTTTCAGCCCTTTAAAATTACGTGGCTCTAAAGGTGTTTTTTTGATACTCGCAATAAGCTGTACCTTATAAATGGTTCCTTTTTGCACAATTTTCACAACCGTTGGCGTATCGATGACTTTAGGCTTTACAGGTTTAGAAGTATCTCTTGCTGGCCTTGCCTCTATCAATTCTGGAGCTCCTGAACCAAAATACTCTCTTTTATAACTTAAGATAGCTTGCGCTATAGCCTGAGCAACTTCATCTTGTCCCTCTTCTGAATTCAAAAGATTCCCTTCCGTAGGATTCGAAATAAAACCAGTTTCTACTAAAACTCTAGGCATATATGCTTTGTGCAGTACCATAAATGGTGCTTGCTTCACACCACCATGTCTCAATTTTTTTCCAAGTTTATCAAAGTTATCTTCAATTTTACTTGCCAATGAAATACTGTTATCCAAATACTCTTCTTGCATCAAAGTCATCCCAATCATCGATTCCGGTGAATTAGGATCGTAGCCTTCATATTTACGTTTATAATCTTTCTCTAAAGTAATTACCGAGTTCTCTTTTTTGGCTGCCTCAAGATTCGATGCCGTTTTACTCAAACCCATTACATAGGTCTCAGTACCATCTGCAGCCGTATTTTTGTTCGCATTACAGTGAATCGAAACAAAAATATTCGAATTGGCTCTGTTGGCTATATTGGCCCTTTCAACCAAATCAATAAAAACATCTGTTTTTCGTGTATAAATAACGCCAACATTTGGATTAAGCTCCAATATTTTTCCTACTTTTAACACTATAGCTAAAGCAATGTTTTTTTCGATTCGTCCACTATAAACAGCCCCATTATCATGAGCCCCATGTCCTGCATCAAGAGTTACCTTAAAAACATTGGACTGACTGTACCCACAAAAAGACATTATCGTTAGAAAAAAAGCAAATATTACTTTATTTTTGTTAAATATATTCATAAATCTAAAAGTTAATTTTAATAAACCGCAACTGCTATAATTTTTATAATTGATTATTTTTGACAAAAAATTATATGTAAGTTTGACATGTCAAAAAACAAGCCATACTTTTACAAAAATAGCATTTAAACCTTTGCATACAAACTTATTTAATATCGTTTTGTTATCATTTTTCCTATCATTAGGAGGTGGTAAATTATACTCACAAGAGACAAGAACAAAGAAAACCGCTTTACCAACTGTAAAACAGGCAGATAAGCCAAAACTCACTACAGTTAACACTACAAAAGTGGATAGCATCAAGCCAAAACTAGACAGCATCAAGCCAAAAGTGGACAGCATCAAGCCAAAAAAAGCTTTTCTTGACGGAAAAGTAAAATACAAAGCTAAAGATTATGCTAAGATTGATCAAAAAAAGAAAACCATTACCCTATACAACGAGGCCGAATTATACTATAAAGATGTCGAGTTAAAATCGGGGATCATCGTTCTTGATTACGAAAAGGATGAAGTTTATGCTGGTAGAATAAAAGATTCAGTAGGTGTTTTAAGTCAATATCCCAATTTCAAACAAGGAGCAAGCGAAGTTCAACCTGACTCGATCCGCTTTAATTTTAAGACCAAAAAAGCCTTAATCTACAACTCCAGAACAGAACAAGGTGAATTTAAAATAAAAGCCTCGGTTACCAAAAAAGAAAACGATTCTGTTTATTTTTTAAGAGGTGCGCGTTTCACCACTTCAAAAGATATAGACAATCCTGAATACTATTTCCAAACCAATAAAGTAAAATTCATTCCTGGGAAAAAAGTAATCACTGGTTTAACCAATATGGTTATTGCCGATGTTCCTACCCCCATTGCTTTACCTTTTGCTTATTTCCCAATGAGTCAAGAAAAAAGTATTTCAGGTATTATCCTTCCAAGCTACAACGATTCCAATACCCGAGGTTTTTCTTTGCAAAACATGGGATACTATTTTGCCCTAAGTGATAATTATGATTTAACCGCCCTAGCCGATTATTACACCAACGGTAGTTACGCCATGCGTTTTGAATCCTCTTATGCTAAAAGATATAAATACCGAGGTAATATCAATGTGCGTTTTGAGAATCTCATCAACAGCGAAAGAGGTTATCCGGATTATTCCAAACAAAACATTTACAACATACAGTGGTCGCACTCCAAAGACACCAAATCTACTCCAAATTCTAGCTTTTCTGCTTCGGTGAATATGGGTAGTAGTAAATACTTCAAACAATCTATTAACCAAGCCAACATAGGCTCGAACTTGAATAATACTCTAAGTTCATCTATTTCATACAATAAAACCTTTAACACCATACCGCAAGCTCGTTTCTCATTAACAGCAACGCATTCACAAAATACACAAACCGAACAAATCAACATGACCTTACCAGCACTTCAAGCAAGTGTTGATCGTGTTTACCCTTTTGTTGGTAAAGACGGAATTAAAAAAGGATTCATAAAAAACATCAACTTACAGTACAACTTAAGTGGTAAAAACAATTTCGTTACCACTGACTCTTTGTTTTTCAAACCTCAAATGTTTAGAGATGCTCAAATCGGGATGCAGCATTCGATTCCAATTAGTACCAATTTTAAATTATTCAAATACTTTAGTGCTGGAGCCTCTAGTAACTACCAAGAAACCTGGGTTACCAAAACCGTTCACAAAGAATACAATAATGATTTAAGCACGGTAGAAACCAAAACCGTAAATGGATTTGACGCTTTTAGAACTTATAATTTCAGTACAAACTTAGGAACCACCATTTACGGTACTTTTAATTTTGGTACCGATAAAAAAATCCAATCGATTCGTCACGTCATGCGTCCTTCTATCACCTATGCTTACACACCAAGTTTCGAAAAATATTACGACAACTACGCTGTAGATGCATCAGGAAGAATAACCAACTCTTCCTCTTATACGCGTTTTGAAAATGGTGTTTTTGGCGCTCCCGGCAAAGACAACTCCAATGTCGTAGGATTTGCTTTAAGCAATACTTTTGAAGCCAAAGTAAGAGACCGAGACAGCACAAAGACAGAGCCTAAAAAAATAATGCTGTTAAACAACTTAAACTTCAGCACCAGCTATAACTTTAATGCTAACGGAAGAGAAACTCTAGCTTGGCAACCAGTATTAGTCTCTGGGGGAACTCAGTTTTTTGATAATAAAATGAACATGAACTTTGGAGCTACTTTAGACCCTTACGCTATCGACAATTCAGGCGCTAGAATGAACGTTTTTAACATCGACAATGGCGGAAGTCTCTTTAGAATGACAAGCGCTAATATGACCGTAAACTACTCCTTCTCCAACAAAGGAGATGGAAAAGATGATAAGAACACCCAAAGTCAACGAAACGGAGGTCGTAAAGATGATTTATTCGGTACCAATACTGATTTAAATGATACACGGAAAAGTCAATTCCCCGATGAAAGGGAAGACGATACAGACGTGATTACCGAGTTCTTCAATTCAAAAATCCCTTGGGATATGACCTTAGCTTATTCGCTGACTTATTCCAATATCAATAGAGAGAATAAGATCTCTGGAAATTCCATCATGATTTCAGCCAATATGGACATTACACCAAAATGGAAAGGCGGAATCTCTACTGGTTACGATTTTGTACAAAAAGGAGTTACGTTCACACAATTTCGTTTTGAAAGAGATTTGTTAAGCTGGAGAATGGCCTTTAATTACACACCACTAGGAACGAATTCCAACTGGAATTTCTTTATTGGAATTAAATCTGGAATGCTTAGTGACATTAAATGGAACAAACGAAGCAGCGCAAACCGATAAATCAATCTCGAATACAACTAATCCTTATGAAAAAAATCATCTTTACAGACAAAGCTCCTGCTCCTATTGGACCTTACAACCAAGCCGTATTATCAGGAAACACACTTTATGCCTCAGGTCAAATTGCTATCAATCCAGCTTCAGGAGAACTTGTAACGGAAAACATCCAAGATGAAACCAAACAAGTTATGGAGAACATAGCGGCTATTTTAGAGGCAGCCAATATGACTTTTGAACATGTAGTAAAAGCCACAATCTTTATTATGGATATGAATAATTTTGCCGCAATCAATACCATTTACGGCTCATACTTCAACGAAAAAACCGCTCCAGCACGTGAAACGGTTCAAGTGGCCTGCTTGCCAAAAAATGTAAATGTAGAAATCTCCATCATTGCAGTGCAATAGCGCAATTTTTGCAATAAAAACACTATAAACTTATAAATGCTCTACTTACGTAGAGCATTTTTTATATAAAAAAACCGCTTCCAATCTAGAAACGGTTCAATTGGCTTGTTGGCCAAAATCTATATAAGTTGAAATCTTTATAATTGCAATGCAATAGCGTCCAATAATAATTGTGCCGTTGCTTCATTAGTGGCCAGTGGCACATTATGAACATCGCAAACACGAATTAACATATTAATATCCGCTTCATGTGGATGACTCGATAAGGGATCTTTAAAAAAGAAAACCATCTGCGTAATTCCTTCTGCCACTCTACCTGCAATTTGCGCATCACCTCCTAAAGGACCAGAAAGCATTTTTTGGGTTTTAAATCCTGCTGCTTCAGCTTTTCCTCCAGTAGTTCCGGTTCCAATTAACCTTATTTTTTCATGATGTAAAACGCTGCTGTTTTTAATTAAAAAATTAATTAAATCAGCCTTCTTACCGTCATGTGCAATAATGGCAATTTCCAAAAATCCAGCACTATTGATTGGCAACATGGTACGCAATTAATCCATCAATAGGTCTTCTTAAAACGTTCCCTAATTGAAGTTCATATTTATCAAAAGTTACCTGTAATTCATCTTTCAAATAGAAAGCAATAGAGCCCACAAAATGCACTGGAACATCCTTACAGTTATCAAATTGTTTAATATAGTTTTTAACAAACGATTTCATCCCTTTAGCGATGATCTTTTGGCAAAACTCAGTGTCTTTATGTTTGATTAAAAACTTGGCAAAAGTTGCTAAATACGCGTTCGGATTAGCCTCTTTGTACAATTTGTTTTTAATAAAATCAGGATCTACATCATACTCTTTTTCAAAATCAGCCGCCAAGTCACTTGGCATTTTATTGAAATAATATTTTCTGATTAATTCTTTTCCAAAAACATTTCCACTACAATCATCCATGACGATATACCCTAATGATTGTACTTTTTGATGCAATACTTTTCCATCAAAATAACTACAGTTTGAACCTGTACCTAATATACTAACAATAGCTTCTTCTCCTCTTGGAGTAGTGGCATAAACAGCCGCATAAGTATCTTCCTGAACCTCTACAATAGCATTAACAAAATACTCTTGAAAGATTTGAGAAAGTGCTTTTTTCATTCTATCGGTACCACAACCTGCTCCATAAAAAAACAAATGCGTTGCATTTTTTTTATTTTGCAAAATATCAAAACGATCGTTTAATCTTTCGATAATCTCTGGTGCGTTAAGAATTTCAGGATTTAATCCTAAAGTTTGTGTTGTGAATAATACTTTCCCATTATCATCAATTGCAATCCAATCGGCTTTAGTAGATCCACTATCAACTATTAATTTCATTTTATTTAGTTTTTGGATTAGTCCTTCCCTAATTAAACAAAAGTGTATTCTTTACATTAATTAAAGACGCAACAAAATAACAAAATCCCGTTACTATGAAATAACGGGATTTTGCAGCATGCTATGTTATTATTTTAAACCTGCGATATGCACAGATAAATCAATCAATTTACTAGAGTATCCGTACTCATTATCGTACCAAGACACTAATTTAAAGAAAGTTGAATTCAATCCAATTCCTGCAGTAGCATCAACGATAGAAGTTCTTTTATCAGAAATAAAATCTTGAGATACAACAGCATCTTCAGTATATCCTAAGATCCCTTTCATTGTAGTTTCAGAAGCCGTTTTCAAAACAGCCATGATCTCCTCGTAAGTAGTTTCTTTAGCAAGTTTTACAGTTAAATCTACAACAGAAACGTCAGCAGTAGGTACACGGAAAGACATTCCCGTTAATTTTCCATTCAAAGCAGGAATTACTTTTCCAACCGCTTTAGCAGCCCCTGTTCCAGAAGGAATGATGTTGATGCTAGCAGCACGTCCACCTCTCCAGTCTTTTCTAGAAGGACCATCAGCAGTCATTTGAGTTGAAGTTGTTGCGTGAACAGTAGTCATTAAACCTTCAACAATTTCGAAATTATCATGAATAACTTTAGCTAAAGGAGCTAAACAGTTAGTTGTACAAGAAGCATTAGAAACAACAAGATCAGAAGCTTTTGCAGTTTCATGGTTTACCCCCATTACAAACATTGGAGCATCTGCAGATGGAGCAGAGATGATCACTTTTTTAGCACCACCTTTGATATGCTCATTAGCAGTTTCAATAGTAGTAAAAATACCAGTACATTCAGCAACTACATCAACATCAACTTCGTTCCATTTCAAATCAGCTGGATTTCTCTCAGCAGTGATACGAATGTTTCTTCCGTTTACATAAAGTTTTCCTTCTTTTACTTCTACAGTACCGTCGAAACGACCGTGAACTGAATCATATTTCAATAAGTAAGCTAAGTGATCTACATCTAACAAATCGTTGATTGCTACTACCTCTACATTATCTCTATTGAAAGTTTCTCTAAAAACGATTCTTCCAATACGTCCAAATCCGTTTATTCCTAATTTTACTTTTGACATTTTACTTAATTTTTGCTTTTGTTTTTATTACACTATTTTAAAGTCTAATTTCCTCACAATAAACTTCTTTTCTTTTAATCTTGTATTTTATGTTGACATGATATCAGAGACTCTCAACAACTCTCTATCAATCTCAGACTTACCTTTAATAGCTTGTTCTAACGGAGTTAAAACCACTTTGTCAGCCTGTAAACCTACCATATAATTTGATTTACCTTCAATCAATGATTCTACCGCTTTAACCCCTAAACGGCTAGCTAAAACACGATCAAAACAAGAAGGAGAACCACCACGTTGCATATGTCCTAAAACAGATACTCTAACGTCATACTCTGGTAAGTTAGCTTCCACGTAATCTTTTAGTTCGAATACGTTTTTACCAATTTTATCTCCCTCAGCAATCACCACTATACTAGATGATTTTCCTGAGGCTTTACTTTTTTGAAGTGAATCTAGTAACCTATCTAATCCTAAATCTTCTTCAGGAATAAGAATTTCTTCGGCACCAGCTCCAATTCCAGCATTAAGAGCAATATGTCCAGCATCTCTTCCCATAACCTCTACGAAAAACAATCGGTTATGTGAACTTGCTGTATCTCTAATTTTATCAATACAATCTACAACAGTATTCAGAGCTGTATCATATCCTAAGGTATGACTAGTTCCAAAAATATCATTATCAATTGTACCCGGAATTCCCATTACTGGAAAACCATATTCATTATTAAAAATTAATCCTCCGGTAAAACTTCCATCTCCACCTATTACAACAAGAGCATCCACTCCTGCCTTCACAAGATTCTCATGTGCTTTTTTTCTACCTTCTGGGGTTCTAAACTCAGTTGAGCGAGCCGACTTTAAAATCGTTCCTCCTTTGTTTACAATATTATTTACAGATCGAGGTCCCATTTCTTTGAAATCGCCTTCGATCATCCCTTGATACCCTCTATAAATTCCTATGCACTCTATATTATGATAAGCACACGTTCGAACAACTGATCGTATTGCGGCATTCATTCCAGGAGAATCTCCTCCTGATGTCAGAACACCAACTTTTTTTATTGTTTTTGGCATTATTTAAGTATTAAAAGTGTAAAACTAGCAAACATTCACCAATTTACGGGTTGAATTTATAATAAATTAATAAAATATGTTAAATTCAAACGTTTTCGTTAATAAGTTTTTATAAACGAAAAATTTCATTTAAAATAGTAAAAGCTACTTATTTTAATTTACTCTTTAAAAATAACATTCTTAAAATGAAGTGTTACAAAAATGGTAGTTTAGCACTACGTGTCTACAGCCTAAAAAATCTACCCGTAACACCTGAAGAAAATACTCTTGAGCAGCTGCATTTTAATACAACTGCTCCCAATCCATTAATAATCATTATCAGGTATCAAACCTTGATCATTACCTTGAGGTTGCGTCTGTGGTTGCGGTTTCTTTTGTTCTTCTTTTTTGTTGGCTCTTTTCTTTTTCTTCTCCGACTCCTTTTTACTTGAAAAGTTAAGGTAATCCGGATTCATATACGAATCTTGTAAATCATCTGACGAACTCTTCAGGGCTCTTTCCAGTTTATGATTCTTAAAAATCTTATTCACCAACTCACTAAAGGTATCAAAATCTACCTCATAGGAAATACCTACTCCCTGGGTATATCCAATTCCCTGTCCGATATAATTAATATCATTTTCTTTATTAAACAGACGTAGATTCATCGAACCGTCTTCATTAACTCTATACAATATCTCGATATCACCCACAATTGCAGACTCATTCACCCCTCCAACAGGAACTCCTAACTTACCATTAATGGATATCTTTTCATTAATCTGGGATGAAATATTCGCTACAAATTGTCCATCAGCTTCTTGCCCAATTCGTTTGTCTGCAGAAATAAAATTTAAATTGATATTAAACTTATCATTATCCGATTTAATAATCCCTCCTAACAAACTAGCTGCTGTTTCCGCAAAGGTACCTGACAAATCACTTTGATTAAAACCTTCTGGACTCATAAAAGAACCCGTAGATAACAAATACAAAGCTTGTGTCTGACGAACATCTTTATCGTCTAATTTATACTGTATCTCTGACTTTAAGACATTACTAACCGAAGGAAACTGAATATCAAAATTAGGCTCTGGACTCGCTAAATCTCCCCTTAAACCAATCACCACTTCCACTGGTACCTTTTTATTGAAAGAAGAATTCTCCAGCAATACAGCAGGATTAGCAGAGGTTCTATAAACGGCTTCCAAATTCAATTGCGCTCTCATTGGATTCCCCTCCCAAATAATGGAACCTCCTTTTTTAACCGCGAATTTTTTATCGATTAAACCTCCATATTTAAAGTTATAGGTTCCTTCATAGGCCTGGAAATCTCCCCACATATTAAACTTACCCAACGTATTGATTTTAAACAACAAAGATCCATATCCCTTCCCTTTCATCCCGTGTCCGGAATTACGATCTAAAATTACTTCCACTTCAGCATCAGGGGTAATATCAAAATCAAATTCTAATTCAAGACCATTGTAATTTCTACTTTTATCTACAATTCCATTGGCTAAATTGAATTTTTCTTTTGGTGTTACAAAATGAATCCAACTGCTCTCCCCAACACTTTGTACATTATTGATCGGGATTTTCACTTCTGTTCCTTTCTCTGATTTAGCATCAACTTTGATAAACAACCTATCCGTCGGTCCTTTAATACTGGCTGTACCATTAATGAATGCTGTACCAAAATAGGCTGCATCTTCACTATCTTTAGTATCAAGAGCCAGCAATCGCTTGGAAGCAATGGTTAAATCCAACTTCCAATTAGAAAAATTATGATGTTCAATACTTCCATTTAACAAACCTTTGGTCCCGTACTTACTGTCTGTCAATTGATTATTCCTAAACAAGAACTTTTCATTGGTTACATCAATAACCGTACGATCGGTCAACTCATAATCCGTATTCAAATAAGGAATGGTCATTCCGGCTTTCTCTACGTATAATCTTCCGTTTACTTCGGGCTTATTCATATTGCCGACTATAGCCGCATTTCCAGAAACAGTTCCCCTAATATTAGACAACACATCTCCTCCAACAGTTCCTAAAGTAGCCAGGTTAAAGCCTGCTAATTTCAGATTCAGATCTAAAAAAGTTTCTTTGTTTTCCACAGCAAAAGTTCCATTAGCCCTAAAGGATTCCGTAAAACCATTTTGTATCGAAGAGTTAATAGTGAACTTTCTAAAACTTTCATCTCCTGAGATATCAAAATTTAAGTCTCCCAAATCAATATTATTCAAGTTAAGATGATCAATAACAATAGAAGCTGTGGGCTGGTAGGTGTTCTTGTTTTGTTTGTAATTAACACTACCGTTCAAATTACCATTAAAAACAAACTTATTATTCAAAGGGGTCACCTTATTAATGTCTACATCTTCAAAATTCAGGACGATGTCCTTATAATCTTTTCCTTTAATGACTCCGTTCAAATCAATCTTTTGATTTTCATGAGACAAAACGATATTATTAAACGAAAAGTTCTTGAAATTTTGATCAAAAACAATCTGATTTTCATCATCCGCATCTTCATTTAAATACCATAAATAGTCTTTAAATTTCATTTCAGATTTCTTAATCCCTACGATATTGTTCTTATTTTTATCAATAGTATGATACAAATCCAGATTAAAGTAATCCTCCCCTTGATTCCCTCCTTTAAACTCAGAAC
Organism: Flavobacterium sp. OHVDL-2026-0007; assembly: GCF_059882335.1. Classification (NCBI taxonomy): domain Bacteria; kingdom Pseudomonadati; phylum Bacteroidota; class Flavobacteriia; order Flavobacteriales; family Flavobacteriaceae; genus Flavobacterium; species Flavobacterium sp. OHVDL-2026-0007. The sequence continues at coordinate 1,888,064 of NZ_CM187612.1, forward strand.
GCACAAACAAGGTATCTTTTGAAGTTACATTAATCAAACTAAAATCACGTACCTTATAATAAGGTGTTTTAATACTGTCCAATTCGATATACGCATTATAAAGTGCATTTTTATTATCAATGCTCACTCGGATATTGTCAAAGGTATTTTTAGCCGCGGTAATCTGTTGCGACTTAAAACCGAATTTGAATTCTTGTAAATCGGAATCAATCTTACCACGCACCACTGTACTGGAATCAATTTTAATATCCGGATACATCATCTCGACTACTTTATTATAGACGTGAAAATTGAAACGCAAAAATTGCCCTTTTTTAACCTTATAAGGCTTGTAATTTGTATACAGACTTCCGACGGAATTCATCACTAATTTATCCAATTGGGCGAACTGAAATTTACCTACTATCTTTCCATCTACTACATCAGTCGAATTCACAGTTATCGTACGTAATCTATCAGCATCAAAACTCGAACTAATAGCCACTTCATCAAAAGCATAAGTCGCTTTTGGATTTTGATACACTGCATCTTTAAGATAGACTTTTCCTTGAAGATTTTCAATCGAGTTTCCTGTAACGGCCACAATTGCATCCCCTTTAAAAGAAGAAATCGAATCGTTTATAAATTTAAGTTTTCGCAAATCAGCATTGTCGACTTTGATATGAAAATCATACTTACTTTCGCGTTTACTTAAATCAACCAAACCATCGAAGGTTAAATTTAGATTGGGATCATTTACAGAAAGCTGTCCTTTATAATAAGGCAATTTAAAATTCCCATTGACCACTATATTATTATAGGTATACTGATTATAATCAAATTTTGATATATCCCCTTTTATCACCGTGTTGAGATACTTCTCTGTAAAACCAACACCCTCAACATCTAAATTTAAAGTGGTTTTACCCATATCCTTTCGATCCAACAACGCACCAATATTAAAATTATCCAAGATAATATTCCCCGAATAGGCCGCTTTATCGATAAAATCGATATGGTTCATCGTCAAAACTGCTTGACCGTTTCCTAGAGCCGTAGTCATTTTAAAGTCGGCCTCTAAATCAGTTGTGGATACTTTTGTCTTCCCTACGATATTAAAACCTCCCAGTTTCTGAAGTTCTTTTGGGAGTTTTTTACCCAGTATATTGGGCAATAAAACCACTATATTATCATAGCTGGAAACTAATTTGTCAAATTTTCCATCCATCGAAAATTTTTGGGCTTTAGTTCCTAAAAGGTTGTTGAAATGAAGCGTTCCTACAATTTTAGAACCATTGGTATCGCTAAGTTTAAGATGTCTTAAATTAAGATCATTAAGAGTCCCTCTGATTTTTGTTTTGATTTTAAAATGCTGGTTTTTGCCTAATTCATTATAAAAATAACGAATATCATTTGAGGCAATTGAAGCAGAATCTAGTGCGACATTAAATTTTACTTTATCGGTAAAATGCAAAAAATCTTCAATTTTGTAGTTCAAGATGGCTTGACCATAAATCCAAGATCTTTTGGTTTTAATTGCCAAATTATCCACTTTTATTTGCTTTTTAGTATAGCTAAACTTGCCCGTAAAATTGGAAACATACAACCCGCGATGGTCTAAAAAAGAAAACCTATGAATGGTGGTATTCACATCTGGACCATACAATTTAAAGTCACTGATGTAGGCGTTTAATTTTTTAAAATCCAAAAACTTTGGTGTTGTTTTATTCTCATCTACTACAGAAAAATTACCGTCCGCGATATATCCATTTTTGGCCGTTAATAAAAAGTGCTTACTCGATTTAGCCCTTTTAGGACTTGTCTCAAATCGCTTAATAAACTTATTGATATTATTCTCGTCTTCGTTTTTATAGGTTTTCAAATTAAAAATCAAACCCGTTAACCGAACATCACCAAAAATTAAATCACCTTCTACTAATCGATTTAAACTTAAAATATCCGTGGTAATGATATCGGCATAAATCAAGGTTCTTTTATGATGGTCTAAAATCAATACTTTTTTAAGTTTAGCACCTCCAAAAATATTAAGCGCCACTTTATCTATAGTAATATCGGTTTTAAAATCTTTGTTAAGAGAGGTGGTAATAGCACGTGCAATTCTAGTTTGCACAGCCGGCAAAGACAAAATGATAGCCAGGGCTAACAAAAGTAAAATTAACCCAATAAGGGTGCGAGATACTATTTTCTTTACTTTTCTGATAGCTGCTTTTATTTTAGTTTTCTTTTTTAATTTATTTTGAACAGACAAAGAACGACTGTTTTGATAAAAATTCTTTAATTTTGGCTTTTATTCCATCAAATAAAAAAAAATTGATTGGTCAAATATAATTCAAAATTCGTGCCTTTATATGCAAAATTCAGAGGTTTTTATTCTTGCCATCGAAAGTTCTTGCGATGATACTGCCGCTGCAGTTTTACATAACGATAAAGTACTCTCAAATGTTGTTGCCAACCAGTTAATTCACAATCAATATGGTGGTGTTGTTCCAGAATTAGCCTCTAGAGCACATCAACAAAACATTGTTCCCGTAATTGATGCAGCACTTCGTAAAGCAAATATACAAAAAGAACAACTAACTGCCATTGCCTTTACACAAGGACCTGGTTTAATGGGATCTTTATTAGTAGGGAGTTCTTTTAGTAAATCATTAGCACTGGCTTTAAAAGTACCCTTAATAGCTGTTAATCATATGCATGCGCATATACTAGCCCATTTCATAGATGAAGAGGGTTTCGACAAACCAGAATTTCCGTTCTTAGCGCTTACCATTAGCGGTGGCCATACCCAAATCGTAAAAGTAAATGGTTTCTTTGATATGGAAATTATAGGCGAAACCACCGATGATGCTGTTGGAGAAGCTTTTGATAAAAGCGCCAAAATTCTTGGCCTTCCTTATCCAGGTGGTCCCCTAGTGGATAAATACGCCCAAGAGGGAAACCCAAAGGCTTTCGCTTTTACAAAACCAAAAGTTCCGGGACTAAATTTTAGTTTCTCTGGATTAAAAACCGCAATTTTATACTTCATTCAGAAGAAAAAAATAGAGAACCCCAATTTCATCGAAGAAAACCTAAATGATATTTGTGCTTCTATTCAATATACTATTATTGAAATTTTGATGGATAAATTGAAACTAGCGGTAAAAGAAACAGGAATTAAGCAAATTGCCATTGGCGGTGGTGTCTCTGCTAATTCAGGCATCAGAAACCGTCTCAAAGAAAGTGAAGGCAAATACGGTTGGAAAACCTTTGTGCCCAAATTTGAATACACAACCGATAACGCCGCAATGATAGGAATTGTGGGATATCAAAAATATTTATCAAGCCGTTTTGAAACTTCAGAAGTAGTTTCAAAAGCGCGAATCCAATTTTAAACTATGCAATTATTTTATAATCCAGATATCGACCAAACTACCGAAGCTTTTTCTTTTGACAAAGAAGAAAGTCGACATATTATTAAGGTCTTACGCAAAAAAGATTCCGATATCTTACACGTTACCAATGGCGCAGGGCTATTGTTTGAAACTCAAATCACCTTAGCTTCTGATAACAAATGTATGGTTCAAGTACTTTCGATCACAGCGGCTGAAAAACCAAAATTTCATTTGCATCTAGCTGTGGCTCCTACTAAAATGAATGATCGTTTTGAATGGTTTTTAGAAAAGGCTACCGAAATTGGTATTGGAGAAATCACGCCTGTATTTTGTGATCGTTCGGAACGAAAAGTAGTCAATTTAGAGCGATTTGAAAAAATCATTCTATCGGCAATGAAACAATCCAATGAAACGTATTTGCCCAAATTAAATGAGGCTATATCGTTTAAAGAATTCATCAAACAGCAAAATGAAGGCCTGCAATTAATTGCGCATTGCGAAGAAACCGATAAAAAAACACTGAAAGAAATTCTGAAACCCAACCAAAATGTAACCATCTTGATTGGTCCTGAGGGTGATTTTTCTGAAAAAGAAATTGCATTGGCATTAGAAAACAATTACCAGCCTGTAGCCTTAGGAAATACACGTTTGAGAACGGAAACCGCAGCCATAGTAGCCTGTCATAGTGTTGTTTTCTTCAATGAAAATTCAAATTAATTGATGCCTAAATCAGTATGAAAAAACTTTTTATTTTGTTTTTATTAAGTTCAATTTCTTCCTTTTCGCAGGAGATTGCTTTATTAAAATACAGCGGTGGTGGGGATTGGTATGCCAATCCTACCTCCCTACCCAACTTAATTAAGTTTTGCAATGCTAACATCAATACCAAAATAAAAGCAAAACCCTCAACGGTTGAACCCAGCAATCCTGATTTACTTTCCTATCCTTTTGTTCACATGACAGGACACGGAAATGTCGTTTTCAGTGATGCGGATATAAGCAATCTTCGAAATTATTTAAACGGTGGGGGCTTTCTTCATATTGATGATAATTACGGAATGGATCAATACATCCGAAAAGAAATCAAAAAACTATTCCCCAACAATACTTTGGTCGAACTTCCGGCCAATCATCCTTTATTTCAAAAGCCTTTTCCTTTCCCTAATGGATTACCTAAAATCCATGAACATGACGGAACGCGCGCACAAGCCTTTGGCATTTTTATTGAAAACAAATTGGTTTTATTGTATACCTATGAATCTGATTTAGGTGATGGATGGGAAGATCCTGAAGTACATAATGATCCCAAAGAAGTTAGAGATAAGGCCTTAAAAATGGGCGCTAACATTATCAATTATATTTTTACCAACTAAATTTACAAAAGTGCAACTTACTCACCAGGAAAATCAATTTGAGAGAAAAACGTTTCCCATAACAATCGTTTGTGACCATATTTATTTTCAACAGAATATTGGCTCACTTTTTAGAATTGCAGAAGCATTTGGAGTTGAAAATATTATTTTTCTAGGCAAAGATATCCCGCTCACACCACGTAAAATCAATAAAACTTCCAGAAGTACGCATCTTCATGTAGCCCATAGCGTTATAGAGGAAACAGTCGAGTTAGTGGACTACTTACTTGAAAATGACTTTGAAATTATTGCTTTAGAAATCGCAAGCAACAGCAAACCTTTAAAGGAGGTTCTACTTCCCGAAAACAAAAAAATAGCCCTTTTGATTGGAAGTGAAATTGATGGGATTTCAGAACCACTTTTAAAAATTTCGAACCAAATAGTTCACATCAATATGTTCGGAAAAAACAGTAGTATGAATGTTGTACAAGCTACCAGTATCGCTTTGTACGAATTTACATCCTAACAAATACAGCCTTCCTTTTTATAAAAACCAGACTTCATAAGACTTTGTTAAAATTTTGCTAATTAATTTGAAATAAAATTTTGCAGCATAATAATTTTGTTATAAAATTGCGTTAATATTTAACCAAACAACCATTTTATAACAAAAACCCAAATTATTATGAAAAAAGTTCTTTTTTCCGCAGTTACAGCACTATTACTGTTTTCTTGCCAAAATGACCAGACAGAATCATCCGATTCAGACGCAAACGCAGTAGCTCGACGCGGTTGTGCGACTCAAGAAGTATTTGAAGAACAATTGAAAGCTGACCCTACCTTAGCGATCAGAATGAATGAAATTGAAGATTTTACTACCAATCGCATGTTGACCAATCGTTTGGTTAATGGTAAAATCGAAATTCCTGTAGTTGTTAATGTATTGTACAGAACTGCAGCTGAAAACATTTCAGATGCGCAAATACAAACGCAAATCGATGTTTTAAATGCCGACTTTAATGCTACAAATTCAGACTACAATGATGTCCCAGCTTTATTCTCAGGAGTTAAAGCCAATGTGGGCATTACCTTTGTTTTAGAAAAAATCAACAGAAAATCAACGACCAAATCGTCTTGGGGAACTAGAGATGCGATGAAGAAAACCAAACAAGGAGGTTTAGATCCTACATCACCTACTACTAAATTAAACTTATGGGCTTGCACCATTGGTGGTGGAATTTTAGGATACGCTCAATTTCCAGGAGGAGCATCAACAACAGACGGAGTAGTTATCGATTCTAAATACTTTGGTCTTTCAGGATCTGGAAGTTATCCTTATAACTTAGGAAGAACAGCGACTCATGAGGTAGGACACTGGATGAACCTACGTCATATTTGGGGAGATGCAGCCTGTGGTAGCGATCAAGTAGCAGATACACCAACGCATAACGCTGCAAATTATGGAGTACCAGCGTACCCACATTTAAGTACTTGCCCAGGAACACCTGTAGAAATGACCATGAACTACATGGATTATACAGACGATAGAGGTATGTATATGTTTTCAATAGGACAAAAAGACAGAATGGCCGCCATATTTACTTCTGGTGGACCTAGAGCTGGTTTTGGCATCTAAAAAACACTAAAAACCAAATATTAAAAGCGAGATGTTTTCATCTCGCTTTTTTTTGTTTGCAACTGAATTATAAAAGCTTTTTCCTATATTTATAATCTAAATTACAAGCATGATATCATCTAAAGTCATTTCCAACGGAATTTTAAGATCTATTGCATCCATCTTAGTTGTGTGCCTTATTCTTTACTTTTTGTACCGTATACAAACCGTTATTGTTTACCTATGTATTTCACTAATATTATGCCTGATTGCTAATCCAGTAGTCCTGTTTCTAAAGAATAAATTAAAATTCAGCAATTCACTTGCCGCCACGGCAACCATCATCTTTTTTATATTGATGATGATTGGCTTTATCTTATTGTTTGTACCCTTAATTATTTCCCAGGCTAACAATTTATCTTTACTAGATACCCAAGCCCTTCAAAAGCAATTCATAGAAATGGAGCATAGTTTAGAAACCTACTTCAATATTCAACATCTAGATTTAAATAAAGTCATTAAAGAATCAAAAGTAACTTCCATGTTAGATTTTAGTTACTTCACAGGTTTTATCAACTCCATCATCAACTTTATGGCCGATATGGGAATGGGGTTAGTTTCAGTGTTTTTCATCACTTTCTTCTTTATCAAGGATCAAGAAATATTTAAAGTTACAGCCCAAAAAATACTTCCTGACACTAACGAAGACAAAATTCTAAACTCCATTACGAAAATCAACCATTTATTAACGCGCTACTTCATTGGCTTACTACTTCAATTAACTGTTGTTTTTATACTCTATTTAATTGTACTGGTCATTTTTGGAAATAAAAATGCTTTTGTCATTGCTTTCTTGTGTGCTATTTTGAATGTTATTCCCTATATCGGTCCTATAATCGGAACGGTATTAGCGGGTATTTTAACTATGATTAGCTTAATTGGTCACGACTTTCAATCTGAAATTTTACCAAAAACCATTTATATAATTATCGGATTTCTTCTGGTTCAGGCTATTGATAACAACATTAGCCAGCCTATAATTTCATCAAAAAGTGTAAATTCGCACCCGTTAGAAATATTCCTGATTACTATAATTAGTGGGATCACTTTTGGAATCGCCGGAATGATTGTTGCCATTCCTGTTTTCACAATGCTCAAAGTGATTTTAAAAGAATTTTTTCCTAACAATAAAATTGTCTCCGTATTAACCGAAAGAATTTAACATTGAACACCTCTCTTTTAAGTCCCGATATTCAAGAATTTATAACTCAAAATAGCGGTGCTGCAATTGCCAAATTAGCGCTTCAGAAAAATCCATTTCCCACCATAGATTGGATTTTAATTTTAAATCAAATTGAAGCTAAGACCAAAGCAAAGGACAAATTACCTACTTGGTTTTCGACAGAGAACATCCTTTATCCAAGTAAAATTTCCGTTGAACAAACCTCATCTGAAAAAACAGCTGCTTATAAAGCTTCTTTAATTTCAGGAAAAACACTAATTGATCTCACTGGAGGCTTTGGAGTAGACGATTACTACTTTTCCCAAAAATTTAAAGTCGTTGCTCATTGCGAAATAAACGAAGATTTATCGGGTATCGTCCAACATAATTTTCAGCAATTGGGTGTGAAGAATTGTTTTTGTTATGCCGGTGATTCAGCTCACACATTAAAGGAATCAGATCTCAAATGGGATTGGATTTATATTGATCCTTCCCGAAGAAATGATGCTAAGGGTAAAGTTTTTATGCTCAAAGATTGTTTACCAAATGTTCCGGACTCTTTGGATTTTTACTTTGAAAAAGCGGATTCCATTTTAATTAAGACCGCTCCCTTACTAGACATTTCTGCAGCTCTATCGGAATTAAAATTCGTGAAAAACATCCATATCATAGCACTTGAAAACGAAGTTAAAGAACTACTTTTTGAAATTCACAATCAGTATTCAGGGGCCATTACTATAAAAACAGCCAATATTTTAAAAGACAAAATAGAAACTTTTGAATTTATTTTGGATCAAGAAAAAGAATCTCCTTCGTATGATATACCTCAAAAATATCTGTACGAACCTAATTCGTCCATTATGAAGTCTGGTGGTTTTGATCAAGTTAGCACACACTTTCATATAAACAAACTTCATAAACATTCACATCTCTATACCTCAGAAGACTTAATCGACTTTCCTGGACGCGTATTTGCAATTGAAAAGACAATCCCATACAACAAGAATGAGATGAAAACAGCCTTCGCTAATGGGCAGGCCAACATAACTACCCGAAATTTTCCTGATACCGTAGAAAACATTCGAAAGAAATGGAAAATAAAAAATGGAGGTAATCTCTATTGTTTTTTTACAACTGATAAAAATGATCACAAAATAGTTTTAATTTGCACAAAAATATCTTAAAAATGAAACAACTAATTACGCTAACTTTATTCTTATTAACCTTTTCAGCATTTGCACAAAAACCATGTGAATACTCCACCAATGTAACCGATTCTATTGGTACTTACAAAATAACCAACGAATACCTAATTAGTGAGAAAAACTTCGGTCAAACCTTTAGTTATATCTTCTTTTCTTTGGCACAAACCGATGGCTTACCTACCTTGAATTTACAACTGATCTCAAAAAGTAAGGATTTCATAAAAGCCAATTGTTTCGACAAAAATTCCAAAGTTTTTTTACAATTGGAAAATGGTAAGATAGTGACTATGTTACATATGGACCAAGAAAACTGTGGAACGCTTCTTCGTGATGATAAAGGTTTTGACAATAGAATAAACACTGGAATTTTTATGTTTATGAAAGATAATTTTGAGGAATTAAAAAAATCTCCTGTACAAATTATGCGTATTAAATACTTAACTGATGTAGAAGATTATATCGTCAAAAGCGAATTGGTATCGGAAATGAATACTAAAACCTACCATCCCAATACATATTTCATGGAAAACATTAGATGTGTGGAATAGTTAATCACAATTCCATTTTTGGTTGGATACTTTATCGTTCAAACCAGTCTTTAAATTGTAATGCCACCATTCTGAATCAAAGGAATTGAAACCGTTTTTTATCATTATTTTCTTAAGAAACTTTCTATTGGATTTTACTTTATTTGGAAGAATTGGGAAACTATGACTGGCTTCTAAACCGAAGTAATCAAAAGAAGTTCCCATCTCGAGTTCCTTTCCATTTTCATCCACTAACGAAATATCAACGGCTCCTCCTCTATTGTGGATGGAGCCTTTTTTTGGATCGGCAACATATATGGGATTCGATACGATCTCCCACATTTTCTTCTGAATCGATAAAGGTCTGTAACAATCAAATAATTTAATTCTATATCCTTTCTTCAGAAAATCTTCGTTCGCTGCAATTAAGGCTCGAACGGTTTTATATCGCAACAAACATTCTGCGCAATCATAGACTTTTGCTTTCAAAAAATTATCTTCGGTAGCATATTTCATATCATAGATAAAATCTTTACTATAGTCCTTTAAATTTACAAAGGTAGTGTCAGCTACATTATCATTTCTTTGGGCAGTTGCAAGGACCATCCAAAAAAGAGCGACTAATAAAAATAAAGGATTGATCTGTTTTTTCATGCGTAATTCTATTGCTTGTTAAATACTAAACTTAAAAAATAAATATACGCTTAAAAAGAAAGTATCTTATACTTTTCTCCCTTTTTCACGCAAGATAAAGAGCGTAACCCAAGTCACACAGCCGCAGTGATCATAATAACCCATTCAAGCCTCTACAGTCTTCCTTATGAATGGATTTCATCCTTTCTCATTTTTCCCTTTTTAAGTTAACGAACTGCAAAGTAATCCCAAATTAGTCATTCCTATACGAAAAAAAGTGATTTTTATCTTTTAGTGTGCATTAAAAAGCCTGCAAGATCTGAATTTTGCAGGCTTTTTAACGGCATGATCTTAATAAAGACGCCTCAACTAGTTCGACCCTACTACTTTTTCTTCATCCCACTAGGACTTAGTTTAAGTAGATCGTAGATAGTCGTTACTTTTTTTTAATTAATTTTTATTGCAATTGCATTTCTGCATCTGCAGTTATGGCAGCCTCATCTCCGATAATACCCGATGGAAAAGATTCTCCAATAGCAAAATCGGAACGGTTGACTTTTGCTGTAATCTGAAATCCAGCTGTACTCTTTTTAGTTTTAGGATTCAGAATGGTTCCTCTATAGGTCATATTTAAAGTAACGGGCTTGGTCGCACCATGCAGCGTTAGATTCCCTTTTACAAGATAATTATTTTTGCTCACTTTCTTGATACTAGTACTTTTGAATTGCATATTAGGATACTTATCCACTTCAAAAAAATCACCCCCTCTTAAGTTTTTATCCCGAGTATTCTCTTCCGTATCTATGGAACTAACATCCGCTTTAAATTCAATAGTGGCATCGCTAAAATCTGCTTTTTTTGCTTTCATATTGATGTCAAAAGTTTTAAAAATACCCGTGACATCTGAAATTAACATATGTCTTATTGTAAAACTCAATCTGGAATGCGCACGATCACTTTTCCAATTTTGACCAATACCCACTGCAGGTAAAGCCATTACTAAAAATACAATTATAAACTTTTTCATCTGTATTGATTTAAATGAATAATCCTTTTCTACTGTTCATTCTAAATATCCAAATTTCCCCATATTGACATCATCAAATGCCTGAGTAATTTCTTCCTGTGTATTCATGACAAAAGGACCATGGGCTACTATCGGCTCATTTATCGGTTCTCCACTCAAGATTAACACTACTGAATTTTCAATTGCTTGAATTGTAAATTCCTCACCTTCATTGGCGAATAACAAAAAATGATCCTCTGCCACATTTTGACTATCATTCACCTTGATGTTTCCCTCAATCACTAAAAGTGCCGCATTGTGAATCGCCGGAAAACTAAAAGTGGCTGTAGCCCCTTTGTTGAGTTTTGCATTGAACAAATTCACCGGCGTAAAGGTGGTAGCCGCTCCAGGAGTTCCGTTATAAGCTCCCGCAATAACTTCTATACTACCTTGGTTATCAGAAAGCACATATTTATTGATATCACTATTTACAATACCTTGATATTTAGGTTTTGACATTTTATCTTTTGCCGGCAAGTTTACCCAAAGTTGCACCATTTGAAAATCCCCCCCTTCTCTACTAAATTGCTCTTCGTGGTATTCTTTGTGTAAAATCCCTGAGGCTGCTGTCATCCATTGTACATCGCCTTCTCCAATTACCCCACTATTTCCAGAGCTGTCATGATGTGCTACTTTTCCTTTATAGGCAATGGTAACCGTTTCAAAACCTCTGTGCGGATGTACCCCCACCCCTCTTAACTCTTTTGTTGGTGCAAAATAAAACTTGGAATTGTAATCCATCATGATAAACGGACTCATTCTCTCCATACTCATTCCTTTACCGTAAGGAATAAAATTATGTACTCTAAAACCATCACCCACCATATGTGGGGGTGGGGGTGCTAATACTCGTTCAATTTTTTTTATTGTCATGATCTTATTGTTCTTTATTGTGAAATAAGGAATTGGCTTGATACTCTGGATGTTTATCGATATATGCTTTTATATACGGACAATAGGGTTTTACTTTAAGATGATGTTCTTCTGCATAATCCAAGACATATTTAGCGATATAAGCCGCTATGCCTCTACCTCCTAATTCTGGAGGAACTTCGGTATGGATGTAAGCTATCCCTCCCTCGAACAATTTGTATTGCTCAAAGGCGACATGTCCTTCTACATGAATTTCAAAACGTTTGTCTTTTTCGTTATTTACAACAGTGTATTCCATAATTCTTCATTTGTGTAGGATAAAGTTAATACCCATAAAACAAGAACTACTTGATCTATGATAAGAAATTCACAAAATAGCAAAGCTTAGCCTTACCCTACTGTATCGTATACAAAGGGGGTATATTGTTCTTGTTCCAAACCAAATTTAGCAGTAGCCTTACCTAGTAGTATATCCCAGTAATCTTGATTATACTTATGGTTTAAAGTTTTTTCTAGCTAGTTCTTTTCGCACCCTACTTAAACTTTCTGGGGTAATACCTAGGTAGGAAGCTATCATTTGAAGGGGGAGTCTAAAAGTGATTTCACGATGGGTTTCTATAAAATCCAAATATTTTTTTTCAGCCGAAGCGGCTAAGAGATAATTTATTCTTTGTTGCATCTGCCTAATGTTTTTGTGCAAGGCAAGGGTATTGAAATAAGTGAATTCCTCGGAAACCACTTCTGCTCTTCTTAGGAATTCCTTCTGCACATAGACGATCTCCGCGTCTTCAATGACATCGATAAATAAATCAGAGGGTTCATCAAAATAAAAACTACTGCGATCAGCAATCCACCAATTCTCTGATGCAAACTGAAGAATGTGATCCTTTCCCATCTCATCTATTGTATACGATCTCAATAAGCCTTTGCAGACAAAAAATGCTCGATCGCAAATTTGATTTTCTTTCAATAAAACGGTTCCTTTTTTCACTTTAAGAGAATACACCAAATGCTCCATTTCACAATACTGCTCTTCTGATAGGCCCATATTACTCAGTAGATGTGTTTTAAATTGCTCAAGCATTGGTATTAGGAGATTTATTGATGTGATGAATTTACGTAAAATAAACTAAAATTCTGACCAAGAAAAAAAGTTTTTTTGCCCTTCAAAAAAAGCAGATCGTTTCCTCTTAGCTTAGAACAATTGAACTCTTTTTTTTTCATTTTATTGCTTTTTTACTAGGTTTTTCATTCAAAAAAAAGCTAACTTTTTAATCGTTAAACATAAAATAAGCCGTATTTTAGCTATTGATTCACAATTGTTTAGCATTATATATTAAAAACACAACCTTCTAACCGTATTACTTCTCAATTTTGTATTCTATTTTTAGTTCAACCTTAAAAACTAGAACTCATGAAAAATGTAATCATTAGCCTCTTTGCATTCCTTTTTTCTTCCTTTGTTTTGGCACAAACTATAGATGAGAAAGACGTTCCCAATATTGTTAAATCCACTTTTCTAATAAGTTATCCAGACTTGACTAATGTACAATGGGAAAAAGAAAAAGAGTTTTATAAAGTCCATTATATCGTTAAAAATACAGCACAAACAATGGTTTTAGATCCAAATGGTAATGTCTTAAAAACAGCAACCGCTATCACCCTAAAACAGCTACCTGCTACCGCTTTAACCTATATCAAAAAAAACTACCGTTACAAAAAAATAAAAAGTGTCGCAAGAATATCGGATGCTCAAGGCGTCGTCACTTTCGAAGTACGAATTGCCACCAAAACGTTAAGTTTTACTAAAAAAGGAGTCTATAGAAACAGCTGGTAAAACAAATCCATTCCGTTGACCCCATAAAACAACTCCGTTTAAAATTTTGTTTAGACCAACTACAACCCAATACAACCAATCCAATAATATTCGGTAACTTTATTTCATTAATTTGAACCTTCTAACTCGTAAACTGTAATTTAAAATGATCCGATTCATAACCAAAAGTGTGCTCATTATAGCCTCTATGATTTATACCCCATCTTATTCCAGTTCATTTCAGACAGTTATAAAAAGTAATCCCCTCAAAAATAACAGCGTTAACATTAAGACTGGAGCTGATAATTACACCAAATACCTGCCTTTATTAAAGGGTAAAAAAGTAGGAATCGTTACCAATCAAACAGGAGTATTGTCTAATAAAACACATCTGGTGGATTTCTTATTGGAGAAAAACATTACGATTCAAACTATTTTTGCACCCGAACATGGCTTTAGAGGGACAGCCGATGCCGGTGAAGAGGTACTCGATGGAAAAGATCCAAAAACAGGTCTGGCTATTATCTCTCTTTATGGGGACAATAAAAAACCAAAAGCAGCACAATTAGTCGGAATTGATGTTATGCTATTTGATTTACAAGATGTGGGAGCGCGCTTCTACACCTATATTTCTTCTTTGCACTATCTCATGGAAAGTTGTGCTGAAAACGGAATTCCACTGATCGTTCTGGACAGGCCCAATCCCAACGGCCGAATTGTAGATGGACCCGTTTTAGAAAAACAGTATACAAGTTTTGTGGGCATGCATCCTATTGCGCTGCTCCACGGCATGACCATCGGGGAATATGCACGAATGATTAATGGGGAAAAATGGCTTAAAAACCAAATTCAATGCAAGTTAACAGTCATTCCTTGTATCGACTACAATCGAAAAATGGACTATACCTTAGCAGTTAAACCCTCTCCTAATTTACCCAACGATCAAGCTATAAACCTATATGCTAGTTTGTGTCTCTTTGAAGGGACCAATATAAGTGTCGGTCGCGGGACTGAAAAACAATTCCAAATATATGGATCTCCTTACTTACCCAAAACCAGTTATAGTTTTACACCAAAACCTAATTTTGGAGCTAAAGACCCACTCTATAATGGAAAAGAGTGTTATGGTGAAGATTTAACCACCTATCCTAAACTAAATCAATTAGAACTAAAATGGCTCATTAAAGCCTATCAAAATACTCCCGATAAAACGAAATTCTTTAATCCTTTTTTCACAAAACTAGCGGGAACAAAGAAATTACAACAGCAGATTGAAAGCGGAATTTCAGAAGATCAAATAAGAAAGAGTTGGCAGAAGGATTTACTGTTGTTTAAAAAAACGAGAATCAAGTATCTACTCTATTAAACACCACTTTATGATGGTGTTACACCCTCGATAACGCACTAAGAAAAAAACACTAAAGATCTAAAATGACACCAAGCGCCATTCTCCTCCTTATCATCATTTACTTCGGAACCTTATTCTATATCTCACATCACGTCAGTAAGAAAGATGGGAGCAACGATGCTTTTTTCACCGCCAATAAAAACTCTAAATGGTATTTGGTTGCTTTTGGCATGATAGGAACAGCACTCTCTGGTGTTACTTTTATATCGGTCCCAGGAGAAGTGGGAGCTCCCAGTGGTGAACAATTCAAATATTTTCAGTTTGTATTGGGTAATGCTATCGGCTTTATCGTGATTACCAAACTATTATTACCGCTGTATTATCGAATGAACCTCACTTCTATTTATGGGTATATAGAACAAAGAATGGGTTTTTATAGCTACAAAACAGCCGCCTCCATCTTCTTAATTAGTAGAACCATAAGCTCGGCATTTAGGCTCTATTTAGTGGTTATTGTATTACAGCGTTTTGTATTTGATTATTATCACATTCCATTTGCCTGTACCGTTTTAATCTCGCTACTTCTTATTTTTTCATATACCTATAGAGGTGGGCTCAAAACCATTATAATCACCGATACCTTACAGACTTTTTTCCTAGTTACATCGGTTTTCTTGACCATCTATTTTATCTGTGACCGTATGGATTTAAGTGCCATTGGAGCTTTTGAAGAAGTCAAAAATAGCCATTATTCTAAAATATTTTTCTTTGATGATTTTATGGGAAGTAAATTTCATTTCATCAAACAAATACTGGGCGGAATGTTTGTTACTATAGCCATGACAGGACTTGACCAAGATTTAATGCAAAAGAATCTCAGTTGTAAAAATATAGGCGAGGCGCAAAAAAATATGTTTACCTTCACGGGCATCTTTGTGGTGATCAACATCTTCTTTTTAAGTGTTGGCGCTTTGTTATATATCTACGCCAATAAAAATGGAATTGCTGTTCCTCTTGATTTGGTGACTGGGAAACCCAGAACTGATTTACTATTTCCTGAAATCGCTCTAAATCATTTGGCAACAATTCCAGCCATTGTATTTTTATTGGGAATCATCGCAGCTACTTTTGCCACTACCGATTCAGCATTAACGGCCTTAACAACCTCCTTTTGTGTCGATTTTTTAGGCATGGAGAAAGCCGAGAATAACCATAAAAAAAATACCGTGCGTTTACGTCATTGGGTTCATATTAGTTTTTCTGCATTGATTTTTTTAGTCATATTGGTTTTCAATTCCATCAATGATAGTTCTGTGGTGGGTATGATATTCAAAGTGGCTTCTTATACCTATGGTCCTTTACTAGGCTTGTATGCTTTTGGACTCTTCCAAAAGTCCAGAAAGGTAAAGGATAAATTGGTTCCTCTGATCTGTCTATTATCTCCATTCTTTACCTATTTAATCAATGAAAATTCGACGCTATTATTCTCTGGATATGTATTTGATAATGAATTAATTCTACTCAACGGACTCCTAACCTATTTAGGATTGTACCTCAGCAGTTCGCACAGCAGTGAAAGAATAAGCTTTTAAGTTAATATGAAAACAGTACTTATTGATTCATCAATTGAACGCTATACAAACCAGTAGCATTCGATGGTCCAAAACATAATAATATGAAAGATTACTTCATAAAGATTGTCCTTTGTACCACACTTTTGTTGATGATCACCAATTGTGGGAGTACTAAAAAAAGGAGCAGCATTACGGATTCAAAAAAAGTGCCTGTATCCAAAGATACAGTAGCCACTAAAATTCCAACGCCAGCTGAAAGAAGAACCTTTTTCAAAGATTCCGACAGCGAAACCGTATGGGTAGATAGCATTTTAAATAAAATGTCGCTTCAAGAAAAAATAGGTCAGCTCTTTATGATTCCCGCCTACTCCAATAGAAATGCAGTTCATGTCCGTCAAATCACGGCCTTAATCGAAGACTATAAAGTAGGCGGAATTATTTTTTTTCAGGGTGGCCCCGTTCGTCAAGCCAAACTAACCAACCTGTATCAGTCCAAAGCTAAAACTCCTTTATTCATCGGCCTGGATGCAGAATGGGGATTGAGTATGCGTTTAGATTCCACCTATACCTATCCTTGGAACATGACTTTAGGAGCCATTCAAGACCTAAGTTTGATTGAAAGGCTTGGTAAAAACATGGCCAATGAAGACAAGCGCATGGGAATCCATTTTAATTTCGCTCCCGTTCTTGACATCAATACCAACCCTAAAAACCCAATTATTGGCAACCGCTCTTTTGGTGAAGATAAAGTCAATGTAAGCAACAAAGCCATTGCCTTGATGAAGGGAGTACAGAGTCAGGGTGTTTTCAGTACGGGAAAACATTTTCCTGGACATGGAGATACCGCAACAGACTCGCACCACGCCTTACCCATGCTTACCTTCTCAAAAGAAAGACTTGAGTCGGTCGAGTTGTATCCCTACAAAAAAATATTCTATGAAGGTTTAGCAGCTGTTATGACAGCGCATCTTGACATTCCTAGTTTAGAACCAAGAGAAAACTATCCTTCTTCAGCTTCCTATAATGTGGTAACCAATTTACTTCAAAAAGAATTAGGCTTTGACGGTTTGATCTTCACAGATGGTTTAGCAATGAAAGCGGCAAGTAATTTCAGATCCCCTGGCGATCTAGAACTAGCGGTATTTCTAGCTGGAAATGACATTTTACTTTGCCCCGAAAATGTCCCCCTAGCGCTCCAGAAATTCGAAACGGCCTACAATGAAGGTATTATTAGCGAGCAACGCTTAACCCATTCAGTCAAAAAAATACTGCATTATAAATTTAAAGCAGGCCTGAACCACTCCAAAGCTATTGATTTGGTCAACCTCTACCAGGATTTAAATCCATCCCAAAATGATGCTTTACACTATCAATTGTATGAAAATGCCCTTACCGTTCTAAAAAATGATCAGGAAATACTGCCTATCAAAAATTTAAATCAGAAGATCGCTTATGTGAAACTAGGTGATGATCACAACAGTGCTTTTGTCAGTACCTTAAAAAAGTATATGGAAGTAACAGAAGTAGCCAACACCAATATAGACAGTCTCAACCAGGAATTAAGAAAGTACAACACGGTAATTATTGGTTTCCACAAAGTAAACAAAGCCTGGGAGGAACAAGATTTTACCAATACTGAATTGCTGTGGTTACAAGAAATCGCCAAACACAATAAAGTAATTTTGGATGTGTTCGCAAAACCCTATGTGCTGCTACCAATCCCAAATTTTGATGACATTGAAGCCTTAGTGGTTTCTTATCAAAACTCTGCCATCAGTCAGATCGTTTCCGCGGAATTAGTATTTGGAGCCATCCAATCCAAGGGAAAACTACCCGTATCTATTCATAGTGCCTTTAAAGTCAATGATGGTTTATCTACTGAAAAACTGAACCGTTTAGGTTTTACTTCAGCAGAAAATGTAGACATGAATCCTACTATTTTATCCAAAATAGATGTCATAGCACAAAAAGCGATAACCGCTAAAATGACTCCCGGTTTACAAGTTCTTGTAGCCCGAAAAGGCCGTGTTATTTTCCAGAAATCCTATGGTTTTCAAACCTACGATACGAGTCCAAAAGTAACGAATTCAACACTATATGATGTAGCCTCGCTTTCCAAAATGATTTCGACCTTGCCCAACCTAATGCAATTGTATGATCAAAATCAAGTAAACCTCGATACTCCATTAAAAGATATGGTCCCGTTGTTTGCTAATACCACTAAAGGGAGCATTATTCTCAAGGATTTACTAAGCCATTATGCCGGGCTTCAAGCTTGGATTCCCTTTTACAAAGCAACCTTAGATAGTCAAGGAAAACCATCTTCTAGATATTATCGAAAAATAGCCCAGCCCCCATTTTCCACCAAAGTAGCGGACAGCCTTTTTATTAGAAATGACTATCACGATAGCATTATGAAAATTATTGCCCAAAGTCCCTTATCTATTAAAAAAGAATATCGCTATAGTGATTTGACCTTTATGATTATAAAAGAATACTTGGAACTAAAAACGCATAAAAAATTAGAGGATCTTAGCCAGCAAAATTTTTTCAGCACATTGGGCATGAACAATACCCTTTACAATCCTTTAAACCATTTCAACAGGAATGACATTGCACCTACCGAAATTGACAATTACTTTAGATACCAACTCATCCAAGGCTATGTACACGATATGGCAGCGGCTATGGAAGGCGGAGTTGCTGGTCATGCCGGAATTTTTTCAAATGCCATGGATGTTGCCAAGATGATGCAATTATTTTTGCAAAAAGGTAATTACGGTCATAAACAATACTTCTCTTCCCAAACATTTGATGCTTTCAACACTTGTTATTACTGTGATAAAGGTGTGCAACGAGGATTGGGGTTTGACAAAAGAATCGCCAAAAATGGTCCTACATGTACCTGTGTTTCAAACTCAAGTTTTGGACATACAGGATTTACAGGAAACATTGCTTGGGTAGACCCAGAAACAGAAATTGTTTATGTATTTTTATCCAATAGAACGTATCCATCTGTCATTGATGAAGAAAATAAATTATTGAAAGGAAAAATTCGAGAAGATATCCAGCAAATAATTCAAGACGCCATTATTAAATAAAAAGGCCTCCTATTTCTTAAACCATTAACAAAAAGAAACGATCTCCATAAAAACAAAAAACGCTTTACCTTATAATCATGAACGCCAATCTTGAATTACTCTATAAAATTGCTCAAAAACCAACCCGAACTATTATTGGACTAATGTCTGGAACTTCACTCGATGGATTAGATGTAGCTTTATGCGAAATTTCAGGTGCGGGCGAAAATACAACGGTACAATTAATCCAATTTGAAACTGTTGATTATTCAGAAGATATAAAATCCGAAATTAGAACTGTTTTTGCCCAACAAACTGTAGATTTTCAAAAACTTGTATTGCTCAATGAATGGATTGGACTGCTTCACGCTACTATGATTTTAGACTGCCTCAACACTTGGAAAATCCCAACAACACAGGTTGATCTAGTAGCCTCTCATGGGCAAACCGTTTTTCATGCTCCAAAAATCCTACACCAACAGGAGAAATTTCCAAATGCCACTTTACAAATTGGAGACGGCGATCATATTGCAGTAAAAACAGGTATCATAACCCTGTCGGACTTCAGACAAAAACATGTTGCTGCAGGTGGCGAAGGAGCACCTCTAGCTGTTTACGGAGACTACTTCCTCTTTGGGAAAAAAGGCGAGAATCGCATTATGCTCAATATGGGAGGCATTGCTAATTTCACCTATTTACCTTCGAGTTGTAATCCTGAAGACGTTTTTGTAACCGATACAGGGACTGGGAACACCTTAATCGATGCTTTTACCAGATTACATTTCCCAGAGAAGTCTTATGACAAAGATGCCGAAATTGCCAAACAAGGTACTTTGAATCATGCTCTATTACAGTGCCTAAAAGCGGACGAGTTCTTCTTGGCCTCTTTCCCTAAGACTACCGGTCCAGAGCTTTTTAATATAGCCTATGTACGAAATGCGCAAATCCAAAGCAAAACCGAGAATATTACTATTGAAGATCTATTAGCAACACTTACCCGATTCAGTGCCGAAACCATAGCCACGGCCATTCAATCCTCTATAAACAACACTAGCTATCCAGTGGAAAGTTTTACCATCTATATGTCGGGTGGAGGCGCACACAATCCTTTATTAGTAGGCTGGCTAAAAGAACTCTTAGCTTGCACTTTCTCTAATACCAGTGAATTAGGCATTTCAGGAGATGCCAAAGAAGCCATTTTATTTGCCATTTTAGCCAATGAAACGATTACCGGCGGAACTTCAGATTTTGGATCTCGCAAGGGAATTCCATCGGTATCTATGGGGAAAATTTCTTTTCCAACATAAAGAGCAATAAAAAATAAATTATTTACCTACTCTATACATAACCAAAAACGAATCAAACCCATTTTAGATCTATTTTTTAGCATGCACCTATTTAAAAGACATTTCCGAATAAATACAATAGTATTAGTTCCGATGATCAAAAAATAATTTCAAAATTTATTCTCACCTATAAAGCAGTAATAATAAATTCACTACGTCTGTTGGCTTGGTGCTGCTCTTCTGTACAGTTTACACCATCAGAACATCCATTTATAAGTTGGCTTTCACCATAACCTTTACCGGTTAATCGATCAGCCGCTATACCGTTCTTGATAAGCCATTGCAGAGTTGATTTGGCTCTTCTATCGGATAAGGCTAGGTTGTATTTGGCTGTTGCACGACTGTCAGTATGTGAACGAATATCTATTTTCATGGCCGGATACTGTTTTAAAGCATCTAATATTTTTTCCAAATCTAAGGCTGCCTCTCTTCGAATATTGGATTTATCCAAATCAAAATAAATATTTTTAATTCCAAAACACTTCCCTAAATCATCACCAATAGTTACTTGACATCCAGCTTTTTCTAAAGCAATTGATAAAGTGGTTTTCCCGCTTTCCGAGGCTATCGTAACGGCAACTTCTTTGGTGGTATAATCAGGTTTTTCAGCTCTTACATAATAACTTTTACCACATTCAACAGCGAAAGTATACAACCCGTTGCTATCCGAGAGAGTAGAGATCAAAAGTTGCGAGTCACTATCAAACAAGGTCACCTTTGCCCCTGATAGGATAGCTCCTGTTTTAAAATCTGTAATAACACCACTTAATTCTTGGATACATTTGAGTCTTTTGGTTTCTAAAAACTTATAGATATCATCCGATCCTAATCCGCCATCTTTATTCGAAGAAAAGAAGCCTCTTCTTGTTTGAGTGTCAATTATATAAGCAAAATCATCATTGGGTGAATTAATATCCGATCCTATGTTTTTAATTTCACTGATACCCTTTTCTTTAATCTCTCCAACAAACACATCTAATCCACCGATTCCAGGATGGCCGTCTGAGGCAAAATAAAGTTCATTTTCATCACTCACATAGGGAAAAGTTTCTTTTCCTTCTGTGTTGATGGTGCTTCCTAAATTCTCTGGAGTCCCAAATGCTCCGTTGCCATCAATACTTACCTTATAAATATCTGACTGTCCTAGAGTTCCAGGCATGTCAGAGGCAAAGTATAAGGTTTTCTCATCCGGACTTAAGGCAGGGTGCGCCGTACTGTACTGATCACTATCAAAAGGAAGTGCTGTTATATTAGTCCATTGATCTTTTTCAAGAGTTGCTTTATAGAGTTTAACTAGGGTTGTCTTTTGTTCATTCTTCCCTTTTTTACCGTCAATAAAATTGTTTCGAGTAAAATAAACAGTCTTCCCGTCTTTGGTAAATACAGGAGTCGCTTCATGAAATTTAGAATTGATTTTTGATTTCAATGCTTTCACTCCATTGGGATTAAATTGCTCATCAAGATCCGATTGGTAAAGATTGGTAAAGTACGCATCGGTCCATTTGTGTTTGCGTTGAGAGAAATTACCCGTATCTCTTGCAGAGGCAAAATAGATTTTATTGTTGTGCATGGTGGTTCCGTAGTCGGAGTATTTGGAATTTACCCCGGCATCTTCAATCTTGTACCTCCCTGAATTGGCTTTGATCTGAGCCATATAGTTCGTGTTTCCTTTATACAGTTTACCCCTATTGTCATTTTTAAACTTGGCATTAAACTCATCGAGCATTTTATTGGCTTTAGCCACGTCTCCAGTGGATTTTAACGATTGAGCATAACGGTAATAATACTCTGGTTCCACCTCAGTATTCATAGCAAAAAGTTCGCCATACCACTTTGCTGCAGCAGCAAACTCGGAATTGAAATAGTAGGAGTTGCCTAGTTTTTTAAACATGTCTTCGGATTTATATCCTTTTTCAGCTACACGCTCATAGGTTTTGATTGCATCGATGTACGCATATTGATCGTATTTTTTATCTCCAGAATTGATCTTGGATTGCTGGGCATAACTTTCAATTGAAAAAACACTGAATAGGGTAATGTAAAGAAGTATATTTTTTTTCATAATCATTATTTTTAGAAAAAACGTGGAGTGGTCATTTTACTAGTACTTTTGAAAAATTCATATCTTAGAAATATCTCATGAGATCCTGAATTGTAATTGTTCAAATGAGTCGTTTCTCTATCATAAGCATACCCTAGATAAAGTCCCTCAGTAATCTGAAAGCCCACCATAGCACTCAAGGCAGCACTCCATCTATAAGCCAGACCTGCCACAAATTTATCGTTGAACATAAAATTGGCTGATACATCCACTTGCAATGGAGCACCCTCTACCATTTTTGTCAATAGCGCTGGCTTGAATTTGATATACTGGTATTGATCCAAGTCAAACACATAACCAGCGATCAAATAATAATTGATTTTATCTTTATAAATGGCAACATCATTGTCATCGTAGCGCTTGGTTTCGATAAAATTCGGAACCGATAAACCGATATAGGCTTTATTGGAATGCCAGTAAACTCCAGCTCCTACATTGGGAGAAAATTTGTTATTTAAATCTTGAAATTGGGGATCACCCTGATCTACTGGATTTAATTTGGTCACATCCAAATTGAACAAGTTCCCTGTTGCTTTAACTCCAAAAGAGAGCTTAAAATCCGACGATGTTTGTATCGTATACGAAAGATCCGCCGATAAAGTATTTTCATTAGTAGGCCCAATTTTATCATTGATTAAGGAAACCCCCACTCCTAAATTACTATTGTTGATGGGTGTATTAACCGAAAAACTACTGGTTTCAGGCGCGCCATCTAGTCCTACCCATTGGGTACGATATAAACCAAAAACACTCAATGCTCCTCGAGATCCTGCATAAGCTGGATTAATATTGATGGTGTTGTACATATACTGTGTGAATTGAGCATCTTGTTGCGCAGTGCATAGAAACCCCATTAGCATCATCACTATTGTTAAATATTTTATTCTCATATCGTTCTTTTTAATACCCCCATTATAACATCCCTATATTGCTAACAATATATTGAGCGAACTTTTGGAGATGTATCATTACTTATTGAAATTTCTAGCTTGTGGAACAAAATCAATTTCTACTTAAATAGACATAGCCCGCTTTTTTTATAGTTTGTGGTTTAGCCCCTGAATATTTGATGTTTAAAACATAGAAATAAGTTCCTGTAGGAAGGAGTTTATCTTTTGAAATGGTTACTCTTCCTTCCGAATAGCCTTTAAAAACATTTCCATTAGCCCCATAATTGGCTGTTTCAAAAACTTTCACCCCCCAACGATTGTATATTTCTACTGTATTTTCTTCTGCACAGTCCGCTAATCCATCAATTTGGAAATAGTCGTTTTTACCATCATCATTGGGTGAAAAGGCATTATGAACCACTAGAGTACTGCAGGCCAATACGATACCGTCATCTACTCTTGCCGTAGTAAATACATTGTATCCCGAAACATTTATAGGTGTGGTCACTGTTTTGTTAACGCTATCTACAACCCCACCTTCATCAACCCAAAGACGTGTTGCTACGTCCCAACGAACAATATGTATTTCACTCTGTGGTGCCACTAATATGTTTGCTGGTGTGGTTGATGCCTCATCCCAACTCAAGGTTAACATGACATCCGAATTACCGGCCGTTTTATCTAACGTCCAATACTCTTGATCGTTTATGAGTTTAATTGTTTCGGGTTTATCCGAATGCGGATATAGAGCATCTGAATTTTCATAAAAATACTTTCCTGTAAAACTACTCAACAGCTCTTCTGGTGCTGAAATACCAGCAAATCGATATTTGTTTTTATCTCCTATTGGATACGTAAAAGTATCCTTTCCATTTTTTTGTACTTTACCATCTACAAAGCTTACATCGCTAACACTAATAGCCTCAGCTCCTTTTTCAAAAGTTAATAAGCCTCCATAATTATCATCATCAACAATCCCTTGATTAAAATCAGCGGTCCCTGAAACACTTACCTGATTAGATAAATAGAATGCTGGCTGAATGTTGTTGTTTTTAAACTCCGCATGATACCATTCCATTGGTATACTCCCTGAAATTTCTTGAGGACCATCTAATCCTCTCATCCTAGTTATTCCCTTGGTAGCACTAGTGGAGAAAGTAACCAGACCGTCATTATTATAATGACTATAAACAAAAAAATCTCCGTCATTAAACAAATTACCACTGCTCTTATTATCCATAGCACCTACTGTAGACATAATAGTCCCTTCACTTATGTACAAATCACCTGTATTGACTGTCTGGGCAAATAAGGTTCCACTGCACAATGCTAAAAGAGTTAAAAGAATATTTTTATTTTTGGATTTCATAGTTTACTAGTATTAGGTAAAACTTATATCGAGCTTAAACTCTGAATATTTTTTTACGTTATTCGAACATCTTATAAAAAGTAACAATCAATCCTGCCTGATTGTCCCTCGTTAATGTTGAATCTGAAGCGCCGTCGTTATGGTTTAACATGACTTTTACGATCTGATCTGCTGGCAAGGTGAAAAAGTAAGAGAATCTATATCCCTGGATACTTCTTGGATCACCTGCCTCAGAAATAGTAGAGGCTACTTTTAAATCTGAAATAAGTGCATTAGCTGAATTTACAATTGCTGCATTTACAACATACAGCTGATTTATCGCTGCCGTTTCAAATTTGTTACTATAAGCCGCAGTAGTAGGAGACATGCAATCGAAAGTGATATCTACCCGATAAGCCCCTTTAGGTAAAGTAATAGATGGACCTGATGTATAATTCACTCCAACTATCGTATTTACCACTGTCGTATAAGTACTTGGAAATTGCACAATATTAGCTGTTGTAACACCATCGGGGATCAAAGTCAGAGAAACAGTCTCATTGGTCGGCGTATAAGCCGCATACTTCACGTTCAAAATCTGATCCGTTTCTCCTTTTACGATCATTCTTTCCCATCTTAGTCCGGTCCAATAATAATAACCTTTGGGATTAACTCCTCCGATATTATAAATCAAAGATCCTTCAACTGGTGCATTTACGGGACTTACCGCATCGGTTAAACTCCCTAATGTGTACTGTGGTAACAATACTCCTCTATCTGTCGCAGAAACATCCAAAGCTGAAGAAGCCGCGGGAGTTCTGGTATTAATACCTGTTTGCCCCCAACCTAATGCAGAGAAAAACACAAATACTATACATAATTTCTTTCTATACTTGATCATAACATAGAGCGCTGAATGTGAATAAATGAATTTAAAATGTCGATATTACCTCCATACGTACCTCCAGTAACGCGTGCCAGATTGAAACTCATTGTGGTCACTGCTGTAATTTGAAAACTAAAAGAAAAATTGGCTACATGTTGTTTACTATTTGTGGGGCTGCTTGAATTGGATGTTTGATTATCCGGCATCACAAGTCCGTAAGTAGTTGCTCCGTTAGCAAGTTTAGCCGAATAGTAATGTACATTGGTACGAACCGTATTACCAAGTCCATTAGAAGGAACCTCCAATGGGACCTGAATATTTAATGCTACCTGAATAGTATAATTACCTGGAGGCAAAGTAAAGTTGCTTCCACTGGTTGTAAAACCAGGAATACTACTAAATACCTGAATACCACCTAAAAGCGGTGTATAGACCCCTATAGTAGACAAATTAAATCCGCTAACCTTTGTTGTATTTTGAATTACTGCATTGGTTACTGAGTTCTCTTTTGCAGCCATTAAACTCCATGTACCTTTATTCCAGATATAGAAACCTTTTGGTTGTACGGTACCTGTATTGTAAACAATAAGTCCCTCTATTGGATTGACAACTGGGTTAGTAGTGCTAAACAAATCGGTTAAAGCAACTCGTGCTGGTAAAAAAGCCTTACTGGTGCTATTTGATAGGTCTAAAACCGCTGCACTGTTAACTACTTGTTTACCTACTCCTGCAAGACCTTGCGCGTGAACATAGCCATTAAAGACTAGTAAAAAAATCACGATACTATATTTTTTCATGGTTAATTTAATTTCGTTAATTTAATAATAGTACCACTGGCAATTACATTAACCAAATCGTAAAAAGTAGTTCCATCTCTTCTACCTAAATTCAGATCAAGTTCAAATACCTGACCTGCCCCACTTACCGCAAAAGTGTGTAAAAAACGCATTCGATGATCTACTAAAATCTTTGATAGAATAGCACCTTCTACACGAATCCCTGGACTATAGACTCCATAGGTATTTGTGCTTGGATTAAAAGGAAGAATGAAAAGATCACTAAAATAGCCCATATTGTAATAACCATTACTTACTATGGTCCCATTAGTAGACGGGAATGGTGCTGGAGCATTCAATAAATAAGATATCTCTAGTGTATACGTTCCAGGACCTACGGCAATCGCACCATATCCATTGTTATCTAATCTTAAACCTGGCATATAACCCGAGGATATTATTTTAAAATTATTAATAGGAGGGCAAATCGTCTCTTCAACTCCTCTCCCCTTGTCATCTAATAATGCCAAATTATTGATAAGCCCAATAGTCGCAACTTTAGGCGTTTCTTTAAAATATAATTGTTGTATCCAGGCACCACTGGCGGCGTTAGCTGCAACATCCCAGTAATGTAATGTTTGGCTATTAGAAGCGCCACTATTATAAGCTAACAAACCATCCGGCATAACCGCTGCTGTGACCGGCGATTTTGAAGTTAAACTTGTGATATTAAGCCGAGGTACCAATACTCCCTTGCTGGTACTGCTTACTTCAAAAATAGCAGACCCAATCGGATTTCTTGTATTTACTCCTGTCTGTGCATTTAAATTAAATGCAGTGATAAGAAAAACTAAAGAAATGGTTATTACTTTTTCCATGATAATTATTTATAAAGGAGAACTACAGGAGGAAACCCTCCTATAGTTCAATTATTTTATTTCTTAAGTATTAACTTCTCTAACTGTTCTAATCGATCATTGGTTTCTTTAGACGCTTTTTTAAGAGTATCTATTTCTGTTTGTTGTTGATCAATTTTTTCTTTTTGCTCAATGGTGTGCAAGTACAATTCTTCGATTTTCTCCAAACTTTGGATCGTTAATTGTGTCATATCAAACGTATAGCCATTTGCTGCTTTACGTAACTCATCAATTGAAGCTACTCCAGGTAAATGATGGTTCGCTCTAATGAACTCCTTTACATAACTCAATGACTTGAACTCGTAATCAGGATTAATTTCAGATTGACCTACAAAGTATTTTTCGAATACATAATCCGCATACACACTATTTGTTGTCCAGATTTTCCCTGTAGTAGAGATGTCTCCAGCTACGTGAAATTTAGGAGTGATGGTCGTTCCTCCCACTACGAAAGAGGGAATTGTACTTGTTCCAACAGCTACTGTACCTGTTTGGTAAATATTTTCAATATTAGTTGTGGCCTTTACTGTCCCACCTTGTACTTGCCAAGGTTCTAAAGCTGATAGACTTACCGTTCCTGTTGACTGCACACCGTTTATAGTGGACACTAAGTTGTTACCCGAAACCGATAGGACATTAGTATTAATAATAGGTGCTGTAGGTTTTATTCCGTTAACATCACTTGTAAGTGTATTACCAGCAGAAGTTAAATAATGAGAAATAGTTTGAGGCGTAGATGCACCTGCTGGGCCTGTTAGACCAATAGGCCCTTGAGCACCAACTGCTCCAGCATCTCCCTTATCTCCTTTTAATCCTGTTGGACCTGTTAAACCTATAGGACCTTGAGCTCCTACTGCTCCTGTATTTCCAGTATCTCCTTTTAATCCAGTTGCTCCTGTTGGACCTGTTAAACCAGTTGGGCCAGTTGGGCCAGTTAAACCAATAGGACCTTGAGCTCCTACTGCTCCTGTATTTCCAGTATCTCCTTTTAATCCGGTTGCTCCTGTTGGACCAGTTAATCCAATAGGGCCTTGAGCTCCTACTGCTCCTGTATTTCCAATATCTCCTTTTAATCCAGTTGCTCCTGTTGGGCCAGTTAAACCAGTTGGGCCAGTTAAACCAATAGGACCTTGAGCTCCTACTGCTCCTGTATTTCCAATATCTCCTTTTAATCCGGTTGCTCCTGTTGGACCAGTTAAACCAGTTGGGCCAGTTAAACCAATAGGACCTTGAGCTCCTACTGCTCCTGTATTTCCAATATCTCCTTTTAATCCAGTTGCTCCTGTTGGACCAGTTAAACCAGTTGGACCAGTTAAACCAGTTGGGCCAGTTAAACCAATAGGACCTTGAGCTCCTACTGCTCCAGTATTTCCAGTATCTCCTTTTAATCCTGTTGCTCCTATTGGACCTGTTGGACCAGTTGGGCCAGTTAAACCAATAGGACCTTGAGCTCCTACTGCTCCTGTATTTCCAATATCTCCTTTTAATCCAGTTGCTCCTGTTGGACCAGTTAAACCAGTTGGGCCAGTTAAACCAATAGGACCTTGAGCTCCTACTGCTCCTGTATTTCCAGTATCTCCTTTTAATCCAGTTGCTCCTATTGGACCTGTTGGACCAGTTAAACCAATAGGACCTTGAGCTCCCACTGCTCCTGTATTTCCAATATCTCCTTTTAATCCAGTTGCTCCTGTTGGACCAGTTAAACCAGTTGGGCCAGTTAAACCAATAGGACCTTGAGCTCCTACTGCTCCTGTATTTCCAGTATCTCCTTTTAATCCTGTTGCTCCTATTGGACCTGTTGGACCAGTTGGGCCAGTTAAACCAATAGGACCTTGAGCTCCTACTGCTCCTGTATTTCCAGTATCTCCTTTTAATCCTGTTGATCCTATTGGACCTGTTGGACCAGTTAATCCAATAGGGCCTTGAGCTCCTACTGCTCCTGTATTTCCAGTATCTCCTTTTAATCCTGTTGCTCCTATTGGACCTGTTGGACCAGTTAATCCAATAGGGCCTTGAGCTCCTACTGCTCCTGTATTTCCAATATCTCCTTTTAATCCAGTTGCTCCTGTTGGACCAGTTAAACCAGTTGGGCCAGTTAAACCAATAGGTCCTTGAGCACCTACAGCTCCAGCATCTCCTTTTAATCCCGTTGGACCTGTTAGACCAATAGAACCTTGAGCACCTTCTGCTCCAGTATCTCCCTTATCTCCTTTTAATCCAGTTGGACCTGTTAAACCAATAGTACCTTGAGCACCTACTGCTCCAGTATCTCCTTTTAATCCAGTTGGACCAGTTAGACCAATAGGCCCTTGAGCGCCTACTGCTCCAGTATCTCCCTTATCTCCTTTTAATCCATCAATACCATTTGTTCCAGCTAAACCATCAACTCCATTAGTACCATTTTTAATAGTAACTGAATTTCCTGAACCATCAGTAATAGTGGAACTACCATCTCCGTTATCAACTACAGTAACTGATTTACCATCAACTCCATTTGTTCCGTTTGTTCCGTCAACACCATTAGTACCATTTTTAATAGTAACTGTGTTTCCAGAACCATCTGTAATGGTTGAACTTCCATCTCCATTATCTACTACAGTAACTGATTTACCATCAACTCCATTTGTTCCGTTTGTTCCGTCAACACCGTTAGTACCATTTTTAATAGTAACTGAATTTCCTGAACCATCTGTAATGGTTGAACTACCATCTCCGTTATCTACTACAGTAACTGATTTACCATCAACTCCATTTGTTCCGTTTGTTCCGTCAACACCGTTTGTTCCATTTGTTCCGTCAACACCGTTAGTACCATTTTTAATAGTAATTGAATTTCCAGAACCATCAGTAATGGTTGAACTACCATCTCCATTATCTACTACAGTAACTGATTTACCATCAACACCGTTTGTTCCATTTGTTCCGTCAACACCGTTTGTTCCATTTGTTCCGTCAACACCGTTAGTACCATTTTTAATAGTAACTGAATTTCCAGAACCATCGGTAATGGTTGAGCTTCCATCTCCATTATCTACTACAGTAACTGATTTACCATCAACTCCGTTCGTACCGTTTTTAACAGTAACTGTGTTTCCAGAACCATCGGTAATGGTTGAACTACCATCTCCATTATCTACTACAGTAACTGATTTACCATCAACTCCATTTGTTCCGTTTGTTCCGTCAACACCGTTAGTACCATTTTTAATAGTAACTGAATTTCCAGCACCATCAGTAATGGTTGAACTACCATCTCCATTATCTACTACAGTAACTGATTTACCATCAACACCGTTAGTGCCATTTTTAACAGTAACTGTGTTTCCAGCACCATCAGTAATGGTTGAGCTTCCATCTCCATTATCTACTACAGTAACTGATTTACCATCAACTCCGTTCGTACCGTTTTTAACAGTAACTGTGTTTCCAGAACCATCGGTAATGGTTGAACTACCATCTCCGTTATCTACTACAGTAACTGATTTACCATCAACTCCATTTATTCCGTTTGTTCCGTCAACACCGTTAGTACCATTTTTAACAGTAACTGTGTTTCCAGCACCATCAGTAATGGTTGAACTACCATCTCCGTTATCTACTACAGTAACTGATTTACCGTCAGTACCATTTGTTCCGTTTGTTCCGTCAACACCGTTAGTACCATTTTTAATAGTAACTGAATTTCCAGAACCATCAGTAATAGTTGAACTACCATCTCCGTTATCTACTACAGTAACTGATTCACCATCAACACCGTTAGTACCATTTTTAACAGTAACTGTGTTTCCAGCACCATCGGTAATGGTTGAACTTCCATCTCCATTATCAACTACAGTAACTGATTTACCATCAGTACCATTTGTTCCGTTTGTTCCGTCAACACCGTTAGTACCATTTTTAACAGTAACTGAATTTCCAGCACCATCAGTAATGGTTGAACTACCATCTCCATTATCTACTACAGTAACTGATTTACCATCAACACCGTTAGTGCCATTTTTAACAGTAACTGTGTTTCCAGCACCATCGGTAATAGTTGAACTACCATCTCCGTTATCGACTACAGTAACTGACTTACCATCAGTACCATTTGTTCCGTTTGTTCCGTCAACACCGTTAGTACCATTTTTAATAGTAACTGTGTTTCCAGCACCATCAGTAATGGTTGAACTACCATCTCCGTTATCTACTACAGTAACTGATTTACCATCAACTCCGTTTGTTCCATTTGTTCCGTCAACACCGTTAGTACCATTTTTAATAGTAACTGAATTTCCAGAACCATCAGTAATGGTTGAGCTTCCATCTCCATTATCTACTACAGTAACTGATTTACCATCAACTCCGTTCGTACCGTTTTTAACAGTAACTGTGTTTCCAGAACCATCGGTAATGGTTGAACTACCATCTCCGTTATCTACTACAGTAACTGATTTACCATCAACTCCGTTCGTACCGTTTTTAACAGTAACTGTGTTTCCAGAACCATCGGTAATGGTTGAACTACCATCTCCGTTATCTACTACAGTAACTGATTTACCATCAGTACCATTTGTTCCATTTGTTCCGTCAACACCGTTAGTACCATTTTTAATAGTAACTGTGTTTCCAGCACCATCAGTAATGGTTGAACTACCATCTCCGTTATCTACTACAGTAACTGATTTACCATCAACTCCATTTGTTCCGTTTGTTCCGTCAACACCGTTAGTACCATTTTTAATAGTAACTGAATTTCCAGCACCATCAGTAATGGTTGAACTACCATCTCCATTATCTACTACAGTAACTGATTTACCATCAACACCGTTAGTGCCATTTTTAACAGTAACTGTGTTTCCAGCACCATCAGTAATGGTTGAGCTTCCATCTCCATTATCTACTACAGTAACTGATTTACCATCAACTCCGTTCGTACCGTTTTTAACAGTAACTGTGTTTCCAGAACCATCGGTAATGGTTGAACTACCATCTCCGTTATCTACTACAGTAACTGATTTACCATCAACTCCATTTATTCCGTTTGTTCCGTCAACACCGTTAGTACCATTTTTAACAGTAACTGTGTTTCCAGCACCATCAGTAATGGTTGAACTACCATCTCCGTTATCTACTACAGTAACTGATTTACCGTCAGTACCATTTGTTCCGTTTGTTCCGTCAACACCGTTAGTACCATTTTTAATAGTAACTGAATTTCCAGAACCATCAGTAATAGTTGAACTACCATCTCCGTTATCTACTACAGTAACTGATTCACCATCAACACCGTTAGTACCATTTTTAACAGTAACTGTGTTTCCAGCACCATCGGTAATGGTTGAACTTCCATCTCCATTATCAACTACAGTAACTGATTTACCATCAGTACCATTTGTTCCGTTTGTTCCGTCAACACCGTTAGTACCATTTTTAACAGTAACTGAATTTCCAGCACCATCAGTAATGGTTGAACTACCATCTCCATTATCTACTACAGTAACTGATTTACCATCAACACCGTTAGTGCCATTTTTAACAGTAACTGTGTTTCCAGCACCATCGGTAATAGTTGAACTACCATCTCCGTTATCGACTACAGTAACTGACTTACCATCAGTACCATTTGTTCCGTTTGTTCCGTCAACACCGTTAGTACCATTTTTAATAGTAACTGTGTTTCCAGCACCATCAGTAATGGTTGAACTACCATCTCCGTTATCTACTACAGTAACTGATTTACCGTCAGTACCATTTGTTCCGTTTGTTCCGTCAACACCGTTAGTACCATTTTTAATAGTAACTGAATTTCCAGAACCATCAGTAATGGTTGAGCTTCCATCTCCATTATCTACTACAGTAACTGATTTACCATCAACTCCGTTCGTACCGTTTTTAACAGTAACTGTGTTTCCAGAACCATCGGTAATGGTTGAACTACCATCTCCGTTATCTACTACAGTAACTGATTTACCATCAACTCCGTTCGTACCGTTTTTAACAGTAACTGTGTTTCCAGAACCATCGGTAATGGTTGAACTACCATCTCCGTTATCTACTACAGTAACTGATTTACCATCAGTACCATTTGTTCCGTTTGTTCCGTCAACACCGTTAGTACCATTTTTAATAGTAACTGAATTTCCAGAACCATCAGTAATAGTTGAACTACCATCTCCGTTATCTACTACAGTAACTGATTTACCGTCAGTACCATTTGTTCCGTTTGTTCCATCAACACCGTTAGTACCATTTTTAATAGTAACTGAATTTCCTGAACCATCAGTAATGGTTGAACTACCATCTCCATTATCAACTACAGTAACTGACCTTCCGTCAACTCCATTTGTACCGTCAACACCATCTTCACCTTTTGGGCCTTTGATATTGCCTGTGCTTACCCAAGTATCTCCTTGTTTAACATACACATCTCCAGTACTATTATCAATATAAGTATCACCATCTTTCCCTGGAGTAGTAGCTCCTGGTGCTCCGGTGCCTCCAGTAATTGATTGACCATCAAGTCCATCTTTACCATCTTCACCATCTTCACCTTTCGGACCTTTGATATTTCCTGTATTAACCCAAGTATCTCCTTGTTTAACATATACATTTCCAGTACTATTATCAACGTAAGTATCCCCATCTTTACCTGGAGTAGTAGCTCCTGGTGCTCCGCTGCCTCCAGTAATTGATTGACCATCAAGTCCATCTTTACCATCTTTACCATCTTCACCTTTCGGACCTTTGATATTTCCTGTAATTACCCAAGTATCTCCTTGTTTAACATAAACATCTCCAGTGCTATTATCTACATAACTATCTCCGTCTTTCCCTGGAGTTGTTGCTCCTGGTGCTCCAGTTCCTCCAGTAATAGATTTTCCATCAATACCGTCATCACCTTTAGGGCCTTTGATGTTTCCTGTAATTACCCAAGTATCTCCTTGTTTAACATAAACATCTCCAGTGCTATTATCTACATAAGTATCTCCGTCTTTCCCTGGAGTTGTTGCTCCTGGCGCTCCAGTTCCTCCAGTAATAGATTTTCCATCAATACCGTCATCACCTTTTGGGCCTTTGATATTTCCTGTAGTTACCCAAGTATCTCCTTGTTTAACATAAACATCTCCAGTGCTATTATCTACATAAGTATCTCCATCTTTCCCTGGAGTTGTAACTCCTGGTGCTCCAGTTCCTCCAGTAATTGATTGACCATCAAGTCCATCTTTACCATCTTCACCTTTTGGGCCTTTGATGTTTCCTGTATTTACCCAAGTATCTCCTTGTTTAACATATACATTTCCAGTACTATTATCAACGTAAGTATCCCCATCTTTCCCTGGAGTAGTAGCTCCTGGTACTCCAGTATCTCCGGTAATTGACTTACCGTCAATTCCATTAGTTCCTGGTATCCCTTGCAAACCTGAACCTAAATTAATAGTTACTGCTGTCCCAGTTTCATTTGTATAAGTAACTGTCCCATTCTTATTGTCAACTAATGTTGTAATGGTTTCAGTACCTGCAGTACCTAGTCTGTACCATTTATCAATGTACCAGTAATAATAACCAGGCTGGATGTCATTAATCGTTTGCGTATTAAAAACCAAAAGGCTATTTACATTTCCAGCACTAATAGTAACTTTATCTACAGTACTAGTTAACGCAACTCTAGGTATGAGTATACCTTTATTTAATGCAACGACATCAAGCTGACTTGATGCATTAGGTAATTGCGTTCCAATACCTACTTGTGCATGACCCCAAAATCCAAACCCTGTTAAGAAGAGTAATAAGTAATAATTTTTCATAAAAAATATTTTAAAAAACAATTAATTTCAACAAGAAATCGATCAAATAGAAAAACTCAGAAAATGATCAATCCTCATTTTTTAAAAACACGATTAATTTTTTTTTAGATTTGGGGTCTATAGAAAAGATTTTAAAATCCTATCAATTAATCATTTGGCAAATGTAAATGGGTGAAAATCAAAAATATGTAGAATTCAAAACCACAACGTGTAGAACTTTTTCTACAAAATATTTTGATTGAAAAAATAGCGATACTGCTCTCAATTGATTTAATGATAGCCAATACTAAGGCGCATGAACTTACTTTGGGAAATAAGCACAGTACATCTTGACAGCCTAATTTTAAAAAAGGCCGGAGTTATAAACAACCGTTAAATTGCGAAGTGAATCTCCGACATAGCGGAGAAAAAAATATACAAGGGTATATCAATAGTACAAAAAACAAGGAAACCAGTCTTACTGCTTCCTATTATTAAGCTGTCATATCTAAAGATGAAAGACAGGGAATTATTTTAATCAATTGCTTTGAACGATCTTCAATTATGGCATTTGGCGCTTTTTTCTTCAAGTATTCGATACCTTTATCACGCGAAAATCTATCCTTAAACTTTTTGCTTACTCCAATAATCTTTCCATTGAAAGCCTTCAAATTAAAAAAGGTTTCATTGTTTAAAGCTGTCTTCCTAAAAAATTTTATGTTGTCTTGTGAATTACGCCTTACAGACTCAATTCCTTTTATACACATCAATTTTCTTGTGTATCCACCACTACTAAGGATCACTTTACCTTTTTTATCTATAAAATCAAACTGAAATTCTCCATTTGACTTTTTATAAATTATAAATTTTTCCATTTCAAAATTATTTGCTTCTAAATTGATTATTGATTTCGGTAGTAACTACTAACAAAGACTCAATCATTAAAAATTATTTTAAAAGTAGTCCCTTTACCTACCTGACTCTCAACTGTAACTGATCCATTCATAGACTCGATCTGGTTTTTTGTAATATATAGGCCAATACCATTGGCTTTCTCATGTTTATGAAATGTCTTATACATTCCAAATAAAAGATGCCCGTATTTTTCGAGATCTATTCCCAAACCATTATCCTTTATAGTCAATACTTTTTTCCCGCTTTCGAGAAAAAAATTGAATTCAATGATTAAGAATTCATTAGGTTTGGCATACTTGATTGCATTTGTACATAAATTTTGCAAAACACTTTCAAGATAGGCAGGGTTAAAATTGATTGTAGCATCAGCGGGAATATTGTTTACAATGGTGGCATTGTTACGATGACTATAGGCACTAACAATATTGAGCACTCTACTTAGATAGGTACTTAAATTCAACGGTTCAACTACAATATCAGTGTTATTATGAATATTAACTATTTGAGATAAATCTTCAATTGTTCGGTTCAAATCGTTAGAAACAGTACGCAAGTACTTCATCGTCTCACGCTTTTGAGCAAAATTTTCCTCTAAGTCAATCATATCTAGCAGTAATTTGAAGTTCCCAGCATGTGAATTCAAATTATGAGAGGCGATATGAGAAAAATTCAATAACCTATTATTTTTTTCATTGTATGCCTCCATCTTTTTCATTAACTCCAACTCTTTTCCTTTTTGAGCCGAAACATCTGTATGGGTTCCAATAACCTTTAATGGCTTACCACTAGCATCACGTTCAATAACTTTACCCCTATTAAGGATCCATTTGTATTTCTTATCGGTAGTTAATACACGATGAAAATTTTCGAAATATGCCCTTTTATTATCGTAATGATCACAAATAGCCGTGTAATAGGCCCCCAAATCATCAGGATGCACAATTTCATTCCAACTTTCTGGACTATCAAGCCCCTCAAGAGATTCTAGTTCTAATATTTTTAAAGATTGTGGAGAATAAAAAACAGTATTGGCTTTCAAGTCCCAATCCCAGGCGCCAGAATCAGAAGTTTCTAAAGCAAATTTAAAGGACTCTTCCGCTACTTTAAGTTTCAACTCCTGTGTCTTTACATCAGTTATATCTTCAATCCTTCCGTAAAAGGCAACACTTTGATCACTATTGGATTCTCTTTTTGACGACATCTTAAACCAACGCAGTCCTTTTAAAGGCAATTGCACTCGGAAAACAGCATTCCATTTCTTCCCTTTTTTTATGGAATCTATCAAAGACCGTTTCACTGATTTTTTATCTTCCTGGTGTATTCGATCGTACACAGAAAGTATGGTATTGGAAAAAACATCATCTACTAAAATTTCAAATAATTGATATGCAGAGGCATTTATAAATGGCATATCATAATCATTATCTTCTGAAATGGTTAAAACAAAAAGTGCATCTTGAATTTCATTGAATAACTTAGACTTTAAGTCATTAACCGTTTTATTCTTTTGGTTTCTATAAAAATCCACTTCCATATTTATAATTTAATAACATACATTAATTCCAAGCTCCCTATTTGATCCCATTAACACTTATTATTTAAAGGTTTATATACTACTGCTTGCCCTAACGGTATATTGAGTATACTTTCTTTTATATAAAAGCCCAACTGGTTAAACATTTCTGATCGAATCATTGAAGTATCCAATAAAAACAGATCATCTAAATCAATTAAAACATCTAAAACTCTTTTATTAAAAACACAAACGATAAGAGGGGTTTGCTTTCCGTACAATTTAAAAAAATCAACTAAGTCTTCTTCGATATAAATAACATACACGATTACAGAGTAGTCGTTTAATTGTGTATTGATGTTTTTAAAATCCCTACAAACATCAAAAATCAAAACGTCCTGAAATTTATATTTCAGAAATTTTGAAAAGCTTTTCTGATTGCCATACAGCAGTGCTCTTTTTTTCATCCTCTCTCCATTACATTTTGAATCAAATTCTATTCTCTACACTCACTGAGGCTCAAAAATTAAAGTCATCCAACGCTTCACACTGACTAGAAGGCATCCTCATCAATTGGATAAAAGGAGAAATTTCATTGCGTTTTTTTTGTAAAAAATAATATAGCTTAAGGTCAATCTTCCAAACATTCTCTCGCTAAATCTCCCAAACATTCTCTCTCCTTTATCACTTCTTATTCAACTTAGGTCAACTCGATATTTCTAAAGTACAGTATTAGCATTTTGTTGGT
Organism: Flavobacterium sp. OHVDL-2026-0007; assembly: GCF_059882335.1. Taxonomy (NCBI): domain Bacteria; kingdom Pseudomonadati; phylum Bacteroidota; class Flavobacteriia; order Flavobacteriales; family Flavobacteriaceae; genus Flavobacterium; species Flavobacterium sp. OHVDL-2026-0007. The sequence goes on from NZ_CM187612.1 coordinate 1,926,952, forward strand.
CAGACGGCTTGTTTTCAAAAAACTTTGACCCACTTTGCATCAATCCAAAAACACAAATTAAAGCCGTCTGCTACAACAACAACAAAATCAAAAAATAAAAAAAAATGTTTCAATCGCGCTGAAAAAGCAGATTGTTTCGGGCAATCTTTTATGCTAATGATTTCAGACAATACAAAAATACCCCCAATAAAATCAATAGTTTATAGTATAAGTGACGGGCCTTTGTAGAATTGTTTCTACAAAAAAATGTAGCAACTTACTATTGAATTAAAAGCAAAAAACCAGGTGATAAATCCCTGGTTTCTGTTTTGTTATTATTCCAATAAAAGTGTCTAATGGAGTTTCAAGTAACACTCCTAAATACAGCACTGTTACTCATCAAAGTACAGCTGAAAAAACTTAATTAAATCCGCTAAATTGTCTATTTCTAATTTTTCAAAAATTCTATTTTTATAGGTACTAACTGTAGTTTTCTTTATCTTCAATAATTCCAATATCTCCAAATTCCCGTAGCCTTTTATCAATAATTGTGCTACTTCTATCTCCCTATTAGACAATAAATCTAAGGGATTGGTTGGCTTTTTTGACATATAGGAATCCAAAATTTTGTCCTTTATATTCTGGCTAATATACTTTCCTGTAGAAATCATCGTATTGATTGCATATTTCATTTCATCTTCAGAAGTTTCCTTATTTAAATACCCAGCAGCTCCGGCATTCAAATACCGCATCGCATAAATATTTTCATCATAAGCCGAAAAAATCAATATTTTAATATTGGGTCTAATGGCTTTTATTTCGGATATAATATTCAAGCTATTTCCATCAGGAAAATTCACATCCAAAATTAACAAGTCTACTTCTACTTCTTTTAAGATATTAAAAGTGTCTTTAAAATTTCCTGCTTTATAAATCTTAGCATTTAAAAATAACTCTTTTACAATTAGAGAGACACCTTGTCTTACCACACTATGATCATCTGCAATTAGAAAACTATAGTTACCTGAGGACGATTTCTTTTCCATCTGTGTAAATTTATTTTTGTAAAACTCCATCTAACTTACTTCCTTTTTTGAATTGCAAATACAACATCTACAGATTCTCATTTTCCTATTAAACTAAACTTAATACTAAATTAAATACCACCTTTGTTCCTTTTCTTTCTTGGCTTTGGACATCAATTTCTCCACCAAACAACTCAACAATTTCTTTACAGAGATTCAGTCCTAAACCTACTCCTAAATCATTCACTTTACCCGAAACTGCACCTTGATAATACAGTTCAAATATATTATTCAAATCATTCTGTGAAATACCCACTCCATTATCTTTAATTTCAACTTTTAAATTTAATTTCCGATCTAAGCTCTTTTCCACATTTAACGTAATTAAGATCAGCCCATTTTTAGTAAACTTACTAGCATTACCAATGAGGTTGTAAAAAAGCTGATGAATTTTGATGGGATCTGAAAAAACCTGATATTCCTCAAGCATATTGGACTTAACCTCCATCTTATTTCCTTTGCTCTCTACCAACGAACTCATCGACGAAATAATTTGATCTATTTCACTCTTTAAGTTAAATGCACTGTTTTTTAATGCGGGTTTATAATTCTCATCCTTGGAATATTCTAATATTTGATTTGCTAAAAGAAGCAATGAGTTTGTTGTAAATTCAATAGAGTTAAACGTTTCCTTTATTTCATTATCTTTTATCGAAGAACTTATCATTTTACTGTAAATAGAAATGATACTTAAAGGCGATCTAATCTCATGACTGATCATTCCCATAATTCTATTTTTAAAATTCAAGCTTTGTCTAATTTGATCCTGGGCAGCAGTTAATTTCTTTTCATACTCAAAAGCTATTTTGGTAAAACTCAGAAGAACCAATGAAATAATCAACATCAAGACAATCAAAATTACTATAGAATAATTTCTAACTAACTTATTGGATTGATATTGATCCTGCAACTTTTTCTGAATACCTTCTTGAAGCACATTCAACGATTTATTGTAACCCGGCATCACTACACCTTCTAATTCCAATAACCTATTATTAAGTTCTGTTAACTTTGCATCCTGATCACTTAAACTGGTAAACGACTTTTTTAAGTTCTTAAATTCATTTTCATAGTATTTATTGGTAGTCGAAAATAGATTGGCAATCTGATCCTCTATACTTCCCGAAATCACTTTATCATTATACTTCATGGTAACAGTAATATTTAACTGTTCCTTCTGCACATCCATTCTTCCGGCAAAGGCATCACCTAATCTAGAAAACAAGCCCTTTCGCGATACACTATCTACCTTGATGTAAGAATCCGTTTTAACACTATCTAGAATTTTCTTGTATTCAAATTTATTGAGTTTAAACTCTTTAGCAGGATTACTTTTAATGGGATTGATTTGCGTTTCAATAATTGAATCAATATCCGCTTTTAAATGCATAATATTTGCCTCAGAAATATTCCTTTGCATTAACACCTTCATAAAGTCTCTATTATCTTTTGTAATAAAGCTTAGGCTATCTATTAACGTCCTTATCTCTTGCAGAGATAAAGTATACTGCTCTAGAGAAGCCTTATCCTTATTCGTTGTATAATTATTAAAGCTCTTTTGAGAATCAATAAATGAATCATTAATCTTACTTGTAAAATGCGAAATTTTATTCAAGGACTGCATGGAGTCCAAAGCCTTTGTCGCTTGCTCATCCTTTGTGGAATCAGTATACCAAATGATAACCGCAATTAATTGCAAAAAAATAACACAGGCTAACAAGCTATAGTGAATTATTTTTCTTTGTCTAAATTTCAGTTTCAATAAACCAACTGTATTAGTACTCTTTGAATGTTCTTTTATCAAAATCCGTATTATTTTAAATGATACCAAAATAAGCTCCGATTAGATCGACAACTTATTAACTTTTTAAGTAGGTACTTTAGAAGTGCCATCACGATTGATGTACTACATTTTGGATAAATATTATCTTTAGAAATTAAGTTCACACTGTAAACAAAACGCTAATGTTGACACGTCTTTTTCTTCATATAAAAAAACTAGTTTTTGGTACCGCTGCCTAGAAAAATCCCAGCAGATTCAATACAAACTATAACGACAACTAAATATTTAAAAGAAATTTGGGGAGTCCTTTTAATTGAATAAATATGTCGGAAACAATTTACATATTAAAATTCATAATTGAATATGTTTTTGCTCATATTTTTTATTCTAATGTGCAAACTTAGATCCTTTAAGTAAAAATCACTGTAGAACATTGAAAAACATCATGTAGAACTTGTACTACGCAAAAAATGCCAACCGCTACAGCAGTAAATACCCAACCTAGCAAGACTGAAGTGCTAATAAGAGATTTACAAGATCAAAAAGCCTTTTTCTGTTAGTTCTTCTTTTTCAACTGAACCCAACAATATTAAAAAATAGTCATCATTAGCTCCTTCTGGCTTATTCTTAAAAAATATTAATCAGTGCCATACGACAAAAAAAACAACTAACAATCAACAACTTACAAGCTACTAATTATTTTGTATCGCATAATTCTGAGTCTTAAAATCGCTAAAGATTTTACTGCCCATTTTTTTGATCTAAAATTGCCTTCTACTTTTGCGGAAAATTTTAAAACACGAATAAAATGAAAAATTTAATACTTACGTTGGTTTTTGCTAGCGCAATAACAACTTTAAGTGCTCAAAACAAAACTGAAAAAAGTACAACAACTGATTTTAATAAATGGTCTATTGAATTAGCCGGTGGTGTCAATAAGCCACAACGACCAATGTCTACTGGTTATTTCACTTCAACTCCAAGCCCTTATGTTGTTGATTTAGGAGTTCGATACATGTTTAACAATAAGTTTGGTTTGAAAGCTGACTTCGGATACAACAGCTTCCAAGGAAAAAACAATTCTATTGATTTTGATACTAAATATTACAGAGCTGACATTCAAGCTGTAGCCAACTTAGGAAGAATCATGAACTTTGAAACCTGGACCAACACCATTGGATTATTAGGTCATGCTGGTTTTGGATTGGCACAATTAGAAGATGAAAATTCTGCTTTAAAAGACAGAATGGGTAACTTTATGGCTGGTATAACTGGACAAATTAAATTATCCAATAGAATTGTTTTAACGGGTGATTTCACGACGATTCTAAATACAAAACAAGACCTAACTTTTGATGCAGCAAGCGCTGCTACGGCTAGAGGTTTTTCAGGAATTCTGTTTAATGGAACAGTTGGTTTGACAGTTTACCTAGGTAAAAATGAAAAGCATGCTGACTGGGTTGTTGCCAATGGAGGAGAAGTTGATGAATTGAAAAAAAGAATAGAAGATATTGAAACTTCTATGTTAGACACGGATAAAGATGGTGTAGCTGATTATTTAGATCAAGAGCCAAACACAATTTCTGGTGTTATGGTCAATACCAAAGGAAAATCAATTGATACAAATAACAACAACGTTCCTGACGAATTAGAAAGTTATTTATTAAAAACTTACGGAAGTAAAACGGATAAATCTCCTGTTTTAAGCAACAATGAATTGATCAAAAACTTAATCAACGGAGGTTATGTATGTACCTACTTTGACTTCAGTAAATCTACACCAACAAATGTCTCAACAGAAGGTATCGATTTTATCCTAAATTATTTAAGAAACAATCCTGATGCATCAGTTGACATCATTGGACATGCGGATGAAATAGGGAACTCTGCACAGAACAATAAATTATCTACCAACAGAGCCAATAGCGTTAAAAATGTATTGGTAAAAGCAAATATTAATCCATCTAGATTAAATGTTGTTGCAGCTGGTGAAGATACAACTGTTGATAAAGATTCAGAGGCTGCAAGAAAATTAGTTCGCAAAGTAACTTTTAGAGTAAAATAAATAAGAAACAAAGTCCTCCAAATGGTAAGTTAGATTCGAGAGTTGTATTTCCTGAATTTCTATAAATAGCTGGTAGACTATTACCATTAGAAAGCCCCATCAAACTATTTTTGATGGGGCTTTTGCCGTTAGCTTCGTTACACGAAATATTAGTCTACCTTTTAAAGATGTAAAGTGTTATCTTATGCATTTCACTCAAAAAAACATTCAATTATCACTCCATTTTTGTATGCATTTGCCATCCTTCTTTTTTTTGTTCATAAAAACTGAATTTCAAAAATTAGCTCTATAAACTACAACTGTTCAGAATATCTTCCGTCTACTAGTAACCAAAACACATCTTTTTAAATATCAAAAAAATAGATTTCTGGTCAATAATAGCTCAGTTTTACATCTTAAATGCAAAAAAACATTTTTAACTATAACCGAATTCTTCACGCTAATTTTAGTCACCTTATCCATAAACATCTAATTGTAAGTAAAATAACATATCAAATTACTATTTTATTAAAAAGAAAACAGTAATTTTAGGTGCCCCATTTGTAAAGTATTTCATCATAACTAAATCCTAATAGTATGAATCTTAAAATTTTACTTTTACGTCGTGTGTACCTGACCCTGTTAATTTTATGCACAACAACGGCATTTTCTCAATCTCAATGTTTTGAAATCCAAAGTATTTTAGTGGATGCCTGTGGTGCAGCTGAAGGATACGATGAAATGGTTCGCTTCAAAGTGGGAGACACTCCTCTAAACACAACCGATTTAGACGTAACATGGCCCAATACAAATATCAGTTGGAAAGGAGTGGTTCAGAATACCCTCACCGCTGTAATCACCAATAATTTAAATACTCTTGTTACAAATGCCGGCGGTTGTGGAAAAGTACTAGAGCCTACTGGTGGTGTATTACCTGCCAATGCTACCGTTATTCTAGTTACAAGTTATCTCATGACTACGGTGGCAAACCCATTTGGTCCTTTATCGGAGGATATCTATATCATCTTTCAAAATAATAGTACAGTAACAACAGGTCATTTTGCCAATTATTCAACTGGTACTCCAAATGATCGAACCTTATCCATGAATTTTGGAACTGGCTGTTCGGATTCAGTAGTGTATGACAAATCTCTCCTAATAAAACAAAATGGACTCCCTGGGGATGAAGATGGGGCTACTGTAGACTTTACTCCACAAGGAGTCGCTACTTACACTAATGCTGCATGCAAGGCACCAACACCTCCTTTTACCGTTGACGCTGGACCCGCGACTCTAACGGCTTGTGATGGATCAACCATTACTTTAAACGGTACTGCCGTAGGACAACAGTCCGTTAGCTGGTCGGCCTCTATTGGAAGTTTTTCATCCCCCACTACACTCATTACTAATTATACTATTCCGGCAGGATCAGCAGGACAAACTATTCCCATTACCTTAACAGCTACAAATAATTGTGGATTACAAATCACTGATATTATCAATTTAACCGTAACTGCAAATGTAACAACTGATTTTCCTACCAGCCTAACTTTATGTAGTGCTGATACAGCGCCTGTTTTAGCGCTTACTTCTCCTAATGGAATCACAGGAACTTGGAACCCAGCCACTATTAGCACCTCAGCTAACGGTAACTATACTTTTACTCCCAATGCCGGTCAGTGTGGCACAATAGTTACACTTGCCGTTACCATTACTCCTGCCATGGTACCAGATTTTCCAACATCTTTAACTTTATGCAGTACCGATACGGCCCCTGCCTTAGATACAACATCACCAAACGGAATTACAGGAACCTGGAATCCCACGACGATCAGTACAACTGCAAGCGGCACTTACACTTTTACTCCAAATCCAGGACCTTGCGCCGCCAAGGTTACATTAGCGGTCACCATAACGCCTCCCATAACACCTGATTTTGATACGGCCCTAACGCTATGCATAGCTGCTACGGCGCCTACTTTAGCCACTACCTCACCAAACGGAATCACGGGAAGCTGGAGCCCCGCCGCTATTGACAATACAACAAGTGGCAACTATACTTTTACTCCAAATGCAGGGCAGTGTGCCACTTCTGCTACATTAGTAGTCACCATTACTCCTGTAATAACCCCTGATTTTGCAACCTCCCTAACTTTATGTAGCGCTGACACACCGCCTACTTTAGCCACAACCTCTCCAAACGGAATCACAGGAACTTGGAGCCCCGCCACTATTGACAACACTACTAGTGGGAACTATACTTTTACGCCAAATGCCGGTGAGTGCGCCACTACTGCTACATTAGCAGTTACCATTACTCCTGCAATAGTACCCGATTTTGATACAGCCTTAACGTTATGCAGCACCGATACAGCTCCTGCTTTACAGCCAACTTCTCCCAATGGAATCATTGGAACTTGGAACCCCGCCACTATTAGTACCACTACAAGCGGTAGTTATACTTTTACTCCAAATACTGGTCAATGTGCCACTACTGCAACTCTAGCGGTTACCATAACTCCTGCATTAGTGCCGGATTTTGCAACATCCTTAACTTTATGCATTACGGATACAGCCCCAGCATTAGCTGCAGCATCGCCAAACGGAATCACAGGAACTTGGAATCCAGCCACTATTAGCACCACATCAAATGGCAGTTATACTTTCACTCCAAATGCGGGACAATGTGCCACTACTGCTACTCTAGCGGTCACCATCACTCCCGAAACAATACCCGATTTCGCAACAAGCCTAACTTTATGCATTACGGATACAGCCCCTACTTTAGCCACAACATCACCAAACGGAATTACGGGAACTTGGAATCCTGCTACTATTAATACCACAGTAAGTGGCAATTATACTTTTACTCCAAATGTCGGACAATGTGCTACCACAGCTACTCTAGCGGTTACCATCACTCCCGAAACAATTCCTGATTTTGCAACGAACTTAACTTTATGCAGCACTGATGCAGCACCGACTTTAGAACCGACTTCTCCTAATGGAATAACAGGTACCTGGAGTCCCGCTACTATTAGCACTTCTACAAGTGACACTTATACCTTTACTCCGAATGCCGGACAATGTGCTACCACCGCTACACTAGCAGTTACCATAACTCCTGCAACAACACCTGATTTTGCAACCATCCTAACTTTATGCTCAAGTGCTACAGCCCCTGCTTTAGGCACAACATCGCCAAACGGAATTACAGGAACTTGGAACCCAGCAACTATTAGTACCACAGCGAGTGGCAGTTATACTTTCACTCCAGATGTCGGACAATGTGCTACCACAGCTACACTAGCAGTTACTATAACTCCTGCAACAACGCCTGATTTTGCAACCATCCTAACTTTATGCTCAAGCGATACAACCCCTGCTTTAGGTACAACATCGCCAAACGGAATTACAGGATCTTGGAACCCAGCTTCTATTAGTACCACAGCTAACGGGACTTATATTTTTACTCCAGATCCCGGACAATGTGCTACCACCGCTACACTAGCAGTTACCATAACTCCTGAGACAACACCTGATTTCACAACGTCCTTAACTTTATGCAACGGTGCTACAGCACCTGCTTTAGCCACAACATCGCCAAACGGAATTACAGGAACCTGGAATCCAGCTACTATTAGTAATACAGCTGACGCTACTTATACCTTTACAGCAAATGCTGGTCAGTGTGCCACTACTGCTACACTAGTGGTTACCATCACTCGTGCCATTACACCTGATTTTGCAACGACCCTAACTTTATGCAGCACCGACACAGCACCTGCTTTAGCCACAACATCACCAAATGGAATTACAGGAACCTGGAGTCCTGCTAGTATTAGCATTACCGCTAGCGGCAGTTATACTTTTACGCCCAATCTCGGACAATGTGGTACAACTGCTACACTAGCAGTCACCATAACACCGGCAATCAAACCTAATTTTAGCACGACTCTAACTTTATGCAACAACGCCGTGGCGCCTACTTTAGCCACTACATCACCAAACGGAATTACAGGAACTTGGAATCCAGCCATTATCAGCACCACCGCTAATGCTACTTATACTTTTAGTCCGAATGCCGGACAATGTGCGACGACTACAACTTTGGCCGTTACGATCAATTCCTTTGCATATTCCATCACACAAGATTGTATTGACAATGAGTATTTAATAAAAGTCCAAGCAGATCCTACTAATTCTTCCCAAGATTTGACCTATACATGGATTGATCAAAATGGAAATCAAGTAGGTGATAATAATTCAACTTTTAATTTTACATCCTATATTGAAAAATCACTTGATAAACCAATGCTACCACTACAGTTCAAGGTTATAGTCGGCAATGGCAGCTGCGATACTGAAGAAACCTTTGTTATAAAGAATAATTTATGTGGTCTACCTAATATCATTACACCCAATGGAGATGGTATAAATGATTCTTTCGACCTAACTTCTTTCAATGTAAGCAAGGTTCTTATTTTTAATAGATGGGGTTCAGAAGTATTTAATTTTGCTGGTAAATATGAAGACCAATGGAAAGGCCAATGGAAAGAAGGAACTAAGCTCCCAACGGGTACTTATTTTTACCTCATATCTAATGATAATGGAGATGAAAGGGCAAGTTGGGTCTTTTTGAGCTATTAAAATAGTCCCCTAAATATTGGGAGACTGCTAAAAAATTTATTACTTCATCGATTACGGGATTCTTCCTTTCTACAAAAAAAGGCATGAAAATCAATGATTTTCATGCCTTTTTTCACTACCAAACTTCGCGTAAAGTCTATTGATATACTTTTACCCAATCAATGATCATTTGCACAGGTAATTGATCTGGATTTATTTTTCCAACCCAACTACCTCCCAATTGCTGATCAATCATCACATAAAAAGGTTGATCATACGGCCACTGGCTACTGTCTACATCTAGTTTTCGTGGATATCGGAATGTCTCTACTCCATTCAAAGTAAATACCAATTTATCTGGATACCATTCCAATCCAAATGTATTGAACTCCCCTATATTCAGTTTTGCTGTTCCACCATGGGGAGGGTTCGTTTTTTCTTTTAAATCAAGAGTATAGTACGAATGGGTTGTTTGATAAATAATATCATCCATATTGAGGTGCTCCATAATATCAATCTCTCCATTTTTCGGATACTTGCCATACTTATCTTTTTCAGCTAGCATCCACATCGCAGGCCATGCACCCTCTGCACACTCTAGCTTAGCATATATTTCTATTTTACCATACTGAAAAGCAAATTTGCCTTTGGTATAAACCCCACCGGTAAGATAAGGCCTTGGGTCCTTTGAAATATCCGGATTTTTAATACCCTTTAAGTATAATTTCCCACCTGACTGATCATAGCAATCAGCATTACTACTCATATGCCTATTCCAATCGCTTGTACCTGATGGAATTTTACTCCATTTAGTACTGTCCATAACAGCCCCATTAAAGTCATCTTCCCATACCAGTTTCCATTTCGTGTTTTCTCTTCCTTCTTTTTGCAAATAGATGTACTGCTCGCTCTTAGGGGTATGCACCGTTTTACAAGAAGAAAATAAAAGCAGTCCCAAACATACAATTGGTAAAAATTTATTCATCATTGGTTTAAGTTTTGTACTCCTCACTTTGTAAGAAGAGTTTTTATTAAGATTGATCGAAAATATAAAAATAGTCCGAAATCTATTGAATTCGACAAGCATTAAAATAATGTGGCGGATAATTTAAAAAACAAAACAGTATGGTTTATAATATTTATCCTGAAAAGACAGAATATCATATAAACCATACCGTTTTATACCTTGCTTATTTAATATAAATATCCAAAATTTCACATAGTTTCCTTTGTAACCTTAAATTATAAAGTGCCTAATTTAGAATACCTATTGTTTCAAATTACCAACCAGGATTTTGTTTATATCCTGCCAATGTCATTTGATTTAACGGAATCGGTAGCAAATAATCTCTATCCGTTTTAAATTTATATCCGGCCGACATAGACGAAACATTTTGATAAGGTTCAACATATCCGTCACTATTGGCATTGTAAATTGAAATCCCAGGAACTGACTCCCATTGTGCTTTCTTAGCTCCCAACGGTTTTTTTCCACTGATCAATTCGTCGGCAGCTGCCCATCTCCAGATGTCGTCATGACGAAACCCTTCTACAGCTAATTCAATACGTCGCTCTCTTCTTATTTCGTTAAGTACTGGGGACAATGTAGGAAACGACCATTTTGGGTCATTGGCTATCATACCTAAAACTAATTTTGGCATTTGAACTCTTTCACGTAATTTATTAATTGATACTTCTAAATCCGCTTGAGTTAAAGTACCAAGCTCTGCTTTTGCTTCAGCATAAGTTAACAGAACCTCAGCATATCTGAAAAAGATAAGTCCCATATCTCCCATACCGTTGAATTGCTTAGCATAGCTAGGATCACTGCCTTTATATCTTTGAAAACCAGTGGAACATTTATCTTCCGTTGCCCCCTCTACTGCTGGGTGTAAAAACTGCTGGTCAGGCAATCCATTGGGTCTATTGATGGTGATAGGATGTTGACCGTCATTTACACATACCGTTTGATTTAATCTCGGATCTCTATTGGTAACAATGTCTATCAAAGTCTCATCTCCTTTATAAAGTGGGCTTGCACTGATAGGCAAACCGTCCTTACATAAATAATCATCAACCAAACTTTTAGTCAATCCCTTACCTGTACCTAAAGCCCCGTATTGTGCCCAACGATTTGTAAAGTTAGCCGCTACATCATATCTTCTCCAAAACATGATTTCTTTACTCGTACTGTAATCGGACTGGTTAAAAAGTGACCAATATCCTTTCACTTGACCTGAAGCAGTGTTATCTAAAGCAAATATACCTGAATCAATAATCGCTTTTGATGTGGCCGCAGCTTTAGCTAAATATTTATCCCCATTAGAACCTTCCACTCCAAAAGGAGTTCCGGCATGGTATTTTTCCCAGGTACCTTCATATAAAGCGATTCTAGCTTGTAAAGCCATGGCTACTTCCTTATATACACGATTGCTTCCTGAACCACTTTTTGAAGGCAAATATTGAATTGCTTTGTCTAAATCTGCTAAAATATTATCCGCAATTATACCTCTGGAAACCCTTGGTGCATTTAACAAATCAACATCAGTTGGAGTAACTACTTTATCTATCCAAGGTAAATTCCCGAACTTTTTCATTAAATCAAAGTATAAAAGCGATCTAAAATAATACGCTTCTCCTACATGCTCCTTAATGACATCAAAACTCTCTGTGCTTTTGGTGTAGTTGGCTAGAAAATAATTCACATTTCTAATTCTTCCCCATTCACCAGTACCCCATCCTCCTCCAGAAGATGGAACGATACGTTCCCCGTTAAGTATAGTACCGCTAAAAGATATATGCACCATATTATCAGTTCCCTCATCGGCATCTAAACCATAAATTCCTTGGGTCATAAAACCTTGATAAGAAGGCAGGAAATTATTGTAAAAATTATTTACATACAGTTGCAAATCATTCTTTGTCTTCCAGAATTCACCGTCGCTAATATTCGTCTCAGGAGAACGATCCAAAAAGTCATCATCTTCACAGGAAGTAAAGACAAAAAGAATAACTAGCATTACATTAAAATATTTTATTAATCTCATGATTATCTATTTTTTAAATTATTAGTTTTTACAGCGTAAGATTGATTCCCATAGCAAAACTTCTCTGTAACGGATATACTTTAGCATCATCAAATGCATTCTCAGGATCTAATGCTGAGTGATCATCCATCTTAGTAAAAGTGGCTAAATTGTCAATACTTAAGTAAAATCTTAATTTCTCAATTCTTGCTTGACCTATTACGCTTTTAGGAAGCGTATACCCAATTTGTAGATTTTTAATACGCATATAAGCTGCATTCACTAAATACTTGGTTTGCGCTTCTGTATTTCTCCAGTTACCGCTTCCTCCTATGTATGCCTTAGGAAAGAAACCGTTTGGATTATCTTCCGACCATCTGTCTAAATGCTCTGTAAATAAAGAACTTTGCCATTCACTACCGGTAACTCCAAAAAACATATTACTATTTGTAAAGTAATCTCTTTGTCCAACTCCTTGAATAAACAAACTGAAATCGAAATTTTTCCAACTAGCATCAGTAAACAAACTGTAACTATATCTTGGAGTAGAGTTTCCAATTATTACTTTGTCACCTGTATCACCAAGTTTATCATTACCCCAGTCTACTTTTCCATCTCCATTTACATCTACATATTTGATATCTCCTGGACTCCAATTCGATAAATTAAACTGTTTCACATTGGCTAAATCATCATCCGCTGTAAAATAACGGTCCGTTTTGTATCCCCATATATTCCCCATTTGCTCTCCTTCATACCAGTTGTTAATTAATTTATCTGGATTTGGAAATTTAGTAACACGCCCAGTGTAATCACTTAAAACACCTCTAAGCCCGTATTTAAACTCTCCAATATTATCCCTCCAAGACAAAGTCAATTCAAAACCTTTGGTTTCCATAGCAGCACTGTTTGTTCTAGGAGCAGCTGTTCCCAATACACTTGGCAATTCTTGTGCAGGTCCTATGTAATCCGACATTTTTCTGGTATACATATCGAAATTTGCCGTAAGCCTGTTGTTTAAAAAAGTAGCATCAACTCCAAAGTTCTTTGTGGTTGCGGTAATCCAAGTTAAACTAGGATCTACCAGACCTGGCGTGTTTACGTAAGGTTGCCTTCCTGATCCAAAAAACCAGTTGCTTGAGTTAGGAGCAACCGTTCCCAAACTTGGGTAGAAAGGGTAGTTCCCTAAAAGATCTGCAGCCTGATCACCTAAAGAACCATAAGATCCTCTAAACTTAAGTGTGTTCACCACATTCGATATGCCTTCCGTCCAAAAATTTTCCTTATTCACATTCCATCCAATAGAAACACCTGGATAGGTTTTCCAACGAACTTCTTTTAAGAAACGGGATGAACCATCACGACGTCCAGTAACTTCCAATAGATACTTATCATCATATGAATAATTAAGTCTTCCGAAATATCCTTGAACTGCTAATTTAGAAGAGCCATCAGAAACTGAAGGCGTTGCACCGTAAGTTGTTGAAATCGATGGTATTTTATCAGAGTATAAATTAGTATTATAACCGTACAATGAAGTATACGTTGTTAACTCCTGAACATATCCTGCTAAGAGTTTAAAACTGTGTTTTTTAATTTCAAAGTCATAATTGGTAAAGGCATTGACAATTGCCTTCTGATTCTTTGCAGAGAATCTACTAAAACTATTTGGAGCAGTTCCAGAAATAGCCTGAAGCGTACCACTAGGCATCGCAGTGAAAAGTGTTTTAGTGTGGTTCGTTTGATTGTTAAACTCACCATCAAAAGTATAATTTACTGTAGCATTCCACTTACTGGTAAATTTCGTTACAATCTCACCTGTTAATACTGGTTTGTCCTTAGTCTCAATAAATCTTCCCCCGTCTCTCATCAATAAAATATCACTTTCATCTGAAATACCACCGTTAGGCGTGTATAGCGCAAGGTTTGGGTGTTTACGTCCTATTTGATGCATATAATTCCCACCGGTTTTACCTGAATATGTACTAGGGGTGTTTAATCTATCCTGAGAGTATGCTCCTCTAAAATTGAATGTTAACCAATTGTTTACTTTACTTGACAAATTAGTACGAATATTGTAACGTCTATAGGCATCATTACCGTATCTGTACATCCCTTCCTTCTCATTGTATCCTAAACCAACATAATAACTGGAGTTTTCAGTAGCACCTGTAATCCCTAGATTATGTTGCTGACTCATCGAATGGTCTTTAAAATAAATTTTAAACCAATCATTATTTCCATTGGCTGCTCCCCAATTTAACCAAGAATCTCCTGTTGGAGAAGCCATAGTCTCAGTAGCAAGAGTCCCATTTTGATATGCTTTCATTCGATCAATAGCATCTTGACTGAAAAAAGGAGATCCTCCACCGTTTAAAGCAGATTGGTTATAAATTTTTGCAAAATCCAAGGAATTCAACATTTTAGGAACACCTAGTGGTGAGTCGATAGTTAAATTACTATTGTAAGTTACCGAAACTGCTTGCCCTTTTTTTCCTTGTTTTGTCTTAATCAAGATCACCCCATAAGGTGCGCTTGACCCATAAACGGCTGACGCTGCTGCATCTTTAATTACAGAAATACTTTCTACGTCATTGGCATTAATTGCGTTGATATCACCTCCTTGAATTCCGTCAATAACAATCAATGGAGATCCAGAAGTTCCTAGTCCAGTAAATCCTCGAATATTGATTTTTTGTGTTGCATTTGGAGCTCCGCCACTACTGGTAATATTCAAACCTCCAATAGCCCCTTGCAAACCTTGTGACAATCTCGTTATGGGTCTATCTTTCAATATCTTTGAATCAATTTGAGTCACTGATCCTGTCAGATTAACTTTTTTCTGAGTACCGTATCCTACCACAATTACTTCCTGCATAAGCTGAGTTTCAGCTTTTAGAACAATCTTTAAAGTACTATTGTTACTAATTTTCTCTTCTTGATTTGTGAAACCCATATAGGAAAAAACCAATACATCGCCTAAATCTCCTTGAATAGAAAAGTTACCGTCAGCATCTGTAATGGCACCTTTTTTAGTGTTTTTATTGGTCACACTCACACCAATCAAGGGTATACCACCTTCATCAACAACTTTACCCCTAAGGTCACTTTCGATCTCCATTACCGCTCCTTCTGCGGTATTTTGAACGTTTCCCAAGCTACCGTTTTTATTCAAAATAATTTGATTATTTCGCAATACTTGAAACTCAATATTTCGAGGCTCAAGTATTTTTCTAAGCACTTCTCCTAGTGTTTCATTTTTAAATTCCGCATTAACACTGAATTTGGAAGACACTACTTCTTTATGATAGGAAAAAGTAACATCCACTTGTTTTTCAATACTTTGAAGTACTGATTTAATATTTCCATTTTTTATGGAAATAGAAACACGCTCTCCTAATGGTCCCTGTTCGTATACACTCTCGGCATAACTCGTATTGATTGTTATAGCCATTAGGACAAGCTGTATGAAGGTGATTTTCATTATCTTAAAAATCCTTTTGCTGCTAAAAATTTTAGACATACTTTTGTTTTTTTGTTAGTTGATGACAAAATTAATTTTATCTATTGCCGCCAAGCAATAGTGATTCTTTAAGGGGAAAGATGTTGTAGCATCTTTTCCTTTTTTTTGCTCCTCTCTTTACAATGGTTTTTCTCTTTTCATATTTAAGTGGTTTGGTTAAAAATTGGTTTAGTTAAAAATTTGTTTATTTAAAATTGGTTTAATTACATCCTGGGGCTTCGATCACTATTTGAGCATCCACTTCTTTATAAGTTCCTCCAATAATCCCACAAATAAGATCCAGTTCATTGTACAGTGATTTATCTACTAATCGTGTTGTTATATAGCAATCTGCTAAAACCTCTTCGTTATAAATTATTTTGACACCATAGCGTTTTTCAATCACTTCAAAAACTTCACTTATCGCTACTTCGTCAAATTCAACTGGCAATCTATCTAGTAATGGTACGGGCGACTGCACGAGGCTCTTGCTTAGATTTTTATCGCCTCTGCTATAGGTAGCCTGCTGGTTAGGCATTAAAACGATGCCGTTGGTTTCTGGATCCGAAAGGTTTACACTCCGCTGATTATACACTGAGACCTTTCCTGTTCTTACTTTCACAAGGACTTTTTTCTCTTTATCAAAAGCCTGAATTCTAAAACTGGTTCCCAAAACCTTGGTCACAATCTCATTGGCATAAACATAAAAAGGTTTATTTGGATTTTTAGCAATCTCAAAAAAGGCTTCTCCGCTCAAAATGACCGTTCTTTTGTTTTTGTCAAAATGTACAGGAAAACTCAATTTGCTATTTTTTTCCAACGTAATGACACTACCATCTTCCAAAACCACTTTTAGAGGTTCTTCATTTAGATTTATTCGCTCTATAAAAGCACTTTTATCCCCAATTGATGCAACCAAATCTTCATAGCTAACATCTCCTTTACCTTGATTATTCCATACTATTGAACCTATTCCCAACATAACAATAATACTTGCCACCCATCTGAAAACCGATTTCCTCCACAAGCTTCTGGTAGGTTTTTCGACTACCTCATCCATAGAAATATTTTTAGAGATCCTGTTCCAAACCAGTTCTTGATCTAACTCCACTACCTGCTTACCCTCAATTTTATTAATTTCCAAAATAAGTTGATAGGCTTCATCCATCAAACCAGCTTTCATTGGATAATCCATTAAAAATTGCTCCCATAAGAAGCTATTTTCCCCAAAGAGAACCCATTGAACAAATGAATCGTCGTCTAAAAAATCTTGTATCGTATTGTAGTTTTGTTTCATTTTAATAGTAGCGAATAATCCCTATTTAATTAGAAGTAATGATTTCTTTAAAAAGTAACCATTGAAATTGAAGTTTTTTTTAACAAATATTTAACTAGCTCATAATCAACAGCAATCAACCTAAATTAATTTGTTTATTTTACGATCTATCATAGAAATTAAGGCCTCATTTTGAGACATGCAAAAAAAGAAACCCTTGTTAGAAAGTGATTTTAAATGAATAAGTATTGAAATTGTGCTAAGAAAAAAACAAAAGAGGAATGATTAAAATTGTTTTTTTTAGGGAAACCCTCAATATAGC
Source organism: Flavobacterium sp. OHVDL-2026-0007 (assembly GCF_059882335.1). Taxonomy (NCBI): domain Bacteria; kingdom Pseudomonadati; phylum Bacteroidota; class Flavobacteriia; order Flavobacteriales; family Flavobacteriaceae; genus Flavobacterium; species Flavobacterium sp. OHVDL-2026-0007. Next base: position 1,944,598 of record NZ_CM187612.1, read on the forward strand.
ATAGGCTTTAGACAATAGATTTTTAACTACCTGTTTTGGTATGTCCATGATCTGGGAAGCATCGTCCAAACTCAACCCTTGATAGAAACGCAAATGAATAGCTTCGGCTTGACGCTTACTTAAATTAGCAAGTGATTTTTGAATTGCTTGCGCTTTTATTTCACTAGATTCCTTGTCTATAGACTCTTGCTCTAAAGACAACGTGGAAAGATAATCTAAAAAGTCATCAACGTTTTGGGCTCCCTCAAAAATATCTTTTTGAATAGTACGGTTAAATTGATTCCGAATGGCTCGGAATAAATAAAATTTAACATTATCAACATCGCTTAAATATTCCTTTCTTCGCCATAGATCAACAAACAAATCATGTATAGCATCTTCAACTAAAAACGTATCCGAACTGAGATGAAAACCATAACTTCCTAAAACTTTAAAATACTTTTTATACAAAAGTTCAAAAGCCTCTTCATCTCCCCTTTTGAATGACTTCCAAAGTAAGGAATCATCTAATCCGTCTGTCTCGTTAGCTAAGTTTTTCAAGAAAATATTTACCGTTATTATGATGAGGGTTATGTTTTTTATAAACTTTAATTAATCCAACTGCATCTTTAAAAATGCAGCATTATTATTAAATTTTTTTATAAAATCAAACATATAACAGTTTGTATTAAATATAAACCAATACCTACCAGTTTTTCTTGCGGTATGCGTAAAAAAACACCTAAATAAGAATAATCCTAAAAACCTATTTTTATTTTAGGCAAAAACTAAGGATAATACTTGTTATACAAGACTGTTAAAACCGACCACAATCGATATATCATACAAATGCATCTGTAATTAAAAGCGAAATGGTATGATTTATTGTAGCTACCTTAAAAGATAAAACACTAAATATCATACCGTTTATATACATCCCACAAAAAAGTTATTCTTCTTTCAATAGCTGTTTTCATCTTAGACCATCCAATTGATCGATTCATTATTTAAGTTTCCAATTCATTTACTGGAAGTCTTTTCTTCCCTTTTTATGCAGCCAATTATCCATTTCATTTGGATCTTTTCTTTACAAATTATAAACTCCTCTCAGATCCAGCACCATTAGTAGTATAACCTGATTTACAACAAAATTTTCATATCAAGAAAACCCATCTTTAATCACAACTCTATTTGAATCCACACACGCATATCACATAGTGCGATTTGAATAAATAAACGTTATACAAAACCATCCGCAAGCAAACGAAATTTTAGTCATGCATGTACATCTATAATAGTAAGAGAAGAAAGAGTAAGAATGTTAATGGGGGGCAAATTGAAAAAAAAATAACAAATAAAAAAAAACCTCCAAATATATTGAATATATATTGGAGGTTCTGTGAACGCAGAAGGATTCGAACCTTCGACCGCCTGCTTAGAAGGCAGGTGCTCTATCCAGCTGAGCTATGCATCCATTTGTTTTTAAACTCTATGGAAAAGTTTTAGTCGGGGTGGCAGGATTCGAACCTGCGGCCTCCTGCTCCCAAAGCAGGCGCGATAACCGGGCTACGCTACACCCCGAAAAGCAATATTTTATGCGGAGAGACAGGGACTCGAACCCTGGCACCGATCACTCGATGACAGTTTAGCAAACTGCTCCATTACCACTCTGGCACCTCTCCAAGCTCAAGAAAACGAGTTCTATTTTGCGATTGTAATTTAAGACAACATTAGTTTGTCCTAGTGTGAACGCAGAAGGATTCGAACCTTCGACCGCCTGCTTAGAAGGCAGGTGCTCTATCCAGCTGAGCTATGCATCCATTTTTATTCTAACTTACTCAAACTGTACTGATTGGAAAAACAGCACGTTTGTATAACAAAAAACCCGCTTTTTTAGCGGGTTTTAGTGTGAACGCAGAAGGATTCGAACCTTCGACCGCCTGCTTAGAAGGCAGGTGCTCTATCCAGCTGAGCTATGCGTCCATTTGTTTTTAAACTCTATGGAAAAGTTTTAGTCGGGGTGGCAGGATTCGAACCTGCGGCCTCCTGCTCCCAAAGCAGGCGCGATAACCGGGCTACGCTACACCCCGAAAAGCAATATTTTATGCGGAGAGACAGGGACTCGAACCCTGGCACCGATCACTCGATGACAGTTTAGCAAACTGCTCCATTACCACTCTGGCACCTCTCCAAGCTCAAGAAAACGTGTTCTGTTTTGCGGTTGCAAATCTAAGACAACATTATATTTCTCGCAACTATTTTTGTGCTTTTTTTAATCTTTTTTCGAACTTTTTTTAAAAACACTTCACAATCAAACAAATAGAATTAATAAAAAATCCGTCATTAATTTAAAATCCAATCGAATAGACACAAAATTTGAATTTCTATAAATAAAGATTAAATTTGCTTGATTAACTAATACTAACAGAAAATGAACAAAAGAGTTGTTATCGTTTCTGCCGTTAGAACACCTATCGGAAGTTTCATGGGAGGTTTATCTACCGTACCCGCCCCAAAACTAGGTGCTGCCGCTATAAAAGGAGCACTACAAAAAATTAACCTAGACCCTAAATTAGTTGATGAAGTATTCATGGGCCATGTAATACAAGCTGGAACTGGACAAGCACCTGCAAGACAAGCCGCCCTTTTTGCTGGCCTATCTGAGGAAGTTGCTTGTACCACTGTAAACAAAGTTTGTGCCTCTGGAATGAAAGCTGTAATGTTAGGCGCTCAAGCCATCGCTTGTGGTGACGCTGAAATTGTTGTCGCTGGAGGAATGGAAAACATGAGTTTGATTCCCCATTATATGCAACTGCGCAACGGAACTAAGTTTGGTCCTGCTGCCATGCTCGACGGAATGCAAAAAGATGGTTTGACGGATGCTTACGATAACAACGCAATGGGAGTTTGCGCTGATTTATGTGCATCTGAATACAACATTAGCCGTGAAGAACAAGATAATTTCGCTATTCAATCCTACGAAAGAAGTGCAAAAGCTTGGGATGCCGGAAAATTCGATAATGAAATTGTTCCCGTGGAAGTTCCACAAAGACGTGGTGAACCTATCATCGTTTCAAAGGACGAAGAATACACCAATGTAAAACTGGACAAGATTCCATCATTAAGTGCCGTTTTCACTAAAGACGGAACCGTTACTGCTGCAAATGCCTCAACTATAAACGATGGTGCAGCTGCAGTTATTTTGATGTCTGAAGAAAAAGCCATTGCTTTAGGATTAAAACCTTTAGCCTATATAAAAAGCTATGCCGATGCCGCTCAAGAACCAAAATGGTTCACAACAAGTCCAGCAAAAGCATTACCTAAAGCGCTAGACAAAGCAGGAATCACAATTGGAGATGTTGATTATTTCGAATTCAACGAAGCCTTTGCTGTTGTTGGATTAGCCAATTCAAAAATTCTTGGCCTTGATAATGATAAAGTAAACGTAAATGGAGGAGCGGTTTCTTTGGGTCATCCTCTAGGATGTTCTGGAGTACGAATCATCGTGACCCTTTTAAATGTTTTAGAGCAAAACAATGCTAAAACTGGTGCCGCTGCAATTTGCAATGGTGGCGGTGGAGCTTCAGCAATTATTATTGAAAGAGCTTAAATTAATAGTACACCTTAGGAGTTATTTTATTGACAAATAACTCCTAAATTTCAACCCATAAACCACCCTCAATGTTCGGAATTTGCAATCTTGCCATAGTACCCGTTCGATCTGAACCAAGTGACCGAAGTGAAATCGTCACACAATTGCTCTTTGGTGAACATATCGAAATCTTAGAACGTCAAAACCAATGGGCTCGAATAAAAATTCAATACGACGACTATGAAGGTTGGGTAGACTCTAAACAATATCAAGTAATTTCTGAAGCAAACTTTCATCAATTAAGCAATGAAGCCATTATCCTTAATGCTGACCTGATTGACTATATCACTTCTCCTGATAATTTATTACTTCCTATTCCCCTTGGCGCCTCTTTGTCCTTTTTAAACAATAGTGAAATCAACATTTCCAACTTTGATTTCGAAGGAACAAAAACAAGTGGAATCAAACCCAAAAGCGCCTTACTAAATACCGCTTTTATGTATTTAAATGCTCCTTACCTTTGGGGCGGAAAAACGCCATTTGGAATCGATTGTTCTGGTTTTACACAAATGGTTTACAAGTTAAACGGTTACAAAATCCATCGTGACGCCTCACAACAAGCCCTTGAAGGAGAATCCTTAAGTTTTATTGAAGAAAGTGAAGCGGGAGACCTCGCCTTTTTTGACAATGAAGAAGGAAATATTATTCACGTAGGCATCATCATGGATAACAATTACATCATCCATGCCAGTGGAAAAGTACGTATCGACCGTTTAGATCATTTAGGAATTTACAATCCTGAACAAAACAAACACACGCATAAACTTAGAGTGATCAAGAAAATCATCTAAACACAACTTTTCAATCCAATTCTACTGTAATAAAAAGCAAGTCTTTTACTTAAGCACTAATACGAATGCTCTTCCTAAATTCAGATGGGCTATTTCCTCGTTGTTTTTTGAAGAATTTATTAAAGTGACTTTCATCAGTAAAACCAAATTCGTACGCAATTTCATTGATTCGCTTATCACTAAATTGCAAGCGATGTTCAATCAATTTCGTCTTATAGTTGCTAATATATTGCTGCATGGTCTCAGTAGCATGTTTCTTAAAGTAACGCCCTAGATAGGTATTCGAAATTCCAAAATAGGCACTGATCGATTCCGCTTTTATTCGTTCAGGGTAATAAATATTGTTCTGGATATACTGCAAGATATCCATTGCTCTTGCCTCACAGCCGATGTTTACCTGCTCGGGTAAATACTTAGCAATATTTCGCGCCACAATAATAATCAACGTATTGACCAACTGCTGAATCAATTCTTTATTATAAACATCTTTGTCTTGATGTTCACGACAGATCGCTTCAATCATCACTTTTACCAGACATTTATCAGCATCGTTTTTTAAAATACAGCCCGGTTGATGATTCGCGTTCTGCAGTATATACTCCAAACGCTGAATATTTTCATTTTGCAAACTCGAGTCTTTCAAATAAATATCATTAAACCTCAAAAAGAAAAACTTCGTTCGGGTTTCAATGGTGAAATTATGACAATCTTCAGGAGTCAATAAAAACATATGGCCGGCATCATATTCAAAGATATTTTTATTGATGCATTGTGTACCAGTTCCCTCCAAAATGTAAACCAATTCAAAAAAATTATGACGGTCCCCAACATCTGGATACTGCTCTAAAGTCTCAAAAGAAACTGTAAAAGGCTCATATAAATTCTCTTTTTTCATGGTACCCCTCTTTTAATAAGTTGCAAATATACCTAAAAAACACAAATATATACCATTTAACACTCGTAAAAACAGTATAATTTTGCCAAACAAATTTCAACCACTCAAAATAACGAATATGGAATATAGAAAATTAGGCAACACTGAACTTGAATTATCAACCATTACATACGGTGCCTTTGCCATTGGTGGTCATATGTGGGGCGGAAATGAAAAAGCAGATTCTATCGCTTCCCTTCACGCTTCAATCGATCATGGCGTGACCTCAATTGACACCGCTCCTTTTTACGGATTTGGTTTAAGCGAAGAAATGATCGGCGAGGCTTTAAAAACGCAAGACCGTTCTAAAGTACAGCTGTTAACTAAATTTGGCTTGGTTTGGGACCAAGGTAACAATCCTAAAGGTGAATTCTTTTTTGATGCGGAAGATAATGGAAAGAAAATCCCTGTTTACAAATACGCCTCAAAAAATAGCATCATAAAAGAAGTAGAACAAAGTCTTCGACGTCTTCAGACCGATTATATCGATTTATTACAAATTCATTGGCCAGATGCTACAACACCTATCGATGAAACTATGGATACACTTGAAACCTTAATTCAACAAGGGAAAATTAGAGCTGCAGGGGTTAGTAATTATAGTGCTTCTCAAATTCAGCAAGCCCAGCAAACAATCCAATTGGCTTCCAATCAAGTACCCTACAGCATGCTCAATAAAACTATTGAAAGCGACATCATCCCTCTTGCCCTTGCAGAAAACATCGGCATCATCGCCTACAGCCCAATGGAAAGAGGCTTATTAACTGGTAAATATTTTACCGATAGTCAACTAAAAGACAACGATCATCGAAATGGCTATTTTGGTCAGTTTGATCTTCTAAAAGTAAAAACTTTGGTGGAAGAATTGAGTTCACTAGCCAACGCAAAACACATCTCTATCTCACAATTGGTTTTACGCTGGACCACTTTACAAAAAGGAATCACAATAGTACTGGCAGGTGCTAGAAATGCCCAACAGGCTATTTCAAACGCTAAAGCGATGGATCTTGATTTATCTACGTCCGAGATGGATTTTATCAATCAAGCTATTGCTAAATCAAAATAATCTACTGAAAAATTAGCATTATTAAACCATTGTTTTGATGTATACTCATCAAAACAATGGTCCTATATTAAGGATGTTTCCCTTCTAGTCATTAGGTAAAAAGAATGCCTTCACTTCCAGACACAGCGGCATCCGCACACAAAAACACGCACATTATGAAGAAAATTTTTATTATCAACGGCGGGCAAGAATTTGCTCATTCTGGTGGAAAATTCAACCAGACCGTTACCGATTGGACCATTGAATATCTGACCCAAAACCCACAATACGAAGTTAAAACTACCGCTATCCAAGCAGAAATCGATTTAAACCAAGAAGTCGATAAATTCGTTTGGGCAGATCTAATCATCTACCATACACCTGTTTGGTGGTTTCAATTACCCAACTTATTCAAAAAATACATTGATGACGTCTTTACAGCAGGACACAATAAAGGCATTTACAAAAGTGACGGAAGAAGCAGAACAAACCCAGACATTAATTATGGCACCGGCGGACTTTTGCATGGTCGCAAATATATGTTAACCACCTCTTGGAATGCCCCTGCAACAGCCTTTACTCTTCCTGGAGAATTCTTCAACGAAACTAGCGTAGATGATGGTGTAATGTTTGGTTTTCATAAAATGAATAAATTCGTAGGAATGGAAAAACTCAACGGATTTCATTTTCACGATGTCGAAAAAGGTGCTACCTCTGAAAATATTAGTATCTTTAAGAAAGAATACACCCATCATTTAGATCAAATTTTTAAAACCTTATCACTATGATTTCAATTACTGCGACTATAAAGAGTAAAAAAGAAAACATTCAGCAACTCCAAGATTTACTGATTCATTTGGTTAGAGAAACCAGAAAAGAGGCTGCATGTGTGCGTTATGATCTTCATCATAGCGAAAATGTTTTCATTATCTGGGAAGAGTGGAAAGATCAAGATGGTCTTGACTTACATAATAATCAATCACATTTACAAGATTTTATCACTAAAAGTGAATCTTTTGTATCAGCACCCATTCAGGTTTACAAAACAACACAACTTCTTTAAACAGATATACTATACAGCACGCAAATCATAAAGTTATAGTCCACCAACAGGGCTATAACTTTTCATTGTTATAGACTCTTACTTAACAACTCCAAAAGCGTCAAAAACACCAGTTTTATGTGAAATCACGCTCCTTTTAAAACCTGTTTTGGTCAAATTTACAGTAGCAAAAACCTACACAAACAATCTACTTAGCTTCGAGCCACTGCGATCAGATCCCCCCCTTTTATTCGCTTTAAAAAACCAGTTTCGCTGTGTTAAAAAGAGAAAAACTTTAATAACATAGAAGGGCTTAACGCTAACTTTTAAATATCTTAGCAGAAAATTACGTTACCTAATAAAACCAAGTCAAATGTCTGAGCAATCTTCAATTCAATGCCCAAAATGCGGAACCCCAATCGACGTAAATGATGTATTAAAACATCAGTTAGAAGATAGTATACGTAAAGAATTCCAACAAAAAGCCAATGCTCAAACTACAGAATTGGCCCTTAAAAATGAGCAGTTCGAAAAAGCAAAAAGTGAATTTGAAGCCAAAAAGAAACATGAAAACGAACTATTTGCAGAACGTTTAGAGCGTGAGAAAAAAGTTGCCGAAAAAGAAATAACCGAAAAACTAAAAACAAAACTCGACGAAGAGAACAAAGACCGCTTACTTTCTATGGAAAAAGAGCTATCTGAGAAATCTGAAAAACTTCGCGAATTAAATAAAATGGCAGGAGAAATTGCCAAACTTCAGCGTGAAAAACTGGAGATGAAAGAAGCCATAGAAGCCGAAGCTCAAAAACAACTTAATGCTACTTTGGTATTAGAACGTGATAAAATCAGAAAACAAGAAGAAGAAAAAAACGAGCTAAAAATCAAAGAATACCAAAAACAATCTGACGATCAAAAAAAGCTTATCGAAGAGATGAAGCGCAAGCAGGAACAAGGTTCTATGCAATTACAAGGTGAAGTTATGGAATTGGCTATTGAGGAATGGCTAGCCAATAATTTTCCCTTAGATACTATTGACGAAATTAAAAAAGGAGCTAATGGAGCCGATTGTTTACAAATAGTAAACACCCGAGAATTACAAAATTGTGGTTCTATCTACTACGAAAGTAAACGTACCAAAGCATTTCAACCCGCATGGATTGAAAAATTCAAAAATGATATCCGAACTAAAAGAGCCAATATTGGTGTCCTTGTAACCGAAGTTATGCCAACGGGAATGGACCGAATGGGGATGCGTGATGGCATCTGGATTTGTACCTATGAGGAATTCAAAGGGCTAAGTGCCGTTTTACGACAATCTTTAATACAGGTAAGCCAGGCAGTTCAAGCACAAGAAAACAAAGGCGACAAAATGTCTATGCTGTATGATTTTTTAACCAGCAATGAATTCCGTCTACAAATAGAGGGTATCGTAGAAGGTTTTACGCAAATGCAAGGTGATTTAGATGCCGAAAAAAGAGCCATGCAACGTATTTGGAAACAACGCGAAAAACAAATTGAAAAAGTGGTTCACAATACTTTAGGAATGTATGGATCAATTCGTGGGATTGCTGGAAACGCTGTACAAACCGTTAGAGCATTAGAACTTGACTTCATAGAAGACGAACCCGTTAGAGAAGAATTAGAATAAATACTTCGACCCCGCTCAGCTGACACTTATACAAGAGTCTCAACTGAGCGGAATGGAAGGTCCATTGTTTAATCCACTTTCTTAAAAACCAAAAGTTTCCCTGAAGGATTTGAAAGGGTCAATTTATTATTCCCAACAGCGTAGGTGGTGGTGCTTTGCAATGCCTGGACAAATTCATCTTCTTTATTAGCAGGAGCACAAGCCATAAGCGTAGAAATCACTTGGGTAAACCTTAATAAATCTTTTTCATAAAAGATACTTCCACTAATATGATTACAACCTCCAAAACCACTGAATCGATTTTCTGTGGCATTAATTTCAATTCTTGGTAATTCTCTTTGGAAATCCGTAGTCGTTATTTTCTTTCCATTCAATTCTTCCAAGACCCAAATATCATACAAACGATAGTCGGTTATATATTTACCACAGCCTTCCAACAATTTAGCTGTAGCCTCAACCTTACTTTTAATTTCAATACTCACCTTATAAGGCGACATCTCACCTGACATCGAATCCTGACAGTCGCTTTGCATAATAGTTACCGTTGCAGTAGTGGTGGCGTTACTAAGTCTATACATCTTTACATTAGCATCCATTGCTCGAATAGGCTCTACCGCCCCAAAACTAAGACTCTCCTTCCCTTCTATCATCGAAGTAAAAACAACCCTATCCTTACCCATTTTCAATCCCCAAAAAGGCTCGTTTCCCGTAGCTTTAAAAAAAATGGTCATATCCTCTTCTTGCGTATCAGTTGTAGAAGTTGGTTCTTTTGTATCAGGACTTTTAGTTGCCGCTGTTTTACAACTAATTATCAAAAATGTCAATAACAGTAAGCAAAGTACTTTTTTCATGTAGTTAATTTTTAAAATGAATTTGTTTTGAAAATCAAATCTAAAACTAAGCCAAACTTGAAGTGATTTTTAAAATACTTATTTAGATCTCATTCAAATATAAGAAAAATAACACTATTTTAAAAAAAATGCCACTATCAAAAAAGTGACCGAATACCGCACTACTTATACCATTACGCTTAAATACGTATCTCTTGCCATCATTTTTCTAACAAAAAAACATTTACCATACGTATTTTAATAAGTACAAATACTTATATTTGCGTAGTAATACTTAATTAAAGAAATCATGATTAGAGTAATAGTAGTTGGAAACGGCATGGTTGGTTATAAATTTTGCGAAAAATTCATTGCAAAATCAGGACAAGAAAAGTATCAAATCACTGTATTTGGTGAGGAACCCAGGCGTGCATACGACCGCGTTCACTTAAGCGAATACTTCGGAGGTAAAACTGCTGATGATTTATCACTATCCACAAGTGAATGGTACTTAGAAAACGGTATTACGCTCAATACGTCAGAATTAATCACTGATATCAATCGAGAAGAAAAAACAATTCATACGCATTTAGAAAAAATCCATACGTACGATTACTTAGTTCTTGCAACTGGATCCTCTGCATTTGTACCTCCTATTGACGGAGTCGAAAAAGAGGGTGTTTTTGTTTACAGAACCATCGAAGACTTAGATGCGATTATGGCCTACGCCAAAAAAATAAAACAAAAAGGAGCCACAGAAGCTGCCGTTTTAGGAGGAGGCTTACTAGGTCTCGAAGCAGCAAAAGCAGTTCGCGATCTAGGATTAAATCCGCAGGTCGTTGAATTTGCACCCCGTTTAATGCCCAGACAATTAGATCAAGGCGGAAGCGATATGCTACAAGCTAAAATAGAAGAACTAAATATTGGAATTCACCTGAACAAAGCCACACAATATATCGATGGAAAAGAATGCATAACGGGAATGATGTTTGCCAATGAAGAATTGTTAAAAGTTGACATGTTGGTTATATCTGCCGGAATTAAACCTCGCGACGAACTAGCACGCGTTTCTGGACTTGAAGTTGGTGTACGAGGTGGCGTTGTGGTAAACAATCAGATGCAAACATCAGATCCTTGTATTTATGCCATTGGCGAAGTAGCCCTTTACAATCAGAACATTTACGGACTTGTTGCTCCAGGTTACGAAATGGCCGAAGTAGCTGCTGAGCAAATCTTAAATGGTTCTAAAACCATGAGAGCCTCCATCGATATGTCAACACAATTAAAATTAATTGGTGTTGAAGTTGCGAGTTTTGGTGATCCTTTCATCGAAAATGACACAGTAACGGCCATCATTTATGAAAATAAATTAAGTGGTATATACAAAAGAATCAATGTAACAAAAGATTCCAAAACCTTATTAGGAGGGATTCTAGTGGGGGATTCTAGTGACTACAACTCCCTTTTTCAGATTTACAGCAATGCCATGGCTTTACCTAAAAATCCAGAAGATTTGATTTTAGGCTCTAGAGATGGTTCTGAAGGCTCCAGTTTAGGAAGCGTCTTAGACTTGCCTGATACGGCCGTTATTTGTTCTTGCGAAAACGTCACCAAAGGCACTATTTGCTGCTCGCTTTTAGACCAAAGTTGTGCTGATTTTTCAGATGTTGTCAAACATACCAAAGCAACTTCTGGATGTGGAGGCTGTAAACCCATGGTTTCTGATTTAGTAAAAGCCACTCAAAAATCATTAGGAAAAGAAGTTAAAGATGTTATTTGTGAACATTTTCAATATACCAGACAAGAATTATTCGACTTAGTAAAAATCAATAAATACGAGAATTTTTATGAAGTAATCGATCATCATGGTAAAGGTGATGGTTGTGAAGTTTGCAAACCAGTAGTTGCTTCCATTTTTTCTAGTATTTACAACGATACTGCCAATAAACACGTTACTACACAAGATACGAACGATCGATTTTTGGCCAACATTCAACGAAACGGCACATACTCAGTTGTTCCAAGAGTTGCCGGTGGAGAAATTACAGCCGAAAAACTAATTGTCATAGGAGAAGTGGCCAAGCAATTTGATTTATATACCAAAATTACTGGCGCTCAACGTGTGGATTTATTTGGCGCACATTTGAATGATTTACCTAAAATCTGGAAAATATTAATTGACAATGGTTTTGAAAGCGGCCATGCCTATGGAAAATCGCTTCGTGCGGTAAAAAGCTGTGTCGGAAACGCCTGGTGTCGCTACGGAATGGATGACAGTTCAGGATTTGCTATCGAATTAGAAAACAGATACAAAGGTATTCGCTCTCCACATAAATTAAAAGGTGGAGTTTCAGCCTGCATTCGTGAATGTGCCGAAGCCCGCGGAAAAGATTTTGGTCTAATTGCTGTTGAAGGTGGTTGGAATTTATATATCGCTGGAAATGGTGGAGCCAACCCAAAACATGCCGTTTTATTAGCTGAAAAAATTGACAAGGAAACCGTGATCAAATACCTAGATCGCTTTTTAATGTACTATATCCGCACAGCTGGCCCGTTAATTAGAACAGCAACCTGGTTAGATAAATTAGAGGGTGGTTTAGAATATCTGAAAGAAGTAATTCTGGAAGATAGTTTGGGAATTTGCGAAACACTTGAAGCTGAGATGCAAACTCTAGTCAATACTTTTGAATGCGAGTGGAAACAAGTATTAGAAAAACCAAGGTTATTAAAACGTTTCAATCATTTTGTGAACTCTGAAGACAAAGATGACAATGTGGTTTTCGTTCCATTACGAGATCAAAAAATGCCAAAAGCTTGGTCTTAAAAGACTCCAAAAAAGAAAAAAAATATCGTTAACGTTTGCTGTCCTCTTACCCTCTTTTTTACTGCGCCATCAACTCTCTTGATTGTAAAAAGAGGGATAAGAACAGAAATAAAAATAAAATCAAAATGGAAGAAATTTTAAATCAATATGCAACGGTACATCCAAACGATGCTACAATTTGGTTCAAAGCTGGTAAAATAGAAGATTTTCCAACCAATCGTGGCGGTTGTATCAAATACAAAAACAAACAAATTGCTATTTTCAATTTTACACGCACTAACCAATGGTACGCTTGTCAAAATGCTTGTCCGCACAAAATGGAAATGGTATTGGCCAGAGGAATGACAGGATCAACAGATGATATTCCGAAAATTGCCTGTCCTATGCATAAAAAAACATTCTCCTTAGTTGACGGTTCAAATTTAAATGGAGAAGACGATTTGAAAATTGCGACTTACCCCATTAAGATCCTTGAAAACGAAGTGTTCGTTGGCTTTATAGATTAATTATGTATATTTGAAATCTATATCTTACCAAAAAATGAAGACACCTTTTCAAAAAGCCAGCGAGTGGATTGATGCCGAAAACGCTCAGGATCCAAACATCGAAATAGATCAAAATCAAGAATATCCGAAAGAATTACTATATTCAAACAGGATGTATGAAAAACTGATGCAATTTGAGCCAGAGGCTTCAGAAGAAGTTCAGATTGCTTCAAAAGCGCAACATATTTGTCGATGGAAAGTAGCTCGAGAATCGTATCCAATGGATCGAGTAGGTTATTTAAAATGGAGAGAAGATCTTAAAAGATTCCACGCCAAAATCGCTTCCGAAATTTTAGAAAAAGCAGGCTACAATCCAGAATTTATTGCCAGAGTTTCCTTTTTAATTGAAAAGAAATTACTAAAAAAGGATACTGAAACCCAATTACTCGAAGATGTTATTTGCTTAGTATTTTTAGAATACTATCTAGACCCTTTTGTACACAAACACGATGAAGAGAAATTAAAAAACATCATCAAAAAAACTTGGGATAAAATGTCTGAAAAAGGACATCAGGAAGCATTAAAAATCAACTACACTGAAGAAAACTTAAATTTGATAAAAGCTTCTTTGGGGTTGTAATCAAATTTTTTATGAAAAAAAGCAATCAGGAAGCTGCAGATAAAATTACTTTCAAAAATTTACGCCGTTGGTATTTTTTTGCACTTTGGACTATTGCCATAACCATTATTTTAAGTCAAATATTGGTTCAATACAATTTAAAACAACAATTAAGCGATTCAAAAATTATCAATATTTCCGGCAAACAAAGAATGTTAAGTCAGAAAATTGTGAAAGAAGTTTTGATCTTAAATTATGTTGTTGATGCAGCTAAAAAAGAAGAAATAGTACATTTAAAAAGCGTTTTATCGCTTTGGAAAAACAATCAAAATGCCTTACAAAATGGCAACGCTACTTTGGCTTTTCCAATAGAAAAAAGTAAAACCTTATCTAAATTATACTTGGAAATAAAACCAAGTTTCACCAGTATCGCAGATGCTACCGATTTATTTCTTTTAAACTTAGCACAAAAAAACAGCTTCGACACCAATCAAAAACTAGTACAAACTATTCTTAAAAACGAAAGCTTTTTTCTTTCGAAAATGAATCAAATTGTAAGTCAGTACGATATCGAAGCCCACGAAAAAGTTACCCAACAACGAAAAATAGAATATTGGATTTTTGCCTTTACTCTATTTATACTGCTGCTGGAGTTTTTCTTTATTTTTAAACCAACCAACAAAAAAATAGAAAAACTGTTTTCCCATCTTTTATCTTCCGAAAAGAAAGCTTTAAAACTGGCTTACGATACAGAAATCATAAGTGAAATTAAGGAAAACTCCGTTAAAGAATTAAAATCACTGAACTATGCGATGGAAAATACGTTGCTTTATTGCCGTATTGCTCCTGATGGTTCTATTATCCATATTGGAGAGAAATTTGCCAAACTTCTAAATTACACCAAGTTTTCATCCAACAAAAAATTCTCTGAAGTTTTAACTACAGATGAAAAAGAACAACTTATTGTTGATCGCATTATATCTGAGAAACATCGCAGTGGTTGGCAAGGAGAAATCAAAATCATCAATAAAGAAAATCAAACGATTTGGTTAGATTTATCGATGGTTCCCGTTACGATTAAAAAAGAGGAATCAGAGCTTTTAATTATTTGTTTCAACATTACTGAGCGCAAAAAAGCACAAAAAGAAGTCGAGCGTCTTAATTTGGAAAACAGTACGGAAAAAATCAATCAACAAAAGATTATTTCAAGCAGGATTGTAGAAAATCAAGAAAACGAACAAAACCGCATTGCCAAAGAAATTCACGATGGAATTGGTCAAATGCTTACCGGTTTGAAATTTAGTTTAGAAAGTATCAATCTGGATGATAAAGAAAAATCGGCTCAAAAAATCGAATACCTAAAAAAATTATCACTTGATATTATCAAAGGAGTTCGTACAGCAACTTTTAATTTAATGCCTCCGGAATTGAGCGACCACGGAATCGTTTCTTCGCTTGCAAAACTAGTACAAGAACTTTCTAAACTAACTGGAAAAGAAATCCTTTTCTTCAATAAAACCGATTTTGATCAACGTTTAGATTCTTTAATCGAAATCAATATTTATCGTTTAGCGCAAGAAGCCATTAACAATGCTATCAAATACGCTGAATCCTCACATATTATTGTTCAACTTTCCCATAGCGAGACTTTGTTGAGTGTTATTATTGACGATAACGGAAAAGGGTTTGATATACATGCTGTAGATCAAAAACGAAACAGCGAATCCGGAATGGGATTATTGTTTATGAAAGAACGAATTCAGTACATAAACGGACGCGTTTTCATTAATTCAATACCTGGTGAAGGAACTAGGATTACTTTTAATATTCCTATTTAAGACTTCAGTACTATATCAATTTGATAATTCGATCATCTGTTGATCGATTAATTCTTCCTATTTCCTAATTACACATTTTCCAATTGATCGCGTTTCAAATTCAAAAAATACGTATCTTAGCCACATATTTATAGATGAATATACGTAAAAATTCAGAATCAAAATTAAGTAAACCATGAGTAATAATATTCGAGTAGTTCTAGCAGATGATCATGTATTTGTAAGAGATGGAATAAAATCATTACTAGAAAATGAAGCAAACATCGAAGTTGTAGGTGAAGCTATTGATGGCGCCGATGCTCTTGAAGTCGTGGCAACCAACAAACCCGATTTACTTATAGTAGATATTCGTATGCCTAACTTAACGGGTATCGAAGTAGTAGAAAAACTTAGAAGTGATAATAACAATGTAAAAATTATCATGCTGTCGATGCACGAATCTGAAGAATATGTATTAAAATCAATTAAAGCCGGAGCAGATGGTTATCTACTAAAAGGTTCCAGTAAAGAAGAATTCTTAAAAGCCTTACATACGGTTGCTGCAGGTGGTAAATATTTTAGTGGCGATATCTCCTCTATTTTAATTAATCAACTGACCAGCTCTTCCGTTTCATTAGAACCTAAAC
The DNA here is from genome assembly GCF_059882335.1 of Flavobacterium sp. OHVDL-2026-0007. NCBI lineage: Bacteria > Pseudomonadati > Bacteroidota > Flavobacteriia > Flavobacteriales > Flavobacteriaceae > Flavobacterium > Flavobacterium sp. OHVDL-2026-0007. The sequence continues at coordinate 1,960,911 of NZ_CM187612.1, forward strand.
TAAATTTAGGCGAAGAAATGATGATTACCAAAAGAGAAAAAGAAATCCTAACGCTGTTGCTGTCTGGAAAAGGGAATAAAGAAATCGCCGAAGCCCTTGAAATCAGTAAACGTACTGCCGAAGTACACCGCTTTAACTTAATGAAAAAGCTAAAAGTAAAGAACCTTATGGAACTTTCGAACAAAGCGGCTGAATATTCATTACTTTAAAAATACTACGTATAATTACGTAAATATTTTCTAAAAACTGCGTTTTAGCAGCTTTAAACTACGTTGTAGTACTTATTTTTGATAAAAATTATAAGTACTATGAACACTACAAACTCATTATCGCAATCACACAAGATTTTATTTTTGAACACACTTGCTTTTACAGTGTGTTTTGCCTGTTGGACATTAAATGGAGTTCTCGTAACTTTTTTAGTTGATAACGGAATTTTTCATTGGAGCGTTGTCCAAGTAGGTTGGCTACTCGGAATCCCTATCCTAACAGGTTCTATTATGCGCTTGCCAATTGGCATTCTTACAGATAAATATGGAGGTAAATATGTATTCTCGCTTTTACTCCTACTCTGCTCGATTCCACTGTTTTTACTCCCTTTCGCCGATAGCTTTTTTATGTTTGCCTTATTAAGCTTTCTATTTGGCATGGTCGGAACGAGTTTCGCAGTGGGAATTGGATATACTTCGATTTGGTATCCAAAGGAATGGCAAGGACGTGCTTTAGGAATCTTTGGAATGGGAAATGCCGGAGCTGCGATTACCACTTTTCTAGCGCCCTCATTATTAAATCATTTCTCGATTGATGATCCTCAAAATGGCTGGAAAATACTTCCCATTCTATATGCTGTTGCTTTGGTTGTAATCGGAATTGCTTTTTTAATTTTTGCTACCAACAAAAAGATTGAAAACAATACTAAAACCGTTTCGCAAATGCTTCAATCTTTAAAATGTGCCAGAGTTTGGCGCTTTGGAGCCTACTACTTTTTGGTTTTTGGCTGTTTTGTTGCCTACTCACAATGGTTGTTGCCTAATTTCATGAATGTCTACCAAACGAGCTTAGTTATGGGTGGATTATTTGCCACACTTTTCAGTTTACCATCCGGTGTAATCAGAGCTTTTGGAGGATATCTATCTGATAAATTTGGTGCTCGAAAAGTCATGTATTGGGTTTTGAGTTCTTCTGTAATTTTAAGCGCTTTATTAATGATTCCAAAAATGGAAATCACCACAACTGGCCCTGGTGTTTTAGCCACTAAAAAAGGAACCATAACATCCGTTTCAAATGAAAAAATTAAAATTGGCACTACCGATTTTGTCGTAGCTCAGAAAAAAGAAACTGATGCCGAAAATACTATTTTCCCCACCAAAACTTCCTGGCAACAAGTTGTAGTTGAACAAAACCAAACGGTGAAGAAAAAAGAGCTTTTAGCCCAGGGAATCACAGTTATTAAATTTGATGCCAATATGTGGGTTTTTCTTGTATTAGTAATTCTAATTGGAATTTCTTGGGGAATTGGTAAAGCAGCAGTTTACAAACACATACCCGAATATTTCCCTACCGAAGTTGGTGTTGTTGGCGGAATGGTTGGAATGATTGGCGGTTTAGGCGGTTTCTTCGGACCTATTATTTTTGGCTATTTATTAACTGCTACGGGAATTTGGTCCAGTTCATGGATCTTCATTTTACTTCTTTCAGCAATTTGCTTGATTTGGATGCATTATACCATTACCAAAATCATGAACGAAAAACAACCCCTTTTAGCAAAAGTAATGGACAGACAATAAGTTAATACAACTAAAAAACAATCCGTAAACATGATTTTCATTCCAAATCATAAAGCCTTTTGCATACAAACACCCCCCGATTAAAAAGAATCAAATTATGAAAATTCTAAAAACAATTCTATCCTCACTAACACTCTGTATGAGCTTTGGCCTTCAGGCTCAAGAATTAGATGTTCATGTACAACTTAGACCTCGCTTTGAATACCGAAACGGATATAAAACACTTTTACCTAATGGTCAAGAAGGCAGTTCGCAGATCTCACAGCGTTCTCGATTAAATTTCAATTACAAACAAGAGCATTTAACTACAAAATTGACTTTTCAAAACACCAGAACTTGGGGAGATGTTCCCACTGCGACTCTCGCAGATAAAAATGGTCTTGCCGTTTTTGAAGCTTGGGCACAATATGATCTTACCGAAAAATGGAGCGCAAGAATGGGACGTCAAGTTCTTTCGTACGACAATCAACGCATTATGGGAGAAATGGATTGGGCACAACAAGGACAAAGTCATGATGCGTTAATGCTAAGTTATCACCCTAAAAATCATCAATTAGATATGGGAGTAGCTTACAACTCCAATGCCGAAAATACCCTTCAAACACCCTATACCGTTTCTAATTACAAGGCTTTGCAATATGCATGGTACCATACCACTTTTGATAAATTAGGACTGAGTTTATTGGTACTAAATACGGGCTATGAATATGCCAACACAGCTACTAAATTATTGATCGATTACAAACAGACTTTTGGAACGTACCTAACGTACAAAACCAAAAAAACAGACAGTAATTTAGGGCTCTACGCTCAAACTGGAAAAAGTACAGATAAACAAGTGAGCGCTTGGCATGTCGGAGCAAATTTTGGATACAATATCACCGACTCCTTTAAAGCTGGTTTAGGCTATGAATTCTTATCCGGAAAAGACATGAATGACGGAAGTACAACGATCAAATCATTCAATCCAATTTTCGGAACCAATCACGCTTTCAATGGTTATATGGATTATTTTTATGTGGGGAATCATTTGAATAGTGTTGGTTTGCAAGATGCCTATTTGAAGCTGAATTACAATATTAAAAAATGGCAATTTGTTTTGATTCCGCATGTTTTCTCAGCGCCAAACAAAATACTTAATCCTTCCAATGAAAAACTTGATTCTTATTTAGGAACTGAGGTGGACTTTACCGCTGCATTTAATTTCAAAAAAGACATCACTTTAACTGGAGGTTACTCTCAAATGTTTGGTTCTAAATCTTTAGAATTTCTAAAAACAGGAGATGCTGGTCATACAAACAATTGGGCTTGGCTAATGATTTCTGTAAATCCAAGAATTTTTAGCTGGAAGAAATAGACTCAAAAAAACCTTTTATAATTTGCCCTTTTTCTATTTTGGATAAAGGGCTTTTTTTACAGCCTACAGCATCTAAAATATTGCGCTTTAATTTGTATTTTAGTACAACTAAAATACAACCTAAAATTCCTCTAAAAAAATCTTCAAAAATGAAAATCATAGCTTGGAATTGCAATATGGCCTTCAGAAAAAAAGCCGAATTTATTATAGCTTTAAATCCTGATATTGCCGTAATCTCTGAGTGTGAAAACCCTGAAAAACTCAAGTTTTCAAGTGATACAAAATTGCCTACGGCTATTCTTTGGTATGGCACAAATCCGCATAAAGGACTTGGCGTTTTCTCCTATAGCGATTACCGATTTCAATTGCTGGATTGTCATAATCCAGATTTCAAAAATATACTCCCTATTGCGGTAACTGGCGGAAAAGTTGATTTCACTTTATTTGCGGTTTGGGCCAATAATCCCACAGACAAAGATGGCGCTTACGTCACTCAGGTTTGGAAAGCGATAAACTATTACGAAAATTTAATCAAGGAAAATAAAACGATATTAATTGGAGATTTTAACAGCAATACCATTTGGGACAAACCGCGACGGGAAGGAAATCATTCTACTGTTGTCGATAAATTAGCTTCTAAAAAAATCTTTAGTACCTATCATCAATATTACAATCAAACGCAGGGAAAGGAACAACATCCCACTTTATATCTGTATCGTCACCAAAACAAACCATATCATCTTGATTATTGCTTTGCCTCAAATGATTTTATGGACGTTTTAGAAAGTGTCACCGTAGGAAGCTATCAAGATTGGACGATGCACAGTGATCACAAACCCTTAATAATCAAATTCAATTTATAATTATGAACAACTGGACTCAAAGATGGGACGACCGCTACAGTAACGAAGAATTTGCATACGGCGAAGAACCTAACAATTATTTAAAAGAACAAATAGAAAAATTAGACCAAGGGGTCATTCTCTTTCCTGCCGAAGGCGAAGGAAGAAATGCTGTTTTTGCTGCCAAATTAGACTGGAAAGTTTCGGCATTTGATATCAGTGAAGAAGGAAAAAACAAAGCCTTAAAACTTGCTCAAGCTCATAACGTCATAATTGATTATAAAATCGGAGAATTAGAAACGTTACACTATAAAGCCGAACAATTTGATGCTATTGCTTTAATTTACGCTCACTTTCCAGCAGAAATTAAATCGACCCTACACAAAACACTTGAAACTTATTTACGTAAAGATGGTATAATCATTTTTGAAGCATTCAGTAAAAAACACTTGGAATATCTAGCCATAAACGAAAAAGTGGGTGGTCCAAAAGACATTGCATCCTTATTCTCTATTGAAGAAATTAAGGCTGATTTCCCTAATTTCGACATTATCGAATTAGAAGAAAAAGAAATTGAATTGAACGAAGGTTTATTCCATAACGGAAAAGGTTCCGTTATTCGTTTTGTGGGAAGAAAAAAATAAATCCTCTTACTGGCATGGAGACACCCCACTGTGTCTCTACAAAAACCTCTGATTATATTTTACGTACTAATACTTAATTAACATATTTATGCTCCATAATTTCAGCTCGTAATTTAGGAATAGCTAAAATACCAATTCTTTTTCCTGCAGTTTTAATCAGCAATTCTTTTTTAAGGCTTGACAGTATTCGGATGGCTTGTTCTTCTGTAGTTCCGGCAAAATCAGCAATTTCTTTTCTTGAAAGTTCAATATCAATCAAACCATCTATCTGACCAAATTTGCGGTGGATATACAACAATAAATCAACTACACGTTCACGTACATTCATGTGAGCAATTTTACGAATATTATTTTCACTTTTATTGAGTTCCTCGGCATAAAACAACATTAAAGCATAAGTGAACTCGGGAACGTTTTGCAAAATTTCTAACATCGTTTCATTACTAAAATTACACAAAACTGTATCTTCAAGAGCATAAGCTCCAATTAAATATCGTTTTGAAGTTCCAAATCCACGAAAACCAATTGTATCTCCGTTTTTCGTCAAACGTACAATTTGCTCTCTACCGTTTATACCCGTTTTAACCGTTTTTACTTTTCCACTACAAATAAAATAAAGTCCCTGTAATGGTGCACCTTCGGTAATGAATTGATCTGATTTTTTACAAACAAAACTATTCTTCTTCAAAACAAATTGCTTCATTTTTTCCAAGTGCAAATGTTTTTTGATAAAACAATTTTCATTCATACAGCTATAACAAATTACTGATTCTTCTTTCATGAGTCCTATATTTTATCAGATTAAAAAATTTTGTTGCTGCTCCTTTCTTTTCTTCAAAAATATAAAAATAAATCCAAAAAATAAGTACAAATACGTAAAAATACTTATTTTTACATAAAACTAAATAAGTGGATTATTTAGAATACTGCACAAATCAATAATAGTCGTATTCAAAAAAACAGTTGTAATGCAAAATACCAAAATCAAAACTACCTGTTCGTATTGTGGCGTTGGCTGCGGAATTATCGTCACCAATGATGCTAAAAACGGCGTGATGGTAACAGGCGACAAAGACCATCCGGTAAACAAAGGAATGTTGTGTTCTAAGGGAATGAATTTGCATTACGTTGTCAATGACACTTCGGATAGAATTTTATACCCTGAAATGCGAGGTAGCAAATCATATCCGCTGGAACGTGTCACTTGGGACACCGCTCTTGATCGTGCTGCTGCCGTTTTTACTTCTATCATAAAAAAACACGGACCTGACAGCGTTGGCTTTTATATTTCAGGTCAATGTCTAACCGAGGAATATTATGTAGTTAACAAACTAGTAAAAGGCTTTTTGAAAACTAATAATATCGACACGAACTCTCGTTTATGCATGAGCTCTGCAGTTGTTGGTTATAAAAAAACTTTTGGAGAGGACTCGGTCCCTATTGCTTATGATGACATTGAATTGGCCGATACTTTCTTAATTACAGGTGCCAATCCCGCTTGGTGTCATCCGATTTTATTCAGAAGAATTGAAAAACACAAAGAGAAAAATCCAAAAATAAAAATCATTGTTATCGATCCCAGGCGCACAGATACGGCAGCTTTCGCCGATTTGCATTTGCAAATTATTCCTGGATCTGATATTATTTTGTATCATGCTATTGCAAAACGAATCATAGAAAAAGGTTACGTCGATCGCGATTTTGTAAAGAATCATGCCGAAAACTTTAAACAATATAAAGACTTAGTTTTAACTACATCTCTTGAAAAAGCTTCAAAACTCTGCGGAATATCTGTCACTGACATTAAACTTGCCGCAGATATTATCGGAAAAGCGAAAGGATTTATTTCGCTTTGGGCCATGGGACTTAATCAAAGTGCCGTTGGAGTTGACAAAAACACCGCTTTACTCAATTTATCTTTATTGACAGGACAAATTGGTAAACCCGGTTCAGGGCCATTTTCTTTAACTGGACAACCTAATGCCATGGGCGGACGAGAAGTTGGCGGAATGGCAACATTATTGGCTGCACACAAAGACATTGCAAATCCCGAGCATCGCAAAGAAGTGGCTGACTTTTGGGGAGTTGATGAAATCTCAGACCAACCTGGGTTAACCGCAACAGAAATGTTCGATGCCTTAGAATCAGGCAAAATGAAAGCCGTTTGGATTATCTGCACTAATCCCCTAGTAAGTTTACCGGATTCTCGTCGTATTGAAAAAGCACTCCAAAAAGCTAAGTTCGTCGTTGTTCAGGATATTTCCCATAATGCAGATACATCAAAATATGCCGATCTATTATTACCAGCCGCAGGTTGGTTAGAAAAAGAAGGTACCATGACCAATTCTGAACGTCGCATTTCGTATTTACCAAAAGGAATAAATGCACCGGGAGAAGCTTTACCAGATATTGAAATTTTAATCCGTTTTGCTAAAAAAATGGGCTTTAATGGTTTCAATTTTAATAGTGCCGAGGAAATTTACAAAGAACATTGCGCACTGACCAAAAACACTAATATTGATATTTCATTCTTAAATTATCATCGTTTAAAAAACGAAGGCACTTTTCAATGGCCCGTTCCAGATTACGGGCATTCTGGAACTCCTCGTCTTTTTACAGACAAGAAATTCTATACACCATCACAAAAAGCTATTTTTAATTTGCCCACGCATATTGAAAATACCTCCGAACCCCCAAGTCCACAGTTCCCTTTTATCCTTACCACAGGAAGAGTTCGTGACCAATGGCACACCATGACAAAAACTGGAAAAGTATCCCGATTGATGACACATACACCGAGTCCAGTTTTAGAGATCAACCCGATTGATGCGTTTAAAAATGATATTAAAAATGGAGATATTGTTATTGTTGCCAGTAAAAATGGAGAAGTACGTGTAAAAGCAAAAGTGACCGATTCCATCAAGGAAAAAATAGTATTTCTACCCATGCATTGGGGGAAACAACTCGAAAATGATTTAAATAGAACCAACAATTTAACCAATACCGTTGTTGATCCGATTTCCAAAGAACCTGATTTCAAATACACAACGGTTAACATTTCAAAATACGTAAAGCCTTTCCAAAAAATTGCTATTGTAGGCGCCGGAGCTGCATCATTTCGTTTCATTCAAAATTATCGTGAATTCAATTCTACTGACGAAATTATCGTTTTCTCTAATGAAGTGAATCCGTTTTACAATCGTGTATTGCTTCCGGAATACATGACAGGCGAATTTAGTTGGGAACAATTATTAAAAGTAAAAGATGGCGAAGCGCTAAACAAGTTAAAAATCACCATGAAAGCTGGTGTGGCCATTGACAAAATAGATGCTGCTAAAAAAACAATTACAGATAGTCTAGGCGAAACCCATACCTTCGACTCTTTGATCTTAGCCACTGGAAGTCGACCATTTGTTCCAGAAAACGCCCAACTTCATCTTCCTGGACGTTTTACCGTAAGAAGAAAAGAAGATGCCGATCGCTTAAAAACACACCTTGACAACACTAATTTACCCCCTGAAGAACAGCACGTTGTTATTATCGGTGGCGGTTTATTAGGTTTAGAATTGGCTGCTGCTTTAAAACATAAAAAAGTAAAAACTACCATAATTCAAAGAGCTTCCCGTTTGATGGAACGTCAGCTTGACCGTATTTCAAGTAAATTATTAGCTGAAGAAGTACAACTTCGTGATATTCAAATTTATTTTGATAATGAAGTCAGTACCGTTTTTGAAACGGATACTGAAAATGAAATAGAAATCGCTTTAAAAAGTGGTCGAATCATAACAGCAAATGCCATTGTTTATACTATCGGAACAATCCCTAATATAGAAATTGCCCGTGAAACGGGTCTTGCTTGTGGTCGTGGCGTAAAAGTCAATCAGTATTTACAATCATCAAATCCTGATATTTATGCTATCGGAGAAATAGCCGAATTCAATAATAAGCTGTTCGGAATTACCTCTGCGGCAGAAGAACAAGCAGACATTTTAGCCAATTTTTTAGCCGGCGATATCAGTAGTTTTTACAAAGGTTCCATTTTGATGAATATCCTCAAACTCGAAGACATCAATTTGTGTAGTATTGGCGATATAGAAGTTCCTGAAAATGATGATTCCTACGAAGAAATTGTTTTTGCCGATCTAAAGAAGCGTTATTATAAAAAATGTATCGTTAAAGATGATTTGCTGGTTGGTGCCATTTTAATGGGCGATAAAAATGAGTTTGCCGAATTCAAAACTATGATCGAAAGCAAAATCGAACTATCAGATAAAAGAAACTCTTTACTTCGAGGAAGCTCAAATGCCAAACCCGTTTTAGGAAAATTAGTTTGTTCATGTAGCCAAGTTGGAGCCGGAAACATCGAAGAAACCATTAAAAGTGGTGTAAATAATTTTACGGATTTATGTAAAAATACCGGAGCAGGATTAGGCTGCGGAAGTTGCAAAACAGAGGTTAAGGAAATTTTGGCCAAATGTAAAATTTAGACTCTTTTATTACACGTTTCAAAACGTTGGAACGTACAACACTTGAAACTAACAAAACTTCGAATTGAAACAAAAAATTAAAGACATGGAATTAACGAGATTAATAATAAAAGGAGGTGTTATTTCGCCAGGAGAATTAAGAGAAGTAGTCAATATGGCTATGGATCAAGGTTTAGATTCCATTTCATTTGGTTCCAGACAAGATATCATTTTCCCGAAAGGTTTTAAATCTTTAGATAAAGAAAAGCTAGGCAAACATCATTTTGTTTTCCCTGACCAAAAAAGCGGCAATAACATTGTTTCTTCTTATGTTTCAACTGATATTTTCAGAAATACCAATTGGCTTACAGGTAATAAATTCTTATATATTTTAGAGCAATTCAAAGAGCAACCCAAACTCAAAGTAAATATAACCGACCCTAAACAACAATTAGTTCCCTTGTTTACAGGTCATCTGAATTTTATCGCATCAGAACACGAAGATTATTGGTACTTGTATATTCGTTTACCTAAATGGGAACGTATGGAAGTATATCCCATACTGATTTACAGTTGGGATATTGCTACTTTTTATTATGAAATCGAGAAAATTGTAGCTGAAGAATCTTTAGGAATTGACATGATTTTTAGCTTGGTTAGCGACGCTTTGGACACCAACAACAGAACCATTGATAAATCATTGAATATTCCGTTTTATCCTTTTCCTTACTATGAAGGTATGAATCGAATGGGCATTGACCAATATTGGCTGGGATTGTATTGGAGAAATAATCTATACGATTTAGATTTCCTAAAAGAAATGTGTGATTTATGTTTTGATTGTAAAATTGGAAAAATCTGCATCACACCTTGGAAATCGTTTATCGTAAAAGGAATTCCAAAAGATAGAAAACTGGAATGGGAAAAATTTCTAGGAAAAAAGGGAATCAATGTGCGTCATTCTTTATTAGAATTGAATTGGCATTTGCCCGTTGCCATGGAATGGGCTCTAAACCTTAAAACGTTTCTAGTTCGCACCCTAGATCAATTTGACATTAGTACCTATGGTTTGACCTTTGGTATCTCTGAATACAATCGCGATGGGCATTATTTTACTTCGATCGTAGTCGAAAAAAATGATTTACCCAAGGATTTAGAGTCCATCAAAATAAGAGACACTTACAATGTTTTATTTGCAAAAAATTTCGATCCCAACACACGCGAATATATTGTGCATTCACAGGATATTGACAAACTCGAATTACCAACAATCTTAATCGAATTAAGCAGAAAGTATTTTGATGAACTTGGAAATTCCATTACTGAAACAACTGAAAATCCACAGAAAAAAGAAAAACCTCAATTAGATATTTACCAATGTCAAGAATGTTTAACCTTATATAATTCTGATTATGGGGACGAAACTCAAGGGATTCCAAAAGGTGTCTTATTTACTGATTTAGCAGAAACTTATTGTTGCTCACTATGCGAAGCTCCAAAAAGCAATTTCAAGGTTTTGGAAATAGTCGAGCATTAATCCCACCCCCCTTATTTATCACAATATTGATCAATTACTATTTCCTTCTATCCTTCTAATCTTTTGTGCCAGACCCTGGCACAAAAGGGCTCTTTTTTATAAGTTTTTTTTGACTACTGGTTTTTCGCAGAATATTTTTTTAAAATAATACATTTCCTATGTTTTTATAGAAAAACTTAACATTGGCGCATTTGTTTATTGATTATATTTACTTTACCACAAATTAACAATTTAGTTACATTGTTGACAACACAATCATCTTAAACAATATTTATTATATGGAAAACAAAGCCACAGATACGAATCCTGAAAAAGTTGATTCTCCAAAAACAGAAAACATTCTGCCAGTTACAGAGGCTGCCAAAACGGTAAGTACACCTACTAAAGCACCAGTTCGCAAAGCAGCGGCAGTTAAAACAACAACAGCTACAAAACCTGCTGCGTCAACAACTGCCAAACCTACTCCACAAAAAACACCGGCAAAAACAGCAACGGCTGCATCTTCTACTACAGCAAAACCCGCTGTTCGTAGCACTCCCGTAAAAAAAGTAACCATTCCAACCACAAAAATCGAAGATAAAACACCCGTTGCTAAAACACCAGTAGTTAAAGCAGCCACTGTGGAATCAAAAAAAGAAGATGTAAATAAAATCGTTACGACCCAAGAAACAACTAAGGATAAATCAAAAGATAAAAAGAAGAAAAAGATGAAAGACAAGGACAAAGACAAGGACAAGGACAAAGAGAAAAAGAAATTAGCGAAGAAAAAAGAAAAAGCTAAAAAAGACAAAAAGAAAGAAAAAGCTAAAAAAGCTAAACTAAAAGCTGCAGCTAAGAAAAAAGAAAAAGCTAAAAAAGCCAAGGATAAAGCCAAAGCAAAAAAAATAGCCAAAAAGAAAGCTAAGTCTCAGAAAAAAGTTAAGGCTAAAAAGAAAAAATAATACTAGAGAGAAGGTTTGACTTTATCAGTTGAACCTTTTTTTTCTCATTTCTCTGCAATTTCGAGGAGGTTTTTAAAACTTAGCCCCCAATGGCAATCATACTTCGATTATCAAAATGCAAGGCTGGATTATCCATCTCTTCAATGGTTTCCATTCCGGCTCTGATTTTCTTTTTACTTTTTATTGATGCTGAAATTAAGTCCGTGATCGACTCACCATTTCGGAAAGGAGTCAGCAAATCAGTTTCTGAATTGGAGAAAAGGCAATTTTTTATTTTTCCATTTGCCGTCAAACGGATTCGGTTGCAGCCATCACAAAACGGATTGGTGATCGAACTGATAATTCCAAAATCACCTTGAAAACCTTTAATTTTATACGTTCTAGCTGTGAAGTTTTTTTCATCTTCTAATTTCAGGATTTCTTCTGATGAAAAAGCATTTTCTAAGTCTGTTAAAATCTCGTTTTGAGAAACCATTTTACTCCTGTCCCATTGGTTTCCGGCAAAAGGCATAAACTCGATAAAACGAATCGAAATAGGCAAAAACTGCGTTAGTTTTACAAAATCTACAATTTCATTTTCATTAAAACCTTTCATCAAAACCACATTTACTTTTACCTGAAAATCATGATTCAAAAGTAAATGTAGATTATCAATTACTTTCTCAAATTGATTTCGAAGCGTTATCGTATGGAATTTGGAAGGAACCAAAGTATCTAAACTTAAATTGATTTTTTTGATTTTAAACTGCTTTAAAACATCAATATGACGATCAATTAGAATTCCGTTTGTTGTAATGGAAAGCAAAACTTTAAGAGACGCTAATTTGGAAATAATCTCATCAAAATCTTTTCTTAATAATGGTTCACCTCCGGTTAATCTAATTTTATCAACACCATTTTCTACGAAAGTTTGGGCAATAGCAAAAATCTCATCAGCAGTCATTAAACTCGCTTTTGGAGACAATGCGATTCCGTCAGCAGGCATACAATAAGCACAACGCAAATTGCATTTTTCTAACAACGAAATACGCAAATAATTGTGTTTTCGTCCAAAATCATCCGCCAAAATGGTTTTAGAGGGTATCATGATTTTTTCCTTTTAAAATATGAAAAACGTGCATTACATGTGGAAAAACGGCATCCATAGATTCTCTGGCTCCGTTGGTTGATCCCGGCAAAGCCAAAATTAAGCTTTTCCCTAATGTTCCCGCAACCGTCCTTGATAACATGGCATACGGCATACGTTGCTGTCCATAATCACGAATTGCTTCTTCAATTCCTGGAATTCTACTTTCTAATAATGGTGACAAAGCTTCAGGTGTTACATCTCTTGGAGACAAACCAGTACCTCCTGTAAAAATGACCAGCTGATGTTCTTTGGCAAAAGCTTTAGCTCTGTCTTGAATACTATCAAATTCATCAGGAATAATTTCGTAATGTGCTGTTTCAACTCCGTATGAAGTTAATTTCTCTACAATAATTTTTCCAGAACGATCTTCTTTTTCACCAGCAAAAATAGAATCTGAACAAACAAAAACTGCCGCTTTAATTACATTGGGAAATTTATTTTTAAACGAAGATTTTCCTCCTTCTTTATTAATCAATTTAATCGTCGAAATTTCTATTTCCTTATCGATAGGTTTCAGCATATCATACATGGTAAGCGCCACTATTGATGCGCCATGCATAGCCTCAACCTCAACTCCAGTTTTGTAAACCGTTTTTACACTGAAGATAATCTGAATGGTCAAACCTTCAATTTTATAAGCTACAGAAGTAAATTCGATCGGAATCGGGTGGCAATCTGGAATTGACAAATGCGTATTTTTTACAGCAAATAATCCCGCCGTTTTCGCCATTTCTAGAACATTTCCCTTCGGAACCAGATTATTTACCACAGCATCGATTGTCTCTTGCTTACTAACCTTGACAATCGCTGTTGCTATTGCAGTTCTTAAAGTACTTATTTTATGCGTAATATCTACCATTTTAGCTGTTTTGTTTCCAAGTGAAAGTATCGTTTTCAAACATTTCTTTACCAAAAATTGGTACATCTGTTTTGATCCAGTTTACGATAGCTTCTGTCGCTTCATAAACCTGTTTTCGTCTTGTTGCTGAGACAAACACAAATAGACAAATTTCACCTGCTTTAACAATTCCCAAACTATGATAAATGTGCATACAGCTTAAATCGAATTTAGCGAAAGCTTTTTCTCGAATAGCGTACAAAGCTTCATTGGCCATATCGGTATACGCCGAATAATCAATGGCCACAACTGTATTGTCGTGAATCACATCAGCACGCACTTGCCCCAGAAAAATATTATGCGCACCAATGGTATGTTTAGACTGATGTTTAGCAATAGACTCAGCAATAAACTCAGGAGAAATTGGTCCTTCTACAAATACATTTTTACTCATTATTCTTTATTTTTTTCACAGATTATAACTAAAACTCCATGAATATTTTTTATCTGTGGTTATACTTTCACTTCTTCTTTTAATAATGACTTCAATGCCAAAGCACCACCGACAATACTTTTTACATTCCTAAATTGATGTTTCTGAAGCAATTCCACAGCTATTTTACTTCTTATTCCGGATTGACACAAAATATAAATTGTTTGATTTACATTCAGTTTTTCAATTTCATTTTCTAATTTCATTATCGGAATCTGAATTCCATTTTTGAAATTGATTTTCGGAAGTTCATCCAGATTTCTAACATCTAAAAAAAGAACTTCATCACTATTAATTTCATTCAAAATTGCTTCCGCTGATATTTCTTCCACTTGGTCTTGAGCAATATTATATTTTTTTTGAAAACTTTCTAAATTCATCACAACACTTGTACGCTTCTCGAAGTCATACTTTTGCTGATCATTATTTAAAATACTATACACCAATATCTTACCACTTAAAACATCTCCTATTTCTAAAATTATTTTAATAACTTCAGTAGCTTGTAACATTCCGATAATTCCAACTGAAATTCCAATAACACCACCCTCTTCGCAATTCGGCGATTGGCCGTTTTCATCAGGATACAAGCAGCTGTAAGTGGGGCCATTTTGATAATTAAAAACAGATACCTGCCCCTGAAATCTAAAAACAGATCCGTAAATCATAGGCCTATTGGTTACTAAACAAGCATCATTTATGAGATACTTAACCGAAAGATTATCCGTTGCGTCCACAATCATATGATACTTTTCAAATAAAGCAATCGCATTTCTTCCCGTTAATCGCTCAGCAATAGCATTCACTTTCACAGACGGATTCAATTCAGCAACCATCGCTTTAGCTTGCTCAACTTTGTGTTTTCCAACAGCCGAGCTTTTATAAATCACCTGACGATGCAAATTCGATATTTCGATAAGGTCATCATCCATAATTCCAATTTCACCAACACCAGCTGCCGCTAAATAAGGTAATATCGCAACTCCCAAACCGCCTGCTCCAATAATTAAAACTTTAGCAATTGCTAGTTTCTGTTGACCAATCTCCCCTATTTCAGGAAGTATTATCTGTCTACTGTAACGCGTTGATTTATCCATAAAACTCAATTTATCCACCCGCAAAAGGAGGCAATAAAGCCACAATATCACTTCTATGTAAAGTGCAATCAGTCGCTTTTGGTACTATTTTTTGATTTACTGCGACACTAAAAGATAATGAATCGAACTCGTATTTTTCTTCTAAACTTCGCAATAACTCATGTAATGAAATTTGAGAAAAAGATACTTTTTCGAAAGCGCATTTCGTTTTTTCAGCGACAGCTCCAAAATATTTAACTTCAATCATTATTCTATATTTAAATTCAGATTCCGATCCCTATCGTGACAAATTCTTAACTTCATGCTCTTGAAAATAAGCCGTTAGTTTTGAAGTATTCTTCACTACTTCACCAATCACAATAATGGCCGGTGAAGAAATGTTATTTTCCGATACTAATTTACCAATTGAATTTATCGTTCCAACCACTTTTTGTTCTGTGTATTTTGTACCATTTTGTATAATTGCAATAGGAAGATCATCGGTACGATTTTCTTTGTAAATCGAAATTATCTCTTCTAATTTATGCATTCCCATCAAAATAACCACTGTTGCTGCCGATTTTGAAGCTAAATGCACGTCCTTAGACAATTCATGATTGGACGTTGTTCCTGTTATCACCCAAAAACTTTCGGCTATTTGGCGTTGTGTCAAACTAATACCCACCGAAGCTGGAACCCCCAACGCAGATGAAATTCCAGGAACAATTGCGGTTTCTAAACCCCATTTTTCCACATATTCAATTTCCTCACTTCCTCTTCCAAAAATAAAAGGATCACCACCTTTTAAGCGCACTACGTGTCCGTAACGCTTTGCCATCGATACAATCAATTCGTTTATTTGATCTTGCGTGTAAGCATGACACCCCAAGCGTTTTCCTACGAAAACAATCTCAGCATTTGTAGCATATTGCAATAACTCCTCATTTACTAAAGCGTCATATAAAACAACATCTGCATTCTCTAAAGCTTTTATAGCTTTTAAGGTAATCAATTCAACATCTCCAGGTCCTGCGCCTACTATCGTTAATTTTGGTGTTTTTGAATTTCGCATAGCTTTTAACTTAAATTGATATTAAGATCATTTAATTCGTCAACCGAATTAATATTGGTTAAATGAAAGTTTTCACTTTCGTCAATAGTGATGATTTGATGCGGAATATTTGCAATTAAATTCATCACTTTTAAATCGTCGTTATCAATTGCGCTTTTGACAACGTCTTTTATTTTCTTCGAATAAATCCCAATTAAGGGATGTAATTTACTCTCTGAAGCAAAAATTGTTACCTCCGCTTCATCGTTATGTTTTGAAATTAATTCCGTCAATAATTCGGTTGAAATTAAAGGTATATCACAACTGAGAATCAAATTAAATTCAGTTTCAGTATAGGATAAAGCTGTGTGAATTCCACCTAACGGACCTTTATCTGAAATAATATCCGGTATTTTTTTATACGGTAAATAATCGTATTCTTTGGTCGCGGTGATCAGCATAATTTTATCTGTAATAGGTAAAATAGCCTGAATTATATGTTCGATAAAAGGCTTCTTTTGAAACAAAACCAATCCCTTCTCTGATTGCATCCGAGAACTTTTACCTCCACAAAGAATAAAAACTGTTAGTGTTTCCATGATTATTTATTTTATTTCAAATTTCAATCTATATGGTTATCGGCTATAAAAATACATTAGGGGAAAATCAATTTTATGCTAGCCATTAAAATCACTACGCCTAAAACCATTTTTAATGTTCTGTTGGAGAAATATCCACTTCCGTAAAACCCTCCCAAAACACCTCCAACAACAGCAATTGGAACCAGATAAAAGCTTTCTGTCGGAATTATTTTTCCTCCTATCAAGAACCCTAACATACCTGCAAATGAATTCACGAAAATGAATAAACTTGAAATTGCTGCTGATTCTTTAACTGTGGCCCATCCCAAAAACAATAAAATTGGACTTAAGATAATTCCACCGCCTATACCCAACATTCCTGACAATAATCCTATTACAAATCCTATTGCTAAAGCAAAGGGTAGCTTTATTTGAACGACTTCTTTTTCTTTAAAATTGAATATTCCAAACAATCGAAGTGCCGCAAAAACCAATACAATTCCTAAAATAATTTTATAAATTGTATTATCTAAGGTCACAAATCCGCCTAGAAAAGCTGCTGGCACCGAAGCTATCGCAAACGGATAGAATAGCTTTGGTTTGAAATAATTCATTCTGTAATAAAAGAAAAACGAAATACTTGAAACAAACAAATTCAATAACAAGGCCGACGGTTTCATGATTGCAATTGGAAAAGCGAAAATGGTCATCAACGCTAAATAGCCCGAAGCCCCACCGTGACCAACGCTTGAATATAAAAACGCAATTACCATTAAAGCAAAACTAAATAGTACAATATTTTCGGAACTAAGCAGATTCATTTATTTTGTTTCAAATTTAAAATTTAATCCTGTATGTTTAATTTTACAAACTGCCGCCTACATTTTCAACACTCTAGTCAATAGGTAGCAAAGTCAACAATTGTCCTTTTTTAAACGTTTCTACATCATTGGGAACAATTAATAAACTATTGGCTATGGCAAAAGTATTCAGCATTGCTGAGCTTTGACCATCTAAAACGGTTACGTTAGTTTGATCATATAACGCTTTCAAAAACAATGTTTTGCCTGAAGCATTAGTAACATCTTCGTTTAATTTTCTAGTCAATTTTGGTAAATGCGTTTCAGAGAAACCCATCTTGTTCTTAATAGCGGGATACACATATACATAAAAATTAGTTAGTGATGATGCCGGATTTCCGGGTAAAGCAAAAACTAAAGTTTCATCTTTAGAACCGAAAAACATTGGTTTTCCAGGTTTCTGATTGATTTTATAAAAAAGTTCTACTACTCCATTTTCTAATAATGCTTCCTTTACAAAATCGTAATCTCCAACAGAAATTCCCCCAGAAACTAATACAATATCATATTGCTTTAAGATTTCTTTTAAAGCTTTTTTTGTAGCTTTAAGGTTGTCTTTTACGTGATAAACTTTCGTCTTTTTGATTCCGATAGTTTGAAGTGCCGCTTCTAACATTACCGAATTACTTTCGTAAATTTTTCCTTTAGGCAATTTCTTTCCGGGTTTTACCAATTCGTTACCGGTAACCAAAATGGCCACTTTTGGTTTTTTATACACTACTATCTCAGTAATTCCCAAACAGGCTAAAAAACCTACTGCAGCTGGTGTTATTAAAGTATTCGCATCAAAAACAAGATCTTCTTTACCAATTTGTTCTCCTTGGGCTCGAACATTTGCAAACTGCTGTGGCATATTAGTAATCAAAATTGATTTGTCATTTGCCATTACATGTTCTTGCATAATAACAGTATCTGCATTGTCAGGAACAAAAGCTCCTGTAAAAATGCGAACTGCTTCGTTTTCCTTTAGCTTTACATTTGAATGATCGCCTGCTTGTGAGGTACTTATTACATCATATTGATGCTTTTCGCTGTGAATAAAAGCATATCCATCCATAGCAGATTGCCTAAATGGTGGCATATCTATTGGCGAATAAATAGCCTCCGCCAAAATATACCCAAGAGCTTTGTGCACTGGTATTCTCTGAACAGGCCTATTTGAACTGTTCTCTGCCACAATCGCTAAAGCTTCTTTAACTTGTATCATTATTTGCTTCTATAAAACTACGTATTACTACTTATTACAAATATAAGTATTAATTCATACGATGAGTAAAAAATTTAAAATTATTTTAATATCTATAAAATTAGTCTAATTTATTCAAAATCAACTTTAAAAAGAACTCTAGTTTTCTGCTTAAAACAATCTTTTAAATCCAAAACCACACTTTTACTGACGTTTTATATCCTTTATTTTCAATAACAAAGAAGTTTAAAATCAAGAAAAAAGGCATAAAACACTCTATTTTGTACTATTTTAGAAATAGAAATTCACAATTCACTCCTATTAAAAAACAACAAACAAAACACTAACAACCAACACATTACAACTTCTTTAATCTATTACAAAACCAGGATTAGCTTTACTATTTGAAAAAAAACTTTATAAATTTTTGGATTTTATTATATTAAATTTAACTTTGTCTATAGAATTAGTAGAGTTTAAAATCATATTTAAAACCAAAAAAACTATATTTTGAAAACAACAGAAAGCATATCGTATTACATTCTTCCTAAAAAATATACTTATAACACTTTTTGTTATATGTGCTTCTGTTGTTAATCCTCAGTATTCTTTTCGTTTACATTCTATTCGTTTTTAGATCGAATTGATTTTAAAGCGAATCTCATCATAACCACATCAATTTTTATTAAAAATCCAAAAGTCATTTGAGTACATTAATTTGTACTGAATGGGTACCTGAAACTATACCCCTACACTAAAAAGAAAATAACTAATAACTAAAAAAACTAAAATGAAAAAGATGCAAAGCTGTTGCTGTAAATAAAAAAAAAGCCATTTCTGAGGCAACAGAAATGGCGAGGCTTAAAGAACATTTATCACTAAATCAAGATTACCATTAGAGAGTTGAAAATTCAACTTTCAGGGCGCCTTGTTAATTACTTAAACCAGTACAAAGAAATGAAAAAAAAATTAAAAACATACTCCATATTATTCCTCTTGCTGCTGACGGCAGGAATAAATGCTCAGAATCCCACCCCACTGATCCAGTCCAAACTAGACGGAACCGTTGTAGATGATGTTAGCAACCAACCCATCATTGGCGCCTCGGTTGTAATCAAAGGTACCACTCATGGAGTTCAGACCGATGCAGAGGGAAAATTCTATTTTCAAACAGGTCAAAAATTTCCATATACCTTAATTGTAAGTTACATCGGATACAAAAAAGCACAGCTAATTGTTGACAAAAACCCTGTAACGATTAATTTAAAAGAAGAACGTCAGGAACTGGACGAATTGGTCGTTGTGGGCTATGGTTCTCAAAAGAGAAAAGACATCACAGGTTCTGTAGCATCAGTTCCCAAAGCGAATCTATCACAAGTAACTTCTTCTGCAGACAACTTATTAAGAGGTGCCATACCAGGAGTAGTAGTCACACAAAGTTCGGGACGTCCTGGGGCTTCTTCAAGTGTTCGTATCAGAGGAGGCAACTCCATCACGGCAGGTAACGAGCCTCTTTATGTCGTAGATGGTGTCTTAATTTACAATGACAATACTAACAGTACCGCAGGCGTCGCCTTTGCAGGTGCAACAGTAAATGTATTGTCCACCATCAACCCTGCTGATATCGAGTCAATCGAAGTTTTAAAAGATGCTTCGGCCACCGCCATTTACGGATCAAGAGGCGCTAATGGTGTTGTGATTATTACCACTAAAAAAGGAATAAAAGGCCAAGATAACATTTCCTATCAGGGCTACGTTGGGTTCCAAAATGTTTCGAAAAAACTTAACTTAATGAACGCCAGTCAATGGGCAAGCTTACGTAATGATGTTCAGGCGAGTATCGGTCAGCTACCCTCTTTTACACCAGCGCAAATTGAAACGTTTAAAACCTCAGGAAGTTATGACTGGCAAGATGCCCTTTTTAGAACTGCAGCTCCAATTCAAAATCATCAATTATCCTTTTCAGGTGGGGACGAGCGTTCCCGTTATGCGATTTCAGCGGGATACTTTCAACAAGAAGGAATTGTGATTGCATCCGATTTTAAAAGGATTTCCCTTCGTGCCAATTACGAAAGAAATTATTCTCCGAATTTTAAATTTGGTGTAAATGCCAATTATAGTAATACGGTGTCAAACGGTGTAGGAGCCAATGGTGGTGCTTCTGTCGGAAGATCACCAAGCCCATTGGTTGTCGCCTTATATCAACCTCCAGTAGTCCCGATTAAAAATGCGGACGGAGGCTATAATTTAACTAACAATCCTTACGCAACCGCTACAAACGGTATTATACCCAATCCCATTAATGATTTGGTCAGTACAACCAATGAAACTAAAATCAATAGAATTCTAACGAGTCTATTTGGTGAGTACAAAATCACAAAAAAACTTACTGCCAAAGTTGCTGTGAGTGGAGATGTCATCAATACCAAACAAAACTATTATGCGCCGGCCACTACAACTACTGGTGCGGGTGTAAAAGGATTAGCCTCTGTTGGTGACCGCTTAGTAAGTTCTGTATTAAATGAAAACACCTTAAATTACAATACTACTTTTGGCGAAAATCATAAGTTTTCCGCTTTAGGAGGATATACACTACAATACACACAAGGAGAAGTTGTGAATGCGGGAGCGCAAACGTTTGTAAATGATGCCAATACTTATAACGCTTTACAAGATGGTGTTCCTGTAAAACCCTATAGTGATGCGTTTGAAAGTGTGTTGAAATCATGGTTAACCAGAGTAAATTATTCTTATAAAGGAAAATACAACTTTACAGTATCTGCACGTGCAGACGGTTCTTCAAGATTTGGATCTGAATCACTCTGGGGTTACTTTCCTTCGGCTGGATTTTCTTGGAACATTACAGACGAAGATTTTGCAAAAAACATAAAAGGGGTAACCGAAGCCAAACTTAGAATTACGGCAGGAACAACAGGAAACCAAGAAATTGGAAACTATCTGTCTTTAGCTTCTATGGGCTCTGTAAACTACTCTTTTGGAGGTAGTTTAAACACAGGTTTGGCTCCTACCCGATTGGCCAATCCAGATTTAAAATGGGAAAAAACAAATCAATATAATGTTGGTTTAGATTTATCATTATTGGATCGAAAAATCAATTTTGTTTTTGACGTCTATTACAAAAAAACAAACGATTTATTGATCAATGTACCCATTCCGCTTGCTTCAGGTTATGCAACAGTGCTACAAAATATTGGTGGAGTTGAAAACAAAGGAGTTGAAGTTGGTTTAATTACCGAAAACATCAAAACTGAAAACTTCTCCTGGAACTCTAACTTCGTTTTCTCAGCCAATAAAAACAAAGTAGTTTCAATAGGAAATGGTGTCGATCAGTTTTTCCCTATAGTACCAAATGGTTCCTTATTACAACAACAACCCGTAACGGTAAAAGTAGGCTTGCCCTTAGGAACTTTCTGGGGATACAAAACAAACGGTATTTTTCAGACTCAGGAAGAGGTGAATACCCAACCTAAAATCAACAGTTTAGCCAATACAAAAATTGGAGACAGAAGATATGTCGATACCAATGGAGATGGTGTGATTACCGCTCTGGACAAAGGTAGTCTAGGAACCTCACAACCAAAATTTGTGGGAAGTTTTAGCAATACTGTTTCCTACCATGATTTTGATCTTAATTTCTCTTTTCAGGGATCTTACGGGGGAAAAATATTCAATGCTTTGAACCAACAATTAGAAATTTCTACGTTGGGAACAAATGCCAATGTTTCACTCGAAGATCGTTGGACACCCACAAATCCTAGTACTGAAATTCCTAGAGCCACAAGTTCACCACTTGGTATTGTTTCAGAGCGCTATGTAGAAGATGCTTCTTTCTTGAGGTTAAAATTGATTACAGTAGGTTATACATTACCTAAAAGTATTTCTCAAAGACTTGGAACCAAGAGTATCAAATTCTATGTATCGGCAGAAAACTTAATTACGTGGACTAAATATACCGGATATGATCCGGAGGTAAGTTCCTACGAGCAAAATAACTTATATCCGGGAATTGACTTTGGATCTTATCCAAATTCTAAAACATTCATTTCCGGCTTGAACGTAACTTTCTAAGTCAAAAAATATACACAATGAAAAAAATTATAATCTTATTAATAGCAAGTGCTGGTCTCTTTGTATCGTGCACAGATTTAGAGGTAACCCCTACCTCTTTTGTAACCGAAGAAAATTACTTTAAAACGCAGGATGACGCTGTTGCAAGTGTAACAGCCGTTTATGCTTCTTTAAGTTTAGATCCGGGAGAACAAAGTTTATTTGGTAGAAATTTATATTTCCTGACAGACATGGCTACTGATTATGCTTCGGCAGGAGTTTCGGCAACCAATCCGCAAGTAAGAGCTTTGAGCAGCTTGACTCACGATGCTACCTCAGATCGTGTTCAGGTAGCCTGGCGGCAAATTTACGCGGGAATAAACAGGGCCAATGTTTCAATAGATAACATTCCGAAGGTGGCCGGAACTGAAGCCGTAAAAAACAGATTGATTTTGGAAGCCAAATTTATTAGAGGGTTATTGTACTTTCAGGCAGTTCGTCTTTGGGGCGGAGTTCCAATTGTTTTGCATGAACCAACATCCATTCAACTAGAAAGTTTAAAATCGAAAAGAGCAACTGTAGAAGCTGTTTATGCCCAGATCATTTCAGATTTAAAAGAAGCTGAAAGCTTGCCTTCTACTTATGGGGCAACTGACGCGGGTCGTGCAACATCCGGAGCTGCAAAAGCAATCTTAGCCAAAGTTTATCTCACTAGAAAAGATTATCCAAATGCCATCTTAAAAGCCAGAGAAGTCATCAACGGTGGTTATGGTTATGCTCTTTTTGAAAATTTCGGTGATCTCTTTAATAAAACGAAAAAGAACGGAAAAGAACATATTTTCTCTGTACAATTTGAACCCAATCAAGCAGGAAACGGATCTAGCGGAAGTACTTTTCAAGCAACATCATTTACAGGCTTTACGGCCACAGAACCTGCTGACATTATCTCAGACGTAACGCTATTCTATGATATATATGTCCCTGGTGACACCCGAAGAGATGTAAGTTATGCCAAACAATTACCCATTCCAGGTACAGCAAACCTCTATACTTTTCCAAAACCCATCTTTAAAAAGTATTTGGACTTAACCAATTTGGCTACGCCATCAAACGTTGCCATTAATTTTCCAGTGATTCGTTATGCTGACATTTTATTGTCTTTAGCCGAAGCGATAAACGAGCAGGGAGCACCGACAACAGAAGCATACGAATTGATTAATCAAGTAAGACGAAGGGCATTTGGAAAACCAATCGCTACACCAGATGCCTCAGTAGATTTAACTGGTTTAACTCAAACCACTTTTAGGGCTGCCCTTCAGGAAGAACGCAAAAAAGAATTCGTTCAAGAAGGACAACGCTGGTTTGACTTGGTTCGTTGGGGAACACTCGTTACTGAAGTAAAAAAAGTAACGGCAAAAAACTCGGTTTCAGAAAGAAACAACCTGTATCCGATTCCACAAAGCGAAAGAAATATTGACCCAATAGGCTTACCTCAAAACCCAGGATATTAAAAACTCTACATTATGAAAAACTTTAAAAATAGAATTACCATCAAAAGCCCTAAAAAAGGGCTCTTGATTACAGCAATACTTCTTGCACAATTGAGCTATGCCCAAGACAAACCAGAAGAATTTAAGGGCGTTATCGGAAAAACTTTGGCCGATTCTAAAGAATACTGGCCAGAACCGGTACAAGCGCCAAAAGGTGCCCCAAACATTGTTTGGATTTTACTTGATGACGTTGGATTTGGAGCTTCCAGTGCCTTTGGAGGTTTGATCCAAACTCCAACTTTTGACGCATTAGCCAATAACGGTCTTCGTTATACTAATTTTCACACCACAGCTATCTGTGCTCCTACCCGTGCCGCTTTATTGACTGGTAGAAATTCAGGAAGAGTTCATGTTAGTGGCTTTTCTCATACTGTTCTATCGGCAGGTTTTCCAGGTTGGGACGGTAGAATCCCCTCTGATAAAGGAACCATTGCAGAAATTTTAAGAGATAAAGGCTATAATACTTTTGCAGTTGGTAAATACGGATTGACTCCTGATGAAGAAGCTACTGACGCAGGACCATTCGACAGATGGCCAACAGGGAAAGGATTTGAACACTTTTATGGTTTCTTAGGGTCACAAACCGATCAATACAAACCTGACTTAGTAGAAGATAATGCTCATGTAACACCTGACGGAAGACATTTAACGGACCAGATAACGGATAAAGCCATTAGTTATATTACAAAACAACATAAGGCTGCTCCGGATAAACCTTTCTTTTTGTACTATGCACCAGGAGCCGTTCATGCACCTCATCAAGTTGCCGCATCATGGAGTGATCCCTATAAAGGGAAATTTGACGACGGTTGGGATGCTTATCGTGAAAAAGTATTGGCCAATCAGAAAAAATTAGGTGTAATTCCTGCCAATGCCATTTTACCGGAACGTAACCCCATTATTGCAGACTGGAAAAAACTAACTCCAGATCAAAAGAAAGTTTACGCAAGATTCATGGAAGTATACGCCGGATACCTCACGTACACAGACCATGAAATTGGAAGAATTGTAGATCATTTAAAAGCAACAAACCAATTAGAAAATACCTTAATTTTTGTAGCTATTGGAGATAATGGAGCCAGCAAAGAAGGCACAACACAAGGTACGATCAACCAAAATATTTTTGCTCAGGCTGTTTCTGATGAAAAGTATCTTCAGGATAACTTAAACAACATAGGAGAAATTGGTACTGCAAAAGGTCTCAATACTAACTTTCCTTTAGGTTGGGCTCAAGCCACTAATTCACCTTTCAAAAACTGGAAACAAGATGCCCATTCTGAAGGTGGAACCCGAAATCCTTTGATTGTTTTTTATCCAAAAGGAATTAAAGAAAAAGGTGGTATCCGAAATCAATACAGCCACGTAACCGATTTGCTACCCACTACATTAGAAATTGCAGGACTTAAAGCTCCAGAAGCCATCAGAGAGGTTAAGCAGGATATTATTCAGGGTTCTTCGTTTTACGGTTCTTTAAATGATGCGAAAGCCGAGTCATTGCACAAAGTACAATACTATTACATTTTCGGAAACAGAGCTATTTACAAAGAGGGTTGGAAAGCTGCTGCAGCACATTTACCAGATTCATTTGCCTTAAAAAATTCATTAGGTAAAAACCAAGCCGCTGCAAAAAGCAATTTTGATGCTGATGTATGGGAACTCTACAACCTAAATGAGGATTTTAATGAGCGCGTTAATTTGGCTAAAAAATATCCTGAGAAACTAGCAGAGCTTCAAAAATTGTTTGATGAGCAAGCCAAAGAAAATAACCTTTATCCCTTAATAGACTGGCAAGATGTTTTTAGCCGAAGAATACACAACAGCGGAACGGATAAAAGCAAAAATATTCAGGAATTAATTCGTCAGGCAAACAAACCAGCGGGAAGTACTAATTAAAAAAATCTGGAATTCAGGTCTTTATTACCATTTTAAAGGCCTGGTTCTAATAAAACATTATCATCATGAAAAGAGTAGACTTTGAAATTATAGCAAAAAAAATCATCGTTGGAACGATTCTTTTTTTAGTGCCGCTTGCCATACTGGCGGGAGGTTTAACATTATTAAAACAATTTTTAAAATAAGCAATTATGGCCACAATTCAAAATTCGCAAAAAAAACTAACAAGAGATTTAAGCATCAGTTTTTTGTTATACACATTGCCTGTCTTGGCAATTTATCTTTATTTTAGACTAAGCAATGGTGTCGTAAGTGAATCACATATTACATTACCATCCTTTTTAGAATTTGCAAAACCAGCATTCACCAACATCAGAACATGGGGATTAACTGTTTTTATGCTCGTTTTGGGCATTATCGAATTTAGCGCAGGTTTATATGACGATCAATGGACTGGTGAAGAACGCAAAATAGATATTATCTCTTTTTTAGCCCCCAAATTAATTTTACCTCCTGTTATCGCATTTTTTAGTCTAACGGTGTTACCCCTTTTAATTCCGAACCTCGAAAATTCACTTTCTTGGGTTCCGTTTTGGGGAGGTTTTTTTCTGATTGCTATAGCCGATGATCTAACCCAATATTGGTACCATCGTTTACACCATCAAGTACCCTTTTTATGGCGCTTTCATAGAACGCACCACTCAGCTCCTTACATGGGGATGGCAATGCTTTCTAGGCAAAATTTCATTTATACCATTTTTTTCTCTCAAATTTATCTTACCGCTACTTTAACGTATTTAGGTTTAGGCCTACCTGCATTATTTGTTCTGGTATTAAAAAGTTTTATCACTTTAGGAGCACATTCAAGTATTGCTTGGGATAAACCTTTTTATAAATACAAAATATTACATCCCATTGCCTGGGTTTTAGAACGTTTAATTTCTACACCAGCCACACATCATGCACATCATGCAGATACAAGCGGTGACGGAATTGGCCATTTTAAAGGAAACTTCGGAAACATGTTTTTCATCTGGGATATCATCTTCGGAACTGGCTTGATCACACGTAAATTTCCAAAATCATATGGAATCAAATCGTATAAACAAGAAGAATGGTATGCCCAGTTTCTTTGGCCC
Source organism: Flavobacterium sp. OHVDL-2026-0007 (assembly GCF_059882335.1). Lineage (NCBI taxonomy): Bacteria > Pseudomonadati > Bacteroidota > Flavobacteriia > Flavobacteriales > Flavobacteriaceae > Flavobacterium > Flavobacterium sp. OHVDL-2026-0007. Next base: position 1,988,349 of record NZ_CM187612.1, read on the forward strand.
ATATTTAAATCTAAAAAAGAAGGAAGTGCTTTGGCAGATGGCGTTTTTGCCGTTCCTCAATAACATAAGCCAAAAGATACTACTCCAAATCCAGCTTATTATGGGCATGTCCAATCTTGAAAATCATGAAAAAATAAAACACTAAAAAAGAGGCTGTCTAAAAGGCAGCCTCTTACAATAGGATTTGTCCCCATGGAACTTATTTAACTTCTATGTTCGGGAGCTTAGTATTTTTCTTTCACGAAAATGACTAGTCGCTCTGAAGATCAAGTACAATAGCCCAATCAGAGAAACTTTGATGCTTTTTTCGGCTCCATATAAGGAACGTCTAAGTACACCTAATTTTTGCCATTTGAAAAATAATTCTACCTGTAAAATTAATCTCTAAAATCATTCAATGACTTCTCGATAATTTCAAGACATTCCATAATTTGAGCTTCTGTCATGACCAATGGTGGTGCCAATCTGATTTTATTTCCATGAGTAGGTTTAGCTAATAAACCATTGTCTCTAAATTTTAAACAAATTTCCCAAGCCAAATCAGAATCTTCACTACAATTAATCACTATAGCATTCAGTAAACCTTTTCCACGAACAAGTGTAATTAAGTTATTACGTTCTGCTATTTCGTTTAATCCTTTTCTTAAAATGATCCCTAAACGCTCTGCATTTTCAGCTAATTTCTCCTCTTTTATCACTTCAAGAGCAGCGATGGCAACAGCCGCAGCAACTGGATTTCCACCAAAAGTAGAACCATGTTGACCTGGCTTAATTACATTCATGATGTTATCATTACACAAAACCGCTGAAACAGGATAAACCCCACCTGAAATGGCTTTTCCTAAAATTAAGATATCAGGTTGTACATCTTCATGATGAACTGCCAATAATTTCCCCGTACGAGCAATTCCGGTCTGAACTTCATCTGCAATAAACAATACATGGTGTTTCTCACACAGGGCTTTTGCCTTAGCCAAATACCCATCACAAGGCACATACACTCCAGCTTCTCCTTGAATAGGTTCTACCAAAAATCCAGCTATATTTTTAGAAGACAATAAAACCTTCTCAAGCGCTTCTATATTATCGTATTCTATTTTTATAAAACCTTCCGTATAAGGACCAAAGTTTTTACGTGCTCCTTCATCATTAGAAAATGAAATGATCGTCGTGGTTCTTCCGTGAAAGTTATTTTCACACACAATAATTTGTGCCTGATTCTCCGCAATACCCTTCACTTCATAAGCCCATTTTCTACACAACTTAAGAGCGGTTTCAACCGCTTCAGCTCCTGTATTCATTGGTAAGACTTTATCAAAACCAAAATACTTTGTTACATATTCCTCGTAATCACCTAGTTTATCATTATAAAAAGCGCGCGAAGTCAAGGCTAGTTTTTGAGCCTGGTCCACCATAGCCTTCACGATTTTAGGATGACAATGTCCTTGATTTACCGCAGAATAGGCCGATAAAAAATCATAGTATTTTTTACCATCGACATCCCAAACATATACACCTTCTCCCTTTTCCAATACAACAGGAAGTGGATGATAATTATGAGCACCGTATTTATTTTCTTTTTCAATCAAAATTTCTGATTTTGACGAAAGGGATTTTTCAGTATTAATCATGATAGCTATTTTTCGTATTACACAAAAGTATCAAAAAATATTTATTTTTTGATACTAAACAAATATTTTGACTTAAAGAAAACTACTTTAAAATCAAATTAATTATTTTACACCATAAAAAAGACAATTACAAACTCCTGATAAATCAATTTCTCATCCTATTAGTAAAAAAAAAGAATTACTTTTAGAGGTGAAAAAAGATCGGCATCTCTGCAATACGCTCAAGGCTCCATCACCATAACTTGGGTTTATTGGACTTGGATTCTATTTTAAAATCTTTAAGCGATGTATTGATTAACCATCCCATATTGAATAGATAAAACAATAACATGATCTAGTTTTTATCACGCCAAAAAATTAGATATATTTGAATTTTAACTCAAAATAAAAAAATGGAAACATTAGACGAATATGATATCCGTATAATTCAAGAATTAGAAAAAGATGGTAGAATGGCTTTTTCTGCCATTGCCTCTAATTTAAAGATCTCTAATACTATGGTTCATCAACGTATTAACAGATTGATGGAACAAGGCGTTATTGGCGGAATAAAACCCATTATTCAAGAAAAAAATCTAGGTTATGATTGGGCTTCTTTTACTGGCATCACCCTTAACAAAGATTCAGAGTCGGATAGAATTATCGAAGCATTAAAAGAAATTCCAGAAATCACCGAGTGTTACTATGTAACAGGTTCCTTTACACTTTACATCAAAATCATTGCAAAGAACCACGAGCATATGCGTCGAATTCTTTACGAAAAAATCGATGGAATCCCTGGTATTGCTAAAACCGACTCGATTATTGAGTTAGGATGTGCATTTAAAAGAAATATTACTTTGTAAGGAAGATCGCTTTTCAACGTTTAAATGGAGATATCAATTTAAAATACGATGATAATCACCCCAGTTTACCAATAGCTTATGGTCCTTGGTTCATGGGGAAGTCTACCTTCTTTCAAAAGCAATTATCAAAATAATTCTAAAAAACGTTACGGATACAATGGAAATAGTTTTGTTTGCGTGGTTGAAGTTGGTCCAAAAATAAAAGCAAAATCACTGCTAGCTGGAGGGAATAGTGGCGATGTACACTCTACCCATTTTAATGACCAGGCTCAAATGTATCAAAAAGGCCAATTTAAAGAAGTCCAATTTTACAAGGAAGAAGTCCAAAAGAACGCGCAACGTACTTATCATCTTGGTGAATAATCGCATCAAATCCCCTTTTAGACAAACCTCGTAAGAAATTTCTTTTGAGGTTTTTTTGTAGCTAAATATTTCTGATATTTGTTTAAAATTGATTAACCATGAAAAACCCAACCAACTTATTGCTTTATATCCTATTGTTTTCTAGCACTATAAACGCGCAACTAAAAACAGTAAAATATTCTGATGGTACACAAACATTAAATGGTTTACTTTCAAAACCCGCTAAAAAAAGCAATCAGAATCCTGGTATTTTACTTTTACCGGCCTGGCTAGGGATTGACAACGCTTCTAAAGAGATCGCGGAAAATTTATCCAAATTAGGTTATCATGTTTTCATCGCCGACATCTATGGCGAAGGCAACTACCCTAAAAACAACGCGGAAGCTGGAAAACAGGCAGGTCATTACAAAAAAAACTACGAAGCGTATCAAAAACGCATTCGTTTAGCCTTACAAGAGTTAATAAAATCAGGAGCAAATCCCGATAACATAGTGGCTATTGGCTATTGCTTTGGTGGAACAGGAGTTCTTGAAGCAGCTAGAGCTCATCTGAATTTAAAAGGAGTTGTTTCCTTTCATGGAGGTTTGAGTAAAGACATTAATCGCCCCTTGGAGCCCATTACATCCAAAGTTTTGATCTGTCATGGCGCAGATGATCCCTTTGAATCTAAAGAAGAAATTGCGACTTTTCAACAAGAAATGCGCGATAGCAAGGCCGATTGGCAAATGATTTATTACGCCAATGCCGTACACTCTTTTACCAATCCTGAAGCCGGAAATGATAACTCAAAAGGAGCCGCTTATAATGCCGTTGCCGCAAAAAGAGCCTTTGCTCATTTACAGCTATTTCTGGAGGAAGTATTGAAAAAATAAAGCCCGGTTACCCCTAGTAAATACAAAGGTATGCCCATGCAAGACGCCAAACTTTTATCCCAGCCCTACAAGTTACAACTTGTAGGGCTGTATTAAAAAACCAAATCAAATCCATCCAACCCATTAAACAATGTCAAAAAATACGATTAGAAAAGATAAAACGTGCTTGAATTGCAAGCATGTTGTGGAGCAAAAATTCTGTCCAAATTGTGGGCAGGAAAACACAGACACTCGAAAAACGTTCCACCATTTATTTATTCATTTTTTTGAAGACTTAACCCATTACGAAAATGCCTTTTGGAAAACCATCCGTAATTTACTTTTTAAACCCGCCACTTTAACCAAAGAATACCTTTCTGGAAAGAGGCTTTCGTACTTAGCTCCAGTTCGTCTGTATATTTTTATCAGTTTTATTACCTTTCTTCTAATAGCGCTATTCTCTGATGGAGCTGGCGAAAAATTAAGTAAGAATGCAGATCAAATCTCTTCTAATATTATTAAGCAAGAAAGAAAAGGAGCTAAAACCACTAAGGACAAGCTGTATTTTGATTTTACTCCCATGAAAGAAGTCGACTCGATTCAGAAATATGGAAAAGCAAATGAGAAATATTCTGATTTTGAATATTGGATCACTGAAAAGATGTTACACGTTACTGAAAACAATACCAAACAGGAAATAGTTGCAAAGTTTATCGACTCCTTTTTCCATAATATTCCCAAAATACTATTCATAATTATGCCATTCTTCGCCTTTTTTCTATGGCTTTTCCACAACAAAAAGAAATGGTATTATTTTGATCATGGCATTTTTACACTGCATTATTTTTCATTTTTATTATTAATTTTCCTCATCTTATTCATTATCGAGAAAATAGTCGGGCTCTTTGGACAAGACAGTCCTCTTGCTTTTATATCCTCCATCACAAATTTTGTTGGAGTAATCTGGATGTGTTATTATTTTTATCCTGCACATCACCGTTTTTACGGTGAAACGCGATTCGTATCATTTGTTAAAAGTGCAAGCCTATTCTGTATCAACTCCATTTTTATTCTATTTTTACTGATTCTCTACGCTTTCTATACATTTATCAACTTACATTAAACAAAAATGAAAAAAACCATAATTCTATTATTAATTGCTACTGCCTTTTCCTGTAAAAATACGCAGACAACGGTCTCAAAAGACAATTCAGATCCCACTAAATATCTGAAGAGCATAACGGAAAAAAATTTAAAAACAATGTTATACGTTGTGGCTTCCGATGAAATGGAAGGTCGTGAAACCGGATCAAAAGGACAAAAAAAAGCAGGTCTTTACATGATTGAGCAATACAAAAAAAATGGTATTTCGTTTCCAAAAGGAGCAACGGATTATTACCAAAAAGTACCTGCCTCTTTTTTAAATGCTAGACGCAACGAAAATCTACCCGATTCAGAAAATATTTGGGCCTTCATCGAGGGTACCGAAAAACCAGAAGAAGTATTGGTCATCTCTGCTCATTACGACCATGTTGGTATTAAAGACGGAGAAATTTATAATGGTGCCGATGATGATGGTTCCGGAACAGTAGCACTACTGGAAATGGCCAAAGCCTTTCAAAAAGCTAAAAAAGAAGGTCACGGACCAAAACGCTCTATACTATTCCTACACGTTACTGGTGAAGAGCATGGTTTACATGGATCCCGTTATTATTCAGAAAATCCATTGTTTCCAGTTGCCAATACCATTACGGATATCAACATTGATATGATTGGTCGTCGTGATGTTGAACATGCAAACACAAACAATTATGTTTATGTTATTGGCGCTAACCGATTATCAACAGACTTGCACAATATAGTGGTGGCCCAAAATGAAAAATACACCCAATTAGACTTAGATTTTAAATTTAATGACCCAAAAGATCCTAATCATTTTTACGAGCGTTCTGACCATTATAACTTTGCTAAACTTGGTATTCCTGCCGTTTTCTTATTCAATGGCGTTCATGAAGATTATCATGGAAAAGGTGACGAACCTGAAAAAATCGAATACGATGCTTTAACCAAAAGAACACAATTAGCTTTTGTTATTGCTTGGGATTTAGCAAACAGAGCAAACAGACCCGTAGTAGACAAACCAATTAAATAAGTTTTAGTATAACGATAAGACTAGTAGTTAAAAAATAAAAGAGGGATGTGTTTCTAAAAACGCATCCCTCTTTTTATATTCTATTTCGAAATCAAAAGAAACCAAGAACCTTAGTCCTTAGTAGCTCTCAACGTATCAAATCTTAGTCATTCATTGAAATCAAAAACTCTTCGTTATTTCTTGTTTTTTTGAAACGTTCATTTACGAAATCCATAGATTCTACTGGGTTCATATCCGAAAGATACTTACGCATAATCCACATTCTTTGTAATGTTTTTTCGTCTAACAACAAATCATCACGACGTGTACTTGATGATGTTAAATCGATAGCAGGGAATATACGTTTGTTCGCAATTTTACGATCTAACTGTAATTCCATATTACCAGTACCTTTAAACTCTTCAAAAATTACCTCATCCATTTTCGAACCTGTTTCAGTCAATGCTGTAGCGATGATACTTAATGAACCACCATTTTCAACATTTCTTGCCGCTCCAAAAAATCGTTTCGGTTTTTGCAGAGCATTTGCATCAACACCTCCACTTAATACCTTACCAGAAGCAGGTTGAACCGTGTTGTATGCTCTTGCCAAACGCGTAATCGAATCTAAAAGAATCACAACATCATGTCCACATTCTACCAAACGTTTTGCTTTTTCAAGTACAATATTAGCGATTTTCACGTGTTCTTGTGGTTCTCTATCAAAAGTAGAAGCAATAACTTCTCCACGTACGCTACGTTGCATGTCGGTAACCTCCTCGGGACGCTCATCAATTAAAAGAACAATTAAATAAACTTCAGGATGATTCGCTGCAATAGCGTTAGCAATATCTTTCAGCAACATCGTTTTACCCGTTTTAGGTTGTGCCACGATCATACCACGTTGTCCTTTTCCGATTGGAGAAAACAAATCAATAATACGGGTTGAAACTGAACTTCCTTTTTCAGCTAATTTAAATTTTTCAGAAGGGAAAACTGGTGTTAAGTGTTCAAAGGAAACTCTATCGCGAACTACTTGAGGATCGTGACCATTAATTTTGAGTACACGAACAAGAGGAAAAAACTTTTCGCCTTCTTTAGGAGGACGTACTACACCTTTTACGGTATCTCCGGTTTTAAGACCGAATAATCTTATTTGTGAAGTTGATAAATAAATATCATCTGGAGAGGCTAAATAATTATAATCTGATGAACGTAAAAATCCGTATCCATCTGGCATCATCTCTAGAACACCCTCACTTTCAATAATTCCATCAAATTCGAAATCTGCATCTCTGAAATTATTTTTTTTATTTTTATGATTTGGATTTTGATTCCCTACATTTCCAATTTGATTCGGATTTGGATTTTGGTTCGGGTTTTGGTTCGGGTTTTGGTTCGGGTTTTGGTTGGGATTCTGATTTTTATTTTGATTCGGATTGATCTTTTTTACAGGAGCTGCACCTTCAACTTTTTCCTTTTTATCTGCTTCCTCTGCAATTGCAGCAGTAGGAACGACTTCTTCACCTTCTTCTGCTACACCTTCTTTTGTAACTTCCTTTTCCTTTTGCAAAGCGACTTTTTTCTCGTAAGCTGATTTATTAAATTTTACGATCTTTGGTCCTTTCTTCTCCACCTCAACCTGCTCTGGAGCTTCTGTAACATTTGATACCTCCTTAACTATCGGTGCTTGTTTTGTTATTAGAGGAGTCTTAGCTTTTGGCGCTTCAGTCAAATCTTCAGCTGCTTCAACTACTTCAGTTTTCACAGGAGTTTCCTCCGATTTATCAAATTCTAATATTGGCGTATTTTTCCTAATAGCCGCTTTTTTAATCGGCAAAATTCTAGCTCTCTTTGGTTTATCATCAGTTATTTCTGATTCTGCTACAACGGCAGCAGGAGGCGCTACAGTAGTTTCTTGATGTGCCAAAATCTGACTAATTAAAGTCTCTTTTTTAACGCCATTAAACTTTATAGTTTTAGCTAACTTAGCTATTTCTTGAAGCTCAGAAAGCTTCATTTCTTTTAATGCAGAAATATCAAACATGAATATTCTATGAATTTAATTATTTTAAAGGAAATACTGTAAAAAGAATAGGTAGATAATTTTTATCAATTGACCGCAGTATGAAGTGCTTACGGTATTATGATGCAATAATACGAATAAAATTTTATCAGACAATAGTATTTATAAAAAAGAAAATATATTTTTGTAAAACAATATTAGACCATGATACAACGAATTCAAACTATATATCTATTACTTACCTTTGTCGTAACAGGGGTTTTAATGTTTTTTATACCGCTTTGGACATTAAACGATGGAAAGCCTTTCTATTTTATGCAAGACCAATTCTATACGATACTATTAGGTTTAAGTACCATGTTGACTATTATAAGTATTATATCATTCAAAAAGAGACAAAATCAGTTTGTCATGGGCAGACTGAACATAATATTAAATTTAATTTTATTAGGATTATTTGTATATCGATCACTAAACTTATCTGGAGGGACAGCTACTGTCTCAGAGAAAGGTATTGGGATGTTTCTACCGATTGTTGCTATCGTGTTATTAGTGTTAGCTAATAAGGCCATCAAGAAGGATGAAGATCTTGTAAAATCTGTCGATCGTTTGAGGTAAACCTATAAACTTAATTTTTTTGTGCGAAGAGAACCCGAATTTTTAATTCGGGTTTTTTTGTGCCTAAAATTCTGCATTTAAAATTACACTATAAAACAAGCCAGCTGTGTCAACATAACAAGCTAAGTGTACTAAGGCACTATTATTTTTTACCAATCTCTACAATCTCTAAATCTTTAATCTTATCGTCGTCGATAACAAATCGTAACATAGTTCGCACTTGATGAAATCCACTTTTACCAGCAGCTCCCGGATTCATATGCAACAAATTGTTTTTCTTATCAAACATTACTTTCAAAATATGCGAATGCCCGCAGATGAATAATTTAGGAGGATTCAAAGCCATTTCCTCTTTTATATTGGGACTATACTTCCCTGGATATCCCCCAATATGGGTAATCCAAACCGACACATTTTCACATAAAAAACGATTGTGCAATGGGAATTCCATTCTAGCTTTTGCATCATCTATATTCCCATAAACAGCACGTAGGGGCTTTAGTTTTTTTATCGTATCAGTAACGGTCAAATCTCCAATATCTCCAGCATGCCAAACCTCGTCGGCCTGCGCTACATATTTTAAAATAGTTTCATCTATATGGCTGTGAGTATCAGAAAGGAGTAGGATTTTTTTCATGCTAAGGCGCTAAGATTTCAAGATGCTAAGGTACTGAGATTTTTCTCCAGACCAGCAACAGTCTCCCACTAGCTTCCCTTTTTTTTACCATCCAAAAACACCCCATCCCCATCCCCTTAGTAAACAGTCCACTATAGCACTGACCAAAGCAAAGAGATATACCCTTACCAACTTCAAGTCCTAGCCACATCAAAGAAAAAAACTTTGTACCTTTGCTATTCAAAACCTTTGTCCCTCTAAAGAAAAACTCTTGAGATATTTTATTCAATTCGCTTATAACGGAACACATTATCATGGTTGGCAATACCAGCCCAATGCGTCTTCTGTCCAAGAAACGTTAAACAAAGCGCTTTCCGTTTTGTTAAACACTCCCCTAAATGTAATGGGTGCTGGACGAACAGACACTGGAGTGCATGCACAACAAATGTATGCTCATTTTGATTTTGACACTCCAATCGATACCGTAAATTTAGTTCACAAACTCAACTCTTATTTGCCAAAAGACATTGCAGTTTTCGACCTTATCCTCGTTCACGATGATGCACATTGCCGATTTGATGCTACCAAAAGAACCTATGAATACCACATCAACACTGTTAAAAATCCCTTCTCAGAGGAATTCAGTTGGTATTTTTATCAAAAATTAGACGTAGATTTGATGAATGAAGCAGCAAAAACATTGCTACATCATATCGACTTCCAATGCTTTTCCAAAGTAAACACAGATGTCAATACATTTGATTGTACGATTTTTGAAGCCTATTGGAAAAAAGAAAACAATAAGTTAGTTTTTACAATTTCGGCAAATCGATTTTTGAGAAACATGGTTCGTGCCATTGTAGGTACCTTAATAAACATTGGTTTACACAAAATTTCCCTTTCTGATTTTGAAAACATTATTATCAGTAAAAGCAGAGATAAAGCGGGTTTCTCGGTACCGGCACATGGATTGTACTTAACTGAAGTAAGCTACGATTACATCACCTAACAAACCTAATTGTAAAACAATCTTTTTGATTAAACTTTCATTTTTTGAATGTGCAACTCAGCCAGGAAGCCTCTAAAGCAAAAACAAGTTTTTTGAAAAGATCATATAAATAAAAGCAGCAATACGCTCCAAAGAAATAAATGAAAGCAAAAGCATTTGATACCGGATTATTCAAAAGAATTTTAAAATACACCAAACCTTATAAATGGCGTTACTATGGCGTCATTGTTTTTGCTATTTCCTTGTCTGTTTTTGCAGCACTTCGTCCCTATTTATTAAAACAAACGGTTGACGGCTATATCAAAACACATGATAAAGAAGGTTTATTAATGTACATTGTTTTAATGGGAGTCGTTCTTTTGTTCGAAGTTTTCTCTCAATTCTATTTTGTGTATTGGGCCAACTGGTTAGGACAAGACATTGTAAAGGATATACGTACCAAACTTTTCAAACATATTTTAAGCTTTCGAATGAAGTATTTTGATTTGGTTCCTGTGGGACAATTGGTCACTCGATCTGTTTCTGACATTGAGTCCATCGCCCGTATTTTCAGCCAAGGTTTATTTATGATTATCAGTGACTTAATGAAAATGCTCGTGGTGCTGATTTTCATGTTTTACATGAACTGGAAACTAACCTGGATTGTGGTAGTAGCCATGCCTATATTAGTGTACATTACCCGCATCTTTCAACGCAAAATGCAAGTGGCATTTGAGGAAGTACGTACACAAATTGCCAATATGAATTCCTTTGTACAGGAACGTGTTACTGGAATGAAAATTGTTCAGCTTTTTAATCGTGAGAAAATCGAAGCTGAAAACTTTAAAAAAATCAATGACAAACACAGAATTGCTTGGATAAAAACAATTCTTTACAACTCTATATTTTTCCCTATTGCCGATATTATTTCTTCTATTACCTTAGGGTTAGTCGTGGTTTACGGTGGATTTAAAATCTTAAATGGAGATCATTTCACGACCTTTGGAGACTTGTTTTCCTACACTATGTTTATTGGAATGTTGTTTAATCCACTACGCCAAATTGCGGATAAATTCAATGAGATGCAATTGGGTATGATTGCGGCTAATCGCGTCTTTGATATTATTGACACTCAGGATCATATTCAGGATACAGGAACACTCGAAGCTCCCGTGTTTGAAGGCACTATTGCATTCAAAGAGGTTCGTTTTGGTTATATCCCAGAAGAAGAAGTTATTAAAGGTATCGACCTAGAGGTTGCTGCAGGACAAACCATTGCCATAGTAGGCTCTACAGGAGCAGGTAAATCCACTATTATTAATTTATTAAATCGCTTTTACGAGATCAATAGCGGCACCATTTATATCGACGGCCACAACATTGAAAACTACACACTAGCTTCCTTAAGAAAGCAAATTGCAGTGGTATTACAGGATGTTTTCTTGTTTGCTGATACCATTTACAACAACATCACCCTTAACAACCCCGAAATTATCAAAGAGCAGGTTTTGGATGCTGCCAAAAAAATTGGCGTTCACGATTTCATCATGAGCTTACCTGATAACTATGATTTTGATGTGAAAGAACGTGGAGTTATGCTTTCCTCAGGGCAACGACAGTTAATTGCTTTTTTACGCTCTTATGTAAGCAATCCAAGTATTTTAATTCTAGATGAAGCTACTTCTTCTATTGACACCTATTCTGAAGAACTCATTCAGCGTGCCACGGAAACCATTACCAAAGGCAGAACTTCGATCATTATCGCACACCGATTAGCCACTATTGTAAACGCAGACAAAATTGTGGTTATGGATAAGGGGTTAATAGTAGAACAAGGTACACACCAAGAGCTACTTAATCGATCAGAAGGTTATTACAAAAACCTATATGATTCTCAATTTGCAGTGGCAAATTAGTCTAAAATCACAATATCCCTCATCGAAAAGTTAAAATAGCGTTATAATAATCATAAAACTCACCCTCATAACCAGTACTATAGCTTTCTTTTTTCATTTATTATTTATCTTTGAGATTCAAGAATCAAATGTAAATGAATATGCCACAAATTAGATTTTATCCTAACGAAGAATTCAAAGAAATAGAAGTAAACAGCTCATTACAATTCAGATACGCCATCTCTAATAAAGGACGATTAGTTAGTTTTTCAGATGAAATACAAAACGGACGTCTTTTAAAAGGAGGCCTAAGCGATGGTTATCCTACTTTTCGATTTAAAATCAAAAAAGACGATAAAATCGTTAATAAATACCTGTTTTTATACAAATTAGTTGCTCAGTATTTCATCAAAAAAGAATCAGAAGAACAAACCTACGTCCTGCATTTAGACTACAATCGCAGCAATGATGATGTCAACAATTTACGTTGGGCAACCAAAGTGGAAATGATGGCTCATAGCCGCAAAAGTCCACATGTCATTCAAGCAAAAAAGAATCTCATCGAACACAACCTTAAAGCAGACGGTAGAAAATTAACCACCACTAAAGTGATGTTAATCAAAAAAATATTGGCCCGACCAGAGCAAAAGACACGTTTAAAAATGATTGCCAAACAATTTGGTGTTAGCGAAATGCAAATACGAAGAATTGCCAGCGGTGAAAACTGGGGACATATTAAAATTTAATCCTTTTTAGTCAGAGCTTATTGATTGCCGTCCATTTAAATCCTCTTTTTCACTCTTTTAATTGGAGCCCTTTCTATTTTTCTAATTAAGGGAATCTGCTCTTTTTGTTAAAAATAAACGGAATAACATCCTCTGTTTCCCTTTTTATTTAAGTTTTATCAAAATCTAAGTAAAAAGGTCAAAATCATCGTGGCTAAAAATAAATTTTAAAGTGTTTTTTAAAATAATTCCTTAAATTCGCAATCACAAATAACAAAGAGAAATCGAAAAATGAGTTTCGGAATTATAAACTTCATTTTCGGTCTTAAATACTAAAAACCAAAAAAATGAAATACGACATTATTGTTTTAGGAAGTGGTCCTGGCGGATATGTAACAGCAATTAGAGCATCACAATTAGGCTTTAAAGTGGCTGTAGTTGAAAAAGAAAACTTAGGTGGTGTATGTTTGAACTGGGGTTGTATCCCAACAAAAGCATTATTAAAATCAGCTCAAGTTTTTGATTATCTAAAACATGCTTCCGATTACGGATTAAAAGTTTCTGAATTCGATAAAGATTTCCCTGCAGTGGTTCAACGTAGTCGTGGTGTTGCAGAAGGAATGAGCAAAGGAGTTCAATTCTTAATGAAGAAAAACAAAATTGACGTTATTGAAGGTTTTGGAAAGCTAAAGCCAGGTAAAAAACTTGACGTTACTAGTAAAGACAATAAAGTTACTGAATATAGCGCTGATCATATCATTATTGCTACAGGAGCTCGCTCACGTGAGTTACCAAACCTTCCTCAAGATGGTGTAAAAGTAATCGGATATCGTCAAGCGATGACCTTGCCAACTCAACCAAAATCGATGATCATTGTAGGATCTGGAGCTATTGGAGTTGAATTTGCACATTTTTACAACTCAATGGGAACTGAAGTTACTATTGTAGAATTTATGCCAAACATCGTTCCTGTTGAAGACGAAGACATTTCAAAACAAATGGAACGTTCTATGAAAAAAGCAGGTGTAAAAATTATGACCAACTCTTCTGTTGAGAAAATTGATACTACTGGAACAGGTGTGAAAGCAACTGTAAAAACAGCTAAAGGAGAAGAAATTCTTGAAGCAGAGATTGTACTTTCTGCAGTTGGAATCAAAACAAATATCGAAAATATTGGCCTAGAAGAAGTAGGTATCGCAGTAGACAGAGATAAAATCTTAGTAAACGCTTACAACCAAACAAACATTCCTGGTTACTACGCAATTGGAGATGTTACTCCTGGACAAGCTTTAGCTCACGTAGCTTCTGCTGAAGGAATTAACTGTGTAGAGAAAATCGCTGGTTTACACGTAGACCCAATCGATTATGGAAACGTTCCTGGTTGTACTTATGCTACTCCAGAAATTGCTTCTGTAGGTTTAACTGAAAAACAAGCTAAAGAAAAAGGATACGAACTAAAAATTGGTAAATTCCCTTTCTCTGCTTCAGGTAAAGCAAAAGCAGCTGGTACAGCTGACGGATTCGTAAAAGTAATTTTTGACGCTAAATACGGAGAATGGTTAGGATGTCACATGATTGGTGCTGGTGTTACAGATATGATTGCTGAGGCAGTTGTAGCTCGTAAATTAGAAACTACAGGTCATGAAATCTTAAAATCGATTCACCCTCACCCAACCATGAGTGAGGCTGTTATGGAAGCTGTTGCTGATGCGTACGGCGAAGTAATTCACTTGTAATACCTATGTAGTGACACTTTGTATCACTACATCTTTATATAATTTCAATTTTAAAAATCCGATTTGCATCAGCAAGTCGGATTTTTTTGTGCCTACCACAAACAAAAAAATAAGTAATCCGAAATCATTTCAGAGGGATTAAACGTCGTGGAAGACCACTACTATAGTCCCTATTTAATATCAAATTCTCCTATAAATTACAAGAATAAAATCTTATTTTCGCGGCACCAAATCTAATCTTAAACCTAAGATGAAAAAAAAACTCTTCCTTATCACAATTGTACTCGCGCTACTTTTACCAACTTGTATTTTTGCCCAAACAAAAAAAGACTTAAGTTCAAATTCTACATCAGCAAGTCCTTTTTCAAAATCGTACGATTATGTAAATGATTTTGAAAAAATACTCACCCCTACTCAAATAACCACTTTAAAGAATAGTTTAAAATCTTGTGAGACTAAGTCTCGTCGTAAAATTATTATTGTTACCACTTCTTCTATAAAGCCTTATGCGGATATTCCTCAATACGCATTACATCTCAATACGTATTTAGATCAAAAACTAAAATTAAACACTGCTGTTCTTATTGTACTCAGTAAAGAATGGAGACAAATTCAGGTTCAAGGAGTGGAACAGCTCGGTAACAAACTCACTGATAATGATACTAAAAATATCATAGCCACTTATGCCTTACCCGAATTTAAAAAAGGGGATTATTACAAAGGTTTAGAACAAGCAGTATCGCAAATAATCAAAAAACTATAGTAATACTTCAAATGGATCTTTAAAAAACGGTCTATAAAATATTTTAAGCAGACTTGAAAAAACTAGATTTTAAATAAGCCAATAGTTATCCTATTACACTTAAATTGAATTGTTGATGCCTTACTAGCAGTACACTTAATCAGAGTATTCACTATGCATAGTAAATATTTTAAATCACCACATAAGATTTCAAATTACTAAAGTCTGTACACTGTCCTATTCCCTACTCAAAATTGTCCGTAAAACACCTAACCAATTGATTTTTAAATCTTAAATTTGTTTTATAGATCTCTAAAATCATAGATAATGAATGCAACAGATTTTTCCACCACTATATTAGTAGACCAATCGCCTGCAGAAGTATTTAATGCCATTACCGATGTTCGAGGCTGGTGGTCGCAAGAAATTAAAGGGGCAGCTGCTAAACTAAATGATACCTTTACGTATCATTATGAAGATATTCATCGCTGTAAAGTCAAATTAATTGAGGTGATTCCGAATCAGAAAATAGTTTGGTTAGTTGAAGAAAACTACTTTAAATTTACTCACGACAAGACGGAATGGACTCACACAAAACCAACTTTTAAAATCAGTGAAAAGAATGGTCAAACGGAACTTACTTTTACTCATTTTGGCCTAGTGCCCCAATACGAATGTTTTGACATTTGTGAAGAAGCCTGGACAAATTATATCCAGAACAGCTTATTTAAACTCATTACTACAGGTAAAGGAGAACCGAACGCCTCTGGAAAACCGCAAACAGAGTCAGAAAAGAAATTATCTTCGGAATAATTGTTATAAATTCGTAGTACTAAAACCACCACTATGAATCCTATCTTAAAGAATACCTTAGCGGTCCTTATCGGCCTTTTTGTTGGAAGTGTAATTAATATGGCTATTATTCTCATTAGCAGTTCTATTATTCCTCCTCCCAACGGTGCTGATGTTACCACTATGGAAGGACTCAAGGCTACCATGCATTTATTTGAACCCAAACATTTTATTTTTCCCTTTTTAGCCCATGCCCTTGGAACCTTTACAGGCGCAGCAACCACAGTTCTAATAGCTGCCACTAACCAAGCAAAACTGGCATTAATCATTGCTTCCTTCTTTTTATTGGGTGGTATTGTCAACACCTTTACCTTGCCTTCACCACTTTGGTTTACTTTAGTTGATTTAATTTTCGCTTACCTTCCAATGACTTTTCTAGCGATAAAATTATTTTCAAAAAACAGCTCCCAAAAGTATTCTTAGTCTTAATAGCCCAAAAAAACAATGAGAAAAATTGGACTCGTAGGTGGAATCAGTTGGGTATCCACCATTGACTACTATAAATTGATTAACGAAGGGGTCAATCAAAAACTAGGTGGACTGCAATTCGCAGAATGTTTAATCTATTCTTTAAACTTTGGTGATATACAAGAAAAAACCTGGGATCATGCATACGAACTCCTTTTAAATGCATGCCTTAGTTTAAAAAATAGTGACGTTGATGCTCTGGTATTATGCGCCAATACAGCACATCTTTATGCTGATCAACTCGAAAGAGCAACAGGATTACCGTTAATTCACATCGGAACCGAAACAGCAAAAGCCATCACACAAAAAAAACTAAAAACCATTGGACTTTTAGGGACCACCTTGACCATGGAAATGGATTTTTACAAAGACCGTCTAAAAAGTTTTGGTTTAGAGGTACTGATTCCCGAAAAGCAAGAAACTAGAGATTATATACAGTATGTACTCAAGGAAGAGCTAGGCAGAGGAATTATTAATCCCGAATCTAAACAAAACTATATTTCAATAGCCAACGAACTGATCAGTCGTGGCGCTGAAGGCATTATTTTAGGCTGTACTGAAATCCCATTGCTTATCGACCAAACTGATTTTGTCTTACCGGTTTTTGATACCACAAAAATACATGCTGCCGCTATCGTAAACTTCTTAGTATCCGAAAGTTAAAAAATCACTTTTTTGTAAATTTCAGCTCATTATTTTCATAACTTAGTTAGCTTTTAATCTGTATGATCATGACTAAGAAATATATAGCTAAGGAATTTTTAAAACTAGCTTCCAAAGGACACTGTCACGAAGCTTTTCGGCTTTACGTAGCTGAAAATTTCAAACACCACAATGTCTACTTTAAAGGGGATGCTGAGACCTTGATGTTGGCCATGGAAAAATCAGCAAGAATCAATCCCAATAAGATTTTTACCATTCATCATGTCTTAAGAGATGGTGATTTTGTTGCAGTCCATTCTCATGTCCAACAAAACACATCGGATTTAGGTGCCGCTGTTGTTCATCTTTTTAGATTTGAGGCCGATAAAATTGTAGAACTTTGGGATCTCGGGCAAGGTGTTCCCAGCGAAATGATCAACGAAAACGGTATGTTTTAAACACACTTGCTACTACAAAAACTCACCATTCAAAGCTGAAGGAACAAGTAGAGTAACTTGAAAACTTCAAGAATGATAAAATCATCAACCCATAACCGCTCACAATGAATTCTATTTTAAAATCCTCCCTTCTATTTTCTTTCCTTTTCTTATTATCTTGTTTCCCTTCCTTTGCCCAAAAACAAAGCTCTTATAGCGCTCAAATTGATAGCTTGATAAAAGTAGTTGATCCAAAATTCAATGGCGTTATTTTGATTTCTAAAAACGGAAAAACACTATATTCAAAAGCGCATGGTTTTACCAATTTTGAAACTAAAAAACCGATACAATTAGACAGTCAATTCGAAATCATGTCCAATAGCAAACAAATAGCAGCCGTCTTGATTTTATTAGAGGTCGAAAAAGGCAAAATCGATTTACAAGCGCCAATCAAAAAATACCTACCGGAGCTCACTCAAGCCTGGTCAGATTCTATAAGCGTTCATCAATTACTAAATCATACGCACGGAATTATTGATTTGCAAAAACCTCTGGCTTTTAAACCTGGAACCGACTTCAAATACGGAAACATCAGCTTTAGTCTGTTAGGTAAAATTGTTGAATTCAGCACTAAAAAAAGTTATTCAGAAGTTGCCCAGACGCTCTTTAAGAAATTAAAAATGAAAAAGACATTTTGTTATTCTGAAGCCAAAAATCAAAATTTAGTTACGGGATACATCAATGAAAATGGTTCTTTTGTAACTGTAAAAGAAACGCTAATTAACGCTGAAAATTTAGGCGCGGACGGAGTTATCTCAACCGTAAATGATTTGGCAATATGGAATAATAATCTTCATAAAGGAAAGATTATAAAACCAGAAACTTACCTATCAATGTTGAAATACACTACTATGTCACAGCATAATTTCTTTGGAAAAGAAAAAGAAGGTTTTGGCTATGGCATTAGAATTATCGAAAAAGAGCCCGTAAAATATCTTGGTCACACTGGATTAGGCGACGGATTTTCTTCTGTAAATTTGTATTTCCCTCAAAGTGATGTGAGTTTAATTGTCTTGGAGAATCAGATGAATGAAAAGTCCGATTTATTTTATGCTTCGGAATTTAAAATCAAAAATGTCTTATTAAAAAGTGATTTACTGAATCAAAAATAAAAGACCATGGCTAAAAATAAAACGACCCAAACCGAAACTAGCGTTGAAGAGTTCATACAAACTTTTGTTAAAGACCAAACAAAAAGAGAAGACGCCTTTTCCCTTATCAACATCATGCAAGATCAAAGTGGTTTCGAGCCTAAAATGTGGGGCCCCAGCATTATTGGCTTTGGTAGTTATCACTATCAATATGCCAGCGGTCACCAAGGTGATGCCCCCCTTGTAGCCTTTTCTCCCAGAAAGGCCGCTATTACCCTATACCTCTATACAACAGCCGATAATCGAGAAGAATTTCTAACTAAACTTGGGAAACATAAAGCTTCAAAAGGTTGTATTTACATTAAAAAACTAAGCGATATTGATGTTGAAGTTCTCAAAGAAATGATCACCTTTTCTATTAATTATGTAAAAAAATTATATCCTGAAAACTAAACTGTTGTAAAATAAAAAATGAACCAAACCTTATTAGAAAATAGTTCCCAACGCCAAAACGATCATTTTATACTGGAGTACCTATTTTTCCTCCTTATCCTTACCATAACCTATTTTTGTATCAAAAGGCGCAAAAAATTATATACTGCTTTCTTAAATCGTATGGCCATCTCGCCACTGTCTGCTTTTCGACGTTTCCTAGGAGTACTAATTTTCATCATGATCGGGATCATGTTAGCTTTTAAACTCATTACACAACTATTACCTTAAATCTATTTCTCAACGCTCATTCCATAGATCAAATGATAACACTTTCCATACTGCTCCTCTTACTAGCACTCGTCGTTTATGCTTATTTACAGCATCCAAAGTTTGGCAAAAAACCAGCTGGCGAAAGATTGTCTTTAATACAAAAATCACCACAATTTAAAAACGGAAAATTTGAAAACAGCAGTTTTACACCCGAAATCACAGAAGGCTACGGCTATTTTGAGGTTATTACTGAATTTCTTTTCAAAAAGGTCGACAGAAAAATCCCAACGACCTCTCTTCCGTCTGTAAAAACCAATCTATTAACCCTTCCCCCTGATCAAGATGTTTTAGTTTGGTTTGGCCATTCTTCTTATTTCATTCAAATCGAAGGAAAACGCTTTTTAATTGATCCTGTTTTTAGTGGAAATGCCTCTCCTATTCCTGGTACGACAAAATCGTTTAAAGGGACTGATATTTATACGGTGGAGGACTTACCACTAATTGATTATTTATTGATTACACACGATCATTATGATCATCTGGATTATGAAACCATAATCCAACTAAAATCTAAAACAAAAAAAATAGTTTGTGGCCTTGGTGTTGGTGCTCATTTTGAACATTGGGGATTCTCCGCTACTGCCATCATCGAAAAAGACTGGAACGAAAAAATAGTATTGGACCAAAACATCAACCTGTACACCACCCCCGCCCGACATTTTTCTGGCAGAAGTTTTAATCGCTGTAATACGCTTTGGTTGTCCTTTGTTTTAGAAACACAAAACTTCAAAATGTATTTGGGAGGTGATAGTGGCTACGATACCCACTTTGCCGAAATCGGTAACAAATTTGGCCCATTTGACATCGCTCTACTTGACAACGGTCAATACAATGAGAAATGGAAATACATTCATAATAGACCTGAGGATGTTATCAAAGCCATCAAAGATTTAAAAGCCAAAAGAGTTTTTCCTGTGCATTCCGCTAAATTTTCATTAGCGCTCCATTCATGGGACGAACCTTTGATTAAAGTAACGGAACTTAATCAGCTATCCGATCATCCAACTCCTTTAATCACTCCTATGATTGGCGAATTAGTGGAACTAAAAAATGAAAAACAAGCGTTCCAACAATGGTGGAGAATCATCAACTAAATTCAAAACAATGGCATCAGACTACACGATAAGGGCTGCTTTTCCTACTGAGTTTCCTAAAATTGGACAATTGCTCATTAGAGTATATTCTCAACTAGAAGGTTTTCCTAAAGAAAACGAGCAACCCAATTATTATAAAATGTTGGCCAATATTGGCGATTTTACCAAACTTCCAGAAACAACCCTTTTAGTGGCCGTAGATACCAAACAAACTATTTATGGTGCAGTACTATACTTTAATGACATGAAATACTACGGTTCGGGAGGCATTGCCACTGGGGAGCAAAATGCCTCTGGTTTTAGATTATTGGGTGTTGATATTACAGCTCGAGGAAAAGGAATTGGTAAACTTATGACTCAAGAATGCATTAAGAAAGCGATTGATAACAAGCATAATGAAGTTATTATTCATTCCACTTTGGCCATGCAAACTGCTTGGAAAATGTATGATAATCTCGGTTTTAAACGTTCTGAAGATTTAGATTTTATGCAAGGAGAATTAGCTGTGTTTGGATTCAGACTAAAATTGATATAACCATTACCCATTCAAAATAGGACAAAACATAACTTAGCTAATCACGATATAACATGAAGAGAATAACTGTTTTCTGCGGATCGAGTTTTGGTACCGACGCTATTTACAAACAACAAGCAACTTTATTGGGACAAACCTTAGCCAAACAAAATATAACTTTAGTTTATGGTGGAGCCAAGGTCGGTTTAATGGGCGCCGTGGCCGATGGGGTTTTAGAGGAAGGTGGAGAAGTCATTGGTGTACTTCCCGTTTTTCTACAATCAAAAGAAATTGCACATCCGGGTTTAACCGAATTAATAGTAGTAGAAAGCATGCATGAGAGAAAAACGAAGATGAATGATCTATGCGATGGGGTGATTGCCCTTCCAGGTGGTTTTGGAACCATTGAAGAACTTTTCGAAATGCTAACTTGGGCACAATTAGGCCTACATAAGAAACCAATTGCCATTTTAAACATCAACGGTTATTATGATTCGCTAATTACCTTCACCCAAACTATGGTTCAAAATGGTTTATTAAAAGAGGTCAATCAAAAGATGCTTTTAGTAAGTGACAACATAGAGAATTTATTGTTTCAAATGAGTAACTATGAAGCACCAACTGTTGGAAAATGGATCAATAACGATCAAGTTTAAAGTATTCTCCTTAAATTAGTTGTTCGAAAAAATGGTTTCAAATTTCACCTTATACAAAGAACATCTTATGAAAGCAGAAAACAACCACTTTGCAAAAGCCGAAATGCTCATTAGAAAACCCATTTCAATCGTATTTCAAGCTTTTGTTGACCCTAATATTACTTCTAAATTCTGGTTCACTAAAGGTTCAGGTAAATTAGAAGAAGGAAAAGCTACCCAATGGACTTGGGAAATGTATGGTTTTTCACTAACTGTAACGACCTTGGTCTTGCAAGAAAATAAACGAATTGAAATTGAATGGGGAACCCCCAACGAGACTACTTTAGTCCAGTGGACTTTTACTTCATTAAATGAAAATGAAACTTTTGTAAGCATTATTAATTCAGGCTTAAAAGGCGAAACGGATATAATAATAGATCAAATTAGAAACTCTACTGAAGGCTTTACCTTGGTTTTGGCTGGAGCAAAAGCATACTTAGAACATGAAATTCAGCTGAATCTCGTTTTAGACCGCTTCCCTAAAGGTTTAGCATAAAAGATAGCTCCCTTTTTTTTCACTATCAAGTTTCACTACTCAAACGATAAAAGCAAATGGAAATTAAAAAACCTGAAAATATAGACCAATACATCAAGGGGTTTCCAAATGATATTCAAGGAATTTTAGAGCAAATTAGAACCACCATTCAAAACGCAGCGCCAAATGCAAAGGAAAAAATAAGTTATGCAATGCCTGCTTTTGAACAAAACGGAATTCTAGTGTATTTTGCTGCCTTCAAAAATCACATAGGTCTGTATGCTTTACCAAGTGGCCACGAAGCTTTTAAAGAAGAACTCTCACTATACAAAACAGGAAAAGGTTCTGTCCAATTCCCTTTAAATAAGCCTATCCCTTATGATTTAATTAGCCAAATTGTAAAATTTAGAGTGAAAGAGAACCTCGAGAAAAAGAAATAAAAGCGAGAATGAATTTACAAGAGCACTACCATCACCTTTATACAAAATCTGCTAAAACTATTTTAGCAGGGCATTACACATTAGACCCTCAACTAAAGAACGAAGATGATTCGCGATTTGGAATTACCTTACTCCTACGCCCAAGTAAAAAAATAAAAACCAATATACAATTATTTTTAGAAGAACTAAAAACTGTAGATCCTGTACAATATTACTATTGTGAAACTGACATTCACATTACCCTAATGTCGATTATATCCTGTTATAAGGGGTTTACTTTGGATAAAATCAACGTGCAAGACTATATCGAAATTATTCAAAAAAGCTTAGAAGATTTAGGTAAAATTAAAATCGATTGCAAAGGCGTTACTGCCTCTGATTCTGCCATCATGATCCAAGGTTTCCCAACGGATGAAACGTTGAATGATTTACGCGATAAATTACGTGAACGATTTAAAAAATCAACTTTAGAACAAAGTATCGATAGCCGTTACGCCATATCTACCGCTCATTCCACTGTAGTGCGATTTCAGGAAAAACTACAAAACCCGACCGCGTTCATGCAGGTGATTGAGAAATTTCGAACTTATGATTTTGGCAGCTTTAGTGTTGAAAATATAGAACTAGTTTACAATGATTGGTATCAAAGGAAAAGCAAGACGATACATTTGAGCGATTTTCCAACACGAAAAAGGTCCTGAATTCCATTACCCATTAAACTTCCCAAAATGCCACAAAACTCCAGAGGGATCGTGCAGAAAACACTCGCTTCCCCAATCTAGATGACGTATTGGAGTTAATTTCACGCCATACTTCTCTGTCAGCTTCAGAGCCAAAAGTTCATTATAATAATACGCAACATCATCAACTTCTAAGAAAATCATGGTATTTTCAATCCAACTTTTATCGTAATAGTCCTGTAAGTAAAAGGCCAAATCCCCTGTTTTAAAAACAGAAAACTTTGGATCAATAACAAACTCTTCGAATCCTAAGTCTTTATAAAAACGTCTGGATACTTCAAAATTTTTAGCTCCTATAAAAGGTCGAATTGATTTAGCTTTGTGATGCATGCCTCTTCGTTTTTAAATCCATAAAAATACCGTAGTGCAACAGACAGCCTTGGTTGTATTTAAAAAGATTAACCTTTTTTCAAAATACTTCCCAAACCTCTACCAATTTGTTCAATAGCCTCTATACCTTTTGTAAGCGGGGTCGCCGAAAAATCTTCATATGCATCCATCGCACTTTCTTTTCGATCGTCCTGAGGATACACCAAAATCAAATTGTTATCACTGAATAATTTCTCAAATTTCTGAGGCAGTTTATCATAAATGGACTGGTAAGAAACCGAACCTTTTCTCGATAAATTAAAAACAATCAAATCGGTCAATTTAATTTCATCTGAAATGGCTTCAAAATCATCCCAATCCAGTATACTTTTAAAACCCAACTTGGCATTTAACTTTAAATTATTGGCAATTTGCTGAATGGCTTGATGCGTTTTATACTCTGAAAAAATTACTATAGGAACACTTAATTCTTGCGATAATCGAGAGATTTTCTGCATCAATAAATGGAAACCCATTCCTCTTTCAGAAAAAGGAGGGCAAATAAAGACCAATCTTTTTTCCTCAATAAATGTTTTTTGAAATCTACAGATAAACAAACTCTTGTCGACATTATTAATAATCGAATCGACATTTTCACCAAAAATCTTATCTAGAAAACCTGTTTTACGCGGCCAGCCTATAATGACAATATCCGACATAATTTCTTTAGAAGTCCTAGCAATTCCACTAGCAGGATTATGATCAATTCTGGCAATGGTATTGATTTTCACCTCAGAGGCCGAACCTTGGATCACAAATTTATCGACCGCTTTTCGGTACTTTAGAATATTAATCTCTGCCTGATCATTATTAGGAACTATCGTTAATAAGGTTACCGGATTAGCTGATTTTTTATTCTTTATCAAAAGAGCGAAATCTAATAAACTGGCCGTTGCCGACGTTTTAGCTAATGGAATTAAAATATGTTCATCTAAAATTTGGTCGCTATTGGCATCCTCAGGTGAGACTTCTTCTTCACATATCGCAATTTTCTTGGCTGCTTTCTCTGTGGCAAAAGAAGCCACGATACAAGTTAT
Organism: Flavobacterium sp. OHVDL-2026-0007; assembly: GCF_059882335.1. Lineage (NCBI taxonomy): Bacteria > Pseudomonadati > Bacteroidota > Flavobacteriia > Flavobacteriales > Flavobacteriaceae > Flavobacterium > Flavobacterium sp. OHVDL-2026-0007. The sequence continues at coordinate 2,013,195 of NZ_CM187612.1, forward strand.
TAAAATTAAGATAATCGTTCCATTTAAGATGTTTTCATCTAAAATATTAGCTTTAAACCCTACCAAAATAACAGCCAATGTAGCCGCCGCGTGGGCACTACTTAGCCCGAAAATAAGCTGTCTTTCTGTTTTAGTATATTTAAAAACGATCTGGGTAAAAAAGGCGGCAATCCATTTTCCAAAAAGAGCAACTGCACTTAATGTTCCTGCTACTATCAAAGCAGTTGGTCCACTTAAAATCACACTGATATCCACTAACATTCCAACGGAAATCAAGAAAAAAGGAATAAACAATGAATTCCCAATAAACTCAATTCTATTCATCAGTGCAGAGGAATGTGGAATTAAAGGGTTTAAGGCTAATCCAGCAACGAATGCTCCAATGATAGGCTCTACACCTGCCACTTCAGCTAAAAATGCGGCAAAGAAAACGACCGAAAGTACAAAGATATAATGGGCGTGTTTTTCACTTTCTAATTTCTTAAAAAACCACTTGGCAATTTTAGGAATCACTAAAAACATAATGGCAGAAAAAATGGCCAATGAAACACCTAATTTGATCCAAAATGCCTGATTCAAACTCCCTTGGCTACTTCCAATTATGACCGCCAAAATAATCAAAACGGCAGTATCAGTCAAAATAGTTCCACCAACGGTAATGGCCACGGCTTGATTTTTGGCAATACCTAATTTACTCACAATCGGGTATGCCACCAAAGTATGGGTAGCAAACATACTAGCAGTTAAAAAACTGGCATTAAAATCGTATTGTAGTAAATAAAAGCAAACTGGAAAACCGATCGATAATGGCAGGATAAAGGTAAAAAAACCAAATAACAAACTCTTATTTCGATTGGCTTTAAACTCATTCATATCAAGTTCTAAACCAGCAATAAACATGATATAAAGTAACCCAATAGTAGAGAATAAATCCACTGCTGAGTTTTTGGCCAAAATATTTAAACCGTGAGGTCCAATAATTACTCCCGAAATAATTAGTCCAATAATCCCTGGTATATTAATCTTTTTAAGTAAAATTGGCGACAACAAAATAATGAAAAGTATCAACGAAAAAATCAATACAGGGTTACTTAGTGGTAGTTCAAATTCTTGTATAAAATGCTTGAAAAATTCTATCATATTATAGTTTTATCCTCGTTGTGGTTTATCGATATTCGCAAAAGACATTTTATGAATTAAAATGGAATATCTAAAGTTCGAATTTACTTCGATTTGTTTAAAAAACAACAATCGGTTTCTTTTAGTCCTTGGTTTTATACAAAAATACCTAAAAAAATTACGAACTTTTATTGAAAACTCGATATTACGCAATTAAATTTATTTCATTATCAAATTACTAAAATTTAATATTATTTTTAACAAATACGCAACTTTAATAATCAAAAATTAAACATCTTTGCATTATTGAATTATCTTTGTCTTAATAAAAATTGAACAATGGAAGAATGTATCTCTGTATTTGACATGCTTAAAATTGGTGTTGGTCCCTCAAGTTCGCACACTTTAGGTCCTTGGAGAGCCGCAGAACGTTTTTTAGAAGAGTTAAAAAACGAATCAATATTAGACCAAGTCGAACGTGTAAAAGTCGACCTATACGGCTCCCTTTCCTTAACGGGTAAAGGTCACGCCACTGACTTATCTGTAATGCTAGGATTAAGCGGGCAAGATCCCGAATATATTCCAGTTGAAAATATCCCTGCAATTATCAAAACCATAGAAACTAAAAATGAAATTGTTTTGGGCAACCAAATCACGATTCCTTTTTTCTTTCTTCAAGACATTGTTTTCAATAAAGAATTTTTACCCTTTCATGCTAACGGTTTAAAATTCACGGCTTATAAAAAAGATGATTCCGTATACGAATCCACTTTTTATTCCATTGGTGGAGGGTTTGTGGTCAAAGAAGAACGTACGAATGCCAAAATTAATGAGGCTATAAAATGCGCTTTCCCCTTCCCGATCCAAAATGCGGTTGAACTTTTAAATTATACGATTTCAGAAAACAAATCTATTTCGGAAATTGTCTATGAAAACGAAAAATCAATGCGTACTGAGGCGGAAATCGACTTTGAATTAATACGCATTTGGAAAACTATGCTAGAGTGTATGTACATAGGTTGTCATTCGGAGGGTATTCTTCCGGGGGGACTAAACGTCCGCAGAAGAGCCTTTGATATGCACCAAAACTTAATCGGATTGTCCAACTATTCCGATCCTCAAAGCTGGTTAGAAGAAATTAGAAAAACAGAAGTCAAATTTCGTCAGATACTTAAATGGGTAAGCTGTTTTGCACTGGCTGTAAATGAAGTAAATGCTTCTTTAGGCCGTGTTGTTACTGCGCCTACTAATGGAAGTGCTGGTGTAATTCCAGCTGTATTGATGTATTATTTAGTCATTGAAAATCACAATGCGGGCGAAAAAGAAATCAAACAATTTCTGATGGTAGCAGGCGAAATTGGTAGTATATTCAAAAAAGGAGCTACTATTTCAGCTGCAATGGGTGGCTGTCAAGCCGAGATAGGCGTTTCATCTTCTATGGCTGCTGCAGCACTTTGTGAACTAATGGGAGGCACACCTGCTCAAGTTTTAGTGGCTGCCGAAATTGCTATGGAACACCATTTGGGCTTAACTTGTGATCCAATTGGCGGTTTGGTTCAAATACCTTGTATCGAAAGAAATACCATGGGAGCCATAAAAGCGATAAATGCAGCAGAATTAGCATTGGAAACCGATGCTAAAAATGCCAAAGTTCCTTTAGATAAAGTAATCAATACGATGTGGCAAACCGCAAAAGACATGAACTCTAAATACAAAGAAACCTCTGAAGGTGGTTTAGCTATTGCTGTAAATATGGCCGATTGTTAAAAATTGAACCACCTTATTCACTACAGCTACAACAATATTCATCCTTGAAATAATACTAAAAACCGATCAAAAGTCGGTTTTTAGTATTTTAAATCACTGGCCAAAAAGTCCATTAAAAAATGACTTCATGAAAAAATACTACTTCTTTATAACCCTATTGTTGAGTCCTCTTTTAATACAGGCTCAGCAACGTTATTTCCTAAACTCCGATACCCGATTGTACACCTCAAAAAACACAACTTCCGATTTTTTGGGTTACTTTAAATATGGTGCCGAGGTACAACTACTTTCCAACAATGAAAATGGTTGGTACAAGGTCAAATCGGATAATCTATCAGAGGGTTATGTTCCTGAGAACTTTATAGCCAAGTCACTAAATGCCAAAGATGTCAAAACTAGAGATAAAGAAAATCCGATTTTAGAAGGTACAGATCAATATTATGGTGGTAATCATCTTTTTGTTTTGGTGGCAGGTTTAAAAGCCAGAGCCCAGCCAGATAAAAATGCCAAAATCCGAGAAATATTAAACACTGGCGATCCTGTTGCGGTTAATTATCTTCCCAAAAACCAAGAAGATTGGGTCAACATAAGCGGTCAGTTTGACGATCAATACGCCCTATTTACCCTAAGAAAACTCATTGGAAAAAGGCCTGATTTTAACAGCCTATTGCAGCATTTTGACCAACTAGATCCTGCTGATATTGCACAACGCAAAACCATGGCCGAAAGGATTGTTGCCTTAGCTTGGAATAGTGAGACTACTACATTTGCTCCGGCCTACCAAAGGTACTACGAGATCGTTAAGCAATTGAACGACCCTAAATTACTGGCAGATACCGAGCTCAACATAGCCATAACCAAAGGCCTGCTAAAAACTAAAAAACCAGAAGAAATCGTGGCTTTTGCCAAAAAAGCAGAATTTATCTTAAAAGGATTAAAAACAAAATCTTGGTATCTATCCCAACAAGATTTGATAAAAACATTCGGTAAACCACCTAAAAAAGCCATTATAGGTAATGAATGTGGAGTATTCCTTAGTGAGCTTTTTTATTATTATCCTGATTTCGAATTTTCGGTGGACGAATCACAAAATAAGGCAGAACTTACCAAAGTTTTCATCAACAAGTACAATAAACTGGTTTTAAACAGCACCAACTCGTTAGATTATTCCTTATCAGAAAAAACATTTATTGAAAAATATGGCACTTATATCGGAGCCTCAATAAAATCACCACATTTATACACTATTCAACTGGAAGACAGCGAACTTAGACTATATTTTAAAGAGGGTAAATTATTTACCATAGAAATATTCTTTTATTGCTGATTTCAATTTATTTTTATTCTCTACTTTTACACCCTCAAAAAAAACTAAAATGTCAGTAGCAAAAAAAGATTACAAAAGAATCACTACAAAGTCCTTAATCGAAATGAAGAGCCATGGAGAAAAAATCTCTATGTTAACCGCTTACGATTATACCATGGCTAAAATTGTGGATACAGCTGGAATCGATGTGATTTTGGTGGGCGATTCAGCATCGAACGTTATGGCGGGTCACGAAACGACATTACCAATTACCTTAGATCAAATGATTTACCACGCTTCTTCTGTAGTGCGTGCTATTGAAAGAGCTTTGGTTGTGGTCGATCTACCTTTTGGAAGTTACCAATCTGATCCAAAAGAAGCTTTGCGTTCTGCTATTAGAATCATGAAAGAAAGTGGCGGACACGCTGTGAAACTTGAAGGAGGAAAAGAAATCAAAGAATCAATCAAAAAAATATTAAATGCTGGTATTCCTGTAATGGGTCACTTGGGTTTAACACCACAATCCATATACAAATTTGGTACTTACACTGTTCGTGCTAAAGAAGAGGAAGAAGCTGAAAAGCTAATGGAAGATGCGAAAATGCTAGAAAAAATTGGTTGTTTTGGTATCGTCTTGGAAAAAATCCCAGCGCATTTAGCCGAAAAAGTAGCCAAAAGTATTTCAATCCCAGTCATTGGAATCGGAGCTGGCGGGAATGTGGACGGTCAAGTTTTAGTTATTCATGATATGTTAGGAATGAACAATGAATTTAGTCCACGTTTTTTACGTCGTTACTTAAATTTATACCAAGAAATGACATCAGCCATTGGTCAGTATGTTGCGGATGTAAAATCTAGCGATTTCCCAAACATTAACGAGCAGTATTAACATTTCCTTTATAATCACTTAAAAAAATCACCTTGTCCAATAAGATTATTTCCAACAAGAGCAATCTCCAAATTCTACACGAAGACAACCACATCATAGTGGTCAATAAACGCGTAGGCGATATTGTACAAGGCGACAAAACCGGTGACAAACCTTTGTCTGAAGTTGTAAAAGAATACATCAAAGACAAATACAATAAACCTGGCGAAGTTTTTCTTGGCGTAATTCACCGCTTAGACAGACCCACTACTGGAATTGTTGTTTTTGCTCGAACAAGCAAAGCACTATCACGTATGAATGAAATGTTCAGCAATCGTGAAACTCAAAAAACCTATTGGGCAGTTGTCAAAAACAAACCTTTGGAAACAACTGCCAAATTGGTTCACTATCTCAAAAGAAACGAAAAGAACAACACTTCAAAAGCCCATATCAAAGAAGTCCCTGATAGTAAACTGGCTAGTCTAGATTATACTATTTTTAAAGAACTTCAAAATTATGTGGCTCTAGAAATCAATTTACATACAGGTCGTCATCATCAAATTAGAGCTCAATTATCCGCTATTGGATCTCCTATCAAAGGCGACTTAAAATATGGTTTTGACAGAAGTAATCCTGATGGTGGAATCCATCTGCACGCTAGAAAACTTGTTTTTATACATCCTGTTTCTAAAGAAAACATCACCATTGTCGCTCCTACCCCTGATGATACCATTTGGAATGCCTTGTGATTTTATGACATAATTGTTTAGATTTTAAATTTTATCAATTAACTTGCGTATTGAAAACTAGTTAAGGATATTATGAACTACAAAAATGACATCGAATACAGAAAACAAACCTTAAAAAAATTGTTGTATAACATACAAAAAAATGAAGATTTAATTGTAAAAGCTTTATACGACGATTTTAAAAAACCTGAATTTGAAGCTGTTTTAACAGAAACCAATTACGTAATATCTGAACTAAAAGATACCATTAAAAACATTCGGAATTGGTCCAAACCCAAACGAGTTTTTCCATCCATCCTTAACTTCCCTTCTACAGACTACATTTACAAAGAACCCTACGGAAAAGTATTGGTCATCGCTCCATGGAATTATCCTTTCCAATTGGCCTTATGCCCATTAATTTCCGCTGTAGCAGCTGGAAACCAAGTTATTTTAAAACCCTCTGAACTCACTCCTCATACCGCGGCTATCATCGCCAAAATCATCGAAAAAACTTTTCATATCAATCATGTGGAAGTCATTCAAGGCGGTATTGAAGTTTCGAATAAATTATTGGCTCAGCGTTGGGATTATATTTTCTTTACTGGAAGTGTCTCTGTTGGTAAAATTATTGCCAAAGCTGCCGCTGAACACCTAACACCAATTACTTTAGAATTAGGCGGAAAAAATCCGTGTATTATAGATGAAACCGCTAATTTGAGATTAGCAGCCAAACGCATTGTTTGGGGAAAATTTATCAATGCTGGCCAAACCTGTATTGCACCTGATTATATTTTGATTCAAAAAAACATGAAGGTCAATTTCATCACTTTTATGATCGAGGAAATCACGAAAGCTTATGGAAAAAAAATGGAGAAATCACAAGACTTCGCGCGCATTATCAATACCAAAAATTGGTTGAGATTGGTCAGCATGCTCGAACCTGAGAAAATAATATTCGGAGGTGAAACCGATGCCAACAAAAATTATATTTCACCCACACTAATAGACGAACCAAGTTTGGACAGTTTGATCATGAAAGAGGAAATATTTGGTCCTCTTTTACCTATTCTTACATACGAAAAAGAACAAGACATTTACACTATTCTTAATCGTTACGAGAAACCCTTGGCCTTCTATATCTTTAGCGACCATAAAGTATTTGCTCGAAAATTAATCGATACTTGCTCTTTTGGAGGTGGCTGCATCAACGATACCGTTGTTCACTTTTCTAATAAAAGACTCCCTTTTGGAGGCGTTGGCCATAGCGGAATGGGTGCCTACCATGGTCAGTTGAGTTTTGATATTTTTTCACATCAAAAAGCAGTAGTCCGAAAAGGTACCTGGCTTGATTTACCGATGCGATATGCTCCCTATAAAGATAAATTAAGCGCTCTTAAACGACTATTAGACTGGATGTAAAAAATCAAAACTAGACTACTAATGTTTTGTCGATTCTCCAAAGGAATTGATTAAAAATATTATATTTACATTCCATTAAACTTCATAAACTAAACCAATAAAACAACTCTACTTAAAAAAAATGAAATCGACACTTGACCAAATCAAAGACATTCAAAATCATGGTTATACCTTAGATTTTTCAACCGTTTTTAATCACGCTTTCGAAAACTATAAAAAAATTGCCCTATATGCTGGATTAATACTTTTAGTCTTTTCCGTTCTCTTTGGTGTGACGATCTACAGTTTTTTAATCGCTTTCTTTGGTATCGAAAAAATTACCAATGGCGTCCTTTTTAATATACAACCCCAAAACTTAGCGCCTCTTCATTTGATTTATTACATTGTTGGAGTCGTCCTTTTTTCAGGACTTTTTGCTCCATTTGGTGCCGGTTTTTTAAAAATGGCTGATTGTGCAGAAAAAGACCAAGAATTCAACGTTTCTACTATTTTTACCTATTATAAAAGCCACCATTTTTTACAAATTTTCCTTGCTACCGTAATTGTTTCGCTATTTAGTGTAATCATCACTACTTTTCTAGAAATTCAAAAGCTTAATAATTTAGGTTTAATAGTCTCACTGGCCATATCCTACTTTACTTTTTTAATGCTCCCACTTATTGTTTTTGGGGATTTAAAAGCAATAGATGCTATACGATCTAGCTTCATCATTATTATCAAACAACCTATAGTGCTATTAGGACTAATGCTTTCCATTTTCATCGCCTTAGTGATAGGCTTGTTAGGATGTTGTGTTGGAATCCTTTTTACAATTCCTTTTAGCTACTCTATGTCTTATGCTATGTACCACTCCATCTTAAACATGGACAATGAGGATCCTATCGATACTATCGGTCAATCGGATAATCAATAACTAAAAAAAAAATCTAACCTAAAAAATGAGCTTAACCACCTCTAGTTATGAAATAAAATAAAAAAACAAGTACAAAACCGAGCATACCCAAAAAAGTATGACACAAGACTATCATTTTTTTAATTTTCTACTTACAGGAATTGCCAATTCAGGCAATATCCTCAGGTCAATTAATGCAAATTGCTTCATTTATAAGTTCCATATTATTTTTTTTAATGACCCCAAATTCATCCTTTTAGGTGTTTTATTATTTGGGTTTCTTGGCTTAATGGTTTATCAATTCTTTAGAATCAAAACCAAAATAGGCTATTTCATCGAAAAAAAACTCGAAGACGAAACGGAAAACAAAGAATACCAATTGTACATTTTGTTTTTTGGTATCGCCGTTATTGTAATTGAGATCATTAATGAAATTTTCAAAGTCCGACCCGAAAGTTTACTGATTTTAAACTTATCCATTGGTTTTACTGTTCTGCTTATCTACCTCCTCACAGATAAAATTAAAGTGCTGCGAGACAAAATTCAGCCCATTTTCATTGTGGGCTTCTTTGTTTATATTTCCTATATTGCCTACAACATCATTAACCTTCAAGATGATGTTGTCCCCACTATCGTTTTTTTAATCTCCTTTTATTTTTCGTATAACATTCTAAAGCCAATAAAAATTTACTGGCTCTTTGTTGGACTTACCTTTGCCTTTTTAATCTTCGCGATTGCTTTTCATTTAATCCCAATAAAATCAGCTGTTTTATTGCTCAATTTTAGCATATTGGGTTTTATCATCAACCATGTAAAGTATGCCGTTTTACTAAACAACAAAGACAATTTTAGATTCACTAACGAAATTGTTCACAAAGGAAATTCATTGACCATTGCCACTAACAAAAAGAAAGAAATTTTGTTTTGCAGTGAAACCATCAACAGTATTTTGGGGTATTCCACAGATGAGGTCATGGGATTAAACTTTTGGAAATTGACTCAAAATACTCAATTTATTGAAGAAGATCAGCCTGAGAACAACGAAGAAAACAGACTTTATATTCGCAAATTAAAAAGTAAAAATGGAGAATACAAATACATCCAATGGAAAGATAAAAAATTCTCTGAAGACCTCATTATTAGCATAGGACAGGATGTAACCGAGCAGGTTATTGTTCAAGATCAATACAAAAACTTAATCCAAACCGCCACTGATATTATTTTTGAAATCGACATAGAGGGTTGTTTTACTTTTGTAAACGAATTTGCTTATTCCACTTTAGGCTTTACTGAAAGCGAAATTATTGGCCAGCATTACGCATCTTTCATCCATCCTCATTATATAAAAAAAGCCGTCGATTTCTACGAAAATTTGGAGCGAAACGAGGATAATTTTCCCACCATTGAAATTCCAATTTTAAAGAAAAATGGTGATGAAATATGGATCTCACAAAAGATCATCATTCGTAAAAATGACATAGGCGAAATAACAAGTTATGCCGGAATTGCGCGTGATATTACTAAAATTAAAAATATAGAGCAGGAAGAAAAAAGGCGTCAAGAAAAAATCGAAGCCTACAACAATTCTACTAAAAAATTATCCACAACCGATTTTAGCAAATACAATAGCTTAAATGCTGTTATTGACTACATAATAAAAGAATCGGCAATTGTTAGCAAAACCAACCGCGTTAGCTTCTGGAAATACAACAAAGATTCCATTAGTCAAAAGAACTCCTTTTCCACAGCTGTCGGCTCTTTAGAAAAGAGAAAAAAGCTCAAAAAAGAATTGTTTCCCCTATATTTTGAAACCTTGCAAAACAAGGCCATTATCAACGCGCCTGACGTTTTTAATAAATTCGAAACATCCGAATTCCAAGACCTTTATTTTATCCAAAACAGAACCAAATCCATACTAGATGTTCCCATCTTTATCAACGGACAATTAGCTGGCGTGGTATGCTTTGAAAGTACCAACCAAAAAAGAGTTTGGGACAACGAAGATATTAATTATGCCAAAACCACTTCGGATATAATTTCCTTGGCTATCTCCTCTCAAAAGCGTTTACAAGCGGAACGAAAACTAGAGTTTAAGAGCCAATTATTATCTGCACTTGCTCTTTGTACCGAAAAATTCTTACTGAGTAAAACCACTCATGAAATGTTTCAAGAAACCTATGATTTAATTGGAAAAGCAGCCAAAGTAGATCATATGTACTATTATGAAAAAGACTTTATTGACGATACACTTACCCAAAAATACAAATGGACGAGAAACGCGTCAAACGAACAAACAACAACTGTAGGGCAGTTAACTAAAGACGATTTAAAAGAGATTTACGATGCGTTAGAAAGTAAAAAGCTCTTAAACACCCCTACACGAAAACTTAAGGATACTTTTTTAAAGAAAACGTTAATCGCAAGACAAATCAAATCCATCTTGGTTTTACCCCTGTATGTCAATGATGTTTTTTCTGGATTCATTGGTTTTGATGATTGTACTCGCGAAAGAAAGTTTTCTGAGGAAGAAATCTACATCTTTCAAGTATTGGCTAACAATATTTCTTCGGCCTTAGAAAAAAATCGAAATCAGACCAAAATCGTTGAGAGTGAAGAAAAATTCAAATTAATAGCCAACAACATACCTGGCACCGTTTATCTGTCTAAATTTGATGCTTTTTCCACCAAAATTTTCTTAAATGATGAAATCTTAAATCTAACAGGCTACTCTAAAACGGAATTTATAGAGCATAATTTATCGTTCTTATCCCTTATCCATCCGGACGACAAAAACGAGGTCATCACCAAGCAAATACACAATTTAAGAAATGGTATCCCTTTGCATAATGTTTATCGCATTCAGAAAAAAGATGGGGAATACATTTGGATTGAAGAATTTGGGGATGTCATTAAGAAAGGGGATGAAATTGAATTTGTGGGAGGTATTTACTTTGACATCACCGACAAAAAAGAAACGGAAGACGCCATAAAAGCCAAACAAATAGCAGAAGCAGCGAATAAATCCAAATCCGATTTTTTAGCCAATATGTCTCATGAAATTAGAACGCCACTAAATGGTATTATCGGTTTTACTCATTTATTGATGAGAACAGAACTGGGAGAGATTCAAGAAAAGTACATGACTACTATAAATCAGTCAGCACATTCCCTACTAGAAATTATAAATGATATTTTAGATTTTTCAAAAATTGAAGCTGGAAAACTAGAATTGTTTATTGATGTATATGATGTCAAAAAGGTACTTGGACAAGTTTTTGACTTAATTGTATACGAATCCAATCAGAAAGATCTTCAACTCGAACTCAATATTGGCTCTGATGTTCCCAAATACATCTGGACGGACATAGTGCGTCTCAAGCAAATCTTAATCAATTTACTCTCGAATGCCGTAAAATTCACCACTAAAGGATCTATAAAACTTAATGTTTCGCTATTAGAAAAAACCAAAGAGAACTACTGTAACATTCGCTTCTCTGTAGTGGATACAGGAATTGGAATCTTGGATAAAAACCAAGAGAAAATCTTTACGGCCTTCTCTCAAGAAGACAGCTCTACCACTAGACAATTTGGCGGAACTGGCTTAGGACTTACCATTTCAAATCAGCTATTAGCTTTAATGGAAAGTCATTTGCAACTCGAAAGCAAAATAAATTTGGGGAGTAATTTTTATTTTGACCTCAATTTAAAAACTAGCGATCAGAGCATTAGTGACCGCTACGACAGTGAATTCAAAACTATCCAGTTAGAATCCGACAAAAACAACAACACTTTACATAAAAAAATTAGCTTTTTAATCGTAGAAGATAACAAGGTTAATATGTTACTGCTAAAAACCATTATACAAAACCTGTACAGTAAAGCCGTTATTTATGAATGTAAAAATGGTTATGAGGCTGTAAAACAATTTGAAAAGATCAATCCAGATCTTATTTTTATGGATATTCAGATGCCAATTATGAATGGATACGAAACGACAAGAGCCATTAGAAACATGGTTAAAGGCAAAAATATTCCTATAATCGCGGTGACTGCCGGTGCTGAAAAAGAAGAACGTAATAAATGTATCGCTGCAGGAATGGACGACTATATCTCTAAACCGATCATGAAAGGAATTGTAGAAGAGGCCTTAACAAAATGGTTAAAATAAATAAAAAGTAAATCGATTTTACTATCGAATTATTTCCAAAAAATATATAAATTCGTATTAATTAAAACGCAACAAGCTTAAATAGAATCTAATATGAAATGGCAAGGCAGAAGACAAAGTGATAATGTTGAAGACAGAAGATCAATATCTGGCGGAAAAGTAGCTGTTGGAGGTGGTATTATTGGTATCATTATTCTGTTAGTCAATGTTTTTGGCGGTGAAAATGCACAACTAATTACACCTGTTTTGGAACAAATGCAAGGCGGACAACAAACACAAACCGAATCAGCAGCTCCGTTAAGTAAAGAAGATGAAGAAATGGGCCAATTCGTCAAAGTAATTTTGGCCGACAATGAAGACATCTGGAGCAAAATATTTGAGGAGAATGGAATGACTTATAAAAATCCAAAATTGGTGCTTTTTAGAGGAGCTGTTCAAACTGCTTGCGGTGGAGCATCATCGGCCTCAGGACCCTTTTATTGTCCAGGCGATCAAAAAGTATATATGGATTTAGGCTTCTTTGAAGAGCTAAAAAATAAATTTGGTGCACAGGGTGGCGATTTTGCTATTGCGTATGTTATCGCGCATGAAATTGGGCACCATGTACAAACCTTACTAGGAACATCAGCTAAAATGCGTCAGGCACAGGAAGGTAAAAGCGAAACGCAAGCCAACAAGCTCTCTGTAGCCTTAGAATTACAGGCCGATTTTTATGCGGGCGTTTGGACACATTACAATCAAAAAAACTTAGACGTGGATGATATTGACGAAGCCTTAAGCGCTGCTCAGGCCGTTGGGGACGATGCCATTCAATCTAAAATGCAAGGTCAGGTAGTGCCGGATTCTTTTACACATGGAACTTCAGCCCAAAGAATGTATTGGTTCAAAAAAGGATTCAGTACAGGGGATATCAAACAAGGAAATACATTTCAAGACATTCAATAAATACAAAAACCAAACTATAATAACCAAATGAAGCATGATCTAAAGGTCATGCTTTTTTTGTACCCACCTTAAAGATCTGAACAACAGCACAACCGTTTCCAATCCAGAAAAGTACTGAGTTCACTATAACAACCAACGATTCTCACCTCTGATCTTAATCGGTTCATTTCCCTATTTGAAGCCGATCCAACCCATATATCTCGCACTTGCACCTCTACTCTTTTTCTATACTACTTAACACCATTTTATTTCAATAAATGGTAAAAAAAAAATCAGATAGTCATGCTAAAAAGCTTCTATCTGATTTTTTAAAAGTCAGTTAATTTTATCTGACATTGTTCTCTACTGCTCTGTAATGACCAAATCATCCAAAACAAAATCAGATTCCTTGCCATTAATTTTTTCGATTCCAAACCAAGAATTTCCGCTATCAGAAGCTAAGAAAGTAAAAGAAGCAGTTGTGGGCGTAGTTACTGTGTTTAGCACAATTGACATATTTGTTTTCGTTTGATCTCCGCTTACCAAAGCATAATCTGCTCCTGATGTTTCATAGCTGAAGGTCACCTTGTAGGTTTTACCCGCTTTGAATCGAATAGTTTGTGGAATAGTTTGCAATAACAAACCTGCTTCTTCGCCGTGCGCTTTTAAGGACCAGTTTCCATTTATTACATCATCGATTGGCTTTTCGTTCCACCCTTTTTGAGTATAAGGGGCATGCAATTCTGATAAGTGGACTCTTGGATCATTTACGCCTCCAGCTGGTCCTTTAACAAATGGATATAAACCGTCAGGGATATTTTCGAAATTTTCACTAAAAAAGATATTCGATGGCTTCGATTCCTGTTTTACAGCTACTACACGAATATCATCAAACACTACCGTTTCTAAACCTGCGTCAGCATGCAAAAATAATTTTGCAGTGGTTTGACCTTGTGGTACTTTAAAGTAAATATACATGCGTTGTAAGTTGGTATCGTGTTTCGAATCTGCAGCAATATAATTCTTCCATAAAGAACTGTTAGCATAATTACTTACCTCTTGTCCTCCATAGTCTCTTACTCCTAAATAAGCTCTTCGGTTACCATTTGTATTTACATAAACCGATGCATAATAAGTTCCTGCAGCTAATCCTGAAAGTGTTTGACTTACTGTCACTGGAGCGGTACCATTAATTTCAAGTTCATATTGACCAATTTTACTACGCACTACAGAAACACCTAATCCTTCAACAGTCCAGTTCTTTAAATGACCACTATTAAATCCAGGATCTTTTATAAAAGTTCCTTCTCCCCAACTAAGGGCTGAATTTGAACTATTTTTGTTTTTGTACACAACATAAGCTATGCTTGGTTCTGCATTCAGGATAATTTGACCATTCTTAATCTCTACTTGTTGTGCCAATTCCCTTCCTTGATCCGTAAGTTTGTATAAAGCAACTGTTTTTAGGTTTTTCCAACTTTGCGGTAAATCCCAAGTTGTTGTTCCTCCTGCAGTATTCCAATGATACAATTTTTCTTCTGTCAATGGATTCCAAGGCAAAAGATAAGTATCCCCATTTAAAACGGTTCGACCGTCTTTTGTCAGGATACGTTTTCCCGAAACCATACTTACTGTTACATTTTTCTCTAAAGTAATACCATTTTCCTCCCAAGTAAGGATAGGAAAATGTTGCAAGTATTTCGTAGGAAGATTAGTAGCGAAGGTCATTGAAATACAATCATCAAAATTATTTCTACCTTGCCATCCTTCGAAATCTCTCATTTCAGTACCACCAAGTAATGGATGCCTGGCTATCCAGGTATCTTTCTGATGATTACGAATGAACCGAACAATTTGGCTATTGAATCCTTTGATGTCTTTTCCCCCATAGTCATAATCAACAGCCCAATGATTCCAAATGGCATCATATTCATGATCGTTAGGAAATTCTGTAGTCAGCGTCAAACCTAAGGAATGGATTTCACGTCCCAGTTTTTTACTGTCCCAGCTCCCTTTGTCATACCAAACATCACAATAAATAAAAGCAAGTGAAGGCACCTGATCCTTTAAGGATTTAAGCCTACCCATTCTATTGTTGGAAGTGGCGTCGTAACGTTTGTTGATATAGTAGGAAGGATCTAACCAATCCCAGCCTTTTTTTGTTTTGTTGACCAGTGAATCATTAAAGGCCGTGGCCTCCGGATAGGATTCTGTACCATTGATGTGGACTCCCATGAATGCATTGTACTGAATCGCTTGCTTACAAAGCATCTCCATATCTTTGGCACCACCTTGCCTTTTCCCAATATCTCCATAGTCAGGATGTTTGGAATCATGTCCCTCCGAACCATACCCTTTTAGAATAACATACTGCCCCAAGCCATCTGTATTTAGGAAAACTCTTTTCGTCTCGTCTAATGTTTTTGTAAATGGGTTTGTGGCCTGACTCCCAAAGTTCATTGGAATGCGTTGTACCACTAAATTGGGAATCTTATCACTCCCCATGGGATTATTCATGATACTTCTGAAAGCGATTGCGCCATCTTGCCAATCTACTTTTCTGTCTTTGTTTGTATCATCGGTAATCACAATTTTAACAACTGGAAGCGGATCTGTAGCGGTCATCCCTTTGGCACGATAAATCCAAGAACCGTTCCATATTCCTGTTCTAGAATAGTCCTTTTTTTTGATGGTTTGCTTTAAAACTCGATCATCATCTGATTTTTCTCCTGTCGAGTTACTCCACAAACTTGCGGCGAGTTGTTCATTATTAACGATACCATAAAGATAGCCTTTTGCAATGCTGTCTTTTGCAACGGTCGCAGTAAGGGGAACAAATACGTCTCCAGTTCCTTTAACAGCCGTAAACATTTTTACTCCAGAAAAAATAGCTCCTTTTTGGGTACTTCTTACCGAGAGTAAATTGTGCTGCGGTATCTCCAAACTACTCAACTTGAAAGTTCCCTTTTCTTCAATTTTGGTAACGTTAAGTTCGACGATATTAGCTACAACTTTAATCTGAATTTTTACCGTTACGCTGATTTCAGGGATCTCTAATATATAGTTTGCCTCATTTTTTACTATTGAAGAAGTGATCTTAGGGCTATAAAGTTTACCATTAATCTTCACTTGTGATAATTTATCTTCCTGACCATAAAAAACAGTTCCATCTGAAATCCAGTTATACTGCTTAATTCGGGGAAACGACTTATCCAGAAACACACGAAGTATTTTTGATTCTATAGTCTGAATACTGTCTTTTTCAATAGCAACGAGATTGCTTTTGGCAACACAATATTGAATGGGAAGGACTTGAAAAAGGAGTACGAAAAACGCGCTAAGGCTGAATGATTTCATCTTTAATGGTTGAGTTAATGGTTTTGCTAGTGTCTATAGTGCTATTCACGATTATTATTTTCCGCAGCCTCGATATTATAAAATTTATATTCCGAAATGAAGCTAGATCTAAATAATCGTAATGATTAATATTAAAACGGTGATTGTCTTTACTTCATACACCTTATTAGGTTGTAACAATAGTTACTACGCCAAATTTCTCTGCAGTAAATCAATTCTTTATACGCTTCAGTATTACGAAACTAGAAATTAAATCTTAATAAAACAAGATACAACCTAAATAATGTGCTCGTGCACACTATTTAGGTTGTATCCCTATGCTTTTTTTAAAATAATCCTTTTTTTAACCCTCCAAATCTTAAAAATGACAAAGGAAATTAAAATACAAATAGTAGAATCAGCAAAGAAAAAACCACATCTTCTTAACTTTATAAGGGCAGACAAAATATCCGATCAGAGCAGTTTCAATCGCAAAACCCATCAAAGAAAAATCTCAGATGAAATAGTTGATATCTAAAATGTTCTCGAGCACATTTTTTTCACTTTTTTTGGTTTGTAAGAATATAATACATATATTCGATCTGATTTAAACTCTTAAAAATATATTTATTTTACAATTATTACAAAGAAATAGTAAAAAATTACACGCAAATACTAGGTTTAAGTAAATAAAAACCAATAATCAACACAAAGATTGCTGATATCTACAATACAAAATCAGCTCTAAATCACTAAAAAAACTACTGCAAAAAGAATTAGCAGAGGAGTATAAAATAAGCGAATTAAAATAAAACGAGTTTCATTTTGAGATACGGAATCACGAAGAAAAGAATATCCATATTTAAACGTAAATAATTAAAGATTTTATAGATCAAAAGTTTTTTAAAAAGACTGATCAAGCCCCTTTTCTATTATTAACTAAATAACCTCAAAAAACAATGAAAAAAAAAATTATTCTGTTTGTTTCACTGATTTCTGCAATTGCATTTCAGTCCTGTTCTAATGACCATCAGTCTGCTGAAGGAGGCACAAAACCAAATCAGGAAGAAAATTTCCATTATGCAAGTGATAAAAAACATAACCTAAATGTTGTTTATTTTATTCCTAATGACATCACTGCCCCGGTAGATTATCATCGTCGTTTAAGCGAGATTCTCTTAAATGTTCAAGATTTTTACGGCAAAGAAATGGAGCGTAATGGATATGGCTATAAAACATTTGGTTTATTAAAAGATGATATTAAAAAAAGAATTAAATTAATTATAATAACAGGCAGTAAACCAGGGTCAGCATATCCTTATCAAGGAGGAAGTGGAGCTGTACAAGAGGACATCGAAAATTATAAAACGACACATCCTTCTGAGTTTACAGGTGACCATTATTTAGTGATTATGCCAGCTACAACTTATGAAACCAATGGAGAACCAGGAGGAGTTCCTTTTTATGGAACGGGTAAATACTGTTATGCACTGGATTATGCTGATCAGGATATCAAATATTTAGGAACTGGAGGAACTTTAGGCACAAGAGCTACCAAATGGATTGGTGGTATGGTGCATGAACTGGGACACGGATTAAATCTTCCACACAATCGTCAGAAATACGCCTCTGATAGCACATTGGGAATGGCATTAATGTGGGCTGGAAACTCTACTTGGGGGATTTCCAAAACATTTTTGACTGCCGCCGACTGCGCCGTTTTAAATAGAAACCAAATTTTCAATACGGGTAATGACAGCTTTTACGGCGCTGTTACTTCTTCCATCAAAGAAATACATGCCAGCTATGACACTAGTAAAGGAGCCATTATAATTACAGGAAAATACAATAGCTCTTCCACGGTGACGGATATATTGTATTTCAATGACCCTAATGTAAACAACGAAGGTACTGGTGTTAACAGAGATTATAATGCCATTACATGGACATCAAAACCCATTGGAACAGATAGCTTTGCTATTGAAATGCCAATCTCCGATTTGGAATTTAAAACGGATAACATCCCTTATGAACTCAAAGTAAAATTAGTACATCAAAATGGTACCGTAGTGGAAACGATTTACTCCTATACCTTTTTGGCTGGTAAACCTGTATTGAACTTTTCCACTCGTAACGAAATTGCTAAGACTGGATGGAGTGTTGCTTCTTTCAGTTCCCAAGAAATTGGTGGGGAACCAGCTCCAAATGGACCAGCCGCAAATTTAATCGATAGCAACAGCTCTACTTATTGGCATTCGAACTGGTCAACTGTTGAAGCCACTTATCCGCATGAATTTGTAATTGACATGGGCAGTGCTAAAACAGCCAATGGACTAGCCATTACGCAACGATCTGGTTTACAACGCGCCATTAAAAATGCTGAACTTTTCACCAGTAATGACGGGCTTAACTTCAGCTCGGCCGGGACTTATGTATTTGCCAATGTTAATGGCTCTCAATATTTTGATTTCGCTGCACCAAAAACATTTCGTTATTTTAAAATAATTTCAACCACAGCTTGGGATAATTTGCAATTTGCTTCCCTAGCCGAAATAGGAATGTATTAATCACATAGATAAATCAAAGCAGATTTTTTTGCCTTGATTGTATAGATAATTTAAGTTAGTTAGTTAAAAGGTGTCATCAAATCAAATTTTGATGATGCCTTTTTTTATATGCCGTACCTATCCTATTTCAAGAGACCGTAAGTAGCACACGATTTTTTGGATTTGCTCTCTAAAAATGAGCCACAAAAAAAGCCTTGAATTTCTTCAAGGCTTTAAATTTCTGGGTGGATGACCGGGTTCGAACCGGCGACCCTCGGTACCACAAACCGATGCTCTAACCAGCTGAGCTACAACCACCATTTGCGCTTAGCGATTGCAAATATAAAACAAATCTTGACTTCCGCAAAGAAAAATAACACTCTCTAGTAAAATCGAACAAAAATTGATTAAAAAAAACTTCTAAATCCCTGTAAACATAGAGATTGGATTTTATGTTTTTTTTAAAAAATTTTGAATTCTTAAAAAACGACCACAAAAAAAGCCTTGAATTTCTTCAAGGCTTTAAATTTCTGGGTGGATGACCGGGTTCGAACCGGCGACCCTCGGTACCACAAACCGATGCTCTAACCAGCTGAGCTACAACCACCATTTGTGCTTAGCGGTTGCAAATATAGAACAAATGTTCACTTCCACAAAGAAAAAAAACTAAAATTTACAATAAATCTCCTAAGCTATTGATTGCCAAATATCTTTCCACAGTAAAACCTTCAGCAAATTCTACTCCGACTAACCTTCCCAAGTCTTGCGCACGATAATTTAAGCTATCCAAGAAGTTTTTACTCGTAATTGGTGTAGCAGGCTCTTTCGAATTGGCATCATAAAATTGAGTTTTATAGGCTAAAACAGCCTCTACCTTCTGTTTCTCGAAACCCGTGATGTTTACGACAAAATCAGGTTCAATATTCTTCCATTGCACATAATGATAAACTACTTTAGGTCGCCAAGCCTCCTGAGCCACACCATCAAGCACAGTTTCAATCTTCATCAATCCTGACAGGAAACAAGCATCAGAAACTAATCTACTGCCTTTTCCGTGGTCTATATGACGATCATCAATAGCATTACATAACACAATTTCTGGTTTGTATTTACGAATCATTTTAATAACTTCTAATTGATGCCTTTCATCGTTTACAAAAAAGCCATCACGCATACCTAGATTCTCTCTAACCAAAACCCCTAAAATATCGGCTGCATCTTTTGCTTCCTGATCTCTGGTTTCTGCCGTACCACGTGTACCTAATTCACCACGAGTTAAATCGACAATCCCTACTTTTTTACCCAGGGACACTTCTTTTAAAATGGTGCCCGCACAACCCAATTCTACATCGTCAGGATGTGCACCAAAAGCTAATATATCTAATTTCATTTTTTTTACTTTTTTATCTCTGGTTTCCACTTGGCCACCCGTTTTTCTGCCGTTTTATTTTACTATCTCTTTTATTCTCAAAACTCGTTTCATGGTCATGGATTTGTTCACACTTTCCTCCCATTCTTTCTCTGGCACACTCTCTTTGGTAATCCCGCAACCCATGTACAAAATAGCTTTATTCTCCTTTATTTGCATGCTTCTCAAATTGACAAACAAATCAGAACTACTCGCATTATTGGCAGAACTGCTATTGAGTTCTCCCAGAAAACCAGTATAAAAATCTCTATCGTAATTTTCGTTGGCCACAATAAAAGCTTGTGCCTTCTTTTTAGGTAAACCACAAACCGCAGGAGTTGGATGCAAAGCTCCCACCACTTCTTCTAGAGTTGAATCAACATTCAAAACTCCTGAGATATCTGTCTTAATATGCCAAATTGAACCTGCTTTTACGCTATAGGGAGCTGTTACATCAACAGTAGCAGCCACCTTTTTTATTTTTTTTACAATAAAATCAGTCACATACTGCTGTTCGTCCTTTTCTTTTTGCTGCCAAATAATCTCGTTTTCAGCACTTGCCTTCTGTGTACCGGCCAAAGCCATCGTTTCAAAAACTTTTCCATTTGCCTTTAACAATTGTTCTGGTGTAGCCCCCATCCAAAATCCAATTTTAGGATGAAAAAAACAATAAGAAAAAGTCGTTGGATATACCTGAATTAAACGCTCAAAAGTGCTTACCCAATCAAAATCAATCAAGTCCACTACTTCGCTTCTCGAGAGAACTACTTTTTTAAACTCATCGTTTTTAATGGCTTTAATTCCGCTGCTCACTAAATTCTCGAATTCCTTTTTTGCCACAGCATCAAAACCTAATTCTTCATTTTCAATCGATTCAAAAACAACCTCCTCCTGTTCCGTAGTCATCATTTGGGCATGCTCTTCCGGAATTAGGATCAATTGCTGCTCATCAAAAGACGCAAAAACAAATCCTTTTTCCGTATAATTAGATACTGTATACAACATCTCATTTTGCTGTAAAATCCCAATTATCGCTTTCGAATTTGGTTTTGAATACACTACAAAGGGTAAATTTTGCTGATAATGGGCCTTAATTTTAGAAAAAAATGTGTTCATATTCTAACTTACTTTCTTATCTAAAACCATATTGGTCAATTTGCAAAGCGATACTAGGTTCCCAGCTTCATCAGTAATTTTAATTTCCCAAAGATGAATACTCCTTCCTTTATGAATTATACGTGCCGTTCCATAAACAACACCTTCGCGTATGCTTTTTAGATGATTCGCAGAAATCTCGATACCGCGCACTTCTTGCTCTTTTGGATTAATAAAAAAAAACGAAGCCGCACTACCAACACTTTCAGCCAAAGCTACTGAAGCACCACCATGCAACAAACCCATAGGTTGGTGGACTGCTGGATTTACTGGCATTTTTGCTACTAAAAAATCGTCACCAGCATCTATAAATTCTATTTTAAGCGTTTCCATCAAAGTGTTTTTAGAAAACTCGTTGCAACGCGCTATAATTTGTTCTTTTGTATAATTCATTTAAAATTGCTTTAAAATCGTAAATTTAAAGAAAAGATGAGATACAAATTGGAAAATCCATTTCTAAAATTAAAAATCAACGATCAAGCTGTAGGTTTTTTGTTATTTTTACAAAAACAATAGGCCCAACTCAGACAACGCGCTCTAAGAAGAGTTGAGATTAATTTCACGGCGGTCACCCTTAGAGAAAAGTAAATTTCAATGCACTAAAAAAGCGCTAAAAAGCATTACAACAAGCCAAAAAACTAAAACAATTCCAATGCGTCATTACTTTGCACTCTTGATTCTAACCCTCCTTTTAGTTTGCAGCGCTTGCCGAACTGATTTCAACACCGTAGCCAGCACTGGAGATTTAAAGTTTTCAAAAGACACTGTTTTCTTGGATACTGTTTTCAAAAATATTGGTTCAAGCACCTATCAACTTAAAGTATATAACAATAGTAAAAACGATATCACCATTCCAAGCCTTCAACTCAAAAAGGGACTTAATTCCAAATACCGAATGACCGTTGATGGTATGAGTGGAACTAATGGAAAAATCTTTAAAGATGTCACCCTTTTAGCCAAAGACAGTTTATATATTTTCATAGAAACTACCGCAGAGATCACCGATGCTGAGCCTACTGATTTTCTCTATACCGATGAAATTCAATTTGACAGTGGCGTCCATCTTCAAGAAGTAGCCTTGGTTACTTTAATTCAAGATGCTATTTTCTTGTACCCCCAACAAAATCCTGACGGAACTAAGGAAAAAATCCAGATCGATGGCAAAGCTGTAGACGGTTTTTATTTGAACACAAACGACCCTATCAATGGCGACGAATTAACTTTTACCAACAAAAAACCATATGTCATTTACGGGTACGCTGGGGTTTCCGAAAACAACACCCTAACTTTCAACCCAGGCTCTAGAGTATTTTTTCACGCCAATTCTGGACTTTATGTAGGCAATAAAGCTTCTCTTCAAATCAAGGGAGCTGTCTCGACAACGCAGCAACTAGAAAATGAAGTGATTTTTGAAGGGGATCGATTAGAATCTCTATACGAGGCTATTCCCGGACAATGGAACTCGGTAATTCTCGCTCAAGGAAGCAGCAACCACCACATCAATCATTTAACGCTAAAAAATGCCCTAATCGGACTTGACATAAAAAACCAAGACAATACCACTGTTCAAATCCAAAACACTCAAATTTACAATTGCGCTCAATACGGAATTCTAGCCCAAAATGCTCGCATCGACGGGCTAAATATCGCAATCAACTATTCAGGATTAGCTAGTCTTTCCTGCGTTTACGGCGGTAATTATCGCTTTACCCATTGCACCTTCAATAACAACTGGTCAAGTGCTACTCAGTACACCGTGAACCTTAGCAACAGTTTGACTGCTGCGTCTGCTCCAACCAATCCCTTAACGCAAGCCACTTTTAACAACTGCATTATTTACGGATCCAATACCAATGCACTTAATCTGAACCGCAACACCAATGCTGCTTTTGTTTATCAATTCAATAATTGCCTGTTGAAATACAACAGCACAACAACAGATCCAGCCTATCAGTTTAAAAATGATCCAGAGCATTACAATCAAATCATCCTAAATGAAAACCCTAGATTCTACAATACTGCTCTAAACAAATTCAATATCGATCCTAGTTCCGCTGCTTTTGCAAGAGGCAATCCAACCTATAACATCCCAATGGACATTCAAGGAAAAATAAGAACTTCCCCTCCTGACCTAGGAGCTTACCAGAGCGCCCCTTTCTCAAAATAATTTCAAATCTGAACCTTAAAAAAACAGCAGGTAATAAAAGATTTTTCCTCCCTATTCCCCTAATTTCGCACCTCAAAATCTGCGGCGAACTTCCCGCAACAAGCCTACTTTACCAATTGCTCCCCCTAATCACCTTACTAAAAAGAACTTACAATAATTAGTTCCTTTTCAAACCATCCTCCTTTTTACTTAATTTTTTTTCAAAAGAGTTTGTTTTCAAATTTGCGCTTACTATTTATTTACACTAAATTTGCACTTCAATACAACAAACTACACATCACAATGATCCATTTCTTTGAAAACCAAAGCAAAACTGTTTTTGCCGTACAAACGCAAAACGAAATTTCAGCTCAAGACATTTCAAAATTAAACTGGCTTTTTGCCAACTCAAATAAGATCGAAAAATCCGTATTGACGGATTTTTTTGTTGGTCCACGCGCCACTATGATCACACCTTGGAGTACAAATGCTGTAGAGATCACTCAAAACATGGGGATTTCTGGAATCATTAGAATTGAGGAATTTCACAAAGTAGCTAACGACTTTACTGATTTTGATCCTATGCTTTCTCAAAAGTATACCGAACTAAATCAAGAAATCTTCACCATCAATGTTCTTCCAGAACCGATTTTAGAAATCGAAGATATTGCTGCCTATAATAAAGCTGAAGGTCTGGCTTTAAGTCAAGAAGAAGAAGAATACTTAAACAATTTATCGACCAAACTAGGAAGAAAATTAACTGATTCTGAAATTTTCGCTTTCTCACAAGCCAATTCTGAGCACTGTCGTCACAAAATTTTCAACGGAACTTTTGTAATTGATGGTCAAGAAAAAGAAACTTCTTTATTCAAGTTAATCAAAAAAACATCACAGGAAAACCCTAACGATATCGTTTCTGCTTACAAAGACAATGTGGCTTTTGTAAAAGGACCAAAAGTGCAGCAATTTGCACCAAAAACAGCAGACAAACCTGACTTTTATGAGACAAAAGAATTTGATTCTGTTTTATCATTAAAAGCAGAAACGCACAATTTCCCAACCACTGTCGAGCCTTTTAACGGTGCTGCTACAGGATCAGGAGGAGAAATTCGTGACCGTTTGGCAGGTGGACAAGGTTCTTTACCACTAGCAGGAACAGCCGTATACATGACTTCATACTCACGATTGACCAATGACCGTCAATGGGAAGATGCAGTTCAAGAAAGAAAATGGTTGTACCAAACACCAATGGACATCTTAATCAAAGCTTCAAACGGAGCTTCTGATTTTGGAAACAAATTTGGTCAACCCTTAATTACAGGATCCGTTTTAACGTTCGAACACGAAGAAAACGACCGCAAAATTGGTTACGATAAAGTAATCATGCAAGCCGGTGGAATCGGATATGGTAAACTAGATCAAGCCATTAAAAAGAAACCACAAGAAGGTGATAAAATCGTTATTCTTGGTGGAGAAAATTATAGAATTGGAATGGGTGGAGCTGCAGTATCCTCTGCAGATACTGGAGCATTTGGTTCAGGAATTGAATTAAATGCCATCCAACGTTCAAATCCTGAAATGCAAAAACGTGCTGCTAACGCCATCCGTGGTTTAGTAGAAAGCGACAACAATCCAATTGTTTCTATTCACGACCACGGTGCTGGAGGACACTTAAACTGTCTTTCCGAATTAGTGGAAGAAACTGGAGGTTTAATTGATTTAGACAAATTACCTGTTGGAGATCCAACCCTATCTGCAAAAGAAATCATCGGAAACGAATCTCAAGAAAGAATGGGATTGGTAATTGGTCAAAAAGACATTGACACTTTACAAAGAATTGCTGACAGAGAGCGTTCACCAATGTACCAAGTAGGAGATGTAACAGGAGACCACCGTTTTACTTTTGAATCCAAATCTACTGGAGAAAAACCTATGGATTACGCCCTTGAAGATTTCTTCGGAAGTTCTCCAAAAACCGTAATGACTGATAAAACAATCGATAGAAATTATACCGATATTACCTATACAGCAACTGATTTCGAAACTTACTTACAAAACGTTTTACGTTTAGAAGCGGTTGCCTCGAAAGACTGGTTGACTAATAAAGTAGACCGTTGTGTTGGTGGAAAAGTAGCCAAACAACAAAATGCAGGACCTTTACAATTGCCATTGAACAATTGTGGTGTAATGGCTCTGGATTATTTAGGTAAAGAAGGAATTGCTACTTCTATTGGGCACGCACCTATCGCTGCTTTGATTGATCCAGTTGCAGGTAGTAGAAATGCTATCGCTGAATCATTATCCAACATTGTTTGGGCACCAATCAAAGACGGTTTGAAAGGAATTTCACTTTCTGCTAACTGGATGTGGGCTTGTAAAAACGAAGGTGAAGACGCTCGTTTATATGCTGCAGTAGAAGGTTGTTCAGAATTTGCAATCGAATTAGGAATCAATATCCCAACGGGTAAAGATTCTCTTTCAATGAAACAAAAATATCCAAATGATGAAGTAATCGCACCAGGAACGGTCATTATTTCAGCTGGAGGAAACTGTACTGATATTAGAAAAGTAGTAGAACCTGTTTTACAAAGAAATGGAGATTCTATTTATTATATCAATTTATCTCAGGATGCGTTCAAATTAGGAGGTTCTTCTTTTGCCCAAATCAGAAATACAATTGGAAAAGAAACCTCTACGATCAAAGATGCTTCATTCTTCAAAAAAGCGTTTAATACCATTCAAGAATTAATTGTAGACAATCAAATTCTTGCTGGACACGATATCGGAAGTGGTGGATTAATCACTACCCTATTGGAAATGTGTTTTGCAGACGTGAATTTGGGAGCTAAAATTGATTTTTCTGCTTTCGCTGAAAAAGATCTTTTAAAAATTCTTTTCGCTGAAAATATCGGAATCGTTTTCCAAGCGAAATCAGATACTGCTGTTGAAGCCAAACTAAATGCTAATGCTATCGAATTCTTTAAAATTGGTACTGTCAACACTACTGAAACTTTAGAAGTTGGAAATTGGAATTTAGATATCAAACAATACAGAGACATCTGGTTTGAAACTTCTTATTTATTAGATCAAAAACAATCTAAAAATGGAACAGCTAAAGCACGTTTCGAGAATTATAAAAATCAAGTTTTAAATTATACATTCCCAGCACACTTTACAGGAAAAAAACCTCTAATAGATGCTTCGAAACCAAAACCAAAAGCGGCTATTATTCGTGAAAAAGGAAGTAATTCTGAGCGCGAAATGGCCAATGCCATGTACTTGGCTGGTTTTGATGTCAAAGACGTTCACATGACCGATTTAATCTCTGGTCGTGAAACTCTTGAAGACATACAATTCATTGGTGCTGTTGGTGGATTCTCTAACTCAGATGTATTGGGTTCTGCTAAAGGTTGGGCTGGAGCTTTCTTATACAACGAAAAAGCAAAAACAGCTTTAGACAACTTCTTTAAAAGAGAAGATACTTTATCTGTAGGAATCTGTAACGGTTGTCAATTGTTTATGGAACTTGAGGTAATTAACCCTGAACATGAAGTTCATGGAAAAATGCTACACAACGAAAGTCATAAACACGAAAGTATTTTTACCTCAGTAACGGTACAAGAAAACAACTCGGTAATGTTATCTACATTAGCAGGAAGTACTTTAGGAGTTTGGGTTTCTCACGGTGAAGGAAAATTCAATTTACCATTAGCAGAAGAAAACTACAACATCGTATCTAAATATGCCTACGAAGGATATCCAGCAAACCCGAATGGATCGGACTACAACACTGCTATGATGTGCGATAAGACAGGAAGACATTTGGTCATGATGCCTCATATTGAGCGTTCTACTTTCCAATGGAACTGGGCACACTATCCAAAAGATAGAAATGATGAAGTTTCTCCTTGGCATGAAGCTTTTGTTAATGCAAAAAAATGGATTGATAAAATCTAATACCTTATATTATTTACTAAAAGCGTTCGAAATTCGAACGCTTTTTTTTTACCCTAACATTCCACAAAGCACACCCTGCATAAACCCAAGCCGACCCAATCTGAAATTTCTCTTCGATACGGCTATTTATTCACCTTGAACAAAATGATTTGGTCATAACAATCCCCTAAAGACCTGCTAAGATTAATTTAATACTATCTTAAGCTAGTTTAACCCCTTATTTTTTATCATCTAAATAACTTTGTGGTATGATAAAAAGCAGACCAAACACGATACTACTGATCCTCTTATTTACTTTAAGTCAACTCTCTTTTGGTCAAAAAACAGCCTCCATAAAAGGAACGGTCTCTGACGGAAAACTAGGTATCGAATTTGCTGATATACTCTTAAAAAGCATTACTGATTCCACTAAAATAACCGCTTATACCGTAACCGACGCCGCTGGCAATTTCCTCCTAGAACACATCCCTAGTGGTGATTATCAATTACAAATCAAACTCATTGGTTACCAATCAAAGTTTAAAAAAATAAAACTGGAAGACACCCCCATTTCCATAGGAACACTCCTACTACAAACCGATACTCACTTACTAAACACCGTTGTGGTCCTTTCACAGAAAAAACAAATTACAAAAACACAAGAAGGCTTTGTATTTAACGCTACATCTTCTATTTCACAAACAGGAGGAACAGCTACCGACTTGCTGAAAAACGTGCCAACTGTGGCCGTTGACGCTGACGGAGGCATAACTTTAAGAGGTAAATCCCCTTTGATTTTAATTAACGGAAAAAACTCTGCCCTTACCAATATGGATCAAATAGCCGCCAGCAGTATTGAAAACATAGAGGTCATTAACAACCCCACGGCTAAATACGACGCCAATGCTGAAAGTGGTATAATCAACATTATACTCAAAAAAAACAATCAAAATGGCATCAATGGCGCTGTGGTTTTGGGGAGCGGTTTTGGCGCTAAAGGCCGACTAAACAGTTCTGTTCTTTTAAATCAAAAAGCGGGAAAATGGAATTATGGTCTCGCCTACGACAATCGATTTGCCGGTCGAACCAAAAAAATAAAAGGAGATAGAATAAATTACACTATTGACGATGAACATTTTATTGATCAGCATAGAGAAGACCAACGCACCGAATCGCTACAAAATTTAAAACTCAATATTGATTATGCCTCAAACGAAAGAAATACCTTTTCCTTTGAAGCTATTGGTAACAAAGAAGGACAAGATAATGATGAAACTTTAAAAACCTCCATACAAGCCCTTAACAACGAATTTTTCTCTGCCAACAAAAGGCATTCCTTAGAACTAGAACGTTCAAAAGTAGGCGAACTGGCTTTTAATTATAACCGAAAATTTATTGCTGATCGAAAAAGCCTAAGTGCTAGTATCACCTCTTCTTTTAATAAAGACAGAGAAAACACAGGCATCGACACTTATGATTACGACCAAAACAACAGCCAAATTGGCGATGTTCTTTTACAAAGAACACACAATTATGAAGACGAAAACGTAACCAATGCTATGGTGAATTATGCTTTCCCTATTGCCGAAAAATCAGTTATAGAAACAGGCTACAAAGGAACTTTTCGCTTTTTCAACTCTGATTTTGAAAGTGCTGACAAGATCAATGACGATTATATTGCGGATCCTTTATCGAGCAATACCTTCAAATTCCACGAACACATAAATGCCCTTTACCTCCTAATGAATTCTTACATAGGAACATCAGAAAATCCCAAATGGAAATACAATTTGGGATTGCGTGGCGAGCAGGTTACTAACAATGGAAAAACACAAAACAATAGCGATAATTTCACCAATCATTATTTCAAACTTTTCCCTTCTGTCTCTTTACAATGGAATCTAGAACCAGCCGAATCCGTTAAAATTAGTTATAGCAAACGCATCAATCGTCCCGAACTCGACCAGCTCAATCCCTTTATTGACATCACCGATGCCCTGAGTCCACATGGCGGAAACCCCTATCTAAAACCTGAAATTATTCATATTGCTGAAATGAGCTATAACAAAGAGTGGGACAAATACTCTTTTTCTAGCACTGCCTTTTACCGCAATGCAACCAACACCATTAAATCCTATGCCGAACTTCAAGACAATGGCGCTATTTTCTTGCAACCCAGAAATATCGGTAACACCCTTACCTATGGAGTAGAATCAATTTTTAGCTTAAAACCAATCGGTTTTTATGACGCCAACATCAGCATAACCGCCTTTCAACAAGACATGAATGGCTCCAATCTAGCGCAAGACGTTGTCAGGAGTGCTTTTAGTTGGTACGGCAAAATGATTCATAATTTCGTTCCCTGGAAAGGTGGAAAACTACAAATTATAGGGAATTACAATTCTGCCTTAGCTACCCCACAAGGAAAAAGAATTCCAATTTACAATATTGATCTGGGTTTCCAACAAAAAATAGGCAAAGGAAATGCCCGTTTAGGATTGGTACTTACCGACATGTTTAACACTTTGGAAAGCGGCTATAAAAACAACACTTCCCTTTTTACTCAAAATCGTACCTCAAAATCAGATACTCGCGCCCTAATGATCACTTTTGCCTACACTTTTAAATCCGATTTTAAAGAAACCCTTTTAGAGAATCAATTTTCAACAGAGTAATTTTTTAATCCCAATAAGAAACATTCTAGACATTTCGACTTCATTTTCTAGACAAATTTGAACTATATTCGCCAAAAAAATCATGCCCCTGATTTTTTCACTCAATCAATATTTAAACCTACCTAGAATGAAATTTTTAAAACTATTGCCTATTTTTCTGTTTTTTGTTGCGTCAGTATCACATGCACAAATTAAAATTGACCAGATAACCTACAAAACGCACCAACATTATATTACCACAACCATTGGTTACCCCATAGACGGTATTTTTCTCTATGAAGGTAAAGGCGAACCCATCGTAGAACTAAAAGCCAATGGAACTGGGATTTTCCAGTACGAGGATTTATCTAAAAAAAACATTCGCTGGGGAATAGAATGTTCTCAAGAAGGAATTCCAATCTTTAAAGAAGGTTACAATAGCGCCTCCTATACGCTTTGGTACAAACCTAACACTGAAGAAGATTGGATCTATGTTCAATTTTCAATTCACTTCAACAAGAAAAAAATGTTTATTATGGGCGAACGCATCAAGACCTACCAAGATTCTAGTACTGACAAAAAATCGCTTTCCTTTTAAATATTTCTTATTTTTTTCAAAATCTACCACAAAAAAGAAAACGTTTTCGTAGATTTTCAATACTCCTTATAAATTTTACGATTTAATTTCACAAATTTAAAAATTATACCTATTTTTTATTTAATTTGCGATAAAATTCAATATATTAAACAATGATTTCAATCACACGCCTTTTTGATTTTCCTTACTATCAGCAAGAAACTTACAATCTTCCAGTTGCCTTAGCGACCAAAAAAAATGGCGTTTGGGAAAAGACATCTAGCCAAGAATATATTGCAAAAGCAAATGCTATTTCAAGAGCATTGATACGCATAGGCGTACAAAAAGATGATAAAATTGCCTTAATCACCTCAAATAATCGTACCGAATGGAACATTATGGATATCGGTATTTTGCAAACAGGCGCACAAAATGTACCTATTTACCCTACCATTTCTGAGGAAGATTATGAATTCATATTAAACCACAGCGGTAGTATTTACTGTTTTGTGTCAGATGATGAAGTATATCAAAAAGTAAAGAGCATACAAGCCAATGTACCCCATTTAAAAGAAGTGTATTCTTTTAATGAAATCCAAGGTTGTAAACACTGGTCTGAATTATTGACACTTGGAAAAGACGAAAGCAACCAGCATGAAGTAGAAGCTAGAAAAGACAGTATCCAAACAGATGATTTAGCTACTATAATTTATACTTCAGGAACAACAGGAAGACCAAAAGGAGTAATGCTTTCGCACAAAAATATAGTATCAAATGTTCTAGACAGTTCTCCTAGAATTCCTTTTGAACCAGGAAAAAGCACTGCTTTAAGTTTCTTACCTATCTGCCACATTTTTGAAAGAATGATTTTGTACATCTATCAATATTATGGTGTTTCAGTTTATTTTGGAGAATCCATTGATAAAATTAGTGATAACTTAAAAGAAGTTCGTCCGACAGTTATGACAGCTGTTCCTCGACTTTTAGAAAAAGTATACGATAAAATTTACGCCAAAGGAGCTGAATTAACAGGCATCAAGAAAACATTATTTTTCTGGGCTATTGATTTAGGTTTGCGATATGAACCCTACGGTGCTAATGGTTTTTGGTATGAATTTCAATTAAAGATTGCTAGAAAACTTATTTTCAGTAAATGGAAAGAAGGCTTAGGAGGTAATTTAGATTTAATGGTTTCTGGAAGTGCTGCCTTACAACCAAGATTAACAAGAGTTTTTGCTGCTGCTGACATTCCTGTTATGGAAGGTTACGGTTTATCTGAAACCTCCCCTGTAATTGCCGTGAACGACCAAAGAAATAGAGGTTTCAAAGTTGGAACTGTTGGAAAAGTAATTCGCAACGTTGAAGTTAAAATTGCTCAAGACGGTGAAATTCTTTGCAAAGGCCCCAATGTAATGTTAGGTTACTTTAAAGATCCTGAAAAAACAGCCGAAGCTTTGCAAGACGGTTATTTTCACACGGGAGATATAGGAGAAATTGACAGCGAAGGTTTCTTGAAAATTACAGATCGTAAAAAAGAAATGTTCAAGACTTCAGGAGGAAAATATATTGCGCCTCAATTGATTGAAAATGCCATGAAACAATCCCGTTTTATTGAGCAAATCATGGTCATTGGCGATGGTGAAAAAATGCCAGCAGCTTTTATTCAACCTAATTTTGAGTTTGTAAAAGAATGGGCAAAAATTCATAAAATTACCTTAGGAGATACAGATGCAGCAATCAGTGCAAATGCTGATGTTATCAAACGTATCGACGAAGAAGTTGAAGGAATAAATCAAAAATTTGGTAACTGGGAAAAAATCAAACGTTTTGAATTAACACCTGATGTTTGGTCTATCGATGGAGGTCAACTTACCCCTACTCTAAAACTAAAACGCAAGATTATCAAAGAAATTTACAACGATCTTTACTTAAAAATCTACGACCATAATTAATTACCAAAATAATTCAACCAATGAAAAGGCTCTCTTGCAAAAGATAGCCTTTTTTTTATTTTCAAAATACCTACTCTATTTTCAAAAACGAAATTCTATTTGCTTACCTCTTCGCACTCTAGCAAGAATTTCTCCTCTTTATTTCTTTTGATAGATCTACTACATTCACCCTCATAACTTCCACAGAATAACGAATAATTGTCCCTTTTTTTAAATATAAGAGTTATCTATCAAGAACCTCTACCCTAAAATCCTAATTGATTGGCCTGTTGTTATTTTATAACTATTGAAATAACTAAAATTTCAAAAATAAGTGCTATATTTCAGTTAAAAACGAACTTAATCGACTCAATTTCAGAGTGATTATTCGCTTAAGTAAAAAATATTTTCAGTAATACTATGCGTGCATAATATTTTTTTATTATATTTGAAATCGATATAGTTGCTGATAAACACAAATTCGATTTAAACTAATGTAAAACATATGCTCTCATATATTTCATTAAAATTAAATAATCAAATACAATCTACCAAATGAAAGAAAAAACTATAGATTATATTTTAAGAGCAACCTGGCAAGCAGTATCAAGAATGTACAATGAAGAGGCTGCAAAATATGATGCAACCATGGCAACGGGTTTTGCACTACTGAGTATCGACAAAGAAGAGGGCACTCCATCTACAGCATTAGGTCCCAGAATGGGAATGGAAGCCACTAGCTTAACCAGAACGCTTAAATCTATGGAAGACAAGGGTTTGATTGTTCGCAAAAAAAATCCGACCGATGGACGTGGTGTTTTGATTTACTTGACCGAATTTGGAAAAGAAAAAAGAGAATTATCCAAAAATACTGTTCTGAAATTTAATGAAACCGTTAGAAAACATGTTACAGATGAAAAGCTAAAACATTTTATTGAAGTTTCTGAAATCATAAACGAATTAATTCAGGACAAAAACATATTTAATCAAACAGAGAAACTAGAAAATGAATAACCTATACTTTAATTAAGGAAACTTCAAATTCAAATAAAAAACAAAATATTAACTATGAAACGCACAATTAAAAAAGTTGCTGTAATTGGATCCGGAATTATGGGTTCAGGAATAGCTTGTCATTTTGCCAATATTGGTGTTGAAGTTCTTTTGCTTGACATCGTACCACGTGAGTTGACAGAAGCTGAAACTAAAAAAGGATTAACGCTTGAAAGTAAAGCTGTTCGCAACCGCTTGGTAAACGAGCACTTAGCGAATTCATTAAAATCAAAACCCTCTCCTATCTACAGTCAGAAATTCGCCAGTAGGATTACCACTGGAAACACCACTGATGATATGGCAAAAATTGCCAACGTTGACTGGATCATAGAAGTTGTTGTAGAACGTCTTGATATTAAAAAACTAGTTTTTGAACAGATTGAAAAATTCAGAAAACCAGGTACTTTAGTAACCTCAAACACTTCAGGTATTCCAATTCATTTCATGAGTGAAGGAAGAAGCGAAGATTTTCAACAACATTTCTGCGGTACACACTTTTTTAACCCTGCGCGTTACTTAAAATTATTTGAAATCATTCCTGGTCCAAAAACTTCAACTCAAGTATTGGATTTCTTAAACGAATACGGATCTAAGTTTTTAGGAAAAACTTCGGTTGTTGCTAAAGACACTCCTGCTTTTATCGGAAACAGAATTGGTATTTACGGCATCCAAAGTTTGTTCCATTTGGTTAAAGAAATGGGCCTAACTATTGAAGAAGTTGATAAACTAACTGGTCCAGTAATTGGTCGTCCAAAATCAGCTACTTTCCGTACTGTGGATGTAGTAGGTCTGGATACTTTGGTACACGTTGCCAATGGTATCTATGAAAACTGTCCAACAGACGAGCAACACGAATTGTTCAAACTTCCAGACTTCATCACCAAGATGATGGACAATAATTGGTTGGGAAGTAAAACAGGACAAGGTTTCTACAAAAAAGTAGACAAAGACATCCTTACTCTTGATTTAGACACATTGGAATACCGTGCTGCGAAAAAAGCAAATTTTGCCACACTTGAATTGACTAAAACAATTGACAAACCAATCAATCGTTTTAAAGTTTTGGTAAAAGGAAAAGACAAAGCTGGTGAATTTTACCGCAAAAGTTTTGCTGGAATGTTTGCCTATGTATCCAATAGAATCCCTGAAATATCAGACGAACTATATAAAATTGACGATGCCATGAAGGCTGGTTTTGGATGGGAAAATGGACCTTTCGAAATCTGGGATGCCATTGGTGTGGAAAACGGAATTGAAATCATGAAAGCGGAAGGTTTAGCACCAGCTGCTTGGGTTAACGACATGTTAGCCTCGGGAAGCAAAAGCTTTTATACAGTAAAAGAAGGCGCTACCTATTTCTACAACATTCCAACGAAATCACAAACTAAAGTTCCTGGTCAAGATGCCTTCATTATCCTAAACAACATCCGCGAAAGCAAAAAAGTTTGGAGCAATAGTGGTGCCATCATCCAAGATTTAGGAGACGGAATCTTAAACTTAGAATTCCAATCCAAAATGAACACCATTGGTGGCGATGTACTTCAAGCGATCAATAAAGCCATCGACTTATCTGAAAAAGAATACCAAGGTTTAGTTATTGGTAATCAAGCAGCTAATTTCTCGGTAGGCGCTAATATCGGGATGATTTTCATGATGGCTGTCGAGCAAGAATACGACGAATTGAACATGGCTATCAAAATGTTCCAAGACACCATGATGCGCGTTCGTTACTCTGGCATTCCTGTCGTTGTTGCTCCTCACGGAATGACCTTTGGCGGTGGATGCGAAATGAGCCTACATGCCGATAAGGTTGTAGCTGCAGCAGAAACCTATATGGGACTTGTTGAGTTTGGTGTTGGTGTACTTCCTGGTGGTGGTGGGTCTAAAGAAATGGCTTTAAGAGCTTCTGATTTATTCCGTAAAAACGATGTGGAATTGAATGTGCTTCAAGAATATTTCTTGACTATTGCTATGGCAAAAGTATCTACTTCAGGTTACGAAGCTTTTGACACTGGACTTTTACAACACGGTAAAGATATTATTGTAGTAAACAAAGACCGTCAAATTGCTGAGGCAAAAAAACACGCTTTGTTAATGGCTGAAGCGGGTTATACACAACCAATAAGAAGAACTGATGTAAAAGTATTAGGAAAACAAGCCCTTGGAATGTTCTTAGTAGGAACAGATCAGATGGAAGCTGGAAAATACATCTCTGAGCATGACAAGAAAATTGCTAACAAACTAGCGTATGTGATGGCTGGTGGTGATTTATCTGAAGCGACTTTGGTATCCGAACAATATTTATTAGATATCGAACGTGAGGCTTTCTTATCTCTTTGTACAGAGCGAAAAACATTAGAAAGAATTCAATACATGTTAACCAAAGGGAAACCACTTAGAAACTAAGAAAATGAAAACAGCATATATAGTAAAAGCTTATCGTACTGCGGTAGGAAAAGCACCAAAAGGAGTTTTTAGATTTAAAAGACCTGATGAATTAGCTGCAGAAACCATTCAGTTTATGATGAATGAATTGCCTGATTTTGACAAAAAACGTATTGATGATGTGATGGTAGGAAATGCCATGCCAGAAGCCGAACAAGGTTTAAACGTAGGTCGTTTAATTTCTCTTATGGGATTAAAAATAGAAGATGTTCCTGGTGTAACGGTAAACCGCTATTGCGCTTCTGGATTGGAAACGATCGGAATGGCAACTGCTAAAATCCAATCAGGAATGGCGGATTGTATTATCGCTGGTGGAGCTGAAAGTATGAGTTTTATTCCAATGGGAGGTTACAAACCAACTCCGGATTATAAACTTGCTGCTGCAGGTCACGAAGATTATTACTGGGGAATGGGTTTAACTGCTGAAGCGGTTGCCACTCAATATAAAATTTCAAGAGAAGATCAAGATGAGTTTGCTTATAACTCACATATGAAAGCCTTGAAAGCGCAAGCGGAAGGAAAATTCGACAAACAAATCGTTCCGATTACTGTTGACCAAACTTTCATCAATGAAAATGGTAAAAAAGAAACTAAATCATACGTTGTAAAACAAGACGAAGGTCCAAGAGCTGGAACCTCTGTTGCTGCGTTGTCAGGTTTAAGACCGGTATTTGCTGCTGATGGAAGTGTAACTGCTGGTAACTCCTCTCAAATGAGTGATGGTGCTGCTTTTGTTTTGATCATGAGCGAAGAAATGGTAAAAGAATTAAAACTCGAACCAATCGCAAGATTAGTAAACTTTGCTTCTTCTGGTGTTGAGCCTAGAATCATGGGTATTGGTCCTGTAAAAGCAATTCCAAAAGCCTTAAAACAAGCTGGATTAGCCTTAAAAGACATCGACTTAATTGAATTAAATGAGGCGTTTGCTTCTCAATCTTTAGCGGTAATTCGTGAGTTAGGTTTAAATCCTGATATCGTAAACGTAAACGGTGGAGCTATTGCCTTAGGACATCCTCTGGGTTGTACTGGAGCTAAACTTTCCGTTCAATTATTTGATGAAATGAAACGCAGAGGTAACAAATACGGAATCGTTTCTATGTGTGTAGGAACTGGACAAGGTTCTGCAGGGATTTACGAAGTTCTTTAAAAATAATTATTGGGTCTCTCCTTTCTTGAAATGACAAGATTGGAGAGGCGATTATAAAAATATAAAAACATACAAAAAACAAAAGCAATGGCAGATACAATCGAAAAAAACGTAACCCGTGGTGGTCAGTTTTTAGTAAAAGAAACAAAGTGCGAAGATATCTTTACACCAGAAGATTTTTCGGAAGAGCAATTAATGATGCGTGACTCTGTAAAAGAGTTTGTAGACAAAGAAATTTGGCCTAATAAAAACCGTTTCGAGAAAAAAGATTACGCCTTTACAGAAGAAAGCATGCGTAAAGCAGGTGAATTGGGACTTTTAGGAGTTGCAGTACCTGAAGAATATGGCGGATTAGGAATGGGATTTGTATCTACAATGTTGGTTTGTGACTACATTTCTGGAGCTACAGGTTCGTTCTCAACTGCTTTTGGTGCTCATACAGGAATTGGAACTATGCCAATCACCCTTTATGGAACTGAAGAACAAAAGAAAAAATACGTTCCTAAATTAGCTACTGGCGAATGGTTTGGAGCTTATTGCTTGACTGAGCCAGGTGCTGGTTCTGATGCAAATTCTGGAAAAACTAAAGCCGTTTTATCTGAAGATGGAACGCATTATAAAATTACCGGACAAAAAATGTGGATTTCCAATGCAGGTTTCTGTAGCGTTTTCATCGTTTTTGCCCGTATTGGAGATGATAAAAACATTACAGGTTTCATCGTAGAAAACGATCCATCTAATGGAATTTCTATGAATGAAGAAGAACACAAATTAGGAATTCGTGCTTCCTCTACTCGTCAGGTTTTCTTCAACGAAACAAAAGTGCCTGTTGAAAACATGTTATCTGAAAGAGGTAATGGTTTCAAAATTGCCATGAATGCACTAAACGTAGGTCGTATTAAATTAGCAGCAGCTTGTCTTGATGCACAAAGGAGAGTAACTACAGGAGCCGTTAAATACGCTAACGAAAGAATCCAATTCAATACGGCAATTTCTCAATTTGGAGCCATTCGCTCTAAATTAGCTGAAATGGCTACTTCTTGCTATGCTGGAGAAAGCGCTTCTTACCGTGCTGCAAAAGATATCGAAGATAGAATTATCGCT
This sequence comes from Flavobacterium sp. OHVDL-2026-0007, assembly GCF_059882335.1. Lineage (NCBI taxonomy): Bacteria > Pseudomonadati > Bacteroidota > Flavobacteriia > Flavobacteriales > Flavobacteriaceae > Flavobacterium > Flavobacterium sp. OHVDL-2026-0007. The sequence goes on from NZ_CM187612.1 coordinate 2,051,827, forward strand.
CGTGAAGCAGAAGGAGCTTCTCATCAAGAAGCAGAATTAAAAGGTGTTGAGGAATACGCTATTGAGTGCTCTATTCTTAAAGTGGCCGTTTCTGAGGATGTTCAGAATTGTGCCGATGAAGGAATACAAGTTTTTGGTGGAATGGGATTCTCTGAAGATACACCAATGGAAAGTGCTTGGAGAGATGCCAGAATAGCGCGTATCTACGAAGGTACTAACGAAATTAATAGAATGCTTTCTGTTGGAATGTTAATCAAAAAAGCCATGAAAGGTCACGTTGATTTATTAGGACCAGCAATGAAAGTATCCGAAGAACTAATGGGTATCCCTTCTTTTGACACTCCTGATTTCTCTGAATTATTTGCAGAGGAAAAAGGTATTATTGCCAACTTGAAAAAAGTATTCTTAATGGTTGCCGGAAGTGCTGTACAAAAATATGGTCCAGACTTAGATGCACACCAACAATTATTAATGGCTGCGTCTGATATTTTAATTGAAATATACATGGCCGAAAGTACTATTCTTAGAACTGAAAAATTAGCCAAAAAAGAAGGTGAAGCCAAAGTGCAGGAGCAAATTGCCATGGCAAAATTATACTTGTATAAAGCAGTAGACATTGTAAATCAAAAAGGAAAAGAAGGTATTATCTCTTTTGCTGAAGGAGATGAACAACGTATGATGTTAATGGGATTACGTCGTTTTACAAAATACACCAATATGCCTAATGTAGTGGCACTAAGAGAAACGATTACTTCAAAATTAGTTGCAGAAAACCAATACTGCTTCTAAGATCACAATAGTTTTTAGCTTTTAATTTGTTTAAACCCGCACTAATCCGAAACAGTGCGGGTTTATTTTTTGCTATCCTTTCCTAAAAATAAACCACATCGAATTTAAAGCCCCTCCAGCACCACTTCTATTTCAGAAAACCTCCTCTGCTTTTTTCTTCATGATTTTACGTCTTTAGTGAAATTTAATTTTGAATGTTTTATATTTAGCACTCAAAAAAACTAAAAAACTAAAAATGAAACAAGTTAACCTCATTGCCTTATTTTTACTCTGCCTCTGTACCACAGCTACCTTTGCACAAAAAAATAAAAAAATGGATATTATCGCCTATTACACTGGCCATGACAAGCTGATCAATGAATATGAAGTAAATAAATTGGACCAGATTATCTTTAGCTTTTGCCATTTAAGAGAGGGTAAACTAAGTGTCGATTCTCCTAAAGATTCGATTACTATCAAACATTTGGTTTCTTTAAAAACGAAAAATCCACAACTAAAGATAGTCTTATCTCTTGGTGGCTGGGGAGGTTGCGCACCTTGTTCCGCAGCATTTTCTACAGCTGAAGGAAGACTAACCTTTGCCAAATCTGTAAAGGAAATAAATGATTATTTTAAAACAGACGGTATAGATTTAGATTGGGAATATCCCGCCATTGAAGGACTTCCTGGTCATTTGTATCAAGGGGCTGACAAGAAAAACTTTACTGAATTGATCAAAATTCTACGCCTAACCTTAGGAAAAAAACACCAAATCAGCTTTGCTGCTGGAGGATTCCAACAATTTTTAGATGAATCTATTGAGTGGAAAATAGTAATGCCTTTAGTGAATCGTGTCAATATCATGAGTTACGATTTGGTAAATGGTTATTCAAAAGTAACAGGGCACCAAGCTCCTTTATATAGTGGAACGGCTGACGCACAGTCTGCAGATAGAGCCGTAACTTATTTACTAAACTTAGGCATACCAGCCGAAAAATTGGTTATTGGTGGTGCATTTTACACCCGTACCTGGGAAAATGTTGCCAATGTAAACAATGGTTTGTACCAGCCTGGAGTACATGTCCAAGGAGTGTCATTTAACCAATATGCTACTACCTTTACAGCCGCTAATGGTTGGAAATACTTTTGGGATGATAAAGCCAAAGCTGGATATTGGTATAACGAAAAACAACAAAAATTTGCTACTGGAGATGATCTTGCTTCAATAAAAGCCAAAACAGCATATGTGAAATCTAAAAAATTAGGCGGAATCATGTTTTGGGAACTTCCATTAGACACCCCACGCAACGGCATGGTAGGTGCTATTTACGAAGTGAAAAATAACTAACTAGACAACATCCCAATACCATATAAAAAAAGGCAATTATTGAAAAATAATTGCCTTTTTTGTATCCATTGAATAGCTCTATTAAAAACTATTACTTTTTATCTTCTAGTTTTTTTGGCGCTCTAATCACGCCATCATACGAAATTGACGCTCTGTTGTTGCTACTGATCGAAAGTGAAGTACTTCCATTGAAAAAAACAGAAAATAAAAGATTAAATACATCATCCTTTCCCTTTACGGTCGCTCTTATAATGTACGATTTCTTCTTTTTTTCCACCTGTACATTCTCGGGCTTACCCTCAAATTTAATTCCACCATCTCCTCCATAAGGAGCACTAAAAGCCCTTCCAAAAAAAGGCAATTCAGCAGTTGCTTTTTCTGCTGTAAAGTTCACGAAGTAACTATTGTGATCCAATAATATAAATCGATACCCGAGAGGAATTGCTTTCTCAGCATCAAAAACAAAATTTCTTGATTCAATTAATGCTTCAATTTCTTTTTGCTTCTGAAGGGCCGCTGCTGCCTTTACTTCCTTCTTGGTAAGTTGTTGCGCCAAAACTGGGGCACTTAAAAAACAACATAACATCACTACTATTGCCCATTTAATTTTCATACAATACGTCTTTTAAAAGTTTAACAAACTACCGCCTTATTTTTTCTCAAATCGCATCATGGCAATATCACCAGAAATGAGATTCAAAGTTTTTCCATCCTTACTAACACTATAGGAAGTGATCTTTTCGATGGTACTCATAAAAACGTGTTCTCCTTGGTTGTCCTCACACATCATTCTGGTGGTGGCTAATCCATTTCTAAAATTAATCATATGTCCCTCAACATTTAATTTTCCAGTAAAGGAATTACAACTATTATTTCCCGAAACCCTACTCTCTTTAACATCAAAGACAATAGTGGGCTTTACATTGGGATACAAACCATCAAAAGCGATTCTTGGCCCTGTTATATAATTTAACTCCCAAGAACCATTAAGACGGGCAACAGCCTCTGCACCTGTCGATTTATGCCCTGTAGCATTACATGAAAATAAAAGAATTCCCAAAACTGCGAAGACGGCTATTTTTTTTATCATAATCCGAAGTTTTACGCCTTTAACCATTTACCAATGACTATTTTAGCATTATTTAATCCCTAAATACACACAACGAATTTAAGGAATATTTCAGCCATTTTAGTCAATTTAAGCTTATTTTTAACCCAATCCTTTTGGCTTTTTTAACTTTGGGATGGTTTTCTTTCCATAATTTTGAACTAACTTTACTTTACTTTAAAATAAAAACACAAATTATGAAAAAAATACTTCTATCTCTGGTGGTCATTGCAGCCGTTATTATTGGGTGTAAAACAAAGAACAACACAGATGATTCTAAAAAATTGACCATTACACTCGAACCAAAAAGCAACAGTACCGTTAGTGGAACGGCTACCTTTACAGAAAAAAATGGAAAAGTAACCTTTGTTGCAAAAATGAGTGGTTTACAACCAGGAGTTCATGCCATACACATACATGAAAAATCAGATTGTACAGCCGCGGACGGAAGTTCTGCTGGAGGACACTGGAACCCTACTTTTAAAAAGCATGGGAAATGGGGTTCTGCCGAATACCATAAAGGAGATATTGGAAACTTTACTGCTGATGAAAAAGGTAACGGAACCATCACCTTAACTACAGACCAATGGAGTATTGGTGGCGATGATGAAACCAAAAACATTTTAGGAAAAGGCTTAATAGTACATCAAGGATCCGATGATTTTACCACACAGCCTACTGGGAATGCAGGCGGTAGAGTTGCTTGTGCAGGTATCATTAAGTAATCCAAACAATAACCACTAGATTTTCACAAAATCTAGTGGTTATTTCATTTAAAGTTAATCCTTAGACAAGAAAAAAGATATAGCTTTGCACCTATAAATTAAAGTTAATGATTAACCCATCGGCACCAGGTTGGATAGCTAAGTTTTTTAGTGAACAAAAGTTCTCCGAGTCCATTCCTTTTGAGACTACAGATTCCTTTTACTACAAAGTAAGAGAAACTGGTTTTATATACGGTCACATTATAGCCATTGACACACAAATCCCAATTCCCATAAAAGGTTGGTTTAAAACTGAAATTTCTAAAGTAGCTTTATTAAATACTTTATACAATGTTTTTTGTCTAGAAAAAAGAAGTTCTGAACCCGACAATTTCATCTCTGAAGTTTTGAAGTTTTACAAGGAAATGAATCCCGAAGGCTTTAATATATTCAAAATTTTGCTCCCTAAAGACAGCCCTTCTTTGTCTTTAGAAAACATAATTGATCAGAGGGTACAGACCAACGACAGTATAATCAGTAAAAACTTTTCACATTTAGTAACCAATTCTTTATTGTTTATTGATGTTTTGGCATTTAGACAATACTTAGTTCACGGTGCTATTCCAGAAAAATATTTAAAACGAATCGAAGAAACCGTTTTGGGTATCGTCGCTTTAGCTTTAAAAACCAAAACCATCAAATCGCAGCATGATGATCTATTAATTAAACTCTTTGAAGCTTCTATTCGTTATTCTAAATTTTCCAAAGTAACGGTCGATACTTTAGAAACCTTACGTTTGGATTATTTCAGTAATACCCTTGAGCAATACTATTTAATTGATATGGCTGGAATGGCTTTATGGAGTGATGGTGTTGTAGAAAACGACGAAGCGTATTTTTTACATTCACTTGCCGCCATGATGGGGGTTTCAGATGATTTTGTTAGTAAAAGCATATCGACAACCAATACTTTCATTACCACACATAAAAAGAAAATCCCTTACTTCAACTATTCGAATCCCGTAAAGCATTTCTATGATCAGATGACCCATAGCGTTGTAAAATTGATTGTAAGAAACAAAAATAGATTAATTAAGGAAATCATTCAAAGCAAAGAGTTAATGCTTCTATTGGCTTATTCTACCCGTAGAGATTTGGATGCAAAAGAAAAGAAAAAAGTAAAAAAGCAACTCTTAGATATTTGCAAAACCATTCCTTCGCTGACTATCTTTCTATTGCCTGGTGGCAGTTTACTATTGCCTATTTTAATAAAATTCATCCCTACTTTATTACCATCGGCTTTCAATGAAAATCTAGATGAAAATGAATAAAAAAAATCGCCCTAAAATTTAGGGCGATTTTTTTATACTACAAGTCTAATTGATAAACTTCGTCTAGTTCTTCATTCGAACTAATGTTTACATTTAAATCGGTTACAAAACCAGAATTCAATCCGTAAACCCATCCGTGAAGCATTAAATCTTGACCGTTTTTCCAAGCTCCTTGTACAATTGACGTTTTGGCCAGATTATACACTTGCTCTTTGGCATTAATTTCAACAAAAGCATTAAAACGCTCTGTCTCATCCTGAATCGAATTCAGATATTTATCATGTAAACGGTATTCATCTTTAATATGACGAATCCAGTTATCAATAATTCCAACAGATTGATTCCCCATAGCGGCTTTTACACCACCACAACCGTAATGTCCACAAACAATTACGTGTTTCACTTTTAATACATTCACTGCATAATCTAAAACACTCAACATATTCATATCAGAGTGCACGACCATGTTAGCAATATTACGATGTACAAAAACCTCACCTGGTTTAGCACCAATAATTTCGTTTGCCGGCACACGGCTATCAGAGCATCCAATCCACAACAAAGGTGGCGTTTGTCCTTTAGCTAAATCCGCGAAATAATTAGGGTCTAATGCTAATGATTTTTCAACCCACTCTTTATTATTTTCTAATAGTTTTTGATAAAACTCTCTCATTTTATTTCTTTTTTTATTGGCATTTTGACCTGTCATAAAAGATCAAGATCAACTCTACTGTAAAGTTATGCAAATTTTGAAACTTCCGACACTTCAAAAATACCTTAGTTTATTAATTTATTTTTAAAGTTCAGTTTTTGTTGTTTCTTTTTTAACCATTGTTCTCTTGGCCACATCATAATAATGCTCAATAGAAACATGGTTATTTGTCTCTGGAGAGTTTTCTAACTCATAGACATCCTTAAACCCTTTTAGTTTTACTTTGATATTATCATCAACAGCACGCGTTTCTTTAAACTCACGAATTAAGTCCAGTACATCATGTGCAATATATTCTGTATCGTGAGCATTAATGATCACTTTAGAATTTTCTGGAATTTCATTTAATGTCAATTTAATAGCTGCTTTATTCAAGAATGAAACTTCTTGTGCCAAATCGATATGGATAACATCTCCGTCTTCGTATTCTTCTTTTTTAAAGCTATAGGCTCTTTTTAAGTTTCCTCTCAATACGAATATAACACTGATCACAATTCCTAAAGCAACACCTTTAAGTAAATCTGTTGTTACTACAAATACTAGAGTAGCTACAAAAGGAATAAACTGATACTTTCCTTTTTCCCAAAAATGTTTAAATGTTGCTGGTTTAGCTAACTTATATCCTACCAAAATTAAAACTGTAGCTAAAGTTGCCAACGGGATTTTGTTTAATAGGGCTGGAATAGCCAAAACACTTAATAACAATAAAACACCGTGAATAATAGCAGACATTTTAGATTTTGCTCCTGCATTATTATTAGCAGAAGATCTTACTACAACCGAGGTCATTGGTAAACCACCTAAAAGTGAACTAACAATATTACCAATTCCTTGTGCTTTAAGTTCCACATTGGTATTGGTATAACGTTTTTGCACGTCCATTCTATCGGCAGCCTCAATACATAATAATGTTTCAATAGAAGCTACAATGGCAATTGTAATAGCAACAACCCAAACTTGTGGATTAGTAACCGCAGCAAAATTTGGTGTAACTAAAATAGATTTAAACTCATCAAAAGAAGTTGGAACTGGCAATGAAACCAAATGTTCTTTTGCAATAGCCAATGAGCTTCCTGTGGCGATAAAAAATTCATTTAAAGCAATCCCTAAAATAACAGCAACAAGTGCTCCTGGAACTAGTTTTAATTTCTTTAAAAAAGAAACTTTATCCCATGAAATCAAGATCACTAGTGACACTAAAGAAATCACTACTGCCCCTAAATGAATGTGATTAAAAATATCAAATAAAGACGACAATGAATTGCTACCGTCATTTTGAACAAAAGCTTGATCACCTTCAAAATCAGCATCATAACCAAAGGCATGAGGCAATTGTTTTAAGATGATTATAATACCGATACCGGCCAACATTCCTTCAATAACATTGGTTGGGAAGTAATTTGAAATACTTCCAGCTTTTAGAAAGCCTAAACCTAATTGAATTAATCCTGCTATAAAAACAGCCAATAAGAACACGTCAAAAGCACCGAAATCAGTAATAGCGGTTAAAATAATTGCTGTTAACCCAGCAGCTGGACCTGAAACACTAATATGTGATTGGCTCAAATACCCTACCACAATACCCCCGATAACACCTGAGATAATTCCAGAAAATAAAGGGGCACCTGAAGCCATTGCAATACCTAAACACAATGGAAGAGCCACCAAGAAAACCACTAAACCTGAAGCAAAATCAGATTTAAGGTTGGCAAAAAGATTGATTTTTTTTGTCATAATACAATACTAAAAAAATTATACATTAAAGTTTACCGCATTTATTCAAATGCAGTGTAATTCAAAATAATCGGAAGTATTATACCAAGTTGGGGGGAGGAGCAAATATGCTCGGTGAAATATTATCTAGTTTGACAATATTACCAGACAATATAATCTTAGATTCAGCAAAAACTGGAATAACCAATTCATGTTGAAGTATAGCTGGTTTGACAGCTGCTTTAAGTTCTTTGTGAGAATGTTCCTCTTCCGAGAAACTAAAATTTACAGATGTATCACTACCTTTCTTAATCAACGTAATAATCGTAGGCGCTGATAAGAATGTAATAAATATAAATAATAATATGCGAGCTGTAAATTTCATTGCGACAAAAATAGTTTTTAACAACTAAAATCAAAGCGTTAAGCTAAAAATTTCATAGAAATTTAACATTTATACAAAACAGAATGGTCCAAATGGACCATTCTGTTTCTATATATCTATAAAAGAGAATTTTACAATTCTTCTTCCAACCAAGCTCTCATCATCCAGATGGTCTTTTCTTGCTCTGCAATAAAATCACTCATCATAGAATTGGTTCCTTCATCATTAATTTCTGCTGATTGGTTCAAAATTTCTCTTTCGATTTTCAATAGATCGGACAAAGAGTGCACAATCAATTGTACCGCTTTTTCATCATTTGAGATGTTTTTTCCCACCGCCAATTTATTGTTTTTGATGTAATCTTCAAAAGTATGCAATGGTGTTCCGCCTATAGTTAAAACCCTTTCTGCAATCATATCGATCTTTAACTGTGCATCGGTATACAATTCTTCAAATTTTACATGTAAATCAAAGAAGCGTTTCCCTCTAATATTCCAATGAATACCTCTCAAATTTTGATAATACACCTGAAAATTGGCTAATAAAACATTTAACTCTTTTACTAATAACTCTGACTCTTTCACAGGTAATCCTAAAATATTTGTTTTCATAGTTTTCTATTTTACAGTAAGTTTACTACAAATTTAAAATAAGTTGTCCCTAAATCATATAAAAAAAAATTATATTTTCTTATTTTTGTATCAAAAAATACTATCAAAATGACGATTACTCAACTACAATACGTGTTAGCCGTTGCCGAACATAAAAACTTTACACTTGCCGCCGAGAAATGCTTCGTGACTCAGCCCACTTTAAGCATGCAGATTCAAAAAATTGAAGAAGAACTTAGTATTCTAATTTTTGATAGATCCAAAAAACCTATCCAACTTACTGATATTGGTCAAAAGATTGTTAATCAAGCCAAAAACATAGTAAATGAAGCCGATAGGATTAAAGACATCGTAGAGCAGCAAAAAGGTTTTATTGGAGGTGAATTCCGATTAGGAATTATCCCAACGATTATGCCTACACTACTGCCGATGTTTTTAAACAACTTCATCAAAAGATACCCAAAAGTAAAACTCTTAATCGAAGAGCTCAACACAGATGAAATCATCCTAAAATTAAAAAACGGTCATTTGGATGCCGCTATTGCAGCCACTCCTTTAGAAGATGATAAAATAAAAGAGATCGTTTTGTATTTTGAACCTTTTGTAGCTTACATACCCGAACAACATGCTAATTTCCAAAAAGAAGAAATTGAAGTAGCTGATTTAAACATTAACGAAATTTTACTTTTACAAGATGGTCATTGTTTTAGAGATGGGATTTTAAACCTGTGTAAAAATGGTTCTGATGTGGATCAAAATAATTTTCAGTTGCAAAGCGGAAGTTTTGAAACATTGATCAAATTAGCAGATGAAGGTTTAGGTACTACCCTACTTCCCTACTTACATACTTTGGATTTAAAGGATAGCGACAAATTAAAACTACGCAACTTTAAGGAACCTAAACCTGCTAGAGAAGTGAGTTTAATCTACCCTAAGAGCGAATTAAAAATACAAATCATTGATGCGCTTAGATCAACTATCGCTGGCGTGGTTAAAGGTGCTATTGTATTTCAGAACGTTCAAATTATTAGCCCCCTACAAAAGAAGTAAAACAAAAGAAATATACATACCCTTGGGTAGTCCTGAAAGCTGTCAAATTTGACAGCTTTTCTTTTTTGAGATTCTGGCTAATCCAAAAAAAGCACCACCGAAAATAAATTCGATGGTGCCTTTTTTTAAATAGGTAAATTATTATAGAATCAATTTGTTCCTCCTTTAAGGTTTAAGTCATCTAAATTATAGAGCGGTCACTTTTAAAACAACACTTGTTCTATTACTATTAGCCTCCGGATTAAAACCAACTTTCATCAGAAAATCTCCCGAATAAACTTTAGTTCCATCAATTGGTGACTTAGTCCCTGGATACAAGTTAATCTCTTCTATTTTATATTTTTTGGCTGGATCTAAACCTTTTAGTTTGATAGGTAAAATAACACCATTGGTAAAAAGGGTAGCCACATAATAATTAAATACAATTGCTTTATCCTTTGCATCGTTAACATAAGCAATCGAGGCAATTTTGTTTTCGTAAGGATCTTGTAATCTATATTGTTGGCCGTGCCAAACAATGTCTTTAAAGCCATTGTAAGCTTGAACTGCATTTTGACTGAAAAGCAAATCACTTTCACTCAATTCGTTTACACGAACATCGTAACCTAATTTACCCATCATGGCTACATCCGTTTTAAATTTAATGGGCTGTTTCCCCATATCCGTGATATGATTATCACTTGCTATAGACGGGAAGTAATAAGAATATTCCCATTGAATAAAAATACGATCAAAAGGATTGGTGTTATCGCTTGGCCAAAATTCAGTAAAATATTTTAGTGCGGCATAATCAACTCTTGATCCTCCACCTGCGCAAAGCATCATTGGTGTTTTTGGGTATTTCTTACGAATCTTTTCCAATACATTATTTAAACCTCTAATGTATTCTATATAAAAGTGATCTTGATTTTTTAAGGTTGGAGAATTAGCGTTGTAGATTAATGAATTACAATCCCATTTGATGAAAGCCAATTCCGGTACTTCTTTAAATACATCGTCAACTGTTTTGAAAATAAAATCCTGAACTTTAGGGTTGGTTAAATCCAATACCAACTGGTTACGCATATAAAACTCCTTCCTTTCTGGTTGTCTAATAATCCAATCAGGATGATTTTCATATAATTCACTTTTAGGATTCACCATTTCTGGTTCTAACCAAATACCGAATTTTACACCATTTGCAGTAGCTTCTTTACCTAAAGAGCTGATACCGTTTTTTAGTTTTTGTTTATTGAATTGCCAGTCACCCAAACCAGCAGTTGCACCATTACGCGGATATTTATTACCGAACCAGCCATCATCCAATAAGAAAACATCAACACCGAGTTTTTTGGTGTCTTTGGTCAATTCATTCAGTTTCTCATCATTAAAATCGAAATAAGTAGTTTCCCAATTATTTAAGATAGTCAATCGTTCGCCTTTTCCGTCCGCTAATTGGTAGTTTCTTGCCCAGTTTTGCAGATTTCTGCTCGCCAATCCTTTTCCGTTAGAGGAGTAAGTGTAGACAAAGCGTGGCGTAACAAAATTTTCGCCTGCTTTTAAGGTATAGTTTGACGAAAAATTATTGATTCCTGCGGTAATTCTCAAATAATATTCGTCGAAGGTTTCAAAATCAAGCTTGAAGTTTCCCGTCCATTCTAAAGAACCCGCAATTACTTCTCCCACATCTTCTGTAGCTGGTTGATCGATAGAAACCATAAACGATGACGAATGCAATAAATTTGTTCTTGTACCTAATTTTGAATCAATGGTTTCTATGCCATGTAGCAATTGCTGTTCTTCTGAACGCATCTCGCGAACAGCACCGCTATAATGGCTTTTCAAAAAGAATTTTTTACCACTTAAAGTAAGATTGGCTGAAGCGTATTTATTCAATACAACCGTTCCTTTTTCATTATGCTTAATCTCAGCCCATTGCTCTATTACATCTTCATCAAAATAAGCGAGATAATTTAAGGTAACCTCGAATTTATATTTGGTATCTGTTAAGCGTACAATGGTTAGTTTGCGGTTTGCATCCAATTGTTTTTCTTCAACCCCAGTAAAACTAAGTACGGTAGATTTATTCCCATCGCCATGTGTGACACTTAAGCTGGGCTCCAAAAGGTTCAGCGAACCAGAAGCTATATAAGCTTCGCGTTTATTAAAAAGATCGTCAGAACCTGGTCTATACTTATCTAAGGTTTGGATAGTAGGATATTCACTATCATTTTCCATTTTTTTACCTATATAGGTTGATAATAGTGAATTATCTTTATCCGTTTCTAAAACCAGTACATTGTTTTTGGTAGTAATCGAAATTGTTTTTTGAGCAAAACTGTTCATTGCAATCACTAATAACAATAAGGAGGTAAATCTGTAGGTCATGTTTCCTAAAATTAAATATTTCTAAATTTTTATTTTTTTATAATCGGTTCAGTTACATTTTTAATTCTTGCTCCAAGCATGGATTGCTTCTTTATACTCATTTTAATTTGTTTAATTTGAATAGACAACGATGCTGCATTGTCACAAAAACAAGCTATTCTTACTTGTGTTTCTTTCACAATGTTCAAATACAATTCGAAAACTTCTAAAGTTTAAGAAATGTTTTTTTAATCCATTTTTGTTAACTCCACAAAATAGAAAAAAAACACCACCGAAATTAAATTCGATGATGCCTTTCTTACTAAAACAATATATTTATACTTTTTAAAACTATTTCTTTATGGTATAGGGAATCTTCATCTTTATCACCCAAGTTCCTGTATCATTAATTCTCATTCCCCATCTGATATACGCTCTATTGCGAATCTGTCCTGTAGCAGGATCGATATAAGCCGTCCAGTTTTTAATTCCATTTGCTGCTTCAAAAGCCGCCTTATCCACAGTAAAGGCGTCTTCTGTAGACAAATAATACATTAGGTAAGCACTCGTACCTGTATAGCTTCTAGAATACTGAGGAAATGGAGGTGCCGGCAATCCAAATGTAGTACCCTCAGCATCCACTTTGGTTCCAACAGTATTGTCATGATAATTCTGCAAATACTTAGTCCCATCAGGATAAAATATGATTTTGGACGGATTCACCGCAGCACCATAACTATCGGCTATGATCATTTTCACTTCAATAGCAGTTTTAGGTTCATCGCTGACTTTCACAATTGTGATGTAAGGATTTGTTCCATCCAATACACTGGATACTTTTGGATCATTATCATTAAGAACGGTATAGGTAGCACCAACATCCCAAACACCTCCTCCTTTACCCAACTGTAACCTAGATCTCGCCTCGGTCGGGAATTCAACAGGTACGAAAGGCAACAATTTTACACGGGCAAATTTATCTAGTTGTTTCTCTCCACGAACATTTTTAGCACTTACATTCACATAAAAATCACTGCTTTTCACAAATTTACTAGCTTGTGTAAACATAAATTCCCCACTCACTGGATTCATCAAAATAGCAGGTCGCTTGGCTAGCTCTAATTTTTTCATAGCCAATTCCATGGTCGTATCGGTATTGGGATCAAAAGGTTTTTTCCAAATTAAAATCTCATGCTCGTCCTGTAATTCAGTCGTAGGCTTTCCATCTTTATCGGTAATACCGGTAATCTTCCATTCCAGTGGATAGGTCGACCCTTCAACTGAAGGAAGTGCCGCGGCCATAAATACACCACGAGGTACTTCTATAGTGTCTTGAAGCGAATGTATATTATCACTAATATAACCTACTTCAGGCTGTTCGCATGAGGAAACAAATGCGGCAATCATTAATAAACAGAATATCTTTTTCATATATATTTTTATATTTTTAAGACTAAATGTCTCGAATCGTATCGAGCTAAATCCTAATACAACCACTACTATTAGGACTAATTCAAATAGCTTTTTGATTATTGAATTAAGGTATCATTTTCAATTTATGGAGTAGAGATGTAATTAGAGAATATATGATACCCTTGTAATACATGAATAACCCCATTAGTCGAAAGTAAATTGGAAGTTCTAACCACCGTTTTTCTATCTGCCTCTAGCACATCGTCAGAAATTTCATCAGTAGGATCCCATACCTCTCCCACTTTAAAAGTATAAAAAACGTATTCCGGATAACTATCCAATTGTGGTTTATAGTCTCCAATCGGTTCGAGCGAAAGCAATCTTTCTTCTCCACTATAGGTCATATACACTTTCCCCTGTTTAACCAATTTACTACGATCCAGCGTTTCGTTAAAAATATACCCCCCTAACATCACTTTTAAATCCGCCTCAGGAATATCATTAATAGTAAAGGTTGCCGTTGGATCTATTTTTCTTTTTTTAATCAAAATTGCATTGACATAATTTCTGATCGATAGATTATTGGCCGCAAAAAGAGTAGTTGATTTGGCATTTACCACATCAATCATTTTGGCTCTTTCAATTAAAATCGCCAAAGTATCCAATTGTTTGTTCGACTTTAAAAAGTCATAAGTACTCATTCCTACATTCTGATTGGCCACACCTCCATCAACGAGATAATCGTCGTTAGAACAAGAATATAGACCCAATAACGCAAGTAATATTAACAATGTCTGTTTCATCTTTTTATCTTATTATATTTTTAATTGAATTACAATTTCCCTTTCCAGTAATCGGTCTGAATAATAGCGGAATTAATAGAGATAATCGCTGGATCAACAGGCCAGAAATAACCTTCTTTAGCCGTTCTAGCTGGATTAGTCCAGTTCACTCCAGTATAATAATTCATTCTTATTCTATCAAATCCCGATTGCCCCTCTCCCACTAATTCAATGGCGCGCTCATCAAAGATGGCTTTAGTAAGGGATGCTCGATCGGTAGCTCCTGTATAATTAGGCACATTAGCCTTACTTCTGATCATATTGATATCGGCTATAGCCTCTGAGGGTTTATTCAATTTCATATTTCCCTCAGCTCTTAGAAGATAAATATCCGCCAATCTAAAAATCAAAATATTCGATTCAGAAAATTCAGCATAAGAATCAGTCGCATTCGGGTCTTTGGTACGTTGTGAATATTTCTTAAGATAAGATTCATCCGATCTATTGTAATCAGAGAAAAACAAATCTTTACGCACATCATTATCTCGATCACTGTCCGAATCCATCATATCAGATCCGTAAAATTCCGGATCTATATAAGGACCTGCATTATTAACATCTACAAACACAGGAGTATTCAAGGTTAAGCCTGTATGCGAATTATCAGTTGGCAGTACCCTGAAAGATTCATTCACATCGGAACTAATATTGATTTCAAACAAGCCTGTTTTAGATTCACCCATACACATCTCATTAAAGCCATCTTCACCCTCAATAACATAATCAATAAGAGAGGCGTTACTATTGTTGATCACTGAAGTAGCGGCCGCAATCCCTTGAGCAATCAATTGCGGATTGTCACCATCTCTACTAGCATACCATAGAGCGATGTGTGCTTTCAAAGCTTCAGCACTCCCTTTATTGGCTTGAATAGCCCATCTAGGCGCACCCGGTGATGAATATTTCAATAAACTAATCGATTTGTTTGCCGCTTCTAAAGCATATTCCAAAACTTTCTTTTCATCTTCTCTAGGCAAGGTCACAATAAAACCATCTTTTATTAATTGATCCGAAGACTCAATAACCTCCGTAACAATAGGCACATCTCCCCAAATACGAGCCATATAGAAATAAGACAAGGATCTAATGAAGGCTGCCTCTCCAATAATTCTATTTTTCTCCGCTAGCGATTTAAATTTAGTATCGGGCATAGCACTAACATGTTTTTCAATAGAAAGTGCCCAGTTTGCCGCTCTGTAAAAACCTTTCCAATTACGTGTATTGTCTCTATAAGCCAATACATAATTTCCACTTCCTTCAATATAATCCGAAATCCAACTTTGACTATTCATAAAGGTCATACCGGTAAACTCTCCCCAATACATGAAGGCGGCATTGCCTATTAAAGTATTCTTTAATAATCCATAACAGCCTGCAACCGCGGATTCAGCATTTGGCTGAGATACCCAGAAATTATCCGGAGTGGTCATACTTACAGGTTCTTGGTTTAAAATGTCCGTACAGCTCATCATGCTGGACAAACCCAAAACCACAAGCACTATTTTTGTCTTTATATAATTTTTCATTTTCAATTCATTTAAAATTTAACATCCAATCCAAAAGAAATCGTTTTTGATTGTGGATAGCCATTACCATACGTATAGCCATGTTCATCCACTAAAGAAGCATCGGTTACCGATTTAGAACGTTGCCATTGGTATGGATTTAAGATAGAACCATAAATACGAACACGGCTCACATGTAATTGGTCCAAAATTGGGCTTTTATCAAAAGTATATCCGATAGCAGCATTGGAGATTTTCCAGAAATCACCACTTTCAATCCACATAGATTGTCCGTCTCTAAATCGGTAATACGGTGGCAATCCAGGGGCTGTAGGATACAAAGCTGGAAATCTCACTCCAGCGGCACCATCACCAGGTTGTTGCCAGAAACTTTGACCACTTAAATCAGCCAAACCAGTAGCATCCCAACCGTGTTCATCGTATACCTCTGCTGCGTCATATTTCTGCATATAACTTTGGAGCACCGAATTGATAATATCCGATCCAAAGGAGAATTGACTATACATCTGCAAATACCATCCTTTGTATTTTAAGTTTATATTTAAAGAACCAATCAAATCAGGTGTTGGTTTAAATTTCGTATCTAATATATTATCACTAAGCCCTCCTTCATCAGATAACAAATAATCTCCGTTATAATCTTTCCAGATTGGAAAACCTGGAGCAATATTAGCCCAAGCTCCTTTTCCATGAAGTGTTTGCCCTGTATATTGATTCACGGGTAATTGACTCATATCATCCAAAATATATTCGTTTTTGAATAATACAGGAAGATTAAGCGGCTGCCCCACCACATAACCATAAAGCCTACCATTACTATCTACTCCATAAAAATCTTTGTTTCCGTTTGGAAGTTTGGTTACAAAATTTTTGTTTTGACTAAAACCAGTCATTATCTCTAAATTCCAATCACTTGATCTTGGAAAAAGCTGCCATCTAATCATCGTTTCCCATCCATAATTCATCACACCAGCGGTATTCGCTTTAGCGCTGTTATACCCTGAATAAGCAGGAAAAAGCACATCGAAAAATAACTTCTCTGTTTTCTTGTTATAGGCGTCAAAAGTTACGTTTATCCTGTTGTTAAACAAATCCAAATCAAATCCTAAATCCCATTGTTTTGTATTCTCCCACGACAGTTTTGAATTTCCAATAGCATCGTAATTAGGTTTTACTCCATTCACTCCTCCATAAGTAGAAACATTCATTTGGTTGGCCCAAAACGGATTTCCTCCATATCCTAAACTATACGAACCATAGCGTAAAAAGTTAGCATCAAACTGTTTTCCATTTACTCCATATGTTGCTCTTAATTTACCATAACTGATAATATTGGAAAGATTGTCTTTAATAAAGGACTCATCAGAGAAAATCCACCCTAAATCTACAGCTGGAAACTTGGCCCAACGTACATCTCTACCAAAACGAGAAGATCCATCGATACTATAACTTGCTCCTAACTGGTAACGCTCTTTGAATCGGTAAGAGAAGCGTCCAAAATAAGACAGCAAAGCATTCGTTTCAATACTGGTAAAACCAACTGTCTGTTCTTTAGTATAGCGATCATTAATAACCTGAATAGCATCACTACCAAAACCTTGAGCTCTAATGCCCATATCTTCGTATTTGTTGTAATCACTTTTTGTACCCAGAATGGCCGTAAATCCATGGTCATTAAAGGTTTTGTAATAACTCAAATAAACATCCGACGACAAATTCTTGCGAGTATATAAGGAATAACTTGCTATACCATCTCCCTCTTCACGTATGATTGAAGGTTCGTAGAAATTTTTCTTTTCTGTACTGTACACAAAATTAAATTGGGTATTGAAAGTAAGTCCATCCATGATATTGAACCTAGAAAAGTTTGAAATCGTAGTTTGAATCGTTTCATCTGTATTCAGTTTTTCACTCAATTGCCCCATGACGGCTCGCCTTTTTTCATCAGAGATATAAAACAATGAGGAATTTAAATTGGCTGGATCCGTAGGTAAAGTGGAATTGAATTTAAAGTTCTCCCAATAGGGATTCCCTTGACCATTTTTATTATCGGTAAAAGTTAAATTCACTCGAAATTGATTTTCAAAACTTTTCCCTACTTTTGAATTGATATTGCCCGCTAAGGTGTAACGTTTAAAGCCTGTGTTTTGAATTACGCCTTCCGCATTGTCATAGCCTAACGACAATCTGTAATTCGAAGTTTCTGATCCACCACGCATACTCAAATTGTACTTTTGAGTGATCCCATTTCTATAAAACATCCCTTGGTAATCCACGTTATTATTGAATGCTGGATTCAAACTATCCGACAAAACCATCGGTACATGCGCATTTTGTGCATATTGCGATTTCCACCATTTGTTAATCATCCCCATTTTCGCATCCCTTTCTGCTCCTCCCACTAACATAGGAACCAATTCAGGGATTAAAGCAAAACCGGTATTCATCGAAAAATTAAACTCTGGCTTATCTAAAGCAGTTCCTTTTTTAGTAGTGATAATGATTACCCCATTGGCACCACGAGACCCGTATATTGCGGCAGCTGATGCATCTTTCAACATATCAATGCTTTCAATATCATTAGGATTCAACGAAGCCAAGAAATCCGTATTCGAAGTATTGTAACCCGCCAAATCTTCTAAAGAAGTCTGTACACCATCAATTACATATAATGGATTACTATAACCAGTACCATCCACACTACCTGACATATTAGAATTACCACGAATCATAACAGATCCTCTTCCTCCAGGAGCACCACTTTGAGTCGGTGTTTGAACCCCTGTAGATAAACTTGCAATCAAGGAAGACACACTAATTACTGGTATAGATTCTAATTGTTTACTGCTGATACTAGCCACAGCAGCATTGACATTTTTCTTACGCACCCTTTGGTAACCCGTAACCACAACGTCATTCAATTCACTTTGTGCCGCTTTCAATCTGATTTTGAGTTCTTTTTGATTTCCAACAGCTACTTCTGTAGTCACATAACCAACGAAAGAAACAATCAAAACATCAGAATCTTTTGCCTCAATAGAAAAACTTCCGTCACGATCTGTAGAAACAGACTTATTAGAACCTTTAATTTTGATGGTCGCTCCAGGAAGAGCTTCCCCCAAATCACCTGTTACTTTTCCTGTAATAGTAGCATCAGCTACTTTTTCTTTAAGGATCGTTTTATTGGAAACTGGAACAATTACAATAACAGCATTATCCATTAACTTCACCTCGTAATTGGGTCCAACCAAATCCGAAACCATCTCCAAGGCTGATTTATTGGTGAATTTCACACGAACTAATTTATCGACATCCAATTCATCATCACTATAAAACAGCATAACATTAGCTGCTTTTTTTATTCTATCAAAGCCTTCATGTATGGTTACTTTTCCTAAGTTTAAAGAGAAATTTTGAGTGTATCCGAAAGAAGAGATACTAAAAAAAGTAATAAAAAAGAATAGAGATTTCTTCATTATCCAAAGAATTAATTTTTTTTGCCTAGTTAACATCCCAGCATCTACTGAGTCTAACATTTTTTTCATAAATTTGGTTGTTTAATGGTTAATAAAATGCTCTTGTCGAGAGTTTTTTTTGATAGTTAAATTTTCACAACTAGGGAAATGTTGCCGCATTTTCCTAGTTTTTTTTTGCTCACTATTTTTTTTTATAACATGGAAAATATTGCCGCATTTTCCTAGTTTTCTTTTTGCCTTTCTTCTTCTTCTATTTGTTTTCCGCTTTATTCTTCACTTCCTACTTTACCTAAAAAAGCCCTTTATTTTTTTATCTATAGATTAAAATTTAACAAATTATTAAATTTTATTTACCATAAAATTAACTATATATCCTACAAAAATTCCTTATTTAATTCTCTTCAACTAAGCTAATTATTTAAAACCAACAAAACAAGAAAAAACCAATAAAAATGTGCTCGAACACATAAATTTTCAACACTTGTGCATTAAAAATATAAAAAGTCCATTTTTTTGAATAAAATACTTTTTTTTACCCCATGCAAAAATGAAACTCAAACCCCTATTTATGGCTTTTTTCTCAGAAATACGAGAGATTATTAATGCCCGAAATTCTCTTAAAAAAAAATGAATTTCAATCCCTTTCTTTTCAAACTACCAATCCTTAAAAACCGATCAAAACCCTAGTCATTATTTCATTCCACTTTCTCTTCATAAAATTCTTCACTTAATAATGATCAACAGTTTATACTCTTAAGAAAAGACGCGTTTTCACCGCTTTACTTTACTTTCTCTTTCTAATTTTAATCAACTTTCTAGTAGACTTACCTTTTTTAACAATTTCGTACTCCACTTTTGAAGTCTTACTTATAATATCCAACAAATACTCCACTGGCTTATCTTTTTGAACAACACCCGTGAAGGTATAATTAGCCAAACTCTGATTTTCTAAAACAAAATCAACATCATACCATCTGCTCAACTTAGAGATAATAGTCCCTAACTTTTCTTTTTCAAAGTAGAACTTCCCGTCTTTCCAAGCCACTTCTTGATAGATATCCACCTCATTTACCGCTATAACCGTATTATTAACTTTAGATAAACTTCCTTTCTGCCCTGGTTTCAAAATCACCTTTTCAGACTCTTTATTAATAGCCGTCAACTGAACACTCCCTTCAATCAAAGTTGTAGCAAAAAAATCATCATCCTCATAAGCGCTCACATTAAAATGCGTTCCTAAAACTGTCACTTCAGCCCTTGCTGTTTTTACCACAAACGGCTTGCGCTTATCCTTTTCAATTTCAAAATAAGCTTCCCCATCAACCGTAACCTCTCTCTGAGTCCCAACAAACTTTGTTGGGAATTTTAAGGAAGTAGCCGAATTCATCCACACTTTTGAACCATCAGGTAACTCCACTTGATAAATTTCTCCAATAGGAACATGCAGTGTATTGTACGTCACTTTAGAAGCATCTCCACTTATAGCCGCAGTTATCGAACTCAACTTTAAAACTTTATTTTTATTCACTATTTTAACGCCATCTTCTGAATCTAGCACTTCATTTTGATGTTCTTCCAAAACAACCTCCGTACCATCAGCCAATACTAAAGTAGTTTTATCATAAGCCCCTCTAGATTGAGTAAAATTTTGCTTATTTAAATGCTGATACATCAACAACGAACCCAACGACACCCCAACAAATACCGCAGCATATTTTAAAATACGATAACCCAACTTTCGTTTGCCAATGGTCACAATCTTTACCTCATTAATTTTCTCAAGAAACTTTCGATAAGCTTCTTCGGTATCGAGATGCTGCTTAGACTCAGTAGTCAAAAAATAAATCTTTACGGCCTCGCTGTACTCTTGCTGATTCTTTGAAATCCAATCATCCAAAAATTCAATTTCCGACTCAGTAGCCTTACCACTAAAATACTTTTCTAAGATTATTTCTATATTTTCTATATACATACCCACTTTTAACAACACAAACTTGTGTTTTACATCAAATTAATGTTAATTCGCTTTCATTATGACAATCGAAAAAACGAATACCCCTACTGGTTTCTGTTTTTTTTCTGTTTTTTTTTGAAAAATCAACCAACAATCTGTAAATCAATACATTAAAAAACAACAAAACCAACTAGTTATGATGCATTCATTTCAAGATGATGATTTCTTAATTTCGGAACTCAAAAACGGAAATGAGCTGGCGTATAACTATTTATACACCCACAAATACAGAGACATTGTACACTATATAAATGGACTGACAAGGGATTACGATAAAGCCGAAGATATTGTGCAAGAAGTAATTGTCAAAATCTGGAAAAACAGAAACGAAATAGACATTAACACCTCTATTAAAAGCTACCTATACAAAGCTTCCTACTATTCTTTTATCAACGAATACAAAAGAGATAAACGAAAAGAAAGTTTGTCTGAAAAAATTCAAAAAACGGTTATTCTTGAATTGATTGAAAGCAACGAAGAATACACCCAACAAAAATTAAAGCACCTAGCGCAGCTCATCGATCAACTCCCTCCAAAAAGAAAGGAAATTTTCATTATGAACAAAACCGAAGGACTGACCTATGAAGAGATTGCCTCCCATTTGCAACTTTCAGTAAAAACAATAGAAAGCCATATCAGCAAGGCCTTATACGAAATCAGATTTCAAATAAAAACAGCAAACATCAACAAAGCCATTCAACTAATCTTTTTGTTGCATGTCTTTTTATAGGAATTAATTTATACAAAACATTGACTTGGTTCTTAACATTACTTTATTTACATAGGTCTTTTTCAATTAGACGAACAACTAGCACTAAAAAAGACACCGTCCCAAATTAAACCATTAGTCCAAACCAATTATAACAACTGTTATATGCTCACCTTTTCTGAATTTCACAAATTCTAATTTTAAAAACTTGCTTTTGTTGTCCAAATTTCTTTTCCAACTACATACTCTGAACTAAACACCTCTTGTCTGTTACAAAAAATATTACTAGCAAACTATATGTTTATTCCGGAATAAACTAAATAGTTAAAGAATTCCACCCGAACATACACCGCTATTGCTAAATGAAAATTTGAATCGTAAACCAGTGGTTATCACATTACAATTTGCACCACTCTTTTCAAGTAAAGAAATCAGATTTAGACTAACTTCCTAAGGACTCCATTTAGCTTTCTTAGATAAGTTTTTTTACTATTGAGAAGCAAGAAATCCGAACTGTCCCTATGATTTATTGACTGTGTATTTTAAAGAGTATGTTTGAACCATTCAGATAGATTTACTTCATGCTTTTTTACATTACAAAAAAGCACACACCATAGCTGTTCTTTAAGAAGTATCCTTTACCCATAATAAAATAAGTTTTTATTTACAAAAACAGCGTAAATCCTTATATAACGGGGGCTAAATCAAATTCAAAATTACGAAAAAGATAGAAAATTATAAAAAAAAATGTTTTTTCGCGTCTTTTTTGTGCTCGAGAACACTATTTTTATGTGTTCGAGCACATTTTTTATGCATTTTATTGTTTTGTAAGAAAAAAAATGTATTTTCGTCCCGTTAAAAACTTGAAACCATAGTTTTCAAGCTTAAAAATTATTGCGTTTTGATTTTTTAAACAGAGACATTTTGAACAAAGATGTGTTTCCTGTAACCAAAACAAATAGTTCCAAAAAAAAAATAAAATAGAATACAAAATGCTGTTTCTTTTTATTTAACACTAATTCATTGGTTAAAAAGAATATTAAGGATTGAATTTTCTTTCAATTGATTAATTAGAAAACAGTAATACAAAAGCTTGTAAAATATAAAGAGAAAATAACTCGTGAATTTATGTCTTTTGATAATGAGCGACAATAATATGAATTTACACTAATCATAAAAGAACCACATATTAGACAAAAAACTATAATAACCATTACAAATAAACCACATTTATGAAACAAAAATTCCACTCGTTAGAGTCTAGGATGTTTAAGGAGAAAAAAAGATTAGTTCCTTGGACATTAAAGAAATCGGCTATGCTATGTGTTGTACTACTTAACATGTCGGCTTTCGCTAACACCAAAGAGCTAACAGCAAAACCTCTAATAGCCGTAAACAACAATGAAGGCTTAAAAAAAATTAATTTTCAACAGAACAACATTACAGGAAAGGTTACCGATAGTAAAGGGGTGCCAATACCTGGCGCCAACATTATTGAAAAAGGCACAACCAATGGTGTCCAAACCGATCTCGAAGGAAATTTCTCTATTTCTGTAAGCGGAAAAAATACTATTCTAGTGGTTTCTTTCGTTGGTTTTAACAATAAAGAAGTTCCCTTAAAAGGACAGTCCTCTATAAATATTCAGCTCGAAGAAACTTCTTCTACTTTAAATGAAGTGCTTGTTGTAGGATACGGAAAGCAAAAAAAACAAAGTGTAGTTGGTTCTCAAGCTACCATTGATGCAAAAGATTTGAGAAATGCTACTGGAAACCTGACCTCTGCAATAGCGGGAAGAATTGCAGGAGTTGTTGCTACTCAGAGAGGTGGTGGACCTGGAGCCGACGGAGCTTCGTTATTCATTAGAGGAGTTGGTACTTTTGCCAGTAGCCCACAATCCCCCTTATTGGTTGTTGATGGCGTCCCAGATCGAGACATTAACAATATTGATCCCGAAGATATTCAAAGTTTTACCGTACTTAAAGATGCGACAGCCACGGCGGTTTATGGAACAAGAGGGGCCAATGGGGTTATTCTGATTAACACCAAGACAGGTAAGATTGGTAAACCAACCATTAGTGCAGAATATAATCATGGAACAACAAAATTCACCAAACTACCTGAATTTGTGGATGGTCCTAACTTTATGAGATTATACAATGAAGCACTTCAAATGAGAGGAAGAGCCCCATTCTACACCGAAGAGGTAATTGGGAAGCATGAAAGCGGTATCGACCCAGATCTCTATCCGAATGTTAATTGGTATGATGTTTTGTTTAATGATTTTGGGCAGAACGATAGAATTACATTAAATGTTAATGGAGGTTCAGAATCAGCAGCCTATTATCTTTCAGCAGGTTATTACGGAGAGACTGGATTATTTAAAACCGAAAATATCGATTCATACAATTCTCAATTAAAGCTGAACAGGTTTAACTTTACTAGTAATTTGAACCTAAAAATTACTGCAAAGACAAAGATAGATTTTGGTTTGAACGGTTATATTACGGATTACAACCGACCCGCTTTTGGAGTAAATGAAATTTTTGCCATTGCAACAGCTTCGGCTCCACATAGTATTCCTGCCCAATACAGCAACGGACAATGGCCACAAATCAAAGGAACATTACAAAGTCCATATATGGCTTTAACCCAATCGGGAGTTACTAATGAGGCCAGTAATACCATACGATCTAATCTACGATTAACACAAGATTTGGATATGTTTTTGGACGGTTTAAGTGCAACGGCCATGATTGCTTTTGACATTAATAACAGAGCTAATTTAACCCGCTCAAGAACTTTGCAAACTTATTTTGCAACAGGTCGTGACGCTAATGGAAATTTAATAACGGAAATTTCCTCCCCTGGCTCAGATCAATTAGGATTCTCACTTCAACGTTTTGGAGACAAAAGAGTGTACTCCGAAGCAGCACTAAACTATGGACATAAATTTGGTGATCACGATGTATCTGGCTTACTATTGTTTAACCAATCCGATTACAGAGATGCATCAAGTCGCGTTAGCAACTACAAAGCTGCCATCCCTTATAGACAAAGAAATTTCGTAGGGCGAGCCACTTACGGATATGCTAATAAATATTTTGCAGAAGCGAACTTCTCTTATTCGGGTTCAGATAATTTCGTAGACAGTGAACGCTACGGTTTCTTCCCTTCTATAGGAGCAGGATGGATTGTTTCTGAAGAGAAATTTTTCGAACCTCTTGCAGATATCGTCTCTCTATTTAAATTACGCTATAGTTATGGACTTTCAGGAAATGCAGCCGTAAGTGATCCCAATTTAAGATTTTTATATCTTACTACAATTGGAGAAAGCGGTTACTACAGCTTTGGTGCTCCTGGCTCCGAGCGAGGTTTCGCAGGATATAACGAGTCACGAATCGGTGGTAATGTACGATGGGAGACCTCATATAGACAAAATTTAGGTATTGAACTTAAATTTCTTAATAATGATTTAGGTCTTGTTGTTGAACTTTTTCAAGAAAAGAGAGAAGGAATTTTACTTCCTAACTATGTAATTCCATACATTTCTGGATTTACAATTGGTAATATCCCATACAACAACATAGGAAAAACAAACAACAAAGGAATCGATGTAACGCTTGATTACAATAAGAACTGGAGCACAACAAGTTTCTTTAGTTTTAAAGGTACTTTCAATTACAATAAAAATAAAGCCGTATTTGATGGGCTTCCAGAATGGAGATACCCATACTTAGATAGAATAGGACAATCTATAAGCCAACGTTTTGGTTATATCTCTGAAGGATTTTTTGAAAGTGATGATCAAATTCAGAATTCTGCAAAACAATCGGGTGATGTACGACCAGGGGATCTTCGATATAAAGATCTAAATGGAGATGGAATTATTAATGGTGATGACCAGACTGCTATAGGTTATGGAAGTACACCACGTATCGTTTATGGATTAAGCTTTGGTGGAGGCTATAAAGGTTTCGATCTTAGTTTGTTTTTCCAAGGTACTGGTATGGTAGATTTTAATTATGCCTCCGGTTTTGGAACAACCCCATTCTCTCAAGGAGCTAGTTATGGAAATATGTACACGACAGTTAATGACAGATGGACTCCAGAAAACCCGAACCCGAACGCATTTTACCCAAGATTATCCACAAATCAAGACCAGACTACCAACTATTACACCAGTACACACTGGATTAAAAGAGCAGATTATCTAAGATTAAAACAAGTTGAATTAGGCTATACATTTAAGCAGAACAGCTTTTTAGACCGATATGCTGTTAAAAAGCTAAGAGTGTTTATGAGTGGAAATAATATATTTACACTTTCACCTTGGAAATACTGGGACCCAGAGCTTGGCGACGGAAGAGGCGCTGCATATCCTAATACTAGTGTATACAATGTAGGTGTACGTTTTAATTTTCAATAAATATGACCATGAAAAATCTTAAAAAAATACAATATATAACAGTTTGCGTCTTAGTCGCAGCCCTTTTTGCTGCATGCGAAAAAGATTACTTTGATTCACAACCAGATAACCTACTCTCTGTAGAAAAAATATTCTCCAATAGAGGTCAAACAGAAAAATGGTGGGCAGGACTATTCACCAATATTCCAGATATTTGGGATCAACCCTACGGTGCTCAATATAGTATTAGTTCAGATGAATCTGATGCCAGTAGTTGGACAACCCCAGCTATCAACAGTGGCGCTTTATCTCCTGGAGACACTCCTGCTAAATTTCTCGAATACTACGAAAGGATTCGATTAGCCACCATTTTCTTGGAGCGCATCGACGGGAATCAAGAAATTTTAGCAGAAGCAGACGGAGCAGAAACTATTCAGCATTACAAAGGTGAAGCCCGTTTTTTAAGAGCGTATTACCATTGGGAATTGATGAAGCAAGTCGGTCCAGTTGCTATAGCCCCTCTAGTATCAGCAAAACCAAGTGATGATTTTCAAATAGCGAGAAGCACTTGGGACGAATGTGTAAAGTTTGTTTTATCCGAAATAGAAAAAGCAAAATTAGACCTACCTGTTGATTATTATCTAGATGGAACCACAGCAGATGAAACCCAAATTGGTAGAATTAATAAAATAATAGCTACTGCAGTAGAATCTCAAATTTTACTCTACCACGCAAGCCCTCTTTATAATGGAAATACAGAATTTGCCGATTTCAAAAATTTAGATGGGACAGTACTACTAAATCAAGTTTATGATCCTAGTAGATGGGTAAAAGCCGCAGAAAAAGCTAAAGAAGCAATCGATCTTGCTGAAAGCAACGGAAAAAGTTTGTACCGAGTTGAAAACGCTGATCCTTTTAGAGCTGCGTTTTTATCCTGCCGCAATTTATACTGGGACGGCTGGAGAACCGAAGGTATATGGCTGAGACCTTCTAATCAGGTAAGTACCTGGGAAATACATTGTTCCCCAAGATCTACAGCAGGAACCGCTTATAACGGTATAGCCGTACTTCAAACTTTAGTGGATGAGTACAGAATGGCTGACGGAAAAACGATTGCTGATAGCGGTACGTATAACGAAAATACCTATACAACTACGGCTACACCTTATTACGTTGCAGGAACTAACGCCATGTACACCAACAGAGAAGCCAGATTCTACGCTCAAGTAACTTTTAATGGCGCGGTTAATCCAGGAGTACCTAAGTCGGGTGCCAATAATGCACGTGTGGAGTTTTTTGCTAGCGGAAATTCTGGTAAATCAGGATCTCCTAGAGACTGGCCAAAAACGGGTTATACGGCTAAAAAAAATATTCATCCTACTTTCAGTGTAAGCCCTTCTGTAAATGTCACTAGACCAGCAATGCTTATTAGATTGGCAGAATTATACCTTAATTATGCAGAGGCTTTAAATGAGTCAAATCCTGGAAATCCAGATATTTTGATCTACTTGAACAGAATAAAATCCCGTGCGGGCTTACCAGCTCTTACCTCAGGACTTAGTCAAGAGCAAATGCGCAAAGAAATTCGCCATGAGAGACGAATTGAATTGAGTTTTGAAAGTCATCGCTATTTTGATGTACGTCGCTGGAAAATTGCAGACCAACCAGGATCAAACCAAGGAGGTGATTTTTACGGTATGAATATGAACAAAGGAACTACATTATCAGATCCAGCTTTTCACCAAAGAACAGTTAGTTTCTCTAGAGCAATATGGCAACGTAAATACTATTTTATGCCATATCGTCAAAACGAGATGGATAGAAATAAGAAACTGGTAAATTTCCCTGGGTACTAAAAATTATTAATAGTAAAAAAAATGAAAAAAAGATATTTATACTATACCACGCTACTACTCTTATTTGGCGTATATTCTTGTGAGAAAGACAACACTTCTTATAAAGAATTGACAGACTCTAAAGAAGGAGCTCTGGTTTTCACTGCAAAATCCCGACTTGGTATTCAAACATTAAAAACCTATTCTATTGAGGAAGAAACGTATTTAGAACAGGACACCGTTACCTTTAATGCAGGTATTGGAGCTGTTGGACTTCCCGCTTCAGATATCAATGTTACTTTCGAAATGAATACCAAAGTATTAGATAGTATCAATGCGATTCGAGAAATGGGTGGCAAAAAGAAATACCAACCATTTCCTGCCGATTCCTATACAATAAGCGATACGAAATTAAATATTCCAAAAGGAAAGGAATATTCGAATACATCGTCACTTATCTATCATCCTGAAAAGTTTGCGATAGACACCAATTACTTGATCGCTTTCACTATTACTGATGCTTCTGGTTATAAGATCAACCGCGACGTAAAAACAGTCATCTTCGTTGTTTCCGAAGTCATTATTCCTGAACCAACACCCAATTTCTACGCTAAGACTGGCTGGAAGGTTATCGATATTAGTTCAGAAGAAACAACTGGTGAAGGCACTGATGGATTTGCTGCAAATATTATAGACGGAAAGCTCAGTTCCTTTTGGCATACTTGCTGGTCGACTTGCACTCCCGAAGAATCATCTTATCCACATAGTCTTACTATAGACATGAAAGTAGCAAACAAGGTCAGCGGTATCGAAGTTGCTCAACGCCAATCGGGTACTCGTGGGGTCAAACTTACAGAACTTTTGATTAGCGATGACAATGTGACCTGGAGAACTCTAGGGGAGTTTACCCTCCTTAATGTAATTGCGCCTCAGCGAGTAGACTTTAAAAAATCCGAATCTTTTCAATATTTAAAAATGATTGTGAAGTCTGGTTATGACGATGACGGCGAAGCGTTTGTTGCCCTAGGTGAAGTGAGTCCTTTTATTTTAAAATAAAACTCATTTACCAAAAAACTAAATCTTCGCTCTAGACCAGAACATTGTAAAGGATTTTAAAATACCCAATTATTATTAAAAGAGGCTGTTCAAAGTAGACAGCCTCTTTTTTTTGACCTATACTCACCTACTACTTAGACTATTAAACTCCTTATTTATAAAACGCAGCTAAAATCTACCCCTCTTTTATGCTTGGATGGTAGGTAAGCAACACACTAAGCTTTGGAAGTAGGTTTTATCCAATAGTAAAAGGAGATGCCATAAAACGGCTCCCACTCTTACTTTTATAACATAGCTCGATACTGAGACTATTTTACAAGGTCTCCCTTACAACGATCGATACCATAACACTTATCTGCACTCACATATAGACTAGAACTAAAACTAAAAAAGGAGCCGACTGGCTCCTTTTCTTTATACTTTAACTACTAATAAACATTGTTTTAATTCTGGCTTTCCGATTGTGAAATTCACCAACCATTCTTGCAATTGCTCCATTTCGTATGGTAACAGTGTTTTGATAGCTTTCTCTAGTTCTTTACAGAAAAGTATCGGATCGAAACTTACTCTCTCAAGTATTGATTTCGTATAATCAAACATCAATTTTGACATAATGAAACAAGATTTTGGGGTTATCTATATTTTTAAACTCGCAGCAAATTTAAACAAATATCACACATAAAGACCGCTTTTAACATATATTTTTAAAAACTTTAGCTACGAATACGTTTTCTTAATACATATAAATCAATTCATAATAATTATAAACAACTCATTTCAACCTTTTTAAAAGCTCGAAACATTTCACGCTTTCCCGGAGGGCCTGCCAATTTCTCGACCGTAAATCCAACTGAAATCATACTTCTTTTAACAACTCCTCGCGCAGCATATGTAACTAAAACGCCATTTGGTTTTAAACTATTGTACATTTTCTGAAATATTTCCGTACTCCAAAGCTCTGGCTGCACGCGATATCCGAAAGCATCAAAGTAAATCAAATCAAAAACTTCAACATCGTCTATTTCGTCAAAAAATTGTTTTCTTTTGGTTAATGAAAAATCAGTACTAATTTGCTCTTTCTGGTCCCATGGGCTCTTATGCATCTTTACAAACACTTCCTCATGTTCAGTTGCCTTTAATTCAGACACATAATTCATCGCTAGCACTTCAGTGGCCTCTACAGGATAAGCCTCCACCCCCACATAATTAATATTTTGCTGTTTCTGAGTCGCTTCTAAAAATGTAATAAAAGCATTCAAACCTGTTCCAAATCCAATTTCAAGAATACTTACAGGATTGTTCTCAAATAAGGAAAGTCCATTTTTAATAAACACATGTTTTGCTTCTTGAATCGCTCCATGTTTCGAATGATAACACTCATCCCACTCTTGCAAATGAATTGTGGTTGAGCCATCTAGGGTTTTAATTATTTCTCTTTTCACTTTTTTCGATATTTACCATACAGTATTATTGGCCTTTTTACCATTTTCCGAGTCAAATTTACTCAAAACAAATGCGTAAAGCCTTAAAAATGGTCACTTTTTTCATAAAATCCATATAAAACCACCTGAAATTTTTCTGTTTATTATAAGATAAATAAATCTCAGTTAAAGACCGTAATTAATGCAGTTTTAGTAAGCAAATTGTATATTTTTACTTAATTTTGCATTCAATAAAATCTATTTTACACCAAATCATGGCTTTAGACTTTTCTATCGAAATGAGCATTACATAAAAACTTACATTATTATGAGTACAACTCAAACAAGCAAAATTGAAATCACAAAAGCAGCTTCGACAAAAATAAACGAAGTAGACTTTGAAAACTTAAGCTTTGGTGCTGTTTTTACAGACCATTTATTCGAATGCGATTTTAAAGATGGGCAATGGCAAACTCCAGTCATTAAACCCTATGCTCCGATTCTAATGGACCCTTCGTCAAAAGTCTTCCATTACGGACAAGCCATCTTTGAAGGAATGAAAGCCTATAAAGATGACAATAATGATGTTTGGTTGTTTAGACCTGATGAAAACGTCAAACGTTTTAACAAATCAGCAGTTCGTATGGCGATGCCAGAAGTTCCAGAAGCTATCTTCATGGACGGACTGAATGAACTATTAAAATTAGATCAAGAATGGATCAAAAAAGGAAACGGAAGCAGCATGTACATTAGACCGTTCATGATTGCTACTGGCGCTGGTGTTGTAGCCAATCCATCTGATGAATACAAATTCATGATTTTGCTTTCTCCTGCACAATCTTACTATGCTGGTGAAGTAAAAGTAATCATAGCTGAACATTATAGTAGAGCTGCCAATGGTGGAATTGGAGCTGCAAAAGCAGCCGGAAACTACGCAGCACAATTCTATCCTACCAACTTAGCTAACAAAGATGGTTTTCAGCAAGTAATATGGACAGATGATGCCACGCATACAAAACTAGAAGAAGCGGGAACAATGAACGTATTCTTTAGAATAAACGATACTTTATTGACAGCTCCAACTAGCGAAAGAATTTTAGATGGTATCACTAGAAAGAGTTTACTTGCAATGGCAGAAAAAGAAGGACTTCAAGTAGAGGTTCGACCTGTTATAGTTGCTGAATTAGTAGAAGCTGCTAAAAACGGATCTTTGAAAGAAATTTTTGGTGCTGGAACAGCAGCAGTTATTAGCGTAATCAAAGGTTTCTCTTATCAAGATGTATATTATGAAATGACTCCTGTTGAAAACTCTTATGCTTCTCTTTTAAAAGACAAACTTACCAATCTTCAAAACAAACTTTCTGAAGATACTTTTGGTTGGACAGTTAAAGTACAATAAGCAGAACAAAACATAAAACTAAAAAGAACCCGACTAATTAAAATTTGTCGGGTTCTCTATTTTTAGAGCAATTTAGAAAAATCAGGCTTGAAATAATTTGGCCCTTTCATTACCTTACCGTCTTCACGGTAAATCGGTTGACCATCTTCACCCAGCTTACTCATATTACTACGCTGAATCTCATCAAAAACAGCCTCTATTTTATCCTGCAAACCATGTTCAATAATAGTTCCACACAAAATATACATCATATCCCCTAATGCATCGGCAATTTCAACCAAATCATTATTTTTCACCGCTTCAAGATACTCCTCATTTTCTTCTTTCATCAAATTATAACGAAGCATTTTTTTGCTATCTCCTAAATCAGCAACTGGACTTTGGCTATGTCCAATTTTAAAAGCAGTATGAAATTCCGTCACTGCATCAAGTTGTTTTTTCATATCTAAATTCTATTAGTTTATTAGTGATCCTTAAAGCCATCATTCTTCACCCAACTCCATAACCTTCAATCTAGGTGATTTTATGATTTTATTAGCTGAAATGATATCGCAAATTAGCAACTATTCGTATACAATTATCTAAATTTGCCAAAAATATTTTAAACTATGTTTAGTCAAGGACAATTAATATTCGCTCTGTGTTTTTTTATCGCATTTGTAATCATAATCTTTTTTGCTTACCGTAAAGATCTTGCATTGCACAAAATTTTTTATAAAGGAAACTACAAAGTACTCATCGTATTTTTACTTTTTATTGCGCTTTTATTTGTCATCAAGTTCTTTTTCAAAAGATAACTGAAGTACATTATTTTTAGCATTAAAAAAAACGATCCGCCTTTTGCTCTATTTTCTATAAAACACCTCCAAATCGTTTTAGTTTAGCATAAATTTTAGTTGAAAAACTACTCAACGGTTCTCCTTTTTATTTATTTAATCATTTGTAAGACTCGTTACTAGTTAGAAATTTATAACTTTACAACACCAAACAACCTATAACCAATGAAGATTTTAAAATACTTATTCCTATTATTATTATTAAGCTTAGTTGCCCTTGCCGTTTTTATCGCTACTCAAAAAGGTGTCTTTTCTGTAGAAAGAAGTAAAGTCATCAACTCTCCGAGAGCTACGGTATACAATTATGTAAATGATTTTAGAAATTACGAAGATTTTGAATCTTGGTCTGTAGAAGATCCTAGCATCAGTATGACCTTTCCGAACAAAACCATCGGTAAAGGCGCTTCATACTCATGGGAAGGTGCAGAAGGAAAAGGAAACGCTTCAACACTTCAAACAAAAGAAGGTGAAAGCATCCATCAAAAAATGAATTTTGATGGAAATCAGGCAGAGGTAAACTGGACATTTAAAGATACCCTAGCTGGTAAAACCAAAATTACCTGGAAAGCAAAGGGAACGATGAGCTTTTTATTCAAAGTATATACCGCTTTAAACGGTGGTTCAGATAAAATCATTGGTACTATCTACGAAAAGAGCCTTGCCAATATTGATAAAAATTTAGATTACGAAACAAAAACCTATGCCATTCAAGTCAATGGACTTGTGAAAAAAATCGAGACTTTTTACATTAACGAAACCTTTACAAGCGAGATTGAAAAAGTGAATAAAAACGCTCGAATTGTTATCCCTAAACTTATAGCATTCAGTAAAACCAATGGTTTAGAAACCACTGGAAAACCCTTTATTATTTACCACACTTACGACACTACAACCGGTCTGGCTAAAGTATCTATCTGCTTACCAATTACTAGGGAATTTACAAGTGGCTCTGCAAACGGAATTCTATCCGGAAAACTAGCTGGTTTTGAAGCCGTAAAAACAACCTTAAAAGGAGACTACAGCCATACAAAAGAAGCCATTGCTAAAACCACTGCCTTTATCAACAATGAAAAAATTGTTCCCGATTTAAGTTGGTCACATTTAGAAATTTTAACCCTTAGTAAATTTGACGTCAAAAGTCCGTCAAAACTAATAACCGAAATTTATTTCCCAACAAAACCAAAAGTAGTTCCAGTAGTAAAAACGCCTGTTTACGTTCCTACTGCAGAGCCGAAGGTACGTAGAGCAGTAGACAGCCCTGCAACAACTCCGGAAGAAGAACAATCAGAATTCTAAAATCGTACCCCTGATTAAACCTTTTGCTTTATATTCATTCTAATAAGATAAACCGTGAAATTTGACTCAGGAGAAGGAATTTATACAACAACTATTAAATCCTAAAACGCAAAATATTGCGTT
This sequence comes from Flavobacterium sp. OHVDL-2026-0007, assembly GCF_059882335.1. Lineage (NCBI taxonomy): Bacteria > Pseudomonadati > Bacteroidota > Flavobacteriia > Flavobacteriales > Flavobacteriaceae > Flavobacterium > Flavobacterium sp. OHVDL-2026-0007. The sequence goes on from NZ_CM187612.1 coordinate 2,086,255, forward strand.
TCAAAAACTCTTGTCAGATTACCAAAGGCCATTGTACGCTCATATTCGAAATATCGTTTTAAATCATGACGATACCGACGATGTTCTACAAAATACTTTTGTAAAAGTTTTTCAATATTTAAAAAATTTTAAAGGAGAAAGCAAGCTTTTTTCCTGGATGTATCGCATTGCCACCAATGAAGCTTTAACCTTTCTAAATCAAAAAGCCAAGTTAAACGGACTAACCTCTGAGGCCTTGCAAATTAAAACTATCGACAACCTAAAAGCCGATGTTTATTTCGATGGAGATGAAATTCAGATCAAACTTCAAAGAGCTATAGCAAACCTACCCCAGAAACAGCAATTGGTTTTTAAAATGAAATACTTCGAAGAATTAAAATACGAAGAAATTGCAGAAATTTTAGGCACCTCAGTGGGCGCTTTAAAAGCTTCATATCATCATGCTGTAAAAAAAATTGAACTATATGTTACCTCAAATTAAACCTTTTGTAACAAAACGTATCTTATAGACATTATGAAAACATTTAAACTAGAAAACGAACCGAAAATAAAATCTGGATTTAAAACTCCGGATCATTATTTTGATACTTTTTCCATAAAAGTTTTACAAGAGATCGATACTACAGCAGTAAAAACAATCCCAATTTACAAACGTAAAAAGGTTCTTTCTTTACTAGCTGCGGCTGTTGTTGTTGTCTCCTTGATGATTCCAATCGTAAACAATTACAATGCGACATCAAAAGACCTCGACGAGGCTACTTTAGAGTCCTATTTAAGTTACCAATCGAATTTAAACCAATATGATTTGATTCGAGAATTAGACACTAAAGATATTCAAACGCTTAGTAAAAATGTGGCTCTTGAAGATGAAACTCTTGAGGATATTTTATCCTCAAACCCAAATATTGAAAATTTAATTTCAGAATAAACAAACTCTAAAAAAGATGAAAATCAAAAACATACTACCGCTACTCATGCTTTTAGCTAGTTTTTCATTTTATGCACAAAATGGTAAAACAGATGAAAAGCGTGAAAAAATCAAAGCCTATAAAGTTTCCTTTTTAACAACAGAACTTGAACTCACGTCAACCGAAGCCGAAAAATTCTGGCCCATTTACAATGCCTATGATGATAGACAATTTGAATTAAGGCATTCAAAAATGAGAACCTATATGCGCAAGCTCGACAACGACAACATTAACTCGATGTCAGAAAAAGAAGCCGCAACACTTTTGTCCCAAATGGAAAGCACCGATAAAGAATCATTTCTTTTACGTGAAAAATACATGACCAACTTAAAAAAAGTACTTTCAGCTAAAAAAATATTAAAGCTTAAAAAATCAGAAGACGCTTTCAATCGCAAATTGTTAAAACAATACCGAGACAAAGCCAACAAAGAATAATCTTTAGATTTCACCATACAACAGCGATAGGACCCTATATAATAATACTTACTTTATTATTTAGGGTCTTATTATTTTACCTAAATCGAATCCTAACTATTTTATTATAACCCGCTGCAATAGCGGTATTTTTATTCAAAAAACGAATAGTAAACAACTGAACATCTTTAGACAACTGCACCCAAGAAGCACCGCCGTCTTTCGAATAATGCACACCTGTAGCCCCCACACATACCAATTCTTTTGCTCCACTACCTGGAACATACTGCACGCAAGATGCGTAGCCAAAGCCTTGATTTTCTCCCACTAACTCCCAAGTTTTACCGCCATCTTTGGTAAAAGCCTTATTGGCTGAATTTTGCTCAGGAAGCTCATAATCACCCCCAGCCACAAACCCGTGTTTGGAGTTGTAAAAATCAGCTGTAAAAATTCCGGTCATCTCCTTACCTTGTACTATAGGCGTATCGACTACTTTCCACGTTTTTGCTTTATCCCCAGAATAAAACACTCTTGCTTTTTTTCCTCCAGAAACCAGCCAAGTATGCCTTCCCTTAATTACGATATTGGAATTACTAGCCGCAAAAGCCGCTTCTCCTTTAGCATTTGTAGGTAATTTTTCCGACAATGTTTTCGTCCAGGTCTCACCACCATCGCGGGTAACAATAATCGAAAAAGTATCTTCGGTTGGATCTCCTACAGCAATCCCTTCTTTATCGTTCCAAAACTGCATACTGTCGTAAAACACTTTTTCGTTCACTTCTTTATAAACTAATTTTACTTTTTTCGTCTTTTTGGAAACCTGATAAAGCAAAGCTGGATTCTCAACACTTAACAGATAAATATTTTTATTGGTTTGCGCGATACTTCTAAATTCTAATTTTAAAGTGTCTCTATAAATATGCTCTTCAAATTTTTCTTTTTTATCTAAATCGTAATAACCAAAACGCGAATTATCCCCTCCATACCAAATTTTATTTTTATCAATTGCAATGGCACGAATACTAATTTTATCTTGAAATAAAGTATCTATTTGTATGGCTGTAAACCCATTGTGAATTGCCAATCCAGCCCCATAATTCAAGGGTTTAAAAGACACCAACAAAATAAAAGCCCCACAAAACAAAAACAGTTTTTTCATACAAATTAAAATTTATTGAATGCTAAAATACAATTATTTCTAACATATCAAATACCTTTCGATTTCTTTTCTGGCACAGTAATTGGATAACTCAATATATTAATCTTAATATGATTTGCCATGAAAACTAAACTACTTTTAATCGCATTACTAACCATAGGTTTAAACGCAGTTCCAGCGCAAAGCCAAACTACTGTTTACGCAAAAAATTCAGACATAAGTGATAATTTAGACCTAAGAGCTGTTGCTTCCATTTTTGGAGAATCAGCCAATCTTCAGGATTTTGAAAGACGTCTAAACGACCCCAAGTATCAAATCTCTAATCTAGACCTTAATAATGATGAGCAAGTGGATTATCTACGTGTCATAGAGTCCGTAGAAGACAGAACGCACCTTGTTATCATTCAAGCAGTCTTAGACCAAGACGTATACCAAGACATTGCCACAATTGACGTAGAAAGAGACCGATACAATAAAGTTAGTGTACAAGTAGTAGGAAACACCTACCTATATGGAGACAACTATATTTACGAACCTGTTTACAATGTAATTCCTGTAATTTATGGTTCATTCTGGGTAAACAATTACAGACCATACTACTCTAGCTGGACATGGAATTATTACCCAACCTATTACAATGCTTGGAGACCTTACCCAATATACAGATACAGAAGCAATATCAATATCTCCATCAATCTGAACAATCGTTACAATTATGTAAATTACAGAAGTAGTCACAGAGCTCCTATTTTATATCAATCAAGACGTAGTTATGGTTATGAAACAAGACGTCCGAACTATAGTTTCGCTCAAAGACATGCTAATGTCAGCAATAGATATGATTTAGATCAAAGAAGAACAACTAGTAGAGAGTACAACAGAGCCTCTAGCAGAGATTATAATACAGCCTCTAATAGAAGTCAAAACACCTACAATACAAACAATAACAATAGATATAATTCAGCAAGAACCTCTACCACGGACAATAGAACTCCAAATAGAAATTATGCTGAAAACAGAACCAGCGCTGACAGAAGTTACAACACGAACCGTACCTCGAATACAAACAGAGACAATTCAGCTTCAGTAAACAACCCTGTAAGAATTGAAAACACGCAAAGAACAACTTCAAGAAGAGACTATAATTCGAATAATCAAAGAGGAAATTCAGCTCCGGTAAGTACTCCTGTAAGACCTGAGAACACGCAAAGAACAGAGTCTAGAAGAGATTACAACTCAAACAATGCAACTATTTCTAGAGGGAATTCAGGAAATAATGGTAACAACAGTAGAGGGTACACTCCTCAAAGAGCAGAAGCACAAAGAAATTACCCTCAAAACAACGCCAATACTGCTAGACCACAAACTACTCAACGTGCTGAACCACAAAGAGCAAGTCAAGAAGCAAGAAGCAATCAAGGCGGTAGAGAAAACCACGATAACTCAAGAGGAGCCGGCAGAAGAATCTAAGGCACCAACCCTAAAATCAAATAAAAAGCAAAAGCACAATTTAACCGTTGTGCTTTTTTTTATCTTTTTAACTATAATTGGCGCTAGTTTGTTTTAAAACAGTAAATTTGCAACCGTCTTTTATAAAATTATACATGAGCGCAGCGCACAAAAACTTACACAGTAAGTTGTCTATAGGAGGTTTATTGATCACATTAGGGATTATTTACGGAGATATCGGAACTTCTCCATTGTATGTAATGAAAGCCATACTTGGCGAGTACGCCATTAATGCCGATATTGTTTTAGGCGGAATTTCATGTGTATTTTGGACCTTGACATTACAGACCACTATCAAATACGTTTTAATCACGCTAAGTGCTGATAACCACGGTGAGGGAGGTATTTTTGCTTTATACGCCCTGGTCAAAAAAACAAAGATTCAGTGGCTCATTGTACCAGCCATTATTGGAGGAAGTGCCCTACTTGCTGATGGAATCATCACCCCTCCCATTTCAATTTCCTCAGCTGTAGAAGGAATCAGGGCTTTTTATCCTGAAATGAAAACACAGACCATAGTCTATATTGTCATCGGAATTCTATTCATTCTCTTTACCATACAACAATTTGGAACCAAACTAGTTGGGAAATTTTTCGCCCCAATGATGTTGATTTGGTTTACCATGTTAGGAACCCTTGGAGTCATTCAAATTATAGACCATCCAGAGGTTATTAAAGCCATAAATCCATACTACGCCTATCATTTATTATCCATTCATCCTGATGGTTTCTTTGTCTTAGGTTTTGTCTTTTTATGTACCACTGGAGCAGAAGCACTGTATTCAGACATGGGACACTGCGGTAGAAAAAACATCCGAATCAGCTGGATTTTTGTAAAAACAGCCTTGGTTTTAAACTATTTTGGACAAGCTGCCTATTTAATTCACCACGAAGGAAGTACGCTACAGCAATTAGGAGGCGAAAACGGAAACCCGTTTTATCTTATCATGCCACATTGGTTCCTTCCATTTGGAATCGTTGTAGCCACTTTAGCTGCCGTTATTGCTTCTCAAGCACTTATTAGCGGATCTTTTACTTTGATCAACGAAGCCATGCGATTGAACTTCTGGCCTAAAGTAAAAATAAAATATCCTACTGAGGTAAAAGGACAACTGTACATCCCATCGATCAACTGGTTGTTATTTTTTGGTTGTGTGGGTATCGTTTTACACTTTGAAAAATCAGGAAACATGGAACATGCTTACGGGCTTGCCATTATCCTATGTATGATCATGACTACGATTCTACTGAATTATTACTTAATAATGAAAAGGGTTAAACTGTACTTTATGGTACCGCTTATCACCATCTATTTATTAATTGAATTTAGTTTCCTTTTTGCCAATATTACCAAATTTGCCGAAGGTGGTTACGTTACCCTAATCATTGCAATCGCTTTAATTTCCATCATGACGATCTGGTATTTAGCCAAGAGAATCAACAAAAACTACACAAAAGTCATCAAAATTGACGATTACAAAAAAGTGTTAATGGAGTTGAGCGAAGATTTATCTATACCCAAATATGCTACGCATTTGGTTTATATGACCAATGCCAACCGCGTAGATGAACTAGAAGAAAAAGTAATTTATTCTATTTTACAAAAACGTCCAAAAAGAGCTGATATCTATTGGTTTGTTCACGTAAACATACTTACAGAACCTTATAAAACACAATACAAGGTAACCGAAATTGCCAAAGACGATATTTACAGAATTGATTTCAACTTAGGATTTAGAGAGCCTACCAAAATCAATCTAATGTTCAGAGAAGTTATTCGTGACATGGTAAAACGTGGAGAAGTAGACATTACTAGCCGTTATGAATCACTAAATAAAAACAATATTATTGGTGACTTTAAATTTGTACTGTCTGAGAAATTCTTATCCAATGACAACGATCTAAGATGGCACGAAAACATCATTATGAACTCTTATTTCTTTATCAAGAAATTAAGTTTATCTGAAGAAAGAGCATTTGGTTTAGACAGTAGTTCAGTAAAAATCGAAAAATTCCCAATGGTGCTTCACGCTCCGGAAAACATTGGATTGACTCGAATTATCAAATAAAACATTTATACAATACCCTAAAAAAAACACTCTTTTAATCGTTATAAGAGTGTTTTTTTTTCATTCAAAAGAAAGTTAAAATAACAATCAAAATTAAAAATTTAACTTTCAATCAATTAATAGTACCTTTGCAACTCAAATAATTAAAATGAGATTACACAGAAATTTAGTTTATACTACCATAGATTCATTAAACGCGATCTTCAATGAAGGAGAATATGCAGACAAAGTGGTAGCTAGAGCCTTAAAAAAAGACAAACGTTGGGGAAGTTCTGACAGGAAGTTTGTTGCTGAAACGATATACGAAGTTGTTCGTTGGAAACGACTATATGCAGAAATTGCCGAAGTAAAAGAACCTTTTGATAGAGATAATCTATGGAGAATGTTTTCTGTTTGGGCTGTATTAAGAGGATATCCAATTCCAGATTGGAGACAATTAGAAGGAACTCCTGAGCGAAAAATAAAAGGTCGTTTTGATGAGCTTTCAAAAGTTAGAGCCTTAAAGGAATCTATCCCTGACTGGATGGATGAGATAGGCGTAAAAGAATTAGGTGAAAAGGTTTGGGCAAAAGAAATTGCTGCTCAAAACCAACCGGCAAAGGTGATCCTAAGAACCAATACACTTAAAGGAACCAAAGAGAATCTGAGAAATACTTTGATGGATTTAAATATTGAAACAGAATATTTAAAAGATCAACCTGAAGCTCTAGTTTTAAAAGAAAGAGCAAATGTATTTTTAACAGATGCTTTTAAACAAGGCCTTTTTGAAGTACAGGATGCAAACTCTCAATTGGTAGCCGGTTTCCTTGATGTTAAACCAGGAATGCGTGTAGTGGATACTTGCGCAGGAGCCGGAGGAAAAACATTGCACATTGCTTCTTTGATGGAAAACAAAGGACAATTAATTGCCATGGATTTATACGAAAGCAAATTGAAGCAATTAAAGTTAAGAGCAAAGCGAAATGGTGCTTTTAATATTGAATACCGTATTATCGACACTACAAAAGTGATCAAAAAATTACACGAAAAAGCAGACCGTGTTTTAATTGATGCTCCTTGTAGTGGTTTAGGAGTTTTAAAAAGAAACCCTGACGCTAAATGGAAATTACAACCTGAATTTATAGATAACATCCGTAAGGTACAGGCAGAAGTTTTAGAAAGTTATTCTAAAATTGTAAAACCAGGTGGTAAATTAGTTTACGCAACTTGTTCTATATTACCTTCAGAAAACCAAGAGCAAATAGAAAAATTCTTAAAAACTGAAATCGGACAACAATTTACTTTCCTAAAAGATCGTAAAATTTTAGCTTCGGAATCAGGTTTTGACGGTTTTTACATGGCCTTACTAGAACGTAAAGCATAAGTAAACTCCAAAAGTATACAATCCCAAATTCCAACTGATATTCAGTGGAATTTGGGATTTTTTGTTTCTACTAAGTCGCCTCACTTCTAAGATTGTAGACTTGGCTTACGCAACAACTTTCCATTTTCATTTTCTTTGAATTTAGGAACAAAAACAATTTCTTTTGGTTTTTCATACTTGCCTAAGCCATCAAAAAAGTTAGCAGCAAAATCAAGCTGTTCTCCTTCAATAACTAAAATTAATTTTTCACCTAATACAGTATCGGGAACGCCAATTACAAAAAAGCGATTCGTAATTTTATCAGCCAACTTTGCTTCAATTAGCTCCGGAATTAGTTTTACACCACCACTGTTGATTACATTATCAATTCGTCCTAAAAAAACAAATTGCTCTTTATTTTTTAATTCAACCAAATCATTGGTCACTATAGGCTCATCCGAAATTGTCGGCACAGAAATAGTCAAACAACCTCGATCATCTTTGGCTATTTTTACGTTTGGCAATACCGTAAAAGCAGTCTCTCCAATTCTTTTAGCAGCTATATGCGTAATGGTTTCCGTCATACCATAAGTCTCATAAATTTCAGTCTTTAAAGGCAAAAGCTTTTCTATTAGCACGCTGTCCATTTTAGCGCCACCGACTATTAACTTCTGAACATTTTTCAATTGATCTATAGCCTGCTGAACTTGTAAAGGCACCATCGCTACAAAATCATATACTTGGGTATTGCGCTCTAAGGGATTCAAACTTGGCGCCACTATATCGAGTTCTAAACCAAGAATTAAACTACGAACAAGCATCATTTTTCCGGCTATAAACTGCGTAGGCAAACAATGCAGCGCCTTATCTCCAGGCCTTAACTCAAAAAAATCTCCCGTAGCCAAAGCCGAATGAATCATCGCTTGCTTTTGCAGACGAACCACTTTAGGAAGACCTGTTGTTCCAGAAGTAGTCATTTCTATAAAATCTTTATCATCAAACCAATCCAATAAGAATTCACCAATTGCCTTCTCATTATGATCCCCCTCTTTGATATAACTATACCCGACACGACACAATTCTTTTCCGTTAAAATGATGACCATTTAATTTGAAATAATTGTGAACATTTTTATGTGTTAATTTTGACATAATCGTATTTAATTTAATGAATCTGAAACCTTTATTTTTCCTGTCAATTTTCCCTTCCAATCACTCCAATTGTATTTCTTGCTAAAAATAAAAAGCAGAATAGGATAAACCACTACCACTGGCAAAACAACATCTAAGCCAGCTGAAGGATCTGACAAATCTTTAAACATAGAATGTGTCTGAAAAACAGACCAATCTGAAGTAACCAATAAAGCACCAATGAAATTATTAGCCGCATGAAATCCCAAAGCCAATTCAATTCCCTCATCCATAAGGGTAATAATTCCTAAAAAGAAACCTGTTCCGATATAATACACCATAACGACGTAACCCATTTTAGACACTTCTGGATTCAAAACATGCATAGAACCAAAGATCAATGAAGTCATCAATAATGGAAACCATCTATTTTGAGCCAAATTAGCAAATCCTTGCATCAAATACCCCCTAAAAACATATTCTTCAGTACTGGTTTGTATAGGAATTAATACAGCCCCTAAAACAACTAAAATTAAAAAGGGTACTAATTTAAAATTCCAAACAAAATTCTCAGGAGTCTTTAAATAAACAAACAAAAAACTGAGCACTGAAAAAATAGCCCATAAAGAAAAAGAAAACAAAGCTCTACTCCAATCCATTTTTCTGCGCGCAGTACTTATCGAAAGAAAACTTTGATGGTGCAAATATTTCACCACAAAATAAATACCTGCTAAAGCAAACGCAAAAGAAATCATGACTAAAACCAAGGTAATATTAGGCTCGAACATTTTCATTGCTGATTCCGTATCAACAGGAAAAGTGGCTTCATCAATCATTTTTTTATAAAGCACAGCCACTGAAAAAGGAATTTGACCAACAAATGATGCTGTTATGATAAAAACCGATCCTAAAAGATATTTCCAAAATTTATTATCCGGCTTAATCCCTTGTTCTAAAAACATATATTAAAATTTAAAGTTAGAAATAGCACGATCCAAAAATAGAAGGTATCGCACAAAACTTTTTTCATTGACACCAAATTCTGATTTCAAAAGACCCAGATTTAATAAGTAAATCTTATTTTTGGCATTGCTAAAATACCTATTTTTTATTTCAACTCTCTTCCTAACACCTTAAAAAAATATATGATCCAAATTTACCATAATCCTCGCTGCGGAAAATCAAGAAACTGTTTGGCCTTCATCGATCAATTAAATCAAGATTATGAAATCATACCGTATTTAACCGAAACACCAACTTTTGATGAGTTAAAAGATTTGGTTCAAAAACTAAACATACAACCACTTGATTTAATTCGAGTTAAAGAAAAAATTTGGATCGAACAATACAAAGACAACATTTTAACTGATGATCAAATCATTCAAGCAATGGCAGACAATCCCATCTTAATAGAACGCCCCATTGTCATAAAAGACGGAAAAGCCATTATCGGAAGAGACTTAGATCTTGTTGCCTCTTTTTTAGACTGATTACAAAGTGTTGAATTAACATTTTTTTATGATTTCTTTCTTTAAACCAAAGGCTACATTTGCCGTCTAAAGAGCAACTGAAATCAAAAGAATAATGAAACAAATTAAATTTGCTGTATTACTTGTCTTCTTTTTCGCAAGTTATTACAACTATGCGCAACAGGCAATCCTACCTAAAACCAAAGTAAAAGTTACGGGAAAAGTTTTCGAGAAGATCAGTAAACAACCTTTAGAATATGCCACTATTTCCATCATGGCTCCCAACGACACTAAAGTCATTGCAGGGGGAATTACCAATCCTAAAGGCGAATTTGAAGTTAGTGTTGCTCCAGGTATTTATGATATAAAAATTGAATTTATCTCATTCAAACCTGCTGAAATAAAACAAAAAAACCTTCAGAACGATACTAACCTGGGAATTATCAATCTAACGGAAGACGCAGCACAATTAAACGAAGTGGTCATTCGTGCTGAAAAATCAACCGTTGAAATCAAATTGGATAAAAAAGTATACAATGTTGGTCAAGATATGATGGTAAAAGGTGGAACCGTAAGTGATGTTTTGGATAATGTCCCATCAGTTTCCGTTGACACTGAAGGAAATGTAAGTCTTAGAGGAAGCGATAATATTCGAATTTTAATTGATGGCAGACCATCAAATGCTATAAATGTCGCCGAAGCTTTACGTCAACTTCCAGCAGATGCCATTGACAAAGTGGAAGTCATTACTAATCCATCAGCACGTTATGATGCTGAAGGAGGTTCGGGACTAATCAATATTATTCTTAAAAAAGGAAAAAATCAAGGATTCAATGGAACCTTTATCGCTTCCACTGGTATCCCTGAAACCTACGGTTTAAGTGGAAACTTAAATTACAAAACGCAAAAACTAAACTACTTCACAACGGCAGGTTACAATCACAGAACAAATGAAGGTAGCGGCAAAACCAATACTGAGTATTTCAATACTGACGGTACACCAAAACGTTATTTAGATGAACAGCGTGATACCAAAAGAACTTCGGACGGATTTAACGCACGAGCTGGTATTGAATGGACCATCGCTCCAAATACCTATTGGACTAATGCCATCAATTATCAAAAAAACTCAGGAGACAGCCGAGATTTAATTAATTATAACAATTATGATGCTGCTCATGCTTTTACAGGAGCTACATACCGATTAAACAATGGAGACACCGGTAGTCAAAATATAGAATACACTTCTAATTTAATCAAAAACTTCAACGATAAAGGCCATAAACTTACAGCTGATTTATCGGTTTCTAAAAATGATGATGACAGCAATAGTCTCATCACAAGCACAAACGATTTTAATAATACGTTAAACAACCAAGTTCAAAAACAAGTACAATTACAAGCCGATTACGTTTTGCCATTAGGTGAAGGAAGTCAGTTTGAAGCAGGATACAAAGGGAATTTTGGCGATTTAAACAATGTGTATTCCGTTACAGATAATCAAGGAGCCATAGACAGCAATTTATCCAATACTTTAGAGTACAAAGAAAACATAAATGCCATTTACACACAATACGGATTTAAAGTAAACAAATTTTCATACTTATTTGGACTGCGTTGGGAAGATACCAATATACAAGTAAATTTATTAGACACGAATGATTTTAATACTAAAAAGTACAACAACTTATTCCCTAGTGCTTTTATTAGTTATGAAGTGTCCGATCAGAGTAACTTCACCGCTAGTTATAGCAAGCGTTTATCAAGACCTAGAGGACGTTTCATGAACCCAGCAACCAATTACTCTAGTAACATCAATATTTTTCAAGGAAATCCAGATTTAGATCCGTCTTTAACTGATAAATTTGACGTTGGTTATCTTAAGCGTTGGGACAAATTAACGTTTAACACTTCAGCTTATTATGAAGACACTAAAGACGTTTTCAGTTTTGTACGAACTCCTAATGGTCAATTTGTAGACGGAATTCCCGTTATTTTAAGCCGACCTATAAATTTAGGAAAAGAGCAAAAATTTGGTTTTGAATTCACCTTGAATTATACACCATCTAAAAAATGGAGAATCAACAGTAATTTCAATATTTACAACGTAAAAACAACAGGAGAAAACAGCTACACAGATACTAACGGAGATCTTGTTGTCCAAAACCTGAACAACCAAGCCACTACCTGGTTTGCTAGAATCAATTCTAAATTGACTTTACCTTACAAAATCGACTGGCAATTAAGTGGTGTGTATAATGGTGAACAAAAAACAGCGCAAGGTAAAAACTTAGGGCAGTTTGGTATGAACACGGCTTTCAGTAAAGATGTCTTAAAAGACAAAGCGACTATAGCATTCAATATTAGTGACATCTTAAACTCAAGAATCATGAAGTCCTATACCTACCTTCAGAATGACAAAACATTGGAGAGTCAAACCTCATATGGTGAAATGCAGTTCCGTAGACGTCAATTCAACTTATCGTTTACCTACCGTTTCAACAAACCTAAAAATGAAAAAGATAAAAATGCAGCACCTAAAAATGAAGGTGATGGCGGTGGTGAATTTCCAGGATAATCACCATACAGCATAAAAAAAAGGACTCGTAAAAACGGGTCCTTTTTTTATGAAGTCAATTTAAAATTAAATTGATTGTTCTTCTTGTTTTCTTTTTGCTCTTTTCTCTTTGAACATTTCCCAGCTAGCTCCCGTAACCCAATAAGATACGAAACCAACTAAGAAAAACATCAACCAAAACCCCATAGTTAGTATGGTCAAGAAAAGTAAAAAACCTAAGTACTGTGAAAATTCAAACATGTTTTCCGGAATTTTTGAATGTAAGGACAAATGTATGTTTTATATTTTTCCTTAGCAATAAAAACCAAATCAATTTTTATAAAATCACAATTATCCGTATATTTAAACTGATTTTAAATAAGTCAATTTACACCTAAAGGAATCTACCAATTACTAAAACAACTTAAACAGAACAACATACCCATTTACAACAGTGATTTCCCTTTAAAGACGGTTAACCTAGTTCAAACAACAACAAATTAGTAAAGAGTAAAATAAGTCCTCTTTTACTTTCAAAGTAAAGGTTTCTTAAACTGTGAAAACGAAAATTTCTACTTAAAAAACAGCTAAGAATCCATTTCTAGAGCCATTCGTGACAGCATAATAAGCAATAACACTTAACTCAAAGCAATGAAATACCGAATAGAAAAAGACACTATGGGCGAAGTACAAGTCCCAGCCGACAAATACTGGGGTGCCCAAACCGAACGTTCTCGTAATAATTTTAAAATTGGCCCTTCAGCATCCATGCCCCATGAAATCATTGAAGGTTTTGCTTATCTCAAAAAAGCTGCTGCCTATGCCAATCATGATTTAGGGGTTTTACCAATCGAAAAGAGAGACCTCATAGCGGCTGTTTGCGATGAAATTCTAGCAGGAAAATTAAACGATCAGTTCCCTTTAGTGATTTGGCAAACAGGTTCCGGCACACAAAGCAATATGAACATTAATGAAGTTGTAGCTAATCGTGCACAAGTTCTACAAGGATTTTCCATTGGCCAAGGAGATCAGTTTATCAAAGCCAACGATGATGTCAATAAATCGCAATCTTCAAACGACACTTTTCCAACAGCTATGCATATTGCTGCCTACAAAATGATCATCGAAACCACCCTCCCTGGAGTTGAAAAACTGCGCAATACACTACAGGAAAAAGCTACCGCATTTCAAAATGTGGTAAAAATTGGTCGTACCCATCTCATGGATGCCACACCACTGACATTAGGACAAGAAATTTCAGGCTATGCCGCTCAATTGACTTATGGAATAAAAGCACTTAAAAACACTTTAGCTCACTTATCTGAAATAGCCCTAGGTGGTACTGCTGTAGGAACAGGACTCAACACTCCAAAAGGATATGACAAAAAAGTAGCCAAATATATTGCTGCCTTTACCCATCTTCCCTTTGTTACAGCGGAAAATAAATTCGAGGCACTAGCAGCCCATGATGCCATAGTAGAAACCCACGGCGCATTAAAACAATTAGCCGTTTCTTTAAATAAAATTGCCAACGATATTCGAATGCTGGCTTCTGGCCCACGTTCTGGAATCGGAGAAATTCACATACCCGAAAATGAACCTGGATCTTCGATCATGCCTGGAAAAGTAAACCCTACACAATGCGAGGCTTTAACCATGGTCTGTGCACAAGTAATCGGAAACGACATGGCTATTGCCGTTGGGGGCATGCAAGGTCATTATGAACTCAACGTTTTTAAACCCGTCATGGCAGCCAATTTCCTTCAATCGGCTCGTTTGCTAGGAGACGCCTGTATTTCATTTGATGAACATTGCGCACAAGGCATAACACCCAATTACCAACGCATCCAAGAATTAGTAGATAATTCCCTAATGCTCGTTACTGCCTTAAATACAAAAATTGGCTACTATAAAGCAGCTGAAATTGCACAGACAGCTCACAAAAATGGAACGACACTTAAAGAAGAAGCGGTCCGATTGGGATATGTAACTTCTGAAGACTTTGATGATTGGGTAAAACCAGAGGAAATGGTTTAATCTTAAAAACAGACTATACCCTATTAAGGCTTCCTATTGATTACTGATCAATAAGAACTATCTACTTGTAGTTTAACCTCAAAGAACAGCAAACATAAAAAAAACCCTTTGTAAAAGTCATAAACTCATACAAAGGGTTTTCTAATTTTATTCTAAAAACTATTTTCCGTCTACATAATCCTGTAAATAACTAAATCTCGGCGTTAATTTTCCGTTTTCAGTTATTTTGGCGCGTTCTAGAATTCCGTCTTTATCTTCATTAAAAAATGCTGGAATAACGTGCTCCATAAATTGCTCGCCGAAACCTTCACTGGCATCTTTAGGAATTTCACAAGGCAAATTATCCACCGCCATCACTACAATTGCAGCAGGATGAAAAACATCAACCTCTTTATTTTCAACAGGAAAATAGCCATACAAAGGTTCTGCAATGGTGGAAGAACGCAGCGTACAAGCAATTGGTCCATTGACATCACAGGAAATATCGGCTACCACCTTTATTTTACAATCTTTAGATTGCAACATTTCACGAGTCAAAATAGCCGGCGCACCACTGGCATAAAAATGTCCAGCAAAATAGATATCGGTAACTTTTGTAAATTTTTCAAAATCGGACTCATAAGCTTCTGGATGTTCCACAAAATCAACAAAATCGACAAGCTCACCATCAATTCGTTTATTATATTGTAAAACATCTAACTGAACATAAACAGCTTGCGCATAATTTTTACTCAAGTAATTCTCAACAGTGATTTCTTTTATCTTTATCGCATCTAAAATTTCTTTAGCCCCCATGCCTACTTTTCCAGTCCCTGTAATAACGAATTTCAAAGCCGGCATTGTAATACGTTTTAAATGCATAATTAAAGCATCCTTACCCGCTAGAGTTTCAGCCTTAGGCAATTTAAACAATTCGAACTTTATTCCAAAAGCGCGTATACCATTGTAAACACCAACCATACCAGCATACTTACCAAAACCGATTAAACGACGATTGTGCGCATCAACGATGGTCTCATGGTCATACAAGTCAATGTTTTTTTCTAAAATTGCTTGCAACAATTTTCTATTATAAGGTTGTTTTTTTATGGTATGCGAAAAAAAGAAATATGCTTTATTGGCAATTAAATTTTCAACAGGAACTTCTTTTACCCCGAATAAAACATCACAATTCGAAACATCATCCGTTACGGTAATCCCCATACTCTTATATTGTAAGTCCGAAAAAATTCGAATATCTGAACTCTCTACTTCAACTATGGCATCGTGATATAGCTGTTTTAGTTTTGCTAATTCATTTGGAGCAAAAACAACTCTACGATCTGGTGGGCTTTTTCTTTCTTTTATAATTCCAAATTTCATTTTACTAGGTTTAAAGCATTTATAAATATAACTTTTTGCATGTAATTTGTTTCAAATATAACAAATATCGTTAAAGTTTTGTTGTTAAATTACTATTTAGAATTGGTAAAAACCGTTAAGAGCTGGCTAACAATTATCTAAATAAAAAAATAGTTAAAAATATGTTAAAACAAGCTTTTAAACTCTTTAAAAACCGCAAAACATAACTATTGAATTCGATATATTTGTTTTTCAAGAATGATGCAAATGAATTTCCTTAAAAGAACAAAGATACCACAAATACTTTTCCTAATTTTAGTTTTAGGCTCGTGTGGAAAAGATAAAAATACGAACTCTGACAATACTTCGGCAAAAGAAGATACCTTACCAAAAATGAAGCCTTTAGGTGCAGAAAAAAAACTGACACAGGCCTACTTAAATACTGTAACTGGAAGAATAAATCATTTTTACACGAAAAACTGGCCCAACAATAGCATGAATGGAAGTTTTTTAGTGGCTAGAAATGGTCAAATTATTTTCGAAAGGTACAATGGCTATGCCAACAAAAATAAAGATACTCAAATTACCAAAGATACACCGCTACATATCGCATCGGTAAGTAAAGTTTTGACAGCAACAGCAGTTTTAAAACTAGTCAATGCGGGCAAAGTAAATTTAGATCAAAAAGTAAATTCGATTTTAAAAACATTCCCTTACGAAGAATGTACTGTTAGAATGTTATTAAATCATCGCAGTGGAATGCGCAATTACGCTTACTTTACAGACAGAGACAAATCAATTTGGGATAGACATGATCAACTAACCAATAAAGATATTCTGAATATTTTAGCCACCAAAGACATTGGTTTAGAATCAACACCAGGCAAACGTTTTAGTTATTGCAATACCAATTACGCAATGTTAGCCTTAATTATTGAGAAAATCACAGGTCTAAGCTACAAGGAAGCGATGAATCAAATGATTTTCAAACCCTTACATATGACAAATACATTTGTGTTTGACAATAAAAAAGACAAAGACAAAATTGTTCCTTCCTATAAAGGAAACAATGTCGAAATTGGTTTTGATTACTTGGATTGTGTATACGGCGATAAAAACATCTATTCTACTCCTCGCGATTTATTAAAATTTGATAGAGCACGAAGTTCAGCTAATTTTTTAAAACCTGCTTTATTAAAACAAGTCTATACCGGTTATAGTAATGAGCGTAAAGGTGAAAAAAATTACGGTCTAGGTATACGAATGATTAATTGGGAAACTGGACAGAACTATTATTTTCATAATGGCTGGTGGCATGGTAACACGTCATCTTACATACCGTTAATTAAAGAAAATGTTACCATTATAGCTTTATCGAACAGAATGACAAGAAGTACTTATGCAGTTCGAAAATTAGCTCCAATTTTCGGAGATTATCCTTTTAAATTTCATGATGATGAATAAAGTTATTTTTCTGATAATTTTAGTACAAAACTAACTTCAAATAGTATAAATTTGCAAACTCATTTTTGGGGTCGACTGGTTTTGACAGCAAGTCGAATTGGAAAGTAAGCACGTCGAGCATTGAGACCTTGCTCGTAAATATAAGATCTTACACTTTTACACGGCGAAAATAACTACGCTTTAGCTGCATAATCCGAATTATAGTAAGATTAGCCACGTCCCTATCAGATAGGGAAGCTGGATTCTCCTTGAAAGCCTTGGTTTGTGGCGGTCAGTACAGGGGAACCGTAAAAATAGACCTAGATTTCCATGAGCTTCGGGTGGATATCGAAATTAAGAAGATAAGTGTTGAGTGGTTGTTCCTGACCTAGCTCAACAACGAAAATCCAATCAGGAAATAAACGTGTAGAAAGCTCTTTAGTTGCTTGTTTGGACCCGGGTTCGATTCCCGGCGACTCCACTAAGAACCCCTGTAAACACAGGGGTTCACAATGAGAAACCAAAAAAAAGTGAACAAAAAGAGAACAGAATTTTAAACAATTGATTTAATGTCCCCGCAAGCATTTTAATTTTAAACAAATTAAAATGAAATCAATTTACACAATTCCAAAGGTTGTCAAATACGATGATCTTTCGAAAGCCTGGTTTGTCTATTTTAGATACAACAAGGTACTTTTCCGATACAAATTCGGAATCAACTACATCAATAATTATAAGAAACGACTAGTCGAAGCAGATTCGATCAGAGACGCTTTACATCAAAAACTAAAAGAAGGTTGGAATCCAAACATTCCAGATGTTGTAAATACGTACAGCAATCTTCTATTTAGTGAAGCCTTAGATTTTTCCATTGAAAAGAAAACACCGCATCTAGGCGAGAAAACTCTTTGTGGATATAAGAGCACTGTCAAATTCATAAAAGAAGCTTTAAAAGCTACTAATATGAACAACCTGCTCATAGAAGAAACTAAAAGAATCCATATAAAGTTGATCATTGAAAAGACCAAGCAGCAACGTAAATGGTCCAATAAATCATTCAACAAAAATTTAGGCTATTTAAAAGCAATCTTGTCTGAGCTAATGCAATGGGATATCATTGAAAATAATCCAGCACACGGCATCAAATCTTTAAAGGTTGGAGAAATAACAGCATTCACACCAGCAACAGACGAAGAAGTCAAATTGATAAAAGAAAAAATCCTTGCTGAGTTCCCTAGCTTCTACGTCTATATAATTTCAATTTTTCACACCGGTATAAGACCTGAAGAGCTGCTCCACATTCAACTTAAAATGATCGATTTAAAAAAATCACAGATCATACTACCTCCAAACATTACTAAAACCGATATCGAGCGAATCGTTCCGTTAAATCCATTTTTGAAAGCGTATTTTGAAGAAATGAATTTATCACAGCATAATCAGGAGTTTTTTGTATTCGGATCTAAACGCGAACATTCTAATCGAGGGTTAAAAAAAGAATTAGACTTCGTTCCTGGTCCGCGTAGATTAAATAGAGATTGTGCTTCCAAATTATGGAGAAAATTAGTTATCGACGGATTAAAAATTAACGTAAATATGTATTCACTAAAACATCTTGGAGCTAATAAAAAAATCCTAGCTGGAGTCGAACTGGATGCACTTCGTGAACTTTATGGCCACACCTCCAAAATGATGACTCTAAGATATGCGAAGGTAGTAAAAGAGGTTAATCGAAATCAGATCATGGAAAAGTCACCCGATTTTTAAAATAAACACACCAAAGTATCAAAAACTAATTTATCCAATATACCACAAAGAGTGTTAATTCGAAAAATAATAAAAGTCCAATAACAATAAACTTACCCTCAAACGAGTATAATTTATTTTCTTTCCATACCTCATAAGAGTCCTTATTATAAATAAGTGTTTCGAATTCATAAATCCTCCACTCAGACGAAAGAATCAAAAACGCTTGAACAAGGAAAGTTAATATTAAAAAAAACAACATTCCAACATGCTGAGCGATTGTCTCTATTTTTGTATTGTATAAAATTTCGGATATATTAAAAAAAGTTAACCATGACGATATTAAGGTAAGGAGCAACGCCATTGAATACGCAGTTGAAAAACCTCCTTTGCGACGAGACGTCGCTATTAAACTTGATAAAATATAGGCAATGCCAAATTGAAGTATCAATATAAAGCCAAGTTTAAGAGCAAAATTTTTATTCGTAATATTAACCAAATAGCTAGCATCTATATCTTTAAACACTGATGGTAACGCTAAAAAAACATTAAAAATACTTAATAAGGAAGAAATAAATCCAACAAGACCAGAGATAAAATTAAATTGCTTCATTTTTGTATTTGAAAATTTCCACAAACATAAATAATATAATTCACATTAAATAGCCTTGTATATTTGTAAAGGATTTAGTGATAGATAAGCGCATAGTCATAATCTCCACTACAAAAGAAAAAAGACCTTTCAATGAAGGCCTTTTTTTAGTTTCTATCTTTTTTTCAGTTCCTTGACCAAGAGCCTAAGCTCTCTAAGTATTAAGAGAAATAATAACAGACATGTAAATGATACACTCATGGTTAAATAATTATTTTTATATTTATTATATAAAATAAATTGACTTAAGTTTTGAGAAATGACTAAATAACTTAAACAATTATAAAATTTTACACTTATCTCGATGTTTTCAACGAAATATTTAGTCTAAAAAAAAGCGATCCATTTCTGAACCGCTTTCCAACTAACCAAAACCAAATATAAAACTATTCCGCCGCACTAAAATCTAGATAATACTCTTTTCCATTTTCAAAAAAATTAACAGCTTCAGTTTCATAGCTAATACTTAATGATACGTTTCCAGCTGGTGTATATTTCGAAAATGATTTATTTTCTTCACTTCCATCAATAACAGGAACAAACGAAACTGTTTTATTTTCATATTCAGGATGATCTTGAATCCCATTACACACGAATTTTGCTCTTACAGACATAATTTTATTTTTTAATATTTCCCTACTCATTAGCTTTTCGGGTTCCGCTATTCCTTCTTTTCAATTGTCACTATTCGACTTTCCCCGCACTGATCAACTACTTTTACAGTCGATTGCACCTTACCAAGAAACCTTGTTTTAATACCTAAAAATTTCCATTGTCGCCTTTCCCAGTAACCTATGACCGTTGTCTTATTTTTAAATTCCCGATCATTGATTTCGACAGTTACAGTATCCAATTCAAATTTCAAGTTCCCTTTTATCGTGAGGCATTCTGTAGAATCAGTAAATGGAACAATCGTATATTTGATATAAGGACCAGCATTCGAAACTGTATATCCATTTTTCCCTGGAGAAACAACAAAGTTTAAATTATCCCCACTTAAAACATAATCAGGAATCGGAATCTTGGTTTCTTTTTTTTCTTTGTTCGAATACTTAAAATCATTTACAGTGATATCCTGAATTCGATTTTCCTTGATCTTTAAATCTTTGATAACTTTTTTCAAGTCGGGATTACTATTGATATGACCTGTAATCTGTTCAGCATTGTAATTATACACTGCTTTTTTCAAGCTATCTATAGTTTGACTTTGACGAATATTTTCAGTATTCCTTTTATTTTCTAAAGACTGGTATTGCCAGTTCTTGAAAAGCCAAACTCCGATCACAATAGCAATTGCGATCACAATAATTTTAATGTTATTCCAGTTAATCATCTTTTAGGCTTTAATTAGTTTGTCAATCATTTTTGCTACTGCTTTCAAGTTTTTGGCATAATCCGGATCAGTAGCATATCCAGCTGCAGCAATTTCATCGATGAACTTATAAGGATCTGATTTCACCAAAAGGGCTTTAGCGTATCGTTTGTTTTTGAAGAAAAACATCGAATGATCAGTAAAGCTTTCTTCAGGTGTATTGTACTTTCTAAAGTAATCCTTACCTCGGTGCTTAAACATTTTCACACCATTTCGAACTACAGGAGTTGACGAAACAGGAAAAGGCATCGGGTTTTTGGCACTTCGAGTATATTCAGTTGTCGTAATTAATTGCTCATTGCCATTAACCCCATCAGTATCTTTAACACCAAAAATCATATTACCTGGTGCAACATCTCCCCAAGCACTTTCCAATGCTCCTTGCGCTAAAGTGGCCACTGCTGATATCCCAGTTTTGTCTTGTGACTTTTTAGCGTGTGATAGGTATTTATTTACGTATGCTTTAGGCTTCATCTTTGTATCTTTTTGCTAGTTTTAAAATCAGTAGGTTGTGTAGCGGTGTTAGGAAATAGATACAGAAATCAGAAGGCTCTCCCTCTTTTGTATTGATTTCAATTAGATTTTCAACGATCGATTTCAATTCGATGTAGCTGGTTCCGATCAGTAAACCATTAAGCGAGTATTTAAACACTCCTAGAAAATCCCCATCAGTATCGGCAAAACTTGTGATGTTGACGATCACCAAAACAGAAAAAATAAAGGTGCAGTAGGTAGTTGCTTTATCAATGGTATTTCGAAGTCCTCTAGAGGTCGTTGCTTCACCATTATTTTTGGCTTTTCTAATTCCAGAAAGAAGATCTAAAAAGATCATAGACATTAATCCAAAAACTAAAATTGGATGTGGGTAAACGATTTGAGATAAAATTATATTCATGTTTATTTATTATTTGATTATTGTTTTTAAAAATCGCAATTACTATAAGCACT
This sequence comes from Flavobacterium sp. OHVDL-2026-0007, assembly GCF_059882335.1. Taxonomy (NCBI): domain Bacteria; kingdom Pseudomonadati; phylum Bacteroidota; class Flavobacteriia; order Flavobacteriales; family Flavobacteriaceae; genus Flavobacterium; species Flavobacterium sp. OHVDL-2026-0007. Next base: position 2,108,411 of record NZ_CM187612.1, read on the forward strand.
TAAACTTGTGCCGTTCCAATATACATAGTAACCACTTGACTGCATTTTATACCATCCTGCATCTGATGGAGCACTAGCGTCGCTATATTTGTAAAATTTAGTTGCTAAGCCCATATTAGGGTGATCTGAGTAAACATTTTCCCTAACACTTGAGAAGCATATGCCTGCTTCTGTAGACCCCTTGTAGCATTCTATTAGGTATAAAGGTGTAGGATCCGGTGGAGGAGGGCAATTTTCTATAGTTCCAATTATGTTATTATGTGTTTTAAAGACCACTTTCTTAAATACACCGTTTTCTTTTACCTTAAAAGTTGCTTGCTCTATTGATTCTCCCCCGTATTCAGAAGTACATGCAGCGTCGTTATATATGTGTCCATCTATTACTAGCCCGTCCATTGTGTACTTTGTTAATGCTGCTGAAAAATCCACATCGCAGGCGCTTGGTTGTGGAGCTGGTCCTACCAATACCAGTTGTAATGTTTTACTTTCAGCACAAGTAGTCAAACCATTTACTACGCCACTGAGAATTTTGCAACTCTGATTACTACCTATTTTATACCAATCATTCCTCTGCACTATCGGAGTTGTCAAAGTTGCATCAGCCCATACCACCATCCCATCCGTTATAGAGCTAGAAGAAGAGTAAACGGTTCTAGGATTATTGCTAAAACACGCTTGTGCTGGAGATGGGTAAACGTTAGATGATAATTGATAGGAATAACTGGTTACTCCGCTTGCCCAGTTTTCTCTTGGAACTAGTTGGTTATTTGAAAAGCCACTCATGAGAGTAGTTGATAAGTTGTATTTAGCTAGAGCATCGGATTTGGTCATGCACTGAGGACTAGTAACGTGTGACTGTCCACTGTTTAACGGAAACCCAAGCGACGAAGCTTGAGTATAAGAAACCATTTGATTTCCTGCTTGTCCAAAGACAAAAACCGACCATAAAAGGAATAAAATATATTTTTTCATTATTTACGGTTTTCTAATTGTTTGATTCTTTTTTCTTGGTACTCTAGGACTTGTTCTAAGCGACGAACTTTTTCAACAAGTATTTCTGTATAACTGACTGACAACATACCTTTATCGTCTGTATTAACTTGGTCGGGGTGCGTTTCCTGCACTTCCTGCGCACTATATCCTATATGAGTAAGAGTGTCACGTTTATCTTTCCAATTGAAATAAATCAAGTCCCCGTTTCTTGCGATTACGTTTTTAAGCCGGATATCAGATGTTGCATTGAAAAATCCGCCTGCTATTACTGTTCCTGAGAAAGAGGCGTTTCCTGTTACTTGGAATTTATTTCCGTTGTCAGACGTACCACCCAATATCACATTACCACCGCTAGGTTGAAATAGTAAATTATAAGCATTGGTGAGCCCATCATTTCTTTGCGATTGAAAAAATATATTTCCGCTATTCAATATCCCTGTAAATAATCCGTATTTACCGAAATCATCTAATAGATTAAATCCACCACCGTCAACACCTAAAGACGGAATTGTACTTGATTTTACTATTTGGGTTTTTCCACTAACGATTCCACCAGATAAGGCTAAATAAGCCGTGGAAGTAAAAGCATTTGCTCCTAAACCTAACCAAGCGTTAAAAGATGCATTAGTAGCCATTGTCACTACACCACTTGACTCAACTACTACTGGCTTATGTATAGAGGTAGCATCAGCAGCTAAATTGGCGGTTCTTGCTCCCCAAATAGATGCAGTGGTTGCACTTACTGCATTTCCTCCAACTGGTAAATAGTTATTAGGGTTAAAATTAGCAGTATCCCAAACAGCTTTCCAAGGAGATTGACCCCATCTCTTATAAAATGTACCACTCGAACCTATTCCAAACTGACTACTATCTGTTCCGTTACCCAATGTTATTGCTTGAAAATAAGCTTCGGGAGTATTTGCAGCAGTAGCATAATATCTTGTGTCATTTATCCTTATTGAGTTTGCATCCGCAGCACCCCCTCCACCATTAATTGAACCACTAAGATTACTTGCGCTTCCATTAATACTATTGGATAGAGTTGAGTTATTGTTTAATCCTAAAGTTGCTTGTGCACCTCCAACATCAGCTAGTCTAGTGGTGGCATCGGGGTTTCTAACTAAGAAATAAGTGATAGTATTATTTATTGTATTTAAGTCTGCTGGTCTACCGCCCCAATTTGTTGCGCTATTTGCGTTACCATTTATTGAATTAGATAATGTAGAGCCATCGCTTATATTTAAAGACGCCTTAGCATTAGCTAATGGTGTGTACCCATAAGTACCACCATCCACACTCCCCATGAAATACAACGGTGATGTTGTAGGCGATGAATTATTATAGCTTAATCCATTCCATAAGTTGGCAAAATTTGCAGCATTAGCATTTCCGGTTATACTAATTCCCCACGTTCCACTTGCCCCTATTCCTGCCCTAGTTGGCATATCAATTTCAGCATGTGACCAACCTATATTAGATGATCCATCAACTGACTTTGTAGCGTTACCAATAGTAAAATTTCGAGGTGTTATCCATTTAGTGGCTGTAGTAGCATTTCCATTGAAAGTTGGCGCAGTAACTGCCCCGTCAACGGTGATTCCTCTTGTACCCGTAGGTACTCCAAAAACACCTAATCCCGACCCGTTTACTAATTGAAAATCATAAATAGATCCTGTCTTTCCAATTAACTGCGTTCCTGCTGTAGGTGTATTAAATATCTGTCCGTCTCCTGCTGCGTACGAGCCCGAGCCCCAAGTAAGTTTTCCGTTGCTCTTGACGTCTCCATTAACCCAAATATTAGCCGTTTGAGCAGCAGAATTTTGATTTTGAATATAATTAGTACTACCTATTATTGGCGCATACAATCCCGAATGATTACCCCAAGTAAAAGCCGTTTGTCCGTTATTTATTCGTGAATCATCCCCTTGTGCGACTGTTCCTACCGATGTGCCAAAATTTTTGTTAAATGCTGTGTTTTTAGAGAATGATGGCTCTTTTGAATTCAATTGATTTTGAATACTGGAAGTAGCATCGTTATTTGCTTGTTGAGCATCAGTCTGATATCTTTTGTTAGCAGAATCAGGAATATGTGAAGTATTAAGCGTAACAACTCCTTGCTGACCATTTACAGAAACCACTGCGTCAGTACCAGGAGATCTCTCCCAGTTAGTTCCATTGTGAATTACGTAATCTCCAACTAAAAAAGTTAGGTTTCCAGATCCTAAATTGATAGTTCCTCCAACGCTTACCTTATACACCCAGCCAACTACTCCTGTTGCATCTGACAGTACTGGAGTATTGGTCGAAACATCCCACATCTTCTTATAAATCATAAGTGAAGATGGCAAGTATTGGAAAGAAACCTTACCACCAGCATCTAAAGGAGTAACGCCGTTGTTTGCTCCGACCAACGAAAGATTTAATTTCGCATCAATAGCCGCTTGTAAGCCTATAACCGTATTAATAGGTTGTTGGTTTGTATGATTTTGTCTGTCTAGTAAATATGCATCAGTTTGATTAGCCGTAGCATTGTTCGCTATACCTGCAAGCTTGTTTTTCTCTACGGTGGTATAATCCTCTGTAGACAATCCTTTGCCGGCTACTTTATCTACTTTATTGGCCAGTGACGCATCCAATCCATTAATTTTAGCTTTATCAGCTGGAGATTGTAAACCAGCATTGGTTGTAGTCGCCAATGGTACTAGTGCATCATTTCCAGTACTAGAAAAGATTGTTCCTCCTGTTGGAGTTGCCAAAAAATCAAGATTGGTTACTGGAGCAATAGTCGATATTGGAAGGATCTTCAATAATTTAGAGGCGCCATCCCAAACAACCGCGCTATCTTTTTTAACTCCCAAAGGAGGGATATTCATTTGATACTTCCCCGCTTTAACAGTCGAGGTGTTTTCTTGGCTAAAGGCTACATTCGCCATCAGCAATAGAAATAGTACTATTTTTTTCATGTTATTTTTATATTTATAATTTTCAATTAAAAATCAACTTCAATGATTGGGCTGTAATTTGTTCGATTCATTCTATCTCCACCATTCCACCGCGCAAGTGCCCAATATGTAGTTGCATCTTTACAGCCAGCGAAAAAGTCTCCAGGTTGTTCTTGGTCAAGGACCATATTACCTACTCCTTTAGCAACAAATCTTAAATTCAAATAAGGTATAGGACCTGTGTCAATTGGATCTGGAGGAATGATCAAAATTGAATTGTCAGTAACATCCATTTCAGTTACCAGTACAGTATTTGTAGGGATATTTGGCCGTATAGTTATGCCGGCAGTTTCATCTCCTTTTACTAAATAGATTGAATTGAGATCATTGGCTACTAAGATATCTTTTCGAGAAAGTCCTATATCTGCATAAGAGCTGTTAATTTGAATACTAGCTATATTGCTATATAAAATATTATTGATCTTCCAAGTTGCATTTGCTGGAATTGTGATAAGGGTTCCAGCTAAACCAATGTCACCTATTGATATGAGTTGATTTGAGCTGCCATCTTTTATGAAATCTACAATTTGTTTGATTTCAATTTTTTCCGAAATACCCCCTCTAGACACATGTAATTTTGAAGCAGTATCTAAATTTGATTGCGTAGGAAGTTCATCAATTTTTTTTGCATTGGTCGAGATCGCATTTAACATCCCAGTAATTGCGGCTAATCTTTCCGTTACAAATGATTGAAAACTCATGGTGAATAATTTATTCAACAAATGTAAAAAATATAATCTTATTTAGAATCATTCTAAATAACAAAATCAATAAGTTAAGACTCTAATTTTTAATAACTTTGCTTTTATGGGATCTATAGTTATGCTTTTTTTCGTAATAGTTGGCGGTTGCTGGCTAATTGGTAAAGCCATTGGGAATGTATTATTTCCTGATAGAAATTCATCTGGATATATAGACCGTTCAACAACAGTCGTACATCACCATCACTACCACGATAATAGAAGTGTTCATGTCGATGGCAAACAATTCAAAAATTTGAAGAAATAATTACATCAATAAAAAACATATAAAAAAAGCCTCTAATTAAATTTTAGAGGCTTTTTGCTTTTTGATAATTAGTAACTTAAATATCCTGATCCAGTTGAAATTAATCCAGGTACCTCAACTTGACTTCCATCAAAATCAATGTTTCCACTTCCTTGAGAATTATAGACGTTACCCGCTTTAAGCATATTGGCTGTTAACACGTATAAATTTGATTTCTCCAAAGGCCCCTCAGTACTAAAGCTGCCATTTTTTACATAGCCAATGCCATTTAACCAAACTTTTTCATGAGATAAGGCAATCATTAGCTTTCTCCACATTTCTTTCGTTACAGGTTCAAAAATAAATTGATCACCTTCATAAATATCTGCATTAAGCAAAATCGCATCAGTATCCGTCTTATGGATATTGCTTTCTTCATCCGGTACTCCTTTTTGAATAGTAAGAGGAATTCTAATTTTGAATTGAATTCCGGTTGCATAGAAAACATCTGTATTGGTAGTATTGTAATATTTAATTTCCAAAACATCATCATGTTTTACTTTGCACCAAATCTCCTCACTTAAATAAGTGATCGTTTCAAAATTAGGATCTGAATTCACAAGTTTAACTCTTAATTTTTGATCGATATAATCAACCATATCAATAGAATATTCATAAACTTCATAATTAAACCTGTTGAATATAGATCCCGAAACTACGTTGATTTCAGGTCCTGTATAATTTTGAGAAAATATAAGAACATCTGCATCCTTAGATTCATCAAAAACAACTTCTGCAATTAAAAACCATGTATTTGCAATAACAATATAATTGCCAACAATGGCCCATTCTGGCAAGTTTCCATTCAAAGAATATGTTCCGGTTACTGCATTAGTATCGTAATCGTAAATATTCCCAGATAAAAAATAAATTCCTGTTCTTCCATCTCCAATACTGTACTTTCTCGCATCTCTTTTGTCTTTAATGCCAATGTTTGTTGATTTCTTTTCTACTGGAATAACAACTTCAGAAAGGTCTTCCTTGATCACTTTAGCAACAATATTACTGTAATTTGATTTGAACTGTGTTGTTACAACATCAGCACTTTGAAATTGCTGTACTTCTTTATAAGGTAAATCGACATCTACCTCACAACTTAAAGTGTTTTCATCTGTTTTATAATTTCCAGAATCTCCCCAGGTAATTCGATTTGCATATCGGATTGAATTTGATTTTGAGATATAGAAATATGGAGCTTGAATTCCAAATTCATTTACTGAAAATGGTTTATTAAAAGAACAGCCGAATTGATCGCGAACATATAAAACAAAACTACCTACACTAAGACCCGAAAAGGTATTTGATGACTTCCATGTAACATTGTCTAACGAATACTCTAAATTCAAGCCAGAACTATCAGTGTTTTCAACTAATACTGTAGCACCGTTTGGACTATTATTGACGTTTATTGTGAAATTAGAAGCATTTAACAAAGCCGGCAATGTCAATGTTTTATTTGCTTGATTTCCATTTGAATCTTCAACTATGACATTAATTGTTTCGCCTCTAAGCCAATCAAACGAAAATGGATTGTTTGTATTTGGATTAACTGAAATTGGACTAATAATTTTCACAGCTAATAAGTCTGTAGTGATGTTTACCCTTACATTCTGGCATTTATTTCCAGTTGCAGCGGATATACTTGAGTCCGTTATTTTAATCCCAACAACAGGCGCTCTATTGTAAATAGAAGCCGTGATAGATCCGCTTGTTGTATTTTCTAATAAAGAAAATTGAGCATCATCATACTTGGCCATAATAACAACAGTTCCATCACCAACCAAAGGATCCCCAAGGTTAATACTTAAATCAAATAATTCAGTTCCGTAGTCTAATTGGAATGCATTTCCATAATTGTTTGCTTCCCAACTTGCGCCCTCAACAGGAATTCCATCACCAACCTTGGTTTGACCAGGGCCTAATCTATTAAGTCGAAACACCTCTGATAGTGTAAGTCCCAGTTTTGATTCATAAAAAGATAAAACACTATTTAAAGCAGTGAAATTATTGAACTGTAATGTGATTCTTGAATATAATAGCGCCATGACTTATCTGTTTAATTTTAATACTTTCCACTTTCCGTTTCCGTTTGGCTTTAAATTCAATAAAAAGCCTTTTTCAATTTCGTTATCTTCGTTTATGAACTCTACTAATCCGTATAAATTCAACACTTTTTTACCCAAAATTATACTCGTACCATTTACTTGCTGCATAATGTCAAAATCACAAATATGATCAAACTCAACCGTCTCAGGGATAAATTTTGCCGTTTGTAATTCTGAATTAATGATATCTCCATTTTCTGCATATTCATTACCTCCAATTAATTTGGTTTTAAGTAACCTATTTGCGGTTGATGAGCCAAATTTTAATTTCTCAGTAGCATATTTTATTACGGATGCAGATATCCACCATCCATGGCGCAATAAGCAATTCACTGGTGAAAATCTTAAGTTGGTTGCCGTTTCGGGACTAAAAATACCAGTTGGTGCTTTTTCAAAATCATCTTGCCACTTACGCTGTAAAAATGCACTTGACGGACCTCTTTTTAGATCTAAGAAAAAGATATCTTCATCATATGAGGTGTCTTCTGTATCGTTTAAAGATTTAGGCTTTCTCCTAGCGAATTCCATTCCATAGCTATCAGCTCTGTACTTTGAAATTTGGGTATATATATTCTTGAATTTACTTATAAATGTTGAAAAATTTGACTTCACATTGAACTCATCAAGTCCAAAAGCTTCTTCATAATCTCCACCCTTTTCATAACCAATTTCAATCGCTGAGTAATACTTATCAACTGACGTATTTCTATCTACGTTTTGAACCTGATTTGGAAGCCTAATAGTTACATTCCTATTGTAGAAATAGCTTAGTTCCTCAATTCTAACTCGTTCTGATCTCCCAAACTTCTCTATACCTAAACCAATATTTAAAGCTGCAGTATTGGAAATAAGAAAATCTTGAATAGAAGTAGTTAGAGGTTTGAATAAATTACTTACTGCAGTCTGAGTTGCAGTTTCTTCTTGTGGCAAAGGGAATTTATCAAATTTACGAACCCAAAATCCGTGAGTAAATCCAATAAAAGCCCCTTTTCCATCCACTGGATATCCTAAATCCTTTCTCCCGAAATAATCTGAATAAAATGCGCCTTGTTTATTTGTTGCGATTGTTACTAATCGTTCCGCTAATTCATGTGCTAAAATTGCTTTTGTTGTTGATTTATTTTCAAAACTATCTTCCTCAATATCTAGTGTACAAACAACGCTATCAACAGTTATTTCAAGTCGTTGTGATGATGTATTTCTGAAATCTACATTTTGATCAAACATCAAAGCCAAACTTTCATTTTCTAATATTGAGATTGTTTCATTTAAAGTCACGGAAAAAGTTTTCCCTTGCAAAAGGGAAAATGAAGAATAAGAAGAAGTCGGATCACCAAATAAGAATTTATTTTTCTTAAAAACATAATCAGGCCCATCTTTATAAGTTGCTAACCTCACTGTGAATCTAAATTTGTCTATATCATCGAAAACGGAAATGTTTACTCTAAATTGAAGACTTAATTTAATTTTTAAATCTCTAGGCTTATCCGAAATTGCAAAAAACATATTGCTTGTTGTACCATTTCCTATTTTGCCCCAATTATTATCCCCTACTAATGATCCTGCAATAGGTTCATGAGCATTTTCATGAGATTTATTTACTAATCCTAATGGAACAGAAATTGTACAACCTCTAGTATTACCATCAGATGAAGTATTAGATAATTTTACAGAGTTTTCATTCACCTTTGTTGCAAATTTTGTCTGTAGAAAGATTCTTCTACCATCAAGTTCAACTTCAATAGTATTCAACCCTGGTATTACTGTATCATTTGAGGTTGTTGTACGATCAACCTCAACGCTTTCAGAATCTCTAGCTTTCAATTCCTGTTCCAAGCCGCCAGAATTAAACTTAACTGCAACCTGTCTATCTTTTCGGTTCCAAGTTGATAAATCTAAATAGCCGGAATATGTTAAGGTCCAAACATCTGTATGTGGATGTCTTTCATTACGAATTAATTCTATTTCGGCCATTATTCCATCCAAGTCATAAACTAGCTGAATGTATTCCGCAGCATCTTCGATGAACCTTAATGAATTGGAGAACTTCGCAAAAATACCATGGTATTGTTCGTGCCTTGCATACTCTTTATCATCGTCATTCCAGCCAATAGGCTCTATAGTTATCAGTTCTCCTAAATTTTTGTTCTTTAGGATATACTGAATACGGTCGTTATATTGTGTATTGATATTTCCCATTAGTTCCAGCTAGTGTTTTTTGATTTCCAATATGCATGAGGAATGTCGATTTTAGGCGACTTAAATACTGGTTGTTTTTGATTCTGAATGGCTTTTCTTGTCAACTTCATCTCCTCCACTAATTCTTTTCCATAAGAAGCTTCAAAATATTGAGATGCTTGGAAATCACTCATCTTTCTACCTTCCATATTAAGGCTAGACATCATGGCTGCCCTTTGAAGCTTATTATAATCGTCAAAAGATTTATGTACAGTGTCACCTTCATACAACTGAACAATTCTATTTACGCCTGAATACATTCTTGCGGTACCATCTTTTGATTCAACAACTTCAGGAACTCCACCATCATTAATCATGGCAATTTCTTTTGGACCTCCTTTACGTCCATCTTTGTATTTAGGAATTGGAGTAGCCACAATTGCAGCAAGTTGAACAGCAGCAACAGCGGCTGTAATTACGGCAAGCGCTAAACCAATTCCAGGTCCCGCAGTTAAAGCTGCTGTAACAGCTTTTGCAGTATTATAACCAGCCTCGGTAATAGCTAATGCTTTATTAAAAATGGCCTGTTTTTCCTGTTCTTTACGCTTCTTTTTTTCTAGAGCATCATTCTTTTTATCTCGCTCTTTCTGCAATAAGTCTTTTTGCTTTTCATCTTTACCAGCTAACTCTATTTGTTTAGCGAAATATGCATCATTAGCAGATTGTTCAGCTTCGATATTCTGAATTCTAGAGTCAAAAATAGCATTACCTAAATCCTGCAAAACATCTTTTAATTCTAAAGCCTTCTCTTCAAGTTTTTTAAAATTTTCCTCTTCAAAAAACAACTTTTTCTTACCTGAAGTGTCATTGTTTTCAACGTCAATATCTGAATTCTCTTTTTTTAACCTAGCAAGATCATTATCAATTTGAGCGCGCTTTTCTGCTGAAATCTTTTCATTTTCTGGAAGTTTATCCTGAGTTTTAAGCAAATCTTCAATTGCTTTAATCTGAATATTAAGACCTTCTTTAGCATACGCTCTTTTGATCTCAACTATTCTTCTCTCATGTTCTTCTTGAGCTTTTTCAAGATCACTATTTGCATTTAATGAAGCATTGTAAAGTATGTTTTCAGCTTCAAGAGCTTTATTTAATTTTGTATCCTGATTCAGAACCTCAGCATCCATTCTTTTTTTCACTTCTTCAACTTCACTATCTATAATCTTCTGACGATCCTTGACACCTTTTTGAGTTAATTTCTTTTGATCATCTTGATATTTCTCAAGGATCAATAACTGGCCAGCTGTTAATTTCTTTTTCTTCTCACCACCTTCCAAAATGGTTTTGATTTCCAAATCGGAAAGCTCACGCATAAGCTTTCCAGTGTTTTCGTTATATTTCCCTAATTGGGATAATTCGAACGCAGCTGCGTTTCTAATTTTCTCCGATGCTAATTGAGTATAATCAGATAAAGCATCTAGTCTTTTATCATAAGTTGCTTTGTCATTATTCAATATCTCATCATCCATATCAATTGATACTTGTAATCTAAATTGTTGAAGCTTGAAAAGATCTTCGAGCGCTTTCTTTTCAGATTCATATCTTTCTTTAAGCATTTTTAATCTTTGAGCCTTGGCTTTTTTGCTTTCCTCGGCTTTAAATTGAGCATCTTTTACAGCAGCATCTTTATCTAAATCTTCAAGCTGTTTTTGTAACCTTGCTTTTTCTTCCGTTGCTAGTTTTGAGTTTTGAGTCAAACTTGCCTTATTGAAGTTCAACTTGTCTTTTTCAGTTTTAATTAATTCGTCAAAATCGTCTGTTGTTCGCCCTTGTTTATTTACGCGATATCCGCTTTTTTCTAAGGCATTTTGTTCAATTTGAAACTGAGCAATTCTTTGTCTAGAGCTATTAATATCATTTTGAGTTCGTTCAAACTCTAAATTTTTTAATTTAGAATAAACATCAATAGAAGCCTGTAAGACCTCCTTTTTTCTTGAAATTTCTTCCTTATCTAATTTATCAGAGTTTCCTCCTTGAGCCTTTTTAAGCCTAATCTCGTCCTCAATTGCTTTGAATCTATCTGAGTTGGATTTGTCTCTTGAATCTGCATAAGACTTCTCAGATTTTTCCAACTCTTTATTGGCATCAACAATTCTTTGAATATTTTTCTCTGCTTCACTCATTTCATCATTGAAGATCATATAGGCTACTATGGCCGCGGACAAAAAGGCAAGTATTAACCCCCACGGAGTTGATTTTACTGCAATATTTAAACCTTCTTGAGCAATCATGGCTTCTTTAGCCGCTGCAGCTTGAGCTAAAATTGATTTAGTTCCAATACCAGTTGCTAATGCAAATCTAATTTGGCCAGCTGTAGCTGCTGTTTGAATGGCACTCCAAGCGGTTGTGACAAAATTCACAGTTTTCATTACCCCTATATATGTAAGTAATACTGTTCCGAACTTCACGATAAAGTCAATAATATCTTTAAAATTATCACGGACAAATTTCAAACCTTTAGCTAGGGTAATGGATCCATTATTTGCATCATTTGCACTTAAAACATAAGCTTCCCATCTATCATTGATATCTGCCAAAATAGAAGAAAGGCTTTCAGATGCAGCAGCAACTTCTTTATTCAATGCCACATTTTCAACATATTCTTTTTTGGCTTGGTCCATGGCGTTAGCCAATAAATCATAATTGGCAGCTAAGGATCCAATAGTTTTAAATGATCTAACCTCATCCAGTCCAAGTTGACCTAACACGACTGCTAAATTTTGCCCCTCATTTTTAGCCGTATTCAATCCTTTTATGAACTTCACAAATACACCTGTTGCATCCTGGTTGAATTGTTTGGACAATTCTTTTTGAGTTAAATTGGTAAGCTTTAAAACTGCTTCTAAATTTTTACCTGTAGCAATAGATTTATTGATTACTCCAAAAGTCTTTTGAATGGAACTAGCAGAAACCTCTGCTTCAGATCCCAAAGAAGAAGTCGCAGCTCCTAAGGCCAAAACTCCTTGAGCTGATGTGTTATAAACTGCTACACCTTTTTGAATCTCAGTAGCATTCGAAAGCACTTCCTTTTCAGTTGTCGCAAAAGAGTTACCTAACTGAGTAATTACAGATGCTAATCGATCAGCATTTTCAAAACTGTCAGTTGATACTTCGATAAACTTGGCAAATTGAGCCACTTCTTCGTCAGAAATAATGTCTGATGTTAATTTTAACTTTTCAATAGCAGTTGAAAACTTCAAGATATTTTCCGTACCGGTTACGCCTAATTGACCAGCCACTTCAGCTGATGCAATTAAACCGGCAACTGTTACACCATCTAAACGATCGCCCAGCTCCACAACTTCTCTTCCGAATTGTTTTAAATCCTCTCCAGCAATATTGGTTGTTTTACCAACAGCTATTAATTGACGGTCAAAATCTAAAACAATTGAAAAAATATCTTTTACAACTACCCCAAATAATTCAAGTCCGGTAACAAGACCAAATGTTGCAATAAGATCTCTGAATGTCCCATTTAATCCCGTGAAAGCACTTTGATAATTACCAATGTTTTTGGAATAATTTCTTATTGCATCGTCAACAACCTTTACTCTGGTATCTAGTTTGTCATACTCTTTTTGAGCAAGAATAATAGCAGCTGTATTTTTGTTTTCAGCAGATAATAACTCAGCTAAACGTTTTTGAGACTCAAGCCTGGCACGATTCAATTTTTCATAAGCGCCCACCATTCCAAGCCTCTCTCTAGCTTGATACTTTAATTCTTTTGTGGTCTCAGCAAGGGAAACACGTTCTTTAATAACAGCCTTATTTGTGCTTTCAGTGGCTAGTTCATTTTTCCTTTTTAGGCTTATTAACTGATTTTCAGCTTCTGTTTGTTCTTTCCAAACCACTATTCCTTTTTTTGCTAATGCAATCTCACGTTCTTTGGCAGCTAATAAAGCATTTTCGCTTTTTGCATTTGACAGCTTTTCTTTTGTTAGCCTTTCCTCTTGTATTAAAAGATTTATAGCTTCCTTACTTGAATTTAATCCTTCTTTTTTTAGCCTTTCTTTTTCAATTTCTATTTTTTGAAGTTGTTGCTCAGCTGCCAACTCTTCTTTTTGAGATTTAGCTTTTTGTTGATTTAATTTCTCTTCTTCAATAAGTAAAGAATTTACTTTTTTTGCAACTTCAGCTTTTTTTGATTCTAAGTCTAACGCTAATTTGTTGGTAACAATAACAGCTTGCTTAATTTTGTTCGCTGAAATCTCAGCGACCTCTTGTTTTTTTATTGCATCAATAGCCTGCTGAGTTGCTAATGCTTCAGCCTGTTTAGTTGTGATATAATCTCTCTGATTATTTGCTCCTTTGAAATTTTGAACCTGCTTATTCAATTCTTTTACAGAATCTACCAACACTTTATTTGCATCAATAGCAACATTAAGCTGTTTAGCGTAGTCCTCACCAAACTTCATTGCATCATCAGCAAACATATCCTTTCTGGTAACTATTCCTCCTTTATTTGCCATGATTATGATTTATTATTTTGCGATTGCATTGCTTTTACTTTAGAATGTGCTTGCTTTTGTAAAGCATGGAATTTGTTATAACTAATTAAATTGTAATCAAAATCTAACCCTGTAATTATCGAATAACTGGCCATAATATCATCAATATCATACTCAACACTTTCATCTTCTTTTGGATCTGGCAACATCTTTTGGTAATGCTCGGCTTTGATGACATAAGCATTTGCTTCGCGTTCTATCCTATCAATGTCAGAGTAGTAGGATTCAGAATCTGTAAGTGATAATTTATATCCATAACCAATAAGCATATCATACAATTCTTGATCGAAATCAAATCGCAAACATCCACAACTGATCAGGACAACTTTATTCATAGCGATCAACTCAGATATGCTTTTTGATAATTTTAATACCTTTTTAGATTCGGAAGATTGATTTTTACTCAAATGCTCATCGTATAGTTTGATCCATATATCCGAAATAGCTTCAATATCAGTTTCAACATCACTTAACAAAATGAATTCACCTGTTTCAGCAATTTTTATGAATAATTTATAAGGTATTGTATCGAGGGAATTGTAAATCATATATCAAGCGTGTTACGTATGTGTTCAATAAAAAAAGGAAGTAATCTAGTTTCGATTACTTCCTTTAGATTTTCATCGGATAGTCCAAATAATTCATCAGAAAGCCAACCCGCCTTTGCCCATTCATTTGTTGCTGATCCTATAATTATAGAATTTTTAGGGTCAGAAGAACTAAATCTTAGTACACCCGAAACTTCCTGCATGTAAAAACCTTTGAACCAATCACCAGTATCGAAACCTGTAAATGGATCCCCAGCTTTTTTTCTGCCACCAGACATAACTTCAGTTCCTGGAGAATAAAACCCAATAGGTTTACCAAAAATATCTTTACTGTCTTTTTCAATTTGTTCTTTGTTTTTATCCAGGAACTCTTTTTCAATACTCTTGATAAACTTGAACAAATCATTTTTCAACCTATCCGGCTGAATCTTCTTTGATTTCGTTAACTGTTCTTGAAGTGTGGCCATTTGAAGTTGCAATTTTGTAGGCTGCCTTTAGTTCTTGCTCTCTTTCTTTTGGTGGAAAATTATTAAAGATGTGATTCGAGCCGAAATCATCTTTAAATTCAGCAAAGGACCTATTATAGTCCTTTGCGAATTCTATTCCTTTGTAGATATTCATTAGATTTCTACGACTAATGGTTCTGGAGATTCATACATGATAGTCGTTTGTTGAACAACATCTTTTAATGATAGTGTATAACCAGATGCGAATGCAGTTCCAACTGCTTCATATACACCATTAGCATCAGCTGGAACCAATGTAACAGTTTGAACTACTCCAGCTGCATTTCTAACTACAATGTCAGCAAGTAGCAAAGAGGTTACTTTTGAACCACCTCCAGAACAACCGGCAGAAGCTGTGAATTTGATTGAAGTAGCAGAAGCTGAAACTTGCCCCAAATGAACATCGAAAATACCCTCCAAATCGCTTTCTTCTAATTCTGATTTTACAATAACCTGATTAAGCACGTCATTTTTATCAGCGAAAGTGATTTCTCCTTTTACGTAAGGAACTTTATCTTTTGTCGCTCTGATTCTTGTAAATGTGATAGATTTTATTTTTCTACCTTTTACTTTGGTATTATCAGAAGCAAAAACACCAGAATAATCTCCATCTTCATTGAATTCAAACAATTCTCCGTAAGTACCTGAGTTCTCGTATGATTTTAAAGCAGCATAAGCACAAACACTCAAATAACACTCAAAGGTGATTTTCTCAACTCCTTTAGCTGTAATTTTTGAGAAGTTTCCACTTTCGAACTTAGTGTCCTCAGTAGAAGCATCCGCAAGTTCGTACACTGCAAATAATGGAACCAAGCTTTTAGCTTTGATTGCCTCTTTCCATGCTGATACAGTTTTAAATTCTGATACTGAAGGAAATTCGAAGCCATTTGAAATGACTGGAATTTGTAATTTTGATTCAATACATTGTTCCTTGAACCCTGTATTTTTAGGCTTTGTTTCACCTCCACCACATATTTCTAAATGTGTCATGATTTTTTAATTAGTTTGTTAAACAACTTATTTGATATGTTAGATCTCCATTGATTGAAAAAATGTGATATGGATGCATATCACTTAGCTTGATGCCATCAGTATTGAATCCTTTAAGTACTTCTCCAACTCCCTTTTCAATTTCCGTCATGGAGAAATTTGCTCTAGTTCTTAATAATTCTACTGCTTCAATCTCAGCTTCCATATCTGCTCTATGAACTAAGTCTGGATAAGCCTTTTTGAGATTTATAATGAACACTACTTTAATCTTATTCTTAAATTGAATTCCTTCGTTTGTAGTATGCTTATTATCCTCAATAAAAAAGAAAGTAACTGTCTTGCTATCATTTGTGAATACGTCTTTATATTCATTTTTTGATACATAAGCCTCAAGCGTTAAGCCTTTAGCTTTTGATGGGTTTTCAAAGACTCTACCATAGGCATCAATGTCAGTCCAAGACAATTTTCTAAACAAATGAGTTTGGATTTTTTGAATTGCAATATCAATTCCTTTTGGATTTTCTATAGTGTAATTCATATTACCAAGCATTACCATTATTGACTATAACCTTATAAGGAAAGATTACCTTCTGAGCTTTCTTAATGCTTTGTTCCAATTTGAAAATGATTCCTTTAGCTACAAAATGGCCGTTCTCGTTTTTTGCTCCCTCAAGTTCAACCTTCAAAGTCTGGTAACTCATTTTAGCGCTTCTTTCTTCGGAATTTGATCGAGTAGTTGAAATGAATAATTCAAGCATTTTTATAGCAACTGAATAACCAATACAATCATCAAACAATGCTGATCTTTCGGTAATAATACTAGAGTAATCAGCTAAAGGATCGTAATCAACATATGTGTCAAGAATAGATGTAAGTAAAGTCAATACAGCTTGTGAACGAATTTCTTTTAGATAATTGTTGAAATCATCCTCAGACATATTGGTTTCTGGAACAGCTGCAAAAATGTTATCAACTAATACCAGAGAATGATACCAATTGAATTTCTTTCCTGAATTTGCAGTTTTGTTTTCCGTAGTTAAACCAAATGGAAGGCCTGATGATAAGTCAGACCAACCAATACGGTTTGTTAATACATCTATAGATTCTTGAGTATACATATTATACTGATGCTACAATGTTTCCTTCAAATACTAATACTTGCTCTTCTGACAATTTATTTACACCATTCATAATATTCGCATCAGTAGTAGCAATTGTAATTGTTGAAGTTGGTTTAGCAAGTAAATACGCTGCTACGACTGAGGCTTTTGTATAATTCGTGCCTTTGTATGAAAAGTTACCATCACCTTCTGTTTGGGTAGATACATCGGCTTCTTCAGAATCAAGTAAGTAAATACTATCCACTGCATCAATTACGGGAATAGCCAGCGCTTGAGAAGATGTGTGTTCTGAGAACGGCTCTTCTTCTGACCATTTTTTCAAAAGAATATACTTCCCAGCTTTCGCATAAGTAGCAGCTTTTGATTGTCTCGTTTCTTCAGCTAAAATACCATACACTAATCTGCCTACCTTTTGAGTCTCCAAGAAAACAACTTTGTTTACAGCCCATGGAGTTTGCACCGTTCTTACACCATCTCGCTCAGTAATAACAGTTCTATCCACAATTACAATTTGTAATTTGTAACGCTTTTGTAACATGCTATTTACTTGTTCTAAATCCGGAACTGGAACATTTGAGCCTACAAAGTTTTGAGAAAACGCAAAATATTGACGCACTTGGTCGTTGGCGGCCATGTTATCAAAAGTATTTTGATCCATCATCATGAACTTTAACGAAACACCTTTTGATCTGGCTTCTTTAGTTACTCTTTGGATATCATCTAATGGTTTAGCGGCTGCATCTGACCAGGCTTTCACTACGCCAAATTTGTTGGCATCTGAATAACCATAATCAATACGAACTCCCGTACCAACATTTTCAGTATCTTCAATTAAAGCAATACCAGTAGATAAAGCACTTAAGAAAACATATTCCATTTTTTCATAGATACCCATGGTGCATGATATCGCATCATTGAATATTTTTTCTACAATAACCTTGTTTTCTACCTTTTTGTTTACCAAAGTATCAATGTCAGAGAGTTGCTTTTCAGTCAATTTCTTTTTCATACCGACCTTGGTAATATCTCCATTTGCGGTACCAATTGCATCACGTTTTTTCAACGGCAAAGGAGAATCCATTGCAACAATGTCTGCTGCTACAATTGTACTGTTCACTGTCAAAGTTGACCATTTTAGATCTACTGACAATTCCTCTGTAAGCATCGATTTATGAAGGTAGGTTAACTCTGTTTTACCTCCATTGATCTTAGTTACAACACCTAATATAATAGCACTTAGCCATGAGGTGTATTTTACGAATAATGATTCTTTCATAATCTAATTAGTCTTGAGTGAAACGAATCAGCGGTAAGGCTGTTTTCACTGCAGTTAATACTGATGCAATCACATAGAATGATGCATTTTTGTTCACGGTACCTCTTACCATAATTCCGGCAAATGGTTTTGATTTTAATATTGTTGAAATCAAAACACCTTCGTAAGTATGTGATGCAGGCAAAGCACCATAATCACTACCCGAAATTGGCATTGGCTTTAAAACTCCTGTAGCGGTCTCTTTTATGATCAAGTGACCTGCAGGAATTACATCAGGAGTATAAGAAGTAACATCAAGTGTTTTTCCTCCTGGAATAGCCTCTAGCACTTTTACAATAACGATAGAGTCATTTCCTGTATCGTAACTAGGACCTTTTGTAGCTAAATTTGCTGTTGTTGACATGTCTTTAAATATTTAAGTTACCTACAATTTCATCAACAATTGACGCATCTGGCTTTTGATTAGCAGAACCACTGCCCGCGGGACCAGCATAATCATTACTATCAGCACTCACTTGAACCAGTTCTGAATATTCAGACTCTAAATCTTTAATTTGATCTTCGAATGATACTTCAGAATTAACATCAATTCTATTCACCCAACGTTCTTTAAGTTCTGGTTTCATACCTTTAAGAATATCAGATTTTCCAAATAAATCAGATGCTGTTTGCTTTTTAGTTTCAAGAACATTCCCAGTTTTTATTGAGTCAATATCAGATCTTAAATCACCGAAATTCTTTAACATTCTTTTTTCGAATGCAGTCATTCCAGCTGTTTCTTCTTCTTCTTTTTCCTCCTCTTCCTCTTTACTACCTTTAGCTTTTTTTGCTGCTAATTCTTCAGCTTTCTTTTTATCAGCTTCAAGAGTTCGTGTTCTATCGTCCTCTTGAGCTACTGCTACAAAATCAATCACATCATTGTAATCGTTAATGATAGCATCAATAGCTGTTTCGTCAGCATCATCTGCTGGTTTTGGCGCAAGTTTAGCCACATAAGTGTCTAGCCTTTTTTGAGATAAGTTCGCCTTAGGGAATAATACCTTAAGTCGAGCCTTAATAATTTCTGGTTTTACTGCCATGATTAAATGTTTAAATTGTTGATTACTATTAGAAAACAAATGTAATATATTTTACATTATTTAGAATCATTCTAAATAACAATTTTATTTAAGAAGTTTCTTCTATAAAATAAAACCCAAAATCAATTCCTTTATATTTGCCAAAATTGACTTAATAAAATATGAAAGGAAAAATTTGGGCTTCACTCTGCAACATGCAATTCAAGGGGTATTACATAGATTTTCAAGTGACAAGATTTCAACAAATTGATCGGAATATAAATATCTTCTTAGCTATAGCTTCAGCGACTAGTATTGCAGCATGGGCAATTTGGAAGGATTATGCTCAAATATGGGCGATTATTATAGCTGCATCTCAGGTAATAACAGTAATTAAACCTTACTTCCCTTATTATAAATATGTAAAAGAATTAAACATAAAATCCTCGAGTTTAGGAAGTATTAATATTGAACACGAAAAGCTTTGGGATCAATTCACAAACGGAAAAATAACTAAAGATGAAGCTTCTGAAATTTACTACACCTTAAAACAAAAGAGTAATGACATTTTAAAATTTAGTGATGAAACCGTTTTTAGTCACAGTAAAACAATAGAACAAAAAGCTAATAATTGTATGGTAATTTTCCTCGATACTAATTATGGAATAACCCCAAAAACAACTTAAATATATTTTTATGGCAGATGATAAAAAATCTAAAGCAGTTCAAGCTACACTTAACGCTGCAAATAAAGCAGGTAAAGTAGTTGCAGTAAACGAAAGTAAGATTCCCAATTACAGGTTTACTCCTCCTCCACCAGCAGTTAAAAAAACAAAAAAAGATTAAGAAAAGCCACCTTACTGGGTGGCTTTTCTTTTGAATATTTAAACACTTGGCGGTTTTAGTTCCGTAGCAATTTTATTTTCTTGATCAATCAAAAGTATTTCAGCATCAACATCTTCAACCATATCTAAAATACCAATGGAAGTTTTACGGCTAATGATTTTACTAGCAACTGCAACTGAAAGAGTATCTACTGTTTCTTTTATATCTGAAGGTAAGATTGAATTAAATTGAATATCATAATATAACATTGAACCGTCTTTGGCCAACGATGTGTTTGTCGTTTTTGTAACTCCTGAAATAATAATATTCAAACATCTTTCAATAAAAGTTCGAGTTTCTGACTGCTTTAAAGAAGCCTTTATGTCAGTAGCTAAAAACATCAACTTGACCGTCTTTTCAGCAACATTCCCCAATGATTTTAATTTCTCGAGTGACAAATTAGGAACTCCAGAACCGTAAGCTATTGCATCTTCCAATTTATCCAGTTCCAGCTTATTGCTTTCCGGAGCCGTAGTTGCTTCAAGAAAACGAACATCCCCTTTAATTACTTTCCCCTCATCATCTACTGTAAGAGGAATATTGAAATGCTTACCGCTTTCCTCTTTCAAAGGCATATTTTTGACCTCACCCTCGGTTATCAAAATAGGATGTCCGGAATAGTCATTTGAATCACCTAGCTTTGAAAGAGCTACCTCGTGGCGATCAACAGGTGATTTAACTGTATACCATTGTGGCTCTACTTGGCTATCGTATACAACAGGAATCCTATCGAATCCATGAGGTAATGGATTTGCGGCATATGCTAAACCGCCACTTAAATCATTTAAATAATAAGCCTTTTCAGCATCCCAGATCTGTATATTATTAATATCTTTTCCATTAATAGTGCTTTTGTACTCCCACATAAAAGCAATCATATCTCCAGTAGCATTAAAATAAGGTGTCATTGTTCCTTTGGTGTTATCAAGGACCTTTGCTTTTACTTCTTTGGCTTGCTGCTTAAGTTTGAGGAATGCTAAAACCTTATTTAATAGTGAAGTTTGACCACTATCAGCAATGTAAAACTGCATAGCAACTTGTGTTTCTGATAGTTTCAAAATAGTAGCCTCTAGAAGTTTAGAATCAATACGGTTCACCCTCCATATCTGCTTTACTAATTTTGCCAAATCATTGTTTTCAGATGGAATCAAAGTAATAGGTTTTCCAATTACAAAAGCCGCAAGTGTTTCAACAATATTTTGAGCATGATTCAAATAGATCTTAACCATTTTTGACGTCTTACCATCTGCAATCGGTTTATCAATTTGAATTTTACCAATTTGACCTTCCCTTTGAAGTCGATCAAATTCTTTATATTCTTTAATATATTCTGCAATTTTTGCAGCATCTTTGGTTTGGGCCTTAATGGTTTCAATAGCTTTTTTAGGGTCTGATGCGAGTAATAATATCAATTCTTCCATGAATATTTTATTAGTAGTTTAATTGTCTGCTTTGTTCCTCTGTCATTTGGTGAATTGTAGGTTTGCTATTATGTGCGATGTGGCCATAACGAGCAGAATCCCACATATGATTGAATTTATCTAAAGGTTGATTGATTGAAATTCCTGCAATCTCACGCATTTTATAATTCTGCTGTTCCTTCAACGCTTCTTTATAAAGATGATTCTTAACAATGTGAATCTTCTTTTTCTTCATTGAAGTAAGCCAAAACATAACTGATTTAGTTTTACTTATTTTATAAGCATTAACCCATTTGAGTTTCTTTAGGCCTTTAACCATTTCAACGGTTCCCTTGTTTTCTCCGGTGTATTTATCAGCCGAATCACATGGGATTATGTCTTTAGCTTTATCAATTCCTAACTTATCAAGAAGCATTGAAAGCGCTTCTGGTGTTTCGATAGGCTCATAGCTTAATGGCTCAATCCAAATATTGAACTCATCCTCAGCATATCTTGTAAGGGTGTTAGGATCCGTTGTAAATCCAAAGTCATTTGGATATATTGGGGCTTTATCTTCAGGAAACTTATCAATCCAAGTGACAAATGGGAAGATTAATCCTTTCATCGCTCCTCTTAAACCAAGTCCATAAATACGCCAGTAGCTTTCATCAGCAGTACCGTTTTTAATGTTGACTGGATGCGGTGGCGGCTGATTGGTTGGAGATAATGGCTCAACCTTTTGCGTTTCCTTATTGTAGCATTGAACAACATCATCTTTGACAATATAAGAACCCGGTTTCCATGGTTCCGTAATTAAGATCTCATTTCTTTCTTGAGCAGAAATGTATTTGTTGTCTTTGAAAGTTGTTCTCAAAAATGCTACATCAGGCCTTGCAAGTACACTATCAAAAAACCAGTGCTCTGTAAATGATGGGTTATAATCAGCCCACCAGAATTTACGACAACGCATTTTAACTTGGTCGAATACTGATTTCTTAATAAACATTACCTCATTAAAAAATGCATAATCGCATCCTCCACCGTGTTTACCATCACCAATAAAGTATATCTTACTATTCCCAATCTTGAAGCTTTTTATCTCATCATTTTCCTTGAACTTATTTGGTAAACCATAATCATCAAGACGACGTTTAAAATCATCATAAAGAGTTGTTTTAAACTCGTTGTATGTTTCACGATAAATATTGATAGTACATCCATTTGGTTCATAAAACAAGCAAAGCCAAATAATGATATCAATTCCAGACCAAGTTTTTCCAGAACGAGAAGATCCTTCAAGACCAGCTCCGCGGTACCCAGATACTAATTCTGGTTTTCCATCTATTAACTCATACTTTTGGTCCTGGATGGCATTGAAAAGAAGTGTATAATTAGGATTTGTTTCCTCATCAACCGTCTTTAGTCTATCACGTGACATATCAATATCACGTGCCGACAAAAGTTCTTCCAGCTCTAATATTTCAGCATCGGTTAATGACATTCAATTGAGTTGATTATTTGTTTACTTGGATATGGCCCTTTGAGATAAGATGTCCAATTCTTAATTGAACAAAATCTCTTTCGCTCCTAGATAGTTTACTTTTATTTTCTTGAATCAATCTGAATTCATAGATCAGATCGTTGTAATCACTGACAACACGAACAAGAGTTGCTTTTCTTGCAGCTTTACGGTCTTTTCTTTTCTTAAAGTAAGAAGTGATTTTAATTAGAATAGTTTTCATGATTATTGAATTTGAATAGGTTCAACAAAGACATCCTCATCTTTCAAAACAATTCTGATATTGTCGTATTCTTGAGTCTCAGCATAATCTAGAATAGCTAAACCAATCAATGTAGGATCAACAGTTTCTTTTCCTTCAACAAATACACGTCCGTTTACAATTTCTATCATGTCAATGAGCTTTTTAATTACCCTTACAAAGCTAACATATTTTACAACTTACTTACAAATTATATTAGTTTTTAAACATCAAAAAATGATCTCTATTTTTGAGCCTTAGCGATCAATGCAGCAATTCTTGCATCTCGTTCTTCTGGGTTGGACATATCTAAAGACGTTTTCTTTTGCTCATTGTCTTTTTCATAGAAGCCAATATGTTTGTTTATCTTCTCAATGGACCACTCTTTCCCATGAAGTTTAATTTCAATGCCGTATTTTGTTTGCTTGATGCCTTCAATGCACATCTTTTGTTCTTCTGTAAGTTTATCGAAAGTCTTTAACCTTAACTCAGTCCTCTTTTCAATTGTTGTCAAAACTATTTTATTCTTTCCTGTTCCAGTTGTGGTAGTTATGGGGAAATCATATTCATAGTACTCTACATATTCATCAATTCTAGCTTTACGAAGAATATTCAAATGATGAAGCATTTCCAATGATGTAATCTTAAATTCCTTTTCCGCGATATCAGCAACAACAGATTGCAATTCTTTTATCCTTGCGTGTACCTTGCTGTTGTTTAGCACTCTACACGCAGCTTCGTGAATTGACTTATCGCTTTTATTTGAATAGGAATAACCAGCTTCTTTATAAGCCTCAGAGCTAACACCTATTCTTACGTACGCATTAGAAAAGGCTTCCTGTTTTTCAGTCAAATTATTAATCTTCATAGAATGTATTTTGATTAAACAAAAGTAACAAAATATGTTAGTACAACATATAATCTAAAAATAACTACACAATAGTCTATAAAACTTTTATATTAGCAACAAAACACAATATTACTTTATGGAAGACAAAAACAAAACTAGTCTGATTGATTTAGCCACAACGCTTTCTATTGCAGGTGTGTTTTTATATCAAATGGGATGGGCATATCTTACAAATTACTATGAAGCTTTCAATATTGCTCCTTCATATATTGACTTGTCATTTGAGAAAATATTAGTATCAACTTCTTGGACTATTTACCTTCTTATTTTGGCATTTTTTATTGTTATTTATCATTACAATAAAAAATCTGAAAACGAACTAAATCTTTTTGATATAAGCTACATTACACTTCTATCAGTCTTAGGCTTACTTTATGCTTGGTCACGTAATAAAGTAATATCACTAATATCACTCGCATTATACATATTTGCATACCATAAGTACGATTTTTTAAAAGAAAAGTTTAAAAAAGCAGATCGAGTAATTAAAAAAAGTACTTTTCTTATTATTTTAATACCGGTCGTTTATTTTAGCGGTTTAAATTTATTTATTGACAAAGCTAATACGGATTCTCAAGTCATAATTGCCAATTATAGAAAAGACATTGAACTAACTTTAAACCATGACAATAAAGTAATATCTGGAAAACTAATTGCTTACATGAATAATAAATATTTTATACTTGTGAAAAACAAGGATAAAACTCATCTAACATTAGTTTTTAATGACAGCGAAATCTATAACGTGAAATTACTAAGTCAACCATTGACCCCAAAAAGCTCTTTAACCAATTTATTTAACAAACTTTTCTAGCGCTAAAAATGATCGTCCTTTTATCATACCTAGAGACAATGAAGGGAATGTATATTTATCGGTTGATCGTAGTTGGGTACATCATTTCATATATGATATAAAAAAAACCACTCGTCTGAGTAGCTTTTTATTATTTATCTTTCGTCTACTAACAAAATTGACTCAGGCCTTTATTTCAACTATATAAAAAAACAATTCCTTTTCAAATAAAATATCTTTATAAATTAGTATTATCACTATGTTTTAAACGTTTACTACTAATCAAATGGAAAATAAGTTGAACACCAAATTTGGTTAAATAATAGTCGTAACCGCTAAAAACAATTAACCTATGATCAATAAGCCTTCTTAATTCCTCCTCGCTAAATTCATCTCTTGAAATTGGCTCTCTAGTAGATGTATCAAGTCTAGATAGAATTCTGATAATTTTTGATCCTAAATTATTCTCAAGTAATATTATTTCCTCCAAATTTAGGAATAAATTTGAATCTTTATTGTCGGATTCCTCTGTTAAATAACGTTCGTTCTCAAATGCATTAATCCTGTCGTGAGCCATTCTTACTTGACGCTGTGCCTCATTAAATTTATTTTCTAAATCTAACTTACTGCGTTCTAATTCAGCAATTTCATTTTGGTACGTATTTGATTGTTGTCCTTGATTTTGAGCTATCTCCCTTAAATTTTGCGTGTTTTGTTCTAAATCGTTGATTTTCTTTTGAAGTTCCTTTAATACTTGCTCGCGCATATTAATTACCTTATCTGAATTCTGCATCTCGCGTTCTAGATCTCCTATTTTATTTTGATAATCACTTGATTGTTCTTCCCAAATCTGAAGCTGGTCTGTTAATTGTGATTTTTCATTTTTTAGTTGAGTTAATTTATTCTGATCATCTTTCGATTGTTTTTGTCGCTCTTGTATTTCATTTGATAAATTCAACTTAATACTTTGCAGCTCAGCAACCGTCTCTTGATGTACATTTATTTGTTGCTCCCGCTCTTCGAGTAATTTTTCTGATATTATCTGAGCGCCCTCTAGTTTTTTTATTTGATCAAGCATTTCCTGCTTGTCTTTATTGCGAGATAATTTATCCTGTAACTCTAGTTCTTTATCAGCTAATTTAATTTTTAAATCTAGTAATTCTTTTTTTCCATCATAGATTTGAGTACGCCTTGCATTCTTAACCGAGACAAGTAGGCTATCTATCCATTTCATAAGGTAAGGAACTCCTACACTATAAATTAGAGCTATTCCAAATGGAATTAAATATGCCAAAACTCCTAAATATTCATGATTAATTACAATTATTCTATCTTCAATTGTCGCCTTAGAAAAAAACAATACAGCCAGTACCCTCCAATTGTAGAATAAAAATGTCAGCATGAATGAACCTACAATCGGGGTTTTTAACCTTTCTTTTGATGAATCTAGTAAATTTTTTATTAATTCTGGAAATGTCATAAATTAAATTTTGGCAAACATAATTTAATTGTAGAATTAAAAAAAATTAAAAACTTTAATATTATGTTTGTTAAAATTATAAATAATGAATACAATCGCGAATTTTTTTCAAAGCATATATGATAGTTACCAAGATAGAATTAAAAGCCCTTTCGTTGGCTCATTTTTGATTTCATTTTTGATTTTTAATTGGAGAGTATTTGCAATACTATTTTATTCAGAATGGGCGATCCATTGTAGAATTGAATGGATTGAAGAACATTTTTATAAACAATCTAACTTTTGGTACCCAGTTTTAATTGCACTCTTTTACATATTAGTACTCCCATATATACATTTATTTTTTGAATGGGTTCTGTCTATTTATTCAAGGAAAAAACTAACAAAAAAAAACGCAGCTAGAGCCAATGATCTGAAAACTCAAAAAGCTGAAGCAAAATTATTAAGGGAAATTGCAGACGAACAGGCTGGGACAAGTGAAATTTTAAATTTGCAAGCTAAAATTGACTTACAACAAAAAGAAATCAATGAACTAACTGATCAATACAAGGAAGATCGCGAACGATGGAAAGAACGCTCAACAACTTCATATGAAATAGAAAAGGAATTAAATGCATCAGTCGACAAATTGTCAAAAGAAAACAGGTCGCTTAAAAGTAAACTCGATGAAGAAGATTATAAAAAACTAATAGATCCTGATATTGTTGAAATAGCAATGACAACACTTAAAAAAACAACATTATTAGAACGTAACGCACTTAAATCTTTATTTGGAAATGGAGGTAAAAATAAAACTTATCTTCCTTCAGACTTAGATACATCCTTCTTAAATCGACTTACAGAACTAAGACTGATAAAAATAGATAATGACGTGATAGGAATAACCACATTAGGAAAACTTGTTCTTGTAATGATGGAAAGTGACTTTGGTAAAGATCTGGTTTCGTAATTAAATACTAAAACACGAAAAAAAGGCAAGTTATAAATATTATATAAAATTGATTACTTTTAAAACTTTAACCAAAAACAATCCAATAAATGAAATTAATTAAAATTACAGATGCTAATGATCGTATACATTACATTAATATAAATTTTATCGTCGACATCTTCGACAGAGGTGACTTACGATTTGTGATTACAACTAATAAAGAAGTCTTTAGCAATGAGCCAGTATTAGATATTTTACAAAAAATAACTGACGCCGAAAAGTAACTTCTTATCTCATGACATTTTGATTTAAAAGGGGTGCTGCCTTTGGTTTTAAACCAGAGAACTTTTTAACTATGTACTGAACAAGAGATGCAGTATATCTTTTTGTGTTAATATAATCAAGATGATAGATGAGTAATGATGTAGGAACGATCACATTAATATTTTTAGCAATATTGGTATTAAGTGTGATATTGATTATCCTGGTAATGGATGCCACCAGTATTAGAAAAATGAAATTGAAGTTTTCAAATATTTTTTCTATCGAAGTTGAAAAATAACTTCTCTGGTGGCATCGCCACCAGTTTTTCAAATAACTAAACTCTATTTTAAATGACTAAATTCTTAAAAGATCACGCTTTTATATCTATCTCAATTTTGTCTTTTGTACTATTGCTAATTCCTATAGCAATATTCCTAAAGCATTTTGGTGGAAATATGATTTCAAATGACTTAAGCGATTGGGCATCATTTGGAGATTTTATGGGCGGTACAATTAATATTGTTCTCTCATTTACAAGTTTAATAATTCTTGCTATTTTAACGAATACAGTTAGTAAGCAATCAAATGAAGAAAATAAAAAAATAAATTTGCTAGTGCGTAAACTTGATTGCTATGACAAACTAACTTCGTTCTTGCCCAAAATAACTACTATTAGTGACGAACTAGTTAGATCTACTGCGATAATTATAGATACAAACAAATCAAATGATGTAAGGTTAGAGAACTTGCAATCTTTTCGCAATTTAACATTAGTATTTAGGGACTTTTATCATTTCATACTGACTTTCGAACGCAGATACGGACATTTATTTGAATATAATTTGAACTCTCCTGATTTTCATAAATTGTTAATCAACGCAAATAAGTTGATTATTTTTTGTGATGAAATAGTTGCTCGCAGATTAGATACGCAGATTATTGTTGAAAATGAAGACGAACTTATACTGATGAATCAATTTTATTTTATTCTTATTGATAACCTGAAAAAAGAATTAAAGTAAATCTCTATATATACTAAAATCCGGATCCCAAAACCCAAGTCTACCTTTTACGTCTAAAATTGGTTTGTCATAAAGAACCGGATTAGCCAATACCCAATTCCAAATTGGTTTTTGATTTAAATATAGGCTCATATTGTATTTAAACAACTCATTATTCCCACAATCATCTTCATCACAATGATAGTCTTTGATTAATGGCTTTGGCAGCATCTTTTCGGCCCAAATACTTGGATGATCCTGAACGCAATCAACGATATCTACTTGACCAATGATAGCTGATTTCAAAAAGAATTTATCATGTTCCCCTTTTTTACATACATCAACTTTTTTATTTATTGCCTCCCATTGATCAACTGGAAAAGCCAAATTATTACCCTTAAAACTTGGGTAAATCTGACCAGAAGCGTGTATATAAAAAGTTCCTCGAAAATTTGTTCTCCAAGTTCTGTTTTCAATGTCTTTGATTCCAGTAGCGATTAAATGTGCCCATGGTTGTTTTATTGATAGTGCTTTCATAATTTAATTACGGTTTTAGGTAATAACTTGATTTATTACGTTATGGGGTGTAAGTTGGATCTCCCAACTTTATAAGTCTTTCTTTTGCGCTTGAAATGGTTTCTTCAGCATCTGAAATTGACTCATGTAATTCTTCAATTTCTTCATCGATATCAATCTGATCTTCTTCAAGTTCACCGCAATTTTCGCAGATCGTCGTTTTTGGGAACCATTTTTTAGATTCTACTCCAGTGTGTAAGTCAAACCATTCTCCACAGTTTTGGCAAGGTGTAGGCATTTCCATTAGCTAAATCCTTTACGTTCATTTGGAGCGAAGGACTTTCCTTCACTTAAAAATTCTGTTATTGTATCACTCAAAAAATAAAGTGTAGCGATTATAAACCCCATTGCAATAATTGTTAATGCTGTATGCATAATTTTGATTTATAGGTTAATAAAAAACCGCCCAATTAAAGGCGGTTAAAAAGTCTGATTATAATTTGATTGGGTGTCAATGAAAAGTATCCCCTTATTCTCCCAATCAGCGAAACGACCATTATAACTAGCAACCTTGGCGACAACCAAAGAATTCAATATAGAATAAGGGATTTTATAGGAGGTATGTTTTATAAAATTGCAGTGAAAGCAATCAGAAAAGAGACGATAAACGCGACTACAACACCTAATAAAAAAGCCAAAACTATAGCGTTTGTTAGGCTTTTTTGATCTAAGTATCTGAAATTACCATTTAGAAAAGTAAATTTCATAAGTAAATCGATTAAGAAATTTTCAATATGTTTCATGACTTCTAACTAATTAGGGATGGCATAATAAGCATTAGAAGTTTCTCTTCATCAACTTGTCCATCTACTTGAGTTACAATTGCAGCTCTATTTGGTTGTGAAAATTCAAAGTTTACCTCATCGCAATTTAAAGTACTGATCATTTCAGCTAGATATTTAGCATTGAAACCAATTCTAGTATCTTCACCTCCATAATTACAATTTAATCGCTCATTTGCCTTGTTTGAGTAATCAGCATCCTCGGATGAAAGATGTATTTCGTTTCCAGCGAACTTCATTACAACTTGTTTTGTTGTTTTGTTTGCAAAAATTGAAACACATTTGACAGAACTTAAAAGGCCGGCGCGACTGATCACCGCTTTATTTGGATTGTCCTTTGGAATTACATTTTCGTATTTTGGATAATTACCCTCAACCAATCTAGAAATCAAAACATAATCTTCAAAAGTGAAAATTGCATTTGTTTGATTGTATGAGATAACAACTTCAATATCTAAGGTTGAAAGGATTCCTTTTAAAACATTCAAAGGCTTTTTGGGAACAATCAAATCAACCTCAACTTCTGAAGTGATATCTGTTCTGGTATATTTTACCAATTTATGAGCATCAGTTGCAACAAAATTTAAACCTGCAGGTGAAAACTGAAATAAGACTCCAGTCATAACTGGTCTTAAATCATCAGTACCAGTTGCAAAAATTGTTTTGCTGATCGCTTTTCCTAAAACTTTAGAATTTAGGTTTACAGTTTGAGCATTCTCGATTACAACAGCTGTTGGGTATTCTTTTGCAGACAAATAGGCAATTGAATAATTTCCCGCTTCTGAGCTAATATCGATAGTGCTGTTTTCCAATACCGAAAAAACAAGTGGCTGCTCTCGGAATGATTTCAACATCTCAATCAACATCTTAGATTGAATTGCAATACCACCCTTCGCTTCAGAAGTGATTTCTAATGTAGCTGAGATTGTTGTTTCAAGATCTGAAGCTGTAATTTTTAATTGATTTCCATCAATATTAAATAAGAAGCATTCTAATATTGGAAGTGTATTTGAAGAGTTAATCACTCCATTTAGGATTAAAAGTTTCTCAAGTAAATTTTTACTATTTAATATGAATTTCATAATATTTTGATTTTTGTGATTATGCTACTTGATCAAGTACATTAGTGCCTTGTAGTAGCTTTTTATTTTTTTCGATGATCCTTGAAATCTTCCCCATGTTCTGACGAACAAGCGAAATAATTTCTTCGTGATGTTCTGTTGGCTCATTATCGAATCCTCTACATTGAATTATCGAATAGGTAGATAATGAAATTTCAATAGTTTCGATAGGCATTCCTTCTATTCGAGCGGACATTAAAAGAATTCCTGATTTCTTATGATAGTCATTCGAGTAAACACAGTGCTTAAGCACCTTTCCTTCTTGCTCAACGTCTTTTTCATCAATTAAGCAAACAACCTTGATTTCGCCTTTTTTAAAACTAAAATCTTTGAAAACATCATGTTTTATTTTTTTCAAAACCTCATCAGCTTCGGCCTTCAATCTTTCATTTTCTTGACGAATAACCTCCCTTTGGGCCGCCTCTATTTTTCTACGCTTTTCTATTTTTGCCACATAAAAATTATGTTCTTTATTTAAGTTCTTCGGTAAAATAAATTTTGGATTTAAGATGTCTTTCCCATTTTTATTAAGCATCTCCAGATAATCATACCATATTCCGGCATCTTTAATCTGATACTTATTGCGAAGTAAAATCTTAATTTGTGGCCAAAATGAATGGTAACGGTCATCTTTGTGAACCGCATAAAACAAGAGTTCTTTTTGTTTTGCTTTGAATAGAGTTTCAACTTTTGAACTTCTTTCAAGTTTTTTCAACAAAAGCCTATAATCACAATTATGAAAGTCTTTACCAAAACCATACTTTTTGAACCTTGGAAGGAATGTTGCACCAGGACAATTAAAATCCGATGCAAAACGATCATAATCACTTTGTCCATATCGAGGATTAACATATCGTACTTCATAATCAGATGAACTAAAACCATCTCCACTCCATGTCGTATTACGTCCTACGATAACTTTTTTGTTTTTATCATAGTCAGTCCATTCTTCAAATAAATCTCTGAAATGATGGTATGGAGGTTTGTTCTTGTACATGTTTTTCCAGCAAGAAAAATATCTTACCACCTGAAATCTATCTACTACCTGAACAACAGAATAGGTCATTATTTTAATAAAACAACCATTCCAAATTGTTATCTTTTTTAGTTTCTTAGCGCATGAAGGACATTTAATCCCAATCACTTCTTCCTTCCAAATATCCATTTCTGGTTTCCACATGTGATTACACTCTAAACAGACAAAATTTTTGTAATGCGTTGTGTAATAAAAATCATGTTTATCAATAACAAATGACTCGTGTTCTACTGGATCTGGAAGTCTTTTATGAAGATCCCAAACCTCCGCTTGCAATTTAGTTCTTGGTCTCATAGGAACTTAAAATAAAGATGACTGAACTTCTGATTGCTCAGTATTTTTAACTGGTGCTTTCTTCTTAGAAAGAAGCTTTTGTCTAGCTTCTTCTATAGTGTTTTTAATCGCGAACTGTTTTGCCTCCGCTACTTCTTCCTCGGTCAACTGTACATTAGAAGCCAAATCTTTTTTAACATCGTCTTTTAATTCAGCAGCAGCTTGTTTAATAGCCATTTCTCTCGCCGTAGCTTTTTCATCATCCGTAAGCTCTATAGATTGGTTAACAATAACCTTAGCATTTGAAGGCTTAATCTTTTTTATATCATCTTCATCGTAATAGTGAACAGCCCAGCCAAACACCTCGTTATCTGCATAACCGGCAGAACCTCCTTTTTGAGCACATTGTATAACGTAGTTGCAACATTCATCAAGTGTTTTATTCTGTTTTTGGTACGTTACTGCAAACAATTCATCTTCTGCAGCCCTTTTATCAAGGTAACTCTTGATGGTTTCTTTAAATGCGTCTGATCCTTTCATGCTAATTGTTTTTTAAAGTGATAGATTTTATGTCCGTTTGGTAGTTCCTTGACCTCAGTTGGTTTTTGCTTGAAGTCTAAGAAAGAAATAAGCTTTTCATAAGCATTTATTTCACTATTCCCTTTCATCTCGATTTCCGTCTTATTGGGAGTGTAGAAAGTGGTAGTTGCTATCCAAATGCTTTTTACAATTTTGGATGTTTCTATTTTGTCTATATTGATATTTTCTAAATTCATTCTGAATGTTTTCAAGTTTGATTAATTATTGAGCAATAAAAAAGCCCTCGATATCGAGAGCCTTTTAGTTTTTGAATTCGCAGAAATTCCGATCATAAATTCCGAGTTCGATATTTATTTTATTTCGAATCTGGATTCGTTCTTGTGGTGTTTTCTGTTCTGGATTTTTCTTAAGATCCAATCTTATTTTAGAAGCTGTTGATGCGATTTCAATCATTTCATTAGTTGATAAATGCAATGGTCTATGACGCTGAAGGGTTTCAATATATTCAAAGTAACTATTGCCATATCTTTCAATAAGACCTAATCTGTATTTGATTTGATCACCGCTATGATGATGATTACTTTCGAAAGATTGAATGTGAATGTTGTGAAGATTTAAAGCAGTTGTTCTATTAGCACCTACTGAAATGTAATGTCCCCCGTTCATTTTGCCAAAATTACCTGTAGCAATACAAGATTGACCATAATCAATTAATCTTGAAATTTCATTGAGGATCGGTTGCAGATGTTTTGCTCGGTATTTATCTGGTGATAGTATAGAAACTTTTTGAATTGCCTTATCTGCTATTTCCTTTTTCTTATTTTCTTTCTGAACTTTTGATTTAGCAGAAATCATTGATCTTTCGAGCTTGATTTTTCCTTTTTCAGTATTCAATAACCAATCAGAATAACACCCACACATCTTGCCTAATCCATAAACTCGATGCTTTGTTTTATGACCGCAGCCAAATCCCTTTGCGTCACCGGTACCCAAACAGGGTTTTTCTTTTGGTTCGATCATGATCGTAAAGAATTTGATTTTGGAATAGATCCTGGAACTGACTCTGAACTTAATTTCTTTATCGCTTGATCAACTGAAGAATCTATATTGATGAAAGGTTTCAGTGTTCTTCCAAAATCGCTTAATGGTACTGGAGAAAGAGTTTCTAAATATTCAACTCCCATTTCAGATATTTGGCGCTTGATATCGATCAGCTTTTTTATTACTGCATCATTTTGCATTTTAGATTGTTTTGAAGTTAAACATAATTTGATTTACGGTCTGTATTCGCCTGGAACCACGGTTCTTTTTGATCTTAAATAAGCAAGGAAAGGCTTCATTTCTTCCTTTTTTTCCCAGTCTGAAATAGTATCTTCTAGCATTTGCCTGTCCATATGCTTAACCATAGCATCTATTTCCTCTTTCATTTCCTTATCTTTTTCTTCTCGTTCCTTTTTAGCTAGTCTTTTAGCGTAAAATTTAGAAATGGCATCATCATTTTTTGTTGAACAATGCTCATTTTGAATGCTTTTATTCAATCGTTCCACTTCCAAGTATTTACGATCAAGATATTCCGGAAACCATTTTATTAAAATATTCTGGCCATCTAGTTTGTAATCTTTTCCATCCCCAATGATTCCTTGACGAACCTGTTTTAACAGCAATACGACATCTTCAATAGTCTCATAAGGATATTTTTCAACGATATCAGATGCTAGCATTGCCGCTTGAGATTGTGATAAAGACTTTCCAACATTGAAATTTGAATTGAATCTATTTAGTAAATAGCAAATAGCTGTGATTGTATTGATCTCGCCAACGGCCTTTTCTAACTTTTTAAGTTTAGTACCATCAATGGCATTCGATAAGCTTAGATTTTTTTCAAAAACAATTAATCCAACTTCATTATTTGATCCCAAACATTGCATTAACTGCACTGACAGCGGATTGTTTATGCTCAGAATCTGTTCTTTCTGAATTACTACTTCGTGCATTTTCTCTGTTTGCATAATTATCTTCTAAAATTTTTAAAAAATTAGCTGGCTTGAAAATCCAATCAAAACTAGCTATCCAATTATCTTTGTTATTTCCTTGCAGAAAAGCTGAATCTCTTGTTTTTTGAATTACAACCTGAATCGATTCTTTTCCGTGCTGTTTTTCTAAAACCAATATTCTTTTTTTTCTAGCATCTGACATTTTTTTAACTTCAGGTAAAAGACCTCTATTTGCATTAAAAAAATAAAGTAGTTTACCAAAATCAATCTTATGATTGTCAGGTTGATTTTTTAAATCAACAACTCCGTTAGGAGATTCTTCTTTACTTTTCTCTTCTTTACTTTCCTTTACTCTACTCTCCTTTACTTTAGGGATAACTTCCGGTAGATTGGTTTGTTTTAACGTCATTCTTCCGGTAGATTGAACGTTATTTTGCTTTATTTCTTCCAATACGTCGGAATATTGAAAACATTTAAGTTTTCTTTTCCTGTACGCATCCTGAATACTATCAGTAAATTTTTGGCTAAAAATCACCTTATGTTCTTCGAAAAGAAATCTGTCAATAGCTCCCAATTTTGCCAAATCATTTAGAATTGAAATTGTTTTTTCTTCATCAATTTTAAAGACTGACGTTAGAAACATTAAAGTCATATCGTTTGAAATATCGATATAATGATTATTGGCCTTACCTAATTGTTCGAGTAACTTAAACCATGAAGCATAACCATCATTTCCATATTTGGTTTCAATAATGTGCATTTTACGACCATGAGTACAATCATGCGGAAAATAGTCAACATCTTTTCTTTGCTCTCTTGCCATATCTCATGTTACTTTTTAAATAAATCAAATACGCTACTTATAATGCTAGTTGGGACGATATCCTCAGTTCCTGTTATGGCATTAGCAATAGCTTTCTTTTCTTGAATGATATCGTATAGCCATTGATCCAAAGTATCGTCTCCAAGCAAGTAAGTTGCTCTAACATTGCTAGGTTGTCCCATACGGTGACATCTCGCTTCTGCCTGCTCACAATCTGCTTGTGTCCAAGGAAGCTCAACAAACAATACCTCACTGCTTGCAGTTAGAGTTAATCCAACACCAGCAGCTTTATGATTACAGATAATTATTTTGGTTTCAGGTTTGTTTTGAAAACTATCAACAGAATTTTGCTTTTGAATAGAATCATCTTGACCAGTTACAGTAACTGCTTTTGGATATAATACTTTTAGCATATCAACAATAATTTTGTGTTTACAGAAGACGACAATCTTTTGTCCAGAATCTACAATTTCATCAATATATTCTTGTGCAGCTTCTATTTTCCCTTTAGCAGAAATTTGAAGTAACATTGTGATTTTTACAATAGTTTCAGAATTTACTTTTTTCTTAATTTCAGAATCTGTCAGATCAGAATTTTTAAGGAAGTTTGCAAAATCGTCTCTGACTTTATCAAACTCATTTTTGTTAGTGATAGAGCAAACAATTGTTTGTCTAGATAAAGGAGGAAGATCTTTCAAAACATCTTCTTTCTTTCTCATAAAGTAGCAAGACTTGTTCATCAGATAATTCAATTCTTTCAAATTAGCAGATCCTTTACCGCCTTCGCAATACCTAGCTTTAAAACCATTTTCTCCGCCAAAATGTCCAAGTTTGAACATTACGGCTAATTGACTGAATAAATCAATAGGTTTGTTTACAACAGGTGTACCAGTCAATAAAATAATGTATTTTTTACTTTTGGTGATTTGAATACATATTTTAGCCTGAATCGAATTAGGATCTTTTAAGCGATGACTTTCGTCAACTATTGCAGACTTGAATATCTTTATCCTATCATCCATAATAATCTGACTAGAGTGCTTTAAATCCTTTTTGGTAGGCATCGATCTAACAAAGAACTTCTTCAATGATTCATAATTCACAATAAATACATCAGCCATTCCCATTTCGTAAAAACGGTGCCATGTATCTTTGTTTTTATCATCAAGAATCATTGCCTTTTTGTCGGTCCACATTTCAAATTCGCGCTTCCAGTTTATTTTTAATG
The DNA here is from genome assembly GCF_059882335.1 of Flavobacterium sp. OHVDL-2026-0007. Lineage (NCBI taxonomy): Bacteria > Pseudomonadati > Bacteroidota > Flavobacteriia > Flavobacteriales > Flavobacteriaceae > Flavobacterium > Flavobacterium sp. OHVDL-2026-0007. The sequence continues at coordinate 2,145,597 of NZ_CM187612.1, forward strand.
CTGAGGGACAAATAACAATGCAAGGAAAAGTAACTTCTCCTTGCAATTCAGCTCCGTAAACAGTTCCAATACTTTGAAGTGTTTTTCCAAGCCCTGGTTGATCACCATTTATAAATCTTTTTAACTCTAATCCACGAGCAATGCCATCTTCTTGATATGGTCTTGGTTTGTAACCGTTAATTGAATTCACGATTCCTAAATCAAAATGCAATTTTGGGAGATCTGGAATGACATCAACTTTTTCAGGTAAATTATCCTTAATTTGAATTACAGTTGCTTTGCATTTATCCCCTACTGCATAAACTTGTTCTTTATATAAAACAGGAATAACCCATACTTTTTTTGGATGATTCCATTTTGCAACTGATTTTAGTTTTCTCCAAACAATCCTTTCAGTATTTTTTAGATGTTCATACGGAATATTTATTTGTTCCGGCTTCACATTTATAGCCATTGAAACATCTGTTGGATTGGAAATATATTGTCCAGTTAAAATATTAGTACTCCATTCTGAAACAATACAAATACCTTTTACCATTTGTGTATTTCGGTCCTTCCATCTGCCAAAATCAATTGAAATATGAAACTCATTTAAAAATTCGACTATTTGCATTACTCGTAGATTATTATATTAAAAATTTTACATTGCTACCTCATCCTCTTCAAATTCAATTGAAGGCTGTTTGCTTGGTGCCTGCTTACCTTCTAGGTACTCATAAACCTCTGATTTAAGATTGTCAATCGCTTCTTTCAATTCAGGCATAAATGGATAATCATTGTAATCCTCAAATTTTAAAAACGGAGTATTTAAGTTTAAATAACTTCCCGATTCTAACCTTTTAGATCCTGAAATAGTAACACCTTCCAAATCTCCCATACCTCCAATAGTAAACCCTTGAACTTTGTATTTTAGAAGAAAATGTTCTTCAGATAATTCATCATCTGGAGAATCTAAACGAGCTCTACAATCAGTTTCTTTAATCTCTTCACAGATAAATGCGAAATGAGGTATTAAAGCTGAAAAAGCATTTCTTAGATCATCATGTATTGGAGCATCTGAAGACTCCGACGCTGATTTTTTTGCATTTTTTACAAATTGGTCATATTTGTATGCCAGGAATAAACTGTTTTTAATGTTGGCCTGCTTAATAGTGATGTTCATGATTAATTGTTGTTAATTATTAAAAAATATTCTTTGTATTTACCCTCCTTGTATTCTGATATCACTGGAACATTCCATATATCTTTTAGGTCTTTAATTCTTCTGCGTAAATCGCCAATTTTATAATCAATCAAAGCTTTTGTTGTCGTAAGTCTTTCGCCATTTAAAAGCGCTTCATAAACGACTCTACATTGATTTGAAAATTTCTCTTTATTTCTTTCGAAATGCTCTTGGTTACTGACTCTATTCTCAATATGAAAAAGATCCTCGAAATTTATTTCTTGCTGGTTCATAAAAATTGCTCGTTATTTTTTACCTGAATTTCTATTTCTCTAAGTATCGCCAAGTCTTTGGGCTCTGGAAGATATATGCCCGCCTCTTTGCTTGAATAGTCTCTAAATCGATCAATTGCCAGTGTCAATTCATCTTTTGTGAGATCTGCCAAACTTTTATATTCAACTCTAACCTCTCCCGTTTTTCTATTAACAAATTCGTATTCGAAAATGGACGGATTTACAAGTTTTTTGAAGTATTCAATCTTGATATATTCCAATTGTTCGCCATACTCCCAAGCAAACCATGACATTATTAAATGAACATACTTCAATTGAGGATAGGTTTTCGGAACCTTCTTGGCTGATAGTTCAAATACTTTATTATGCTTTACAAAATATTTGAACTTTTCAACAGCTCTTTGAACATCGATCGGTTTTTCTGGATTGTAAAGCATATAGTTACTTATGATTAAAAGGGGGTTATGTTGAAATCAATTGTTAATCCTATACTGGCCACTGTCACAGTTTTGCCAGTTAAGTCAGCAACTTCACTTTGAAATTGTTTAGCATTAGAATTAGTATCAGATAAGTGAATTAGAACGATATTATTGACCTTTGAAAGGTCATTGGCAGCCAACATATCTTTGCAGTTTTCTAATGAGAAGTGAGATCTCAGAATCCTGTTTCTTAGAAATTCTTTTCCACTATCAGAACCAAACTTTCTATCTATAATTTCTTTCGAGAAATTCGCTTCAATTATGATGTTGTTCAAACCTTTGAAAGTGTACTCGCAATAATTTGTATCGGTTAAGAAAAGGACTTTGCCGCATTCCGGATGTTCTATCAAAAAACCTAAAGGTTCAACTGCATCATGTTTGACATCAAACGCCATCACTTTAAAGCTTCCGATCTTTACAATATCTTTTGATGCAATTGTCAATGATCTATGAAAGTTATCTGGATTTAAGAACTGAGTAGTTTTGGCACCGGTATAAGTTGTAATGCCCAAACCCATGACCTCATCAAATGATTTAGCGTGGTCCTGGTGTTCATGCGAAACAAGACATCCTACGACTTTACTAAAATCAAAATTCAATGCTTTTTTGATGTCCATAATATTGACACCACATTCGATAAGCAACGCTTCATTATCTGTTTCTAGAATGTAAGCGTTGCCAATACTACCTGTTGAAATTACTTTTAACTTCATAATTAAAAGTCTGGTCCGTCACCTTGAGATTGATCCATATCCAAGGTTTGCTGAGTTGCGTTTTCAGGTTCCAGATCCTGACTAGCTTTTTGATCAATTACCGTTGTTCCGGCAACTTCCAAAAGCTTATCATCAACTAACTCTGCATCTTCAAAATCTAATGGTTCTTTGTTTGCGTTGGCATCAATTTGATTTTGAATTATTGAATCATTCATTTCGTTTTCCTTTTGAAGAATAGCCAAATAATTATCATCAATTTTTTTACTGTCAATAGTGATCGCGTTATAAGCATTTCGGGAAATTGTTTTGATAGCCATTTCTTCAAACCATCCTTCAATTTTTTCGACTCCAGTCTTTTGACCATTTTTCCAAACTGCCTTTTCTCCGCCCCAAAACTCAGCTGATGCATACTTTGGTTTTCTTTTTTCAATATCTTTCAAAGAGAATACCTTGATTTTGTTTTTCTCAGGATTGTCTTTAAACTCATGATACCAAAATCCACCAACAACATCACCTCTATTGAAATCATCAGTTACTTCCAAAGAATAAGACTCAACAGGATTGTCTTTGTCTTTTTTAAATTGTTTAAACTTATCTGTAGAATAAACCAATTCAAAAACCACATCTGAAGGAATATCTAAACCATACTTTTTAGCTTTAATTTCCATTCCTCGATATCCAATTACAAATCCTATATCATACTTATTATTCGCTGTGTTTTTATAAGGAATAATATTGATATGATTTGGCTGTGTAGGATCTAATTCAACACTTGAATAAGCTATTACGTCAACCGCCAATTTTGACATGTTTACATTTTCCCAAGTGAAAGGCAATGGATCAGGATCTTGTTTTGCTAATCTTTTTTTCTCATTGTCTTTTAAAGTTTGATCAATTTTAATAAAGTAGTTTTGGCAAAGTTTCTTTTGGAAAGGAGTCAATGTAACCGCTCCATTATTTGATGAGAACTCTTTCATCACAGCATTTGTGAAACGTTCGCTTTGTGATGGCTGTACAGTAGCCAAATTAGCTTTTGAAGTCTCTACAGGTGTATTTGTTGTGTTCATTTTATTAAATTTCTATTGTTAATTGATTACTTTGAAGTTTTGGACACCTTACGATTTTCAAATCGAAAGCTTGTTCTTGAATTTCTTTTTTGGTGTTTTGATTATGTGTACAATTGTCCGTACAGTCAAAACTTCCAATTTTAACTCCGATGTTCTCTTTACAGTTTTCAGTAAGGATCCCATCGGAGTCTCTTTTGACTCTATATTCGGTCATTATGCAACTCTAATTGCTTCATCAGGTTCACTAACTACCAATCTGATTAATTGGCTTTCAGTATCCATAATTGTATGGATCGATTCAGCCCCATCGATAAATATTGGAGCAGACACTTGATAGAATTTAGAAAGAGTGGAAATGATGTCTATTCCTGCATTTATTTTTGATGCTGTGTTGGCATCTGAGAAAGGAACTCCGTTAACCAAAATTTCACAAGCTGGATTTTCACCACCGTTAACTTGATCTTCAAACATTTTGAATTTTACAATTCTGAATTTGGAATTGACATTTTCTTCGATTGCAGTCATTTTGTCTTTTTCAAAGCGCTCAATTAAAAATTGAGTTTTTTCTACTCCAGCGATCTCTTGAGCTAATTTTGTTTCCTGGTCTTTCAATTCTACCATTCTCGCATCAACCAATTTAATCTGGTCCTCATTTCTAAGTTTAGACTTAAGACCGTCAATTTCTGAAACAAGAATCGCTCTATCTTCTTTAAGTTGAGCATCATCCACTTGTGGAACTTCCTGAACAGTTTTTTCAATATTTTCCAGCTCAAGTTTTTTAGTGCTATAATCTACATTTGACGCTAATAGCTGAGTATATAAATCCTCAACGTCAACTGGAACTTCGTTACTTACTAAAGCATTCTCTTTTTCAATATTCTCTTCGATAGTTAAAACCTCAGATTTTAAAGTGGTGATCATTGTTTCACCAGTGGTAACCCTGTCTTTTAAAGTTTGAAGCTCATTCTCTAAATTTGCTTTTTGAGTTGCTAACAATCCTCCTTGACGGTTAATTTCTGCCAGCTTAGTTGCTTTATCCGTTTTGAAATTAGTAGTCATATCAAGCTTCTTAGCTTCAATATCTGATTCTTCAAAAGCACGTTGGCAGGTTGGACAACAAAAAGAATTTTCTTCAATCTTTAATTCTTTTGAATTCTCATTGGTCCACTCAGATCGTTTAGCTTCAATTGTAGTTCCCAAAGCAACTAAATCTGATTCTTTACCAGTAACCAATCCTTTGATCGTTACCAAACCATTTTCAGCAGTTTTAAGCTCACCTTGTTTTGTGCTCAAAGAACTTTTAAGACCATCTAAAACTGATGTATCCTTTTTGGTTGAAGTATTTGCTTGAGTTCTAATTTGGCTTTCAATAGTTGAAATTTCAGATCTTAAATTAGATGCAGATCTTTTTGCAGCTTCATTTGTCGCTAGAATGGAATCCAATCCTTTTGATTTGTCTTGAATGCTTTCATCCAATTTGATCAATTGACCTTCTTTAACATCTAAAGAATTTCTAAGACTTACAAAATCATAAGATTCTGGTTTTGTTTTAGAAACCTCATCAATTCTAGTAGGAATCAATTTGATTTCATCTTTAGATTTTTTTACACTGGCTTTGATCTGCTTCAAATAATCTTCCATCGTTTTGCCTTGAGTAAGATTTGCAACCAAAGCTTCATATTCTGGATTACCAGCCGCAATTTCCTCATTGGATAATTCACCAGACATTTGCGTTAGTATGCTTCTTCTATCTTGCCACTTTAAAGAGTTAAGTGCATAAGGATTAGTGATCAGTTTAAAAACGGTTTCATCCATAATGCTATAAACCTTTGCTTGAAATTCTTTCTGCTGCATTGGAACCTCGTTCCAGAAATAGATTGTTTCATTCCCAGAATATTCCGCAATTTCTTCACCTCTCTTTTTTGTCCACTTTTCTCTGTAAATCTTTTTTAGGGTGATATCGTCTCCATTAACATTCAACATACCTTCAACTTCATGATCTTGTCTATTAAGCGAAGTGTCTACCGTATTTTTAATACTGAATTCTTTTTTTTCCTCAGCATTTTTACCGAAAAGAAGCCATAGGAAAGCATCATAAATTGTTGATTTCCCAGTGCCATTTGCACCAAAAACATCTGTATTATGACGGAAATTTACTTTTAGCTTCAGGGTCCCTTTAAAATTGGTTAGGATTAAACCTTTGATTTCAATTGTTTTCATTTTATTTTGAATTAGATGATTTGATTAATTTTTTACCCTTTTGAAAGTCTTAATTGTTTCCTCCGAACAAATTCGTTGAGAACGTTGGATAACGTGACCTCGAGTGTTTCTTTTTTCTTCAATGGGGTTTCCTTGTTCATCAATCAGTTCCAGCGTATGTAAGCCTGATTCTCGAACTGTCTTCACTTTTAAAAACAACCCAACTGGCGTTTTAAAAGTTTGGTTAGTCTTAATTTCCATCGCTAACATTGAAAAGGTGGATAGTCGTAATTTTGATGATCTTCAAACATTTCATCAAATTGAGGAACTTGGAACTTCCAAGCTAAAGCCAAAATATTTTCAGACTCTAAAGGATCTGAAATAGAATCATCAAATGCTTTTTTTAAGCACTTCCCTAAAAGGAACTTAGTATTGTCATTAGACAATGATGTTTTGTAGAATCTTTCTACTAAATTTGCGCTCATAATTGATTTAGATTAGGAACTCGAGGTTCGTTATTAAATTGATTTAAAAAACCACTTCATGCCCGAAGTGGTTTTACTTTTTAAGATGATCTGGTTTCTTTATCCGTTGACCACTTCCAATTAATTTCTTGTATTTATTAATCTTCTGTAGTTTGGTTTCTTTAGGTTGTGGTTTGGGAGCTTTGCTTACATTCGCTACACCCCCAACCAAATCCTTACCACCGATAATCTTATCGATAGCCTTTAAATGTTCCCGCAAACATTTGTATTGTGATAATGTGAGTGTTATAGTATTTTCCATTTTTTAGATGTATTTATTAACTATTCCATTTTCTTTTTCAAAATCCACTCTAGCTTGATAAGCTTCTAATTCACTTTTAAAACTTCCTAAGTGTTTTGATTTATCTTTAATCTTAATTTGAGAAATCCATCGTTTTGATCTAAAACTGAAATGCACACCAACATGTTTTGAGGTAAGATTTTTATCTTTGAACTTATGACAGTTGTTTTCTCGATTCGAATTCCACTCTAAATTTTTAACTCGGTTATCAGTCTTAATACCGTTAATATGATTTATCGTTTTAAGATTTTTAGGATTTTCAATAAAATAACTAGCAACCAATTGATGAATTTTAACTTTCTTCAATTTTTTATTGCTATAAATTCCAACTACCAAATAACCGTTACCATTATCAATTCCTTTCAGAATTTTATTGGTTACACCATTTTTTACATTACCAAAATTTGAAACCTCATAATTTTGATAACCATCAATTAGCTTGTAAGTTTCTACCTCCATCTGTTTATCTTTTTAAAAATCCAATTTATCAGATTGATAACTGCTAGTAGAATGATTAGAGATAGAAAAAATAGAATTGTAGATTCTATTGAAATGATCTTACTCATCTGTTAATTCTTCTTTAGGTTTTCCTGTATGTTTTGAAATGATATCCAAAACAAATGGTAAACTAAATTTTGTAGATTTTCGAACAGCAGATCCGTAGACAGAATCTCTTTCAATATTTAGAGCATCGGCTATTTTAGCACGTAATGGAATATCATTCCTGATGATCATATAAATCTCATCTTTAAGCTTTCTCTTTTTTGTGATTGTTGTTGCCATTTTATAAACAAATTATATTTATTGATTTCATGTGATTAACAAATTCTCTCTTAGACATAGAATCTAGATTGATATTAAATATTGGTGTTTTAGGATCTATCCTTTTACCATTTAAAGTGCAATTTTGGGCATGATTATGATAGTAATGAAACACTTGTGGTTGTGCGCTTGATTGTCCAATTCCGAAAATCAAAGCAATCAGGTTAAAAATATTTTTCATTTGATTTTAGATTTTAATTATTAATAATTATTTTATTCTCCAAATTCTAACCTCATCACCAAATGAAGCTGTTGTGAATTTTTTATCTGGATGCACTTGACAATATTTCCATATGGCCATGTATATGTTTTGCTTCTGATTAAAGATTTTTTTCTCTTCATCCATTTTTACAAAAAAGCTATCTCCAATACTCATTTCATTAAATGGGTAAATCCGTCCTCTTATCTTTTTGGGAAGAGGTATGTTTTTTTCAATTTTAAATTTTGGCATACTTCTTAATTTTTATTTAGGACCGTTGCCAGTAGTGAACTGGTTGTCAAATTCTGATCTCTCTCCTTTGCAACGGTTTGTTTTTTTTAGCTGTAAGCATTTAAAAACAGTATCATATTTCGCATAAAGCAATACTAACATAGCCCCCCTTTTTCAGAAGTATTTTTGGCAGATAGCTCAATCTCAAATTAATGTCGCCTGATGCTTTGCGTATTTATAGACTTATCTCTAAAAACTAATATTCGATATTTCAAAGAACTTTTTTAGTACATTTGCATTAGTCATTTGTACAGTGCAAACATACGAACAAATGTTCGTTTATTGAAAACTAAAACGAACAAATTTTCTATAAATGTTCGTATTTATAATAATTCTAAATAATATACATGGACTTTTATAGTAGTATCTTAAGCCTTAAGAAAGAAAAAAAGCTTACAAACTCTGACATAGGCGCTATAATAGGCATGTCTAGTGATGCTTTTAGAATGGCTCTGAAAAGAGAAAGCTTATCCGAACTTGAAAAAAGTGAAATAGAAAAATATTTCGCTTCACAACCGAACAAGTTTAAAAAAATTGATGTTGAATTATCAAATACGGATGATGAGATTGAAATTTTTATAAATAAGAATGGAATAAAATTTTACGAATACCCAGACGGATCAACCAAAATAGAAGTGATAAAAATACCATTTGATGCCTACGCCTCATACTTAGAAGCGTATAATGATGAAGAAAAATTACATACAGAGTTTAGTACAGCAACATTTACAGTAGACAAGGTAGCAAAAGGTAATTATCTTGCTTTTAATATAAAAAACAATAGCATGAATGGAGGAGGAATAAATGATACTCCTAGTGGTGCAGAAGTTTTAGCACGTGAAATAGGTCGTCATTTATGGCCTGATGGTTTCCATAAAAACAAATATGGATTTATATTAATGACAAAAAATGCGATATACCATAAAGATATAGGAGAATATAATACTGAGACTGGTATGCTTACTTTACTTTCTAGAAATAAAAATGATGATCCATTTGAAATTCATGTCAATGATATTTACAGAATATTCAATGTAATAAAAAGAACTTTTTAAAAATTAAATTGAAATTACGGATATCCGTAAAACATATCAAGTAATTATAATTACGTTCGATCATTATAAATTTAAAAACATCTAAAATGAAATATGTAGGATTCATTATATGCATTGCAGGAGCGTCTTTACTAGGATATGCTTTTACAATGGACACGACTTTGCCTGTTAATTATATAAGTAATGATTATAACTTACCTAACAGAGTTAATAATATAGGATTGGTAGCAGATAAACAAAATTATATGATTTTTGGTGCTGTCCTTTTTGCTCTAGGTTTGTTTACTATAAGTGTCTATGATAAAAAAGACTCAAAATAAATGATTCAACTAACTAACAAGTAAACCTAGTTTAAATTACATGAAAAAAATTACATTATTACTTATCCTAATTGCAATATTTGGATGTTCGTCAGAAAATAATCTAGATGATTCTAAAAAAAACATACCAGAAAAGTTCGATATAAAAATCGAAATTAAAAGTATAAGTGGATCTAGCCCAAAAGCCTCGATTTTTGTGAATTCACTTGGCGTTAAACAATGGACAAACTTAAATTTTCCTTTTGAAGGAACTTACACTTATTTCACAAAAGGTGATGAAATAAGCAATACAGCCTGTAAATGCATTACAATCTCAGCTTGGGCGTATTTAAGTAATATAGACAAAATTGAATCATTCAACCTATATATTAATGGAAAATTGGCAAGCAGTACAAGCGCTACCGCTCCACCTGAATCAAACGGAATCATGAATCCCACAATTATAGAATTCGTCTATAATCCTTAAAATATTTAGAGTAATAATAAACTCGCTTAAGCTTGTAATTAATGAATGTCACTGATAGAAGAATTCTAAGATTAATTGATGTTCTGATCTTTCAGAATAAAATTAATCGTGAAGTAGATTTTTGTCGAGAAATTGGAATCTTGCATCAAACAGTTTCTAAGATCAAAAAAGGATCTTCTCATTTTACAGTGACACATATAGAAACAATTTGTAAAAAGTACAATGTAAATGCAAATTGGATTTTTGGTCTAGAAAACAAAGTATTCAATACTCCAGAAAGTATTGAAATAGTTTAAAAATAAACATATTTGAAATCGTTTAACTTATAAATAATTGATTAATGGCAAATAAACACTCAAGTCTGAAAATACAGGATTATAACATATCTATGTTTACAGAAGGAGATAAAGATTTTATCTGTTTAACAGATATGGTAAAGGCACAAGAAGGAGATTTTTTTATAAGCGATTGGCTAAGGAATGCTAATACACTAGATTACCTTGCGGCATGGGAGCAAATATATAACCCGAATTTTAATTATGGCGAATTCGCCATAATTAGAAGTGGCGCTGGTTCTAATAATTATAAAGTTAGCATTAAGGAACTTACCGAAAAAACAAACCTTATCTCTATTAGAGCAACCGCTGGACGATATGGTGGCACCTATGCGCATAAGGATATTGCTTTTCATTTTGGAATGTGGATTAATCCCGTGTTCCAGTTATATATTGTTAAGGAATATCAAAGGCTAAAAGAGGTAGAAAGTAATCAATATAATTTAGAATGGGACGTTAGACGATTAATGACGAAAGTTAACTATGTCTTACATACGGATGCTGTTCAAAAACATATTATACCAAATAGCAACCTACCTATTGGAAAACAAGGCATCGAATATGCCAATGAAGCTGATTTATTGAATTTAGCTCTATTCGGTTATACTGCAAAACAATGGAAAGAAGCAAATCCTCAACATGCTTTAAACGGTGCAAATATGCGTGATTTTTCAAGCATTACTGACTTATTAATTATGTCTAATCTTGAATCGTTAAGTTCTCAATTAATTAATCTAAATACCCCCAAGGCAACAAGATTTGATTTTTTAAAAAAAATGGCTTCAGATCAAAGAGAGCAATTCAATAAAGTAGATATGATAAAATCAATCAAAAAATCAAATCCGATGACATATATTGAAGCTGAAAACTTAACCCATGATGAAATAGAAACGGAGTCAAAAAAAGATATTTTAGAAGCAAACAAACAGAATTTACTTGAATTTAATAAAAGATTAAAAAAAGGATTGAACAATAAAAAGTAAAGGGCTTTTAAGCATTTCCAGCAGTGAACAAAAAGTGAACAAAACTCAATAATAACCCATTTTAATTTGTTTGTAAAGTCAATAAAATCAATGGTTTAAAATTCAAAATACGTCAGTTTCAGTTTTCGATTCCCGGCGACTCCACAAAAAAGCCCGTAAACTCAATGTTTACGGGCTTTTTGTTTTTTAGTTGCCCTTTTCGTTGCCCTTTACAAACTACTTATAACTTTCTATTTAGGGTACCACAGCTAAGCATGGCCACTGAAGTCATTTTTTTGTTTTTGAATTAGAAAAAGATTGGATTATGTTTCCAGAGTATATACTCCAGAATTAAAATCATCTATCACTTTTTTGGCAGTTTGATAATCGTCATCATTCACTTTTAGAATAGCCGGCGCGTTGCCACCTGCTGTAACTACCCACGGATCAATACTAGACAAATACTCATTTACAGTAAAAACAACAATATTATTATTCTCTATTAAATTTTTGACATTCATAGCCTCCATATACGAGCCTCTAAAAACTTCTACCATAATTGATTTTTGTTTAGTTAATTTCAATAGCGAATAACCTTGTTTCTTAATTTTATTTAAATTGTAAATACTGGAAATTATGAAAGCTATTTTAAAAATTATCTAACAGCATACACTTACAAAACACTTACCTTTAAGTAGTTACAATTTAATTACGTTATTAAACCAACAAGCAAGTTAATTAAACAATTACTATTATGAAAGCAAAGGCTAAAATTTTTATTCTGTTCCTTGCTATCAATTCTTTTATCCTGATGGCACCTCAAAGAGCAGCAGCACAGGTATCCATCAGCTTCCAGACTTTTTATGATGATTTAAGCCCCTATGGTGATTGGATTGATACACCCGAGTATGGATACGTATGGATTCCAGATGTATCCGATGCCTTTATTCCTTATAGAACGAACGGTTATTGGGTCTCCACTAATATCGGTTGGACTTGGGTTTCTAACTATCGATGGGGATGGGCCCCTTTTCATTATGGACGCTGGTATTATGATTCTTATTATGGTTGGATATGGGTTCCCGGTTATGACTGGGGTCCTGGATGGGTTACTTGGAGAAGAGCCGAAGGTTATTACGGATGGGCACCATTAGCCCCTGGTATTAGCATTACTATTGCCTTTAGCAGCGGATATCGTTTACCATACAATTATTGGACATACATACGAGACAGAGATTTTGGAAGATCGAATTCTTATAACTATTATGTTCCTTTATCAAATAATCGTACAATTGTTAACAAATCAACTGTAATCAATAATAGCTACAGAGACAATTCAACCAAGGCCAGATACTATTCAGGACCTGAAAGATCTGAAGTGCAAAGACAAACTGGTAGAACAATCTCCCCATTAACTCTAAGGGAAAGAAATACACCCGGTCACAATCTAAACAACAAAGAAATGCAGATCTACAGACCACGGGTAGAGAAACGTGGAGCAGCCGAAAGAAAACTAGCCCCTTCTAAAGTGATACCCATGAAAGAGGTCAAACCAACAGGCCAAAGACCTCCGTCAAGAAGAGAAAATCTTCCAGCAAAACAGCAAAAATCTCAACGACAAGATAACAATCAACCAATTAGACAACAACCTCAACAACAACGAGATAATCAGTCTACTAAACAGCAGCAACGAATGCAGCAGGAGGCTAAAGATCAACAGGCCAAACAACAGCAAGCCAGACAACAGCAAATGCAACGAGAGGCTAGAGATCAACAGGCCAGACAACAGCAAACGCAACGGGCAGCACAAGAGCAACAAGCAAGACAACAGCAAACGCAACGGGCAGCACAAGAGCAACAAGCAAGACAACAGCAAACACAACGTGCGGCTCAAGAGCAACAGGCGAGACAACAGCAAAGAAATGAACCACGAGCGAAACCGCAGCAAAATCAGAAACAGACACGACCTGATTAGTAAGCTAGGTACTATCCTAATTTATTCCTTCATCACTCAACTCGATCGCAGCCTGCTGTTCCAATACTGAAGAGAATTCCTGGAACAACTGGAAATAGATGTATCGGAGCATAAAATGAATACGTACTATAATGATGAAGTATAATTGGAAAATGAAGATGAAACAATAGTGATTCAATTCACTCAAAATCCATATCATGAAAAAATTAATTTATATAATCAGTTTAGTAGGAATCTTATCATTGACTAATTCCTGCTCATCAGGCTATGTATCAGTAGAACCTTCATACCAAGAATATAGACCTGCACGTCCCAGTAATACGCATATTTGGATAGAAGGAAACTGGTATTGGGACAATCGAACACGTACTTATCATCATAGGGATGGTAACTGGACTACGCCCCGTAATAACCATTATTATGAACCAGGCCACTGGATCCAAACTCGACGAGGCTATCGCTGGGTGGATGGTAGATGGCGATAATTATCCAGTAATGGAATGAACCTTTAAAATTTAATAATAACAATAGACTATTTAATTTTCGGTTAGTATTTAGGCAAAAAGCCACAATAAAAATTAATTTTATTGTGGCTTTTTACTTGGTGGGTATTGTTATTTTTTTTTCTGAAGTTGAAGAACAATCTATCATAATAATAAGATAATAGCCTTCTAACAAAATTGACTACCAAAAACGATGACTTTTTATTAAGATAAAATCTTTTTATTTTTTTTTAAAATTGCTTAGGTTGTTATTAGACCTGTTGGTAAAAATGTTAGTTCATATAAAACCTACAGACGAATCCTATTTTTATTTAAAAAGTAGAAATAGGTAATTTAAATTCCAATTACCTGTTTTATTACCTACTCTCTTACTTCGCCTCATCGATTGGTTCACATTCTTAAAATGAGACATCTACACAAATTCGAAAGTTTTATAATGAAATTCGAAAGCCAACTTACAAACTCATGGCTAACTTAGCCATATTAAAGTACTAAAAACTAACTAATTACAATTGCAAAAGTTAAACCTATGAAAAAAAATTGAGCTTATTTTTAGTCATTTCTATCCATACTTTTAGTTCGTTTGACAAATCCCACCCTATCGTTGCGACTATTCGTTAATTGGATTTTCGTTGATAACAATCGCTTTAGGTCTATCAAAAGTAAGTACCGTCCATTATTTTACTTTCCTACACTTATAAACAACACTTGAATTCACCCTAGCCTTTAATATATAGTATAACAAGAACCACCTTAGAGCAAATGATTACAATCCAAAATAAAATAAAAACGTGAAAAAAAATTACTAACCAATTACCTTAACCAATGATGATTTTTAAAACAAAATTTCTGCCATTTCTAGCAACTCTAACCACGTTGCTTTGCGGTGCACAAACGGTGACCAACACCCTTCTGAATGTTGACTACGAAAGCGGCACCCTTAACTCGGGTATCCCAGGAATAAGCTCCTCCCACGCTACCGCACCCGATGCCAATTACATGGTACAGCCAGGCGCTACAGGAAATTGGGCCATTGCTCATAAAATGGTGTATGGCGATAACGGTTATTACTCCGATGCCGCATTTCGAAGCGAATCTGATGCCATAGCCTTGTCCGCTGGCCGTTATTTCCCAGGAGATGAACGTCGTTACGAATTTAGCGTAATGCTCAAAGACTGGACGCCATGGGTTTCCGGATCAACCTATGAAACAAATATTTTCCAGCTAAAAGTATCCGGTAATTCAACCACGGACTCTGGAGTTCCCCTACAGTTCCGTACGGCAAGAAATGCACTGCGATTAAGATATGTAGGCTCTACTTCTATTACAGACATTATACCTGATCTGCGTCCTTATGTAAACCAATGGCTCCATTTTAGGGTAGATGTGCTATGGGCGGATGGTCCCACCGGATATATAAGAACCTCTATGAAACTGCCCGGACAAAGTAATTACACTGTCGTAGATGAAAAAACCAATTATACTACTTTTGCAGGTGATATCAGTATCGGCAACATAGGATATATCAAATGGGGAGGTTACGCGCTGCAAGAGGGGCTTACACGTATTACCTACCATGACGATATCCGAATATTTGAACTAAACAATAAAAGCGTTGCGCAAGAGATTTGGAATAATCCCATTACTGGTAGCGCTGTTACTTTCGCAGCCCCACTAACGACAGGAAATACCACCGATCCTTATATAGTAAGCGATGTAAACACTGCTCCCAGCTTTTTTTATGCTAGTACTAGCAGTGGTCTTAATACTGCTGGTGCATTTAGTAACAGAGTTGCAGTAAACGGCTGGACAATTAAAACTTCTACGACCGCTCCTCCAACACCCTTTAATCCTAATCAATACTTTGAATTTAAAGTCCAACCAAAAGCTGGTTATAAAATAAATTTCTCCAGCTTTAATTTTACTGCAAGAAGAGGAAATGTAGCAGACCTTGGCATGTATGTTATGCGATCCAGTTTAGATGGTTTCACCAATGATATTACAACACCACAAACCTTTTCGGCTGCAGCTAACCTACCTACTGCTCTTGCTGTTGATTTATCTACTTTACCGGATACTCAAGAACCCATTACGTTTCGACTTTATTGGTATGGTACTAACCGAACTGGTGGTGTCCCAATAGTTGGTATTGATGATTTCAAATTTACTGGTAATATTTATAAAAGCATTCAGCTCTTGCAACTGCAGACAAAAAATGACATATCAAAAAACACAAACACGGACGCTTGTACATACACCGCACAGGGGAATGAGTTTGATGTAACTGCTACCGGTAACTGCGGTAACATTACTTACAGTTATGTGTTAACTGGTGCCACAACAGGCAACGGTAACAACAGTTTAGCAAACGTTGTATTCAACAAAGGTATCACAACGGTAAACTGGACGGCCACTGATAATTGTGGCAGTAAAAATATTTCGTTTACCACAACAGTAGCTGATACAATAAAACCAACGATTATCAGTCCCACAGCTATTACACTAAACAATGATACTGGTCAATGTGGCTCAACCACAACACTCCCTAACCCAGTTGTATCGGACAACTGTGGCATTGCCACTATAATTAGCGATGCTCCAACAATCTTTCCTGTAGGAGTTACAACAGTAACCTGGACCGTTAAGGATGTAAACGACAATACCAATACAGCAACACAAACAGTTACAGTCACGGATGCAGAAGCTCCAGTAATAAGTTCCACTGCTACTATTTCTCTTTGTAATGAAGCAAGCGGTAACTATACTATTCCCGTTGCAACGGCCACTGATAATTGTAATGTAAGCTCGGTAACCTACCAAGTTACGGGCGCCACCGCAAGAAACGGAAACGGACTCGATGCCAGTGGCAACTTCAATACAGGAACATCAACTATAATATGGACCGCTACCGACAATGCAGGAAATAGTAGTACGACCACTACTTCGGTTATTATTAACGGTATAATCTCTGCAAGCATAGCCGATGTTTTTGCCGTAAGTCCTGGAGGTAAAGCCAATACTCTTTATTTGGGTTATGGACCTTCTTCTTCTTTAACCTTGACTGCTATACCTGCAAATGGTATATTACCGTATACTTACTCATGGAACAACGGTGCCACGACCGCAAGCATTATGGTAAATCCGTCAACTCCAGGAGTAGATAATTACACGGTAACTATTACAGATGCACTGGGTTGTTCCGTTACTGTAACAAAACAAATAACGGTAATCGATATTCTTTGTGCAGCCGGAAAAGTAAAAGTATGTCACAGCAGCGGTCCAAATCATGACAAAATCCTTTGTATCTCAACAAATGGCGTTGCGGCTCATCTGGCACATGGATGTTACTTAGGTGATTGTGTCAGCAGTACTGATGGTACTGAAATTGACAAAATAGAAACAAACGAATTCATTGTAAATGTTTCTTCCAATCCAACTAAAACAGAATTCAAAATAAATGTAACTGGTGATCCTCGAGAAACCGTTTCTGTCGGTGTGTTTGATCTTTCAGGCAGAAGAATAACGCTTGTCAAAGCAAATGCCGGCCAAACCATAACAACGGGCAGTGAACTAATTCCAGGAATCTACCTTGCAGAAATAACACAAGGAAATAATACGAAATCGGTTAAGTTAATAAAACAATAATTGCGTTATTGGCTACCTTAGGCCGCAAATAAAATTATAAGAAGCTGTTTTGATATCTAAATAGTAACTCAGACAGCTTCTTATTTACCTGACAAACCATAAAATTGAAAGTATTAAAAAAAGTTAATGATTCCTCCAAATAGAAAAACACAGTCCTAAAAACAAGATATTAGTAAATAATTACAAGACCCCAGATATTACCCTATTTTAGATTAGGCAAGAAAATTGTGCAATAGCTGTTAGAGCAGGACTAATCTAACTATCCTAAATAAAACAATTTCCAACCCAAATAATTCCCCATGAGAAAAACACACATTAATTTTCCAAAGTACGTCGCCGCTACCCTACTATTGCTGGCAACATCATGCAGCACAAAAGAAATTGAGCCAGTAAACCAGGAACAGTTGCCAAAAGGGGATACAATCTTGAATGTAAACTACGAAAACGGAATGCTCAACTCTGGTATCCCAGAGGTAACAGCCACGCATGCCACGGCGACTGATGCAGCTTATATGGTCAATCCAGCAGACAATGGCAGCACCTATGCCATTGCACATAAAATTGTTTATGGTGATCCTGCTTACTGGTCAGACGGTAGTGACAGAAGCGAGAGCGACGCTATAGCCGTACCAAATGCTAAGTATTATCCAGGAGATGAACGCCGATACGAATTTAGCGTACTGCTGAAAGACTGGACCCCATGGGTTTCTGGGCCCACCTTTGAAACCAATGTTTTTCAGCTAAAAGTATCGGGTAATTCAACCACGGGTTCCGGTGTCCCTCTACAGTTCCGCACAGCAAGAAATGCGATGCGATTACGATATGAAGGTTCATCATCTATAAAAGATATTATAGCAGATTTGCGACCATATGTAAACAAATGGATGGATTTTAGGGTAGATGTTTTATGGGCCGATGGACCAACTGGCTATATAAGAACTTATATGAAACTTCCAGGACAAAGCGATTATGTATTAGTTGATGAAAAAACAAATTATCGCACTTTTGCTGGCGATACAAGCATCGGAAACTTGGGATATATTAAATGGGGGGTCTATGCAACCCAGGAAGGCCTTACCCGTATCGCCTACCACGACAATATTAGGATTATCAAACTTCCGTTACATAAATAGTGACCTTATTTAGGTGTGGTGACTTATACAATTGTCTATACCATACTTGACAGAAACACTCTCAAAAAAAAATCCTGTAAATATATATTTACAGGATCTTTTTATTTTTGGATAACAGATTCGTTGATTGTTTTCTGCTCAGCATCTTCGTTAAATAAGGCTGTTTGATTACAATCATCTCGCTTTTTAACTTATTCTACTCCAGTTCAAATGTTATTTTTAGATTAACTCTAAACTCCGTGACTTTACCATCTGAGACGGTTACACTCTGTTCTTGAACGTACGCTGAACGAACGTTTTTTAAAGATTTGGACGCTTTGCTTACTGCTTTTTGAGTGGCATCTTCCCAACTAGTGGCTGAACTAGAAAGAACTTCGATTACTTTTAATACTTTCATAATTTATATTTTTTAGGAGAATAAATTTACAAAAAATATTTTACAACCAAGCTTACAAAAGCTTTTTTACATATCTAAAACATAGATTATCAATACCTTTACACTTTTAACCCAACAACATTGAATGCTTTTATATTAATCCCTTATAACAAATGCAACGCATTAGCCGTGCGAACAGCCTCAATAGAATTATTTACTTTTAATTTCTCCAGTATATTTTGTCTGTGGCGATTTACAGTATTAATACTTATGTTTAGTTGGGAAGCGATTTCCTTGCTGATTACACCTTCGCTAATTAGTAATAAGATTTCTTTTTCTCTCGAGGTCAACAAATTGATGCAATTCACATAAGTATCGACGTAATAACTTTCTCCTGTTTTGGTATTGACAATTTTACCATCAATACCACTTGGGGATCCCATTTTTTCAAAGGAGTAATTATACAGACAAACAGCAAGCCATAAACCACCTCCCGAACTACTCTTGAGATAAAAACTACGGTGTAGAATATATTGGTACTCCTTCTTACTATTTAGGGCTCGAATACTACACCTTGTCATATAATTCACTCTCTCCTCCGGCGCAATTTCTTTTAAGAAATTAAAAAACTCTAACTCCAAAAGGTGTCTTTGAAAAAGATCATCTGGATGAATGCGCTGATAAATATCATCTTCCCAAATAGAATCTATTGTAGTATAGCCTGAACTACTCATTTCAAAAAAACTTCCAAAATTGCCCGCAAAAATATAACTTCTATTATTTACCAGATCAGATAACACAGCAACCGCATTGTCTAATTTCACATAGGCTTGCATCATATGAATAACATCATCTAATACTTCCTTGCGTTTCTCAGGGCTATCTATAGATTCAAAAGAAAATTTGTCTTCTAAGCTCGAAATAGGATTCATATAGCAATTTCTTTTTTATTACAGAGTAAATGCTACTGCATAGATTACTTAATATAAAGTACTACGTCAGTTTTTCAAAAATGGTTATATATAACTATTGCAAAAAACACATCAAAACACCTACTTTGTCAAACATTAATAAAATTCAAATTTACGAAATCATGAAGAGAATTCAATTAGTTTTAATCCTTGTCTGTCTTATAGCTGCAAAGGGTAATGCTCAAAAATTAAACGCAATGAACTGGCTCAACGAACCAGCGGACTGGGAAATAAAAGATAACAAACTCACTATGCAAGTTACAGCTCAATCCGACTACTGGAATAAAAGTCATTACGGATTTACAGTAAATGACGGTCCTTTTCTTTATACCGAACGAAGCGGTGAATTTGAAGTTGTTGTAAAGATGAGTGGAGTTTATAAAACCAGATTTGATCAAGTCTGTCTTATGCTTCGAATAGATGAAAACAATTATGTTAAAACAGGTATCGAATACGTCGAAGGAGTATATAATATCAGCACAGTACACACTATTGACAAAAGCTCTTGGAGTGTAATGGGCTTAAAAGAAAAACCGAAAAATGTTTGGATGAAAGCAGTACGTCGACTAGATGCTGTAGAAATTTTTTATTCTCTAGATGGTGTCAATTATACGATGACCAATACAGTCTACTTTCCAGAATTCAAAACGGTACAAGTAGGTATGATGGCTGCAAGTCCTGATGGAAAAGGTTTCAGTGCTACATTTGAAGATTTCAAGATTACACATCTTCCAGATCAAAGACGTTTAGAATGGTTAAAAAAGAACCAATAGTCTAACCTGGTAATATAGCATTTTACTAAAAAAATCTCTAAAGGCAAATGCCAATAGAGATTTTTTTTATCTTAAATTATTTATTTATATAAAAAGATTTGGGATCAATCACAGGCAGAATCGCATTGTGCAAGTAGGTTCCTTTAAGTGTTGAAAACATAATACCTCTTAGCGTTGAAATAGCAATTGAATTCATCGTTATTAACATCTCAGAAGGCAACTTCACTTCTTTATCAATCGTATATTTTGCCAAATCTTCAATTTCTAACACCAAGTTTATCGAAAGATTTGCTAGAATAGATTTTTCATCTTCTACAAAAATAACAACAGTAGGTTTAATAACAATCACATTTTGATCGATATCAACTAAATGTTCAATGTTAATACTAAATTTATACACAACATCATTAGCCAATACATAATTTATTGCCACTAGGTTCGATTGACCTATTTCAATGTTCTTTATTCTAAAAGAAATATTTCCTGATATATCCATATTTATACTATTAATGAATAAGAATGGGCAACCTTTAACTTATTAAAATTTAGCAAACTAGTAAAATTAAAATTCTTTTTAAGTTCACTTGATGACTCTATATCAATGTGCACATCTTTTATCGCAACATTTTCTTCGATATCAGAATTGACAAGCTTAATTCCCAATTCTTTCTGTAATAACAACAATGTGTCTGTAGTAAAATTATGCGTACCACTTAACCATTTGCTTATTTCTGAATTATTTTTATTTATTTTTTTTGCAAATTCCGATTTCTTTAAACCTGTCGACTTAATTGCATCAGCAATTTTAATTGCTAATCTCATTTTACCCTCTGTTCTTTCTAGTTCTTCACTAGAAATAGTTGTTATAAGAGAGTCTAATAATGGACTATTATATGTTTTGGGCATATTTTTAGATTTCATAATTATCAAAATTAAAGGTTAAATCACCTTCAAAATCCATAAAGTTGGGTTTAGTAATATCTTTATCTTTTAATCTTTGAGTAATTTCTTTTGAAAGATCTCTTAAAAAATAATTTTCTGCTTCTAGTTTTTTATCTTCTTGTAGTGCTCTTATCGTCTTAGGCTTATAACCTCCTCCTCCTAATATAACAATATCATTACCATATCTAATACAATATAATCTTAGTTTGGAATTCGGATCATCATACAGTGCACAAACACCATCACCAGGAACACCTTCATTAGTTTTAAAAAACTGTTCCCTTGCTCCTGTTTTATTTCCAATGATAAGCAATCTTTGGATGATATCTTTTATTTCAACATTATACTCAGAAATATTTTCTTCAATAAAATTATCAAATAGAGTTTTACCTTTCTCTTCAATATACACAGAATATATGGATGACTCTGTTCCACTAAAGTTACCAAGTTTTACTAATGTACACTCCATAGCTCTATTGAAAATGCAAATATAATAAAAATTTCACTTATAAGTAAAATAAATAGGTAATTAACTTTTTTACTGAATATAATTACCTGAATTCTAAAGTCTAATAATTTGAGTAACTAATTTAGTAAGCCTAAAAATGACTTACTAACGATATAAACTTAATTGAAAAGAAAAAAACTATTTCGACTTACGAAGCTGCATCCAAACATAACCTAAGGCTAAGAAAACCATTCCAGCACTAGCATACATAAGCATAGGAATATTGGCAATCACATCTTGATACATCCATCCAGCAAAAAGTGCTCCTAGACCAATTCCTGCTTCAAGGGCAATATACATCGTAGCCATGGCTTTACCTCGATGTTCGGGAAAACTCATATCTACTGTCCAGGCATTTAAAGCGGGTGAGACAATTCCAGTGGCAATTCCATAAACAGCTGCTCCTACTAAAAGTCCGGCAATGGAAGTTGAAAATCCAACAATGACCAGCGATATAATCAAAAAGAAAAGTCCTATTGCAATTAAATGAACACGTCCGTATTTATCAGAGGCCTTTCCTGCACCAAAACGAATCATGACCGAAGTAATGGTAAACACCATGAAAAACAAACCTTTATTGGCTATTCCCAAATACTGACTCCAATCCGGAATCAAGGTCAAAATCACCCCATACGCCATATAAGAGAGTAGTGTTACCACAGCAGCCGGCAGTACTTCCAAAGCGATAATATCTTTTCTAGAAATCCTTAGAAGACGAAGGCTAAAAGGCTGTTTGTATTTTAATGTTTCTTTCATATTCATCAAAATAACAATGGACATAAGGGCAAAAACAGAAGAAGCATAAAAAAGCATATTCATTGAGGAATACAACTTAATTGTACTTCCAATAGCAGGTCCCAAAGCCATACCTATAGAGAAACAGAGACCGTGCAAGCCCAATGCTTCACCCCAACGTTCCCTTGGAATAATATCTGCTACGTAGGCCGCAGTCGCCGTAGGTTTGAATCCAGTAGAAAATCCATGAATTAGCCTCAAGAATAAAAATCCAGAAACCGTTCCTAAAACGGGATAAAGAATACCACAGACAAAACAAACAATAGAACCAACAGCCATCACAGGGACTCTTCCCATAGTATCGGTCAGTCTACCGCTGAAAGGTCTTGAAATTCCAGCTGTTAATGTAAAAAAAGCGATTATCAATCCTTTATACTCTGCCCCTCCCATATTGCTTAAATATTCTGGAAGTTCAGGTATCAGCATATTAAAGCTCGCAGAAAAGAGCAATGAACTTAAACAAACTAATCCAAATTGAAGATTATAGATGGGATGAACGGCTTTTATAGGGGTATTCATGAAAAAAAATTAAGAGTGCAAAGATAGGCAAAACAACAGTTTCGAACTAACGAGCTGGTTTAATTCGTAAAACTTTCTAAAGTTTAAGCTACAACTGTACAGCTTTTTATATTTTTGCTCTATACAAACTGCACGATGTCTACTCTTTACCATAGTCCAACCCTAATTATTCGTGAGTTCTTAGCTGACGAGCAATCCACTTTTTTAAATCTGTTTAAAGATGATCTAGTTACACAATTTTTACCTAAAGTTTCAGAAGAGCGGTATGTAGAGATGTTTGATGAACTACTTGAAAATTATCAAATAGGGAGGTTAAGTCGATGGGGGATATTCGATGCTGAAAACAATAATTTTATTGGGATGTGCGTGGCTCGTGTTTTTGTGCACAACAGCAACCAATTAGAAATAGGTTATGTTCTTAGCAGAGCTTACTGGGGTAAAGGCATAGCTACAGAAGTATCGAAGGCTTTAACTCATTATTGCTTTACCCATACCAATAAAAATGAAGTAGTAGCTATAACTACTCTCGACAATAGTGGATCACAAAATGTATTGCGAAAAGCTGGATTTGAACGATTACCGAATTTACTAAGACAGCAAGAGGAAATGGCTTACTTTAGGATCAATAGACCATTGGTCTAATGTACTATAGAACAATTGCTATGGTTTAGCAATCTAGGTGCACAACAAGGACTTTGCACTTACCAAAAAATGCTGTCTCACATTCCATAGTGAGACAACATTTCAGATCATCCAAACAGTGTAATGGGAATTTCAGTCCCCCTCTGTCCTTATTTTTTTAAAATTATAGTAGTAGTTTCACTTTTCAAATCTTTAGAAGCAGCTGTCAATACAAATTCTCCCTCTTTCTCTGGCGCTTGTATGATGATTTGACATTTTCCGTTAAACAACGAACGTTTCCAATTACCATCCAGACAATTATCCGCTTCATGGGAACTCGGATCTCCGTTACCTACACCCAAAATACGTCCCTCGCCAGCAAGAGTAAATTCAACCAAATTCATGGCATCAGGAACTTCTCTGCCTTTAGCGTCAAGAACAGTCACATTGACAACCGACACATCATTCCCGTCAGCCTGAATCGTTTTACGGTCTGGAGTCAAAACAATTTGATAGGCTTTACCTGTGGTTTCCACAGCCGTACGAATCGTCTTGCCACCTTTAAAACCAATAGCTTCTAATTTCCCTGCTTCATACACCACATCCCATTCTAAATGTCCGTTTCTTGGCATCGTCTTTTTACCCAAACTTTTACCGTTTAGCAATAGTTCTACTTCATCGGCATTACTATTACACCATACGTTTACTTTATCTCCTTTTTGATGACCATTCCAATGCGGATAGATCTTGATCACATCTTTATCAGTCCACCAACTTTGATAATAGTAGTAGGTATTTTTTGGAAAACCACAAACATCCATTATTCCAAAATGAGAATTAACATTAGGCCAAGTAAAGGGAGTCGGTTCACCACGATAGTCAAACCCAGTCCAAACAAAACCTCCCATTAGCCAAGGGCGCTCTACAGTAAATTTCCACCATTCTTCAGCCCGCTGTCCCCAAGCAGGTTTGTTCAAATCATAATCGGGCAAATAGCCTTTTATGGAATCTTTGGCATACATCCCTCTAGAGCTTACCATACTGGATACCTCACTAAAAATGATCGGTTGTGTGGGATGTTCTTTATGATAATCGTCTAATTCTTTAATGTGATAATTAAAACCTCTTACATCCATCTCTTGGTTAATACCCTGAAATTTAATCCCGTTATTTCCTCCGTATGTACTTAGTCTTGATGGATCCAGCTCTCTTTGACGTTGCACTAAAGTATGGGCCATACGTCTTCCCAAATCAGTATTTTGAACTCCGGTCTCTTCATTTCCAAGACTCCAAAGCATAATACTGGCATGGTTACGATCTCTTAAAATTAATTTTTCAAATTGTTCTAAATATTCTTTACCTGTACCAATTACTCGAATTTCATCTAAGACCATCATCCCTAATTTATCACAGGCTTCTAGAACAGATTTTGAGGGTGGGTTATGGCTACAACGGTAGGCGTTTACCCCCATTTCTTTGAGTAATTTTATGCGGTAGTACACTAAGGCATCTGGTACTGCGGTCCCAACACCTGCATGGTCCTGATGCACACACATCCCTTTGACTTTCATGGATTTTCCGTTGAGAGCAAAACCTTTTTCTGCATCATAAGTAAAAGTTCGAACACCAAACTGGGTTTGTGTACTATCTGTGGTGACACCATTCTTTTTTACAATAGAAACCAATCGGTATAAATGAGGAGCTTCCACATCCCATAATTCAGGTTTATTGATCGATAACTGCTGAACGGTTTGACCCACTTCATTATTTTTAACGGTAAGTTTATCGGTCACTGATTTGGTGACTTTCACTCCATTGGCATTGACCACATAAGACTCCACTGCGCAATCCACTGTGCTACCCTCTTGATTCTTTACAGAAGTTTGGGCTCGCACCACCGCTTTTGTTTTTTCAACTTTAGACGATACATAAACACCATACTCGGCAATATGCAAAGGATTAGATGTTTCTAAGAAAACATTCCTGTAAATACCCGCCCCTTCATAAAACCAACCTTCGTATTGAGTTGCATCCACGCGAACAACAATAACATTGTCTTTTGAGAATTCAATAAAATCTGTAATATCAAAAGAACTTTCACTATAACCACTAAAATTGCTACCGATGTAATTATTATTTACCCAGATCTTAAAATCTCTATAAACCCCTTCAAAACGAATGACAAATCGCTGCCCTTCTTTGCTCTTATCTACAGAGAAGTGTTTTCTATACCAACCAATACTATTATCTGGATAAAAACCACCAACGGGTCTATAACCGTGACTTTGAACATCAAAATGATCCTTATACTCAAAAGGCAATTCTACCGCCCAATCATGAGGAACGTTAACTGTGCGCCAATTATCATCCTTGAATCCTGGTACAATACAACCACCTCCACCTCCAGCAATGGTGAAATTACGAACGATCCCATAGTCAAAATCTTTAGCAGGATTGTTAGCGCTTCCTAAATGGAATTTCCAATTTTTATTTAATGAAATAGTCTCAGGTGAGATCATTTTTTTGTTCTGCTGCTGTGCGGAAATAGGATGCACAGTAAAGCAAATCATCAAAATACAAAGGGCTAACTGGTAACTTTTTTTAAGAAAAACAATCATGATTTAGTATATAGTTTTGGTTGGTTTATTGTTTAATTATTAAAATATTTAAACACTTAAAACAAACTTAATAAAAATTTTTAATAAACCTGTTTTATTTTCAACCTAATCCCTCGCTTTCTATCTGATCTTTTGATCAATACATCTCAACTATTGAGCCTGGGCAACCCAAAACCCTTTTTTTATACCCTAGGGGAGTCCTTAACAGACAAAAACAGTTTATTACTTTAGACGCCCTAGTTCCTAACTATTTATTGACAACGAAATAGACAATTCTACAAGCATTCCCTTTGCTTAATGCATTATGCTGATTTGACGTCCTAATGGTCATAGTATGCTTGCCTTCGGCTAAATTATCTTGCAAAACATAAACCCAAGGCAAATGAAGAGAAGCACTCCATTTGGTAAACAAGTCCGTTTTTATAAATGGCGCTCCATCAATACTGGTTTCAAGAATTCCTGCATCAGGTCCCGCAGCCACAAAAATTCCTGCAGCCGTTCCAGTAAAACTTAACTGCAATTCAGCAGCAGCTTCCTTTGCTTGCAATACAGGGACATTCTCAAAACCTTCGCGGCCACCCACATCTGAAGGCTTCCAATTTTCAATATACTCCCAGCCTTTAATTCGTTTTGCCTTTTTTATATTTACATATTCCCCTTTCGAATAGGAGAATGCATCTAATTTATTTTTAGGTATTTTATGTAATGTGATTTTTGAATTTATTGGTAGTTCTTTGTTCCAAACGGTATTGAAAAATGCAATCATAGCATTACCATAAATTGCCTGCCCAAAAGCTGAAGGATGCAGATCAATAAAATCTTTTTCCCATGAAAACTCTTTGTTATTTATTCTATCGGTTACTTCCTTGGCCAGGTTAATGGTGGATATTCCATAATGGTGCGCTACTTTTTCAAATTGTTGAATGACCTCTGGAGTCTTTCCTTCATTATACATCTTTATCTTACCGGGATCAACAAAGTGCATCATGACAATATCTATCTCTGGATTTAATTCTCTTGCATGTCGAATGATTCCTTCCATACCTCGGATCATTTCCACAGCGTTCATATTATTTCCATCGGGGCCATCATTAACCGCCGCCTCTTCAAAAAGCAAATCAATTTTCCCTTTAGACCCAACATCATTTATAAATCGAAATGCACCTGGAACACTTCCTGTTGAAGGAATTCCAGCTTTAATGAATTCGAATTTGGTTTCAGGAAACCTTTGTTTTAAATAGTTACAAATGCTGTCTCTCCATCCCCCATTGTACGTAATTGATCCGCCCAGAAAGGCAACCCTTCCCACTTTTTCGTTTTCGAATTTAATCCTTGAATTATTGAAATCGCTACGAAAACTAAAATAGGGTGCAGATGGTAATTTTGTAATTGTTTTAAAGACTGTTTCGGCAAGTAGCTTTGCCCCTGCTGCATCTGGGTGAACCTTATCAGGAACCAAATACTCTTTTCCAATAAAGGGTGTGTAAAGATCGATCAGTGGTAAATTTTCCTCTTTTGCTATCTTTTCGATTATCGGGATAATCTCTCCCGAAACGACACTAGCACTAATACTCGAATTATCGGTCAAAAATACCGGAACAGGCTTGCACAAATAAATCCTGGGATGCGATCCTAATTTTGAAAAAGAGGCAATAAAATCTTTATAATCTTTTTCAAATTCATTTTTGTACTTCCAATTCTGCGGCTTAGAATCATTTGTACCTAATTTGATGATCACAATATCGGGGGAATATTCTAGCGCATTTTGATAGGTTTGTTCTTTCCAATAAGGATGATCACCCTTGCGAAGCATGGTCCTTGCACTAATGCCAAAATTTTTAACTTCATAGTCGTCTCCAAGTATCTTTTGTAATTGAGCTGGATAAGAATTTACTTCTCGATTTTCAACTCCAGAGCCAAATGTAATGCTGTTTCCAATACAGGCGATTTTAATTTTTGATTGTGCGTGAAAAGTCACACTTAAACCAAACAAAAAGAGACTAATAAGTATCGCTTTATATTTCATTATTCCCTTTTTATTTTTAAAGTTAATTCAACAATTTATTGACCAACATCCAATTTTTCAACCTTTCGATCCATTGGTCTTTAGTAGTGGTATTATTCAAACCAAAACCATGTCCTCCTTGTTGGTAAAGATGCAATTCAGCAGGAACATTACTTTTTAATAATGCTTCATAATAAACGATACTGTTTGCTGGTTTTACAGCCTCGTCATCACTGCAATGCAATAAGAATGTTATGGGTGTCTTTTTCGTTACTAGCAGTTCGTTTGAATAAAACCGAACTACATCCGCCTTCGCATTTCTCCCTAAAAGTGCTTCGCGACTACCCATATGTCCAATGGCCGTTGAAAAACTAATCACGGGATAAATCAATATCGAAAAATCAGGTCGCAGCGAAATCTTATCTGGGTTATCAATGAACGCTTTATCAAAATGAGTAGAAGCCGAAGCGGCCAAATGACCTCCAGCCGAAAAGCCCATGATACCAACCTTGTTTGGATTAATGTTCCATTTCTTAGCGTTTTGTCTCACTAATTGTATCGCTCGTTGCGCATCCTGAAGAGCTCCAACAGTTTTATCAACCATAAGATCATCATCAGGCAAACGGTATTTTAATACAATAGCTGTAACACCCCATGTATTGAGTGCTTCCGCAACCGCTGTTCCTTCACTATTCCAGGCCAATATTCCATAGCCTCCACCAGGACAGATGATCACCGCCGAGCCGTTGTCTATCTTACTATCGGGTTTATAAATGGTTATGGTTGGTTCAGAAACTTTGCTGATGCGTATCACTCCGTCGGTTCCTGTATCCCTTATTTCTTTGGAAACAGCCAGTTTACTATTGGGTACCTTATCGTATAATTTCATAGTCGTTTGTGCCTGTAATCCAGCAGTTAAAAAGTTACATCCTATCCACAGTACTACTAGCTTTCTTAATTTCATAATAATCAGATTCAAACCTTAGATACAATTATTTAATTGATTTGTTTATTAACTAACCTCTATAGATGCTTAAAATCGAACGTCATAGATCGTTATAAGAACCACTCTTTGTCCTAAAAACTACTTACAAAAGAATGGCTTCATCTGGATACATAACCGACTTATTTGTTTTTTTGTCTATTGGCAACTGTGCTTTTTCTTTTCGTAAATAGCGGCCTAGCTGACTTGCCATTTTTTTGGCTATCCCAAAATGGGCCTTCAATAGATTGTTTTTCTCACCGATATCTTCTTTGGTATTGTACAGTTCGAAACTTTGACTTTCGTAAAAATAAATCAGTTTCCAATCTCCCTGTCGTACCACACTATACATCTTTAGATCCGCTTCCTCTGGTCCCCAAACATGAGGGTAATGCCAATATAAAAACTTGTTGTTTTTTATCGGCTGTTGTTTCAATAAAGGAACAATACTTTTCCCATCAATAGCTTGTACATGCTCGTACTTCTTAATACCACTCATGGATAATAGGGTAGGAAAAACATCCTCAATTATGATGTTATTACTATTTAAGGAATTTTCTTTTGTAACACCCGGCCACTTTACAACAAAAGGGATGCGAACCCCACCTTCATAAGCCGAGCCTTTACCACTACGCAAAGGAAAATTATGCGTATTAGATTCACCTCCACGGGCGTGGACACTGAGTCCACCATTATCCGAAAGAAAAACTATAATCGTATTTTTATCGATGTTTTTGGCTTGCAAATAATTCATTATATCCCCCAAACTTTTATCCATCCCCTCTATTAGGGAAGCATATTTTGCTTCAATAGGATCAAGACCTGCATCATAATACTTTTGCACAAACCGCTTGTCTGCCATTATAGGAATGTGGATAGCGTATTGTGCCATATAAAGAAAAAAAGGTTTTTTCGTTTCTTGTGCTTTATCCATGGCTTCTAAAGCTTCCAGGGTTAAGGCTTCGGTTAGAAAAATATCTTTTCCCCAATATTTGTCAAGTCCTGGAACAGCCCAAGGATTGTCTTTTCCAACTTTATTACCAAAATTTTCCAATCCAGAATAACTTCCCGGTGCACCCGCGGCATGTCCTGCTATATTTATATCGAATCCCAATTGCAACGGATCGGCAGCTGGAGTACCTTTAGCTCCAAAATGAGCCTTCCCAACTTGAATGGTGAAATAGCCACTTTTTTTCAATAAATACGGAAGAGTGGTTACCTTAATTGTATTTTCGATTCCAGCTATGGGAGAAAGTCCATTTACATTCCATTGTGGAGGACTTAAGATTGGAGATTGACCATCGTTACTTTTATTTTTCTCCAAAGTCCAATTGGTTACTTTGTGATGTATGGGATTCATACCCGAGAGTAAACTCACACGACTAGGAGAACAAATCGAAGCTGCATAAGCATTGGTGAATTTCATTCCTTCAGCAGCCAATCTTTCCAGATTAGGGGTATGATAGATGGAATTTAATTTTGTTTTTTCTTTATAGAAAGGAACTGAACAATCCTGCCAGCCCATATCGTCTACTAAAAAAACAATAATGTTTGGCCGAGAATTATCCGTAGCATTCTCTTGGGAGAAAATTGGTCCTTGGCTGGAGATAACAAAAAAAATAAATAACTTCTGAAATGTCTTTCTCATTGTTCAAAATTTAAGTAAATATCTAAAAACAAGGTTGATTAAGCAATAGTACACCTATACTCATTTGATTAAAATTCTCACTTCCTGTTACTAATTAGTGAAATAAATCCTTTACTTCCAAATCCTTCCACTCACTAGCTTCTTTAGATTTCCATTTTACACTAACGGTTTCATTGACTTTAGCTTTTTTCAATATATAAATCGAAACAGGATGATAGCCTTGTTTTAAATTCACTTCTTGTACTAATTCCTTACCTGGCACGTAACCAAAATCAGCATCAAATAAGCTCGCATCATGCAAACGCACATAGGCCTTAGTTGATGTTTTCAATGAAAAACTGTATTGACCATCAGCAGGGATTTTAATAAAACCTTTGTAACACAGCATACCATCCTCTGTTGCCACTACTGCCTCTTTAAGAGAACGGATTACACCTTGTTTTTGCCCTTTTAATCCTTTATCTGAAATCACCCAAGGAAAATTTCCAGCAAAAAAATCTCGTCTAAATCCAGGCAAAAGCTTAGTCGAAACTTCAACAGAAGGAATGAGTGCATGGTCATAAGGACGAGGCGCTTCAAGATCAGCATGTCTTGTTTGCAAAACCGAGGCCTTCATTTGTGTTTGCATTTTCTCAAAACCAGGTTTACTCGCTAGATTATTTTGCTGCTTTGGATCCTTTACAACATCGTAAATTTCAAAGTCATCCTCGGCCGATTGAATAGCATAACGAACTCCCACGTAATTACCTATTCGCATCAATTGCATTTGTCCACGTTTTCTTTTTCTATGCTCTGGATCAAATTCCTTAAAATCTGGAGTGGTTCCACTTTCAAAATATTCTACATAAACCAAACTTTTTTCTTGTTTCCCTTTACCTATCAATGAAGGCAGCATTGAGACACCATCCGTCCTTGCAGGGGCAGCAACCCCTGCTACATCAGAAAAGGTAGCCATCCAGTCGGACATCATTGAAGGCGTAGTCACCACTTTTCCTGCTGGAATATGTTTGGGCCAGTTAGCCAAAACGGGCATGCGAACACCACCTTCCCAACAATCCCTTTTAATCCCATCAAAAGCCCCATTACTAGCAAAAAAAGTAGGCTTGAATCCAACGAAGGAAGAAGGAAGATAGGATTCAATAGAGGCTCCATTATCCGAACTGAAAACCACGAGGGTATTCTCATCAATTTTTAAATCTTTTAACAATTGCAATATATCACCTACTGCATCATCAATTCGGCGATTCGCCGTAGCATAACGCTTATAGGTATCTGGCCATGGCACTTCCTTAGTAGCAAGGTTTTGATCATCATCATAAGTGGCATTAACGTAATCAGTATGTACGTACGAATCAGGTACTCCGGTAGCTGTATTGATCATCTGTCCAGAGGTACCTAACCATTGCAGCCCTCCTTTTAATCCTTTTCCTTTTGGATATTCACCAGTAGGCAGCTCCAAAACGGCATGTGGCGCATCATAAGCCAAATACATAAAAAATGGCTGAGTAGCCTCTTTGCCTTCTTGATGTTCTATAATTCTTTTTTTAGCCTGGGCTGTCCAAAGATCTGTCGTATAACATTTAGCTAAACCTGCTGCCACGTTGGTATAATCCTCATAAACCTCTCTTTTACCTCTGTACAAGCCCTCAACAGGATAATGCTCATGTCCATCGACATGTCTCATATAGCCATAATAGGAGTCAAAACCACGCTTTAAAGGGTGTCCTGGCCAATACGGCCCTGTTTCCTTAACCCCTTGTAATCCCCATTTTCCAATGGCCATTGTTTGATAACCTGCTTGTTTTAAAACGGTTCCTAAGGTATGATTATCTTCCAATTCTTTATCAAACTGATTGTCTCTAACATTAGCATTTCCTTGGTTGACACCCGTCATTAAAGAACCTCTTGAGGGAGCACAAACTGGGGCATTGGCATATTGTTGAGTAAACATCGCTCCGGATGCTGCCATAGCATCCAAACAAGGAGTAAGCTGATACGGTTTTGAGCGATCATTGGTTTTCATTCGTTGGTTTTGAAAAAAAACACCTATATCACCATACCCCATATCATCTACTAAAATATAAATGATATTCGGTTTCTTTTGAGCAAACACCGCGTTTGTAAATAAACAGGCGATGACTAATGTTATGATTTTATTCATCTGTATTTTTTTGTAATTATTATAAGATAAGCTACATACAACCTTCTACAGCCATAGCTTCAGCCCTTGAGATTTATTTATTGCTTCTTTTCTTCCATATAATATTATTTATCAAGATTGCCCTCTATGGCAAAATTATCCATTACTAGAGTTCCATTACCCTTTTTCATTGCTGCTATATAGTAATCATCCTGGCTAGTGGTTGTAAATTCACCAGAGAAAGTCGAACTTCCATCCAGTGGCAAATTAAGCACTTCTTTATTGTCTTTGACAGAACGGACCACTACACGATAAACGCCTTTTTCCGTGGACTTATAATCAAACTTAATTTTATACGCAGCATTGGGTTTGAAACGAATCATAGAGGGTGAGCTGCGATACACTTCACCATTTCCTTCTTGCCATGTTTTTAATGAAAAATCACCCTCAATAGTATCATCCGTATACCCTTCATGACGCTGAGACAGATGGGTTTTATAGGAACTTGGTTTGCTGGCTATAAAGGCGCCCCAACCTTCATCCACATCCTCAAAATCTTCGAAATAGGCATAGGCGGTCTTTTTTATATTAGCTTGTTTCACTATTCTAACATCATCGAATTGTACAGATGACCCCACAGTGCCCTCCTTGAACGATAAGGATACCTCAAGCCTTCCTCCATGGTAAAAGTAAGGTACTTTTATGCGTTGGAAATACGTATTATATCGATCGGTATTATCGGTATAATTAGTCACTTTACTTTCTGTTATGGAATAGGATTGACCTCCAATAGAAAGTGTAGCCTTAGCTTTTCCTTCAATCTTACACCAAACCGATACCATATACTGAACTCCCTTTTCGAGTTCCAGCTCTTGACTAACATTGGCCATACCTTTCATTTCTAAAACGTCTTGTCCATAA
This sequence comes from Flavobacterium sp. OHVDL-2026-0007, assembly GCF_059882335.1. NCBI lineage: Bacteria > Pseudomonadati > Bacteroidota > Flavobacteriia > Flavobacteriales > Flavobacteriaceae > Flavobacterium > Flavobacterium sp. OHVDL-2026-0007. The sequence goes on from NZ_CM187612.1 coordinate 2,179,860, forward strand.
GACGTCTTCTGAATTTGAACATCCTTTCCTTTGACTGTCCAACCCGCTAGTCCACCATCGAATCCGGGATTTGAAATCAAACCACCATCCCCCCACTTGGGTTGGGCTGTGTCGGCTATTTTATTTTGATACAGGACATAGCCTTGTTTTGGATCGGCATTTATACTAATCTCACGTTTGTCATTTATAGGTAAGTCGGTTACCCATTGACGGCCTTGGTCGGTTAAGCGATACAAACTTACTGTACCACTTGACTTCCAACTCTGGGGCAACGTCCAGGTAGATTCCCCTCCTTGAGTGTTGTAATGATAAATTTTTTCCTTGGTAATCGGATTCCATGGAATGAATATCTTGTCCCCCTCTTTTATCAAATGACCATTTTGAGTCAGCTTGTTAACACCCTCTAATGATTCAGAAACCAAACCAGCTTCAAACAAAGCTTTTTTATCATCTATCGTCTTTAATCCATGGTACATTAAATAACGATATGGAAGTTGCTGTGTAAAGAAATTATGCAATACTCCCTTGAAATCTCTTCCTTTTTGCCAGCCCATAAATCCAATTTCAGCTCCACGGGAATAGCCTCCTAACAATAAAGGATGAGCGGCATAACCATCACGAAATTTGTGTTGAACAAATCGAGAAATAATACTCTTCGCTTCAGGAGGGTAATGCGTCCATACCGCTTCCCTGTAAAATATTTCGGGATCTTCCGTCCAGATTGGCCATCCATTATTTTTAAAATGTTGAGCGGTAAAATTTGCTATTGAGCGATGTTCACGATAAGTATCAATATAAACAAAGGCTAAGTTTGGCAGATCCTTTTTCATTTGATCTATACTTTGTATGAAGGTCCCTCTCTTTATATCCAGTTCTTTATTGATCAGATAAGCCTGATCCAACCATGCCCACCCGGGTATGTCCGTTATGATCTCACCATCATAAGCTTTTGCTTCGGGGTAAGCCTCACTATGATTGATATGAACCCCGATACGCGCATTATACATCTTTGCTTTTTCAGTTAAAAACTGCAAATCCTTAAGTCCACCCGCTCGACGGTTGTAGTTACCTGCATAGTCAGGATGTGCACTATCATGACCTTCAGACTGATAACCTTTCAATTCTAGCATCTGTCCAAAACCATCTGTAGCCTGATAAAACTTCTTGATATTATCCAATTGACGCAGAAAAGGATACTGTCCTCCACTGGCAAAATTCATAGTGATCGTAGCGTATGAGTTTCGGATTAAATCTGCCCCATAAGGTTCTGGATATACCTCAGACAAAACATAAGAAGCATCTTGCCAATTCACTATTTTGTCCCCATTACTGTCTTGGGTAAAAATGACTTTCATTTCTGGTAATGGCAGGAGTTCATTTTTGATACCTCTGTATATCCACTCATTGCTAAAAAGAGAAGTAAAGTGCGTATTTCCTACTTTTGAAGTCCGATACAATACTTGCTTGGCATTATAGATAGAATTATTATCAATCGTTACGGCGAGCTTGTCATTATTCAAAATAGCAATAGCGGCTTCAAGCGCAGTTGTATCGGCAGGGCGATTGTTCAATGGAACAAAGTGGTCACTATGAACATTATTGGCAAGGGACAGTTTTGCATTTGTATCACTGTTGTTCATCGAAACAATATCATGATTGAGCAAAGCAATTGTTTTCACTTTAAGATCCCCACGCTCTTCGATCTTGGTAACTTTCATTTCAAGAATCATGTCTTGAAGTCTGAATTCTGTAGTTATCCCTACCTTTATTTCAGGTATTTCCGATTCATAAATTATTTTATCCTTAGTTGGAAAAACTTTAGTCTTGGCTTTGTACGTCTTTCCATTAATAACAAATCCATTACTTACCGCTTTTGATCCAGGCAATATAGTACCGTCCTCTTTGATTTTATACTGATAAACAGTTGGAAACTCTTTCGAAAAAGTAACCTCCATTTTAGCTGACTCTAATTTTATGGAAGAAGTTTTTGTCGATTTTGAAGTTAAACTCTTGATAGGCGTAATCTGTATATTACTGATTTCTACTTCCGCCCCATCCTGCGCTCTAAAGCCTGCATACCCAGGCTGATTTCCCATTATGGAAGCTGTGCTGTGCGCTATTTTTTCCCCGTCAATATACACCGCTACGCTTTTATCAATATATTCTATACGAACGTGCCTTTTGTAATTTTTATAAAACTTAGAAATTTCAACTGCTATTTCTTTTTTCTCTTTGGGAGTACCTACATACCAATGAGAATTGGTTAAAATATCAGAGGTTAAGTCACAGCCGACATAAGTCCATTCTCCCTTGTCCACATATCTGCCAATGACTCCAAATTTGGAAAGGGAATTTTTTGGCACTACATCAAACTCTATTGCCAAATTATACATTTTAGACAAATGCTCATTAAAAATAAAGAGGGATTCCTTCCCTTTTTCAGCTTTAAGATGAAGGCTTTGTCCTTGGTCCTTTTGGTCCATTGGCAAATAGTGAATAGACAAAATGTTATTATTGGCTACTTGAGCTTTTGCACCTAATTGTAAAAGGAGCAAAAAAGCTAAAAAACAGCTATTTTTTAATACAGTAGTATTCATATGTTATTAATCAAAGATTTATAATTTCTATTCTCGTTTTTTGTCATTGGCGACACCACTTTAACAAACATGTTACCATCTGCTCTCCCTAACAACGATCTAAAACAAAAGCAAACAAAATTGCTAGATTCCTCTACTAATCAGGTCCTTTTTGGCTCCTGATTCCATTCTCAGTTGTACTTTAATCTAGTCCACAAAAAAGCCTGTAAACGCAATATTTACAGGCTTTTTTAAACATCTTTATTTATTTGATAGTAAGCCTATCTCTCTTTCAGTTTGATAAATAAATTTCTGTAAACAAATAACTTGTATCAGCAATTTAAATAGCTCTACTGTTTACTTTCCTTATCGAAGTACAATCCCATCTCCGCTAAAGTGGGTTGTAATCTAGCGGAAACAATACGCAATCTTACTTTGGATGCCTTTACGGTAGGAAACTCCAGCAAGCGTTTGAAACCAATAGTGGTTCCTTCAGTTACTTTTTTCCACTGAGTCTTATCCCAATATTCAAGTACAAATTTTTCCACTCTTTGTCCAACACGTATGTTTTCCTGAAGTGCTAAAACATTAAATGTTTTTTCTGCTCCTAAATCCATTTCAACCGCATTGTTATTTCCTATCATTGAGAATGAGATATGAGTTGCATCATTTCCGTCAAGCAAAGGTTTTATGTTTTTAATGGAACCCACTGCTTTTGACCCCTTCAATAGATTTATTTTGAATATAGCATCCAATTTTTCTCTCCATGATTTTAAAGCCACTACATCAAAGTTACTAATCAACCCTCTTTTATCTGGAGGAATATTCAACAACAATACCCCATTTCTTCCTACAGAATGAAAATAAATTTCTTTCAAGTAGGCTGGTGTTTTCACTTTTTGATCTTCTGACTCATGATAGAACCAACCTGGACGAATCGATACATCAGTTTCAGCAGGGTACCATTTTAAAGCATCCCCACTACCTAATTGACTGCGACTTCCTAAAACCTGACCCATCATATCTCCAGCTGGTGGCGTATCTGCTTTGGTTTGTGAACCCTCGTTAAAATTATTGTTTTTCCCAACGGGAACAACACTCCATTCCTCTTCACGACCGTGACCACTTTCGGTACCTACCCAACGCACATCTGGTCCTGAAACGGCAATTACTGCTTGTGGCTGTAGTTTTCGAATATGGGCGTACCATCTTTCAAAATCATATACCTGTTTCTTACCATTAGGTCCTTCTCCATTGGCACCATCAAACCAAACCTCATCCACTTTTCCGTATTGAGTCAGTAATTCTGTTAACTGATCTATAAAAAAATCATTATATGCCGCTGTCCCATAAGAAGCGTTATTCATGTCCCAAGGTGATAAATACACTCCAAAACCAACTCCAAATTCCTTACAGGCTTCTGCTACCTCTTTAACAACATCTCCTTTGCCTTCTTTCCATGGGCTATTTTTCACAGAATGTTCTGTGGTTTTAGTGGGCCACAAACAAAAACCATCGTGATGTTTTGCCGTCAAAATTACCTGTTTGATTCCAGCATCTTTACAAGCCTTCACCCACTGTCTCGCATCTAATGCCGTTGGATTAAACAATTTGGGATCTTCCTTTCCGGTTCCCCATTCTTTTCCAGTAAAAGTGTTTATTCCAAAATGAATAAATCCCGTTAGTTCCAAACCTTGCCAACGCAATTGTTGTGCTGAAGGCACAATATTAGCTGCAATTTTTACTAATTCCTCCTCTGACATGGATTTATTGACTGCTACAAAATTTTTTGTTTGTGCAAAGCCTAGCGATGTAAATATTGACATTAAGAACACTAATTTCAATCTGCTTTTCATTTCTACTTTTATGTTAAATTCATACCCTTTCAAAAACCGAAAGATATAATAACTATAGTATATGCATTACTTCATTATTATCTTTATTTAATTACTAATTATCTCTATCTATCAAAATCCAAAAAGGCTGCCTGAAAATTTTACTTTTCTGACAGCCTCTTTGTTAAGCTCCTGATTTAATTTTACATTATTTCTTTTTCATTTTAATAACAAAGCCATAGCTATATGCTGCGTTGGTCAGTTGATATTGCTGATGAGGCAAAGCTCCCCAACTGTTATCTCCTCCAACGCCTCTTTGTGCTAAGTCCACGCAAACCACAACTTCTGGGCGAGGTGTAATGTCATTAATATGACGGTATTTTTTAGTTAAACCTGGATCAAAATCCTCAGGATAATTGTGCAAGGCACTTACACTAAGCGGCTGTAAGCCTTCTATTTCAATTCCATTTCCGCTATTAGTGGTAAGACTGAGCCAACGAACATCTGTTTTATATCCATTTTCCTGAGGTCGTGTATAGGGCACATATTGATCGGCTACTTTACTTTCATAAATTCCTTTCAAAGAAGCAGTGTTTCTGTCTTGATAGTTTTCCCACGGTCCTCTTCCGTAATAATTAAAATTATCAAGGTCTTTTTTAAGTGAAAACAGCATACCAAAACGTGGCATTTCCGCTAATGAATAGTTTCCTGCTTTGAATGAATTGACCATCGTTAAGCTTCCCTCTCCATCCATCGTATACACTATGGTATAAGTGGAAGCTACATCATTCAAGAAAAGAGTGGCTACAACACTAGTCTTATCCCCCTCTTTTTTAACTTCAATAGTTTTCAGCTTACTTATTCTCCCCACATTCCTCCATACATTACTGGTCACCATCATATTATTCCCAAAGTCATTATCGGTCGGTGCACGCCAAAAATTAGGAACCGGTAATTGATTGAAAAAATGTTCTCCATTGGAGGTATACTCCTCAATCAAACCACTTTGTTTACTTATACTCACCTCAACTCCAGCTGCACTAAGTTTAAACTTATCTTTATCTTCGGCTACAACAGCCTTTGTCCCAGAATGGATTTCTTTAACAAAGTACTTGGCTTCACTGATGGAAAACTGTTCTCGGGCCACTTCAAAATTTTGTGGCAAAACTTCAGTTCCATATTTGGTATAAGCAAAAACATTTAAAAGATATTCGACTCCATCTTCTGCTGTTATTTGGGGTAATTCAAGTTTAAGCTGTTTTGTAGATTGTGGCGCAAGACTAATGGCCATAGTACCCGATTTGATTACCAATCCATTTTTTAGGACTTCATATTTAAAATGATATTGATCCAAGTTGGTATAGCCAAAACCGTTCGTTACTTCAATTACACCTTTATTCAAATCAACTCCTGCAAATAAAATATCCTGATACACCTTTTTTACTTCAAAAGCACCTGGATGAGGCGTACGATCGGGCCAAACCAATCCGTTGTGACAGAAATTCTCGTCGTTTGTATAATTTTGACTTCCCATATCGCCACCATAGGCCCAATATTTTCGTCCTACTTCATCGGTCATCTCAAATCCTTGATCCACCCAATCCCAAATAAATCCACCTTGCATATTTTTGCTGCTTCGAATAATATCCCAATATTCTTGAAAATTACCGCTACTATTACCCATCGCATGCGCATATTCACACATAATAAAAGGACGCTTGACCTCCTTGCGTTGGGCATACTCTTTCATATAAGCAATACTTGGATACATCGGGCAAACCACATCGGTATTCTCCTGCTCTCCAGCCTGTTCAAATTGTACCAATCGGGTTTTATCTCTGTTTTTGATCCAGTTATACCCCTCTTGAAATACAGGACCATTTCCACATTCGTTCCCTAGAGACCAAAGAATAACCGAAGGTTGATTTTTATCCCTTTCCACTAAGCTTTCAATGCGATCCAGATGTGCTGCTTTCCACTCTGGCAAATAAGCAGGATGTTTACTCTTATCAAAAGTTCCTTGCAACTCAGCCCCCATTCCATGTGTTTCAATATTAGCTTCATCCACTAAAAACAAACCATATTGATTGCATAATTTTACCCACATTATGTTATTCGGATAATGACTGCAACGCACCGAATTGATATTGAGTTGCTTCATCATCTTGATATCCTTCATCATGGTTTCTTTATCCTGATAGTGCCCTGTTTTAGGATTGTGCTCATGAATATTAACCCCATGTACCATAATGCGAATACCGTTGACTAACAATTGTCCATTCTTTAGTTCTACTTTTCTAAAACCGATTTGTGTCGACACTGTTTCTAAAAATTTTCCATTTTCATCCTTTAGCGTTAGCAGTAAGGTATAAAGATTGGGCGTTTCGTTACTCCATAATTTAGGCTTTGATACCTGTTGGGTAAAAGTGGTGGTTGCTGCCGTATTAGCCCCTACATTTATTTTTATAGTTTTTCTAAAAACTTCCCTCCCACTAGCATCCACCAATTTAGCGTCAACAGTTTGGTTGTTTTTTGCACTACTATTCATATTCTTAAGTGTCACATCCACGGACAAACTTCCGTTTTTATAAGAAGCGTCAAGATCAGGACGCGCAAAAAAATCGGCAATGCGAGTGTTAGCGGTACTATAGAGATAAACATCGCGATCAATTCCTGACAAACGCCAAAAATCCTGATCCTCTAAATAGGAACCATCACTCCATCGATAGACCTCCACAGCCACTAGGTTTTTACCCTCTTTCACATAGGGGGTGATGTCAAATTCCGTTGGACTCTTGGTGTTTTCACTATAGCCTACTTTCTTTCCATTGACCCAAATATACATCGCTGAAGTACCCGCTTCAAAATGAAGGTACACACGGCGCCCATCCCAGTTTTTCGGCATCTCAAAGTGACGTCGGTAAGAGCCCACTGGATTATCTGTATGAGCAATGAAAGGTGGATTTTTAACAAAGGGATAAATAATATTGGTATAAATCGGAATACCATATCCTTTTAATTCCCAATTGGAAGGCACTGAAATTTCTTTCCAATTGGTGGTATTAAAATCGGTCTTAAAAAAGTCTTTCGGCCTTTCATCAGGAGTCGGTGACCAATTAAATTTCCATTGTCCATCTAGAGTTAGAAACCAAGGCGAACGCGTATAATCATCCGCAATAGCAGATGCATCATCCGCATAAGGCAAAAATGCCGCTCGTGCAGGTTCTCTGTTGATCTGGAATACTGCTGGATTTTCCCAGTCGTTAACCAGTGCCTTGTCTTGTGCATGGGTTACAAAGGAAGCGACCACAGCAATACAGGTCAAAATTGTATTTTTTTTCATATAAAATCTTGCTATTATATATTCTAAAAATTAGCATTACCAAACCTTTGTGCTCACGGGTTCTTTTATGCTTTTACAAAAAATTTTTCATAGTCGTTCTGCTTCAAAATTCCTACTTGTTTATTGGATTGCACTTTTCCAAAAAACATCCTAAGAGAAGACAAATGATGGATAACCATCAAATCCATCATTTGTCAAACACTTAAGATAAACTAACTACTTCAACAATTTAAATTTTATTACCAAGGTGCGTTTTGCGTCATATTAGGATTATTATTCAATTCACTTTGAGGAATTGGATAATACGAGAATTTTTGAGTGAAAAGTTGGTAACCTCCTACTTTACTATCTTTAATTACCGTCTCTAAAGTTCCCCATCTCCTTAAATCGAAGAAGTGTAATCCTTCACGAGCAAACTCAACATTTCTTTGATGCATAATCTCGGCCATCATTTGATCTTTAGTCCAACCGACCATAGAAATATCAGCTAACTTGGCTCGGTCTCTAATTCTTTTTACGAGTGGTATAGCCTCTGGTACTTTTCCTTGCATGGTTTTGGCTTCGGCCAACATTAAAAGAACATCTGCATAACGCATCGCATATTCATTCAATTCCGACTTCCAATCTCCTTCGTCATTATTCCACCAATTTTGATTTTTTCTGATCCATATTGCATCTGCTCCAAACTTTGTTACAAAATCGGAATTATAATAAACACAACCTGGATAATTCCATGCTAGTGTAGTTAAAGCTCTTGGGTCAAATTCACCACCAATAGTCTTCTCTTGGGTCATGGCATTTAACAATACTTTCGTAGGCAATAATTCATTCCAGCCACCCACTTCACCAGGTGCACATTCCTGAGCCATTGTTGTTGCTCTTGTTCTTTCAGCTGGTGTTCCGCCCCAAATGGTTGAACCTCCTACTTTGCTAAACTGAATTTCAAAAACAGATTCTTTACTGTTTTCATGTTTACCATCAAATAGTTCAGCATAATTATCCAAAAGACCATATCCGTTTGAGCCTTCATTATTGACTAACTTATTAAATTGCTCTTCGGCTTTTACCCAATCTTTCATGTACAAATACGTTTTCCCTAAAAAGGCAATTGCGGCATTTTTTGTCACTCTACCTTTAAGAGTGGCAGGATAATTTTCTGGTAATTTACTATTGGCCGCAAATTGAAAGTCAGTGATAACTTGATTCCATACTTCCGCTTCAGTAGCTTTAGATTTAAAATAATCCGCTTGGGTTTGTACTACATCTGTAGTAATGGGAACGCTTCCATACTCATTAACCAAATTAAAATAATTCAACCCTCTTAAAAAAGTAGCTTCAGCTAATAATTGCTCTCTTTTGGTCTCATCGATATTTTTAATTTGTGGCGCATACTTAATGACTTGATTGGCGCGAAAAATTCCAATATAAAGGGCTTTAAAGATATCACCTGTTAGATTCGTACCGGCATCATTCTTATAAGTAGAAACAGCATAACGGTCTTGAACATCGTTCCTTGCTACAAAATTTTCTGTTCTATTCTCCTTAAGTTGCATGGCTTGAATTTCCCAATATCCAGCATTATTATTGTCCACAAGAGTATTGTAAACCGTGGCTAATCCAGATTCAAGATCTTCAGGAGTTTTCCAAAAGGAAGTAGTGGTTAATTCACTTGGATTTTCTAAGTCTAGGTTATTATCACATGAACTTAATGTTACAAGTCCAGATAGTAAACATATGATGAATGATTTCTTTTTCATTTTTATCGATTTAAAAGTTAATTTGCAAACCAAAAAGTAGCGTCTTGCTTAATGGATATGATTTATAATCAACTCCTCTTCCGCCCAATGCATCTGCAGATACATCTGGGTTATAACCTGTATATTTAGTAAACGTATAAAGGTTATCTCCTGCAAAATAAATTCTACATTTATCGATAGCTACTTGGTTTGTTATGCTAGTAGGTATGGTATAACCAACTTGAATCGTTTTGATTCTAAGATAAGAACCGTCTTCTAGAAAGCGATCCGAATAATCGGCACCGTTATTATTTTTGTCTTCAATATCTAATCTCGGGAAATTTGAATTTGGATTAAAAGTAAATGAATCTAAGGTGGCACTAGAATAATTAATATTAGCTCTTACGGTTTGCAGATCGGTATTGTTCCCATTATAAATCTTATTCCCTTGAGTTCCCTGTAAAGCGATAGTACAGTCAATTCCTTTCCAATCTCCTTGTAATCTCAATCCGTATTCAAACTTAGGAAAAGCACTTCCTTTGTATTGTCTGTCCTCTCCATTAATTTCTCCATCACCATTGTAATCTATATAGCGAATATCCCCCACTTGTGCATTTGGTTGAATAAGCTTTCCGTCTTTTTTATAGGCATCAATTTCTGCTTGAGATCTAAACAATCCATCAGTATCTACTAGAAAAAAGGAATAAATTGGATACCCCACTTTACTATAGGTTACTGGAGCTCCATGAAAAGAACCTTTTCCTCCTTCTATTACTTGACTTCCTGTACTCAATTCATCTACATTATTTTTAATACTGGAGATATTACCTGTTATATTGAAGTTGAATTCACCTACTTTTTCATTGTACGTTAAACCCATTTCAAATCCTTTATTGGTTACGTTTCCTGCATTAGTATAAGGATTATTATTTGACCCTACAGATAGTGGAATTGGCACTCTTAGCAGTAAATCTGAAGTTTGTTTTTTGAAATAATCAAAGGTGTATTGCAGCTTTCCGTCCCATAAATCTAAATCCAAACCAAAATCTGATGTAGCTGTTGATTCCCATTTTAAACCAACCGCTGGATAATTCGTCTGAATATTACCACTCCATAAGGTGTTTGGTTCTCCTACTCCATAGCTGATTCCTGAAGTAATGGATCCTAAATATTGGTAATCTCCAATTTCTTGATTTCCTAATACACCATAACTAGCACGTAATTTTAAATCACTAATTGGTGTTTTTAGATTCTTAAAAAACTCTTCTTTACCAATTCCCCAAGCTCCAGAAACAGATGGGAAATTCCCCCATTTATTATCATGACTAAATCGAGAGGAACCATCACGTCTAATACTAGCTGAGACAGTATATCTACCATCGTAAGAATAGATCACACGCCCTAAATAGGAAACCAAATTATTCTGCAAATTATAACCACTTGCCGCTGGCTGTACAGCTCCAGAAAGCGTAAATATATTATCTGGTATTCCACTAACAGAACTTGTTACTGATTTGAAAGTATTATTATATACCGTATATCCCGCCAAAGCATTTAGGTAACTCTTACCAAAATTTTTGGTATAATTCAACGTGTTTTCTACTTGAGTGTAAAGATTAAATTCATTTAGATGAGATAAATCATTGTCTAAATTTTTAAAGAATCCCCCTACCTCATATCTGGGTGTATAATTATCTTTTTTGAAATCAGATACCGTTGCTCCAACACTTAACTTATATTTAAAACCATCAAAGAAGCTGGCTTCTAAGTAAGTGTTTAATAAGGCTTGATACGTTTCACTGGTGACATCAAAAAGATTCAAGGCTGCTATTGGATTAAAGATGTCGGTTACAGAACCAGAAGCTCCACCATAACCACCGATAGCATTTTCATCATAAATAGCAAAACCTGGGATCATACTGATTGCCGACCCTAAAACATTACGTCCTTGTCCTGGTACTCCTGGCAATTCTTTTCTTTTTTCTTTGGTTAACAAAATGGTTTCACCAATTTTAAAGATCCCTTTTTTATAATCTGATTTTACTCTCATATTAAAACGATCGTAATTGGTTTCCTTGATTACACCGTCTTGATTAAAATAATTTAAAGACATATTGTATTTTAGATTGTCTGATCCTCCTGAAAATCCTAACGAGTAATTTTGAATAGGTGCAACTCTAAAAATTTCATCTTGATAATTTACTCCTGCGCCCCCTACCTCAGGATTAAGGGCAATCGGCAATGAAGCTTTTCCCGCCCCTGCATAAGCTGCATTACTAACTTTTGCCCATTGCTCTTGATTCAACAAACCTAATTGTTTGGTCACACTGGCAAATCCACCAAACGCATCCAAAGTAACCTTTATGTCTCCTTTTTTACCACTCTTAGTGGTAATAATAACGACACCATTTGCAGCTCTGGATCCGTAAATTGCAGCTGCTGCTGCATCTTTTAAAACTTCAATGGATTCAATATCAGTAGGACTTATACTATTCATAGATGTTACTTGAATATCATCTACCAAAATCAAAGGTGTATTGTTGTTTAATGAACCCGCTCCTCTTATCTGAATTCTAGTACCAGATCCAGGACCACCTCCTGCAGATTCTACGGAAACTCCTGCCACCTTACCTTGAATAGCACTACCCAAGTTGGTGTTGCTTTGTGCATCGAGCTGTTTTGCCTTTAAGCTACTTATAGCACCGGTCGCACTACTTTTTTTCACACTTCCGTATCCGATGACCACCACTTCATTTAAGGCGTTACTTTCTTCATTAAGTGATACATTAATAACACCTCTACTATTTAGTGCTTCTTCAGTACTGGTATAGCCTATATATGTGAAAACTAATATTGCTTTTGCATCTGCTACATTTAATTTATAGCCCCCGTCAAAATCAGTTACGGTTGCCGTTGTAGTCCCTTTTACCGTCACGGTAACACCTGGGACTTTTTGAGCTGTTTTACTATCTCGAACTGTTCCTGTAATCGTATTTTGAGCTTGCATACTCATGCAGGAGATCAAAATAAAAAACGACAGAGCCAGTTTAGATTCCATGAAAGATCCTAAATTTTTCATGCGATTAACATTCTTGTTTTTCATAAATTCATAGTTTTTAAAATTGGTTGGTTAATATTTGTTTGCATTGATTCTCCGTTTAAGAAGAAAATTAAAATGGGTTTCGAAATTATTGCCATGGGAATTAACATTATATCCTCCTAAAATTAAAGCCCTACAGGCCTCTATTTTACATGTAGTATAATGTCAACTGGTTTTACCCATAGACTCGAAAAACGCACTTTTATGGGTTCTGATGAGACTCCTGTCGACTGTACATAAGCGGCAATGTGACCATGAAAAGCACGTTGCACATTATCGGTATAATCGGTCATATCAGTATTATTTCCTGCTTCAAGTCCTAGTAAAACTCCAGGTCCGTCAATGGTACACGTCACTTCATTATCTGAAAGCATAACTGGTAAACCATTCTGATCTTTTAACTGAACCATTATTTTGGCAACTCCTCTATCTTTTGCAATGCTGATATTCTTTTCAGAGATCGTTAATGCAAAGGCTTGCTGTGTAGATTCGATGGCATACCTACTCACTACGGCATCCTCTTTGTTTAAACCAATTGCTTCTAATTTTCCAGAGGCAAAGGGAATATCCCAATAAATAATTCCCGTTTTTTCATCGTAGGCTTTGGTCTGCCCCACTACTTTTCCATTTAATTCCAATCGCGCTTTTGCAGCATTGGTATAACAAACCACACGGATCATCTCTGTTTCTTTATAATTCCAAATTGCCCAAGCATCTTTAGAAACATCTTCTTTATCTTTCAGCGGATAGGTTCCAACATAAGCCATTGGTTTATCAGACCATAAGGACTGACGAAAATACCCTCTAGGTTTAATAACCCCAGCAAAATCAACCAGACCAGAATAAAATCCCCTTGAAGGCCATCTTCCTGACTCTCCTAGATAGTCAATACCTGTCCAAAGGAATTGTCCAAAAATATGTTTGTTGTTCTTTACCGCCAACCAAGGCTCCATATCGTGAACATTTTCACTTCCATAGATGACTCTGTTGGGATATTTTTCATGATCGGATTGGTATTTACTTTCTGTATAATTATAGCCCGTAATATCTAAAGCTCCTGGATAGGCTGTCTCGTTAGACATGGCTACACCCGCAAGTCCTGCAGTTGTTGGACGAGAGGTATCGTATTTTTTTACCGCAGCCACCAAGCGTTTTGCAATAACGCCCAGACGCATGGCATCTGGTGCGTCTTTTTTGTATCCTCCGTAAGCTGCTTGACCAAAACCATCTGTTCCTTTATCCAAAACAGGATGTGAATAAGGATCATTTGGATAATCCACTTCATTGCCTATACTCCAAGCAAAAACTGACATATGATTTCTGTCGCGACGAACAAAATCTTCCAAGTCTTTTTCTGCATAGTCTGCAAAAATATCAAACGACCCCTCGAATCCTGGTGTTCCATAATTCCATCCTTCTAACCATTTACGCTTTGGGAATTCCCATTCATCGTAGGCTTCATTGAGCACTAAAATTCCCAATTCATCACAGAGTTCATAAAAAACGGGCGCTTGTGGATTGTGACTGGTACGAATGGCATTTACCCCAATTTCTTTCAAGGTTTTCAATCTTGTTTCCCAAACTTCACGCGGAACAGCAGCTCCTAAAACCCCTGCATCATGATGTAGACAAACCCCTTTCATTTTCATCCATTTACCATTGAGCGCAAAACCATTATTGGGATCAAATTGGAAAGTTCTAAAACCTGTAGTAGTACTACTTTGATCTATCTTTTTTCCATCGCGCAAAACTGTTGTTTTGAGTTGATACAAATTGGGCGTATCCAAATCCCACAGTTTAGGATTCTTGAGCTTCATGGCTACTGTTATTTTTTGACTTTTATTGCCTTCGATCTGTACTTTAGTCGTCGTTTTGGCTACTGCTTTCCCATCGTTGTCAATCAATTCATTTTCTATAGTTAGAACCGATTTTGTCCCAGTCCCATTTTCAATAGCAACCTCAACTTGTAAAGTTCCAACTGCATTTTTCACTTCTGGATAAGCGTAAACGCCCCATTGTGCAATATGAACGGGATTGGCATAAACCATCCATACATTTCGGTAAATACCGGAGCCGGTGTACCATCTTGAATCGGCACTTTGGCTGTGATCAACACGTACCGAAATGGTATTCTCCTGTCCATATTTTACAAAAGGAGTTGCATCATAGGCAAATGATATGTAACCATTTGGTCGTTTTCCTAAAGAATGACCATTAATAAAAACCTCACTTCTATTATACACCCCTTCAAAATACAAATAGACTTTCTCCCCTTGCTTATTTTGAGGAACATTAAGTGTTTTTCTGTACCAGCCAATTCCACCTGGTAAATAACCTGAACAACTGGCCAAAGTAGGACTCAATTGTCCTTTCACACTCCAATCGTGTGGCACATTCACCCATGCCCATTTACTATCATCGTAAGTTGCTTTTTGAGCCTCTGGGGTATCCTGAAGATTAAACTTCCAGTTGTCATTGATTTTTTTTGAATCTCCGAATGATAGCTGACTAAATCCAGAGGTATAAGAGAACATAAATAGGAGTAATATGATTTTTTTAACCACCATTATTTTGAATGTTTTTTAATTATTATATATTTTAGATTCCACTACTGTTTTACTTTTCTATCGTATAAGGGTGCCCTTCTGAGCCCAATAGCTATTATTTTAGAGGACGGCCCACAGCTTTCTTAAAAGGCTACTTTTCATTTTGTTCGAGCATATACGATACCCTCTTCGTACAGGAATATCAGATGACATCATCACAACTATAAATGCAAAGTAATGTTTAGTCAGAAGGTTTCAGGAGGGGTAAAATGGAAAAAAAAGGAGGTCAAATCCGTAATTACGCTATTTAATTAACTATAAAATTATCAACTACAAAAAAAATATCTAAAATTTCAAGAAAATCATAATTATCAAATTAGCAACACTTACTCCATTGCCTTTTTTAAAAACAAGAAGACAATAACTATTGTGTAAAGAATAGAAATAAAGGGTAAAACAACATCCCAAAGACTAAGTAAAGTAAGAAATTGCCGCTTAGTACCAACGAGTCTACATAGAGCCCAGTGATTTAAAGCAGCGCTAAAAAACATATCCCTCTTATTGGATAATGTTTGTATCAGCGTTAAAGGAGTTTTTGTATTTTTTTATGTATTCAGAGGGCGTCATACCAAAGAGTTTTACAAATTGCTGACGGAAATACTTAGGATCCTCAAAGCCGACCTCAGCACTTGCTTGGGCAATATTAATATTTTCAGTTAACATCAACATGGCAGCCCTTCTAATTCGGATCGAGCGTATAAAAGCATTAAGGGTTTGACCTGAAATAATTTTAATTTTGGTATAAAGCGTCCTATGACTCATTCCCATTTCAGTAGCAAAAGTTTTAATGGTAAAGTCATTTTTATGAATATTCGCCTCGATAATATCAATACATCTTTTTAAAATCTCTTGGTATTCGGCTGGAACTTTCTGACTGTTTTCTTTTAGGGTTATACGGTCTAGAAAATAGCTACGTAAATTACTACGACTTCTCAATAGTGATTCCACACGAGCCACTAGTATAGCGTCGTCAAAAGGTTTGGTAATATAATCATCCGCTCCGTCACTTATCCCTTGCAGATGGGTTTCTGGATTTTTGGAAGCCGTAAGTAAAATAACGGGGATATGAGACAACACATCATTATATTTTATCTTTCTGCACAACTCAAGACCATCCATACCTTTCATGGCTATATCACTGAGTACCAAATCAGGCATATGTTTTTTAGTCAGTTCTAGTCCTTGCTCTCCACTTTCCGCACTGTATACAATAAATGTCTGCGAAAAAAGTTGGATCAAATAATTTCTAATATCATCATTATCATCTATAATTAAAAGTGTACGTTTATCGGTAAGCATGACTTTATGCAACTCTTGAGTCGAGGTGATAGTAGCACCTGACTTTACACTTCCCTGTATCTCATCGGCCATAAGTTCTTCCACCAATTGACTTCTTTTAGGTGTAGTGGTACTAACGGGCAAATCTTCAAAATGAGCATGTCCTTTTAAAAAATTCAATCTAAACACACTACCTTGACCAATTACACTACTGCAACTTACAGTCCCCTTATGTTTCTCAACAAAATACTTAACGATAAAAAGTCCAATTCCAAAGCCCGTTCCAACGGATACTTTTGAATTTATTTGCTTGAATTTCTCGAAGATCACTTCTAGATCTTTTTTCTCAATTCCTCTACCATTATCTGAAACTGCGATACTAACTTGTGTTTGATCTTGAGTTAACTCCAAACTAATCACTCCTCCATCCGAAGTATACTTGAAGGCATTCGATATCAGATTAAACAGTGAAATTTCAATTTTCTCATAGTCTCCTATTAGTTCAACAGTATACTCAGGTATCTCGAAAGTATAATTTATGTTTTTGTCTTTCGCCTGACTTACGAAACATTGAAAAACCTCACAGCAAAGGTTATTCACATTTATGACCGCTATACTAAGTCCATCCGCATCATTTTCAGCCTTACGAAAAAGCAATAGCTGATCCACTAAACTTAATAGTCTTCTGGCATTTCTATGGGCAATTACTAAATCACTAACGGTAGCCCCATTCTCAAGGTTCTCTTTTTGAATGGCTTTTTTCAGGGGATTTATAATTAAAGACAGTGGCGTACGAAACTCGTGAGAGATATAGGTAAACATCGAGGATTGTTTTTCAGCAATTTCCTTTTCTTTTTTACTTTCTAAACCTGCAATTTTCACTTTATACTTTAACTCTTCCTTGTTTTTATAGTACCTTATGTACCCATAAATCGCACCCACAACAAGAAATAAATAAAGGCTATATGCCCACCACGTCCTATACCATGGCGGCAACACCACTATAGTAACTAGACTTTCTCCCTTATTCCATCCTCCGCGTAAGTTTGTCGTTTTAACTTTAAAAACATATTTCCCTTCTGCTAATCTTGCATAGTTAGCCTTTCGAATTTTCCCCGCATAGTTCCAACGCGTATCCCAACCTTCTAGATAGTAGGCGTAATTAATTTTGTCGGAATTATTATAATCCAAGGTCACAAATTCTATAGATAAGGTAGTTTGATCATATCCTAACTTTACCTCTTTCATCTTACCCGAATCCCAAGCGGTGATCAGTTCCTTATTACTTTCGTCAAAAGGCTGATTGTTCACATAAAAATCAGTTAGGAGTACATTATTTTGATAACCAAATTCCTTAATGTCCTGAGGAAAAAAGGAATTAAATCCATTTATTCCTCCAAAAAAGAACTCTCCTGTAGACAATTTAAGAGCGGCATTAAAGCTAAATTGATTGCTTTGTAAACCATCATTTTCTGAGAAGTTTCTAAAAGTATTTTTCTTACTATCAAATCGACAGATTCCATTGTAGGTACTCATCCATAAGTTTCCTTCATTATCTTCCAACAACCTTAAAACCGTATTAGAAGGTAAACCATCGTTAGTTGTTAATCTTTTAAACGTACTGGTCTTCCTGTTGAACAGCAACAATCCTCCTTCTTGAGTTCCTAACCATAGATTTTTACTCTTATCCTCGAGTATACATCTAACAGGACTACCAATGTTTATCTTTTTGATTTTCTTCTTGCCTTTTTCTATGGCAATTAACGAGCTGTAATCTCCTCCCCAAAGAGTACCATCACTGGTCTGGGTCAGGCATTGCAAATTCGCAATGGATTTGTCATAAAGCAGAAAACTATTTTTTGTCTTATCAAAAAGATACAAGCACCCCTCATTGGTAGCACTTGCCCAGATGTTTTTTTGAGCATCTTGATAAACAAACCATATGTTTTTCTCCACCTGTTTGGTAAAGGGATTATAACAATCGAAATGAGTTACTGTATTACTTTGAGGGTTGATCCGATTGACCCCACCAGCCCAGGTGGACAACCATATATCATTATGCTCATCCTTTATGATACCCGTAATAAAATTACTGCTGATTTTATTGGAAACACTAGCCGAGGTACTATAGGTTTTATAGGTATTGGCTTTTCTGTCCCAATACTTTAACCCAGCCCCATCTGTACCAATCCACACATTCTTCTTTTGGTCTTCACAAAAGGACAATATGAAATTCTCAGCAGGATCGGTGTCTTTGCCGTTATACCTAATGTTCTTGAAGTACTTGGGACTATTTCCGATCATGCTGATCCCACCGCGTAAGGTACCAATCCATTTATTCCCAGCAACATCTTCATAAATATTCCAAATGGAATTACTTTTTACAAATTGATGATCTCTTGCCGAATTGTAGGGCACTGCTTTTTCATTTACACCATTTACCTTATAAATTCCACAACCATCGGTAGTGAGCCACAACACCTTTTTCTTATCTAACAATATAGAGGTTACCGTACATTTAGTTGCAAAATAGTTCTCAGACAGCGAGCTTGATTGAGCATTAAAGAGATACAAGCCCTCATCAGTTCCCATCCACAAATTCCCATCCACAGCAAGCTTCATGCACTTGACGTCCATAGAGAGTGGATGTATAACCTTTAACTTTTTCGACTGATAATTGTATTTACAAATTCCAACATTTCGCACATACACCCAACAATATCCTTCCTTACCAGCATCTTCGAGCACAGCAGCATCATATTTATGCTTAACATCATTTTTATTTAATCCTTCTAAGGCAATACTTTTACCAACAAATGATCCATTTTCAAAAACAAGTAGTCCTAAATTTTGAGAAGCTACTAAAACACCTTCTTTAGCAACGGATCTAATTTGCCTAATTATATCTTTTAAAATTTTGGGTTTATCGTTAGACAAAACATATTCAACAGGATGAAAACCAAAACTAGTTCGATCGTAAACACAAACTCCTTTTGAACCTCCCACCCAAATATTTTGTTTAGAATCACCCTCTATATAATAGATTGTATTAAACAACAATGATTTTTTATCATTAATCCTGTTGCGGAAAATTTTAAAAGTATAGCCATCATATCGGTTTAATCCATCATAGGTCCCAAACCACATAAAACCATCCTTATCCTGATAGATAGTTGTAACTGAATTATTAGACAAGCCATCGGATATACCCAGAAATTTAACGGGATAGTCTTGAGAAAAAGCCGACAACGAAAAAAACAGTATGAGTACTAAATATCGAATAATATATTTCAAGAAGATCAATTTAAAAGGGTTACCTATTTCATTTTCAACAAACAATTACAACCAAAATTCACAAACGGGCTTTAAAAATACCCCACAGACATTAAATCTCGGACGAACTTATTTTCAATTTTTTTACTTCACCTACAGCGAATTTCTATCCACCAAAATCGTGGGTATGATTTCTTGAATCTTTTTACGCTTCAATACAAAGTCAGCGGCTTTCCTTCCCATCAATGCAAAATCAGTAGAAAATGTACTAATACCATCAAATATAATTTCTTTAATGATATCGTCATTATGCGAAATAAAACCGATGTCTTGACCAATTTTCAATCCCTTCGTCTTGGCATCCCTTAGCATATGCCAAAGTTCCAAATTGTGAATGGTAAAATATACTTTTCCTTTTTCAACAGTACCTAACTCGTATTTTTCTTTAATAAAGCCGTTAATGTTATACTCTTTCTTAAACCTTTTAAAGGAACTTAAAATCTCATTAGGTTCAGAAGTCGCAGCCTTAAAAAAGAAAATCATTTCATCATATTTTTTTATTTTATCTTTTAGCTGCACAAAGGCTCTATAAGAGGAATCTCCAAACTCCTGTGCCACATAATTATAATTTTCATCCGTTTCAATAAAACGGTCTACCAACAAAACTCGCTTTGTTGGTAGTTGTTTTAAAACGCTTGGCGTTTTTTCATTGGGCATTGCCGCAATAACAAACATGCCATATTTTCCTTTTATATTTTGAATGATATTTTCGAACGTATCAAAATTATTATGATGAAAGAAAATATCAAGCTGAATATTTTCCCCAAGACCTTTTCTGAAATTTTCGTAAAATATTTCCTGAAAAGTATCGAATGCAAATAACACCAAAGCTACTTTTAGCTCCTGCTGTACATCCGTTGTAGCCACAAAATAACCCAATCTGTTTTTTGACTCTACAATGCCGCGATGTATAAGGTCCTTATACGCTTTTGCTATCGTTTCTCTGGCAAAGCCCAATTCACTTATAAAAGTATTAACCGATGGAAGCGGATCTCCTTTTGCGACCACCTTTTCGTCAATAGCATTGATAATCCCTTGAACAATCTGCTCGTGTTTAGAGAAAGAATTTACGGACTCTATATTTTTAATTTGCTCAATAATTTCTTTCATGAAAATGTCTTTATAGGATACTTAGCTCAAAAATAGCAATATTATGCATTGCTTTAGCTCTCCTAGCTCTTAGTAATTTTCAATACAACACTAGTATTATTAGCACCGACATTTGGATTAATACCGATTTGCATTAAAAAGTCACCTGAGTAAACGGCCGATTGAACTGCAGCATTTTTCCCTGGATAGAGATTAATTTCTTCCACCTTATAGTTTTGTCCCGCTTCTAGTCCTTTCAATTTTATAGGCAAATGCGTTCCTGCCTCATATCTGGAGTTAACCAAATAACTAAACAATACAGCTTCATCCCCCTTTTTATTGACAAACATCACCGCTGCCGCCTCATTATTCCAAGGACTTTGCAAACGATACTGATCTCCTTGCCAAATCGTGTTACTCAATTCTCCATAGTTTTTTATGGCTTGTTGACTAAAAGCCAAATCTTTTTCGTTCAAATCTTTAACCACTATATCAAAACCTAATCTGCCCATCATCGCCACATCTGTACGGTATTTCAAAGGCTGTTTTCCCCAATCTGTCACGTGTGCAGAAACCGTAAGTGCTGGATAAAAATAGGAGTATTCATATTGTATGAAAACACGTTCCAAAGGATCCGTATTATCACTCGGCCAGAATTCCGTAAAGTATTTCAAGGCCGCATAATCCACTCTACCACCACCGCCAGAACAAAGCATCATCGGCACTTTGGGATACTTGACACGAATACGTTCCAATACCTTATAAAGTCCCTTTACATAATCGGTATAAAAATTAGCTTGTT
Source organism: Flavobacterium sp. OHVDL-2026-0007 (assembly GCF_059882335.1). Classification (NCBI taxonomy): domain Bacteria; kingdom Pseudomonadati; phylum Bacteroidota; class Flavobacteriia; order Flavobacteriales; family Flavobacteriaceae; genus Flavobacterium; species Flavobacterium sp. OHVDL-2026-0007. The sequence continues at coordinate 2,201,558 of NZ_CM187612.1, forward strand.
TATCTTTTAATGCGCTCGAATAAGCGTTATAAATCACCGCATTACAATCCCATTTGATATAGGCTAACTCAGGATTTTCTGTAAATAAATTATCTACAATTCCATAAACAAAGTCTTGAACTTTTGGATTGGCCAAATCTAAAACCAACTGATTACGGAAGTAATGCTCTGCTCTGCCTGGCTGTTTGATTACCCATTCTGGATGTTTTTTGTATAAATCACTTGCTGGATTGACCATTTCTGGTTCGATCCAAATACCAAATTTCACTTGATTGTCTTTAGCGGCTTTCACCAAGGCGCTGATACCGTTTGGCAATTTTTTCTTATTCACTTCCCAATCTCCTAATCCTGCATCATCATTATTACGAGGGTGATTATTTCCAAACCAACCATCGTCTAATAAGAACATATCGACACCTAATTTCTTCGTATCAGCAATAAGCACTTTTAGTTTATCTTCATCAAATTTAAAATAGGTCGCTTCCCAGTTATTCAATAGGGTCATACGACTTCCTTTACCGTCTAATATTTTATATTCTCTAGACCAATCATGCAAATTACGACTTGCTTTCCCTTTTCCTTCAGCCGATAAAGTGTACCAAAACTTAGGCGTAGTAAACACCTCATTTTTAGCTAATTTATAGGCCGCTGCCGCATTGTTGATTCCTGAGATAATACGAAGATTATCCAGTGGATCTAATTCTAAATCCGTACGAAAATTACCTGACCACTCTAAACCTGCAAGCAAAACTTTACCTTGATCTTCAGTAGCGGGCTTATCCAAAGACACCATAAATACGGAAGGTTGGAATAAATTAGCGCGGCTTCCTAACTTCGAATCCAACACTTTTATTCCGTGTGTAATTTTAGTTTCTTCTGGACGCATTTCTTTGGCCCATTCTCCATGATATTGATTGAGCCAAAACTCTTGGTATCCTTTAAGATATAAATTAGCCGACGCATATTTGTTTAAGGTAATACTCCCCTTCTCACTGTGTTCAATAGTAGACCATTGCTCTATAACATCGGTATCATAATAAGCCTGAATAAACAAATGCACTTCAACAGGATATACTGGGTCTTTAAGTGTTATTTCCGTTTGAGAAACCCCTGTGCTAATGGCAGTGGTTCTATGACTTACATATACTAAATCTAGGGAGGTATTTCCATCAGCATGCGTTACGGCAATGGCAGGTTCTAGCAAATTCTTAGAACCAGATGGTGTATATGCAGAATTGTAAATACCCGAATAATCTCCTCCTTGACGGAACTGACCTTGTATTTTTACATAGTCAAAGTCATTAGCCAGCTTTTCTCCAAAATAAATGGTATTGACTTCTTTCTTTGGGGTTAGTTGCAATACAAGCGCATTACTTTTTGTTTTGATTGAAATGACTTCTTGCCCATGAATCGGCCCGAAACAACTAACTAGAATAAAAAACACCACCGCAAAAGATGGTCTTAAAGCTGTACTAAAATTTCTCATTTTTTATTATTTGGTTTTTGATTAATCTCCTGCTAAAGCGCTGTTATAAAAACAGCTACTCCAATTTATTCAAATCACTATACTATTCTATACTACAATAATACAAATAAAAATCAATTTAACAAGCTTCTTAAAAACTTCATAAAATTTCTTTGAAGAAAAAAATAAAAAAATAAAATACTCCCTCAATTACTTATCAGAATAGAGTGTAATCCATGGCGCTTTACTCCTACCAGTTAAGCGTTCCCCTTTCTTGCAAAAACTGCTGCTTTTTTCTTAATTCCCTTTGATCCTAGTCCAAATTCCTTTCAACAAGGCTTTACCATCTCGCTTCTGCTTGGGAACTTCCAAGGCTTTTAAGGTCCCATTTTCCTCTTTAAAAACATAACTAAAGGCAAATTGAGGGTCTTTAGGATCTTTGGACAATAAGCCAAAACGCAGATCATTAAAATAGTAATTGTGGTCTTTTTGAGAGACTATAAACCACCCCTCACTTACTTTTTTTAAAGTTTCAAAATCGGAGTTACCAGCAAGTTGTTCTGACAAAACATTATTTTTCTCATAACGTTCAAAGCTGATTGCTTTGCTATCAAACAAAGAATAGTCGCCCAAAAGATAAGCATCCTTTGTCGCTACGTTGGCATTCCATAAGATACAATTGAACGCCGTTGGTTTTACAATAAGATCCTCATAAGGTATTTGTTGCTGTTGCAATGCCGCTTTGAATTGCTGCAAAGCAAAAAGTTTCAAACTAACCGTTACCAATAAATAAAACGAACTGAGGTATAGTCCGCGTAAAACATATTTTTTTCGCAAAGAAAATGTTGATTTTTTACAAGCTATCAGCAGACAAATCAGCAGAGGGATTGTATAGAAGGGATCAATAACAAAAATGGTTTTTAGGGCTATTCGCTGAGAAAATGGCCAGAAAATTTGCGTTCCCCAAGAAGTGAACATATCCAGCAGCACATGGGTAAACAAACACCAAAAGGTCAAAAGACTCGCTCCTTTCCAATCAATTCTCCCCCGCTCTATCTTGGAAATTACCCAGCCTAAAATTGGAGAAAGCAGTACAAAAAACAATATCGAATGACTCAGTCCCCGATGTATTGATACGCCTTCTACTGGATTCAAAAACTGTCCTACCACCACATCTAAGTCAGGAATAGTCCCTAGAAGGGCACCATATAAATAGGTTTTGCGTCGCAGTTTTTTACCTGCACATATTTCGGCCGTTGCCATCCCAAGCAAAATCTGAGTAAAAGAATCCATCAAGTTGTAATTGAATCACAAATTTAAAGAGAAAGCAGCCTACTATACCTCCCTTTCCAACAACTTTTCTCGCCTTTGTTTATTTGGTGCATTGAGTACCATTTACCGTAGATTAAAAAGTTCTTTTTGATGACGATTTAAAACACTTTAATTCACTGTAAATTACACTATTGCAAAATCCATTTCGTATATTTGATACAAGTCATTGTGTAAATACTACCTCATGAGTCTGATAGCCTCTTTAGCCGAAATTGACAACTTAGCGTCCTCCGTTTTTGTGACACATGAACGAGTTGAGAAATATATTCCATGGCACAGTCACAGCAAAGGGCAACTATCATACGTTGAAGGCGGAGTCGCTTATCTAAAAATAAATGATCGCCATTATGTTATTCCGGCCCGTCACTATTTTTGGGTTCCACAGGGAATTACTCATTCGCTAAAAATAGGCCATTCAGGAACCATCTTACGCTCTTTGTTTTTTTATACCGATGATGATTATAAACATCCTTTTTATTCAGAGATTGGTATTTACCCCATTACAGACTTGTTAATGGAAATGATAAAGTATACTGAAACCTGGTCTGGATCCATCTTACCTGAGGAAAACCGCTATCAATTTTTATCGGTAATCAAAAACATTCTACCCGAGATAAGCAACAAGGGACTTCCTATTGCACTACCTTTTACCGAGAACGATCGCATGAAGCCTATAGTAGGATGGATAGAAAATAACATTGCAGATTCCCATTCCTTACACAGCATTGGGGAAAAATTCGGTCTGAGCGAAAGAACGTTATCACGTCTGTTTCAATCCACTCTAAACACTTCATTTTTACAATACTTAAAACTTTTACGAATGGTTAAAGCCATTGAATTAATGTTACAAACCAACTTGTCTATGAGCGAAATTGGCTATGCTGTTGGTTACAATAGTTTAGCCGCTTTCAGCAGCACCTTTCATCAGTTGACTAGTTTTAGACCTTCCAATTTTAAAAATAATTTTAAAAACAATGAAAGCTATAACGATAAAAAGGGTTTATGACAACCTTGTCAGCGATGGATCATACCGCATCTTGGTGGATCGATTATGGCCCCGTGGTGTGAAAAAAATTGATTTACATACCGATCAATGGAACAAGGACATTTCACCATCAGTTGAATTAAGAAAATGGTTTGACCATAAAAAAGAACGCTTCGAGGAATTTTCTAAGCTGTACCAACAAGAGTTAATGGCCAAAACGACCGAAACAAACCGACTAAAAGAAATTGCAAAAACAACACCTATTACTTTATTGTATGGCGCAAAAGATCCTGAAATCAATCACGCCATCATTTTAAAAGATTTTCTATTAAGCCAAATTTAAAAAAAGCTACAGTACCTTTATCCACCAATCCCATTTTAAACAACGCTTAAATTCAAACCCATTTTGAACGTCCATAGAAAAACCATCCTATTTACAGTTAGAGAAAACGACACAGTACAATCAATTGAAACCTATGTTGGCCAATATCCTAATTTGATGTTTTTACTTCGAGACAAACTCTACTTAGATAGTTTTGGGGAATGTCAAGGAATGGGGCGCTGCGCAACTTGTATCATAAAAACAAAAGGAATAAAAGGAAACTCTGTGTTAAAAGAAAGAAATGAACCTTCTACATTGATTAAAATGGGGTATACCGATCCCAATATTAGACTTTCTTGCCAATTAATGGTCACCAGTGATTTAGAGGGATCTGAAATTGAAATCTTCGAATAAAGTCTTAATTCCTACATAAAAACAAAATGCTTAACTATTTCATAATCTTGACATTACAACAACTTAACAACTATTTTGTTACTTTGAGTAAATCTAAATATTATGAAATTCTTCAATCTAAATTTTCTAGTTTCTTTTAAAGAGTGGCTATTTCTAAGAGCGATGCAATCCTCTTTCCTTCACTAATCAATTTAAAAAAGGAAGGCCCATTTGAATGAATAAAGCAGAAAACTCGTTTTTAAACAAGGACCAATTTGGTGTTGATTTCCTATGGGGAGTATCTACAGCCGCTTTTCAGACGGAAGGCGCTCATGACGCCGATGGAAAAGGCGCCTCGATATGGGATGTATTTACCTCAAAAAAAGGCACGATCAAAAATGGTCATCATGCTTCAATTAGCTGCGATTTCTACAATAGGTATCCAAATGACATTGAGTTAATCTCTCAACTAAACATCCCCAATTTCAGGTTTTCTATCAGTTGGTCTCGAATTATGCCTACAGGCACTCATCCTGTAAATCAGGCCGGAATTGATTATTACAACAACATCATTGATTCTTTGCTAGCAGCCGGCATAGAACCTTGGGTAACCCTATACCATTGGGATCTTCCCCATGCTTTAGAACTAGACGGAGGCTGGACCAACAGAGCTTCAGTTGATTGGTTTTCAGACTATGTTTCCCTATGTGCCGAACATTTTGGTGATCGGGTAAAAAACTGGATGGTCATCAATGAGCCATCAGTATTTACCGGTGCTGGTTATTTTTTGGGAATTCACGCTCCGGGTAAAAAAGGCTTAAGCAATTACCTAAAGGCCATACATCATGTTACCTTGGCTACTGCCAAAGGAGCAAAAACACTACGTGAAAAAGTACCTCAAGCCAATATAGGCACCACTTTTTCCTGTACCCATATTGAACCTTTCTCTCAAAGCCAAAAAGATATAGAAGCCGCTAAGCGTGTAGATACCTTAATCAACAGAACCTTTATTGAACCTATATTAGGTCTTGGTTACCCAGTGGAGGATTTACCCATTCTTAAAAAACTGAGTCCTTACATTTTAGCAGACGATCTCCACAATATGGCATTTGACTTTGATTTTATAGGGCTTCAATGTTATACTAGAGAAATTGTTAAAGCCTCCTTACTCATTCCCTACATCGGTGCTGAATTAGTATCTGCTGAAAAAAGAAATGTTATTGCTACCGAGATGAAATGGGAAGTCTATCCTGCTGCCCTTTACCATATCCTAAAAAAATTCAACAACTACTCGGGAATAAAAAAAATTATAGTCACCGAAAATGGTGCTGCTTTTCCAGATAATCTCATCAATGGCAAAGTATACGATATCAAACGAACCCAATACATACAGGATAACCTCGAACAACTCTTAAAAGCCAAACAAGAAGGCTATCAAGTCGACGGCTATTTTATATGGAGCCTTACGGATAATTTTGAATGGGCCGAAGGTTACAATGCTCGATTTGGACTCATACACATTGATTTTGAAACCCAGAAACGAACCATTAAACAATCGGGAATGTGGTATCGTGATTTTTTATCTTAAAGAACTAAAGTTCTTAATCCTTATATATTTATCAAAAATATACTGTGTCATCGGTTTTAACGCCTTCCCATTTTCAGGATGTGTTCCGTGTGTATTAAAAAAATCAATTCCATTTTTAGTTTTTGCGTACCAAACTAAAGCCTCACCATTGTTATTAAAACAACTAGTCGTATCACAAACCCTGATTTTTCTCAGTTCATATTTCCTCTGATCAAATACTTCTACCTTGTTTAGGGTCTCAACTACTTCGATTTTCAAATCACAATCCACTTTCTCATAATGATCATTTGACCATTGCATACATTGCTTTTTTGGAAAAACATAATGACTAATGACAAATCCAAAAATAAAAACACCAACCACACCAATGACTGTTCGCCTTACCTTATGCCTAAATTTTTTAAAAAAGTGTTCTTTAAAATTTGTAGCTAAAAAAAAAGTTTTGGGTTGCATCATTTCCGCCTCAACTTTATGGTCTTCCACAGTCCCAAAGGTTTTAATTTCTTTACATTCATCAATTAATTCTTCAGGAAAATCATCCATTTCCTCATCCTGAGCAACAGAATTCCCTTCTACTTCAATTTTACATTTTCTCTTAAACTTCGGATAAGGTCTCCATTCAAATCCCACCAAAATGGCAGCAAAATTAATCGTATCTATTTTAGCTGGCCTTTTTTCCCTTCTTAGAAAAGCACCCACTTTTTTAAACTTATCGGTGTAATGGGTAGAAGTATTCTCATTGTTAGCATCAAATTCAAATTTAAAAAAATCTGAATAAACCTTTAGATCATCGGCGGTGATAAAATCCGATTTAAAAATTTTCCAACATAGATCCCTCAAATTTGCTTGTGAAGGACTACTCAAATAATTTGAATAAATACCATCCTCTTTCTCAACTTCATATTTAATTCTTATCGCTTCTATATAGTCATCTGGAGTATTGTTATGCATACGCAGCTCGGTTTTTTTAGGAATTATTAGGACTTTTCAAGATTTGTTTGGATTTCAAAAGACTAAAAAGGAATTCCAGGAATTCCTTACTATTTCAGGCTTATATCCGTTGTTCCTTTGCCTGAGAATCAGTTATCGTTTTGATCTGCAGGTTAAAACAAATGTACAAAACTAGTTCAGCTAAAAAGTGCGGAAAACCGTAAAATGGAGTTTATCCGGGAAGTATAAATAAAGTTTTATAGTTCTACGCACTTCACTTCCCAACATCAATTGGTATTGCCCTTAATAAAATTCAGAAAAGCTCTGAAAGGCAATTCCTATGTCTAATTTTTAATCAAATCTAAAATGAAAAAGCTATTTATATTGGGAGCGTTTATACTATTGAGTACCATTCTCTTTTCTTGTACTTCTGACGACTATCAAGATGCTCAAAAAGAGATTAATCCTGCAACTCCATCCTATGCCGATGGCCCTGGAGACCTACCTATAATTGTACCTCCGCCTCCAGTAACAAAATAATAGCTCCTAAGGCTATTTAATCTAGAAATTAATACTATTTTCGGGGAAAGTATCACTTATGTTACGATCCCCGATTTTTTATCTTATACTATTCTTCTTTCTCCTTTCTTGCAAAAAAGAGAACGACAGACCCACTAATACTGCGTCCATAAAAAAGGAAGCTTTTAAGGCAAGGGATCAAGGATTAACAAATTTTCAGGACAAAAATTTCAACAGTTCTTTTTACAACTTTAACAAATCCAAAATAGCCTTTGAAATCGTAAAAGACAGTGTAAACATTGTCTATAATCTTATTCAAATGGCCTCCATTCAACAAATAAATGGAGATTATTATGGAAGCAAAGAAACCCTAACCGAAGCACTACCCTTTCTTAAAAAGAAAGACATTTACAGTGCTGCTATTAACAATGGCTTTGGCATCGCTTTTAAAGAACTCTCTATTTACAATGATGCCGTCTTTTATTACAAAGAGGCGATAAAAGATTGCGAAGATTCCCAATCAAAACTAGCTCCTCTAAACAATATCGCCGTTGTCTATATTCAACAAAAAAAATACGACCAGGCCATTTCTATATTAGAAAGCATACTGAAGGAACCACTCCTCGATAAAGAGCCTACAAGAAGAGCAGGGATTTTAGACAACTTAGGTTTTGCCTATTTTAAAAAAGGAGCCACTGAACGGGGACTTCCCTTAATAATCGAAGGTCTTGAAATCAGAAATAAAACTAATGACTCTTACCGCGCGATTGAAAGCAATCTACATTTGGCAGAATACTATTTCAAGTCTAATTCTGAAAAATCCACTCTATATGCAAAGACTGCCTATCAAAGCGCAACAAAATCTAACAGTATAGATGAACGTTTGAAAGCTTTATCTTTTTTAATTTTAAACAATTCTGATGGTAAGAATACACATTATGCACAAAAATATATTTCCTTAAATGACAGTATTACAAAGATTCGCAACAACTTTAAAAATAAATTTGCTAAAATAAGGTACGATTCAAAAAAAGAAAAAGACGAAAACCAGCAACTTCGTTTAGAAAAAGCTGAAGATTCATTAGCGCTTCAAGCGGCTAAATATCAAAAAATAATATTTGCAATCGGAATCGTTTCATTGGTACTTATCATCTTGCTTCTCGTTCGATATTACCGAAATAAAAATAGGGTCGAAAAAATAAAAGCTTCCTACGATACCGAAACTCGAATTTCGAAAAAAATACACGATGAATTAGCCAATGATGTCTTCCATGCTATAACTTTTACTCAAACACAGCCGCTGACTCAAGAAACCGTTAAAGAGTCTTTACTTGAAAAACTAGACCACATTTACAAACGTGTTAGAGGGATTTCAAGAGAAAACAATGATATCGAAACAGGTGACCACTTCGCTGAGAGTCTAAAAGAATTGTTATCGACCTATAACAATGATGGTACAAATATTATTGTCAACAATCTTGATAAACTAAACTGGGAAGGAATCGATGAAATAAAAAAAATCACGCTTTACCGAATTCTTCAAGAATTGATGGTCAATATGAGAAAGCATAGTCAAGCCTCACTAGTTGTGGTAAAATTTGATCAAAATCAAAAAAATATCGTTATAGACTACGTAGACAACGGAATTGGTTGTCTCAAAGATAAAATTATTAAAAATGGTTTGCAAAATATGGAAAACCGTATTCTAGCCATAAAAGGAACTATTACTTTTGATACTGAACCTAACAAAGGGTTTAGAGTACAAATGTCCCTACCTAAATAATTTTTATGATGTTTAAAAAAGTAATAATTGCTGAAGATTTTGATAGTATTAACTTAGGAATAGAACAAGCCTTGAGAGATCTCGGAATTGTTCATTTTCAGCATTCAAAATATTGCGATGATGCCTTTTTAAAAATACGAAAAGCCAACTTAGACCAGGAACCGTATGATTTATTAATTAGTGATTTATCCTTTAAAGAAGATTACAGAGAAGTAAAAATCGCAAGTGGTGATGAGCTAATACAACAGGTACGAACCCAACAGCCGAACATTAAAATCATTGCTTATTCTGTTGAAGATAAAAGTTACCGCATTAAATCACTTTTTGAAAATGCGGGGGTAGATGGTTTTGTTTTGAAAGGCCGAAACAGCATTGAAGAATTAAAAAAAGCCATAGACTTAGTGGCCAATACGGATCAAAAATACATTTCGCCTGAGATTGCTTCTTTAATACAAGAAAAAAACAACTACGAAATAGATGATTTAGACATCCTCATCCTCAAACATTTATCAGTGGGTACGCCACAAGACAACATCACAGAAACTTTTAAAGAGCTAGGAATTAAGCCCAATAGTAAAAGTACCATTGAAAAAAGAATTTCTAAATTGAAAGACTTTTTCAAGGCCAATACCACCATACATCTGATCTCTATAACGAAAGATATGGGACTTATCTAAACAATATTCTTCTATTATGGTTTTCCATAAAATGCTGATTTTAATTGGGTTTACATTTGAATACTTTATGTAAACTTAAACAAATTCAAACCTATGGAAATCAACATTGAACTTAAATCATTAGCGGATAAAATTAATCAGCTAAAAGGCAAGATTGAAACAGAAGAATCTACCAAACATGCTTTTGTCTTGCCCTTTATTAATCTTTTGGGTTACGATGCCTTTAATCCTTTGGAGGTGGTTCCTGAATTCACCGCAGATTTAGGATTAAAAAAAGGAGAGAAAGTTGATTATGCCATTTTCCAGAATAATGAGCCCATTTTAATTGTAGAATGCAAAAGTTGGAAAGAAAACTTGTCGATACATAATTCTCAATTGTTTCGTTATTTCCATGTTACTAAAACCCGTTTTGCACTTTTAACAAATGGTATTCAATACCAATTTTTCACGGATTTAGATGATAAAAACAAAATGGATCAAAAACCATTTCTGGAATTTGACATTACCAATCTAAAAGAAAATACGGTAAGTGAAATTGCTAAATTTCATAAATCTAGTTTTGATGTTGACAACATCGTCACTAATGCTAGTGCTTTAAAGTATATAAAAGAGATCAAAAAACAAATTAATATAGAACTTGAAACCCCATCAAGTGATTTTACAAAACTCTTTGCCGGTAAAGTTTATACGGGTAGACTTACCGAAAAAGTGGTTGAAGAGTTTAAAGATTTAGTTCAAAAATCTCTAAATCAGTTCATCAGCGAACAAATAAATGATCGTTTAAAAGCAGCGCTTACCAAAGAAACAATTAAACAACAGGACGAACAAATCGAAGCTATTGAAGAAGAAAGTAAAACCACACTAACAGAAGAGGAGCTAGACGCTTATCGCATTATTGTTGCTATTTTAAGACGAAAACTTCCTACAAGCCGAATTGTACATCGCGATACACAATCCTACTTCGGTATTTTATTAGATGACAACAATCGCAAACCGCTTTGTCGCTTACATCTAAACAGTTCTAAAAAATACATCAGCTTATTTAACGATAACAAAAACGAGTCGAAAGTAAGCTTGTCTACTATTGATGACATTTATCAATTTGAAAACGAATTATTAGCTACAGTTGACCTTTACGAAACAGAATAATAAACCGCTTAAAAATGCCAACAAAATTTATTTATGCTGCGTTGATTATCATTGCCCTTTGTTCAAGCTGCAAAAAAGAGTTAGCTCCTCTAAAGAGTACCCCCTTTTACAAAGCAACAATTACTGCGAATGATCGCAAAATCATCACAGCTGAAGAAGCAAAAACTTATCATGTTGATGCAGAACGCCACTATGAATACCGAACTGGAAAATCAGGTCATTATGAATATAATTATGATGTAAAAGGCACCGATATAAAAGGAGATTCTGTTTTTGGAAACATCAATATTGAAGGAAAAATGGGTGCTGGAATAGTAAGCACTGACAGCCTTAAGTATATTGAAATAATGGTCCATTGGGTTGGTTATGGTAAATTAGAAGCTGTAGACCAAAATGGAAATCAATACGATCTAAAAGTTGATTAACTCGAACGTCTAAAGCTATTGCTATGAAATACCTCTTAATCTTTGTTTTTATCTCCCTGACCTCTTTTCACACTGCTCAAACCAAGGTATATATCTGTGGTCCATCTGGTGCAAAAAAATACCACTATCTTGAAAACTGCCGTGGTTTAACCGCCTGCAAACAAAAAATCGTAAAAACTTCGATTCCGCAAGCTAAGGCATTTGGCTTGAGTCTATGTGGTTGGGAAGACTAAATCTTATTTACTACAATCGCTCTTTCTAAAAATTAAAAAGCCTCTCAAAAGTTCAACTTCTGAGAGGCTTTACTCTACAAATCAACAAATAATATTATCTCCAACCACCACCTAAATCTCTGTAAACATGGACTGCAGCATTGAGTTGTTCTTTTTTAGTATCTACTAATTCTAATTTTGCTTCTAAGGCATCACGTTGTGTCATTAACACTTCGAAATAATCTACTCTCGCAGATTTAAACAAATCATTAGAAACATCAATCGATTTATTTAAAGCATCTACTTGCTGCGATTTCAAATCATATCCTTTTTGCAGATTGTCAATCTTAGATAATTGATTGGACACTTCTAAATAAGCATTTAAAATCGTACGGTCATAGTTATATAAGGCTTGCAATTGTCTGGCATTTGCACTAGCGAATTCTGCCTTAATGGCATTTCTATTGATCAATGGCGCTGCCAAATCTCCTGCCAACGAATAAAGTAGTGATTCCGGCATCGTAAACAAATAAGAGGGTTTAAAAGCCTGTACTCCTATCGCCGCTGAAATATCAAGTGAGGGATAAAATTCGGCGCGAGCCACTTTTACATCTAATTTTGCCGCTACTAACTCTAACTCTGCTTGTTTAACATCTGGACGGTTTGCCAATAATCCAGACGGTATTCCTGAACTAACAGCCGCTGGTAACAAACTCAAGAAATTGTTACTATTAGTTCTTTTAATTTCCTGTGGATACCTTCCCAACAAAAAGTTGATTTTATTTTCCGCTTCTTTGATTTGCTGCAAAATGCCAAACTCCAAACTTTTCGAGGTTAAAACCTCTGCTTGAAATTTTTGCACTCCCAATTCTGTAGCTCTTGAAGCTTGTTTTTGAATTTTTACAATTTCTAAAGCATTTGATTGCAATTTGATTGTTTGCTTCACTATCTCCAACTGACTATCTAAAGCCAATAATTCATAATAAGAATCTGCTACTTCAGCAATCAGATTAGTCACCACAAAGTTTTTCCCTTCAACAGTAGCTAAATACCTGTTTAAGGCAGCTTTTTTAGAATTGCGCAGTTTTTTCCAAATATCGACTTCCCAATGGGCGTAAGCCGCAATGGTAAAATCTCCCAAAGGATCTGGTGTCTCTCTACCTGGCGTTATTTCTGTAGAAGCATCACCGGCACCTTGACTGGTATAACGACCCACTTTTTCTACTCCAGCTCCAGCACGAACGCCAACAGTTGGTAGTAAAAGTCCTTTTTTGACACGGATGTCATTCTTTGCAATTTCAATTTCTTGTAAAGTGATGTTCAATTCCTGATTGTTCTTCAAGGCAACATCAATCAAATCTACCAGATTTTGATCTTTAAAGTATTCTTTCCAAACTAAGGCTGATGTACTATTGGAATCCTGATTCTGAGTGGTTGTACCAAATGTCTCAGGAACTATTATACTACTAGAAGGTGCTGCCTCAGGCGCAGGGGCTTTACACCCTGCAACCGTCAGACATATTCCTAATGCAATACCATATTGATATGATTTGAATTTATACATGATTGTTATCAATTTCTTCTGTTAATGGATTCTCTTCTTCATTTTTTACCAACTTGTATTTCTCTGAGATTTTTCCAAAAATGTAATACAATCCAGGGATTACAAAGACGCCACAAATGGTTCCTATAAGCATACCTCCAGCAGCGGCAGTACCAATAGTTCTGTTTCCAATTTTCCCAGGACCAGTGGCAAAGGCTAGCGGAAGTAATCCCGCTATAAAAGCAAATGAAGTCATTAAAATAGGTCGGAACCTGGCTTTGGCTCCTTCCATAGCGGATTCAAGAACTGTTCTTCCTGCTGCATGTCGCTGTATGGCAAACTCTACAATCAGTACGGCATTTTTACCCAGTAAACCAATAAGCATTACCATGGCCACCTGCGCATAAATGTTGTTTTCCAATCCCGTGAGTTTCAACAAAAGGAAAGCGCCAAAAATACCCGCCGGCAAAGAAAGAATTACCGATAATGGCAAAATAAAACTCTCATATTGAGCGGCTAGAACTAGGTATACAAATCCTAAACAAATCAAGAATACCCAAACAGCTTGATTACCTTGAGCCACCTCATCGGCAGAAATACCTGCCCAATCAATATCATATCCTCTAGGCAACTTTTTAGCCGCCACATCCTGAATCACCTTAATAGCGGTACCACTACTGTACCCTGGAGCTGCACCCCCACTAATTTCCGTAGAGTTGTACATATTGTGTCTGGTAATTTCAGAAAGACCATACACCTTTTCTAGTTTCATAAAGGCAGAAAAAGGAACCATTTCATCATGGTTATTTTTTACATAAAGCTTTAAGATATCATCCGGTTGTGCGCGATATTCCGGAGAAGCCTGAACAATTACCTTATAATTAATCCCGTATTTAATAAAACTAATTTCATAATTACTTCCCACAAGAGTGGATAGCGTGTTCATGGCATTTTCAATAGAAACTCCTTTTTGCTGCGCCAAATCATTGTCCACTTTCATCATATACTGTGGGAAACTAGCGCTAAAGAAACTAAACACGTTAGACAATTCAGGTTGTTTGTTCAACTCCTTTACAAAATCATTATTGACTGCTTCCATTTTTTTGAAATCACCCGATCCTGTTTTATCCAATAAACGAAGTTCAAATCCCCCTGCTGCTCCATAACCTGGTACTGCTGGTGGTTGAAAAAACTCGATATTAGCTCCTGGAATATCTTTCGATTTTTCTTCCAACTCTGTCATAATCTCCTGCACGGATTCTTTACGATCATCCCAGTCTTTTAAGTTGATCAAACATGTTCCGGCATTTGATCCAGTACCTTCGGTTAAAATTTCATAACCTGCCAATGAAGAAACTGATTTCACACCATCGACTGTCTCGGCAATTTTCTGCAATTTTTCCGCGATATTATTAGTCCTTTCTAAGGATGAACCTGGAGGCGTTTGAATAATAGCATAAAACATTCCCTGATCCTCATTGGGAATAAACCCAGAAGGAACCGTACTACTGACCAACCATGTTCCCGCACAAAATCCTACGAGCGCAATAATGGTAACGGCTCTTCTATTGACAATCTTAGCTAATACATTTTGGTACTTACCTTGCGCTAGGTTAAACGTATTATTAAACCCGTCAATAAAGCTATTAATAGGTGTTTTCTTTTTAGGTTTACCATGGGTGTTTTTTAACATCATCGCACAAAGCGCTGGCGTTAAAGTCAAAGCTACGATACCTGACAGTATAATCGCCGTGGCCATCGTAATAGAAAACTGTCTATAAAACACACCTACAGGACCAGACATAAAAGCCACTGGAATAAATACCGCAGCCATCAAGAACGTAATAGCCACAATAGCCCCAGCAATCTCATGCATGGCTTTTTTAGTGGCTTTAAGTGGTGAAAGATGTTCCTCTTCCATTTTAGCGTGAACCGCTTCAATAACCACAATGGCATCATCGACCACGACTCCAATAGCCAAAACCAAAGCAAATAAGGTGATTAAGTTAAGTGAAATGTCGAAGAATTGCATGAATACAAAAGTTCCTACTAAGGAAACCGGTACCGCGATAGCCGGAATAATAGTGGAACGCCAGTCCCCTAAGAAAAGGAAGACTACTAAGCCCACCAAAATAAAAGCTTCAATTAACGTATGAATTACTTTCTCGATTGAGGCATCTAGGAATTTAGAAACGTCATACGAAATTTCATAATCCATTCCTTTAGGGAATTTTTTCTTAATGGTTTCTAATTTCGCTTTTACGTCTGTAATTACTTGATTGGCATTACTTCCAAAAGACTGTTTCAATACAATAGCCGCAGATGGTCTACCATTCAAATTAGAATAAATATCATACATCGAACTACCAAATTCGACTGTGGCAATATCCTTCAAACGTAAAAGTTCTCCATTACTATTGGATCTCACTACGATATTTCCATATTGTTCTTTTGTTGTAAAACGTCCAGAATATTTCAATACATATTCAAATGCCTGTGAACGTTTACCAGAACTTTCCCCTGTTTTACCAGGAGAGGCTTCTAAACTTTGACTCGACAATGCTTCCATTACCTCATCAGCAGATATTTTATAAGCCAACATTCGATCTGGTTTTAACCAAATACGCATTGCATATTCACGTGTTCCTAAAATATCTCCAGATCCAACACCGTTTACCCTTTTTAATTCTGACAATACATTGATATCGGCATAATTGTATAAAAACTTCATGTCGGTATTTTTATCCGTACTATAAAGATTCACATACATCAACATACTTGGTACTTCACGGGTAATCTTAACCCCTTCTCTTACGACTAAGGGAGGTAGTTTATTGGTAACCGAAGCCACACGGTTTTGCACGTTAATAGCGGCTTGATTGGGATCTGTCCCCAAGTTAAACACCACCTGAATACTCGCTTCACCATCATTTCCCGCATCAGAGGTCATGTATTTCATCCCTGGAACACCATTGAGCGCTCTTTCTAAAGGAATCACAACCGATTTGATCATTAATTCTCCATTCGATCCAGGATAATCTGCCGTAACATTCACCATAGGAGGAGAAATGGAAGGGAATTGGGTAATAGGCAAATTCATTACCGACAATACCCCTAAAAAGACAATGATTAACGATATGACTATCGACAACACTGGTCTTTGAATAAATTTATTAAACATTTTTTATATTTTTTAATGATTAAACCTATTCTGCTTTTAAGCGCAACGTATTCATTACCGCTTTAGGAGATTGGAACTCATATTTGATTTTTTCATTCTCTTTTACTTTCTGAACTCCTTCAAGTAAAATTTTATCATCCTCTCTTAGTCCACTGCTGATTACGTACAAATCAGGGATTTCACCCGTAACGGTAATTTCTTTCGAACTCACTTTATTGTTTTTATCCAGGACAAAAACATACTTTTTGTCTTGAACTTCATAAGTAGCCTTTTGCGGAATGACAATAGCATTTTTAAGCGGTACTAACATTTGAACTTGCCCTGTTTCACCGTTTCTAAGTAATTTACCTGTATTAGGGAATCTTGCTCTAAAGGCGATATTACCGGTTTCATTGTTAAATTCACTTTCGATTACTTCCACGTTTCCTTTGTATTTGAAAATGGCTCCATTAGCCAAAACCAAACTTACTTTAGTCTCAGCACGATCTTTAATATCGGTTTGGTATTGCAAGTACTCTGGTTCGGATACATTGAAATAGGCAAACATTTCACTATTGTCTGAAAGACTCGTTAGTAATTCCCCTTCGTCGATAAGACTTCCTAGTTTTAAAGGAATTCGGTCAATAGTTCCATCAAAGGGCGCTCTAATTTCTGTAAATGATAAATGAAGTTTAGCCAATGCTACCTCGGCTTTTGCAGATTGCAGTTTTGCCTGAGCTACACTTAATTCGTTTTTAGAAACGATATTTTTATCGGCAAGTAGTTTCGAATTTTGTAATTCTATTTCAGTAGATTTTTGCTCAGCCTGCGCTTTAAGCAATTCCGCCTGATACATGTTGGGCATAATTTTAAACAACAACTGGCCCTTTTTCACGAACTGACCTTCATCCACATAAATATTCTGCAAAAATCCTTTTTCCTGTGCTCGGATCTCAATATTTCGAACAGATTTTATCTGCGAAACATATTCTTTTGTAAACGAAGTGTCAATTTTGACAGGATTGGTAACGGTAAATTTATCCGCTTCTTCTTTTTCTTCTTTTTTAGATGTACAGCTTGTAAGGCACACTAGGGCAATCAAGCCCGTGAACACGATAATTCTTTTCATGATTTTAATGGAAATTAAGCGATTGAATGCTTGGAATGCAAAGATTCCTTTAGACGAAAAATAGCACCAAGAGCCATCAGTTGGACCTTAACTGTTCTATAAGAAGAAGTAGTAAAAAAATATACATCTACAAGATTGTAGGATCACAACTTAGGCAATCGATGTATAGGAATAGATCAAATTCTTAAAACTCGTTGAGTAATATAAATAGGATTTGATTGGCCACAAAAAGGCACGAAGATTTCAAAACGACTATAAGAGTTCACCAATAGTTGACGTGAGAATGTCAAATACCAATCATCCAGTAAACTGTAATTGGAGGCAAAAGACTTCGTAGAAAGTCCCTCTTTAAGATCATGATCACCAAGGTATTCTTCATCCAAATCTAAATCAGCATCTTCAATTATGGAGCTGCCTTGATCTTGATTGGTAAATTTCACACGGTGTTTTCTTTCAAGATTATGAAAGTGAGTGTTTTTAGGAGTACCTGCATTGAGATATTGTCCTCCGCCTAGCAGAAGAAAATTCACAAATACTAGAAATACTACTAACTTTCTCATTTGGGTGCGAAAGTAATAAAAGATTGGAATAAAAAAAATAAAATAAGAAAGTCTTAACATGAAAAATCAAACGAAAACGTTTTAATTTTATGCCCCTATAGATTTGCCTATAGGATTAGCGTTTTTAAGTTAAAAAGCTATAATTCAAAAAACATTTAGTCGGACCAGCTGCACGATACAAAACAGTTATGCTAAAAAGAAACCGTTTCACATAGTCTAACTGGGCATCCTCTTTCTCCTAAATCCCATTCTTATTTAACTCGTAAATTTCATAGTAAATGGCTCCCCACCTTTCTTTGATGGGTATTGCAACTCTTGATCTCACTAGCAGATGTTTTAAAGCTACTTCTTTTTATTGCTAATTTGGGTGTGAACGCGGGACCAGAAAACGCCTTTTAAGCAAATAAAAAAAGGGAATCTAATGATTCCCTTTTAAAGTTATTTTATTTTGATAAAAAAGCGTTCCCTATTGTCACTTTCAATTTTTTTGAGGCCATTTTCATCCTTTACACCTACATTAATAGCACGCAATTCATCTGCATTTTCATTAATCATACAATTCCAAATCGTACCATCCGAGAGGATAATCCCAGAAAACAAAGAGCCTAATTCCTCATTGCTATAAACGATTTTTTCCGTTCTGGTTAACTTTTTCTCTTGTGTTTTTTTATTGATCTGATAAAATTCAATCTCATTTTCCTTGACCTCTACTACTTCATCAAACTCTTTTACTGCAGCATTATTTTGACCGACTGCCCAAACTGGTTTATCTCCAGTCATTTTCCAAGTACCTATGGCTTGAGTTAATATCTCTTTTCTTAAAATCGCTTTTAAAGTATCCACTTTTCTAGCAGATTCTTTACTTATTTCATTCTCTGGTTTCATTTTAGAAGCAATATTAAAAAGATCAATTGCCTTCTTGTAATCATGCTTTTCATAATACGAAACAGCCAAGGTATACCTACTTTTCTGAAATGCAGTTTTCGAATCATTCTGCGCCATTGTCAAAGACGAAATTAACAAAAGAATAAAAAAAAGAGTCCTTTTCATCAATATCATAATTTTTCCGTTTATTTATTGCTGCAAACGTAGTTTTTTAATTTGATATTTTTTACAATTTCTTGTTTATTTTTTAACATTCAATTAAGAAATACAGGATTTGCTATCGCGGAAATTGGTAGTCTAAAAAAACTCTTACAGCATCAAAAAAAGGACTACCATCTTTATTTTGCTCTTATTTAGCTGACCAAGTATTGTTTACTGGTGTAGCATCCATAAAAATACCGCCATCTACGGTTATCTTCTTGATTTGTTTTTTATCTTTTAAAGTAAGGCTAATTTTTTTTTGATTCTTCTCCCAGATTGCAGGAGTTTGATGTAGGGTCTGGCTGCTATTATCTGTGTAGACAATCTTAAGGTCAAACGGAATAGCAAACCCACCAACATTTTCTATGCACACTGTTTTCCCTTCCACCTTTTTAATTGAAACATCAATATAATTATTGGTAAAAAACCAGTTATTAAAAAACCAGTTCAAGTTTTTCCCTGCACCACTATTCATTGAATTAAAATAATCCCAAGGAATAGGATGTTTTCCATTCCAATTATCCATGTAGGTATGTAGGGCTTTTTTAAATAGATCATCTCCAAGCATATCTTTTAAAGCCAAATAGGAGAGCGAAGCTTTCCCATATGAATTATTACCATAACCCACTCCTGAAACCTGGGTCGACATTGAGATAATCGGTTGATCCTGCTCCGTTGACGGATCATAGATGTATTTTTTTACCCTAAAATCTTTATAAAATTTATCTGCAGCTTCCTTACCGTGTTCTGCAATTCCAACTAAATACTCAAATGTAGTAGCCCAGCCTTCATCCATAAAGGCATAACGCGTCTCATTAATCCCCATATAAAAAGGGAAATAAGTATGTGCGACTTCATGATCCTGAACCAACTGAGCAAAAATAGGATCTCCCATTTGTGAGTCATTACACATCATTGGATATTCCATATCAGCAAAACCTTGAAAAGCCGTCATTTTAGAAAAAGGATAGGGTACTCCTGGCCAATTATTGGAAAACCAATCCAAAGCAAACTGATTGTTTTTGACCGATACCACAAAATCAGTTCCTTTTACATCGTAAGCGGCTTGAACACTAGCACGTCGATTTGTTTTTTGATCCACCACCACACTACTGGCATCCCATAAATAATGGTCACTCAAACCAAAACACACATCAGAAATATTTTTGGCTTCAAATTTCCAGATATTCCAATCGTTTTGTTTGGTCACCAAACCGCTTTTCATTTCGGTTTCGTTGGCGATATGCATCACCTCATCACTCATATAGGATTTTTTCAAACGAGCTGAAAATTCTCCTTGCAAAACCTCATCCGGATTTAACAAATCTCCAGTTCCGTATACCACATAGTTTTTCGGTGCTTTAACCCAATAGGTATAATCATTGAAATCATTGTAAAATTCCTGACGATCTGTATGCGGTATCCTATCCCACTCATTATAATCATCAAAAACAGACACACGAGGATAACTATAAGCAACAAAAAAAGTAGAGTCGTCTATTTGTCCTTCTCTACCACTTTCCTTCGATAGCGGATAATTCCAATCGATCGCAATGGTAATTTTCGAATGAGGCAACATCGGCTTATTAAGCCTAACTTCTCCTACGGTACCCCATGCTCTGGCATCTTCAAGGTACACTTCATTTTCGATCTTCAAAGACGTAATGGTTAATCCTGAGCTCAAAAAATCATCACTTACGGTTTGACTTCTTGGCGAAGCCGGTTTGTGCAGATTATTCACAAAGCGAATCGGTAAATTCCTCAAAGTATCGTTACTATTATTTTCGTATATAATGGTTCCTGTCCCACTTACCATTTTGGTCTGAGGATCTACCGTTAGCTCAAGGGTGTACTGACCGCGATTCTGCCAGTAGTTTTTCCCAGGTTTTCCATCCATAGAACGGGTTCCCTTAGCAAAAGCCTCTTTGATATTTCTTGGCATATACAGCTCTTGTGCAAAACTATATGGTGCTATAAGTCCTAATGCCAGTACGCATAGCTGCAGCAGTTGTTTTTTCATAATAGATTAGTTGATTTTAGTGAAGATTACTAATAGCAGTAAGTCCATTGAATTAAAATAATGTTACACTTTTTATCAAAATTACTACTTCATCTTAACCTTTATACTATCCTCTACTTAAAAAAAAGGAAACAGCAAAGCAACATCCTTTTGTTTTTGGGGTTCCTTTTACATATCCCTAAATACAAAAAAGTCAAGCTGTTCCAAAACGAACAGCTTGACTTTTGATATTCAAAACACTAAACTAGCAGAAGAAAATGCTACTATATTCTAGTTTAGATCCTTATTTAATTTCTGATAAACCACGTGTTAACCAACCTCTTTTATTGGCCGTAACAATGGCGTAAGGCGTAATCCAGAACAAACTAAAAGTATAAAAAACACTATACGAATAGGCCCAAAAAGCTTCAGACACACTATATCTCTTAGCATAAAAGAGCGCAGGGAAACTCGATACTATGAATATACTCACAAGGGTCGAACTTAAAAACAACAAAGGATGCATAATGACAATAAACAGCATAAAGAGTAGAAATGGATAAGCCATAATAATCTTTAAGGACTGGTTGATAAATAAAAGTCTCGCGCCAAATTTAGATTCTTTTCTAAAATCCTTAAAAACATATTGTGCCATCATAATATTCTCACGCACATTACTTCTACCCCATCTGATAAACATTTTATACAATCCAGTGTATTCTTCTGGAACATTGGTCAACACTAAGGCATTTCGTTGAAACAATACATGGTAGCCTTGTTTCAAAATCATATTGGTCATAGCGCGATCTTCTCCAATGTCTGAAGGTTGCCCCATAAAAGTCTGATCAATCCATTCCTCTAGACATCCGAAAACCGCTTTTCTGCTATAAGCTGCTGCTGCACCTGGGGTACAAAGCACAGATCCTAACATACTTTCTGCAGATCGCATGAATTCAAAACTCATAACAAAACTCACGTTTAACATTTTAGGAAGCAATGCTTTTTTGTTGTTTAAAACATGTACGTTTCCTGCCACGGCTCCACATTTTTCATCCACTACAAAGGGACTCACTAAATTTCGTAAAGTATCTTTTTTTACTATGGAGTCACTATCTACAGTTACAAAAATTTCTCCAGTACCTAGTTCAAATCCACGGTAAAGTGCATGACGTTTTCCTTTATTTTCAGGTTGTTGAAAGATAGTCAATCGGTCGCCTAATTTAATTTTTGCTTGTTGCATCCAATACCAAGTATCATCTTTACTCCCATCATCAACAGCTAGTATTTGCAATTTTTGCTCAGGAAAATCACTATCGGCTAAACTCAGTAAGGTGTCCCAAACTAGTTTTCCTTCATTGTAGGCCGGTACTATTACCGTAACAGTAGGCAATAATTCATCTGTAACTGACTCAATAGGCTTGTAATTAAAATAAAGAAATAAATTATACAAGAATGTCCCTGTTTGAAAGACAAATAACAAAACTGTGAACAGTAAAAAAGGATATCCCCAAGTAGAATTGATTCTGTCTATATGAAACTGATCAAAGTCGGATTGAAATTCATAAACAAAAAATGCCCCCGTAAGCATTAGGATAAAAGTACCAATAAGCACTATGCCCCCTTTTACACTTGTCGGTCTCTCACTTGTTTTTTTTGCTGATTGGGTACGGATACCAAAAAAGGAACTCTTTAAAGTCTGCCCATCTTTGGCAGCCTTATTATTTGAAGAAAAAAATTGTTTTGAAATTACTGTTTCGCTTTCCATAATTATGCTATTGATTGCTGGCTTTTATTAAAACCTCATTCCTTACAGGAAAGAAGTTGATTAACTCACATTTAGCAAGCCTTATGCCAATTCAGTCTTTACCCTAATACAGAACACTTTACCATTTTACCCATGCTACAGCAGTGTATAAACTTTACCCATTTCGTAAAAACATTATACAGTTTAGGGTTCGTTTTCCAGCTCAATTCAGGGCGATTACCCAGATTCAAAAAGCCTTTTTCTCTTTT
Source organism: Flavobacterium sp. OHVDL-2026-0007 (assembly GCF_059882335.1). Classification (NCBI taxonomy): domain Bacteria; kingdom Pseudomonadati; phylum Bacteroidota; class Flavobacteriia; order Flavobacteriales; family Flavobacteriaceae; genus Flavobacterium; species Flavobacterium sp. OHVDL-2026-0007. Next base: position 2,224,828 of record NZ_CM187612.1, read on the forward strand.
AAAATAAAAAACCGCCCTTTCTAAAAGAAAAAGGCGGTTTCTACAATTACTATATTTGCGTATTACAGTATATAATCAGTATTAATAAAATTCGATTCTTTACTATTCAATAGCTCTTGAAGGATTTCATTATTATAAGCAATATCTTTTGAGGCTACGAACGTACGAATTGAAAACGAACGCAAGGCATCAGGAATACTTAAAGTTCCCACAGCAGAATCTTTACGCCCCGTAAATGGGAACGCATCAGGTCCTCTTTGGCAAGAACTGTTTAAGTTCACACGACACACTAAATTGACCAAAGCATCAATAAGTGGTGCTATAGTTTTAATGTCTTTGCCAAACAAACTCACTTGCTGACCGTAATTAGATTCAGCCATATCTTTTAATGGCTCCTTGATATCTTTAAAAGCAATCACTGGTATAACGGGTCCAAATTGCTCTTCATGATACACACGCATTTCTTTATTCACTGGGTATAAAACGGCTGGAAAAATAAAGTTATCACTGTGTTTACCTCCCTTTTCATTTAATATTTTTGCCCCTTTATGTTTAGCATCATCAATTAATCCTTGAATATAATGTGGTTTTTCAGCCTCTGGAAGTGGTGTTAAGAAAGCCCCTTTTTCCCAAGGATTCCCAAACACTAACGCATCTACTTTCTCCGTGAAACGTTTGTTAAATTCTTCCACGATGGACTCATGAACATACAATACTTTCAAGGCCGTACAACGTTGTCCATTGAAAGACAAAGTTCCAGCAATACATTCTTGAATTGTTAAATCTAAGTCCGCATCTGGCAAAATAATCGCTGGATTTTTAGCTTCTAAACCTAGAATCAAACGCAATCTGTTTTTATTTGGATGCTGGTCTTGTAAAGCAATAGCTGATTTACTATTTCCGATCAAGGCCAAAACATCAATTTTTCCTGATTTCATAATTGGAGAAGCCACTTCACGTCCTCTACCATAAACGATATTAATTACTCCTTTTGGAAAACTACTTCTAAAAGCTTCGAGTAAAGGTGAAATACATAAAACACCATGTTTAGCAGGTTTGAAGATAACAGCGTTCCCCATAATCAAGGCCGGAATCAATAAGGAAAAAGTTTCATTCAAAGGATAGTTGTAAGGACCTAGACACAAAACCACTCCTAAAGGTCCACGGCGAATCATAGCATTGACTCCTTGAACTTTAGAAAATTTAGAACTACGCCCGTTTAATTCTTTATAACTATCAATGGTATCGTAAATATATTCTACGGTTCTGTCAAATTCTTTTTGAGAATCGCCTAATGATTTTCCTATTTCCCACATCAAAAACTTCACTACCTCTTCGCGCGTTTCTTTCATCTGACTCACGAAGTTTTCCATGCACTTGATACGATCCACTACTTTCATAGTAGGCCATAATCCTTGTCCCATATCATAAGCCCCGCAAGCAGCTTCAACCACTTCGTGCGCTTCTTTTTCTCCCATAAAAGGAATCGCTCCTAATAAAGTAGGGGTATATTTTTCTGTAGAGGAAATCGTGGAAAAAACAGGAGTCGTCTGTCCTGCCCAATGTTTTAGTTCTCCATTTACAAGATAAGTATCTTGATTTACAAGGCTTTTAATCTGATATTCTTCTGGTATTAAATTCATAATCGGGTATTTATAGTTTGGTTATTAATGGTTATTTAAAGAAAAAAGAGGCTTAATTTGCCTCTTTTTGTCTTTTTATGGATTCACGGTATCACCTTCCCAGTCCAGAATTCCTCCAAGCAAATTATAGGCATTTTCAATCCCTAATTCATTCATAATCTGACATGCTTTGGCGCTTCTGGCTCCAGAACGACAATACACATAATAATTTTTATTTTTGTCTAGTTCTTCAATTTCATAAATAAAACCTTGGCCTTTATTGATATCAATATTTAAAGCATTCTCAATATAGCCGTCATTAAATTCGTCTTCAGTTCTTACGTCAAGTATAACTGCATTCTGGTCAGCAGCAAGCTGATTAACCCAATCTTCTTGTGATAAATTCATAATATGTGTTTTTTGTAAAATTACGACGTTTCTATTGATAAAAAACGTGCTCAATGCGATTTCGATTATTATTCTCAGAAAACGTTTTAGAGAAAGTACTATAATCAGTGAAATACAAATTTACTCACTATTTTTAAAAATATAGCCTATAAACTCGATAGAAAATAGGATTTTTTCATTTACATAAAATGATCTTAAATTTAGTTATCTGACAATTAATACCATTTCAATCTCCTATATTTGTAATAAATTGCAATTTTAAAGCGCATTTTAATAACAATTAAGCGTTTATTTTTAACCACCCTCAGTTCGAGCGCAGTCGAAAGACACCACTCGGCTCACTGTGACAAAATCATTTCTAAACATGCAAAGTTCCTTAAAAAAAATATTCCCTAATTTCTCCAATGACCTGATCGCGACGATCGAAGAAAACGGAAGCTTGCAAGATTTTGAAGCGGGTAACATTTTAATGCGAACTGGACAGTACATTAAAAATACCGCTTTAATTACCAAAGGAAAAATTAAAATCTATCGCGAAGGCGAAGATGGAGGAGAATTTTTAATGTATTATTTACAACCCGGACAAGCTTGTGCCATCTCGATGATCTGCACGGCTAAAAACGAAAAAAGCCAAGTGATGGCAAAGGTAGTAGAAGATGCCTCGGTGATGATGATTCCATTGCAGCTGATGGATAAATGGATGATGGAGCACAGAAGTTGGTACGAATTTGTGATCGAAACCTATAGAAGTCGTTTTGAAGAAGTACTTGAAGTTGTAGACAATATTGCTTTTAGATCGATGGATGAGCGTTTGGAGTTTTATTTGAAACGACATACCGAAGCTTGTGGTTGCACTGAAGTAAATCTCTCTCATCAAGAAATTGCTTCTGAATTAAATACCTCCAGAGAAGTCGTTTCTAGATTGCTTAAAAAAATGGAGCAACGCGGCCTAGTCAAACTTAACCGAAACCAAATTGCTCTTTTGAAGTAATCGAATTGATTTACCTTTTTTTCCTGCTAAATTAATCATGAAAGTTAGTCTTGTGTGATAAATGTTACCGTAGGTTTCTATGGAAGAGAGGACCTTTGTAGCAAAACATTATCAATGGAATATATTGGGTATTTAGCGTCAATCATCATCGGAATCTCACTGGGCTTAATCGGCGGTGGAGGTTCGATCTTAACGATCCCGATTTTAGTGTATTTGTTCAAAGTAAATCCAGAACAAGCCACCTCCTATTCTTTATTCATAGTAGGATCAACAGCGCTATTTGGAAGCTACAGCCATTACAAAATGGGAAATCTCAAACTCAAATCGGCCTTGTATTTCGCCATACCCTCTGTCATTTCTATACTGATTATACGAGAAGTCATTTTTCCTCAAATTGCCTCTACCCTATTTTCAATCGCTTCTTATACGGTTTCAAAAGATTTTCTGATCATGCTTATCTTTGCTGTGCTGATGATCGCCGCGGCGATTTCGATGATACGAAAAAATAAACCTGAAATAAAAGGTACTCAAACCAATTATACCCAATTAAGTGTGGTCGGTTTTGTAGTGGGCATCGTAACGGGATTTTTGGGTGCCGGTGGTGGATTCTTAATTATTCCAGCCCTACTCTTTTTTGCTAATTTACCAATGAAGCAAGCCGTTGGAACCTCATTACTGATTATCACTATTAATTCTTGTATCGGTTTTGGCGGTGACCTCTATATTGGTACTCCTATAGATTATCCTTTTTTACTTGGCGTTTCCGCCATGGCGCTTTTGGGAATGTTCATCGGAAGTCAACTTTCTAAAAAAATAGATGGCCCTAAGCTAAAACCCCTTTTTGGCTGGTTTGTGTTGGTCATGGGTTTTTATATCATTACCAAAGAGGTTTTGTTTTAGTGTTTTACCTTTCTAGTCTATGGCTGTTTTTAGCCTCTCTTGAAAAGCACAAGTGATCGCAGAGAGACTGTTGGCTATTTCATTTTTACAGGGATCTGCTGCCGCTACTTTTTATCTTTTATCTTTTGCAATAAAAGGGCTAGCTCGTTTACTCTGGCTGGATATTGATCGGCAAGATTATTTTTTTCACCCAAATCAGCCTGTAAATCGTACAATTGCGGCTGTTTGTTATTGCCTAATTCTGTATTGGTTCCCATATCCATCGCAGGTCCATTATTGGGCTCGATATATTTCCAGTTTCCTTGAACAATAGAAAGTGATCCTACCCCTTGCTGAACCAAAACAGTTCTGCCCTTTGAGGTTTTCCCTAACATCACATCCAACATATCTTCACTATCTGGAGCTTCACTTGGAGCCAATTTAACATTCAACATCTTAGAAAAAGAGCGCATTAAATCAAGCTGAGTTACTAAGGCATCTGAAACTGCCTGTTTGGTTTTTCCTGGCCAACTCACTATAAAAGGCACTCTTGTTCCTCCTTCAAATAGGCTGTATTTTCCACCACGTAAAACACCGGCAGGTTTATGTCCATTTAGTTTGGTTACGGCTTCATCTTGATAACCATCATCCACTACAGGGCCATTATCACTACTGAAAAGAATAATAGTGTTTTTGGCGATACCTAAATATTCGAGCTGCTTCATAATTTCTCCTACTGCCCAGTCTAATTGCAAAATCGCATCTCCACGAAGGCCCATCTCACTTTTCCCTCTAAACATTGTCGAAGGCATACGCGGTACGTGAGGCTCGGTTAAGGTATAGTACAAAAAGAAGGGATTGCTTTTATTGGTCTGGATAAACTCTTCTGCTTTTGATAGAAAAGTCAATGGCATTTCTTCATCGGTCCATCGTGCTTTAGTTCCTCCACTCATATAACCAATTCGGCCAATACCATTTACAATGGTATTATTATGTCCTTGTCCAGGAGTAGAATGCATTTTCAATAATTCAGGATGTTCTTTTCCTGTTGGATCATTGCCCACCTTTTTATTATAATCCACCGAAATTGGATCGGACGGATCCAAGGCTACCACCTTATGATTTTCGACAAATACCGTAGGTACACGATCTGCAGTAGCGGGAAAAATAAAAGAATAATCAAATCCCACTTCATTAGGCCCTGGTTTTAATTCCCCATTCCATTCTTTTTCTAAACTAGTCCCCAATCCTAGGTGCCATTTACCCACTATACCGGTTTGGTAACCTGCTTTTTGAAACAAGGATGCTAAAGTAGTTTGATCCGTCGGTACAATCAAAGCGGCGTCCCCTGGTAGAATTCCCGTACCTTTTTTTCGCCAAGGATACTGACCGGTCAACATCGCATAACGAGAAGGCGTACAGGTAGCAGAAGTCGAATGCGCATTAGTAAACTGAACTCCTTGTTTGGCCAGCCTATCAAGGTTAGGGGTTTTAATTTTTGTTGCGCCATAGCAACTTAAATCACCATAACCCAAATCATCCGTTAAAATAACAATAACATTGGGTTTCTGTTGTGCCAACATGACATTCGTTAACAAACAACTTATCAGTACCCATACGATTTTATTCATTGTGTAATTTTTAATTCATTGGTATATGACTAGACTTTTGAAACGAGTCTTTGCCTTACTCTTTTTTATTTTACTTTTCAGAAAACTTTGGGTTTATAAATTCCCAATCTCTAATGTGAGAAGCCTGATGTTCTTTTTTGACGATCTCTTCGAATTGCTTGGCCAATTCTGGATGCTCTACCCCAACATCAGTGGTTTCTTTTTCATCGGTACGAAGATTGTAAATTTCCCAAGGAGCATTTTTATTTTTCTTCATGTTACTCTTAACCCCTTTCCAATCTCCCATTCGAACAGCTACTTGCCTGCCCTTTTCAGGAAATTCAAAATAAAGATAGTCGTGTTTCTTTTGTTTAACATCGTTCCCCAGTAGTGTTGGTAAAAAGGAAACGCCATTATTATTCCAGGCTTTTACCCCTGTGATTTCCGATAGGGTTTCCATCAAATCATACTGCGCCGAAATATGATTGGTCACTTTTCCAGCAGGAATCTTACCTGGCCAACGGGCAATAAAGGGTTCACGGATTCCACCTTCGTATAAATCTTGTTTTTTTCCTCTTAAACCTCCAACACTATTAAAAAAGTCCGTATCCGCTCCACCAACATTAAAAGTAGCACCATTATCACTAGAGAACATCACGATGGTATTTTTATCCAATCCCAGCTCTTTCAACTGTTTCATAATACGTCCCACTTGTTGATCCATATAAGTAATAAGCGCCGCATACGTAGATTTTGGATACAAGGTGGAAGCATAGCCATTTTCACCTCGGTAAGGCTTCTCCTCAAATTGTCCAATATACTGCTTCACTGCTTGGTCCGGTGCCTGAAGCGATACATGTGGACCCGTATAAGGCAAATACAAGAAAAAGGGTTTCTTTTGATTTTTCGCGATAAACTCTATAGTTTTATCCCCCATTTTGGTTACCGAATAGTCTTTCCCTTTGAAGGCATCAAAAGCGGCATCGGGAGCATCTTTAGGTAATGCTTTGTGCACATATATGTACGGATTATTTAAAGTGTCCCATTTTCCGTTTTCCCAAAGATGAGTGGGATAAAAATTATGCGCCTGTTTCTGATCCAGGTAACCGTAGAAATAATCAAAACCCTGGCTGTTTGGATCACCAGTAGTTCCGTTCATCCCTAAGCCCCATTTACCAATAGCTCCTGTTACGTAACCGGCCTGTTTCATCAACTTGGCAATGGTGAAAGTACCTTCAGGTAATGGCATTTGACCTCCTTCGTTCTCATCTTCAAAGCCCCCTAACTCGTAATTCCCTCGGATATAAGAATGTCCACTGTTCTTACCGGTCATTAACATGCAACGAGCAGGAGCGCAAACAGGTGCCCCCGTATAATGCTGGGTGAATTTTATTCCTTCCTTGGCAATCTGATCTAAATTAGGCGTTTTTATTTTGTCCTGACCATAACTACCCAATTCTCCATAGCCCATATCATCCGCATAAATGTAAATGATGTTAGGTTTTTGCTGAGCGTAGACCACGCTACTAAGCAAACAGCTGACTAATAAAGTCATTATTTTATTTCTATTGACTACTTTCATATGCTAATAAATGAATTACTATCCTTAAGAAAAAAATTTATCTTTCGCCTTTTTGGCTCACAAACTACTAAAAATCAACCACTAACAGTTTTCGAATTCCCCACTAAAACAGTAATCTAACAAACGATCTTCTTAAAGGTGATTTTTTCCAAAATACTGCATTATTAGTGACGAAAACAAAAAATACCTACCAGTTAATTAACAGTACTCCTTACACTCCATCTGTAATCACAAAAAACACGATAATAGTACACCCACAATAATTTAATAAAAAAGCCTTACTTTGAGTAAGGCTTAAATCTTTAATAGGCGCGATCTGACTGTCTAAATCTATCATTTCTATAAAAAGCCTATCCCTATTATCTAATGCTCTCCATATCCAATCTCATCCATTTTACCACTAAAAACGCGATACTGTACGATGAGATAAACGATCACCAAAAACAAAGCAATAAAAAACCAACTCATTCCAGCATTCAATCCATATTGGCCGGCAGCGGTATTGTAGATGGTCAAAGACGGATTTACATTATTAGTTGAAGGCAATACATTCGGAAAAATAGATACCGCTGTGGAAGCAAATCCCCCTACCAAAAACAAGGAAGAAAATAAAAATCCGTATCCGTCTCTTTTGAAAGAACGTACTTTAAACAATCCGATTAGTCCAACAAAAGTCAATAGAGGAAAAAACCAAAGAATAGGATTTTCTATAAAATTATGAAACGGTTGTGGTTCAATAAAATGCCAGACCTGCAAGGAAATGAACACTAAAACCAATAAAACAATATTGAGTTTAAAAACCACATTTTTAAGTTGGGTATTCAACGAAGAATTGGTTTTAAAAATAATCCAATTGGCTCCATGAATGGTTAAAGCTACCACACTTACAATGCCCAAAAAGATTGTAAACCAATCGATAATGCCCAGTTCATTGGCTTGCGGACTAAAGGTTGGATTCCATAAAGGCAAAAAGAAATAATGCGCTTCCTGTGTGGAAACCCCGTTGGTTACCATGCCCAGATTAACACCGCGAACAATATTCCCCAAAGCAATTCCGAAGAACAGAGCCAAAAGCAAACTAGCAATTCCAAAAGCCTTATCCCAAATGGCTTCCCACATGTGATGATGCACTTGGCCTCTCATTTCTAGTCCAATGGCACGGAAAATCAGCAGCCATAAAATCATGATCAGTGGCAAATAAAATCCACTGAATGAAGAAGCATATAAAATAGGGAACGCAAAAAACAAAACCCCACCAGCAGCGATAATCCAAACTTCATTGGCATCCCAAAAGGGACCAATTGCGCTTGTAATTGCTTTTTTATCTTTCTCTGTTTTAGCAAAAAATAAATGAATAATTCCTGCTCCAAAATCGTAACCATCCAAAACGATATACACCGCTAGGATTCCCATTAACACAACGTACCAAAAAAACTCCATACTTATATATTTTCAGTTATACCTCCATTGTGAGGTCCTTTATTAATGATTTTTCCAACCAAAAGCAGAAACAGCATTCCCAATAAAAGATACAATCCTATAAAACCCAATAGGGTAAATAAGGTGTTCCCTGATGAGACTGTTGGCGATGCTCCTTCGGCAGTGCGTAATAAATTATAAACCAACCAAGGCTGTCTCCCTAGTTCTGCCGTGTACCAACCAGTAGTGTTGGCGATATAAGGAAATGGCATCATAAACATCAGCGACCATAAAATCCATTTAGTCTCAAATAACTGCTTTCTAACAAGCTGGAAAACTGCTAGGGCCATCAAACCAATAAATATGGTTCCCAATCCCACCATAATGTGATAGGCATAATACAATCCGGAAATGTTAGTAGGATGCAGATCTTCTTCAAACTGATCCAATCCTTTAATTTCTTGATGCCAACTACCATACGTTAAGAAACTCAATATATTAGGAACGGCAATTTTATTGTCTAGTTTTTTATCTTTTACATCGGGTTGCCCAATTAAAACGATCTCAGAACCTTTCTTTTCGGTATGGAAAATCCCTTCCATAGCCGCAAAAGTTACCGGTTGGTACTTGACTACATTTTTAGCCAGTAAATCTCCCGTTGGCACAGCCACGATCATACTGGAAATCAACCCAAAAATAACACCCGTTTTAACGAATAACTTTCCAAAAGAAATATTCTTTTTACTCAGAATATAGAAAGCCCCAATTCCGGCTACAACAAATGAACTCGTTACCATAGAAGCTGCCTGATTGTGCAAATAAGAAGGCCACAACCATGGATTTAAAAACAAAGCTTTGAAATTGGTCAACACAAATCTCCCGTTTTCAAGGATTTCGTATCCTACAGGATTTTGCATCCAAGAATGGGTAGCGATGATCAGATAGCCGCTGGCCCAGGAACCAATGCAAATTAACAAACCCGTTACAAAATGCCATTTGTGTCCAAGTATCTTTTCTCCAAACAAGAATATACCCAGAAATGAGGATTCTAAGAAAAAGGAAAACATCCCCTCCATGGCTAAAGTTTGCCCAATAATCCCTCCTGTTAGTTCGGAGAATTTTGCCCAATTGGTTCCAAATTGAAACTCCATCGGAATCCCCGTTACCACACCCATCGCAAAATTTAAAGCGAAGATTCTCATCCAAAAATGGGTAGCGTGATTGTATTGTTCTTCTTTTGTTCGTAGGTATCTCCATTTGAAATAAACAATGATCAGCGAAAGCCCCATTGTCAGTTGTGGAAAAAGATAGTGAAAGGTAATGGTGAAGGCGAATTGCATTCGGTCGTAAAAAAGCATTTCTTCCATAGAGTCGTAATTTATTCTTGAATTCCCACAAATTTACCCATTAAAACTCGAACAACTGATCTTTAAAAATAATTTATGCGCCGATATTTGTTAAACTTTTAAACAGCCAAAATAGCCACTGTTATTTTTTTCCTAAAACGATTTTGTGTAACATTAGTCACCTATTTTCCCAAAAAACAGACTTACCTTTGCAAAACATTATTTTAGATTTCTTATCATGAAAATTGAACAAATTTACACCGGATGTTTAGCCCAAGGTGCTTACTATATCACTTCAAATGGGGAAGCTGCCATTATCGATCCATTAAGAGAGATACAACCTTATCTGGATCGTTTAGAACGTGATCAGGTAAAGTTAAAATATATATTCGAAACCCATTTCCATGCTGATTTTGTTTCCGGCCATATTGATTTGAGCAAAGAAACGCAAGCGCCAATTGTATACGGACCCAATGCTATTTGTGAATTCGAATGCATCACTGCCAAAGACGCGCAAGAATTTAAAGTTGGAAATATTACCATAAAAGCTTTGCATACTCCAGGTCACACTATGGAGAGCACCACTTATTTATTGATTGATGAAAACGGAAACGATCACGCTATTTTTTCTGGAGACACTTTATTTATTGGCGATGTAGGTCGTCCAGATTTAGCTCAAAAAGCCGCTGGAATGACACAAGAACAATTGGCTGGAATTTTATTTCATTCTCTAAGAGATAAAATCATGACTTTGGCTGATGCTGTCATCGTTTATCCTGCCCATGGCGCAGGTAGTGCTTGTGGGAAAAACATGAGTAAAGAAACCGTTTCTACTATCGGAAATCAAAAGGCCACTAATTATGCTTTGCGTGCGAACATGACCGAAGCCGAATTTATCACTGAAGTTACCGATGGACTATTGCCTCCTCCTGCTTACTTCAGTATGAATGTAGCGATGAACAAAGGCGGGTATGAGAGTTTTGAAACCGTTCTACACAATGGAATGAAAGCGATTAAAGCTGAAGATTTTGAAGCTGTAGCTGAAGAAACTGGAGCCCTAATTCTTGATACTAGAAGAAATGGTGATTTCTATAAAGGATTTATTCCTCAATCGATCAATATTGGAATCAATGGTGATTTCGCTCCTTGGGTGGGGACTTTAATTGCCAATGTAAAACAACCCATTATATTGATTACCGAAGTAGGTCTTGAAGAAGAAACCGTAACACGCTTGAGCCGTGTTGGTTTTGATTCCATTATCGGACATCTAGACGGAGGTTTTGAAGCATGGCAAAAAGCCGGTCTTGAAATTGATACGGTGAACCGAATTTCAGCTGCCCAATTTGAAAGCGAATTTGAAAGCGAAAAAAGCAAGGTCATCGACATTCGTAAAGAAACAGAATATAGCGCCGAACATATTGATCAGGCTTATAACAAGCCATTGGCTTCTATTAATGAATGGGTAAAAGACATTAACCCAAACGAGCATTTTTACCTGCATTGTGCCGCTGGATATCGCAGTATGATCGCCGCTTCTATTTTACAGGCTCGTGGTTTTAGAAACTTTACAGAAATCGAAGGAGGCTTTGGTGCCATTTTAAAAACGGATATTCCAAAATCAGATTTTGTTTGTCAGAGTAAGATTTTAAAGTAATTTTTTTGTTTCTTAGAGATCACAAAGTACAACAAAAAGCACAAACACTTAATAAAAACAGCAGACAGGGCTTACCCCTTTAATGACCAAAAATCCTTGAATTGGTAAAGTCTGTAACTAAAATTTAAAATTTCAAAAATGAGTATACTAGATATTCTAAAAGAACCTTGGCCTTGGTACGTTTCAGGTCCATTAATTGGATTAACTGTACCTATATTATTAATCATCGGAAACAAATCATTCGGAATCAGTTCCTCATTGCGTCATATTTGCGCCATGTGCATACCAGCGAATATTTCCTTTTTTAAATACGATTGGAAGAAAGAAAGCTGGAATTTATTTTTCGTTTTCGGAATTTTCCTTGGCGGAATTATCGCTGCTCATTTTTTAGCTAATCCAAATCCCGTTGTAATTACACCAGAACTCTCTGAACAATTGGCAACTTACGGTATTACGGATCATGCTGGATTATTACCCAAAGAACTTTTTTCTTGGGAAAGTTTATTCACACTTCGTGGCTTTATTATGATTGTCGTAGGTGGATTTTTAGTTGGTTTCGGAACACGTTACGCTGGAGGATGCACTAGCGGGCATGCCATTATGGGGATTTCAAACTTGCAATGGCCTTCATTAGTAGCTACCATCTGTTTTATGATTGGTGGATTTATTATGGCCAATTTGATTTTACCTTATATCCTTTCACTTTAAAATTTCAAAAATGAATAATTTAGAAAATAAAAATACAGATACAGAAGGAATCAACGCAAGTCAATTGAAAGATTCCGGATTGTCTAACCTAAAATATATGTTAGTCGGAATCATTTTTGGAATCATATTCGTAAAAGCCGAAATCGTTAGTTGGTTTCGTATTCAAGAAATGTTTCAATTACAATCCTTCTTTATGTATGGTGTAATTGGAAGCGCCGTTGCAGTTGGTCTTATATCAGTTCAATTGATCAAAAAGTTCAACATCAAAACCATCCACGGAGAAAAAATCGAAATCCAACCTAAGACTTTTAACAAAGGACAAATTTACGGTGGTTTACTATTTGGATTTGGCTGGGCGCTAACAGGAGCTTGTCCTGGTCCTTTATTTGCTCAAATTGGAACTGGAGTTACGGTAATTGTAATCACTTTACTGAGTGCCATTTTAGGAACCTGGGTTTATGGTTTCATTAAAGATAAATTACCTCATTAATATTCAATAGCGATACGTTAAAAAAATGAGTAATACTACAGCACCGTTTATCTTAAGAAAAGCAACTTCATCAGATAGCCCTGTTATTTGGACCATCCTACAAGATGCTATCGAACAAAGACGACTAGATGGAAGTTCCCAATGGCAAGATGGCTATCCTAATCCATTAAGCATTGCAAGCGATATAGAAAATGGTTACGGCTATGTCCTAACTGGTGAAGAAGAAATTTTGGCTTATGCCGCTATTATCTTCGACAAAGAACCCGCTTATGACACTATAGAAGGTCAATGGCTGACCGATGGCCCTTATGTTGTGGTACATCGTGTTGCCGTCTCTAGCGCAACAAAAGGCAAAGGTATTGCCACCCATTTTTTTAAACATTTGGAAGATTTATGCCTCGAAAACAAAATATACAGTATAAAAGTAGATACCAATTTTGATAATGTTCCGATGCTGAAAATTTTAGAAAAGCTTCAATACACTTATTGTGGTGAAGTGTTTTTTAGAGGTGCAGCTCGAAGAGCATACGAAAAAACGCTACGCTAACGGCTAGAACAAAAACAATACTTTTCTAAATACAAAATCAAACCCGACAGTTCTTAAAAAACGGTTGGGTTTCGTTTTTTAATACCACAACCTTCCTCATTAGCCTACACAACGACATCCTTTAGTTTAAAAAATAGTTAAATCACTACTAATCTTCTCTTTAAACCCTAAAATATCTTAATTTTAATACCGTTTATCAAGCCTTACTTGACAGCAAACACAGCCTTTTAAACAGAATTAACTAAAAATTAACACAACACTTGTATATACAACAGTAAAAAGATACTACATTTGTATATACAAATTAGACACTTACGACTATGACAATTGAAGAAGTTATAAAAAGTACAGTTAAGATGGATAATTCGAAAAAAGTTATTCTCAATATCATGTACACGCAAAATGTGATTCAAGATCATTTTAACGAGTTGATCAAACCGTATGATCTTTCAGTAGAGCAATACAATGTGTTACGAATATTAAGAGGACAAAAAGGAAATCCGGCCAATATGTGCGTCATTCAGGAAAGGATGTTAGCCAAAACAAGTAATACCACCCGATTAGTAGACAAATTATTATTGAAGGATTTTGTTACCCGAAATGTTTGCCCTGATAACCGTAGAAAAATAGAAGTCTTAATTACCCAAAAAGGATTGGACATCTTACAGGAATTAGATCCTAAAGTAAATGAGCACGAGCGTGAATTTGCAGAGAATTTAAGTCCTCAAGACTTAGAATTATTAAATCAATTATTAGAAAAATACAGAACACATAAACAAAATTAAATTATGAGTAATTTCTTAGAAAATCAAAATTGGAGATACGCAACAAAAAGATTTGATGCGACAAAAAAAATATCAACTGAAGATTTAAAAACATTAAAAGAAGCCGTTAGACTAAGCGCTTCTTCCTATGGATTACAACCCTATAAAGTAATTATCGTTACTAATCCAGAAATAAGAGAAAAATTAAAAGCAGCAGCTTACGGACAAGAACAAATCACCGATGCATCTGACTTATTTATATTCGCAAACGACTTGAATCTTGGAGATGAGGCTGTAAACGATTATATTAAAAACATTAGCCAAACAAGAGGTGTTCCTACTGAAGCCTTAGAAGGATTTAGTGCCATGATGAAAGGTACAATTGCAAAATTACCTAACGATGCCAAAAATACCTGGACGGCAAAACAAACGTATTTAGCATTAGGTAACTTATTAAATGTTACTGCTGAATTAAAAATTGATGCTACACCAATGGAAGGATTTAACGCTGTAGCGGTTAATGAAATCTTAGGTTTAGACAAATTAGGTTTAAACGCTTCGGTAATCGCAACTGTAGGTTACAGACATGAAGAGGATACTACTCAACATTATAAAAAAGTTAGAAAATCACACGAAGATTTATTTATTACTCTATAATCATTTATTTACACAATCAAATTTTAACAACATGAAGAATTTAAAAACAATTGCATTAGCATTATTCGTAGCAGTAGCTAGCGTTTCAGTAAACGCACAAACTAAAAAAATCGACGCAAAAGCAAGTACTATCAAATGGGTAGGTAAAAAAGTAACTGGAGAGCACTCTGGAACTGTAAACTTTAAAGACGGTGCTGTAGTATTCAAAGGGAAAAAATTAACTGGTGGAACTTTCACAGTAGATATGACTTCTTTAACTGCAACTGATTTAACTGGAGAATACCAAGGAAAATTAAACGGTCACTTAAAAGCTGACGATTTCTTTGGAACTGACAAATTCCCAACTGCAAAATTGACTTTCAAAACGATTAAAACTAAAGCAACTAATGTTTATACAGTAACTGCTGATTTAACAATCAAAGGAATCACTAAACCAGTAACTTTAGATATTACTGTTAATGAAAATACAGCTACTACTGCATTCAAAGTAGACAGAACTAAGTACGATATCAAATACAACTCTGGTAATTTCTTCGAAAACTTAGGAGACAAAACTATCAATGACGATTTCGAATTAGCTGTAGCTTTAAAATTCTAATATTTAAGACTTACTAATTCTTATATTCCACAAACCCCAAAAGTGCATACTTTTGGGGTTCTTTTTTACATTCACTTTTCATAAAAATAACATTCTTAATCTTAAAATAACCCTTTCATAATAGGTAATAGCGCTTTGATTAACATTGGACTTCTACTTTTGGTTTGTTAAAAAATCCAAAACTACAGATCAAAACCATCGTTATGAAAACAACATTACACTTTACTATTCTAAGTATATTAAGCAGTTTTTATCTACAGGCACAGCAGCCAAAAGGCATCATTGGCGACACCAACTGGATGAGCAATTGGACCAATTTCAAACCTGCAAATACCGAATACAACGAAGCAACAGATATCTTGGTCGGCACAATCAGCAAAGACACCAAATTACTCAAGCGAAATACCTATCAATTAGTAGGCGTGGTTTATGTCACCAATAACGCTGTTTTAACCATTGAACCGGGAACGGTCATACGTGGTGATGATAAAACCACTGGAACACTAGTGATTACCAACGGCGCAAAAATCATGGCAGAAGGCTTGGAAACAGACCCCATTATTTTCACTTCCAACAAAGACATATCCGAAAGAAGACCAGGAGATTGGGGTGGAATTGTTCTTTTAGGAAAGGCCCCTATCAACACCATAGGCGGGATTCACATCTTACCTTTTGATTTTGAACCGATGCTCAATCATTATGGAGGTCAAGATCTTGAGGATAATTCTGGTGTTTTAAAATACGTGAGAATCGAGTATTCTGGGCGAAAACTTAGTGCTTTAAAAGAACTTAACGGTCTTTCATTAGCAGGTGTAGGAAGAAAAACCGTATTGAGCAATATTCAAATTAGTTATTCCAACGATGATTCTTTTGAGTGTTATGGTGGAGAACTCAATATGAACAACCTCATTTCGTATCGAACAACAGATGACGATTTCGATTTTACCCAAGGTGTTCAATGCAACCTAAACAACAGTATTGCCATTCGCCATCCCTTTTCATCAGATGTTTCCGGTTCCAGATGTTTTGAAGTCGATTCCTATGATAAAATTGGCAACACCGATATGACCAAAAAATTGACCAGTATCAAAGCCAGCAACATCACCTTAGTTAATTTGGAAGAAAACAATCAAGGACTTGTTCGTGAGTCTATCTATGTCAAGGAAAATACCTTCTTTGAATTAAACAGTAGTGTGGTTTCGGGTTTTAGTCCTTTTGCATTACTAGAAGTCAATATAGGAAACGGGGAGGTCAATTTAGCCAAGATTAAACTTAAAAACATAATCATCAACAATTGCAATGGCAGCATTACTAGTGAATCGAACAGCAACAATCAAGGGCTCAATAACTATTTTAGTAATCCTACTTTCGGCTTAGAAACTACTGCTATTAAAAACAGCGATTTATTTAACTTGCCTACTATCAAAACAAATCCTGATTTCAGAACCAAACAAAACAACACGATTGCTATTGGCAATTAAGCCTTTACAAAAGCACTTCTCGCCTTAATTTAACAAAATTCTGATTTTAAAAAAGATTTTTTTATTTTTTTATGTCTTGTAATTCAAAATACCTTTATATCTTTGTCACATCAAAATAAGATATGAAAACAATAATAAACAATACTTGGTGGTGGAAGAATTTACGTCAAACGTCGTGAACAGAGCTTCCTATGGTATTGTAAAACTATAAATATAAAAGGCTTGTCATCACGACAAGCCTTTTTTTTTGGTCCTAATTGAAACGAAATTATTATAAAAACTAAAAAACTACATACATTGAAACCTTTTATACTCAACACACACTACAAACAAATTCTGGCAGACACTATCACACCAGTTAGTGTTTATTTCAAAATCAGAGATAAATTCCCAAATAGTTTATTGCTAGAAAGTAGTGACTATCACGGAAATGACAATAGTTTCTCGTACATCTGTTGCAATCCAATTGCCACATTTAAAATCGAAAATGAAACGATTTCACAAACTTTCCCTGATGGTACTACAACCACTAGTGCTATTGATGCGACTACAAATATCCCTGAAGTAATTCAAAATTTTTCTAGTCAATTTAAATCGGAGAAAAACGACTTTAAATTCATCAACAATGGTTTATTTGGCTACATCTCTTATGATGCTGTTCGTTACTTCGAGAAGGTATCTATTGCAAAAAAAGACACTGCCACGGCAATTCCTGATGTGTATTATGCGGTTTACCAAAACATCATTGCCATCAATCATTTTAAAAATGAAGCTTATATTTTTTGTCACAGCTTAGACTCAAGAAACAATATTTCAGAAATTGAACAATTGTTACAATCTCGAAATATTGCATCGTACAGCTTTACTAAAGAAGGAGAAGGATTCTCCAACCTAACCGATGAAGAATTCAAACACAATGTGGCTTTAGCCAAGAAACATTGCTTCCGTGGTGATGTATTTCAATTGGTTTTATCTCGTCGTTTTACACAAGGTTTCAAAGGGGATGAATTCAATGTTTACCGCGCTTTGCGAAGTATCAATCCTTCTCCTTATTTGTTCTTTTTTGACTATGGTGATTTCAAAATATTTGGTTCTTCACCTGAAGCGCAAATTATTGTAAAAAACAGAAAAGCGGAAATTCATCCTATTGCTGGAACATTCAAAAGAACAGGAAATGATGAGCGTGATGCCCTTTTAGCCAAAGAGCTTTCGGAAGACAAAAAAGAAAATAGCGAGCACGTTATGTTAGTGGATTTGGCTCGAAATGATTTGAGCCGCAACGGTCATGATGTGAATGTTGAGAAATACAGAGAAGTTCAATTTTTCTCACATGTCATCCATTTAGTTTCCAAAGTAACAGGTCAATTACACGAAAAAGCCACCACTATGCAAGTGGTAGCAGACACTTTCCCAGCGGGAACTTTAAGTGGAGCTCCCAAACACAGAGCCATGCAACTAATTGAGGATTACGAAAAAACCAATCGTAATTTTTATGGAGGAGCCATTGGGTTCATGGATTTCGAAGGCAATTTTAACCATGCCATTATGATCCGAACTTTCTTAAGTAAAAATCATCAATTGCATTCTCAAGCAGGTGCCGGTATTGTAGCCAGTTCTGATGAGGAAAGCGAAATGCAAGAAGTTTACAATAAGTTAAGAGCTTTAAATACGGCTTTAGAAATGGCTGAGAAAATATAACAGCCCTCTTTTCTTCAGCCCACAAAACTGACAACTAAAACGAACACTAAACTAAAAACAAAAACTATGAAAAATTACATTCCTTTTTTTATCGCTTTGGTACTTTTAGCCTCATGTCAACCAAAAAACGATTCAAAATCGATTGCATTAACAGGAACCTGGCGTCTGATCTCGGCAGAAACAACGGAGAAAGATTCTACTTTTTCCACGTTTAATCCTAAAACAAAAATGATTAAAATAATTAATGATTCTCATTTTGCTTTTTTTAATCATGACTTGAATAACGGAAAAGACAGCACAGCGGTTTTCTTTGGAGGAGGTGGGAAATACACCTTAAAGGATAGCATTTATACCGAAAACTTAGAATATTTTAATAACCGTCAGTGGGAGAACAATAAATTTGAATTTGTAGTGAAAATTAAAAGCGACACATTGATTCAAAAAGGAATTGAAAAAATAGAAAAATTAGGAGTAAATCGAATTATAGTTGAAAAATACGTTCGAGAAAAATAGACCCAGAAATCATGAAAAAAATATTAGTTATAGACAATTACGATAGTTTTACTTATAATTTAGTTCACTATCTAGAAGATTTAAACTGCGAAGTTACGGTATACAGAAACGATGAATTCGATATTGAAGAAATAGCCTCTTTTAATAAAATATTACTCTCACCAGGACCTGGAGTTCCAGATGAAGCAGGTTTATTAAAAGCGGTGATTCAAAAATATGGATCAACCAAAAGTATTTTAGGGGTTTGTTTAGGTCAACAGGCCATTGGAGAAGTTTTTGGAGGAACACTTTCCAACCTAGATAAAGTATATCACGGAGTAGCAACAAAGGTAAAAACCGTAGTGACAGATGAACTGTTATTTGAAGGTTTAGGAGATGAATTTGAAGTCGGACGTTATCACTCATGGGTAGTGGATAGTAATCTACCTGAAGCCTTAGAAGCTACATCAGTAGATGAAAACGGTCAAATTATGTCACTAAGACACAAAACTTTTGACGTAAGAGGAGTTCAATTCCATCCAGAAAGTGTACTGACTCCAAATGGAAAAAGAATTTTAGAGAACTGGATCAAGAGTTAGTTTAACCACTCCCAATTTCCTTACAGTAAAAAAACATAGCCACTGAGTTCCATAGAACTCTAGCACCTTAAAAAAAGAATGAAAAATATATTAAACAAATTAATCAACCACGAAGTACTTTCAAAAGAAGAAGCCAAATTGGTATTGATTAATATCTCAAGTGGAAGCTATAATCCAAGTCAGATTTCGGCATTCTTGACCGTCTTTATGATGCGAAGCATTACCATTGATGAACTTTCAGGTTTCCGTGAAGCCTTATTAGAATTGTGCATCAAAGTAGATTTATCTGCCTACAACACTATCGATTTATGTGGAACGGGTGGTGATGGAAAAGATACTTTCAACATCTCAACCCTGGCCTCTTTTGTAACTGCTGGAGCGGGAATAAAAGTAGCCAAACACGGAAACTATGGTGTTTCCTCTATTTCTGGATCAAGCAATGTGATGGAGAAAATGGGAATCAAATTCAGTAATGATGCTTCCTTTATCGAGAAATGCATCGACAAAGCAGGTATCTGTGTTTTGCATGCTCCCCTATTCCATCCTGCCATGAAAAATGTGGGCCCCATAAGAAAAGAATTAGCGGTAAAAACCTTCTTCAATATGTTAGGTCCAATGGTTAATCCATCGTTTCCTAAGAATCAACTAGTAGGGGTATTCAATTTGGAATTAGCCCGTATGTATGCTTATTTATACCAAAACACCGAGGTGAATTTTACGATCTTACATTCACTAGACGGTTATGATGAAGTTTCGTTAACGGGACCAACGAAGATTATTACCAGTTCAATGGAAGGCATGTTAAATCCAACTGATTTTGGCGTTTCTCTTTTAGCACAAACCGATATAGAAGGTGGGAAAACCATTGAAGAATCCGCTGAAATGTTCACCAATATCATTTCTGGAAAAGGAAATCAAGCCCAGAACAATGTGGTTTGCGCCAATGCCGCAATGGCCATAGCAACTGTTACTAAATGTTCCCCTCTAGAAGGATTTGAATTAGCCAAAGAAAGCTTATTCTCAGGAAAAGGATTAAAAGCCTTGCAAACATTACAAGAATTGAGCAAATAAATAGTTTGATCCATACGTTTTAAAATGCTTAGCAAGAATGATCATTTTTAAAACGTAGACAAACAAAACTTTAAACAACTAAAAATGAATATCCTCGATAAAATCATCATTGACAAGAAAAGAGAAGTCATTCTTAAACAATCCATCATTCCAGTTTCACAGTTGGAAAGTTCAGTGTTTTTTGGAAGAGAAACCATTTCTTTAAGTCAAAAACTAAAAACAAGTTCAACGGGTATTATCGCTGAACACAAACGTCGTTCTCCTTCAAAATCCGTAATCAATCAAAGTTTCACTGTAGAGGAAGTAGTAAAAGGATATGAAAGTGCAGGTGCTTGTGGTATTTCAGTTTTAACGGACGCAAAATATTTTGGAGGTTCCTTAGACGATTTACTTTTAGCAAGAGCAAGTGTAAACATTCCCCTTTTGCGCAAAGAATTTATTGTGGATGAATATCAAATTCTAGAAGCCAAAGCTTTTGGAGCCGATTTAATTTTGCTAATTGCAGCAGTTTTAACACGCGAAGAAATCAAGTCACTCTCTGAATTCGCTAAGAAATTAGGTTTAGAAGTATTACTTGAAGTCCACAATCAAGAGGAATTAGAAAAATCAATCATGCCCAGTTTAGACATGATAGGGGTGAACAACAGAAACCTAAAAACCTTTGAAGTAAGTTTAGATTTCAGCAAACAACTAGCGGCTCAAATCCCAAATGATTTTGTCAAAGTTTCGGAAAGCGGTATTTCTTCTGTTGAAGCCATTACGGAACTAAGACCCTACGGTTATACCGGATTCTTAATTGGTGAAAACTTTATGAAAACGGACAACGCAGGTCAAGCAGCAACTGAATTTATTAAACAGCTTTAGGCAAAGGACAGGACTAAAAACCTTGAATCCATCATGTCAAAAAACAATACTAAAATGAAACTCAAAATATGCGGTATGAAATACCCCGACAATATACTCGAAGTAGGAGCGCTCCTACCCGATTATATGGGCTTTATTTTCTGGGAGAAATCCGCTCGATTTTTTAATGGCACTATACCGGAATTGATTAAAACGATTAAAAAAGTAGGCGTTTTTGTAAACGAATCAGTTGACAATATTGTAGAAAAAGTCAACCAACACGGTTTACAAGCCGTTCAATTACACGGAAAAGAATCTGCAGTATTCTGCGGTGAATTAAAAAACAAGCTTGACCCTAAAATCGAAATCATAAAAGTATTTTCAGTTGGAGAAGATTTCGATTTTGAGCAACTACAACCTTTTGAAGCGCTCTGTGATTATTTTCTTTTTGACACCAAAGGAAAATTACCTGGAGGAAACGGCACCACCTTCGATTGGAATCTATTAAAAAAATACAAATCCGACAAGCCCTTTTTCTTAAGTGGCGGAATCGGAATTGAAGAAATAGCCGCTATTAAAGACCTCAAATTACCCGTTTACGCCATAGATGTAAACAGCCGATTTGAGATTGAACCTGGATTAAAAAACAAAAACTTATTAAGCAATTTCAAGCGAAAACTCGAAATTGTCAACATTTAAAATTTAAACAAAATGAATTTTAACGTCAACGAAAAAGGATACTACGGAGAATTTGGAGGAGCCTACATTCCTGAAATGTTATATCCCAATGTAGAAGAATTACGCCAAAACTATTTAAAAATAACAAGCGAGCCTGATTTTAAAGCAGAGTTTGATCAATTGCTAAAAGATTATGTTGGACGCCCTAGTCCACTTTATTTTGCTAAGCGATTATCTGAAAAATACAATACTAAAATTTATCTAAAAAGAGAAGACTTAAACCATACTGGAGCTCATAAAGTCAACAATACTATTGGGCAAATATTGGTAGCCAAACGTTTGGGTAAAAAACGAATTATTGCTGAAACTGGCGCTGGGCAACACGGTGTTGCAACGGCTACAGTTTGTGCTTTAATGGGAATGGAATGTATCGTATACATGGGGGAAATTGACATCGCACGTCAGGCACCAAACGTAGCGAGAATGAAAATGTTAGGTGCCGAAGTTCGTCCAGCACTTTCAGGTTCTAGAACCTTAAAAGATGCGACTAATGAAGCCATTCGTGACTGGATCAACAATCCTGTTGATACCCACTATATCATCGGATCGGCTATTGGACCACATCCTTATCCCGATATGGTTACCCGTTTCCAAAGTGTTATTTCTGAGGAAATAAAATGGCAGTTAAAAGAAAAAGAAGGTCGTGAAAATCCAGATTATGTGGTTGCTTGCATCGGTGGTGGAAGTAATGCAGCTGGAACTTATTACCACTTTTTACACGAGCCTGAAGTAGGTATCATTGCCGTTGAAGCTGCTGGAAAAGGGGTTGATAGTGGACATAGTGCCGCTACAAGCAAATTAGGAAAAGTAGGTGTTATTCATGGTTGCAAAACCCTTTTGATGCAAACTCCTGATGGTCAAATTACCGAGCCTTATTCTATTTCTGCAGGTTTGGATTACCCTGGAGTTGGTCCAATGCATGCGCATTTAGCTCAAACAGGTCGTGGAGAATTCTTCTCTGTAACGGATGATGATGCCATGAACGCAGGTTTACAATTGACCAAACTCGAAGGCATTATCCCAGCAATAGAAAGTGCGCATGCCTTTGCTGTTTTAGATCAAAAACAATTCAAACCAACCGATATTGTTGTCATCAGCCTTTCAGGTCGTGGAGACAAAGATCTAGACAATTATATCGATTATTTTAAATTATAAAAAAATCTACTAAAAGCTTTCAACAGCTTTTAGGACAAAAAATAAAAACGATGAACAGAATAACTCAAAAACTACAAGAAGATAAAAGGATCCTTTCTATTTATTTTTCAGCGGGATACCCTAACTTAAATGATACTGCTCAAATTATTCAGGATCTAGAAAAAAATGGCGTTGACTTAATCGAAATTGGCTTACCTTTTAGTGATCCTTTAGCAGATGGACCAACCATCCAAGCGAGTTCTACCGCGGCACTTCACAACGGAATGACCACTCAAATTCTTTTTGACCAACTAAAAGACATCCGACAAAGTGTAAGTATTCCACTTATTATCATGGGGTATTTCAATCCGATGTTGCAATATGGAGTTGAAGCCTTCTGTAAAAAATGTGCAGAAATTGGTATCGACGGTCTAATTATTCCCGATCTACCAGTTGATGTTTACGCAGAAGAGTACAAAGCTATTTTTGAAAAATACGGTCTAATCAATGTGTTTTTAATCACACCACAAACCTCTGACGATCGCATTGCTTTTATCGACAGCGTATCCAATGGATTTATTTATATGGTGAGTTCAGCCAGTGTTACGGGTTCTCAGGCAGGTTTTGGAAATATACAAGAGCGTTATTTCGAAAGAATCTCTAATATGAATTTAAAGAATCCACAAATCATCGGTTTTGGAATATCCAACAAAGAAACCTTTGATCAAGCAACCAAATTTGCCAAAGGCGCTATTATCGGAAGTGCCTTTATCAAACATTTAAGCGAAAATGGTTCTGGTAAAATCAAAGAATTTGTTGCAGAAATTAGATAAGGAAACCTTTCGTTTGATCATAAATAAATGAACAAAAAATATAAGTTTTTACTAAACTCAATTTCAACAGGACTATTGTCCGTCATATTTTTTTTTGTTGCTTACATTGGTTATGAAAAACAACATATCGATTTATCAGCGTGTGACCAGTTTGAAGGTATAATAATTGACAAAGGAATTGATGTTCATTACGGAAGTAAAGGACATAAAGCAAAGGTATTTTATATATCATTAAAAGATCTTAATGAAGATTTAGGGATCTACCGAATCTCCCGAAACTATGATGATCTACTAAAAAAACTAACTATTGGAGACCGTGTAAAAGTTTATTATTTAGCCAATGCAAATGACCGTGAAAACATAAACATCGACTTAATTCAAGTAGATAAAGAAGGGACCATTATCATTGATAAGAATGAATATGAAACCAAAGAAGGAAGTCTTCTATATATCGGTTTAATTGCTGGATTTTTCATTATATTCCTGTTATATCGAGATTATAAATATCGACGATAATCCACATCCTAACATTCAAAAATCAAAGCTGAAATAATTATTTCAGCTTTTTTTATTTCCATAATCAAACCTAAAAAAAGCATAATTTAACATAAAAGACCTTCTAATCCATGTGTTAAAATTATGTTAAAACAAAACTAAACAACTGTTTAAATTAAACGCTTGTTTAATTTTGTACTCGATTAGAAAACACATCATGTCAAACATCGAATTAAACGATAAAAAAATTCAGATTCTGGAAGTTGCTGAAAAGCTCTTTTCTGAAAAAGGATTTGAGGGCACATCAATACGGGACATCTCCAAACATGCCAAAATTAATATTGCCATGGTTTCGTATTATTTTGGTTCCAAAGAAAGATTACTAGAAGCTTTGATTCTTTACAAAACTTCCGATTTAAAATTACAACTTGAAAATTTATTGCATGAAAATCTCGAACCTCTCGATAAAGTCAATAAATTAATCGAAATTTACATTAACCGAATAAATTGTAACAAAGGAATTTTCAGGGTCTTGCACTTTGAACTCAATGCCAAAAAAAGAGAAAAAAGTTTTATCGCCTTTACAGAATTAAAAAAAGGAAACTTTAAATCTGTCGAACGTATCATAACCGAAGGTCAAGATAAAGGTATTTTTAGAAAAGATGTTATCATCCCCCTTATTACACCGACCATTATCGGAACCTTTTTTCACTTTCATATGAATAGGCCTTTCTTTGAGGACCTTCTAAACTTGAACACCGAAACCTTATATAATGAATACATTAAAACTAGCCTTACTAAGCACATTCAACAAACTATAAAAGCTCTACTTGTTTATGAAAATTAATCAATTAATGCTCTTTGGTATTTTCTTTATTGGAATTTCATCAATAGAAGCACAAGAAAAAACAAGTTTAACCTTAGACGAAGCCGTTAAAATGGCTTGGGAAAAAAGCAACGAAGTTTCGCTTGCCAATACTAAGGTAAACTCAAAAAAATACGAACTACAGCAGGTTAAAAATCATCAGTATCCCGATGTAAAAATCTCAGGACAATACCAACGATTGACAAAAGCTTCGATCGATATGCACAATGGTGACCAAGCAAGCTCAGAGCCAATGATATCTCCAGATCGTGCCATGTTTGCTATGGCAAATCTTAGCTTACCGATCTTTTCTGGATTTAAAATTCAGAACAGCATCAAAGCCTCTGATAATCTATACGAAGCGGAAACGGCCTACGCTGCTAAAACAAAAGAAGATGTGGCCATGCGTGTGATCTCTTATTACACGGCTTTATACAAAGCGCAAAAAACATTAGATCTTTTGAATGAAAATCAAAAACAAGCCCAGCAGCGTGTTAAAGATTTTATTGAATTGGAAAAAAACGGGATCATTCCTAGAAATGATTTATTGAAAGCACAATTATTGGTTTCAAAAACCCAATTGTCTATTGATGAGACCAACAACAACATCAATAACATTAATTTTTACCTAACGACTCTACTACAATTAGACTCAAGCATAAAACTGGCGGTTAATGAACCTGATTTCTTTAATTTAAAAACGGCTAATGCTCCAACATCAAATGCTTTGGCTCTCGAAAGCAGAAAAGATTTAGAAGCCATTCGTTTACAACAAAAAGCAACTGAAGCCAACATTAAAATTGCTAAAGCGGGTTATTACCCTACTCTGGCTTTATTAGGGGGGTATACTGCTCTGGACCTTAAAGATATCATTACGGTACGATATGCTATGAATTTTGGAGTTGGCTTATCTTACGATTTGTCTGGTATTCTAAAAAATAGTGCTACGGTAAAAATCGCGGAAAGTAAAGCTTTAGAGGCGAAAACAACTGAAGCTATTTTAACCGATCGCATTAAAGTTGAAGTTCAAAAATCTATTGAAGATTATGACCTAGCCATCAATCAAAGTGTGGTTTATGATCAAGCGCTTCAACAAGCTACAGAAAACTATAGACTGGTTAAAGACAAATTTGACAATGGTTTAGCAGACACTAATGACCTAGTGGAAGCTGATGTGGAAAACTTAAGTGCCAAAATCAATACCGCTATATCTAAAGCCACTATTATTCAAAAATATTACGAATTATTATCCGTATCGGGTCAATTATCACAATCATTCAATCTTTCTAAAATATAATCGATAGCTCTCATGGAAAAGAAAAAAACAAATACTAAATTCATAATTATACTTGCCATTTTAGTTTTGGTGGGCGGAACATACGGAGTAACAAAATACTTACACTCCTTAGCTCACGAAGAAACAGATGATGCTCAAATCGAGAAAAAAATGAATCCAATTATTCCTAGAGTATCTGGATATGTTAGTAAGGTATATGTAAAAGATAATGATTTTGTAAAAAAGGGAGATACCTTATTTACTATCGATAAAAGAGATTATCAATTAAAAATAGATGAAGCGAATGCTGCTTTATTAGGTGCCGAAGGTCAATATGAAGCTGCAAAGGCAGATATTGGAAGTGCCAATGCTAGTATCTCGGTTTCTGACGCTAATATGAAATCCGCAGGTGGTTCTATCGAAAGCGCTAAAATTAGATTGAGACAAATCACTAGCGATTACAACCGTTACAACAACTTATACAAAACACATACCATTACCAAACAACAATACGAGCAAGCTTTAGCTGCAAAAGAAGAAGCCGAAAGTCAAGTACGTGTTTTACAACAACAACAAAGAGCGAGTTCGTTTCAAAAAACGGTAATTGAGTCAAAATCTAAAGCTTCTGACAAACAAACTGAAGTAGCGGCTGCTAACATCAAAAGAGCACAAACCATGTTAGAGGTAGCAAAATTAAACCTTAGCTACACGGTCATTACTGCTGCCATTGATGGACAAGTTTCAAAAGTGGATATTCAACCAGGACAATTGGTACAACCAGGACAATCTTTGTTTTACATCATCAATAACAATGAAGCTTGGGTAGTGGCTAACTTTAAAGAGACCCAATTAAACAAAATGATTATTGGTCAAAAAGTAAGTTTAAAAGTAGATGCTTATCCTAACTATGAATTCAAAGGAATTGTTACTTCTTTCTCTCCTGCAACAGGTTCACGTTTTTCATTATTGCCACCTGATAATGCTACAGGTAACTTCGTAAAAACCATTCAAAGATTACCAGTAAAAATTAGTTTAGATGCTTCAAACGATCCTGAAAAAGTAAAATTACTTAGACCAGGGATGAATGTTGATGTAGACGTACATTTAAAATAACATAATGAAAGCAGTACAAGCAGACGACGATTTAGTAGAATACGGTTATAGACGTGTGATCATTACGATTACTGCAGTACTTTGCGCACTGTTAGAAATTGTAGACACCACTATTGTAAACGTAGCGCTAACAGACATGCGAGGTAGTCTTGGTGCTACTTTAACTGATGTGGCTTGGGTAATTACAGCATACGCTATTGCGAATGTAATTGTAATTCCGATGACCAGTTGGCTTTCGCAACAATTTGGAAGACGTAATTATTTTGTGGCTTCTATCATCATATTTACCGTCTGTTCCTTTTTATGTGGTAACGCTAATAACATATGGGAACTAGTTGCTTTTAGGTTCGTACAAGGTATGGGTGGAGGAGCTTTACTGGTAACCGCCCAAACTATTATCACCGAAAGCTATCCCGTGGCAAAACGTGGTATGGCGCAAGCTATTTATGGTATGGGTGTGATTGTGGGACCTACTTTAGGTCCACCTTTAGGAGGATACTTAGTAGATCACTATTCATGGCCTTACATCTTTTACATCAATATTCCTTTAGGAATTATCGCTACTATTCTGGCTCTTACCTTTGTAAGAAGTCCAAAATACGGAGAAAAATTAAAAGCCAGTCAGGTAGACTGGTGGGGAATTGTACTCTTAACCGCTTTTATTGGTTCTTTACAATTTGTCTTAGAACACGGACAACAGGACGATTGGTTTAACGACTCAACGATTGTCATTTTAAGTGTGGTGACGGTTCTCGGATTAGTACTTTTCATATGGAGAGAACTAACCTACGAACATCCTATTGTCAATTTAAGTGTTTTAAAAGATGGAAATCTTAGAATTGGAACCATAATGTGTTTTATTCTTGGTTTTGGTTTATACGGATCAACCTTGATTATTCCCATTTACACCCAATCTATTCTAGGATGGACCGCAACTGACGCCGGAATGTTACTAATTCCAGGTTCCATTACAACGGCCATCATGATGCCTTTTGTTGGAAATATGATTCAGAAAGGAGTACCACAAGGGTATATGGTTGGTCTTGGGTTTTTGGTCTTCTTCTTTTTTACCTTTATGATGCACAATCGTATGACGCCAGACACTGGAGTAGAACATATGTATTGGCCATTAATTTTAAGAGGAATTGGTTTAGGATTACTTTTTGTACCGATTACAACACTTTCGCTTTCTACTTTAAAAGGGAAACACATTGGTGAAGGAGCTGCTTTTACAGGAATGATGAGACAATTAGGTGGTTCATTTGGTATTGCCATTATTACCACTTTTATTACGCGTTTAAGTCAAGAACACAGAGTCAATTTATTGACCAATTTAGACCCTGCCAATTATGATGTACAACAACGTATTCTTGGTATGCAAAAAGCCTTTATGGCTAAAGGTTATTCGGCAGATGTTGCCCTTAAAAAAACATATCAAGCCTTAGAGTATGGCGTCATGAAACAAAGTACTGTAATGTCCTACATGGATATTTTCATGTATTTAGGAATCATGTTTTTATGCTGCATCCCTATTATCTTTTTCATTAAAAAGGGAAAAAACAAAATCAATCCTGCTGATGCTATGCATTAATGACATTAGCACTATTATACAAAAAGGCCGAGTTATATCTTACGATGTAACTCGGCCTTTTTATTGGCATCCTTTTATTAGATCAAACCAACAAGCGCAGTACTTTTGACTACTATCTAGTAAAAACCAAATGATTTCCTTTGGAAAGATTGGCGTCAAACTGATAACCTTCATAGTTAAACCCTTTTAGATCATCAATCGTTTCCGCATTGGTATCAATGATATAACGCACCATCATCCCTCTGGCTTTCTTGGCAAAAAAGCTAATTATTTTTAGTTTTCCGTCTTTATAATCTTTAAAATCTGGTGTGATCACCGGCACTTTTAAGGCTTTCACATCTACTGCAGAAAAATATTCGTTACTGGCTAAGTTTACAAATAACTCTCCTTTAGTCAATTCTTTGTTCAAAGCTTTTGTAACTACTGGCTTCCAGAATTCATGCAAGTTTTTATATTCCCCTATTGGCAATTTTGTCCCCATCTCTAAGCGGTAGGCCTGCATGAGATCCAGCGGTTTCAAAAGACCATATAAGCCCGATAAAATTCTTAATTTACTTTGTAAAACTTCCAATTTTTCCATTGGAATCGAATAAGCATCCAAACCTGTATATACATCTCCATCAAAGGAATAAATGGCCGGACGCGCATTCTCCGATGTAAAAGGCGTCTTCCACTCCTGATTGCGTTTCCAATTCAAGTCAGACAATTTCTCAGAGATAGCCATTAATTCCCCTAATTCTGAAGGCTTTTTTTCTTTCAAAACTTTATGTACCTGACGGGCTTCTTTTAAAAAAGTTGGTTCAGTATATTGAGTAGTAGGTAATTCTTTTTCAAAATTTAACGATTTCGCTGGCGATATAACAATTTTCATTTGTACGTTTTTGTAGAATTCAAAAATACAAATTGCATTTTTAAAAAACGCGCATCCAAATTGATTTGTTCAATAGTACTATAAAACTCTTATATCACCCAGCCGCATTCTTTTGATTTTAATAAAATCAGTACTTCAAACTATTAATTTATTCAAAAAAGTCAACAATAGATTATAAAAGGCGTCAAGTATGTTGTAAATTTGCCCACGTTTCATTCTCTTCCAGAATAGAAATGTATTATTTATAAAATTCCTGAATTCGTGGCTATACAAACAAACTATAAAACAGCTTTACAACATAAAATCTTCGGAATCATTTCGCAGGCAGCTCAAGAACTAAACGTTGACAGTTACGTTATTGGCGGTTTTGTTCGTGATCTTCTTTTAAACCGAGGTTCTAAAAAAGACATCGATATTGTAGCAGTTGGCAGCGGTATCGAATTAGCACTCAAAGTTTCTGAATTACTTCCTAAAAAACCCAGAGTACAAGTTTTCAAAACATACGGCACAGCCATGTTGCGTTTTGAAGATACCGATATCGAATTTGTTGGTGCCCGTAAGGAATCTTATCATTTCGAGAGTAGAAATCCAGTTGTAGAAAATGGAACACTAGAAGATGACCAAAATCGTCGTGATTTCACCATCAACGCTTTGGCTTTATCTTTAAACGAAAAAAACTTTGGAGAGCTATCTGATCCTTTTAACGGATTAGCGGATTTAGGTAATAAAATCATCAAAACACCATTAGATCCTAGTATCACCTATTCTGATGATCCCTTGCGTATGTTGCGCGCTATTCGCTTTGCCAATCAATTAGGCTTTGAGATAGAGAAAAATTCATTGGATGCAATCACTAAAAATGCTGAAAGAATAAAGATCATTTCAGGGGAACGAATTGTCGATGAATTAAACAAGATCTTATCGACGGATCAACCCTCTATCGGTTTTTTACTTTTATATCAAACTGGTCTTTTGGATATAATATTACCTGAATTAACTGCTTTAAATCAGGTAGAAGAAATTGAAGGTCATACCCATAAAAACAACTTTTATCACACCCTTGAGGTAGTAGACAATATTTGCCCCAATACCGATGATGTTTGGTTGCGTTGGTCTGCCCTATTACACGATATTGGAAAAGCACCCACTAAACGTTTCAACAAAAAACAAGGTTGGACCTTTCATGGACATGAATTTTTAGGGGGCAAAATGGCCAAAAAAATATTTGAGCGTTTGCATATGCCCTTGAATCACAAAATGAAATTTGTGCAGAAAATGGTGGTGATGAGCTCTCGCCCTATCGTATTGGCTCAGGATACTGTAACAGACAGTGCTGTGCGACGTTTGGTTTTTGATGCTGGTGAAGACGTAGAGAATTTAATGACCTTATGTGAGGCCGATATTACCACTAAGAACCCTTCTAAATTTAAAAAATACCACAAAAACTTTGAGATCGTTCGCAAAAAAATTGTTGAAGTCGAAGAACGCGATCATGTCCGTAATTTCCAACCTCCAATTTCTGGCGAAGAAATCATGGAATTCTATAACCTAAAACCTTCGAGAGAAATTGGCGTTTTAAAGGAAGCTATAAAAGAAGCCATTTTAGAAGGAGAAATTCCAAATGAATACGAAGCTGCTTTTGCTTTTATGCAGAAGAGAGCAGCGAAATTAGGTCTAAAAAA
Source organism: Flavobacterium sp. OHVDL-2026-0007 (assembly GCF_059882335.1). NCBI lineage: Bacteria > Pseudomonadati > Bacteroidota > Flavobacteriia > Flavobacteriales > Flavobacteriaceae > Flavobacterium > Flavobacterium sp. OHVDL-2026-0007. The sequence continues at coordinate 2,256,885 of NZ_CM187612.1, forward strand.
AGATACTGAGTAACTCACAAAAAATGAAAAAATATTTCTCTACCATTTCAAAAACAGCATTGGTTTTAGTGTATTTAGTAATTGTTGCCGGAGCACTGGTTAGAATGACTGGCTCTGGAATGGGCTGTCCAGATTGGCCAAAATGTTTTGGATATTATATTCCACCAACCGATATCAAAGAATTGACTTGGGAACCGAACCGTACTTTTGAGAAAGGTCAAGTTATTATAAAAGACGAAACTCTTTTAGTTGCAAAAGATCATTTTACGACTCAAACCACTTTTGACGCTTCACATTGGGAGAAATACACCAAACACGATTATGCGATCTTTAATCCAATGCATACTTGGATTGAGTACATCAATAGGTTGTGTGGTGCTTTAGCGGGAATTGCTTGTTTTTTCATGGCCATTGCCTCACATAAATTCTGGAAACAAAACAAAAAAATCACCTTGCTTTCTTGGTTGGTTGTTTTGATGATGGGCTTTCAAGGTTGGTTAGGAGCCAAAGTAGTATACTCGGTTTTAAACCCTTTAAAAATAACAATTCACATGCTTATGGCTTTGGTCATTGTGGCAGTGATCCTTTACATAATTCAACTGGCAAGACCCAAAGCGGCCCAAGTAACCTACAATACAACATTCAGAAATGTGCTTATCCTATCGCTTTTCTTAACTTTAGTTCAAGTAGCCATTGGTACACAAGTACGTCAGTTTGTTGATGAACAAATAAAAAACGGACTAACGGCAAGTATTCTCTGGTTGCAAAATCCATCCCTTACTTTCTACCTTCACCGCTCCTTCTCTATTTTAGTTTTGATGGTCAATGTCTATTTGTACATTAAAAACAAAAAATTAGCTTTAGGTTATTCCAAAATGAATTGGGTAATGGTGCTTATTGGAATTGAGATCCTAACGGGAATGGCTATGGCGTATTTTGATTTCCCAATAGGAAGTCAAGCGATCCATTTGGTATTAGCCTCTATCCTATTCGGGATTCAGTTTTATATGATTTTGGAAGCTAAAAAAACTAGCCCAGCCAATTCTTAAAATCCTGCACTTTTTCACGACTTACGATCACCTCATCCTCTTTATAAGTAGGTAATATTACTTTTAAACGAGAATTGGTATGCAGCTGAATTTCTTTTATGGGTGCAAGAGGAACAATAAATTTTCTGCTTACGCGAAAGAAATCTTTAGCATCTAACTCTTGTTCGAGAATTTCTAAAGTAGTATCCATTAAGTAATTCCTATTGTCTAGCGTATGAATATAAGTCCCTTTGTTTTCACTAAAAAAACATTCGATTTCATTTGTGGTGATGACCTTTAAATGCTGGCCGATCTTAACGGTAAATCGTTTTTTATAATTCTTTTCAAAGGGATTAGACAGCATTTGACGGATTTGCTCAAAATCAACTCGAAGATCTTGCGTTCTATCCTCCAATTTAGGAATACGCATTTTAAATTTAGCCACAGCCACCTCTAGATCATCTTCATCGATAGGCTTTAAAAGATAATCAATACTATTGAGTTTGAACGCCTTTAAAGCGTACTCGTCATAAGCCGTGGTAAAGATGATGGCGCTTTTGATGTCAATTTTTTCAAAAATTTCAAACGACAAGCCATCTGACAATTGAATGTCCAAAAATATTAAATCTGGATGTTCATTATTAGTAAACCAATGAATGGATTCCTCTACAGAATGCAACATGGTTTCTACGCCTATATTCAACTTTCCTAATTTACGTTGCAATAATCGTGCGGCCGGTTTTTCGTCTTCTATTATTAATGTGGTCATTGATTAGTTTAAAAAAATTAAAACAGTGAATTAAAAATTATTCCCATTTGTGGGGATTCGAAGTTTCCTTCTCCATGTATTCTTTGATTTTCCTTTGCTCCCAATCCCTACCGAAAAAGACATCAGGTCCAAAAACGGTAAAGGCGTGAATCAATAAAGCAATGCCCCAATACAAGGCCGTAGAATAAGTATGCCAATCCAATAAGCCATTTTCATAAGCACTGTGCCCAAAGAAATCTCTATTCAAATTAGAGATGATGATAATCACATTCACAATCAGATACACTCTTAAATGTGAATAAAAACCCTTTATTTTTTTTACTTTTTTATAGGCCATATTGTACTGTTCGTCTGTACTGAATTCTGGTCCATATTCCTCATACATATGTCTTCTAAGTCGTCCCATGATCTTGCGTTCTATTTTATGTCCATTTATTTTTATTCTCTTTTTCCTTTTCCATGAATTCTTTGATTTTTCTTTCTTCCCAGTCTTTACCTAGAACTGGAAATGCTTCGAAAACCTTTAATCCATGAAAAACAACTCCAACACCCCAGCCCATCAAAGGCCAATGAAACCATATATGATCAGGCGATGTATACAGATTAATAAAAATCAAAACCGCACTTACCAATACAAAAGAAGCCAGATTTCCATAAAATCCTTTAATATTTTCGACTTTCTTTTTGGCTAGGTAGTATTTATCTTCTTCGCTATAATTGACTTCCATGATTACTCCCATTTTTGTTTTTTTATCTTTTTCTCCATGATGCTTTTCAGCTTACGCTTTTCCCATTCTTCTCCAAAAATCGCAAAAGAAACAAAGGCATCAATCGCAGAAATCAGGAACAGAACAGTCCAAATCCCCATTACAAATAGATTTATAAACTTTAGGGGAACAAAATTCAGCGGAACTCCTCCATACTCTTTTAATACATAAAGAAGTACTCCAATAAAGTAAATCAACATATGTGTGTAAAAAGCTTTCAACTTAATGATCTTTTTATTGGCCATTTTCTGAAGTTCAAAATCTTCAGGATCAGTATTCGAATTGGTTTTCATACTTATTTCCAGGTTGGTTTGTTGTTTTCTTTGTCTAAGATTTCTCTAATTTTTCGCTCTTCCCAACTGGAGCTATAACCATACACTTTAAAGGCATGCATTACTACGCCAAACCCCCAGCCTAAAGCCGAGAACCAAAACCACTGAAATCCAGGAGAGTACCTCAAATTTATAAAAATTAGAAATGGAATCACACAACAATACGAAATTACATTTCCGTAAAATCCCTTTAATTCTTCTACTCTCTTTTTGGCTCTATAATAAGCCTTATTTTCATCATTATATCCTGCATTTGTTTCCATGACTGTTACTAATTTGGTTAAAATTGGAATTTTAACAGTGAAATTTTTCTCATCCTGTTTGATCACTACTTTTCGGTTGGTCACTATAGCATAGCGATTCACTATGTTTTGCAATCCAACCCCTTGCCTATCTTGCAACACTTCCTTTTTTTGAAAATCATTCTGAATTGCCAAATAATCTCCATCTATAAAAATTCGAATATGCAGTGGTTTTTGTTCACTCACTACATTATGTTTTACGGTATTTTCCAGCAAAAGCTGCAACGACAATGGAACTACTTTTGCCTCTGGATTTATATTGGTGGCGGGCAATTCATAAAACAAACTATTTTCAAAACGCATCTTAAGCAAATTCATATAGGTCTTTGCAAAGGACAATTCGTCTTCCACTGAAACCAACTCTTTGTCCTTTTGTTCTAAAACATAACGATAAATTTTAGACAATGAAGTGGTAAATCGTTGGGCATTATCTGGATTTTCTTCAATCAATGAACTCAGCACATTTAGGCTATTAAAAAGAAAATGCGGGTCAATTTGATTTTTTAAACTTTCGAATTTTGCATTTGCCGTTCCTGCTATGATCTTTTGTTGTGTGAGCTCGAATTTCGACGCCTGTTTCCATTTAACCATAAAACTTCTGGCTTGCATAAAAGTCGAAATCCCCAAAGACAACATGATATAAAAAAGATGCACCCAAATCATTCTTGCACCAAAAAATGCTGTTAAACTTTGGTCGTTTAACACTACATAAATGAAATAGTTGATCCCTAAAACCGCTGGAACCGTATACAAAACAGTGACCAAAATCCCAAAATACACCCTCAGATTGGTATCCTCGAGCCAGTCCCATTTTTTATCCAGCAACACATTGATAAATCCGTTACCAAAACCCAATCCGAAAGAATAAAGACAACTAATAAGAAAAGTAATCAGTACATTCCTGATCGTTAAATCATCTCCTAAAAAAGCTGAAAATAGTATCGCAAAAACTATAGCCATCTTCAAACAGATTATGGTTCCATTCCTCCAATCAGCAAATGAGTTTCTTTGGTCTTTCATTATAATCAACTTAATATTAGGTTTATTTTTTACAGTTCTTTTGAGACTCCAAAGCTCGTTCTAATCCCCATTTCGGAGAAAAAGGAGTCTCAGGTTTAAAAGTAGCAAAAAGTTCGATAGCTTTATCAACTTGTACACAAAGAGGTTTGGTATCCACTCCTGTCCATTTTGCTCCTCCTAACTGATAATCCGCTTCACCAAAAACAGCTCTGGGATTAGTAGGGTCTAGTGTTTTAGCTTTGGCATACGCCTCCATCACCTTGGCAGAATACTTCATGCTATTGGTCATCGGATCAGCCACCACCCAAGCCGTATAAATCAATGCTTGCAATACATATAACTCAGCATTATTTTGATCTTTAATCATTTCAATATCCAGAGCATCTTGCGCTTTAGTCAACAACAATTCGATTTGCGTTTTGTCTTTCACCGAAAATGCCGTTGTGGTATTTACCAAAGCAACATAATAGTTAGGCAACCAACTACTTTTCTCAGCAGCGGCAATTCTTTCAAACATAGCTGAGGCCTCGGTGTTTTTTCCTTCTTTCCAAAGTCCAAAAGCTTTCCCCATCCCCTGTTCAAATTGTGTTTGTGCACTTAATAGACTGCAAATAAATAAGGTAATCATTGTAATAATTTTGGTCATGATTTCTTGGTTTTAAGTTATTTTTTAATTGTTTTGAATTTCAGTTCCTGGATTGATGATCCATACATCGGTTGTTATTATACTTCAAAAGTAGATTGGTTTTCCCTGTTTTAAAACTAAAGCATACTGAGTTGTCGAATTTTGCGACTGAACCGTATCATTTACCATCTTAGACAGCAACCCTATAGATTCTTCAACTGATTCTCATTTTTGTTTTGACTAATGGTCCAAAAGAAACCAACAAAGAAAAATCGATCTGCAGTGGGTACTATGGCTTGTCTGTTGTAAATTCCGTTTGCATCGGCCACTTTAGCATAATCATATCCAAAAACATTCTGACTTCCTAATACATTCGAAACCGAGAAATACAAGATCTTTTGTGTCGTTAGTAAATAAGCCCAGTTAAAACTCAAACTATTATAGGATTTTGTTTTCCCGCTCATAAATTGCGTTTGATTCGGGTCATTGTAAGGTCTGCCGGAACTATAACTATTGGTGAAACCGATTTGCGATTTCCAATCCGTGATAAAATATTTGGTTACAATGGACAAACTATGATGGGCGATAAAACTCGGAGTAGCCATGGTTGGGAAATTCTTGTACAATCTTTCTGAATCGATATACGAATACGAAATCCAGTACTCTAAGTTTTTGTGCAGATTGCTGTCTCTCCAAAATAAATCAATTCCCTTAGCATAACCCGATCCCTTATTATTAAACACCGTATTATACGTTATATCCTTAGTGTCATAGGTAACCAAATCTCGGTAATCCTTATAATAGGCTTCAGCTCTAAAAGTTTGTCCCGGTTGTACCAATTGATAATTCAAAATATAGTGCCTTGCTTTTTCACTTTCGAATTGATGGTATTTTGAATATTTAATATAATCCACCACCGGTGTTTGAGAGAAATCACCATAGGCAAATGAAAACTGACTGCTTTTAGAAACTTTATAAGCAATGGACGCTCTTGGCGCTAGATTGGTTTCATTTAACAAACTGTTGCTTGACAGTCTAAAACCTACTTTTGCAGCCAAATTTTTGGAAAACAAAATATCGCCTTCGGTATAAAAAGCCGCAATATTTGAATCATACCCATTGGTCACATTTACCGTATTATGATCATTGAAATTTTCATTGAACTTCGTGATAAAATAATCGGCCCCAAAAGATAATTTAAAATAATCCGAAACATTTTTTCGTAACTTCAATTTCAACTGTGCAGCATTTTCACGACTATGCACATCATTGACATCAAATTTCACTTTATTGTTATTGTAGCCATAACTAATTCCTGAGGTCAATTGCCAACCTGTCCCAAAAGTGCCTTTATAAGAAGCATTGAGATAAAAGTTATTATTATTCAAATCAGTTCTGATTTTATCTTCAAAATTGACATTTTTCTGATTCAAATCGAATTTCTCTGAGTCAAAAGCGCCATACAATTTAAAAATTCCATTGGCAAAATGATATCGGTACACCAGTTCTCCCGACAAAGATTGATACGGATTATTCCAATCTACATTTTGAGGAATTGCCGCCTGATAGGGCGCTAAATTGATATAAGAGGTATTGAGACTCAAAGAACTCTTTTTCCATTTTTGCGTATTTCCTACACCCAGACCAACTGTCATCAAAGCGATATCAGTCTTGTTTTGATCGGGCTCATCTTGTGTATTCAATAATAACACACTTGACAATGCTTCACCATATTCGGCAGAATATCCACCCGTAGAAAAGGCAATCCCACTAAAAAGAAAAGGAGAAAATCGGCCACGAGTAGGTAAATTATTAGTGCTCGCACCATAGGGTTGTGCCACACGTATTCCATCAATAAAAGTCTGGGTTTCACTGGCCTCTCCCCCACGAACAAACAAACGCCCATCTTCCCCTACCGTTTGAGTACCCGGCAAGGTTTGCAAAGCCGCAATAATATTTCCTGCAGACCCAGCAGTGGTTACAATGTCTAAGGGTTTTAAAACAGAAACCCTAGCCTTATCACCGGACTCTAATGTTCCGGCTGTAATCACTACAGCATCCAAGGCATTTACATTTTCTCTGAGTTTCACCACTTGATCTTTAAACTGAGTCACCTCAATTTCTTTTCTAAAAGTTTCATACAGTAAGAAACTAATCACTAAAGTTTGATTTCCTTTGGCCGTGCTTTCAAAAGAAAAAGCTCCAGATTCCCCGCTAGTGGCTCCATCGTAAGTTCCGTCTAGGTAAATATTGGCTCCTGAAACTGGTTTCCCTTTTTGATCCACTACTTTTCCTGAAATCGTACTTTGAGCTAATACACCAACGGTGAGCAATAATAGAATAAGGGTGAAATACGTTTTCATGTTAGATTGGTTTTGGTCAGACAAATGTATTTCACCTCTTTTAGTTTAAAAATAGTAATTAACCCAATTGTAGAATTTCGAGGATGAGTTGTAAATTACTTATTTGTATCTTAGCTACAAGTTTTAAAAGCAGCACAATTATGTCGGAGAGTAAAAGAATTTCGAATCTGTACCAATCCATTTATGATGGCAATCCATGGTTGGAAGTCAATTTGGTCAACACTTTAAAAGGGGTAACCGCAGATCAGGCTTACCGAAAAATAAACCCTAATTTAAACACCATCTGGGAAATTGTCAATCATCTGATACAATGGAGAAGAAACATTTTAGAACGTGTTCAAGGAGAAAGCATTACGACTCCCGATCACAATTATTTTGTCCCAGTCCTAGACGCATCCGAAGCTGCCTGGGAACAATCCCTTCAAAACCTACTTAAAACACAAGATCAATGGAGCAGCTTTTTGACTGATTTTAAAGATGCTGATTTAGAAACTATATACACCCAAAACCAGCATACCTATTACGAACATATTCACGGAATTATTCAGCATGATGTATACCACCTCGGACAAATTGTTATCTTGAAAAAATTACTTTAAACCACTCAAGCATGAAAAAATCAATTCTATTATTGGCGTTTATAGGTTTTAATGCCATTGGCTTTGCACAGCAAGCCGAAGTAAAGTTCGATGAAAAACTGGCTAAATCCCTCCATGCCGACACTTATGGAATGAAGAAATATGTATTTTGTTTGTTGAAATCAGGTAGCAATACAAGCACTTCAAAAGAAGAAACCAAAAAGCTTTTTGAAGGTCATATGGCCAACATCAACAAATTAGCTCAAGAAGGTAAATTAGTGGTAGCGGGACCCTTTATGAAAAATGATAGAAATTATAGAGGCATCTATATCTTTAACGTGGAAACCCTTGAAGAGGCACAAGCGCTAGTGGCTACAGATCCTGCCATACAAGCAAAATTACTCGAAGCCGAACTAACTCCTTGGTATGCCACAGCAGCTTTACAAGAAACCTTGAAAATTCACGAAAGAATTGCCAAGACCAAAATATAAAACGCATTTATGAAGACCGAAAAAGAAAAAATGATTGCTGGGGAGTATTACAATTCCGGTGATCCTATTTTAACCAAAGAAAGAAGAAAAGCCAAGAATTTATTACACCGTTTGAACGTAACGGAATACCGCATGACCAAAAATGCCAAATTAATTTTACAAGAATTAATTCCCAACGCAGGTAAAAGTTTTTATATCGAACCCCCATTTCATTGTGACTACGGCTACAATATCAACTGCGGTGATAATGTTTATTTCAATGTAAATTGTGTTGTTTTAGACGTTGCTCCTGTCCATATTGGCTCCAATGTATTTTTCGCACCCAATGTCCAACTCTACACCGCAACACATCCACTCGAAGCTGAACTCAGAAGAACTCTGGAAAACGCTTTACCTATTTCTATAGGAGACGATTGCTGGATTGGTGGAAATAGTGTAATTTGCCCCGGCGTAACCATCGGAAAAGGATGTGTTATTGGCGCGGGTTCTGTTGTCACTAAAGACATACCCGAGAATTCACTGGCCGTTGGAAATCCAGCAAAAGTAATTCGACAATTAAATCAAAAAAACCAGTAAAAAGAAAGAATGCTTACCTTAAATAAAGTACACCATATTGCCATTTTATGCGCTGATTATCAAAAATCAAAAAGCTTCTATACCGAAGTTTTAGGCCTCACCATTATCAGAGAGATCTATCGCGAAGAGCGTCAATCATACAAATTAGATCTTGCTTTAAACGGCACTTATGTTATTGAATTATTCTCGTTTCCAAATCCTCCTCAAAGACCATCCAGACCAGAAGCGGTAGGATTGCGTCATTTGGCTTTTGAGGTGATCAATTTAGATGAAACCATTGCTTTTCTAGACACTAAAAACATTGACTCTGAACCGATCAGAATTGATGAAACCACAGAGAAAAGATTCACTTTTATTGCTGATCCTGATCTACTTCCTATAGAGTTTTACGAGCGTTAGCGCGCAAACAAAAAAGATATGCTCTAGTAAAATAAAAAGGAGTTGATCAAAATAAATCTTAATCAACTCCTAAACAAAACATTACGCTGCCGATTCTTTAATAAAGAAACTACCGTACTAAATTACCAACCTGGGTTTTGTACCAGTTTTCTGCTGTTTGTTACCTCAGATAATTGAATTGGATACAAATACATGGCCCTGTCAAATTTTCTAGGAGCATTGTCGATATTTATCTTTTGGAAAAAAGTTAAATCACTAGCATTGCCGTCCATATTCATTCCTGTAAATAAACCACCCTGCATTCCTTCAGGTTTATCAGCAATCATCCAACGACGAACATCAAAATAACGCTGACCTTCAGTAAATAACTCTACTCTTCTTTCGGCAACAATTGCTTTTCTCATGGCGTTTTTGTTGCCTATTACTCCTGTTTTTGCTCCATTAGACTGCATTGTGACATAACCAGAGATACCAGCTCTAACTCTGACTAGGTCTAAATATTTGACAATATCCGGATCACTTGGATCAACTTCATTGGCTACTTCCGCATACAATAAATAGAAATCTGCCAAACGAAAGATAATCGAAGGTCTAAAAACACTTCTAATCCCTGATGCTACTGTTGGATGAATGGTTCTATTACAGTTTTTATAACATAAATAACCCGTTTTTGGAAACCCGCCTAATCGATTGTCATTGTTCGCTATTCCACCAAAGCCTGGCAAAGGCGCAGGAGCCTTAGAAGAAGGAATGTCTCTAGCAAACAAAACTTTGGTTACTTTAGACGTTGCTGGGGTAGTTCCTTGCAAACTTGTATTAGAAACTACATCATGCCAGCTTTTCCCCTGATACGTAATCGCCGCATAAAAACGTGGTTCTCTATTGGCGTATGCTTTTAAAACATTAGCATCTGTCATATAAACTGTTGTACCACTTTTTACAAATCTGGTAGCGGGATTCAATACGTTTGTAAAACCTGTTGCCACATAAGTTGAACCAGCATCATTAATAGCTAATCCATTTTTCATAAAAAAGGCATCAACCATTTCTTGGGTCACACCAAGGGTAGAACCATTACTACCCCCAGCGACAACCGAAATATCCCTAGGGGTTTGTGCGGTTTCCACAGTCCCCCAACTTTGTACTGGGTTACCCCAAATGATTTCTTTATTGTATTTCTGAAATAACTCATAAATATTAAGATCCGGATCATTGGAAGCACTTTTGTATAATTGATAATTTCCTGCATCGGCATAGGTTATAAAATCTTTTAAAGCATTCTTGGCTTTTACCCATTTGCCTGCATCATAACTTTGCGGAAATAATTTCTTCCCATCATGGTTTGTCAAAGCCATCCCCTCGTCATATCCTCCATTATACAAAGGAGATGCTACTAAAACCAATAGTTTTGCCCTTACTGCCAAGGCAACCCCTATAGTGGGTATTGCCAAACGACTTTCTTCAAAACCACTTGCAACAGTAGTGGAAATTCTTGTAGGATCAAGGTCTGTAATGGCAATCGATAAGTCTTTTTCAATGGCCGAAACTACCTCGTCAACAGAATTTCTTTCATAATCAGAATTAGGATCTGATGCGCTAGCTATTTCTTCTAAAACAGGAACAGGACCGTATTGTTCCAAAAGAAGATAATAGGAATACGCTCTCATAAAATAGCATTCCGCCTTAAGACTTTTTAACTCGGCATCACTCAAATAGTCTGGATCCCCTACTTTACCAATAGTTTTAGCATCACTGATATAAATACTGGCGGTTCGGATTGTTTTGTAAAGTGCTTGCCAGCGATGTGAACCCGCAGAAAATGAGGTATACCCTTGCACTCCGATATTTTGTAATGTCCCATTGGCATTATTACTTAATTCATCGCTCATGGATGCCCAAGGGTTCCCCAGCCCGCCAGACGATGCTGCTGCATAATCAGAATAATTGGGCATGGAAAGATAAATTGACCTTTGAAATCTTCGCGATTGTGCTGCATCGGTAAGAATGTAATCTTTGGAATCCGAGGCCGAAAAACCGTCTTCAACACTCAAATAGTCTGAACAAGAGGATAGCCCAAGAAATGAAACTAGTATGATTAAAAATTGGGAAATAGTATATTTTTTCATTTGTTTGATTTTTGTTAATTAAAATGTGACATCTAATCCTACGCTTATGGTCCTTTGAACAGGATAGTTTGAACCTTTTGATGAATCTCCCATCTCAGGATCCCAATATTTAATCTTATCCCAAACAGCTAAATTTGTACCTAAGACATAGAATCTTGCTGCAGTAAAACCCAAAAGATCCAATTGTTTTCTCTCTAATTTATAACCAATTTCTACATTTTTCAATCTCAAAAAACCAGCATCTCTCAGGAACCAAGAACTTCTTCTAATGTCGGATTGATTCGTATTGTTTATTTGCAAACGAGGAAGCAACGCATTTGGGTTTGGATTTTCTTCTGTCCATCTGTCCAATGAAAATCCTTTAGTTGAAGTGGTCAGTGGATCAGATCCTGCAAAGGGAATCATAAAACTAGGGTCTAAATAAGCCGTTGCATTTGCAACACCTTGAAAAAAGGCACTTGCATAAAAGCCTTTATAATCTGCGTTTACACCAAAACCATAAATAATTTCCGGATTAGTTGGTTTAGCTCCAGCTACATGTTTGGTCCAGTCAAATTCATTAATGAGTCCGTCTCCATTCAAATCCGAATATTTGATATTCCCCGGATATACATTTCCTAGCCTTGATACAGGCAAGCCTGCTTTCAAACTATATGTTTTTGCTCCTGTTGTAGCATTAGTGACTATATCAAAATCTTCATTAGTATAAAGTCTTTCAGCAACCCAGCCATCCACTACATTCAAACTGGTACCTGTAGTATTTTGATACCATTCAGCTCTAGGTATTTCATCCATTTCTATTATTTTATTTCTGGCAAACGTAAATGTTCCGGTTGCTCCAAAACCAAAATCATTTATCTTTTTGTTAAAATTCAAACTGGCATCAATTCCTTTATTAGAAACTTTTCCGAAATTCTCAAAAGGATTTTGCTGTAAACCTGCCGCTTGCCCTACCGTGGTTCTTCTCAACAAAATATCATGTCTTAGATTATCAAAATAATCTATGGTAAAACTTAAGGCATTGTGCCAAGCCGTAATATCAATTCCAACATTTCTTTTTTCTTCTATTTCCCAACGAATATCTGGATTAAAAGCCTGATTCTCAAATATCAAGTTACCTGACGAATTAGTCCCTCCTGAAGAGGTCATTCCCAGATTAACCGTGTTCGTAGACCAGTTTAAGTTTTCTTTATAAGGGAATCTTGTATTGGAAACTTGATCATTACCCGTTCTACCATAAGATACCCGTAATTTTAATGTCTGAATTCCTGTCGATTGTATTAGATCACCTATTTTATATTCGTTTGTCAGCATATAACCCAATCCGAATGCAGGGAAAAAGCCATATCGGTTTTCTGGCGCAAAATTTTCACTTCCGGTAATACCAAAACTGGCATCCGTGAAATATTTATTCCCATAAGCATAACTTATTCTTCCCACGGCCCCTTGCTTCTTATAAGGATAGGGCTGACTTTGTAATTGGCTTTCTTTTTGATTTACTAGAAACAAACCAGACAATACATGATCTCCTAAGTTTTTACTATATCCTATAGAGGTTTCCATGTAGATTCTTTTATTCCCTCCGGTAAATCCTCCCCCTGTCTCTTCTGTAGCCGTATTCTGTCCGTTAACAACCTTTTTCATAATTAACTCTCCATTGGAATCCCTGGAATCTGAAAAATACTCGCTCGGGTTTCTTGTTTTACTAACTACTGAGGTAAAATCAGAATCAAAACTTGTCCTGATTTTCCATATTAATCCTGGAATGGATTTGAATCTTTGCTCTAATCCTATATTAGTTTGCAGCGATACCCTATATTCCTTGTTATAACCTTTAAAATTAAGTTGTGTATAAGGATTGGTATAGTTGGCTCCTGCATTAAATCTGGACGGATATCCATTAGAATAGATCATAGGAATCAAATGGGGCGCTGAACGCATCATGGATTGAAAGATCGCATTTGTACCCGTACCAGGATAATTAGTAGTAAGGTATTGACCGGCTAAATCCACGCTTAACTTAGTGGTCTCCGAAATATCCATATCAATATTTGATCTAAGATTAAATCTTTTAAGTCCAATATTTACGTCATATTTGATATTCTTATTGTATTCATTATAATCAACTGGGTTGGATAAAAAGGCACCTTCCTCGTTGTAATAGGAAGTACCTACAAAAAAGCGCATTTTATCTCCACCCCCTCTGAAATTCAGAGAATACTTTTGATTAACAGCTGTTTTTTTCAACATATCCATCCAGTTTACATTAGGGTATAAGTCTGGATCTGCGCCATTTTCGTATAAAGCAATTTGGGCATCTGTTTTATATGGAATAAATGACGCTTTATTAGGATTCCCTTCCGTATTCCATTTAGCCTCATTGTACAATCGCAACCAGTCGCCTGAACCTAAAAAAGGCATCACTCTAGTTGGGCTATTGAATGAATTGTCCATTCTAAAATCAATGGCTGTCTTTTGATTTAGTCCTCTTTTGGATGTAATTAGAATAACACCATTGGCTCCTTCAGAACCATATACAGCGGTTGCTGAAGCATCTTTTAATACGGTGAATGTCTCAATTTCTTCAGTACTGATGTCTGACATATTACGAGGCACACCATCTACCAGAATTAATGCTTTCGTACCTCCTGCAAACGAGCTTACACCTCTAATGTAAATTTCAGCATTGTCGTAACCTGGCTCACCACTTCTTTGAATAGCATAAAGACCAGCGACACGCCCAGCCAATGAGTTGTTAAGACTTCGTCCAGGCAACCTCAATTGATCCCCCTTTATCGAAGAGATTGAACTAACCACTTGAGCGCTTTTTTGCTTCCCATAACCAATAACTACCTCATTTAAAGCCGTATTCTCTTCTTGCAGTTGAATTGTAACGGAACCTATTGCGTCACTCACAACCACTTCCTTTGTCACAAATCCCGTATAGGACACAACAAGAGTGTTTTTGGAATCAGGCACTTCAATTGTAAAATGGCCATCAAAATTGGTTACCACTGACTTTTTAGTACCTTTCAAAAGCACTGTGGCTCCTGCTAATGGTACCCCCTTTTCATCCACTACCGTACCCTTTATTTGCTTTTGTATTGGAATAGTGAAGATTTTATTTTCAATTGGAGAATATTTCTTCCCTTTTAATATAATGTGATTCCCTTGGATGGTATAGCTCAGAGGCTGATCTTTAAAAATAAGATTAAGAGCAATTTCTAATTTTTCATTGCGTAATGAAAGATTGATTCTTTTAGCTCCAGCCAATTGCTCTTCACCATACACGAAGCTATAATTAGTCTGCTTTTCGATTTCTTTAAAAACGGTCGACATTTCATCGTTTTTAAATTTCAGGTTGACTTTTTGAGCCATTCCAATTGCACAAACTTGCAAACTGGCTGCAAACAGTAAGACGGTGGTTACTTTCATCTTTAATGCTGTTTTAAATTTCAGCTTTCGTCTCATGGGCGAAGGCTGTAGAATTGAATTTAAATTCATAACTTTGGTTTTGGTTAATAATTAATACTTGTGACACTTGTATGATTGAGCTAACCCATATTTTGCCGGAAGTGCGTCCAACACTTTCCGGCTTTTTTCTGAAGAAAACTCAACTTTCTTGATTACGGCAAGAGACTAAAAAAAGGAAAATTACTTTTGCTTTTTATTGCATTCCATTACTGTAATTTTATTCCCATCAATTTTAAAACGCACTAAATCTGTTAGTTCCATTATTTTCAACAAATCAGAAATAGGTACTGTTCTGGATACTTTCATGACAAATGAATAATCTACATTTCCATTATAATCCACATCAACATCATAGCATTTTGAGATCTGACTCATAATTGTTTTGATGTTGGCTCCATCAAAATAAAACTGCCCATTTTTCCAGGCCATCACTTCATCCATATTAGCATTATCAATTAATTTCAAATGCGCTGCTCCCAACACCTGTTGTCCTGGTTTAACAATTAGATTTTCTGTGATGCCTTTATTTTTCTTGCGCTCTACTTTTATACTTCCTTCAATCAAGGTAATTTTAGCAATGGGTTCGTCTGAATATGCATTAATATTGAATTGCGTTCCTAATGCCTGAGTTTCAACTCCTTTAGCCATTACCTTAAACGGCATGGAAGGATTTTTGGCCACATCAAAGAAAACCTCACCGGTCATTTTCACCTTTCTATCCACACCTACAAATTGAGAAGGGTAGGTCAGTGAAGAACCTGTATTTAAATAGACTTCGGTTCCATCGGCCAATACTAATCGTACGGGCTTACTTCCTTTAGGTACAAACAAGGTATTTTCACTCACTGCATTTACTGGACTCTCCTTTTTGCCTTTATAGACTATTTGTCCGTCTTCTGTTTTTGTTACCTCAGCACCACCTTCAGTAACCAACTTTCCTTTTGAGGAGTCTTCCAAAACTATTTTCCTTCCATCTGCAAGGGTAAGAATCGCTTTATTAGATTCTGGTGCATTGATATCATTGCCGAAACGTTCTTCTTGCGATAAATTTGTAAGCAATTGTTCTTCACTAGCGTTAAACACAGAAAACCAACAACCACTACCTACTGTAATTAAAACAACAGCCGCTGCAACCCATCTAATCCAATATTGTTTTATCGAATTACCCTCACTTTTAGAATTCAAGGAAGTCACAATGGTTTCCCAGCCGGCATCTTCATCAAATTCATATATTTTTTCTAACTCAGTTGCAACCCATTCTTTGTTACTAAGATTTTCAAATACTTTTTTATTGGCATCCGAAGCATTAATCCAATCTTCAAGAACACCACGCTCACTGTTGACAAGTGTCCCATTGAGAAACTTGGTTATTAACTCATCTATTTGAGGTTGTATATTTGGCATAAGCTTTCATTTGGTTTTATATTACACAAGACTAACACGTGCTAACTTTTTTTTTAACCATCCTAGAAATCATTTTTTTTCAAAATATTTCACATACAACTAATAATCAATTATTTAAAACCAAAAAAAAATACTGAATGAGTTCAGTATTTTATGATTTTAAACAACAGATCGTGATAAATTTTTATCCTAATGAGAATAGTACATAGCGTTTTTTATTACTGTACTGATTGGGAAATAAACAATAATAACTATTTGGTTTTCTTGATGCCTTAGCTTTTCTTGTACAACATCATGGAGAGTGTATTCAACAATAAAACCGTAGAAAGTATGTTTTGATGATGCAAAGCCAATCGAATTTTCTGCAAAGCTTTTGTCTTTTGATTTAAAACAGTTTGAGGGCTGATCTCCATTTCTGTCGCAATATCTGCCGTGCTTTTACCTTCTATAAAAATAGATTTAAAAACCTGCTGGCACTGATTGGGTAAATTTTCCATTTCGGCGTAAATCGTCTGCAGTACTTTGGCAGTTATCATTTCCTGTTCACCAAATTGCTCATCGAAAGGCGATAAAGGAATAATTTTTTGGTGCGATTTATTATGGCGTTTTTCTTTCCTCAAAAAATCATAACAAGCATTTCTTGATACCGTAAAAAGAAATGATTTTATATCCGAAAGACTATCAAAATCGTCTTTTTTTTGTAATAATTTTAAAAATGTTTCAGTAGAGATATCTTCCGCTTCCTGCGAATAATTAATCAATTTTTGATTAAAATAACATAGCGGACGAAAATATAGCGTATACAACTTTCGGATAGCAATTTCATTACCATTCCTAAAACCTTGTAAAAGATCGATATCAGTATTTATATCCAAAATAAAGCTAGTTTTTTATTTTTAATCTCTTATATTATACTTCCAAAATTCAAAAATAAAAAAATTTACTTTCCATACCTATACTTTTTAAAATAATTTAATAATTATTTTAATATCTTAAAAAAATAAGACTAAACCTCCTACTTTTATAAAAAACATGCGAATACAATAATTAAAAAAAACTCATTTTACTCAAATGTCTTTGTTGCAAAACGGATAAATTACATCGAATAGTAGTTTTTGACCAGTCCGATTCGTCAACTTGGCCTCTTCACAACTTAGAACTGATAACCAACAACGCACTATTCACAAAAAAATGGGTCAAAGAAGAAAAAGCCCCCCTATGACCCACCATATATTCTCTACATTCTGAATTCTTTATTAAACTCAATACTCATACCTTCCAACCGACAACTCACCACTTCTAGTTCTCTTCAACACGGGGTACATTACTTTATCCGTTCGCTGTCGTTTTACTGTTCGTGTCGCCCTGTTTCTTTTACAATTTTTGTTTGTACGATCTCTTTGCTGGTACAGGATAAATCGAATTCCATTGCCTTGTTTTTTTTAATGCGGATTTTGGGTTTAAGTGAGTCGCATCCTTTAAAATTTTAGCGAAATAAATTTCACTTTTGAAAATTTTAACATAATATACTGAGGCCATTTTATTAAAAAACGAGAATGATTCTGTAATTTTGTGAAATCGCAAATAAAATCCTGCGGTTTACAAATTTACTTCTGATGAACAAAACGGCGAAAATCAAAAAAAATCATCAATTTATCAAGTTCCGAAAATTAGTTATTGTTTCTATTTTAATTGGCTTCCTATCAGCCTTTTTAGGAATTTCTTTAAAAAAAATTACTGAATATTACGAAAAAATCTTCTTTCACGAAGTCACGGTTAATCCAATTTATTACGTCATTTTTCCTGTTTTCGGCTTATCGGTTATCTATTTCCTAAGACAGTATCTTTTCAAGAAAAAAGAAAACAAAGGCATTAAAGAGGTTTTTGAAAGTACCCAATCCAAAACAAAAAACCTTCCTTCTTATAAAATCCCTTCTCATTTCATAAACGGCTTAATAACCGTCATATTTGGTGGTTCCACAGGAATCGAAGTTTCAACAGTTGTCGCCACAGCCACCATTGGTTCCGTAGCCCATCAAAAAGAAAATGTATTTCGTCAGTATAAAACCGAACTCATTTGTGCCGGTGTTGCTGCAGGGGTAACCGCTTTATTTAGTAGCCCAATTGCCGGAATCTTATTTGCTCTTGAAGTGATTTCACGAAAAGTCACTCGTGCTTTTATCATCTCCAATGTCATTGCGGTTTCTATTGCTTTCGGATTGCTTTCTATTTTAAAAGAAGAACCCTTATTTACCGTTTCAGTAACAACCTGGCATTTAAAAGCCATTCCTTATTTTATACTGCTAGGGATTTTGGCCGGACTAAACTCGGTTTATCTGACGCGTTGTGTATTGTTTTTTAAATCACAATTTTCAAAAATCGATACCCATTATTATAAAATCATTATAGGATCGGCTGTATTGAGTGTTTCTTTATTTATTTTCCCGCAATTGTATGGAGAAGGTTATCATTCCCTTCATATCCTATTCGGCAACAAAACGGCAATTCCCTTAACACTAACATTGGCCTTAACTTTTATAGGCATTTTAATTCTCAAACCAATTGTAACTTCCATAACATTAGCCTCTGGTGGAGATGGTGGCGTTTTTGCTCCCAGCCTTTTTATTGGTGCTTTTTTAGGTCTTTTACTGGCTTCTGTCTTAAATACGTTTTTCAATACACAAGTGATTCCTATTAATTTTATGATCATTGGAATGGCTGCAGTGTTAAGTGCTAGTATACATGCGCCTTTCACAGCGATCTTTTTAGTTTGTGGATTAACCAATGATTATACACTGTTCTTACCTATTTTAGTGGTTTGCTTGATTTCAAAATATACCGCCAAAATGGTTTATCCATTCACAGTTTACAGTTATGCTCCCATCTTATCTAAATAAAAAAAAACTACAGATTTGATTCCTTATCCATCGGTTAAGCGCATTGAACCCCAAGTCAAAAAACACCCTACAAGCGAATAATACATCATACTATGCCTGTACAAAAAATAAAAAGAGGGTATCGCAAAACCCGTTATATCCTTTATAAGGAAACCTTAATCAATTATAAAGAACATTTTTGGTCGTTTTTAGGTTCATTTGTTGGTATTGGAATTTTGGCTTATTTGGAGTCTATTCATTTCTCTGGAAGTGATATGGTCTACTTAATAGGTTCCTTTGGTGCCTCTAGTGTATTGGTTTATGGTATTATTCAGAGTCCGTTTTCACAACCTCGAAACCTAATTGGAGGGCATTTAATATCTGCTTTCATTGGTGTTGCCGTCTGTAAATTGGTCCCTGACATTGTTTGGATAACCGCTCCATTAGCGGTTTCTCTTTCCATTATCTTCATGCAGATCACCAAAACCCTTCATCCACCTGGTGGTGCAACGGCTCTTATTGCCGTTACTGGTTCTGCTCAGATCAAAGATTTAGGATTTATGTATGTCATTTCACCTGTATTAGTAGGCGTTTTGATTTTATTTCTAACGGCATTAATTTTCAACAATATGACCTCAAGTAGAACCTACCCGAGTCATAGTACGTATCACAAACACTATCATAAAATTAGAAAGCGTCTCAGGGGAAAGTCTTAATTTTGTTTTAACGGTATTCACAAGCTTTCCAACAAGAGAAGCCCTTACCATTTGATTCTCAGTTTAAGTGAACTTGAGAAGCGCTACAGTATCTCCTATCCCCTGAATGTAACAAAAAATCTTTTCAACAAATAGTAATTCGCAATTCATTAATCGTTAATTATATTTTACCTTTGACCTTTCAATAAATACAAAGATTATGGTTTATAAATTTAGAGTAATTCTAGACGCCGAAGAAGATATTTTTAGAGACATTGCAATTCTTGATGACGATACTCTTGAGGATTTACACAATGCAATCTTCAACGCTTTTGGTTTTGACGGAATGGAAGTAGCTTCGTTTTATACCTGCGATGAAACTTGGAATCAAGAAGATGAAATTCCACTTTTTGATACTGGTGACGTTCCCGGTGAAATACGCACCATGAGCGATTATCCTTTATCGTCAATCTTAGATCAAGAAAATACTAAAATTATCTATGTATATGATTTCATCAATATGTGGACATTCTTAGTGGAATTAGCTGCTATTGAAGAGCAAGTAGCAGGAAATCTATATCCAGAAACCTTATTCTCTCATGGAGAAATGCCTGATGATTCTGGCGAAAAGAGCTTTGAAGCCGATATGCATGATGATATCTACGGTGAATTTGAAGATGATTTAGACGAAGATGATTTGGATATGTTTGAAGGTGATGACAGCTTTGAAGATTATGGTTTCGAAGAGAATTGGAACTAGTTTTTTTTAAGTAATTACTAAAAACGACATACATTTAGCTATCTCCTTAATTGCATTAAAAACCAAGAAAGGCTTCAACTAAATCAACTCCTAACCGACTCATTTCCCAAAAGAAATGCATGAGTAAGTTTCAAAAGAAAATCCATTTCAATACACACTAAACTAGTAATAGATTAGGACAGCGATACATTTAATGACTATTTGAAAATTTTAAACAGTTCTAATTTATCCTTATTGAAAAGGAAGACCCAATTGAAATCGCAGTCCATTATAAGCGATAGCAACGAGAATCAATTTAATATAACAAATAGAGAAAGCAGCGCAATAGAACAAAAATAACGTTTTGTCCCTTTGCATCTCTGCAGCTCTAAACCCAAATAAATACATGATCAACTTATTCAACACCCACATCGAGACGCTTGCGATTCACCGCGTAGGAAACAAAAGCAGAAACGAAGCGATTTTTTTATCGGAGCAATCTTTTAACTTAAATGATGAAATTGTACCTCTAATAAAAGAGTACTTTTTCAAGCCTTTTAGAGAAAAAGAAGAAAACTATTATCAGTTTGCGCACGAAGTCGATTTGGATTACAACGACATGTTCAAATATGCTACTGAGATTTTTGCTAATCCGGACAATTTACAAGAGATTTCAAAAAAAATAACGACACATTTATTCGAGCAATCGAATCATCCCCACATTAAAAATGGAGAGGTTTATGTAACGTATTTAACCAACTTAAGTATTGACAACAATGTTGTGGATGCCATTGGTATTTTCAAAAGTGAATTACAAGCAGACTTTTTACAATTTGAAGAAAAAGACAGCAATCTAGAAATGATCTTGCAACAAGGAATCAACCTGAGCAAATTAGATAAAGGTTGTTTGATCTTTAATTATAAAAAAGAAGAAGGATACAAAATCCTAACCGTAGACAGCAACCGTTATGATGCTCGTTATTGGTTAGAACACTTTTTATCTGTTGATGCCTTTGAAGATGAAAATTTCATCACAAAAAAATACCTGAAATTCTGTCAAGGTTTTGCTAAAGATGTGGTTTTACCGGCAGAAGATAAAAAAGAAGAAGTAATGTTTATGAACCGATCAGTGAATTATTTCGCAAAAAATGATCAGTTCGAAGAAACCAATTTCTTAAATGAAGTACTAGACAACCCAGATTTGATTCCTGAATTTAAAAACTATAAAGTAGATAAAGGAGAAAAATACAGTATCGAAGATATCACCTCATTCCCGATTGCCAACGCAGCAGTTTCTGATGCTAGAAAATCGATAAAGAACGTTATTAACTTGGATACTCATATCCAAATTAAAATGGATTTCATCAACCCAGAAAGCGCTGAGAAATTCGTTGAAAAAGGTTGGGATGAAGAAAAACAAATGTATTATTACTTAGTGTACTTCAACAAAGAAGAGAAAAGCTAGGAACAATTCATTTTCTATTACTTACTTAAAGCAAAAAACGGCAACTACAGAGATGTACTTGCCGTTTTTTTTTTCATTTATAGTACCCCAAAATCATTTGCTTAAACCTTTTATTTCCACTGAATAGAAATCCAAGTTACAATGAACGAAAGAGACAAAAAAAATGATCAAGATGCTTAATTTATGCTTAATTTTGTATTCTAAACCAAAGTCAAATGGATACTCTTTTGCATAACGATAGTCCTTTCCAAACTATAATCTCCTTTCATAAACTAATCGATTCTTTTGAAGAAATTGCCTTATCTGATGTAGATTACAGAGCCAACTATGCAAAAGCCATTCTGGAAAAAATCAAGCCCTTGCCAGAATTCCGAACAGGAATTCTCGATTTTTCAATGATCCAAGACAATGAAGCTTTGATCCGAAATCTATTGGCTGATCTTTTCCCAACTGCTTTAACCCATAACGAAATAAAAGCCGTTACGATTCCTTTTCAGAATCTGTCTTTCAACTATACAGAAAGATTCAAAAAGATTTTAAACAATGCCGGCTCACAATTTGATATGGAAATTCGTGATTTTGATGATCATCAATTCTATATCAACAATTGCTGTCTGATCTTGAACACACATTACAAACAGCAAATCGATTTTAATAAACCTTTTTTTTACGATATACCCGATGAAAATGGTGTTGAAAAACATTATCGCATTTTATACAATGCCGATTTCATGGAAATTATCCCAACAGAAAACGCGATCCACTTAAGTCCAGAAGACATTGATTTACTCCTAGACAACTACGGAGATATAACCTTGTGGAAAGCGAAATTTCCTGTAGGAAGTTGGATCTTAAAAGGTTTTGGTATTATTTCATTATTTGACGCTACTACCGAAAGCGCCATTTCGACTTTAAAAACGAATTTATTAAAACCCGATACCAAAAGCGTGACAGCGGATGAGATTATTGAAAATATTTTTAGATCCATATTCAAAATCCCAACTTTAAAAGTCGGTTTCATCATCTATAATCCTGAAGAACAAAAATTCATAAGACCCATCAAATACGACAACCAACTTCAGAGTTTTTTACTTACAAAAGAAGAGGAACTCGATTGTAGAAATGCTTTTTTTGGTTGTTCTTTTGAAAACCTATTAGATAAAAATGAGCCTTTTATTATTTCAAATGTCAAAAAATTCATTGCCGAATCATCGAATAAAAACCTCGGTGAACATTTATTAAAACAAAACATTCAAAGTTGTGTTTTTGCCCCTGTTACCAAGGATGGTACTTTACTTGGCGTTGTTGAATTAGTATCCGAAAACCCAAGAGACTTAAATACCGTTAATGCCACCAAACTCGAATTGGTTTTACCCTACCTCGTCGACACCATTGACCGTTACAATACCGATATGCAGCACCAGGTTGAAGCCATTATTCAACGTGAATACACCACTATTCACCCAAGTGTTTATTGGAAATTCAAAAAAGAATCGCTCAACTATTTTCAAAATACCAACCATACCAAAGATTATATTTTTAAAGAAATTGTCTTTAAAAATGTATTTCCATTGTACGGACAGATCGACATTAAAGGTTCTTCAGAACATCGAAATGAAACCGTGAAAAAAGATTTACAAAATCAACTCGATACCCTTTTAGCCTTATTAGCCAATCAAAAACCCAATTCGAATTTGGTCCTTATGGAACAACGAAAATTTGAATTAGAGTCACTTAGAACTGAATTGGATTCTCCCTTAAAAGCGGATACAGAACAACAAATACAACGCTACATCGAAGAAGAAATTCATCCTATCTTAAAGAACACCAGAGAAACGGCTAAAAACGAAATATTAGAACAACGCTATTTCGATAGTTTAGATCCAAAATCGGGATTGTTTTATCAAGAAAGGAAAAAATTCGACAATGCCATGTCCATTATCAATAAACGCTTGGCGTCCATTTTAGATAAAAAACAAGTCGAAGCTCAACAAATATATCCGCACTATTACGAACGTTTCAAAACGGACGGGGTTGAGCATAATTTATATATAGGCCAATCTATTTCGCCTGCCAAGCCTTTTGATATTATGTATTTGCACAACTTGCGTTTGTGGCAACTGCTGACTTTATGCGAAATGGAATTGGAACATCACCAGCTAAAAGCCTCTTTACCTTATGAACTGGATGTCACCTCATTGATTTTGGTCTTTAGCGCACCACTATCCATTCGTTTTAGAATGGATGAAAAACGCTTTGATGTAGATGGCACCTACAATGCCCGTTACGAAGTCGTAAAAAAACGCATTGACAAATCGAACATTAAAGGCACGAAAGATCGAATTACTGAAAAAGAAAAAATCACGATAGTCTATTCCCAGAATAGTGAAGAAGCCGAGTATTTAAAGTACATTAAGTACTTACAACATCAAAAAGTATTAGAACCAGCCATAGAACAATTTGAAGTAGAAGATCTTCAAGGAGTCTCTGGTCTAAGAGCCATTCGTGTAAAAGTAGTCAATAACATGCCTAATCCTACAGTGCAAAAAATCACCTATCAAGATCTCTTAGACGAATTGAAATAAGATGTTATACCTCTAAATTGATTTGAATGCAATAATAAAAGCCATTACCGTAACAATGATTCCGATCATAAAGAAATTGTAAGCAATTCGCAATAAATTATATTTACGTTGCAAGACCAGTCCTAGATAATACAAATCTTTAATCAAGGTGGAATACAAATAATCCTTGTCTTTCATCATTTCGTTCATGGCCCAGTCGTATTCTTCTAGTGGCATTTTGTAAAAATTACCGAAAAACAATAGATTTATTTTTTTTGCTTCGATATCTTCTCGCGTAAATACACCACTTGTTACTTTAGGGCGAGTAGATAAAATCGCAAAAACGATTGTGGTCACACTAGAAATCAACATAATAAAAGTCGGAATAACTAAATGCGCATTTTTAGGACTGTCTAATTTTGGAATTATAGACGAAAGCGCAATGGAAATAATAATGGCATTAACGGATAATAAAATATTGGCTTTACTATCGGCAATCCCACTTAGACGGGTGTGATTTCCTAAAGTTACACGAAACAGCGTATCAATTCCTCGATCTGGTTTTTCCATCTTCTCTTTCTTTCTATTAGTTTCCTCTGCGGCTTCCATTTCTTTCATTTCCAGTTTATTGATTTTCTTCTGGACACGAACTAAATTTTTCTCTTTTAATGGCTGCCAGTTTTTTTGCGCAAAATCAGTATAAAATCGATGTTTGTTCAATAAAAAATTCAAATTCTCTTTCGCCCATTCCAAATTAGAGAAATCAATTTTCCAAGTATTTTTCAATTCAAAGCGCAATAACTCACAAGTAGTAGCATACTCAGCTCCCATAATATGAGCATAATCGGCATCTTTTATGATTTTCTCTAAATGTGTTTGAGGCACATATTCCTTCTGAGTCGCTAAAATTAAACTGGAAACTTTAGCTATAAATTCATCCGATTTCCCTTTCTCTTTCAAAAAACGAGTCACAATTTTCACACTTTCCTTTTCATGCTCCTCATAGCCTTCAACATAGCCCGCATCATGAAACCAAGCCGCAACTAAAAGTATCTCTTTGTCGTCTCCTTCCACTTTTTCCTCACTGCACAGCTCAGTAACAGCATTCACAACTGTTAAAGTATGGCTGAAATTATGGTATGAATATAAATTAGAAAGTTTATCTTTGAGTAAATTAGATACGAAATCTTCGGATTGTGCTATTAAATTCATTTAGAATATTTTTATACTACTAAAATATGAAATTGTTTTTGGATAATCATTTTATTACTAAGATTAAAAACTTTTTCTTAGTCATTACACTGTTGTTTTTAGCCAACTCCTGCGCTACGCATCAAGCGCAATATGGAAGAAATGTACGAGGCATCAATAATGCAAACTCTATAGATACCACAAATATTGCCCACACCTTTTTTCTGGTCGGTGATGCCGGAAATGCAGACCAAGCACAAGCACAACAAACCCTAGCAGAATTGCATCAACATTTAAAAAAATCAACAAAAAAAGCCACCTTACTCTTTTTAGGTGACAACATATACCCCAAAGGCTTCCCTACCAGTACGCTAGCTTCGGACAAAGATTTAGCCGAAACAAAGCTTAAAAACCAACTAAAATTAACCGAAGGTTTTAAGGGAAAAACCATTTTTATTGCTGGAAACCACGATTGGTATAATGGCATAAAAGGGCTAGAACTTCAAGCTAATTTTGTTTCCAATTACCTTAACGATAAAAAAGCTTTTCTACCTCGCAAAAGTTGTCCTATTGAAGCGGTAAAAATTGATAGTACTATAACGTTAATCACGGTGGACAGCGAATGGTTTTTAGAAGACTGGGACAAACATCCTACCATAAATGACAATTGTGATATCAAAACTAGAAACGCCTTTTTTGATGAATTAGAAAGCCTTTTAAATAAAAATCAAGAAAAAACAGTCATTCTTGCATTACATCACCCTCTAATGAGTAATGGTTCCCACGGAGGACAATACTCTTTGGAAAAACAACTATTTCCATTAGAGCAAAAAATCCCACTTCCTGTAATAGGCTCTTTAATTAATTTATTGCGAAAAACATCAGGAGTAAGCCCACAAGATATTCAAAACAAGCAGTATACCCTGTACACCAAGAGAATCAAAACACTCTTGCAAAGTCAAAAAAATATAATCGTCGTTTCTGGACATGATCATAATTTACAGTATATTAACAAAGAAAACATCAAGCAAATCATTAGTGGAGCTGGTTCCAAATCAGAAGCAGCAAGAGCGATCAATCCAACCGATTTCTCCTATGGTGGAAATGGTTATGCCAAGCTGACTTTATACAAAAGCGGCAATGCTAAAGTGGCTTTTTTTGGCCATGAAAACCAACAAGAAAAATTACTTTTTGAACAAGAAATTATAAAAGCTGAAACCTTTAATTGGGAGGCTACTACGGCAACTAAGTTTCCAGCAACCGTGACTTCTTCGATCTACTCTGCAGAAATGACTAAAAAAAGCAGGGTACATAAATTCCTATTCGGAAACCATTATAGAAAATATTATAGTTTACCTATTGCTGCTAGAACAGCCACCTTAGATACCCTTATGGGCGGTTTGACACCGATGCGAAAAGGGGGTGGACATCAATCTATTTCTTTACGTTTGTCCGATCCTAAAGGAAGAGAATATGTGATGCGCGCACTGAAAAAAAGTGCCACACAGTTTTTACAAGCCGTTGCCTTTAAAGATCAATATATTGTCAATGATTTTGAAGACACGTACGCAGAGAATTTTTTACTTGATTTTTACACCACTTCACATCCCTACACTCCATTTGCTGTAGGTAATATGGCTGATAAACTTGGTCTAGCGCATAGCAATCCCGTTTTGTATTACATCCCAAAACAGAATGCATTAGAAGAATTCAACTCCCATTTTGGAAATGAATTGTATATGGTTGAAGAAAGACCAGCCGACAATCAGATCGATGCAAAGAGCTTTGGTCACCCTAGCGATATCATCAGTACCGATGATATGATGAAGAACCTGCATAAGGACGAAAAATACTCCGTTGATGAAAAAGAATACATAAAAGCCCGCTTGTTTGACATGCTTATTGGTGATTGGGACAGACATGACGATCAATGGCGTTGGGGCGAATATAAAGTTGGAGATAAAATTATTTACAAAGCTATTCCACGTGATCGTGATCAAGCCTTTTCTAAATATGATGGCACCTTACTTTCGCTGTTAATGAATATCCCCGCACTTCGTCATATGCGAACTTTTAAAAATGAAATTGACAATGTAAAATGGCTTAACAGAGAACCTTATCCTTTAGATTTGGCTTTTCTGCGAACTTCTCAAAAACAGGATTGGATCGCTCAAGCCAAATTCATTCAGGACCATTTATCTGATGCCGATATTGATAAGGCTTTCAACAATTTACCAAAAGAGGTACAGGACGAAACCATTGAAGACATCAAACATAAATTAAAAAACAGAAAAAAAGAGCTTCAAAAATACGCTGCAACTTATTCCGATGTCTTGAGCCGAACCGTTATGATTGCGGGAACAGATAAAAAAGACAAATTTGTTATTCATCACAACGCCAGAAAAAGCATCGAACTTCAAGTATACCGACTCAAAAAAGACGGTGAAGAATTGATCTACAGCAAAAAATTAAACGATGACAAAACTAAAAATCTTTGGATCTATGGCCTAGATGATGATGATGTTTTCCAAGTAATTGGCCAACAAAAATCTAAGATAAAAATTCGTTTAATAGGAGGACAAAATAACGACACCTATGCCATCGAAAATGGAAAAAAAGTGTACATCTACGATTTTAAATCCAAAGAAAACACCTATAAGCTTGACAAAAAAGCCCATACAAATCTAACGGATGATTACGATGTCAATCTATACAATCATGAAAAACCAAAATACAATGTAGTTTCTGGCCTACCTAATGTTGGTTACAATCCCGACGATGGCATTAAGCTAGGTATCAACGTAAATTATACGGTGAACAATTTCAAACAAAGTCCCTATACACAAAAACATATCCTGAATGCTTTTTACTATTTCGCCACTGGAGGTTCCGAATTTAACTATACCGGACATTTCCCTGCTCTACTAGGGAAATGGGTATTGGATCTAGAAGCACAGTACACCACTCCTAATTTTGCTATGAATTATTTTGGTTACGGGAACGAAACTCAGAATAACGACGAAGCCTTTGGAATGGATTATAATCGAGTTCGCATTCAGAAATTCAAAATTGCGCCTGCCATAAGACATGTAGGTCGTTATGGAAGCGAATTTAGTGTTCAGCCTATATTTGAACAACTGAAAGTAGAAAATACAGACAACAGATATATTAACATCCCTAATATCATTAACCCAGCTATTTTTGAAAGTCAACTATATGGGGGAGCCAAAATTAAATACAGCTTTAAAAATTCCGATTTCGTTTCAAAACCGACTTTAGGAATGAGTTTTATGCTTGCTGCAACTTGGTTGACCAATTTGGACGACAGTAAACAAAACTTTCCAACTTTAGAAAGTTCATTAGGTTTTGCACATAAAATAGATAAGAACGGAAAATTAGTTTTAGCCACTATAGTGAAAGCCAAAAGCATTTTCAATAATAATTATGAATTTTATCAAGGCGCTACTTTGGGTGGAGATTCCAATTTACGTGGATATAGAAACGAACGTTTTCTAGGAAACTCTTACTTTTCTCAAAGTACTGATTTGCGTTTAAGTATCGGAAAAATCAACCGCACCATTGTTCCGCTTACCTATGGAATTTTAGGCGGCTACGATTATGGTAGAGTGTGGCTTGACCAAGAAAACTCTGAAAAATGGCATCAAGACTACGGTGGAGGACTTTGGATCAATGCCATTAATGTTTTAACAGCAAGAGTTTCTTACTTCAAAGCACCTAAAGAGGTTGGCCGAGTAGCTTTTGGAATAGCGTATAGTTTTTAAAAAAATAAAGGCTCTGAGATTTTAATTTCAGAGCCTTTGTTCAATTTCTACACCAATTCATACTGCGCATTAATTGATAAAAAATCAATTTAATGTCCATTGTACAAACGTACTCATGACTGCTGACCAATGCCCTAGTTCATAATTAGGCGCTCCCTTTTGATCTACTTCAAAAAAGTTATGGTTTAAATTTAAGTACCTCTTATATGTTAAATTCTTTTTGCCATTTTGAATATAAAACAAAGGAACCATATCACATAAATCTGCCGCGATATCATTTGTCCCATAACCTAGATAAGTTGGAATCTCTATTTTCAACCAATCATTTAGCAGTGGTTTTGAAAATGATTTCCACGCTAACAAGTAAGGTTTTGCTTTTAGAGAATCTCCATTATGTGCTTCACGAAACATTTCATACTCTTCATCTATTTTTTGATCCGCTTCCACCCACGTAATTTCCTTACTTTCTGCAGCTTTTCTATAATCCCTAATCACTTGATCAATTCGTCCAAATGGATTGGCTCCAAACAAACCTAATCGCGTTACATTTTTATTGCTAGCAGCTATGGCAGTCGCAACCTTTGAACCTTGTGAATGCCCCGCAATAATTAATTTTGAATGATCCACCCAAGCTTGCTTTCTCAAAAATTTCAATACCACATTAGCCCTTTTTTGATAATTTTCTAAATAATCAGCCGATATATATTGACGATCAAACTCTTCTGGCTTATTAGGATCGGGAATATAACAATAGGATTTATTCAAGTTTTCCTCCTTAACAATTACAGGAGTATTAGGCATTGAAATCACCACCAAATGATAGTATTTCTTAATTTCTTGGACGTCAAAATTAGTCACTCCTCCTCCTATCATCCACATAGGCTCCTTCTCTGGTTGAACAAAAAGAGGTAAAGGCAAAGAACCTTGACAAAATAAAAAGATTGGCTTTTTAGTATTTAAAACGGTATCAATTACGATAAAATCAATTGGATCAGTCTTACTTTTTAAATTAAAATGAATCGCCTCTTTATTAATTAGTTTGCCTTTTTGAGCAAAAGAAATTTGAAACAGGAAAACAAACGCACCGACGAAAATAAAATTTTTCATAATTAGAATCCTTCAAAATGTTAAATGAAGGCGAATTCAAAACTAATAAAAATCTTATTAAATAAAAACATTATTTCAACTTAAACTCATAAACGTTCCCACCAATTTTCT
This sequence comes from Flavobacterium sp. OHVDL-2026-0007, assembly GCF_059882335.1. Classification (NCBI taxonomy): domain Bacteria; kingdom Pseudomonadati; phylum Bacteroidota; class Flavobacteriia; order Flavobacteriales; family Flavobacteriaceae; genus Flavobacterium; species Flavobacterium sp. OHVDL-2026-0007. The sequence goes on from NZ_CM187612.1 coordinate 2,287,669, forward strand.
TGGTCTTTTCATCAGCGATAAGCAAGGTATTGTCGTCTTTAAAAACTACAGCCTCCTTTTGTGAAAAATGACCTAGTTCGATTTCTGAATGAGTCCCTTTTTGAAATAAGTCTCCTTTAAAATCTTTAAACAACAGAATTTTATCATGACTCAATAAAGCTACTTTTTTTCCATCAGGGCTGATTGTCGCACTTGTCAAAACACAATGATTGTAATTATTACAGGTTTTAAACTCCCCTATCTTAATTGCTTTTTGCGTACCTGGTGCGTTTGCAATCTTATAAATGAAAGCCGTTCCATCAAAACCTTTACTTCTGTTTTTTGTAAAAAGATAAAAGAAATTTTGGTATTCAAAAAAGCCCTCCACATCATATAGTAATTCGCTTTTCTTTGGAGGAAATTCAGTTTGCTCCGGATATGAAAATGAGACCTTATATTCAGACTCAGCCACCTCTTTATCGAGTTGCGATTTATTTACTTTATAAATACACAAATCCTGGCGTGCGTTATCGTTGTTACCAAAATCTCCTACATAGATATTCCCCATTTTATCTTTGGTAATATCTTCCCAATCTACATTTGTCGCATTGGACACCACAATGGTTTTCTCCAATTGACCTGTTGCATTTACGACGTAAATTTCGTTTTTGTTACCACTATCCTCTAAGGCATAAATCAAATTGGTTTCTGGAAAATAGGTTATCCCCGACACTTCCTTTAATTTTTTAGGTAACGGATAAAGCGTATTAAAATCACTGTTTGATTGTTCTTGACAAGCCAACAAAACAATAGATATTCCAAATAGAAAAAACTTTTTCATAAGTGTGTATTTTAATGAATTCGTCTCAGATCAGTCGCATTCTTTAATGGAAAACGATAAAAAAGAGGACAAAAAATATTTAAACTAAGTTAGTGTTTTTAAAGTTACGTGTGATAAACTCAAAAGCGGCATACATCACATGTCCCATTGACTTAGCATTTTTAAATTTCATATCATTGGTATAGCGATACAATTCCATTTTTAGCTGAGTCAAATGTTCTTCTGTCGAAATGGTATCATGACACATAATATTCAGTAATTTTTTAATTCTAGCATCCGCAGAATGAATACGTTTTGCCAAAATAGCCCGTTCTTCATCTTTGTATTGAATAATGGACCGCTCCTCTAATTTTTCTTTGATCAACTGAATCATCGGGTAATTCTCTTTAAAAAACTGCGGACGATAGACCTTAAAATTCCCTTCGTAACATTGTTGATCAAAGTCAATAGGACGAATTTTATAGACCACCTGATCAAAATCGTGAATAGGAACAATTACATAATTATACGCGCGCATATCCCCTAAAAGCCTGATCATACAACGTTCATTAAATTTCACAAACTCTTTTGCGATTTGCGATTTTTCTGTTTCGGTACAATTCTTCAGTAAAGTATCCATAAAAACATCACCCGGAATCCCGATAATATGTTCCTCGATTAAAGTGTCCTTATACACTAAAAAATTGATCTTGTCTGGTGAAAGTATGTCCTCGAGTTCTAGTCCGTAAATTCTTGAAGCATCCGCTTTTTTGATATAAAAATGAACATAGTTATCATTGAGAATATTTCGAACTTTTATTCTGAAAGGTTTCGAATTTCCAAACGTACAATAATCTATCGCATCGACATTTAAGAACTGAATGATATCACTATTTCCATCAGAGTGCAATAGCGAGTAAATTCTTTTCAGATTCAAATCGATCTCTTTTCTTTCAAATTCATTATAATAAACCCGAATCCACAACGTATCATTTTCATTCTTATCGTAGACATTTATTGAGCCTGAAAAGCGCAGTAAATCATCATAAAACACTGACACCTTTGAAATTCGTTCGAATCGCTCCAAATAACTTAAAAGAGGTTGTGTTAAAGGGTAAGAAGGTTTTTTATATAGCATTAATGGCTCGCTCATTTTCAATATCTTTAATGCAAATTTACATTAAATAACATTTGGCAGTAACAAAATTTCTGTTGAAACGTCTTACTAAAAACTAAAACCGAAAACTATTTTGGAAACCATACTAACAATTGAGAATCTTCACAAAAGATACGGCCGCATTCAGGCCTTAAAAAATGTATCTTTTGAAATACAAAAAGGACGCGTTTATGGCATTCTAGGGCCAAACGGAAGCGGAAAATCGACTACTTTGGGAATTGTCTTAAACGTGGTCAACACAACAACCGGTTCGTACAGCTGGTTCGGCGGAAAAATGCAAACGCACGAAGCCTTAAAAAAAGTAGGCGCGATTATAGAAAGACCCAATTTCTATCCTTATATGACTGCCGAGGAAAATCTAAAATTAGTTTGTAAAATAAAAAGCATCAATTATTCCAAAATCGATGAGAAACTAAATCTTGTAGGTTTAATGGAAAGAAAGGACAGTAAATTCAGTACCTTTTCCTTAGGTATGAAACAACGTCTGGCCATTGCTTCAGCACTTTTAAATGACCCTGAAATTTTAATTTTAGATGAACCAACCAATGGTTTAGATCCTCAGGGAATTCACCAAATTCGTGACATCATCAAAAAGATCGCTTCACAAGGAACGACTATTTTATTGGCTTCGCATTTATTAGATGAAGTAGAGAAAGTGTGTTCCCATGTGATCGTTTTACGCAAAGGTGAAATCTTATATTCAGGTTCCGTTGATGGAATGTCGGCTAACGAAGGCTTTTTTGAGCTCATGGCAGATGATAACATCATCTTAAAAAACGCTTTAGACACCCATTCAGCAGTGGATCACATTAGAGAAGAAGAAGGAAAACTTCTAGTTTATTTAAAATCAGATTTATCCGCTTCAGCACTAAATCAGTTTTTATTTTCTAAAAATATTGCGCTAAGTCATTTAGTAAAACGCAAAAATAGTTTAGAAGCACAATTTTTAGAATTAACCAAAAACAACTAAACCATGAAAAGACTTCTCTCTATAGAATTGCAAAAAATCTGGAAAAACAAAGCCAGCCGCGTTCTTACTCTAACCTATTTTATTTTACTTTCTTTCATTGCACTAATCGCTTCAATCAAATTTGATCTTGGTGTTTTTAAATTTCATTTGGCTGAAATGGGCATTTTTAATTTTCCATATATCTGGCATTTTAATACCTACGTTGCCGCTATTCTTAAATTTTTCTTAGCCATTGTTATTGTATCGATGATGGCAAATGAATATAGTTATGGTACGTTAAAGCAAAATTTAATTGATGGTTTAAGCAAAAAAGAATTCATCTTATCCAAATTCTTAACCGTGGTACTTTTTGCGGTATGCTCTACTATTTTTGTTTTTGTAATGAGTTTGATCTTAGGATTATGCTTTTCTTCCTATACTGAATTTGATGTTATTTTTTCTGATCTTGATTATCTCTTAGCCTTTTTTATAAAATTGACTGGGTTCTTTTCTTTCTGTTTGTTTTTAGGCATACTAGTAAAAAGATCCGCTTTTGCCTTAGGTTTTCTATTGGTTTGGAGCATCATCGAAGGAATTATAAAAGGGCTTTTAGTTTTTAAAGTTTTCCCTGATAGCAATACGGGTAACTACATTACACAATTTTTACCTCTTGAAGCCATGTCCAATTTAATCATCGAGCCCTTTTCTAGGCTATCGGTAATCAAAAGCATTGGTAACCAAATGGGCGTTCAAAATGTGAAAGATTACGGCGTTCACTATCTTTCGATTTTGATTGTTTTAGTTTGGACTTATTTATTTATATACTTCTCATATAAATTATTACAAAAAAGAGATTTATAGTATATTTGTTATACTATGAATGGTTTAAAATGTTTTTTATTCGCGTTAGTACTGTGCTGCCTATCTACAAAGATAGCAGCACAAAATATTATTGTTAACGATACGAAAACAGCACAAGATTTAGTGAACAACACTTTAATCAATAGCTCTTGTATTAATGTAGGAACGGTAAGTGCTACTGGTAATCCAAGCGGTGGAAATAGTTACGGTACTTTTGATGCCGGAAATAGCGGATTCCCTTTTGCCACGGGAATCGTTTTAAGCACTTCACCAAGTGTAAAAGCGCAAGGTCCATTCAACCCATCAACATCTGACGGAGCACAAATTAACGGTTGGCTAGGTGACTCTGATTTAAATCAGGCACTGGGTAATTCAGTAAGCAGACAAGCAACCTTTTTGGAATTTGAATTTACTGCCTTAACCAACTCCATTAGTTTCAATTACATTTTTGCATCTAACGAGTATCAAACCTACTTTCCTTGCCAATATTCCGATGGATTTGCTTTTTTAATAAAAGTAGCAGGATCTTCTGATAACTATAAAAATTTAGCCATTATCCCCAATACCACAACAGCGGTAGCATCCACTACGGTACATCCGAAAATCGATCCTATTACGGTAACCGAAAATGGACAAACCATAACTGTAAGTTGTCCTGCTACCAATCAAAGTTATTTTAATGGCTACAATACGATTGCAAGTCCCATAAATTATGCCGGACAAACCGTAGTGATGAATGCTCACACGGATGTAATTCCTGGCAAAACCTATCATCTAAAGTTAGTAATTGCAGATGATTCCACGGGGAAATTTAATTCTGCGGTTTTTATAGAAGGCGGAAGTTTTGTTTCTAATATCAATTTAGGAAATGATAAAACCATTGCCAACAATAATCCAGCTTGTTTTGATGAAACTGTAATTTTGGATAGCCATCTTGATAATACCCAATACACCTTCAAATGGTTCAAGCAAGATGCTTCTAATAACTATGTTGATGTTAGTCCTCTTCAATCAACTTCAACTTATGAAGTTACTGCCAGTGGAAACTATAAAGTAGAAGCCATTGCCAATGGTACAACTTGTGTGGCTACAGGTGAAATTAAAATTGAATATGCCCCCAAAATCCTTTCCACTAATACATTATTATCACAATGTGATGATAATGGTGACGGCATTTCTGTTTTTAATTTATCTAAAGTGGATCAAATTGTAAAAAACGATGTTTCAGACATCCTAAACAAAGGCTATTATGAATCACTAACCGATGCCCAAAGTAAAACAAACCCTATTACAAATCCGGAACACTACACCAATCAGCCTAGCGCTCAAAATTCTGATCAAATTGTTTATGCCAGGCTTGAAAACCAATACGGTTGTGCTAAGATTGCTGAAGTAACATTAAAGGTTTCCAATGCGGCTATTGCCACTCAAGCCCCAATTAACACTTGCGATGGAGATGATAATCAAGATGGTTTTTATCAATTTGATCTAGCTGCCGAAGTCAGTCCGCAAGTTCTTTCAGGCTTGCCAAACGGGCTAACAGTACAATATTATCTAACCTCAACCGATGCATTAACAGAAACGAATGTATTGCCTAACCTATTTAAAAATACCAACGCTCCCATTCAGACCATCTATGCCCGAATTATCAACGGAGCAGATTGTTATGACATTACGCCCATTACCTTAGTGGTGAATACTTTTGACCCAGCTAATTTTGGAGATCAATCTCAAATGTTATGCAAGGGTGACCAAGCTACATTAAGTGTTGCTACAGGTTTTGCTAGTTATTTATGGAGTACAGGAGAGACCACCAATGCTATTATAACTACTATTCCTGGTGATTATACGGTAACCGTTGCAGATGTGAATGGTTGTGAAAAAACAAAAAAAATCAAAATAATTCCGTCGGAACCAGCAACAATTAATAACGCTGTTATTAAAGATTTCTCTGGAATTGACAATACGGTTGTAATAGAATATACAGGAGTTGGTGACTATGAATTTTCACTAGATGGCATCATATTTCAAGACGAGCCCCTATTTACAAGAGTAAACCCAGGTATCTATTACGCGATAGCAAAAGATAAAAACGGTTGTGGCTTATCCAACGCCTTTTTATTGTATGTCTTAGATTATCCTAGATTTTTCACGCCAAACGGCGATGGATTTAATGATTTATGGGCCGTTAAAGACTTTGATCAGCTTCCAGATTATAACGTTTCTATTTTTGATCGATACGGAAAATTATTAAAACAAATGAGTAAAAACAGCTCAGGCTGGAATGGACAATTCAACGGACAGCAATTGCCCGCTGACGACTATTGGTTTAATATGGATCTTACTTCAGGACAAACCATTAAAGGTCATTTTAGTTTAAAAAGATAAAATTATTTTAGTACTTTTAATGTATGAATAAAACTACTTTACTTCTCATCTTTTTAATTTTTATTACTAGTTTTGCTCAGGCAAAATCCTCAAACTATTCAAAAAAAGTAGCCACAAGTACGGAAGCAGCTCCCACTATACAGATCACTTTTGGAAAAATAAACAACGCTCAAGCCTCTTGCATTCCAAATACGATCCTAAGCGTAGCGAATCCTTCTGGACTTAGTTCTTATCAATGGTATTTTAACAATGTTCTAATTCCGTCTGCAACAGCAGACAACTACACGCCAACACAGGCTGGTTATTATTATGTCACTGCCTTACGATCTCCTTCGGCAGCAGTAGAGCGTTCAGCTGATATCCCTGTAAGCATCTGTCCTCTAGACACTGATCATGATGGAATAAACAATAACGTTGATCGAGATTTAGACAATGATGGGATAATTAATTCTTTTGAGGGTATGTATACGCTTGCAAAACACACCGTTATATCAAATGGATCCGAATATACAGATATTACAAATGGGAGTGGTGCCATAATTCCAAAACCCCTTTTTGGCTTTGTTTCTTCTCTAGCCGCAGGAAGATCAAAATTCGTAACCTACGACCTTCATTTGAATTCTCCAACACATGTTATACTAGCTTACTTACCTCCTGAATCCCCAGGAGATCAACAAATAGCAGATCCCTCAGAGTATATAAACTCTAGGGGGGATTTTACAGTTCGTGTTCCTGAAGATAAAACCTTAACCATTCTAAACCCTAACAATGCCTTATTGATTGACACTAACTACGATGGAATGTATGAAAGTGACGTAAAAGAATTCTCCTCTTTTGAAATTCGATTTCGTGTCAATAACCCCTCTAGTCCTGCGGGGTTACGTCCTGGTACGCCCTTTAGTATTTCTAGTTATTACACTGATTTTATTTCATACACACATCGTAATTTATCTGATACGGAAGCTAACAAAGCTACTTTTGTATTTACAATACCTTTGCTTTTTGATGTAGACTCTGATGGAATACCTGATCTTGAAGATTTGGATAGTGATAATGACGGAATTCCAGACCAAATTGAAATGCGAGGACAGGACATTAGAACCTATTCTGGTATTGATGTCGATAAAAACGGATTAGATGATGCTTTCATGCCCATTGAAGCGGGCATAAATACCGACGGCACCCACCCCTATGACTACTATGTTATTGATAGAGTAGATTCGGACAGTGATAATGATGGTATTTACGACCTTGTTGAATCGGGAAATAATGCAATCGATGCGAACCATGATGGAGTTATTGATGGTTCCCCAGCCGCTTTTGGTAGAAATGGCTTACTTGATAGTTTAGAGACATTTCCTGATAGTGGTATCCTCAACTACACTATAGCCGATACTGATGCAGATGGTATGGCAAACTATATTGACCTCGATAGTGATGGAGACTCTTGTAATGACGTTACTGATGCAGGATTTACAGACCATAACAATGATGGTTTACTTGGAAACACACCTTTGACATCAGACCTCAGTGGCATTGTCACTAGTGCCATTGATGGATACGTGACACCAAACAGCGCTTACCTAATTTCTGGAAAAATACAAATCGCAAGCCAACCGATCAATCAATCTGCCTACGAAGGACAAAGTACTGTATTTACAATTACTACAAACCCTATAAATGGATATCAATGGCAATTCTCTACCGATGGCATTATTTGGACTAATATTGCTGATGGTTCAGACTATACCGGTAGCACAACAAGTTCTTTAGCGGTCAAGAATCTAAGGCTAAGCATGCAAAATTATAAATATCGCGTAGTCCTTAGTAAAATTGGCAATCTTTGTGGATTAACCTCCCATGAAGCCTCTTTGACTATTCAGGCATCGCCAATAACCTCTCCTCAAAGTTTGATTCAATGTGATGATAGCGCTGGTGGAATATCTACTTTTAATTTAACAGAGAGAAATAGTTCCTTTTCAACAAACCATAGCAACGAACTTTTTACGTATTATACTACTGAAGCAGCCGCGACTGCAAAAGACATAGTATTTTTAATTAACGATCCAATTGCCTACAGAAGTACTACTGGATCCGTTTGGGTGAGAATCGAAAACGCAAGCAGTTTTTTTTCGATTGGTGAATTAAAACTAATGGTATCCGCAACCACAATCCCCTCTACTTTTAATCCCACTCTGTCCATTTGTGATGATGATCTAGATAATACAAATGATGATCAAGATGGAATCGCTACATTTGACTTTAGTAGTGTCTCTGATGACTTAAAAGCACTTCTTCCTGCACCTAGTTCTTTATATTCAATTGCTTATTACCAGACAGAAGGTGACGCTCTATCAGAAATCAATCCCATCACAAATACCACAAATTATAGAAATACAGCCTTTCCAAATCAACAAAAAATATGGGTTCGAATAGAAAACATTCTCGATAATTCATGTTATGGACTTGGTGAAAATCTTACCTTGAAGGTAAAAGAGGTGCCTAATATTGATTCGAACGCTCATCATAATGATGATCAATTGGTTTGCTCTAATTTATCTTCTTTTTTTGTAACACTTGATGCTGGGATTAAAGACAATACACCTACTACCGACTATACATATGTTTGGAAAAAAGATGGCGGAATCTTAGCCGATCAAACACAATCTTCTTTAGAGGTAAATACTGAAGGAATCTATTCCGTTGAAGTTACTTCTCTTTCTGGCTGTTCAAAAACCAGAGAAATAAAAGTTTCTACATCAAATCTGGCGAAAATAAATCAGATTACAGTTGAGAATGTAAATGAATCCAATACCGCTACAATAGCAGTTGAAGTTACAGGTCCTGGAACTTACCAGTATAGTCTAGATGATCCAAATGGACCTTTTCAAACATCAAATGTTTTTGAAAATGTATCACTGGGAATTCATGAAGTATATGTAAATGATCAAAATGGATGTGGCATAATAAGTAAATCAATTGCAGTTATTGGTGCTCCCAAATTTTTTACTCCTAATGCTGATGGATACAATGATTATTGGAATGTTCGTGGTTTAGATACTGATCAAAACAAAAACGCTTTTATCTATATTTACGATCGATATGGTAAACTCCTCAAACAACTTAAGCCCTCAGATATAGGCTGGGATGGAACTTTTTTAGGTAAAATGCTACCTGCCAGCGACTATTGGTATACTACTGTATTTGAGAATGGTAACCAAACAAAAGGCCATTTCAGCCTCAAAAGATAAAGCGAGAATCTTTAATTTACTTCCTACACATTTTCGTATATTTGAGTCTAATGAAAAATGTATGAAATCTGTCCGGTTAATAGCATTCATTACCCTACTATTAAGTACAGTAACTTCCATTGCCCAAAAAGAAGCGGCAATTTGGTATTTTGGAAAGAAAGCAGGTTTAGATTTCAATTCCGGAAACCCGATAGCTCTTACAAATGGGAGATTAGAAACTAACGAAGGCTGCACCACTATATCGGACAAAAACGGCAGACTTCTTTTTTATACTGATGGGTCTGTTATATACAACAAAGCCCATCAACTGATGCCAAATGGAACTGGATTACTAGGACATTTTTCCAGTACACAATCTGCCATTATCATTCCAAAGCCTAGCAACCCCAACATTTACTATATTTTCACTGTAGATGAACCAAATCCCGTAAACGCTGATACCAACGCGACAAATGATGACGATCCCCCAAACAGTGGCTTAAACTATTCCATGGTTGATATGAGATTGAACAATGGATTAGGAGATATTGTGAGTAACGAAAAGAACATTCCATTGATTACGTATGACCCTACTAACAGTGAAGATGTAAAATATAAGTGTTCAGAAAAAATTACCGCCGTGCAACACAGTGACGGTTCTTCCTTTTGGGTAATCACTCATTTCAAGAATACCTTTTATAGCTTTAAAATCAGTAATAACGGCGTTGATCAAACACCAGTAAAAACAATAACCACACAAATGATGCCTCTTGGAGGTTATAATTTAAATGCTATTGGCTACTTAAAAGCTTCCCCAAATGGCAAAAAAGTAGCGATGGCCAATATGGCTACTAATAACTCCAATGTGAAAAATTCCTCTGGTCAACCAATAAGGAATACTGGTAATGTATGGCTTTATGATTTTGATGCTAATACGGGTTCATTAAGCAATCAACTCAACATTCTTAACAACACCAATCCTTATGGAGTTGAATTTTCACCAAAAACGACAAAACTTTATGTCACCTTCAACAGATACAACCCTACAAATGGCATCTCTTTGGGTAGCTCACTTGTTCAATTCGATTTAAAAAAACCAGATATCATCAACTCTCAACAATTAATTTATGCTTCTAATTATGCCGCTGGGGCCCTACAACTCGCTATAGACGAAAAAATATACAGAGCTGGTTATTCCATTGCTGGTGATGATAATAATCGATTATCGGTCATCAGCAATCCCGAAGCTGATGGCACTAATTGCAACTATATGCAAGACAAAATTGATCTAAAAACCGGCTTTTCAAAACTAGGTCTCCCTCCTTTTATAACCTCCTTGTTCTTGTATACTTTTGATTATGAATTCAACTGTTTTGGAGATTCTACCCATTTCTTTATTAATTCCGTAGAAACGATAGACAGTATAGTATGGGACTTTGGTGATGGCAGCACTTCTACCGATCACGATGCCCACCACACCTTTGCCGCAGCAGGAGACTATAAAATAACGCTAACCAAAACGGTTAACGGCGAAAATAGAGATCCCATTGTGAAGACCATTACAATCTATGAGAATCCAACTGTACTATCAACGCCTTATAAATTAATTCAGTGTGATACTCAAGATAGCAATTCACTAGATGGCCTCGCGACTTTTAACCTCACACTAGCCAACGATCCCATTACCCTAGGAAATAACGACTATGAAGTATTTTATTATCATAGCCAACAAGAGGCTCTGAATGATATTCATAACAGCATGTCCATAAACCCCATTTACCAAAACAGTACACCCAATGAAATTCTTTATGCCAAAGTAACACAACCCAATTCTTCTTGTTACAGCCTTACAACTGTTATTTTACAAGCCAATCCCAACCTTGCTATTTTAGCTACCAATCTTCATCAATGTGATTCCGCTAATGGAACAGCAGCATTTGACTTAGAACAAAAAAAACAAGACATTAAAACGGCTTTAATTCTACCTACTGACGTTCAACTTTACTTTTATCCTACTGTCATGGATGCCGCTTTAGCACAAAATGAAATTAAAAATACGATCACAACCGTTTCAAAAACGATATTTATTAGAGCCGAAAATAATGAAGGTTGTTACGGAACTGGGCAATTTGAATTAATAGTAGACCCAATTCCCAATTTATCTTCTGCTGCTGATCAGCTGATTTGTGCCACTCAACCCAATACAACACTTACTTTAGTAACCGGAATTCAAGTCAATCAACTCCATGATTACACCTATCTATGGTCAACAGGAGCTACTACACCTACTCTAACTATAACCGAAGAAGGAACATACAGTGTCACTGTTACCAACAATGCTAACTGCTCTGCTACCTTAGACATTCCTGTAAAATTATCTCATTTAGCCGTTATCAACTCTATTGAAATAACTGATTTCACCACCCAAAATGAAGTGATTGTCCATGTCAACGACCCTGAGTTTTATCAGTATAAGATTCAGTTTGAAGACGGTACTCTTAGTGATTATCAAAATTCGCCGGTTTTCCGAAATATACCTGGCGGCTTTCATGAGTTAATTATCGAGAATAAGGATGGATGTGGACGCATAACAAAAAGTTTTTCTATACTCAATATTCCGAGATTTTTTACTCCCAATAATGATGGTCAAAATGATTACTGGAATTTCAATACCCTAAACAATCCTCTCTATGAAAATGCTACCATTTTCATTTATGATCGCTACGGAAAACTTTTAAAACAATTATCCCCTTTAAGTACAGGCTGGGACGGCACCTACAATAAAGCCCCTTTGCCCGCCTCTGATTATTGGTTTACAATACAATTAGCAGACGGCAGAGAAGCAAAAGGTCATTTTAGCTTAAAAAGATAATCCAAGCAGTCCCCGTAAATTCATCTATTTGCCTTTAAAGTAAAAGGAACTTAATAACTATATCTCAGCGCTTGATTTAAAAACGTCTAGATAGGAGAAGAGGCTGTCTATACAGACAACCTCTTCTTTATACACTAAGCTTATTAGCTATACAATGATTAGCTTAAAACGAAGCCGTGTTCAATGCTTTATCAACTAATAAACCATCTACTGGTTTTAGGTTAAGGCTTGCTTTGCGTTTTGCTTTTAATTTAATAACCAACAAATCAGCAGTCCCCTTTAATGTTTCTTTATCTCCAATATTCACAAAAGTTGGATACAATGCTTTTTTTCCATTTGTATGCAACCTATCATAAGTAAGGTTTTGCATATCCTTAAGCGCTAATGCTTGTACGCTTACAAATTCAAAATCTTGTGGATTGTATGGCAAACCAAAACTTAATGCATTTACGCTAGCTAAATTTACACCCTTTACGGTTATCTCCACAGTTTCTCCAGCATTGTAAGTTGCTTTTGCACTGCTTAGGCTTAAAGTTCCCGTTAATTTATCGATTTTGTCCATTTCTGCACCACCCTCTAATTGCGTGGTCACATTTGAAATATCCAATGCATCAATTAAACCGTTTTTGTTAATATCTCCATTACTGATGTAACCGTCAAAATCACCATCACCTTTTCGTAAACCAGTGTAGTTGGTGTATGAGGTTAGATCATTTTCATCAATCACTTTATCGTTATTGATATCCCCAGGGAAGAAACTTTCTGTTCCAGGTACTTTAAATACATATAATTCTCTTCCTGAACCAAAACCACCCACACCTTCTGTAACCACTAATTTTATGTAGCGTACCGTTGGATGATTAGCAAAATCGAAAGTTTTTGTGTCTCCATTTCTGGCCCATGCAAATTTCCCTGCCTCTGTCCAAGTGGTTTTGTTCGTACTATAAAATACAGTTCCTTTGAGTAGTACGCCATTACCACCTCCAATGCGTGGCAAGTATTGGAATTTCTCCACTTGATTTACACTCTTCAAATCTATTACCATATCAAAAGGCAATGAGTTTTTACCCCAGATGGTGTGCCAACCATTATCTTCTTCAAAATCAAATAATCGATTTAATTCAGAACCTTCTTGACTTTCCGCAGTACTTGTCGCTTTTATTCCTTTAATGGCAAACTGCAACGGATTAGCTGCTGTTTTTGCTTGAATACTGACCCAATCCGAATACCCCTCTTTATTCGCTGCCCTTAATTTAAACGCATAAGAAGTTTCGGCTGTTAAACCTTCAAAAGACATTATAGTGTCTTTAATGGTGGTGTATACCATATTGTCGAACTCTATTTCGTAAAAGTCTGCATTACTAACTTTTTTCCATGTTGGTTTAAGCGCAAAAGCTGCTTCGTTCTTTTTACTAACCTGTGCTGACTCTGGTGCCTTTAGTGCGCCCGTGGCAATACGGTGTTTATCTGCAGGTTCGAATAGGAATCCTTTAACCTCAAGTATAACCCCATTTTGAGTCACATCTGTAGGAGCTAATTTTACCAACAATTGCGGATTTTTAGTCATCTGCACTTTTTCGAATTCACTTCCCTTGGTTGCAAATCGATTTAAGTTTGGTGCAGCATCGTAAAAATAAACATTTTGTCGTTCAGCATATTCAGCCGCCGACTTAACCATTTCCAGCTTTAGGCTTTTGCCTCCAACTTTTGCGGTAACCTTATTAGGTTGCTCAGTCACGTTAATAACAAAGTTCGTAGCCTTCTCTTTCACAAAACCGTCAAAATCACCTTTGGTAGGTTCAATAGTAATGATGGCCACGTTTTTATTTACCGCAGAAGAAATTAAAGTAGAAGCCCCTTTACCTAATTTGTACGCTTCAGTTGTTCCATCATCATCGTATTCGGTAAAACTGCTGTTCCCAGCTGGATAAATCTCGTAAATACGGACTGCTTTATTAATTTCGTTTGCGTTATTAGTCGCATTTGCCATCGGTATAATCGCTCCACTTTTCACAAAAACAGGCAGCTTCCAAATAGGTGTTTCAAAACTATTGATGATGGTATTCCCCGTATATTTTTCTCCTGAGAAATAATCAATCCAGGTCCCTTCTGGTAAGTAAATTGTGTTTCGAATGTCATTCCCTTTTTCATCAGCCTTGGTGGTTTGATAAATAGGAGCTATTAAAAAATTAGGTCCAAACATGTACTGATATTGTGTAGCAGATCCTAATGTATAAGCAGTAGGATTAGCTAAAAACATTGCTCTAATCATAGGCAAACCATCAACAGCTTCTTTGGCAATGCTGTATTGATACGGTAATAGTTCTGATTTTAGTTTTAAATAATTACGGTTAATAGAAGCAAAAGGTTCTCCCTGTGCGTGTGGATATTTTTGACTAGAACCCCAACCATCCATATTTAACTGCATAGGTGTAAAGGTTTTCCATTGGAAATCTCTAACATTCATTGGACCGTTTTTACCGCCAAAAATACCATCCATATCAGAAGTAATGTTGGGTTGTCCAGATAATCCAGAACCAATATAAGTTGGAATATGGAAACGGATATACTCCCAGTTTCCACCCGTTTGATCGCCACTCCAGATAGTCGCATAACGTTGTGTACCGGCCCAACCATCTAATGAGATGATAAAAGGTCGAGCATCATTACCGTAATATGGCATAGTTTGCCCAACATCAGCTACCCCATTTAGGCCAAATGAATACCCTGCACCTACCCAAGCCACGTCAGTTTTAAGCACTCTAACACCTGCATCTCTTACCTCTTTTAAAATATCTCTTTGCAGTAAGGCACTTACTTCCGATTTAGGATGCAAGTCAGATTGTGTCCACAAGCCAATCTCAACACCGTTTTTACGGGCATAATCGCCAAAGCTCTTTAAGTTAGCAATATTACCGTCTAAAGTTTCGGTTTGTCCATAACCAGCACCATAACCATCGTTTGGCAAAATCCACCCCAGAGGCATATCGTGTTTTTTGTAACGGTCGATAACGCCACGGGCAGAAAACTGGTAATTATTTTTTTCACCATTAAGTGATTCTTTTATACCACCATTATCTTTTTGACTCTCTTTATAAGTTTTTCCGTCTTCAAATAAAATCCCTGCAGGGTCTTCTTTCCAATAATCACGGTTAAAAGCATTCAAATGGCCTTCGTAAAAACCAAATTTTGGTACTAAAACTGGATTACCTGTTAGTTGGTAAAAATCATTTAATAAGGGAACGACACCCTCATTGATCATGAAAAAGAGATCCAAATAATCTGTTTCGTGAAAAAGTCTTACTGTTCCTTTATCTTTTGCCCCAAAATCGTATCGACCTTGTTTAAAGGTGTACCACATTAGGCCGTAACCTTTGGTACTCCAATAATAAGGAGTCGGAGAAGCTACACCGCCATCTGTCCAACTGTTTTGGTTTTCAATGGCAATCGATTTTCCTTTGTGAGAAAAACGTCCATTTTGCACACCCCCACCATAAAAAAACTCTTGAGGGTTTTCTTTAAGTGTAAGTGAAACTCTGCTTTTCTCGAATTTTACAGGCTCCGTTTCTTCCAAAACGACTTCCTGATTTTCTTTTTTAACAACCTTAAATAAGGAAGTGTTTTTATTGATGACAATACTGATTTTGCTAGTTGATATGACAAACTCCCCATTTTGATCCACTAAAGTCAATTTTGAAACTGGCTTTCGTGCATTGTTTACTAAAATTTGCGCCTCGGGTTTCGCTTCTGGATCCCTAATGACACCTCCGTTATTGTCCTGAAATAATCTAAAAATATTCTCCCCATAAAAATCAATGGTTAAACGCTGGTTGTCCGCGTACACAATTTCCACTGTTGTTGGGTTGATAATTTTTACTCCGGCAACTTTTTGTGTTTCCTGTACTTGAGATATAGGATACTTGATTTTTGCTGCGGCTTTCCCTTGAGGGGCCGAAAACAGCATTGCAGATACCATAATTGCCGTTATGTTATACCTGTTGTTGCGAATAATTTTGATCATAAATTTAAGATAACCCACATTTTAATAGTGGAGGTTTTGATTAGTGTAATTTGTGAAGCATTAAAAGTAAAAAAAAAGAATCATTTTTGATTTAATCTACTCATGGTCTTTTAACTTTATACTACTTTTTTGTTCCAATTAAATAGACGATCCTTAGAGGAGTATAGATCCATTAAATCAGCCACCAAAATTCAACGCGACAGTATTGTTCAAAGTATCCTAAGGAGCAAATGGCGTGAAAAAGTGAAAGAAAATTTAAAAGGAAACACATCGGTTTTTTCAAGTTTATCATAAAAAAAAGGTTAGCGCCGAAATAGTTCAGCGCTAACCTTAGTAGTATACCCTCTTAAAATTGGGCTTCTTATCTTTAGTTGTTCAATATTTCATAAACTCGAAAACCTTTATTGTCCTGTGCCTCTATTTCCAATGTTGTAGCCTTTTGGAATTGTTTAACCGGTATTTCAACAAAATTCTCTTTTCCTTCGTACACTAAGGTTTTGGCACCACGCTTGTTCACCCCATAGATGGAAACCTTTTTATTGTTGGTTCGCATCAGCAAACTGATGGACTGTATCTCTTTATTGATCGTTAAAGGTAAACCGATACTCGATTTATCATTCAACTCTAAATAGGTAGCAATCGTATGATCTTGAACATACACCCTTTGATCTGCATTTACACTTTGAGCATCTAGCACCACTTTAAATTCCTTCAAAAAGAAGCTTTTTATCTTATCAGAACTGTTTCTGTAACGAATGTATTGAATCGCATCATTGGCGAACTTAAGATTGCCCTTCCCTTTATTTTGCTCCACTTTTAACTGCGCCCAAACTTGTCCGTCCACTGAAGTTTCAAATACCCCACCTTCCATTAAATTTTTAGATTCTAAATTAAAGAAGAGCTCTTTCACTTTCACCCTTTTGTCCATTTGGATCCCGACATATTCTCCAGGATTTAAGTTTAAAACCTCCAAGATAGGCGATATAGCAATAGCGACATTACTCAATTGCAAGGGTTGATTTTTTAGTTTTTCAGCATTGCTAATTACATTTGTTGAACTGGCATTCGCTTTGATTTCAGAGGTACCTACGAAATAAGCATTCGCTTGTTCAAAAATAGTTTTCACAAAAGGAGTTAACACTAAAGAACCTGTTTTCACACCTGGTTGATAAGGGTTTTGGTTATAGGTTTTATCCACTAAATTGATACTATCTAAAGCCGTTTCTACTTTTAAATAATGATCCCAAGCTAAAGCTTTATTTTTCGCTTGTTTGCCTTCGAGCATCTTTATGCTTTCTAATCCAGCTTTCCCTAATAAGTTGAATTGCGTCAACCAAGGGTCGATTTCTTTAATTAGGTTTTTATTGTGGCTTTTTTCACGTAGCTCTGCTGCCACTGGAATAATATGTTCAAACTCCTTTTTAATGGTCACTGCCGACGCAGTTGGATAGTTGTCATTTTTATAAGCCGTTAAAAAGGAGTCGATTTCGGGTTTTATGCGAACCGATTCTTCCCTTCTGTAGCGGTGTCCGTTAGGCCCTAAGTCACTATTGTGCTCATTAAACAATTGAAATGCTTCGGAAGCCTCTGGCATAATGTATTTTGAGGCGGCATGCCAAGCGGTATTGGGCTCATATTGTTTCAGATTCCAAGTATACAAAGCAACACTGAATAAGGCCACTTTAGAGGCTTCGGCACGCTCCATCGGATTGGATACAAAACCGGATAAATCACTTTTAATAGTAGTGTCTAAGCCATAAGCAGCTCCCATTAACAAATGATCACGCACATAATCACTTACAGGAAAATTCCACCATATGTAGGCTTTACGTTTGATTCGTTTGTTAATCCAGTCTAAATCAGATTTACTCACATCGTCGATAACGCTATCTCCCGTCCACATAATTTGTATAGCAGGATCGAGTTTATCTCCTAGAATATCTAAATAAGTATCTGGTTTTGGATCAGCCCAAGCTTTGTTGTACTCCGTAGGACACATAATCAAAGGCAAGACATCTTTTTTCTTTTCAATAAACTCCTTTTGAACATAATTGAGCAATTCAGCCTGTTTTTCTGCCTTGGTTCCAACCCCCGTAATATCATCAAAAAATACGGCAAAAGAACGCACGCCTAAACCATACATTAATTCCAGCTTGTTCAAAATAGCCAACCTGTCAGATTCATTCCATTGAATATCCAATCCTGGGTGAATTGCCCAGGTAAAATCAATTTCATTCTTTTTTGCTTCCTCAACTAACTCTTGAATCTGCTTGGCGTTTTCGGCAGGATAAGCTTTTCGCCAGTTTGGAGAGGAATGATAGGGATCATCTTTAGGTCCATAGATATAAGTATTTAATTTTAATGCCCCATAAAATTTAAACTGCGAAATACGATCTTCATGACTCCAAGGCGTACCATAAAATCCTTCAACAGAACCACGTGACAAAACATCAGGAAAATCTATGATGTCTACTAAGGGCAAACTGTTATTGCTTTTTAATTGCGTTA
This sequence comes from Flavobacterium sp. OHVDL-2026-0007, assembly GCF_059882335.1. NCBI lineage: Bacteria > Pseudomonadati > Bacteroidota > Flavobacteriia > Flavobacteriales > Flavobacteriaceae > Flavobacterium > Flavobacterium sp. OHVDL-2026-0007. Next base: position 2,306,474 of record NZ_CM187612.1, read on the forward strand.
AGGTTTGCAAAGCATAATAAGCACCACGATTATCAAAAACATTAATTTGGACGTCTTGTGAAGTAACCTTTAGCGTATAGGCTCCTGACACCTGCAAGCTTTTATCAGCTTTACTTAATGTAGTAATACTAACAGGGAACACCTTCGTTTTAGCTGCGCTATTGAAAATATCGTTCAACAATGCCAAGCTATTGGATTTTAATTTAAAATTCCCTTTTAATTGATAGGATACTTCTGTGCTGATTTTTTGTTCAGTAACATTTATTTTCTGCGGACTAGGATAGATCGCAGCCTTGTCATTTTGGGTCCATCCGGTATTTGCAAATGATAAAAATAAGGTAGTGAATAGAAGGTGTTTTAGTTTCATTTTTTGGCGTTAAATAGAATAGTGGTTAAATTGGTTCTTAGTTTTTTTTTAGGCTTGAAATCAAATAGTACTGAATCGAATAGAAATAGACACAACATATCCACTTATTGGATTGAGTAGTCTTGAAAAAAAATAGATTCCATTAAAATAGGAATACCGTTCTCAAATATAAGGATTTTTTTAAAAATCATTTTGTCTTACATCTCCATTCTCGAAGTGAATTTAGAAGGACTTTGACTTTTTATATCCCCCCTAAACAGCTACTAACATTGGAAATTAATGCTATTTACATCAAAAGGCCAGTTTGACTAAAATTTTAGACACAAACAACAGTCTCGATGTAAGCCTGTTACATACTTTTTTTGTAAATAAATACTTAAACAGGTAAATATTTGATCTGAATTGCTATTTTTGCATCGAATTCTAAAGGCAGTATCTTCAAAAAAGGAGATTGTTTTTTTAATAAACGGGCGTAGTTCAAGGGTAGAATAGCGGTCTCCAAAACCGTTGATGGGGGTTCGAATCCCTCCGCCCGTGCGAATAAAGTATTTCACAATATTCGGATTGGAGTTTTAAAAACATAAGATCAAGATCAATATACTGATAAAAGACTTAAGTAAAATTCAGAAATACTAGCACATAGAAGAGACTGTTCGAAAAGTAATTTTCGGACAGTTTTTTTTTGCTCCTTAATTTGCTTTTCAATACCCACAACCACCTACGTTAATACCTACATAGCCTAATATTCACCTAATTGGAATTATCAACTCACACCTTTTTCATTGCATTTAATGATTTAATCTCAAGAATCATTTGACTAATTTCAGAGACAACACCTTTGACCTCATTGGTCCTTTCGGGTACACTAGCACAATCTAAAGCTAGCCTAAGATTGAGTTAATAGCCCAAAACATTACTTAGAACAGGAACACTTCATCATAGCATCAAAAGCGATTAAGAACCTTTTTTAAGTTCCAATAAAGTACTGCGAATCCACTATTCTTTAAAACAAAAAGAGGCTGTCTTTTCAGACAACCTCTTCTTAATATATAACAAGATAAAATTAGATTTTAAATCTTTTTCTATCAGTTTCTGTCAAGTAAATTTTTCTTAAACGAATAGATTTTGGAGTAACCTCTACATATTCATCTTTTTGAATGTACTCTAAAGCTTCCTCTAAAGAGAAAATAATCGGAGGGATAATTCTCGCTTTTTCATCATTTCCAGAAGAACGAACGTTAGATTGTTTTTTCTCTTTCGTTACGTTTACACACATATCATCACCACGAGAGTTTTCTCCAATTACCTGACCTTCATAAATTTCAGCATTTGGCTCAACAAAAAACTTACCACGATCTTGTAATTTATCAATAGAATAAGGAATAGCTTTTCCTTTTTCCATAGAAATCAATGAACCTTTGTTACGTCCAGCAATTTCTCCTTTGTAAGGCTCATATCCGATGAAACGGTGTGACATAATCGCTTCACCAGCAGTAGCTGTAAGCAATTGATTACGCAATCCAATAATTCCACGAGATGGAATGTTGAATTTAATAATCATACGTTCACCTTTAGTTTCCATACTCAACATTTCACCTTTACGAAGTGTTACGAACTCAACCGCTCTACCTGAAAGATTTTCTGGTAAATCGATTGTTAATTCCTCAATTGGCTCACATTTTTTACCATCAATTTCTTTGATGATAACTTGCGGCTGACCAATTTGTAACTCATACCCTTCTCTTCTCATTGTTTCAATAAGAACAGACAAGTGAAGTACTCCACGACCAAAAACCATGAATTTATCTGCAGAATCAGTTTCACCTAACTTCATCGCTAAGTTTTTCTCTAATTCTTTTGTCAATCTTTCTCTAATATGACGAGAAGTTACAAATTTACCTTCTTTACCAAAGAAAGGAGAGTCATTAATTGTAAACAACATACTCATTGTAGGCTCATCAATAGCAATAGAAGCTAATGCTTCAGGGTTTTCGTTATCAGCAATAGTATCACCGATTTCAAAACCTTCAACACCAATAATTGCACAAATATCTCCAGCAATTACTTGTTCTACTTTTTTACGACCTAAACCTTCAAAAGTATGTAATTCTTTAATACGTGATTTTATAACTTTACCATCTCTTTTTACCAAAGAAATTGCCATACCTTCTTTCAATACACCTCTTTCAAGACGACCAATAGCGATACGACCTGTAAAAGCAGAGAAATCCAAAGATGTAATTAACATTTGAGGTGTTCCTTCTGATACTTTAGGTGCAGGTACATTAGCAATTACCATATCTAATAAAGGCTCAATGTTATCCGTTTGGTTTCTAAAGTCATCAGACATCCAGTTGTTTTTAGCAGAACCATAAACAGTTGGGAAATCTAATTGTTCTTCTGAAGCACCTAATTCAAACATTAAGTCAAAAACTTTCTCATGAACTTCTTCAGGAGTACAGTTTTCTTTATCAACTTTGTTGATAACAACACAAGGTTTTAAACCTAAGTCAATAGCTTTTTGTAATACAAAACGTGTTTGAGGCATCGGCCCTTCAAAAGCATCCACTAGTAAACATACACCATCGGCCATGTTTAATACACGTTCTACTTCACCTCCAAAATCCGCGTGGCCAGGAGTGTCAATAATATTGATTTTTGTTCCTTTATATTGAACAGAAACGTTCTTAGAAGTAATAGTAATACCTCTCTCACGCTCTAAATCGTTATTATCAAGAATTAAATCACCTGTGTTTTCGTTATCGCGAAATAACTGACAGTGATACATAATTTTATCAACCAAAGTGGTTTTACCGTGATCGACGTGGGCAATAATTGCAATATTTCTAATAGATTCCATCTGAGATTTTTAATGGCTGCAAAGGTACACTTTTTTTTGATATAAAATACGTTTCTGCGATAGTTTGCGTATATACAACCAATTAGTTAATTCCCAAACCCTAAATTCCCAGCTCAAAATGACCTTGTTTATTGCTTAATTATAGTTAATTTAACTATATTTGAGTGATGAAAAGTAAAACGCTCCAAATTACTCTAATATATATTATCATATCGCTGTTTTTGGCAATAATTTGTCATAAATTGCTCGTTAACTACTTCTCAAAAGAAGACTATTTCTATTTATTCCTTGCAAAAGACATTCTTTTTATCCTTATCACAGGGCTCGTTTTCAAATACATACTATCCAATAACGAGAAAAGAAACATTTCTGTTTTCGAAAAACTAAAACAAACCAACGAAGAAATCAAAGAATCGAACGAAAAATATGATATCGTAGCAAAAGCAACAAGCGATACTATATGGGATTGGAAAATTCAAGAAGACAGTATTGGATGGAACAAAGGAATCGAAAATGTTTTTGGCTACAACCCTGCAGAAGTTGGGAAAACTTCAAAATGGTGGTTTGACAAAATTCACCCAGAGGACAGCATTAGAATGTCCATCAAACTCTATTCGTTTATTGAACAAAAAACTGAAAAATGGCAAGATCAATATCGCTTTAGATGCGCTAACGGAACTTACAAATACGTTTTAGATCGTGGTTTTTTACTTACTGATGAAAACGGAAGAGCCATCAGAATGATTGGAGCCATTCAAGACATTACCAAACAAAAAGAAGAGGAACAGCGTTTAAAACTTCTAGAGACCGTAATTACACAATCCAAGGATTCTATTTTAATTACAGAAGCCAATTCCGTCAACGGAAAAATCCCAAAAATAGTCTATGTAAACCCTTCTTTCTCACAAATGTCAGGATATCAATCCAGTGAAATAATTGGAAAATCTCCCAACATCTTCAAAGGACCTAAATCGGATTCAGAGGAACTAAAAAAACTCTTAAGGGCAATAAAAAACAAAGAAGAGTGCCTAATTGAAATCATTAGCTATACCAAACAAAAAGAAGAATACTGGGTCCGTTTTGCTATGATCCCTATTTTCAATAGCGAAGGTATAATTTCACACTGGATCTCCATACAACGAGACATTACCGAAGAAAAAAAATTAGAAACTGAAAAAGAACATCTTATTCGAGAACTGACCCAAAACAATAAGGACCTTAAACAATTCTCATACATTACATCACACAACTTAAGAGCCCCCTTATCTAATTTAATTGGACTTTTAAACCTCATAGAAGACATTCCGATTGAAAACACCGAACTCAAAGAAATATTAACCGGATTCACTAAATCAACACATCTCTTAAACGAAACAATCAACGATCTTGTAAAAGTCATTATCATTAAGGATAATCCTTCTATGCAAAAAGAAGAAGTCTCCCTAAAAGAAGTATTCGAAAATGTCTTTAGCCAATTATCATTTCAAATCGAATTACACAAACCGATCATTAAACTAAAATTCGACAGAGTCCCTTTACTCAACACAAACAAAGCTTATATGGAAAGTATTTTACTGAACCTATTAACTAACTCCATAAAATACAAATCTGAGAATCGAAAATTAAAAATCTCCATTACTGCAGAACAAATTGACCATAAAGCTGTCTTAACCTTCAAAGACAACGGAATCGGCATTGACCTAGAAAGAAATCGCGATAAGGTCTTTGGACTATACCAAAGATTCCACAATTACCCTGACTCAAAAGGACTAGGTTTATACCTAGTAAAATCTCAAGTAGAAACTATGGGCGGCACCATTAGCATCGACAGCCAAGTCAATATAGGAACCACATTTACCATAACGTTTAAAAATTAAGACCATGCTAGAGCAAATCCTATGCATCGATGACGATCCCATCACCTTGATGCTAAGCAAAAAAGTAATTCAAAGATCATCCTTTTCAAAAGAAATCATCACCGCTCAAAATGGCGAAGAAGCCTTACACCACTTCAACACCCTAAAATACACCAACAATAAAAACAAGGTGAATAAAAAACCAGAATTGATTTTTTTAGATCTCAACATGCCCGTAATGGGAGGCTGGGAATTCTTAGACCATTTCACTTCTCCAGATTACGCTGATTTCAACAATGCTTATGTGATCGTATTATCCTCAACCATTGACCCAGAAGACCTGATCAAAGCTAAAAAATACCCCATAATCATCGACTTCTTATCCAAACCTATCACACAATCTATGTTAGAATACCTTAAAAACAAAATAGATATTTAACCCCAGAAAACAAAAACAATAAAAAAAACACCAATCTGAAAGTTTCAAATTGGTGTTTTTTTTTACCTCACCCACGCTCCTTTTCCAAGGCAACTGATCCAAACCCACAACCCTCCAGCACAAAGCGCAGCTAAATAATAAACAAAAAAAAAAGACCCTCTTTAGAGGGTCTTTATATATTTAGGAAATTGTAATTAATTACAATTTAGCAACATGTTTCGTTAATTTAGACTTCAAGTTAGAAGCTTTATTATCATGAATGATGTTCTTTTTAGCTAACTTATCAATCATAGAAATTACAGTTGATAATTTTGAAGCAGCATCAGCTTTATCAGTAGCTATTCTTAATGCTTTAATAGCATTACGAGTAGTTTTGTGTTGATATCTGTTAAGAACTCTTCTTTTTTCGTTGCTTCTAATTCTTTTTAATGCTGACTTATGATTTGCCATTTTTTTTAATTTTAGATGTAATAATTATTATAGATACTAGTTAAAAAAGAAAAACCTCCCACAATTGCAAAAACAATCACTTTGGTTTTAACTAATAAAATAAACACCGAGACACCAGTCCTTATTTTACAAAACTTATTCACAACTAATTTTAGTAGTCCGTAAGGGAATCGAACCCCTGTTACCAGGACGAAAGCCTGGAGTCCTAACCCCTAGACGAACGGACCATTATCGTTCTAAGTTTTTCTATATTTAAATAGAGGTATTATTGTAGCCCGTAGCGGAATCGAACCGCTCTTACATGGATGAAAACCATGCGTCCTAACCGATAGACGAACGGGCCATTTTAATTCTCAATATTTCAAGAAAATTTCGCAATAAAAGTAGTAGCCCGTAGCGGAATCGAACCGCTCTTACATGGATGAAAACCATGCGTCCTAACCGATAGACGAACGGGCCTGCTTTGTTATTGCGGTTGCAAAGATACAACTCTTTTTAAGATGCGCAATACCTAAAGCAAAAAAAAGTTATTTTTTTTAATAAGCCTTAGCAAAAAGAACTCTTTTTGAAGAAGGATTCCCAGTAAACACGCAGGTTCCCGCCTCCTCCACTGCATCCAAAGGAATACAACGAATGGTCGCTTTTGTCAAGTCTTTTATCTTCTCTTCAGTAGCAGCTGTACCGTCCCAATGAGCCGACACAAACCCTCCTTTTCCATCTAAAACTTCCTTAAACTCCTCAAAGCTATTTACTTCCGTAATATGTGTATTTCGATACGTTAATGCTTTATCAAATAATTCCTTTTGAATCTGTTCTAACAACTCATTCACATAATTCACAATTCCGTCAGCAGAAACAACCTCTTTTGTCAAAGTATCACGTCTTGCCACCTCAAAAGTTCCATTTTCTAAATCTTTTGGACCAACAGCAATTCGAACAGGAACCCCCTTCAATTCCCATTCAGCAAATTTAAATCCTGGCTTCTGAGTCGTACGATCATCATATTTAACTGAAATTTTAAGCTTTCTCAATTTCACAGTCAATTCATTAACCGCAGCAGTAATAGCAGCAAATTGCTCATCCGACTTATAAATCGGAACAATCACTACTTGTATAGGCGCTAAATTCGGAGGTAAAACCAATCCTTGATCATCGGAGTGCGTCATCACTAAAGCCCCCATTAAACGAGTCGAAACTCCCCATGAAGTCCCCCATACATATTCCTGTTTTCCTTCAGCATTAGCAAACTTAACATCAAAGGCTTTCGCAAAGTTTTGTCCTAAAAAGTGAGACGTACCTGCTTGCAAAGCTTTTCCATCTTGCATCAAAGCTTCTATACAATAAGTTTCATCAGCACCGGCAAAACGTTCCGTTTCGGTCTTTAAACCTTTCACCACAGGAATTGCCATGAAATTCTCAGCAAAATCCGCATAAACGTTCATCATCTTTTCAGATTCCTCTATAGCCTCCGCTTTGGTAGCATGAGCAGTATGCCCCTCCTGCCATAAGAATTCAGCAGTTCTCAAAAACAAACGCGTGCGCATTTCCCAACGCACCACATTCGCCCATTGATTAATTAACAAAGGTAAATCTCTATAAGACTGCACCCATCCTTTATATGTTGACCAAATAATTGCCTCACTTGTTGGACGAACAATAAGCTCTTCCTCCAACTTAGCATTTGGATCCACCATTAACTTTCCAGGTTTGTCTGGATCGTTTTTTAATCTATAATGTGTTACGATAGCACACTCTTTTGCAAATCCTTCCGCATTTTTCTCTTCAGCCTCAAACATGCTCTTAGGCACAAATAAAGGGAAGTACGCATTTTGATGTCCTGTTTCCTTAAACATTCTATCTAACTCAGCTTGCATTTTTTCCCAAATAGCATATCCGTACGGCTTAATCACCATACATCCTCTAACTCCTGAATTTTCGGCTAGATCCGCCTTTACAACCAGCTCGTTATACCATTTTGAATAATCTTCTGATCTTGTAGTGAGGTTCTTACTCATATTGAATAGTTTGGCACAAATTTTGTTTTAATAATTTTAACTAAATAGTTTGACAAAACTAACTATTTTTGTAATGTGCAACAATAAAAAACACCACAGATATGAAAACTAATATTTCTCTTCGCCGAAATTCAGCCCATTTTTACCTAATTGGATTACTGAGTTTTTTAGCAGCATCGTGTGGTTCATACCAAAACACTTCTTATCATGACAATGATGGAGTATATGGCAATACAACCACCGTATATGCTCGATCCAACAATAATAACAACAATAATAATCAATATAAGGATTACTTTAGATCATTACAAGATGACAACCAACCAACTGAAATCTTTACAGACGTAGACAGCTATGGCAATTACGCAGATAATGACAGCATACAAACTGCCTCTACAGCTTATCCAGCTTGGGGGAGCAGTAATTCTGAAGTAGCCGTTACTTTTTACACCAACCCAACTTGGTCTTTAGGCTTTGGTTTTGGCTTTGGATACCCTTATTATGGATGGGGTGGTTATGGAGGTTATTGGGACTATCCTTATTATGGATGGGGCTATCCTGGATGGGGTTACCCTAGTTGGGGCTACCCAGGTTGGGGAAGACCTAATTACGGATACAACAACTACAGCTATAACTATGGAAGAAGAGGTTCTGCAGCGTATTACGGAGGCAGAAATTATACTTCAAACAGAAACTATACTTCAAGTAGAGACTACTCCAATAGAAATAGCACCAATAGAAATTATACAAACAGAAATTACACCAACAGAAGCTACAGCACTACAGGTAGACAAAACAACTACTCCGATTACAGAAGAAGCTCTTCTACAAACGGACGAACCTATAACTCTAGCCCAAATTTCACAAACAGAAGAAGTGCTACTCAAAACAACAGTAATAATTACAACTACAGAAGAGGCAATTCAACAACTACAAACAGAAGCTACAATAACAGCAATAACAGCACCCCTTCGAGAAGCTACACACCTAGCCCATCCCGTTCATACAATAATACGGGAGGCGGAAGCATGAGATCATCATCATCTAGCAGCGGTAGCAGCAGCGGTGGCGGTGGCGGAAGATCATATAGCGGCGGTGGCGGTGGCGGAAGAAGATAATTCCTTCTTCCACCTATCAAAAGATTCACATTAAAACTTATCTAAATGAAAAAAATATTCTTCCTATTTATTACAGGATTAACTTTTAGCGCCTCGTATTCTCAAGAAGTTTCTGATGCTGTCCGTTATTCACAAGACAATCTGACTGGAACAGCCCGATTTAGAGCAATGAGTGGCGCATTTGGAGCAGTTGGAGGAGACTTATCATCATTAACTGTCAATCCAGCAGGGTCAGCTATATTTTCAAACAATCAAATGAGCGTTACTTTTAGTAATCAAGACACTAAAAACAACTCCAACTATTTCGGTACACAAACTAGTGACAAAGACAACACCTTTACACTAAACCAAGCAGGTGCCGTTTTTGTTTTTCATGACCGCAATCCAAATAACAATTGGAAAAAAATTGCCGTTGGAGCAACATTTGAAAACACCAACAATTTCAATAACAATATTTTCTCAGCTGGGACAAACCCAACAAACTCTATAGACGGTTATTTTCTAGCTTACGCTAACGGAATCAGCCTTGGAGATATTACCAAAATAGCCTACAAAGATCAATTTTTTGACGAGCAACAAGCTCACATGGGGTATTATGGTCACGTAATTAATCCCGTTAGCGACACTGATGGCAACACACAGTACACTAGCAACGTTCCTGCCGGCGGTAACTACTACCATGAAAATGAAATCCACACTACTGGATACAACAGTAAATTAAGTTTCAATATCGCGACATCATACAAAGACCGAATTTATTTAGGAGCCAACCTAAACGTTCATATTACCGACTTTAGAAGATACCACAGCTTCTATGAAGACAATGCAAATCCTTTACAAGCCAGCGAAACCATATCGAGCTTACGTTTTAACAACGACCTCTATACCTATGGAAATGGATTTTCTTTCCAACTTGGAGCCATTGCAAAAGTAACAGAATCATTCCGACTTGGTTTAGCTTATGAATCAAATACTTGGTACGAGCTTTACGACGAAACATCTCAAAGCTTAAACTCGACAAGACAAGCCAATGGAGGCGAACTAATTAACGCCGTGGTCAATCCAAAAATCGTAAACGTATACGATTCTTATACTTTGCAAACACCCGGAAAAACTACTTTTAGTGCAGCTTATATCTTTGGAAAATCAGGATTAATCAGCGTTGATTACGCAATTAAAGATTACGGAAACAGCACATACAAACCAACAACCGATGCTGGTTTTAGCGCATTAAACAATGATATTAGCAACCAATTAACCAACAACGGAGAGCTGCGAATTGGTGCGGAATACAAAATAAATCAACTAAGCTTACGTGGTGGATACCGTTACGAAGGAAGCCCTTATAAAAACGGAACAACAATTGGAGATTTAACCAGTTATTCTGGTGGTTTAGGTTATAGTTTCGGAGGAACTAAACTAGACCTTGCCTATTCTTATCTAGAAAGAGAATCAAATCAAGGTTTTTTTAATACTGGATTTACCGACGGCGCGAACATTACATCAAAACTAAACAACGTCACACTTACTCTATTATTTGAATTGTAATTAGAAACAAATAGATCAATGAAGATTTCCGTTATGCTTTGCCTAACGGATTTTTTTTACCCAATCTAAAGCAATACCTTTTTTACCACAGCCTTCTTTACAATATCCAGCACTAACCACAGCATTAGCTTCATAAAAAACACCTAAAAGAAACCGAAACAAGCGGTGTTTGAATAAAAAAGCGTAATTTTGCACTCCAATTTATAAAAGTATGAGAACCAAGTCTTTAAAAAAGAACAAAATTAACGTAATCACTCTTGGATGTTCTAAGAATGTGTATGATAGCGAAGTATTGATGGGACAACTTCGTGCCAATGGAAAAGAAGTAACACATGAAGCACCAGCAGCAGAGGAAGGAAACATTATCGTAATCAACACTTGTGGTTTTATTGATAATGCAAAGGCAGAATCAGTAAACATGATTTTGGAATATGCTGATAAAAAAGAGAAAGGGTTAGTTGATAAAGTTTTCGTAACAGGATGTCTATCCGAGCGTTACAGACCTGATTTAGAAAAAGAAATTCCCAATGTAGATCAATATTTTGGTACAACAGAGTTGCCTCAATTATTGAAAGCGCTAGGGGCAGATTATAAACATGAATTACTAGGAGAACGTTTAACCACCACTCCAAAAAACTATGCTTACTTAAAAATTGCAGAAGGTTGCGACAGACCTTGTAGTTTTTGTGCTATTCCACTTATGCGTGGAAAACACGTTTCACAAACTATTGAAAAATTAGTTAAAGAAACAGAAGGCTTAGCTAAAAACGGTGTTAAAGAATTAATTCTTATCGCTCAAGATTTAACCTATTATGGTCTTGACATTTACAAAAAGAGAAATCTTGCAGAACTTCTAGAAGCTTTGGTAAAAGTAGAAGGAATTGAATGGATTCGTTTGCATTATGCCTTCCCTACTGGATTCCCGATGGATGTACTAGAAGTAATGAAACGCGAGCCTAAAATTTGTAACTACATTGACATTCCATTACAACATATTTCGGATGCTATCCTAAAATCAATGCGTCGTGGTACTACCCAAGCCAAAACAACTCAATTATTAAAAGATTTCCGTGCTGCTGTTCCTGGAATGGCTATCAGAACAACTTTAATTGTTGGATACCCTGGTGAAACTCAAGAAGATTTTGAAATTTTGAAAGATTTTGTTCAAGAAATGAAATTTGACAGAATGGGATGTTTTGCTTATTCTCACGAAGAAAACACTCATGCTTATTTACTTGAAGATGATGTTCCAGACGATGTTAAACAAGCTAGAGCTAATGAGATTATGGAATTGCAATCGCAAATTTCATGGGATCTTAATCAAGAAAAAGTAGGCCAAGTTTTCAAATGCATCATTGACAGAAAAGAAGGTGCCCATTTTGTTGGTAGAACAGAATTTGATAGCCCAGATGTTGATAATGAGGTTTTAATCGACGCTTCTAAGCATTATGTAAAAACAGGAGAGTTTGTTAATATTAAAATAATTGAAGCAACAGAATTTGATTTATACGGAGAACCTGCTTAAATTTACGCTGAACTAGTATCCACTTTTGATAAAAATACTTTTATGAAACCTATTCCATCATTATTCCTTTTAGTTTTCACCTTATTATGTTTTAATACTGTTTCTGCCCAATACGGCTACGGGAACGGATATAACAACGGTTATGGCGGAGGCGGTTATGGAAGAAATGGCGGAATGGGCATGGATAGAAGTATGATGCAAGGTCAACAAAGCACCCCTAGCAAACCTAAAGAAGTTCCTGTTGAGGAAACAGCTGCTCTACTTGTAGAACAAATGAAACCAGTAGTGAATTTAGATGAACTTCAAGCTATTGCCGTAGCCAATGTCTTAGCAGATAGCATGAGAGAACAAGGTATCCTATTGAAAAACGAAAGTAGCAATCAAGAGCAAAAATTTGAACAAATAAAAGCCCTTAGAGAAAGCACTAATAAAAAAATAGCCGCCTTCTTGAACCCAGATCAAGTGGAGAAATACACCGCTTTTATGGCTGATTTTAAAGAAATAAAAAAAACGAAGTCAAAAAAGAAAAGAGATTCTAAAGAAGAAGTGAAAAAAGAAGAAGTAAAAAAAGAAACTGAAGCAATAAAAGCACAACAATAATTGTTTTAACTTCATTCCATACACCTCTAACCAACTAAACATGGCTAAAAAAACTTTTTGTTATCTAATTCTAGCAATCATTGTTGCCTCTTGCTCGACTAATCCTTACAAATCAACCGAAAAAGTTTACGATCAACAACTTAAAACTTTTGAAACCCAAATTACCAGCAAGCAACCTCAACCAATTCCAGCAATTAGTCCTGTAGTTATTGATACGTCTTATGCACAGCAATTGGGTATTATAAAAGATTCTATATCAAAAACAGGATCAACAGCTTTACAAAATGGTATCAATACAGAATGGATTGGCACGGTTAATTTCAACCTAAGAAAACCTAGCTTTGTTATTATCCACCATACTGCTCAAGATTCTATACAACAAACAATCAATACGTTCACCAAGACCAGAACTCAAGTAAGCGCCCATTACATCATTTCCGAAAATGGAAAAGTTGTTCAGATGCTTAATGACTACTTAAGAGCTTGGCATGCTGGGAATGCCTCTTGGGGTAAAAACACAGATTTAAACTCCTGCTCTATTGGAATAGAACTAGACAACAACGGCTTTAAACCCTTTACTGAATCACAAATCAGCAGCTTAGTAGCCCTTTTAACTAAACTAAAAAAAGACTACAATATTCCGACTCAGAACTTTCTAGGTCATGCTGATATTGCACCAGGAAGAAAACAAGACCCTAGCGCTTTATTTCCTTGGAAAACACTAGCTGAAAAAGGATTCGGAATTTGGCAGGATGAATATTTAGAAGAAGCTCCATTTGATTTTAAAATCGAGCCTGCTTTGAGAATTATCGGATACAACACTAAGAATCTTTCGGCGGCGATAATGGCTTTTAAACTACATTACATTCAAACCGATACCAGTGCTCTTTTAGATCGGAAAACAATAGATACCATCTATTCCATTTACAAAAAACAGATTCAATAGCAACATCGAATCTTACTTATACTTAAAAACGCGTTTCCTATATCTTTAGAAACGCGTTTTTTATTGGTCGTCTTTTCCAAGACTCTCCCGTAGGCAAGACTCTTTACTTCAGCATCAAATAACAGCAAGCCAACCACTGCTCAGCCTAAAAGACATCATCGCTAGTTACCAATAGAGCCCCATCAATATAATGCCTTTGCTCTTTAAACAAAAAACTGCCGAAATACCAATGTATTTCGACAGTTCCAAAAAAAAAAAATATCAATCTTAATTTCTAGAAAGAATAGGTGGTCGCAATTAAGCCAAAGAATGACCCAGCTGTTGCTAATGTGTTTTTATTCAAAAAGATGTCTTCCGAAGCAGCGTCGTATCTTAATTCAGGAATTATGGTCAATTTCCCTACTTTATAATTTAGTGATATCGTATTGGCAAAAACATTTGACCCAGCTAGAGTACCTAAACTTGATGCTGCATCTTTAGCATCAAAATACTCCATTCTATACGCTAAACTTAAAGAGGGTTTAAAGGCGTAATTAGCATAGCCAACTAAAGCAAACCACTCTCCGTCGTCCAGATTTGAAAGATCATTCTTTGTTTTAGCATAAGTAGCATTAAATCCAAGTCCGAAACGATCATTGATCGCTTTCGAAGCAACTAAATCAAACTGGGTTTTATTCTCTAAAGAAGAGGGATTACTACTCCCTGAAGTAAAGTTTAAATAAGCACTACCCGTTTCTCCTATATACCCAACTTGCCCTATATAGGTCTTCTGACTCGAGCCCGCATCCATGGCCGATTTAAAATCCGTCGGATTAGTAACACCCAACATAGCGGTAAATTTCCCAGAAGTATACTGTGCTTTCACCCCAGTATTAAAAAAGGGACCATATGAAAATGCATAAGACATACTGTAATTTTTATTATCGACTGCATCTAGTACTTCATAACCAATATGCGTCCCAAAACTACCTGCCACCACTTTAAATTTATCCGTAATCTGGTAGGTAAAAAACAACTGTTTAATTAAGAATTTCGAGTTAACATCTTTATCCGATGTTTCGTTATAAGAAAACTCTCCAGCTCTTTTTCCGAATCCTAAATCTACAAAAACTGACGCTTTCCCAAATGTATGACTCGCTTCAATCGAGGCCATCCCTAACTCAAAAGAATCCTGTGAGTTCGTAAAGCTTGTTAATCCATTCATTTGTTTGGAAAAATCATATTTATAATAGACATCTGCGGATCCTCCCCAAGTAGTCGCTGGCGAAACCGAAGCCTCTTTATCATCTTGAGCAAAAACAAAAGAGCTCGTTAACATCGCAGCTAAAATGTGTACTACTTTTTTCATGTTTTAATTGGTTTTTAGTTATTAATTGATTTTGGTTAGTTAATCTTTTATATCGCTATTGAACAGCATAAGTCTTTTCTAAAATCTACAATCCCCCCTTAAACCTCTTCATTTTCTTAAGCGAATTTATTAACTTTTATACGAGCAAAAGAATTCAAATACACTTATTTAATGTTTTACACGAAGAATTATGGATTACAAAAATTAACTCCACTATAATCTTAATTTGATATTTATCGATATTCGTTTTTAAAAATACAATAATGGTATTACCCCCTAAAAAATACAATCAAAATAAAAATTACACACAAAAAATCACCAACACAACAACAAAAACACAACAAATAAAAACTACACCCCTATTAAAACACACAGTAACAACCTAAATAAACAAAAATACAGTTTCAACATCCTAAAACAAAACATCCTAAAAGCTACAAAAACAAGCTGGCAAATTCCTACAAAAACAAAAAGCAAAAAGAAGCAACTAAGACCTATAATCACCTACTGTAAAATCAAAAGAAAACAAGATCATCTATTACTACCGACCCTTTACCTGACACCTCAATATGCCAGCTTCCCTTGCGCTGAACAGAACTACACTGCAGTGGATTCCTCCACTATAAACGTTAGTAATTGCGTATAAAAGAAAAAACATTAGCTAAGTACTCCGCACGCCCAGCCCAATCCTTTTAAATCGGCCAATCTTAGTATTATTTGGGCAAAAAAAAAGACGCACTAGTGCGTCTTTCTCTTTTGCTGTATTTTACTTTATCTTAGGATTTTTTCAATTTCATTTAATTCATCTGCTGTAAAATCCAAATTTTGCAAGCACTCAATATTATTATTTAATTGATTTACAGAACTTGCCCCGATTAAAACAGAAGTAATTCGTTTGTCTTTTTGCAACCAAGACAAAGCCATTTGTGCTAAAGATTGATTTCTATTTGTAGCAATATCATTCAACTGAATTAACTTCGAAATGCGCTCCTGCGTCACTTCATCTTCCTTTAAATGCCCATTTGGATTATGTGCTCTTGAATTCTCCGGTATTCCTTTCAGATATTTATCTGTTAAAAGACCTTGTGCTAATGGTGAAAATGCAATACAACCAACACCTTTCTCTTCCAGAACATCCAATAAACCATCTTCCACCCAGCGCTCTAACATGGAGTATTTGGCTTGATGAATTAAACAAGGTGTTCCCAACTGTTTTAAAACATCAACGGCTACTCTTGTTTGCTCTGCCGAATAATTACTAATCCCCACATACAAAGCTTTCCCAGATCGCACTGCATAATCTAATGCCATCATGGTTTCCTCAATAGGTGTTTCTGGATCAGGGCGGTGAGAATAAAAAATATCGACATAATCAACCTTCATTCTTTTCAAACTCTGGTCCAAACTTGACAATAAATACTTTCTAGATCCCCAATCTCCATAAGGTCCATCCCACATGGTATACCCTGCTTTGGTCGAAATAATAATTTCATCTCTGAGATTCCCCTGAAAGTTATGCCATAGAATTTTACCAAAATTAGTTTCAGCAGAACCCGGAACTGGCCCATAGTTATTGGCTAAGTCAAAATGAGTAATTCCTTTATCGAAAGCTTCGACTGCAATACTTTCTGCATTTTCAAAATTATCTACCGAACCGAAATTATGCCATAATCCTAAAGAAATCTGCGGTAACAATAAACCGCTCTTTCCGCATCTGTTGTATTTCATTATTGAAAATTAAATGTTTAAAATTAAATAAACCCAAGCGCTATAAAAGCACTCAGCTTTGAATATCGAAAGGTACTTATTTTTTCATTTCCTTTCCAAATTATAAACTCCAGTAGCTTGTCCATAAGGGAAGACATAGCTGCTTTCTTACTGAGAAACAAAACAAGAAGCTGGCAAATTGGCTTTGTTAAACAAATCCGATTGCAAGGTATTGCTCCAAGCAAAACGAGCTCTGAATGGCTCATCCACCTTTTCACTAGTCAAAATCACTTGTTCATCTTCAATACTAGCCGCTGCTAAGTAAAAAACACCATCCCTCCCCGCCAATTCAAACTGGGTTGATTTCCCACCTTTAAAATACAGTCCATCACTATAATCAAATGAAATAATAGCTTTGTTCTGATCTATTACCATACCCGAAAAAAGCGGACTATTTACTAAATCAGTTATGGCTTTATACTTATGCACTAAAGCCAAACTAGCCAACCGAATACCGACTGACTTTTTATCCTTCGGGTGAATATCTACCGTATCAGAAACATCACTGATCACTATCATTTCGGTATTGGAAACTGCTGCAAGTACTTTACGCTGTGCATCCCTTATCAAAGCATTAGCAACATTATTACGTCCTGTTTTACAAGGAGCAATTTGAACAAAATAAAACGGAAAATCGTCTTCCCAAACCCTCCTCCAAGATCGAATCAAAGCCGCTAAGGTTTTATCGTACACTAATGATCCAACATTGGATTCTCCTTGATACCAAAGTACACCCGCCACACTAAACCCTACCAAAGGATAAATCATTGCATTATAAGCACGTCCTGGTTGCCGTGGTTCATATTCTTGCCCATTGAGTTTAATGGCACTTTCTAATAAAACAGCATCCTGCTTTACAACTTCTTCGGGTATCCATATTTCAGCTGGCGTTCCTCCCCAGCTTGAAGAAATTAATCCCACTGGCACATCAATCAATTCTTCTCTTAAACGTTGGGCAAAAAAATACCCTACTGCGCTAAAATACTTCATGGTTTCCGGACTTGATTCGGTCCAATTCCCCAGTAGATTATCTTGAGGAGTTGAAGCCGTCAATTGTGGAACTGTAAAAAAACGAATAGCCGCAGCGGAGGCATTGTTCACTTCCTCCTCCGCATTATCGATTCCCCAACTTGCTGACATCTCCATATTGGACTGCCCAGAACAAACCCAAACTTCCCCAAGTAAAACATTATGAAGTATCACTTCGTTATTTCCCTTTATCCAAATAGTGTAAGGTCCCCCTGCATCAAGAGTTTTAATTTTTAACTCCCATTTTCCCCGATCATTAGCCTCCACTTTGTACTCCTGATGGTTCCAACTAGAAACCAATTTAATTTCCTCTGTTGGATTCGCCCATCCCCAAATTTTCACTTCAGAATTACGCTGTAAAACCATATTATCACCAAAAATATTGGGAAGAGAAACTTTTGCCATCATAGTACTGAAAATCATTAAATGAAAACAAACTTAAATATAATATTTTTCATTTAGTACTATTTAAATAGCAAACCAATTCATTATTCAAAACCTAAGCATTGGCCCGATTCAAGTACCGCATCCCCTTTAAGCACTTCAGGATCAAAACCAACTTCAGCCCAAAAAAGACATAAAAAAAACTCCAAATACATAATATACTTGGAGTTTCAACTTTATAACTAACCTAAACTTTTAAATCACCGTTCCTTTTAAGGTAAGTACCTTTGGAGTAGTTTCTGCGCTTGTTGTTACCGTAACTGTTTTACTAAACGCACCTTTATTTGCTGCATTATAAGTCGCTGTAATTTTCGCTGATTTACCAGGAAGAATTGGTTCTTTTGTATAATCTGTTGCAGTACATCCGCAAGATCCTTGAACAGTTGTAATCACCACTGCCGTTTTTCCCGTATTTTTAAATTCGTACACAATTGCTTTTGGCGTTCCTTGTGGAATCTGCCCTACATCAATGGTTTCTGCTTTCCATACAATAGTGGCAGCTGCTAGCTCCACTTTTGCATCTACTTTTGCATCTGCAGTTAAAGAGTTAACTGGAGCAATTGCTGAAAAAGACATTAAACCTAAAGCCAATGCCAGCATTGAAATTTTGATCATTTTCATAGTTATTTATTTTTAGTGATTTATGGTTCTTATTTTCTATTTCAAAACTAACTCAGATAAAATTAAATCGCTGTTAAGTGGTTTCAAATGTTTGTTAATGACTTGTTAATACATCATTATAACTATAAAATTGATTAATATTACACTTTAATAAATTCCTGTTTTTGAAAATAAACAAACTCAATAGTATCATTATTTTAGGACTAGTAGCCATTGTCAGTATATTGGTTGCGCAACTGCTTTGGACCAAAGAAGCCTTTACTTTAGAGCAAAAAAAACTAAGTCAGAAAACCCATATTGCCTTACTAGAAGTAGCTAGAAAATTATACGAAGGCACCAATCACGAACTTCCCGCTCAAAGCCCCATCCAGAAAATTGCCAACGATTATTATATTGTCAATGTCGATAATGACTTTGAACCGGATATTTTAGAATTCTATTTAAAAACGGAATTTAAAAAAATGAACATCTCAACTGACTTCGAGTATGCCATGTACAATTGTCAGAGTGACGAAATGGTTTATGGAAACTACGTCTCATTGTCGGACAAAGGAAAAGCAAAACAGTCCGTTCATTTTCCTAAGCACAAAAATTTAGTGTATTATTTTGCAATTCGCTTCCCTAATGAAACCTCCTATCTGTTCAGTTCAATGCGCTTTTGGTTTGTACTTTCGATCGCCTTGATCCTTATTCTTCTGATTTATGTTTATTCGATTTTTACACTTTTACAGCAAAAGAAATATTCTGAATTGCAACGTGACTTTATTAATAATATGACACATGAATTCAAAACACCCTTATCCTCTATATTAATTGCGTCCCAGTACTTAATTGAACAAAAACCGATTAAAGAAGACAAGAAGTTATATACCTATACCGATATTATCATTAATCAAAGCCATAAACTCAACAGCCATATTGAGAAGATTTTAAACATTGCAAAAGCAGATCACACTCCTTTGGAATTAAAAAAAGAAAGCGTTTTACTTGTTCCCATTATAGAAGAAACCATAAGAAACATCCAATTAAAATACCCTACAGCCAAAATCAACTTAACATCAGATTCAGCTCAGTATCAAATTCAAACAGATGTTTTTCATTTATCGAACTTGATTTACAATTTATTAGACAATGCTGTTAAATATTGTACCGAAGAACCTGAAATTACCGTAGCCATCACTGTTGAAAATCAAATTTTAAAACTAGCCTTTATTGATAATGGAATCGGAATACCCTCCAAAAACATTCCTTTTATCTTTGATAAATTCTATCGCATTCAAAACGAAAAAAGCAACGAAGTCACTGGTTTTGGGTTGGGCTTATATTACGTTAAAGAGATCTGCAACCTACAAAATTGGAAAATAAGCGCTCAAAGCAATCTAACAAGCGGCATTACTATAACCTTGTCAATTCCTTATAAAAAATGAAAAATTGCAAAATCCTTTATACAGAAGATGATGAAACCTTAGCGTTTCTTACCAAAGATAATTTAGAGCAAAACCATTATGAGGTTACACATTGTAGCGATGGAAAATCAGGGTTAGAAACCTTTAAAAAAGAGAATTTCGATATTTGTATTCTCGACATTATGATGCCCAAAATGGATGGCTTTGAGCTAGCAACACGAATAAGACAAAACAATAACGATATTCCCATTATTTTTCTATCTGCCAAAACATTAAAAGAAGATCGAATAAAAGGCCTGCGACTTGGCGCTGATGATTATCTGGTAAAGCCTTTTAGCATAGAAGAGTTACTTTTAAAAATAGAAATTTTCTTGAAGCGTTCGCAAAAAATTCTTCCAACAGAAAAATCATTTTATGAAATTGGCAAATACCAATTTGACATTAACAATTTCATTCTCTTCAATGAAAATGAAAAAATTACACTCACCCAACGCGAGTCCGAACTTTTAAAATTGTTTCTGGATAATAAAAATTCTGTTCTAAAAAGGGAACAAATTTTAACTTCACTTTGGGGCGATGATGATTATTTTATGGGACGCAGTTTGGATGTTTTTATTTCTCGTTTGCGTAAAATTCTAATTAACGAAGAAGGGATCTCCATAGAAAACTTACATGGAATCGGATTTCGATTTACCATTTAAACTATTGGCTTAAATCAATTCAAAAATTCGTATTTTTAATATCTAATTTTTCTTGATATGAAATTACACCATTTACGTAACGCTACTTTTGTTATTGAAACAGATCAGCATATGATTCTGGTCGATCCCATGTTAGGAAAGAGAAAAACACTCCCGCCTTTTACACTCTTTCGTTACAAACCCAAACGAAACCCACTTGTAGGTTTACCCAAAAACAGCAGGGAAATTTTGAGTCAAGTAACCCATTGTTTGATTACACACTTACATCCTGATCATATTGACAAAGCAGGCGAAATTTTTTTAAGACGAAAAAGCATTCCTGTTATTTGCAGTAGCAAAGATGAAAAAAGACTACAACAAAGAGGTTTACAAACCATTCAAGCTTTGAATTATTGGGAACCTCAAGCTTTTTTAGATGGGAAAATAACAGGAATTCCAGCGGTTCACGGTTATGGCTATATTGCTAAACCAATGGGAAATGTAATGGGATTTTACATCGAACTGCCAGAGGAAAAATCCATCTACATCAGTGCAGACACCATTTTTACACCAGCTGTAGAGAAAGTTTTAACGCAATTCAAACCACAAATTGCTGTGGTGGCTTGTGGCACCGCCAGATTAGATTTTGGCCAACCTTTATTGATGAGAATGAATGACATTTTGAAATTTGTTACCCTAGCTCCTGGTCAAGTATTCGCCAATCATTTAGAAGCCTTAAACCATTGCCCAACTACCCGATCCGAATTAAGAACCGCCCTTAATGAACAGCATCTTCTCTCAAAGGTATCCATCCCAGAAGATGGAGAAAGTGTTTTGTATTAGTTTTACAAAACCAACAAGCCAAATTCACGCAAAGTATTTATTGGTTTTGAATACCAAAACAATTCAAAATCCACTAAGGTTGTTTCAAAATCATTCTTTACTTCTTGGAACGTATAATTTTTAGCATTTGAAATCGTAATTTTTGTTAAGATTTCAAGTAACCATTCTCCTTCGTTTTTATTGGTTTGAATCGTAAAACTTTCTTTTTTGTCGTGGAAAGTAAAGGTCATCATTTCCCAACTTTGTCCTTTTTTAGATTTCGTAAAGTACTCCACTGAAGGTTTACCACCTAACCACACTACTTTTGCATTGGGCTTGGTATTAAAATCATTTCCTTCTTCTAGGGCATTAAAAATAAAATCGGGGTCAATTTTAGTCTTCGGGATCTTAAATTCAAACCAGTCTTGCAACTCATAGTCCAGACAAATTCCGTGCATAAAATTAAAGAGTGATTTTTTTAATCCGAAACTAAACTTATCATGATTGATACCAGTGGCATCCGTATACTCAATATCGTTATTAGCAAAAGTACCAATGGATTCTGTTGTTTTTTTAACCCCAAATTGCTCCGGATACAATCCCACAGGACTGTGAGCCGTCATGGCAAATTGATGCCAAAATCCAGATTGTAACGTTCCAGCCTCAAACAACTGACGCACCATTTCCAAACTATCTACGGTTTCTTGAATGGTTTGTGTGGGATAGCCATACATCAAATAGGCGTGAACCATGATTCCAGCCTCGGTGAAATTCCGAGTTACTTTAGCTACTTGTTCTACAGTTACTCCTTTATCAATTAACTTCAATAGTCGATCAGAGGCCACCTCTAAACCACCAGAAACAGCAATGCATCCAGAAGCTTTCAAGAGCAAGCATAAATCTTTACTAAAGCTTTTTTCAAAACGAATATTCGTCCACCAAGTCACGGCTAATTTTCGGCGTAAAATCTCCAATGCCAAAGCTCTCATTAAAGCTGGAGGCGCTGCTTCATCAACAAAATGAAAGCCATTTTGTCCGGTCTGCAACATCATTTCTTCCATTCGATCACAGAGCAAATTGGCGGCAACAGGTTCGTATACTTTGATATAATCCAATGAAATATCACAAAAAGTACATTTCCCCCAATAACAGCCATGAGCCATCGTAAGTTTATTCCAACGGCCATCACTCCACATTCGGTGCATAGGATTTACAATTTCGATCACCGAAATATAGTGATCCAAAGGCAAATCGGAATAATCTGGTGTACCTACTTGGGCTTGCTTATAATCTTGTTTTAAAGAGTTGTTTTTATACACTACCGCTCCGTTTTCCAGTAGAAACGTTCTTTTGTACTGCTTCTCTACTTCAGTAGAAGTCACCGCACGAATCAGTTCCTCTATTGGCACTTCACCATCATCTAAAGTGATGAAATCAAAAAACTCAAAAACGCGTGCATCGGAAAGCGAACGCAATTCGGTATTAGGGAAACCACCACCCATAGAAATTTTTACTTCTGGATAATGTTGTTTAACCCATTGTGCACATCGAAAGGCGCTATATAAATTCCCTGGAAAGGGAACGGAAATTAAGAAAAAGGTTGGCTTAACCACTTCTATCTTCGCTTTTAAAAGAGAAATTAAAATCGAATCGATATAGGTAGGTTTCTGCTGTAAGGCTCCATACAATTCATCGAAAGAATTAGCACTTCGTCCTAAACGTTCGGCATATCGGCTAAAACCAAAATTTTCATCGACACATTCCACAATGAAATCAGAAATATCTTCAAGATATAAAGTCGCCAAATGTTTGGCCTTATCCTGTGTCCCCATACTACCAAAAGCCCAATCAAGCTCTTCCAACTGTGCAAAGCGAGAAGCTTCAGGAAGAAAATCTTCTTGACAGATCTGTAAAGCTAGCGTTGGATTTTTTCCTTGTAAAAACTGGATTATGGCATCAATGGTTTTGATGTACTCCTCCTGTAAAGCAAAAATACGTTTGGAGTTATCTGATATTTCAGCAGCAGCACCTGAGGCAGAAATCCAAGTGGGCGAAGCAAAGCTCGCACTTGAAAACTCAAACAAATCAGTCAAACCTTTCTTGGAAAACAACTGTAAAATCACGTCAATACCCAAATCTGCCTGAACAGATTCGATATTTTTAGTATTCAAAAATCCTTTTATATAAGCCGTTGCTGGATACGGTGTATTCAGTTGCGTAAAAGGTGGTGTGACGATAAAGAGTTTGGTTTCCAAAAGAAATATTTTCTGCAAAAATAAGGCATATTTAGGGACTTTCTATGAAAAGATTCCACTGGCTCATTTAAGTTTTATTTTTTAGACCGTTACTTAAAAATCTACTCTGATTGAAATCTACACGACAAATCAAAGAAGACGCAAAAGCTTCAAACTAAAAAACAGTAGCAAAAAGGCTTTTGCTACTGTTTACTTATTTTAAATTTTATCCAAATTTGCATCACTTCTTTAGAAAGATACAAAAGAAATTGAGTACTAAAACTGATGTACTTTTTTAGAAATCACTAAAAATGAAACTAAAGATATTAAAGCCGCTGCAGTCAAATAAAACCCAACGTAACTCAAACCATAAGTAGTGGCCAACCAAATGGCAATCATTGGCGCAAATGCTGCACCTAAAATACCTGCCATATTAAAAGTCAATGAAGCTCCTGAGTAACGAACTGTGGTTGGAAATAACTCTGATAAGAAAGTCCCTAAGGGTCCGTAAGTAAAGCCCATCAATGACATGCCCATACAAACAAAAGCAGTCACCATTACTGGATTACCTGAATTAAGGAAATACGAAAAGAAAAATCCAAAAGCAGCAATAGCTGCAGTGGTAATAATTAATATTTTTCGACGACCAATTTTATCGGCAACCAAAGCCGATATCGGAATAAAAAGAGCAAAAAACAAAACCGAAAACAATTGGATTAACAAAGCATCTCTTTTGGTAAAACCTAAGTCAGATGTCGCCCAACTAAGGGTAAATACCGTCATGAGATAAAAAACCAAAAAGGTAGTGATAGCACATAAGGTTCCAAAAATCAATTGATTTTTATAGGATTTCAGTAAGGTAAAAAACGGAACTTTCACTTCTTCTTGTTCCATTTTAGAGTTTTCAAAAGCTGGAGTTTCACTTATTTTCAAACGAATATAAAAACCCACTAAAACTAAAAGAGAACTTGCTATAAATGGAATTCTCCATCCATAATCCATAAAAGCTTCAGCGCTCATACTGTCTGTTAAAATCAAGAAAGTACCACCCGAGAGCAATAAACCTATAGGTGCTCCTAATTGTGGAAACATTCCATACCAAGCACGTTTGTGCGGTGGTGCATTTTCAATAGCCAACAAAACAGCGCCACCCCATTCACCTCCTAAACCAACTCCTTGACCGAAGCGACACAACATCAACAAAATAGGTGCTGCAATTCCAATACTGGCATAACTCGGTAAAAAACCAATGGCTATAGTCGATAATCCCATGGTCAATAAGGCGACCACTAAAGTCACTTTACGTCCTATTTTATCTCCATAATGTCCGAAAACGGCAGAACCCAAGGGTCTCGATAAAAAGGCAATGGAAAAAGTAGCCAATGATTCAAGTGTCGAATTCGTACTATCGGCTCCAGGGAAAAACAATTGAGGAAAGACCAATACCGCAGCATTGGCATAAATATAAAAGTCGAAAAATTCAATAGTGGTACCGATTAGGGAACCAAAAAGAATATGTTTTAAGGAATTCTCCTGATTAGGTTTAGTCTTCATGTAAAATAGATATAACTTTTTTTTTTGCAAAAATAGAATTTCATTATTAATTAATCAGTTTTTCAATATTTAGTTTCCGAACCATAAGGCTTTTTAACAAATTATACTCATTTTCAATTTTTAAAAATTACTCCAAAACAAAAAACCATTAAAAACTTGGTTATAAGGCTTTTATAACAAAAATCATAAATCACATCATAAGCAATCGTTAAAACGATTTTTAACTCCATATTTTCCTTAAATTTACCACTATCAAAAAATAAATTTTAAATTATGCCTACAGACTGTATCAGCTATCAAACCTCAGGATATTTCTCTAAATTAATACAAGATTATTTAGATCAAAAACCAGAATTACAACCGCTGTACAATCATTTCCCAAGCTTGGAGAACTTTGAAAAACAAATCACGGAAAAGCAAGTAAACTTTGACCAGGCCAACCGAATCCCCTTGGTTGCCACCTTAAAAAAACAATACCAAGATCTTGATATCTCCGATTCGACAAAGCAAAATATCGAGCTTCTATCGCTTTCCAATACGTTTACTATAACCACTGGCCATCAACTAAATTTATTTAGTGGTCCCTTGTATTTCTTATATAAAATTATCTCAACGGTTAACCTAACCAAGGAATTAAAATTAAAATATCCCAGCTATAATTTTGTTCCCATTTATTGGATGGCAACCGAAGATCATGATTTTGAAGAGATCAATTATTTTAATTATAAAGGAAAAAAGTTCAGATGGAACCAAGACAGTACAGGTCCAGTTGGAAGGCTTTCCACAGAAGGTTTGGCTGATTTTTTTGAAATTTATTCTTTAGAACTAGGCTCAAGCACAAATGCCAACGCCTTAAAAAAATTATTCGAAGAAGCCTACCTAAAACACCCCAACCTAGCCGATGCTACTCGATTCTTAGCCAATCATTTATTTGCTAATAATGGCTTGGTCATTTTAGATGCGGATGATGCGAATTTGAAACGTGCCTTTATTCCCTATATCACAGAAGAATTAGAAAATCAATCGTCTTATAAAGCCGTTGAGCAAACCATTACAAAACTTAAGGATTACGCCATCCAAGTAAATCCTCGTGAAATCAATCTATTTTACATCGAAGATGAGCTACGTGAGCGCATCATTTTTGAAAACGGAAAATATAAAGTAAACAATACTCGAATTGAATTTGAAGGTAGAGCCATCTTCGACCTTTTAGAATCTAACCCAGAGAAATTCAGCCCCAATGTGATCATGCGTCCTTTGTACCAGGAAATTATTCTACCTAACTTATGTTACATCGGTGGAGGCGGAGAAATAGCTTATTGGTTGGAATTAAAATCGTTCTTTGACCAGGTAAACATCACCTTCCCCATGCTTTTAGTGCGAAACTCAGTTCTAATCAGCACTGAAAAACAAGCCAAAAAAGCAGACAAATTAGGATTGAGCTGGCAAGATCTGTTTACCAAACCCGCTGAACTAGCCAATGCTATCACCCATAAATTATCTTCATTTCCAATTGACTTAACACCTCAAAAAGAAATTTTAGCCAAACAATTTCAAGAGCTCTCAGCCCTAGCGTTAAAAACGGACAAATCCTTTATTGGCGCAGTAAAAGCACAAGAAGTCAAACAAATTAAAGGTTTAGAAAACTTAGAAAAACGTTTACTAAAAGCGCAAAAAAGGAAATTACAGGATGAACTTCAGCGCGTAGCTGATTTACAAGCTGAATTATTCCCGAACCAAAGCCTTCAAGAACGTCAAGCTAACTTTTCAGAATTTTATTTAGAAAAAGG
This sequence comes from Flavobacterium sp. OHVDL-2026-0007, assembly GCF_059882335.1. Taxonomy (NCBI): domain Bacteria; kingdom Pseudomonadati; phylum Bacteroidota; class Flavobacteriia; order Flavobacteriales; family Flavobacteriaceae; genus Flavobacterium; species Flavobacterium sp. OHVDL-2026-0007. The sequence goes on from NZ_CM187612.1 coordinate 2,333,893, forward strand.
CGAGCAATTGATTCCGCTACTATCGCAAAAATTAAAACCATTAGAAACGAACTTTAACATCATCACGATATAAAAAAAACAGCCTAGCATACCGTAATAATTTCAAGAATAAATAACCACTTGCTTCTTTAATTATTGCCTCTCTAAACCAAATAGTAACTTTTTAAAAACAAAAACTAACCTATTTTCAAAAATTATGACCAGAGAGCGCTTGATATCTTTAGATGTCTTCAGAGGATTAACGATTTTATTAATGACCATTGTGAACAATCCTGGAGACTGGGGATCTGTTTATCCCCCCTTACTCCACTCACCATGGCATGGCTGTACCCTCACCGACTTAGTATTTCCGTTCTTTATATTTATCATGGGCGTAGCCATCCCACTAGCGATGCCTACCAAAACCTACAACAACGCTACTTTTAATAAAATTGTGGTGCGTTCTTTACGCATGTTCTGTTTGGGTATTTTCTTTAACTATTTTGGCAAAATACAGCTCTTTGGATTGGAAGGCCTACCGCTTCTTATGGGGCGATTAGCCATAACCATAAGTGTTGGTTACGCCTTAATGGGAGATTTTAGCCCGAGGATAAAAAACGCATTAGCCTTTTCTATTCTTTTTATTTACCTGTTTTTAGCCTATAGTGGTATCGAAGCCTACCGAGATGTTCGCTTACCAGGAGTCTTACAACGAATTGCCATTGTCTATTTAGTGGTTTCACTTTTGTATTTAAAAACAACCCAAAAAACACAACTCCTAACAGGCGCTTTTCTGTTATTGGGATACTGGACCCTGATGACACTAATTCCTATACCGGGCATAGGAGCCCCAAATCTTGAAATAGCCACCAATTTAGGCGCATGGATCGATAGTGTTTTCCTTAAAGGTCATATGTACCATGCCACCATGACTTGGGACCCAGAAGGCATCCTAAGCACATTACCATCGATAGTAAATGGAATTATAGGGGTATTCATTGGACAAGTACTACAAGGGACAACAACAAAAACTCAAAAAGCTAAAAAAATGGTAATCCTTGGAGTTGCACTTATTGTTGTAGGCTTACTCTGGAATAGCGTTTTTCCAATCAACAAATCACTTTGGACCAGTAGCTATGTTTTATACACTACCGGCTTAGCCACTGTTTCTTTAGCCTTACTCTATTATGTAATTGACATCCAAGGTTACACTAAAGGATTCAAACTCTTTTTAATCTGGGGAGTTAACCCCATGATTGTATTTTTCTTTTCACAGATTATTCCCCAAGGATTGGTCATGATTCAAGTACAAAACCCAGCCAATCCAGCAGAACAAATCAACCTTCTAAGCTATCTATATCGCTTTGGAATCGCTCCATTCTTTTCCAACCCAATGACCGCTTCACTCGCCGGAGCCTTAGTTTATGTGGCGATCTGGACCTTCATTTTATGGATATTCTACAAAAACAAACTCATCTTTAAAGTGTAATTATCACTATTAAATGATCTAACTTTTACCAACAAAGACGCACAGTAGTGCGTCTTTGTCTTTTTAGAGGAAATGCTATATTTTTGATGTTTTGTAGCAAACAAGCATCAATTTCTAGTTTTCTTTACCATAACACCATTTCGTTCAGCTTAAATTATGAATTTATTAAAATCAATTCATAAAAAAAGTATACTTTTGCACCAAATTTAATAAAAACAAAATGGCAACTAATAGAACGTTTACAATGATTAAACCAGATGCAGTTCAAAACGGACACATCGGTAATATCTTAGCAATGATTACTAATGGAGGATTCAAAATCGTTTCATTAAAATTAACTCAATTAACTGTAGCTGATGCTAAAGCATTTTACGCAGTTCACGCAGAAAGACCTTTTTACGGTGAATTAGTTGAATTCATGTCTCGTGGACCAATTGTTGCTGCAATTTTAGAAAAAGAAAACGCAGTAGAAGATTTCAGAACTTTAATTGGCGCTACAAATCCTGCTGACGCTGCTGAAGGAACTATTCGTAAAGCATATGCAACTTCTATCGGAGAAAATGCAGTTCACGGTTCTGATAGCGATGAAAATGCAGCTATCGAAGGTGCATTCCATTTTGCTGGAAGAGAGCAATTCTAATTTAGACTTCTCATACTGCTAGCTTTTTAAACTAGTGGTTACTAAAAAAAGTAAAACCCACTTCAATGAAGTGGGTTTTGCTTTTTATACTATTTTTTAAATATTTCCGAACTCTCCTGTTTTGAGATCTACTTTTTCACACCTAAATCACGAACTTTTTCTTTTAAACTGGCTTTCAAACTATCAAAATTATTATGATAAAAGCTAGAAATACAACCTACTCTTTTTCCTTCTTCAAGTATAAAAAGATTCTCCGAAACACCCAGTCTCCCCGATTCGAATAAAGTGATATACCCCTCTAATTTACTAAAATCATATACTTTCGATTTCCCTAAACCAAAATAACGATTAACCTGTATACTATCCTTTGCAATTAGCACTCTATTTGCCCTTGTCTTTAACACAGTTAACCAAAAAAAAATAATTAACACTAAACATACAAAAGGTCCTACCCTATCTGTTTTTGGAGAATTAAAACTCATACACATTGCCAAAAGTGGAAAAAGCAGCAAAACAGTTGAAAAAACTATTAGCAAAATTGGAAAAATTTTAAACCTCGAGCTTATACCTATCATTTAACAACTATTAAGTCTAATACTCTATCTTAAAACCACTTCCTTCACAACTTCACGACCTAGCTCCTCATTAATCATCTTCACGATTTTAGATTTACCGTGACTTAATTCCTCTCTTAAAACAGCAGATCCAAGCTCAACGTATAATGTACTCCCCTTCAAAACTACATTTTTAGTATAGGTATTCACACCATTACCCATAAGCTGTCTCCAAGCCTCCTTAACATCAATCTGATCCATTCCGGCTCCTAACTTGTTCACGTGAATGATCTGTTGTAAAACCGCTCCTATCGTACTCTGATTATTTAATCTTTTCGCCATCGTTTCCTAAGTTTATTGGTCCTGCTTTTTTATAATGATATTCTTTATTCTCTTGATTTTTCACCACCATCTCCTGATCCGAAATTGAAATCAATTCCTCACTCCACTTGGCATAATCCGTTTTGTAATCGAGATAGACTTTTTCTCCTGTAAAACGAACAGTCACCTTTTCAAAAGAATCACTAGTGAGAAAAGTTCCGTCCAATTGTGGCATTACCTTTTTTCTGATTCCTTGATTGTCTTTCATTTTAAAGAAATCAAAACTCTCATTCATCTTATACTCTTTCTCTTCGCCTTTATCAAAAACCACTTTGGCGATTTCCCAGTATCCATTCAATTTGGCAATATCCGCCGGCTTAATCTCTTGTTTACAGCTTATCATCAAAAGAGATAAAACCAAAATCATAAAAGTTTTTTTCATCATATCTGTATTAAAATTTCGTTACTTTCTCACTGTTCTTAAAACAAGTAACAGCAGTTAGCAACACCCAAAAAATGCATCCCCTCTTGCTTGTAGTCCTTTTATTCTTGTCAGTAGAGAAGTCAGAAAAACACTACTACGCATTAGCACTACTAAAACAGATCATCATTAAGAATAGTTCACTTCTTACAAAGTTAACCTTATAAAGTTCAAAAGAAATAAAAATTCACAAAACAAAAAATAAGATTTTGATCAAGTTATAAACAAAGCCAAAAATAGCCTTGCACACTTGATAAAACCTTATGAGAAGAAAATTATTAAATTGTAATTGACTATTGTTTTGTACGCAATCTTTTTAGGATTCCCATAAAAAAGAAGATCAATCCTAAGACCAATAAAACGTAATAAAAAGACAAACTGTTATCTCGGATTAGATTTGCCAAAACAAAACACACCACGCTTCCAAAATAAAAGCTAAGTGGCGTTATATTTTTAAAAGAAGAAAAATTCATTTGATATTATTTAAAAAAACTATCTACAAATTCATATTTATTGAAAACCTGTAAATCCTCAATTCCTTCACCAACTCCAATATACTTTACTGGAATCTGAAACTGATCTGAAATACCAATGACAACACCACCTTTTGCAGTACCGTCTAATTTTGTTACCGCAAGTGAAGTTACCTCGGTAGCAGCAGTAAATTGCTTAGCTTGTTCAAAAGCATTTTGCCCTGTAGAACCATCTAAAACCAAAAGTACATCGTGAGGCGCATCAGTAACAACCTTTTGCATCACTCGTTTTACCTTTGTAAGTTCGTTCATCAGATTGACTTTATTATGCAAACGTCCAGCAGTATCTATAATCACCACATCAGCATTTTGAGCTACAGCTGACTGCAGGGTATCAAATGCTACCGAAGCAGGATCGCTACCCATATTTTGTCTTACAATTGGCACACCAACGCGATCTGCCCAAACTTGTAACTGATCGATAGCAGCAGCACGAAAAGTATCTGCAGCACCTAACACTACGTTATAGCCCGCTTTTTTAAACTGATAAGCTAATTTACCAATGGTAGTGGTTTTCCCTACTCCATTTACTCCAACCACCATTAAAACGTATGGTTTTTTATCTTTTGGGATTTCGAATTCAGTTGCCTCACCAGTATTGGTCTCAGACAACAAAGCTCCAATTTCTTCACGAAGAATTTGATTCAATTCATCAGTTCCTAAATATTTATCTTCAGCAACTCGTTTCTCAATTCTAGCAATAACTTTCAAGGTAGTATCTACGCCCACATCGGAAGCCACCAAAATTTCTTCTAGAGAATCTAATACATCCTCATCGACTTTAGATTTACCAGCGACAGCTTTGCTTAACTTTGAGAAAAAAGTAGTTTTTGATTTTTCAAGACCTTTGTCTAAAGTCTCTTTCTTATCAGAAGAAAATAATTTTTTAAAAAAACTCATTTTTATAGGTTGTTAGTTTTTAGGACCAGAAGACTTTTTGACGATCTACTTAATCCTACTATTTCAAGAAGCTTAATTATTACGCAATAAAACACTAAATATTGTGCTTCTTTAAAATTTTAGACAAATATAAAAATAAAAAAGCTACTTCCGAATGAAAGTAGCTTTTCTATATACTGTAATTGTTATTATTTCTTTTTCAAGAAAGTATCAACTTCTTCAGGAGCCATAATAGATTCTACGAATGTATATGCACCAGTTTTAGGAGATTTCACCATTTTGATGGCTTTTGATAATCTCTTTGAAGCTGTTTGTAACGATGCTACGGTTTTCTTTGCCATGACTTAATTATTTAATTTCTTTATGAACAGTTACACGTTTCAAGATTGGATTAAATTTCTTAATCTCTAATCTATCTGGAGTATTTTTTTTGTTCTTAGTTGTTATGTATCTTGAAGTTCCTGCAACACCAGTAGTCTTGTGCTCAGTACATTCTAAAATTACCTGGATTCTATTACCTTTCTTTGCCATCTTGCTATATATTTATTTAGGAAAGATTATTTGATAAATCCTTGTGACTGCGCTTTTTTCAAAACAGCAGAAATTCCATTTTTATTAATTGTTTTTATCGTAGATGCTGCTACTCTAAGAGTAATCCATCTATCTTCTTCTGGAAGATAAAAACGCTTTTTAACTAAGTTTACAGAAAATTTTCTCTTAGTTTTGTTCATAGCGTGAGAAACGTTATTTCCTACCATCGCTCTTTTACCTGTAAGGTCACAAACTCTTGACATTATACTTATCTTTTATCGTTATTCAAAATCAGGGTGCAAAGAAAAGAAAAATAAACGATTGAAACAAAAAATTAGCGCACATTTTTTAAAATTTCTTTCTGTAAAATTTCTAAACTCTTAATTGTGGCTCTATCTATCACTTTTTCACGTGGTTGGCCAAAATTAAATTCTTCAACAAATATTTCGTTTTCTGTAGCCAAAGCGATAAAAACAGTTCCAATTTCCGCATTTGACTCTCCTTTTGACGGTCCGGCGTTCCCAGTTGTGGCAATTGCATAGTCTGTCTTAAGTATCTCTTTCGCCTTCAAAGCCATAGCCGAAGCAACTTCTGCACTTACGACCGAATATTGATCTATTAAATCTTGCGAGACGCCTAAAACATTAACCTTAACCTCGCTTGAGTAGGCAACCACACCACCTTTAAAATATTTCGAAGCACCAGGAATAGCTCCTAAAAGCGAAGCAATTTTTCCCCCGGTACAACTTTCCGCTGTCGCAATGGTTTTATTCTGCCTAGTAAGCAGTTTAGCAATGGCATACTCAATTGTTTCTTCTTCTTCGTAACCCACTATAATATCATGAATAATAGCATCTAAGGACCGAACGTTAGCTTCAATAGCCGCTTCCAACATCGCCTTATCGGTTCCTCGGGCAGATAAGCGCAAACGCACTCTTCCTGGATTCGGCAAATAAGCCAACTTAATAAAATCAGGCAAATTATTCTCCCAATCCTCTATACGCTCTGCCACTAAGCTCTCTCCTTGACCATAAGTTAAAATGGTCTTATGAATAATATACGGGCGTTTGTATTGCTGAACTATTTTAGGAATTACCTCATTTTCGACCAAATACTTCATCTCATAAGGCACTCCCGGCAGTGAAATAAAAACAGTATTTTCCTTCTTCATCCACATTCCTGGCGCAGTCCCTACCTGATTATGAAGCACCGTACAAGTGGAAGGCACTAAAGCCTGGTCTTTATTCAGTTGCGAAATAGGTTTCTTGTAAAAACCTTCAATGATCTCAGTTACATGAGCCAAAACAACTGGATCAACCACTAAATGATCATCAAAATATTCGCAGAAGGTTTTTTTAGTCACATCATCTTTGGTCGGGCCTAAGCCTCCCGTTACAATGACCACATCTACTTTATTCTGCAAAAGCAAAAAGGTATCTAAAATGTGTTTTTTGTCATCACTTATCGAAATCATCTCATTGATTTCAACTCCTATTCTATCGAGTGATTTTGCAATAAAACCTGAATTGGTATCTACAATTTGACCAATTAAAATCTCATCTCCAATAGTAATTATGGTTGCTTTCATATCAGTACACTATTTCGCTTACAAGACCGTAAGCCATTATTAGAAAGGAAGTTATTCTTACATTCATTTTGCCCGAACCAAGCATAAAAATCGTTCCTTTGAATAAAAGAACGATTGGTCGCACAAATTTTTTTGTCCTCGTAGCCATAAAGGACTCCACTAGTATATAAAAAATAGATCTAAAAAAACAGACCCAATTCTAGCCTTACGAATAAAGACGAAGAATTGGGTCAGCTGTATATCTTACAAATCAAAGTCTTTCTTAATTTCTTTGACTGCTTCTTTAACTTGGTTTTTTATGCTCTTAAAAGTCTCCTCTATAGCCTTCTTCTTGCCTTCAGCCTTTGTCCAAGCCTCCACCTGAAGAATCTCTTCAAAAGCGACATTAAGTCCCAACAAATCAAGCGTTGGTTTTATTTTATGAGCATACGCATACGCATGTTTATAATCTTTCTTTTTAATCCCCTCTTTGATTTCTTTTATATCTTCAGGAACTTCGGTTACAAATAATTTCAGAATCTCATTCACAAATTCCGGATCATTGTCTGAAAGTGCATAGACTTTCGAAAGGTTGTATTTTAAAGCCATTATTTTACTTGTATTCTGAATAATTTTTTATCTTCTAAGAAGCCTTCCAAAACATCATTTGGTTTAACTGCAGCAACTCCTGCTGGAGTTCCTGTAAAAATAATATCACCAATTTTTAAGGTAAAATATTGCGACACATAAGAAATAAGCTCGTCAATATTCCAAAGCATTAAACTGGTATTGCCTTTCTGAACCACCTCAGCATTACTTCTTAACTCAAATGTAAGATTTTCCACAGAAACAAAATCACTTTTAGGTAAAAAATCTCCCACAACGGCCGAACCATCAAAGGCTTTTGCTATCTCCCAAGGCAATCCTTTAGCCTTCAATTTTGCTTGTAAATCTCTAGCAGTGAAATCAATACCTACACTTATTTCCTCATAATATTTATGAGCAAACTTAGGTTCAATATATTTTCCAACCTTGTTAATTTTAACAATTACCTCTAATTCATGATGAATTTCCTGAGAAAACTCAGGAATCACAAAAGGATGTTGCTTCAACAGCACTGCCGAATCCGGCTTCATAAAAACCACGGGCTCAGTTGGTCGCTCGTTTTTTAATTCTTCAATATGATTGGCATAATTTCTGCCGATACAGATTATTTTCATGCTTTATTTAAGTTGCTAAGCCAAACCACCATCTAATTTAAGAAATCCGGCACGAAAATACCAAACTCCTAAACTCATGACTTGTTTGTACTTTATTTGGTATTTAACTTTCTTAGTTTAATAGCCGTTAACACTTTTTTAGTATACAGCGGAAAATCGGCATTTTGAATCCAACTAAAATAACCTGGCTCCGTTTCCAAAATTTTATCCACTTTAGCGCCTTTGTGTTTCCCGAAGGTAAACACCTCTTCATTATCTTTATCAAAAGCGATCATCCCAGCAAAATCAGCAATTTTTTTACGAGTTGAAAATTCAGACAGCAATTTCATATCATTCTCCAATGCAGGATAACGGTCTAATTGTGCTTTTAAAATTTCGTAAGTCGCCATAGTATCGGCTTCAGCCGAATGCGCATTTTCCAAACTTTTCCCACAATAGAATTTCAATGCAGCACTTAAGGTACGCTCTTCCATCTTATGAAAAATAGTTTGCACATCTACCGAAACTTTATTCTTCATATCAAAGTCAACTCCAGCGCGAAGTAATTCTTCTGCTAATAATGGAATATCAAAACGATCAGAGTTAAATCCACCCAAATCACTATCCTTAATCGTATTATAAACCTGTAGTGCTAACTCTGAAAAAGTAGGCTCATTTGCCACCTTCTCATCAGTGATACCATGTACAGCAGTGGTTTGCGGAGGAATTGGAATCGTTGGGTTCACCAACCAAGTTTTACTTTCTTTATTTCCGTTTGGAAAAACTTTTAATATTGAAATTTCTACAATTCGATCTTTTCCGATGTCAATTCCGGTTGTTTCAAGATCAAAAAAGCAAATTGGTTTATTGAGTTTGAGTTCCATTTTTAAATTTTATAAGGCTACAAATGTAATTTTTAAAGCGGAATTTCCTCTTTTATTCTTCACTTTTTTAGTCAAAAACACCTTCATTTTTACGATTTTAACTTTTTTTACCCCATCCCAAAAGAAGCTCTAATTAAATCACACAACTTTTTCCTACAAAACAGTATAAAAAAACCCGACTAGTTCTTCAACTAGTCGGGTTCAACATTTTTTTATTACGATTTTAGAAATCTCTATCTACATCAAAAGCTTCTAAATATTCTGCTACTCTTTTTACAAAACTTCCTCCTAGCGCTCCGTCTACTACTCTATGGTCGTAAGAGTGAGACAAGAACATTTTTTGACGAATTCCGATAAAATCTCCTTCTGGGGTTTCAATAACCGCAGGCACTTTACGAATAGCACCAAGAGCTAGAATTCCCACTTGAGGTTGATTGATAATCGGCGTTCCAAAAACACTTCCAAAAGTCCCCACATTGGTCACGGTATACGTCCCGCCCTGTGTATCGTCTGGTTTTAACTTCCCTGCTTTTGCACGGCCACCTAAATCGTTAACCGCCTTAGCCATACCCACCAAATTCAACTGATCGGCATTTTTAATAACAGGTACAATCAAATTTCCGTTTGGCAAAGCTGCAGCCATTCCTAAATTTATATTTTTCTTTTTAATGATATAATCACCGTCAACAGAAATATTCATTCCTGGAAAATCCTTCAACGCTTTAGCAACCGCCTCCATCATAATCGGAGTAAAAGTCAACTTCTCACCTTCTCTTTTCTCGAAAGCCGTTTTAACTTTATCTCTCCATTTTACGATATTGGTTACATCCACTTCAATAAAGGATTGTACGTGAGCCGAAGTTTGCACAGAAGCCACCATGTACCCTGAAATCAGTTTACGCATTCTATCCATTTCAACAATTTCGTCACCTCCATTTACAGAAACCGGAACTGCTTGTTGACTCTTTTGAACTACTGGTTCAACCACCTTAGCTGTTACCACTTTCGGAGCAACCACACCAGCTTTACGACTATCAATATAACTTAAAATATCTTCTTTTGTTACGCGTCCATCTTTTCCAGAACCCGCAATACCTTCTAATTCAGCAACAGAAATACCTTCTTCTTTGGCAATATTTTTCACTAGTGGAGAAAAGAACTTTTCTGAACCCGAAAAATCTTGCGGCACGGAAACTACTTCTTTTGCTGCATCAATTGTTTGTTCAATTTGTGCAACTTCTACCGGAGCAGCTTCCTCTTTCACTACTTTCGCAGTTGGCGCATCGCCCTCTGTTTCAATAATGGCAATGGTTTGCCCGACCTGAACTAAATCATCTTTACCAAACAATTGCTCCACCAAAATACCCGAAACTTCACTAGGCACCTCGCTATCAACCTTATCAGTTGCAATTTCTAGTACAGCTTCATCAGCTTCAATCTTATCTCCAACTTCTTTCAACCAGTTTGTAATGGTTGCTTCAGCTACACTCTCTCCCATTTTAGGAAGTTTCAATTCAAATCTTGCCATATTGTTAATCTAAAAGGTGATTTTGATTTTCAGATTGCGAAATTACTGAATATTTTAAATATAAATTACACTTAATATAATTTTTTACTCATTTTTTATATCCAGAGACCTAATATTTATAGAATCGCTTTCAATAATAAAATTGGTGTTTTTGGGGAAAAGTATAAAAGTAATACGCTTATCTTTAAGAGATTCTATGATATTGATACATTTTTTGAATGAAACATATTGATTATCTAAAACAATCTCCACTTTTTTACCCTTAAAAATTAGGGACGAATTTACCATTTTTTCTTTTTTGATCCCGAAAAAGAAGGCTTTATTTTTCAAAATAAATGGCAATTTTTCATACAAAACATTATTTAAAGGATAAAAATCACCTCTTTTAGGTCATGCTTTTAGGCTGATATTTCCTTGAAACATTCTAACAAACAAAACCTTTGGTCCTGAGGCCTCTCCTATCTTAAAGACAAAACAACTAAGTTGTGAAACTATTTTTTTTTCCTAATTTCCTCTTCTCATGATCCTAAAGGTTAAAACAAAAATGAAAAGGTAGCCCATTAAGATTAAATCTCTACTGTCCAAAGCTCAAATTTCACTGCTGATTCGTTTCTAAAAAAACTTATTTTTACAACCTATAAAAGAATCAGTACACTCTTATGAAAAACTCGCTGCTATTTTTTTTCTTATGTCTTGCTTCTGCCTCTGCCCAAATTTCAGGCTGCACGGACCCAATGGCCCTTAATTACAATCCAAACGCCACTCAAAATAATGGCAGCTGCCTTTACAAAACAGTAAAGCTAAAACCTATCTACACTCGAAAACTAAGTGATTCTATCAAAGAAACCTCAGGATTACTCCATTTCAACAATAACCTATGGACGCATAATGACGATCAAGACAACACCCTCTACGGACTAGACGATTTAGGGAAAATTCAAAAAAAGATTACTCTTAATCAAGCATCCAATCGGGACTGGGAAGAAATAGCACAAGATAGTACTTCGGTATATATTGGAGATTTCGGCAATAATAACACAGGAAACAGCACTGAGTTACGTATTTTAAAACTTGATAAAAAATCGTTTTTAGAAGGAAAGCCTACCATTTCCACCCTTTCTTTTTCCTTTTCCGATCAAACGGATTTCACAGCTAAAAAACCAAATAGCACACACTTTGATTGTGAAGCCTTTATCGTTTCCAAAGACAGCATCTATTTATTTACCAAACAATGGGACACCTCTACAACAAGTATCTACGCTTTACCCAATCAAGCTGGCCATCATATTGCCCAGCTCAAAAGCACTTTAGACACCCAAGGCTTAGTCACTGGCGCCACTTACCTAGAGGATAAAAAGTTAATCGTGCTATGTGGATACTCTAAGATAGGCAAACCCTTTTTATATCTTTTATACGACTATAAAAACAATGATTTTTTATCGGGCAACAAACGCAGGCTGACGATTCAACTTCCCTTTCATCAAATAGAAGCCATAACCACCCAAGATGGTTTACAGTATTATTTGACCAATGAAGCCTTAATCCGAAAACCCGTTCTCAACACCCCTCAACAAATCCATCGTATTGATTTAAGCAATGTATTAAGTCAGTACCTAAGCAAAACAGCTAAATAAGCTTGAAAAAAGACAGAATCGCCGATTGCTAATACTTCTCATCAACTCGTCTTCTACAGTGACTTGCATTCTGCTACAAAACAACCATGCCGTACCTACTAAAAAAGAGGTATTGCTATAGTGCAATGCCTCTTTAAAGTTTATCTCATTCAATAAATAGTAATCATCAATACCAACTGAAGTTGGTATCTAAAAACGATACAATAGATATATTACTCCATCGAAAGAATAATAAATTCGCTTCGTCTATTCAACTGATGATCCGCTTCAGAACATGAAACCCCATCTGAACAGTTGTTTACTAACTGACTCTCGCCATATCCTTTTCCAGTTAATCTATAAGGTGCAATACCATTTTTAATCAACCATTGTATCGTCGATTTAGCTCTTCTGTCTGATAATGACATATTGTATTTTGCTGTTTGGCGACTATCTGTATGCGAGCGAATATCCAATTTCATGGCTGGGTATTGATTCAGTACATCTAATATTTTTTCTAAATCTAATGCCGCCTCCTGACGTATATTCGATTTATCTAAATCAAAATAAATCCTTTGTATTCCAAAACACTTCCCTAAATCATCACCAACTTTTAGCTCACAAACTGTTTTTTCTAACGCAATTGGCAAGTTTGTTTTACCGCTTTCAGAGGCTATAGCTATACTAACTTCTGTAGTTCCATAATTTGTTTTTTCTACTCGTACACTATAGGTTTTTCCACATTCTACAGGAAAACTATAATATCCGTTTGCATCTGAAATTACATGTTTTTTTAATACCATTTGATTGTCATACAAAGAAACCATAGCTTCTGATAAAACAACTCCAGTCTTTCTATCGGTAATAATCCCGCCTAATTCTTGAATACATTGTAGCTTTCTTGTTTCTAAGAACGTATAAATATCATCTGATCCATGTCCTCCTTCCTTATTAGAAGAGAAAAAACCTTTACGAGATTTCGTATCCATTATATAGGCAAAATCATCATTCGGAGAATTAATATCAGCCCCCACATTTTGAATATTTCGTACCCCATTTTGATCTATTTCTCCAACAAAAACATCTAAACCACCAAGTCCAGGATGTCCATCTGACGCAAAATATATTTCATTTTCATCTGTTACATAGGGAAAGGTTTCTTTTCCTTCGGTATTAATTGTTGGCCCTAAGTTTTCCGGAGTTCCAAAACTTCCATCACTATTAATACTTACTTTGAAAATATCAGATTGTCCGAAGGTACCAGGCATATCTGATGCAAAATATAATATTTTCTCATCTGAACTGAGCGCTGGATGCCCAACACTATAACTATCACTATTAAAAGGAAGTGCCACTATATTGCTCCATTGGTTTTTCTCGAGCGTTGCTTTGTATATTTTTATCAAAGTAGTATTGCTTCCGTTTTTGCCTTTTTTTCCATCGATGTAATTATTTCTAGTAAAATAAACGGTCTTCCCATCTTTTGTAAAAACGGGAGTAGATTCGTGAAATTTAGTATTGATTTTTGATTTGAGCTTTTTAACCACACCTGCATTGAAGTTCTCATCGATATCCGCTTGATAAAGATTGGTAAAATGCTCTCCTGTCCAGTTGTGTTTTCTCTGATTAAAACTACCTGTATCTCTAGCCGAAGCAAAAACTATTTTGTTCAGATAGAATATCGTTCCATAGTCCGAGAATTTACTATTTACACCAGCATCTTCTATGTGGTAACGTCCCGAATTGGCTTTAATTAAATCGAGATAATTTCTATTGCTTTCATATAACTTTCCCCTATTGTCATTTTTTGACTTTTGATTGAATAACTCAAGCATCTGACTGGCTTTGGCTATATCTCCGGTTGATTTTAATGATTGTGCATAACGATAATAATATTCTGGTTCTATCTCAGTATCCAAGGCAAATAATTCACCGTACCATTTCGCCGCTTTGTTGAACTCAGAATTGAAATAAAACGAATTGGCCAGTTTTTGAAACAGCTCTTCAGATTTATAGCCTTTTTCAGCTATACGCTCGTAGGTTTTAATCGCATCTATATAAGCGAAATTATCGTATTTTTTATCTCCAGCTGTTGTTTTTTTCTGTTGCGAATAACCATTAAATAAAAAAACGCTTATTAATGTTATACATAGGAGTATTTTTTTTATCATAATAAATGTTTTTAGAAGAAACGTGGAGTTGTCATTTTACCATTATTTGTAAAGAATTCGTAACGCAGAAATATCTCGTGCGATCCTGAATTGTAATTGTTTAAACGAGTTGTTTCGCGATCATAAGCATACCCAATATAGAGTCCATCACTAACTTGAAATCCAACCATAGCACTTAATGCAGCACTCCATCTGTAGGCAATCCCAACAACAAATTTATCATTGAACATAAAATTAGCCGAAACATCGACTTGCAATGGTGCACCTTCTACCATTTTTGCCAATACCGCTGGTTTGAATTTTATGTACTGATAATGATCTAAATCAAATACATAACCTCCCATTAAATAATAATTAATTTTATCCTTATAAATCGCCACGTCATTATTATCATAACGATTGGTTTCGATGAAATTTGGAACAGATAAACCTATGTAAGCTTTGTTAGAATGCCAATAAACACCGGCTCCTACATTTGGAGAAAACTTACTTTTTAAGTCTTGAAATTGTGGATCTCCCTGATCCGCAGGATTTAATTTACTGATGTCCAGATTAAATAAATTAGCCGTCCCTTTTATTCCAAATGAAAGTTTAAAATCTGCCGATGTTTGAACCGTATAGGATAGATCTGCCGCTAAAGTGTTTTCATTTGTTGGTCCAATTTTATCGTTAACAAACGAAACCCCTACTCCTAAATTACTGTTATTTATTGGGCTGTTAACCGAAAAACTACTGGTTTCTGGAGCACCATCAAGACCAACCCATTGTGTACGATATAAACCAAAAACACTCAATGCTCCTCGAGATCCCGCATAAGCAGGATTGATACTTATGGTATTGTACATGTATTGTGTGAACTGGGCATCTTGTTGTGCGGTACACAGAAATCCCGTTAACATAACAATTACTGTCAAAAATTTTATTCTCATGTTTTTATTTTTAATAATTCACCTTTCTTCAATCATCCTTTTCTTAGAGGAAAAAATGCACAAAATTCAGGCGTATTATAATTATCTATTGAAATTTCTAGTGCCTTTTAAACAAAACTAATCCCTACTTAAGTAGAGATATCCCGCTTTTTTTCCGGCTTGCGTTTTAGCTTCCGAATTTTTAAAATGCAAAATATAGAAATAGGTTCCTGTAGGCAACATTTCATCTTTGAGTACGGTTACACGACCTTCAGAATAGCCTTTAAAAACATTTCCGTTAGTGTCATAATTATCTGTTTCAAAAACTTTTACACCCCAACGATTGTATATTTCCACCGTATTCTCTGAAGAACATTCTGTTAAGCCATCAATTTTGAAGTAGTCGTTTTTATCATCTCCGTTTGGTGAGAAGGCATTATGAACGATTAACTTACTGCAGACCGCACCAACACTATCATCGATTCTTGCTGTAGTAAAGACATTGTATCCCGAAACATTTAAAGGTGTTGTAACCGTTTTTTTATCACTATCGACTATCCCTCCTTCATCGATCCAAAGTTTTTGAGCAGCATCCCAACGAACAATGTGGATAGAACTTTGTGGAGCGATTATAATATCTGCTGGTGTTGTTGATGTTTCATCCCAGCTCAAGGTCAGCATAACATCTGAATTTCCGGCTGTTTTATCTAAGGTCCAGTATTCCTGATTATTGATAAGGGCTATTCCCTCAACTTTATTGTTATGCGAATAAAGTGGAGCGGAATTTTCATAAAAATATTTTCCTTTAAAACTACTCAATTGCTCAGCTGGCGCTGAAATTCCTGCAAATCGGTATCTGTTTTTATCGCCTATTGGATACACAAATCCTGATTTACCATTTTTCCTAACTAGTCCATCCACATGACTTTCATCATCCGTATTGCTGTGTGTTGCGTCATTTTCAAAAACCATTAACCCATCAAAATCATCGTCTTGTACAATTCCTTTAGAAAAATCCACATTACCCCCTACTCTCATTTCTCCATACAAATGAAAGGCAGGTTGCGAGCTTGGATTATTAAAAATGACATTGTAAAATTCAGAAGGAACTGATCCTTCAATTTTTTGTGAAATTGTTCCTTGGAATCGGGTATATCCTTTCTTTCCTTGAGTATAACTAACCAATCCATCATTATTGAAATGAGAATAAAGAAATAATTCACCGTCATTAATAAAATCAGCGCTCTCTTTATTGTCAAGAGTTTGAACAGTTGACATAATGGTGTTGGGAAGTATAGCAACTTCGCCTATGTTTGTGGTTTGTCCAACCATTATCTGTCCGACAATTAGCGTAAAGGCCATTGTCAATAGGTGTGTCGAAAACTTCATGTTTTAAATTTTTATATTTATAAATGACAAAGCAAATCCTATATTTTATCTTTAGTTTATTCTACCTAACTGACAGATTTTTTCTTTCTATAGATAATAAAATCTTACGATATCATTAAATTCTTGAAGCGTATAAAGCGGTTTGTATTTACTATAATTCAGAACTCATATAGCCCTAGTTTTTCCAAACAAACTAAAAAAATAGCACAACTATGTTTAAACTTCAAGACTATTTCTTTATTTTACTCTTGTTAGGTAACATCGAATTCGTCATTACTGGAGTCAATATGTAAATTCTATGATCCTCTACTTCCCCAAAATTCACACTATTGGTTGGACTTGTAGCATCTTCACTCTTGTCAAAATATCTTAAACGTACATAAGTATTATAAGGTACTCGCGTTGCTGGAACTGTCCACTGCAGAATTAAAGAGTTATTACCGGCAGCAGTGACTGTTTTAGTGACTATTTCATCTGCATCAAAAGTTCCATTTAAATTAAAATCTACCCAACCCGAAATTTTATCGTTAAGCTCAGCATTTTTGTAAGCAATTGTTGCTGTTATCTTATTGCCCACCATATAATTTGCTTTATACGAAAAACGCCTGTATTGCACTGGCCAAGCATCTTCTTCATCAGATCCAGCCGTACCACTATTATCATCACCTTTTGCATCTTTTGAAGACGCCGGCTTATTTTCTGTATCTGGAGCTTTAGTACCTAGATGTTTCCCTTCAGAAATTTTTAAGTCTCCAGAGTTATATGCTATTGCATTTATATTTGTGGGATTCGTAGCTACGTTTTCTGTACCAGTGAATGCAGCGGTACCGGCTGCAATACCATCAGAAGTAACGTTCAAATCTTGTAGTAAATGTATCGGAGCACCATAGGATTGAGGAGCATCACCTAAATCAGCATTAGGTGTTAATAAACCAATGGCTACAGCCTGATTACCTTCACCTTTTAAAACTGTAGTAAAGGTCACAGCATAATCAGTGCCAGCATAAGCAGCCTCATCAAAACTTAATAATGCTACTGCTCCAGTATTTGAATTATTACCTTTTTCAAAGCTGATCTGTTGATTGCCAGTCCCCGCTAGATTGGTTTTGCTGACATTATAAGCTGTTGATCCTGTATTTTTTTGAACATCTATTAGATTCCATATTCCTTTAGCGGTTGAATAAATATATTCCTTATCGCTTAATGATTCGGCATCCGCAACTACTAAACCTGAAATTCGAATAGGAGCAGGAGGAATAGCAGAAGAAACTCTATTGATTGTTCCTTTTGCCTTAATTGTGATAGTAGATCGCCCACCATTAACGGTATTAACAATACCAGATATTAATTGATTAACCTTACCAGAACCTCCTATATTATAAAGATTATCTAAAAAATCTCCTGTTCCGTCTGTTTTAGTATACTCCCCAGGCCTATAACTCCCTACCTCTCCTGTAATAGCAGTTATCTCCGCCTCAACACAAAGATAAACCCCTTCCCCTAATTTAATTGAGGCATAGGACTTAGCACCAACGGATAATGGTTCGCCATGTTTACCATAAGGATCAGTCTTTTGGTTTGTAGAACCCCATGTTAACCACAATACTTGATTTATATATGGACTCGTACCACCAGTTGCGTAAGCAGCAGTTACTATTTGAGTTGGATAACATTGGGCCATGCCTTCTGGTGTAAAACCCAAAAAGACAAGAAACAAAGTCATTATTTTAATATATTTTTTCATTAAATTTTTTATAAAAATTAAGGTGTTGGTCGTACTGCAAAAACAATATTCATAAATGTCCCTACCGTTACTTCAGGGGTAGGTTTTATTGTATAAGTCAATACCCCTAAATCACTTATAGTTACGTTATCAAATACGGTTTCATCATACCATGTAATATGATAATCTAATTCCATTGCAGGCAAAACAGGTAACGTAGTCACTTTAGCAGCATTCGATTTTTTTGGAGATCCAAACTGAGTATTATATCTATCGTATAAATTAACAGTAAATACACCTCCAGCTTCTGAAAACCCAGATCCATCTCCTATAACAAATTGGTCATTTGCAGTTGGCATCACAATAGAAGGCATATAGAAGAACTTCGGCATTGCTGCTTTTAATGCTCTAACAACTCCCGCATCATTAACAGCCATTAGATAGTCTTTAGTTGCATCTGTATTTTGTACTTTTTTGTTATCCAAACCAGTTATAGCTAAAGTTTTTGTTGCGTCTGTTATAATGGTAGTTTCTTCGATTAAGGCACCACCTAATTTAATGTCTAAACCATCTTTATGTAAACCGTTTTTAGCAGTTACAGTTACTGTAGATTGATCTATCCATGTTGGAGCGCCTGAGATGTCAGTTGTAAGCACTTGATTTGGACCTCCATTAGCAATCTTATCAGTAGTTACCGCATCATTAGCAATTTTACTTGTTATAACTGCATTAGCAGCTAGTTGAGTAGAAGTAATTCCTCCAGTAGCAACCTGAATACCTGCATCAGCTAAAAGCTTTGCAACTCCGTCTGTACCAACTGTAAACTCTAATCCACCTGCAACTGTTAAGTTCCCTTTATCAACTAAGTTCGTAGTTGAAATATCTTTGTAAGTAACTGTTCCGTCTGCATTAACGGTAGCAACTTTTCCTACTTCCCCTGCTGTAGCAATTAATTTGTCAGCAGTTACAGCACCTGTAGCTAGATCTGCTGTTTGAACTTCTCCATCTAAAATTTTATCAGAAGTAATCGCATCTGCTCCAACTTTTGTATTAGTAACTGCACCAGCAGCAATTTTATCAGTAGTTACCGCATCAGTAGCCAATTCATTAGAAGTAATTCCTCCTGCAGCGATTGACAACGCTGCATCAAGTAAAACAGATTCTGTTAATGCATTTACTCCGTTTACTTTTATAATTCCATCTGTAGTAACTCCTTTTTTATCAACTAAGTTCGTAGTCGAAATATCTTTGTAAGTAACTGTTCCGTCTGCATTAACGGTAGCAACTTTTCCTACTTCACCTGCTGTAGCTATTAATTTGTCAGCAGTTACAGCACCTGTAGCTAGATCTGCTGTTTGAACTTCTCCATCTAAAATTTTATCAGAAGTAATCGCATCTGCTCCAACTTTTGTATTAGTAACTGCACCAGCAGCAATTTTATCTGTAGTTACGGCATCAGTAGCCAATTCATTAGAAGTAATTCCTCCTGCAGCGATTGACAACGCTGCATCAAGTAAAACAGATTCTGTTAATGCATTTACTCCGTTTACTTTTATAATTCCATCTGTAGTAACTCCTTTTTTATCAACTAAGTTCGTAGTCGAAATATCTTTGTAAGTAACTGTTCCGTCTGCATTAACGGTAGCAACTTTTCCTACTTCACCTGCTGTAGCTATTAATTTGTCAGCAGTTACAGCACCTGTAGCTAGATCTGCTGTTTGAACTTCTCCATCTAAAATTTTATCAGAAGTAATCGCATCTGCTCCAACTTTTGTATTAGTAACTGCACCAGCAGCAATTTTATCAGTAGTTACCGCATCAGTAGCCAATTCATTAGAAGTAATTCCTCCTGCAGCGATTGACAATGCTGCATCAAGTAAAACAGATTCTGTTAATGCATTTACTCCGTTTACTTTTATAATTCCATCTGTAGTAACTCCTTTTTTATCAACTAAGTTCGTAGTCGAAATATCTTTGTAAGTAACTGTTCCGTCTGCATTAACGGTAGCCACTTTTCCAACTAGAGTTGCATCAGCAGATAATTTATCGGCACTTACAGCACCAGTTGCTAAATCTGCTGTTTTAACTTCTCCGTCTAAAATTTTATCCGAAGTAATTGCATCTGCTCCAACTTTTACATTACTTACTGCACCATCAGCAATTTTAGCAGTAGTTACCGCATCGTTAGCTAGTTGAGTTGAACCAATTCCTCCTGCAGCGATTGATAACTGAGCATCAAGTAAAACAGATTCTGCTAATGCATTTAATCCATTTACTTTTATAATTCCATCTGTCGTAACTCCTTTTTTATCAGCTAAGTTAGTGCTTGAAATATCTTTATAAGAAACTGTTCCATCTGCATTAACGGTAGCCACTTTTCCTGCTTCACCTACTGTAGCAATTAATTTATCAGCACTTACAGCACCAGTAGCTAAATCTGTTGTTTTAACTTCTCCGTCTAAAATTTTATCCGAAGTAATTGCATCAGTTCCAACTTTTACATTTGTTACTGAACCATCAGCAATCTTATCTGTAGTAACTGCATTATTAGCTAGTTGAGTAGAAGTAATTCCACCTGCAGCGATTGACAAGTCAGCATCAAGTAAAACAGATTCTGCTAATGCATTTACTCCGTTTACTTTTATAATTCCATCTGTAGTTACTCCTTTTTTATCAACTAAGTTAGTACTTGAAATATCTTTATAAGAAACTGTTCCATCTGCATTAACGGTAGCCACTTTTCCTGCTTCACCTACTGTAGCAATTAATTTATCAGCACTTACAGCACCAGTAGCTAAATCTGTTGTTTTAACTTCTCCATCTAAAATTTTATCCGAAGTAATTGCATCAGTTCCAACTTTTACATTAGTTACTGCACCATCAGCAATTTTAGCAGTAGTTACCGCATCGTTAGCTAGTTGAGTAGAAGTAATTCCACCGTCAGCAACCTGAATACCTGCGTTAGCTAATAGCTTTGCAACTCCATCTGTACCACCTGTAAACTCTAATCCACCTGCAACTGTTAAGTTACCTTTATTGGTTTTGATTGTTGTAGCTAACTCATCAATAGCACTTTGAACATTAGAGGCCGTTAAGCCTGAAGCAGTATTATTATATCCACTGGCATTGGCATTGGTATCAATTGTAGTGATTGTAACTCCTCCAGCATCTGTAAACGTGTAAACGCCGTTTGCAACAGTAACCTTAGTCGTGTTAGCATCAATAATAATTACCTTACCATCAACGGTAGTATGTGTATACGTTCCATTGTTGTTGTTCACTAAAGCATCTGTTGTATTGCCGAATTTAGTCACCAACTCATCGATAGCACTTTGAACGTTAGAGGCTGTTAATCCTGAAGCACTATTGTTATATCCACTGGCACTGGCATTAGTATCAATTGTAGTGATTGTATTTCCTGCGGCATCCGTAAACGTGTAAACGCCGTTTGCAACAGTAACCTTAGTCGTGTTAGCATCAATAATAATTACCTTACCATCAACGGTAGTATGTGTATACGTTCCATTGTTGTTGTTCACTAAGGCATCTGTTGTATTGGCTAATTTAGTCACCAACTCATCGATAGCGCTTTGAACATTAGAGGCCGTTAATCCGGAAGTAGTATTGTTATAAATACTTGCACTTGCTTTAGTATCTATCGTTGTGATTATATTTCCTGCAGCATCTCTAAAAGTATAAACACCATTTACAACAGCAACTGCCGTGGTGTTGGCGTTAATAATAACCGCAGTACCTGCTTCGTTGGTGTAGGTATAAGTTCCATCATTATTACTCACTAAAGTGGTTACTACCTCGAATGCTTGGACAATTTCTTGAAAATTTATTACTTGTACATTTCCTCCGTTGTTACTATAAGAAAAATCCTTGGTAACAGGATTAAAAATAACATTCGATTGCGATGCTATTACATCAGTAGAAATACTGATTCTATTCCAACGATCTTCAAACCAATAATAATAACCTGGTGTAATATCGGTAGTTGTCGCAGTATTAAAAACCAGTAAGCTATTGACATTTCCACTTGATATCGTTGAAACATCTCTAGTACTTGTTAGTTTGAGTCTTGGTATAAGTATTCCTTTATTTCCTGCTACAATATCCAATTGTGATGAACTATCAGGCATAGCTGTACCAATACCTACTTGCCCGTAAGCACTTGTCATAACTACAAGAAATAATAATTGAAGTAATTTTCTTTTCATATTTTATTATATTTTAAAAATTTCTAGTTTTTTCCAAGAGAAAAAAACCTGAGTGCTTTTTAATTCGGCACTTTTTGTCCTATGAAAAAACGTGAGAAATCAATAAAAAAATTTTGATCTTTTTATAATTTTTCACGTTTTAAGTCCGCAAAATTAAATCCTAAGTCGTAGAATTAAGTGCCAAATTATTAGCACGGACTACAACCTAGAAATATGAACCAATCATAAGCGACTGAAAATCTCTAAATTAACAGCCTATAGTTGGAGTTTTTTTTTAGAAAACCTTCAAGTCATAAAATACAATGCAATAAACTACTTATTCAACTAATAAATAATTTTACTACTTTTCTGGGAGGAATATTCAGAAGGAGAAATTTCCATAATCATCTTAAAGTGACGATTGAAGGATGTTTTAGAATTAAAACCACATTCGGAGATTAGTGTCTCTATTTTAATATTTTCATTGCTATCGATCAAAGCACATGCAAAATTGATTCGATAAGTATTCACAAATTGATTAAAATTTTTACCGATACGCAAGCTAAATAACTGAGTCAAATGATAACTTGGAATTTTTATTTCTTTGGATAATTTAGTCAATGAGAGATCTACATCTAAGAAAATCTTACGTTCATCCATAAAACAATACAGCTTTTGCTCATAAATATCCAATTGTTCTTCGGAAATTTTAACTTTTTTATATTTATTTTCATTCGAAACTAGGACAGAATTCGAAGATAATTTTTCCATCCCTTTTTGATCAATTTCCCCTTTTTTCTTTACGAGAAAAACAAAAATATAAATCATCAATAACAACATACTAAAATAGACAACCAATCTCGCTTCATACATACGATTGCCTCCTGTAACTCGAACTACATAAAAAAAAAGGGCAACAAAAACTAAATAAAATCCCATTGTCATCGCAAACTCTTTTATCTCCGCTACAGCAGCCTTATTGATAACTTTTCCCTTTTGAAAAATGGAAGCCGCCACATAGCTTAAAAAAGAAAGCGGTATTACTTTATCAAGAATTTTTATATCTAACGCTTGGTAATACAATCTTAATTCATCATTAAATAAAAAAACATAAAATAAAACATAAAATACAAAAAAAGGAATGAGATGGATCAGCCAGGTATACGGCTTCAAAGATTTACCCTTTACTTTTAAGATTAGAAAATAGAACAATGGTCCATATAATAAAGTATAAGACGCAGTGGTACTTAAATAAACGATGTCGGGTACAAAAAATTCACATAACAAAACATGAAACCACTGTATAAAAAACAAAATCAAATAAAGAGCTAATATTTTATAATAAAAATAACTCTCTTTATTTTTTACAATATACCATAAACTAGCACTACAGAAAAAAAGAACAAGTATTAAACTAATTTTTAAAATCATTGCAAATGTTTCTTATGAAATATTTAAAGACGACCTATATTCAGAAGGCGAAGAGCCCGTGAACTCCTTAAAATACTTATTAAAAGTAGACTTGCTATTAAAACCACATTCGTAAGCGATTGATTCGATAGTCAAATTATTACTTTCTTTGAGAAGTTTTTCTGCATATTCTATCCTATACTCGCCAATTACCAAATAAAAACTTTTGTGCATATACGAATTAAATAATATTGACAATTGGTGTTTTGGTATCTTTATTTTTTCAGAGAGTAGTTCTAGAGAAATGCCCTGTTCCAGAAATAATTTAGATTCAGCGAAATAAACACCTACCATTTTTTCATATTCGTCCATTATCTTGGAACTTTCTGTAGGAAATGCAAATGTATTAGCACTTTTTCTGGCATCTTTCTTCTTTTCTACAACATAATACAATACAATGAGTAAAGTAACACCAATCAGTAAATGAATGAAATAGAGTGGATTGAAATTTAATACTTTAATGACATCAATACTTTCCAAAAATAAAACAGTAATAAAAACACCACATATGCCATAAATGAGCCATAATAAATATGATAATTCGTCTTTTAGTAAAATACCTTCCCTTTTTTGATGCTGTCTTTTAAAATAAATAGCCGTATAATATCCTATCATAGAGATAATAGTGAGCAAATAATAAATACTCGTAAACAATTCTAAAAAATCGTTATTCTCCCCCTCTATTTGGTAATTAACGAGTAAATAGCAATAACCAATTAAAGGAACAATAAGATGAGTCGTAAACGTTTTTATTGATACCCTATAAGTAATAGCATACATGATTGGTCCATACATAAGCGCCAACGGTACCGGTAGCAAATAAAAACTAACAAAATGCAAAAGTAAAAATACCAAAGAAAATTTTATGTATGTAGCTGATTCTTGCATTTGTAGTAATGAAATTATTAAATGTACACACAATTTCTTTTTGCATGCTTTACAGTGATTTATATTGGCGTACTATTCTAAAAACAAAATCCCTTACTAATTACTAAAAGCCATTTTTTTTATCCATTCTAATTCTCAATCAAAAACAATTCTTAATTATTGAATTTTAAAAAAATCTATTACAAGTTTTAAAATATTATAATAATCGACAACCAGTACTACCTAGTAGACCATATAGCATTTTACCGCCTTATATTTTTTAAAAATACTACTCACAATCAGCTAAAATGACGCTTAAGTAAATTTTCTGTAGTTGATAGGATTACATCCTAATTATCAACAATTTCTTAAATATATTAGATAGTGTTACTAGATCGCCGCAAAAAAAAAGAGTTCGAAAAACCTGAATCAAACAATTGAAATAGAAGTCTTGGAAAAAGACTTTTCGAAGTTTAACGAAAAAGGATAATCATCATAAATAGTTTAAAATTCTCCTCAAATTCTCTTACAAAGAGAAAAAAGTAGGAAATTAATTGCGGCAAAAGTACAAAAATATACTACAAGCCGGCATGTAAATCGACAAAATACCTATTTTAACGGTGAACTGCATTTTTATTGCGTAACAAGGATAGATTTCGATGAAAAAAAGGGGAGACCGATTGCATCTCATGGCGTTTTACTAATTGCGTAATTTGAACAATTATTCTGATAATATATAAATCAAAAAGACAATAAAAACATGAATAACACCAAAGCAATGATGACCACTAAAAATAAAATTAGAATCTAAAGAACCTTTAGTAATTGAAAGAAATAGAAAATCAGTGAACTAGTAAAGATTCAAAGTAAAAGATAGCTTCGTGCTATCTTTTTTTGTTACGATCAAAAGGGTATCTTTGCCGCTTAAACAAAGAAAACCAGTCTTTTTTAAGAGAAAGACTAGATTAGAGACCTGTATGTTTAAAAACATTACAATTATTTGATTTTAAACAAGTTAACAACGATGAATTACCTATCTGTAGAGAACATATCCAAGTCATTTGGCGAAAGAACCTTATTTGACAACATTTCTTTTGGCATCAACAAGGACCAAAAAATTGCTTTCATTGCCAAAAACGGCTCTGGAAAAACCACTATCATGAGTATTATCAATGGTTTAGAAGAGCCCGATACAGGTCAGGTAGTACTAAGAAAAGGAATCAAAATGGCTTTTCTTTCGCAGAACAATAATCTGCAAGAGGAATTAACCATTGAAGAAAGCATCTTTGCCTCAGACAATGAAACTTTAAAAGTGATTGAAGCGTACGAAAAAGCGTTAGAGAACCCAGAAGATGAAGAGGCCTATCAAAAAGCTTTCGACGGAATGGACCAGCATAATGCTTGGGATTTTGAAACGCAATACAAACAAATTCTGTTTAAACTAAAACTAGAAAACTTTAAACTAAAAGTAAAAAGTCTTTCTGGAGGTCAGAAAAAACGTTTGTCACTGGCCATTATTTTGATCAATCGTCCCGATTTATTGATTCTGGATGAACCTACCAATCACTTGGATCTTGAAATGATCGAATGGTTAGAGAGTTATTTTGCTAAAGAAAACATCACCTTATTCATGGTGACACACGACCGTTTCTTTCTAGAACGTGTTTGTAATGAAATCATTGAATTAGACAACGGTAAACTATACCAATACAAAGGAAATTATTCTTACTACTTAGAGAAAAAAGAAGAACGAATTGCTTCTGAAAATTCTAGCGTAGACAAAGCCCAAAACCTTTTTGTAAAAGAATTAGAATGGATGCGTCGTCAGCCAAAAGCGAGAACGACAAAATCTAAGTCACGTCAAGATGACTTCTACGATATTAAAGAAAAAGCACAAAGTCGTCGTCGTGAAAACAAAGTCGAACTTGAGATCAACATGGAACGTATGGGAAGCAAAATTATTGAGCTTCACAAAATCTCCAAAAAATTCAAAGACCACGTTATTTTAGATAATTTTAGTTTTGATTTCCAACGTGGAGAACGTATCGGAATTATCGGTAAAAACGGAACTGGAAAATCAACTTTCCTTAATTTACTGACCGGAACACTTCCTCTTGATTCAGGAAAAGTCGTAGTGGGAGAAACCATCAAAATTGGTTACTATACCCAAAGCGGAATCAATCCAAAACCTGGACAACGTGTCATCGACGTTATTAAGGAATACGGAGAATACATTCCACTGATGAAAGGAAAAATCATTTCGGCTTCACAATTACTGGAGCGTTTCCTTTTTGACGCCAAAAAACAATACGATTTCGTAGATCGATTAAGCGGTGGAGAATTAAAACGTTTGTATTTGTGTACTGTTTTGATTCAGAATCCTAACTTCCTTATTCTGGATGAGCCGACCAACGATTTAGATATCGTAACGCTAAACGTCTTAGAAAGCTTCCTTTTGGATTATCCTGGCTGTCTACTAGTGGTTTCTCACGACCGTTACTTTATGGATAAAATTGTAGATCACTTGTTCATTTTTAGAGGACAGGGTGTTGTAGAAGATTTCCCAGGAAACTACTCTGACTTTAGAGCCTATGAAGACAGTTCTGATGTAGCCCAAAAAGAAGAAAACAAAGCAGAAAAGAAGGATTGGAAACAAAACAATCCAACTGGAAATCTTACGTTCAACGAGCAAAAGGAATATCAAAAACTCGAAAGAGAAATTAAAGATTTAGAGATCGACAAGACTAAAATCGAACAATTGTTCTCTGAGGGAAAAGTAGCCGATGCTGATATTGAGAAAAAGGCCAACGAATTACAAAACATTATCAATAAAATAGATCAAAAAGAAGAACGCTGGTTTGAGCTTTCTGCTAAGATCGAAGGATAAAATACCACATCAAATACATAGCACCACATTCAACACCTAGCGTTTCTAAACCTACGTATTGAATGTGGTGCTTTTTTTAATGCGTTTATTCTGAGCAAATTCTACGTCACTTTTTTAACTTTTAGAATCCTATCCTCTTCCTGAATTCTCTTGCATATTTTTTTATATTTGCGCTTTAAAAATTAATTTTATATGAAACATTTTTTATCTGCCCTACTGGCTTTGACGCTTTTTATTTCTTGCTCAAAGGACAAAGAATCAAATATTGATTATGTTGCTAAAAACGAAAAAGAAATTACAGACTATATCGCAAAAAATGGCTTAACCGCTCAAAGAAGCGCTTCTGGTCTATACTATATTATTACGGAGCCTGGAACAGGAGACCAACCTACTGCTACATCAAATGTAACAGTAGCCTACAAAGGATACTACACCAACGGTACTGGATTTGACAAAAGTACAGATGCAGGAATTTCTTTTGGTCTGAATCAAGTTATTCAAGGCTGGACAGAAGGAATCCCTCTTTTTAAAACTGGCGGTAGCGGTATACTATTAATACCTTCTCATCTAGGTTACGGAAGCTACAACTACAATGGTATCCCTGGAGGTTCTGTACTTATTTTTGAAGTAAAATTACTTTCGGTAAACAAATAAGCAATAGCTAGTATTGCACTACGCTTATACTACCTCATATAAGGAAAATTGCCTTTTGGCTTTCCTCAAAACAAAAAACACAACAAAATTATTTCTGTTGTGTTTTTTTTTGTTTTATATATCACTAAAAACTCTTTTCTATCTAAAAGAAGCTTACCAAGGAATAGGATTGTAGTCTTTCAAGAACTTACCGCACCAATGCTTACCTGTATTGATTCCATCAAACAAAGGATCCATTACTCTGGCAGCACCGTCCACTATATCTAATGGTGGTTGAAAATCTTCCAACTCTTGTTTCTTTTTGGCTAATTCAGCAGGATCTTCGTCTGTTACCCAGCCCGTATCCACAGCATTCATAAAAATACCATGTTTGGCTAAGGTTCCCGATGAAGTATGGGTTAGCATATTTAAAGCCGCTTTAGCCATATTGGTATGAGGATGGCGATCTTCTTTAAAAAAGCGATGAAATTTTCCTTCCATGGCCGAAACATTGATAATGTGCTTTTGCCCCGTATTGTCTTTTTTCATTACCTCTGAAAGACGATTACACAATACGAAAGGCGCTACCGAATTCACCAGTTGTACTTCGATCATTTCCGTAGTTTCTATTTGTCCTAATCGCAAACGCCAGCTGTTTGTTTTACGCAAATCCACTTGCTGCAAATCAGCATCAAGTTCTCCTTCTGGAAAAACTTCATTAGCTACTAATGCATTATCAAAAGAATACGGAATTTGAGACAGTTGAGCCGAAGCACGCAAACCAATACCCGGTTCAGGACCATGCCAGGTTACGGGCATGTTTTCATTAGAAGAGGCGCCAGAGGTCAATACTTTTAATTCATCCAAACAACTCGTATGATCTAACAATAATTCTTGGGCTTGTTTTGGAAGTGCATGAAGCGGCAATTCTTCATTTTCCATTAAATGTGTATAAAAGCCTGCCGGCCTTCTCACGGTTTGAGCCGCATTATTAATTAAAATATCCAGACGCTCGTACTTTTGCTCTATAAAATTACAAAAAATCTCAACGCTGGGAATATGTCGTAGATCTAGACCATGAATTTTCAAACGATGTCCCCACTGCATAAAATCAGCCTCTTTAGAAAATCGCAAAGCAGAATCAACAGGAAAACGCGTTGTCGCAATAACGGTCGCTCCACCACGCAATAACATCAAAGTGATATGATAGCCTATTTTTAATCTTGAACCCGTAATGATCGCAATTTGCCCTTCGACATTTGCCGTTTGAAAACGTTTCGCATAATTAAAATCACCGCAATCCGTACACATTGTATCGTAAAAGTGGTGCATTTTTGTAAACTCCGTTTTACATACATAGCAATTTCTAGGGGTTTCCAATTCTAATTGTTCCTTATGAGCCAGATCCGTGTATGCCAATAGTTTTGGCGCCACAAACACACTAGCCTCACGAGCATGACGAATCCCCGTTTCTTTACGAGCGGTTTTATCTTTCTTTTCCTTTTTACGCTTGGTAGCTAGTAGTCCGTCTTTAACCCTTCTAGAGAATTCATCTCTATCGGGTCTAGAAAACATTCCCGCCTGCTTAAGTAAAGCAATTCGTTGCCCTTTAGGTATATCAAATATTTGATCGGTATCGGTATTCAATCGAGCCAAAACAGCAATGCATTGATCAATTTCTTCAGGAGTTACCACACTCTTGCTTTCGCATTCTTCCTTCAACATCATAAAACGTATTACTATTAGCTTTTCTTTAAAGTTCGCAAATATAGTCTTTTTGAGATCCAAAAATCCCAAAGTTGGTCCTAGTAAAATCTTGTTTTTGACTAGAGACTTTTGACTATCGATTAATATCTTAGTATCTTCGCAGCTACTTGTAAATCCTACTATGCTATTTCAAACAAAAGCTTATCTCAAATTCCTTTGGAACTCTAAAAACCAGCACGGGGTGCATTCTCCCTTTGTATTCCATTTATTAACAAAGTGTTTTTACGACAAAAAGCCAAAGCCCGCCTATTCGATCCTTAAAAATTACCCGCAAACATCACCAATCAACAAAGATCTTATTACAATCACAAAAACGGCGGAGACTAGCCCAAAACGTGCCAAATTATTATTTAAGATTAGCCAATATTTTCAACCTAAAACCATTTTGGAAATAGGAACCTCATCAGGACTAGCCACCACTGCACTGGCATTAGGAAATCCACAAGCAGAAGTAACCACCATAGAAACTTGCCTCAAAACAGCAACTATTGCCAAAACTCAATTTAAAGCTTTCCAGTGCGAAAATATCCATTTAGCGCTAAGTGATATTGAAAATCATCTTCAAAACATTACGCTAGATTCAAGCGATGAGATCGAAAAATTTGACCTCATCTATTTTAACGCTAATCATTCCAAAAAAGAGATTCTGACTTACTTTGATCTTCTATTACCTACCATCAACAATGATACTGCTTGGATCTTCAATGACATTCATTCTTCAACAGAAATAGAAGAAGCTTGGGAGTTCATAAAAAAACATCCAAAGGTGAAAGTTACTATTGACACCTTCCAATGGGGCTTTGTCTTTTTTAGATACGAACAAGAAAAAGAGCACTTTGTTATTAGGGTCTAAAAAAAAATGACAACCCTTTCGGATTGCCATCTTCTCACTAATTCACTTATTTTATTTTTTTGCTTTGGCATTCTCTTCCGATTTCGCTCCCATTCTATTTAGACTATACATAGGAGCAAATTTCATTTTTAAACCCGAAATTTTTCTATTATCCTCTTTGGACAACCCTTCTTTTTCAACTGTATTTTTTCGATTATCAAGTGCTTCATACATCAACTTAATCTCATCCCAGTCCTCACGAGAATAACGATCTTTATTGTTCTCTACCGTATGAACAAATTGCTGGTAAACACTGTGAATATTATTCGCATTTACCCACGCAAAACTCATATCATCACCAATTTTTCCTTCACCAAATAAAGCATTTCTTAATTGTTGTTTTGGACTTGCACCTGAACTTGGCTCAGGCGTTGCAGGGGTAAAAAGAGTATTCATCTCATTCTTAAATTCTTCATATCTTATTTTACCCTTATCTAATTTCTCACTCGCAGCAGCATTGTCTTTTATATCCGCTAAAGCCATCTCTGCATTTTGAGCTCTTTTTTCGTATTCCGCTTCAACATTTTTCCAGTTTTCTTTTAAGTCATTAGCTGAAACATTTTTTACAGAATCTACATATGTTACATATGAATCCACTGTTTTTAACGCATTTTCTTCTTTTGCATCTTTACACGAAACAAAAACAAAAGCAACCAATACCATTCCTGACACTATTTTCATACTTTTCATAATCTTCATTATTTAATATTAGAAAACAAATATAAGCTTAAAATCGTTTCAAAAATAAATAATTGTCAATATTTTAATAAAAACAATAAATATAATTTAAATAAAAACACAAAACATGATAATTATATAAAAACAATTTTGAATCATATAACACCTTTTTTTTCAATTCAACTCCAATTGTAGCCAAGCACCTTTTTTTCGCCAATGACTTTGATTCATACTCATTTGTAACAAAAATCAATTTTCGGCTACTGATCGTTTATTGAAAAGTGTTTTGTACTTTTAAATCCAAAATTGTAAATCAAAATGGCACATCCATTAATTAAAATAACCAATATCAAACGAGACTTTGTATTAGGGAACGAAATTGTTTATGTTTTAAAAGGTATCGATTTAGAAATAAACAAAGGCGAATATGTCGCCTTAATGGGGCCATCAGGATCTGGAAAATCCACCTTAATGAATCTATTAGGCTGCTTGGACACGCCCACTTCAGGACATTATGTATTGAATGGAAAAGATGTCAGCCAAATGAGAGATGATGAATTGGCTGGAATCCGAAACAAAGAAATTGGCTTTGTCTTCCAGACTTTTAACCTTTTACCAAGAACAACAGCACTGGACAATGTAGCTTTACCTATGATCTATGCGGGTCATCCCAAATCAGAACGCGTAGTTCGCGCTACTGAAGTACTTCATCAGGTAAATCTAGGGGATAGAATGGATCACCAACCCAATCAACTTTCCGGAGGACAAAGACAACGCGTGGCCATTGCCCGAGCTTTAGTCAACAAGCCTTCCATCATATTAGCAGATGAACCTACGGGAAATTTAGACAGTAAGACCTCTGTAGAAATTATGAAACTTTTTGGAGACATTCACGCCAATGGAAATACCGTCATATTAGTAACCCACGAGGAAGACATAGCGGCCTATGCACATCGTGTCATTCGTCTACGAGATGGCTTAATTGAAAGTGACACATACAAACAACCCACTCATTAAATTCAACACACCCAAACTTAGTTTCTCCTTAACTGAAAAACCTAGTACCACAAAACAATGAAAGTATACACCAAAACAGGAGATAAAGGAACAACAGCACTTTTTGGAGGCACACGAGTTCCTAAAGATCATATCCGAATTGACAGTTATGGTACTGTCGATGAATTAAACTCCTATATCGGACTCATTAGAGACCAAGAAATGGACGCGCATTACAAAACCATATTGATCGAAATTCAGGATCGCCTCTTTACAGTTGGAGCTATTTTAGCTACTCCTGTAGAAAAAGAGGTCATGAAAAATGGTGAACTTCGCTTGAAAAACCTTGGAATAATCGAGACTGATCTAGAATTATTAGAAAACGAAATCGACAAAATGGAAGAAAGTCTGCCACAAATGACTCATTTTGTTTTACCTGGCGGACACCCCACTGTGTCACATTGTCATATTGCACGTTGTATTTGTCGTCGTGCAGAACGATTGGCAGTACATTTAAGCCATAATGAACCCGTTCCGGAAATCACAATTCAGTACCTAAACCGACTTTCTGACTACCTTTTTGTCTTGGCACGGAAGTTGTCCTCTGACTTAAAAGCGGATGAAGTGAAATGGATTCCAAGAAAATAAACCTTCTGTAAAATCTCATTTCATCAAAATCTGAATTGCAAAGAAAATTTAAAAACTCTGCGAATTTAAATAACATAAAACAGACTTCCACTAGCGAAGAATTTACATTCCATTTTTGGAATTTGAAATCCGATCAGGGAATTTAAAAGAGACGTTCTTAAATTTTATTAAAATAATTCAAAATTTACTTGTCTTTTTCAGTAAAAAATTTATTTTTGCACAAACTAAACAGATAACAGATGTATTGGACATTAGAATTAGCATCTTATTTAAGTGATGCACCATGGCCTGCTAACAAAGACGAACTTATTGACTACGCTATTAGAGCTGGTGCTCCATTAGAAGTAGTAGAAAACCTTCAGTCAATTGAAGACGAAGGGGAGATATATGAATCAATGGAAGAAATTTGGCCTGATTATCCAACAGACGAAGATTATCTTTGGAATGAGGATGAATATTAAAAAATAAACCAAAGGAAAAAGTCTCATCACCGAGGCTTTTTTTTTGGTTCAAATACACATTTACATAAAATAGAAATACCATAAATCATGAGTTTCATAAACAGTATTATTAAAGTCTTTGTAGGTGATAAATCACAAAAGGATGTCAAAGCTTTACAGCCCTATTTAACTAAAATTAAAACATTCGAAACCAGCTTAATGGGTTTATCTCACGATGAACTAAGAGCTAGAACCGCATTTTTTAAAGAAAAAATAAAAGAAGCAAGAGCCGATAAAGATGCTAAAATTACCGCGCTTAAAGCTGAGGTAGAAAACATTGAAGACATCGATAAAAGAGAAGATCTTTATGATGCTATAGATACTCTTGAAAAAGAAGCTTATGAAATCTCAGAGAAAACTTTATTGGAAATTCTTCCAGAAGCTTTTTCTGTAGTAAAAGAAACTGCTCGTCGTTTTAAAGATAATTCTTTTATTGAAGTTACTGCAACTCCAAAAGACCGCGAGTTTTCAGCTTCAAAAACATATGTTACCATAGAAGGTGACAAAGCAACTTGGGCTAATAAATGGAATGCTGCTGGTAAAGAAATTACCTGGGACATGATTCATTATGATGTTCAGTTAATTGGAGGTATGGTTTTGCACGAAGGTAAAGTTGCCGAAATGCAAACGGGTGAAGGTAAAACTTTGGTGGCTACACTTCCACTTTACTTAAATGCTTTGACTGGAAATGGGGTACACTTAGTAACGGTGAATGACTACTTGGCAAAACGTGATAGTACATGGAAAGCGCCTTTGTTCGAATTTCATGGTTTAACTGTTGATTGTATTGACAACCACCAGCCAAGTACTGAACAAAGAAAAAAAGCATATGATGCTGATATCACTTACGGAACCAATAACGAATTCGGTTTTGATTACCTAAGAGATAATATGGCGCATTCGCCAGCTGATTTGGTTCAAAGAAAACACAATTATGCTATCGTCGATGAGGTCGATTCTGTATTGATTGATGATGCTAGAACACCACTTATTATTTCAGGACCAGTTCCTCAAGGAGATCGTCATGAATTCAATGAGTTAAAACCAAAAATTGAAAACTTAGTAGCACTTCAACGTCAACTAGCAAATGGTTTCTTAGCTGATGCTAAAAAATTAATCAAAGAAGGAAACACCAAAGAAGGTGGATTCTTATTGTTAAGAGCGTATAGAAGTTTACCTAAAAATAAAGCCTTAATTAAATTTTTGAGTGAAGAAGGAATCAAACAATTGCTTCAAAAAACCGAAAATCAATACATGCAAGACAACAATCGCGAAATGCATAAAGTGGACGAAGCTTTGTATTTTGTAATTGAAGAAAAAAACAATCAAGTAGAGTTGACTGATAATGGTATCCAATACCTATCAGGAGATACAGATGCAGACTTTTTCGTATTACCAGATATCGGAACTGAAATCGCTGCTATCGAAAAAAGAAAGTTAGATAAAGACGCAGAAGCAGAAGCTAAAGAAAGATTATTTCAAGACTTTGGTGTAAAAAGCGAGCGTATCCATACCTTAACACAACTTTTAAAAGCCTATTCTCTTTTTGAAAAAGATGTAGAATACGTTATCATGGACAACAAAATTATGATTGTCGATGAGCAAACTGGTCGTATCATGGATGGTCGTCGTTATTCTGACGGTCTACACCAAGCGATCGAAGCTAAAGAAAATGTAAAAATCGAAGCTGCTACTCAAACTTTTGCAACGGTAACTTTACAGAACTACTTCAGAATGTACAGTAAATTAGGTGGTATGACCGGTACAGCTGTTACAGAAGCTGGCGAGTTATGGCAGATTTACAAATTAGATGTAGTGGAAATTCCAACGAATCGTCCAATCTCAAGAATAGACAAAGAAGATTTCATCTACAAAACAACTAGAGAAAAATTCAATGCTGTAATCGAAGATGTAACAGAATTATCAAAAGCAGGAAGACCTGTTTTGATCGGAACAACATCTGTAGAGATCTCAGAATTATTAAGCCGTATGCTTAAAATGAGAGGTGTAGCACACAATGTATTGAATGCTAAAATGCACAAGCAAGAAGCACAAATTGTTGAAGAAGCAGGTAAAGCCGGAGTAGTAACTATTGCTACCAATATGGCGGGTCGTGGTACCGATATTAAATTAACTCCTGAAGTAAAAGCAGCTGGAGGTTTAGCAATCGTAGGTACAGAACGTCACGATTCACGTCGTGTTGACAGACAGTTACGTGGTCGTGCTGGTCGTCAAGGAGATCCAGGAAGCTCACAATTTTATGTTTCTTTGGAAGACAACTTGATGCGTTTATTTGGCTCTGAAAGAGTAGCTAAAGTAATGGACAGAATGGGACTTCAAGAAGGTGAAGTAATTCAGCATTCTATGATGACTAAATCTATCGAGCGTGCTCAGAAAAAAGTAGAAGAAAATAACTTTGGTGTTCGTAAACGTTTATTAGAATATGATGACGTTATGAACTCGCAACGTGAAGTAGTATACAAACGTCGTCGTCATGCTTTGTTTGGTGAGCGTTTGAAACTTGACATTGCCAATATGTTATATGACACTTGCGAATTAATCGTGAGCGAAACCAAACCAACAAATGATTTCAAAAATTTCGAATTTGATTTAATTCGTTATTTCTCTATCACTTCACCAATCGCTGAAGCTGATTTCATGAAATTAACGGAAGAAGAAATCACAGGAAAAATATACAAAGAAACTTTAGCGTTCTATACGGAGAAAACAGAACGTAGCGCTAGAGAAGCTTTCCCAATCATCAAAGGTGTTTACGAAGAGCCTAACAATCATTTTGAGCGTATTGTAGTTCCGTTTACTGACGGTATCAAAACCCTAAATGTAGTAACAGACTTGAAAAAAGCATACGATAGCTTAGGAGCTCAGTTAATTGCTGATTTTGAGAAAAACATTACTTTATCTATAGTGGATGAAGCTTGGAAAAAACATTTACGCAAAATGGACGAATTGAAACAATCGGTTCAATTAGCCGTTCACGAACAAAAAGATCCATTGCTTATCTATAAATTAGAAGCTTTCAATTTATTTAGAGGAATGTTAGACAACGTAAACAAAGAAGTTATTTCATTCTTATTCAAAGGTGATCTTCCTGCTCAAAACGTTCCTGAAATTCACGAAGCTAAAGAAGTTCGTCAGAAAGAAAACTTCAAATTAAGCAAAGACGAAATTGTAAACAGCGAAGATATCAATCGTGAAGCTGGAGAAACACAACAACGTCAAGTTACAGAAACCATTACCAGAGACATGCCAAAGATCAATCGTAATGATACCGTAACGGTTCAAGAAGTGGCTACAGGTAACACGGAAACAATGAAATTTAAAAAAGCTGAAACGCTAATTGCGTCAGGAGCTTGGGTTATTGTTAAAGAATAATCCCTTCCAAAATACTCCATCTAAACCCGACAACTTTCAAAGCTGTCGGGTTTTTAATTTTAACCTCAACTGTTTTACTCTCGCAATTAACCCTCCTGTATTTTTTTTCTAGAAAAAACACCAAATCATTCTTTACAAAACGAATAAAACGTATTTTTGCCCACGTAAACAACGAAACAACTCTTGAAAAAGTTTATCATCTTATTTCTTTCTTGTATGCTTCTAGTGCCTTCTTTTGGCAGTTTCTTTGTTTATAGCTCATTCAAATTAAACCAGGAAGAAATTTCAAAAACCATCTGTGTACAACGAAAAATGCTTTTTAACAGTTGTAATGGTCGATGTGAGCTTCAAAAAAGTTTAAAAAAATACGCTGACAACGAGAAAAAAATGAATAACAATCTGAAAGATAAAGCAGAAGTTATTTACATTCAAAACACCCCAACTGCTCCCTTTAAGTTAGTAGCTCCAATCGAATTAAAAGCAAATCTTTTTGCTTCTTTAGACCAGAAAACGATTTCCGTTTCCTCTTCTACTTTCCACCCTCCTGCCTATTTCATATAAATTCTAAATCCCCTTTTCAAATTCATTTGAAAGGATTGTTCTTGATCTAAAGTCAAAGAACCACGGTTACTTTTTTACAATTTATATGTTTTACAATGAAAAAAATATACTTTACCCTACTCATCATAGGGCAATGTGTCTTGGCGCAAAACAAAGTGGCGCAAGACACTACTACCACTCAAGAACTAGACAACATCTTCATCACGGCCAATCGAGTAGCTACCTCTCGCCGGGAAACACCGGTGGCCATTAGCAAAATAACTGCTAAAACAATTAACGAGACCAAGGCCACTGCAGTCTACGAACTCATTAATAAAACCCCTGGTGTTGTCATGGTCAACCTAGGCAACGAACAACATATGATGTCTATTCGCCAACCCATGACCACCAATGCGTATTATTTGTATTTAGAAGATGGATTACCTATTCGTCCTATGGGTATTTTTAATCACAATGCGCTCTTAGAAATCAATCAATTCAACCTTCAGAGCATAGAAGTCGTAAAAGGTCCCGTTTCTTCCTTATACGGACCAGAAGCAGTTGGCGGAACCATCAACTTACTTTCCGTAAAACCAACTGTTGATCCTGAATTTAAATTTGGTATTCAAGCAGACCAATTTGGCTACCGAAGATTGCAAGCAGCTGGTGGTGCCACCATTGGAAAAGTAGGCTTCCATATCAGTGGCATTTCTAGTTTACAAGAAAATGGATGGATGACCTATTCGGATTACAACAAAGACAACCTAAATGCGAGAATTGACTATACCCTCTCCCCTTCTACCCGACTGATCAGCAATACCATGTATGGTAAATATTATTCGGATATGAGTGGAACAGTAAATGAAGCTTCTTTCAACAATAGAACCTATAAAAGCACTTCCGATTTTACCTATAGAAAATCAGATGCTTTACGAACGCGACTAACCTTAGAACACGATTGGAATACACAGTCAAGTAGTTATATTACAGGCTATTATCGCGACAATAAATTAGGACAAAATCCTTCTTACGGCATCAAATGGAGTCCCACTGTAAATCCTACCACCGCCAAAGGAGAGGTCAATTCTAATAACTTTAAAAGTTACGGAGCTATCGGCCAACATACTCAAAAATTCGATTTTCTCGATACCAAAATTGTGGCAGGCGCCCTATACGATTACTCCCCTGTTACTTATTGGTCCTATGTACTTGATTTAAAAGCCAATTTAAATCCTGGGGCCGCTGGCAAACAAACCGTTGATTCTTATGAAATTATTGCCGAACATCCCGATTCAAAACTAGCCGATTATACGGCAGACATTTTCAATTCTGCTGCTTATGCTCAATTGAGTTTTAATCCAGTAGACAAATTGATTATCACCTTGGGTGGTCGTTACGACAATATGAAAGTGAATTACAACAATGCCTTAGATAAGGCTACAGGTAGTAAACTCTATGATAAACTAACTTTTAAGGCAGGTGCCAATTACAACCCATTTGAATTTATGGGACTATACGCCAATTACTCCCAAGGTTTTGCTCCTCCGGGAATTACATCCATTTTCAGAACCAAACCTGGAACAGGTGGAACAACAGGAGTTCCTGCCGATTTTTATTACAACTTAGAACCCGCTACTTTCAACAATTACGAACTCGGTGGATGGCTATCATTTATAAAGAATAAACTAAATTTTGATTATGCTTTTTATTATATGGAAGGTAAAAACGAACTTTTAAACATCAAATTGGCAGACAATTCTACTGATTATCGCTCAGCAGGCCAAACGCGTCACAAAGGAATTGAATTTGGAGCTTCATACAGGCCTTCAAAACAATTCAACCTTCGCTTAGGAGGAACCTATGCCCAACATACCTATATTGATTTCAAACTTTCCGACAAAGCATCAGATCCGATTCAAAATCTGGATGGAAAAGAAATGCCTGCTGCACCAAAATGGTCTGGAAATTCTGAGTTAAGTTACTATCCAAATTGGTTCCCCAATCTAAGAACTTCTCTCGAATGGCAACTTGTGGGAAGCTACTACCAAGATCAAATTAATACGGTAAAATATAGCGGTTACAACCTCTTCAATGCCCGAATTGGTTATCACTGGAAAAGCATAGAAGTCTACACTAACGTACTTAATATAACGGATAAGTTATATGCTTATAATGTTTCGAGAGCCAATACTACAAACGCACAACCCACCTATACAGCAGCAGCTCCGAGAACTTTTATATTTGGAATACAGTATCATTTTTCATTAAAAAAATAATTACCCCAAGTCAATCCCATTGACCGCGATATCTTTTGTGGCGCATCCCGCCACAAAAGAGTATCGTTCCTATTAGGGCTAAAAAAACTAACAATGAGCAAAGAAATAAATAGAGAAAAAAAATCTAAAAAGAAAGACTCCAAAGTGGTCAAAAAAATCAAGCAGCAGATGTACAAATGGCACCGTACCATCGGGCTAATCACCCTTATTCCGGTAATACTCTGGACGTTCTCTGGTTTAATGCACCCCTTCATGGCACATTTTTTCAAACCTGAAATTGCCCACGATAAACTGCATCAGCCCATCATTGACAAAAATCAATTGTCCCTTTCCATTGAGCAAGTGTTACAAAAGAACAACATCGCTGAATTTAAAAACTTCCGAATCGTTACCTTTAATAAAGCTACTTTTTATCAAGTTAAAACCATCACTGGCCAATTAGTATACTTTGACACCTCAAACGCCAAAAAACTAGAAAATGGAGATCAAAAATATGCCCTTTGGTTGTCACGTTATTTTTTAGATGATCAAAAAAGCACCATCAAGAATAATGAAGTCATCACCGAATTCACCTCACAATACAAATACATCAATCGCTATTTACCGGTTTACAAAGTAAGCTTTGATCGCCCTGATGCCATGCAGGTTTATGTAGAAACTTCTTCGAGTAAATTAGCCACTTTCAATCCAAGGTCCAGACAAGCTTTTATTTGGTTCTTCGACACTTTTCACAACTGGTCCTTTATCGACGTCATTTCCAATAACAGCATTCGAATTATCACGATGATCTTCTTACTGACTATCATTGGATTTTCTGCATTGAGTGGCATCTTAATTTATGGTTTACTATGGAAACAATTCAAAAAGACCGATAGCCTACAAACAAAAAAAGGACTTAGAAAATACCATCGTCAAATCGGGATTTGGGTTTCACTATTCACTTTGACGTTTGCTTTTAGCGGCGCCTATCACGCTACAACAAAATGGGCTCCCTATACCTTATCGCAAATGGTTTACGAACCCACTTTTAAAACCCAAGAAATTGCTGTGGCTAATAATGCTTTAGCTTTAGACTGGACACGTTTTCAAAATGTTAGTATCATCACTTTAAACGACAGCATTTATTATCGTTGTCAATTATGGGAAAAAGAAAATTCAACATTCAGAAAACCAACAGTGGATTCCGGTTCAAAATGGAATAAAGAAGAAGCTAAAAAATCCAAAGTGGTTTATATAAATGCCACAACCAATACCATCACTCCCAACATTGATCTCCAATACGCTCAATTCTTAGCGTATTATTTCACCGATGGAGCACCAAAAGCCTCTTGTTGTGAAATGGCAGGAAGTTCTCATGAGACTGAAACTTCAATTGAAAATGCAAAATTGCTAGAATCAAGAGTGTTGACTGATTTTGAAAGCAGAGAATATGGCTTCGTTAATAAAAGATTACCCGTGATCAAACTGGCGTATGACACCCCAGAGAAAACCACCTATTTTATTGAAACTTCTACCTCAAGATTAGCTGCTGTACTTAAAAATTCAGACAAAATTGAAGGGTATTCGTTTGCCATTTTACATAAATTTCTATTTATGGACTGGGCCGGAAAAAGCATAAGAGATCTCAGTATGGTCCTAGCTGCCTTAAGCATCCTAGTGGTTAGCATCCTAGGATTTATTTTGTTTTTAAAGAAATAAACAAGATCCAATTGAGCAGAGTCAAAACACTAATACCTTCATAATAACTTTGACCCTGCTCAATTAAACCCTTGGATTTATCTTGGATTTTCTTCAAAATAACGCGCTTCAATTCGTTTGATATCTTTAATGGAATTCTTAGCCCAAGCCAATCGTTTTTCCAGAATTTCTTCCTCTGATAATTGCCAGTTAACATCCGAATCACGCAATCGGTTGGTTAGGTTTTGTATGATGATCGCAGCCGAAACCGAGATATTCAAACTCTCTGTAAAACCGACCATCGGAATCTTAAGGAATCCATCTGCTTTTTCCAAAATTTCTTCTGACAAACCGTCTCTTTCAGTTCCGAAAAACAACGCACTTGGTTTTGTAATATCAAAATCTTCTAACAAACAATCATTTTCATGAGGAGTAGTAGCAATGATCTGATAACCTTGCTCTTTCAAAGTCGAAATACAATTGGTAACGGAATCAAATTGATTGATATCCACCCACTTCTGAGCACCCATCGCAATTTCCTTATCAATGCTTTTCCCGTAACGCTGCTCAATAACATTCAATTCCTGAATCCCGAAAACTTCACAACTTCTCATCACTGCACTAGTATTGTGCATTTGAAAAACATCTTCAACTGCGATAGTAAAATGTTTGGTGCGGTTGGCGAGTACTTTAAGGAATTTTTCTTTTCTATTATCAGTCAGTATATTTTCAAGAAAAGCGAGGTAATCTAAATCAATCATTGCTATTTTATTTGTGGCAAAAATACATTTTTTATCTTTCTTTTTTCTTCCTTTAAAGAAAGTACATTAGTTTAGATTCAGGAAAACTTTAATTAAATTCGTAAAAAAAAAATACGATGGAAACACCAGTGATCAAAAGAATAACACTTTCAGAAATCCACGAATTACAAAAAATAGGCAGAGACACATTTTATGAAACTTTTGCCGCCGACAATTCTCAGGAAGACATGACCGTTTATTTAGATCAAAAATTTGCACTTGATAAACTGACCACCGAACTAAACAATGCTGATTCTGAATTTTACGGGGCCGTTATCGATAATAAAATTCTTGGTTATTTAAAAGTCAACTTTGGCCAAGCTCAAACAGAACTTCAAGATAAAGAGGGTTTAGAGATAGAACGCATCTATGTTTTACAAGAATTTCATGGCCTTAAAGTCGGACAATTATTGTACAACAAAGCGTTACAAATAGCCAAAGACGCCAATTTAAAATACCTATGGTTAGGTGTCTGGGAAGAAAACCTAAGAGCCTTAAACTTCTATAAAAAGAATGGTTTTATACCTTTTGACAAACATATTTTTGTCTTAGGCGATCAAGAACAAACTGATTTATTGATGAAATTAACCTTAAAATAACACCATGAAAAAGAGATTGGTCGTCCTAACTGGAGCCGGAATCAGCGCCGAAAGTGGTATTAAAACATTTCGTGATAGCGATGGCTTATGGGAAGGTCATGATGTGATGGAAGTAGCCACACCTGAAGGTTGGCATAAAAATCAAGAATTAGTACTGGATTTTTACAACAAACGCCGAGCACAACTTAAAGAGGTCCACCCCAATCTAGGTCATCAAATCTTAGCCGAATTAGAACAAGATTATGATGTACATATCATTACTCAAAATGTCGACGATTTACACGAACGTGCAGGAAGCACTAAGGTTTTACACCTACATGGTGAATTATTAAAAGTAAGAAGTACTCAAAATAGCAGTGTGATTCTAGACTGGAAAGAAGATTTGTTTACGGGTGATCTCGATACAAACGGGCATCAATTGCGCCCACATATTGTATGGTTTGGCGAAGATGTTCCTGCTCTTGAACAGGCCATCGCCATTACCGAAGCCGCAGATTTTTTTGCCGTGATCGGCACCTCGCTGCAAGTATATCCCGCTGCGGGATTAATTTCCTACACTTATAGCATTACGCCGGTTTTCTATATTGATCCAAAGCCCATTGCGATTCCTAACATTCAAAACAAAGTGGAAGTTATTGCAAAAATGGCATCAGAAGGTGTAGCCGATTTAAGAGAACGATTAAAATCAATTTAAAAACACGAATTGACTATTTCATGACTCCTAATCGCCAAATTCTGTTTATATTTGTGCCTTTCGAAAAACAACATAACAATGACTACTTTAAACGAATTGAATGCTATATCACCTATTGACGGAAGATATAGAAGTAAAACCCTTTCATTAGCACCTTTTTTCTCTGAAGAAGCTTTAATCAAATACCGTGTATTGGTTGAAGTTGAATACTTTATTGCTTTATGCGAAGTACCATTACCTCAACTTGCCTCTGTAAATTCTGACCTATTTGATAGTTTACGTAACATCTATAAAAATTTCTCTACCCAAGATGCTCTTTGGATAAAAGAAACTGAAAAAGTAACCAACCACGATGTAAAAGCGGTTGAGTATTTTATTAAAGATGCTTTCGAAAAACTTGGATTATCGCAATACAAAGAGTTCATCCATTTTGGTTTGACTTCTCAAGACATTAACAACACTGCTATTCCACTTTCTACAAAAGAAGCTTTTGAGCAAGTGTATATGCCTTCTTTAATCACACTTACCTCTAAACTAAAAGAATTAAGTGTAGAATGGGCAGCTATTCCAATGTTGGCTCGTACGCATGGACAACCAGCCTCTCCTACTCGTTTAGGTAAAGAAATTGGTGTTTTTGTAGAACGTCTTGAAGAGCAAATGCGTTTGTTATTCAATATCCCTTTTGCTGCCAAATTTGGTGGAGCAACAGGAAACTACAATGCACACCATGTGGCTTATCCACAAATTGACTGGAAAAAATTTGGAGGTAGTTTTGTAGAAAACACTTTAGGATTACACCATTCGTTCCCAACGACACAAATTGAACATTA
This sequence comes from Flavobacterium sp. OHVDL-2026-0007, assembly GCF_059882335.1. Lineage (NCBI taxonomy): Bacteria > Pseudomonadati > Bacteroidota > Flavobacteriia > Flavobacteriales > Flavobacteriaceae > Flavobacterium > Flavobacterium sp. OHVDL-2026-0007. The sequence continues at coordinate 2,378,652 of NZ_CM187612.1, forward strand.
TGATCATTTTGCAGCATTCTTTGATGCTTTAAAAAGAATCAACAACATCATCATTGATTTAGACAGAGACATTTGGACGTATGTCTCAATGGAATATTTCAAACAAAAAATCAAAGCAGGAGAAATTGGTTCGTCGGCTATGCCACATAAAGTGAACCCTATCGACTTTGAAAACTCTGAAGGAAATTTAGGAATAGCCAATGCGATCTTTGAACACCTTTCAGCTAAATTACCAATCTCAAGATTGCAACGTGATTTAACAGACAGTACCGTTTTAAGAAATATTGGAGTGCCTATTGGTCATACAATTATTGCTTTTGAAGCTACTTTAAAAGGATTGAATAAATTACTTTTAAATGAAAGCAAATTCCACGAAGATTTAGAGAAAAACTGGGCAGTTGTTGCTGAGGCTATCCAAACGATTTTACGTCGTGAAGCTTATCCAAATCCGTACGAAGCATTAAAAGGGTTAACCAGAACTAATGAAGCAATTGATAAAAATGCGATCCATAGTTTTATTGCAACCCTAGAAGTTTCTGAAGAAATCAGAGCTGAGCTAATGAAAATTACACCTAGCAACTTTTTAGGCATCTAAAGACTTGATTTTCAAATAAAAATCCCGTTATTTATCAGTATATTTACTATAAATAACGGGATTTTACTATTATAAAGTTATCTTAAATTTTACATTTGGAAATTCTATTACTTTCATTTTTTTTTATTTTTTTATATCTTACAACAATTCAAAAAATAAATACAAAAGTATACGCCTATGAGTCCAACTGAAACAGTAACGCATGCCACACAACATTTAGAACCCTTAATTAGCGATTTAGGTCTTATCCTAATGACAGCTGGTATAGCTGTGCTAATCTTTAAAAAACTGAAACAGCCTTTGGTTTTAGGCTATTTAATCGCTGGATTTTTAGCAGGTAATCATATTGAATTTTTTCCTTCCGTTACCGATAATAAAAGCGTAGAAGTTTGGGCCGAGATTGGTGTGATTATCTTACTATTTAGTCTAGGCCTCGAATTTAGTTTTAAAAAATTAATGAAGGTCGGCGGAACCGCCTCCATAACGGCCATTACCCAAATCATCACCATGGTGGCCGTAGGTTATTTAGCAGGTCGATGGATGGACTGGTCCCAAATGGACAGTATCTTCTTAGGGGTAATTTTATCAATCTCCTCCACCACTATTATCCTCAAGACATTTGATGAACTGGGGGTCAAGGCGCAAAAGTTTGCCGGTATTGTCATCGGCTCCTTGATTGTACAAGATATTGTGGCCATCTTAATGATGGTATTACTATCCACCATTGCGGTCAGCCAGCAATTCTCCGGAAGCGCCCTATTGTTGTCCGTATTAAAACTAGTATTTTTCCTTACTGCCTGGTTTGTTGGAGGTATTTTCTTTATTCCGACCCTATTAAAAAAAGCCAAGCACCTGTTGACCGATGAGATGTTGCTTATTATTTCATTAGCCTTGTGTTTAATGATGGTTATCTTAGCGTCAAATGTAGGTTTCTCTCCTGCTTTGGGTGCCTTTATCATGGGATCTATTATTGCTGAAACTACACAGGCCGAACATATTGAACATTTAGTAAAACCCGTTAAAGACTTATTTGGGGCTATTTTCTTTGTATCTGTGGGAATGTTGATCAATCCTGAGATGCTAGTCACACATGCCGTTCCGGTAGCTATTTTAACTCTTATTACTATTTTTGGTCAGTCGATAAGTTCAACCATTGGCGCCTTGCTCTCTGGACAGCCCCTAAAACAATCGGTACAAACCGGAATGAGTTTGTCTCAAATCGGGGAATTCTCTTTTATTATTGCCACTCTAGGGATGTCTCTTAATGTAACGAGTGCTTTCCTATATCCGATCGTTGTTGCCGTATCGGCGGTAACCACATTTACAACACCTTTTATGGTGAAATACGCCGTTCCGTTCTCAGACTACCTAGAACGAAAATTACCTCGTAAATGGATCAAAAACATCAATCGTTACAGTGTCAACGCACAGGCCATAAAATCGGTTAGCACTTGGCAAATTGTATTGCGATCTTATCTAACCCAAATCGTACTGCACACCATTATAATCACGGCAGTTATATTATTGTCTTCTAAATTTGTTGCTCCACTAGTGGAAGATACCCGATTTGGAAATACCATCGCCGCCCTGATTACCCTTATTATTATTGCTCCATTTTTATGGGCACTTTCTCTTAGACGTGTTGCGATCAAAGAGGTAGAAATGTTATGGGAAGAAAGAAAATACCGTGGTCCGATCATGATGATGATCCTGATCCGAATTGGTCTAGGCTTATTTTATGTGGGATTCCTGTTAAACATCTTCTTCTCCCCTTTAGTAGCCTTTATTGCCTTGGTGATCGCTGTGGCCGTCTACCAATTTTTCCCAAAAAGACTTAATGAACAATACCATAAAATAGAGAGTCATTTCCTTAAGAATCTTAACGATCGTGAATCGACTAAAATAGACAGAAAATATGCCAACTTGACCCCTTGGGATGGTCACATGACCCTTTTTGAAATTGCCAGAGAATCGAATCTTGCAGGTAAAACATTAGAAGAATTAAAAATCAGGGAAGAAATGGGGATCAACATCGCCTTTATAAAACGTGGTGATATTACCATACAAATCCCAACCAAAACCGAACGTTTGTTCCCTGGAGATGAAATATGCGTGATTGGTACTGATGCACAGGTAAATGATTTTAAGACCTATCTACATAAAAATGAAATCGAAGTACCTAAATCGGTTGAAGAATCAGAGATTGTTTTGAATCAATTAGAAATAAACGATGAGCAATTCATTAAAAAAAGCATTAGCGAATTCAGACGAAAAACAAATGCAATGGTCGTGGGAATTGAAAGAAACGGAAAACGAATCTTGAACCCAGAATCTCAATTAGTTTTAGAAAAAGACGACATCATTTGGGTCGCTGGTGACAAAAAACGAATGAAACAATTCATCAAAAAAGTATAAAACAAAAAAATGGCATAATTCAAATTATGCCATTTTTTTTATAAAGTATTCATACCTATTTATTAGGCTGAGGCGTCATTCTTAAATACGGTTTTATAGGCGTATGTCCCTTCGGGAATTTTGCAGGGATATCACTATCTGCAATAGCAGGCGCAATCACCACATCTTCTCCATCTTTCCAGTTGGCCGGCGTTGCAACGCTATAATTAGCCGTAAGCTGCAAACTGTCTATAACACGAAGCAACTCATCAAAATTTCTTCCTGTCGAAGCTGGATAGGTTAAGGTTAATTTTATTTTCTTATCGCTTCCAATAATAAAAACCGAACGCACCGTAAACTTATCACTTGCATTAGGATGTATCATATCGTACAAAGTAGCTACCTTTTTATCCTCATCAGCTATGATAGGAAAATTAACGGTTGTATTTTGTGTCTCGTTTATATCTTTGATCCACTCCAAATGCGAGGCTAAACCGTCTACACTTAAAGCAATTACTTTTGCATCTCTTTTCTTAAACTCTGGGTAATAATTCGCTACAGTTCCTAATTCAGTGGTACAAACTGGAGTAAAATCAGCCGGATGTGAAAACAAAACACCCCAAGAATCTCCTAACCACTCATGAAATTTAATGGGTCCTTCTGTGGTTTCTGCTTGAAAATCTGGAGCTATATCGCCTAATCTCAATGTTGACATAATTATGTGTTTTTAGTTTATCTAAAAATAGTCAAAAAAAGGAGAAAGAAAAAGTTCGTTATCACAAAAAAAGTTAAAATTACCCTAGGCTTTTTTCTTCTGAATATTAGGCAAAAAATAAGCAAATACACCAATTAAAGGCAGATACGAACTCAGTGTATAAACATACTCAATACTGGTTTGATCCGCCACATACCCTAAAATAGCAGATCCTAAACCTCCCATTCCAAAAGCAAACCCGAAAAACAAACCTGAAATCATCCCTACTTTACCAGGCTTTAATTCTTGTGCAAAAACCAAGATAGCCGAAAAGGCAGAGGCAATTATAATTCCAATGACCACCGCTAAAATTCCAGTCCAAAACAAGTTGGCGTAAGGTAAAAGCAGTGTAAAGGGTGCCGCTCCTAATATAGAGAACCAAATAATATATTTTCTTCCAAAATGATCTCCTAAAGGTCCTCCAATTAAAGTTCCTGCTGCCACTGAAGCTAGAAAAATGAATAAATAAAACTGAGAATCTTGCACGGACATCGAAAATTTACTGATCAAATAAAAAGTAAAATAGCTCGACATACTGGCCATATAAAAAAACTTCGAAAAGATTAACAACAATAACACCAGTATGGAAATGGTCACCTTTTTATTAGATAGCGGAATCACTTCTTCATCCAATTGTGTTTTTTTAGAGGCCTTCAAACTCATATGATTTTCATACCAAATCGCAATCCTAGACAAAATCAAAATCCCTAAAATTCCAGCAATTACAAACCAAATCACATAGGATTGTCCATTTGGTGCTACCACTAAAGCCACTAATAAGGGACCAATGGCACTTCCTGCGTTTCCTCCCAACTGAAAAATAGATTGTGCTAAACCACGCTTTCCACCTGAACCTAAAAAAGCCACTCTAGAGGCTTCCGGATGAAAGATAGAAGAACCAATACCTACGAACGCCACTGAAACTAAAAGCATCCAGAAAGAACTCGAGATAGACAACAATCCCAGTCCAAAAATGGTAAAAAGCATCGATACCACTAACGAATAAGGTTTTGGCTTTTTATCGGTATAAAACCCAACAAAGGGTTGTAATAAAGAAGCCGTCAGTTGAAAAACAAAAGTGATTAATCCAATTTGAGTAAAACTTAAATTAAAATTTTCTTTTAAAACGGGATAGGTAGAGGGAATTACTGCCTGCATTAAATCATTTAATAAATGTGCAAATGCTATAGAAAATAAGACCGAATAAACCGTTTTTTGAGCTAGGGCACCGCCGTCGATTGTAGCGGTTTGTGTAGATGAATTCATATTGTAATAACAAAATTATACTACAAAACTAACGATAAAATACCAGATGGCTAGGGTTACAAATGAAATTGGGATTCCAAATCCAATCATCATACTACTTAACTTTGGTTTTAAACCATAAGTTGAGGCCAGAATTGCCCCCGTAATCATCGGTGCCATAGCCATTTCGATCACCGTGATCTTGATTGCCTCGCTATGTTGGTTGAAGATAAAAACATACACTATCAAAATAATCAGTGGTGTCACGATAAGCCGGAAGAAAAGCCCAAGTCTCAAAAAGCTCCAGTGTCTACTTTTTCTATCAAAACTGAGTTGCAAACCAACTGAAAACAATGCCAGTGGTGTTACCAAACTCCCTATTTTCAATAAAACCTCTTGCACGTTCAGATCTAAATCATAGCCACAGATATTCAAAGCACAGGCCACCACAAAGGTTAAAAAAGGAGGAAACAACATCACCTTTTTCAAAATACCAAAAGTATTGGCACTTCCCCTAGAATAAAAAGCCGCCACAAAAACACCCAACGTAGAAACCACGACAAAAGTACCTGGTTGATCCACGAGCACTGCTGTTTCTAATCCTTTTTTACCAAATAAAGCTTCCACTATGGGATAACCCAAAAAAGAAGAGTTACTTAATCCCGCCGTTAAAATCAAACAGCCAATCAATTTATTAGACCAACCCCGCTTTTTTCCTAAAAAATGAAAAAACAAAACCGCCAATGCAAAACTGATCCAACCAGCTGCTATGGGAAACAACAGTTCGTTACTCCATTTAATTTTTGGAATGTGGTACAAGGTAATGGCTGGCAAACAAAAATAAATAACAATTTTGTTAATGCTCTTGTATATGTGAGTGGGGAAACGCTTTACGTTTTGCAAAGTCAAACCCAATGCTAAAAAGAAAAAAATCAGTATAAAATTCATGGTATCAGGACTGCAGACAAAAATAAGGTTTAATTTTTAGTTAAAATTATTTTTTATTAGATAAAACCAACTACATTTGTAACATATTTTATTACAGTATGATTTCAGGTAAATTTGCCATAACGACTCACATTCTTACTTTGCTTACTAAATTCCCAAATGATTATTTGTCATCGGAGTTTATCGCAGGAAGTATTAATCTAAATCCTGTTTTGGTTCGAAAAGAAATTGCCAATTTAAAAACACATCATATTGTAGAGAGCAAAGAAGGTAAAAACGGCGGAACAAAACTAGCTATTGATCCTTCAAAAATCAGCTTAAAAGCGATCTTTGAAATGACTTTTGAAAACATCAATTTGGGTTATGCAAAAAATCAGCCCAATCCGGATTGTCCTGTTGGAAAAAAGATCAACCAAAATTTAAGTGCTTTATATGCTGAAATGAATGAAAAATTGAGCTTACAATTGGAAGACATCTCCCTAGAGGATTTTGCCAACCAATTCTAATAGTCTTTTTTTACCCTAAACTGTAACAATTTTTATTACTAATTAAATTTATATTATCATGAAAATCGCCATTATTGGAGCTACAGGATTTGTAGGCTCAGCCATTTTAAACGAATTGACCAACAGAAAACATGAGCTTACAGCTATTGCCAGAAATGTAAAAGACAGCTCTACTATCAACTGGATCGCCACGGACATATTCAATGTTACTGCTTTAGCAGCTGCACTAAAAGGAAATGACATAGTGATCAACGCTTACAATCCTGGATGGACCAATCCTAATATCTACGATGATTTTATCGCGGGATCCAAGGCGATTCAAGAAGCAGTGACACAATCTGGCGTGAGCCGTTTTATTACTATCGGCGGCGGTGGAAGTTTGTTTGTAGCTCCTAATTTACAAGCAGTAGATACCCCAGACTTTCCCAAAGAATATCATGCAGGCGCCACAGCCGCAAGAGATTATCTCAATATTTTAAAAGAAGATAAAAAATTGGATTGGGCCTTTTTTAGCCCCGCTTTTGAAATGCATCCTGGCATCACAACAGGAAGAACCGCTCAATACCGCTTAGGTTTAGAAAATCCTGTTTTTGACGACAACCAAAGAAGTATTTTATCGGTAGAAGATTTGGCCGTAGTTATTGCTGATGAAGCGGAAACACCAAAACACCATCAACTGCGTTTTACCGCAGCCTATTAATGCCACTGCAGACAAACAAAATGATCCAAACAGTTTCTAAGGCCTCCTTGCTTTTGAAACTGTTTTTGTTTTGCTTACTTTTACTTAAAAAAAACAAAGCGTTTGTCTACACCTAAAAAACAACTCAGCAGTTTAAATGAAAAGCCTGGCATTTCACCTCCTGAAATTACCAGTGAAACAGCTATTGAACAAATTCAACGTTTTCGACGAATTCAACCCTCTGTCCAAGAATTGGTATCGGGTATTTTAGCTGGAAACATAACCGCTTTGAGCCGGGCGATCACCCTTATCGAAAGCACCAACCCTACTCATTTTGCAAAAGCAAATGAAGTAATCAACAGCTGCTTAGCCCACGCCAATAAATCCGTAAGAATCGGCATTACAGGAGTTCCTGGTGTTGGAAAAAGTACTTTTATTGAAGCTTTTGGTAAACAACTTACTGCACTAGGAAAAAAACTAGCTGTACTCGCTGTAGACCCAAGCAGCACCTTTTCCCACGGAAGTATACTAGGTGACAAAACAAGAATGGAAGAATTGGTCAAGGATGAAAATGCCTTTATCAGACCAAGTGCTTCAGGGGAGACTCTTGGTGGAGTAGCTCGTAAAACTAGAGAAACCATCATCCTTTGTGAGGCTGCAGGATTTGATACCATCTTAATTGAAACTGTTGGTGTCGGACAAAGTGAAACCGCTGTTCATAGTATGGTTGACTTTTTTCTACTCTTAAAAATAGCAGGCGCGGGTGATGAATTACAAGGTATTAAAAGAGGCATTATGGAAATGGCCGATGCCATTGTCATCAACAAAGCCGATGGAGATAATACAAAAAAAGCAGCACTTGCTAAAACCGAATTTACCAGAGCCCTACATTTATTCCCTGCTAAAAAATCGGGCTGGCAACCTAAGGTAACCACCTGTAGCGCCATTACCCATGAGGGACTTCCTGAAGTCTGGCAAATCCTACTGGATTATTTTCAAATGACACAAGCTAGCCATTATTTTCAAGAAAAAAGACAGGAACAAAACCAGTTTTGGATGATGGAAGCCATCAACGAACACTTAACAACCAATTTCTATAATCATCCCGATATTATTACCGAATTGGAACAAAACAAAAAAGCAGTGCAAAATGATGAAATATCACCTTTTGCAGCTGCTCAATATTTGTTGAATCTCTATTTTAAAAGAAAATAGCTTTATTTTTTAACTAACAAGTTCTGCTCTATATTTATCTCGATAGCAGAACTTATCAAAGTAAAGATTACTTCGTACTTCTTAACTTATACTTATTCTCTTTGTATAAATTACCCGCTGTAATCACATGTGCCAATGCATCTTTGGCTAAATCTTCATTTAGTTTTACCGGAATTAAAGTAGTGTCATTTTTGATTTCAAACTGCAACGGTTTTAAATTCGGTTGCATGATCACCACTTGATTCTCCACTCTAAAAGCATTGATGTCGTTAAACTGCATGATCGATCTACCTTGTACTTTGGCATCCAATTTATTCAAATTTCTACCGACCATTGGCGTTTCAAAAGACAAGCCTAAATAACTTAATAAAGTAGGTGGAATATCAATTTGACTAGCCAATTTATTGTACACAGCTCCTTTTTGAACACCAGGTCCCATAATCAAAGCTGGAATATGAAACTTATTGATCGGTACTAAATTCTTTCCGTATGTTCTAGTATTGTGATCGGCAATAACAATGAAAATAGTATTTTTGAAATAAGCTTCCTTTTTGGCCATTTCAAAAAACTTACCAATCGAGAAATCGGCATATTTCATAGCATTGTTTACCGTAGCTGCTTTCTTATCATAGGGTTTGATTCTTCCCGCAGGATACTCAAACGGCTCGTGATTAGACGTAGAAAACATCAAAGAAAAGAAAGGTTTATCTCCTTTAGCCTTAAAATAACTATTGGCTTTGGTTACCAAATCTTCATCTGAATACCCCCAAGTTCCTTTAAAGGCATATTTTTGCCCATCCGTATCAAAATCTTCTTGATCTACGATGTCTTGAAACCCATTTCCGTTAAAAAAGGACGCCATATTATCAAAATTGGCCATTCCTCCATAAATGAAACTCGTCTCATATCCTTTTCTTTTCAAGGCATCTGCCAAAGTGAAAAATCCTTGTTGGGAGTTCCCTAATTTCACCACACTTTCCGAAGGAGACGGTAAAAAACCAGTCACTACAGCCTCAATCCCTCTAACACTCCTAGTTCCTGTACAATACAAATTGGTGAACAACAAACCTTCTTTTGACAATTTATCAAATTCAGGCGTTAAAGGTTTTCCACCTAAAATGCCAACATATTCTGCTCCCAAACTTTCCTGTAGAAAGATCACCAAATTATATGGCTTCTCTAAAACAGTATCGGCTTTTTGCACATGTAGAAATGGAATTTCAGCATCCGTAAAATCAGTAGGCCCCGCAATCATGTATTTTTTAACACGAGCGATTGCTTCAGCCTCATCCATCTTTCCATACATTTTGGTGTTTCCTTCATTTTTGATTGAATAAGCAGCGAATGCTACCGTATAAAATGAATTCAAGCCCAAACAATTCGTTAATTGATCCGTTGAAAAAACGGCATTACTCGCATTAATTGGTCTTTTTGAAACCAAACTAGAACGTGCTCCGAAAAACAATAGAAAAGCAACTAAAGGAAAAATAATTACTTTAAATTTATAGTCCCCACTGGTGGTATGAAAATATTTTTTTCCTTTTTTGAAAGCAAAATAAACCACTAGTCCAAGAATTAAAAAGGTAACTATAATAGAAGTCAAATAACTCTTTAACAACATACCCACCACTTCCTTGGGATAAATCAGATAATCTAAAAATATCTTATTAGGTCGTGTATCATATTGCTTGACAAAATCTGGAGTAGCCAATTCTACAAAAAGAATAAGAAACAGAAATAAAAAACTATACACCACCAAAAAAGAATTGGTGAACTTAAGCCATTTGCTTGGCAAAAAAGTAATTAAAACGGCTGGCAAAAAGGACAAATAACACAGTAATATTAAATCCATTCGCAATCCGATTGGAAAAATATACCAGAAATTTGGCGTTTCAACAACTCTATCTTTAAACAGGAAAAATAAAAATATTCGACTTAAAGTGGTAATTAGCAATCCAATTGCTATAAAGTTAAAAACAGGTTTTAAAAAACTTAATTTTTTCATTAGAAAGGTTTAGGGCGTCAAAAAAACTTCAAAATAAATTACTCCTCGTAACGTTTTATTTCTCGGTCATAAAATTCATTCGCTAGCACAATTAACCCTTCCATTTCAGCATTTAATTCTGCCTCATCAAGATCTTCCGCTTCTTCCATAAACTCCACCTCATCATCTTTCAAATTGATAATAAACCTTGGGTAATCCAGGTGAATAATGAAGATATCTTCTGGGAAATCAGTATTGTCGCCGAGTAAAAATTTAGGTAATTCCATGTTTGTTTTTGTTTTATTTTGCTAGTAGCTGTCAAGCAGCTTATTTATATTTCCGCATCCCTTACTGATTTCTTAGCAACCTAACGAATCAATAAAATCAACAGCTTATTTTTTAATGTTCCAAATTTAAGAATTTGAAACTGAATTATCGATTAATTTTTTGGTGAGGTAGTGAAAACGAATATATAAAAATATAGCCGCTGCTGTTAATCCGGCTAACAGACCAATCCAAACCCCTGCTGCTTTTAACTCCGTATATTCCGCTAAATAATACGAAATCGGAAAGCCTATAATCCAATACGCTACAAAAGTAATATACATCGGAACTTTCACGTCTTGCAATCCTCGTAAAGCCCCTAAAACAACCACTTGTATCCCATCAGAAATTTGAAAAACGGCTGCTATTAAAAGCAATCTTGAAGCAATCGCAATCACTTCTGTATTGTCCACTAACTGTCCATCATTTTCCATATTCAAGAAGATATGAGGTAAGAAATTATGAAAGGCAACAAATAAAATAGCAAACACAGTTTCTATGATAATGGCCAGCAAAAAGATCGAACGGGCCACCACTATTAAGTTTTTAAAATCATTTAATCCTCTTTGATTACTAACTCTAATCATTGAAGTCACACTTAATCCCATGGCAAACATAAAGGTCATCGAAGCTAAACTCAATGCAATTTGATTGGCAGCCTGACTAGTTTTCCCAATATTACCACAAAGCCAAATCGATGCAGTAAACAACACCACTTCAAAAAGCATTTGCATCGCTGATGGAAATCCGATGCTCATAATTTTTTTAAGGGTTTCTTTTTTTATTTCTTCAAAGCTAAAATTCTGGAAATAGCGCTTCAAATCATTTCTTCTTGAAAGCATAATATGCATGAACATTACTAAAAATATTCTCGAAATTACAGTTCCTAGAGCGGCCCCAATAATACCCATCTTTGGAAAAATCCAGATACCGTAAATCAACACATAGTTGATTCCAACATGGAGCACGTTGGCCATAATCATAGCGTACATCGAATATTTAGTCAATGAAAGTCCATCTGCAAATTGTTTGTACCCCTGATACATGATCAGTGGAATCAACGAAAAAGCAACCCAATCCAAATAAGGTTTGGCCAGTGCAATTACATCCGCTGGTTGTTCAAGCATTTCCATTATGGGTTTAGCCAAAACAATGACCCCAAAAAGCATCAATCCTAAAATAATACACAGAAACAAACCATGATGAAATGCTGAACGGATTTTACCATCATTTTTCTCTGCATCACCCTCGGCAACTATAGGCGTAATAGCAGTGGAAAATCCAATCCCCAATGACATGGCAATAAAGATCATGCTGTTCCCTAATGAAACGGCTGCCAATTCCGTACTTCCTAACTTCCCCACCATTATATTGTCGACTATACCGATTAAGGTATGTCCCACCATACCTAATATTATAGGATACGCTAATCTTAAATTATACGAAAACTCTTTGGTGTACTGCGCTAAATTCACTCTCAATCTTTTTTAGTCGGCAAAGATAATCAGAAGCTTTGGATTCTTTCTTATTATTAAAAATATAAGTAAACATTAGCCCCTAATGTACTAACCCTTATATTATATAACACTTTTGAAGAATTATATAACAAAGCCCTAAAGCCTTGCCTTTATTTTTACACCATTATTAATTCAAAAAAAATTGTTATGAAAAATTCAAGAAACTTAAAAATGTTGTTTATAGCTGCTTTTGCGTTCTTATGTAATACGAACACTTTTGCACAAGACGTTGCTCCATCGGATAAAACTCAAAACGAGATCAAAAATTACGATCAAGGTTTCAGACTAGGATTTGGTTTGAATGGAGGTTTACCAACTGGCAACAAATACGATTGGGCTTTGGGTGGAGATGTACGTCTACAGTATGATCTATCTAAAAGAACTTCACTAACCTTAACCACTGGTTTCACAAATTTATTCGTTGGTAAAGATGCCAAAGATCTTGGATTTATTCCAGCAAAAGCAGGTTTAAAAGCCTTTGTTTGGGACGATCAATTTTATGTATTAGGTGAAGTGGGTGCCGGTTTTGCAGTGACAAATGGTTATAATCAAACTACATTTTTATGGGCTCCAGGAATTGGTTATGCTAACAAATATATCGACATAAGTGTTCGATACGAAGATTACAACAAATTCGATACCAATCAAGTGGCTTTACGTCTGGCTTATGGTTTCAAATTATAAAATAAATTAGGTTAATTTTATTTTTTGTTTTTGGGTATAAACCCGATAGCGCTAGCGCTGTCGGGTTTATTTATTTTATTTTCCTACTGTTGATACCGATCATCCGTTAAGGTCTTCATAAAAGCAATGAGTTGTTTCTTTTCTTTGGCGTTTAAGCCCAATTTATCCGCTGGTAATGTTTGATTAGCAAGATCAAATCCTAAACCAATACCACCACCTTCATTATAAAAGTCTACCACCTCTTCTAAGCTTTTGTAAACACCGTTATGCATATAAGGAGCCGTAAGTTCAATATTGCGTATGGTAGGGGTTTTAAACGAGTACTTATGAAGGTCTGCCTGTGTAGTGACAAACTTACCTAAATCCCCATCCAGTGTTTTGTGTTTATTAGGCACCCCCAATACCTCACTTTCTGATCTGTCAAAATTGGGAGGAACTGTTCCATTGGTAAGCGGGATAAAATGACAGCTTGCACATTTGGCTTTACCCGCAAATAAATTGAATCCAGCCTTTTCCTCTGCTGTAAAGTCGGTCTTATTTTGCATATAGCGATCAAATTTAGCCTCATAATGACTCAAAGACCGAATGTAAGAGGCCAAGGCATTTTTTATCGCAAAGGCATTTATTTCTCCTGTAGGAAAGGCTTCTTTAAACGCTTTCACATATTGCTTGTTTTTTTGAATCGCTAGGGCCGATTTATCCAGAGATCCATGCATTTCATTTTCATTCTTAATCACCGCAATGGCCTGATCTTCGAGATAACTCACTCTCGAATCCGAGAAAAACACGCGCTGAAAAGCAATATTAGTAAGCGTTGGCGTATTGCGTTGAATCAGCGTTTTCCCGTCTAAAGAAACAGCACGTTCCGCTCCATCGGTAAAGGCTTTATCTGCATGATGACAAGAGGCACAAGAGCGCGTATTGTTACCCGATAAAATGGGGTCGTTAAACAGTTTTTTTCCTAAAGCTATTTTTTCAGGAGTCGTTTCATAATCCGGAAAACCCGAAAATGCCTCTGCATCAAAGACATCTTTATCAAAGAGCGTTTGTGCTGTTGGTTTTAATCCTCTGACTTCCTTCATAAAAGGAATCCCTAGTTCACTTTGTGTTTGGTAAAGCCCTTTGCTTAATGGATTGGCAATTTCCCTAATAAAAAAAGCGCGATCAAATGTATTGAAATCAGTATTAGCTTTTAGATACTGCTCCCCTTTCTCTAGAATTCCGAGAACTTCTTTGGCATTGGATACTTTCTCCTTTTGGGTAAAAATTTGATAATATCGCCCTATCGTTTCCATGGACACCAGCGCCTCAGGGAGTGAATTTTGGACAATAGGGGAATCAAAGCCAGTAATTCCTAAAGTAATGATGCGATAAACCTGTAATCGCATAGCGTCAAAAACATGAGCATCAGTCAATTCATTGGTACTAGACACCTTTTCCAAACGGGTTAAATTGGCCGCAAGAACACCTAGATCTTGAACCAATTCTTTTTTACTAGCCCGGTCATATTTAGGAAATAAGGATTCTTCGATAACTTGAAAGCCCTCCGGAGGAACGGTTATTTTATCATTTTCTTCAAACTCGCTTATAGCAGGACCGTTAATCGCCTTAGAAACCGTTGGGGAGTAGTATTCGCTTATCATCTCCACTTTTTTATAGCTTTGATGCGCCTCTAGAAACTGTCGTTGAATTTGCGCCTGCGTCGAATCCGATTGCACCGAATATTTAAGCTTGGCTACTTTTTGAATCAATAAAGTAATATCTTTTTTAAACAATTCATTTACTTCCTGATGTTTGCTTTTTTTCTGACAGCCCACTAAGGCCACCAAAAACAACAAACAATATATTTTTTTCATGATCTAATACCTATTAAGAGTCGAATATTCCATAAAACAGAAGCCACTATCTCAAATAGAAATAGTGGACCACTGTTGTGTAATAATGTATAAATTTATCTCGCTAAACCTTTAATGACAACGATTTGACTTGCTTGTTTTTCATTCGGACGGTTAGTTCCGCCATCAACACCTTTGTATTTATCTCCAGTCCAAGTATGAGGTTGTACACTTAGCATAAAAGTATCTTCGATACCTACTTGATCAGACACATCGATTAAAGCACCGTATTCCCAATCTCCAAATTTAGACAGTCCACCTACATTATACTTAGCGGCATCTGTAGCGGTACGACGGTGATCTAATTCCACTACAACTTTTAAGTCTTTTGTAGCAATATTGTATTGATAGATATAGGCATCGTGAGTTTCATCTCCGTATCCGTTAGCATCTTCTTGAACATAAACATAATTTTTAGTCACACAAATGTTATCTGGATTTTGAAATTTCCCAGCTATACCACTGCGATTATCTCCGTCTAGAACCACTTCTAAAGTACCTTTTAATGGATCTACAGCATCCAGATTTAAGCGGTAAACTCTACCGTATTTTGTTCTTGAAGCATCAGCATTAGTTCCCGTTACATCTTGTCCAGTTGCATTAAAATACAATTCACGATCTGCAGCTCCTCCCCCTTTTCTATAGTCCAAATCCTCTACTCTACCAAATTTAATTGCCTTTAGCGTATTTACTGAAGCATTGATTTGAGCACCAGTAAGGGTTGTATGTTTGTCAATTTTAACAAAAGAAACAGGATAAGATTTACTCACTTCCATGTCTTTCTCTCTTTGGTTATCATCATTTCTTTTCAACATATACAAAGAACCACCTGTTAAATCACCAACGGTATTGGATACATACATAAAAACTTGACCTCCGTAAGTTCCAGAGTCATCATCTCCAATTACCACTACTGTTTTTCCTTTGTAGGCAGAAGAGCGTAAAGGCAAAGCGTTCTCTGCACTTAAACGACCAAATCCTGCAATTTCCTTAGATACAGATGCAGAACCAGCACTTCCGAATGGATCCAATGCATGTGTACGAGATTCTTCTCCTGATTCACCACAAGTCAAATAAACAGGTCCAAAACCATGCTCCTCTTGTGTCGCCATTGTTGCTCCACATAATCTCCAAGTTCCTCCACTAGAGTTTAACAAATACTCTCCTTTAGTAGGTTTAAAAGTTTTGTCTAACGTAATTCTAGAAACGGCAAAATTATCTTCGTTGTTTACTAAAAAAGTAAACGTTCCATCGCTATTTTTTAACAAACCTGAACCATCCGCAGAACCACCAAAAACATAATTTGGACTCTCAGGAAAAACATCATCCGAACCAAAAAGAGAATAAATCTTCAAGTTTTCAAAACCTGTTTTCGCTTTTAATAAACTTGGCGTTACTGATTGGTCTTTTAATACAACTGCCGTTGTTTCTTCTTGATCTTTAACGTCGTTATTACACGATGTCATCAATGAGCCTAGAACAATTAGGGGCAAAATAATTCTTTTCATTTTAATTTAAGTTGGTTTATATTTTTTGACAAAGTAACCCCTTACACTTTAACTAAAAATGATTGCAGTATTATTAAAAAATCAATAGAACATCCCCAACAGCTTTTTAAACCCTTAAAAAATTAACATTAAATTAGTAATACAAGACATTCATAAACTTACAATAACATGCAGCCAAAAAAAAAGAGTCTTATGGTTAAGACTCTTTTTCTAATTGCTGTTTGTATACTTTAATATTATCCTTGATATTCTGTTCCAATTCGGGCTCTTTAATGTCGCTATGCTTCTGCATTACTTCCCAGATGATTCTAGCCACTATAAAACGTGCTAGTTCTTTATCATCAGCAGGAACGACATACCATGGAGCTGCTGTAGTAGAGGTTTTATTGATCGCTTCTTCATAATATTGTTGATATTCATCCCAATGTTCACGCTCCTTTAAATCACCCTCCGAGAATTTCCAATTGTGTTTTTCTTCATCTAAGCGGCGCAATAACCGTTTGCGCTGCTCCTCTTTACTCAAATGCAAATAAAATTTCAACACTATAGTCCCATTTTGGGTAATGTGCTTCTCAAAATTATTAATTTGCTCAATTCTCTTGTCCCAAAAATCTTCTGGAATGTCCTCCACTTTTTCAATTCCTGGTAAATTCTCATTGAGTATAAATTCCGGATGTACACGAGTAACCAAAACATTCTCATAATGGGTTCTATTAAAAATAGCATATTTCCCCTTTTCTGGTAGGGCGAGATAATGTCTCCACAAATAATCGTGTTCCAGCTCTGTCGAATTTGGTGTTTTAAAACTGTGAACCACCATTCCTCGTGGATTAAACTCCTTAAAAACCTCTCGAATCAAACTGTCTTTGCCCGAAGTATCCATTCCTTGTAAACAAATCAAAACACCATACCGATTATGGGCATACATCACATCTTGTAGTTTGCTTAATTTGGCCTGAACCTTATCGAGTTTTACCTCTTTTTCCTTCTCTGTAGCCTCTATATCCAATAGGGTTGGGATTTTTGATAACTTTATATTATCGACAACTTTAAATTTTTTTGGATCAATTGAATTCATATCAACAAAGTTTTTTAATTAGTCCTCCTATTTATACTTCCTTTTACGAATCGATTGTATTTCCACAAACCTCTAGTTTTGGCTAATTTGATGAAGATCCATTTTTTCGTAATAGTAAATATACTATTTTTACCAAGCACATGCTGACTATTGATTACAATACTTTTTTTGCTTTTTCTCACCAAGAAACAAGTTCTTCGAACTTTATATCAAGAGAAATTTGTAAGATATAATCAGCGCTAGACTATGGGCTTCAAAACACTACTTATGGAAAAATTTACATTAGAAATATTATTTCAAATCATTGGCATCGGTTCGGCATCTGGATTATTTCTCAATAATGACTCGCTATACATCATTGGAGACAATAGTGGATTTTTATACGAATACAGTATGCAAAACCAGCAATTAAATCAGCATGCTTTAATAGATAATCCAGCGCAAAACATCGCCAAAAATCTAAAACCTGATTTTGAATCCCTAACGCATCACAACGATACTTTATATGTCTTCGGCTCTGGCTCTACCCAAAACCGAAACAGGATGATTGCCTTCGATCTCAAAAGTAAAACCATTCTACAAAAAAACAATTTAGTGGATTTATACGCTGTCATGCAAAATTTCGGCTCCATAAAACCCGAAGATTTTAATCTAGAAGGTGCTATTTTCGATGGAGACAATTGGTATTTATTTAATCGCGGCAACGGGATGTCAAACAAAAACACCATTTTCACTCTTCATGCCAAAAACTTGGGTGAGGAATTTGCACTAGTAGCCACCAATTACAAACTACCTAAAATAAAAGGGATTCGTTCCAGTTTTACCGATGCC
Organism: Flavobacterium sp. OHVDL-2026-0007; assembly: GCF_059882335.1. Taxonomy (NCBI): domain Bacteria; kingdom Pseudomonadati; phylum Bacteroidota; class Flavobacteriia; order Flavobacteriales; family Flavobacteriaceae; genus Flavobacterium; species Flavobacterium sp. OHVDL-2026-0007. The sequence continues at coordinate 2,396,809 of NZ_CM187612.1, forward strand.
ATTCTAGTAGAGGATAAAATCTATTTTCTTTCTACTACCGAAGACACCAAATCAACTTACGATGATGGGGACATATTAGGGAGCTTTATTGGCAGAATCGATCTTAAAACAATGAAGATCGATTATACGCAAAAAATTACTTCCACCAATAAATTTGAAGGTTTGACATTCTATAAAAAATCACAGGAAAACATAGAGTTCTTGCTATGTGAGGATAACGATACCGAACTTTTAGAAACCAAGATTTTCAAATTAAGCTTACCTCTTAAATAGAAATAGACTGCCCACAGTATTCCTAACAGGAACTAGCCTTGGTTGTACAGTGGGCTCAGTGCCTCATCCCCCTTTGTCAAAATACAAAGTAACTTGCTGTTTAATGATCCTAGAACCTCTATAACCGTATAGGCATTAGAATTAAAAAAGAGATTCATCATAATCCTGACAATTGTTCTTTTATTTTGATTTAACGTCAGAATCTCACACTATTATTAACACCTATTTTATTACATTTGGTTTCCTTTTGAAAATCCTTCGAAAGAAAACCAAATCAATAATTACACTCAAAATAAAATTACATGAACCCTATTTTAAATCAGAATCTATTTCTTGTAAAAGAACACGTTGGCATGTTTAAAGCCGCTAATAACTATGACATTTATAACCCTGAAAGCAATCAGTTAACCATGAATTGTCGCGAGAACAATCTGGGCTTTTTCACTAAAGTTATGCGTTTCACGGACTATAAAAGAATGACTCCTTTTAATGTTGAAATTGCAACAGCAACAGGTGAGAAAATTATATCCGTAAAACGTGGTGTTGCCATATTTCGCTCCACGGTTGAAGTTTTCGATGATAAAGAACGTCTAGTAGGGACCTTTAAACAAAAATTCTGGTCTTTTGGAGGGAAATTTGAAATTCTGGACAAAAATGAAAAACCAGTTTGTACCCTGCAGGGAAAATGGACCGGCTGGGATTTTAAATTCTCACATGAAAACAAGCAATTGGCACAAGTAAGTAAAAAATGGGCTGGAGCCGGAAAAGAATTCTTTACCAGCGCTGACAATTATATACTAAAAATCGAGGAAACAGTGGCGCCAGACAGTCCGCAAAGACAACTAATTCTTGCAGCCGTTATGTGTATCGATATGGTTTTAAAAGAATAACTAAGTTGTTAAAGTTAAATTAAGAAACCTTTAAAAGCATCATTTTGGTTAACAAAAGCAGTATTTTTGTAAGACTTATAATGATGCTTTTTTTTGCATTCTCATATCTAAACCATGACAGACTTAAAAAATAAAAATACCTTAATTACAGGTGCTGGGAAAGGAATTGGAAAAGCAATTGCCCTTGCTTTAGCCAAAGAAGGTGTAAACGTAATTTTAGTTTCAAGAACGCAATCAGATGTAGACCAATTAGCTATAGAAACAGCTAAGTTAGGCGTACAGTCACTAGCTTTAGCTGCTGACGTATCTGATATCAACGCCATCAATAATGCGGTTGAAAAAGCACTAACTGAATTTAAAAGTATTGACATCTTAATCAACAGTGCTGGAATTGCTTCTTTTGGGAAATTTCTAGAATTAGAACCAACAGTTTGGGAAAAAATTATTCAGGTAAATTTAATGGGAACGTATTATGCTACTCGTGCCGTTATACCCAATATGATCGAAAGACAAAGTGGAGATATCATCAACATTTCATCAACAGCTGGATTAAACGGAAATGCCTTGACAAGTGCCTATAGTGCTTCAAAATTTGCTGTATTGGGATTAACCGATTCCTTAATGCAGGAAATGAGAAAACACAACATTCGCGTTACAGCCCTAACACCTAGTACCGTAGCCACAGAAATGGCAAAAGACTTGAACTTAACCGATGGTAACCCTGAAAAAGTAATGCAATCTGAAGATATCGCAGAACTGGTTATTGCCCAACTAAAATTAAATCGCAGAGTTTTTATCAAAAACAGCAGTATCTGGTCGACAAATCCTTAATCAAATCATAATGGAACAATACTTAAGACAATTAATTGCCATAGAATTTAGCGACAAGAAAGAAATTTTTACTGGATTTCTTATTGATTATTCTGACGACTGGATTTTACTAAAAAACAATCCCGCTGACTATCTAATTGATGGCTTTGTGATTCTGAAAAACAAAAACATAGAAGCAGTACATAGGGACCAAGATCTTGCATTCACAGAAAAAGTCATCCGTTTAAAAGGCTTAAAAACAAATGCAGACGACATTATCCCTATTAGAGATTTGGCTTCTATTGTTAATTATATCACTTCAAAATATGGTATTTTTCAAATTGCAAAAAAATCAGCTAAGTCTGCCTATTTAGGAAAATTGCTAACCTTAACAGCAGATGAACTTACCATTGACTTTTTAGACATCAAAGGTCAGTTTGGAGGCGAATTGAGTTTCAATCCTGAAAAAATAAGAGTGATTGAATTTGATACCGATTACATCAATTCGTTGAAATTGGTAGTGGAGGAAAATCAAAAAAAATAAGCATACTTTATAAAATCAAGAACGCCCTTCAACTGAAGGGCGTTCTTGATTTTCAACATCATTCTTTAGCAAAATAAACTGCTATCCTTATGCTTGCGCTAAGTTATTTATGAACTCTAAACGAACACTTCCGTCTTCGTCAATTTTAGTTAAATTAATTTCTTGTAATGTATTGACTAATTCAGGATTCCAAGGTGTTTTAACCTTAACGTAATTTTCCGTAAAACCGTGAATGTAGCCTTCTTTATTTTCACTTTCAAATAACACTGTTCTATTTGTTCCTAATTGGCCTTCGTAAAAAGCACGACGTTTCTTAACCGATAATCCGCGTAGCATTTTACTGCGTTTTGCTCTTACATTTGCCGCTACAATTCCGGGCATGTTGGCCGCTTCGGTATTGTCTCTTTCAGAATAAGTGAAAACGTGCAAATACGAAATATCCATTTCATTTAGAAAATGATAGGTTTCTAAAAAATGCTCATCCGTTTCACCAGGAAAACCTACAATAACATCAACACCTATACAAGCATGTGGCATCACTTCACGTATCTTATTGACACGTTCTGTATATACTTCACGTAAGTAACGACGCTTCATTAACTTCAAAATATCATTGCTTCCTGATTGCAAAGGAATATGAAAATGAGGCACAAAAGTGCGACTTTTAGACACAAACTCTATGGTCTCATTTTTTAATAAATTAGGTTCAATAGAAGAGATACGCAAACGTTCAATTCCTTCTACTTGATCTAAAGCCTGAACTAAATCTAAAAAAGTATGTTCGTGTTTTTTGTTTCCAAATTCTCCTTTACCATAATCCCCAATATTCACTCCCGTCAAAACAATTTCTTTGATATTTTGAGCTGAAATTTCTTTCGCATTTTGCAATACATTTTCCAATGCATCACTTCTAGAAATCCCCCTTGCCAACGGAATGGTACAGTAGGTGCATTTATAATCGCAACCGTCTTGAACTTTCAAAAAAGCACGAGTTCGATCACCAATGGAATAACTCCCTACGTAAAAATCTGCTTCAGCAATTTCGCATGAGTGTACCTCACCCATGTCATTTTTGCTTAAATCATTAATATAGTCGGTAATTTTAAATTTTTCTGTAGCACCCAAAACCAGATCAACTCCATCCACTGCAGCCAATTCTTCAGGTTTCAATTGCGCATAACAACCTACTGCAGCAACAAAGGCCTTATTGTTCAGTTTCATTGCTTTCTTAACCACCTGCTTAAATTGTTTATCAGCATTCTCCGTAACAGAACAGGTATTGATAACATAAATATCAGCTACTTCTTCAAAATCAACACGATCAAAACCTTCATCGGTAAAATTTCGTGCGATTGTAGAAGTTTCCGAAAAATTCAATTTGCAACCAAGCGTATAAAAAGCAACTTTTTTTCTATTTTCCATGAGAATAAACTACGTTTTAGAGTAGTCAGATATTATATTTACATCCCTTTTAAAGAGTTTGCAAATTTACGTACAATATTCTTTAAAATAAAATCAATAATAATCTATATATCAACATTTTGCAACAAATCCCTATTTAAGCCCCATCATAAAAATCAATAAAGCCCCCTTTAAAGCCCGTTACTTTATTTTCACTCTAGTGATTAGTAGTCTTATTCGATAAGAATAAAATGACAAAGCATCGACAAAAAGCAAATAAAATCGATAAAATACGTTTTATCGCTACTTAAAATCAATTTTTCTTACATTTATATTGGTTTGAATCTTTTAAAGAAGTAAATTCACACTCCAAAAAAAATCACTAAGACAAATTCCTATAAAGACGAAATAAACCGAGCAATTTTCAATTCTTATTGTGCTGTTTTTTTGTTCTTATAAAACCAAATGGGTAAGCCGAAAACCATAAAGAGTAGGCAACAATTTAAAATTACTAACTTATATGAAAGCATTTTTACCCACAATCTGCTTGATGTTCTTCACTCTTTTCAATTCACAAGCACAAACAAGTGCTTCTACTACTAATGCATTTCCCTCTATTAGTACTTTAACGAGTTGGGCGAGTTTGAACTCTCAAACAAAATTTGACATTGCTGTTCGCGCCGTTGGTTTCAAGTTTGAAGTTAAAGAGCCAAGTGAAGGTTCTACAGCCTATACGTACATCCGTAAAGTAATGGTAAACGAAATAAACTACACCGATAGAATTGTATACAGAATAGCCAATAATAACTCCGCTAGTATCATTTCATTAGTAACGGCCTCTACTGATTTAATGAGTCTTTACACACCGCAATTATCTACATTTAAAAACAACAACTGCAAAACGGAAATGTCTAAAGACAAAAACACGACTTGTACTTGTTATGAAAGTGAAAATTTTGCTATCGATCTTTGTGACGAACGCGTAAAACTTACTATGGGTGATGGGAATAAATATTTTGTTTCTGTAGCTAAAAAATAATTAAAATCTTCAACGATTTTAAATCACGAGCTGTTTTCCAAATCTTTGCAAACTCACCAATACCAGTTTACGAAGATTTGGGGCACATTTCTTACGATTCCCTATAGGTTAGGGTTTTTCAACTCGTACCAGACTTCTGATTCTCCTTCATATTCAAAAGAATTCACATAGCTCAGTCCAAGCTTTTCAAGAATTTTTCGTGAGTTTTTATTCCCTTGATCTGCATAAGCATAAAGAGCATCCACTTTCATTACACTAAAAGCATACTCTACAAAAGCTTTTCCTGCTTCTGTCGCATAACCTTTACCCCAATGTTTTTCAATCAAACGATAACCAATTTCATAAAAATTTTTATGATTATTGATCTCATGGGTGATCATTTTTATACCAGACCAACCAATAAACTCATTGGTTTCTTTTAGAATCACAGCCCAGCGACCTGTTCCGAAATCTTGGTATTGTTGCTGCACAAATTCGATATAGGCTCGACTTTGGTCAATATGCGTAATGGGTTTGTTCCCTACATAGATATGCACACTGGGATTAGATTCCAATTCAAACATCCCATCTACATCGGAAAGAAGAAATTTTCTTAATAATAAACGATCTGTTTCAATTGCCTCTTGCATGAAATTTAATTTAAAATATAGCGCTGTACTACCTCAGCCACTCCATTATCATTATTTGAAGCTACGATAACATCAGCGCGATCACGTAATTCAGGAGTAACATTATCAACCCAAACTCCCAAACCTGCATATTCAATCATGGTCAAATCATTCCCTGCATTTCCTACAGCAATAATTTCACTTTGAAGAATATTGAGTTTTTGAGCTAAACGTTTTAAACTTGCTGCTTTATCGATTCCTTCTTGAGCCGCTTCTAAGAAAAATGGCTTAGACATCGCTACACTCAAATGTGGCATTGCCTCTTTTAAGTCATCCTCTACTTCTCTTAAATAAGAAGGTTCAGCCAATAGAATACATTTCACAGCAGGCTTGCAAACAGCCTCTTTAAAACTAGCTACTTTGCGATGCGGCAAACCGGTAATTTCTTTTTCAATTTCTATATATTCTGAGTCCGTTTCACTCACAATTTCACCATCAAGATAGGTGATAATATGTGTTTTCATTTTGACACTATAGTCATACAATTCATGTATTTGATTTTGAGTCAAAGTTTGCTCAAACAAAACAACATCGTCTTTAACACTACTAATTATTGCACCATTAAAAGAAATAATAAAAGAATTATTCAAATCTAACTCCAACTCTTTAGCATAAGGGGTCATCGCAGAAGTTGGCCTACCAGAAGCCAAAACCACATAAACTCCCTTTGCCTGAGCTTCCAGTAGTACTTTTTTATTTAGGGCAGAAATTTTATGATCATCTGTCAACAAGGTATCATCCATGTCGAGCACTAGCATCTTGTATTGCATATTCTATTTAAGTTTTCATTCGCAGTCTCAATTTTCAGTTATTACTCTCCTTGAGACTGTAAATGGAGACTATTTATTGGTTATCATTAAATACTCATTCTGAAATCCTCAATCACCGGATTGGCTTTGGCAAAATCAGTTTCCTGAATAAATATCTCAACAGCTAAATCTGTTCTAGGGAAACCTCCTAAACGAGAAGATTGAATATTGTCTTTTTTTACAGTTTCTACACCTGCAGCTTCTAACTTAGCTTGCAAAGCAATCGCTAAAATTTCACTTCCTGAATACACTTTCATTAATCCCATAACCTATTCTTTTAAATTATTATTCTTTATGCTACAACCAACTATTCTTCTTCCTGAATTGAATCTTCTTCTTCATCTAACTCCTCTTCTTCCTCCATATCGAAAACATAAGGCTCCAACATCATTTTGTCTGTCAAAATCTCGATACGCTCTGTCAAGGTTTCAGCAAAAATAATACGCTGTGTTTTTGGGATACTATTAGAGATACGCATGATTTTAGTTTCATGACGTAATTTCAAAATAGGATCAGCATCATCGATAATAAACATCTTCAATCGGTTCACATTGTAACCCGCAGTGGTAAACATTTCACTCAATTTATTAGGCGTACCGATTAAAACATCAATTCCTGTCGAAATATAATTTTTATCATATTCCATATCCCCTTTGTCATGAACACCATATACTTCTAGATTGGAATGTTTTCCGTATTTCTCGAATAGCTCTTCCATCTCCAACACCTTAGCTTTGTCTTCAACAAAAATTAAAGCTCGTGGTGATTCTTCTGTATGACCTGATAATTGCTGAATCACATTCAAAACAATCGTTGTCGACTTTCCACTTCCTGCTGGAGAAAGGATAATACAATCTGCACCACTTTTAATAGTCGAAAAAGTTTCCTGCTGCAAAGCATTTGCCGCTGTCAAACCGTTTTCAATTAATGCTTCTTGTAATTTTTCGTTTATTTTTTTTAGTTTCATATTCTACTATTAGATTTATGCTTTTAGAACTTACATTCTAAATCATTATTTACTTGCAAACATTTTTACATCTGTTTCCGAAATCTCGCTTCCTCCCAGGATAATCAGCCTCTCGACCACATTCCTAAGTTCTCGAATATTTCCTGTCCAATCGTATTCTTGCAATAAGTTTATGGCTTCCGCCGAAAATATTTTAATTGCGTTCCCTTGCTCTGAAGCAATCTTCTCTGTAAAGTGAGCAACCAAAGCGGGTATATCATCACGTCTTTCATTCAAAGGCGGCACTTTAATCAAAATGACAGCCAATCGATGGTATAAATCTTCACGGAAACGACCTTCAGCAATCTCCGTTTTTAAGTCTTTATTGGTAGCTGCCACCACTCGAACATCCACTTTTATATCCTTCTCTGCTCCCACTCTAGTAATCATACTTTCTTGTAAAGCACGCAAAACTTTGGCTTGAGCTGAAAGACTCATGTCCCCAATCTCATCTAAGAAAATTGTTCCTTTATCAGCTGCTTCAAACTTTCCAGCACGATCTTTCACCGCAGAGGTAAAAGCGCCTTTAACGTGACCAAACAATTCACTTTCTATTAACTCACTCGGAATCGCAGCACAATTCACTTCAATCAAAGGAAAATTAGCGCGTTCGCTTTTTTCATGTAATTGATGTGCCACTAATTCTTTTCCAGTTCCATTGGGTCCTGTAATCAAAACCCTAGCTTCCGTTTGGGCTACTTTATCAATCATGAGTTTAATATGATTAATGGCGTCACTTTCGCCCACCATCTCATAATTCTTACTCACTTTCTTTTTTAGAATTTTATTCTCTACTACCAGTTGTTTTTTATCCAACGCATTGCGAACCGTATTCAATAAACGGTTTAAATCTGGTGGTTTAGAAATATAATCAAACGCTCCTAAACGCATCGTATGAATGGCGGTTTCCATGTCACCATGCCCAGAAATCATCACCATCGGGATCTCCGGTTTGATTTTCTTTGCCGCCTCTAAAACCTCAACACCGTCCATTTTTGGCATTTTGATATCACATAACACCAAGTCATACTCATTGTTTTTAATTTTTTCAAGACCTACTACACCGTCTTCAGCTTCATCTACCTGATAAGTATCATTTTCTTCAGATAAAATTTTAACCAAAACTCTTCTGATCGCTGCTTCGTCCTCTATAATTAATATTTTACTCATTCTTTTTTAGGTTCTGAGGTTCATAGTTGCTAAGGTGTTCCGTAAAACGACTGTTTAGTATAAACGCCTTAGAATTTTGTCCACTTCAAATTAATATTTAAGCCATCTATACAATTCTTTCCAAGTAGGTTTCTTACCATACATTAAAATACCAACGCGATAAATTTTTGCTGCAAACCAAACTACCAAGAAAAAACTAGCAAACAATAATGATACCGAAATCGCAATTTGCCACCACGGCACTCCGAAAGGAAGTCGCATTAACATCACAATTGGCGATGTTAAGGGAATCATAGAAAACACCACAGCAATGGTACCATGAGGATCGTTTACTACCGTAAAGAAACCGATATACACACTCAAAATTAGAGGCATAATGATAGGCAATAGAAATTGCTGTGAATCGGTTTGATTGTCCACTGCTGCTCCAATTGCAGCATAAAATGAACTATATAAAAAGTAGCCTCCAATAAAATAAACAATAAAACCAATTAAGATACTGGCAATAGGCAAATTCCATAATTCACTAATATACATTTGTGCTGTTCCCGAAAATTCCTGCTGTGCAGCACTCATCATCTCAGGCGAAATTCTGGCCGTTGGCCCCACATTGACGCCAAAAAATGCAGAAGCAGCAAACATCAACCCAATACCAATAATGGCCCAAATGATGAACTGTAGCAAACCTGCAAGTGAAGTCCCTACTATTTTACCAATCATTAACTGAAAAGGTTTTACCGATGAAATGATAATTTCTACAATTCGATTTGTCTTTTCTTCGATCACACTGCGCATCACCATATTGCCATAAATAACAATAAACATCATGATCAGATAACCAAATGCACCACCGATTCCTATTTTTATTTCATTTAATCCCTTTAGACTTTCTTCTCCAGAAGCTTTAATCAAATGAAGATTAACCTCTGATTGCGCTTTCTGAATGGCCAAAGTATCTAATTTGGCTTTTTCTAAATTGATCTTCGTAATTTTTGAACCAATAACATCCTGTGTTTTTTCAATAAAAACAATACTTGGACTGTTGTTGGATATAAAGGCTATATTACTTTCTAAATCTTTTAGATCAGCAGTTTTAGGAATTACAATTAAACCATCCAACTTTTCTAACGTGATACTATCCTTGAGTGCTTTTACATCAATGTCAGATAAATTCAAATATTTAAATTCCGTATCTTTTTTATTCTGTTTGACGAAATCACTGGCAAACAATCCTGTTTCATCGTGAATCGCTATTCTTTTAGTTTCGGCTTTCATTGAACTCAAATAGCCAATAAACCCAGCAATGGCAACAAACAATAACGGACTCAAAAAAGTCATGACCACAAAAGACTTATTGCGAACTTTTGCAATAAACTCTCTTTTTATAATTAAGGATACAATGCCCATAAATAGTTGATTTTCGAATTTGAAAACCCATTTTAAACTGCTGTTAAAATTTGATCTTCAAATTATTTTTTTGAGATTTAAGAATTACTTACCGTTTGAATAAAAATATCGTGTACACTTGGAATTTTCTCTACAAAATGAGTCACCTGTCCTCGTTGGGTCAGCAGATGTAATAATTCATTTGGTGTAGCAGTACCAATTTGAATCTCTAATTTTAAATCATCATTTAAAGATTTAAAATTGGCTGGTGAAACCGTAAACTTCTGCGTAATGTCATACATCAGACCTTCCACATTATCGGTCAAAATCCCCACTTCAAAACTATTGGTTTTAAACTGACGTTTTACCTCACTTAATTTCCCTTCTATTAATTTATTCGACTTATGAATCAACGCAATATCGTCACAAAGTTCTTCCACACTTTCCATACGATGCGTCGAGAAAATAATAGTAGCCCCCTGTTCTTTTAGCGCTAAAATCTCATCTTTGATCACATTGGCATTAACGGGGTCAAAACCGGAAAAAGGCTCATCAAAAATCAATAATTTCGGTTTGTGCAACACACAAACTACGAACTGAATTTTTTGTGCCATTCCTTTGGACAACTCCTGTACTTTTTTGTTCCACCAACCCTGAATACCCAATCTATCAAACCAAAAATCCAATTGCTGCTTGGCCTCTGATTTTGACAATCCTTTCATTTGAGCCAAATACAAACATTGCTCACCCACTTTCATAGAAGTATACAAACCTCTTTCTTCTGGAAGATAGCCTATCGTCTGCACATGCTTAGGTTGTAATTTTTCTCCATCTAACATTATCGTACCACTATCGGGCAAGGTAATTTGATTGATGATGCGTATCAGAGAAGTTTTCCCAGCTCCATTCGGCCCCAATAAGCCGTAAATACTACCTTTTGGCACATTTAATGAAACTTCGTTAAGCGCGACATAATCACCGTATTTTTTTACGACTTTATGTACTTCGAGTAAGTTGCTCATGCTATTTTTAAGATTTTCTGCGTCAGTTTGACCTTATTGGTCAGCGCCTGTAAAAGTAAATAATTCGCAGCGAAACTTTACTATTTAATACAAAAAACCCATCCTAAAATTACTTTAAGATGGGTTTTACTAATTTTTTACATTTCTGAAAAAGTTTCGTTTATGAAAACATATCTTTTACTTTTTCAAAAAATGATTTTTCTGATTTTTCAGGACTCGGAACAAAATGTTCGTCATTAAGCGAATTTTCAAAAAATTGCTTTTGTTCTTTGCTTAAGGTCTTAGGCGTCCAAACATTGACATGCACTAATAAATCTCCGTTTCCGTAACCGTTTATACTTGGAATACCTTTTCCTTTTAATCTTAAGATTTTCCCAGATTGAATACCTTCTTCTAATTTAATACGCACTTTTCCGTTGATCGCTTCAATATCTTTAGAAACTCCTAAGACAGCTTCCGGAAAACTGATGTACAAGTCGTAATGAATGTTTTCACCTTCACGTTTCAAAAATTCGTGCTCTAATTCTTCAATAGCCACTATTAAATCACCTGGAATGCTGTTTCCTGGAGCATCATTTCCTTTATTGGAAACTTTAAGCTGCATACCATCCACAACTCCGGCTGGAATTTTAATAGAAACCGTTTCGTCTTCTAAAACCATTCCTTGAGAATCAGCCTCAGAAGGTCTCTTATCTAAAATTTGACCAGAACCACCACAACTTGGACAAGTTGATGCAGATTGCATTCTTCCCAAAATAGTGTTGGTAACACGCATTACCTGACCTTGACCATTACAAGTAGAACACGTTTTATAAGTAACACCTTTAGCCTGAACTTTACGTTTTACTTTTACTTTTTTCTCTACTCCATTGGCAATTTCTTCTAAAGTCAGTTTTACTTTAATTCGAAGATTACTTCCTTTAGCACGACGAGGGCCTCCGCCTCCGCCTCCGCCAAATCCACCAAATCCACCACCAAAAATATCACCAAATTGGCTGAAAATGTCATCCATATTCATACCTCCGTGACCACCACCACCAAAACCACCAGAACCATCAAATGCTTGATGACCGTACTGATCGTATTTCGCTTTTTTAGTAGGATCACTTAAAATTTCATAAGCTTCTGCAGCTAATTTGAAATTTTCTTCTGCCTCTTTGTCCCCTGGATTTTTATCCGGGTGATACTTCAGCGCACTTTTTCGGTAGGCTTTTTTAATTTCGGCAGCATCAGCATTTTTTGAAATGCCTAGTATTTCGTAAAAATCTTTTTTCATAATTAGAATAAATTCCAAATCTTAAAATTTCAAAAACCTTTTTCAATTACAGCCTTTAAAACTTCCGTTTGCATTTTTAGTTTCCGATAACCACTTTAGGAAAACGAATAATTTTGTCTCCTAATTTGTATCCTTTTTCTATAACATCAACAATTTTACCTTTTAACTTATCAGACGGAGCTGGAATTTGAGTAATAGCTTCAGCAAAATCAGCATCAAAAGCATCTCCTGCTTTTAATTCAACTTGCTCTAAACCTTTAGCCACTAAAGTATTCTTCAATTTTTCGTGAATCAATTCAACACCTTTTGTCAAATTCTCATCTTCCGATTTGTTGATCTCTACAATCGCTCTATCAAAATCATCCAAAATAGGAAGCATGGCTGTCAAAACATCCTGATTTGCTGTTTTAAATAAATCGATACGCTCTTTAGAAGTTCGTTTTTTATAATTTTCAAATTCAGCAAATAATCTCAAAAACTTATCTTTTTCTTTCGCTAAGTCATGTGCTAATTGCTCTTCAACACTTAATTCCTCAACAATTAATTGTTCTCCATTCGCGTTATTTTCTAACGTTACATCATCTAATTCTTGATCGATTTCTGTATTTTCCGTAGTCATATTACTTGTATTTTTAAAAATATTCTTAAACTTCATTTTTATTCTTTCTTTTGGATTGCAAAAGTACTGCCAAATCTTTTAAAATGTCAAATTGTCACTTTATTACGCCTGAAGCTTGAAAACAGCCTGCATTATGCCTAAAAAAATTAGTATAATTTTAAGACTATTACGTTTTAGTTTATCCTACATTTGAGTAGAAATTTGGAATCAAAACCATTACCAATCAAAATTGAATTTAAGGGTTAGCCTCGGCTTTGTAAATAATTATTAATTCAAGTTTACCTTATATTAAAAAAAGCTTCGCCTATCTTAGACGAAGCTTTTTTTTATTTTATAGGAAGCAATTCCATTACAGCTTTACGCCTCTACTGATTCTGCCTCACTTCTAAAGGTCCTTTCCTTTATTTCAGTTCTAGATTTCAATAAAATCTGTGACAAAAACTAGTCTAACAAGGCTTTTTTCAAACCTTCCAAATCAACCGAAATCTGTTCACCAGTCACTAAGTTTTTAAGCGAATAAGCATTAGAAGCAATCTCTTGCTCTCCAGCAATTACAGCAAATGGAATCAAACGTTTATCAGCATACTGAAACTGTTTACCCACTTTTACATTATCGGGATAAAGCTCTACTTTTATATTTTCTTTACGCAATTCTTGAATCGCTTTCGAAGCATATAAAGCTTCTGTATCTCCATAATTAATAAACAATGCCTTAGACGTCGCTGCCACCGTATCTGGAAACAATTGCAATTCTTCTAGAACCAAATAAATTCGATCTAACCCGAAAGAAATCCCAACACCACTCATGTTCTTCAGTCCGAAAATCCCAGTTAAATCATCGTATCTTCCACCACCACCAATCGAACCCATCGAAACGGTTTTTGGTGCTGCTACTTCAAAAATAGCTCCTGTATAATAATTCAAACCACGTGCTAAAGTCACATCTAGATCTAAAGTTGCTGTTGACAATCCTAAAACAGCCACATTGTCACATATAAATTGAAGTTCCTCCACTCCTTTCATCCCTTCTTCAGAAGAAGCCAACAAAACAGAAAGTTGATTAATTTTATCTGAAATAGATCCTGTAAAACTAAAAAGCGGCTGTACCTTAACCAATGCCTCCTCAGAAATACCTTTTTCTATCATTTCTTTTTTCACTCCATCCTCACCAATTTTATCCAACTTATCCAAAGCTACTGTAAAGTCGATCAACTTATCAGATGCCCCAATTACCTCCGCGATTCCAGATAATATTTTTCTATTATTGATTTTAATGGTTACACCTTCCAGGCCTAAAGCACTAAAAACGGTATCGTACAATTGGATCAATTCTACCTCTTGCCATAGTGACTTTGAACCCACCACATCAGCATCACATTGGAAAAACTCTCTAAAACGCCCTTTTTGTGGACGATCGGCTCTCCAAACTGGTTGAATCTGATATCTTTTAAAAGGGAATTCAATTTCATTTTGATGCTGCACTACATATCGAGCAAACGGCACTGTCAAATCATAACGCAATGCTTTTTCAGAGATTTTTGGTGTTAACTTTTTCGCATCAATCGCCTGCAATTCTTCTCCTGAAATTTTATCTAAAAAATCTCCAGAGTTCAATATTTTAAAAATCAAACGATCCCCTTCTTCTCCATATTTTCCCATCAAAGTCTCTGAATTTTCAAACGAAGGTGTTTCGATCGGTTGAAATCCAAATTTTTCAAAATTGCTTTTTATGGTCTGAATAATATATTGACGTTTTGACACCTCTGCAGGTGAAAAATCTCTTGTTCCTTTTGGTATACTTGGTTTTGAAGCCATTTCTTTAGATTATTTAGATTATTGCAGTTTTAGATCCCAGATATTTAGAAATCTAAAAGCGATTGCAAATATCTTATTTTTTAAAATAAATAATGCCAGTTCGAAAACAAACTTGTAACAAAAAACGTATTTTCGTGACAAATTGGTCATGATGCTAAAATTATTCAAAGAAAATATTCGAATTGCTTTTGGTTCTATCAAAACGCAATTATTACGCACCATTCTAACTGTACTGATCATCGCGATTGGGATTACTGCTTTAGTAGGAATCCTTACCGTTGTAACGGCACTGGAGAACACCGTATCGACCAATTTCGCCTCCATGGGAGCCAACACCTTCAACATCAATCAATACGAGAACAATCTGAAAAATCGTGGAGGAAACGAACGCGAAGTAATCAACCCTATCATTTCCTATCCAGAAGCAGTCGCTTTCAAATCAAAATACAAATACCCTTTTACAGAGACCTCTCTTTCCTTTACAGCAACATCAAAAGCAGAAGTGAAATTTCAAGACCAAAAAACAGATCCTGAAATCACTATTGTAGGGGTCGATGAGCATTTCATCAACAACTCGGGCTTAGAGACCACTTTAGGGCGTAGTTTCAATCAATTCGACATCGAAAACAACACTTACTCTTGTATAGTCGGTTCTGATTTTCAAAAAGGACTCTTAAAGGACGTCAACCCCATTGACAAAATCATCTCCATTCGTGGGGCCCGTTTCAAAGTTATAGGCGTTTTAAAAGAAAAAGGATCCACCTTTGGAAACAGTCAGGACTTACGTGTTTTAATTCCTATTCAAGTAGCCCGTTCCTTGTTTACCGCCCCTAACATTAATTACACCATGAGTGTCATGGTTTCAAAAAAAGAACTCCTAGACGAAGCTATTGATAACGCCACCAGCACCATGCGACGCGTACGCAAATTAAGCCCCGTTCGCGACAATAATTTTGGTATCGGGCGAAGTGACGATCTAATTAATAGAATTCTCGGAATTACGAAGTATTTAGGTTGGGCTTCTTGGATCATCAGTATCATTACCATCTTAGGGTCTTCGATTGCGCTAATGAATATCATGATTGTTTCCGTAACAGAGCGCACTCGAGAAATAGGGGTTCGAAAAGCATTGGGCGCCACAAAATCTACCATTTCAGTTCAATTTTTCATTGAAACCTTATTGATCGGTCAAATTGGCGGATTAGTTGGAATTGTACTGGGAATTCTTGTAGGATTTGGATTTGCAAGTGCAATGAAATTCGCCTTCGTAATTCCCTGGATGGCGATCTTTGCTGCTTTTGCCACTAGTTTTGCCGTGGCTATAGTATCGGGATTATACCCTGCTATAAAAGCTTCAAAATTAGATCCAATTGAAGCTTTACGTTACGAATAATTTATTAACAGCCAGTAAATCGTAGACTAAAGAGTAGCTTTCATCATGCGTTCGTTGTCATAAATATCTTTTCGCAACACCACATTTTTAAAATTCATACTCTCTAACAGCTGCGTCATCTCTTGACCTAAATATTGATTGATTTCAAAATACAACTGCCCACTTTCAACAAGATGCTTCTGAGCTAAAGCTGCAATTTTTCGGTAAAAAATCAAGGCATCATTGTCCTCGACAAAAAGTGCCAAATGCGGTTCATGATCCAAAACATTTTTTTTAATTTCTTCCTTTTCTAAATTTCGAACATAAGGAGGATTCGATACAATAACATCAAAATCAGACTTCAACTCCTGGGTCTGCAAAATATCCTGCAACATAAAAGTCACTTCCACCTTATTCTTCGCCGCATTTCTTTTGGCGGTTTCTAAAGCTTTTCTTGACACATCAATAGCATAAACCTGAGCATTAGGAAGACTTTTAGCCAATGAAACAGCTATACACCCACTACCAGTACCAATGTCTAATATTTTTATTTTTTTAGCTTGAGTATTATGTTCTTTCACAATCCATTCCACCAATTCTTCTGTCTCTGGCCTAGGTATCAAAACATGCTCATTGACCTCAAAATCTAAACCATAAAAATTCGTTTTACCCAATAGATACTGAATAGGAATTTCTTGTTTCAATTGAGTCAAAATAGCCTCCCAAACCGAAAAATCCGTTTCTGAAAAGGTCAAATCATGATTCAGCGCCAAGTCAATCTGCCTGAGTTTATGCTTGTCCTCTAAAATCAAATAAAAGAAACTCTCCGCTTCATACGCATCGTAAAAAGGAGCTAATTCTTTAATAAATTGTGTGCGGTATTGTTTTATTTTCATATTTATTATTAATCTTAAACAAGCGGGAAATAATCAACAATCTCATTGTACCATCGTTTCAACAACCTACTCAAAAGGCCCTCTGATCCCCACTACTGCTTATCTTTTGCGAAGAAAGAACTTTTCCTTCCCCTCTCAAAATATATTTCAGCTCGTTAGAGCTCCCTGGTTGATCGTGTCTGTCTTACTCTTCATAGTCGCTTTACAAGCATCAAAAGTAAAATCAAACCACAACCCAGCTCTTCATTCATCCACCTTTACAAATTTTTCAACATCCAAACTGGACAAGAATTATGCCCCGTATTTCCTAAAGGAGTTTCTAAATAGTCAAAACCTGATTTTTTATATAATTTTTGTGCTGCAAGCATAAAAGGCATAGTCTCAATATAACATTTTTCAAAACCAAAATTTTTAGCTTCCCGCAAACACCTTTGCATCATTTCACTTCCAATGCCCAAACCTCTGGTCTGAGGCAAAAAATACATTTTTTGCAATTCGCAAATCTTTGGATCCCCGTTCTCCAAAGGGCCAATTCCAGCACAACCTACAATCTGACCTTCTTTCTCCACAACAAAATAAACAGACTGAGGTTTATCATATTGTTCAAACATCAAATCCAAACAAGGATCTTCATAAGCAGTCCCTACTTTAGGAATCTCCATTTCATCAAAAACCGATCGTATTAAGCCAGCAACTGACTGATTGTCTTGCTTTTTTATTGTTCTAATAATCCAATTTTCCATATTTCGCTATTGACCTATATAATCACAAAAGTAAAATAGTTTTTTTGATAGTTTCTTAACGAAATCCTAAACTCAAAAATAACTACTTTTGTAGCGTGAATATACATGAAAAATATATCAAACGTTGCATTGAATTAGCACAAAATGGCTTTGGAACCACTTATCCAAATCCAATGGTTGGAAGCGTAATTGTTTATGAAGGTCAAATAATTGGCGAGGGTTGGCATAAAAAAGCTGGAGAACCTCATGCCGAAGTAAATGCAATTCGATCCGTAAAAGACCGATCATTATTAAAAAAAGCAACAATATATGTTAGCTTAGAACCTTGTAGTCATTTTGGAAAAACACCTCCTTGTTGCGATTTAATTATCGCCAACCAAATTCCCAATGTGGTGGTAGGTACTGTCGATCCAAATGAAAAAGTAGCTGGAACCGGGATAAAAAAACTACTTGCTGCAGGTCTGAAGGTTACGGTGGGCGTTTTACAACAAGAATGCAACGAGCTCAACAAACGTTTTTTTACTTTTCATCAAAAAAAGAGACCCTACATTATTTTAAAATGGGCCGAAAGTCAAGATGGCTTCTTAGCTCCTGAAAAAGAAATCAACCACAAGAGAACACCCGTTTGGATCACCAATCCCTATTCTAGACAGCTGGTTCATAAATGGCGTACAGAAGAACAAGCCATATTAGTAGGAACCCAAACCGTCGTTGACGATAACCCTAAATTGAATGTCCGAGATTGGAAAGGAAACAACCCAGTACGTCTTGTTTTAGATCAAAACAACCGCATTGCTAAAGACAGTTTTATTTTTGACAATAGCGTAAAAACCATCGTATTTACCCAATCAGAAATTAACATTTCGACAGAAAACACTATCTTTGAAGTAATAGATTACCATCAAAATATAATTCCACAAATTCTTGCAGTTTTACACCACCATCAAATCCAATCTATTATTATAGAAGGAGGTTTGCAAACATTACAGTCTTTTATAGACCAAAATATTTGGGATGAAGCTCGTATCTTTATTGGAACACCTTCTTTCGGAAAAGGAACAAAAGCCCCCATACTTCTGAAGAAAAATGCAACAAAAACACAGCTCAAAACTGATGAATTAATACACCTTAGAAATCATGATTGATACTATAATTTTTGACTTTGGAGATATTTTTATCAATTTAGATAAACAAGCAACCCTTACTGGTTTACAAAAACTAGGAATGAGCCAATGGAATGCAGAGTTCGATCGTTTAAATCTATTATTTGAAACAGGAGACATCAGCCCTGAAGAATTTATTTCAGGTTTTCAGAAACAACTTCCTGCTGCATCTCAAAAAGAAATTCTAGAAGCTTGGAATGCTATTTTATTAGATTTTCCCCTATATCGATTAGAATTTCTACAAATGCTTTCCCAAAAATACCGTTTGTTTTTATTGAGCAATACCGATTCTATTCATATAGAAACCTTCGAAAACAAAACCGGCATTTCTTTTTACAGTGATTTCTATCAATGCTTCGAAAAAGTGTATTTCTCATTTGAAATCGGCATGCGTAAACCCAATGCAGATGTTTTTCAATATATGATCAATAAACACGAAATATCCCCCAAACGCACTTTATTTGTCGATGACAAAAAAGAAAACACCGATACAGCAGCATCTTTAGGTTTTCAGGTTTGGAATCTACAAGTAGGACAAGAAGACGTTGTCGATTTATTTGACAAAAAAATAATTTAGACCCTTTACTTTTGGAATACAACGATACTTATCGCACTCTTGCTTCGCAATCCGAAGAAGTCTTGTTTAAAGAAAAAGGAAGCAAATTCTTTGGCTATGCCTATCCTATCACCACTGAAGACGAGGTAAAACCCATTATAGAAACCTTAAAAAAACAGCATCCCCACGCGGTACATTACTGTTATGCTTACCAATTAGGTACTGCACCCAAAATTTCCTATCGCGCCAATGATGATGGAGAACCTAGCAATACTGCTGGAGCGCCCATTTATGGACAAATACAATCTTTTGGAATAACTAACGTTCTACTTGTAGTCGTTCGTATTTTTGGAGGAATCAAGTTAGGTGTGGGTGGATTAATTGCCGCCTATAAAACCACTGCACAACTAACACTTGAGACCGCTGAGATTATCGAAAAAACGATTGATGTACACTTTTTGATTTCTTTTGATTACAAAAACATGAACAAAGTAATGCGTGTTATTAAAGAAAAAAAGTTGGAAATTGTCTCTCAAGAAATGGAAATAGATGAAAATTCTGGACTACCCATTGGTAAAATTATTACGAAAACGCGAAAAAAAAATGCCGAATTAGTATTCGACATTTTTGATTTAATGTTCGAAATCGACATTAAAATTATATAAATTGACAGTAAAACCCGCCTCAATTTAACAATTACACCAAGGTTTTAAATAATTCCAAAATGTAATCCGGCGGAGCGGTTGGTCGACCCGATTTTAACGAAATAAATACTAAAATAAAAGCTGCAGTTGTTAATAACTCATTCGCTTCATTATAGATCGCGCAGTCAAATTCAATCTTTACCGACGAATGACTTTTGAAAGTCGTATCAATGGTCAACAACTCATCATAACGCGCGGATTTTTTATAATTAATTTGCATAGAAACAATCGGCAATCCAATACCACTTTCCTCCATGATTTTATACGAAACCCCTTTGTTTCTAAGCCATTCCACGCGTCCTATCTCAAAATACGGGACATAATTTCCGTGATAAACAACGCCCATTTGGTCTGTTTCAGAGTAACGAACACGCACTTGCGTTTGATGATTTTTCATTATTTATAAATTAAAAAAAATTAACTTCTCAAAGTTCCGGTACAACAATTTTTTATAAAATTAGATCCCAAAATATTTTTTTTTACAGAAATTTGTTCACATATTTGTTATCCCGAAATACGGAATAAAATTACTCTCTTTTTATTAGGAGATCCTTTATTAATAATAAAAAAACTTATCTGAATCTATGACTAAAACTGCTCAATCGGTATGGGAAAACTGTTTGTCCTTTATAAAAGACAACATTCAAGATCAAGCATATAAAACTTGGTTCGAACCAATCAAATCAGTTGAGCTAACCGACAACGCGTTATACATTCAAGTACCCAGTAAATTTTTCTACGAATGGCTAGAAGAACATTACGTTAAATTATTAAAAGTTGCGCTTACCAAAGAACTAGGAAAAAACGCAAAGTTACTCTATAAAATTAAAATGGAGAACACTTATGGCAATAAACAACCGTTTACTGAACAGTTACCAAGTGCCAATAGAGTTCCTATGAAACCTCAAGAGGTTGACGCTCCGTTTAAAAACTTAAACCCTGAACTTAAAAATCCATTTGTAATACCTGGTATTAGAAATTTAAAAATTGAGTCGCAATTAAATGCTAACTACAGTTTTGATAATTTCTTAGAAGGAGATTCAAACCGTTTGGCTCGTTCTGCAGGTATGGCTGTTGCCAACAAACCTGGAGGAACTTCATTCAACCCACTATTAATTTTTGGTGGAGTTGGTTTAGGAAAAACCCACTTAGCTCATGCGATAGGTGTAGAAGTAAAAGATAAATATCCAGAAAAAACGGTTTTATATATTTCAGCCGAAATTTTCACCCAACAATATATTGACTCGGTAAAAAAGAACAATCGTAATGATTTCATTCACTTTTATCAATTAATTGATGTGTTGATTATTGATGATGTTCAATTCTTATCTGGGAAATCAGGAACTCAAGACGTATTCTTTCACATTTTTAACTATTTACATCAAAACGGAAAACAGGTAATCTTGACATCTGACAAGGCTCCTGTTGACATGCAGGACATCGAACAACGTTTATTATCCCGTTTTAAATGGGGATTATCTGCTGAATTACACCAGCCTGATTATGAAACTCGTATTTCGATCTTAAAAAACATTTTATATCGTGATGGTGTTGAAATACCAGAAGATATCATCGAATATGTTGCTCGTAACATCAAAAGCAATGTAAGAGAACTTGAAGGCGCTATTATTTCCTTAATTGCTCAATCTTCTTTCAATAAAAAAGAAGTTACTCTTGAGTTAGCCAAAAGCGTTGTAGAGAAATTTGTCAAAAATGTAAAGAGAGAAATCTCTATCGATTATATCCAAAAAATTGTATCGGATTATTTCCAGTTAGATATTGAAACACTTCAATCGAAAACTCGAAAGAGGCACGTAGTACAAGCAAGGCAGTTGGCCATGTTTTTTGCAAAGAAATTCACAAAAGCTTCTTTAGCAAACATTGGCTCACAAATTGGCGATCGCGATCACGCAACGGTATTACACGCTTGCAAAACAGTCGACAATTTAGTTTCTACAGACAAACAATTCAAAAAATTTGTCGAGGATATCAACAAAAAATTAACGCTATAAACACCTCATGCCGGTAAAAATCTTAATGGTCTGTCTGGGAAACATCTGTAGATCCCCTTTAGCCGAAGGTGTTTTAGCTTCAAAATTACCCAAAAACAACTTTATCGTTGACTCCGCCGGAACTGGATCTTGGCATATTGGCCACGCTCCAGACAGACGCTCCATTGCTGTTGCCTCAAAAAATGGTGTAGACCTTACTAATCAAAAAGGCAGACAATTCCAAATTGCTGATTTTGAAACTTTTGATTACATTTACGTGATGGACAAGTCCAATTACAATGATGTAATAGCACTGGCAAAAACACAAGCACATAAAAATAAAGTTCAACTTATTTTAAACGAATTGCTTCCAGATCAAAATTCAGAAGTACCAGACCCCTACTTTGGTGAGGTCGATGGATTTGATCAAGTATATCAAATGCTCGATCAAGTAACGGATTTAATTGCAGCAAAACTTATCAAAAAACATTCGTAACGTATTTCATTTTCTATTATCTCATTAATGATGATTGAAAACAACTTGTTTTACAAACTATAAAAAAAGCACACATGAAACTTCTAGGAAAACTATATTTAATTCCAACTACAATGGGTGAAAGCGATCCGATGGATGTTTTGCCACAAACAGTAAAAAGAAGCATTGACTTTATAGATCATTATATAGTTGAAAACGAAAAAACGGCCCGAAAATCCATCAAAGCAGTTTCACCTGAAAAGAAACAAGCTGAACTTATTCTGTTCACCCTCAATAAAAGAACCGAACCAAGCGAACATTTAGAATTTATCAAACCCCTATTAGAAGGAAAAAATGTGGGACTAATGAGCGAAGCTGGTTGTCCAGGAGTAGCTGATCCTGGCGCGGTAATCGTAAAATTAGCACACGAAAAAGGAATCCAAGTCGTTCCTTTAGTGGGGCCTTCCTCTATTTTATTAGCGATGATGGCTTCAGGCATGAACGGTCAGAGTTTTACGTTCAATGGTTATTTACCCATAGACAAAGACGAAAAGAAATCGGCCTTAAAACATTTTGAAAAATTATCTCAGGATAAAAATCAATCTCAAATTTTTATTGAGACACCTTATAGAAATAATAAATTAGTGGAAGATATTTTACAAATTGTAAATCCCTCTACTCATCTTTGTATTGCCACCGATATTACTTTACCAACAGAGTTCATCAAAACCATGCGCATTTCAGAATGGAAGAAACTAAAAGTAGATCTACATAACAGACCGACCATTTTTATCATCCACAAAATGTAATCAGGAGTACTATTTAGTAGTCTCTGCTGCCACTAGTTCAACATTCCTTAATTCTATCTCTACGCTATACGACCGTTTTTTGCCTTACTAAAAACGGTGCAAAACCAAGCACCTTTTCCTCTTAAAAAGCCTCCCCTTACCGACTGTAAATTAACAATCTATAAAGAGATTTTTAACGCTTGTACTTAAGCAAAATAACTACTTTTACCAGACCTAAAAAAATTGTTCAATGCCTTGAACTTTAATGATTTAACTACAAAAAACATCAACAAAAAGGGGAAGAAAAAAAGAAACCTTCATATATTTTAAATCATTAAGATTAACCTAAACTATTAATACTTAAAATTGAATATCATGAAAACATTTCTTTTTATTTTAACTTTTTTTAGTTTAACAACGAACTCTTTTTCCCAAGGTGAAAGTATTAGTACAAAAGAGGGCGAAATTAAGATGGAAGAATTACCAGCAGTAGTAATCAAAAGTGTTGGTAAAGACTTTTCTGTTTACTTACCAGACAGAAATCCTGATAAAAACGTCAGAGCACTTCAAGAAAAGTTTATTTCTTATGATCTAGGAAAAGACTATCAAGGCTTTGATTCTTACTTAGTAGTTTTAGAATCCCCTAAAGGCTCCTTATCCGCAACCTATAATCACAATGGAAAATTGACCAGCGTGATTGAAAATTATGAAAATGTACAGCTTCCCGCCAAAGTAATTTATTCCGTCTACAAAGAATATCCAGGCTGGACCATTGTAAAAGACAAATTTCTTTATAATCAAAAAGAAGGCGATATTCAAAAAAAAGAATACAACCTGAAAATCCAAAAGGACAATACCGTCCGTAAAATCGTTATCAAACCAAATGGAGAAATTGTAAATTAAAACTAATTTTAAAAAGTAACAAAAAATAAACATTAAAAGATCGTTATAACCAGATAGCTGTTTTTTAATGTTTTTTTTTGTCCCCAAAAATCAAAACCTCTTTATTTCTTTTAAAAATAAGTACTTTTATAAATACAATTTCTCCAATCTATTATTATGAGTAAACTCCCAAACGTCGGTACTAGTATCTTTACTGTAATGTCAAAAATGGCCACCCAATATAATGCGATTAATCTTTCTCAAGGATTCCCGAATTTTCCCGTTGATGAGAGATTAACTGACATACTGACTAAATTAACAAAAGAAAATGTGCACCAATACACACCAATGGCAGGCTATCCACCATTGTTGCAGCAGATTGCTCACCTGATTCAGAACTCCTACAACAGGACCGTTAATCCAGAAACAGAAATTTTAGTTACCGCCGGAGCCACTCAAGGCATCTTTACTTCCATCGTAGCCCTGGTACAATCAGGAGATGAAGTTCTAATTTTAGATCCTAGTTATGACTCTTACGAAGCGCCGGTTTTACTTTGTAATGCAAAACCTGTAAGGGTGGCTTTAAATGATGATTATACACCTAATTGGGAGGCTATTGAAAAAGCCTGTTCTTCGAAAAGTAAAATGATCATCATCAATAACCCACACAATCCAACAGGTAAAATCCTAACCCCTTTCGATTTTGTACAATTAGCACAATTACTATCCAAATACCCTGAACTTCTTGTTTTATCTGATGAAGTATACGAATACATCACCTTTGAAGAAAAGCACATTTCTGCTCATACACAAGAGTTTCTTCTAAATCGTTGCCTAATGATTTCTTCTTTCGGAAAATCTTTTCATATTACTGGCTGGAAAATTGGTTATGTTATCGCACCGGAATACCTGATGAAAGAAATAAAAAAAGTACATCAATTTTTAGTTTTCAGCGTCAACAGTATCTCACAAGCAGCCATTAGCCAATATTTAGATGTTGTTGATGTCCAACTCTTAGGGAAATTCTATCAGGAAAAAAGAGATTATTTCCAAAAACTCCTTCAAAACAGTCGATTTGAATTGAAAGCTTGCGAAGGAACATATTTTCAAGTGGCTTCTTATGCAGCTATTTCACATGAAGATGATGTTACTTTTTGTCAAAAGCTAATTACAGCCCATGGCGTGGCAGCTATTCCCATTTCCACATTCTACTCCGATCATAAAGACCAAAAATTAATACGTTTTTGCTTTGCTAAAGACAACCTTACTTTAGAAGCAGCAGCAAAAAAACTATGCGTTATATAAAGTTTTTTGAAATTTTATAACATTATTATGCACGCATCCTATTAAATTTAATTAATATTGTAAAAACAAAAGTATGAGCTATACAGATAAAATGTTACGCGATGACGCTTTAAAAGGAAAAGTCATTGTAGTTACAGGCGGCGGAAGTGGTTTAGGAAAAGCAATGACTAAATATTTTTTAGAATTAGGCGCTCAAGTAGCAATTACTTCTAGAGATTTAGACAAACTAAAAGCTACAGCTACGGAACTAGAAACCGAAACTGGCGGAACTTGTTTACCGCTTCAATGTGACGTACGTCATTATGAAGAAGTAGAAAACATGTTACAAGAAGTTTTAAAAGCCTTTGGAAAAGTAGATGTGCTTTTGAACAACGCAGCAGGAAATTTCATATCTCCAACTGAACGTTTGTCTGCAAATGCATTTGACACTGTGATCGATATTGTACTAAAAGGATCTAAAAACTGTACATTGGCTTTTGGAAAACACTGGATCGATAGCAAGCAAAAATCGTCCACAATTTTAAATATTGTGACCACTTATGCTTGGACAGGTTCTGCTTATGTAGTACCAAGTGCTACCGCTAAAGCTGGAGTTTTAGCCATGACAAGAAGTCTTGCAGTAGAATGGGCCAAATACGGAATTCGTTCTAACGCTATCGCACCGGGGCCTTTCCCAACAAAAGGAGCTTGGGACAGATTATTACCTGGCGATCTTGCTGAAAAGTTTGATATGGCCAAAAAAGTGCCTTTGAAACGTGTAGGAGATCACCAAGAGTTAGCCAACTTGGCAGCTTATTTAGTTTCTGATTTTTCAGCTTACATAAATGGAGATGTCATCACTATTGATGGAGGAGAATGGTTAAAAGGTGCTGGACAATTTAATTTATTAGAAGCAATTCCAGAAGAACTTTGGGATCAGCTTGAAATGATGATAAAAGCAAAAAAGAATAAATAATTACACAGTGCTTACTAAGGTCAGAATATTTTAATAAAACTATACTGATTGCACGAAATCCCGATAGCCTAGCTATCGGGATTTTTTTTTCCTGTAAACAATTTTGGCTTAAAACGGCCCACTATCCTAAAAACCTGCCACTAAAAGATTTAAACAATTCGCAATTCTCACAAGCAATACAAGAGAGTATTTAATCTTTCTTTATAAATTCAATTTTAAAGTTCGGATTCCACTATCAATCCACTTAAATTATTATTTTTGCCAAACAAATATATAATATCAATTTTATGCTCATTATTGGACTTGCAGGAGGAACAGGAAGTGGAAAAACAACAGTAGTACACCAAATTATGAATGAATTACCCGATACTGAGGTAGGGGTTATCTCTCAAGATTCGTATTACAAAGAAACCACCAATTTGTCGTTTGACGAAAGGGCATTAATCAATTTTGATCATCCAAGAGCTATTGATTTTGAATTATTAGTAAAGCATCTTAAAGCACTAAAATCAGGAGAAACTATCGATCAGCCGGTATACTCCTTTATACAACACAACAGAACCGACGATACGGTAAGTACGCATCCGAGAAAAGTAATGATCGTCGAAGGTATTTTAATTTTGACCAATCCAGAATTACGTGATCTTTTTGACATTAAGGTTTTTGTACATGCTGATTCTGACGAAAGATTAATACGTCGTTTAAAACGTGATATCTCAGAACGCGGTCGTGACATCGACGAGGTTTTAACGCGTTATCAAAACACCTTAAAACCAATGCACGAACAATTCATCGAACCCTCAAAAGCTTTCGCTGACATCATTATTCCTAACGATAAATACAACACCGTAGCAATTGATGTCGTACGTGCTGTAATTAATCAACGAATTTTATAATTTTTATTGTAAATTTATTCCATAAAAACAAGGAGCTATTTCCCGCTCCCGCCTTTCTCTTTTTAGGGTAAAAAAAGCCGTAAAAAGAAAAGGGCCCCAAGGGTTTAAAAAAATGAAAATGAAAATAAAAATTCCATTTGAAAAAAAATTTTGGTTTAAACTCTTAGGCAATAAATATGTTTGGGTGTTAATTTTTTTTGTGGTCTGGATGTTATTTTTGGACAACTACTCCTATTTTGATCATCGCTTTTTAGATGAGCAAATTAACGAATTACAAGACAATAAAAAGTACTATAAAGACGAGATAAAAAAAGATCAGGAGCAAATCAAACAACTCAAAAATCCTGAACAAATAGAAAAATATGCGCGCGAAAAATACTTTATGAAAAAAGATAGCGAAGATATTTACATCATTCAATTTGAAGGAGACACTATTCCAGAAAAAGAATAACCAACAAAAAAGCACCAATGGCTACTACCCTATTCGACGATTTTAACCCGATTTCATCCAAACAATGGAAACAAAAAATTCAGTTTGAATTAGATGGGGCCGATTATAACCAAACTGTAATTTGGAATTCTCCAGAGGACATTCAGGTAAAACCCTTTTATCATGGCGATGAATTCACAAAAGCGCCAGCTGTAAATACCCACGCTTCCCAATTTAAAATTTGCCAAAACATCTTTGTACATGATATCGAAAAATCGATTCAAAGAGCAATAAGTACCATTGAAAAGGGGGCAGAAAGTTTACGTTTTACCATTGAAAATGAGAAAACGGACATCCAAAAACTACTAGAAACTCTTCCTTTAGAGAACAGAACCGTTTACTTTAATTTGAATTTTATTTCAATCGATTTCGTAAAACA
Organism: Flavobacterium sp. OHVDL-2026-0007; assembly: GCF_059882335.1. Classification (NCBI taxonomy): domain Bacteria; kingdom Pseudomonadati; phylum Bacteroidota; class Flavobacteriia; order Flavobacteriales; family Flavobacteriaceae; genus Flavobacterium; species Flavobacterium sp. OHVDL-2026-0007. Next base: position 2,425,132 of record NZ_CM187612.1, read on the forward strand.
ATTGGACCGTATTTCCATTGAAAAAAAGGCCGTTTTTTATTGTAATCTAGATCCTATTGGTCATTTTGCCCGCGAAGGAAATTGGATTACCACTTCAGATAAAAATAATTTTGAAACGCTTGAATTGATTTCAAAAGCCACTACAAACCTATCTTTACTCAGCATAGATGCCAGTTTATATCAAAATTCAGGTGCTACAATTACGCAACAAATTGCCTATAGTTTAGCGCATGCCAACGAATATTTAAATCGTTGCCCCACTATTACAAAACCGTTTGTTTTTCAAATAGCCGTGGGTACCAATTATTTCTTTGAAATTGCCAAACTGCGTGCTTTTAGAATACTTTTTAAACTAATTGCTGAACAGTACAGTCCTGACTTAAGTTGCCATCTATTAGTAACCCCAACCAAACGCAACAAAACCATATACGATTACAATGTCAATATGCTGCGTACCACAACTGAGTGTATGTCTGCTATTTTGGGAGGGGCTGATGCTATTGCCAATTTACCTTACGATGCGCTATATCACAAAGACAATGAATTCGGGGATCGAATTGCACGAAATCAATTATTGATTTTAAAACACGAAAGCTATTTTGACAAAGTCGATAATCCTGCTGATGGTAGTTATTATATTGAAAGTCTGACGATGCAACTCGCCGAAAAAAGTTTGAGCTTGTTCAAAGACATCGAAGCAAGTGGCGGTTTTTTAAAGCTTTTAAATGAGGGAACCATCAAAAAAAAGATCCAGGAAAGTGCTACTAAAGAACAGGAACTATTCGACGCCCATAAAGAAGTTTTATTAGGGACAAATAAATACCCAAACAAGGATGACAAAATGAAACACGATTTAGAATTATTTCCTTTTGTCAAAATAAAACCTAGAAAAACATTAATTACACCTATTATAGAAAAAAGGTTGGCCGAAAAGCTAGAACAAGAACGTCTAGAATTAGAATAACATTTTTTTCAAAGTAATCAATAAAACTACTCCGTAGAGTATTTCCATGATAAGAAAAGACCTTAAACATATCAAGCTAGAAGTTAAAAGTCCCTCGCAAGAAGTTGTACCTGAAAATCAACAAGCTGCACACGACAACTTTATTACGGCTGAGGGAATTGAAATCAAAAAAACCTATAGCGAAAAAGATCTAGAGAACCTTGAATTTCTAGACTTTGGTGCAGGCTTTGCCCCCAACTTACGTGGACCCTATGCCACCATGTATGTGAGACGCCCTTGGACCATTCGCCAGTATGCTGGATTTTCTACAGCTGAAGAAAGCAATGCTTTTTACAGGAGAAATTTAGCGGCCGGACAAAAAGGTTTGTCGATCGCTTTTGATTTACCTACACATCGTGGCTACGATTCCGATCATGAAAGAGTCGTTGGTGACGTAGGAAAAGCTGGAGTAGCGATTGACTCTGTCGAAGACATGAAGGTATTGTTTGATCAAATCCCTTTAGACGAAATGTCGGTTTCCATGACCATGAATGGAGCTGTTTTGCCCATTATGGCCTTTTATATTGTGGCTGCTGAGGAACAAGGTGTTCCAGTGGTAAAACTTTCAGGTACCATCCAAAATGACATACTGAAAGAATTTATGGTCCGCAACACCTATATCTACCCGCCTACCCCTTCGATGAAAATCATTGCCGATATTTTTGAATTCACCAGCAAAAAAATGCCGAAATTCAATTCTATCTCCATCTCAGGATATCATATGCAGGAAGCTGGAGCAACCGCCGATATTGAATTGGCCTATACTTTAGCAGATGGTTTAGAATACATTAGAACAGGACTATCTACAGGCATGACCATTGATGAGTTTGCCCCACGATTGTCTTTTTTCTGGGCCATAGGAATGAATCACTTTATGGAAATCGCCAAAATGCGTGCAGGAAGGATGATTTGGGCCAAATTGATACAACAATTCAATCCTAAAAGTGATAAATCATTAGCTTTAAGAACACATTGTCAAACCAGTGGATGGAGTTTAACAGAACAAGATCCTTTTAATAATGTGGCACGTACTTGCATTGAAGCAACTGCTGCTGCTTTTGGCGGAACACAATCCTTACACACCAATGCTCTAGACGAAGCCATTGCCTTACCAACCGATTTCTCTGCTAGAATTGCACGTAACACTCAAATCTTTTTACAAGAGGAAACCAAAATAACCAAAACAGTGGACCCTTGGGGAGGTAGTTATTATGTAGAAAGCCTCACCAATGAAATTGTCACTAGCGCCTGGAAACTTATAGAAGAAGTGGAAGAATTGGGTGGAATGACTAAAGCTATTGAAGCAGGAATCCCTAAATTACGAATAGAAGAAGCTGCCGCCAGAAAACAAGCCCGAATAGACTCCGGACAAGATATTATTGTAGGGGTGAACCAATACCGATTAGAAAAAGAAGATCCCTTACAGATACTCGACGTTGACAACCAAATGGTGCGTAAGCAACAACTTGCCCAACTGGACCATATTAAAGCAACCAGAGATACTGAAAAAGTAAAGAACATACTCGATAAATTAATTCAATGTGCCAAAACCGGTGAGGGTAACTTACTGGAAATAGCTATTGATGCAGCAAGAAATCGCGCAACACTAGGCGAAATAAGCGATGCATTAGAAACTGTTTTTGGAAGATACAAAGCACAGATTAAATCCTTTAGTGGCGTGTACAGTGCAGCAATAAAAGACGACAAAAGCTTTGAAAAAGCAAAACAACTCGCCGATGCCTTTGCCAAGCAAGAAGGTCGTCGTCCGAGAATTATGATTGCCAAAATGGGCCAAGACGGTCATGACAGAGGCGCCAAAGTAGTGGCTACTGGTTATGCCGATGTAGGTTTTGATGTGGACATAGGTCCTCTTTTCCAAACTCCAGCTGAAGCTGCTAAACAAGCTGTAGAAAATGATGTACACATACTAGGGGTTTCTTCCCTGGCCGCTGGACATAAAACATTGGTTCCTCAAGTAATTGAAGAACTTAAGAAATACGGTCGTGAAGACATTATGGTTATTGTTGGTGGTGTAATACCAGCACAAGACTACCAATTCTTATTTGATGCAGGCGCCGTAGCGGTATTTGGACCTGGTACAAAAATTAGCGAAGCAGCAATCAAAATTTTAGAAATTTTAATCGATTAAGTCCACAAAAAAAGCCGCTCTCACTTGCGGCTTTATGCTGAACTCTTATCATTACATTAAATGGTATGTACTGTGGCGTTACTATCTGCTTGTATATAAGAAAGATCATAACCTCCAAATGCTTTCATGTAACTTCTTATTGAAGTACCATAAGCATCTCTAAAATACTTAGCTCCTTTATTTTTGAAGAAGCTTTTTACTGAACCCGCTCCTCCAAGATGTGCAGCAGCTAAAATTCCAGATTCTGTAATTTCTACCCCACCGATCACTTGACCTTCGTACTTGGCAATTTCATTACGTAAAATCCATTTGTTTTTAGACAATAAGGCAATAAATGCTTTTTCTTGTAAAGCTGGATCTTTTAAAAAGGCTTTACCATTGTTAACTCCTACAGCTTTCAAAGCTTGAAGTCCAAACTGATATTTCCCCATATATCCAAGTGTATTTACCGTTCGGTATTTACCTTGTGATTCTTTAAAAGCAAGTGCTTCTTTAAAACTTATAAAATAATTTCCGATGTATGGGAAGTCTAAATTAGGATAATCATCCTTTTCTTTTGATGGAAATAAGTATTCTGATCCATCTGTTTTTTCTGTTAAAAACCAAATTTTGGTCTCTTCTTTAAAGGGTTTAAATCCCAGGCTTAAAAATGTAATAATAACGATCAAACTTGAGTAAAAGTACCATTTCTTTATCATAAATTGTTTTTCTTCAAAACGCTGTCACCTTTTTGAAATTTCTACGATGCAAAGATAATAAATATTTGAGAAGCCTGAAAATCAAGGGGTTAAAGTTTTTATAAAATAAAACCTATCTCCTTTAACCCCTTTATTGACGGAGTATTAGAGCGATACGGCAAGAATTTTTACTAGGTCCAAAAACAGTAAAAACAGCACTAAAAAAAATTGATTTATCTACATTTTTCATCAAATTACTTAAAAAAACAAGAATAAACTTACGTTATTTTTCGTTTTTTTTCCAAAATTTGATCTGTCTTCTTTCTTTTACTTTTGAAATTCTCTTCATATAAAATCCAAAAATAATCTAAATCGCTCCTCATTTCTTAGCATACAAATTCTAAAAAAATGGACGTACAAATTTTTAAAATTTCCTCCAAAAAAGACAAAAAAAAGAACTCCAAAAAAATAACTTCATTATTTCACCACATCAAAAAATAACTTCCTAGTCCTCCTTAAAATCTTTTAAATTAATGATTGTATCCAATTGTACTAAATGATCCTTTTTATGTCTTTAAAACAAAAAAACCGAAGTCTAAAAATAGCTTCGGTTTCTGTTACTCTTATTTTATTTATAATCAAATCGAACAAAAAACTTTAGCTTTTTCTTGATTTGCCTTACCCTTTATGAGATCCAATTATCTCGTTACGCCTTGACTTGCGATCCAATCTGAATACTTTTTAGCATTTTTAGTATGTTCTTCATAAGTAGATGCAAATTCATGGTAACCAAAACGATCTATACTAGCACAAAAATAGATGTAATTATTCTTTTCTGGGTTCAAGACTGCTTCAAGAGCGGTAATATCGGGCATGGCTATAGGTCCAGGAGGAAGTCCAATATTCGTATACGTATTATAAGGTGACTTCATTAACAAATCATTGTACAACACTCTTTTGATTACCTGATCAAAATCATTAGACTTTAATTTCAAAGCATAAATCACCGTTGGATCCGCTTGCAAGGGCATATCCAAACGCAATCGATTCAAATACACTCCAGCAATACGAGGTCTCTCATCTTTTTTTACAGATTCCTTATGAACAATTGAAGCCAAAATTGTCACTTGAACAGGCGTTAATCCTTGTTTCTTAGCTTTCTCAATTCTCTCTTTAGTCCAAAAGTTATGGTATTCTTTGATCATCTTATCGCGAAACTTCTCTGCTGAAGTATTCCAATATATTTCATACGTATTGGGGATAAACATCGCAAAAACATTTTCTTCATTAAAACCATTTTCAGCCAAAAAAGTAGAATCTTTAATCGCTTTCATAATTGATAAACTATCCGCTTCTATTTCTGAACCCACTCTTCCTGCAAAATTCTCCAAACGTTCCTGGTTGTTAAAAGCCAACTTCACTGGAATATTAGCACGCATAGCACGTACCAAATCGATATTGTTCATGCCCTTTGTAAGCAAAAAACGACCTGACTTTACATTTTCTGGATAACTTCTCTTATTGGCCACCATTTCAAAATTTTCATAATTTTTGATATAGGGCTCCAATAATTTTTTTACATCCGTATAATTAGCTCCTGTTGGAACGTGTACATATACCTCTTGCTCTTCAAATTTAGTATTAGCACTAAAGATTTTACTAATTAAAATAAATCCGTAAATCATTAAAGCTGAAATTATAGCAACAGCACTTATGGTAATAATTTTTTTTAAGTTCATATTTGATTGCATTACTTGCCAGTACTTTTAAACTGAAAAATTTGAAAACTATTGTGAAAACTATTTGATTAATTGAAAAATGGCTTCGTCTTGATAAACCCCATTGATGAGAAGCCAATCTTTTTTTGTCCCAATTTTTTGAAAGCCAAATTTAGTAAAAAGGGCATTACTTGCTTCGTTTTTAACACCAATATTTGCATATAATTGATGTAAATTAAGATGATAGAAAGAATACTTAATAATTAACTCCAAAGCCTCAGATCCAATATTTTGATTTCTTTTCTCATTATTCTTAATTACAATTCCAACACCTGCTCTATTATTTTTAGGATCAAAATCAAATAAATCGATCAATCCTATAGCTGGAAAATCCTGATCTTGACAAATAGCCAATCGCAATTGTTTGGCCTCATAAATATCCTGCTGTGCATTTTCAAGGTACTGTCTGATTAAAAATCGACTATAAGGTGTTTGCGTGTTGCTAACCTCCCAAATACTAAGATCATTTTCCACCTCGTAAATAAACTCCAAATCATTAGGCTCTAATGCTCTTATATATATGGTATCCCCTTTTAATGTAATCATTTGTAATTTTTAAAATAGTATTGGGCAAAGCCCAAGCGAAAATATAGAAAAGACCACTATTAAATTTCTATAGTGCCTTTAAAAACAAACTTTGCAGGACCTGTTAAGAAAACATTCGTAAAATGATTTCCCACTTTATCAAAAGAAACCTTTAGTTTTCCCCCTTCCACATTCAAATTAATTTCGGTTTTATCTGTCTGTCCTATTGCATTCATGGCAATGGCAACAGCGGTCGCACCTGTTCCACAGGCTAAAGTTTCATCTTCAACACCTCTTTCATAGGTACGAAGAGAAAAAGTACTATCATCCACTTTTTTTACAAAATTGATATTACTTCCTTTCTCACCATACAATGCTCCATATCGAATGGCGGCACCGTTCTCTTTTACATTATACTGCTCTAAATCCGCAACGATTTGCACATGATGTGGCGAACCTGTATTTAAAAAAGTATGGGTGTCGTGTTTTTCTACTTGATCTACATCAATCATCTGTAAGGAAACAATCGCATCATCTCCAACTGAAGCATGATGCAAACCATCGGTAGCAATAAAGGTTGTTTTGTTTTGAACCACCCCTAGCTGATTGGCAAAAGCCACCAAACAACGTCCACCATTTCCACACATCGAACTCTGATTCCCATCTGAGTTATAGTATACCATTCTAAAATCAGTTTCAGTGTCATTCTCTAGCAAAATAAGCCCATCAGCACCTATCCCGAAACGTCTGTCACACAAACGTTCAATTAATTTTGTATCTTCCTTTGGGAAAAATTCAGAACGATTATCAATCATGACAAAATCGTTTCCTGTTCCCTGATATTTATAAAATTCTACTTGCATTTTTATTGTATTGAGTACTACAAAAGTACGAACTATTAATGAAATGTTAATCATTGTTAAAGAGCGTTAAAGCACTTTACTTCAGATTTTTTTTGCTATAAATTTACGATAGATAACTTAAATACTAATCAACTATGAAACGATTTTCAACCTTATTTTTAGTGTCTCTATTAAGTGGTGCTACTACTCTTGGTGCCTACAAGTTATTATTTGAAAACAACGGCTCATTCTTTGGCCAAAAAAATCCAATAGTAACTCTCGCTCCTAGTTCCTACGCAAAACAAGTAGGGCTAGCGGCCGAAACTGTTGACTTTACAGAAGCTGCAGATAAAACTGTGCATACAGTGGTACACGTAAAAAATGTATCTCGCAGAACGGTTACCAATCCAATGTTGGAATATTTTTATGGTTATGGAGGCCAGCAATCACAAGAACAAGTTGGTACAGGATCAGGTGTCATTATTTCTGAGGACGGTTATATCGTAACGAACAATCACGTTATAAAAGGAGCCACAGAAATCGAAATAACCTTAAACAATAAAAAATCATACAAAGCACAACTCATTGGAACTGATTCTAAAATGGATATTGCACTGTTAAAAATTAATGCTGACGAAAAATTACCTTATAGTGCCTTTGCGAATTCTGATGAAGTAAAAGTTGGGGAATGGGTGCTGGCTGTAGGAAATCCATACAACCTGACTTCTACAGTAACCGCTGGTATTGTTTCGGCCAAAGCCAGAAATTTAGACACCAACGGAATCCAGTCTTTTATTCAGACAGATGCTGCAGTAAACCCTGGAAATAGTGGTGGTGCTTTAGTAAATACAAGAGGTGAATTAATCGGAATCAATACTATGATTTCTTCCACAACGGGCTCTTATGTTGGATACTCTTTCGCAGTCCCTTCTAATCTTGCCCGAAAAATTATCGAAGACTTCATGGAATTTGGTAATGTGCAAAGAGGAATTCTAGGTGTGGAAGGTGGAGAACTTAATAATGCTGTTTCTAAAGAATTAGGTGTCTCTCAAACTCAAGGATTCTATATTACTAAAGTATCCAAAAACTCTGGTGCGGAAAAATCTGGTCTTCAAAAAGGAGACATTATCGTGAAAATTGACGAGCAAACTATAGGAACTTTTGCAGATCTTTCAGGATATATCAATACCAAAAGACCAAATGACAAAGTTCAAGTAACGTACATCCGTGACGGAAAAAACAAGGTTGCTTCTGTTGCCTTAAGTAAAAATGAATTTTTTAGCGCAGAATACAAAGGAATCGAATTAGAAAATATCGATGCTACTGATAAAAAGAGGTTCCGTATTGATTATGGTGTAAAAATAAAAGCCCTTACAAACCCGAATCTTCAACAATATAATGACGAATTACAAGGCAATATTATTTTAAGTATTGACAATGTAAAAGCAACCGATATTGAAACCGTTTCAAAGCTTTTGAGTAAAAAAGATGAAAACCAAAGTATCCGTATTGAAATGATTACTAAAAACGGAGAAGTTGTTCGAGTTATCATTTAAAGCCTTCCCATTTTAAAATTTTAAGCCAACCTAAATATTTAGGTTGGCTTTTTTATTTGAAAAAAAAATCATAAAAAAAGTTACGAAATCGATTGAAATGGGTACTTTTGCGCCAAATTTAAAAATAGTCGTCTATTTATTTTTTCAATTTTTCAATTATGAGCAAAAAATCTTTGTACCAAAAAGAAGTATCATTACAAGTCGACCGAAGAAGAGCTGGGGTCGAATTAATCAAAATCATAAGCGATTTATGGTATGACAAATCCATTGAAATGGTTTTATTCAAAAATCAATTATTGGATAAAAATGTCAGCGATATTATCAATTTGCATCAATACGCTGGTGAATTTGTAGGCAAGCCCATCACCATTTTTGATTCCGTTGAAATTGCCAGAGTGGTTTTATCATTAGATCTTCCACCTGCGAAATTAGATCTTGGTAAACTAACCTACGAATATGGTTTAGAAGAAGACAAATATCCAGATGCGAGATATTTTGTCATCGAAAAATTGAAAAAAGCCAAATCATCAGAAGAAATCCAACCCAAAGATGTGGTCTTATATGGTTTCGGTAGAATCGGTCGTCTTCTAGCAAGAGAATTAATGTCAAAAACTGGCAAAGGAAATCAATTGCGACTCAGAGCTATTGTAACTCGTGATAAGAATGATGCTTCAACTTTAGAGAAACGAGCTTCTCTATTGCGCTATGACTCTATCCACGGAGATTTTCAAGGATCAGTGACCGCCGATCCTAAAAACAATGCCTTAATTATTAACGGTACCACGGTACACATCATCACAGCAAATACTCCTGAAGAAATTGACTATACGCTATTCGGGATACATGATGCTTTAGTGATTGATAATACGGGGGCCTTTACCACTGAGGAAGCTTTAAAAAGACACTTAGTATCCAACGGTGTAAGCAAAGTATTATTGACAGCACCTGGAAAAGGAGTCCCAAATATTGTACACGGCGTAAACCATAACGAATATAATCCGGATGAAATAGACATTTTCTCGGCAGCCTCTTGTACTACAAATGCCATAACACCCGTTTTAAAAGCCATAGAAGAAACTCTTGGTGTTGTAAAAGGACACTTAGAAACCATCCATGCCTATACAAACGATCAGAATCTGGTGGACAATATGCATAAAAAATATCGTCGTGGAAGAGCTGCAGCTTTAAACATGGTGATTACAGAAACTGGCGCGGGAAGTGCAGTAGCTAAAGCTTTACCATCATTAGAAGGGAAACTAACTTCAAACGCGATTCGAGTTCCTGTTCCAAACGGCTCATTAGTCGTTTTGAATTTAGAAGTCAAAAAGAATACCTCTATTTTAGCGATCAATAAAATAATGAAAAAATACGCTCTCGAAGGAGAGTTGGTAGAACAAATAAAATATTCTTTGAATAATGAATTAGTATCATCAGACATTGTAGGAACCTCGGCTCCTTCCATTTACGATAGCAATGCTACTATTGTTTCCAAAGATGGAAAAAACATTGTACTCTATATATGGTACGACAACGAATATGGCTATAGCCACCAAGTAATCCGTTTGGCAAAATACATTGCCAAAGTAAGACGTTTTACTTATTACTAACTAAATACAACCAAAACCAATTTCTTAAAGCCATCAAGTTTTCTTGATGGTTTTTTGTTTTAGATCGGAAGCATTGTCGTGCTTTTTACCTCCGAAATCACAAAAACTGTATTGATCAAAGAGACTTCTGGCAAAACAGATAATTTTTTTTGGTGAAAATAATGATAGCTTTCCATATCCGGGATGATCACTTTAAGCATATAGTCAAAGTTTCCTGACACATAATTACACTCTACAACCTCTGGTAATTCAAGAATCGATTGATTAAACCCTTCCGAAGTATCATAGGTTTGCTTGGTAAGGGTAACTTGACAGTAGACCGTCAAATTATTACCTAACTTTTTCTTGTTCAAGATCGACACATACTTCTCAATAACGCCATCTTTTTCAAGACGCTTCACACGATCGTGAACAGGCGTTAAAGACAGATTTATTTTATTCGCGATGTCTTTTAAAGTGTAATGCGCATTCTCCTGTAAAAGACGTAGGATTTTTTTGTCAATTTCATCTAAAGCCATAACGAAAACGTTTTCTTTGATTAATAAATTTTAGTCATTTTTTCTTTTTGAGAAACTTCAAGTGACTCAAAAAAGAATATTTTTCTGTAAAATTACTAAATAAAATAATATTTTCTTATTTATCACCCAATAATCCATAATATCTTCTCTAGCTGTAGCTTTGTCAAATAAATTTAAATAAACAACTCAAAATACAATTTAATGATAATAGGTGTTCCAAAAGAAATCAAAAACAATGAAAACCGTGTGGCTTTAACTCCAGCTGGTGTTTCTGAAATGAAAAAAAACGGACATGTTGTTTATGTTCAAGCAACTGCAGGTTTAGGAAGTGGTTTTAGTGATGATGAATACACAACTGCAGGAGCTGTTGTATTAGCTACTATTGAAGAGGTATACGCCATTGCTGAGATGATTATTAAAGTAAAAGAGCCAATAGCTTCTGAATATCCTTTAATCAAAAAAGATCAATTACTTTTTACTTATTTTCACTTTGCTTCATCAGAAGCCTTAACACACGCAATGCTTGAAAAAGGAGCGGTATGTTTGGCTTACGAAACAGTTGAAAAAACAGATCGTAGTTTACCTTTATTAGTTCCTATGTCTGAAGTTGCAGGTCGTATGGCTATTCAACAAGGAGCTAAATATCTTGAAAAACCATTAAAAGGAAGAGGAATTCTTTTAGGTGGTGTTCCAGGAGTACCTCCAGCAAAAGTATTAGTACTTGGTGGTGGAATTGTAGGTACTCAAGCAGCAAAAATGGCTGCTGGTTTAGGAGCTCAAGTAACTATTATGGATTTAAGTTTGCCACGCTTACGTTATTTAGATGACGTTATGCCTGCAAACGTAAATACTCAAATGTCAAACCACTACAACATCAGCAAAGCAATCGTTGATGCGGACTTAATTGTTGGAGCCGTTTTAATTCCGGGGGCTAAAGCACCGCACTTGATCACTCGTGATATGCTTAAATTAATGCGTCCAGGTACTGTTGTTGTTGACGTTGCTGTTGACCAAGGAGGATGTATTGAAACTTGTACTCCGACAACACACGAAAATCCAACTTTCATAATTGACGATATTGTTCACTACTGTGTGGCTAATATGCCAGGAGCTGTTCCTTACACATCAACTTTAGCTTTAACTAATGCGACATTGCCTTACGCAGTGCAATTAGCAAACAAAGGATGGGAAAAAGCGTGTAATGAAAACGAAGAATTAAATAAAGGTTTAAATATTGCCAATGGAAAAATCCTTTACAAAGGAGTTGCAGAAGCATGGAACCTTCCATTCAATGAAGAAATAGTGTTAGCCAATGCTTAGTGCTAACACTAAATAAGTGCTTACTAAAACACTGCTTATGAAAGGCTTTTCTCAATGAAAAGCCTTTTTTTTGTCCATAAAAAAACCTGTCCGAAGACAGGTTTAATATAGTACACTAGAGACTATTATTTTTCATCCAAAACTTCTTGAAGTACTTTGGCTTCTGTTCCACTAGGAAACGCAACCTTAATCTTCTGAGCTAAAGTCGGAGCTATCTCCGTAATCCCTTTTTTATCATAAGACTCTCCGTGTTTGATATGCCACCCATAAAAAATAGCCGGTACATGAGTATCATAAGCATATGGTGTTCCGTGTGATGTTCCTACAGGTGAATATTCAATATCACCTGGTTTATCAATGATCACTAAATCACCATTTTGAGTTACATCATAACCTTTAGCCACAAAATTCAAGTAATAATCACTTCCTGGGTTCGCTAATATTTCCTCTTCCGTATATACTTTTTTAACCTGTGGTTGCGTTAACAAAAACCCTTTAAAAGCTTGTTTCACTTTCGACAAGTCTAATCCTTTATCCTGTACTGTTTGTCTGTTGAAGAATAAATTATAATTACCATAATCTAAAACTAGATCCACTCCAAAAGTCTTTACAGAGAAATCTTTCAAACTCTTTCTCACCTCTTTTGAAGGGTAATTATCTACATTATACTTACGGTCTTTCAAATAAATAACATTTTCCGCACCAGCATGATCTGCCGTTAAAAATAGTAAGTAATTGTCTTTCCCTACCGTTTTGTCTAAGTAATTTAAGAAATCTGCAATCGTTTCATCTAATCTTAAATACGTATCCTGAAGTTCCATAGAACGTGGCCCTAGTAAATGCCCAACATAATCTGTGGAAGAAAAACTAACCGTTAAAAAGTCCGTAATATTATCTTTTCCTAATTCTTCTTTTTCGATCGCTTTTTTAGCGAATTCAGCCAATAAGTTATTACCAAATGGAGTTGATCTTATCACTCCAGCATCATTTTTCTCATACATAGATTTCAAATCATATGGAAAAACTGGAGCAGTACTATTATATAACTTCCCTTCATAAGGATTATTATCCTCTAAGCTTTCATTATAAGTTGAAGCTGGTTTAAACAAATCCCATCCTTTGTTAATGTATGGCATATAATGTTTCTCATTATTGAATTGCGTAACCCAATCTGGCAACTTTTCACCATAAAACGTACTTGAAATAAAAGCTCCCGTTTTACTGTACCAAAAGGCCCAATTGGCAAAATGTCCCGCAGGCAAAATAGCACCACGATCCTTTAAACTCATCCCGATTACCTTTCCAGCAAAATTAGTAGCCATACGTACTTCATCCGTAATAGTAGTACTTTGCAAGTTTTTTGGAGACATAGCTCCCTCTTGAACAGTACCATCTCCCACTGTTTTCACTGAAGCATCATCCGTACAATACGTTTCTTTTCCAAGTGTTCTACTAAACCATTCATTCCCTACTATACCGTGAGTCGAAGGCGTAGTACCTGTATAAATTGAAGCATGCCCCGGAGCAGTATACGTAGGCATATAATTATAATGCATATTCTGAAAAGTAAATCCATTATTCATTAATCTTTTAAATCCATTTGGAGAAAAATCATCTGAAAACCGATACAAATACTCCATTTTCATTTGATCTACCACTATCCCCACAACTAACTTCGGACGTTGTTGAGCACTTAAATTTGAGACAACAAATAATGTTATCAATACAATAATTTTTTTCATATTTAAATCATAATTTAAAACAAAAATACTGATTCGTATTTAAAAAGGCTAGTATCCAATAATTTAAAACCTAAAAAAACCATTAATTTAACAAAAAGGAAACCCAATAATAGCCTTCCTTGTTTACAAGATTAACTGAAGAATTAAGCCTAGGCTCACCCTATTCTTCTTACTCCAACCCGAAGTATTGCTCACTAGATACGCAAGAGCAATTTCCAATGAGAAATGAAGATTTATTTCCCAAAACGGCTGAAAACAAAAAACCCCGTTTCGTTAGAAACAGGGTTTTCAAAAGAAAGGCGACGACATACTCTCCCACATAACTGCAGTACCATCTGCGCAGGCGGGCTTAACTACTCTGTTCGGGATGGGAAGAGGTGAGCCCCGCCGCAATAACCACCTTAAGGTCGTTTTGCAATGGGTGATTAACTTATTGTCAATCAACATTACACAATATCTTAACATACTGAGATAAAGAAAAAAGTATTTATTAGAAAGTTTCTCCCCCTGACCGAAGTCAGGGGAAAAGGTGTACATAAGCTTACGGATTATTAGTACTACTCGACTATGACATTACTGCCTTTACATCTATAGCCTATCAACGTGGTCATCTTCCACGATCCTTAAAAGAAATCTCATCTTGTGGTGGGTTTCGCGCTTATATGCTTTCAGCGCTTATCCCTTCCAAACGTAGCTACTCTGCGATGCTCCTGGCGGAACAACAGATACACTAGAGGTTTGTCCAATTCGGTCCTCTCGTACTAGAATCAGATCCACTCAAATTTCTTGCGCCCACAGTAGATAGAGACCGAACTGTCTCACGACGTTCTGAACCCAGCTCGCGTGCCACTTTAATGGGCGAACAGCCCAACCCTTGGGACCTTCTCCAGCCCCAGGATGTGACGAGCCGACATCGAGGTGCCAAACCCCCCCGTCGATATGAGCTCTTGGGGGAGATCAGCCTGTTATCCCCGGCGTACCTTTTATCCTTTGAGCGATGGCCCTTCCATGCGGAACCACCGGATCACTATGCTCTACTTTCGTACCTGATCGACCTGTATGTCTCTCAGTCAAGCTCCCTTATGCCATTGCACTCTACGCACGGTTACCAAGCGTACTGAGGGAACCTTTAGAAGCCTCCGTTACTCTTTTGGAGGCGACCACCCCAGTCAAACTACCCACCAAGCAATGTCCCCCGCAATCGCGGGGTTAGGCCTCAGATAAACAAAGGGTTGTATTTCAACAATGACTCCACAACGCCTAGCGACGCCACTTCACAGTCTCCAACCTATCCTACACATCATTTATCCAAGGTCAATACTAAGCTATAGTAAAGGTGCACAGGGTCTTTTCGTCCCACTGCGGGTAAACGGCATCTTCACCGTTACTACAATTTCACCGAGCTCATGGCTGAGACAGTGTCCAGATCGTTACACCATTCGTGCAGGTCGGAACTTACCCGACAAGGAATTTCGCTACCTTAGGACCGTTATAGTTACGGCCGCCGTTTACTGGGGCTTCAATTCAATGCTTCTCCGAAGATAACATCTCCTCTTAACCTTCCAGCACCGGGCAGGTGTCAGGCCCTATACTTCATCTTACGATTTTGCAGAGCCCTGTGTTTTTGATAAACAGTCGCCTGGACCTCTTCACTGCGGCCAGCTTGCGCTGGCGACCTTTCTCCCGAAGTTACAGGTCTATTTTGCCTAATTCCTTAGCCATGAATCTCTCGAGCACCTTAGGATTCTCTCCTCGACTACCTGTGTCGGTTTGCGGTACGGGTACTTATTACCTGAAGTTTAGAGGTTTTTCTTGGAAGCCCTTAGGCGCACTATCTCTTTGTCCGAAGACTCCGAGTACTATCGTATTTCCCCAAGCCGCGTGGATTTGCCTGCGCAGCTTATAGGTAGGTACTTCAACGAACTATTCCGTCAGTTCGCGGCGCTTTCATCACTCCGTCACCCCATCACAGTAATAAGTAGTACGGGAATATTAACCCGTGGTCCATCGACTGTCCCTTTCGGGTTCGCCTTAGGTCCCGACTAACCCACAGCTGATTAGCATAGCTGTGGAAACCTTAGTCTTTCGGTGTGCGGGTTTCTCGCCCGCATTATCGTTACTTATGCCTACATTTTCTTTTCTAACCGGTCCAGCAGGCCTTACGACTCACCTTCAACCCTGTTAGAATGCTCCCCTACCACTCCGTAAATAAATACGAAATCCATAGCTTCGGTAATATGTTTATGCCCGATTATTATCCATGCTCGTCCGCTCGACTAGTGAGCTGTTACGCACTCTTTAAATGAATGGCTGCTTCCAAGCCAACATCCTAGCTGTCTGGGCAGACAAACCTCGTTCTTTCAACTTAACATATATTTGGGGACCTTAGCTGATGGTCTGGGTTCTTTCCCTCTCGGACTTGGACCTTAGCACCCAAGCCCTCACTGTTGTGAAACATTATATAGCATTCGGAGTTTGTCAGGAATTGGTAGGCGGTGAAGCCCCCGCATCCAATCAGTAGCTCTACCTCTATATAACTTTATGCACAACGCTGCACCTAAATGCATTTCGGGGAGTACGAGCTATTTCCGAGTTTGATTGGCCTTTCACCCCTACCCACAGGTCATCCGAAGACTTTTCAACGTCAACCGGTTCGGTCCTCCACTGTGTGTTACCACAGCTTCAACCTGCCCATGGGTAGATCACACGGTTTCGCGTCTAACACTACTGACTAAAGCGCCCTATTCAGACTCGCTTTCGCTACGGATCCGTGGCTTAACCACTTATCCTTGCCAGCAACGTTAACTCGTAGGCTCATTATGCAAAAGGCACGCCGTCACCCCACTAAAGGGCTCCGACCGCTTGTAAGCGTATGGTTTCAGGATCTATTTCACTCCGTTATTCACGGTTCTTTTCACCTTTCCCTCACGGTACTGGTTCACTATCGGTCTCTCAGGAGTATTTAGCCTTAGCGGATGGTCCCGCCAAATTCAGACAGGATTTCTCGTGTCCCGCCCTACTCAGGATACCACTATCTATTATACTCGTTACCCATACGGGACTATCACCCTCTATGGTGTCACTTTCCAGTAACTTCCGGTTCCTTGTACATAAAATCTCGTGGTCCTACAACCCCAACATTGCCGTAACAACATTGGTTTGGGCTAATCCGCGTTCGCTCGCCACTACTTACGGAATCACTTTTGTTTTCTTCTCCTCCGCCTACTTAGATGTTTCAGTTCAGCGGGTTTGCCCACCTATCGGTGTACTATGTCTTCAACATAGTGGGTTGCCCCATTCAGGTATTTACGGATCAATTCGTGTGTGCCGATCCCCGTAACTTTTCGCAGCTTATCACGCCTTTCATCGCCTCTGAGAGCCAAGGCATCCCCCATACGCCCTTATTTTGCTTATTGTACCAATCATAAATTAATATGACCGTTTTTTTTTATTTCCTGTTACGTATAACAGAAAATGCTTTCTACTTTTTATTATTTTCTTATCTCAATATGTCAATGAACTTTTATCCAAAACTTTCGTCTCGAATCAGTGGAGAATAACGGAGTCGAACCGTTGACCTCCTGCGTGCAAGGCAGGCGCTCTAGCCAGCTGAGCTAATCCCCCATTTCAATTGTAGAAACTGAATTCAGATCTTAGATCTGTATTCCATCTAATTTCTTTTGGTGAATTCCAACTTCTAGAATTTCCTTTTTTTTCAAGTTTAAATAGTTGTCTCGGACAGACTCGAACTGTCGACCCCTACATTATCAGTGTAGTACTCTAACCAGCTGAGCTACGAGACACTCTTATTCTTAAAAATTTATTATTTGAACTAACAGCAAGAGTAAAATAGTCTTAAAATCATGACCTATAAAGCTTCTTCTTTTTTCCTCAGCGTGTTGATAAATCAACTAACACTAAGGCTCTAGAAAGGAGGTGTTCCAGCCGCACCTTCCGGTACGGCTACCTTGTTACGACTTAGCCCTAGTTACCAGTTTTACCCTAGGCAGCTCCTTGCGGTCACCGACTTCAGGCACCCCCAGCTTCCATGGCTTGACGGGCGGTGTGTACAAGGCCCGGGAACGTATTCACCGGATCATGGCTGATATCCGATTACTAGCGATTCCAGCTTCACGGAGTCGAGTTGCAGACTCCGATCCGAACTGTGACCGGTTTTATAGATTCGCTCCTGGTCGCCCAGTGGCTGCTCTCTGTACCGGCCATTGTAGCACGTGTGTAGCCCAAGGCGTAAGGGCCGTGATGATTTGACGTCATCCCCACCTTCCTCACAGTTTGCACTGGCAGTCTTGTTAGAGTTCCCGACATGACTCGCTGGCAACTAACAACAGGGGTTGCGCTCGTTATAGGACTTAACCTGACACCTCACGGCACGAGCTGACGACAACCATGCAGCACCTTGTAAATTGTCTTGCGAAAGATCTGTTTCCAAACCGGTCAATCTACATTTAAGCCTTGGTAAGGTTCCTCGCGTATCATCGAATTAAACCACATGCTCCACCGCTTGTGCGGGCCCCCGTCAATTCCTTTGAGTTTCATTCTTGCGAACGTACTCCCCAGGTGGGATACTTATCACTTTCGCTTAGCCACTGAGATTGCTCCCAACAGCTAGTATCCATCGTTTACGGCGTGGACTACCAGGGTATCTAATCCTGTTCGCTACCCACGCTTTCGTCCATCAGCGTCAATCAATTAGTAGTAACCTGCCTTCGCAATTGGTATTCCATGTAATCTCTAAGCATTTCACCGCTACACTACATATTCTAGTTACTTCCTAATAATTCAAGTTTAACAGTATCAATGGCCGTTCCACCGTTGAGCGATGGGCTTTCACCACTGACTTATTAAACCGCCTACGGACCCTTTAAACCCAATGATTCCGGATAACGCTTGGATCCTCCGTATTACCGCGGCTGCTGGCACGGAGTTAGCCGATCCTTATTCTTACAGTACCGTCAAGCTGGTTCACGAACCAGTGTTTCTTCCTGTATAAAAGCAGTTTACAATCCATAGGACCGTCATCCTGCACGCGGCATGGCTGGATCAGGCTTGCGCCCATTGTCCAATATTCCTCACTGCTGCCTCCCGTAGGAGTCTGGTCCGTGTCTCAGTACCAGTGTGGGGGATCTCCCTCTCAGGACCCCTACCCATCGTAGCCTTGGTAAGCCGTTACCTTACCAACTAGCTAATGGGACGCATGCTCATCTTTTACCGTTGTGACTTTAATTATAAAATGATGCCATTTCATAATACTATGAGGTATTAATCCAAATTTCTCTGGGCTATCCCTCTGTAAAAGGTAGATTGCATACGCGTTACGCACCCGTGCGCCGGTCTCTAGTTCCGAAGAACTATACCCCTCGACTTGCATGTGTTAAGCCTGCCGCTAGCGTTCATCCTGAGCCAGGATCAAACTCTTCATCGTATATTGTTGATCTAATAAATTAGATCGTATTGTTATTCGAATCAGTCTCTATCGGTTCATTTAATTAATCTCTCGATTATCTTACTCTTTATTATTTGTTTTAACATCTCTGTTAAAACGGCTGTCAATTCAATATGTCTACGAACGTGTCTTTTTTGTTTGTCGCTTATATCTCAAAGCGGCTGCAAAAGTAGAAAAGTTATTTACAACTGGCAAGAAAAATGTGAAGTTTTTTTTTAAGACTTTCGTCTCATTTAAACTTCTCTCTCTAACCAATCTCTCAATGAACTTTGCAATGTTTTGCGGGGTGCAAATGTAACATCCGTTTTCCAATCTCACAAGCTTTTCAAAATTTTTTTTCAGAAAAATTTTCCGATTTCCAATTTGTTTGCTTGTCAAGATTTCAGTGAACGTCTGCGTCGTTGCGGGTGCAAAACTACAACCTTTATGCGGGTAAACAAGCTTTTTGAACCACTTTCTACCATCTTTTTTGCGCTTTTTTCTTAACACACTGATAACACTAAACTTACCTTTAGCCCCGCATTCACTTCTATAAGAATTATCCTTAGTTCGGTATCAGTGCCGCAATAGCCCCACTCACAAAAGAGCCGATTTTACAGAGTTCGCAGCTCATTCGTGTCTTTCATAACAATTTTTCAATAGCCTCATTAGGGGATCTCCCCGCTTTGAACCCCATGCAATCTCTTTTCTCCACTTCTTACCCCCACCAAAACCCTTTACCCTCTTCCCTTCTTCACCACCACTACTTATTACACACCATCAAAGCAGGCTCACCTCATGAAAAACGTCTTCACACCAAACACAGACATCAAAACACAACATCACCCATACCAAAACTGCCAAGCCCCACAATAAACTAGTCCTTCCTATATATAGGTCTATTTAGAATTACACCTATATATAGGTATAACACCTCTATTGGATACAATTCATTTTCTTTACATATAATATAGTACAAACATGTATATATGTATTGTATGTATTTTAGTAATGCATTATATTTGCATTCATAAAATTATAAACAATGATTAAGATTACTTTACCCGACGGGTCGATTAGAGAGTTTGCTTCGGGCGTAACTCCGATGGAGGTTGCTAAAAGCATTAGTGAAGGATTTGCTAGAAACGTGATTTCAGCATCTTTCAATGGTACAACAATAGAAACCGAAACTCCATTGACGACCGACGGTAGTCTTATCTTATATACATGGAATGATGCAGAAGGAAAAAAAGCTTTTTGGCATTCCACTTCACACGTCATGGCACAAGTACTTGAGGAATTGTACCCAGGGATCAAACTAACCCTAGGACCTGCAATCTCAAACGGTTTTTATTATGATGTAGATTTTGAAGATCAAAAGATCACTGATGCTGATTTCAAAAAAATCGAAGATCGTGTACTTGAAATCTCTAGAGAAAAACATGAATTCAAAATGCGCCCTGTTAGCAAAGCAGAAGCATTAGAAATGTATAAAGACAACGTTTACAAGACAGAGCTAATCTCTAATCTTGAAGACGGAACGATTACTTTTTGCGATCACGCCACTTTTACCGATTTATGCCGTGGTGGACACATCCCTAATACAGGAATCATCAAAGCCATGAAAATCATGAGCGTTGCTGGAGCCTACTGGAGAGGTGATGAGAAAAACAAACAATTAACTCGTGTTTACGGAACTTCGTTCCCAAAACAAAAAGACTTAACGGAATACCTTCTTCTTTTAGAAGAAGCAAAACGTCGTGATCACCGTAAATTAGGTAAAGAATTAGAATTGTTTGCTTTCTCTCAAAAAGTAGGTGCTGGTTTACCTTTATGGCTACCTAAAGGAGCTGCTTTAAGAGATCGCTTGGAACAATTCCTAAAGAAAGCACAAAAGAAAGCAGGTTACGAGCAAGTGGTTACCCCACATATTGGTCAGAAAGAACTATACGTAACTTCAGGTCACTATGCAAAATATGGTGCTGATAGCTTTCAGCCAATCAACACACCTGCTGAAGGCGAAGAGTTCTTATTAAAACCAATGAACTGTCCTCACCACTGTGAAATATACAACGTAAGACCTTGGTCGTACAAAGATTTACCAAAGCGATATGCTGAATTTGGTACTGTATACAGATATGAGCAATCTGGTGAACTACATGGTCTAACTCGTGTTAGAGGGTTTACTCAAGATGATGCACACATTTTTTGTACTCCAGAGCAACTTGACGAAGAATTCAAGAAAGTAATCGACTTAGTACTTTACGTATTTGGTTCTTTAGGTTTTGAAAACTTTACAGCTCAAATTTCTTTACGCGATAAAGAAAACAGAGACAAATACATTGGAACAGACGAAAACTGGGAAAAGGCTGAAAATGCGATCATCAATGCAGCAGCAGATAAAGGCTTAAGCACTGTCGTTGAATATGGTGAAGCAGCTTTCTACGGTCCAAAGCTTGATTTCATGGTAAAAGATGCACTAGGAAGACAATGGCAACTAGGAACAATCCAAGTAGACTACAACCTTCCAGAGCGTTTTGACTTAACATACAAAGGCGCTGACAATGAATTACATCGCCCTGTAATGATCCACAGAGCTCCTTTTGGATCTATGGAACGTTTCATCGCGATCTTACTAGAACACACAGCAGGAAATTTCCCACTTTGGTTGATGCCAGAACAGGCTATAATCTTGTCTTTGAGCGAGAAATACGAAATATATGCTAAAAAAGTTTTAGATTTGCTAGAAAATCACGAAATTCGCGCCCTAATTGACAACCGAAGCGAGACTATTGGCAAGAAAATTAGAGATGCTGAAATGCAAAAAATACCATTTATGCTGATTGTCGGTGAGGAAGAAGAGAAAAACGGAACTATTTCAATTCGTCGCCATGGACAAGAAGGAAAAGGAAATATTACAGTTACAATTGATGAATTTGTCGCCATTGTAAACGAAGAAATAAAAAAGACATTAAAAGTATTTACAGTTTAACTTAAATTATAAAGTCATAGCAATAAGAAGCAACAGAGGTTATCAACCTCGCGTAGAAAAAAAGGATGCCCACAGAATAAATCAACATATTCGTGGTGTACAAGAAGTGAGACTAGTAGGTGAAAACATCGAACCCGGTGTATTTAAGCTTGCAGAGGCTTTAAGATTAGCTGATCAATTTGAATTAGATTTAGTTGAGATTTCACCAAACGCTGAGCCGCCAGTTTGTAAAATCATGGATTACAAGAAATTTGTTTACGAACAAAAGAAACGTGATAAGGTTTTAAAAGCAAAGTCGACACAAGTTGTTGTAAAAGAAATTCGTTTTGGTCCTCAAACAGATGAGCATGATTACGAATTTAAGAGAAAGAATGCTGAAAAATTCTTAAAAGAAGGCGCGAAGTTAAAAGCATTCGTATTCTTTAAAGGACGTTCTATCATCTATAAAGATCAAGGACAAATCTTATTGTTACGCTTGGCTACAGACCTAGAAGAACATGGTAAAGTTGAAGCTATGCCTGTTTTAGAAGGAAAGAGAATGATTATGTTCATTGCTCCTAAGAAGAAAAAATAATTCAGTTTACCGTTTCAGCATTTAGTCTAATCACTTTATAGCTGAAACCACAAAATTGAAAATGATATAAGTAAGTAAGAATAAATTAAAACACTAGGAAAAATGCCTAAAATGAAAACAAAATCTAGCGCCAAGAAACGTTTCAAAGTTACTGGTTCTGGAAAGATTAAAAGAAAGCATGCTTTTAAAAGTCACATCTTGACTAAAAAATCTAAAAAACGTAAATTAGCTTTGACTCACTCAGCTTTAGTTCACAAAACAGATATGAAAAGCATCAAACAACAATTAAGAATTATCTAATAATTCTTTAGGTTAAAAATTATTTAAAATAACCTTGGAGTATGGCTTTTAAGTTCCTTTGATTTAATTCAGGACGCCTGCTACAAAAACACATTAAAATTATGCCAAGATCGGTAAATTCAGTTGCTAAAAGAGCAAGAAGAAAAAAAATAATGAAGCAAGCCAAAGGTTTCTTTGGTAGACGTAAAAACGTTTGGACAGTTGCTAAGAATGCAGTAGAGAAAGCGATGTGCTACGCATACCGCGATAGAAAACAAAACAAAAGAAATTTCCGTGCATTATGGATTCAACGTATCAACGCTGGAGCTAGATTGGAAGGAATGTCTTATTCTCAATTCATGGGGAAAGTAAAAGCTAACGGAATCGAATTGAACCGTAAAGTTCTTGCAGATTTAGCGATGAATCACCCAGAAGCTTTCAAAGCAGTACTTAACAAAGTAAAATAAAAACGTTTTATAAACTAAATTTAGATTACTTACTTATCATAGAAAACCCATTCGTTTCGACGAATGGGTTTTTGCTTTTGTGTCAATCTTAGAAGCCCCCATTTTACAAATTGATATTATACTTATATTTGTATAGAACCATCCCCCTTCTCTATGCATACAGCCCTTTTCAAACATATTGAAAAATTCATCTCCTTAGCACCTTCAGAGATTGCTCTTTTAGACTCCTCTTTAAAACTCATTACAATAAAGAAGAAAGAACAGGTATTAGAAGAAGGTCAAATTTGTAACACCTTATACTTCATAACAAAAGGCTGTATGCGCCAATACATTATCAACTCAAAAGGCACGGAACAAACCCTGCAATTTGGAATCGAAAATTGGTGGATTACCGACTATTTGAGTTACCACAACCATACCCCCTCTCACTTTTATATTCAAGCAATTGAACAGTCAGAGGTTATTGCTATAGAACAAGCTGTATTAGAGTCCCTACTGCAACAAATACCAAAACTGGAACGTTACTTTAGAATTGTCTCGCAAAAATCTTTTGGCGCAGCACAAATGCGAATTAAATTTCTATTTACCATGTCTGCCGAAGAAAGATACCATCATTTTAACGAATTGAATCCCGACTTTGTGCAGCGTGTCCCCCAATATATGCTGGCTTCCTATCTTGATTTTTCAGCAGAATTCATGAGTAAAATCAGGGCCGGCAAAGTACAATAGCATTTTCTTGAAGTAGTTCAAGTTTTTTAAAGCAAATAGCACTGACCTTTGTATCACACTTAAAAAAATACCCACAATGAAACCAAGAATCACGATCCCAGCAGCAGCACCAAAGGCCTACGAGGCCATGATGAATTTAGAAAAATACATCGCGAGCACTTCTTTAACACCAACACATAAAGAGCTCATCAAAATTCGCGCTTCACAGATTAATGGTTGTGCCTATTGTATTAATATGCACACAGCTGAAGCCCGAAAACAAAACATCTCTGAGCAGCGTATCTACCTATTAAGCGCATGGCGCGAAGCTGATGTTTATACGGAGGAAGAAAAAGCCATTTTAGCATTAACGGAACAAGTTACCATGATTAGCAATCATGTCTCAAATGAAGCTTATCAGAATGCCGCTTTAGTATTTGATGATCAATACCTTGCCGAAATCATCATGATGATCATCACCATTAATTCATGGAATAGAATTGCCATAACAACTGGACTCAGAGCAGTTTAAATTAGAGCTCGTTTCCTATCCACATACAAAAAGAAATCAACTCATATAGGCATTTCTTTTTGTATGTCCTTGTTAATGAGAACAAGTAGTTTTGTGTTGAAAAAAAACGCATAAAATACCGTATTTATACCTATTCCCAAAGCTTATAATTCTTTATTTTTGGGGCATGATACCACAAAGAGTCTTAACATACCTCTCTATATTTCTTGTTTTATTAACTTCTTTTTCATGCCAAAAGAAAGTCATCAATAACAATAAACACCCCAACACAAAAGCTGAAGTTAAAAAGCTTCTTGCCATAGGTGATGGCTTTTATGAAAACAAACAATTCGACAGCGCCTTCTACTATTTCAACAAAGCAAAATCGATTTGTAATCCAAAAATGGATCCTGAGAATTATGTCACTAGCTTAAACAACATGGCAGACATTCAACAGAATCATGGTGATTATACAGGAAGTGAATCAATTGCTACAAAAGCAATTCCGTACTTAAAACACATCAAAAACACAAAACACCAATGGAATTCTTACGTCATTTTAGGAATCAACTACCTTAATACGTATGACTACAATAATGCCTTACTCTATTTCAATAAAGCTTTAGCGCTCAAAACAAGTCAATGGAGAAAACAGGCTGCACAAAACAATATCGCTATTGTATATATGTTCCAAAAAAGACATAAAGAGGCCCTAACTATTTTCCTCCCCTTAGTACAAAATATATCGGACATGAAATATCCTCAAGACCGCGCCAGAGCACTTGACAATATTGGAGTGTGCTACTACGAACTTGGAGATCCAAAAGCACTTTCTTATTTAATGCAAGGGCTACAACTTCGATCTGAAATAAAAAGTGATTGGGGATTAGGGACCAGCTACTTCCATCTTGCGGAATTTTATCACAAAGAGAATCCTTCTTTAGCAAAAAAATATTCCCTACAGAGCTACGAAAAATTCACCATTGTAAACAATGTAGATGATCGTTTAATCGCACTAAAATTTTTAATCCAAAATAGCCCAACCGATCAATTAAAAAAATATGCCTTACTCTACATCAAAATAAATGACAGCATAACACAAGTGAGGCAGAAAGCTAAAAACCAATTTGCTAAAATCAAATACGATTCGAAGATCGAAAAAAACGAGAATTTAAAATTAAGAACACACAAAGTAGAAAATGAACTTCAATTAGAAAGACAAAAAAACAGAAACATCATATCGTATATCATCATTGCCCTAAGTCTAGGTTTGATTCTAGTACTATATTTCTACTTGACTTCAAGGGGAAATCGTGAAAAGATAGAAGCTACCTACGAAAGCGAAACTCGAATTTCAAAAAAACTACACGATGAATTAGCAAACGATGTTTACCATACAATGGCTTTTGCCGAAAACAAAAATCTTTCTATAGCAGAAAACAAAGAGCAATTACTCAATAATCTGGACGCCATCTATTCTCGAACACGAGATATCTCGAAAGAAAATAGCCTTATCGTTACCAACGAAAACTATGTTTTCTATTTAAAAGAAATGATCTCCGGTTTCAAAACTCCAGAGGTCAACCTACTATTAAATGGTTTAGATTCGATTGCATGGGATGAAATAGGACGAAATAAGAAAATTGCCATTTATAGAGTAATTCAGGAGTTACTAGTCAACATGAAAAAACATAGTCATGCAAGCTTAGTAGGGATCACCTTTAAGAAGACCAACAAGAAAATCGTAATAAGTTATACCGACAATGGAAAAGGTATTGACACTTCCAAAATGTCTTTTAAAAATGGACTCTATAATGTTGAAAATCGAATTCAAAATAACAAAGGTGAAATCGATATCGAATCAACTCCTAATAAAGGATTTAAAGTATATTTTAACTTTCCTTTGTCCTAATGAAAAATACTTTGGATCTCATACGGAACAAAACGATCATAAGATACTTCTTGCTGACTATAGCCATAGCATTGGCCATTACGATCCCTTTGGTCTTGTTTAAAAACAATCCATTACCAAAAATCAAAGAGGCAAATCATACCGCAGAAATAAAAAGACTCACAGATATTGCCGATGTTCTTTACGACAGCAATAAAAAGGATAGCGCTTTTGTTTATTACAATAAAGCAAAATTACTTTGTGATCCTAAAACCAATACCATCGATCATGTCTATGCGCTGTCCAGTATGGCCGAAATTCGTCAAAACCAAGGCAATTATATTCTTAGCGAAGCGATAATAACAGAAGCATTACCTTATTTAAATAGCATCAAAAACCCCCGCTATGCCTGGATTGTCTATAACATTTTAGGGATAAATTACACCAACAATTACGACTTTAGCAACGCCATCTTTTATTTTAAAAAATCCATCGCATTAAAATCAAGTGTTTGGAGAAAGTCTCTGGCCATAAACAATCTAGCTGTGGTGTATATGGAAGAAGGTAGGTACAAAGAAGCCGCAGACTTGTTTATCTTATTGGCACAACAAAAAAATAGCTCCAAATTTGATGCAAAAAACAATAACGACTATGCCTTTATAATTGACAATTTAGGTTTTTGCTATTATAAATTAGGAAATCCTAAAGCTTTAGCTTGTTATTATGAAGGTCTCAAAATTAGGCTACAACCAAAAAATGGAGAAGGCCTTTGTACCAACTATCTTCATCTGTCTACCTATTTTGTAAAAAGCAATCCACCGTTAGCCAAGGAGTATGCCGTAAAGGCATACCAAAGAGCAACGAAAAATAAGTCCGTCTCAAAGCGAATCAATAGTCTGTCTAAATTAATCATAGCCAGTCAAGGAAATGATTTAAAGAAATACACTCTAAAATACATTCAACTTGTGGATAGTGTAGAGGTCTCCCAGCGAAAAGACAAAAACCAGTTTGCTAATCTAAAATACATTGCCGGACAAGAAAAGAAAGAGAACCTACAGCTTAAAGCTGAGAAAATAGAAAACGAGCTACAATTAGAAAGACAGAAACACCGCAACATCATTTCTTATATTATAATCGTCTTTACTATTGGCCTACTTAGCTTTCTTACTTACTACCTGCTCTCCAAAGGAAAAAAAGAAAAAAACACTGCTATATACAAAAGCGAAATGCGAATATCAAAAAAATTAAATGATGAGCTTTCTAATCATGTTTACCACACGCTTGCTTTTGCCCAAAACAACGATCTCGAACGCTATGAAAACAAGGAACAACTCCTGCATAATTTAGATCTCTTGTACTCCCATACCAGAAATATATCCAAAGAAAATAGTCCCATTACAACGGACCACAATTATAGTATAGCGCTTAAAGAAATGATTTCAGAATTCAAAACTAGTGATATCAATATTTTACTAAATGGTTTTGACACCATCCCATGGAATGACATCAATAAAAACAAAAAAAGAATCCTCTATAGGGTTTTACAAGAATTGTTTTTAAACATGAAAAAACATAGTAAAGCTACTTTAGTGAGTCTTACTTTTAAAACACAAAACAAAAACATTGCTGTAAACTATATCGATAACGGTATCGGATTCGATCATGAAAATATTTTTTTTAAAAACGGCTTGCAAAATGTGGAAAGCCGTATTAAAACTATAAATGGAACTGTTATTTTTGACAGTAATTCAAAAACGGGGGTTAAATTAAGTTTCTATTTTCCTCTATAAATGATACTATATGTTTAAAAAAGTTTTAGTTTCCGAAGATTTAGACAGCATCAGCATTGCTGTAATTCAAGTACTTGAAGACTTAAAAGTACCTACAATACATCATGTTAAGTATTGTGATGATGCCTTAATCAAAATAAAGAAAGGACTAATTGAAAATGAACCCTATGATTTATTGATCACTGATTTGTCCTTTAAATCGGATCATAGAGAAACAAAGCTTGCCACTGGAGAAGAACTTATCGAAGCGGCAAACCAGGTACAACCAAAACTAAAAAAGATTGTATTTTCCATTGAAGACAAATCATACCGTATAAAATCTCTTTTTAATGATCTAGGAATTAATGCTTATGTTTCCAAAGGAAGAAATAGCATTACTGAATTAAGAAAAGCCATCGAAGGAACCTATAGCAATGAAGAAAAAATACTTTCTTCAGACCTCTCTTTTAGCTTTAATGAGAAAACCTTAATTGAAATAGAATCTTATGATATTTCAATTTTAAAATTATTATCACAAGGCTATATCTTAGAGAATATCTCAAGTGAATTTAAAGCTCTGTCTATAACGCCAAACGGAACAAGTAGTATCGAAAAAAGAATCAATAAGTTAAAAATTTACTTTAAGGCCAACAATAATGTGCATTTAATTGCCATTGCAAAAGATTTTGGATTGGTATAAATTTTATTTGCTTTTACGGATTCACGTAAAGAAATCCTTTTTTATAGCTCTAAATTTGTATAGAATCTATTGATAAACTGATGAAACAAAAAGAGAAAAACCCATTCCAGAAAGTCCTCTCAAAATTTAATACAACCCAAAATATAATCCTAATGAAAACAATGTTACTATGCCTTTTTCTATCTGTAAGTTTTGCACTTATATCTGAAGGAGCAGGATGGTTGGACATCGATTGGAAAATTATATTCATCCCTGCACTACTTGTCTTGCAAATCATCATCATAGCAACTGCTTTAAAAAACAGATATAAAAAACATTAATTTTATTGTTTAATGTTTTTCATACCCCTATTTCACTCCTTAAACGGATCTACACTATCACGATAGCGACTTGATTAAAATCAAAAGCAACTTATCTAGATTAGACTTCAACTCAAAGATTAAAAAAGAGCACTCCCCTAAATACCATTCCAAAATTCAGGCTATAACAAAATTAGTCTTTGAAAATGGTGTTAAAATGAGAATAAGAAATAATAGTCGAATTTCGAAATGCGTATATTTGACCATTACCATTTTACATGAAAAAAATTCTCATCCTCGTTCTGCTTTTATTCGCTGTTTCTTCCTTTTCGCAAACCAAAATTCTATCATGGAATTTGGCCAACTTTGGAAAATCAAAATCGGAATCTGAACTTAACTTTATTGCCAATACCCTACTTCATTACGACATCATTACCATACAGGAGGTTGTAGCTGGTTACGGAGGTGCTCAAGCTGTTGCAAAATTAGCCGCAAGCTTGAATCAAAAAGGAACTAAATGGGATTATATCGTCAGTGATCCTACTAGTACTAGCCCTACTAGCAATGGTCGCCACAAAACAGAACGTTATGCTTACCTCTGGAAAACAAACAAAGCCAAATTAAAAGGAAAAGCTTGGCTAGAAAACAAATATGGTCTGGAAATTGAACGAGAACCCTATTTCGCAACTTTTGAAATCAATAAAAAAGCGATCACCTTAGTTACCTATCACGCCATTACCAAAAACAAACAGCCGGAAACCGAGATCAAGTACTTTAAGCTTTTACCTCCTTTATACCCTAATCTAAATTTAGTTTTTATCGGAGATTTTAATTGTCCTCAATCCCATTCGGTATTTACCCCCTTAAAGAAAATGGGATATGTTCCTATTTTGCAAAATCAAAAAACATCCTTAAAGCAAATGTGTAAAAACAATGTTTGTTTAGCCTCCGAATTTGACAATATCTTTTACAAAACAAATACGATACAGTATACCAATTCAGGCATAATTCCATTCTACACCAATTTCAGCACCTTAAAAGAAGCGCGAAAAATATCGGATCATGTTCCTGTTTGGTTTGAATTTTCTATGAACTAAATTAGGTCTTTAGCTTTTTCTTTTTTGCCGCTGGAAACAAAACATTGTTCAATATCAATCGATAACCCGGAGAATTGGGATGCAAATCCAATACTGTCGGAGGATCTCCAACCTGATGCTGATAATCTTCAGGGTCATGTCCCCCAAAAAACGTATACATACCTTTTCCTTTTTCACCGTGAATATATCGAGATTCGCCATTAAGCTCACAGGTCCCCATCACAAGCACATTTGATTTTATCAATGCAGAATCAAAAGAAGTCGTTTGCCCCATGAATCCCTTTACTAGTTGCGTATGATTCTGGCACAACATACTGGGAATAGGATCCCATTTGGCCGAAAACTCCATTAAAGAAAAATAGTCCTTATCAACCGGAAGATTTCGTTTGTTGGTCATATCAATATCCGAAAACTCATATACGTCGGGTTTTCTCTCCAACTTAAAATCTTTAAAAGCGAATGAATTGGCATAATTTAATTTTGATTGGTAATTAGCATCACTGGCATCACCATCAAACATCGCTTCACAAATATCCACTCCATCCGCAGCAAGCGCTATATCAAAACTATCTGTAGCCGAACACATCGCGAACATAAAACCACCGCCAATGACAAAATCTCTGATCTTTTTGGCTACAGCTCCTTTTTCCTGAGAAACTTTATCAAATCCTAATTTGGTCGCTAAAGCCTCTGAACTTTTCTTTTGTTCTATATACCAAGGTGTGTTTTTGTAAGCCGCATAAAACTTACCGTACTGTCCTGTAAAATCTTCATGATGCAAGTGTAACCAATCATATAGCAACAATTGATCACTTAACACTTCTTCGTCATAGATTGGTGTAAAAGGTATCTCTGCATAAGTCAGTACTAATGTTACAGCATCATCCCAGGGTTGTTTCCCTTTTGGCGTATATACCGCAATTTTAGGTGCTTTTTCAAGAATAACGGATTCCATATTTTGAGAAGGACTCGAAATTTCGTTTAATATAGCTCCCTCTTCAGCATCTGAAAGTATTTCAAAACTTACTCCTCTAATTTTGCATTCTTTACGGATCTCTTCCACATCTGGAAGTAAGAATGACCCACCTCGATAATTAAGCAACCAACTAGCTTTATAATCTTTGCTGAGACACCAATAGGTAATTCCGTATGCTTTTAGATGATTTTGTTGCGTGGTTTCATCCATCGGTACTAAAATAAACGATGCTTTTGTACTAAATGAAAGTAGCAATACGAAAATACAGATTAGACTCTTGTTCATTATAATATTATTTTAGTAAAGATATAAAGGAAGCAACAAAGAAAATAATAGAACCAATTGTTTTTATTGAGCAGTCGTAACATTACTTAAAAGTTAAATAATACGACGCTCCATCTTATGAAGTTAAAAACAGGTAAAAACACGCATACTGCACTAAAAAAATCTACCTAAATTTACGAACCCAAATCATCAAACTAATCTACGTAAAAATCGAAGCTATGAAGTTTAATGATAGTAACAACCAACCGAAAGGACTAAATGTGATACAAAAAATTGGTCTCTGTCTACTCGTACTGACCATTATCTTGTATTATATCCTGTCCATACAGTTCCTAACCACTTAGGTCTAAAAGGTCAGAACAGCAATTTCATTTTGAATTGCATACACGACTAAACCCGCAATATTTCTAGACTCCGTTTTTAGTAATAAATTATTGCGATGTCCTTCCACTGTTCTTGGACTTAAAAAAAGAAGCTCCGCAATTTCTGAAGTGGTCTTTTGCTGGCAAATCAGCTGAAGAATCTCTATTTCACGAGGCGAAAGAAAATTAGTTTCTAAAGTACCCCTTGACTGTTTAGACGAAACGATGGTGTCTTGAATGGTTTTCAACACATTCGTATTATAATAAAATCCCTTTTTCGCGACTTCATTAATGGTATGAATTAGTTCTTTTGGAGTGGCATTTTTTATCAGGTAAGCCACCGCTCCTATTTGAATCATATTGGCCACAAATGATTTTGAATCGTAACTCGTCAAGGCAATAATTTTAATCTCAGGAAAAGTTTTTCGAATAATCTTTGTGGCTTCAACACCATTCAAAACAGGCATTTTCAAATCCATGATAATAATATCCGGTTTTATTTCTTGCTTATCTAACAATGAAATAAGCTCATCTCCGTTGGAAGCTTCAAAAATAATTTCGATATTTTCTTCCCTTTGCAATAAAAAAGAAATTCCTTTTCGAAATAAAACTTCGTCATCAACTAAAGCAATTTTAATAGCGCTACACATTTTATTTAGATTTTCTGTTCTTAAGCCCGAAATTACAAAATATGCACTACAAAATCAGCAAATCTCTTGGCTATTTGGTGCTAAAAACGAACATATCACAAAATAAGATTAGAAAGTAAAAAGAACAGAAACCCCTTTGTTGATTTCTGAATTCATTTCAATAGTTCCTTTTAGAAAAGAAACCCTACTGTCTATGTTTTTCATTCCCAATCCTTTTTGATTTGTCTTATTTTGCATGTCAAAACCTAATCCATTGTCTTTATACTTACAGGTTTGAATACCGCCTACCTTTTCAAAAACAATCCCTATTTCGGTGGCTTTTCCATGTCGCAAAGAATTATTCATTAATTCCTGTAAAATTCGAAAAACGTGTAAATGAAGATCGATATCCCTTTGATCAAAATCAATTTTATTTTCATAGGCTACTTTGACTGCCTTACTACTTTCAAATTCATGACATAATTCTTCAACACCCGCATTGAGTCCAAACTTTTCAAAAACAGGTGGCATCAAATTATGGGCTATTTTTCTAGAATTCTCTAAGGCCTTTGCCGTTAAGCTGATAATGTTTTCGGTAATTTCGCTGGTCTCCGCTGGGGTTAAATTGGAAGAACCAAGCAGATGACTATTCAGCGATACAATATTGAGTTTTGAACTGATGTCATCATGTAAATCCTGGGCAATCCTTTTGCGTTCTTCCTCTTGGGCAATGATAATCGCATGTAACTGCTCTTTTTGGTGATGAATTTCCAGATCTCTCTTTTCTATTTCCTTTTGGATAATTTTCTTCCTAGAAAAATAAAAGAACAACACCAAAACAAGTCCCATCAATAAAAACGACACACAACTAAAAATAACAGTAGCTACTATTTCGGATTCTGGTATAACTTTCAAACTCATAGCAACCTACATTTTTAATGGTATTACATTATTGCTCTCTAAATCAAATATATCACATTTAATTTGATTACACTAAAAGTCTTACAAAAAATAAAATCTCTACCAAAACATAACGTCTGATAGAGATTTTAAGCATTTTAAATTCAATAACACTTTATTGAAGCAGTATACTAACGCTCAGCGTAAACACGAAGAATATCATCTGAACCGTACTACCTACCTGCTTTCTATAAATACCCCGTTTACTAAGGACTATTCTTAAATAGAAATTGCTTTCTTTTCAAAGAAAATTATTTTCCATTGATAAAGTATAAACAACTGATACACCACATAGAGTATCGCATTAAGCATCCAAGTGATCATATTGAAATTATCACTAAATTTTGTCGTTAGATTACCCACTAAAAATAAAATTGTACTTCCGAAGAGGTACAAGAGAATTCCCATATTGATAAAATAAAATGACTTCTTTTCATCCAACATATTATAGAAATGAAATGTCGCATAAATAATCAACAAAAATGAAGTAATAAAAATTTCGTATAAATTAAACTTAAAAAGCAAATCGGGTTTTACTCCATATTGAGTGCCTAAAGTCAATAAAACCAACACAAAGCCGATTTTGATTGCTTTTTTCTGAAATGGATCCTTTACTAAGGCTAAATAAAATAAGCTCAAGGTGATAAACTGCCCTATAAAATACAAATGAGATACTATGAGGTTACTCCCGTATCGCTGCGCACAAAAATGAGCACTTAACTGAATACCTATGATCACCAATAAATAAAGTGTAAAAATTTTATAGGCCTTAGCCTGTTTAAAAAAACCTATCCCAAATAATAAAAAGTTAATCAATAAGAGTACATATCCAGCGTTAATAAAAAATACACGCATCCTTTATATATTCATAGGACTGCTTGGATCAGGCTTCCCAGGAGGGCAAGGTTCTGTAAAATCATAAATACCCGCTGTAACTACAGACTCTTCATCTGTACAAAGATAACCTGGAATCATATCTACATAAATTCCCTTCTCTTCATCCCACTTTGTCCCTACCAACATGAGCGTTTCCTCTCCTTTTTCATTAATCCCCACATAAGCTCTTGCAGCATCAATACCTTGCGCTAAAACCAAAGCTAGATTTTGTGACGGAATCAAATAAGAATCAACTCTTTTTCTAGTTTGATCATCTTTTAAGGCTTTCCACTTTTTTACCCATTCCTGTGCCGTTTTCAAAGGAATTTTAGTATCCCCATTTTTAAGTTTGTTGTGTTTCATAATATCAATTAGTTTTTGGTTACGAGTTAATACGCAATTGATTACTTTACAATTGTTATGCTAATCTACTGAATAATATCTACAAAAATTAACATTTAAGCACAAAAAAAAGCCTTGAAAAGGCTTTTTAAATATATTAAAATGGAACATCTCCATCATCATCGTCCTCATTGAGGTTACTACCAAATGCTTCGTTAGGCGATGGCAAACTTTTGGTAATGAACGGATTTTCATCGTGGTTCATCTTAGATGGTAAATCATCATAATTACCTGAAAAATCATCCAAGTTATCAAATTTTCCAAGATGTCCAATAAATTTCAATCGGACGTTTTCGATACCACCATTACGGTGTTTAGCGATCATAATTTCCGCTTGACCAGTGGTTGGCGAAGCCTCATCATCATCCCATTCGTCAATTTTGTAATATTCTGGTCGGTACAAAAACGAAACAATATCAGCATCCTGCTCAATCGCTCCAGATTCACGAAGATCCGATAGCAAAGGACGTTTACTAGATCCACGCGTTTCAACCGCACGCGACAACTGTGAAAGTGCTATCACAGGCACGTTTAGCTCTTTTGCCAAAGCTTTTAAGTTTCGGGAAATTGTCGAGATCTCTTGCTCACGATTTCCTCCCCCTTTAGCATTACCTCCAGCGGTCATCAATTGCAAATAGTCAATAATAATAATTTTAATACCGTGTTGTGAAACCAAACGACGACATTTTGCTCTTAAATCGAAAATAGAAAGTGATGGCGTATCATCAATAAACAATGGTGCTTTCTCTAAGTTCTTCACTTTGGTACTCAACATCGTCCATTCATGAGGCTCTAACTTACCTGTACGCAATTTCTCTGATGATAGTCCTGTCTCTGACGAAATCAACCTCGTAATCAACTGAACTGATGCCATCTCTAAAGAGAACAAAGCTACTGGATGTCCAAAATCGATGGCAATATTTCTAGCCATTGAAAGTACAAAAGCCGTTTTTCCCATCGCAGGTCTCGCTGCAATGATAATTAAATCACTTGGTTGCCATCCAGAAGTCAGTTTATCTAAATTAGTAAAACCAGTTTCAACACCACTCAATCCTTCTTGCTTAGAAATCTCTTCAATACGTTTTTTAGCTTGTAAAACTAAACTCTGAGCTGTTTCAGAACTACGTTTAATATTTCCTTGTGTTACCTCGTATAATTTTGATTCGGCTTGATCAAGCAAATTAAATACATCGGTAGTCTCATCATAAGACGCTTCAATAATTTCAGAAGAAATTCGAATCAAACTTCTTTGAATAAACTTCTGAAGAATGATACGAGAGTGAAATTCAATGTGCGCCGAAGACGCGATTTTTTGCGTAAGCTGAATTAAGTAAAAATCACCACCTGCTAATTCTAATTTTCCATTTTTCTTCAACTGAGCCGAAACGGTCAGCAAGTCAATTGGCTGGGTGTCGGTAAAAAGTTGAACGATGGCTTCAAAAATATATTTGTGTGCATCTTTATAAAAAGCATCGGCTTGTAAAATATCAATTACATCATCTACCCCTTTCTTATCAATCATCATCGCTCCAAGCACAGCCTCTTCTAAATCAAGCACTTGTGGAGGGAGTTTACCTTTTTCTAAATTAATAATAGTGGTTTTATCTACCTTTATAGGGTTTACATTTTTGAAATTTTCCATATAGCGAAAGTAACAAAATTTAAAAAAAAGATTGCTATCTAGTTATAACTATTAATTGTTTATAAATAAGTTTTTTTGTTCATAACCAAAAAAAAATCCGAAACGGTAAGGCTTCGGATTGTAATTTGTTTTGTACGAATTTACTCCTTATACTCACCCATCTTACTGTATTTATCCATTCTCTGGGCAATTAAGTCAGCTGTTGATAAGTCTTTCAATTCATTGTATCCTTTGGTAATGTATTCTGCTACCGTTTTGAAAGTAGTTTCGCGATCATAGTGCGCACCACCTAACGGTTCTGGAATAACATCATCAACTAATTTTTGTCTTTTCATGTCTGAAGAAGTCAATTTTAATGCTTCTGCAGCCTTCTCTTTATATTCCCAGCTTTTCCATAAAATAGAAGAACATGATTCTGGAGATATAACAGAATACCATGTATTCTCTAGCATATATACTTTATCACCTACACCAATTCCTAAAGCTCCACCAGAGGCACCTTCACCCACAATAATGGTAATGATAGGCACTTTTAAACGAACCATTTCAAAAATATTTCTTGCAATAGCCTCACCTTGTCCGCGTTCCTCAGCTTCCAATCCTGGATAAGCACCTGGAGTATCCACTAAAGTAAGCACTGGTATCCCAAATTTCTCTGCCATTTTCATCAAACGCAAAGCTTTACGGTATCCTTCTGGATTTGCCATACCAAAGTTACGGTATTGACGAGTTTTGGTATTATACCCTTTTTGCTGACCTACAATCATAAACGATTGCCCGTTTACTTTTCCTAATCCACCCACCATTGCTTTATCATCTTTAAAACTTCTGTCTCCATGAAGTTCTAAGAATGTATCACCACAAATGGCTTTGATATAATCAAAAGTATACGGTCTATTTGGGTGTCTAGACAACTGAACACGCTGCCAAGCAGTAAGGTTTTTATATATTTCTCTTTTTGTTTGCTCTAATTTCTTGTTGATTTCCTTGCAGGTTGGCGTAACATCAACATCAGATTCCTTTCCAATTATAACACACTTTTGTAACTGTTCTTCAAGTTCTTTTATTGGAAGCTCAAAATCTAAATATTCCATGGATTTTTGAATTTTGTTTGTAAATCGAACCGCAAATATAAAAATATTATATCATTGGTACAGATAATTATTAGTAAAGTATCAAATTGTAATTTAAAAATAAGGAAACTATTACACTTCCTTCTTATTCTTGTAATGTTTAAAAACGCCATTTAAAATAACTGTAATGACAATTATTAAGGCGCCAATATAAAATTCCGTACTCATTTTTTCTTTTCCTCCTAGAATAAAATAAGCCAAAACAATTCCGTAAACAGGCTCTAAATTAGTGGTTAACATCACCGTGTAAGGGGATAGTTTTTGCATGACTTTCACTGAAGCTGTAAAGGCATATGCCGTACAAACAGAAGCTAAAACAAATAGCAGTAACCAGTTATTGGTTGACATCATAAAGAAATCAACATCGAATTTCCCTTTGATCAAAAAATAAATGGAGATAAAGAAAAAGCCTGCCACAAACTCATAAAAGGTAATTACTGAAGGATCATGATTCGAAATCAGTTTTCCATTCATTAAGGTAAACAAAACACCTAAAATAATCGAGGCCAATGCATAATACATGCCATGCAGGTATTTCACCTCCACTTGCATGATCAAGGCTAATCCAGCGATAATAATCAAGCCGAAGAATACCTCATACAACAATACTTTCCTTCCATAAAAAAGCGGTTCCAATAAAGATGCAAAAAAGGCCCCTAATGAAAATATAGAAAGGGTTATTGAAACATTAGAAATATGAATGGCAGTAAAGAAGAAAATCCAATGCAAGGCAATGAGCAATCCCACAAAAATAAATTTGGCTAATGATGCAGCTGACACTGTAAATGATTTCCTTTTAGACACTAAAAACAGCGCTATAAAAACACTCGCAAAAAGCATGCGGAACCAAACCAAATTCTCGGCATCGATGGTAATTAATGCGCCTAAAACAGCCGTAAACCCCCAGATAAAAACAATTAAATGTAGGTTTAAATAACTTTTTATACTATCGTTTCGCATTACGTAATAAGTAAATCGCCAGAATTCCGAAAGCTATATTCGGGAACCAAACGGCAAATAGAGGTGAGAAGGTAGATTTTTCCGCAAGTGTACCAAATATTTTATCAAAAAATACAAAAGAAAAGGCAATTGCAATTCCAATAGCTAAATTGGTTCCCATACCACCACGGCGTTTCATTGAAGAAACCGCTACAGCAATAATCGTTAGAATAAAAGCAGAAACAGGTACGCTATATTTTTTATAAAGCACAACCAAATAGGTGTTTATATTGCCCGACCCCCTCTTTCTTTCTTTATCAATAAAGTCAATCAATTTGCCCAACGGAAGTGTTTCCGCGATATACACTACTGGTGTTAGATCTTCGAGTTCAAACTTAAAAGCAGCTGTTTTTTCAGGAGCTTTCTCTATTACATCATCCAATTGACCTACCGTTCTTTTGGTATAATCATACAGCGTATAGGTTTTGCTTTTCGGATTCCATTTAATACGACTAGCCGTTATTTTATACTTCAACTCCTCTTGTTCAAAATGTTCTAACGAAAAATTAAAAGCCGTTTTAGACTCATCGTTAAAACTATTTACAAAGATAAAATCGTGGTCATTAATTTGCCTATACACATTGGTATTTGCGCCTCGCATTTCAGCTTTACCATTTCCTTTTAAGTACGTATACCTAAAATTATTAAAGCCCTCACTGGCTGCAGGAACAATAAAGAAGCCCATTAAAAGGACAAAAATCGAAACGATAGTAGCCCCTATAATATAAGGTCGTAAAAAACGTGAAAATGAAATACCAGAACTCAAGACAGCAATAATTTCTGTATTATTGGCCAATTTTGAGGTAAACCAAATCACCGATAAAAACAAAAATATCGGGAATAGAGAATTCGCAAAATAAATGGTAAAGTTGTAATAATAGATCGCAATTTCGGTAAACGGAATCTTGTTTTCTATCATTTTATTGACCTTCTCGGAAACATCAATTACGATTCCAATAGGAATAAACAAAAGAATCATCACCGAAAAAGTGGCCAAATATCTTTTTAATATATACTTATCTATTATCGTTAGCATAAAACTTTTAGTTTCAAGTTTAAAAGCTTCAGGTATTCAATTCCAGGTTTCAAGTTCTTCACAAAAACTTAAAACCTGAAACCCCAATAACTGGAAACTTCTTATAGTCTTTGGCTCATATTTTTAACCATCATTTCTTTCCATGGTCTAAAATCTCCAGCTAAGATATGTTTTCTAGCCTCACGAACCAACCACATATAAAAACCAAGATTATGAATCGTCGCAATTTGTTTTCCTAAATATTCATTCGCTGCAAACAAGTGACGTAAATAGGCTTTTGTATAGTCCGTATCCACCCAAGTAATCCCCATCTCATCAATCGGTGAGAAATCGGCCTCCCATTTTTTATTTTTAATATTGATGGTCCCGTTTGCTGTAAACAACATACCGTTTCTGGCATTTCGAGTTG
The DNA here is from genome assembly GCF_059882335.1 of Flavobacterium sp. OHVDL-2026-0007. Classification (NCBI taxonomy): domain Bacteria; kingdom Pseudomonadati; phylum Bacteroidota; class Flavobacteriia; order Flavobacteriales; family Flavobacteriaceae; genus Flavobacterium; species Flavobacterium sp. OHVDL-2026-0007. Next base: position 2,465,288 of record NZ_CM187612.1, read on the forward strand.
GCATTACACAATCAAACATATCAATACCTAAAGCAATGTTTTCAAGAATATTAATTGGCGTCCCAACCCCCATTAAATAACGTGGTTTGTCTTCCGGTAATATTTCACAAACCACCTCAGTCATCGCGTACATTTCTTCTGCTGGTTCCCCAACAGACAATCCTCCAATAGCATTTCCTTGCTGACCTGAATTGGCAATATATTCCGCCGATTGACGACGTAAATCTTTATAACAACTTCCTTGAACAATTGGAAAAAAAGTTTGCTCATATCCGTACTTAAAAGGCAGTTTTTCTAAATGGGTCGTACAACGATCCAACCAACGATGCGTCATATGCATAGAGCGTTGTGCGTATCTATAGTCACAAGGATAAGGTGTACATTCATCAAAAGCCATGATAATATCGGCTCCAATGGTACGTTGAATTTCCATTACATTTTCTGGTGTAAAGACATGATAAGACCCATCAATATGCGACTTAAACTTCACCCCTTCTTCCTTAATCTTACGATTACTAGAAAGCGAGTATACTTGATATCCACCAGAATCAGTCAAAATATTACGGTCCCAGTTCATGAATTTATGCAACCCACCGGCTTTTTCAAGAATTTCGGTCTGAGGACGCAAATATAAATGGTACGTATTTCCAAGAATAATATCAGGATTGATATCCTGTTTTAGCTCTCGCTGGTGCACTCCTTTTACAGAAGCAACTGTTCCAACAGGCATAAAAATAGGCGTTTCAATTACGCCGTGATCTGTAGTAATACTCCCTGCTCTCGCTTTCGATTGAGGATCTTTTTGTAATAAATCAAACTTCATCTGTTTCTTTTTTCAGTCGGCAAAGATAGGCTAATTTGAAGAAATTTTAATTAGATAATTAGATATTTGGTCAATTAGAAAATTAGATATTGATTCTGCCAAACCTGAAACTTAAAATATTAACCTTTTGAACCTTCACAAAGCGCGGACGAACTGTTATCTCTTTTGTTCTAGAACTTTTCATTTCTAATTAAGACCTGACTTATACCACAAAACAATGCCGGTTCCATCAGAAATTCATAAATTTGAAAAAACCGACCAAAAACCATCTGTTGCGACAAAGGAAAGAATTAAATTTTATCAGGCTACACGAAGTCGAAGACCACTAAGCAAAGTCTTCACCCTAATAAAAAACCTGTTTAAATCCACGAAAACCTGCGTTCCATCAATATTACCGCAGAAAAACACAAACAAAAATGAACTTAGCCCAAAAACTAGGATACCCTAAAGACAGTAAACTATTAATCATTCATGCCGATGATGCCGGACTATCACATTCCGAAAATCAGGCCACTATAAAAGCGCTCCAAAGCGGATCCGTAAACTCTTATAGCATAATGGTACCTTGTCCGTGGTTTTATGAAATGGCTACATTTGCCAAAAACAATCCAAACTATGATTGTGGCGTTCATTTAACACTGACCTGCGAATGGGATAATTACAAATTCGGGCCTGTACTTCCTGCCTGTGAAGTGCCAAGTTTAGTAGATCAAAATGGTTATTTTTACAAAACCAGAAAAGAGTTCAAAAACAAGGCAAAACCAGAAGAAATCAAAAAAGAACTTACGGCTCAAATCGAAAGAGCCATACAGTTCGGAATTCGACCTTCACACCTTGATTCTCATATGTGTAGCGTTGGCGTAACTCCTCAAATTTTAGAAATCTACAAAGAACTTGGAAAAACTTATAATTTACCCGTTTTCATCAACAAACATTTTGTGGAATCTATCAGCCTCTCAGATGAAAAATATAATTTTGAAAACACTCTTTTAGCAGACACTCTGTTAATTGGACATTTTGACGATTTCGAAAAAGGAGATCTTGAGAAATCTTACAAAAAAGCTTTAGACAGCATTACCTCAGGATTTAACATTTTCCTGCTTCATCCCGCTTTTGACGATTCTGAAATGCAGGGCATCACTATACATCATCCAAACTTTGGTTCGGCGTGGCGCCAAATCGACTTTGATTACTTTACAAGTCCAGATTGTAAAACAAAACTAAAAGAAAACAACATTCAATTAATTACTTGGAAAGAGATTGCTGGAATTAGGTGATTTAATTAAACACACTCTAAAGCCCCCGATTGAAGCTAAAGACTTTTCTGTTTAATTCAACAAAAACAGCGTATCTCTAACATCCTATCTAAAAATTCCGAAATATTTCAGCATTTTTTTGCCAACTATAAAAAAAGATCTATAATTTAACAAATACAACAAACTAAAGCAAAAAATCATTTGTCTTACCGCAAAATAAAATTTACTTTTGCCATAGTTTAACTTTTACACATAAAATGAAGCCTAACACACAACAATTAAGCGATTTAACTATCCAAGTAAGAAGAGATATCCTTCGAATGGTACATGCTGTCAACTCAGGTCACCCAGGTGGTTCACTAGGTTGTACAGAATTTTTGGTTTGTTTATACCAAAACATTATGGACCGTAAAGAAGGTTTTGATATGGACGGAATTGGAGAAGATCTTTTCTTCCTTTCAAACGGACACATTTCCCCAGTATTTTATAGCGTTTTAGCACGTAGCGGTTATTTCCCTGTTTCAGAACTTGCTTCTTTTAGATTATTAAACTCACGTTTACAAGGGCATCCAACAACTCATGAGGGATTACCTGGAGTTCGTATTGCTTCTGGTTCATTAGGACAAGGTTTATCTGTAGGAATTGGAGCAGCTCAAGCTAAAAAATTAAATGGAGACAAACATTTAATTTACACCCTACACGGTGATGGTGAATTACAAGAAGGTCAAAACTGGGAAGCCATCATGTATGCTTCTGCTAAAAAAGTTGACAACCTTATTGCTACTATTGACCTTAACGGAAAACAAATTGACGGAACAACGGATGAAGTTCTTGCAATGGGTAGCATTCGTGCTAAATTTGAAGCTTTCGACTGGGATGTTCTAGAAATTGCTGAAGGAAATAACATCGAAGCAATCCTTGCTGGATTAGCTGATGCTAAATCAAGAACAGGAAAAGGAAAACCAGTTTGTATTTTATTACACACTGAAATGGGTAATGGTGTAGACTTTATGATGCACACACATGCTTGGCACGGAAAAGCACCAAACAATGAGCAATTAGCAAATGCCTTGGCTCAAAACTATTCTGAAGATCAAATCGACTATTAATTCTAGGATTTAATCACGGTAATCAGTTCCATTTTAGGAAGTAATAAAATTTAGATTCTTAGAATCTCAAAAAGAAGAAAAATGAAAAAATATACAAATACAGGAAGTAAAGATACTCGTTCGGGCTTTGGAGCGGGAATGACCGAATTAGGTCAGAAAAACGAAAATGTTGTTGCATTATGTGCTGATTTAATTGGTTCATTAAAATTCGACGATTTCAAGAAAAATCACCCAGAACGTTTTTTTCAAATCGGTATTGCTGAAGCAAACATGATTGGTATTGCTGCTGGATTAACTATTGGAGGAAAAATTCCATTTACAGGAACTTTCGCTAACTTTTCTACAGGAAGAGTTTACGATCAAATTCGTCAATCAGTTGCCTATTCAGATAAAAACGTAAAAATTTGTGCTTCACACGCTGGTTTAACACTTGGCGAAGATGGAGCAACACACCAAATCTTAGAAGATATTGGATTAATGAAGATGTTACCTGGAATGACAGTAATCAACACTTGTGATTACAACCAAACCAAAGCAGCAACTTTAGCATTAGCAGATCACCATGGTCCAGCTTACTTGCGTTTTGGACGTCCAGTTGTTCCTAACTTTACTCCTGCTGACGAGCCTTTCGTAATTGGAAAAGCCATTATGCTAAGCGAAGGAACTGACGTTACTATTGTAGCAACAGGACACTTAGTTTGGGAAGCGCTTATTGCTGCTGAAGCTTTAGAAGCTAAAGGAATCTCTGCTGAAGTAATCAACATCCACACAATCAAACCACTTGACGAAGAAGCAATTCTAAAATCATTGGCTAAAACAAAATGTGTAGTAACTGCAGAAGAGCACAACATCCTAGGAGGTCTTGGAGAAAGCGTTTCTAGAGTACTTGCTTTAAACACACCAGCTCCACAAGAGTTTGTAGCTGTAAACGATAGTTTCGGTGAATCTGGAACTCCTGAGCAATTAATGGACAAATACAAATTAAACAATCAAGCGATTGTTGATGCTGTTGAAAGAGTGATCAAGAGAAAATAATTCTCAAACATACCCATAAAAAAACCTCGAAATTATTCGAGGTTTTTTTATGGGCTTTTCTCAAGTAGAATTTAGCACTACCGTATCAAACAAGCCGTATCCCAATACACCTTCAATCACCTTACCGCTGAAGCTTTAAATCTAACAAAAATGCCACTAAGGTAATCACTACCAGCACCACAAGAGTTCACAGCTGTACACCATAATTTGGGTGAGCTGAAACTCCTGAGCAATTCCTATACAAATTGAACAATCAAACGATTATTAGTGCTATTGAGAGCGTAATGAAAAGAAAATAATTTCCGAATATTCGACCATAAAAAAAAGCCTCGAAAATCATTTTCGAGGCTTTTTTTTATTTATCGACTAAAATTTAATTCTGTTTAATTGGATAAGTCTTATCCAAATGAATTCTCAATCGTGGATTAGCGGTATAATCTTCGAGTATAAAAGCTTTAGGATTAGTTGCAGATTCCGGTTTAGCAGGATCTTTAAGCGCTCCTGTAGGTCTTCTAGGAATTCCTCTAGGCTCTGTTTCATCCGTGTTTGGCGTATTCGGATTATCCACTATTGGTTCCCAAGGATAGTATTTACTCAATCCAAAATTATACCCCCCAACAATACCAATCTCACCAACTGGCTTGGCAGTTTCAAATCTAGTTGTAAACCCATCTCCATCATCGTCAGCATCAATGTAATCAGCAAAACCATCTCCATCGGTATCATCAACTAAATCAGCTGGAGGATTTGGGAATTTTACTTTATCTCTGAAATCATATAAATAACCATCATTATTTAAATCTTCTAAATAATCTGGAATTCCATCTGGAGCAGCAACTGCTTGACCATTGATAATTTGAAAATCATGATCCATTCTTACTAGATCAAACAACTTAAAACTAAACACCAAAGGTGAATAAGCCGGTATTTTTCCTTTAGCAGAACCATAATACGCTAATCCAGAAGGCAAAAACATAACACCAGCTCCATAATTATCATGCATTATAGATCCATCCTCTCCAGTGACAGATGTACCGGTTTTGAATTGTGGAAAAATTTCCGACCAACCCTCGATTACAGGATCAGATGCGTACGCATACAACATAAAGTCAACTCCATAACCTTTTGACGAATCAAACTCAGTCCCATTTAACAAAGTTCCAGTATAAGAAGCATTTATATTATCGGTATTAGTAGGAGACACCCCCAAACCTTTTCTCAAGGTTAAATAATACACCTTATAGGTAACATCGTTATTATAAACATCTCTTGATTGCAAAGGATACTGCGTTTGATCATAAATCGAAGTTTGTGTTCCTCCAGCAGGAATTTTAGCAATTTTTATATCAAAATCAGCCGTTACTTCCTCAATATAATTAGTCTTTAAATATTTAATGATCGAATCATTATCTGCTTTGTATTGCTCCTTATAATCTCTTAACGGAACCACCTCTACCTCATCATCATCACTTTTATTACAAGAGACCAACGAAACACCCGCGAGCAATAGAATAAAATAATATTTAAATCTGTTCATTATTGTTAATTTTTTAGGTGCGCAATATACAATATTGATTTATTTTTGTAAAGAATTTAACTTCGATTTTAGAAAAATTATGCGAATAGACAAATACTTATGGTGCATGCGCTATTACAAAACTAGAAACATGGTAACAGAGGCCTGTAAAAAGAACCATGTCACTGTAAATGGACAAGTTGCCAAACCTTCGAAAGAGGTTTTTCCCACTGATAGAATTACCTTTAGAAAAGATCAAATCACGCAAATCATTACCGTACTCGACATCCCTGAAAGTCGCGTAGGAGCAAAACTTGTGGATATATACAGAAAAAACGAAACACCTGCTGAAGCCTATGCGCATTTAGAGCTATTAAAACTCTCTAAAGAACACTACCGCAAAAACGGAACAGGAAGACCTACCAAAAAAGACAGACGAGATATTGATGAATATGGAAATGAAATTTTCAATGAGGACGAAGAAAACGAAGCCCCTAGCTAACGGTTCCTAATTCCCAAACCATCTTAATCAAAAAAGCGCATTTAAAAACCCCAACACCCTAAGGCATATCAGCAGAACTTACAATTTACCTGCCGACCTTTCCTTTTTTATATTTGGAATTGAACACTGGAATTTCAAACATGAAATTTGTACATTAGCAAAAAAAATACATCATGAGCAAAAATATCATCTTAACCAATCAAGAAATCGAACACAAAATAAAGCGTATCGCCTATCAAATATACGAGACATTTGTTGACGAGGAGGAGATTGTCATTGCTGGTATTGCTTCTAATGGATCTGTTTTCGCTCAAAAAATTGCACTAGCACTAAGCAACATTTCTACACTTAAAGTCTCTCTGTGCGAAGTTAGAATCAACAAACAAGACCCACAACAACCGATACAAACTTCTTTGTCCAAAGATGAATACAAAAACAAAGGACTGGTACTTGTTGACGATGTATTAAACTCAGGCACCACTTTAATATATGCGGTACGTCATTTCTTAGACGTTCCTCTTAAGAAATTCAAAACAGCAGTACTGGTTGACAGAAACCACAAAAAGTATCCCGTAAAGGCCGATTTTAAAGGAATATCACTTTCTACCTCTTTACTAGAGCACGTTCAAGTCGTTTTTGATGAAAACGGAGACGATTACGCCTTCTTAAGTTAATACAACAAGCCCGTTTCTTTCATTGTTCAATCAGCACATAACACCAGAGGCTATGCATGCTTGACATCAACATGTCTATCAAGTAAACAGTTCATTGCAAACACTCCTATTTCCTACCTACCTCACATTGACACTATAAGCGTTTCCTATCACTAGGAACCAGCATAGGACACCCATAGGTACTTTCAAATAAGCCCATACCCCATCAGCTCTTATCCATAATACATGGACAAGAACACTCTACAACATTTCTTTTGAAAAATGCAAAACAGCAGTATTTATCATCGAAACAACAAAAAGCTTTCCGTACAGGTTTATTAGGAATAAATACCAGCGCACACCCATTATCAGAACACTTCTAGTTCCTAGTTACAAAAACAGAAACAATAAGCACGCTTCTTAGTCTAAAACAGCCAAAATATCCTGAACTGTCTCCTCTATCGTTTTATCATCTACAACCACCTTATATTGCGCATGGTTATAATAAAAGCTTCTATCGAACAAATGCTTCGCGATAAACTCTCTCATTTCCTCCTCATTCATATTGGCGATCAATGGACGTTTACTTTTATTATGGACCAATCTATTATATAAAGTATCAATTGACGCTTTCAGATAAATCGAAATCACATCGTCTCTTTTTAATAATTCATGGTTATTGGCATAACATGGCGTTCCGCCACCCAATCCTATTATACTGTTTTCTGAAGATTCCAGTAATTCAACAAACATTTCGTGCTCCAATTTCCTAAAATAGATCTCTCCAAATTGTTCGAAAATTTCATTTATAGACAAATTTGCTCTTTTTTCGATACATTTATCCAGATCTAGAAACGGAATATTGGTGTTTTTTGATAAGCTTTGGGCAATTGTCGACTTCCCGCAGCCCATATATCCTAATAAGATGATTTTTTTCATTTCAATAATACCCTATAAACTAAGGCGTTGTAAATTTTGTTTTAAAAAAGACAAATTTATAATAAAAATGCTTGCAAATAATAAAAATAACTCCTTATATTTGCACCCGCATTCAAGGGACGAATATGACTCGATAGCTCAGTTGGTAGAGCACATCACTTTTAATGATGGGGTCCTGGGTTCGAGCCCCAGTCGGGTCACAAGTTTGACTTATAATACACGTTTTTTGAAAGCATTGACTCGATAGCTCAGTTGGTAGAGCACATCACTTTTAATGATGGGGTCCTGGGTTCGAGCCCCAGTCGGGTCACAAAAGGTCGAGTATTCGTGTACTTGACCTTTTTTTTTCGGCCACGTGGAGAAACGGTAGACTTGCCATCTTGAGGGGGTGGTGCTCGCAAGGGCGTGTGGGTTCAAATCCCACCGTGGTCACACTAAAAAATAATTTGCTATACTTGCAACCACATTGCAAGAAACAATATAGACTCGATAGCTCAGTTGGTAGAGCACATCACTTTTAATGATGGGGTCCTGGGTTCGAGCCCCAGTCGGGTCACAAAAAGTTAATTTTTTTACAGACTTAACTTTTTCGTAACACGTGGAAAACAACAGACTTACCTACTCGTTAGGTTGGCACCCGAAAGGGATAGCGGATATTAATTCCACTAAGGTTAGAAAAACATAAATAATTTGTTATATTTGCATCCTCATTGCAAGAAACAAATAAGACTCGATAGCTCAGTTGGTAGAGCACATCACTTTTAATGATGGGGTCCTGGGTTCGAGCCCCAGTCGGGTCACAAAAAAGGTCAAGTATTCATTTACTTGACCTTTTTCATTTTAGACAAATCAAACCGTATGGTTCGTACTTTCCTTTTGGCGCCCAAACACCATAATTTAACGCATAGGTCCACTTGTCTTTTTACCATGACAACCAAATAGGCCAAATATACAGATCCCCAAAACAAATTGTTTTATTGGTAAAAACATAAGTACCCGATCCTGCTTGACTAGAATAATAATCCAATGCAATATTAGCCGTTGGACTATTGAACATAGGAATCATCATCATTCCCCAATCGGCACCAAGAATCTTCCCTTTCCCTCCGTAAATAGCCATGAGAATAAAAAAATCCGTTTTGACATTTTGTGAAATACCAAGCAAGGTCAGATTATCTGGAGCAGAATCAATCAACTGATCCGACTTTTGGCCCGAACCGTTATAATAATTCATATTAACGTAACCATACCTGTACAATCCCTCCAGGATGTGGTGCAAAATAATCATTTGGATTAAATGATGAACCGTTATAATGTCCTTGAGAAAAAACGACCGTACAAACCACCAACATTAAGAATAGTATTCTCTTTTTCATAGCGTTCTTTTTTAGCGGTTTAATTACTCCTTTTTACCCTCCATCTGTCCTTATTTACTATTCATAAGAAATTTTGCGACAGCATGATAGGCAGGCAAAGAATAAGGATCATTGGCAGCATTACCAGCCACAGGATGAGACGAGAAACGAACAATAACCATATCTGCTTTTGGATCTACATAAATAAGCTGTCCGTGAACACCACGAGCACAAAATGCACCATGCTCGTTATGGGTAATCCACCACATGTCACGATAACTCCATCCTTTTAAAAGCGAATAACCCGCTTTAGCAAATGCTTTTTTACTACCGCCTTTTCTAATATCGTCAATGGCTGCTTTAGGAATAATCTGCTCTGGACCAACTCTACCCTCATTGAGTATTAATTGACCAAAACGTGCCAAGTCCCTTAAACCTAAATTCAAGCCACCACCAGCAAAGGGTGTTCCGATAGCATCTACCGAATAATAAGCATCTTGTTCAACGCCTAGTTTTTTCCATATTTTCTCAGACAAAACCTCAGCAACCGTTTTTCCAGTAACCCTAGCAATAATCCAACCCAAAACATCTGAATTAACTGTTTTATATCCAAAAGCTTCACCATGAATCCCTTTTTTCTTTACTGTTGGCAGGTATTCATAATAGTTTTTTGGCCCATCATAATCCTTAGGTTTAGGCAACGGATTACCAGCAGCGGAAAATTTCCATATCTCAGCATTAGGATCCGCATAGTCTTCACTAAATTGCAAAGCTGTTGTCATATCCATCACTTGTCTTACAGTTGCATCTCCAAAGGCCGAATCCTTAAGTTCTGGCAAGTACTGCGAAACAATTTTTGTCGTATCAATCAACCCTTCTTTAGCCAATATAATACCTAGAGTCCCTGTGAACGATTTTGTAACCGACATAGCCCCATGCTGACCATCCACTGTCAAAGCTCCAAAATACTTCTCATACACTACCTTTCCATGATGCATCACTATGACACCATCGGCGTAGACTTTTTGTAGAGATTCCTCCCAAGTCATCGGCTGACTCTCCCCTAGAGGAATAAACTTCACTTTATCAATATCCTTTTGACTACTTGACAACACAGCTTTTGCAGCACCCAATCCCCGAGAAACATTTACTGTCGGCATGAATTCACGCATATGAGCCACACTCCATCTAAGAGCTGGAAATTGAAAAAAACTACCATCCTCAAAACGAACGATTCTATCAGGCGGCGGCGGCGTCCCCTTCATCCAGCCCATCTTTACCGGATCGCTTTGCTGTGCATCTAAGTACTTAGGCTTTTCTTGGGCCTTGACCACAGTTCCCCCTATCAACATCAAACAAAAAAAGGCAAATTGAGGATAAGAATAAGTTAGTTTCATATTATCTTAATTTAAATTAATCCATAATAAAACATCGTCAATGCGACAGTCGCGACTTCCTTCTCTTATTTTAACAGAAGAAAAACATAAGATTTTACGCTAAGTTAAGGAGTTAATTCCGAACACTTTACTAAAAATAAAACATAATTTCTTGCAAAAAGAAACACACATAAAGATTATTTCACCAAAGAGCTTCTCCCGCAAAACAAATCTTTCTTAAATTCGTTGCAGAATTACTTAACCTATTCACCTAATCCCAAATTAGTTTATGAAACATTTTTTCCTTGCATCCTTTATGATGATTACTTGCGCTACTTGGGCGCAAGCTGGAGCAGCTTATTTTGACAAAGCCATGAAAAAGGCAGAAACAGGTAATATCAAGGGCGCCATTATCGACTACACCAAAGCCATCAGCATGGATCCCAAATTCACTGAAGCTTACCAAAACAGAGGGGTGGCCAAACTCAAAAGCAACGATCTAAAAGGAGCTCTTGCTGATTTCAGCAAAACAATCGAATTAGACCATGAGAATGCTGATGCTTATACTGGAAGAGCCAACGCAAACTACAAATTATTAAACTTTAAAGAAACCATCGCAGACTGTACTTCCTCTATAGGCTTAAACCCTAATGATTACATCGCTTACAATTTAAGAGCTCTAGCCTACAACAAAATAGGAGACAAAAAGAACTGCTGTGCTGATTTCTCTAAAGCCATCCAATTGGGTAGTCAAAGCGCCATCAAAAACAAAGCTACTTTTTGTAAATAAAAAAAGCACTCCTTAATATGAAGCAATCTGCAAAATTTTACTTTTGCAGATTGCTTTTTTCATTAGCATACTTCCGTGAATTTCATACAAAAGATATCCTTATATTTGTTAGACTAATCACACCTTAATGGCGCTTCTTAAAAAAATAAACCACAAAGCTCAAACAGATAAAAACTCTGGATTCGGCACTAATGCAAACAGTTACGGAGGAAGATTTGTCAATAAAAACGGCACTCCTAATATTGAAAAAAGGGGAATGAATTTACTGCGTCGCATCAGCTGGTACCACACCATGATCGACATGCCGAATTGGAAATTCATGTTTATCTTGTTTGGCTTTTACATTGTGATCAACTTTATCTTTGCTCTTATTTACTACGCCATTGGCATCGAGCATTTGGATGGCATCGCCCAATCACAGAGCGCACTAGAACAGTTTGGACAGGCCTACTTTTTCAGCGCACAAACCTTCACTACTGTTGGTTATGGACACATCAGTCCCACAGGATTCCTAACCAGTGCCTTATCTTCAGCCGAGGCCTTAATTGGTTTACTGAGTTTTGCTATTGCAACGGGATTGTTCTTTGGAAGATTTAGCAAACCTACTGCTTTTTTAAAATTTTCACACAACGCTTTAATTTCACCCTACGGAGAACACAAAGGCTTAATGATTCGTCTAGTCCCCTTTAAAAACACTAATTTCACAGACGCCAAAGCCAAAGTAACCCTAGGAATGACTATAGAAGAAGAGGGCGTAAAAACAAATAAATTTTACAATTTAGAATTAGAATTAGACCGTATAAATGCGCTCTCACTGAGTTGGACCCTAGTACATCCCATTACCCAAAACAGCCCTTTATACAATTTCACTGAAGAAGATTTCAAAAAAACTCATGGTGAGATCCTTGTTTTCATTACTACTTTCGACGATATGTTTAGCAATACCGTTGCAGCAAGAACATCCTATACTTTTGATGAAATCATCTATAATGCCAAGTTTGAAACCATGTACAATCGCAGCAAAGACGGGTCAAAAACCATTTTACATCTGGACCAACTAAACCACTACAAATTAGTAAACCTCTAATAATCTATCATTTTACTCTAGTTTTGAAGTTAATCTCAGATTTTATTTTACTTTTGTCCCCCCTTAATAGTAAAAAATGGTAAACAATATCAAAACTGTTTTCAGCATAAAAGATTTAGAAAATTTATCTGGAATAAAAGCACACACGATTCGCATCTGGGAAAAAAGATACAACATCTTAGAACCAATGCGAACAGATACGAATATCAGACTATACAATTTACAAAACTTGCAGAAACTATTAAACATTACTTTATTACACGAGTACGGTTACAAAATATCTAAAATAGCCACTTTCCCAGAAGAAAAGATCCCAGAATTAGTTCGCGAGATCATTTCAAAGAAAAATTCTCAAAATTATGCCATTACCTCTTTTAAGATGGCTATGATGAATTTTGACCAAGAAAAATTCTTTCACACTTTTGATTGGTTGATTGCTGAAAAAACTTTTAAAGAGGTTTTTAAAGATCATTTCCTCCCTTTATTAAAAGAGTTGGGATTGTTATGGCAGTCCGACACCATAACTCCAGCAAATGAACATTTCATGAGTCATTTGATCAAGCAAAAAATTCTAATCTATACCGAGAGTCTCCAAATCTTAAAACCAACCAAAACCGATCGCGTTTTTGTACTCTCACTTCCCTTAAATGAAATTCACCAGTTAGGTTTACTATACCTTCAATATGAAATCTTATCCAAAGGATACAAAACCATTTATTTAGGAGAAAGCATGCCCATTGAAAACCTACAAGATCTTACCAAACATTTTGAAAACATCACCTTTGTATCGTTTATGACGATACAGCCAGATCGCAGTATTATTAATCAATACGTAAAATCAATGGGACAAAAACTGTTAGTAAACAACAATGAAATATGGTTAATGGGCAATATGGTCGAACACATAGACCAGCAAAATTTACCACAGCAAATACGCATCTTCGAATCTATGGAAGAAACAATTAATACGATCTAATATTTTTTGTTTAAAGTTTTTGTATATTTGTTAAACAAATGAAGAAAACAATCACCATAATAGGATCTGGCTTTGCTGCTTTAGCCGCCGCCTGTTACCTTGCACAGCAAGGTAACAAAGTCACCATTTATGAAAAAAACGACAGCATTGGTGGTCGGGCAAGACAGTTCAAAAAAGAGGGCTTTACCTTTGACATGGGGCCAAGTTGGTATTGGATGCCCGACGTCTTCGAACGTTTCTTTCATGATTTCAATAAAAAGCCGGCTGATTATTATGAGCTTATAAAGTTAAATCCTGCCTATCGCGTTTATTTTGGACAGCAAGATTTTGTCAATATTTACGACAACTTACCCGCGATAAAAGCCACTTTTGAAAACATCGAAAAAGGAAGTGGAACCAAACTACAGACCTTCATTGATCAAGCAAAAAGCAATTATGATATCGCCATCAAAGATTTGGTTTATCGCCCCGGGGTATCTGCCCTTGAATTAATTACACCCCAAACGATACTCAAACTAAATCAATTTTTTAGCACGGTAAGTACCGACATTAGAAAGCTTTTTAAAAATGAAAAGCTCATTCAAATTCTTGAGTTTCCCGTATTGTTTCTCGGTGCCAAACCATCAAACACGCCTTCTTTTTACAATTTCATGAACTATGCTGATTTTGGCTTAGGAACCTGGCATCCTAAAACAGGCATGTTTGATGTGATCAGAGGAATCGAAAAACTAGCACTAGAATTGGGTGTTACAATTACGACGGACGCTCCAATTGAAAAAATAATCATCGAAAACAAAGTCGCAACAGCCGTTCAAATTAAAGGAGAAATTATTAAATCAGATATTGTTTTAAGCGGCGCTGATTACCACCACACGGAAACCTTAATCGATAAAGAACATCGCGTCTATTCTGAAAAATATTGGGAAAGTCGGATATTTGCCCCTTCTTCTCTACTATTCTTTGTCGGTTTTAATAAAAAAATAGACAACTGTACGCATCATGCCTTATTTTTTGATGTCGATTTCGATGCGCATGCGGCTGCCATTTACGACGAACCAAAATGGCCTGAAGCCCCTTTGTTTTACGCCAATTTCCCATCAAAAACAGATATAACTGCAGCTCCAGAAGGAATGGAAAGCGGTTTTTTCCTAATACCTTTGGCTCCTGGAATAAAGGATACGCCAGCACTTCGAGACGAGTATTTCGACAAAATAATTTCTCGTTTTGAGCAGCTAACACAGCAAAACATAAAAAATAATATTATATTTAAAAGATCTTTTTGCAAAAACGATTTTGTCTCAGATTACAATGCCTACAAAGGAAATGCCTACGGCATGGCCAATACATTATGGCAAACTGCCTTTTTAAGACCGAAGCTCAAAAGCAAAAAAATCAAAAATTTATTTTTCACAGGACAATTAACGGTTCCTGGCCCAGGAGTTCCTCCCGCTTTAATTTCAGGAAAATTAGCAGCAGAATTAATTCAGCAATCCTTTAGATCGTAAAAAGATGAAATCACTCTTTGACAGCCTTTCTTTCGAATGTAGCAAAGTGGCAACCCAGCGCTATAGTACCTCATTTTCACTAGCGGTTCAAATGTTGTCCCCAAGCATTCGGGATGCCATTTACAGCATCTATGGCTTTGTACGTTTTGCCGATGAAATCGTCGATTCCTTTCATGACTATGATAAAGAAAACCTCCTCAACGATTTTGAACAAGAATATTACAAAGCAATGAAAATGGGTATTAGCTTAAATCCTATTCTCAACTCCTTTCAGCATACGGTAAAAAAATACAACATAACCGACGATTTAATTCAAGCTTTTTTAAAAAGCATGAAACTCGATCTCACCAAATCAACCTACCTCAACCAGTCCGAATACCAGGACTATATCTATGGTTCTGCTGACGTTGTGGGTTTAATGTGTCTGAAAGTTTTCGTTTCAGGAAAAGAAGCTAAATACGAGCAACTAAAACAAGAAGCCATGAGATTAGGGTCTGCTTTTCAAAAAGTCAACTTCTTGAGAGACCTAAAGGAGGATCAGCTCATTTTGAACCGAAATTATTTCCCAGGGATAAACCTTACTTCTTTTGATCAAAATACCAAAGCACTCATCATAAATGAAATTGAAGAAGATTTCAGAATCGCTTATCAAGGAATTATACAACTTCCCATTGAAGCCAAATTTGGTGTATATACCGCTTTCATTTATTACAAAAAGCTATTAAAAAAACTCAAAAACACCCCTCATTGGCAAATCGGAAATTCAAGAATCAGAGTTTCTAATTACACCAAAGCAGGACTTTTAGCGCAATCTTTCGTGACTTACAAACTAAAACTGGTCTAAACTTAATTTTTTAAACAACATCAAAATGTTTTCTTTCTTACTCTTTTTAGGCGTTTTTCTTTTCATGGAATGTGTCACATGGTTCACCCATAAATACATCATGCACGGACTTATGTGGTATTTTCACGCCGATCATCACCAACCCAAATACGAACATCATTTCGAACGCAACGATATTTTCTTTGTCATTTTTGCCACCCCCAGTATCATTCTCTTTTATTATGGCGTAGAAGGAGGATTCAATTACCTCTTTTACATTGCTTGCGGGATCACTTTATATGGCTTGTGTTATTTTTTAATTCACGATGTGTTGATTCACCAACGTTTTAAGTGGTTCAAAAACACCAAAAACAAATACCTCATCGGTTTACGAAAAGCCCACAAAGTACATCATAAACATCTAGGCAAACAAGATGGAGAGTGCTTTGGAATGTTATTCGTCCCCCTTAAATATTATAAAATTTAAAAAGGAGAGCACTCCAAATATTCTTTTCCATTAACATACTGCTCAGAGCACTCCACAAGAGCCCTACAACCACTAAAGGAAAATCACTTAAACCTCCAATTAAAAACACCTAGCTAAATCTGAAATAATGGCAAAACAAAAAGTAACTATTTTTTGGTTCCGACGTGATTTACGTTTAGAAGACAATACGGGATTATTCCATGCGTTGCAATCTGGTCTACCAGTAGTACCTCTTTTCATTTTTGATACTGATATCCTGGAACAACTTCCCAAAAATGATCCTCGTGTGAGTTTCATTTACGACAGTCTTCAACAGATCAATACTTGTCTTACTACTTTTGGCGCTTCTCTTTTAATCAAAAAGGGAAATCCCCTAGCGGTTTGGAAATCATTATTAAAAGAATATGAGATACAGCAAGTCTACTACAATAAAGATTACGAACCTCACGCCATACACCGTGATCAAGAAATTACCGCTTTATTAACACAACATAAGATACAAAGCTTTTCATTCAAGGACCATGTTATTTTCGAAGAAAAAGAAATCACCAAAGCGGACGGACTTCCCTACACTATTTACACCCCGTACAAAAACAAATGGTTGGACAAATACCTGCTTTCTGATCACAGTCAAACAAACGACAGCAAGACCCTATTAACTCACTTAACCCCTCACCTATACCCATTTCCGAGCTTAGCCGACATCGGATTTGAAACAAGCCCTATTAAGGTATTTCCTTACCAGTTAGCTCAGCTTACAAACTATCAGCAAACGAGAGATTTCCCTGCTTTAGACAGCACTTCTTATCTCTCACCACATTTGCGTTTTGGAACGGTCAGCATCCGAAAATTGGTACACTGGGCCAATAGGACAAACCAAACTTTCTTAAGCGAACTCATTTGGCGAGAATTTTTTATTCAGGCACTCTTTAACTTCCCCAAGTCAATCCAGCAAAATTTCAAGCCGGCTTATGACGGTATTCAATGGCGTAATAATGAAGTCGATTTTGAGCGATGGTGCTCAGGAACTACTGGTTATCCTCTAGTGGATGCCGGTATGCGTCAGCTTAACCAGACGGGCTATATGCACAATCGCGTACGTATGGTAGTAGCGAGTTTTTTATGCAAACATTTACTAATTAGCTGGCAGTGGGGCGAAGCCTATTTCGCCGAGAAACTACTTGATTTTGAATTGGCCTCCAATGTCGGGAACTGGCAATGGGCAGCTGGAACAGGTTGCGATGCAGCACCCTATTTCAGAGTTTTTAATCCCACAATCCAGCAACAAAAATTTGATCCAAAAGGCATCTACATCCGTAAATGGATTAAAGAATTCGATTTGGGCTATCCCCAGCCGATGGTTGATCATGCTTTTGCGCGAGATCGTGCTATTGCCACTTATAAACAAGGAATACTACCCAAACTACCCACTAAGAAATAGTAAAAATAAGGCGCTAATATTTTTGATAATTGGTCACCACTATCTTCGCTTTGAGATCAAACATCAAATTATAGAGTCCGAAAAAGGTCCTATTCATATAAATAAAATGTTTTGATCCACGATTTCCATTCATTTTTTTCAAGTTCGTATCGTTTGAAAAACGTTCTCCTAACTTGCCGATATTCTCAAAAAAAGTTTCGTCTGAAAAATCAAAAGTTTCCTCTTGAAATGGTTTGGTAAACAAGGATAATAAATCATGAAACATATCGGTAAAATAAGCTACTTCTGCGGCTAAATCATCTGGACGTAGAATCTCTAGCTCGAACAGCTTTTCATTGAAAAGGGCAGCGTCACTAATCACATTTTTGTTGATTAGCTCAAAATACGGCACATAAAAATCTTCTGGGATTTGTTTCATACATCCAAAATCTAAAGCAATCAGATGGTTTTGATCGTCCACCAAAAAATTCCCAGGATGCGGATCGGCATGTACCTTTCTCAGTACATGAATCTGATACATATAAAAATCCCACAGTGCCTGACCAATCTTATCTCCAATTTCGCGGTCTGTATTACTAGCGGTAAACTCGGATAGATGAATGCCTGTCATCCAATCCATCGTAATGATTTTCTCAGAGGAAAACTCCGGATAATACCTCGGAAATAGAATGTTTTCTATCTTACTACAGGCTGCAACCACTTCTTGACTCTGACTAAGCTCGAGTAAATAATTGGTTTCTTCAATAAGTTTATCTTCAACTTCTTTAAAATATTTGTCAGAATCTTTTCCTTGCAGATTAAACATTCGAATGGCAATGGGTTTGACCAAAGCCAAATCAGAAGAAATGCTATTGGCTACACCCGGATATTGAATTTTTACCGCTAACTTTTTACCGTTATGGACTGCTAAATGCACCTGACCGATGCTCGCTGCATTGACCGAATTGGCATTGAATTCATCAAATATTTCATAGGGCGTTTTACCAAAATTATTTTTAAACGTTTTTAAAACTAATGGGGCGGAAAGCGGCGGAACAGAAAACTGCGACAAAGAGAATTTCTCCACATAAGCCTGAGGTAAAAAATTCTTATCCATACTCAACATCTGTGCTACTTTAAGTGCACTTCCTTTGAGGCTTTTTAGACCATCATAAATATCTTCTGCATTGTTTTCATTTAGCTTATCACGAGTCAAATCCGAATTCACCATTTTCTCCGCATAATGCTTTATATAGTTCACTCCTACTTTCGCACCAGTTTGGACCAATTTACTAGCTCTTTCAATTTTTGAGGTCGGTATATAATCAATCGTTTTCATTATTTACTGTATATTTTTTCTTTAAATAGAAATTTCCCAAAGTCTAAAAGATGATTCATCGGTGCCACATTCATCAGTTCAAAAGAAGCGTTAACGGATTTTTCGATAAAAATATCGGTTTTCTCAAAAGCTGGTGAAGCATCATCTACCCAGAATTTCAGGGTCATCATCAATTGCAACCAAGCCGTTTCCTGAAGGGCTTTTTCTTGAAATTTTTGAAATTTTTCCTGTTCAAGTCTATAGTCGTCTGTCAAGATTTCAGCAACAAAATCTTTAAATGACTCACGAAGCAAACTAAGTTGCACTAGATTTTTGATTGGATTTTGATCGTATTTTAATACTTGTACAACATAACTCCTGTTGGCAGTTAACACCTCAAAGAAGGTGAAATAAAAACTCAACATTTTGTTTTTCATATCATAGTCCTGATACGCTACGTTTTTATGTAACAAATCAACAGTATTAGCAAAAAACAGTCTGAAAATTTCTTTTTCTAAACCTTCCATTGTTCCAAAAAAAGCATAGAATTCAGCTTCCATAAAATCATTTTCTTTGGCAAAATGAAAAACAGATTTTGGCTTGGTTCCCTTTTCTAAAACCTCATTCATATACATTGACACGATATCCTCTTTTGTGATATTCTTTTTTTTAGTGGTCATTTCATTAAAATTTAGAATTTGCCTTAAAGATAATCATTGTTTAATTATCTTTACTTGCCCCTAAACGGAATGCACTGTTAAATATATTATAAACTATCATGCTTAAAAATATTTTACTTACCGGGGGCACTGGATTCATTGGCAAACACCTTACCGATGTACTGCTTGCTAAAGGCTTCTCAGTATCTATTTTGAGTCGTTCAGAAAGAAAAAGCATCCCTTTGATCACGTATTACAAATGGGACTTGAAAAACAATTATATTGAAGAAGAGGCTGTTTTAAAAGCGGATTATATCATCCATTTAGCCGGGGAAGGTATTGCCGATAAAAGATGGACTGAAAAACGCAAAAAAATCATTTTAGAGAGTCGCATACAACCTATAGAACTGATTTACGACACCTTAAAAAAACACAACAAGACTCTCGAAGCTTTTATCTGTGCTTCAGCTGTAGGTATTTATGGCGCTACAACCAGCCATAAAATCTGCACTGAAAACACCCCAGCTGCCACTGATTTTCTTGGGAAAACTTGCCAAAATTGGGAAGAAGCCGTTGCAAAAATAGATTCACTAGGCATTCGGACTGTAAGACTCAGAACTGGAGTTGTCTTAGGCAAAAACGAAGGTTTTTTAAAAAAAGTAGCCCCTAGTTTTAAAGCGGGTTTTGGTGTCATCTTAGGCACTGGAAAACAATATTTACCCTGGATTCATATAGAAGATTTAGGTCAACTCTATTTAAAAGCAGTGCTTGATAAACAAGTACAAGGAGCCTATAATGCAGCCATTACCGACAACACCACAAACCTAAGATTATCTAAAATATTGGCTAATCTCTATGGCTACTCCATATGGCTTCCCAACATACCGACTTTTGTTCTTGAATTGTTTTTAGGAGAAATGAGCGCGGTAGTTTTAAAGGGGCAGAGAGTCTCTTCTGAAAAAATACAACAACAAGGTTTTGAATTTGAATTTACTGATTTAGAAAAAGCACTTCGCAATTGCTTGCAATAACGCTCATTTCATAATGCCATTCAAATCGGTCTGAACCGTTTTGGATATTTTGTTGGCTACTATAAAAGGGATCTTAATATTAAAATCGCTTACCGAAATCGGAAAATTAGAGGAGATCTGTATCCCATCAGGTACTCGTTTTATAAGCGCCTTTACATCAATTATTTTGGATTTCCCATGAAGATAAAGTTTGCCTTTTACCTCATATTCTTGGGCTTCTTCACTGATGTTTTTCATATCAAATTTTTCAATTTTACCTTTAAAAACAGCTTTTGGATAACGATGACTTTCGATATAATTGGTATTAAAATGCTCTTGCATTAAATCCATTTTAAAACGAAAATCTTTTATAACAACTGTACATATCAAGGTACTAGTCTCCGGTATCAAAACAATGATACCAGAATTATTTACCGCTTTTACTTCTTCGAATAAAGGAACTGACGCTTGAAAATTTACAATTGCCGAATTGGTTCTAAATTTTTCTTGAGCCAGTATGGAGAATGCGGTAAAAAGTAGCATAAATAAAGTAGTTCTTTTCATAATCGTCAGCTTTAAAAACAATTATGTCATTTGCTATTAGAAAACATCAAATGGCAGCAATCCGTAAAATCAGTAACCTAAGCAACATATTTAAAGTTACGAAATTTTCTGCCTTTTAGTTGACCACTATATGCTAAATATTTGTGAAAAGAAATCCCTAAATCCAAACCTTTAAACCCCACCTTAGAGAGGCAAAAAAGCACAAACTCATAACCTTAAACCGAAACTAGGAAATCCTAAAAAATAGCGGCTCCTACTAGGACTTGACTTTTCTTTATTTATCCCGCTACTGGGCTGCAAATCTCTATTAAAAAACCATCCTTGTCCCTAATATAAGCCACAACCTGACCCCAAGGCTTCTGTTTGGGAGCCGTTACCAATTTGGCCCCAAAAGAAAGGGCTTGCTGTACCACTTCAGCCACTTGGACAGTTACAAAACCCAATTCCATTGCAAAGGGTTTATCAGCAAGATCGCTTTCAATAAAACCCGCACTCAAGTTTTGCTGGGCTAATTTTTTTGTAGCGAAGGCTATCGTCGTTTCTCCTGTTGCTAATTCACCATAATCCTTCTCAGGGGTTACAAATTTTCTAGCAAAACCAAATGCATTTTCATAAAACACTATGGACTCCTCTACATTTTCAACGTATAAAATAGTATATCCAAATTTCACCATGACGCGCTTTATTTTTATTTTTTATCTATCCGATTTCCAACAATACGTTGTACTTCTCTAAACTAACCAAATCCTCAATAGAATTTACGTTGGACATCTTACTGTGCTCTTCTAATTCTTTTTTAGCTTCAATTTGCTTGATGCATTTTCTAAAGCGACGTACCTCATTTAGATTCGACAAAATAAGACCTGGAACCTTTACACTTTTCCCTTCACTATCTTTTGCAACCATAGTAAAATAAGACGAATTACAGTGTTTTATAGCTCCTGTCTGAATATTTTCTGCCTCCACACGTATACCCACCACCATGGAACTTCTACCTACATAATTCACCGAAGCTTTCATGGTAACCAATTCACCCACTTCAATAGGTTTTAAAAAATTCACCGTATCCACGGAAGCCGTTACGCAATAATGTCCTGAAAACTTTGAAGCACAGGCAAAGGCTATTTGATCCAGCAATTGGAGTACATAGCCTCCATGAATTTTGCCACTAAAATTAGTATGCGATGGCAACATTAATTCCGAAATACTTATTTTCGATGAAGCAACAGGTTTAAAATCTACAGTCATATGATATAATTTATAAGGTCTTTAAAATCTTTCAAAAAGATAAAAGTTAGTTAAGCAATTGATTTTCTTCGTTATTTGAGGCTCTGGATATAATATTTTCAGGAAGCGATTTTTTAGCCTTAGCCCCCATCTTTTTAAGTTTTTCCACACTGGAGACTAAATTACCTCTACCCTCTACCAACTTACTCATCGCACTTTCATACTCGGTTTTGGTATCTTTAATTTTGTTACCAATCTTTAGTAAATCACCAACGAAACCCTCAAACTTATCATATAAGGCACCAGCTTGTCTGGCAATCTCAAAAGCATTTTCTTGTTGCTTCTGATTGGTCCACATACTATCAATGGTACGCAACGTTGCTAACAAAGTCGTTGGGGTTACGATAACAATATTTCGATCAAATGCCTTATTATATAAAGTCGAATCTTCGTTTAATGCTATGGCAAAAGCCGGTTCAATAGGAATAAAAAGCAAGACAAAATCAGGGCTCTCCATCTGATACAAATCCTGATAACTCTTACCCCCTAGTTGCTCAACATGTCTTTTAATAGAATTGACATGCTCCTTGAGAAAACCTATTTTTTCAATTTCAGATTCCTCATTGATCCATTTTTCGTAGGCCGTTAAGGAAACTTTGGAATCTACTATCATTTTTTTACCATCAGGCAAGTTAATCACAACATCAGGCAAAACCCTACTTCCATCGTTGTTGACAAAACTTTGTTGTACTTCATATTCTCTACCTTTCTCTAGTCCTGATTTTTCTAAAACGCGTTCCAAAACCAATTCTCCCCAATTCCCTTGCATTTTACTATCGCCTTTTAAGGCTTTGGTCAAGTTTAAGGTCTCTTTGCTCATTTGCGCATTCATCTCACTTAAGCCCACAATTTGCTGACGCAAAGCAGCATGATAATCGATACTTTCTTTATGTGTTTGTTCCACCTTTTGTTCAAAACCCTGAATTTTATCTTGTAAAGGCAACAATATACTTTTCATGTTTTCACTATTTTGCTCAGTAAACTTTGCCGACTTTTCTTCTAAAATCTTGTTGGCCAAGTTCTCAAACTCTTTGGTGAATTTTTCTTGCAATTCGGTTATTTCTGTCTTTTGCTCTTTGTGGCGCTCCCATAAATTTTCAAAATCCACTTCTTTCTTAGAAAGTTGAATCGCTAAACTATCTTTCTCCGTTCGAATACTTTCTTTTTCAAGGTTCGATAAATGAAACTGTTTTTCAAAAACATTTCTATCATTTTCAAATTGTTCTTTTTGCAACTGTAATTGTGCTGTACTTGCCTTTAGTCTTTCCTCAAAACTTACTTTTTCGGATTGAAATTTAGCCGAATACAACATTTTCCCTAAGTATATACCTAAAAATAGCGCCACAACAAAAGCCAATAAAAGGGGAATTGATTCAAACATAATTCTTTTTTTAAGTAAAAGTACGTAATAATACCTAGTGTATAATTTTTTAGAAATGAAATCTCATCAATAATTTCTAATTCGACAGCTACTTTCAAAAGTAAGGATCACAGAATCAGTGAAAAGAAAAAAAAAGAAAAAAAACTATTCTTTCACGCAACCTTTTTAAACTAACTACATCTACACACTATAAACCTATTAAAATAATATCATGAAAAAATTACTGTTAAGCTTAGTTATAGCTTTTGGATTCAGTGCCTGTTCGCTTAATAATGACCAACCAAGTGTAGATTGTGGAGCCGTTACTGAACTTTCTTTTACGGGATTCCCTCTTTTATGCAATTACGCTGTTAAAACCAATCCAAACAACCCATTGGCCATTGTAGCAGGTTCAGAAGAAAATATGAACAACTATTTTACGAAACACGAAAATAGCTGTCCAAATCCAAGTAATCCCAATATTGATTTTACTCAAAATGTATTAGTTGGTATTTTTGCAGGTTTAAAACCAACTAGTGGTTATGCCATAAAAATAACTTCTATAGTGGAGAATAAATGTGAAATCTTAATCAACTATTACGAAAAAGCACCATTACCTGGTGAAGAGATATCACAAACTGCAACCTATCCTTCTGACTTCATTTTGATTCCTAAATCAAGTAAAACAATCCTTTTTAACCGCACTACAGAAACTCCTGACAATGTTGTCATCGGAAGTTTCAATAGTAAATGTGTTGGTCCTGACTGTCAAAAATTCTATCAATTAAACGATTTCAACATTCTTAAATTTCAAAATGTAGTAGCAGGTAGTTATGATTTTAGTCAATACGCCTATTCAGTAAAAACAAAAAGAAGCGAATACACTACTTTCTTGACTAAAGTTCCCGCTGAGATTTTAGCTATAAAAGGACAAACTAAAACCTATGGTACACCAGATTCTGCTGACCAAGGAGGTGTTTATTTTGAGTTACGCCAAGGGTCTACGGTTACTAAAATATACATCGACAACCACGATACTGACGATCAAAGCGCTGAAATAAAAGCATTCAAAAAAGAGATCCAAGATAAGATCAATGCTCAGCAATAACCCGATCATGAAAAAACTACTCATCCTTTTCATTGCCTTAAGCCCTATTTCATCAGCCTATTCTCAAGAATTAATGCTGAATCATTCTGGGCCTATAATCAGCACTTGGATCTGGCAAAAGTCGGTAGGCGGAACGAACAATCCCTATACGGCTACTCCAGCATCAATTGGATATAATAAAAAAGTAGTTTTTACTCCT
The DNA here is from genome assembly GCF_059882335.1 of Flavobacterium sp. OHVDL-2026-0007. NCBI lineage: Bacteria > Pseudomonadati > Bacteroidota > Flavobacteriia > Flavobacteriales > Flavobacteriaceae > Flavobacterium > Flavobacterium sp. OHVDL-2026-0007. The sequence continues at coordinate 2,490,445 of NZ_CM187612.1, forward strand.
AATGGAAAAGTGATCACGTATAAAAATAATGTAGAAATCAGAAACAGCAACTATGTCATTGAAAAAGGCATTAGCGTTTTTGATCATCAAGAGCATGATTTACTTACTTTTGAAGGAAGAACCTACGTTATTGAAAATGTTGACAATCAAAACCTAAGTCTAGTCACCAATAATGAAGATGGCGCACGCGTCCTTTTCAAAAGGTAACTTTATTAGTATATAAAAGCTATTTTTGCAAAACCAAAAAACCAAAAAACAAAACAAACCATTTTTGAAAGACGATTTAGATATATATATAAAACAATGCATTCAAAATAAACGAGAGGGACAACTGAAAATATATCAGTTGTTCTCTCCTGTTTTATATGGTATTTGCTTGAAGTATATGAAAAACGAAGACGATGCCAAAGATGTTTTTCAAGAGGCATTCATCATTGTTTTTCAGAAAATAAGTCAATACAAATTCGAGGGCAGCTTTGAAGGTTGGTTAAAACGAATTTTCATAAACAAACTCATTGAAACCTTAAATAAGAAAAAGAAAGAAAGCTTCTTTTTAGATGTTTTTGATCCTGATACCGATTTTGTCGAAGAAGAAGAACTAAATACCATTCCAATAGAACAAGAAAAGTTATTAGAATATATTCGAGACTTACCTGATCAATACCGAACGGTTTTTAACTTATTTGTTTTTGAAAAGATGAAACACAAAGAAATCTCCGAATTATTGAAAATTTCAGAAGGGACATCAAAATCAAATCTAAACAGGGCCAAGCACATTTTGCAAAAAAAAATATTGAGCATAAAAAATTTTAAAACAGCATGAAAAAACAAAATATAGAAGATCTTTTTTCATCAATGGAAAACTTTTCAAGTGTTCCACCGCCTGAACTATGGGGCATGATTGAAGAAGGATTGGACAAGCCAAAAAAGAAAAAAAGAGCTATTCTTTGGTGGTCAGCTGCGGCATGCTTATTAGTAGGCCTGTTGCTTCCTTCTGTTTTATATTTTACAACTGATACAACCATCAGTCCCCTAAACAACGTTCCCACCGAAACAGGAACTGTTGTTCTAGGTCCAAAAAGTACACCATCGAACGATTCTAAAACAAGTACACCCCAACAAAACAACAGTAATCAACCTACGGTTGATCCCATCAGTACTCAAAAAAAACCTGGTGTTATTGATCCTATTTTATCCACTAAACAACAACATCAAGAAACGGTGGTTGCTCAAGTTGATTCAAGATCAACTACTGAAAAAAAATCAAAAAATAAATTTACAAAACAAACAACAGTTGCTACTGGCCAAACAAACGGTTTTTATTCCTCTTCAAAAAATGGAGCATCAAACTCCTTATTTGAAGATAAATTTCGTTCTAATAAAGGGATCGCTCAAAACGATTCTAACAGTAGTTTGACTTCCAAAACAAACCCTACACAGCAACTAACAAACGAAAGTTTATTATCACAGCACAACAATGCTAGTGATCAAAAAGCAGATAGCAAGTTTACTACTGCATTAAGCAAAGAAGATTCCCTACAGTTGGCTGAACTTGAAAATCTGGAAAAAGGAATTCTAGCTCCAGCACACAATTCCGCTAAAGAAACCAAATCCACTTCTTCAGCTGAGAAATGGGCTCTTGAAGTTTTTGCCGGTTTATCTGGTTCTGAAAATTACAAAAACGATAAAACCCTTGGAAGTCAGAATGATTCTAAGCAGAGTAATACCTACGGACTAAAAACAAAATATAAGCTCAATAAAAAATGGGCGGTGAGTTCTGGTTTAAAGATCAATCAATTAGGTCAAAGTGTTGCCAATGTTACCTACATCAACACTAAGAACAATGGCTTTATGACATCTAATGATTATTTCAATCAAAACGCAACCACTAAAGCACCGCAAATCGCCACCAACAGCAACTATGTGTTTGTTTCTCAAAATGCGACACAGGCATTCAAAGCGAATACGGTCACAAACTCTAACTTGGAAAACGGCAACTTGGATCAAAGTCTGCGTTATATTGAAATGCCTCTGGAAGTTTCCTATGCTATTTTCAGTAAAAACAAAGCCAGTATTAGTTTGAATACAGGAGGTTTTGTAGGTAAGTTGATTTCGAATAACGTCTCTTTAAATGGCAGTTCCATTGGGGAGAATTTAAATGCGAACGAGTACGTATACGGTTCGGTATTAAGCAGTACTTTGCAATACCGTGTGTACAAAAAGACAAATGTTTTTGTAGAACCAGCTATGAATTATTATATCAATCCTTTGAATAATCAATCGTTCAATCAGTTCCAATGGGGATTGAATCTTGGAATGAATGTTTCTTTCTAATATGGCTACCCAAAACACTTGGACTGACCAAGATGCATTACCCACTGATTTGATTCTAGCCAAAGCACAGGTCTATGATTGTTGTGACTTTGTCCTTACCCAACCCTACCCTGAGAAGGAAAGTGGGGAGTATAACGCTTATCGTTTTTACCTGAACCAAAAAGCGATTTGTTACAGAAAATCCAAAATTACACCCACCAAAACGGGTCAATTCGTTACGGTGTACAAACGCCTTCAAACAGGCATTATTGCCCCATTTGATGTTACTGATTCCATTGATTTTGTTATTATTAGTGTTTTAAAAAATGGCTTATTTGGACAATTTATTTTTCCAAAAGCCGTTTTATTAGCCAAAGGCATCTTTTCAACAAGCAGCAAAGAAGGAAAACGAGCCCTAAGGGTGTATCCCCCTTGGGACCAAACAACAAGTAAACAGGCGAAACAAACACAACTATGGCAATTGGCATATTTCTATGAAATCACAGCCAACACTGATTATAGTATCGTAAAGAATTTAGTAAGTCAAGACACTTAAGCCCAAAACTGCACGCAAAAGAACAACCCGCATTTATAAACAGCCTTTAAAAACAAAACTTTAAACGCCTATTATGAATTTCTTCAGAATCAAAACAAGCTGGTCTAATGCACAATTTATCATCATAAAACTATGTGTTGCCTCGGGCTATATCCTCATTGGAACCTACTTTCATGACTTTTTCAAAGACTATTACATACCGCTGCTAATTGTCTTTGGCATCACCGCAATTTGGTTTATTTATCTTTGGTCCAAGAAAATGAAAGCAAAAAGATGGCGCTAGTTTAAAATTGGCTTTGACACCATTTTGTTCTTTAATAACTTCTCAAACAAGACTATCTTTGCATTCAAAAAACACTGCATGCATCAACATTTCATTCTTTTTAAACCTTATGGTTACCTAAGCCAATTCATCTATGAATTAAAAAGAAAAAAAAAGCTTTTAGGAGAACTGTATGACTTCCCAACTGGAACAATGGCTATCGGCCGATTAGATGAAGATTCAGAAGGATTACTATTGCTTACTACAGACGGAAAAGTCAGTGAACAAATAAGAAGTAAAAAAGTAGACAAAGAATATTATGTACAAGTAGACGGTCTGATCACCCCAGAAGCCATTACAGCTTTGCAAAAAGGGGTTGAAATAGGTTTTGACGGTGGAAAATACATGACCCGACCTTGCACTGCTTTTATCGTGACGGAACTCCCTGATTTTGGACCTAGAGCAAAAAAAATTAGAGACGAGCGCCATGGTCCTACTTCCTGGGCTTCCATAACAGTCAACGAAGGAAAGTTTCGCCAAGTTCGAAAAATGACCGCTGCTGTAGGCTTTCCTACTTTAAGACTGGTTCGTGTTCGTATAGGAAATGTATATTTGCAAAACTTAAAAGCGGGAGATGTTATAGAAGTACCCGATTTTAAAGTAGAAAATGAGTCCATTTGAGTCGTATATAACTCCTGTTGATTGTTTCCTGTTTTTTCACTCTTTAATAAATAAAAAATGCTAAACGTTGTTCTTGTTGAACCCGAAATACCAAATAATACTGGAAATATTGGACGCTTATGCGTGGGTACTGAAAGTAGATTACATTTAATTCATCCGTTTGGTTTTGTCATCAATGACAAAAACCTGAAACGTTCTGGTTTGGATTACTGGGTACATCTGGATGTTACCGAATATCAAAGTGTAAAAGAATGGATGCAACAAATTCCAGATCCATCGCGTGTATTTCTGATGAGTTCTCATGCTGAAAAATCCTATTTAGAAACTGATTTTCAAGATGGCGACTGGTTGGTTTTTGGCAAAGAAAGTGTTGGTCTCAGCCCAGAAGTTTTAGCGCTTTTTGAGCATCATTTAACCATTCCAATGTCTGGACTTATTCGAAGCTTCAATATCGCCAATTCTGTAGCTTTTGTTCTTGGAGAAGCCAAAAGACAGATTGGGTTAAAAAAATAAGCCCTCGGCTTTCTTTAGTCTTAGGTAATTACAAACTTTCCTTTTTCAGCATCAAAGGTAATATGCTCATCTTTAAACAAAGTGGCAAAACTTCCTTTTGAAATTAAATTACAAGGTTGGTCTTGCACCACTAAATCAGGAGTCATAATAATCATTTGATCACTCAATTGAATGGCCAAATCAATATCATGGGTCGAAAACAATATACACTTTTGAGTTTCTTGGGTGAGTTTTTTAAGCAATTTGAATAACGAAACCTTATGCAACAAATCAAGATGTGTTGTAGGTTCATCTAATATAATCAGAGGCGTATCCTGTGCTAATGCTCGTGCAATTAATACTTTCTGCAATTGTCCATCGCTAATTTGGTAATGCTTTTTTTTGGCCAAATGTTCGATTTGAGTCAATTGCATGGCTTCCTCCACTTTGGCGATATCTAATGGAGACAACGTACCGATCCAATTGGTGTACGGCTGTCGCCCTAAGGACACTAACTCAAAAACAGAGAGATTACTCACTGGTAATTTTTCGGTTAAGACCAGACTTAAGTTTTGAGCCAGTTCTACAGCTTTATAACTATCAATTGATTTATCATTGAGCAAAACACTTCCCTTTAAGGCTGGCTGAATACCAGTAATGGTACGCAACAAAGTTGATTTCCCTATACCATTGGCACCAATTAAAGCTACTAATTGACCTGAGTTGAAATTTAAATTCAAGCCCTCAGCAATAGGCACAGTTCCTTTCTTGGAGGTATAGCCAATACTTAAATTCGAAGTTTTTAAAATAGTATTCATTTTCTAAAGGTGCTAAATTACTGGAAATTCCTTTTTCGCATTAACAGCCAAACCACCACTGGGGCTCCAATTATAGAAGTAATAGCATTAATAGGTAAGGTCGTATCCAATCCTGGTAATTGTGAGGCAACATCACAAAACAACATGATGATCCCTCCATAAAGGAAAGTACTCCAATACAATACCGCATGGTTACTGGTCTGAAAAGTCAGCTTAGCAATATGAGGCACTGCCAAACCAATAAAAGCTATTGGTCCTGCAAAAGCAGTTATGCTTCCCGCTAGTATACTGGTAGCAAAAATGATCACCAATCGCGCTTTTTTGAAATTCAACCCCATACTCTTGGCATAATTCTCTCCTAAAAGCAAGGCATTTAATGGCTTAATACTACTGGCACTTAATAGCAATCCAATACCTACACAAACAGCCAAAACTATGATGGAATTCCAAGATAGATTACCTAAACTTCCCAAGGACCAAAACGTAAATTTTTGCAATTGCTCTGCAGAGCTAAAATAAGTCAAAACCCCCACTATAGCACTGGTGAAACTTCCAAACATTAGTCCAACAATTAGAATGGCCATGGTATTGCGCAGTCGCTGGGCCACTAACAAAACCAACAATAAAACCGAAGTACTGCCTAAGGTAGAGGCCAGCACAAGTCCGTAGGGTGACAATAAAATAGAATTTAAAAATGGCGGCAATAATCCGGCACCCAATATCACCACGGCTACGGCTAATATAGCGCCCGAACTTAATCCTAAAACATCAGGACCTGCCAGTGGATTCCTAAACAAGGTCTGCATCAATAAACCACTTACGGATAATCCTACTCCCACCAAAACTGCTGTAATGGCTTTGGGTAATCGGTAATTAATGATAATGTATTCCCAGGTAGATTTACTAGCCTGTCCTCCTGTTATACTGGTATACACCTCCTTAAACGGAATGGTGACTGATCCCAAGCTAATGTTCAAAAAAAACATGAACACTAAAGTCAAAGCCAGTACCACAAACAGTATGCTATTTCGCTTTTGATTTACCAATTGATCTTAGTTTAGTTTAGAAGCAAAAGTAAATTCATAACTCGGCAATACCTCAGGATGAAAAATCTTGATATAATCCTTTAAGACTAAATCGGGTCTACTCGGTGCCAGTTCATAATACATAGTTCCTCCTGTAGCGCCTGTTTTTCCTTCGAAAGTATAGACGTTTTTTGATTGAAAAGCATCAAACTGACTGTAATGAGGGTTAGTGTTGGTTACCTCCTTTAAGGATTTAAAAGAACCAGAAGCAATCCAAAATTGAGCTCCTTTGGCCTTGTCTAATACTTTCTCAAAGGACAAGCCTTCACTTCCTGTACCTTTTAAATCAGCCCATAAATAATGAGCATGTGCATCTTTCATGAATTGGGCCACCCAACTATTCCCTTTGGCTACATACCAAATATCTTGATACATCGAACCGTATAAAACACTTTTACTCGATGGTTTATCCGCTACTAATTTTTTAGCTTGATTGTAACTCAATACAATTTTATCAAATAACTCCTTTGCTTTTTCTTCTTTACCAAATAAAGCGCCGTAGAGCTTAATCCATTCGGCTTTTCCCAATGGAGATTGCTCCATCCAATCAGCCATAATAAAAACATTTAGTCCACTTTTTTTCAGATTATCCAACATTGGATTGTTATTGTCTACGCCGAAGGTAACGATCAAATCAGGTGACAATTCAATCAATTGCTCAATGTTTAATTTCTCATTTTGTCCCACGTTTTTAACCGCCCCTTTATCGATTAAAGCTCTGGTTTTTTCTGATGAAATATAATCTGTATGTGGAAAACCAACCAGTTTTGTTTCGACATCCAGCATTTCTAAAAAGGGAATACTTGTCGTGGAAGTCACCACCACCGATTCCAAAGGAACCTGTATGGTCGTATACGTTTGCAGGCTATCGGGGATTTTTACGCCTTTTTCTTTTAAAACATAAGTGAAGTTTTTATTTGCATCTGGCCAAGGCTCAATAACAGTTACCACCGAATATCCTTCATGTTTCACAATGGAAAGCCCCGAAGCATATTCGATACCATTCTTAGTATTCTCAGTTTGAAGTGTTGGAGTAGAATCCTTTTTTTTACATCCAATTAGGACAAAAAAAGGCAGAATAAAAATTAATTTAGAGAAAAAATGTTTCATGGTTTAGGTTTTCGATCCGCGCAAAGGTAACGCAATTTCTATTTTTTTTGTTCACTTTTAATCTTGCAAAATTAAACAAATTGTATCTTTACCTCATGAATACCACAAAAACAAAAGTCTGTTCAAGTTGCCAATCTTCGTTTGGCTGTGGCGATATTTCTGCTGAAAGCAAATGTTGGTGCAATGATTTTCCACCTATTTTTAATCTCTCAACAGCTTCAGATTGTCTTTGTCCCGTTTGTTTTAAAGAAGCTTGCTCGGATAAAATTGACGCTTATATTGAAACGCTTACCCCAAAAAAAGCACTACAGAATAAAGCCATATCTTTACCGAAAACCGAAAAGCTAATAGAAGATATTGACTATTATATAGAGAACGGCAACTATGTTTTTAAAGCTTGGTTTCATTTAAAAAGAGGAAGTTGTTGTGGAAACAACTGCAGACATTGTCCCTATAAATAGTGCTATAGTTAACGGAAGCACCAAAGGACCAATACATCAAAACTTATAATTCATACTTAAAAAAATGATATACTTAATTACTGGAGGCGAACGATCAGGAAAAAGCGGTTATGCCCAGAACTTAGCCTTGGAACTTTCCCCTAACCCCATGTATGTGGCTACGGCTAGAAAATGGGATGACGATTTCCAGAACAGAATAGACAGACACCAACAAGATCGTGACGAGCGTTGGACCAACATTGAAAAAGAAAAACACTTAAGTGAAATTGATTTTTCTGGAAAAGTGGCTTTGATCGACTGTGTAACACTTTGGTTAACCAACTTTTTTGTAGACACTAAAAATGATGTAAGCTTAAGTTTAGAACAAGCTAAGAACGAATTTCTTCAGATGGCCAATCAAAAAGATGCCACACTGATTATCGTGACCAATGAAATTGGAATGGGGGTACATGCCGATACACACATTGGTCGAAAATTCACAGAATTACAAGGTTGGATGAATCAGTTCCTAGGATCAAAAGCAGATGAAGTAGTCTTAATGGTTTCTGGTATACCCGTGAAGATAAAAGGATCAAATTCCAAATTTTAAATTAAAGAAATTGTAACTTTAAGACCTTATGAGCTATTTAGATGATATTTTAAAATCACGACGTGATACCCGACATTTTACCACAGACCAGGTTCCTGATGAAGTGATTCAAAAAGCACTACAGGCAGGACATTGGGCACCTAGTGTTGGGCTGACTGATGCTACAAAATATTATATCATAAAAGCCCCTGAAGTCAAAAGCGCTATTAAAAACTTATTTTTAGATTACCATAACAAAGCAGCATCTCTGACCGACAACCCACAGCAAAAAGAGCAGTATCAATCGCTAAAACTAGAAGCCATTGAAGAAGCCCCAATTGGACTTATTATCGCCTATGACCGCTCTGTCTTGAACCAATTTACCATTGGAACAGTCGGCAGTAATGAAGCGGTAAAATTCAGTTCGGTTTGTGCGGCACAGAATATCTGGCTATCCCTTACCGAGCAAGGTTACGGCATGGGTTGGGTTTCGATTTTAAATTATTATGAGTTTAAAAAAATAATTGATTTACCGGACAACATAGAGCCCTTGGGCTATTTTTGTATTGGAAAACCAGCGACCAATTACGACAATCAGCCTATGTTGCAACAATTGCGTTGGAAACAAAAATCAGCAATCCCGGATTGTACCGAAATCACAAAAATTAAAACAAACACCACCCTAGAACCGACCATAACTAGTGGCTCAACAGCACAGAACCATACGGGTTTTGCTCAACTTTTACAGGAAAAAATAGATTCCAAAACCAAACCTATTGGTGCTTTAGGTACTTTAGAATCCTTAGCTTTTCAGATTGCAACAGTCTTTGAAACTTTAAATCCTAAAATAAACCAAGCCCATATAGTGGTTTTTGCCGCAGATCATGGCATTGCCAATCACGGCGTTAGTGCTTATCCACAAGATGTGACGCGCCAGATGGTGAACAACTTCCTAGAGGGTGGCGCCGCAATAAATGTCTTTTGTGCTCAGCACAACATCCAATTATCCATAGTAGATGCAGGAGTCAATTATGATTTCCCTACCAACACCAAACTCATCAATGCTAAAATTGCCAAAGGAACTCAATCCTTTTTGCATATTCCAGCCATGAGCGAAACCGAATTACAATTGTGTTTTGAAAAAGGAAAATCCATAGTAGAGCAGATCGCTAAAACGGGTTCCAACTGTATTGGTTTTGGAGAAATGGGAATCGGAAATACTTCAACAGCCTCTGTTTTAATGAGTCTTTTAACCGCTATCCCTCTTGGTGATTGTATTGGAAAAGGTACGGGAGTAGCCGATCAAAAATTACTTCAAAAACACGACTTACTCCATAAAGCTATTGAGAATTACGCTGGAAAAGCCGAATTAATGGAACAACTAGCCTATTTTGGTGGATTCGAAATCATACAAATGGCCGCCGGTATGTTAGCGGCTTTTGATCAAAAAATGCTTATTTTAGTAGATGGTTTTATTTGCAGTGTCGCTTTCCTAATTGCCTCTAAGATCAATCCGAATCTTAGTCAAAATGCTGTTTTTTGTCATTGTTCTGCCGAAAAAGCACATCAAAAACTACTCGATTACCTACAAGCAAAACCCCTATTGCATTTGGACTTACGCTTGGGAGAAGGAACTGGCTGCGCTGTGGCTTTTCCTCTTTTAAAATCAGCTGAACTTTTCTTAAATGAAATGGCTAGTTTTGAAAGTGCAGGCGTTAGTCGCAAATAAAAATGCTTTACTATCACAAAATACCTTCTTAATACCTTCTTAAATGAAAAAAGAACTCCATATCTTCTTTACCTCTTTAATGTTTTACACCAGAATACCCTGTCCCAAAAACATTGACCACCATCCGGATTATTTAAATAAAGCCACACGCTATTTCCCATTGATTGGGTGGATTGTTGGCATCATCTCTTTTATAGCCTTCTATCTCAGCTCACTATTCCTTTCTACTGAAACTGCTGTTATTATAGCCCTGATCATTTCTGTACTGACAACTGGCGCTTTTCATGAAGACGGTTTTGCTGATGTATGTGATGGTTTTGGCGGTGGTTGGACCAAAGAAAAGATTTTGATCATTATGAAAGATAGTGCCATTGGTGCTTATGGTGCAATTGGTCTGGTTTTATTGTTCTTACTCAAATTCAACGTACTTTCCCAGTCCATTTCTCTTTTCAAAACCAATGAAGCTATTTCAATGCTTCAGGTCCTGCTCTTGTTCGTTTCTGCTCATGCTTTGAGCCGTTTAGCAGCCATTTCTATTATTTTTACACATGAATATTCACGAGATGATGCCACGAGTAAAAGCAAACCGATTGCCAAAAATCACAGTTGGAAAGAAATTTTGGGTTCGTATTTCTTTGGATTAGTCCCCCTCTTTGGACTTGCTTACTTTGACTCTAAAATCCTTTTGGCTTTACTTCCCGTTTTTATCACCCGTTATTTTCTGTCACGCTATTTTCAAAAATGGATTGATGGTTATACTGGAGATTGTTTGGGTGCAACACAACAAGTTTGCGAAGTTATTTATTATCTAAGCCTTCTTTTTATATGGAAATTTATTTAGTTCGTCATACCGAAACCATTTGCGAAAAAGGCATTTGTTACGGACAGTCGGATGTCGACTTGGCCCTGCCTATCGAAGCAGTTTTCGACACTATCGTTTCGCAATTACCCTCAGAAGCCCACATCGTTTCGAGCCCCTTAAAACGTTGTGTCACTTTGGCCAAGCACTTACAACAGCAACTAAACACTCTCTCTTATGAGCAGGACAAACGCTTGATGGAAATGCATTTTGGTGATTGGGAAATGAAAAATTGGAATATTATTCCAGCTGAGCAACTCAATCCTTGGATGGAGGATTTTGTCCACATCCGAGCTTCAAATGGAGAATCTTTTACAGATTTACATCAGCGAACCGAATCCTTTTTAGCTGATCTAGTGGCCAAAAAAACGACCCAACCCGTCATTATGGTCACCCATGCTGGTGTGATAAGAAGTATATTATGTCATCATACAGCATTGCCTCTAAAAGAGGCCTTTCAGAATAAGGTAGACTTTGGTCAAGTCTTTAGAATAGCCCTCTAAGCGTAGTTTTGTTTACAATTTTCGCAAAAAGATAGAACAAATTTGATAATTCCATAATTTTAACTTTATCTTTGCAAAAAAATTAAGGTTGCGTTTTTATTAAAAAATGCATTAAAAGGGAATCAAGTACCGTTATCCACTTCAATGGGGATCATCACAATCTTGAGCTGTACCCGCAACTGTAAGCTTAGTTCTGAAAAGAATGTTTGTTGTTAACTACAAAACCACTGCTCGCCTTGTCGAGTGGGAAGGTAAACAACAAAACGCAAGCCAGGAGACCTGCCTTTATAACCAATATCGAGCTCTCGGGAAAAAGAGTGTAGAAATTATGACTTTAAAAAAACGCTTTGCTTTCTGCCTACTGTTGTTGTGCCAAATTATTGGCGCACAAAATGATTCTATTACTAAACTTAAGGAAGTTATAGTCTCGGACAACAATCTTAAAAATTTCTCCAATACACAATCGATACAACGTTTAAACGATTCGATCCTGAACAAAAACCAGTCTTCGCTAACCTCTCTTTTAAATTACAATACCGTAATCTATTTTAAAGAAAATGGTCTGGGAATGACTTCATCACCTTCTTTTAGAGGAACTACCTCACAACAAACTGTAGTGGTATGGAATGGGATCAACATCAACTCTCAACTTTTAGGACAAACTGATTTTAATACGATTTCCACTAGAGGCTTTACGTCCATTGATGTAAAAGCCGGCGGCGGAAGTGTTGTTTACGGAAGCGGAGCCATTGGCGGAACCATCCATTTGAATAATGATTTGAAATTCAGCAATACTTTTAAAAACGATTTTCAGATCTATTATGGTGATTTCAATACCCTAAGCGTCCTTTATGGTATTACGGCCGCTACAAAAAAGTGGAGTTTTGACGCTAGCTTTACTAGAAACAGCTCCGATAATGACTTTAAATTTGTAGGTCAGCAGGCACGCAACAAAAATGGACAATACCACAACAATACACTCGATGTCGCTATTGGCTATAAATTAAACAGTAAAAACACGCTTAAATTTTATAGCGAAATCTACGATGGTGAACGTCACTTTTCACTAACATCACCCAATGCAACCAAAACCAAATACCAAGACTATAATACTAGAAATTTATTAAGTTGGAGTAGTTCCTTTAGCAAGTTCGAGTCTAATTTAAGACTGGCTTATATCTCCGAACACTACAATTATTTTGAAGACATCGATCTTGAGGGCTTTACTTCTGGTGGCGTAAAAAGCTTTATCGGAAAGTATGATCTTGATTACACCATCTCCTCAACCATGAAAATCAGCACTATTTTAGATTACACTAAAAATGATGGGATTGGCGATGGCATTGGCAGCAGCAATCGTCAAGTAGGTGGCGCAAGTCTTCTATGGAAACACAACCTGACCACAAAATGGAATTACGAACTCAGTGCTCGCAAAGAAGTTTCAGATGTGTATAAAAGCCCTGTTCTCTTTTCTGTTGGCTCTCGATACAATTTTTCAGATTTCTATCAGCTCAAATTCAATTTCTCGCGCAATTACAGAGTACCTACATTTAACGATTTGTACTGGATAGGAAGCGGAAATCCCAACTTAAAACCTGAGAGTTCCTTCCAAGGGGAAATCGGAAACGAATTTAACTATAAAGATTTTAGACTTACCGTTACAGCCTACGGAATGAAAATCAAAGACATGATTCGCTGGTTACCTAATAACTCCGGTAACTGGTCTCCTGTGAACACAGACAAAGTAACGATTTATGGCGCCGAAGCCCTTTTGGGTTGGAAAAAATCATTCCACAAACACACTTTTGATTTTAGTGGAACTTATGCCTACACAGTCTCATTGGATGATCAAACCAACAAACAGCTGTTCTATGTGCCGTATCACAAACTCACTGGTTCATTATCTCATCAATACAAAAAACTGTCTACCTATTATCAGGTAATGTTTACGGGAGAAATTTTTACCACATCGGACAATAATCCAAAAGACATACTCGATGCCTACAATGTTTCCAATATAGGGGTGGACTATAATTTCAGCAAAAAAAACACCTTCAAAGTAGGCGTAAAAGTAGCCAATCTTTGGAACGAAAAATATGAAGCGCTCCCTAGTCGTTATATGCCTGGGCGAAACTTAACTCTTTACTTAAACCTTAACTATTAAAACATGAAATTAAAAAATCTTTATTTAGGACTTATTGCTGCTGCATTTTTGTTCACCTCTTGTAGCAACGATGATGATAGCAAAAACGACGTTCCATTAGGAGCCTATGACAATGGTGTATTTATTTTAAATGAAGGAAATTTTGGAACACCTAACGCTTCTGTATCTTATCTTTCAAATGATTTGGTTACTTTTCAAAATGATATTTTCAGTGTTGTAAACACACCAGCTGTACTAGGTGATGTAGCACAGTCAATGAGTTTCAGTGATGACAAAGCATTTATCGTTGTGAACGCTTCCAACGAAGTAGAAGTAGTAAATCGTTACACTTTAAAAAGCCTTGGTACCATCACTGAAAACCTTAAAAACCCACGCTACAGTGTCGTTTTAAATGACAAATTGTATGTAACTAATGCTGTTTCTAAGGCCGTAACGGTTTACGACACTAAAACTTATGCTTACATAGCCACCATCGCGGTAAATAAAACATCTGAAAAAATTGTAACGGCTAATGGAAAACTTTATGTAGCCAACGCAGCTTACGGAAGTGGAAGTACCGTTACGGTAATCGATCCTGCAACCAACACGGTTACTAAAACCATCACACTTGAAAATGGGATCAACTCTATTGAAGCAAAAAATGGTTTCGTTTATGTATTATCTGGAACCGATACTAAAAGCGCTATTTCTAAAATCAACACCACTACTGACACAGCAACCTCTATAGGATCAACGGCTGTAAAAAAAGCGATAAACATGGATATTGATGGAGACAAAATCTACTACACACAAGCAACTGAAGTGTATGCAATTGATTTAAATGCCACTACTTTTTCTGACAAAGCTTTGCTTTCAGTTAAAGACAGCAGCTGGTCTACTTTCTATGGCTTTGGTGTAATAGATGGTAAAATATACTCTGCAGATGCTAATGGCTTTACTGCAGACGGAACTGTTACAGTATATTCATCAACTGGAACATTACTAAAAACATTAACCGTTGGCAAAGGACCAAATGGTTTTTACTCTAATAACAACTAGAATACGTTTTTGGATTTTTACCTAAAAAGGGGCTTTCATTGAAAGCCCCTTTTTTTATCTTATTTTAATGCTTTTAAAAGTCCTTCAGGAGCCTCTTCAATATACATTTGATTTCTGATACCACCCATGGCTTTTGAATCTGTAAAAGCCTTTAATGCCACTCCTTTATCTACCTGTACTTGTTTAGCCGTGGCACCTGTGATTTTGGAAATAGTCAGACTCAACAAGGGCTCCAACTGATCTCCTAAAACCCCCATATTACTCACTTTTTCTGCTTGCTCGTAAGTTGGTTTTAAACCATCAGTATACTCACCAAAACCGGCCGAATTTACGATTTTCAAAACTAGTGGTTGCATCGCATATTTATGATTTGGATTTCTTCCTTTTTTTCCAAAAGTAGGAGAATCATATAAAGTAACAGAACCCACATTTTTACCAACAGTAGTCTCACCAATTTGAACCACGGTGATATAGGGCGCTAAACCATTGATGACTAATTCACTCGCGGAAGCCGTACCGCTAGTGGTAATAATATATACTTTAGACAATTTTAGACTGTTGATCGCAGCACCGTTCAATTTATCTACAAACCTATTATTTAATGCTTCTGCATCTTCACTCTCATAAAAAGCATTGATTTTATCATTCCATTTTTCTTTAGCAAAGATTTCTCCTGTGAACTGTCCAGTAATCATACTAGCTAAACGAGTTGAGGACTGTATCGAACCCCCTCCGTTGTATCTAAGATCTAATACTAAATCCGTAATCCCTTGCCCTTGCAATTGAAGAAATGCTGCATTTAGTTGCGTATCATAGTTGGCATAAAATCCGTTATACATCAAATAGCCAATTTTATGACCTCCCGTAGAAATTACCGTATTAATTAAAATAGGATTTTCCTCTAAAGTTGTTTTCACTAAAGAAACCGTTTTTCCATTAGATTCGATCGAAGTCCCATTATAAACAGCCATGTTTAAACTATAACTATCTGCTGCCAAAAGCCCTTGATAGTTGGATACCGTCAATGGCGTACCGTTTACCCCGGTAAAAAGATCTCCTCTTTTAATATCTTTAGTTGACGCATCTGAATTGGGAATAATATAACGCACATAACCCACCAATTCTGTAGTGCTTCCAGGTTTATAACTCAATTTAAAATCAACCCCATCATTTTTAGTACTTCCTTGAAGTTCTCCTTCTAATACACTATAATCATCCACTATCCAACTAAAACGATCAATGGCTTGTCCCTTTGGAAATTTACTGATCGGTTTATTCAATAGGTTTTGAAATAAATCTTCTGGTGTGGAATAACCTCTTAAAAAAGAATTCAATTCTTCCTGACTGCTAAAGCGATCATCGGCTAAATTAGGTACATCCGCTTGCCATAAATAAAATTGATTCAATCCCTTCCAGACAAAATCATTTACCTGCAAACTTACCGGATAAGCAACATCATCCTGATCCTCACAAGATTGCAAAGAGAAAGCAAGTAAAAATAATAAGAGTACACTCTTTAATATTGTTTTCATATAGGGGTATCTATGTAGTACTAACGTAAAAATAGTATCTTTAGTTTTAACAATACTAAATTAACGTATTTTTTTTTATTACAAAAAAGGATACTTGATGTAACAAATGAAATACTATCTCGTCTAGACTATATAAGCTAACGAATAACCAACCGATTTTATGAATCAGAATCTGTTTATAGAGTTAACAAACCCTTTTAAGGACAAAGTTTTTCGTCTGGCAAAACGATTACTCACTAGTACTGAAGAGGCTGAAGAT
This sequence comes from Flavobacterium sp. OHVDL-2026-0007, assembly GCF_059882335.1. Lineage (NCBI taxonomy): Bacteria > Pseudomonadati > Bacteroidota > Flavobacteriia > Flavobacteriales > Flavobacteriaceae > Flavobacterium > Flavobacterium sp. OHVDL-2026-0007. Next base: position 2,506,875 of record NZ_CM187612.1, read on the forward strand.
GCAACTCAGGAAGTAATGGTCAAGTTATGGAATAAAAAAGAAAACTTGGAAGCCTATAGTAGTGTAGAGGCACTAGCGATGACCATGACCAAAAATTATTGTCTGGATCAATTAAAATCGAAAAGAGCAGGAAATCTTAAAATTGTACATAATAATTTTACAGATCGTGAACCGCAGTTAGATAAAAAATTGGAAGATATCGATAGCTTACAATGGGTGGAAAAAATTATCCGTGGGTTGCCTGAGCAATTACAAATACTAATTCAATTACGCGATGTTGAACAATATGAGTTTGATGAAATTGCAAAAATTGTCAACATGAATGAAACCGCTATTCGAGTAGCGCTTTCGAGAGCAAGAAAAAAAATACGAGAATCAATGCTTAATACGCACCGTTATGGAATTAAATAGAATAGAAGAAATACTAGAAAAATACTTTGAGGGAGAAACCACTATTGCTGAAGAAAAGGAATTGAAAGACTACTTCTCTTCTCCACATGTTGCGCAGCATTTGGAGCAATACCAGCCACTTTTCGGCTATTTCTCACAGGTAAAAGAGCAAAAATCAACGCAAGAAATTCCACTACAAACTAAGAAACGTAATGTAGCGTGGTTATCAATTGCCGCTTCTTTTGTTGTTTTACTAGGAGTTGGGACCTATTTTTATGTGAGCCAACCAAACACTACTGCGGTGGCGACGCAATCTGAATTAGGCACCTATGACAATCCCGAAGAAGCCCTTGCTGCAACGCAAAAAGCCTTAGCACTGTTATCAAACAATGTTAATGTAGGCATCGGAAGTGTCCAATACATTAAAACATACGAACAATCAAAAAACAAAATTTTCAAACAATAATAAATTAAAACAAAAATGAAAAACTTCATCATAACACTCGTTTTCGCATTCGTTACTCATGCTTTTTACGCACAAGGCGCCTTTGACAAATTTGATGGTCAAGACGATGTAACCTCTGTAATTGTAAACAAAAAAATGTTCGATTTAATGAGCAAAGTAAAAGTTGACGCCACTGACAAGGAGACCCAACAATACATCAATCTGATTAAAAAATTGGACTATTTAAAAGTGTTTACCACTAAGAACCCTAAAATCGAAGCCGATATGAAAGCGTCTGCTGACAAATACATCAAAACAGCCGGTTTAGAAGAACTAATGCGTGTAAGCGACAGTGGGAGAAATGTAAAAATATTAGTAAAATCAGGCGCTACGGACTCACAAGTAAGAGAACTCCTGATGTTTATTGACGGTGCTAAAAACCAAGAATCGGTTTTGTTATCACTAACTGGTAATTTTGATTTGAACGAAATATCAATCCTTACCGACAAGATGCAACTTCCTGGCGGTGCTGATCTGAAAAAAGCATCTAAAGGTAAAAAATAACCCAACAAACATGAAAGCAAGCATTCTTACCTCAGCCCTTTTCCTATTACTTACTTTTACAAGTTGTAATTCGGAACCTTCCTTGCAAAAATATTTTGTAGAGAACACAGAGAATAAAGATTTCATTGCACTGGATCTTTCTCCAAGTATTTTAAACTTAGAGAAGACTAAATTGACGGCAGTACAAACCGAAGCTTTACACTCATTCGACAAAATGAATATTCTTGCCTTTAAAGCAAACAATCAAAACAAAGCACAATTTGAAACGGAAAGAGCTAAAGTTACCGCGATTTTAAAAGATCCGAAATACCAGCAATTAATGAAGTTTGGTTCAGGTAAAGAAGGAGCTTCCATCAGTTATGTCGGATCTGACGACAACATCAAAGAGTTTATCATTTTTGCTAATCGAAAAGAAAATGGATTTGCCGTTGTTCGTGTTTTAGGAGAGAACATGAATCCGAATAACATCATGACCCTTATGTCTATTTTAAAAGAATCAAAAATAGACATGGAACAATTGAAACCTTTGCAACAATTGATGAAACAATAACAAACATCTTACTTACTTTACAACGAAAGAAGCTCTTTAATTAGAGCTTTTTTTTATGCCCAACCTTTTTAATCTACAAAAAAGAAAAAATAAGATATTTCGCTATATTTGAGAAACAAAAAACCGATGTCTCAAAAATTTTTCATATTTACTTTTTTATTTTTCTCCCTCATTTCGAAATCTCAAAACTTAATAAAAATAGCCGATAGCATCAGGATTAAACATAGTATTCCTGAAATAGCATACGCTATTGTATCGAAAGACATCATTCTTGAATCGCAGGTTTTAGGATTCCATAAAATCAATTCTAAAAAAAAGATTGATAAAGCACAAAATACAGATTACTTTCATTTAGGATCAAACACAAAAGCAATTACTGGCTTTATAGCTGCTACTCTTGTAGAACAAAAAAAGCTAAACTGGAATACTTCATTTTTCAATTTATTTCCCAAATGGAAAAAAACCGCCAATAAAGATTTTATCAATATTACTTTGGAAGATTTATTATCACACAGAGCCCATATTCCAGCATATACTAGTGGCGAGAAATATCAAAAACTACCCAACTTCAAAGGATCAGCACCTGAAAAAAGAAGGCAATTTTGCGAATATGTTTTAAAAAACGAATCCATAAATAACACCGAAGCTTACCATTACTCTAATGCAGGTTACAGCATTGCGGCTCTAATGTTAGAAAAAGCAACCGGAAAAACTTGGGAACTATTAGTAGATGAACTTTTATCAAAAAAATTAAAACTAAAATACAAATTGAGTTGGCCGAATCGATACGAGTTAAATCAGCCGTGGGGACATTGGATTGAAAATAAAAATTTAGTAGCGGTGCCTCCAACAAACCCTTACCATCTATTTCTAGCTGAGCCAGCAGGAGACATTAGTATGCCGATAGCGGACTATGCAAAATTTGTTCAGATGAACTTAAATGGTTTGTTAAGAATTGATCATTATCTTACACCCGAAACATATCGCTTTCTACACTATGGAAAACCCGAATATGCAATAGGGTGGGCAAATACAAACTCTGACAAAGTACAAACATCTGAACATACTGGATCCGATGGTACCTTTTTCAGTTATACGTTAATTGATAAAAACAAAAAAACTGCCTACATCATTTTAATGAATTGCGCCACAGAGGCTGCACAAAAAGGCCTTTACGATTTCATGGAGATCATGAGAACTAAATACTAATACACACCACATTAATCCCTCCTCTTTAACCTCCAAATAGCCAAAGATTAGACTACCCTAATATTCACTCACATCAACATTGATAAGAATTGAATTTAATTATATTTACAGCCAATAAAAACAACTGCTGCAAATTCAAAACATACTACTTAACAAATCACAACAATCCAAAAACAATACGCATTGAAAAAAGCATTAAAACTCACCCTTAAAATATTCCTAGTCCTTTTTGGTTCTATATTTCTTTATGCCATAGTTGCTTTTTCACTCTCTAAGATAACCATAGAACAAGAAGCCCATACAAAACCCGAAGTCGGAATTTATATTTTGACCAATGGTGTGCACACCGACATTGTTATGCCCACAAAAAACGATCAAATAGATTGGAGCAAACAGGTCCCATTCAAAGATACTAAAGCAGCTGATTCTACCTACCGCTATGTAGCGATGGGCTGGGGCGACAAAGGTTTTTATTTAGAAACTCCACAGTGGTCTGATATAAAAGCATCAGTGGCCCTAAGAGCTGTAACTGGTTTAAGCACTACAGCTATTCACACCACCTATTACAAAAACCTAAGAGAAGGTAAGGATTGCAAAAAAATAATGATTAGTAGAGCGCAATATGCTCGTTTAATAAAATTCATTAGCGAAAGCTTTCAAAAAGACACCCAAGGGAACTTCATAAACATCATAACCAATGAAAATTACGGCAAGACAGACGCTTTTTATGAGGCCAACGGAAGTTACAGTGTGTTTCGTACTTGCAACACTTGGGCCAATAGCGCTTTAAAAGCCAGTGGTCAAAAATGTTGTTATTGGACTGCTTTAGATTCCGGTATTTTTTCGAAGTACCTCTAAATCAAAAACCAAATACAATCGGTTCATTTCAAAACAATACCTCCGATCTAAAATTAAACTAAACGCAAAAAAAAACTCCAAAAGAAAATTTCTTTTGGAGTTTTTACTATAATCGAATCTGAGTTTTATTTACTCAAATACATTTTTCTTCTAGAGTACAATTCATAGAATTGATCGTCTTTTAAGTCATCAATGAACAAGATACTTTCTCCTGTAGATTTCATTTCTGGTCCTAATGCTTTATTGACATTGTGGAACTTACTGAAAGAGAAAACGGGTTGTTTGATGGCAAATCCTTTTAATTGAGGATTAAAATCAAAATCAGTTACTTTACTATGTCCTAACATTACTTTAGTAGCGTAGTTCACATAAGGTTCTCCGTATGCTTTTGCAATAAACGGTACTGTTCTAGATGCTCTAGGATTAGCCTCGATAATATAAACTGTATCGTCTTTTATGGCAAACTGAATGTTGATCAAACCAACCGTTTTTAAAGCTTTAGCAATTTTTACCGTGTGATCTTTGATCTGTTGCATTACAAATTCTCCTAAGTTAAAAGGAGGCAAAGTAGCATTACTATCTCCAGAGTGTACTCCACAAGGTTCGATATGCTCCATAATTCCGATGATGTAAACATTACCATCAGCATCACAAATAGCATCCGCTTCCGCTTCTATTGCTCCAGCTAAATAATGATCTAAAAGCAATTTATTACCTGGAATCGTTTTCAATAAATTGATTACGTGCTCTTCCAATTCTTTTTTATTGATTACAATTTTCATTCCTTGACCTCCTAATACATAAGAAGGACGAATCAATAAAGGAAAATCCAAAGTATCTGCAAGTGCAGAAGCTTCATCTGCTGTTTCAGCAATTCCGAATTGTGGGAAAGGAATATTCAATTCTGTCAATAAATCAGAGAATCTTCCTCTGTCTTCTGCTAAATCAAGTGCATCAAAACTAGTTCCAATGATTTTCACTCCGTATTTAGACAGTTTTTCCGCTAACTTCAAAGCTGTTTGTCCACCTAACTGAACGATAACACCTTCTGGTTTTTCATGCTGAATGATATCGTAAATATGCTCCCAGAAAACTGGCTCAAAGTATAATTTATCTGCTGTATCAAAGTCAGTTGAAACCGTTTCAGGATTACAGTTAATCATGATCGTTTCGTATCCACACTCTTTTGCCGCTAAAACTCCATGCACACAAGAATAATCAAACTCGATTCCTTGTCCAATTCTGTTTGGTCCAGAACCTAAAACAATCACTTTCTTTTTGTCGGTAACAATGCTTTCGTTATCAACATAACGCTCGCCATTTGCTTTTTCAATTTCCGCTTCGAAAGTAGAGTAGTAGTAAGGTGTTTTTGCTTTAAATTCCGCCGCACAAGTATCAACCAATTTAAACACACGGTTAATATTCTTATCCATACGCAAAGCATGCACTTCACTCTCTAAACAATTCAGCATATGAGCGATCTGTCTGTCGGCAAAACCTTTTTGTTTGGCTTCAAGCAACAACTCCTTTGGAAGGTCTGTAATTTTATAGTTAGAAATTTCTTTCTCTAATGTATACAGTTCTTCGTATTGTTTCAAGAACCACATATCAATTTTTGTGATTTCATGAATACGGCTTAATGGAATTCCCATCGCAATCGCATCATAAATAACAAAAACACGATCCCAACTTGCAAAAGTTAGCTTCTCGATAATTTGCTCGTAGTTTTTATATCCTTTTCCGTCAGCACCTAAACCGTTACGTTTAATCTCTAAAGACTGAGTCGCTTTGTGTAAAGCTTCTTGGAACGAACGTCCAATTCCCATTACCTCACCTACAGACTTCATTTGTAAACCTAAAGTTCTATCAGCACCTTCGAACTTATCAAAGTTCCAACGTGGTATTTTTACAATTACATAATCCAAAGTTGGTTCAAAAAGAGCCGAAGTTGATTTTGTAATTTGATTTTGCAATTCATCTAAATTGTATCCTAAAGCTAATTTAGAAGCAATTTTAGCAATTGGGTAACCCGTTGCTTTTGAAGCTAAAGCCGATGAACGAGAAACACGAGGGTTAATCTCAATGGCTACGATATCTTCTTTTTCATCTGGAGAAACCGCAAATTGAACGTTACAACCTCCAGCAAAATTTCCGATACTACGCATCATCAAGATCGCGTAATCACGTAATTTTTGGAAAGTAGTATCTGATAAGGTCATCGCTGGTGCAACCGTAATCGAATCTCCTGTATGAATTCCCATTGGATCCATGTTTTCGATCGAACAAATAATAACAACGTTATCATTTTTATCTCTCAAAAGCTCCAATTCGTATTCTTTCCAACCCATCAAAGCTTTATCAATTAAAACTTCATGTATTGGAGAAGCTTCAAGACCGCGCGTTAACAGTTCATCAAAATCTTCTTTTTTGTACACAATTGCCGCTCCAGTTCCTCCAAGGGTAAACGAAGGACGAATTACAAGTGGAAAACCAAACTCCTGTGCAATCTCTTTTCCTTCTAAATAGGAAGTAGCTGTTTTAGCAGGTGCAGTTGGTACATTAATTTTTTCTAAAAGCTGTTTAAACTGCTCTCTATCTTCGGTAATATTAATAGCATTTACATCAACACCAATTAATTTTACTCCAAAATCCTGCCAAATTCCTTTTTCATCCGCTTCCAAACATAAATTCAAAGCCGTTTGTCCACCCATTGTAGGTAAAACAGCGTCGATTTGTGGATGTTCTTTCAGAATTTCAATAATCGATTTTGTAGTTAAAGGTTTCAAATATACATGATCGGCCATAGTTGGGTCGGTCATAATAGTCGCTGGATTGGAGTTTATCAAGATAACTTCAATTCCTTCTTCACGGATAGAACGTGCAGATTGAGAACCTGCATAATCAAATTCGCAAGCTTGACCAATAACAATAGGTCCTGAACCTATTATTAAAACGGATTTTATTGATGTGTCTTTTGGCATTTTATTTGTATTGTGTAGTTATTATATGGTATTCGTAAAAAAAACATCCGTAGTTGATTCTAAACTAGAATGTTGGCAAGATTTTAATGACAAGGTATAAAAAAAGGCGATACTAAAAAAAGTAACGCCTTATTTATGTTTATACAAACATTATTTTTTGTGTCTAGGTTCGCTAGAAACAGTTAATTTATGTCTTCCTTTAGCTCTTCTACGCGCTAGAACTTTTCTTCCATTCGCAGAAGCCATTCTGTCCATAAATCCGTGCTTATTTCTTCTTTTTCTTTTCGATGGTTGAAATGTTCTTTTGCTCATTGCTTTGTATCTTTAAAATGGTATCTAATATCTGTTTTTGTTTTGGAATAACGTTATTCTCAAACCGAGTGCAAATATACAAAGACTTTTTTTTCTCGCAAGCAGTTTTATAAAAATATTTTTAATTCCTTTTACTATCTTTGCATTTACAAATTTAAACCTATTATGTTTCACAAAAATATTAAACTTATTTTAGCCGGACTTCTCGTAGTCGCAGGCGTTTGGCAATTTACAGAGAGTAATATTGGGAATGGTATTTTTCTTATCTTATTAACTGCAATTCCTATTTTTCTTTACTTTAAAAATGAATTTATCCTGTTAGCGTTCTTAAAATTAAGAAAACAAGACTTCGAAGGCGCTAAAAAATGGCTAGCATACATCAAAAATCCCGAAACGGCTCTAGTAAAGAAACAACAAGGATACTTCAATTATTTACACGGTATCATGTTATCACAAACAAATATCAATCAAGCAGAGAAACATTTCAAAAAAGCGATTGAATTAGGTCTGTCTATGGATATGGACTTAGCAGTAGCTAAATTAAACCTTGCTGGAGTGGCAATGTCACGCAGAAGAAAACTTGAAGCGACCAATTTATTGAGCGAAGCTAAGAAATTAGACAAACAAGGTATGCTAAAAGATCAAATCAGCATGATGAAAGAGCAAATGAAGAAAATCTAAATTTTTTCTTACATTCAATATTTAAAATCCCAAATTCAAATGAGTTTGGGATTTTTTTTTGCCATTGTCCACTCGTTTGCTTTTCCAACTAAGCTTTCTGCCCATCCTAGTCTTCTAATAGTATTGAAGGCAAATTCTCATTGAGCCATTTGTATTTATTGAGAATCATAATATGAGTCCCTCCTTTTACTACAATACAGTTCTTGATATACTTTATAGGAAAAACCTCATCCTGATCTCCATGAACATGAATCACCTTTTCATCGACCTCTACCCTATCCCACAAAATCACTGCTTCAACAGCCCATTGCAGATAGCGAATGTCACGCATGGCCAGGTATTTCTCATACAAGCGAATACGTTTGTTTATTTTTTCTCCAAATGAAAACTTCGCCAGATTCTCCACACTCAAAATAAGCTTCATCGGAATGAGCTTGTAAGCCTTTGTTGTCTTACCAATCTTCATTCTTCTAGGGAATTCAACATTACTTCTAACACTCGAAATAATAACCACTTTTCGGGCTTGGATATGTCTTGCCATTTCCTGAACCAAAATTCCACCAAAAGAAACACCAATCAAAATCGGATTCTGATGTTTAATCTTTTGGGTCATTCGAAGGGCATAATCAGACAACAACTCCTTGGCTAATGGAATTTCCCATTCCAACAAAACCACTTCAAAAATAGACTCATCTAATTTGATTCTCTCGAAAATGGTTGAACTCGCGGCCAAACCAGGCATAAAATAAACAGGAATTCTCGTCATTCTTTGAAAAGGGATTATGAATTACAACTTCTAATTTCAAGTCTAAATTTACTTTTTTTACTAATATCTACAGCAAATCTCATACCTTATCTTAAACAAATATCAAAAACACACAAAACAAGCTATTCGCTTATTCTAATTCCCTCTTGAAAAATTAACTTATTATTGAAAATCAAATGATTACCTTTGTAGTGAAGCGATAGACATTTCGTAATCTGTTATGACATTTCATATAGAGCAAACCCTTTTGCTATCCTTTTCTATTACATTAAATCAAACCCAAAACACGCTTACTTATGGAACCTATCGCAACTATGGAAATCAAAGACAATACTTTTGCAAGACAATTTGAAACCATGGCCCCTGAAGGACTACTTTCTATTGAATACTCCTTTCAAGAAAAGAAAATTTTTCTAACCAAAATCAACACGCCAGATGCTTTTCAAAACGACGCTTTAATTGATGTATTACTTAAAAATATCATGGAAATCATTCTGGAAAGAAAATTCAAATTAATGCCCATCTCCCCGAGAATTGCTTTATTTATCAAAAAGAATCCAGAATACAAGGAACTACTTCCTCCTGGAATTAGAATTTAAATCCTTTTACAGCACTGAAATCCATCAAAGCGATCGATTATTCTCTTCTTACATAAAACAAAAAAAGAAACTACAGCCTACACTGAAACTGAATAAGGAATAAATTATCATCATAATTTGATGAATCGGGAATACTCCTATCGTAGCGATCAATCTCAAATCCTAATGAGATACGACCTGTATAGGCTTTTCCAAATTCAAAACTGGCCATTGGTGTATAGGTTTGCCTCACATTGGAGTCCACCTTATAACTATGATCAAAAGATTCATAACGGCAGGATAATTCAAAAGAAGTTAATTTTTTATAATTGACCATATACCTTAAATTAGGCATAATGTAATAACCCCTCATTTGATAATCAACAACATTTGGGGTTCTTGCTTCCACAGGCAAAGAAAAATACAAATTATGATTGGTCCCTTGCTTGTATTCCACTTGAAGATCAAAACTAAGCTGCTCGGATACTTTAAAATCCCCTGTAACATCAATACCTAAAGCAAAAACATCTTGATTAAAAACTTTGCCCAGCCCTCCATTGAGCCCTAAATTGATTTTATGCTCTTTTGACAATCCTAAAACCCATCTAGTAGCATATAACTTCCCATTGTCTTTATCCTTATCTATATTTCTCCCATTACCATTTAAAACAGAGAAAGCATAACCTAAAGGCAATCTTCCAATATCAACGGATCCAGTCACAGAAGCACCAATTTGAAAACTGGTCCAACCATTTTTTCCAAATTCATAATATTGATTAGAGAAATCAAATGACTTAATAACATCAGCAGGAATCAATTCTTCAATACCAAAAGCAGGACGAAATTGTCCACCGGTAACCGCTAGATATTTATTAAAGGTATATTTCGCATAGGCGTTTTCAAGGACTTTATTCTTAGGGTCTGATTTAAAATCCGCCAGGTTAACCAAAATAACCACTTCAGTCTCTTTACTTAGTTTCGTATTAAGTCCAACGCGCATCCTTCTCACATCAAAAGAAGTCTGAGTCACTTCACCCGAGGAATGATGCACGCCTAATACATCAACTTGATCCGCAAAGCTTCCTAAAAACCGTGCCTGAAAAAGTCCTTTAAATTGAAAATTTGGATATGCAACTTCCGTTTCCTTTTGTTTCGCTACCGCATTAATGGTATCAACTGTTGTTTGGGCCTTTAAAAAAAAAGGTACCCATAAAAACAAAAACGCCATTGCATTAAGACTTAATTTCCTCATAAACTTCTAAAATAAAAAAATTAAGCCTGTATAAGGCCGCGTTCAAAAACCCATACTTAACCTCTACCTCTTGCTTCTGGTCTTGGGGTAGCTGGTCTTGCTGCTGGACGAGTTGTAGCCGGTCTTGTAACGGGAGCAGCGGGACGGGTAGCTGGAGTAGTTGGACGAGTTACAGCAGGGCGGGTAGCCGGAGTGGTTGGACGCGTTACAGCAGGGCGGGTAGCTGGAGTGGTTGGACGCGTAGTCCCTCCAGGTCTAGTAGTTGGATCTGTAGGACGTGTTACTGGACGTGTAGTTCCTCCCGGTCTGGTGGTCGGATCTGTGGGACGCGTTACAGGACGTGTAGTTCCTCCAGGTCTTGTTGTTCCTGGTCGAGTTGACGGACTTGTTGGACGGGTTCCTGGTCTTGTGGTAGACGGCCTAGTTGGTCTTGTTGCTGTTACCGGTGCTGGTCTTTTATAATCCCTACCGTTGTATACCTTGTTATAGCGTCCGTTATCGCGATTAACCCTAACCGTAGCAGAGCTATTTCTTCTAGTAGAATATGTATTATAATACCTAGGATAACGTATAGAAGAAGATCTTCTATAATATCTATTATTATAATAATGCCCGTGATAACCCCAATAATCATGGTAGTAAACAGGACGCCAAGGTCTCCAGTAAGGAGGGTAATAGCCCCAATGCCAAGGAGAGCGATATACGACATAAACAGGCGAAAATAAATACAGCACTACTGGCCAAACACTTACACTTGCACTTACATAATTTTGATCATAACCCGTATTATAGTTATTGGTTGTATTATTATTGACAATTACGGTACCCCCTCCAGTATAACCCGGATTAGGTGTTCCCGAAACCGAATCAGAAGGCTCTACAATATAATTTTTACCGTATAAATCTTCATCCCCAATAATCTGAACATGTACATTATTTTTTTTGTCTTTACCTACCTCAATAACTGCTACATCCTGCGTCTCTGTACTACTCACATCAACTTGAAGCACAATAAAATGAGTATTACCATCTTTTTGACTATCTATATCTATATAATCTATTTCTCCATCATTATTTAAATCCAAATTATTAATCTTACTATCGGCATCATTTAATACTTTTTCAAAATCTTCCAAAGTTTTAGATTTTTGAAAAATATCCAATACGGCATATAAATTAAGATTATCTCCTGGCAAGCCTAAGGCTACAGGTTCATTATCCGTTTGAGAAAACACAGGAAAACCGTACAAAGTGGTCATCACTATAGCTAAAAACAAGATTCTTTTTTTCATAATAACACATCGTTTATTCATAAACATGATACTAAGATATAAAAAAACAAATAAAGTTTAACGGCAGTACCTAACTTTCTGTATTTCAACGAAAAACAAGCAACAGTCTTTTATTTATTCCCTATATTTACGTTATCACAAAACAAATACTGTAAGACTAATACACTAACTTTACCAACAACCTCATTATTACGTAGCCCGCTTAAGATGTAATGTCCTACAAAGTTTATTTGTGATGTATCCCTTAATAGAAACAACAAAACTGCAATGAGAAAACATTTACACCTTTTCTTTTTCCTCTTATGGTTCACCAGCGGATATTCTCAGATAACCGTATCCTCCACCCTTGAAGCTGCCATTGGTAAAGCTATAGAAAAAAGCAGCTCACTAAAAAACAAGGAGCTGGATATCGAGAAATTGAATCTTCAAGAAAAAGGGGTTTGGAACAAATACATCCCTACCGTGGAAGCCACTGCCCTCTACTCGTACTTTGACAATAAACTCACCGTAGATCTTCCTACAGCCACTATACCGATTGTGAATTACCCACTATTTGATGGAAAAACGACCTTCAAAAATTACGGCAATATTTTTAACGCAGGTCTAATGGCCAAAACCGTCTTATTTAGCGGCATGCAAATCCCCAACGGAGCCAAAGCCATACAGGAAAAAACAAAAGGAACGACCTTTTTAAAACAGCCCGAGAAAGATCAAATTACCAAAGAAGTCATCAACACCTTTGATCAATTAGCCCTATTAAATGAAATAGATCGTCTCATCAAAGAAAGCGAGAAACGTCTAGATACCGAAACCAAGCGCGTTACAAAAGCCATAGAACAAGGACTTGCCATTCCTTACGACCGTGATAAAATTAAACTAGCTTCCCTTGAATTAACCTCTAAAAAGATTGAACTAGAAGGAAAACGAAAATTAGTGTATAAAAAAATTCAGTACCTAACGGGATATAGCCTTGAAGAAATAAACCAAGTAGAGTATGACCTGATTCCCTACTTACTGACCGATGAAAAATTAAACACTCAAAACAAACAAGAAATAAAAGCCTTGGAGTCCTTTAAAACCGCTTATGAATACCTATTAAAGAAAGAGAAAGGTACTTATTTACCCACCTTAGGAGCCTTTGGAGGGGTCTCCTATTCCAGTTTATTCAACGCCAATGCCACCACACCAATTGTGACCGGCTTCAACCAAGCTCTATATTTAGGATTAAATGAGGCTACCATAAGCAATAATTGGGTAGTGGGCGCTGCCATGAAGTGGGAAGTATTCTCCGGTTTCGAAAGAATCCACAAAGTGCATGAGGCCAAAATCAATATTGAACAGCTGCAAAATCAAATTGATGATGCCAAAGAAAAACTTAGCTTACTATTGGAAAAGAACCTAGTTGACTATAGTGTACTCACTCAAAAGATAGACATTACCCAACAACAAGAAAAAGTAGCCACTAACAATTTAAATCTCGCCATAAAACAATACAAGGAGGGACTGATCAACATATCAGAACGTCTTGAAGCCGAAAATGATTCTTATAAAGCAGCCGTAAGCAAAACCACCACTTTAATCGAACAACGATTATCCGCTATTGAAACCCTAATGGCAACTGGGGATTTATCAAAAAAACTCTCTAAATAAAAGTTCTATTTTATGAAAAAAGCACTTATCATACTTCAGATCATTTTCATTTTCACTAGCTGTCAAAAAGAAAAAAAAGAAAAAGCAATTCAGGGAAAAGTAGAAAAAGAACAAATTGCAGTGGTCAGTAAAATCCCTGGCAAGATCTTAAAAATCTTTGTCAAAGAAGGGGATATGGTTCAAAAAGGAGACACACTTGCCCTATTAGACATCCCCGAAGTTGAGGCTAAAAAAAGTCAAGCCCAAGGCGCCCTCCTATCTGCAAAAGCCCAATATAAAATGGCCGTAAAAGGAGCCACTGAAAACCAAATCAAACAATTGGAGGCCAAAAAAATGGGAATAAAGGAACAATACGAGTTTGCACAAAAATCCATCAAGCGACTAAGCAATATGCTAAAAGATTCCTTAATCTCACAACAAACCTACGATGAAACTTTTGCCAAATACCAAGGTGCACAAGCCCAATACAATGCGGTTATTGCCGAACTGGACGATGCAAAAAAAGGCGCACGAATCGAACAACAAACCATGGCTTTAGGACAACAAGATCGAGCATTGGGCGCCTTACAAGAAGTAGAAACCGCAGACCAAGAACGCTATATTGTAGCACCTCAAAACATGAGTATTGAAACCATCACTTTAGCTGTTGGCGAACTCGCCTTACCGGGTTATACTTTGTTTAATGGCTACCTCACTAACAGTACATACTTTCGTTTCACAATAGCGGAAAGCCAATTAGCCAAATTTAAAACAGGACAGGAAGTAACCGTTTCTATTCCCTACAAAAAAGAAACTATTAAAGGAACCATCTCGACGATCAAAAATCTAGGTGCCTATGGCAATATCGCCACTGCTTACCCCGATTATGAAATGCAGGAAAGTTTATTCGAAATCAAAATAACACCTACTAATCCCGAGCAAACCAAAGATCTAATTACCAAAACCACTGTCACCTTATCGCTTTAACTATGTCAAATTTCTTTTCATTGCTTAAACAGGAATTCCAATTATTTTGGAATAACAAAGTACTTCGATTGCTTTTTATCGGTGCTCCTATACTCTATGGTGTTTTATTAGGGTATGTCTATGGCAAAGGCAAAGTAACCGACCTCCCCATATTGGTTGTCGATCAAGACCGAACTGAATTAAGCGCAAAAGCCATTGAGATGTTTCAAGACAACGAAGTTCTATCCATTGCTTCTATTTTGTATGATCAGCATAATCTTTCTCAGCTAGCCATAGAAAAAGAAGCGGCATGCGTGGTTATTATTCCAAAGGGCTTTGAAAAAATGACCCTTACCAAAAAATATCCTGAAATCACCACCATTGTCAACACCTCCAATGTCCTAACAGCCAATTATGCCTCCACAGCCATACAGGTCTGTCTTGGAACCTTAAAAGCGGGTATTCAAATCGAGACTCTCAGAAAACAAGGTGTACCGGAAAACCTACTGCTATCACAGTACGAGCCTTTCAAAACGACCTTTATCAAAAAATACAATCGAAGTACCAACTATATGTATTTTCTTTGGCCCGGTGTTTTGGCTACCGTCTTACAACAAGTCCTCCTATTAGGACTTGCCCTTTCTTTTGCTTCAGAATTCGAGAGTGGCACTTTTAAGGATTTAATAAAAAGGTGTCCTTCTACTCTAAAACTATTAGCCGTAAAAATTATCCCCTACCTGCTAATGAGCTTTGGTATATGGCTGATCTATTGGGCATTCACCTTCTGGTTCCGACTTCCTTTTTATGAGAACTTACTTCCCCTGACTTTTATAGCGGGCATATTTGTGCTCTCGGTTTCTTTCATTGGCATACTGGTGAGCATCTTGGTTCCCAACCAACTAAAAGCCACTGAAATTTTAATGGTCATCGCCACTCCTAGTTTTATTCTAAGCGGTTTTACCTGGCCTTTAAGTCAAATGCCTCAAGTGGTACAAGCCATTGCCAACGTTATTCCCTTGACTCACTTTTTAAAAGCTTTTAGGATACTGATTATCGAAGATGGTACTTTTTCACAAACCACAAAGCCCATCTGGAACATGATCATAATAGGCTTAGTTTGTTTCATTACCGCTTATATTGCCTTGTATTTCAAGAAGAAAAAAAGCCTAAAAGAAGCCTAGACTCCTTGACAGCACTCCATAAAAAAAGGCACTTCAAAATGAAGTGCCTTTTATATATTCAAAAAAGTAAAAAAAATTACTTTTCGATCTCTCTCATAGAGTCCATTTTCTTATGCGCTAAGAAACCAGCCACATCTTCAAAATGCTCTTTAACTCTTTTGTTTCCAAATTCAAAAACCTTAGTGGCTAATCCATCCAAGAAATCACGATCGTGAGAAACCAAAATTAAAGTTCCGTCAAAATCACGTAAGGCATCTTTAATAATATCTTTGGTTTTCATATCCAAGTGATTCGAAGGCTCATCCAGAATCAATAAATTCACAGGCTCCAATAATAATTTTATCATGGCCAAACGCGTTTTTTCTCCTCCTGAAAGCACTTTTACTTTCTTGGTGATATCATCCCCTTGAAACATAAAGGCCCCCAAAATATTCTTGATCTGCGTACGAACATCACCCACGGCAATAGCATCAATAGTTTCAAAAATTGTAGCATTTTCATCCAACAAAGAAGCTTGATTCTGAGCAAAGTATCCGATTTGTGAATTATGACCTATCTCAACACTTCCCTCATCAATACCAATTTCTTTCATAATGGCTTTAATCATGGTCGATTTTCCTTCTCCATTTTTACCTACGAAAGCCACTTTCTCTCCTCTTTCAATTACAATATTGGCATCTTTAAAAACAACATGATCTCCGTACGACTTAGAAAGTTCTTTTACTACAACTGGATATTGCCCTGAACGAGCAGCTGCTGGGAATTTCAATTTCAATGCTGAATTATCCACTTCATCTACTTGTACGATCACTAATTTTTCCAACATCTTAACACGAGACTGCACGGCATCCGTCTTAGAAAAGGTACCTTTAAAACGATCAATAAACGTTCTATTGTCCGCAATCATTTTCTGCTGCTCATCGTATGCTTTTTGCTGGTGAATACGACGGTCTTTACGCAACTCTAAGTAATGAGAATACTTCGCTTTGTAATCGTAGATTCTTCCCATAGTCACCTCAATGGTACGATTGGTAATATTATCTACAAAGGCTCTATCGTGTGAAATAACCACTACCGCTTTTGCTGAATTGATCAAAAAATCTTCTAACCATTGAATACTTTCAATATCCATGTGATTCGTTGGCTCATCCAGTAGGATCAAATCTGGTTTTTGCAAAAGAATTTTAGCCAATTCAATTCGCATTCTCCATCCTCCAGAAAACTCAGATGTTTGACGAGAGAAATCCTCACGATCAAACCCTAAACCAACTAGAATTTTCTCCACTTCTGCTTCGTAATTTACCTCTTCAATAGCATAATACTTCTCGCTTAAGTCTGAAACTCTTTCGATCAATTTCATGTACGCGTCACTTTCATAATCTGTACGAACGGTTAATTGCTCGTTGATTTCATCAATTTCAGCTTTCATTTGAAAGATCTCACCAAAAGCTTTCGAAGCTTCTTCCATTACAGTAGACCCATCTTTAGTCAATAAATGCTGAGGCAAATAAGCCACTACAGCATCTTTTGGAGCCGAGATACTTCCAGTAGACGGTTTACTTTGACCAGCGATTATCTTCAAAAGTGTCGATTTTCCCGCACCGTTTTTACCCATAAGGGCAATTTTATCATTTTCATTTATAGCAAAAGAAACATCGCTAAAAAGTGTAGTTCCACCAAACTGAACTGAAATATCATTAACTGTAATCATTTAGATCTTTAGATTTTAGACTGCTTAGATTTATAGATCTCTTAGCAAGTATTTTTTGAAAGCGCAAAGATAGATTAATTAGATAATTAGGCAATTAGAAAATGTGGCAATTTGAGAATTAGACCATTAATTTTGAATTACTTTAACCGCTTGCTCAATATACAATTCCTTATTGAAGTTTTTAGCCGTCTCTTTGATTACATAATCAATGCGCAATCCTTTTCCTTGTACATTTTGATCATTAGGATAGAATCCTCCCATGCCAGTAAAATCAATTTTGGTTTTATCAGTCAAAGGAACTAGATTTCGATTCATAACCGCACCAAAAGTTTGTTCTCCCATAGTGTAACAATTTGGAGCTTGCTGAACTGCCATACCAATAAATTCAGCACGACTTGCAGTTGATCGATCCACTAAAAGCACTACCTTCCCCTTGTAATAATTCTTATTATTTTCCCCACTAACAAAGGGATTTTTTAAAACTTTAAGCCTAGACTGAACATCGTACTTTCCATAGGATGGCATTAAAGGACCCAGAATTTTTATAAACAACTTTTTCTGTGGATACAAATACTTAGTCAAATCAGCCTCGGACATAGTATGGGGATAATTCCTCAAATCAATTACAATACCTTTTGTGTTTTTAAACTGATCAAAAGCTTGTTCCAAATCCTTTTCGTCAATGTAATCTAAATTCAAATATCCAATATCAGCTGTTAACATCTTCCAATTCTGTACTTTCTCTGGACTAAGCCTAGTATATCTTTCAGCATAGTATTTCAGCTTTTTCAATGGTATGGATCTAGTACAAACTTCCCCACTCTTTCTCAAAAAAGATACCGAAATAGAATCACCAATCGATGCCAACAGATAACTCTTCTCTATGGCGCGTTTTAAATAATTTTCAGTGGATACACTTATGACATCAGAAAATTTTTGAGTATAGTAATCTTTTACACTTTTCCCTTCAATTGAATAAATAACATCCCCTACAGCAATAACATCTTGCTTCACTGCTTTTTCACCATACAGATTAGTAACAACAAGAGAGTCATTTACAATTCTTCCTCCAAAATCAGGAAAATTAACCAAGGTCCCTAAGGTATAACTATAGGTATAATTGGCATGAGAATCATTTAATTTACTAAACAGCTTTTCTTTAGCTTTTTCAAACTTCACAGCATCATTCTGTATAAAATCAGGAATTGCACCTACCAATACATCACTCCAAGGCACTTTGGTTAAATAAATATTGACATTCCAATAATTCATTTTGTTCCAAAAAGAAGCCAAAAACAATAAACGATGCGATTTCTCTCTTACATTAAAAGACTCTAAAGCTTTATCCTTTTCGAAATCCACAGAATTCGTTAAAAAATCTCTGGAAGCATAGAAATCTTTATAGGCAACATTATTTTTAATTTTATTCAAAAGCTGTTGTAGCCCTCCTTCAAAATTAGCATTATCAATCCATTGAAAGTCGATATTTTTGGCAAAAAGCTGAGCAGTTTCCTGGTGATTTTCACCCCATTTAAATTTAGATTTTCCTAGGTCAAATTCATTTATCCATCTTATTATTTCCTCATTCCATTTCTCTTGAGACTTAATAGTCTCAAGCTTTTCAAATTCTTTAATAAATTCCTGATCAAAATCAAATGTTCCCTTACTAACTTCAGGATGATAATACTTTAACAATCCCCAAACCCTAATGAAGTCTTCGACTTTTTTTTCTTCAGAGATACTATTGTGCGAAAAAGAAACCTGAACTAAAAATAATGCAAACAATAAAAATTTACCTTTCATAGATTTTACTTTTTTTTAGTAAGCAATATAGGGTAATTAGGAACAAAAAAAATCCTACAAAAAAGTTAATTTTAAGCTAAAGAAAGTACCTTAAGCAACAACACTTTATGGTGCAAATAACTTCAATCTTAAATCATCAAACTCTTTATTTAGCTAATTCATCTCTTCTTCATTAAGCTTTTAACCTTATCTCTAATTCTGGCTCCAATGGTCTTAATTTTTAAACTCTAAACTTTGAAATCTAGTTTTACAATTAATCCTACATTTAATATTTTTTTTATCTTATCTTAGTGTAAGAATTTAAAAATCAGAAAACTATGAGCACAAAATTAAACTTGGGCACTTGCCTAATCGCAGGATTAATATTTGGACTTTCTGCAAATGCACAAAAACTGGTAATCACAAAAGCTGCCTTACCTGCCTCTGCGCAAACTTTTTTAAAGAACCACTTTGGATCAAAAAAACCTACTTATATACTCGAAGACAAAGACCTGTTGTCTAAAGAATACAAAGTACAGTTTGCTGACAACACAGAAATAGAATTTGACAAAAAAGGAAACTGGAAAGAAGTCGATGGAAAAAACAGTAAAATCCCCAACTCGATTATCCCCAAACCAATTGCTACTTATGTAAAAGCTAATTTTTCCAAAGAGAGAATAACTAAAATAGAAAAAGAAACTTTAGGCTATGAGGTTAAACTAAGCAACGGTTTAGAGTTAAAATTTAACTCTAAAGGAGATTTTAGAAAGATAGATAAATAATAAACAAACTTAATCAAAAAAATAAAGAGTCCGATTTTTACAAATCGGACTCTTTATTTTTTTAGTCTTTACGCCACTTTTTTGTTTCTTCAAAAATGTGTTCCAAAATGGCCGCTTCGGTTTGATCGAAATCAATGTTTCGTCGTCCCATCACCAAACGAGCCGTTTCAAAAGCTTTCTTAGTAACATAGGTAGTAAAACCGGCCGCTCCTCCCCAAGAAAAACTAGGTACAAAGTTGCGTGGAAAACCAGAACCAAAAATATTAGCACTCACCCCCACTACTGTTCCTGTATTGAACATGGTATTAATACCACATTTACTATGATCTCCCATCATTAAACCACAAAACTGAAGTCCAGTTTTAGCGAATCCTTCTGTTTCATAACTCCATAATTTCACTTCCTCATAATTGTTTTTCAGATTCGAGTTATTGGTATCTGCGCCAATATTACACCATTCTCCTAAAACAGAATCTCCTAAAAACCCTTCATGTCCTTTATTAGAGTTAGCAAAAAGCACCGAGTTTTTAACCTCTCCTCCTATTCTAGAACCCACACCTACTGTAGTGGCTCCATACACTTTGGCATTCATTTTTACTGATGCATTTTCACATAAAGCAAAAGGACCACGAATGGAAGTGCCTTCCATAATTTCGGTATTTTTACCAATATAGATGGGGCCTGTTGAAGCATTTAAAGTAACAAACTCTAGTTTGGCACCTTCCTCAATAAAGATATTCTCTGGAGCAATTACATTGACACTTTTAGGAATAGGTTGTGATTTTCTATCTTCGGTTAAGAAATTAAAATCTTCACGGATGGCAGCATCATTCTTAGAAAAAATATCCCAAGTATGCTCCACTGTTATACAGTCTCCTGTATACTGAATGATTTCATAGGTATCGAAATCAACCTCTTCTTGATTTTCAGTAGTAAAAAAAGCAATCACTTCTTCCCCTTTAAAAATCGCTTGATTATTTCTTAAATCAGAAACAAGATCCGCTAAATCAGCATTAGGTAAAAAAGAAGCATTGATCATCACGTTTTCTTCAAGCTCTACCATCGGATATTTCTCTGAAAGGTATTCTTCGGTGATCGTAGTAGTGGTTGAACCTAAATGCATTTCCCACTTTTGACGTATGGTCATGATTCCGATTAAGATATCGGCAACAGGTCGAGTAAAGGTAAAAGGTAATAAGGCATTCCGGACAGGTCCGTCAAATAAAATATAATTCATATTGTAATTTGATTTGTCAATTTGTTAAAATTTGATTTGGTTATCGGTTTCAAAGTTACAAATATTTTATTTGTAACATTAACTCCCCTGTTTTCTAAATCCCTAACAATTTAAAAAAAAGCCAAAAAAAAGCCTTCCAATTGGAAGGCTTTTGTATAAATAAAAACAGCTATTATTATTTAGCGTGTTTTGCGTATTTTGTTTTAAATTTATCAATACGTCCTGCAGTATCGATAAGTTTAGATTTACCAGTATAGAAAGGGTGAGATGTTCTAGAAATCTCCATTTTCACAACTGGATACTCAACTCCATCAACTTCAATTGTTTCTTTTGTATCTGCTGTAGATTTAGTGATAAAAACGTCATCATTTGACATGTCTTTAAATGCAACTAATCTGTAATTCTCTGGGTGGATTCCTTTTTTCATCTTTTCTTTTATTTATTGTTTAGAGCATTTTCATTTTGAAGCTTTTCCATGGTTAGAAAAAGGTGTAAACAAAGGATACTCTTTTTGTTTAAAAACTTTTAATTATTTTAAGTCTGCAAATTTACAATTCTTTTTTAATCTACAAATCTTTAACACACTTTTTTTTAGTTAATTTCACAAAGCTTTTTTATCACCGAATATATTGGGAATTGCTATATTTGTGGATTAATTTTAAAACACATAGAAAATATGATTAATGAAGTTATTAAAAAGAATGGAATTACTTATGGTATTGTATTAGGCGTTGTTTTAGCGTTAATCACTGCAACGATGTATGCAATTGACCTAAAATTATTTGTTTCAGGCTGGATTGGCGGACTAACATTTGCTCTCTATTTAGTAATTGGTATTTTATTACTTATAAAAACTAGAAAAGACATCAAAGGTATTTTCTCTTATAAAGATGCGTTCACCACTTTTTTTATAGCTAGTATAATAGGTCTTGCTATTTCAACGACCTTTAGCATCATATTGTTTAATGTGATCGATCCTGAAGCAAAAGCAACTTTAAACGATTTGCTTATCCGATATATGGCTGAAACTTTACAGAAATTTGGAACTCCATCTTCTGCCATAAACGAAGCATTAACCAAAATGAAAGAAAATAGCCCTTTTTCTACTTTAGAACAGTTGAAGGCATTAGTTTTCAGTATTGTTGGCTACTCAATTTTAGGATTAATTTTAGCTGCATTTTTCAAAAGTAAAACTACTATACAAGAATAAAAATATAAATGAATTTATCTATACTTATACCGCTTCTAAACGAGGAGGAATCACTGAAAGAACTCTACACTTGGATTATTAAAGTGATGCAATCTAACAATTACTCTTATGAAATCATTTTTGTAGATGATGGTAGTACAGATGATTCTTGGAACATTATTGAGGGATTTTCTAACGAAAATTCAAATGTAAAGGGAATTCGTTTCATGAAGAATTTCGGTAAATCACAAGCTTTACATGCTGGTTTTGCAAAAGCAAAAGGAGATGTCATCATCACCATGGATGCTGATTTACAAGACAGTCCAGACGAAATTCCAGGATTGTACGAAATGATTACAGCTCAAAAATTCGACTTGGTTTCTGGATGGAAAAAGAAACGCTACGATTCTGTTGTAGCTAAAAATCTTCCTTCAAAACTATTTAATTGGGCAGCAAGAAAGACTTCAGGAGTAGAACTCAATGATTTCAACTGTGGTTTGAAAGCCTACAAAAATACAGTGGTAAAAAACATAGAAGTGTCGGGCGAAATGCACCGTTATATTCCTGTTTTGGCCAAAAACGCTGGTTTTGGTAAAATTGGCGAAAAAGTCGTACAACACCAGGCACGTAAATACGGCGAAACTAAATTTGGAATGGAACGTTTTATCAACGGTTTCCTAGACCTAATTACAATTTGGTTTTTATCTCGCTTCGGTAAAAGACCTATGCACTTATTTGGCGCTATGGGATCCATCATGTTTATCATTGGATTTTTAGCTGCTGGGTATATAGGTGTTTCTAAATTATACCATATGTATAATGGTATGAAATATAGCTTGGTAACGAGTAACCCATGGTTTTTTATTGCCTTAACTACTATGATATTAGGGACCCAATTGTTTTTAGCTGGCTTTTTAGGAGAAATTATTCTAAGAACCAAAAACAACGAGGAGCGCTACAAAGTAGCAAGAGAAGTTAACTTTTAATCTAAAAAGACTAATCGTGGGGCCTTGGCTTTTTTTCTTTAACTAGAGAAAAACCATCGCCGACTAGGACAAGATTCCTGAGACCGATTATTATTTTGAATCAAATATAAAAAAAGACACAAAATGAATATAGCACCTAATATTTTGAATGCTGTAAACGAATGGTTGACACCTACCTTTGATAACGAGACACAAGCTGCTATTAAGGAATTAATGACCACCTCACCAAAAGAACTTGAGGAAAGCTTCTACAAAAACCTAGAATTTGGTACTGGTGGAATGCGTGGTGTTATGGGTGTTGGAAACAATAGAATCAATAAATACACATTAGGAAAAAATACACAAGGGCTATCCGATTATTTACATCAGGTTTTCCCCAACCAACCTTTAAAAGTGGTTATCGCCTATGATTGTCGTCATAACAGCAATACACTAGCCAAAGTAGTTGCCGATGTTTTTTCAGCAAACGGCATCCAAGTGTATTTATTCTCTGATTTACGTCCGACTCCAGAATTGTCATTTGCGCTTAAATATTTAAATTGTCAGTGTGGAATTGTACTTACCGCTTCTCATAATCCGCCAGAATACAATGGATATAAAGTATACTGGGAAGATGGAGGACAAATTGTACCACCAGAAGATGAAGCCATTATCAATATCATTGAAAATTTAGCTTACGATAAAATTAAGTTTAACGAAAACAAAAGCTTGATTCAGTATATCGATACTGAAGTTGACAAAGCTTTTATAAAATCGTCCATCGAAAACGCAAGTTTCAATACTCCGGCTGAAGCTAAAGAAAACTTACAAGTGGTCTTTACTTCATTACACGGAACTTCTATAAAATCAATACCAGATACTTTATCTCAAGCGGGTTACACCAATGTCCATATTGTACCTGAGCAAGCGGAACCAAACGGAGATTTCCCCACGGTTAAGTCTCCAAACCCAGAAGAACCTGAAGCCCTAACAATGGCATTGACATTGGCAGACAAAACCAATTCTGATATCGTAATAGGAACTGATCCTGATTGTGATCGTTTAGGCGTTGCCGTTCGTAACAATGAAGGCAAAATGATTTTATTAAACGGAAATCAATCCATGATTTTAATGACTTCTTTTCTATTGAAACAATGGAAAAAAGCAGGAAAACTCAATGGAAAACAATTCGTTGGTTCTACTATCGTTTCCACTCCAATGATGATGGAATTAGCCACAAGCTATGGAGTAGAATGCAAAGTAGGCTTAACTGGCTTTAAATGGATTGCCAAAATGATCAAAGACTTTCCTGAACTCGAGTTTATTGGGGGTGGTGAAGAAAGTTTTGGTTTCATGGTGGGTGATGCCGTTAGAGACAAAGATGCTGTTGCCGCTACTTTATTAATCTGTGAAGTTGCTGCGCAAGCAAAAGCAGCAGGAAGCAGCGTATACAAAGAACTATTACAACTTTATGTTGAAAATGGTCTTTACAAAGAATACTTGGTTTCCTTGACTAAAAAAGGAAAAGAAGGTTTGGAGGAAATCAATCAAATGATGATTAATTTACGTGAGAACCCTTTGAAAGAAATTAGCGGACAACGTGTGATTATGGTCGAAGACTACCAAGCATCAACTGCTTTGAATTTATTGGACGGTGAAACCACTACCATGGACATTCCAAAATCAAACGTATTGATTTATTACACAGAAGATGGTTCTAAAATTTGCGCTAGACCAAGTGGAACTGAACCAAAGATTAAATTCTACATCAGTGTCAATGCCGAATTAGATTCGGTTGAAAATTTTAACGCTGCAGAAAGTTTCTTAGACGAAAAAATACAAAAGATCATTGCTGGAATGCAATTACAATAAGAAAATGAGCGACAAAATTGACCATAACAACAAACCTGAACTCTTAAATTCAATTATTGGATTAATAGATCAGACTCGTCATTTTGTTGCCAAAACGGTCAATCAGGAATTAACACTGCTGTACTGGAAAATAGGAAAAACCATTAATAGTATTACAATTTTGCACACAGTGTGTGCAAAATTGTAACAATGAACAAATAAAAGTTTCAGCATATCTAACCCAATTACCTGAAAAAAAATTATTGCTAGAGAAACTGGACAAAGCCATTGCTATAGCAGAAAATAACATCCACAAATAAATGAGTAATTTCAAAAAAATAGTTCCTTTTATATACCCGTATAAAAAGTACGCATTGCTAAACATCTTTTTCAATGTTTTGTATGCCCTTTTCAGTACACTTTCTTTTATGGCACTGATCCCAATGCTGCAGGTTTTATTTGATAAAACCAAAAAGAACTACGTAATGCCCACCTACGAAGGAATTGCCCACCTCAAAGAATATGGTGAAAACTATTTGAGTTACTACATCACCACACATACAGATCCAAACAATCCTGGATTTGTACTCTCGGTAATGGTTGCCCTAATTATTTCCATCTTCTTACTGAAAAACTTAGCCGATTATATGGCTATGTTTTTTATCACTTTTTTACGAAATGGCGTACTGAGAGATATGCGTAATGCCCTGTATAAAAAAACACTTGAATTGCCTTTGGCTTTTTATTCTGAAAAAAGAAAAGGAGACGTTATTTCGAGAATTTCTGCCGATGTCAACGAGGTCCAAACTTCGTTTTTAGCCATCTTAGAACTTATCGTTAAAGAACCTTTAACTATTGTCTTCACCATTGTGGCCATGTTAATCATCAGTGCCAAACTGACTTTATTTGTTTTTATCTTCATTCCTATATCCGGATACATCATTTCTTTGATTGGAAAACAGCTTAAAAAACAATCCAGTAAAGCCCAACAAGAACAAGGAACTTTCTTATCCACTATTGAAGAAACCATTGGAGGTCTTAAGGTGGTTAAAGGATACAATTCCGAAAATTATTTCAATACGGTTTTCCAAAACTCTACGCAGCGTTTTTTCACTTTATCTAATTCCATAGGTAACCGTCAAAACTTAGCTTCACCAGCAAGTGAATTTATGGGGATTACCGTAATTGCCATCCTACTTTGGTATGGAGGTCAAATGGTTTTGATTGAAAAAACCCTTGACGGCCCTTCCTTTATCGCCTATATGGGATTAGCCTATAACATCCTAACTCCTGCAAAAGCAATCTCTAAGGCTTCATACGGGGTAAAGAAAGGAAATGCTGCAGCAGAACGTGTTTTAGAAATATTAGACCAAGAAAACCCGATAACAAGCAAAGTCGATGCCGTGGACAAAACCACTTTTGACCATGATATCAGCATAGAAAACATCAACTTTAAATACGAAGACGAAACAGTTTTAAAAGATTTTTCTCTTCAAATTAAAAAAGGACAAACAGTTGCCCTTGTCGGACAATCCGGAAGTGGAAAAAGTACGATCGCTAATTTACTTACTCGTTTTTACGACGTGAACGAGGGTACCATTTCAATTGACGGAACCAACATCAAAGACATCAACCTTCAATCACTTCGTGCTTTAATGGGATTGGTTACTCAAGATAGCATTTTGTTTAACGACACCATCAAAGCCAACATCGCTTTAGGAAAACTAGATGCCACTGATGAAGAAATTATTGAAGCGTTAAAAATTGCCAATGCTTACGAATTTGTAAATGATTTACCTTTGGGTATCTACACCAATATTGGAGACAGTGGAAACAAACTTTCTGGTGGACAGAAACAGCGTTTGTCAATTGCACGTGCAGTATTGAAAAACCCTCCAATTATGATCTTGGATGAAGCTACTTCTGCATTGGATACCGAAAGCGAGAAATTCGTCCAAATCGCCTTAGAAAACATGATGCAAAACAGAACATCCATTGTCATTGCACACCGTCTTTCAACCATTCAAAAAGCCGATTTGATCGTAGTGATGCAAAAAGGAAAAATAGTGGAACAAGGAAACCATGAAGAATTAATTGCACATAACGGGACCTACAACAAACTGGTAACGATGCAGTCCTTCGAATCCTAAATAACAGCTAAATTATTTAGCCACAGATTTCGTAGATAAATACTGATTATTTTTCGCCTCAACTGAATTAAAATCGTATTTTTAACTATATAATCTGTGGCTTTTTTTATTATGTAATTTTAATCCATAAAAAATGTATCTCAACAATCCGAACATCAAACTTCCAGATGACCCTGATACAATTGTTTGGAAATACTTGGACCTTTCTAAGTTTCTAGATTTACTAATGTGGAAGAAACTATTCATGTCCCGCTCTGATAAGTTCGAGGATCAATACGAAGGAACCTTCAGCGAGCCCACCTTTGAAGAGATCAAGAAACTAGCCATTGATAATCCAGACTTTTTAAAATACTACAAAACCCATCGCGAACAAGTAGCCATCAGCAGTTGGCACATCAACGAATACGAATCCTTTGCCATGTGGCAGATTTTCACTCAAAACAGTGAAGGATTAGCCATTCAATCAACCATTGGAAGACTACAAAAAGCGTTGAATCCCGAGAATAATTTTGATCAATATATTGGCGAGGTGAATTATATCGATTACAAAAAAGAATACATTCCCTTTGACGATTTATTCTTCCCCTTTTTGTTCAAGCGAAAAAGTTTTCAATACGAACGCGAAGTTCGTATCATTACCGATACCTCAAAAAGCACTATTAAATTAAATGACGGAATAAAAATCAACGTCGACCTTTCACAATTAATTGAAAAAATCTACATCCATCCCAAATCTGAAAACTGGTACAAGAAACTCGTTATTCAATTGGTCGAACGTCTGGGTTTTGGATTTGAAATTGAAAAATCAGACTTAGAAAGCGACATACTGATTTAAGTTTTTCAGCAGTACATTGTCATAACACAAAACATTTAGACCGTGTTCCCTTTACAACAAAAACTAAAAAACCGCTTTGAATATACAATTTTCAAAGCGGTTTTTCCATTTGAGCAAAGTTTAAAAAAACTTTCCATCGTGCTGAGCCCTTATATCGGCTTATAATTTTTTACCTCCCATTTCTTAGAAGCCAAATCGATATAGTTATAATGCAAGACATCGTTTTTATCAAACTGTCCATTTTGATTGGTGTCTTCAATAGTTCTAAAATACAAACGGTTTTTAGACGCTATCAAACTCCAATCTACTAACTCCTGAAGATCTTCAGAAACTTTAGTGAAATTCTCTCCACTGATATCACTTAAATACAAAGTTTTAATATCACTAGTGTCTATTTTTCCGTCTTTGTTTGTGTCTGTATCAGTTAAAGTATATACCATTACTTTATTCTGAGTTTGGTCCGCTACTGCTTTTAAATAGGTCGCCGTTAAAATTAATATAGGCTTATCGGTTAGAGGTCGAATAGAATCTGAATCTACTTTTTGAAACTTCAAATTTTGCAAATAACCCGTAATTTCATACTCTCCTAAATTAGAAATGGTAAAACTCACATCGTTTACACTTGAAGAACCATAACGTGCTTTTGTCCCTTTTTCATAAACACGCAAATCACCAACAGGATGAATCAAATAATTGGTTCCCTCCAACTGAATAGGCAAATCCGCTATTTCAATCTGCGTTGAATCCGTTTTCGCTACCGCATTTGTCTTGCCAGCACCATCATAAATCACTTTCGGCTTTTTAACTTCATCCTTACAACTCACTAAGGTTGCGATGATTACTAAGGCTATATATTTTAAGGATTTTTTCATGTATCTCATTATATTGGAATATCAAATATAGTATTTTTGATTGTATTATTTCTGCTTTAATTCATCACAAGCGCACATTAAGCTTTACATTAAAAACTCTAGAAGTCATGTAGTTCGGAATTGCGTATTGCTGTTTGGAATACACATCTCGAACCCAGGTATTGGTAATAGCATTTTGATTATCAAAAAGATTAAAAACCTCCAACCCAACGGTCAATTCTTTAAAACCTTTTAACCAATTGGCTTTGGCAATTTTCGTACGGCTATCAATAAAAACTTTAGCAAAACCGATATCCGCCCGACGGTAGTCCTTCAATCGACCTTGATAACCATAAGGATCCGAATAAGCAGGAGCCCCCCCTGGCAATCCCGTATTGTAAATCAAATTCAGATACAATTTAACACTGGGAATATTGGGCATATAATCCTCAAACAACATCGCAAATTTTAATCGTTGATCCGTTGGTCTGGCTATATATCCTTTATTTTCATAGTTTTCTTCTGTTTTTAAATACCCAACACTAATCCATGATTCTGTTCCCGGAACAAATTCACCATTGAGTCTAAAATCGATTCCTTGTGCGTATGCTTTGGCATTATTATCTGCCACATACCGAATGCGAACATTATCGATCGAATATACATTAACGTCTGAAAGCGACTTATAGTATAGCTCCGTCACCCATTTAAAAGGACGGCCCCACATTTTGAAGTTATAATCATTACTCAACACCAAATGCACGGACTCTTGTGCTTTCACATTGGGATTCACTACCCCATCCAAATCGCGAAGTTCCCTATAAAAGGGAGGCTGATGATAGAAGCCTGTTGAGAGTCTAAAAATCATATCCATATCCCAATCGGGTTTTATTGAAAATTGAGCACGTGGACTAAAAACAATTTGATTTTTCCCCTGCTCAATCCCACCTAAGACTTTCCAAGTCTGAAAACGAGCCCCCACATTATACCAAACGTCATTAGACCCTATAGCCGTTTTTTGACTCCATTGGACATATCCAGAAAATCTATTGATGGTATTGAAATTAGTGGCCCGAACATCTTGATAAGGAACCAACGGCCCAACATAAGCCTCGGAGGGTTGATTGTTTTTAGGAAAACCAATTGGAGGCCTTATAGAAAACCCAGCTGAATCTACAACTTCCCATTCTACTACCCGATCCCGAATGGATTCTCTAGTATACTTTAAACCAAATTCTAATTGACTATCACGCCATTCTTTAAACCCTTTGATTTCACCATTGGCAATTACCGCATCTAAATCATTTCGAGCGTGATTCAGCTGTGAACCGATCCCTCGTGTAAAATCGACGGTTTCCCCATTAGGCGTTTCTTCGCCACTCATACTACCGAGGCGGTATTGCGCCAAAATATCAAAATATTCTTGTTCGGTGGTATGAAAAAGAGAACCAATTAACTTCAAAGTAAAACTGGAAGAAACCTTATAGGTCGTCTTTAACGCACCAAAATAAGTATTGTATTGATCTTTTTCCTGCCCCTGATAATAGACAGCAAGCTTCATAGGCTGTGCTATGGTTCCAAAATTGGTCTCACGTGTTAAGGGCTGGTATACATATCTGTTTTGAGAGATATTCCCCAAAAAACTCATTTGCCATTTTTTAGAAATATCATAATTGATGTTGGTCTGAATATCCGCAAAAGTAGGTTTGTAATTGGTTTGAGTATCCTGACTATTAACCAATAAACTGTTATTTCGATAGCGAACACCTGTAACGGCAGACCATTTTTTATTTTTTGAAACAGCATCAACAGTCACACTTCCTCCGAGAAAACTAGCCTCAAAAGCAGCACCAAACGCAGTAGGCTTTCTATAGGTAATATCTAAAACCGATGATAACTTATCCCCAAACTTAGCCTGAAATCCTCCTGCAGAAAAATCAACATTCTGTACCAAATCACTATTGGTAAAACTCAACCCTTCTTGCTGACCCGACCGAATTAAGAACGGTCGATACACTTCAATTTCATTTACATAAACCAAATTTTCATCATAATTCCCACCACGCACTGCATATTGCGTACTGAGTTCATTATTTGAATTTACCCCCGGCAATGTCTTTAGAATATTTTCAATTCCGGCGTTTGCACCTGGAATCCTTTTCAGAGTAGTGGTTTCAATATTGATGATCCCTTGGATTCTCTTTTTGTTTTTCCCCTTAACAAAAACCTCTCCCATTTGCTCTTGAGAATCACTCATAACTGGGCTAAAAACAAAGATTTCATTGGGCAGTAAGCTAACGGTAAGGGTCATCATTTTTAAGGAAACATGCGTAAAAATCAAGGACAACTTCTTATTAGCAGGTACTTGAATTTCATAAAAACCATTTGAATTTGATTGAGAAACCACTCCTAATGCAGAAATATTCACATCGGCAACTGGATGATTTTCACCATCTAAAATAATCCCTTTAACATGAGCATTTTGAGCAAATGAAATACAGGAAATCCATAAAAAAAGAAAACCGAATATTAACTTACGACTATTCAAATGTTTTGATTTTATTTTTGTTGGCTTCTTAAAAATTGCACCTCAAAGACCGCCTTATTACCGACATTATCTACTACTTCAATTTTCAAATCATTGGCCCCTTCTACCTCATTTCCATCCTGAAAATTATAGGTGATTTTTTTGGTTTTATTATCATATTCAAACAAAACCCATTTGCCATTTAAATAACCGTTATACGATTTAATACCCGACAAAGCATCGTTTATAGTAAACTGAATTGCCTTTAAATCGGTAATCCATTTACCCGCAATAGGTTTTCCTGAACTAATAGTAGGCGCTACAGTATCCAACACTAACCCAAATTGTCCCAGTGTTTTTGATTTGGTTGTAAAAACATCATCCTTTCTTGTGGTCGCACTATAACTACTACTGCTGCCACTGATTCTTCCAATAAAGAGCTTATCTTTTTGTGCTTCTGTAAACGAATCATCTTTGATGTTTATAATGAAATTAGAATGCACGGGCACAATATCACTATGAATATAAGCGCGCTTGTTTCTCACATCAAAATTCATATCAAAATTATCGTAAAATGTTCCTGCAGGAAAAAATACTGTCACATTATCCTTTTCAAAACTGGCGTCTTTATTAGCCTGTATAAAATATTTTGAACCACTAGGGGCAGTACTTAAAATTGGACTAATGGCATCATATTCGATAGGAACGGTAATGGCCGTTAAGTTTCCAAAATAATCAGACACTTCAATTCGGTAAGTGGACAATAAATTCGATTGAACAGGAATAATCCCATGAAGTAAATCGGTCTTAATAATACTCAAGGCAAAAGGCGTTTTCATAAAGAGTTTTTGAACACGTTGACCTGATCTTTTATATTTTTCATAATCGATAAAAGCATTGATATAACGCATTTCATCGAAAGAGTAGGTATTGAATTGATACTGATAATTCTCATTACCATTAACAAAAGTAGTCACATTAAAAACGCCATTTTTATTAAAAGACACATTGTCTAAATCAACTGCAGCGATACCAAAACCAATTTTCCCATTGGTTTTTACCTTACTCGCCAAATAAGTCCCATCCTTTTGAAGCACTATAGGCAACAACAACGGCCCTACTGATTGATTTACTGTAGCATTATCCAATGGATATACATACACACTTGAAACAGTTGGTTTCTTGGTGTCTTTGATCTGCTTGTCAAATCCAAAAAACATCGGATTGATTATAAACTCCGTTCTAGTATCGCGAAATTCAAAGTGCAAATGTGGTCCTTCGGAAGAGCCTGTATTACCCGAAAGCCCGATTAACTGCCCCTTTGTAACGGGCAATTCACCAGGTTGTGGAAATATCTCGATTTCGAAAGCCTGCTCTTTGTAGTGTGTTTTCTTTACTAATTCCTCTATTTTTCCCACTGGCCTTTGCAAATGCCCATAGACCGAAGTGTACCCATTTGGATGGGTAATATAAATGCATTTGCCATTTCCGAAAGTAGAAATCTTTATTCTTGAAACATAACCATCGGCAACCGCATATACATTCAATCCTTCTCTTTGATTGGTTTTCAAATCAAAACCTGCATGAAAATGACCAGGCCTCAACTCACCAAAATTACCCGATAATTGCATCGGAATATCTAATGGAGAACGAAAATAATCTTTAGGATATTGGGTTTGGGAAAATATAAAATTACAAAACAACAAGGCAAATACAGAAACTTTCATAGGCAACATTTTTGCTAAGATAAAAAAATATGACGCAAAAACCGAAGTATAAAGCCACTAAAATACAATTGATTGAATTTCATTTATTTGTCTATTTTTAATGCAAAAAAATCGATAAAAAATTGCATTAATAAAAAGGAATACTAACTTTGTATGATTAAGTAATGAATTAGGATTTATAATGAGTGTAATTGCCGAAATAATTGATACTCTTGAATATAAAGTTGAAAAGCTTTTTGAGAAATCAAAAGCTTTAGAGAAAAATAATCAGGTTTTACGGTTAGAACTAACCAAAGCTGCACAAATTATCCAGAAACAATCTGAGGAAATTGAAGCTTTGAAGAAGCAATACGACACACTTAAAATAGCCAATTCGTTGCTCGGCAGCGACAATAACAAGAGAGAGACAAAGCTTAAAATAAATTCATTAATTCGCGAAATTGATTACTGTATAGCACAACTATCAGACTAGATAACATGGACGGAAAGCTTAGAATTAAAATATCAATTGCAGATCGAGTTTACCCCTTAACAGTGGAACCCAATCAAGAAGAAGGGCTAAGAAGTGCTTCTAAAAAAATTGATGCTATGATCAAGCAATTCGAAGAAAGTTACGCCGTTCGTGACAAGCAAGACGTGTTGGCCATGTGCGCCTTACAATTTGCATCACAAGTGGAACAAAAACAAATTGACAACGCAATCGATGGAGAGGAAACTATCGAAAGAATTAAAAGATTAAATACGCTATTAGATCAATATCTCGAAAATTAAACGTTCTTTACAGAAACTAAGATACTGCCTACATTAGTTCACAATTGGTAAACTCAACACTAACAATTTAGAATGAGCGAATCATCACTACTATAGCATGCCACGCTTTTGCGAGGAAACTTGAACAGTGAGTTAGCTCAAAACTTGTCTTTACGAGTTTATTCAAGCAATTAATGTAGGCTTTTTTATATATAAATTTTAAACAAACATGGACATAATAACGATCATTATTTCAGGTATTATAGGTATTGCAGCTGGTTTCGGGATAGCTAAAATTATCGAAAAAAGCAATATTTCTAACCTTATCAAGAATGCAAAAAAAGAAGCTTCTTCAATTTTAAAAGATGCTAATCTAGAAGCCGAAAATATCAAAAAAGATAAAATCCTTCAAGCAAAAGAGCGTTTTATTGAATTAAAATCTGAACACGAACAAGTCATTTTATCAAGAGATAAAAAAGTAGCTGAAGTTGAAAAAAGAGTACGTGATAAAGAATCTCAGATTTCTAATGAACTTTCAAAAGCAAAGAAAATAAACGACGACTTTGAAGCTAAAACACAAGAATACAATAACAAAATTGAAGTTTTAGACAAGAAGCAAACTGAAGTTGATAAATTACATAAAAGTCAATTACAGCAGTTAGAAGTGATTTCTGGACTTTCTGCAGAGGAAGCTAAAGAGCAATTGGTTGAAGGTTTAAAAGCGGAAGCCAAAAGTAAAGCCATGTCTCATATTCAAGACACTATTGAAGAGGCTAAACTTACAGCGCAACAAGAGGCTAAAAAAATCATCATCAACACCATCCAAAGAGTTGGAACTGAAGAAGCAGTTGAAAACTGTGTTTCTGTTTTCAATATTGAATCTGACGATGTAAAAGGTAGAATCATTGGTCGTGAAGGAAGAAACATTAGAGCACTTGAAGCAGCAACTGGAGTAGAGATCATTGTAGATGATACACCAGAAGCGATTATCCTTTCTTGTTTCGACCCAGTACGTAGAGAAATTGCTCGTTTGGCATTGCACAAATTAGTAACTGACGGACGTATTCACCCAGCTAGAATCGAAGAAGTTGTAGCTAAAACAGCTAAACAAATTGATGATGAAATCATTGAAGTAGGAAAACGTACCGTAATCGACTTAGGAATTCACGGCTTACACCCAGAATTAATCAAAGTAGTGGGTAGAATGAAATACCGTTCTTCTTACGGACAAAACTTATTACAACACTCTAGAGAAGTTTCTAAACTTTGTGGTATCATGGCAGCCGAATTAGGCTTAAATGTAAAATTAGCCAAAAGAGCTGGTTTACTTCACGATATTGGTAAGGTTCCAGATACTGAGAGTGACTTACCTCACGCTTTATTAGGAATGCAATGGGCGGAGAAATACGGTGAAAAAGAAGAAGTTTGTAATGCAATTGGAGCGCACCACGACGAGATTGAAATGAAATCATTATTGTCTCCGATCATCCAAGTTTGTGATGCTATTTCAGGAGCAAGACCAGGAGCAAGACGTCAAGTTTTAGATTCATACATTCAACGTTTGAAAGATCTTGAAGAAGTAGCTTACGGATTCACTGGTGTTAAAAATGCTTATGCTATTCAAGCCGGTAGAGAATTACGTGTTATTGTAGAGAGCGAAAAAGTTTCTGATGACAATGCAGCAAATTTATCTTTCGAAATCTCACAAAAGATTCAAACCGAAATGACTTATCCAGGTCAAGTTAAAGTAACTGTAATTAGAGAAACTAGAGCGGTTAATATCGCCAAGTAATACTCTTACACATAAAACAATAAAGGCTATCCATTGGATAGCCTTTATTGTTTTATGGAAGTTCCTAACTCGATTTAAAAGTCATTAAAGACAATTTTAAAGCTTGTTCCCACTCCTACTTCACTTTCTACAGAAACACTCCCTTTTAAAGCCTCTATTTGATTCCTAGTAATATACAAACCTATACCTCGGGACTCTGGATGTTTGTGAAAGGTTTTATACATCCCAAATAGCAACTCACCATATATTTTCAAATTAATCCCCAAACCGTTATCGGTAATCCTTAAAGACTTATAACCTTCGGGTTCAATAGCAAAATCAAACACGATCACTGGATCTCTATCGGGATGTCTATATTTTATGGCATTAGTGGTAAAATTAAGCAATATACTTTCCATATAGGCTGGATTAAAATTAACGGTCAAAAAATTAGGGACATTATTGACGATCCTAACATTGGTTTGTTTATCATATCCTTTAATGGTGGAACTCGTTTTTTCTATATAGTCATGAAGCTTCAAAGGAAAAACAGCAATATTAATATTGCTCTGTGTTTTCACAATCTGCGTTAAATTAGAAATAGTATCATTCAAATCATTAGAGACCGTCCTTAAATGCGTCAACATCTCCGTTACGGTATCTTTATTCCCATCAGCATCAATAAAGTCTAAAATAGATTTAATATTCCCTGCCTGCGTATTTAAATTATGGGAAACAATATGAGAAAAATTCAACAGTCGGCTATTTTGATCGCTAAACAATTTCATAGTCTTGACCAGTTCTAACTCTTTTTCCTTCTGCGAAGAAACATCTGTATGGGTCCCAATAACCCTTAAGGGTTTTCCGTTCTCATCCCGTTCAATTACTTTTCCGCGATCTAAAATCCATTTATAATTACCACTAGAAGTCATCACTCGATGGTAATTTTCATAATAAGGAACCTTATTATCAAAATGCTCATGAATATCAGCATAATATTTAGGAAGATCATCGGGATGCACAATTTTATCCCAACGCTCAGGATCATCAAAAACATCCGCAGACTCCAGCTCTAAAATTTTTAAAGACAAAGACGAATAAAAAACACTATTAGTGACCATATTCCAGTCCCAAATACCCACTGTAGAGGCATCGAGAGCAAATTGAAAACGTTCTTCAGAGATCCGTAACTTTTCCTCTTTATCTTTCAAATCGGTGATATCACTAACATGTCCAAAAAAACTAATGCTCCCCTGTGCAGACTCCTCCGTTTTAGAAGAAACCTTAAACCATCGCAACCCTTTTTTAGGCAAAACCGCCCTAAACTCAATTTCCCAAGGTTTTACTTCTTTGCGCGCCTTAATCAAAGATTGAAAAAACACTTCTCTATCCTGAGGTAGAATCCTATCCAAAATAAACGCTTTGTTTTCATTGGAAAACGTATCCATCTCCAATTCAAAAATATCATTGGACGATTTACTTACTAAAGGAAATGAGTAATTATTATCCCTATCGATAACAAACTGAAAAAGTAAATCAGGCATTTCAGCGAATAATTTTTTATAAAAATTATTCACCTCTAAGCAATCCTCATTTTCATACAAATCAAAAACCATATATTACTTTTTTATGCAAATGAAACATTAATGAAACTTTCTAAAACCAATAAAAATCCACATTTTTACTGGTTATTAACACAAAACAATAGACAAGGTATCAATTTTTCATTACAAACGACCTGCTTTATAAAAAAAAACTATTTTCTTGGATGAAAAGAATGCATCACTTCTTTTAGGAAACTTCTGTCTAAATGTACATAAATTTCCGTAGTGGTTATTGATTCGTGGCCCAGCATTAATTGAATAGATCGCAGATCTGCTCCATTCTCTAACAAATGAGTCGCAAAAGAATGCCGCAAAGTATGCGGACTAATTTTTTTAGTCAAACCAATCTTTACAGCCAACTCCTTCACTATGGTAAAGATCATTGCCCGCGTAAGCTGACTCCCTCTGCGATTTAAAAACAAGGTATCCTCACAACCTTTTTTGATGGTTAAATTTACCCGCACTTCTTTTTGATAGAGCTGCATGTATTTTTGGGTCCACTTTCCAACAGGAACAAAACGTTCTTTATTTCCTTTTCCTGTAATCTTAATGAAGCCTTCCTCGAAAAACAAATCCGATATCTTAAGCGATACCAATTCTGACACTCGCAATCCACAACCGTATAAGGTTTCCAACATCGCCCGATTTCGTTCCCCCTCTTTAGTACTTAAATCAATGGCCGCAATTAGCGCATCTATTTCGACAACGGATAAAGTGTCCGGCAACTTTCTTCCAGTTTTCGGCGTTTCAATTAATTCCAATGGATTGTCATTGCGATAATCTTCAAAAATCAAATAATTAAAGAAACTTTTTAATCCAGAAATGATTCGCGCTTGTGAACGTGGATTCACTTCTTTGGAAACAGCATAGATAAACTCTTGCACCGTTTCCTCACTAATTTTCAGCGGCGACACCTCAATCTGATTCGTCTCTAAAAAAAGGCACAATCGCTCCATATCGAAACCATAGTTTTCGATCGTGTTTTTAGACAGACCTCGTTCAATTCGTAAATACGATTGATAGTCTTTGATGTACGTAGTCCACTTCATATGCACAAAGTAAGTAATTTTTAGGCACAAAAAAACCTTCTACAATTGCAGAAGGTCTTAAACATATTCGATCAAGCGAATTAGAACTTATAATTGAAACCTAAGTTTACTGAAGCAACAGTTTCGTCACTTAAGATCCCTTTGTACCCAACATACAATTCGATTTTTTCATTTTGGTAACCCAATTTTGGTTGATACAACAATCCTCCATCAACCGTACCTCTTCCACTTTCCACACTTCCAGCATATCCTAAATCCGCCCCAGCAAATATATGATCCGCTAAACTATATTGCGCCGTTCCAGCAATGGAAATAAAAGCAAAATTACCACCATTATTTTTTTCTATATATTTTGTATAACCATTAGCGACACCCACGCTGAACTTATCGGCCACATCCCAAAGGTAAGCGGCATCCACCCCAACATTTAGTGCTGTAAAATCATTATAACCCCCTGTTGGTAAACCAACATGCGCACCTACTTTAAAGTGCCCTTCTTGAGCATTTGCAAAACCAAACGCCATAACTGCGATTGCAGATAAAATATTTTTTTTCATTTTTCTATTTATTGTTTTAAACCAAGTCCAAATATAAATATATACTTACTAAAAAACCACTTGCTTTAGAACAAAAAAGCATTAATGCAACTAAAAATCTTACCAAATGAATCATACCCGTAAAGAATATTCCATAACAAGCTCTCTGTAAACCTTATAAAAAAGAAAAACAGTAGCAAAATACTTTCGCTACTGTTTTGTAATTTAATATTTACTCCTAATCCCGATCCTTTTTTTTGAGAGACCTTATATTAGCGGTATTAGAACTTATAATTGAAACCTAAGTTTAATGAAGAAACAGTTCCATTATTTGAGATCCCTTTATATCCCAAATACAATTCCACTTTTTCATTTTGGTAACCAAATTTTGGCTGATATAAAAATCCTCCATCTCCGCCGCCACTACCAGCATAAATAGCATACCCTAAATCAGCACCTAAGAATAAATCATCAGACAAACTATATTGCGCTGTTGCAGCAACTGGAATAAAACCGAAATCATCCCAACCATCCTTGCCCAAATACGCAGTATAGCCAGTAGTAACTCCCGCACTAAATTGATCGGCTACATTCCAAAGATAAGCAGCATCTACACCTAGATTAACTGAACTAAAATCTTTATAATCACCTAAAGGTAAACCAACATGAGCACCTACTTTGAAATGTCCATCCTGAGCATTTGCAAAACCAAATGCCATAACTGCAATTGCAGACAAAATAATTTTTTTCATTTTTCTATTTTTTTGGTTAAACGACTAAGAATCAAATATAAAGATATACTCAATAGAATATTATTTGTTTTTTTATAAAAAAAGTAGTAACACAGCTAAAAATCCTATTAAAAAACAAACAACCTTCCAGAACATTTTGACTCCTAGACATCTAAACACAACACTAATTAAAGCTTCACCAAAATTAAAATAGCTCCTACCCCTCCATTTCGGCAAAAATATCAGGCAAGTAATCCAAGGTTAATTACACATTTAAAATAATACTATTCCTACATATTAAAAAAGTCTTCACCTTAACATTTAAAAAACACATCAAAATTATACTACAAAATAACCCGTTGACAGTCAAATAATTAAAAATAATAACTTCTAAAAAAACCGACAAAACCCAACAAAATCACAAACTAGTGGGAATTTTATTAATTATTTAATCTAAAATATAATAAAATAAAAAGAGGAATCTGTAGTTTTGAACTGTATATAACAATTAAACAATACCAAATTTTAAAAACAATTTTATGAAAAAAATAATTTTAGCGGCTGTACTGTTCATAGCAACATCAGCAACGATTCAAGCACAATTATTACAAATTGGAGTAAAAGCAGGGGTGAATTTTGCAAGCCAAACGGGAGATGCAAGTCTACAAGGTGTAGCATTTGATAAAGAAGGAATTACCAACTTCCACGCTGGACTTGTCGCAGAAATTAAATTATTAGAAAAATTCTCTATTCAACCTGAGCTTTTATACTCTACTCAAGGAGCTACTTATAAAAATGCAGGCGAGGAATTTAAAAACGAGCTAGGATACTTATCTATTCCAGTAATGGCTAAGATCTACTTAAATCAAAGTAATTCAGTGAGTTTAGAATTAGGTCCACAAGCTTCATTTTTGATGAGCAACAAAAAAGAATTCGATGTAGAAGATCCAAATACTTTTGACTTTGCTCTTAACGCAGGTTTAGGACTAAAATTAACGAAAAGCATTTTCATCCAAGGTCGTTATAGTTTAGGTTTAACAGATGTTTCAAAAGAAGCAGAAGTTAGAAATTCAACTATTCAACTATCTGCTGGATTCATGTTCTAAATAAAAACACATAGTTTTACAAAAACCGTTCTATTAATTAGAACGGTTTTTTTATTTTTACCAAGCTCAAAAAGGATTTTTTTACGTCATATGAAATCAATCCGAATCAACTCAAAAATAAAACCGAATTAACATTATGAAAATCTGCATCATCAACGGACCCAATTTGAATCTTTTAGGAAAGAGAGAACCTGAAGTGTACGGAAGCCAAACTTTTGAAGATTATTTTGAAACCCTACAAAAAAAATATCCGGCTATCGAACTATCCTACTATCAAAGCAACATTGAAGGTGAATTGATTGGAAAAATTCAAGAATGTGGTTTTACTTATGATGGGATCATACTCAATGCAGGAGCCTACACCCATACTTCTATTGGGCTAGGTGATGCCATGAAAGCCGTTACCACTCCCGTAATCGAAGTACATATTTCCAATACCTACGCACGTGAAAGCTTCAGACATCAGTCCTATCTTTCTGGTAATGCTAAAGGAGTAATTTTAGGTTTTGGCTTAAAGAGTTACGACCTAGCCATACAGTCTTTTTTGTAAAAACGGTACTCACTGAGTGAAGTTGATTTCCCACACCAGAAGGATTCAACTTCGATCAGTATAAGCTTAAATACTCAAAGCCAATATTTAACAGATTTTTAATAGTCTCCCTACGGACTTATTCTATTTTTGTGAAAGAAAAAACTTTCATGAAAAACTATACTTTTTGGGCCTTCTTCTTTTTTTCGATTGCAAACTTTGCACAAGTCAAAGGAACCATAACGGATGATAAAGGCAATCCTCTTCCTTTTGTTTCGGTCCTCGAAGAAAACACTTATAGCGGAACCACCTCCAATGAACAAGGCAAATACCAACTTAGTGTAAAGCAGACCGGTAAAAACAAACTCACTTTCCAGTATTTAGGCTATAAAACCCAAAAAATTCTGCTTTCCCCTGACCAGAAAACAGTCACTTTGGACATTAAAATGGAAGAAGAAAGTTTTGCATTGAACGAAGTGGTTATTGATCCCAAGAACAATCCGGCCAATGCCATCATCAAAAGCGCCATAGCCAACAAAAAAGAGAACTCCGATAAAACAGCACGCTATACAGCCGATTTTTATTCGAAAGGTCTCTTCAAAATCAAAGATCTACCAAAGAAAATAATGGGCATGAAAGTCGATATTGGCGATGATATGGCGTCCAACCTGGATTCTACCGGAACTGGAATTTTATACTTATCCGAAACGATCTCAAAAATTACTTTTGAAAAACCAGCTAACCTAAAAG
This sequence comes from Flavobacterium sp. OHVDL-2026-0007, assembly GCF_059882335.1. NCBI lineage: Bacteria > Pseudomonadati > Bacteroidota > Flavobacteriia > Flavobacteriales > Flavobacteriaceae > Flavobacterium > Flavobacterium sp. OHVDL-2026-0007. Next base: position 2,548,962 of record NZ_CM187612.1, read on the forward strand.
AGAGAATCATTGCCTCCAAAATATCAGGAAACAACAAAGGCTATAGCTACAACACTGCGAGTTTATCGACCTACAATTTCTACGACAATACACTAAAATTTGAAGTTAATCTTATCTCACCAATAGCCGATAATGCATTCAACTACTACAAATACAAACTAGAAGGCAGCTTTTTTGACAGCAATAAGCAGCAAATCTTTAAAATCAAAGTACTCCCTAAACGCGACAAAGAGCCCGTTTTCGAAGGCTATATCTATATAGTAGACGATAGTTTTGCTATTTATGCTATAGACCTCGACATAAAGGGATACCGAATGAAAAATGAATTCACAGAAGTGATGACCATCAAACAGAGCTTTAGTTATAATACAGCCAATAAAATTTGGTCCAAAAATGCCCAAACGCTCAGCTTTAATGCTGGAGCTTTTGGTGTCAAATTCTCAGGAAATTTTAATTACGTATATTCCAATTATGAATTCCCATCCGCCTTTGCAAAGAAAACCTTTACCAATGAAATCGTTTCTTTTGACGCCAATGCCAATAAAAAAGACGATGCTTTCTGGAACCAAATCCGTCCCATTCCCTTAACGATAGAAGAAAGCACCGATTACACCAAAAAAGACAGCCTGCAAACCATTAGAAAATCACAAAAATATACGGATTCCATCGATGCAAAAAAAAACAAATTCAAAGTAGGCGCTATCCTCACAGGATATGAATACAAAAACACTTTCCAGAAACATTCCTTTCAATATAAGGGTTTACTCAACCTTTCCTCTCTAAGTTTTAACAGCGTTCAAGGTTTTAATTTAGACAGCGGTTTTTCGTTTAAAAAATGGAATGAAGATCAGGGAAAATACACCGCTATCAGTACCACTTTCAATTATGGTTTCTCAGACGACCGCTTGCGCTTTACTGCCGCATTTAGTCATCGATTCAATACCGTGAATTACGCCTCACTTTGGGTTAGCGGGGGTACAAAAGTGGCGCAGTTTAATAATGCTGAACCGATCAGTAAATTGGTCAATTCCATCAGCTCTCTCTTTTTTAAAGACAATTATATGAAGCTGTACAATTTGGAATTTGCACAGTTCAACTATTCCCAAAACGTTGCCAATGGAGTGAATTTAAATGCCAATATCGGGTATGAACAACGAAAAGCACTGTTCAATACCACGGACTACTCTTTCTTCAACACAGACGATGTATATTCCTCTAACCATCCCCTTGCTCCAAATGATTTTACGACAGCTGCTTTTAGTCCCCATCATCTGTTTAAAACGGCTATAACGGCACGAATTAACTTTGGAAACAAGTACATCACCAGACCTGATGCCCGCTACAATATGAAAGATGATCAATACCCAACAGTCTCCTTTATTTTTGAAAAGGCCTTTGCCGCTTCTGCCAAAAACTATGCATATGAACGCATTGGAACCGCTGTACAATACAATTTATCGCTGGAGAATAAAGGTAACTTGGGTATAAACTTAAAAGCGGGAACGTTTTTTAATGCAGCAGGTATTTCCTTTATAGATTACAAACATTTTAACGGAAACCAAACGCATATCGGCACCAGTGATCGTTATTTAAATGTCTTTAACTTAATGCCTTATTATGCCAACAGTACCAACAAAAGCTACTTTGAAATGCATTTAGAACACAATGACGGCGGTTTTATTACCAATAAAATCCCAGGATTGAATCTATTAAAATCAACAATGAATATTGGATTCCATTCCCTTTCCACAGCAGACAAAAAACCCTATACGGAAATCAGCCTAGGATTAGACAATTTAGGATTCGGTAAATTCAAACTCTTTAGACTCGACTATGTACATTCTACTCAAGGACGCACTGAGCAAAATGGTGTTGTATTTGGATTGAAGCTCCTGAATGTTTTGAACTAAAATCGATGGCCTAAACAAACTTGCCGTTGCGGGGTAGTTCTCCCAATACAATCCAATAAAAAAATCCGTTTACTCTACAAAAGAATAAACGGATTTCTGATTTTATATTGGTCCAAGTTCACTGCTTAAAACCGCTGCTCTGGATCGCTTCATAGTTTAATCAATGATAATCATCGGGCTCAATATGGATTAAAACATTGCCCAGTTGAGGCATTTTTTCCTTTAAAACATCTTGCAATTTATGCGATAAATCATGTCCTTCTTTGACCGATATTTTTGCCGATACTATAGCGTGAAGATCTACATGATAGCGCATCCCCGCTTTTCGAATAAAACACTTTTCAGTCCCTAAAATCCCCACTACCGTTAAAGAGGTTATTCTAATTTCTTCTACTAAATCATCATTCAAATTCTCATCCATGATTTCCCCTAGGGCTGGTCTGAAAATTTTATAGCTATTGTATAAAATAAAAAAAGCAGCAAAAAGAGCCGCCCAATCATCAGCAGATTCATATCCTTTTCCTAATACTAAGGCAATGGAAATCCCCACAAATGCCGCTACCGAAGTAATGGCGTCACTGCGATGATGCCAAGCATCAGCGGCTAATGCCGAGCTATTGGTTTGCTTGCTACGTTTCATCACTAAGCGAAAGGAATACTCCTTCCAGATAATAATAGCCCCCAAAACATATAAGGTCCACGATTTTGGTAAGTCGTGAGGCGTCCGAATATTGGCAATACTTTCATAACCAATAATGGTTGCCGAGGTAATTAAAAACCCCACCACTAAAAAGGTAATTAAAGGTTCTGCACGACCGTGTCCATAAGGGTGATTTTCATCTGCAGGTTTGTTGGAATATTTGATTCCAAATAGCACCAAAAAAGAGGAAAAAATATCTGTAGTCGACTCGATTGCATCAGCAATTAAGGCATAAGAATTGCCAAAAAAACCTGCTAGCCCTTTTAAGATGGCCAAGCAGGTGTTTCCAGCTATACTAAAATAAGTAGCTTTTATAGCTTTTTGTTCATTTGTCATTTGAGACTTTTATCTACGCTCTCACGATTTTTGCTCCAATAGCTCTCAAACGTTCGTCAATACGTTCGTATCCACGATCAATTTGCTCAATATTTTGAATTGTACTGGTTCCTTTTGCAGAAAGAGCCGCAATTAACAATGAGATTCCAGCACGAATATCTGGAGATGACATCGTCGTTGCTTTCAATTGAGATTCAAAATTATGTCCCATAACTACCGCACGGTGTGGATCACATAACATAATTTTTGCTCCCATGTCGATTAATTTATCAACGAAAAACAAACGGCTTTCGAACATTTTTTGATGAATCAAAACATCTCCTTTTGCCTGTGTAGCGACTACCAAAACAATACTCAATAAGTCAGGAGTAAATCCTGGCCAAGGTGCATCAGCAATAGTTAAAATAGAACCATCAATATCTGTTTTTACTTCATATCCATCCGTATGAGCAGGAATGAAAATATCATCACCTCGTCTTTCAATAGTAATCCCTAATTTTCTAAAAGTATTTGGAATCAATCCTAAGTTATCCCAACTTACATTTTTGATCGTGATTTCACTTTTTGTCATAGCCGCAAGACCAATCCAAGAACCAATTTCGATCATATCTGGAAGGATTCTGTGCTCACATCCTCCTAGGCTTTCCACTCCTTCGATAGTCAATAAATTTGATCCTACTCCAGAAATGTTAGCTCCCATTGAGTTTAACATTTTACACAATTGTTGCAAGTAAGGCTCACAAGCTGCATTGTAAACAGTTGTTTTTCCTTTTGCTAAAACCGCTGCCATTACTATGTTAGCCGTTCCTGTAACAGAGGCTTCATCAAGTAACATATCTGTTCCGACAAGACCTTCAGTAGCTTCTACTCCATAGAAATGATCTTCTCTATTGTATCTGAATTTTGCTCCTAGATTAATAAAACCTTCAAAGTGCGTATCTAATCTACGACGTCCAATTTTATCTCCTCCTGGTTTTGGAATATATCCTTTTCCGAAACGCGCCAAAAGTGGCCCAACAATCATAATAGACCCACGAAGTGCTCCACCTTCTTTTTTGAAAGCTTCCGTTTCTAAATAACCAATATTAACCTCATCGGCTTGAAAAGTAATCGAGCCCGGTTCATTTCTTTGAATTTTCACCCCTAAATTCCCCAACAAAGTGATTAATTTATTGATGTCTATAATATCAGGAATGTTATTAATTTTTACTTTATCTCCTGTTAGAAGAACGGCACACAAAATTTGCAATGCCTCATTTTTTGCTCCTTGCGGAGTGATTTCTCCTTTTAAAGGAATTCCTCCCTCGATTTTAAAAACTCCCATATTCTTTTTTTAAGATTCTAAGGTTCTGAGATTCTAAGGTTCTGAGCTAATTAAGTTTTAGCAACTTAGTCTCTTAGTATCCTAGCAACTTTATTAAACATTTTTTTGATTATTATTTTTCTGAAAAGGCTTTGGTTTACCAGGACCTTTATTGTTTTTGTTGCTTTGAATTTTTGGTTGACCCGCTGGCGTAATTTTATTGGACATACGTTTGTTGGTACGCAATAAGTCCGTTGTATTTAAAAGCTCTTCTGAACTTTGCAGCAAATTTATTTTCCCATCAGATATTTCAAATAAATGCTCAAAAATCACATCGTCTTTTACCGTGTCTTTATTCCAACTCAAATAGGACTTTTTCATGTGATTGGCAATCACCAATATCAATGCATTTTTCATTTCACCATCTTCCCAACCATTGGCAACATCAATCATGTATTTGATATTATTACCATAGAATCTGTATTTTGGGAAATTTTGCGGATACTGTAAAACATCCGGTTTTAACTGCAATACATCACGAGATGGAATTGGATAGGGCGATTCAACATCTAATCTAAAATCAGACATAATAAAAAGTTGATCCCATAATTTATGCTGAAAATCGGGCACATCACGCAAATGCGGATTCAAACTTCCCATTACTTGAATAATGTATTTTGCCGCTTTGTTACGGGTTTCAACATCCTCAATAATAGTGGCCTGATCAATCAATTTTTGCAAATGACGACCATATTCTGGAATAAGTAAACGCTGTCTTTCAGAATTATATTCTAAATTAAAAACAACGTCATTCGCGACTTCTTTTTTATATTTTTCGACCATAAGTTATAATGAAACTATCCCTTCTATTGTAGAAACTTCTTTGTATTTAGCAATCACATCGTCTGAGCTCTGCATCGTGACATCAACAGAAACACTAGTAAACTTACCGGTTTTAGATTTTGTTGTCTTGATAACTGCTCCCATACCATCAAATGCACCTTGTACTGTGGCGACATTATCACCTACAGATGGCATTATAAATTTATATAAATATTCTGCAGGCCAAGTATTAGTATTATCCAACTCAACCTTTAATCTCTCGTAAAATTCAGCAGTGGTTTTTTCTTTATCGTTCTCCATTCGTACATAATAATAAGGGCAAATATACGGTTTTGATTTCAGATTTCAGATTTTACATTTTAGATTTTTTATGGCAAAAAACTTTGTTTTAAACCTCCAAAAGCACAAACCCCAAAAAGGAGGTAAAAAAAAGCCCCCTATATTATTTGTCCGTAAAATTCCTTTTCCATTTGAAAACCCTTACAACAAATTTATTCTTACCTATCGATAGAAATTCTAAACAGTTTCCTACCCCAAAGAGCACGTTCTACCTCCAAAAAACACCTAAACAATACGATCAAAAGTAAGCGCTTTACCCCTAAAAAACACCAAATCATTTACAAGGGAGAAATAATCTTTTCAAATACCAATAAGTTTAGGTAAATTTGCGCTTTATTTTTAGAAAGTGCAAAAACAAATTATAGTTCTCATTGGTGGCCCAGGAACGGGAAAATCTACTCTTATTAACGAATTAGTGGCTCGTGGCTATTGCTGCTATCCTGAAATTTCAAGACAAGTTACACTCGAAGCACAGCAACGTGGTATTGATCAATTGTTCTTAGAACAACCTTTACTCTTTAGTGAAATGTTGCTAGAAGGCCGTATCAAACAATTCGAAAACGCTAAAGAAGAACCTCACAATGTGGTCTTTATAGACCGAGGTATTCCTGATGTTGTCGCTTATATGGATTATATTGGCGATCAGTATCCAGGTCACTTCACAAAGGCTTGTGAAGATTTCAAATATTCTAAAACTTTTATTTTACCACCTTGGGAAGAAATTTACGAGAGCGACACCGAACGCTACGAAAACTTCGAACAAGCACAAACCATTCAAAAACACCTTGTTGAAACCTACCAAAAATACGGTTACAACTTAATTGAAGTACCTAAAGACACGGTTGAGAACAGAATTCTTTATATCTTAGATAAAATTTAGTCGTGTTTTAAAGTTGTAAAACTAGAAACTGCTTTCTAAATTTTTTAACTTTAAAATCAGGCCAATGCCACAAGCTCAAGAAATTCTTTTAAAATATTGGAAACACGACAGCTTTAGACCGTCGCAAAAGGAGATTATTGACTCGGTTTTGGACGGTCATGATACTTTTGCCTTACTCCCCACCGGAGGAGGCAAATCCATTTGTTTTCAGATTCCGGCCATGATGCAAGAAGGTATTTGCCTGGTGATCTCTCCCTTGGTTGCTCTGATAAAAGACCAGGTGGCCAATTTACAAAAGCGAGACATCAAAGCCATTGCCCTTACTGGCGGCATTCATACCGAAGAGATCATTGACCTTTTAGACAATTGTCAATACGGAAATTACAAGTTTTTATACCTTTCACCAGAACGATTGCAATCGGACTGGATTCTAGAACGCATCAAAAGTTTACCGATCAACTTAATAGCCATTGACGAAGCGCATTGTGTTTCCCAATGGGGACATGATTTTCGTCCGGCCTATTTAAAAATTTCAGAACTAAAAAAATACTTTCTTAAAATACCGTTTTTAGCCCTAACCGCTACCGCAACCCCTAGAGTCATACAAGACATTAAAACCGAATTGGGATTAAAAGACCCTACCCTTTTTCAGCAATCGTTCGAAAGAAAAAACATTGCTTATATGGTTTTTGAAGTCGAAGACAAACTCTATCGTACTGAACAAATTTTAAAAAAGAATCCGCAACCTTCTATTATCTATGTACGAAATAGAAAATCGTGCCAGAGCATAGCCACACAATTAAAGTCATTAGGTTTTGATGCCACCTATTATCATGGTGGACTCTCCCCTAAAGAAAAAGACAAAAACATGCAATTGTGGATGTCCGAACAAACGCAAGTTATGGTAGCCACCAATGCCTTTGGAATGGGAATAGACAAAGACAATGTAAAGACCGTCATTCATATGCAATTACCTGAAAATATTGAAAACTATTATCAGGAATCAGGAAGAGCGGGACGAAATGGCGAAAAAGCTTTTTCCGTTATCCTGACTAATTCATCCGACAGCAATCAATCCGAACAGCAATTTCTAAGCATTTTTCCAGATAAAAAGTTTCTCAACCTTATGTACGTGAAACTTTGCAACTATTTTCAGATTGCCTATGGAGAAGGTTTAGATGATTCGTTCGCCTTTAAACTCAATCATTTTTGCCAAAAATATGAGTTCCCTACGCTAAAGACCTTTAATGCGCTGCAATTTTTAAATCAGCAGGGAATCATTACCATATCACAGGAATACTCCGAAAACATTACGATGCAATTTTTAATTGAATCCAAAGAAGTACTTCGTTATATGAGTTTGAATCCAAATGATGAAGAGATCATACTGGCTATTGTGAGAACTTATCCAGGTATCTATGAAGTAAAAACCCGATTTAATCTTTCGTTGATAGCTAAAAAATCAAATCGTTCCGAAGAACAAATTGCAGCTGTTTTAGAAAAGCTAAAAGAGAAAGACATTATCGAGTACAAATCAAAAAACAACGACGCTACTATATTATTTAATGAAGTTCGTGAAGATGACCGCACCATCAATAGGGTTTCAAAATACCTTGAAAGACAAAATCAACTAAAAAAAGACCAATTCTTATCGGTACTGCACTATATAAAAGACAATACTACCTGTAAAAACCGACTGATCTTAGATTATTTCGGAGAGGAAACAGACTCCAATTGTGGAGTTTGCTCCTACTGTATCACCCAAAAAGGAAAGATTACCCAAGCGGATTCAATACCCGACAAAATTCTTTCTTTACTAAAAACAACCGCTTTGACTTCACAAGAAATTCAAAGCAAAACAAACTCAGATAAACATGAAGTGACTTTGGCACTTCAGGAATTACTAGAGAACAAACACATCACCCTACTTGAAAACTATAAATACACTTTAAAATCATAATGGAAAAATTGAACATTATATTCATGGGAACTCCAGAATTTGCTGTAGGCATTTTGGATACCATTATTAAAAACAATTACAATGTTGTTGGGGTTATTACTGCAGCAGACAAACCTGCTGGACGCGGACAAAAAATAAAATACTCAGCAGTTAAAGAATACGCCCTAGCCAACAACCTTACCCTATTACAACCTACCAATCTAAAAGACGAAAGTTTCTTAGCGGAATTAAAAGCCTTAAATGCTAATTTACAAATTGTAGTAGCCTTTAGAATGTTACCTAAAGTGGTTTGGGAAATGCCAAGCTTAGGCACATTCAACCTTCACGCTTCTTTATTACCTAACTATCGTGGTGCAGCCCCTATTAATTGGGCCATCATCAATGGTGAAACCAAAACAGGAGTAACCACTTTTTTCATTGACGACAAAATTGATACTGGTGCGATGATCTTAAATTCAGAGATTACTATTGAACCAACGGAAAATGCCGGACAATTACACGACCGTCTAATGCATTTAGGAAGCCTGACCGTAATTGACACTTTAGAAATTATCGAGAAAGGAAATGTGGTCACCACTATCCAAGAAGATCATCCCGAAATTAAAACCGCCTACAAACTCAACAAAGAAAACTGTAAGATCGATTGGACAAAATCGGGGGAAGAAATCAACAATTTGATCCGTGGTTTAAGTCCATATCCTGCTTCTTGGTGTTTCTTAAAAGACAAAGATGAAGAACAAAGCATTAAAATATACGAAGCAAAACTAGTTTTGGAACCTCATTCACTTGAGATCGGAAGCTTGATTAGCAGCAAGAAAGAGATCAAAATTGCAGTCCAAGATGGCTTTCTTCAACTCTTAAGTTTGCAATTTCCTGGAAAAAAGAGAATGCAAGTGGCCGAATTACTAAATGGAATCACATTTACAGAAGCCGCAAAAGTCTATTAAACGCAGTAAAACAGGGGTTTCCACCTACTTTTAAGTAGAAAATAAGCTGTTTTATGAACAAAAAAACCAAGTTATTAACAATTTTTGCTAAAATTAAAGAAAACACTTGCAAGGAACGGATTTCCTACTAAATTTGTGTATTAACAATTTTTTTTAACCAACAATTAATAACTAATAATTATGAACAAATCAGAATTAATCGATGCTATCGCTGCTGATGCAGGAATCACAAAAGCTGCGGCAAAATTAGCTTTAGAGTCATTTTTAGGTAACGTAGGAGCTACTTTGAAAAAAGGTGGAAGAGTTTCATTGGTAGGTTTTGGATCTTGGTCAGTATCTGCTAGAGCTGCTAGAGACGGTAGAAACCCTCAAACAGGAAAAACAATTCAGATCGCTGCTAAAAATGTAGTAAAATTTAAAGCTGGAGCTGAATTAGAAGGTGCAGTGAACTAAGTAAAAAAGTTCCCTAAACTTATAATATAATCAAAACCTTCCGTATGGAGGGTTTTTTTATGCGTTTAACGATTTTATTTGGGAACTTTAAAATTTTATGATTAAATTTAATAAAAATTGCAGCCGTATGATTTCAGAAAAATTAAAAAAAGGACACCTGCTTATTGCCGAACCTTCTATAATTGGAGATTTGTCTTTTAATAGATCGGTAATTTTATTGGCAGACCATAACAAAGAAGGCTCAATAGGCTTTATCATTAATAAACCTCTAAAGTACACTATTAATGATTTAATACCAGAGATTGAGGCAACCTTCAAGATTTATAACGGAGGTCCTGTAGAGCAAGACAATCTTTATTTCATTCACAATATACCTGATTTAATCCCGAATAGTGTCGAGATCTCTAACGGTATATATTGGGGAGGTGACTTTGAATCGACCAAAGAACTTATAAACAACGGATCCATTGGTAAAAACAATATTCGTTTTTTCTTAGGTTATACCGGTTGGGACGAAAATCAGCTCGAGAATGAAATGCAAGCTAATTCTTGGATCATTGCTGATAATAATTATAAAAATAAAATAATCGGAAAATCCACCACTCATTTTTGGAAAGAGCAAATTATCGAGCTAGGTGGCGATTATCTTATTTGGTCAAATGCACCTGAAAACCCATATCTGAATTAATTTTCAGATATGGATTCATTTAGTTTTTGCACTAGTAAATGAGCCAGATTACTTGCAAACTCCTTTTTTCGATACTTTGTTATGGGCTGTACTCCTGTGATTACATTAGTCACAAATAATTCATCTGCCTTTTGAAGATCAAATGGTGAAATTACTTCTTCTACTACCTCTATTCCCTCAACTTTTTTAGCCAAAGCTAAAATTTGCTTACGCATTATTCCATTCAAACATCCTTCAGAAATTGGTGGTGTAATTAATTTTTTGCCCACTACCATAAATAAATTTCCTTGCAAGGCCTCCACTACATTTTTGGTTTCATTAATCAAAAGACAATTCGCCAATCCATTTTCATGAGCAAAAATACTTCCCGTAACATTAATCATCTTATTAGTCGTTTTAATAGACGATAATAACTGCTTCGTTACATAGAAGTCTTTATACAAATCCACTTCGTATGCTGTCGTATTAAGGGCATACAACACGTTTTCTAAGGGTGTAACATGAATCAAATAAGACACCTCATTAGTTGTAGGCAAATAAAAACCACCATCATTCCTAAAAACAGTGATTCGGGCTCTTGCCGAAGCAGACAAACCTTTTTGTTGCACCAAACTTATTACTTGTTCCTCCAGAAACTCCATAGTGAAGTTCATAGGGATCTCCATTCGAACAACACGCATCGAAGCCATTAGTCTAAAATAATGATCTTCCAAGAACAACACTTTGTTATTGACTATTTTTAGTGTTTCAAAAACACCATCTCCATACAAAAAAGCACGATTTTGAGTTAATATATTACCGTCCTGCGCTACTATGTTTCCGTTAAAATTGATCATAAAAAAACCCTGAATTTTGTTCAGGGCAAATATAAGGCATAAAATAGACTTTTACTAAACAGATCCTATAAGATGTTTTAGGTCAGAAATTTGATTCTCCCACAACTGTTTAGCCTCGCCAACTTCTTCTTTTTCAGCAAAATCGACCACCATCAAGGACACATCTTTAGTCAATTCATCGACTAAAATGTGTAATTCAAAAAAATATTCGGTATCCTTACTACTCTCATCTACCCATTTAAACTTCACTTTCTCTCCTGTTTTTTTAGAAGCTAAACGTGCTTTTTCTTGGGTATCATTCCATATAAAAGTAAAAAACTCTCCTCTTGAATTAACATTGTCCGCAAACCATTCGGATAAACCAGATGGTGTTGATATATATTGATACAATAACTGCGGCGAAGAATTGATCGGGAACTCGATTTCGTAACGTATTTTTGGATCCATGTGGTACATTTAATTTTTTGGAAATATAAGAATATATGTCCATAAACAATGCGTTTTTAAAAATATTTTTTTTTCTTCATTTTTTGCTTGCACGCTTTAATAAAAGTTTTATCTTTGCACCCGCAATGAGGAAGTGATTCTGATAGCAGTCTTGGCGAGGTAGCTCAGTTGGTTAGAGCGCAGGATTCATAACCCTGAGGTCACGGGTTCAACTCCCGTCCTCGCTACAAAAGGTAAACCCTTAAACAGCAATGTTTAAGGGTTTTTTATTGGGATTTTGTTTCGAAAATATCGACCTCAAATAGGGGATCAAACGGGATCAAACGCAATAGTTGGGGATTAACCAAAAAGATTAGATAATCTGAATAGGAAGAAATCTACTCTTCGTACTCCTCTCAATAAGGAGAAAAAGCATACTTATGAAAAGGCATGAAGCAACTGATTTTTCATAGCAATTCGAAACTCATTTTCAAGAATTGTGAATTTTTAAGAAAATATCGAACCAATCAATTCACATGACCCTATCCTTTACCCATTATCAGATCATTCACAGATCGCTAGCTGATTATTTACTCCTACCCCTAGTAATTACTTATCAACACTTCCATTATCTTCAAGGATTCCTAATAATTTAGACTCAAGTCATCACCTCAGCATAATTTAATTTTACCTACTTACATTCCGTAACATCAATTTGTTCTACAGCTTAAGTATAAAACCCTCTTATTAAAAGTTTTTATTCGCGAATTATGTCCCATTTTTTTACTAAATTTGGGACAACTTTCTAACACAAAACACCATGCACTCTATTCATAACCAAATAGAAGAACAGATAAAATCGTCAAAAAAAGGACGAATTTTATTCACATCCGATTTTACAAAATATGGCACCGCCGAAAATGTAAAAAAGGTACTTTTACGATTAGAAAAAAAAGAATTATTAATCCGTTTGGCTCACGGCATTTACCTGTATCCAAAAAAAGACAAAGAACTAGGCACATTATACCCTTCCACTGAAGAAATTGCAATTGCAATTGCCAACAGAGATAAAGCCCGGATTGTATCAACTGGAATACACGCTTTACAGCAATTAGGAATATCAAGCCAAATACCAATGAACATAGTCTATCTAACCGATGGCGCCCCCAGAAAAATAAAAGTAGGTAAAAGAACCATTACGTTCAAAAAAACAACACCGAAAAACCTAATTATAAAGGACAAAATCCTAAACAATGTTATACAGGCCTTAAAAGAATTAGGTAAAGAAAACATTGATAACAATATAAAAACCAAAATTAAAAAAGCTCTTAAAAAAGTTTCAATAGAAAATATACGTGAAGATATTAATGCAGCCCCAGTTTGGATCAGAGAACAAATTATGCAACTAATAAACGAAAATTAATATGAACGAGTGGTTAAAACTATCCCCGAATAGACGTTTAGAGATTTTAAAACAAGTCAACAATCAAACAGGTTTACCCTTGCAGGCTATTGAAAAAGACTGGTGGGTTACCATGGTGTTAAAAGCAATATTTACATCCCAATATGCACTACATTTTGTTTTCAAAGGCGGCACATCTTTAAGCAAGGCATATAACCTAATAGACCGTTTTTCAGAAGATATTGACTTAGCTATCGACAGATCTTTTTTAGGATTTGAGGGAGAACTATCTAAAACTCAAATCAAAAAATTAAGAAAAGCCTCAGGCTATTTCATCATTAATGACTTTAGAAAAGAACTCAACAAAAGATTGCAAGAACTAGATATACCAGCAGAAACATATACTTTAACAACCAATGAAAACATTGATGACACCAGTGATCCCCATACCCTCGAATTAGAATACAAGACTATTGTCGAACAAGGAGATTATCTACCACAAAGAGTTCTTATCGAAATTGGAGCAAGATCATTGATAGAGCCGTCAGAAGAAAGGAGTATCAAATCAATAATTGACGAAACCTATGATACTCAAAAGTTCGTTATGGCCCCATTCAATGTAAGTGTTGTAATTCCGACCAGAACATTTTTAGAAAAAGCTTTCCTGTTGCACGAAGAGTTTCAAAAACCAACAAAGAAAATCCGATACAATAGACTAACCAGACATCTATATGATTTAGAAAGGCTAATGGACCACCCTTTCGGCCTGGAAGCAATGAAAGACAAAGAATTATTTCAAATTATTGTCAATCATAGAACTAGATACACACCAGTCCGAGGAATATCATATGATTTTCACACGCCTAAAACTTTAAATTTCATTCCCCCACCCGAGGTAATAGACCTTTGGAAGAATGATTATCAGGCAATGCGAGTAAATATGTTTTACGGAGAAACTCTTGAATTCGAAGCTCTAATTGAAAGACTAAGGGAATTAAAATCTCGTTTTAATGGACAGCAATACTGACATCTCGAAATTTAGACGATTTAACGTTTCGTAACGTATTTTCCGCGAATCACAAATTAAGAGATTACAAACTAGACGCCATCTCACAGTGTCAGAACTTTATGCGTCATGCTTTGGGGCAGCACTAACATAAAACGATCTACAAGAACCGAATACGGTAAAGGGTGGGGCGAAAAACAATTGAGATAATGTATGCAGTTTGCAAGCGTTTTTCAAGACGAACAGATTGTCTACACACTGTGTAGAGAATTGAATTGGTCGCATCTTCGTCTTATAATGTCTATGGAACCCTCGTTAAAAAGAGAGTTTTACATTCAAATGTCTAAACTCGAATATTGGAGTTTCCGTACTTTCAGAGAGTGAACACAATCCATACTTTACGAACGTACAACCATTAGCGAAAGGCAAGTTTTACAATTCTGCCCGAAGCCACCATCCGATTCAATGTCTTTACTGCAGGCTAACTTCTTAGTTAATCAGAATAGATAAAAACATATCCTTTTTGAAATCTATCTATGGTATTTGCTATATCATCAGTAGTTTTCATTCAATACTATGTACTACAAATATACAAAATGTCCAGTTTTTTATATAAAAAACTGGACATTTTGCCTTTAGTGACTTTTCATGAAGTAATATATACCTAACAGCTGGAGTTTCGTTGAACATGAAACTCCTTTTAATTAACAATGTGTTTTTGAAAATCCTTTTTCAATATCCCCTCTTAAATGGAGTAGTTTTTTTTTTAGTAAAATACAACCGAATAAAGTTCCAGATTTCTCTGAAACTTTATACTTGTAGTGAGAATGAGACTCTAACCTATTTTAGGTATAATCCATGAAGTCTATGGAAAAGACAAACAATACTAACTATGAACATTGCTTTGTCAATTACAATTTAATTTTACCCTGTTTGCTTTTACTTCCTGTCCGAGTGAAACGTACCCCCCCCCCACAAGAAAACGAGATTCACGATGCCTTTATATTGATAGAAATTCTCAATAACCGTTCTAAATCCTCTTTAAAAAAGTTCGACATTTGTTCGGGCGGGGCTACAAAACCGGATAAATGAGAAAACAACTCATTTGTTCGTTTTTTCTACTTTGTAAGTTGTTTTTTATCAAAAAGATAACAAGTTAGGTGCGGTTTTTTTAATTAATTCATTGTGGATTCGAAGTCAGCAGACATTCACAAAGCTTTTCATAAGAGCACTTTGGAGAGCCAAAATCTTAATATTGAATTTTATTAATTCTCTATTGGCTGAATTACTTTAATTCGGATTACGGTTAGATTACCATATTTTTCAATATCTTCTTTTGTCCATTGAACTTCTTTCCCTTTTGGTCTATTATCAAAATTCCAGCTAATAGGAGCTTCTTTTACATAAACATATAATGACACACGATCTTCTTTACTTCCTTCATTTTTTTTTCTTTGCTCCAATGTTATAAATTTAAAAGTTAAATAGGAATGACCTTCTTCATTATTCCCATAACCCATTTTTATCTCAGGCTTTATTTCTTTCAAAAGATTTTTTAACGGCCTGTTAATAAATTGCCCTCCATGTTCTTTCAGTTTAAAAACATCCTTTGTTGTTTGAACCATTTCTTGGGCAATGCAACTAATATTTATAAACAAAAAGAGGATTCCGAATGATTTTAATATGTTTTTCATTTTTTCCAAGTTTTAAGTTATTTGCAAGGTGTTAAGGTACAAAAGTCAAACGCCTGTTATGTAATCCGCTTATTTATTTTTCTTTCATAATACTTCCCTACAATTACATAACTTAATAAAAATAAAGTAACTATTAAACAAAATGACAAAGATCGCCATATACTAAAAGGCGTAAAAAATGATGCTAACAAAAATATTACAGAAAACACAGACATAGTCCAAGTAAACAATTTTCTGTCAACTATTGAAGACAATATATTTTGGATCAATACAATTTCAAAAAAGATAAAAACTATATATGGGAGTATTACGTCATAAATTTGTCTGCTATTTTCTGCTGCAAACTGAACTAATTTTACAAAAATGAAATAGAGTAAAGTTTGGACTAAACTCAATACGACTCCAAGTATAAAAACCCGTTTAATCTTATTTAAATTTTTTTTGAGTTTTTTTTCTTCTCATATCGAAATAAACTACCTCGGGGCAAAGCCCCAGAACTATTCATGAAATGAACACAAATTTACATAAACCAAAAATCTGTGGTAAAAATAATAAAGCAGAGCTTCGGGGGATTAAACCAAAATAGATTAAAAAAATTTTATCAATTAGTACTCTTATAATTTAATTAAGTGTCCAAATATTCCCAAACTCCCAATAGAGAAATTTACATATAAATGTATTCCAACTTGAAGATAAAGGTCAATATAGATACAGCACATATTTGAATTTATAATATAGCGTGTTTACACAAATTCGAAAGATTTATGATAGAAATTGATAGATGATTTTCAAACTCTCGTCTAAATTCGCTTTAACTAACCTTTATTATAAACCGAATGAAAAAAGATTTAAAATTGAAATGTTCACCATTAGCATTTAAACATTTGCTAATGGGATTTCTTTTACTAATTGCTCCCGTATATGCGCAGGGTCAAAACAAAACAGTAAGTGGTGTAGTAACCGATGAACAAAGGATTTCCCTTCCGGGTGTATCCGTGATGGTAAAAGGGAGCAAAATAGGAACCCAAACTGGTCTCGATGGTCAATTTACAATTCAAGCTTCAACAGGTGACCAATTGTTATTTACCTTTATTGGTTTTGAAACCAAGACACTGACTGTTGGAAATACAGCTGTATTGAATATAGCACTGCAACCTTCGACCATCGGACTCAAAGACGTTGTTGTTACCGCCTTAGGGATCACCAAAAATAAAAGAAACCTAACCTACTCCACACAAACCGTCGAAGTTCAAGACTTAACAAAAGCCAGAGACTTAAATGTGGCAAACTCCCTTTCGGGTAAAGTTGCAGGTATTGACATCTCTCGTTCTTCTTCTGGACTTGGTGGTTCAACAAGGGTAACGCTACGAGGTGATCGTTCCATAAATGGAAATAACCAAGCATTATATGTTGTAGATGGTATTCCCATTGACAACTCAGGAGGAGGTCCGGCTCAAATTACAGGAGGACGTGACTTAGGTGATGGTATTTCAAGCATTAATCCTGACGACATCGAATCCATTAACGTATTAAAAGGAGCATCTGCTACAGCCCTTTATGGTAGTAGAGCAGCTAATGGCGCCATCATTATTACGACAAAAAAAGGATCTTCTAAAAAAGGAATCGGGGTAAATTATAATGTCGGATTTCAAATGGAGACTCCTAATTTTCTACAAAAATTACAAAATGAATATGGACAAGGGAATCTAGGTGTCTATAGTAAGTCAGCGGAACAAAGCTGGGGGCCTAAACTAGACGGAAGTCAAGTGGCCACATGGAGTGTCAATCCTGCTGATGCAGGCAAAACCTATGCCTTCAAAGCGCAACCCTACAATAATAAGCTTTTCTATGATATAGGTACTAATCTAGTGAATAGTATTGCGTTAAATGGTGGCGATGAAAAAACTCAAGCTTATTTCTCCTATACCAATACCAGTGCAAAAGGAATTATTGACAACAATAAATTAAACAGACATAATTTTAACTTACGATTGGGTAACAAATTTGGAGAAAAACTCTCTTTGGATGCTAAGATTACCTATCTCAATGAAGTAATTGACAACCGTACAAGAACTGGAGAAGCATTTGACAACATAAACCGTCATGTAATTAGACTTCCTAGAAATATTTCTTTAGAGGATACAGAAAACTATAGCTATACCAATGCTGCTGGTTTTGAACGTCAAAATTACTGGAATCCAGGATCAAACGGAGGTCAAAACCCCTTTTGGATCAAAAACAATGTAACTTCTGTTGACGAGCGAAATCGCATCATGGGATTTGCGGCATTAACCTACAAATTCCTTCCTGAATTAAGCTTAACCATTCGATCTGGTTTGGATAAATATACTGATGACGCTGAATTAAAATGGCATAACAATACCTATATTATAGCGGAAAGAGGTAATTACCGAACAGAACAAAGAGATGTTGTCGAATTAAATAACGATTTCCTTTTCAGTTTCGACAAAAAGCTAACTGATTTTAGTATCAGTGCAAATTTTGGAGGTAATATCCAAAAAAATAAAATGGTAGGCGGCAATACCGATAATGGAGGATTAGTGACTGAAAACCTCTTTATCGCAGCCAATGCCGCTGCGGGGACCTTTGCTCGAACTTTGGTGGAAAGAGAAAAACAATCTTTATACGCTACAACCGACATTAGTTACAAGAACTTAGTGACACTTACCCTTACTGGACGTAACGATTGGTCCTCTACCTTACCAAAAGGAAACAATTCTTATTTCTTTTCTTCAGCAGGTATCAATGTAATTCTTTCGGATGTTTTCAAGTTGCCTTCTTTTATCAGCTTTGCTAAAATAAGAGCCTCTATTGCGCAAACTGGTAACGATGCAGACCCCTATAATTTAACTCAGACCTACACAAGTGCTGTTGGAGGAAACGGAGTAACTATTGGACGCGATGCCCGCAAACCCATTGCTAATTTAAAACCTGAAATTACTACTTCACAAGAAGCTGGACTAGATTTACGCCTTTTAAACAACCGAATTGGTATTGAATTTACTTGGTTTAAAGGGAACTCCAAAAATCAATTGCTACCCGTAAGTTTACCTGCAGCTTCAGGTTGGACTTCAGAATACATCAATGCTGGGAATGTTCAAAATAGCGGAATTGAATTAACCGTAAACGGCAAAATCATAAAAAACAGCAACCTAAAATGGGATCTAACGGTGAATTATGCCAAAAACAACAATAAAGTAATTGAAATCACACCTACTTTAAATGAGTTTATTTTAACACAAGGCAATGATTTTATGAATACCGTAAAGATCGTAAAAGGCAAACCCTATGGCGAATTATATAGCCGTGGATACGTTCGCGATGCCTCAGGTCGAATTGTGGTAGATGCCAATGGTTTACCCACTATCACTGGCGCTCAAAGTGTGTATGTTGGTAATACCAGACCAACTTGGACTGGAAGTGTCATGAATAAAGTCTCTTATAAAGATCTGTATTTAAGTTTTGTGATTGGTGCCCGTATAGGCGGAGTGGTATCCTCATTTACCAATGCTAATATTTATGGAGATGGTGTCGCTGCCGCTACATTGGATAATCGCGGAGGCTTTGTATTTGATGGCGTTTTTGCCGACGGAACACAAAATAACAAAACCATCACTGCCGAGCAATATTGGACAAAAGTAGGAGGACGAAATACACCAGCAGGAGAAGTGTTTACCTATAGCGCCACTAATATTCGTTTACGAGAAGTGGTTATTGGTTATAATATCCCAAAATCATTTTTCCAAAAACTACCTTTCCAGAGTGCCAGTCTTGCATTTTCTGCCAGAAACTTGTTTTTCTTTAAAAACAACGCCAAAGGATTTGATCCTGAATTGGTTGTAGGAACTTCAAACCGTTCAGTAGGAATAGAAGCCTTTTCACCTCCAACAACTCGCACTTTCGGAGTTAATCTTAATTTAAGTTTCTAAATATTAAACAAAATATCCGACATGAAAAATAGAACAAAACATACTATACTCTTCGTACTTATTGCAAGCCTTCTGGTTTCCTGTACAAAGGACTATGAAGAATTAAATACCGATAAAACAAAAATCACCACTATCGATAACGCTTCGCTAGATTATGTTTTTTCGGCAGCACAATATAGAGGCGCCTTTGGTCCACAGACCCCCTTTCAGCTCTTTGAATCTCTTTATGCTGATTTGCAATGCCAATACTTTGCCACCACACAAAAAGCATTTGGATCAGACAGAAACCAAATGGTTGGGAACTGGCTAAACGGATCATGGAATCATTTCTATGGCACTGCCAGTCCACAGATGGACGTAGTGCTTGAATACACAAAACCAGGAGGAAAACTAGAAGATCCTATTAAAAATGCTATTGCCAAAATTTGGAAAGTTTATATGTTCATGCCTGTAACCGATGCCTGGGGAGCAGTACCCTATTCTCAAGCAGGCAATGGAAAAAATGAAATAGTATATGATAGCCAAGAAGACATCTATAATGATTTTTTCAAATCTTTAAAAGAAGCAACTGCCGTTTTAAATAGCTATTCAGGAACGGACAAATTTTTTGAGAAAGGAGATTTAATCTACGCAGGAAACGTAAAAAAATGGCTGAAATTTGGTAATAGCTTACGTTTGAGAGCGGCCATACGCATTTCAATGAAAAACCCAGCGCTTGCCAAAACGGAAGCTGAAGCTGCAGCCCTACCCTCTAATGGAGGTTTACTTCTTTCTAATGTAGATAATGCTTATATGGTCGTAACCGCCACCACGCCAAATCCATTGGCTGCACTTTCCTCATTTGGTGAGTTTAGAATGAGCGCCGCTATGGAAAGTGTATTAAAAGGATATAATGACCCTCGTCTGCAAAAATTCTTTGACCCCGCTTTAACTGGAGGTGCTTACAAAGGAGTCCGTAATGGAATGTCCATAGCACAAATGTCACTTCCTGCCAACGGAAACAACGTAAATTCAAATATCAATTCCTCTTTTGGATTTGACAATAGAAGTAAAACACCTTGGACGGTACTCACTGCTTCTGAAACTAACTTTTTACTAGCCGAAGGAAAATTGAACGGTTGGAATGTGGGAGCAGGAACAGCGCTAAGCTATTACAATGACGGCATAACTGCATCCCTTGACCAATGGGGAATCAAAGACGCCGTGACCATTGCTAATTACAAAAACGGTACCACTACACCTATTGCCTTAGGAGATACCTATAACACACCTGCTTTGACCAATATCCCTGTTCTATTTTCAGCAATACCAGCACAACAACGTGAGCAGATTGGAACCCAAAAATGGCTTGCTTTATACCCTTACGGTCCTGAGGCATGGTCTGAATTTAAACGCACCGGATTCCCAAAACTGTATCCTCGTTTAAATTCTGATAATTTAGATTCGCCAGCGACAGATCCAGCCAGCGTAAGAAGATTGGCCTACCCTCCAATAGAAGCCTCTGTTAATGCTGCAGGATTAGCTTCTGGTATTACAAAATTGGGAGGAGCAGACAAATCAAGCACCAAGGTTTGGTGGAACCAATAGCAGCAACATAATTGTAATGATTTTGTAAATAAAGTCCAACCCTATTAAAAACACTTGTAGTACATCCGAAAAACTTTTTCAGTTTGGACTCTACAAGTGTTTTATTTTAAACTTCTTTTATAATGAAAAAACAATCACTCTTAATTCTCCTTATTTATTGTACCTTTTTTAATAGTGTGCAACTACATTCACAAAACACCGACAAACTCAAATGGTGGAAAGAGGCTAAGTTTGGACTCTTCCTTCATTGGGGATTATATTCTATAGGCCAATGGCATGAAAAGCCCCAGAAAGGTAACGAGCACTTTATGTTTGTTGAGCGCATTCCACTAAAGGAATATTCCAAAATTGGTGAGACTTTTAATCCCAAAAATTTTAATGCCCAAACATGGGTAAAATGTGCCAAAGATGCAGGCATGAAATACATCGTTATCACAGCAAAACATCATGATGGCTTCGCTATGTTCAACTCCCCTAGCGATAATTACAATATTGTAAAAGCAACACCCTACAATCACGACCCAATGAAAGATTTGGCTGCCGCTTGTAAAAAATATGATATTAAACTCTGTTTTTATTACTCCTTAGGCCGTGATTGGGCAAGCCCAGATGCTATTTGGGTAAAAGAAGGCAGTAAAGCCGGTAATTCTTGGGATTTCCCAAATGAAACAGTCAAAGACAACAATAACTACATAGAGCATAAGGTGAAACCCCAACTGAAAGAATTGCTCACACAATATGGCGCTGTCGGTTCCATTTGGTTTGATACTCCAGAGGGTACTACTCCAGCACAAAGCAAAAATCTCAGAAAACTTATTCTTTCTATACAACCCAATTGTATTATCAACAACCGAATTGGAAATGATCAAGGCGATTATTCGATAAACGAGCAAACGATACAGGCCAATATTGAAACCAAACCTTGGGAATCCTGCATTACTATGAGCGGTAAATGGGGCTTTAACAAATTTGATAAAGCCTGGAAATCACCTGAATTATTGGTAAGGAATTTAGTAGAAGTGGTATGCAAGGGCGGTAATCTACTGTTAAATTTAGGTCCTAATGCTTTGGGCGAGTTTCCCAAGCAAAGTCAAGTCAACTTAAAAGCTATGGGCAAATGGATGAAAATAAACAACGAAGCCATTTACAGCACTAAACCCTGGAGCACCTTAAGTGAATATGCTATAAGTGTTACCGATGTAAAGAACGATGCAATGGGAGGAAAATCGGCCAACGATAACACTTCAAAAAAAATCAACCCAGATCTTTACTTTAATGAAAAAGGAAACAATATCTATGTATTTGCTCGCAGTTGGGACCAAAAAACAATCAGCAGCAAAGTTTTAGGACAACTTAAAAACATCAAACAAATAGAATTGCTAGGAAATAAGCAAAAAATAAAATGGGCTTTGCAGGGTATTAATTTAGAAATTAAAATACCCGATATGCCAAAAACCGAAATTCCGGTGTATGTATTCAAAGTCACTTTAGGAAATACTGACATCAAAATTTAAGTCCAATAGCAATAAAAACAATGCTTAATTTAACATCATACAACATCTAAACATTCTTTTACAGGGTAAATGCATGAATAAAAAAACATGATAAACTGATGTGATTTATCAAGTGAACTTAAAATCACACCTAAAAATTATCACCGCAGTCTTTGGTTAGTTATAGGTAAATAATTTTTCCTTAACTCTATTCAAAGTGAAAAATAATTGAGACAATGTATGCAGTTTACAACCGTTTTTCAAGACGAACAGATTGTCTACACACTGCGTATACAATTAAGCTGGACACATGGAAGAACCATAATTTACATGGAAGTCCCTTTAAAAAAAACCTTTTACATTGAAATGTATAAATTAGAAAATTTATTACTGGCCATTAAAATAGCTGACAGAAGTTTTCTTTTTGACAATTCTAATGAAATGGAATTAATAGCTGAAACCCTAAATGGCGAGATAATACTACATAAAGATGCTGAATTTCTTCCGAACTGGTTTATTCAATATGTTATAAATAAAATTGTATAAAAACAGTACTACCCTAATTTCTTGGACTACTCATTGAAACAGTAGACCTTTAAAACACCTTTTACCGCTTGAGAAGAAAGTTTTTCCTAAACAGTATTGTACAATCCTCAGAGAACTTATCTTTGCATCAAATTAAAGCACTATTTTTAGTGAGCAATAAGAATATCTAAAAGACAACGGAACAATATGGATATAGTCAAATTTAAAATCACACCCAAAACCATAAAAGTAGAAGTTCGCAATTCGAACAACTATGTTTTTAATTTTAATACTGCTTTAGAAATTGAGAAAGAGGACCGAGAGGTGCTATTAAGGCTCTACAATGCATTAGACCTTCTTTTTAAGAAAGAAAATACCGGTGAGGTAAAAAACTACATCGCACCCAATCAAACCAATATTCTTGATCAAATTGCCGCTGTTGGTGATTCAGAACAGTAGAAATAATCATACCCCCTATTAAAAAGCCTCTCTCTTTC
This sequence comes from Flavobacterium sp. OHVDL-2026-0007, assembly GCF_059882335.1. Lineage (NCBI taxonomy): Bacteria > Pseudomonadati > Bacteroidota > Flavobacteriia > Flavobacteriales > Flavobacteriaceae > Flavobacterium > Flavobacterium sp. OHVDL-2026-0007. Next base: position 2,572,737 of record NZ_CM187612.1, read on the forward strand.
TGCTATAAAAACAATAACAAAAAGATCTAAACGAAGTTTTCTTCCAAATCTATTTTGGCAAGTTTTAAATTCGGTTTATTTATTTTTAGTATTGACATTTTTATTTTACTTCTATCTTTTTGAGAGATAATTGTCGGAATTAAATACTCCAATTTAATCTTAAATAAACGATGAATAATAATTAAATCTCTATTACTAAAAGGACTAATACCATTCATTAGTTCTGAAATATATGATTTACTATGTCCCAACAATATACCCAATTCTTGCTGATTAATACCTAGTTCAGAAATCTTTCCTTTAATCAGATTCTTTCTGTTTTCTAAAAATCTTCTTTCTTGTTCCACTATAACCTCAGCAACATCACTTTCTTGCAGCTTCTCATCAGAAATGACAGCATCTTTACTCCAATGCCTATTTTCGTATTCTTTAATAATGGCTCGCAGCTGTTTTCTCTCTTGTAACAATGCAGGGTTTTCTTTTACAAGCAAACGAAGCTTCCTATCTAAAAGCATTGCTCTTTCAAGATCAATCTCATTAAAGATTTCACCTTTTTTAAGTATTTCCTTTAAATCTATTTGCGTTTTCATATTTTAATTATATCTAACTTCACTCCTAAAGATTCTATTCAATATACTCTTTATCTTTTAACCACTTCCTAATGGTATCCTTATTATTTCTAAAGGTCTTCTCATATTCAGTATGATTTCCACACCACATTACAGTCACTTCATCGTCTTGAAATTCAATTAACACAAAAGCCCTCTGAACATAAATATTAAAAAAATAAAACGTCTCATAAACACAATCTGCATCGGGCCGATCTTTAAAAACTTCAATTTTATTACTCCAATTATTTTTTTCCAAATCATTAAGTAACTTATCTATTGCATTACACAACATTGCATTTCCCTTATTCTTTCGTTTAAGTTTTTCTAAATGCTTTTTTCCAATTATTTCCATAATTAAGTACAAACATACAAAAGTTCCAATTATTTTGGAACTTTTTAGATTGATTTTAATTGTTATTTACTTGTAGCTGCTTTTAAAAATCCTCCCACACAAACTTTACTGGAAAGAAAAAATACAGCATCGAATAATTACATTGACCATGATAATTACTAGCTCTAAAAAAATCTACTGCAACTAACTTTATTCTATCTACTAACACTGGCAGTAAATCTCAGCAGTGCAGTTTCATTCATTTTGCATACTCCTATTAACCCAGTGTATTTCATTCCTTTCAAATCCTTTCTTTTACACGCAACAAGTAAGCAATAAATTAGACTGTACCGAACCACTAGCACTTGTATATTACTAAAATGGAATTCTCATCAAGCTTATTAAATATCATGGAGCCATGGTCAGCACTACAAAACCAAACATCTCGCAAAAAATAGCAGCCGAATTATAGCACTTCAGCAAACCAAGTAGGATATTATTACTTTTAGAACAAACCCACAATTAATTCTTTATCGTACAGCAAGCGAATAGGTTGAAGAAGAAAAACGACAAGCACTATCCTCATATACTGCCGATCAAGTTTTTTTCTGCTTAATATAGATTGAAAGATTTTTATTATACTTTTACTTCTGAATACAACTAAGTCTGACCCCTGTTTTTTCAGCCTTATTTTAGTATAGGACCAAAATTTAAACCTGTCTATTATGAAAAACACACTTAGAGTTTTGACACTCTTACTTTGCTGCACCGCCTCATTCTCCTGTTCTAATGACAACACCCCACCTGTGACCCCTGAACCACCAGTAGTAGTTACCCCACCAACAGACCTTTCAAAACCACCAGCTGCTTCAGCATGGAAACCCGCGGTGATTAACATCAAAAAAACGAACCCCACAGGAAAAACTTCGGTTGTCACAAAACGCCTCCTCAAGACCATTACCTTTACGGGAACATCTGCATTTGATACTCAATACAAAATCAAAATCAACGATGCAGAATACCTAAGCCTACCTACTGACAATCTATACGACCCAAGCGAGGAAGCTTTAAACGTTAATACTAAAAAGTATGATGAAAGAATATATTCTTATAACGCAGCTGGAAATTTAGAAAAAATCACCATAAACAACATTGCCTATCCCGATTACAACTCTCAACCGGCATATGCTCCTATCGTATTTAACTACAACGAAACAGGGGCAAGAACACAAATAGATCGCTACCAAAATGCTGGCGCAGTTTTGCTTTACGAATACAATTCAATAGGACAGATAACAAAAGCTAGAGAACTAAATGGTAATCTCAAATACACTTTTGAATATGATGAAAACAACAATATCAGTAATAAGTATTTTTATGCTGAAACACCCTCAGGTATAAAACCTCAAATGAGATATACCTATACTTATTTTCCTGACAATACCTATTCTAAAGATTGGATCGCAGTAGACTTAGACGGCACTGAAAAGAAAACCTCCACTGTGACCTATACCTTTAATAAAAACGTCGCGGGAGTTTACAATAACGAACCCATTTATAAAATACTAATGGATAACCGAGAGGGCTTATCGTATCTCCATATAATATCCAATAGCGCAGGCTATAAACCAAAGTATTTTTACGATGCCGATGGCTATTTAATAAAATATGACTCCTCTGGCCTGAATAACGCCACTGACATCACTTTATTTATCTATGAGTAAGATTAAGGGAAACGCGAATGCTTTTCCCTTTTTTAATACAGAAGTCTATAAAACCTTTAGACTTTTACAATTAGCCTAAGAATGTCATCTGCTGCCTATTAAACTAGATTCTTAACTACATTACCAATCTTTGGCTTAACAAAAATAAACCATCAACTATAAGTATGTCAAAAATGAGTTAAATTTCACCCTCTTATTAGGAAATTTACAGCAATAACGAATACTTTTACTCAGGCAATTGACCTTTGGTCAACTGTTAAGAATCCAGAAAACAAAAAGCATGAATTACGAGAAATTCATCTTCTGTCTCGAAGGTGTTCCAGACGTAGATAACGACATGGCTACTCAAGTGATCAAAAGCTTAGAAGAGATTGCCATTGATGACGGGGTTGCAAGCATCTATAAAGCTTGTGACACCATTGAAGGACTAGAGGAGAGTCTGAATGTATTATTATATGAAGATCATAACTTTAAAGATTATGAAATCATTTACTTAGTCATGCCTGGTGAACCTAACAACATCTGCCTTCATGATTATTTCTACAGCCTCCAAGAAATTGCCGAACTCTTTGAGGGAAAGATGAAAGGAAAAATCATCCACTTTGCCAATTTAAAGATTTTGGATTTAAATCCAGAAGAAGCCCAATATTTCTTAGACATCACTGGAGCAAGGGCTATTTCAGGATACGGATCGAGCTACAACAAAATTGCAAGTTGCTCCACGATCGACAAAGCTTTTTTTAGCTTGTACCAAGACAACGACGATCTAATAGCCGTTGTTGAAGAATTATACGAAAAACATTATGCCCTTTGCAAACTACTCGATTTTAGACTGTACTATTAAAAAATGAATACAACCGAAAAAGTAAAAACATACGGATCTAAAGGATTCCGCGAAAAATTCTTAGGCGCACAAAATCCTGTACACCAATTTTTCAAATCCAAATCAGAGCGCTTTTTTTGCCTCAAATTAGAAGAAATGACCAGGCTGCAACATCCCGTTCCAGCTTCCAAACACAACTGTAATACCATACTCTTTATTACAGAAGGCGTACACCTTATCAAAATTGGTTACGAACAGTACCAAACCAATCCCAACGAAATCATTGTGATTCCTGCCGGACAGATTTTTTCAATAGAACACATACACGACAAACATATAGGTTTTATTTGTCAATTCCATCCCGATTTTTTAATCGGGAAGTACGGCAACAGTGAAGCAATCAACGCATTTGATTTTTTAAAGATTGGAGGAACGCCTAAAATAACCGTTTTAGAAAAAAATGCCTCTTTTATCTTTAACTTATTAAATCGCCTGCAACTTGAATATGCAGAACATGGACTAAACAATCTTGACCTTATACAATCTTATGTTATGGCCCTGCTTTGTGAGATGAACAAAAACATGGAAAGAACTCCTAAAAGCGGAACGGCTGCAGCAGTTATTACCATTAAGTTCAAAGAACTCATTTATGCTAACATCACGCACCAACAGGTAAGTTACTATGCCTCTCTATTAAACGTCACCCCGAATCATTTAAACAAATCAGTAAAATTAATAACGGGCAAATCTGCCACCCAATGGATTGAAGAAACCATTATACTAGAAGCGAAGTACTTATTATATCAAACGACACTTTTAGTAAGCGAAATTGCCCTGCAAGTTGGACATGAAGATCAATCTTACTTTAGTCGTTTCTTCAAAAAACATGAAGGCATTACTCCTGTACAATACCGAAAAATGATTCATAAGTCCTAACTATTGATTATCTAATCCTACTAACTTCTCCTCTAATTTGCTCAAATTTGTCCATCAAAAAAAGCAAATTTATGGTCTATGTTTTTAAGACATCCGTGGATACCCAATCCAAACTAGCGCAAGCTTCCCTAAGACTTCGTGAATTGCTGCCCCATATGCAATGGAACTTTGATCTGGAAGATTGCGACAATATTTTACGAATCGAAACGGAAACCGAAATAACCCAATTGATTCTAAACAATGGTATTTTCAATTGTATCGAATTAGAATAAAAACCCTTTTTTGCCCCACCTTTTACCTCATAACCTACTACTATGGAAGCCGCTTTACATCAAAACAAAACATTTGACAGTATCGATTATTCAGATCAAAAATTATTAGATAACGAGTTTATTAATTGCGAGTTTATTAATTGTAACTTCTCCAAGAGTGATTTCAGCTACATTGACTTTTTAGATTGTCACTTTATAAATTGTAATTTATCTCTGGCTATTCTAAAGAACACGGGATTAAAAAATGTCAAATTCACTGGTTGTAAACAAATGGGTTTAGATTTTAGTGCCAGTAATAGCTTCTTGTTCACGGTAAGTTTTCAAGATTGCATTTTAGACTATTCCACTTTTATCTATAAAAAATTAAAGAAAACGATCTTTACCGATTGCTCTTTAAAAGAGGTCGATTTATCGAACTGCGATCTATCACAAGCTATTTTTAAAAACTGTGATTTAGCTCAGGCGACTATTAAGGATAGTATCTTAGACAAAACGGATTTCCGAACTTCAAGCAACTATGCTTTTGACCCCTCGGAAAATAAAATCAAACAAACCAAAGTTTCTGCCACTGCCCTAGCTGGATTACTTGAAAGATTTGATTTAGACATTGCCTAATATATTGCCTATAAGAAACAAGCCCGTTAAACTAAATAAAGTTTAACGGGCTTGTTTCTTGAATTATACATTCTATATTAGGCGCTTTGCAATTGCAGTACGCTTTTGTGTTTTTGCATTAGAACAAAAGTAATCCCCATTCCTATGATGGCCATTGCAACTCCAACCAAGTTGGGTGAAGCATAACTATATCCAGCTGCCAAGGGTAAACCTCCTAGAAAAGCTCCTAATGCATTACCAATATTAAAACTTCCTTGAAGCGCGGCCGATGCGATCATCTCAGCATCTTTGGCCGTACGGATCATCAACATTTGAATAGGTGCAATCATGGCAAACGAAATACTACCGGTTAAAAAAGTCAAAAACAAAGAAATCGACTGGTACGAGGATAAAAAGTACACCAAAAGCAAATCAATGGTCATGACAAATAATAGAGCTAGTACCGTTGGCGCTGGCGAATACTTATCGGCTAGTTTACCTCCCAAGAAATTTCCAACCACCATTCCAAGTCCTGCTAAAATCAAGATATACGATACATCCTCTGGGGTAAATCTAGAAACATTGGTAAGTAATGGAGCGATATAACTGATCCAGGAAAACAATCCTCCAAACCCAATAGATGTAATCCCAATCATTAACCACGCTTCAGTTTTCTTAAAAAACTGTAGTTGCGTTTTCATATTAACATTCCCACTACTGGCTAAGTTGGGCATCCATAAAAAGATAAACAAAAACGTTAGTAAACCCACTAGACCAATTAATACAAAGGTATAGCGCCATATAAAGTGATGTCCAATATAGGTACCAATAGGTACTCCAATTAAATTAGCTATGGTTAATCCTGAAAACATAATAGCAATGGCTTGCGCTTCTTTACCTTTATCAGCCAAGCGACTAGCCACCACTGCTCCTACTCCAAAAAAGGCACCGTGTGGTAAACCAGAGAGGAACCTAGAAGCCAAAAGAAAGTTATAAGTTGGGGCAATAATAGATAACGCATTAAAAACCGTTAACATCACCGCTAGAATTAAAAGCATTTTTTTTGGAGGTAAATTTCTACCTAGAATCACTAATAAAGGAGCACCAATAACTACTCCAAGAGCATATGCCGAAATTAAATAACCTGCAACGGGGATCGAAACATTCATATCAGAGGCAATATCAGGTAATAAACCCATCATAACAAATTCGGTAATTCCGATTGTCAAACCTCCTAATGAGAGTGAAATAAGACTTTTTTTCATTTTGTACAATTAAGAAAAGGTTAGCTTTTCTAGGCTGCAAATTTACATAGTCTATTGAGCAAATTAATTGTACATTTACGACATAAACTTGTAAAATTAAGTTATGCCTAAATTAAATCAATTCAAAACGCTAATGATTGATGAATTTGAAGATGAGAAATTTCACCTTCCCCCTCACACGCATACCTATTACGAAATCATTTATATTAAAAAAGGAAGCGGTGTCCATCATTTAAACCATAATCTACTCCCGTACAAAACAGGTGATTTGTTTGTCATCTCACCGGAGGACGAACACTATTTTGACATTAAAAAAAGTACCCGATTTTTCTATATTAAGTTTACCGACAATTATTTTAATTCCAATAAAAATCTCTTCTGTGACGATATGCACCTCAACACACCAGAAGATTTAATGCGTGATAAATTGCTAAAGGAGACCGTTTTAAAATTAGAAGATCCTTGTAAGACCATTTTAAAAAACACCATTGATAACATTGCTGCCTACAATTGTAAAATTGATGTTTCTACTTCGCCCATTGTTTTTTACCAGATTCTTTCCATTTTTGGACTCATCAAAGAAACCATTCGCGGTATGAATCTTCAAATGAAATCAACCCATATTGACAATGAGCAAATTGCCTCTTATATCCACCAAAACATCTACCATCCAAAATTGGTACAGATTAAAGTAATTGCCGATCATTTTAATATCGCGCAAACCTACTTCAGTGCTTATTTCAAACGCACTTTTGCCATCAGTTACCGCGATTACATTCACAACCTCAGAACCACTTTAATCGAAAAACGAATCCACAACAGCCAATTGCCACTCAAGCAAATAGCACATGAATTTGGATTCACCGATGAAAGCCACTTATCGAATTATTTTAAGAGACGTAAAAACATGAAACCAACAGCCTATAAAAAAACGGTTGTTTAGAAAATGCTAAAGAACCATACCGTCTCAAAAAAAATATTTAAATTTGTTAGTATAACCCTTTTTCCCTTGATCAAAAATAGTCACATACTGTTCTTTCTCTTTCTCCTTGGTCTTTTTTTACTACCAAGTTTGAGTTATGCCTGTGCGCTTCCTAAAGAAAAAAACGCCTGTGAAACGACCATAGACACCAAAGAAAAAAAAGAGAGTCAGCACCAAAACTGTTGCAACGACGATCCCTGCTCCAAAAAAGACCAGCACCATTGTAATGGAAAATGTGATCATTCTAATTGTACGACTTCTTCAATTCAATTTAGTTTACTAGCAAGCAATGAATTCGAACTTAACAATCATCCCTTTAATTTCTCAATAGAGAACCCTGTTCCCTACTACAAAAATCTTAGTATTTCGGATGGCTTTACCTCCATTTGGGCACCGCCCAAAATAACATAAGCTTATTTTCAATAGCCATCGCGGAATCGCATCGGCATCGAAACCAAACCTTACACTAGGTTTACAAATAAATTGAAGAATAACACATTTCATCCTTTCAAATCAGAAAGATGATCCACTTAATCAGGACCATTAAAAGTCCATCTAAAAATCAATACAATGAAAAAATCAATAGCCACCATAGCCGCAGTTATTACCCTAATAGGAACTGCCCATACCACCCAAGCCCATACAATAAAAACGGTATCCACAACAATTGAAGTGATCAACTCTAATCAGCTACAAGCTGTTTATGATGCCTACTTCACTGTGAAAGACGCTTTAATTAAAAGCGATGCCAAATTAACTTCAGCCAAAGCCAAAGATTTAGTAACGGCAATCACAGCAGTAAAAATGGATCAATTGAAAACCAATGAGCACAATGCTTGGATGAAGGTGATGAAAAAAATGACTGCAGATGCCAAAAGCATATCCACTACTACAGATCTAAAGAAACAACGTGAAACATTCAAAGCACTTTCAAAAAGCACTTACGAACTGATCAAAGTTTCAAAGTCCTCCCAAGTGGTTTACAAACAATATTGCCCTATGGCAGATGCTGATTGGTTAAGCAAAGAGAAAGCCGTTAAGAATCCTTATTATGGTTCATCGATGTTAACTTGCGGAAACGTGGTAGAAACCATCAAATAAATATGACACTATACATCAAAAACATGGTGTGTGCGCGTTGTAAAATGGTAGTGAAGACTGAGTTTGAAAAACTCGGTCTTCACACTATTTCTGTTGAACTGGGCGAAGTTGAACTACAAGAGAGCATTACGGAAAGTCAAAAAGAAGATTTACTTCAAAACCTCCAGGTTTTAGGTTTTGATATTATTGATGACAAAAAAAGTAAAACCATCGAGAAAATAAAAAATCTCATCGTCGATTTAGTACATCATAAAAATAACGAGCTCAAAGTCAACCTATCAGATTATTTAGTCGAAAACCTCAACCAAGATTATAGCACACTAAGCAATCTGTTCTCAGAAGTAGAAAACACTACCATTGAAAAATATTTTATCAGTCAGAAAATAGAAAAAGTAAAAGAGCTACTGATTTACAATGAACTTACTCTTAGTGAAATTGCCGACATGCTCAACTACAGCAATGTAGCCCATTTGAGCAATCAGTTCAAAAAAATCACTGGCTTCACCCCTACTTATTTCAAACAATTGAAAGACAAAAAGCGCATTCAAATCGAGAATTTGTAAATCTTACAAATCATTCTCAAAATTATACAACACCGACTAACGGTTAGTTCGGAAATTTGCATTGTAATACTTTAAAAAATAAAAACAATGACTCATCAATATATAATTTCAGGAATGTCGTGTGACGGTTGTCGCAAAAAAGTGGAGAAAACGTTAAACACAGTAGAAGGAATTCAAGCTGAAGTAACTTTAAATCCTCCACTGGCCACGATCACTATGGAGCAACATGTACCGACTGAAAAATTTCAAGAGGTCTTAACTGAAGCAGGAAAATATACTATTGAAATGACTACTGCTAAAAATACAGCAGACACAGCCGTTAAGTCTTGTTGTTCTAGTCCCCATAAGGATCATCACAATGCTGCTGATCCTAAAAAAAAAACAGCTGTAACACACCATCATAATGCCACTGGCGTATATTACTGTCCCATGCATTGTGAAGGGGATAAAACCTATAACAAAGCAGGAGACTGCCCCGTTTGCGGAATGGACTTGGTACCTCAAATTGCCATAAGCCATACACAATTTACCTGCCCCATGCATCCAGAGGTTGTTTCAGATGAACCAGGAGATTGTCCGATCTGCGGAATGGACTTGGTTCCGATGCAAGCGTCAGGAAACGATGAAAACAAAACCTATACGGATCTCATAAAAAAGATGAAGATCGCTGTGTTATTTACAGTTCCCATTTTTATTATTTCTATGTCAGAAATGATTCCCAATAATCCACTTTTCAACATCATGTCGATTGAAAAGTGGAATTGGGTTCAGTTTCTCTTTTCCACTCCAGTACTTTTTTATGCTGGTTGGATGTTTTTTGTCCGTGCCTATAAATCCATTATCACTTGGAATTTAAATATGTTCACCCTTATTGGGATTGGTACTAGTGTTGCTTTTATATTTAGTGTAGCGGGCATGTTTTTCCCCGATATATTTCCAGATGAATTTAAATCACATCACGGTACCATTCATCTTTATTTTGAAGCCGCAACCGTCATTATAACCTTAGTCTTACTTGGACAACTCTTAGAAGCCAAAGCACACGGACAAACCAGTGGAGCGATTAAAGCCTTATTAAAACTAGCGCCTACTGAAGCTACTTTAGTAGAAAATGGAAACGACAAAGTAATTTCTATTCACAACATAAAAAAAGGAGATTTGCTACGTGTGAAACCAGGAGAGAAAATTCCAGTAGACGGAACAATTACCACTGGAGAAAGTAGTATTGATGAGGCCATGATTACAGGGGAACCTATTCCAGTAGATAAAAAAATAGGAGATGCCGTTATCGCCGGAACCATTAACGGAACAAAGTCATTTGTGATGATCGCCGAAAAGGTAGGATCCGAAACACTGCTTTCGCAAATCATTCAAATGGTCAATGATGCAAGCCGTTCAAGAGCACCTATCCAAAAACTAGCCGATCGAGTCGCTAAATATTTTGTCCCTACAGTGGTGGCTATTTCTATTTTAACCTTTATCGCCTGGGCTAAATTCGGTCCTGAACCAGCCTATATTTATGGATTAATAAATGCCATTGCGGTATTGATAATTGCCTGTCCTTGCGCACTGGGATTAGCCACTCCAATGTCCGTAATGGTGGGTGTGGGTAAAGGAGCTCAATTTGGTATTTTAATTAAAAACGCCGAGGCCCTAGAAAACATGAACAAAATAGATGTTTTAATTACCGACAAAACGGGAACCATAACGGAAGGAAAACCAACTGTAGAAAAGATTTACGCTTCCAACGATGAGCATGATATTTTATTGCAAAACATCGCTTCCCTGAACCAATATAGCGAGCATCCCTTGGCACAAGCCGTTGTGAATTTTGCAAAAGCCAACAACCAATCTTTAGTTGAAGTACCCGATTTTGAAGCTATAGCTGGAAAAGGGGTTATCGGTACCGTTCACCACTCCAAAGTGGCTTTAGGAAACAAAAAGCTAATGACACAGATTGGTGCTCTGATCACTACAGATATAGAGGACAAAATAGTCGCCGAACAAAACTTAGGCAAGACCGTTTCCTATATTTCAGTAGACAAGGTTGTTTTAGGTTATGTAACCATTACAGATGCCATAAAATCTACAAGTGCTAAAGCCATAAAAGACTTAATCGATCAAGGTGTAGAAGTCATTATGCTAACGGGCGATAACTACAATACCGCAAAAGCAGTGGCAGACCAGCTGCATTTGAGCGGCTTTAAAGCAGATTGTTTACCTGAGGACAAACTAAAGGAGATCCAACGTTTACAAGCTCAAGGTAAAGTAGTAGCCATGGCTGGAGACGGAATAAATGACGCACCCGCTCTAGCCCAAGCAAACATAGGAATTGCGATGGGAACAGGAACCGATGTTGCTATTGAAAGTGCTAAAATTACGCTAGTAAAAGGCGACTTAAATGGAATTGTAAAAGCAAAAAAACTAAGTCATTCCGTAATGCATAACATCAAGCAAAATCTATTCTTTGCCTTTATATACAATATCTTAGGTGTACCCATTGCAGCAGGGATTTTATATCCTGTCTTTGGAATTTTACTTTCGCCTATGTTGGCGGCCTTGGCCATGAGTTTGAGTTCTGTTTCGGTAATCGTAAACGCTTTGCGATTGAGAAAGTTAAACCTTTAAAAACGTACCATGAAACTACATTCTATTCTTATCCTTTTCTTGATTGCCTTTAATGTAAAAGCACAGAAAGTGGTGCGGTATGACTTGCACGTTCGAGACACCATTGTCAATTTTTCAGGTAAAGAAAAACGAGCACTTACTGTTAACGGACAAATCCCCATGCCCACATTGACTTTTACCGAAGGGGATATTGCAGAGATTTATGTGCACAACGATCTAAAAAATGAAGACACTGCTTTGCATTGGCACGGTTTGTTTTTACCCAATAAAGAAGATGGTGTTCCCTACCTAACGCAAATGCCGATTAAACCGGGAACAATACATAAATACACCTTTCCCATTATTCAAAATGGAACTTATTGGTACCACAGCCATTCTGGACTTCAAGAACAAATAGGCCTATATGGACTCTTTATTATTAATAAAAAGAAAGAGGATCTCACTTTTAGAAAAGGGATTGATGACTTACCCACCATTCCTGTCATCTTAAGTGAATGGACCGATTTGAAACCAGAGAACGTGCAACGAATGTTGCACAATGCCAACGATTGGTTTGCCATAAAAAAAGGAACGACCCAAAGTTACACCCAGGCCATTGCCAAAGGTCATTTTTCAACAAAGATCACCAACGAATGGAAACGCATGAATGCCATGGATGTGAGTGATGTTTATTACGAGAAGTTCTTAATTAATGGAAAAAATGAAGATCAGCTCTCCCAGTTTAAAGCAGGAGACAAAGTCCGACTTAGAATTGCTAACGGCGGTGCTTCCAGTTATTTTTGGTTGACCTATGGCGGAGGAAAAATAACCGTGGTGGCCAGCGATGGAAATGATGTTGAGCCTGTAGAAGTGGATCGCCTCATCATCGCCGTTTCTGAAACCTATGATGTAGTGGTTACCATTGGTGAAGATAAAAAATCCTTTGCTTTTTTGGCGACAGCTGAAGACAGAACAGGATCTGCATCTTTATTCTTAGGGGAAGGAACCAAACAGCATGTTTCCCATCTTCCTAAATTAAAATACTTTGAAGGGATGAAAATGATGAACGATATGATGAAGATGAATGGCCAAATGAATGATATGGGCATGAAAATGTCTTTAAACAAAATGGACATGAATGCCGTGATGTATCCTGAAATCTCCGGTGAAGATCCTACTGAGAAAATGGATCATTCCATGCACAATATGGAAGACATGAAGATGTCCACTGATACAACAGCCACTGCTGAGATTACCACTTTGAATTACGGCATGCTAAAATCACCAACCAAAACAACACTACCTAAAGACGCCCCAGTAAAAGAATTGCGTTTTGAATTGTCGGGAAATATGAATCGTTATGTTTGGAGCCTGGACAATAAAGTGATTTCTGAAACCGATAAAATCTTGATCAAAAAAGGAGAAAACGTTAGAATCGTTTTGTATAATGGCTCGATGATGCGTCACCCTATGCATTTACACGGACATGATTTTAGGATTTTGAATGAGCACGGCGAATATGCTCCGCTGAAAAATGTCATTGACATTATGCCCATGGAAACCGATACTATAGAATTCCAAGCCAATGCTGACGGCGACTGGTTTTTTCATTGTCATATATTGTATCATATGATGGCCGGAATGGGGCGTATCTTCACTTATGAAAACTCAGCTCCGAATCCCCTAATTCACGATCCTAAAATGGCGGACAAAATGCTAAAAATGGACGATCGAATGTTTCATTTTATGGCTGAAAATGATTTTGCCTCCAATGGAAACGATGGAGAGGCCATGTACAGCAATACCCGTTGGAGCATTGGTACTGAATGGAGATTGGGCTACAATAACGAACATGGATTTGAAACCGAAACTCATATTGGTCGATACATCGGCAAAATGCAATGGCTGATGCCTTTTATTGGTTTTGATTGGCGTTACCGAAAAATGGGAATGGACCTGCAGGAACAAAACCTTTTTGGACAATCCAATACTAAAGACCAACGTTCGGTTTTTAGTGTCGGTGTAGAATATACACTACCCATGTTAGTAAAAGCGCAAGTTGAGGTATATACCGATGGTATTGTACGACTACAATTTGAACGTAAAGACATTCCACTATCGAGTCGTTTACGAATGAATTTGATGTGGAACACAGACAAAGAATACATGGCTGGTCTGAAATACATCGTAGGGAGAAACTTCGGAATCACGACTCATTACGACAGTGATATGGGAATTGGTTTTGGTGTGAACCTGAATTACTAGAAAAATTGTTTTTATTTATAAATACGAGACAATTATCTGTAGCAACCATAAAAATTTTAAATTATAAAATTCTCATAAATTGAACAACTCTGCCCATCTACCTCTAAAACTAACGGATAGATTATATTGAAATCACAATACCTGACTGGCCTCTTTCCCCAAGTTACCTACAAATAAAAAAATATAGATAATGTTTATTATTACGAACATAAACACTAATTTTGTACATAATAACGAACACTGTTTGAAATGAGTCAAAAAAAACAAATCCTTTTTCCTAAACACCAACTAACCTTAGAACAAATGGGAGAAAACATAAAATTAGCTAGGAAGAGAAGAAAACTAACCGCTGTTCAAGTTGCAGAAAGAGCAGATATTGCTAGGACTACTTTATACCAAATAGAAAAAGGAAATCCTAGTGTGGCTCTTGGTGCTTATTTTAATGTTCTGAGAGCACTAGGGCTTCAAGATGATTTTCTTAAACTCGCTTCAGATGATGAATTAGGAAGAAAACTGCAAGATCTTGATCTTTTAAAATAATGTAATTCTTATATCGTCTAGTAAAGATCGTAACTTAATTATACACTATAATGCCCACCAACAAAACTGACATATACGTTTACGCACACTGGCAAGAAATGTTTGAACCAAAAATCATTGGAATCCTTTCAGCACAACAAGCTAAAGGAAAAAAAGCCTTTAGCTTTCAATATGATAATGAATGGATTAAATCAGAGCAAAGATTTATACTTGATCCAGATATTCAATTATATGGTGGACCACAATACCCAAATCAAAAAGATAACTTTGGTATATTCTTGGATAGTATGCCCGACACTTGGGGACGAACATTAATGAAACGAAGAGCTGCACAAATAGCTAAAGAAAAAGGCGAAAAAACACCAACACTGTACGATATTGATTATCTCTTAGGTGTTTATGACGACAGCCGCATGGGAGCATTACGTTTTAAAGTAAATCCCGAGGGAGATTTTCTAGATAACAACAAAACAGCTTCTACTCCACCATGGTCATCTATCCGTGAGCTTCAAAACGCTGCCACTAATTTTGAAAATGACGATGATAACGATGAGGTAAAAAAATGGTTATCTGTTTTAATGGCACCGGGCTCCTCATTAGGCGGAGCACGACCAAAAGCAAATATATTAGATGCCAATAAAAGTCTTTGGATTGCTAAGTTTCCATCTAAAACAGATACAACCGATAAAGCGGCATGGGAGTTCCTAGCCTATCAATTAGCAATAAATGCTGGAATAGAAATGGCGCCATGCAAAATAGAAAAAATAATAGGGAACTACCATACTTTTTTTACCAAACGTTTTGACAGAGAAAATGAAAAAAGGATACACTTTGCTTCAGCAATGACAATGACAGCCAACAACGAAGACACAATTCGTGACAATCAAGCAAGTTACTTAGATATTGCAGAATTTATAAGCAACTATGGCTCCAACATAGAGGCTAATTTACATCAATTATGGCGTAGAATAATATTCAACATTTCCATTTCCAATACAGATGACCACTTAAGAAATCACGGCTTTATATTAACAAAAGAAGGCTGGATATTATCTCCAGCATATGATCTTAACCCATCAATTGACAAAGATGGGTTAGCTCTAAACATAGATCTCGACAACAATGATCTCGATTTCAATTTAGCCAAAAGCGTTGGAGAATATTTTCGCTTAAATAAACAACAAATGGAAACTATTATACAGGAAGTCATTCAAGTTACAAGCAACTGGAAAATTATTGCAAAAGAAATAGGAATTTCAAGAAGTGAAATAGAATTAATGAATAAAGCCTTTAATTTTTAAACAAAATCATCAAATTTAGGAAACCAACATTGACAAAATCAGCTCGTTTCTTAGTTTCTGACAATTATCAAAAAATTAACTAAATGTAAGAATCAACTCTAAAAAATGTCATTATATTTGGTGCGCTAAAACTAGCAATACAAACAAAAAACAAACCTTTTTAAAATGACAAAAATAATTACTTTTCTAACTATTACTTTGTTTTCACTTGGCGTTAATGCACAAGACGCTCAAAAAGAATCAAACAGTTCTAAAAAGACGGCTTCAGCCAAAGCAATGAGTACTGCTGATATCGCAAAATGTAAAGCAAAATGTAAAGCCGAAGGAAAAACCTGCCAGGCAGTTACCACTAAAAAAGAAAAAAAATCTTGTTGCGTTAAAGCGTAACAAAATTGATTGTAAACAAAAAGACCTCGATGAGGTCTTTTTTTATATCTTAAAACGGCAAAGCCTATTGGCTTTAGTCAAAATTCAAAAGAAAAAACGTTTGGCTAGCTATCATTACTGAATGTTCTATTTTGCTCGAACGCTCCACTCGAAATCCATTTCAGAAACCTGAACACCTTTTTCATCAGTTCCTATAGATTTCATCCAGAAAGTTTGCCCCTCACCTGTTTCGATGGTTTTCTTGATGGCATCTGCAATTAAATGTCCGTCGTTACAAACAAAAGTGATTCTTCCTGTGGCTTTTTTAGTAAAGTTCCCTTTATTGTTTGCCACTAACATGGAGATTTTTTTACCGCTTTGTTGAATTTGAGAAATAACCAGTGCACCAGTAGTCAATTCAGCTGCCATCGCCTGAACCGCAAAATACATCGAGTTAAATGGATTTTGATTAATCCAACGGTGTTTCACACTGACCACACATTTATGCTCATCAATAGCTTTTACGCGCACGCCACAAATGAAGGCCGATGGTAACTTAAACAATACAAATTTATTGAGTTTTGAAACTGAAATTGCCATGAGTTTAATTTTTTATGTAAAAATACAAAAAAACTATGCACGCACAATAAATTGTTTTTACTTTCCATTAAGTCCAATAAAATCGGCTACTCACACTGATTTTCAACTTATTTCAATCACTGATCAATTCAAAATTTTGTTAAAATTTTGTTAACATTTGGTACTATGCAAAACAAGATACTGTCTTTTAGCCATATATTTGTATAAGAAATTACTATATACTTTTAATCATGGAAACATCAACACCACTCATCATGGAAAACACCTCAGACAAGAACATTGCAACGTTCACTCATTTAAGTACATTAAGTCAGTATATTATTCCTTTTGGGAATTATATTTTCCCGATACTTATCTGGACTAGTTACAAAGACAAATCAGATTTTGTAAATCATCATGGAAAGCAGACCTTGAATTTTCAATTGAGTTTATTGCTTTACACCTTGATTTTAGCTTTAATTGCTATCCCTATTTTTTTCATTGTATTTCTACAGAACTTACCCCTTAATGCGGTATTTAACGATGAAAATTTCATTATAAGAAATTTTGATTTTTCAGGAAACATTGGACTGATCAGTATTGGACTAACAGCACTCTTACTTTTTGGATTATTAAAAGTTGCGGAGTTTTTTCTAGTAATTTATGCTTCCATAAAAGCTTCAAACGGAGAATTCTATAAATATCCCCTAACGATTCCTTTTATAAAGTAATCCCTATAATAGCAAGTATTTCGATCTAGGTCGGTGCAACACTAAAGATTAAAAGTTAGGTTCAAAAACATTGATATCATCAGTAAAAGACCGAAATCAATCATCAATCATCATCATCAATCAAAAAACGAATTGTTCAATCAAAAAAAAACAAAATGAAATTATGAACATTGAAAACACAAAAGCACAGATGCGCAAAGGTGTTCTTGAGTTTTGCATCTTATCTGTATTAAAAGAAAAAGACGCTTACACATCAGAAATATTAGACACTTTAAAAAACGCAAAATTACTAGTAGTTGAAGGTACCGTTTATCCATTACTCACTAGGCTTAAAAACGACGGCTTACTAAATTATCGTTGGGAAGAATCAACTTCAGGACCACCACGAAAATATTACGGATTAACCGAAATAGGACAAACATTTTTAAACGAACTTAGCGGCACTTGGACAGAATTGTCTGACGCCGTAAATCTAATCACCAATCAAAAACAATAGTCATGAACAAAACAGTAAATATAAACTTAGGAGGTATGTTTTTTCACATCGATGAAGATGCATACTTAAAAATGACGCGCTACTTTGACGCTATAAAACGATCACTAAATAACTCATCTGGACAAGATGAAATCATTAAAGATATCGAAATGCGTGTTTCTGAATTATTGACAGAAAAACAAAAAAGCGAAAAACATGTTGTAGGATTGAAAGATGTTGACGAAGTGATTGCCGTTATGGGACAACCTGAAGATTACATCCTAGAAGATGAAGCAAAATCGAACCAGTCTTATCATGACAATGGAAGCAGAAGAACCAAAAAATTATACCGTGATAAAGAAAAAGGTATGATTGGTGGAGTAGCCACTGGACTGGGTCACTATTTTGGAATTGACGCTGTTTGGTTAAGAATCATGTTCTTGATATTTGTTTTCGCAGGATTTGGAACGGGTATTTTAGCCTACATTGTATTATGGATTGTAACTCCAGAAGCCATTACTACTTCTGAGAAATTAGAAATGACAGGTGAGCCCGTAACAATCTCGAACATCGAAAAGAAAGTTCGTGAAGAAATTGACTCCTTATCTGACAAATTTAAAAATGCGGATTATGATAAAATGGGAAACCAAGTAAAGTCGGGAGCTGAGAGAATAAGTAGTTCATTTGGAGACTTTGTGATGACGGTTTTTAAAATATTTGCTAAATTCTTAGGTGTTATCTTAATCATATCTGGAATTAGCGTTTTAATCATGTTATTAATTGGCGTTTTTACCTTAGGGACTAACATCTTCATTGATTTCCCTTGGCAGAACTTCGTTGAAGCTGGAAACTTTACTGACTATCCAATCTGGTCTTTCGGTTTATTGATGTTTTTTGCTATCGGAATTCCATTCTTTTTCATGACACTTTTAGGCTTTAAATTGTTATCTCCGAACTTAAAATCTATTGGAAACATTACTAAATATACGCTGTTAGCCATTTGGATTATAGCGGTAGCCATTGCCATTAGTATCGGAATCAAACAAGCCACTGAGATTTCTTATGACAACAAGACTATTGAGAAAAAAGTAATCAGCATTACACCAAAAGATACCTTATATGTAAAGTTCAGGTACAGTGATTACTTCGCCAAAAGTTTGGACCAGCACAGCGATTTCGAATTCGTTCAAGATTCAGTCAACAACCAATTGATCTATTCTAATAATGTTCGTCTACATGTTCTACATACCGATAACACTACACCGTATTTACAAATAGAGAGAAGCGCCAGAGGCAATTCATTCAGCAACGCAAAACAAAGAGCAGAGAAAATCAACTACAAAGTTCAAATCAACGGAAATCACTTAGTACTTGACAATTACTTCCTAACGGATGTAAAAAATAAATTTAGAGATCAAGAAGTTGATGTATATTTGTACTTACCTGAGGGTCAGTTATTCAAGCCAGATACTTCCATACAAGGTTACGATGACTCTGAGGATGTTTTTTTTAACATGCACTTTAGTGGAAATTACAACTACAAAGTAGAAGGCTCAAAAATTAAATGTTTGAATTGCCCAGCAGAAGAAAACAACAATGAAGACGTAGACCAAGAAGAAGATAGTATTGCTAATGCTAATGACACTATAAAAGAAGTTTCTATTAAAATCAATGGAAAAGAAGTTATAAACGGAAAGAAAACCAACGGAAGACTAAGCACAGACAAAGACGGAGTTATCATCAAAATCAACTAAGCCATGACCAAAATAATTATCCATATTACGAAATTCATTATTGCCACCATCACTGCATTATTGTTTGCCTCATGTAACTTTAACGTCAACACTATCGAAGGTAGTGGAAATGTTACCACTGAGAAAAGAATCGTTCAAGGAGATTTTACAAATGTCTCTGTTAGCAATGCAATTGATTTGGTTATCGAACAAGGAGAAACTACAGAAATTGTGGTAGAAGCGGATGATAATCTACAAAAAGAAATCATCACCAAAGTGGAAAACGGCACCCTATTCATTAGCTGTAAATTTGGTTCCTTCCGAGATATTACGATGAAAAAAGTGACTGTGAAAATGCCGGTCATTGCAAAACTAAAAGCCTCTAGTGCTTCCTCAGTAACAAGTAAAAACATGCTTCAAGGTCAAGAACTGACTGTAGAATCATCAAGCGCATCCACGATGAATCTTGAGCTAGAGTTTGACACCATTTCTTTAGATTCTAGTAGCGGCAGCACCATTAATGCAGAAGGAAAAGCACTAACGATCACCACTACTTCATCAAGCGGATCTTCTATTAATGCTCAAAAATTGTTCGCCAATGAAGTTCAAGCAAAAGCCTCAAGTGGAGCTAGTATTAATGTACATCCCATCTTGAGTTTAAATGCAAAAGCCAGTAGTGGCTCCAGCATTAACTATGACATTGTTCCTAAAGAAATCCAAAAAACAGTAAGTTCAGGAGCCGATGTTTCACAGGGTTAAACCTAATTTAACTGTTAATATAAAAGAAATCATTCATCATAAGTGGATGATTTTTTTTATGTTTGTCTAAATCAAATCTAGAATTAATGAAAAAGAATACTGCCTTACTTCTATTACTATTAGTAACTACACTAACTTTTGCACAAAAAAGAGAAAAAATAAAAGGATCTAAAGTCGTAACCACTTCACAAAAAGAAGTAGGCGATTTTGATGCCTTCGAAGCCGATGACAACCTTGAAGTTTATATGGAGCGTGGCGAGAAAAATGAGATCAAAATTGAAGCCGATGACAACCTACACGATATTATTGGCATGGACCTCAGAGAGAAAACACTTCGTTTATACACCTCAAAAGAAACTACTATTTACAAAAAATTAGCAGTTCACATTACCTATACAGGTACTCTGAATAAAGTTATCGCTAAAAACGACGCTGTAATTTACGCCATTCAAGAAGTACAATTAGATGATATCACCTTTAATGCTTTCGATTTTTCTAAATTATTTTTGAATGTAAATTCGAAAAAATTCAGTTTAATTACCGATGATAAATCTAAAACGGAATTAAATTTAAAATCTGAAGAAGCTAGCTTCCAACTCAGTAAATATGCTAGCGTAAAATCCCTAGTGTCTACCATCAAATTTAAATGTGATTTGTATCAAAAAGCCACTGCGACCATTGAAGGGATTGCAGAAAAAGCGGCCCTTCGTCTAGACAACAATTCTCTATTCACAGGACCAAAATTCACTTTGAAAGAGGCAAGTATTACTGCTGAAAATGCCGCTAAGGGAACTGTTTTTGCGGAAACGAGCATTGATGTTGCCATTGGGAATAATTCAGAACTTACCCTATTAGGCACTCCAGTTGTGACACTCACTCGTTTTTCTGAGGATGCTAAACTGATCAAGAGACAAAAATAAAGAATTACACACTTTAGAAAAATCAAAAAACCCATTCGAAAAAAATCAACGAATGGGTTTTTTACTATATTTAAATCTCAATCTCGTATTTCCTAATTTTAAAAACTAGGAATTGGAAAGAGAAAAGAGTTTCTTACTCTTTTGCAGCCAAGTATCTTTCTGCATCTAGTGCAGCCATACAACCTGTACCTGCAGCCGTAATAGCTTGACGGTATACATGATCAGCAGCATCTCCTGCTACAAAAACACCATCCACATTTGTTTTTGATGTTCCTGGTACATTCACGATATATCCTGTTTCATCAAGTGTAATATAGTCTTTGAAGATATCCGTATTGGGTTTGTGACCAATGGCTACGAAAAATCCTGTTGCAGGAATATCGAATTCTTCACCAGTAGTTTTATTTTTTGCTTTAATAGCCGTTACCACTTGCTCATCACCAATCACTTCAACTGTATCATGGTTCATTAAGATCTCAATATTTTCAGTTTTACGAACGCGCTCTTCCATAATTTTAGAAGCTCTGAATTTTTCGCTTCTTACCAACATCGTTACTTTTTTACAAAGTTTAGACAAGTAATGTGCTTCTTCACAAGCTGAATCCCCTGCTCCAACAATCACCACTTCTTGGTTGCGGTAGAAAAATCCATCACATACTGCACAAGCAGAAACTCCTCCACCCATTTGTAAATAATGTTGCTCTGATGGTAATCCTAAATATTTAGCCGACGCTCCAGTAGAAATAATAACCGTTTCACAGTGTAATTCAATAGTATCATTAATCCATACTTTATGAATATCTCCTGAAAAATCAACCTTAGTAGCCCAACCATCACGAATATCAGAACCAAAACGTTTTGCTTGATCTTGTAATTGAATCATCATCTCAGGTCCTGTAACACCGTCAACATAACCTGGGAAATTTTCCACTTCGTTAGTAGTAGTCAACTGACCACCTGGTTGCATTCCTTGATATAAAACAGGATTCATATTAGCCCTAGCAGCATAAATAGCAGCAGTATAACCTGCTGGACCTGAACCAATAATTAGGCATTTAATTTTTTCAATTGTATCTGACATAGTATCTATAATTTTAAGAGCAGCAAAGGTAAACTTTATTACAAAAAAACGCACCCAAAATAAATCCTAAATAACTATATCAAAATAAGTTTTATTTATTTTCCCTTTTTTCTTTTGTAAATGAAATTTATTACTATCTTTGCATCCGCTTACGGGGTGTAGCGTAGCCCGGTTATCGCGCCTGCTTTGGGAGCAGGAGGCCGCAGGTTCGAATCCTGCCACCCCGACTAAAGAGCCTTTCGAAGGCCGCAAAAACCTCTTAAATCGTATGATTTAAGAGGTTTTTCTTTTTTTTGATATAACTCATCCAATCTCCAACTCGCCCCTACTTTGCCTTTCCTCTTCTTCATCTCTGACTCAAGCAAAGGTGTAAACTTATAAACCAAACGCTGAATCATAGTATGATCCACAAGCACTCCTCTAATTTTCATTATTTCTTCAACATCGCGGTAACTAAGTGCAAATTTTAATTTGAATTATACGGCCTGAAGAATGATATATTTTGGATAACAATGACCTTTAGTATCCATTTTTTGATCGGTTTAAAATTCTAAAGATAAAATTATTCCCAGATGCGACAGAACCAGATAAAACTGTAAGGCAGCAAATTTCTTTGTAAATGTTTTTTTGGAATATAATCACCGCGTTTTTTTGCAGTGATTAATTAGTACTTTCATTTTTTACCTATTCAAATATTATTTCTAAATCAATTGTTATCAACAATATTATGTAACAAATTTTTACAATATTTGTTACAATATTTAGTTTATTGACAATGCAAAGTATCCACGAAAAAATAAAAGAGACCGTTTTAAAAACACAAGGATTATTACTTATTGCATTGGAAAGTAATTCCTTTTAAATTACTATTTAATTAAAAAGCTGTCTGAAAATTACTTTTCAGACAGCCTCTTATCTAACTATAAAACCATATTTTATTGCCTTTAGTAGCTTATTTTCAACTCTACTCTTCTGTTTTTCGCACGGCCTAAAGCGGTTTTGTTGCTGGCTATTGGTTTACTTTCACCATAACCAATTGCTGTCAATCTTGAGGCAGCAATACCTTTTTCTATTAAATATTTTTTTACGGATTCCGTACGTTTTTGAGATAATTCTAAATTGAATGCATCGCTACCATTGCTGTCTGCATGTCCTTCGATAACCAATTTAGAAGATTGGTATTTATTAATTAAACTTGCCAGTTCGTCCAACTGAACTAAAGATGCAACTTTTAATTTTTCACTATTATTTTCGAAGAAAATTTTACTTCCTAAATACGTAATTCTCTGTATGTCTTGTTTTGCAATTTCAGGACAACCTTTATTTTCGATAGTTCCTTTAACAGCAGGACAATGGTCATTCATATCAGCTACACCATCGCCATCAGAATCTGGACAACCATTTAAACTTAATGGACCCGCAACATCTGGACAACGGTCTAAATCATTTGAAATGCCATCATTGTCATTATCCATAGGACAACCCCTTTCGTCAACTTTGGTTCCCTTTTTAGTATCTGGACATTTATCGTTAATATCACCCACACCATCATGATCAGAATCCGGACAACCTTTTAAAGCAACAGTTCCTGCAATATCAGGACACATATCTAAAGAATCAGCTACCCCATCTTTGTCTCTGTCTAAAGGACACCCATTGGCATCTACTGATACGCCAGCTGGAGTTCCAGGACAAGTATCATTACGATCCGAAATACCATCATTATCAGCATCCTTTTTGTCTCCAATATTGAAAGTCAAACCAGCCATATGTGACAAGTAAGCATCTTTTTTACCTGCAATGACACCATCTCTTCTGTCTTTATTGGAATAGCTAAAGGTTTCTTGTAGGTTAAGCATAATTCCAGGACTCAATCTAAAATTTAATCCACCCCCAGCAGTAGGTAAAGCATAGTCAATCCTATCTTGATCAAAGTTCAAATCATTGTCAAACAACATAGCACCAACACCTACAAATAGATAAGGCCTTATTAAGGATTCTGGTGCGGTTATATTAAATCTTAAATTTAATGCTACCGAAGTAAAATCACTCTTGAAACTTCTCGACGGACCAATATTACCTATTATTCCTGTCGACGAACTATTGTAACCAATTGTTCCTTTTGAAGCAAGAAAATTTAAATCAAAATAACGATTTAAATAGCGCGATACAGATATACCTCCAAAACCATAAAATGCTTTAT
The DNA here is from genome assembly GCF_059882335.1 of Flavobacterium sp. OHVDL-2026-0007. Lineage (NCBI taxonomy): Bacteria > Pseudomonadati > Bacteroidota > Flavobacteriia > Flavobacteriales > Flavobacteriaceae > Flavobacterium > Flavobacterium sp. OHVDL-2026-0007. Next base: position 2,597,499 of record NZ_CM187612.1, read on the forward strand.
CGGTTTTGTAGAAATTATTACCAAGATCCCCTTGATACTGTGTGATACCACTGTGAAGACCTATGTTCCATTTTTTATCTTCAGTTTGTGCTTTTGAGGCTATTGTAAATGCTAAGCAGATACAAAGCAGTAAGTTTTTCTTCATCATGATTTAAATTTTATAATGGATAACACAAAGATCCCTCAGATAAAATCATTTAATGTTATAAAACTTTATGAATAAATTGTATCATTCCTACATTTTGATTATTATACCATATAAAAAAGAACGAAACACTTGATTCAAAGTATAAGCAACCCAATTTCCTTTACTCATTAGGCTAAAAGTACAATCAAAACTTTTACAACAATTTATTTTCCAAACCCGAAGGAAAAAACACGGCAATTCTACTCCTAATACTTAATTTAAATAGAGAGAAATTTCTTAACTGTTTTTCCACATCACCAAAATAAAAATCCACCAAACACGCGCGAATCAACGCTAAACCAAAGTTTAGCAAATGTTAACAAAATAGATTTTCAGAAACCATAAATAATTGTATTTTTACGGTTCAAAATTCAGAAAATAAATGGGCAAAATCATTGCGATTGCTAATCAAAAAGGAGGCGTTGGAAAGACTACTACATCAGTAAACCTTGCAGCCTCATTAGGTGTTTTAGAAAAAAAAGTATTATTGATTGATGCTGATCCTCAAGCAAATGCCACATCTGGCCTTGGGATCGACGTTGAATCTGTTGAAATAGGGACATATCAGATACTTGAACATAGTGCCACTCCTAGAGAATCTATTGTTAAATGTTCAGCTCCAAATGTAGATGTGATTCCTGCACACATTGACCTTGTTGCCATCGAAATCGAATTGGTTGATAAAGAAAATAGAGAATACATGCTTAAAAAAGCATTGGAAAGTGTAAAAGACGACTATGATTTCATCATTATCGACTGTGCACCTTCCTTAGGTTTATTAACCTTGAATGCTTTGACTGCAGCAGATTCTGTAGTTATTCCAATTCAATGCGAGTATTTTGCTCTTGAAGGACTAGGAAAACTATTGAACACTATAAAAAGTATTCAAAAAATACACAACCCAGATCTTGATATCGAAGGATTGTTACTTACGATGTACGATTCTAGATTACGTTTATCCAATCAGGTTGTAGAAGAGGTTCAAAAACACTTTAACGATATGGTTTTTGATACCGTAATTCAGCGAAATGTGAAATTAAGCGAAGCTCCAAGTTTTGGTGAAAGCATCATTAACTATGACGCAACTAGCAAAGGAGCCGTTAATTACATCAATTTAGCTCAAGAAATTATAAAGAAAAACAGCAAATAGTTTTTATGACAAAAGCAATTAAAAAACAAGCCTTAGGAAGAGGATTATCAGCATTATTAAAAGATCCGGAAAACGACATTACCTCAGTAGAAGATAAAAATGCTGATAAGGTTGTTGGAAATATTATAGAGCTTGAAATAAGTGCTATCGAAATAAATCCATTTCAACCTAGAAGTAATTTTAATGAAGAGTCGTTACGCGAATTAGCCACTTCCATCAAGGAACTTGGTGTGATTCAACCTATTACTGTTCGAAAACTAGACTTCAATAAATACCAATTAATATCAGGAGAACGTCGTTTACGTGCTTCAACATTAGTAGGCTTGACACATGTTCCTGCCTACATCCGTATTGCTAATGATAATGAATCATTGGTTATGGCTTTGGTTGAAAACATTCAACGTCATGACTTAGACCCAATTGAGATTGCACTTTCTTACCAACGTTTGATTGATGAAATTCAATTAACTCAAGAGCAAATGAGCGAACGAGTGGGTAAAAAACGTTCTACTATTGCCAATTACCTACGTCTTTTAAAACTAGATCCGATTATCCAAACGGGTATTCGCGATGGTTTCATTAGCATGGGACACGGAAGAGCAATTATCAACATCGAAGATTTAGACATTCAAACTGATATTTACCAAAAAATAGTAAGCCAAAATTTATCGGTTCGAGAAACAGAAACTTTGGTAAAAAACTACCACGAAAGTCTAAAACCAAAAGCCGAAGGAAAAGCAAAATCAGCCTCTTCTTTTGAAATCGAAGAAGAGAAAAAAAGCACTTTCACAAATTATTTTGGCGCGAAAGTTGATATAAAAGTAGCCAATAATGGAAAAGGAAAAATCACCATTCCCTTTACTTCTGAAGAAGACTTTAATCGAATAATACAATTAATAAACGGATAGTGAATAAAATTGTCCCCATAGGTCTATTGTTCTTTCTCATAGGAACCGTTTCTATTTTTGCTCAGGTAAAAAAAGATACGGTTTTAGTCGTAAAAGACACTACTAAACTACAAGAAATAGACCCACTTACACCAGCAAAAGCCGCCTTCTATTCGGCAATTCTACCTGGTTTAGGTCAAGCATACAACAAAAAATATTGGAAAATACCCTTAGTTTACGGAGCCATCGGTACTAGTTTGTACTTTTATCTCGATAACAATAAAAAATACCACACTTATCGCGACGAATACAAACGAAGACTAGAAGGCTACACCGGTGAGGATCTTAAATTCCTCGACGACAGTAGACTTATTGCTGGTCAAAAATTCTATCAAAGAAACAGGGATTTATCTGCTTTATTTGTTGTCGGATTCTATGCCTTACAAATAATCGATGCCAATGTTGACGCGGCTTTGATTCAATTCAACGTAAACGAAAGATTGTCACTACGTCCAGAAATCTACCCCGACGATGTAACATTTAAGCCAAATGTCGGACTAACTTTTAACTACCACTTTTAGATAGCTTTTAATACTATTTAAAATTCACAAAAAAACATACAAAATGAAAATTGCGCTTTTAGGATACGGAAAAATGGGTAAAGTAATTGAACGAATTGCTTTAGAAAGAGGTCATGAAATTGTTTTAAAGAAAGACGAATTCAATACTTACGACGGACTTTCAACGGCTGATGTTGCTATCGATTTTAGCGTTCCAACGGCTGCAGTAGATAACATTTCAAACTGTTTTAACACTGGTGTACCTGTAGTTTCAGGAACAACTGGCTGGCTAGAGCATTTCGACCAAATGGTTGCTCTTTGCAATGAAAAACAAGGTGCCTTTATTTCAAGCTCTAACTTTAGCTTAGGGGTAAATGTCTTCTTCGAATTAAACGAATATTTAGCCAAAATAATGGCTCAGTTTGATTCATACAAAGTGACTATGGAAGAAATTCACCATACTCAAAAATTAGATGCTCCAAGTGGAACCGCTATTTCTTTAGCAAAAGGGGTTATTGAAAACAGTAATTACGCCAATTGGACTTTAGACCAAGCAAAAAATAATGAGATTCACATAGAAGCCAAAAGAATTGGTGACGTCCCAGGAACACATACAGTAACCTATAATTCTGTTGTCGATAGTATTGAACTAATACATACTGCACACAATCGCGAAGGTTTTGCTCTTGGAGCTGTTATTGCCGCGGAATGGTTAGCAGGCAAAAAAGGCATCTACACGATGAAAGATGTTTTAAACTTAAAATAAACCGCTTCGTTTTTAAGGCCTAGCTTTCCAAAAGGCGACACCCTAAATTTCAAATTCTAAACAACATATTTATGACACTATATCTTTGGTTTGTATTTTTCTTAGCTGTACAAGTGATTCATTTCCTAGGAACTTGGAGAATGTATGAAGCAGCTGGACGAAAAAAATGGGAAGCAGCAATTCCTGTATACAATTCGATCATCTTAATGAAAATGATAAGCCGACCAACTTGGTGGACTATATTGCTTTTTATCCCGATTATCAACTTGATTATGTTTCCCGTTATTTGGATTGAAACCCTAAGAACTTTTGGAAAAAAATCAACCTTAGATACTGTTTTAGGAATCTTTACCCTAGGTTTCTACATTTACTATGTGAGTTATACACAAAAATTAGTGTACAATGCCGATCGAAATCTAACACCAGATAGCAAAGCTGCAGACACAGTAAGTTCTTTACTTTTTGCGATCATCGTAGCGACCTTAGTACATACTTACGTTGTTCAACCATACACCATTCCTACTTCATCATTAGAAAAATCCTTATTAATAGGTGACTTTTTGTTTGTGAGCAAAGTAAGCTATGGTCCTCGTGTTCCAATGACCACTATAGCCCTACCAATGGTTCATGACACTATTCCATTTTTAAAAAGAAAATCATACCTAAGCTGGCCGCAATTGCCATACTTTAGACTTCCAGCTTTAGAAAAAATAAAACGGTCTGACATCGTTGTTTTTAACTGGCCAGTAGACACTGTACATTATTTCTACGAACCAAAAGGAAGACCAGGAGTTATCAAACCGATTGACAAAAAATCAAATTATGTAAAAAGATGTGTAGGTATCCCTGGAGATAGCTTATCCATTAGAGACGGCTTTGTTTTCATTAACGGTAAAAAACTAGTTTTACCAGAAAGAGCAAAACCTCAATACTCTTATGCTGTAGCCTTAGACGGAAAAACATCCATCGATTTTGAATCCTTAATGAAAGAGTTGGACATCACCGATGGCGCTTACATTAAAGATCAAGAAAAAAGAGACACCATCTTTTTCAGAGCATTAACAGAGGCTAGTGCAGAACGTTTGAGAAGTACACCTGGAATTACCGCAGTAAAAAGAGAAATTGCCACAGGTAATGACAATGCTATTTTTCCACATATCAACAAATGGAACCAAGACAATTTTGGTCCAATTTACATCCCACAAGCTGGAAAGACTGTAGCATTAAACAATGAATCACTACCTTTTTATAAAGAAATCATCACCAAATACGAAGGAAACACTTTAGCGTTAGACGGTTCTCATTTTCTAATTAACGGAAAACAAGCAACCACCTATACCTTCAAGCAAGATTACTACTGGATGATGGGAGATAACCGACACAACTCTGAAGACAGCCGTTATTGGGGATATGTTCCTGAAAATCATATCGTAGGAAAACCTGTTTTCATTTGGATGAGCTGGGATACAAACGGAAAAGGAATTAATAAAATTCGTTGGAACAGAGTCTTCACCACGGTGGATGGCGAAGGACAACCGCAATCTTATTTCAAATATTTCCTAATCCTTCTAGCCGTTTATTTTGTTGGTGAGTATTTCTGGAGAAAAAGAAAAGAAAACAAAGCATAAATAAAAACTATTTAGTTCCCGTTTCATGTTTTATCTCTGAAAAGAAATAAAACATGAAATAAGACTATAAGTCGAACTGTAGAAGAAAAACTGAAACTAAACAACATGAACTCTCTATTACTTCCTACTTATTTTCCATCGATAAGCCACTTCGCAGTAATGGCTCAATCTGAAAATATTACTTTTGAAATGGAAGATAATTTTCAGAAACAAACCAACAGAAATCGTACTTATATCTACAGTCCAAACGGAATTCAGTTACTGAACATCCCCGTTAAACACGCTAAGACCCTACATCAAAAAACGAAAGATGTTCTTATCGAGAATGAATTCGACTGGCAAAAACAACACTTTAAATCCTTAGAAGCATCTTACAGAAGTTCTCCTTTCTTTGAGTTTTTCGAAGACGACCTTCGACCTATATTTGAGAAACAACATACTTTCTTAATGGATTTAAACCTAGAGGTTCTAGCCATCACTACTAAGTGTCTACGTATGAAATTAGCCTTTGACAAAACCACCGAATACTTTCATGAAGCAACAGACGTTGCTGATTTTAGGCATTTGGCTAACGGAAAAAAAGACCTCAATTCATTCGAAAAATATACCCAGGTATTTGATGACAAACATGGTTTCATCAACAACTTAAGTGTTTTGGATTTACTTTTTAATGAAGGTAAATTTGCCATGGATTACTTAAAGACCCAAAAAATACTATAACTCCTTTAAGGTAAAACCCAAAACGAGTACAGCACTTACTTTTCCTACCTAGTTTTCGTAGGTAAAAATCAAACAGCATAAGCATTTTTTATTGGTGTCCAACATCTGGCAATTCAACTACAGTTTTCTCTAAGAAGCAACAGTTAAAAATCCACATTGCTTAGAGTCCTATCGTCCAGCACTCCCGAAGCGCTCAAAAAATCTTTCTAACGCCCCAATTAAAAAGCTGACAATACCCTTATCCCCGTAAACAAAAAGAGAGCATTTCCTTTTAAGAAATACTCCCTTTTTATTAAAACTCATGCTATTTTACTTGGCACCTGCTGGGCATTTCTCTCGAATAAATTGCATAAATGTATCCGACAAATGTTTCCTTGTCCCTTCCCCTTCATAAATACTATGTGCGCGATTTGGGTAGATCATCAAATTAAATACTTTATCATACTTAACCAATTCATTTATCAAAACTTCTGCATTTTTATAATGTACGTTATCATCGCCTGTCCCATGAATATACAGCAAGTTCCCTTTTAAGTTCTTAGCATATGTTACCGGTGAGGCTTGAATATAGGCCGCTTCGTTTTCGTCTGGCAATCCCATATAACGCTCGGTATAAATATTATCATAAAAATGTTGATCCACAACAGCAGCAACCGCTACTCCTGTTTTGTAAATCTCAGGATATTGAAACATTAAATTTAAGGTAACAGCGCCACCTCCACTCCAACCATGGACTGCAACTCTATCGGCATCGATAAACTTCCATTTTACAATCTCTTTGGCAGCCATAGCCTGATCGCGTGTATTGATAATTCCTATATTTTTATAGATAGACTTTCTCCATTTTGTCCCCTTCAATACCGGAGTCCCTCTATTATCTAAAGCAATTCCAATATATCCCTGTGGAATCAATTGATCGATAAACCCATTGAAGTAAGGCGTATCATTGGCCACAGAGCCCGCTGGCTCCCCATACACATAAAAAAACAAAGGATATTTTTTACTAGAATCAAAATTGAGAGGCTTTGCCATGATTCCATCCAGCTCCACACCATCAACGGTAGTCACTTTGAACTTTTCCAAAGAAAAATTACGCTTGGGAGCTTTAAAATCATCTGACTGCTGTGGTAGTACTTTTTTATGATCTCCCACCGAAACCAATCGTATATTACGCTCACGATTGATATTCATATTGGTATGTTTAGCATAGGATCCATCCGTAGAAAATTCATACTGATTGGTTCCCTCAAATTCTGCTGGAGTCAATCTTTTTGTTTTACCCGAATTTAAATTCGTTTCATATAAATAACGTTGTGTGGCATCTTTAGGACTCGCTATATAATAAATGGACTTTGTTTTCTCATTATAAGCTCTAAAATAAGCATCAAACGCTCCAGTAGTCACCAACTGCTTCTTTTTTCCATCACTGCTAATCTTATACACCTGCATCCAGCCACCAGCATCTGAACTCCATAAAAAAGCTTTCCCATTGTCCACGAACTGACAAGGAAAAGCGTCATATACTCCCGAGGTCATATCAAAAACATCAATCCACTCCGCTGACTTTTCTTGGTATATCAAATTGGCTTTCCCGGTCTGCGTATTGCAATTATATACAGAAGCTTGATTTTGTTTTCTATTGAGTTGCACCACCTTTACTGCATCCTTAGCCACCCACTGCATACGAACCAAATAATTATTATCTGCTTCACCTGGAATATCCAGCCATTTTGTTTGCAGACTTGTAATATCAACCACTCCAATTTTCACAGAAGAAGGTTTTTCACCTGCCTTCGGATATTCCACAGGAACAACAAAAGGATACAAAGCATCCGTATTATTAATCATCAAATGAAATTTAGTCTGAGAAGCGTCTACACGCCAAAAAGCAATACTTTTTCCATCTGGACTCCAACGAAATCCATCACGAGCAGCCAGTTCTTCTTCATAGACCCAATCAAACGTTCCATTGATCACCTTATCTGTTCCATCAGTGGTTAATGCTGTTATTTTCCCTGAATTTAGATTTTCCACATAAATATTATGCTTGGACACATAAGCCACATTTTCATTATCATTGGAGAATTTAGCAAACATCAAAGAGGACTCTTCTAAATTTGCCCCAAGTTTCTTCCCTTTTCCGGTTGTCAGATCAAAAAACCAATAATCTCCTTTGGTATTGGCTCTCCATACTTTTTTCGAATTGGTATAAACCAATACTTTTGTTTTGTTCTGATTCCAAACCAAATCTTCTACAGCCCCCTTGAATCCCGCTTCTTTTAATTGTTGATCCGTTAACACAACCGTGTTTTGATCCAGTTTGTCCACATCATAAACTGAAATATTCCCTTGTGAATTGACCCAGAATGAATGCGAATTAGGCAGCCATTGTAAGGCATTAATATTGATCTCCTTCTGCGCCCAGATTCCAGAGCAAACAAAAAAGAGTAGAAAAAAGTACTTTTTAATCATGGTTTATTGGTTTTGTATTAATAGTTCTATTGCTTCAATTTCAATGGGTATTTCCTCAGATAAATTAATATTGCCATCCTCTGTCAATACATAATCATTTTCCAAGCGACAACCAATTCCTTCTTCTCTAATGTAAATTCCAGGTTCGCAGGTAAGCACCATTCCTTTTTCGAACGGTCTACTATACAAGCCCACATCGTGAACATCCAATCCTAAATGATGTGCAGTTCCATGCATGAAGTATTTTTTATAAGCGGGATTATTAGGATCCTGACTCGCTATTTCCTCTTGAGTAATTAAACCCAACTTCACCAATTCTGCTTCCACTAGACTTGCCATTTGCAGTTCGTAATCTTTGGACAGCACACCTGGTTTTAGAAGTTTAGCCCCTTCTTTTAAACAATGTAAAACGGATTGATACACCTCTTTCTGTCGAGGCGAAAAGGTTCCACTCACAGGAAGACAACGGGTGATGTCTGAATTATAATTGGCGTAACAAACGCCGAAATCTACCAAAATCATCTCCCCTTCTTTACAAACTGAATCGTTGGTATTATAATGCAGCGCACAGGCATTTTTACCAGAAGCTATAATCGGTTTAAAAGCATGACGATTTCCACCATTCTTTACATATTCATAGGCTAATTCAGCTTCCAACTCGTACTCTTTCACATTAGGCTTCAGCGCTTTTGACAAGGCTTTAAATCCCTTGACACTTATAGCAACAGCCTTTTGAATAAGTTCAATTTCTTCCTCCGATTTGATAGGCCGTAACTCTCGGGTAATTTTAGCCACACGCTCGTATTGATGTAATGGGTATTTTTGTTTACACCATTGAATCATTCGATCTTGACGGGTGTTCATCTCTGAAGTAATTCTCTTGATATGTTCGTTGTGTCCCAAATAAAATGTATCCGCTTCAAAGGCAAAAAGTTGTATTGCCTTTTCAAATTCATGAATCCACTTCACATTCTTGATTCCAGAAATAGCCGACACTTTTTCTTTGGTTAAAAAATCACCATCCCAAATTAACGTATGCTCACTGACTTCCTTCACAAATAAAACAGCTCGGTTTTCTTCTTTAAAAGCATCAGGATAAAGTACTAATATGGTTTCGTCCTGCTCAATTCCACTCAAATAAAACAAATCATTGTTTTGCGCAAAGCCCATCACATCATCAGCATTATTAGGCATGACATCATTTGAAGTTAGAATAGCCACACTGTTACTTTTCATCTTTGCCACAAACTGTTTGCGGTTGTTTTCGAACAAAGAAACCGGAATTGAATCGTATCTCATTTTTTTTTATTAAAACATTTTAGCATTTAAAGAAATGGTTTTACCCAAAATAATTTTACCTCTCATTTTGGCCTTTGGAAGACTCAATACTCACACCTCTTCACACAAAACCAAATTTACACATTTTTTTGTACCGTTGACATAGACCTCCCAAAGCCTTTGAAAAACCAAAACAAGTACCTTATTATTCAAAGATCGCCCCTTTACTTCTAGCTAGAAGGAGGGAACTATTTACCCCTAAAAAAGAAAAAACAAATGGTATAATCAAGAGAAAACAAAAATCAGTGTAGACGCTACTTAAGAATGCCGACACTTTAGGGAAACAATATATAACATGGAAATAAACACTATCGCTTATACCTATTATTCCATTGAAAGTATGGTCATAATAGGATAATGATCGGAGTTCTCAAAATCAGGAAAACTTTCGAATTTCTTCACCTTCATTTTACTATCAGCAAAAATGTAATCAATTCTCGCTGGATAGTAACGGAACTTATAAGTCGCTCCAAATCCTTCGCCAGCCTCTTCGAAACTGTCTTTTAGTTTTCCTTTGATATTGCGATAAACGTATGAAAACGGGCTATTGTTCATATCCCCACAAATAATGATAGGATAGGTACATTGCTTCATATTTTCTTTAAAAATCTGCGCTTGCTCTTGTTGCTGTCTAAATCCTTTGCTTATCCTAGTGTAAATCAGTTGTGATTTTTGTTGATTCACATTGTCAATATTCTTGGAAATATCGCTCACATCTGGAGAAATTTTAATCGATTGCAAGTGCATATTGTATACTCGAATAACGTCCTTTCCACGCTTGATATCGGCGTAAATGACATTGTTATCGGAATTAGGAAAAATCATTTTCCCTTGGAATATAATAGGAAATTTAGAAAAAATAGCCTGACCTGTTTTAATCTGATTGCCCTCTATAAAGATGTAACGATGCGGATATACTTTTAAATCCAGATGAGCTGAATTTGAATATTCTTGAATACACAGGATGTCCGGATCTTTTTCGTCTATAAACGCTTTTATATTCGAAGGAATATCATCACGGTCCAACCATTTAAATACATTAAAAAGACGCACATTGTAACTCATTACGGAGAAATCCTTATCACTTTTAACATACTCTGTGGCCGAGAACTTATAGAACTTACTAATAAAAGTAATTCCCGTTAACAAAACCAAACCAGATAAAATAAGACGCTTTTTAAACTGAATTGCCCAGTACACAAAGAACAAACCATTGAGCACAAAAAACACAGGCATAAACAGTGTTAATACCGATAAAAGTGGAAAACTCTTAGGAGCCAGAAAAGGTAAAACATAGATACTAAAAGTCAATACAGTTAATACTATATTCAAAAAGAACATCATTTTATTAAACCAAGAAAGGTTCTTCATATTCTTTTATTAGAAAGGATTATTTTCCAGCTTTAAACAAAAATTCTTTTTCTTCCTTAGTCAAACAATCATAACCAGATTGGCTAATTTTATCCAAGATCTCATCAATTTGCTGTTGGGTTTTGTCCTTGGTCACAATTCTTGAAGTCGTTTTCTCTACAGGCTTTTGGTACGTCTTATGTACTTTGGTAAAAGGAGTCGAAGGCGACTTCTTAAATAAGTTCGCAAAGAAACCTACTGTACCAGAAACTACTTTACTTAGGTCGGTGCCATTCTGAAGCAATTTAATGAAAATAAAGCCAAAAACGGCTCCAGCTAAATGCGAAATATGACCACCCATATTGCCTGTACGAAATTGCATCAAATCCAAAACCAAAATCACCCCGGTAATATGCCACAGCTTTACATTCCCCACGAGCATCAAACGTACACTCATCAAAGGTTGATAAGTCGTTGCCGCCACCAAAATAGCCATAATTGCGGCAGAAGCCCCCACTATAGAAGCAGACAAGCCTAAAAAATAAAAACACCCAACAAAGACCATCCCCGAAAAAATAGCACTTAAGATATACAATCCCAAATATTGCTTTTGAGTGAAATAAGTCAAAAATAAGGTGCTCGCAAAATTCAACACCATCATATTAAACAACAGATGCAAAAAGCCATCATGAAAAAAAGCGTAAGTCAAAAAGGTCCAAGGTCTAAATGCAAAAACTTCTGGATCCGACGATAAGGCGATCCAACTTGGAAAAGCAAATTGTCCGGTGGTAAATTGATAAAAGAATATCAGAGAAATTAAAAAGCAAGCAATGTTCCAATAAATAACACGCATGGCAATGCCTCCTAATTTATACTGTAATTTCAAATCGTCCAGAATATTCATAAAGCTTTTTTTAGGTTTTATATTCGATCTTAAAATTAAAAATTAATTCCAACGATTACTATTAAACTGATTCTTTTTCCAGTACCACATGATTAAAAAACCAGTAATAGCTCCTCCAACATGAGCAAAATGAGCTATACCAGTACCTCCGCTTCCAAACAAAGAGCTTCCTCTAAAACCTAAAAACAAATCGACTGCTAAAATTCCTGGCACAAAGTATTTGGCCTTAATAGGCACAGGAATAAACATAAGCGCTAATTCAGCATTAGGAAACATAAAAGCAAAAGCCGTTAATAAACCATAAATAGCCCCTGAAGCTCCTACTACCGTACCTAAATACGCATCTGTAAAACTTCTAAATTCCGAAACAGAAACTATGTCCTGCCATCTTGTATCGATTTTACCTTCACTTAAAAGTTTCAAGATATCCTCTTTATGATAGCCATTGGCCATCAAAACATTCAACGTATCCTGAAAAGAATAATAATTTACAGCCGTATGCAAAAGGGCTGCACCTAAACCACATGAAACATAAAAAAACAAAAACTTTTTACCACCCCAGAAATGCTCCAAGGCAGATCCAAAAGATACCATGGCAATCATATTAAAAGCAATATGCATAATACCGCCATGCATAAACATATGAGTAAGCAGTTGCCAACCTTTAAAATTTGGATTTTCTGGAAAAAACATCGCCAAATACTCGTACGAAACGGGTACTAACTGTGAGCCCAGAAAAAAGATAACATTGATAATCAATAACTGTTTTACTACGGGAGTCATATTCATCATAAGGCAAACTTTTTATCTATATCTTCCACACGCATGGTGATGAAAGTAGGTTTCTGAAAAGGTGAAATATTAGGATCTTTACAAGCAAACAATCCGTTTACTAAATTATCTTGTTCTTTTTCGGTTAAATAAGATCCTGTTTTAACCGCTAAACTTTTGGCCATCGATTTGGCTATCGTATCATTCTGGCTATAACTACTAGCTGGAATTCCATCCTGTAAATCACTCAACAACTGTTCGATTACTAATGAAACTTCACTCTCGGTTATATTAACTGGAATACCCGAAATCACGATATGATCGTTTTTTGACTCATCAAAAACAAAACCAGTAGTCGCTAAGGAAGGTTTTAGCTCTTCGATCAATTCCATCTCCCCTGAGGAATAAAACAAATCCAAAGGAAACAGCAATTGCTGACTCAATGCTTGATTTACGGTCATGTTAAGCAAAAACTGTTCGTACAAAATACGCTGATGCGCACGCTGCTGATCCACAATGACCATTCCTGACTTGATAGGCGAAACAATATATTTTTTATGAATCTGATAGGTTTTATGAACCGCTTGTTCTACATCTTCTTCATTGAATAAAGACGAAGTCACCTCTTCATTTTCAAACACAAAAGGCGAACTTTCTATCGTATCAGTTTCCAAACCTACATACAAACTTTCCCAGCTTGCAGTCGGTTCTACTCTTTTAGAATAACTTCCGTAAGAATTTGATCCCGAACTAAAACTAGCACTAGCACTGGAATTAGATCCAGAGTTTGATCCGAAACTTGATTTGGTATAATGTTGATTGGTTTTATCGTCTGTAAAGGGATTAAAGGTTCCGTCCACTTGAATCGTAGGCGTTTCAGCCTCTACATCTTTATAATGATAGGGTGTGTCTAAATTGGCATCTCGGTCAAAATCAAGCACCGGTGCCACATTAAACTGTCCCAAACTATGTTTTATCGATGCGCGTAAAATAGCATACAAGGCTTGCTCATCATCGAATTTAATTTCCGTTTTAGTTGGATGAATATTAATATCAATGGTATTGGGAGGTACTTGCAGATACAAGAAATAACTCGGTTGAGAACCGTCTTTTAAAAGACCGTCGTATGCCGCCATAACAGCATGATGTAAATAACCACTTTTAATAAAACGATCGTTTACAAAAAAGAATTGCTCCCCTCTATTTTTCTTCGCAAATTCGGGCTTGCAAACAAATCCTTGTACATTAATGATCTCTGTATCTTCACTAACTGGAACTAATTTCTCATTGGTTTTACCTGAAAAAATCCCCACCACTCTTTGACGATGACCTGCTGCAGGCAAATTGTACATTTCACTTCCATTATGGTAAAAAGTAAAATGAATATTAGGATGTGCTAAAGCCACACGCTGAAATTCATCCATAACATGTCGAAATTCAACAGTGTCCGACTTTAAGAAATTACGCCTAGCAGGAATATTGAAAAACAAATTTTTAACTGCAAAGGAGGTTCCTTTGGGTAAAACCGCCTCTTCTTCCGACACAAACTTACTTCCCTCAATCACAATGTGTGTACCCAACTCATCTTGATCTTGCTTGGTTTTCATTTCCATATGAGCAATAGCGGCAATAGACGCCAATGCTTCTCCACGAAAACCTTTAGTAGCCAAGGCAAACAAATCTTCTGCCTGACGAATTTTTGAGGTGGCATGGCGTGCAAAACACAAACGTGCATCCGTTACGCTCATTCCTAAACCATTATCAATAACCTGAACTAAAGTTTTTCCGGCATCTTTAATAATCAATTTAATGTCGGTCGCTTTGGCATCAACTGCGTTTTCCAACAGCTCTTTTACAACTGAAGCAGGTCTTTGAACCACCTCTCCAGCGGCAATTTGATTAGCAACATGATCAGGAAGTAATTGGATAATACTCGACATTAAAAAATTGGGGTTAAAGTTTGTCCTTCGATTTCAAACAGACATGGTCCGAAAAAAACCTCAGGCTAATATTATTAATTCATTTCTGGTTTTTTAAACCAAGGTGTACAAATTTAAGGAATTTCTGTGGGGTTTTAGAATATCCATGGTCATAAAAAAAACAAAAAACCTATACTATTTTTACACAGTATAGGTTTTAGTATTTTTAAAACAAACGTGTTTTACTCTTTCTCAATCTTATATGGTTGTTCTTCAAGTTGAATCGCACCTGAAGACAACAATGGTTGATTAAATGGATGAGACATTGAAGCTTGTTGACGAATATACGCCATCTTTATAGCGGCAATCGCAGCTTCAGTTCCTTTATTTCCGTGAACTCCCCCACTTCTGTCAATAGATTGTTGCATGTTGTTATCGGTCAAAACACAGAAAATAACAGGAATATCGGTTTGAACATTCAAGTCTTTAATTCCTTGTGTAACCCCTTCACATACAAAATCAAAATGTTTGGTTTGCCCCTGGATGACACACCCAATAACAATAACCGCATCAACATTTTGCGTTTGTAGCATTTTTTTCGCACCATAAATCAATTCAAAACTCCCTGGTACATTCCAGCGAATAATTTGTTGAGCAGGAACTTCATTATCAATTAGCGCTTCAAAAGCTCCATTATAAAGTCCTTCAGTTATGGTTTCGTTCCATTCAGAAACAACAATCCCAAATCGAAAATTTTTCGCATTTGGGATCGTGTTTTTATCGTAGTCTGATAAATTTTTATTTTCGGTAGCCATCTTTATATTTAAGATTAGTGTTTAGACTTCAGATTGCTAAAATACAAATCTTAATCCTAAAATCTCAACTCTACTCGTATTTATTGTGCTAAACCAATCAATACATCAACAGCATTTGCTTCTGGAGTTGTATCGTAGTTTTCTTTGATATCTGTCAAGTATTTTAAAGCATCTTCTTTTTGACCTAAAGCCAAAGCTGTTTTACCTGCTTTTAATAAGAAACGAGGCGTTGTAAAATCGTTTTTATTCGATTCAGCTGCTTTTACATAAAACTCTAAAGCTTCTTTTTGTTGATTCTTTTGAGCATGAGCATCTCCAATTGCACCGATTGCTAAAGCATTAATAATAGCTTCTTCTGATTTGAATTTACTTAAATAAGTAATCGCTTCATCAAATTTACCCGTATTCAAATAGGCCATACCAGCATAATAGTTCGCTAAATTTCCAGCATCAGTTCCTGAATATTCATCAGCAATTTTCAAGAAACCGAATTTACCTTCAGCACCATTCAAAGCTAATTTATATAAAGAATCACTTGCCACACCTTCAGTAGCTTTTTTGAAGTTTTCTTGTGCAACAAACATTTCATTTGCAGCTTCGTCTTGCTTAGGTGCTTCAATGAATTTTTGGTAAGCCAAATAACCAATAGTAGCCACGGCAATACCAGCCACTAAACCAATAATGATTTTTTGATTTTTAGCAACCCAATCCTCAGTTTTTGAAGCCGTTTCATCTAATTTTGAAAAAACACCAGCTGTAGTGCTGTCTTTCTCATCAATGATCACTTGTTGTTCCTCATTTACTTCTTTAACTTCCTTCTCCTTTGGTGCTTTATATCCTCTTTTATTGTAAGTAGCCATTTAAAATTAATTTAGTGAACGGCAAAAATAAAATTTTTATTGAAACCAACGTAAAAAAAATCAACTTTCTATCTATTTTAAAAAAATAATTCATTAAACCACAACTTCCTTGCTAAATTGCCACAAAATAATTCATTGCCAAAAGCTCTAAAAAGCCTTTTATATCGATAATTTTCGATAATTTGCAGCCTCAAATTTTGATGTTCAACAGATATAACTTGGCCCAGCTACTACCGCAATTTTAGCCCCCGATTACACCAACCAACACCGTTTACAAAAAGCACAAACCAAATTTAGCGTCTAAACCCACTAAATCTAGAGTGTAAAAGGTGTCTACAAGGCTAAAATCAGCTACCAAAAAGTTATCCTAGAACATTATATTGTATTATATAGCGTCTTTAAAAAATGTATTTAAACAAAATTTCCTTATTCAATTATAAAAATTTCTCCGAAGTCAGCTTTGATTTTGATCACAAGATCAATTGTTTTGTGGGAAAAAACGGAATTGGAAAAACCAATGTGCTGGATGCCATTTATCATTTGGCCTATGGGAAAAGTTATTTTAATCCCCTAGCGGTTCAAAACATCAAACATGGCGAAGAATTTTTTGTCATCGATGCCGAATTAGAAAAAAACGAAAGAAAAGAACAGATCGTTTGTAGTTTAAAAAAAGGACAGAAAAAAATCTTAAAAAGAAACGGTAAAGCCTATGATAAATTTTCAGATCATATTGGTTTTATCCCTTTGGTCATTATTTCTCCTGCCGATCGTGATTTGATTATAGAAGGAAGTGAAACGCGTCGCAAATTTATGGATAGTGTCATTTCGCAATTAGACGCCACTTATTTGCACCAACTCATTCAATACCAAAAGATCATTGTGCAGCGAAATGCTTTACTCAAATATTTTGCACTCAATCACGTTTTTGACAACGACACCTTATCCATATATAATGAACAGCTGAATGTCATTGGCCAATCCATTTTTGAAAAACGAAAAGAATTCTTGGCCGAATTCATCCCTATCTTTAAAGTACATCATCATGCGATAACAGGATCTGAAGAAACCGTTCAACTGGTGTATGAAAGCCATTTATTCGAAAAAGACTTACTCACACTTTTACAGGAAAACATCAATAAAGATCGTGCGC
This sequence comes from Flavobacterium sp. OHVDL-2026-0007, assembly GCF_059882335.1. Classification (NCBI taxonomy): domain Bacteria; kingdom Pseudomonadati; phylum Bacteroidota; class Flavobacteriia; order Flavobacteriales; family Flavobacteriaceae; genus Flavobacterium; species Flavobacterium sp. OHVDL-2026-0007. The sequence goes on from NZ_CM187612.1 coordinate 2,614,976, forward strand.
TGCACTACACTAGCGTCGGCACCCATAAAGACGACCTATCCTTCGAGATCGATGGACATCCAATCAAAAAATTCGGATCTCAAGGTCAGCAAAAGTCATTTTTAATTGCTTTGAAACTAGCTCAATTTGAATTTCTAAAAAAACAGAGCGGTGTAAAACCCCTACTGCTTTTTGATGATATTTTTGACAAACTAGACGAAAATCGCGTCGCCAAAATCGTAGAAATGGTCAATAGTGACACTTTTGGACAACTTTTCATCTCTGATACTCATCCTGAGCGCACAGAAGCCATCGTTAAATCAACACATCAGAGCTACAAAATATTTAATTTATGATTTCTTTCAGAACTCAAAAATGAAAAATCATTAATTTAGCGCCATTATTACAAAATTTACATCATGAAATTATTTCACACACTATTATTAGTTTCCTCCTTTATATTCCTTTCTTGTGCCAAACAAAATGCTACTGCCCAAGAAATTAAACCCAAAGATTTTGCTGAAAAAATAAAAACTACTGAGAATCCACAAATTTTGGATGTACGAACTCCTGACGAATTCGCATCGGAACATATTGACAATGCCAAAAACGTCAACTGGAATGGCGAGAATTTTGAAACAAAAGTAGCCGCATATGATAAATCGAAACCTGTTTTTGTCTATTGTTTGAGTGGAGGAAGAAGTAAAAAAGCAGCCGCAAAATTAAACGCATTAGGTTTTACCACCGTTTATGAATTAGAAGGCGGAATGATGAATTGGAAAGCAGAAGGCATGACACAACCCTCAGCAGCTCATGTAGGCATGACCATGGAGGATTTCAATAAATTACTCAATACCGATAAAAAAGTATTGGTTGATTTTTATGCACAGTGGTGCGGACCTTGTAAAAAAATGGAGCCTTATCTGATAAAGATGCAAAAAGAAATGGCAGACCAAGTAACCATTATTCGTATTGATGTGGATAAAAACAAATCATTAGCCGAAGAAATGAAAATCAATCAACTTCCTCTTGTGGTTCTCTATGAGAACAAAAAGGAAATATGGAAAAACCCTGGTTACATCAGTGAACAAGATTTGAAAAAACAACTTCAATAAAGCCGTTATGCTCACCAAAGAATCACTTCAATTTTTAGACGATCTAAAAACCAACAACAATAGAGATTGGTTTTTAGAAAATAAAAAACGATACGAGATTTTTAAAAAAGATTACCACCAATTGGTGAGTGACTTTCTAGATGCCCTAAAACCACTTGATGCTTCTTTAGAATTATTGGAGGTTAAAAACTGCACCTTTAGAATCAATCGCGACATCCGTTTCTCTAAGGACAAATCACCTTACAAAGCGCATTTAGGGGTTTGGATTTCCCCAGGGACCAAAGGGGTAAATCGCGCTGGATATTATATCCATATTGAAAAAGGAGCCAGTTTCATCGCAGGCGGATTCTACTCCCCCGAATCCGATGATCTAAAAAAAATACGCAAAGAAATTGCTTTTTTTCATGATGATTTAGAAGCTATCCTATCCGATAAAAACTTCAAAAAAGAATTCAAAAATTTAGATGTAACAGAGACCAACTCTCTAAAAAATCCACCTAGAGGTTACGAAAAAGAACATCCTGCGATCGAGTTTTTAAAACTAAAAAGCTTTACTGCTACCCAAAAATATGACATCTCTGACGTAACTCAAAAAGATTTTGTTGCTAAAATGAGTCAAAAACTAATCATACTAAAGCCTCTAAACGATTTCTTTAATCGTGCTTTAGATACGGATGAGTTTTAAAACCCTTCATTTTTTCTCATACCCTGTAACTTTTTCCACACCTTAACGACCTACTCTTTAAACAGTTAATCAAATCTAAAAGAGGCATGAGTGATCGCAGAAAATGGCTAAAACAACTTAGCTTAGGTACCATAGGATTAGGGCTTTGTCAATTTGAGACCTTTGCCTCTACCCCATCAGAGGTTTTTTATTCTGATTTTGATCAATCTCCGATCACATTACGATCAAACGAAAATCCATATGGTCCATCCCCACTAGCTAGACAAGCCATGGTCAAAAGCATCAATAGCAGCAATCGGTACGGCTGGGATCTAACCTCAAAACTGATAACAGCTATTGCCCAAAAGAACAAGGTCGCAGACCAAAATATTTTACTTGGGGCAGGCTCAACAGAAATTCTAGATTTAGTATTACAACTCACTGCTTTAAAAAAAGGCAATTTTATACTGGCTGAGAACACCTTTGATTATTGGACCTACCCTTGCGAGAAATTGGGTCTAAAAAAAATTACTGTTCCTTTAACTCAAGACAAAAAACACGATTTGAAAGCGATGTTACAGGCTATCGACTCCGATACCAAAATGATTTACATCTGCAATCCTAACAATCCAACGGGCACCCTATGCGATAGAGAAGAACTACTATCCTTTATCAGAGCCGCCACAAAAAAAGTGATCGTATTTGTCGATGAAGCCTATATCGACTTCACCAAAGAACAATCCCTAAGTGATCTAGTGCTCACCAATGAAAATCTCATCATCACCAAAACATTTTCCAAAATGTACGCATTAGCAGGAGCACGTATCGGTTATGCCGTTGCCGCCTCCTCTATCATTGAACAACTTTCTGCTTTACAATCAGCTCCTAACTTATCGATAAGTGTCGTATCGGCCGCAGCTGCACTAGCCTCTTTAGAGGACGAACAATTCGTCAAACAAGTATATACGGCCAATGAAGCGGTAAAAAGATACACTCTGGACCAACTTAACCAACTCGGTCTAAGTTGTATTGCTTCCCATGCCAATTTTATCTATTTCTCTTTGGAGCATTATAAAAAGGATTTCTTCAAACAACTAGAAGACCACCACATAATGGGCACCAAAATCTATGAAGAAAAAGGACAATGGACTAGAATTACCATCGGTACCCAAAAAGAAATGCAGCAATTCATAAATGCCATACAGTAATCTATATTAAAACAGCTGCATAGCCACCGTGCCTTATTTTTGAACCCTTATATTGTTTGTCACAGAAATTCAGTGCAAATAAATTATAATCCTTACTTTTGAAGTCAGAATTAATTCTTCAAAAAAGCCCTTTGTTTATGGAAATCCAGTCCAATTTTTCTTTAAAAAACTACAATACATTTGGTATCGAAGCCAAAGCAAAACAATTTGTTGCCGTACACTCTATAGCCGAATTAATAACCATTTTAGAAGAAAACAACAATCAGAAAAAATTCATTCTAGGTGGTGGAAGTAATATGTTACTAACCAAAGACATCGACGCCTTAGTGATACACATCGATTTAAAAGGCAAAAAAGTTATCAAAGAAGACAACGATTTTGTTTGGGTTGAGAGTCAGGCTGGAGAAACCTGGCATGACTTTGTACTTTGGACCATCGAGAACGATTTTGGTGGCTTAGAAAATATGTCCCTAATTCCAGGGAATGTGGGTACGACTCCGGTTCAAAATATCGGCGCCTACGGAACCGAAATCAAAGACACTTTTGTCTCTTGTGAAGCACTAAACATTGCCACAAAGCAAATCAAAACCTTCACCAATGCAGACTGTCGTTTTGGATACAGAGAAAGCATCTTTAAAAACGAAGTCAAAGATCAATACATCATCACTTCGGTAGTATATAAACTCAGTAAACGCAATCACAAAATCAATGTTTCCTATGGTGATATTATGGCTGAATTGGCTAAAAACAACATTACAAGCCCCACTTTAAAAGAGGTTAGTAATGCTGTAATTACTATTCGACAAAGCAAACTACCTGATCCTAAAGTACTAGGTAACAGTGGAAGTTTCTTTAAAAACCCTATTTTACTAAAAACGGATTTCGAAAAAATCCACCAGAAGTTCCCTGAAATGAAATTCTATGAAATTTCAGCAACAGAAGTAAAAGTACCTGCTGGCTGGTTAATCGAACAAGCAGGCTTCAAAGGAAAACGTTTTGGCGATGCTGGAGTCCATAAAAACCAAGCCTTGGTATTAGTGAATTACGGAAATGCTACTGGTCAAGAAATCTTAGCGGTTTCTAAAGAAGTGCAGCAAACGGTTTTCAATACTTTCGGCATTCACATTGAAGCAGAAGTAAACATCATTTAAATACCATTTTTCACTAACTTTCAATGGAAAGAATTCCAAGGAAAAAAGAAAAAAAATAACATTCTAGTTTACAATTAAGAACAAACATCTCGAGTTCGCTCGATTGGTCCCACTGATAAAAAAGTAAAATGTACACACCAGATCTATACAAAAATGAAGATCCAGAAGCCATCAGAGCTTTTCTAAAAGAAAACAGTTTTGGTCTTTTGATCAATCAGACTAATGGAAAATTATGCGCTACTCATATTCCAATAGAACTCGAAGTAGATGCTAATGGTAAAGAGATCCTGCAAGGGCATCTTTCCAAACTAAACCCACAAGCGGAAGGCTTTAGTCAAAACGATCAGGTTTTAGCGGTATTCACAGGCCCACATAGTTACATCTCTTCTTCATGGTACGATCATGAAAATGTACCCACTTGGAATTACATAGCCGTACATGTTTACGGTCGCATTAAAATTGTAGATGAGGCCACAACGATAGCACAGCTTAAAAAACTAGTCGATAAATACGAAGCAAATTCAGAAAACCCTGTTCGTGTGGAGGATTTATCTACCAAAACCATGCGTGAAGCCAGAGGTATTTTTGGATTTGAAATCGAAATCGACGAAATTCAAGCCACCAAAAAACTCTCTCAAAATAGAGACGATCACAATTATAAAAACATAATTTCGGAATTAGAAAAAACCGAAAACCCTCAGTCTATTGCCATTGCAAAAGAAATGTCAAAATGCCGAAAGTAAATCGGTTTTAACCATTGAAAATTAGGATTTCATAAGTACATTTGCACGCGCAAGATTCGAAAATTAAAAGACATTAAAATCAGATGCTTATATACATATTTTACTTTTTTATTGCTATTGTTATTGTTCAACTTACTTATTATCTAGGCGTTTTTGGAAAATTTGCTTTTAGCAAACCACAAAACATTACACCTAAAAGAATTCCAGTTTCTGTCATTGTTTGCGCTAAAAACCACGAAGAAAACGTAAAAAACTTCATTCCGTTATTGGCCGAGCAAAATTATCCCGATTTCGAAATTGTGTTAATTGATGATGCGTCAAGCGACGAAACCTTAGAAATCTTCGAACAATTCGAAAGCCAGTATCCCAACATTCGCTTGGTAAAAGTAAAAAACAATGAAGCCTTTTGGGGCAACAAAAAATATGCCTTAACCTTAGGTATCAAAGCTTCCAAAAAAGAATATTTATTATTCACTGACGCGGATTGTTACCCAACTTCAAAAGAATGGATAACAGCCATGACCTCACAATTCACAATGAACAAAACCATCGTTTTAGGATATAGTGGTTATGAAAAAGTGGAGCGCTCTTTATTAAACAAAATCATCCGATTCGAAACCGTTCTAACGGCCGTGCAATACTTCTCTTGGGCAAAAGTAGGACATCCCTATATGGGAGTGGGTCGTAACCTGGCTTACAAAAAAGACGAATTCTTTAAAGTTAATGGCTTCATTGGACACATTCAAGTACGCTCAGGCGATGATGATTTATTTATCAATCAAGCTGCCAATAAAACCAATGTTACCATAGCGTATACCCCTGAAAGTTTTACCTATTCAAAACCGAAACAGTCCTATAAAGAATGGTACACTCAAAAAAGAAGACATATAGCCACAGCAAGTTATTATAAAAGTTTTGACAAAATTCAACTGGGGATTTTTCATGCCTCACAATTATTTTTCTTTTTATTAGTTATCCTTTTATTGGCATTCCAATTTCAATGGATTGCAGTATTGGCTTTATTGGCGACACGTTATACCGTTGCCTGGATTGTAATGGGATTTTCAGCAGGTAAATTAAAAGAAAATGATCTGAAAATTTGGTTTCCCATTACAGAGATGGTGCTTATATTCACACAAATCAATATCTTTATAACTAATATCTTTTCAAAACCGGTACATTGGAAATAAATTCTAAAATAGAAAAAGCAAAAAAAGGCGATCAAATCGCCTTTACTTTTTTATTAGATTTTTACTGGAATGAAGTCTATGGCTTCATGCTAAAACGTACTGAAAACGAAACGATTGCTGAAGACATCACCATTGAGACCTTCTCAAAGGCCTTTGACAAAATCGCTACCTACAACCCTGAATTTCAATTCAACACTTGGTTAATTGCGATTGCCAAAAACGTGTATATTGATTTATTGCGTAAAAAGAAAAGTAATCTTTTTATCGAAATTACCGATGCAGAGGATCAACAAGCTTATAACATTCCTGACACCACCCTATCTGCTGAAGATGCTTTAATTAATGAACAAAACCTTTCCCGTTTATTACAATGCATCAAAGAATTAAAACCTCATTATCAAGAAGTAATCCATCTACGTTATTTTCAAGAAATGACCTATCAAGAGATTGCGATCAAAATCAATGAGCCGTTAAGCAACGTAAAAGTGAAATTACTCCGCGCTAAAAAATTATTAGCTGAAATTATCGAACGCAATAGATAATTGATTACCTTTAAGTAAAGTTTAACAATTCCTATTTATTATAAATAAGAATAAGTACCCCGCATCCTAGAAGTTTTTTTTGTTTTCGTTCTTAGTTAAAGTTAAAAATTTAACCCTGCCAGCTTATGATTTAATGTTACTTAACCTTTTAAATCTATTCACTATGTCTCATTCCAGCATCTACGAAAGCAATTGGACCAATCTTGTTTTCGAAAACAAAAACAAAGAGTACGGCGCATATCAATTACGCCATGACAATGCCAAAACAACCATTAGAGCCCTATTGTTAGCTTTATTACTGATTGCTGCTTTTGGAAGCCTAACGGTATTGATCAACCAACTGAGGAAACCTACGCCAGTAGAAAACAGCCCTACATTGACGATCGATGAAAAAATCATCACCGTAGACTTAGTCCAAAAAAAGGTGACCCCACCCGCTGCTGAAACTGAACCAATACCCCAACAAAGTACAGCACCAGCAACAGACATGAGCCAATTAACCCATCCGATTGTCGTCGCTACTGATCAGGCCGTGGACATCATCGCTCCAAACACGGTAAACGCACCTGTTGTTGACAATACGTCCACTGGAACAGGAACTGCAGTTAATGCCATACCTAGTTCTGGAGGAGGTGATTCAGCAGCCCCACCAGCCATTGACAATGGCAATACTATAGTGAATACTACTGCTCTTGACAAACTCCCAGAGTTTCCAGGAGGAATTAATAAGTTTTACACCTACGTAGCCAATAATTTCGACAGACCAGAATTGGATGCAGAAAGAGTGTTAAAAGTATACGTTTCCTTTGTCATTGAAAAAGACGGATCAATAACCGACATTGCCGTAAGACATGATCCTGGTTATGGAATGGGAAAAGAAGCGATCCGAGTTTTGAAATCTTTAAAAACAAAATGGACCCCAGGGATCTTAAACGGAAAACCGGTACGTACGGCTTACAATCTCCCTATAACGATCCAAACAGAATAGCCTAAAAAACACAAGTGAAATACATAAAATACCCCCAAACTGTTCGTCACAATTTGGGGGTATTTTAATAAGCAGAAAACAACATTCTTTTTTATTTTAAATTACATTTACCCCTGCATATAGAGGCACAACAATTCAATTCAAATAAAAAACGAACAAATGGGAATATTTTCAGCTATTCTAGGTAACGCTGGCTCAGTAAGCCAAGAAGATTTACTTAAAAAATATGGTCAACTCTTAACGGACAATGAAGAAATTGAAATGGGTTTTAAATTAATCCGTGACACTTTTATTTTCACTAGCAAAAGACTAATATTGGTAGATGTCCAAGGAATAACAGGCAGCAAAACAGAATACAAATCCATTGCCTACAAAAGCATTACTCGATTTAGTGTAGAAACTGCTGGTCCTTTTGACTTGGACGCCGAATTAAAAATTTGGGTATCCAGTGAATTACAACCTAGTATTGTAAAACAATTTAACAAATCGGTCAATGTGTATGATGTTCAAAAAGTTTTAGCACATCACGTTTTAGGTTAGTTTTTAAAAATAAGAAACCCGATACATTTCAAAACGTATCGGGCTTATTTTTGGTAAGAGTTTCTATTTCTTTTTTACTGTAGTTTTCTTTGCCACAGGCTTTTTAGCGGTTACTGGGGCAGTATTGACAATTTTCTGCTGAACATAGGCTTTATACACACCATCTTTCTCTGCTCTTTTTTTCGCATCATCGGCTCTTTTCTTTGAATCAGGATGTGAACTCATCATTTGATCAATGAACGAAGCTTCACTACCTTCACTCATTTTTGCCAGAATTCTAAAGGCCGATTCTTCAGCATTGACATTGTACCCATTTTTCTTTAGAAAATCATAGGCAAATAAATCCGCTTCTGACTCTTGTTTACGACTGTGTTTACTATCAATTAATGCACTTCCAATTTTACCTAATTGACTATCGGTAAGAGTCGCTAATTTTGCAGATTGTGAAGTAACACCATCGATTACTGCCTCTTTTTGATAAGCAGCACGCATAGCATCCCTTGAATCATTATTGGCAACGTGACCTATTTCGTGACCTATTACCGCAAGCAACTCATTATCATCCATAATATCCATCAAACCGGAATAGACACGAACACTTCCATCTGCCGTGGCGAACGCATTGACTTCTTTTACCTTGTACACTTTATAGTTCAACGTATACCCTTCACCAGCAGTATATTTTCCGAAAACCCTATTTAATCTTAAAGTATAAGGATCTGTTGGTCCAGCCACTTCATTGGTAGCATCCAATTTAACCACTGCTTCTTTAGACAAGGCAGCAGCGTCAGCATTAGTTAAAGTAAGCGCTGTCACTCCTTTTTGAACTGCGCCAAGGGCCTTTTCTCCAAAATTAATCTGTGCATTCATTTTGGTACAACTCATAGAAGCCAGCAAAACGCCTAGTACAATAAATTTCTTATTCATTTTCTTTATGATTACAATTTTTTATTTCTACAATTTAACAGCAAATATAGCACATTTTAAAAAGATCTTCACCCTCTTTATAGGCACAAAAATAAGTCGTTCTTACAACCAAAACTACCTATACCTAAACCTCTATAACGCTGTTCACTACTATTCATTGTTCACGTTTGTGTGAACACGGGCAAAAAGTGAACAAAAAGGAAAGTGCAAAAAATAAGGACTACCTTAATTCTCCGTCTTAAAAATAAATATAATGCGCTACAAAAGGCAGCAGCAGTTCACGATTTGTCTGAACATAACCTAAATTATAGCACAAAACTTCATTCAAAATCAAGAATCTAAAGATAATTCGGCAATAAATTCAGAAAGATCCAAATTCAACTTCCCAAATAAACTACATTGCTTATCTTTGCACTATTGAATTTTGATATATGGAAACAGTCACTGAAAATATACCAACGGGAAAACCTAAATGGTTAAAAGTAAAACTCCCAATTGGACAAAAATATACTGAACTACGTGGTTTAGTTGATAAATACAGCTTAAATACAATTTGTACCTCAGGAAGTTGCCCGAATATGGGGGAATGCTGGGGAGAAGGAACTGCAACCTTTATGATTTTAGGAAACGTTTGTACCCGTTCTTGTGGTTTTTGTGGTGTAAAAACCGGCAGACCAGAAACAGTGGATTGGGATGAACCTGAAAAAGTAGCGCGTTCTATTAAAATCATGAACATCAAACATGCGGTAATTACCAGTGTGGATAGAGATGATTTAAAAGATGGTGGTTCTATTATTTGGATTGAAACAGTTAAGGCTATCCGTCGTATGAACCCCAACACGACTCTTGAGACTTTAATTCCAGACTTTCAAGGAATCGAAAGAAACATTGATCGTATCGTAGAGGCCAATCCTGAAGTAGTTTCTCATAATGTAGAAACGGTTCGTCGTTTGACTCGCGAAGTGCGTATTCAAGCAAAATACGATCGTAGCCTTGAAGTATTGCGTTACTTAAAAGAAAAAGGCATCAACAGAACCAAATCCGGCATTATGTTAGGTCTTGGAGAAACGGAAGAAGAAGTTTTTCAAACCATGACTGATTTACGTGCTGCCAATGTTGATGTAGTTACTATTGGACAATACTTACAGCCGAGTAAAAAACATTTACCCGTAAAAGAATTTATCACCCCAGATCAATTTGCTAAGTATGAAAAATTCGGTCTTGAATTAGGCTTCCGTCATGTGGAGAGTGGACCTTTGGTTCGTTCATCATACAAAGCACAAAAACATATTTTATAAAAAGTCAAACCTTTTATTCGTCTAATTCGTAAATAGATTAAACGTCTAAATGAACAAATAAAGCATTTGAAAACAAGAATTGCTATTAATGGTTTTGGAAGAATTGGAAGGAATTTATTCCGTCTACTTTTAAATCATCCTGAAATTGAAGTCGTAGCTATTAACGACATCGCCGATAATAAAACGATGTCGCATTTGATAAAATACGACAGTATTCACGGTGTTTTACCGTTTAAAGTTGATCATGATGACAAAGGCATCATAGTCAATGAAAAGCATTATTTGTTTTTTCACGAAAAGAACATTTCTAATTTAGATTGGAAAACGCAGCAGATCGATTTTGTAATTGAATCCACTGGAAAGTATAAAACCCATGAAGAATTAAATGCACATTTAGAAGCTGGGGCAAAAAAAGTAATCCTTTCGGCCCCATCAGAAGTAGATACGATAAAAACGGTTGTTCTAGGAGTAAATGAGCGTATTTTGGAAGGGAATGAGACTATTGTTTCCAATGCAAGTTGCACCACCAATAATGCAGCACCGATGATCAAAATCATCGATGAATTATGTGGAATCGAGCAAGCATACATTACCACAATACACTCTTACACCACAGACCAAAGTCTTCACGACCAACCACATAAGGATTTACGCCGTGCAAGAGGCGCAACGCAATCAATTGTCCCAACAACTACAGGTGCAGCTAAGGCATTAACAAAAATTTTCCCTACATTGCATCAAAAAATAGGAGGTTGTGGCATTCGAGTTCCGGTTCCTGATGGCTCATTGACCGATATAACGTTTAATGTAAAACGTGCCGTGACCATTGAAGAAATTAACAACGCATTTGAACAAGCGTCGAAAACAAATTTAAAAGGAATTTTAGATTATACTGAAGATCCCATTGTTTCAGTTGATGTAATTGGCAATACGCATTCATGTCTCTTTGACGCACAGCTCACTTCTGTAATTGACAAAATGGTGAAAGTTGTGGGTTGGTATGATAACGAAATTGGCTATTCATCTAGATTGATCGATTTGATTTTACTGATAAGGAAAACATAGCATTCATCGTAAAAGCAGTGCCATACATGAAAAAGTACCTTTTTATTGCGGTTTGTTTTTTAAATTCATTTTTGTATTCTCAAACTAAGCAGAATACGGATAGCATTTCCTATTACAATAAGCTAGCCAACGCCAACATTAACAATAAAAAATACGATCAGGCCATTTGGTATACTAAAAAATCAATTGATTTTTGCTCGATCAATCATAAAGTCGAAAGCCTAGCCAATCAGATTTTTAAACTTGGGAAAATATACTACAACCAAGGCAAATACGAAGAAGCTTTAAAAAACTTCCACAAAAGCATCTCCTTATTTAAAGGCATAAAACCAAGCTACACCAAAGCTTTGGCGCTGCATTATATCGGAATCACCAATACGGCAAAAGGACACTATGGAACTGCTGAAGTCTATTACAAAAAAGCGGACAGCCTTTTAAAAGACCTCAATGTTATCGATCATGCGCAGGTTTTAAATTACCACAAAGCAATGGCTTATAAAACCAATAAAAACTTTGTACTAGCAGCAGAACTCTTTAAAAAAATAATCAAAACACCAGACAACGCTGCTATTTTAAAAACAAAAATAGATTCCTATTACCAGCTTGGCATCATCGAGACACAACTCAAAAGAAATGATTCTGCCAAAATATACTTTGACACAGCCTTAGATCTTACCGAAAAAAACAATGATTTAGCTCAGAAATCAAAAATTGTCTTGGCCATCAGCCAATATTACAAAGCCAATAAAAACTACGATCTGGCCTATTCCTATTTGGACGAACATTATCAAATAGAGAATTACATTTTAAAATTAAAAAATGCCAAACTAGGCTTTAATGAATTTGAAAAGTTCAAGAAAAACCAATCTTTAAACAACACCCTTAAGCGTGAAAGCGAAGAAAAAATACAACTAAAAACATATCGCTATTCCAAATTGGTCAGCATTTTGGCTATTGCCTTAATTTCCATCTTATCCCTTCTAAGTTTAGCCTTATACAAAAACAATATCATTCGAAATCAGAACAATTTGCTTTTGAGAGAAAAAAACAAAGAACTGATCATCGCCAAAAACAAAGCAGAAGAAGCATCAAAAGCCAGATCTGAATTCTTATCCACCGTAAGTCACGAGCTTCGAACCCCTCTCAACGCCATTAACGGAATCACCCATTTACTACTAGAAGACAATCCAAAGAAAAAACAACTCAAATATTTAGAATCCCTAAAATTCTCCGGAAATTATCTGACTACTTTTATTAATGAGATTCTTGAAATTAATAAAATTGACTCCACGAAAAATGAAGTAGAAAAAATCAACTTCAATGTAAAAAAACTACTCGCCAACATTCAAAGCTCCCTAAAAGAGCTAGCTACAGCCAATAAAAACTATTTCAACCTCGAAATAGACGAATCGATTCCAGATAACTTAATTGGTGACCCTACCAAATTATCTCAAATCATCTTAAATCTAATCAATAACGCTTTAAAATTCACCCAAAACGGCCATGTGAATGTCATCGCAAAATTATTTGCTGAAGACAAAGACAGTGCAACTGTTTATTTTGAAATCGTCGATACCGGAATCGGAATCCCTGAAGATAAATTACAAACCGTTTTTGAAAGTTTTTCCCAAGCCTCAATAGAAGTAAATCGCAAATACGGAGGAACTGGGCTAGGACTCACTATTGTAAAAAAATTAATTGAACTCTTAGGAGGAGAAATAAAATTAAAAAGTGAAGTAGGTAAAGGTTCTACTTTTACTTTTAAATTGAATTTTAAGGTCAATAAAGAACAACAGGAACTAGTTGAAGAAGCAAAAGCCTACCATGACAAACAATTCCAAAACAAATCGATTCTATTGATTGAAGACAATAAAATCAATCAAATGATTACGCGAAAAATGCTGGAAAACAAAGCGATTTCTTGTGAGGTTATTGACAATGGTGAAGAGGCAGTAGCCCTTTTAAAGGTCAAACGATTTGATATGATTTTAATGGATGTTCACTTGCCGGGCATTAACGGTACGACAGCCACAAAACTCATTAGAGAATTTGATCAAACAACACCTATCATTGCCTTAACAGCCATTTCTCTTGATGAAAACAGAGATATGCTATTATCCTTCGGCATGAACGACGTGATCACAAAACCATTTGTTCCAGAGGAATTCTATAGCACCATCGCTAAATTCTTTGATTAAAAAAACACCAAACAACCCCAGCCTCAAGACGAAAGACTAAACCCTTGAAGCAGCCTTAACATAAGCTAGAACAGTTGTATCAAAATCCTCCTGACCATTGAGAAAAGTACTTTTTATGGGCAGATAATACAATTGTGAGGACAGCTCAGCCTCTTTCAACCGTACATAATCCTTTTCTGTTGTCACGATCTTACGACTCTGTGCTTTATGTTGAATGTTGTCTAAATCACTTTGAGAAAAATGATGATGATCAGGAAAAGTCAAACATTCATCGGTTTGATTCTTTAGAAAATCAAAAAAAGGTGTTGGCTTAGCAATTCCCGCCAATAGTAATTTCGATTCTATTTTAATTTCGCTTACGGCTATTTTCTCTTCTTTACCATAGACAATCTGGTCATAATCGATAAAACTAAAATACAATCTCTGCGTAGCGTTTAATTTTAATTTCAACCGAATTTCATCCTGTTGAGCAACCGATAAATCCTTCGGGCATTTGGTCACAACAACTATATTAGCCCTAGAGGCTCCACTTCTACTCTCACGTAAGTTTCCAGTTGGCAGCATAAAATCATCTGCATACAAATCATCGTAAGCACTTAGTAGAATATAAAATCCCGCTTTTACTTTTCGGTGCTGATAAGCATCATCAAGCAAAATGAGCTGGGGTTTTTCCCTTTGAGAAAGCAACTGTGTAATTCCATTTATTCTATTGGCATCAACAGCTACTTGGATGTTTGGGAATTTTTGATAAAACTGAAATGGCTCATCTCCTAAGATTTCAGCATTCGAAGTCGCATCGGCCAAAACAAAACCTTTCGACTGACGTTTGTAACCACGGCTTAAAGTCGCAATTTTATACTGACCCGACAATAATCGAATCAAGTATTCGATTTGAGGTGTTTTACCCGTTCCACCTACACTCAAATTGCCCACCGCAATCACCGGAAGATCAAAGGAAGTCGATTTCAATATTCCTTTATCAAAAAGAAAATTTCTAATAGTAGTAATCAATCCGTATAAAATGGCAAACGGAAAAAGTATTTTTCGAAGTACGTTCATAAATTATTAATCAGAATAATGTCCCCATATCTCTTTTTGAGTCCTGAGGTAAAAATCTACAATATACCTCCCCATCCATCTTTTGGATTTAATCTTGCAGTTTTTCCTGCCTTACTGCCTTTGTTACTTTTATCACTAGAGCAGTTCCAGTTATTAATTGCGCTTACAAATATACGAAAATAGCTCCAGTAGCACCAATGACATACACAAACACTACTCTGTGCAAAATAACGCACTTACCAAAAAACACTGGTTTAAAAAATTATCTAATATTTTTCGTTAATTTGTTTCGAGTTTCATTGTAAAACTTGAAACCTAAAACTCAATACAAAAGAAGATGAAAATCAAAGAAATAATAGCAGTACTCGAAGAAATGGCTCCTTTAGCCTATGCAGAAGATTTTGACAATGTTGGACTTTTAGTCGGCGATTCCCAGAGTGAAAGCTCAGGGGTTATAGTTTGTCACGATGCTCTAGAGTATGTAATAGACGAAGCCATTGCTAAAAACTGCAATTTGGTGGTTTGCTTTCATCCGATTCTATTCTCAGGGATTAAAAAAATAACGGGTAAAAACTATGTAGAACGTGCCATTTTGAAAGCCATTAAAAATGATATTGCCATTTACGCCGTTCATACTGCACTTGACAATCATTCAGCAGGCGTCAATAAAATATTCTGTGATGCTTTAGGTCTAGCCAATACTAAAGTTTTGATTCCCAAACAAAACTTCATTCAGAAATTAGTCACCTTCACCACTGTCGACAATGCTGAAGAAGTCCGATCTGCCCTATTCCAAGCTGGTGCTGGTACCATTGGCAACTATGACCACTGCAGCTTTAACAGCGAAGGTTTTTTTACTTTTAAAGGAAATGAAAACAGTAATCCGGTCATTGGAGAAAAAGGAAAACTACATACTGGATCCGAAATAAAAATTGAAGTTGTTTTTGAAAAGCACCTACAATCTAAAATTGTCAAGGCACTTTTGACGCATCATATCTATGAAGAAGTCGCCTACGAAATCTATGATTTGCAAAATGCACATCAAAACATTGGTCTGGGAATGATTGGTGAATTGGAAACTGAAATGGACGAAAAGGACTTTTTATATTTTGTAAAAGACAAAATGATCGCCGATGGGATCAGGCATTCTGCCTTCAGGGATAAAAAAATAAAAAAAGTAGCTGTTTTGGGAGGCTCCGGAAGTTTTGCCATAAAAAATGCCATTCAGGCTGGAGCTGACGCTTTTTTAACAGCAGATTTAAAGTACCACCAATTCTATGAGGCAGAAAATAGTTTACTTTTAGCCGATATTGGTCATTTTGAGAGCGAACGCTATACAAAAAACTATATTGTTGATTATCTTAGAAAAAAAATCCTTAATTTTGCCATCATTTTATCAGAAGAAAATACAAATCCAGTTAAGTACTTATAGAATATGGCGAATACGAAAGAATTAAGTGTTGAGGACAAGTTAAGAGCAATATACGATTTACAGCTTATTGACTCTAGAATTGACGAAATCAGAAACGTGAGAGGTGAGCTTCCTTTAGAAGTGGAAGACTTAGAAGATGAAGTTGCAGGTTTAAGCACGCGTTCAGAGAAACTGAAAAGTGAACTTGAAGTGATTGAAGATCTTATCAAGACTAGAAAAAACGGGATTGATGATCATAAAGAGGTTATTAAAAAATACACAAAACAACAAGAATCAGTTCGTAATAACAGAGAATTTAATTCTTTGACTAAAGAGGTTGAATTTCAAGAATTAGAAATTCAATTAGCTGAAAAGCAAATCAAAGAAATGAAAGCTTCTATCGAACATAAGAAAGAAGTGATCTCTAACTTAAAAGAGAAACTTGACGCTAAAAGTTCGCACTTAAAACATAAGAAATCTGAATTGGACGCTATCATGTCAGAAACTCAAAAAGAAGAAATCTTCTTAACTGAGAAATCTGCTGAATACTCAGGACAGATTGAAGAAAGATTATTAGCTGCCTATACTAGAATCAGAACTAGTGTTCGTAATGGACTTGCTGTTGTATCTATCGAAAGAGGAGCATCTGCTGGATCATTCTTCACTATTCCACCACAGACTCAAGTAGAGATTGCTTCTAGAAAGAAAATCATTACTGATGAGCACTCTGGAAGAATTTTAGTTGACAGCGCATTAGCTGAAGAAGAAAAAGAAAAAATGGAACAATTGTTCTCTAAATTCTAAATAATAGAGTCCCGATTTAATCGGGACTTTTTTTTTGCAATTAACTTTTTTTTAGAACCGCTTAAAGATCTTTAAAGGATTTTATTTTTTACTTTTATACGATCAACTGTAAAACTTCTTTATAGTTGTGGCTCACTTTTTCAAGAAGTAGATCAGCCTATTTTTTACTTTTAAAAATATCATTTTGGGACTTAAAAAAGGAATTCGTTTTATTACATTAAAATCGGCCGGACAATATATCAACTTCCTAAGTTATGTACGTCCCCAAAAAGCCGTAGCTCTTTCTTACGCCCTTTTTAGCCAGCCTCGAATTGGGCGCTTGCAAAAAGACAGCTTACCAAAAATTCTGCAAAATACAGAAACAGAAACCTTTCATCATAACGAACATCATTTCCAGACCTATATATGGAAAGGAAACCAAACCAAAATCTTACTGGTTCACGGATGGGAAAGTAATGCATCTCGTTGGAAAAAGACATTGCCTCATCTTCAAAAATCAGGCAGTACTATCATTGCTCTTGATGCACCCGCTCACGGACAAAGTAGCGGTAAAGAATTTAATGTACCCCTTTACGCTGAGTTCATCAATAAAGCAGTTGAAAAATACCAGCCTACCATTATCATCGGACATTCAATTGGAGGCGCTGCTTGCGTATATCATCAATACCTATTCCCCAATACCAGCATCAACAAAATGGTCATTTTAGGAGCCCCTTCTGACTTAAAAACACTGATTGATAACTATATTTCGATGTTGAGTTTGAATACTAGAATGTTTTCGATGTTGGAAAGCCGTTTCAAAAGCCGATTCAACTTTAAACTAGAGGATTTTTCAGGTCAAAAATTTGCTTCAGAATTTAGCATTCCAGGACTAGTAGCCCACGACACCAAAGACAAAATAGTTGCTTTTGAAGAAGGAAAAAAAATCGCCAGTAACTGGAAAAACAGTCAATTCATCGAAACCAAAGGTTTAGGTCATGGCATGCACGATGACGAGCTGTACCAAAAAGTAATGGATTTTTTGTTTGCTAAATAAGCAGAAATCAAAAAAACTACTAAACTCTTACTACGAACCTATCACCTTACCAAACAACTTAGTTATAACAAATAACTCATTAGTAATTCGCATCTAGAGACACCCAAAGCGAGTAGCAATATTCATAAATAGCTGAATCCTATCCTTCATTTCAAAAATCAAAAAAGTCCAGCCATCTAAAAATATAAGAAGTCTAAATTTTGCTTACTTTTGCAGTATGGAAGAAAATCTAAAACGTCTTAATAAATTTATTGGAGAAACCGGCTATTGTTCTCGTCGTGAAGCCGATAAACTTATTGAAGAAGGACGCGTAACAATAAATGGTGTTGTACCTGAAATGGGAACCAAAGTTTCGCCAAATGATGAAGTACGTATAGACGGAAAATTAATTGTAGAGAAACACGAAAAATTAGTATACTTAGCCTTTAACAAACCCGTTGGCATTGAATGCACGACCAACTTAGAGGTACGCAATAACATTGTGGACTATATTAATTATCCCAAACGAATTTTCCCAATCGGAAGATTGGATAAAGCCAGTGAAGGACTAATATTCATGACCAACGATGGCGACATCGTCAATAAGATTTTGCGTGCTAGAAACAACCACGAAAAAGAATATACGGTAACCGTTAACAGACCTATCACAGAACGTTTCATACAACGTATGGGAAATGGGGTTCCGATCTTAGATACGGTTACTAGAAAATGTAAAGTAGAGCAAATTAGCCAATACACCTTCAAGATCATTTTGACTCAGGGTTTAAACCGTCAGATTCGTAGAATGACAGAATATTTAGGTTATGATGTCACCGCTTTAAAACGCATCAGAATCATCAATATCTCCCTTGATATTCCAGTGGGTCGTTACCGTGATTTAAGCGATGATGAGATCAAAGAATTGATTCAATTAATTGAACCATCTAGTAAAACTGAAGAGGCCAGCTTACCCAAAGAAGAAAGCCCGAGACGTAGAACACAATTCATCTCAAGAGATGATCCTCGATTTAAGAAAAAAGGAGATTACTAGTCTCCTCTTCTATAAAAATAACAAAGGCGTATTGAAATCTCAATACGCCTTTTGTCTTTTACCACCTTAGTGGATTATATCTTCTTATTGAAAATTCTCAATTCATTTTCGTAGATATAGTAAATCGATTGTGTCGCTGGGTCAATTTCATAAATTGGACGCATATTTTCAAAGATAATCTTATCCAATTCTGTACCGTCTTCTTTTTTCACTTTAACCAACACCTTTTTACTTGTAGCTTCGTCCTTAGCAAAGATATAAGAGAAATCACGATTTTGTTTCATCGCTTGGTAACGCTGTCCTAATCTTTTAGAGATATCACCTAAAACTGCCGAAGCGGCCGCTTGATTACCCGCTCTTTTCAACCTTGCTTTACTCGCCTCTTTTACAACAGACGTTGATTCTTTTCCTGTTGCAGGATCAATAGTAGTCATAGTCCATTCGCTACCCATCACCGCATTACCAAAAGCAGACACACCTAAACCAATAGATCCAGCCGTAGCCAATGCTGATCCCCAAGCTCTACCACCGTCACCTGGCTGCGTGTAAATCCTTTGATACAACACTTTACCCTCTTTATCAACACCCATCACTTCTGTTGGTCCTGAAAGCGCAACTCCCCAAGAAAATAACTCAATAGAATTAAGTTCTTTTTCTTTCTTAATATTCACCTTAGCAAAAGCAGCTGGTTTGTCTGATCCTTTAGAATCAAATTTAAAAAGTTTCTCGTCGTTGTATACTAAAAACTGATTGTTTTCTTCATCAAAAACACTCAATAATGGACGGCTTTCATTGAATTTTAAATTCCCTCTCCATAATTTTTTACCGCTTTTATAATCTACTAAGTTTCCGTAGGTAGCCGTTAGGTATAAAACTTTATCATCTACTTTTCCTAAGTAATTAATAGCGTCCTCTTTGTTGTCAGAGATCTCAATAAAGTTTTTCCATTTTTTCTGTCCGTCTTTATCAATCAGCATCATTTCATTTTCAGCCACGTATAAATAATCCCCATCAAGTGAAATTACTTTTTTCAATCCATCTCCACGGGCGTCCTTTTTCCAAACTTTAGACCCATCATTTAAATTATAAAAATTGAAACCGCTATTGTGCGCCACTAGAATTTTAGTTCCCCAATCTTCTAAATACACGATGTATTTGGTCTTAATCGCATCTTCCCAAATTGCTTTTCCTGTTTCGGAATCCAATACATTTAAATATTGCTTAGACGACAATAATCCTTTGCTGTTAATTACCACTAAATTTTTTCCGTTTTGAGTTGGAAAAACCTTAGTATATTCGATTTCTCCTACCCATTTCAAAGCACCATTGTTTCTATCAATAGCAGATAATTTTCCAAAATACAAAGAGTAAATAGTATTATTGCTTACTTCAGCCTCATTAGACATATTGGCTTTAAATGTAAACATCGAAGCAAACATACTTTTAGCTTCCCCTTGATCCGTTTTCCACTTTACTTCTCCGTTATTCAAATCAATCAAAGAAGCGATCACTCTACCATCTTCAACTCCTTTTACCAAATACTCATTATCTTCATACAAAAACTGGCTATTAAAAACCGTGTATTTATAGTTCGCTGAGTTGTAAATTATCTTACCATCTTCAGAATTGATTAAAATGGTTTTATATTTTACCAAAGCCTCTATATAAGGAGTTCCATCAATTGATTTTAAGATACGTTTACTTGCAAATAAGGTATTGGCATCCGCATTAAGATCCACATTATTAAATGTTTCAAGAGCAGTTGTTTTCCCAAGTTCTTTATCAGCATCAAAACTCCAAAGTTCCTTTTTTGTCTCAGGGCTAATTCCTTTGACTACATTTCCTTCTTTAACGACAATGATACCGGTAATTGAATTTTGAGTTAGATCCTCAATCTTCGAGTTCATTTTTAAAACCTCGTCAGCAACACGCTGGGCAAAACCAGTGCAGCCTAAGGTCAAAAATAGCATAATCATAATTTTCTTCATGATAATTTGTTTTTGGGGGTTTAATTTTAAGTTTTGTTAAATTTGGAACAAATATCCCACATTGGCACTTAATACACAAGGCATTTAATAAAAAAAATCTGTACAAAAAATGCTTAATTTTTCCGTACAGATTTTTTGATTTTATCGGGCACTTCCTAGAAAATCATAATAGAACGCCTTAGATAAAAACGACCTTTTTTGATAGACCGCAATCTCCTTCTCTCGCTGCGTTTCAAGTTTTCCACCCTCTAGTTTATTTTCCATAAAATAATCCCTGCGCCTCTGGTCATTATAATTCAACTCACTTAAGAAAGTTGGCTCTACTCCCTTATTCACCGAAATATTATAGCTGGTAATAAAATCACCCCAATTGAAGAAACTACATAAAAGGATGGTTCCATAAAAACACCAAACCATTTGATTAAAAAGATAGGCATTTGTTTTTTGCTTGGTGATTTTCAAGAACGTAAAAACCAGTCCTATTAGGGCTACAAGCAGAAAAACAAAAACACCTAGTCGTTTATAGGTCAACCCATAAAAAGACACATATTCTGCATTTTTAAGCAGGGTACTTAGAATTAAAACTCCATTTAATAGAATCCAAATTTTAGCCAGTTTTTTAAGACCACTCGCCTTTTGATCAAAATTGAATCCTCCCTTAAAATAAAACAAGATTACACCAACAGCCATCACTATAGAAAAAACAACAGCATTTACCCTTTCATGTGTTGCAGCACTCAATTTAGAAGTGTCCACCGATTGGAAAAACTGCTCATAGTTATAAGTAACGATGAAAGCCAAAAGCATCATATTTAAAAGCAATAAGCTAATCACTCCACTTTTTCTTTCAAAATCAAGATCTAGAAAAGAAAAAGTATTTTTGTTTACTACTTCACTTACAACGGTAAAGTCGTTCTCTAAGATGGCCTTATTCTCATACACAAAATCTGGAACCCAATAATTCCAGAAACTAAAGGAGATATAAAAACCCAATGCCCCAATAACCACCAATGTTCCGAAATCAAAATCCCAAGTATAATCAGTGAGCAAAGCTGAGAAATGATCACTTCCCAAGCAATACGCTCCAAAGAACACCCCCACAAATACCATAGGAATAACAAAATACGCAATAAGCTTTTTAGCCCAGTTCTGCTGAATTTTTCCCTCTGGCAGCCACTGCCTGAACATAAAAATGCGCCCAATAGAGGTGATTCCGTTTAAAAATACCAAGGGAAAAACCAGTACCATTTTAAGCTTTGAATCCTGCGTTTTAAATTGCAAGAAGAGAACTGATAACGCCAGGGCCAAAAAAGAAGCAAAATCTCCGTACCAAGCAAATGCCAAACAAGACAAAACCGATGTTACAACGAGAATCAAATGTGTTCTTTCAGTGAAGCGCTCCTGAAAAAAATAGCAAATACATCCCGTTAAAACCAATCCAAAAATTGAAAGGTTAACCCCTAAGGACTCGTTGTAAAAAAGCAGTAAAAAAATCAAACTGCAGCCTAAAATAATGTGGTGTTTTTTCATGATTACAAATTTAAAAGTACTTTGCATTTCAAAGTAATTAGACAAAAAAATAGTGTTTTTACGATTTCATTAATTTTTCCAAGCTCGCCAAATGCTCCTTAAAGGCAGCACGTCCTCTTGGGGTAACTTGATAAGAAGTTTTTGGTTTTTTACCCACAAACTCCTTTTTCACTTCAATATATTCTGCTTTTTCAAGCGCTGAAGAATGACTCGCTAAATTACCGTCGGTGATGTTCAAAAGGGCTTTCATTTCCGTAAAGTCCACCCATTCATTGACCATTAGTACAGACATAATCCCAAGCCTAACACGGCTTTCAAAATTCTTATTTAACTTATCAATGATTCCCATTGCTTAGTTGTATTTTTTAAACATCAGCAATCCATATACGATGTGCAAAACACCAAATCCAATGATCCAAAAAATCAAACCATATCCGATATAAAAAAGAGAAACAGCCCCTAAAATCAGTTCACAAAACCCTAAATATTTAATATCCGAAAACGTATACTTTTCAGCATTTATCAGCGCTAAACCATAAAAAATTAACGTAGTCGGAGCAATTAGTCCATAAAATCCGTGAGCCAAAAGAGCCAAACAAAACACAGCTCCCGCCGCCAGTGGAATAGCCAAATTCCATAACATTTTCTTGGTGGCTGAGGTCCAAATAGGCAGATCATACTTTCTACTTTTCCTAATGGTAAAGAATACTCCAAAAGCAAAAGCAAAGACCAAAATCACTAACCCTATAAGCAGCAACTCCCCCACAAAATCAATAGACAAGTTTAAATCCTCGCCTTCAAAATACTCAATTCCTTTTACTTTGAATAGTTGATACACAAACAACCCTCCAATCAATGCCGATAAACCCGCAAAAACTCCTGAGAGTCCGCTTAATGATATAAATCTTGAAGAACGCTCCATCATGGAACGTATATGTGCTAAATCTTCTTGTTGTTTCTGATTCATATATAAAGTACTTTGAGATACAAAGTTATAACTTATTTTGAATAAATGATCATAAAGGCAATAAAAAAAATGCTTCTATAGAAACCTGTTCTATAGTAGCATTTTGCTTTGAAACCGAAGTTAAAATTTTATGCGTTTAAGATCCTATCGATCAGAACCATCTTCTTCTTTTAAACAAAAACACCCCGAGCACTGATAAGACAACCGAAACAACAAGCAAAATCCAAATACCATATTGATTTTCCTCCAAACCATTTGGCACATTCATCCCATACAAACTGGCTATCAAGGTAGGGATCATCAAAATGATCGAAACAGAAGTCAGCTGCTTCATAATATTATTCATATTATTAGAAATCACCGACGCATAAGCATCCATCATGCCAGTCAAGATATTGCTATAAATATTAGCTGTATCCTGTGCTTGACTCAATTCAATTTCTACATCTTCCAACAATTCTAAATCATAGCTTAGCTTTTGGTTTTTTAAGTTTCTAATCCGATGAAACAAAACATCATTTCCTTTTAAGGAGGTAATAAAAAACACTAAACATTTTTCTATTTGAAGTAAGGCCTGCAATTCTTCATTCTTAATCGACTTTTCTAAATTGTCCTCTGCTAATTTAATTTTCTGATTGATCTGTTTCAGGTATTTTAGATACCAAACACTAGAAGACAAAAGCAATCGTAAAGCCAAATCGAAGCTGTCTTTAATGATAATATTTTTGCGTTGTGTATACGATACAAAATCAGCAACAATCTCCGTGGGATAAAAACTAAGAGTAAGACGTATATCGTCTTTAAAAATCAAACCCACCGGAATGGTTTGGAAGGGTAATTTTATGTCATCACTTTTAATGGGAACACGCATGATGATCAACATCCATCCATCTTCTGTTTCAATACGTGGTCTTTCATCAACATCCTCAATATCATTATAAAATGCCTCAGGAATCAAAAGTTCCTCTAACAAATATTGCTTTTCTGCCGAGCTTGGCGCTTCAATACTGATCCAGCAATCAGATGCCCACACTGGCGTCTCTATTAATCCGTTATTGTTTTTGTAAAATACTTTCATTTCAAAATTCTAGGTTTTAGCATAGTCTTTTGAAAAGTTCAAAAGCTATCTTTAATTAAATACTAACGAATGATAATCGTCCATTGGAGAAGTTTTCTTTTTTTTAAGTGCTGCAAAAGTATCTATTATTTTCACAACCTGAAACTTATATTGCCAATTATATAAAAACAACAAAGCCTGCTCCAACTAGAACAGGCTTTGTTTATAAAATCAATTAGATCAATTTATTTTTTAGTACTTCTCATTTTACGCGCTAAAAGCGTATTTTGAAGCAACATGGCAATCGTCATCGGTCCTACTCCACCAGGAACTGGTGTGATAAAAGAAGATTTTTTACTTACACCATCAAAATCAACATCCCCTGTAATTACGTATCCTTTTGGGTTTGAAGCATCTTCAACTCTAGTAATACCCACATCAATAACCACTACACCCTCTTTTACCATATCCGCTTTCAAGTAGTTTGGAACTCCTAAAGCCGTAATAATAATGTCTGCATTTTTAGTAAACTCTTCGATGTTTTTAGTTCTACTGTGTGTCAAAGTAACGGTTGAATCTCCAGGATTTCCTTTACGACTCATTAGAATACTCATTGGTCGACCCACGATATGACTTCTTCCAATTACTACTGTATGTTTTCCTGCAGTTTCTACTTTGTAACGCTCTAACAATTGCATGATTCCAAAAGGAGTCGCTGGAATAAAGCTTTCCATCTCTAAAGCCATTTTTCCAAAGTTCGTTGGGTGAAAACCATCCACATCTTTATCAGGATCCACTGCCATTAAGATCTTTTGCTCATCGATATGTTTAGGCAAAGGCAACTGCACGATAAAACCATCAAGATCATCATCCTCATTCAATTCTTTAATTTTTGCTAACAACTCTTCTTCAGTAATGGTCTCAGGTAAACTCACCAAAGTGGATTCAAAGCCAATTTGCTGGCAAGATCTTACTTTACTTCCTACGTAAGTTAAACTTGCTCCGTTGGTTCCTACGATTACTGCTGCCAAATGAGGTACTTTTCCTCCAGCATCTTTTATCGATTGAACTTCGGCTGCAATTTCGTTTTTAATGTCTTCAGCTGTTTTTTTACCGTCTAGTAGTTGCATTGTTTTAAAGTTAAATGTTTCAAGTTTAGAGTTTCCAGTTAAAAAAACCGAAACTCGAATTATATATTAGTAATCTATTTTATGTAAAAAATTTAAGGTCTAAAATTCCAATCTTCTTGAAATTTTAAACCTTAAAATATATTGTATTATTTCGGCATCCCGCCTGGCATTCCTTTCATGCCTCCCATCATTTTCATCAAGTTTTTTCCGCCTGGACCTTGCATCATTTTCATCATTTTG
Source organism: Flavobacterium sp. OHVDL-2026-0007 (assembly GCF_059882335.1). Lineage (NCBI taxonomy): Bacteria > Pseudomonadati > Bacteroidota > Flavobacteriia > Flavobacteriales > Flavobacteriaceae > Flavobacterium > Flavobacterium sp. OHVDL-2026-0007. The sequence goes on from NZ_CM187612.1 coordinate 2,640,836, forward strand.
CTCATTTGGTCGAATTGCTTCATTAACTGATTTACTTGCTCGACTTTCGTTCCGGAACCTTTAGCGATTCTGGCTTTTCTTTTTACGTCGATAAGGGCAGGTTTACTTCTTTCGATTGGTGTCATCGAATGAATGATCGCCTCTATATGTTTAAAAGCATCGTCTTCTATTTCTACATCTTTCATGGCTTTTGAAGCACCCGGTATCATTCCTACCAAGTCTTTCATATTACCCATTTTCTTTACTTGTTGAATTTGAGTTAAGAAATCATCAAAACCAAATTCGTTTTTAGCAATCTTCTTTTGAAGTTTTCTCGCTTCTTCTTCATCAAATTGCTCTTGCGCTCTTTCGACAAGGGACACAACATCACCCATCCCTAAGATACGCTCCGCCATACGATCTGGATAGAAAACATCAATAGCTTCCATCTTCTCACCAGTACCGACAAACTTAATTGGTTTGTTCACTACCGATTTAATCGAAATAGCAGCCCCACCACGAGTATCTCCATCTAATTTCGTTAAAATAACTCCATCAAAATTCAAGATATCATTAAAAGCTTTTGCTGTATTTACCGCATCTTGCCCCGTCATTGCATCGACAACAAACAAGGTTTCTTGAGGCTCAATAGCTTTATGAACACGAGCAATCTCGTCCATCATCTCTTTATCCACAGCCAAACGACCAGCGGTATCGACAATCACGACATTGAAACCATTCGCTTTAGCGTGTTTGATTGCATTTTGAGCAATCTCAACAGGATTTTTATTCTCTGGTTCCGAGTATACCTCAACACCTATTTGATCCCCTACTACATGAAGCTGATTAATCGCCGCAGGACGGTAGATATCACAAGCTACTAAAAGAGGCTTTTTATTTTTCTTTGTTTTTAAGAAGTTGGCTAATTTTCCAGAGAAAGTCGTTTTACCAGAACCCTGTAAACCAGACATCAAAATTACAGTAGGCGCTCCAGAAAGATTGATTCCTGCTACATCACCACCCATTAATTCCGTTAGTTCATCTTTGACCAACTTCACCAATAATTGTCCTGGTTGTAGTGTAGTTAAAACGTCTTGACCAATTGCTTTTTCTTTTACTTTAGTGGTAAAATCTTTGGCAATCTTAAAGTTAACATCGGCATCAAGTAAGGCACGACGAACTTCTTTTAAGGTTTCGGCAACGTTTACTTCAGTAATTTTACCGTGCCCTTTTAATATATGGAAGGCTTTATCTAACTTATCACTTAAATTATCAAACATACTATTTTCTTTATTTGAAGTGCAAAGATAATCTAATTAGACATTTCAGGCAATTCTTTTTCACGCAGAGATTTAGATATATTACCAAAACAAAAAAATCTCGTAAAGTCACTACGCCGCACCTTTGAATATTCATTCTTTGCGAGCGTAGGTCTTTGCGAGAAAATTAGTTATAGTCTACACTACTTAGGTTAGAATTGGAAATAAATAAAGGGTTGTGAACCTGCCACTGCCGTAGCATATACGATCCAATAAACAAATCCCAAAACGATAGCCTTTCCTATAAGTGGCGTATTATCGAAAACAAATTTCAACTTGGTGGTAAAACCTTCTGGTAAGAAGTGCCACACATAACCAAAGAGCATCAATAGAAATACGTTTTTATACCCCATTACAATGGTCTGCCAATGTTCTGGTTCAAAGGATAACTGACCAATATTATTAATTACCTGCAAGGCCGTTTCAAAATCTCTGGCGCGGAAAAAGATCCAGCAAAACACCACAAAATGGAAGGTGATCACTATAGAAAAGAATCGCCATACAAAGTTTGGTCCTGTACTGTCTTTTTTAGCAGGGAAAAGTTCCATCACAATTTTATGAACCGCCAAAGCCAATCCATGCAAAGCACCCCAAATAATAAACTGTGCCCCTGCTCCATGCCATAAACCTCCTAAGAGCATGGTCGTAAACAAATTGAAATTAGTCACTAAGGTTTGATTTCTTTTGCTGGAAAGCAAAAAGGTCAAACAAAAAACAACTATAGCCCCCAAGGCAATAGCCAAAGGAATAATACTACTATTGAAGTTGGAAATCCCCCAGAGCAATAGTCCAAAGAAAAACAAACTCGGAAACAAAAATCCTGCAAAGCTCCCTTGCCTATTTCCTCCTATAGAAATATACAAGAAGTCCTTTAACCAAGTAGACAATGAAATATGCCATCTTCTCCAGAAATCCGTAATGGAAACGGATTTATAAGGTGTTCTAAAGTTGGCTGGCAATTTAAATCCTAACAATAAAGCGATTCCAATGGCCATGTCTGAATAACCTGAGAAATCACAATAGATCTGAATCGCATAACCATAAGACGCCATTAAATTCTCAAATGCCGTATAGGTCATTGGCGTATCAAAAACACGATCCACAAAATTGATCGAAATATAATTCGAGATCACCGTTTTCTTAATCAATCCGCCTATGATCAAAAACAAAGCATTGTTTACGTCTTGTTTGCTCAGGTTTAATTTCTGATAAATCTGTGGCAAGAAATCTTTGGCTCTTACAATTGGTCCGGCCACCAACTGAGGGAAGAAGGAAACGAAAAATAAATATTCGATATAATTCTTGGTTGGCTTAATTTCTTCACGGTAAATCTCGATAATATAACTCATCGACTGAAAGGTATAAAACGATATCCCCACAGGAAGAAAGACATCATGAAGCTCAAAATTACCTCCAAAGACATCATTGAACGTTACAATCATAAAGTTCATATACTTAAAGTAGCCCAATAGTCCCAAATTCAGGATCACACTAAATACGAGGTACGCTTTCTTACGGCTTTGCACCGCTTCTTTGTAGATGACCTGACTCAGGTAATAATCCACTACCGAAGAAAGCAGCAAGAGTAAAAAGTAAATTCCACTTGACTTATAATAAAAGAAAAGCGAGAAGAGAATCACGTAGGTTAATCGCAAATAAAAGGTTTTGCGTAAAAAGGCATACACAAAATAAAAGACTAGAAATAGCCCTAAGAATAAACCTGTATTAAATAATAATTTTTCGTCTGGATTGTAAACAAACCAACCTTTAACCTGTTCTACTGTAAGTGCGCCAAAGTTTTTAATAAACCAGTCATTGACACTATCAATTGTTATCAACTTATTTTTTCAATTTAAAATTATCGTATGCTTTTAAAAATGCCTGTGAGAACAAGTCGCCTTGTTTTTCGTATCCCTTCTTGGAATAATGAACCCAATCCGGACCTATGAGACCTGTAGTCTTTAAATTTTGAATACCTTCAAGTCCTCCAAATTCCTGATAGAGATCCCAAACCGCAAAATCCTCTGATTTTGAAATTTCGATTATACTCTTGGCATAATCCTGGACATATACATTGGGTTTTCTGTTTTTTAATAAAGAAGGAGGAGGTGTCATCACTAGTATAGGAACCGTGATATGCTGTGCTCTGATGTGACCAATAAATGCTCGTAATTCCGTTAAATAGGCCGCCGCTTCCATATGGTCATAACTTTCATTGGTTCCCATTGAGAAAACCAACATATCGGGCTGCAAAGCCTTTAGTTGCTCAAAGAACAAAGGATACTTATTGTAATCCGAAAACTTCGCTCCATTTACGCCTATCCCACTATAAACTACTCCTGGCATGTCTTTCTCTAAAACCACACCGTTTAGTTCGTAGCCAGAAGCGGCTGTATTGGGAATCAGATAGATTTTATCCAATTCCTTATCGGAATGATAATAATGAGAAAAGGCATCCGCTTGCAGCGCTAAAGGAACAAATTCTGAACTACTTACATTCTTAGGTCTTGTTTCGTTCGTTTGAATTTTCAAGGTTCTCCCAGCACGAATGTTCGTAGATTTTAATCCATTATCTCTTTTGATATCGGCTACAGACACCTGGTATTTATCGGCTATGGTCGAGATTGCCTCTCCTTTTTTGATCTTATGCTGAATTACTTTTCTCTGGGTAGTTTGAATGATTTTAGTTTGAGCACTAAGGGCCAAATCAAACATCGACTGGTTCGCAGGTGTAATCAGACGAATCGAATTGAATTTATAGGCCACGTCTTTTATCGTAAGCTCCATCACAAAATCCCCTTTATCCCTCCAAAGTGCTATTCCACTTAAACCAACAGGAACATTTTTAACCGGGTGAATATTGCGGTAACTTTGCCAAGCTCTATTGGACTGAAACCGCTCATTAAAAGAACCATTTGTTTGGGCCAACTGATACGGAAAAACCAAACCTCGTCCCGCATTACCAAATTTTTGTTGCAGATTTTTTCGAATCTGATTGGTCATCATATCCCCTTGAATATGAGAATCCCCTATATGTACTATATTTATTTTCTGAAAATTATGCTTTTCATTTTCCTTCAATTTCAGAAAAACGCGGTCTAATACTTGAGCATTATAAATGTGTTCGGCAGCAAAAGAATCAATGGTGGTCGTGTCAACTTTACTCATCGGCAGTTGGGTTATGGGGAATAAATCTATCTTTTGTGTTTTATCATTGGCCGCCATGAAAAGACAGCAAAAGAGCATCATCAGTTTATTCATTTACACTATCTTTTTTTACAGCCACAGAGTCTGCCTTGGTTTTCCGAGTCGCTTGCGGTTTAGTGTTTGTAAAATTACGGTTTTCGCGTAAAACCTTATACTGTTCATATCCCCTATTCAATTGATCATACAACAACTTACCAATGGCTTTGGCTCCGCGTTGATTAAAATGCGTATAATCTTTGTTGGCTTTAGCAGGAGCTTCATCCACCCATTTGATCATGGATCCGTCTCCTCCCATTAGTGTATACAAATTCACAAATCCAGAATGCGTTTCAAGAGCATATCTTTTTTGCGCTTTTACCAACGGCACTACTGCTGAATCCGTTTTCATTTCCAGCTCGTATTTGGTCGACTTATCCGCCGTTGAAATAATCAAAATAGAAACCCCTGGAAAAGATTGTTTGATTTTATTGACCGCTTTGGTCATTCCTCTTTGGTACCAAGAATAATTTTTGGTCCCATAGTTCAAAACGTTGGTACCATAATGCAAAATAACCAAATCGTATTTCAAATTAGCATTGAATCGCTGCATGACATTAGCATCAAATATAGAAAGAGGCAATCCGGAATTTCCTCTTTGCGAAAAATTATCCACGTGCACCCCAATTCCATTATCAAAATTAAACCCATAAATCGGAATCGAATCCGCATTTACGAAATTCGCTTTGAAGCCCTTTAGACTCCCTGAGGCCACCTTTAGTGTATTAATTAAATTAGTAGGCACTAATTTTTTTCTCAAAGTATCTCTACCGACTATAAAATTCACATTTCCTCTTTTAGTGGATTGACCATAAAACAAGGTAGGACTATCTAAGGTCGTGGCATATTTATTGGAGCCCACTTCGTATTGTACCCAAGTAGCATTGGCTTTTTCATTGGCAAAAAACACATGCCCGTTAACACCAAAAGGACAAATAGGTCTTTTAACATTGAGATAGGACTGCATTTTCCAGTTTTTGGAATAGAGTGATTTTACAGAACCTCTTGAGGCTGAAGATTCTGAGGTAATCGACACAAAACCGACACCACTTCCTCCAAAACGCCCTTGATAATTGGCACGAACATCTTGTACAATTAAATCACCATCGGTCATCGAATCGCCATAATACGCAATCCTTACTTTGGCCTGAGGATTTTTTTCCAGTTGGTATAATTTCTCATAGAATGAAACCAGATACTGATACCCTTTATAATTTTCAAAGGTTTCAGAAGGGAACTCAATGCCTTCGGTAGCATCAAAAGTAATTTCCTCTGCCGCTTCGAGTTTTTCAATAGCTGCAATACTATCGTTTCTATCGACTAAAGAATCATTGGCCACCGACTCTAAAAGCAAACTATCGATAAGTACGTTTTTAGTATCTATTTTGCTATCCGAAAAAATTTTATCCGGTAAGATTTGTTTGAATCCAATAAAAGCAACGACTGCTAATAATACAATGGCAAAAGACTGAAAAAAATAAGATTTTGTGTTCACTAGTAATAATAAATTTTAGGAAAGGATTCATTGGGATTTACTCAAAAATCCTATTAATTCCTTATAAAAAAGTAAGCGCAAAGATAGAATAAACATTAATTTATTATCTTTTTTTTAACATTAAAAAAGCACAAAAAAAGAGGCTAGAAAATTCTAACCTCTTTATCAAAAAAAAATAAAAAAAACAAAGTAAATTACAAACCCAACTTAACTGTAATCACAGCTTAAACAATTGGTTTTCAAACAAAAAACCATTCGTTATTTTATTCCATTGCAAGCAAAAAGACCTACTATAATAGAGTGTACCTAACACCCGTATTGAACCTTACATACCCTTGGGCGGCATGCTGATCCTATTATAGCGATTCTTTCTTCTTCACATTATTTTAAGATTGCATACTCTAGGGTAACAAATCCTCTTTCTCCTACATCATTTGTCATGGCAAGGAATTTCAATTTATAGTAATTTCCAGTAGCATCTTTCACCACATAAAAACGATCTGTTTTAATACTTGGTAAGGAACCGTTTTGTCCTCCACCATTTCTCCAATTCGCCCCTACAATTCTTTGATCTGTGGCTGAAGCAGCAAAATTAGCCTCTACAATATTCGCTTTTGTAAAAGCGGCATAAGTGAGATCAGCAGTCACCACAACTTGATAGACCTGCGTCCCTCCTTTCATGTTGGAAACAATAAAATCTGAATAACCGTAAGTTACCTCAGTACCAAAATTCACATAATTAGTAAAATAGGTAAAGTTTAAATCCCATTTTGCTTTTTCTGGTTCTACTGCAACTGTATTGGCTGAAGTCAAACTAAAAAATGTAAAATTGAAAGCCGCATCCTTAGCAATTGTTTTTTCAGTGAAAGTAGTAGACTCCAAATCCGCATACTGAATCTTATAACCAGTTCCGCTTCTTAGAATCCTTACTTTTTTCCATCCCCTTGCAGCACCGTCTATTTCAACGTTACCTACACCCGGTTTAGCAGTACCCACAGCGAATCCTAGGTTCACCAAATACACTTTATTATCTGCATCAGTGGCAGAAACCTCAGCAATGGCAGTACCAATTCCAGCACCACTACCAGCTAAAACCCCCGTTGGGTTATCTACAAATCCGTTAGAAGAAGCCGTTGTTCCAGCTCCTACTGTAACAGCAGCATCTATTTTCTGAACCAAAGTAATATCAGAAGTTTCTAATTTCTTTACCGCCATTTTCAAAGCCCCATTGATCACGACTCTAAAATCTGTTGCGCTAGAGAATCCAAAATCCCAAGAAGCTCTATTGATCGACGAAGAAGTGCCTGTACTCAAATCTAAATACAATTGATTCGGTTGGTTTGCTCCTCCAACTGATGCGGCTAAAGTGGCCCCTATTGAAGGTACTTCCACCGTAGGAGCACTATCATCACTAGAACAAGACACAAGAGTCAATAAGGAAAAGGATAAGAGTAATAATGATTTTTTCATGGTATTGAGTATTTATATTTAAAGATTAAGGTTATAAGTCAATTTGATAAAATACGAACGTCCGTAAGCCAACATCAGCGATGAAGAAGTGGCATGAGCCGTTTGATTGCTATTGCTTTGATTCACATTGGTGACATTACAGAGATTTCTGGCTCCAATGGTGGTTTCCAATTGATTGTTAAAAAAAGATTTCCTAATGGAAGCATCCAGCCAATGGCTAGGATCTATGTCTGATATGAGATATTCTGAAGTGGTTTCGATAAATTGTTGCGACTTACCATTATACTTATAATAGGCCGAGAATGTGGTACCCCATTTAGGAATCAAATACGCAATACTACTGTTCAAATTAAAGCTGTACAGAAATTGATCCTCTGAAGAAAAAACCTGATTGGTTATCTTACGGGAAACCCCTACTATAGCCGCACCAAGATTAAAAGTCAAATCGGCTATCTTGAATTGATTCATCGTAGAGAAATTCCACATCTTATATTTACTGATGTTAATATATTGGTATTCCGGATTTCCGGTATCGGGATTAAAACGCGACAAAGCCATATCAATTCGATCGTTCACATCTAGAAAACTTCCCGATAGGGTGTTGGACATTAATAATCCTGAATCCCATGTCGTTGCTTTTTTAAGACTGGCTTCATAAGACGTACTTGTTTCGGGAATAAGATTTTCATTTCCTGTAAAAAAGTGTCCATCAAAGATTAGCTTGGAATACATTTCTTCAAAAGTGGGCGTCCTAAAAGAGGTTCCATAAGAACCTCTAAGTTCAATCCCTTGATCCAATAAGTACCGTAATCCTAGTGATGAAGCATATTGATCTTTAAATTTAGACTGAGCCGAAAAGCGCAATCCTGGACGAAGGGAAAACCTTTTATCCACCTTGATTTCTGATGAGGCAAAAAAGTCATAGTTCTCAAGGGTTTTGGCTATAGGCGTAAAGGTATTACTGGCTTCCTGCACCAAGGCATAGCCTTTATTATGGACAAACTCATAGCCTAGCTGCAAATCCACTTTTTTGTCTGAGAAAAAGTTACTTAGCGTTCCAGTAGAATAGAGTACCTCCATAGACTGATCCTTTACGCTAACGGTATTCGCTTCCTGTTTCGTGGACAAATAATACCTAAAATCGGCTACGTTTCTTTCTTGTTTTTGATGCGAAAGAGAAACATTATAATTCCATTTAGACAAAAGCTTCCCTGTGGCATTTACATTATGAAAATACCTATTGCTAGCATATCTTTTATCTTCAGCGTACCGATAAGAACCCAATTGTGTATTGAAACCCGATTGTACGGTCGCATTATAGTACTGCACGTCTTCGTCTAAATATTCAAATTTGTAAAAAACTCTAAAATCTCCTTTATGATAGGCAATTAGCGCCGTACCGTTTAATTGTTCTTTTGGAAGCCATCTGTAGCCACGACTCTGATCATTCTCCGGGTAATCCTTTCCTTTTTTGTCGTCAAGAAAACCCTTGAAATCGTTTCTACTAGCCCCAATACTGACAAACCAATTATCTTCAAAAGAATGGGATGCTCGTAAGGATTGTATATGACGTCCCTGATTAAAAAGTGCATACTCGTCTTTCACGGTCTCCTCTTGTACCGAAGCGGTAACACTGTATTTGTATTGGGACGATTTTTTGGTAATGATATTCAAAACCCCACTAACGGCGTTCGCTCCATAAACCACGCCCATAGAACCCTCCACGATTTCGATTTGCTCCACATCATTTAAATTAATTTGAGACAGATCACTATTATTTCCAAAACCCCCTTCATTGACCAGTGGTACATTGTCAACTAAAATTTTAAAATATTGTGCATCTAAACCAAATAGAGAAACGGTAGAGCGACCCGTAGTTCCACTAGGTCGTACGCTAATATTCAAATATTGATTCAGTACATCGGCTAAATTGGTAGCGGCTAAATTTTTAATATCGGCACTGCTGATCACACGAACATTGAACACCGATTTTTTGATCGATTGTGGTTCGAATTGTCCCGTGACGACCACTGCTGATAATTCATTGACAGTACTGTTTTCTTTTTGTTGTTGAGCAGCAAGTGTTTCGCAAAACAGTAGGGCAATAAATAGGCTGATTTTGATTTTCATTCTTTATAATTGGTCTTAATCGTGGGGCAAATATATAACTATTTTTATTTATTCTAAATAAAGTTTATATATTTGCAAAAAGATTTTAAAACCTTAATCACCAATTATGAGTACAAAAAGCCTCTATTTTTCGGCCGCAATGGCTTTGGCATGTAGCCTTGGATTTAGTCAAGAAGCTAAAAAACAACAAGACATTAAATCGATCAAGTCGATGTGTGGTTGTTATGAAGTAAAATTTAATTTTGCTGAAACCTTTCAATACCCAAAAGATTCTCTTACTTACAAACCATCCAAAACAAAGCATGATTATGGTTTAGAGTGGGTAGAATTAGTGGAAGACACGCCCAATAAAATAGTGATGCAACACTTACTAATTGTTAGTGATAAGATGATCATCAAACACTGGAGACAAGATTGGCTATATGAAAACACCGATTTGTACTCCTTTGATAAAAACACGACTTGGAAATACAACAAACTCAATAAGAAAGAGGTAAAAGGCCAATGGACACAAAAAGTTTTTCAAGTTGATGATTCTCCGAGATACGAAGGAACATCTTCTTGGGTTCATGCAGATGGAAAAGACTATTGGGTTAATGTGGCCGATGCTCCCCTACCGAGAAGAGAACATACCAAACGTGATGATTACAATGTTTTAAAAAGAAGAAACATACATGAAATCACCAAAACAGGATGGAATCACGAGCAAGATAACGAAAAACTGATCCGAGACGATAGTGGTAAAGATGTAGTACTTGCACAAGAAAAAGGAATGGATCATTATATCAAAGTTCCAGACATTAAATGTATTGCCGCTCAAAATTGGTGGAAAGAAAACAACGCTGTTTGGAAAAATGTGCGCGATAAATGGCAAACTCTTTTTGAAAGAAATAAAGATTTGAACTTAAACGAGACGGTTGACAAAAAACCTTTGTATTCGTTTTTGTTTGGGGTAAAGCCGGATGCTAAAAAAGCAGAAACCGATGCTATCATCGACAAGTTCGTTAAATAACCCCCCTCCCTACTTCCTAAAAAAGGCCATTCGTTCCAACGGAATTAATGGCCTTTGCTGTATCCAAAAACAAAAAAACCGCCTAAAAACTTAGACGGTTGTATATCCTTTATTCTTTTTTTGTGCTACAAGTGTACTAATTCAAAATAGTTAAAAATAAATATAAGGAAATCTCTTAAACATTACGATATCATCAACAAGTTATTCGTGTGATTTTCAACACTATACCTGTTCTATAACCCTAATTTAAGAAAAAAATTGTGTCATAGCGCAGATTTATGCACGAAAACAAAATTTCCTAACAAAATGTTAATTTAGATTAATTTTTAAATTATCACAGAATAACACTATAATATAGTGCGAATAATTAGCAAAAACACACTATTAGCCCTAAAAAAACCCTATTTACACTTTTTAACCTTCTTCACCAGTAAAAGCATAAACATAGAAATAAAACAAAAAAGGCCGATAGTTTTATAAAACTAACGGCCTTTTGCTTTTTCGTTATATTAAGATTCTTACATTCTTTCTGGAACTTCTATCCCTAATAAGGTAAAAGCGGACTTAATTACTTCGGCTACTTTTTGAGAAAGCTGTACTCGGAAAATTTTCTTAGTCAAATCTAATTCACCTAAGATATGCACCGATTGATAAAATGAATTGTATTCTTTTACCAAATCATACGTATAATTGGCAATAAGCGCTGGACTGTGATGTTGAGCAGCATTTTGAATCACTTCTGGAAAAAGTTCGATTTGTTTCACCAATTCTTTTTCTTTCTCGTGTAAGGCTACGGTATCGGTTGTCGCTGCAAAATCAAATTCAGCCTTACGGATAATCGATTGGATTCTCGCATAAGTATATTGAATAAACGGACCCGTGTTTCCTGCGAAATCAACTGATTCTTCTGGATTAAACAAGATACGTTTTTTAGGATCTACCTTTAGGATATAATACTTTAAAGCACCTAATCCAATGGTTTTATACAATTTGGCTTTTTCCTCAGTAGAATAACTGTCTAGTTTGCCTAAGTCTTCTGAAATTTGTTGCGCTGTATCGGTCATATCCTGCATCAAATCATCTGCATCTACAACTGTACCCTCACGGCTTTTCATTTTACCAGAAGGTAAATCTACCATACCATAAGATAAGTGATACAAACTTGAAGCCCAATCAAAACCTAACTTTTTCAGAATCAAAAACAACACTTTAAAGTGGTAGTCCTGTTCGTTTCCAACCGTGTACACCATCCCACCAACATCGGGCATGTCTTTTACACGTTGAATCGCAGTTCCGATATCCTGTGTCATATAAACAGCAGTTCCGTCTGAACGTAAAACAATTTTACGATCCAAACCTTCCTCTGTCAAATCAATCCAAACTGAACCGTCAGGATCTTTTTCGAATACCCCTTTATCTAATCCCACTTGAACAACATCTTTTCCTAATAGGTACGTATTGCTCTCGTAGTAATATTTATCAAAATTAACCCCTAAATTACTGTAGGTCTTTTCAAAACCTGCATAAACCCATTGGTTCATCATCTTCCATAAGGCAATTACTTCCTGATCACCCGCTTCCCATTTTTTCAGCATTTCTTGTGCTTCCACAATAATGGGCGCTTGTTTCTTGGCTTCGTCTTCAGTTTTACCCGCTTCCATTAAAGCCGAGATCTCTACTTTATAGGCTTTATCAAAAGCCACATAATAGTTCCCTACTAATTTATCGCCTTTTAATCCTGTACTCTCTGGAGTTTCTCCATTTCCAAATTTCTGCCAAGCCAGCATCGATTTACAAATATGGATTCCACGATCGTTAATGATTTGTGTTTTATATACTTTTTTACCAGAAGCTTTAATGATTTCCGCCACGGAATATCCTAACAAATTGTTACGAACGTGACCTAAGTGCAAAGGTTTATTGGTATTCGGCGAAGAGTATTCCACCATGATGGCTTTCTCTTGGGGATTTGGTGTTACAAATCCAAAGCTTGCTTGGTCTTTAATTCCATTAAAGAAATTCAAATAATAACTATCGGCTATAACAATATTTAAAAATCCAGAAACCACATTAAAACGTGCTACTTCGGTAACATGCTCCACGAGATAATTTCCAATTTTATTTCCTAATTCAGCTGGATTGCTTTTAATCACTTTCAATAAAGGAAAGATGACCATTGTAATATCGCCTTCAAACTCTTTTCGAGTCGTTTGATATTCGATTTTATCAACAGTAACATCAAATAAGGCTTGTATGGCTTTTTGTATAGAAGGAGTAAGAATTTGTGATAATGACATGTAAACTTATTTTTAAAGACTGCAAAGATACTGCTTATTCGTCAATTACAGAAAACGAAAAACAGATAAAATACAACAAAACACTCCGAATTGATCAAAAATAAAACAAGAATACCACCACTAATTATCAAAAACACAAAAACCTAATCTACTACAACTCAGCACATCCAAAAAAAATTAAGATTTTTTTATAAAATCCCTGTAACATATCGTACGCAAAAGAGTCTTACTAAGAAATTCGAGCTGTTTCAGAACAACGAAATATTCGAGTTTAGCTAGCATCGACCAATCAAAACAATCTATTTATAACATCATGAAATTAAAACTCCTTCTGTTGGCATTATTCAGCATAATGACCACAGCACAAGCCCAAAATTCCGGAACCATTACCGGGAAAATCATTGAAAAATCGAACAGTGCTCCTATTTCATATGCGACCGTTTCCATCAAAGAAAACGGAAAAGTAATTTCTGGTGTTAACACAGATGACACTGGAGTCTACACCATTAAAAACTTAGCCCTAAAAAGCTACACCATCGAAATTCAATACATTGGATTTAGAAAACACATAAGTGCTGTTGTCTTAAGTGATACCAAAAAGGCCGCTACGCTTAATGTTTCCCTTGAAGAAGAAGCTACTCAATTAAAAGGGGTTAATATTGTTAATGAGCGCTCGACTATCGAGCAAAAAATTGACCGAAAAGTCATTACCGTAGGAAAAGATTTAACCACTGCAGGAGCTTCTGCCTCTGATATCATGACCAACATTCCTTCTGTAAACGTAGACCAAGATGGAAAATTATCCCTTCGTGGAAATGACAATGTTCGTGTCTTAATTGACGGTAGACCCTCTACTATTGATCCTGCCCAATTGCTAAAGCAGATTCCTTCGACTTCGATCAAAAAAATAGAATTGATCACCAATCCAAGTGCGAAGTACAACCCAGAGGGAATGTCTGGGATCATCAATATTATTTTACACAAGAATAGCAACACGGGTTTCAACGGAAGCTATAGTGGTGGTATTACTTTTGGAGAAACAGCCAAACACAATCAATCACTAGATTTGAACTATAAAACTGGTAAAGTGAATTTCTTCGGAAATGCGGGACAAAATTTTGGACTTAATGCCAACGATGGATATATTTCCAGAAAAGACATGAGTATTGTGCAAAACTTAGACGTCACTAACGACAATGATTCTTACTTATATAAAGTAGGTATGGATTATTTAATCGATGATCACAATACATTATCAGTTTACACCAATCAAAACAAAGCAACAGGTACTTTTAGTGTCAATACAGATATAGACTATAATAATTCTTCTGAGGGTATTCGCAATATGTTTCAAAAATCAAGATACCAAGGACCTAACCAAACAGGAACTTATAATCTAGCTTTCAAACATATCTTTAAAAAGGAAGGTCATACTTTAGATTTTGAAGGAAACTACTCTGACACCAAACAGAGCCAAAATGCCAATTTTGACACAAAGACAACCCATCTAGACAATACTGAAAACAACATTGTCTATGCTGATTACATTAATGGAACTAGAAAATTAAGCACTTTTAATGTGGATTATGTCAATCCATTAAACGACAAAACGACATTGGAAGCAGGTGCCGAAGCACGTTTAACTAAAACAGGAAACACCTTTATCACCGGAAACCCTTTGGTTCCTGTGGCAGATCAAGCTTCTGATTATACCTACGACACCAATATCTATTCTGCCTATGTTACTTTTGGTCAGAAATATAAAAAATTCTCTTACCAATTAGGAGCTCGTTTTGAAAGCTATAAAGTAGCAGCTAATTTAAATCATGGCCAGACTAAATTTGATGATGACTATATTACCTTATATCCATCGGCTTATTTAACCTACAACTTAAATGATAAAAACACGCTTCAATTGAGCTACTCTAGACGTGTGGACCGCCCTAGCTTAGAACAAACAAAACCAATTCGTGAGTTCTCTACTCCATTGGTAACTGCTTTAGGAAACCCAGAATTACGCCCTCAGTTTACCAATTCTGTTGAAGCAAACTATACCAAAACTTTAACAAAAGGAAGTTTCACAGCGGGTGTATTCGTAAGAAGCATCAATGATCCAATTAGTAGAATCATCTACCCTGATGATGCTGACCCTAATGGTAACAAACAAATTATGACCTTCACCAACTATGATCATAATACCTCATATGGTTTTGAAGTTTCATTCAATTACAAAATCACTAAATGGTGGGATATCTCCCCATCTATTGATTTCTCAAGCATCAACCAACAAGGAGTGGTATTTGTATATGATGAAGTAACCAAAACAAGTAGCCCACTAGAAAGAAAAGTGACTGCAGCAGCTTTTAATGGTCGTATGAACTCAAACTTTAAAGCAACAAAACGTTTAAGCTTTTTATTGTTTGGTTTCTACAGAGGATCAGTAGATGGTCTTCAAAATAACAGCCACGAAATGTACAAAATGGACATGGGATCACGTTATACTTTATTGAATAACAAAATGAACATTAGCGTACGTTTTAATGATGTATTCAACACTATGAAATATGCTTTTGATGCCGATTATCCTTATCCACAGGTGGGTCAGTTTACTTGGGAAAGCCAAACCGTTTACTTAGGATTAACCTATAACTTTGGAGGAGCTAAAATCAAAAACTTACAACGTAAACAAAGAGAAGATAACACTAATAAAGGTGGTGGCGGAATGTTTTAGTCCCCCCCTCATTAGTACATATTACAATTTTTTAAATAATTTTTTGAATAATTTCTTGTAGCAAAAAGGCCTGAAGTATGCCAACTTCAGGCCTTTGCTATTTTTAGACCATTGTGTACTACTTGAATTTAAAAAGTAGCGATCAATGCTTTTATTTCAACAGCACTAGCCATCTCCGTACCATCTGTAATGGCCGATGAATGATAAAAAGTTGGCGCCAATTTTTCTTGCAACAAAGCAATATTCGAAGAGCGTAATCCTCCGCCTGGCATAATCACAATTCTATCTTGAGCTAATTGTTGGATCTGTTCTAAATCCAAAAGTCCTTCCACCACATTTTGACCTCTACCTGAAGTTAAAATAGAATGAAAACCACACGCAATTACATCTTCAAGACCTTGTTCTATATCTTTAACCACATCAAAGGCACGATGAAAAGTACAAGAACATCCACTAGCCAAATGAACCAATTCCTGATTTTGCTTTTTGTTCACACTTCCATCTGGATTCAATATTCCAAAAACAAAACCATCCACTCCTAACTTCTTAAGCAATTTGATGTCTTGTTTCATTTCCATGAACTCATCATCAGTATACACAAAATCCCCACCACGAGGTCTAATGATCACATGCATTTTAATCGATACTTCTTCTCTAACCTTTAGCGCTACAACTGCATTAGGTGTTGTTCCACCCAACTGCATATTCTCGCACAATTCAATTCTATCCGCTCCATTTTCTTGAGCTATTAATGCCGATTCGTAATTGAAACAAGCAATTTCAAGTTGATTTTTTTTCATTATAATTTTAGACATTGATATATTTATGTAACCCGTAATTGGTTATCTATTTAATTTTAAAACGATAAACTCCATCGGTAAAACGGTGCTTAAAACTACTCTCAAAGAGATCTGTTTTTTTAACGTTGACATGAAAACCAAAAATTCAATGGTTTTTATTTTCTTTTCATTATTTCCACAAATATAACGAATACCAACACTTGAAGAGATAGTTAGATTTAAAAACTACAAAATCATCAAGACACTATCCATAACGTTGCAGTGCTAGGAAAAGAGAAATCACCTTACTATGTGCGAATCGCTGCGATCAGTTTTATAACTTAACTTAGACACTAATTTCTAACTTACGTTCAGCTAAATGCGCAAGTTTAATTGTAGTTTTATGAGATTTTTTTACAAAAAACACCAACTAAACCTTTTAAAGTCCTAAAATTAACATGCGTCGTAGAACTAAATAGTGTTTCTATTGAAACAATTTGGAATAGATACTGCAGCTGTATTTCCATATTTCTGAATATTAAGACATGCCTAATCGTCTTTCATTTTTGAATTTAATTCCCAGACTTCTTTACAAAAATATCAATTCCTGATGACACATTGATTTACCTATTAAGCCATTTTTACACAAATTTTTAATCCTAAATTTAGCCAAATTACAACACTGACACAAATTTTTGCTGCTAAAACGCATTTTTGCACAAATTTTTACAGCTAATTTAGGCAAATGATCTTTTATGATTTATTGTTAAATGAAGCATCGTAAAATTTACTTATGAGGATATACTTACCATATCTTCTATTATTGCTGTTGGTTAGAATGTTTTTTTAAGATTTTCCCATACGGAAGAGATCCTCTAACCAAAATAAGCGATTGAGAATAGAATTACCTCTATCCAACAATCGCTTCTCTTTTAAATCTTCGAACTATCTTGCATCTACTTTTTATCCCATAAATTCATAAAAAAACCTACTCCGAATGAAGTAGGTTCCTAATATAATGTAAGATGAATTAATTTACCATTTAATAATAACACTTCCCCAAGTGAATCCACTTCCGAAAGCTGCTAAAACTACAGTATCCCCTGATTTAATTTTCCCTTTCTCCCATGCTTCAGTCAAAGCAATTGGAATAGAGGCTGCTGTGGTATTTCCATATTTCTGAATATTGTTATACACCTGATCGTCTGACAATTTGAATTTATTTTGAATAAATTGAGAGATTCTCAAATTGGCTTGATGCGGAATCAACATATCAATATCTGATACCTGCAATCCATTTGCTGCCAAACCTTCGTTGATTACTTCCGCAAAACGCACTACTGCATTTTTAAAAACAAACTGACCGTTCATGTATGGATAATAACTCTCATCGTTTGGATCATTGTCAGCTAAAATATCAGTTACCCAACGAGCTCCCATACCAGGTGCTTGCAAAGCAAGTTCTTCAGCATGTTGTCCTTCTGAATGTAAGTGTGTCGATAAAATTCCTTTTGTCAAATCTTCCTCACGAGATAAAACGGCAGCTCCTGCTCCATCACCAAATATAACCGAAACGCCTCTTCCTCGAGTAGTCATATCCAATCCTGTAGAATGCACTTCAGAACCAATAACTAAAATGTTTTTATACATTCCGGTTTTAATATATTGATCGGCAACTGAAATGGCATACACAAAACCAGAACATTGATTTCTTACATCTAAGGCTCCAACGGTTCTCAATCCTAAATCACGTTGCACTAAAACTCCAGGACCAGGAAAATAGTAATCTGGACTTAAGGTAGCAAAAACGACAAAATCGATATCCTCTTTAGCAACACCTGAACGCTCTATAGCAATTTTAGCTGCCTTTACTCCCATTGAAGTTGTCGTATCTTCTCCACGAATTATATGTCTACGCTCTTGAATTCCCGTGCGCTCTTGAATCCATTCGTCATTGGTATCAATAATCTTGGACAAATCATCGTTAGTCACAACATTTGAAGGAACATAATATCCTAAGCCCGCTATTTTTGAATGATACATATTCTTTTATTATTTGTTAAAAAATTGGATTGCAAATTTAAGTATACTTTAAAACATTAGTGTCCAAATTACTATTTTTTTCGGTATTAGCAATTATTATCTTAAAATTCCTTTCCCATCTCAAAATCTAACAATTAATCAAAAAAACCATTTTTCTTTAAAAAACAGAAGAAAAAACATTTAAACTGTAACAATATTGGAGTACTTTAGACCAACTTTATGAATTCTTTATTTAAACCCCTAAAATTCAAATTATGAAATTAAAGGTTACCTTACTTCTATTCTTAAACATTGGCTTTATCGCCTTTGCTCAAGAAAATTTAAACTATCAAAAACCTTCTAAATCTATATTAGATTTAGCTGATTACCAGAGAGCTCCCAATGTATCACTCGACACCAAAAACGAGTATATGTTATTAATGTATAGACCCACATACAAAACCTTAGACGATTTAAATCAAGAAGAACTTCGTTTGGGTGGTCTTAGAATCAATCCCATTACTAATATATCGAGTTCTGCCACCTATACTAACAATCTTAAAATAAGAAAAGTAAACAAAACCGATGAAGTACAAGTTTCTGGTTTGCCTAACAATCCTAAAATAAGCAATATCTCTTGGTCTCCGAATGACAAGAAAATTTTATTTTCACATACTACTGCCACTGGTGTTGAGCTTTGGGTTTTAGATGTAGCTACAGCACAAGCTACAAAGCTAACTGAAGCAACTGTAAACGCCAACCTTGGAAATCCTTTTACTTGGTTTTCAGACAACGAAACCATCTTAGTGAAGATGCTTCCTAAAAACAGACCTGCTTTGTTAGATTCCAAAAAGGACTTACCAACAGGACCAATTGTATCGAATACTTCTGGAGAGAAATCTCAAAACAGAACCTATCCTGATATGTTGAAAAACAAAAATGACGAAGTTAATTTTGAAAACATTACTACTTCTGAATTATATAAGGTGAACCTTAACGGTACAGCTACTTTATTCAAAGAAGCAGCCATGTATGCTGGTGAGCGAATTTCTCCAGATGGTAACTACATCATGTTAACTACTATTCAAAAGCCATTTTCTTATGTGGTTCCACTAAGTAGATTCCCTTCCAAAACAATCGTTTATGACGCAAGAGGAAAAGAAATTAAAACCGTTAATGAGGTTCCATTAAACGAAGTAATCCCTAAAGGGTTTATGGCCGTGAGAAAAGGAAAAAGAGAAATGAGCTGGAGAAACGACAAACCTGCTACTCTTTCTTATGTGGTCGCTTTAGATGAAGGAAACCCGGCCAACAAAGTGGACTTTAGAGATGAAGTTTTCCTTTGGGAAGCCCCCTTTACTAATGATGCCACTTCACTGGTAAAAACACCACAACGTTTTAATGACATTGTTTGGGGTAACGATAACGTCGCTGTTCTTTCTGACGAATGGTACGATACACGTAACACCAAAACCTATTTGATCAACCCTTCCAATCCAAAAGAGCAACCCAAACTAATCACGGACAGAAATCAACAAGACGTCTATTCAGATCCGGGTCATTTTGGAACCAAAAAGAACCAGTACAATAAATACGTCTTAGACTTAGAAAAAGATAATGCCTATCGTATTGGTGAAGGGTATACTAAAAATGGTCAATTCCCTTTTATTGATCAGTTCAACGTAAAAACATTACAAACCAAACGTCTTTATACTTCTAAATACACAGATAAAAAAGAAGATATCGTAGAAGTTGAAAATCTAAAATCAGGTAGAGTATTAGTTCAAATTCAATCTAAGAGTGACTATCCGAACTATTATTTCAGAAACATTACTAAACAAAACAGCTTAACGCCAATTACTTCTTTTAAAAACCCATTTGAGAGTATTAAAGACGTAAGTAAAGAAGTCATTAAATACAAACGTAAAGATGGAGTAGAACTTTCTGGTACTTTGTATTTACCTGCAGGGTATGACAAAGCCAAGAAAGAAAAATTACCATTGTTAATCTGGGCTTATCCAGCAGAATACAAAGACAAAAACAGCGCGGGACAATCCACTCAAAATCCAAACGAATTTACGTTCCCTTATTATGGATCATTCGTTTACTGGGTCACTAAAGGATATGTTGTTTTAGACGATGCTGCATTTCCAATCATTGGAGAAGGTACTACAGAGCCAAATGACAACTTTATCTCACAGTTGGTAGATAATGCTGCAGCAGCAATTGATGCTGTTGATGCTCTAGGTTATATTAACCGCAAAAAAGTAGCTGTTGGTGGACACTCTTACGGAGCTTTTATGACAGCCAACTTATTGACACATTCCAACCTTTTCGCTTGTGGAATTGCTAGAAGTGGGGCTTACAACAGAACCCTTACGCCTTTTGGATTTCAAACAGAACAACGTAACTACTGGGAAGTTCCAGAAGTATACAATACAATGTCTCCTTTTATGAATGCAGACAAAATGAAAACACCACTTTTATTAGTTCACGGTGAAGCCGATAATAATCCTGGAACTTTCACTTTGCAAACCGAGCGTTACTTTCAAGCATTAAAAGGTTTGGGAGCTCCAGCAAGAATGGTGATCTTACCTAAAGAAGCGCACAGCTATGTAGCCAAAGAAAACATCCTACACTTACTTTGGGAACAAGATCAATTTTTAGAAAAAAATCTAAAAAATTAGATCCATCCCTAAATATCAAACCCGACTAGCTTCAATGAAGAGTCGTCGGGTTCCTTAAAAGAAAAAGCGATAAACACATCTATTTATGTTTATCGTTTTTTTATTTTATAAGTAATTCAAGCCTAAAAATATTTCTTGTTCCAAAGGCAAATCGATTTCACTTTCGAAAAACACCAATTGTCTTTTATATACGGTTTCGATCAAATAATGATTTCCTCTAAAATAGGTTCTCCTGATTTTTACTGGTAAGTTAGATTCGGTAACCATTTTAAATTGATGCGGATACACCAAGGTTTTATGCATTTGATCTTCATAAGGAACCAGCACATGGGTTGGCACTTCATTGACTTCACCAAATAAAGACGCTACATATTTTGTCTCAGGATCCTCATAGATTTTATTCGGATTATCTTTAGCAATCACTTCTCCATTTCTCATGACGATAGCTTGATCAGCAAAAGATAAAGCATCGGTACTATCATGGGTAGCAATAATACACGTAATGCCTTTTTGCTTTAAATAACGAAACAAGTTTCTTCGTAACGCATTTTTTCTAAAAGCATCGATTTGACTAAAAGGCTCATCGAGTAAAATCACTTCTGGTTCGAGCGCTAACACGCGTACCAAAGCTACTCGCTGTTGTTGCCCTCCACTTAAAAATTTAGTTTTTACATTTGAGAACTGTTCCATCTCTACCATTTCTAGTAGCTCCTGAACGCGTAGTCTTTTCATATTCGCAAAACCATTGGAAAGAAACTTACCCACATTCTCTGCTACCGTTTCAAAAGGTGACAAATCAAAATCCTGAGCCAAATATTTCATATAAGGCATTCCCGGAATCAAATTGTATTTAGGTCCTAGAATAGGTTTTTCGTCATAGAACATCTTCCCTTCATCTAAATTGTACAAACCGTACATTAGTTTCAGCAGTGTACTTTTACCACAACCGCTCTCCCCGATAATGGCAATATTCTCGCCTTTATTTATAGTAAAGGAAACGTCCTTGATAACAGGTTTATCAGTATATGAAAAAGAGATATTTTGAATGTCGAGCATGGTTTGTATTTGAGAGTGCAAATTTACAATGATTAATTTCTAAAGTCAAAAAAAAAGCTGCTTCAATTTGAAACAGCTTTTAAGAAATTTTATTGTGTATGAAACTATTTTGCAGCTTCCGCTTTAGCATCATTTATCATTTTGTCATTTGCAGTAATAGCAAATTCAACACGACGGTTTTGCGCTTTTCCTGCAACAGTAGAATTATCTGCAATTGGATCAGCAATTCCTAAACCAGTTGTTTTAAAACGACTTGCTTGCAATCCTTTTGAAACTAAATAGTTTTTCACAGCTGCAGCTCTTTGTCCTGATAATGTTAAGTTGTATTCTGGTTTACCAGTATTATCTGTATATCCAAAAATATCAATATCCGTATCTCCGTATTCTTGAAACACAGGAACTAATTTATCTAAATTTGCTTTTGCTTGAGCTGTCAAAGTTGATTTATTAGTATCAAAACGAACGGAATTTTCATTCAAAGTTAATTTAATTCCTTCTCCTACTCTTTCTACAGTAGCCCCTGGTAAAGCTTGATCGATTTCACGCTTTTGCTTATCCATTTTATTTCCAATAAGCGCACCAGTTCCACCACCTACAGCAGCACCAATAGCAGCACCTAAAGCAGTGTTTCCACCTTTACCTAAGTTATTTCCTAAAATACCACCGATAATACCACCGGCCACAACACCAATTCCAGCACCTTTTTGTGTGTTATTTGCATTTTTAACTGAATCGCAACTTACAAAAAAGCTACTCAACATAAGTAAACTACTTAAACCTAAAACTGTTATTTTTCTCATCTTTATATCTTTTAATATTAATTAGCTCTTTGAAATTGGTATACTACATCCTTAGTTTGTCCACCAACATTAATGTTATCGATCAACTGAAAAGAAGATTCAGTTAAACCAGCTACTTTAAGTAAATAGCCCTCTCTTACTTTTTTGGCTTTTATTCCTGCATCTAGAATTTTAAGCACAAACATCCCTTGATTATTGATACTCCAAACAATTGGAGACGCAAAACCCGTACAACTTGGCGCTGTTAATGCCATGTTACCACTATTGTTATTCGAAACAAATTTCCAAGTACTACCAATAAAACATTTAGAATCTGCAAGATCAAATGAGTTTACTTTGATATACTCAGAACCTGGATAAGATACATTAGTCAATACCCAATTTCCTTTAATGGCTACCTGAGTTGGTCTGTCCAATTTTTTTGAAAGCGTAGTTTCTCCTGAAGAACCTGTTGTAGACGAAGCTGATTTACACGCAAAAAACATCGTGGCCATCATGCAGATAAGAATGATTTTCTTCATTTTTTTCATTTTTAGATTAATACTCATGCATTTAACAATCATAATACTGCAAATATACAATTCGTACAAATATCTTTTGTTCTAAAACTTGATTATTTTCTTTCACAATTAACACTCCCGACATTTTGTCATTTGAAATACAATTGGTATTCTATTTGAAGAAACGTAGAGACATCACATTAAACTAAAAATTATAAAATATGACAACAGGTAAAATTAATGTTTCGGTTGAAAACATCTTTCCCTTAATCAAAAAGTTCTTGTACAGCGATCACGAAATTTTCTTACGTGAGTTGATTTCAAATGGAACGGATGCTACTTTAAAACTAAAACACTTAATTAGTATTGGAGAAGCCAAAGTAGAATATGGCAATCCAACTATTGAAATTAAAGTAGACAAAGAGGGAAAAAAAATTCACATCATTGACCAAGGTCTTGGGATGACTGCTGATGAAGTAGAAAAATACATCAATCAAGTAGCCTTCTCGGGAGCAGAAGAATTCTTAGACAAATACAAAGACTCTGCTAAAGACTCTGGAATTATTGGTCACTTTGGTCTTGGTTTTTACTCTGCCTTTATGGTAGCGGAAAAAGTAGAGATCATTACTAAATCGTATAAAGATGAACCAGCTGCACATTGGACCTGTGACGGAAGTCCAGAATTCACTTTAGAGCCAGCTGACAAAACTTCACGTGGTACAGAAATTATACTACATGTGGCGGAAGATTCTCTTGAATTTTTAGAAGATTCAAAAATCAGTGGTTTATTGAATAAGTATAATAAATTTATGCCTATTCCAATTAAATTCGGAACCAAAACAGAAACACTTCCTAAACCGGAAGATGCTCCTGAGGATTTCATAAACGAAACTGTTGAGACAGACAATATCATCAACAACCCAAATCCAGCTTGGACCAAACAACCAACTGAATTAGCGGACGAAGATTATAAAAGCTTTTACAGAGAATTGTATCCAATGCAATTCGAAGATCCGTTGTTCCACATTCATTTAAATGTAGACTATCCATTTAACTTAACTGGAATTCTATATTTCCCAAAATTGGGTTCTGATATGCAAATTCAGAAAGACAAAATTCAATTGTATCAAAACCAAGTTTACGTTACAGATAACGTAGAAGGAATTGTACCTGAATTTTTGACCATGTTAAAAGGAGTTATCGATTCACCAGACATTCCGTTGAACGTTTCTCGTTCTGGTTTACAAGCGGACGGTGCAGTGAAGAAAATCTCTAACTACATCACACGTAAAGTAGCCGATAAGCTTAAAGCTTTATTCAACGAAAACCGTGCTGACTTTGAGCAAAAATGGAACGACATTAAAATCGTTTTAGAATACGGTATGCTTTCTGAAGACAAGTTCTACGAAAAAGCGGGTGCTTTTGTATTGTACCCAACAGTAGATGATACTTACTTTACGCTAGAAGAGTTAAAAGAAAAAATAAAAGACAACCAAACTGATAAAGACGGAAAATTAGTTGTTTTATACGCTGGAAACAAAGACGCTCAACACTCTTACATTGAAACTGCAAAAGAAAAAGGATACGAAGTATTGCTTTTGGATTCACCAATCATCTCACACTTAATTCAAAAAATTGAAAGTGATAATAGTGGATTAACTTTTGTACGTGTCGACTCAGATCATATTGATAACTTAATCAAAAAAGACGAAAACACGATTTCTAAATTATCTGATGAAGAGAAAGAAGCATTAAAAACTTCACTAGAAGCTTACATTCCTAAAGCGTACAGTGTACAATTGGAAGCTATGGACAGTCAAGCGGCACCTTTTATCATCACGCAACCAGAATTCATGCGTAGAATGAAAGAAATGAGTCAATCAGGTGGCGGTGGAATGTTCGGAATGGGCAATATGCCAGAGATGTACAATTTGGTAGTGAATACCAATTCTGACCTAGCAACAAACATCTTGAACACTGAAGATAAAACACACCAAGAACATTTGGTAAAACAAGCTTTAGATTTAGCTAAATTATCGCAAAACCTTTTAAAAGGAGAAGCTTTAACTGCTTTTGTAAAAAGAAGTTTTGAAATGATCAAATAAGATTTTTAACTTAAAATCTACTTATATGAGGATGTCTGAAAAGGCATCCTCATTTTTTTTACACCTCTATTTTTATCGGACAAAAATGCCTATTTAGTATAAAACATTGGCAAACCTGAATTAGGTTGTCCCTGTTTTTATCTACAAGAAATTGCCAATACTATTGGGATGCGGCACTGTTTTTTGGCGGAAAAAAGAAATGCGAAGGCTTACTTCTAAAATAGCTAAAGACTGCTCCTGACACTTGTTTTAATTCTGAAATTGGAATGTTTCGCGAACGAAATGCCAGCCCAAGTGACAAACTAAAACTAACCATAAAATTAACCAAACCAATAAGTCCGATGCCTAAAAATGACCAGAAAAACATCCATTGGTCTACATAAAAGTTAGCTCCATATAAACCCATTGCGAAGTTTCCACTGGCAAAAGTAATGTGTCTGATGTCAATATTTAATCCAAAGAAAATCCCGATAAAAACGGTGCTTCCCATAAAAACACCAAACCAAAAATTAGAAATAATTCCAGCCCATTTTTTTTCATACAATGAGGCTAATTTTTTAGTCCATTTTTTTCCTAAACTTATTTTAAGTAATGGATGTTCCTCAATACGGTAGTAAATACGGTTATGTTTATCACGATTCTCAATACTACCTGCAATAATCCCGGATAAAAAGAGAAAAACACCTGCTATAGCCGCGTGAAAAATTGCTGGAGAATAAAGCGGGTTTAAATCATTAAGTAACGTGGGCCATTTTTGCTGTGCAATATTATAATGGAATATTTGGTCGATACCCCAAATCCCTATTAATGAAACCGGAAAAGCAATAATAACATTACCTACAAAGGCAATAAACTGCGAGCGGAATACCCGTGCAAAAAATACAGCAAACTCTTTGTACTTGTAGTCTTTTTTGTCCTGCCCTTTTTGTTTAAATCCTTTCTGCAAAGCCCTTACTAATGCAGAAGCTGTCATTGCGGGTTGCTTTGTTGCCAATGTAAAGCCAAGTATGTAAATAATGATGAATCCAATAGAATAATTCATGCTGTATAAGAACATATGACCAAAACCACTCGTATCTACTTTACCTAATAAAAGCTTGATGATACACAATATCCCGACGATAAAACCACCAC
The DNA here is from genome assembly GCF_059882335.1 of Flavobacterium sp. OHVDL-2026-0007. Lineage (NCBI taxonomy): Bacteria > Pseudomonadati > Bacteroidota > Flavobacteriia > Flavobacteriales > Flavobacteriaceae > Flavobacterium > Flavobacterium sp. OHVDL-2026-0007. The sequence goes on from NZ_CM187612.1 coordinate 2,667,595, forward strand.
CGGCTGCTGAGTAAAGCATTTTAAAATACTCTTTACGGCTGTTTGTTATATAATGTTCTCCAGTATTGGCGGTATGTTGTGTTATTTCATAGGATAAAAGCTGTGTACTCTCATTGACTAATTTTTGAATATTGTTTTTATTACAATTGTATTTAATGAGTTCATAGCAGAGATAAATGGTATTTCTTCTGGCATCTTCTTGGTTATCTTGTACTAAAAGAGGTAATAACGATCCTAAGCGCTCGAGTTGCTGGCGAATGCGTAACAGACTTTGGTTTACATGCAGCGAAATGCCAAAATTCTTACTGTTTTTAAACGCAGTTTTGATATAATCTGTGCATTGTTTTTGTAAAATAATCAATTGTTTATAGTCCAGATCATCTGCCGTAATACTATTATCAGGAGATTCAAGCAGTTTTTCACTCATTGCCAATAATTCGCGTTGAAAGGCAATAAACGGACTTTCCAGATTTTCATATTCTGGCACCATACGGATTACATCTCTTTCCATTGCAGCTCCGCAAATACGATACGTAATAACCTCCATGGCAAAAACCAGTTCCTTAAACGACGAATTTTCGTCACCGGAGCCATAAATTGAACGAAATTTTAAAAGCGAAAATAATTGCAGAATTTGCTCCTGAGGTATTTTTCTAATCCAGATCAAATCTGTATTGACAAAAAATACTTGAGTCAGGATAAACTGCAAGGAGTCTTTTTCTGGCTGTTCGGGAATTAATTTAGCAAAAAGTCTCTTGCGCACTTCAAAAAAGAAATTGGCATCTTGAAGAATCCCGGCATCCGAAAGAATTTTATTGAACTTTTTATTTTCTAAATTAGTACCAATACAATCCAGCAGACCATCACGATAGTTTGGATTTTCCTGAAGTAGATTCATTAGCTGAGACAGATCGACTACTGATACTTTTTTAGGTTTTTTAGGTCGAATTAAATTAACCAATTCTACTAGCAAATCTATATTTCCTATTTTAGAATTCCATACCTGTTCGCTATTAAAGTTTTTTTCGAAAAAGTATTTTAATGTCATTTTTGGTTTTCTACTCCATTTCATTCTATCTGGTTTAATAATTGCCGTTTTTACAAATAAACACATTCTTTTGATTATTCTCCGATAAAAAAGAAGTAATATGAAGGATCTCTTACTAAATCTAAATGCCTTATAGGTTTTATGCCTCGGTGATGAACTTTACCTAAATCCCCACAGGTATGAAATTCGAATTTTCAACCTCTCTGCTAGTCGATATACACATCAATTACTTGAGTACCCTGTTAAAAATCTATCTTTTTTAAAACCTATAGAAGACGTAACTCCTCATAAAATCCCTAACCCGTCTGATTCCATTCCTAAAATTAATAAGTCTCTTTACTTTCCACTAATTTGAGCGAAGATCCAACGTTTTTTAGTTCAAATAAAACCACGTTAAGGATAAAAAAACAGCCAACAAACAGTAATTACCTGTAAACAAGTTACTTAAGTAAAATAAAATGTTTAAAAACAGCATTTAAACACCATCTAATGGTAAAATACAAATAACTAAAAGTCCCTGACTAACAATAACTTAAGAACAAAACGCAAGAATGCCAAGTATTTAAAAAATTAACCACTAAATGGTTACAAAAAATAAACTCACAATTACCTCATTGTCAGTATTTTTAGAAAAAACATTCTAAAAAAAAGCCATAAGTCTTAAAAAAACATAAAGAAAACAGAAAATCATTCTAAACATAAAAGAACGCAATGAAGTTTTAAAAATATATTTGCAAAACCAACCATGTAGTTGAAAACAAATAGTAAATAATTAACACCCAAAAAAATTATGTCAGACTTTTTAAAACAATTTGGACAAGATCTAGAAAAAAATGTACCTGGTTTCATCGCAGTTTCAATTGCAGAAATTCAAAGTGGAATGTCATACTATTCACTTTCTGCAGTATCAGAATTTGATCCTGAATTAGCCTCTGCTTTCAACCTTGAGGTTGTAAAAGCAAAAATGAACGCAATTAGTGCTTTAGGATTAAAAAATCAGGCTGTTTCAGACATTATGATTACCCTAACGTCTCAAATACATATCATTGATATTTCTGAAGACAATTTATATATGATCTATTTAGCAGTTGACTCAAGCAAAGCAAACTTAGGAATGACCAAATCAATTCTTAACAAGTATAAGAAAGAAGTTGCTGCCAAACTATAACTGATTTAGATTTGTAAAATGGTTAACTAGTAATGGTTAGCCATTTTTTTTTAATAATTTTAAAAAAATAAGTCATGAAAAAGAAATTACTATTACTTGTATTTTTAACTTTTACCACACTCATTAAAGCACAAACTACTAAAGGGATTATTGGCGACCACAATTGGCTCAATATTTGGACTAATTTTAATCCCACAACTACCAACTATAATGACGCCTCTATAATCATCAACGGTATCATTAAAACAAACATGACATTAAAAAAAGAAAATGTTTATGTATTAGTCGGAACAGTTTATGTAGACCCAAATGTAACCTTAACCATTGAGCCAGGCACATTAATAAGATGTGATACCGATGCTTTGTCTGCATTAGTAATTACAAAAGGCGCTAAAATCATTGCTGAAGGCACCGAAACCGATCCGATAGTATTTACCTCTAACAAAAGTTCAGGAGACAGAAAACCTGGAGATTGGGGAGGGATTATCCTCCTGGGAGATGCGCCAATAAATAAGGTTGGAGGAATCGCTTCTTTAGATTTCAATCTTGACTCCCAAAGATCCATTTATGGAGGAGATAACAAAGAAAGTGATTCGGGGATACTAAAATATGTAAGAATTGAATTTTCCGGAAAAAGAACCCTTACCAATAAACCCATAAATGGATTATCATTAGCTGGGATTGGGACAAAAACAAAAGTAGAATACATACAAGTTACATCATCGGATGAAGATTCCTTTCAGTTCTACGGAGGATATGTAAACACCAACAATTTAATATCATTGCGATCAGCTGATGATGATTTTGATTTTACTCAAGGTGTTCAATGTAACATCTCGAACAGTCTTGCAATTAGAAGCCCTTACTTATCTGACAGCTATGGATCCCGATGTTTTGAAATGGAAACTGTCGACACCCGAAAAGGAGAAGTTTTAGACAGCAAAAAAGAAATGACCCGAGTCAATGCAACAAATTTGACCATGATGCATACACAAGATATTGGAGCTGAAATTGGAGGACTTAAACACGAGGCCATATTACTTCGAGAAAACACCTTTTTAACCCTAACTAACTCCGTAATATCAGGTTACAGTCACCTCATTGTATTTGCAGATCTCATTCCCATTTCCGAACCATATTTAGAGACCATTATTTTAAAAGATCTTCTTATTAATGATACCAAGATCATTGGAATAACTCAAAATATAGGCTTTAATACCCTTATCAATAACTATTACAAGGATAAAGCATTCGCAATAGAGTATATCGATCTTAACAACAATGTATTATTCAAAAATCCATCCATGAGAAAAAAACCAGATTTTAGAATTGAAAGAAACTAAAATAGCCACACCAAACAAGATACCTTCAAGAAACCTTCTTAAAAACAGTTATAGTAATGCCAAAAGCATGTCTCTCACACTGCAACTATTTCAATATAAAGCTGTTACCTGTATGCCAATTTTATCTTCCGGCTTATATAAAAATAAGCAGGACTCTTGTTAAAATTAGCTGCACTATTCTTTCAAAAAGTCCCTATAAAAAAAAACAGTAATCGCCAAGACTACTGTTTTTTTTTGTGCACTTATTTATTTTTTCTACAGAATTACAAGCTGTAAACGTTGACAATTAAAGCCCTTCATTTTCCTAGAATTACAGCAACTGCTGAACAAACTACTCGTATAAAATAAATTATATTACTGTATGTTCTTAGCCCTTTTAGCAGCATCGGCAATATAAGAAAGCAACCATGCCATTTGTCCCTGTTTTGTGAAATAGATGCTTTTAGATTTCACATCAGGAATTTTCTCTAATAGCGTTAGCAATATTGAATTTGCCGCAATTAAGTGTTTTTGCGAATAGGTTTTCAACACCTTATCAATCTCCTTGTTTTGCAAAGCTAACGCCTCAAATTTGGCATAATCTGTTTTTATCATGTTATTGTAGGCTGCAACTTCCTTCATTTCAAATGGACTAAAATTTTCAATTGCGGTTTTTCCCTTGTATAGGGTGTAGAATGCCCATACTGCGCCTCCGGACATGTAGATGTTTTCTTTGTTGAAAATTTTTGGACTTTGCCCATACAAACGATCTGTGAGTTCTCTTAATTCACGTAATTCAGTAACCAGTAATTCATTAAATTCATCAATTGAATTGTTTATCGCTTTTTTATTTATCTTCTCAGTAAAAGTTACTGTTCCTAAATCTAAAGTCACGGGATAAAACACTAAGATCGCATCGTTGTTGAATTCCTCCACATAGCCTCCCTTGGTATTTCCACCACCAATATCAAGGATCAAAGAATCAGCATACTCTTTTGGTGGAATACATCCTTTTAACAATAATTTCCCTTCTGTTTCAGAAGAAATTACGGCCACATTAATATCGGTAAAACCGTATAATTTTTGGAGCAATAAATCAATATTTTTAGCCATTCCAACTCCAGAGGATACCACTATAAAGATCTTCTTTTCTTCAATTTTATATTCGTTACGTAGTTTTGCGTAATTTTTCACCACTACATCAAAGGCCGTCTCAATATCCTTTGTTGCTAATTTACCATCCACAGCTATCCCTTTGGCGATCGCAACGTTTTCTGTCCAAAACTCCACTACTTCATATTTACCTTTTTTAATGTTTCGGACATCTACTACCGACATCTTTACGCCCTTACTACCTATTTCAATTCCAGCATAGAGTTCCTGTGAAATTAAAATCGAAGGAATTAAAAAAATAAATATAATTATGGCTTTCAATACAATATTTTTTCTCATCTTAAATGTGTGTTTGTGTGTACTTTAACAATATAACCAGCTCCTTTTTATTCATCATTGAAAAGGAATTAGATGTTCCCTTTCGTATCAAAGAGCTTATTGATTCTTGTTTTTATCTATAAAAATAGATTGCACTATTTTTATTTTAGTTTCCATGGTTTCTTTTTTAACCATTTTCATCAACAAATAACAAAGCGAAATAGCAAATAAACCGATTAAGCTCATAAATATGAAGTCTGCTTTATAGCTTGCGTAGGCAACAATTTCCATACCTGTCTTAGCACTTAGTACATGTGCAAGACTGAAACTCATTGTGAAAACGGACATATACTTCCCCTCTTGATTATTATGTGATCTGGTCATGGCAAATGAATTTGCAAAAGGAAACGTTAACATTACCCCAAGAGTCATAAAAAACATCATTAAATACAATATCCCAGACCACTGATCATTCAATAGCAATAGTACATAACTAAACACCATAGATGACAAACCAACCATGATAACATTCAGCTTATTAATTTTCTTTTTTTCAACGTAATTAACAATGGGTAATTCAAACAGTAATGTTAATATCCCGCTAAAACTCAAAAGCAATCCACTGCTCACTTCTGATAAATTAAATTGCTCTTTGTGATACAAAGTCAAGGTAGTAAATACTTGAAAGTACATAATCCCTGTTATCATCGAAATGAACATATGCGTTAAAAAAGCTTTATCTTTTAAAATAGCATATTTGTCTACTCCCATATTGTTTTTTTTGAGTTTAAAAGGTAATTTTCTTTCTTTAACTAAAACGACAAAAATGAGAACTGCTAGAACACAAGTAGCAGCATCTACATAAAAAAGATATTTATAACCAATTAGTACAATTATAAGACCACCTAAGGGAGGACCAAATAAAAACCCCATGCTTGTTGCTGCCCTTACTAGAGCCAGTGCTCTGGTTTTGTTATCTTTTCGAGTATACGTATTTAAGGACACAAGCATTGCGGGCCTGAACATATCTGCTATACTAGTTAATAACAGTATTGAAATACAAAACCCTTCAAATGATGTTGTAAATTGTAATATAAAGAAGATTAGTCCACTTCCCAAAAGGCTACCAATCATTACTTTATAGAATCCGAATTTATCAGATAGTATGCCACTTAGCCAAGTACCTATAAAAGAACCGACACCAAAACAAACCATAACCCAGCCAATCTGATTATATTCAAAATGCAAGTTCTCCCTCATATATTTTGAAAGAAACGGAATTACCATTGTTCCGGTTCTGTTTATAAAAGTGACCAACGCCAAAACCCAAATTTCTTTAGGAAAACCACTATAGTTTTTTATGTATTTTCTTCTTAAGCTACCTATCATTTTTTTTTGATTACGTTTTCTTTTTTATTTAATTTTCACACCACTTTTGAATAAATCAAAGGGAGCGCTTTTACTTTAAAATTATTATTCGAGTTTTACTTTATAATTCTCTACTAATTGCTGCTCAAAGAGGAATTAGTACAGCATATAAATAAGGCTACTAATACGGAACTTCTATGTCTGGTAAAATTTATTTTTTAACACCAATACCATTTTAAAATTGTTGCCTTACTACTTCATAGCTATACCCTATATTTAGAATGTTCTTTTTTTATTCAAAACATCCCTCTAGGCATATCCTAAACCCGTTTTATTATTTGAATTTAATTAGAGGCATCTTTATTGAAAATAATGGTATTAACCACCACTTCTTTCATCCATTTAATGGTTTCGATTACACCTATGTCTTTACAAATCATATTACAGTTTTGATGTCCCCAAGCCAAATTATAAGGGGAATGATTGAATTCTCCTATTTTCAACTGATTGATATAAAAAAGGTTTATTGGGCTAATATCTTTAGCGGCATCTGACCGCTCAGAGGATTCAAAGAAGTTAAGCAGAAATGCCTCCGCACTTATTTTTTTTAAACAAAGGGGACAAATCGTATTTTCAACATTATCAATAATTCTCGTCTTGTACAGTCGTTCCGTGTCCGCTAATTTTTGATTATTACAGGCCGTAATTATAGCCGTACTTCGATTTTCGATTTCACTTTGGGTCATACCTGCGCTAAGAGCAACTTCCTTGGAATCATAACAGAGCCAGAATAAATATTCTACTTGTAAGTAACAGGATTTTATCGTTAAAAGAGAGGCGTACTCTGCTACTCTGATGCCGGCACCTTTGCAAGAACTGGTAGTAAACCCTAGGGTAATTTTTTCTTCATCTTTTGAAGTTGATGGTAGTATTCTTGCAACAAAATGACCCTCTATAGGACTTGTTCTCTTTTCAGCTACTGTGAGCTTATTTTTATAAGGATTAAACTCGTTCCATTGCGCCCTTGTCTCGTAAAGTAAGATAGCATTGACACCAAGTTTTAATTTCTTAGCCTTCAATATAACTAATGCCTCTGGATTTGTGTAATAATCTTCAGGGCTAAGCACCACAATAAATCCTCTCTCAAATCTGTTAGAACTAAGAACTGAAATATCGAATAAATGAATGGATTCAAAAGGGATCAAAACAGTACCATTTCTATTGGCTCTGTTTTGAAAAATCACATCATCATTTGCACTTCTGGTTTGTCCGGTTTTGTTAATTTTACTTTGCAGTATGGTAGGTAGTTTGGGTAGTCTTTTCGCCATAGACGTTTTTAAAGTTTGTGTTAAATTTTAAAATAAGCTATTATAATTTTCATTAAATGCTATCAAATGTACAATTAAAATCATAATAAAAAAACTACAAAAAAAACTCCTCTACAACTAAATATCAAAATCATTTTTTTTTATATGATTAGCCCATTGAAAAAAAGCAAGTAAAAAAAGCACATTAAGCCGGTCATTTTAATCATAGAAAAAATATTTTATTTTTTTTTCTATCCACCAACCTCTTCTTTACGTACAGTACGCTAATTCTAAATATCTGCACGAAAAGTGTTTAACGTTTATTTTTCAACCATTTTTAATTAATCCATTTTACATCTCTACTTTTTCCCAAAATAAGACGCATCTTTATTTTGCTAAAACTCATAAAATACAGCACCTAACAAGACAAATACCCTGCCTTTTTGTTTAAAAAAAAACTAACTTTTTTAACCTAAATAGTTAAATTAAAACACCTCTAAAGATTAAACATTTCTTAATATAAATCGATTTTTGGTATTGCAAGCGATTTTATTGTGCCAATACGACTTTATTACATATCGTTTTTCTGGGACTAAAATATTTCTCTGATGGTAAAAAGACCCCGTTAGCAAGCCTAAAGAAAATCGTTTTTGCGTCCGTTGTGCTTCTACTACATCTGTTTTCGTTTGAGCTTTTTCCCTCCTTTGTGCTCACAACCAAAAGAACCTCAAAACCTCTTAACTGGAGTAGCCTAAATAACAATTGCCCATAGCTTCTAGTAGATGCTATAGCGACACTTTGGGTTTTATTAATTTGAAGATAATACGCTGCCAAATAATGTAATCCCATTGATAAAGATAAAATCTTTGATCTGATTTTCTACTTCCACACTGCCATAAAGCGAGAACAGGAACCGACATAGATCCCTACCGAGTTAGGATCCTACTACTTGCCTTTTTTCAAAATTTTCGATATCCATTAATTTTAATTAAAAATCAAACACTACCTCCTCACATTCAAACTATTTTCTTTATTTTGCAGCAAAATCTATAAAACAATGAAAAAATCAATTATTGCCTTTGTTACTATTGCCCTATTAGCAGCTTGTAGCAAAAAAGAATCAACCGAAGGTTTACACATTACAGGAAACATAAAAGGATTAAAAAAAGGAACCCTATATATTCAGAGAGTTGTAGATACCGCTCTTGTTGTTATTGACAGCATCAAATTTGATGGAAGTTCTGCTTTCGAAAGCGATATCAAATTAGAATCTCCAGAAATGCTTTATTTGTTTCTAGACCGAGGCGTTACTAATTCATTAGACAACAACATTACTTTCTTCGCAGAACCAGGTAACATCAATATCGACACTAACTTAGATAACTTTATCAATGGTGCTAAAATTACAGGATCTAGAAATCAAGAATTATACGAAGAGTACAAAAAAATAAACGCTCGTTTCACAGATGAAAACTTAAGCATGCTTGAATCAAAATTCAAAGCCATGAAAAATAAAAACCAACAAGCAGTGGATAGCATTAGTGCCAAACAAGACGCTAATGTTAAAAGAAAATATTTGTACGCTACGAACTTCGCCATCAATCATCATGATCAAGAAATAGCCCCTTATATTGCTTTAGCTGAGATCTACGACATCAATGTTAAATTCTTAGATACCATTCAAAAATCGATGACGCCAAAAGTAGCACAATCGTTATACGGTAAAAAACTAACTAAGTTTGTTAATGATGTAAAAAAGCAAGAGCAAAAATAAGTACCCGTTATCACAACGAACCTATCCAAAAAAAAGAAAAAACGTCCGAGGACGTTTTTTTTTGTGTCAATTTCAATCCCTTAGCCCTAACAACCAAAGATTGAATTCATCGCATCAAAGTAGTTCGTTGTCATTATCTTGCAAACAAAGCACCTACAATGGCAAATACAAAGATTAATGCATACAAGACAAAGATGGAGACCATCATAATCCCAATAAACTTATAGTGCGATTTTAAATAACCCAAAGAAGCAGTCAATACCTCTGAATCATTATCTCTAAAAGCTCTTTTCGCATTAGTAGAAAACTTATTTAAATAATACACCGGGAAGAAGTAAAGCGCAGCCATAACAAGGTAAAAAGCGCTCATCATTACCTTAAATGATCCTCCTAAACCTCCCATACCTGCCATTGCATTTCCCATAGAAGAGAAAATAACACTGGCAAAGAGTCCGAATAAGACCATAATTCCAATTCCCACGTATCCAAGAATGGATAAAAAGTAGGCCCACTTAGCCGTTTCTTTTAAAAAGTCTTTTGCAGTTTCATTGAGATGCAACTCAAATTTTTCAAAAATCGAATTTTCTTCCATTGGTATATTTATTATTTCTGGTTAGAAAACAAACATATGAAAAATATTACATCTTTTTCAACAAATCAAGCCTACTAAAAACAAAACTTTATTTATTTCAAAAATCCCTTATTTATATTCCTTCGACAATAACAGAAACACCATTATTGATTTCCAATCTCCCATTTTAAATTTCGAAACATTTTAAAACAAAAAAAATCCTAATGAACTAAATCATTAGGATTTTTTGTACTCAGAGCGGGACTTGAACCCGCACGAACATTGCTGTTCACTGGATTTTAAGTCCAGCGTGTCTACCAATTTCACCATCCGAGCAGGATGTATTACGTAATTAAACGATCAACAAAAGTAAGAATAAAAAACCCTGTTCCAAAGAACAGGGTTTTCAAAAGAAAGGCGACGACATACTCTCCCACATAACTGCAGTACCATCTGCGCAGGCGGGCTTAACTACTCTGTTCGGGATGGGAAGAGGTGAGCCCCGCCGCAATAACCACCTTAAGGTCGTTTTGCAATGGGTGATTAACTTGAGCTAATCAACATTACACAATATCTTAACATACTGAGATAAAGAAAAAAGTATTTATTAGAAAGTTTCTCCCCCTGACCGAAGTCAGGGGAAAAGGTGTACATAAGCTTACGGATTATTAGTACTACTCGACTATGACATTACTGCCTTTACATCTATAGCCTATCAACGTGGTCATCTTCCACGATCCTTAAAAGAAATCTCATCTTGTGGTGGGTTTCGCGCTTATATGCTTTCAGCGCTTATCCCTTCCAAACGTAGCTACTCTGCGATGCTCCTGGCGGAACAACAGATACACTAGAGGTTTGTCCAATTCGGTCCTCTCGTACTAGAATCAGATCCACTCAAATTTCTTGCGCCCACAGTAGATAGAGACCGAACTGTCTCACGACGTTCTGAACCCAGCTCGCGTGCCACTTTAATGGGCGAACAGCCCAACCCTTGGGACCTTCTCCAGCCCCAGGATGTGACGAGCCGACATCGAGGTGCCAAACCCCCCCGTCGATATGAGCTCTTGGGGGAGATCAGCCTGTTATCCCCGGCGTACCTTTTATCCTTTGAGCGATGGCCCTTCCATGCGGAACCACCGGATCACTATGCTCTACTTTCGTACCTGATCGACCTGTATGTCTCTCAGTCAAGCTCCCTTATGCCATTGCACTCTACGCACGGTTACCAAGCGTACTGAGGGAACCTTTAGAAGCCTCCGTTACTCTTTTGGAGGCGACCACCCCAGTCAAACTACCCACCAAGCAATGTCCCCCGCAATCGCGGGGTTAGGCCTCAGATAAACAAAGGGTTGTATTTCAACAATGACTCCACAACGCCTAGCGACGCCACTTCACAGTCTCCAACCTATCCTACACATCATTTATCCAAGGTCAATACTAAGCTATAGTAAAGGTGCACAGGGTCTTTTCGTCCCACTGCGGGTAAACGGCATCTTCACCGTTACTACAATTTCACCGAGCTCATGGCTGAGACAGTGTCCAGATCGTTACACCATTCGTGCAGGTCGGAACTTACCCGACAAGGAATTTCGCTACCTTAGGACCGTTATAGTTACGGCCGCCGTTTACTGGGGCTTCAATTCAATGCTTCTCCGAAGATAACATCTCCTCTTAACCTTCCAGCACCGGGCAGGTGTCAGGCCCTATACTTCATCTTACGATTTTGCAGAGCCCTGTGTTTTTGATAAACAGTCGCCTGGACCTCTTCACTGCGGCCAGCTTGCGCTGGCGACCTTTCTCCCGAAGTTACAGGTCTATTTTGCCTAATTCCTTAGCCATGAATCTCTCGAGCACCTTAGGATTCTCTCCTCGACTACCTGTGTCGGTTTGCGGTACGGGTACTTATTACCTGAAGTTTAGAGGTTTTTCTTGGAAGCCCTTAGGCGCACTATCTCTTTGTCCGAAGACTCCGAGTACTATCGTATTTCCCCAAGCCGCGTGGATTTGCCTGCGCAGCTTATAGGTAGGTACTTCAACGAACTATTCCGTCAGTTCGCGGCGCTTTCATCACTCCGTCACCCCATCACAGTAATAAGTAGTACGGGAATATTAACCCGTGGTCCATCGACTGTCCCTTTCGGGTTCGCCTTAGGTCCCGACTAACCCACAGCTGATTAGCATAGCTGTGGAAACCTTAGTCTTTCGGTGTGCGGGTTTCTCGCCCGCATTATCGTTACTTATGCCTACATTTTCTTTTCTAACCGGTCCAGCAGGCCTTACGACTCACCTTCAACCCTGTTAGAATGCTCCCCTACCACTCCGTAAATAAATACGAAATCCATAGCTTCGGTAATATGTTTATGCCCGATTATTATCCATGCTCGTCCGCTCGACTAGTGAGCTGTTACGCACTCTTTAAATGAATGGCTGCTTCCAAGCCAACATCCTAGCTGTCTGGGCAGACAAACCTCGTTCTTTCAACTTAACATATATTTGGGGACCTTAGCTGATGGTCTGGGTTCTTTCCCTCTCGGACTTGGACCTTAGCACCCAAGCCCTCACTGTTGTGAAACATTATATAGCATTCGGAGTTTGTCAGGAATTGGTAGGCGGTGAAGCCCCCGCATCCAATCAGTAGCTCTACCTCTATATAACTTTATGCACAACGCTGCACCTAAATGCATTTCGGGGAGTACGAGCTATTTCCGAGTTTGATTGGCCTTTCACCCCTACCCACAGGTCATCCGAAGACTTTTCAACGTCAACCGGTTCGGTCCTCCACTGTGTGTTACCACAGCTTCAACCTGCCCATGGGTAGATCACACGGTTTCGCGTCTAACACTACTGACTAAAGCGCCCTATTCAGACTCGCTTTCGCTACGGATCCGTGGCTTAACCACTTATCCTTGCCAGCAACGTTAACTCGTAGGCTCATTATGCAAAAGGCACGCCGTCACCCCACTAAAGGGCTCCGACCGCTTGTAAGCGTATGGTTTCAGGATCTATTTCACTCCGTTATTCACGGTTCTTTTCACCTTTCCCTCACGGTACTGGTTCACTATCGGTCTCTCAGGAGTATTTAGCCTTAGCGGATGGTCCCGCCAAATTCAGACAGGATTTCTCGTGTCCCGCCCTACTCAGGATACCACTATCTATTATACTCGTTACCCATACGGGACTATCACCCTCTATGGTGTCACTTTCCAGTAACTTCCGGTTCCTTGTACATAAAATGTCGTGGTCCTACAACCCCAACATTGCCGTAACAACATTGGTTTGGGCTAATCCGCGTTCGCTCGCCACTACTTACGGAATCACTTTTGTTTTCTTCTCCTCCGCCTACTTAGATGTTTCAGTTCAGCGGGTTTGCCCACCTATCGGTGTACTATGTCTTCAACATAGTGGGTTGCCCCATTCAGGTATTTACGGATCAATTCGTGTGTGCCGATCCCCGTAACTTTTCGCAGCTTATCACGCCTTTCATCGCCTCTGAGAGCCAAGGCATCCCCCATACGCCCTTATTTTGCTTATTGTACCAATCATAAATTAATATGACCGTTTTTTTTTATTCCCTGTTACGTATAACAGAAAATGCTTTCTACTTTTTATTATTTTCTTATCTCAATATGTCAATGAACTTTTATCCAAAACTTTCGTCTCGAATCAGTGGAGAATAACGGAGTCGAACCGTTGACCTCCTGCGTGCAAGGCAGGCGCTCTAGCCAGCTGAGCTAATCCCCCATTTCAATTGTAGAAACTGAATTCAGATCTTAGACCTGTATTCCATCTAATCTCTTTTGGTGAATTCCAACTTCTAGAATTTCCTTTTTTTTTAAGTTTAAATAGTTGTCTCGGACAGACTCGAACTGTCGACCCCTACATTATCAGTGTAGTACTCTAACCAGCTGAGCTACGAGACACTCTTATTCTTAAAAATTTATTATTTGAACTAACAGCAAGAGTAAAATAGTCTTAAAATCATGACCTATAAAGCTTCTTCTTTTTTCCTCAGCGTGTTGATAAATCAACTAACACTAAGGCTCTAGAAAGGAGGTGTTCCAGCCGCACCTTCCGGTACGGCTACCTTGTTACGACTTAGCCCTAGTTACCAGTTTTACCCTAGGCAGCTCCTTGCGGTCACCGACTTCAGGCACCCCCAGCTTCCATGGCTTGACGGGCGGTGTGTACAAGGCCCGGGAACGTATTCACCGGATCATGGCTGATATCCGATTACTAGCGATTCCAGCTTCACGGAGTCGAGTTGCAGACTCCGATCCGAACTGTGACCGGTTTTATAGATTCGCTCCTGGTCGCCCAGTGGCTGCTCTCTGTACCGGCCATTGTAGCACGTGTGTAGCCCAAGGCGTAAGGGCCGTGATGATTTGACGTCATCCCCACCTTCCTCACAGTTTGCACTGGCAGTCTTGTTAGAGTTCCCGACATGACTCGCTGGCAACTAACAACAGGGGTTGCGCTCGTTATAGGACTTAACCTGACACCTCACGGCACGAGCTGACGACAACCATGCAGCACCTTGTAAATTGTCTTGCGAAAGATCTGTTTCCAAACCGGTCAATCTACATTTAAGCCTTGGTAAGGTTCCTCGCGTATCATCGAATTAAACCACATGCTCCACCGCTTGTGCGGGCCCCCGTCAATTCCTTTGAGTTTCATTCTTGCGAACGTACTCCCCAGGTGGGATACTTATCACTTTCGCTTAGCCACTGAGATTGCTCCCAACAGCTAGTATCCATCGTTTACGGCGTGGACTACCAGGGTATCTAATCCTGTTCGCTACCCACGCTTTCGTCCATCAGCGTCAATCAATTAGTAGTAACCTGCCTTCGCAATTGGTATTCCATGTAATCTCTAAGCATTTCACCGCTACACTACATATTCTAGTTACTTCCTAATAATTCAAGTTTAACAGTATCAATGGCCGTTCCACCGTTGAGCGATGGGCTTTCACCACTGACTTATTAAACCGCCTACGGACCCTTTAAACCCAATGATTCCGGATAACGCTTGGATCCTCCGTATTACCGCGGCTGCTGGCACGGAGTTAGCCGATCCTTATTCTTACAGTACCGTCAAGCTGGTTCACGAACCAGTGTTTCTTCCTGTATAAAAGCAGTTTACAATCCATAGGACCGTCATCCTGCACGCGGCATGGCTGGATCAGGCTTGCGCCCATTGTCCAATATTCCTCACTGCTGCCTCCCGTAGGAGTCTGGTCCGTGTCTCAGTACCAGTGTGGGGGATCTCCCTCTCAGGACCCCTACCCATCGTAGCCTTGGTAAGCCGTTACCTTACCAACTAGCTAATGGGACGCATGCTCATCTTTTACCGTTGTGACTTTAATTATAAAATGATGCCATTTCATAATACTATGAGGTATTAATCCAAATTTCTCTGGGCTATCCCTCTGTAAAAGGTAGATTGCATACGCGTTACGCACCCGTGCGCCGGTCTCTAATTCCGAAGAACTATACCCCTCGACTTGCATGTGTTAAGCCTGCCGCTAGCGTTCATCCTGAGCCAGGATCAAACTCTTCATCGTATATTGTTGATCTAATAAATTAGATCGTATTGTTATTCGAATCAGTCTCTATCGGTTCATTTAATCAATCTCTCGATTATCTTACTCTTTATTCTTTTGTTTTAACATCTCTGTTAAAACGGCTGTCAATTCAATATGTCTACGAACGTGTCTTTTTTGTTTGTCGCTTATATCTCAAAGCGGCTGCAAAAGTAGAAAAGTTATTTACAACTGGCAAGAAAAATGTGAAGTTTTTTTTTGAAGACTTTCGTCTCGTTTAAACTTCTCTCTCTAACCAATCTTTCAATGAACTTTGCAATGTTTTGCGGGGTGCAAATGTAACATCCGTTTTCCAATCTCACAAGCTTTTCAAAATCTTTTTTCAGAAAAATTTTCCGATTTTCAATTTGTTTGCTTGTCAAGATTTCAGTGAACGTCTGCGTCGTTGCGGGTGCAAAACTACAACCTTTATGCGGGTAAACAAGCTTTTTAAATCACTTTCTACTTTCTTTTTTACACTTTTTTCTTAACGCACTGATAACACTAAACTTACCTTTAACCCTGCTTTTAGTTTTATAGGAATTTTCTTTAGACTATTATGATTACTACAATAACTACACGTAGAGAATAGCCATTTTTATGGAATTCTAAATAAACTCATACCCTCTTCTTCCCTTTCTCACTCTTCAAAAGCACTTCCTCCTCTCTTTTTCCTACTCCTCCTCCTTCAATCTACAACATCAAACCTTCTTATCAGATTAAAAACAGCCCCATCACAGGTTTGACACCATATCACTCCAAAGAATCACTCCTATATATAAGAGTACATAAAAACATCCCTACCTATATAGACCCAAACAAGAAATGGGACATCTTTTAAAAACTATCCGATACCAACAACAAACATTAACCACATACCCCAAACTCATTTACCACCTCAACACCCTAAATAC
Source organism: Flavobacterium sp. OHVDL-2026-0007 (assembly GCF_059882335.1). NCBI lineage: Bacteria > Pseudomonadati > Bacteroidota > Flavobacteriia > Flavobacteriales > Flavobacteriaceae > Flavobacterium > Flavobacterium sp. OHVDL-2026-0007. Next base: position 2,684,076 of record NZ_CM187612.1, read on the forward strand.
ACCATCGAGCTCTTTTAAATATTCTTCATGAATCAGATCCTCAAGATCTATTCAGAATTCACAAAAAAAACTTCCAACACTAACACTAAATCGGCATACCCGAAATCATTCCAGGAAGTCCATTAGCATCCATACTACACACCTAACTTCTCTTAGAAAAAGACATTTATTAAAAAACCCCGCATTTGCAGGGCCTAAGCCAAACTAGTTCAAATTAACCGTCTGTGGTCCAAATTCCTCGTAGAAGATATTTGACTTACTAACATTGAACTCAATAAGCGAATCATAATGAGTTTTAATAAAAATTTCGGGTCCGCAGATGTAGTAATGTGCATTCTCTAATAAAATATCGGCCTTACATATATTTAGATCCACCCTACCTTTAATAATGTTGTCGTCTTCATTCCCATCAACATCCTCATTGAACAAATAAGTATCCAACCAATCCCCCTCTTCTTGAATTTTACCAACCTCATCTTTAAAAGCATGCACCGCAGCACTCCTGCACCCATGTACCCATACTGTCTTATTCCTCAACGTATCTCTATTAGCCTGCAACATACTCAACATCGGAGTTACCCCAACCCCTCCGCTGATCAAAACAATTGGAGTTCCCGCTTCCCTTAAAGAAAAGACACCTGCCGGAGCTGATAGCGACATACTATTACCTACTTCCATCTTATGCAAAGTATTAGAAACCATCCCCATGGGACTATTCATAATTGCACTTTCTTTTTTTACAGATATCCTGTAACACTCTCCATTAAAAACACTCGAAAGACTATACTGTCTAGGCTGCAAAAGCCCAATCTCCTCAACATAAACACGAACACTTATATATTGACCAGCCTTATAATCAGTGATTTTTCCACCATCCACTGGATACAGATAAAATGATTTAATTTCTTCAGACTCTTCTATAATCTTTCCTATAACAAAATCTCTCCAACCATTCCAGCTTCCCTCTTTTTCTTCATTGACTAAATACATCCCTTTTTCAATATCTATCATAATAGACGCCAGTTGATTATAAGCCATAGTCCAAGCTTCGAGTAACTCCGCACTAGCAGCATCACCCAACACTTCTCGAATCGAAGCAATTAAATGCGTCCCTACAATAGCATATTGCTCAGGTTGAATATTCAAACTAACGTGCTTGTTTCCAATCCCTTTTAAAACGTTTAACAATACAGCAGGATCCTCTATATTTGCAGCATAGGCTAAAACTGCGCCAGCCAATGCATCCTTTTGTCTCCCGTTAGCTTGGTTTCCCATATTAAAAACTTCTTTCAACTCAGGATGCTGCCCTAGCATTCGTTTATAGAAATGCTCTGCAAGAATTGTACCAGCTGCTTGTAAAACGGGAACCGTTCCTTTTATTAACTCTTTCTGTCTAGCGTTCATTTTGATATAATTTAAAATTTATTGATAAATGAATGTCACTTCGCAGTAAGACGATTTACAATACAGCCTATCACGTGACACCCTTGGATTAACTCACAGTAAATACTAATAGCTACGCTGTTATTCACAAGACCAAACCCATTTAAAAATAAAACAAGAGAGAATTAGTACTTATCAAAGCAGCTCTTTATCATACAAGGCATATTAACCTTTAGATTTAATTAGCCCTGCAAAAGTAAAGACAGACTGGAAGTAGATTTTATGATCTCAATCATAAAAGTGGTAGCAATAGAAAAACAATCCTTGACAACAATAAGATTCTTCCGATCCGCTATCCGTATAGCACTTATCACTGAAAATCGGTAATCAACTGAGAATCGTAAATACCAGAACCATTTAAAAGCTCTTAGCAGAACCCAAATTACACAAACCACACAATACCCTCAGGTTTTCGTATTGATCCTTTTCGTGTTGATCCATTTTTACCCCGAAAGTTTGGAGCAAAAAAAAACCATCACTAAAAGTGATGGTTTTATGTTGAGCCGGCGGAGGGACTCGAACCCACGACCTGCTGATTACAAATCAGCTGCTCTAGCCAACTGAGCTACGCTGGCGACTCATTACGGGTGCAAATATAAGTCGGTTTTTCGTTTTTCCAAAATAAATTACAACTAAAATTTCAATAAATTTATTCAATACTAAAACACAAGTATTTACGCAAAAAACTAGACGCCCATTATTTAATAATCTCTCATATTCCCACTTCTAAAACACGAAAGTCCTTGGCATTTTTAAAAGATTCAAGCTACAAAATCATCGAATCGATGAACTGAGACACAAACTAAAACAACAAAGAGGCTCACGAGAGCCTCTTTGTTGGAATTAATATATCTTTTAAATCTTTACTTTCCTTTTAATAATTTTTCCAAATATTCAACCTTATCTTTTTCTGCTTGCACTAATCGCTCATAGAGTTCAACCACTTTATCAAGCGGATTAAATGTACAATTATGATTTACCGTAGGCCCACCATGAATAACTGATCCTTCGTAATTGTTTTGAATATTATTTAGAACCACCTCATCACTATAGTTTTTAATAGCCTCAGCAGACACACCTAAAGCTTCAGCTATAGTATTCAATTTCTCATCATCAACAATTTCACTTGCTTCAATATTAGAAACAGATTGTTGACTCAGCCCAATAGCAACAGCAAGGGCTTCTTGTTTCATTCCTTTAAGTTCTCTTATTCGGCTTATATTCCTACCGATATGCTTTGGTTTTGTTACTGTCTCCATAAGTTCAAAGGTATTTATTTATTATTGAAAAATTTCTTCTTTAGTAAAGTACAAGCTTACTTTGGTAAGATACCATTTTGACTTGTAAAGGATAATAAAAATCCATTGCTAACTTCTATCTACGTTTATCAAAATTACAATTTTTTTACATATGCAACAATTCCATAAAGTAAAATATACAAAAGGCATCTCGATAACAGAACTGGATTAGTGCATTCTGTACAAACAAAATTCACAACTTTCGCGACAGCTAATTTTTCATTTTTGAGCAAAAAAAAACACCACTTAAAAAGTGATGTTTTTATGCTGAGCCGGCGGAGGGACTCGAACCCACGACCTGCTGATTACAAATCAGCTGCTCTAGCCAACTGAGCTACGCTGGCGACTCATTACGGGTGCAAATATAAGTTGGATTTTCGTTTTTCCAAAATAAATTTGCACTTTTTTTTACTACAATTCGTTGATTTTAGTAATCAATTGATTAGCAGTTTCTTCTAAGTCAATATTTATTTGTTTGAAGTGTGCTTTTTTGTTTTCAACGTTCTTAGCGTTCACTTTTGTAATCAAAGTGTCAAATGCAGCAATAGCCTCATCGATCAAAGCATTAGTCTCTGGAGTAGGATTTCCTGTAGTTGACATTTCGAACAAGTAAATTGCTTCAATGATATCTCCTAATACAAAGTTTATGTCTTTCTTTAAATTCTTAACGTTTGCCATTTTATTTTTTATTTTAATTTGCGTCTGCAAAAGTACATATAATCTTTTTATTTCGTGCTATGAAATGTAAATTTCTAAAATTGAAGCTTTTCCATCCAAAACAAATGCATTTACCGCAGCTGGAATTAAGACTGTATCACCTTTCTTGTATTCTTGCTTAAAACCATCGCACTCAATTTCGAAGCTTCCTTCAATACACATATAAACTGTGAATGATTCACCCATTTTATCCACCTTTATTTTATTTTCTAACGGAATAAAATTAGTCGTGAAATATGGACAATCCACAACAACATTCGATGTATCTACCTTAGAATCGTATTTCTTATGTGTTTGCACCTTATTATAATTGATCGCATCAAGAGCTAGATCTACATGAAGCTCTCTAGTATTACCTTGCGCATCTTTACGATCAAAGTCATACAAACGGTAAGTAATATCAGATGTTTGCTGAATTTCAGCTACCACTAGTCCTGCTCCAATAGCATGTACCGTTCCCGTTTCTAAAAAGAAAACATCTCCTGCTTTTGCCTTTACGTCATCCAAAATAGACACCAAAGTCTTATCGTTTAAATGCTTCAAATACTCTTCTTTACTTGAATCCTCTTTAAAACCAACAATAATTCTAGCATCAGCATCGGCTTGCATCACGTACCACATTTCAGTTTTACCAAATGAATTATGACGTTCTTTAGCCAATTTATCATTAGGGTGTACTTGAATTGAAAGATCCTCACGAGCATCTAAATATTTAAAAAGCAAAGGAAATTGGTTTCCAAAACGCTTATAAACTTGAGTCCCTAAAATTTCATTTGGCATTTCATCGATAAGATCCATCAATGATTTCCCTTTCAAATAACCATTTGCAACGATACTAACATCTCCTTCTACAGTTGACAATTCCCAACTTTCTCCCGTTATTTTAGAAACAATAGGCTTATTCAGAACTGTTTTCAGTTTTTCTCCTCCCCAGATTCTTTCTTTTAAGATTGGCTCAAATTGTAAAGGATATACTTTTGTACTCATATTTCTTCGGATTATTATCTTTAAATGCTACTAATTATTCTCTTTTCTACAATACTAATTCTTTGATGGTATCTAATGCCTTGGGGATGTGTTTCGCGGCATTCATACTATCAAAAATCAAAATGACCACCCCATTTCTATCGATGACATAAGTAACCCTTCCTGGCAAAAGACCAAACAGGTTATCTTTAACACCAAAAAGATGTCTTATTTTTTTATCCTTATCCGATAACAGAATAAAAGGCAGTTGATATTTGTCCGCAAATTTATGGTGAGATTTCACGCTATCACTACTTATACCAATAACCTCAGCACCTAAGTCTTTAAAATCTTCATATTGATCCCTAAAACTACAAGCTTCAGTCGTACAACCCGGCGTATCGTCTTTCGGGTAGAAATAAACCACCAGAGGCTTTCGCCCTAGAACGCTTTGACTTTCAAAAACTTCGCCCTGGTTATCCTTCGCTGTAAAATTCGGAACTATATCTCCTATTTTCAATGCCATTTATTGTTCTCCTTTATAAGTTACAAAATTGCGATCCGTTTCATTCAACACGATTTCTAAATCAAATTCGGGTTGAATTCTTTTTCTAATCTTATTCCATATCACAACAGCAATATTCTCAGCTGTTGGATTTAAATCTTGAAATTCTGGCACATCCAGATTCAGATTTTTGTGATCAAACGGTATTTCTACTTCTTCGTATATAATATCCGCCAACACTTTCACATCTAAAACAAAACCAGTTTCTGGGTCAATTTTTCCTGTAACACTAACGGTTAAACCATAATTATGACCATGAAAATTAGGATTATTACATTTTCCAAAAACAGCGTCGTTTTTTTCAAATGTCCAATCTTTTCTGTACAATCGATGTGCAGCATTAAAATGTGCTTTTCTTGATATGGTAACTTTCATTTGGGCTATCGGTTAATTTGGGTTTAAATCTTATGATCCTCTAAATAATGATCGAATTCATCAAAAATTATCTTGAACCAAACGGTATAAATCTCTGGTCGCTTTTCAATATCTGTTTTTACATCTTCAATTTTCATCCATTTCCAATCTTCCACTTCTTCTCTATTGATAGCTGGCTCTTCATTATAGTACCCAATCATAACATGATCGAGCTCGTGTTCTGTAAGACCATTGTCAAAAGGCGCCTTGTATATAAAATGGAACAACTCCTTTAACTCCGTTTTAAACCCCATCTCCTCAAATAGTCTTCGACTACCTGCCTCAATATTGGTTTCACCATCGCGCTGATGACTACAACAAGTATTTGTCCAAAGTAAAGGGGAGTGATATTTTTGATGGGCACGCTGCTGCAACATGATTTCATTTTTACTATTTAAAATAAAAACTGAAAAAGCGCGGTGCAAAACAGCTTTTTCGTGAGCTTCTAACTTTGGCATAAGACCAATTTGCTCATCATTTTGATTAACTAATATTACGTTTTCTTCTATCATAGGGCATATTGTACTAAACAAAAATACGAAAAAAGAAATGGCTTGAAAATCCTAGAGGACATTGTGAAAAGTTTAACGAGCTACTTATTTTATAAAAATTTGATTTACAACAAACTAAAACCTACAAAACAAGCAAAAAACCTTTACAAATAAGATCTTAAAAACTATATGCTCTTATTTTACGTACATTAAGAAACGTTAAAACATACTTAAAAATTCACCAATTCTAAATCATACAACAGATCAAAACAAACTCTAGTTGTATCTTTGATAGACCAAATTAGGGCACCATGAAAAATTCAAAAACTATAAACCAACTTTACACCCTTTGCTTCTTACTCCCTCTTTTTATTTTACAAGCTTGCGGACAAAACAAGCAATATCAGGACACTAAAACATTGGTCATGGAAAACAAAATAGACAAATCTGGTAATCCTTATTACTCTAATACAGATACCACCAAACTCAATATCAGTAATGCCCAGTGGAAAAAAGTACTCCCTGAGGATGTCTATGATGTAATGCGTAATGCAGACACGGAAAGACCTTTTACTGGAAAATACTGGAACACTGACCAAAAAGGCACCTACTATTGCGCCTCTTGTGGCAACAAACTTTTTAGATCTGGAGCTAAATTTTCGAGCAGTTGCGGCTGGCCAAGCTTTTTTGAGCAAGACAACAAAAAAAGCGTGGTGTATAAAAACGATGACTCCCTTGGAATGGAAAGAATCGAAGCCCTCTGCGGTAGATGTGGTGGTCACTTAGGCCATTTATTTGATGATGGCCCACCACCCACTGGCAAACGTTACTGTATGAATTCAATCGCACTAGACTTTGTTCCCGATAAAAAATAAAACAACTATGAAAAATACAATCTTAATTTTCTTTGCTGCACTATCCCTTAGCGGCTTTGCACAAAGCAACAAAACAAAGAGTAGCAAAAATTTAGAAACCATTACCTTAGGTGGAGGTTGTTACTGGTGCGTGGAGGCCGTTTACCAAAACCTAGACGGAGTACAAGCTGTAGTATCAGGTTTCTCTGGAGGACATGTAACCGACCCAACTTACGAACAAGTTTGCACTGGAAGTACCGGTCATGCCGAAGTAGTTCAAATTACTTTTGACAAAAACGTAACCAACATCAACGAAATCTTCAAAATTTTCTTTACTGTGCACGATCCAACCACCTATAACAGACAAGGAGCTGATGTCGGAACTCAATATCGTTCCATCATATTTTATAGAAATGAAGAGCAGAAAAAAGCAGCCCAAAGCATTATTGCCGAATTAAACAAAGCAAAAGTCTACAATAGCCCAATTGTTACAAAAGTAGAACCGTTTAAAGTCTTCTATAAAGCCGAAGATGATCACCAGAACTATTATGCAAACAACAAAAACCAACCCTATTGCAAAATGGTTATTCAGCCCAAAATAGAAAAGTTCGAAAAAGTCTTCAAAGACAAACTTAAAAAGAAATAAAAGTTCGCAATAATTTCATAATAATAAGGTTAATACGCAGTTGCCGTTCATTTAAAAATGAACGGCTTTTTTTTGGCCGAATTTTTCTTTACCATTAAAACGAATTTTACCGTACTTTGTATGATCAAAACAATTCAAATGAAAGCACTCACCTTCTCATCTTTCGGAGACTCCTCTGTTTTAGAATACTTAGAAATTCCAAATCCATTATTAAAACAGGATGAAATTCTGGTAGAAATGAAAGCCATTGGATTGAATTTCGCAGATGTTTACCGACGAAAAGGAAACTACCACCTCAAAGGAAACCCGCCTTTTATTGCTGGTTACGAAGGTGCCGGAATTGTTATTGAAGCCAATAATCACGCTGAGTTTAAAGTTGGAGATCGTGTAGCTTTCGCAGATGTTCCCTTTGCTAATGCAGAACTGGTCGCTGTTAATGTAAATCACGTGCTCCCTCTTCCCGAAGGTATTTCTTTTGAAACCGCAGCCGCTATATTGCTCCAAGGATTAACGGCGCATTATTTAGCTACCGACAGTCATAAAACTAAAAAAGGAGAAACGGTATTGATTCATGCTGTTGCTGGTGGAGTCGGTCAACTCCTAACACAAATTAGCAAATTACTGGGCGCTACTATAATTGGATTAACCTCATCCTCTGAAAAAGCAAAAGCAGCTATCGATCAAGGTGCAGATCATGTCTTTTTATACGAAGAAGATTGGAAATCGGATGTTTTGAAAACCATCCCTAATGGAGTCGATGTCGTATACGACAGTGTTGGAAGCACCTTAATGGACAGTTTTGAAGTAACCAAAGAATGTGGTCAAGTCGTTTTTTTCGGAATGGCTGGTGGTGATCCCGATTTCATCAATCCGAGAATGCTCATGGATACCTCAAAAACTTTAACTGGCGGTGATTTATGGAGTTATCTAAACTCAAAAGAAGAAAGAATCAAAAGAGCCAATCAATTATTCACTTGGATTATGGAAGGAAAAATTAGGCTTTCATCACCCAGTATCTTCAAATTATCCGAAGGAAAACTGGCTCATGATTATCTAGAAAGCCGAAAAAGTACGGGTAAAATAATTTTGATTCCTTAATCCAGCATTAAACAAAATCATTTGGAACCTGTTTTACGGATATCAATTTAACCGATCAATTCCGATTTCCGTAATCTCAGCCAATTCCAAAATTCTGTTTACGTCCTTTTTATTGGCAAGAAAAAACAAATAATTATCCCCCTTGGTATCGTAACTCATCATTTCTAAATCTTGTTTAGCCAATGCCTCTTGAATGTAGGGAAACAAATTATGACTATAGGTCTCTTCAGGATAATCAAAACTGAACTCATCTCCCATCATTTCAGATAAAAAATATTCCACATCTTCGGGATCAAATTTCCAATCACTGTTCCAGGAATTGATACGCTCAAAAAAATCAAATTCAACATCGTAATCCTCATCTTCCTCATCTTCATCTACCACCTTGTCAAAAAGTATCCTAGCTTGCTCTTCCAATGATTCCTTATTCAAACTCCCTCTTGACAGCAACTCCACAAATTCTTGGAAATGCATTAAAGAAACTGCATCAGGCAATAGACTATGAGAAGAAGGACGTATAACTTTTGCCGGTATTTCTATTTCCAAATATTCACATATACCTTGTAAAACCATTTCAAAATCCCTCACTCCAATTTGTTCCCCTTCATTCTTTGGCGTTTTCACATCAATAGCTACCGACTCTAAAAGGCCTTTTATATAATTAGGAAAATAACTATTGGTATATAGTATTTTAAAATCATTAGCCTCCGAGCTATGGGTACAACAAAAGAAAATAATAAAATTTTGCAAAATAGCTTTCTGGTCTTTTTGCACATCAGGTGTTAAGTCTGAATAAAATTGAATATGAATATAATCATACGACAATTCCTCACTCATCTCTTCATCAGAAAGCCCATCAATCGCGAGCTTTTTATACAATTCATTGAGAACTTCATAAGGATTTTTAAATCCTGAATTCTCTATTTCTTTCCTTCCTCCCTCATGATCAAAAGAACCAGGAAAAGAATACAAGGTTACAGAAACACTCTCGCGAATTCCTTTCATTTTAAAACTCAGCTGTTTTGATTCCGTAAATAAATAAGCATAAATGGAATCCAACACCTCAAAAGAAATAATGGATTTTGATTCTTTATTCCAACTAAAGAATCTAGAGATGAACTTTTTCATTAAACACGGTTATTTCAAAGCCTCAGCAATCATTAAAGCACATTTTTCACCATCAATGGCAGCAGATATAATTCCTCCAGCATAACCTGCTCCTTCTCCACATGGATAGAGGCCTTTTATTTGCAAATGCTCATAGGTGTCGGTATTTCTTGGAATTCGAACTGGTGAAGACGTTCTGCTTTCTGGCGCATGAAGTATCGCCTCATTAGTTAAATAGCCACGCATGGATTTACCAAATTCCGTAAATCCCTCACGCAATATTTGCGATAGAAAACCTGGAAAAACCTGTCCCATTTCTACAGAAGTTGTTCCTGGAACATAGGATGTTTTCGGAATATCCGAAGACACTTTATTTTGTGTAAAATCGATCATTCGTTGTGCAGGTACTCTTTGAGTCTCTCCTGCTAAATGCCATGCTTTTTGTTCGATACTTTTTTGAAACTCCATTCCTGCCAAAGCACCAAATTGAGCAAAGGGTTTGAAGTCTTCTAGTTTCAACTCAATAACAATCCCTGAATTCGCAGTTGCCTGATCCCTTTTAGAAGGAGACCATCCATTGGTTACCACTTCACCAGGGCTAGTGGCACAAGGTGCAATTACACCACCTGGACACATACAAAAAGAATACATCCCACGACCGTTCACTTGTTTCACTATAGAATAAGGCGCAGGCGGTAAATGCTCTCCACGATAATCACAGCTGTACTGAATACTATCAATTAATGATTGAGGATGTTCTGCTCTTACCCCCAAAGCAAAAGGCTTGGCTTCGATAAAAATCTTCTTTTTATCTAATAACTCAAAAATATCACGAGCAGAGTGTCCTGTAGCCAATATTAATTTATTCGCTTCAATGGTATCTCCGTTTTGAGTCACCACTCCGTGCACTTCATTATTTTTAACGACTATATCGGTCACTCTCGTATCAAACAAAACTTGACCTCCGAATTCGATGATTTTATTTCTAATATCTTCGATGATCTTAGGCAATTTATTAGTTCCGATATGAGGATGTGCTTCTACCAAAATATCTTCAGAAGCTCCAAAAGCTACTAATAGTTCTAATATTCGGGTAACATCGCCACGTTTTTTAGAACGGGTATATAACTTTCCATCAGAATAGGTACCTGCTCCACCTTCTCCAAAACAATAGTTAGAATCTTCGTTGACTACATGATCCACATTAATTGCTTTTAAGTCACGTCTACGTCCACGAACATCTTTTCCTCGTTCGAGAACAATCGGTTTTAACCCCAACTCAATTAATTGCAAAGCAGCAAAAAGTCCAGCTGGACCCGCTCCTACTACAATTACTTCTTGAGCCGAAGAAACATCTTTATATATAGGTAGGGTAATTTTTGTTTCAACAAAGGCTTCGCCCTGCATATAAATCAATACTTTCAAATTGAATTTGATCGCTTTTTGTCGAGCATCAATGGATCGTTTTAAAACAGTAATATGTTGTATTTCTTTTGGAGAAACTTTGATGTGTTTAGACAAATAGTCTTTTAGCAGCAATTCGTTTGCAGCTATTTCCGGCGTTACTTGAAGCAAAAGTTCTCTTGGCATCGTATCTTTTTTATTCTATTAGCTTTTCTATTTATGAAAAGAACATGCAAAAATACTACTTTGAACTGAAATTAGTTGTCTAATATAAAATCCATTTTCAAAATAGACTTTGTACCTTTGTCTTCTTCAAACTTTGCACCTATCAAAATGTCTAGAAAAATAAAACTAATTTGGGATTTTCGTGGTCCTGCTTCAGAGAAAACAGCCCAACACCATGAAATTCATTTAAAGGAATTTATTGCGATCGAAAAGCTACCTATAAATATCACTGGATTTACCGTACTCAACGATATGTATGCTATTGCCTATATGGTAGTCACGGATGAAAACATGATCCAGGTACGCGATGCGTTAAAGCCACACCGAGGAGAGCTCTATACCGAGTAAAACTTCGATATTGTAGATTCGAAGCTAGCGACGCTATTGAAAACAAAAAATTCCAAATTCCCAACTATTACTAGTTTTTGGAATTTGGAATTTCTTTTATGTATTACTGAATTAGTTGGCTACTTCACTGATAAATTTGATTCGCATTAAGCGCAATTCATCAATATCGTAATCACCATCAAACTCTTTTAAAGCATCTTCTATTTTATCTGATTCCGACTCCATGAAATAATCATGAATTTCTTCTTGCTGATCTTCATCAAGCATATCGTCCACCCAATACTTAATATTCAACTTGGTTCCAGCGTAAACAATCTGTTCCATTTCTTTAATCAACGCATCCATCGAAAGCCCTTTTGCAGAGGCGATATCGCTTAGAGGCAATTTTCGATCGATATTTTGAATAATGTATAGTTTATTAACGGAGTTTACTCCAGTAGATTTTACCACTAAATCGTCAGGACGAATGATATCATTCTCTTCCACATAACGACTAATCAAGGCTACAAAATCATTACCGTATTTTTTAGCCTTTCCTTCACCCACACCATGAATGTTGTATAATTCCGTTAAGGTTATCGGATACTTCAAGGCCATGTCTTCTAGCGAAGGATCTTGAAAAACCACAAAAGGAGGTACTCCAAGTTTTTTAGCTACTTTTTTACGTAGTTCACGCAACATCCCCATTAGTACTTCATCTGCAGTTCCAGATGTTTTAGACGCGGTAACGATAGCTTCATCTTCAGATTCGTTGTATTCATGATCTTCAGACATCAGAAACGAAACTGGCTTTTTAATAAAATTCAAACCTTCTTTAGTGATTTTCACCACCCCATAGGTTTCAATATCTTTAGACAGATAACCTGCTACTAAAACTTGTCTCAGTAAAGCCATCCAATATTTCTCATCATGATCAGCACCTGATCCAAAATAAGCTTGTGTATCGGTTTTGTGTGCTTTAATCACCGCATTGACGCGTCCAATTAAAGTAAACACAATTTCTTTTGACTTATAAATATGTTTGGTATCGCGAACGATTTCCAATAATTTTACTACTTGCTCTTTGGCTTCGACTTTCTTTTTCGGATTACGGACGTTATCATCCATATCGGCCCCTTCTCCAGTCTCGCCATCGAACTCTTCACCAAAATAATGAAGTAAAAACTTTCTTCTAGACATGGAAGTTTCAGCGTAAGCCACTACTTCTTGTAATAAAGCAAAACCTATTTCTTGTTCCGCCACTGGTTTGCCTGACATGAATTTCTCTAACTTCTCTACATCTTTATACGAGTAGTAAGCTAAACAATGTCCTTCACCGCCGTCACGTCCTGCGCGTCCGGTTTCTTGATAATAACTTTCCAATGATTTTGGAATATCATGGTGAATTACAAAACGAACATCCGGCTTGTCAATTCCCATTCCAAATGCAATAGTCGCTACCACTACATCTACGTCTTCCATCAAAAACATATCCTGATGCTTGGCTCTGGTCTTCGCATCCAATCCTGCGTGATACGGAACAGCACTAATCCCATTAACTTGTAACACCTCAGCAATAGCCTCTACTTTTTTACGGCTTAAGCAATAAATAATTCCTGACTTGCCTTTGTGTTGTTTGATAAATCGAATAATATCCGATTCTATATTTTTTGTTTTCGTACGAACTTCGTAGTATAAATTAGGCCTGTTAAAAGATGCCTTGAAAGTATTCGCATCGGGCATCTCAAGATTTTTTAAGATATCTTCCTGCACTTTTGGAGTTGCAGTTGCCGTAAGCCCAATAATAGGCACCTTACCTAATTGTTTGATAATATTTTTCAGATTGCGGTATTCGGGCCTAAAGTCGTGCCCCCACTCTGAGATACAATGTGCTTCATCGATAGCCACAAACGAAATAGGAACACTTTGCAAAAAAGCGACATACTCTTCTTTGGTTAGTGATTCCGGAGCCACATACAGTAATTTAGTCAAACCAGAAGTAATATCTTTTTTAACCTGCGTAATTTCTGTTTTGGTAAGAGACGAATTGAGCACATGCGCAATTCCGTTTTCTGAAGAAAGACTCCTAATAGCATCAACTTGATTTTTCATCAAAGCAATCAGAGGAGAAACAACTATCGCTGTTCCATCTTGAATTAAAGCGGGTAACTGATAACAAAGAGACTTTCCACCACCGGTAGGCATAATTACGAAAGTATTCTTCTTATCTAAGATACTCGTAATGACTTGCTCCTGCAAGCCCTTAAATTGGCTAAAGCCGAAATACTTCTTTAATTCCTTGTGTATTTCAATTTCGTTTGAATTCATTCTTTATATTAATGGTATTTTGTATAAATTTGCAACACATAAAGATACAACTTTCTTTTATACATACAAATTTTAAATATTCTGATTTGATCACAAAAGAAAATATATTGGCTATCGCCAAAAAAACAATACTCTCTGAGAGTGAAGCAATTACAAAGTTAATTGATTTTCTTGATGAAAATTTCTACCAAGCAACCCAACGCATATACGAAACTAAAGGTCGTCTGATCGTTACAGGGATCGGAAAAAGCGCCATCATTGCTCAGAAAATGGTCGCTACTTTTAACTCAACAGGGACTCCTTCTATGTTCCTACATGCCTCAGAAGCCATTCATGGTGACTTAGGGATGGTCCAAAAAGAAGACATCATAATCTGCATTTCCAAAAGCGGAAATAGCCCTGAAATAAAAGTTTTAGTTCCCTTATTGAAACGTTTTGGAAACATTTTAATTGGAATGACAGGAAATATTACTTCCTTTTTAGCCAAAGGTTCAGACTATGTCTTGAACACTACAGTAGAAATGGAAGCCTGCCCAATTAATCTAGCACCAACTAATAGCACCACTGCTCAATTGGTGATGGGTGATGCATTAGCGGTTTGTCTAATGGAAATGCGCGACTTCAAACCAGAAGACTTTGCCGTTTATCATCCAGGTGGAGCCTTAGGAAAAAAACTATTGCTTCGTGTGAAAGACATGATCGAACACTCGCTAAAACCTATGGTTACTCCAGAGGCCTCAGTTAAAAAAGCAATTTTTGAAATCTCTGAAAAAAGATTAGGCGTAACCGCTGTTATCGAAGAAGGCAAAATTATCGGAATTATTACCGATGGTGACATTAGAAGAATGTTGAACGACAGAGATTCTATCGCCGACTTGACTGCAAGAGATATTATGACTAAAAACCCAAAACTAGTCTCTTCTGAAACCATGGCTGTAGATGCCTTGAATATTTTAGAAGACTTTTCAATCACACAATTAATCGTTTCTGACCATGGTGAGTATAGAGGCGTTTTACATTTACATGACATTTTAAAAGAAGGAATCGTATAATGGCAAAAAAAAATTTAAACGAAATGTCGTTTTTAGATCATCTCGAAGAATTGAGATGGTTATTAGTTAGAAGTACAGTGGCCATTATGATCATGGCTTTTATCACTTATTTTATTAGCGACTACTTATTTGATGATGTAATCTTAGGCCCAACAAGACCTACTTTTTTCACCTATCAATGGTTTTGCTCACTATCACACCAATTAGGGTTTGCCGATAGCATTTGCATTACCGAACTGAATTTCATTATTCAAAATACCCAAATGGAAGGCCAGGTAAACATTTTTGTTTGGATGTGTCTTTTAGCTGGTTTCATCTTAAGCTTCCCGTATATTTTATGGGAGATCTGGAAATTCATTAGCCCTGCCTTATACGAGAAAGAGAAGAAAAATGCGAAATTTTTTATTTTCACTTCATCCTTACTTTTCTTCCTAGGGGTTCTATTTGGTTACTTTGTCGTAATTCCAATGTCTGTCAATTTCCTAGCCACTTTCTCAGTAAGTGATGTGGTTAAAAATCAATTTACTTTGGAATCTTATATGAGTATGGTCAAAACCAGCATCCTAGCTAGCGGATTGTTCTTTGAACTACCCATTGTCATTTATTTCATGACCAAATTAGGATTAGTCACTCCTGACTTCTTAAGAAAATACTGGAAATACGCCGTGATCATTATTTTGATTGTAGCGGCAATTGTAACGCCTCCAGATGTAGTGAGCCAAACTATTGTAGCGATCCCTATGTTGATTATCTATGAAGTGAGTATCTTGATTTCAAGAGTAGTGTATAAAAATAAATTGAAAGAAAATGTCTGATATCATTCAAGAATTCAATGATTACCGTTCTAAAATGAACGAAAAATTACTCGCTGACAACAACAAAATTGTAAAGCGAATTTTTAATCTTGACACCAATGCTTACGCAGCTGGTGCACTAGATGTAAAAACAAAAGAGCTTCTTGGATTAGTGGCTTCAGCAGTGTTGCGTTGTGATGATTGTGTAAAATACCATCTGGAAACCAGTCACAAAGAAGGCGTTACTAAAGAAGAAATGATGGAAGCTATGGGCATTGCTACCTTAGTTGGTGGTACCATTGTCGTTCCTCACTTAAGAAGAGCTTACGAGTTCTGGGAAGCATTAGAAGAACAAGCAAAATAAGCCAACAAGGGTAAAAAAGAATCCATTAGGTTAAATTGAAAAACGCAATAATTTGTTAATTCATTTAACTGGTTGATTATTTTACTTTTAATTTGTGCCGTCAATCCATACAATAATTTGAAATGATTTAGTTTTTCAACTATCTCATTTTCTAATTTTCACATTATTCAATTAAACAAATGAAGCTAAGAGCCGATAATTTAATCAAAACCTACAAAGGACGTAGCGTTGTAAAAGGAATTTCCGTTGAAGTAAATCAAGGTGAAATTGTAGGTCTTTTAGGCCCGAATGGAGCTGGAAAAACCACTTCGTTTTACATGATTGTAGGATTGGTAAAGCCTAATTTTGGAAATATTTATTTGGATGATTTGAACATTACGGATTACCCAATGTACAAACGTGCACAACAAGGAATTGGGTATCTAGCGCAGGAAGCTTCTGTATTTAGAAAACTGAGTATCGAAGACAACATCTTAAGCGTACTTCAGTTAACTAAACTTTCAAAGGAAGAGCAAATCGCCAAGATGGAAAGTTTGATCGAAGAATTCTCCTTAGAGCACATTCGTACCAACCGTGGAGATTTATTATCAGGAGGAGAACGTCGTCGTACAGAGATCGCACGCGCCTTAGCAACAGACCCAAAATTCATTTTATTAGATGAACCTTTTGCTGGAGTTGACCCTGTTGCCGTTGAAGACATTCAACGAATTGTAGCACAATTAAAAAACAAAAATATCGGGATTTTGATTACCGATCACAACGTTCAAGAAACATTAGCCATTACCGATAAAACATACTTGATGTTCGAAGGAGGGATCCTAAAAGCAGGTATTCCTGAAGAATTGGTAGAAGATGAAATGGTGCGTCGTGTTTATTTGGGACAAAATTTCGAACTGCGTAAAAAGAAACTTGAATTCTAAGAAAACCTACAGCTGCAGTTATCCTTTTTTCACTGCTTTATGAAGAGCAAAAATGGAAATTAGCCACTAAATAAGATGATTCCACAGAAACCTACTCAGCAAGACTACAACAATTGGCATAACGATCCCAAAAACTGGTATTTAGGGATATTCTATTTCAACAAAGCTGACCAAAGAATGTTTGTACCTCAGCGATTGAAATGGGTCGGTTTCACCCCCAATTTCGGCAATAAATTAGCGGCTATGATCACCATTGCTTTTCTGTTTTTCATGTATACCCTTACGCAACTAAAATAAGCTCACAAACCAGAATTCCCTGTTTAAACAAAAACACTAATTCTCACTATTAATCTACTGTAATAAACTGCAATTGCTGTAAATCGCCATTGTAAATATTCACATCAACACGGCCTTTTATACCTGATAAGTAGGCTTTTTCGGTGAACTGCCAGAAAAGCCAATCGTCTTCCATTTTTTCTCTATAAAAATTATAGTTGGCAATCCAAAAGAGGTACTCACTGAATTCTTCCTTCAGGAAATCATCGTAGTAACGCTCACCACTATAAATGATCGGACGCACTTGATAATGTCTTTCCACTTTACTTAGCCAACGTTTTAGGCCTACCTTCAAACTATCCAAAGATTGATTTTTAGGTAATCTTTCGATATCTAAAACAGGAGGTAAATCCCCTTTTTGCAATCGTACCGTTTTAATAAACAGATCGGCTTGTTCGATAGAGTTTTCATTCGGGCGATAATAATGATAGGCACCACGTATAATCTTGTGTTTTTTAGCTCCTAGCCAATTGTGCATAAATTGACGATCCACTCTGTTATTTCCAGCGGTCGCCCTTATAAAAACAAACTGTACGGGATACTTTTCTTCTAGAACTTCTACCTCACCCCAACGAACCGTTCCTTGAAATTCAGACACATCAATACCAACTACCTTGCCTTTATGATTTTCTAATACCTGAATATTACGAACATCAGAAAGGTGTTTAGCAACCTCGTCTTCCTCTAAAACTTTATTGGATTTAAAACCTAAATAATAAGCCAGTCCATCACGATAGTGATACACAGTCCCTATAAATAACAATCCTAAAAAAGCAAAAGTGACAAACCTAACCACTTTACTAAAAAGTGATTGTTTCGGTTTCGATTTACGTGTATAAGTCGTTCTTCTAGTCGTTGTTTTTCTTTTCATTCAATTCAAACTACTTTTTCAAAAAGACATTATTCACTACCGATAACAACACATAAAGAATGATGATCAAAGGAATAGCGATATACTGAACCAATAGTAACAAAACAAAAGAAATCAGTAAAAACACCATTTGCAAGGCATTATCCTTAAGATTGATTTTTTTGATTTTCAATGAAAACAAAGGAATTTCAGCATTTAGTACATAAGCACTACACAAACTAATAGCCAATAAAACCCACTGATTACTTAAAATTTCAAATACCATAAAAGAACCTGAGAATTTAAGTACCAAAGGCAAACTTAAAATAAAAAGTGCATTGGCTGGAGTTGGCAAACCAATAAACGAATCTGTTTGACGTGTATCCACATTAAAGTTGGCCAAGCGATAACAAGACCCTAAAGTAACTATAAAGCCTAAAAACGGCATAAAATCAGTTCCAAATGCATCTTGTGGGTTAGCACTACTCAAAAACATACTGTACATCACATAACCCGGCACTACACCACTGGTTACCATATCTGCCAAAGAATCTAATTGCAGTCCAAGAGGACTAGACACCTTAAACAAACGAGCAAAAAAACCATCAAAAAAATCAAAAAAGATCCCCAAGCAAACCATATAAAACGCCATTTCATAATTAGCTTTAGAAACAAAAATAATAGCGATACAACCACAGAAAAGATTGATTAATGTGATCAAATTAGGAATGTGCTTTTTAATATTCATCGTTTGTATATTTGAAAATGATAAGCAACAAATTTAGTACAATAACCGCAGCTAAATAAGCTTTAGGCAAGAGTTTTTTTATTGATTTCATTTTTGACTTCAGTCGTATTACGCAATAGTGATCAAGAGCCGCAATAAAATGGCACCTTTTAAGAAGAGCAAGGCAAATCACGGTATATAGCAGCGTTTAGGACTCAATTTAGCGTACGAAAATAAACTCACTTATCGTCTTCTCAAAACAAGCCACATCATTCAAAAATCAAATCTACTATAGTAAAGGGGCCCCAGTCAGAATAGTATTTATTCGAATATTGAGTCCTACTATCTATTACAAACCATTTTTTAATCGGTTCTTCCTTTTACTTTTTTCTTGATCAGGCCGGTATCCAATAGATTCTTCGGCTTCCCTTACTCGATTTATGATATATTCACCTTGAGGATAGATCTGAACTGGTTCTATTTCCCTCCCAATGTCTCTAGTTGTTTCTAAATCGGAACTAGAGTGGATATCTAATTTGTACGCTTGTGACGCTGTTTTAGCTACATTTAGTAGCAAACCACATCGTTCCTGAATACCTAAACCACTGTATTGTTCACCCAAACTGCTACCACTAAATACATTTTTTGTTTTATAATCTACATAGACAATATCATTAATGAAACCGTTCGCACTTGTTCTCAAAACAACATTAATCCCCTCCTTGCTTAACACTTTTATGAAATCTTTAATTGACAATCCCTTTTTAAACAATGTCCTGTCAATGGTGTTTTTAACTCGTGACTTATCTGATAGACTTCGAATTTCATTCTCCTTAAATTTTTGCTCTAAAAAGTTCAAAGTGGGTTTAAAATAAAAACTACTGGCTTTAATCGGAACACCAATTGGTTTACCCATTTTATCTAAAATATGATAGAGCAAGCCTTTGGTTTGAAAAATTTTGGACCCTTCTTTTCCTGGATCCGCTACTACATTATATTGTTTTAGTACGGCATTGAGTTCAGAAAGACTTGAAAATTTATATTCCTTTACTACCTTACTTAGTACATTATTGATGGCTTTTTTTGATCCCATTTTTCCGTATTGGATTCTACCTACCGACATGGGTTCTAAAGATAAATCTTCTTTATTTTTTACTCTTTGAGCTTTCACCAATGCAAATTGCTCTTCTATTTCTTTTCGTGCAGGTTCTGATTTTCGAGGGGCTAAAAGATGCAAAGCAATCGGAGTACCATCCCGTTGAATAGTAATGGACACTAAATGCAAGTGAGGATGCCCCGCATCGTAGTGCTGATACACCAAATAGGGTTGTTTACCAAAACCTATTTTTTCCATATAAGTTTGGGCTATGTCGTTTAGCTTTTCTCTAGAGTGATTTTCTGACGAATGAAAATTCAAAGAAATATGAACACTATTCCGTTTGGCATTCTCATTAAGTTTGGCTAGGTTCAAAAAACGGTTTAGCTTTGAAGCAAAGCTCAATTTCTCTAACGCTAGAGGGTAATTAACTGCATTTACACATTCAGCACCGCCCTCCTTAATTTTGTTCTCGTTGTAACTCAAGACATCCTGTATCAAACTACTAGTTTTTATAATTGCAACCATTGCTCTGCTATTTTTTGAGTATGACTGCTAATTTCCTCCATTTTTTCAAAAAACTTTGTTTTATCCTTTTCAAGCAAATACAGTTGTTGCTTCAATTCCGGAAGGTCATTCAGTGAATCCATCTTCCTAGCAATTTGATGGATATTCTTTCCAATGGCACTAAGCTCTCCTGACAAAACAATATTTTCTTCCATTAAATCATCCAAAGATTGATTGCGATACAAGGTAACAATGGGTTTATTGAATATTAGTTTACGAATGTACTCGCCTCGATTTCGACATGTACTTGCCTCCCATCTCCTATCTATTTGCTCATATTCTTGTTCTGTCAGACGCAGGTGAATACTGCGTGTTCTGTTTGAATTTTCTCTTTTCATTCTCTTTCATTTTTCTCATTAATTCAAATTGTTTTTACTCCTATTAAAAAATTTATTAGGCATTTATAGTAGTTCAAAGCCTTCTTTTTTAAGTGTCCCATCACCAAGTTCTAGAGGTTATAGGTAGCAATATTAGCGGTTGTCAGATCACTTATTTCTCTTACTAATCATCAGTAAGTCACATCTCATACTCTATTGGTCTTCAAAAAAAGTAGGAGCTAATTTAGAAGTAAAACACACAAAAAACAATCCTCATTGAATTTTGATGGTCAATTGTAAAATGCAAAGTCTGGAAACCCAAATAAAAATAAGGCACTAGCCCCTATTTATATTATTGTTTTTTCTTTAAAAATAAGAAAATTACAAATAAAAGATCTCTGCTTGAAGGTTTTACAAAGCTACACTTCTCCATATCAGATAAAAAATTATTAAAAAAAAAGGAGTATACTCTCCAGAAGATACCATTTTTAAAATCCATCAAGTGCTCGGGCGTTTACAAAAGAAGTTATTCTGGTATTTTGTTAAAAATCTTAAAATTATTCTATAATTATTATCTTGCACTAAAAATTAAATCATTGATTTAAGAATTTGCAAAAGAAAATGAAAACAAAGACAGCATTAATAATTGGTCATCCTGGGCATGAACTCCGAGCATATACCTATATAAGAAAATACAAACCAGATGTATTTATTTTAACTGATGGCTCTGGCTCAAGTAATTCATCAAGAATTCATCAATCTATAAAATTACTAGATTCGATAGGTGCGAAATTTCAAGATTCTATAAAAGTATTTACAGATAAAGAACTTTATAATATAGTTTTAGAACAAGATTTATCTAAAATCTCGTTTTATATGAATAGTCTTAAGGATATCATCATTACAAAAAATTATGACGTAATTGTAGGAGATGCTTTGGAAGGATTTAATCCAACACATGATATTTGCAGGTATTTGATCAATGGAATTCTTTCTGCTATATCTTCTGATAATAGTTCAAAAGCAATCTTAAATTATGATTTCGTATTAGATTCCGCACCAAATAACATTTCAAATGATGATAATGCAGGAGGGTTATCCTTGAAGCTTTCTGACGAAGATTTTTATATAAAAATGGAAGCAGCAATGAATTATCCGGAGTTAAAGTATGAAGTTGAAACAGCTGTTAAGAAATATGGGAAAGAAGTCTTTTTGTGGGAATCATTTGGAAAGGTGTCAGATCTTAACCAAATTTCAAATTGGAATACTTCAAAGCCTTACTATGAGGAGTTTGGAGAGAAAAGAGTGAAAGAGGGTTCATATTCGACTGTTATAACTTTTGAAAAACACATTAAGCCTATTGCTGAATTGTGTCTGGCTGTTAATAATAATTTAGTATAAATGAATGTATTAATTACAAACATTGTCATTGCTGAGTACACCGGGACAGAAACATATGTAAAAGAATTAGCAATTGAGCTTATCAACAGAGGTAACTTCGTGGAAATTTTCACATTGAGAATGGGTGATTTATCACAAGAGTTGATTGAAAAAGGAATTAACGTTACATCTAATTTAAAAAAATTAAAACTAATCCCTGATGTTATTCATGCACATCACAATATTACTTCACTTAAAGCAATAAGTTTTTTTAAATTTACTCCTGTAGTTTATTTTATTCATGATAGAACATCTAAATTCGATCATCCATATCACCATAAAAACATTCTTAGGTATGTCGCTGTTGATTATAATTGCAAAGAACGATATTGTTTAGAGAATAATTTTAAAGAAGAAGATGTAGAAATTGTTTATAATTGGGTGAATACAGATCGATTTCGTTTGAAAGAACAAATTAATAAACACCCAAAAAAAGCATTAGTTTTCTCTAATTATTTGAATGAGAATAATATTTATCCTCAAATAAAAGAGGCTTGTAAAGAGCTTGGAGTTGAAGTTGAAATAATAGGTTATTCAAGTGGTAATATTTGCCTGCAGCCTGAAAAAATACTTCATAAATATGATTTGGTGTTTGCAAAAGCGAAAGCTGCAATAGAAGCTATAGCAACAGGTGCATCTGTAATTGTTTGTGATTATAGAGGATTAGGAGGTATGGTTACGAGCTCTAATATGAAACATTTTAGAGATTTTAATTTTGGCATGAAACTTATGACAAATGTCCCGACAAAAAATAACCTCATTGCAGAGATTAATAAATATGATTCTTGCGATACAATTAAAATTTCTGAATATATTATTAAAGAGTCTGATTTTCTTTTAGCTGTTTCTCAATTGGAAAAAACATATTCAACTGTGATAATAGATTTTAAAAACCAAATAAGAGGGAAATATAATTCTTCATTTTTGCAACACATATTTATATATAAGTCTACAATAGTAATATTAACTATATTTCGTTTAAAATCAAGGTGTCCCAAACTGTATACTCTTCTAAAATATTGTTTTAAAAAGTAATACCAAACTTCTTTTGATAATATAAAATAATAATTACAAAAAATAATATGACTGTCAATATTTTAATAGTTTGCATACTTACTTTGATAATTCATTTTATAGGCATTGTTAGTTTATCAGCCAAGATCGTTGGAACAAGGACTAGAAGAATTGCTTCTTCTGCTTCTATTTTTAATATAATAATAATAGTATCGCAATTTTCAAATACAATACAAGCTCCCTTATTAACAAAAACGATCGAAAATAATATCAATCTTGGAGGTTCACCAGATCTTTCAATCTTTAGATATATTATATTTTCTGCCACAATCGGAAGTGTTTTGGGAGGTTTATTTATTCCAACAATTCACAGATTTATGGAAAAAGGCGTAAATGCATTATATAATAATCGCTCCGTTTTTGTTGTAGTAATAAAATCTTTTAGTTTATCTACAGTTATTCATTTTAAAAATAGTTGTACAATACCAAAGAGATCTAATTTTGATCGATTAAATAAATTTAAAGATATATACATAGAATTAGTATTACTAAATGTAGTGGTCTACTCTTTTATCACTATAAGTGTATTGTCATGCTTATATGCTGGCTATCTAAATCCAGATTTAAGAACTACATCATTGTCAATGAGTGGCGTTGCAGTTAGTTTAGGTTCGATAGGTATGATGTTATTCATTGAACCATATCATGCTACATTAACCGATAGAGTGATCGATGGTTCTGTAACTGAATCTTTTTTTAGAAGACACCTAACTTTTGTTGTAATTGCACGTGTTTTTGGGACTATTTTGGGACAATTTGTTTTTATTCCTTTGGGCTGGTTAATTGTGAAATTAGCTGAAATGTTATAAACATAAAGACTCGAAAATTTGATTACTAAAAAAAAGTATCCACCTAAGCTAGCACATATTTCATAAGCTGATGTAAGATAGTGGTTTTGTCCAAAAGAATAATAAGATCGCCAAAAAAGAATATCTGTTGTCTCAAGTAGAAGCTTGGAAACAAATAGGTATTAGTCAACAAACATTTTATGATAAAGCCAGAATCAAATTAGTCACTTTTAGCTATTGGCGTGCATAAGTAAAAACTAAGAGGATTTGAGTTAGAAGATTTATTGAGTTTACCAATCCAAGTATTGATCTGAAGAGATAGCATGAAATAGTCTATCTCAGGTGTTATACTGAAAGTTCAGAACACCGATCTGAAAAAAATCCTCTACTTAGTAAACCTGCATTAATGTTTAGCCTGAGCAATTCTCATACTTTCTTGCTTTATCCCCAGATTCATCCGAATATCTTCTTTACTCACCATCAATTTGAATTCCCCAACGCAGACCATAAATAGAGTAGTCAAAAACAGATTTAAGTCATCATAATACTACTTTATAAGCAAATATTTTCTCTTTCAAAGTAGATTTAGGTATCTTTAACTCCGCATTCATAAACCATTAAACTTCTTAAATTTTTAAATATGAAAAATGTCAATTTCAAAAAAACACTTTTTAATTTACTATTACTACTAAGTTTACATATTGGTTTTGCACAGAGTATTCCTTTATCCAAAGATGCCAAAGTAAGCATCATCACCTGCGGTCTTGGTAATGAGACCTATTCCTATTTTGGTCATACCGCTATTCGGGTTGCAGATCCTGCTAACAGTATTGACCTAGTATATAATTATGGCGCTTTTGATTTTACAACCCCTAATTTTGTTGCGAAGTTTGCAAAAGGAGATTTACAGTATTTTGTAGTTGCACACCCATACACTAATTTCATTAGTGATTATTCTTATGAAAAAAGAAGTGTATTTGAACAAGAATTAATTGTTCCACAGGAAGTCAAACAAAAACTTTTTGACAACCTAAACCATACCTTACTATCAGAAGATCGTTATTACACCTATAAATTCATAGACAAGAACTGTACTTCGATGGTCGTTGACATCATCAATAAAAGTCTTAATGGAGAGGTGATTGTAAAAAAAGGAGACACAGACCAAACATACCGTGCCGTTTTGTTCCCTTATTTTAATGGGCATTTTTACGAACAGTTAGGTACCAGTATTATATTCGGAACAAAGGTCGATCAATTGGCTACTAAAATATTCTTGCCTTTTGAATTAAAGAATAGTGTAGAGAAAACTAGCTTTCAAAATAAGCCTTTAGTGGCCAAAAGCAAAATACTCCTAAACTTTAAAAAAGAGACACCAACCTCGTGGTGGAACAATTGCTATACGTATATTGCCTTACTGCTATTGATCATCTTATTAAGTAAACGAGCCATAGACAAAACATATCTACTAATACTTTCCTTAATGGGGATCTTTTTTGTTACTGTAGGTTTTTATTCTTCCCACCTTGAACTGGCCATGAACTACAATGTACTTTTATTCAGTCCGCTATTACTGATACTAGTTCTTTTATCTCTAGCAAAAAACAAAGTATGGACCTATAGATTAGCCGTAATACATTTACTGTTTTTAGTAGTGTATTCGCTCTTCATGATCAACAAAGCGCATTTCCTTATTGTCTTACCAATGATCCTTACAACTGGCGTTGTTTTAGTTCGAGTGGCTATTCGTAATAAAAAACCAATCCCAATTATTATCTAACGCTATTGTTGATCAACTAACACAGCAACAATCTATTTAAACGCAGTAACACCTTATATTCGATTTTTTAATTCACCGCTCTTCACTGCACGTACAAGACAGAGGAGATATAGACTAACGAAAAAAAGCCATCTGATTATAAATATACAAAGCCCTACTACAGAAATGTAACGAGATTTTGCCTTGCTTATAATCAAATGGCTTTTGTGATACTATTATATCGCAACCAATTTCAATTGTGCTCTTATTTATTAAAAAAGTCTTTTAATATTCGAGCGGTAAAAATTCTTGCACCAGCATCATTCATGTGACCACAAGAGGCAAAATAGTTATTTTCAATCACTACGTTTTCGTAGTTATGAATTTCTGGATACGCTTTTTTTACTTTATCAAAATAATTCATACCTACTACATTTTCACACATAGGCGTCATTACCGCGATAAAATTAATATTATTGGCTTTACAGATACTTTTAATTTCCTCGTAATACTTATTGTGAGACAATGGATTAAGATTGACAATATTGTTTTTCATATTGCCATTTTTATGTTTCACCAGTGGATAGTAGCCTAAATTATCCAGGGCATTGGTTTTCTCTCCCAGTGCCACTTTATACACCTCCCTAAAACCAATCTTAGTCTCATATTTGATGTATCTGTAAAACGGAATATAGTACAAGGCAGTAAAATTGTCTTCATGAGAGAAATGTTCTTTGATCACTTCTGAATTATAGATGTAAGGCAGAAACTTGGCTGAGATACCTTCTGCTTCCTGATCATTAGAAAGATTCAAATCTGCTTCCAGAATTACATTCTTGATTACATACTTTCTTTCTACCATTAATTTAAGCATTAAAGAGGCCTCAAATAAATGTCCTCCACTCATACCATAGTTAAATGTTTTCAAGCCTTTATCCTCGAACATCTGAGACACAAAATGGTTATTCGCTCTAGACGAGCCCAATATCACCACATCCAACTTCTGTGGCTTAGCATTAACTACTGTCTCTATCTTCCCTCTATTCTTAGATTGCATAAAAACCATCGTATACAGTCCATCTAATGCAATAGCGATTAACACCAATACAACGATAATCTTGGCTGTATAAATTAAAAAATTCTTCATTAAAACTGAAAATATATAAATTCTTTATAATCTGAAAAGGTTCCGAAAGCCAATATCGCCATTACAGCAAGACCCAAGCGCAATAGATTTTGTTTTCCGGATAGTGGCTCTACTTTAGTACGATTATTCCATTCGATCACTACAAAGACGCCAATCAAAAGTAATAACTCATAGTTATAACGTTCGTTATCTAAATACTGCCAAGCAAAATTACGATCCGTAATTACACGCTTTAAATAGGCTACAGCGTCTGCTATGGTTCTGGCTCTAAAAAACACCCAAGCCACACAAGTCAATAAGAAAGTATACAGTATACTCATCATTACCTTAACAGAGCCTAAGTCCCATCTTAAAACAATCGCATCCATATTATTTCGGTTGCTACTTTTTAAAAGCAACGGCAGAAAGTACACCGCATTAATAAATCCCCAGACGACATAAGTCCAATTGGCACCATGCCAAAAACCACTTACAACAAAGATGATAAAGGTGTTTCTGATTTTCATCCCAAGACCTCCCTTACTTCCCCCTAATGGAATGTATAAGTAATCCCTAAACCACGAAGAAAGTGAAATATGCCAACGACGCCAAAACTCAGCGATGTCTCTTGAGAAATAAGGATAATTGAAGTTGCGTAACAAGTCTAAACCAAACAACTTCGAAACCCCCAATGCGATATCGGAATATCCTGAAAAGTCCCCATAAATCTGAAACGCAAAATACACTGCTCCCAATATAAGAGAGAACGAATTCATCGAAGTATAATTATCAAAAATAGCATTGGCATAAGTAGCACAAGTATCTGCGATAACCACTTTTTTGACCAGTCCCCAAATGATTTGACACACCCCTTCTTTGGCCATCTGAAAGTTGAACTCACGCTTTACTTTTACTTGTGGCAATAAATGAGTAGCTCTCTCGATAGGACCCGCTACTAAAAGTGGAAAATAGCTCACAAATAACGAATAATCCACAAAGTTATATTCTGCTTTGATTCGTTTATAGTAAATATCAATCACATAAGATAATCCATGAAAAGTATAAAAAGAGATACCTACAGGAAGAATGACATTAAGTAAAATTGGACTTGCTTTAAGTCCAACTGATGTCAGTAATTCAGCGAACGAAGCAGCAAAAAAGTTATAATACTTAAAAATCCCTAAGAAACCTAAATTCACTAATATACTCAGCCAAAACCAAAACTTACGACTTTTTTCTGATTTACTTTTTTCAATTTGAATACCCGTATAATAATCTAGAAAAGTAGAGAACACTAATAAAAATAGAAATCTCCAATCCCAACAAGAATAAAAGTAATAACTGGCAATAATTAACAAAGCATTCTGCGTGCTTTTGTTTTTATTAAAGACAAACCAATACAAAAAGAAAACAATTGGTAAAAAAATAGCAAACGCTAAAGAATTAAAAAACATACTTATTTTATTATTTTAAATATTGCAACAAGTTGCATTCTTATAATCTTTCAACCTCTAGTAAACACCAATACAACTCCTAAAAGCAATCAGTAACACTCAAGACTTGAATAAACATCTACGCAGCCCAAGATCTCATTTCGCTATTTAACACCATCAAATCTACTCAAATCCTCAAATTAACAGGATTTTTTCACTTATGCTAATTATATAAAATGCAAAAAAGGCGTTTTAAAAAAAACACCTTTTTGAATATCTATTATGAATTAAAATTCACCTTATTTACTAGTAAAACATTACTTATCCAGAACTTCAAAAGTAGAATTCATACTTTTAAACTCGGGAACAATTTTTTTCATTTTGGTCACTATATCTTCGTTGTCATAAAAATCAGCAATACCAATAAGCTCCTCTACATCTGTATGCAAATTTTCGTACTCATCCTGTATCTCTTGAGCGATCATGATTTTTTCATGATAGGTCGGCAACGTTTTAGAAGTATCGTTTAATAATTCTTCGTATAATTTCTCACCAGGCCTTAACCCAACAATTTTTATCATGATCTCCTTATCCGGAATAAAACCAGCAAGCTTGATCATTTTTCTAGCCAAATCAATAATTTTAACTGGCTTACCCATATCAAAGATATAAATCTCACCTCCATTACCCATTGCTCCAGCTTCCAAAACCAACTGGCAAGCCTCAGGAATCGTCATAAAATAACGAATAATATCTGGATGCGTAATCGTAAGTGGTCCACCTTCAGCAATTTGTTTAGTAAACAAAGGCACTACTGATCCGTTAGATCCTAAGACATTTCCAAAACGTGTGGTAATAAACTTAGTAACACCAGGAATATTTTCACTTTTATTTTTCAAAAATAAAGACTGTACATATTTCTCAGCAATACGTTTGCTGGCTCCCATGACATTACTCGGATTAACGGCTTTGTCCGTTGAAACCATCACAAATTTCTTTACATGATACTTACACGCTAAATCAGCTAAATTTTTAGTCCCTTTAATATTGGTCTGAATGGCCTGAGAAGGATTTTCTTCCATCAAAGGAACGTGCTTATAAGCCGCAGCATGAAAAACAACATGCGGATTGTAATTTTTAAACGTTTTCTCTAAAGCTTTCTTACTCCTTACATCAGCAACCACTGCAACAATTTTTGTTTGCGAATCCATAGCTGCAGTTTCCAAACATAAGTTATGAAGAGGAGTCTCCGCATGATCTAAAATAATCACCATTTTGGGTTTAAACCCAAGTACCTGACGCACGATTTCGCTACCTATAGATCCGGCAGCACCTGTAATTAGAATCGTTTTATCTTTTAATTGTTTCGAAATAGATTTGCTATCTAATACTATCGGTTTCCTTTCTAATAAATCCTCAATCTGAATATTCTTTACTTTTTGAGAAATTTCTTTTTGATTTTCCCAATCCGAAATTAGCGGAACTGTATAGACTCTATAATTGAATTCTAAACATTGATCCACTATAATCAATTGTTCTTCTTTAGACAAACTCTTATCGGCTATAATTACACCTTCTGCCGCAACAGAACGCATCAAAGCAGGTAATTTTTTTCTTAAAATCAAAATTGGCAAATCTAACATTCGCTTAGACGCATTTTGATTGTTCTTATCTACAAACCCAACAATTTTAAAGCGAGAAGGAGTTTCAAATTTCAATGCGTTAGCTACAGAAATAGCATTGGCATCTGTCCCATAAATCACTGTTCGAATTAACTTTGTATTTGTTTTCTCTGCAAAATACAATTCAAAGGTTTGCTTTACAATTACACGATATAAAAACAAACCACAAAATGACAATACTAAATTAATAAAAAGTGCCGTATTCAAGAATGCCTTATGTCCAGTATACAATTCAAAAACTAAATTGAAAAATAAAAAAAACACCAAAACAGACATTTGAGAAAACAAGAGCTTAATTGCATCAATATACGATGAATGTCGAATAATCCCCGAATAGGTTCTAAACAACCAAAAGAAAAAGATGTTGGCTATAATTAAACTAGCAACAAAATAAAAGTCATGTGAAGTAATAATATAGCCTAATGCAGTTCCTTCAAATAACATATAGGTAAATGAAAACGAAAAAATGAGGACCAGTATATCTATGGCAATAATGATCCATCTCGGCAAATAGCTAAGATTATTAATGCTTGCCTTCAAATTCCTTGGTGAAAAAGAATTAAGCAATAAAGAGGTTATTTTGGTTTGTTTGTCTGTATTCAATTTTGTTCAGTTTAATTTTTGTAAGCTTTATATGCCTCACAAAAATACAAATTAAAGGTTTAATAAATTATTTAAAGCTATAAATTAAATTTTAACACCTTTTCTTTTTTGTTTTAAAAATTCTATCAAATAGGATCCATATCCGGATTTCACTAATGGTAATGCAAGTTCTTCGAGTTGAACGTCATTTATAAATCCTTGTCTCCACGCTATCTCCTCGATACAACCAACCTTTAAACCTTGCCTTTCTTCCAGCACCTGAACAAATTGACCTGCCTGCATCAGACTATTAAATGTTCCTGTATCTAACCAAGCTGTTCCTCTACTTAAAATACCAACTTTTAGAGCTTTTTTTTCTAAATACACCTTATTAACATCCGTAATTTCGTACTCTCCACGTGCACTTGGTTTAATATTTTTTGCTATCTCGACAACCGAATTATCATAAAAATACAATCCTGGTACTGCATAATTTGATTTTGGCTCCTCTGGTTTTTCCTCAATAGAAATCGCTTTTAAATTCTCATCAAATTCAACCACGCCATATCGTTGAGGATCGGAAACATGGTAAGCAAAAACAATACCTCCTTCAGGTTTTGTATTTGATTTTAAAAGCTCTTGCATATTAGATCCGAAAAATATGTTATCTCCCAATATTAAAGCCACATCGTCATTTCCAATAAATTCCTCCCCAATTACAAAAGCTTGTGCCAATCCATTGGGAATGGCCTGTTCCGCATAACTGAATTTACAACCTAACTTAGTGCCATCACCGAAAAGCTTTTTAAAATTTGGTAAGTCATGAGGTGTTGAAATAATGAGTATTTCATTTATCCCAGCCATCATCAATGTAGACAATGGATAATAAATCATTGGCTTATCATAAACTGGCATCATTTGTTTACTCATGGCCAGAGTTAAGGGATGTAAACGGGTACCGGAACCTCCTGCTAAAATTATTCCTTTCATTTATTTTAATATTAGGACTTATAATCCGAACTATTATTGAAACTTCTGTACTTCAAACTTAAAATTATCAAAAATTTCACAAAAACATCTCTTTTAAACTTTCTTTATAATTGCGAATATCTAAACTGTAATTTTTTTTAATTTTTCTTTTATCCAACAATGAAAACTCTGGACGTTTGGCAACCGTTGGATACGAAATCGAAGGAATTCCTACCACATTACAGTCGTACGATCCATATTCTTTTATAGCCAATGCAAATTCGTACCAACTTATTTCACCTTCGTTTGAATAATTATAAATCCCAGGGATCCAATCGGAAGATTCTAAGATTTCAATCATTGCATGGGCTAGGTCAGCGGCATACGTTGGAGAACCTACTTGATCATTTACAACATTGATCTCATCTCTTTCCTGCATCAAGCGTTGCATAGTTTTAACAAAATTATTCCCGAACTTACTATAAACCCAAGAAGTTCTTATAATTATTGAATTTGGATTTTTCTTTAAACAGGCTACTTCACCCGCCCTTTTACTGGCTCCATATACATTAATCGGATTGGTTTCAGCATCTTCTTTCAAAGCTTTTGATGAAGCCCCGTCAAAAACATAATCCGTAGATATATGAATTAATTTTACTCTTTTTTTTGCTGTATATTTTGCGATTGCTTCAACAGCCAAATGATTTACAGTAAAAGCGACTTCCTTTTCAGTTTCAGCTTTATCAACCGCCGTGTAAGCAGCACAATTTAATACAACATCTGGATCAATTGATCTTAATTGATCTTGAAGCAATTCTAAATCATTCAGAGTAACCATACTTCTATCTGCGAAAATCCAATCATATTGAGGATATACAGAAGATAAAACGGAAAGTTCTGATCCTAATTGTCCGTTTGCGCCTGTTACTAATATTTTTTTCATTAAAACAAGCTATTACAATTATCTATAAAAGGAAGTATTTGATCTTTTTCAGAAACTATTGCTTCTTTTAAATCCAGTCCCCAATCAATATTCAACGAAGGATCATCATATTTAATTCCACCTTCAGAATCCTTATTATAAAATTGATCACATTTATACATCACGGATGCCGTTTCGCTAATAACAGAAAAACCATGAGCAAAACCCTGCGGTACTAATAATTGCTTTTTATTTTGTCCAGATAATAAAACACTGAATACATTACCAAATGTAGGTGAATTTCTTCTTAAATCAACTGCTACATCAATAATTTCACCCTCTAAGACGCGCACCAGTTTTGTTTGTGCAAATGGTGGATTTTGATAATGCAAACCTCTTAAAGTTCCTTTCTTAGAAAAAGACTGATTGTCTTGAACAAACTCAATATCAATTCCTAAATCTTCAAATTTAGTTTTACTATAGGCCTCAAAAAAATAACCTCTTTCGTCCCCAAAAACTATTGGTTCAATAATTATCAAATCTTTTATAGACGTTTCTTTAACTTTCATCTTTTTATTTTACTCTCAAATATTTAAATCTCCCTTGTTAATCTAATACTCTTACACTCAAATCTAAAATTTTGTGATTACTTAAAAAATATTTATCTATATTTAAATCTTCCAATAATCAAAGTCATACCGTACATCATCATCAGCAACATGTATTAATGGTAACGTTGAAAACGAAATTAATTTTGAATTACTTTCTAAAGACTCGATGGCATTAGCGTAACCTGCTGGAATATGAACAACTTTACTATCAAACTCAGATACTAATACTGATTCAACACTTAAATCTCTTGAAGGACTTTCCCAATTATCAATTTTCACAAAATGAATCTTAAAAGATCCACTTAAACAATAAAAATTTTTCGCATCTAATTTATGTCCTTGCCATGCACGAACAGGATTTTCATCAGAATTACTAATGACGTAAAATCTCTCGATATTGGCAAAGCTAAAATCATTGACATATGAAATTGTTCCTCGATGATCTGAAAAATCCCCTCCTTGAATTATTTTAGGAATCATGTATTTAATTTTAAATTGCTTTTGTTCAACAAATAAAATTTCAAACTATAGACAATAAGTAAAGGTATAATAACAATTGCAAACAATACTGAATCTACTATTTTTTGATATAATATAATCACTATAATGCAAATTAGTATTTGCGTAATAGCATAAAACAAAGAAACTAATCTGTGCTCTATTTTATATTCATTACTCAAAACTTGGTATAAATGTAGCCTGTGAGCCTCAAAAATGTTTTCTTTTAAATATAATCGATGCATAATAGTACAAATGGCATCAACTCCGTAAACAGATAAAAATAAAAGCCATATAAGAGAATTTGTCATCAAAACAAGCTTTAACACCAAATAAATTATCCAAAATGCTATAGCAATACTTCCGATATCTCCTGCAAAACATTTGGCCTTTTTTCTAAAATTAAAAAATAGAAAAATCAAACTTGCCATCATTGCATATTTAATTAGACCACTATCTGTAAATAATTGGACAAATGTATTTACATATAACAACGCTCCCATAACTACTAAGGTATATAATCCTGTAATACCATTAATACCATCCATAAAATTATAGGCATTAATTAATCCAATGGCCAGAATGTATGCAATTATAATTTGCCAAAACGGAACTAAAGTAAACAATCCCAAATCATAAAACATCAATGTAATAGCAATAAAATGAATTGAAACTCTGATTTTATTCGATAAATTTTGGATATCATCCCAAAAACTTATTACACTTACCAAAGTTATTCCTGTAAAGAAAAAATAATAATTTTGATGATGTAATATAAAATAAAGCAAAGAAGAAACCCAAAAAATTATTCCCCCTCCCCTTAATGTTATTTCGCTATGCGAGCTTCTTTGATTTGGCTTATCAATAATATTATAACGATCTGCTACTTTAAAATAAAGCACCATAATAATCGTAAGAAGAGTGCCAAGTATGATATATTCCATATTTTAAATTTAATTATGTTTACTTAAGATATTTTTTCCTTCCTAAGATAACTTAAAACTGCCTCTGATTTCCATCTTACAATAGCTCTTGCTTTAGAATCATCAAAAGTTAAATCAGATGTTATTTTTTTAAATTTACTCGAATTAAGAGGTGCCTTAGAGCCTAAATAATCACCAACTATACTAATATATTTACCAAGTTTTAAAGGTAAGCTAAAAAATTTCTTTTCTAAAATCGCCACACTTAATTCAGCAAAGCTGGGATGTATTCCATCAGTAAGATTATAAATACCCCCTATTTTATAACTTAATGAGATAAAAGAAGCTACATCTTTAGCCAAAATCATACTTTTTCTTGCTTTACCACCATCAATATTAAAATAATAACCTTTCTCAATAGCTTTTAACATTGCTCCTAAGTTGCCTGGGGGGTTCTTACCTACCAGTAATGGTAATCTTAAAATTGTACATACTACTTTATTTTCCATGCACCACTCCATTACAACTTTTTCAGCTTTAATTTTACTCAATCCATAAGGATCACTAGCATTTAAAGGATAATCCTCATTTATCTTTGTACCGGTATCTTGTCCATATACAGAAACAGAACTAATAAAAACAAATTGCTTAGGTGTCTCTATTCTTTCTAGACTTTTTAGTAAGTTTTCTGTGCCAACAACATTTACATCATAAAAAACTTTCTTTTCACTTTCTTTTTTAGGAGAAAAATGTGCTTTTCCCGCAGAATGAATTACAATATCAAAAGATTCACTAAAATCAACTGTTTCTTTATCTAGTGAGACATTATAATCTACCGATTTCCTAGACAACTTGATGATTTCATGCTCCCTGCTAAGTTCATCAGAAATAATTTTCCCAAGAAATCCAGTAGCACCTGTAAGTAAAATTTTCACTTTTATTTTATTTTATATATATTCTTAATTATTTAACATATTTAAAAAATGATCTAAATAATGCAATACTTACATAATAGAAAGATAACCATACAGATAACCCTTCGTTTTGTCTATAAATCTTATAATACCATTTTATTACTTTAAACTTATTTGACGAGACTGAGGATTTTCGAACACGGTATTTAGCTAAAAAAAAATTTACATTTTTTGCAATAAATCCTCTTTTTAGAATGCTCAACCAAAAAGCATAATCCTCATGTCCTTGTTTTGTAAAATACACTTTGTTCAATTTTGTACTATCAAAAACTGCCGTTAAACAAGCAATCACATTGCCTTTCAGTAAGTTTCTATAATTAACTTGATTTGGTGCGACAATAAATCTTTCATTAGATTCTCCATCTTCATTTATTTTTTCATAATTTGAATAAACAATACCTACCTTTTCATCATCAAATAATGGTATTTGCAATTGGAGTTTATCTGAATTCCATAAATCGTCACTATCCAAAAAAGCAATAAATCTTCCGGTAGCCTTCTCTATACCAATATTTCTAGGAATAGTTGGTGAACCTGATGGAGAATTTGTCGTAAAATATTTTATTCTATCATCTAGTTTAAGAAATCCTTCTATTATAGATTTAGAATTATCTGTTGAGCAGTCATCAACAATTAACATTTCCCAGTTAGTATACGTCTGGGCTATTACTGATTGAATTGTTTCCGCAATAAAATTTTCGGAATTATACAATGGAGTAATAATTGAAACTTTGGAACTATCCATATTACAATTTATTTTAAAAAAACTTAATTAAAAATTCAATGCATTGAGATAAATACATAATTAAGAAGTTATCTCCTTAATCCAAGTTCCTAAATTATTGTCTGAAATTTCTTTTAATTTCTTTAGCTTAGTTTTACTAGGTTTAAAACAAATTCCTTCATTTATAATCATTTGACTTAACTCCTCAATTGTATATGATGATTTTCCATTTGCTAATTCTAACAATTCCCCCATTCCTCCTTTACCAGAACCCGCAATAGGTATATCTAATAATGCTGCTTCGTGTAAAATTCTACACCATCCTTCGTTAAATTGAGAATTCGCAATTACAATATCACAGCAACTAATAAATGATAGATAATCGACAGATTCAATCCATCTAACTACAGAAAGCTTATTTTCTTCATTTAAATTAGAACCAGTCTGTATTATTTGAATATTTTGCAAATTATCTGAAAATGTTTCCTCCAAATGTTTAATTAGTAAAGTGCCTCCTTTTTTAGGCTGATTACCACCTAAAAAAATCCATTTTTTCGAAAAATCAAATTTATATTTATCAGCCAAATATTTCTTATCTCTTATAATATCTAAATTTAACTCTACATCATTATAAATTATAAAAGATTGCTTCTTAAAATTTTCTTTTACCCAAATTGACCAATGTTTTGAGACAGTAATAAATTTAATGTTTAAAATTTTAGATAGTAACTTCAAACAAAGTTTATCAGTATATTCTAATATTTTTGTGTAATAAGGAGACCCACTTTGATCGTAATGATGTAAAATGACTGTCATATTTTGTCGGAAAATAGGAGTTCCGAACGGTCTCACGATCCTACCTTTACAAGTTTGTCCAAAAAATAATAATTTCACAAGACCGGGGACACTTCGAATTCCTCCTTTTCTTTTTACAGTTTTCCTTGTAAAATCGATGTAAGGAAAATTAATTAATATTTTTTCACACAAAACCTTTTCATACTCATCCCCTCCGTAATGACCATCAAACCCAATATATTTATATTCCATTTTTAAACGAATAATATTTACCATGCAATAGAACAGAAAAAAAATAACATAAAAATGCAAAAGTCAAAAGCTGAAGTATCCACCCTGCTATTGACGCTTCCTGAAAAAAACAAAGTGTTGTAAATGCAATTGGAAAATAATAAACTTTTTTCCATGCACTAGCTCGAGACGAATAA
The DNA here is from genome assembly GCF_059882335.1 of Flavobacterium sp. OHVDL-2026-0007. Classification (NCBI taxonomy): domain Bacteria; kingdom Pseudomonadati; phylum Bacteroidota; class Flavobacteriia; order Flavobacteriales; family Flavobacteriaceae; genus Flavobacterium; species Flavobacterium sp. OHVDL-2026-0007. The sequence continues at coordinate 2,721,710 of NZ_CM187612.1, forward strand.
CATTTAGATATATGTCTCATGATAAAAAACACACTAACAACATAAAAAAGCAGCGAAAAATAACCAAAATTCGCAAACAATTCACCAATCCAAGTTGGCGCCGCCGATATACCTGTAGACCAAAATTCACTTCCTAAATATTCATCTGACACAACTTTACCAAAAGAAATTATAGGCTTATTCTCCCATAGTGCCCTCGGAATAATAAAAAAAACTAGGCCCAATAATGAACTTCCGAAGAGATAAGGCCTATCTAAAGATTGATGATAGTAAATTATAGAGTATAATATATCTGTTCCATAAAATCTATTAGTAGCAACTAAAAGAACATTATCTAATTGAAAACTATCATTTTTACTAGAAAAAAAACTTGTCAAACCCATCAGCCCTTCATGCCTAACCAACTCTAAACTTGCAAAAAGAGGTATACCAATTATCATTATCACAAATAAGGGCACAAGAGGCAACCCTTTATTCTTTGCCGAATATCGTAATAATATTAGAAATAAAGGATTCAAAACTAAGCTTTTAGACCCTGAGATAATACCTATTGGTAAGGCGAAAATTATTAAACAAATAATGGTAATTAATTTCAGTTTTTTTTTAATGTCAATAGAAAAAGCCGCTATTATAAATATGGGATATATTCCTGTTAAACTATTTGAAATAAAAGTACTATTTGATTGAATAAAATCAACTTGAGGCTGAAACATTAATTCAAACAATCCTAGTTTTAATCTATCTAAATTGAAAGCTACATAAAATACAAACCATAATAAAAAAACTAGTAAAAAACGATTAAATTTAATTAGTGAAACACTAACATAAAAACTGCTACCCTGGCCTTCACTTTTAGTATTCAAAACAGTAATCAGCATTATTAGAAATGCTACTATACCAATAACAAAAGAAATAAAATAAACACTATCATTTATCATTCCAGTGATAACATTAGCTCCGTTCTTATATGTCAAATAAGGCCTTAATAAGAAGAGTAAGATACCATGCATAACAATATATAGTCTAATGTCATGCAAAGGAATTTTATATTTTTTTTTAGAAATCATATTTTATTATCTCATTTGGCTCTAAAGCATAAAAAACGTCTCTATTTCTTTTCTTTTTAATTCTTCTGATAATCACTCCTCCTATTTTTCTAACACATGTAAAAGGAAATTTTATTAAAAAGTTAAATACTTCTTTTGATTTTAGCAACTTAAATGAACGCAAAATTTCATTAAAATATTGAATCTCATAAAACAAACACGATATGTATATCGCTGCATGATTTAATTTAACCGGAAGTTTTAACTTATATTCATCAATCACATATAAGATGGAAGCAGGAAATACTGTATATTCAGACCAATATTTAGGAACAGTTTCATTCCATTTAATTTTAAAGCTTTTAGACAAAAATGAAGCTTTGTCTAAAGTTTGGACATGAGTTTTAGACGTAGTCATTCCTCCACCGCTGCCTTCGGATGCTCCATAAATTGTTGGACTGCCAGATATACTTAAAACTGAAATATTAGAACAAGATAATATTGTTGCCATAGAAATATCCGGTGAACCTAATAACATCTCATCCGAGGCTGCTAAACAAGATTTCTTCATCACAGATCGCTTAATTATCCCATGATATGCTCTTGGCATTTTTTCAATGGTAAGTCCTCCATTTTTTAAAGATTTGCTTAATTCTTCTTTCGGATTGATTTTTCTTAGATCCCATGAATCAGTTAACACCAAAGTCCCTGGACCGCCTGCTACGTTTTTATTTGCAAATATGCAGTTTTTCCAGTAATACTTATTAGGATTATATATAATACAATCTGCATCTGAAGTTTCATTGGTTTTTATAGCTTGAATTATTGAAGGCATAAAAAAATCATCATCCCCAATAAAAACAATCCATTTTCCTTTACTTATCTTTAAACCGTTAGTAAAGTTATCTGAAATAGTTAAAAAATCTTCACTATTCTGATAATGAACGTTTGGAAATATATTTTTTATTTCTTCCAATAAATTTAATTCTATTGAAGAATCTGAATTATCAGAAATAACGATTTCAATTTGTTTTTTTAAATTTTCAGGCCAAAATTCATGAGCCCTTAAAGTGTCTAATAATTGATTATGACGATTTTTAGTCGGTATTATAATAGAAAGCAATAAATTATAATCTTCCATCACGAAATGCTTTTTTTAAATTAATTTTATAATCTGGGTTAAGTTTGTTAAAAACTATTAAATTTATTACTAATGAAATTAATCCTATAATAATTGAATACAGAATTACCCAATATCCTTTTTGCAAATTAATTGTCAAAAAATAACTGATTAAACCAATTAAAATTGTAATAAATAATGGTGTCAACGTTCCGTTTATTAGCCATCTTTTAAATTCTCCTTTCAAAAATTTTGAAATTATAAAATAACCTAAATAAAAATATGCAATCAAATTCATAATTAACCATGTATATGTAGCTCCAATCAATCCGTATTTTGTCACAAAAAAAATTAGAGCTGGAATTATACAAACTATTGCAACTAGTCCCAAATTAACATTTGTTCTTGTATGCCCATTTGCAATAGCTAAATAATAAGGCATATATTGGAAAGCTAAAAATACTCCGCCAAGTAAAAGAACTTTTGTAACACTTTCTATTTTTTGAACTATTAAAATATCATGAGTCCAAATGAAAATAAAGTCTTTTGTAAAAATAAATAAAATCATCGCTCCAGTAGTTGCTAAGGAAGACAATATAAAAGAATTAACATGAAATAATTTTGTGATTTTGTCTCTTTCTGCGCTCTCGGAATATTTAACCATTCTTGGCAATATGGCAACTGCAATTGGAATTATTATAAGTTCTGGAACTTGAGAAAAAATTCCCGCTAATGCATAATAGCCAAACTCTTTCAAAGATAAAAGTTTACTTATCACTAGCTTATCAATTTGTGTATTTAAAGATGATATGATTGACATCAACATCATACCTCCTGCAAATTTACCAACGGTTTTTAAGACTTGTTTATCAAATTTATAAGATATGTTCGTTTTTACAAATTTCCATAGATTATATCTTGTAATAAAAAAGAAAACTATATTGACAGATGCTTGCCAGATAAAAAAAGTCAAAAGAGTAGGGTAAAAATAAAGAGGTATTAGAACAACTGCAGAACGACATACACTACTTGAAACTTGAATTCCGTTCGACAGAACTTGCTTTTCAAGCCCCAATAAACCACTACTTTGCAAAGTTGTAAACAGTTGAAAGGCAACACTAATCCCCATTAAACTGATGTATAACGATAGGTCATCTGTAGAAATAGAACTTGAATTCAACCAATTACCCGCGATTAACCTTGAAAAGGAGAAAACAACAAGCATTATGAATAAACAAATTGCTAAATATACTTTTTCTATTGTAAAAAGCATATTTCCAATATACTGCTTATCAGTACTTCTCGCAATTTCTCTATTAAGAGTAGCCGATAATCCTCCGTCGGCAAAATACATAATAGTCAAAATAACAGTATAGAAATTTATTACAGCATAAGATTCAATACCTAATATTTTTATATAAAAAGGAACAAAAACAAATACAGAAATAATCCCCCAAATTTTACCAACGTAATTGGCGATTATATTTTTAAACATATTTTAAATTATAAACATACTTTTAATTCTGTAAACAAGATTATTGAATGGAGTATCCACCATCTATTATGAAATTTTGTCCAGTAATCCATCTTGCCTTACTTGATATAAGAAATAGTATTGTTGGTACTACATCTTGAACTTCGCCAAAACCCAACGGATGCATATTTTTTATTTGATCAACTTGACTTTCGTTCATCTGTCCAAATAGAGTTTGAGTCATTGGGGTATTAATAATACCTGGCAAAACTGCATTTACTCTAATTTTTCTTTTTGCAAATTCTAATGCACTCGCCTTAACCATACCTAACACTGCTGCTTTTGTAGCACAATATCCTATTTTACCAGGCTGCCCCAATCCTCCCATTACTGATGATATAAACACAACACTTGAACCGTCATTACAATATTTCTTTTTTGTAAATTGCCTTAACAACTCAATTCCCGAGAATACATTTATGTCAAATATATTTTGAATTTTACTCGGGGAGTATAATGTCAAAGGAATTGTTTCTTCAATTCCAGCGCAATGGATTAAGCTATCAAACTTTAACCCATCCAGATTAAATCTCGAGAATAAATCATCTATTTGATCTACTTTATTAAAATCAAAATTATATGTTAAGACTTGGTCTTTATTAATTTGTATAAACGAATCAATTTTAGAAAAATCTCTGCCAATCGCATACACTAAATGCCCTCCCTCAACCAATTGTTTCAAAGTCTCGAAACCAATACCAGAAGTTGCACCTGTTAAAAGTATATTCATTTTATCTATTTAAATATTCTTTAATTAAACTTATCTACTCCTATTCTTAGAATTATAGAATCTACTGTTGTTATATTTTCAATATCATCAGAATTAAAGGTTATCGAAAATTCCTCATTAATTAAACCAATTAATACCATCGCTGCCATAGAATCCCATTCATCCAGATCTTTCACCTTTGTATCACCATTAACTTCGATTTCAAGTTCTAAATCTTCTTGTAGTCTTAAAAAAAAATCTGCTTTCTTCATCTTTAAAAATATTTTATAAATTATTTTTTATTGTTACTAATCCACCAGCCCAAGATAGTCCAACCCCAAAACCAACAATAACAATTTCTTGGTTTTCAAACTCCTTGTTTTCTGAGTAATTTTTAAGCGCAATTGGTATTGTACAAGAGACCGTATTGCCTCCATCTTTTAAATCTATATAAAAATCAGCTATTTCAATTTTAAGTCTCTTACGCATAAAATTCAACATAAATGAATTAGCTTGGTGAAAAATAAATTGATTTACATCGCTAATGTTTTTTTTGTTTTTTTCCAAAACTTCTTTTGTGAAATTGGGAATTACATCACTTGTAAAATTAAAAACCTCTGGACCGTTCATATATAAATGATTATCTGTGTAGACATTATTTGAACCATAATTGCTTTCTATAGCTTCAGCATCAAATGGTGATTTACTACATCCGTTTTTAACAATTAATTTATCATAACCACTACCATCGGTACCAAATAAAAATTCTCCAATACATTCTTCATCAGAAAAAGAAATTAATGTTGCAGTAGCAGCATCACCAAAAATAGCTCTATTTGAACGATCATTTGGATGCAAATACTTTGAATAAGTTTCTGCCGTGACTAGTAAAATGTTTTTTGCCTGTCCTGAATTAATTAATCCTTTTGCCAAACCAACTCCATAGACATAACCTGAACATCCTAAATTAAAATCTAGCGCCCCAATATCTTTTCTCAACCCTAAATGATTTTGTAACAAACAAGCTGTAGATGGCAAAAAATACTCTGGACTTTGCGTACAGTATAAAATATAGTCAATTTCCTGTTTATCAATTTTCTTTAACAACTTATCACAAGCTCCCTTTGCTAAATCAAATGCAGTTTCATTTTCTGCAACCCAATACCTATTTACTATTCCAACTTTTTCTTCAAATTTTCCAAAATCATAATCTGGAAATCGTTTAGCCAAATCAATATTACTGACCTTATTTTTAGGAAAGACATATTCTATATTCTTAATAACTGCTCCCATTTTTTTTTGACAATTAACTTTGTAATTTAATATTAAGTTCTCACTTTAAACAATTTTTCGTTTGAGGAATAAATCTTGCTTTGTTATTGTATAAAAATTTATAAACCATTCTTTCGGAGGTAATATTGGTTTTATTAAAGCTTTTATCAAACAAATAAAATATACTTTCCGATGAATCTTTAGATTTTACTTCTGATTTAGTAAAAATCACACTTTCTTTTTCTACTAAATTATAAAGAATCAATTCATTTTCATTGGTATGTAATATAAAAACATCTTTATTAGTTATAACAAACTCCTCGATCCACAGCTTTAGCATGTCAAATTTTTCATCTAAAGTTTTAGGAAGATAAAACTTAACATGTTCCATAATTTTTGCTGGACTTCCTGAATAAGCTTTGTCTGGTAAAGTATCTTTTGTTACGACTGAATTAATCAAAGCTGTGCTTCTCTTTCCAAGAACAATTCCAGACCCTACAACGCAACTTCCAACCAACCAAACATCGTCATTTATTACTGTCTTACGTTTAGCATACAATATACATCCTTCTATTTGCTCTCCACTTGCCACATGGGTCCAAATTTGCGAATACATCCCAACACGAACACCATTCCCAATTTCCAGTCCACCAGCACCATCAAGAATAGTATTTTGTCCGAACCAGCAATTATGTCCAATTTTTACTGAAATTTCAGGCATTATCAGCATATCGTTATGAAAAACATTCCAATCTCCAACAATAAACTCACCATGAATAAAAATTCTAGTATTGGCATTGATAATATTATTATCCCCAATAATTACGATTACATTCGGATTATTACCTATTATATCAATTACAACATTCTCCCCAATTCTATTGTAATCGCCCAAAACAACGTTTGGATGAATTTTTGCCGAACTATGAATTTGATTTTTACTCATTTCAAATTTTATTTTTATTTATTTTCGAACCACCAACCGCAAGGTATTGCAACAAAATGATTCATAAATTCTTCTACCCCTTTTAAACGAAATTTATTATCAAAAACTGAATAAACATTGTTATTTATATGTACACCAGTAGCATAAAATCCCTTTTCTTTAAAATCTATTATTGTTTGGGTTTTATTCTTACATAAAGTACCATAAACCCAATAATTCGGCATTGAATTTAACGTCACTTTCAACGTATCTATACCATAAACATGTGTTAGTTTATCACCCCAAGTGTTTGCATTCTTTTTTTGCAGCAGTAGAAGATCTTCTATCTCTTTCATTTGCATAGTACCTATATAAGAATTTACTTCACTCATTAATCCAGCATAACCCTCTAATACTATATCACAATCTGGATTTATTTCTCCACTTCCAGTCCTAAAGATACTTCTGTCTATTCCATAATCTCTTATTAATAACGCTTTTTCGAAAAGTGATTTGTCTTTAAAAACAATAGCACCTCCATCTATAGTATTTGGTAATCTTACAGTTTGAAATGAAAACACTGTAATATCTGTCCCAACATTACCTAACCTTTTCCCATTATATTCTGAACCGAACGCTTCAATGCCATCATCTACTACCGGAATATCATACAATTGTCCTATGGCATTTATCTCTTCAATATTACCCAAATAGCCACAAAAATGGTTATGAAAAATTGCTTTGGTTTTTTTTGTAATTTTTGATCTTAAATCATCTGGACACATACTACCTGTCTCAGGATTTATATCTGCCCAAACAACTTTTAAACCTTTAACTGCAAATGGTTGATTAGATGCCAAACAACTTACTGGGCTAGCAATAATTTCATCGCCAGCTTTTAACCCCAATGTTGAAAGTGTGATAAGCATTGCAATATTATACGAACTTACAGAAAGTACATAATCGCAACCTATAAAATTTTGCAATTGACTTTCAAAAATCCTTCCATATTCTCCATAACCTAATTGTCCAGAATAAAGTATTTCACTTAATTTTGAATTAATGTTTTCGGGCATATAAGGTTTATAAATCGGAATCATTACCAACCTTGTTTAATTAAATTTACAATTCTTTCTCTATCCGTATTTGTAACCCACCATCCGCATGGAATATGCACCATCTTACTGTAAAACAAATCTAAATTTGGCAATTCTGAAGGAAAGTCATTCAAATAGTTGTGCATATCATTTCTTTTATGAAGTTCAGATGCCATTATTCCATTTCTAGATAACAGTTCAATAAACCCATCTCGATTTTCAACTTTTAAAGTATATAACCAATATGAAGGCTCCGTATTGGGATAATACTTTATTAGTTCTACCCCTTTTAAGTCTCTTAAATGCTCATCAAAAAACTTTCCATTATCAATATATTTCTGGATTAAACTTTCAATATTCTCCAACTGAATTAAACCTATAGTCGCATTCACATTGTTCATATGATACTTATATCCCTGAAAAGTGATATTATTATCCATACGAGTCAACTTCTTATCAAGACCAAACCATCTTATTAATTTGCCCTTCTCATACAATTCTTTATCTAATATTTGCAGAGCTCCACCATCAATAGTCGTCAGATGTTTAATCGCTTGAAAAGAATATACTGTAAAAGGGAAGTGATTACCTGTTCTTTTACCTTTATATTTAGCACCAAGTGCGTGAGCGGCATCTTCAATAACAGGAATGTTATACTTTTTAGACAATGCCTGTATTGCTTCCACATCAACTGGAATCCCAGCATAGTCCACTACGATAATAGCTTTTGTTTTTAAGCTAATTACTTTCTCAATTCCTTCCGCAGAGATATTTCCCGTGTTAAAATCTACATCCGCCCATCTCACTTTAGCACCAACCATTTTAATTGCAACATTTGTTGGCTCAGCAGTTAAAGCTGTACTGATGACTTCGTCCCCTTCTTTTACTCCTGCCAAAATTAAAGCTATATGCAAAGCAGCAGTTCCTGAATTTAAAGATAGTGTGTGACCACCCCCAATGTACTCCTCAAATTTCCTTTCAAACTCATCAACGACATCACCTTGGGCCACATAACCGCTATACAAAACATCTTCTAGTCTTGGCATTAAAATCTCACGAGCTGGTATACTTGTTTTTACTAATGGTAGCATAAATAAAATTATTGATTATATGACGCTAATTCTTCTTGAACGTAATCTAAAGTAAGTAGCAACTTTTTTAACTCCTCGACACTTAATCTGGTGGTATTGTCTGAATTGTACTCATTATCTACAAGTTTCGGTCCATCTTCTTGAACGTACTTTGTATAATTTAAATCTCTAAAGTCTGCAGGAATTCTATAGAAATCACCTAAATCATCAGCCTTTGCCATTTCTTCTTTCGCACAAAGAGTTTCATACATTTTTTCCGAGTGGCGCTCACCTATAATTTTTATATCATTATCTGCATTAAACAATTCTTTTAGAGCTTGCGCTAAGTCTTCAATAGTTGAAGCCGGTGATTTTTGCACAAAAATATCTCCTGGATTACCGTGCAAAAAGGCAAACATTACCAAATCGACAGAATCATCCAATGACATCATAAAACGAGTCATTTTTGGATTTGTAATTGTCAACGATTTACCTTCCTTTATCTGTTTGACGAATAAAGGGATTATAGAACCACGAGAACACATTACGTTACCATAACGAGTTGCAGTATATATTGCGTTCACATTTTTAACTCTAGAATCTCTCGCTTTAGAAACAGCTAATTTTTCCATAAAAGCTTTAGAAATCCCCATTGCATTTATAGGATATACTGCTTTATCAGTACTTAATACAACTACCCGTTCAACATTATTTCTTGCTGCTGCTTCTAATACGTTTTCAGCACCTAATATATTAGTTTGCACAGCTTGCATGGGATAAAACTCGCAAGAAGGTACTTGTTTCAATGCTGCTGCGTGAAAAACAAAATTAACTCCGTTCATTGCCGCATTAATACTGTCAAAATCACGAATATCACCAATAACAAAATTTAATTTGTCATTTTTGTATTGTATACGCATATCCTCCTGTTTTTTCTCATCACGAGAAAAAATTCTAATTTCTTTCAAATCGGAATTTAAAAAACCTTTTAACATGGCATTCCCAAAAGAACCTGTGCCTCCTGTTATTAATAAAATTTTATCTGTAAACATTCTTTCTATTTTAAAATCTATGGATATTATTAAATGTATCTTCTATATAATCTTTTTACAACTAGAAACCCAATTAAGAAAAAGCACCCTAAAAAAGCCCCAAAACCAATTCCATTTGCTTTTCCAACCCTTTCGACTTTCAAAGGCAAAATTGGTCCATCTATTACTTGAATTAATGGTGTCTCTTTTCTTAAAGTTACTTTCGCTAACTCTGATTGTTTTACCAATTCTGTTAGTATTGCCGTATTTGCTTGCACGTCTACCTGCCTGCGTACTGAAGGTGCACGACGAACATTAAGAGCAGGATTTAAGTTAAAAGTATTATCATTTGCAACTGCAACACCAGTAATTGCACTATTTAGTTGGCCACGAATGGAATCCGTTTGCCTTTCTAAAATTTCCATATTCATACGAGCCTTTTTACTCTTGGTATCGACATAAAATTTACCAACTTCTTGAGCAAGTGCTTCACAAAAATACAATGAGAACATTTCGTTTGTTGAGGAAACATCCATATTGATAATCGCAACTTTTTTATCCTTTTGACCAACAGATAGAGATGATTTAGATAAATTATCATAAATCACACCTAAAATACTATCTTGAGATCTACTAAATAATTTACGGTTTTCATTTGGCAAAAAATGAATTTCACTAAGTTTAGTTTTTTTCTTCCACTTATCTCTCCATTTATTATTCTGAATATACATCTCGGCTAAAGAAATAATTTTGCCATTAAATTTAACAGGAGACATTAAAGTTTTTTCAACCATTGATCTTGATTTAAACAATTCTGTTAAATTCGAACCTGCAAAAATACTTCCTCCTCCTCCTCCCAGATCTAAACCTAGAGAACTTGCTAATCCAAGGGCACTACCTAAACCTCCTCCACTTTTCTCATCCTCAATAGCGAATGATAATGTCGCAGTATAAATTGGCTTTTTAACGATGGTATAAGTAAACCCCAAACCACCTCCAATAATTGCAGCTAATACAATAATTTTCCATTTAGAAATCAAATAAGAATACCACTCTTTTCCCACTTCTATAATTTCTTTTAACGAAATCTCTTCGTTTTTAACCTCTTTAATATCCATCAAAAAAATTATTTAAATGCAGTTATAATTAACAACGCCAAACTAGAAAACACACTACCAATTCCAACCCATTCTCCTGTAGACATTTTTTTAGTCTCAGGCTTTTCGGGAACAACAATTTGAGAATCTGGCATTACCTTCGGATATGACTTAAAAAACAAAAATGAACTTGTCACAGACGCTCTGCCGTTTGGATAAATTATATAAGCCTTTTTCTTCCAACCCTTCTTATCTGTCCCTCCAACTGCATTAATATAATACCCAAACCCTTTTCCATTTCTATAAGGGATTTCAGAAGTTAATAATACATTACCTGTTACTTTTACTCCTTCATTATAAACAGCAACTTCAATTTCGTCACCAGGAAATAATGTTACATTGGAATAATGGTCCTTATCTTTTACAATTTTCTCCCAATCAATCGGAATTGTCGCAAATTTTAAGTCTTCTTTTAACTTTTTAGTTAACTTCTCTTTTAAAGTATCATTTTTTGAGAGATTTAAATCAATACTTTCAATTTTATCTATTTGCTCTTGCTTAATAGGTCTTTTAATTTTCATTCCATCTAAATTAGCAATAGATGTTAAGCCGCCAGCTCTCATAACTACATTATAAACTGTTTCTTTCTTATTAGCTAGTACATATTTACCAGGATAACTAACAGCACCACTAACGACTATAGATTGTGGTTTTTCATAAACAGCCATCTTACGAACAGTAATCACATCAAAAGGTTTCAATACGAAATTTTTAATCTGTTCATTATTATCCGCCGTAATTTCAAGCTCAACTAATTCAATACGCTTCGGATCTGCATCGTCTATCATATCAGATTTTATCATCCTTGCAATTTCAACTCTTTTTGAAGCAGAACCCGTCAACCCTCCCACCTGAACTACTAAATCATTTAAAGTTAAATTCTCAAAGTATTCATATTCTCCAGGATTTTTAACTTCTCCATCAATAGTAACCTTATACTCTTCCCTAAAATCTAAAACAGAATAAACAGTTACAATGTCCTCTCGTTTTAATTCAATATCAGCATTTAAGTCACCAGATAAAGCACCTGCCAAGTCAACATTTACAATTTCTGTAGTTAAATCTGTTTTCAAACGGATGATTCTTGCACGTTTAGTATAGGCATCTTCTTTCAATCCTTCTGCCCTAGTAATAAGATCAGAAATGCGCATTCCCTCATTGAATGAGTAATAGTCCGGTCTAAAAACAGCTCCTTCGATCTTAATACGATTCTCAAAACGATTTAGAATCTTTGTCACTTTAAATACATCACCTGATTGTGGAGCATATGATCCATACTCACTTTCATTAATATCATGAACTTTGAACTCTTTACCTGTTTTTTGCAACACATTTACAGATGCGGTATAAGCAAATTCATTAAATCCCGATGCAAAATTTAATAAATCCGAAAACTTTTCGCCTTTTTTCATCTCAAAAATACCCGGACGTTTTACTTCACCTTCAACAACAACTCTTTGGCTATAAGCTGGAATTCTAATAACATCATTATCTTTCAGACTAACATTATCAGATTGATCTCCTTTTACCAAAAATCTGTAAATATCAATATTTTTATAAACTTTATTATTTCTAATTAATTCAATATTTCTATAACTTCCATTTTTACCAGGTCCACCCGCTAAATGCAACGCATTGTACACAGTAGCTAATGATGAAATGGAATAATTCCCTGGCTGTTTTCCTCCAACAATGGTTACTTTGATCGTACGAATCCTTCCCAAACTAACACTCACTTGAGACTGTCCAGATCGGACGGTACTATAAACTTTAGCAATAGCTGCTTTTATTTTTTGAGTTGCAGCGTCAATCGACATACCAGAAACAGCTATTTGTCCTACATAATCAATTGCTATCTTCCCTTCAACACTAACTGGTATACTCGCATTATACTCTTGAACCCCGTAAACACTAACTTGCAATTCATCTCCTGGTCCTAAAATATAATTCATAGGAGTTGCTAACTTTAAATCGGGCTCAAAATTCAAGGTTGGATTATCAAAAAGTTCAGATCCAAAAATTAAAGCGTTTGCGGAATCTTTTACCTTTTCATTTTTGATTTTTTCTTGCTTCCTTCCAAACTCAGAATCTTTTTCTTCTATTTTTGGTTTGCCATTTGTATCATTTATCGAGTTTTTTCCATTTTTCTTCTCATATGCATTAAGCTTGACCTTGAGTTTATTGAATTCACTCTGACTCATTCCTTTTGCTATAACCATTGGCTCAACTTGATCTATAGTTGTATTATTACTTTTTAATTGAGTACTAATTTTAGCTAAGTCATCATCTGAAAGATAGTCCGCCTGTATGGTACTTAAATCCTTTGCTTTCATTATATCTTGAGCATTTACGCTGACAGACATTAATAAAACAAAGAGTAAAGTAATAACGTAGATTGTTTTTTTCATATTGGATTAAAAATTAAGTCTTAAATTTTATTTACGAAATATTATGAGTATTGTTTTTGATAATAATTTTGGTAAGTTCCCGAAGTAACATTTTGCAACCACTGCTCATTACTTAAATACCAATTAATGGTTTTTTCCAGACCTTCCTCGAAGGTTACAGAAGGTTTCCATCCCAATTCTTTATTGATTTTTGAAGCATCTATAGCATATCTCAAATCATGTCCAGGTCTGTCCTTCACATGCGTAATTAACTTTTGAGAAGAACCTTCTGGGCGTCCAAGTTTTTGATCCATAATTTTACACAGCAACTTCACTAAATCAATATTTTTCCATTCATTAAATCCACCAATATTGTAAGTTTCATGATTTCTCCCCTTATGGAAAACTAAATCTATGGCTATAACATGATCTTCTACAAACAACCAATCGCGTGTATATTTTCCATCTCCATATACTGGTAACGACTTATTATTAATAATGTTATTTATAAAAAGTGGAATTAATTTTTCTGGAAAATGATAAGATCCATAGTTGTTAGAACAATTGGTCAGAACATACGGCAGACCATAGGTTTCTCCATAAGCTCTTACAAAATGATCTGAACTTGCTTTTGAAGCAGAATATGGCGAATTAGGATTGTATGCTGTATCTTCTGTAAAAAGTCCTTTAGCACCTAAAGACCCATAAACTTCGTCTGTGCTTATATGATAAAATCTTTTGCCCTCAAAGTTATCTTTCCATTGATTTTTAACAGCATTTAGTAAATTCATTGTTCCAATGACATTTGTTTTAACAAAGGCTAACGGATCTTCAATGGAGCGATCTACATGAGACTCTGCCGCTAAATGCAGAACTCCATCAAAATTATATACTGAGAAAAATTGATTTATAAAACTCTCATCCACAATATCACCTTTTACAAAGGTATAATTTGGTTCATTTTGGATATCTTTAATATTTTCTAAGTTTCCAGCGTATGTTAAAGCATCTAAATTAACAATGTTATACTCTGGATATTCATTCACAAAACGTCTTACTACATGCGAACCAATAAAACCTGCCCCTCCTGTTATAAGTATATTTTTCACTTTAAGCTTCAATTAATTTAATAATTCTGAATTTTGTTTTTCCAATTCACTATATATATCTTTAACGTCTTGCGAATTTTCTTTTTGCAATATTAAATTGGCCGTTTTTGTATATACAAAGATCGTGTTTTTTAAACCTAGAAAGGTCGTATGTTTATCACATCCAATAACCATATTTCCGCTTTTATCAATTGGATGTCCCTTTGAAACTAAATAATCATAAACAGACTCGAATGACCCCAAATCTGACCAAGAAAAAGAAGCAGGAACTACTTTAATTTTCTTGCTTCTTTCCATTACTGCGTAATCTATACTGATAGACGGAATCGCCATTGACATAGATAAATCTAAAAAACCATCTTTACTTGATTCCCATACTATTTTAGATTTATCGTATACATCCGGTTGAAATTGTTTTAATTCTTCCAGTAAAACGCCAGCTTTAAAACAAAACATACCGCTATTCCATAAAAAATTACCTTTCGCAATAAACTCTTTCGCAGTGGTTGCGTTCGGTTTTTCTCTAAAGGAGATCACTTTATCTCCATTCGATTCTATATAGCCATAGCCCGTTTCTGGCTTAGTTGGGATAATACCAAAAGTTACTATAAATCCATCTTTTGCCTTTAATACCGCTTCGTTTATAGCATTATTATAGTCCTCCATACGATCAATAATATGATCAGAGGGGGTTACAATTAATATATCTTCTGGGTTCGATGCGAATGCTGCAAAAGCAATAGCGGCGGCTGTATTTCGAGGAGTTGTCTCCACAATATCAATATAGGCAGTTTTAGTTTTATCCATCACTTTACCACTTAAGTGATGATTATCAACATTCCCAACAACCATTACTTTGTTCGCTAAATGACTGTTACGATCCACCGTCATTTCAAATAAAGATTTACCTTCAAATATCTCAAGATATTGCTTAGGTTGACTTTTACGAGAAAGGGGCCAAAGCCTACTACCTACCCCACCAGTTAAAATTACGTGAGTTATTGACACTCCCATATGCTATATTTTTTTTAATTGCTTTTCAGCAACCTCTTTCCTAAGATTACTACTTGAAAATCGGTGATCCCTAACATTAAAATACAATACTATTCCTTTTTCTTCACAATAGGCACGTCCTGTAAAATTTTTATCTCGATATTCATCTCCAATAATACGTACATTTATTCTAAAGGAACGCAAAATATCCTCTAAATCTTGTTCCGTAGCATACGGAACAATTTCGTCAACAAACTTACAGCCTTTTAGCTGTATATATCTTTCTACTACAGTTTGTGAAGGACTGTTTTTTTCAGGACGATCAAGTGTTGGATCTGTTTGTAAACCCACTATTAGATAATCACATTCTCTTTTTGCCTCTTCCAACATCTTAATATGCCCAGCGTGCAATAAATCAAAAGCACTAAATGTTATTCCTACTTTCATCATTTAATTTTAATCTAGAAATTACAGTCTATTATCAGCTTTAGTCCCTAAAACTCCTTTTACATCGTATATTAAACTATTTGCTTTTTGTAATTCTGAAAAGTTTAATTTCAAAAACTCGGCATGTGCCACTCCCAAAACAATAGCATCAAATTTATCCTTTGGAACTGAATTAACTGTCGTTAATCCGTATTCCATTTCAACCTCACCTATATTAGCTAAAGGATCAAATATAGTAACGGCTATTCCATATTCTGACAATGCTTTGATTACATCAACAATTTTTGTATTGCGAACATCAGGACAATTCTCTTTGAAAGTAATTCCTAACATTAATAGATTAGCTCCATTAACCGAGATTCCTTTTTTAATCATCAACTTTACCACTTGAGAAGCAATATATTCACCCATGCTATCATTCAAACGTCGTCCTGCCAAAATTATTTCAGGATGATATCCAAACTCTTGAGCTCTTTGTGCTAAATAGTAAGGATCCACTCCTATGCAATGTCCACCTACTAATCCTGGCTTGAACGGCAAAAAATTCCATTTTGTTGCAGCAGCGGCCAGTACTTCCTGAGTATCAATATTCATTAAGTTGAATATCTTGGCCAACTCATTGACAAAAGCAATATTGATATCACGCTGTGAATTTTCAATAACCTTAGCAGCTTCCGCTACTTTTATGGTAGGCGCTAAATAGGTGCCAGCTGTAATAACCGATTTATAAACCGCATCTACTTTTAAACCTATTTCAGGAGTTGACCCTGAAGTTACTTTCAAAATCTTCTCAACAGTATGCTCTTTATCTCCTGGGTTTATACGCTCTGGAGAATATCCAGCAAAAAAGTCCACATTAAATTTTAATCCAGATACTCTTTCTAAAACAGGCACACATTGTTCTTCTGTTACACCAGGGTAAACAGTAGATTCATAAATAACTATATCGCCTTTTTTTAGTACTTTCCCAACCGATTCACTCGATTTATACAAAGGTGTTAAATCTGGCCTATTATTTTTATCGACTGGGGTTGGAACGGTTACTATGAAGTAATTACAATCCGCTATATCGTCTAAAGAGGTCGTACAATATAAGCCCTTTTCAGCCTTAACATTATCTATCAATACTTTCTGCAAGGTGACATCATCTACTTCTAATGTAGAGTCAATACCCGACTTTAAACCTGCTACTCTTAATTCATTTATATCAAAGCCAACCACTGAATATTTTGTAGCAAATAATCTAGCCAATGGCAAGCCGACATAACCTAAACCTACAACAGCTATTTTTATGTTTTCATCCATAATCCATTCTTTTTTATCCACTTCAATCATTTCAATTCACGGCTTCGCCTTCCTGAGTCACAAAAACCGGACACAGTTACTCTAAATTCATTTTCGGCAAATATAACATTTTAACTCAATTTATTCAATACGGTTTCCCGTAAAGCAATACAAACATACCAAAAAACATGCTATCAATATCACCAACCTTCTAGCAACCCACTACCAATCAGCGTGTAAAAAATATCTGATAATAAAAAAACAGAAGAAAAAATCACAAATTAGGTGAAATTCATCTTCTGTTTTAACTTTAACGGCTCTTTACAGCCATTATTGTTTATATTTTATCTTTAAAA
Source organism: Flavobacterium sp. OHVDL-2026-0007 (assembly GCF_059882335.1). Lineage (NCBI taxonomy): Bacteria > Pseudomonadati > Bacteroidota > Flavobacteriia > Flavobacteriales > Flavobacteriaceae > Flavobacterium > Flavobacterium sp. OHVDL-2026-0007. The sequence continues at coordinate 2,739,247 of NZ_CM187612.1, forward strand.
CACAACCTAACGATTCTAACATTAGTGTATAATAAGTTTTCGTTATTTCTTGCACGACCGCATCTTGATTCGTAAAAGCACCTGATTCCAGTTTTATACGATCTCCTACTTGAATACAGCTCACCGAAATATCACTCAAATTTGGATCACTAAGACTCACTTTAATAATATTAATTTCAGCATCTTTAACAATAGCCGGTTTTCCTAACCAAAACAAATACCGAATGACACCCGGCACTTCAAAAACAGCATTTCGATTGGCATCTGGTAATTGTACAAATACATAGGAATTAAAAAGAGGCACCTCTATCATCTTCTTTCTATCGGACCACTGTTTGAGCTGAGTGATTACGGGACAGTAACACTCAATCCCAATTTGATTCAGCTTCTCTGCTACTTTTTTCTCCCACTTGGGCTTTGTATACACTACATACCAATTCATACTTTTCTCTATTGAAATAAAACTTTTAAAACCTTCTCCATCTTTTCGCCCTCATTAAACTTCACTTCAACATTAAGGACCGAGCATTAATTAAGCTCCAATCCCTTTATATATAAATCCGATTGATTCTAACGCTTTTGCGTCCAAAATATTTCTTCCATCAAAAACAAATGCTGGCTTATGCATACCATCATATATTTTTTGCCAGTCGTAAGTCGTAAATTCATCCCATTCGGTTAAAATAGCCACCGCATGAGCTCCTTTACAAGCTTCGTAAGCATTATCAAATATAGCTAAGGCATTGCTATTTTCTTCTACAGCTCTGGTCTCTAAATAATCCAAATCAGCTAACATTTTATTTCTAGAAACCTTCGGATCATACACCGAAATCTTGGCCTGTTCATTGATTAAATCATCGGCCACATAAATCGCTGCCGATTCTCGGGTATCGTTAGTGTCTTTTTTGAAAGCCCAGCCTAAAAAAGCAATTTTTTTATCTGCAACTGTATTATATAATGTCTGAACTATTTTAGTTGAAAATCTTCTTTTTTGATGATCATTCATGATGATCACTTGCTCCCAATAATCAGCCACTTCATTAAGTCCGTATGATTTTGCGATATACACTAGATTCAAAATATCCTTTTGAAAACAAGAACCTCCAAAACCAACTGATGCTTTTAAAAACTTCGGCCCAATTCTACTATCCATTCCAATGGCTCTGGCTACTTCATTGACATCTGCTCCCGTTTTCTCACACAATTCTGACATGGCGTTAATAGAAGAGATACGTTGCGCTAGAAAAGCATTAGCCGTAAGTTTTGATAATTCTGAAGACCAAACATTAGTGGTTAAAATTTTATCTTTATCCACCCAATTGGCATATACTTCTACTAAAGCATTAATAGCCTCTTCTCCTTCAGGAGTAGTATCACCCCCAATTAAGATTCTATCAGGATTCAACAAATCAGTAACTGCTGTTCCTTCTGCTAAAAACTCTGGATTGGATAAGATCTGAAACTGAACTCCATTTCCGGTGTTATCTAAAATACTTTTTATGGCTTCAGCAGTTCTAACAGGTAAAGTCGATTTCTCAACTACAATTTTATTTTGCTTGGCTACTTTTGCGATTTGTCTTGCACATAGTTCAATGTACTTTAAATCAGCAGCCATTCCCTTCCCTTTTCCGTAGGTCTTGGTTGGCGTATTTACTGAAATAAAAATCACTTGAGCTTCGTCAATAGCTTTTTCTACTTCTGTTGAGAAGAAAAGATTTCTTCCTCTAGCTTCAGCCACTATAGCGGAAAGCCCTGGTTCGTAAATCGGAATATTTTCTGTATTGGGATCATTCCAATCTTTAATCCTTTGCTCATTCAAATCCACCACAGTCACCTGAATATGTGGACATTTTTGAGCAATCACTGCCATTGTTGGACCTCCAACATAACCTGCACCAATACAACAAATTTTTGTAATCTTCATTTAATTTCCTATTACCTTAAACTTTAGTTTTATTTTAAATTATTCCAGTACCAGCTTACCGCCTCTTTTAATCCTTCTTGTAAGGAATATTTCGGATCATAACCCAACAGGTTTTTTGCTTTATCAATACTGGCTAATGAATGCGGAATATCTCCCGCTCTATTGGCTCCGTAAACAATTTCTACATCAGCAATTTTGGAATCGAACTCAGCCAAGTATTTTTTCAAATACCCTACTAAATCATTCAATGTATTGCGATCACCAAAAGCTGTATTATAGACCGTATTGATTGCTTCTGAATTATCAGTGGTTATCGCCAATTCATTCATCTGAACGACATTATCGATATAGGTAAAATCACGAGAATAGTTTCCATCTCCATTAATCACTGGACTCTCATGATTCATTAATTGGGTAACAAATTTTGGAATCACCGCGGCATAAGCTCCGTTAGGATCTTGTTTTCTTCCAAAAACATTAAAATAACGTAATCCTATGGTCTCTAATCCGTATGTTTTACTAAAAATCTCAGCGTATAATTCGTTAACATATTTGGTAATGGCATAAGGAGACAATGGTTTTCCAATAACCTCTTCTACTTTTGGCAAGCCTTCAGAATCCCCATAAGTAGACGAACTGGCTGCATATATAAATCGCTTCACTTTGGCATCACGAGCAGCAACCAACATATTCAAAAATCCCGATACGTTCACATCATTGGTAGTGATCGGATCATTGATCGATCTCGGAACCGAACCTAGAGCTGCTTGATGCAACACATAATCCACTCCTTCTACCGCTGAAACACAATCCGCAATCTTTCGAATATCACCCTCAATTAATTTAAAATTGGGATGTTCTATAACCGCTTTGAGATTATGACGATGTCCAGTAGAAAAATTATCTAGGCACACTACTTTATAACCTAATCCTATAAAATGCTCACACAAATTAGAGCCTATAAAACCAGCTCCACCGGTAATTAAAACTGAACTTGAAGTTGCTGTTTTCATTTATCTAAAATTGTTTTTAAACCTTTTCTTAATTGTTCTTGAAAGTCTTTTCAAAAGGCACTCGATGCAAAATACTACGTCCAAGTGTCACTTCATCAGCATATTCCAACTCATCACCAACCGAAATTCCTCTTGCGATAGTTGAGATGATAATCTCTACATCCGCAATTTGTTTGTAGATGTAAAAATTCGTGGTATCCCCTTCCATAGTGGAACTTAATGCAAAAATAATCTCTACTACAGTTCCTGACTTTACTTTTTCTACCAAAGTGCCAATATGCAACTGACTAGGACCAACACCTTCTATAGGAGAAATCTTCCCCCCTAGAACATGATAAATCCCTTTGTACTGACCCGTATTTTCAATAGCCATTACATCGCGTATGTCTTCTACTACACAAATCGTTTGATGATTTCTGGCAGTATTGGCACAGATTTCACAAACCTTGGTATCGCATATATTATGGCAACTTTCACAAAACTTAATATCCTCACGCATGCTCAACAAAGCTTGAGACAAAAAGCCGGTTTGTTCTTTGGGCTGTTTCAACAAATGCAAAACCAATCGCAATGCCGTACGTTTACCAATACCTGGCAACTGAGACATTTCGTTGACTGCTTTCTCTATTAACTTTGATGAAAATTCCATGACGACAAAAGTAATGCTTTTATGATACTTTTTATTCCTATTCCTCCGTTCTTCATTTAGCTGAATCAGTAATTAAGGGGAGGAGTTCACACTCCAAGCCTCATTTTTTTTTCTTAGAAAAAAGCACTGCTAAACAAAACTAAGTTTACTGGGATTTAATATTGATTGGTAGCCAACAACACTAAAGTACAAGCTACTTCTGCTTTGATATTATTCAATTCTAACAACTGAGAGAATTCAGGATTTTCAGCACCAGGATTAAATACTACTCTTTTTGGTTTTGCTTCTATGATGTAATTGTAGTAATCACGTTGACGAGCAGGATTCAAATACAAAGTAACCGTATCGATATTTTTTACTGGAATCATCTTCGTATGAATTTTTATTCCAGCTACTTCTCCTGCTGATTGTCCAATGGCTAAAACAGAATGTCCTTTTTCAACCAAACTATTGATTGCTTGAAAAGCGTAGCGCTCTGGTCTTGTAGTAGCTCCTAGAACTAAAGTTTTTTTATTTTTCATTATTTTCAAAATATGCTACAAAAGTAATCAAAAAGATTGAGCTTCTTTCGCTAATCCCTTTTGAAATAGCAGCATTAAAAACAATAAGCTAATGGGATAATTCTACCAAATAGTATAAAATCATTACTTTTACCACACTAACCCAAATAACATATGGATTTATTCATCTACCTATTCGCCGCTTTGTTCTCCGTATTAAACCCAATTGGTACCGTACCTATCTTTGTTGGACTTACCCAACATGATTCACAGAAGGAACGTTCTCGTATTTCCTTATGGACCGCCATCAACGTCTTTCTAATTTTGATGGTCTCTTTTTTCATAGGTCAATATGTGCTGACCTTTTTTGGAATCAGCATTGATGCGCTTCGAATTGCAGGTGGACTTATCATTGTAAGTTCCGGTTTTTCATTGCTATCAGGGAAATTCAACAAAAAAAGAGGAATCAATAAAAAGATCGAAAACGATGCTCAAAAAAGAAATGATATTGCCTTAACACCTTTAGCGATTCCAATGCTCGCAGGTCCTGGATCCATTTCCTTATTGATTGCTTTTCATCAAGAACACAATCAACTCAACGAACTAATCATTTCATCACTGGCCATTCTAGCTATCGCTGTCGCCATATTCGTTACACTTAAAAGCGCCCACTACCTAGCCCGAATACTAGGCGCCTCAGGAATTGTAGCGATCTCAAGAATCGTAGGTTTTATTGTTATCTCTATTGGCATACAATACATAGTAAGCGCCATTGTCAACATTGTAAATGGAAATTTCATGCAACCATAGTTGCATTTTTATATAACGAAAAAGGGATAGCACAATTCATTTGTGCTATCCCTTTCTTATTTTAATTCAATATATAGTAAACTATATACCTAACATAACGTCTCTAATTCCTTGGCAAGAATACTTCAGCCATCATGCATCTAGCACTTCCTCCACCACAAGCTTCGATGGTATCTAAACTAGAACTTAAGATCTCCCCATGATTTTCTAATTGTGCAATTTGTTTCGGAGTCAAACTCTGATGAGCCGCAGCACTCATAACGATATATTTCTTATCATCGGCACCACGCACTTCCAACATATTCCCCGCGAAATTATTTACCTGAGCTTCCGTGATTAAAATCACTTCTTTTTTATCAGCCTTCAAATTGTCCAATACCATTTTGCGTTCTTTTTTGTCGTCAATACAGTCCGAACAGATCACTGCAAAAGTCTCACCTAAACACATCATCACATTGGTATGGTAAATCAATTTACGCTCACCATCCACGGTCTGAAACGCTTCAAAAATAACTGGCGCATAATCAAAGTCTTCGCAGAATTCAATAAACAACTCTTCATCAGCACGAGGTGACAATGCGCAATACGCCTTCGCATTCGCACGATCCAATAGCAAACTTCCAGTTCCTTCTAAGAAAAAACCATCTTCTTCTGCTGAAGTATAATCCATGATATTGCTAATCTCAAATCCTTTATCTTCTAAGGTATCTAAGATATCTTCACGACGTTCTGCGCGACGATTCTCCGCAAACATAGGATACAAAGCTACATCACCATTCTCATGAAAAGACACCCAGTTATTTGGAAAAATACTATCTGGTGTATCGGTCTCTAAAGTATCCTCAATTACCGTTACATCTACTCCTACCGCTCTTAGCTTCTCTACAAAAACATCAAACTCTTGTTGCGCTTTTGCATTTACCGAACTAGGTAAAAGACCATCTAAAACTTTTTGGTAGTAATTATTAACTGCAGTCTGCTCATTCATTCTAAAAGCCACCGGACGAATCATCACAATAGCATTTGTCGTTTGTTTCATATCAATATATTTTTTTCAACTTAACGCTTTTCGGATTATGAGAATCCAAAACCACTAACTTGAAGTTTATTTAGTCTCTTATTAAAGGCAATGTAGAACATCTCAGTAGCCCTTCTTGTTTAGCGATCTCTGCATACGGAATTTCTTCCACAGTAAATCCCTTTGCACGTAACCAGTTGTTTAGTCTCGTGAAGTTTTTCTCTGACACCACTACATTTTCATCGATAGAGAAGACATTCGAGAACATATTGTACATTTCATTTCTCTCGATATGAAACAAGTTCTCTTTTCCAAAAAGCTTTACCAAAAAGCGATAATCCGCTTCTTCCCTAAAACCTCTTTTGTAAATGATACCTTTGTCTTTACCCACAGGTTGAAAACAGCAGTCCAAATGCAAAGCATTATCTCTGGCTTCAATCTTAGACTTAACCAAATCGAACTCTTTCACAATTTTATTTGGGAACAATTCTTTAATGAACTTCACCCCTTCCATATTGGTTCTCGCGGTGATATAATCTTTATAGTCACTTCCTTTGTAGGTACCGATGAAGATGTAGTCATTCCATAACATTACATCACCACCTTCGATGTGTACTTCTTCTGGTGGACGCACTACTTTTAGCGGATCCATTTGATCAATGATGTATTGGATAGCATCTAACTCACGTTCTCTATCGGGTAAGATATTCGATTTAACAAAAGTATCATCAATCACAAAACCAATATCTCTGGTAAAAATCTGATTGTAATTTTCAATCATTTCTGGACGATAGACCGTCACATTGTATTTTTGAAATACCGCATTAAACGCTTCCATTTCCACCACCATATCTTTTTCTAATGGATACGTTCCTGCCTTAATATGTTCCAATGATTTAGGATCATAAGCTTCATCCAAAGTTGGAGTAGGCCCATTATGAACAGCCGAGCCTAAAACTACAGCACGTAATCTTGACGTTTCGTTCTTTATATTTAATTGCAACATAATTGTAATAGATTTTGAACAAATATAAAAAAAGCTTCACAGTTAAGTGAAGCTTTAAAGTTATTTTTACTTAGCAGACTTAAAGTCTCTCAGTGGATGTCCAGTGTAAATTTGTCTTGGTCTTCCGATTGGCTCTTTGTTTTCACGCATTTCTTTCCATTGTGCAATCCAACCCGGTAGCCTTCCAATAGCAAACATTACGGTAAACATATCAGTAGGAATTCCTAAGGCTCTGTAAATAATTCCAGAATAGAAATCTACGTTTGGATACAAACTTCTTGATTTGAAATACTCATCTTCTAAAGCTGCTGCTTCCAATTTTTTAGCAATCGCTAAAATTGGATCATCAACTCCTAAAGTACTCAATACTTCATCCGCCGCTTTTTTAATGATTCTAGCTCTTGGATCAAAGTTTTTGTATACTCTATGACCAAATCCCATTAAACGGAAAGGATCATTTTTGTCTTTGGCTTTAGCCATAAACTTATCCGTATCCCCACCATCTCTATTGATTTCTTCCAACATCTCAAGCACTGCTTGATTCGCTCCACCGTGAAGTGGTCCCCAAAGTGCAGAAACTCCTGCAGAGATAGAAGCAAATAAACCTGCATGAGAAGAACCTACCATTCTTACTGTTGAAGTAGAACAGTTTTGCTCGTGATCACCATGCAAAATAAATAATTTATCTAGGGCATTCACCACAACTGGGTTAGCTGCATAAGGTCCTGTAGGCAATCTAAACATCAATTGCATGAAGTTCTCTACATAACCTTGAGTATTGTCATAATAGTTCAATGGGTAGCCCATTGATTTTCTATATGTCCAAGTTGCTATTACTAAAAACTTCGCTATCGTTTTACAAATAGCCTCGTACATTTCTTTTTCATTTTCTACATTAACCGCCTTTGGATTAAAAGCTGTCAAAGCACTTGTCAAAGCTGACAACACGCCCATTGGATGTGCTGTTTTTGGAAAACCGTCAATGATGTTTTTCATCTCTTCGTTTACCAAAGTATGCTTTTTAATATCAGCATCAAATTGTGCCAATTGTTCTGCTGTAGGTAATTCTCCAAAAATCAAAAGATAAGACACCTCAGGGAAACTAGCTTTTTCAGCTAAATCTTCGATGGAATATCCTCTGTAACGTAAAATTCCTAATTCTCCATCCAAGAAAGTAATTTCACTAGTGCAAGACCCTGAATTTTTATAACCTGGATCAAGTGTAATATAACCAGTTAAATCACGTAATTTGTTAATATCGACAGCAGATTCATTTTCACTTCCCGTAATTACTGGAAGTTCAATTTTCTTACCATCTACTTCTAATGTAGCTGTTTTTGACATAATATATCGGAAATAAATCTTTTAAAATAATAATTAATCAAATCTAAGGAATTTAAGACTAATTAAAAAAAGAATACTACTATGAATTTGTTAAAACTCCAAAAAAAAACCATCCGTAAAAACGGATGGTCTTAAATTTACCTATAACTCTTACAATTATTTGATCTTGAAAGCGTTTAATCCAGGGAAATACGCAGTAGCTCCTAGTTCTTCTTCGATTCTTAATAATTGGTTGTATTTTGCCATACGATCAGAACGAGATGCTGATCCTGTTTTGATTTGACCACAGTTTAAAGCAACTGCTAAATCAGCAATAGTATTATCTTCAGTCTCTCCTGAACGGTGAGACATTACAGAAGTATAACCAGCATTTTTAGCCATGTTCACTGCAGCAATCGTTTCTGTTAAAGTTCCAATTTGGTTTACTTTAATCAAGATAGAGTTAGCAATACCTTTTTCAATACCAGTTGACAAACGCTCAACGTTAGTAACGAATAAATCATCACCTACTAATTGTACTTTATCACCGATTTTCTCAGTAAGCAATTTCCATCCATCCCAGTCATTTTCGTCCATTCCATCTTCGATAGAAATGATTGGGTATTTAGCTGCTAATTCAGCTAAGTAGTCCACTTGTTCAGCAGAAGTTCTTACTTTACCAGTTGCTCCTTCAAATTTAGAGTAATCGTATTTTCCGTCCACATAAAATTCAGCAGCAGCACAGTCTAAAGCAATCATAATTTCGTCTCCGAAAGTATATCCTGCGTTTTCAACCGCTTTTTTGATAGTATCTAAAGCATCTTCAGTACCACCTGGCAAGTTTGGTGCAAAACCTCCCTCATCACCAACAGCTGTACTTAAACCTCTATCGTGTAATACTTTTTTCAAAGAGTGGAAAATTTCAGTTCCCATTTGCATAGAGTGAGAGAATGAAGTTGCCTTTACAGGGAAAATCATAAACTCTTGAAATGCGATAGGTGCATCAGAGTGAGAACCTCCATTGATGATGTTCATCATTGGTACAGGTAATGTATTAGCAGAAACTCCACCTACATATCTGTATAAAGGCAATCCTAATTCATTAGCAGCCGCTTTTGCAGCAGCCAAAGAAACTCCTAAAATAGCATTAGCTCCTAATTTAGATTTGTTTGGTGTTCCGTCTAAATCAATCATAGTTTGATCGATTAGGTTTTGTTCGAAAACAGAAATACCAACTAACTCTTCAGCAATAACAGTATTTACATTGTTCACTGCATTTAAAACTCCTTTTCCTAGGAATGCTTTTCCTCCGTCACGTAGTTCAACAGCTTCATGCTCTCCAGTTGAAGCTCCAGATGGAACAGCAGCTCTTCCTAAAACTCCGTTTTCAGTAATAACATCAACCTCAATAGTAGGATTACCTCTAGAATCAAAAATTTGTCTTGCGTGAACTTTAATTATAATACTCATTACTTTTGTTTTTTAGTTTTTAACATAGCAAATATATTCTAACTTTTTAATACTAAATCATAAAATAATAAATTTTATTAACGATAACGATGTAATTCCTCCTAAATTTATTATCATATAGCCTTTCTCTGTCCATAATGATAGTACTTCAGAAAAAAAACTACCTAAGCTTAATTCCTAAAATTCGAATATCACTTCTAATCCATATACCGACCTTACTGAGTCTTTCATTAAATCAAGGGAAGTACTATTGAGAAAAAGCCGCAACTTTTACCAAAATAAAAAAACAAAGTAACTATGAGACTTTCCTATAAATAAAAAATCCGATTAAAACTATACAGTTCAATCGGATTTCTCATATTATGAATTTCTTTTATTTTTTCAAATTCTCTACAAATTGATCAAATAAATACGATGAATCGTGAGGTCCTGGACTTGCTTCTGGGTGGTATTGTACAGAGAAACAGTTTTTGTTTTTCATACGCATACCCGCAACAGTTCCATCATTTAAATGTAAATGGGTAATCTCTAAATCAGGGTGGTTTTCTAATGCTTCTTTGTTCACAGCAAAACCGTGATTCTGAGAAGTGATTTCCCCTTTTCCTGTTACAAGATTTTTAACTGGGTGATTAATCCCTCTGTGTCCATTAAACATTTTGTAAGTCTGAACACCATTTGCTAAAGCAATTACTTGATGTCCTAAACAGATTCCAAACAATGGCTTATCATCGGCTAAGATTTCTTTGGCTACTTCAATAGCGCTGAAAAGTGGATCTGGATCCCCAGGTCCGTTAGACAAGAAATAACCGTCTGGATTAAAATCTGATAAATCTTTATACGTTGAATTATAAGGATATACTTTTATGTAACAATCTCTTTTGGCAAGGTTTCTTAAGATGTTCTTTTTGATTCCAAGATCCAAAGCGGAGATCTTATAAGTAGCATTTTCATCTCCGAAGAAGTAAGGTTCTGTAGTAGATACTTTTGAAGCCAACTCCAATCCTTCCATATTCGGCACATTAGCCAATTCTTTCTTTAGGTCTTCTACTGATGTTCCATCTGTACAAATAACCGCATTCATTGCACCGTTATCACGAATATAACTTACTAGTGCTCTTGTATCCACATCTGAAATACAGATCAAATTTTCCTTGATAAAATAATCTTCTAAACTTCCTGAAGCATCTTCTCTTGAAAAATTAAAACTGAAGTTTTTACAAACTAAACCAGCAATTTTGATGCTATCCGATTCAATTTCTAAATCGTTAACACCGTAATTTCCAATATGTGTATTGGTAGCAACCATAATTTGCCCAAAATAAGAAGGATCTGTAAAGATCTCTTGGTATCCAGTCATCCCAGTATTAAAACAAACCTCACCGAAAGTTTTACCGCTGATTCCGATAGATTTTCCATGAAAAATTGTTCCATCACTTAGTAATAAAATGGCGCTTTGTCGTGTAGTGTATTTCATTATTTAATTTGTATTGTTTTTAATCGTCGTATGAAAACCGCTAGGCGCTCTTCATTTGTAATTAGATATTTTGCAAATTTACTTCTTTAAAAGAGTGCTTCCAAGATTTTTTAAAAAATTCCTTCATAAAAATAAAACCTACTGCTTCAAATAAGTTAAATAGTGGAATTGCTTTTAAAAAAAATCAAAAAAAAAGGATAAACTAAAAAAATAGTTTATCCTTGATTTTATAGAATCATTACTTTCATAATTATTCAGAAGCTTCAGTAGTCGATTCTGACTCAGCAGCTGGAGCTTCGGTTGTATCCTCAGCTTTTTTTGCTTTACCACCACGACGGCTTTTTGCTTTTTTAACTTCTTTTTTACCACCATTGTAAAGTTCATTGAAATCTACAAGTTCGATCATTGCCATATCAGCATTATCTCCTAAACGATTTCCAACTTTAATGATACGAGTGTATCCACCTGGACGGTCACCAACTTTAGCAGCTACGTCTCTGAACAAGTCAGTTACCGCATATTTACTACGTAGGTAAGCAAAAACAATACGACGGTTGTGAGTCGTATCTTCTTTTGATTTTGTGATTAAAGGCTCAACGAATTGTTTAAGCGCTTTAGCTTTGGCAACAGTAGTGTTAATACGTTTGTGCTCAATAAGAGAACAAGCCATATTAGCCAACATAGCTTTTCTATGTCCAGTCTGTCTGCTTAAGTGATTGAATTTTTTTCCGTGTCTCATTGCTATTTTAAATTTAATCCGCCGTAGCGGATTGAATTATTCTTTATCTAATTTGTATTTAGCTAAGTCCATTCCGAAAGTTAAATTTTTAACTGCTACAAGTTCATCTAGCTCTGTTAAAGATTTTTTACCAAAATTACGGAATTTCATTAAGTCATTTTTATTGAACGATACTAAATCACCAAGTGTATCAACTTCAGCCGCTTTCAAGCAATTTAATGCTCTCACAGATAAATCCATATCAACAAGCTTAGTTTTAAGCAATTGTCTCATATGCAATGACTCTTCATCATACGATTCTGTTTGTGCAATTTCGTCAGCCTCGAGTGTAATTCTTTCGTCAGAAAATAACATGAAGTGGTGAATTAAAACTTTTGCAGCTTCAGTAAGGGCATCTTTTGGATTGATAGAACCATCAGTTTTAATTTCAAAAACTAATTTTTCGTAATCCGTTTTTTGCTCTACACGGAAGTTTTCAATTGCGTATTTTACATTCTTTACCGGAGTAAAGATAGAATCTGTAAAAATAGTCCCAATTGCCGCATTTTGTTTTTTGTTCTCCTCAGCAGGAACGTATCCTCTACCTTTTTCGATTGTTAAATCGAAGTTCAATTTGATCTTAGAATCTAAATTACAGATAACAAGGTCTGGGTTCAGAACTTGGAAACCTGAGATAAATTTCTGAAAATCACCTGCTGTTAATTGATCTTTACCAGAAACAGAAATTGTAACTGCTTCATTATCGATATCTTCAATTTGACGTTTGAAACGTACTTGTTTTAGATTAAGGATAATTTCGGTAACATCTTCAACAACACCTGAAATAGTAGAAAACTCATGATCTACACCTTCGATACGAACAGATGTAATTGCATAACCTTCTAATGCTGAAAGCAAAACTCTTCTAAGTGCATTACCAACTGTCAATCCATAACCAGGTTCTAAAGGTCTAAATTCGAATTTACCTTCAAAATCGGTTGAATCGATCATGATAACTTTATCGGGCTTTTGAAAATTAAATATTGCCATAAATTTCGACTAAGTCAATTATTATTTGTTGTACAACTCTACGATTAATTGTTCTTTAATGTTTTCTGGAATTTGAAGTCTCGCAGGTACAGAAACGAAAGTTCCTTCTTTAAGATCTTGGTTCCAAGTAATCCATTCGTAAACATGACTTGAATTTGATAAAGAACGTTCGATAGCTTCTAAAGACTTAGATTTTTCACGAACTGCTACTTTATCACCAGGCTTAAGGTGGTAAGAAGCAATATTTACAACTTCACCGTTAACAGTAACGTGTCTGTGAGAAACTAATTGTCTAGCACCTCTTCTAGAAGGAGCGATACCCATTCTAAAAACAACGTTATCTAATCTAGCTTCACATAATTGTAAAAGAACTTCACCAGTAACACCTTTAGTAGCTGATGCTTTTTTGAATAAGTTTCTGAATTGTTTTTCTAAAATTCCGTAAGAATATTTAGCTTTTTGCTTTTCCATTAACTGAACAGCGTACTCAGACTTTTTTCCTCTTTTTTTAGCCATCCCGTGTTGTCCAGGTGGGTAATTTCTTTTTTCGAAAGATTTATCATCTCCGAAGATTGCTTCGCCAAATTTACGAGCAATTCTAGTTTTTGGACCAGTATATCTTGCCATTTCTAAAAAAAATTTATTTAAGGTAGAGATTATGAATTCAGGTCAAATCCTTCGATAATCGTTTGCTCTACCTTGTTTATACTATAATAATAAAATTAAACTCTACGTCTTTTCGGAGGACGACATCCGTTGTGTGGCATTGGAGTTACATCGATAATCTCTGTTACTTCAATTCCACCGTTATGAATAGAACGGATAGCAGACTCACGTCCGTTTCCTGGTCCTTTTACATAAACTTTTACTTTTTTAAGTCCAGCCTCAAGAGCTACTTTACTACAATCTTCTGCTGCCATTTGGGCTGCGTATGGAGTGTTCTTTTTAGAACCTCTAAAACCCATTTTACCAGCTGAAGACCAAGAAATAACTTCACCTTTTTTGTTTGTCAAAGAAATGATGATGTTATTGAAGGTAGCAGAAATATGAGCCTCTCCCGTTGATTCAACGATAACTTTACGTTTTTTTGCAGTTGCTTTAGCCATATTACTTATTATTTAGTTGCTTTTTTCTTGTTAGCAACAGTTTTTCTTTTACCTTTTCTTGTTCTAGAGTTGTTTTTAGTTCTTTGTCCTCTTAATGGAAGACCAGATCTATGACGGATACCTCTATAACAACCAATATCCATTAAACGTTTGATGTTTAAAGAAACTTCAGAACGTAATTCTCCTTCAATTTTGAATGTTCCAACAGCTTCACGAATTGCTCCGATCTCGTCATCATTCCAATCTTGAACTTTCTTGTCTTGGCTTACTTGAGCTTTTTCTAAAATCTCAATAGCTCTACTTCTTCCTAATCCGAAGATATAGGTAAGTGCTATAACACCTCTTTTATTTTTTGGGATATCTACCCCTGCTATTCTTGCCATAATTATCCTTGTCTTTGTTTAAATCTAGGATTCTTTTTGTTTATTACGTACAATCTCCCTTTTCTACGCACAATGATGCACTCGGGACTTCTCTTTTTTACTGATGCTCTAACTTTCATAGTGAATATCCTTTAATATCGATAAGTAATTCTTGCTTTTGACAAATCATAAGGACTCATTTCTAGTTTCACTTTATCACCAGGTAATAACTTGATGTAATGCATACGCATTTTACCAGAAATATGAGCAATTACGATATGTCCATTTTCTAACTCCACACGGAACATCGCATTTGATAATGCTTCGATGATTGATCCGTCTTGTTCTATTGCTGATTGTTTTGCCATATAAAAATTAAGCTACTGCTTTTCTATTTTTACCAGTCTTCATTAAACCATCATAATGTTTGTTTAACAAGTACGAGTTGATTTGTTGTATCGTGTCGATAGCAACACCAACCATAATTATTAACGAGGTACCTCCAAAAAACATTGCCCAAGATTGTTGTACATCCATAATACTTACAACAATGGCTGGGAACACAGCAATCAAAGCAAGGAATAAAGATCCTGGGAAAGTTATTAAAGACATCACTTTATCAAGGAAGTCTGAAGTTTCAGCCCCTGGACGAATCCCTGGAATAAAACCACCACTCCTTTTCAAATCATCGGCCATCTTGTTCGTAGGAACGGTAATAGCAGTATAGAAGAATGTAAATACAATAATTAAAGTTGCAAATACAAAATTATACCAAAAACCGAACATATCACTAAATGTACCAACGATTGATTGTGATGTTTCTGATTTAGACAACCCTGCTACTGCAGCAGGAATAAACATAATTGCTTGCGCAAAGATGATCGGCATAACCCCAGAAGCATTAAGCTTTAAAGGAATCCATTGTCTATTACCACCTGCCAAATCTTGTTCGTAATCTCCTGTAGTTGTACGACGAGCGTATTGTACTGGGATTCTACGTACTGCCATTGTAAGCAATACACAAGAAATGATAACCAATAACCACACTATGATCTCAATAACTAGTAACATTGGTCCACCATTGTTATTTGTTACTCTGGTTGTGAATTCTTGTATAAAAGCTTGCGGTAAGCGCGCCAAAATACCAACCATAATCAATAATGAAATTCCATTTCCAATACCTTTATCTGTAATCTTTTCCCCTAACCACATGGCAAAAATTGTACCAGTAACTAAGATAATAACAGACGAAAACAAAAACTCAGGAGAGTTAAAGCCCAGTAAGAATGCACTTCCTGGTAACGTTCTGTATAAATTATAAATATAAGTAGGACCTTGAACCAGTGTAATAGCTATAGTCAACCAACGAGTGATTTGATTAATCTTTTTTCTACCACTCTCTCCATCACTCTGAAGTTTTTGCAAATAAGGAATCGCAATTCCCATTAACTGAACAACAATAGATGCAGAAATATAAGGCATAATACCTAAAGCAAAAACTGAAGCTTTAGAGAAAGCACCCCCTGTAAACATATCCAGGATAGATCCTAGACCATTTTTAGTTTGTCCCGCTAAACCTGTTAATTGAGTTGCGTCAATCCCAGGAAGCGTAACGTGTGCACCAAAACGATATACCAAAAGTAATCCTAATGTAATTAAGATTCTATTTTTCAGTTCTTCGATTTTCCAAACATTACTTATTGATTCAATAAATTTCTTCATCTTAGTAGATAAGTTATATAGTTACAGCCTCTCCACCAGCAGCTTCAATAGCCGCTTTTGCAGTAGCAGTAAATTTGTGGGCAGTTACTTTTAATTTTGCTTTCAATTCTCCTCTACCTAAAATCTTAACGATCTCATTTTTGGTAGCTAGACGATTTGCTACGTAATCTGTCATTGTAACAGAATCAGTAATCACACCATTGTCTACTAATAATTGAAGCGTATCTAAATTAACACCTTCGTATTCTTTACGATTGATGTTCGTGAAACCAAACTTAGGTACACGTCTTTGAAGTGGCATTTGCCCTCCCTCAAAACCAATCTTTTTAGAATATCCAGAACGAGATTTTGCTCCTTTGTGACCTCTTGCAGAAGTACCACCTTTTCCAGAACCTTCTCCTCTACCTAATCTTTTATTTTGATTGTGCGTTGACCCTTCAGCTGGTTGTAAGTTACTTAAATTCATAACAGTATTTGTTATTTAGCTTCTTCGACAGAAACTAAGTGTTTAACTTTGTTTATCATCCCAAGGATAGCAGGATTTGAATCATGCTCTACAACTTGTCCCATTTTACGTAGACCTAAAGCTTCCAAACCTCTCTTTTGAGAAAGAGGACAGTTGATTTTGCTTCTTACTTGTTTTACTAATAATTTAGCCATAATTTCCTTGAATTAACCTTTAAAAACTTTTTCTAAAGAAACACCTCTTTGTTTTGCAACAGTGTAAGCGCTTCTCATTTGTAATAAAGCATCAAAAGTTGCTTTAACTACGTTATGAGGATTTGATGATCCTTGAGATTTAGATAATACATCGTGAATACCTACTGACTCCAAAACTGAACGAACAGCTCCACCAGCAATAACTCCTGTACCATGAGAAGCAGGAATTAAGAATACACGTGCACCACCAAATTTTCCTTTTTGTTCGTGAGGAACAGATTGTCCGTTCAAAGGAATTTTTACTAAATTTTTCTTAGCATCTTCTACTGCTTTCGCAATTGCTTCAGAAACATCTTTAGATTTTCCTAATCCATGACCAACTACTCCGTTTTCATCACCTACAACTACAATAGCAGAAAAACCGAAAGCTCTACCACCTTTTGTAACTTTAGTAACACGATTAACACTTACCAGACGATCTTTAAGTTCAAGACCACTTGGTTTTACCAATTCTACATTTTTGTATTTAGACATAATATATTAGAATTTAAGTCCAGCCGCTCTTGCGCCTTCTGCTAATGATTTAATACGACCGTGATATAAATATCCACCTCTATCAAAAGTGATGGTATCAATCCCAGCTTTTAACGCTTTCTCTGCAACTAATTTTCCAACAGCAGCAGCGATTTCAACGTTAGTACCTTTTCCTATTTCTTTTTCTCTTGAAGAGGCAGCAAGTAAAGTAACACCGTTTACGTCATCAATAAGTTGAGCATAAATTTCTTTGTTACTTCTAAATACAGATAGTCTAGGGTTAGTAGCAGTACCACTAATCGATTTTCTAATTCTGAATCTAATTCTCTGTCTTCTATCAGATTTTGTTAATGACATAATCTTATTTTTTAAGCTGATTTACCTGCTTTTCTTCTTAATACTTCACCCACAAATTTAACACCTTTTCCTTTGTACGGCTCAGGCTTACGGAAACCTCTGATTTTCGCAGCAACCTGTCCTAAAAGTTGTTTGTCAAATGATGTTAATTTTACGATAGGGTTTTTACCTTTTTCAGATATTGTTTCTAAAGCTACTTCTGGAGCAATTTCTAAAACAATATTGTGAGAATATCCAAGAGCTAAATCTAACTTTTGACCTTGGTTTGAAGCTCTATAACCAACTCCAACTAATTCAAGTTCTTTTGTAAAACCTTGGCTTACACCCATAATCATGTTATTGATTAATGATCTGTACAATCCGTGTTTTGCTCTATGGTCTTTATGATCAGACGATCTTTCTACTTGTACTAGATCGCCTTCAACTGTTACAGTTACGTCCGAAAACTCCTGTGTAAGTTGACCTTTTTTTCCTTTTACTGTAATGATACCGTCTTTAACTTCAACAGTTACTTCAGCAGGGATTACAACTGGGCTTTTACCTATTCTTGACATCTTATTTAGTCTTTAAAATTA
This sequence comes from Flavobacterium sp. OHVDL-2026-0007, assembly GCF_059882335.1. Taxonomy (NCBI): domain Bacteria; kingdom Pseudomonadati; phylum Bacteroidota; class Flavobacteriia; order Flavobacteriales; family Flavobacteriaceae; genus Flavobacterium; species Flavobacterium sp. OHVDL-2026-0007. The sequence continues at coordinate 2,757,518 of NZ_CM187612.1, forward strand.
GTATACGTAACAAATTACTTCACCACCTACATTTAATTGCTTAGCTTGTTTTCCAGTCATCAAACCTTTAGATGTAGAAACAATAGCAATTCCTAATCCATTAAGGATTCTAGGTAATTTGGCAGCACCTGCATATTTACGTAAACCAGGTTTACTAATTCTTTGGATATCTTTAATCACAGGCTCTTTAGTATCTTTATCATACTTCAAAGCGATTTTGATTGAACCCTGAACAGCGTTGTCCTCAAATTTGTAACTCAAGATATAACCTTGATCAAATAAGATCTTAGTTATTTCTTTTTTTAGATTAGAAGCTGGAATTTCAACAACTTTGTGGTTTGCAGCCACAGCGTTACGAACTCTAGTCAAATAATCTGCAATAGGATCTGTATACATATGTATTTGATTGCGATTATGGTTTTCGGGAGACAGACGTCCCCCGAACCTTTAATCAATTAAAATTATTTTTTGGTTTGCAAAAGTACTAACTTATTGCGAGATTACCAAGACGCTTTTTTAACACCAGGAATTAACCCATTATTAGCCATCTCACGGAAAGTTACACGTGAAACACCAAATTGACGGATATAACCTCTTGGTCTACCTGTTAATTTACAACGGTTGTGTAAACGAACTGGTGAAGCATTTTTAGGTAATTTTTGTAAACCTTCGAAATCTCCAGCTTCTTTCAAAGCTTTTCTTTTCTCAGCATACTTAGCTACCGTTTTCTCTCTTTTAACCTCACGGGCTTTCATTGATTCTTTAGCCATGTCTTAATTCTTTTTAAAAGGTAATCCTAATTCAGCCAATAATGACTTTGCTTCCTTGTCTGTTTGAGCAGTAGTAACAAATGTAATATCCATTCCTGAAATTTTGTTTACTTTGTCAATATCAATTTCTGGGAAAATGATTTGCTCTAAAACTCCAAGGTTGTAATTACCTCTTCCGTCGAAACCAGTAGCTTTGATACCACCAAAATCTCTAACGCGTGGTAAAGCAGAAGTAATAAGTCTATCTAAAAACTCATACATTCTTTCTCCACGTAAAGTAACTTTTGCTCCAATAGGCATCCCTTTTCTCAATTTAAAAGACGCAACGTCTTTCTTTGAAATTGTAGATACTGCTTTTTGTCCAGTGATCTTTGTCAACTCATCAACTGCATAGTCAATAAGTTTTTTATCAGATACAGCTGCACCAACTCCACGGCTCAAAACGATTTTTTCCAATTTTGGAACTTGCATTACGTTTGTATATCCGAATTCCTCTTTAAGAGCAGAGATTACTCTACTCTTATATTCTTCTTTTAGTCTAGGTGTATATGCCATTACTATAGTACTTGATTAGATTTTTTTGAAAATCTTACTTTCTTATCTCCTTCTACTCTAATACCAACTCTAGTTGTTTCCTTAGTTTTAGGATCAATTAGTGAAATGTTAGATATTTGTATAGAAGCTTCTTTCTTAACGATACCACCTTGAGGGTTTTTAGCACTTGGTTTTGTATGTTTCGAAACCATGTTTACACCTTCAACTATCGCTTTATTTGTCTCACGGTAAACACGTACAACTTTACCTTCAGCACCTTTATGGTCTCCAGCAATTACTCTTACGATGTCTCCTGATTTAATTTTTAGCTTTATCATCTTAAAACGAATTAAAGCACTTCTGGTGCTAATGATACAATTTTCATGAATTGTTTTTCACGAAGTTCTCTTGCTACCGGACCAAAAACACGAGTTCCTCTCATTTCCCCTGCAGCGTTCAAAAGAACACATGCATTGTCATCGAAACGGATATAAGAACCATCAGCTCTTCTCACTTCTTTTTTGGTACGTACAACCACTGCAGTTGAAACAGCTCCTTTTTTAACGTTACCGTTAGGAGTTGCATCTTTAATAGATACTACAATCTTGTCACCAACAGAGGCATACCTTCTTTTGGTACCTCCTAAAACACGGATAGTTAAAACTTCTTTTGCTCCCGTGTTATCTGCTACTTTTAGTCTTGATTCCTGTTGTACCATAATTATTTAGCTCTTTCTAAGATTTCAACTAATCTCCAACATTTTGATTTACTTAAAGGACGCGTTTCGCTAATTCTTACAGTATCTCCAATGTTACAGTCGTTTGTTTCGTCGTGTGCAACGTATTTCTTTGTTTTCAACACGAACTTACCGTATAATGGGTGTTTTACTTTTCTTACTTCAGCAATAACAATAGACTTATCCATTTTATTTGAAGTAACAACACCAATTCTTTCTTTTCTTAAATTTCTTTTTTCTTCCATCTTTCAGCAGAATACAATTATTGTAACTCTCTTTTAGTTAGCTCTGTAGCCAATCTTGCAACTGTTCTTCTTACACTTCTAATTTGAAGTGGGTTCTCAATTGGAGAAATAGCGTGGGCCATTTTTAGGTCAGCATATATCTTCTTAGTTTGACTAAGTTTTTCTTGCAACTCCGCTGCAGAAAGATCTTTTATTTCTGATTGTTTCATAATATAATATAAATTATGCTTCGAAATCTCTAGCAACGACGAATTTAGTTTTTACTGGTAGTTTTTGAGCTGCAAGACGTAACGCCTCTTTTGCAACTGACAAAGGAACTCCACCAACTTCAAACATAATTCTTCCGGGTTTAACAACGGCAGCCCAATATTCAACGGCACCTTTACCTTTACCCATACGTACCTCAAGAGGCTTCTTAGTAATTGGTTTGTCTGGAAATATTTTGATCCATAATTGTCCCTCTCTCTTCATGAAACGAGTTGCAGCAATACGCGCAGCTTCGATTTGACGAGACGTTAAGAACATTCCATCTTCATGTACAGATTTAATACCAAACATTCCATTAGAAAGTTCATGCCCTCTTTGAGAGTTACCTTTCATTTTACCTTTTTGTACCTTACGGTATTTTGTTCTTTTAGGCTGTAACATTTTTCTTTAGTTTAAAAATTTACTTTCTTTTACGAGCGTCTGGTTTAGCACCTTTATTAAAGTTAGATTTACCTCTAGGGGCATCTCCACCTTTACCACCACCAGTTCCAGATTGTTTTTTATCCATTCCTGCAAGCGGAGAAAGATCTCTCTTTCCATAAACTTCACCTTTCATGATCCATACTTTGATCCCCATTCTACCATAAGTAGTATGAGCTTCAGCCAAAGCATAATCAATATCAGCTCTGAAAGTTGATAGAGGAATTCTACCTTCTTTGAAACCCTCTGAACGAGCCATCTCTGCACCATTCAAACGACCAGAAATCAAAACTTTGATACCTTCAGCGTTCATACGCATAGAAGCAGCAATAGCCATTTTGATTGCACGTCTGTAAGAAATACGGCTTTCGATTTGACGACAGATGCTTGTAGCAACTAGATACGCGTCAAGTTCAGGTCTTTTAATTTCAAAGATGTTGATTTGAACCTCTTTGTCAGTAACTTTCTTAAGTTCTTCTTTTAACTTGTCTACCTCTTGTCCACCTTTTCCGATAATAATACCAGGTCTAGCAGTAGTGATAGTAACGGTTACAAGTTTCAAAGTTCTCTCGATGATTACTTTTGATACACTAGCTTTTGATAAACGAGCGTGGATGTACTTTCTGATTTTGTGATCTTCGGCAAGTTTATCACCGTAATCATTTCCACCATACCAGTTTGAGTCCCACCCTCTGATGATACCAAGTCTATTTCCAATTGGATTTGTCTTTTGTCCCATGCTGCTTAAGAATTGCTTTGTGTGTTATTGATAGCTCCCAACACGATTGTTACGTGATTTGAACGTTTTCTGATTCTGTGTGCGCGACCTTGAGGAGCTGGACGAAGTCTTTTCAACATCATTCCACCATCAACTCTAATCTCTTTAACAAATAATCCAGCCTCTTCTAAATTACCTTCACTATTTTTTTGCTCCCAGTTGTTGATTGCAGATAATAATAGTTTTTCTAGTTTTCTTGAAGCTTCTTTCGAACTGAATCTTAAGATGTTAAGTGCTCTTTCTACCTTCTGACCTCTTACCAAGTCCGCTACTAAGCGCATTTTTCTAGGTGAAGTAGGGCAGTTATTCAATTTTGCGAAAGCAATAGACTTATTAGCCTCTTTTCTCGCATCTGCTGTTTCTCTTTTACGAACTCCCATTGCTTCTTATTTTTTACCTTTATTTTTTGCTCCAGCATGACCTCTAAAAGATCTAGTTGGTGAAAACTCTCCTAATTTGTGACCTACCATGTTTTCAGTTACGTAAACTGGTACAAATTGACGACCGTTATGAACTGCGATAGTCTGTCCAACAAAGTCTGGAGTAATCATAGAAGCTCTAGACCAAGTCTTTACCACTCCTTTGTTTCCATTTTCAATGTTTTCTTGAACTTTCTTGTCTAACTTATAATGAACGAAAGGTCCTTTTTTTAATGAACGTGCCATATCTTATTATTTCTTTCTACGTTCTACGATATACTTGTTACTCGGGTTTTTCTTAGAACGAGTTCTATAACCTTTTGCTGGTATTCCATTTCTTGAACGTGGATGTCCACCAGAAGAACGTCCTTCTCCACCACCCATTGGGTGATCAACAGGGTTCATTGCAACAGGTCTTGTTCTAGGTCTTCTTCCTAACCATCTTGTTCTACCTGCTTTACCAGATACAACTAATTGGTGGTCTGAATTAGAAACAGCTCCAATAGTAGCCGAACAAGTTAACAAGATCAATCTTGTTTCACCAGATGGCATTTTGATTGTAGCATATTTTCCATCTCTTGCCATTAATTGAGCAAATGTACCAGCTGAACGAGCGATTACCGCCCCTTGACCTGGACGTAACTCAATACAAGAGATTACAGTTCCCAAAGGAATTTTACTTAAAGGCATTGTATTACCAATTTCAGGTTGAGATTCTGGACCAGAAACTAATTTCTGACCAACTTTCAATCCGTTTTGAGCAATAACGTATGTTTTCTCTCCATCAGCGTAAGCTAATAAAGCGATAAATGCAGTACGATTTGGATCATATTCAATTGATTTCACAGTAGCCGGAATTCCGTCTTTAGTTCTTTTGAAATCAATGATACGATATCTCTGCTTGTGACCACCACCCGTATAACGCATGGTCATCTTTCCTTGACTATTTCTACCTCCAGAGTTTTTTATCGGCGCTATCAAAGAGCGTTCCGGCTTATCAGTTGTAATGGCGTCATAACCATTCACAACTCTAAATCGCTGACCTGGGGTAATAGGTTTTAATTTTCTTACTGACATTTTTCTATCTTAGATATTGTTGTAAAAATCAATTGTTTCTCCTTCTTGTACTTGAACAATCGCTTTCTTAATTGCATTTGTCTTTCCACTGATCAAACCACTTTTAGTGTATTTTGTAGTTCTATCCGGTCTTACGTTCATCGTGTTAACTGACAAAATAGTTACTCCGTAAGCAGCTTCAATAGCTTTCTTAATTTGTACTTTGTTTGCTTTTTTGTCAACAACGAATCCGAAGCGGTTTAAAACTTCACTTTCTTTGGTTACTTTTTCTGTTACTATAGGTCTAATTATGATACTCATATTCCTATTATTTGCTTAAATTTTCTTCAATTACCTCTAAAGAACCTTCCAAAAGCACTAAACTATTAGTGTTTAAGATATTGTAAGTGCTTAATTCTGAGCTACTTATAACACTTGAAGCCTTTAAATTGCGTGAGGACAAATATACATTTTTATTCGACTCTCCTACCACAAATAGAGATTTTTTATTTTCTAACCCTAAAGCTTTCAAAACGTTAATGAAATTTTTAGTGTTTGGAGTTTCAAAATTAAAGTCCTCAAGAACGATAATATTTGACTCTTTAGCTTTGATAGAGAAAGCTGATTTTCTCGCCAATCTTTTCAAGCTTTTATTCAATTTGAATGAATAACTTCTTGGTCTTGGTCCAAAAATTGTTCCACCACCTTTAAACAATGGATTCTTGATACTTCCCGCACGAGCTGTACCAGTTCCTTTTTGTTTTTTAATCTTACGTGTACTTCCTGTCACTTCAGCTCTTTCTTTAGCTTTGTGAGTACCTTGTCTTTGATTAGCTAAATATTGCTTAACATCAAGGTATACAGCGTGATTATTTGGTTCAATTGCGAATACTGAATCAGAAAGTTGAACTTTTCTTCCAGTATCTTTTCCGTTGAAATCTAATACTTTTACTTCCATTACTTCTGAATGATTACATAAGAGTTTTTATGTCCAGGAACACATCCTTTAATAACAAGTAGGTTCTTTTCAGCCACTACTTTTAAAACTCTAAGGTTTTGAACTTTTACATTGTCTCCTCCCATTCTTCCAGCCATACGCATTCCTTTGAATACTCTAGATGGATAAGAAGAAGCTCCTACAGAACCTGGCGCTCTTAAACGGTTGTGTTGACCGTGAGTTGCCTGTCCAACACCACCAAATCCGTGACGTTTAACAACCCCTTGAAAACCTTTACCTTTAGATACACCTTGTACATCTACAAATTCCCCTTCAGCAAAAATAGAAACATCAATAAGATCTCCTAATTTTTGTTCAGTTGCAAAATCTTGAAATTCAACGACTTTTTTCTTAGCTACAGTTCCAGCTTTCTTAAAGTGACCTACAGCCGCTTTAGTGGAATGTTTCTCGTTCTTGTCATCGAAACCAAGTTGCAACGCTTCGTACCCGTCAACACCTTTGGTTCTGACTTGGGTAACAACGCATGGACCAGCTTCGATTACTGTACAAGGAATGTTTTTCCCGTTTTCGTCGAAAATACTAGTCATGCCGATTTTTCTACCAATTAACCCAGACATAAATATTAATTATTAATTACTAAAATTCCCTTCAATTTGAAAATAACAGAAATTTCCAAACAGGGAGTGCAAAAGTAGACATTAATATTCAATTTACCAAACCCTTAGAAAAATTAAATCGCTCATTATCACAATTCAAGCCTCAAAAACCTAAAATCAGCTTTAATTTTATACAAAAAAAATAATTTCCAATCACCAATTTTACATTTAAATTTTCTTTACTTTTTCATAATTTATCCCTGCTAAAAGAGCGGCAACAGCCTAAATGAAAGACATTTCACTATAAACAACACCACATTTCCAAAAAACAAAAACAACAAAAACACAGGTCGATATCAACGCAAAAAAGCGAGACATTACTGTCTCGCTTTTTTTTATAATATAGTATAAAAAAATTATACTTTTATCTCTACTTCAACACCACTTGGCAATTCAAGTTTCATTAAAGCATCAATAGTTTTAGATGAAGATGAATAAATATCAATCAATCTCTTGTATGACATTACTTCAAATTGCTCTCTCGCTTTTTTGTTAACGTGCGGAGAACGTAGTACAGTGAAAAGTTTTTTGTGAGTTGGTAACGGAATTGGACCTGTTACAACTGCTCCAGTAGTTTTTACTGTTTTTACGATCTTTTCAGCAGATTTATCCACCAACATGTGATCGTAAGATTTTAGTTTTATTCTGATTTTTTGACTCATTTTCTTAAGAATTAAGCGTTACCTTTTGCTTTTTTAATTACAGCTTCTGAAATATTAGAAGGTGTTTCTGCATAGTGAGAAAACTCCATTGTTGAAGTAGCTCTACCAGAAGATAATGTTCTTAATGTTGTTACATATCCAAACATCTCTGACAAAGGCACATCAGCCTTGATCGTTTTAGCTCCATTTCTGTCACCCATGTCATTAACCTGACCTCTACGACGGTTGATATCACCTACGATATCTCCCATGTTTTCTTCAGGAGTAATAACTTCCATTTTCATGATAGGCTCAAGAATTACTGCTCCAGCAGCTTTAGCTACTTCTCTATACCCCATTCTAGCAGCTAACTCAAAAGAAAGTGCATCTGAATCGACAGGGTGGAAAGATCCGTCAGTTAAAGTTACTTTCAAACTATCCACTTGGTATCCTGCTAAAGGACCAGTTTTCATAGCTTCACGGAAACCTTTTTCTACAGATGGAATATATTCCTTAGGAACGTTACCACCTTTAACTGCATTAACAAACTGTAATCCTACAGGAACTTTACCGTCAACTTCGTCAGCTGGCTCAAGTGTAAATACGATATCACCGAATTTACCACGACCTCCTGATTGTTTCTTGTAAGTCTCTCTGTGTGTAGCAGTTCTTGTAAACGCTTCTTTATATTCAACTTGAGGCTCCCCTTGGTTCACTTCAACTTTAAATTCACGTTTCATACGATCTACTAAGATATCTAAGTGAAGCTCACCCATACCAGAGATAATAGTTTGCCCTGAAGCCTCATCTGTTCTAACAGTAAACGTTGGATCCTCTTCTGCTAATTTAGCTAAAGCCATACCCATTTTATCTACGTCAGCCTTAGTTTTAGGCTCAATTGCAATACCAATTACCGGTGCAGGGAATTTCATTGACTCAAGAATAATTGGGTGTTTTTCATCACACATTGTATCTCCAGTCTTGATATCTTTAAATCCAACTGCCGCTCCAATATCCCCAGCTTCGATATAATCAATAGGATTTTGTTTATTAGCGTGCATTTGGTAGATACGAGAAATTCTTTCTTTGTTTCCAGAACGCGTGTTCAAAATATATGAACCTGCATCCAAACGACCTGAATAAGCACGGAAGAAAGCTAAACGACCTACGAATGGGTCAGTAGCAATTTTAAATGCTAAAGCAGCGAATGGCTCTTTTACGTCTGGACGACGAAGAATTTTTGTTTGATCTTCTTCTAACAATTCAACATCGTCAGGATGAATCCCTTCGATACCTTCTTTGTCCATTGGAGATGGTAAATACTTACAAACAGCATCTAACATAAATTGAACTCCTTTGTTTTTGAAAGAAGAACCAGCAAGCATAGGAATGATTGCCATGTCGATGGTAGCCGCTCTTAAAGCATTGTTGATTTCGTCCTCTGTAATAGAGTTCTCATCTTCCATGAATTTCTCTAAAAGATTCTCATCGTAATCAGCAACTGCTTCAATAAGGATAGATCTGTATTCTTTTACCTCTGCAAGCATATCCTCAGGGATAGGCACAATATCAAAAGTAGCTCCTAAAGTTTCATCATGCCATATAATAGCTTGATTTCTAACTAAATCAACCACACCCTTGAAATCATTCTCTTCACCAATTGGCAAAGTGATCGCAACTGCATTAGATTTTAACATATCTCTAACTTGTTGACATACGTTCAAAAAGTTAGATCCTTGTCTGTCCATTTTATTAACGAATCCCATACGTGGAACTCTGTATTGATCAGCAAGTCTCCAGTTAGTTTCTGACTGAGGCTCAACACCATCAACAGCACTAAACAAGAAAACTAAACCATCAAGTACACGTAATGAACGGTTTACCTCTACGGTAAAGTCAACGTGTCCAGGAGTATCAATAATATTAAAGTGGTAAGGAATTGTTTCAGGTAAAACTTTTCCTTGTTGAGTTGGAAAATTCCACTCACAAGTAGTCGCTGCTGAAGTAATTGTAATACCTCTTTCTGCTTCCTGCTCCATCCAGTCCATTGTAGAAGCACCATTGTGTACTTCTCCAATTTTGTGTGTTTTACCAGTATAAAAAAGGATACGCTCAGTTGTTGTTGTTTTACCAGCATCAATGTGAGCAGCAATTCCAATATTTCTTGTATATTTTAAATCTCTAGCCATTTCTTATGAATTAAAATCTAAAGTGAGAGAATGCTTTGTTTGCTTCAGCCATTTTATGAGTATCCATTCTCTTTTTAACAGCAGCTCCTTCTTCTTTAGCCGCAGCTAAACATTCTGAAGCTAACCTTTGAGCCATAGACTTTTCATTTCTTCTTCTAGAATAAAGTATTAACCACTTCATTGCCATAGAAATCTTACGGTCTGGTCTAATTTGCATTGGAATTTGGAATGTAGCTCCACCAACTCTACGACTACGTACTTCTACGTGAGGCATAACGTTTGTTAAAGCATCTTTCCAGATCTCTAATGATGATTTTTCTGCATCTTGCTTTTTAGACTCAATGATGTCAATTGCATCATAAAATACTTTGAAAGCTGTAGATTTTTTACCGTCCCACATTAAGTTGTTCACAAAACGTGTTACCAGTTGGTCGTTAAACCTCGGATCTGGTAAAAGTGGTCTTTTCTTTGCCGCTCTTTTTCTCATGTCTTTTTCTTAAAAGTTTAAATTACTTTTTTGCTTCTTTTGGGCGTTTAGCACCGTACTTAGATCTTCTTTGCGTTCTTCCTGCAACTCCTGACGTGTCAAGCGCTCCACGAACGATATGATATCTAACACCTGGTAAATCTTTTACCCTTCCGCCTCTAACTAATACTATCGAGTGCTCTTGTAAATTGTGTCCTTCTCCAGGGATGTAAGCATTTACCTCATTACCATTTGTCAAACGTACACGCGCAACTTTACGCATTGCAGAGTTTGGTTTTTTTGGTGTAGTAGTGTAAACACGCGTACAAACCCCTCTTCTTTGAGGACAAGAATCTAAAGCAACCGATTTACTCTTCTTAGTTATCTGAGTTCTTCCTGTTCTTACTAATTGTTGAATTGTTGGCATAATTAATACTAAAAATTTATTATGTATATTAAATTCCCGCTTTTTACGGGGTTGCAAATGTATAAAATATTTTTCACTATCCAAACCATAATCCATTAATTTTCAACATCCTTATTTAACCTTAACACTAAAGTCACAAACCACACGCCCTCACCTACCATTTGCAGAACCCACAACAGATCAACCGCTTACCCTAAAAAAAGCCACCTCACCTACTTTTACCCACAAAACTCAAACAACTTCACTTAAAACTTTTACTCAAAAATAAACCTTGCCAACTTGAACAAACTAAAAGCATTTATTTTTTTCACCTCTCTTAAAAGCCCCACCCTAAACCATTGTCCTCTCAAAAAACCAAAGACCTATATATAGGTACAAATCCCATTGCATTAAACACACCTCCAATTCAAAAAAACACCATTTCATAGCCCGCAGCAAAAACCCAACAACAAACACCTTCCAATACTACTTCAAAACACCTTCCACTGTCTGATCCTTTTTTTTTGATCATCACAAAGAACAGCTTCCTCCCCTAATAATACTTTTAACCCCCAAACAAAAAACACCCCAAACAAATCACCCAAGCCCTAGCTCAACCTTTTTATCCCCAACCCTACAATCACCACTATATACGCACCCCCACTCCAACATCAATCACTCTTCAAACCAAACCTACTACAAATCCACAATCCAAAATACCTACTTCATCCCGATTTCTCAACAGCATCACCCCTACAAAACCGCACTACTTAACAATTAAATAAGTAAGAATAGACTCACAATATCTAAAAATAACAACCAAATCCACCACGTCTTACGGAAGCACCAATAAAGCCTAAATAAATTTTCATAACAGTATTAATTAAATATGTTATAATGTTAAATTTTCAATTCAAATCAAAAATTATTAACAGAATATTAGGATTGTTAACAAATAATTATGAATATTGTATTACTAATTCAAAATATTTGACAATATGAAACCAAAGTTCAACAGATTCTTAGTGCTTCTATTAGCATTAATCACGCAACTAACCTTTGCGCAAGAAAGAGCTGTTTCAGGTACTGTTACCGATGACGCAGGTATGCCTCTACCAGGCGTCAGTGTACTAGTCAAAGGAACAAAAGCTGGAACACAAACCGATTTTGATGGTAAATACACCATCAAAGCCACACCTACTCAAGTTTTAGTTTTTAGTTACATCGGAATGAGAACTAAAGAAATGACCGCAAGCTCCTCTCCATTAAATGTGAAGTTACTTGGAGACGCCATGCAACTAGAAGGCGTTGTTGTTACCGCCTTAGGATTATCAAGAGAAAAAAAATCACTTGGTTATGCCACCCAAGAAGTTAAAGGAGAAAGCCTATCAGCAGTGAAAAGCGACAACTTTGTCAACGCTATCTCGGGTAAAGTTTCTGGAGTACAAGTAAAGAGAACAACCAATTTTGGAGGTTCTACCAACATTGTAATTCGTGGAAACGCCTCCTTAACAGGAAACAATCAAGCTTTATTTGTAATAGACGGGGTACCTGTCAGCAATAACAACTCCAACTCTAGAGACCAAGAACAATCTGGAGCAGGTTACGATTATGGAAGCGCAGCATCCGATATCAACCCTGAAGACATCGAATCGATCAACGTACTTAAAGGATCTGCAGCAAGTGCCCTTTATGGATCGAGAGCCGCCAATGGAGTTGTGGTTATCACCACAAAAAAAGGAAACAAAAAAGGAAAAGGATACTCCGTTACCATCAATACTGGTGTAAGTGTTGGTTCTGTTGATAAAACCACTTTTATCAAATACCAAAAACAATACGGAGCAGGTTATGGACCTTACTATGGTCCAGGCGAAGATTCTTATCTAGATCATAAAGACATTGATGGAGACGGAATACTAGACAATGTAACCCCATTAACAGAAGACGCCTCTTACGGACAAGCATTCGACCCGAACTTATTAGTTTACCAATGGGATGCCTTCTATCCAGAATCTCCAAACTATATGAAAGCCACACCTTGGGTTGCTGGAAAAAACGGTCCTCTAACTTTTTTCCAAAAACCAATAGCGCTAACCAATTCGATTTCTATCGACAAAGGTTTAGAAAATGGTTATTTAAGATTAGGCTTCAACAATCTTGATCAGAAAGGTCTTCTTCCTAACAGTACCTTAAAAAGAAACACCCTTACCCTAGCTGCCTCCACATTGATCAATGATCGACTAACTGTAACTGGATATGGAAACTTTACCAAAACAAATACCATTGGTAGAAACAATACCGGATACAATGATAACATCGCAGGTAACTTTAGACAATGGTGGCAAACCAACGTTGATTTAAAAGGATTAAAACAAGCGTACGACCTAACCGGAAGAAACGTATCCTGGAATCCTAATTCCACCACCAATCCAACGCCTATCTTTTGGGACAACCCTTACTTTCAACGTTATGAAAACTATGAATCAGACACCCGAAACAGATTCATCGGTAACGCCTCTTTGAACTACAAAATCGCAAGTTGGTTAGATGCTTTCGGAAGAGTATCGGTAGATACCTATGATGAATTACAAGAAGAAAGAAGAGCTGTAGGTAGTGTACCTGGAAACTTTGGTATTGGAACTGGAGGAGGAGACGGAAGTACAAACCGAAATCCAGCTCCATCTGGATATTCTAGAAAAAATATCGGTTTTAGCGAATTCAATTACGACTTCATGTTAAATTACAACGTTGATATCACAGAGAAACTAAACCTTAAAGGAGTAGTGGGAACAAACATTAGAAGAAGCAACTTTACTTCAATATGGGCCGCAACCAATGGAGGATTAAGTATCGCCAAATTATATGCTTTACAAAATACCGCTAGCCCCTTATTAGCACCTATCGAAAGAGACGAAACCATTGGAGTAGACGGTATTTACGGAAGCGCTTCTTTCGGATACGATGATTTCCTATTCCTTGAGGGAACCATCAGAAGAGATCACTCCTCTACACTCCCATCAGCCAACAGTACGTATTACTACCCATCGGTATCTTCAAGTTTTGTATTTTCAAAATTTGTACAAGCAGACTGGTTGTCTTTTGGAAAACTTCGTTTGAATTATGCTGAAGTTGGAAACTCACCAGGATTTGATAGAATCTTAGACAGCTATGCCGTTAACACTGCATTTGGAGCAGCCTCTGCTTCGGTAAAAGACACTAAAAACAATCCTAACTTAAAACCAGAACGTACTAAAAGTTACGAAGCCGGTATCGAGCTTTCCTTCTTCAAAAAGAGATTAGGTCTTGATTTCTCTTATTACAAATCCAACTCCATTGACCAAATCATCCCATTGAGACTTACTTCTTCAACAGGATATTTATACGAACTAATCAATGCTGGAGAAATTGAAAACAAAGGTATCGAGGTTTCCTTAAATGGTTCCCCTATAAAAACAACCAACTTTTCTTGGGATGTTAATTTAAACTGGGCCAGAAACAGAAACAAAGTACTCAACCTATTGGACGGAATTGACAACTTACAATTGGGTTCATTCCAAGGAGGAGTTACCATAAACGCAGCCGTAGGACAACCATACGGTGTGATTTACGGAACACAATACACTTATTTAGACGGACAAAGAGTAGTAGATCCTGCCAATGGCCAATATATCAAAACTGATACATCGGACAATGCCATCGGAAATGCCAATCCAGAATGGACAGGTGGTCTAAACAACCGATTCACTTACAAAAATTTCTCTTTGGAATTCTTGATCGACATGCAAAAAGGGGGTCAAATATTCTCACTAGACCGTTACTACGGCTTAGCGACTGGTTTACCAGATGACACAGCCTTTACCAATGACCTAGGGAATCCTGTTAGAAACCCGATCACTTCAGGAAGCGACAGTGGTGGATTTATCAATCCAGGAGTAAACCCTGATGGATCACCAAATGTTACTCGCATCAACGCCAGTAGATTTGGAGCCCAAGGATACAGAAGAGGCTTACCGGATGAAGCTTTCGTTTACGACGCCAGTTACATCAAACTAAGACAAACAGCTATTTCTTATTCTTTACCTGAAAAAATACTAAAAGACACTTTCATAAATGGCATGACTTTCAGCATTATTGGAACCAACCTTTGGATTATACACAAAAACTTACCAGATGCAGATCCAGAATCAGGATTAGGAGCTGGTAACTTACAAGGCTACTCAACAGGATCTTTGCCATCTACTAGAGACATTAGCTGCAATATTAAAATCCAATTCTAAAACACGAAATCATGAAAAAAATATTCATACTACTCTTCACTGTAGCACTACTAGGGTCTTGCTCCGAAGATATAGAAAACTTGAACGTTAATATAAAAGACCCCTCTAATGTACCTGGAGAGGCTCTATTCACGAGCGCTCAAAAAAGTCTAGTGGATCAAATGATGAGCACTAACGTAAATGACAACATCTTCCGTTTGATTAATCAATATTGGACAGAAACAGTCTACACGGACGAAAGTAACTATGACTTAGTTACCCGAACCATTCCGGAGCAACACTGGCAATATCTTTACAAAGATGTATTAAAAGATCTAGACCAAAGCGCCATTAACATCGCTAGCGCAACAGTTCCTGTAACAGAAAACCCGTTGGACAAACCAAACAAATTGGCGATTATAGAGATACTAAATGTATACACTTATGCCATACTTGTAGAAACTTTTGGGAATGTTCCGTATACAGAAGCATTAGACTTAAGTCACAAAACACCTAAATACGATGATGGACTAACGATATACAAAGATTTACTTAAAAGATTAAACCTAGCCATTGGCCAATTAAACCCAGCAGGTAAAAGTTTTGGTGACAATGATAGAATTTACAAGGGAGATGTAGCCAAATGGATTAAATTCGCTAATACGCTAAAACTAAGAATGGGAATCACTATTTCTGACATTTCATCAGAAAGCGCCTTAGCCCAAGCCACAGTTTCAAGCGCCGCACCCTTTGTGTTTACCTCCAACGCGGACAATGCATCTCTAATGTACCTAACAGCCACACCCAATACCAATCCGCTTTATGTAGACTTAGTTGCCAGTGGCCGTTCTGATTTTGTTCCAGCCAATACTTTGGTTGACGCCATGAACACCTTACAAGACCCGAGACGTGCAAAATATTTTGACAACAACATGGACAACCCTTTAACTCCGCAGGTGGAATACATCGGTGGAGAAAACGGTACTGCCAATTCCTTTGACAACACCACTCACATTACACCAACCATCCAAGCCCCAGACTTTCCAGGAACCATCCTAGATTATGCACAAACAGAATTTTTGTTAGCAGAAGCCGCTGAACGTTCTTTATTTGGTACTCCTGCAAATGCAGCTACCCATTATAACAATGCCATCACAGCCTCTATCTTGGACTGGGGCGGAACTACTGCCGAAGCCATCACTTATCTAGCTCAACCTGCAGTAGCTTATGCTACCGCTACTGGATCTTGGAAGCAAAAAATCGGTACTCAAAGCTGGATCGCCCTTTATAACAATTCATTTGAAGGCTATTCCTCTTACCGAAGATTAGATTTTCCAGTACTTGTAGCACCTGCTGATGCTGTATCCGGTATACCAGTACGTTACACGTATCCGATTATCGAACAGTCTCTAAACAAAGCAAGTTATACAGCAGCAAGTGCCGCTATTGGCGGTGACGCAGTAGAAACAAAGCTATTCTGGGATAAATTCTAAAGAATATCAATACAAATTAACAAAAAGCCACCCCTAAAAGGTGGCTTTTCAAATAGTTAGAAAAATTTAAAAAAATTGGCAAAATATTAACTATTCAATAATCAACTTCGACAAACAACAATTCAAATTACATTATTATTAACAATTAAACAAAAAGACAACTTATTTCCAAATTATTGATACTTTACAAAATAAACACAATTTAAGAAATAAAACACACTAGTTTAACAATAAACATAGGACATCACGTCCGAAAACTATAATTTAACACAAAAAAAAGCTTTAGTTATTAGGTATATTAACAAATTATTAAGATTTTTGTCTCACTAATTCAAAATATTTAAAAATGAAACTAAAGTTCAATGGATTGTTAGTACTACTGTTAGTACTAGTAGCGCAATTAACCTTTGCGCAGGAAAGAGCTGTTTCCGGAACAGTTTCCGACAATGCAGGAATGCCTTTACCAGGTGTCAGCATATTAGTCAAAGGAACCAAATCTGGGACACAAACAGATTTTGATGGAAAATTCACCATCAAAGCAACACCATCTCAAGTATTAGTATTTAGCTACATTGGGATGAAAACACAAGAAGTACAAGCTGGTGCTTCTAAAATCAATGTAAAACTATTAGATTCAGGCGCACAAGAACTAGAAGCCGTTGTAGTAACTACTGCCTTTGGAATTAAAAGAAATCCTAAAAAATTAGGATATTCTGTAAGTTCTGTAAAAGCGGAAGAAATCACTCAAAACTCGGAGCCAGATTTATCAAGAGCACTTGCAGGAAAAGTGGCTGGGGTAAACATCAACACTTCAACAGGTGTAGCTGGAGCTGCCAACCAAATTACCATTAGAGGGGTGAACTCCTTAACTGGAAACACAGATCCTTTAATTGTTGTTGATGGTATTGCTTATAGCAACGTATCGGTAACCAGTACAAGCCAAATTACAGGTGGTGGTGGTTATGAATCCGCACTTTCTTCATTAGATCCAAATGATATTGCCAGCATCAACGTACTTAAAAGTACCGCTGCTGCTGCACTTTACGGATCTAGAGCGATGAATGGGGTTATTGTAGTTACCACTAAGTCTGGTAATTCAAAATCTTCTCAATCTGAAAAACTAAGCATCAATGTAGGTGCAGGAACTTATTTCGAAACTATTGCTAATTTACCTGATTACCAAAACAGTTATGGAGCAGGATCAAACTTCCAGTACGCTAACGCAAACGGTTCTTGGGGACCAAGTTTTGCCTCTTTAAAAGAGGTACCTACTTCTATCTATTTATTAGCGGCTTTCCCTGATAAATTTGGACCAACTGTTCCTTATACAGCAAAGCCAAACAACGTAAAGGACCTTTTCAGAACTGGTACTGTATTGGATAAAACTATAGGTTTCAATTACGCAGGTCCAGACGGTACATTTAATGCTACTGTTTCAGATTTACGTCAAGACGGTTATATTCCTTACAACAGCTACGACAGAACATCTATGTCTGCTGGAGGAAATTTCAAATTGAGCAAAAAATTCACTGTAGGAGCTAACTTATCTTACTCCAAAACAAAACAAATTGGTGGATTCTTTGGAGAAAATCAATTCTCTGGAGCGTCATCTTCATTTGCTAGAACATTATTCTTAGCGAGAGATTGGGATTTAAACTTACCATACGTGCACCCAGTTACAGGTGCTTCGGTTACACCAAACGGACCTCAATTTGACCACCCTCTTTGGTCTTGGGAACATGATCAAATCATCACTAATACAGAAAGAATTGTTACAGGTATTAACTTAAACTACGCTTTCGACGATCACATTTCGGCTTCTTACAGAGCAGGTTTAAACAAATACTCTTTAAACAGATTACAAATCCGTGACCTTGGTTCAAGATCAGATAATGGACTAGGTAATTTATTAGGAGACAACGTTACCAACCAAGACATCGAATCTACGTTTCTATTGACTTTCAATTATGATCTAAGCAAAGATTTTAATGTAACGGCAATTGTAGGTAACAACGTTTTACAAAATGAGTATACAAGACTTCGTAACGAAGGAAAAGAATTTATCAATCCAGATATCTTTACTTTCCACAATGTTAAAAGCATTCTAAATCTAAATGACTATAGAGAAATGAAAAGAAACGTTGGAGTTTTTGCCGATGTGACTTTATCTTATAGAGATTATTTATTTTTGAACGCAACAGCTAGAAATGACTGGAGTTCTTCTTTACCAAAAAACAACAACTCTTATTTCTATCCATCTGTGAGTGCCTCGGCAATTATTACTGAAGCTTTTGGAATCAAAAGCGACGTATTAACATTTGCTAAATTAAGAGCGAGTTTTGCTAAAGTAGGTAGAGATGTACCAGCAGAATTTTTAAAAATATCTTTCGCACAAGGCCAAGCTTACAATGGTCTTCCACAATTAGGAAACAATACCGATTTAGGTGATCAAAACGTAAAACCTGAATTCTCTGAAGAATTTGAGGTAGGTACTGATTTAGAATTCTTCAACAAGCGTATTGTTGTTGACTTAAGTTTATACCAAAAAACAACTAAAGATTTGATCACGCCAGTTAATGTTCCTTCTACTTCTGGTTTTACAGAATTTAACACCAACGCAGGATCTATCAGAAATAAAGGTATCGAACTTGGACTTACATTAGTTCCAGTAAAATCAAACAATTTCAAATGGACTTTAACAACTCAGTTCACCAAAAATGATAATGAGGTATTATCTTTAAATGCCGGTCAAGACAGACTTCAATTAGATCCAAACTCAGTAGCTTTTGCTATTCCAGGACAACCATTTGGAGTATTCTACGGAACAAGATTTGCACGTGATGCTAACGGAAACTTCTTAATTAACAAACCAAACGGTGCAGTAATTATTGATCCAACACCAGGTGTTATTGGAGATCCAAACGCTAAGTTCAAAATGAGTTTCGCCAATACTTTCGTTTACAAAGCATGGAGCTTAAGAACTCAATTTGATTGGAAACAAGGTGGAGACGTTTCTTCTTCTACGATCTCAACATTATTGGGTAGAGGGGTAACAAGAGACACGGAAGACAGAGAACATACTTATATCATTCCTGGATTTTACGGAGACAATGCTACTGGTACACCTCTTTTAGATGCTAGTGGAAACCAAATACCAAACATCACTCAGTTATCTTTATTCGAAATGTATTTTTCTCCATCAGGAGCAGGAAGTACTTTTGGTATCAACGCAGTTGATGAAGCTGAAGTTTATGACGGTACTACCTTCAGATTAAGAGAAGTAAATTTAACCTATGACGTTCCTTCTAAATTCTTAGACAAAACGCCATTTGGAAAAGTGAGTTTTAGTGTACTAGGAAGTAACTTATGGTATTTTGCTCCAAACGTTCCTAAATACACGAATTTTGACCCAGAAACAACCAGCTACGGAAAATCAACCCTGCAAGGTATCGAAACATCTGCTGCACCTACAGCAAAAAGATGGGGATTCAAGATCAATTTAACATTTTAATACAAAAGACATGAAATTATATAACCATATAAAAAATAATAAAACGGCATTCGTTTTATTATCTCTCACAACCATTTTTAGCAGTTGTAGCAATTATTTGGATGTTGACAAAGATACTGACGACCCTACTGTTGCCCCATTGAACTACTTATTAACCAATATCGAAACGAGCATCGCATCTATCGGTGATTATGACAACGGTACAGGTACCATATATGCGACTTACATGCACCAATCTACTGCACGTGAAGAACAAGATCAATATGGCGTAAAAGTGGACAATATCGCGTTAAACAATGACTGGCAAGGTATTTATTTAGCCTTAACAGACATCGAAACCTTAATCAGACAAGGAAAAGAAAGCGGCGACTTAACTTATGTTGGAATCGGCCAAATGCAAAAAGCCTACGTAATGGCCTATGCTGTTGATATGTGGGGTGATGTTCCTTTCACAGAAGCGACTCAACTAACAGGAGGAATAATCTCTCCAAAATTTGACAATCAAAAAGAAATTTACGCTAGTATTTTCAAATTGATTGATGAAGCAAAAGTAAATTTAAAAAGCAATGCCGGAACAAAGAAACCAGGATTAGACGATCTAATTTACAAAGGTGATCTTGCGAAATGGGTACGTTTTGCTAATACCTTCAAATTAAAATTGTACAACCAAACAAGATTGGTTTCTGATTTTGACCAAGCAGGTTTTAACGCTTTAGTTGCAGAGAATAATTTTTTCCAAGGAATTGGTGATGATTTTCAACTCGAAAGATTCAACGTTATCTCCCCTACAAATGAAAGAAACAAGTTTTTCATCGAATCTTACGAGGGAACACAATTCTCGACTTATCAAAGTCCTTGGTTGTATGAAATCTTAAAAGGAGTCAACCCTAATATTCACAATGGAAATCCTGATCCAAGAATGCGTTTCTATTTCTTCAATCAATTAAAAGCTGGTGAATTCCCAAAAGAGGGTGACAAAGTAACCGGAAATCCAAAAGCGGATTATTGGGATAAAACTACTGGATTTTTCAGTATTAGATTTGGAACTATTGGGCCAGACCGAGATAGAAGTGCAGAAGCCTCTTCAACTTATCCTGGAATTTTCCCAGCGGGAGGACGTTATGATGATGGAAAAGGAGGAAGTATGGCTACTTTGACTGCTGCCTCTGGTACAGGTATTGCGCCAAAAAGAATACTTACTTACGATGAATTTTTATACATTCAAGCAGAGTTAATTCAAGTAGGAAAATTAACAGGAAGCGCTGCTACTACGCTACAAGCTGCCATGGCTGCGAGTTTTGCGAAAGTAGACAAAGTGGTTGCAGACAATAAATCACTTCAAGTAGGAATACCTAAATTAGTAGGACTAGCGGCTGTAACTACATTCACTACAAATGTAATGGCAGAATTCGCCACTGCTTCTCCTGACAAAAAAATGGAAATCATTATGACCCAAAAATGGGTAGCTACTTTTGGAGATCCAGCTGATCAGTATACTGATTACAGAAGAACAGGGTACCCAGTCTTAGCCAATCCAAATAGCACCACTAAAGAATATCAACTAGACAATGGTGATGCCTTTCCTTTAAATGATTCTCAAACGGTATTAAGTAATCCGTTCCAAGTATCGATGTTCTGGCCACAGGTAGAATTAAACTCTAATTCAAATGCACCAGCACAGAAAAACCCAGCGACTTATAAAATCTTTTGGGATAATTAATCATTAAAAACTGATAAAATGAAAAACATAAAAATATTATTCATGTCACTGCTATTTGTATTTATAGCAGTGTCATGTGAGAACGACGGAGGTGATTCAGTTCGCGTTTTTACTGAAAGCGTTACTCCTAACTTGGATAAAGAACCTGGGAAGGACCTAGGGATAAATATCGTTGCGCTTGGAAATGGCCTAGATATTAATTTAGGATTAAACTTGGATAAAGGTACTGGTCCAATAGCTTCTATGGACGTTATTGCTTTTTTTACCAAAAATGGCGTACTTAAAAGAGCCGTATTAAATACTGGTATCACTACATTCCCAACAAAATTAAACTATAAGAAAGCAGATCTAATCAAAGTATTTCCAGACTTTGCAAGTTTTGGTCTTAACGACAAACTTCTTATTACTACTGAAATTACTCAAAAAGACGGTACGATCACAAAAATGTATGCGGATAATGGAACTGCAAATTTCGGTCCAGATATTGCCAATTCACTTTTGTGGACACCTTCTCAAACCTACACTGCACTTTGCCCATTATCAGATGCGTCTTTATTCAATGGTAACTACAGAGTTACTGCTGACGCATGGCAAGATTACGCAGTAGGAACTATAATTCCAGTAGAGTATCACGCAGCGGATGGAACATTTACTTTTAGAGTATTAGCAAATAAAAATCCATATCTTGTAAATGCGGCTACGGCTTATTTACTTGTAACAGTAAATCCTGCAAACAACTCTGTAACCGTTAAATCTAATGAAAACTTTAATTATGGTGGTGGAGACGTAACAGCAGTAACAGGAACCGGAACAGTTGGTTCATGTACTGGAAACGTTGACCTAAGTTTAAATTTCCCTGGTTTTGGTGCATCGGCTAGAGCTTTAACTCTTGTTAAAGTTGTACCTTAAGTAAAAACCGTTAGAATCAATATACACTAAACCATCCCACTTAATTGGGATGGTTTTTTTTTTAAACACATTATAACTATATTTGTGCCATGGAAAAAGAACATCAAATATTCGGGATCAGGGCAATTATTGAAGCCATCCAAGCAGGTGCAACTGTTGACAAAGTCTATATTCAAAAGGAAGCTAGTAGCGAGCTAATGAAAGACTTAATGAAAGTTATGAAACGTGGTAACATCAACTTTTCATATGTTCCCGTTGAAAAACTAAACAGATTAACACCCAACAACCACCAAGGAGCTGTAGCTACTATATCCCCTATTTCTTTTTTTGATTTAGAAACTCTAATCGATTCTGTTATTGAAAATGGAAAAAAACCATTATTCTTAATATTAGATCAAATATCAGATGCTCGTAATTTTGGTGCTATCATACGAACTGCAGAGTGTACTGGTGTCAATGGAATCATCGTTCAAAAAGCAGGTTCAGCACCAGTAAATGGTGATACTGTAAAAACATCAGCTGGAGCAGTATTCAACATTCCAATCTGTAAAGTAGAGCACATCAAAGATGCTATTTTTCTTTTGCAAGCTAGCGGAATCAAAACTGTTGCTGCTACTGAGAAAACAGATCAAAACATTTATGACATTTCTTTAAACGAACCTGTTGCTATTATCATGGGTTCAGAAGATAGAGGAGTAAATCCATCGGTTTTAAAAATTGTAGACGAAAAAGCAAAACTTCCAATGTTTGGAACAATCGGTTCACTTAATGTTTCGGTTGCTTGCGGTGCTTTTTTATACGAAGCGGTAAGACAACGAAGCTAATAATCCATCTAAATCATCTGATTTAAAAATATAGAAATGAATCAAGACTTCGGTTTTGATTCATTTTTTTTTGGATTACAAAAATTCACACTATTACGCTACATAAAATTGCAACATCCAGTCAAAATTGAACTCAAACCCAATTATATTACGAAATCGATATTGTTGCCTATCGTCCAAATCACTTCTCACAAACCTATCTCCTACTTTAACATCTACTTTTGTTAAAATCACTGCATAATCGATAATTTTTCAATAATTAACATTTATTGCGTCAAATGTTATATTTCTTAAATTTAACATAAATTACACTCTATTCACCCTCCTTCTATTTCGCTAAAAATACATATTCATTTCGACTATTAATTCTCTTAGATTCAAAAACTTAAAGTCTAAAAAAAAGTAGGCAAGCATACTAAAATAACGCCAAAAATACGCCAACTTTTAGAAAATTATCCCACTAAGATTCTTTCGCAAAATATGTTAAAGTTTAAAGTATCATCAAAAAACTGCCCGAAGTCATTAGGAAAGTTAACGAATTATTAAGAGTTTTGCCTTACTAATTCAAAATATTTAAAAATGAAACTAAAGTTCAATGGAGTTTTAGTACTACTTTTAGTACTAATTGCGCAGCTTACTTTTGCGCAAGAAAGAGCGGTTTCAGGATCTGTTTCTGACAATACAGGAATGCCTTTACCAGGTGTTAGTGTATTAGTAAAAGGAACAAAAACTGCAACGCAAACAGATTTTGATGGAAAATATTCTATCAAAGCAACACCAAGTCAAATCCTGGTTTTCAGCTATATCGGAATGAAAGCTCAAGAAATTTCAGCTAGCTCTACAACAGTTAATGCTAAATTAAAAGACGATTCAGTAGAACTGGAAAGTGTTGTAATTACAGCATTAGGAGTTAAGAAAAGCTCACGTGCAGTTGGATACGCAGTACAAGAAGTAAAAGCTGCAGACTTAAACAAAGCAAGTAACAATAGCCTTTCAGGTGCTTTACAAGGAAAATTAGCAGGTGTACAAATCACACCTTCTAGTGGTGCTCCTGGAGCTTCTTCTCAAATCGTAATTCGTGGTGCTCGTTCTTTTACAGGAAACAACACACCATTATACGTTATTGATGGAATGCCTATTGCATCTACACCAGATTTCAGTACAGGTCAAGGAGTTACTGGATCAGACATCGCTAATAGAGCTGTGGATATTGATCCTAACGATATCGAGTCTATCTCTGTTTTAAAAGGTCAAGCTGCATCTGCATTATACGGTATTAGAGCTTCTAATGGTGTTATTGTAATCACCACTAAAAGCGGAAAAAATCTTGCTCAAAGCGGTAAGCCAGTGATCAGTTTCAATACTTCTACAAGTTTTGAAACAATTTCTAAAAAGCCAGAAACTCAAAACGAGTACGCACAAGGTACAGCTGGAGTATTCAATCCAACATCTTCACTTAGCTGGGGACCAAAGATCTCTGAATTACCAAATGATCCTAAATACGGAGGAAACGTTCCTAATGCTGCAAACGGTGGGATTCTACAACCTGGTAAATACTATGTACCACAAAGAGCTAAAGCTGGTTTAGACCCATGGGTTTCTCCAAAATCTTACAACAATATTAATGACTTTTTCAAGATTGGATATACAATCAATAACTCATTCAATATTGGTCAAGCTACAGAAAAAACAAACTATTCCTTTGGAATGGGATCTGCAAACCAAGAGGGTATGATTCCTGGAACTGGAATGAAGAGATATACTGTAAAAGCGCTTGTAGATACTAAATTAAACAATGAATGGAAAACTGGTTTCTCTGTAAACTATGTACAAACCAAAATTGACAAAAGTACTGCTGCAAATGACGGTGCCTTAACAGGTGTATTTGCTGCTCCAAGAAGTTACGACTTAAAAGGAAATGGAGTTTCTTCTTCAATTGATCCTTATGACCAAGTATTCTTCAGAGGAAATGTTTTTAACAATCCTTACTGGGCTGCTAAATACAATGAATTCAGCGAAAAAACCAACCGTGTTTACGGAAATGGTTACATCCAATATGCTCCTATCATCAGTGAAGACGGAAGCAAAAAATTAACGTTCAAATACCAAGCTGGAGTTGATTCATACTCAACTAATTACAGAGATATTTTTGAATTCGGAAGCAAACATGATTTAACAGGAAATAGTAGCCGTGTGAATCTTTACGGTATTACTTCTGATGTAATCAACTCTTTATTCACTGCTAATTACAACATGAATATTGGTGAGAATTTCAACTTAAATGTTTTAGTTGGAAATGAGTACAATCATCAAAATAGCAAAAGCTATGATGAAGTTGGAAGTGGTTTAAACTTTGGTGGATGGGCAACTATTGCAAATGCTAGAACGGTAACTGCAACAGAAAGTCGTATTCAAAGCCGTACTATGGGATTCTTCGGAAATGCTGAATTATCATACAAAAACATGCTATTCTTAGGAGCAACTATCCGTAAAGATATCGTTTCTGGAATGCCAAGAGGAAATAGAGATTTCGTTTACCCATCTGCCTCTTTAGGTTTTGTTGTATCAGAAATCGAAGGATTAAAAGGAAATTCTACACTTTCTTTTGCTAAACTTAGAGCATCTATTGCTGAAGTTGGACAAGGAGGACGTTACCTAAGAGATTTCTATACTACACCAGCTTACGGTGGTGGATTCTGGTCTGGAGACCCACTTCAATATCCTTTAGGAGGAGTTGGTGCTTTTATCCCAAACAATGTATTATACGATCCAAACTTAAGACCACAAAACACAAGATCTTACGAGTTTGGTGCTGACCTTAAATTCTTCAATAACAGAATTGGTATTGATTATACCTACTCTAAACAAAGTGTAAAAGATCAAATTTTCTCAGTTCCTTTAGCAGGTTCTACAGGAGCAAGTTCTTATGTAACTAATGGTGGAAAAATCAGTACAGACGTTCATGAAGTTGTTTTCTTCGTAAACCCAATCCGTACTAAAGATTTCAACTGGACATTTAATGTGAATTTCTCTAAAATTGATTCATTCGTAGATGCATTAGCACCAGGAGTAGACAATATCTTCCTTGGAGGATTTGTTACACCACAAGTTAGAGCAAGTGTAGGAGATCGTTTCCCGGTTCTTTACGGTACTAGTTTTGTTAGAGATGACAAAAACAACGTTGTGGTAGATGCAGATGGTGTACCATTAATCGGAGAAGAAAAAGCAATTGGTGAAGTTGCTCCTAAATTTAACTTAGGAGGTTCTACTAATTTTACATACAAAAGAGTTTCTATCGGAGCTACTGTTGATTGGAAAAATGGTGGAAAAATGTACAGCGGATCTAATAACTTAATGAGCTATTATGGTGTAGATGCCAGAACAGCTGATAGAGCGTCTGAGTATGTTTATCCAGGTGTTAAAGAAGACGGAAGTGCAAATAATATCGTTTTAGGAGGTGCTGCAGATCCAACTGGTCACCAATACTTACAATCAACTTTAAACAGTATTGCAGAGGCTAGTATTTACGATGCAAGTTTTGTAAAATTGAGAGAAGTTACTTTAGGTTACGCTTTCCCTAAATTAATGAACAACACACTAGATCTTAGAGCATCTGTTTTCGCAAGAAACATTTTATTATGGTCTAAAATGCCTAACCTTGATCCAGAAGCATCACAAGGAAACAACAATATGTCAGGTGGATTCGAACAATGGTCAATGCCACAAGCAAAAAGCATTGGTTTTGCTCTAAACTTTACCTTTTAATTAAAAAACAAATCAAATGAAGAATATAAAAATATCGATAGCAGCATTTATGGCTATCTTTCTTTTCCAATCTTGTTCTGAGGACACGATGGATAAGATTAATGACAATAAAGATAATCCACAGAATGTACCTACTAAATTCGCCATTACAGATGTAATGACTGCTTCAGCATTTACTATAACTGGTTCTGACTATTCTTTCTATGCTGGTGTATACTCTGAATTAAACGCAGGTAATCACAACCAAATGTACAGTGCACAAATTAGAAGAGGTGAGCCTCAACTAGCTGCAACGTATAACAATACTTGGGGAGAAAGCTATGCTCAACTAAGAACATTGAAGATTATCATCGAAAAATGTACTACTGGTGAAGAAAAAGGAAATTACAAAAATTTAGGTATAGCACAAATTTTATACGCTTACAACTTAGCGATCTTAACAGATCTTTTTGGTGACATTCCACTTTCTGAAGCTTTACAGCCAGGTGTGATTTTCCAACCAAAATTAGACAAACAAGAAGCTATCTATGGCGTTGTTTTTCAAATGTTAAATGACGGTATTGCTAATCTAAACAAAACAACAACTTTTCCAAGTTTAGCAAAGCAAGATTTAATTTACGGAGGAGACTCTGCTAAATGGGTAAAAGCTGCTAACGGATTATTGGCAAGATACACGATGAGATTGTCTCTTAAAAAAGCAGATTATCAAGCAGTAATTAACTACGTAAATGCTTCTTTTACTAATGCAAAGGAAGAATTAAAATACGTAAACCCTGGTGTACCGAACCCATACGCTCGTTTTGAATTAGACAGAGGCGCTATCTCTGTAGCGAAAAGCTTCTACGACACTATGGTAGCTAATGGACCTGCAGATGCACGTACTGAGGCTTTCTTTACAAAAGTAGATGGTGCAGTTAATCCTTTTGATAACTCACAATTAAATCCTTTAGAATTACAAGATGAGTATTCTATCTCAGCTATTATCGATGAGAGCAACCCAATCTACTTGTTGAGCTACCACGAACTATTGTTCTTGAAAGCTGAGGCACAAGCGAGATTAGGTTTACCTGAAGCGCAAGCTACAATGAACGATGCAATTACTGCAGCTTTCACTAAGGACCAAGTAGTAAAATTCACAGCTGCACAAGCCGATACTTATATTGCTTCAATTGGAACCTTAACAGGTAACGCTTTATTGAAAAAAATCATGGTAGAGAAACATATCTCTTTCTATGAGAATGAAGGTATTGAATCTTACAATGATATTAGACGTTTAAAAGCAATGGGTAATGGAGATTTCATTCCTATGGTAAATCCAAGAACAAACCTATTCCCATTAAGATTCGGATATGGTCAATCTGATGTTGCTGCTAACAACAACATTAAAGCAGCATTTGGAGATGGTACTTACGTATACTCTGAAAATGTTTGGTGGGCTGGAGGAACTAGATAATAGTACTTCTTAAACCAAAATAAATAAGAAAGGGCACTCATTTTAAAAATGAGTGCCCTTTTTACATTTAGACCCTTACTACTATTTAGAACCATGTAAAGATGAATTATAACTCTAGTTTTGATTCATCTTTTTTATTTTCATCGTTTTTACTTTTCACATAATCATAGACCACATTGGTATCTGAAGTAAAAAAAGATTCCTCTTCAATGACCTCTTCTTCCGGCTGAGGCAAATTGACAAAATTACCGTCTGCATCAAATCGTTGCATGAATTTATCCTGTAGCGGATCATAATCTGCACGCTCCCAATCGTATTTAATGAGCCTCTTATACTCTGGTGTTTTATAAGCTAAAGAAAGCACAAAACCCGTGAGAAAACCCGATAAATGCCCCTCCCAAGAAATGGTAGCATCCACATCTGGAAACACATACCAAATCATTCCTCCATAGAGCAAAATAACCGACAGTGACAATGCCACTAGTCGATAATACCCTGTTTGAATTCCCTTAAAGAAAATAAAACTGACCAATACGTAGATCAATCCACTAGCCCCTATATGGTAATTTTCACGACCAATAATCCAAGTGATCATACCCGAAAACAAGATCCCATACCCCATTACTGCCAGACTTTGTTTGGGATAAAAAAATTGTATGGCCGCTAGCAAAACCAACAGTGGAATGGAGTTGTTGTATAAATGATCCAAGTTCTCATGAATAAAAGGACTAAACAATACTCCTTTTAATCCCGCTAAATCTCTGGGATAAATTCCGTATTGATAAAAGTCAAAGTCAAAGCGAATTTGCACCCAATACACGATCCACAAAAAAAGGACAAAGAACAAAGGAAGTCCAATAACTGCATTCGAGAATTTAAAATGATTGTCGTTCATAGGTATATAGTCATTTCTTAGAGACTCATCAAAAAACTATCCAATTGTAATTTACTGATATTTTGTCAGCTAAACCAAAACATTCTTAGTTTCGTTTTTTACCACTATACCACAGAGATCGTTTTTAGACCATTATCTCATGCCTATACACGATCAACCACCAAGCACGATCAGAAGGAATCATCAAAGTTAAACCCTTTATAAAACTATTAAATTAGAATTGAAAATAGTAATTTTACAAAATGGAAGCACCTTTAGCCGAGCGTATTCGCCCACAAAATCTAGAAGACTATATCAGCCAATTACACTTGGTTGGACCCAACGGTTCTTTGACGCAACAAATCGCCCGAGGCATTATCCCGTCCTTGATCTTATGGGGCCCTCCAGGTACCGGAAAAACTACTTTGGCACAGATTATTGCACAGGAGTCAAAACGTCCGTTTTACATCCTCTCTGCTATAAATTCAGGGGTAAAAGACATCCGTGATGTCATTGAAAAAGCCAAACAAAGTGGTGGTTTGTTTACTGCTAAGAATCCAATACTCTTTATTGATGAGATACACCGCTTTAGTAAATCACAACAAGACTCGCTTTTAGCTGCTGTTGAAAAAGGGTGGATCACCCTTATTGGTGCTACAACGGAAAATCCTAGTTTTGAAGTGATACCCGCACTATTATCGCGCTGCCAAGTATATATTTTAAATGCATTTACTAAAGCCGATTTAGAGTCCCTTCTGCATCGCGCCATGAAAACAGATGTAGTTTTGGCGACAAAAAACATCATCCTTAAAGAAACCGAGGCTTTACTGAGACTCTCAGGAGGAGATGGTAGAAAATTATTAAACATCTTTGAACTGGTGGTCAATGCTGCTGCTGGTGATGAAATCATCATTACCAACGATCGCGTTTTTGAACTGGTTCAACAAAACACTGTTTTATATGACAAAAGTGGTGAACAGCATTACGACATTGTCTCAGCTTTTATTAAATCCATTCGTGGTAGTGATCCTAATGGTGCTGTTTATTGGTTAGCCCGTATGATTGAAGGTGGCGAAGATGTCAAATTCATTGCCCGACGAATGCTGATTTTATCTAGTGAAGATATCGGTAATGCCAATCCTACTGCTTTTATCATGGCCAATAATACCTTTCAGGCGGTAGCTACCATTGGTTATCCTGAAAGCCGCATTATACTGAGTCAATGCGCCATTTATTTAGCGACCTCTCCCAAAAGTAATGCCTCGTATATGGCTATTGGAAATGCACAACAACTCGTCAAACAAACTGGTGATTTACCCGTACCCATTCATTTGCGAAATGCCCCAACCAAACTAATGAAAGAATTGGGTTATGGCGATGAATATAAGTATTCACATGACTATGCTAATAATTTTGCCGATCAGGAATTTTTACCTGAGGCCATAAAAAAAACGGTTCTTTATAATCCAGGAAACAATTCTAGAGAGAACAGTAACCGTGAATTTTTAAAGAACCGTTGGAAAGATAAATACGGGTATTAAGCCCCTATTGCTATTTTAGAATTTTACGACTACTTTTTCAGACACCAATTGGTCATTTTTATAGTATTCGAAAAACCATTGATTGTCTTTGGCATTTAAAGATCCTTGAATACCATCTTTTATCGCAATAAACGAATCCGGACGAGAGGTCTTTAACAATTTCATAACCACTTTAGGAGTCTTATCAATTAACTGATATCCATTTTCAGTTGGTTGAGCGTATAATAAATTTGGATCCGTAACATCGGCTACCGGAGTAGACACTGCTGGAGTAGAAGCTACTGGATTTGCTACCGCTGTAGCAGGACGAAGTGGTGTAGCCGGAATTGATGCCGCTGTAGATACAGCCGCTTTTCCATTGTATTTGTACTGCAATCCATTTATAGATACAAAGGCTAAATCAAGACACTCTCTATAGGCTGTCTCATATTCTTTCTCTTTGCTTTTACCGATCCCTGAAGTATAAATTACGGTACCGTAACAATCTTTAAACTCTACAAAAAGTTTCGTAATTAAAAAACCACCTTCTTTTTTTACATCAATATACAAAAGATCACAACGCTCACTATATCCAGCTGGAAGCTGCTCATTGGCGTAAAAAGCTTGAAAACCAGCTTTGGTTAAATTGGCTTTGGTCATCGTAGCCATTCTGTATTGATTATCTGTTTTAAGAAACTCGTACTTTAGCGGAATGATTACCGCTTTGTAATCGTTAATCGATTGTGAAATCCCCATGAAAGAGGTAAAAAGGGCAAGCAACAGAAGTTTTATTCTCATCATTATAAATATTTTTTAAGTTCTAATAAATGGTTAATTTGTTTGATATTCTCAGGCGCCTGGATTTTCTTCTCATTAAAAAAGATGGCATCTAAACCTGCGTTTAAAGCGCCGCCAATATCGGCTTCTAGACAATCCCCGATCATCATACTATTTTCTTTCGAAGCCTGTGCTAGATCGAGCGCATAATCAAAGATAATACTATTTGGCTTCTTCACTCCTGCTAATTCAGAATTAGTGATCGTGTTAAAATATCCAGACAATGCCGCATTGGTGATTTTTTTATCTTGAACAGTAGCAAATCCATTGGTGATGATATGCAATTTATATTTAGGCTTCAAATAATCCAAAACCTCAATTGCACCATCAAAGAGATGATTGTTATCCGGTAACAAATCGATATAATCATGGGCAATTTGACTAATGTCTTCATCTGAAATCTCCACGTTCAAAGCATCAAAAGAAAACTTCAATCGATTGTAACGCAGTTCTTGATGGGTGATTTCGTCATTTTGATACAATTTCCAGCAGGCCTGATTGATTGGAATGTATTTTTCAATAAAATCCTGAGTTTGTATCTGTGGGTAATTCGTCTTGAAAATACGATCAAAAGCCATTTCTGAATTTTTATCAAAATCCCAAAGTGTATGATCTAAGTCAAAGAATATGTCGGTAATGTGTGTATGCATAGATTAAAAAATTCCTTCATCTACAAAACTATAATATTTTGTTTCAGTAATAATCAAATGATCCAAAACTTTAACATCTAAACTTTCTCCCGCTATTTTTATTTTTCTGGTAATTTCTTTGTCTGCCTCACTGGGCTGCAAACCTCCAGAGGGATGGTTGTGACACAATATCAAGCTAGTAGCTCCTTTTTCAAGGGTCATCTTAAAAATCAAACGCACATCCACTACCGTACCGGTGATTCCTCCTTTACTAAGCTGTGCTTTACCAATTACTTTGTTGGAATTGTTAAGAAAGAGTATCCAAAACTCTTCATGTGGTAACTCGCCAATTAAAGGCTGCATAAGTTCGAAAACCAATTTACTCGAGGTAATCTTCACCAGCTCTACTGTATCTTCTGCTCTTCGGCGGCGCCCTAATTCTAGGGCAGCTATAATCGCGATCGCTTTGGCCTCCCCTATTCCTTTAAAGTGCATCAACTGGTCCATCGACATTTTCCCTAAGGCATTGAGATTATCCACACTGGCTAAAATTCGTTTGCTCAATGCTACTGCCGATTCCTCGCGACTACCTATCCTAATCAAAATCGCCATTAATTCAGCATCACTCAGAGCGCTTTTGCCCTTTGACATTAATTTTTCACGAGGCCTATCGTCCTTAGACCAATGTGTGATTGGAAAATGATTTTGTTCCATGTTATATACTATTAGACCGACAATTTGCTACCCTACATACCCTTAGAAAACCTTACACACCATCACAAAGATTTAGATTCTCTTGATCCGTTTATATTCATAGCATTGAAAATGAGGGCTATAAATTTAAGAAAAATCATTCATGAAAATCATTTTCCTACCAAAAAGTTCCTGTTACTCAGCGAAGAACGCCATCTTAAAACACTAAACATCAATACATAACCGCCTATTCACTCCCCCATTGCACTCAAAAACAAAACCTTTACAGTATAAAAAATGCCCATCACAAAATTTGCAATGGGCACATTTACTATAAAATCTGAACTCCTTACTCGATCAATCCTTTAACATCATCAAAGTTCAATCCACCGTAGTTTCCAGAACTCATCAGTAATAACGCAGAATTATCTAAATTCAGATGAAACAAATACTCTTTGAATTCTGTTGGATTGGTATAAATAATTAAATCCTTTCTATTGAATGCAGTGGCAATCTGCTCGTAAGTTACCTCTTCTAATTGTTTGATTTTTACAGCATCTGGCGAATAGAACACCACCGCTACATCAGCATATTCAAGTGCTCCTTCGTATTCCTTTAGGAATTCAGCATTCAAGCTACTATAGGTATGCAATTCTAAACAAGCCACTAGGGTTCTGTTTGGATATTGCTCTTTCACGGCTTTGGTTGTCGCCGCCACCTTACTTGGTGAATGAGCAAAATCTTTATAAGCTACTTTCCCTTTTCCTTCTGCTATTTTTTCTAATCGTTTTGATGCCCCTTTAAAACTGGCAATCGCCTGATAAAAATCAGCCTCATCAACCCCCATGTTTTGACAGATCCATTTGGCTCCGGCTAGGTTGTTTAAATTGTGCGCTCCAAAAACTTCAATTGGCATAGCCCCTTCTGGAGTTTCTAACAAGGTTACTCCATCACTTACGGTATAAGCTGGCGTATTATAGGCTAATTTACGAATTGGATTCGTAGCCGCTTCAGCAACACGTTTTACTTCAGCGTCATCTTCATTGTATACCAAAATACCACCATTGGTGATTTTTTTAATAAAAATCTCAAATTGCTCTACATAGTTTTCGTAGGTTGGAAACACATTAATATGATCCCAAGCAATACCTGAAATCAAAGCAATATTGGGTTGATACAAATGAAACTTTGGTCTTCTATCAATTGGAGAAGATAAATACTCATCGCCTTCCAACACCATAAAATCATTTTCCTCAGTCAAATGTACCATGGTATCAAAACCTTCCAATTGGGCACCTACCATATAATCCACTTCGATATTGTGATAATGCATCACATGCAAAATCATCGAAGTGATGGTGGTTTTCCCATGAGAACCTCCAATAACTACGCGTGTTTTATTTTTAGATTGTTCGTATAAAAATTCTGGATAGGAATAAATTTTTAAGCCTAATTCTTGCGCTTTTAACAATTCTGGATTATCCGCTTTGGCATGCATTCCTAAAATAATGGCATCAACATCAGCAGTAATCTTCTCAGGAAACCAACCCAGTTCAACTGGCAAAATTCCTTTTTTCTCCAATCTAGATTTTGATGGCTCGAAAATAGCGTCATCACTACCACTTACCTGATATCCTTTATTATGTAATGCCAATGCTAAGTTATGCATAGCACTTCCGCCTATGGCGATGAAATGTGTTCTCATTTAAAATGTTTAATCGTTAAACTGTTTAATCGGTTAATCGAAGTCGCAAATAACTAATAAAACCTGCTAATTATTTTTCAAAAATAAGGAATTATAAAATGTATCATTTGCTTTTGGTAATAAATTAGTAATTTGTACGAAATTTATTTTATTAATAGATCGATCTTTATTCTAAAATACGCTCTGCACACTAAAACTGCCTTATGAAAAATATCTTATTTGTTTTCTTATTGATTTCAACGGTGTTATTTGCACAACAAACAGACAAAAGATGGAACAAAGTTCTCGCCTATGAAAACGAAGGCAAAGTAAAATCAGCCAATGAACTTGTTACTAAAATCTACAAAAAAGCCTCCGCAAATAAAGAGGAAGCCCAAATGATAAAATGCTTCTTTTATCAATCTAAATATTTACAAGTGGTTGATGAAAATGCAAAAACTAAAATCCTAAAAAATCTTAAGACAGAAATTACTCGTGTTTCTATACCCTCAAAAGCACTTTTAAATTTGGTTTACGCAAAATGTTTGAGTCAGGTGACCCCTTACGAATATGCAACCACTTTAATAGATGTAGCCGCCGCGACTATAGACACAGTAGAAGTTGACAGCATCGCTATTCCCTCTAATGAGGCAAGTACTGATTTCACCACGGAGACAGAATTATTAGCTACTTATGAAAAAACCTTAGAAAATGAAGCCATTTTAAAAGCCACTCCTTTGTCTAATTACAAGGCAATCTTTGATTTTTTGACTCTAGAAAAGCTACAAACCCAAAACGTATACCAATACCTACTTAAAGAAAATATTGCATTTTTCAGTCAAAAAGTGCAACGATGGGAAGTTCAAAACAGTGAAAACACACTTTATAAAAACGAGCTTTTAGGCCATTCCGAAGCTTTTTTGAAACTGGATTTGGATGTTATCAAAGAAGAAAAATTAAGAAAAGTACTTTCGCTCTATCAAAAACAAGAGTTAGATTATCCTTCGTTAGAAAACCAATTTGATCGCATTCAATACTGCCGTCCTTTCATGATCAATGCTGATGACCTATGGACAAAATCTTTAAATAGACTTCAACAAGGCTCTAAGGACATCCTGCTTACTCAAAAAATTCAATTAGAAAAAGCAGACCTACTGATTCAGCAGGCTTCAAAAGAAACACATCCTGATTATAATATTGAAGCACTAAAAATACTAGACAGTATTATAAAAGCGGACGATCAATCCAACGCCGGTAAAACAGCTATAGCTAAAAAGTATCAGTTAAGCTCGAAATCATTGACGGTTCAGCTTCAAAAATACATTTATAACAATGAGAACACCAGGGCTTTCCTTTCGTACAAGAATGTAGACCGTGTAAGGATTTCTTTCTTTAAAATGAATCAAAAGCAGCTATCGACTTTTATAAAATCGGACAATAAAAGAGATAGTATAGCCCAAAGCATTATTAAAAACCAAACTAACATTGCCACCAAAGAATATCCACTTCAAAATAAAAAAGATTATTTTGCGTACACTACAGAAGTGCTATTACCTCAATTAACAACAGGAAGCTATTTGGTTTATTTCGAAAGTGATTCAGACGCAGCAGATAAAAAAGCTTATACTTTTGAAACGATCACAGTATCCAACATCAGTGTTTTAGCTTCTCAACAAAACAAAAAACAAACCTTCCAGGTTCTGGATCGAAAAACAGGCAAACCCTTAGAAAATGTAAACATCAAGTCTACTAATTTTAGCCTCAAAACAAATTCAAACGGCACAGCTATTTACAATGGAGAAAAAAACAATCGTTATAATAACCCCATTGAATTTTCACTAGCCAACGATACCATTTTAATCAATCAAAACTTCATTCGTCCAAATCAGGAATACGTTAATAAAAATAACGACTTGAATGCAAAAGTGGAATTCTACTTAGACAGAGCTATTTATCGTCCAGGTCAAACTGTTTATTATAAAGGAATTGCCATTCAAAAACAAAACAGCCAAACAAGTATTGTTGCCCATACTACATTCAAAATCACCATTAGAAACGCCAATTATCAAATTTTCAAAGAATTTGAAGTCACCTCGAATGAATTTGGCTCTTTTTCTGGTGAATTTGCTTTACCCACCACTGGTCTAACAGGCGCATTCAAAATTAGTTCTATTCAACCTCAAGACACTACCAAAGATGATGTTAATAGCAAAAACATACCAAATACGGCATTTTGGAAAAATGTCAAATTTGAACAATCCGAGACTACCTTTAGAGTAGAAGAATACAAACGTCCCAAATTTGAAATACGCTTCGAACCAAAAAAAGAAAGCTTTCAAATCAATCAGTCCATTAAAGTAAACGCAGTTGCCAAAGCATTTGCTGGAAGCAGTATTTCAGATGCAACAGTGAGTTATACCGTAACTAGATTTACCAGTTATTTTAGGAATTATTATGGACAGGAGCAAACTGAAATTATAGCCACGGGCGAAACTAAAACGGATGCCTCTGGAAAATTTGTAGTTGACTTTATTGCTTTGCCTTCTAAAAATGCAGTTAAAGAACAATTACCTGTTTTTAACTATCGAATAAATGCTACAGTCACCGATAGTAATGGTGAAACACACAGCTCTGAAACGATCGTAAAAGTAGGCTACCACGATTTAATCATCAACGCCTCTATCCCACACCACATTGAAACCAAAGACAACAATAAAATCACGCTTACAAGCACCAATTTAAATGGAGAATTTCTTGCCACCAAAGGCGAAATCAAAATCTATTTTGTAAGCCCATTTTCAACCAAATTCAAAGCTTCCCTTTGGTCTAAACCAGAAATTGAGACCATAACGGTTGAAGATTTTGAAAGATTATTCCCTTACGAGATTCGGGCTATTCAAACAAAGGACAAATCCAATGAAACTCTTGTATTCACTAAAAAAATAGATACACAAAAGGACAAAGAAATAGCACTTGATTTTATTTCAAACTATACATCTGGAAAGTACAAGATTGTTTTTTCAGCCAAAGACACTTTTAACAATCCAATAGAAGCTGTTTCAAACTTTGAAATCAAACAAAGCAAGGACAAATTCAATCCTAGTGAGTTATTTACCGCACAGCAACTTAACATTGACCCTAAAAAAGATGGTTTTGTGGAAATTAAAATAACGTCCGTAATTCCCGAATTATATATTACATCAAGTGGAAACTACGAAAATCAAAAGTTTTTTGAAAATACAGATCATTTGCAAAACAATGAACTAATAGTAAAATTTCCATTAAAAAAGGAGTTCGAAAAATCAGTGCGTATCGCTTTTGAAAGTATTTTTGAAAATGCGACTTTTACTCAAGACATCGTTGTTATCCTAAAAGCTGAAGCTGTACAATTAGATTGGACGGTTACTAGTTTCAGAAGTAAAATTGAGCCCGGATCTACTGAAAAGTGGTCTTTTAAATTAAAAGCATCTAATGCTAAAAACGAAGCAGAAGTATTAGCTTCTATGTACGATAGTTCACTAGACCAATTCGCTAAAAATGACTGGGACGCTCTCCATTTTAATCAATATACTTATAATACAGCCAACTTTAGATCTCGACTTGGTTTTGAAGAAACCTATTCTTCTTTAGCCCATCTAAATAAAGAGCTAACACCCATTTTTTTTCGCAATGAGGAAACAAAATTAAAATGGTTTGGATTTGATTTTAGCGGTAGTAATTACGGTGATGCTCAACAACCCAAAATTACATATCTAAAAGACAAAAAGGTGGGCTATGAAACCATTAAAGGAGATCCCGATGCCGTTCAAACACTTAGCGAATCTGTAGTAACTTACGCAGACAACAATGTTTACAGTACCGCAGGAGCAGTGCAAATGAGGGCTCCAGGAATTCAGATAAAAGGAATAGCAAATCTCAATGGAGAAAATCCATTGTATATTGTCGATGGAGAAATAGTCTCCGACATCAAAAACATTAATCCAGCTGACCTACTTTCAGTGGAAGTGTTAAAAAATGAGAAAGCCACTGCTCTTTATGGAAGTAAAGGAAAAAATGGCGTTTTAATCATCACCACCAAAAGAGCCCTAGAAGCCCTAACCCAAGTAAAAGCGAGAAAAAATCTATCTGAAACCGCTTTCTTTTTACCCAATTTAAGAACGGATTCAAAAGGAAATGTAAGTTTCAACTTTACTTCACCGGAAGCTTTAACAGCATGGAAACTTAGATTATTGGCACATAATAAGGATGCCATTTCTGGTTATTTAGAAAAAACCGTTATCACTCAAAAAGAGTTAATGGTTTTGCCAAATTTCCCACGTTTCTTGAGAGAAAAAGACACCATCGTGATCAGCGCTAAAATTTCGAATATTACTGATAAAGCCAAAACAGGAATAGCTATTCTACAATTCTTTGATGCTATAACTATGCAACCCATAGATGCCAAAATGGGCAATGTAAAAAACACAAGAAACTTTACTGTAGGAGCATTGGGCAATACAACGGCAAGTTGGACTGTTTCAATTCCAGAAGGATTGCAAGGTGTCCAATATAAAATCCTAGCAAAATCAGGCAATTTCTCTGATGGAGAAGAAAACATTCTTCCGGTACTGACTAACAATATGTTTGTTACAGAAAGCATCCCGATTTGGGTTCGTGAGAATTCAACGAAAGACTATACGCTTGAGAATTTAAAAAAGAATGCTTCTTCGACTTTAAAAAATCATCAGCTTACTTTAGAATACACCTCCAATCCTTCATGGATCGCCATTCAATCTCTACCTTATTTAATGGAATATGAGCACGAATGCGCCGAACAGACTTTTGCGCGTTTTTATGCCAACGCTTTGGCCTCCAAAATCATTTCAAGTAATCCAAAAATTGCCACTGTATTTGAAACCTGGAGAAACAGTGGGAAGTTAACTTCTAAGTTAGAAGAAAATGAAGAATTAAAATCAATTATCCTAGCAGAAACACCTTGGCTAAAGGATGCACAAACGGAAGATGAAAAGAAAAAGAATCTGGCCCTTTTATTCGATTTGGAGAAAATGAAAACTTCGCAAGGGGTTACTTTTGAAAAATTAAAACAAAAGCAAAACCCTTCAGGTGCCTTCTCCTGGTTTGACGGAAGCGGTGAAAATGAATATATAACCAGACATATTTTGGCAGGTTTAGGACACTTATCCAAGTTAAACGAAACTCAAGACATTGAAGCCAAAATTGAAGAAATCAGCAAAACGGGAATACCTTTCTTAGATGGCAAATTTTTAGAAAATTATAAAAACAGCACCCAAAACTTAAAACCAACAGAGAAACTTATTTGGCATAATCCTTATTCTGAATTACACTATCTCTATACTAGAAGTTTTTATTTAGATCAATATCCGCTATCGGCTAGCTTAAAAAAAGCCACTAAATTATATCTCGATACCACCAAAAAAGATTGGCTTTCGTATTCCCTTTACGAAAAAGGTTTAGCTGCTTTGACTTTACATCGCTTTGGGGAAAGTGCTGCTGCACAGAAAATATTGGAAAGCCTTAAAGAAACGTCATCAAACAACGAAGATTGGGGTATGTACTGGATTGCCAACAAAGCAGGTTGGTACTGGTATCAGGCGCCTATTGAAACTCAAGCTTTATTAATTGAGGCTTTTGCCGAAGTGAATCACGATACGAAATCTGTAGATGCCATGAAAGTTTGGTTGTTAAAGAACAAACAAACCAAAAACTGGCCCACAACAAAAGCCACAACCGAAGCCATTTATGCATTACTGATGCAAGGAAATGATTGGTTATCTGTCAAAGACAATACGATTATCAAAATTGGAAATGAAAAAATCCTGACCAAAAAATTATCCCAAAGCAAAAAAGAAGCCGAAACAGGATATATCAAACTCAACTGGAATGAAGAGGAAGTTACAAAAGACATGGCTGTGATCAGCATCCAGAACAAATCCAAAGTTCCTGGATTTGGTGGCGTGTACTGGCAATATTTTGAAGATCTGGATAAAATTAAAACGAACTCTGGAGCCGTTTTATCGGTTTCCAAAGAATTATATCTGAAGAAAAATTCACTTAAAGGAGATCAATTAGAGCGCATCACCTCTAAGAATCCTTTAAAAACAGGAGACTTAGTTACAGTACGATTAATTATAAAGTCCAAAGAAGACATGGAGTTCGTCCACCTCAAAGATATGAGAGCTTCTTGTTTTGAACCTGTAAACGTTCTTTCCCAATATCAATATAAAGATGGATTGGGTTATTATATGAGCAGCAAAGATGCTGCAACACATTTGTTTTTTGATCAAATCAATAAGGGCACTTATATCATCGAATATGATGTTCGAGTAAACAATAGCGGCGAATTCTCTAATGGAATTACAACAATTCAAAGCATGTATGCCCCAGAGTTCGCAAGTCACACCAAAGGAATCCGAGTAAAAGTGAAGTCTTAAAACAACAAACCCGACAACTTTTTAGTTGCCGGGTATATTCTTTACATCGATGAAATCATTTTACATAAAAAAGACCTAACAGGTTTAACACCCGTTAGGTCTGCTTTAGCCATAAAAATCAGATTATTTGATAATCGTCATTTCATCAATAATATTTTTAGCTCCTGCGTATTTGTCAATAATCCAAAGTACATAACGAATATCTACGTTAATGGTTCTTTGTAATTTAGGATCAAAAATAACATCTCCCGCCATAGCTTCGATGTTACCATCAAATGCAATACCGATTAATTCTCCTTTACCGTTTAATACTGGTGAACCAGAGTTTCCTCCTGTAATATCATTATCCGTTAAGAAGTTTACTGGCATATATCCTGCTTTATCAGCATACTGCCCATAATCTTTTGCTTTGTTTAATTCCAACAAACGAGCTGGTAAATCAAATTCTTGATCTCCTGCTTTATACTTTTTCACCATGCTCTCCATAGTGGTATAATTGTTTACTTTCGCATCGTTGCGCTTGTCAGCTGGCAAAGCACGAACTTTTCCGTAACTCAATCTCAAAGTAGAGTTAGCATCAGGGTATTTTATCGCGTTTAATTTAGACTCTCTCAAACCTTCCACTAATTCACGGAAAGCAACAGCAAAACTATCATCTAATTTTAATTGCTCTTCTGATTTAGCTCTAATTTTAGTCATCAAATCACTTGAGATCACATACAAAGGATCTGCTGCTACTGTTTCTGCTTTTGGATCCTTAATAAAGGCCATTACAGCTTCTTTATTGGTAAAAATACTCTTCGCTACGGCATTGTTTACATCATTTGTAAAATCACCGTTATTAGCCGCTTTCATCTTAGCTACTTCAGGAGCTAATCCATAAGCGGTACCTTTTGCTGCATACAAATTCAATTGAGCTGTAAAAATATCTTTTTCAGCTGGAGCATAAAACTCTTCGTATGTATTATCAATTACAGCGGTAAGTTTAGGAAGGATCTCTGCTCTCTTAGCTGCATTGGCATTGGCGTAAGCCATTAATCCATTTCCGATATTCGCTGGCGCTGTACCGTAACTTGCTGTACGCAATAATTGCGTCAAGTAATTATCATGACTCGATTTTAAATTCGTTTGTGCATAATACTCGTTAATCGTCGAAATTACGTTTCCGTATTTGGCTTTGTTTTCTGCTTTATTAGCCCAAGCATTGAATTTAGCTTCTTGTCCTGCTTTTGTTTTTGCAGTTCCCGCTTTTGTCAAAGCATCGATCATCCCTTGACGGTTTTTCCAGTAATTGGCTGTTGAAGCATATTTAGAGGCATATTGCAATCGAACTGTTGCATCTTTATCCATATACTTTTTCATCTGGTCCATTCCAGTTTTAGCACCTTCAACCCAAGCAGGATAAGCAAACTTCACGTTTTGCTCAATTCCACCAGCTGGCATCCAACGGTTTGTTCTACCTGGATATCCTAAAATCATAGCGAAATCATTCTCTTTTACTCCTTTAATACTTATTGGTAGGTAATGTTTCGGTTTCAAAGGCACATTCTCAGTAGAGTAAGTGGCAGGATTTCCGTCTTTATCTGCATACACTCTGAACATAGAGAAATCTCCTGTTTGACGTGGCCATTCCCAGTTATCCGTATCTCCACCAAATTTACCTACACTCTCAGGAGGCGTACCTACTAAACGAACATCGGTATAATCTTGGTAAACGAAATAGTAGTATTCATTTCCTTGAAAGAAAGGACGAACTGAAACCGTATATTTTCCACCTTCGTTATTCTCTTTTTCGATCAAATTGATTTCTTGTTGAATCACTTTGTTTCTTTCTGTCTCGGTCATTTTATCATTTACTTTAGATAAAATTCGCTTTGACACATCATCCATACGAACAAAGAAACGAACGTATAATGATTTTGGTTTCATCTCAGCCGTTCTTTCTTTTGCCCAAAAACCATCTTTCAAATAATTTTGTTCTGCTGAAGAAAGTTCAGCAATGGCATCATATCCACAGTGGTGATTGGTTAAAACTAATCCTTCTTTAGATACAATTTCAGCAGTACAACCTCCGTTGAATTGAACAACAGCATCTTTCAAACTATGATGATTGATACTGTAAATTTCTTCGGCTGTCAATTGCAAGCCCATTTTTTCCATATCTCTATGGTTCAATCTTTCGATAAACATCAAAAACCACATTCCTTCGTCAGCTCTTACCGGAAAAGCCATCAGACACATGGTTAAGAATAAAACTATTTTTTTCATGTTAATTTGTTTAAGTTCTGCGAATATAACTCATTTTCGCAATTCTATAAGACTCTTAGTCCTGCAAATTACATATCGTCCTGTATTTTTAGCTTTATATTACGAATTTAACAGCTATAAAGCAAAAAGGTGTCCTATTTCTAGAACACCTTTTTAACCACTTATTACTTTGATTAGTCGTTAAGCATTTTCCAAAGTTTATCTTTTAACTCTGTAAGTCCTTGTTGGGCTACAGATGAAATAAACATATAAGGAATATCTTTAAAAGCAACATCTAATTCTACTTTCAATTCCGCTTTTAGTTCGTCATCTAGCATATCGCATTTTGAGATCACTAAAAGACGTTCTTTGTCTAACATCTCAGGATTGTATTTGGTCAATTCATTTACCAAAATATCGTATTCTGCTTTAATATCTGGCGTATCTACTGGTACTAAAAATAGCAAAGTAGAGTTACGCTCAATATGACGCAAGAAATAATGTCCTAAACCTTTTCCTTCAGCAGCACCTTCAATAATACCTGGAATATCTGCAATTACAAAAGATTGAAAATCTCTATAGGCTACAATTCCTAAGTTTGGCTTTAAGGTTGTAAAAGGGTAATCTGCAATTTTTGGTTTTGCCGAAGTCAACACCGATAATAAAGTTGATTTTCCAGCATTTGGAAAACCTACTAAACCAACATCTGCTAAAACTTTAAGCTCCAAAATCACATCCATTTCTACTCCTGGTAAACCAGGTTGTGCATAGCGGGGTGTTTGATTGGTTGAACTTCTAAAGTGCCAGTTTCCTAAACCACCTTTTCCTCCTTTTGAAAGAATTCTTTTTTCACCATCTTCGGTGATCTCGAATAAAGTTTCTCCTGTCTCTTTGTCTTTTACCACCGTACCTAATGGCACTTCGATAAATTTATCATCTCCATCAGCACCTGTACTACGATCTCCTCCACCATCACCACCGTGACCTGCTTTAATATGACGAGCGAACTTTAAATGAAACAATGTCCACAGTCCTTTATTCCCAACTAAGTATACGTGTCCACCACGACCACCATCACCACCATCTGGGCCACCTTTTTCAATAAATTTCTCTCTATGTAAATGCGTAGATCCTTTTCCTCCCTTTCCGGAAG
Source organism: Flavobacterium sp. OHVDL-2026-0007 (assembly GCF_059882335.1). Classification (NCBI taxonomy): domain Bacteria; kingdom Pseudomonadati; phylum Bacteroidota; class Flavobacteriia; order Flavobacteriales; family Flavobacteriaceae; genus Flavobacterium; species Flavobacterium sp. OHVDL-2026-0007. The sequence goes on from NZ_CM187612.1 coordinate 2,802,079, forward strand.
AAACATATATCTTAACATAATCTACAAAATTTCCTTCTGTCATTTTTGCTTGTTTATAATAGTATCTGCTTAGTGTTTACTGTTGATTAAACCTCAACCTATCCTAAGCTTTAAACCAATTTTCTATTCTTTGAGTGCTTTTACTAACACCTTATCAATCTTTACGCCATCCATGTCGATGACTTCTAATACAAATTTCTGCCAGATCAATTTCTCCCCTTCTTTCGGAATATGAGAAAGCTCGGTCATAATCATTCCGCTTACGGTATTGACCTCGTAATCGTTTGTTAACTCATCTAATTCAAAATAGGTCAAAAAGTCATGTAGCGAGTAGTGTCCATCCACTAACCAAGAACCATCTTCTCTTTCTACTAATTTGAATTCATCCTTATAAAAATCAGAGGCATCACCTACTAAAGCTTCTAGTATATCATTTAAGGTAATAATACCTTGAAAAACGCCATACTCATCTGAAACTAGTGCATAATGTATTCCTGTTTTCTTAAAATTCTCTAAGGCTTTATAGGCTGTTGTTTGCTCCATTAGATAGGGAGCTTCTATCATGATCGATGCCAAATCAAAATGATCTTTTTCAATATTGGCAAATATATTTTTAAGGGTTACAATTCCCACTATATCATCATAATTATCACTAAATACGGGATAAACGGTGTGTAGGTCCTGTAAAACCAACTCTTTAATCTTATCTTTATCGGCAGTAAGCGGTAACATATCAACCGATTTACGGTGGGTCATTAAAGAGTTTACCTTTCTGTCCCCAATATGAAACACACGTTCCACGATATCTTGTTCAATTTCTTGTACTTCACCACCCTCAGTACCTTCTTTGATGATGGCTTTGATTTCTTCCTCAGTTACTTTACCATCAGCAGATGGTTTGATCTGTAACACATTCAATAAAAAATCAGTTGAAGTGGTCAACAACCAAATAAAGGGCGCTGTCACTATGGAAACAATTTTCATCGGTAGCGCTACCATTTTGGCTATCGCCTCAGGGTAATTTAGTCCAATTCGTTTGGGTAATAATTCTCCTAAAACCAAAGAGAAAAAAGTCAACACCACCACTACTATACCCACGGCCAAAGAATGACCATATGGTTTCAGAGCCTCAAAACTGTTGACAAAAGCCTCCACATCCATGGTGATTTTATCCCCACTATAAATACCAGTCAAAATTCCGATTAACGTGATTCCGATCTGTACGGTTGATAAAAACTTGTTCGGAGAATTGGATAAATCAAGCGCAATTTTAGCACTCTTATTTCCTTTTTTCGCTGCAGTTTCTAGTCTATTTTTTCTGGCCGATATCAGGGCAATCTCTGACATAGAGAAAACTCCATTTAATAGTATTAGAAAAAATATGATTAGTATTTCCAATTTTTAAGTGATTCGTTATTTTTTTTGTTTCCTAAGTAAGTAGGGTACTTTAATCGTATTATGAACTTCTATTCCGTGTAAAAATCAAAGCAAAAAACCAATTTTTCATCCTAGAAAACCGCCCTATTAAAAGCGTTTTTTAAGATATAGAAAAATAGTTTTTTGCATTAAGATCTCAGCCCTCTGACGGCTTTATTATTACAAATTATCAATTACTGACGTTAAACGCTCTGTAATTTCTTCAATGTTTCCAATACCATTCACGGCATGAAATTTATTTTGTGCTTTATAATATCCGATTAGTGGAGCTGTTTTTTCGTTGTACTCTTGGTATCTCACACGAATTTTCTCTTCATCTTGATCATCCACTCTTCCACTTGTTTTTCCTCTTTCTAACAAACGCGCTACTAGAATTTCATCGTCAGCTTCTAATGCGATCGTTGCAGTAACACTTGATCCAATAGTTGGCAAGAATTGATCTAAAGCTTCTGCTTGATTGATCGTTCTTGGATAACCATCAAATAAAAACCCTTCAGTATCTGGATGTTTGTTAACCTCATCTATTAACATTGCAGTGGTAAGCTCACAAGGAACTAATTCTCCATTGTCCATGTATGTTCTTGCTTTTTTCCCTAAATCAGTATCATTTTTTAAATTAAAACGAAAAATATCTCCTGTTGAAAGATGTGTTAATTTGTATTTCTCTTTTAAAAATTCCGCCTGAGTTCCTTTTCCTGCCCCTGGCTTTCCAAATAAAACAATGTTAATCATAATATGAGTGAGTGTTGTTACTTCTTAATTTCACATAAGAAGTTTAAATGAATATTATTCTTGTGTTGTGTAAATTTACTCTGCTAACTTATATACTTCGGCTAAATTTCTTCCTAAACCATCATAGTCCAAACCGTAGCCTACAATGAATTTGTTCGGAATTCGAATACCGATATAATCTATTTTAATATCTTTTTTATACGTATCAGGTTTAAAAAACAGCGTCGCTATTTTAAAATGTTTTACATTTTGTTCTTTAAACATACGCTTCAATTCCTCGATAGTATTTCCCGTATCAATAATGTCTTCAATAAGAATTACGGATCTACCGGTTAGATCCTGATTGATCCCAATTAATTCTTTTACTGAATTGCTACTTTCCATTCCTTCGTAAGAGGCCATCTTGATAAAAGAAACTTCACAATGCTTTTTATACTTTTTCAAGAAATCAGCAACCACCATGAAAGCACCATTTAAAACTCCAATAAAAATTGGTATTTCATCACCAAAATCATCTTCCACTTGTTGCACTATTTTGGTTAAAGCAAAATCAATTTCTTTAGCTGAAATAAACGGAACAAATTGTTTATCGTGAAGTTGTATCATTATTTTTATGTTTAAAATAATGCGCAAAGATACAGAATTACAACCAAATTGTCAGTATCAAAAACAGACTGTCTCTACATTTTTTTGCGAATCTAAAATATCAGCCCCCTTTTATAAAAGTTTTCTAAAAAATACTTTATATTTCAGTAATTAATTGTTTGTTAATCTTTTAACACCAAACCTTATGAAAACGACAGCCCTTTTATTTTCATTATTCCTATTCTTATCCCTCAGCAGTTGTATCGGGCAGGTGAAACAAGAAGAGAAAGAAGCTTTGGCAAAACGAGCTGGAACGACGGTAAAAACCGCGATTGGTCCTATTACCTTACCGCCTCCATACGCTACTGAATCCAAATCAAACAGCAGTAAAGTGCTTCACTGGCCAGAGGGTAAAACCCCAAAAGCTCCTCAGGGTTTTACCGTTACCAAATTTGCAGATGGCTTTGAAAATCCGAGATGGACCTATATCGGACCCAATCATGATATTTTTATTGTAGAGAGCGGCACTAGAACCAGTAAAAACCAAATCATTGTATTGCGTGATCAGGACAAAGACGGTCAATACGAAACTCGCGAAGTATTCATCAAAGGCTTAAACAGGCCTTTTGGAATGCTAATCCTTAATGACTTTTTCTATATTGCTAACACTGATGGTTTATACCGATACCCGTATAAAAACAATCCTCTGAAACTAGAAACCCAAGGCAGCAAAATTCTAGAACTTCCTGCTGGAGGCTACAACAATCACTGGACAAGAAACATAGTTGCCAATCCACAGGGTACAAAAATTTACATTTCCGTTGGTTCGGGTAGCAATGTTGGAGAAAACGGAATGGATAAAGAAGTGCGCCGCGCTGCTATTTTAGAGATTAACCCCGATGGAACAGCTGAAAAAATTTACGCAGACGGACTCCGGAACCCCGTTGGTATGGATTGGAACCCTATAACCCATGAACTTTGGGCAGCGATCAATGAACGCGATGAACTAGGTGACGATTTAGTTCCCGACTATACCACAAGTGTAAAACGAAACGGTTTTTATGGCTGGCCTTATTCTTACTTCGGCGCTATACTAGATCCGAGAATGAAAGGTGCACGAAAAGATCTTGCTAAAAAAGCGATCATCCCCGATGTTCCCCTTGGAGCGCACACTGCTTCATTAGGTTTAGCCTTTTACAACAAAGACCTCTTTCCTGCCAAATACAAAAATGGTATTTTCATCGGTCAACACGGCTCGTGGAATCGTGCCAAAATATCAGGCTACAAGGTCGTATTTATTCCTTTTGCTAATGGAAAACCCTCTGGCAAACCGCAAGACTTCTTAACTGGTTTTGTCGCTAATGAAGATAAAGCAGAAGTGTATGGAAGACCCGTTGCCGTAACGGTGATGCCAGACGGATCCCTTCTGGTCAATGACGACAGCGGAAATACCATCTGGAAAGTCACTACTACTCCTTAAAACCCAATCCCATCACTTTAGCCATTAAGATCGTACACCCTATACTTGAAAGGCATTATTTTAAAATTGTCTACAAAATTAGTTATTTTAGTCCTCTCTTAAACTCAAGAAAATGCCTTCCCCCTTACAAGCCAAACTCGATTACGTACAAGCCTACAGAGAGCACCGTCTTCAGATAGCACAATATGTACTAGACAATCAGTCCGTATTTAATGAATTGGTTTTGATTTGTTTTTCCCCCGAGGATAAAAACCATCATAAGGCCTGTTGGGTTCTTGAATTCGTCGCTTATGAAGAACTCATTTGGTTACAACCTCATCTTGATTTCTTTTGTTCTAATCTGAAAGTCTTACTGGACGATAGCGCTATACGTCCAATAGCCAAAGTAATGCAGCTCTTGGTAAAAGCACACTATAGCAAAACCCCTACGGGCATTTCTCTTGCTGAAAACCATTTACAAGATTGCATCGACACTTCTTTTGACTGGCTCATCAATGACATCAAAGTAGCCACAAAAGCGTATTCTATACGAACTTTATACCTACTGGGAAACCATTACTCCTGGATCCATCCCGAATTGCAAAACATTTTAAACAAAGATTACGCAGGGCATTCGGCCGCTTACAAAGCGGTCGCCAGAGAAATTCTCAAGAAAATAAAATAGGATTTCCCTATTCAATCATTATCAAGTATCTTTGCGCATCACAAACACACAACAATGAATTATTTTTCTTCTGATTTCAAACTAGGAATATTAGGTGGCGGACAATTAGGTAAAATGCTTTTGTTTGACACACGCAAATTTGATATACAAACCTATGTTTTAGATCCAAGCGACGAGGCACCTAGTAAATTTGCCTGTAATAAATTCTTTCAAGGTGACTTAATGGACTTTGAAACGGTTTATAATTTCGGAAAGCAAGTAGATGTTTTAACTTTCGAAATCGAATTGGTTAACCTAGAGGCACTAGAAAAACTAGAAAGTGAAGACATCAAAGTATATCCTTCACCGAAAACCTTAAGAGGAATTCAGAATAAAGGAACTCAAAAAGATTTTTATACTGCAGAAAATATCCCAACAGCGGCTTATTCTAGATTTGATAATCCTGCTGCATTAAAAACAGCAGTCGAAAGCAATTCCATTACACTTCCGTTTGTATGGAAATGCACCGAATTTGGATACGATGGCAATGGTGTAAAAGTGATTCGTCAGCTTTCTGATTTGGATCAATTGCCCCAAGTAGAATGTATTGCAGAAACTATGGTTCCCTTTAAAAACGAACTTGCTGTAATTGTTTGTCGCAATCCATCTGGAGAAATAAAAACATACCCGGTTGTTGAAATGGAGTTTCATCCAGAAGCCAACCAAGTGGAATACGTAATTTGTCCTGCCCGTATCGATGAAAAGGTGGCTGAAAAAGCGAGAGCTATTGCCTTGAATGTTTCGGAGAAATTCAATCATGTAGGTCTTTTAGCAGTGGAGATGTTCCAAACCCAAGAGGATGACATCTTAGTTAATGAAGTAGCGCCTCGTCCACACAATTCAGGACATTATTCTATAGAAGCGAGTTACACCTCACAATTTGAGAATCATTTACGCGCTATACTAGATCTTCCTTTAGGAAACACCGATAGTAAAGTAGCCGGAGTTATGGTGAACCTAGTAGGTGCCGAAGGTTTTTCTGGAGATGTGGTTTACCAAAACATCGAAACTATCTTAGGATGGGATGGTGTTACACCACATATCTACGGTAAAAAACAAACTCGTCCTTTTAGAAAAATGGGACATGTTACCATCGTCAATGAAGACATGAACCAAGCCAGACGAATAGCAGAGGATGTTAAGAACACAATTAAAGTAATTAGTATATAGTTTCCTTTTTTAGTTGGCATTCCAACTTCAAACTTGAAACCAAACAAATAAAAAAACTATGAGCAAAGTAGCCATCATAATGGGAAGTATCTCTGACATGCCAGTCATGCAAGATGCCATCGACATATTAAAACAATTCAACATTGAAGTTGAAGTAGATATTGTTTCTGCACACCGAACACCAGAGAAATTATTCGACTTTAGTAAAAACGCACACACTCGTGGCATCTCGGTAGTTATTGCTGGAGCTGGAGGAGCAGCACATTTACCTGGTATGGTCGCTTCCATGTCACCACTTCCTGTAATTGGGGTTCCTGTAAAATCAAGTAATTCTATCGATGGATGGGATTCCGTTTTATCGATTCTACAAATGCCAGGAGGAGTTCCTGTAGCCACTGTAGCTTTAAATGGAGCAAAAAATGCAGGGATTTTGGCAGCACAAATCATCGGAAGTCACGATAAAAAAGTTCTGGACACCATTATTGCCTACAAAGAAGAATTGAAAGTAGCTGTTAATAAAGCAGCTGAAGGTTTAAATAAGTAAAAATTCCTCAGGGAGATTTATAAAAGAAACAGACGGCTTCTCCCATTTTTTTGTGAGTCTCCGTCTTTTTTTTTGTAAATACTTTCATAACACAACCATTCCACTATGAGCATCTTAACACAACATTTCAATACCAAACACAATACAGCTCCTTTTTCACAAATTAAAATTGAAGAATACCTTCCTGCTTTTCAAGAAGGAATTGCTATGGCTAAGACTGAAATCGATGCCATTGTAGACAATACAGCAGCTCCTACTTTTGAAAACACAGTTGTGGCAATGGATTTCTCAGGTGATGTTTTAGATCGCCTCTCTAGTATTTTTTTCAATTTGAATTCTGCGGAGACTAGTGACGAAATGCAAAAAATCGCACAGGAAGTTTCTCCATTACTGGCTGAGTTCGGAAATGACATTACTTTAAACGCCCCATTATTTGCCAAAATAAAAGCGGTTTACAATCAAAAAGAGAGCCTGAATCTAACACCAGAGCAAACGACACTTTTAGATAAAAAATACAAAAGCTTCTCCAGAAACGGCGCTAATTTAGCGGACGATAAAAAAGATCAATTACGTGAGATCGACAAAGAATTATCCAAACTAAGTTTACAATTTGGCGAAAATGTTTTGGCTGAAACCAATGCTTTCGAATTACACCTTACCGATGAAAAAGATTTAGCGGGATTACCAGAAGGTACCATTGAAGCGGCAAGATCATTGGCTAAGAGTCAAGAAAAAGAAGGCTGGATCTTTACTTTAGACCATCCAAGTTATGTGCCTTTTTTGACTTATGCAGACAATCGTGAATTGCGTAAAAAAATGGCCATTGCTTTTGGCGCTCGATCATTTCAGAATAACGAATTTGACAATCAAGACAATGTTTTAAAAATTGCCAAATTGCGTTTTGAAAGAGCCAACTTATTAGGCTATTCAACACATGCACATTTTGTTCTAGAAGAAAGAATGGCCCAAAGTCCAGAAAAAGTTTTCTCTTTCTTAAACGATTTGTTAGCCAAAGCCAAACCTGCGGCTCAAAAAGAATTTACTGAATTGACTGCTTTTGCAAAAGAGTTAGACGGAATCGAACAATTAGAGAAATGGGACGGCGCATATTATTCTGAAAAGTTAAAACAACAACTCTTCAATTTAGATGATGAAAAACTAAAACCTTATTTTCAGCTAGAAAAAGTTTTAGAGGGAGCTTTTACCGTTGCTAAAAAATTATTCGACTTAAACTTCACAGAGGTTTTTGACATTGATAAATACCATGAAGAAGTTATCACTTACGAAGTAACCGATGCCAACAACCAATTAGTTTCTATTTTCTATGCCGACTTTTTCCCAAGAAAAGGAAAACGCAATGGCGCCTGGATGACTTCATTCAAATCACAATACAGAAAAGACGGCGTTAACGAAAGACCACATATCTCCAACGTATGTAATTTCACCAAACCAACAGAAACCAAACCATCTTTATTAACCTTTAATGAAGTAACCACTTTGTTTCATGAATTTGGACATGGATTACACGGCATGTTAGCCGATACTACTTACCCAAGTTTATCTGGGACATCAGTATACTGGGATTTCGTAGAACTACCAAGTCAGGTAATGGAAAACTGGTGTTACGAACCAGAAGCTTTGGCTTTGTTTGCCAATCATTACCAAACTGGAGAAATCATTCCTATTGAGTACGTCCAAAAAATCAAAGAGAGCGCTAGTTTCCAAGAAGGAATGGCCACTTTACGTCAATTGAGCTTTGGTTTATTAGATATGGCTTGGCATGGACAAGACCCAACAAACATTACCGATTTAAAAGCATTCGAAACGGAGCAATTTGCCAACACACAATTGTTTCCAGAGGTAAAAGAAAATGCCATGAGCACCGCATTCTCTCATATTTTTCAAGGAGGATATTCTTCAGGATACTACAGTTACAAATGGGCTGAAGTTCTAGATGCCGATGCTTTTGAATACTTTCATGAAAACGGAATTTTCAATCATGAAATAGCAACAAAATTCAAAGAAAATGTACTTTCAAAAGGAGGAACAGAACATCCAATGATTTTATACAAACGCTTTAGAGGTCAAGAACCAAAACCAGAAGCCTTGTTAAAAAGAGCGGGATTGCTTTAAACCTTCGATCTTTTTTGACAAACTAAACACCATACAGTATGACAAAAGATGAAATTAAAGAATTGCTAAATAAAATCATTGAAGGTCTTAAAGTTGCTTCAAAAAAAATGATAGAGGACAAAAAGAAGATCAATGGAAAACTCGTAGTTTATAAAGATGGAAGAATCCAGACGATTAACGCAAGAGACATTAAAGATTAATACAAAATCCACCTTGAAAAAATATTTTAAAATAATCCTTATATTTTCCCTTCTTGGGCTAATAACACTTGTATCGGTAAATCTATATGTAAAGTCAAGCACTAAGAAGGACATTCATTACACGCTTGAACAGTTACCTAAAAATGATATCGGAATTATTTTTGGAGCCGGTATCAATGGCGATCAACCTAGTAAATATTTGAAGGATCGACTAGATGCTGGAATTCTATTGTACAAGTCGAATCGCATCAATAAAATTTTACTTTCTGGAGATAACGGAAGAGAAGGCTATGACGAACTCACTGTAATGAAAACGTATTGCTTTAAACATGGGGTTGACACCACTAAAATCTTCATTGATTACGCTGGTTTCGACACCTACTCTACCCTATTCAGAGCTAAGTCTATTTTCAAAGTAAAAAGTGCCACCTTAGTTTCTCAAGAATACCATTTGAACAGAGCCATCTATATCGGACAAAAGCTCGGTGTACACTCGGTTGGGTATTCTGCTAATTCAGGTACCTATCTAGGTTACAAATATGTCAACTTTAGAGAGTACCTCTCTATTTTCAAATCCTTTTGGGATGTTTTAAGAAATAGAGAACCTCATTTTTTAGGTAATCCAATTGACATTAATGGATTTTCCAATTACACTAAAGACGATAAACGATAATAATGCAAAGCCGAAATTCACCTTTCGGCTTTATTACTTGTACTATTCTGGCCCTAATACTTAACACTCCACCTCTATGACCATTATTGATCTTACCACTACAATAAAAGCAACTAAACAAATTGTTTTTGATGTTTCAAGAGATATAAGCATCCATCAGCAGTCAGCCAGCAAAACAAGTGAAGTAGCCATTGCCGGTGTGACCTCTGGATTAATTAACTTTAATGAAACGGTAACCTGGAGAGGCAAACATTTTGGATTCTACCTCACACATAAAAGTAGAATGACTGCCATGAACCTTTACGATTATTTTGTAGACGAAATGGAAGAAGGAAAATTCAAAAGCTTCAAACACGAACATTTCTTTGAAGAAGAAAATGGTTTGATACTCATGAAAGATCATTTGCAATATGAAACTCCCTATGGAATTTTCGGAAAAGTATTCGATGTTTTATTTTTGAAAAAACATCTTACCCAGTTCCTTTTAGAAAGAAACAAGGTCTTAAAAGAAATAGCGGAGAACAGTCACTACGTAAACATGACCATCAACCACCAAAAGATGGGCACACTTTCCACCCAGAAAGCAGTGTAATACTTAGACCGAGTACTGTTGGCAAATAAGATGAACAACATCAACATCACCACCATAATAAGATTGATCACGAGATCATGAAAGCTGAACGACAATATTCCCACAATCCAAAAAGGAACCAAAAGGGACAATCCTAAAATTTTAGTTCGTTTGACTCCAATGGTTTGTGGAACCGTTTTTAAATGTGGATCGTCATTGGCCAAATCAATAATCTCGAAAACCAGAATCAATACAAAAACCAAAACAAAACGCTGAATACATCGTATAAAAAAATCACCTGTAAAGGCAATCTCAGCATTAATTACAGGTAAAACCAATGTCGCTCCTACCCAACAAAGCGCTACAATATAGATTTTGACTCCAGCCCAGTTTCGCGCATTTTTCCTATTGGGAAAAAAGGGCAGTGTATAGAGTGCTGTTATGGCAAAAATGCAGAAAGAAACAATTTGGGTAATTCGTTTTAATTGAAAAAAATAATAGCCCACCAAAATCACCGAAATAAAACTTAAAACAGCAATAATTTTCAACTGATTTCCCACCGGCTTTCTATTTACGCGGACCAATGCATCGTATTTAACAAAATTATACCCCACAATTGTTCCAAAAAAAACAAACAAGGCCATAGGCTCATCATACTCTATATCAAACACATGAAACGTAATTCTTACCAGTGCATAACAAGATAAAGCCACATGAATACTGCTATTGAGGTAAAAATCGAATAGTCGTTTTACTAGTTTCATTTTTTTTGTTCTAATCAATTATTAACAAATCAACTCTTTAGTTATAAATTTCACAAAAATTGAAGTTAAAAATACCTATTAAATTATTAATAATACTTAATTTTGCGCCACAAAAAAACAACACATTTACTATAAAATGTATTAACCGCTGTAAAACATTCTATTAAATTAGGAAATATACAAGGTAAATCACATTGACTTTTAAAAAATAGATAGCTACAAATGAGAACAGATGCTTTTGCTTTAAGACACATTGGCCCAAGAGAAACAGATCTTCAACACATGTTACAAACCATTGGAGTTGAATCGATCGAACAACTTGTTTACGAAACCCTTCCGGATGACATTCGTTTAAAAGCAGATTTAAACTTAGATCCAGCAATGACAGAATATGAGTTTGCTAACCATATTATGCAATTGGGAAATAAAAATAAAATTTTCAAAACGTATATCGGTTTAGGTTACAATCAAGCCATTGTTCCTGCTGTTATTCAAAGAAATGTTTTCGAGAACCCAGGATGGTACACTGCTTACACACCATACCAAGCTGAAATTGCACAAGGTCGTTTAGAAGCGATTTTGAATTTCCAAACTACCGTTATTGAATTAACTGGAATGGAAATCGCCAATGCATCATTATTAGATGAAGCAACTGCTGCTGCTGAAGCGATGGCTTTGTTATTAGACGTACGTTCTCGTGACCAAAAGAAAAACAACGTAAACAAATTCTTCGTTTCTGAAGAAATTTTACCACAAACCCTTTCTGTGTTACAAACTCGTGCAACTCCAATTGGCGTTGAACTAGTAATTGGAAACCACGAAACATTTGATTTCTCTACTGAATTCTTCGGAGCTATTTTACAATACCCTGGGAAATACGGACAAGTGAATGACTATACTGCTTTTATTGAAAAAGCAGCTGCAAATGAAATTAAAGTAGCGGTTGCTGCTGATATTTTAAGTTTGACTAAATTAACGCCTCCAGGAGAAATGGGTGCTGCTGTAGTGGTTGGAACTACACAACGTTTCGGAATTCCTCTAGGATACGGTGGACCGCACGCTGCTTACTTTGCCACTAAAGAAGATTACAAGCGAAGCATGCCAGGACGTATCATTGGTGTTACTATTGACACGAACGGAAACCGTGCTTTACGTATGGCTTTACAAACTCGTGAACAACATATCAAACGTGATAAAGCGACTTCAAACATCTGTACTGCTCAAGTATTATTGTCAGTAATGGCTGGAATGTATGCTGTTTATCACGGACCAAAAGGTTTACAATACATCGCTAATAAAGTACATGCTGCTGCTGCCACTTTAGCAAATGAATTGCAAAAATTAGGTGTACAACAAATCAACTCGGCTTTCTTTGATACTATCTTAGTAAAAGCAGATGCTCAAAAAGTAAAAGCTGTTGCTGAAGCCAACGAAGTAAACTTCTATTATGTAGACGAGAATACGATTTCAATCTCATTAAACGAAACTACTAGTGTTTCTGACGTGAATGACATCATCGGTATATTTGCTGAAGCACTTTCAGTACAAGCAACTACTGTTTCTGAATTAACAGAAACAAATCATTTCCCAGAAACTTTAAACAGAACTTCTGCTTTCTTAGAGCATGATGTTTTCAACAAATACCACTCAGAAACAGCTTTGATGCGTTACATCAAAATGTTAGAGCGTAAAGATTTAGCCTTGAACCACTCGATGATCTCATTAGGTTCTTGTACTATGAAATTGAACGCTGCGTCAGAAATGCTTCCATTGAGTAACCCAAACTGGAATAACATTCACCCTTTTGCTCCACTAGATCAAGCACAAGGATACCAAGAAATGTTGAAAAAACTAGAAGAGCAATTAAATGTAATTACTGGTTTTGCTGGAACTACTTTGCAACCAAACTCTGGTGCACAAGGAGAATACGCAGGACTTATGGTTATCCGTGCGTACCACCAATCTCGTGGAGACGATCACAGAAACATTGCTTTAATTCCTTCATCTGCTCACGGAACCAATCCTGCTTCTGCTGCAATGGCTGGAATGAAAGTTATTGTAACGAAAACATTAGAGAACGGAAATATCGATGTGGATGATTTACGTGAAAAAGCGATTCTTCATAAAGACAACCTTTCTTGCTTAATGGTAACTTACCCATCTACTCACGGAGTTTATGAAAGTGCTATTAAAGAAATCACACAATTGATCCACGAAAACGGTGGACAAGTATATATGGATGGTGCCAACATGAACGCTCAAGTTGGATTAACAAATCCAGCTACTATTGGAGCTGACGTTTGTCACTTAAACTTACATAAAACATTCGCAATTCCTCACGGTGGTGGAGGTCCTGGTGTTGGTCCTATTTGTGTAGCACCACAATTGGTTCCTTTCTTACCTGGAAATCCAGTAATTCCAACAGGAGGAGAAACCGCTATTACGGCTATTTCAGCTGCTCCTTGGGGATCTGCTCTAGTTTGTTTGATTTCTTACGGATACATCTCTATGTTAGGTGCCGAAGGTTTAAAAAGCGCTACTGAGCATGCTATTTTAAATGCGAACTACATCAAAGAAAAATTAAACGGACATTACGATACTTTATATTCTGGAGAAATGGGTCGTGCAGCGCACGAAATGATCTTGGAATGTCGTCCTTTTAAACAAAAAGGAATCGAAGTAACTGATATCGCAAAACGTCTAATGGATTACGGTTTCCACGCACCAACAGTATCTTTCCCAGTTGCTGGAACGTTAATGATCGAACCAACAGAGAGTGAAAACTTAGAAGAATTAGACCGTTTTTGTGAGGCTATGATTTCCATCAGAAAAGAAATCGAAGCAGCTACGATCGAAGACAGTAACAATGTATTGAAAAATTCTCCTCATACTTTAGCCATGCTAACTACTGAGACTTGGGATTTCCCTTACACTAGAGAACAAGCTGCATTCCCTTTAGAATATATCGCTGAAAACAAATTCTGGCCTTCTGTTCGAAGAGCAGATGATGCCTTTGGAGATAGAAATTTAATTTGTAGCTGTGCTCCTATTGAAGCCTATATGGAAAACTAATAAATAAGGTTTTCTTTCCCTTAATACCCCGATCCAAAAGCTTTGGAATCGGGGTATTTTTTGATTTATACTCAAATTTTTTATAAAAAAATTTGATTCGGTTTTCAACTAAAACGTTTGAATTCGTTATTAGGTTAAGAATTTATCAAAAAACAACCTGTTTTATCCCAAAAAAAACATTATTTCATAATTATATGCATGCATAGTAATTTTTATGAGAGTTATCATGAATTTATTTCTATTTTAGCAATAAATTTATCGGATAATAAGGAATAATGAAAATAAAGATAATTGGCATAGGAAGCTACATTCCTAATAAAGAAATAAGCAATACTGACTTTGACAAACACGTTTTTTTAAATGAGGATGGAACTCCTTTTGCTTATCCAAATGAAGTTGTAATTAAAAAATTCAAAGGCATTACCGGAATCGAAAATCGTCGTTATGCTGAAAATCATCACACCTCGTCGGATTTGGCTTATTTTGCTGCTGAAAAAGCAATTGCCAATGCTGGTATCGATCGTGAAACTTTAGATTATATCATATTCGCACACAATTTTGGCGATGTGAAAGCTGGTACCAATCAATCCGATATCTTACCTAGTTTAGCTACCCGCGTAAAAAACAAATTACAAATCAACAATCCAAAATGTGTGGCTTATGACATTCTTTTTGGTTGTCCTGGTTGGATCGAAGGTGTTTTACAAGCCAATGCCTTTATCAAATCTGGTATGGCCCAACGTGTTTTGGTGATCGGAGCTGAAACCCTATCGAGAGTTGTAGACGATCATGACCGCGATTCGATGATTTATTCAGATGGTGCTGGCGCATCTATTTTAGAAGCTTCCACTGATGACGCTGGATTATTATCTTATGAAAGTGCCACTTTTGCCAATGATGAAGCCAACTACTTATACTTCGGAAAATCATACAATCCAGACTTGGATCCCGATATCAAGTACATCAAAATGTACGGTCGTAAAATTTACGAATTTGCTTTGAGTCAAGTGCCTTGTGCAATGAAAAGCTGTTTGGACAAAAGTGGAATTGAAATTGATCAGGTGAAGAAAATATTGATCCACCAAGCCAATGAAAAAATGGATGAAGCGATCATTGCCCGTTTTTATAAACTATACGACAAAACACCTCCAAAAGACATCATGCCAATGAGCATACACGATTTAGGAAACAGTAGTGTAGCCACTGTCCCTACTTTATATGATCTTTTAATTCAAGGAAAGATAGAAAACCACGAAATCAACAAAGGCGACGTTGTGATTTTTGCTTCAGTTGGAGCAGGAATGAATGTCAATGCCTTCGTATATCGATATTAAAAATCTCCCCCAAGATTTTTATTTGTACTGGATGAAATTCATACCAACGCATAAAGTCACAAAGAAAGCTAGCGCCTACTTTGTGACTTTTTTAGTTTTTCACGGCTTCTTTTGTCCATCTCAACTCCGCTGTTTTCCCCTAAATTAAAAAACGCAGAAAAGAAGATATCTTTGTATATTTGCGACCTAATTATAAAATCAAGAACGAGGGCTTGCCTTGTTCCTTTCAATAACTATGTACGAAAAAACGTTTCCAAATAAAAGATTTAAGCTTACGCTAGAATTTTTACAAAAACACATCAAGACATCAGAATCTATTTTGGATTTAGGAGTGGAAAATCCGTTTTCTAAAATCATGAAAGAAGCTGGTTATTCAGTAAAAAACACCACTGGCGAAGATTTAGATTTAGATCAAAATGTATTAAAAAATGACAACCAAGATGTAGTCACTGCTTTCGAGATATTTGAGCATTTATTAAATCCATTTACAATCTTAAACGAAATCAAATCCGACAAACTTCTTATTTCTATTCCAATGCGTCTGTGGTTTTCTCCAGCGTATCGCAGTAAAACAGATATGTGGGACAGACATTACCACGAATTTGAAGATTGGCAACTAGATTGGCTTTTGGAAAAAACAGGCTGGAAAATCATCGACAGACAAAAATGGACTAATCCAGTAAAGAAATTCGGTTTAAGACCTTTATTGCGTAGCTTCACCAACAGATACTATATCGTTTATGCTGAAAGAGCTTAAATAAAGCACAGCACTCAAATACCGAATTCCAATTTGAACTCGCTTTAAATTGGAATTCGGTCCTTATAAAAAATTGGAATTTTATTTATCCACTATGAAATACTACATTGTTATTCCCGCCCATAACGAGCAAGAACTTATTGGTTTAACTTTAAATTCTTTGATCTCGCAAACTGTTTTACCTACAAAAGTGGTGGTTGTAAATGACAATTCAACGGACAAAACAGAAGAAATTGTCTTAGGTTTTGCCAAAGAAAACCCCTTTATTTCTGTAGTAAATAAAACTTCAGATGCGATTCATATGCCAGGAAGCAAAGTAATCCAAGCTTTCCAGAAAGGTTTTGAAACATTAGATGTTCAGTACGATATCATTGTAAAAATAGATGGGGATTTAATTTTTCCAACCAACTACTTTGAAACGATCATCAAACATTTTCAATCCGATCCTAAAATCGGAATGGTAGGTGGATTTTGTTATATTGAAAAAAACGGTGAGTGGATTTTAGAAAACCTGACCGATAAAGATCATATACGAGGTGCACTCAAAGCCTACCGCAAAGAATGCTTCCAACAAATTGGAGGTTTAAAACCAGCCATGGGTTGGGACACGGTTGACGAATTGCTTTGTAAATATTACGATTGGAAAATCGTCACAGATGCTTCTTTACACGTAAAACACCTTAAGCCTACTGGCGCTAATTACAACAAAACAGCTCGTTATAAACAAGGCGAAGCTTTTTATACCTTAGGATATGGTTTCTGCATTACCGCCATCGCTTCGGCAAAACTGGCGATGATGAAGAAAAAACCATTGCTCTTTTTTGATTATATCAGAGGCTTTTGGAAAGCCAAAAAAGCCAAAACCCCTTTATTAGTTACCCCTGAACAAGCTAAATTTATTAGAAATTATCGTTTTCAAAAAATGAAACAAAAGTTAATTTGATTTAGAAATCAATCGAAATTACTTCACTCATAACCCAAAACTCATAAGTTCTTTTTACCTTAGCCAATATTTGTAAAACTATGATGCTCATTCGTTATTTATCTCAAATAGGAAGATATTTTTTAATGCTGAAAGAAATTTTCAACAAACAGACCAAATGGTCTGTGATGAAAAAATTAATTTTTAAAGAAATCGACGATTTAATTATCGACTCTCTTGGCATCGTTTGCTTTATTTCTTTCTTCGTTGGAGGAGTTGTAGCCATTCAAACGGCCTTAAACTTAACCAATCCTTTAATTCCAAAATATTTAATTGGTTTTGCCACGCGTCAATCCGTTATTCTAGAATTTGCCCCAACCTTTATCTCCGTTATTATGGCTGGTAAAATGGGATCATTCATTACCTCTAGTATTGGAACCATGCGTGTTACCGAACAAATTGATGCGCTAGAAGTGATGGGTGTAAACTCGCTTAACTATTTAGTTTTTCCTAAAATCATTGCCTTACTATTGTATCCGTTTGTTATCGGAATCAGTATGTTTCTAGGGATCTTTGGAGGATGGCTAGCTGGCGTTTACGGAGGTTTTACTACCAGTACCGACTTTATAGCAGGAGCACAAATGGAATTTATTCCATTCCATATTACCTACGCTTTTATTAAGACCTTAATCTTTGCTATGTTATTGGCAACGATACCATCGTTTCACGGTTATTATATGAAAGGTGGTGCTTTAGAAGTAGGAAAAGCCAGTACGGTATCGTTTGTTTGGACATCAGTTTCCATCATTCTTTTTAATTATATATTAACACAATTGTTACTAGGGTCATGATAGAAGTAAAAAACGTAGAAAAATCATTTGGTGATAGCAAAGTCCTAAAAGGAGTTTCGACAGTTTTTGAAACTGGAAAAACAAACCTTATCATTGGACAAAGTGGATCTGGAAAAACGGTATTATTAAAATCTTTACTTGGTATCCATACCCCAGAGGTAGGTACCATTGAGTTTGATGGTCGTGTTTATTCGGAACTAAATCCAGATGAGAAAAGAGAACTTAGAACCGAAATTGGTATGGTTTTTCAAGGAAGTGCTTTATTTGACTCCATGACTGTGGAAGAAAATGTAGCTTTCCCATTAAAAATGTTCACCAACGACAACAGGGCTAAAATTAAAGAACGCGTTGATTTTGTTCTAGAAAGAGTGAACCTAGTGGATGCGCACAAAAAATTACCTTCTGAAATTTCTGGAGGTATGCAAAAGCGTGTGGCCATTGCTCGTGCTATTGTGAACAATCCAAAATACTTGTTTTGTGATGAGCCCAATTCAGGTTTAGATCCTAATACGTCTACTTTGATTGATAATTTGATTAAAGAAATCACAGAAGAATATAATATTACTACCGTAATCAATACGCACGATATGAACTCGGTGATGGAAATTGGCGAGAACATTTTATTCTTAAAAAAGGGAATAAAAGCTTGGCAAGGAACCAAAGAAGAAATTTTCAAAACAGACAATGAAGCTATCGTAAAATTTGTTTACTCTTCTAATTTGTTTAAAAAGGTTAGAGAAGCTTATTTAAAAGGTTAAGTTTTTAAGAACTTATAAAAAAGTCCAAATCCCATTTTAAAACTGGAATTTGGACTTTTTTATTGCTTTTATTTTTAATTTAACTTGACATCATCAATTCGACCTCGGCATTGGGATTAAAAAGATAGGTTTTACCCGAACTGAGTTCGATACATTCGAAGCGTTTGGTTCGTACAGCCAACTTCTTAAATACTTTGCCATTTTGAATTCTAAATACACTACCATAAGGGATCTCAAAAACATAGTTTTTGTCATTGTCCTGATCGTATTGCTTCAAAGCCAAGGAAAGAGTAGTATCCGTATCACTACTGGCTGAAGGGTTCTTAAAATGCCTCGCTAGCAAGGGCAATAACTGACCAGGGAAAATCTCTGGACGAATGAAAGGAATCATCATCCGCTGAAAGGTATGCTTCCATTCATTTCCATGAGGTTTTATATTGCGACCGTACTTTTCAAACGCCACCAAATGAGAAATCTCATGAATTAGCGTCATCAAGAAACGATATTTATTTAGACTTGCATTAACCGTAATTTCATGTTTACCACTAGGACCTCTACGATAATCACCATGACGTGTTTGACGCTCATTGACGATTTTAAGATGAACCTCATTGGCCACAATCAAATCAAAAACTGGTTTTACAGCATTCTCGGGTATGTATCTTGCTAAAGTGTCAATCAAGGCAATTAGAGTTATGAATTAAATTTTGAATCAAAAAAGCAATCAAAGGGTCTGCACAAGGTCACACCTCCATGATTGATGGCAGGTTTTAGGGGTTTGTTGACGAAACCTCTAAAACCTTCCCGTTAAAATATTTATTTCCGTTAAGGGTAAAATCATAAATATAAGTGGCCATTCCTTCTGCCGAAATAGGTGCTTGATATCCTGGAAAAGCTTCATTCAACATTTCGGTCTGAACAGAACCTAAAGCCAAAACATTAAACGAAATCCCTTGCTCTTTATATTCTTCCGCTAATAATTCACTCAAGGTAATAACAGCACCTTTACTTGAACTATAGGCCGCTAAACCTGCAAATTTTAAACTTCCTCTTACGCCACCAATTGAACTGATCGTCACTACATGACTTCCTTTTTGAAGATAGGGCAAACAAATTCTAGTAAGATTTGCTACGCCAAAAACATTTACTTTATAAATGCTTTCAAAATCTTCTTGAGTGGTTTCAGCAAAAGGTTTTAATAACAAGGCTCCCGCATTATGTACAACGGCATCCACTTTTTTCCATGTTGAAGACAGAAAGCTATTGACTTCTTGCAAAGCTGCTTCGTTGGCCAAATCAACAGAAAGGCATGTAATATTTTGATGCGCTAAAAGCGTTTGCGGTATTTTTCTAGAAATAGCCAACACTTGATGGCCTGCATTGGCAAACTGTAAAGCCAGCTCGTAGCCAATTCCTCTACTGGTTCCGGTAACAATAATATTTTTCATGAGGCAAAAATAAGCAAATCCAATAAAAACAACTCCTATTTGTTCATGGTAATTTCTTGCGTAGGTGAAATAGCGATTCGGGTTACCGCTGGCAATAATTCCTGTATAAAAGAAGTCATATGTCCAATATCCATCACTTTAAACTCATCTGAAACATGGTGATAGTATTCAAAATTTTCAAAATCAAAAGTACTGATCGATTGACACGGTTTTTTAAAAACGTCATAAAACGAATAGTTATCGGATCGGTAAAACAACTCATACTCGGCTTCCTTTGGCAAAAACCCAATTGTTTTCCTTCCGGTATATTCATTAATTTTCGCTGCCATGTTTGATTTATCAAAACCCGTAACATAGGCCAAATAATCTCTCTTCATCGGCACACCAATCATCTCTATGTTCAATTGGGTATACAGATTAAAGTCTTGCTTTTTTAATTTTTGAACTAAACTTTTAGATCCTAATAACCCCTTCTCTTCACCAGCAAAAAACACAAAAAGAATACTTCTCTTATTTGCTTTTGTTTCACTAAAATATTTTGCCATTTGCGCAACAGCAGTTACCCCAGATGCATCATCGTTAGCTCCATTATTAATTACATCAGCCTGTTTCTTTTTCTCTACACCGATATGATCATAATGCGCACTTAAGACCACAAACTCTTTTTTAAGAACAGGATCACTTCCTTCTAGTACTCCTACTATATTATAAGCGGGTACTTTAAAATTAGTCAGTGTATCACGGTAGGTTTTAAAATAAGGCTTGATGTTATTTTCCTTAAAGAAATCCTCTAAAAATACAGCGGCTTTTTCGATACCCCTAGTCCCGGTTTCACGTCCTTCTAACTCATCCGAAGAAAGATACTTTAAAAAATCAGCAACTTGTCCCTGCTCTACTTTGTACGTAATTTTCAAAGACTCTGAAGTTACTTTTGAGGCTTTTCCATCTGCTGATGAAGGATTAGATTTACAACCCAATAAGGCAAGTGGAAGAATAAAATAGTACAGTTTTTTCATAAGGTGATACTGAGTTAAGTAAGTGAATAGCTAAGTTATTGGTTTAAAAGAACAAACTACTGAAAAGTAAAAAAAAAATCACAAAAAAACCCTTTCGAAGCCAAAAAAGCTGAAAGGGTTTACTCCTAAAATCAAATTTATTTATCCTGCAATAACAGATCTCGAGATGACAATCTTCTGAATTTCTGATGTCCCTTCATAAATCTGTGTAATTTTCGCATCACGCATAAAACGCTCTACATGATATTCCTTTACATACCCATTTCCACCGTGAATTTGAACGGCTTCCACAGCAGTATCCATGGCTACTTGCGAAGCAAATAATTTAGCCATCGCACCACTAATATCATAATTTTTATGTTGATCCTTATCCCAAGCAGCCTTCATACACAAATGACGTGCTGCTTCTATATTCACAGCCATATCAGCTAATTTAAAAGCAATGGCCTGATGATTACAAATTTCAGTTCCAAACGCTTTGCGTTCTCTGGAATATTTCAAAGCCAACTCGTAGGCACCTGAGGCAATTCCCAAGGCTTGAGAAGCAATACCAATACGCCCTCCTGCTAGTGTTTTCATGGCAAATTTGAATCCGAAACCATCTTCTCCAATTCTGTTTTCCTTAGGTACTTTAACATCACTAAACATTAGAGAATGTGTATCAGAACCACGAATACCCATTTTTTGCTCTTTTGGTCCTATAGAAAAACCAGGCATATCTTTGGTCATGATCAAAGCATTGATCCCTTTATGTTTTAGCTCCGGATGTGTTTGTGCAATCACTAAATAAACAGATGCTGTATTTCCATTGGTAATCCAGTTTTTGGTACCATTAACCAAATAATGATCCCCCATATCTATTGCAGTGGTTTTTTGAGAAGTCGCATCGCTCCCTGCTTCTGGTTCACTTAAACAAAAAGCACCGTGAATTTCACCAGAGGCCAAACCAGGTAAGTATTTTTGCTTTTGCTCTTCACTACCAAATTCTTGTAATCCCCAGCAAACTAAAGAATTGTTTACCGACATGACCACTGATGCGGACGCATCCACTTTTGATATCTCTTCCATGGCGATTACATACGATATCGCATCTAAACCGCTTCCTCCATATTTAGGATCGACCATCATTCCCATGAATCCTAATTGACCCATTTTTTTAATTTGCTCTGTCGGAAAAATTTGTTTTTCGTCACGCTCAATAACACCTGGCAGCAATTCGTTTTGAGCAAAATCTCTAGCGGCTTGTTGAATCATTAAATGTTCTTCGGTAAGATTGAAATCCATAGTTCTTTATTTTATTGTTTTCACTAAACCAAATTTCAAAAACATTTCGCTTAGTACGGTTTATTTTTTTTTGACTAATTGCTATTTCTACTAAAAAAAAGGCATTCAAAGATAATTTTTATATACCAAATTAACAATGCATGCATAACATTTTAAGAGATCAGCAACAATTACGATAACGTTTTCGTAATAATCTTGTATTTCTTCTCTACAGACATCAATCTTGCAATGTTTTCTTTAAAATTTAAGATTATAATTCTGAATTAAAACCTAAAAACCACAAAATATTCATACAATTTCTAACCCTAAAAGATCAGAATAAAACCTACATCAGACAAACCCACATAAAACAACTCCTACTAATTTGATTACTAAACCACTATGCTACAAAAAGTCAAAATAAAGCGCAAAAAAACATTCCTCATAACGTGATGAATTTGAGAAATTAGCTTTATTTTTGACCAAAATAAATAAATTTGATACCCTATGAAAAAGATTTTACTATTACTTACACTGCTTTTAAGCTTATCATCTTCTACTATTTCTGCCCAAACTCAATTAGAGGTTAATGGTGTTAGTGTACCTAGAAAAATAGACATTCAAGGCAAACCGTTACAACTTAATGGTGCTGGCGGAAGATCAAAAATGTTTCTAGAAGTATATGTCCAAGCATTGTATTTATCTCAACTAAGCCAAGACCCTAATTTTATCATTGATAGTGATACGGAAATGGCTATTCGTATCGAGATTACATCTTCTATGGTTTCATCAAACAAATTAACTAAAGCCATGAATACTGGTTTTGAAAAATCTGCAGCAAAAAACCTGGAAGAGTTAAGACCTAGAATCGAACAATTCAAAAGTTTTTTAAGTGATGCTATAACGGAAAAAGATGTTTTTATTTTGGCATATAACCCTCTTGACCAAACGATCAACGTATACAAGAATGAAGTTTTAAAAGGAAAAGTTCCTGGTTTTGACTTCAAAAAAGCATTATTTGGAATCTGGCTTTCTGATAAACCAGTTGATGAAACCTTAAAAAAATATTTATTAGGAAAATAACACCCTACTAATTCAAATCATTTAAAGCCGAAAACTGCCTGTTTTCGGCTTTTTGTTTATAACTCAAAAAAAATGACTTAAAAATACATTATTCGCATTATTCTATTTCATACTTTTACACAAACCAAACATATCTCAACAAAATGAAAGATTTATTACAGCAATTTGAAAATAAAGCACCTGAAATTGTTTTTAACTGGAAAGATTCTGAAACAGAAGCCGAAGGATGGACCGTGATTAATTCACTTCGCGGTGGAGCCGCTGGTGGAGGAACCAGAATGAGAAAAGGATTAGATATGAATGAAGTTTTGTCTTTAGCCAAAACTATGGAAGTTAAATTTTCAGTTTCCGGACCTGCCATTGGAGGTGCAAAATCAGGTATTAACTTTGACCCTAATGATCCTCGTAAAAAAGGCGTTTTACAACGTTGGTATAAAGCCGTTTCTCCTTTACTAAAAAGCTACTACGGAACTGGAGGAGATTTAAATGTGGATGAAATTCATGAAGTAATACCGATGACGGAAGAATGTGGTGTTTGGCATCCACAAGAAGGTGTTTTTAACGGGCATTTTAAACCGACTGAAGCGGATAAAATCAACAGAATCGGTCAATTGCGTCAAGGGGTTATCAAAGTAATCGAGAACCCAAAATTCTCACCTGATGTAACCAGAAAATATACTGTTGCTGATATGATCACTGGTTTCGGTGTTGCCGAAGCAGTCCGTCACTTTTACGCTACTTATGGTGGCGATGTAAAAGGTAAAAAAGCGATCGTACAAGGCTTTGGAAATGTGGGTTCAGCTGCCGCTTTTTATTTAGCGGAAATGGGCGCCAAAGTGATCGGAATCATTGACCGAGATGGTGGTTTAATCAAACAAGATGGTTTTTCTTTTGAGGAGATCAGAAGCCTGTTTTTAAACAAAGACGGTAACAAATTAGTAGCCGACAATATGATTCCTTTTGAAGAAATCAATTCCAAAATATGGGCTATTGGTGCTGAGATTTTCACTCCATGTGCCGCTTCAAGATTGGTTACCCAAACTCAAATTGACAGTTTAATTGCCAATGGATTAGAAGTGATCTCTTGTGGTGCGAATGTTCCTTTTGCTGATAAAGAAATTTTCTTCGGATCCATTATGGAAGCCGTAGATCACAAAGTGAGTTTGATTCCTGATTTTATTTCCAATTGTGGAATGGCTAGAGTTTTTGCTTATTTCATGGAGAAAAAAGTACAAATGACAGATGAGGCCATTTTCACAGACACCTCTGATATTATCAAAAATGCTATTCTAAAAGCACATGCTTTAAGTCCATCTAAAACAAATATTAGTGCAACCGCTTTCGAAATTGCACTGAAACAGCTCGTATAATTATTTTTATACTTCCTTCTAAACGAGTCAACTAATCATTGGCTCGTTTTTTTTTACCTCATACTGAGTTACTTTGCTCTTTAAAAGAACAAAAAAACACTTATTCTAGAGAATCAATACCCTCTTCACAAGTCAGTATAAAATCATAACTGCCCTTCACATCTAAACAATTTTTACTACTTTTAAACGTTTTTATAAAATACAATTACAAAATTCAGAATCTAAATGACGGCAACCGATTCTTCAGATAAAAAGAAATCACTTCTCATCTCTACAGCACTTTATGCTGTTTTATTATTGCTTTTATTCTTCATACGCTTTTGGCCTCCTTATAATCCAGAAAATAATGTGGCTCTTGCCTCTGGAGGTGGCGGCGGTGGTGGTGTAACCGTGAATTTTGGAGACAGTGATTTAGGCTCTGGAGCCAACTATAAAAGTGAAGTTTTACATGTGAAAAACGAGGCCAAAGCGGTACGCGCTAAAGCTACTCCTGATGAAGCCATACTTACACAAGAAAACGCCACTGATGAAAGTGTTGTTATTCCTGTAAAAGAAAAACCTAAAAAAAATACTCCTGTTGTCAAACCAGAAGCCAAACCTGTACCCGAAAAACCAAAAGTTTCGAATTCTACCAATAATGCTTTATCAAGCATTTTAAAAGGATCTAACAAAGGTGGAGATGGTGACGACAAAGTAGCAGGAAACAAAGGAAAAGCAAGCGGTAGCTTAAGCTCTAATGGCTATTATGGCAGTGGAGGATCTGGAGGAGGAACAGGTGGCGGAAATGGTACCGGAAATGGCATTGGTACTGGAAGCGGTTACGGCGCTGGAAGCGGAGGCGGTACTGGTGGTGGATCTGGTTATTCACTAGGAAACAGAAAAGCATTATCTAAACCTGCACCTAAATACACTTGTGATGAAGCCGGAAAAGTGGTAGTAGAAGTTACCGTGGATCAAAATGGAAAAACCGTTAGTGCCACACCAGGTATAAAAGGAACAACTAACACAGCACGATGTTTACTCGATCAAGCTAAAATTGCTGCTATGAATACCAAATGGGATGCAGACAGCAATGCACCAGCAAGACAAGTTGGAAAAATCATTTACAACTTTAGCTTAGATTAAAAATATAGACCCAAGTAAAAAGGCTTTCTGAAATCGTAATTTCAGAAAGCCTTTTTTATTATTTATAGTTGGTTGCCCAGAGCATTACCGCTGTAAGACTACATCGTTTTAACAGCACTCTGTATGGGTTCCTCCTAGTCTCTTCCTTGATCCTAAGGCCCTAATTGCCGTTGGAGGAAAACAAACTACTTAGGACTCGTTGCGATCACAAACTTTAGATTATTCTTCACTCCTATTTGCAATACATCTACTAGGTCTTGAACCTGTAGATTAAATGGAATTCGAACCACAACCGTTTGGTCTTTATCTGTTCCTATTTTCGACATCAAGCTGGTTTCGAGATTCTCAAAATCAACCGGCTGTTTATCAATATAGAATTTCTTATCTTCTGTAACCGATAAACTAATCAATTGTTTATTGGTTTTCTCATTTGCTTTTGCTTTGGGCAAAGTCATTTTGATAACATTAGGATTTGCAAGCGTTGAAATGATTAAGAAAAACAACAGCAGGAAAAACATAATATCACTTAACGATGAAGTAGCTACTTCAGCATGAAATCTTCTTTTTCTTTTAATAGACATACCCTATGCTCTTTGAATTATATTGACAAATTCTAAGATTTGCTTCTGAATCTTCAAAGCAAAATCATCAATTTTTCCGTTTAATAAGTGGTAAGCACTATAGGCAATAATACCTACTAAAAGTCCAGCACCACTACTGATCATTTTTTCATATAAACCTCCAGAGATATTACCAATACTAATATTCTCGGTAACAGAGATACTATAAAAAATCTTAATTACTCCTGAAATCGTTCCAATAAAACCTAATGTTGGTGCAATACCCGCAATAAGTCCAAGATGCCCTAGACGTCTTTCCATTTCTCCGATTTCAATATCAGCAGCACGATCCATATTGGATTCTATTTCAGTAATTGGCCTACCAATTACTAAAACCCCTTCTTTTAAAATATTTCCCGCTGCAGTATTACTTCTTTCTACTATAGTTCTAGCCAATTCAATATTACCTGAATTCAACTTATCCCCTACGTCTTGCATTAATCTTGCATCGATTTGAGAAGCCTTGCTAATATATAAATAACGTTCTATGATTACATAAAAGGTATAGAATAATAAAATGGCAATTGGAATTAAGAAAAAACCTCCTTTTAAGATAAATCCTAAAACAGAGATTTCGGTATTGGGAGCAATTTTTTCGATAACTACGTTAGATGCGGCGTTTGCAATGGTATCAGTTTGTAATTGAATGAAGCTAAACATATTTTAATTCTTGTTTTTAATAATTAATTCTAAAAAATATTTCAATTTTGCAATAAAGATAATTTTCATTGTAATATTAAACTAAAAAAAATGAAAATTATTTCAATCGACAACTATTTTATCCAAAATAAATGAACTATCAAGAAACAACAAATTGGATGTTTAACCAATTACCGATGTATCAACTTCAAGGCGCTTCTGCCTATAAAGAAGATTTAACCAATATTAAGTTATTGGCCGCGCATCTTGGTAATCCTGAGAACGAGCTTAAATGCATTCATGTTGCCGGTACCAACGGTAAAGGATCGACATCGCATATGCTCGCTTCCGTTTTACAGGAAGCCGGATACACCGTTGGCTTGTATACTTCACCCCATTTAAAAGATTTTAGAGAACGAATCAAAATCAATGGTCAAGAAATTTCAGAAGCATTTGTCTGTGAATTCATTTCCAAGCACAAAAGCTTTTTCGAAGCCAATGACATGAGTTTTTTCGAAATGTCGGTTGGACTAGCTTTTGACTACTTTGCTTCAAACAAAGTAGATATCGCTATCATCGAAGTTGGTCTAGGCGGACGTTTAGACGCCACCAATATCATCAAACCGTTGGTTTCAGTGATCACCAACATCGATTTAGATCACACTCAATTTTTAGGAACTACACCAAAAGAAATAGCTGGCGAAAAAGCCGGCATTATAAAACCAAATACACCCGTTGTCATTGGAGAATATACATCCGAAACACAGCCTGTGTTTTTAGCTAAAGCAGAAGAACAAACAGCCCCAATTTATTTTGCTTCGGAATTAATTCAAGAAGTTTACCCCTCCGATTTAATTGGAGACTATCAGTTTCACAACAAAAAAACAGTTCAGCAAACTATTGCTGTTTTGAATACACAAAACGAATTTAATGTTTCCAACGAGAATCTACAAAAAGGTTTATTGAAAGTGGTAACCAATACCGGTTTACAAGGTAGATGGCAACAATTAGGAGAAAACCCAAAAATCATTTGCGACACGGCACATAATAAACATGGATTGGCTATTGTAATGAAACAAATTCAAAAGGAAACTTTTGCGCATTTACATATCGTTTTAGGAGTTGTTAACGACAAAGACTTAGATTCCATCCTACCTCTTTTCCCTAAAGACGCACAGTATTATTTCTGCAGCCCTGATTCATCAAGAGGACTAAATGCTGAAGTACTGAAAAATACAGCCAAAAAATACGATTTAACAGGAACTACATATGATTCTGTAGCCAAAGCCTTTACTGAAGCCAAGAAAAATGCTACAGAAAAAGACTTCGTATATGTTGGCGGAAGTACGTTTGTAGTGGCTGAATTGCCTTTAAACAAAGAGAATTAAAACTTCATATAAAATCCAGCTTAAAATTCATATTTAAAAACATAACAGCTTGGTTTATAATATGTTAAATTTGTATAGTTTTTTTAATAACCAAACAAATTTACATCATGAAAAGCAGAAGCACCCTCGCTATGGGAGTCATCGTACTGATGATTCTCAGCAGCGCAATCATTTGCGCGCAAGAAAAAGAAAAACCTGTATTCATTACAGTAACGACATTTCACTGGAATTTAGATTCTAAAGGAAAAGACTGGAAAGCTGGCGAACAAGAATATTTTGACAAAGTCACCAGCAAAAATGATTTGATCATAGGCTCAGAACTACTGACCCATTATTACACGGACGACAATACTGAAATTCTTCTTGTAAGTGTCTATAAAAGCTGGGAGGATATCGAGAAAGCAGGTGAACTAAGCAATGAACTAATCAAAAAAGCTTGGCCCGATGAAAAAGATAGAAAAGCATTTTTCGACAAATATGACAGTTACTACTCTCCCGTTCATTCAGACGAAATCTACCAAAGCGTCACTTCAATTGGCAGAAAAGAATACAAAGACCAAACTAAAAAACCAATGATTGTCTACATCCGTAAATCTCAGATGAATCCTCAAGGCAAAGGCAGTGGTCTAAAAGAATTTAATGAAAAGATTACCTTTAATAACCCCTACCTAAAAGCCTACTACCCCTATCGTCATTCTTGGGGAGCCAACAGTACGGATTTCATGGAAGCCTTCTTCTATGATTCTTTATCCGATTTAGAGAAATCAAATGAAAAAATAACGGAACTTATTAAATCAACTTGGCCAAAAGAAAAAGATCAGGATGCCTTTTTCGATGAATTAGAAAAATCATTCACTGGAAAACACTCCGATTATGTCTATAGAAACATTCCATCGCTATCTAAATAGAAAATAACCTCAAAATTCAAACTCATAATCAATTCTACCCCAATCATATAGAAAATACATTAAAAAAACTTTAAATTTTTAGTGTATTTTCTTTGCAGAACTCAAAAACTAGCTTATATTTGCACTCGCAATCACAAACGATAGCAACCTAGTAAAATAGGGCGATTAGCTCAGCTGGTTCAGAGCACCTCGTTTACACCGAGGGGGTCGGGGGTTCGAACCCCTCATCGCCCACCAAGAAACTCCTTAAGAAATTAAGGAGTTTTTTTTATTCCATTTTTTAAAAAATTTACTTTTTTTTCAATACCCTGAATCCAACAAAAAATCAGAAATATAAAAGTGTTTTACACCTTCTACTGACTCCTTCCAAAAATCATCCATTGTTACCACAAACTTAAGGTATCGATCCTTAACACCTAAAAGCACTAAAAATTCACGCATTGCAGTTTGCTCGCTTTCTATTCTATACGCCACTTGCACATAGATTTTTAGCGACTTTCTAATGGAATCGAAAAAAATAAAACACCTATGAAAATGCCCCAAATAGTGTCTAACTTTTTGGGGCATGTTCAATCTTGATGGTTTTTATTTTTTTACAAGGATAAAATAAAAATTGACTTTATCTTTAAATATCCTAAAGAATCAGTCTAATTACGGCTAATTACTTACAGCTAATTTTAACTCCGGTTTTATCATAACACTCTGTTGCTTTTCCATACATTGTCTTTGTAAGTCCGAAAATCCCTTTATCTATATTGTATTTAATAAAATTAGGAATGATAATCTCCTGGATAAGCACCTTACCATTTCTATCAATAATATTATATTTATTTTCACGGTTACCATCTTTATTTAGGGCAAAATACTTATCTGTATCTGTTATTCCAAGCAAACTTGTTGCATTTTCATAAATTAAAGAACGCGTAGACTTATCATATATATCGACAACCGAATTTTTTAGATCTATTTGCTTAGTAATTGCATACATATTCCCGGCACTACGGAAATTTTTTATGTTTTTGTTTTCACCATATGCTAAGGTGTTTGTTTTAGAATCGTATGCTTCACAATAATCATTGTACTTAACCACAGCAAAATCTCCTTCTGAACTAAAATCCTTTACATCTTTATTTGCGCCATATAAAAAAGCACTAGTTTTATTATCATATATTTCACAATAATTGTTATACTTAGCCACATCAAACGCTCCTACCGTCGTTAAACTATTATAAAACGCTCGGTACACAAAAGCTTTTTTTTCTAAATCATAATAATTTTGTTTCCCTTGTTTATCTTCTACTACAATTTTATTTCCTTCAAAATAAAACATGAATCTTGCATAATCTTCTTCAAAAACTCTTTTTCCCTTACTATCTACTAATATTGGTTTATCATAATCTCCTACAATGAAATAATTTTTAGGATTAACATCACTTAATACGTAGACTTCTCTAATTGCCTTATCTGATTCAAAAAATATCTTATTAGTAGCAGGATTAAAAAGTATGTATTTTTCATTATGTTTTCCTACAAGCAGTTTATTAACAGGAAGTGCATTGATATCTTCATAAATTGAAATGTCGATGTTTTTCTTTGTACTTAATTCCATTAATTTTTCTTTTCCTGCCTCATCATAGGTTACAAATCCAGGAATTATAAAACTAATACCTGAAACATCGTTGGTAAAAATGGTTGTCCCATTATCAGTAATAATATTTTCTGCCCCCGAATTTGAATGTACAATCACATAGGAATTATTTTCTGAATTATACAGGTTTTCCTGCATATTAAGCGCATAATAATATTTTGAGAGGTCTACATCAAGTTTCTTGCCCGTGTTATCAATAATTCTAATATTCGAACATTTCGACCATTCGCTTTGATTTATACATTTATCAACTACTATTTTAGAATTATTTTTTGTTGTAGTTATCAATCGTGTGTCTGCAGGGATTTTTTCAACATTACCATTAATGTTAATCAAATAAGATTCCTGGTTCTCTCCGTATAGTACAAAATCGTCGTACATAAAATGTTTTTCTGAGCTTGTTGGTATTTTAAAATCACCACCACTAACACTTGCCCCCATACTCCTGGCTTTTGAAATAACATCTTTAGATACCAGTCTGCTAGGTGCCAGGCTTAGCAATTTAATTGGCACATCTTTTTCTTCTTTAATTTCTACAACTACAGTCTTTTTAATGGGCGTCGCAATCTTTTTTTTCTGAGAAAAACAAATTTGTGTTGTTGATAATAAAATTATTAAAAGTAAAAATCGATTCATGTTTTGTGTTTTAATTTTTAGAATAGTTGATTAATTAATATTGAGTTTTCTTATGTTAGATTTCATTACAGAAGTTTTGTTATAAAAAAAATATCAAAGTTTTCTTTTTTCAATTTTTGATATTTTTCAATATAAGCATCTAAAAACCAGCTTTGCTTAAAAATTGCATTGGATCTTTTATATTTAGTATTTCTTCAATTACTTTTTGTTTGTCTTTTGTTTATCGAAGTAAGACTCTGTTATTTTATAGCCAATTATAAATCATTTGGTCTGTCATCTTTCTTAGAGGTTCCAAATAACCAATCTTAATAGTCCGTATTTTTTTAATCTCGTAACAAATTCTTGACATAATTTATCTAAGTTTTAATCTCCATATTTATATGAAAATTTATTTATTGATTCTCATGAAGAGTCTTTTTACATATATCCAATAAATGGATTTTGTTTTGATTTCTCAATACAAAAAACCAAACAGCCACAGTGGTATTTTATTTTGAAACCCATATTCTAAATCATCTACTGCAATAAAAGCATTCTCTAAGCCCTTAATTTGCTTAGCAGTCTTATCCTTTCCTCCTATCTCAAAAGCATACTTTTCATTTACAAAAAAATCAGTAGATTCATGATAACTTATATTATTGTGATACCCCAACTGATTAGCAAAAAAAGTCTCCCTTACATTCCCTACATTAAATTTAACTGGAGATAATACAAACATCAAATTGGTGTTTTCTAAATATATTTTAGCTGGTTTTTGTAATTTACTACTTCCTCTAGCCTCCTTATACAAATTATTTGTTAAACCAATCTCCTCTAAATAGTGCAGATACTGCATCAAAGTCGCTCGACTTACCCCAATTTTCTCACTCAGATTACTTACATTAGGAATAAACGGAACTGATTCAGAAATAATACCCAGCAGTTTCTTTATTTTAAAAACATAACTCAAATCAACACCCCTTAGCAAAGGCAGTTCAATCTCAAGCATCATATTGATTACCTCCTCCAATCGCTGCCCATACAATTCTGGTTGTTCTCTATAAAAAGGATAATATCCATATTTCAAATATGCCTCAAAATACTCAAATGGCTTTATTCTGGCATTTATCAAAGTCGCTTCCTCTATATGATTTTCCAATATCTTTTCTAAAGATAAACGTTCAAAATACACTCCAGTTTCCAACGAAATATACTCCCTAAACGAAAGCCCATGAAGATGGTATACAATAGCCCTTCTACTCAAATCAGCTCGAGCATTTAAAATTTCCAGAAGCGACGATCCTGTAAAAACAACTTTCAACTTTGGATAATCGTCATAAATATTTTTGAGCTCTTGAGCCCAATTAGCATACTTATGAACTTCATCCAAAAACAAATACTTGCCACCTACTTTCACAAATTCATCTGCCAAATCTACCAAAGTCATATTACTAAACCCAATAGAATCTAAGCTTACATATAAAGACCTCTCTAATTCATTACTAAAATTAAGCTTCATATATTGCAAAAGCAAAGTAGTTTTACCTACACCCCTCGCTCCTTTAATCCCGATCAGTCGTGCATCCCAATTGACTTCATTAATAAAACTACGCACAAACTGTGTAGATGTATTTTGCAATTTTCTTTGATACTTTTGAAACAATAACTCCATAATGTTTTACTAAGAACACAGATATACTTTATTTTGCTATATACACTTTACAAAAACATTGTGTTTTTGTAATATACACATTACAAAATATACTTAAATACAATTTCATGCATTACAAAAACATTACTATTTTTTCATAAAGACATCTCATCCACATATACTACATCCCTGGCCAATACAATACATTAAATCTATGATTATCTGGATCAGCAAAAGCAAAAGTATAGCCTTTCTGATAAGCTTGTGCATCTGAAAAAACTGTGCCGCCAGCCACTTTTACTTTTTCAACCCATTCATCCACTTCCTCTTTGCTTCTTGCAGAAAGAGAAAACATAACTTCATTCTCCTTCTTAGGATCACTAAGGCTACCATTTACGTTTTCACTTAATCTTTCCTTGCTGAAAAAATTGATCACAAAGTTTTTCTCACCGAAAAAAAAACTTACTACTACTCCTGCTTCATCTTCACCATTTTGCTGAAAGCCTAATGCTTTATAAAACTTAGCTGTTTTCTTCAAATCAGTTGAGACTAAGTTCGCCCATATCATTTTTGATTCCATAACTATTTATTTTAAAGATGTTTTTCAAAGTTACAAAAAGCGAACTAGAGTCTAAAAATCAACTTAAAAAGAATTCAAGATCACTAATAAAAACAAAACACAATAAAAACACCAGAGCCAACAGATCAATACACCCCAAAAAACAACAATAAAGCCTTTTTAAGGGACTAAAATTTAAAACGGATATATTGGATGTTTCAAGCAGCATTATTCAAATAACACAGACAAAAAATAGCCAAACAAATCTAATTACAAGACTCAAACTCTTTAACACTAACAGCTATCCTTGGTCAACTTTAAGTATTGTTGACCTAACAAGGAAACTTTTCAGATATTGGATTAAAGATTTCCAAAACGGCTGAAAACAAAAAACCCCGTTTCGTTAGAAACAGGGTTTTCAAAAGAAAGGCGACGACATACTCTCCCACATAACTGCAGTACCATCTGCGCAGGCGGGCTTAACTACTCTGTTCGGGATGGGAAGAGGTGAGCCCCGCCGCAATAACCACCTTAAGGTCGTTTTGCAATGGGTGATTAACTTATTGTCAATCAACATTACACAATATCTTAACATACTGAGATAAAGAAAAAAGTATTTATTAGAAAGTTTCTCCCCCTGACCGGAGTCAGGGGAAAAGGTGTACATAAGCTTACGGATTATTAGTACTACTCGACTATGACATTACTGCCTTTACATCTATAGCCTATCAACGTGGTCATCTTCCACGATCCTTAAAAGAAATCTCATCTTGTGGTGGGTTTCGCGCTTATATGCTTTCAGCGCTTATCCCTTCCAAACGTAGCTACTCTGCGATGCTCCTGGCGGAACAACAGATACACTAGAGGTTTGTCCAATTCGGTCCTCTCGTACTAGAATCAGATCCACTCAAATTTCTTGCGCCCACAGTAGATAGAGACCGAACTGTCTCACGACGTTCTGAACCCAGCTCGCGTGCCACTTTAATGGGCGAACAGCCCAACCCTTGGGACCTTCTCCAGCCCCAGGATGTGACGAGCCGACATCGAGGTGCCAAACCCCCCCGTCGATATGAGCTCTTGGGGGAGATCAGCCTGTTATCCCCGGCGTACCTTTTATCCTTTGAGCGATGGCCCTTCCATGCGGAACCACCGGATCACTATGCTCTACTTTCGTACCTGATCGACCTGTATGTCTCTCAGTCAAGCTCCCTTATGCCATTGCACTCTACGCACGGTTACCAAGCGTACTGAGGGAACCTTTAGAAGCCTCCGTTACTCTTTTGGAGGCGACCACCCCAGTCAAACTACCCACCAAGCAATGTCCCCCGCAATCGCGGGGTTAGGCCTCAGATAAACAAAGGGTTGTATTTCAACAATGACTCCACAACGCCTAGCGACGCCACTTCACAGTCTCCAACCTATCCTACACATCATTTATCCAAGGTCAATACTAAGCTATAGTAAAGGTGCACAGGGTCTTTTCGTCCCACTGCGGGTAAACGGCATCTTCACCGTTACTACAATTTCACCGAGCTCATGGCTGAGACAGTGTCCAGATCGTTACACCATTCGTGCAGGTCGGAACTTACCCGACAAGGAATTTCGCTACCTTAGGACCGTTATAGTTACGGCCGCCGTTTACTGGGGCTTCAATTCAATGCTTCTCCGAAGATAACATCTCCTCTTAACCTTCCAGCACCGGGCAGGTGTCAGGCCCTATACTTCATCTTACGATTTTGCAGAGCCCTGTGTTTTTGATAAACAGTCGCCTGGACCTCTTCACTGCGGCCAGCTTGCGCTGGCGACCTTTCTCCCGAAGTTACAGGTCTATTTTGCCTAATTCCTTAGCCATGAATCTCTCGAGCACCTTAGGATTCTCTCCTCGACTACCTGTGTCGGTTTGCGGTACGGGTACTTATTACCTGAAGTTTAGAGGTTTTTCTTGGAAGCCCTTAGGCGCACTATCTCTTTGTCCGAAGACTCCGAGTACTATCGTATTTCCCCAAGCCGCGTGGATTTGCCTGCGCAGCTTATAGGTAGGTACTTCAACGAACTATTCCGTCAGTTCGCGGCGCTTTCATCACTCCGTCACCCCATCACAGTAATAAGTAGTACGGGAATATTAACCCGTGGTCCATCGACTGTCCCTTTCGGGTTCGCCTTAGGTCCCGACTAACCCACAGCTGATTAGCATAGCTGTGGAAACCTTAGTCTTTCGGTGTGCGGGTTTCTCGCCCGCATTATCGTTACTTATGCCTACATTTTCTTTTCTAACCGGTCCAGCAGGCCTTACGACTCACCTTCAACCCTGTTAGAATGCTCCCCTACCACTCCGTAAATAAATACGAAATCCATAGCTTCGGTAATATGTTTATGCCCGATTATTATCCATGCTCGTCCGCTCGACTAGTGAGCTGTTACGCACTCTTTAAATGAATGGCTGCTTCCAAGCCAACATCCTAGCTGTCTGGGCAGACAAACCTCGTTCTTTCAACTTAACATATATTTGGGGACCTTAGCTGATGGTCTGGGTTCTTTCCCTCTCGGACTTGGACCTTAGCACCCAAGCCCTCACTGTTGTGAAACATTATATAGCATTCGGAGTTTGTCAGGAATTGGTAGGCGGTGAAGCCCCCGCATCCAATCAGTAGCTCTACCTCTATATAACTTTGTGCACAACGCTGCACCTAAATGCATTTCGGGGAGTACGAGCTATTTCCGAGTTTGATTGGCCTTTCACCCCTACCCACAGGTCATCCGAAGACTTTTCAACGTCAACCGGTTCGGTCCTCCACTGTGTGTTACCACAGCTTCAACCTGCCCATGGGTAGATCACACGGTTTCGCGTCTAACACTACTGACTAAAGCGCCCTATTCAGACTCGCTTTCGCTACGGATCCGTGGCTTAACCACTTATCCTTGCCAGCAACGTTAACTCGTAGGCTCATTATGCAAAAGGCACGCCGTCACCCCACTAAAGGGCTCCGACCGCTTGTAAGCGTATGGTTTCAGGATCTATTTCACTCCGTTATTCACGGTTCTTTTCACCTTTCCCTCACGGTACTGGTTCACTATCGGTCTCTCAGGAGTATTTAGCCTTAGCGGATGGTCCCGCCAAATTCAGACAGGATTTCTCGTGTCCCGCCCTACTCAGGATACCACTATCTATTATACTCGTTACCCATACGGGACTATCACCCTCTATGGTGTCACTTTCCAGTAACTTCCGGTTCCTTGTACATAAAATATCGTGGTCCTACAACCCCAACATTGCCGTAACAACATTGGTTTGGGCTAATCCGCGTTCGCTCGCCACTACTTACGGAATCACTTTTGTTTTCTTCTCCTCCGCCTACTTAGATGTTTCAGTTCAGCGGGTTTGCCCACCTATCGGTGTACTATGTCTTCAACATAGTGGGTTGCCCCATTCAGGTATTTACGGATCAATTCGTGTGTGCCGATCCCCGTAACTTTTCGCAGCTTATCACGCCTTTCATCGCCTCTGAGAGCCAAGGCATCCCCCATACGCCCTTATTTTGCTTATTGTACCAATCATAAATTAATATGACCGTTTTTTTTTATTTCCTGTTACGTATAACAGAAAATGCTTTCTACTTTTTATTATTTTCTTATCTCAATATGTCAATGAACTTTTATCCAAAACTTTCGCTTCGAATCAGTGGAGAATAACGGAGTCGAACCGTTGACCTCCTGCGTGCAAGGCAGGCGCTCTAGCCAGCTGAGCTAATCCCCCATTTCAATTGTAGAAACTGAATTCAGATCTTAGATCTATATTCCATCTAATTTCTTTTGGTGAATTCCAACTTCTAGAATTTCCTTTTTTTTCAAGTTTAAATAGTTGTCTCGGACAGACTCGAACTGTCGACCCCTACATTATCAGTGTAGTACTCTAACCAGCTGAGCTACGAGACACTCTTATTCTTAAAAATTTATTATTTGAACTAACAGCAAGAGTAAAATAGTCTTAAAATCATGACCTATAAAGCTTCTTCTTTTTTCCTCAGCGTGTTGATAAATCAACTAACACTAAGGCTCTAGAAAGGAGGTGTTCCAGCCGCACCTTCCGGTACGGCTACCTTGTTACGACTTAGCCCTAGTTACCAGTTTTACCCTAGGCAGCTCCTTGCGGTCACCGACTTCAGGCACCCCCAGCTTCCATGGCTTGACGGGCGGTGTGTACAAGGCCCGGGAACGTATTCACCGGATCATGGCTGATATCCGATTACTAGCGATTCCAGCTTCACGGAGTCGAGTTGCAGACTCCGATCCGAACTGTGACCGGTTTTATAGATTCGCTCCTGGTCGCCCAGTGGCTGCTCTCTGTACCGGCCATTGTAGCACGTGTGTAGCCCAAGGCGTAAGGGCCGTGATGATTTGACGTCATCCCCACCTTCCTCACAGTTTGCACTGGCAGTCTTGTTAGAGTTCCCGACATGACTCGCTGGCAACTAACAACAGGGGTTGCGCTCGTTATAGGACTTAACCTGACACCTCACGGCACGAGCTGACGACAACCATGCAGCACCTTGTAAATTGTCTTGCGAAAGATCTGTTTCCAAACCGGTCAATCTACATTTAAGCCTTGGTAAGGTTCCTCGCGTATCATCGAATTAAACCACATGCTCCACCGCTTGTGCGGGCCCCCGTCAATTCCTTTGAGTTTCATTCTTGCGAACGTACTCCCCAGGTGGGATACTTATCACTTTCGCTTAGCCACTGAGATTGCTCCCAACAGCTAGTATCCATCGTTTACGGCGTGGACTACCAGGGTATCTAATCCTGTTCGCTACCCACGCTTTCGTCCATCAGCGTCAATCAATTAGTAGTAACCTGCCTTCGCAATTGGTATTCCATGTAATCTCTAAGCATTTCACCGCTACACTACATATTCTAGTTACTTCCTAATAATTCAAGTTTAACAGTATCAATGGCCGTTCCACCGTTGAGCGATGGGCTTTCACCACTGACTTATTAAACCGCCTACGGACCCTTTAAACCCAATGATTCCGGATAACGCTTGGATCCTCCGTATTACCGCGGCTGCTGGCACGGAGTTAGCCGATCCTTATTCTTACAGTACCGTCAAGCTGGTTCACGAACCAGTGTTTCTTCCTGTATAAAAGCAGTTTACAATCCATAGGACCGTCATCCTGCACGCGGCATGGCTGGATCAGGCTTGCGCCCATTGTCCAATATTCCTCACTGCTGCCTCCCGTAGGAGTCTGGTCCGTGTCTCAGTACCAGTGTGGGGGATCTCCCTCTCAGGACCCCTACCCATCGTAGCCTTGGTAAGCCGTTACCTTACCAACTAGCTAATGGGACGCATGCTCATCTTTTACCGTTGTGACTTTAATTATAAAATGATGCCATTTCATAATACTATGAGGTATTAATCCAAATTTCTCTGGGCTATCCCTCTGTAAAAGGTAGATTGCATACGCGTTACGCACCCGTGCGCCGGTCTCTAGTTCCGAAGAACTATACCCCTCGACTTGCATGTGTTAAGCCTGCCGCTAGCGTTCATCCTGAGCCAGGATCAAACTCTTCATCGTATATTGTTGATCTAATAAATTAGATCGTATTGTTATTCGAATCAGTCTCTATCGGTTCATTTAATTAATCTCTCGATTATCTTACTCTTTATTATTTGTTTTAACATCTCTGTTAAAACGGCTGTCAATTCAATATGTCTACGAACGTGTCTTTTTTGTTTGTCGCTTATGTCTCAAAGCGGCTGCAAAAGTAGAAAAGTTATTTACAACTGGCAAGAAAAATGTGAAGTTTTTTTTTGAAGACTTTCGTCTCATTTAAACTTCTCTTTCCAACCAATCTCTCAATGAACTTTGCAATGTTTTGCGGGGTGCAAATGTAACATCCGTTTTCCAATCTCACAAGCTTTTCAAAATCTTTTTTCAGAAAAATTTTCCGATTTTCAATTTGTTTGCTTGTCAAGATTTCAGTGAACGTCTGCGTCGTTGCGGGTGCAAAACTACAACCTTTATGCGGGTAAACAAGCTTTTTAAAACACTTTCTACATTCTTTTTTACACTTTTTTCTTAACGCACTGATAACACTAAACTTACCTTTAACCTTGTTTTTAGTTTTATAGGATTTTTCTTTAGACACCTACGTTTACCACAACAACACCACTAAGAAAACGCCCCATTTTATTGAGTTCGCAGCTCATTCGGCTATTTCATGGTAATTTATCAAGTCCCTCATTATAGTGTTTCTTCAACTTGAACCCTTTTTAATCACCTCCCTAACCATTTCCTACTACCTCCACCCCTGCTAACTCTCTCAAACCCCTTACCCGCTTCCTCTCTTCAGCAGCACTCCCTATTACACAGGAACAAAACAGACCGCTTTACCTATACTATATATAGACCACCTATATAACAAGCTACCTACAACAAACAACAAGCCCGACCATCTCTCGAAACGACCGGGCTTGTCATGATAGTATTTCCATCATAGCACTACAAAAAAAACTTAATCGAATCGAATCGCTTTCACTGGTGAGATCTTGGTAATGATATAAGAAGGAATCAACAACACTACAAAACAAATGGTAATAGTCAACAAGTTTAACAAAACCACATAACCCCAATTTAAATACACTGGCGCCTGATTCACATAGTAGTTCTCCGGATTCAGAGGAATGATTCCAAACTGCTGCTGAATCAACAACAACGAAATACCAATTAGATTCCCCCAAAACAATCCTCGCACGATAAGGTAAAAGGCATTATACAAAAATACTTTGCGAACCGACCAGTTATCAGCTCCCAATGCTTTAAGAATCCCTATCATCTGTGTACGCTCTAAAATCAACACCAACAATGCTACAACCATATTAATGGTAGCCACTAAAATCATAACCGCTAGTATCACCACGATATTAAAATCAAAAAGCTGCAACCAATCAAATATATAGCTGTATTTTTCAATTATGGTTTTAGAATCTAAATCAGATGACGTCTGCTCGTAGATCTTCTCTCCTGTTGCTTTTATTTCACTAAAGTCTTTTACAAAAACTTCAAAAGCCCCTACCTGATCTTCTTTCCATTTATTGATCCGTTGCACATGACGAATATCGCCAATGATATAAGTAGCGTCGAAATCTTGAAACCCTGAATTAAAAACACCAACAATCTTGAAGCGGCGACTATTAGGCAATTTACCTTGTTCTTCTTTGATAAAAAAGGTATTAAAACTATCTCCAACTTTCAAATTGAGTCGATCAGCAAGAAATTTAGAAATCAAGACCTCTTCATTAAGACTTTTTGAAAAATCAGGCAATTTACCCGCTACCAAATATTCTTTTATATTACTCCAGTTATAATCCCCACCTACTCCTTTGAACACAATTCCTTCAAAAGCATTATCCGTTCTTATGATCCCTGCCTTTGTAGCGATCGCTTGAATATGACTTACCTCAGGAACTGATT
The DNA here is from genome assembly GCF_059882335.1 of Flavobacterium sp. OHVDL-2026-0007. Taxonomy (NCBI): domain Bacteria; kingdom Pseudomonadati; phylum Bacteroidota; class Flavobacteriia; order Flavobacteriales; family Flavobacteriaceae; genus Flavobacterium; species Flavobacterium sp. OHVDL-2026-0007. The sequence continues at coordinate 2,843,570 of NZ_CM187612.1, forward strand.
TGAATTGGGGATAAAAATCTTGTTTTTTCGAAATAGGAACTAAAGTAACCTCCGAATTATTATTGTCATAATTCGAAATGATCACCTGGCCATTGAAAGCAGAAACTTTTTCACGTATCTTTTGCTGCAAACCAATTCCGGTTGCCACCGAGATAAGCATCATAATAATACCAATGGCAATTGCTGAGATAGCAATCTTTATAATAGGCGCCGAAATACTGCTTTTATAATCTTTGGCAGTAATGAGTCTTTTGGCTATGAAATATTCTAAATTCAATATGAATGGTCTTAGATGGGTTTATTGGGACAGCCTACTATGGCCTTAGTCAAAAATACATTTAAAAAAGCAAAACTAATTTGCTTCAAAAAACAATTACAATATATTTATCACTTATAGTGGCAGCTTCTTCTTCATTTCTTCTACTATATTATAAGCAGCAGGACAAATAGTAACATTCTTTAATGTAAGATCTGTAATTTGATAAAACTTCTTACGATCTGTATGCGGAAATTCTCTGCAAGCCTTTGGACGCACATCATAAATCATACAATAATTTTCAGCATCTAAAAAAGTACAAGGAACACTTTTCAAAACATAATCCTTATCCTCATCTATTTGCAGATGTTGATCAATGAACTGTTGTGGCTTCTGCCTGAAATGTTTCGATATCCTTTCAATATCCGCCAAGGTAAACAAAGGTCCAGTCGTTTTACAGCAATTAGCACACTGCAAACAGTCCGTTTTTTTAAATTCAGCCTCATGCAAATCCTGCATGACGTAATCTAAATTCTTAGGTTGTTTCTTTTTCAGCTTATCGAAATACTTTTTGTTTTCGATATGCTTATCTTTGGCTAACTTATTTAAGTTATTTAAAATTTGTTTCAAGTTTAGATTTTAAAGTTGACATGCAAAATTAAACAACTTTAAACTTGAAACGGTAAACTTTGAACTAAAATACAATGAAAGATCTTTTTGGGAAAGCGATGTTCGATTTCCAAACCAATAATTCACCAGAAGACCTCATTACTGAAACTTCCATTTCAGAAGAAGATGAAATGAGTGTAGAATACCTTTTTCGCTCTTATAACGAAATGCCTAAGCTTGAACAAAAAGCACTACAACTAGCCACTGGAAAAGTACTTGATGTGGGTTGTGGTGCAGGAAGCCACGCTTTATCGTTACAAAACGAGCGTAATCTTGACGTTACCGCTATTGACATCTCTGAAAAAGCTATCGAGACCTGTCAACTCAGAGGCGTTAAAAAAGCCATAGTACAAAACATACTTGATTTTGAAGGAGAAAAATTTGACACGCTACTATTATTAATGAATGGAGTGGGCATCTTTGGAAAACTAAACAAATGCAATGACTATCTGTCCAAACTAAAATCACTGCTCAACCCAGGAGGACAAATCCTACTAGACAGCTCTGATCTTATTTATATGTTTGACGAAGATGAGGATGGAGGAAAGTGGATTCCCTCTAGCAATGACTATTATGGAGAATTAACTTTTAACATCAGCTACAAGGGAGAAAAAGAAGACACTTTCGATTGGCTGTACCTAGATTACAATACCCTTCAGAACGCCGCAGTGGCCAATGGCTTAAAATGCGAACTCGTTACTGAAGGTGAACACTATGATTATTTAGCTAGACTTACTATTGAATCTTAATATTTAGAAAAATGGAAGCATCTGATTTAGAAAAATTAAAATACCCTATTGGAAAATTCAGCCCTCCAAAACAGTATACCCTTGAGTATCTCTCAGAAAAAATTCTAGAAATTTCAAGCTTTCCTGCTAAATTAAAATCGGAAACGATTCACCTAAGCGATTTACAACTCGATACGCGATATCGTCCTGACGGCTGGACTATCCGACAGGTCATTCACCACTGTGCCGAAAGTCATATGAACTGTTTTATCCGACTAAAATGGGCCTTGACCGAAAACAATCCCGTGATCAAAGCATACGATGAAACCTTATGGTCAGACTTACCCGATTCCATACAAATGCCCATCGAACCAAGCCTCACTTTGTTAGAAGGGTTACATTTTAGATTGGCCTACCTGATGAGTCTTGTCTCCCAAGTGGATCTGGACAAAACTTTTATTCATCCTGAAAACAATTCAGAATACAGTATCAAACAAATGATCGGAACTTACGCTTGGCACGGTAATCATCACCTGGCACAAATCACCAACTTAAAAAAAGACAGGAACTGGAAATAATCTACAGCATACTTTCTACACAACGCATCCACACCTTAAACAAAAAAATCTCTTCGTTTCGAAGAGATTTTGTTTTATTACTTATGGGATATTTAAATACTTGTGCGTTTGCAACGACACTCTCCATTTAGGATTACTCATTACATAGTCCACAATTAAGGGTGTCATCTCTTCCTTCTTACTCCATTCGGGTTGAAGAAACAAAATGGCATTATCATTAACTAATTCCGCTTGCTCTTCAGCAAAAATAAAATCGTGTTTATTGTAGATAATTACTTTTAACTCATGTGCATTATCGTATACCGTTTGAGTAGGCAATTTATTCTTTTTAGGAGAAAGACAGATCCAATCCCAGGTTCCACTAAGCGGATAAGCTCCTGAAGTTTCTATATGCACTTTTAAATTTTTATCTTTTAATTGCTGTGTAAGCAAAGTCATATCCCAAGTTAATGGTTCACCACCAGTAATCACCACAGTATCAGCATAAGTAGAAGCGTGTTGTACAATTAAGTCTACACTTGTCGGTGGATGCAATTCTGCATTCCAACTCTCCTTCACATCACACCAGTGGCACCCTACATCACAACCTCCAATTCGTATAAAGTAAGCAGCAGTCCCTGTATGAAAGCCTTCTCCCTGTATGGTATAAAACTCTTCCATCAAAGGTAACATTGCTCCTTTATTTACTTCTAATTGTATTTCTTTTGATAACATTATTTCATTTTAAAGTGCAAAGATAGTCAATTAAATACGGAACAAAAAAAACCGACAGTTCTTTGAACTATCGGTTTTACTTTTTAACTTAAAAATCGTTTCTTATTTTAAAGCTTTCACTGACTGACTAGCGTAAGCATTAGCAGGATCTAAAGCTAATGTTTTGTTGAAGAACTCAACCGCTTTAGCTTTGTCTGTATTGGCATAACTAGCACCAATACTATTATAAGCTTCAATTACTTTTTTCATAGTAGCAGGTTTTGCTAACTCTTCAGCTCCTTTAGCCGTCATATTAGTTACATACTGCTCGTAGTTTTTAATGATTAAATCATCTTTCTCTAACAAGTTGTTGATTCTACCTTTATACAAATAGGCCTCATCATAACTTGGAGAAGCCTCTAAGATTCTATCAAAAGCAGCTTCCGCTTTCCCTAGGGCAGCAGCATCTGCAGCACCATTTGTTTTATTAGCATTAGCATAATAAAGTGAAATACCATAATAAACATTATCATCAAGGTAGTTTTTAGACTCTTTATTATTCGCTCCTAATTCAAAAATACCAGCAGCTTGTGCAAATTGTTTTTTAGCAAACATTGCTTTTCCTAAATCAGAAAGCTCCTCAACCACTAAAGGCTCTAATTCTACAGCTTTTTTAACATCAATCATACCTGCATCAAAAGCAGCTTGATCAACTACACCCTCAGCATTAGTACCTTTTTTGATTTTAGCTAAACCTAAGTATAGATAATCTCTACCAATAATTTTGTTAGTTGGCACTTTCATGAAATCCTCAATAGACTTAATAGCCACATCAACATTTCCATTCTCATAAGCAGCATAACCTAAGTATCTGAAAATTCTTGGATTAACCTTATCCTCAGCACTCATTTTGTTAGCTACCACTTCAAGAGTTTTATAATCTTTAACCAAGATTAAGAAATCTGCATGACGCATTTTTGAATCCAAAGAGTAATCTGTAAGACTTAAATATTTCTCATAGTTCGTAATAGCATTTTGCATATTCACTTTAGAAGTAGAAGGTTTGTTTCTTCCCCATTTGTAATATGTTTCAGCCAATTCTCTGTAAACAGGACCATAATTTGGGTTTATTGCAATTACTTCATTAAATGCCTTAATTGCTTCCTCATATGATTTTGCTCCTTTTAACAAAACTCCTAATTGCATTTTTGCTCTCAAAAGTGTTGGATCTGCAGTAAATGCATCACGGTAAGCCTTGTAAGCATCGTTTTGATTGTTTGCTCCATAATACGCATCTCCTATTGTCAAAAGAGCGTTTGCATTTTGTGGATCAATCAACAACGCACGTTTCACGCTAGCAATAGCATTAACATAATCAGGGTTAGCCGAATTCATATACGCTTTACCGATATAGATAAATTCATCTACATCTTTACGTTTCATATCTTTAGTTGCCAAACCAATATTAGTTACAGCACCAGCGGTATTTTTATCATCTAAATCAATTTGAGCTAGTCCAATATAATTTAAGTTTTTGTGATCTGAAGCTGCCAATCCATTTGCGTAATAAATTTTAGCAGAGTCAAGGATACTTTGATTCAAATACACATTACCTAAAACAAAATTAGCTTCCCCATCAGATGGTTTTGCTTTGATGATTGATTTTAACAATCCTTTTGCTTTTTGAAATTGTTCAGCATCGATTGCTTTTTTAGCTTCTTTGATATCTTGCGCTTGTGCGACAGTAGCTGAAGCAACGAAAGCAAGACTGAAAATTTTAAATTTATTCATCTTAATTGTAATTAATTTATTCTTTATCGTTTATAATTTGACTTCTAATTTTAAGCTTTCTACCTGGTGTTCTCACAGGCAATAATCCTGACTTTAAAACTATACGTTGTCCGATATCTCCGGCAATGAATGAAGCAAAGCCCATTCCTAAACCTGAATACCCTTGACAATTTATAATATACAAATCACGTGCCAATGGATATTTAATCTCGGCAAGATCATTCTGCGTTGGGCTGTAATATTGATCATCTTTCAAACCTTTAACACTCAAAACATTTATCTCTTTCACAATGCCCGCCATTTTTGGAGAAGGTTGTGAAAGCCAATTTACTCCCACCACTCCAATCATACCGTCATTCTCAGAAACAAATTTAATCACTTCGTCGTTTGTTTTAAAAGAAAAAACACCCTTAGCTGGAATATCTTTAACCTGAGCCAACTCTTTCATATAACGCACCGTACTTGAATTAGGATTATCAAATACCAGTCCCTTAATTTTTGAGTCCGATTTTCCTTGCATAAAATCTATTACAGATTTCAACGCAATTAATGTGTCGTTATTGCCTTTGTTCGAAATAAAAGCAATCGCATCTGTTGCGAAAACCGTTACACGAGGCTTGATCTTACTCTTAGCAAACCTATCTTTTTCTTCTTGAGTCAAATCTCTAGTAGTGATCACCACTTTAGCTTTTTGATTCAATAAATCATTTATCAATTCACCTTCAGACTTCGATTGAACTGCAATTTTAGCACCATAGTAGGTTCCTTCAAATACAGCGACTTGATCTTCCACTATTGGCGTTATCGTTTCATCCGCTGTAATAGTAATAGATCCCTTTAAAATCGTCTCTTTATCCGCTTCACTCTTGCTTTTTTGGTTGCACGTGACAAACAAAAAGACAAAAGCCGCTAAACCAAAAACCTTACTATATTTTAACATACCTACTCTGTGTTTGCATTAATTAATCTCAAAAAACGTATGGCCGAATACACGATCAACAAGCCACCAAAAGCATATCTATACTTCTGTTCCATGTCCAACGGCAGCTTTTCCCAAAACATAATCATTAAACCTAGCACAAGGTAAATCAAAAAAAACAGTATTCCTAAAACAAGAAGAAATCGCTCTTTGAGCGATTTCTTCTGAATATTATTAAGCATATTTTTTAACATTATTCTGCAGATTGAATCGTAATAGGTAAAGAGTAAAGAACCCTAACTTTTTTACCATTTTGCTCACCAGGAGTCCATTTCGGACATTTCTTAAGAACACGAATTGCTTCTGCCCCTGTACCGTAACCGATATCCCTTAAAACTTTAATGTCGGTTAATGAACCGTCTTTTTCAACTACAAAAGTAACATATACTTTACCTTTTAAACCTTCTTCTTCTGGAGTCTTGTAATTGTTTCCTACGAATTTGTAGAATTTCTCAATTCCTCCTGGGAAATCTGGTTTCACCTCAATACCTGCAGTATTATAAACATTGTTATCTTCTTGCACTACCTCGGCTACAGGTCCTTTACCAACTGGCTCATCAACAGTTAAAACTGCATCTGGATCTCCTTTGATAGTTTCTGAACCTACTTTTTTGTCTTTAAGCTCCTCAATTTTTGGAGGATCTTCAGTAACTTCATTCGCCTTAGCAACCACTGGTTTCACGAACTTCACTTGATCCACTTTTGGTGGTGGTGGTGGTGGTGGTGGTTGATTTGGTTTAATTTCCTCTTTTTTAGGAGGTAATTTTACTGTTGCAATCTTAATATCGTTATTCACCTCTTCTTCAGTAGAATCAGGTAAAAAACTTGCAATAAGAGGAGCCGCTACAGCAAAGCTAAAAATAATCGATCCAATGATAAGCGCTTTTACCGTTGTTTTTCTATTCGATTTTCTTAACTCATATGCACCGTATATCTTATTACGCCCTTCGAATACGATATCAAGCCACTGATTTTTAATTATATCTAATTTCATTTTTCTTGATTATTAGGATGTTAAAACAAGATTGCTCTTATTTTTTATCTATCAATTTAGTTTCCTCTGGACTAAACTCAGGAACAATCGCATAAGTATCTACTCCCGCAATAGCCATTTCATCCAACATATCAACTAAATTTCTATAAGTTGACTTTTTAGTTGGTTTGATAATAACGATGATTCCATTTTTAGGTTTCCCTTGAGCAGCAGAATATTCTAAAACTGATTTCTTTCTTTTAAGAACTTCTTTACGAATCCCATCTTTACCATAAGCGATATCTTTTGGACCCGCAATAGGAGTCGCCAATAATCCCATATAATAAACCATCTTATTATTTTCCCCTAATATTACTGTCATCGTACGATTCTCATCTACCTTGATGTCTTTATTCTTAGTAGGATCATCGTCCTTATCAGGCAATGACAAATCCATTGATTGAGGTTTTGACAACGATGTAGTCAACATAAAGAATGTGATCAATAAGAACGCCAAATCCACCATTGCCGTTAAATCGACCTTAGAATTTTGCTTTTTACTTCTTACTTTACCACCTTTTCCGCCACCACCGTCGCCGGTATTTAATTCAGCCATTTAGTGTATCTTTTTTAATTAAAAGTCTTTTCCTCTCATACCTGTAACTAAGTTAAAGGTGTTGATTTTTTGATCTTGTAGAATATCCATAATCTTTTTGATTTGTGGATATTGTTCTTTAGCATCTCCTTTGATCGCAATTTGCAATTCTTTATCATCAAGATCAATAGAAGCTCTTCTTGAAACCAAAAGCCATTCTTTTAATTGATTATCCAAAGAATCGATTGGAATACCTGGTTGATTAGCTTTAACTCTATCAGACGCTTTCATTGCAATGATCTCTTTCAAACTTGCTACTGGAACACCGAAGTCATCCATTAAGGCAAATTTGGTTTTCTCATCTTCTGTAAAATTCACACCGAATTTTGCACCCATTCCTTCAAGAGTTCTTTTACGGATCTCTCTTCCTTTGAGGTCAAAAAACACTTTGCTTTTCCCATCATCCCCTTTACCTATCGTAATAATAGCCAAATCTGAATCTGGTAATTTACTTTGAACAGTAGAAGAAGGCATATCTACAGGAAGTGCTTCAGGCACCTTAGCAGTAGCGGTCAAAATAAAGAACGTAAGCAAAAGGAACGCAACATCACACATGGCAGTCATATCTGTCGATGTTGACTTTTTTTTCATTTTTATTTTAGCCATTCTCTTTTATTTTTATTTTGATATAATTAATTAGTCGTAATATCAAAAATTAATTATTGTTTCAAACTTCCTCTGAATCTTCTGTAAGTATTTACAATTGTAGTACCAGCCTCATCGATAGAGTAAGTTAAATCATCAATTTTAGCAGTAAAGAAGTTGTAAGATACAATTGCTAAGATTGAAGTAGAGATACCTGTTGCAGTGTTGATAAGTGCTTCAGAGATACCTGTTGCAAGAGCAGCTTGATCTGGAGTTCCAGCAGAAGCTAACGCACCAAACGCTTTAATCATCCCCGATACAGTTCCTAATAATCCTCCTAAAGTTCCTAAAGATACTAATGAAGAGATAATAGTCATATTTTTTTCTAACATTGGCATTTCTAATGAAGTAGCCTCTTCGATTTCTTTGTGGATTACTTCTGAAGCCTCTTCACTGTTGAAACCTTCTTTTTTAACATCTTGATATTTAATCAAAGCAGATTTAATTGCATTTGCAACTGAACCTTGTTGTTTGTCACATGAAGCGATTGCAGCCTCGATGTTTCCTTCTTTGATACTTCCTTGTACATTTTTCATAAATGCATCTAAGTTAGCTTTACCTGCAGCTTTACCGATAACGATAAATCTTTCAATAGAAAAAACAACAACCATTAAAAACATACCTAATAATACTGGTACGATAAAACCTCCTTTATATACTTGTCCTAATGTATTGATCGGATGACCAGTTTCTGGATTACCACCCTCGAAGTTAGAAGCATCTCCCATGATTACTTTCCAAATAAACACCCCAACTAAAATACACGCTACAATGATGATTCCTGTAATCATTCCTCCTCCATTTGAAGTGCTTTCTTTTTTAACTTTAACGTTTGCCATTTTTTTTAATTTTAATAGTTTTAAATAATTTTATTTTTTAGTTATATTTAACTTGTAGAGGAGCAAATTTATACGTTTAGTTTAAATAAAAAAACTTTTTTCAATTTAATTCAACGAAATTTAACGCTAATTTAAAAAACATCTCATTAATTTGGTACCTGGTTTTTCTCGATAAAACAAAAAACAGGACGTTTTTTGGAAAAATTACAACGTTTTAGTAAATATTCAAACATTCCTTTGATATCTTCTTAAAAAGTTGCGAAATATTTTTTTACATATTTTTTAATCCAAAATAGCTTTTTCCTACTAAATATAAAGAATAACCCAATGTTAAAAAAAAAGTAATACTCTTATAATCATCTAAATTACAAAGAAAAAATGACAAAAAAAGACAATTTCATACAAGATATAACAAATGGCTATTCACCCAAGGGAGGTAGCATCATCCTAGGAGGAGCCATCTTTGACGGAGAAACACTTCCTAATGCCCCTGTCAAAATCCCTTTAAAAACATTAAACCGTCACGGACTGATTGCTGGCGCCACTGGAACTGGAAAAACCAAAACCATTCAAGTTTTTTCTGAACAATTATCTAGTGCAGGAATCCCAGTTTTAATGATGGACATAAAAGGTGATTTTAGCGGAATCGCAAAAGAAGGAAAAGAAGAAGCCTTCATTACAGAGCGCCAGGCCAAAATAAACATTCCCTATAATGTAGCTGCCTTTCCTGTTGAATTGCTATCATTATCCGAGCAAAACGGTGTTCGATTACGCGCAACAGTATCCGAATTCGGTCCTGTATTGTTCTCTAGAATTTTAGATTTAAATGACACCCAAGCTGGAGTTGTTGCCGTCATTTTTAAATATTGTGATGACAACCAAATGCCGCTATTAGATTTAAAAGACATCAAGAAAGTCATCAACTACATTACCGAAGAAGGGAAAGATGAAATCTCGGCGAATTACGGTAAAATCTCTACAGCAACAACAGGTACTATTTTAAGGAAAATCATCGAACTTGAGCAACAAGGAGCTGATCTGTTCTTTGGAGAATTGTCCTTTGAAATTGATGATTTAATGCGAATTGATGAAAACGGAAAAGGATTTGTCAACATCATCCGTTTGACCGACATTCAGGACAAACCCAAATTATTTTCTACTTTTATGTTGAGTCTATTGGCTGAAATCTACCAACAAATGCCCGAAAAAGGAGATGTTGATCAACCAGAATTGGTGATTTTTATTGATGAAGCGCACTTAATTTTCAACGAGGCCAGCAAAGCCTTATTAGAACAAATCGAAACCATTGTTAAACTAATTCGATCAAAGGGGGTTGGAATCTATTTTGTGACCCAAAATCCAATGGATGTCCCTAGCGGTGTTTTGGCCCAATTGGGATTAAAAATCCAGCATGCCCTTAGAGCATTTACGGCAAATGACCGACAAGCCATCAAAAAAACAGCCGACAACTACCCAACCTCATCCTATTACAAAACAGATGAATTACTGACCAGCTTAGGAATTGGAGAAGCCCTAGTCACTGCCCTAAACGAAAAAGGGATCCCTACTCCACTTGTCGCTACGATGATGCGTGCCCCTATGAGCCGAATGGATATCTTAACAACCGATGAAATTGACTCCATTAACAACCAGTCGAAACTCGTTAGGAAATACAGCGAAGAGATAGATCGTGAAAGCGCTTACGAAATCCTAAACAAGAAAATAGCCGCTGCCGTCCAGGCCAGCGAAGAACAAGAAGAGCAAGCTCCGAGCAAAACATCAAGATCCGAACCTAGTACCGCGAGTGTTGTGGGGAAATCCGTTCTAAAAGTAGTGACTAGTGCCACTTTTATAAGAGGTGTATTTGGTGTCTTATCTAAAATGTTCAAGAAGTAAAAAAAACAAAACCCGACAGTTTTTTCACTGTCGGGTTTACTATTTTGATTTAGATAACAATTCTAGTATCTTATTTTCAATGGCGGGTGTATTCCATATCTCCTCAATATTTTCAGTTCGAAGCACCTGTTCCATAATTTCATTTTGAAAATCTCCAATAGCCAAAGCTTCCGTATAGGGACGATCACTAAAAGTAACTCGACTATACAGCGGAACCCATTTATCGGGATATTTATCTGAAAATGCCTTTTCGATTTTCTTTTGCAATAAAAATTTCTCATCGGCCGTCTTGGTACTCATTTCTATGAAATTACGATACGAAAGCTCTGCAATTGCATCTGCATTGGGTTTACGTGAAGTTTCATATTCAGCGAAAATCGTCTTCCAATCGTCTCCATATTTTTGAATCATTTCACTCAGTACCGTAATATCTTCAAAGCCAGCATTCATCCCTTGTCCATAGAACGGAACAATAGCATGACAAGCATCTCCGATTAAAGCAATCTTATTTTCGTAGGTCCATGGAAAACATTTCATGGTCACTAGTGTACTGGTTGGGTTCTTGAAGAAATCCTCTGCCAATTTCGGAATCACATCAATCGAATCCGGGAAGTTTTTCTCAAAGAAATCTTCTACCATTTTTCGATCTATAAGTGAGGCAAATGAATTTTCGCCTTCAAAAGGCATAAACAAGGTACAGGTAAAACTTCCATCTAAGTTAGGAAGCGCAATTAACATATACTCACCACGCGGCCAAATATGAAAAGAGTTTTGATCTAATTTATGTGTTCCATCTGCATTGGCCGGAATATTCAATTCCTTATAGCCCATATTTAAAAACTCCTGTGAATAGTTAAACATGCTCTGACGCTGCATTCTGTGTCTGATTCTTGAAAAAGCACCATCAGCACCAAAAACCATATCGTATTTACGCTCTTCCCACTCCCCTCTTTCTGTTTCCCCTATATGCAAAGTCGCATCATTAAGGGTTACATCCCAGATTTTTTGCTCAAAGTAGAATTCCGCTCCTGCCTCTTCAGCAAGATCAATCATTTTACGATTGAGTGTTCCTCTCGAAATCGAATAAATCGATTCTCCTTCTTGTCCATAATTCTGAAAATTCAGCTTATCAACCAAATGAATAGCCCTTTTATCCAAAGCAATGGAGATATCTCGTACCGAGTCACCAACGCCAACAGCATCCAGTGCCTTCCATCCTCGATTAGACATCGCCAAATTAATAGATCGACCTGAGAAATTTATTTTACGAATATCAGGACTACGATCATAAACATGAACCGTATGCCCTTCTTTTTTAAGATAAATTGCCAACAAGGAACCAACTAATCCAGAACCAACAACAGCAATTTTTAATGGAGTTTGCATCAAGAAAAATCTAAATATATAAGATCGTAAAAATAAGTAATAAATACACAAAAGCTTAAAATTAAAACAAATATTTACAACTTAGGACCATTGAACACCCGCTTTTATTACGATTTTAAGCTTTGACGCCCTGCTCCCTATCTCATTTATAAGGATCCTTATCCCCAAAAAAACAGTATTAGCCTTCCTACAACTCCCCTTTTCGTAACAAAATCTCTCTCGAACAAATTTATTTTCAATTTCAAAAGCACTATTTTAGCTGAAGAACAAAACGTCGATCAGTACAACAGCCCGATTGTTAATAGTATCAAAACTGTCGTTTTTTTACTTTATAAAACGGACTCCTTAACAAAACGGCAACTGTTCATTCCCATTACTCATACCCTAACACCTATGAAAAGCGAACTATTACAATCCAATCTTATTTTAGAAAACGAAAAAGTGCTATTAATTCCTTTTGAGAACGAAAGAAACCTCGAACTCAAAGCGATTATTTTTGATGACACTATCTGGAAATTTATGGGTATGTATGTTCGCAATGACCTTGATTTTGAAAACTACATCCAAAATACGTTACAACAAAAAGCCAATGGGATCTGCTATCCCTTTTTAATCATTGACAAAGCCACTAACCAAGTAGCCGGAAGCACACGATATGGTTACCTCAATGCCGCCAGTCAAAAATGTGAAATTGGCTGGACCTGGTATGGCAAAGCCTTCCAAGGAACAGGTTTAAACAAAGCCTGCAAATTTGCCCTACTCGATTTTGGCTTTGAAAACATTCAATTTAAAAGAATACAATTCAGTGCCGACCTAGAAAACACTAAATCACAAAGAGCCATAGAAAAACTAGGCGCTCTAAAAGAAGGTGTTTTTAGAAACAATTATATAGATTCTCAAGGAAAAAGCAAAGACGATGTCTACTATAGCATTATATCGGAACAATGGGCCCAGACCAAACAAGCCTACTTCTCGGAGTTTAGGCCGTAAAGACCAAGGAAACAACCTAAGCAAAAAAAGGGTATTTTAGCCTAACTTTTCTGCCTCAAACCATTAGATGAGGCAGCCTTAACATAGTGGCTAAGATGAAATTATATTCCGAATATTATGTAAGTGAAAAATGCGAACGATTTGTCAGCAAGATTTGGTGTCTCGATAACAGCGTTGGTGAGAGTCTAATCGAAAACAAACTTGTCTTACCAAACGGCTGTTTTAACCTGGCGATAGTCAGCGGAAATGCGATCGAGGTCCATACCAGTAAAAAGAAATACCAAATGAATGAAGGTTTCTACTTTTGTTCGCAAATGACCAATAAAGTTTTGGTCCACATACAACCCAAAACTAAAGTTACGATAATTCAACTACACCCTTGGACACTTTCGATGTTCCCCATATATGATTTGAAAACTTTTTCGGATGCTATTATTAAAATAACTCAGACAGCTTTGCCTTTTGATATCCCAACCGACATGTCGGCTCTATTGAATACGCTGAATCACTATTTTGAAGAACTAAGCATTTCACATCCAAACAAAAATACCATCGAAAGAATTTGCGAAATCATCAAACTTCAGAACCAAGAAATTACCATCTCCGAAATTGCAAAGAGCTTAGCTGTATCACAGCGCTTACTACAGATTAAATTTAAAACCGCCACTGGACTCACCATTAAACATTACGTTCAGATACTGAAATTCAGAAAATCAGTCGAACTCATGGCCAATACTGATCTGCAGAAACTCAGCTTAACGGATGTTGCGCTTTACAACCAATACTTTGACCAGTCTCATTTTATAAAGAAATTTAAAGATGTGACCAAAACCACTCCCAAAATGTTCAACTCTGAGCTGTACTTTCTTTCTAAAAAAAGATAAGATTTCGCATTTGTACAATTTTGAGAAGTACGATTGAATTACTATTGCAAAATCATTAATTATCAATCAATCACAAAATGAAAATCAACCTATCCTTTTTCCTTTTAAAAACTATTTTAATTGGAATCTTATTCTTCCAAACCCACTTTGGGTTTTCCCAAGAAAAGAAAAGCTCCAACTTGTACAAAACCATAATATCTAAAGACAGCCTACTGTTTAATGTTGGTTTCAACACTTGCGATATTGTACAGTTTGAAAACTTACTAAGTGACCAATTTGAATTTTATCACGACAAAGACAGTATTCAAGACAAAGCTGTATTCTTAAAAAATATCCGAAAAGGTTTATGTGGCTCCACCAAAACATACCAAGCAAGAAGAGACTTAATACCCGAAAGTACCGAAATTTATCCCTTAGCCAAAAATGGTGCTTTGTATGGTGCTATCCAAATTGGAATTCATCAATTTTTCGAACCTACACCCGCAGGAAAAGACAAATTTGGAAGCACTGCCCGATTTACACATGTTTGGATTTTAGAAAATGGGATCTGGAAACTAAGAAGATCGTTTAGTTACGATCATCAATCAGTCAATACTGCAGGCACTAAATCAAGTATTTTTGACAATGACTCCGAAATCCAAAAATGGCTCCAACAAAATAAGGTTCCCACTCTAGGAATTGGCGTGATCAATAACGGAAAACTACAACAGATAAAAGTCTTTGGAGAACTCCAACCAGGAGTTGCCGCGCCCTATAATACCATCTGGAATGTAGCTTCCTTAACCAAACCGGTCACGGCAATTGTAACTTTGAAACTCGTAAGTTTAGGAAAATGGGATTTAGATGAACCTCTTTACAAATACTGGACGGATCCGGATATAGCCCAAGATCCCAATACCAAATTACTGACCACTAGAATCCTTTTGAGTCACCAAAGCGGTTTTCCGAATTGGAGATTCTTAAACCAATCAGGCAAATTGAACTTCAAATTTACTCCTGGAGCTCAATATCAATATTCGGGAGAAGGTTTTGAATACCTGAGAAAAGCATTAGAGAAAAAATTCCATAAAACATTGGATCAATTGGCCGATGAACTCCTTTTTAAACCGCTAAATATGAAGGACAGTCGATTTGTCTGGGATGATAAAGCAGATCATTCTCGATATGCAATAGGGTACGACAACAAAGGCCATGCTTATGAACCTACTAAAAATAAAAAACCAAATGCAGCAGATGATTTACTCACTACCATTGAAGACTACGGCAACTTTCTGTGCAGTGTTATAAACGCGGAAGGATTGAGTCCAAAAGTATATACCGATATGACTTCCCATCAGGTCTCCACGAAGGAAAATAAATATTTCGGTTTGGGATTTGAAATCTATGACTTAGGAAACAACCAGTTTGCCTTAACTCACGGTGGCGCAGACAAGGGCGTTCAGACTATGGTCATACTGTTACCCAAAACAAAACAAGGCCTTCTTATCTTCACCAATGTAGACGATGGCTACAAAGTTTACGAAAAAATAGTTTCTCACTATTTAGGCGAAATGGGTCAGAAGATAATCGATATTGAAATGAAGTGAAAAACTACTCACATCAACACCAAAGATTTACACTTTAAAATCATAAAAACTCATGATCAAACTCCTCACCCTTATCCTACTGTTCTTTGCCACATTGGCTTTGGCACAAACCAACAAAGAGGTACTCAAAATGGATCTCCTAAAAACAGAAATCATCAAAATGGACAGTTTACTCTTTACCGTTGCCTTCAATGGGTGCGATACAATACTATTCAAAAACATCCTTGCTGATGATATTGAATTTTATGACGACCGCTCTGGTTTAAATACTTCAAAGCCAAAAGAGATACAATCTTTACTTTCTAAATGTGCAGATTCGGGAAACCTGACCCGAAAATTAAATTACTGCACCATTGACAAACTAGGGGATTTTGGCGCTGTACAATTAGGCGAACACACCTTTATATATAATGGTATTGCAGTAGGCACAGGGAAATTCATTCATATATGGGAGCGAAAAGAGAAGCAGTGGCAACTCAAACGAATTGTTAGTTATGAACATAGACCCATCAAAAAATAACCTTTAGACAATGAGATGTTCTTCACTATTTAGGCAAATGAAACAAAATTCACTTGATATTGAAACCAATTCCTTTTTTTGTCGTCTAACTAGATTAGAGCCTTGTTTTTAATTCACAAATTACTCTAATCAAGTAGCTTACAAAGAATTATTTTCATCATCCTATCAAAAAACGAACATCAATTCATTAACCTTAATTATCAATCATTATGACAAAATCAATCAAACTCATCACCATTTACACGGTGACACTACTGTTCACCTTTCAACTGTCGTTTGCTCAGGACAAAGCAAAAGAAATTGAGCAACTTCTCACCACTTATAAAGACTATGGACAATTCAATGGTTCAGCCCTAATAGCCCAAAACGGAAAAGTCATTATGAAAAAAGGATTTGGTTCCGCCAATATGGAATGGAATATCCCCAATGAGCCCAATACCAAATTTAGATTGGGCTCGATCACGAAGCAGTTTACTGCGTTTTTAATTGTGGCATTAGCTGAGCAAGGAAAATTAAAACTAGACGTACCCATTAGCACCTATTTACCTGATTACCCAAAAGCTACTGCGGATAAGATTACCCTTCATCATTTGCTCACCCATACTTCAGGCATTCCTAATTACACCTCATTACCCAACTTTTTTAAAGATAAAAGCCGTAATCCTTATACTCCAGAAGAGTTTGTCAAAACATTTAGCGATCTTCCTCTTGAGTTTACCCCTGGTGAAAAATTCAATTACAGCAATTCTGGTTATTTTTTATTGGGTTATATCATAGAGAAAGTTTCTGGAAAATCTTACGAACAGTATTTACAAGAAACTATTTTCACCCCACTAAAAATGGTCAATTCTGGTTACGATCATAGCGAGACTATCCTCCCAAACAGGGCCACTGGTTATGAAAAAAGAGGTAAAAAAATCACCAATTCTCCTTATCTCGATATGAGTATTCCTTATGCTGCAGGTTCTTTATATTCTACTGTGGAAGACCTTTATCTTTGGGACCAATCACTTTACACGAACCAGTTGCTTTCCTCAAAATCAATGGAATCTTTATTTAATACGTACATCAAAGCAGGAAAAGGCTCTTATGGATACGGCTGGTTTATTGAGCAAACCAATGATGCAAGCCCACTCAAAGTCGTACAACACGGAGGAGGCATCAATGGTTTTAACAGTATCCTATATCGCATTCCAGCAGATCGTAACCTAATTGTATTATTGAACAATACTGGCGGAACAGTTTTAAATGAAATGAGTGAAGCCATTCGTGCCATTTTATACAATCAACCCTTTAAAGCGCCTAAAAAATCTTTAGCCTTTGAACTATTTGATGCATTTTCAGAACAAGGCCTTAGCGCGGGCATCAGTACTTTTGACAAAATTAAAAACGACCCTACTTATGCTCTTGTAGAAAACGATATGAATAACGCTGGCTACCAATTATTGCAAAACGGCAAAACAAAAGAGGCGATAGAAGTTTTTAAGATCAATACTGAAGCGAATCCAAAATCCGGAAATGCCTATGACAGTCTAGGTGAAGCGTATTTGAAAGACGGTAACAAAAAACTAGCCATCGCCAATTACAAGAAATCCATAGCACTTGATCCAACGAACGATACTGGTAAGAAAACATTAGAAGAAATCTTGAAAAACTAACAAGCCTATACGTAGGTTTCTTTCTTTATAAAAAAGCTTCGATACTGCAGTTGTAATGTAGTATCGAAGCTTTTTCTTTTTCCGATTTTCAATCGAATCCTTTTTCTAAAAAGGCTATTTCTTCATAGGTTTAAAAATCAATTTAGTAGACGTTTTTACAATCTCCTCTTTGTTCAATTTCATTTTTCTAAATTCCCCAGCATTAAACATTTTAGCCTGATCGTCATAATGTTTACTGAACGGATTACCCGATTGTCCAGTTGGCAAAATACTCCAACTGTTTTCAATATCTGAAAAATCAACAATTCTTCTCGTTGAAGGCCCACCTTTAACGGTATACTGACCTTCATCATTAAAGCCAAAATACTGATTATTGATCACTTCATTTGATCCTGGAGCTGCGTCAGGTCCTACATTAAACAGATTACGTAAAGCGGCTACTTTTCCTAATGGATGTTCGTGCTCCACGGTATGTACTTTACCCCACTTCCAATGGGAAACTTGATCACCCAATTGTTTTTGAAGTGCCGCAACTGCTTGATGAAATGATTTTGACACTATTTCCTTTCTATTTTCTATGTGGTCTTTGGTTTTGATATCATCCCACCAAACTGAATTTTCCTGTTCTATTTGTCGGGCTATAATTTGCTTTCCTATATGAGTTCCCAGAAACAGATTAAAATTATCTACCCCCAGTTCATCTTGAAAGGTGTTTTTCAAGTACAAATAAATCCACTTATTATAAATCGTTGGTCCAACGTCTTCTAAATTATTGGTTCCTTTCCAAGCTTGTAAAGCTGTCATCACTTCTTTCTCTTTTGCAGTCATGGCTTGACCTTGGACAGTCGCGATTAAAGTTTGGACCACACCAGGTGAGATAGGAGACGTATTATCAAAAATCATTTTGCTAATCGCCCGCTTATCCCAATCTGATTTTGCCTCCATTAAAGCGGTGATTCTTTTGGCTCGGTCTTCAGGCAAATAATACCCTGGATACAAATAACCATCGATGGCCTCCGGTTGATTATTCGCAGAGTACACATACCCCCATTTGGGATTTTCAGCGGATGGATTTTTTGAAAAATCCAAGTATTCTACAATATCATCTTTACCTTTGGCTCCATCCAAAACAAAAAAGGAATTCACCCCTTTGTTGTGTTTATATAAAGTTCCTGTTGCCCACCAACCTACATTGCCTTTAGCATCTCCATACATTACATTTAACCCTGGAGCCGCAACCAATTGTACGGATTTTCTAAAATCGTCTTTGTCTTTAGCATGCGATAGTCCATATACCGCATCCAAAATACGAATCGGCTGCTGGGTATAAATCCAAGACATGGCAATAGGTGCTTTGCCATTTACATTCGTTAACAAATCATTCATTATAGGCCCATGTCGACTTGACTTAATGGTGAAGACCTCATCGGCCTCATCCTTTACTTTTATGGTTTTCTTTCTAGATTCAAAAGTGCCAACTCCAGTTGGAGTTACATATTGATTGGGACGCCCCGCTATAGTCTTTTCTTGATAAAAATCGACATCATCGTTTTCAAACATCGTTAAGCCATAGGCATAATTTCTATTGTGCGCTAGTAAGGGAAAGGGAGTTCCTGCCAAATAACAACCGTACAATTCAAAATGGGGTGTAATCAAATGCGCCTCATACCAGGTTCCCGGTTGCGAAAAACCAATATGGGGGTCGTTAGCGAAAATCACTTTTCCGCTTTTCGTTTTATTGGGGCCTACCACCCAGCTATTACTCCCTACAAAAGGAGGGATTGGAGAGGCCTCTAACAAAGAGGCTATTGATTTTGCAACAGCAGTATAGGCCTGGGCATTTTCTTTAGCATTCTTGATTATTGTAGTATTGAACTCTGCTTCAATACCCAAATCTTTCAAATAGGCCACGCCATATTTGTCGCGGATCATCGTTAACAAGGGATCCGTTTTTTGAGCCATCGCAAAACTAAAAGACATATAGCCAAAAATGTTATACACATCTTTTATGGTAAACTTTTCTTTCTTCACGCCCAACAAGGTAAATTCGATGGGTGTTACCCCTTGATCGACATATTGATTAATACCATCTAGATATGCCATGGTCATTTGATAACTCGGGCTGTTTTTATCCAATTGAGCAATCGCTTTCATTGAAGCTTCTTCGATACCAATGCCAGAGAAAAACTTATCGTTTTTAAGGGTAACTGCTCCAAAAATCTCAGATAAACGCCCCGGAGCAATTCGGCGCAGTAATTCCATTTGCCACAATCTTTCTTGCGCATGAACATACCCCAAGGCCGTCATAGCATCCTTTTCAGAGTCAGCATAAATATGGGGAACACCAAAGTCATCAAAATATACGGTGGTTTCCTTCTGAATGTTTTTCAGTTGTACTTCTCCTTCGTATTTGGGCTTCAGATGAAAAATAAAGGCACATAAACTTATTCCAAGTAAAACAATCAACACCAATAAAACCAGTAAGATTTTTTTAATTTTTCTCATATTCAAAAAAGTATAAACAGTTCAGTA
Organism: Flavobacterium sp. OHVDL-2026-0007; assembly: GCF_059882335.1. Taxonomy (NCBI): domain Bacteria; kingdom Pseudomonadati; phylum Bacteroidota; class Flavobacteriia; order Flavobacteriales; family Flavobacteriaceae; genus Flavobacterium; species Flavobacterium sp. OHVDL-2026-0007. The sequence continues at coordinate 2,863,828 of NZ_CM187612.1, forward strand.
CTACGGCAGACAGGTAATACAATTATCTCAGTAACCTAGCGTATAAAATCTAAATTTATGTATTTAAAATCAAATCGATAAACATTGTTCTATAAAAAATCAGCAACTAGAGCACTTAGTTCCATTTAGTATCGATTTTCCGCTATGAGGTTCACCTACGCGGATAAAAAATAAACGATCCGCTATTGCCCATCCAAAAGAACAACGGTCTAAAAACCTGACTTTTATCAGCTTTTAAGAAAAAGTATTTTCCAACATTTGCTTTTATTTTAAAAGCAGAACAAATGACCACAACACCCTTACACACTTTTCATATTCCTGTAATGGGACTCGCCTATACCATTGACAGCCCAATTCGAGTGGCTCAGTATGGCATTTCATCTGTGATCCCTATCGCAGACGATGATCTAATAGAGAAAATGCGTAATTTTTATAGTGCTAAATTCAATCAGCCTTACGAAGAAATAAGTCAACAATTTCAAGATTATCGTGCCAAAAGAATCACCTCTTATCTTAATTTAGTCGACAAAATCGTAAAACAAAAATTCGAAAACTTTAAAACAGAATTAGCCCAAAGCAGACCTGCTTTAGAACACTTCATCTCCATGTTGCCCAATGGATCAACTCTAAAAAAAGGCTTTCATAACTTAATGGCTGAGGGGCTTTCTTTCAAGGAAAACATCCAAAACTACATGGAATCGCAACTAAGTGCCGGTGCCATAGACGTCAACATTATGACCAAATTGGACAAAGACAATTTCGATAAAAATGGTCCACTTCCCATTGAATTTAATGATGCCCATGCTGCCTTGAGAGGATTCGCCAATAGCACACTAGAATCCTCCGTTGTACTTTCTGCAGGAATGAATCCACGGCTCTATAGTTACTTTGAAAACTTCAGCGATTTCTACCCCAATGAAAAAGATCAACTCAAAAAGAAAATTATTTTAAAAGTAAGTGACTTTAGATCGGCCCTGATTCAAGGAAATTTTCTAGCCAAAAAAGGTCTTTGGGTTTCTGAGTACCGAATAGAATCAGGTTTAAACTGCGGTGGTCACGCCTTTGCAACGGACGGCCTTTTATTAGGGCCCATCTTAGAAGAATTCAAGCAAAAAAAAGAGCAGCTTATTGGGTCCGCTCATGAATTAATGACCAAGGCATTGGTGCAAAAACAACGTCATTCTCCTCGGACAGCACTCCCGCTAAAAATCACCTTTCAAGGTGGTGTTGGCACTGCTGAAGAACATGCTTTTTTATTAAACACTTATGCCTTAGATACTGTAGGCTGGGGCTCCCCTTTTTTACTTGTTCCGGAAGCTACTACTGTAGATCAAACGACACGTACTTTACTGATCAACGCCAAAGAAGAAGATTTCTACTTAAGTCATATTTCCCCATTAGGCGTTCCCTTCAACACGGTAAAGGGAACCACAAATGACCAACTAAAACAAAAAAGGATTCAGCAAAACAAGGCCGGAAGTTCTTGTCCTAAGAAATTTTTAGCTTTGAGTAAAGAATATGATTCGCAAGGAATTTGTACGGCTTCGCGTAAATATCAGCAATTAAAACTGGCCGAACTACTAAATACAAAAGAGAACCTTTCCCCTGATGCATTGGAGAGAAGCAAAATTAAAATAACGGAAAAAGCTTGTTTATGTGTTGGTTTAGCCAATTCGGCTTATATCGAAAATGATATTCCAATTAAAGGCCAAGCACAAGGAGTGGTCATCTGCCCTGGCCCCAATATGGCCTATTTTAACCGCGAAGTTTCTTTACGTGATATGACACAACACATTTACGGAAACAAGTCGGTTATCACTACTGTTGATCGTCCTAACTTCTTGGTAAAGGAATTAAAAATGTATGTGGCTTATTTAAAAAAGGAAATCGAAAGCACTTCTGACGAAGTAAGCGCCAATCAGTACAAAAAATGGCAGACCTTTAAAACCAATCTTTTGGAGGGAATTCGGTACTATCACCAACTAGTATCAGAATCACAGTATTTTAATAATGATACAAGCGAGATTAAAGCACAGTTCAATGCGTATCAATTAGCCATAGACGAAATCAGAATTCCACAATAAACATAAAAATCAAAACCCCAAACTAAAAAATTAATTTGGGGTTTCGTATCTATATAATCACAAAAGGTTATTCCTTTTTCTTCTTACTATCAATGATCGCTCCTGTCCCAGCACCAATTCCTGCTCCAGCTAAGCCACCAATTATAGCACCTTGTCCTTTTTTCTTACTCACAACTGCACCTGTTACTGCACCAACACCAGCGCCAATTACAGCCCCTTTAGCAGTAGAACTCCAGCCTTTCTTTTTCGCTTCTGGAGCAACTGCAGCAGCTTGTTGCTGATGTACAACCACCACTTTTTGAGATTCGATTTTTTTCTCCTCTTTCATCTTGGCCATTCCTGTCTTCATTGAATCAATAACCCTTTGTTTATTAATTTCAACCTTCATCGAATCAATGCTAGCTTGTTTTGCTTTATTGATATCTATTTTCTCTTGGTTCTGACAAGAAACGACAGTTAAAGCGATTACTAATATGTATAAGACTCTCATGATTGTATTTTTTAATATTGTTAAGTCACAAAGTAAAGGAGAAATAGACCATTGAAGTTACAAGATTCAACGAAAAGCTTACAGAATTAAAAGAATATCCTCTTTGTCACCCTATACAACTTATAATCAAACACTTCACTTCAGACTATTTACCCAAAATTCCATTTTTCAAAATTTGCCCAAAATCATACATATCTTCATAGGAACAATACAAGGGAACTGGAGCCAAACGAATCACATTCGGTTCACGCCAATCTGTAATCACTCCATTTTTCATTAAATAATCAAACAAACTTCTTCCTTCTCCATGAAGAAAAACAGATAATTGCGAAGCTCTTTCCTCAGGATTAGAAGGGGTAATAATTTCAAATCTCCCCTCCACTTCCTTATCGATTTCATGGAGTATGAACTCTAAATAAGCAGTAATCTTATCTCGTTTGGCAATCAAAGCATCCATACCCACTTCAGCAAACATTTCAACCGACGCTAAATAAGGTGCTAACGAGAGTACGGGTAAATTACTAATTTGCCAACCATCTGCCCCATGAACAGGATCGAAAGTAGGCTCCATTTTAAAACGGCGTTCTTTATTATGTCCCCACCAACCCGCAAAGCGAGGTAGATCAGGATTATGATGATGTCTTTCATGAACAAAACAGCCTGAAGCATTTCCGGGCCCTGAATTCATGTATTTATAACTGCACCAAGCAGCAAAATCTACATTCCAATCGTGTAGCTGAAGTTTAATATTTCCAGCAGCATGCGCCAAATCCCATCCTACTTTTGCGCCCACTTTATGACCAGCACTAGTGATGGTCTTCATATCAAAAACTTGACCCGTATAATAGTTAACTCCTCCAATTAACACCAAAGCCAGTTCATCTCCAACTTCTTCAATTTTAGCCAAAACGTCCTCAAGACGAATATTATGTTCTCCTTCTCGGCGCTTAATTTCTACTATAGCATCCTCGGCCTTAAGACCATGAAAATGCACTTGACTCTGAAACATGTATTGATCAGAAGGGAAGGCTTTCTCTTCACAAATAATTTTATAACGAGTAGCAGTGGGTTGATAAAAAGAAACCATTAACAAATGAAGATTTACCGTTAAGGTATTCATCACCGTAACTTCAGAAGGCAAAGCCCCCACAATTTTACTTAAAGGCTCCGCAAATCTTTCTTGATAATCCCACCAAGGTTTCTGCGCATAAAAATGCCCCTCTACTGCTAAGTTTGCCCAATCGTCCATCACTTCATCAATATAAGCTTTGGTACGTTTAGGTTGTAATCCCAGCGAATTTCCAGTAAAGTAAATCACCCTTTTGTCATTCACTTTAGGAAAAATAAATTGCTCTTGATAAGGATGTAATTGGTCCTCTGAATCGAGTTGTTTTGCGAATTCGCGAGTATTTAAGAAAGCCATTGATTGAATTTTTATTGGTAAAAATAGACATTTATTTAATTTCTTGCAAAATATCCTCCTAATGATGGCCGTATTATAAATTGTAAATAAATTGATACAAAGCATCCATTTTTAAATTATATTTGATTGAAATTAAAAACATTAGCTATGCTCAAAAACAATTTAAATGTGATTATCATCGCTTTAGCCGTAATCATTTCGTCTTATTTATTTTCGAGTGCTTTTCAAAATAGAAACAAAAACGACAACACCATAAGTGTGACCGGTTTGGGAAAAAAAGACTTTACTTCAGATCTAATTGTTTGGAGTGCTTCTTTTTCCAAAAAAAGTTTCACCTTGAAAGAAGCCTATGAAGCCTTAGACGGTGATCGTGAAAAAATAAAAGGATACTTAAACAGCAAAGGGATTCCTGCTGGTGAAATTGTATTTTCGGCGGTGAGCTTCAATAAAGATTTTGATACTTCCTATAGCGAAAATGGCACTATAAAACAGCAAACATTTACTGGATTCACCTTAACTCAAACCGTCACTATTCAGTCGAAAAATGTCAATAAGATTGAAGATATTTCTAGACAATCCAGCGAACTGATCAATTCTGGAGTTGAATTGTACTCGAATCCCCCTGAATACTATTACACTAAATTGGCGGAGTTAAAAATAAAAATGATTGCGGAAGCTACTAAAGATGCCAGTATCAGAGCCAAAAGTATTGCAGAAAATGCGGATGCGGCATTAGGCAACCTAAAAAAATCTGACATGGGCGTTTTTCAAATAACGGGTCAAAACTCTTCAGAAGATTTTTCATATGGAGGTTCTTTTAATACGACATCTAAAAACAAAACCGCCAATATAACGGTAAAATTGGTTTATCAAGTACACTAAACTATTTCATTTTTAGGCATAAAAAAACTCGTCAATGCTGACGAGTTTTTTATTATTATAGCTCTTAGTGAGTTAGATGATTAACATCGCATCTCCGTAAGAATAGAATTTGTATTCTTCTTTGATGGCCTCATCGTAAGCTCTCTTCATTAAATCATGACCACAGAAAGCTGAAATCATCATTAACAATGTTGATTTTGGCGTGTGGAAATTGGTAATCATACAGTTCGCAATACTAAAATCGTGAGGAGGGAAGATGAATTTATTGGTCCAACCTTCGTACGGATTTAAAGTATTTTGAGAGGATACTGAACTTTCGATAGCACGCATCGAGGTAGTTCCAACTGCACAAATACGTTTTTTATTTACTTTAGCAGCATTTACGATATCACAAGCTTCTTGTTTGATGATCAATTCTTCAGAATCCATCTTGTGTTTAGACAAATCTTCAACCTCAACTGGGTTGAAAGTTCCCAAACCAACGTGAAGCGTTACTTCAGCAAAATTGATTCCTTTGATTTCTAACTTCTTCAAAAGATGTTTTGAGAAGTGTAAACCTGCAGTTGGTGCCGCTACAGCTCCTTCTTCTTTTGCATAAATAGTTTGGTATCTTTCTGCATCTTCTGCAGTTACCTCTCTACTGATATATTTAGGAATTGGAGTTTCTCCAAGTTCCGTCAATTTATTTCTAAATTCTTCATAAGAACCGTCGTATAAAAAACGTAATGTTCTACCACGTGAAGTCGTGTTATCAATTACCTCAGCAACCAATGAATCGTCATCACCAAAATAAAGTTTATTACCAATTCTGATTTTACGAGCTGGATCAACCAAAACATCCCAAAGACGTTGCTCAGAGTTAAGTTCTCTCAATAAAAAAACTTCGATTCTTGCTCCCGTTTTTTCTTTGTTTCCGTACAAACGTGCAGGGAAAACTTTAGTATTGTTAAGAATTAAAACGTCACCGTCATCAAAATAATTGATAACATCTTTAAACATTTTATGCTCTATAGTTTGTTTTTGACGATCGATTACCATTAAACGAGATTCATCTCTGTTCTCTGCTGGAAATTCGGCTAAAAGTTCTTTCGGTAAATTAAATTGAAAATGTGATAATTTCATTTGAGAAAGTTATGAGTTATAGATTTTCGATCAGGATTATTCAATACCTGATTTTTAATCGTCTGCAAATATACGATTGTGAGATAGGCCTTGTCAAGTGTTTTGCTGTTTATTTTCAAAAGTCGTTAGTTTGCTGCTCTTTGGAGTTCCTTTGAAAGAATGTTTTTCCTCCGTTTTTTTACTTCACAGCTGAAACATGCTCAATTGAAGGAGCAGCTTTACAAGAATAAATTGGTTTATTTCTTAACCCTGAAAAAAAGCATAAAAAAACCTCCAGTTCACACTAGAGGTCATTCTATTTTGTTTCCCTTACATGCTTTTTATCAGCGGGAATTTCTTTTGTATTTTTACAGTCTGCTTATAATTCTGAAACTTCAAATTTCAAGGCCTTTAAATCATTCCAGAAATCAGGATATGATTTAGAAACTACTTCAGCATTCTCGATTATGATCGGTACTTTAAGTGCCAATGGAGCAAAAGCCATGGCCATACGATGATCATTATAAGTGGCTATGGTGATATTGTGATTGATCTCTTGAGTTGGTAACAAAGTCAAACTATCATTAGTCACTGAAATGTTCGCTCCTAATTTTGTAAGTTCAATTCGTAAGGCTTCTAGACGATCTGTCTCTTTAATTTTTAAGGTATGAAGCCCCGTTAAATGACAACCAATTCCTAAACCTAAACAAGTAACCACTATAGTTTGTGCAATATCTGGTGTATTGTTTAGTTCAAAATTTACTGTTTCAAATTTAAAATCTGCTTGTTTTACCAAGGTCATTTTATTATCCTCAAAAGTAGTTTTCACTCCTAATTGCTCATAAAGGGATACCAATTCAGAATCTCCTTGTAAACTATTCTCCTTATAACTGCTTAAGGTAATAGAGGCTGTATCGGCTAAAGCAACTAAACTAAAAAAGTAAGACGCAGAGCTCCAATCCGACTCCACTACCATTTCTTTAGAAGCTACTTCAGTTTTAGGATATACTTTAATTACATTTCCTTCAAAACTAGTTTCAATAGCCAAATCATTAAGCAGAGCCAAAGTCATTTTGATATAAGGAATTGAGGTAATCTCCCCTTCTAAAGTCAACTCTAAACCATTTTCCAATTTAGAAGCCACTAACAATAAAGCGGAAATATATTGACTACTTACATTGGCGGCCAAAGTCACTTTTGAAGCGGTCACTTTTTTTCCTTTGATACGTATCGGCGGATAACCTTCTTCTTTTTCATAAGAGATCTCCACTCCCAATTGCCCCAAAGCCTCCACTAGAATTTTTATCGGACGCTCTTGCATTCTACTAGAACCCGTCATCACTACTTTTCTTCCCTGATTCACTGCAAAATAAGCGGTTAAAAAACGCATTGCCGTTCCTGCATGATGAATATCTACAATTTCGTCATGACCAACCAACGCTTTTTGCATTACTTCACTGTCATCAGAATTTGAAGTATTAGCTAAAGTAATATTAGGAAACAACGCTTTTAGTAACAACAAACGATTGGTTTCGCTTTTTGATCCTGTAACCGCAATTTGACCTTGTAAATTATTGTGAGAAGTATGTAATAATAAATTCATTTTGGCTTGTTATTTAGTGCATTTTGGCAAATTTATTTTAAAAAAAGGACACTCCAAAACTTTGCCGTGACTTATCACATTATTTTAATTTATCGTTGTTTTTATGGCGGTCTTTGTCTCTAACCGATTTGAAATCCATCTTTTTATCAAAAGCAGCTTGTAAATCAATTCCTGTTTGATTGGCTAAACACAAAACCACAAACACAACATCGGCCAATTCTTCACCTAAATCTTTATTTTTATCGCTTTCTTTCTCGGATTGCTCACCGTACCTACGAGCAATAATTCTGGCCACTTCACCTACTTCTTCAGTAAGCTGTGCCATATTGGTTAACTCATTAAAATAGCGAACACCGTGCTCTTTAATCCAAGTATCCACATCAAGCTGTGCATTTTTCAAATTCATAGTTATATTTTTTTAAGAACAATTTTTTGATTTTGACTGGCGATCATTTTTTGGAAAAGTTCTTTTAATCCAAGGTATTGATCTACCGCAAAAATACTATTGTTAATTTCTTTGGAACTAATTATTTGAATTTTGTTTCCTTGATTCACTATATTTAACATATAGGCTATCTCCTTATTTTCCGATAAAATCTTGATGGGAGCTGGTAGAGATTCTACTTCATATCCAGATGGAATTTCTATATTGACATTGACTTTTTCCTGAGTAGGATAGGCAAAACAAATATCCATCTGTCTTTGCTCTTTCTTAAAAGGATTCTTACTCATGGTCAAAAACAACAAAGGATTTACGTATATTTTCCCTCCAATTATCTCGTATTGATTATCGCTAACAAAAGCATAACTTTCCACTACAGGATCAGCAAGATTGGTCTTCTTATTTTCAATTATATAATCTGTAATCTTTAGATCTCCTAATTGTTCTTCTAATTTCTCCAGGTAATCCTCCTGGGCTTTAGCTGCATTTTGAATTCTAAAACGGTACGCATTGTAATCGGTTCTTTGAATTCTAGCGCGTCCATCCATTTTTCCAGCGCCGTCTATTTTGACTACCAAATTGGAATATTCTCCTGACAATTTAACTGGCTCTAAAGCAATCTCTTGAGAAGTTCCATCCTCCTTTATTAGTCTTCCTTTCCAATTTAAAACATTTAAGGGCAAAATATTAGGCGAAGTAAATTTACGTGTGGCATCTAAGAGTATTTTTTTTCCATCTAATTCCACTGCGGCAATCACATAATTAAAACCGGTTCTGGTCGGATAGACAGGTATTCCATTTTCAATAGTACTGATCAAAACCGGATTAACTTCTAAGCCAGCCAATTTTAGCATATTGATTAAGATAAAATTGATTTCCGCTACATTTCCTACTTGATCAGCATAGGCTTTTACAACTCCTTTATCTGTATAGTAACCATAGACCTCATTCCAATTCATTTTTTCCTGGACAAATTTAAAAATGACATCCAAGCGCTCTCGTTTTGATTCAACATTAAGTATTAATCGCTTTACATCTTCTACTAAAAAATTTTTCTCATGTAATTCTTTACCAAAGCGTTCCTCCTTAAAAATAGAATTCGCTACGCCTTCCCAGCTAAGGGTGTAGTCTTTAATGGGTTGTTCCGGATAACGAATCACTTCCAATTCATGCTCAATAGATCCCCTATAATTATTCACATTATTGACATAAGGTTCGTCTTGTAATGCCGGAATATCTTTTCCTTTATAAACCGCATTAAACTGCTCGAACTCAATGGTTTTTGTCGCATTAAACTCATCCTCATAACTTTGTCGTCCAAAGGTGACTTTACCTGTTGACTCTATAGCCAAATTCCCCACCACTACTGGTTTATAAACATAGTACACTGGAATCTCTGTCTTATATTCGAAATAACGTACTGGTATACTGTATTGGGTTTCAAAATCAGGCAACTTCCCAATGTCTTCTGTCTTTAAAACATATTTGTATTCAATAATAGAACCCACTTTTACATTAGGCAATGTTATTATTTTTTCCTCCCAATATTTATTTACTTTTTTCGTAAAAGCGCCTTGATTTTCGAGCTTCGTTTTTACAACGGATCCATTTTCAAGATTATAGGTAACGGCATTTGAAAATTCCAATCGATCCTCTCTTAGGTTTTCATAACCCACATAAAATCTCACTTTTTGATCGGCCCATTCTAAGCCTTCTTTTTTATAAATTTTAATTTTGAACTCGTACTCGTGATTGACTGCAAACCCACTTTTTCTATTGTAGGTAAAAAAAGTCCTCCCTTTTTTAAACAAAATGGCCGCTGGAGCAGCAGTATCCTTTGGATAAACGCTCTCCTCTAATTCCTTGACTGTCACTTTACCTAACTCATAATTTTGAGCTTTACTTTTTGAAACACAACAAAGCGTGAATAGCGCGATAATCATTATTCTTATTACCATCCTTAAATTCTTTTCAAAACAATTTTTTCTGTTTCTTTGGCAATCATTCCTTTGTAATACTCTTTGAGCATTTCATACCTTTCAGAAGAAATAATCGCTGCATTAATCTGATGCTGAATACTAATTTGCAAAGTATTACCCTGAAGGGCAGAAATAAACTTAAAAGTTCCTAAATCCTCATCCATCTTAAGAATAACGGGCTGAGGCACTACTTCAGCAGTAAAACCCTCTGGAATATTTAATGTGATCACATATTTATCCGAATAAGGAAATCCAAAGTCCACTGGATACTCCCTTTCCTCTTGTTTAAACGGATTTTTGACGTTTGTAAAAAACAACATCGGATTAATATATATTTTACCTCCGATTACATCACATAAACCATTCCCTGTAAAGGAGTACGCTTCTGTAATAGGCATCAAGAGTTCTTTTTCATTGGTTTTGGTATAATCACTGATCTCAATTTTACCATTCTGATTCTCCAATTTCTCTAAATACTCCTCTTCTTTTAAGCTAAAAATTTTCTTTCTGGTGATCAAAGCATTGTAATCCGTACACTGTCTTCTTGCTTTTCCGGTAACTTTCCCTTGGGCATCAACGGTATAATTAAGATATACTACATCATTTGACAACTTACTCGGCATTAAACCTACTTCCTGGGAAGTCCCATCTTTTCGAATCAATCGACCAAACCAATTTAACGTGTGTAAAGGCAAGACGTTTGGCACGGAGAGTCTATCTGACGCATCTAATAGAATAAGTCCATCTGGGGTCTCAACAGCAGCAATCACATAATTGAAAGCATTTCTATTGGGAAAAAACGCAATTCCATTAGAACGCGTGCTCAATAAAACCGGATTCGCCGTTAAACCTGCATAACGCAACATGGCAGTCATCATTAAATTAATATCCGCAATATTTCCTGTTTTCTCCTTATAGGCCTTCCTTACACCACTATCACAACCATAGCCCGTATAACCATTCCATTTTACACTAGACTTTACGTGATTTAAAATGACTAATACTTTTTCTTCAAGTGTATTCTTCCCTACTAACAAGGCTTTCAAATCCTCTTCAAAATAGCCGGTTTTATTCAATTCAGGACCGAAATCTTCATATTCATAAATGGTTTTTACTACAGCATTCCAATCCGTAGAAAACATCTTCATTGGTGAATTAGGGAAATTGGTCATGGACAACTCATGCTGAACACTCGAAACATAATTATCAATATTATTGACATAGGATTCCTCTTTAATAGCAGGGACATTCTCTGCTAAATAAGTGGTTCGAGTTTCTACATAATCCACTTTCTCCTGAACAACCGACGTTTTTTGAGTTCCTCCTCCAAAACCTCTTAAAGCCACGCTTTCTTTATTTGTATAAATAATCGCTTTATTCGCTTTTTCCGTAGTAACCTTAGGAAATATATACCCTTTCTGTCTCGAATTAAAAACATAATACTGCGGCACATAGGTCACAAACTCGGAATAATTCACGGGAATGCTGGCTTGAAAATCCCATTCTCTAATCGTACTAGCCCTAGGACTTCTAATAACATATTTAAATTCGATCACCGACCCTTCCTTCACGTTGGGCATGGTAATCTTTTTCTGGCCTCTGAATTTATTAAGCACTTCATCAAAAACCCCCTCACTTTTTAGTTTGGTTTTTTCAATCTTACCGTCAACAAGGTTATAGGTCACCGCATCCGAAAAACTCACTTTTTCAGTTAAATCAGTATAATTGAAATACCATACCTCTTGATTGGCCCATTGATAACCTTCTTTTTTATAGATTTTGATTCGCATTTCCACTTCTGTTGTCGTTACAAAGCCATTGTTCACTTCGTATTCGATTCTGGCTTTTCCTTTTTTATATAAAACGGCAGCAACCGCCGATGAATCTTTTGGATGTATTTTTTGCTCAAGTTCCGCAACGGATACTTTTCCTAATTTAAATTCCTGTGCAGATCCTTGAGTAATAAACAACAGCAATAGGGACAGACTAAAAAGTTGAATTGATTTCATGGTAGGTTAGTTCTTGGTTAATACAATTTTGGCGTTATCATTTCTAGACACTTGCTCCATAAAAAGACGATATTCATCATATTCTTTATTGGAGTACTTGCCTTTATTTAAAAACATGGAGCGTTTATAGATCAGTTTATTTTTATCTCTTTTGACAATCTCCGTCTTGTACTGCCCAAATTTCCCCTTCAATTCAAAATTGGAAGGCAAAAATTCAATAGCAAATCCTGGCGGCAGATTAATTTCAATTTCATCCGTATCTACATAGCCTCTTTGAATTTCAAATGGATTTTTTCTATTCCTGATTCGTTTAATACTTTTTGAGCTTTGATTAAATGCATCTACAGCAAAAATCATTTTATTAGCAGAAATCGAAGCGTAACTAACGGCACTTAGCTGCACATCTTCTGTAAAACGAATTTTCTCTTTGTCGTTTGAAAACATAATTTTGCCCAGTTTCAGATTATTGATATTATCCCAATATCTCTTATAATGCGCTTCCTTTTCAGTTGGTTGAAAAGATTCGATTGATGATTTATCACTGTATTGAGAACCTTCTGAAGTAATGAAAATTGAACCCGAAAAATCGCCATTTTCATTGATGGTGTAAACACCTTTGTCCTTCTGAGAATTCCCATTGTCGTCATAAAGAGTTGTTCTAACAATTATACCCCCTTCAGGTTTCACCACTAAAACATCTCTATCGTCTGTAAAAGTTCCTTGATAACCAAACGGGTCGTCCTGACTTGTACATTCTAGCCAGGCAAAATTATCACCGTTAGGAATAGCCAATATCATATGATTGCCTTGCATGGAAACAAAATCAGACTGAATATCCGTTTTGTAATGGCCACCATATAAAATCGTATTATAAGAAGGCACATCAACTGCCTGTAGAAGTGCTTTTGTATAGTTGGTTAACGCTTTACAGTCCCCGTACCCTAATCGATCTACATCAGCTGCCAGCATCGGTTTCCAACCTCCAATACCAATAGCGATATTGACATACCTCGATTTTTTCTGCACATAATCATAAATAATTTTCGCTTTTTTAATGGGATCTTTTTCATCACCTACCAGTGCTTTGATCTTAGCTTTAGTTTCATCAGGCAATACTGTAGTTCCCGATAGAATTTTCTCATTATACCATTTACCGAATGCTTCCCAAGTTTTAGCCGTTCCATCTACACCTTCTAGATGAAAGCTCTCTAAACCCATCATCACTCTAGGAAAAAGATTACTCAGAGCTGGGCTAAAATCTTCGGATTTCCGCGCTAAAATAGCAGTCCCCAAATAACTTAGTTGTGTATCGGTATCTACTGTTTTTTGGATATCATAACCGACAAACTGGAATTCTTTCTTTTTAAATCCAAGGTTATTAGGAAAAGTAACATTTAGTAGGCATTTTTCAACACTTACGAAATAGCCACCTAAGAAATACCATTGTGGTATAAAGGCTGTGTTGGAGGTTTCAATCTCACTGTTGTAAACAATGGTAAAAGGATAAGAAACTGGAGTATATTGCAATAAAATTACACGATTATCTGAAAAAAGTGTACTGCCACTTACAGCACTTTGATCTCTAAAATCTTTACGTTTAATTTTTTTGATTTCCTTACCTAAAGCATCATAAACAACTGCTTCAATATTTTTTACGGAAATAGCTTTATCGTATCCTTGATAAGCATCAATATCGTTCAATCCTGCCTCGTTAAAAACCGTTACAATTCTTTGTACTTTGACGTTCATGCTACGTTGTGAGGTAATGGCTATATCCATTTGATCCAAACGCACTACAGCATTAGCATTCTCCTTAAGACTATCTGGGATTTTTGATACCGCTAATTCACTCTTCTGAGCAGAAGAAAGCTGTGTAAATAAGAAAAAAGTCAGGGCATAAAAGAGCTTTATCATTAGTAGGTAATTTCTTCAAATGTATATTATTTTTAGAAATTATTAACATTTATTTATGATTTTTTACTCTCGGTTTTTACTGTCCATAACAATGGTTACTGGTCCGTCATTTAACAGACTAACTTTCATATCTGCACCAAATATTCCAGTTTGCACTTTTTTATCAAAGTCTATCTCTAATTTTTTTACGAAATTCTCATACATCGGAATAGCAAATTCCGGCTTAGCAGCTCTTATGTATGAAGGGCGATTTCCCTTTTTTGTAGAAGCGTGCAGCGTAAACTGACTCACTGCGATAATATCGCCATCTATGTCCTGAACCGAGCAGTTCATGACTTGATTTTCATCCGCAAAAATGCGCATTTTGATGATTTTCCCCACCAACCAGTCAATATCTTCCTGAGTATCGGCATCTTCAATTCCGACCAAAACCAACAAGCCTTTTTGAATATCAGCTGTTTTATTTCCCTCCACCATTACTGATGCTGAAGAAACTCTTTGAAGCACTACTCTCATTTTTATATTTTAAAGTAAAGATTAAAAATTCGATTCAAACAAAAGATGCACTCCCGTGCATCTTAATTATAGGATAGGTATGGAATACAGCTGGGTATTCTTTACCATTTAATTTCCTTTGTTTCTGGTTTCGTCACTAGCGGTACGATCGTCATTATAAATATCGGTTCGGTAATTTTCATCATCCCCTTCCAGAATTTTAAGATAACTATTATAACGAGACCAAGCAATTTCATCTCTTTCCAAAGCGGCTTTAATAGCACAATGTGGCTCTTCCTTATGCAAACAATTATTAAACTTACATTGTTCTTTCAATCTAAAGAATTCAGGGAAATAACCACTGATTTCCTCTTTCTCCATATCCACAATTCCAAAGCCTTTTATCCCTGGTGTGTCAATGATTTTGGCATCAAATGACAAATCATACATTTCAGCAAAAGTAGTGGTATGTTGCCCTTGTTTACTGGCTTCAGAAATGGTTTTGGTTTTAAGATGTAAAGAAGGCTCCATGGCGTTTACCAGAGTGGATTTCCCTACACCTGAATGTCCAGAGAACATACTTACTTTACCAATCATCATTGCTTTTAGCTCCTCTACTCCTTTCATTTCAGTAGAAGAAACACGCAGACATTTGTAACCAATTTGTTGGTATACGTATTGCATATACAATTGCTCATCCGAAGTAGCCTCATCAAAAGTGTCTATTTTATTAAACACCAAAATGGTTTCAATGCCATAAGCTTCAGCTGTAACCAAAAAACGGTCTATAAAATTAAAGGTTGTTGGTGGGTTATTGATCGTGATCAATAGAAAAACGCGATCGATATTCGATGCGATAATATGCATCTGATGCGATAAATTAACCGACTTACGCACGATGTAATTCTTTCTCTCGTGAATATGATGAATAGTTCCCGTAACGGTATCCGAAGTTTCTTCGAGTTCATAATCAACAAGATCACCTACAGCAATCGGATTGGTACTTTTGATCCCTTTCATTCTGAATTTCCCTTTCATACGGCATTCTATAAAATCGCCTTTTTCAGATTTTACGGTGTACCAACTTCCTGTAGATTTATATACGAGTCCTGTCATTTTTTAATTTTAGATAACTGCTTTAGAATTTTAGATTCAAATCCTAAATCTTTGCAAAGATAATTGATTGTTTTTCGTTTAAACTTCAAAGTGTAAAGTTTTTGCACTTGCCTATAAACAAAAAAACTCCATAACTTTTGATTCGTTATGGAGTTTAGATTTAAAACAGTTCAATTAGGCATTGAATATTTTTTCTTGGTGACCGATACTTTCTTGGTGAATTGCTTTGAACATTCTCAAAACAAACTCTTCAGTAAGTCCTTTTTTCTCACCTTCTAAAATCATTTTACCTAAGATTTCATTCCAACGCGTATTTTGAAGAATCGCTACGTTTGCGTCTTTTTTCACTTGACCAATTTCGTCAGCTACTTTCATACGTTTTCCTAACAAGTCTAATAAGTTAGCATCTAATACATCGATGTTTGCTCTAAGCTTAGTCATTTTATTGCTGTACTCATCTGTAGTATCATCCGTTTTTCTGATCGTCAAATCTTTAATGATTTTCTTCAAAACATCTGGAGTTACTTGTTGAGCAGCATCACTCCAAGCGTTGTCTGGATCGATATGCGTTTCGATAATCATACCATCGTAATTCAAATCTAAAGCCTCTTGCGTTACTTCGAAAATCATTTTACGATCTCCTGTAATGTGAGATGGATCGATGATTAATGGTAAGTCAGGGAATTTATTTTGCAATTCGATTGCAATTTGCCATTCTGGAATGTTTCTGTATTTTGTTTTTTCGTAAGTAGAGAAACCTCTATGAATTACACCTAATTTCTCAATTCCAGCCATATGTAAACGCTCTACACCACCTAACCATAAAGCTAAATCTGGGTTTACAGGGTTTTTAACCAAAACGATTTTATCTGTACCTTTCAAAGTATCAGCAATTTCTTGAACTGCGAAAGGATTTGCAGTAGTACGAGCTCCAACCCATAAAACGTCAATATCATGCTCTAAAGCTAATTTACAATGTGCTGCAGTTGCTACTTCAGTTCCCATTAATAAACCTGTTTCCGCTTTGGCTTTTTGTAACCATTTTAATCCAATTTCTCCAACACCTTCAAATCCTCCTGGACGTGTTCTTGGTTTCCAGATACCTGCTCTGAATACACTTACTTTTGAATCTTTCAATTCATGAGCAATTTTCAATACTTGATCTTCAGTCTCTGCACTACAAGGTCCAGCTATCACAAGTGGGTGATTCAAATTCATATCATCTAACCACTTTCTCATTTCTTTCTTATTTTCCATCTTAATTTTTAGTTTTATTTTTTAATTGTTAATCCGTTTAATATCTCTTTAATTCTATTGGTACTTTCCATTTCTTCAAAAATGGCATTATAATTATCTTCTTTTAATAAATCTCTAAATCGGCTAAGATTCGAAATATATTCTTCCAATGTTTCAATCACATGTTCTTTGTTTTGCTTGAAAATTGGTGTCCACATCGCTGGAGAACTCTTGGCCAAACGAACAGTACTTTCAAAACCACTTCCCGCCATATCGAAAATATCTTGTTCGTCTTTTTCCTTGTTCATGACCGTTTTTCCGAGCATAAACGAACTAATGTGCGACAAATGCGAAACGTAAGCAATGTGTTTGTCGTGTGAAGTCGGATCCATATAACGAATCCTCATTCCGATTTCACTAAAAAGCTGCAAGGCTTTTTCCTGCAATTTGAAAGTAGTTTTTTCTACTTCACAAATAATATTAGTCTTTCCTTTGAACAATCCTTTTATCGCTGCCGATGGTCCTGAAAACTCAGTTCCTGCAATGGGATGTGTCGCGATAAAGTTTCTTCTTTTAGGATGCTGAGCAACAGCATCACAAATTGGCTTTTTAGTCGACCCTACTTCAAAAACAATGGTTTTATCTCCAACCAAATCCAGCACTTTTGGTAAAACCACCAGCGCTACATCCACAGGAACCGAAACGATAACAAAATCAGCCTGGGCCAAATCTTCAAAGTTTCCTACCTGATCGATAACTCCTAGATCAATTGCTTCCTGCAAATGTTTTTCGTTACTATCGATCCCAAAAATAGTCGCGTTCGGATGCTGTGTTTTGATATCTAACACCATCGAGCCTCCTATTAACCCTATTCCTATTACGTATACTTTCATTTTTCTTTTTTATTAGAAGCTAAAATCGATCTATAGCTTCTTGTACTTTTTCTTCTTTCACACATAACGAGAATCGGATATACCCCTCACCATTACTTCCGAAAATGGTTCCCGGTGTGATAAAAATATGTTTCTCGTATAATATTTCATCAATGAACTTCTCTGCTGATGCAATTCCTTCCGGTAATTTGGCCCAAACAAAAAGCCCTACTCCTTCAGCATACACTTTACAACCTAGTTTTTCTGCTAGTTGGTTGGTTAGTTCACGACGACGTCTGTAAATTTTGTTCTGCTCTTCGAACCATGATCGATCACAATTCAAAGCGGCAATAGCTCCTTTTTGAATGCCATAAAACATTCCGCTGTCCATATTGCTCTTTACTTTCAAAACAGCATCGATAATTTCAGGGTTTCCTAAAACCATTCCGACTCTCCAGCCTGCCATGTTGAATGTTTTACTAAGTGAATTCAATTCTAAAGCCACTTCTTTTGCCCCTTCAACTTGTAACAAACTCATTGGATTGTCATTCAAAACAAAACTATATGGATTATCATTAACCAATAATATGTTGTGTTTTTTAGCAAAAGCAACCAATTTTTCAAATAACGCTAAACTTCCTCTTGCTCCAGTAGGCATGTGGGGATAACCCAACCACATAATCTTTACTTTTGAAAGATCTAATTTTTCCAAGGCTTCAAAATCTGGCTCCCAAGCATTGGCTTCTTTCAAATCATAATACACTGGAACCGCTCCTACCAAATTGGTTACCGAAGTATAGGTTGGATAACCTGGATTCGGAATCAAAACATGATCTCCTTCATTCAAAAAGGCTAACGAAATATGCATGATTCCTTCTTTGGAACCCATCAAAGGCAAAATTTCATTAGTAGGATTCAACTCCACAGCAAATTGATTTTGATAAAAATCAGCCATTGCTTTTCTCAATTCTGGCAATCCTTGATAACTCTGATAACCATGCCCGTTCTCCTCTAGAATTGCAGCGGCTACCGCTTCAATTACTGCTTTGGACGGACTCAAATCAGGGCTTCCGATTCCCATATTGATGATTGATTTCCCTTCAGACTGCAATTGACGAACCTCTCTCAATTTGGATGAGAAGTAGTATTCTTCAACTGTATCTAATCTTTTTGCTGTTGTAATCATGATTCTATATCTACTCTTTTAACGTTTTATTCTTCATTGTCCTTCTGAATATCATCAGGGACTGAAATTTCTTTCTTACGGCTTGGTGTTCTTATATTCACCCAACACTTTAAAATATTCTGCCATTATATTTAATAAGGATTTCGCTTTTGCAAAATCTTCATATTTCTCAAACGTCACATCTACGAAAAAAGAATATTTCCAAGGTGTTTCAATTTTTGGCAAGGATTGAATTTTAGTTAAATTCAGTTTGCAGTCGCTCATCACATTCAAAACCGCTGCTAAACTTCCTCTTTTATGATCCAATTCAAACTTGATAGAGGCTCTATTAATTTCGCTTTCCGACAAAAATGAATTTTCTTTTTTGATGATTACAAAACGAGTCATATTGTTTTTGATCGTTTGAATTTCTGGCGCCAGAATTTCCAAATCATACATTTCAGAAGCCGTTTTACTAGCAATAGCAGCAATTCCGGTCAGCTGTTTTTCTTGAATTCTTCTCGCCGTTTCCGCTGTATCTTTATCCTCAACCAACTTGATGTTTGGATATTTCTTTAAGAAATCCATACATTGTAATAAGGCCATTGGATGCGAATGAACTTCCGTGATATCCTCCATTTTCTGACCTCTTAAAGCCATCATGTTTTGATGAATACTCAAATAATGCTCACCCACTATGTGTAAATTATTCTTATCAATCAACGCATAATTCGGAATAATCGGACCTGCAATCGAATTTTCAATCGCCATAACGGCCTGATCTGATTTTCCTGCAAGAAGGCTATCGACTAATTCCTCAAAAGACAAACATTCGTCAATATCCACATTCTCAGAAAAATACTCTTTAACCACCTGATGATGGAAAGATCCCTTTATACCTTGTATTGCAATTTTCGTTGTCATATATTCAAAAAAAAATCCTGATTTGCATCAGGATTGTATATTAGTTTTATTTGTCTTTTTTATATTCTCAAATAACCATAGCACAATCCTGACTTCTACTAAAGAAGAAATAAAAAGAGTTGCTAAAATAAAAACGGTTAGTTGACATTGTGTTTGTGTTTTTCAATAAATTCTCTGCGAATGTATAAATTATTTTAACTGTACCAAAAAAAAGATTGCATTTTATGACACAAAAAGGGATTTCTTAACAAAATACCTCGGTTTTGTAAGATATGTTAAAAAATAGGCCTTAAAATGCGATATAGATAATTGATTTTTAGACAACTGCTCCCTCTTAAATTGCTAATCTTTTATTTGTAGTCCTATGCCAATATAATTAAAAAGCAAAAGCATCTACCTTTCGCTAACTGCTTTATATGAATTAAAGATTAATTTTTTTCTATCTTACTCTTTCTGGCCTTAGACTTAATTTTTGGAAATACGTTTAAACAAAAATTGAATTCTTTACTGCTGCTTATCTCTAAAACAAACCAGAAACTGGTCTATTTTTTATTCCTATTTTAGCATAATCAAAATTCATTTTTTGTTGTAACAATGACGCATAAACACTTCTAAAATCAATTTCATGTTTTAAATCTCCATTATCTAAGTCACCTAAATTTGGATTATTCCCCAGAATAGTTCCTTTGTTATTTCCTCCAATAATAAACATTGGCGCAGCGGTTCCATGATCTGTTCCGTTTCCGTTATCTCTAACGCGTCTGCCAAATTCCGAAAATACTACCACGGTTACATTTTGAAGCAACTGAGCTTGTTTTAAATCCTGATAAAAACTATACAGCGAATCATTCAAGTCCGTTAATTTCCTTTGGTGAATTGCCAGCTGATTGTCGTGTGTATCGAATCCCCCTAAAGAAGTATAATACACTCTTGAATTTAAATTACCTTTTATCAATCGGCCGATCCATTCCAGATTTTTGGATAATTCTGTTTTAGGATAATTAATTTCAGATTTGGATTTCGCCAAGGCTTTCTGGATTTCATCTGAACCTTCTGTAACAGAATTCGCAATTTTACGAACAAAATCCAATTGTGGATTATCCGACAAGCTTACATTCTCTTCACGATCCGATTTTACTTTAAATCGGTTGGGGTCTTTTACCGTAATAGCATTCGGTTCTATTCCTTTTAAAGCCAAATTATCAATAGAATCCAGATTAATGCCTGCTGTTGGTTGATGATCCTTGCATTGAAAATCCAAATACCTTCCGAGCCAGCCTTCATTTATATATTTATTGGAGTCTGTTGCGGTTTGCCAAATTTCTTGACTTCTAAAATGGGAACGAACCGGCTCTGGATAACCTACGTTCTGAATTACTGTTAAATCACCATTTTGTTGCATTTGAGCAAAATCTCTTAGCGCTGGATGAAACGCCATTCCTTTATTTTTTCCAACCACCACATCTTTATTCAGCGCAATTTTCGTCCTAAGATCATAATACAGTGGATTATCATAGGGAATAAAGGTATTCAACCCATCATTGCCACCGTTTAACTGCACAAACACTATACATTGCTGTCCGATTACCAAATTATTCTGTGAACCAAAAGCGTGTAAAAATTCAGGAAGCACAAGCATTCCACCTGTAAAAGTCCCTGTAAGCGTTAGAAAATTTCTTCTGTTCATAACTGTAGCGCTCTAAATTAATTGATATTCGGGTAGTTTTGTCATGTAATTAAAGAGTCTTATTACAGCGAAATTGGCATGCACCTCTTTTGAATCAAAATCATATTTGAGTAAATTCTCCATGTCTTTCTGCATGGAATTATCTACTTTGAATAATAACCTGTCCGATAATTCACTAATAATCATTTTATTATTTCCGTCACGATCAAAATCAATTTTTACCGCGATTTTCTCCAATTCTGCTTTTGGCTTTTCGGTTTCAGAAGTCATTGTATTGAAAATCTTTCGATTAATACTCCTTCCGCTACAAAGCAAATCAGCAGTATTATTTCGCTGTAAATAAATCTGAGAAGTCAACCAGGAATTTCCGCCGTCCCACCCTTTCACGTTGACCTGATTGTACAAATCCATTCCTTGTTGCTTTAGAAAAAACAGTACCATCCCATCTTCAAGATCATCTATATGCAATTCATGTAATAGTTGTAAAACATAAACCAATGGATCTTTTATTTTTGTTCCCGAAACATCTTTAGCATATTCTTCCGTGAAAATTTTAGTTAGCAGCGGTGCGATTTCAAAATTTACTTTTCTAAAATAATCACCATAATAGGTCACAGCTTTCTCTGATGGATTATCATAAATAAACCATTTGAGAATTTTTTTGGTAATTAAATACGGTATTTCTTTCTGCTGAAAAATAATATCGACAAGATCATCTACTTTCCAATTTCCCGTTTTACCGAAATACGTTTTATCGGTATCATCTTCTGCAAAGCGCCTATAAACTGCGCCCTCATTTCCATAATTTAATCCCGCTAAAGCTCTTGCTCCGTTTTTGATATCGCTTTCAGAATAATTCCCAATCCCGATAGTAAATAATTCCAATAATTCACGGCTTAGATTTTCGTTGTATTTGCCTTTTCTATTATCAACATTGTCTAAATACTTCACCATTGCATTGGATTTCACAATTTGCTTGGTCAGTTCTTTGAAATTTCCGAAAGCATGTTCACGCAGAATCATATTGTGTTGATAAATCCAATAATTGACTTTTACTTTTTGAGAAGTAGAAACAAAATGATTGTGCCAAAAACAAACCATGTTTTCGCGTAATGGAAATTCATCATTACGCATTTTTGAAATCCACCATTTTTTTAATTCAACAGCGGAATAGATTTCTTTCTTTAGCAACTTCTTTTTAGTTTCAGAATCCGCGCTTTTTATGGATTCTCGCACTGTTTTGAGCTCAAGAAGAGTCTTGGGATCATCCTCTAAAAAAGCAGGAAGTTGTTTATCAAATGGAGAATTATAGGAATATTGTAGAAACTTCTCCAATCCTAGCTGCTCTATTTTCTTGGCTTCTTTCCCAGAAAAACCCAATCGTAAGGACCAAACATTGCTTTTTTTCATAATTCAGAAATTATCACAATAAGACTAGCCTTTTTTTCAAAGGTTTAATTCGAGGATTTCAAAACGCTTAACAACTAAGTCTTAGTACTATTTTAAACGGGCATCTTTTGTAGATATTGTTAAAACAAAAAAGCAGCTATCGTAAAATAGCTGCTTATAAAATTGATCTAGGATCATTATGCTCTAAAGTTTATTAACTCTAACGAAATCTTAATTAAAGAATCTACATTAGGCTCTGCATCTTCATTATTAAAAAAGATATTAAGATCCACACATTTCACAATCTTCAGGATCTCCAGCTTGTGCTTTAAGCAACATTGCTTTGTAATCCTCTACACTGATTGGCTCTGCTTCTTCTAATACAGCTGTCGCTGGTACACCTTCCTCTTTTTTATCATTGTTTAATGTGAATTTAATCGCATCAACAGCTGATTTTGTTCTTAAGTAATACATTCCTGTTTTCAAACCTGATTGCCAAGCATAGAAGTGCATTGAAGTTAACTTAGAATAGTTAGCATCTTGCATAAACAAGTTCAACGATTGTGATTGATCAATGAAGTATCCTCTTTGACGTGACATATCGATAATGTCTTTCATAGACATTTCCCAAACTGTCTTGTACAACTCTTTCAAGTCTTGTGGAATCACCTCAATATTTTGAACTGATCCATTATGACGCATGATTTCTTGTTTCAAAGTCTCATTCCATAAACCTCTATCTACTAAGTCATGAAGTAAATGTTTGTTTACTACGATGAACTCTCCAGACAATACACGACGGGTGTAAATATTTGATGTATACGGCTCGAAAGCTTCGTTGTTTCCTAAAATTTGTGAAGTCGAAGCCGTTGGCATTGGCGCTACTAATAAGGAGTTACGCACACCGTGCTCCATTACTTCTTTTCTCAAAGATGCCCAGTCCCAACGTCCTGATAATTCCTCATCTTGTAATCCCCACATATTGTATTGGAATTCTCCCTTAGACATTGGAGATCCTTCAAATGTAGAGTATGGCCCTTCTTCTTTAGCCATTTCCATAGAAGCGGTTACTGCTGCGAAGTATAAGGTTTCGAAAATCTCTTGGTTCAATGCTTTAGCTGCATCACTTGTAAAGGGCATACGCAACATAATAAAAGCATCAGCCAAACCTTGCACTCCTAAGCCTACTGGACGGTGGCGCATGTTTGAATTTTCAGCCTCTTTTACTGGGTAATAGTTTCTGTCGATTACTTTGTTCAAGTTACGTGTTACACGCTTGGTTACATTGTACAAGGCTTCGTGATCGAATTTTCCGTTATCAATAAACATTGGTAACGAAATAGACGCTAAGTTACAAACTGCGATTTCATCTTTAGAAGTAAACTCCATAATCTCTGTACACAAGTTTGAAGAACGAATCGTTCCTAAATTCTTGTGATTTGATTTACGGTTGGCTGCATCTTTATACAACATATAAGGCGTCCCCGTTTCGATTTGTGACTCTAGGATTTTCTCCCATAATTCACGTGCACGAATCGTTTTTCTTCCTTTTCCTCTAAATTCATAATCTAGATACATCGTCTCGAATTCTTCACCATAAACGTCATATAATCCAGGACATTCGTTTGGACACATTAAAGTCCAACTAGCATCTTCCTGAACACGTCTCATGAATAAATCGGAAGTCCACATAGCGAAGAATAAATCTCTCGCACGCATTTCTTCTTTACCTGTATTTTTCTTTAAATCTAAGAAATCAAAGATATCAGCATGCCAAGTTTCAATATAAATAGCAAAACTTCCTTTACGTTTTCCTCCACCTTGATCTACATAACGAGCTGTATCGTTGAACACTCTCAACATAGGAACAATCCCATTTGAAGTTCCGTTTGTACCACGAATATAAGAACCAGTAGCACGAACGTTATGAATAGATAGACCAATTCCTCCCGCTGATTGCGAGATTTTAGCCGTTTGTTTTAACGTATCATAAATACCATCAATACTATCGTCTTGCATAGCCAAAAGGAAACAAGAAGACATTTGTGGCTTTGGCGTCCCAGCATTGAATAATGTTGGAGTTGCATGGGTAAAGAACTTTTTAGACATTAAGTCATAAGTCTCAATTACCGATTTTAAATCATCCAAGTGAATACCAACAGAAACACGCATCAACATATGTTGTGGTCTTTCTACGATTTTACCATTTATTTTAAGCAAGTACGAACGCTCTAATGTTTTAAAACCAAAGTAATCGTAATTAAAATCTCTTGTATAGATAATATGCGAATCCAAGAAAGCAGAGTTTTCTTGAATAACATTAAATACTTCATCCGAAAGCAATGGTGCGTCTTGACCATTTCTTGGATTTACGTAGTAATACATATCTTTCATCGTCTCTGAGAACGATTTTTTTGTATTAGAGTGTAAATTTGAAATTGCCACACGCGCTGCCAATTGAGCATAATCTGGATGCGCAATTGTCATAGATGCCGCCGTTTCTGCTGCAAGATTATCTAGTTCAGAAGTAGAAACCCCATCATACAATCCTTCGATAACACGCATAGCTACCTTAACAGGATCTACAAGTTCATTCAAACCGTAACATAGTTTTTTAATTCTTTCTGTAATCTTATCAAACATTACGGGCTCTTTGTGGCCATCTCTTTTTACTACATACATAAGTTTACTCTATTTAATTATTGATAAAATGAAAAACACTGAAAAACAAACTCCAGCACTTCAACATTGTGTGTTTTTATATTATTTCCATGAGAACTGTAGGATCCTCATAGTGCTCTCTTTTCCAGCTAAAAAGCTGATAAATCGAAAATCATCATTGAACCAGCGATTTGGGAAAGCGATTCAATTTCAAAAAAAGATCTTGTTTTTACCTTTTCACGCTCAGCAGCTCTTCTGAGTACACTAAACTTGTTATTAGGATTTAAAAATCAGCGTCAAACGAGATTTTTTGGGCATCGCTATCGGTATTCATCACACCTGATTTTTGATACTCAGCAACTCGTTTTTCAAAGAAGTTCGTTTTTCCTTGAAGCGAAATCATGTCCATGAAATCAAAAGGATTCGCTGAACCATACACGCGCTCACAACCTAATTCTACTAATAATCTATCAGCTACAAATTCTAGGTATTGCGTCATTAACACGGCGTTCATACCAATTAAACTCACTGGAAGAGATTCGGTAACAAATTCTCTTTCTATATCTAAAGCATCCACAATGATTTCTTTAATCCTGTCTTTTGGTACTTTATTAATCAAGTGATGATTGTGCAAGTGTACTGCGAAATCACAGTGAACACCCTCGTCACGAGAAATCAATTCATTAGAGAAAGTCAAACCTGGCATTAAACCACGTTTCTTCAACCAATAAATAGAACAGAAAGCACCTGAAAAGAAAATTCCTTCCACAGCAGCAAAAGCAATAAGTCTTTCTGCAAATGAATCAGAATCAATCCATTTTAATGCCCAATCCGCTTTTTTCTTAATGGCTGGAAAAACTTCTAAAGCATTGAATAATTCTGCTTTTTCTGCTTCATCCTTTACATAGGTATCAATTAACAAAGAATAGGTCTCACTATGGATATTTTCCATCATAATCTGAAAGCCGTAGAAAAACTTCGCCTCTGCATATTGAACTTCGTTTACAAAGTTCTCTGCTAGGTTTTCATTTACGATTCCATCAGATGCAGCGAAGAAAGCCAAAATATGCTTGATGAAGTATCTTTCCTCTTCACTTAATTTATTGTTCCAATCTGTCAAATCTTGATGTAAATCGATCTCTTCAGCAGTCCAAAAACTAGCCTCCATTTTCTTATACCATTCCCAAATATCATGATGTTTGATCGGAAAAATAACGAAACGATTTTTATTTTCTTGTAATATTGGTTCGACTTGTGACATTGCTGTTTTATTTAATTTTTGTATTGAATTTTTATTCATTCAGTATGATTACAAAGATTGTCATTTGTTGCCAAAAATAAAAGCCAAACTTATTCACAATCCACCGTAGTTTTTAACAACGGTAGAAAAACAGCAAATTCACAACAATGAAATTAAATAATTGTAAATGAGTTAATTAATAACGCTATTTACACCTTTAGGTGCCGTAAAATATAGACTTTTTACTTTAAAAAGCAAGAAAATTTCAAATGTTTTTTCAAAAAAATTTGATCTCACTTTTTGTTTATTGGGATCCAAATTGAAGTACTTCGTAGTGCCAGTAATGGCTACCGAATTTTTAAGATTTTTTTAGCTCTTCTGCTACTTTTTCAAGCTCTAAATACCAGTCTTCGCCAAAGCGACGAATCAGGGCTTCTTTCACAAATTTATAAACGGGAACTTCCAATTCTTTACCTAAAGAACAGGCATCATCACAAATTTCCCATTTATCGTAATTCACCGCAGCAAACTCTGTAAAATCTTTTACTCGAATAGGATATAAATGACAAGAAACTGGTTTCTTCCAATCTACTATTCCTTGATTATAGGCTTGCTCGATTCCACAAAGTGCTGTTTTGCCATCAAAAATGACATAAGCGCAATCTTTGTTATCGATTAACGGTGTTTCAAGATCACCATCAGTTCCTTTCACCCAAGTTCCTTGCGCCTCAATGGCCGCAATTCCTTCCTTTCGCAAGAAAGGTTTCACTTTTGGATAAATATCTTCCAATATTTTAGTTTCAGCTTCGCTCAATGGCGCTCCTGCGTCTCCATCGACACAGCAAGCTCCTTTACAAGCTGACAAGTTGCACACAAATTCTTTTTCAAGAATATCCTCTGAAATAATGGTTTTACCTAGTTGAAACATTTTGCAAAGGTAACCAAAGATTCAAGAAATAAAAACCACTGCTCCATATTAATTCTCAAAGAAGATTGATTAACACATTAACACCAACTTACCTACATAAATTTATAATCCGCTTTACGAAACTCATAAGCACTTTTTTCTAGACTAACACACTTCATAGTGGTCACTTTCCCTTTATTTTTCAAGTCCCTCATCGTCATATCCATCAATAAACTTTTATCCTCCGGTTTAAAATAATTGGCCAATGCATCAGGCATTTTCCAATTTTTCTGATTCCTAAACTGATCTCCAAAACTCACCTTTGCCTCATTAGTATAATAAAAAACAATATCATACTCCTCACTGGTGAGCTGCATCCCTTTACAATTATACCCTAAAAAGGTTTTATTAGGTAAAGCCTTAAAAGTAAATTTAGACTTTTCACTCTCCTTTTGGGCCATTTTCGAATAATCAAGCATTTTAGCAGCCGAAGCCATTTTTTCGTTGCCACTACCAAAACAAGTAACCGTAATATTGTTTTTCGCATCCATGATCATCAACATACTTTTCCCTTCCCCTTGATCCATATTAAATGCAAAATAAGAGGCATTAGGCTCTAAAAGATAATCCGCATGCATCGCCTTCCCCTCATTGCTCTTAATTTCCATTACATATTTCCAGCTAAAACCATAGGAACTAGGAACAACAGATGGATCCACTTTATTCTTACCATAACTCAAAATCGCCGTTTCCATACTGCTTTTTTGATCAGCCGTTGGATCCACATCGTTTTGACTACCCTTTGAAGCTTTCTCTAAAGCTTTTTTCTCAGCCGCTTTTTTAACCTGCTGCCAAATTTGAGCTTGCGAACTATTGAATGAAAACAACAATCCCAAAAGCACTACAACAAACCCCATCTTTTTCATAATCATCCCTTTTAAAATTACCAACAAATTTAATAATTGATAATCAGTAGTTTACGATTTTTAACATTTATTACACATCAGGGACATCCGCTCAAGCAAACAAAAAAAACTCCTTGTTCGATTATTGAGGCTGAAATTTTCAAAATGAAAAAATAAACGTAATTTTGCCTCATAAAAAACAGTTTTTACACCCAGTATTCACTAAAAGATAATAATTATGCTAGAAATCGACTTAAAAGAAATCATTACTGTCGGAATGGTGCTTTTTGCTGTAATTGATATTGTAGGCTCTATTCCCATTATTGTCAACTTAAGAGCAAAAGTGGGCCACATAGAATCCGAAAAAGCATCTCTAGTTGCGGGTATTATCATGATCGTTTTTCTTTTTGTTGGAGAAGGATTACTCAGCATCATAGGTATTGATGTCCATTCTTTTGCCGTTGCCGGTTCCTTCGTTTTGTTTTTTTTAGCCCTAGAAATGATTTTAGGTATTCGCATCTACCGTGATGAAGAACCAGGATCCGCTTCTATTGTTCCTTTAGCCTTTCCCTTAATCGCAGGAGCAGGAACCATGACTACTTTACTTTCATTACGCTCGCAATTTCACACCATTAATATCATTATCGCCATTGTATTGAACATCATCTTGGTCTATATCGTCCTGAAATCCTCTAAAAAAATCGAAAATTTATTAGGAGAAAACGGACTAGGAGTTGTCCGCAAGACCTTTGGCGTGATCCTTTTGGCGATTGCTGTTAAATTATTCGCTGCTAATGTTAAAGGTTTGTTCGTCTAACGGATATTTTTATATTTTTACACCATAAAATTCCAAGACTAGAGCCCGGTGGCATCCGAACCAAAAAGCTTTATTTTATAATTTTAGACAAACAAACAATCAATATGAAAATCTTCACTTCAATCTTAGTGCTTTTAGCATTAGCTTTAATTGTTTTTAATATCACGTTGCTAGACTTCAAAAATCCTTTCCAAGGGGATAGTGTAGTCGCTTTTATTGGAATCGCAGCTTCATTTTGCGCCGTTTTAATTCTTTTAATCTTCAGAATCTCTAAAAGAATCGAAGAAAAAACAAACGGTAGATAAACATGTTTGACGTTTTACTTATTGGAGGAGGCGTTTCGAGTATGTCTTGCGCCCTCGTATTAGGTTCCGCCAAAAACAAAGCTTTTGTTACCGACAAAAAAATCGGCATCATCACACATCAAAAGAGTTCTTCCCTACAGGATGCAATTTTCTACAATGCTTATGGCATAACCCCAGGTACCTTAGGCGCTGATTTATTAACAGAAAGTACGCAACATTTAAGCGCCAACTATCCACATGTTTCTCAAATCCCAGATGAAAAAGTAGTCAAAATTGAGGGGACCTATCCTGCATTCACTGTAGTGACCAACAAAAATACTTACAAAACCAAAAGTATTGTCATCGGAATTGGCTCAGCCAACACCTTTGCCATTGAAGGCCTCATGCACTATATTGAGCCACATCAAAAAGCACTTCCTGAAAAACAGAGAATCCAACTTAAAAACAACGACCATAAAGTTACGGACGGCATCTATGCAATTGGCACCTTAGCAGGCTGGAGAAGCCAACTAGCCATTGCCGCTGGAAGCGGTGCTGCTGTTGCCACAGACATCCTTACATTGTGGAATAACGGCATACAAACTCATGCGCACGACAGCATTCGCTAGTCTTACACAACAGTTCTCTAAACCATTAGCTTTTCACAAAGTATAGTTGTTGTTTTTTAACTCAATCGTAAATTGTTTCTTCTTTAATTTTAAACAACTTACCTTAACTGTCTTGCCCCAGAACAAGTAATTAGGCCTTATTTTTTCGGATGTAGTACCGCCTTAATCATCGCATCTTCTTTCAACATCACATCATAATAATACAGTTCACCATACAATTGTCTAGCAAACTCTGCTGTGATATATCGATTCACCAAGGCTTTGGTTGGATCTAATTTCAAGTCTAGACCCGTTAGTAGTATATACGCTTTGAACTGTTTGAAGTAAACATCCGAGTTTTTCATCTTGGCCAAAAATTCATTAAAATGAAGTCCGGCAAAAGCATTTCTATTTTTATCTAATGCTTCAAAAACAAAATGTCCCACAATTCCGGTTTGCAACAAATAGGCCACATTTTCATTTCCGTGCTCTGCCTCCATAGGCACAAAAACATCGGGAACAATACCACCACCACCGTAAACAATTTTGCCTTTTGGCGTTTTAAACCTCAAGGAATCCGCCACTTTTATACTGTCTTTAGCGTACAATTCTCCTGATCTCACTCGTGATTCAGATTCTTTAAAATAGGCTTCAATTCCTTTCTTATAGGGTTTCTGAATAGATCTACCTGTAGGGGTATAATACCTCGCCACAGTCAATCGCACTGCCGATCCATCATTAAAATCCATTTCGCGTTGCACCAAGCCTTTTCCAAAAGAGCGACGTCCAACAATGATTCCACGATCATTATCTTGAAGGGCACCCGCTAGAATTTCACTGGCCGAAGCACTATTTTCATTAATTAAAACATATACTTTTCCCGTCTCAAAACTTCCTGCTTTGGTCGCGTATGTTTTCTCAGTTGTGCCATTTTTATTTTTAGTAAAAACGATCAACTGTTTGTCTTTCAAAAATTCATCAGCAATTTCCACTGCCTCTTCCATATAACCTCCTCCATTATCACGAAGATCAATTACCAGGGATTCTATTCCATTTTGTTTCAGTCGGGCTAAACCTGCTTTGAACTCACCAAAGGTTGTTTCAGCAAAACGGTTTATTTTAATATAGCCTATTTTATTTCCCAGCAATAAAGACGCATCCACACTTTTGATCGGTATAACATCTCTTTTTACCTTAAACTTAAGCTTCTTTTGTTCTGACTTTCTAAAAACAGTCAATTCAATTTCAGAACCTTTGATCCCTTTTAATCTAGAGAACAAACTGTCCGAAGGCAATTTTCTACCAAATAACTTCGTTTTTCCGGCAAATAAAATACGATCTCCCGATCTAATCCCTGCTTTGGCTGAAGGGCCGTTTTCAACAGGTTTTATAATGGCAACAGAATCCTTATACATATAAAAATTAATACCAATACCCACAAAATCACCTTTCATACTTTGGGCCACTTCCACTTGTTCGCTTGGCGGTATATAAACAGAATGCGGATCTAATTTGGACAAGATATTATCGACTGTTAAGTTGACAATCGAATCGGTATTCACACTATCTACATATTCTGTATTGATAAAATCAATCAGTTTATTCAATTTTGTTTTGGAATAGTTTTTAGCCAACAAAGTGTCCTCAACAGGAGTATTGATCATACTTCCGAGTACGGTGCCAAGAGCAAGTGCTGCTGCTATAACAAGGGGTAGATATTTTGAATTAAATTTCATTTACTCTTCTAAAACAGGAATATGCTCGACTTCTACACCTGCTTTTATTAAAAATTGAATTCCTGAATCATCACGGTAGCCATTGTGATACACCACTCTTTTAATTCCAGATTGATGTATTAATTTGCTACATTCCTTACAAGGCGAAAGTGTAATATATAAAGTGGCTCCTTCACAAGATTGTGTTGATCGGGCCACTTTTAAAATAGCATTAGCCTCTGCATGTAACACATCCCAACGGGTCAACCCTTCTTCATCTTCACAACAGTTTTCAAATCCTGAGGGTGTACCATTGTATCCATCGGAAATAATCATCCGATCTTTTACGATAATAGCCCCAACTTGTTTTCGTTTGCAATAAGAGAGCGAACCCCATTCTTTTGCTATTCTTAAATACGCTTTATCGTATTTATTTAATTTTTTTACTTCCATTTATTTTATCTGTTCCAAATTGGGCTTTCTACTATCATTGGCAAGACAACTCCAATAACAAAAGCCGACATTACAAGTGCCCAATCACGTTTAGAAAAACGAAATACGGTTTGCACAATATAAGACAATACCAAAACCACAAACACCACTACTAGTTGTGCTGCTTCAATTCCCAAAGCGAATTCCCCTAAAGGTAATAATTTTGAAGTTGCTGTCCCTCCTAAAATAGTCTTAAAATAATTAGAGAATCCAAGACCGTGAATAATTCCAAAGAACAAAGTCACAAAAAAGATCAAATTCACACCTTCATTCTTAGAGGTTTTTCCGGCCGTAAACAGATGAAAAAATGCTGTAATTAAGATTGTAATAGGAATTAGAAACTCCACTATATTCACTTTCACTGCAATAATTCCAAAAACGGATAACACTAAAGCCAACGTATGGCCAATAGTAAAAACGGAAACCAAAAGTAAAATACGCTTCCAATCTTTAAACAAATAAGGAATGGTTAACGCAATTAAAAAAAGGACATGATCGTAAGCGTTGATATCTAAAACATGCTTTAATCCTATTTGAAAATAAATCCAAAACTCTGACATAGGGGTAATACTATTAATTGATTAGGGGGTGTAAACTTACGACTTATTTTGAAAATTCTAGAAATCAAACCTCAAATCACGGAATAAAAATAAGTTAAATTTTATGAGAAAATTAAAATTAATGAATTAAAATAAGAATTATATTTGTAAGACAAAAAACTATATAATTATGTCATTTTCAGATTTATTTGATAGCGAATTTAAACAAAGAAATAAAGGTCACTTTTCAGCAATTGTTCGCGTAGCATTTGCAGAGGGAGCACTACATCCTGAAGAACAGGCTTTCTTAGATAAATTAGCTAATCGTTTAGAAATTTCAGAAGCTGAATACGAAGAAATCCTAAGCGATCCTTTAAAATACCCAATCAACCCTCCTTACTTACATGTTCAACGTCTTGAGCGTTTATTCGACTTAACCAGAATGGTGCATGTTGACCACCATTTGGAAGACCAACAGGAAGTAATGTTAAGAAAACTAGGTGTTGCTCTAGGCTTTACACCAAGTAATGTAAATTACATCATTGCAAAAGCGTTATCCTTAGTGGACAAAAAAGTAGATTTAGATACTTTTATTTACGAAATGCAACATATGCATAAATAGCATTCCCATTTCAATTGTCGTCTCTAAATTAAGTTGAGACGAACCTTAACGATGAAGATGGAAACTAAATATAAAACCCGATAGCCAAAAAAAAGCTATCGGGTTTTATTTTATTACTTCGCCTCAGCCATAAACTCCTCAGCTTTTTCTACCATATTGAGACTGCCGCAGAAAAAAGGAACCCGCTCATGCAATTCTGTTGGTTGAATTTCCATAATTCTTCCAAAACCATCTGTCGCTTTTCCTCCTGCTTGTTCGGCTATAAAGGCCATTGGATTACATTCATACAACAAACGCAACTTCCCTTTCGGGGCTTTTGAACTCGTTGGATACAAATAAATCCCTCCCTTAATCATGTTACGATGAAAATCAGCGACTAGACTTCCAATATACCTTGAGGTATATGGTCTATCTTCTTCTTCACGCTGACAATATTTAATGTAATTTTTGACTCCTTGTGGAAAATGAACATAATTCCCCTCGTTTACAGAATAAATATTTCCACTCGTTGGAAACTTCATATTCGGATGCG
The DNA here is from genome assembly GCF_059882335.1 of Flavobacterium sp. OHVDL-2026-0007. Classification (NCBI taxonomy): domain Bacteria; kingdom Pseudomonadati; phylum Bacteroidota; class Flavobacteriia; order Flavobacteriales; family Flavobacteriaceae; genus Flavobacterium; species Flavobacterium sp. OHVDL-2026-0007. The sequence continues at coordinate 2,897,961 of NZ_CM187612.1, forward strand.
AAAGGTAAAAAGTACCAATGGCTGGATTCAAAGTAAAACCATTCACTCCATGTCCTGTGGTATAAACCAACATAGTCGAGGTACCATAAATCACATAACCTGCAGCGACTTGATTGATTCCGGGTTGTAAAAAATCCTCGCTCGTCACTGGCGTCCCAATCGGGGTAACCCTTCTGAATACCGAAAAAATAGTACCTACCGAAACGTTCACATCAATATTAGAGGATCCATCAAGAGGATCCATCAAGATCACGTACTTATTATTATGACTGTTGTCGCTCCCCTGAACAGTAATAAAATCGTCGTTTTCTTCCGAAGCTATTCCACAGACAATCTCACGGTTAATTAACGTCTGAATAAATACTTCGTTGGCATACACATCTAATTTTTGCTGATCTTCTCCTTGAATATTTTGTTCGCCTGCAGCGCCAATAATATCCACTAAACCCGCTTTGTTTACTTTATAGTTGACCACCTTGGCAGCCAAACGTATAGAATTAATAATTCGGGAAAGCTCTCCCGACGAATACTGAAATGCTTTTTGATTCTCAATAATAAACTCTCCTAGTGTTTTATTGCGTTCTTCCATTACTATTTCGTTGTAGTTTTAATTTTAAGTCACAAATATCGCTTTTTTTGTGAGAATGATTTAAAAATTATTTTGTTAGTTTGCCACTATTGTATATTTGCTAATTAAAAGGATAAATTCATCGAATTAAAAATGCTTTTTCCACCAATAACTAGCTAATAATTAGAATATATGAATATTAGAAAAGGGACCCCTGAAGACATGCAATCGGTTTTAGAATTGATACAGGAACTGGCGATATTCGAAAAAGAACCAGATGCAGTAGTGATAACGGTAGCAGACCTAGTGCGTGATGGATTTGGAGACAAACCTTTATTTCATGTTTTTGTTGCAGAAATTGAAGATCACTCGAACCAAAGCGAACAAACAAAGGAAATTGTGGGGCTTGCTTTATATTATTACCGCTACTCTACTTGGAAAGGAAAAACCATACATTTGGAAGACTTGATTGTCAAAGAAAAAATGCGTGGTACTGGAGTAGGATCTGCCTTATATGCCGAAATCATGAAGCAAGGCAAGAGAGACCAAGTCCGAAGAATAGAATGGAATGTTTTAGACTGGAATACGCCAGCAGTAAAATTCTATGAGAATTCAGGCGCTAAAATCCTTGACGGATGGCAAGTAGTTCAAATGGACCAAACAGGCATTAATTCGTTTTTAGAGCGGTTATAAAAAACAATTCAACCATTAGGGACAACAAATTTAAAAAACCCTAATACTTGATAATCCTCTTTGACAATAAACAAAACACAGCAACGTAACTTTAGTCAAATAAACAAGACGTTTCAAGTAGCTTACCCCCCAATGAGTAATAAGCCTAACTGAACGTCTGCATAAAACCCTGTAATGGGATTTTATACCAATTTGACCTTATAAAATAATAGCATAAATAAAATGAGAGTATTTAAATTTGGTGGTGCATCAGTAAAAGATGCTGAGGGAATAAAAAATGTATACGACCTTTTACAAAAGGTAGGATATGAAGATGTAATTTTAGTGGTTTCCGCTATGGGAAAAACAACCAATGCTCTTGAGGTTGTGATCAAGAACTATTTTGACAAATCAAGCGAGTTAAATTCATCAGTACAAGAAATAAAAAAATACCACAATCAAATCTTATTGGATTTATTTGAGGATGACAAACATGCTGTTTTCACCGCAGTAACAGCACTTTTTTCTGAATTAGAATATTTCTTAGCGCATAACAAATCACCCAACTACAATTTTGTATACGATCAGATTGTGAGTTTTGGAGAATTGATTTCCACTACGATTCTAAGTCACTTCATGAACTTCATGGGCATACAAACACAATGGCTTGATGTTCGTAATTTCATCAAAACCAATGCTAATTACAGAGATGCCGAAGTGGACTGGGAAACGACTCAACAAAACATTAGCAAAAATGTAAAACGCAAAATCTTAAACATAACTCAAGGTTTCTTAGGTGCGGACGAAAACAATTTTACCACCACTTTAGGTCGTGAAGGTTCTGATTATACGGCAGGGATTTTTGCTTATTGTCTAAATGCTGAAAGTGTAACGATCTGGAAAGACGTTCCAGGGGTGATGAATGCAGATCCACGTTATTTTGAAAACGCTAGTTTATTAAACCAAATCTCGTATCGTGAAGCGATTGAATTGGCTTTCTATGGTGCTACGGTTATCCACCCAAAAACACTACAACCTCTACAGAAAAAAGAAATTCCTTTATATGTAAAATCTTTTATCAACCCATTATTAAAAGGAACCTGTGTTTCTAAAGGTGTTGATCTGGAACCACAATACCCTTGTTTTATTGTCAAAAGAAACCAACTTTTAATTTCTCTATCTTCTATTGATTTCTCCTTTATCATGGAAGAAAACATCAGCGAGATTTTCGCTTTGTTTCACGAATTCAAAATAAAAGTAAACTTGATCCAGAACTCTGCGATTAGTTTTTCTGTATGCGTTGAAGATAAATTTGAAAACTTTACAGAATTAAACGCCATACTATCCAAAAAATTCAAAGTAGATTACAGTGAAAATGTAACCTTATATACCATTCGTCACTTTACAGAACAAGCCGCTCATACCGTTGAAGAAAACAAAGTCGTTTTACTAAAACAAGTCAGTAGAGAAACGATGCAAATCGTGACCAAAGAAATAAATTAATTGTATACAAAAAAGTTAATTATCAATTCAACCTATTCTAAAGCCTCACGACATAAGTGAGGCTTTTTTTTACACTCTATCCTTATCCGCTTTCCTTTTAACACCACTCCATAATTCACACAAAAAATACTCATCATCGTAAATAATTTTAATTATTTATGAATAACATTATAATAAATTCATTAATTTTAATTGAAATTTAAACCTCTAAGATTATGAAAAAATTATTGTTGCTCTGTTTTATAGTTATTCTGTCCCATAACTTCTATGCGCAAGAAACAACTACAACAGCAAAAACTAAAACAACTGCTGCTGCTAAAAAATCGGCTGCCAAAGCTGCTAAAGCCGCAAAGGAAGCTAAAGAAACTACAAAAGAAGTAAAAGCTAAAACTACTAAAGAAACCGCTAAAGCAAAAACGGAAACGGCTAAAGCCACCAAAGCTGCTAAAGCTAAAGCTGCTAAAGAAACAGCTGCAGCAAAATCCGAAACGACTAAGACTTCAAAAAAAGTTTCTGACAAAGCAGAAAGCACTAAAGCCAAAGCAAGTAAAACAGTAGACAAAGCAGAAAGTACTAAAGCCAAAGCAGACAAAACCGCTGACAAAGCTACCGCCACTGCAAAAGCAGTAAAAAAAGACGCTACTGCCGCCAAAACCAAAACCACTAAAAAACTACAAGAGACTAGTGAAAAAGCGCCAAAAGTAGCCGATAAGATTACTGGTGAATACAATGGTAAAAAAGTATATACAGGTCCTAGAGGAGGCAAATATTACATTAATTCCAACGGTAACAAGACCTATATAAAAGAATAAACGTAAGCCTACTGCATACAAAAGACAAAGGACTAGATAACTAGTCCTTTTTTTTTGTAAAAAATCCAACCAAGGGTCAATAAGCCTGCAAATACCATATCCTATCCACTACTCACTGCTTTCAAAACCCTAACTAGCACTTAGAGTTAATAATTTAGTAATACAGCAGAAATCATACAAAAACCTTATTTCTTTATCTTAGTTTCTATAAAACAGCAAACTATGAGCATTGAATATTCAGCAAACAAAACTATTTTAATTGCTCCACTAAATTGGGGACTAGGTCACGCGACAAGATGCATCCCTATCATTAAAGCACTTCAGGAAAACAACTATATCCCTATCATAGCTTCAGACGGAATTGCTCTGGCGTTATTGCGAAAAGAATTCCCTTATATTCAAACACTGGAATTACCTTCTTATCATATTGAATATGCTAAAAATGGCAAAAATTTCAAATGGAAGTTGATCAAAAACCTACCTAAAATGATCGCGGCTATAGTAGACGAGAAAAAAATGGTAAACGGTTGGATTAAAAAGCACGGTATTGACGGTATTATTTCCGACAATCGCTTGGGTGTTTTTAGCAAAAAAATCCCCTCGATCTTCATGACACATCAATTAAACGTCATGACCGGAAACACCACTTGGTTTACCAGTAAATTTCACCAACATATTATTAAGAAGTACGCCGAATGCTGGATTCCAGATACCAATGAAACCATAAATCTAACAGGTGATTTAGGACATCTAAAAACAAATGATTTGAATTTACGCTATATTGGCCCTATCAGCCGAATGCGTAAAAAAGAGATGCCTAAAGCCTACGATCTGATGATCATTTTATCAGGTCCAGAACCGCAACGTACTCTTTTAGAAGAAAAATTACAACAAGAAATCAAACACTATAAAGGAAAAGTCGTTTTTGTAAAAGGGGTAGTCGAGAAAAATCAAACCAAACACGAAATTGGTCACATCACCCATTATAATTTCATGAATTCTAAACAACTAGAACAGACTTTTAACGAAAGTGATCTGGTCTTATGCCGTTCTGGATATACTACCGTAATGGATTTAGCAAAACTAGGCAAGAAAGCTTTTTTTATTCCTACTCCAGGACAATACGAACAAGAATATTTGGCGGTCAAACTTCAGGATGAAAACCTAGTGCCTTATGCAACGCAAAACGATTTTACTATTGAAGATCTCTCCAAAGTAAAATCGTTTAAAGGTTTATCTCAGTTTCAACATACGATCGACTGGGACTCGTTATTTACGATATTCGAAAAATAGTTTTAGAAATTAAACTGTGCTTGTAAGCGCAATAAGTTTCCTTGTTGTCTATTGATCGGTAGTGCACTGTCCACAAAAGTTCGATCTGCAATAACATATTCAGCCGTTAACTCTACCGCTTTTAGCGGCTGCCACTCTACACCTATTTCATAATCTCTAACCACATAACTTCTGGCATCCTTTTCATATTTTTTTCCTCCGTCATAGTACTGAAATTTAGCAAAAGGATACAGCAATTGTTTTCCTAGGTCTAACTTATAATTCATCAACACATAACCTCCGTTCAAACTCTTCACATCCACACTATTGGTGGTTGGATTGTATCGTGGTCCCTTTCCAACATTATACTCTGTTTGTATTCCGAATGGTTTTGGATACAACACAAAAGTAGCCCCTATCCTTTCATCCTTTACATATTGTGGATTGGTCACGGCAACTCCAGTTGAGATTTCGTTCGTAAAAGCCCATTTACCGGTATACGCCTGAATTCCAGGCTCAATAATTTGGTTCCCAATAACAAACGGATAGGTTATTCTCGATACAATATTCAAAGCTCTATTTCCATCTAACTTATTAGCTATCTGTCCATTATAAACTCCAAAAGCAAAAACACCAAAATCACCAGAACCTTTGTAACCTTCTTTTACCAACATATCAAAACGCTCTCTAATTTCACTTGGCGCCCAATAAAAGAAGGCCCCTAGATCACGTTCATTAGCAATAGAGCTATTCATGGCATCATTTCTATCTAAGGCCAGTCGAACAGAACTAGATTGCATGTTCTCAAACCCATAAGGAATCTTACTTTGTCCAATACGAACGCGATATTCTCTTTTTTTATCAAAAGATAGATCAAAATAAATATCTCTAATTTGAACAAAATTGTTGACTCCACTACTAGGTGAACTCGCAAAATCGGGTTGAAAATAAAAGAATACATTGGGGTGAATTTGTCCCGAAAATACCAGACGCGCACGTCTGATAAAAAGACCATTATTTGATCTTGCCTCAGGATCCGTAGAAGTGGTACCCCATGACTTATCACATTGCTCGCAAGACACTTTATCATTTGTAGACAACAAACCATTGTATCTCACTTGCGCATAACCGCGTAACGAAATTCTATCGTACCAGTGCTCCTTATTACTCACTCCTGATTCCGTATCAGGAAGTTTTGCTTTGTTAATCGAATCTAAAAGACGAATTACTTCCTTCCTTACATCTTCTTTTTTTACCTCTTGGGCATGCATTACACCAGTAATTAGCAATAAAATTGCGGCGATTTTTCTTTTCATTATTTAGCTTTAAACTCTAAAAATTTAGAGGCACAAAGATCTATCACCAATGTTAAGATAATATTAACACAGTGTTACTATAATGAAAAGGAATTGTTCCTAAATCGTTAACTAATTGTCTTTTACGTTAAAAATCGGTATTTTACGGTACTTCGCAGTACTACTGCTCACTATTATTTAACATCCTGTTTTGGCGTTTTATAAGCCTTTTCGAGTGTGAATGAAAACTCAGAACCGATTCCAAACTCACTTTCCACGTACACTTTCTCTTTGTGTGCTTCAATAATGTGTTTTACAATAGCCAATCCTAAACCTGAACCACCTTCTGTTCTTGCTCCGCTTTTATCCACTCTATAGAAACGCTCAAAAAGCCTTGGGATGTTTTGTTTTTCTACTCCTTCTCCATTATCACTAATCCTGATTAACACTTTCTTCTTGGTCAAGTTTACGACTCCAACTTCAGTTAAACCGTTCTCATTTCCGTATTTAATAGAATTCACAATCAAGTTTTCTAAAACCTGTTGGATACGATCCTTGTCCCCACGAACAATAACCGATTTCACATTTCTACTTTCAAAAGCCAACTTGATATTCTTTTTATCGGCTTTCATCTCTAGTAAATCGAAAACATTCTGAATCAATTCCACTATATCAAAATCCGTAATCATCAAATCTAAATCACCCGATTCCAATTTAGTGATCATATCCAAATCTTCCACAATATAAATCAAACGCTCCACTCCCTTTTCAGCTCGTTTTAAATATTTTTTTCGAATGGTCTTATCCTCCATCGCTCCATCGAGCAAAGTAGAGACATATCCTTGAACAGTAAACAAAGGTGTTTTGAGTTCGTGTGACACATTTCCTAAAAACTCCCTACGATATTGCTCACGAATTTCCAGCATCTCGATTTCCAACTTTTTATCGGTAGCAAACTTTTTTACTTCACGCGATAACGTTTCCATATCGGTAGTGATCGGCTGATTAATCAATGTCGTAGATTCCAACAAGGAAACCTCATCATATATTTTCTTAACCCTTCTGTATATAAAACGCTCTACCCTGTATTGTAAAACTAAAAAAGAGAAAATATAAACCGAAACCAGAAAAATCAAGGCGAACCCTATCTCATTTTTCAAAGTATTTCTATAAAACAAATACAATAGTATCAATACAAAGCCTGTCGCAAAAAGACTGATATACAAGGCCGATTTTACCGCAAATCTGTAGGTCTTCTTAAAATTAATTTTCATTTATAAAGGGAATCATTTATAGTATACAGTTAATAATTAAACCATTAAAAGATTCCCTAAATTAAGTTTTTTAGTCTTAATAAAGCGCAATCCCTTAATGGCTTTGTAACCCTGAATGAGTTATATTTATAATAAAATTAGTATGGGCTTATACTTCAAATTTATACCCAACTCCTTTTATCGTCTTAAAAAGTTCTTCTCCAATCTTCTCGCGTAATTTTCGAATATGAACATCTATTGTTCTTCCTCCAACAACCACTTCATTACCCCATACTTTGTCCAGAATCTCGTCTCTTTTGAATACTTTTCCTGGTTTAGAAGCCAATAAGTAAAACAACTCAAATTCTTTTCTTGGTAAAGCAATTTCTACATTATCCTTGATGATCTTATATTCTTCGCGGTTAATTTCGATTCCACCTACGTTTAAAGTATCACTAACAACTTCTTGTTCTTTTAACCTTCTTAATAAAGCCTTCACTTTACTGACCAATAATTTTGGCTTTATCGGTTTGGTGATATAATCATCTGCCCCCGCATCAAAACCAGCTACTTGAGAATAATCTTCACTTCTAGCAGTTAGAAATGTTATGATAACATTATTCAATTCTGGGATTTTTCTAATGTGTTCACAAGCTTCCATACCATCCATCTCCGCCATCATTACATCCATAATAATTAAGTCTGGAAGTTCTTTTTGCGCTTTTGCAATAGCTTCTTTTCCATTGGAAGCCGTAACAATTTGATAGCCTTCTTGAGCAAGGTTATAGCCTACGATTTCTAAGATATCCGGTTCATCGTCGACTAATAAAATCTTGGTTTGTGTTTTTTTCATAAAATAGCAAAAATTGAGTTTTTCTCATCAAATTTTCTTCTCTACAAATCCGATGGTTTTTAATTGCGATGGTAAATGTAATAATAAATAAACGTTAAAAAAGTCGTGTTAACCGTAATTTAATTTGGTAACAATTTGATAATCTAATAGAGACAAAAACATAACAAGCAGCTAACACCAAGTTTACAATGCTGCCATTTCTTTGCAAAAAAAATAAATTAAACACATTCTGAAATGAAATTCAATTTAAAATTTCTATTACTTACATTATTATTCTGTGCTGTTTCGATCGCACAAACCAAAGGTACAATTTCTGGAGTTTTATCCGACAAAGAAATGAACAATACACCTTTACCTTTTGCTAATATTTTAATTAAAGGTACTAATATTAGTGTAAACACTGACATGGATGGAAAATATTCCTTATCAGTTAATCCAGGAAATTATACCGTTATCTTTAGTTTTCTTGGATATCAATCTGTGGAAACTCCAGTTACAGTAAAAGCAAAAGAAAATACAACAGTAAATCAAACATTATCCTCAGGGGGTTACGAACTTAAAGACGTAGTGGTAAAATCATCCTCTGTCAACAGACAAAAAGAATCTGCATTATTATTAGAGCAAAAGAATGCTGTAGACATAAAGCAGTCTATTGGAGCGCAAGAACTTTCTAAAAAAGGAGTTAGTGACGTCGCTAACGCTGTTATTAAAACTACTGGTATTACCAAACAAGAAGGAACAGGTAATATTTTCGTAAGAGGTCTAGGTGACCGTTACAATTCTACTACTATGAACGGATTGCCAATCCCATCTAACGATCCTGAGAAGAAAAACATCAACTTAGATATATTCTCAACAGATATCATCGAATATGTTTCGATCGACAAAGTTTACAATGGTAAGTTTTTCGGAGATTTTGCTGGAGGAAACGTTGATATTGTTTCTAAAGACTACAAAGGAAATGGTTTTTTCAAAATTGATGCTGAATCAAAAATAAATACTAATGCTGTGGGAGAAAGCAATTTTTCTTTACAAAAAGGACCTAACGCATTTGGATTTAGCAAAGCTGAAATCCCAAACAACCCATTAACATCATACGGGTTTAATACTTTAGGCTTTGAGAAAAAAACACCTCTTGCTGGTTCATTCGGAATTTCTGGTGGAGATTCATTTAACGTAGGTAGCGAAGGAAAAATAAACGTTTTCGGAACAGCTTCTTTTAGCAACGAATACTCCTCAAGAACCAATGGTACTATTAAAGGAAGTGTTAATGCTATGGGTGTTGCTGGCAAAGACTTAGATTACAAATACCTTGCTTACAATACCAATACAACTGCTATGTTTAATACAGGGTACAAAATTAACAGCAGAAACAAAATCAACTTCAACTCTTTATACATTAATACTTCCTCTCAAAAGAAAGAAGAATCTGCAGGATATATAGTAGATTTAGCTAATGAAGGAAATGGTTTTATTCGTAGAAATGACTATGAGAAAACAGACTTATGGGTGAACCAATTATTAGGAACACACAAACTAAGCGAAAGAAGCACTTTTAACTGGGGAACTTCGTATAACATCGTAAACCAAAGTATCCCAGACAGAACGTACAACACTATGAATAAAGTGGATGGTGGTTATGTCATTAACTCTCAGTCTACACCTAACAACAACCGTTATTTCCAAAGCCTTAAAGAAGATGAATTAGCGGCTAACTTAGGACTTGATTACAAGTTCAATAAAAACGCTGACGGAGACTACCTAGGAAAATTCACTGTAGGTTATAACGGAAGATTCAAAAGTAGAGCGTTTAAAGCAACACAATTTAACTTCAAAACAGTTACCGACCCTATTTCACACACTGGAGATATTGTTGACCCAAACAATTTAGATGCTTTTTACAATCAACAAAACTTTGCCAATAATTACTTCACTATTTCCACTTTCCGAGGAGGATCAGATGTTTATAACGCACTTGACCCACAGGCATACAATGGAGACATGATGATTAATGCTGCTTTTTTCAATACAGAATACAAATTCAATAAACTTACAGCGGTCTTAGGATTAAGAGGTGAAGTAATTAGCCAGGACGTGAACTGGAGCACACAATTAGATCCTGATGGTGGTAGCGACAAACTGGAGAAAAATGCTTTTCTACCAAGTTTAATCTTGAAATACGAACTTAACGACAAACAAAATTTACGTTTAGGATTAAGCAAAACCTACACTTTACCACAATTTAAAGAAAGATCTCCTTTTATTTACGAGGAATTTCTTCAAGCAAAAATTGGTAACCCATTCTTATATGCTTCTGACAACTACAACCTAGACATAAAATGGGAATTGTTTCCTAAGAGCGATGAAATCATCTCGGTAACCGCTTATGGAAAATACATTTTAAACCCTATTAACGAGGTAATCATCAACTCCTCTACAAATGATATCTCTTACGTAAACTCAGGTGATTACGGGTATGTTGCTGGTGCTGAAATAGAATACAAAAAAGTACTTTTTACTTTTGACTCTGAAAACACTAAAAAACTTACTGGAGGATTAAATGCTTCTTACCTGTACAGCAAACAAGAATTAAATAACGAAAAAGTATTAAGAGAAACAAACGGAACTAGACCTACCACATTTACCAGTACTACAGGTAAATTTACAGGAGCTTCTCCACTATTATTAAACGCGGATTTATCTTTCTTTAATGAATGGAATGACAAAAAAAGTAATTTAACTACAACTGTAGCTTACAATTATTTCTCAGACCGAGTAAATGCAATTGGCTCACTTGAGAAAGGTGACCTAGTGGATAAAGCTGTTGGTTCTTTAGATTTTATTGCAAAATCAAAACTAAACAAAAACTTCGGTCTTGGTCTAGTAGTTAAAAATATCCTTGACCCAACTATTAACAGAGTTCAAGAAAACCAATCAGGAGATGTTAATGTTTTAAGCTATAAAAAAGGATTAAACCTAAGCTTAGGATTCAGCTACGAATTCTAACTAGAAACAACATAACAAGTACTAAAAGCAGCTTTCGAGCTGCTTTTTTTGTACCCTCCCATTCCGTATGAAATCACCAGAGACCGCGGAACAAAAAACCTTAGAGATCTACCCCGATTTACCCTTTAAATATTCCCTTAACAACTTAACATTAAGTTAATATAGAGTGTTCTTTAATTTAAACTAACATTCATGGTTAGTTAACATCTAGAAAAGATTTCTGATACATCTTTGCAATAAGAAATTAAACACACAAAAAACAAAACAATACCTAAAACAATTATGAAAAAATCAATTGTAAACCTACTTGGGATTATCGCTGTATCAACTAGCTTACTAACAAGCTGTTCAAGCGAAGACATTAAAAAAACGGAACCATCTTCATCTTTCGTTGCAGATGCTAACAATTTCAAAGGAACTATCACTGATGGCGAAGTAGTACTTACTGCTGGAACTACTTATAAATTAACTGGAAAAATACAAGTAAACGACGGTGCAACCTTAACAATACCTGCAGGAACAATAATCGAAGGTTCTGGTGGAACTGCATCTTATATCGCTGTTGCACAAGGTGGAAAAATTAATGTAAATGGTACTGCTGCAAATCCTGTTGTTATGACTGCTGCTGTTAAAGAAGCTGGAAAATGGGGTGGATTAGTAATCTGTGGTAGAGCTCCTATCAACCGTGTAACGGGTGGTGCTAGTACAGCGCAATCTGAAGTTGCTGAATTAACTTACGGAGGTACTAATTCTGCTGACAATTCTGGTTCTATCAAATATTTAAGAATTGAGTACGCTGGTGCAGCTTTCAACTCTGAAAAAGAATTCAATGGAGTTTCTTTCTTCGGAGTAGGTTCAGGTACAGTTGTTGAAAACGTTCAAGCGTTTCACGGTGCTGATGATGGATTCGAATTCTTCGGAGGATCTGTAAACACAACAAACTTAATCTCTATCGGTAACGAAGATGATCAATTTGACTGGACAGAAGGTTGGAATGGTACTAATACAAACTGGTATGGTAAATTAGCTTTCGGAAAAGGAAATAGAGGTATTGAAGCAGACAACTTTGAATTTGGATTCGCCAATACACCAATTGCTAACCCAACTATCACAAACATGACTCTTGTTGGACCTGGAAGTACTGCAGACGTAGCTAACTTCGCTGAAAATCAAGCAGTAAAACTAAGAAGAGGAACTAAAGGAATGATATCTAACGTCGCTCTAAGCTCTTGGACAACTGGTTTTGATGTTGAAAATGACGAAACAATCGCATTTGTTGGTACTTTATTAAAAGTTACTAACGTAAAGTTCGTTGCTGATGTAACTACTAAAACAAAAGGAAAGAAAACTGCTGTTGCTCCTGCTACAAGTGGAGTAAGTGCTGATGTATCTGCTTTAATAGTAGAATCCGCTACTGCTACTGGAGCTGGAAATGGTGTTGCACAACCAACATGGGCTACTGGATGGTCAGTAGGTTTCTAAACCCTTAGAACATAAACCGTTAAAAAACATCCTAAAAATTTAGGATGTTTTTTTTTGGCGTAATTTTTGTATTTTATTTTGTATATTTACGTATCCAAAATAAGGCGATGGCAAAAAACTACTTTTATATTACATTCTTATTGGCTTTTTTCTTTACGCTGAGCGCCTCTGCTCAGGACAGTAAACAATTACCAAAACCTCAAGATGGAACTACCATAGAGGGACTGAGCTTGTACCCTAACCCAGTGACCAACGGCAAGGTTTATATCTCTTCTAAAAATGATTTAGAGAAAGAGATTATCATCTTTGATGTTCTAGGGAAAAAAGTACTTCAAGCCCATATGAGCTCGAAGGAATTAAATGTCTCCGACTTAGCACCTGGTGTTTATATCATCAAGATAAGCGAAGCTAATGCATCCGCAACTCGAAAATTAATTGTCCGATAAAAAACTTTTAAAGCTCCAAAATAACATTGGAGCTTTTTTATTGCCTTTACATCCTATATTTATACCTTTGCACAAAAAAAGTTTTGATTACAGCCAGCGATATATTTACCCTTTCAGGTCAGAAACAATTTGAAAAATTAGCACTAAAAGTGTTTCGTTTTCAACATGAACACAATGGGGTATATCGTGATTTTTGCGATTATTTAAAAGTGAATCCTCAACAGGTAAAATCGTTACAACAAATTCCCTTTTTACCCATACAGTTTTTCAAAAGCCACCAGGTGGTCTCCAATACCGATCCCGCCGAGGTTACTTTTACCAGCAGCGGAACCACAGGCATGATCACCAGTAAACATTTGGTTACCGATGTTTCCCTTTATGAAGAAAGTTACCGCAAGGGATTTTCTCAATTTTATGGCAATATTGAAGATTACGTTGTTTTAGCCCTTTTACCTTCCTATCTCGAGCGTGACGGCTCTTCGTTAATCTATATGGTCGAAGACCTTATAAAGCTATCCAATCAGCCTGACAGTGGGTTTTATTTACACAATCATGACGACCTAATTAAAAAACTAACTGCTCTTGACCAGTCGGGTCAGAATGTTATTCTAATTGGGGTTACTTATGCTTTACTGGATTTAATTGAAAAACACCAATTTCAACTTCAGAATACCATTATTATGGAAACTGGTGGAATGAAAGGCAAACGCAAAGAAATGATACGCGAAGAATTACACCAGCAACTTTGCGAAGGTTTTGGCGTCTCGGCTATTCACTCGGAATATGGTATGACCGAATTATTAGGACAGGCTTACTCTTTGGGCGAAGGTGTCTTTGAATGTCCATCATGGATGCACATTTTAGTACGCGACCCTGAAGATGCTCTTACTTATGTAAAAGAGGGAAAAACAGGTGGAATTAACGTTATCGACTTAGCCAACATCAATTCTTGTTCTTTTATTGCGACCCAAGACTTAGGCAAAAAAAATCCCAACAACTCTTTCGAGGTATTGGGACGTTTTGATAATTCTGATATTCGTGGTTGCAATCTGATGGTTTTATAATTAAACCACTCGAACTACAAAATAGTTTTTCTTTCCACTTTGCAACAATACAAATTGATTGTTAATCAAATCCGTTGTTGTTAAAACAAAATCTTCTTTGATTTTCTCTCTATTGACAGAAATTGAATTAGCTGTTAAGGCACGTCTAGCTTCTCCATTTGACTTAAAGAATCCTGTTTTTTCATTCAAAACTGTAACAATATCCAATCCGCTTTCTAAGTCTGCTTTGGCTATTTCTGCCTGTGGAACTCCGTCAAAAACCTCTAAAAAAGTAGTTTCATCCAATTGCTTCAAATCGTCAGCAGTTGAATTTCCAAACAAAATGTTCGATGCTTGAATCGCCTTTTCCAATTCTTCTTCTGAATGAACAAAAATCGTAATTTCTTGTGCTAGTCTCTTTTGTAAAACTCTCAAATGAGGAGCAGTTTTATGCTCTTCAATTAGCGCATCTATTGTTTCTTTATCTAAGAAAGTAAAGATTTTGATGTATTTCTCTGCATCCACATCGGTAGCATTTACCCAAAACTGGTAAAATTTATACACTGAAGTTTTATCCGCATCTAACCAAACATTTCCGCCTTCAGATTTTCCGAATTTAGATCCGTCTGCTTTTGTAATTAAAGGTGTTGTCAACGCAAAAGCTTTGGCATTTTCACCACCCATTCTGCGCACTAATTCTGTACCAGTGGTAATATTACCCCATTGATCAGAACCTCCCATTTGTAAAATACAATTGTTGTTTTTATATAAATGGTAAAAATCGTAACCTTGAATTAATTGATAAGTAAACTCAGTGAAAGACATCCCCTCTCCTTCTCCACTTAATCTCTTTTTAACAGAGTCTTTAGCCATCATATAATTTACCGTGATGCGTTTTCCCACCTCACGAGCAAAATCAATAAAAGAGAATTCTTTCATCCAGTCGTAGTTGTTCACCATTACTGGAGCATTTTCAGCTGTTGAATTGAAATCTAAGAAACGAGACAAAACGCTTTTAATTCCAGCTACATTTTTAGCCAAAGTTTCTTCGTTCAATAAATTTCTTTCATCAGATTTACCGGATGGATCACCAATCATACCTGTTGCACCTCCTACCAAAGCGATAGCTTTATGCCCCGTTCTGTTTAAGTGAACCAATAAAATAATCTGAACCATACTACCAATATGTAGTGAATCTGCCGTTGGATCAAAGCCTATATAAGCCGTAGTTACCTCTTTCAGCAATTGTTCTTCCGTTCCTGGCATGCTATCATGATATAAACCGCGCCACTTTAATTCTTCAACTAGATTCTTCATTTTTAAAATAATTTGTGCAAATATAACGATTGTCAATATCAATATCAAAAACCATTGACAATGTCAAAGAGAAATATGAATTTCCTTAAAATTAAAAAAGGACTCTTTGTCTCTTTGGAGCAAAATAGTATATTTACCAAATGGTATTAGTAACTGGAGGAACAGGTTTAGTAGGCGCACATTTATTACTTCATTTGGTTGAAAATGGAGAAAAGGTTCGGGCTATCTACCGCAACCAAAAGAAGATTCACAAAACAAAATCCGTTTTTGAATATTATAAAAAAGCGGACTTATTTGAAAAAATTGAATGGATTGAAGCCGATATCATAGACGTTCCCTCCCTAGAAGTTGCTTTCCTTGACATTGACTATGTGTACCATTGTGCCGCTCTAATTTCATTTGATCCTAAAGAGGAAGAATTACTTCGAAAAACCAATATCGAAGGCACAGCCAATATGGTCAATTTCTCAATTGCCAAAGAAGTCAAAAAATTCTGTTTTGTAAGCTCTATTGCCGCTTTAGGAGACTTAGCTCCACACGAAACCTACATCACAGAAGAAACAGACTGGAACCCAGAAAAACCACATAGTGATTATGCCATTTCAAAATACGGTGCGGAAATGGAAGTTTGGCGTGGACTTCAAGAAGGTTTAGATATTATTATTATCAATCCAGGAGTAATTTTAGGACCTATTGCGCTGGCCAAAACTTTCGAACAAGGCAGTAGTGCATTGTACCAAAAGGTAGCCAACGGGCTTTCCTTCTACACTCTAGGAAATACAGGATTTATTGCCATAAACGATGTGGTACGAATTGCCTTTGAATTAATGAAGAGCGATATCAAAAACGAACGTTTTACTTTAATTGCCGACAATATTGTTTTTCGAGATGTCTTAAACACCATCGCTACAACTTTACAAGTCAAAAAACCTAGCTTTCATGCAAAGCCTTTCTTCATGAATCTACTGTGGATAGTGGATGCCTTATATTCGACCTTGTTTTTTCAAAAAAGACGCATTACAAAGGCCACAGCAAAAGCTTCCTATTCTAAAAACCTCTATACAAACCAAAAAATAAAAACCGCTCTAGGAACGGTTTTTTTAGATGTACATCAGTATATTAAACAGACGTCAAAGTCATAAAGCTACTTGCCTAACTGCCTTGCGCGTCTTATCGAATCAACATTTACTTTTCTCAAGGGACGTTTTTCTAAAGTATCTTTAGCTACCGCTTTTTTCTTTGCTGCCTTAGCTTTAGCCGCCGCTTTCTTTTCTTCGATCTTCACAATCGAATCCACTGCTTTTTGCTTCTTCTCTAGCCGTTTGGCTATTTGATCAAACATATCCTTATAAGTCTCGTAATCGGCAGCATAATAAATATTACTCTGTGCAAACTGTAAACTATCTACTTTGTATTTACGAAGAATAAACTTCGTTGGACTAGTATCAATGGAATCTAATGACAAAGGATTTTGATACTTCACCGCCTCTAACAACGATAAATCATACATAATATCAATCATCTTTTCTCTTTCAATAAGTCCCTTTGGCTCTTGAACCAACTCTTTTTTACAACTTATAGAAAGAAACAAAACCAATACTATTACTACAAAATTCCTCATATCCGCTTTTTATCTATCAAACAATAATCTTTTTCCAGAACGAACATCCTTTACTTTGAAATTCGTATACACCATTTCACCATTTACAAAAGTATGGGTAATCCTAGATTTAAATGTATAATTTTCAAAAGGAGACCAACCACATTTTGACAAAATGTTTTCTGGCTTTACACTCCAAGGTAAACTTGGATTCACAATAACTAAATCAGCAAAATACCCTTCTTTTACGAAACCTCTTTTTTTGATCTTGAAGATTTTAGCCGGATTATGACACATCTTCTCTACTATTTTCTCAACAGAAATTTTTCCCTGATGATGCGCTTCGAACATAGCCACTACAGCATGTTGCACTAATGGACCTCCAGAAGGTGCATTTAAATAGGATTGCATTTTTTCTTCTTTAGTATGCGGCGCATGATCTGTAGCAATTACATCAATACGACCGTCATTTAAAGCATCCCAAAGCGCTTTTCTATCCTTATCCGTTTTCACAGCTGGATTCCATTTTATAAAATTACCTTTTGTTTTGTAATCCTCATCGGTAAACCAAAGATGATGTACACAAACCTCAGCCGTAATCTTTTTATCTTCTAAAGGTATTTTATTGGTAAACAATTCCATTTCCTTAGCAGTAGAAAGGTGAAAGATATGCAAACGAGCTCCTGTTTTTTTCGCTAAAGCCACAGCTTTTGAAGACGATATATAACAAGCTTCTTCACTTCGAATTAAATGATGCGCTGTTACAGGCACCTTATCTCCGTATTCTTCTTTATACTTGGCAAGATTATTTTGAATGGTTGTTTCATCCTCACAGTGAACAGCTATTAACATAGGCGTACTGGAAAATATTTTTTCCAAAGTAGCCTCATTGTCCACTAACATATTACCGGTCGAAGAACCTAAAAATATTTTAATACCTGCTACATTTTTTGGATTGGTTTTTAAAACCTCCTCTAAATTGTCATTGGTTGCTCCCATCATAAACGAATAGTTCGCGTACGACTTTACACCCGCAATTTTATATTTATCTTCTAGAATTTCCTGAGTAACGGCATTAGGAACAGTATTGGGTTGCTCAATAAAA
Source organism: Flavobacterium sp. OHVDL-2026-0007 (assembly GCF_059882335.1). Classification (NCBI taxonomy): domain Bacteria; kingdom Pseudomonadati; phylum Bacteroidota; class Flavobacteriia; order Flavobacteriales; family Flavobacteriaceae; genus Flavobacterium; species Flavobacterium sp. OHVDL-2026-0007. The sequence continues at coordinate 2,916,188 of NZ_CM187612.1, forward strand.
GAAGTGATCCCACCGGCAACAGCAGCTCTTGATTCTGATTCAATATCTCCTTTATGCGTTAAACCTGGTTCTCTAAAATGCACTTGATCATCAATTGCACCCGGCATCAAGTAACTTCCTTCGGCATCTATAACTTTGCAATCTGACGTTTTTAAACTAATACTATCTGAAATTTCAACAATTAGATCGTTCTCTATCAAAACATCACCTTCAAAAATAGATCCTTCGTTTACTATTTTGGCATTCTTTATTAAAATTCTATTCATCTCTTGGATTTATAACGAATTGACTAATTTTTTCAATCTAAGCGAAATCACACCCAGAATTGCTTCCTTGATAATGGCATTGCTCATTTTGGATACTCCTTTAGTTCTATCTGTAAAAATAATAGGAACTTCCGAAATCGCGAACTTAGCACAGTAGGTTCTGTACTTCATTTCAATTTGAAAAGCATATCCGACAAATTTAATTTTATCGAGATTGATCTTTTCCAACACCTCTCTTTTATAACAAACAAAACCCGCTGTTGCATCATGAATTTTCATTCCTGTAATAAACTTCACATACACCGAAGCGAAATAAGACATCAACACTCGACTCAAAGGCCAGTTGACCACATTAACCCCCGTTACATAACGTGATCCTATAGCCAAATCGGCACCGCCAAAATGACAAGCATCAAATAGCTTTTCTAGATCATTGGGATTGTGTGAAAAGTCAGCGTCCATTTCAAAAATGAAATCGTAGTTTCTTGCTAAGGCCCATTTAAAACCATGAACATAGGCAGTTCCTAAACCTGATTTTTTGGCTCTTTTCTCTAAAAACAATCGCTCCGGAAATTCTTCCTGAAGCGCAACAACCTTATTGGCAGTATGATCTGGCGAATTATCATCTATAATTAAAAGATGAAAAGGCTTGTGTTGGGAAAGTACAGCTCTAACTATACCTTCTATGTTTTCGATTTCGTTGTAAGTGGGAATTATGACAATACAATCATTCATTTTTCTGCGTAATTTCAACGCAAAAGTAAACTTTTTATAGCATTTCATCCATAATAAAGTTATAATAAAAGTATTGATATAAAAAATTACTAATTTTGTATCGTTATGATTGAACAACTTCACCCTAGAATTCTCGAAAACAAAGACTGGGCAACACTTTTATTTGTGTTAACCTTTGCCGTTGTCGCGATTACCAAATCGGCTTATGAAGCCCGATTCAGCGAATTTAGCAAGCTCATATTTTCTGATAAATACGCCAAAATTTACCGTGATAGCAACCATCTAAAAAGTAGCTTTACCATTGGATTGTTTTTTGTCCAAGTTGTATCTTACGCTTTTTTCATTCAACTGACCATGCATGTTTTCGGCTATGCCTCCAAAACAGATTGGCTTTTGTTTATTCAAATTGCCACACTTTTACTGTATTTTATTCTCGCAAAGTATCTCATCGAAAAAATCATAGCGAATTCCTTCAATATTGATGAGTTTGTCGATCTTTTTAACTTACAAAAAGTTACCTATAGAACCTACATTGGTCTTTTAATCCTCCCAATCAATGCTGTTTTATTTTATTATGATGATATTCCAAAAAGTATACCCCTAGCAATCATAGGCGTTTCGCTCTGTCTAAGCTTATACTCCTATTTTATTTCAATTAAAACTTATCAAAATGCAATAATCAGCAAGTTATTTTATTTTATTTTATATCTTTGCGCTCTTGAAATAGCCCCTTATTATTTTCTCTATTATTGGATTACAAAAGGGAGTGCTTAGAAAAAGTTTATAATATGAAAGTGAAAACAATTTTGGTGTCACAGCCTGAACCTAAAGTGGAGAATTCTCCTTACTTTGAGCTCCAACAAAAACACAAAATAAAAATTGATTTCAGACCATTTATTCATGTGGAAGGGGTTAATGCAAAAGAGATTCGATTACAAAAAATCGACCTTAATCACTATACTGCAATAATCTTAACCAGTAGAAATGCGGTAGATCACTTTTTCAGAGTGGCAGATGAAATGCGCTATAAAGTACCTGAAGGATTGAAATATTTCTGTCAATCTGAAGCAGTTGCGTTTTACCTACAAAAATATGTAGTGTACAGAAAACGTAAAATTTATGTGGGAGCGAAAGATTTTGCAGATTTATCTCCGCTGATCAAAAAATACAAGGACGAAAAATTCTTGTTACCAGCATCAGATCAATTGAATGCTGACGCACCTATCACTTTAAACAACTTAAAAGTAGATTGGACTCAAGCTATTTTCTACAAAACAGTGATGAGTGACTTATCTGATTTAGCAGATGTTTACTACGATGTTCTAGCATTTTTCAGCCCAACTGGAATTAAGTCCTTGTTTAAAAACTTCCCAGATTTTAAACAAAACGATACCAGAATAGCTGTTTTCGGAAGCACCACTCAAAAAGAAGCTTTAGATTATGGATTAAGAATAGATATTCTTGCTCCAACTCCTGAAACTCCTTCTATGACGATGGCTTTAGAAAAATACATCAACGAAGCAAACAAAGGAAAATAGTCTTACCCAAGACCTTATTTAAAATTCCAAATTCCAACTTTATTAAGCTGGAATTTGGAATTTTCTTTTTTATAACATTTTCACCCTTACCAACACAACATCACAACAACAAAAAAACACTCTTCACTACAGAATAAAAAGTTTTATTCCTAAATTTGCTTTCTAATTCCAATCAAACATCCCAGATTAGTTTCAAATTACAACTCTTATGAAAATCAACTCTCTTATTATTGAAATCGACGGTATCGACAAAGAAATTCTTCGTTACTTAATGGATGATGCCCGAAAACCGATTTTACAAATTGCCAACAAAATAGGCATTTCAGGAGCAGCGATTCATCAGCGTTTAAAGAAACTAGAACAATCTGGCGTAATTTCAGGATCAAAATTCACCGTGAACCCAAAAGTTCTAGGTTACAATACTATGGCCTTTATCGGTGTATACTTAGATAAGGCCTCAAGAAACTCAGAGGCCGTAAAAGATTTAAAGAAAATACCCGAAGTTTTAGAATGCCATTATACCACTGGAAACTGGTCGGTCTTAATCAAGATCATCTGCCGAGACAACGAACACCTCATGCAGTTGCTTAATACTAAAATCCAAGCCATTGAAGGGGTTTCAAGAACCGAAACCTTCATCTCTCTGGATCAGCAAATCGACAGACAGATACAGCTTTAATACTAGCGGTAACTCATCTACCTACTAAATCCTTTACAACAGCACTAAGCCTAAACAAACAAGTCCTTAAATAGCAAAGCCGACAACTTTTAAAAAGCTGTCGGCTTTGTTCTATATACTAAACTAACGACCTCATTCGAACCTTACCTATTAGTCCCTCCTATTATTCCCTGAATAAATAGAGATATAATACAACAAGGTAGCAATTGACCCTAGAGCCGCCACCAGATACGTTCTTGCAGCCCATTTTAAAGCATCTTTTGCTCCAGCCTGTTCTTGCTGTGTAAGCATATGCTTGTTTTCTAACCATGCTAAAGCCCTGTTACTGGCATCATATTCCACAGGCAAGGTTACAATCGAAAACAAAGTGGTTACTGCAAAAAGTATGATTCCAATTAACAATAAAGAAGGAAACGATTGAATCATCAAAATTCCTGCTAATAAAACCCACTGCATATAATTGGATGCAACACTTACAATAGGCACTAATTTAGAGCGCATGTTCAACCATTCATAACCAATAGAATGTTGCACAGCATGACCACACTCATGTGCCGCCACTGCAGCAGCTGCAGCACTACGATGATTATAAACACCCTCGCTTAAGTTAACTGTTTTATCTGCCGGATTATAATGATCTGTCAATTGTCCTGGAGTCGAAATAACGCGGACATCCGTAATTCCATGATCGGCCAGCATTTTCTCCGCTATTTCCGCTCCGCTCATTCCATTTCTCAACTGCAATCTCGAGTATAATTCAAATTTACTTTTCAACTTCGAACTAACCATCCAACTAAAGAGCATGATTAATCCCGCAATAATTATATATCCACTTCCCATATCTTTTGTTTTTTATTTCTTTATATTCTATTTAAAGTTACAAAACAAATTGCAATTTCTGAACCAAATTAAAAAAATGTCATTTTGTCACTTCACAAGACAACCTTACCTTAACATGATCAAATCAACGTTTTAAAACAAAAAAAACTCCTAATTCAAAACGAATTAGGAGTTTTTATTAGGTATCAATCCACTACTGCAGATCGCTAGTATAAGATATATTATCCCACTAAATTAATAATCTTTCCAGGAACAATAATTACTTTGTTAGGCGTCCTACCTTCCAACTGCTTCTGCGTTCTTTCATCTTTCATAATAATTTCTTGAATTTGCGGCACCGTTAAATCCAAAGGCAATTCGATAGTGAAACGCATTTTACCATTAAAAGAAACTGGATACTCCTTACTGCTTTCTACCAAATACTTTGGTTCGAAAGTAGGGAAAGCAACCGTAGCTATAGAAGTCGTATGCCCTAATAACGACCATAATTCTTCAGCAATATGCGGAGCATAAGGTGAAATCACCACCGCCAAAGGTTCCAGAATCGCACGTGAATGACAATTCTGAGTTGACAATTCATTCACACAAATCATAAACTGACTCACTGAGGTATTAAAAGAAAAACTCTCAATATCCTCCGCTACTTTTTTAATGGTTTTATGCAATGACTTTAAATTATCTTTTGTCGGCTCCTCATTGGTCACGATCAAACCGTTTTCATCAAAATACAGACGACACAATTTTTTCAAGAAACCAAATACCCCAGAAATTCCAGCTGTATTCCATGGCTTAGCTTGCTCCAATGGTCCTAAGAACATCTCATACAAACGCAAAGTATCGGCACCGTATTCCGAACAAATATCATCTGGAGTCACTACATTATAATAGGATTTCGACATTTTTTCCACCTCGCGACCTACTACATATTTTCCATTTTCATCAGTAATAAATTCCGCATCATGGAAATCAGATCTCCAGGCTTTGAATCTTTCTATATTCAATTCATCAGAAGAATTCACTATAGCCACATCTACACGAATAGGCTGAACACTTTGACCTTCTATTTTATTTTTAGAAACAAAAGTATTGGTTCCCTCAAGACGATACACAAATGCCGTAGTTCCTAAAATCATTCCCTGATTAATTAGTTTTTTAAACGGCTCTTCTGTTGGAGCAAAACCTTTGTCTTTTAAGAACTTATTCCAGAAACGAGAATACAATAAATGCCCAGTAGCATGCTCGCTACCACCAATATACAAATCAACACTTTCCCAATAAGCAACTGCTTCTTTACTTGCAAATTCTTTCTCATTATGCGCATCCATATAACGCATCCAATACCATGAACTACCAGCCCAACCCGGCATCGTGTTTAACTCCAATGGAAAGATCGTTAGGTGATCCACCAAATCAGTAGCCACTACCGCATTAGCCTTAGTATCCCAAGCCCAAACATTGGCATTCCCTAAAGGAGGTAAACCGTCTTCGGTTGGCAAATACTTTTCTACTTCTGGTAAAATAATTGGTAAATGTTGCGCAGCGATCATCTGTGGCAGACCCTTTACGTAATACACAGGAAAAGGTTCTCCCCAATAACGTTGACGCGAAAATACCGCATCACGCAAACGGTAGTTGGTTTTTCCCGTTCCTTGATTTAATTTTTCTAATTCAGCGATTGCTTTTTCAGAAGCCGCTTTATAATTTAATCCGTTTAAGAAATCCGAATTAGCAATCTCTACATTGTCTTTCGAACCGTAAGCTGCTTCAGAGATGTCCACATTGGCAAAAATATTTTTAATATCTTGCATACCCTCTTGCCCCTTAAAGAAGTTGGCAAAAGCATAATCTCTTTCATCTCCACAAGGAACCGCCATTACAGCACCTGTTCCATATCCTGCTAAAACATAATCCCCAATCCAAACTGGAATCGCTTCTTTTGTAAATGGATGCTCTGCGTAAGCTCCCGTAAAAACACCTGAGATCGTTTTCACATCCGCCATACGCTCACGCTCTGAACGTTTTGCTGTTTTTTCAATATAGGCTTCAATAGCCGCTTTTTGATTTGCTGTGGTAATAGTGGCTACCAAAGGATGCTCTGGAGCCAATGTCATAAAACTTACACCAAAAATAGTATCGGGACGAGTGGTAAAAACATCAATAACGTCATCATGTCCTTTCAAATGGAAAGAAACCATCGCTCCAACAGATTTTCCAATCCAGTTACGCTGACTTTCTTTAATACTTTCGCTCCAATCGATATCATTTAAACCTTGCAACAAACGCTCTGCATAAGCAGAAATACGCATGCTCCATTGTGTCATTTTTTTACGAATCACAGGATAACCGCCACGCTCAGAAACACCGTTAACAATCTCATCGTTTGCCAAAACAGTACCCAAACCAGGACACCAGTTCACTTCTGTTTCTGCCAAATACGTCAATCGGTATTGCAACAGTATTTTTTGTTGCTCATCATTTGAAAACCCATTCCACTCACTAGCAGTGAAAGGAGCAATATTATCATCACAAACTGCATTTACAGTAGTATTTCCTTCTTTTTCAAAAACAGCAATTAAGCTTGAAATATCTTCTGCTTTATCTGTATTCTTATTGTACCAAGAATTGAACAATTGAATAAAAATCCATTGTGTATGTTTGTAATAATCCGGATTAGAAGTACGCACCTCTCTACCCCAATCAAATGAGAATCCTATTTTATCCAACTGCTTTCTGTATCCCGCAATTTGTTTTCCTTCTTTATCTACCCCACCATCAATATTCACGCGAGTAGTATCTTCTGGACGTTGACCCGTTTGTATCGCATATTGCTCTGCAGGTAAACCGAAACTATCGTAACCCATTGGATGCAAAACATTAAATCCTTGATGTCTTTTAAAACGAGAATATACATCTGAAGCAATATAACCTAGTGGATGCCCAACGTGCAACCCTGCCCCAGAAGGATAAGGAAACATATCCAGTACGTAATGTTTCGGCTTTTCGGAATTGTTTTCGGCTGCAAACGTTTTATTATCTGCCCAATATTTTTGCCACTTGGCGTCTATTTCAATCGGATTGTATTTCATTCCCTGTCTTAATTTTATTTTTATAAGGAGCTCTGCTTTGGCAAACTCTAATTATTCTATAAAGGTTCAAAGATTCTGCATGACAATGCTTCTACGCTTTTATCACCGAATTAAGTTCGCAAATTTACATTTATTGTACGAAAGTTAAAACTTTGGTCGTTATTAACTTCAAATAAAGAAATTCTTTATTATTTTTACCACATAATTTAAGCAAACTATGAGTTCTAACTTTGATAAATTTCAAAAACGCAGGTTAATTTCCTCTTATTTTTCGGTTGTATTAAGTGTTTTCCTGGTTTTATTCCTTTTAGGAGTACTCGGGTTATTCATTATCAATTCTAAAAAATTAGCGGACGACTTTAAAGAAAAAATCGCCATGACCGTTTTCTTTAAAAACGAAGCAAACGATAGTGTGATAAAAGCTTTCAATACGGAATTAAAAAGAGCGCCCTACGCAAAATCATATGTTTATGTTTCTAAAGAAAAAGCAGCCAAAGAACATACTGATATTATCGGAGAAGATTTCCTTACCTTTTTAGGGGAGAACCCACTGTTAAATTCTTACGACATACACCTAAAAGCGGACTATGTTGAACGAGACAGCATTCTAAAAGTAGAAAGTAATTTGCGTAAAAACGCTATGATCTCAGATATCGTTTACGACAAACAATTGATCAATCTGGTTAATGACAATATCAAAAAAGTAAGTATGTGGATCTTAATCATTAGCGGTTTCTTAGCCGTTATTGCCGTTTTATTGATCAACAGCTCCTTACGTCTTTCTATACATTCCAACCGATTCATCATCAAAACCATGCAAATGGTTGGCGCTACAAAATCGTTTATACGTAAACCTTTTGTTATGCGTAGTATAAAATTGGGCATGTTAGGTGCTGGATTAGCCATTATTGGTTTGATCGCTCTTTTACTTTATGTAGAATCTAATTTCCCTGGACTAGGCATTTTAGAAGACAAAGCCTTAATCGGACTGGTTCTAATCGGTGTTTTCGGATTAGGCGTTTTGATTACCTGGGCAAGCACACACTTTGCTACACAACGTTTCCTGAACTTAAGAACAGACGATCTTTACTAAAAAGCAAGCTCATCGTTTTTAACATACAGCACTCATAAACTAGCCTATGGTTTTCCTTGGCCGATAAAAAAACAACAATGAAAAATAATACAGAAGAACAAAAACAACAGTTCCTTTTTGACGGCATTAACTACAAAATTCTTTTAGTGGGAATTGGTGTTATTGCATTGGGTTTTATCCTAATGTCCGGTGGAGGAAGTGACGATCCAAATGTTTTTAACGAAGATGTCTTTAGTTTTAGACGCATCCGTTTAGCCCCAACTACTGTTCTAATCGGTTTTGGAATCACCATCTATTCCATCTTTAAGAAAACAAAATAAACTAGATTTTTAGACCCCTACTAACCGTTGGTAGCCCTAAGGTTAGTTGAAGGCAAAAACCAAACTTTTCAATGAATACATTACAAGCTATTGTTCTCGCCATTATTGAAGGAATCACAGAATTTTTACCTGTTTCTTCCACTGGCCACATGATTATTGCCTCTTCTTTTTTTGGAATTGCACATGACGATTTCACTAAACTTTTCACCATCGTTATTCAACTTGGCGCTATACTTTCAGTAGTGGTTTTATACTTTAAACGCTTTTTTCAAACGCTTGATTTTTACTTTAAACTTTTGATTGCCTTTATACCGGCTGTCGTTTTAGGATTATTGTTAAGTGATTTTATCGATGGTTTATTAGAAAACCCAGTTACTGTGGCTATTTCTCTTTTATTAGGTGGATTGATTTTACTAAAAGTAGACCAATGGTTCAACACACCCGACACCACAGAGACCTCACAAGAAATCACCTATTTACAAGCTTTTAAAATTGGATTATTTCAATGTCTAGCGATGATTCCTGGAGTTTCAAGAAGTGGTGCTAGTATTGTGGGCGGAATGTCTCAAAAACTAAGCAGAACAACAGCAGCCGAATTCTCTTTCTTTTTAGCTGTCCCTACTATGTTGGGCGCAACAGTTAAAAAATGCTACGACTACTATAAATCTGGGTTTGACCTATCACACGACCAAGTAAACTTATTGGTCATCGGAAATGTCGTAGCCTTTATCGTAGCGCTCTTAGCCATTAAATCTTTCATCGGATTTTTAACTAAAAATGGATTTAAAGTTTTTGGTTATTATCGCATCATTGCAGGAATCGTTTTATTACTGATTCACTTTTTCATTCATCCCCTTACCATACTATAATGACGCCTGAAGAATATTTAAACGGACAAATTTTACTGATCGACAAACCTTTAAAATGGAGTTCGTTTCAAGCAGTCAATAAATTAAAGTACTTGTTGATTAACAAAGTTGGATTGCCTAAAAAATTCAAAATTGGCCATGCTGGAACTCTAGACCCTTTAGCTACTGGATTATTATTAATCTGTACTGGAAAATTCACTAAAAGAATCACTGAGTTACAAGGACAGGCCAAAGAATACACCGGAACCTTTTATATCGGAGCCACTACTCCATCCTATGATTTAGAAACTGAAATCGATCAGACCTTTCCAACCGATCATATTGATGAAGCATTGATTCATGAAACCGTAAAACAGTTTTTAGGTGAAATCGACCAAAAACCACCGATTTTCTCCGCTATTAAAAAAGACGGTGTTCGTTTATACGAACATGCACGCGCTGGAGAAACAGTAGAAATTGCCAGCAGAAAAACAACCATACACGAATTTGAAATTACCCGAATTGCCTTACCTGAGATTGATTTCAGAGTGGTTTGCAGCAAAGGAACTTACATTCGCTCTTTGGCTTTTGATTTTGGTCAAGCCATGAATTCAGGATCCCATTTAACCGCTTTACGTAGAACCAAAATTGGGGACTATGATGTACAAAATGCGATCGATGTAACGCTGTTCGAACAAAGTCTGCAGTAAAACACTTACTTAGCTATCTTTCATTACTAAAAAAATACTATTCGTACGAATTATCGTAAATTTTAAATATCTTTCATAAAATTATCTTGCTAATCCTTAGTTCAGTCCGTCAACGCTACGGCACAACAAAGACAAGATTTAAATTACTTTTATGAAATATATTTCATTTGTTTTTATACTCTTTCTTGTCCTAAGTTGCACGACTTATGCTCAAGAAAGAAAATTTACCTACATTCAATTTGACGTCACGTTCTCTATAACAGGAAATCCAGACCTAAACGAACCTGAAGATTACCAAGGTCAAAAACGCTCCTGGCTTATCCCTGATGGCTTAGGTTCTAAGTTAGGCTACGGCATCCATTACAAACAATGGTGTACTTTAGGCATTCACAGTGGACTGGATTGGAAATGGAACGAACAACTTGTGGCAGTCCCCGTTTATTTGAATTTCGGATTAAGCCCAAAAATTGGTGAAGACACCAGACTTACCATGCAGTTAGGCTACGGCAAAAGTTTTGCTTTGGGACGTGGCCAATTAAGCGGTGAATACAAAAAAGCGCGACTCGGATTAACCGGAGATGACCGAACCTTGTTTATCGAAATCACCGATTACGGCTTCCCGCTACACCAGAACAATAGCGTCGGTAGCATTAGTTTAGGCATTTCTTTAATTAGTTTTTAATTCAAAACCGATACTCCCTATTAAAAGAAAGCCAACTCCTAAATAAAAAAGCACATTCCTAAAGTACCCTTTAGCAATGTGCCTGTTCCTAAATTAAAGTAGTTTTATCCCATATTTCTAGACGTTAATAGTGAGATATATTTTTCCCTTCAAACAACAATTTAGAGAAAAAATCGTAAAATCTTTCGAATAACTTTTTCATAATAGTGTATTTTTTAATGGTTAAACAATAAAGAAACACCTATAAGAATAGTAAATCAATAAACAATAGAAGTGGGCTTAATACGTACTAAGATACGAAATTCCTCATTAAAAACAAATGAGCCTCCCTTATTTAAAATAGTAACCTCTTATTTCTTAGATTCAAATCGACAAAACACCAAGGGATCATATCTCCAGCGTTACCCTTATAATCGATCGAACTTGATATTCCCCATGATTTCCATTAGTTCTTCCTGAACAGAAAGTCCTTTGTCCTGTAAATACCACAGTTGTAAATCGGTTTTGATCTTCTCATCAATAACACCAAAATCTCTTTTATAATTAGCCACTAATTCCGTAGCTCCTTTTGGTCGAGGCCCCCAATTCGCTCGAACGATTCCTGCTTCTTTACAAATAACAATTACCTTAGGGATTGCCCTTCCCCCATTGGTTAAATAATGATTCATTAATTCCTCATTCTCATCACGCAAAACGATCCGAAGATCAATTTTTTTATGGGACTCCAGAACCATTTTATACAATATCGGCAGTATTTGAGCCGCATCGCCACACCAACCTTCGGCTATAACCAACCAAATATAGTGGTTGTCTAACTGTTGCATTTTCAGAACCAACTCTTCAGGAACTTGAATCGTTTTCTCCAATCGATTCATTCTAGTCTCATTCAAACTGGTATACTTTAGCAAATCTTCCGATTGCTCATTACCTGTTACTTTACCTTCTACTAATAAATCGGCAACTAATTTTCGATATTCAGCGTACGAATAACTGTTGAATAATGCTCTGGCTACAATACTTTTCATAAATAGTTCGTTTAGGATCCCATAAATTTACAAATTTAAAACAGACCCCAGAATGTCTTTTTTTATATAACATCGAAATAAATCACCAAAGGCATCAAAAATTTAAAGAGAAAGCGCAATTAATTTTTAAAAACATTATTTTTAAAAATCAGAATATGTCTATATTTGCACAAATTAACGCAACACACATGAAATATAAAAGAATTCTTCTAAAACTAAGCGGCGAAGCCTTAATGGGTGATTTACAATACGGAATTGACCCTAACAGATTAGCCGAATACGCTGAAGAAATTAAGCAAATTCACAGCAAAGGAGTAGAAATTGCTATTGTTATTGGAGGAGGAAATATTTTTAGAGGAGTTGCAGGTGCAAGTGCTGGAATGGATAGAGTACAAGGTGACTATATGGGAATGCTTGCCACTGTAATTAACGGAATGGCTTTGCAAGGTGCTCTAGAAGACAAAGGAATGAAAACCCGTTTGCAAACGGCCTTAAAAATGGAATCTATTGCAGAACCATACATCAAAAGAAGAGCAGATCGTCACCTTGAAAAAGGAAGAATTGTTATTTTTGGTGCAGGAACTGGAAACCCTTATTTTACAACAGACACTGCTGCGGTTTTAAGAGGAATCGAAATCAATGCTGATGTTATCTTAAAAGGAACTCGTGTTGATGGTGTTTATGATTCTGATCCTGAAAAAAATGCTTCTGCTGTAAAATTCGATTTTATTTCCTTTGATGATGTTCTTAAAAAAGGACTTAATGTAATGGATACAACCGCTTTTACTTTAAGTCAAGAAAATAAATTACCAATCGTTGTTTTTGATATGAACAAAATAGGTAACTTGTTGAAGATCTGTGAAGGTGAAAACATAGGAACAGTAGTAAATATTTAAATCATCTAGTCTCTACTGTATTTCATTATCTTTAATGCGCATACACAGAACAACGTTTTTTAAAAAATTAAAGTTATCATACATTAGTACATTAGAGGTGCCCCTTTTAGCCTTGCTAAAAACAAGCCTTTAACCATCTAAAAATCAAATAAAATGACTGAAGAAATAGAATTTATATTAGATAGTACAGAAGAATCAATGAATGGTTCGATTGCGCATTTAGAGAAAGAATTTCTTAACATCCGTGCAGGAAAAGCTTCTCCAGCAATGCTAGGAAGTGTTTTCGTAGATTATTACGGATCATCAACACCGCTTTCACAAGTGGCTAAAATCAGTGTTCCAGATGCAAGAACCATTACCTTGCAGCCTTTCGAGAAAAACATGTTACAAATTATCGAAAAGGCCATCATGGTAGCCAACATTGGTTTCAACCCAATGAACAACGGTGATATGATTATCATTAGCGTACCTCCATTGACTGAAGATCGTCGTAGAGACTTAGCTAAGCAAGCGAAAATTGAAGCAGAAGATGCGAAAATTGGAATTCGTAATGTGCGTAAAGATGCCAATACAGACATTAAAAAATTAGAAAAAGAAGGGACTTCTGAAGATGTTTGCAAATCTGCAGAGGAACAGGTTCAGAACTTGACCAATACTTATATCAAAAAAATTGACGAACTATTGGCTACGAAAGAAGCCGAAATCATGAAAGTCTAATTTTTTAGAACTTAAAATAAAAATCCGTTTGGTTAAATACTACCAGACGGATTTTTTTATGCTTATTTTTGCATACCAAAATGCTATTTTTTTCGTTACTAAACTATATTATTCTATATGAAGCTATTTTGTTTATTGACTTTGTTTTTCACGCTTAGCTTGCAAGCGCAATTCCAAATAAACGGAATTGTAACAGACTCAAACAGCAAACCACTTCCTTTTGCTACCATTAGAACAAATCAAGACTACAATACCATTACGGATGTCGACGGTAAATTCAGTCTGACACTTTTACCCAACACTAGCTCTTTTACGATCTCTTACATAGGTTTCGAGACCAAAACCGTAACCACTATAGACAACAAGAAATTTTATTCGATTTCGCTTATTCAAAAAACAGCGGATTTACAAGAGGTCCTGATCTCTAACGAAAATCCTGCTTTATCGATTTTAAGAAAAGTTATCGCTCATAAAAACCAGAACAATCCTCAAAAAAGGCTAAACAGTTTTGAATACAAAAGCTACAACAAACTCATAGTAACAGCCAATCCCGATTCTATCGATGGCAGAATTGACTCAGTAGCCACGTATAAAGACTTGAATAAAAAATCCATAAACATTGATTCCTCTGATTACAAATTCAAAGAAATCATCAGCAAACAACATTTATTTCAAACGGAGAAAGTCTCACAATATCAGTTTAGGAACAACAAACTCAAAGAAACCATTTTGGGTACTAAAATAGCAGGATTCAAACAACCTGTTTACGAGATCATTGCCTTTAACTTACAGTCTATTTCGGTCTATGACCCTAAATATGAATTGTTCGAAACCAAATACGAAAGCCCTATTTCCAACAGCGCCCTTTCGGATTACAATTACAAACTACTAGACACCGTTCCCATCAAAGGAAGAAACACCGTTATGGTGTATTTCAAAAACAAGAAAAAAAGGAAAGCAACCGGCCTAGAAGGTGTCTTATATATTGACCAAGCCAATTTTGCTATTGCCAAGGCCGTGATGCGCATAAAAGGCGTACTAGACATCAGTGCCGTTCATGAATTTGAATACGCTGCGAACGAACAAGTTTGGTTTCAAAGCAACACCACCTTTAAAATTGTAAAAGGAAAAAACGACGATGACATTAAAATTTTAGGCGGAACAATTCAGTTTGACGGTGACGTTGAGGACAACTTTGAGCCTAGAAAAAAATCAGCCTCCGATTTCACTTATTTACTCTCTGAGAGCAATAATTTCGACATTCATTACAACAGCACTACCCCGATCAAAGATCCCTCCTTATACATCGAAATTAAAGACGATGCGAGCAAAAAACCAGAAAGCTTCTGGGACACCTACCGAAAGGAAAGTTTGGATTTAAAAAGCCAAAAAACATATTTATTGTTAGACAGTCTTTCCATAAAGAAAAGAGTCGAAAGTCGCTTGGGTATCGGACGTAAAATCATCAATGGGTATTTCCCTATTGGACCTATTGATCTGGATTTAAAAAAAGTCATCAGCTACAATAATTACGAAGGTTTTCGACTTGGTCTTGGCGGCATTACCAATGATCGTTTTTCAAAAAATTTCAGAATCGAAGGCTATACCGCCTACGGCACCAAAGACGGCAGCATCAAATACAGTGTAGGCTCTGGAGTTTTACTCGATAAAACCACCAACACCTGGCTCAACGGTTCTTATACCGATGATGTGCGAGAGATCGCCAGTACCGTATTTGCCGTAGACAAACGCGTTTTTAAAATATATGATCCGCGACCGATTAACATTAGTACTTTCTACAAATATACCAGCTGGAAAACCAACCTGCAGACTAAGATCATACCCAAAACGGAAGCTATTTTCGAACTATCGAGAACCTATGTTGAACCAAAATTCGACTATCTTTTTAATTTCAACGGGCAGCTGTACTCCAGTTATATTATGACCACCGCAATGGTTTCCCTTGTTTGGGCACCCTTTAGCGACTTCATGCAAACACCAACTGGAAGAAACGAATCCGACAAAAGATTCCCTAGATTCACTTTTCAATATACCCAATCTTTACCTAATGTTTTACAAAACGACTTTAGCTTTAGCAAAATAGATTTCAAAGCGGAATATGAAAAGAAATACCTAAACGGGCAAAAAACGAGTTTGTTATTGCAAGGAGGTTACGCCTTAGGTGATGTGCCGTTGACGCATTTATACAACACCATGCCCAACAACCTAACCAAAGAAACCATCATACAACGTATTACCTTCTCGGGTAGAAACAGCTTTGAAACCATGTACTTTAATGAGTTTTTCTCTAGTCAATATGTGTTTTTTCAATTCAAACATGGCTTCGACCGTATTACGATACTCAAAAAAGTTCGTCCTTCCTTAGTATTGGTTACCCGAATGGCCTGGGGAAATATGGAAAAGCCTGAGCAACATGTCGGCCCCACTTATAAAACCTTAGACAAAGGCTTTTTCGAATCTGGAATTGAACTGAACAAAATCTACAAAGGTATTGGTCTAGGAGGTTTTTATCGTTATGGCCCGAATCAACTCTTGAAATTTGAAAACAACATAGCCGTTAAGATTTCATACGTACTGGATCTAGGCTTGTAAGTAAGGAGCACAGAGCAACTCCCCGTCATTGAATTCCTGTAGCGAATCGAAGATTCATCCTCACTAGCCAGACTATTGACAAACCCAGCCATAAAAAACAAGCCTTAAACCAAAAATCCCAAATCCCAACGCTATTGTTTGGAATTTGGGAGGATATCATTTTAGTATTTCTTCCTTCTTATGGTTTTAAAATCAACACTGAAGGCGTATTATTAAGCCATGTACTTTGCGACTCAATTAACTTTTTCCAGCTGTCGAGACTGATAATCATTAAGTTCTGATTTTCTAAAAATTCTTTTTTAATAGTTCTATCATGCATAATCATAATATGATTAGGGGCAATTTGCTCAATAGAACGGATAGTCTCTTGAATATCTCTGGTATTTTTCACCTCACCGCTAGCATCTAAAACCGTAATCTGCGATCCATTATTATTGATTAATTTCTTAGCATATTCAATCAAGAACGAATCCTCTTTGCTGAAAATCGGCATAAAAACCTGACTTACTTCTTCTAAATCCTTATCAATGAAAATTCCTACTGGCATTTTACTCTTGGCAATAATATGACGTGTTCTTTCATCAAAGGGCGAATTCTCAAACAAACCTTCTTTACCTGTAAACTTATCAATTAGACGATCCGGATTTACAATTCGTGTGGTGAACCCTAAAATCTTACCTAACAGAGTTCCTTCAAAAATAGATTCTCCTAGTCCGACCAACAACAAGTCATACTCCCCATGATTGGCCGTATCAATAATATCGGTATCAATATCATTGGTCACTTTAAAAACACTGACCATGTTTTGACTCAAACGTTCCGATTCTTCAATAACGGGCACTAACATTTTGCGCTCATGATCTTTGATATCAAACGAATGTATTTCGGTACTTAAAGACAAATGCATAGCGGTTACTATAGAATTATCTCCTTGTTTTTTTACTAAACTATTAGCAATTTTCAACAATTTCTTTCCTTTCTCAGGAGTAGCGAAGGAAAGCAGAATCTTGTATTTACTTTTGTTGCCAATTTCTTGTGGAACCGCCGTTACCTTATCCTTAAATACAAATCCAATCAAATCTAAAGCTGGGCCCGTCATAAATGTGGTTACTAAAGCCATAATCACCATCATGGTAAAAATCTCCGTAGACAAAACGCCCAAATCGTAGCCGATATTTAAAACCACCAACTCCATCAATCCACGTGTATTCATCAAGGCACCAATAGCCAAACTGTCTTTCCAACTTTGTCCCACAAACTTAGCCGCCAAAGCACTACCAAAGAATTTACCTACTACGGCAACCGCAATAATCAATCCCGTGATCTTCCATAAATAAGGATCATTTAACAAGCCTATTTGTGTGCGTAAACCGGTAAACACAAAGAATAAGGGTAACAAAACAATAATCGCAACATCTTCTACTTTTTCAATAAAGATATTTCTGAATTTGTTGTTTTCCGGCATAATCGCTCCTGCTAAAAACGCTCCAAACAAAGCATGAATTCCAATTAATTCAGCAGCATAAGCAGAGAACAAAAGTGTCAAGAAGAAAATAGCCACTACGGGTTTGTTCAGACTTTCACGAGTCGAATTTAAATCTCCGACACGTTTTAAAAACGGACGCACTATTTTCAGCATCACAATAACATACAAAACAGCCAAACCTATCACATACAATGAACTGGTCAATGAACCCGCTTTCACAATAGCAATAACAACTGCTAGTATACACCAAGCCGTAATATCATCGGCAGCCGCACACGTTATGGCAATGGTACCTAATTTTGTTTTTTGCAAACCGCGTTCCTGCACAATTCGAGCTAACACTGGAAAAGCCGTAATACTCATGGCGATCCCCATGAACAATCCAAAAGAGGCAAACTCTACCCCAGCAGGCGCAAAAGTATGATAGACATAATAAGCCAAGGATAAACCTAAGGCAAACGGAATAACAATACTAGCATGACTAATAACAACGGCGTCATGCGCTTTATTTTTAAGCACTTTCAGATCCAACTCCATCCCGATCACAAACATAAAAAGAATCAAACCGATTTGACTTAAAAATTGTAGATTCCCTAAAGATTCTGTTGGAAATAAAGCCGCAGAGAATTCTGGAAAATACATCCCAACCAATGAGGGACCTAAAACGATACCCGCAATCATTTCTCCAATTACAGAAGGCTGTCCTATTTTTCTAAAGATCCACCCAAACAAACGCGCTACCAAAATGATCGTCACGATTTGTGCCAACAAAATAGCCAATGGATGATGTAAATTATCCACCATCGAACTCACAAAATCATTCCAATGGTTCCCTACGTTCTTTTTATGAATGACTCCCCTACCCACTTCTAGTGCAGCACCTTTTGAGATCACCCAATAGATCAAAGCGGTAAAACCTCCAATAATCGTCACATAAAACAAAGAGTTTTTTATGTTATTCATAGCTCATTTTTTAGATTTATTGGTGCAAATATCAGTACTGATACTCAAGTGAGAAAGTAAATTTACACCTAATTTTTAATCCATGTAACAAGTGGGAAAAACTTTGTAATAAGTTGTATTCTTTTAGTGAAAATGACCCAATTTTTGATGCGATCAGGAACTTAACCGCTATAAAACAATATCTTCCTATAACTTTACTTTCGATAAAAAGTCCGAGCGATAAGTTTCGCTTAAAATTAGGGTACTGTTTTTATCGTTTTTTTCTACATGATGCAACACAATTTCATTATGGCTAAAAAACTTAATGGCTTTCACGGCCACAATTTCTTTTTTGTTGATGCGACAAAAATGCGCGTCTGGCAATTCTTGTAAAAGGGTATCAAACTTAACGTTTTTCAAATTCAGCAGACTCCCGTCAACGAGTAAAACAGTTTTATCTCGACTATCACTTAGGGCTGTTTTGATGTATTGAATTTG
The DNA here is from genome assembly GCF_059882335.1 of Flavobacterium sp. OHVDL-2026-0007. Classification (NCBI taxonomy): domain Bacteria; kingdom Pseudomonadati; phylum Bacteroidota; class Flavobacteriia; order Flavobacteriales; family Flavobacteriaceae; genus Flavobacterium; species Flavobacterium sp. OHVDL-2026-0007. The sequence goes on from NZ_CM187612.1 coordinate 2,935,162, forward strand.
ATTAAAATACAACAAGGTCTTTCCCTTGTCTGTATTGAGCTGAATGAATTTTTTAGTAGCATCCGGTTTATGAAATTGCTCATAAGCTTTTGAGATCGCTTTTTGCAAACGTTCCAGTTTCACCGGTTTTGTGACATAATCTACTGCGTCAAGGGTAAAAGCATCGGCAGCGTATTCTTTATAAGCAGTACAAAAAATAACTAATTTACCTTGCAACAGCCCCGCCAAATGCAAGCCGTCCATCCCTGGCATTTCGATATCAGAGATCAATAAATCGAAGTCGAGATTAGGGATTTCTATAAGAAGTTTTTCAGGATTATTGAACGTTTTGACAATTTCCACTTCTGGAATCTGTTCGCAAAGCATTTTCAAATAGGTCAATCCAGGTAACTCATCGTCCAGCAGCAAGCATTTCAGTTTTGTATTCAAGTAAATCAATTTTTAGATGAGCAATGTAAATATCATTTTCTACAAACTTTTCCAGTTTGAAATTATTTTTATAAATAATACGCAAACGGTGTTCTAAGGTCGTATGACCAAAACCACTGCGTTCTTTTTTAAGTACTTTTTTATCGGAAATCTTATTGGAAACCGTCATCGAAAAAGCATTATTTCTAAATTCAAAAATCACAGAAATAAAGGCATCAGCACTTTGTAGATCAGCATGTTTAAAAGCATTTTCGATTAAATCAATTGAAATCAATGGCGCTAATAAGGGTTGTTCATAAAGTTTATCTTCCTGATTGATGTTGGTTTTAATCTTCAATTCAAAAAGTGGACTGATTTTGATTTTATTGATTTCAATCAAATTCATTGCAAAATCAATTTCTTCCTTTGCCGTAACAAACTTCTTTTTACTTTCGTACAGAATATAATCCAAAACATTGGCTAGTTTATCCAAAGCAAAATAAGTCTGATACGCATGCGACTGAATCGAGTTTAGAATATTCTTAAAAAGATGGGGATTCAGTTTTGATTCCAAAGTCTCTAATTGCAAATCGTTCACTTTCATCTCCAGCGCATAAAAACTCTTCTCAGCATCTTCTTTTGATTTCTTAGACTGCATGAGTTGGTACAGCATAAAACCAATGATACTAACGAGCAACAGAATTATGGCCAAAAAAATAAAAGTAATGGTATTGTTCTCTTGCATACAATTTCAAATTAAAATAAAAATAACCCACTAAAAATAAAGCGCGTGTTCTACCTCACAACACGCTCTTTTTACATCCGCAATAAAACTCACCTTCAGCTGTGAACAAATCCAATTCATAGCTTTTATCTTTTTTCTGAAAATTTCTTTTGTACTGCTGAAACAATGGCGTCGCTAACAAAAATTCGATTAGCCTAAAAGAATTATTGTAACCATAACTTTGAATAAAGCTACTATTAATCCACTTTAGCTCAATCGGATGTCGGTACAAATCCTCCATAGTAGCACTCGGACCTTTAAAAAACAACAGCGTTTTACTACTACTTTCAAGAAATCGATCGAGTTCTGTTAATGACCTTGTAAAGTGCGTCATCATTTTTAGCTTGATCGTGGATAAAATCTCCGCTTTACTAAATTCCTTATTCAAACAATCTAGTATTTCATTTAATAGATCAGCCTCAACATTTTTCTCAACAATTAAATCTCCTCTCGAATTGACTTTCAAAAATTCCATTAGAAACTCATCATCAATCTTTTTAAGATTAAACGTACAACTCCTTATACTCTCTTTAAAAACTTCTTCAAAATCAATAATTAAACGAGAACTAAAATCATCTTCAAGAAGACTCAATTGGATCTGATCTGTGAGTTGATAACGATAAATACCACCATAATCCAAAGAGGAATCATAGGACCCAAATCTCCTAGTGGCATTCAAAATCAAAGTTAGTTGTTCTACCATACTTCAAAGCTATTCTTTTTTAGTGACTAGAAACAAACTTCAGCCCAATAATTGAAGCAATCAAAGTGGAAAGAAAGAATATTCTCCAGAACGTCGCTGGTTCTTTAAAAATCAATATCCCTACTAGTACTGTCCCAACAGCACCAATTCCAGTCCAAACAGCGTATGCAGTACCTATTGGCAATACTTGTGTGGCTTTATAAAGCAACAACATACTAACAGAAAGACATACAAAAAATCCCCCATCCAATAAGTAGAAACCATCCCGGTCGTTTCCTTGGCTTTCCCTAAACAAGAAGCAAATCCAACTTCAAAAAGCCCCGCAATAATTAATAAAATCCAATTCATTTTCTTTTCCTTTTTAAATAGACTACAAATATGAGAAAAGCTGACGTAGCATTATACAAAACCCTCCAATTTTCCTAAAAAACCGCATGTTAATTAATGTTAACAAACCGTAAAAACCGTAGCGATTGTTTATGATTTAGAGCACTTTTCACTACATTTGCAACCATTTTAAAGATTTTATGAAAAACGCAATACAGGTTGGATTTTGGGAGAAATTAGCCCGAATCATACTTAAAAACAGAATTACAATCTTGGTGATTGTATCGGCCTTAACCATTTTCCTTGGCTACCAATGGAAGAATTTAGCTATGACCTATACCGAAGCCAACTTACTTCCTAAAAATCATATTGCCAATAAAGACTATCAAAAATTCTTAGATAAGTTTGGAGAAGAAGGAAATCTTATTGTGATTGGCTTTAAAGACCCTACCTTTTTCACGCCTAAAAACTATGCAGCTTGGAATGAACTGATGACAGGCTTAAAGCAAGCGAAAGAAGTAGACTTAGTGGTTTCCTTAAACGATCTAAAAAAGCTAGAAAAAGACACCGTTAACGAAAAATTTGTTCTTAATCCCTTTGTCGACCAAAGCAAAGCAACGGACCCTGCCTATTTAAAAAAGATACAATACGACCTGTTTCACAATTTACCTTTTTACGAAGGATTGTTGTTCAATAAAGAAAGCGGTAGTATTCGCTCTGCAGTTTACATGAATAAAAAACTAGTCAATACAGCAGAAAGAAAAACATTTATTCTGGAGAATCTAGTTCCAAAAATTGACAAATTCGAAAGAACAACGGGCATAGACTTACGCGTTTCTGGAATGCCTTACATTAGAACCATCAACGCGGACAATATGAAAGGTGAAATCGGACTCTTTATTGGAGCGGCCTTGCTTACGGTTTCCTTGATTTTCTTTTTCTTTTTCCGTTCTTTTAGAGCCACGTTTTTATCGATCTGTATTTTACTTGTCGGTGTTATTTGGTCTTTCGGGACACTGGGACTGTTTCATTATAAAATTACGATTTTAACGGCTATTATTCCGCCACTGATTATTGTTATTGGGATCACCAACTGTATTTTCTTGATTAACAAATACCAGCAGGAAATTAAGCTGCACAACAACCAAGCGAAAGCTTTACAGCGTATTATTTCAAAAATTGGAGTCTCTACTTTAATGACCAACTTAACCACGGCCATGGGTTTTGCTACCTTTATGATCACTGGAAACGACTTACTTTTTGAATTTGGTTTAGTAACTTCAATCAACGTTATCTCTGTATACCTGTTAACCCTATTAATTGTACCGATTGTATACAGTTTCATGTCGGTTCCAGGAGAAAAACATTTATACCATTTGACCAAAACCTACATCTCAACATTATTAGACTTTGTGGAAAATGTGGTAAAAAACAAAAGAAAAGTAATCTACACCATCTACGGTTTATTGCTATTGTTTAGTATAATCGGGGTTTCACAAATGAAAGTTTCTGGAAGTCTAATTGGAGAAATGCCTAAGAGCGCTTCTTTCTTTAAAGACATTTTATTTTACGAAAAAGAGTTCAATGGGGTAATGCCTTTAGAGATCATGATTGACACCAAACACAAAAAAGGAGTCATGAAGGCATCGACTATGCGCAAAATGGAGGAGTTGCAAAACACCATCGCTTCCTTGCCTGAATTGTCGAAACCCGTTTCTGTGGTGAATTTGGTTAAATATTCCAAACAGGCTTTTTATAATGGAAACCCAGAATATTACCAATTGCCGACCTCACAAGAGCAAACCTTTATTTTAACCTATGCTAAAAATGCCACTAAAAATAGCAAAGACAATTTAATGAAGAGCTATGTGGACTCGACGGGACAATATGCTCGAATCACTACTTTTATGAAAGACATCGGTACCGATGAAATGGCTAAAGTAGAAAAGAAATTACACACTAAGATTGACGAAATTTTCCCAAAAGATCGTTATGAGGTAACCTTGACCGGAAAAGCTTTGGTTTTCCAAAAAGGAACCTCCTACTTGGTAGACAACTTAATTGAATCTTTAATCTTCGCTATTCTAATTATCGCGGGCTTAATGCTGTATTTATTCCGTTCTTTCAAGATGGTTTTCGCTTCGGTAATCACCAATATTTTACCGCTTTGTATCACCTCTGGATTAATGGGTTATTTCGGCATTCCACTAAAACCCTCTACGATTCTAGTCTTTAGTATTGCCTTTGGTATATCAGTAGACAATGCCATTCAGTTTATGGCCAAGTACCGACACGATCTCTTACAGAATAACGGAAAGGTTAAAAAATCTGTTTTCAGCGCCCTTAGAGAGACTGGAATCAGTACTTTTTACACTTCGGTAGTTTTAATTTTAGGATTTGCTACTTTCACACTTTCAAGCTTTAGTGGAACCATTGCACTTGGAGGATTAATTTCTTGTACATTGGCCTTTGCAATGTTTGCCAATTTATTGGTTTTACCCGCTTTAGTACTGACCTTTGAAAAGAAAAAAGCCAAGAAAGAGGACTTGGAAGCCTAGTTCATTTTGGACTACAATCCGACCGATAGCCCCAATGGCTTCCAATTTTAATTATTATCGTTTATATTTGCAATACATACACAACAATTAATTTACTATCAATATTATATATAAAATGAAACACACAAAAGTTAAAGACTTATTAAACAGTACTACGACGCTTCAGGAGGTTAATGCAAAAGGATGGGTGAGAACTTTTAGAAATAATCAGTTCATCGCGCTTAATGACGGTTCTACCATTAATAATATACAATGTGTTGTTGATTTTGAAAATACACCAGACGAAACTTTAAAAAGAATCACTACTGGAGCTGCAATTTCTGTAACAGGAACTTTGATCGAAAGTAAAGGTGCAGGTCAGAAATATGAAATTCAGGTTGCAAAACTTGAAATCTTAGGTGATTCAGATGCTGAAAAATTCCCAATACAGCCAAAAAACAAACCTAGCTTAGATTTCTTACGTGAAAATGCACATTTACGTGTACGTACCAATATGTTTGGTGCCATCATGCGTGTACGTTCGGTATTGTCATTTGCAGTTCATAACTATTTTCAACAGAAAGGATTTGTGTATGTAAATACACCTATCATTACTGGATCTGATGCCGAAGGTGCTGGAGAAATGTTCAAAGTCACTGCTTTACCTTTTGACAATACGCCAAGAACAGAAGACGGAAAAGTAAATTACAAAGAAGATTTCTTTGAAAAAGAAACCAACTTAACCGTTTCAGGACAATTAGAAGGAGAAACCTATGCCATGGCATTAGGTCAGATCTATACTTTTGGCCCTACTTTTAGAGCGGAAAATTCAAATACATCACGTCACTTGGCTGAATTTTGGATGATTGAACCAGAAGTTGCTTTCAATGATTTGGATGACAATATGGATTTGGCTGAAGATTTTATTCAGTATGTAATTAAATACGCTTTAGACCACTGTGGAGATGATTTAAAATTCTTAGAAGGAAGACTTATAGACGAAGAAAAATCAAAACCTCAAGCCGAAAGAAGCGAAATGGCTTTGTTAGACAAATTGAATTTCGTTTTAGAGAACAACTTCAAACGTGTTTCTTATACCGAAGCAATTGATATTTTAAGAGACTCTACTCCTAATAAAAAGAAAAAATTCAACTATATCATTGAAGAATGGGGAGCTGATTTACAATCAGAACACGAACGTTATTTGGTTGAAAAACACTTTAAATGCCCAGTAATCTTATACGATTACCCAGCAAACATTAAAGCATTTTACATGCGTTTGAATGACAACACAGAGCCTGGAAGAGAAACAGTTCGTGCCATGGACATCCTTTTCCCTGGAATTGGAGAAATCGTTGGAGGTTCTGAAAGAGAAGAGCGTTACGATGTTTTGGTTGAAAAAATGAAAGCCTTAGAAATCGACGAAGAAGAATTATCATGGTATTTAGATACCAGACGATTTGGCTCTGCAACTCACGCAGGTTTCGGATTAGGATTTGAGCGTTTAGTATTGTTTGTAACAGGAATGACAAACATTAGAGACGTAATCCCTTTCCCGAGAACTCCTGGAAATGCAGAATTCTAAGAAACAGTTATAAAATTTGTTTTAGGTTTCAAGTCTCATACTGTTGAACACTCAACACAATTGAGGCTTGAAACTTTAAACTTTTAATAAAAATAAATGCTAAAGCAATTTTTAAATTTAAAATTATCCCAAAAATTATCTCCTCAGCAAATTCAGCTGATGAAGTTAATTCAATTGCCTACGCAAGCTTTTGAGCAACGTTTATTAGAAGAAATGAACGAAAATCCAGCTTTAGAAGCTGGAAAAGAAGACGAATACGAAGCGGATGAATTCGCTAATGAAGAATACGATGATTATGACGATGCAGAATCGGATAGAATCGAAGCAGACGACATTAATATAGACGAATATCTAAGCGACGACGATACGCCAGATTACAAGACGCAGGTCAACAACTATAGTGAAGATGAAGAGCGCGAAACCCCTTTTGCTTCACCAATCAGCTTTCATCAGGATTTAATCAATCAGTTGAATACTTTCATTTTAAATGATGAAGAGCGCGAAATCGCTGAATTCCTTGTGGGAAGTATCGATGATATGGGGTATATCCGCAGAAGCGTTCCAGACATAGTAGATGATATGGCTTTTACCCAAGCGATCTACACCGATGAGAAAATGGTCGAGAAAATGCTACACATTATTCACGAACTAGAACCATCTGGAGTGGGAGCACGTGATCTACAAGAGTGTTTATTGTTGCAACTAAAGCATAAAACACCAACCGAATATGTTGATCTAGCTATTGACATCATCGAAAACCAGTTTGATGCTTTTACCAAAAAGCATTACGACAAACTACTTCAGAAATACGCTGTTTCCAACGAACAACTTAAAAAAGCCATACACGAAATTGAAAGACTAAATCCTAAACCGGGTGGGTCTTACACAGGTAACAATAAAGTAACCGAAAATGTAGTTCCTGATTTCGCGATCAGAATAGTCGATGGAGAGCTAGAATTGACCTTAAACGGAAGAAATGCTCCCTCCTTGCACGTTTCTAAAGATTATCAAGAAATGATGCAGACCTACAAAGATTCTCGTGATAAATCATCAGCTCAAAAAGATGCGGTGCAGTTCATCAAGCAAAAGTTGGACTCCGCTAAATGGTTTATTGACGCTATTCGTCAACGCCAGGAAACCCTTTTTGTCACCATGAATGCCATTATGCATTACCAGGAGGAATACTTCTTAGACGGGGACGAGACCAAGTTAAAACCGATGATTCTTAAAGATATCGCCGATATGGTTGGTTTAGACATTTCCACCATTTCACGTGTTGCTAATAGTAAATATGTGGAAACACCATACGGAACAAAACTTATTAAAGAGTTTTTCTCTGAAGCCATGAAAAACGACCAAGGGGAAGATGTTTCGACTTTAGAAATCAAAAAAATTCTTCAAAACACCATTGAAGAAGAAGATAAAAGAAAACCTTTACCAGACGATCAATTGGCCGAAATCTTAAAAGAAAAAGGCTATCCAATTGCCCGACGTACTATTGCTAAGTACCGTGAACAATTAGACATTCCTGTGGCTAGAATGAGAAAAAAGATTTAGATCGATTACGAACTACTTTCAAATAGAAAACCCGACAACTTTTAAATTTAAAAGTTGTCGGGTTTTATTTTATATAGATATCCAAAAACTCAGAGGGTGTCAAAACTGCTATCTCTGCATTTTTAAAATCTTTTTTATTACGTGTTATGATAAATTCACATTTGTGATGCAAAGCACTAAAGTATTGTATTGCATCTTCAAAATCCTTAAACTTGGAAATTAAACTCTTATCAACTACAATTTCATCAATAGTGGCAACATCACATATAATTCGAAACTTTTTCAGAGCTTCTAAAACAACCTTTTCTTCAACAAACTTTGAAACGACATAAACAGTATTTACAAAAGATAGTGATGACGCTGCTAATCGAACTTTCTTTTCTTCAGCCAATGAAGCAATTATAGCAATATCTCTATAATAAGGCTCTCTCTGAGCAATCAGGTCAATTAAGACATTTGTATCCAAAAACAAATTCATATCTACTTATATTTATGAGTCAAATACTCTTGTCTCTCTTTTTTGTAATCAAAATCTACTGGAACCTCCCCTTTTCCTATTGACAAGCTTTTAACAAATGAACTTATTTCATCATTGTTTATAATTCGTTCCTTCTGAGTAATTGCTTTCAGGTAATTCTCTACCAAAAGAGACAAACTATGATGATGCTCTGCTGCATAAATTTTCGCCTTCTCAATTACATTTTTATCCAATTTCAACGTTAATTTCACATCCATGACTTCTTATTTTAATACGTACAAATATAAATATTTTATCCGTACGACTAACAAGTGTATCCAAATTTAAAATTTTCTAGCATCGCCGATTTCCTTAAGACTACAATTATCATTAAAATAGAAAACCCGACAACTTTTAAATTTAAAAGTTGTCGGGTTTTATTTTGTATAGAAAAGTCACTTAATTATACTGAGCTGGAGCAATCCTAATAGCAAACAAATACCTCTTTTCCTTATCACTATAATGGTAAACCAAAGTAAACTTATTATCACGAAAAACCTTAAGTCCTGGGTTTGCTTTAACGGTACTAATTAAACTCTCTTCAATATTCTTTTTGACTAACTCCATTTCTACAGTCGCTTTGTCAACATTTACTAAAGTCAAATTGTACTGTACCACCATTTCCTCAGGTAAACTCACGCTATCTAAGCGAATCCCTTCTTGAATGACTAAAGGACAGTTCTTATTGTACTTCCCAACTAATTCCGTTATCTCGATATTGGCGTTAGGATCTTTTGAATTGAAATAAAAAAACAGACACAACCCTAATGCAACAATACCACTTATTACTAAAACTGTTAATCTCTTTTTCCTATTTGCTTTTTGCATCTTGTAGTTTGTTTTGTTGTAAAGATTAGGGAGCTTATTTCTCTTGACTTTTTTTCATCGCATTAAAATAAGCAGCACGACTTAGCGGCTCATACTCTTCAGTTTCCCCAAGCATTACCAATTTATCATTGTCTGTTTTACGGAAACTATAATTGGCTAGATTTCCCGTTCTTGTACAGACAGCATGCACTTTAGTTACATATTCAGCCGTGGCCATAAGCGCCGGCATAGGTCCAAAAGGATTCCCTTTAAAATCCATATCCAATCCTGCCACTATTACACGAATTCCTTGATTGGCTAAATCGTTACAAACCGTAACAATCTCGTCATCAAAAAACTGCGCTTCATCAATACCGATCACATCACAACCTTGTGCAAGTATAGCGATGTTAGCAGCCATAGGAACTGGCGTCGAACGAATTTGATTGGCATCGTGAGACACCACCATTTCGTCGTGATAACGGGTATCAATAGCGGGTTTAAAGATTTCGACTTTCTGTTTGGCGAATTGGGCACGTTTTAATCTGCGGATTAACTCCTCGGTTTTACCCGAAAACATTGATCCACAAATAACTTCAATCCAACCAAATTGTTCTTTGTGATTTACTGTATTTTCGAGAAACATTTTGTATTTTTCTGCCTTTAAAAATGAATAGTTTTTATTACTTTGTACTGGTAATAAATCGATGTGAAAAATTGCTGTTTTTACACTTTTTCAAAAGTAGAAAATTTTTATCAAATCGAAGATTCGCAAACGTTTATTAACAAAAATAAAAAAGGATCTTTCGGATTTCCCCCGAGAACAAAGACATTCAAAAACTAAATATACTAAAATACCCTATTCACAATAATTTCAACAGTTATGAAAAAAAAATTGGAAGCCGATTTAATCAGCATTGCACATCGAATTTTAAAACTTAAAAACAAATCCGATATCAATCAATTGTATCTTGAAACGCAGAAATTATACGAAAAACTAGCCGTTTTAAAGTTTGTTGATGAAAATTACGACACTTTAAAACCAACAATTGGTCTGAGCGAAATCCATGCGGAAGTGGAATCTATTTTTGACAACAAACAAACTATAACTCCTGTGCCAACCACTGAAGAGGAAACACCACTCACCCAAGAAGAAATTCTTGTGGAAATATCTCGAGAACCAGCGATCTTGGAACAGGCTATCGAGGAAATTGTTGCTGAGACTCCAGAAGAAACTATTGCTGAGCCAATTGCTGAAATACCGGAAGAAATCCTAATCGAAGAATCAGTGGAAGCAGTTCTAGAAACTGAAAAAGAGACCCCAGTAGAAATACTTTCTTTTACCACAACAAATGACTTAAATCCAATTCCTGGATTTATACCCGCTTTTGAATTAGAGGATGAAGAAACGGAGGAAGTAGAAGAGCCACATCTAAAAATAGCAGAGGAACCAAAAGAAGAACCAAAAATTGAAACTTCAAAAAGGCCAACTCCTGTTCAAATCTCATTCGAAGATATTATGGGTGCTCACTATGCTGATGCACAATTTGTAAAAGTGGACAGCTTTGAAGCCGTTGCGCCTGCTCCACCAATCAGTGATTTTCAGGAGCAGAAAGCTGCTGTTGAAACAGCCGTTGTAGAACCCGTTGTAGAAGCAAAAACAGCGACTTTAAATGAAAAATTAGCCAAAGGTTTCCATATTGACCTCAACGATCGTATTGCTTTTACCAAAAACCTTTTCGGAAATAGCTCTGAAGATTATAGCCGCGTTTTAAATCAACTAGTGACCTTTGACAACTATAGTGAAGCTCTAGAGTTTATTGAAAACATGGTAAAACCAGATTATAACAATTGGGAAGGAAAAGACGATTATGCAGAACGTTTCCTTGGAATAGTAGAGAAAAAATTCTCTTAAAACCCGATTTTGCCAATTGTATCGATTGGTACCATACAAAACGATACTCTTAGGTGCTCCATCACCGATTGGACTCCCAAGAACATTTTAAATTAAAACAGTATACTGAAAATTATGTCTAAATTATACATCGTTCCAACGCCTATTGGCAATCTTGAAGACATGACTTTTCGTGCCATTAGGATTCTGAAAGAGGTCGATTTAATCTTGGCCGAGGATACCAGAACCAGTGGAAAACTCTTAAAGCATTTTGAAATCGGCACGCACATGCACAGCCATCATATGCACAACGAACACAAAACGACTGAAAACCTAATTGCTCGTTTAAAAGCGGGAGAAACAATTGCCTTAATTTCCGATGCAGGAACTCCTGCTATTTCAGACCCTGGTTTTCTCTTAACACGTGCTTGTGTCGAAAATAAAATTGCAGTCGAATGTCTCCCAGGTGCGACCGCTTTCGTTCCCGCCTTAGTCAACAGCGGTCTACCTAACGATAAGTTCATTTTCGAAGGCTTCTTACCTGATAAAAAAGGACGACAAACTCGTTTCTTGGCCTTAGCCGAAGAAACCAGAACAATGATACTATATGTTTCACCTCACAAACTGGTTAAAACATTAGCCGAATTTATCACCTATTTTGGTTCGGACAGACAAGTTTGCGTATCACGTGAATTATCAAAACTACACGAAGAAAACGTCAGAGGCACGGCACAAGAAGTATTAACCCACTTTGAAAAAACCGCTCCACGTGGTGAAATCGTTGTGGTTGTTGCTGGAAAAACCATAACAAAAGAACCTAAGAAAAGTAAATTTTCTAAGGATGACGAAAAAGAAGAAGAAGAAGAAGAAGAAGAAGATGCTGAAGATACTGAAGAATAACAAACTATAATTTATTTTACTGCAGCAACCAAAGATGGGCATAGATACTTAACTCTTTCAAAATTTTTACCACTGCAAAAACGCATAATATACAAAACATGAGCATTCAAGCCTTTTTAGAAAAACTAAAACAAAACCCAACATCCATAACTTTCCCTGAAACTATTGCGGTAATTGAAGATAATTACACCTTTACTCCTACTGCATTTCAAAACGGGAATCAACACAATGCTGCTGGCGAAAATTCAGGTTCTTGCAAACTATTTGCTTTTGCACAATTACAGCACTTAACCCAAGAAGAAACTTTAGCTTGCTTTGGAGCTTTTTATTTTGAAGAGGTTTTAGGAGATCCAACAGGAACCAATCACCAAAACATACGCAATTTCATAACCCATAACTGGAACGGAATTCAGTTTGATGGAAGTGCATTAGCCTTAAAATAAACTGCATCTAAATTATTTTACCATAGATTCCATCCATTAAAGCGCTTCTTAGATCCTTTAAAACCATTCAATCTTTGGCATTAAAACATCCACTATCAAATGCGTTGGACCTTAAAACCAAAACCTTCTGAAGATAAAATCAAACATTTAGCACAAGCCTTAAATGTAGAAGATTTTGTAGCCACTCTTTTAATCCAACGTGGAATTGAAACTTTTGAAGATGCCAAACATTTCTTCCGTCCCTCATTAGAACAGCTACACGATCCGTTCTTGATGAAGGACATGGATAAAGCCGTTCACCGCATAGAATTGGCTATTAAAAATCAAGAAAATATTTTGGTTTTTGGTGATTATGATGTTGATGGAACTACTGCTGTTTCCTTAATGTCAGCCTACTTAAAATCGCATTATCCCAATGTGGCGACTTACATCCCAGATCGTTATGCTGAAGGTTATGGTGTTTCATTTAAAGGAATTGACTTTGCCGACGACAACGGATTTTCCCTAATTATAGCGCTAGATTGCGGAATAAAATCGATTGATCACGTCGCTTACGCCAAAGAAAGAAACATTGATTTCATCATTTGCGACCACCACAGACCCGGAGACTCGCTACCAGACGCTGTAGCCATATTAGATCCCAAAAGAGAAGACTGCCACTATCCATATGATGAATTGTGCGGTTGTGGTGTTGGTTTTAAATTGATCCAAGCTTTAGGAAAGAATAGAAATGAAACCATTGAAGATTTTCTACCCTATCTCGATCTGGTGGCTACTGCCATTGCCGCAGACATCGTTCCCATCACAGGAGAAAACCGAATTTTAGCCTATTACGGCTTACAAGTCATCAATGCGAATCCAAGACCTGGCATTAAGGCTCTGGTTCATCAAATAAAGAAAAAAACCCTAGACATTACCGATGTCGTTTTTATCATCTCCCCCCGAATTAATGCTGCAGGTAGAATCAAACATGGTAACCATGCCGTTGAACTCTTAACCGAATTCAACTTTGAGCAAGCACAGCAATTTGCTTCGGAAATAGAACAGTACAATTCGGACCGAAAAGATTTAGACAAAAAAATCACCAAAGAAGCTTTTCAGCAAATCGCAGAAAACAAGGAGGAAGATCGATTTTCTACCGTTGTATTTCAGGAAGACTGGCACAAAGGCGTTATTGGTATTGTAGCCTCTAGACTAATCGAAACCTTTTACCGTCCTACCTTAGTTTTTACCAAAAGCGGGGACAAATATGCTGCCTCCGCTAGATCTGTAAAAGGATTTGATGTCTACAATGCTTTAGACGCCTGCTCTGAACATCTAGAACAATTTGGAGGTCATATGTATGCCGCTGGAATGACCTTACACCCTGAAAACTACGCCATTTTTAAAGAAGCTTTCGAAAAACAAGTTTCGGCAACCATACTCCCAGAGATGCGAACGCCAGAAATTGAAATCGATGCCCAAATAAATTTCACTGATATAACACCAAAACTAGTCCGAATTCTAAAACAATTTGAACCTTTTGGCCCGCAGAATACGACACCCATTTTTATGACTAATGCTGTAAAAGACACCGGCTACGCCAAGACTTTGGGTTCAGAAGAAGAACACTTAAGACTATTTGTCAAACAAAACAACTCAGATGGAATTGCAGCTATAGGTTTTGGTCTAGGTAAAAAAATTGCTGTTGTAAAAAATCAACAGTCTTTTGAACTAGCCTACTCCCTATCAGAAAACCAGTGGAACGATACTATTTCAACGCAACTCATGCTAAAAGACATTAAACCAAATGAAACCAAAAACTAAAAAACAAGATCCATATCAAGCCTTACGCTATAGAGAATTTAATGTCTTTTTATTATTGCGTTTTGCCATGGTCTTTGCTTGGTCAATGCAATTTATCGTAATAGAATGGGAAGTATATAGCTTAACTAAAAATCCTCTTTCACTTGGAATTATAGGTTTAATGGAAGTAATTCCAGCCCTTTCAATGGCTTTATTTGCCGGTCATATTGTCGACCAAAATGAGAAAAAAGGTTTATTAGTTAAATGCATTCTTGGTTTCTCAGTTATTAGCTTTGGACTATTTTTATTGACTTGGCCAAAGATCGTTAGTGGACTATCCTCAAATGTCATTTTATACTCCATTTACTTTTTAGTTTTCCTAGGCGGATTAGTTCGTGCTTTTCTTGGCCCCACTATCTTTTCCCTTTTGTCCTTGATCGTCCCTAAAAAAGTATACCCTAATGCTGCAACCTGGAGTAGTTCAGTATGGCAAATTGGTTCTGTTCTAGGCCCAGCTGTTGCGGGATTTTCCATTAATTTCATCGGTGTCCACTGGTCGATGTGTACTGTTTTTGCTTTTTCCCTTTTCGCGCTATTGGCCTTGTCACAAATCAGTAAAAAACCCATATTAAATCCAAAAATTGGCGAACCTGTAATGGAGAGCTTAAAAGAGGGAATCAAATTTGTTTTCAACAACAAAACCATCTTAGGTGTACTTTCACTTGATATGGTGGCTGTACTTTTTGGAGGAGCAGTAGCCTTGCTGCCGATATTCGCACAAGACATTTTAAAAGTTGGTCCAGAAGGTTTTGGTATTTTAAGAGCTGCCCCTGCCGTTGGTGCATTTATCACTATGCTTATTTCGGCTTATGTTCCCTTGTATAAAAAAGCAGGAATGAAACTTCTAGTAGCCATCTTCGTTTTCGGCTTGTGTATTATAGTATTCGGTATTTCTACTCTTTTCTGGGTATCCGTAGCCGCTTTGTTTTTAAGTGGTGTTGCAGATGGTATTTCGGTTGTCATTCGCCAAACGATTTTACAACTTAAAACCCCTGACCATATGCGAGGTCGTGTGGCGGCAGTAAACTCCATGTTTGTTGGCTCATCAAACGAATTAGGCGCTTTTGAGAGCGGTTTAACCGCAAAACTAATGGGAACTGTAACTTCGGTAGTTTTTGGTGGAAGCATGACGCTTTTAACGGTCCTAGGCTTTGGAATACAATCTCCCACCTTTAGAAACTTAGATCTACGCAAAGACATGGAAGAACACCAAAATGCAGAATAAACTATCTCAAAACTTTAAGTATTTTTATTTAGAATAAATATAAATAATATTTATATTTGTGGAAATAAAATCATTTATGATGAGAGAAATAGAACAACTATACCACAATGATTTTGGCATTTCTTTTTATTGGAGAAAAGAAAACGAAACCATTACAGATAAAATACAATTGGTTTTTAAAGAAACCGGCTTTTATTTTACGATTTCAGAATTGAATTATTTTTGCGATTTAATCGAAGATAGTATGGTTGAAAATGCTTGTTGTGAAGCTTGCGAATTAAAAAATTCCTGCCATAAGTTTTTACTTAAGACGCCTTGCTCTCAAATAGACTTGGCCGTTTCCATAAAAGAATTAAAATCAATCAAAGATTTGGTAGAGGGTTCTCTGTTCAGAATAGAGTTGGACGAGTATGTATATGGACCAGGTTTAAACTAAGCAGTAATACGCTTAGCATAATAATCACCTCTCTCATTGTGATCAATCTTGTCTTTATAACAAACAATACCATAGCGACCACAACCAGAAAAAACAACTATTGTTCGAATTTCAGAAGCTCGAAATTCTCGCCATCAAAAACACCATAAGTAAAGTACCCAATCCAGTCCCCTAGATTTACATACTTAGACTCTTCTCCTACTGGAAGAATCATCGGTAAATGGCGGTGACCAAAAACAAAATAATTGTAATGTTTGGTTTCTAGTTTACGTTTAGCATACAAGACCAACCATTCGTTTTCTTCACCTAAAAATTTGACATCTTCGTCTCCAGAAATCAGTTTATTTTTAACCGACAAATATTGCGCCAGACCCACACCAATATCGGGATGTAGCCAACGAAACAACCATTTCGAAAACGGATTGGTAAACACCTTTTTCATGCGTTTGTATCCCTTATCTCCAGGCCCTTTTCCATCTCCATGACCAATTAAAAAAGTTTTATTATTAAAAGTAAACTCTTTAGTATCATGATAAACAGGAATATTTAATTCGGTCTCAAAATAATCGCTCATCCACAAATCGTGGTTACCAACAAAAAAATAGATCGGAATACCACTATCGCGCAATTCTGCTAATTTCCCCAGAACACGTACAAAACCTTTAGGAACCACCTTTTTATATTCGAACCAAAAATCAAATAAATCTCCAAGTAAAAAAATAGCCTCCGCATCATGCTTTACTACATCTAACCAAGCTACAAATTTCTTTTCGCGTGGTAAGCTCAATTCAGCAGTGGGTGCTCCAAAATGCTGATCAGATGCAAAATATACTTTTTTATTTGTTGACATTTAAATTAGGTGTTGTGGATCCTTTTTAAGAATTACAATTAGGTAGTGCTTTCTCCTTCAGAAAAACCAAAGATCTAGCGTATACTTTTTTTATTGAAAATTACTGATTATCGCTGGCATACCATTCAGCAAACGAAGATTCCGTCTCCTGAAGTTTCAGTGAGAACAACGAAATTCCAGAGGGTAAACGCCCAATAATTCTCGCAGCAAAATCCACCACCATATTTTCACTAGTTGGCTGATAATCTACCAAAATAACATGGTGTCCACGATTTTTTAATTCATTAGCCAACTCAATATGAGGAGTCGTTTCGTTAAAAACGGTAGCATGATCAAACTGATCGACGATTTCTTCTTTTACAATCTTCTTTAGATCAGAAAAATCAATTACCATTCCGTACTTCACATTCGATCGATCCGTAATTGGCGAACCAATAACCGTTACCGACAACTTATAACTGTGCCCGTGAACATTTTTACATTTTCCGTCGTAACCATACAAAGCATGTCCAGTTTCGAAACTAAATTGTTTTGTAATTCTGATATTACTCATCGATTTTAATTTTAGGTTGCAAATTTACAAATTAATAACCGTAATCATTGGTTTTTTTTGGAGCTGTTACACTTCCTGCCTAGCAATCAAAAGAAAATAATCCTACAACTACAACAATCTATCAAACTTTTAATCCACTCAATACCCTGACCACCATCCTTTATTTACTCTACCTCACCTCTCAAATGAATACAGATCGCAAAATCTATTACTTTTTAAACTGCAATAAAGCATTCCTTGAAAAATCAGACAATACCAATTTACCTGTTATTTTAGCACGCTCCAAAAGCAATGCATCCCAATACTCAGTCCCTTCCCAAATAATTTCCTTCATTTCAAACAAGGCCTCAGGATTATATGAACTTAGCTTTAAAACAAAATCACTTACCGCTTTATCAAGATTCTCTATATTATGAATCTCGGTAAACAACTTGTTTTCCAACGCCCATATGGCCGATTTCCACTGGTGCGCAGCCAATGTCATTTCCGCCATAGCCATTTTTCCAATTTTACGAGAAACTGCTGGCTCGATCACAAAGGGACCAATACCTATGGCCAATTCGGATAATTTCACTGCACTCTCAGGGGTTGCAAAAACATAATCACAGGCCGAAATAATACCTACCCCACCTCCAACTGCTTTGCCTTGAACTCGTCCTACTATTAATTTAGAACACTTACGCATCGCATTTAGCAGATTAGCAAAACCAGAAAAAAACACGGCTCCTTGTTCTTCATTATCCACTTGCAACAATTCATCAAAAGAGGCACCTGAACAAAAGACCTTTTCCCCTTCACTTTGCAAGACAATCACCGAGACAGCTTTATCTTTACTCAATGCATTTAGCTCCCTAGTCAAGCGATCCAATAATTCTCGTGGAAAAGAATTGCTTGCGGGATGCCCAAATTGTACTGTTGCAATTGAATTTTGAAAAGTTGTTTGTAAAGATCCGTTTTGTTTTTCTGCGCTCATAAAAATAGATTTGATCGTAAAGTTACGGTTTTGAAAAATATTTTCGATAGAACCGTTTTGAAATTTGTTTTTTGAAAATTAATTGACTTTATTTGCTATCGAATTGGGGGATTAGCTCATTTGGCTAGAGCGCTTGCCTGGCAGGCAAGAGGTGATCGGTTCGAATCCGATATTCTCCACAACTAATTATCAAGCCTCACAGCAATGTGAGGCTTTTTTTTATGGATCCTAAATATACTTTTGACCCCAAAAACATATTAACCCCATAGATCCAGTGATCTATGGGGTCAATAATTAAGATTTACGATATTTTTTTCTCAAGAGAAAATTAGTTCATTACCAAATTTTGACTCTTTTGTTTGCAGCCAAATACAGAGAATCAGTTGGTTTTACACCGAAAGCTGTATAAAACTCTGGTATATTTCTAACCACGCCATTTACTCTAAACTTTGAAGGAGAGTGTGGATCGCTGGCCACTTGACTTCTCAGGGCTTCTTCTCTAGATTTACCCAACCAACTTTGTGCCCAACCAATAAATACGCGTTGCTCACCAGTAAAACCGTCCAAAACAGGTGATTTTTTTCCTCCAAGACTTATTTTATATGCTTTCAAAGCAATAGTCAAGCCTCCTAAATCTCCTATGTTTTCTCCTTGAGTAAATTCTCCGTTCACATTCAAATCAGGAAATACTTTAAATTCATTGTATTGTGCCACTAAAGCTTTTGTTTTTGATTTGAAAGCAGTTAAATCTTTTGGAGTCCACCAATTGCGCAGTACACCATCTCCATCAAAAGTACTTCCCTGATCATCGAAACCATGGCCGATTTCATGCCCAATTACGGCTCCAATTCCACCATAATTCACCGCATCTTCCACATTCATATCAAAGAAAGGCGGTTGCAAGATAGCCGCTGGAAAAACAATTTCGTTAAGTGTAGGATTATAATAGGCGTTTACCGTTTGAGGTGTCATTCCCCATTCTGTTCTGTCCACTGGCTTTCCAAGTTTCTTAATCTGCCTGTTGTTTTCAAAAGCGTTAGCTCTTACCATATTACCATAAAGATCTCCCTTACTTACTTTTACAGTAGAATAATCAAGCCATTTATCTGGATAACCGACCTTTATTGTGAATTTTGATACTTTATCTAAAGCCTGTTTTTTCGTCTCAGGACTCATCCAATCCAGCTTTTTTATACTTTCTTCATAGGCTTTAAGAAGATTTTGTACCAAAATGGTAACATGCTCTTTTGCTTCAGGAGAAAAATGTTTTTCAACATAAACTTCACCTACAATTTCACCCAATTTATCGTTAACCGTTTGAACACCCCTCTTCCATAAAGGTTCTTGTTTTTCCACACCGCGCAGCGCCTTCCCGTAGAAATTAAAGTTCTCTTCGTCCAAAGCTATACTTAGCGATTTTGCACCACCTTGAATAGCCTTCCATTTTAGATACATTTTCCAAGTATCTAATGGCGTACTTTTGATAAGGGCGTTAAGTGATTTAATATACTCTACTTGTGGAATAACAATCGTTTTTTGATCAGCAAGTCCAGCACTTTTTAATAGAGCAGTCCAATCAAAATCAGGCATAAGTTGGCTTAAATCTTTTACCTCATATTTATTATACATTTTAGCCATATCTCGCGTTTCCTCTTTCTTCATATGTTTCGAAGCCAAAGCCGTTTCTAAAGCCATCATTTTAGATGCTGCTTCCCCTGAATTTGTTATCGCGCACATCTCTAGCATTTTGGCAATATGAAGTACATACTTCGAACGGATCTCCTTTGATTTAGCATCTGCAAGAAAATAATACTCCCTATCAGGCAAACCAAGTCCACTCTGCCATGACATTAGCATATATTGTTTAGGGTCTTTAAAATCCACTTCCACCCCTAAGACGAATGGACTCTCATTACCCAACTCATTAGCATGACCGAAATAAGCCGCTAGATCACTATAATTAGTAATAGCGTCAATTTTTTTAAATTCAGGAAGCAAGGGTGTACTTCCTTTTTGATTCCTGCTTTTGATATCTAAGAAGGATTCATAGAAATCCCCAATCTTTTGCTCATTAGAACCTGATGCAGCCTTAGCTTTTAAAGCACCTTCTATAATATTCTTTACATCATTTTCTGCTTTGTCATTAATGATATGCCCCACACCATAAGAAGCTTTATCGGCTGGAATTTTATTATTTTTAACCCAAGTACCATTAACATAGGCATCAAAATTATCTCCGGGTTTTACCAGCGTATCCATATTTTTCAACACAACGCCCGACTTTAAGTCTTCTTTTTTCTCACAGGATACAAGGGCCAGTGACAATACCAAAGAGGTGCATAACCCCAAGTGTAATCTTTTGATTTTCATAGTATTTTGTTTTATACCTTCAAAAATAAGAAAAATAAACTGGTTAAAAGACTCTATTTTTCATAGTTTTTCTTAATTCAAAAGCTCTGATTCTTAAATCAATACTACTTAGTTCTAGATTTAACCCGAACACTTAAGCCACAAAAAAAGTCCTCGATTGAGGACTTTCTAATTATACTGTATCAACTAATTCTTAAGATTGATCATCTATTGTAGCATCTGGAGCATTAGATTTTACAGAGGCAATTCCATTTTCTCTGGCTGCAACACTTTCATACATTTCACTCGATCCTATAATTTGACCGTTTGAAGCTTTTAAATTAAAATAAGGCTTTCCGTTAGACGATTCTTTTCTATCAAATCTAGTATCGTCCTGCGAATTGGTTCTAACGGATTCTATTCCGTTCAAACAACCTGGCTTTGCCGTATATCCTTCACTTGCAAGAATAGTTTGTCCATTGCTCGCTTTCAAGTTAAATTGGAACTCTCCGTTAGTTCTCTTGGTAATCACAAATTTCCCCATACAGTTTTGGTTTAAGTTAACAACTAGTTTTAATCTTCTTTATGTTATAAAAATACAAAACTTAGTCTTACAAAATTTAAGCTTAACTATTATTTATCAAATACTAAGCTTTTTAAAATTTACTTCAACAAATAACCAAACCGTATCGACCCATAAAAATACCCCGTATTGGTCGGATGCTCCAACTCTCTGCCTCGGTAAATAAAAGCATAAGACATATTGAAATTATCGTGGCGGTATTTCAAACCAAATTCCCCATTGAACCGAAGCGGTACCAAATCAAAAGTCACTGGGCTTGTATCATTAAACATACTCCCCTCTATAGTGGCATCATAAAATTGATAATTAACCGTAGGGATTGCATAGCAATAAAACTCTCTTATGGTTTGTTTCGGCTGCGCACTTACCGATGCATCGTATAAATTAGATTCATAAACAGGTAGTAGTTTCTTGAAACCAATTCGAGCTAAAAATCCTGTAGAGACGCCTGTAAAAATAGTCCCTAGATCTCCCTGTGACTGAAAATGGAAATCGACATAATCCTGATGATTCTTCGGAAATAATTTCTTCGAATACAATACATGAGTTTGTACAGCAAAGGCATTGTCCAGCTGATTTTCCCAGCCATACACGTTTTTATACCCAATAAGATGATGAAAACTCTCCTGAGTTTCTTGACCTAAAGCATTGGGTCCCATAAAACCCAATCGAAAATTGATCTTTACCGCCGATTCACTTTGGTAAAAAAAACTACGGCCTGCCTCTGCAAAAAGAAGAGCCGTGAAAGGCCGATCATTATCATGAACAGCTTCTTCATTAATAAACCTCGGATTATAAATGTATTGTCCAATACGAAATTCTGTGATTTTTTTATTGATTTTTTCGCTCGTCTGCTTCGATAAAAACCGATAAAAAAGCTCCAAACCATTGGTATAATACATATCGTTTTTAGACGAAGTATATAAATCATTATCCGTAATCAAACCAATTTCCGTACCTCTTCCCTGTCCAAAAGCCAAAACTGATGTCAAGAATAAGAACGCAAAAAAGTTTTTTTTACTTCGCATCGTAATTGATTTTTCCAACCGCTCGCATCTCACGTACTATTCTTTCCTTTCTGCGATTGATATAACTAGAGGACCCTGTGGCTTTAAACTTTCTTGGATTTGGTAATATAGCCGCAATTCCTGCCGCTTGCATAGGAGTTAAACTTGAGGCATCCCGACGGTACCAATGTTCTGTAGCAGCATAGGCGCCGTACACCCCATCCCCCATTTCAATACTATTTAAATACACTTCCATAATGCGTTTTTTACCCCAAATAGTTTCAATCAAAACCGTAAAATAGGCTTCCAAACCTTTACGCAAGTAACTTTTTCCTTGCCATAAAAAAACATTTTTAGCTGTTTGTTGCGAAATGGTACTTCCGCCGCGAATTCTTCGACCACGCTCGTTGCTCTTATAGGCCTTTTGCAACGCCTTAAAATCAAAACCATTGTGCGATAAAAAAGTTCCATCCTCACTAGCAATCACTGCTTTTTGCAAATTCATCGAGATCTTTTCAATTGGCTCCCAATTGTGATCAAAATAAACCTCATTACCATTCATTTTATTTTCAATAGCGCGAATCACCATTAAAGGTGTAAAGAAAACAGGTACATACTTGAGCAGTACGACCGTTGCAATCGACAGCCCAAAAAACCATAAAAATAGCTTGATAAAAAACCATTTAACTTTCACTCCAAAAGAACTGTTTTTTTTCTTTGAGACTGGTTTAGACTTATTTGTGTTTGTATTTTTTGCTACTGGTTTTTTGATCGCCATTATATTAAATCTGCTAATTCTGTTCCTATTAAACTGCCTATTGCCACTCCCATCCCACCTAAACGCACTCCACAAAACACATTTTCAGAGAGTTGTGTAACAATTGGTTTTTTACTACTTCCTATTCCCATAATACCACTCCAACGATGGGCTATCTGAAAATTTTGGTTTGGTAAAATTACATTTTTAAGTAAATCCTCCAATTTATTTTGAACTATTTTAGTCTGCCCAAATTCGGTGGTGTTTTCGGCTTCAAAATCTAAATTCCGTCCGCCACCAAGGAGTATCCGATCCCCAATATTTCTAAAGTAATAATAGCCTTGATCGATGTGAAAAGTACCTTTGATCGCTAAATTGGCAATAGGCTCCGTAATTAAAACTTGCGCCCTTGCAGGTTGTACCGCTCCTTCTGTCAACGCATTAGCAAACCCATTGGTTGCGAAAAGCACTTTCTTAGAGATAAAACTAAAATCATTTAATTGAATCTCCACTTGATTTCCAGTATCGACATAAGCTGTTACGGTTTGCTGATTCAGAATCAAAACATCAGCCGCTACTGCCTTTTTGAGTAATTCCTGCATCATATTTCCTGTGTCAATTTGCGCTTCAAAAGAATTAAAAAGTACCGTCTCTTTGCTGTTTCCAAACCCGAATCGATCGCTTTCTTTCGTAAAAACATCCGTTTTAAAAAGCGGCTTTAAAATCTTGTTGATCCCCGGTAAGTGTGCGCAACATTTATCAAAACTAAATTCCTCTTCTTTTAAAAACAATTCATACCCACCATAGGGTTTAAAATCAAGAGCAGCATCGCCCAAATTTTTTCGCAGTAACTGTAAACCTTTCCAACGTTTTTCAATGAGTGCCACTACTTCTTCTTCGGTCTGTGTTTCTAAATCACTCATGATTTCGGAAAGACTTCCAAAACAAGCAAAACCAGCATTTTTAGTACTTGCTCCCTGGGGCAACATTCCCCGCTCTAGCACAAGAATCTTCGCAGTTGGGAATCGTTCACGCAAGCGCAATGCCGCATGCAAGCCCACAATCCCACTACCTACAATGGCATAGTCAACATTTGTGAACCAATTCTTTAATTCCCAATAACTTAATTCCATTTGTCAATTTTTTATAAAAATAATGTTTTCTCAGAATCTACAATGCGAAGCATTTTAATTTAACAGCCTTAGGTTTATGTGATATTTAAGAAAATACAGTCTTTGATAATAGCACAATTGCTGAAATATATTTGTACTTTTAGCCCCACGAAAATTAGAATTTTATTATGAAAAAAGTATTATTTACAACCTTAATAATGATGAGTTTAAACGCTATCGGACAGCAGGTGATGTCTCCAGAATTGTTATGGAAATTAGGAAGAGTGAGTGCACTAGGACTTTCCAAAGACACTAAAAATATTGTTTTTAAAGTTTCTACCCCTTCAGTAGAAGAAAACAAGTCCTCTTCTAAATTTTACATCATCCCTGTAAACGGTGGAAAAGCAACTGAAATCAAAGATACAAAAGAGGTTTTAGCCGATAAGAATGTTTCCCCAGACGGAAAATTCTTGGTGTACAATGAAGAAGTAAAAATTGACAAGGTTCTAGGAAAAGATTTTTATCCCCAATTGGACAAATCTGACGCTCAAATTTACAATGGCCTTGATTACCGTCATTGGGATACATGGAACGAAGGTAAATTCAATCACGTTTTTTACAAAGAAAATAAAGAAGGTGCTACTGGAATTGATATCTTAAAAGGAGAGAACTTTGACTCTCCACAAAAACCTTTTGGTGGAGACGAAGATTACATTTGGTCACCTGACTCAAAAAGCATTTTGTATGTATCCAAGAAAAAAGCGGGAACTCAATACGCAACTTCTACCAATACGGACATCTACGAGTACAATCTAGAGACTCAAAAAACCACGAACAGAACCGAGGGTAATTTAGGTTACGACACAGCACCACAATTCTCTCCAACAGGAAATCTGACTTGGTTACAAATGAAACGTGATGGTTATGAGTCCGACAAAAACGACATTATTGTTGACTTTAAAGGAATCAAGACCAACTTAACGGCTTCTTGGGATGGAACTGTGGACAACTTTATCTGGAGCAAAGATGGTAAAAACGTATTTTTTGTAGCGCCTGTAGACGGAACAAAACAACTTTTCACGGTAAACTTTCCTGGATTGACAAGAATTGCCGTTCAGGTTCGCCAGCTAACCAACGGAGATTTTGATGTAAATGATCTAGTAGGATTTGCCGGTGATGCTATCATAGTAACCCGAAATGACATGAATCACGCCCCAGAGCTTTTTTCTTTTGATCTAAAGAAAAACACTTGGAAGCAATTGTCGAATGTAAACACAGACACCTACAAAACACTAGCGCTTAGCAAAACTGAAAAACGTTATGTTACGACCACTGATGGTAAAAAAATGTTGGTATGGGTAATTTTACCTCCGAATTTTGATGCTACTAAAAAATACCCAACCTTATTATTCTGTCAAGGGGGACCACAATCAGCACTGACTCAATCCTACTCTTTCCGTTGGAATTTCCAACTAATGGCTGCAAAAGGCTATATTATAGTAGCACCAAACCGTCGTGGTATGCCAGGACATGGTGTAAAATGGAATGAGCAAATTAGTCAAGATTGGGGTGGCCAAGTGATGGATGATTATCTTTCTGCTATAGATGACGCTTCAAAAGAAAGTTACGTTGACAAAAGCCGTTTAGGCTGTATCGGAGCAAGCTATGGTGGTTATTCTGTGTTCTATTTGGCTGGAATTCACAAAAACCGTTTTAAGACCTTCATTGCTCATGATGGCGTTTTCAACACGGTAAGCATGCTAGGAACTACGGAAGAAGTTTTCTTCAACAACTGGGATTTCGGTGGTGCTTATTGGGAAAAAGACAATGCTATTGCTCAGAAAGCTTATACTGTTTTTAATCCAGCAACTTTAGTTCAAAACTGGAACAGACCTATTTTAATCTTCCAAGGAGGTAAAGACTTCCGTGTTCCAATTGGACAAGGTCAAGAAGCATTTCAAGCAGCTCAATTAAGAGGACTTAAGAGTAGATTCGTATATTTCCCTGATGAAAATCACTGGGTATTACATCCTCAAAATGCTCAAGTTTGGCAAGGAGAATTCTTCAAATGGTTAGACGAGACTCTTTAACCCCATAAATAAAAAACATTTTTAGCCACAGATTTACTTTAAAAATCTGTGGCTATTTTTTTTCTACTTGTAATTATGTAAAACATTCCCCCTTATTTATATTTCCAGAACAGAAAATTTTAAATAAATTGCATAACTTCTATTCTACAATTTCCAAACACGACAACAAGCCTCTATGGAGAGTAAAAAAAGTTACATTCCGATTAAAATCCTCTTCAGTTATTTAGTACTAGTAGCCTTAGTGGCAACTGTAGGTTGGATCTTATACTCAGAAAATGCCGTTTATAATAAACTGGAAGATAAAATAGCCCTGGAAAAAACAAAAATACTCCGAGTTAGCAAACTATTCTCCAATGTTTATAAAACAGAAAGTTTGGCAAGGAAGACCATTCAAACCAATTCTGAAAAAGATTTCAAAAATTATCTTAACGAAACCGACTCGCTAAAATTTCGCATAGACACTTTAAAACAAATCGTCACCACACAATATCAAAAAACCTTACTCGATAGCGTAACGTACTTATTAGCTGAAAAAACAAAAAACATTCAGCAACTCAAAACCATTAAAAACAAAGCTGATGACGAAGTCTCGGTAAATGATGCTATTGACGAAATTACCAAAATGGAGTTCAAACTCCGAAAACTAGAACTTCAGGATTTTACCAAAAGCCCCAACCAACTAGGGAACTACCAACGAACTGTACTTCAAAAATATGTGGATTATCTCAATCAAAACATACCCGATGACAGTACCAACACCTTAAGTAAACAAGCCTCCGATTCCATTTTAGCGAATTCAAAAAAGCTTTTAAGCACGGTTAAGTTAAAGGCTGAAAAGAAAAAGGAATCTCTAAACTTTGAAGAAAACAAATTACTAAAAAATGAAATCGCTATCTCTGATCAACTCCGAAAAGTGCTTCGCATCATTGAAAGAGAAATCATTATCAATTCCATAAAAAACAACTCATTAAAAGAAAAATCACTAAAAAAAGTCAATGATGTCGTGACCGCTTCGGCCATTATAGGCTTGTTGCTAACGGTCTTCTTCTCTATTTTAATGGTTAGTGATTATTCGAAATCACAGTTGTATAAAAAACAGTTGGAAATTGCCAACTTCAAAACCAAGAACCTACTCAAAAGCCGTGAACAGTTAATTTCAACTGTTAGTCATGATTTAAAAACACCTTTGAGTACCATCGTGGGCTATACCGAACTTTTGGATCATTCTGAACTCACTACCAAACAGTCTTATTTTATTAAAAACATCAAAAATTCATCCCAATACATCACCCAATTGGTTCAGGATTTATTGGACTTCTCTCAAATAGAAGCGGGCAAAATCACCATTGAAAAAGTACCCTTTTTACTAACGGAAGTCATCACCGATACGGCCAAAAATATTCAAACCGTTTACCAGCATAAAAACATCGAGCTTATACTCGATATCGATAAAAACTTAGATACCTCTATAGTTGGAGATCCATTCCGACTAAAACAAATCCTAAGCAATATCATAGGAAATGCCTATAAATTCACTGAAGAAGGCCACATAAAAATTCAGGCCCAGGTTACACATGACCAACGCTTTTTTACCATTAACATTGAAGACACTGGCATTGGGATCGAAAAAGAAAACCAGCAATTAGTTTTTGAAGAATTTGCTCAGGCCAATGAAAACATCGAGAAAACATATGGCGGAAACGGCTTAGGACTGTCCATCTGCCAAAAGATAATCGCCATCTTAGGTGGTGAGTTAGCCCTGGAAAGCAGTTTTGGAAAAGGAAGTGTTTTCAAAATTAAACTTCCACTGTTATTTGACAACAGCCAAAAGCCAACTAACAAAAGCAAAGAGCCCATACACTTAGAGAACAAAACACATACTTTTATTGTAATTGATGATGATCCCAACTTACTAAATCTAACCGCTGGGGTTTTGAAACAAGCCAAACAAAATGTTTTAGCCTTTTCTCGTGCAGCAGCAGCACTGGAGACCATCGAACATACCGCTTTTGATTTCATCATTACAGACATACAAATGCCTGAAATGGATGGTTTTTCGTTTATCGATCAATTAAAAAAATCAAAAAGTTCCACTTACCAGAATCAACCCGTCATTGCCCTTACCGGACGAACGGATTTGGATCTATCGGTTTATACACAAGCGGGATTTAACAGTGTCATCAAAAAGCCCTACTCCCCAAAAGTATTATTAAAAACCCTAGAGCGAATTCTACAACAGGACACCATTTCAGCTATTGTCATTGAGGAAACGGAAGAAGATACATCATTACAACCGTATTCCTTAAGTACCCTAAACGAATTTTTAGGCCATGATCATGCCGCTTTAAAAGAGGTGATCACTTCATTCATACAAAACAGTGCTGAAAATTTAGCCTTTTTAGAACAGGCCATAGCGGAAGAAAAAACAACCGAAGTCAACTCGATCGCCCACCGAATTGCCCCTATGTTTAAGCAAATAAAAGCTCATGAGATAAGTGAAATTTTAAAAACACTAGAGCATAATGATTTTGAAATTGCCGATTTAGATCGCATTTTCATGGAATTAAAAACAAAAACCAATGTGCTTTTCGAAGCCTTAGGGAAAGAGATTACCTAATCTATATTGTAATGCTTTAATTTATTGTAAAGTGTTTTTCTGGTAATTTTAAGCAATTTTGCTGCTTCAGATTTATTATTTTGTGTTTTAGACAAGGCATGAATGATCGCTTCTTTTTCATTTTCAGACAATGAAAAAGTATCATTAGAAGACTGTTTCTGAATCTGAAAAAATTCCACTGGTAACACATCACTCTCAATAAAATCTCCTTGAGACAAAAGCGTAGCGCGTTTGACACAATTTTGCAGTTCCCTTAGATTTCCTGGCCAATTGTATTTTTGAAAAATAGCCACTACTTCAGGTGAAAAACCAATAATTTCTTTGTTTAATTGTTGATTGGCTTTCTCCAGAAAAAAATCAGCAAAAACCATTAAATCCTCTCCTCGATCTGTTAATGAGGGCGATTGAATTGAAAACTCATTAATTCTATGATACAAATCTTCACGAAAATCACCATTCTTAACAGCTTCTCGTAAATCTTCATTGGTAGCGGTAATGATTCGAATATCAACATCGATTTCTTTATTACTCCCAACAGGCTTTATTTTTCGCTCTTGAAGCGCTCTTAGTAGTTGTATTTGATTTTCATACGAAAGGTTCCCTATTTCATCTAAAAAAATAGTTCCTCCGTTAGCAGCCTCAAAATAGCCTTGCTTGTCATTAATGGCACCCGTGAAAGATCCTTTTAAATGCCCGAAGAACTCACTTGCCGCTAATTCCTTGGGAATTGCTCCACAATCTACTGCTATAAAGTGATTGTTTTTTCGATGGCTTTGTTGATGTATACTTTTGGCAATAATTTCTTTTCCTGTTCCACTCTCTCCAATAATCAACACCGACATATCGGTAGGGCTTACTAGTTGAATATGCTCTAAGAGTTTTTTAGAGGCTACCGAAACTCCTTTCACAAACTCATTTTCAGTCGTGCTTTGTTTTTTGCTAGCTTTTTTCTCTTTCGCGGGAACTTCTTCAGTAGCTTCTGTCTGTAGCGCATTAGTGATCACCAATAAAACCTCGTCAGGATTGAAGGGTTTTGAAATATAATCGGCAGCACCGTTTTTAATGGCTTTTACTGCTGTATTTACATCTGAATATCCGGTCATAAGTACAACTGGAATTTCTGGATACGCGGCTTTAAATTCAGACATCAGTCCAATACCATCCGAATCTGGCAAACGAAGATCCGTCAAAATCAAATCGAAAGATTCATTTTTGATGGCTACTCTTGCTTCTGCAGCGGTAAAAGCTATCGTTACTTCGTATGTTTTTTTTAGTAAAAACTTTTCTAATAATTTACAAAACGAAATATCATCTTCTATCAGTAATATCTTTGGCATTTGCTTTTAGGGACTTTTTTGCTAAAATAAGACTAATAAAATTGTCTTTTCATAAAATTATGCAAAAAAAAAGAGACTGCTAGAAGCAATCTCTTTTTACCAAAAACTTAAATCTAATTTACCTAATCATATTTTCAGCCAGTTACCATTGACATCTGAGTAAACAGTAGCCTTCTGGTCTCCAAGTGATATTTCTAGTTTATACTCTTTCTTTTCGTTCACAAATGCTTTCTCCAACTTAGCCGTAGGATAGGCAGCTTGCAAAGCGGTTTTTACAGCAGTAGGAATTTTATCCACTCCTACCTCCGTATAGGCTGTTTGATCAGAAACGATAATTCTAACTGGTTGGGTGACTATTTTAGCAGTGGCATAAATGGACCAACTACCTAAAGCGATTACTCCAAATAAGATTAGCTTTTTCATAATAGCTATTTTACTTATTTCTTAAGAATCTTTCCGGAAGCATCTGTAAAAATGGTATACTTTTTATCCCCACTTGCAATTTCCAATTTGTATTCTTTTTTCTCATTCACAGACGCTTTTTCAAGTTTTGTGTTTGGAAAAGATTTTTCAACAGTGGATTTCACTGCCTCTGGAAGTGCATCCAACTTAACCTCAGTATATTCATCTTGAATGCTTACTGATTGACTCTTCGAATTCAATACTTCAGGCGCAGTTGCTGCATTTGCAGTTAAACTCCCTAAAACGATTGCTGTTGCTAATAGTAACTTTTTCATAGTGATTGTTTTTAATGGGTTATGGTAATTATTTTTTAAGAATCTTTCCTTGAGCGTCCGTATAAACAATAGACTTTACTTTTCTAACAATAATCTCAATTTTGTACTCCTTTTTCTCGTTCACATAGGCCTTTTCCAGCTCCACACCAGGATAAGCTTCATCCAACGCTTTCTTAACAGCTACTGGAACCGCATTAATTTCTTTATACTCATCTTGGGTTTGTATTGAGGCTACTAAGGAACCAACGATGGTACTAGTAGATCGGGCTTGCATCGACATCCCTCCTAGAAGGATTACCGCTGATAAAATTGCTTTTTTCATAATGATCATTGTTTAATGGTTGCTTTTAATTATTTTTTAATCCAAGTTCCATCTGCATTAGCATAAACGGAACCTACTTTCTCACCCACTGTAACATCTAATTTATATTCTGATTTAGCATTTTTATATGCTTTTGAAAGTACTGCGTTGGGAAATGCTTTTTTCAAGGCTACAGAAATTGGTTCTGGAAGCTCTTCTAATTTGATTTCGGTATATTCCTCTTGAATTGAAACCACTTTCACGATGGTTTCTGTACTAGGAGAAGTTGAAGCGAATGAAGATAAACTTCCTAATACTATTGCGGCTGATAAAAATAAATTTTTCATAAAATTAGTCTTTTAAAATATTATTAAGTGATTTAATTTGAACGGATTACGATTATTTTTTAATCCAAGTTCCGTCAGCGTTAGCATAAAGAGAACCCACTTTATCACCAACTGTTACATCTAATTTATATTCTGATTTAGCATTTTTATATGCTTTTGAAAGTACTGCATCTGGATAAGCTTTCTTCAAGGCTACAGTAATGGGCTCTGGAAGCTCTTCTAATTTGATTTCGGTATATTCCTCTTGAATAGAAACAACTTTCAAGATGGTCTCGGTATTAGGAGAAGTTGAAGCGAATGAAGATAAACTCCCTAATACAATTGCGGCTGAT
Source organism: Flavobacterium sp. OHVDL-2026-0007 (assembly GCF_059882335.1). Lineage (NCBI taxonomy): Bacteria > Pseudomonadati > Bacteroidota > Flavobacteriia > Flavobacteriales > Flavobacteriaceae > Flavobacterium > Flavobacterium sp. OHVDL-2026-0007. Next base: position 2,967,075 of record NZ_CM187612.1, read on the forward strand.
AAAAATAGATTTTTCATAAAATTAGTCTTTTAAAATATTATTAAGTAATTAGAGTTAACGGGATTACGATTATTTTTTAATCCAAGTTCCGTCAGCGTTAGCATAAAGAGAACCTACTTTATCACCAACTGTTACATCTAATTTATATTCTGATTTAGCATTTTTATGGGCTTTTGAAAGTACTGCATCTGGATACGCTTTCTTTAAAGCAACAGTAATTGGCTCCGGCAATTCTTCCAATTTAATTTCTGTGTATTCCTCTTGAATTGAAATAACTTTTACTATGTTGCTAGTAATTGGAGCAGTTGAAGCAAATGAGGTTAAACCTCCCAAAACGATTGCGGCTGATAAAAATAAATTTTTCATAATAGTATATATTTAATTAATAGTTGTTATACACTTCAGATAATGAAATAACTGTGCCGCAACAGCAACAGCAACCCCAAAACCTCACAATCCCCTATAAATAAAGAACTTACACTAAATACCACAAAACCATCTCCCCTGGTAATAGTGTGTAATTTCACAAAACACTGTGTAAAATCTACACAAGAATGGTGTTTCCCTACCAAGCAAAAACGAAAAACCCGACAAATTCTAGGAATTTGTCGGGCTCAAATAAGTGGTATAACAAAAAAGGCTGTCAATTGACAGCCTTTAATGATTATTCTATTGGATTCATTTTAAAAGTATCCATAAATGCAGTAGTATAATCTCCTGCAATATATCTTGGATCATCCATTAATTGTCTATGAAACGGTATAGTGGTTTTCACACCTTCAATTACAAATTCATCCAAAGCTCTTCGCATTTTGCTAATAGCCTCTTCACGAGATTGCGCAGTAGTAATCAACTTGGCAATCATTGAATCATAATTTGGTGGAATACTATAACCAGAATACACGTGAGTATCTAAACGCACTCCGTGACCTCCTGGCATATGAAGTGTCGTAATTTTTCCTGGTGAAGGACGGAAATCATTATAAGGATCTTCCGCATTAATACGACATTCGATAGCATGTAATTGAGGTAAATAGTTTTTTCCTGAAATTGGAATTCCAGCTGCTACCATAATTTGCTCACGAATTAAATCATAATCGATAACTTGTTCCGTAATTGGGTGCTCTACTTGGATACGCGTATTCATTTCCATGAAATAGAAATTTCTATGCTTATCTACAAGAAATTCAACCGTACCTGCTCCTTCGTATTTAATATACTCCGCAGCTTTTACAGCAGCTTCTCCCATTGCAGCACGCAATTCGTCAGTCATAAAAGGCGAAGGTGTTTCTTCAGTCAATTTTTGGTGACGACGTTGTACAGAACAATCTCTTTCAGAAAGGTGACATGCTTTCCCATAAGAATCTCCTACAATTTGAATTTCAATATGACGTGGCTCTTCGATAAGTTTTTCCATGTACATACCATCATTTCCAAAAGCAGCAGCTGCTTCTTGACGTGCACTTTCCCAAGCTTTCAATAATTCATCTTCTTTCCAAACAGCACGCATTCCTTTTCCACCACCACCGGCAGTAGCTTTAAGCATAACTGGGTAACCAAATTCTTTAGCTAATTGCTGAGTTTGCTCGAAAGACTCTAACAAACCATCTGAACCTGGTACACATGGAACTCCTGCCGCTTTCATTGTCGCTTTTGCAGAAGCTTTATCTCCCATTTTATCGATCATTTCAGGAGCGGCACCAATAAATTTGATTCCGTGCTCTTGACAAATCTTAGAGAATTTAGCATTCTCAGAAAGAAAACCATATCCTGGATGTATTGCGTCTGCGTTTGTAATTTCAGCAGCAGCAATAATATTTGACATTTTCAAGTACGATAAGTTACTCGGAGGAGGACCTATACAAACTGCTTCGTCAGCGAACTTAACATGTAGGCTTTCTGCATCAGCTGTAGAGTAAACTGCTACAGTTTTGATTCCCATTTCCTTACATGTACGAATTACACGAAGTGCAATTTCTCCTCTATTCGCGATTAATATTTTTTTAAACATCTTATTTAAATTAAAAATTACAAATTCCAATCTTCAAACTCCAAATAGTTGGATTTTGTGATTTGTCTATTGGAACTTTTAAAAATTATGATGGATCTACTAAGAATAATGGTTGATCAAATTCAACTGGAGACATATCGTCAACAAGAATTTTTACAATTTTTCCTGAAACTTCTGATTCGATTTCATTGAATAATTTCATCGCTTCAATTACACAAAGAACATCTCCTTTAGCAATAGTACTTCCTACTTCAGCAAAAACTGGTTTGTCTGGAGATGGTTTTCTATAAAAAGTTCCAATGATTGGTGATTTTATGGTAATATATTTAGAATCTTCCGCAGCAGCTGGTGCTTCAGTATTAACATTTACTACTACTGGAGCCGCTTGTTGAGGAGCCGCTACTTGTGGCAATGCTGCTTGAGCAGGCAATTGTTGTACATAAGTAGTTTCAGTTACGTTACCTTCTAAAGTTGTTCTGATGGTGATTTTTACATCATCCATTTCTAACTTTACTTCTGCAACACCCGAATTTGCTACAAATTTGATTAGGTTTTGAATTTCTTTTAAATCCATAATGATTCGTTTTTAGTTTTAATTTATTTCTTATCGTAAGCCCATTTTAGGTAAATAGATCCCCAAGTGAATCCACCTCCAAAAGCAGCAAAAATAATATTATCTCCTTTTTTGAATAAGTGTTCAAAATCATTTAATACTAAAGGCAATGTTGCAGAAGTAGTATTACCATATTTTTCAATATTCATCAATACCTTAGAATCTTCTAGATTCATTCTACTTGCAGTAGCATCAATAATTCGTTTGTTTGCCTGATGCGGCACCAACCAACTTACATCTTCATTAGTTAAATTGTTTCTTTTCAGAATCACTTCACTAGCATCAGCCATATTGGTCACAGCATATTTAAACACGGTTTTTCCGTCTTGAATAATATTGTGTTGGTTGTTTTGAACAGTCTCTAAAGTAGTGGGTATTAGAGAACCTCCGGCAGGAATTTTAAGAAAATCGCGTCCTACTCCATCGCTTCGTAAGTACTCATCTTGCAAACCTAAACCTTCATAATTTGGTTCGAATAAAACGGCACCCGCTCCATCTCCAAAAATAATACAAGTTGATCTGTCTGCATAATCTACAATTGACGACATTTTATCAGCACCAATCAATAATACTTTTTTGTATCGTCCTGACTGCACATAAGCTGCAGCTGTCGACATACCGTATAAGAAACTTGAACAAGCAGCTTGCAAATCATATGCAAATGCATTTGTAGCTCCAATTTCTGTTGCAACATAAACTCCCGTAGAGGCTACTGGCATATCTGCTGTAGCTGTTGCCATGATAATCATATCAATCTCTAAAGGATCAATATTAGCTTTGGCAATTAAATCCTGTGCTGCTTTTATAGCAAGAAACGATGTTCCTTTATCAGCATCTTTAAGGATTCTTCTTTCCTTAATTCCAGTACGAGTAGTGATCCATTCGTCATTGGTATCAACCATTGTTTCTAGCACTTTGTTCGAAAGTACAAAGTCCGGAACATAAGCTCCAACAGCGGTAATTGCGGCTGTGATTGTATTCATTATATTCTATTATTTCGTTTCAAATACAGTGTATTTGAAAAATTTTTAAAAGACTTGAAAATTACAAAAAAAAACGAAATGAATTTGTATATAATTTCCTAAAAAAAGAAAATCATAACTAACAAAAAAAACTCTCACTATGTGAGAGTTCTAGTATCATTTACGAAAACGTATTAAGCAACCGCTACAGATTTATCGATAACAACTTGCCCTCTGTAATACATTTTACCTTCATGCCAGTAAGCTCTGTGGTATAAATGCGCCTCTCCAGTGATAGGACATGTAGCGATTTGAGCTACAGTAGCTTTATAATGTGTTCTTCTCTTATCTCTTCTTGTTTTCGAGATTTTTCTCTTAGGATGTGCCATTTTACTATATTATTTATCCGTTAATAGTTGCTTTAATTTGTCCCAACGCGGGTCAATATCTTCTTCTTGTTTACTCTCTTGTTTTTGTTCTGTAACCGTTAATTCATTGAGTTTATCAAGCGCTTCCGTTTTTAAACTTCCGTCTTTTACACCTGGATGAACTCGCTTTAGCGGTACAGATAGCGCAATCATTTCATAAATGTATTGTGCGACATCCATTTCATGCTCTCCATGAGGCAGAATCAACAACTCTTCATTATCGTTATTAAATTCATCTCCAAAACGAACAATTAATTTCATTTTCCCTTTTAAAGGCAAATCAAAATCTTCGTTTGTTAGATCACAAGGTACATTTACTGTCCCTTTGTGTTTGAATTCCAACTCTAACATGCTGCTCTTCTTATCTAAAACCACACTTACTTTGATATCCGAACTTTGAAATTCGTCGTAATCAAAGTCCACAAAGAACGCATTACTTATTTGATACTCAAAATGGTGTTTTCCTAGTTTTAACCCTATGAAAGGAATTAAAAATTCTTTTGTTTTGCTCATTTCAACATCAATTTGACCGATTCATATCTAAAACTCAGATATCTGAATTGGGGTGCAAAGATATAAAATTATTATAAAACTAATAATCTTATTCACCTTTTTTTGTTTATAACTGTTTTTCTTTTATTTTGAGAGGTTTCTCACTAATCTCCTCATACTGATTACGAGAGCGAAAAATATCTATTGCAAGGTAAACTGCCTCTTTAAATGAATTGTAATCTGCCAAGTCTTTTCCTGCTATATCGTACGCTGTACCGTGGTCTGGCGAGGTTCTGACTCTATTTAAACCTGCCGTATAATTCACTCCTTTTCCAAAAGACAAGGTCTTAAAAGGAATCAATCCTTGATCATGATAGGTCGCTACAATTGCATCATATTTTTCGTACTGACCGCTTCCAAAAAAGCCATCCGCAGGAAATGGTCCAAAAACCATGGTTCCTTTTTCAAATATCTTCTTCAAAGTCGGCTTCAAAACCAAATCTTCCTCTTTACCAATTACACCCCCATCTCCACAATGTGGGTTCAATCCTAAAACAGCAATTTTTGGCTTCACTATACTAAAATCCTGAATCAAAGATTTTCTTATTGTTTCAATTTTTCTCACGATCAACTCTTCGGTCAACTGTGATGAAACTTCATTCAAAGGCACGTGATCAGTCAATAAACCTACCCTCAAATTATCTTGAACCATCATCATTAGTGCGTTACCCTCTAACTCTTGATCTAAATAATCGGTATGCCCTGGAAATTTAAATTCCTCTGACTGAATATTATATTTGTTAATCGGAGCCGTAACCAAAACATCTACCAATCCCTCTTTTAAGGCCTTTGTAGCCGCTACAAATGATTTTATAGCATACTCCCCTACTTTCTCATCGTTCACCCCTAAATTAACATCAACACCTTCTTTCCAAAGATTCAAAACATTTACTTTCCCAGGTAAAATCTGATCCAATTTATCGACTCCATGAAATTGAACTGTAGAAGTAAAGCTTTTTTTAACAAAAGAAAGTATTTTAGCGTTTGCAAAAATAACTGGCGTACACAGTTCCAACATACGGGAATCTTCGAATGTTTTAAGTATAACTTCGCTTCCAATACCGTTTAAATCTCCTACTGAAATCCCAACAATTATATTTTCTGCTTTTTTATTCATGAGCTCAGTTTATTTATTACTAATTTTGATGTGCAAATTTAGTAAAATAAAACAACAATGTTCACAGGAATTATAGAAACCCTTGGAAGGATTCACGAAATACAAAAAGACCAAAACAATCTTCACATAACAGTCGACTCTTCTATCACAAATGAGTTAAAAATCGACCAAAGTGTATCGCACAATGGTATTTGCTTAACTGTTGTTGCCATAAAAGACTCCACCTATACCGTAACAGCCATCGACGAAACGATTTTAAAAACCAACATTGGTGACTGGAAAGTAAACGACATTGTAAACCTAGAAAGAGGTATGAAACTCAGTGACCGTCTTGACGGACATATCGTACAAGGTCACGTAGACCAAACGGGAACTTGCATTAAAATTGAAGAAGCTAACGGAAGTTGGAATTATACTTTTCAGTACGATCCAAAAACTAGCAATATTACCATAGAAAAAGGTTCTATAACCGTAAATGGAGTAAGTCTTACAGTGGTAAATTCTAAAACGAATGAATTTAGCGTCTCGATAATCCCGTATACTTTCGAGCATACTAATTTCAAAGATTTTAAAATTGGCACTAGAATCAATCTAGAATTCGATGTAATCGGAAAATACATCTCCAGACTTTACGCGATAAACAAATAGAGAATTACCTCAATTCCTATAAAAACAGCAATTAGATCAGCTATTTTTTTCATCCAACACACTTAAGTCTTTACATAAAAAGGGGCTGTCTCACAGAAAATCGTGAAACAGTCCCTTTCTGTTTATTGTTGAGTATCCCATCCGATATCATGCTTCGAATAGTCAATGCTCAAGAACTTGTTTTCGTTCCCGAAATACCTCTAAACACAACTTTTAAAATAGGTTTATTTAAAAATCCAAGCTAAAGCCAAACCAAATGCTACAGGTCGAATTTTTGCGCTTTTATCCGTACCGTACAATCCATTAGCTTTTCTATCAGCAATAGAGGTCGGATTATACCCTATATAAGATTCATCTTTCTCTGGATCAAGAATAGAACCGTAGCCCTTTTCAAAAAACATAGCTACAGATAAAGCATTCTTTACTCCCATATCAAAGGTAAAACCCAATTCAAACATACTCATCACGATTCCTTTAGTTTGATACTCTCCTGATGCAGCATAATTGTTTTGCTCCCCAAAACCATATTCTGGCAAATCATCAATAGTCAAATTAACATCTGGATAATAAGCAGTACCATTTACAGAAGCTGCCGAGGCTTTAATCTTATAACTTAGGGGTAAAAAATATTTAGCCCCTGCCTTAAAATTAAAATCAATTCCTTTATTAATATTGGTTTTATACTGTAAAAAAAGCGGGATTTGCACTGCACGTAAAGTTTGTCTCTCTCTATAACTAGCCGCAGTAACGGTATAAACAAAAGCAGAACCTGTTTGATCTACTTCAAGGCTAGACAAACTTGCCGATGTTTCTCTAAAAAAAACATCCTGCTTATATTGAGAAAATTCTACCCCAGCTCCAATTCCAATATGATTGTTTAATGAATAAACATAACCCACCTTTAAGGCACCTCCAAGTTCATTACTAGAAGCAAATTCATTTTTTTTACTTTGAATATTACCCACCCCTGTTTGCAAACCCACATAAAACTGTGCACTTACTCCTTGAAAGAAGAACATTGTGGCAATTCCTAAAATATATTTTATATTAAATTTCATTTTTATATTTATTATAATTTAAAAACAACCCATCCTCATTTTCAAAAGCGAGAATGGATTGTTCTCAACAAGTTAATTTTTAACTAGAAGATTTTTAGTAAAATACTTTCCATTTGTCAAGGTCATTCTGACAATATAAATCCCCTCAACATTTGGAGCAATCAGCTCTGTAGTCTTCTCATTAATAATTTTATCCGTCAATAGCATACCCAGCATATTAAACACCTCAACATGCGCGCTCTGCAATTTTGAAGAACTCACATTAGTGATTAGCTGATACCCTGAATTAGTCTTAACTGGATTGGGCGCAATTTTCAAATATTCCTCCTCTATTGATGGAGAAAAAGCCATAGGACATGTAGTAACACTCATACCATCCTTTCTTACCGCTTTAGCAGAATAAACTCCATTTAAAGGTCCATTTTCTTTGAAAAATTGACCAACTTGACCAGGAACTAGCACACCGTCTTTATACCAACTGTAAGATTCAAAACTCTTAGAACTGTTATCAAAGAAAATAACATTATCAAACTGTTTTCTAATTAAATTTGGTTGCGTATTCACCACCGGCAACACCACCACTGGAGCCGCATTATAATTACTATCCCCCACTTGAGAAACCGTAACATTTGCCTCTCCATAACCTTTAAAGACTAGTGAGCCATCTGAAATCATTACAATATCTGTCTTAGAAGAAGTATAACTTAGCGGTAAACCACTATTAGAAGTAGCTGTTAAAAGGATTGTATTTTCCCCATCACAACCTAATCCCAAAGTTTGATTCCATGTAATGATCTGATCTGACTTAGTAATAGTAAAGTCATCTCCTATGTAAGCTATACTATAATTTGTTCCAGCACTTAAACTTCCTTGTTTAATAGCATAAGCTCCCACATTCTCACCAGTCACTCTTGATAAAGCTCCTTTAAATGTATCACTACCCACTAAACTTGGTGAAACCGAATAAACAAAAATAGGATCAATTTTACCGTAAATTTTTGTTTGCGACGCAGCTGCTGTAACCGTAATCGGTTTTGCAGTAATCACAAAATCAGCAGATGCAAAAGCAATACTATAATTTGATCCAGCACTCAAACTTCCTTGTCCAATTGTATAAGTTCCCACATTCTCTCCTGCCGCTCTTTTTAGCAGTCCAGTAAATGCGTCTCCTCCTACTAAAGTTGGAGAAACAGAATAAGCAAAAACAGGATCGACAGCGCCATAAACTTTTGCTTGAGAAGTATCAGCTGTAACGGTAATTGATTTTGCTGTAATTGAAAAGTTCTTATCCACATAAGCAATACTATAGTTGGCCCCTGCAGTCAAACTTCCTTGTCCAATCAAATAAGCTCCTACATTCTCACCTGGAACTCTTGATAAAGTTCCTGTAAATGCATCACTACCCACTAAACTTGGAAAAACTGAGTACGCAAAAACAGGATCAACAGTACCATATACTTTTGCTTGAGAAGCATCAGCCGTTACCGTAATTGGTTTTGCTGTAATTCCAAAATCAGTATCCACATAAGCAATACTGTAGTTCGAACCTGCACTTAAACTTCCTTGACCAATGTCATAAGTTCCAACATTCTCACCAGCAGTTCTCGTTAGTGTTCCTGTAAATAAATCTCCACTTACTAAACTCGGAGAAACTGAATAAGCAAAAACAGGATCAGCAGTACCGTACACTTTTGCTTGAGAAGCATCAGCTGTTACGGTAATTGGTTTTACTGTAATTGCAAAATCAGTATCCACATAAGCAATATTGTAATTGGTCCCTGCGCTTAAACTTCCTTGTCCAATAGCATAAGTTCCCACATTCTCACCATTAGCTCTTGATAGAGTTCCTGTAAATGTATCACTACCCACTAAACTTGGAGAAACCGAATAGACAAAAACAGGATCAACAGCGCCATACACTTTTGCTTGAGAAGCAGCTGCTGTTACTGTAATTGGTTTTACGGTAATTGCAAAATCACTATCCACATAAGCAATATTGTAATTAGCACCTGCACTTAAACTTCCTTGTCCAATAGCATAAGTTCCTACATTCTCACCGGCAGTTCTTGCTAGTGTTCCTGTAAAGATATCACCACTCACTAAACCAGGTGAAACGGAATACCTAAAAATTGGATCAACAACACCATACTCTTTTGCCTGAGAAGCATCAGCCGTAACTGTAATTGGTTTTGCGGTAATTGCAAAATCAGTATCTACATAAGCAATACTGTAATTGGCACCTGCACTTAAACTTCCTTGCCCAATAGCATAAGTCCCAATATTCTCACCAGTCGCTCTTGTTAGCGTTCCTGTAAACGCATCACTTCCAACCAAACTTGGAGAAACTGAATAAGCAAAAACAGGATCAACAGCACCATACACTTTTGCTTGAGAAGCATCAGCCGTTACGGTAATTGGTTTTGCTGTAATTGCAAAATCATCATTTACATAAGCAATACTGTAATTGGCACCTGCACTTAAATTTCCTTGTCCGATTGCGTAAGTACCTACATTCTCTCCAGTCGCTCTTGTTAGAGCTCCTGAGAACACATCAGTACCTACCAAACTCGGAGAAACTGTATAAACAAAAACAGGATCAACAGCACCATACACTTTTGCTTGAGAAGCGGCTGCTGTTACTGTAATTGGCTTTGCTGTAATTGAGAAATCAGCTCCAACAAAAGTCATTAAATATTTAGATCCCGCCGAAAGATTACCTGCATTTACAACATAGTTACCAACACCCTCACCAGCAGCTCTATCTAAAGAGCCACTAAATGTATCCCCCGATTGCAAACTAGGCATCACAATATAAGCCAAAACAGGATCGTCCTGCCCATACTCTTTAGTCTGAGATACAACAGCAGTAACGGTAATCGGTATTTGATTTATTTTCAGCGACATATTATATGTAGCAGTACAAGTGTTCCCATCAGTAACCGTAACAGTAAAATTACTGTCCGCAACCTGAGTTGAAGTTCCTGAAATCTCACCATTTGATAACAAAGTAAAACCTGATGGCAAGCTACCTGCTGTAACTGCGTATGATTTTATTCCAGTACCTCCTGTAGCCACAATAGTTTGGCTATATAAAGTATTAAAATCATAACCTGGCAGAGCTGTAGTAGTAAAACTCAATGCAGCAGGCTCAGTAATTACAAAACTTCTTGTATCCTCACAACCATTAGCATCAGTAACAGCACAAGTATAAGTACCCGCGGTTAAGCCCGAAGCAGTCGCTCCAGTTCCTCCTGAAGGAGACCATGAATATGAATAACTCGGTGTTCCTCCTGTTGGAGCTACTGTAGCCGAACCATTCGATCCACCAAAGCATGAAACATTTGTTTGACCACCGCCTGTAAGAGCACTTAATGCAGCCGCAGGCTGGTTAATTGTAAATGTTCTACTAGTTGTACAACCATTTGCATCGGTTATAGTACACGTATAATCTCCTCTAGTCAAACCTGAAGCCGTTGCTCCAGTTCCTCCAGAAGGAGACCATGAATATGAATAACCCGGTGTCCCTCCTGTTGGAGCTACCGTAGCCGAACCATTCGACCCACCGAAGCATGAAACATTAGTTTGACCACCACCTGCAAGAGCACTTAATGCAGCCGCAGGCTGGTTAATTGTAAATGTTCTACTTGTTGTACAACCATTTGCATCGGTTATAGTACACGTATAATCTCCTCTAGTCAAACCTGAAGCCGTTGCTCCAGTTCCTCCAGAAGGAGACCATGAATAAGAATAACCAGGTGTCCCTCCTGTTGGAGCTACCGTAGCCGAACCATTCGATCCACCAAAGCATGAAACATTAGTTTGACCACCACCTGTAAGAGCACTTAAAGCAGCCGCAGGCTGGTTAATTGTAAATGTTCTACTTGTTGTACAACCATTTGCATCGGTTATAGTACACGTATAATCTCCTCTAGTCAAACCTGAAGCCGTTGCTCCAGTTCCTCCAGAAGGAGACCATGAATATGAATAACCAGGTGTCCCTCCTGTTGGAGCCACCGTAGCCGAACCATTCGACCCACCGAAGCACGAAACATTAGTTTGACCACCGCCTGTAAGAGCACTTAGTGCAACCGCAGGCTGGTTAATTGTAAATGTTCTACTAGTTGTACAACCATTTGCATCAGTTATAGTACACGTATAATCTCCTCTAGTCAAACCTGAAGCCATTGCTCCAGTTCCTCCAGAAGGAGACCATGAATAAGAATAACCAGGTGTCCCTCCTGTTGGAGCCACCGTAGCCGAACCATTCGACCCACCGAAGCACGAAACATTTGTTTGACCACCACCTGCAAGAGCACTTAAAGCAGCCGCAGGCTGGTTAATTGTAAATGTTCTACTTGTTGTACAACCATTTGCATCGGTTACAGTACACGTATAATCTCCTCTAGTCAAACCTGAAGCCGTTGCTCCAGTTCCTCCAGAAGGAGACCATGAATAAGAATAACCAGGTGTCCCTCCTGTTGGAGCCACCGTAGCCGAACCATTCGACCCACCGAAGCACGAAACATTAGTTTGACCACCACCTGCAAGAGCACTTAAAGCAGCCGCAGGCTGGTTAATTGTAAATGTTCTACTTGTTGTACAACCATTTGCATCGGTTATAGTACACGTATAATCTCCTCTAGTCAAACCTGAAGCCGTTGCTCCAGTTCCTCCAGAAGGAGACCATGAATATGAATAACCAGGTGCCCCTCCTGTTGGAGCTACCGTAGCCGAACCATTCGATCCACCGAAGCACGAAACATTAGTTTGACCACCACCTGCAAGAGCACTTAAAGCAGCCGCAGGCTGGTTAACTGTAAATGTTCTAATAGTTGTACAGCCATTTGCATCTGTTATAGTACACGTATAATCTCCTCTAGTCAAACCTGAAGCCGTTGCTCCAGTTCCTCCAGAAGGAGACCATGAATAAGAATAACCAGGTGTCCCTCCTGTTGGAACCACCGTAGCCGAACCATTCGATCCACCATAGCACGAAACATTTGTTTGACCACCGCCTGTAAGAGCACTTAGCGCAACCGCAGGCTGGTTAATTGTAAATGTTCTACTAGTTGTACAACCATTTGCATCAGTTATAGTACACGTATAATCTCCTCTAGTTAAACCTGAAGCCATTGCTCCAGTTCCTCCAGAAGGAGACCATGAATAAGAATAACCAGGTGTCCCTCCTGTTGGAGCCACCGTAGCCGAACCATTCGACCCACCGAAGCACGAAACATTAGTTTGACCACCACCTGCAAGAGCACTTAAAGCAGCCGCAGGCTGGTTAATTGTAAATGTTCTACTTGTTGTACAACCATTTGCATCGGTTATAGTACACGTATAATCTCCTCTAGTCAAACCTGAAGCCGTTGCTCCAGTTCCTCCAGAAGGAGACCATGAATATGAATAACCAGGTGTCCCTCCTGTTGGAGCCACCGTAGCCGAACCATTCGACCCACCGAAGCACGAAACATTAGTTTGACCACCGCCTGTAAGAGCACTTAGTGCAACCGCAGGCTGGTTAATTGTAAATGTTCTACTAGTTGTACAACCATTTGCATCCGTAATTGTACATGTCCACTCACCTACCGTCAGTCCCGATACCGAAGTTGTTCCATCTCCAATAGGATTTCCTGGGGTCCAATTGTACATATAACTACCAGTACCACCAGTAGGTACATTTATTGAAGCTGCCCCAGTTGCACCACCATAACAGGCAATGTTTGTTTGCGAATTTGGTGTTACAGAAATCGCTGCAGGAGCAGTAATAGTAAAAGATTGAGTTGTTGTACACGAATTAGTATCCGTAACAGTACAAACCCATGTTCCTGCTGTTAATCCCGATACCGATCTTGTACCATCGCCAACTAAGGGATCAGGAGCCCAATCATAAGTATAGCCACCACCACCACCTGTAGCCACATTAACACTCGCAGCTCCATTTGAAGCATTACCACACAAAAGGTTAGTTTGGGACGAAGGTGTCAATTTCAAAGTTGAACACGAATCTTGCCACAACATTGCATCAAGAGCTACATATTCAAACGTTCCTGTAGTTGTTACTACATATTGATCTACGATCGCATTCGAATTATCCGAACCTCCATAAGTGGTAAAATCAATTTTTGTAAATCCATTATTTACATTTGGATTCGAATTGAACCCAGTACTTGATGTCGCCGTAAAAACAGTAACTCCTTTTAATTTTCCAGTAATCGTACAGGAACCTGCACCAGGAAGTAAATCAGCCGTAGACAGGAACAAATAAAATGACTTTAAAACAATAGGCCTCTGTCCAGCACTAGAAACAGTAAAACTTACCGGGACATCCCAGTAAGCAGTCGCCGAATTATCTATGTACTTATTGTCTTTTGCCGTACCATTCCAACCCGTTTGAGGCCAATTTATAATATCAAAAGTACCACCAGCTTGAGTGCTGACATTAAAAACCTGTCCATTATTGGTAAATGTGGTAGCACCATCAGTTTCCGTCTCAAAATCCTCCGTTGTCTGAGAAAACATAGTCCCCGTCAAAAACAGCGCTATTATAAAGTAAAAGTATTTTTTTTTCATATATCGGATATTAATTCTGAGAAGGAAAAATCCCTTGCAATGCAATAATATAATTCAAAACTAGATAAGGCTGCTCCGTTTTTATAGCATAAGGGTTCGCAGCCCCCGCATTATCTGTTGCAACACCTGCCAAACCAACATTTGGAGCAGATGAATTAAAACCAAGCAATGGATGGGAATTCGAATTTACAACTACAGCAGGCGCTGCAATTACAGCGTTAGCTACTGGAGCATGTAATGTAGCGGGGCCGTTACTCACTTTTATAGGCTCAACATGCGTGTGAGCCGGCAAATTAGCAGCAGTTAAAGTTAACGATTCAGCCCCTTGTTTCTCTCCTACCTGATAACTTAAACCCGCACCTACAGCAACACGTCCTCTGTAATCTGGCAATGCAAAAGTAGTCTGACCATTTCCCCCATAAGTAGTTCCTAATAGCGAGAAAAGCGCTTGATTTTGATTTATTGGCAAAAACTGCCCGTTACACATTGCCCAACCTTTTGGAGCAAAATTAAATGGCGTTACCCTAATCTCTCCCAAAAAAGGGACATTCTGAGCAAAAAGAGATTTGGAAAACAAAAACAGGATTACAGTTAAATAATATATATTTTTCATATTTTTATATTTTTTAAGGTCTTTGCGGATAAGTTCCTTGTAAGGCAATAATATATCTCGCAGCCAAAATGGGTTGTCGTATATTTAAAGGTGTAGAATTACCTGTAGCAGAAGTAGGCATGGTTTCTAAGGTTACATTACCCGCCACTGAAGTATAACCTTTAGCAGGAACAGTTGCACCATTAAAATTATGATTTGGAGCCGCTAGCGACATCGTAGGACCCGGAATACTACTGGTTCCCTCTGCCGTGCTGATCTTAATCTCTGCAACATGCCTATGGGCTGGTAAATTGTCTGAAAGTAGAACGACATCATCCTCTCCTCCTGTTTGACCAAGCACATACTCACTTAGACCAGACCCTTGCCCTGTTCCGACAACCATACGATCTCGCAAGTCTGGCAAAGCAAAGGTAGATTCCCCATCACCCCCATAATAAGTGCCTAGTAAAGAAAAAAGAGCTGTATTTTGGGATATAGGAAGTAATTGTCCTTCACAAAACGCCCAGTCTGTTGGAGCAAAGTTTCCAGCAAAAAGACGAACCTCACCAATAAACTTTTCCTGCGCAAAAAGCGACTTTGTAAAAAATAAAAAAAATAAAATTAAAAAGTAGTTTTTTTTCATCTATGTCAAATTAAGGATTTATAATTACTATTGAGGCTGTGGAAACACTCCAAATAATGAAATAATATAGTTTAAACCACAATATGGCTTCACTATACTTATCGGCTCTGATTGGCCCGTATAAGCCGTATTAACAGTCTGATAAGTCAAATCTGGAGCAGCGGTGGTAAAACTAAAATTAGGCACAAAGGTTCTACCAGAATTAAATCCAGAAGGCGCCAAACTAGACCCTGCAACTGGCACATTTGTTTTCGCAGCCCCATTGTTTATCGTAATTTGACCCAAATGAGAATGTGAAGGCATATTTGAAATAGTTAAAGAAACCGTTTCTTGACCTGCCCTTTCCCCAAGCATTCGATTAGAACTCAAACCTTGCCCCATTCCCATATGGATCGGCACCCTACCCCTAAGATCTGGAAGAGCAAAGTTACTTTCTCCATCACCTCCATAAGTAGTTCCAATTAACTGAAAAAGGGTCTCGTTTTCAGAAATTGGCATTAAGGTACCATCACAAATTGCCCAACCTGCTGGAGCAAAACTCCCTGCAAAAATTCTAATTTCACCTACATAAGATGCCACCTGCGCTGAAACCATTTTAACGCCTAGAAAGAAGAGCAATACAACATAAAATGTTTTTTTCATAAAATATTAGCTTTAAAAAAATTGTTATTCATTGTTTTTTTGTTAATTCAAATATATAACCGAATATAAAATGCGAAATTAAGAAAACATTAACACTTTTATTAACATTCAATAAGCATTTATTAAAGTTTTATTACAAATCATGAAAAAGGAACCAAACTGCTTCATATAATTAAAATTTACCTCATCTTCCCGTTATATCTTAAAAGAGAGATAAAATTTTAAAGAGACTTCATAAACTGGGAATAAGCAAACACTAACCAATTTGCCGAATTTATACTTGTATCAGCAAGCATTCCCATATTAAGCCACCATATATTGATTATTCACATTACACTTTAGAGCCTTACCATTCATAGCTACCTCATTATGTATGGAATGTTTTTCTCTTTTCTAAGGATCAGTATAATTTTATCATCTAATATAGAACAAGGTTTCTCACTTATTATCAGTTCCATTGGATTGTGATAAAACGGAACCTGCTAACGTTTTTGTAACCTCACTATACTTCTCACTTTGCAGTACTTTCGAAGCTTTTTTTTCCATAGCTTCAGTTGTTTGATTATTAGTATTTGCTTGTGAAAGAACTGAGCCAGCAAGTTGCTTAGCAATTTGTGAAGAATTAGAAGCTTTCAAAGTCTCAGATGCAAGTTTAGTTACTGAGGGTGAGGATTTTTTGTTTGTCATAATAAGTTTACTTTTTATTATTTCACAAATATAGAACAAACCAATTATCAAGAAAACACGTATAAATACCTGATTTAAGATATTATTGGATCTACAAGACAATGTTGTTAATTGGGGGTCAAATAGTTAACAACAAAGCATAAAAAAAGCCCTTACATTGCTGTAAAGGCTTTCTGTGGTCCCACCTGGGCTCGAACCAGGGACCACCTGATTATGAGTCAGGTGCTCTAACCAGCTGAGCTATAGGACCGGTTTGAGGATGCAATATTACTACTATTTTTTATTCACTGCAAATATTTTAAGACATGATTTCTATTTAATTTTAAAACACCTGCCTCCAATCCTACAACATAATTGATTTTCAACATCTTATTTAAAATATAAAAATCACTTTTTTTTATCTGATTTCTTGACAAAGCTCAATTAAAACGCCATTTGTGTTTTTAGGATGCAAGAAAACGACCAGTTTATTATCGGCTCCTTTTTTAGGAACTTCATTGATCAGTACAAAACCTTCCTTTTTCAAGCGGTCTATCTCGAGTTGAATGTCATCCACGTCAAAAGCGATATGATGAATTCCTTCTCCTTTTTTATCTAAAAATTTTGCAATTGGACTCTCAGGATTTGTAGCCATCAAAAGCTCAATTTTATTTACTCCTGTTTGAAAGAAAGAAGTTAATACTCCTTCACTTTGTACTTCTTCCATTTTATAAGACGGAACCCCTAATAATTTTTCGAACAATACATTGGCATCATCCATGTCTTTAACCGCAATCCCGATATGCTCTATTTTATTTACCATAACACTTATTATATACCACAAAGATACACTTACAACTTATTGATTGACATACGTCTTAAAATAACCACATTCCGCAATGACATCCTGATAATACTTGGTATCCGAATACTCTTTCCTTAAAGTCTTAAATCCGCTCCAAGCAATAAAGTTCACCTTATCGTCTTGGATTTCCCAATAACTCTTCACATTATTGTATTTAACATTATAGTAATCGTTGCGCTCGCATTTGGCCAACAGATAAACACACTTTGCTTTTTGCTCTTTCGTACTAGCTGCTTCAAAGGCTTTTTGATAATACATTTTTGACAAATCGTTATTGGTTATCATTTTTCTCATGCTGTCTCTAAACGAATACGGGCTAGATCCATACCCTATAATACTAATTTCATAGAAAGTTCTACCATTTCCAAAATGACTAATATTATAAAAGGCATTCCCCAACAATAAACTATTAGTATAAACATCCTCTTTCTGAGCCAGCTTATCCTGCATGGTTTTTATGGTAGTCAAAAACTCCATTTGAGAATATTTCTTTTTCTGATAAGCGACATGTTCACAATCATGACAGTCTTTGATATTTCCATTAAAAGGATTCCCTAAAAAAGTACGATACTGAGCTGAATCTGCTTCTTTAATAAAGGCGATTGCTTCAGGGATTTTATTTTTAAAGGTGGCTTGAACAGCTTGAAAATTATTGATGTCTTTTAATTTCAGACTATAAATTCCTGCCGCTATTTTCTCTATTTCTGTTTTATCTCCTTTAGCCAAAAATGATTTCATAGCCAATAAATTCTTTTCATCATCATAAAAAGAATTTCCCGTGCCCCAATAATTATTCGGAGAATCTCCAAACAACTCTGCCATTACAGGATTCGCTTTTGCTCTATACAAGGTTGCTAAATAATTCTTACTCCATTGTGCAGCATTTTGATAACGAAATTCTTGTCCTTTATAGGTCTTTGGAAGCTCCTGGTACAGCCAATTCAAATCTCTTAGAATTGTTTTTTCATTGGTATCAGTGAGCTTATCTATCTTATTCATATTATTCACAAAACGAAGCAGCCTCAATTGATATGTAGCTAACTCTGTTTTAGGCATTGCTTTTTCTGCCTTATTAAAATTGGCATCCGCACCAGCAAAATCACCTTGAAGTGTTTGCAAATACCCCAATGAAACATCCCACAAATAAGGCCTGTCTGTATTTCCAGCTTTGGCAATCTTCGCAATTAAATCAATGCTCTTTTTCTCAATCTTAGCTTGATTTTCTTTTTTATTCTCTGCGACGGTTTGTTTGACAACTGTTGCATTATAGTCTGGAGCAGCTCCTGAATTATCTTTTGTAACCTGAAACGAATTGTTGATATCTCGCTCTTGTTTATTGACTAATCGGGTTAACAAATAATTCAAATGCTCACTCTTCGCATCCAGTTCATATATTTTCTCAATAGCTTGTCTTTCATCTTTATAGTAACCGTGAATAGCCCATAGCGCAGCTTTCTCTTTATTACTCTTAGCCATGGTCAAAGACTTATCCCAATCTGCTTCGTTTTTGGGATGAAAACTATAAGCCGTTACCGTTCTCATTTGAGGACAATTATCAAAAACTTGGGCATACAAATAATTCGCTGTCGCATACTTTTTTTGCTGATAATTAATCCCGGCAACATAAGCCAAAGCACGATAGTACAATACATTTTTAGGTACAGTCTGACCTGTTTTATTAAAAAAGTCAATCGCTTTTTGTTTGTTGCTGCTGTAGAAATAAGCTTTCATCGTCAAAAACCAATACCTGTTTTTCAAAAAGGAATCCGCAGTGGTATTGTACACATTTTCGATAGATTGGATCATTTTCAAATCATCAAAAGTTTTAGCCACTACAGGATCATAACTCCAATAATCTTCTCCAATGGAAACTGTTTCTATTTTTTGAGCCAAATACAAAAACTCAATAAAACTTTTCACTTTTGCCTCTTTCAAGTTTATTTTCTTGCCCCATTTTAGAGATGTCGGATTCTCTTTTTTGCTTTTAAAAAACACATGCAATTGAGTCACATCAGCCTTATTATCGGCGATTTTCTTTTTATCGGAAGCATAACCCGTATTTTCCTCTCCTATCAAAAAATAGCGGACACTAGCCGTATCCACTTTCTGTTTTAGATAAACTTCCCAATCCGATTTGATATTTTCATTGAATCTCGAATTGTGCTTGGTATCAAATCCAATACCGTAAAAAATATCGCTAGACAAGAAAAGTGGCGAATAGGATTTATCCGCAAAAATTTCTGGAGTGAAATTAGAATTATACCCAAAAAAATCCCAGTCGTCTCCACCTGCACAAGCATAAATCACACCGTAAGCAAAAAGTAAAACCCCACTAGAAATAAGAAACAACTTGCTTAAAAATATTCTTTTCATAGTTTTTTATATTGAATTGATCTAAATCGTAAAAAATAATTTCTTTTGGCTTTTGAGCCGAATTTTCATTTAAGTCCTGGGCCATTTCAACCAAATCCTCCTCGCTAATCCCTTCCATCTTCAGCAGGTCACTTTCCTCATAGAAAACACCATTTTTATAGTTGGAACGCTTGACTTTAAAAAAAGTTGTACTAATCTGTTGGAAATTGCCATCCTTCTTAAGCTCACTTACATTCAATTTGGAACGCAATCCCATCACTTTCCGATCCCTAATATGAATGGCCCATGAATAAATAGGCAAAGCAAAATCCAATTGTAAGGGATATTTCTTTAAACTCTTAAGATACCTTGCTGCAATTTGGCGATCATATATGGAGTTGAGAGAATCGGTTGCAATAGTCCCCATATTGTAATACATCAAAACCCCTGAATCGACATTTGGAATCTTGGTCTTTTTAAAATACTTGACTTGATGCAAACGAATGGTAGCCGAGAGCTTCTTATGGGAAAGCTTTTTAAAACGTTCAATGAATTTCAGGTAATTATCCTTACTTTTTAGTGACCAATCACAATCAATTTGAACCACTTCACATTTAATTTTATTCTTAGCATTTATCACCTCCACCAAACCAAGTGTTTGCTGAGCCAAATGCTCTATATCCAGATTTGGCTTTAACATCACTTTGTTTTGGATAAAAATCACTGGAACCACCTCAAATCCGACCAAACTATCTTGAAAACGGATAGGACTTATAGGAATCGGCTCTTGCGTTTTAGGATGCAATCCAATGTCAAAATACCGTATATAAAGCTTGGTCACTTTATTATCTTTCAAAACTTCTTTTTCCGAATTAGCTAAGGTAAAGACCGTTTTCCAATAGTAAAAAGCAATAATAGGCCCGTCTTTTTTACCGCAAGCGAGCAATAAAAAAAGTAAGGAACACACCAAAAATCGTTTAATCAAAACTTAGAGAGATTACAATTAGAACCAAAAGTAAGAAATTATATCATATTGATAAATTTCACTTCAAAAAAAACAGTTCAAGACAAAAGACTTCAATCCTAATAAATAGCTAAAAAATTTCGATTAAAGCAAATATAGTCGTTATTTTGTGGAATCAAATTCAAAACAGTTATGTTGAAAAACAACCTCAAATATATTTCATTTTTACTGATTCTTTTAATGATGAGTTGTGCCAAAAGAGGCAGTATTACAGGTGGACTAAAAGATACCTTAGCCCCTGTTTTAACCTACAGCTCTCCTGAAAATTACAGTACCAACTTTCAAGGAAATCAATTTGTTTTAGAATTTGATGAATTTGTAAAGCTTAAAAACCTGAACAAACAATTGATCATTTCACCTCCAATGAAACACGAGCCACTGATTACACCAGCAAACGTGAGCAAGATCATTACCGTAAAAATCAAAGATACCTTACAACCCAATACCACTTATAGTTTCAATTTTGGGCAGGCTATTACCGATAACAATGAGGGAAATGCCATCAATCAATTTAAATACGTTTTCTCAACAGGCTCTTATATCGATTCCCTTTCACTTAACGGAATCATTAAAGATTCGTATGAGAAAAATGTGGACAATTTTGTATCGGTTATGCTCTATGAAGCCAATGATAAATACAGAGACTCCGTAGTTTACAAAGACTCCCCGAGATACATCACCAACACTTTAGACAGTTTACGAACTTTTAAATTAGAAAATTTAAAGGCTGGAAAATACCTTTTAGTGGCCATGAAAGACAAAGGAGGTAACAACAAATACAACCCTAAAGATGACAAAATTGGTTTCATCAAACATTTCATTACCGTACCAAACGATACGATTTTTGAATTAGAATTGTTCAAAGAAAAACTTCCATTAAAGGCGCACAAGCCCCTACAAGCATCAGGAAACAAACTATACCTTCCTTATGAAGGAAACCTGAATTACAAACTTTCACCCCCTAAAATTACACTAAGAAACAATACTGAAATCTTAGAAACTATAATCACCGAATTCCCTAAAAAAGATTCCCTGCAAGTTTGGTACAAACCACTCAAAGTGGACTCTTTATCATTAGAGATCAGCGCAGCCCACTATGATAAAAAATTCACGTTTAAAGTTAAGGATCAGAAAAAAGACACTCTAAACATCCAAGCTTTACAAAACGGGATTCTTAATTTTAGAGATCGATTCACCTTAGAGTCAGCAACACCATTGGTGAAATTTGATAAATCCAAAATCAACCTAGTCAACAAAGATTCTGTTGCTGTTGATTTCACCACGGACTACGATGTCTTTGAACAAAAACTATATGTCGACTTCAAAAAAGAACCTATGCAGAAATACAATTTCACTTTTCTTCCAGGCGCTCTTACTGATTTTTATGACAAAACCAATGACACTTTATCTATCAAATTAACCACCAAGGAATATGAAGATTATGGCAACATCGTATTGAACTTAACCAATGTCAAGCGTTTTCCTGTCATTGTTGAACTAACCAATAAAAAAGGAGATGTGGTATTGGCTAGTCAATACTCAGAAGACCAAACCCGTTTTGAGTTCAATCTGGTAGAACCCAATGCCTTCACGGTTCGTGTCATTTATGACGACAATAAAAACAAAGTCTATGATCCTGGGAATTTCCTAGAAAAAACATACGCCGAAGAAGTCAACTACTATCAAGAAGAATTTGACGTTAGAGCCAATTGGGACCGAGAAGAAACTGTTGATTTAAGCAAACAATACAATCCAGAGATCGAGAAAAAAGAAGACAAGAAAAAGAAAAAAGAAGAGGAGAAAAAGAGAAAAGCTTTCTAAATCCTAATTTCAAATCCCATCAAAATGGACAATGACTTAGTTGAAAATGAAAATTGGCTGAAAAGAAATTGGAAATGGTCTGTTCCTGCAACGCTGGTATTTATTTTTATGACAGGGCTTTTATTGAGCTCGAATCCTCAAGAAAGTATTAGCGCTCTAGCTCAAGCCTACACAGACAATGCTCTTTATGAGAAAGCCATCGAAATTGCCAATACCAACCCAAGAACACTTGAAACTATCGGCACCATCCAACCCATCGATAAATTAGCCATTTTAGAAGGAAACGCTAGCTACACCAACCAGAACACCTCGGTGGCACTAACGGTTCGAATTAACGGCACTAAAGGAAATGGCAAATTAGACATTACGGCCGACAGGGTAGGATCTCAATGGAGATACAAAAAAATCGCTATTCGAACTAAAAGATCAAATGAAGAAATCGTGATTGTGGATGCTTTTAAGAAGTGATTTCAAAAACATCTTTATCACTTAGAAAATCAAGTTTTTTTCTAGTTTCTAACATCCCATTTTTATCTAGCTCCACCACTTGAACACCTTCCCCTTCTTGAGGCTCCAGTATATAATTTCCTAAAAAGTCAACCACTTGCGAATGACCTATATGCTCATACTGGTTCGCATCTAGCCCCACTCTGTTGACCCCTACAACATAACTAAGATTTTCGATAGCCCTCGCTTTTAACAAAGCATCCCACGCATTGGTCCGCACTTTTGGCCAATTAGCAACATATAAAAGCAAGTCATAATTTTCGACATTTCTGGCAAAAACCGGAAACCTTAAGTCATAACAAATTTGCAGACAAATTTTCCAATCCAAGTAGGTCACAATCACTTTTTGAGTACCCCTTTTATAACATTTATCTTCTCCTGCCAACGAAAACAAATGCCGTTTATCATAATATTGAATCTCCGCTGAGGGAAAAACAAACAGCATTCGATTATAAAATTGCCCATTTTCCTCAATGATCATACTCCCGGTAAGGGCGCATTTTCTCTGCTTGGCTATGGATTGCAACCAAAGAACCGTTTCTCCATCCATGGTTTCCGCAACTGCTGAAGCATTCATAGTAAACCCGGTAGAAAACATTTCTGGAAGTACAATCAAATCAACCGCTGAACTAATTTGGTTGATTTTCTCTTCAAAACTTTTTCTATTGCTACTAGCGTCCTCCCAATAAAGATCAGATTGAATAAGGGCTATTTTCATATTATGTTTTCTTTAAATTAAACATCACATCATCACCAAATCCGGAAATTGTGTCTTATAAGCCTGCACTTTTTTATGATCGGGATTTACTTCCGTAACCACATAATCCACCTCAGATAAATCCGCAATTTTCATTTTTAAGACGGTATTCAACTTTTCGGTAATGGTAATAATCGCCGTTTTTTTAGAAGCCTTAATCATCGCTTTTTTTACTTGCACTGTTTCCCAATCGGAATCGGAATACCCGCCCTCTATATCCAAAGCATTTGTTCCCAAAATCAGTAAGTCTGCCTTAATATTTGCTAACTGATGAAAAACATCTCCACTTATACACATCTGACTATAAGACGATATACTCCCCCCTATCATGATTACTTTAATATTGGGCTTATCCAGAAGCTGCACTGCCGTCACCACAGTAATGGTAAAAATAGTTAGATTTAAATCCTCTGGAATTAATCGAATAAACTCTCTAATGGTAGTCCCTCCATCGAGCAACAAAACCATACCATCATTTAGCAAGCTAACAGTCTTCTGCGCAATGATTTGCTTGGCCTCTACTTCATAGGTTTGATTCGAAGAGGAATAATGGTAACCTTTAGTCATAGCACCACCTTTCACCTTAATCAATAGGGCTTCCGATTCAAGTTCATTAATATCACGTCTTATGGTATCCTCTGAAACACCTAATTTAGCAGAAAGCGTTTCAAAACTTACACGGGTATGCAAGTTAATCTCCTTTAGGATATGATTTTTTCGTTCTTCCTTAGTATAATTTACTAATTCATTATCATTCATTAGAATTCGTTTTATTGAAGTAAAAGTAAAACATTTAATGCAATATTACTGCCAAACAAGAATTGAAAAACCCCAAAACAACAATAAAACAAGATCCCATCTGTCCTATCCCAGTGAAAAACAAAACAGCAAAATAAAGCAATAGCCCTCCTAAAAGACCAAATCCACACAGCTTACCTCCTAAACCCTAAATCGAACCTTATACAGCCCTCTATAGCGCACACGGGCGCTCCATCTAACAGCGCGAACTACTATTCTGCAACTAGTGAGCTCCTGTAGCATTCGCACAAGCAAGACAGTATAAGAAACAGACATTTGACTAGCAGATCAGCACTATACCCCAAAGCAAAAAACGCATCCAAATTAATGAATGCGTTTTTCTATTTAAAACTAAATGTATGCTAAAATTTACCCTTTTAGACTTGCTGCTAAATACTCACGATTCATACGTGCTATATTTTCAAGAGAAATTCCTTTCGGACACTCTACTTCACAAGCTCCAGTATTGGTACAGTTACCAAAACCTTCAGCGTCCATTTGATGTACCATGTTCAATACACGATCCGTAGCTTCTACACGTCCTTGAGGCAACAAAGCATATTGCGATACTTTGGCTGCAACGAACAACATAGCAGATGAGTTTTTACAAGTAGCCACACAAGCTCCACATCCAATACAAGCTGCTGCATCAAAAGACTTATCTGCATCATGTTTATTAATTGGAATAGTATTGGCATCGATCGTATTTCCAGAAGTATTTACCGAAACGAATCCTCCAGCATGTTGAATTCTATCGAAAGAACTTCTATCCACAACTAAATCTTTAATTACTGGAAACGCTTTTGCTCTAAATGGCTCGATAAAAATCGTATCACCATCTTTAAACATACGCATATGCAATTGACAAGTCGTTACTCCTCTGTCTGGTCCGTGTGCTTCTCCATTGATGAATAATGAACACATTCCGCAAATTCCCTCGCGACAATCGTGATCAAAAGCAACTGGCTCATCTCCTTTGTTGATTAATTGTTCATTAAGAACATCAAGCATTTCAAGGAAAGACATATCTGGTTCGATTCCGTCAATTGGGTAATCCACGATTCCCCCTTTATCTTGGGCGTTTTTCTGACGCCATATTTTTAATGTAAGTTTCATTTTGTATGAGTTTTAAGTATTAAGCAAGTAACTGAACTTTCTTAAATACTATTTATAGCTTCTTTGAACTAATTTAATATTTTCGTAAACTAGAGGTTCTTTGTGTAATACAGCATCACTTGGTTTTCCTTTGTATTCCCAAGCTGCAACGTATGCAAAGTTTTCATCATCACGAAGTGCTTCTCCTTCTTCTGTTTGGTATTCTTCACGGAAGTGACCTCCACAAGATTCATTACGGTGTAATGCATCTTTCGCGAACAATTCTCCTAACTCTAAGAAATCGGCAACACGAGTCGCTTTCTCTAATTCCTGATTAAATCCGTCAGCGCTTCCAGGAACTCTTACATCTTTATAAAACTCTTCACGTAAAGCGGCAATTTCTTCGATAGCTTCAGTTAATCCTTTAGCATTACGAGCCATACCTACTTTATCCCACATGATTTTTCCTAATTTCTTATGGAAATAATCAACTGAATGAGTTCCTTTATTATTGATAAATCTATCGATTTGATCTTTCACCGCTTTCTCTGCTTCTAAGAATTCTGGCAACTCTGTAGAAATTTCTCCCATTTTAATATCTGGAGCTAAATAATCTCCAATAGTATAAGGCAATACGAAATATCCATCAGCCAAACCTTGCATCAAAGCAGAAGCTCCAAGTCTGTTTGCTCCGTGATCAGAGAAGTTAGATTCTCCAATTGAGAAACATCCTGGAATAGTTGTCATTAAGTTATAATCAACCCAAGTTCCACCCATAGTATAGTGAACCGCAGGGTAAATCATCATTGGCGTTGTATAAGGATCCTCATCAACGATCTTGTAATACATTTGGAATAAGTTTCCGTATTTACTTTTCACGATTTCAGCTCCTAATTTTGTTACCAATTTAGCATCCGTAGCATCTAAACCTTTTACAAAAGCTTCTTCAGTTCCGTAACGTTTGATTGCTGCAGCAAAATCCAAGTAAACAGCTTCTCCAGTTTTGTTAACTCCAAAACCAGCATCACATCTTTCTTTTGCAGCACGTGATGCAACATCACGAGGTACTAAGTTACCAAAAGCAGGATATCTTCTTTCTAAGAAATAATCTCTTTCTGCTTCCGTTAAATCAGTTGCTTTTTTCTTTCCTTCACGGATTGCTTTAGCATCTTCTAATTTAGCAGGAACCCAAATACGACCATCATTACGTAAAGACTCAGACATCAAAGTCAATTTTGACTGGTGATCTCCTGAAACTGGAATACATGTTGGGTGAATTTGTGTATAACAAGGATTTGCGAAAAACGCTCCTTTTTTATGAATTTTCCAAGCTGCTGTTGCATTACTTCCCATCGCATTAGTGGATAAGAAAAATACGTTTCCGTATCCTCCAGAACCTACTACTACAGCGTGAGCAGAATGTCTTTCTATTTCTCCTGTAACCAAGTTACGAGCGATAATACCTCTTGCTTTCCCGTTCACGATAACAATGTCTAGCATTTCGTGACGGTTGTACATTTTTATTTTTCCACGACCAATCTGACGGTTCATTGCAGAATAAGCTCCTAACAATAATTGTTGTCCTGTTTGTCCTTGTGCGTAAAAAGTACGAGAAACCAAAGTTCCTCCAAAAGAACGGTTGTCTAAAAGACCTCCATACTCTCTTGCCAATGGCACCCCTTGAGCCACACATTGGTCAATAATATTAGCTGAAACTTCAGCCAAACGGTGAACGTTTGCTTCACGCGCACGGTAGTCACCCCCTTTTACAGTATCGTAGAACAATCTGTAAACCGAGTCACCATCACCTTTATAATTTTTTGCCGCATTGATACCACCTTGAGCTGCAATAGAGTGCGCACGTCTTGGTGAATCTTGAAAACAAAATGCTTTTACGTTATATCCCTGCTCAGCCAAAGTAGCCGCAGCTGAACCTCCAGCCAAACCTGTACCAACAATGATAATATCTAAATTACGTTTGTTCGCAGGGTTTACTAAATTAATATGATCTTTATAATCTGTCCATTTGTCCGATATTGGGCCGTGTGGAATTTTTGAATCTAATGCCATTATAATTTATATTAATTATTGAAATGATGAACTAACGCGATTATGACGAAAAGTGCTGGTACTACAACCGCAAAACCATAACCGAATTTACTTAAAAATCGAGAATACTTATTGTTCATTCCCATCGATTGAAGAGAAGAACCGAATCCATGCCAAAGGTGAAAACCTAACAACACGAAAGACACACAATATAATCCTGTACGAATTGGATCGTGAAACTTGTGAACTAACTCTCCATAATACCTTGTAGCATCAGGTGCAGTTCCAGCCACATACTTGTAGGCTACTTCCGGAATCCAAAAATCATAAAAGTGCAATCCTAAGAAAGCTAAAATAACCAATCCAGAAATAATCATATTTCTAGAATTCCAAGAAGCATTCGCTGCTCCATTGTATTTTGCATACGCAATTGGTCGCGCGTTTCTATTTTGTACCGTAAGAATAAATCCAAATACAAAATGAAAAATCACACCAAAAGCCAAAACAGGTTGCATAACATACTGTATTAGCGGGTTGTATCCCATAAAATGTGACGCTTCGTTAAAAACGTTTTCACTAAAAATAGAAATTAAATTTAAGGAAACATGCAGCGCTAAAAACGAGATTAAGAACAGTCCTGAAAGTGCCATTGCAACTTTCTTTAAGATGGACGCATTCAATAGTGCAGATTGTGCCATAAGAGTTTAAGTAGTTTGTTTTAAAAAATTATACAAAAATAAAGCAAATAGAAGTGAACTACAACCATTTCGTTGTTATTTATAATGATTTTAAAGAGGTTTCTCTCAGAATTATGCAAATTATTTAAACACAATAAAATAGCTTTTATTCCAAAGCAATTTTAACAGAATCTTGCTTTTTATACAATTACTAAATTGTTATTTTTTACTGCTTTTTTATTTACATTCCTCAAAAGTAGACTCAAACTCAATTTTAATCCCCTAAAAGAGCCTGATTTTAAAGGCATAATTTTACCTTTATCCGCTTCAAAAAAAATGAGAATGAAAACAGGAATTGACGCTATCTCTTTTGACGTAGCCAACATACATTTACCCATCAAAACTTTGGCAGTTGCCAGAAATATTGAACCCGAAAAATTAGAAAAAGGTCTAGGATTACTAAAAATGACCTTACCCGATACACATCAAGATACTATCGTTTTTGGCGCAAACGCACTAACCAAACTTATTCTTGACAACCAAATAAACCTAAGCGAAATCAGCCGCATCTATGTAGGAACAGAAAGCGCTATCGACAGTTCAAAACCAATAAGTTCTTTCTTAATTAGTTTAATGGAACAAAAATTTGGAGAAGACACTTTAGCGGAGTGCGATGTTGTTGACTTCACATTTGCCTGTATCGGAGGAGTTGATGCGTTACAAAATTGTCTTGATTTTGTAAAACTAAATCCAACCAAAAAAGCCATAGTAGTCACTACTGATTTTGCTAAATACGATTTAAACTCTACTGGAGAATACACTCAAGGCGCAGGAGCTTTGGCCATGCTTATCACATCAAACCCTAGAATTATCACTTTCGATGAACATTGGGCAACCAGTACAAAAGGTGTTTTTGATTTTTTCAAGCCTTACCGTAGTATTCCCAAAGAAGCCATTACCAAAAACGAAAACAACGATCCTTGGTTTGACAACTTAGAAGCCGAAATTGAAATCCATAAAGATCAACCCGTTTTTGACGGACAATATTCGAACCAATGTTATATGGATCGTACGCGTAATGCCTACTTTTCATTTAAAAAATTAAAAAATACTACTGAAACAGTATACCATTCTTGGAATAACATCATTATGCATTTGCCCTATTCGTTTCAAGGACGCCGCATGTTGTCCGAAATTTTCGCTTTAGATCATGCAGATAAAATCATTCCTGAAAACATAGCCCCAGGGGACTATCAAAATAAAATTAAAGAAGTTGGGAAATCCGATGAATACAAAAAGTTTGTAACCCAGAAATTACAAGCTGCGGAATTGGCTTCTTCTTTAATCGGAAACCTATATACAGGATCTATTTTCATGGGACTATTGTCTACTTTAGCCCATTATCACGACACCAACAAGGATATTTCAGGAACAAAATTCGGATTCCTTGCCTACGGAAGTGGATCTAAATCTAAAGTTTTTGAAGGAACAATTCAACCTCAGTGGCAATCAGCTTTAGCCAAAACCAAACTTTTTGAAAATCTCCAAGAAAGCATAGAAATTAGTTTTGAAGCCTATGAAAGCCTTCACAAAAAAGAACTAAAACACAGTATAAGAACTCCAAAAAACGAATGGATCCTAGATCGAATCGAAAAAGAAATCCCCAATTTAATAGGCGCACGCTATTACAAATGGGTTGATTAAATTATTCAAAGAGGCAGTTCACTAGAACTGCCTCTTTCATAAATACATCAATTCTATTGTAATTTTAAAAGTACTTAATCGGTTTTCAACCGATTATCTATTGATAAAAACACTTAAAATTTTAAAAAACGAGAATCTCTCGAGGCAATATATCAATCCTTTTTATGTTGCTCTGTATAATTTTGATTCCCTTTAACGGTTTGATCTTCTACGTTCATTCCGTTTGCCATCCCTAACATAAAGGCAGTCAATATTAGAATTAGTTTTCTTTTGATCCAAAGTACTGGTCGTCTAGATCGCTCTAAACGTGTTTTATATTTGTGTTTATACATTTTAAAAATGATAAATGATTAGACATTATTCTATCATCCTATGCGCAGAAACGCATAAATACTTAGAGAAAAGTTCTAAGCTCTGTATAAACCTTTATAAGTGTTGTTGGAGTTAAAAATTTCATTCATAAAAACAGCTTGTTTCACAAATGAAATTAGACTTTGATATAGCCCTTTTCGCATTCTTATTACTAACCCAATTTGAAGACTCTCAATCTGTTTCAACTCAAGATACTGTACCGGAATTATAAAGGCGATTTTCACGAGCGAAATAAACGAACCAAAATGGTAGAGCTGCGCATTTCTAAAATCGAATTTCGGCCCTTCACTTACCACCGAAGATTGGTAATAGGCAGCTGATTTTGCTTGAGACTCTAAAGCACCATCATTCGCAATCATGGCCAAAACCAGAAAGAGCGAAAGGAGATATTTTAGATGTTTATTCAATTTATTTTCAGTTGGATTATCAAACGAAAATACGAATTAAATTACAAATATCAGGCCTATCCCACTTCTATTCGCATTTGCTTTCATCCGGAACTTCTTTGCTATACAGCAACAAAACCAATCCTAAAACAAAAACCGAACAACTCAGCAACATATAAATTCCATCTCTCAAAACAAAAAATGAAAAACCAATCGCTGGTGCAGCCAAAACAACCAGCAAAGCACTTATTCTATTTGTTTTTAGAAAATTCAGCGCATGCATGGCTAATCCAATAAAAAGCAAAGAAGGACCAAGTACAACAAAGGGATAAAGAATCGAAGGTGTATGACTAATCTGCCGACTTAATGCTTCTTTAGCAAGCTCATCCGCTCCATAACTCCACAGGATCAAGTCGATTGTGCAAAGACCTATATGAGCAATAACACCCAAGCTCGTCACTATCGCTGCAACCGAATTTAATCTGTTTTTAGGAAACACCTCATTAAACACTAGCAGTAAACAGGCTCCAATTAAATTAAACCAATGTGCTAAATCAATTGGCAATTGAAAATCAGGTAGAATATTAGAGAAGAATACATAACTACCCAGAAAAAATAATAATCCGATCAGACAAAATTGCTTTGCTTTCATAATTTATTTTAGAATTGATCCAACAAAACTAAAATGAAAAGCTTGCTTAAACCCTAATTTTATTGAATTTGGTATCAAACCAATCCTTTTAGGTATGAAATCACAACGCCAATACGCTTTCTTTATAACTTTTAGAAACCGGAAGTTCTATTTGGGTGAGCATAATGGTATTCTGATTCCTCCAAGATTTAAAATGCAACGGATTTATCAAATGCGAACGATGTATTTGAACTAAAAATCCCAAATCTTCCTGAACTTTTTTGAGTGAAGTTCTAATTAACTTAGATCCGAGCGTACCGTTTTGCGTATAAAAAATCTCCACATAGTTTTGAGCATTCGAAATACATACCAAATCAGCTTTGTTGATTTTTAAAACATCTAATTTATTTTCTCCCCTAATGACTAACCGATCCTCTTTTAGGGGTATAAATTTTATCAAATACCTTCTCGCTAGAACAAGCACAGGAGTTAAAATCAGCGCGACTTTTATAAAGATAATAGAAAAGAATTCTGCAAAACTATACCCACCCTTTACCATTGCACTTTTGTAATACAGGTAAACGGTAATCAAATAAATCACATGAAAAAAAACAATACTTCCTACTTCGAAACCAATATTCCAATTCAAGACTTTTTCGTAAACTCTTTTCTGAAACACAGCCAGCAATGCATAACACAAAAAAGCCATGATGCTAAAACCACAACTGATTAAAAGCCAAGATCGAAAATTTAGAGTCCCGTCATCAAAAGGCCTAATCACAAAGGCAAAAATGAATAACCATAACCCAATGAGTATCCCTACTATTAAGTGATGTTTTACGGAAGGATTTAATTCTTTCATAGTGTAACCAAAACTAGCTATTCATTTTTTGCTTCATCCTTATTTGTAAATTGTGAACTTATTATGCGTTAAACCAAATCCAAGATTTTCATAAATCAGGACATTTTCTAATCTCCTGCGACTTGTAGTTACTTCAATACTTTTTAACTCATTTTGATCCGCGAAATGCATTACTTCTTGCATTAGTCTCCTTCCGATCCCTTTTCCTCGATAATTTTGATAGATAAAAAATTCTTGAATTTCACCCACTATGCCACAATGATGCAATAATTTCTGCGTATGAAAACTAATAAACCCCAAAGCTTGTTTCTCTATTAATGCTATGAGATACATATTAGCTGGATTGGATATATTTTCGATAAAGATCGCCTTGAAGACCTGAAAATCAAAGACCTCCTCTTCAAGCTCACAAATTGCGCTGTACACAAAATCCAAATCACGTTTTTCAACTTTTCTAATTTCAACTTCTGACTGCATAACTCACTTACATTATTTTTACTGTGTATACCAATAAGAAAACCAATTACAAATCCATCTTCTTAAAAGACCAAACTCCATAACTGACCTAAATCAACCTCTAATAGACATTGCTATTTACTCACTTTTACGATTGGGAACTTTCCTAAAAAACTCAGCATTCTCATTTTCATCAAATACCCCCTTTTAAAACGTATCACCCTATTATCGCATAAAGAATTCAAGCCCAAATATCACCCCAATTCTTTACCTATAAAATTAGGCATAAATATTTAAACAAATACCACAACTTTAGCAAACCTATTTTGTTCTTCTAATTCAAAAATTAGTAATTTTGAAATTCGAAGTTCCAAAACCTAGTTATTATGAAATATCATCAAATAAACAGTGCTCTTTTTGTGAAAAATCGCAAGAAATTCACCGCAGAAATGAAACCCAACAGTGTTGCCGTTTTCAATTCAAATGACATTTATCCCATCAGTGCCGACAGCACCCTGCCTTTTGCACAACACCGAGACATTTTCTACCTCAGTGGAGTAGATCAAGAAGAGAGTATTTTACTATTGTTTCCTGACGCGCCATACGAAAACCAAAAAGAAATCCTTTTTCTAAAAGAAACCAACGAACATATCGCCATTTGGGAAGGTGAAAAACTAACCAAAGAACGTGCTTTCCAAGTTTCTGGAATCAGAACCGTTTATTGGTTACAAGATTTTCACAAGGTTCTTAATGAAATGATGACCTATGCCGATACGATGTATATCAACACCAATGAGCATTACCGTGCTGCTGTGGAAACAGAAACTCGTGAAGCTCGTTTTATCAAATGGTGGAAAGAGCGCTATCCAGCACATCAAGTTGCCAAAAGCAACCCGATTCTACAGCGCATTCGCTCTGTAAAAGAAAGTGAAGAAATCGATTTGATTCAGCACGCTTGTGATATTACTGAAAAAGGTTTCCGCAGATTATTATCTTTTGTAAAACCAAATGTTACCGAATATGAAATCGAAGCTGAATTGGCCCACGAATTTATTCGTAACCGTTCTAAAGGATTTGCCTACACCCCTATTATCGCTTCAGGAAACAACGCCAATGTTTTGCATTATATCGAAAACAACCAACAATGTAAGGCCGGAGATTTAATTCTATTGGACGTTGCTGCAGAATACGCTAATTATTCTAGCGATATGACCAGAACAATTCCGGTATCAGGAAGATATACAGACAGACAAAAAGCAGTTTACAATGCTGTTTTAAATGTTAAAAACGAAGCCACCACGATGTTAACTCCAGGAACACTTTGGAAACAATACCATATCGAAGTAGGTAAAGTCATGACCTCTGAGTTATTAGGTTTAGGCTTACTTGACAAAGCAGACGTTCAGAACGAAAGCCCAGAATGGCCAGCCTATAAAAAATATTTCATGCACGGAACTTCTCACCATATGGGACTAGACACGCATGATTATGGCTTGCTTCACGAACCAATGAAAGCCAATATGGTTTTCACCGTTGAACCGGGTATCTATATTCCAGCGGAAGGTTTTGGTATTCGCCTAGAAGACAATCTTGTCGTTCAAGAAAAAGGAGCCCCTTTTAACCTCATGCGTAACATCCCGATTGAAGTAGACGAAATCGAAAGCCTGATGAATTCATAACAGAACAAAACAGCAAAAAAACAGAGACGGTTACAGCAATGTAGCCGTCTTTTCATTTTTAAAAAACGGTAAAAACAGCAAAACACCCCACACAGCACCACTGAGAGCACGAACTTAATTTCGATATTTCTTTTATGCTTTCTTACCTTTGCCTATATACTTTACATTATCATTTTGAAAACGCTTTTATACAAGAATACCCAAATTTCTTATACTGATTCAGGTCAAGGACAAACCATCGTATGGCTCCACGGATTTTTAGAAAACAAAAAGATGTGGAAGCACTACGATAGCCTCTTCTCTGAACACTACCGTGTGATCACCATTGATTTACTAGGACACGGCCAATCAGACTGCCTGGGCTACGTACACACTATGGAAGATAACGCCCGTGTTGTCCATGAAATTTTGGCGCATTTAAAAATAGAGAAAGCCACCATCGTAGGACACTCTATGGGAGGTTATGTAAGTCTGGCTTTTGCCGAACTTTTCCCCAATCAGGTCGAAAAATTAGTTTTGCTAAATTCCACCTCAAAAG
This sequence comes from Flavobacterium sp. OHVDL-2026-0007, assembly GCF_059882335.1. Classification (NCBI taxonomy): domain Bacteria; kingdom Pseudomonadati; phylum Bacteroidota; class Flavobacteriia; order Flavobacteriales; family Flavobacteriaceae; genus Flavobacterium; species Flavobacterium sp. OHVDL-2026-0007. The sequence continues at coordinate 3,002,153 of NZ_CM187612.1, forward strand.
AAGACAGTGCTGAGAAAAAAGTAAACCGCAGCCGCGCCATTAAAGCTGTAAAGCAAAATTATGTGAATTTTGTGAATTTGGCCATTGGTAATTTATTCTGTGAAAACAATAGAATCCGTCTGGCCAAAGAAATCGAAACCGTAAAAATAGAAGCCTTAAAAACACCTTTACAAGGTATCATTGCCTCTTTGGAAGGCATGAAAATTAGAAAGGATAGGGTAGCGATTTTACAGCAAAATCAGTTTCCTATATTATTAATCTTAGGCAAAAAAGATCCTGTTTTAAACTATGAAGAGAGTCTTTCACAAATTCAAAACACCAATACAAAACTTTTTTCTTTTGAAGATGGACACATGAGTTCTATTGAAAACGAAAAGGAGCTAAAAATAGTTCTAATGGATTTTTTCAAAACCACTTAAAAATAGCACTTCCCCCCGATACCTTTCCTCAACAATACGTTCAGATTTTCCTAATTTATTTTTTCTTCAAAAGCAATACTGACATCAAAAATCTCTTTCAACAACAAAGCGATTTCTTCTAAATAATCATTTAGTACCGCTTTCGTTATTGTTGTATCCAATTCTTTATCCACCTTAAACCCAAAAGGCAAAAAGCCCGACTTTAAATTTTTAAACGAAATAATACCCGCTTCCATCGGAACTTCTTTAGCTTCATTCTCAAACATGAACGCATAGGCTAAAATCTGAATGATTTTATCGTTTTTAAGCTCCTGAGTCAATCCATTCCATGACTTCAGCGTAACACTTGTCTTTTCCACTTTTCCCGTCTTATAGTCAATGATTCTGATTCTTCCGTTACGCAACTCGATACGATCGACATTTCCCTTGATTAAAACAGGAAAGGGTAAACTAGGATGATGAAACTGTCGCTCAAAGGTTTTCTCCAGGGCTAGAATTTTAACTGCATCTCCATTTTTAATTAACTCTAATTCCATTTTCAAGAAATTAGACACATTTCGTTTGGCTACTTCAAAAGCCAATAGGTTACGACCTTTTTTAATTTCACCTTCTTTATACACCACTTTAAATTGCTTCAACACTTCCTCATCTAACAATTTAAAACAATTCGTAATATTTGCTTCTGAAATAAATTTGTCCACAAAAGGATCGTATAAAGCTTTTAATGTTTCATGGATAATGGTTCCAAGGGTATTTAAAGCAATATTCTCTTCCACTTCTTCGACTTCGCGAATGCGCAATATCTTTTGAAAATAAAACTCAATCGGATTACGGATATAACTGGTCAAAGCAGAAGGAGAAAATCCTACAGTAGCAATTTCTTTCAAGCGGTCCATTACTGCCTGTGATTTTTCAACCACCATAGGCTGATAAGCCGTAGTAGGCAACAAAGGATTGTATATATCAAAGGTCAAATTGTGCTTGGATTGCTTTTCCACCTCTAACTGGGTAATAAAACGACTGCGTTCTCCAGCATCTAACCCATCATTCTCAGTATTATAAATCAGGTAAATATTTTTCGCTCTTTGCAGCAAATGGTAAAAGTGATACGTATAAATGGCATCTTTTTCTTTAAAAGTAGGCAAACCCAACTCTTTTTTCACATCATAAGGAATAAAGGAATTTTGCGACTTACCTGCCGGAAACTTACCCTCATTCATAGAAGTAACAATAACCGTATCAAAATCCAATACTCGGCTTTCTAGCACTCCCATGATTTGTAATCCATGCAATGGTTCCCCTTCAAAGGATACTTCAGCCACATCAATAACTTGTTTATAGATCGCGTACAAAGTATCAATATTATCAATATGCTTGTGCTGAGAATAGTAATTGATTAACTTATTAATTACCTTAAAAATAGCAAATACAAAGGCTTTGGCTATTTTCTCTTCTTCATTATCATTGCTAAAATTTTCTTTTATTAAAATCAAAAGTTTCGAAATATTCTCTAAGACAACCACTGCTCCCTTTTCCCATTTTTGAAACAATAAATCAAATAGTGTTGAAGCACTCGAATGGAGTTCAATTAATCTATGATGCGTAATAAAGGTGTAGTTATTTTCATTGATGATCTTAACCAAACTTTCTGCTTTAGCATAAGGCTTAACCAATGGATGGGTGAGTACATCGAGTACATCTTTATAATAAAAAACATAACTATCTCCTTTTCTAGAAAGGGCATTGGTATGCATCTTAAACAATTTCGCAATCAAGATTTGCGACGGATTGTTCTTACTCGAATACCCCATTGTAATATTCAAAGCTCCTACCGAAGAAGGTAGCGCGTACAAAATAGGCATTAACAAATTCTCTTCTCCAAGTACCACAGCCACTTTATCAAGAGACGACATTGGATTTTGAGCGATAATATTCTCTATTATACTTCCTGTCAACTTGGCTTGACCAATTGTCTTAGGCGTACCGATAACTTGAATATTTTTAGATTGCGAAAAATCATCCACAATCCACTGAAAAGGATTAGACTTATAATGTTTCCAGTTTTCTTTAAAACGTCGAACAAATAGACCTGCATCATGATAGGGATCATTTAAAAAAGTCTGATCCACATCCCAATATATTTTAGCTTGGTCCAAAGCCAACAGATGTTGCACTATTTTTTCTTCAGCAGCATTCAATGCATTGAACCCACCAAAAACAAAAACACGCCCTGAGTTTTCCTTGGCAAAATCATTTAAATTATGAACTGCTTCGCGATAAATAAGCCCTTGATAACCAATTGATTTATTTAACAAATACTTATATAGCGCCTCATAATACATGGGAAGTAACTTCCAAAAATCAATATAATTCTCTAAAAGCTTGGTTTTATTCTCAACCTCTATACCCCATCTTTTAATATCCTCTATGTCTTTTAAGTAAGACAGTACATGCTTAGGATCTAAAAGATAACGATCGATTTCATTAAAGTCTTGTAAAAGTGTCTTAGCCCAATTAGCAAATAACTCAAAGGATTGTTGCTTTGACTTATCCGTAACCGAAAGATACACCTGATAAAATTCAAATAATAGTTCAATAGAGTCAATAGAACGTATTGCGGCTACATCCTGCACAAAATCCTCTATACTAATAATCTCCGGACAAAAAATAGTATTCTTAATCTCCCTTTTAAAAGCTTCCACCAAAAAAACCTTGGCTCTTTTATTGGGTAAAACAATTACTGTATTGGCAAGTTTATCTGAATAATCTTCAATTATAACCGTTGCTAATTTATCGAGAAAGGAAATATTTATCATGTTATAAAAATAAAAAAAGCCATTCAATTAAGAATGGCTTTTAGTATTTATTTAGAAACTAAATTATAGTTTACCTTGGTATTTAGAACCAATGTGCTTAATTTCAGTTCTTCTGTTTTGTGCTCTACCTGCAGCAGTTTTGTTAGTTGCAACTGGTACACTAGGACCAAATCCTTTAGACACTAAGTTATCAACATTAATTCCTCTTTCGATTAAAGCGTTCATTACAGCAGCAGCTCTATCTTCAGAAAGTTTTTGGTTCAATTTAGCAGAACCTGTACTATCTGTATGTCCTTCAATGCTGAATTTAGCGTTAGGATATTTTTTAAGGATTTCTTTGATTGCATCTAATCTAGCTGGAGTTTCTTTGTCACCAACTTTGAAAGTAGCTTTACCTGAGTTAAAGTAAACCGCTCTTGCTTGAACTTTAAGATCTTCTAAAGCTTCAGTAGTTACTTCAGGACAACCTCTGTTACTAGCAGGACCAGCTACAGTAGGACAATCGTCATCTTTATCAGCAACACCATCTTTGTCAGCGTCTAAGAAAGGACAACCACCATTTTCTCTTGGACCAGCTTCAGTAGGACATTTGTCATCTTTATCAGCAATTCCGTCTCCGTCAGTATCAGGACAACCTTTTAAAGCAGCTAAACCAGCAACATCTGGACAAGCATCATCTTTATCAGCAATTCCGTCTCCGTCTTTGTCTGGACAACCGTTTAATGCAGCTGTACCAAATTCAGTAGGACAAGCATCACTAGCGTCAACGATTCCGTCTCCGTCAGTATCAGGACATCCGTTGAATTGTTTCAAACCAGCAACGTCTGGACAAGCATCATCTTTATCGTAAATTCCGTCTCCGTCAGTATCTTTACCTCCGAATTTGAAAATTAAACCAGCAGTGTGCTGGAAGTGAGATGGAGCGTCTGGAGTTTTAGAAGCATCAACTCTATCACCATCAACAGCCCATTTGTATTTTGTAGCAAGCTCAAGACCAATAGCCTCAGTAAACCAGAAAGTTAATCCAGCACCTGGGTTAACTGTACCATAGCTACTATCTCCGAAGAAAGTATAACCTCCACCAACAGATAACGAAGGATCGATTACTTTAGATTTGATTACATCTTTGAAGCTGTATTTAATATCAGCATCAATTCCGTAGTACATTAAATCTCCAGGATTAGTTACAACGTTTCCTCTTGAATCATGACCAACTGCAGTTGGAGCAAAAGTAACGAATTTATCAATTTTGTTTACAGAACCTTGTAAACCAATAGAGAAACCACTTCCTACGTGTCTTGCAACTTTAATGTAAGATAAAGAAGGAAGGATGTTCCAGTTGTCTTTTACAGCGAATGGCTGAGAAAAGTGTTGATCAAAGAAACCATGCCCTGCACCAGAACTAGTTCTTGTGTCAACTGCATTAACTCCAAATGAGATAGCCCATGGATTGTTACTGTCTTGTGCGTGAGAAGTTAAACCCATCACCATCATCACAGCAACTAAAAGTTTGTTAAGATGTTTCATACTTAATTTTTTTAATTACAATTTAGTTAATTACAAGCAAAAGTAACACCAAATTTTTTAAATTCAAAATGAAATGTTAAAAAAAACCTACAAAAAATAAATCAAAGTGGGAATTATATAACTTTTAACATTTGCCCCACTGATACAAAGGCACTGATAGCCTTATCTAAATGCTCTTTTGTATGCGCTGCAGAAAGCTGAACTCTAATTCTAGCCTTGTCTTTTGGCACTACAGGAAAGAAGAAACCAATCACATAAATCCCCTGCTTTAAAAGCTCACTTGCCATAGCCTGAGACAATTTTGCATCATATAACATAACCGGTACAATAGCTGAATCACCATCAATGATGTCAAAACCAGCTTTTTTCATCCCTGCTTTAAAGTAATTCGCATTCCACTCTAATTGATCTCTTAGCGTCGTATCTTTTTCTAATAATTCAAACACCTTAATAGAAGCTCCAACAATTGCTGGCGCTAGTGAATTCGAAAACAAATAAGGTCTTGAGCGCTGACGAAGCAATTCAATGATTTCTTTCTTTGCCGTGGTATAACCACCCATCGCTCCACCTAAAGCCTTACCAAGAGTACCTGTGATTATATCCACTCTACCCATAACGCCTTTTGCTTCCATAGTCCCTTTACCTGTTGCACCTATAAATCCTGCAGCATGACATTCATCCACCATCACTAAAGCATCATATTTATCAGCCAAATCACAGATCTTATCCAAAGGCGCTACTAGACCATCCATAGAGAAAACACCATCGGTCACAATAATCTTAAAACGAGCACCGGCAGCGTTTGCCTTAATTAATTGCTGCTCCAAATCTTCCATATTGTTATTCTCATAACGATAACGAGCCGCTTTACACAAACGCACTCCATCAATAATAGAAGCATGATTTAAACTATCCGAAATAATGGCATCATTTTCCCCTAATAAAGGTTCGAAAACCCCACCATTAGCGTCAAAAGCAGCCGCATATAGAATAGTATCCTCAGTACCATAAAAATCAGCTATTTTCTGTTCTAATGTTTTGTGAATGTCTTGCGTTCCGCAAATAAAACGAACTGATGACATCCCAAAACCATGTGTATCCATAGCGTCTTTCGCCGCTTGTACCACCTCTGGATGAGAAGAAAGCCCTAAATAATTATTGGCACAAAAGTTTAAAACCTTCTCTCCCGTAGAAATAGTAATTTCTGCCCCTTGAGCAGAAGTTATTATACGTTCTGTTTTGAAAATTCCATTTTCCTCAATAGTCTGCAACTCACTTTGCAAATGCTCTTTAATTTTACCGTACATTTTTTATCTATTTATTATGTTAAATATTAACAACTTAGCCTTTTAAAACTGTTAAGATCTGATTAATTTTTTCACAAATTTACTACAACGATTTCTGTTCCTATATATACCAACGCCTTTTTTAACACTTTATACCCCAAATCCTCGATGGCATCTTGATACTCTTGAATTTGCCGCTTGTATTTCGCGTTAACCACACCGGTTTTATAATCCAGTAGATATGCTTCTTTATTTACAGTCAAAACCACGCGATCTGGTTTCAAAATTCTTCCTTCTTTTTGAACAATAGTTTGCTCATTCAACACTGCATGACGGCCATCAAAACAAACACTTAACTCAGGATGGTTCACGATCTCCTTGAGCGATTTCGAAACGACCTCTATTTGACTAAAAGTAATCAAACCATTCTCTAGCGCTTTTGCAACAGCCAAATCAACATCTGATCTATCTTTAACTAGGGCCAAAATTTCGTGAACAATATTCCCATAGGATATCGCCTCTTGTTGATGCGTTCCCCACATCAACGCCTCGCGTTGCGCAATTTTTATATTTTTTGGCTTCAAAACCTCTGCAACCATTGGAATCACTTTTACGAGATCCACCGTTTTTGTTGGCTCTGAAAGTTTCTTTTTATCGCCGAATTCATATTCCAGCTTATCCGAGTCATAAATTCCTTTATGCATCAAATATTTGATAAAAAAAGACGCCATATTATTGGGAAACTCCCCATCTTTTCGCTCTTTTAAGACTTGAGAAATAACATACAACTGCTCTTCAGCACGGGTTAAGGCTACATACAAAACATTGATATTATCCAACAACTCTTCCTGTTTTTTCTCATTAAAAACAGCAGCTGCCTTGTCCCCAAAACCTTCCACAGCACTGCTATTATCAATCAAAGCTTTCGGAATGCCTAAATCAGCATCTTCAGCATCCAACCACAATTTATCTTTTGGCTTTCGACTATAATCCTCTTCAGCAAAAGGCATAATAACCACTGGGAACTCCAAGCCTTTGGACTTATGAATGGTCATAATCCGAACCGCATTATTTCCCTCCGGAGACGGAATACTAAATTTGGATCCATTTTTATCCCAATAACTTAAAAAGTCAGCCACTCCTGCTTGATTGCGAATATCTCGCTCTAAAACAAGATCTAGAAAATACTGCACATAAGCATTCCCCTGGGCAGGGAGAAATTTAACGATGATAATCTCTACCGCCTCATAGAGTGATTTTTTCCTAATATCCTCAAAAGACAAGCTAACATCAACTGACAATAACCATTGCTCAAAATCACTTTCTTGCTTCTGCCCCATTCCCTCAGCAATAAAATCATGAATCGGCACCTCTACTTCTTTAGTGGTTCCCAGAAAATGCAAAAAATGCGCTTTCGCTTCTAAATCAGCGCTATTGTTTAAATATTTCAACAAATGAACAATCAATCGAACTTCAGTGGCATTTTGAATCATCAGCGTTTCCGATGATAAAAGCGGAATATCCTGCTCGGTTAAATAATTCGCAATAGCAATCCCCTGATCTCTTTTACGAGTCAAAATCACGATATCCTTATATTCAAAACCCTCGCGAACTACATTTTGAATAGTATTTAAAGTCGCTAAAACATATAAGTCCGTTTTCTCCACCACTTCTTCCTCATCCGCCGAATCATTCTTTTCTACGAGAGGTAAAAAAGAAACATTCACATAACCCCCTTTTTTTGAATTGGAATTTTGAAAACTGTGATTTTCATACAGATCTTTATAATCCTCGTTTGAAAATTCAGCAGAAATCAATTTAAAAAACGCATTATTAAAATCAATCACCTCACTATAGCTACGGTAATTGGTATTCAAATGCGCGATCTCTTTTTCAGGGTTCGAAAAAGGATTCGCGTCTTTACTCAATTCAATAAATTGCTCAGCCTTCCCTCCTCTCCATCGATAGATCGATTGTTTAGGATCACCCACAATCATTAAAGTCCCTTTCTTTCCAAAATCATCCTGCCCCGCTAGTGCATTATCAATAAGCGGAATCAAATTTTGCCATTGCATTTCAGAAGTATCCTGAAACTCATCAATAAAAAAATGGCGATACCGTTCTCCTAAGCGTTCGTAAATAAAAGGCGCTGGCTGATTTTGAATCTCCCGATGAATAATTGCATTGAACTCCGAAATAGACAATACATTTTGCTCGGATTGAATTTTAGCCAATTCATTACTTACTGTATTTAGGAGTGAAAGTGGCGTTATATTTTTAAGAAAGGCTTTATAGAAATCTCTCTTTTCGTAGTTTTTATATACTTCCTTAAGCAGCTCAAGCAACTCAGGAATACAATTTTCAATTAAGGTTCTATCTTTAGCCGTCTTGTTAATGGCAATATCATCAAATTCATGAAAAGTTTTATTTTTTGAATTAAACTTCCCATTGACGATACTCTCCAAATGGTTTGGAAAAGTTCCCCTTGAAAAAGATTTCAAATCAATTCCATTTTTCTCAATCAGCAAAAGTGCCGCTGTCGCCAAACGAGCATTTTCTTTCTCCAAGTCGAGACACAACGCAGACATCTTTTTCTTAATGACCACAAACTCCTCAATTGAAGTATTCTGAAAGTGCGAAATCTCAGAGCGGTTATTCTCATTTAACACCAATCTACCGGTTTCCAAAATTTCACGAGAAACATCCCAACTTTTGTCGTCGTCTGTTTTTTCCATCGTAAAATCAATCAGCAATTTTGTCAACACTTCATCTTGACCCGCTTGGGCAATAATAGCATCAACTGCCTCCACCAGTAAATTTTCGGTATCCAAGGTAACCTCAAAAGTCATCGGCAAATTCAAATCGTGAGCAAAAGCACGAATCACCTTATGGGTAAACTTATCAATAGTAGAAATATCAAAAGCAGCATAATTATGAATAATATGCTTAATGATATTTTGTGATTTGATTTTAATTTTAAGTACCGAAAGCCCAGTTTCCTTGGAAAGCACTTCCATCAGTTCGACAGTTTTTGCGCTAGGTTCTTCCTTGGTAAACTCCGATAAACTACCCACAATACGACTTTTCATCTCATGTACCGCTTTGTTGGTAAAAGTAATGGCCAGAATATTACGGTAAGCATCATTTTTAGATGAAGAAAGAATAATTTTAAGATATTCTTTAACCAAAGTATAGGTCTTTCCTGATCCTGCAGATGCATCATAAATAGAGAAAGACGGACTTTGCATAATTTTAATTTTAGTAGGGTAAAAATAGCACTTCTACAAGACTAACAATTACAAAACTTAAAAAAAATCAACAACAAAAAAGCTTAGTGTTTAGGGAAAGCTCTTTTATTAAAAAAAAGTAAAATACCAACACCTGTAGAAATTGCCATATCGGCCACATTAAAAATGGCATTAAAAAAAGCAAAATGTTTACCCCCAAAGAAAGGCAACCAACTAGGCAAATTACCTTCCCAAATAGGAAAATAAAACATATCCACCACCAAACCATGAAACCAACTTCCGTAAGGCTCTGGAGAGAAAATGGTAGCTAAGTTATGCGTACTGTCGTCAAAAATTACCCCATAAAAAACAGAATCTAAAATATTACCAGCCGCACCTGCAAAAATTAAAGCAATTGCTACTACCAAATAGTTGGAGTGACGTTTTTTTATTGAATCAGACAACCAAAACCCAATCCCTACTACAGCAAAAATTCTAAAAATGGTCAAAATCAATTTTCCGTATTCACCAGGAATCTTTGTCCCCCAAGCCATACCTTCATTTTCAATAAAATGAATTCTAAACCAATCGGCAATCACAACCTCTTCACCTAAAATAAAATTGGTTTTTACATAGATTTTAGAAATCTGATCCACAATTAAGACTAAAAATACAAGAAGATACGCTTTTCGTAATGACATTATATAGAATTTTGAAGGGCAAAAATAGCAATTTAATCAAAAAAAACGCTCCTAATGGAGCGTTAATTCTTTTGTAATATCACTTATTACATACAACTTACTAGACTTAGCCCTAAAATGAGGCCAATTATAAATTACAAAACTTATTTTACCGCTTTTGAGGCCTCCACTTTTACCGCTTTTGGAGTATCAGCAAAGAAACCAGAAATGGACTTAAAAATACCTTTACTTTCTTTCCCTTCTTTAGCTTTTTTTTCAGCCATTTTTTTTCTGTCAGCCTTCAATTTTACTCGCATTTTTTCGAAATCTTTCATTCGACTTTCTACGTCTGAGTTAACATCTTTGAATTTCAATACTTTACCCATTGTATAGGTTTTTACAGTGAAAATAATTTATTAATGATTCGGAGCTACAATGATACATAAATTATTTTATATTTATTCAGAAAATTAACACATATGCTTTATAAAAAATAGCATTTATGTAAAAACAACATCCTAAATCAGGCAATTTTAACGACTACACAACACACAGCAAAATGAATGAAATCACTACTACTTTAAATGATTACCTGACTAGCACCAAATCAAGTGCAGCCCTAATCATAAATGGAAAAGGAAAACTAATCACCTCCTTACACTTAGACTACGGAGACAGTGTTGCCGTTATGAGCGCTGCCATATTATCCATGAGTGAAAAATTTGTAGCCGATCTAGATCATGGCTCACTTAAACAACTGTTTCTAAAAACAACAGAAGGTGTCATCATCGGAAACAAAATTAACAACTCTAATTTCATCATTACCTTCTCTAAAGACGGAGCCAATTTAGGACTATTGATGAGAACAACTGATAAAATCGCTACCGAATTAAGCAAAAGCTCTTTATTAAAATAAACAATTAATCTATTAATATAAATCCCCAATTTATTAGGAACAATGACTTTTTAAACGTGTTTTTAACAGAAATGAAAACAAATGTAAACGGTTTTGTAGCCGTAGCAGTAACTGAAATCGCATCAGGATTATCTTTCGGAAACTTAAGTATCGATCCTTCTTTTGATCCAGAACTGGCTTCTGCTTACAACCTTGAAGTGGTAAAGGCAAAATTAAGCGCTGTAAAGGCCTTAAATTTAAACCAAGATATTGAAGACATCTTGATTACGCTTTCCTCACAAATTCACATCATTGACATTTCGCCAAACAAAAAATTTATGATTTACTTAGTTGCTGATTCTTCTAAGGCTAATCTAGGAATGACAAGAGCCATTTTAAGAAAACACAAATTAGAACTAGAGAAAAACCTAGCCTAATTACCCTCTTTTTTATTCATTAGAGTTATCTTTCACTATATAGCTCTAGTGGATATCCTATTAGCCGAACTCTTCACTTCGTGTCTTAAAACACCTATTTCTCCTTGTTCTTGTGAAAAAAACTATTACAAATAAGAAACGCCCCTAAAAGGAGCGTTTATTTATTAAAGTATTATCGTTGCAGATTTTTAGCCTCGATACTCATTGTAGCATGAGGAACAATTTTCAGTCTTTCTTTACCGATTAACTTTCCTGTAATTTTACAGATACCGTATGTTTTATTCTCCACACGGAATAAGGCGTTTTTCAGATCGCGAATAAACTTTTCTTGTCTAATAGCCAACTGTGAGTTAGCCTCTTTAGACATGGTTTCACTTCCTTCTTCAAAAGCTTTGAAAGTAGGAGAAGTATCATCCGTCCCGTTATTCAAATCGTTCATGTAAGCACTTTTAATTAAATCCAAATCGGCTTGTGCTTTTTGTATTTTATGTAAAATTATCTCTTTGAACTCCGCCAAATCAGCGTCAGAGTATCTTGTAATTTCATCTACCATCGTATTATTATTTTGAAATTAATATCATTGTTTGAATCCCATCAAACTCAATTTCTATGCCGTTATCTAAAACATCCACAAAAACCAAATTCTCTGTTAATGTCTCCGACTTAATATAGTCTTCATTCTTCAGAATCGCTTCTTCCAAAAGACCACTTCTTTTAATTTGTACTTTAATTTTATCCGTTACTTCAAATCCAGAATCTTTACGGATATTTTGAATTCGATTAACTAACTCCCTTGAAATACCTTCATTTTTTAAATCTTCGGTGATGGTGATATCCAACGCGACTGTTATTCCGTTTGAATTAGCGACCAACCAACCTTCAATATCTTGTGATGTTATTTCGACATCTTCTAATGATAAAGTTACGTTATTTCCTGCAATTACAATACCTAAGGTCCCTTGCTTGTCTAATTCATTGATTTGATCGGCAGAAAAAGACTGTATCTCTTTAGAAATCAAGCCCATATCTTTTCCGAAACGCGGTCCTAGTGTTTTGAAATTTGGCTTAATTTGCTTCACCAATATACCAGAAGCATCATCTAAAAGCATCACTTCTTTCACATTTACCTCCGCTTTTATCAACTCAGAAATAGCCTCAATTTCAGCTCTCTGATTCTCGTCAAGTACTGGAATCATTACCTTTTGCAACGGTTGACGCACCTTAATCATTTCCTTCTTACGCAGTGATAAAACCAACGATGAGATGGTTTGCGCTTTCTGCATTTTGCTTTCTAACGTTTTATTAACAAAGTTTTCGACAAATTTCGGGAACTCAGCCAAGTGAACACTGGCATATTGCTCAGATCCTGTAGAAATCGTTAAATCGCGATACAATTTATCCATAAAAAAAGGAGCGATTGGAGCGCTTAGTTTACTTATCGTTAGCAAACAAGTATACAATGTTTGATAGGCAGCAATTTTATCTTGAGCATATTCACCTTTCCAGAAACGACGACGACACAAACGAACATACCAGTTACTTAAGTTCTCCTGAACGAAGTCAGAAATAGCTCTAGCTGCTTTTGTTGGCTCATAATCTTCGTAACATTCATCCACGAATTTGATTAGCGTATGCAATTCAGACATAATCCATTGATCGATCTCTGGCCTTTCATTTAGAGGAATCTCCGCTTCAGCGTATTTAAAACCATCAATATTAGCATACAAGCTAAAGAATGAATACGTGTTATATAACGTTCCAAAAAACTTACGACGTACCTCAGCAATTCCCTCTATGTCAAATTTCAAGTTATCCCAAGGATTGGCATTGGAAATCATATACCAACGTGTAGCATCGGGACCATATTCACTGATCGTTTCAAATGGATCCGTAGCATTACCTAAACGTTTGGACATCTTTTGTCCGTTTTTATCCAAAACCAAACCATTCGAAACCACATTTTTATACGCTATTTTATCAAAAACCAAAGTTCCGATAGCATGTAAGGTATAAAACCATCCACGTGTCTGATCCACACCTTCTGCAATAAAATTCGCTGGAAAGTCTTTATTGTCGTCAATTTTATCTTTATTCTCAAAAGGATAATGCCATTGTGCATAAGGCATAGCCCCAGAATCAAACCAAACATCAATTAAATCGCTTTCGCGTTTCATTGGTTTACCTGAAGCCGAAACTAAAGTGATTTCATCCACCACATTTTTGTGCAAATCAACTAAATCATAATTTGATTCAGCCATATTTCCAATTTCAAAACCTTTAAACGGATTTTCTTTTTGGAATCCAGCCGCAATAGAAGCTTCAATTGCATTATACAATTCTTCAATAGAACCAATTAAAACTTCTTCTTTTTTATCTTCAGTTCTCCAAATTGGCAATGGAATTCCCCAATATCTAGAGCGAGACAAGTTCCAATCGTTGGCATTTTTCAACCAATTTCCAAAACGTCCTTCACCAGTAGATTTAGGCTTCCAGTTAATGGTCTCGTTCAAATCGAACATACGATCTTTTACGTCAGTTACCTTAATAAACCAAGAATCTAATGGATAATACAAAAGAGGCTCATCAGTTCTCCAGCTGTGTGGGTAACTGTGTACATACTTCTCTACTTTAAATGCCTTATTTTCTTCTTTTAAACGAATCGCAATCTCCACATCAACAGAACGCTCTGGAGCTTCACCTTCGTTATAATATTCATTTTTAACATATTTACCCGCAAATTCACCCATATGTGATGTGAATTTTCCTTGTAAATCAACTAAAGGTACTGGCGTTCCATTTTCGTCTAAAACTAACATCGGCGGAACCTCTGGTTTTGCTTCTTTTGCCACTTTAGCATCATCAGCACCAAAAGTTGGAGCTGTATGCACCACTCCTGTACCATCTTCTGTTGTTACAAAATCCCCAGCAATTACTCTAAAGGCATGTTCAGCATTTTGATAGGGCAAGGTATAAGGCAATAACTGCTCGTATTTAATTCCCACTAAATCGACACCTTTTCCTTCTGCTACTATTGCATACGGAAGTTGTTTATCTCCATTCTTTACCTTTTCGAAGTCAGCCTCTTCTGCGCTAGCAAAAAATCCTTTCCCGAATTGTTTTCCCACTAAATTCTTAGCTAGAACAACATGTACAGGCTCAAAAGTATATTGATTAAATGTTTTCACTAAAACATAGTCTATTTTTGCCCCTACAGTCAAAGCCGTATTGGACGGCAATGTCCAAGGAGTTGTAGTCCATGCTAATATATGAATATCGCCAAAGCCTTGTAAAAAGGACGGTAAAGTTTCCGTCAAGGTCTTAAACTGCGCTACAATTGTAGTATCGGTTACATCACGGTAAGCACCTGGCTGATTGACTTCGTGAGAAGACAAACCAGTTCCTGCTTTTGGTGAATACGGTTGAATCGTGTATCCTTTGTACAACAAACCTTTATCATAGATTTGTTTCAAAAGCCACCAAACCGATTCCATGTATTTGGGTTTATAAGTAACATATGGATCTTCCATATCTACCCAATATCCCATTTTTTCAGTCAAATCATTCCATACGTGGGTATAACGCATTACCGTCTTTTTACAGGCTTCGTTATATTCCTCGATAGAAATAGTTTTACCAATATCTTCTTTAGTAATCCCCAATTCTTTCTCGGTACCTAACTCTACCGGTAAACCGTGCGTATCCCAACCTGCTTTTCTTTTTACTTGAAAACCTTTTTGAGTTTTATATCGACAAAATATATCTTTAATCGCACGTGCCATCACGTGGTGAATTCCCGGCAAGCCGTTTGCAGAAGGCGGACCTTCAAAAAACACGTAAGGCTCTGCACCTTCACGAGTACTTACACTCTTCTCAAATATATTTTCTTTCTTCCAAAAATCAAGTACTTCTGACGCTACTGTTGGCAAGTCAAGTCCTTTGTATTCAGTAAATTTTGTGCTCATTTTATCCTTTTCTTAAACGAGGTGCGAAAGTAAGGAATTTTGAGGAAAATAGATAAAAGATGACAGAAAAAAGACCGACTTGACAAAATTTCCGATAGATTTAGTCGTAAACAGCCTGCTTTTTCTAAATTTCAAGACAAAACTTCTTATAAAAACAGCACAATAAGCCGCTTTTTAAAATTTTACCCCCAAACAATAGCCCCGTAACGACCAAAAAAATAGAAAGATGCAAAATCTCAACGCCTGAGTCCTTGGTTTGCACCACCAAACAACTGTTGATTCTGGTGACAAGATCATCCGACTCATCCGGCGTAAAAAGACTAGGGACTAGGGCCTGATTATTTACACGAATCCAACGCTTCAACAAACTTACACAAGGAAGCTATCTCGTTTTTAAATTCTTTATTATTGGCTCTTGCTGCTAATCTAGGACAGGAATCAGCTAATTCTATAAATTTGGTTCTGGTATTCATTTGCCAACCAACAGAATTTGTCGAATAACCCAACGCTTCACTATGCCTTTTCACGATAACCTCACCTGTCAAGTATTGATACAAGGAAATTGTTTTACCGTTTAAAATTTCTCGCACGAATCTAAATGTCGGTTTTCCCGATGAAGTTTTAGTGGCTTCTTTGAAGGAAACAGTACTATAAAAATCATCTTCTGCAATAATCAATTTCGAAACTTGCTCTGCAAAATAAGTTTTAAACCTATAATTATGATTGCCTTTCTGGTCTGCAATACTTAACGCTACTTTTTTATCTAAGCTCCCTATTTCACTCCATTTTGCATAACCTGAAACTGTATCATTAGAAGTTAAAACAAGTCTAATCAAACCATATTTAGGATCGTTTTTCAAAAAATAATTGGGATCAAAATTCGCAACACTGACCTCGGAATCCTCAACAGCTCCATTGGTGCGCGGCTCTACGTCCATATGTCTAGACTGAACTTGATTCACAGCCAATAACTCTCGTAAGGATGCATTTCTAATTTTCATACCCTGACCATCTGAAGCATCATACTTATTGGCCATTAATTTATCACACCAAAAATCAGACTCATTGGGCTGATCTAGGTAATAGTAGATTACTGCCAAATTAAAATAAGCAGCATATCGCAACTTTCTATGTTTTCTTTCATCTTCAGCATAAGCCTTATCAACTCCTTCTAGATAGCTCATTGCTGGCTCCAGTTGAGGCTTCAAAGGAGAAAGATCTTCATTGTAGCGCATTGCGCCAAAAACAGTCATCACATTGGAAAGTGCCTTGGCATTATTCCCAAATTCAGGATGCTTTTTACTATCCAAAATCCATAGATAATCAGTTGTCTGCTGAATAACAAATCCATAATCACGATTTAGTCTCGTATCCATAGAAGCAATCACATGTCTTAAGTACTCATTTCTGACCGCTCCTACTGCCTCAGCTGCAAATTTTTCAGCGCTTAGATTATTTTCAAATAATCCTTCAATGGTAAAGGAATTCTCTAAACTATATTTTTTATCGAAAGAGGCATCAGAAAGACAAACCACAGCAAAGCTCCCCACTTCCCTGACTTTCACAATCGCTTTATAGGAAATATAAACCTGCTCGACCCCTTTTGCATCTTTTTCTCTACGCTCTATTTTTTTAATTTCTTTGGAGCTAACTAAAGGATCCCATAAATCAACCCGAATCTCAAAATAAGCATTTGATTCGACATTTTTAAAACCATCGATACCAACATTATATTCTAAATTATCTTTAGCATCCCTAAAGTCATAGACATTTCCAGTATTAACAGCGAAGGAAAAGGTTCTGTTTTTTCGCTCTAAAACCGGTTGCTGAGGAAGATTTACAAAAGACAAATTAAAACTTTTAGGATCTAAATCAACAGACTGCGAAAAAACAGGTACCGCTAAAGTTAGCAGTAAAAAAGTAAGTATTATTTTCATGGGGGTTTGTTTTGGCGAGCCAAATATAGGAAATCCGACTTTCTTTTTAGGAGAAAATTTCCTTCAAAACCTCTAAAGACTTCGGTTTTTTAAAACCATCCAGATGAAAGCTATAATAATCGATCAAAATTTTGAGTAGTATTTGCCTCTCCACCACATGAAAAACTTTCTCACTATTATCAAACTTCAAATCAATCAATTTTTTAAACAAAGTTGTCTCATGCTCTGTAAGAGCACTCATACCGTGAAAAAGCATAAAAACACCTTCGTTCATCTCAAAATAAGGCAAATCAATATCTGCCGTATCGGGATAAAATCCCAAATATTTAGTAATCTCTAAAAGTAAAATCAAGTGGAAATTAGCCACCTCATCATGATGATCCAACCAAGTCAGTGCAGTCTCTAAAAAAACAAAAAGAGATTCGTTTTTTTCCTCTTCCTGAATAGAATAATGCAACATCTCAGACAAAAACATCACCATGGTACTTTTGACAATATTGGTGTGAATACTCTGAAATGGAACCGCTGTTTTTATTTCTTTGAAATTCTCTAAAGTGCCTTTGTTTTTATGTACAGCCTCTATTTCAAGAATCGACAACGGCTGAAAATAAGCTATTTTTTGACTCGTTTTTCGACTTGAAAAAGCATCACGCACAAAATAAGATTTCAAGCCATTAGAGAGTGTAAAACATTTCACAATCAAACTTTTCTCTTGAAATTTTAAGGATGAAATAACGATCGCTTTAGTTTTGACTAACAATTTTAGATATTTAGATTTTAGTAATTCGATTTTTCGCTCTACAATTCCATTGGGCTTTACGACCCAGACCAACCTATCATGCCCTTAGATAAATAGTCACAGTCCTACTTCGTTAAACGAAAAATGCCTTCAATTGATAGACAAAAGAAGGCATTTTTAAACTTATAATAAAATTATACCACGCCTTGCGCTAACATAGCATCGGCAACTTTAACAAAACCAGCAATATTTGCTCCTTTTACATAGTCTGTATAACCTGATTTATCAGCACCATATTGCACACATGAAGTATGAATTGCCAACATGATTCCTTTTAATTTTTCATCAACTTCTTCAGCCGTCCAGCTTAAACGCAATGAATTTTGAGACATTTCAAGTCCAGAGGTAGCCACTCCACCAGCATTCGATGCTTTTCCTGGAGCGAATAAAATTTTAGCTTCGTGAAAAACAGCCACAGCCTCATGTGTTGAAGGCATATTAGCTCCTTCTGCAACAGCCACACAGCCGTTAGCGATTAGCTCTTTTGCCTCTTCTCCGTTTAACTCATTTTGAGTTGCACAAGGTAAAGCGACATCACACTTTACTTCCCAAGGACGTTTTCCTGCTACATATTTTGCTTTAGGATATTTAGCAACATATTCACTAATTCTTCCTCTTAATTCATTTTTAAGCTCCATTACAAAAGCTAATTTTTCAGCATCGATTCCCTCTGCGTCATAAATATAACCATCAGAATCAGACAAAGTAACCACTTTAGCCCCTAATTGAGTTGCTTTTTCAACTGCATATTGTGACACATTACCTGAACCAGAAACTACAACAACCTTATCCTTAAAGCTATCCCCTCTAGTTTCCAACATACTTTGTGCAAAATAAACCGTTCCATAACCCGTCGCTTCAGGACGAATCAACGAACCACCAAACGCCATTCCTTTACCAGTTAACACTCCAGTAAATTCGTTTCTTAATCTTTTATATTGACCAAACATATAACCTACTTCTCTACCACCTACACCAATATCACCAGCAGGAACATCCGTATCAGCACCAATATGTTTCGACAACTCGGTCATAAAACTTTGACAGAATTTCATAATTTCATTATCAGACTTTCCTTTTGGATCAAAATCTGATCCTCCTTTTCCACCGCCCATTGGCAATGTAGTCAAGCTGTTTTTGAAAGTTTGTTCAAAAGCTAAAAATTTCAAAATACTTAAATTAACAGATGGATGAAAACGCAATCCTCCTTTGTAAGGTCCAATGGCTGAATTCATCTGTATGCGATACCCTTTATTTACCTGAATCTCGCCTTTGTCGTTTAACCAGTTCACTCTAAACATAATAACACGCTCAGGTTCCACCATACGCTCTAAAAGCATTTTATTTTGATATCTCTTATTCTCTTCAATAAAAGGAATTACCGTTTCGGCAACTTCTAAAACTGCTTGTAAAAATTCTGCTTCATTCGGGTTCTTTTTACTAACCGAATCCATAAAAGCGGTAATACTTTGTGACATGATTATTAGATTATTAACATTAAAGAAAACGTTTTCGTTGTTATGGACAAAGATAATCGAAATTAATATTTGATAAAATTAATTTTCGAACTCCGCTTAAAAAAAATACAATCATTAACAATCATAAAAAGCAGTATTCAAATTAGCAATTATAAAAGAAAACACCCTAAACATATTTAATAAATTAATATTTTAACTAAAGAATCATCAATACACTTCTTTAAATGGTTTTGTCACTTTGTTTTCGTATATTTATCTTGATTTGAAGACCTAAACCATGCTCAAACACACCTTACTCAAAACCTTTACTTTGTTTGTCCTCTCCACAACAGCAGTAGCGCAATCAAAACTGGCTCATGAAGTAGGAATCGTTTTTGGCCCTGTAGCCATGCAATCCGACTATGGTCCAAAAAGTGGTTTTAACCTCAGCTCGGCCAACACTGGTTTTGGACTCGGAGTGGTTCACTTTCTTAATTTTTCAGCCCAAAACGACAGAGCACATTTTTTTTCAGAACATTTTAAAGTAAGATCAGAATTATCCTTTAGCAAAAGCTCTTTTAAAGATCTCAGAACCTCCTCCTCATCACCCTCTGAAGACGAATCACCACAGTTTTCAGCCATCAAAGGAAGTTCTACGGTACTGAATCTTGGAGGCCAAATCGAATACAGTCCCTTTATGTCCATACACGACTTCGAGAATACTATAGGAAGTTTTAGTCCGTATATTAGTTTGGGATTTCTCGTCAGTTACTACAGTGCATCCGTAAGTTCATCATTAGGTGCTTTAGGAACCTCCGCAACCACTCCTCAAGAATTGTTAAGCCCTTCAGAAGGACACCCACATGGCTACTCTAGCGAAGGAGGTATTAGCCCATCTGCTATAGCGAGTATCGGCGTACACTATAAATTAACCAAAATGAGCGATTTAATGTTTGAAAGTCGTGTTCAACTCTATAATTCAGACTGGATAGACGGCATCAACCCTAATCCTGGCCTCTATACAGCAAACAAAACCAAGGATTGGCAAGTTTGGTTTAATGTCGGCTACATTTATTATTTAGAGTTCTAATTAAAAAAAACAACCCCCAATTCGAGAGAAATTGGGGGTTGTTTTTTTATGCTAAAGCCTGTTCTAAATCGGCTATTAAATCCTCTGCGTCTTCAATACCCACGCTCAAGCGAACCAGATCATCCGTAATTCCCACTTCCGCTCTCTTATCCGCTGGAATAGAAGCATGTGTCATTAAGGCCGGGTGATTGGCTAGAGACTCAACTCCTCCAAGAGACTCAGCTAAAGTAAAGACTTTCAATTTTTCTAAGAAAGCAATAGAATCCTCTTTTTTACCAGAAGCAAAAGTAAAAGAAACCATTCCTCCAAAGGCTTTCATTTGCTTTTTAGCAATTTCATGAAAAGGATGGCTTTTCAAACCTGGATAATAAACGGTATTTATTTTAGGATGTTTCGTTAAAAACTCCACCACTTTTTCTCCATTTTCACAATGTCTTTGTACTCTTAATGACAAAGTCTTAATCCCTCGTAAAACCAAGAAACTATCCATTGGTCCAAGTGTGGCTCCCGTTGCAAATTGTTGAAAATGCAATTGTTCCCCTAAGGCCTCATCTTTTACAATTAAAGCTCCAGCAATAACATCAGAATGCCCACCTAAGTATTTGGTCGCTGAATGCATCACGATATCCGCTCCTAAATCAAGCGGCTTTTGCAAATAAGGTGTCGCAAAAGTATTATCAACAGCAAATAAAATTTTATTGGCTTTGGTAATTTTAGCCACTTCTTCAATGTCGGCTAATTTCATCAAGGGATTTGTTGGCGTTTCCACCCAAATCAATTTCGTATTTTCATTGATCAAAGACTTCAATTTTTCAAGATCGGTCATATCAACAAAATGAAATTTAATCCCTGAATCTTTATAAATCCTAGAGAACATTCTATAAGTTCCACCATACAAATCGTCCATTGCAATCACTTCATCTCCTGCTTTAAACGATCTCAAAACACAATCCGTTGCTGCTAAACCTGAAGAGAAAGCCAATCCACGAGTACCATTTTCGATACTAGCCAAAGCATTTTCTAGAGCGCTACGCGTTGGATTCGAAGCCCTACTATACTCATAATCACCCAAAGGCTGACCTGGACTGGTCTGAATAAAAGTCGAAGTTTGATACACTGGAGGCATTACGGCTCCTGTACTGGGATCATGATGTTGACCACCATGTATAACTTTAGTATTGAATTTCATATAGTTACAATTTTTAAATGCTTAAATATTCCACAAATTTACCGTTTAATTTATTCTTATCCTGACACATCTCCTTACCTTTGTGATTAATTAACACTTTTTAAGATGAAACACTACACCCTTCTTCTCATCGTGCTTATATTAGTAACTGGATGCTCGAAAGAATTAACGCTCGAAAATGAAGTCTTTGAAAAAGAATCCACCATACCTTGCAAAAGCGATTGCCCTAAAATCACCCTCAATATCCCTGTAGCCAAAAACATCCCTGTGGTGGCCGACAGCATCAATAGAAAAATACTAATGGTTTTAAAAGAAATCGTTTATTTCGGGGATAAACCCTCTGAGGCAAAAGATTACAATAGCCTAACAAAATCTTTTATTGAAGCTTACGAAAGTATGCACAAAAAATTCCCAGGAGAAACCTATGGTTGGCAAGCTAAAATAGTGGGCAATATCGAATACCAATCAGATGAAATTCTAAACATCAAAATCGATCATTATACTTTTACAGGCGGAGCACACGGTTACCAAGGACACCGTTCCTTATTATTTAATCTGAAAACAGGAAAAACCATTACCACCGACCAATTGTTTAAAAACAGGAAAGAATTTAAAGCTTTCGCTGAAAAAGAATTTAGAGCCAAATATAAAATACCTGCTCAATCAAACATTAATGCCACTGGCTTAATGTTCGAGAAAGATACTTTTGAGTTGCCTCAAAACATCTTCTACACAGATAAAGGCCTGCTTTTATACTACAACTCCTATGAGGTAGCTTCCTATGTTGATGGCCCCAAAGAAATTTGGTTTCCCTATGAAAAAGTCAACAAGTACTTAGTTTTTAAGTAAAGTAGCCCCTTCCTTGTTAGCGGTATAGAATTTTCATGTGACCTTCATCACTCCCCTAATCCCTCAAGCTCTTTAGGACTTCGCGCCTTCTTGAAAATCATATTTCATTTTTCGTAAAATTCGCAAGGCTTCCTTAAACGATAAATACACCTGTGGAAATGGTTTTAAAAGCAATTTGGCGTCAATGAGTTTTTGCTTGGCCTCATCAAAACCATTTAAATAACAAATCATAAAAGTGGACGGAAGATTATCCAAATCTTTTAATTCTCGCTGGGATAAAGCAAATCCCTTTTGCAATTTCTGAAGCAGTGCTAAATTGGCATTATAAATATGAAATAACATTTTTCGATTAAACTCAGGCGGTAGAAAAAGCATTTCACGCTCAATTTTATAGTAGCCGTTATCAAAAAAATGAATGGTTTGTTTCTCTAAAGGATAATAACTTGTTTTATCGTTAAGACCTAATGGGACATATTCGGTAATGGTGAAACTATCATCATCAAAGACGATGGTCACCACATCCTGAGCGGAATAAAAAAGTTTGATTTGCTCATTGATCAACTCTATATCTACGCGGGACAAAAAGGTTTTATCACGGGATTTATGCGGCACTCCAGCCCAACAAATGACAAAAAGTTCTTTGAACACATGATATTTAGGCGACATATCTTTATGTCTGAAATTCATAAAATCAATGACACCGTCCAAGGTATATTGTATGCTGTTTCGAGAACTATTCTCAATCCCGATAACCGTTTCTGTATTTTGATAATTTTTCTCAACTTCTCCCTCAACAGGCACCGAATTACTTCCTCTACGCACAAAAACACTATTGGCTGGAGTGGTATGTATCCCTTTTTTAAAATAGGATATTTTGCTTTTGGGCTTAATGGTAACCAACCCTACCACTTTGTCTTTTGGCAGATTGGGAAAAGGTACATTTTCATATTGGATTCTCGGTGGATTTTCTAAAAAGGCATTGACCAAATTCTGGATTCGGCTGTCGTCAAAAAAATCATCCCCCACGATTTCGTTGTCATGATCTTCAACACCTACGACAATATAAGAATTGTTAGTAGGATTCGAATTCGACAAAGCGCAAATATGCTTAAGGAACTTTCCTTTTCCTTCACGAGAATGCAAATTTAATTGCCTTTTCTTATCATAAAAACTACTCTCATCATTATGAGCAAGTAGGTTTTTTATTAAAAGGCGTTTATTAATCATACTCTAGCTATTTTTTACCAATTACACTTTCTTACCCACCGTTGTTTGGTACGAAAACCTCCTTTTACCCATAGGTAGTCCAGCCAACTCTTTTGAACTTTCACATAATCCTTTATATATCTTTCTTTACAATGGTGGCCGAGGCCTGTGCCGTTGGATACACAATCAGATCTGCTATATTAACATGGTATTTTCTGGACACTACAAAATGGATAATATCCGCAATATCCTCAGCCTGCAAAGCATCCAATCCCTTATATACTGAACTGGCTCTATCGGTATCCCCTTTAAAACGCACTTCACTAAATTCAGTTTCTACCATTCCTGGATGAATGGCTCCTACTCGAATGCCAAACTGATTCAAATCCATTCTCATTCCGTTACTAATGGCATCTACGGCATGTTTTGATGCGCAGTACACATTCCCATTGGGATACACTTCCTTACCGGCAATGGAGCCAATATTTATAATGTGACCTGATTTTCTCGCAATCATTTGTGGCATGATCGCTTTTGACACATACAATAGCCCCTTCACGTTAATATCAATCATTGCGTCCCAATCCTCAAGATCTCCACTTTGAATTGGATCAAGACCGTGCGCATTCCCTGCATTGTTGATTAAGATATCAACCGTCGAAAATTCAGCAGGTAAAGAATTAATGCTTTCAATAACTGCCTCTTTATCTCGCACATCAAAAGATAAAGTATGCACTTCGGTTAAAACAGCAAGTTCTTTCTCAAGGGCTAGTAAACGCTCCTTTCGTCTTCCACAAAGGATAATGTTATAGCCGTTTTTAGCCATTATTTCAGCCGTTGCCTTTCCAATACCACTTGTAGCCCCTGTTATTAATACCGTTTTTTTCATAATATACATTTTCTTTTATTTTAAGACATAATCGCCCTGTTTTACTAGGATTTAATTAAACGTCAAACAAAATTACAGTATAAACGCACTAAAAGAAATTTATTCTGCGTTATAAATTTATTAATTAAAAAATAAACATATGAAAAAAGTAAAGCTTAATTTAGGAATGCTCCTCCTAACATTATTTTTAGCACTATTTGTTACAAGTTGTAATAACAATGATGATAATGACAGTTCACAAACTTCAAAAGTTAGCGTAAGAATGACCGACGCCCCTGGTGATTACGACGAAGTGAACGTAGAAGTAATAGATGTTAAAATCAAAAGCACTTTAGAAAATGGTGAAGACGGATGGGTGAGCATTGGAAACATCACTCCTGGCATCTATAACTTACTTGATTTAACAGGTGGAGTGAATGTGCTCTTAGCCGACAATGAAGTTCCTTCAGGCTTTTTAGGACAAATACGATTAGTTCTAGGTGAACACAATACGGTGGTTAAAGACGGGGTAACTTATCCTTTAAAAACACCAAGTGCACAACAATCTGGTTTAAAATTAAAAGTGAATCAAACCCTAACAGGAGGTGTAACTTATGATTTTCTACTAGATTTTGATGTAGAACATTCAGTAGTAGTGCAAACAGGTAGTACCGGTAATTATAATTTACATCCGGTAATTAGAGTCTCTACTGCGGCCACTTCTGGTGCTATTAAAGGAACTATATCTCCGTTTACTTTTCAAACCTTGATCTCAGTTCAAGTTGGAGATACTACAGTATCTACTTATACTAATGAACTAGGTGCTTTTCAACTTAGCGGTGTTCCAGCAGGAACTTACATTGTGACGATCACACCAGATGTGACTTCAGGATTTCTTCCTATCACAGTTCCTAATGTATTGGTAGTTAACGGGCAAATTACCAACATGACTGCCGTAGTTTTAAAATAATAACAATTTCCAAACCACAAAAAAACAGCTATACTTCCTTTGAAGTATAGCTGTTTTTATTTTAGCCGTGTTATTTACTTATTAAGGCACATCATCTCCCATGCTTTCTGTCCAAATAGCAAACCAATCTTCCTTATCCATTTCTAATTCTACCGCCTTGATCAGTGATTGAATCCTAGCCACATTTACTGTCCCTGCAATTGGAATTACCTTCGCTGGATGTTTGAGCACCCATGAAAGCAATAGCGTATCGGATCCGAAACCATATTTTTTAACCAAATCGGAAAGTAACTTTTTCAAACGACGTGTCTTTCTAGAATCCTCTCTAAAAATGGTTCCTAATGGATTCCATGACAATGGTCGAATGCCGTGTACTTGCATATAATCAAAACTTCCATCAGTCATGGGTTCAAAATTAGTAGCAGAAAACTGCACTTGATTAAAACTCACTTCTGTTTTCTGACGAATCAACTCGGTTTGAGAACTCGTAAAATTGGAAAGTCCAAAATCGACAATTTTCCCCTCTGCTTTTAATTTTTCTACCGCTTCTGCGATTTCATCAGCCTGCATCAAGGGACTCGGTCTGTGCAACAAAAACACATCGACAAAATCCGTTTTTAGTTTTTTAAGCGATTCTTCTACAGACCAGATAATATACTCTTTGGAATAATCGTAATGTTTGACTTTATTTTGACGACCTTCAGCAATCATCTGAATCCCGCATTTGGTAATTAATTGTAATTTTTCACGTGCAATTTTACTGGAATGGAACGCTTTTCCAAAATCAGCTTCGGTGGTATAAGATCCGTAAATGTCAGCGTGATCAAAAGTGGTGATTTTATTTTCGATACAAATTTGTATCATGTTTTCCATTTCTTTAGGTGTTAGACTTTTATCCCAAACACCCCAATTCATAGTACCCGAAATTATAGGCGATAATACTGTTTTACTCATGGTTTAATTGCGTTATTTATGGTCCCAAATTTGCTTTTCTGAAGCATAATCATCAAAGTTCTTAAAAATATAAAAATAGATTCACAATTAGTCCTTAAAATTAGGCCATTGATCGAAGTTTTAACCATTCTTTAACATCTTACTTCTCAAAAAATATTCAATTTGCACTCTCAAAAGTAAGGCATAAAAATCAAGGTTTTAAAAAGGTTTTAAAAATATTTATATGGAAGAAAATACAACGACTTTAGACATTAGAGCGATAAATGAAAAAATTGAAAGAGAAAGTGCTTTTATAGACCTTCTTACAATGGAAATGAACAAAGTTATTGTGGGCCAGAAACATATGGTCGAACGTTTATTAATCGGACTACTAGGTCAAGGTCATATTTTGCTTGAAGGAGTTCCTGGATTAGCAAAAACTTTAGCGATCAATACGCTCTCGCAAGCAGTCCATGGTTCATTTAGCCGTATTCAATTTACACCTGACTTATTGCCTGCCGATGTAGTCGGTACGATGATTTACAACATCAAAGCAAACGAGTTTTCCATCAAAAAAGGACCAATCTTCGCTAATTTCGTACTTGCCGATGAAATTAACCGTGCTCCAGCAAAGGTGCAATCAGCACTTTTGGAGGCCATGCAGGAAAAACAAGTAACCATTGGTGACACTACTTTTAAATTAGACCGACCGTTTTTAGTATTGGCTACTCAAAACCCTGTTGAGCAAGAAGGAACCTACCAACTTCCAGAAGCGCAAGTCGATCGTTTTATGCTTAAAACCGTAATTGATTACCCAAAAATGGACGAAGAGCGCTTTGTCATTCGTCAGAACTTGAAAGGTAGTTACGAAAAAGTAAACCCAGTTGTTTCTGTGGACCAAATTTTACGTGCACAAGAAGCTGTTCGTGAAGTCTATATGGACGAAAAAATCGAAAAATACATCTTAGATATTATTTTTGCTACTCGTTACCCAGAGAAGTACAAACTTGCCGACTTAAAACCGCTTATTAGTTTTGGAGCATCACCACGTGGAAGTATCAATTTAGCTATTGCAGCAAAATGTTACGCTTTCATCAAACGTCGTGGCTATGTAATCCCAGAAGATGTTCGCGCTGTTGTACATGATGTATTACGTCACAGGGTAGGAATCACCTATGAGGCTGAAGCTGAAAACATCACCTCTGTAGACATCATCAACAAAATCATAAACGAGATTGAAGTACCTTAAAAATTTGTTTAACGTTTCCTCTTTCAGGCTGTTATACCACATTCCTGAAGCTTGAAACTTTTAAACTTTAAACAAATAAAATGGATACAAAAGAGCTTTTAAAAAAAGTACGGAAAATAGAAATCAAAACCAAAAGATTGAGCAATCATATCTTTTCGGGAGAATACCATTCTTCATTTAAAGGACGCGGAATGACCTTTAGCGAAGTGCGCCAATACCAATATGGTGATGATATTCGTAACATCGATTGGAATGTTACCGCACGCTATAATGAAGCCCACGTAAAAGTTTTTGAAGAAGAACGAGAATTGACTATGATGCTCATGGTCGATATTTCTGGTTCTGAGAGTTTTGGCTCAAAAAGTCAGTTTAAAAAAGACATCGTCACCGAAATTGCGGCAACGATGGCTTTTTCGGCTACACAAAATAACGATAAAATTGGCTTAATACTCTTTTCGGATATCATCGAATTGTATATCCCACCCAAAAAAGGACGTTCTCATGTTTTGAGAATCATCCGTGAACTCATCGAATTTGAGCCTAAAAGCAAAAAAACCGATATCGCCCAAGCCTTAAAGTTTTTGTCAGGAACACAAAAAAAGAAAGCCATCATTTTCGTGATTTCCGATTTCATGTCTGAAGATTACGAGCACACCTTAAAAATTGCTGCTAAAAAACACGACATTACTGGGGTTCGCGTCTACGATATACGTGAAGAAAAAATCCCTAATTTAGGAATGGTCAACATGTTAGATGCGGAAACTGGAAAAATTCAGCTGGTGGATACTGGTTCCAAGATGGTGCGAACGAACTATGAAAAACAATATCATACTCGAGTAAATTACTTTAAAGAAACCTTTAGTAAATCTGGAGCAGGTATTGTAAACACTAGAGTTGATGAAAACTATGTCACTAAATTATTAGGCTATTTCAAATCAAGATAAAAAATAAAAACCGCTTAAATATGCTTGATCAGCGTTCCTTTTTTAAGCATTCATTTTAGACTAAAATCTGAAATCAAAAATCAAATGAAATTAAAACTGTACATACTTTTATTTTTGCTTTCAACAGCTGTTTTTGCTCAACAAAAACAAGTGGAAACCAGCGTTGATACTACTAAAAATAAAATTGGAGCCGAATTTAAGCTAACGCTCAAAACCATTGTTAGCTCAAAATCGAAAGTCGTTTTTCCACAACTTAAAAAAATTGGAGCCTTAGAGGTGATTCAATCGTATCCGATTGATACCGTTAAAAAAAATGACAGCTACGAGCTTATCAAAAAATATGGGCTTACACAATTTGACTCCGGAAGGTATACCATCCCTAGTATTCAGATTTTAATTGACAAAAAGCCGTATTCAACCGATTCTATTGCCGTAGAAGTCGCTGGGGTAAAAGTCGACACTTTACAACAAAAAATGTACGACATCAAAGATATTTCCTCTGCAGATGATGGACTTGGAAACTGGTGGAAATACCTTTTAGCACTACTTCTTATTCTAGGAATTGGTGCTTTTGTATATTGGTTTATTAAAAAACGTCAACAGAAAAAAATAGCCGAAGAAGTCTACAAAACACCGATCGAAAAGGCAACCAGTTTATTAAACAATCTGGAGAAAAAAGAACTTTGGCAAAAAGGCGAAGTAAAGGAATACTATAGTGAATTAACGGATATTGCTCGTAATTATATTGAGGAAGCCATTCAAATTCCTGCTATGGAAAGCACTACCTCTGAATTGATTCAGGGAATTAGAACAGCTTCCACTAAAAAGAAAATGACCCTAACTCCTGAAACCGTAGAGAATTTAGAGCGCGTTTTACGTCAGGCCGATTTGGTGAAATTTGCAAAATCTAAACCTTTAGAATACGAAATTACCGAAGATCGTAATAAGATTCAGAAGGTAATTCTAACCCTTGACAATGCCATTCCAACTGAAGTGACTGACGAGGAAGATCAACTACTCAATGAGGCTCAAAAACAAAAGCAGATCAAGCTTCAATTGCTAAAAAAACGCAACAAACGTATTGCTATAGCCATTGGAACAGTAGCCTCTTTACTAGTTATAACTACTGGTTTCTTTATCGCAACTAAGGGTTTCACTTATGTTAAAGACAATATTATTGGGCATCCGTCTAAAGAATTATTGGAAAGCGAATGGGTAAAAAGCGAATACGGTAACCCTGGTGTTTTGATTGAAACCCCTAAGGTCTTAAAGCGAATGGATACCGAAAAAGTACTTCCAAAAGAAACTATGGCCTTACTTAAGGAAATGCAATTCTTTGCTTATGGTAGTATGATCGATCATTTTTATGTAACCGTATCCACCAGTAAATTTAAAAACCCAGTGGAGCTCGATTTAGGTAAAACCTTAGAAGGAACTATAAAAATAATAGAGTCTCAAGGAGGTCAAAACATCATCGTAAAACAAGAAGATTTCCAAACCAATCAAGGCGTTCAAGGATTAAAAGGTTATGGTACCATGACGGTTCTAAATCCTCTTGATAAAACCAGCACAAAATCCTATTATGAAATATTGCTTTTCAAACAAGATCAAGGCTTACAACAAATCATGATTATACACGAAGAAGGAGACAGTTATGCCAATGACATTACTGCCCGTATTTTAAATTCTGTTGAACTTAGAAAAGCGACGAACTAATGGGGAAATTAACTTTTTTAAATCCAGAATTTTTTTGGTTGCTGCTCTTAATTCCAATTGCAATCGCTTGGTTTTTCTGGAAACGCAACCAACAGTCGGCTACTTTAAAAATGAGTTCGATTCAGGGCTTTAAAAACAGCCAATCACTGCTAACCAAACTAAAACCTTTTTTATATGTTTTTAGAATTCTAGCCTTAGTTTCGCTAATCGTGGCTTTGGCCCGACCAAGAACGGTAGACATTAGCAATCAAACTAAAACGACAAAAGGAATTGATATAGTCATGGCTATCGACGTTTCTGGTAGTATGCTCGCCAAAGATTTAAAGCCCAATCGTATGGAAGCTTTGAAAAGAGTGGCAGCAGATTTCGTAGGGGAAAGACCCAACGACCGAGTGGGATTGGTTTTATATGCTTCTGAAGCCTATACAAAAACACCGGTTACTAGTGACAAAGCCATTATTCTTGAAGCTATAAAAGGCATAAAATACGATACCACGCTACAAGATGGAACAGGAATCGGAATGGGCTTAGCCACAGCGGTCAATCGTCTTAAAGACAGTAAAGCCAAAAGCCGAGTAATCATTTTGATGACAGATGGTGTTAACAATGCCGGTTTTATTGAGCCAGAAACGGCAGCAGATATCGCCAAACAATATGGCATAAAAGTATATACCATTGGAATTGGAACCAACGGAATGGCACCATCTCCTTATGCTTATGCGCCAAATGGAGGCTTTTTATTTAAAATGCAAAAAGTAGAAATCGACGAGCCACTCATGAAAAGCATTGCTCGAAAAACAGATGGAACTTATTTTAGAGCCACTAGTAATGACAAATTAGTCGAAATATACAATTCGATTAACAAATTAGAAACAACTGAGATCCAAGAGCTAAAATTCTATGATTACGATGAGAAATACAGAGCTTTTGTTTTACTGGCTGCCTTTTTGTTGTTATTCGAATTTGGCTTAAGAAATACCGTGTACAGAAGCTTTATTTAATTTTTACAAAATCGAACAAAGCCCAACAAGCACGCAACAGATTGGCATTTGAAAAATTAAAATTTTAAACGACCACCAAGTTTGGAATTTTAGATTTGAATTTAAAAAACATATGGAATTAGACGAAAAAAAATATTTATATCTCTTGCTACTACTCCCAATTGTGGTGTGTATTTTCCTGTTCAATATGTATTGGAAACGAAAAAAACAACGCGAATTTGGTGATTTAGAAATGGTAAAAAGATTGAGCCCCGAGCGATCTGTTTTCAAACCAGTACTAAAATTATCCGTACTACTTTTGGCGCTTTTTTGCCTCATTATAGGCTTAGTAAATCCCAAAATCGGTACCAAAATGGAAACCGTAAAACGCGAAGGTATTGACATCGTTTTTGCCGTTGATGTATCTAAAAGTATGCTGGCTGAAGATGTGGCACCAAGTCGTTTGGACAAAAGCAAACAGTTGGTCTCACAAATCATCAATCAATTAGGAAGTGACAGAATTGGTATTGTGGCCTACGCCGGCAGTGCTTTTCCTGTTTTACCTATAACCTCTGATTATAGTGTTGCCAAAATGTTCTTGCAAAGCATGACCCCAGATATGGTTTCATCACAGGGAACTTCCCTAGACGAAGCCATTAAAATGTCCGCCACTTATTTTGACCAAAAAAGCAAAACAAGTAAGTTGTTGATTTTAATATCTGATGGAGAAGATCATTCTGAAGGCGCTTCCGTTGCCGCTGAAGAGGCCAATAAAATAGGAATGAAAATCATCACCATTGGCGTTGGAACCGAAAAAGGAAGCACTATTCCTTTAAAAAGAAATGGTGTCGTAGTAAGCCACCAACGAGACAACAGCAATCAAATTGTGATTACCAAACTGAATCAAGAAGGCTTAAAAGCAATTGCCAAAGCAACAAAAGGGGGCTATGTTTATGGCGGAAACACCAAAGAAGTTTTAGAATATGTAAAAAATGCTTTGAACAATATTCAAAAGACAGAATTTGAAGCCACGCAAATGGCCGATTTTGAATCACAATTTCAATGGTTCCTTGGCTTTGCCTTTCTATTACTATTTGCAGATATTTTTCTCTTAGAAAGAAAAACAAATTGGATCAAAGAGTTGAATTTATTTAACGAAAAGAAATAATTATTCCCAATACGATTCGGAATAAAAAACAAAAAAATTAGAATGAAAAATGTGCTTCTTTATATTTTCCTCAGCCTTTCTTTAGCCGTTTCAGCTCAAGAGAAAGACAAGACATTGCCTAATGCCAATGAAGAATATAAGCAGAATAAATTTGTTGACGCTGAAGCGAACTATAGAATTTCAGCATCAAAATTTCCAAAACGTGCTACGGCAACTTATAATCTGGGAAATACAATATACAAACAAAATCAAATCTCAGAAGCTAAATTCGCCTATGGCAAAGCCATAAAAAACACAAAGACTAGGCCCGAAAAACATAAAGCCTACCACAACTTAGGAAATGTTTTCATGAAAGAGAAAGATTACACACAGGCGGTTGAAGCGTATAAAGAAGCCTTGCGCAATGATCCCACTGACGACGAAACACGTTACAACTATGCTTTAGCCAAACAAAAGCTAAAAGAAAATCCTCCTAAAAACGATAAAAACAAGGATAAGGATAAGGACAAGGATAAAAAGAACGACAAAAAAGACGATCAGAAAAAAGACGGCGATAAAGACAAGAAAGACGACAAAGGCGATAAAGATAAAGACAAAAATGACGGTAAAAACGATCCAAAGAAAGACGACAAGTCGGACAATAAAGGAGAGCCAAAACCACAACCAGGAGGCATATCCAAAGAACGCGTTCAGAATTTACTCGATGCCGTAAACAATGAAGAAAAGAAAATTCAGGATAAAGTTAATGCCCAAAAAGTAAAAGGCAATCCTAGAAAAACAGAAAAAGACTGGTAACAATAGAAACCATCATTTTATCGTTTATTTGTTTATTTGAGTACTCACTAAACAAAGTCCGATTAAAATCAAACCTTACAAACGATTACACCATTAAATGAAAAGATATTTAATTCTATTACTATTCACTTTTCAAGGGCTTATGGCTCAAGTTCAATTTGAAGCCAGAGTAAGCAAGAATACGCTTGGAATAAACGAACGACTTCGTATTGACTTTATCATGAATGTTGATGGGGATAACTTTGATCAGCCCTCATTTGATGGATTCAGAATTGTAGCGGGGCCAAGTCAACAAGTCAGCCAGTCCTGGGTGAATGGAAGAAGTTCTTTTCAAAAAGCCTACTCCTACTTCTTACTACCGTCTCAAAAAGGAAATCTGGTGATCAAACCAGCCTCTATTGAGTATAACGGGCAAATTTATAAAACAGCGCCTGTAAAGATCGTTGTTACCAATGCCGTTGCGCAAGAAAGAGATCCTAATGACAGACCTCAAGGCGGAGGAACCGAAACCTTAAATCTTGTTGCAGAGATTTCAAAAACAACTCCCTATGTTAATGAACCCATTACAGTAGTATACAAACTATACTTTAACAATATTGGGGTTACTGGATTTAAAGAATTGGCCAAACCCAAATACAATGATTTCTGGAACCAGAACATAGACATCAAACAATTATCAATTGAAGAAGGTACCTACCAAGGACAAAGATGTTATTTTGTGGTCTTAAAAAAGACGATTCTATACCCTCAAAAATCAGGAAGATTAACCATTGAACCCCTTTCATTAGATATAGGCGTACAATTGCCAACCAACCGCAGAGATATGTTTGGTCAGATGATCATAACAGACGACAATAAAGTTGTTTCCGCTGGAGCCAAAACCATTACGGTGCGACCACTGCCAGAAACGGGTAAACCAGAAGGGTTTAGTGGTGCTGTGGGGAAATTTAACTTTATAGTGACCCCTTCTAAAACGACTTTAAAAAATGGAGAAAGCCTCGATTTAATTGTAAGCGCTACGGGTACCGGAAATATGAAGTTATTTACACTTCCTAAACCTGTTGTGCCTAATGCTTTAGAAATGTACGATCCAGTCCACGATGAGAGCGTAACGACTACCTTAAAAGGAATGTCAGGAAGAATATCCGATAAATACACTATCATTCCACAGTACAAAGGAAAATACGCCATAAAACCAATGGAATTTTCGTTTTTCGATTTGAATACGGGCTCGTATAAAACCATCACTTCACCAGAGATCATGGTAGACGTTTTAGATGGCCCAGTACAAGCCGAAGCCAATACTGCTGCGAATGCTCATAAGAATGTGCTCTCAAAAACAGAACAATTCAAATACATCAAACCAAAAACCAATTTAGTTCCACTAGCTAAAAACGATTTTTATGGTTCTGATTTGTATTACACCTTATTGTTCCTACCTTTTGTCATCTTACCTATTATTGTTCTGGCTAAGAAGAAAAAAGAAGCCCTTGACGGAGACGTAACTGGAAACCGAATCAGAATGAACAATAAACTGGCTAAGAAATATTTATCGCAAGCCAAGAAACACCTCAACAACAAAGAGCCTTTCTATATTGCGTTAGAAAAAGCAATGCATAATTTCTTGAAAGCTAAATTACATATTGAAACTTCAGAAATGAGCAAAGACAATATTAGTACGCTATTGTTATCTAGAAATGCCGATCCAGAAACTGTTCAAAGTTTTATCAATTTGACCGAAAACTGTGAATATGCCCGTTATGCGCCGGCTTCAAGCGCTTCTATTCAACAAGATTTCGACAAGGCTGTTTTAATTATTTCAGCTCTAGAGAAACAGATTGTTTAATCCCTTTTAGCAGAGTACACCAACGAAAAAACAGATTCGTTTGTACTGATTTTAAGGGCATCAAGTTTAAAAAACAAAAGCCGAGCAGTTGTCAAAACCAAACGGTTTAAATAAAATAAAATGAAAAATATAGTCTATCTCTTTCTCTTAATCACTCAGGTTTTCTTTGCTCAAAGCAGCTTTGAGCAAGGCAATGCCTTGTATCAAAAGGGAGAATATCAAGAGGCCGCCCAAGCCTATGAAAGTCTTATAAAAGAAGACCAGTTACATTCAGCTGAACTGTATTTTAATTTGGGGAATTGTTATTACAAACTAAACAAAGTAGCTCCTTCTATCTACAATTATGAAAAAGCTTTGGTTTTAAAACCTCAGGATCCTGAGACCCTAAACAATTTAAAATTCGCTAAAAAGCTTACCATTGATGAGATAAAAGAAGTTCCTAAGGTTGGCTTTGCAAGACTACTCCAAAAATTCACTGGGGGATTTGACTACAATACTTGGGCAAAAATCGCTGTAGGATTTGCATTTGTCTTTTTATTGAGTTTTATAGGCTATTATTTCTCACAACGTACCCTTTCCAAAAGACTCTATTTCATCGGAATGTTTGTCCTGATCATTGGCTTACTTTCCAGTATTTTTGCTGGTATGGCCGAAAAAAGTCATTACAATAATGACCGCCCTGCTATTGTTTTCTCTGAAATAAGTGAAGTGCGTAGTGAACCACAAAAAGCGGGCACTGCGATCATCTTATTACATGAAGGCGCTAAAGTTTACGTAAAAGAAACTTTAAAAAACTGGAAACGAATCGAATTAACAGACGGAACAGAAGGTTGGATCGATGGGGCTACCATTAAAGAAGTAAAATAATACGTCGTAGCTCATTAAAAGTCTAAAATTGGTATACCTGGGTAGTTGTTATGCAATAATCCAGTTTTACATCCGCTTCAAAGACATCTTCAATTAGGCTTTCCGCTTCAAAAAATGAAAGTCCAATTTTAATGGTGTCTGGTTTGCACCCAGCTAAAAATCTATCGTAAAAACCTTTTCCATAACCTACTCTATTCCCTAAAACGTCAAAAGCCAAAAGGGGCACAAAAACCACGTCAAGCGCTGTTGAGGGCACTGGCAATCCATTTACAGGTTCAGGTATGTTGTAGGCATTTTTTTTGATTTTGGTATTATCGGTCAATAGAAAATGAGTCATTTCACCGCTCTCAAAATCACTTTTGGATACCACAATTTCTTTGTCCTTGCCGGAAAGCACATGTAAAACATATTCGGTATTGACTTCTTTTTGCTCTTCAATAGGAAGAAAAACATGGTAATAGGTTTTATCCCAAATGGGTAAGGAGATCAAGTTATTGGCTATAGCCAAACTCTTTTCTTCAATTTCATCAGAGGTCAGCTTTTTTCTAAGATTTTTATACTGCGTCCTTAATTCTTTTTTACTGTGCAACATTTTCTGGTAAAGTTTTAGAGATGTGATAGATGGCATCGCCTTCGTATACTATAGGCGAATGATTGGCATTAATAACAAATCCATCGTGAGGGGCTTTTACTTTTTGCTCAAATTTACCAAAAGGATCCGTAATAATGGCCAAAATAGTGCCTTTGGTGACAAATCTCCCTATCCTATTGTAATCGTGTAACAAACCCGAGCATTTGGCTCGCAACCACACGGAATGTTTAATATAAATGGACGGCTGTTCCGCCTCTTCCACTACTTGTTTAGCGTCTAGCATATTTAAATACTTTAACAACCGCTTCACTCCCATTACCCCTTCATTGGCAATGGCATTGTTGATATCTAAAGATTTTCCCCCTTCAAAAAGCAGCATTTTTACATTGGCTTTTTCGGAAGTATTTCTAAAAGAACCACTAATATTCTTCGAATACAAGGTAAAGGGTGCATTAAAAACATCTGCCAAAATTTTTAACTCGGCATTATTCTCCGTAATTCTAATTTGGGGCGCATTAAAACGACTTGCTCCACCGGCATGAAAATCGACCGCATAATCTAGGATTGGTAAAATTTCTGCCACGATGTGATAGGCAAAACGACTGGCTAGAGAACCTTTCTTACTCCCTGGGAAAACACGATTCAAATCACGTCCATCGGGAAATTCACGGGATCTATTTACAAATCCATACATATTGATAATCGGAATACAAATAATGGTCCCCCTACTAGGGCGGTTAATCTTTTTGCTGATGAGTTGTCGTACCACCTCCACACCATTTATTTCATCACCGTGAATTCCCGCCGAGAATAGTACCACAGGACCTTCATGTTTGGAACGACGCACCACCACTGGAATATTCAGCCTCGTAGTGGTGTGTAATCTCGCAATTTCGACGTTTATCGTTTTATTTTCACCAGGCAAAATTGACTCGCCAAAAATAACCAAGGGTTTACCGTTTTTCATATAGAATTATAAAATCTAAATATAGAAATTATTCTTTTGATTTTGTAAATTTGAAACGAATTCAATGTTAAGCTTGATACCGAAATCAAACTGGCTTCAAAAGAGTTTTCCGAAATCTTCAGAAACAAAACAGCATGCAAACACCAACTTTAGAACTCCAAATTCAAACTTTACCAGACAATCCTGGTGTTTATCAATATTACGATAAGGAGGGAAAAATATTGTATGTGGGCAAAGCCAAAAACCTCAAAAAAAGAGTATCCTCTTATTTTAATAAAATTCACGACACGGCAAAAACCAATGTCCTGGTCAAAAAAATTGTCACCATAAAACACATCGTAGTTCCTACTGAAACCGACGCGCTTTTATTAGAAAACAATTTAATCAAAACCCTGCAGCCTCGTTACAACGTTTTACTCCGTGATGACAAAAGCTATCCATGGATCTGTATCAAAAAAGAACCTTTTTCGAGAATTTTCTCCACCCGTAGAATGGTGAAAGATGGCTCAGAATATTTTGGTCCCTACACCAGTTTTAAAACGGTGCATACTATTTTGGATCTCATTAAAGAATTATATCCCTTACGAACATGCACTTATGATTTAAGCCAATCCAACATCGATTCAGGAAAATTCAAAGTTTGTTTAGAATACCATATTGGTAACTGCAAAGGACCCTGTGAAGGCTTGGAATCTTTAGAAGATTACCAAAGACAAGTTGATGCCATTCGCGAAATTTTGAAAGGGAATTTCAAAGAAAGCATGAAGGATTTCAAACGTCTGATGACGCAATACGCAAAGGATTTACGTTTTGAAGAAGCCCAAAAAATCAAAGAGAAACTAGACGTATTGGAAAACTACCAATCGAGGTCTACCATTGTCAATCCCAAAATTACCAATATTGATGTATTTTCCATTGTCTCAGATGAAAGTGCAGCTTATGTCAACTTTTTGCAAATTTCCCATGGATCCATCATTCGTTCACATACTTTAGAGATAAAGAAAAAATTAGATGAACCCGACGAAGAATTATTGGAACTTGCCATCATCGAACTACGCGAACGCTTTCAATTATTGTCCAAGGAAATCATCGTACCCTTTGAAATCAATTTGGGGGAAAACATTAAAACAACCGTTCCCCAGCTAGGAGATAAAAAACAGATTTTAGACCTATCGATTCGCAATGCCAAATTTTATCGAATAGAACAACTCAAACAATTGCAAATTGTAGACCCAGATCGACATACCAATCGCATCATGGCACAAATGCAAAAAGATTTACGCTTACCGGTAGAACCTAGACATATTGAGTGCTTTGACAACTCCAACATTCAAGGAACAAATCCCGTAGCGGCTTGTGTGGTGTTTAAAGATGGAAAAGCCAGCAAAAAAGACTATCGCCATTTTAACGTAAAAACAGTCGAAGGCCCCGATGACTTTGCCTCGATGACCGAAATTGTTTACCGCCGTTATAAAAGACTATTAGAGGAGAACCAACCTCTGCCCCAACTCATTATTATCGATGGAGGAAAAGGACAATTATCAGCAGCTTTAAAAAGTATTGATGAACTAGGCTTACGCGGAAAAATTGCCATCATTGGAATTGCCAAACGCCTCGAAGAATTATTTTATCCTGGTGATTCTGTGCCCTTGTATTTGGATAAAAAATCAGAAACCCTAAAAGTCATTCAGCAATTAAGAAACGAAGCACACCGCTTCGGTATCACTTTTCATCGTGACAAACGCAGCAAAGCAGCACTTAATTCCTCCGTAGAAAGCATCCCCGGTATTGGAGAAAAGACCATGTTGACCTTGATACAACATTTTAAAAGTGTTAAAAGATTGAAACTAGCCACAGAAAAACAAATATCTGAGGTCATTGGAGTATCAAAAGCCAAAAAAATTGTCGACTTTTACAAAACCAACTAGTGAATTCTTATGCGTCCAAACCAGCTCCTACCAAATACTCGGTCCAGACTTTTTTTTTCTATCCTAAAGGGAAGAACAGCTAAAGCTGCTCTTTGCCTAGAGAAAAAAACAAGGCTTTATGGCTCGCAATATTCAACTTTTAATTGGAACCTCTCTTGGTTTCTATTGACACTATTGGTCTTTCAGACTCCACAAACCTTTTCCCAGGAAAGAAAACAAGACAACGTTAAAAGACCAAAAATAGGCTTGGTCCTAAGTGGTGGTGGCGCCAAAGGATTTGCTCATATTGGTGTTCTAAAAGTTTTAGAAGAAGCAGGAATCAAAATTGATTATATTGGAGGAACTAGTATGGGCTCCATAATTGGAGGACTTTACGCATCGGGTTATAATGCCGCCCAAATTGACTCCATTTTTAAAAAGACGAATTTCGATGAACTTATAAACGATTATATACCGCGTTCCTCTAAAAACTTTTACGGCAAAAAAAATGATGAATTGTATGCCATCGTTTTACCCTTTAGTAATTTTAAAGTCGGTATACCAGAAGCGCTTTCCAAAGGAATGTACAACTACAACCTATTGAGTAGCCTTACCCGAAATGTGCGACATGTTCGTGATTTCAACAAATTACCCACTCCTTTCCTCTGTATTGGTACCAATATCGAAACTGGAGAAGAGGTTTTACTCAACAAAGGTAATTTGGTTCAAGCTATGATGGCAAGTGCCGCATTCCCTTCCCTTTTTACTCCTGTAGAAATTGACGGAAATTTATTAGTAGATGGAGGAGTTGTCAACAATTACCCCCTGAACGAGGTCCGTAAACTTGGAGCAGATATCATTATTGGCGTTGATGTACAAGACGATTTACTCAATCGTAAAAACCTAAAAAATGCCACAAAGATATTGGTTCAAATTACCAACTTGCAATCCATTGAAAAAATGAAAAACAAGATAAAGGATACTGATATTTATATCAAACCAGACATCCGAGACTATGGCGTTATTTCATTTGACAAGGGAGAAGAAATTATCCGAAAAGGGGAAGAGGCTGCTTTTGCCGTCTATGAAAAAATAAAATCCTTGACTGACGAAACCAACTACTATAAAAAACCAAAACTAAAAATAAGCACGGACACGCTACAGATCAAAAAAATAAACAGTGACAAATTAGACAACTTTACCAAAGAATACATCAATGGAAAACTGCGTTTTAAGCCTGGAAGTACCATAACCTATCGAGATCTTAAAACGGGTATCAACAATTTGAACGCTACTCAAAACTTTAGCACCATATCCTATTGTCTCGAAGCAGACGACAAACAAGACGACCTGGAATTAGTCCTAAAAGAAAATCCAACGCAAACCTATTTAAAACTTGGTTTGCATTACGACGGACTTTATAAAAGTGGGATCTTATTAAACCTAACACACAAAAAAACATTTTTAAAGAATGATGTTACCTCAGTGGATGTTATCCTAGGCGATAATTTCCGATATGACTTAAACTATTATGTCGAAAATGGTTTCAATATCAGTTTCGGTTTCCGCTCTCGCTTGAATCAATTCAACCGAAATATCACTGCCAACTTCAGTGAAATAGTGCCTGTAAACACCAATGCCAACCTAATTAACGTGGATTTTCTTGACTTGACCAACCAAGCGTATTTCCAAACCATCTTTGTCCAAAAGTTTTTAATGGGAGGTGGCCTTGAATACAAATACTTAAAAGTAGACTCGCCTACACTTACCGACAGCAGCAACATTATAGACAAAAGCAGCTATCTCAGTGTTTTTGGCTACTTGAAATACGATTCCTTTGACAATAAAAGCTACCCTCATTCGGGCTTATATTTCTCTACAGATATACAAACCTTCTTAGCTTCTTCAGATTACACCAAACTTTTCAAGCCCTTTTCATTAGCAAAAGCAGAAATTGCCTTTGCCAAAACAATATTCAATAAAACAACCGTTAAAATTGAAGCGGGAGCTGGTCTTAATTTTGGTAACGACAGCGTTCCGTTTTTCGATTATATATTAGGAGGTTATGGCTATAATAAGATTAACAACTTCAACTATTTTTATGGATACGACTTCCTAAGTATCGCTGGAAATAGCTTCATTAAGACAGGAATTACTTTCGATTACGAAATGTTCAAAAAAAATCATGTCAATTTTTCGGCCAATTACGCCAACTTAGGAGACGACATTTTTAAGACAGTCGATGCGTTCTCCATGCCTAAATATTCTGGTTATGCCATAGGTTATGGATTAGAAACCATCATTGGCCCTATCGAAATCAAACATTCATGGTCACCAGAAATGTCAAAAAGTTTTACATGGTTTAGTATAGGATTTTTGTTTTAATTTGTAATTTAAATCAATAAAAATTACGACATTTGTTATAATGAAAACAAAATGGACAGGTTTATTAGAATATCTTCAATTCCTCATCAAGAGAAATCCTGAGTAAAACTACCGAATTGAGACAATTAATCAATCAAAAATTGAGCTGATTATCTGTTCATACAATTCACATTTTCGAATTATCTAATTTACAAATTATCTAATTGAAAAGCCATGCCATTATATCATAAACTTGGAAATTTTCCACAAAAGAGACACACCCAATTTGAAAAACCCAATGGTGGTCTATACTACGAACAATTGTTTGGCACCGAAGGTTTTCACGGACATTCGTCATTGTCCTATCATGTGCACAGACCCACTCAGGTTAAAGAAATCCTTAAATCATATTCGGTTGAACCCAAAATCGCCATTGGTAAAAACATTAAATCATTACTTTTTAAAGGTTTTGAACTAAAACCTGAGAACGATTTTTTAGACAGTCGTAAAGCCATGTTGGTCAACAACGACTGCATCATCGGATTGGCAGCCCCAAAAGAATCGCTGAGAAACTATTTCTACAAAAATGCAGATGCCGACGAACTGCTTTTCATCCACAAAGGAAAAGGAAAACTACGCACTATGTTGGGAAATATTCCCTTTGAGTACGGTGATTACCTTATTATTCCAAGAGGTATTATTTATCAAATCGATTTCGAAACCACTGAAAACAGGTTGTTTTACGTCGAATCTCATGCCCCTTTTTACACCCCTAAACGGTATAAAAACCAGTCGGGTCAACATTTAGAACATGCTCCTTTTTGCGAACGTGATTTTATTCTACCCAATGAACTAGAAACACACGATGAGAAAGGCGATTTCTTAATCAAAATAAAAAAAGAAGGCATGATCCATGAAGTAGTCTATGCCACACATCCTTT
The DNA here is from genome assembly GCF_059882335.1 of Flavobacterium sp. OHVDL-2026-0007. NCBI lineage: Bacteria > Pseudomonadati > Bacteroidota > Flavobacteriia > Flavobacteriales > Flavobacteriaceae > Flavobacterium > Flavobacterium sp. OHVDL-2026-0007. The sequence continues at coordinate 3,045,036 of NZ_CM187612.1, forward strand.
TGACGTTGTGGGCTGGGACGGCTACAATTTTCCCTACGGCTTCTCCATTCATAATTTCGAACCCATCACTGGGCGTGTACACCAACCACCACCAGTACATCAAACTTTTGAGACCAGTACCTTTGTAGTCTGTTCTTTCTGTCCAAGACTTTACGATTACCACCCGAAAGCCATTCCAGCACCTTATAATCACAGTAATATCGATTCTGACGAAGTGCTGTATTATGTTGATGGTGATTTTATGAGCCGCAACAATATAGAGCAAGGTCATATTACTTTACATCCAAAAGGAATTCCACACGGACCCGCTCCTGGAGCCATGGAACGCAGTATTGGACATAAGGAAACTCAGGAACTAGCTGTAATGGTCGATACTTTTCGCCCCTTAATGGTAACCGAAGAAGCGATGGGGCTTGACGATGGCAAGTACTACAAATCTTGGGTAGACTAATTCAACCCTAAAAAACGATTCCGTACCACTGCTACGACAAGCAGTATTTCCTTACTATAACTTTTAATCTTTTTTTTTCAAAAAAGAACAAAAAACACATCAACATTTTGGTTAATCCTTCCGCGATTTTCCCAATTAAACCAATAAACATCATGTCAAAAGAAGTAAAATCAGTAGAATACGGCTTAGAAAAAATCTTTGAAGGAGCACAAGACTTCCTTCCTTTATTAGGAACAGATTATGTAGAATTCTACGTAGGAAACGCAAAACAATCTGCACATTATTACAAAACCGCTTTTGGCTATCAGTCATTGGCTTATGCAGGACTAGAAACAGGGGTCAAAGACAAAGCCTCTTATGTATTAAAACAAGATAAAATTAGAATTGTTTTAACCACACCACTAACACAAGACTCTCCTATTCACCAGCACCTTAAAAAACATGGAGATGGTGTAAAAGTAGCTGCTCTATGGGTTGAAGATGCTCGCAGCGCATACGAAGAAACCATGAAACGTGGTGCTCGCTCCTTTATGGAGCCTACCGTTGAAAAAGACGAATTTGGAGAAGTCATTCGTTCTGGAATTTATACCTACGGAGAAACCGTGCATATTTTTGTCGAGAGAAAAAACTACAAGGGTGTTTTCTTACCTGGTTACAGAGAATGGAAATCCGACTATAACCCTGAACCAACTGGATTAAAATACATTGACCATATGGTTGGAAATGTAGGCTGGAACGAAATGAATACCTGGGTAAAATTCTACGAAGAGGTAATGGGATTTGTAAATTTCTTATCCTTTGATGACAAACAAATCAACACAGAGTACTCCGCTTTGATGAGTAAGGTAATGTCTAACGGAAATGGAAGAATTAAATTCCCCATTAACGAGCCAGCAGAAGGAAAGAAAAAATCTCAAATTGAGGAATACTTGGATTTCTACGGCGGCCCCGGCATCCAACATATCGCCATCGCTACTGATGATATCATCAAAACAGTTTCCGAATTAAAAGCAAGAGGTGTGGAATTTTTATCGGCTCCACCACATACCTACTACCAAGCCATTCCTGAAAGATTAGGCGTTCATATGGAGATGATGAAAGAAGATTTAACCCAAATAGAAAAACTAGCCATTATGGTCGATGCCGATGAAGATGGTTACCTATTACAGATATTTACAAAACCCGTTCAAGACCGACCAACGCTTTTTTTCGAAATTATTCAACGAATGGGAGCCAAAGGATTCGGCGCAGGGAACTTTAAAGCCCTTTTTGAATCCATCGAGAGAGAGCAAGAATTGAGAGGTACATTATAAAAAAGCATTATTTTTACATTATGCAGAAAAATTCTCGGTAAAACGATGGTTTTTATGCAAATGATATGTTAAACTTGACTTTTGCTATTTATTTTTTAAACTTTCTGCATATCTTTGCACTCGCAAAAAGGAAGGGGTGGTTTCCTTCCGAATTGATATAAATTTCATAATTTATAGTTTTTTGGTTAGTTAATAGCATAAAAACTCAGTCATTCCTTGACTGAGTTTTTTTGTTTTAATACATTTGGAATAAAATTTGCGTTTATAGTTATTAAACAGTCAAATCCTCTTATGAAAAAACTAATCCTCACCATACTCATCCTTACTACCCTTGGTTTTGATTCTCAAAAGGAAGATGCTTTTGACACTGGCGAATTCTTTAAATTTCGAATTCATTATGGAATCGTCAATGCGGGCTATGCTACACTCGAAGTAAAAGAAGCCACGATCAGCAACAAAAAAGTATTTCATGCTGTAGGCAAAGGATATACCACAGGCATGTCTAAGTTTTTTTTCAAAGTAGAAGATTTATACGAAAGTTATTTCGATAAAGACAGTGGAAATCCCTACCGTTACATTCGAAAAATCAACGAAGGCGGATATACTAAAAATCAAGAAGGTTTCTTCAATCAAACCGACAATAAGATTTTGGTTAAAGATTACAAACGCAAAACAGAAAAAACCATCATGCTTACCGACAATGTTCAAGACATTGTTTCCTCCTTTTATTACCTAAGAAATCATCCCAATATTGATAAGCTTCAACCAGGAGAATCCATAGCAATTGATATGTTTTTCGATGACGAAATCACAAAATTTAAGTTAAAATACATAGGCCGTCAAGATATTACGACTAAATTTGGAACCGTTTCTACTATGGTTTTTAAACCCTTAGTACAAGCAGGAAGGGTTTTCAAAGAAAAAGAAAGCTTAACGCTTTGGATAACAGCCGACAACAACAAAGTACCCGTTAGAATAAAAGCAGACCTTGCCGTAGGATCCCTTAAGGCAGATCTTGATGAATTCAAAGGATTAAAAAATCCATTTAAAGTAAAAAAATAATGAACATTACCGATCATTCTGAATCAATTTTAAAAGAAATTGACAATAAATACAAGGCATTAAACCAAAAAACAGATGTTCAGCTTGAGGGATTACTTTGGTCAAAACCAATCACCTATTGGGACTATATCCAAACCGACGCCTTATTAAACCTTCAAATACAACGCACCACTCTTCCCGACGAAATGGTCTTTATCATGTACCACCAGGTAAACGAACTGATCTTTAAAATGATTTTATGGGAAATCGACCAAATCGCCGACACACCTAATATTCAAGTAGCCTTCTTTAGTGAAAGATTATCAAGAATCACACGTTATTTTGACATGCTAACCAATTCCTTTAGCATTATGGAAAACGGAATGGAAGTGGATCAATATATGAAATTCAGAAATACCCTTACTCCAGCAAGCGGTTTTCAGAGCGCGCAATACCGACTCATTGAGTTTGCCTCTACCGATGTGATTAACTTAACGGATCGCCGATACAGAGCAAACTTTGACGAGCATACTGATTTAGAAACCAGTTTTGAACACCTCTATTGGCAAGCAGCAGGAAAAGACTACCAAACGGGTCAAAAATCCTACCTATTGCAAGAATTTGAAAACAAATACAAAGAGCAGTTTTTACGCCAAATGTCCAGTTTTAAAACTAAAAATATCTGGCAAAAATTCACCCAATTACCAGCAGAAGACCAACAAAACGCTGAATTAATTCAGGCAATGCGTCATTATGATCATACGGTAAACATCACCTGGGTGATGCAGCATTTAAACACGGCAATCAAATATATTTTAGAGAGCGGAAAAGGAAATGGCGAAGCCACTGGCGGAAGCGATTGGCAAAAATATATGCACCCTAAATACCAACGACGCATCTTTTTCCCTAAATTGTGGAGCGAAGATGAATTATCCAACTGGGGAACTGAACCCACTATTTAATTTCCTAAAAATTTAAAAGTTTGAAAAAAGCATTCATAATTATACTAGTATTATTTTCTCTATTTTCATGTCAAAAAACCGCTGAAAAAACAGAAACTAAAATTAATAAACCAAAAGCTAAAAAAATTGAGTTTGGGTTTAATTATGCTGACTTTAATGTTCTACAGGATACGATAGAAAAAGGAGATTCTTTTGGATCCATTATTCAAGGTCAAAACATTGGAGACAAAAAAATACATGATATTGTTACTCAGGTAAAAGATTCATTTGATGTAAGAAGTATTCGTTACCACAAACCGTACACCCTTTTACGATCTAAAAACAAAACCAATACTTTACAGGCTTTCATTTACCAACCTGATGCCCTCACCTATTATGTGATTGACTTCAGAGACAGTATAGCCAAGGTCTCCAAAAAGATAAAACCCGTTACCCTCAAACGCAAAATTATCGGTGGCGTTTTAAAAAGTTCCCTTTCTGAAACCCTAGGTAACGAAAGTGTAGAAGCGGCTCTTGCCAACAGAATCACTAAAGTCTTTTCATGGTCCATTGACTTCTTTAAACTCAAAAAAGGAGATCGATATGGATTAATTTTCACCGAACGCTTTATTAACGGTAAAACCTATGACGGAGTTGAAGATCTTGAAGCGGCATTTTTTGAATACAAAGGCAAAATCATTTATGCTTTTCCTTTTGAAAGAGATACCTCTTCTGGAAAAGTAGAATACTACGATAGTGAGGGAAAAACACTGAAAAATTTCTTCCTTAAAACACCTATTAAGTTCAGCCGTATCACTTCTCGATTTACAGCAAACAGGTTCCATCCTGTTCAGCATACCTGGAAAGCACACAAAGGAACCGATTATGCGGCACCAAGTGGAACCCCTATATCGACCACCGCTGCTGGAACTGTAGAAGCTACAGGATACACCGCAGGAAACGGAAACTTTGTAAAAGTAAAACACAATGGAACCTATTCCACGCAATACTTACACATGTCCCGAATTTTGGTACGTCGTGGACAACGTGTTACCCAAGGCCAAACGATAGGATTAGTAGGAAGTACAGGTCTTGCCACTGGCCCACACGTTTGTTACCGATTCTGGAAGAATGGTGTTCAAGTGGACGCGCTAAGACTCAATTTACCAACAGGAGAATCCTTAACTGGAAGTGACAGAACGCGTTTCTTCAAACAAATTGAACCACTCAAGCGAGAATTAGACAGCATTGGAAATCTGTAGTTCTCTTATTTTCAAAATAGTAACAACATGAAAAACACACGCATTAAAGATATTCTTGATGAAACTTTTTCAGACTTAAAACTATATTATAGAGACACTACTCTTGCAGATGATCTACTTTCAAACTATAAAGTTGGACAAATCATCAAGCAGAAAGACTTCACAGATATGTCCTATATCGGCGGAGGACTTTCAGGAAATTGCCGATATTTAATCGCCAGTTCTGACGCTCGAGATTTATCTAAATTCAACCCAGATTCAGTGAAAAACGGTCATTCTCTTTTAGATGACAATTCCTTTTTCAAAGTATTGGACATTCAGCGCATCCAAAACAAAACACAGGTCTTTCTTTTAAATATACCTGGGAATTCACTAGTACTTTTTAAAAACTCTACTTCCAATCTTGAAGAGGAAATCACTGAAAAAGCGCGGCAAAAATTTATTACTAAAATGGATTCGGCACCAATTCCAGCATTAGAAACTGAAGATTGGAAAGAAAGAACAAAACAGCCATTGGGAATGAGCCACAATGGCCAGCTATTTTTTGACGACACCACCATCACTGTCGAAGAACCTAAAAGAATAGAAATCAATAAAGCCAAGAAAAAGATTGAGATCAACAAAAAGCCTTGGTGGAAAATCTGGTAATTCGCGTTTTTCTTAAAAACCAAATTACATCAAATCCCTCATTGAATGAAACTAGTTTTTTTATTACTCCCCTTAACCTTGACAATCGGATGTTCCAATCCAAGGACTTTCGTATTAGAAGACACCCCACAAAACAGCTATACAGTATCCCGCTCCATAGATAATGCTCTTGAAAAAGATCAAATTGACAGCTCTCCTTTGATTGTAATAAACGGCACTCCCCTTGTGTACAACAAAAAACAAGACACCATTGTACTGCCCTTCAAAAAATCCGACCTCATTAGTTTAGAGTTTGTAAACAAGAACAGTAGTCGTATCATCTACAATGATAAAGAAAATGATGGTGCCATCATCATCACTACAAAAACTCAAATTCAGGAGTAGTAAATCGTTTTCGTAACTATTTGTTATATAATTGCCAAGCTTAAAGCTATTAAAACTAATTTCAGTATTTTTGCGTTTTATAACCAAATTTTCAATTACAATCAAAAATGGCTTTAAACACAACAAACCCAACTGGGACTGAAGCGTGGAAAAATCTGCAAAATCACTATAACGCAATTCACGAAACTACCATACAAGAATTATTTCAACAAGACCAGGCTCGTGTTGAAAAATTCAACTTACAATGGAACGACTTTTTAGTCGACTATTCTAAAAACAACATCACTGAAGAAACTACCTCACTTCTATTAGACTTAGCCAACTCAATTGGTCTAAAAGAAGCCATTGCAGATTACTACAATGGAGCGATCATCAATCAAACAGAAAACAGAGCTGTTTTACACACTGCCCTACGTGCTCCAGAATCAGCTGTAATCAAAGTGGATGGTGAAAATGTAATTCCTGAAGTTCACGAGGTAAAAAACAAAATCAAAAACTTTAGCCAAGAAGTAATCTCAGGAGAAAGAAAAGGTTTCACTGGTAAAGCTTTTACAGATGTAGTCAATATTGGTATTGGAGGCTCTGATCTTGGTCCAGCCATGGCCGTTGAAGCTTTGCAATTTTACAAAAACCATTTAAACATACACTTTGTTTCCAATGTTGATGGCGATCACGTGAATGAAGTGATCAAAAAACTAAACCCTGAAACAACACTTTTTTTAATTGTTTCTAAAACTTTTACTACTCAGGAAACCTTATCCAACTCAGAAACGATCAAAGAATGGTTTCTGAAATCGGCTACACAGGAAGATATTGCTAAACACTTCGTTGCTGTTTCGACCAATATCCAAAAAGTAACTGAATTTGGAATTAATCCTGCTAACGTTTTTCCAATGTGGGATTGGGTTGGAGGAAGATTCTCATTATGGAGCGCTGTTGGATTAAGCATCAGTTTAGCCATCGGTTTTGATCATTATAACGAAATGTTGATCGGAGCCAATGAAATGGATGAACATTTCAAATCAGCTGAATTTGACCAAAATATTCCCGTAACCTTAGCCTTATTAAGCATCTGGTACAATAATTTCTTCGGTGCTGAAAGTGAAGCTTTGATTCCTTACACTCAATATTTACAAAAACTAGCGCCTTATTTGCAACAAGCCACTATGGAAAGCAACGGGAAAAGTGTAGGTCGCGACGGAAAACCAGTTAACTATCAAACCGGAACGATCATTTGGGGTGAACCTGGAACCAATTCGCAACATGCCTTTTTCCAATTAATCCACCAAGGGACAAAATTAATTCCTACCGACTTCATTGGCTTCGTTAAACCTTTATACGGAAACACCGATCACCACGATAAATTGATGTCTAACTTTTTCGCACAGACAGAAGCTTTGATGAACGGAAAAACGGCAGCACAGGTTCAAGGGGAATTTGACAAACAAGGACTTTCTACCGAAAAAGCAAGCGCCTTATTACCGTTTAAAGTTTTCACAGGAAACAAACCGACCAACACTATTTTGATTCAAAAATTAACGCCAAAATCTTTAGGTTCGTTAATTGCTTTATATGAGCACAAAATTTTCGTTCAAGGGGTCATTTGGAACATTTTCAGTTTCGATCAATGGGGAGTAGAATTAGGAAAACAATTAGCCAATTCTATCCTTGAGGAAATCAATACCAAGACAGTCAAAAATCACGATAGTTCAACTTCTTTCTTATTGAACCATTTTTTAAAACACAAATAAAAGCCAAAAATTAACTTTTGCAACTTACTGAAACGCCTTAATTTTTATTAAATTAAGGCGTTTTTTCGCATAAAAGCACTACAATCCTCAATTGTCTCGGCATTTTTTGAACGTTAAAGACTACATCTCGTATCGAATTATTGCGAATTTAACAAATAAGAAGCTCTTTAATTCAATAAAAATTGAATATACTTATCATAAATTGAAAAAATCTTTTTAATACGCAACACAAAACGCAAAAGTCATTTTTCTTAACATTTTGATAACACTATCTGATTTATTTGTTATAATTTTGCCAAAAACAATAAACTAAATAACAAATGAAGACAATGAAAAATTGGTTACTCACCGGACTATTGTTCATGATAGTTTCAACCGCATTTTCACAAAGGAAAATCACTGGATCTATTTCCGATGGACAAGGTTCATTACCAGGGGCAAACGTAGCCATTAAAGGAACTACCACTGCAACTTCTGCTGATTTTGACGGTAAATTCACTATTGAAGTACCAAGTAACACTGGAGAACTGGTTATTACCTTTATCGGGTACAACAGTAAAACTGTTAATTTTTCAGTAACAAATGGTACAACTACTAATTTAGGAACCATTGTTCTAGAGTCTGATAATCAATTAGAAGAGATTGTCGTAATGGGTAAAGGAATTATCGATTTAGCCAAAGACAGAAAAACTCCTATTGCAGTTTCTACCATTAAAGCGGCTGAGATCCAAGCAAAAGTGGGTACATCAGACATTACTCAAACTATGGTTAACACTCCATCTGTTTATGTTGCAGGACAAGCAGGAGGATTTGGAGATTCAAGAATAAGCGTACGTGGTTTTGCTCAAGACAACACTGCTTTCTTATTAAATGGTCAACCAATTAACGGTATGGAAGATGGTAAAGTATATTGGTCAAACTGGTCAGGTTTGTCTGATATTGCTAATGCGATCCAAATACAAAGAGGTTTAGGTTCTTCTAAATTAGCTATATCTTCTGTAGGAGGTACTGTAAACTTCATCACAAAAGCTACTGACAAAAGAGAAGGTGGTTTTGTTTCTTTGGGTTTAGCAAATGATAACTATTTCAAATCTACTGTAGCATACAACACTGGTATGAGCAAAAGTGGATGGGGAACTAGTGTAATGTTTACGCACTGGCAAGGTGATGGATACAACGACGGTACAAGAGGAGAAGGTCAAACTTACTTCGTATCAGTTGGATACAAAGCGAACGACAAACACAGCTTCAACTTCCTTTTAACAGGTGCTCCACAATGGCACGATCAAAACTTCTCAAAGTCGATCAGCACTTACCTTAAATTTGGAAGAAAATTCAACAATAACTGGGGATTACAAAACGGAGAATACAAATCTGAAAGAACCAATTATTACCACAAACCAGTTGCCAACTTAAACTGGGATTATGATATTAGCGACAAAACATCTTTATCTACTGTTTTATATGCCTCTTGGGGTAGAGGTGGAGGAACTGGAAGCTACGGAACTAAACTTCCAAACCTAGCTAACGGACAAATCGATTTCGACGGTATCTATGCAAAAAACAAAACTATCGGTACTGGTTTAGGCGATGGTAATTCAAGAAGTTCAAACGGAGCTTATATCATTAGATCAAGTGCAAACAACCACGAGTGGTACGGTGCTGTATCTAACTTAAAACACCAAGTTACAGACCATTTGAACTTAAATGTTGGTTTGGATTTAAGAACATACCAAGGAACACACTTTAGACAAGTTGCTGATTTCGTAGGCTTAACGGCTTGGAAAGATACGTTCGCATTAAAAGGAATGGATCACAAACCAAGCACTACAATGAGAACAAATACAGCTACTGAAACTGCATCTGCTAAACCTTGGCCAGCTACTTTCAAAACAATCGCTGAAAGCCAAAGAATCGATTACGATTATGGAGAAACTATTTCTTACGGAGGTGTATTCTCTCAATTAGAGTACTCAAAAGAAAACTTCTCAGCTTTCTTCCAAGGATCGGTTTCTAATCAATCACACCAAAGAACAGACAGAAACGATTACCAACCTGAATTCCAAAAATCAGAAAAAGTAAACAACATTGGATACAATGTAAAAGGAGGAACTAGCTTTAAAATTGCTGAAAAACACAGCCTATATGCTAATGCTGGTTACTATGATCGTCAACCATACCATGACAACATTTACTTGAACTTCACAAACCAAGTAAACCCATTTACAAAAAATGAAAAAGTTCTTGGATTAGAAGCAGGTTATACTTTCGCTTCAAAATTCTTCACATCTAGTGTGAATGGTTACAGAACTTCATGGAAAGACAGAGTAACTACTACTACTAATAATGCTGTTGCAGCTGATGTTGCTAAATACCCTACTTTACAGTTAGGAGATTTAATTTTATCAACTAACGAAGCTGTTGAACAAATTCACACTGGTATTGAATTGGATTTCGTTGCAAAACCAATCAACAAACTAGATTTAACTGGATTCTTTTCTATCGGAAATTGGGAATACCAAGGAAGTGTTAGAACAACTAAAAGAGACGAAAGTTTAAACACACTTGACGTAGCTACTAGAGACGTAGATGGTGGAAAAGTAGGTGACGCAGCTCAAACTACTTATGGTTTAGGTTTCAGATATGAAATTGCAAAAAACTTATCAATTGATTCTGATTGGAGATATTACGCTAAATTATACTCAAACATTGTTACTAAAGACAACTTAGAGTTACCAAACTACGATTTAGTAGACGCAGGTATCTCATACAAACTGTTTATTGGTAGACAAAAAACCAACTCAATTGGTTTCAGAGTTAACGTGAACAACGTTTTTGACGAAGTATACCTTTCAGAATTAACTAGTGCTACAGCAGCAGGACCAACCGATGTTACTTACAAAGGAATCAACGTTGCTAACAATGGTTACTTCGGTCTAGGAAGAACTTGGAACTTTAGCTTACGTTACAACTTCTAAATATTTAGAATCCAAATAAATACCAAAAACGGCATTGACTTTTACCTCAATGCCGTTTTTTTTATGTCCTTTTTTGCTATATTTGTTTTAACAAAAAAAACAATTTATGTATCATTTTCTACAAAAATTTCATTCTGGTTGGGCTTATTTAGCATTATTACTTTTATTAGTTGCGCTTATTAATGCCATCATTGGCTTAACTTCTAAAAAAGAATTCACTGCTAAAGACCGCAAAATCGCCTTATTTGCCTTAATTGCAACTCACACACAACTATTAGTTGGTTTAATCCTTTACTTTGTTTCTCCACTTGGAAAAGCAGCTTTTGGACAAATGTCTAATGCAGAACTTAGACTTACTTCATTAGAGCACCCACTTATCAATATTATTGCTATTGCTTTGATCACTATTGGATGGTCAAAACATAAAAAAATACTCAATAGCGAAGCAAAATTCAAAACATTCACTATTTTTTACGGATTAGGATTATTGCTTATTTTAAGTAGAATCCCATGGAACTTATGGTTCTAAGAAACTAATAAAAGCCCTAAAGTGGGGCTTTTTTTATCTCGGCACATTATTTGCACAAACTCCCCCGAAGTCTGAAAAAAAATAACACATGAGAAACAGAAAAAACACTATACTCACTATACTTACCCTCACCTTTTTAAGCTGTTATACTTATGTAGGCTGTCAAACAAAACAGCCCATAACCGCTAGAAACAGTCAAGATACGGTAAAAAACATTAGACCAAACATTATCTCCCTACCTGTTGATTCTACCTTCACAGACAAAGGACTAAAACTAAAACCATACAAAAAAAAGGCTCACGCATCCTATTATGCTGACCGATTTAATGGAAGAAAAACCGCTGACGGAAGCCGCTTTAACAATAGCAAATTTACCGCAGCACACAAAAAACTACCTTTTGGCACTAGAATAAAAGTGACCAATGAAGCCAATGGAAAATTTGTAATTGTCAAAATAACAGATAGAGGTCCGTTTGTAAAAACAAGAGAGTTAGACCTCTCCAAAAGAGCTTTCATGGAAATCACAACAAACAAAGGAAATGGCGCTATGAAGGTGACCATTGAAACTATAATTGAATAAAAAAACAAATCCCGCACAGCGGGATTTGTTTTTTAAACGAACTTCCTAATACTCATGATCATTCCAGTATGAATGCCTTCATGGTAATTATTAAAATCCAACGCACTATCAATATCATAAAGCCTAAAACCAATACTAGTGGTGTATTCGCTATAGTTCACAAAAATTTTATTTTCAAAATCTTTTTCAGTCTGGTCTAAAGTCGCCGAAAGCAACTCCCTAATTTGATCTACTTCTGATTGAGAGACATCACCTTCGGGCTTAGTCCCCTTTCGATATTTTGCTATAAACTCCTCAGTAACCAAAGTTGGCAAACCAGATAATTTATAAACCAAAACCTGTTGAGAGGAGATACAATGTCCAATATTCCAGATCAAATTATTACTAAAGCCATGCGGAATCTTATTTAACTCTACCAAAGAATGAGAATCTAATATTTTCAAAAGAATGCCTCTTATGGTTTTCTGTACTTCAAAAACTGAATTCATAATTTTACTTTTTTTATAAAAATAATCATTTTTACGCTCTAAATGAATTTTCTTTGTACCACATAAACTTAACATCATGAACAAAATATACTATTTAGCCTCTTGCGACACTTGCCGCAAAATCATCAAAACTTTACCAAAGGACAATGACCTGGTTTTCCATGACATCAAACAAAACCCGATTACCGAAGCAGAACTAGAAGAAATGCATCAGCTTGCGGGTAGCTACGAAGCTCTCTTTAGCAAGAAAGCACAATTATACAAATCGATGGACTTGAAAAACCAATCTTTAACCGAAGCCGATTACAAGAAATACATCCTAGAACACTATACCTTTATAAGTCGCCCCGTATTTATCATAAATAACAAGATATTTATTGGCAACACCCAACAAAACATGTTACAGGTAATGAAAGCCTTAACTCAATAGCATTTTAGAACACAACAGTGCAAACTTTTAATTATCTTTGCGCCTTTATACTCAATTACATGATACAATCTATGACAGGCTTCGGCAAAGCTTCTTTGCAATTGCCTACAAAAAAAATTACCGTTGAAGTAAAATCCTTAAATAGTAAAGGTTTAGATTTAAACGTAAGGATGCCGTCGCTGTATCGCGAAATGGAGCTAGGATTACGAACGTTAATCTCTACAAAACTGGAAAGAGGAAAAATTGATTTCGGAATATACATTGAAAGTACTTCTGAACAAACCTCCACCAAAGTAAATGTTCCTGTTGTAAAGAATTATATCGCGCAACTAAAAGAAGTTTATCCCGAGGCTGACGAAACTGAGTTAATGAAGATGGCTGTTCGCATGCCAGACACTTTAAAAACAGAACGCGAAGAAATCGACGAAAACGATTGGGAGCAAATTCAGCTAATCATAGAGGAAGCATTACAAAACATCTTAACTTTCAGAAAAGACGAAGGTGCCTCTCTTGAAAAAGAATTCAATCTTAGAATTGGAAACATTCGCCAATATATGGACGATGCTCTTGCACTTGATCCAGAACGTGTTCAGGCCATCAAAGACCGTCTACAAACTGCTATTTCTGAATTACAAGTGAATGTAGATGAAAATCGTTTTGAACAAGAACTAATTTATTACCTAGAAAAACTAGACATCACCGAAGAAAAAGTTCGTTTGACAAATCACTTAGACTATTTCTTAGAAACCATCGACGGCACAGAAGCCAATGGTCGTAAATTAGGTTTTATTACTCAGGAAATGGGTCGTGAGATCAACACCATGGGGTCAAAATCAAATCATGCCCAGATGCAGAAATTAGTGGTTATGATGAAAGATGAATTAGAAAAGATCAAGGAACAAGTTTTGAATGTTTTGTAAAAGCAGCAAGCAGAAACACAAATCAAATAAAAGCTTAAAGCAAATTGCTTAAAGTCTAAAGCATACATAATGAACAAAGGAAAATTAATTGTTTTTTCAGCCCCATCTGGATCTGGAAAAACAACTATAGTAAGACATTTATTAGAGAAGGAAGATTTAAATTTAGAATTTTCTATCTCAGCAGCTTCCCGCGACCCACGTGGAGAAGAAATCAACGGAAAAGATTATTATTTCATTTCGTTAGAAGAATTCAAAAAGCACATTAAAGCCGAAGATTTCCTTGAATGGGAAGAAGTGTATCGCGATAATTTTTACGGTACTTTAAAATCGGAGATTGAAAGAATCTGGGCTTTAGGAAAAAATGTCATTTTTGATATCGATGTTGCGGGTGGCTTACGCATCAAACACAAATTTCCAGAACAAACTTTAGCGGTTTTTGTAAAACCACCAAGTGTGGATGAGCTAAAACGTCGACTAAAACAACGTTCTACAGAAAGTGATGATAAAATAAACATGCGAATTGCAAAAGCTTCTGTTGAATTAGCAACAGCACCGCAATTTGATACTATTATCAAAAATTACGATTTAGATACTGCTAAAGAAGAAGCATATCAATTGGTAAAAGCTTTTGTAAACCAATAATTCTTATGAAAGTAGGTCTTTATTTCGGAACGTACAACCCCATCCACATCGGCCATTTGATCATTGCCAATCACATGGCAGAATTTGCCGATTTAGATCAAGTCTGGATGGTGGTGACACCACACAATCCGCTAAAAAAGAAAACCACTCTTCTTGACGACCATCAGCGTTTGCAGATGGTTTATTTGGCCACGGAGGGCTATCCCAAAATAAATCCTTCAGACATTGAGTTCAAATTACCACAACCTAATTATACCGTAAATACCTTAGCTTATTTACATGAAAAGTACCCTACTCATGACTTTTCATTAATTATGGGGGAAGACAATCTAAAGACATTGCATAAGTGGAAAAACTATGAAGTCATTTTAGATCGTTACGATATCTATGTTTATCCACGAATTTCCGAAGAAGAAGAAAACAAGGAAATGAAAGCACATCCAAGGGTGCACATCATTGATGCTCCCATTGTGGAGATTTCTTCCACTTTTATTCGAAATAGCATCAAACAAGGAAAAAACATCCAACCTCTTTTAGCCCCAAAAGTTTGGGACTATATTGACCACAATAATTTTTATAAGAAATAATTCAAATTTCTAGTATATCAAGTGCAGTAGTGTCACTTTCAATAGCCTCTACTGCGCTCGAACTGCCAAGGAAAACACTAAATCTTCTCTGCTAACACCGACTTTAATTCCGCACTAATACTTTCAAAAAAAGAATCTAAGTTATTGTTTTTAGCGGTCAGTAAAAAGACCTCTACTTCTGGCAGTTGTGGACTATCCCATAACAATTGCAATTTGGCTTCCTCTATAAAGGGCTTTGCATTACAATCCCATGTTACAGCAACACCTGAATTCCTAGAAAGCATTTCCAACATTTCATGTTCTGAGGGGATAATATAATTGGCCACCATCGAAGGTCTTTTTTTACTAAAAGCATGCAACCAAAATATCTTTATATGGGGAATTCTGGCATCATGACTGTACCACTTTTGCTCGTTTAACCACTGCTCTACCTCTACAAAACGATTCGCTGTCAGTTCTTGTTGCAATACCGACAAGTTTGCTTGCATCGAAGCGACCATTACAAGCTTTATTTTACCCACAATTTCCCCAATAGTATCAAAAGTATCATACCGCTGTGTCACTATAGCGAAATCCAGTTTTTTCGCATCTACCAAAGCAAAAAGTGAATCATTGTCTGCAAAAGTAAAATCCAAAAAATCAAACTTCTTAAGCAAAACACTTCCCAAACTATTGAATAAATTTTTAGACACCCCTATGGACAGTAATCGCTTCGAATTATGCGCCTTCGCCCTAAACCCGCTTTCGACATTTTCTAATCGATCCAAGGCATCGATAATTAAGTTATTTAGCAACTTAGCATATTCCGTTGGCTCCACACCTTTTGATTTTCGGTTGAATAACTTATACCCCACATGCGCCTCTAACATTGAAATCTGTTGACTGACCGCTGGCTGACTCATAAACAATTCTTTGGCAGCAACTGAAAAATTGCCATTTTTATACACTGACTTAAAAGTTCTGTACCACTCAAGATTTACCATGATATAAATATATTTATAACAAACATAGTTTATTTTATTTTTACTAATATCACTTAAACGGTAACTTTGATAAAAATTTAAAACGATGAAAAAATTACCATTACTCGCTATTATACTATTTACTGCCACTAGCCTAACGGTTAGCGCTCAAAAATCAAACAAAAAAGGGATGAAAAAAGTATTATTTGTTGTCACCAGTAATGATAAACTGGGCAATACAGGAGAAAAAACAGGATTTTGGTCAGAAGAGTTTGCTGCACCCTATTACGAATTATTAGATCAAGGCGTTGAAATTACCATTGCAACCCCACTAGGTGGTCAGCCTCCTATTGATCCCAAGAGTGCAGATCCGGCTTCTGCAACAGAAGACACCAAACGCTTTGATGCTGACAAGGGCTTGCAAGAAAAGCTACAACATACCTTAAAACTTTCAACCATCGATCAGAAGGACTATGATGCTGTTTTTTACCCTGGTGGACATGGACCACTTTGGGATCTGGTTGAAGACAAAAACTCAATAGCTTTAATTGAATCTTTTTACACCCACAACAAACCTGTCGCATTCGTTTGCCATGCCCCAGCAGTTCTAAAAAACGTAAAAGCTAACGGTCAATTTTTAGTAAAAGGCAAAAAAGTAACGGGTTTCACCAATACTGAAGAAGAAGCTGTTGGTCTAACCAAAGTAGTTCCCTTTTTACTAGAAGATGCGTTAACTCAAAATGGAGCTATTTTCTCTAAGGGAGAAAACTGGCATCCCTATGCTGTTGAAGACGGTCTTTTGATTACTGGACAAAACCCTGCTTCCTCTAAACTTGTTGCTGGAAAACTATTACAACAATTAAACAATAAAAAATAACTAGATGTTAAACTTCGAACTATACAATCCAACGAATTTAATTTTCGGAAAAGGACAAATAGAAAAACTATCAAGCTTGGTTCCCAAAGACGCAAAAATCTTACTTGCCTACGGCGGCGGTAGTATTTTTAAAAATGGAATTCACGAGCAAGTCCTCAACAATTTAAAAGGTTTCCATATCGTGGAATTTGGCGGAATCGAACCAAATCCCCATTTTGAAACGTTAATGAAAGCGGTCGAAATTATAAAAGCAGAGAAAATTGATTTTATTCTTGCAGTAGGTGGTGGATCTGTTATTGATGGGGTAAAATTCATTTCGGCAGCCGTTCACTTTCAGGGCAACCCGATTGACATTTTACAAAAGCGCTTGCTCATTAAAGAAAACGCTATGCCTTTCGGTACAGTCCTAACTTTACCAGCCACTGGAAGCGAAATGAATTCAGGAGCTGTTGTTACCATTGAAGCTACTCAGGAAAAATTAGCGTTTGGCGGAAGTGCCATGTTTCCACAATTCTCAATCTGCGACCCAACAGTGATCGCTTCTTTACCCAAAAGACAATTACAAAATGGTGTTGTAGATGCCTACACTCACGTACTAGAGCAGTACTTAACCTACCTACATGAAGGTTACTTACAAGATAGAATCGCTGAAGGGATTTTACAAACACTAATTGAAGTGGGCCCAAAAGTCGTTAACTCCCCTACCGATTACGCTTTGGCATCGAATTTTATGTGGAGCTGTACCATGGCCTTAAACGGTTTAATTCAAAAAGGAGTACCCTCAGACTGGGCAACCCATATGATTGGTCATGAATTAACTGCGCTATACGGAATCGATCACGCCCGAACACTAGCCATTATAGGCCCTAGCTTATACCAGGTCATGTTTGACTCTAAGAAAGAGAAATTAGCCCAATACGGACGACGCATCTTCAACCTCACAGGTGCTGATGAACAAGTAGCTCAAGAGGCCATCAGCAAAACGATCGAATTTTTCCACACTATGGGAATGGACACTAAATTATCCCAATACACAGCTGATTATAGCCAAACAGCTGACTTTATAGTGAATCGATTTGATGAGAGAGGATGGAAAGGTTTAGGAGAAAAACAATTGATCACTTTAGACAAAGTAAAATCGATAGTGGAAATGAGTTATTAGTGATTCGAACCTAGAAGATTGTCCAAAATTCAATACTTTATTAAAAATAGAAAGGCGTTCTTAAGTTAATTAGGAACGCCTTTTCAAAATACTAAAACAAAATTAACTAACTCAATTTCTGCTAAACTCATTTAAAATTCTAATTTATAATGAGTTACAACGCATCAATTAAAATATTATTGTATCAGAGGTGAAAAAAAATTAATTATTTTTTTCAAAGCCCCTGAAAATCATCCAAATCGACACTGATTTTTAAATTTCTCAAATGAGATTTTGTATTAATAGCACTTAATTAAGTACTTTTGCTTTAAATCAGTAAAATAATGAGCGAAAATTTAAAGTTTGCAGTAATTGGAGGAGGAAGCTGGGCAACAGCCATAGCAAAAATGTTATGCGTAAATCTTTCAGAAATTGCATGGTATATGCGTAATGACGCTGCGATCGAGCACATTCAAAAATACAAACACAATCCAAATTATTTAAGTTCGGTGGAATTCGATACCAAAAAACTTAAATTAACCAACAACATCAATGAAGCGATCGAATATGCAGATTATGTTATTTTTGCCATTCCATCCGCTTTTTTAAATACTGAATTAGAAAAATTAACGGTTTCTTTGGCCGATAAAATTATCTTTTCTGCCATAAAAGGAATTGTTCCCGAAACGAGTCTAATTGTGGGAGAGCATTTTCACATCCAATACGACATTCCTTATTACAACATTGGGGTTATTACAGGTCCTTGTCATGCAGAAGAAGTAGCACTGGAGAGACTTTCGTACTTAACTATTGCCTGTGGTGATCCAGACAAAGCCAAAAATGTAGCCGAACACCTGTCTGGAAACTATATTAAAGCCAAAATCTCCGACGATATTATTGGTACTGAATATGCAGCGATGCTTAAAAATATTTACGCCATTGCGGCTGGAATTGCTCATGGTCTAGGTTACGGAGATAACTTTCAATCTGTAATGATGAGTAACGGAATCCGTGAAATGAAAAAATTCATCAAAAAAGTACATAAAATGAAACGCAACATCAATGACTCGGCTTATTTAGGCGACTTATTGGTTACAGGATACTCCATCTTCTCTAGAAACAGAATGTTCGGAAACATGATTGGAAAAGGATATACTGTAAAAAGTGCGATGATGGAAATGAGCATGGTTGCCGAAGGCTATTATGCCACTAAAAGTGCCTATAAACTCAATCAAGGGTACGGAGCCAAAACCCCTATTATAGATGCTGTCTACAGTATTTTATACGAAGGGAAAGATGCCAAAACCGTATTTAAGAAACTAACTGAATCATTGGATTAAACACCCAGCACAAACACAAACTTGTGTTTTTCAAATAAAAAAAGAGTCAAAGCGGATGTATATCTACCTTGACTCTTTTTTATATCTATTTCTATTCTATCTCTACTTTACCATTACGCCTTCAACAAACAAAATAGGCACTTCTTCTGTATCCTTTTCATTGATTAAATTCGACTTAAAGATGAACTTCTTATCATACAAGGTGTTTCCAATAAAGAAAGTCACCATAAATTCATTATTTAAAACCAATAGACTTTTCTCGATCATTTCGATTTTCACTACTGAAACAGCAGGAACTTCAACAAAGGCGTGACGTAAAACAGATGTTTTTTTCATTTCACCATCGATGGTCCCGAACGCTTTAGAAACCACCATCACACTATCAATATTAAAATCACTATCGTTTATCAGGTAAGCATACCAGACCTTTTCCATGAAATCATCGCTCCATTCCTGCACAGCGGCAAGAAACACATTTTCTACTTCTGGAATTGTTATGTCTTTTTTCATTTTTATCAAAACTTTAAAAACCTTTGTCTGAGTCTAAACTCAAACAAAGGTCTATCTTATACTGTAATTAATTTTATAAATATCCCCTGAGACTTTAGCCCGATCTCTTCTATAGTACTTAGACCTTGAAAAGACATCTAAAAAACTAAAAGACAGCTCTTTATTTCACTACACTCAGAATCGCAATTATATATTAGCTTTAAACTGTTCTAAGAAACGAACGTCGTTCTCATAAAACATACGGATATCACCAATTTGGTACAACAGCATCGCAATACGCTCTACTCCCATTCCAAAAGCAAAACCATTGTACTCGTCAGGATTGATATCACAGTTTTTAAGAACGTTTGGATCTACCATTCCGCAACCACCAATTTCCAACCAACCAGTTCCTTTAGTAATACGGTAGTCTGTTTCTGTTTTTAACCCCCAATAAATATCAATTTCGGCGCTTGGTTCTGTAAACGGAAAATAAGATGGACGTAAACGGATCTTAGATTTTCCAAACATTTCCTTCGTAAAATAAAGTAAGGTTTGTTTCAAATCAGCAAATGACACCTCTTTGTCGATGTATAATCCTTCCACTTGATGAAAGATACAATGTGAACGAGAAGAAATTGCTTCATTACGAAACACTCTACCTGGAGAGATCGTACGAATTGGCGGTTTGTGATTTTCCATATAACGCACCTGAACCGATGAAGTATGCGTACGCAACAACACATCTGGATTCGTCTGAATGAAAAAAGTATCCTGCATATCACGTGCCGGATGGTATTCTGGCAAATTCAATGCTGTAAAATTATGCCAATCATCTTCAATTTCCGGACCTTCGGAAACATTGAATCCAATATTAGCAAAAATATCTATAATTTGATTTTTAACGATTGAAATAGGGTGACGAGAACCAATAATTACAGGTTCAGCTGCTCGGGTTAAATCCCCAAACATCCCTTTAACTTCTTGTTTGCTCTCTAACGCTTCAACAATTGCTTTGACTTTTTCTTCAGCAGCTGTTTTTAAAGCATTTATTACTTGTCCAAATTCCTTTTTTTGATCGTTAGGAACATTTTTAAACTCAGCAAAAAAATCATTTAAGACTCCTTTCTTTCCTAAGAATTTTATACGAAATGCCTCTAGCTCTGCTGCATTATCAGTTGAAAAAGCATTAGCTTCGCCGATATAGTCTTTTATCTTATCTATCATTTTCATTCAATAATTGAGAATACAAATTTACATAATTTTAGTTGAAAGTTAGCAGTCACAATTGCAGTTTTCAGTTAAGTATATTTCTAAAAACAGTGACCGCCACCGAAAACTACTCTATAAGTTCTCTTTCTAAAAAATAATTTACAATGGCTTCTTTCATTAAAACAGATTGTTCCCCCGCTTTTAGTGCTGGTAACTCTTCTTTCACTTTGTAATGAGGCCATCCCTCTGCATCAAAAAAATCGAATTCATAAAACCCATAAGGTTCTAATAATCGACAAATAGCAATGTGCATTAGGTTTAATTTTTCGTCTTTTTTGAATTCGCGGTGTACTTTACCTAGTTCTTGAACACCTATTAGGTAAATTATAGCATCCAAATCTAAGTCTTCTCCTTGTGAGAATTGATTTGAAAGTATATCGACGAGCTTTTCCCAGCGCTCTTTTAGTTGTGTATCTCTTGACATTTTTATAGTGTTGTTTATGAATGCTGCACTTCGGACTTGCTCGAGTGCCTTATTTGGATTAAAAAAACATAAATCCGCTTACAAAGATAAGAACTTGAAATTTGACAATCTCTACTTGATAATTCTTTTATATTTGCGCTTTCATTATAACCAACAGATAATATGAGTTTTTTAGATATGATTTTGGGAGCACTTTTGGCCTTTGGTTTATACAAAGGCATCAAAAATGGACTTTTTGTAGAAGTGGCCTCTTTTGTTTCTCTTTTATTAGGAATCTATTTAGCCATTAAGTTTTCTTCACTCATGAAAGAAATCATTATGAAGCACGTTTCCTGGAATCCCAATACGATCCAAGTAACCGCTTTTTTGCTCACCTTTATTTTAGTTGTGATAGGCGTTTATTTTTTAGCAAAAATCCTTACTGGAATTGCAGATTTCGCCTTTTTGGGATGGGCCAATAAACTAGGTGGAGGCTTTTTCAGAGTATTGAAAACGATCTTGATTTTAAGCATTGTTATTGCCCTGTTTGAAAAGATCAATTTCAACAATACTTTTGCCAAGCAAGAAACCCTAGACAAATCCTTTTTCTACAATCCAGTAAAAAAAGTAGCGGCCTTTGTTTATCCTTCTATTGAAAAATGGTACGATACCTTCAAAGAGAGCCAAACTGAGAAATCAGAAGAAACTACTGAAAAAGAATAATTCAGCATCAGTACCAATACCACCATAACATACCCGACACGTTCTAAAACCTGTCGGGTTTTTCTTTAGTAGACTAGGCCTAATTTCCCTTCATAGCATCGCGCTACTATCCCCTTAACGAAAATGAAAGAGTAAAAACGAGCGTTTCCACATGTAAAAAACAAAAAATCCCAAATACAGTCTTCTCCCTACCCCCTGTTTCAGGCAGAATACAGACAGCCAATGGACCAAAAAAGCCTTTATTTTTAAGTTTTAGGACCTTATTTAAATCTCGGCATCGAACAATCGAACAACTACATTCCAGAATCCAAAACTTTGCGCTATCTTTGCGGATTAATAACACGCTCTACAGCAATTGCTCTAGGGTAAAATCACACCCAAGAATTACTTAAACTCGTAAGAGAATTGACATATTAAAAATGAAGAAGATACGTAACTTTTGCATTATTGCACACATTGACCACGGTAAAAGTACACTGGCAGATCGCTTATTGGGCGCTACACAAACCGTTACAGCTCGTGAGGAAAAAGCACAATTGCTTGACAACATGGATCTGGAGCGCGAACGTGGAATCACCATTAAGAGTCACGCCATTCAAATGGAATACACTTATAAAGGCGAGGAATATATTTTAAATTTAATTGACACTCCTGGTCACGTTGACTTTTCATACGAAGTTTCTCGATCTATTGCTGCCTGCGAAGGTGCCCTTCTTATTGTAGATGCTGCACAAAGCATACAGGCGCAAACCATTTCAAACCTGTACTTGGCTTTAGAAAACGACTTGGAAATTATTCCTATTCTAAACAAAGTTGATTTACCGAGTGCAAACCCTGAAGAAGTTAGCGATGATATTGTTGACTTATTAGGATGTAAGCTAGAAGAAATCATTCACGCCTCTGGTAAAACAGGATTAGGTGTTGAAAATATTTTGGCAGCCATTATTGAAAGAATCCCTCCTCCTAAAGGAAATATAGATGAGCCTTTACAGGCTTTGATTTTCGATTCACACTACAATCCGTTTCGTGGAATTGAAGTTATCTTCCGTGTGAAAAACGGACAGATTAAAAAAGGGCAAAAAATCAAATTCATGGCAACAGGCAATGAATATTTTGCTGATGAAATTGGAACTTTGAAATTAAACCAGGTTCCTAAAAATGTTATTTCTGCTGGTGATGTTGGTTATTTGATCTCAGGGATCAAAGAAGCCAAAGAAGTAAAAGTTGGGGATACCTTAACTGATGCTAAAACACCAACAACCAATATGATTACGGGTTTTGAGGATGTAAAACCAATGGTATTTGCTGGAATTTACCCTGTAGACACTGAAGATTATGAAGAGTTACGTAACTCGATGGAAAAACTACAACTGAACGATGCTTCTTTAGTGTTTTTACCTGAAAGTTCTGCCGCTTTAGGATTTGGTTTCCGTTGTGGATTCTTAGGAATGTTACACATGGAGATTATCCAAGAAAGACTAGAACGTGAGTTCAACATGACCGTAATTACAACAGTTCCCAACGTTTCTTATTTGGCTTACACCAAAAAAGATCCTACAGTAGGATTTGTAGTAAACAACCCTTCAGATTTACCTGAACCATCAAAATTAGATCACGTAGAAGAACCATACATTAAAGCAACTATTATCACCAAAGCTGATTTTGTTGGAAACGTAATGAGTTTGTGTATTGAAAAACGTGGTTTAATTACCAATCAAACCTATTTGACTACCGAAAGAGTAGAATTGACTTTTGATATGCCACTTGCTGAAATTGTATTTGACTTTTACGATCGTCTAAAAACAGTTTCGAAAGGATACGCTTCATTTGATTACGCGCCAATTGGAATGCGAACTTCAAACTTAGTAAAAGTAGATATTTTATTGAATGCCACCATCGTTGATGCTTTATCTTCTTTGATTCACGTAGATAACGCTTACCACATTGGTAAAAAAATGTGTGAAAAACTAAAAGAACTGATTCCACGTCAACAATTTGATATTCCAATTCAAGCAGCTATTGGAGTAAAAGTAATTTCTCGTGAAACCATCAAAGCATTACGTAAAGACGTTACCGCAAAATGTTACGGAGGAGATATTTCGCGTAAGCGTAAACTTCTTGAAAAACAGAAAAAAGGTAAAAAACGTATGAGACAAGTAGGAAACGTAGAGATTCCTCAAGAAGCTTTTATGGCTGTACTTAAATTAAACGACTAATCTTTTCTCCTAGAGAAAGACGATATAAAGTAGTAAAACAAAACCCGACAACGAAAAGTTGCCGGGTTTTTTGTTTGGATTCTGTCCACAGCTTTTAATTAAAAACTGATGACTTTTGTATCTTTGATTCTAAGAACCTCATAAAAATGCTTGACGAAACACCAAAACGATTTGATCGAATTGTCGCCATCCTTATTCAATTACAATCTAAGAAAATTGTAAAAGCACAGGAATTAGCCCAGCGATTTGAAGTCAGCTTAAGAACCATCTATCGAGATATTCGTACCCTAGAAGCTTCTGGTGTACCCATCTATAGCGAAGCTGGAGTTGGGTATGCCTTAATGGAGGATTATAGATTGCCTCCCGTGATGTTTACTCGCGAAGAAGTAGGTAGTTTCATCGCCGCCGAAAAACTCATGCAGAAATTCACAGATCCCTCTCTCGGGTCTCACTATACTTCAGCCATGTACAAACTAAAATCCGTTTTAAAAAGCACGGATAAGGACTGGCTTTCCAACATAGAATCAAGAGTGCTGATGCAGACAGGCGAACCTTTGTTTCACGATAAATCTCCCAATACTTTGTCTTTACTTTTTGAAAGCATTGCAGAGAAAAAACAAATTCTATTAACCTACAAAACCCTAGAAGCGGACCAACCAAGCACCAGAAACATTGAACCTGTTGGTGTTTTTCATGACCATAACAACTGGTATTTTTTAGGCTACTGTCATTTACGAAAAGATTATCGTCAATTTAGAACCGATCGAATTCATGCGCTTCTAAAAACAGAATTCGATTTCACAATTCAGCACGATTCATTAGAAACCTATTTAAAAAAAACAGAGACGATCCCCACTACGAAAGTTCGGATTCTAATTGACAAAAAAATTGCACGATACCTCTCCTATGAAAGAAACTACCACGGCTATGTTTCTGAAAAAGAAAGGGACGGATCAATAGAAATGACCTTTATGTCAAGAGACATCGAAGAAGCATTTCCGCGATGGTTTTTAATGTTTGGAGATTACGCCACCATACTAGAACCCGAAAGCCTAAAAACACGTACTTTAGCATTACTTGACCTCAACAGAAAAAGGCTATTATAAAAAAAAATACCTAAACACGACAGCCCGCCTTTAGGTATTTTTTCATAGAGATTCTCAAAAACTATCTTTCCCAGAAAAAGGGTGGTTCGATTCCCAAAGCTCTCAAATATACATATCCTTGACCGCGGTGATGTACTTCATTGTCCACAAAGTATAAAATATTCTGAATTACCGGGAATTCGTACTGGCCGAAAAGATTAAATGTTTCATTAAAATCCTCGATAGCCAACTGCGCCCAATATTGATTGATTTCCAAAGTAGCTTCATCCCATTTTTCAAGGTACTGTTGTTTAAAAATCAATTTTTCAGTTGCTTCTGTATAAGGCTGAACATCCTTATTGACAATACCTTTAAGAGCAGGAACGGCTATACCTAAAAGTTCATCTACTAATTTAGAAAAAGGTCGCATTCCTCCGATTGAGAATTCAAAAAAATCTTTTTCGGGAAAAGTTTCAATCACACGACGCGTGAGAGCACGATGCCCTTGCCAATGGATCAACAAATCTTCTGGAGTGATTACTTGCGCTGCTAATGTTTTCATAATTTAAAATTTTATTTTTAATACTTCAAAAGTAAACAGGAGTAGTGACAACCCTTTGTCAGCAGATTTTCTTTTATAAAACTTTTTTTTAAGTGCGATATGCACCTTTACAGAGAACATGTGATTAAAATTAGACAAAACCTTCACAACTTTGTACCTTTGCCACTTAAAAACATGGAACTTAGAAAAAATGATAGAAGATAAAAATCCTCAACGTACCAGTATAGCACAATTAGGTGAGTTTGGCCTTATTGAGCATTTAACCAAAAATTTTGATGTTACACAAGAATCAACCTTGAAAAGCATTGGAGATGACGCAGCAGTTCTAGATTTTTCAACTAAAAAGGCCGTTATTTCTACCGATTTATTGATAGAAGGCGTCCATTTTGATTTGGCCTATATGCCCTTAAAACATTTAGGTTACAAAGCGGTCGTGGTCAACCTATCGGACATTTGTGCAATGAACGCCAAACCAACGCAAATAACCGTCTCTGTAGCCGTTTCTAATCGTTTCCCACTGGAAGCCCTAGAAGAACTATTTGAAGGCATTACACATGCTGCAAAAGAATACAAGGTGGATGTTATTGGTGGCGATACCACCTCATCACAAAAAGGTTTAATTATCAGCATTACAGCTATTGGTCAAGCTGATCAAGACGAAATTGTTTATAGAAATGGCGCCAAACAAACTGATTTACTAGTTGTTACAGGAGATATCGGAGCCGCTTATATGGGGTTACAGGTTTTAGAACGTGAAAAGCAAGTTTTTCAGGTCAATCCAAATAGCCAACCAGACCTTGATATGTACAGCTATCTAATCGAGCGTCAGTTAAAACCTGAAGCACGTAAAGATGTTCGCACGCTATTACATGCCCTTGAAATAAAACCAACATCGATGATTGACATCTCAGACGGGTTATCATCAGAGATTATTCATCTGTGTAAACAATCAAAAGTAGGATGTAATTTATACGAAGACAAACTTCCTTTAGATCCTCAGTTCATTTCAACTTGTGAAGAATTCAATATTGATAGCACTACAGTAGCGATCAACGGTGGAGAAGATTATGAATTACTTTTCACCATTGACATTAATGACTTCGACAAAATAAAAGGAAACCCTAACTTCTCCGTTATCGGTCATATGGCAGAAGAAGCAGAAGGAATTCATTTAGTAACGCGCGCCAACACAAAAATTGCTTTAAAAGCACGAGGTTGGGATGCTCTAAGTGAGTAATCTCCATTTTTACAGTACTAAAAAACGACATCAGCTGATGTCGTTTTTTGTTTTGTTATCGTTCTAGAAAAGACCTTTACTCTTGGCTTCCTTCACCAATTCTTCATCTAAACCTGATTTAACTCTAAGTAATTCCTTTAGGTTGACTTTTCGCTTTTCGATGGCGTTTAACGATATCGGAATATAATGCGGCATCTCATCTGTAGCGGTTCCCTTTGATAAATGAAACAAAATCTGTTTGTCAAACTCATCAATTTCTATCGAATTGTGAGCAGATTGATTTAACATTTTTTGAACCGATTGACTATAATAGCGATCACTTTTCATCACTTTATCGAACGCAAAGAGCAACTCATCAAAAGTAAGATCGTTTTTAATAATTAAACCATTGGGATTTATCGTTCTAATAATCGTTTTTATTTTCAACAACTCCGTAAACATCGTCAGTAAAATAATTTTACAATTCGGCATTTTTTTAAGGATCAATTTAGCCAAATCTTCACCAGAAAAAATATCTTTTTCCTCATAGGCAGGCATGCTAATATCTAAAAAAGCCACATCAAAATCTGGAGTATCACTGTTTTGAATTAAATCATACCCTGACTTACAATCATGAGCTTGCGAAATAAGGAACTCATACTTCTTGGGATTGTAGCGCGTTATCGCATTTTTATAGCCTTCAATAATAAAAGGATGGTCATCAACAATTAAAACATTTTGTTTAATTAATCGCGAAAACGAGGCATTTACGTCAATTGTCATTATTATGTAGGTTTATTTTTTGATCTATAGGGACTTTAATTATCAAATGGGTTCCTTCTCCTTTACCTGATTTCAAAGTAACAGTACCTTTACATTCCGCAGCTCTGTAATGAATATTATGTAATCCGATACCATTCTTAGTTCTCTTAGTATCAAATCCAACACCATCATCAGAAATAGACAAAATCAAATGATTTATTTCACTCTTAAATTCCACTGTAATACGGTTAGCTTTCGCATACTTATTGCAATTCTGGAGTGCTTCTTGAATAATTCTATATAAATTAATTTTAACGGTATTACTTACTAATCCCCACTTAATCTGAGGGTCAAAAGAGGTAACCAACTTTGACTCATAAATATTTTGCTGATCCTCAAATAGTTTATTTAAAATCGCCACAAAATTATTAATTAAATCCGATTTCTCTCTATTTAAGTCATGGGAAATTTCACGTATATCTTCTTCGATGTTTTTAAGTTCGGTTAAATATTTTTTTCGTTTTGATGCTGCATGCACCTCATCGATTTTATCTAAACTATCCAAACTTATTCGCACCCCAAACATCCTACCCAATACCCCATCATGTAATTCCTGAGCTACTTTTTTCTTCTCTTTAATACGCGTTAGCTCGATATCATTCTGCTGTGAAATCATCAAATTATAAATATCTTCATTGGCTATCTGCTGTTGCTGTTTAAAAAGCAACTCTCTATTTTTTGCCTGTTGTGTTTTATACATATAAAAAAACAAACCCACCAAAGTACAGATACTAAAAACATACACTAAGGTTTTGTTTTTTTCTTGCAAATTCGAATTTTGATCCTTTATTTCATTGGTTTCATACTCTATACGAGAAAACTTTTCTCCCATTTTTCTCTCCGCTTTCAGCATTCTATCATTCAACTGAATATATTCTTTAGAATATTTAGACGCATTCTCAGGATCTACAAGAGCTATATGCTTTAATGCTTCTAATGTACTTACTACTTTACCTGAGGTACGAGAGGCATTAAGCGCTTGCTTAACATATTTAACCGCCTTTAAGGTATCTTTCCTTGAAGCATAATATTCAGACAAATGAATCTTACTTGTCACTACTGCTGTCTTCAACCCTAAACTATCTCTAATTCGTAGAGAGCGAAAAAACAAATCAGGCAGTTTATCCGTTTCGTTTAGCTTAAACTTAGCATAGGCCAAATTATCCAATAGTATAGCGTACAATGTAGCCCTTTGTTCGAATAAATTTTCTTGCTTGAGTCCTTTTTCAAAAAAATATTTAGCCTGTTTATAATTATGCATATTTCTATAAATAAACCCTATATTATTTAAAGCTTCTGCTTTATACTGAAGCTCCAGTGATATGGATTTATCTTCCAAAATAGCCAAAGATTTTTTTTGAAACTCTAAAGCTTTAGTAAATTCTTCCCTCTCATTGTATAATATCCCTAAAAGATTATAACATTCAAAAAAAAGATTATTTACATTTTTCTTTTTTTTCAAAGCGCTTAATGCTTTAAAAACAGCAATCTCACTTTCAAAAAAATCACCTTCATTATATTGAAGACTTGCCTTACTTAAAAATGTTTTTGCTAAATTATAATTATCATTTATACGCAAATAAAACTTTTCCGCTTTAAAATAACTCATAAAGGCACTATCTGAAATAGACTGCGACACATAATAATCGCCCAAATAGGTATAGGCTTTAGCCGCATTAACTGAATCATTACTCGCTTTTGATCGCTCTAAAATTAATTTGGTAGTTTGCAAATAGGCTTTCCAATCGCTCATATTATAATAACGATTGGCCACTTTAAAAAGATTTACTTTATTAAGCGAATCATCCTTTTGACTTAGGATTACCGCCAAAGCTTTTTGATTGTAATTTTGTTTAAAGTTTAAAGGAAGGCTTAGGTCATTTGCCAACGATAGATATACAGGAAGACTATCTTCAGAAGAATTTAGACTCCTTTCTGACTTAATTTCCTTGGTACAGCCCAACAAAACCAATACTAAAAACAATATTATAGGAAATTTACTTTTCAATTTGTGGCTTGAGTTTCATCAAAAATACTAAAACTATAGACACAAAAAAAGGCTGCCAATAATTGACAGCCTAAATACTATTTAAACATAGAGGTTTACCCTATAATTTTCCTTCACCAAAAGACTTTTCAACACGGTCATTTCGAAACTGTTTTTAGCTCATGATACCGGTTAATTAGCTTCAAATTAATCTAATTTTCTTGTACCTCCTGTTGATCCACCTGATCCATCTCCATAAAAATCAAGTTTTCTTGTACCTCCTGTTGATCCACCTGATCCATCTCCCATAACATCAAGTTTTCTTGTACCTCCTGTTGACCCACCTGATCCGTCTCCCATAACATCAAGTTTTCTTGTACCTCCTGTTGACCCACCTGATCCATCTCCAAGTACGCTAGCGATGCTCTTATTATCTGAATTTAATGAAGTTACTGTATCTGGTGTAGTAAATGAAGTTGCTACCATTACTAAAGAAAATATTCCGAATATTAAAGCTGATTTTTTCATGATTTGGGGTATTAAATATTTGACTTTTTTTTTGTTTTTAGGTGATCGTTTACTGCGAATCACAAGACAAAACTAACACCACAATCTAAAAAAATTCATACCTAAAACAGGGTTTATGGTAGAACATACCCAATTGGTAGCCAATGGATATCAAATCAATGTAAATACTTAATTTTTAGACTTCTAAATAATTTCCTGCAGCAAAATCAGCGATAATTAAATCGACATTTGATTTATAGGTTTTAGAAAAAGGAATCTTTTTCGAAGAGTTTTTGATGTAACAAACTGAGTTTCCGTTATGAATCCTCGAAATATAATTCTGATTAATTATATAACTGTTGTGAATTCGAACAAATGGATGTGATAAAATACTAGCAAAATGCTTTAATGTTTTGAAAGCGGTTACCATTTCACCCGAATTCAAATAAATGTCAGTCGAATTATTATCCGCTTGAAAATAAGAAATTTCGGCAACATCGATATATCGATAGTCCCCATATGATTTAACACATAGTACAAGCGGCTTTTCGACAACTTGTCCTATAATTGTCTCTGCAGCCATTGAAGTAGTGATCTTGGCTCTGGTTTCAATAACTTTTGTTTCTAAAATAGTTTTATCGAGTTTCAGAACCAATTTAAGTAAATCAATCTCCAACACTGGTTTTACTAAATAATCAAAAACGCCATATTGAATCGCTTCAAAAGCAAAATCTTTTTTAGAGGTCGTAACAATTATCCTGGGTATAACAGCCAGATACCGATGTAATTCACTAATAAAAGAAAACGATAAATTACTGGATAGATCATCGGGATCAATTTCTAAAAAAACAAGTGCAGGTCTGCGTTCTAAAACCAACTGCAAACCTTTTTGATAATTCGTAGCTGATGCTACAAAAGTTAATTCTGGAAAACCCTCAGCAGTTGCCTTGGTTCTCAAAATACTTTCAGCATGATCATCAATAATAATATACGAATACGTTCCCAATACTAGTTTATGTTGATTTTTCTTGAACCACCGACAACTATCACTTTAGTTCCCATAATACTTCTGAAAAAATGTTTTTTTTTTAGATACTACGAAAATAAAAATAAACATGTTGTTTACCCAAATATTTCTTTATTAATACATTCCTAAAAATGTTAACCCCTAAAGATGAAACACAAGAATATCCCACAAACTACGCTATTTAAAATTAAAAAATCCCAAACTCTAGTATAGAATTTGGGATTTTCAGAATATAATTTTTAAAAATTACATTTTCATTAACCAGTTTTTCATCGAAACTTCGTTTTCGATAATCGCTCTTAACTCAGTAATTTTTACTCGATCTTGTTTCATGGTGTCTCTATGACGAATAGTTACCGTTTCATCTTCAATTGTTTGATGATCTACGGTAATACAAAATGGAGTTCCAAGAGCGTCCTGTCTTCTATAACGACGACCAACAGCATCTTTTTCATCATACGCCACATTGAAATCCCATTTTAAATCTTCAATGATTTTTTTAGCGATATCTGGCAATCCATCTTTTTTAACCAACGGTAAAATAGCTGCTTTAGTTGGTGCCAAAACTGAAGGTAATTTTAGAACTGTTCGTGTCGAACCATCTTCAAGAGTTTCTTCTTGTAATGACGTTGCGAAAACAGCTAAGAACATACGATCTAAACCAACTGAAGTTTCTACTACATATGGCACATAGTTTTCATTCAATTCAGGATCAAAATATTGCAATTTTCTACCTGAAAATTTTTCGTGTGCTTTTAAGTCGAAATCTGTACGAGAGTGAATTCCTTCTAATTCTTTGAATCCAAAAGGAAAATTAAACTCAATATCCGCAGCAGCGTTAGCATAGTGCGCTAATTTTTCGTGATCGTGAAAACGGTAATTTTGTTTTCCTAACCCTAAAGATAAGTGCCATTTTAAACGCGTTTCTTTCCAGTATTCATACGACTGCATTTCTTCTCCTGGACGCACAAAAAATTGCATTTCCATTTGTTCGAATTCACGCATACGGAAAATAAATTGTCTTGCCACAATTTCATTTCTAAACGCCTTACCCGTTTGAGCAATTCCAAAAGGAATCTTCATACGACCCGACTTTTGAACATTAAGGAAATTCACAAAAATACCCTGAGCTGTTTCTGGTCTTAAATATAAATCCATTGCAGTATCTGCAGAAGCTCCTAGTTTAGTTCCGAACATCAAATTAAATTGACGTACTTCTGTCCAGTTTCTAGATCCTGTTTCAGGATCAGCAATTTCTAACTCTTCTATTAATGCTTTTACATCTGCTAAATCTTCATTTCCTAAAGATCGAGCCATACGTTCTAAAATCTCTCTTTCTTTTGCTTTATATTCAACTACACGAGCATTTGTCGTAACAAATTCTTGTTCGTTAAAAGCATCACCAAAACGAGCTCTTGCTTTCTCAATTTCTTTAATTGCTTTTTGATTTAGCTTTTCAGCATAATCTTCAATTAAAACATCAGCTCTATATCTTCTTTTGGAATCTTTATTGTCAATTAATGGATCATTGAAAGCATCAACGTGGCCTGAAGCTTTCCAAGTTGTTGGATGCATTAATATTGCAGCATCTAAGCCCACAATATTCTCATTCATCTGAACCATTGATTTCCACCAATATTCACGGATGTTCTTTTTCAACTCGACACCATTTTGTGCATAATCATACACTGCACTCAATCCATCGTATACTTCGCTTGACGGAAAAATAAATCCGTACTCTTTTGCGTGCGAAACCACATTCTTAAATATATCTTCTTGTTTTGCCATAGTACTGCAAAAATATAAAAAGTACCTTTAAAAAAAAGAAAAATCACAAAGATTGAAGCATTGATTTCCTTGTTTTTGTAACTAAAATCTCTCTGTTTGTATTTAATTCAAAATTTAGACCCTTTTTTTCAAAAATTAGCATCCGCTAACCTCCCGATTTACGCACTGAAAAATTATCTAAGCTCCCGATTTTCTGCTTAAAACATGTCAAAAAAGCTACCCTTTAGCCCAAGTACATCCCAACAAAAACAATAGCTTTCACTTTTAAAATCCTTACACACACTTTTAAAAGCGCTATTTGGAAATTTAATTAATCACAATTTTCTTAACTGTCTTTCTATTTCCATCTACCACTTTGATCAGATAAAGTCCTGAGGATGCATTTGGTAATTGAATATTTTGTTTAAAATGAGAGGCACTTTCAAAAGTATTGGCATAAACACTTTTACCTAAAACATCATACACTGAAACTTGAATCCCAGTAGTTCCCTGACCTTCAAAGCGAACAGTAAACTGACCTTTATTCGGATTTGGATAGAGTGCGAAGTCTATATCCTCAATATCTCTATTTCCCAAAGTAAAAACCTGACTACAAATATTTATAGAAGCAGTATTAATCGTTCCGGAATTTCCCGCAACAGCATCACGAACTCTTAACACCCAGGTTCCCTGTGCATTTTCTCCAGTAAAAGCACTCAATACATCAACGGGAATCACAATTTGTTCTGTCGTTTTATCACATTGCAAATTAACTCCCTGATCATCAAATTGAAGGGCTAATGTCGAATTGGTACGCGAACAACCTCTATTAAACAACTGTACTACAGTTCCTTTGGGACTTACCATTTCAATTTCTAAATCACCGAATCTCGCATGGGTCACATTCAGCGAAACATTGACATCTGAAACCGTTCCAGTTGTTTCAGGTACTACTATGCTTTTTGTCGTAAAATCTGAAGCTTCAGCAATAGCAAAAGAACTCCCAAAACTGTACGAATTACAGCTCGTTTGAGCGATATAGCCTACTGCAAAAGCCTTCGGATTAATCGCATAATATATATTAGCTGTTGGCTCAATCAAAATCCTACACTCTTTTGATGCAGGCACAGTGGTGGGCATTGCAACCACCTCAATACCGTCATTGGGCGTATTGGACGCTAAAACAATAGGAAAACTCAACCCTCCATCGGTAGACAATTTAATGTTCACCGATGAAGACCCCTGTAAAGTATTCGTTTTATTCACAGTCCAAGTCACGATCTCACTGCGTCCTTGTCCCCAACTTATATCATCCCCATTATGGGAAGTAACGGTAAAGGGACCTGCATTGGCCGTTACATTCACTACCATATCATCCGTGCTGGTTTGCGCCGTTCCTTGCGCGGCATTATCCCTTCCTGTTAACGTAAAATGCAATGTTCTACCGATGGATGAAACAGACTCCCATTTGCTCGTTAATTTATTTTGAAGCACCGTATTCAAACTAGGCATATACCGAATCGATGAACTACTTGGCACTATAGATCTAAACAATGGACCATCTGGTTTTGTCGGATAAGCAATACTGTTTGATCCTGAAGTCGTCTTTGCACTGTCATTTTGCTCCCAATTGTATGTAATCGCATCCCCCTCTGTGTCAGAACCGCTCCCTTTTAAAACAAAAGGCGTACTAATAGGGATCGTATAGTCGATTCCAGCATCAACTATGGGTGGATTATTGCCTATGGCGGTACTAACGGGACAACTTTTTGTAGCTAGGTTATTCTGAATTTGGGCAATACTAACATAAGCAAAATAATCGTCCGAGTTTTCTTGAACGTCAAAATCATCTGTTATTCCAGCGTAACCCATTACGGTAGAACCACTACCAGGCTCTACATGCGTTGGACTTGACCCAGCCTCTGCATCATATGAAAAGGTATGAGTAGCCCCTAATTGGTGCCCTATTTCATGAACCACAAAATCAACATCAAAATTATCACCTTGCGGCTTTCCATCAGAAGGTGAAGTATAAGCACTTCCTTTCCCTAAAGGATTTGATGTCGTTGGACTTGTGCAAACGCAACCAATACAACCTGCATTTCCACCCCCACCTGAAGCGCCAAATAAATGCCCTATATCATAATTCCCTTCTCCGATTACACTAGTCAAGGTTGCTTGCACTTCGGTATTCCATTTTCCTTGCACTCCTGTTGCAGCATCAGCATACGGATCCGTTGCAGCATCAGTGTAAATTACATCCTCCGTATTATCAATTAAAAGCAACCTCACTGCCAAATCGTTACCTAAAACACCATTTACCCGTGCCAAAGTTGCATTCATTCCTGCTAATGCCCCCGCTTTAGTGCCTCCATAAAAGGCCGTATACTCCCCTGTACAAGACAGGGCTAAACGTAGGGTTTTAAAAACTTTTGAACTAGAGCTTAATTTTGCAGTTCTGGCCGTGCTTTTATTTACCAGTAGCTCTGTTGTTTGACAATCCAGTAGCATCTTAGACGCTGAATTATTTTTAACCAATAACCTATATACTGTTTTATCATCAGCGTCTTGCTCAATAAATTCAGTAGCCTTATCGATTCGCTGCACCATTGTTTGTATTCCAATTGGCGCCACACTAAAATAAATTTTCGCACTTTTATCATCAAGACCAACCCCTACATAGGCTCTAATTTCAGGATGTTTTGCCTGCAATTGAGGGTCAAAATTAGAGGATTCCCACACAGTAAATCGTTCTAAAACACCCGTTGAATTTGGAATTGTAATTTCTGAACTGCTCTTTTCTAACCCTTTATTAGTTGCCTTAAAAAGCTTGGTCTTTAAAATAGTTGAATTGAGCTTATAATTTAAACCCATGGATTCCGGAGCTTCTCTTGTTCTGTTTAGACTTGAACTTACACTGATTTTTTGCCACAAATCATCATTTTGAGCATACGTACTGCCGTAACAAAAGATAAAAAATAAAAAAAATAAATGTTTTCTCATAGTTGCAGCCATTTAAGAAATCAAATTTAAAGCAATTAAATTAAAACCTTACACATCCACCCCATTTATTGCTTATTAGTCGACAACTTGTCCGCATTCCCTAAAAAGAAACAAAAAATCATCAAAAAATCAATATAACGTAGTACAAAATTTAAAATAGATAGTATAAATTTGCAACATCTTAAATTATTTGTTTTGAAGCTCTTTCATTCTATAAACGATTTCCAGTCTACCAAGAAAACCATTTTAACTCTTGGCACCTTTGACGGCGTACATATTGGTCATAAGAAAATTCTAGAACGAATTACTCAAAACACACAGGACGGAAAATACGAAAGTTTGGTATTGACTTTTTTCCCGCATCCCCGAATGGTTTTGCAAGAAAAATCAGAAATAAAACTTTTAAATACTATTGCCGAAAAATCAAAACTACTGGAAGCAACTGGAATTGAAAACCTTGTTATTCATCCATTTAACGAAAGCTTCTCCAGATTAACCGCCGAAGAATTCGTTCGCACTATTTTAGTAGATCAATTTCATATTCAGAAAATAATTATTGGTCACGACCATCGCTTTGGAAGAAACAGAACCGCCAATATTGATGATTTGATCGCTTTTGGTCAAGAGTATGGCTTTGAGGTTGAACAAATTTCAGCACAAGAAATTCAAGACGTATCGGTAAGTTCCACCAAGATTAGGAAAGCCTTAAATGAAGGAAATATGGCTTTAGCCAACGATTATCTAGGCTACCCTTACTTTTTAAGTGGTGAAGTTGTAAAAGGAAAACAATTAGGCAGAACCATCGGTTTCCCAACAGCGAATATCAAAATTGAAGAAGACTACAAATTAATCCCTAGAAATGGCGTTTACGTAGTGAAAGCCCTAATTGGTCAAAAAGAGGTTTTCGGAATGATGAACATTGGGTTTAACCCAACTGTAAACGGACAACAGCAAACCATTGAAGTCAATCTTTTTGATTTTGACACTGACATTTATGGCCAAAAAATTCAAGTTTCCTTATTGCAATTCCTTCGTGAGGAACAAAAATTTGGCTCCGTTGATTTGCTTACAGCTCAATTACATCAAGACAAGAAAGAGGCTTTCGCTTTTTTAAGTCAGTCTTAAAAAAGCATTTAAATTCCATAGACAAGCTCTCACTTCCCCTATCACAAGAGCAACAAAACTTTCGTATCTTAAAACAATACGATTTGGATACCATAACCAGATCAAGCTCCACCGCATCTTATATCGAACTAAGGCTGTGAAACGGCTTCATTGATCAGCACTCTCGGCCTGAATTCTCAAAGAAATACTTTTTCCTCTTTTTAAAACGTCGCATTTATTTTTTTAGTAAATTTGATATAGAACTCTGTTTCTCAAATATTTACTATTAACTTCTTTAAAAATGACCACCATGAAACTACCAAAAGAAATAACCAATGGTTTTTTGATATTCCTCGGAATAGGCATTTATTTTTTATTGATGAACGTACTAGGTTTAGCTCATTTGTTCTACTTACGTGTCTTTAATGTATTTTTCATCTTTTATGGTGTCAATAAAACAATGAAAATGAACTTGAAGGAAGGAGAAACTAATTTTGTTTCCAATGCTGTGTCCGCCATGACCACTTCAGTGGTAGGTGTCGCGATGAGTGTCTTTGGATTACTCGTTTATAGTTACGCAAGAGGTGGAGATGCCTATGTACAAACATTATCACGCACCTTTATGTTTGGAGGTAACCCTTCGGTACCGACCTATTGCATTTGTTTATTATTTGAAGGAATTGCTTCTTCGGTAATTGTCACCTTAATGATGATGCTGTATTGGAATAACAAATATATAGCCGATTAATTTTTAACCGATAACTACACTTTAAGCGCTCTAACATTACTGCACTTATTTCACCTATTTTTTAGTGCTTTTTTGATAAGACAAGCTCCAAATGGTTGCGTCTTAAACCTACCTTCAACAGAAGCCGTGAGGCTTCTGGCAAAGTAAAAAATTAAGAAAAAGATCTCATAAATCTCGATAAATATTTCTAAATTGCTTTTGACTTAGTGTCAGAAGCAATTTTTTATTTAAAGAGATGAAGTTAACACAAATCCAAAGGGTAAAAAAAATCTCAAAATCTGATTTTATTTCCCAATATGTAAAAAATCAAATTCCAGTTGTCATTGAAGAGCTAACCGAAGATTGGCCCGCTTATCATAAATGGAAATTATCCTACATTAGAGACATCGCTGGCGATACTATCGTTCCTTTATACGATAATAGACCCGTACACCATGAAGATGGCTTCAATGAAGCCCACACTCAAATGAAAATGAGCGATTATATCGATCTTCTAGAGTCAAAACCTACCAATTACCGCATTTTTCTCTACAATTTAATGAAAGACATCCCTTCATTAAAAAACGACTTCCTATGGCCTGAAATTGGCTTAAAATTAGTCAAACAAATGCCCATGCTATTTTTTGGTGGAGAAAATTCAAAAGTATTCATGCATTATGATATCGATTACTCCAATATTTTGCATTTCCATTTTCATGGTGAAAAACAATGCATGATTTTCGCTCCTGATCAGTCAAAATACATGTACAAAGTGCCCCATTCCTTAATCTCAAGAGAAGATATCGATTTTGACAATCCCGACTATGAAAAATGGCCTGCTCTTAAAAATGCACAAGGTTACATCACCAATCTAAAACATGGAGAAATGTTATACATGCCAGAAGGCTACTGGCACTATATGAAATATCTAACCCCTGGATTCTCCATGAGTCTACGCGCCTTTCCTCAAAACATCACCCATTTATCAAAAGCGGTATACAATGTTTTTATCATGCGGAACTTTGACATTATGATGCGCAAATTTAAAGGTCAAAAATGGATTGATTACAAAAACGAAAAAGCCATTTACAACACCCATCAAAAATTAGAAAATGCCTTTAAGTGAGAATGCCCCTCACAACACTATAGCACTCGGTTTCTCTTTTTCTTCACAAAAATTCAAGTATTCGCTCCTTAATAACTATTTTTG
This sequence comes from Flavobacterium sp. OHVDL-2026-0007, assembly GCF_059882335.1. NCBI lineage: Bacteria > Pseudomonadati > Bacteroidota > Flavobacteriia > Flavobacteriales > Flavobacteriaceae > Flavobacterium > Flavobacterium sp. OHVDL-2026-0007. The sequence continues at coordinate 3,084,421 of NZ_CM187612.1, forward strand.
AGCTTAATTCTCAAAAAGAAAAAGAACCTAATGAATACAACTTGTACACCAAAAGAAGCTTTACAAAAACTAGAACACTTTTGTGCGTATCAAGAACGTTGTCACGCTGAAGTAATTTCCAAACTTTACAGTCTAAAAATGACAACAGACGAGATAGATGCTGTTGTTGTTCAGCTAATTGAAGGTGGTTTTTTAAATGAAACTCGTTTTGCCTGCAGTTTTGCTAGAGGTAAACACAGAATCAAACATTGGGGAAAAATCAGAATCACCAATGAACTCAAAGCCAAACAAATTTCTTCAACCAATATTACTCTTGCCCTAAAAGAAATTACAGCAGAAGAATACGAAGCTACCTTTGAACAACTTGCAGACAGAGCCTGGGAAAGTCTTCAAGAAAAAAATGTCTTAAAAAAGAGAAAAAAATTCTGTGACTATATGTTACGCAGAGGCTATGAAAGCAATTTAGTTTACGAAAAAGTAGGCTCTTTAGAAAAAGGAGAAGAGTAGTAAATCAACCATTCCAGTACTACCACTCTTAGATCACCAATCACACCATTTCAATGGCTTCCTCAATAGTAGCATATACTTTTTGAAGCTGCTGGTCACTCATAATGTAAGGCGGCAAAATATACACTATATTACCCACAGGACGTAAAACCACACCATTTTCAATAAAGAAATTATAAAGCTTCGTTCGCATTGACCCATAATAACTTTCCGCCGAGTCTGACTTAATTTCAACCGCAAAAATAACCCCCAAGACTCTTGTCGTAACCACTTTTGGATGCGTTTCTATTTTCTTTTGAAAAGCCAGATGACCACTATTGATTCGCTGAATATTGTCTTGCATTTCCTGTGTCTGCAATAAATCGATACTGGCTAAAGCTGCCGCGCAACCTGTTGGATTAGCGGTAAAAGTATGCCCATGAAATAAGGCTTTATTAATATCGTCATCATAAAAAGCATCAAAAATAGTCTGAGTAAAAGTAGTGATCGCCATGGGAATAGTACCACCTGTCAAAGCTTTCGACAAACAAATCATGTCGGGCTCAGCTGATACATAATCCATTGCGAAAGTTTTTCCTGTTTTACCGAAACCTGTCATAACTTCATCAGCTATGGTCAAAACGCCATTTTCTTTACAAATTTGCATCAATTGCTCCAAAGCCTCTGGCTCGTACATGACCATTCCAGCAGCTCCTTGTACCAAGGGCTCAAATATAAAACCGGCACAATGATGATTCAATATCACTTCTTTCAAAGCATTAAAACTTTCTTGCTCGTGACCTTTTACCGGTACAGGAATCCTTACCACATCAATAAACATCCCTTGAAAAGCTTGCGTATAAAAGGAAATACCGCTGGCTGCCATGGCCGCAAAAGTATCCCCGTGAAAAGCATTTTCAAAAGCGACTATAGTGGTTCGCTTTTCCTCTTTGTTGAAAAAATACTGTAAAGCCACTTTTATAGCAACTTCAACCGCCGTGGAACCATTATCCGAAAAGAAAATTTTCTGTTGGTTTTTAGGCAAAATTGCTATTAATTTCTCTGCTACTTTTATAGCAGGTTCATGCGTAAAACCACCAAACAAAACATGCTCTAATGTGGTCAACTGCTTATAAATGGCATCCGCAATAAAGCGATTACTATGCCCAAAAGGGTTGACCCACCATGAAGCAATGGCGTCTATATATTCTTTCCCATTTTCATCCCAAAGCAAAGCCCCTTCACCCCTAGCAATGGCGATTGGTGTTTGCGATGTTTTGTGTTGTGTATAGGGATGCCAAAGGTATTGAGCGTCTTTTTCAGTTAAGGTCATGGAAATTACATTTCAGATTAATGATACTATTTTTTTGATGTTGCTAAAGCCAATAGCTTATCTCTAAACAAATCGGCATATTCCCGAATTACATTTTGATCAAAATAAGGCTCTTGATCAATTCTTCCAATACAACTAATACCTGTTTTATTGAGAATAAGACTTTCCGTTGCTTTATTTTCATCTCCACTAAAAACAATCCCAGCCACTTCAAAGCCCCGATTTTGAATCGATTCTATCGTTAGCAGTGTATGATTGATACTTCCTAAATAATGTCTAGAGACCACAATCACTTTATAATCGGGCTTAATTAAATCGACAATTAAATCTTTTTCATTTAGTGGAACAAAAATCCCTCCTGCTCCTTCGATCACCAGATGATTGCTAGTCTGTGGCTCCAAAATCTGTTTTAAATCAATGGTAATCCCATCTATTTCTGCCGCTAAATGTGGACTTGCTGGCGTTTGAAATTGGTAGCTATTCTCGAAGATATGCGTTTTCGTATTGGATACTTTCGATCGTATTTTATGACTATCAGAATGATCCAAATCACCCGCTTGAATAGGCTTCCAATAATCTGCCTCTAAAGCTTCCACAACGATTGCCGAAGTGATGGTTTTGCCCACATCCGTTGAAATTCCAGTTATAAATATTTTCATAATTGATTAACCGTGCTTAAAACTAATCTAAGAGCGCGTCACGGATTTTTCACATGCTCTATTGCTACCTATCTTTTTGGACAATCGTCTTCGATAAGAGACTCGTCAGGCAAAAATACCAATAAAAACAAAACCCATCGCTAGGATGGGTTTGTTGTTTCATTATTCTTCTCTTAGCTCGTCAATAACTTTCTTGATTTCTTTGGCATATTTTCCATAAAAATGATATACCCACCATTCTAAGGCAACTCCCATAAATAAAATAGAACAAATAATTACAGTGAACAAACTAAATAATTGCGAATCCGTAAAGTCAACTATTTGAAAATTAGGCTTCATCGAAAACTTTGTATACAAATACCCCAGTAAGAACAAAATAACAAAAGGCGTTAAAGCAAACCCAAAAGTCTTATACAACTCCATATTCAATCGCACATCAAAATAGGTCTCATACAAACTGTCTTTTGTTTTCAACGTAATCGCATTGAGCCTCTTATAAAACAAATACAATTTGACTAAATAATAAATACAAACTGCCACAAATATGCTAAAAAGCAAATAAAAAGGGGTCACCATTTTCGCCTCAAAATGATAGATAAAAGGTGCGAATCCAACAAAAATTATCGATACGATTTGATAAATGAATTCATTTTTAAGATTTTTCTTAATCTTATCCAACGGTGTATTGGCCGTTTGTATTTTTTCTAAATTACTTGGAAGCGCTACATTGTCCGTCTTTTCATTGTTCCAAGCGTTTTGTATATCGTTAAAATCCATATCCCTGCTTTTTAATTATTTCTTTTAATTTTTCTTTTGCTCTATTTAATTTCACTCTTGCATTCCCTTCTGATATCCCTAGGTTATCTCCAATTTCCTTATGCGAAAACCCTTCGAGTTGATAAAAAATAATTGCTTTATCGATTTTTTCCAGTTTCTGAACAGCCTTATAAAAATGATCGAGCTGACTTTCTTTTATATGAGAATCCCCCTCCTCTTCCTTTATATTCTCAGAGACAATTTCATATTTATCCACCTTTCGTTTTTCTTTCTTTAAGAAAACAATAGCGGTATTAACAGCCACGCGATACATCCAAGTCGAGAATTGACTTTCATTTCTAAAAGATTCATATGATTTCCAAAGCTGACAAACAATCTCCTGAAACAAATCTTGTTGATCATCAGCATTGTCCATATACATCTTAGAAACTTTATACAAAATCCCTTTGTGCTTTTCAATCCGATTTAAAAATTCCTGTTCTTTTTCTTTCACAACAATCCTAATTCATTACTGGTTTTACTTTATATCCTGCTTTTCTCAATAAATTAATAACCCCTTCTTCACCAGCCAAATGAGCTGCTCCCACTGCAAAAAACACAGATTGCTTTTTCATCAACTCCGGCATTTGTTTCACCCAATTACCATTTCTAGTATCCAGCATCGCCATCCTGTTTCTTTGATTCATCAACTTCTCACCAGTTGTATTTTTAAAAATAGCCTCAATATTCTCACTTTTATAATTACCTACCAATGGACTAACCCCCTCTTTCACCGCCTCTTCCAACATCACAATCATTTCGTCATTTGTATACGCATTTTCAAGAATTTCAAACTGAGATTTTATACTTTCCAATCCCCCTATTTCCATAGGTCGCTTTTTAGCTTGCTTTATAAATTCCAGTTCATAAAATTTAAGGTCCGCACAACCGAAAGTCTTCATAAAAATTAAACTCATTACAGAAACTAAACTCAAACTATTTACCTGCTGAATGTTCATCCCGGTGCTTTTTTTCAAAATCCCATCTAAGGTCGACAATTGCTCAGGAGTCAATTTTTTATCAAGAGGTTCTTTTCCCAGTGCCAGTTGCTGCATGTTGGCCAACTCTTTTTCGTCTGACAAATTAACTTCTAATACTAATTGATCAGCAGCGTCTAACGCTTTTTTTGTTTTTTCAGTAACAAAATAATCTGCCTCGCAAATCATATGAATGGTACCATACAAATAGGAAGATTTTGCCAGACCGTTTCCTGAGACCTCCCACAAAAGAGAATCTTCAAGTTTTGGAGATTTTGTTTGCGACTGAGCACTTCCACTAAAAATGGTTGTGATTACCGTAATAACTAATGTAAATAAGTTTTTCATGATGTTGATTGATTTAAAATGATTGAATTTGATTGACGATTGAAACCCGCTAATTATTTACTGTGTTTTTTTCTTTGCCATGCAGCAATTGAAGCCACAAAAAGAGCAAGCATCATAATAAGCAATCCTGTATTTGGCTTATTTAAAATAAATTGATTTACTAGAAAATAGCCTAGCCCTGCAGCAGTCAAAAAGATGAATATCAAATTGAAGCTTTTTTGAAAAATTGAAATGGAGATCGGTTTCATAATTATTTTGGTTTATTTGATTACGACTCGTAAGTAACCAAAGATTCAAAACGTTACAAAAAATTTCAAACTTTTTTATTAACCCCATAAAACAGTGGGATCAGAAAGATTTCAACTTATACTTCGGTTCCTTTTCCACAAAAGAATCGAGCCTCTGTCGCCTATTGATAGCTTCCGGAAAATCGATAATCATTATCCATCATTAAAATATAAAATTGCCCAACAATACCAACACCTCATTAATGGCTTCCTCTGAATTATAACTGTGAATACAAAAACGCAGGCGTTCTTGCCCCTGAGGAACAGTTGGTGAGAGTATGGCTTTCACATCAAAACCTTTTTCTTGTAGTTGTTGTGCTACTCGTTTTACATTTTCGTTGCCCGGTACTATAGCAGATTGTATCGCCGATTTACTTCGCACAAACATCGGTTTCAAACCTAGCAAATTTTTCTGTTGATTGAAAAGTACGATATTCTCGCGCAACTTCTGTATCGTTTGTTTTTCAGAATCCAGATGTTGGTAAGCCACTAAAATGGTCACCACGCTATGCGGAGATAAGCCCGTGGTATAAATAAAACTTCGAGCAAAGTTTACCAGATATTCTTTAAGATCAGTACTCCCCAAAACCACAGCACCATGACATCCCAAGCCTTTTCCAAAAGTCATAATTCGAGCGAATATTCGATTATGCAAGTTCAAGTACTGGGCAAGTCCTTCGCCTTTTTCACCAAAAACACCCAAAGCATGCGCTTCATCCACCACTAAATAACAATTGTATTTTTCAGACAGCAGTACCAATTCTTCTAAATTTGGACTGTCTCCATCCATAGAAAAAACAGTTTCAGTCACAATATAAATGGTCCTATCAGAAAATTTTTGAATAAGACGCTCTAAATCTTCCGCATCATTATGATTAAATCGATAGGATTTCGCGTTACACATTACAATTCCATCTCTAATGGAAGCATGACTGAGCTCATCGTACAAAATAACATCGTTTCGCTGCGGTACAGCGCTAAAAAACCCAACATTGGCATCGTAACCCGAATTGAAAATTAAAGCCGCTTCAGACTCGTGAAAATCCGCAATAAAAGATTCCGTATTTTGATAGGCGGTATGATTACCAGAAATCAATCGTGAACCTGTCGCTCCGTTGTGAATGATTTCGTTTTCGACCAAATAATGATGCGTCTGTCTAAAAATCGATTCCGATTTAGAAAAACCAATATAATCATTAGAAGAAAAATCAACCCGATTATTAAAGCTAGGCAATTGTCTTAAAGCATTATTCTGCTTTCGAATTTCAAGTTTCTGGATAAGATTTTCGGGTAATTTCATGAAAGCAAAGTTATGAATTTAAAGTCCAATTTGTTAAGGCAGGAATCCTCTAACACCCCATAAAAAGCCACGCTTTAAATACGACCCCACACAATATCATTGAAATGTATTGATCTCCCTATTCGCTTTTGAAAATAGGACCAATACGTACTAAGGCTATGCTTTCCTATTCTCTTTTTCAATCCAGACGAAATTCCCCTTTTCCGTAGCATCAAGCAGATCAATATTTAATTTATTTGAAATAGCTAAGGCAAACTGATAGGCCGCTTCTTTATTTTCAAAGTCGTACATTTTGTAATGCCTGTTTTTAACATACCATAGATTGGTACCATAATAGTCGAATCGATCTTTAAAAAAGGAAACATATTCAAACTGTGTCACTTTTGATTTAACATCGTATGAAAACGGCCCTATAATGTATCTGGACACTATAAGATGAGTATCTACATCTATGAGTAGGTTTTTAGTAGCCGAAAACTTCAATCCATAAACAATACAATAAGAACCAATTGAAATCACAAAAGCAAATGCTCTCAAAAAGCGCTCTATAGAAGGTACTACAAACGCACTATAACCAAGTAAAACAAGCAAATAAATAAACACGCTATAAAATACAGCCGCGAGTACCAATTCATACCAACTTCTTTTCTTCTCGAATATCGAAACTTCGTAAGTTACTTGTTCTTCCATATTCCAAAAATAAAAAAAGCCAAACAAAATGTTTGGCTTTTTTCTTATTATTTAAAAATTGTTTTAGTCCGCTAAAACAATAATTTTATTGTCTTTCATTTCGATAGTACCTGACTCAATTTCCAATGTATAAACTTGGTCGTTTACTTTCGTGAATTTACCCGCTACTTCTTTAGAAAAATTGAACTTTGCAGCTGCAATTTTTATAGTTCCTTTTTCTAGAACAGAAACAATAGGAGCGTGATGATTCAATATTTGAAAGCTTCCATCAACCCCAGGCAAGGTAACAGACGTTACTTCTCCTGAAAATAATTTTGCTTCTGGTGATACTATTTCTAAAATCATATTTTTTGAGTTAAGAATCATTAGTCAAAGGTTAGAAGCTGTAAACAGTACGTTTCACTTCTAACCTTTAACTTATAACTTATATTTTTATGCTTCAGCTAACATTTTTTCTCCAGCTTCGATAGCATCTTGAATAGAACCTTTCAAGTTGAAAGCTGCTTCAGGAAGATGATCTAACTCACCGTCGATAATCATGTTAAATCCTTTGATAGTATCTTTAATGTCAACCAAAACTCCAGGAATACCTGTAAATTGCTCCGCTACGTGGAAAGGTTGAGATAAGAAACGTTGAACACGACGTGCTCTTGATACTGATAATTTATCTTCTTCTGATAATTCTTCCATACCTAAGATCGCAATAATATCTTGCAATTGTTTGTATTTTTGAAGAATCTCTTTTACTCTTTGTGCACAGTCATAATGCTCATCACCCAAAATTTGAGGAGTCAAAATTCTAGAAGTAGAATCCAATGGATCAACCGCTGGATAAATACCTAACTCAGCAATTTTACGAGACAATACTGTTGTAGCATCTAAGTGAGCAAAAGTTGTTGCCGGAGCCGGGTCAGTTAAATCATCCGCAGGTACGTAAACCGCTTGTACAGATGTAATAGATCCTTTGTTTGTAGAAGTAATACGTTCCTGCATCGCACCCATTTCTGTTGCTAATGTTGGTTGGTATCCTACTGCAGATGGCATACGACCTAAAAGTGCCGAAACCTCAGAACCTGCTTGTGTAAAACGGAAGATGTTATCAACGAAAAACAATACGTCTTTACCTTGATCAGTTCCTGCTCCATCACGGAAATACTCAGCGATAGATAATCCTGAAAGTGCTACACGAGCACGAGCTCCAGGAGGCTCATTCATTTGTCCGAAAACGAAAGTAGCTTTAGACTCTCTCATTCCTGGCATATCTACTTTAGATAAATCCCATCCTCCATTTTCCATAGAGTGCATGAAATCATCACCATATTTAATAATTCCAGACTCTAACATCTCACGAAGTAAGTCATTTCCTTCACGAGTTCTTTCTCCTACTCCTGCGAATACAGAAAGTCCACCGTGACCTTTTGCGATATTATTGATCAACTCTTGAATCAATACCGTTTTACCAACACCTGCACCACCAAACAATCCAATTTTTCCTCCTTTTGAATAAGGCTCAATCAAATCGATTACTTTAATACCTGTGAATAAAACTTCTGATGAAGTTGATAAATCTTCGAATCTTGGTGCTTGTCTATGGATAGACAAACCATTCTCTCCTGTTTTTGGCAAGTTTCCTAAACCATCAATTGCATCTCCAATTACATTGAATAATCTTCCATATACATCTGGACCGATTGGCATTTGGATTGGATTTCCAGTTCCTACTACCTCATAACCACGACTCAAACCATCTGTTGAGTCCATAGAAATGGTACGAACAGTGTTTTCACCGATGTGAGATTGTACTTCTAGAACTAACAATGTTCCGTCTTTTTTAGTGATTTCTAGTGAATCATAAATTTTTGGAAGTTCAACATCCTTACCGTTGAAAACTACGTCAACTACTGGTCCAATGATTTGAGCAACTTTTCCTATTACTTTTGACATTACTTATGTATTTATTAAATAGCTATTTAGGTTTATCGAAAATACCTCTTTTTTCAGAGCGCAAAGATAATTTTTTAAAATATAAAATCAATATTTTTTTTATAAAAAATACTACGATTTTGTTTGAATGCTAAAAGACAGGCCTTAAATGGCCAAAATATCAATTTTTTCAAGAACTAAAAAAGCCACTACATTTTAGAAATGAGCGACTTTTTTACTACAAACTCAGCATTTTTTTACAAAGATGCCGGATATTGAATCGGATACAAACCTAAATCAACATGACGAAGTGTTGATCCATATTTCGCATTAATAGCATCTATAAAGATATTCGCAATTAAACCATACCCTCTTGGACTAGGATGAACTCCATCTAAAGAGAAAGCGCCTCCAACAGCAAACGAAGATGACATGGTGAAATTTCCGAATCTAATTCCTCCACTTGACAATTGCGTCATGGTTGCTCTTGTATCCACAAAAGCCAAGCCTTTCTCTTTTGCAACTGCCTCAATGGTTACATTGTAAGCATCGGTGGCTTTTTTAACCTCTGCAGCTTCAGTTGGAATCAACACATGCTTATCTTGTAATGGATAGGATATTCCAAATGCATTTAACGGATAAGGCGGTGCCATTCCAATTCCTGAATCTTTATCTGTTGGAACACCCCCAATATCAAGCCTTGTAACTAAAACTACTAAATCAGTAGCCTTCGTTTGTCTCACTTGCCCAAAAACAGCACCATAGAATGCAGCATTCTGAGGTCCTAATGAAGCAAAGGCTGCGGTCAACTGCTTAGACAAATCAGGTAGCGTCTCGTCTTTCATCAACATAGGACTTGCTCCTGTTTCAGAAAGCAAGTTAATTCTGTCACCAGCATTAAAAGCAGTCAAGGCCGCTTTTAATGGACCATATAACTGCAAATTAAGCGCTTTAATAGTAGCCAATCCCACAGCTTCATTATTTTTTCCTATCGATTTTGCCGTAAGCGGATTATAAGGAACTGTTGTAAAATAAGGTAAAGTCGTTATATAGGGTAAATTCGCTACAACTCCTTTTGCTCCTTTTGCCGTTAAAGTAGTAACTAAATTAGTATATACCCCTGCAAAAACCGTAGGATCTGTTATATCATTTCCGCCATAAGTCGCCGGATTCGGATTTCCTGTTTGATCTTTTCCAATTCCCCCAGAAGTCGCATAGGACAAAACATCATTTCCTCCAATAAACAAGGAGAAGAAAGTAGGATCTTGACTTACAGCATCCGCCAAAATACTCGTCGAAGGCGCACTTGCGAATCTTGCAAAATAAGGATTTGCCGCACCACTAGCGACACCGGCTACATTTCCATAACCTGCCGCCAGTAAATGAAAACTCTTAGCCCCAGGTACACCCAAATTATTAAATGGTCCAGCAAGATGAGCCGTCACCTCTGTTGTTGGCATCCCTGCCACATTTGCCGTAGACTGAGTCTCTCCTACAAAATACAAACGTGTCCCTGCAATAACCTTCCCTCCTAATAACAATCCTCCTAGATTATCACTCATGAACGGAGTGGTAAAAGCCCCACCTCCTGCCGCAACAAACTGTTGCGCCATAATATTCGTATAAGCCCCTTCCTGCCCCTTTTTAAAAAGCGCATTACTACTGTAACCCGCTGCGAAAGAATCACCAAGAGCCACATATTTTGTAAAAACAGCCGAGCCAGGAACAACAGGCACTTCTGCCGGTGTCCCCCCATCACTATCATCATTATTACATGCTACCAAGACTAAAGAAGCCAATACTAGCCATTTTATATTTTTCATCATGTTATTAGGTTTAAAATTATTATTCTTTCCCTTCTATTCTTTTTCAACAAGAAGAAAGGCATTCCCAGCTTGATCAAATTCAATATCTTTTTTATACGCTATGGATTAATAGTCCAAGAAACAAACCATTGCTGACCAATCGCCCCTGCTCCAATAACTTGAAGATAATCCGAGCCAAAAAGATTTGTCGCCCCTACTTTGAATACTGATTTCAGTTTTGGGAAAGCATAATTTACCTGAGCATCAAGAACTGTGTTTTCTGGTATCATTCCATCTCCAAATGAAGACTGCCATAAATACGCTGTATTATATCTCACATTAACATTAAAGCCTAAATTTTTAGCCACTTTAGCATTACCTAAAGAAGCTTTAATTCTATGCTTAGGCGTATTAAATCCAGCAATAAAACTTGGATCATCTTCTTGATTAAATTCAAACTGAGCATAATTATAATTAATCCCCAATTCAAAATCCTTATAAACCTTTTTAGCCAAACCTACTCCAAAACCTAACGAAGACACTTTAGCTGTGGTATTGGTATACACTTGATAAACCCTTCTATCTCCAAATGCCAATGCTTTATAACTCAATTGCACTTGAGGGTCTGCAGAATCCGTCCCAGCTTTTCCGTAATAAGGACTAATTACTCTTGAACTATTCATAAAATCATTATAGATATTATAATATCCATTAATATCTATCGACAAATCATTCTGAACCACCGTACGATAACCCAACTCGAAAGCTTTCACTTCCTCAGGTTTCACCAAGGCAACATTCGCTACTTTAAGATCATTCGGATTTCCAGAAGCGGCAAAAGCCTGAACCGAAGGAATCGTATACGCATTGGTATAAGCAGAACGACCTGACAAATCAACCGTAGGTCCTAAATTAGCACCTGGTATTGCTTGACCTGCCGCACTTACCGGCTTCGTTTCTGTAAAACGATCCAAATTCTCTTCAGCAGAACCAATTAGAGCAAATGGTCCCAAATCCAAACCTATGTACTGATCTTGGGTTGTTGGATTACGAAAACCTGTTTGATAAGACACCCTGAAATTATGCCTTCTAGATTCACCCGCTGAATACACAAAAGATACTCTTGGTGATATATTACCTTTAAAATTTTGGCTTTTATCGTAACGCAAAGATCCTGTGAATTTCAACCTATCATCCATGAATTTTTTCATCAATTGTGTATAAGCCCCATATTCTCTATAACTAATTGGACCATCAAAGTCGGTAAAAATAGTCCCCTGAGAATCCATTATATATTTTCTCCAAGAACCTCCTACCTGAATTTCAGCAAATTTGATCATGTCTTTAAAATTGTAATTCACATCTGAATGATACAATTTTGAATGATCAATAAACTTAGCCCCTTCCGTAAAATCCGGATTAGACACAACCGAATTAAAAGCATTTTTAAATTGCGCAGAGCCTGGTTCAAATCGAGGAGATCCCGTAGGCTTTGGAATAAATGAAATAGCCGCCGGAAGCACATTGTAATCAGCAAAATTTCTTGCGATAGCAGCTGACTCTCCAGCATTTGTCCCCATAACTGCACCCGAATATTGATAAGCAGTGGCATAATTAGTAAACCATTCTTGATCTGATTTAGCCGCTCTATTGACATTCCATCCAGCAAATCTCATATCATAGGAGTCTCCCGCATCTTCATCTGTAGCATAAAACCTGGCAAAGAAATTCTTTCCTTTCACTTCAACTTTACCTTGCTGCATCATAAAACCATTCAAAGCATATCTATTAGCTCCTTGATAAATTGTACTCCCTAAACCAATCTTGTATTGTAGAATGATTTCAGTATCATCTGCCCAAGGCCTAATATGCGCAGAAAAATCAGCCTTCACACTCTTCACTTTATTATCTGCCAAATCTTGCTCACGATAACCCGTTCTACTCACTTGACCCACATTGGGAATAAAAGTAGTCACCTCGTCTCCATAAATATTCAATCCATCGTAATTCTGATTCACTGCATGCCCAATTCCACCAGCAGTCATACTTCTATTGTCAGCTGCAATCCATTCCGTAGCTTCCATATAAGTAAAATTAGCCTTCATAGCAAAATGCTTTGTAAAGGCTTTTGCCGCTCGAATTCCAAAATCATTATAGTCATTTGTTCCCGCAGCCTTTTGACTGGTTTGGCCGTATTTATAATATACACTAATCCCTTCGTTAGTAAAAGGACTTTTACTATTCATAAACAAAATACCATTAAAAGCATTTGCCCCATAAAGCGCAGAAGAAGCACCAGGCAACAACTCCACATTGGCTACGTCGATATCTGAAATACCAATTAAGTTCCCCAACACAAAGTTTAAGGCAGGCGATGAATTATCCATTCCATCCACCAACTGCATAAAACGCGTATTGGCAACCGAAGCAAAACCACGTGTATTTATGGACTTAAAGGAAATACTACTGGTATTAAAGTGTACTTCTTTCAAATTCTCTAAACCATCGTAAAAAGTTGGTGCTGTAGTGCTTTTAATTTCAGCAATACCCATTCTTTCAATGGTTACAGGAGACTCAATTACCCTTTCTGGAGTTCTAGAAGCCGAAACTACAATTTCGTTCAACTTCGTTTCTTCCTCCACTAAAACCACAATTACTTTTTGATTCACAACAATAATACTAAACGTTTTTGATTCAAATCCAACTGCAGAAACCTTAATTGTAAAAGGCAATTTAGCAGTAGTAGTCAATTTAAACGTACCATCAAAGTCAGCCGGAATACCACTACGATCTCCAACTACTGTAACATTAGCACCAGGAATAGACTGTTTGTTACCATCAGTAACAGAACCAGTAACCGTATTCTGCGCGAAGGAGATTCCGCAGAAAAACAGCATAATTAGTAAATACACTCTCATTAGGAATTTGGTTTTTGGTTAATTAATATAGCCAAAATACAACTAATTTCAATATTATTAAAAAAATGTTAAAAAAAATAAAGATTTAGCACAATTACAGCCGTAGTCTTAACTTTTTCTTAATATGTTTTGTTAAACTAAATTCAAATTACCTACAAACAAAGCACTAGTTAGTATGCATACATACTAATTTTATCAAAAAACCTGCGGATATCATAAAAATACCCTACTAATAAAAGAAAAATGACAAAACAAAAAAAGCGAGACCTAAGTCTCGCTTTTTAACATTTATATGTTTTATCTTTTTATTCTACAGTAACTGACTTCGCCAAGTTTCTAGGCTGATCCACATTACAACCTCTCATAACAGCAATATAGTATGATAACAATTGCAAAGGTATAGTGGTAATCAATGGAGACAACGCATCGGAAGTTTCTGGAATTTCAATCACATAATCAGCAAGATCACGAACTTGAGTATCACCCTTTGTAACCACAGCGATAATTTTACCACTTCTTGATTTTATCTCTTGAATATTACTTACAATCTTATCGTAATGCCCTTGTTTAGGTGCAATTACAATAACCGGCATATGCTCATCAATCAAAGCAATTGGACCGTGTTTCATCTCCGCAGCAGGATAACCTTCTGCATGAATATAAGAAATCTCTTTTAACTTCAATGCACCTTCTAGAGCCACAGGGAAATTATAACCACGTCCTAAATACAAACAATTTGGCGCGTCTTTAAAAGCCGCAGCAATTTCTTTTGCTCTGTCGTTAGTTTGCAACGCTTCAGCCACTTTTTCAGGAATTATTTCTAACTCTTGTAAGTAGGTATGGAAATCTGTATTAGATAAAGTCCCTTTCGCCTTCCCTAATCGCAATGCAATCATGGTCAACACCGTAATTTGTGTTGTAAAAGCCTTCGTTGAAGCCACTCCGATTTCTGGTCCAGCATGTGTATAAGCACCTGCATGACTTTCTCTCGAAATAGAAGATCCTACCACATTACAAACACCAAAAACGAATGCTCCGTTTTCTTTTGCCAATTTGATTGCCGCCATAGTATCAGCAGTTTCTCCCGATTGAGAGATTGCAATCACAACGTCATCTTTGTTGATAATTGGGTTTCTGTATCTGAATTCAGATGCATACTCCACTTCTACAGGAATACGAGTAAACTCTTCAAAAATATATTCCGCTACTAAACCTGCATGCCATGAAGTTCCACAAGCAACAATCAGAATTCGTTTAGCGTTTAAAAATTTCTCTAAATTATCCTCAACACCTGCCATCTGAACAATACCTTTATTGGCATTAAGTCTACCTCTGTATGTATCCTTAATTACACTTGGCTGCTCATAGATTTCTTTAAGCATGAAATGGTCATACCCGCCTTTTTCAATTTGCTCCAAATTCATTTGAAGTTCTTGAATATACGGATCTACCAAAGAGTCATCCTTTATTTTTCTAACCTTAAGAGGCTTATGCAATCTTATGTTCGCCATTTCACCATCTTCCAGGTAAATAGCATTCGAAGTATATTCAATAAAAGGCGAAGCATCAGAAGCAATAAAATATTCTCCTTCTCCAACCCCAATAGCCAAAGGACTTCCTAATCTAGCCGCTACAATTTCATTCGGATTTTTCTTATCAAAAACAGCAATTGCATAAGCACCCACCACTTGATTTAAAGCAACTTGCACTGCTTTCCCCAATTTTAAGTTTTCGTTTTTTTGAACTTCTTCTATCAAATTAACCAAAACTTCTGTATCCGTATCCGATTTAAAAGTATATCCTCTTTTTATTAATTCTTCTTTAAGTGGCGCATAATTTTCAATAATTCCATTATGGATAATTGCCAATTCACCAGAATTCGAAAGATGTGGATGCGAGTTTACATCATTAGGCACACCATGTGTAGCCCAACGTGTATGTCCAATCCCAATAGTTCCGTTTGTTGCAAAACCAGCTTCCGCTTTAGCTTCAAGATCAACAACCTTACCTTTTGTTTTACATACTTTTATTCCTGCTGCTGCGTCATATAACATAACACCTGCACTATCATATCCTCTGTATTCGAGTCGCTTTAATCCTTTGATAACAATAGGATAGGCCTCTCTATGACCGATATATCCAACAATTCCACACATATATATTTATTAATTTGGTTTCGTGTAGTAAACTTCAAGCTTTAACCTCTTATCGTAATTGGCATCACCCGCAGGGATATTAGCACCAAACAATACCGTCCCTAATGGACTCATCACTGCCGCTCTTGGCACTTCGGAGATAACAGTATTTTTAAGCTTCAATTTATTAGAAGCTATCATATTTATATCTTCCGTCACAACCAAACCTAACCTTACATTCTTTGCAGTAGCATCTTTTATAAGATTACGCACGTGATTGGTCAGCCTAATTTTATATGTTTTTCCTCTTTTAGTAGTAGCATCCACATTAAGCATCCCGTCAAAAATATACCTAGTTGACTTAGGATCTGAATTTATCGCTCCACTAGTTCCATCTACATAATCAGCCAGAATTACATTATTATCCAAATCATACAAATAGATTCTTCTCGGCTCTTCCGCTCCAGCCATCTTGTCTGAGTCCACATGAAAAACTAAATTAGCCTCATTAACTAGCCATTTTTTTGTTCTTGCTTCTTCTAATTTTGTAACGAAATCTTTCAACTCAATCACCGCAAGAGAACCTTGACCACCTTTTACATAAAGTCGTGCATCTCCTTGCGTTTTATTTACATTTGCCGGATCTATAGCCGCTGCATACTCTGCTTTTTTAACATCTTTCGGCAAACTAACGGTATTTCCTTTCAAAATAATTATCAAGGTCTTATCCTCCATAACATCTTCGGCATCAGTTGTACTAGCAGTTTTTGCTTTATACTTAATGGTAATCTTACCTTTACTGGCAAAATCTAACATTGCCATATTAGTAGGGCTACCATCTGATTTTTCAGCTTTGAAATACAGACCTCTAAAGTACTCTTGAAAAAAACTTTCACTTGAAAGCTTAGAAGCATCAGCATTTAATATTTTTCTTTGGAAAAAAGCTTTATCCAAATTCAAACGCATTTCTGGTGCTACTCGAGTTACCGTTACTTTTTTAGTTGTAGCATCTACTACAGAATCCACTTGTTGTGTGGCATCAAAAAAGAATTTTTTATTTTGTGACTCTCTTGGATCATTATTCAAAGGAGCCTGAGTAGTCTCATCTACTACTTTCTTAAACTTATCAAAAGTCGCATCTTCGTCTGTATAATACAATTGTGCCAATTGCGATCCATTATCGAAATAAGAACTGCGCATTTGAACTCCAGATTCGTACACACTTAACTTTAATTTTCCATCTGGTGCCCCATAAATAGAATCCAACTCATAGGTACTAGTTCCGTCAGAGTTAGCCACTTTTACATGACTATAATAAGGTACACTAAGCACTACACTTTGAATCACAGGCGCATCTCCAATAATAGGACCATAAGCATTAGCTTCCAATGAAACCTGTGTATTAAAATTGGCTGTAGTTTCACCCAAAACTGGATTATCGTAAATACCCAAAGCATTAATTGGCAAGCCATTTGACTGCACTGCTGTTACTTCTTGATTATAAGCCAAAACATCATATTGTTCAGGTTCTAAACCAAAATGATCGTCTCCAATCAAATTATCACCGATAGCATTAAATTCTTTATCGCAAGAAGAGAAAAAAACAACTGTTGCAACTAATAGAAATTTCTTAACAAAAGAAGTATTATACATGTTTAATAATAAAGTTTAATTTTTAAAGACCCATACTTTTATAGAAATCTGTATACGCCTCAGCGAATGCATCTTTCGTGGTGAAAGGTAAAAAAGGTTTTCCTGAAGATTCTATAAATTTTGTTAAACTTGGCGATACATTTTCAGACGCTATGATCACAGCATCAGAATGCAGTATACTGGCCTTTAAAACATTCTCATAGTTCGGCACCTCTAAATCAGAAATTGCCTCGTGTGGAACTCCATCAAATTTCACTTTATTAATCATCTCCAAATCTAAATTCTCATCAAAAGATTGCCCGTAAACCGAGGTCACAATTTTAGTTTCTGAGAACAAAGCTTCATTTTTGTAATAATGCTTCATGTAAATTGGTAGCATCGCTGCCAACCAACCATGAACGTGGATTATGTCTGGAACCCAATTGAGTTTTTTCACTGTTTCAACAACTCCCTTTGCAAAAAAGATAGCTCTCTCATCATTATCCGGATACAAAACACCCTCTTCATCAGCAAAAGTTGCTTTACGCTTGAAGTATTCTTCGTTGTCGATAAAATAAACCTGAATTCTCTCTTTAGGAATAGAAGCCACCTTAATAATTAAAGGCATGTCTAAATCATTCACTACCAAATTCATCCCTGAAAGTCTAATTACCTCGTGTAATTGGTGTCTTCTCTCGTTAATATTTCCATATCTAGGCATGAAAATTCTTATCTGACCTCCTTGATCGTTGATCATTTTAGGAACGTCATAAGACATTAAAGAAACCTCATTTTCAGCCAAATAAGGCACGACTTCAGATGATACATATAATATCCTCTTATCTTTCATAATAGTATTTTACTTAATTTTTGGTAATAAAAACGTTGCAAAATTACAAAAATTTATGCAGTTATTAACTAATATATTATGTTTGCACTAAATTTTAATAATACCGACATGCATATTTTCTACGGTAAAGTAGCTTTGATAGCTTATTTAAAAACTATCAAAACCGCAAATTCGACCATCGGGTTTGTTCCTACAATGGGCGCTTTACACCAAGGGCATCTAGCTTTAATGCAAAGATCCCTTAAAGACAACGACGACACCGTTGTGAGTATTTTTGTTAATCCTACTCAGTTTAACAACCCTGAAGATTTGGCAAAATACCCAAGAACTTTAGATGAAGACGTAAAAAAAATGCGCCTTTTAAGCGATAAAATCATTTTGTACGCTCCATCTGTAGAAGATATTTACGAAGGAAATACCATTTCACAAGATTTCGATTTTGATGGCTTAGAAAACCAAATGGAAGGACAGTTCCGTCCTGGTCATTTTAACGGAGTAGGAACCATTGTCAAACGTTTATTTGAGATTGTAACTCCTACAAATGCTTATTTTGGAGAAAAGGATTTTCAACAGTTGCAAATCGTAAAAAAAATGGTAGAAAAGAACCAACTACCCGTGAAGGTAATTGGCTGTCCAATTTACAGAGAAGAGAACCAACTAGCGATGAGCTCTCGAAACGAGCGATTAAGTCCTGAACAGCGAAAAGAAGCCGCACTAATTTTTAAGGTATTAACACAAGCCAAAGAAATTTTCAAAACGCAAAGCCCTGAGGAAACCATAGCCTTTGTAGAAAATTCCTTCAAAGACAACAACACCTTTGACTTAGAATATTTCGTAATTGCTGACGAATCCACATTATTACCAATAGAAGACAAAAATAAAGACAAAAACTATCGTGCCTTTATCGCTGTATTTGTTAATAATATAAGACTGATTGATACCATTTCATTAAATTAATTTACCTTTGCAACATGCAAATTCAAGTAATAAAATCAAAAATTCATCGTGTAAAAGTAACCGGAGCTGATTTAAATTATATCGGCAGCATTACTATTGACGAAACATTACTAGAAGCCTCAAACATTATTGAAGGCGAAAAAGTATCTATTGTAAACATCAATAATGGCGAACGTTTTGAAACTTACGCTATCAAAGGAACCAAAAACTCAGGAGACATCACCCTGAATGGTCCTGCTGCTAGAAAAGTTCAAAAAGACGACATTATCATCATTATCTCTTATGCAACCCTTGATTTTGAAGAAGCCAAAACCTTCAAACCATGGATCATTTTCCCTAATGAAAACGATAATTCGCTAACCTAAGCTTACTTTTACATTCTACCCCTCTATTTGTCAAATCACTTTGTCAAACAGGATTTCTATTGCCTAAATCCAAATAGATTTATTGCCTTAAATCGCATTGCTTTTTAAAATGTCACATTCACAAAAAAGCAAATAAAGTATTATATTGCTGCCATATTTCAACACTTTTAATTCACTGAAAACCCCCAAATCATGAAAAAAGTTTACCTACTACTCACCTTACTCTCCATTTCTGTTTTTTCTCAGAAAAAATTCGACAATATTCAGTCTACAAAACTTGGAGAGGAAAGAAGAATAACCATTGGCCTTCCAGCTTCCTATGAATCCAACCCAGACAAAAAATATCCCGTACTGTACTTACTCGACGGCGATTATTTATTCGACCCTTTTTCTGGTGCCCTAAGCTACGGAACCTATTGGGACGATTTACCCGAGATGATCATTATAGGCATACATCAAAATAAAAATGAGGAACGCTTTGACGACACCACGACGGATCAAAGCACAGGCTTGCCCGTTGAAAAAGGAGCTCTTTTTTTTGAATTTATTGGATCTGAATTAGTTCCGTATATTGAAAAAAAGTACCGCACCTCTCCTTTTAGAATTATAGCAGGTCACGACACCACGGCAAGTTTTATCAATTTCTATTTATACAAGGAAATCCCGCTTTTTAACGCCTATATCTGCTTAAGTCCGGAACTTGCTCCTCAAATGGAAATACGAATTCCCGAGAAATTTGCTAAAGTTAAAGAACCTTTCTTTTATTACCTTTCAGCAGCTGACGGTGACATAAAAAAAATAAAAGAACCCATAGAGAAGTTAGACAGCAATATCAAAATTGCCAACAATCCTCTAGTGAACTACAAATACGACTTCTTTAAAAATGCTACGCATTACACAGAAGTTTTACATTCTATTCCCAATGCGCTCTATCAAATTTTCGAAGTATACAAACCTATTAATTCAGCGGAATACAATACCAAAATCGCCACACTTCAAACAGGTTATGCTGACTATTTAGAAAACAAATATGCTGTTATGTCCAAAGTATTGGGCGTGCAAATCCCAGTGAGAATGGGTGACTTCAAAGTAATCGAAAACATCATTTTAAAGAAGAATGCCTACGACGAATTAGGTAAAATGGCCGAAATTGGAAATGTTCACTATCCAAAAGCCATGTTAGGAGAATACGAATTAGGTTTAATGTATGAAAAAATGGGCGACCCTAAAAGAGCTTCCAAAAAATATCAAAATGCTTCTCAGATGGAACCAATCGGTGATCTGACCAAGGACTTGATGTACGAAAAAATGGATCAAATGAATGCACTTTCTAAAAAAAGCAAATAATGTCAAAGATCAAAACCTCCTTTTTTTGCCAAAATTGTGGAACTCAATATGCCAAATGGCAAGGACAATGTAATGCTTGTAAGGAATGGAACACCATTGCAGAAGAAATCATTCAAAAGCAAGAAAAAGTAGCTTGGAAAAGTGAACCAACCGCTAACGGAAAAGCGCCAAGGCCTTTAAAAATAAACGAAATCGATTCGACTCAGGAGGTTCGAATGAACACTACCGACGGCGAATTAAATCGTGTCTTAGGTGGTGGGATCGTTCCTGGATCTTTGACCCTTTTAGGCGGAGAACCAGGCATTGGAAAAAGTACTCTTTTACTTCAAATATCATTAAAATTACCCTATAAAACTCTTTATGTCTCAGGCGAGGAAAGCCAGAAGCAAATAAAGATGCGCGCAGAAAGAATCACGCCAAACAGCGACAATTGTTATATTTTGACAGAAACCAAAACCCAAAATATTTTCAAACAAATTGAAGCTATTCAGCCCGAAATTGTGATTATCGACTCTATACAAACTTTACATACCGACTATATTGAGTCAACCGCAGGAAGTATTTCTCAAATCAGAGAAACCACTGCTGAACTGATAAAATTTGCCAAAGAAACCAACATTCCCGTTATTTTAATTGGACATATCACCAAAGACGGAAACATTGCAGGACCAAAAATACTTGAACATATGGTCGATACGGTTTTACAATTCGAGGGCGATCGGAATCATGTCTACCGTATTTTACGTTCTCTAAAAAACCGTTTTGGATCCACTGCTGAATTGGGTATTTATGAAATGTTAGGAAGCGGTTTAAGAGAAGTATCCAATCCATCTGAAATATTAATTTCACACAAAGATGAAGAATTATCCGGAACTGCCATTGCCTCAACCCTAGAAGGAATGCGTCCCTTAATGATCGAAATCCAATCGCTTGTAAGTACTGCTGTATACGGAACACCCCAACGAAGCACAACAGGATATAATGCCAAAAGATTAAACATGATTTTGGCGGTTTTAGAAAAAAGAGCTGGTTTTCGTCTTGGAGCAAAAGACGTTTTCCTTAATGTAACTGGTGGAATCTCTGTGGATGACCCAGCAATCGACCTTGCGGTTGTCGCCGCTATTCTATCTTCCAACGAAGACATCCCAGTTACCAAAGGATTTTGTTTTGCTGGAGAAGTAGGTCTATCAGGAGAAATTCGTCCGGTCAATAGAGTCGACCAACGTATTCAGGAAGCAGAAAAACTAGGATTCACAACCATCTTTGTTTCCAAGTACAATAAAATTGCACTAAAAAACACCGGAATAAAAATCGAACTTGTTGCCAAAATTGAAGACGTAGCCAGTATTTTATTTGGGTGAAATTCTAATTACTAAATCCTAAGTACCTACTGCTTTTACATTATTTTCAACTCCTTATGAATTATTTCTTTGGACTATAGGCCAATAATTTTCTAATTTACACTAGATTTGAAAAGCGAATGATCTCGCACAGCCAACTAAGTTTATGAACTTTCCAAAACAAAAAATATTTAAAGCACTTCAAATACTTGCGCTATTATTAGTGGTACTTTTTCTTGGATTCTACTTTTTTCGCGATGCGCTACTAAAGCAAGCCATCACTAAAGTAACCAACAAAATGAACACAGATTATCACAGTAATTTTTCTGTAAAATCTGCCACATTTGATGGTCTTTCTGGCATTAAGTTGACCAATATCATTATAGCCCCAAAAAATGCGGACACACTTTGTAACATTCAAAATATAGAAACCAGTATCAGTTTAGCCAATTTATTAATTGGAAACATTCAAATTGGCACGCTTCATATCAACAAAGGGTACATCCAGTTCGTCAAAAAAGGAAACATCCGCAATTTTGACGCTTTCTTAAAGAAAGACAAAAGTGATTCAGATAAAAATGAAAAACGAAAATACGCCGCTTTCACTTATAACATCATCTCCAAATTACTAAACTTAGTACCCACAGACATGAAGTTACAAGATTTGAATTTCAAGATTGATGACAATGGTAAAAAAGCCACTATCTCGATCGATAAACTCGTTTTAAGCGACAAACAACTCGAAACCAATCTTCATGTTCAAAGTAAAGATTTTGACCAACGCTGGAACATCAAAGGATTTGCAGACCCTAGACACAAAAAGGCAGATATTCGCTTTTTCAATTTGGACACTGGAGCCATCCGAGTACCTTATTTAGACGAGCGCTTCCACTTAAAAGCAAGCTTCGATTCGATTCGATTAAACGTCCAAAACATAGAAAAAGACGGCAGCGAACTACACATTGACGGCTACACCTCGATTAGCAACCTAAAGATTAATCATCCAAAAATAGCCAGCAAAGATGTGCAAATTAAAAATGCACGCTTTGATTATCGTTTTTTGCTAGGAGATCATTTTATTTCGATTGACAGCACATCCACTATGCAATTGAACAAAATAAAACTGCATCCTTTTGTATCCTATGATACCGAAAAAGACACCATTTATGCTTTAAAAGTAAACATCCCTAAAATGAAAGCGCAAGATTTTATCGTTTCATTACCGGATGGTTTGTTTACCCATTTTCAAGGCATGGAAGCAACGGGGAATTTTGACTACAAACTGGACTTTAAATTCAACAAAAACAAACCAAACACCTTAGTTTTTGATAGTAAACTCAACAAAGAAGACTTAAAAATAACCAAATACGGCGAAGCAAATCTGAACAAATTAAATGGAGAATTTGTCTACCGCGCTATTATTGACAACGTATTACAAAGACCCGTTTTAGTTGGTAATGCAAATCCAAACTATACCCCTTTAGATCAGATCTCTCCCTATTTGCGAAAATGCGTTTTAACCACAGAAGACCCTTCTTTCTTTACACATCGTGGCTTTATAAACGAAGCCTTTAAACAATCGATTCTAAAGAACATTAAAACCAAAAAATTCTCTCGTGGTGCCAGCACCATTAGCATGCAATTGATCAAAAACGTCTTTCTAACCCGTGAAAAAACACTTTCTCGTAAACTAGAAGAAATTTTACTGGTGTATATCCTAGAGAACAATCGCGTTAGCAGTAAAGAAAGAATGCTCGAAGTCTATTTCAACATTATTGAATGGGGTCCCAACGTATACGGAATTGGTGAAGCCAGTCATTTTTACTTTCAAAAAAGCCCTTCCGATCTAAGTCTAAACGAATGTTTATTCTTGGCTACCATCATTCCCAAACCTCGAAAATTCATGTACCAGTTTAACGATCAAGGAAACCTCAAAGACTATGCTGTACAAAACCAAAAATTCCTTAGTAATTTGATGCTGCGTCGTGGCGTTCTAGTTTCAGAAGATACCCTTGGCGGCCTTAGACCTGTTTATGTCTCTGGAAATGCACGTTCGTTTTTACGAATTAAAACTCCAGACTCCACAGCAATTCCAGTTGACTCACTAGCCACTTACGAGGAATTCGATCTTTAAGACAATTCCATCCCAACATAAGAATCCCGCAAATGATCAAGAAACAATCTGAACCAATTTGCGGGATTTCTATTTTATTCGTTTTTCAGTTAGGGTGCCGGATCTGGGATTATAGCCTGAACTTTATCAATCTCGGCCAATATCTCTTTTGAAAGCACAATATCGATAGTATCGATATTTTCTTTTAATTGCTCCAAAGTCGTTGCCCCAATAATGGCGCTGGTTAAAAACGGCTGTTGCAATACAAAGGCCATCGCCATTTGTGTCAGTGTTAAACCGTGTTTGTGTGCTATTTCTTGATACAATTTAGTCGCCTGAGTACATTGCTCACTACTGTAACGTGTATACTGAGGAAAGAGTTTAATTCGTGCATTTGGATGCTCTTCACCTGTTAAAAATTTCCCGGTCAAAACCCCAAATCCTAAAGGAGAATAGGCCAACAATCCAACATTTTCATGAAGAGCTAACTCCGCTGACCCTATTTCGAAAAGACGATTCAATAAGGAGTATGGATTTTGAACCGTTTTTATTCTCGGTAGGTTCTGATACTTACTTTCTTCTAGAAAACGCATCATTCCCCAAGCATTTTCATTGGAAACCCCTAGCTGCTTGATCTTCCCTTCTTTTATTAGACCATCCAAGGTTTGCAATACTTCCCTAAAATTATCTTCCCAGGCATCATCTTGCACTTTAAAAGCACGTTGTCCAAAAGTATTGGTCTTACGCTCTGGCCAATGCAATTGATACAAATCAATATAATCGGTCTGAAGACGTTTCAAACTATTCTCCAAAGCATATTTAATACTAGCCGGAGAGAAGTCTAATTTTTCTCTCATGTACCCAAAACTCGGATTTGGGCCTGCAATTTTACTTGCCAAAACCACCTTTTCACGATTACCTGATTTCTTAAACCAAGTCCCTATAATTTTCTCGGTGCTTCCGTAGGTTGCTTCACTGGCTGGAATCGAATACATTTCTGCGGTATCAAAAAAGTTAACACCATTTTCTAGTGCGTAATCCATCTGTTGATGTCCTTCTGCTTCTGTATTTTGTCGCCCAAAAGTCATAGTCCCAAGACATATTTTACTAACTTTTATATCGGTATTGGGTAAAGTTGTGTCTTTCATTTATTTGAAGTTCTAAAGCGCCTACACGCTATGCTAATTCGTTTTAAAGAATAAAGAGTCAAAGATACAACGGTATTTTCCAAATGAAAATCAGCCAAAAGTTAAAAAGAAGATAAAAAACAAAAACCTCCAAGCTGACCCATAAAAAAAGGCTCAAATTACTTTGAGCCCTTGAACTTTAAAACCTTCGTTTCTTAGTTTATACTATTTAACATTTCAGCGATTTCATCTAATCTTGGCGTTAAGATAATTTCGATTCTACGATTTTTTGCTTTCCCTTCTGGTGTGGCATTACTCGCCAATGGAGAAAATTCACTACGACCTGCCGCTGTTAATTTTTGCTTGTTGATTTTGCTGTTTTCACTCAAAATGTTCACAATTGCGGTGGCTCTTTTAGTGGATAGATCCCAGTTATTGGCTATTACACCAGAACCTGCATAAGGATCATCATCTGTATGTCCTTCGATCAAAACAGAAAGATCTGGATTATCGCCCAAAACTTTTCCTAATTCCACTACTGCTTTTCTTCCTTCGCTTCCAACGGCCCAACTTCCCGAATTGAAAAGTAATTTGTTTTCCATCGAAACATATACCTTTCCATTTTTCTGCTCAACAGTAAGTCCTTTTCCTTCAAAGCCGTTTAAAGCTTTAGACAAAGTTTCTTTTAGTTTACGCATAGCCTCTTCTTTAGCTGCGATCATCGCTTCAAGTTCGTTCAAACGACTTGCTGTTTTATCTAAACGCGCTTGTTCCTCTGCCAGTTTTTTAGATTTCACTTCTAACTGTGCTAACAATTCACGGTTTTTATTCATATTCTTTTCTAATGCATCGTTGCTATTCTTTTCAAGTGCATTGTATGAATCCTGTAATACCTTAAACTTATTTTGAGCCGCTGCTAAATCTGCTTTTTGTTTTTCAAGATCTGCTCTAGTACCGCTCAAATCCTTGGTCAAACCATCTCGCTCCAACTCCAATTGATTCTTTGTTTTTTGCAAATCAGCATTTTCATCCGAAATCGAACGATTTTCTTTCTTTAGATCTGCATACTTCGTTTCAAGATCATTGTAAATTTTCTTGGACACGCATGAAGTCATCGACAAGGCCAGAACCAGCATTCCAATAGAGGCTTTTTTAATCATTTTATTTGTTTTTACTTAAGGCATAATTAATAATTCAACCACAATTCGTCTAATTCCAAACCTTAGCCCAGTATTCGACTTAACTTGCTACCGATGTCACAATAACAATACCAAAAATTATTCTATTTCAACTAAAACAGGACAATGATCCGAATGCACTGCATCAGGAAGAATAACCGCTCGTTTTAATCGGTGTTCCATTGAATCGCTCACTAAATTATAATCAATACGCCAACCTTTATTATTCCCTCTGGCTCCTGCGCGATAGCTCCACCACGAATACTGATGCGGTTCTTTGTTAAAGTGTCTAAAACTATCAATAAAACCAGACTTCATAAACCCATCAATCCAAGCACGTTCTGCTGGTAAAAAACCGGAAACGGTTTTGTTACGAACAGGATCATGAATATCAATCGCTTCGTGACAAATGTTGTAATCCCCACATATAATAAGATTCGGAATACTCATTTTCAATTCATTAATATAATTTTGAAAATCATCCATAAACATAAACTTGTGATCCAACCTTTCAATATTGGTTCCTGAAGGAAGATACAAGCTCATCACCGAGCAATCATCAAAATCGGCACGAAGATTACGTCCTTCAAAATCCATATGATGAATTCCAGTTCCATAAACGACATTATTCGGCTTTATTTTAGATAAAATAGCCACTCCACTATATCCCTTTTTTGTCGCAGAATAGTAATATTGATAAGGGTAGCCTGCTGCAGTTATATCATCAACCGGAATCTGTTCCTCGGTAGCTTTGATTTCCTGAAGGCAAATAACATCGGGGTTTGCTTGTTCTAACCACTGAATAAATCCTTTTGAAATTGCAGCTCTAATTCCGTTTACATTATAAGAAATGATTTTCATTACATTTTTTTTTAGGATTCCAAATGTAATAAAAAAGTGGAAAGTTTGTATTTGAAACAGCGAAAAGTAGAGTTTTTTGTTATCTTTGTTCGCTGCTCTAATAAATTAAAAATAGTACATGGGTTTAGTTACCGCGAAAGAAGTTGCAAAGGCAATAAATGTTGACAAGTACGGAGTTTTTGGTACTTTTTCAGGCTGGATACTTATGAAAGTTCTTAAGATATCAACTCTTAACAAAATATACGATCATAACAAACATTTAGAAGACCTTGCTTTTTTAAACGGGGTATTAGACGAATTACAAATTAAGTTTGAAATTCCTGAAGAAGATCTTAAACGTTTACCAAAAGATGGCGCCTATATTACCATTTCAAATCATCCCTTAGGAGGAATTGACGGTATATTACTATTGAAATTAATGCTTGAAAGAGAACCAAATTTCAAGATTATTGCCAACTTTTTATTACACCGAATTGTCCCGCTTAAAAAATACATCATGCCCGTTAATCCTTTTGAAAATCATAAGGATGCCAAATCAAGCGTGGTGGGTATCAAAGAAACTTTACGCCACTTAAGTGATGGAAAACCATTGGGGATATTTCCTGCCGGTGAAGTATCTACTTATAAGGATGGAAAGTTAGTGGTAGACAAACCTTGGGAAGAAGGCGCCTTGAAATTAATCCGAAAAGCCAAAGTTCCGGTTGTTCCGATTTACTTTCACGCTAAAAACAGTAGATTGTTCTATTGGCTTTCGAAAATCGACGATACTTTACGCACCGCTAAACTACCTTCGGAACTGTTAACACAAAAAGACCGTGTCATCAAAGTACGTATCGGTAAGCCCATTTCGGTGAACGAACAAAATGAGATTGAATCATTCGAAGACTACTCCGAATTCTTGAGAAAGAAAACGTATATGTTAGCGAATCCTTTTGAAAAGGATCACAAACTATTAGATACTGCCAATTTAAAATTAACGAAAGCACCAAAAAAAATCGTGACCCCGGCAAGCGAACCAAAAATGATTGCCGAAGTTGATGCTTTAAGAAATAGTGATTGTCGTTTACTGCAGAGTAAAAACTATGAAGTGTTTTTTGCTACAGCAAAAAGCATCCCTAACATCCTGCATGAAATAGGTCGTTTGCGCGAGATCACCTTTCGTGAAGTAGGTGAAGGAACCAACGAATCTATTGACCTAGACCAATTCGATCAATATTATCACCATATGTTTTTATGGGATGAGGACAACAAAAAAATAGCCGGTGCTTACCGTATGGGATTGGGTTCTGAAATTTACCCTAAGTACGGAATAGAAGGTTTCTATCTTAATGATCTTTTTAGATTTGAACCTGAATTACATGATATGATGCACAAATCCATCGAAATGGGTCGTGCCTTCATTATTAAGGAATACCAGCAAAAACCAATGCCTTTGTTCTTATTATGGAAAGGAATCATCCATACCACTTTGCGTTATCCGGAACACAAATACTTATTGGGTGGTGTGAGTATCAGCAATCAATTCTCTGACTTTTCAAAATCATTGATGATTGAATTCATGAAATCAAATTATTACGATCCGTATATCGCACAATATATTCATCCTAAAAAAGCCTACAAAGTAAAATTAAAGGATGCTGACAAAGACTTTATTTTTGATGAAGCGGAATCAGACTTGAATAAATTTGACAAAATCATTGACGAATTAGAACCAGGAAACTTACGTTTACCCGTTTTAATTAAAAAGTACATCAAACAAAATGCTCGTGTGGTAGCTTTTAATGTTGATCCTTTGTTCAACAATGCCGTAGATGGTTTAATGTATATTAGAATAGCCGATATTCCAGAAAGCACCATGAAACCCGTTATTGAAGAATTTCAAATCGAACTAGAACGCAAATTATCCGAGAAGGACGATTAATTGCCAATTGTATAAAACAAAAAATCCCATCAATTGATGGGATTTTTTATGTTTTAGAACCACGGTTTTCTACCCACCTGATAAGTTTGATAAAATTCTTCGTCTGTTTTCACCAGATAAATAATCCCTTCTATAAGACCTATCAAACTACCTAATCCACATAATAGATTAAGAAGTATTTGAATTATTCCTTCTTTGGTGTAGCCCAAATAAAACTTATGTATTCCTAAAGCGCCAACTAAAATTCCTAAAATTCCAGCTACAACTTTTTTATTCTCTTCTCTAACGCTTGGTGGGTTATTCCAAGCTTCTGGTTTTGTGTTTTCCATTTTTCAGTAAGTTATAAATTGATTATTGTAATTCGATATTTCCAATTTCACTAATTTCATCAAAATCATCTTTAGGGTCTGGCCCGTAGTCATTTTCTCCCTTATTTCCTTCTGTACACAACACAATTAACAACCAAATTGCGCCTACTATTGGAAAAAATATGATAAAGGCAAACCAACCGCTTTTACCCACATCATGCAAACGTCTAACCAAGACAGCCAAACCAGGCAAAAAAACTGCCAGACTATAGATAACACCCAAAACTCCAGTTTCACCAATTCCAAAAGTCAAGCCTACAACATTATCGACAACCATCAAAATCACCGAAATTATAAGCCCTGCTAAAGTATAATACCAGTACTCGCTTCTTCTTGCTCGTCCACTGAAATTCGCATAGTTTTCAAAAACTACTTTTTTGTACCATTCAATCATAATGTAATAAATTAGTTTGTTAGTTAATATCAATTTTTTCACGATTTTAGAACACTCATTTTCTAAAATTTTGTTAAAATCAAAACAATATTAAAAAAAAATAGATATAAAAACTAATTCTGAATCGCTTTATTCTACAGAAAAAACTTGTTATTACACCAAGACCAAGTACAATCAGCCTTAAAGGTAAACCGCTTTGATTTTATCTACTATTACTTGGGCTAAACGTTCATGGCTTTCAAAAGTCCAGCCGGCAATATGAGGCGTTAGCAATACATTCTGAGCTTCTAATAAATACTGAAAAGCTTCTGGGGTACTGTTTTCCTGAAAAAGCGTCTCAAAAGACAACTTCTCATACTCCAAAACATCTAAACCTGCCCCTAAAACCTTTTTTACCTTCATTGCTTCCACTAAATCGGCCGTAACTATATTTTTACCCCTTGAAGTATTAATTACCCAAAATGGCTTCGAAAATGCGTTTATAAAGTCAGCGTTCACCATCTTATCCGTTTCAGGCGTCCACGGAAGATGTAAACTCAGTACATCTGCTTTTTGCTGGAGTTCTTTTAATGAAACTTGTCTAGCATTGGCATCCCCCACATTTTCTAAAATATCGTAACACAAAACCTCTGTGTCAAAACCACCTAGCTTTTTAGCAAAAGCCTTTCCCATATTACCGTAACCAATGATACCAACGGTTTTACCATCTAGTTCATGACCGCGATTGCTTTCACGATTCCAATGCCCCGCTCTAACTTCAGCATCAGCCTTATTCAAATTATTAAAAAGTGATAAAATAACACCTAACGAATGTTCCGCAACAGCATTTCGATTTCCTTCAGGAGCTGCAATCAAATGAATTCCTTTACCTTGAGCATACTCACAGTCAATACTTTCCAAACCTGCTCCTACTCTGGCAATAAATTGCAAATTAGTGGCTTTGTCCAAAAATGTTTTATCAATTTTAAAACGACTTCGAATGACGATTCCGTTATAATCCTGAATTTTCGCTTCTACTTCTGCTTTAGAAGATTTAAAATCAGCCTCATTATCAAATCCTGCTGCTGCTAATTGTTCCCAAAGAATAGGATGATTGCTATCAATATGTAAAATTTTTATGCTCATTATCTTTTTTATTATATACCACAAAAATACAGCTTATTCTTAATTATTGAACCCCCAAACACAATTGTTCAACACAGCTATTCTACAAACCTAAATCCTTTAGTATGAATCATAGAAAGAACTCCGTCATTTAAAAAGAGCAAGTTCGGATAAGACCAAAAACCATATACTTTGCGACTTTGCCTCACAGCAACACGCTTTAGTAGAAACAAGCTTAACACCAACAAAATTTTTTATTGGCTCATTTTTTCTTTAACTTTGAAAATATAGGCGATCGTACGCTCAAAAAATTCTCATCTATCTAAATTTACAGCACCTCTCTAAAATGAAATTAACAACAACTTTTAAAGCCTTTTTTCAAAGTGAAAAAGCAGGAGGATTAATACTATTGTTTGTTACAGTTGCATCTCTTTTTTTAGCGAACTCTTCGTTTCAGACCCAGTACATCGCTTTTTGGGAAAAAGACATGGGTGGACACTCCATAACTCATTGGATCAATGATGGTTTAATGACTATTTTCTTTCTGTTGATTGGTCTTGAATTAGAACGAGAAATATACCATGGCGAATTAGCCAGTATCAAGAAAGCTTCCTTGCCTATTATGGCTGCTTTTGGTGGCATGTTAATTCCAGCTGGTCTCTTTCTAGCTTTAAACTATGGAACCGAAACTCAAAACGGAGCGGGAATCCCTATGGCCACGGATATTGCTTTTGCTATTGGTATTTTATCCCTACTTGGAAGCAAAGTCCCTTCCTCCCTAAAAGTATTCTTAACCGCACTAGCTGTTATCGATGACTTAGGCGCTATCCTAGTGATTGCCATCTTTTACACCACTTCAATAGCGTTTGTAAACCTAGCCATCGCTTTGGGAATATGGGGCTTCTTGTTTATTTTGAATCGAATGAAAATTCACAACTTGATCCCTTATTTAATTGGAGGTGTTGCCATGTGGTACTTCATGTTAAACTCTGGGGTTCATGCCACAATTACCGGAGTAATATTAGCCTTTGTAATTCCCTTTGGAGACGGCGGAGAAAAGAGTTCTTCATACAAACTACAACATTTTCTACACAAACCTGTCGCTTTTGTCATTTTGCCTTTGTTTGCCATTGCCAACACCTGTATTGCCATAGCATCCGATTGGCATGAAGGTCTAATGCATCCTAATACGTTAGGGATTGCTCTAGGACTAGTAGTAGGAAAACCGCTAGGGATATTACTCTTCTCTTTTATAGGCGTGAGTTTAGGATTTTGCGCTTTGCCTAAAAACTTAAAATGGTCTCATGTTCTAGGCGCCGGAATGTTGGGTGGAATTGGTTTTACCATGTCTATCTTCATTACCCTACTAGCATTTGAGGATCCAGCAACTATTGTCTTTTCAAAAATTGCTATTCTTATCGCGTCAGTCCTATCGGGTGTCTTTGGATTCGCCTACTTAAAGTATGTACTCACCAAGAAAACAATCAAAATCTAAACTGTTTAAACACACTTAAAAATTCGCATAAAAAAATCCAAATTCCAAGTTTATCAAACTTGGAATTTGGATTTTTTGTATCTAGTAGGTGCTAAATATTAGCCCTTAATTTGCTGCAATGAAGTTTTAATCCCTTTGATCAAAGACGAACTAAAACCGTTGTGCTCCATTTCATTTAAACCAACGATGGTACAGCCTTGAGGCGTTGTTACACGGTCAATTAATTGTTCTGGATGCACTTTCTCCTCTAACAACATTTTCGCTGCTCCTTTTACCGTTTGAGCCGCGATGGCTAATGCCGTTTGAGAATCAAACCCTATTTCAATTCCGGCTTGCATTGAAGCGCGGATATATCTTAGGGCATAAGCGGTTCCGCAAGCACCTAAAACCGTTGCCGCGTCCATCAATTTTTCGTCAATGATCGGAGCCGTTCCTAAATCCTGAAACAAATCCACTATAGGCAATGCTTTCTCTCTATCCTTTTCTGGAAAAGAAATACACGTAGCTGATTCTCCAAACTGAGCTGCTATATTGGGCATAATACGCACTACTGCAAACTCATTATTTGTTTTTTGCTGTAACATTTCAAGCGATAATCCGCTTACTGCAGAAGCAATCGTTTTTCCTTTGATAACCGGTAATAATTCCGCTAAAACGGTATCCACCTGATAAGGCTTAATGGTTAAAATAACCACATCCGCTTCTTCAATAGTATGAGTGTTATCTGATGAAACCGTGATTCCATGCTCTTTCAAATATAAAATACTTGCTGTATTTCTTCTGGTAACGGTAACTTGGTTGTTTTTAGAAAATTTTGCAATTCCTAAGGCGATAGAAACCCCAAGGTTTCCTCCCCCAATAATGTGTACTTTCATTCTTGGTTGGTGTTAATTTATTTCTGGCTTGACAACCGCATTTTTTGGTCTACAAATTACATAGATTTTAAAGATTTTAAATCACTGCAACCTAAAAATTTGTGGCAAAAATTTAAAATCCAAGAATCAACTTAGCTACTCCAAAATACAGCATAATACCAAAAACATCATTCGTTGTAGTGATAAACGGTCCCGTCGCAATAGCCGGATCAATTTTATGCTTATGCAAAAACAACGGCACTAAAGTCCCTAAGGTTGCTGCAAATAAAATCACTACGATCATCGAGATCGAAATGGCAATTCCCACTAAATATTGCTGATACATCACAGAGTGATAGGCTAACAAAAGCAAAGAAATAATACTTCCTGAAATCATAGATACGGAAATTTCTTTACTAAAATAACCACGACTGAATTCTTTTAAGGTGCCATTTGCCAAACCTTGTACCACAATTGCTGATGCTTGAACACCAATATTTCCTGCTGTTGCAGAAAGCAGTGGCACAAAAATAATCAAAGTAGAATACTTCTGAAAAGTAGCCTCATTACCTTTTAAAACAAAAGAAGCTACAATCTCGATTACCATTCCAATTAAAAGCCAAGGCAGACGCGCTTTGGTCAATTCCAAAACACTATCATTGGATTCAACGTCCTGGGTAATACCCGCCGCTAATTGGTAATCTTTATCGGCTTCATCCTTGATCACATCGACGATATCATCGATGGTAATTCGACCTACTAACCGACCTAATTCATCGACAACTGGAATAGCCTCCAAATCGTACTTTTGCATAATACGCGCTACCTCAACATCCGAAGTATCCACGTTTACAAAATTCAACTTTCTGATATAAATATCAGCGATTTGCGTTTTGGTGGATGTGGTCAATAAGTCTTTAAGAGACAATCTACCTTTAAGACGATTTTCATCATCAACCACATAAATAGAATGTACTCTGGAAATATTCTCGGCTTGAATACGCATTTCTTTCACACAAGTCAATACGTTCCAATTTTCATTGACCTTTACCAACTCTTTTCCCATCAAACCTCCGGCAGAATTCTCGTCATAACGCAACAAATCAACAATGTCTTTTGCGTGTTCGACGTCATTCAACTCCGAAATTACTTCTGCTTTAATTTCTTGGGAAAGCTCCCCGATAATATCGGCCGCATCATTGGTCTCTAGCTCATCAAGCTCTTCTGCAATTTCTTTTGGCGAGAGTCGGCTTAAGATATTTTCACGCAAATCATCTTCTAATTCCAGAAGAATTTCTGCCGTTTTATCACTATCTAATACCTTAAAAATATAAGTTGCTTCGTCAAAATCCAGTTCATCAAGGATTTCAGCTATATCGGCATGGTGCAGATCATTAAGCAAAACTTCAAGTTCCTTGTCGTTTTTGTTAACAATATGTTCCTCTAATTGGTAAATTAAATCTTTACTAACTTTGAACTCCATCGGCTTCTATTTTTTGAGTCAAAACAATAAATTCATCAACGCTAAGCTGCTCAGGACGAAGATCAAAGATACTATCTTCTCTTAAGCTATCTGATAAATTTAATGTTTTCAAACTGTTACGTAATGTTTTTCGTCTTTGTTGAAAAGCTGTTTTTACTACAGTAAAAAACAATCTTTCAGCACAAGGAAGACTGTAATCTTCCTTTCGGGTCATTTTCATCACACCCGATTTTACTTTGGGCGGAGGAATAAAAACATTTTCGTCAACAGTAAATAAATACTCTGTGTCATAGAAAGCCTGAGCTAATACGGATAAAATTCCATACGCTTTTGAGCCTTTTTTCTCGCAGATACGTTGCGCTACTTCTTTTTGAAACATCCCAGAAAACTCCGGAATTTGATGTTTAAATTCTAAAGTTCGGAAAACGATCTGAGTCGAAATATTATAAGGGAAATTTCCAATAATAGCGAATTGTTTATTTTCATAAACCTCATTAATATTGTATTTCAGGAAATCCTGAGAAATAATTTTATCTTTTAATTTTGGATAATTCTCACCCAAATACACTACAGATTCTGTATCGATCTCGATTACATGTGTATTAATGGGCTTGTCAAGCAAATACTTAGTCAACACACCCATCCCTGGCCCTATTTCTAAAACCTCATCGTATCCTTTTAAACTCAAAGTATCTGCAATTGCTTTGGCGATACTTTCATCTTTAAGGAAATGTTGTCCTAAATGTTTTTTGGCTTTTACTTTTTCCATTTTGTATTGTTTAGATTCTTAGATGGTCAGATCGTTAGACTTTTCGAAAAATCGAAGGATCCAAAAATCTAATACGCTATTAATGTTCCGAAATCACTTCTAACTCAGTTCTGAAAGAAAGCATTTTGTCCGCAAACAATGTTAAAGCTTCCCTGTGAAAAGCTGGTTCGTCTTCTATGTAATAGCGCTCTAAAGTTTCTTTGCTATCTGTAACGTATTGAACTGAATATGTAACCCCACCCATCTCTTCTTCAATTAGAACTCTTACAATTCTTGCAGAAGAAAATTTTTGTGTCGCCAGAATTTCCGGTATGTGTTTCTCTTGCATCCATTTCAACCATTGGTCGTGAATGCTCTCTTGTATATTGGTGGTAACATTGAAAATAATCATTCTATCTTTTCTTTTTATTCTTACTTATTGGAGTATGGAACTTATAAATTCGTATCTCCTCTTAATTGTCTGTATTTTTTTCTCGCATCTACAAAATAAATACTATCCTGATGGTTAAAAATCACTTTCTCATATAAAGCCTTTGCCTTCTCTGAATCATGCAATTCATCATTGTAAATTTCTGCCAAAAAAAACAGCGCTTCGTCTATATAAATTCCGTCACTATGGCTGTCTATGATCTGTTGATACTGCTTTAATGCAGCGCTATACTCTTTCAAACTTTCATAGATCTTACCCAGTCGCAATAAAGTGACTGCCTCAATCTCTTGTCCTTTATAACTTTTCAAAATATTCTGAAACAACTCTATCGCTTCTTGCTTTTTATTCTGATACAGCAAGAAATCACCCTTGGCAAATTGCTTTAATGCCGTTTGTGTCGAATCCACGGCCGTATTGTCGTTAATCAATAAGAAATACTCTAGAGCATCATTGGCAATCAACTGTGTATTGGCTGCTTTTAATTCTTTAAACTGCTTTAAAGCCCACTCAAAATCACCTTTATAATAACTGGTTTTGGCTGCCTTTAAACTTGCTTCATGCGCCATCACATCGTTCTTTAAATCCAATTGGATCTGCGAATAGTAAATCAAGGCCTGATTGAACTTCTCTTCCAAAAGCAAAATGTCTGCCAACTCCATTTTCACGTCCGCTTTTTGGTAGTCGTTTAAATTGAGTTCTAAGGCTTTTTTAACAATCGCTTTAGCTTCTTCTGGCTTTTTTAAATTAAAAGCTAGAAAATGTGCCTGAATTAATTGCAAAGATAGGGTAAAAGGAGTAATTTCATAGGTTGTAAGCAAATGTTCTAGCTCAGTATTGATGGCCACATAGTCTTTTTCTTGTGCTTTTTTGATTTTAATCTGCATCAAATACGAATTGGTCTGAACAAGCAACTCTAAATCTTTAGTATTAAGCAGAATAAAATTAAGAATCTCTTCTGCCGTTTCAGTATCGTCTTCATTCAAGGCAAACTGACTTAAATTGACAATACTAGAAAGCGATTCAGGCTCGCGTTTGTAAATAGCTTTTTCCTGAATAAAAGCTTTTCCAAATTCCTTCTGCTGCACATAAAACCAACTCAAGTAATGATTCCAAAATACATCTTGATCTTTTTGGGTCCTTAAGATCAGCGCTTTTCGCATCGCATCCTTAAAAGCCGTATTGTCCGTTTCACCATTCATAAAACGAGCCAATTGCATTTGAATTAAACTCACATTTTGTTGATTCTCAAAGGACTCTTTTAGTAAAAGATCAATCATTAAATCGGTCTTTCCTAACTGACCATACAACAAACCAATTTGAAAATTAAAATTGAAATTAGGCTGAACCTGCATGGCCGTTTGATAGGCTTTTAAAGCATATTCCAACAACACTTTTTTCTCGAATGAATTTCCGATTCCGTACACATCGTTGGGATTTTTTTTAATCTTTTCAATAGCCTGATCGTAGTACATCGTAGCTTTTGCCTGATTTTTTTGCAATTGACTATTATACCCCAGCTCCACCAAAAAGGCGCCGAGTTTGTATTTATCGTACCGATCTTGAATCGCTTTTTCGGCAAGATCAAATTTTTGCAATTGCTGATAACAATCCACCACTCTTAAAAAATACTGGGTATAGGAAGGTGTGCTGTTTAAGAGTTCTTCATAGCTAATTCTAGCCTTTTCGAAATCCCCTCTTTCATAGTAGTACTGAGCCAACTGCTCATTTTGAGAAAACGCAAAAGTAGACCACAACAAAACGATATAGATAAAGATTTTTTTCATATTTCAGTTTTTAAAATTGTGATTCTCCATTGCAGCTTATTATAGAAGTAACGATATTGAACTCCTACTCAAAATTGAATTCATAAACGGTCAAGGTTCAAGCTATCTTTGATTGTCTTTGACTTCCAAATAACCAAAATCACACCAATCAAAATAAAAGGAATACTCAATATTTGCCCCATATTAATGATCATGTTATCCTCGAACTTTTCTTGATTTTCTTTGAAAAATTCAATTAAAAATCGAGCTGAAAATAGCAATATTAAAAAATAGCCAAATAACAATCCTTTGGCCTGTCTTATCTTTTCTGACTTGTACATAGAATACAAGATCCCCGCAATCAACAAATAAGCAAACGCTTCGTACAATTGCGTTGGATGCCTAGGAATCAAATCATCTCTTTGAAAAACGATTCCCCAGCTACCGTTAGTGGGTTTTCCGTAGATTTCAGAATTCATGAAATTCCCCATCCTAATAAAAGCTCCTGTAACAGGCACTGCAACAGCCATTCTATCGATGAGCTCTAAAAAATTCACTTTGAATTTTTTACAATACCAAATAAGCGCCGTAAGGACACCAATTGTACCACCGTGACTTGCTAAACCTTGGTATCCAACAAATTGATAAACCCCGCCAATTTTCTGGATAGGCAAAAGAATTTCTATTGGATGTTTTAGGAAATAAGCGGGCTCATAAAAGAAACAATGTCCTAGTCTTGCCCCCAAGATTGTACCTACAATGACATAAAGCAATAAACTATCGAGATTTTCTAAGGATAGATTTTCTCTTTTATAAATATTCTGTACGATGTAATAACCAAGTAAAAGTCCTGCAGCAAAAAGAGCTCCATAATATTTTAGAGGAAAACTAGCCGTTACCCAAAAAATAACAGGGTCAACATTCCAATTTAAAATTCCATTCATCTCGCTCTTTTTTTAATATAGTTCTTAGTTAAAATTAAGAAAACCTAACGACTTTTAGAAAGTTGCTAGGTTAATCTTAAGGTACTATAATAATTAATTTATGATATCAAATCCACAGTAAGGACGTAAAACTTCTGGAATTACGATTCCTTCTGGTGTTTGGTAGTTTTCTAAAATCCCTGCCAAAACCCTTGGTAAAGCCAATGAACTTCCGTTAAGTGTATGGGCCAATTGGTTTTTACCCTCTTTGTCTTTGAAACGCAATTTCAAACGATTTGCTTGAAAAGTCTCAAAATTTGAAACTGAACTAATTTCTAACCAACGGTCTTGTGCCGTAGAAAAAACTTCAAAATCATAGGTCAAAGCAGCTGTGAAACCCATATCCCCACCACACAAACGTAAAATTCTGTAAGGCAATTTTAATTCTTGCAATATATTCTTCACATGCTCCACCATTCCATCAAGTGCTTGATAAGAATTATCTGGATGCTCCACACGTACGATTTCCACTTTATCAAACTGATGCAAACGGTTTAACCCACGAACGTGCGCACCGTAAGAACCGGCTTCACGACGGAAACATGGTGTGTAAGCGGTATATAAAACGGGTAATTCCGTTTCGGTTAAAATAACATCACGGAACAAGTTGGTAACGGGAACCTCAGCCGTTGGAATCAAATATAAATCATCAATTGTTGAATGATACATTTGTCCTTCTTTATCTGGTAATTGTCCTGTTCCATAACCAGAAGCTTCATTTACCAAATGTGGTACCTGAACTTCATTATAACCTGCAGCCGTATTTTTATCTAAAAAATAATTAATTAAGGCACGTTGCAGACGAGCCCCTTTTCCTTTGTAAACAGGAAAACCAGCTCCAGCAATTTTCACACCCAATTCAAAATCGATGATATCGTATTTCTTTACCAAATCCCAATGCGGTTGTGCCCCTTCGTGCAACACTGGAATATCACCCTCTTGGAAGACATTTAAATTGTCATCCGGAGTTTTTCCTTCTGGAACGATATCCGCTGGAAGATTAGGTAAAGTATATAATTTGTTGGTTAATTCAACAGCCAAAGCTTCTGCCTTTTCTGCTAAATCTTTACTTTTCTCTTTTAGTGAAACTGTTTTTTCTTTTAAGATTGCGGCTTTAGATTTCTCTCCCGCTTTCATTAATTCACCTATATCTTTGGATAATTTATTAGATTCAGATAAAACATTGTCTAATTCTACTTGTGTAGCACGACGGTTTTCATCTAATTGCACCACCTCTTCAACAACACTTTTAGCTTCGATATTTCGTTTTGCTAAAGCCTTGATTACTTTCTCCTGATTTTCTCTAATAAATGCGATTTGTAACATAGCTTGGTTTTTATAACTAGTGTATTTTTATATAAAGGAAGCAAATTTAAGCAAATGTTTCCTAAGAACGTGACAAAGTTTAAGAGGAAAAGTGATTTCAAGAAGATCATGGAAAAATTAACGAGCCTGCCAGCCGTTTTTTAAATTCCAATGACTTACATGATTCCCAATTCTTACAAACATGGACATCATGCTCCACTTAAAGCCATCCTCAGTACTTGCTTTACGCTCGTTTTATCTCATGTCCCACGAATTCCTCTAAAGTAGCAAACATATCATCAACATTAAGCACTTCAAAATCGGGATGGTTTTTTAAAAAGTCAGCATTTAAGGTAATTAGATTTTCCTCTAACTCATAAAAAGTATCATTATTTAAAGCATCACGAACTGGATTTACACCCTCTAATTTTCCTTTTAGGAATTTAGCCAACTTCACACTACTCATCAACTTTACCTTTTTGCTTTGTTGTTGAAATAACTCTAAATGCTTTTCCGCTCCAATTAAAGCCAAACCTTCTTCGATAAGTTCATTAAGTTCTTTGTTCCATCCTGATTTATGGACGAACTGAGCAAAATTTCCTTCAGCATATTGCGACCAATAATAGTCCAGATAATAACTCATCAAGGCATCTTCATGAATCAAATCATCATCTACCCCTTCTTCACGCATTAAGTTGATTACCGAAATATTAGAATGAATGAGATCCTGAAGATTTTCACTATTCATTGCTGTTTCAGAAACTATTATTCTACCGAATTCCTCCATCTTGTTTTGTTTTGAGATTGTTTTGCAAATTTCCGTTAAATTAAAACAGAAAAGAAATACAATTTGATTTATATGTCATCAGAGGCTTCCCCACTGTTTTTTTTATTCATTTTTACCACTAAAGCTTTCAAGCGTAAAGCCTTCTCTTTCTTTTCCTCTTGAATTTTAGTCTTTTTCCTATTGAGCAATTTGGTATGTAAAGCCTTATTCTTGGTGTTTTTTTCGGGTCCTTTTGCCATGGTTCCTACGCTTCATTGATTATGTTTGCAAATATAAGAAACAGATTGCAAGGAGAGAGGGTAATTCTGCACTATACCTTCCAAGACCTAAAGAACAAAACATAAATCAACCCTACTTCCTATTTTCAATTTTTTATTATAATTTTATATGGGAATCGATTATGAAAATCCACTTTACATTTACAACTATACCCCAATGAACCCAACCTTCTTCTCCACTTCGGAAAAATTCAGAGCTTGGTTAGCAAAGCATCATCAGGAAGAAACCCAGCTACTAGTTGGCTTCTATAAAGTAAACAGCAAACAACCTTCTATGTCCTGGTCCGAATCTGTAGACCAAGCACTTTGCTTTGGATGGATTGATGGTGTCCGAAAATCGATTGATCAAGAAAGTTATAGCATTCGCTTTACACCAAGGAAGAAAACCAGTATTTGGAGTGCCATCAACATCAAGAAAGTCGAAGCACTCACTAAAGCAGGACTGATGACCGAAGAAGGTCAAAAGGCTTTTGCCCTAAGATCAGAAGAAAGATCCCGAATTTACTCGCACGAAAAAGAGCCCTCATTGCTCACTCCCGAATTTGTGCAACAATTTAAAGCAAATCAATTGGCTTGGGACTATTTTAACACACAAGCTCCTTCCTACAAAAAAGTCATGATTCATTGGATTATGAGTGCCAAACAGGAGAAAACCAGAATTTCACGTCTGGAAAAAGCGATAAGCACAAGTGCCAATCAAAAACGAATGTTATAAAAAGAAGCTGCAAATGCAGCTTCTTTTTATCCTTTATTTCTTAATTTCCTGTGGCAATATTTGCTTTTGTTGGGGCGGTATTCTTTTCTTTAAAAATAAAATCTGTCCTAAATGACTTGATTGATGTTCCATAACATGAAACCAGCAATACTGATTACTCATATCGTATTTATTTTGAACCTCAGCGAACCAAGCATCATCTTTTTTCTTTAACTCTGAAATAGTTTTAGC
Source organism: Flavobacterium sp. OHVDL-2026-0007 (assembly GCF_059882335.1). Lineage (NCBI taxonomy): Bacteria > Pseudomonadati > Bacteroidota > Flavobacteriia > Flavobacteriales > Flavobacteriaceae > Flavobacterium > Flavobacterium sp. OHVDL-2026-0007. The sequence continues at coordinate 3,126,748 of NZ_CM187612.1, forward strand.
CCTTACTTCATTATAAATATCTAAGTAATATTGAATGTCATGACCTTTAAAATCATTTCGCCCACCTTGATCTAAATTCAGTGCTACCTCCCATTTCTTCTTCTCTTCCTCATTAAACTCCCTGCCTTCGAAAGTCAACACCTGATAATACTTTTCGGCTGCAGCCAAATGCATCACTAGGGCTCCAATTCGGTTCGCTTCTTCATCATGCAAATAATCAATTTCATACTGACTCATGTTCTTCACCGTTCTCTCCACTCGATCTTTTAAATCTTCCAGCATCGAAATCATGGTACCAATTTGAGGGGAAGCTCCTTCTATATTTCCAAGTCTTCCCATCTCTTTGGCTTTTATCCCACTTCCTTCTAACAGCAATCCATAATTCCCATCGACACTAGATTTATCAGATGTTACTTTATATTCTTTAACTGTAACAATAGCCTCTTTAGAGATTCCTAAACCCCATTTTGGGATTTCACCATTTTTCACAGGAATTTCGAAACTTGAATTTAAAATAGTCAAAGGTTCAAAAACCCCCTTTTCATTCTCGATAAGCAATTGGAATTTATCAAAATAAAATTTACCATTATACGCGCACACCCCTCCAAAACTTAAGGATTTAGTATTCTTATCAATTGTTCCTTCTACCGTATACGCTTGCCAGTCTTTTGCTTTAATAGGTCTATCCCCCATATTATCAAAAAAACCTTGCTCTTTGTTTTTTGTGTCCACTCTTGCCCAAACTCCTGCCCAGGCGAGCGGCTCATTTGTTTCTACTTTTACAGAAGCTATTACTTTAAATTTCTTCTTTACAGCAGTCTCAATCGCTATAGTCTGATTGAAAGCAGTCCAATCACTCGAAACCGTTTTTTGTGTTTGCGCTTGAACCAACACAAAAAATAAAAACAATACTAAAGTCAACCCTTTTTTCATTTTTACAATTTTAAAATTTCCGTAAATATAAGATAGTTTTCCTAAGAAAATACATCGACAACAATATGTAAAGCATTAAAACAGAGCACAAAAAAAGCCGCATCAAATGCAGCTTTATATCGAACTAGAAAACGAAATCTCTTAGTTTGTTTTCATAGGTGGTAAATCAAATGCTTTTGATTCACATTCAAAATTGTTGCGGTGTGAACCATCACAAAAAGGTTTGTTAGCAGATAATCCACAACGACAAAGCCCTAATGCTGATCTTCCTTGTAATCCGTACACTGTTCCTTCAGCATCCATGATTTCAAAATCACCTTCTATTTTTATAGATCCGTTTTTATTAATGATAAGTTTAGTCTTGCTCATAAAATTGTCTTTGTTTTTTTTTCGAAAGCAAAGGTTGCAAAATATATTTTGAAGGTTTTGCATCAAAGGCCGTTTTTTACAACTCAAGACCCTAGTTTAAATTAGTTCTATTTAGTTCTCACTTGATTCTAACGAAAAGGTTTGCAGCAATTCCTGAAGTTTCAATTTTGAACACTTTAAAAAAACTTTGTGTTTTTCTTCTGATATAGCCATAAAATGCTGCGCGAACCACCGTGTTTTCTAAGTGAATCTTTCCGAAGCTTAAAAATCTCAATTCTATTGCTTATTTTTGCACTCAATAAAATTGAGTTATGATACAAAATCCAAAGAGATATACTATTACGGCAGCCTTACCTTACACCAACGGACCTATACATATTGGGCATTTGGCGGGGGTTTACGTGCCTGCAGATATTTATTCGAGATATTTACGTTTACAAGGAAAAGACGTTGCGTTTATTTGCGGAAGCGATGAACATGGCGTTGCGATTTCGATGAAAGCCAAAAAAGAAGGAGTTACCCCACAAGAAATTATTGATAAATACGACGGAATTATTCGCAATTCATTCGCTGATTTCGGAATTTCGTTTGACAATTATTCTAGAACTTCGGCTAAAATTCATCACGATACTGCTTCGGAATTCTTTAAAACATTGTATGATAAAGGCGATTTTATTGAAGAAGTAACCGAACAATTGTACGATGCCAAAGCAGATCAGTTTTTGGCGGATCGTTTTGTAGTGGGAACTTGCCCAAAATGTGGTAATGAAGAGGCTTATGGCGATCAGTGCGAAAAATGTGGATCTACTTTAAATGCAACAGATTTAATTAATCCAAAATCAACAATAACAGGAGAAACTCCAATTCTAAAATCAACTAAACACTGGTTTTTACCTTTGGATCGTTATACTGAATTCCTAACAGAATGGATTTTGGTAGGACATAAAAATGACTGGAAACCGAATGTTTACGGACAAGTTAAATCTTGGGTTGACGGCGGACTAGAGCCTCGTGCAGTAACCCGTGACCTGGACTGGGGAATTGATGTTCCTGTTGAAGGTGCAGAAGGAAAAAAACTATACGTTTGGTTTGATGCGCCGATCGGATATATTTCCTCTACTAAAGAATGGGCGGCTCGCGAAGGAAAAGATTGGGAACCCTATTGGAAAGATGAAGACACCAAACTGGTTCACTTCATAGGAAAAGACAATATTGTTTTTCACTGTATCATTTTCCCTGCCATGCTTAAAGCAGAAGGAAGTTATATCTTACCAGACAACGTTCCGGCCAATGAATTTTTGAATTTAGAAGGAAACAAACTTTCAACCTCTAAAAACTGGGCGGTTTGGCTACATGAATATTTACAAGAATTTCCGGACAAACAAGACGTTTTGCGTTATGCCTTGACATCCAATGCTCCTGAAACAAAAGATAATGATTTTACTTGGAAAGATTTCCAAGCTAGAAACAACAATGAGTTAGTGGCTATTTTTGGAAATTTCATTAATCGTGTGGTGGTTTTAACCAACAAATACTACCAGGGTGTCATTCCAACACCAAATGAATTCTCAGAAGTGGACCAAGCTACCTTAACTGAATTAAAAGCCTATCCGGCGGTTATTTCTAGTTCAGTGGAGCGTTACAGATTCCGTGAAGCTTTAGGAGAATTAATGAATGTGGCTCGTTTAGGAAATAAATATTTAGCAGATGAAGAGCCTTGGAAAGTAATGAAAGACAATCCAGAGCGTGTAAAAACTCAGATGTATGTAGCCTTGCAAATCGCTGCTGCCTTAAGTATACTTGCTGAACCATTTTTACCTTTTACGGCTGCTAAATTATCAAGAATCTTGAAAAACGAAGGCAAACTGAAATGGAATGACGTTACAGAGAACTCTGAATTAATCTCAGAAGGTCACCAAATTGGTGAAGCAGAATTACTTTTTGCTAAGATCGAAGACGAAGAAATTCAAAAACAAATAGACAAATTGGAAGCTACTAAAACTGCTAATCTAGCTGAAAGCAAGCAACCTGAACCTCAGAAAGATTTAGTTCAATTTGAGGATTTTGCCAAGATGGATTTGCGAGTAGGAACTATTATCGAAGCTGAAAAGATGCCAAAAGCAAATAAACTTTTGATTCTTAAAGTGGACACTGGAATTGATGTACGTACCATAGTTTCTGGAATTGCCGAAAGCTTCTCTCCAGAGGAAATCATTGGTAAGCGTGTTACGGTTTTAGCCAACTTAGCACCAAGAGCACTACGTGGAGTCGAAAGCCAAGGAATGATTCTAATGACAACAAATGCAGCAGGAAAATTGGTTTTTGTAAACCCAGATACTGATGCTCCTAATGGAGAAACGATAAACTAAGGTTTTATACTTATTATAAAATTGCGTGAATCCATTAAATTTTTAATGGATTCACGCAATTTGTTTTTACAAACATTTCGTAACTTTCATTTTAGAAAAAATAAAATATTCGTCAAAAACACAAAACAAAAGCGCCTAAAAGAACAGCTACTCTTTTAAGCCAGATAATAACAACAACAAAATGAAAATCACCAAACCAAGATTAGCTCTAATCTGTGGAATACTTTGCATATCCATTTTTCCAATATTGGTCAAACTAAATTTAACTTCCGGAATCATTTCGGCATTTTACCGAATGTTTTTTGCCTTCGCTTTGCTTCTTCCTTATGTACTAATTACGAAAAGCTTTAAACTTCCCAAGACCAAATTCATACTTTTGGCTGCCCTTTGCGGTCTTCTCTTTTCCTCGGATGTTGCGGTTTGGAATATCGCTATTCAGGATTCAAGTGCGACACAGGCCTCTTTATTAACGAATCTTTCTCCACTATGGGTAGGCATTGGATCGTTCTTATTTTTAAAATCAAAACCAGGAACTAATTTTTGGATTGGCACAGTCGTTTCATTATTTGGTATGATAACCTTGGTGGGGTATAATTTCTTTATGGAGTTGAATTTCAATCAAGCTTTCCTCTTAGCGGTTTTATCGGGCATCCTTTATTCGATTTATCTTTTGATTAGTAAAAACATCCTCTCAGAAGTTGATGTTTTATCCTTTATGACCATTAGCCTATTCGCCTCTAGTATTTACCTAGGTTTGATTTGCTATTTCCTAAACGAACCTATTATAGGCTTCTCAGATGCTGCTTGGTTGGTATTAGTACTTCAGGCTGTCATCTGTCAATTGTGCGCTTGGCTCTTGATCAGTTATGCCACACAACATATGCACGCCACTAAAGTATCACTAAGTTTATTAAGTCAAGCGGTACTTACCTCGCTGTTGGCTTGGTTGTTTATTGAAGAAAAGATAACTTTACAAATGATTTTCGGTGGTATCATTTTGCTTTTTGGCATTAGCATTACTTTTTACAGCAAAACCATCAACCTTAAAAACCCGTTTTCTGCGCCATAAAGACCGCTAATCCACCTTGGATGCTACCCAACTAAATAGAGAACACAACTCGCTTAAAAAAGCTTGAAATCCATTTCTTAAAGGAGCACAATAAAGGAGAAAGAAAACTTCAAACAAAAAATTATGTTAGACAGAAAAAAAATACCCAATTTAAAAGTAATCGCCTTTGATGCTGATGATACTTTATTTGTAAATGAGCCCTACTTTCAAGAAACAGAGCATAAGTTCTGTGCTTTGATGGAAGACTATCTTTCACATCAAGGAATTTCAAAGGAATTGTTTAAAACTGAAATTGAAAATTTAGCTTTATACGGTTACGGGATCAAGGGATATATCTTATCTATGATTGAAGCGGCTATGAACATTTCCAATAATACACTGCCGATTGAAGTGATCCAAAAAATCATTCAGTACGGAAAAGAATTACTTGAAAAACCAATAGAGCTCTTAGATGGAGTCGAGGAAACATTGCAGGCTTTACACGGCAAATACAAATTGGTAGTGGCCACAAAAGGAGACTTAAAAGACCAACACAGCAAATTACACCGTTCTGGTTTGGGGCACTACTTTCACCATATTGAAGTCATGTCAGACAAACAAGTTATCGATTATGAAAAATTACTGGCCCGATTAGACATCCAGCCTCGTGATTTTTTGATGATTGGAAATTCTCTAAAATCAGATGTGCTACCGGTTCTAGAAATTGGTTCTTATGCGGTTCACATCCCTTTTCACACCACATGGGAACACGAAAAAATCGATCATAAAATAGAACATGAGCACTTTAGCTCTTTCGAAAAAATCACTCAAGTTGTTAAGAATCTACTCTAATGAAAACACTTTTAGACTTAGAAAACTGGAATAGAAAAGAACATTTTCTTCATTTCAGTCAAATGGATGAGCCCTTTTTTGGCGTCACTGTGGAAATTGATTGTACTGAGGCCTATCAAACCGCTAAGAACCTTAACGCTTCTTTTTTTATTTACTATCTCCATAAAACATTGGTTGCGGTAAATGCCATCGAGAATTTCAGGTATCGTATTGCTGATAACAAAATCTATGTGAACGATCGCGTTGATGTATCTGCTACTATCGGACGTGCTGACAGCACTTTTGGATTCTCACTGATCCAATACGATGCCGATTTTACAATTTTCCAGCAAAATGCTTCGCAAGAGATTGAGCGCATTCAAAATACAACAGGACTTTTCACCCGCTGCTTCGACGATGATAATGTGATCCATTTCTCTGCCATTCCTTGGCTTAATTTTACATCACTTTCACATGCTAGAAGTTATTCCTATCCCGATAGCTGCCCGAAAATCTCTTTTGGAAAAATGATGATTTCAGCAACAGGACGAAAAACGATGGCCCTATCCGTTCACGTACATCATGGCTTAATGGATGCTTTACATGTAGGACAATTTGTAGATTGTTTTCAGGAGTCCATGAATCAATAATTCCATCCACTAAAGGCTAAAAAGAAATGTTTATCTAAGAGAAAAGATGTAAATTTGAAATAGCTACCGTTGATAAAAAGCATATGAAAAAATCATTACTCCTCTTTCTTCTACTCTACAAATCAGTACTTATAGGACAAACTGTCTTAAATACTTTTGCATTAGATTTAAAAAAGTATGACCAAAACAAGCAGATTCTCAACGTCAAGAACAGCACAACTGATGAGCTGTTTGTTTTTGCTTCAAACGCAACAAACCTCAGCATCTTACAATACAACAGTGCCTTGTTCTTAAAGAACGATTTTACTATCGCGCGTACCAACCTAGGAAACAAATCAATTATTGGATACAGTTTCAGTGAAGACGGCAACCCAACTTTGTATTGGTCTACTGAAGATCTCAAAAGCATTATAGTGATTAAATATTTCTTAGAAACTAAAACCTTCAAGGCGCTTAGTTTTACATTTCCTTCTGAGAATCAGTATGTGATCACCACCTTTCAGGAAAACGAGACATTTTACATCCTTACCAATGACATCACTCAAAATGGATTAAATGTCTACGCCTTCAAAAATGGTACCGCTGAGGAGAAGCTATTTGATTTTTCCTCCTATACTTTTCAAGACAAAAAGACAAAACCACTTGTATTTAATCAACTCATTAGCGAAAATCCGATTGAAAAAATTGACCCTAGCGACTACACTCCCCTAGATCAAAGTACCAAAAAGAGTAAGATATATTTTGAAAAGCGCCACATTCTTTTAACATTAGACCACAATCCAAAAGAAACGCTTGTCTTTGATCTTGATCTTGAAACGGATCAGCTTACGGCAAGAAGTTACCCTCAAACAAGCCTTTCGGGCCCTAAAAAGCAAAGCAATTCCTTTTTATGTGATGGTCGCCTCTATCAGCTTAACGTTACGGATATTGCACTTGCTTTTGACATCAAAGAGTATACTACCGGTAAAACCATCAAAAACTATCAAGTTTCAAAAAATGACACCATCCGTTTCAAAAGCGCTCCGTTATGGTCGCAACGAGACAATCAAAAACCAAAAGAAATCAAAAAGACAGCCAAATTTTTACAAAGTCTTTCATTTTCAGATATTGGCCTATCGGTTTTTAAAAGCAAGCAAAATACCATGCTTACCTTGGGGGGAGTTCCTAAGATTGAAAAAACATACTACAACTTTAACGATGATTCATTCGGTTGGGATTTCGCTTCTCCTTTTCACACAGAAACCGTTTTTTTTGAAAGTATCTTGGATCTCAATGGTGAATTCACCTCTGTAACACCGCAACCCACGGCCTTGGACAATATCAATTACTTTTTAGAATTTAATAAAAAAGCCATCCTTCCCAGTACAGTACCTTTTAAAGATTACTATATCTTAGGCTATTATGATACGGCCCTAAAGCAGTACACCATGAGAAAATTCACCGACGGCTTTATGCACGAAGAACCCGAAAACCCGATCATTAGCAAAGCCACTTTTTCAAAAGCTTTCCAAATGGACAAGCCTTAAATTTATTGAGAATTAATCCAAATGTCTTGTCTTTGATGATTTCAAAAAAAGGATTGAATTATTTTTTCTAACTTTACAGAAAAGACACTATTATGTTACTAAAAAATATTGAAGCAGCTTTAAATAAGCAAATTCGCATAGAGGCAGAATCTTCGCAAACCTACCTTTCTATGGCTTGTTGGGCTGAAGTACACGGATTAGAGGGAATCGCTCAATTTATGTATACACAATCAGACGAAGAACGTGCGCACATGCTTAAATTGATCAAGTATGTAAACGAACGCGGAGGGCACGCTCATATTACCGATCTAAAAGCGCCTAAAACATCTTATACTACTTTTAAGGAGATGTTTGAAACACTTTACAACCATGAAATCTTTGTTTCAGAATCCATCAATGAATTGGTTCACATCACTTTTCAAGAAAAAGATTATGCAACACATAATTTCTTACAATGGTATGTATCGGAACAAATCGAAGAAGAAGCTACTGCTAAATCAATCCTAGATAAAATCAACTTAATTGGTGATGACAAAGGTGGACTGTACTTGTTTGACCGTGATATTCAGCAGTTAACCGTAACCAGCTCCATTGCTATTAATCCTAAATAAGAAAAGTTAAAGTTTATTTAGAATACATAAAAATAACAATTTTATTTTATCTTTGTCTGAGTTTTATAATTCAGAGGAAAGGTGAGCAAGAAAGATAAAGTCAAAGACAAGGACAAGAAGAAGGATAAAAAGAAGAAAAAAAACAAAGATATCCTTGATAAGATTAAGAAAATCGAGAACTGCAAGTCATCTTGCTGTGAGAAATTCAAAAAAAGCGAGAAGAAACGTTGTTCACGTTGTCCTATGTTCGACTTATTTAAAAAAACAGCATAACGATTATATACAAAACCCACCAAAAATTTGGTGGGTTTTTTGTTTAAATTGCAGTCGTCTTCTAACTGTAAAAAGCCTCACGAATTACTTATGCAAAACTCTATAATTCCTAAATCTAGTCTCGATTTTTTGATTCAACTCAAAGAAAACAACAATAAGCCTTGGTTTGATGCCCATAAACCAGCCTATTTAAAAGAACTCAATCATATTGAAATCTTTGCAGATGCCTTGCTGCATGAACTCTCCAAAACCGATGTGCTAGAAACCTCTACGGGCAAGAAAAGTGTCTATCGAATTTACCGCGACATTCGTTTCTCTCATGACAAAACTCCTTTTAAAACCTTTTGGGGAGGCAGCTATACCAGAGCAACAAAAGAAAGACGCGGTGGTTATTACTTTCACCTGGAAAAAGGAAACACTTTTTTCGTTGGTGGTTTTTGGGGGCCAAATGCTGCAGATTTAAAACGCATCAGAAGCGAATTTGCCCACGACCCTGAGCCCTTTCGAAAAATATTGGATTCAAAGTCGTTTGTAGACAGCTTCGGGACCTTACAAGGTGAACAACTCAAGACTGCTCCTAAAGGCTTTGATATCCATCATGAGGCGATCGATTTGCTTCGCTATAAACAGTTTTTATTGATCCAACGTTTTACCGATGAACAGGTATTAAGTCCTCTTTTTTTAGAACTGGCTTTAGACTCCTTCAAAAACATGAGACCCTTTTTTGACTATATGAGCGAAGTACTCACTACAGATAGTAATGGTAACTCCATTTTATAATTAGGCTAAAAAAACAAGCCCGATACGTTTTAAAAACCTACCGGGCTATCCTATACAATTTGGTCGTTCTTATTGTTTACTTAGAAGCAAAAGCTCATGGACCACCACTTCGGTAATAAATTTTTTCTCACCGTTTTTATCCTCATAACTTCTGTGTGTGAGTTTCCCCTCTACACCGATCTCTTTTCCTTTTGCCACATATTTTTCAATAATTTCAGCAATCTTTCCCCAAGCAATAACGCGGTGCCATTCGGTTTGCTCTACTTTCTCTCCTTTGTCATCGGTAAATCGATCATTGGTGGCGATGTTTAAATACACCATTTTATTACCGTTCTCTAATGTTTGAATCTCTGGGTCGTTTCCTACGTTCCCAATCAATTGCACGCTGTTTTTCATTGTGTTCATGGCTTATACTATTTAAATGTTTGTGTAAATGAATTCGTCTATCAAATTCAACACTACAAAATTGCAAGAAACGAGCTAATACATTCGGTTACAAAGTATTTACTTTCGGTTGTAATTATTTGTAAGCGTTTGTAAATGGGAATAATTTTGTACATTTGAGATAAATCTTACGATATGCAGACGAAAATTAATAAAGTTGAATTGCGAAACTTAGAAATTGAAGACTATAAGCAGTTGAAAAAATCGATGATAGAATCGTATCCCGAAATGGCCAACTCCTATTGGCAGGAACCGGATATCGAAAGGCTACTTTCCATATTTCCAGAAGGGCAACTTGTCATTTTAGCAGATGGTAAAGTGGTAGGATCTGCATTATCACTCATCGTTGAGGAAAAACTAGTAGACAAAAAACACAATTACAAACAAATCACTGGTGATTACACTTTTTCAACCCATAATCCAAACGCTGAAATTTTATACGGGATCGATGTTTTTATCCATCCCAACTACCGTGGATTACGATTGGGCCGTCGTTTATACGATGCGCGAAAAGAACTTTGTGAGCAACTTAATTTAAAGGCAATTGTATTTGCCGGCCGAATTCCCAATTATGCTCAGCACGCTAAAAAACTAACTCCAAAAAACTATATTGACAAAGTAAAACACAAAGAATTACATGATCCTGTGCTTTCCTTTCAGTTGAGTAATGATTTCCACGTTTTAAGAATCATCAAAAATTACTTAGAAGGTGACGAAGAATCCAAAGAATTTGCCGTTCTTTTGGAATGGAATAACGTTTACTACGATGAAAGTCCAAGGCTTATTAATCTCGAAAAAAGCGTCATTCGATTGGGCTTAGTTCAATGGCAAATGCGTCCATTAAACAATATTCAGGAATTTTTTGAACAAGCAGAATTTTTTATTGATGTGGTTTCTGGTTACGGTTCGGACTTTGCCTTATTCCCAGAACTCTTCATCGCCCCCTTAATGGCCGATTACAACCACCTCTCTGAAGCAGAAGCCATTCGAGAACTAGCGCGATATTCGGATCCGATTAGAAAACGTTTTCAAGAGTTTTCCATCTCTTATAACATCAATATTATAACCGGAAGCATGCCTTATCTAGAAAATGGTAATTTGTACAATGTTGGTTTTTTATGCAAAAGAGATGGTAGTTCTGAAATGTACAGCAAAATTCATGTTACCCCAAACGAGGTACAACACTGGGGAATGAAAGGCGGATCTGAGTTCAAAACTTTTGATACCGATTGTGGAAAAATTGGCATCCTAATTTGTTATGATGTAGAATTCCCGGAACTCCCAAGAATCCTAGCCAATGAAGGCATGAACATTTTATTTGTCCCCTTTTTAACGGATACTCAAAATGCCTACACCCGTGTTAGACACTGCTCGCAAGCTCGTGCAATTGAAAATGAATGTTATGTCGCTATTGCAGGCTGTGTGGGTAATTTACCGAAAGTCAACAATATGGACATTCAATATGCTCAAGCTTCCGTTTTTACCCCTTCTGATTTTGCTTTTCCAAGTAACGGAATAAAAGCCGAAGCTACTCCCAACACCGAAATGACCTTGATTGTGGATGTCGATTTAAATTTACTTAAAGAGCTTCATGAACACGGGAGTGTGCGAATTTTAAAAGACAGAAGAAATGATTTATATGAAATTAAAAAAATAAATCCATGAAAACATGCCTCGAATGCTCCGAAAAAATTGTAGGTCGAGAAGATAAAAAGTTCTGCTCAGATAGTTGTCGAAATGCCTACAACAACAAAATAAATAAGGACAGCACAAATTTCATGCGTAATGTAAACAACAAATTACGAAAAAATTACCGTATTTTGTCAGAACTAAACACTGACGGGAAATCAAAAGCAACACGAGATAAAATGATCAACAAAGGTTTTGACTTTGATTTCTTTACCAATATTTTACAAACCAAAACAGGAAACACCTATTATTTCCTATACGACCAAGGATATCGCTCTTTGGACAATGATTATTTCATGCTCGTTAAAAAAGAAATATAGTCCCCATTACTATGAAAAAAAACTCCAATTCAATTCTAGCCGTACTATGCATCTTGGTCATACTCGGTATCATATATGCATCGATGATGCCCCAATGGATTTCTAAAAACGAAGAGGCCCTAGCTGAATTTTCTACTGAGAGAGCCTTAAACCAAGTAGAAATTATTGCTCAAAAACCGCACTATGTGGGCTCTACCAATCATGAGTTAGTAGCCAATTACCTCACATTAGAATTGAATCGAATTGGTTTAGAAACCAGTATCCAAGAAGGTTTTACATTAAATGATAAAGGACTCCTAGTCAACTCTAAAAACATACTCGCCCGAATCAAGGGAACCCAAAATACCAAAGCATTATTATTATTGTCGCATTACGATAGCGCACCTCACTCTTTTTCAAAAGGAGCCAGCGATGATGCTTCGGGAGTAGCCACGATTCTAGAAGGCATACGCGCTTTTTTATATGCTAAACAACCACATAAAAACGACATCATCATCCTTTTTTCAGATGCTGAAGAATTAGGCTTAAATGGAGCGGCACTCTTTGTCAATAAACACCCATGGGCTAAAGATGTTGGTTTGGTTTTAAACTTTGAGGCCAGAGGTACTTCAGGACCAAGTTATATGCTAATGGAAACCAACCAAGGAAACCAAGCCCTTGTAAAGGAATTTTCAAATGCAAAAGCTACTTATCCCGTTTCTAATTCACTCATGTATAGCATATACAAAATGCTTCCGAACGACACTGACTTAACCGTTTTCAGAGAGCAAGGCAATATTCAAGGATTTAATTTTGCTTTTATAGATGGACATTATAACTACCATACCCAACAAGACGATGTTAAACATTTGAGTAAAACAACCCTTGCACACCAAGGAACATACTTGATGCCTTTATTGAAATATTTCTCTAATATTGATCTAAATGCCACAACTGCTACAGCTGATGATGTCTACTTTAGCATTCCTTTTTCCTTCATTAGTTACCCTTTTTCTTGGGTAGTACCCATGACCATAATCGCACTGGGACTACTTATCCTTTTCATTTTCATTGGAAAAGCCAAGCGTGTGATCCATTTCAGAGATATCTTCAAAGGATTTGTTCCCTTATTAGGATCCATTACCATTGCTGGTTTGGTTAGCTTTTTAGGATGGAAAATACTTTTACAAATTTATCCGCAGTACAACGATCTATTAAACGGCTTTACCTACAATGGACACGCCTACATTGCCGCGTTTGTAACCCTTAGTATTGCCATTTGTTTTGCCTTTTACCATCATTTTTCAGAAACAAAGTCTACAATGAACCATTTTGTGGCGCCTTTATTACTTTGGATCATCATCAATGCCTTTTTAGCCAATAGCTTAACAGGTGCTGGTTTCTTAATTATTCCAGTATATTTTGGTATTATATTATTCGGACTTTATGTGCTTACGCAACATTCTAGTTTAGGAATAAACTTGTTGTTTTGTATTCCGGCCTTAGCAATAGTCACCCCCTTTATCGTCATGTTTCCCATCGGTCTTGGCTTAAAAATACTTTTTGGTAGCGCCATACTTACCGTTTTATCGTTCGGCTTATTACTCCCAATATTTGGAACTTTTGTAAAAAAAGGATTTTGGACTATGTTCTTTTTTGCAGCTTCCATCGGCTGTTTTATCTATGCAGGTTATCATTCTGGTTATGAATCAGGACAAGCAAAGTCCAACAGCTTATTGTATGTATATAATGCCAACACCAACTCAGCCATTTGGACCACTTACGACACTAACTTAGATGATTGGACCAAATCTTACTTAGGAGAAAAAAATCAAAAAGCCGTAGGCCTAAACAGCCTTCCCCTTAGCAGTAAGTACAGCTCAGGCTTTACCTATAGTGCTATTGCACCTACTATAGCCCTAGCAAAACCAAGTATATCCTTCCTTAAAGACAGTGTTGTAGGAAACAATAGATACTTAAAAATAAAAATCACGCCCAACCGAAAAGTAAACCGTTACGATATTTTTGCTAATCCAAAAATGACCTTTTTTAACTTCAAAGCCAATGGTGTTTCCACCTCAGGACAAAAAGGAAATCGCTTAGAACGCAAGGATGGTGTGAAAATATTATGCTACTATGTAGTACGAAATGAACCATTAGTTTTAGAATTCTATGTCAACAAAGCAACCGTTTTGGATATGGATCTAATAGAAAGTTCTTTCGATTTATTGACCAATCCTTTGCTTAAAGTAAAATCCAGAAGCGACTGGATGATGCCGACTCCTTTCGTTTTAAATGATGCCGTATTGATTCAACAAAAAATTAAAAAAGACATAGCACCTGTAACTACACCTATTCCCGTTACATCAGGCCAACAAAACACGACCGTTGTCAAAGACAGCTTAACGACTGCTGTTCAACCCCTTTAAAACTCCAAATGACACAAATTAGCATTTTAGGCTGTGGTTGGTTGGGCTTGCCTTTGGCGAGCAGTTTACTCGATAAAGGACATGTCGTAAACGGCTCCACCACTACTGAGAACAAATTAAGGATTTTGGCGGATCTTGGAATAAATCCGTTCTTAATCGACCTCAATCCTAGTGAAGTCCAGGAGCAACTTAAAACCGACTTAGCTTTGTTTTTGGCGCAAAGCGATATTTTAATTATTGATATTCCACCTAAATTACGATCATCCAATGCCAACGACTCCAAGGCGTTAGAAATGACATTTGTTCGGAAAATAAGCCATCTGATTCCATTTATAGCAAACTCCCCGATAAGCAAAGTACTTTTCATCAGTTCAACTGCAGTATACGGAGGGGATAATGGAACCATTACAGAAGAAACGATGCCCCATCCGGAAACGGAAAGTGGCAAACAATTACTTTTAGCAGAGGCTCTCTTACAAGGAAACCACCATTTCGAAACTACTGTTTTGCGTTTTGGGGGATTGATTGGTGAAGATCGACATCCGGTAAAATTTTTAGCAGGAAAAGAAAATCTCGAAAATGCGGCTAGTGTGGTCAACTTAATCCATCAAAACGATTGTATCGGGATCATAGAAAAAATCATTGATCAAGCAAAATGGCAAGAGACTTTCAATGCCGTCGCCCCTTTTCATCCAACTAGAGAGGAGTATTATACGCAAAAAGCCCAAGAACTACAGCTCGTTCCCCCTCAGTTTAGTCCAACCAAAGCCAGTGACAAAAAGATTATCTCGAGTGAAAAAATCAAAAACATTTTACAATACTCTTATCAATTAGAGCTGTATTAAGTGCTTTACCAGCACTGAACTGTATCTTTTGTGTCCATAGATGAGCTCCTAAAACTTAAAAACAATTAGAGATTAAAACAAAAACTTTACGAACTTTGTCTTTTATGATCAAGTCAAAACCATGGAAACAATTTACATCAACTCTCCTTTAGGCATCACCAAGATCGTTGGTGATCAAGATGGTATTGCGATAATCTCTGTTTCTGATATTGGCACTAGCGAAGTAAGCAAAGAAATTCCAAAAGTTTTACAAAAAGCCGTTTCTCAAATTCAGGAATATTTTGAAGGAAAAAGAGTTAATTTCGATTTAAAATTAAATCCGAAAGGCACAGAATTTCAGCAAAGAGTATGGAAATCTTTGATAGAAATCCCATACGGAAAAACCATCAGTTATAAGGATCAAACCAAAAAATTAGGTGATCTAAAAGCCATTCGAGCTGTGGCCTCAGCCAATGGCAAAAACCCATTATGGATCGTCATACCTTGTCACCGAGTGATTGGAACAGATGGGTCTTTAACTGGATATGCTGGAGGTTTAGCACGTAAGAAATGGCTACTTGAACATGAAAACCCAAGTAAGCAGCAGTCTTTGTTTTAAAACTTAATCATCATCATCCCTTTACATCAATTAAAATCATAGCTTTATATTTACAAAATTAGCGTAGCCTAACTCCTTACATCTAAATCCATTAGTGCTCACCAGCACAAGCTGTGTTTAAACTTAAAACCATGATTGAAAAAATAAACCTAAACAACATACTGTTTCTTGATATTGAAACGGTTCCTGAAGAAGAAAATTTCAATTCGCTCGATGCCGAAATGCAAGCTCTTTGGGATCACAAAACCCAATACCAACGAAAAGAGGAATTCACACCAGAATCGTTTTACGACCGTGCTGGAATTTGGGCAGAATTCGGTAAAATAGTTTGTATTTCCGTGGGGTATTTCGCCAATAAAGGAGATATTCGAAATTTCCGGGTGACTTCTTTTTTTGGGGAGGAAAAGAAAATTCTACGCGATTTCAATAATTTATTGAACAATCATTTTAATCAGCCACAGCATCTGTTGTGCGGTCATAATGCCAAAGAATTTGACCTTCCCTTTATCGCCAGACGTATGATTATCAATCAAATTGCCATCCCAGACAAATTGAACTTATTTGGAAAAAAACCATGGGAAATTGCCCATTTGGATACTTTAGAATTATGGAAATTTGGTGATTACAAGCATTTTACCTCACTAAAATTACTGACTAAAATCCTAGGGATACCTTCTCCAAAAGGCGATATTGACGGAAGTCAGGTAGGCCATGTTTTTTATGTCGAAAAAGATATCGATCGAATTGTCACTTATTGCGAAAAAGATACTATTGCCGTTGCGCAAGTTTTCCTTCGTTTACGACGAGAAGACCTCCTGATAGAGGATGAAATTATTCACGTATAATGCAGCTTCCAAATGAGACATCACGAAATATCCCATCATAGACTTGTTTCACAGAAACTTCTAGAGACCAGTTGCAGTGCTCCACAAGAAATCGTAAGTCATTTGGGGGCCATGCAAGCACAGGACTATGCCATGGCAAAATGGGCAATTGGTTCCAGATGTGATGCCTCGGATGAAATAATTGAAGAAGCCATCAATTCAGCAGCAATTATTCGAACTCATATTCTCAGACCCACCTGGCATTTTGTTTCAGCTGATGATATTTATTGGATGTTAGCACTTTCGGCACCCCAGGTCAAACGTTTCACAGCTTCTTCTGCTAAAAAATACGGCCTAGACGCTAGCAAACTAGCACAAATTAATACGGCAATAGAAAAAATGCTCTCGGGAAACCAGCAGTTGACCCGTGAAGAAATCATGCAAGAGCTGAATATTAAGAAGACCTCCAACGAAGATTTCTTGAGCGCTACTATAATGATGAATGCTGAACTAGATGGTTTGGTTTGCAATGGAAAAAGGAGGGGTAAACAAACGACCTATGCCCTACTTGAAGAAAGAGTGGCAAAACCCAAAACCATATTAACAAAAGAAGAAGCATTGGCCAAACTAGCCAAACGCTACTTTGAAAGTCACGGCCCTGCAACACTACTTGACTTTTCCTGGTGGTCGGGCTTTCCCCCTACCACTTGTAAACTGGCGATAAACTCCCTTAACTCAGAATTGAATTCCGTTGAAATTGAGAATAACACCTATTGGTTTGGTACTACTTTTTCTCCTGAAAACACCTTCACAGACAGTATCCATTTTCTCCCCGCATTTGATGAGATCTTAATTTCGTATAAAACTCGAGAAGCTTCTATCTTAGTGGAAGATCAATCTAAAGCTTTTACCAACAACGGTATCTTCAAACCCATTATCCTCGAAAACAGTAAAGTTATCGGTACCTGGAAAAGAACAGTCAAAAAAGATCATGTTCAAATAGCCACACAATTCTTTAACCCAATCGAGCCTACTAAAAAAACGGCCGTATTTAAAGCCCTTAAATCTTTCGAAAACTATTTGCAAACCAAAATAATTGTTGAATAAATCTTAATTTCACTAAAACCCTGCCGTTTCTAACAAATACTTCAGGTTTCGACATCAAAATCTTTGTACTTTTTATCTCTAAATAATTACATTTACAAAAAAAACAGCATTATGGTATTGAGTAGATTTTGGCTAGCAATTTTTGTTTCTTCAATTTTATTTGTAGTAGTGAGCTTGTTTACAGGAAACAGTTACACCCTTGACTTTATCTTAAACGGACAAAAAGACGATCCCATCTTAATATCAGAGAAATATTTGGAACAAGTTCCTGTTTTTGTCAGAGACAGCATCAACTTGAAAGAAGACAAAACCATGATCGTCAACAGAGATCTAACCAACCCTGATACGACTTACGTTTACAAAAATAAAACCGTAAAAATTTACAGTGGGGTTCAAAAGTCTGATGGTTTATTACCGACTTGTAAGAGTACTTTAATGGACATTATTCTTCCACTGATTGCCTATTTAGCCTTTTTCTGTGGATTGATGGAGCTACTGATTATTTCTGGAGCTTCTGAAAAACTGGCACGATTCCTTAGTCCAATGTTCACTAAGGTATTTCCAACTGTTCCTAAAAACCACCCTTCCATTTCCTATATGACGCTGAACTTTGCCGCTAATTTTCTCGGTTTAGACTCGGCTGCAACGCCTTTTGGTCTGAAAGCAATGGAAAGCTTACAAGAGCTTAATGTAGAAAAGGACAAAGCTAGTGATGCACAAATTATGTTTATGTGTTTACACGCCTCAGGATTAACATTAATTCCCACATCCATTATTGGTTATCGTGCGGCCGCTAATGCAGCCAATCCAGCCGATGTTATGTTGCCTTGTATTATTACATCCCTAATTGGAACCATCGCAGCCTTTTTACTAGTTGGAATCAAACAAAAAATTAACTTCAAAAGTGCTTCTTTAGTACTGGCTCTAATGGCGATTATATCGGCGATTATTGGATTATTGTTTTATGTGAATCATTTAGATTTGATCGGAAAAAATTACTTCACATCTAATCTTTCTGGTTTAATGTTAGTTTCCATCATTGGTTTTACCTTGATTTTTTCTTTCATACATGAGAAAAAGTTCGTTGCCCAAGACACCACCATGTTTGATTCTTTTGTAGTTGGAGCCAACAATGGGTTAAAAACAGGGGTTACTATTTTCCCTTATGTATTAGGAATGTTAGTGGCTATTTCTCTTTTTAGAAATAGCGGTTTATTTGAAATTATCAGCAGCGGTATTGGCTTTGTTTTCAGTAGCATTGGTGTTAGCAAAGAAATCATAGATGCCTTACCAGTAGCCTTACTTAGACCCTTTAGTTCTGGTGGCTCTCGAGGTTTCCTACTGGATTCCATGAGTACATTTGGCGCTGATTCCCTAACGGGTCGTTTAAGCAGTATCTTTCAGTGCAGTGCGGAAACTACTTTTTATGTGATCGCCGTATATTTCGGTTCTGTCAACATCAAAAACACGCGCTATGCGCTTAGCACCATGTTATTAGTTGATTTCATTTGCGTTATCGCAGCAATTTTTGTAGCCACTTGGTTCTTCTAAATCCTAATTAAATTTTTAATCCTTTCATGAATAGAATAGTTATTGTTTTGCTTTTGCTGGCTGTTGTAAGTTGTAAAAAAGAACCTGTATCAAAAGGATCAAAGTTATTCCAGTCTACTAAAAATGAAATAGCGACAAAGC
This sequence comes from Flavobacterium sp. OHVDL-2026-0007, assembly GCF_059882335.1. Classification (NCBI taxonomy): domain Bacteria; kingdom Pseudomonadati; phylum Bacteroidota; class Flavobacteriia; order Flavobacteriales; family Flavobacteriaceae; genus Flavobacterium; species Flavobacterium sp. OHVDL-2026-0007. The sequence continues at coordinate 3,146,065 of NZ_CM187612.1, forward strand.
CAAGCTCGGAAAAAATCAGTTCGAAGGTCGATACGATATTTCTTTCAGGCGATGAAGAGTCAGATAAAACGTCTTATATTTTGGCACATCTCTTAGATCAAAAAGTAGACAAAGACAGCATAGAAACAGCAAAGTATCAACTAGATTTCTATTGGAATAAAACAAAAATAGCCTCTGAAAAGGTGATCATTTTTCCTTTTACCCCAGGCTCATCTTGGGGTGCTTCCTATGGAATACCACAAAAGGACAATAGGCCACTTCCGTCTTTTATACACTTAAGTTTTGGTTACGAGGCCTGTGGCTACAATCAGCAGCAGTTTTTATTTTATATAAAAGACACTACCTTACAACTAGTACACCAATGGGATTCTATGAGCGACGGTGGCTGGGGAACCTGGATCGAATTTGGAAATATCAACCCTAAAAACGAATTGACTTCCTTTTATTGCAAAACCGTGTCCTATGGTTATAAAGAAGGGGAAGAAAATGAGGAGATAGGAACTGTTGAGCACTCTGATTCCACGGAGTTTCACCTAAAAAATAAGCGATGGGTAAAACAATTACTTACCCCAAAAGAGAAAGTGTATTGGAAAAAGGACATTCCTTTTAACGTATTTCACGCTCAATAAAAACTTTAAAAAACAGCCTTAATTCAAATTCTTTCTTCGGTAAATAATTTCTAACTTTGTAAAAAACAAAGCAATGATTGATTTTATATACCAAGACCCTTATCCTATTTTAAAGGATGATACACAGTACCGCAAAATTACTTCTGATTTTGTCAAACTAGAAAAATTCGGAGAACGTGAAATTTTAACCGTTGATCCAAAAGGACTAGAATTATTGGCTGAAGAAGCCTTAACAGATGTTTCGTTCATGTTAAGAACAACACATTTACAAAAATTAAGAAACATTTTGGATGATCCAGAAGCTACAGACAACGATCGATTTGTGGCCTATAATCTATTACAAAATGCCTCTGTTGCTGCCGAGGGACAACTACCAAGTTGTCAAGACACAGGAACTGCGATTGTCATGGCCAAAAAAGGCGAAAGTATTTATACTGGTGTTGATGATGCAGAATGGTTAAGCAAAGGAATTTTCAATACCTACCAAAAACGCAACCTGCGTTATTCACAAATTGTCCCGATTTCGATGTTTGAAGAAAAAAACTCAGGTTCAAATCTTCCAGCACAGATTGACATTTATGCCAAAAAAGGAACATCATATGAGTTTCTATTTATGGCAAAAGGGGGTGGATCTGCCAACAAAACCTTTTTATACCAAAAAACAAAATCGCTTTTAAACGATAAAGCAATGGATGAGTTCATCCGTGAGAAAATAAAAGATCTAGGTACTTCGGCTTGTCCTCCTTATCACTTGGCTTTAGTAATTGGTGGAACTTCAGCAGAAGCCAACTTAGGTGCTGTTAAAAAAGCATCAGCCGGTTATTATGACCATTTGCCTACTTCAGGAAATATGTCTGGTCAAGCATTTCGTGATATAGAATGGGAAAAACGCGTACAGAAAATCTGCCAAGAAAGTGCTATTGGTGCACAGTTTGGTGGAAAATATTTTACACATGATGTTCGTGTAATTCGTTTACCTCGTCATGCGGCTTCATGTCCAGTAGGATTAGGTGTTTCTTGCTCTGCTGATCGAAATATAAAAGGAAAAATTACCAAAGAGGGAATTTTTGTTGAGCAGTTAGAAGTAAATCCTAAGCAGTTCTTGCCTGAAACAGCTCCTCATTTAGAAGATCCTATTGAAATTGACCTTAATATGCCAATGGCCGATATGTTGGCTAAATTGAGCCAATATCCAATCAAAACACGTTTGAAATTAAATGGAACGGTAATCGTAGCTCGTGATATTGCACATGCGAAGATTATGGAACTATTGGAAGAAGGCAAACCCATGCCGGAATATTTCAAAAATCATCCTATTTATTATGCTGGTCCAGCAAAAACTCCAACAGGAATGGCTTCAGGAAGTTTTGGTCCAACAACAGCGGGGCGTATGGACGTTTATGTAGATGAATTTCAAAAACATGGCGGAAGTATGATTATGTTGGCCAAAGGAAACCGATCTAAACAAGTTACAGAAGCTTGCAACAAATACGGTGGATTCTATCTAGGTTCTATTGGAGGTCCAGCTGCAATTTTAGCACAAGACAACATTCTGAAAGTTGAAGTGGTTGATTTTGAAGAATTAGGAATGGAAGCTGTTCGAAAAATAACGGTTAAAAATTTCCCAGCGTTTATCATTACAGATGATAAAGGAAATGATTTCTTCGAGAATCTATAAGCTTTAGAAAAAGAGACTCCAAAGGGGAAAAGCACAATGTATTTACTACCCTTTTTTTAAGATAAAAACCGCCAATTTTGGCGGTTTTGTTATGTTTATAAACTTGTGTGTTTATTAAAATTCAAATTTCAGGCACTCAGATCTTGTTTTTCAAACGCTATAAAATGAGTCAAATGTCCTTTTAAATTAAAAATCGGGCAGCCAAAAATCTTGCACTGATAAATTTTACCATCCTTCTTATAATTCTCTACTGTTTTTTCAAAAGGAATTTGCCGTCTAATGGCCTCTCTAATTTCTCCCAATGCCGTTTTACAAGTGGCTGGGCCCTGAAACATTTTGGGTGTTTTCCCAAGTACTTCCTCTCGAGTATAACCCGTCATCTTTTTTACTCCATTAGAAGCAAACACAATCTTAAATTCCAAATCTGTAACCAGCACTACTTCCTCTTTGATTCGTTCTGGAATATTCAAATATGCTTCATCCCAAGCAAACTGCTGCGAAATCTGCCGTACCTTTTTTAAATCCAAAAACATAGCTTTCAATTCGTTCTTGAATTCGTAATGAAAATCCCAGGCTAAGATAGGAACCGAATTACGATGTAAACTTTCCTCCCATTTTGTGTCTTTCATGGCCAACAGTTTAAGTGAAGATATCCTCTTATTCAAAGATAGCCAGAAAATACGCCACAAAACGCAACTGCATACCATTTAATGATTCTTTAATGAATGGATCAAAAAGCAAACTTTAACTGTACAACTACTGCTTTTTTCTGTTCCGTATTGAGGTTATTCAACGAAATTCCCAATAAGCGAACCGAATCTACCATACGCTCTTGATACAATAATTCTTTTACTGTTTCAAGAATTAGACTTTTATCTGAAATAAAATAAGGCAGAGTCTTACTTCTGGTTTGTTGTGTAAAATCACTGTATTTGATTTTAAGCGTCACCGTTTTTCCCGATATCTTATGCTTTTTTAAACGTTTTTCTAAAGTCGCCGCGATCCGATCAAGCTGCTCCATCATAAAAATCTCCGAAGATAAATTAACATCAAAGGTATGTTCAGCTGCAACAGACTTGGCGATCCGATGTGCTTTTACTTCACCGTTATGAACACCTCGAACCACGTTATAATAAAAAGCACCCGATTTCCCGAAATGTTTTTCCAAAAACTCCAGGGATTTACTCTTTAGGTCCATTCCTGTGAAAATACCCAATTGGTACATTTTTTCGGTGGTCACCTTACCAACACCATAAAATTTATTGATGGGCAACACTTCTAAAAAGGCAAGTATTTCATCCGGATTGACTGTTTTCTGCCCATTGGGTTTGTTGAAATCGCTGGCTATTTTAGCCACAAATTTATTGACTGATATTCCGGCCGAAGCGGTAATTCCTACTTCGTTTAAAATGCGCAGTCTAATTTCTTGGGCGAGTAAACTAGCACTTGGATTCCCTTTTTTATTCTGAGTTACATCAAGGTACGCCTCGTCAAGCGAAAGCGGCTCCACCAAATCAGTGTATTCGCGGAAGATTTTATGTATTTTATTCGATATTTCTTTATACCGATCAAAACGCGGACGAACAAAAATAATTTCTGGACAATATTTTTTAGCCAAAACACCACTTATAGCACTTCGAACACCAAATTTTCGAGCTTCGTAGCTGGCAGCCGACACCACTCCTCTGGTCTCTGATCCACCAACCGCAATAGGTTTACCCCGCAAAGCAGGGTTGTCCAACTGCTCTACCGAAGCATAAAATGCATCCATATCAATATGGATGATTTTTCGATATGTAGGCGATTCAGACATGCTACAAATTTAAAGAGGAAAGCATGAAAATGAGATCAAAAAACTCATAAAAAAAGCCAGTCTACATCTTTTTAATTTCATAAACTACTGCTTTTAGGTACTTTTAGACCCAATTGCCTTTAACAGCCATAAAATTTAAAAATACCTTTAGCACAACATGTCCCCAGGAAAAATGACTAGATTTTCAGATCTTTTAAAGATTTTCAACTTAATAGCCTCAAACAAATCATTTTCTTTATTTTTGTAATTCTACCTCAAATAAAATAAAATGCGAACATTTGTTATCGGCGACATACACGGCGGATTACTCGCTCTTGAACAAGTGATGAACAAAGCCCAAGTTACTACCCAAGACACCCTTATCTTTTTAGGAGATTATGTGGATGGCTGGAGCCAATCGCCACAGGTAATTGATTACTTACTTGATTTAAAAAGCAAGCAAAACTGCATTTGTATCAGAGGAAATCATGACGAATTACTCTTGGCTTGGTTCAAAACCAAAACAGACGAAGTGGATGAAAATCTGTGGTTCCAACATGGAGGCCAAGCAACGGTTTTGGCCTATACAAAAATAAGTGAGGAGAAAAAACAAACCCATATTGCCTTTTTAGAGTCTTTGCACGATTATTATCTAGATGATGACAATCGCTTATTTGTACATGCAGGCTTTACCAATCTGAATGGTGTACAATATGAATACTTTCCAAAAATATTTTATTGGGACAGAACACTTTGGGAAACTGCTCTTTCACTAGATCCTGCGCTACAACCGGATGATTTATTTTATCCCAAACGTCTGAAGCTATACAAAGAAGTTTTTATAGGACACACTCCTGTAACCCGAATTGGGCAAACCATCCCGATACAAAAAGCTAATGTCTGGAATGTGGATACAGGCGCCGCCTTTAAGGGGCCTTTGACCATAATGGATATCGAGACCAAAGAGTTTTGGCAAAGCGATCCTTTAAACGATCTGTATGCTGATGAAAAAGGTAGGAATTAGTTTCTAAAATGCTATTTTTGCCCTTTAAAAAATAATTTACATTTAAGTTTATGAAAAAAGTAATCACATTTTTATTCTTAGTATCCTTTGGATGCATACAAGCTCAACAAGCTTTTAAAGGAAAAGGAGATACGAGAGTTAATATTGGTGCTAATCTTCAAACTGGTGGTTCTGGAATTCAAGGATCTGCAGATTTTGGATTAGGAGAAAATTTCTCTTATGGTTTTGTAGCTAATTACCTTTTAACTGTTGAGAATTATACCATTTATTATCCAAATCCAAACGGACCAGGTTCAAGTGAAGAATTAAAACCAAAATTTAAGGATCGTTTTGATGCAAAAGCTAGGATTAATGCTAATTTAAGTAGTGTAATTGGAGTAGAACAGCTTGACATTTATCCAGGTTTAAGTTTAGGATTACACAATTTTGGTGGTCATATTGGTGGTCGTTACTTTTTTACCGATGGCTTTGGGGTTTTCACTGAAGTTGGATTCCCAATTGCAAAATACGGAGACAATAATGATGTGTTTGATCATTTAAACAATCAAACTACTTTTAGCTTAGGTGCTTCTTTTAATTTAGACTAAAACCTAAGAGACATAAAAAAAGCTGTTCGAAATTTTTCTAATTCGAACAGCTTTTTTCGTTTATATCTTTAGCCATTGCTTACGATTGTAAAAGCAGACTCCCGTTTCTTCTTTATTGCTTACTATATAGTCTGCAACTTGCCCTTCACCTTAGGCATCATACAATCACCTCAGAGTTGCATTTCCGGAATTTCGCCTTCAATAATCAAATCCGCTTCAGTTGAGGCAATGATATGCTCCACAGAAACCCCTGGCGCTCGTTCTAAGAGCTTAAAACCATTCTTTGTTACTTCGAGAACTGCTAGCTCGGTCACCACCTTTTTAACGCAACCTACGCCCGTTAATGGCAAAGTACATCTTTTTAGTATTTTAGATTCACCAGCTTTATTGACATGCATCATCGCTACAATGATGTTTTCGGCAGAAGCTACTAAATCCATAGCGCCACCCATTCCTTTGACCATTTTCCCTGGGATCTTCCAATTGGCAATATCCCCATTTTGGGAAACTTCCATAGCACCTAAAATAGTTAAATCCACTTTTTGACTACGAATCATCCCAAAACTAAAAGCCGAATCAAAAAAACTAGCACCTGGCAAAGTGGTAATGGTTTGCTTTCCAGCATTGATTATATCAGCATCTTCCTCTCCTGCGAAAGGAAACGGCCCCATACCCAGAACACCATTTTCACTTTGAAACTCCACCGCAATATCTTCTCTAACGTAATTCGCAACCAAAGTCGGAATTCCAATACCGAGATTCACAAAATAGCGGTCCTTTACTTCTTTAGCAATTCGTTTTGCAATATCTTCTTTTGTTAACATAGCTCTATGTATCCTTTTATTGAAGGTGCTTATTAGCAATTAGGTCAAACAGTAAGTGTCTTAACCATATTCTAACGAACACTTTCTTTAATTACCTAATTTCTTTGTCTTACTGTTCGTTGCTCAATTCTCTTTTCAAATTTTTCACCTTGAAAAATGCGTTGCACCATAATGCCTGGTATATGAATCTGATTAGGATCAAGTGATCCCACTGGCACTAACTCTTCCACTTCGGCGATGGTTACTTTTGCAGCTCCTGCCATACAGGCATTAAAATTCCTTGCGGTTCCTTTAAAAATAAGGTTGCCTGCTTCATCCCCTTTCCATGCTTTTACAACAGCAAAATCAGCTTGGAAAGCGTGTTCCATCACATGCATTTTACCATTGAACTCACGCACTTCTTTTCCTTCGGCTACTTCGGTTCCATAACCTGCTGGGGTGAAGAAAGCTGGAATTCCAGCTTGTGCCGAACGACAACGTTCTGCCAATGTTCCTTGTGGGGTCAATTCTACCTCTAATTCACCCGAAAGCATCTGACGCTCGAATTCTGCATTTTCACCTACATAAGACGAAATCATTTTTTTGATTTGCTTTTTTTGAAGCAGCAGTCCAAGCCCAAAATCATCCACTCCTGCATTATTAGAAATACAAGTTAATTCTGAAATTGAAGTGTTCACTAAGGCTGCAATCGTATTTTCAGGGATTCCGCATAAACCGAAACCACCAAACATAATGGTCATCCCACTTTCCACACCCTCAATGGCTGCTTGAACGTTATTCACTTTTTTTGTAATCATAACAAACTGTCTTTAATACCGTATATTTTTGATAAAAATACCATTTTTACCGTTAATTATAACGATTTCGTAAAAAATAAAATCGGTTGTAACCAAAAAAAAACCTTTTGCAACTTCCTACTATCAGAAGTTTACAAAAGGTTTATTTTATATTAAATGGAACGAAAAACTACAATTCGAATTCGTCTGTATTTTGTTCTGTTTGTGTTGTATCTTTTACCACTGCTGGTCTGGTATAGCAATCCACTTTGATAGAAAGATTTGCTGGTCGTTCAAACTCTGATTTAGAAATCTGAAGTCCTGGATCTGCATAACAAAGCTTCATGAAATAACCCCAGACCGGTAAAGCTGCAGTAGCACCTTGTCCATAGGTTAAACTTTTGAAACGTGCCGAACGATCTTCACATCCTACCCAAACTCCAGTCACCAGGTTAGGTACCATTCCCATAAACCAACCATCAGATTGATTTTGAGTTGTTCCTGTTTTACCAGCGATTGGATTTTTAAACATATACGGATATCCTGTCCAACGATGGTCTCCACTACCTCCACCTTCAGTACGCAAACGCGCACCAGAACCTGTTTCCGTAACACCCTCCAACAATTTGATTACGGCAAAGGCAATATCCTTGTTTAAAACATCGTGAGATTCTGGAATTGGTTCATAAATAACCTCTCCACTTTTATTCTCGATACGACTTAAAAACTGTGGCTTTACATATACTCCTTGATTGGCAAATGTACTATAAGCCGCCACCATATCTTCCACGGTAATGTCAACCGCACCAAGGGCGATAGAAGGTTGTGCTGGAATTTCCGTTTTAACCCCTAATTTATGTGTTAACTCCACTACAGCTTCAGGACCTGTTCTATCAATTAATCTAGCTGAAACGGTATTGATCGAATTGGCTAAACCTTGTTTTAAGGTCACCATTCCACGGTATCTGTTATCAGAATTTCTTGGTTCCCAATCCGCTGTAACATGATGACGTCCTTTATGAATCATAAAAGGCCCATCCAAAATTGAATCACAAGGGGACATATTCAACTGCTCGATAGCTGTTGCGTAAACAAACGGTTTAAATGTAGATCCAACCTGTCTTGCTCCTTGTCCTACGTGATCGTATTGAAAATATTTATAATTGATTCCACCCACCCATGCTTTAATATTTCCGGTTTGTGGCTCCATCGCCATTAAACCCGATTGCAAAAAGTGTTTATAGTAACGAATTGAATCCAATGGACTCATTAGGGTATCGCGCTCTCCTTTCCAGGTAAACACACGCATTTGCGTTTTTACTTTAAATGAGTTTATGATTTCTTCCTCACTTTTATCCAAGTCTTTCATAATAGCCCAACGCGTAGAATTTTTCATGGCCTGCATGATAATCCTGTCTGTTTCTGCCTTGGTAATGTTTACGAAAGGTGCATTCTTATTGCCTTTTGCTTCAATGAAGAATTGTTGTTGAAGATTCTTCATATGTTCTGATACCGCCTCTTCAGCATGCAATTGCATTCTTGAATCGATAGTCGTATAGATCTTCAAACCATCTTTGTAGATATCATAATCTGAACCATCTGGTTTTTTATTTTCTGACACCCATTTCTTCATATAATCACGTAAATACTCTCTAAAATAAGTAGCTGTACCTTCACGGTGACTTTCTAATTTAAACTTTAACGTAATAGGCAAGGCTTGCAATCTTACTTTTTCAGCCTCTGAAATCATTTTCGCCTTTTCCATTTGCGAAAGCACCACATTACGACGATTTGTAACTCCTTGCGGGTTTCTAACCGGATTGTATAAACCTGAATTTTTGAACATACCGACCAAAATAGCCGATTCGTCCATCGTTAAGTCTTTGGGATCTTTAGAAAAATACGTTTGTGCTGCAGAACTTACCCCCACAGAATAATTACCAAAATCGTATACGTTGCAATACATTGCTAAGATTTCATTTTTGGTATATTGTCTTTCCAAACGAATAGCAATAATCCATTCTTTAATTTTTTGCACAATTCTAAACGGCAAAAATTTAGACCCTTCCCCGTGAAATAATTGCTTCGCCAATTGTTGCGTTAAGGTACTCGCCCCACCATTTGTTCCTAAAGTAAAAACAGCTCTTAAGGTTCCACGTCCATCCACACCTGAGTGTTCATAAAAACGAGCATCCTCAGTTGCCACTAAAGCTTCTACTAAACTTTTTGGCAGATCTGAATATTTTAATTGTGATCTATTGGTTTTAAAATACTTACCAATCACTACTCCATCAGACGAAATAATCTCAGTAGCCAAATTGGAATCTGGATTTTCTAAATCTTCAAAAGAAGGCATTGAACCAAATAATCCCCAAGAGGCAAATAAAAAGAAAGCTAAAACACCTAGTAAACCATAAACAAAAATTCTCCAGAACTTCTTTTTATAGTGCTTAATATCTTTAACGCTATTTGTTTGATTGTTTTTCTTAGCAGCCATAACTCTATATCTAATCTTTTTGTTCTATTCTAAAACCCACATCTGTAATACCCTCCAAAGCCTGAACACCAGGGATTTTCCCAGATTCCCTTACGGCTTGTTTGATATGTACTTTGTATTTTCCTTTAAACTTTACATCTTCTTTATAAAACAGTTTACTTTCTTTTATATCAGTAAAACCGTTCCCTAATAGTGTTCCGTCTGGATTTGCCATTTGGTATTCTAAAGTATCCACTTTTGTGAATCCACTTGGCGTTTCAATAGCAACAATTAAAAACAAATTATTGAACGGATAATTGTTATTGTCTCTCAAATTTACAAATAAATTGTATTTTTTGGTAGAATCTAATACCGGTAGATCAAAGCTTACAATACTGTCTTTATGCCAAGCACTTCCAACAGATTTGTATTCATCAAAGACTCTTTTTTTATCACATGAAAAAAGAAGTACGGCTACCAAAAGAAGAATTCCGCTATTTTTTATTCTCATTTTTAGTAATAATTATAGGTTTTCTTGGCTCAGCTGGCTTGTTCTCATTCGACTTATTGGGTTTGTTCGATTGATTTTGCTTGTTATTGGGCTTGTTAGGCTTATTTGGATTTCCTCCTACTACTTTGTTTTGATTTTGATTTGCCTGAGGCTTGCTCTGATTCGGATTTACCTGAGCTTTGTTTGGAGTTGCCACAATCGCCGCTTCCGTAGTTGGTTTGCGTTTGCGACTCGGTTTTTTCTTTCTCTTAGGCTGATCAAAACGAGTCAAACTTTCCTGACCCATTGCATTGTTAAAGTCTTTTTCAGGCTCTTCCGTGATTTCAATCGCAAAATCTTCCAAAGAAGAAACTTTATTCTTTAATTTATTCTCGGCAATGATTTCTTTTACCTGATCAATCTTTAAAACATGCCAGTTTGCAAAATTATTCGTGTAAGCAAACCACATTAAACCTTTAAAGATGTCCTGTTTTTGACAAATAGCATCCCCTTTTTCAGTCACTAATTTGGTATCGTAATCTGGAAAGTCCTTCAAGGCATCCATATACGTATCTAACTCATAGTTCAAACAACACTTCAATTTACCGCATTGCCCAGCTAATTTTTGAGGATTCAATGAAAGTTGTTGATAACGGGCTGCAGAGGTATTTACACTTCTAAAATCCGTCAACCAAGTCGAGCAACATAGTTCTCTTCCACAAGAACCAATTCCTCCTAAACGAGCTGCTTCCTGACGGAAACCTACTTGTTTCATTTCCACTCTTGTACTGAACTCCTTAGCAAAATCTTTAATCAAAAGTCTAAAATCGACTCTATCATTTGCGGTATAATAAAACGTTGCTTTTGAGCCATCTCCTTGAAATTCGATATCAGAAATTTTCATCTCTAATTTATGCTGAATCGCCAACTCACGAGCTCTAACTTTCATTGGCTCCTCACGATCACGCGCTGCAGACCAAATATCAATGTCTTTTTGAGAGGCTTTTCGGTAAATTTTAGGCACTTCATTACTTTCGTGATTCACTCCTTTTTTCTTCATTTGAATTTTTATCAATTCGCCTGTCAAAGTTACAATCCCAATATCATGTCCTGGTGAAGCAACCGTAGCTACTATATCCCCAATACTTAAAGTCAATTTCTCCGAATTTCTAAAGAATTCTTTACGTCCATTTTTAAAACGAACCTCAACGCAATCAAAAATAGCCTCACCATTAGATGGACTCATATTCGAAAGCCAGTCAAAGACTGTTAATTTATTGCAGCTATCGGTGCCGCAAGTCCCATTATTTTTACAACCCTTTGGTGCACCACCATCAGAGGTTGAACAACTTGTACATGCCATAATTCTATATGTAGTGTTGCAAAAATGCAACTTAAGTTCATAAACGTTTGATCGGTAAAGATAGTATTTTTTTTAGTTTGCTTTTTATGCTTAAAAACTAAAGCCTTGTTAAATGTAAAATCCTTCGCCCTTTCACCTAGAATCATCATTTTTCACACTTTTTTTGGCTGATTTTCTTGATGTTTCCTTCACCAAATATCTCGTCTATTTCCAGTCCACAATTTACCTAACATACTGAAAACTAAAAAACTAAAAACAACTTCCAAACACCCCTATTACAAGTTGAGCTCATGATTCCCAGGGGAACCATAAGCTCAATTTTATATTAAAAAGTCAGAATAAATTATTCTATAACTTTATAGATCTTATCTGACAATCTGATTCTGAAAGGCACTTCAAAAGTAACTTTATCTCCAATTTTAGCCGTTTGAGCTTCTATTTCATTGACAATCATTTTTTCTAAAACCAATTCTTGATTTCCTGTAGTTGGTCCAGAGATTAAGATCTTATCTCCTCTATTCAATTCTTGATTTTCTATGGTAAAAAGCCCAACTTTCGCTTTTACATAATAATGTTCCGCTTTACCAAGAAGCACTTTTTTTACTTTAATTTTCTGACGGATGTCTACTGATTTTTCCGCAGTACCTAAAGCAGTATTTGGTAATTCACCAGAATGTTTAAATTTTAGACTATCTGATTTTCCTTTTCTAAAGACCTTATTTCCAACTTGCTTTCCGGTTCTTAATCGTACCTGATCCACTAAAGGCAGGCGAACAATATCAAGACATTCCACCGAGCAGCAGTTTTCCATTGCTGTTTTACACTCATCACACTGAATAAACAACAAATGACATCCATCATTTTCGCAATTGGTATGATTATCACAAGGTTTCCCACACTGATGGCATTGTGAAATAATATCTTCGGTAATTCTTTCTCCAAGACGATTGTCAAACACGAAATTTTTACCAATAAATTTACTTTCTAAGCCTTCTGCTTCAATTTGCTTGGCATAATTGATGATTCCACCTTCTAATTGGTATACATTTTTAAAACCTTGGTGCTTAAAATAAGCACTGGCTTTTTCACAACGAATTCCACCTGTACAATACATAACCAGGTTTTTATCTTCTTTGTGATTTTGAAGTTGTTCGTTGATGATGGGTAAACTTTCTCTAAAAGTTTCAACATCTGGAGTGATGGCCCCTTTAAAGTGACCTACTTCACTTTCGTAATGATTTCTAAAATCAACCACAATTGTGTTGGGATCATCTAGAATTTCATTAAATGCTGCGGCTTTCAAGTGAACGCCTATATTGGTTACATCAAAAGTTTCATCGTTCAAACCATCTGCGACAATTTTATGACGTACTTTAATAGTGAGTTTTAAAAAGGAATGATCATCATGTTCCACAGCCTCATTTAAGCGGATGTCTTTCATGAAGTCGTAACTTTCAAGAGTACCTCTAAAAGCTTCCAAATTTTCTTCTGGAATACTCATTTGAGCATTTATTCCTTCGCTGGCAACATAAATTCGACCTAAAGCATCAAGCTTATTCCAGGCTACAAATAAATCATCACGAAATTTTTTGGGATCTTGAATTTTGGCGTACGCATAGAAAGACAACGTTAGTCGTTGTTTACCGGCATCATCGATCATGATGGCTCTTTCTTCTGCGCTCAAAGTGTTATACAGTTGCATGCTATAAACAGGTTTAAGTTTAGAAATTATTTTTGAGCTGCAAAGGTAGAAAAAAAGGCTCTAAGTTACAAAAGCACCAAACAGGAAGATTTAAAAGACCAAAATACGGAGATACACCCAATAAGAATCTAATACAAAACCCCTTAAAACAAAAAAAGCACTAAATGAATAGTGCTTTTACGTCTTGATGACTTTATCTCAATGATCTAAACCTTAAGGCAAAAACTTAACAGAACTCGTTAAATGCGTCTTTTAAGTTCTCAGCAATTAATTCAGCTGGACGACCTTCGATATGATGACGCTCTAACATGTGAACCAATTCTCCGTTTTTGAACAACGCCATACTTGGTGAAGATGGAGGAAAAGGAAACATATGTTGTCTTGCAGCATCTACAGCTTCTTTGTCAACACCTGCAAAAACAGTAATTAAATGATCTGGCTTTTTACCACCTTCTAAACTCATTTTTGCTCCTGGACGTGCATTTCTTGCTGCGCAACCACATACTGAATTCACTACTACTAATGTAGTTCCTTCTGATTTTATTGCGTTTTCAACGTCTGCTGCACTATGTAAATCTTGAAAACCTGCTGCTGTTAGTTCAGCTTGCATTGGTTTTACCATTTCTTCTGGATACATATTTTTATTTTTTTTAATTTAACTTTTCGAGTTGCAAAGTTACAAAGTTTAAAAACAAGAACTTTAATTCCTTTATAAAGTTTTGTTATAGTTCTATGCTTATTTACTCAACTTTATATGATAGGGATAGCTTTCGTAAACCGTATTGTCTTCATTTATAGAAAATCCTTTTGCAGCATCTTCTCTTGCCACCGTAGCCAAGGCGCTAACTTCCTCTTTTGACTTGCCTAATTTAAACCAACAAATCGCCTTGTAATATTTCGCATCTGAAAATTCAGGATAGATCTTCAACGCTTTATCAAAAATAGCGACGGCTTCATCCCATTTTTTTAGTTCATATTTGGCAATTCCTTGGTAAAAGTATGCTGTAGGATGCTCTAATTGTTGCCTATTTGTATAGATATCATGGACATAATCGTCAAAAATATTTTCTGCTTTAGCATATTGGTTTAATTGTAAGTAGCAGAGTCCAATGTAGAAACGATAGGTATGATCCATTTCATAACTATTACCATAAAGCTCGATACATTCTTCAAAGTCTTTAATGGCCGCTGTATAGTTTTTTGCGAAGATGCATTTTATAAACCCCCTATAAGGCAACCATCTTTGTTTATCATACAATACAGCTTTATCTAAAAAGGCCATACCGACTTCATACTTTTTGCATTTAAAATAAGGCATTGCCTTTTGCTGCCATAAATACGCTATAGTACTGTCTTTTTTTAAACCCTCATCAATACAGCTTTGCCATTCTGACATCTGAAAAACATAATTGTATTTGTAAGCACAGCTGTCTAAGGATTGAGCAACAATAACATCATGAGCTTTATTTGTTGACACTTGCCCAAAACAAAAAGAGGTAAATAAAAGAGCAATTCCTAAACCAAGGTTTTTCATAGTATGATTTTAGCGGCGTTTATTTGAAAGAAAAATCACTCTAAATAACGCTTTTATAAATGGTCTTTTGGGACACTTTAAAATAACTTTAACATCTTGCATCCAATTGGTTTCTTCATCTAAAAACTTAAAAATTAAAGCCGAATTTCCATTTTGAAACATCTTTGAAAAGATCCGACTGCCGAGCTCATTATTTCTCTTGAGTATATCCAATAACAGTAAGTCATAAAACCAAAACCTATTTTTTTTATGAAAGGATTTCATCCCTGCTGAAATCGAAGAATCATCGCTTTGCCTTTGAAGAAAGTTTACTAATTCTGAAGATTTTTTATCCGAATTTCGAAAAGTATAACCCGTGCTGGCTTTCGTCCACCCCCCTGCTGTTCCAATATTTAATACTCTTTTGGTGTTTCTTTCCCAGAAAGGGTAACAGCTCATTGGAATACGTCCTAGCTCCTTTTCCAAGATTTCATACTGATCAACGCCGAGTTGTTTTAAATACTTTTGAATTTCAGTCTCATATTCCTCTTTGGTGAGCAACTGCTCTGAAAACAAAGTATATTCTACCAAAGCTTCCGTTTTTGAAGTCGGCAATACATACATAAAACGGGTATTCCCACTTTGTTCTACCGAAAAGTCCATAAAAGTCACTTGCTCGGGAGTAAAGCTTTCTTGTTCTGATTTCACAAACCAACCTATAAAATGCTGCTGCAATACAGGATATTGGGTTTGGTTTTCAACAAAAAAACTAGTGTAAATACTGTTCAATAAGGTATTGCACGAATACCTGTTCTCTTCAGTTCCAACAAAAACATGGGTTTCAAGCTCGTTGATATCGGTTACTTTTTCATTTGAAAAAGTAATATTTTGATGCTCAGAAAGGGATTCAAAAACAAAATTATAAAAATCTACTCCTCGAATTTGATTGTATTGATACGGTTTTAAACCTAAGTCTCTTTTTAAATTTTCACTAACAAACAACGCAGAGTCCCATCTTTTATAGACAATAGACTCCCAAATCGTTTTGTTTTCAGCCCAGAAACACCAGGTTCTATCATTTGTCTTTTTAGCATCTTTATCCAACAACAATATAGACGCAGTTGTAAATTTTCCAGCTAGCATCATTTTATAAACCGTCATCAAAGCAGCCAAACCTGTTCCTGTGAAAATGTAATCGAAATGTTTGATTTGAGAAGAATTCATCCTCAAAAATAAACAATTTTATTCTTTCAATTTTTCTAAAAGCAGTTTAAAGTTGATAACATCAAGGTAATTATTGTATTGCAGTATGATTTCATTTTTTTCATTTAATACACATAAAACAGGATATATCAATTGTTTGTTCACCGTCCCTAGCTGCATAGCCAATTCATGCGCCCCCACATTTATTCCAGTGGGTCTGAATTTAAATACTTGCTTATTAAAGGTAATATCGCGTTTATCTTCCCCATTGAAATCAACAAAATAAAAATCCGAATTCAGACTTTCAATGATGCCCTTATTTTTAAAAGTGGTCTGTTTCATGGTCTGACAAAACGAGCACCAATCAGCATGAATAAAAACTATTACTTTTCTCTTTTGAAGCCGCTGTAAACTATCCACCACTTCAAAAGACCTGCTTTTGAGCTGAGAGTATGCTGTTGTTGTAAGCACTAAAAAAACCACCATGATCCAACCCTTTTTCATCTTTTTTAATTTTATTGGTGTGTAAAATTTAGCCCATACTTATTACCTCAACGTATAGCGCAATCCAAAAAAGCCACGAATCGCTTGATTTTGTCCGTAAACATAGGTAGTGTCAAAAGTCAATCCATAGGGATTATCTGCTGTAACCATTACTTTTCCAGCTGAATCGTATTGTACATTTTTATCGAAAGGATCGTTGGTTCTTGAAATTAAAAATGGATTATTTTGCTTTGGGGTAAAATTCAATAAATTCTTAATACCGCCGTACAATTCAAAATTATTCCACCCCAAATACGTAAACTGAATATTTTGAATACTATACCAAGGCGATTTTGAACTTCTCGGATCTAAGTCGCTCAACAAAGGTAGCTTCATTGGGCTGTATAGATTCCCTGTATAATCTAGCAGTAAATCCAACGCTTCCATTTTATACGAAATGCTCCAGGTTCCTGTAAAATCTTCCGTTAAAAAAGGTTTTTCTGACTTCCCGTTGGTTACATTTTTATTATCTAAATAAGTCGCCCCAACAATCATTTTTAATCCCATTGGAAAATTGACATCGATATTGGTACTAATTCCTTGACTGATCGCATACCCATTAATATTGTCGTATATAATTTTATTCGGGTCAGCCTGGTAATCCGTTACTATTTTATTGCTAAATCGAGTATAAAAAGCGGTTGTTTCCACACCGATAAAAGTGCCATTATTCAGATTTATTTTTTGAATGTAATTCAAATTGGCATTGATCGATTGTTCCGGTTTTAAATCATTTTTAATAACCACGTCTCTTGAGCCTGTAAGTGCTGCATGATCCTCGGTAAATAAATTTACCACACGAAACCCCGTTCCTGCATTGAATCTAAAAATAGTATTATCATTTTTCTTCCATCGATAAGCAACTCTTGGCGTAAAAATAGAACCATGAACGGAGTTGTGGTCGTAACGCATTCCAAGTAATACCTGACTTTTTTCAGAAAGTGTAATTTCATCTTGAACAAAAATACCCGGCAACCAAGTACTTTCTGCTTCTTTTGTTGCTGCTGTATTGTCATCGTAATAAGAATAACGATTGGCAATACCCGCTAAGAAATCATTGCGACCTATTTTTTTATCCCAAGTCAATTGAACAAAACCTATTTTTTGATTAGCGATGTAAGATGTTGTTCCGTATCGACTATCCTGATAATGTACGTTTCCAGAAAACGAAAGCATCAGCTTTTCCTCAAAAGGCAATTGATAACTCCCTAATAATTCCCCTCTTTTCGTATAAATACTTTCTCCATAAATTTCATCACCTCCACGGTATTTTTTCTCCCAACGAACATCACCACCCCAACGGTCTTCATACATTCCACGTGCTGCAAGAGTAAACAAACGATTATTATTCCTTGAAAAACTCCATTTATTAAAAACTGAAATTCGTTCAGACAGGGTAACATCAGTAAAGTTATCTTTATCTCTATCGGTCACTTCATTATATTTGAAATAATTAACCCCCAAAAGCGTAGTCGATTTTTGGGTTGGATTAAATTTCATTCCTAAATCCACATTGGTTTCCAAATACGAAGTTGTAAAAACATCTGCTGAGAATAACGGTGCGTTTAACGGATTTTTGGTGATAATATTGATCAATCCTCCAACGGCTTCACTTCCATATAAAGAAGAGGCCGGACCCTTTACAATCTCAATGCGCTCCACCAGTGAATTCGGAATCCCCGATAATCCGTAAACGGTCGAAAGGCTACTCACAATTGGCATTCCATCAATCAAAACCAAAGTATAAGGCCCTTCTAATCCATTGATATGAATATCTCCTGTATTACAAACACCACAATTTAATTGAGGTCGCACTCCATTTATATTTTGGAGGGCTTCATAGATACTAGCACTTGGATTCTTTTTAAAAAAAACAGGAGAATAAACCTCTACAGGCACCGCACTTTCTAATCGTTTGACCGCCTTAAGCGTTCCGGAAACCACCACTTCATTGAGTTTATTTTCATTATCGCTTAGTTCAAAATCATAGGATAGAATCTCCCCTTTTGCCACTTCTATTTTCTTTTTCAAGGTCTGAAAACCCATTCGAGAAATCTGAATCGTATAATTTCCAATAGCAACATTTTTTAAGGAATAAAAGCCCGTACTATCGGTCACGACTTTTTGAGCTGTGCCCAGTAAATGCACATTCGCAGCGGATATTTTCTTGCCCTCGGCCCAGACAAAACCAGATACAACAGTGGTTTCTTGCCCAAAAGCAATTTGTAAACTAAACAGCATCAAGATCAAACTTATGGTTTTCATTATTATAAAATTAATTTTAGACAAAACTAAAAATTAAATTCGATAAATAACGTTTCTTAAGCTAAAAACTTTACAATCTGTCATATCTGTGAAATTTAGGCCTCCATTTTATCGCCCAAAACCCTTATAAAATCAAGGCTCTTTGACCATAATAAACAAGAACTAAACAAAGGACTCGTCGATAAGCTCTTTATTAATAGTAGCACCCGCAAAAGATCCTGAAGAAACTGCCATAGCAACAGCTCTAGCCTGAATCGCGCAGTCCCCACTAGCAAAAATCCCTGCTATAGTGGTTTGCTGCACGGCATTTACTTGTAACAAACCAGCCTCAGTTAACTGACAGCCTAATGATGCCGCCAAAGAACAATGTTGCTCAAAGGAAGGTCTCCAATACAGAGCCTTTACCTGTAATTTTGATTGATTTTGGAAGATAATGTGTTCAACATTTCCATTTTCATGACCCAAAGCCATAATTTCGTCTTCCACAATTTCGATCTGATGTTTTTTAAGAATTGCCACTTGTTCTAGGGTCAAGGTTGCTTTTCCGTTGGTACACAGACTAAGATCCTTAGTCCAATTTCCAATCATCTTAGCATACTCAAATCCCATATCTCCATTACCCACAACAGCCGTTTTTACCCCTTTCACTTCATAACCATGACAATAGGGACAATGTATAATCGAGATACCCCAACAATCAGCAAAACCCGCAATTTCAGGAAGCAGATCTTTTATACCAGTGGCAAACAATAATTTTTTTGCACTAAACACAGCTCCTGATGCCGTCAGTACTTCAAAACCCCCTGCAGTTTGGATCGCCTTCATAGCAAGCCCTTGATGAAACTCAACCGTAGGATACAAATGGACTTGTAGTTTGGCCTTAGCGGAAATGACCGCTGGTTTTTCCCCGTCTTGGGTAATAAAATTATGAGAATAGGGTGTTTGCCTGTTGCAAGGCATACCACTGTCAATAACCAGGACCTTTCTTAACGACCTACCCAGACTCATTGCTGCTGAGAGTCCACTATAACTTCCTCCAATAATAATGACCTCGTAATGATTTTGCTGTATCATAATATCGTTTTTACTAATTTTCATTTGTCATGTGATTTATAATTCAATAGATGTCCGATAATCATTCCCCCACCCCCGATTAATATCAGATTGGAATGAACATCCCAAATGATTTCACTCAAAATACCCATCCAAACCAAAATCATCGAAATCAAAAGAATACGTCCCACTACAACAGTTGCTTTTCGCATAATTCTAAAAACAGCAAAAAGTCCAATGCAAGCAAAAGCCACATCTATAAAAGGATGATGCCTTAGCCCTAAAGGCAAAATAGTTAAAAGCGGAAAAACCAAACAATGCACCAAACAAACTGTGGCGCTTGAAATTCCTAAAATATCGTAGAGAGCAGTGGTCTTTTTCTTCATTTCTTGTATATTTGCTTAATGCAATTAAGTTGCAAATATACCTATTTTTATCAATTGCAACAATGTTGCATTAATAATTTTTATCATAGACCTATGAAAAGCACTAGAAACACCGCCGCTAAAACAGCTGTTTTAGAAGCTCTTACACAATCAAAAATCGCTTTATCGCATACCGAAATTCACAAACAACTTGATGATTTGTGTGACCGCGTTACCATCTACAGAATTTTAGATCGACTGGTAAACGATGATTTGATTCATAAAATTGTCAATCTTGACGGAACCGTTAAATATGCTAAATGCCATCATACCCACCCAGTTCATATCCACAATCACGCCCATTTCAGCTGCGAAAAATGCCTTGAAATGACCTGCCTTGAAAATGTTAAACCAAGTTATCTTATTCCGCATAACTATACCGTACATGAAATCAATTTCACACTTTCGGGATTATGTCCAAACTGTTCACAATAAGAACATTTAGACTAGTCTAAAAAAAATATTAAACGAATGCTATTTTTATATATATTTGTTAAAACAATATTTTTGCAATGACTAAGTCTTTAGAAGAAGTTAACCAATCGGTTGCCACCCAGCATAAAAAAACAGGATTCAGAAAAATATTAGCCTTTTTAGGCCCCGCTTATTTAGTAAGTGTTGGCTATATGGATCCCGGAAACTGGGCTACTGATATTGCAGGAGGAAGTCAGTTTGGCTATTCTTTACTTTGGGTTTTGTTAATGAGTAACTTAATGGCCTTATTACTTCAAAGTTTAAGTGCCCGACTCGGAATCGTTACCCAACGTGATTTAGCACAAGCTTCCCGAGAAACCTATTCTAAATTCATCAACTACATTTTATACTTTTTAGCCGAAATAGCCATTGCAGCATGCGACTTAGCAGAGGTTTTAGGAATGGCCATCGGTATTAACTTATTATTTGATATCCCTCTAATTGAAGGTGTTCTAATTACTGTCCTTGATACTTTTTTGCTGCTCTTCTTGATCAATAAAGGGATCCGAAAAATGGAAGCTTTTATCATTGTATTGGTAGCCATCATCGGATTTTCATTCATTTTTGAAATGATATTTGCTGAGCCAGAACTAGACAAAGTCATCTACGGACTGATTCCCTCTATCCCAAGTTCAGCAGCTTTATATATTGCTATTGGAATTATTGGCGCCACAGTGATGCCACACAACTTGTACTTGCACTCTTCCCTAGTACAGACCCGTAAATTCGATCGAACTCCAGCAGGTATCAAACAGGCCTTAAAATACAATTTAATCGACTCGACTATAGCCCTGAACTTGGCCTTTTTCGTCAACGCTGCTATTTTAATTTTAGCAGCCGCTACATTTTACAGAAACGGCATGTTTGAAATCGCCGAAATTCAAGATGCTCATCAATTTCTCGAGCCTTTATTAGGGACCAAGTGGGCACCCATTTTATTTGCCGTTGCATTAATAGCCGCTGGACAGAGTTCCACCATAACAGGAACTTTAGCCGGACAAATCGTAATGGAAGGTTATTTAAATCTACGCATCCAACCTTGGGTCCGACGTATTATCACGCGTTTAATCGCCATAGTACCAGCGGTTATTGTTATTTTAATATATGGGGAAAGCGTAACAGGGAAGTTATTGATCTTAAGTCAAGTAATCTTAAGCTTGCAGTTAGGGTTTGCTATTATTCCACTGATTCATTTCGTAAGTGATAAAGCCAAAATGAAAGGGTTCCACATTTCCAGAACCACTCAAATTGTGGCTTGGCTGATTGCTTCTATTATCATTTCTTTAAATGCAAAGTTGGTCTATGATGAGATAAACTCTTGGCTAGAAAGTTCAAACCACCCTTTGGTGCTTTGGTTTACTGTCGTTCCGCTTGCTTTTGCCTTTCTTGCCTTGTTAATTTACATCATTGCAAAACCCTTTATTGCCAGAACAAAAAACAATATAGAAAACCATTCGCCTCACCACTTAAAATTGCACTATGCTCCTAAGGAAAGGTACAGCAAAAAAAACATTGCCATTTCTGTTGACTTTTCCAAAGCCGATGAAGCTGCGCTAAACAGTGCCATTGAACTAGGTGGAATCGACGCTCAATACACCTTAATTCACGTCGTTGAAACCGTTGGTGCGCTTATCTATGGAGGTAATATAGATGATCACGAAACGAGTATAGATGAAAACTTACTCCTAGAATACAAAGAAATGCTCACGCAGAAGGGCTTCAAGATTGAAACAGAACTTGGTTTTGGAAAACCAAACAGCGTCATTCCAAAAATCATCAACCTAGGAGACTTTGATATTTTAGTGATGGGAACCCATGGACATACTGGTTTAAAAGATATTTTATTTGGTACAACAGTAGACAAATTGAGACATAAAATTTCAATACCTTTGCTGATCGTTAAAAAATAGCGGAAGAAGTACTGGGGGCATTAAGACGTAGCTGCTTATAGCATCTTTAAACCTAGGACCTCCTCTACTTAAATCCTTAGAACCTCACAAAATGACTTTTTCAGAAGAAAACTATCTAAAATCGATCTATCACCTTACCACCTCAACTGATACTGAAGTGAGCACTAATGCTATAGCTGAGATGATGGAGACCAAAGCTTCATCCGTTACCGATATGCTTAAAAAACTAGCTGAGAAAGATTTAGTGAATTACAAAAAATACCAAGGTGTTTCTCTGACCGAGAACGGCAAATTAGCGGCAAAAATGATCGTTAGAAAACACCGCTTATGGGAGGTATTTCTAGTAGAAAAGTTGCATTTTTCTTGGGATGAAGTACATGATATTGCGGAACAATTAGAACATATCAAATCAGAGCAATTGATCAACCGTCTGGATGATTTTCTCGGAAACCCTACTGAAGATCCGCATGGAGATCCTATTCCTGATGCTAATGGAAGAATCGTTAAAATTGAGAAACACTTACTTTCAGAATTGAAAGAAGGGCAAACCGGCGTTTGTGTCGGCGTAAAAGATACCTCTTCTGAATTTTTAAAATATTTGGACAAGCAAGAAATTGCTTTGGGTTCTCAAATCGAGTTTTTATCTAGAGAATCCTTTGATTTATCAGTCAAAATAAAAGTGGATGGCAAAGAACTATCCATTTCTAATAAAATAGCTTCTAACTTGTTTGTGAAGCTGGTTTAATGCTAAGTTGTGAGTAGGACACTAAATTTGAAAATCGCATTTCTAAGTTACGTAAAAGAGTATCTGGCCGTTCTCTATTCAAGAGATTTACTCTAATACCTTTTTTACCCAGCGTTTTTGCAACAATACAAATACTGGAACGGTTTATTGTAAACCTTTTATTTCTACAAAACTATAATTTGTTATATGTTTTAGCGCTCTCAGAAACCCATTTTCCGGCAGTATCAACATTTTGTCTGAGTAACATATTCAATTGTCCAACATGATGCTGAACATGCCTCATGCTGTATAAAATCACTTCGATTCTATTGTAGTTTTTCTTTTTGGTAATGAATCTTTCCTTTGACGTTTCTTCGTTTAAGGCATCAATTAAAAAGTAAACTTTTTTACGTGCATATTCGAGGTATTCGAGCAGTTCTAGTTTTGAATAGACTCTTTCTGGAAAAATTCCTTTTGGATCAAATTCGGATAAAGAAAATGGCTTAGGTGGAGAAAAGGCATCCGGCTCTGTAGATGAGTAATAATCGAGCCAAAAAATGGTATGAAAAGCAGCATACCAAAATTCTTTTTTATCCCAAAAACTTTCAGGACAAACCAGGATAGAGCTTTCAAGCATATCAATTACAGCTCCAAATTGTCTCCATAATATCGCTTTTAGCTCCTCCATAATTTAAATTTTAAACAATTCCCTTCTCTATCATTTCGAGCATTACCGGGGAAGCATTCTTGAATGTTGGTTCTTGTTCAATAATACTTCCTGCGTTCTTCTTGTTTACTTTGAATGTAATATCGTTAACTGTTGTAAACAAAAGTGCCGTTAAAAACGGATTTTTTATATACGTTCCCAATACTAATAAGGCTTCATCTAAAGTATGAATACTCTCAATTTCTTCCGTTTTATAACGTGTTGTAAGTGAAATGGAATACGTATTATCTTCGTTTAAAACTAAACGGAAATAGATGTTTTTGATTTCAGTATCTCCAATGGTTTTAGCCAAAGTTAGTTTGGCAAAAGTGCCACTTTGAATACTTTCTTTAACGCGTTCGCAAAAAAGAGCAAATATAGGTTCGTACATTTTTTTAAGGTTCTAAGGTTGTGAGATGCTAAGGTTCTAAGTTTTTAAAACCTTGCAAAACTCTATAATGTTATTTAACCGCAAAGTTCGCTAAGATTTACCTAAAGGACACAAGGAAAATTAAAAACTTTGCGAACCTTGTATAAATCATAGCGAACTTCGCGCTTAGTAAAAATTTATTGCCCTTTAAATTCGGCTTTACGTTTTTCTAAAAATGCTGTTGTTCCTTCTTTAAAATCACTTGTTCCAAAACATTTTCCGAACGATTTTATCTCCACTTCAAAACCATTTTTACCATCGGTATAATTCGCATTGATGGATTTTATGGCCTTGGCAATAGCAAAAGGAGCATTTTTTATAATTTTTTGAGCAATGCTCATTGTGAAATCTAAAAGTTCTGTTTGAGGGACAACATGATTCACTAGACCGAATTCTTTAGCTTCTGTAGCGGTAATCATCGCTGCTGTCATAATCATTTCCATAGCACGTCCCTTACCTACTAATTGTGGCAAACGCTGCGTTCCTCCATAACCTGGAATCAAACCCAAAGAAACCTCAGGCAAACCCATTTTGGCATTATCTGAAGCGACTCTAAAATGACAAGCCATAGCCAATTCTAATCCACCACCTAATGCAAAACCATTTACAGCAGCAATTATGGGTTTCTTCGAGTTCTCGATAAAATCAAACAAGGTTTCTTGCCCTTCAGCTGCTAATTGCGCGCCTTCGACTATATTATAATTGGCAAATTCCGAAATATCCGCTCCTGCCACAAAGGCTTTTTCACCACTTCCGGTAATCACAATGGCACGGACTTCATCATTTTTGCCTAACAATTTTACCGCTTTACTCAAGTCGCTAATGGTTGCCTTGTTTAAAGCATTTAGTTTTGTTGGTCGATTTATGGTTACAGTCGCAATTTTTTCCTCAATAGAAATTAAAAGATTCTCGTAGTTCATGACACTTTTTTTAAGAGTTGGTGATAGGCAGGGAAACTCTAAAAGTCGTTCCCTTTCCATAAGTTGACTCAAAGGTAATTGTTCCTTTGTAATTTTCAATTATGTTTTTTATAATTCCAAGACCTAGTCCCATTCCACTGGTTTTAGTGGTAAATTTTGGTTCAAAAATTCGGCTAATATCTTGTTTCTGAATCCCAATGCCATTGTCTTTCACAGCAATTTCAACATTGTTATTTCTTCTTTTTACTGTTACTAAAATCGATTTTAGATTTTGACTATCCGGAATGGCCTGAGTCGCATTTTTAACCAAATTGGTAATCACACGAATCAATTGTGTTCGATCCATTTTGGAAATAATCTCCTGCTCTTGACTTTCAAAAACAATATAATCTTCGTTGAAAATATCCAATGCAAGTTCTACTACCTCCACCACGTTTAGGGTTTCGTTTTGCTGGGCAGGCATCGACGCAAAATTCGAAAATGCAGAGGCCACGGCGCTCATGGTGTCGATTTGCTGGATTAAGGTTTCTGAATAATCGTTCATCTTTTGTTTGACATCCGGGGCTGCTGGATCAAACTTTCTTTGAAAACTCTGAACCGTCAAACGCATTGGCGTTAAGGGATTCTTGATCTCATGGGCCACTTGTTTGGCCATTTCACGCCATGCTTCCTCACGTTCACTTTGCGCGAGTTTAATTGCACTACTTTCTAATTTATCAACCATCCCATTATAAGCCTTAATCAAGAAGTTGACTTCTTTACTATTGGCCTCTAATACAATCTTTTCGTTTTTCTGATCTAAATTGGTTTCCTCCAATCTATCCGAAATAGTTTTTAGAGACTTGGTAATATAGGTCGATAAAAAATAGGCCAATGCAAAAGCGACAATCAACATAAAGGAATACACTTGACTCAAACGTATCAAAAAAGTATTCACCTCATTATCATAATAACCATCATCTTCAAGGTAGGGCACATTTAAAACCCCCAGAGGCTTAAATTTCTCATCTTTAATCAAACTATACGAAGACCTGTTAATAACACCATCAACAGTTTTAATATCTACAAAACGTTTTTCAATAGAAGAACGAACTAGTTTTAAAATATACTCTGGAATAGGCGGCGCCACTTTATCCACCGCAAAAGATTCTTTTGAGGACTTAAGCAATTTCCCATCCAGGCTATAAATATTAATTTCGATATTGTGAATTTGGGCTAATTCATGAATTTTATCCTTAAAAATCAAATCTAAATTACTTGTTTTCAATGGATAAGTTGTCGTCGACAGCACATAATGTATGTGTTCTTTTACTGCATTTTCTTTACGTTCTAAACGCTCTTGATGGTATTCTCTGGCTTCATTTTTAAATTGAATAATCGAAATCGAAGCCAACAATACAGAAGCAACAACAATCAATACAATCATCGAAAGGAAAATCCTAACACGAAGAGAAAGCATCGACATTTTGAAGTTGTTAAACATATATTTTAATTTGTAGCCCGCATTAGTCTTCTCTCCTGTAAAATAGTAAGCAGCCTAAACTCAGTTGCAGTACTATTTTTTTTCTCGTATTCTTTTATAAAATCGAAACCCTAACATGATTAAAACCGAGAACGAAATGATTCCGATGACACCGAAAACCCAGTTGACAGCACTTTTTAAAACCACTAAAAAAACAACAGCGAACATAATAATGGTAGCACCTTCATTCCACAAACGCATAAAGTTGTTGGAATATTTTACCTCATCATTTTGCAATTGCTTGAATATTTGGTGACACTTTAAATGATACAAATACAATAAGAAAACAAAACACAATTTGACATGCATCCATGGCATTTTAAGCCACGCATTTCCTAAATCGGTAAAGAGCAACATCCAAAAAGCAAAAATACTAGTTACAATTGCCGATGGCCAAGCGATGATATACCACAAACGATAGGCCATTATTTTGTATTGTGCTTGCAAAATCTCCTTGTCAGGAGACGGTTTGTCATTGGCTTCTATTTGATACACAAACAGACGCACTATATAAAACAAACCAGCAAACCAACTGATTACGAAAATAATATGCAAGGATTTTAGGTAGTTATAGTACTCCATTTAAGTCTTTTTTTCTTTGCTGTAAATTCTTTTCTCTCTTCTATTTTTTGTCTGCCCAATCATTGATCCAGTTACTAACTGTCTTACACCACTGCTCGTCGTCATTCAAACAAGGAACGGCAAAGAAATTTTCTCCTCCATTTTTCTCAAAATCTTCTTTGGCACGCATGGCGATTTCTTCCAGAGTTTCAAGACAATCCGAAACGAAAGCCGGTGTTACAACAGCCAGATTTTTGATTCCTTTTGCTGGCATTTTATCAATTTCAATATCCGTATAAGGCTCCAACCATTTATCACCCGCCAATCGAGACTGGAAGGTTAAGCTGTATTTATCTTCTGGAAGACCTAATAATTTTACTACTTGTTTTGTCGTTTCGAAACATTGATGACGGTAACAAAAATCGTGTGCCGGCGAAGCTGTATTACAGCAAGAACCGTCAATTTTGCAATGGGATTTGGTTACATCTGTCTTACGAATGTGGCGTTCGGGAATTCCGTGATACGAAAACAATAAATGATCGTACTGAAATCCAACTAAATGTTTCTCAATGGAATCCGCCAGATTCTTGATATAATCTGGTTTATTGTAAAAAGCAGGAACATCAGTAAATCTCATTTGCGGAAACTTCTTTTTACGGATTTCTTCTGCTAAAACCAAAATGGTCAAAGTAGAGGCCATCGCATATTGAGGATACAATGGAAAAAGCAGTACATCTGTTACCCCTTGATCGTGTAATTGCTGCAGCCCTTTTTCGATGGTCATAGAACCGTAACGCATGGCAAGTGCAACGGGAACCTTAGATAAGGGTTGTACTTTTTTATGCATTCTTTCCGAAAGAACAATTAGCGGAGAACCTTCCTCCCACCAGATTTTTTTGTAAGCATGTGCCGATTCTTCAGGTCTTTTACGTAAAATAATCCCGCGAACTAAGATCGCCCTTAACCAATACGGAACGTCAATTACGTACTTATCCATCAAAAACTCATCTAAATACGGTTTTACATCTTTTGGCTCCGGACTATCGGGTGACCCTAGGTTTACTAATAATACGCCTTTCATTATATGTGTTTAAATTTTCTTCAAAAGTAGGACAACCATCCTTTTAGAAATATGATAAATGTTATTTTTTACTTATGTTTAAATCTATAAAATCGATCTTTATACATTGGTATTAATCGACATCAAATATTTTTTGGGTGTAGTGGCAAATTTTTTCTTGAAAGCCGCTATAAAATGACTTCCAGTACTGTAGCCAATCTTCAATCCTACTTCGTTGACATTATAGGATCCGCTATCGAGCAATTTTCGCGCAAAATCCATTTTGTAATCAAATAGAAACCCATAGACCGTATCACCATAAATTTGTTTGAAACCCATTTTAAGTTTCTTCAAATTCAAACCAATTTCATCAGCCAATTCTTGTAAACCTGGTGGTTCTGCCATATTAGCAATGATAATTTCTTTAGCTTTTCGGATTTTCAAAACATTATCCTCGTCAATTAAAAAAGGACATTGTTCTGCATTGGGATCTTCGGTACGATTAAAATACAAACTCAACAATTCGTATCCTTTACCCTTATAATAAAGATTCTTTATAGACGGATGTAGGTTATAATGAAACAGTTGACTCAATACTATAGCCATCGATGGGCTGATGTTCCCTTCGTTATAGTACTTCTTATCTTTATTGTCTGGACTTAAAAAAGTAATATAGTCCGCCTCAGCAGAAAACAACGCGTGAAATTTCTTGATTGATACAATTACAGATATCACCCATGAATTTGGAGCCAGTTCTAAATTAAGAGGCAATTCTTTCTGAGGATTGTACAAAAGCAAGGATTTTTCTTCCTTCAATTCTAAAGCATAATTGCCTTGATTGAACAAAAATTTGGCATTACCTTTTATACCGAAGTGAAACTGTATCAGGCCACTACCTATTTCCCGCTGTGCAGAAAAAGGCTCTGCACTGTCATTTTGGAAACGGATAAGTGTAAAGTCGTCTTCAATTTTTATAATTTCTTGAGAACTCATAGCGATATTTTTTTGAAACTCAAATCAACGCCAAAGCAGCATCTTATTTAGAATCACTCTAAACAAACCGTTTCAAATGGGCTGATTTTGCTACAAAAATACTTCTTTTTACACAAAAACACCTATTTAGAAACAAAAAAACATGTAGCGATACAAAAAGTACTTTGAGCGTTACTTTTATAAACACTATAATGATAATTTTGTTCCACTTTTATGAAAGTGCATTTATGGAAAACAATAACGTACCTAAACATCTCTATTTTTACTCAGTTGGTCTGAGCTATAAAAAAGCAGATGCGGAGGTAAGAGGTAAATTTAGTCTGGATGCAATCGCAAAAACGCGTTTGCTAGAACAAGCTAAAGAAGAAGGAATAGAGAGTTTAATCGTAACTTCGACTTGTAACAGAACCGAGATTTACGGTTTTGCTGAACACCCTTTTCAATTAATCAAACTTATTTGCGATAACAGTCAAGGTTCAGTTGACGCGTTTCAAAAAGTGGGTTTTGTATACAAAAATCAAGAAGCAATTAATCATATGTTTCGCGTAGGAACTGGCTTAGACAGTCAGATCTTAGGCGATTTCGAGATTATTTCTCAAATAAAAACGAGTTTTACCCATTCTAAATCCCTGGGATTAACCAATACTTTTTTAGAAAGATTGGTCAATGCGGTAATCCAAGCTAGTAAAAAAATCAAGAACGAAACCGAAATTAGTTCTGGAGCTACTTCCGTTTCTTTTGCATCAGTACAATACATTCTTAAGAATGTAGAAGATATTGGTTCGAAAAACATTTTGCTTTTCGGAACTGGAAAAATTGGAAGAAATACTTGTGAAAATTTAGTAAAACATACCAAAAACGAACATATTACTCTAATTAACCGTACCAAAGACAAGGCGGAGAAATTAGCAGGAAAGTTGAATTTGATCGTTAAAGATTACTCTGAACTACACTTGGAACTTCAAAAAGCCGATGTAGTTGTAGTGGCTACTGGCGCACAAAATCCAACAGTGGATAAAGCCATTTTAAATCTAAAGAAGCCCTTGCTGATTTTAGATCTATCCATCCCAAAGAATGTTCATGAAAATGTTGAGGAATTAGAAGGGGTTACTTTGATTCATATGGATTATTTGTCACAGTTGACAGATGAGACTTTAGAAAACAGAAAACTGCACATTCCTGCAGCCGAAGCGATAATCGAAGAAATTAAAGACGAATTTATCGTTTGGATGAAAGGCCGAAAATTTGCTCCTACGATTAATGCTTTGAAAGAAAAACTCAATGCCATTAAAATTTCTGAAATGGATTTTCAAAGCCGAAAAATTGCTGATTTTAATGAAGCTCAAGCTGAAATTATCAGCAACAGAATCATTCAAAAAATCACTACACATTTTGCAAATCACTTAAAAGACGATGACACCATGGTCGATGAAAGCATCGAATGGATTGAAAAAGTCTTCAAAATAAAAGCATCTTAAGGTTATATACCCATTAAGATGATAAGACGTTTTAAGCGAGTTGTTTTGATTCTATAAACAAACCTTAAAACTCTTAATGATGAAAAATCAGTTTTAAAAAACCAAAATGGCTAAAAAAACAATAAGAATAGGAACTCGCGATAGCGAATTGGCACTTTGGCAAGCACATACTGTCGAGAAACAACTAAATGATTTAGGCTACGAAACCAAAATTGTTGCCGTCAAATCTACAGGCGATCTTATACTCGACAAACCTTTATACGAACTAGGAATTACCGGAATTTTCACGAAAACCTTAGACATTGCAATGATCAATGGTGATGTTGACATTGCTGTTCATTCCATGAAAGATGTGCCTACTGCCTTACCTAAAGGTATTGTTCAGGCTGCTGTTTTAGAACGCGCCAATGTCTTAGACATTTTAGTACATAAAGGAAACCCTAATTTCACAGACCAAGCGAGCACCATTGCAACGGGAAGCTTACGCCGTCAGGCACAATGGTTTAACAAATACCCTACCCATACTGTGGTTGATTTACGCGGAAATGTAAACACCCGTATGCAAAAACTACAAGACAACAGCTGGGACGGAGCCGTTTTTGCTGCAGCAGGTTTAGAACGCATTAACCTAAAACCAGAACACTATATCAACTTAGATTGGATGATTCCAGCACCAGCGCAAGGCGCTATGTTGGTTGTGGCCATGGAAAACGACAATTATACCCTGGATGCGCTTTCGCAATTGAATCATATCGAAACTGAAATTTGTACCTATATTGAGCGTCAGTTTTTAAGAACCTTAGAGGGCGGATGTACCGCACCTATTGGTGCTTTAGTCCGTTATGATGAAGATCAAGACAGCTTGCATTTTCAAGGTGTTTTACTATCTGTTGATGGAAAACAAAAAATTGAAGTCAACAAAACAGTAGGAATCGAAGAGTGGAAAAAACTGGGATTCTTTGCCGCTCAAGAAGTACTAACTAATGGCGGAACCGAATTGATGAAAAACATAAAAGAATCTCTTAAGAAATAATGGCAAATTCAATTCAAATATTATCTACAAAAGTACTTTCACCTATTCAAAAACAAGAATTGCAAAAGGCAGGCATTGAGGTGATCGAGGCTAATTTTATTGAAACAGAACACAAACCCTTTAAAATTCAAGACATTAACGACAATTTGATTTTCACCAGTCAAAACGCGGTTCATAGTCTCTTAGCTGATCCAAAATCAGAAGAATTAAAAAGTAAAAATGTATTTTGTGTTGGTCTAAAAACCAAGATATTATTATCCGAAAGTGGCTTTAATGTTATCGCATACACAGGATATGCTGCTGATTTAGCAGAAATCATTACCTTGATTTATGGTAAAGAAAGCTATACTTTTTTTAGCGGAAATCTCCGTAGAGAAACCTTACCAGTAGCCTTAAAAGAAGCCGGTGTACTCTTCAATGAAATAGAAGTTTACAATACGACTTTAACCCCTCATAAAATAAAAACAGCTGTTGAAGGCATCTTATTTTTTAGTCCTTCAGGCGTTGAAAGTTATTTAAAAGAAAATACAATCAAAAAAGAAACCTGCTATTGTATTGGTCAAACCACTGCAGATGCACTAAACAAAATCACTAAAAATATTATCATTGCCGATCAACCTACCGTTGAAGATGTCATTGAAGATGTATTACAAGAATATAAATAATGATCCTATAACTGGACAGCTTTTACAAACTGCTCTGGTTTAAAAATAAAACTTATGATAAAAAACGACCTATTTTTAAAAGCACTTAAAGGAGAAACTGTTCAACGTCCACCGGTTTGGATGATGCGACAAGCAGGAAGATATTTACCAGAATTCATCGCTTTACGTGATAAATATGATTTCTTCACCCGTTGTCAGACTCCAGAATTAGCTGCTGAAATCACTGTTCAACCTATTCGTAGAATTGCACCAGATGCTGCTATTTTATTCTCGGATATTTTAGTTATTCCTCAAGCCATGGGAATCGAAGTGTTGATGAAAGAAAATTTTGGTCCGTTTTTACCCAATCCAATACGTACAACCCAAGATGTTGAGCGTGTTATTGTTCCCAATATTCAAGAAACTTTAGGTTATGTAATGGATGCCATTAAATTGACTAAAGAAATGCTGAACGACGAAGTACCTTTAATTGGTTTCGCAGGTTCACCTTGGACTATTCTGTGCTATGCTGTTGAAGGAAAAGGATCAAAAAGTTTTGATACTGCAAAAGGATTTTGTTTCTCAAACCCTATCGCTGCACACACCTTATTGCAAAAAATTACAGACACTACTATTTTATACTTGAAAGAAAAAGTGAAAGCAGGAGTAAATGCCGTTCAGATTTTTGATTCTTGGGGAGGCATGCTTTCTCCTGTTGATTATCAAGAATTTTCATGGAAATACATCAACCAAATCATCGAAGCTTTGGCTGACGATGCTCCAGTTATCGTCTTCGGAAAAGGATGTTGGTTTGCTTTAGGTGAAATGGGAAAAAGTAAAGCTTCTGCACTTGGTGTCGACTGGACTTGTTCGGCTAGAAATGCTCGTTATCTATCCGGTGGAAACATTACCCTACAAGGAAACTTTGATCCATCAAGATTACTTTCTCCAATTCCAACCATTAAGAAAATGGTACATGAGATGATCGACGAATTCGGAAAAGACAAATATATTGTAAATTTAGGTCACGGAATATTACCTAATATCCCAGTAGACCATGCCAAAGCATTTATTGACGCGGTAAAAGAATACAACCAATAATAGTACAGTAACGGCGTGCAGTTTTAGTTTCCACTTTTAAATTAAAACTGCACCTACAGCTGAAAATTCAAGATCATGTTAAATAAGGGCCTTAGAGACGAAGAAAGCATCAGAATTGACAATGTCCTCAGAACATTGCGCTCTCTTGACTTTGTGCCTAAAACGCTGACTGATGACGAGAAATTCGCTATAGAAAATCAACTCAAAGAACTGGCTTTAAACATGGAAACTTTAATTGCCTATCAAAATGATGAATTGATCACTTTATTGGTCCGTCTTCATTTAGATTGGAATCAGCTGGAACAATTTGCAGATTTCCTAATCGATTTTTCTACAGTCGAAAATTATAATTTTGAGCATAAAGCACTCGCCATTTACCAATACATTCAGCAGGAAAACAAAGTTTTTTCCTTTGGAATTAATGCTAAAATTACTTCCCTTAAAAACAGCTAGCTAATGGAGTTTACGGATTGGAAAACAGCAACAATTGACCAGATTCTTCCCGAGGAGTTTTATAACCTCATCGAAAAGAACAAAACCCATATTGCCAAAACATTCCCCGTTACCCTATCTCATTGTTTAGATCTTGAAAAAACGAAGCAATTTATTGCTCTCAATCAGGACAAAGAGAATCATAAAGAAGGCTATTTTTTCTATCCAAGAAACACTACAACAAACACCCTTATTGGCTATCTGTGCATTAAAAGCATAGATCATCGGATTTCAAAATGCGAATTGGGCTATTTTGTTGATCAAGATTATCAAGGAAAAGGAATTACTTCTAAGCTTGTTTCACAAGCTTTAGCTTTTTGTTTTGACGAATTGCAGATGAATAAGGTTTTTATCTGTACCTCAAAAATCAATAAGGCCAGTCAACAAATTGCCTTGAAACACCATTTTAAACAAGAAGGAATATTACGAGAAGAATTCAAAAGCGCTGATGGAACCTTAGAGGACATCGTTTATTTTGGGCTACTTAAATCAGAATACCATACACATGAAAGATAAATTTTACACCTATATTCAAAAGTTACAAGACCAGATCTGTGCTGGATTAGAAGCGCTTGACAGCACTACTAAATTCCGTGAAGATCTTTGGAAACGTCCAGAAGGCGGTGGCGGAAGAACTAGAGTTATTGAAAACGGAACTGTTTTCGAAAAAGGTGGTGTCAACATTTCTGCAGTTCACGGAAAATTACCTGAAGCCATGCAAAAAATGTTTGGCGTTGGTGAAGCGGATTTTTTTGCCTGCGGATTAAGTTTGGTTTTACATCCAAAAAACCCAATGGTACCAACGGTACATGCCAATTGGCGCTATTTTGAAATGTACGATGAAGCTGGTAACGTGATCGAGCAATGGTTTGGTGGTGGACAAGATTTGACCCCATACTATTTATTTGAAGAAGATGCTAAACACTTCCATCAGACTTGTAAAACAGCCTGCGACAAACACGATCCGGCGTTTTATCCAAAGTATAAAAAACAATGCGATGCTTATTTCTGGAATGCACACAGAAACGAAGCTCGCGGTATTGGTGGTTTGTTCTTTGATTATTGCAAAGCCAATGAACAAATGTCCATGGAAGATTGGTACAATTTCGTTACTGAAGTAGGTAACAGCTTCCTAGAGGCTTATGT
The DNA here is from genome assembly GCF_059882335.1 of Flavobacterium sp. OHVDL-2026-0007. NCBI lineage: Bacteria > Pseudomonadati > Bacteroidota > Flavobacteriia > Flavobacteriales > Flavobacteriaceae > Flavobacterium > Flavobacterium sp. OHVDL-2026-0007. The sequence goes on from NZ_CM187612.1 coordinate 3,181,602, forward strand.
TCCGATTGTAGAAAGACGAAAAGAGCTTTCCTATTCTCCAGAGAACAGAACTTGGCAGGAAATCAGACGTGGTCGTTACGTTGAATTTAATTTAGTACACGATAAAGGCACTTTATTTGGTTTAAAAACCAACGGGAGAATTGAAAGTATTTTGATGAGTTTACCTCCGCATGTACAATGGGTGTACGACCATCATGCAGAAGCAGGCAGTATAGAAGAGCAATTGATACATGTACTAGAAAATCCGCGTGAATGGATCTAAAACTGATTTATATACTGTTTTTTGGAGGCGTTTTTGGGTGTTTTGCCCAAAAGGATTCGCTTCAAAAAACCTATTTTAAATCATACAATGATAAAATCACAACAGGTATTTATTATCTGGATACTTCGAATAATTTTCAAATCGGTTTTGATTCAGAAGGCAAAAAGAAATATTTAGACCTTAATCCAAATCGTCAAGAGCAATTAGGTCTGAGTCTGAGTTATCAGTTTATTGATGTTACCATTGGTTTTGCACCGAAATTCTTTGACGTAAACAAAGACAATTCCGATTCAAAATTATTTAGTTTCAATACTCGATTTTATTATAAAAAATGGATGCAGTCGTTCACCTTTATGAGTCAAAAAGGCTTTTATGCCAGTGAAGAAGGTATAGTGACAGATTTTCCAAGAATGCGTTCAACAAAAATTGGAGGAACAACCTCTTATATATTTAACGATCGCTTCTCTTATAAGACCTTAGTCAATCAAAATGAGTGGCAAACAAAGAGTTCAGGCAGTTTTATTCCGAGTTTTTCGTTTTATTACACCAACTTGAATTTGCACAATGAGCCAAACTCATCCAATGGAGATGTGTACGTCTTCTCCCTAGCGCCATCCTACTTTTATAATTTTGTAATAAGTGATCGCGTGTTAATAGGATCAGGCATAGCTTTTGGAGCCGGCATTAATGATATAGACGGAGAGCTTTCTGCTTTATATCAAATGGACCTTAATATAAAGCTGGCCTATAATACAGATCGTCTTTTTGCTTATGCAAGCTTAAACACGGTCAATTTCATTCAAAGCGATACCGCGGAAGCCCGATTGAACGACAATATAGGAACTATAAAAATTTCAATAGGCTATCGATTTGATGCTCCTAAAAAAGTAAAAGAAGTGTACGAAAAAATAAATCAGCAAACAGGATTATAAACTAGTCCTAAAAAACAATCTATATTTTCAGCCTAACAGCTGAAAGTTCAAAATCTAAATAAAACATTATGTTCCCATTACAAAGAAACCGCCGTTTAAGAACCAACGAATCCATTCGTTCTTTAGTTCGTGAAACTAGTTTAAGTCCAAACGACTTCATGCTTCCAATGTTTGTTGCTGAAGGAAAAGATGTGAAAATCGCCATTCCATCCATGCCGGGCATTTACCGTCATTCGTTAGACAACACCATAAAAGAAGTTAAAGAAGCTTGGGATTTAGGGATCAAGGCGGTCAATATTTACGTAAAAGTAAGCGAACATTTAAAAGACAATAAAGGCGTTGAAGCTTGGAACAAAGATGGTTTGATGCAACAGACTATCCGCGCCATAAAAGATGCCGTTCCTGAGATGATTGTGATGCCTGATGTGGCATTGGATCCGTATTCCATTTATGGTCATGATGGCATCATCGAAAACGGTCAGTTGATCAATGACGCAACCGTTGATGCCTTAACCAGAATGAGTTTGAGTCATGCAGAAGCTGGAGCCGATTTTGTAGCACCAAGTGATATGATGGATGGACGTGTTTTAGCGATCCGTAAAGCTTTAGAAGAAAATGGACATCATAATGTAGGGATTATGAGTTATAGTGCCAAATATGCCTCCGCATTTTACGGGCCTTTTCGTGACGCCCTAGACTCTGCTCCTGTAGATTCTCAAAACATTCCAAAAGACAAAAAGACCTACCAAATGGATTATGCCAACCGCATCGAAGGTATCCGTGAAGCGCTTTTAGATGTAGAAGAAGGTGCTGACATCGTAATGGTAAAACCAGGGATGGCCTATTTAGATATTGTTCGTGAGGTAAAAAATGCAGTACACGTTCCAGTAGCGGTTTATCAGGTTTCTGGAGAATATGCTATGGTAAAGGCTGCAGCAGAAAGAGGTTGGTTAGATCATGACAAAATCATGATAGAGCAACTATATTGCATTAAGCGAGCAGGCGCTAGTATTATCTCTACTTATTTTGCTAAGGAAGCCGCCGTCATTTTAAACAAATAAAATAAACATGAAAAAGATAGTATTTTTTGCCGTCCTATTGGCTTTTGTTTCTTGTAAAAAAGAAGGCCAGGACTCTTCAGGAAAATCAAACGAAAACGCAACAGAAACGTATACTGAAGGAGAATCAGCCCAAACTCAAACTCCAGAAGCTCTGGGTAAACAAATTTTTGAGGGTAAAGGAAACTGTATTTCTTGTCATCAGGTAGACCAAAAAGTGATCGGACCGAGTATACAAGAGATTGCAAAAATTTATAAAGACAAAAATGCCGATATGGTAAGTTTTTTAAAAGAGGAAGCGGATCCTATTGTAGATCCTAGCCAGTTTGCTGTAATGAAAACCAATCTACCAATTACCAAAGCGATGACTGATGAAGAATTAAAAGCAATTGAAAGTTACATTTACAGTAATTTAAAATAAACATTCCATTTGCCTTATTGACTGTTGACATACTGTTGTCATAACTCGATTCTAAATTTGTAGTTCATCAAAATAATGGATATTAAATGGATATTAAAAAATTCAATGTAATTGGGATTTCAGTACGAACAACCAATGAAAATGGACAATCAGGACAAGACATACCAGCGCTTTGGAACCGCTTCATCTCAGAAGGAATCCTTCAACAGATTCCCGATAGAATAAGCGACGATATATACTGCATGTACACCGAATACGAAAAAGATCATACAAAGCCTTATACAACGCTCTTAGGCTGCGCAGTAAACCATTTGGACAACATCCCAGAAGGGATGATGGGAAAAACTATCGAAACTGCTCAGTATACTAAATTCGTTGCTAAAGGGGATCTCACGCAAGGCATCGTTTTTAACCAGTGGTTAAAAATTTGGAATTCAGACTTAGATCGTATATTTACAACTGATTTTGAAGTATATGATGAAAAGGCTTTAAATCCACAAAATGCAGAAGTGGATATTTATATCGCTATCCAATAAAAGAAATAACTTGAAAATAAAAACGGCGCTAAAATTAGCGCCGTTTTTTTATACCTGTATTACCAGATTTTAACTCTCTTCTCAGGATCAACATACATTGGATCTCCTTTTTTAATTCCAAAAGCTTGGTAAAAAGCATCAACGTTCTGAATCGGAACATAAGCTCTATACATTCCTGGAGAATGCGGGTCTGTTTTTACTTGACTTTTAATCGCTTCATCTCTTGATTTTGTTCTCCAAACCGTAGCCCAAGAAATAAAGAAACGTTGTTCCGGAGTAAATCCATCGATTAATCCAGGATTGCCATGTGCTTTTAAATGCAATTGCAACCCATCGTAAGCAGCATTTATTCCTCCTAAATCTCCGATATTCTCTCCTAAAGTAAATTTACCATCTACATGTATTCCCGGCAAAGGCTCTAAAGCGCTATACTGAGCTGCCAGAGCAGAACCTAAGGCTGTAAATTGTTTTAAATCATCTGCAGTCCACCAGTCAACAAGGTTTCCGTCTGCATTATAACGTGCTCCAGAATCATCAAATCCGTGGGAGATTTCATGACCAATTACAGCACCAATACCACCATAATTTACCGCTTCATCAGCTTGGTAATTATAAAAAGGTGGTTGTAATATAGCCGCTGGGAAAACAATTTCATTGTAAGATGGATTGTAGTAAGCGTTTACCGTTTGTGGAGACATTCCCCATTCTGTTTTATCTACTGGTTTTCCTAATTTAGCTAAATCTTCTTGATAATCCCATTTCGCTAAACTGATCATGTTATCGAAATAAGTTCCACCTTCAGCAACATTTTTAAGTTGTAAAGCCGAATAATCTTTCCATTTATCAGGATATCCTATTTTAATGGTGATCTTATTTAATTTCTCGATGGCTTTTACCTTTGTTTCTTTAGACATCCAAGGCAATCCATTGATACGATTTTGGTACGCCAAAATCACATTTTGAATCATACTTTTTGCCTTATCTTTTGCTTCTGCTGGGAAAAACTTCTCTACATATAACTTTCCTAAAGCTTCACCTGTAGCTTGATTTACCACTTGCAATGCCATTTCCTCACGAGGACGTTGTTTTAAGGCTCCAGTTAATGTCTTTCCGTAGAAGTCGAAATTGGCATTCTCAATAGCAGTAGTTAATTCCGATGAAGAACCGTTTAACACACACCATTTTAAATACGCCTTCCAATCCGCCACTTTTTTATCGCTAAAGATTTTCTCCACAGCCTCCAAATAGCGCGGTTGGGTTACAATAACAGTATCCACCTTTGCCATTCCGATTCCTGCAAAATATTTATCCCACTCGATAGAAGGAACTGATTTTTTCAAATCCGATACAGCCGTTGGGTTGTATTGTTTTCTTCTGTCTCTGCGTTCCACACGATCCAATCTTGGAGCAGACATTTGAGTCTCTAAAGCCAAAATCTGTGCAGCACTTACTTTTGCTTTTGCAGGTGACTCTCCAATGAACTGCATCATTCGAGCAATATGAAGTTCATATTTTGCTCTTTTTTCCTTAGAGTCTTTATCGTCAGAAACATAATAATCTTTATCCGACAATCCTAAACGTCCTGGACTTAGACTAACGGAATTCACATTACTGTTCTTGGCGTTAGCACCAACATAAACACCGAAGAAACCAACTCCTCCTTGTGATTCCATTTCTGTCAAGAAAGTTTGTAAATCCGCTACATTTTTAATAGCGTCGATTTTCTTTAAGTAAGGCTGAATTGGCGCAATACCTTTTTTATTTCTTCCAACAGTATCCAAGATCGTATTGAATAAAGCTACCGCTTTACCTTGATCTGTATCTGATTTATATTTAGGATTTTTTGAGGCTTCTTTCAAAATTGCCAATGAATTTTCATCCGTCTTTTGACGCAATTCATTAAAACTACCCCATGAATTTCTATCATTAGGAATTTGAGTTTTCTCTAACCAAGTTCCATTTACATAACGGAAAAAATCTTGACTAGGACTCACTTTGCTATCCATATAGGAAAGATTGATACCTGGTTCGGTCGGTTTTGCACTTTGTGCCTGAAGTGTTGCGCAACAGAAAATTGCTGAAAACGCACAAAACATAGATTTGTTTAGCTGTTTTATCATTTTAATTTATAGTTTAAGGTCTAATACAAACGTATTGCTATTATTTTTAATTTTATGTTAAAATTTTATGTTAATTATTTTAATCCTTTATTTACAATTTTCACAGCAATAAGCAGAAGTATTTGATGATCTAAATGCTTCAAATACCTTGTCCAAAATGAAGCACAATTATCATAGATCCTATTTTACTGATACATTCCTAGGACTCAAATCCCTTATTCTGTTAAAAACCAAGGATCATTAGGCTTTTAAAAAGCGCTTTTCGTATTTTTGCGCCAAATTATTTTTATGAAATCGCTTCTTTACAAGTACCGAAAATTCTTTCTGGTTTTATTCCTGTTTTCGGCCGTTACTATATCTTTATTTTATTCGGCACTAAAGCCACAAAAAACACTTCCTATTTTTAATCCTGCTGATGTCAATCCTGAATTAGTGGACAGCACTGTGCAATACAAAAGCAAGTACCACACTATAGCTGATTTCTCATTTGTCAATCAAAATGGCGATACCATTACCCAGAAAAATTACGAAGGGAAAATTTATGTAGCCGACTTTTTCTTTACCACTTGTGGATCCATCTGCCCAAAAATGACGACCAACTTAGCTGAAGTTCAAAAAGCAGTCTTAAACAATCCAAAGGTAATGTTGCTTTCTCATACGGTTTTCCCTGAGGTGGACAGCATTCCTGTTTTAAAACAGTATGCTATCAAACATGGCGTTGTAGACAGCAAATGGAATTTAGTTACTGGAGACAAAAAAGAAATTTACACCATGGCTAGAAAATCCTATCTGGCGGTAAAATTGGGTAGACCCGATCAATTATATGATATGGTCCATACCGAGAATTTTGTTTTGGTAGATCAAAAACGTCGTGTAAGAGGATTCTACGATGGCACAAATAAAGAAGAAATCAAACGTCTTTTAGAAGACATCGATTTTCTATGCAAAGAGTAAAACGCCTTATTTTTAGAAACATTTAGCATATTCAAAAGTGTTAAATACCTTGTAATAAAGAATAATTGCCTATTTTTGCAATCTAAATTCAATCTAAATAAGCTTGCAAAATACAATCCATACCCTAAAAAAAGGCGAGAAAGCCATTATCAAAGATTTTGATATCGATCTTATCCCTCTAAAGCTATTAGAGATGGGCTGTTTGCCGGGTAACTTAGTAGAATTACTTCAAATCGCTCCATTCGGAGATCCTCTGTATTTAGACATTAATGGTTCACATGTAGCCATTCGTGTAGAAACCGCTCGTGAAATTGAAGTTGAACTTATCATAAACAATTTGTAATGAGCATTCAAAATATCAATGTTGCCCTTATTGGGAATCCAAATACTGGAAAAACGTCTGTATTCAATCAACTTACAGGTTTAAAACAACAAGTGGGAAATTACCCAGGAATCACCGTTGAGAAAAAAATAGGATTCTGTAAACTACCCCATAACATCAAGGCTAATATTCTAGATTTACCTGGAACTTACAGCCTTAACGCCAGTTCTATCGACGAGAGCGTTGTCATTGAACTTTTACTCAACAAAAACGATAAATTATATCCTGATGTAGCCGTTGTGGTCACTGAGGTCGAGAATTTGAAACGAAATTTATTGATCTACACCCAGATCAAAGATCTTGAAATTCCGACCATACTGGTGATCAACATGGCCGATCGTATGGAAACCAAAGGAATAACTCTTAATATTGCCTATCTTGAAGAGCAGCTTAAAACAAAAATTGCTTTAGTTAGTTCTCGTAAAGGCTCTGGAATAGAAGAATTAAAAAACCTAATTGTCTCGTACAAAACCATTCCGCATGAACCTTGCTTAAATGCCTCAAGCATTGATGCTGATTATTTTGAGAATTTACAAAAAGCATTTCCAAACCAATTGTTGTACAAATTATGGTTGGTTATTACTCAAGACGTGAACTTTTTGAATTTAGACCGAAATGAAATTAGAGGTACATTCACCAAATCACATTCCGAACTCAAGCGTCTACAACAAAAAGAAACGATAAAACGTTACCAATTTATCAATGACGTTTTAAAACAGGGCTTACAAGTTGATGCCTCAATGGCGAAAGACTTTAGAGCAAAATTAGACCGTGTTTTAACCCATAAATTTTGGGGTTATTTCATTTTCTTAGGTATTTTATTTGTGATTTTCCAGTCTATTTTTAGTTGGTCAACCATTCCTATGGACTTTATTGATAGCACTTTTGCTTCTTTAAGCAGCTGGGTAGCACAAGAATTACCTAGTGGTATATTGACCGATTTACTCTCACAAGGTATCATACCTGGAATTGGAGGGATTTTAATTTTCATTCCTCAAATTGCCTTCTTGTTTTTATTCATTTCTATTTTAGAAGAAAGTGGTTATATGAGCCGTGTGGTTTTCTTAATGGATAAAATCATGCGTAAGTTTGGTCTCTCAGGTAAAAGTGTAGTCCCTTTAATCTCTGGAACAGCTTGTGCGATTCCAGCCATTATGGCCACGCGAAACATCGAAAACTGGAAGGAACGTTTGATTACTATTTTAGTAACTCCCTTTACCACCTGTTCAGCAAGACTACCTGTTTATGCCATCATTATTTCCTTGGTTATCCCAGATCAGCGCGTTTTTGGCATACTGAACATGCAAGGATTATCCCTAATGTTATTGTATTTATTAGGATTTGGAACGGCTATTATATCCGCCTATATCTTAAACAAAGTATTAAAGCTCAATACAAAAACTTATTTTGTAGTGGAAATGCCGAGTTATAAATTACCTCTTTTCAAAAATGTTGCAATCAATGTAGTAGAGAAAACTAAGGCGTTTGTTGTTGGAGCAGGAAAGATCATCTTGGCCATATCCGTTATTTTATGGTTTTTAGCCTCATACGGACCCGGAAAAGATTTTAACGAAGCCGAAACCATCGTCACAGAAAGATTTGCTGACAATCCCTTAGATAAAACAGCATTCGAAAATGAAGTGGCCTCTCAAAAATTAGAGAACTCCTATATCGGAATCATGGGTAAAGCCATTGAACCGGCTATTTCTCCTTTAGGTTATGACTGGAAAATTGGTATTGCCATCATCAGTTCCTTTGCCGCTCGTGAGGTTTTTGTAGGTACATTAGCCACGATCTATAGTGTAGGAAGTAGTGACAATGAAGCCACTATCAAAAGTAAAATGCAAGAAGAAATCAATCCTGTAACCGGTCAGAAGATCTTTAATTTTGCCTCTGGAATCTCCTTGTTATTGTTCTATGCTTTTGCCATGCAATGTGCTAGTACACTTGCGATCACTAAAAAAGAAACCAATTCTTGGAAATGGCCTGCTATGCAGTTATTTTTAATGAGCGGATTGGCTTATTTTGTAGCACTTTTAGCTTATCAACTATTAAAATAAGTCGTCATGATACAAGAAATTATTGCCTTTGGTATTCTATTTATTGCTGCCGCCTTCTTAATTAAAAAGTTCTTTTGGAAATCCAAAAAGAAAAAAGATTGTGGTGACAACAATTGTGGATGCAGCTAGGTAAGACCCAATTATAGCAAAATTCGATTCTTCTTTCACTAGAGATTCTTCTTTTCATACAAAATGCCCCCAAAATAGGACGCTTCCTTTTTTGGGGGCATTTCATTTTGGCAGCCACTTTAAATGACCATTGCCAACTACTCACTTACTCCTCTGCTTCCCACTCTAAATAAAATTGCATCAGAAAAAGTTCCATAAAACGATGTCTTTCCGCTGCGATTTGTTTACCCTTTTGAGTATTCATTTTGTCTTTAAGCAATAAAAGCTTTTCGTAAAAATGATTAATTGTGGGCGCATTATTCTTTTTATATTCCTCTTTAGTCATGTTGGTGACAGGCGCTATATTAGGATCATATAAAACTCTATCTTTAAATCCACCATAATTGAAGGCTCTTGCGATTCCAATAGCTCCAATGGCATCTAAACGATCCGCATCTTGTACGATTTCCAATTCAACAGAACTAAACTTCTTTTCGAAATTCCCTCCTTTAAAGGAGATATTTTCAATGATATTCACCACCTGTTGGATCACTTCCTCAGCCACATTTTCTCCTTCCAAAAACAAGCGCGCCGTTTTTGGCCCGATTGTTTCATCTCCATTATGAAACTTACTATCGGCTATATCATGTAGCAAAGCACCTAGTTGAACTACCTCCATATTACACTGGGTATCCCCTGCGATCAAAAGCGCATTTTTATACACACGTTCGATATGAAACCAATCGTGTCCACCTTCCGCATTACTTAATTTTTCTTTTACAAAAGCAATTGTTTTGTTTATCAGTTCGGATTTATTCATAATAGTCATTTAAAAAAAATGTTGATTGTCAAAGTTTTTCTACCTCAACAATCAACAAAATATATTCATTTTTAAAGCTTCAACATCCAATTGACTTAACCGTCCATTGAAAATCAAAGTTTCTCATACTTTAATTACAAATCTACAATCTAGCTGGTTCTACCCATTTGAAGATATGCGACTCTTGAGGAATAACCAATCTTTCTGAGATTCTCGCCATACGGCTCGGTAATTTCATTAAGTAATCACGCGCTTTCTCAGCATCATCTGTTAAATTAGAAACCTTATCAATTTCCCATTTATCAATTAACTTTTGCATGATATCCACATAATCATTTGCTGTATACACCCCAATTCTTTGTGCAGAATCAGAAAATTGTTCAAATGCAGAACTTATTTTTTGACCTGATTCACGTAAGAAGTGTGCTGGCATCACAATCTTTTGTTTCATCATATATTGAAACGCTAACATCATTTCACTAGGATCTACTGCAAAAATACGCGTTACAAATTCACTATAGGCATGGTGATGACGCATCTCATCTCCAGCAATCATTTTACACATTTTAGACAATTTATTGTCTCCAAATTTCTTAGCCATTTGAGCCACACGATTGTGTGAAACATAAGTAGCTAACTCTTGAAAACTAGTGTAAACAAAGTTTTTATACGGATCACTTCCCGTACCAATATCAAAACCGTCGCTGATCAAATGCTGTGTTGTCATTTCAATTTCACGCATGTTCACACGACCAGACAAATACAAGTATTTGTTTAGCAAATCACCATGGCGATTTTCCTCTCCAGTCCATTGCCTGATCCATTTAGACCAACCATTTCCACCGTTTTCTACCTGATTGATTCCTTCAACATCCATCAACCAAGATTCGTAGGTTGGTAAAGCTTCTTCAGTAATCGTATCTCCTACAAGCGTTACCCAAAAATCATATGGCAATTCCTTAGCAATTTCACGTAGTTCTCTTACCTCTTCAAAAAAGTTATCTCCTTCAGAATTAGGCAAAAAATCTGACGGTTGCCAAATTTTCTCCACTGGAATTAAATACTGCTCAACGAAGCTATCCACGTTTTTTTCCAAAAACTGCATTACTTCTAATCTAATGTTTTTTATAGACATTACTTATTTTAGATTTGGGATTTTTGTTTTTAGTTACTCAAAAACAAAAATCTATTTATACTCATTTACTCCTTCTATAACTGCTTTCTCTGTCATCGCCATTAAATCAGCAAAATTATAGTCTTTTACAGCCATCGCCTTATGAACGGTAAAGGTAAGGCGATTTCCTAAACCTACAGGGAAAAAACCAAATTTTACCATTTTCCAAGAATTGTTAATACTTACCGGTACTACATAGGCTGAAGGCGCGTACTTGCAGAGAATCTTCAAACCGCTTTGAGCAAATTCTTTAGGCACTCCTGTTTTACTACGTGTCCCTTCAGGGAAAATAACCGCCGATCTTGTATTTTTTTCGATATATTCAGACAAACCTTTAATTGCTGGGATGGCTTGTTTTGGGTCTTTACGGTCTATAAGCACTGAACCTCCATGACGTAAATTATAAGATACACTTGGTATTCCGCTACCTAACTCTTTCTTACTTACAAATTTACAATGAAAACGTCTAAAATACCAAATCATAGCGATAATATCGTACATACTTTGGTGATTAGAAACGAAAATCAACGGAACTCCTGTTGGAATGGTCTCTCTGTTTTCAATTTTATATGTTGTTCCTACTAGATTGGTACACTTTAAAAGAAAAAAATTCAAATAATCAACGCTTTTTTTATGCGCTTGATATCCAAAAACATTAAGACAAATCCATTGTATCGGATGAAAAACAAGCAAACACAAGCTAAAGCACAAATAGTATAGTACAGATATGGGATAAGAAATTATTTTTTGCATGCTTAAAAAATTAACGCCAAAAGTAATAAATAAATTTTTAAGGGTATAAAATTTAAAAACAATAACCGGTTTTATGGTTTAATTGTACCTTTGTCCATAAAATTGCAAATTTTTTCTGAATTAAATGAACTTTACCTACCCTAAAAACGAACGTTTAAAAAGTAAAACGATTATTGGATTACTATTCTCTGAGGGGAAATCAGTTTCTAAATATCCGTTGCGTTTAGTATACACTCCAGCGGAAATGGATTCAGCAGAAAAAATTAAAATGGGGGTTTCGGTTTCTAAGAAATACTTTAAAAAAGCTGTAGATCGCAATTACTTCAAACGTGTTTTACGAGAAACCTATCGACTGAACAAACATTTGTTACTCGATGCTATTGAACATCCCTATTCTTTGATGTTTTTTTACCAAACCAAAGACCGTTTAACGTACGAAGAAATCAATACCAAAACGATTCAATTATTTGAGAAATTTATCGCTCAAGTAAACAAAAGCAAAGATTCAGAAATCAAAACAGAATCAGAAAACCCTTTATAATCAATCCTTTTGATTCTCTCAATTGAGATTCAGCTCCCCGTATAACCGTTATTGACGATTTATTCTTATTTTAGTACCATATAATTTAAGCTAATTCACCGCCATGACTACTTTTCTCAAAAGAAAAATCATTATACCTATCGTCGCAGCAGGATTTTTATTTATTGGAACCAGTTTCAAAGATGATTTTTTTGAGATTGCCAAACAAATAGAAATCTTCACCACTTTATTCAAAGCGGTCAACACCAACTATGTCGACGAGACCAATCCTGGAGATTTGATGGATAAGGCCATTAAAAGCATGTTAGTTAGCTTGGATCCTTATACGGTCTACTTTAACGAACAGGATGTAGTCAATTTCAAAATCAACAATACGGGAGAATACACCGGTATAGGTGCTTTAATTACCAGAAAAAAAGACCGCTTAATTGTTCGTGAACCTTATAAAAATTATCCTGCCGATAAAGCTGGATTAAAAGCGGGTGATGAAATTATACAGATTGGCGATGTACTGATTGCTGATTTTAAAGACGATGCTTCCCAATTACTCAAGGGAACAAAAAACACTAAGATTGCTATAAAATACCTTCGCCAAAATAAGCCCTTTACAACTGAATTGATTTTAGACGAAGTGGATATTAAGTCGGTTCCTTTTTATGGAAAAGTAGACGATAAAACGGGTTATATAGTATTGGCCCATTTTAGCCGAAAAGCCGCAATCGAAGTAAAAGAAGCACTTGAAAAACTAAAAGCCGATGGAGCCACTCAAATTGTCCTTGATTTACGAGGGAATCCTGGAGGGCTTTTAAATGAAGCTGTAGATATATGTAATTTATTTGTGCCTAAAAACGAAACCATTGTTACCACTAAATCAAGAATTGAAAAACACAATAACACCTATAAAACGACAAAAGACCCCGTTGATACCGAAATACCTTTAGCCATTTTAGTCAATGGTAGAAGTGCTTCAGCATCTGAGATTGTGTCAGGGGCTTTACAAGACTTAGATCGTGCCGTTATTTTGGGAAGCCGTAGTTTTGGAAAAGGGCTGGTACAGCGTTCTGTGGATTTGACCTACGGAACACAGCTAAAAGTAACTATTTCTCGTTACTACACGCCTTCTGGTCGTTGTATTCAAGCACTAGATTATGCGCATAAAGATAAAAACGGACTAGCTCAGAAAACAGACGCTAAAAATTTCAATGCCTTTAAAACAAGAAAAGGACGAACCGTTTTTGATGGTGGTGGTGTATTACCCGACATCGAATTAGAAGAAACCAAAATGAATCCTATCACGAATGCCTTATTAAAGAATGACGGTATTTTTGATTATGCAACGATCTATTATTATAAAAACCCGGCCTTAGGGGATAAAATCCCAACGATTACCGATGCAGATTATACTAGTTTTAAACAATACTTAAAAGCCAATAAGATTAGTTTCGATACCGAAACTGAAATCGCATTAAAAAACACTTTAACGGCTGCCAAAAATGAAAAAATAGATGAAACTATTGCTCCTGAATACCAGCAATTATTGGCGGCTCTTGAAAAAAGTGAAAGCAGTTTATTGGATAAAAACCAAAAAGAAATTAAGAATTTAATTCAAGAAGAACTCATCAAAAGATACCAATACCAAGAAGGTCTCTATCAATTTTACCTTAAAAACAATTCCGAGATTAAAAAAGCCGTAGGTCTTTTAAACAATCAAGCCGAGTATAAAAGGATTTTAAAAATGTAAAAATGAAGATTTTCAGCCTTTTACTCTTTCTTCTTGTCTTTAATTTATCAGCACAAAACAAACCTGTTGAGACCGTGTATTTTGAATTTGACAAATATGATCTTACTCAGGAGCAAACCCAAGTGGTCACTAACTTTATAAAAACAATTGATACCTCAAAAGTAGAATCCATACAGATCTATGGCTATTGTGACGATCGTGGCAATGATCAATATAATTTTCGTCTGTCTAATAATCGCGCAAACACCATTCAGCAATTGTTAACCTCTTCCGGTTTTAAGCAAAGTAAAATTATCATTTTAGAAGGTAAAGGACGTATTGTCGTTCGACTAGACACTGTGGAAAACTTACACGAAACTCGATCTAAAAACCGACGTGTTGATCTTATTGTAGTCAAAAAAAATAGTTTTGGAAAAGGGATTCATAATTCATTCAAAGACAAGCTAAAGGTCGGGGACAAGATTTATTTGACCAACATTTTGTTTGAGCTTGGAAGCTCTAAATTAACCCAGGGTTCTAAAAATGAATTAGATAAAATCGCAGGGGTTTTACAAAATAAAAAAAGTCTTCAATTTGAAATAAAAGGGCATGTATGCTGTACACCCAAGCAATATACCGACGGAATCGATAAAGAAACGCAAGAAAGAAGACTATCTTGGAATCGTGCTAGAACGGTATTTAATTATTTATCGTCAAAGCAAATAGCAAAAAGCCGCATGACCTATGAGGGTTGCGGCAATAAATATCCTTTAGGAAAAGGTGATCTTTTAGATCGCCGTGTTGAGTTTGTGATTACTAAAATTTAAAGCATTTTTAAATACCCGGCTTGTTTAAAAACTCTTTAGCAGCCTCCAGTACTTCATCTTTCCCCTCTTGAATTCCTTTAATGGTTGGATGGACTTCAATATCCACCTTAACTCCTACACGCTGTGTTTGAGCTCTATTAGGATAAAATACTCCTATACCAGACATATAAAATGTAAAACCTGGAAAACCAACTTTTGAAACATTTCCATCTGCCGCTGCGGTCTGACTACCGATTGTTGTCACATTATCCCCACTTTGCAAAAGCATGGCGGACCATTCTGCCCTACTTTGAGTTTCCTCATTAACTAATACAACCACTTTTTTAGAATAATACTGATTTTTAAGAGGAGGAACAAAGATTGCTTTTTCCCAAACAAACTTTCCTGGATAAGTCAGATCAGGTTTTATCACCTTAGAAAATTCTTTCGCATTTTTAAATAATCTTTTAGCTAACGTATAGGGAATAAATTTGGGATAGTTCCTAAGGTCAATAATTAAAGCCTTTGTTGCATCTAATTTTTGCATCATTTCAGGCACCTCATCCATTTCTAGCTGAGCCATATTAACATAGCCAACGTTATCTTGATCAATACTAAACTTTTCCTTATTATAATTTTTATTTATTTTTAAATCGGCAGCTACATAACGTTTAATCATTTTAGTTAAAACAAGATTTCCCCTTCTAACTTTGACTTTTACTGAATCTGTTGTACCATTAAATATCAAATATTCATAGCCCTTAGCTTTAATTGCACGATTTGATCCACTAACGTACTTTGCTCTGTCTGACATTATTTGCAAAACATCTTTGTCCTCTACTTGTTCCACAATATCGCCCTTTCTGATATCATTTATTTTTGCAAGCGAATCATTATAAAAACCTACAATAACAGCTTTGTCTTCAATCACATTAATGAATGCTGGAATATATTTACGACCAAAAAACTCCAAATATTTATCTGAATAGGGCCACGCATGCGTATCATCCAACTTCACAACACTCTCTAACAAAGTCAATTGATATTCTGTTGCATTACTTGCCTTTTCAAATCGAGGGATCATTTCAAGCAACACCGCATCCCAATTTTGATCCGTGATGTATTTGTATGGAAAGAAGTATTCAATGGTATTCCAATAACGGAACAAACCTAATAATCTTTGTTTTATATCTGGATATTGAGAATCTACATATTCAGGTTCATTTGTCATTTCAATATTGCCAGCTGGACCTGCGGTAACATATTTACTTTTACCTTGAAATCTATTTTCTTCAATGAATTTAAGCTTTTGCGAAAGTTCTGCGGTAAAAACGTTGGAATCATTTAACCAGGACAGATCGAAGTTTTTATCAAAATATTCCTTTTTAGAAACTTCTTTACACGATTTACATTCTTTTACTGCGCCTAAATCAGCAATCCATTCCAAGTAGATCTTAGATAATTCTTCCTTATTTTGAGCTCCTTGTACCTTTGGGATCATTTGAAGCAATTGCTCATCCCAATTAAAATCACCTTTTGCTACATTGGGATGATAATATTTTAGAAACCCCCAGACTTTTGATAAACTAGCTAAATTTTCAACTCGTCTATTGTCTGTTTTTACAACTGAATTATTTTGAGCAAAACTCAAAAAACTACAAACACAAAAAACCATAATCCACTTTACTTTACTCATATAGCACTTTTTTATTAAGATTTTACTGAAACTAAATTAACAAAGCATCTATCAAATAATGTTATTATAATCATAAAACAAATGTTACTAAAATCATAAAAAGTACTGGAAATAAAAAACCTTCATCGGCTTATACAGCCAATGAAGGTTTTCCTATAAACTCAAATTGAACTTATGAAGTCCAAATCAATGTTTTTGGTCATTAGGTGATTTATTGATCTTTTAACCGCGAATCATCTCGATATGGGGAATATCATCTTCCAAATACATTTCACTGGTTTGCACAAATCCGTGGCTTTCGTAGAATTTCTTTAGATACAGTTGAGCCCCTATTGTTATTTTATCTTTTCCAAAATGCTTCTTAATACCCGCGATGGCTTCGCGCATCAAATCGTGTCCCCATTTTTTATCGCGATAATTAGCATCAACTACGACACGTCCAATTGAAGTATTATCGAAACTAATTCCTGCATCAAACAAACGTGAATACGCGACGATTTTACCATCGTATTCACCCATTAGATGCAAAGCAAGCTTATCTTTACCATCTGCATCTAAATAAACGCAATTTTGCTCCACTACAAAGATCTCACTTCTTACTTTGAGCACATCATATAACTCATGAACCGTTAGCGCCTCAAAAGGCTTTATTTTCCATTTTAATTCCATTACACTTTATTTATTGTTTTTAGTTGCTACCCCACTAAAAAAGCGATTTACAATTGCTACAGGTTTTCAAACCCCTACCGTATTGTTCTAAAAACAAAATTACACAAATAGTATCAAATAGAAATCCCGATCACAAATTGTGATCGGGATCTTACTTTATACTTTAAACCCAATTATTATTTCTTCCTCATGATGATTTCCATGCTTTTGTATTCTTTACCGTTTTTGGTATCGAACATTTCCATTTTTCTTGTTGTCGCATCAACAATGGTATAGGTTTCCCGATAAGGCGTTTTGTTCCCGTTAATTGGATTCACCATATCTCCTTTCAGCTCCATCGTTTTTGTTGCTTCATCGTATGTACCTACTGCGACCATCATACCTGTCCCCATATTATCAATAAAAGTAGTTGTATATTCCTTGCTGGCATTATTGTAAGCAAGGGTACTTTTCCCCTCGAAGGGTTGTCCCATCATGTTTCCTTGATAATTTGTTTCTTGGTAGCGTCCTCCTAATACCATCTTAGCATGCGCTATGGAAGTGGCTTTACTAGGTTTCCCATCAGGCTCTTCCCAAAAAGTCATATCACAAGCCCAGGTGCCCGTTTCGTCCGCCATCATTTTATGTGCAGCTCCTGGTGTAGCATAAGCTGTCCATGCTTTCATTTTGGCTACTGAATCGAGTGGCTCTTCTGCCATTGACTCTTCTGCCATTGATTCTTCTGTTTTAACACCATCTTTTACTTTACTGGCCTCCGTTTCTGTATTTACTTCTTTTTTACAAGAAGATAAACCTATAACCAGCATTGGTAATATCATACATAATTTTTTCATAATATATTGATTTAATGTTTGTTAAAACAAAAGTATGAAAAATATACTACATTATCTTTTATCGATTTTGACCGATTTGATGATCGCTTCTAAATACAACATGAGATCCCTTTCTTCATTAGAAGGCGAATAACAAAATCCTTCGATCACTAAAATCCGATTATAAGCTTCGTCTATAATGGCATAATTAATAAAGGGCCCTGCCATAAAATCATTCTTTAGCTCCCAGGCTCCTTTAGTCTCATACGCTTTTTTACCATCCAACTCTATACTAGAAAAATAAGGAGCATAGGCTTCACCAGTGATCATTCGCGTTTTAGGTTCTCGGCCTTTGATATAATAACCAACAGAATCGCGCATTCGCACAATGTTTTCAACCACATCTAATTTGTCTTTGAAACTGTGTAGGGGAATCTGATAGATCAATAAACTAGTATTGCCACTGACAATCTCTTTTTTCAACCAAATGAAATTCCTTTTATGCAATACGTATTCGTAGCCTGTCGGAATTTGTAAATCGATATGAAATTTGTTTTTGATTATCGTCGGACTAAGGAGCGATTTTCGATTGTCCTGTTGGACTTTTTGTATTTCGGCCTCGTGAATTATTTTGATGATTTGTGCTGCATTCATTTCGATGCTACACAATATATCATCAACAGATTTTCCATAGATGCGAAAAGTGTTATAAGGCAAGGATTTACTCCGTATGATTTCAAATTTATCCGTATTGGCTTTTTTGACCACGATAATACTTCGACTATCGGTCACAAAACCTTCCAATAACTTAGCAGGATATTGATTGATCGTAAACAACGGTTCTTCCTGAGTAAGACCTAAAACCGGTGAGGCGAATTTATTTCGAATGGTATCCCCTACTTCTCCATACCACAATTGATCATCAATAATCACAGAGATCGTATTGGTTTTACCTGATACGGGTTTAAGTTGCTTTTCATTTTTAAAGCAGGAAACCAACAAAAACGGAAGTAGTACTAATAAAAAATGGGTTTTATTCATTTTCTTAATTTATGAAATAAAACCCAAATTTAAATAAGATTTTTTATTATCCGTTTATTTTAAGTTTCATTCCAGGTTGTAATTCATCGCTTTTTTTAATGCCATTCCATTTTTTAATATCCGAAATCGTAACTCCTGGATATTTTTTAGAAATGCTATATAACGAATCTCCTTTTTTTACGTAATAATCTTCTCCAAGATTCTTAGTTGAAGTAGCTCTTTTTTTGAATGAATCAATCGAAGAGTTTGAAGCTATAGCAGTTGTTACTGCACTTTCTTCCACAATTTCAGGAACCATTTTAGAAACTACAATTGTTTTCCCTAAACCGATATTATTTGAAGTTAGACTATTAAGTTCTTTTAACTCCGCAATAGTCATACCGAATTTCTTAGCAATGCTACCTAAATTATCACCATTAGCCACAATATACTCTTGGGACTGCGTATTATTTTTATCGTCAGCAGCTGCAATGGCTTCTTCCGATTTTTTCTCTACAGCAAGTGTAGATTTTATTTCTCTGATGTTTTTACCCACTGGATCCGCATCTGATTTAATCTTTAACGTTCTTCCCAAGGCAACTGAATTTGATCTCAGATTATTCCATTTCTTCAGATCCACAATATTTACATTGTATTTAGAAGCAATAGCACCAAGATTATCTCCTCTTCTCACTTTATAGAATTGAAGATCTTTAGCTACATCATTATTTTCTCTAATAGGTCTAGCTTTAGGTGCTACTTTTAGGGCTAATTGGGTTGGAAGATTACGAACGCCAGAATCACGTTTAACGTAAGCATAAATCTTATCTTCATTAGAAACAAAAGTAGACACTTTATCTTTTGGCAAACGCACAAAATGCTGCTCCCCTTGATAATGAGGCACTACATTTAATTTATAAGAAGGATTTAAAAGTTTTATTTGAGATTGCGGCATGTCTAACAAATCAGCTATTTGTTTAAACGACATTTGATCCTTGACACGAATGGTATCCGTTTCAAAATTTTTAACCACCGCTCTTTCTGGATTGATTCCATGTTCTTTATGAAATTCAAAAAGATACATCGTTGCTATGAAAGCAGGAACATAACCTTGCGTTTCTTTTGGAAGAAAACTACGGATATCCCAATATTTGGTTTTTCCACCAGAACGACGAATGGCTTTAGTAACATTTCCAGGTCCTGAATTATAAGAGGCTAAAACAAGCTCCCAATCTCCAAAAATCTTAAACATCTTGGTCATGTATTCGGAGGCTGCAGCAGTAGCTTTAAGAGGATCGCTACGTTCATCTATATACGAATCGATTTTAAGATCGTATTGTTTCCCAGTACCGTACATAAACTGCCAAAGTCCTGTGGCGCCCATTTTAGAAACTGCTTTAGGATTTAAAGCAGATTCTACAACGGCTAAATATTTAATTTCTAAAGGCACATTTTGCTTGGCAAAAGCATCTTCAAAAATTGGAAAATAGTATTCTGATAAAGCCATTAATCGAGAAAACGATTTTTTACGATTCTTAAGAAATGACTTTATTATATTCTCTAAACCTTGATTGTATTCAATATCAAAAGGCGATTTCTCATTCATTGCCTGAAGACGCTGCTTTAACAAATCGGTAGGCAACTCTTCATCCACGGTAATGTCCGTATTGATGGTTTGAATGTCCTTTGTTAAATCATCGTATATATCTAAACTTGTTAATTCGTTCATCCAAAGACTATCCACTCGAGTGGCTAATTCATCTTTCACGAATGAACTCTTAATTGAATCCAGATAGGTAACTTTTGTTTCAGCTTTCATTACAACATCCGTATTGGCACTTTCTTGTGCAAACATCGACATGGAAAATAAAACAGAAACCGCTAAGGAGATTTTTTTTACAATCATATAACATTTTTTTTTAAAGCCCTACAATTCAAACAATTATAAAACTCTATTTTTGCAAACTTAAACAGATTACCGATGAAAAGTATGCAAAAAAATGTTAATTGTGAAAATTTAGTCTAAAATCGCGGCGATTCCAGGTAAAACTCTTCCCTCTAACATTTCAAGCATTGCACCTCCACCAGTAGATACATAACTCATTTTATCTTCGAAACCAAACTGTTTTACTGCAGCAACAGAATCACCTCCACCTACAAGTGAAAATGCACCATTTGCTGTAGAAGCAGCAATAGAATTACCTAAAGCAATTGTTCCTTTTGCAAAAGTTTCCATTTCAAAAACACCTAATGGACCATTCCATAAGATCGTTTTAGACTCCATAATTACCTTGTCAAAATTCGCTATTGATTTAGGACCAGCATCAAGACCTTCCCATCCATCAGGAATTGCCATTACATCTACAATTTGAGTATTGGCTGTATTAGAAAAATCGTCAGCAGCAACTACATCTACTGGAATATGAATTTGTACTCCTTTTTCTTTGGCTAATCTCAAAATTTCAAGTGCCAATTCTAATTTATCATCTTCACAAATAGAATTACCCACTTTACCACCTTGCGCTTTGATGAAAGTAAAAGTCATACCACCTCCAATGATCATATGATCTACTTTATCCAAAATATTTTCGATTACTGTAATTTTAGACGATACTTTAGATCCTCCAAGAACAGCAGTAACTGGTTTTTCGCTATTTTTAAGTACTTTATTTAAACTTTCTATTTCTTTAGCCAAAAGTGTTCCAAAACATTTTTCAGTAGGGAAAAATTGCGCTATAATAGTCGTTGATGCGTGAGCTCTGTGAGCAGTACCAAAAGCATCATTTACGTAAATATCTCCAAGAGACGCTAATTCTTTTGCAAAAGCAACATCACCAGCTTCTTCTTCAGCATGAAAACGTAAATTTTCAAGTAATAAAACTTCTCCTGCTTTAAGTTCTTTAGCAGCGCTTTGGGCTACTTCTCCAACACAGTTAGAAGCAAATTGAACTGGCACTCCTAAAACATCAGAAGCTTTCTTCACGATATGTTTCAATGAATATTTTTCTTCAACCCCTTTTGGTCTTCCTAAATGCGACATTAAAATAACACTTCCCCCTTGTGCTAAAATAGCATCAATTGTTGGTTTAGCAGCTTCAATACGTGTAGCATCTGTTACATTGAAATTTTCATCTAAAGGCACATTAAAGTCAACACGAATAATGGCTTTTTTATTTTTAAAATCGAAATCGTTTAAAGTTTTCATTGGATCTGTTTTTAATTTTTTTTGAAAGAAAAACAAATATAGAACTTTTAGAGTAGTAATAAATTTGAAAAATCTAAAAATAACCGCACTAAAACCACGAAAACGTTGTAAACCTTAAAAAAAAACAAATTAACTCTTAAAAAACATAAAAATGCTTATCCTATCTTCTCAGAGCAAAGCTGTCTTGTTATGGTAAACCTTACACTACCTTAATCGTGAACCGGACCTTGTGTACAAGGACAATTACTAATCGATTGTAAGAAATCAAATCCTATGGTTACTACGTGAGTACCGGTATTGTAAGCGCCTAAATTGTTGAACATAATTTGATACGAATACCCGAAGTAAAACTTCGATTTCATAAAACCTGCCATAGGTCCAACAGACAAAGGTTTTGGAAATTGATCGTTCAAGAAACGGTACGATACACCCACCCAGTAATAATCTTCATAACGATTGTAACGTCTGTACTTGAAGTTAAAATCGGTAGTAGAACGTTTATCACTAGCAAAATATTGGTAATACAATGACGGTTCGTACTCGATACGTCTGTTCTCTCTATCTTTAAAAACAAAACCCGTATACACTTGGTAATTCGAAAGCAAATTAGGCTCTACACCACGGTATTTACTGGTGTTTTTCTTTAAAATGTTATTGGCATTAACACTCAGGTAAAATCCTTTGTTACGATACAACGCACTAATATCGAAGTTATTGTTCGTTGTGTAGCGATTATCCGTCACAGAAGGATCTAAAACAGGATGTTCAATGGTGTTATTAAACTCATCAATATCAATTCGAAAACTATTGAAATTATAAGAAAGTCCTAAAGACAAATACTGTTCCGTATAATAATCTAGGATCAAGTGATGCGCAAAGGAAACCTTAGCACCAGTTTGTCTGGTATAACCATTTTTATCATTGTACGCAGAAATACCCACACCAGAACGATCTAAAAGTCTGAAATCAGCATAAAGCGATTGATTCTCTGGAGCATCTTTAATACCAACCCATTGGGTAAGTCCATTGGCTCTAATTCTAAGATTATCACCAATACCCGCATAAGCCGGAGAAATCACAAAGGGGTTATCAGCTAAATACTGCGTAAATACAGGTAGGTTTAACTCTTGGCTGTAACTTGTTGTTACAGCCATGAGTACTAAGGAAAGCATTAATTTTTTCATTGTAATATATTTTTTAGACAACATCATAGGGGCTATTATTTTGTTATCTGTATAAAGTGAAATGTCCAACAAACTCACGTGGATCTTTCGGGTCATTCAGCTTAAGAACATACCAGTAATCACCTGATGGTAATTCTGATCCGTTGTATCTACCATCCCATTTCTGACCATAGTGATATTTAGCAATCACACGACCGTATCTATCAAAGATGTCAAAGGTAAGCTTGTCGTAAATGTTTGTACAACCAGGTCCCCATTGATCATAAACTCCATCACCGTTTGGTGTAAAGTAATTGTCAAGACAAATATCAAAATAAGTAGCTGGTATCACTATTGAAGCCTCACAACCATTTTGATCTCTAACAATCACCTTATAATCTCCCGATTTGTAGATTTTGAATTTGTTAGAAGAAGTAAATGGTTCACCATTAAAGCTATATTGGTAAGCTGGTGTTCCACCAGCAGCCGTAACTGAAATGATATTCATTTCTTGTTGACCTACAGTTTCCATAATGGTTAATGGCTCTACTGCGACAATAGTAAATTCAGCCGTTGCCATCTCACAACCATTAGTATGTCTTGCTGTTACAGAGTGCTTTCCTGGCGCTACATTAACAAAGATGTTACTTGGTTGATAAACACCACTAGCGTCAAGCATATAATCGATATCTACTGGATTGGTATTACTAGCATCCACTTCCACTACTACTCTATTGGCTGGAGCATTATCCACACAATCATAACTTACTGTAGCGATTGGATTCAGTATTACTGCCACTGGCATATTTTCAACAAATTCAGCTGTACAACCAGCAGCATCTTTAAT
Source organism: Flavobacterium sp. OHVDL-2026-0007 (assembly GCF_059882335.1). Taxonomy (NCBI): domain Bacteria; kingdom Pseudomonadati; phylum Bacteroidota; class Flavobacteriia; order Flavobacteriales; family Flavobacteriaceae; genus Flavobacterium; species Flavobacterium sp. OHVDL-2026-0007. The sequence goes on from NZ_CM187612.1 coordinate 3,205,661, forward strand.
ATAAACGGTATGAACACCTCCTACAAGACCCGTGAAATCAAATCTAGTTTGACCCGCAGCACCCTGAGTATAAGTTCCATTCTCATCATCAAGACTTACATTATAAGGTTCTGTACCTCCTTTGATTTCAATACTAAAAGCACCATTTTTATCTCCTGCACAAATTTCAGGTAGCATAGAATTTGGAACTTCTGATGCCGTAACTGGTCTTGGCTCAAAAATTTCAAAATCAATTTTAATATAACAACCTAATACATCCTGAACAATAACTTGGTAGCGACCTGCTGCCAATTTATCAAATACGTTTACATCAGAGAATTGGTCTAAATCAGGAGAAATTGCATAACTGATCAAACCTGTACCACCTACTGCATTGATTACTATTTTTCCGTTATTAGCACCAAAACACGTTACATCAGTTGTTACATATGGTGCGCTCAACGGTACAGGAGCCTCATCTATAACTACTGTTTTATCAGTTTGACAATCTCCACTGTCCACATGAACTCTATAGGTTCCTTTAACTAAACCTGTAAAATCACCATCGGCTTGAGGGCCTTGTAATATAGCATTTGAGCTGTCAAACAATGTGTAAACATAGTTTCCTAAGCCACCTTGCGCAGTTGCCGAAATACTTCCTGAATTGTCACCAGTACAGTTGATATATGGTTTATCATTTAATAAAGTTATAGTAAGTGGTGTTATTGATAGTATTTCAATATCATTAGAAACAATACTGATACAACCATTGCCATCTTTAACATAGTAATGATATACACCTACTGGCACGCTAAATGTAACAGCTGTAGTCGAACTAAAGGAACCAAGTATAGTTACAAAACTAGCATCCGTACTATAGGTATAAGTTCCTGTACCACCTACGGCACTTAATTTTAAACTCGCTTGTGTTAAACAGGTCTGACTAGAAGCTACTTCTAAAGAGGCAATCACTTCTGAAGGCTCATTAATAATAATTTCTGCCGTAGTAGCTTCACAACTAAATCCATCCTTAACTGTTACCGTATACCTTCCTGCGCCTAAACCTGTAAAAATACCAGAGGCAAAAGGTCCTGAAGAAACAGTACCAGTAGCTGATACGTAATTTAAAGTATAGGTATAATTACTGCCTTGACCTCCTGTTGGAAGTCCTACCGTTATTGTCGCAGATTTATCACCATTACATGGCAACATGGTTACATCGGCCTGGGCAACAACTGTAATTGGTTTCGGAACAATTAGCTCAACAGTAGTTATATCTGTACAGCCTTTTCCATCCTTCACTGTTATCGTATATAAACCAGCTGTTAGATTTGGATAAACGGTTTGCGTTGAATAAGCAAAACTAATTGGCCCAGCAACTTCAAACTGGTAATCTCCAGGCCATCCACCAAAGGCAGAAACCGTTATTACACCATCATTATTACCAGAAACACACGTAATAGGAGTGCCAATTGCTTGAACATCTAACTCCTGAGCGGGTTGAACAATCTGGAAATTAGTTACTACAGTACAAAATGGTGTGTTAACCAATTTAGCCGTTGCCATATAAATACCTGATTTTAAACCTGTGATATCCATACTAATACCAGTGCTTGTACCCGTTGTAATTGTAGTACCCGCTGCATTAGTAATGGTATAATCAAAACTTCCAGCGTCATTTGCTGGTTGCAATTCATTATCTACCATTGTTAAACGAACACTTCCATCGGTTGCACCGTAACAAATTTCACCGTTTATTGGTGTTGCTTTAAGTACAAATGTATTCGGGTTAAATACATAGTGAACATCTTTAATGATACAACCTGTTGTTGGGTTTTTAATCGTAACCAAATAATTACCCGCTCCTAAACCAACAAACAATCCATTGATATTATTTTGCGTAGTGAAAACCGTTCCGTTGACACCGCTTAAAGTATACTCTAGTTGACCTACCGCACCTGTTGTATCTACAGTTACCTGAAGTGTTTCAGGGTTGTCACAGGTAATTGGAGTCACAACAGTGAAATTCACTTTGTCTAAACTAGCAAAAGGAGCAATTGTAATAGCCGTGGTAACCGCACCTTGACAATTTTTATCATCAAATACATTTACTGCATAATCACCTCCTAAAAGATCATATTCCGTATAGACATTCGAAGCTCCTTTTTGAACTTCAACACCGCCTTTAAGGAATTGATATATTAGATAATTTCCTGAACCACCACTTACTGAACCTGGCTCCACTGTGATAGTGGCATAGTTGATTGTATTTGAACCCGCAGTACAGATAAATTGTGAAACTGTTGGTGCATTAACCACTATAGGGTTTGGTTGTGGAACTGTAATGGTAGCTGTATTAGAACATCCTCTACCTGAAGTCACTGTTACCTCATAGGTACCAAAAGGTAAATCATTGAAAACAGTAGACTCTTGATTTGGTCTTAGCACCGGTCCAGCAGTAATACTATACAAATAAATAGGATTATCATTTGTGCCGATTAAACTTACCGCTATACTACCATCATTTCCTCCGAAACAAGATACTGCAGTTTCTGCTAAAGTAATACCCGTAACAGCTGTTGGAGTTTCAATTCTCGCAGTGATTTCAGTTTCACATAATGTTACAATATCTTTAACCACAAACTTGTAAGTTCCAGGAGCTAAAGTATTAAACACAGGACTACCTTGTGGGGTACCACCATCTTTACTATAAACATAGCTTGAAGGTGTCGAAACAGTACCACCTGTAGCGAATAACGTAATCGTACCATCAGCAGCCTCACATTTAGGCACTACAGTAAGCTCTGCACGCAAAGTTAGAGGATCTAAAATCGTAACTGGCGTCATTGCAGTTGCTATACATTGATTTTTATCTCTTACCGTTACAGTATAGTTTCCTGGCTTAAACACCGTAAAGAAACTATCATCTTGGAATTGTACACCGTCTAAACTGTATTGTAAAGGAGCTACACCATTTGCAGCAACATCAATTCTATATCCATTAGCATCAGTACATTGACTATCCACACTTACCTTTGTAATTGCAGGCATTGGGTCTACTGAAATGTTTACCGTTTTAAACAGATAACAACCTTTACTGTCTTTCACATAAACATCGTAACTGTCAAACAATGGAGCAATAGCAGTAGTCGAAATAGTTTTTGCATTCTCTCCCTGATAATCTCCAGCAGTTGGAGTTGTTCCTGCAGTTACAAACGCGTACGTATAGTCTCTTGTACCGCCTACAATAGTCGATTCATCAACAGTAATTACCGCGCCTGTATTTTTACAGTTTTGATTTACAACATCAACAACCATTGCCGTAATATCTAATACTGGCGGCTCAGTAATTTGAACATCATTAGAGGTTATACTACAACTTGGATAAGCGGACTCTGTAACCACCACTCTATACTTGTTACTTGCCACTAATCCGAAAGGAATTACAAATGGATTGGTACCTGTATTACCAACACCTGAAAACACCTCTACTGGGTTAGTGTCATTAAATACCTTATAAGTGTAAGCACCTGCATAATCTCTGATGTTAATTTCGATTGCGCCGGTAGCATTGCTATTACAATCTACATTGGCAGAAGCGCTAGCGGTTACTTTTGCAATATCAAATACTGGAACTTTATTCGAATTCGATTTTATACTACAACCAGTATTGTTATCCATAATTACAACCTCATAGAAACTACCTACCTTATCAGCATAGTAGGTAAATGTATTTCCAGTTACTGGTATTGGTAATGCCGTAATTAAAACACCATCTTCGTAAACATTATAAGTAAATGCCTTCGGAGTATAAGTTCCTCCATTGATAACCACATTTATTTCTTGTTTGTTGTTAAGACAGTCAATAGGTGTACCGAAACTAGCAACCGCCGAAACTAATTTAGGGAATGGATTTACCGTAACCTGAACGTCATCGATACATCCGTAAGCATCTTTCACATAATACGTCAAAGTTTGCGTAAATCCGTTATCAATTACATTGAATGTATTTGTGGTATCCCAATTTATTTTGTTTTCACTATAAGTGAAATTAGTAACTGACTCAGCACCTGCTCCATGACTTCCAGTAACAGTTACAATTGTTTTATTTAGTGTATTTGTAGCCGAACAGGTGAAAGGAGCTGCTGTGGCATCTGCCACAACTGCTGCACGATCAAGGATCGTTACGGTACCAGGAGTAGAACATTCTTTTGCAGAAGTTACCGTTACATCATAATCACCAGTGGTTAGTCCTGTGAACAATCCATTGTCCGTTTGTGTACTTGTATAGCCTGTTGGATTTGTTCTAGTAATTGTATAGCTATATGGACCATCATTAGTAGTTCCTGTTAAAGCAACTAAGATTTCACCATTATTTACATTTCCTTGACCTGTTGTACAGCTAGGTGATTTTGGAGTTACTGAGAATGTTGGTGCAACAGGCGTATCCATTACAATTGTATAAGCAATTGTATAAGAACAATTTCTAGCGTCATATACTACAAAAACATAACTTCCTGAACCTGTAACCGTATAATCAGCTGACGTTGCACCTGCTCCAAAAGGAAATGGTCCTGAAATTGGATCACTATCTTTTTTAACAGTATAGCTGTAATCAGGATAACCGCCTACTGCAGAAATTTTAATAGTTCCTGGTACTGTTCCAGTACAGAAAATATCTTTTTTGTTTTCTGCCGAAGCAAAAAGCTGACCTTTAATAGTTGTGCTTGGCACTGTAACAGTACATCCAAATTTATCTTTTACGATAATAACATAACTACCAGGAGTCAATTTATCGAATGTATTGGATGGCTGCCAAGAGATACCGTCGATACTATATTCAAATCCGCCAGCTCCGCCTGAAGCAGTAACTTTCAACGTTGCAAAATCAGTATCATCATAACAATAATCTGAGCTTGTATCTACAGTAGCTGTTGGAGGCGTTGGAATACTTAAATCAAAAGTATCGTTTGCCTTACAACCATTAGCGTCTGTCACTACGATAGTATAAGTACCTGTTTGTGTAAGACCATCAAAAACGCCATCGGTAGTAGTCAAAATACTTGCATCTGGCTGCGTAATTTTATAGGTATAATTACCCCATCCAAAGGTAGCGGTAACTGTTACTGCTCCCGTAGTAGTACAACCCAAATCTGTAACATCCTTAGAAATAACTAAAGCTGCAGCTGGAGCCGCAATATTGAACAATATTGGTTTTGAACAATTTGTTGCATCATCAAATACTTCAATCGTATGATCACCTGCTGTTAATCCAGTTAAATCAATTGTTGAACTTGTTAAATTAGTCACAGCAGTTGCTGGAGCATCAAGAATATAATGATACGTTCCTGCAAAACCAGACACTAAGAAACTTGCTTTTCCGTCAGTCGCACCTAAACAAGTAATTCCGGTTGTTGATTGTTTTATAAGATCAATTTTAACAACATCTTTAATCTCAAATGGCAATTGTTTCACACAACCCACAGCATCTTTCACTTGGAATACATAATCTCCAGGAGCTAAATCAGTAAATACTGGATTAGGTCCATTATCAATTGCCTCTGATAAAGGCGAGATAATCTGATAAGTTAATCCTGTTGTAACAGTACCAAGTGCGTTTTCAACATTTGAAATTGTTACCGTAGTTGATCCAGTTGTACAAGTAATAACTGGATCTTGTTTTAAATCAAAATCTGTTGGAGGACTTAATTTTAAAATATCAATTGTTCCCGAATCCTCGCAACCGTTTGCATCTTGAATTGCATATGGAATACCAAGTTGGTCTGCTTTTGTATCAGCAACAAAATATTTAGTTGTTTTAGTAAATGCACTGTTATTAAAACTATATAAATAAGATCCTGTTCCTCCTGAGCCAATTCCTGCTAACTCAACTTCGGCAGCTTGACCCATATTACCAGGGCCACAAGTTAAAGGTGTAATAACTGGAGTTCCAACTGCAACAAGTGCTGGTTGGCCTAAAGTTAGCGAACCTGTTAACTGACAACCCAATTCGTCGGTAATAGTATAATCATAGTCTCCAGCGATTAATGAAGTAAACAATGGTGTGCCTTGTGATTTTATAGTACCTACCGGTACTGATGATGTAAGTTGAAGTGTATATGTGTATTTCCCTTTTCCTCCCTTAGCAGGAAGTTCAATGGCACCATTACTACCTCCATTACATAATGGCTGCGTTAAGTTAGGAGTAACGGTAATAGGAATAATTTCATCAATAACGACTTCATTAGTCTCAACCGGACAATTATTAGCATCTGTTATAGCAAATTTATAAGTACCGAAATTAGCTTTCGCAACAGGATAAACAAATGTATTATCTGCGGCAGGAAGAGTAACTGGACCACCTACTGCAGTACCGTCTTTGTATGCCTGATATTTAAACCCTTTCGTTCCTTTTAAAATCGTTACCGTAATTGTAGCATCTGCAACAGCATTTCCAGTAACAGTACAATCTAAAGGTTTAGTAACTAATGCAGTTGCAAGAGGTGTTGGCGTAATTGTAATGTTATCTGCATCCTCACAATCGTTAAAATCTTTCACTATTACATTTACTGGTCCAGAATTTAATCCTGAAATGGTATAAGGGAAAGGTATAGCATCAGTAATTTCTGTGAAACGACCTCCATTTACACTAATATAATAAGGCGCAATACCTAAAGTTGTCATTGAAACTGTAACTTCAAACGCCCCTTCTTTGGCGCATTTGTCTACAACCTCTAATTTATCAATTACAAGAGTTGGATCTGCATTAACCGTAACAGTCGCGGGAACAGATGCCGCACATCCATTTCCATCTTTAATCCAAACAAGATAGTTTCCTGCCTCGACATTAAATATATTAGCATCATGTTTAGGCGATTCAAAAGAAGCACTAGTAGGCTGTGTATCATCAGCAAGAAGATAACCAATTGGTCCATTGTCAGGTACTATTTGGTATAAAAATGGTCCAGTTCCACCATGAGGCACTGCTACCACTCTACCAGCATCAATCTTACAATTATCATTTTTAGGTGAACTAGCTGTTACGCTTAGGTCTACAGCTGATTCTTCTACTACAAAAGGAGCTGATGACGATGTACATCCTAAACTAGAACCGTCTACTTCAGTAAATTTAACGTAGTAGGTTCCAGTAGCTAGTCCTAAAACTTTAACTGGTACAGTTGTAGGCATTGTAATGGTACCTGCTATTCCTGTACTAGTAGTTGTTTGGTCTTTAAATATTTCATATTTTACTTGAGTTGCATCTGTATTTGTAAGTGAAATAGCTACTCCTCCTGTTGCAGATCCCTTACAAGCAACGGGAATAGATGTCGCCGTAATTCCTATATTAGTTAAAGGAGCAACCGCACCAGACGCTTTTTCAAAATAGTAACAATTTGTACTTGGATCATATACGACAAAAGTATAAACCACACCAGGCGTTAAATTTTTAAATGTATGTGTTAACCCATTTGGAACATCTGGAGGCAGCAAACTAGTACTGAAAGGCGCTATTGGCAAATCATAGATCCCAAATTGGTACAAAGGAGTTGTAGGAACAGGATTAGGATTTACCGTAACAACAATAGTTGCACCATCGGCACAATCATCAATTGGAGTTGCCAAATCAATATCTAGCTGATTTGGTGGTGCAAGAATTTGAATGTTCTTTTTAACATTACTACAGCCAGTTGCATCAGAAACTGTCAACTCAAATTCTCCAAAACTCAAGTTTGCAAAAGTATATTCAGCAGTTCCAGGCAAACCTGGAATGGTTTGTTTTAAACCAGTACCAATATTTTTTAATTCATAAGTAAATGGTGCAACACCATTTGTTATAGTACTAACCTTCACCGAACCAAAAGTTGGTCCAGGACAAAACATGTTTACCTCGGTAGTGGTAAACAAAATTTGCAATGGCTCAGTCACAATAGCAAGACCTGTTGTTACTTCGCAACCTTTACTATCTCTCACACTATACGGGTAACCCAAAACTGGCGAGGCAGCCAGATTTGAATATGTATCATTAGCAGTAAATGGACTTCCATTAAAACTAAAAGTAAATGGAGCAACACCTGAAGTTGGAACAATAGTAACAACACCATCTTTAGATTGGTAACAGCTTAAATCTGTAACTGTTGCCGTAGCTGTTGGATTTACTGGATCCGTGACTTTGAAAACTGCAGATTCTTTTTCACATCCAGCAGAGGTAACTTTAAAGTAATAATCCCCAGCTGTAGATGTTTCAAACACATTATTTCCTACTGGAAGAATTGTTGCATAAGTTCCTCCAAGACCTAATTTATATTCATAAGTATAAGAATTATTTCCTCCGCTAGCAGACAAAGTAAATTTTGCATCTGTATCTGTAACCGGAAATGTTGGACACGTTACATCTTTATCTGGTGTAACAGTAAGTGTTAATTGATCATTTACTACAACTGAAGTTGTTACCTCGCAACCATTATCATCTTTGATGCCCAAAATATAGGTTCCTGGACCATTAATTGTTTTATCCTTATTGGTGTTATAACTTCCGTTAAGACCATAAAGTATTGTCGAATTATAGGTAGCTCCAACTATAGTTATTATAAAACTACTTCCTGAATAACACTGTGGCGCAGTAACGGGATCGATCGTTGGCGCATCATCTTTTACTACATCTAATGTTATGTTTTGAGAACAATTTCCATTTTTATCTTTTACATAAACAACATATTTCAAACCATCTATACTAGTGTCTTTTGTAAACAATCCTGTAGTATTATAATCTGCAGCACCTGGCGTTAGTCCAAATTTTACCACTGCATATTGTAACGGTGTTGTTCCTCCAGAAGCTGTAACTTTAATAGTGGTTTCTACTTGATCACAATATACTTTTGAAGCTTTTGCATCTAAAGCTGTTATTGCGTCTGGTTGTGACAAAGTCAATACTTTTGTAGCAGTACACTTAGTATCATTATTTATGACAGTAAAAGTATAGGTTTCAAGTGCGTTAAGCCCAGAATACGTAATAACATCTCCTATAGAAACTCCTGAAATATCTCCTGTAACGCTACCCACTAAAGTAGAGCTGTATGTTAAAGCCCTATTTCCTGAAATAGTAAATTCAACTTCACCGTCAGATAAGCCATTACAACTAACATTTTTTAAAATTTTATCACTTACTTGAATTGGAGTTACAGCATCAATTTTGTACTGACCTGTAAGAGTACAATTATTAGCATCGGTAACTTTAAAGAAATAAGTACCCGGAACCAAATCCGTAAAGGTATAAGTATTAGCATTATTGGTTGCAACCAGTGTTCCCGGAGCAACGGCAGCCGTATAACTTGTGATCTCATATTTCAACGGTAATGCACCGCCTGTCACTGTCACTAATAAATCCGTATTCTGTTTACTAAGCTCGCAAGTAATATCCGGAGCTGAAAAAGCTAAAGCTGTCGGAGGAGTTAAATTATCAATAGTCACCGAAGCTGGAGCAGTACATCCATTGGCATCTGTAACCGTAATGCTTACCTCACCAGGATCGCTTGTTGTAAATGTATTAGACGTTATTGGACCAACTGTCTTTGCACCCTGAGTATAAGTATATCTATATAGGGTTGGTACTAAAAATGGTGTTCCCGGAGAAGTAACTGTAACTGTAATAGTAGCAGCTTGTGGGGCATTTGTAGTACCACAACTAAGAGGAGTTGTAACTTCAGCTGTTGCTTTTAATTCTGCCGGATTTGTCAAAGTTTCTTGTACTACAACAAAACATTTTTTAGAATCTGTAACCTTGAACCAATAATTGCCAGCACCAAGACCCGATTTAATGTTTGAAGTCATTGAACTAAAAGAGCCAGTTAAACCAGTTGTAGAAAATTCGTAAGTATACGGTGCTAAACCTAAACTTACTTTTACGGTAATAGATCCATTATTACTACCAAAACAAGTAGGGTTCGTTGGCGTAGTCGTTGCTGTTGGATCAACTTTTACATTTATTGTTCTTGAAACAACCGTTGTACAACCTTTGCTGTCAGTAATTTCAAAATAATAAGTTCCAGCTGTTGTAGCTGTATAAATAAATGAATTTCCTGCTACTAGATAAACCGTTCCACCGAATGGTGCAGCTATATCTTTATTTACTTTGTATGTATAATTAGGATAACCATCATTAATGGTAACCTCGATAGAAGCATCTGGAGATGCTGGTGTTACATCACAATCTAAATCCGCTAATAGTTTTGTACTAGCTGTTACTGGCGATACTATGGTTGGCACCGTTAAATCGATATAACATCCTGTTGAAGTATCGGTAACTCTAATGGTATAATCACCCGGTGTTAAACCTGAGAAAGTTCCATTGTTTTGTACAATAGCGCCAAGAGTATAGGTGTAATTTGTTGCTGCATTAGGAGTAACTTTAATAGTCGCTCCTGCTCCACCCGCACAATAATCTGAAGTTACATCTATACTTGCAGTAGGAAGTACTTTGTCTTTAATTGTAAAAGTTCCTGATACTTGGCAACCTTTTAAATCGGTTACGGTAAAGGAGTAATCACCCGCGATTAGATTCGTAAATAAATTATTGGTTTGTGTAATAGCAGTGCCAGTTGTTGGTGCTGTTCTTGTTACTTCATACGAGTAAGAACCCCAACCACTATTAGCTGTAACATTAATAGTAGCCGTACCATTGCCTTTACAAGTTACATCCGTAGTAACTGTTAGATCTAATGCTAATGCTGCTGTTGGAGCTGCGATTGTAACTTCTTCCGAATCAGAACACGTGGTTCCTGTATTGGTTACCACTATAGTGTGTGTTCCTGCACCTAAGTTAGGTACCTGAATATCAAAAGAAGTTCCAGTTCCAGGAGTTGTTTGTCCAGTTACTGCTGGTAAGGTATCAACTTGATAAGAATAAGGAGTGCTATTACCCATTCCGCTAACCGTGAAGATTGCGCTTCCATCGGTTGAACCTAAACATGAAATACTGATTTGAGATTTAACCGTTACAAGGATAGTAGGCAACGCATCTATTTTAAGGTCTTTTTCGTAAACGCATTTTTTAGTATCTCTTACTTCAAAAGTATAAGTAACTCCTGCTGCTAAACCATTAAAAACATTACTTGTCTGATAAGTAGTTGTTGCATATGGTGCTGGCGATTTTATTCTATATTCTAATCCTGCAGTAGGTAGAAGAGTTCCAGAGGCATCAATCACATTTGTGATGGTCACGTTAGCAGTATTCCCTGGACAAGTAACTGCACTAGGAGTAAGTGTCATTCCTTTTGGAGGATTCAATGCATCAATAATTCCTGCATCAACTGTTTTACTACATGCTTTAGCATCTGTTGCAGTCACTTTGTAAACTCCGGCAACGGTTAAATTACTAAAAATTCCAGTTGTGTTTGAAGCAACTACATTGCCATCTCTATACAATGTATAAGTAAAACTGCCATTTCCTCCAGAAGCACTAGCGGTAATAGTAGCAGAATTATCACATGTATAAGCTGTTGAAATATTTGCAGATAAGGTAATATCGTCTGGTTGTTTAACAGTAATCGTGTACGATTTAGTACAGTCTTTTGCATCTTTAACGATATAAGTGTAGCTAATTCCGGCAACTGAACCTGCCAAACCTGAATAAGTAGTCGTAGTACTAAAGCCTAAACCATTAAAATTAAACTCAAAAGGAGCTACTCCTGTTAGGCCTTCCAAAGTTACACTACCATTATCAGCTCCAAAACAAGTAACATCTTTAACTGTAGCTTTTGCCGTTACCGCCACTAAAGCATTTACTTCTTTTTCAATAGTAAACAGACAGTCATTTTTATCCTTTATCGCAAAAACATAAATTCCAGCAGTAGCTGTAGAATAAGTAAATTTAGGACCTACTGTAGCACCGTTATTAACTAATACAATATTTGTTGCTTTATCAGTAACGGTATAGGTATATGGACTTGTTCCTCCTGAGATTTCAACTTCAATAGTTGCGTCTGAAGAAGCTGGAGCTACAGCACAACTTAGTCCTGCTAAAATAGCGGCCTTTGCTGTAATTTTAGGTTCAATCTTTTGGCTTTCTACCGCTGATTTACAATTATTTTTATCAATAATAGTAAAATCATAAGTACCTGTTGCTGTCACTGGATATTTAAATGAGTTTCCTGTGAAAGAAACAAAGGCCGATGGTGTTCCTGAGTTATAGCTTACTTGATAACTATAAGGTGCTAATCCTCCTGTAACATCTACTGTAATTTCGGCACCAGAATCAAAACACAATCCTGTATTTTGAGCAATTGATGCGGTTGGCCCATTTGGTATTGTAACCACTATATCGGCATCATTTGCATCTGTACATGAATTCGCATCTGTTCCTGAAACAATATACGTACCAGCCGGTATATCTTTTAAAATTCCTGACGCTGATCCAGTACTAGTAAAAGTAATCACATTCGCTGGATTATTCTTATCAGTAAGAATGTATGAAAAAGGTGCTGTTCCTCCAACCGAGCTTACCGTAATTGTAGATCCTGTAGTACAAGTAGCTGCGGTTGCATTAGCATTTACAATAAATGACGCTGGCTCCGTAATAGACACGGGAACAGTTTCACTACATGCAGAACTGGTAAGACTATAACGAATTCTAACATCGTATTTATTTGGAGCCAATCCAGATACTAAAACTGGAGAAATTTTAGAATTTAACCAATTTTGGGCACCATCTATCGAATAGAAAAACCCTGTCGCTGGATCAAAGTTTTCGGCTATAATGTTAAATGATCCATTATTTGCTCCTTTACATTTTACGTTTAAAATGTTGTCCACTTTTGCTGTGAACTTTTTATTAGTGTCTACAACAAAATCAAAATCTTTATGAGTAAGACAAGTCTTAGGTAGTTGATATACTTCTATATCATCCACAGCAAAGTCTATTCCGTCGACTTGAGAGAGTTCCAATCGCAATACAAAATCTAAAGTTGTCGCACTGCCTGGGTTAATTGTTCTATTGATTTCTACCCATCCATCGGTTTTAGGTATTTTTCCGGTAGATTGAGATGATAATGGAACTCCTGAAGCATTTTGCAGCTCAACCGTCAAAGAAGCGTCTGGCTGTTTATTGCCTACCTTCAATAAATTTGTAGCGAAGAATCTAACCTGAATAGGTTGGTTCGGAATAATATCTTTAATTGTTTTTCTATAAAGAACCGCATTATTTGGAATTGCTGTACCTGCATCTACCGCTAAATACCTACCTCCAGTTCTAGTACCACTGGTATGGTCTATTGGATTATGCCATCCAATATAAGGATTGTTTCGTAAACTACTCGTAACAGTATATTCACCATTATCGAATAATCTATCCTTATGACACATCGTAGCATCTATTTGTCTCTCCCAACAAAAATTTGGATTAATCCCTGGAGATGCTCCATCTGGAGATTTAGTATCTGTGTAGGTAAAACTATCTTTCCCAAAATTTTCAATTAATAAGTTACTGTACGTTGGTACCGAAACTAAATTATACTCCACACTAATGGTATGTTCGCCAGTTGGAATATTAACAAAAACATTCGCGGGTACATTGGTATTTACCTTTCCATCGAGTAAATAAGTATAGGCATAACTATCCGTTCCTGAAGTAGTCACGGTCACTGTGCGAGAACCCGTACCATCACAATTATACACTGTAGGAGAAAGTGTAAAGGTTGGATCCGTCGGTTTAGGTTCCAAAATAATACCTTCCATTGGGAAAATACATCCCTTAGCATCTTTTATATACAACGTATAAGTTCCTGGGGCAACATACGCCTCATTTGAAGTGATAAACGTATCTCCACCGTCAAAACTATAGGTATAGGGAAGTGTCCCTCCCTGTGGGTTAGTAATTCTTATTTTTCCTTTAGTTTCTTCACCTACCGGACCACATCCAGACATTTCAGAAACACCCGCTGCAGCTGATAGTTCACTTGAAGAGCCTCCAATTGTAACAACTTTAACTGGTCCATAACAGATTGCGGAACCCAGTGTATATTTAATTTGGGTGCTATAAGGTCCTGGTGCTAAATTAGAAAATACCTTTGTCGCATTAAAGTTAGCACCATTGTCAATACTATAACTTAAAGTATATCCGTTCGCATTGGTAACATTAAAAGTAATGGTACCATTTTTATCCCCATAACATTTCTCGTCTGTTGTATCAACTGTATACTCAGGCGCAGGAATTGCTGTTACGGTAATCGATGTTGTAGCACGACAATTGTTGCTATCTTCAACAATAATAGAATATTTTCCTCCAGTAGGTAGCGGATTGCTAACCGTTATTAAATTGGATGATTGAAAATTGGTGGTACCATTTATATAATAAGTAAAAGGACCAACACCTCCTATTGGAGTAACGGTTATTTCACCATTTGAACAAGCCGTAAGTGGTGTCGTTAATTGCGCCGATGCATCTAAAGTGGGTGGCGCAATGATTTGTTCGTCTTTTGAAAAATCACAACCGTCATCTGTCCAAACGCGAACGGTATAATCTCCAACATTTAAATTAGCAAAAGTATAATCATTCGTTTGTAACGGTCCTACTTCATTCGTTACTCCCCCTTGCGTAATACTATAATAATACTGAGGCAATACATTATTCGCCTGTATTCTAATACTACCTTTATCTACTTTACAAGTTGGTTGTGTAATAATTGTTTTTACATCATAAATTCTCTCTTTGATTAAAACATCTAACACTTGAAAAATACAAGCATTAGTAACACCTACTTGTCTAATGTACACATTATGGTAACCTACTGTTACAACAGGGAATGCAGCATTAGGAAAAACATTGCTGCTTTGGTAAACTCCAGTTCCATTTCCATCAAGACTAAATTCATACCCAGAAGTTGGTACATCATGAACGGTAATCTCACCTAAAGTTTTACACGTAATATCTTTGGAAGTAACTGTTGGATTCAATGGATTTACATAAACATTGAAATAAAATTGACTAAAACATAAACCCTTATAATAAATGGTCAATCTAAACTGTCCAGCAACACCAGCTGAATAATCCGGCCCTTTAGCCACTTCAGTCCATTTACATGATTTGCTTTCGTTTGCACAATTTTCAACAGCCGCAGAACAACTAGCCTCATCTAATTTTTCCCATATAATAGAAATCGCGTCTGTAATTCCTGTTTTGATTAATCGGGGTGCATTAGCACCACAAATAAACAGATTCGGTAATAGTTTTCCATCGCTTTCACATTTCACTACTTCTCCAGCATAGGGAGCTTGTGCATATGGAATTACTGGATTGGTAATCGTATTTCCATAGGGAACAACTGTGATCGTTTCGCTAATCGATTTACAAGTAGAGTTAGTTGTAGAAGTAACATAATACACTCCCGTTTTCGTAGCAGTATAGGTTTGGTTTGTACCGATTACAGGAGTTCCTGTTGGACTTGTTGACCATGAATAACTATCGTATCCATTGGCAGCGGACATGACTATACTATTAGCACAAAGGATATATTGTTTGGTATACTTACAATCTAATCCAACCAAAAAATTAGTTGGTGTAGCAGCTCCAAAATTACAACTATTAATAGAAGAGAAACTTCCTTCGTCAATTATTGCTGGATTTATAACCCCTCTATAATTTGCAAAAGCTTGATTTTTTATTTCATTCGAACAAACATCACTCAACTTATTACAATCATCAACGACTTGAACTTTTAGTATAATTTTATATTTAGCACCTCCAACGGTACCAGCAGCATTTGGTATTTTAAAGATTATGGTTCTCGTTGCGGCATCATACGATTGTATCGTTGCTCCACCAGAGTTGGTTAAATCCACATCAGCAGCTCCGTTAAAAATTACATTTTTAGGAAGCACATCTTTAATGGTAAAATTACTTACTGCATCACTTCCTAAATTCTGATAAGATATTTCGTAAAATAAGTTTTGACCTAAAGTAACATTTGTACCACCAATATCTACACCTTGAGCATTTTTTACAATTTTAGTAAGCAATATATCCGGTGCGATTTCATCTACCGCATAAGCAGTAAAAAAAGCAAAAATAGGATCTGCTTGACCAGGGGCCACTTGCAATGTAAAACTCGTTGAAGTCTGATTATTGTTAATATACTCGGGGTTTGCATCCTTAACTTCCAGAACACCGGTATCATAACCCAAGGTATTGGTTCCAGAAGGGTTTCTTGGGGTTGAAACACCATTAGTGTTTTCAATCGTAGAGCTGAAAAAATTATTAGCAGGTCGAAATGGGGTTACAACTTGGTGGTTTCCAAACTCCAGTTTAGTTGCGCTTTGCGGTTTATCCCCGTCCAAGGCAGCATAAGCAAACTGTATATCCACAACCCCTGTCGGAGGTGTTCTAAAACCCGTCACGGGAATTACTTCAGCATGATCTTTGTATATATGACTAAATCCATCAAAGACATTAAATGACTTCATCTGAAGATTAGGATCTTCATAAACTACCAAAAGTGTCCATCCAGCAGATAATCCCGTTGATCCATTAGACCCTTCATTAGCAATTACATTACCTACAGTATAAGTTCCTTGTAAAGTCGTTAATCCTTGCAGCAAGCTCGTCACATCGGCATAGCAGGCGTAGGGCTTATTTGAATCCGGAATTATGGGTGCAACCACTGCATCATAAATTACCTCACCATCTATATCTCTATATGATGTTTCCCCTGGTACTTTTAATTTCACCTTATCGATCTCCGTTCTACTTCCATTTTGAAGCATAGCCCCCCAATACAAAGCGGCATACGCAACTCTATAACAAGTGGTCGGACTGCCGTTTTTTTGATTTGGTACCACAAGATTCGCACTACTGGAGCTGAAAGTTGAGCTATCCCCATCAATATCAATGTACTTCATTGATACACTTTGATTCGCTAACGTATTGTCATTATTTGGCAGATTATCTACTCCTAGGATATTGTTCCCAGCAACAATCATCTTACCTCTAATGTCTACTTTTTCCCTTAGAGAGAAAGGCTTATAGGTTTGTGAAATAGCGCCTAAATTTTGCAAAAGCAAAAACAGCACTAAGGTAATTTTTAGAAAAGTAGGGTTTTTCATAATTTCATTCTTTACTTAGATTTTTATACACTAAGGGGCATTAGCTTATAAAAACAAATTGTATTCTATAATATTTATATTATTATGTCCCTCTTAAAAATCTAAGAGGGGTTGGTATTCTTGTTCTTGATTTGTATTAATTCTCCACTTTGACTATAGCCATTTTTCCATTGTATGGCTTACTTCCTTTGGTCTCTAAAGCTTTTTGAGCATCTTGTAAACCATCGAATTTATCATAATAGATATAGTATTTACTGGTGGTCACATTATAAAAGAAATTAACATCTGAACGTCCTGCAGCAACTGCTTTAGTCAAGAACTCATCTCTTTTTTCAACACTGTTATGAACGGCAATAATGAGATAATAACCACTATCAGAATTTTTAATATTCTTGATAATTTGCATATTGGATTGGTCTTCACCAAAATCAAAATCGCTTGCTGTTAATGGTTTTGAACTTATTTTTGTCGTTTCTTTTATGCGTTTAAGAGCAGCAACGTCCTGGGCATATCTTCCTTGATCATTTTCGTAAGCAGCACGTTTAATTCTACGTTTTTTCTCAATCTCTGTTTCCGCTTTTATACGCTCTAAATTGGAAAGTAAAACTGCACTGTCTTGCTCCATTTTCGATTGTGCCGCTTTTAACTGATTAATCTTTTCAAGGTATGCTTTGTTCAAAGCATCATCTTTACTCGGGAATTTCTTAAGTCTCTCGTTGTATAAATTAGTCAACTTGGCGATCTCCTCTTTCTGCGCTTTATTCGCCTGAGCAAGCTGCAATTTTAAAGCTTCTAACTGACTATTTTCAGCGGCAACACTTTTAAAAGGCTTAGGTTCTTTATAAATTCCTTTATCACTTAAATCATTTTCTTCTTTTAAATCATTCAAGTCTCTTTGTTTACTTGCCACGGTTGTATTAAACTGTGATAACAAATCTTTTTGTGTTTTACTTGTGCTCTCGATAGATAGTGTTAAATCCTCTATTGCTTTAGCCGTACCATCTTTCGGAGCTGAAGCTACTCTTGCTAATGCGTCAGCATCTGCTTTCGCTTTCGCATCGGCAACTAATTTTGCTTCACGTGCTTCTTCTGCTAATCGTAGTTGTTTTGTTTCTTCTTCAGCTTTTAATTTTTCAGTAGCTTCAGCATCTGCTTTGGCTCTCGCATCAGCTAATAATCTAGCTTGTGCAGCTTCCATATCTGCTTTTACTTTAGCAGCAGCAGCTAATTTTGCTTGTAATGCTTCTGCATCAGCTTTAACCTTCAAATCGGCAGCTAATTTAGCCTGACGAGCCTCTTCTGCAACTTTAGCTTTTTCTTCTTCAGCTTGTTTTACTTTTAAAGCTTCAGCATCTGCTTTAACCTTCAAATCAGCAGCTAATTTTGCTTGAAGTGCTTCTGCATCTGCTTTTGCTTTGGCATCAGCCGCTAATTTAGCCTGACGAGCCTCTTCAACAACTTTAGCTTTTTCTTCTGCAGCTTGTTTTACTTTTAAGGCTTCAGCATCTGCTTTAACCTTCAAATCAGCAGCCAATTTTGCTTGAAGTGCTTCTGCATCTGCTTTTGCTTTGGCTTCAGCCGCTAATTTAGCCTGACGAGCCTCTTCAACAACTTTAGCTTTTTCTTCTGCAGCTTGTTTTACTTTTAAGGCTTCTGCATCCGCTTTAACCTTCAAATCAGCAGCTAATTTTGCTTGAAGTGCTTCTGCATCTGCTTTTGCTTTGGCATCAGCCGCTAATTTAGCCTGACGAGCCTCTTCTGCCAATTGTAGTTGTTTTGCTTCAGCATCGGCTTTAGCCTTAGCCGTTGCTTCTGCATCAGCTTTAACTCTTGCCTCGGCAATTAATTTTGCTTGTAATGCTTCCATGTCCGCTTTCGCTTTGGCATCGGCAGCTAATTTTGCTTGTAACACTTCCGCATCAGCTTTCGCTTTAGCATCAGCGGCTAATTTAGCTTGAAGCGCTTCTGCGTCTGCTTTAGCTCTTGCCTCGGCTACTAATTTTGCCTGTAGCGCTTCCGCATCAGCTTTCGCTTTGGCATCGGCAGCTAATTTTGCTTGTAACACTTCCGCATCAGCTTTCGCTTTAGCATCAGCGGCTAATTTAGCTTGAAGCGCTTCTGCGTCTACTTTAGCTCTTGCGTCGGCTACTAATTTTGCCTGTAGCGCTTCCTCATCCGCTTTTGCTTTTGCATCGGCAGCTAATTTTATTTTCAAAGCTTCTGCATCCGCCTTCGCTTTGGCATCAGCAGCTATTCTTGCTTCTCTAGCTTCAGCATCCGCTTTTATTTTAGCCTCAGCTGCTAATTTTTCTTTTAGAGCAGCATCTTCCGCCGCTTTAGCTTTGGCATCTGCGGCCAATTTAGCTTTTGTAGCTGCATCAATACTTGCTTTTGTTTTTGCAGCAGCAGCAGCGGCAGCTTTAGCATCTGCTGCTATTTTTGCCTGAAGCGCATCTGAATCTGCTTTAGCCTTCGCATCAGCAGCAAAAATGGATTCTAAATCGGCAGCTTCTGCTTTTGCTTTGGCATCAGCCTTAGCTTTAGCAACGGCAGCATCCGCTTTCGCTTTAGCATCAGCAGCTAATTTTACTTTCAGTGCTTCAGCATCAGCTTTAGTCTTTGCATCAGCAGCTAATTTTATTTTCAGCGCTTCTGCATCCGCTTTTGTCTTCGCATCAGCAGCTAATTTTATTTTCAGTGATTCTGCATCCGCTTTAGCTTTGGCAGCAGCTAATCTAGCTTTTGTAGCAGCTTCAGCATCGGCTTTCACCTTGGCTTCTGCGGCTAATTGTGCTTGAGTTTTTTGTACAGTTGCATTATTAGTGGTCGCAATTTTTGTTTTTGCTGTCCCTTCTGCATCCGCTTTAGCCTTAGCAGCAGCTAATCTTGCTCTTGTTGCAGCTTCAGCATCTGCTTTAGCTTTAGCAGCACTTAATTGCGCATGTGTATTTTGAATTACTGGTCTATTTGTAGCAACGAGTTTTGCTTTGGCAGCTGCTTCAGCATCCGCTTTAGCCTTGGCGTCCGCTGCCAATTTAACTTTTACTGCCTCAGCATCGGCTTTCGCTTTATTGTAAGCTTCTAATCTCACTTTTGCAGCAGCTTCGGCATCAGCCTTCACTTTTTCAGCAGCAGCTAATCTTCGTTGTAAAGCCTCTGCATCCGCTTTAGCTTTCGCGTCAGCAGCTAATTTTGCCTTCGTAGCACCATCTACTCTAGTTATTGGAGTAGTTGTTTTTTTAGCCATCACCGCTTTAGGTTTCGAAGGATCTATCAATGAACCTTCTTCTTCATCGCCGTAATAGTAATTCCTACTTTTAAATTTATAGGCTATAGCAAACTCGTGAGAACCACCCATATTGCTAAAATTTCCCATCCCTTTTTCATAATTATATTCTATGGCAATGCTTGGGGAAATATTCACTCCTAAACCAGCTGAAACTCCATATATGGTATTGTATCCTGCTTGTGCCCAAACTCCTTGCGGAATCGTGATCATAGCCAATCCAGAAACAACTGTTTTATCTTTTTTAACTTCGGTTTTTACTATAGTAGAGAATTTACTTCTATCAAAAAAGCCATAACTGTCAATGTAACCTGTGTACATGGCATGTAATTCGATGGCTCTTTCTGGATCTTCTTTTACCATTCCAGATCCAAAATTGTATAACACTAAATTGTTTACCGACAATCCAAAATCAAGAAATGCAGTACCGTAGTTAATCCCTGGGTTAATAGTCAATAAGGTGTTTGACGGATAATCACCATTTAAAAGATTGGGATCATCAGATATGATTTTTCCTTTATTAAGACCACTTTTGTAAACACCTACGTTTATACCAAAAGTCAAATTACTGTCTTCTTCTAAAACGATGTTGTGTGCAAAGTTTCCTATTCCTCCAAAAACGGTCATTAAACCATAATTTTGTTGAAACAGACCGAAAGCAAAGGCTTCGTTTTCTCCAAAACGTCCCGAATAATTGGCTAAATAAGTTTGAGGTGCGTTATCAAATTGGACCCATTGTCTTTTATTATAAAAACTGGCATAAGGGTTTGTTTCTCGAACGAAACTAAAAGCAGGGTTGATTAAGTATCTATTAAACTTTAATGAATTTCTGATAGGTAATGAAAACGAAACAACTCCATTCTCTGAAGCAGCTTCTTGAGAATAGAGTGTATTTGAAAAACCGTAAAATAAAGTTATGAATAGTAAAATTTTCCTCATATTATTTTATCACAGTTATTGATCCTTTTTTTTCACCAGTGTCGGATTGAATGACATAGTAATATACCGGATTTGCATTTTTAAAATCTTTTATAACCCATTTAGAAGAATCATAATCAACGCCTTGGAAAACAATTTCTCCTTGGGAACTAAGAATAATGACTTTTGTATTGGGATTTTGATATTCACTCGGCAGCTCCCAATAAGGGTAACTACTCAAACTAATGATATTTGGAATTACAGTAGAAGTACCACTTGCTGATGATGTCACTTTAAAAGTTAATTCCTTCGTAACCACACAACCAGAACTTTGAGACACTTTAACTTTATAATTACCCTTAATGGCAACTAAGTACGAATTGGTTGTCGCACCAGCAATAATCGCATCATTTAAAAACCATTCATAAGTAGGACTAACAGCATTGGTAGTAACAGAAACATTTAAGGTTTCACCTTCAGCAATCACGTTGTTCTCTGGTATATCTAGAGTAGCATCAAAACTATTACTTTCTAGGGCTATGCTACCTGTAGAACTGCACCCACCGAAATCGACGTTAACGCTGTATTTCCCAGACTCACTGGTATTATAGCTACGATTGGTTGCCCCATCAATCTTATTACCATCTTTAAACCATTGGTATGTATTTCCTGAAGATGCGGTTAGAACAGTTCCTGATCCACTTGAACAAAATGGGTTCCCTAAGCTTGAACTAACGGTAACTGCAGATCCTGAATTTGAAGAGACAACACTAACACGATTCGAACTAAAATTCGAATCAGTACATAATCCATAATCAATTACGGCATAATATTGCCCTACGGAATTCACCACAATAGACTTCTTACTTTCACCTGCAATAACAACATCATCTCGATACCACTTATATTTTAAGTTGGGATAATTTGCAGGCGAAGAGGCCATATCAGAAGGTGTTTCATTATAAACAGAAAGAGTTAAACTTCCTCCAGAACAAATTGTGGCGTCCTGATTTTTATTATTAATGAAAAATGCAGCTTCATAATCCTTATAAAAAATTGGAAAAGAAGATTTACCAAAAACATTATTAAACTTACCACTCACTACTGTACCTGGATTACTTTTTACTCGTAAGCTATAAGTATCGTATCCAATCAAATTAGAAGGAATTGCAAATTTAATACTTTGTTGGGTCGCACTTATATCCGTAACTTGAAGTGTAGTTGTGGCTATCGGATTTGCAAAGCTACCTGCGTTATCCGATATTTCAATAGAAAACGTAGTACCAGCCGGAAAATCCACGTAGCTAAACGTTGCATTAAACTCATTAAATTTACCCGCACAAATCTTATCAAAAGTTAAATTAGAAGGGGCTAAACTCTGGGCATGCGAAATAAATCCGGTAAGTAAAAAAATACCGAACAAAAGAAAATGTTTAGTAAAAGTTAGAGTAGTTTTTCGAATCATATAATACGGGTTCTTGCTAAATCTATATCTTCGAAAAACAAAATGTCGATAAATGTCTCTGAAAAATCATACCTATAGTCCTCAATAATAGCTTTTGCTAGTGTTGAATAAGAAATTGATACGGATGAAATCGCTTCACATTTTGAAGTCTGATTCTTCTGATCATATACAATAGCATAGCTATCCTTGGGGGAGGATAGCCCTACTACTAACTGATTAGAAGTATCTAATTTGCTGATAACTTGATCAGCTATGTCGTTATTTTGGTCATTAGACGCAGTGTATTTACAGTCCGTAACAATAGAAGTTGTAGGTTGTTCTATTGTACTTTGTGCATATAGACTTAACGTAATAGGTGAAACCAAAAATATTATAGAAATACAATATTTTCTACTGGATAGAGCCATTATGTCTTGATCTTTATTTGGTCCGATTTGAGGCGATCACATAAATTGTGTCTGGGGACTTTATTAATAATTTACGCTTGGAAATAAAAATCTAAATCTTATTCTATTTATCTGTTGCCACTAGAGGCCGTAATTTTACCTAATTGCAGCCTGAAATCTGGCTTTTTAGGATTGAAAATGTCAATGAAGGTTTCTCTGTTGTTACTTTGTGAATAAACGTTGAAAAACACGCTATTTCCATACCAGCTCTCTAAGTCTTCATTGTTTGAATTGTACTCTGTAAAGATATTTCCATTACATAGGTTGAAATACATTTCTTCAAATTTGATTTTCTTAAGATTAGCATCATTAATTTCTGTTTTACTGTCTAATAAAACAGCTGGATTAAATCCTGAGATAACAGAGCGCTTCATCTCTAGTGAAGCAAATTCAGCTACATAAACAGCCTCTTTTACTAAACCTGATTGAATATCCGCTTTAATATTTTCACTATCATTAAGCATCGTTATGTTTGTTGCTACAACTAAAGTTTGTTTTTTAGTAAAATCTGTTTCATTTTTCTTTTCATAAGATCTAACTTCCATACAACGAGAACCATCCTTATTACTTGATAAATACGATGACCTCACGGCTAATGAATTGAATAAACGACATTGAGCACCTTGTGTGAATTTATAGTCATCATTAATTGATTTATAAGAAACCAATTTAGTAGCATTTACGTCTCCTCCGAAAAAGGCAAATGAATCTCCTCCAGAATAGCTAACCATGATATTTTCAAGTATTGTTTTAGATCCAACACCAGCTATAGTTAAACCGTTAAAAGTGTCAACACCTTTTACTTTTTTTCCTGCAAACTCTATTCTAACGAATCTTAAAATTCCAGAACTCGATGCCGCATTATCACCACCATAAGTAGTCAATGTCGGATCAAGATCGATATTGTAAGACCCCATATTTCCAAACTTATTGATTGGAGCATCACCAAGAATTACTAATCCACCCCAGTCACCAGATTTTTTCTGACTACGGTTTGAGGTAAATACAATTGGATCCGTTTCTAATCCATCGGCAATAATGGATGCACCCTTTGTAACTACCAATGTTCCTTTTGTCTCGAAATCACCAATAATTAAAGTACCTGGTTCTATGGTTAAAACAGCATTATTTGTTACATAAACATTGCCTTGCAAAACATAAATATTCCTCTTGAGCAATTTAGTATTAACAGAAATGTTTCCTGCTAAAATTTGGTTTGCTTCTCCATATTCTACTTTATTAGGCTTAAATTCGGTCCAGTTACTCAACCAATTGTTGTAGCCCATAATTCCTTTCTCTTGCTGAGCACTCATACTGGAGACTGTCAAAAGAATGCAGATCATTTGAGTAATTTTTTTCATGATAAAGGGTGTTACTAGGGTTAATAATAAATTTGGGTATGCTTAATATGACAAAACTCATCTCGAGTTTTCTGAATCATTTCAGGAAACTGCGAGAACGAGTTGTTTTATATATCTTTTTTATATGTTTTCTGAAAAATCAGTTCATACTTTTAAAAAAACATTTTAAAAAAGTTCTTAAATAGTGTCGATCAATTACATTTCGTTCAATTCGTTGAACTCATGTAATGATTTTAATGTGCTTTCATAAAATAAAATTGCAGCAATCAAATTACCTTTATCTGAATAAGGCATCATTTTTCTTTGAAATTCTACTGTTGTATCTAAAAATTGTGTAGTTCCCACTGCTTGAGAATCTAATACTTTTTTGTGATCGTTATCGTCTGGAATACCTAAGTCTGCCATCGTAACTCCTGGTTTTGTAACCAAAGCAATATATGGAAGGGTTTTAACTAAAACTTTAATACGTTCAATGTATAACTCGAGAAGCTCACCTTTTTGCATCGCGCTTAACTCCTTCTGATCGTGATATTTACGGATAAGAGCTGTTGTACTAATTATACTTCTTGGAGCATTTTTAGCTTGAGCTGAGACAGCCCCAGTACTCAAAATAAAAAAGGCACTAAATAAAATAATTTTCCCTTTCATAAATTCTAATTAAAATTGATTATTGATAAAAACAAAAATATAGAAATTAACTCAAATTGCAACTTTATTGATTTCTTTTTTTGGAAATAAACCTTAAAAAAACCTTAAAAACCAACCTTATGTCGAGAAAATCTGCGTTTTACCGAGGATTTTGTTAAAAATAATACAATTAAAACGGTAAGATATTAACTATTAAAAGAAATTAACATTTGAGATTAATAACCAAAAAATACCTACGATTACCTGTTATTGCAAAAAAATATTAACAAAAACTTCTTAATATCTCTCCAAATCAAGCTTGGTATTAACAAAATCAGCTAAAGTTAATGCAAATTTTTAGCTAAAAATCTCCCATATAAGCATAATTAAAAAGCACTAAATAAACTTTATACCGAAAATTTCTCACTAGATCATTTTCTGTTATCTTTGCTTCATGCAATTTTCTCAAATTTTAGGTCAAGATTACATTAAAAGTCACTTGATAAAAAGTGCAGCTTCAGGAAGAATTCCGCATGCACAATTGTTTATTGGACCAGAAGGAAGTGGTACACTGTCCACTGCTATTGCCTATGCGCAATATATTCTATGCAACAATACAGGTGATGAAAACGAAAACGGAAATCATTCTTGTAATTTAAAATTTCAAAACCTATCGCATCCCGACTTGCATTTTATCTATCCAACAGTAACCACTGAAGATGTTAAAACCAAGCCGAAAAGTTTAGATTTTATTCAAGATTGGCGCACTTTTATTCAAGACATGCCTTATGGAGGTTTATTCGATTGGTATAAACTTTTAGGCGTTCAAAATAAACAGGGCGAAATTAGGGTTGAAGACGCACAAGAAGTTTTAAAATCTCTGGCGTTAAAATCCTATGAGGGCGGTTATAAAATCATGATTATCTGGATGGCCGATAAGATGAATATCGCGGCTTCTAATAAATTACTAAAACTCTTAGAAGAACCTTCCGATAAAACCATTTTTATTCTTATTTCTGAAAATGAGGAAGACATTATACAAACCATACGTTCACGTTGTCAAGTAATTCACTTTAACGGATTACCTGAAAAAGTGATCGCAGAGGCATTAGTTTCTCAGCAAAATATAGAACAAAACGCAGCCTTAAAAATTGCACATCAAGCTCAAGGAAATTTTAGTAAAGCCTTGCATTTATTAAAAGAAGATGATGCTGAGCACCCTTTTGAACAATGGTTTGTCAATTGGGTTCGTGCCGCCTTTAGAGCTAAAGGAAATGCAGCTGCCATACAAGATTTGATTTCCTGGAGTGAAGAAATTGCTGGTTTAGGTCGTGAAAGCCAAAAAAAATTCATTCAGTATTGTATTGAAATGTTTCGTCAGGCACTTTTACTCAACTATCAAGCACCAAAGCTGGTATACATTGAACCAAAAGTCGACAAATTTAAATTAGAAAATTTTGCCCCTTTTGTAAACGGAAATAATATACATGACATTTTCAAGGAACTTTCAGATGCACAATATCACATTGAAAGGAACGGAAATGCCAAAATAATTTTAACTGATTTATCTATAAAACTGACTCGTTTAATTCATAAAAAATAATTTTCAAATGAATAATCCTGCATCCATTTTACTATTGGTATTTTTAGCTTTAACTTTCTTACAATCAGCTCATGAAAAGATTTTTGACTGGAAAGGAAATGTGGCTTGGCTTAAAGAACATTTTGCCTTAACAAAGCTAAAAAACCAGGTGCCCCTTGCCTTATTTCACCTCTTAGTTTTAGAATTAATTTCTGGTATTTTATGTGTAGTAGGCGCCATACAATTATTCTTAAATAACGACAGAGAATTCGGTTTTTATGGTGCTATTTTTTCGAGCATCACTTTGCTGATGATGCTTTTCGGACAGCGATTAGCTAAAGATTATGATGGAGCAAGAACCATAGTAATCTATTTTATACCTGCTGTTATGGCGGTGTATTGGTTGAATTAATTCAGCCCACTATATCTAAATACAATCCACAACGGATTAAAATAAAAAAAGACCACTGATTCCAGAGTAAGAAAAATAAAATACTACCCTTAGAATCTTGACAATAGGTGGCAAAAATGACTTATTATTAAAAAAAATGAATCCAAAACATCCTTCAGAATCCCTAACAATCTTAACTGATTTGGTTTTACCAAGTGAAACTAATCCTTTGAATAACCTTTTTGGCGGCGAACTATTAGCCCGTATGGATCGTGCAGCAAGTATTGCAGCCCGCAGACATTCACGTCGCATTGTAGTGACAGCCTCTGTCAATCACGTTGCGTTTAATAGAGCCATTTCCTTAGGAAGCGTTGTAACTGTTGAAGCGAAAGTGTCAAGGTCTTTTAAAAGTTCTATGGAAGTTTTCATCGATGTTTGGGTTGAAGATCGCGAATCTGGTAACAGAACCAAAGCCAACGAAGCTATTTATACTTTTGTTGCCGTAGATGATACGGGAAGACCAGTTGAAGTACCACCAATTGCGCCAGAAACAGAACTAGAAATACAACGTTTTGATGCTGCTCTGCGTCGCAAGCAATTGAGCTTACTTCTTGCTGGAAAAATAAAACCATCTGATGCTACGGAGTTAAAAGCCTTATTTTTATAGCCCAAAAAAAGGCATTGAAACTTCAAAAAAAAGAAGTATTTTTACACATTTACAAGCCCACATAAATCTAAATCAGCTAGTTATTAACTCCTCTGATTTATTTTTTTACAAAGAAAAAATTTTAATAATTTAGATGAAAGAAAAGATGAGTTCAGACAAAGAAGCCAAATTAAAAGCGCTACAACTTACGCTTGATAAACTTGATAAAACTTACGGAAAAGGAACCGTAATGAAAATGGGCGATAAAGCCATTGTAGAAGTAGAAACTATTTCTTCAGGCTCTCTAGGTGTTGATTTAGCTCTTGGGGTAAATGGATACCCTAGAGGTAGAATTATTGAAATATACGGTCCAGAATCATCTGGTAAGACAACATTAACCTTACATGCAATTGCTGAAGCTCAAAAGGCAGGTGGAATTGCAGCTTTTATAGATGCTGAACACGCATTTGATAGAAATTATGCCGAAAAATTAGGTGTAGATATCGAAAACCTAATCATCTCACAACCAGACAACGGAGAACAAGCTTTAGAAATTGCTGAAAATTTAATTCGTTCAGGAGCTATCGACATTGTCGTTATTGACTCTGTTGCTGCTTTGACTCCAAAAAGCGAAATTGAAGGTGAAATGGGAGATTCAAAAATGGGTCTTCATGCACGTTTAATGTCACAAGCTTTAAGAAAATTAACCGGAACGATTAGCAAAACAAATTGTACTGTTTTCTTCATCAACCAATTGAGAGAAAAAATTGGGGTAATGTTTGGAAATCCTGAAACGACTACTGGAGGTAACGCCCTAAAATTCTACGCTTCTGTACGTATTGATATCCGTCGTTCTTCACAAATTAAAGATGGAGAAAACGTGATTGGTAACCGTACTAAAGTAAAAATCGTAAAAAACAAAGTAGCACCGCCTTTTAAAACTGCAGAATTCGACATCATGTATGGAGAAGGAGTTTCTAAAACAGGCGAAATTCTTGATTTAGCGGTTGAATTTGAGATCGTTAAAAAAGCAGGATCTTGGTTTAGCTACGGAGATACTAAATTGGGACAAGGTCGTGATGCTGTAAAAGCATTAATCAAAGACAATCCTGAATTAGCCGATGAATTAGAGATTAAAATTAAAGCGCATATCAAAGAACTAGCGAACAATTAAAACATTGTCGCTTAAGTATTTGCCTCTTATATTCTTACCAACCAGAGAAGTTTTTAAAAACTTCTCTGGTTTTTTTTTATACTAAACCACAAAAATGACGCAACCATTTTCAAATAAGTCCATCTAGTAAATGGACCTTAAGATTTTGATTGGTATGGTCGTACATACATTTTTTC
This sequence comes from Flavobacterium sp. OHVDL-2026-0007, assembly GCF_059882335.1. Taxonomy (NCBI): domain Bacteria; kingdom Pseudomonadati; phylum Bacteroidota; class Flavobacteriia; order Flavobacteriales; family Flavobacteriaceae; genus Flavobacterium; species Flavobacterium sp. OHVDL-2026-0007. The sequence continues at coordinate 3,234,803 of NZ_CM187612.1, forward strand.
AACGATTTTTTAGGATTAATTGGTTTGGTTTGGTCAATTAAAGATCCGTTAGCTTTTAGGTTTGCTAGCGGATCTTTTACCTTTATTTTAAAAAAAACACTTCAACTCACGCAACCTTTTTCCTTTTTTGAACTCTACTATAGTGTGACCTTAACTTGAGTTTAAACCAAACTCTTTATTATCAATCCTTAATATTTTTAAACATGAAAGAGAAAATAGAAGTGTTGTACAGTAAAAACCGCAAAAAAACCAAACTAAAATTTAAAAAGGTATTACGTTTTATTTCAGAAAAAATCATTCACAGATAAGATTTTTGAATCAAAAGAGGTTTTTAATTCAAAAGAAAACCCGACAAACTAAAATGCTGTCGGGTTTCGTTTTGGCTATTTAAGCTTCTTTTTTGAAAGCAATCAATTCTTTGTAGATCAATTCTCTAACCTGATCGCGAAGTAATTTTCTATTCTCGGCCTTCAATCCTTTAGTTTGCACAAATGGCAAGGTTTTAATCCTCATTTTTCCTGGACTTCCACTAAAAAGAGTATACGAGAATCGTTTTTTATTATCCGCAAAAACAATGGGCACCACTGGAATTTGATGATCGATGGCTAAGCGAAAAGCGCCATCTTTAAAATCATCTAACAATACACTTTCATCATCAGGAACACCTCCCTCTGGAAAAATACAAATACTCAATCCTTGATTGAGTCTATTTTGTGCTCTTTTAAAAACTTCATTTTTACTTTTTGAAGAACTCCTGTCTACCAAAATACAGGTTCTTTTGTAGAAAAATCCAAACAAGGGAATCTTTGATAGTTCCTTTTTCCCAACAAAAACAAAAGGATTTTTGACCACTACCAACATTAACATAATATCGGTCATAGAGGTATGATTGGCCACTATCATATAACTTTTATGAGGTTCCATTAACTGTTCGCGTTCTATTTTATAATAAAACCCCATCCCAAAAAGGATGAATTTAGCCCAAATGCGGGCCATTTTAAAAAAATAGGGATAACCTCTCTCCGAGACGATAGAAATCAGTAAAAACGGCAGCATAATCAATATTGGGATAGCCATTAAGACATAAAACCAAATCCGCCATAAGACCCAAAAAACAATCTTTATTCCTTTCATGGTTTCAAATGTAAGAAAACCAAGGTAAATTTCACCAAAAGAATTATTCCCTACAAACTTTAGCTCCCTACCGACTTAGCCCTTACCAAACAAAATCTTAAAATAATCTCAAAACTACTGCTCTTGAGTAACCCATTCTCGAAAAATAATACCTAAAGCATCCTATAAAAAGGAAATACGCGAAAATTTCAAAAAACTTGGTGCAGTTTACGAAATACTTTGCAACTTTGCGTTTGAGAAAAAAACTTGCAATCTCTGCAGTTAAGAAAAAGAAAAAAACTAGAATGGCAAAAATACTTACTGGTGTTCAGAGTACTGGAACGCCACACTTGGGCAATTTATTAGGAGCAATTATTCCTGCAGTCGAATTATCAAATAATCCAGCCAACGAATCTTATTTGTTTATTGCTGATTTACATTCGATTACACAAATTAAAGATGGTGAAACCTTACGTGGCAACACGTATAGCACTGCTGCTGCTTGGCTTGCCTGTGGACTAAACCCTGATAAAGTTACCTTTTACAGACAATCTGATGTAACTCAAACTACTGAGTTAACTTGGTATTTAAGTTGTTTTTTTCCATTTCAACGTTTGACATTGGCCCACTCATTCAAAGACAAAGCTGATCGTTTGGATGATGTAAATGCCGGACTTTTCACCTATCCGATGTTAATGGCTGCGGATATTTTACTCTATAATGCAGAATTTGTTCCTGTTGGAAAAGACCAACTGCAGCATTTAGAAATCACTCGTGATGTAGCTTCTCGATTTAACCATCAGATGGGAGAAACTTTCGTCATTCCAGAAGCTAAAATTCAAGAAGACAGTAAGTTGATTCCGGGTACTAATGGTGGTAAAATGAGTAAATCCGCTAATAATATTATCAATATTTTCTTGGATGACAAATCACTCCGCAAACAAGTGATGAGCATAGAAACCGATAGCACACCACTTGAAGATCCTAAAAATCCAGATACCTGTAATGCATTTGCTATCTATTCTTTAATGGCAACCGAGGAGCAAATAGCTACAATGAGAAGCAATTATCTTGGTGGAAACTATGGTTATGGCCATGCTAAACAAGCTCTTTTTGAACTGATCACTGAAAAATTCAAAACAGAAAGGGAAAAATACAATTATTACATCACCAACCCTAACGAAGTGGAAGCGCTCTTGAAAAAAGGAGCAGCAAAAGCCACTTTAGTCGCTGATGCAGTTCTAGCAAAAGTTCGGGAGAAACTCGGATTTTCAAAATAAAATTTCAACCCGACAACTTTAAAAACTGTCGGGTTTTTAATTTAGATTACCCACTTTACTACTGGGCTTGGGTTTGATGGACACCAAAGCCACATCATCTTCTCCTACTCCTTTCAATACTATTGTTTTTTTCACGTTTTACACCCTTAATTCATCAGAAAAAGCAAAAAGAACACTACACACTTCCCTATTTCAAAAAGGCCCGCTAAGGACCAATTCCATCCCACTGCCTACATTCCAAAAAAACAAATACTAGTCCTAATTCACTAAATGATTACCTCAATAATAATAAGTTAATTCTTCCTAAAATACAGTTTTTTAAGTTTAGGCAACATTTACTGCAAAAAAACACAAACAGCTAACTACCTTAAAACAAATTAGATGTAAAAATTTACGAATTGTTAATAAAAATTGTGAATAAAATTTTGATAACTATATTCGTTGCCTAACTTTGTTACTATGAAAATCGAAACCTACATCGCACAGTTATTGTATCGTTATCAGTGTGTAACGGTCCCAGGGCTTGGGGCATTTTTAACCGAAATTCAATCGGCACAGCATAACGAAACTACTAATACATTTTTTCCACCGACAAAAATGATCTCTTTTAATAGCCATTTGAAAAACAATGATGGTCTATTAGCAAATCATATTGCTCAGTCAGAAAAAACATCATATGGTTTTGCTGTAACTGCGATCGCTTTTGAGGTTTTAAGCTGGAAGAAAACACTTGAAGAAGGTGGTATCGTACAGATCAAAAACGTAGGTGAAATTCGTTTCAATGCTGAAAAAAATATGATCTTTACCCCTAGTGACAGAACGAATTATTTGACTAGTTCTTTTGGACTAAGCCCATTTATTTCTCCGCTAGTTAAAAAAGAAGAGTTCGAGAAAAAAATCTCAGAAATATCAGAAAGAGAACCAGTTGCCTTATATGAAACCGAAGAAGAAGGAAAATCTTCAAATGCCTTTTTACGATATGCAGCTATCTTTGTCTTAGGTCTTGGTATTACAGGAAGCATTGGTTATCCTTTGTATCAAAATCAAATTGATGCTAAAACACTAATCGTGGAAAGCGCAGTCCAGAAAAAGGTTCAAAACAAAATACAAGAAGCTACCTTTTTCATTCAAAATCCACTTCCTGCTGTAACCCTTTCGGTAGATTCAGCAAAAGTAGAAATTGTCGAATCAGCAGCAATGCCGTATCACATTATGGCAGGCGCTTTTAGAAGCGAGAAAAATGCCAAAAAAGCCTATAATCAATTAGTAAGAGATGGTTATAAAGCCCGAATGCTAGATGAAAACAAACACGGCTTATTCCCTGTTTTGTACGGTAGTTATGCTACTATGGCCGAAGCGCAAAAAGCACAAAAAGAAATTCACAAAGGAGAAAATCCAGATGCCTGGATTTTAATCGAATCGCTATAAATCAATCAATCCTATTCTTAACCGAATAGGATTTTTTATTTTGCTATTATTTTGGCATTTTGACTAAAGATTACTTTACTGCCTTGATATAAAGTTACTTTAGCCGCAGCTGCATTTTTTTCCCCTACAACCACAATAGCGCATTCATAGAGATAAACACCTTTCTTGAATTCATATTGATGATTTCCACCTACACCTTCCAGAACCAACTTCCCACCATTTATCACTAAATCTGGCTTTTCTGTCATGTCTTTTTTGATCGACCAAGAGGCATATCTGTAGTTATTGTTGCCCAAATTATCGATTCTAATTTTGAACTGAGCTGTTTGTAAAATACATACTGGTGTTTGAAAAAAGGAGATACTAGGGTCTAAGTTTCTTTTCTGAGCATCCATTAATCGATTTTTAAGATCGGTTTCAAATTTAGATCGGTAATTGACCGCGATCAACCGACCTTCCGTATCCAACCAAATACTTCCTTGATTAAGCATTAGTCCTCGCAAACCCATATCATACCAATCTTTTCCTGGATTGGATCTGATGATTTCTTTTTTTAAAATAACATCGAAAATTTCCGAATAACGCTTCACAAACTCTGCTTTTCCCTCTATATCCGCTATGGGGTATTCCCTCTTTAACGGATAGGAAACCAGCTCACTAAGGGCGACTTTGTTATCACTCTTCACATGGGTGATAAAGCTCTTGATGTATTTTTGATATTCCGCTTTTAGATCCTGTGCGCAAGCAACATTACCCAAAAAAAGAAACAGTGTTAAATAGAATATACTTGTTTTCATATGGCTTCCCTTTTATAACTAATTCATTAAAAGATAAATTAATACAAACCTGTTTCACGTGAAAAAGCAAACCCTTGGGCTAAACCTTTTCTCACGAAAGCTGAAACTAAGCGCGGTGAATAATAAACCGGTTAGCCTACTCGATTATAAAATTAGCTAATTTATACTTGCCTTGAACATTTTTAGTTCGTCCCAAGTAAATTCATCACCGTGCTTTTCTTTTAAACCATTCAAAGACTCTTCTTGGTAAAACGCAAAAGCCTCTCGAAGCGCCAAAATTTTATCATAAGGCAACACAGCTGTGATTTCAATTTTTTTGGACTGAATCAGTTTTACCAGATGCATTTCAATGGTTTGCACCGTCAATTTACGTAATCGAGCAATATCCTCGATTGAATTTTTCTCCAACCACAAATCGTAGGTCTCTTCAACGGTTGTTTTCTTGACCTCTTTGGAATCGCTTTTATCTAATTTTTTAGCAGTATAACGCACCACAGGTCCGTCTAGTTTAAACATATCGGTATTGGTCATGTTAAGTTCCTCCCGAATTTTAGCTACTTTATCTGATTTGTAATTTTTAATCGCTGTAGACGTTAATTTTTCTTTACAGATGGTTTCGCCCGCCACAACTATTTCAATCAATAATTTGGCCTTCATTAGCCCTAAAACAGCCTTGGTTTGTAGATCATCTAGAAAAGCCAATTCTTCGTAAAATTCTTTTACTTTTTTAAACTTCTGAATTTCGGCCATCTTAATCAAAAGATCACTAACTAACTTGTCCATGGATTTAAAGAAATAATCGTAAGCTGCCTCTACCCTTTCTTGAACGAAAAATAGATCGACGGTTTCTTTATTAAAGATTTTATTGAGCTGATGAATGAATTTTTGCGAGGGATCTACAAGAGATTCCATGGCCTCTAAACGCTTTCTAGCCCAGAGCGCATGCTTTGATTTCTCTGAACCCGCCGCATTTTCGGTATAACTAAAACGATGGTTGCGCCATTCTTGGGCCAAATGGGTCCAATTAAAACTGTTAATCAAATAGTTATGTATGAAATTTTTAGTTTCAAAATGCAAGGAGTTCTTTAAAACTTCCTCGGATGCCTTATTTAAAGCGTAATCCATGACATCCTGATCGTTAGAAATACCATTCATCCGTATCGGAGAAAGCAAAACAAGCCCTTTTAAGGACGTTAAACGCGAAAGAGCTACATACGCCTGCCCAGGTGCAAAAACTTGCGATACGTCCACTGCTGCTTTCTCAAAGGTTAAACCTTGACTCTTATGAACCGTTATGGCCCAAGCCAACTTGATCGGATAGTGTGCAAAGGTCCCTAAAACCTCCTCTTCGATCTCTTTGGTGAGTTCGTTTACTTTGTATCTTATGTTTTTCCATTCGTATTTCTCGACTTCAATCATTTTATCCTCTTGAGGAAAATGAACAAAAATTTCTCCGGAAGAAAGCGTTTTTATAACCCCCATCTTTCCGTTAAAATAACGCTTCTCGGCTGACAAATCGTTCTTTACAAACATAACCTGCGCCCCCACCTTGAGTTTTAGGTTTTCCTCTACAGGAAAAATCTTTTCAGGAAAGTCTCCCACCACAAAAGGCTGATAAGAGAACTCTTTACCCCCTAAATCATTAATAGCCTGTTCATTAATGGTATCGGCTTTTGCATTGTGGGTAGTTAGCGTGATATAACCGCTATTGTTTTTTAAATCAAAATCTGGTTGAACATATTGGTTCAAAACCTCAATATCCTGTGGGCTTATTTGATTGTTACGCAGATTATTTAAAACAGAGATAAAAGCATCATCACTTTGGCGGTAAATCTTAGACAATTCAATATACAACGGAGGATTTTGCTGGATCACATGTGAATGAAAAAAGAATTTTCCTTTGTAATAATTTCGCAGCGTGCGCCACTCCTCATCTTTAACCACAGGCGGAAGTTGCAATAAATCGCCAATAAAAAGTACCTGAACCCCTCCAAAAGCTCTTGTATTCTTGCGAACAGTTTGCATCATAAAATCAATAGCATCCAGTAGATCAGCCCGCAACATACTCACTTCATCAATAATAAGTAATTCCATATTGCGAATCACATTACGCTTGACATTATTCATTTTGAAATGTCTTCGCAAGCTTTCTTTGTTCTCAAATTTTACTGTTTCGGTAAATTGAGACGGCTCTTCAAGGGTCGGAATAAAAGCCGAAAACGGCAGCTGAAACATAGAATGAATCGTCACTCCCCCAGCATTTAAGGCCGCAATCCCTGTAGGAGCCACCACTACCGTATTTTTGTGAGTCGTATTAATGATTTCGCGCAAAAGCGTCGTCTTACCTGTACCTGCTTTTCCAGTGAGAAAAATAGATTTTTGCGTCTGATTAATAAATTGTAAAGTGTAAGCGGCTGCTTCTGAAACGTTATGCATTGGATCCATATTGAGAACGAGAACTATCGGGTATTTATAAAAGAAAAAAACCTAAATCTACTGATAGATTTAGGTTTTTCAAAATTAGTTAATTGGTTAGTTAGTAGGGCAATTATTTTTTAGCTTCTGCACCTTCTTTAACAGCCGCTTTTTCTTCTGTTTTCGGAGCCGATTTGTATTTGTCATTCAAGGCTTTAACAACATCTTTTGTAATGTCATATTTCTCTTCAGCATATAATATTGACGCTGCATCACCTGTTCCGTAGATATAAGAATAACCGTTTTTCTTCCCGTAATCCTTAATGAATTTTTTAACTCCACTTACTAGAGAATCCATTTCCACACCACTTTCTTGTTGCAATTGTTGAGACAACTGCTGTTGAGCATAACCTAACTGTTGCTCTCTTTTTTGAAGCTCAGCACCTCTTTGTTGAGCCCAAGCTTGACCATTCGCTTGTGCTTGACTTTGAAAATTAGCAGCGTCTTGTTTAAAACGAGTAATTTCAGCTTGTAGTTGTCTGCCCTTTTCTTCAGCTTGAGCTTTATACTTTGCTTCAAGATCTTTTGCTTCAGTGTACTCTTTCATTAAAATCGAAGTATCCACGTACGCCGTTTTTACTTCTTTAACTTCTGCTGTTTTACCACATGAAACAACTAAAATTGAAACTGCGATAATTACTAATGCTTTTTTCATTTTTTAAATTTCTAATTTTTTAATGTATAGAAGACAAAAATATAAAAAAATAAATAGCATCGACATAAAGTTTAAAAAATGCTAAAATTTTATCATATTGTTTTTATTTATCAAAAGAGAAATATCAATAATTCAACACTATCAAAAACGACTTTCATAGCTTTTATTAGAGACAAAATCTCAAAAAAGACATAATCTTACCCCAGTAAGGCATAGAAAAGGTCTTAATCGCGTTAAAAACGCGTTTTACTTGTTTTTTAAGACATAAATATGCGAAGAATACTCTTTTGTTCGCCCCGCTTTTAAATTTGACTTTAAACCAATAAAAAATGCATTTACATAATTCATTTTTCCGGTTTTGTATTTTTCAGATAACAAACTCACATAAAAAGAATCAAATTTCATAGGAAGCACTTTTTCCAATTTCATATCTACTTTTCCAAAAAGCGTTTCAATGGCTTTTTTAGAGAAATGCCAAAAATGAATTGGCACATCATAAGCAGCCCAAAAAGAGTCATAATATTTTGCATCATAGGATTTAAAATTTGGAACCGCAACAATTAAAGTTCCAGTTGGTTTAAGCAAACGCTTTAATTCTTGAATTTGCAATTCTAAATTTGGAACGTGTTCTAAAACGTGCCACATCGTAATCACATCAAAACTATTATTTTCAAGAATACCAATTTCATTTACAAACAAAATTCCCTTTTGCTCTGCAATCCTTCTTGCTCGATCACTTGGTTCCACTCCAACGGTTTGCCAACCATTCTTTTTTGCCGTTAATAAAAAATCTCCGGTTCCCGCGCCAATATCTAATATTTTCCCTTTTTTAACTTGTTCTGAATTGATTAAATTTAATTTATTCTTCAGCGCAATATTTTTTACAAAATGATAGGCTTTTTCAAACAGCGAGCGCTTGTTATCGGTATGAGAAATATAATCTTCACTTTCGTAATATCTTCCTAAATCTTGTAAATCTGGTTGTGGTGATGTGATCAACATATCTAAAGCTTCATCATAATACAATTCGAAAATTTCTTTAGATACAGAATGGTCTTTAACAGTAAGAAAATGTTTTTTATTTAAAACGTCCATTTTTTAATTATAGGTTTTTTTAGAGAATTTGGTACTATTTTCATAAAAATATACGCTAGCCTATTTTTATGCATTTTTTTATAATCTTAAAATTGAAACAAAACGAGATATCTCCGATTTACTCCATTATTTCTTTTATTCTTAATCTTGAATTCCTCAATGATATCAAGACTTCACAAAGTAGTTTCACGTGGAACAATCCTTTTTACTACGGTTTTATTGGCTTGGTATTTTCAAAACCACTTATGTAGGTTTTTCCAACTTCAGCAATACAAGAACGCAGTAAAAGAAACTGCTATTGAAATCGACTTCTCCTCCTTGTTATTTTTCTGGGTTACTCTCTTTCCAATTTCATTTAAGAAAAAATTAAAACACAATCGTTACTTTGTTGCAACTGACGCAAAAAAACAAGAAGCATTTTGTTCAGCATAATTTCCAAATGAAAAAAGAAAAAAATACAATTCTATTCTTTTGCGCTATAAGTCTAATCCTTTTTCAGCTTTCCATAATTCAAAAACGAAATCAAACTCAGCGAACAACAAAAAGCCGTATATGAATACGGCTTTAGATTATCGTCCCATATAAATCAGCAATACCGAAATATCACTCGGAGAGACACCACTAATTCTTGAAGCCTGAGAAATCGTCACCGGACGAATTTTACTCAATTTTTGTTTCGCTTCAATGGACATGGATTTAATTTTATTGTAATCGAAATTTTCAGGAATCTTCACATCCTCTAATCGCGTTAACTTATCCGCATTATTTCTTTCTTTTTCGATATAACCAGAATATTTCACTTGAATCTCCGCTTGCTCCAAAATTTCCTGATCAACATCATTTGCTTCAATGTATTCTTTTACCTTCTCAAACTTCATCATGTCTTCTAAATCGATCTGAGGACGAGAAAACACTTTAAACATTTTATCTCCTTGCGCTATTGGAGCAGTTCCTTTCGATTCTAAAATCGGATTGGTTTCAGCAACCGAAACACTTGTCTCTTTGAAAAAAGCAACCATCTTTTCAGATTCCTTTAATTTCTTTTCCATTCGACGCAAACGCTGTTCAGAAGCAAGACCAATTTCAAACGACATCGGCGTCAATCTAAAATCAGCATTATCCTGACGAAGCAAAGTTCTGTATTCAGCTCTTGAAGTAAACATTCTATAAGGCTCTTCCGTTCCCTTGGTAATCAAATCATCAATTAACACTCCAATATAAGCTTCGTCACGTTTCAGAATCAAAGGTGCTTTTTCATGCACTTTTAAATGCGCATTTATTCCAGCCATCAAACCTTGCGCTGCCGCTTCTTCATATCCTGTTGTTCCGTTTATTTGACCAGCAAAATATAAACCTTCTACTAACTTTGTTTCCAAAGTATGTTTCAATTGCGTCGGCGGGAAATAATCATATTCGATGGCATAACCCGGACGGAAAAATTTCACCTTTTCAAAACCTACAACAGAACGCAAAGCTTTGAACTGAATATCTTCTGGAAGTGAAGTTGAAAATCCATTCACATAAACTTCACACGTATTCCATCCTTCTGGCTCAACAAACAATTGATGACGCTCCTTATCTGCAAAACGGTTTATCTTATCTTCTATCGAAGGACAATACCTTGGCCCGAGACTTTTGATCCTTCCATTAAACATTGGCGAACGATCAAATCCTTCTCTCAAAACATCATGAACAGTCAATGACGTGTACGTCATATAACAAGATCGCTGATTGGTCAGCGGAGTCGTCAAATCCGAATACGAAAACTTGTCCGGTTTAGCATCTCCTTTTTCTTCATTCATCTTTGAATAATCCAAAGAACGACCATCCACTCGTGGTGGTGTTCCCGTTTTCATTCTACCCGATTCAAATCCTGCTGCAACCAAATCTTCAGTGATTCCATAAGCTGCACTTTCACCAGCTCGACCTCCACCAAATTGCTTTTCCCCAATATGAATCAAACCATTCAAAAAAGTTCCATTGGTCAAGACTACAGATTTAGAACGAATCTCCACTCCTAAAGAAGTTTTGATTCCTTTCACTTTTCCGTTCTCGATAATCAAACCTTTAACCATCTCTTGATAAAAATCCAAATTAGGAGTTCCTTCCAACATCATTCTCCATTCTTCAGCAAAACGCATTCGATCACTTTGAACTCTTGGAGACCACATCGCAGGTCCTTTCGATTTATTCAACATCTTAAATTGAATCGCAGTTCGGTCCGAAACAATTCCAGAATATCCTCCCAACGCATCAATCTCTCTCACAATTTGTCCTTTTGCAATTCCACCCATCGCTGGATTGCAAGACATCTGAGCAATGTTCTGCAGGCTCATTGTAACCAATAAAGTTTTAGATCCTAAATTTGCTGCCGCTGCCGCGGCCTCTGAACCAGCATGACCTGCCCCTACTACAATAACATCGTATTCTTCTAAAAACATTTTGTTTTATTATTCTCTGCAAACCGTTTAAGGCGGTTTTCAGAATTAACTTCTCTTTATTTGTTCCACGTGGAACGCTTTAAAAAATACTTTTTAATTATGTTCCACGTGGAACACGATTAAATCTATTCTCTTTAAAATTTAAAATGTTTCACGTGGAACATCTTGTCTTAGCTTTTAAAAAGAGATATTTAATTTACTGTTCCACGTGGAACAGCGCTATTTTTTCATCTTCTTTAGCACGCATAATCTCAGCGTCCTGCTCTGTTTTATCCTTGTATCCACAGTAATGTAATATACCATGAGCAAGAACTCGCTTTAATTCTTCTTCAAAAGAAACATTAAAATCTTTCGCATTATCTTCTACTCTTTCAACAGAAACAAATATATCTCCATTAAGTTCGTTTCCGACAGTATAATCAAAGCTGATAATATCCGTCAACGTGTCGTGATCCAAATACTCTACATTAATCTTATGAAGATATTCATCATCACAAAAAATATAATTTATTTCACCTTCGTTTTTATTCTCTGAAACAATTACACTACTCAACCATTCAGCAAAGGCTTCTTCGTTCTCTAGTGTAAATTCCGATTCGTAATTAAAATTGATCATTTTTTATTAAAATATTCTTGAACCTTTTGGTTAAAATTTGAGCGCAAAGGTAGTGATTGTCTGTTTAAAATCTCTACACTGTTTAAATAATCCACCAATGAATTCGGTAATGCATTAGCTCTATTAGTAAAATTCGTTTTATTGCTTTCAGATTGGCGTTTAGTATCTTGGCCCTGTTCTTGAACAGCATTGTTTAATTTCAATAATTCTTGTTGAATATTTAAGATCCTTTGCAGGTTTTCATTCTTAAATCCCTTATTTAAAAGTTGCTTTTCTGATTGTTTCATTTGATCCAAAACTCCCTTTCCTTGAGAATCTAAACCTTGCTTAGTCAATTCCTTTTGTAACGCTTCACGAAGTTTTACCTGTTCTTTATAAATTTCCATGATAGCCTCAGCATCCCCTTCTCCATCATTACCCTCTTTTCCATTACCACCCTTTTTATCTCCTTGACCTTGTTTTCCATCTCCATCCTTGCCTTGACCATTCTTTCCGTTTTGTCCCTCACCAGGTTTCTCCCCATCTTTCATACCTGCCTTCATCTTATCACCTAAACCTTTCTGCTTTTTAATAATATCTGGTAATTGCATGCCTTGACCATCTCTTGGTTTTGGTTTACCCGCTCCAGGTTTGGACATTGCCATCTGCATATTGTTCAATAAATCACTCAAAAAATCAGCAAGCTTATTAGCAGAAGAGACAGCATATTGTTGGTGTGAAACTCCTTTTGGAATCTGAACATCTGTTAAAACTTCTATTGCCTTATCAATATTGTATTGCACATTACCTATTTCTTTCGTTACTTCCTCCGCAACTTTAGGGTTACGCAATGATAAAGCAAACAAACTATCGTCTACATATTTAAATTGCTGCTTTAAATTTTGCTGTATTTTAATATTCTTAGTATAGGCTGAAGAACCCAACTTCATAGATTTAAATTGTTTCATAACATCTTCCTCAGACAATGAAAAAGCCAAAAGATTATCTAATATCTGTCGCAACATCGCCACGTCTTCCTCTAGTTGTTCTTGATCTCCACCTTCCATACTTGCTTGCATTTTATCTGCCATGCCTTTCATTTTCTTTGCAGCATTCTTCTGTTTTGGTTTAGCCGAAGCAGTATTCTTTTTGCTCAATTCTTCAGCAGCTTTTTGCAGATCATCCTTCACCTCTTTCTCCTTTGCGGCATCAGCAGGAATATCTAATGGATTTTTCAATGTCTTATTTTCTTCTTTCAAATCTTTAAGATCCTCTTGAATTTTATCAAATTCCTTGTTGATTTCATCTTGCTTATCCGAGGTATTCTCCTTTTCTTTATTCGAAAGGCTTTCCTGTTTATCGGCAAGTTTATCCAATTTTTCAGCAACTTGTTCTGCTTTCTTAGACACATAAAAACGCTTGGTTAACTCGACCAATTGTTCTAAGTTACGCGATTGATTTTTACTGATTTGTTTAAATTTTTCCATCTTATCAAACAAATCTTCACTATTTAATTTATCATTTAAATTCTTTAATTCATCTAAAAGCTTTTCATTCTTCTCCAAATCTTTGTCCGCATTATCCAAACGCTTTTGTAAATCATCAGCCGTTTTATCTTTTTTCTCAGTTTTAAACTTGTCTAAATTCTGATTCATTTTCTCCGCAAATTGTTTCATCAACTCGTCCTGCTGTTTCTGACGCTTGATGAAATCATTAATTTTCTGCTGATCTTTGAACTCCAAATTTTCCTTTTCTTTACCTGTATTCTGAATCTTATCCATTTCCGAAAACTGCTTCTTCTGATTCTTTAAAGATTTTTCTAGACTATTAATATTACCACTTTGTTGCTGTAACTCGACATCCTGAATTTCATCCGAGGTCGCTACTCGATCTGAAAAAACAGAAGACTTTGTACTTTTAAAATGATGAGGCGCATCATTGTCATAAATCTCAAAATAGTATTCATATGATACCCCTTCCACCACCACTAAATTACTGGGAAAGTTAAAAACAAACTGATCAAACACTCCCTGCTTAACAGCAATTGTTCCACGTTTGACAGTACCAGGTTTACCGCGTTCGTAATACACCACTTGTAACTTAGACAGGCCATAATCATCTCCCACTCTTCCTAAAACATAATTTTTATCCAGCTTTAAACTATCTGGTGCAGGGGTCACATTGATCGTTGGATGCTGATCTTTGATTACCGCCAACTGATACCCTAACTTTTCGTAGTTTTTAACCTTGTTATTAGAGGTAAGAATTTGATAATCTGTGTTTTGTACTATATTTTTACTCAATTTAAACTCATTATCAGCCTTTTTAAACTGAAAACTACCTTTTTCATCCTTCCAAACAATTTCTTGGGTAGATTGCGTCTTCATTTTCCAAGTCACCAACGTACCTTCTGGTACAATAGCATTCCCTGTTCCTTGAACAGTTTCACCTTTTCTTTTAAGATAAGAAGGAAAATTTAAGACCATTTCAAAATTTGCAATAGAGGGAACAGTGACCACTTTTAGCACATATTGATCCGATGTGACACTATTGGCTTCAAAGGAAAATTCAACATTACTAATGGGCTTCTCAATTTTAAATTCAAACTTCCCTGTTTGAGACGATTCCATAAAATAACTCTCATCCCCAATATGAATCATGACATTCTCAGGCACTACTTTTCCAACTGATTCAATTTTGATCACAAAATCTCTATTCTGTTCTGTTTGTAAATTGTTGTTCAAAACCACAAATTTAAACGGAGCTGGAGGTAGAAATGAAGCATTAAAATGTACCACCCTATTTAAACTTTGCGATATAATATTGCTATTTCCAGAAATATAAAATACACCAAAAAGTAATAATGGAATAAGTGCTAACGGTACATATTTTCGATTCGCACTAAAGTTAATGGCATTGGTAAACGGAATTGGTTGCAACGATTTGGCTTTTTGTTCTATCGAGGCCAACATTAATTCTGAATTATCAGATGAACTTTCAGCGGCAGACAATTGCAAAAAATTTGTCAGTTTATCTCGTACCTCTGTAAAATGATTCCCAATAATAGCAGAGGCCTCGTTGTAATCTATACCACGTTGAAGTTTGAAAAGCTTGAAAATCGGAAACAAAATAAAACGAAAAAACAAGAAAACTTCAACGCCTACGAAAACCCAAAATAGCAAGGCCCTTCCAAAGGGTTTTAACCAAAGAAAGTACTCCACAAAAAGCGTCAGCAAAAAGTACAACAATCCAAAACCTGTAAAAAGAATTACTCCTTTTATCAATTCGTTTGTATAATATTTTTTAATAAATGCCTCTAGCTTTAGATATATAGCAGATGTTGTTTTCAAAATGAATCTGTTTTACTTATAACCCATAAATGTACTAATTATAATAATATCTTTTTAACTAACAACGCGTTCAACCTATTTAAACTCATCTCGGTAAAATCTAAAATCAACATTCTTAAATCTAAAATCATAAAACGTATCTTTGCACCAAAATTTAAACAAATGTCAAAGCAAGTTCGTGTGCGTTTTGCACCAAGTCCTACAGGACCTTTACATATTGGCGGAGTTCGTACTGCCTTATTTAATTATTTATTTGCCAAAAAAAACAATGGTGTTTTTTATTTACGAATAGAAGATACCGATCAAACTCGTTTTGTTCCCGGTGCAGAGGCTTATATCATGGAAGCCCTAGAATGGTTAGGAATAGCTCCTGATGAAACCGTTGGTAAAAATGAAAAATTTGGTCCATACAGACAAAGCGACCGAAAACATTTATACCAACAATATGCTGATCAATTGATCAATTCTAACTGGGCCTATTATGCTTTTGATACTCCAGAAGCATTAGACGCACATAGAAAACAACATGAAGCCGAAGGAAAAACTTTTATATACAATCATCACAATCGTGAAAAGTTAGATACCTCTTTAGTTATTTCTCCAGAGGAAACTGCTAATAGAATTGCCAATGGAGAACATTATGTGATTCGTTTCAAAACCCCAGTGGATGAAACTTTACATTTAAAAGATATTATTCGTGGCGATGTAAAATTTGAAACCAATCTTTTAGATGATAAAGTTTTATTTAAAAGTGATGGTATGCCAACGTATCACTTAGCCAATATTGTGGATGATCATTTAATGGAAACTTCACATGTAATACGTGGTGAAGAATGGTTGCCTTCTATGCCTTTACATGTTCTATTATACAGAGCTTTTGGTTGGGACGCTCCAGAATTTGCCCATTTACCTTTGATTTTAAAACCAATTGGAAATGGAAAACTATCAAAAAGAGATGGAGATAAATTAGGTTTCCCAGTATTTCCTCTAGAATGGACAACAGCAGAAGCCGTTTCCTCCGGTTATAGAGAAAATGGATTTTTCCCTGAAGCTGTCATCAATTTCCTTGCTTTATTAGGATGGAATGATGGAACGGAAAAAGAATTATTCTCTTTGGAAGAATTAGTAGCTTCTTTTGACTTAAACAGAGTACATAAATCAGGCGCAAAATTTGATCCAGAGAAAAACAAATGGTTCAATCACCAATATTTGATCAAACAAAATGATGCAGATTTAGCCCAGAGCTTCGCTCCTATTCTTACTGCAAAAGGATTTTCTACACCAATAGAAACCACAACAAGAATTGTTTCATTAATCAAAGAAAGAGCTCATTTTGTATCTGAATTTTGGGATTTAACGGATTTCTTTTTCCAGGCACCCACTGCTTACGATGAAAAAGCAACTAAAAACTGGAAAGAAGAAACACCAACACTAATGCAAGAGTTGATTTCCGTTTTAGAAAATATAGAAGATTTCACTTCCGTCACTATCGAAACAATAGTAAAAGATTGGTTAACCAAAAATGAAATTGGAATGGGTAAAGTAATGCAACCCTTTCGATTGAGTTTGGTTGGAGCCTTAAAAGGTCCTCACCTATTTGATATTGTGGAAATTATTGGAAAACAGGAAACAATATCCAGAATTCAAAAAGCCATAGCTACTTTATAATCCAAGCTCAAGATTAAAAGTCACTCCATAAACGCTAAGAGACACTACAAAATGTCCTTAGCGTTTTTTTATGGATTACAATTTAAAATTGGAGGAATTTTCGTAATTTACCAGATCATAAAACTAAATTAATAACACCATGGGTACAGCATTTATTATTCTAATAGTCTTCGGATTATTTATTTTGATGTCTTCTTTTTTTACAGTGAAACAACAGTCGTCTGTTGTTATTGAAAGATTCGGAAAATTCTTAAGCGTAAGAAATTCAGGATTACAGTTAAAAATTCCTTTAGTTGACCGATTGGCCGGACGTGTAAACTTAAAAATCCAACAGTTAGACGTCATCATCGAAACCAAAACTAAAGACAACGTTTTTATTAAAATGAAAGTTTCGGTACAATTTAAAGTGATTCAAGAAAAAGTATATGATGCTTTTTATAAATTAGAATATCCACACGATCAGATTACAGCTTACGTTTTTGACGTAGTGCGTGCTGAAGTTCCTAAACTAAAATTGGATGATGTTTTTGAAAGAAAAGATGATATCGCTATCGCTGTAA
The DNA here is from genome assembly GCF_059882335.1 of Flavobacterium sp. OHVDL-2026-0007. Lineage (NCBI taxonomy): Bacteria > Pseudomonadati > Bacteroidota > Flavobacteriia > Flavobacteriales > Flavobacteriaceae > Flavobacterium > Flavobacterium sp. OHVDL-2026-0007. Next base: position 3,252,260 of record NZ_CM187612.1, read on the forward strand.
AAAGAGAACTAAACGAAGCCATGACCACTTATGGTTATGATATCATCAATACTTTAGTAACGGATATTGATCCAGATATTCAGGTAAAAAATGCGATGAACAGAATTAATGCTGCTGACAGAGAGAAAACCGCAGCGGAATTTGAAGCAGAGAGTTCAAGAATCAGAATCGTAGCTAAAGCAAAAGCGGAAGCGGAAAGCAAACGTCTACAAGGTCAAGGTATAGCAGATCAACGTCGTGAAATCGCTAGAGGTTTAGTCGAAAGTGTTGAAGTATTAAACAATGTGGGTATCAATTCACAAGAAGCATCAGCTTTAATCGTGGTTACACAACATTATGATACCTTACAAGCTATCGGTGCAGATGCCAATTCAAACTTAATATTATTACCTAATTCTCCACAAGCTGGAAGTGATATGTTGAACAATATGGTAGCCTCCTTTACAGCCTCCAATCAAGTTGGTGAAATGATGAAGAAAAACAATAAAAAGGTAGTCAAACCAAAACCTATTGAACCACAATCAGGTTACGAAGATGATATTCAACCTGAAGTAAAAGAATAATCTATATATAAACAAAAAAGAGGCTTAGCCTCTTTTTTTGTTTATAAACCAACTAATAACGTAAGGTAAAACACTTTGTAAGATCTTACCATACGAATTAGAAAAGTAATCTTTATAGGAAGATACGAATCCATTTACAATCGAATGAGGAGTAAGACTCTCCTTCGTTTGTTTTACAGTCAATACTAATTTATGATAATTAATTTCTTTCTGTAATTTCAATACTTCTAAATCTCTCTCAATCTCAGCATACGATGAATATTTCTTAGTTTCCATAATTAATCATTAAAAAAGATTTCTGAAAATTTTTCCAATATCGGGCCTTCAACAAATTTCTCTTTAATAAAGAAAAGTGAAATGGTCAACACCAAGTATATCCCTCCTACTGTTAAAAATCCCAAAGTAAAACTTCCAAAATAAGCGCTAAAGGCATAAGCTGCGGCAAAGGATCCAAAAAGCAAAACCATACAGAAACAAACTAAAATCAAGGTAAACTTAAAAATTAATGTTGTCGATTTCATGGCAACCTTAAATCCCCAAAGCTTATAATAAGCTAAATGACTATCTAGGTATACTTTAGCCTGATCTTGAATACTTTCAGTATTTTCTTTTAATTCTTCAAAAGCCATAGTTGTAATTTTAATTAAAAAAAGAAGCACAAAACTCCAGATAAAATAATTGAGTTTTTGCTTCTTTTAAATATACTTAAAATAACTTAAAAACAACTATAAAATCAAATTGAGCTTTGTGCTACTACTGTCTTATTTCTGAAGTTTAGCGTTATGCGCTTTTAAATCAGCTAATTTTGATTCTAAAAAAGTGATAACATCTTCCGTTTTATGACTCATATTGGAAAGCAATTCATCATAAGTCCCATCAAGATTACCCTTTGCATGAAAAAACTTCTCTCGAAGTACTTCAGAGCCAGCCTCTAAGGAATCTTTTAAATTGTGTTTGGCATCATCTAAACCTTCTTTCAGTTTTGCACGAGTTCTCGATCCTTTATCTGGAGCAAATAAAATTCCAATCCCTGCTCCTACCGCTGCACCAGCTAAAATGGCCGCTATAGTATTTATGTTTTTTGACATAGTTATAAAATTTAAATGATTAATAAAGATACACTTTTTTAAAATTATAAAATACTGAATGAACGTTATTTACAAAAATTTAACCCTAAATTTAATACATATAAGCAACAGCTTCATATTTACCATCCGGTCTCTGGTCAATGCTTACAAAAGGATAACCATTAGAGGCAGCTTGCATTTTGATGCGCATAGCGGTATGATTCTGCTGAGCGAGTTTAGAATCCCCTTTAGTTTTAGTAGCAACACCATTAAAATTATTCACTTTTTTCAAACCAATCATTTTGTCTTGAGATAAAACTCTCACTACTTTATAATCTGCTTTTGAATCCACTACGATCTTATCAGATACTTTTTGAATTTGATTGGTTTGTTTATTAGTTAACTGTGAAACAGCATATTTACTAATTTTATGTTCTTTCCCACTTTGTGGCAAAGCATAATAAATCAAATCATTTTCACTTCTGATAAAATTAGCAGCAACCTCTTCCCCATTGTGTTTCGAAATGAGATGAGTTTGAGCAATTCCGATATTAACAAATAAAATCGATAGCGTAAAAAATATAGTTTTCATAAGAATAAATTAAAAATTAAAAATTCATTTCGTCAAAATGAAAATCAAAACTTTAAGAATGCGAAAAAACAATTTTATGAAATGACAATATTATGAAATGTACTTGCATCAATTTTTTAATAAAATAATTTACAAATAAAATCACAATTTGAATTTGAACATAAAATCACTTTTAAGAACAGTTGTTTAGAATTTTAACTAAAACAAAAAATATACATTTCAACGTTTTAGAAAAACCCAGTTTAAGTTCTTACGTCAGCTTTTTAAAATAGTCCACTTTACGTTTCCAATTTGACTGTTTCATAAAAATACTATCTTTATAAACAATTGTATGTTAATAACCCGTTAAACTAAGCAAAACGATAGTAAAAATAAAAATAAAGCCTTCAAATTAACAATAATACAAAAGATGATTAATGAGTTGCTCAAATATAAATAGTAGCTTAAATCAAACTTATGAGCCTTGTTTTTAATCTACTTAAACTATATAAAAATAATTTATAATCAATTTAATCTATAATAGTAAAAATCATATCCATTTTATTTTTACATCAATAAAATTGATACTATAAAATAACACATTTATAAAAACAGCCAAATAATAAAAACAGTTCGAAGGTCATAAAGCCTTTACATTTTATAATGAAATAGGGACTCAAAATCACTAAAAAAGGAAAAAAACTAAAATAAGGACTTTAAATTAATTATTTTTAAAAAGATGATTTACGAGCCATAAGAAATAAAAACCTCGCTTAAAAACAGCCTACAAAGCTTGTTTTTAATCTAAAATATTTATTAAAAATTAAATATTAATAAATATTAGCTATCATTATCAAAATCAGTTGTTAAAATGATTATGATCGATAAAACTGATTTAATAAATTACTCACTCCTTTTAAAAAGCAGTACACCTACATTTCTACCGCAATAGGCTACAAAACTTAAAAATAATGGTCTTGCAAACTAATTATGGTTGTTGAGACAAAAAACATGGGTAAATGAAGCCAAAAAGCAAAATTAAAAGCGCTATTAAATGATTTTTTAAAAGAGAGTAAAAGACATCAAAGAACCTAAAAATTGTCTTAAAAACGAAATATAGAGGTGATTTTTAATCTAAAATATTTATTAAAAAAACTATTTCAATAGAAAAACTAAATAATAAAAAAAAGCGCTTATAAAAGCGCTTTTAATAAATAATATTGATCTTATTTTTTAACCATTTCTGATAGAATCTCAATTTCTCTTTCAGAAGCATTTTTTATTGGATTTGAATACAATTTTAAAATATCCTCATCAAACAGCTTTCTAAAACTTTCATTTTCTAAATCTCTTAAATTCAAAAGTGCTTTAGAACGAACATAGGTAGATTCACTTCTTAAGGACATCGTATATAATTTTTTAATGTCCTCTTCTTCAAAATCACCCGATTTCAAAATAGAATACTTCAGAATAAATTGAGCAAACAATAATGAACTCTTATTATTGTTGATGTTTTTCTTTAATGCATTCTGTAATAGCGAAAAGCTAGAAATATTTTTGATGTTCTCCCCTATTGCACTTTCAATTGCAATACGATCTGCTTTACTTTCTGTCTTGAAATATTTATTGATATCTTTCAAAGAATTGTTGATGCTATTCTCTTCCTTTTTACCTTTTTCTTCCCAAGCATCTTTCAAACCAACTGTTTTATTAAAGACTAATTTTGAAGTAGTTGAATCTTTATCAACAGTAAAATAACCCAAACGTTGAAACTGAAACTTATCTTCATTTTCAGCTGTAGCCAAACTTGGTTCAACAAAACCTTTTATAATTTCTAATGAATTTGGGTTTACAAAATCCAAGAAATTTTTATCTTTATAACTATCTGGTGCCTCATCGGTAAACAAACGATCATACATACGAACTTCAGCTTCAATAGCGTGTGCTATAGAAACCCAATGCAAAGTTCCAGAAACTTTTCTTTGACTAGCTTCCGTACCGCTACCGCTTAAAGAATCGGTATCATAAGTAGCATGAATTTCTGTAATATTACCTTCATTATCTCTTACAACACTTTCTCCTTTGATGATGTAGGCATTTTTAAGACGAACTTCTTTACCTAAAGTTAAACGGAAAAATTTAGCAGGAGCCTCTTCCAAAAAGTCTTCTCTTTCAATATATAATTCTCTTGAGAAAGGCACTTTTCTAAATCCAGCAGCTTCATCTTCCTGGTTATTCTCAGCTTCAAGCCACTCTTCTTTTCCCTGCTCATAATTGGTAATTACCAATTTCACTGGATCTAAAACAGCCATTACACGAGGTGCAATTTTATTTAAATCTTCACGGATACAAAACTCTAAAACAGAAACATTGATTAAATTATCACGTTTTGCAATACCAATTGTATTGGCAAAATTACGCAATGACGTTGCTGTATATCCCCTTCTTCTCAATCCAGAAATAGTAGACATTCTAGGATCATCCCATCCATTAACATGTTGTTCTTTAACTAATTGCTGTAATTTTCTTTTACTAACAACCGTATGGGAAAGGTTTCGTCTTGCAAATTCTCTTTGCTTTGGACGTAACTTTTCATCGCCTATAATTTGATCTAAAAACCAATCGTATAATTCACGGTGTGGTAAAAATTCTAGTGTACAAAATGAATGCGAAATACCTTCTAAGTAATCACTTTGACCATGAGCCCAGTCGTACATTGGATAAATTTTCCAGGCATCTCCTGTTCTATGGTGCTCTTTATGTAAAATTCGATACATAATAGGATCACGCATCAACATATTGGTTGATTTCATGTCTATTTTTGCACGTAAAATATGGGTACCAGCCTCAAATTCACCCTTCCTCATTCTTTCAAATAAGTCTAAATTTTCTTCAACTGAACGACTTCTATATGGACTATCTGTACCTGTTGTTGATGGAGTTCCTTTTTGAATAGCCATATCTTCAGATGATTGACTATCCACATAGGCTTTATCTTTTTTTATCAATAAAACTGCCCAATCGTAAAGTTGTTGGAAATAATCAGAAGCATAACGTTCTTCAGACCAAGAATAACCTAGCCATTCCACATCTTTTTTAATTGCATCTACAAACTCTTGCTCTTCTTTTTCAGGATTGGTGTCATCAAAACGCAAATTCACAGGAGATTGATAATCCATTCCTAAACCAAAATTTAACGCAATAGAACTGGCGTGACCAATATGTAGATAACCATTTGGTTCTGGTGGAAAACGAAAATGAAGCTTATTTTTTGATAGACCTGATTTTAAATCTTCTTCTATGATTTGTTCAATAAAATTGAGTGATTTCTCTTCTGATGCCATTATTTTATAGTAATTTTAGCAAAGATAAAAAAAAGGTTTTTAGGTTTCAGATTTAAAGTTATTTAAGTAGCATTAAACCTGAAATTTTAAACTAAAATAACATTAGAAATGGGAGTTATAAAATTAAAAAACATCAGAACTTTTTCATACCACGGCTGTTTAATTGAAGAAGGAAAAATTGGATCTGATTATACAGTAGATTTAAAAATCAAAACCAATTTGCAAAAGTCAGCACAAACAGATCACTTATCCGATACTGTAGATTACGTCCATTTAAACAAAATTGTTACTGAAGAAATGGCTATTCGTTCTCATTTGCTAGAACATGTGGCAAAAAGAATCAATATTCGTGTATTAGCAGAAATAACTTCCATAGAAAAAACAACTGTTTGGGTTTCTAAAGTAAATCCTCCTATTGGTGGTGATGTTGAATCAGTTACTATAAAAATGACCGAAGTTAGAAGGTAACTTTGATTTTAAAACAACAGTTGAAAAGAAAAATATTGCAAAAATTTTAAAAATAGTTCGCTTTAAAGTTTTGAATTTTAAAGATATTAGTTACTTTTGCCATCCGTTCAACTACGGCGTCGTGGCCGAGCGGCTAGGCTGGGCTCTGCAAAAGCTCCTACTCCGGTTCGAATCCGGACGATGCCTCCAAAAGAGATACAGCAATGTATCTCTTTTTTTTTGCTTCATTTTAAAAAAATTAGCAGTCCTTTTAAAATCACATTTCTTCCGTTGTAGACCATTGAAATTAAACCAATAAAAAGCCCCTGAATACAGAGGCTTTACTTATAGTTCCAGAGTTGTTAACAACTACTTATCAATCTTCTCAAAAGCATTTTTAACCATTTCCTTTTCTTTTGGAAACCAGCCTTGGATCATCAAAACAAATCCAAAAACCATTAAAACAACACTAATCCCTTTTTTGATCTTTAGGATATTACTAGGTGTCATCTTTGATTTTAATTGTTTAGCTAATAGTATTTTAATACAATCCACCACCAAATAAGTAACAATAACTGCCGTAAAAAAGGTAAACATTCTTGTATTTTGCATCTCTAATTTTGGTCCTACAGAGATAATAACTGCCAACCAAAAACCAAGTACACCAATGTTAATAACGTTCAATAAAAAGCCTTTTACAAACAAACTTCCGTAGTTTCTTTTGATAATATCTCGATCAATTTCTTCGGTATTGATTTTTTCTTCTTTTTTTAATTTTACAAAAGAAATCAAACCGTAAGCCAGCATAATAATACCTCCGAAAATAAAAAGAGCCGGTTTATCCTTTAAATTTTGAATCAACCGATAACTTCCCAAATAAGCAATGGCTATAAAAAAAACATCGCCTAGCACTACACCTAAATCAAAAACTAAAGCAGCTCTAAATCCCTTTGTAATACTGGTTTCAAGTAGTATAAAAAATACTGGACCTACCATAAAACTTAAAAAAAGACCCCATGGTAGTCCAGCTAAAATATCATTTATCATTAAAAATCAGATTTGTTTATTTTACCTCTACAATTTTCCCTCCGAAAACCGTCTTTTGGTTAATTTGTTTTGGTTTACCATGAATGTAAATAGAGCCTCCTGCGCTCACTTTTGCATCAACAAGGGTAGAAGCATTCACTTCTGCTTTTCCTCCCGCAGAAACGCTTACTTTAGTTTGAGAAGTCATTAGTTTACTCGCAAAAAGAAATCCACCTGCACCTAAACCTGCATCTAGATTATCCGCTTTACCTGTTAAAGTAATAGAACCACCTGAAACAGAACTTACATTTAGTTTATCAACATTTAAATCCACATTGATGGTTCCCCCTTCTTGAGCACTAACTTTAAAAACCGTTGCTTTAATGGTTTCCTTACTGCTAACAGCAGCACCTTCATTGACATCAATCAATTCTAAATGTTTGTAATATACTGTAATATCAAGATCTTCTCCTGATAATAACTTAGGAAAAGGCATTCTTAATTTTAATAATCCTTGTTTATTAACCACTTCCAATTCTGATTCACGTGCCCCTTTAATCACAATCTTATTCTCCGATGATTGAACTAACTTTACACTTAATTTATCAAAAACTTTAACCGAATCAAAGTCGCCTAATGTTTTAGTAACCTGACTAAATGATAATTGAACAAATAAAATGGCAACTCCTATAAATAACTTTTTCATACTTTTATTTTTTAATTAATACTTACTCTGCTCTTCTTAAAAAATGAAAATCCAATTGTTTTTTCACTAAATCAGCATTTTTTACTTTAACGTAAATCTCATCACCTAATTGCAAAATCTTATCTGAGGTAGCACCCACTAAGGCATACTGTTTTTCATCGAACGTATAATAATCATCTTTTATCTCTCTGATTCTTACCATACCTTCACATTTATTTTCGATTATCTCTACATAAATTCCCCATTCGGTAACTCCAGAAATAACACCCAAGAACTCTTGTTCTTTATGATCCTGCATGTATTTAACCTGCATGTATTTAATACTATCACGTTCTGCATTGGTCGCTAAACCTTCCATAGTCGAACAATGTAAACATTTGGTTTCATAAGTTTCTTCATCTACGGATTTACCTCCATCAAGATAATATTGTAACAAACGATGTACCATTACATCAGGATAACGACGAATTGGTGAGGTAAAATGGCTATAGTAATCAAAGGCTAAACCATAATGACCAATATTATCAGTCGAATATTTGGCTTTACTCATACTTCTAATGGCCAGAGTATCAATTAAATTTTGCTCTTTTTTACCATTAACCTCTTCCATTAAGGCATTTAATGATTTGGAAATATCTGCTTTGTTTCTAAAATCAATTTTGTAACCAAATTTTGCAATAAGACTTTGCATCGCAATTAACTTATCTTCATTTGGCTCATCGTGAATTCTATAAACGAATGTTTTCTTTTGTTTTCCGATATATTCTGCCACTTTTCTATTGGCCAAAAGCATGAATTCTTCAATCAAATGATTCGCATCTTTTGAAACTTTAAAATATACTCCCTCTGGCTCGCCTTCTGCATCCAGATTAAATTTTACTTCCACTTTATCAAAAGAAATAGCACCATTGGCCATTCTTTTCTTTCTTAAAATCTTGGCTAATTCATCTAATTTTAAAGTGGCATTGGTAATTTCATCTGACACTACATAGACTTCCCCAGTAATGGAAATATCCTCTGGAATTGTATTGTCTTTTGTTTCAATAATATACTGCGCTTCTTCATAAGCAAATCGCTGATCAGAGTAAATTACTGTTCGACCAAACCATTGGTTAATCACTTGTGCGTTTTCTGAAACTTCAAAAATGGCCGAAAAAGTGTATTTTTCTTCATTAGGACGTAATGAACAAGCAAAATTAGATAACACTTCTGGAAGCATTGGTACTACTCTATCCACTAAATAAACGGAAGTAGCACGTTGATAGGCTTCATCATCTAAGATTGTACCTTCCTCTAGATAATAAGAAACGTCTGCAATATGAATTCCAATCTCATAGTTTCCATTCTCTAACTTTTTGAAAGACAATGCATCATCAAAATCTTTGGCATCTTTTGGATCAATCGTAAAGGTAAGCGTATCACGCATATCACGACGTTTGGCAATTTCAGACTCCTGAATTGAGGTATCTATTTTTTGTGCATAAACCTCTACTTCTGTTGGAAAATCAGATGGTAGACCATACTCCGCTAAAATGGCATGGATTTCTGTATTGTGTTCCCCTGGTTTACCTAAAACTCTAATCACAGAACCAAAAGGACTATCGGCTCTCTTTGGCCAATCTTCAATAGTAACTAACACTACATCACCGTTTTCTGCTTCTCCTATTTTATCCTTAGGAATAAAAATATCGGTGTACATCTTAGGATTTGCTGTAGAGACAAAAGCAAAGTTGGCTTGAATATCAATAACACCAACAAACTCGGTTTTATTTCTTTCTATAACCTCAATTACTTCACCTTCAGGTCTTTTTCCTTTTCTTCTGTTATAAACGTAAACTTTTACTTTGTCTTTATCTAATGCACGATTCAAATTATTGGTCGGAATAAATACGTCTTCTGTAAAATCAGGACAAATAAAATAAGCCGTTTTTCTACTGGTCATATCAATTGTTCCTTCATAGTAATCCTGGCTAATAGCTTTTACTAAATACTTGCCAGGCTCCGATTCAATGATCTTTTTGGAAGCTGCTAAAATTTTCAAATCTTTTATAATTTGATTTCTACTACTGGTATCATCCAGTTCTAGCTTCGCTCCTATTTGTTTGTAATTAAATGATTTATTAGGACTTTGCGATAAAATTTTTAGGATTTTACTTGAGAAATCACTCTCTTTTTTTATCGGCTTTCTAATTTTCTTACTCATATATCTTTTCTTAAAGGTTTAAAATTACAAATAAGATATCAGATAATAGATTTTAACAATTAGAATTATTAAAAATATAACTTCGTATATTTACAGAAAGACCCAATATGGAAAGCTTTAAAACCATTGCAATATTCAATTATTTGCACGAAACCGTTGTTCTTAAGCACTTACTAGAACAAGAAGAGATTCCTTATTATTTTGAGAACGAAATGACCTTAGCGGTCGTCCCATTGTATACCACAGCCCTGGGTGGACTTAAACTCAGAGTTCATCCAAACGATTTCGAACAAGTTCAAGAAATTCTTGATCAATTGAACAATCCACTTAAAATCGTTTAAACTCTTTCTTTTATCCTTTTCAAAAAATAAATTTTCCTTTTAATCTTTCAAAGTTGTCAACATATATTAAATACAACAAAAAGAAAAATTTAAATTAAATTAATTTTTGGTTGTTATTATAGCTTGTTAATATGTCCAATAATTTTATTTTTAAATGTATTGAAATGAAGTTTTGGTTAGTTATATTGAGTTATCAACATACTTATATTGAGTTAAAGGATTAGTTTCTAAGACTTTTTATATTTTAATTAACATTGGTTAACAACCTAAAATGAATTCATTTTGTAGATAACTTCATAACTCGATTTATGTTGAAAATGTAGTTTTTGATCTTAATAACTTTTCTAAAAATTCATCAAACTTTTCTAGGTTATTTCATTCAGGTTTTGGATTAGGTTTTTTTTCGACACAACCAAAAAAAACTTCTAATATTCTATCCGAACTTATTAACAAATAATGTTAACTTAAGGTTAATTGAATATCAACGAGTTAGCTTTTGCTATTAACAATATAAAATTTTAACAAAAAAAATGATTATTTCTAATTGATAGTCAGCTAATTATAGAGTTATCAGAATTGTTAATAACTCTAAGTTATTGATATAAAATGAGTTATAAAAGCTTATTTTTAGCGTATATAATCAGGATGATTTTAAGTAAAGCCAATAAAGGTATTGCTTACTAATTTTTGTTAATAGGTAACTAAGATTAACCGAAATAGTAGTAGAATCTATAAGGTAGGGAAGTAGACTTTTTTGAAATGGTTGTTATTAATTGGAATAGAAAAATTAAAAAATAACAAAAGATTAGTGATTCATGTAATTCAAAACTAAGTTTTTTAGAATTCGTGCTTTGCTAAGCAATTCTTTGGTTAAATTTGCAAAACACAACTTAATAGTATTTATAATGAAAATTTCAATAGGAAACGACCACGCAGGACCAGATTACAAAAAAGCAATTGTTGCGATGCTTAAAGCAAAAGGATATGAAGTAACCAATTATGGTACAGATTCAGAAGACTCTGTTGATTATCCTGATTTTGGTCATCCTGTTGCTACAGATGTATCGGAAGGTAAAGCTGATTTTGGTATTGTTATCTGCGGAAGTGGAAACGGAATTGCCATGACAGTTAACAAACATCCGAAAGTAAGAGCGGGTTTATGTTGGACTAAAGAAATTGCGTATTTAACACGTTTACATAATGATGCTAACATTGTTAGTATTCCAGCACGTTATACATCGATTCCACAAGCAGTAGAAATAGTAGAAACATTTTTAGCTACAGCATTTGAAGGTGGAAGGCATCAAAATAGAGTAAGTAAAATTGCTTGTCAATAAAAAGAGGTGTTTAACACCAAATTAAGTTAATAAACCGGACGGATTTTATAAATTCATCCGGTTTTTTTGTGGTCATAAATGTAAATTCAGTCAATTCATTGACTGAATTTACGTAAATTTGATCAACGTACTGACTGAATTTACATAAATTTGATCAACGTACTGACTGAATTAACATTTTTAAAGTATCTTTGTAAAGTAATTCTAAACAATGATAGAATGAAAAAGTATTTAAAAAGAGCTGTATTACAAGAGTTTAAGAAGAAGATAATTTCAAACAAGGTATTGATTTTACTCGGAGCTAGGCGAGTTGGTAAAACAGAATTAATTAAAAATTATTTAAAGGATATTCCATTTGAAAGTTACTTACAACTCAATGGAGAAGATATTAATGATATTGATTTACTTAAAGAACGCTCTGTTAATAACTACAAAAGACTTCTAAATAATATTGATTTATTAGTAATTGATGAGGCTCAAAATATTCCAGAAATTGGCCAAATATTAAAATTGATTGTGGATACAATCGATGGAATTAAAATCATTGCTACAGGTTCTTCTATGTTTGATTTAAGTAATAAATTGGGAGAACCATTGGTGGGAAGGAAAAATACTATTTACCTGTTTCCATTGGCACAAATCGAATATTCTGAAAATGAAAATTATAGACAAACTATTGAAAATTTAGAGGAAAGATTACTTTTTGGAGGATATCCTGAGTTAGTTCAATATGAGAGTTGGGAAGATAAAAAAGAGTATCTTTTTGAAATTATTAATTCTTATTTATTAAAGGATATTTTAGTATTTGAGGGGATCAAACACGCAGATAAAATTTATGATTTGTTACGTTTAATATCTTATCAGATTGGAAAAGAAGTCTCAATACAAGAATTGGCAAATCAATTACAACTTTCAAAAAATACAGTTTCAAACTATTTAGATTTGCTATCAAAAGTTTTTATTTTGTTTAAAATTGAAGGATTCAGCAGAAACTTGCGAAAAGAAGTGGTAAAATCTAGCCGTTGGTATTTTTATGATAATGGTATAAGGAATGCTATTATTAACAATTTTAATAAGTTAGATTCAAGGAATGACATAGGTGATTTATGGGAGAATTATTTAGCTTACGAACGAATCAAAAAACAGAATTATTTAAAGATTAAAACAAACAATTATTTCTGGAGAACTTATGATCAACAAGAATTGGACTGGTTAGAAGAAAGAGGAGATAAGCTAGAAGGATTTGAATTTAAATGGAATGAAAATAAAAAGGTAAAAATACCCGTTGCTTTTGAAAAAGCCTATCCTGAAGCTAGTTTTAATCTTATTAACAGGACTAATTACTTAGATTTTATTAGTTAATTTTAAAATGAGAAGTGCAATTTGAAGTAATAAAATAAGTACAAACTTTACAATAAAAGAAGTTTTACTAGTTTTATGTCTAAAAAGCAACATCGCTAATAACATCCCCATACTACCTCCAATAAAGCTACATGTAAAAAGCGTGTTTTCAGAAATTCTACGTTTACCCTTCACAGCTAAATATTTATCATAACTAGTCAGAATAACGGCAGTGCTATTTATTAATAGTAAGTAAACTAGTAAGATATTCATGTTTTAAAGTTAAAAATGAGATTTGTTTTTTTGAGATGTTTACAATTCAGGTTTTACTCTTCAGTGACTCCATGTTAACAGTGAAGTAAAAAAAGAATTAAACTTAATGAGAAGTAGAGGAACTGGATTTCAAATATAAAAAAAGCCTTGAAATATGATGGATCTTCAGAAGTAATTATTCAAACCAACATTGAAAATACTTATTTTCTTATAGTTTTGCCTATAAGAGAATAGAGTCTAAGACTAATTTATTTAAGTCAAATTTATTAAAGGTACTGTATGGTAGGTGTTTTTTCGTCCCAAATATTTAATAAATAAGGGACGAAATAAATCAATTTAGAAGATAATTTCAATTAGTAGCAAAGGGATAGAGAGCTGCTAAATTTTTTTGTTGGGATAGTGATTTCTATAATATGAACATAGGGTGTAATTCTTTTTATTTAAAGAATTACTTCATAATAAGAAGTGAAAATAACAGTTATTAATTTCTATCTTAAATATTTTAAAACGAAATTTACAAGCTTAAAACTAGAGAATGACTAATATAGATTTTATAAGTAAAACGGTTCAAACAGCAGCCGTAAACATTCAAAAAACGGTTCAATTATTAGAAGAAGATTGCACGATTCCGTTTATTTCTCGTTATCGAAAAGATACTACTGGAAATCTGGATGAAGTTCAAATTGAGCAAATTGCAAAACTTCAAAAAGAGTATGAAACGATTGTAAAACGTAAAGAAGCGATTTTAAAATCTATTGAAGAGCAAAAATCACTTACGCCGGAATTGAAACAAAAAATCGAACGAAGTTTTGATTTACAAGAAATAGAAGATTTTTATCTTCCTTTTAAAAAGAAGAAAAAAACAAAAGCTGATGTAGCACGTGAATTCGGTTTAGAGCCATTGGCAAAGATGATCATGTCTCAGAATGAAATTGATGTTGATTTTGTTTCAACTCAATATCTAAATGACTATGTGATTAATGAAGAAGCAGCGATTCAAGGCGCAAGAGATATTATTGCGGAATGGATTAACGAGAATATTTATGTTCGTAAACAATTACGAAGATTGTATCAGCGAAAAGCTTCCATCGGAACCAAAGTTGTAAAAAAGAAAAGTGAAGAAGAAGGAGCTCAAAAATTTAGTCAATATTTTGATTGGGAAGAGCCGCTTACAAAAGCGCCTTCACATCGTTTATTAGCGATGCTTCGTGCAGAAAATGAAGGTTTTGTAAAGATGAAAGTGGAAGTAGATCTTGATGAAGCCTACGATATTATTGACGAAATAATCATTAAAAAGCAAAATAGTACAACAGCACATTTACAGTTGGCTATAGAAGATAGTTACAAACGACTACTGAATCCAGCCATTGGAAATGAGACTTTACAAGAAGCTAAAGCCAAAGCCGATGCCAACTCCATTCAGGTTTTTGCTAACAACTTAGGACAGTTGTTATTAGCACCTCCTTTGGGAGAAAAACGAATTTTAGCTATCGATCCAGGATTTAGAAGTGGTTGTAAAGTAGTATGTTTAGATGAAAAAGGAGATTTGTTATACAATGAAACCATTTATCCACATGCACCTCAAAATGAGGAAACCATGGCGATTAAAAAAATTAGATCGATGGTCAATGCCTATCAAATTGACGCTATTTCTATTGGAAATGGAACGGCATCAAGAGAAACGGAATTCTTTATCAAGAAGATCGCTTTTGATAAACCATTGCAGGTTTTTATTGTTTCTGAGGCAGGAGCTTCTGTATATTCCGCTTCCAAAATAGCCCGTGAAGAATTTCCAAACTATGATGTTACCGTTCGTGGATCGGTTTCTATCGGAAGAAGACTGTCAGATCCTTTGGCGGAGTTGGTTAAAATTGACCCAAAAGCAATCGGTGTAGGTCAATATCAACACGATGTTGATCAAACTAAATTAAAAGAAGAGTTAGATAATACGGTAATTCGTTGCGTGAATTCTGTTGGTATTAATATCAACACTGCTAGTAAACATTTATTGAGTTATGTCAGTGGAATAGGAGAGAAACTGGCTGAAAACATTGTACAATACCGCTCTGAAAATGGTCCTTTTGAAAATAGAAAACAGCTTAAAAAAGTACCTCGTTTAGGGGAGAAAGCCTATCAACAAGGTGCTGCATTTATTAGGATTTCCAATGCAAAGAATCCTTTGGATAATTCAGCTGTACATCCGGAAGCTTATGCAGTTGTAGAGAAGATGGCAAAAGACCTAAAAATTTCGGTAAATGATTTAATTGCTAATAAAGAAAAAACAGCACTTATTAAAGCTGAAAACTATATTACACCTGAAATTGGTTTACTAACCCTAAAAGATATCATTAAAGAGCTTGAAAAGCCTGGATTAGACCCTAGAAAGTCGGCTAAGGTTTTTGAGTTTGATGCTAATGTGAAATCGATTAAAGATTTGAAAACGGGTATGATTTTACCTGGAATTGTGAACAACATTACCAATTTTGGTTGTTTTGTGGATATTGGAATCAAAGAAAGTGGTTTGGTTCATATCTCACAGCTAAAAGCTGGTTTTGTAAGTGACGTGAACGAAGTAGTAAAATTACACCAACACGTTGATGTTAAAGTAACTGAAGTTGATGAAGATAGAAAGCGAATTCAGCTGACGATGGTCTTGTAGAATTCCAAGATAAGTAGCTTTTTAAAGGCATAAAAAAATCCCAAACTACTAATGTAATTTGGGATTTTTTGTACCAGTATATAAAATACTTATTTTGTTTCTTCCTCTTCTTTTTTAACAGCAGGAGTTGATTGATCGTCTTTGGCAGCGTTTTTGAATTCTTTGATTCCACTTCCTAAACCTTTCATTAATTCTGGAATTTTTTTACCTCCAAAAAGTAATATCACAATACCTACTATAACGAGGATTTCTGTAAGACCTAATCTTCCCATGATTGTATAATTAATGCCGAAGCAAATTTGTATATAATTTTAGACAAAGGTATACAGAATTAGCGAACAAGAAATGTTTTTATACTAAAAAATTTGTTTTTAGTAACGTTAAATATTCTATAAAATCATAATTTAAGTGTATTCCTTCAATTTTAACCAGCATCAACAAGACGATTAATTATTATATTTGCTAGGTATAATTAACGACAATGACCAAGAATAAATTTAATTTTAGAGAGAAATTATTTATCAAAAACAGATTGGTGATTTTGAATGAAGACACCTTTGAAGAGATTTTCTCGTTCAAACTTAACTTGATGAATGTTTTCGTTCTTTTTTCTTTGGGTGGGATATTCTTAATATTAATTACCACTTTTATCATTGCTTTTACACCTTTACGCGAACTTATTCCAGGATATTCCTCTTCTGAGTTAAAAAGGAATGCTACTGAGTTAGCCATAAAATCAGATTCATTAGAAAGGGCTTTAAAGAAAAATGAACTCTATATAAAAGGGATCCAAAAGGTACTAACTGGTGAACTGGAATATGCAAAATTCAATAAAGATTCTATTTTAGCAGAGACCGTTGGAGAAACATCAGATTTTAATATGAAAGCTTCTGAAGAAGAGATCCAACTGCGTAAAGAAGTGGCCAAAATGGAGAAGGAGTCGAGCGAAATAACTCGAAATAAAAACAAACGTGACAAGAAATAATATCCTAAAAGATGTCTATTAAATCGGTAGCAGCAAAATTATTTGCAAGCACAATATATTATCAAACACAGGCTTGGGCTAAGAAACCAGTCGAAACCCAACAAGCTGTATTTAAGAGTTTAATTCATTCGGCTAAAGATACACAGTTTGGTGTTGACCATCATTTTGATAAAATAAAAACCATTCACGATTTTAAGAAACGTGTACCAGTTCGCGATTACGAAGATTTGAAGTCTTATATAGACCAAGTCCGTATGGGGGAGAAAAATATTCTTTGGAAGGGGAAGCCACTTTATTTTGCCAAAACTTCAGGTACCACTTCAGGAGCGAAATACATACCGCTGACCAAAGAATCTATGCCTTATCATATTGAAGCTTCTCGAAATGCTATTTTGCATTATATTTATGAAACTGGGAATGCTGATTTTGTAGATGGAAAAATGATTTTCTTGCAGGGTAGTCCAATTTTGATCGAGAAATACGGAATTAAATTTGGGAGGTTATCTGGAATAGGAGCCCATTTTGTTCCTAAATACCTGCAAAAGAACCGTATGCCGTCTTGGGAAACCAATTGTATTGAAGATTGGGATACAAAGGTAAATGCCATTGTAGAGGAAACCATAGAACAGGATATGACCATCATTTCTGGGATTCCGTCTTGGGTACAAATGTATTTTGAGCGTTTACAGGAAAAAAGCGGTGGTAAGAAAATAGGCGATATATTCAAAAACTTTAATTTGTTTATTTACGGAGGAGTTAATTATGAGCCCTACCGCGCTAAGTTTGAAAACATGATTGGAAGAAAGGTTGATAGCATTGAGTTATTTCCCGCTTCAGAAGGCTTTTTTGCTTATCAAGATTCTCAAAAAATAAAAGGAATGTTGTTGTTGCTGAATTCGGGAATTTTCTACGAATTCATTAAAACCGATGATTTCTTTTCAGAAAACCCCAAAAGTGTAACCATTGGAGAAGTAGAACTGGGTGTAAATTACGCCTTGATCATTTCAACAAATGCGGGGCTTTGGCGCTACAATATTGGAGATACCGTTCAGTTTACTTCCCTGTTTCCACATCGAGTAATCGTTTCGGGAAGGATCAAACATTATATCTCTGCATTTGGAGAACACGTGATTGCTAAAGAAGTAGAAAGTGCTATAAAAGAGGCTACAGAGGGATCTAATATAGAGATTAATGAATTCACAGTAGCACCACAGATTAATCCGTCAAGCGGATTGCCGTATCACGAGTGGTTCGTTGAATTTGAAAAAGAACCTGAAAATATAGAAGTTTTTGCAGCAGCAATTGATGATGCGATGAGAAAACAAAATATTTATTACGACGATTTGATTACAGGTAATGTTTTGAGAAAGGTCGTGGTAACGAAAGTTTCTAAAAACGGTTTTCAGGAATATATGAAATCACAAGGAAAATTAGGGGGACAGAATAAAATCCCTAGATTATCAAACAATAGAGATATTGTGGATCAATTAAAATAGAATCATAACTTAGTAGAGATAAGTTCAAAAATATAAAGCATGAAAGAAACCAAACATATATCAAGATCTAGAGCACAGGAATCTTCTGCAGCGATAGAAAGAATGTACATTACTATGCGCCACTTATTCAACCGTGGTTTTTATAAGCCAATGGGTGTTTCGGGTGACAGTTTAAGAGAATCTTTACTGGCATTACGACCGGAGATTTATGGAAATATAGGGGAGGAGAAAGTAGAACTTAACGGACTTTTGTACGTTATCGAGCGTCTTCCTATTGGTATTGAACAATGTAGATTTATTAATTTAACCTCTGATGAAGGCTATTCGAAATCACATTTTCAGGCGATTGTCCCTCCAAAAAGGAGAAGAAATTGTTACCGAATCGATGAGGAACAAATGAATGTGGAAATCACTCGTGGTCGTTCCGATATTTATGATATTTTGACGCATTTGACTTTTATATTCATCGAATCACATAAAATTAAGAATAGAGTTTTATTGGATGATGGAGGAGAAGTTTCACGTGATTGGATGAAATTGGAACAGGCCATCATGCAGACTAAAAAACTACCCTTAATAGAAAGAGAGAAAGCCATTTCGCATGTTGCCAATATTTTAGGACGAACTTTTGAAGAAGTTTTGGATATTTATGATGCTTTTGGATCTGAAAATGCGCCAGACCGCTTCCTGCACGTTATTTATTGGTTAGGTAAACTAGCCATTGAAGAAGTGATTGACAACAATAAAAGAACCATTACCTTTAGTCCTGTTTTGAGAGAACGTTTAGGACATCATATTCACGGTGAAATCTGGGCTACTAACATCAAGGAAGTTTTAAAGGCGAACAATCTCTTAAAACGCCCTATTCACGTGATCAGTGCCAATATGCATAGTGTGATGAACTCTATCTTTGCAACTCCGTTGTTGAAAACAAAATTCAAAGACAAAAGTGATTTTTTTATTTATGAAGAATTAAGTAAATCGGGAGCAAAAGAAATTAGAAGTCAGGTAGAAGAGCTGGCTTTAAAAAACGGTATGATTTCTTTACCTGATACTTCTGGAACCAATATTGATGTTCAGATTTTTGATACAGCTAAGATTGACTGGGCAAAAACAGCCTTCCCAAAAGCAAAAGGAGCCGAGGTAAGTCCGGTTATTATTGTCATGGATTATGCCTTCGGTGAGCAAGCTTATGAAACAATTGATGAGCTTTTAAAACCTTTCAAAAAAGATACCTTACTAGAAGTGAAGTCGGTTTCGATCATGGGAAAAGCAGGAATTCTTGAAGGCGGAAAAGGAGATATCATGATTCCAACGGCACATATAAATGAAGGAACCGCTGATAATTATTTCTTCGAAAATGAATTAACAGGGGCCATGTTCGAAGGAAATGATATTGCTGTTTTTGAAGGTGCCATGGTAACGGTTTTAGGAACCTCATTGCAAAATAGAGATCTTTTAAAATTCTTCCACGATTCAACTTGGGGAGTAATTGGTCTTGAAATGGAAGGTTCATATTACCAAAAAGCCATTCAATCTGCTTCAAAAATCAGAAAAAGTGTGCCACACGACATAAAGGTTCGCTATGCGTATTACGCTTCAGATAACCCTCTAGAAACGGGTAGTACGCTAGCCTCTGGAGGATTAGGAACCACTGGTGTAAAACCAACCTATTTGATTACCATTAAAATTTTAGAGCAAATTTTAACCTAATCACGCGAATACACCACCTAAAAAGGAATGCAAAATACTGATGATCAGAAACTTTTGGTTTTCTGATCATCAAAAAGCATCGATTCTTTTAAAACCTAATCAATGGTGAACAATAGACTATTGTTGCTGTTTATTTGGTATTTCGAAATGTGGATTTATAAGAAAAGTATAAGCTGAAACAGTTCCTTTTAGCCTTGAATAGCGATATTCTTGGGACTTCATTTGAATTCAAAAACAATAAACTTCTTTTAAGATATGATGTCAAGTGTCATTTAATAGGTCATATATTTTAGTACATTTGTGCATCTTATTTGGGTTTTTATGGGCTTATAAAAACTTACAAAATGTTCAATTAAATCAATTATGAAAAGAATACTTATTACTGGAGCGGCAGGATTTTTAGGGTCACATTTATGCGATCGATTTATCAAAGAAGGCTATTTTGTTATTGGAATGGATAATTTGATAACCGGAGATCTTAAAAATATTGAGCACTTATTTAAGTTGGAACATTTTGAATTTTACCATCATGACATCACTAAATTTGTACATATTCCAGGCGATTTAGATTATATTTTGCATTTTGCGTCACCTGCAAGTCCGATCGATTATTTAAAAATTCCAATCCAAACTTTAAAAGTAGGGTCCTTAGGAACACATAATTTATTAGGTCTAGCACGAGTTAAACAAGCCAGAATATTGATTGCTTCAACCTCAGAAGTTTATGGAGACCCACTAGTTCATCCTCAAACGGAAGAATATTATGGTAATGTGAATACCATTGGACCTAGAGGCGTTTACGATGAAGCGAAACGTTTTCAGGAGTCCATTACAATGGCCTACCATACTTTTCATGGTGTAGAGACTAGAATTGTGCGTATTTTCAATACCTACGGACCAAGGATGCGTTTAAACGACGGACGTGTCATTCCAGCCTTTATTGGACAAGCATTACGTGGAGAAGACCTTACCATTTTTGGAGACGGGATGCAAACGCGTTCTTTTTGTTATGTTGATGATCAGGTGGAAGGTATTTTTAGATTATTGCATTCCGATTATGTCTACCCTGTTAATATAGGCAATCCAGACGAAATCACTATTAAAGATTTTGCTGAAGAGATTATTAAATTAACGGGTACTAATCAGAAGGTAGTCTACCATCCTTTACCGATAAACGATCCTTTACAACGTCAGCCAGACACTACAAAAGCCAAAGAGTTATTGGGTTGGGAAGCTAAAGTAAGTCGATCTGAGGGAATGAAAATTACCTATGACTATTTCAGATCACTTTCTAAAGAAGAGCTGTCTAAAGAAGAACATAAAGATTTTTCGAACTATATCAAGTAAGAAAAACTGGGCTATTGTAAAGCTAAACCATGCAATGAACCACTAGGTTCTATTTTCATAGCAGAGTAGACTACCGAAAAGTTCGTTGGATCGACTGTACAATAAATTTGGGGTTGAATTTCCGCTAAAAAGAACTTGATCTTCTTACTAACAGTGAAGAGTGAGCAACTTTTTAAGATTTAATTATTTTTTACGTTGAAAAGCAATTATTTTTGCACCACAACTAAATACAACTATACCATGACGATTTTACTTTTAGGATCAGGCGGAAGAGAACATGCTTTTGCATGGAAAATGATTCAAAGTTCGCTTTGCGAAAAACTTTTTGTTGCACCAGGAAATGCTGGAACAGCTGCTATTGCTACAAATGTTGACATGTCTCCAACCGATTTTGAGGCAATTAAAACATTTGTACTGCAAGAAAAAGTGGCTATGGTAGTCGTTGGACCTGAAGATCCGTTGGTTAAAGGTATTTACGATTATTTTAAAAACGACGAAAGTTTACAACATATTCCGGTGATTGGACCATCTAAATTGGGAGCCCAATTAGAAGGAAGTAAAGAGTTTGCTAAAGAGTTTTTGATGAAACACAACATTCCAACAGCAGCTTATGACAGTTTTACAGCTGAAACAGTTGAAAAAGGATGTGCTTTTTTAGAAACACTACAACCTCCTTACGTTTTAAAAGCCGATGGTTTAGCTGCAGGAAAGGGAGTATTGATTATTCAGGATTTAGAAGAGGCTAAAGCGGAACTAAGAAATATGTTGGTTCATGAAAAATTCGGCGCTGCGAGTTCAAAAGTAGTGATCGAAGAATTTTTAGATGGAATCGAATTAAGCTGTTTTGTACTAACAGATGGTAAAAGCTACAAAATATTACCAACAGCAAAGGATTACAAACGTATTGGTGAAGGGGATACAGGATTAAATACAGGCGGAATGGGAGCAGTTTCTCCAGTTCCTTATGTAGATGCTGTTTTGATGGAAAAAATCGAAACTCGTATCGTAAAACCAACTATTGAAGGTTTTCAAAAAGACGGAATCGAATATAAAGGATTTGTATTTATTGGTTTAATCAATGTGAACAACGAACCCATTGTTATCGAATACAATGTAAGAATGGGGGATCCAGAAACAGAAGTTGTGGTTCCAAGATTAAAATCGGATTTAGTGGAGTTATTTTTGGCAGTAGCCAATGAGAAACTGGGTGAATTTACCTTAGAAGTTGATCCTAGAAGTGCTACAACTATTATGGTTGTTTCAGGAGGATATCCAGAAGATTTTGAAAAAGGAAAAGTAATTACAGGATTAGAAAATATTACCGATTCTATAGTGTTCCATGCTGGAACTAAATTGGAGAACAATACTGTAGTTTCTAATGGAGGGCGTGTATTAACGGTAACTTCATATGGAGATGATTTCCAACAAGCCATAAAAAAATCTTACCAAAATATAGATAAACTAAATTTTGATAAGATGTATTTTAGAAAAGATATTGGCTTCGACTTACTTTAAAAAAGAGTGAGCCGTAGTATCTTGGTTTTCTGTTCCTTGAGCATCAAAAATGCGTAATTGTTTAATCCAATAAACCATTGCGCATGCACAAATAATCATAAAAATCCAGTTAATTGTGTTTGCACCAAACCAAGAAATAAGTTCGAAGTGACGTAAAAAGTCAAGTGGAGCAAATAAAATGTTAACGAATAAGTATTGTATTCCTTCAAAAAAAGCTGTCATAATTTATAAAATTATATGTTATTTATTGTTTTGTAACGCGTTGAAGATAAAATTCAATCATAAGAATCTTTTTTCAACTTGTCGGTTTCCTTTTTAAACAAGTATTATATTTACAA
Organism: Flavobacterium sp. OHVDL-2026-0007; assembly: GCF_059882335.1. Lineage (NCBI taxonomy): Bacteria > Pseudomonadati > Bacteroidota > Flavobacteriia > Flavobacteriales > Flavobacteriaceae > Flavobacterium > Flavobacterium sp. OHVDL-2026-0007. The sequence continues at coordinate 3,275,532 of NZ_CM187612.1, forward strand.
TCACAAAAGTAAAAAATATCCTCATGATTACAAGTGTTTTTAAGAAATCTACGCCATTAAATTATTCCTTGGTCGTAATTTTAATACTGGTTTTCTTTTTTCTATTTCAAATTCAGGAATCTCCTTGGACGATTTCTTATTTTTTGGTGTTTCAAAAAATGAGTTTATTGTGCTTTATTTTTGCTTCTTTTTTCCTAATTAATTTTATTGTAAAAAAGAATGGTCTCAGTAAAGACAATGGTTACGCGATATTTTTCTATTTATTATTCTTATTATTTTTCCCCACTATATTCAATAATTCGAATGTAATATATGCCAACTTTTTTATTTTGTTGGCCCTTAGAAGATTGATTTCATTACAGTCCCTAAAGGCTTCTAAAGAAAAAATATTTGATGCTTCTTTTTGGATTATTGTAGCTTCTTTATTTCAATTTTGGTGTATTCTTTTCTTGATTTTGGTGTTTATATCGATTGTTTTTCATGTTTCAAGGGACTATAGAAACTGGGTTTTGCCTTTTTTAGCACTGTTTGCCGTTTCGATAATCTTTTTAACGGTGTCATTAATCTTTAATATCGACGTCGTTGAATTTTTTCAACAACGGGCTTTAGTTGATTTTAAGATCGATTATTTTAAAAATAATTATGAGAACGGTGCACTTTCAATCTATGTTGCAGTAGCTTTATTTTTTGTGACTTCCATGTTAATGACCTTGTCAAACAGACCACAAATTGTGCATATTTCATACAAAAAAATAGTGGCTTGCTTTTTTATAGCAGTGGTTATTTTTATCATTTCTCCTAATAAAAGTAATGATTTATTGTTGTTTAGCATTGCCCCTTTAACCATAATGGCAGCAAGTCATGTGGAGTATATTCAGCAAAAGCTAAACAACGAAATTGTATTTTATGTGCTTATTTTGTGTAGTTTGTTTACGTTTTTCTCTCAATTATAATTTACTACCGTAAGCAAGGTCACCAGCGTCACCTAGTCCAGGAATAATATAATTTTTCTCATTTAATTTTTCGTCTAAAGCAGCCACCCATAAATGACAATTGTCGGGTAGATTCTTTTCAAGCAGCGCAATGCCCTCAGGCGCAGCAATGACCACGACGATATGGATTTCGCTTGGAGTTGCGTTCTGAATTAATTTTTGATGCACTGCTACTATAGATTGACCTGTGGCTAACATGGGGTCAAGAAGTAAAACGGTCTTGTCATTTAGGTTGGAAAGCGCTTGATATTCAACCAAAATTTCAAAAGTAGCGTCATTATTGGGATGATGTCGGCAGGCCGAAATAAAGCTGTTTTCTGCTTGATCGAAATAATTTAGAAAGCCATTATGAAAGGGCAATCCAGCCCTTAAAATAGAGCATAACACTAAATCATTGCTTATTTCTGTTGTTTTTTTATAGCCCAGTGGGGTTTTAATTTCTACATTTTTGTACGACAAACTTTTACTTAGTTCGTAGGCCATAATTTCTCCAATGCGTTCTATATTTCTGCGAAAACGCATACTGTCTTTTTGAACATTTACATTTCTAATTTGGCCTAAAAAATGGTTTAGAACGCTATTTTTTTCTGAGATATAATGAATTTTCATAATGATTCCTTAAAAGTGACAATTGCTTACGATGCAAAATTGAAAAATTAATATTTTTGTTCGTTGTATAAAAGTATAAAAAGTATCTTTGTAAGTCTAAAAAATAAAGACATGTTTTCAAAATTAGCATATTCTGTTTTCGAGCAAAGTATCAAAGATTATCATCAATTTGATAACGTTGATCAGCCTATAAAGAATCCTTTCCCAAAGGATAAATTTGAGCATTTATTATATTTAAAAAACTGGATCGATACAGTTCAATGGCATTTTGAAGATATTATTCGTGATCCGAATATTGATCCTGTAGCTGCTTTGACTCTAAAAAGAAGAATTGATGCTTCGAATCAGGAGCGTACCGATATGGTAGAATACATTGATAGTTATTTTTTACAAAAATACAGTGATGTAGTAGTAAAGGACGGTGCTAAAATCAATTCGGAAAGTCCAGCTTGGGCTTTTGATAGATTGTCTATTTTGGCGTTGAAAATTTATCATATGCAGGAAGAAGCTACACGTGCTGAAGCTTCACAAGAGCATAGAGATAAATGCCAGGAAAAACTAAATATTCTTTTAGAACAAAGAAGCGATTTGTCAACCGCCATCGATGATTTACTTACAGACATCGAAAATGGAGATAAATTCATGAAAGTGTACAAACAAATGAAAATGTACAACGATGATGAATTGAATCCAGTGTTATATCAAAACAAAAAATAATTGGCAGAATTTTCCAATAAAATCAAACATATAGCCGTCATGAGACTCTCCGCAATGGGAGATGTCGCAATGACGGTTCCTGTTTTACGTGCTTTTGTAAAACAATATCCCACAGTTAAGATAACGGTCATTTCAAGACCTTTTTTTAAACCTTTTTTCGATGGGATCCCAAACCTTGATTTTTTTGCTTTCGATGAAAAGGAAAAGCATAAAGGCTTTTTGGGGCTATTGCGATTGTTTACGGAAGTAAAAGAACTTAAAATAGATGCTTTTGCAGATCTTCATAATGTATTGAGATCTAAAGTTGTGAGTTTGCTTTTCGCCTTAAGTGGAAAAAAAAGAGCAACTGTCGATAAGGGTAGGGACGGAAAAAAGGAATTGACCAGAGAGGAAAATAAAATTTTCAAACAGTTGCCAAGCATGTTTGAAAGACATACTAAAGTGTTCCATACGCTTGGTTTTCCTTTGGATTTATCGAAGCCGGAATTCCCGAAAAAGGCGAATTTAAGTGAAGATATTTTACAAATCATTGGTGATCAAAAGCAACAACTTATTGGTATTGCACCCTTTGCTCAATACGATTCTAAGGTTTATCCTTTGGATTTAATGCAGGAGGTTGTGGCCCAATTAGCTCAGAATAAAGCCTATAAAATTTTGCTATTTGGCGGAGGTAAAAAAGAAGTCGACCTATTGGACGAGCTTTCAAAACCTTTTGATAATGTAGTAAATATGGCTGGTAAAATTAAATTTCAGCAAGAATTACAACTCATTAGTAATTTGGATGTCATGCTTTCTATGGACTCAGGTAATGCACATATTGCAGCCATGTTGGGTGTAAAAGTGGTAACACTTTGGGGGGCAACCCATCCCTATGCTGGATTTTTACCGTTTAATCAAAGTTTAGAAAATGCCTTGGTCTCCGATAGAAACCAATATCCAAAATTGCCAACTTCTGTTTATGGAAACAAAAAGATAGAAGGTTATCAAGAGGCGATGCGCACTATTTCACCAGAGCGTGTAGTGAATAAGATAGAAGGTTTACTTTAAAATTCAGTAGATAATTATAGATGCCGATAAAAAAAGGCAGTAAAAGAAAAAATTCCAAATCTCAATTGGTAAAATTGGAATTTGGAATTTTAATTTTTAGACGATTTTAATCGTTACACATCGTCATAATCGATATAAATCGACTCTGAAGTAGGATGTGCTTGACACGTTAAAATTAAACCTGATTCTATTTCTCTATCGGTTAAAATGGAATTCTTTGTCATTTCGGCCGTTCCAGAGGTAACACGCGCTAAACAACTGCTACAAATTCCTCCTTGGCAAGAGTAAGGAGCATCAATTCCTTTTTTAAGTGCTGCTTCTAGAATAGTTTGTTTTTGAGACATCTCAAAAGTAACTTCATCATCGTCCACTAAAACAGTGATTTTTGTGTGTCCTTCTAGGGAAGCATTAATTTGATTTTCTTGTGTTGAAGAGGTGAAAAGTTCAAACTTTATAGCCGATTCCTTTACATTTTTCTCTTTCAAAATCCCAGAAACGGTATTGATCATTTCTTCTGGACCACACAGATAAAATTTATCGAAGCTTAGTTCTTTATGTTTGTTATTCAGTACAAAATTCACCGCTGATTTATCGATTCTTCCAAACAAAGCATTTTCGGCTTTAGCTTGGCTGTACACATAGTGCACGAAAAAGCGACCAACATATTGCAATTGCAAGTCATGTAATTCTTGGTGAAAAATAGTTGTTTCAGGAGTTTTGTTCCCATAAACCAATACAAATGAGCTTTTTGGTTCGCTCTTTAATACGGATTTTAAAATAGAAAGTACTGGAGTAATTCCACTTCCAGCAACAAAAGCAATGTAGTTTCTTTGTCTTTCAGCATCCGGCTCAAAAGTAAATTTACCCTCAGGATGACCTACTTCAAGAACATCCCCAGCTTTTAGTCTGGTGTTGGCAAATTGAGAGAACAAACCGCTTTTAACTGCTTTTACAGCAATGCGTAGCTCACCACTTTCAGGTGCTGAACAAATAGAGTAGGCACGACGAATTTCTTGATTGTCAAGCGTTAATTTTAAATTAATGTATTGTCCTGCTATAAATTTGTAATCTGATTTTAGTTCTTGAGGAACATTAAAAAGCACAGAAACTGCATCGGCAGTTTCACGTTTTACCTCTTTAATTATGAGTTTTAAAAATGAAGGCATGATAGTATATTTTGTGCAAAAATAGCAAACGGCGGTCAATTGAAGGGTACTAAATTATTTTTTTTAACTTTTTTTGTAACGTTTTCTTACATTTGATCACATACTACAAAACTCAAAACCAATTAACCATGATTAAAAAATTTATTTATCTCCAGTGGAAAGCTTTTACCCGATCAGCATCGTTTGGCAAAAATATGGCCATGAAAATTTTTATTGGCTTTTTTATGGTTTATTTCTCTGTTCTATTTGTGGCAACAGGAGTAGGCGCTTTCTATGTGCTTGAAAAAATGAATCTGGAGCCTTTGCAAACAGTCAATAAATTTTTGATCTATTATTTTTTATTCGACTTGGTGGTTCGATTGTTAATGCAAGCTATTCCAGTGTTAAACATTAAACCTTTGCTGGTGCTGCCTTTTAATAAGTCGACTATTGTTCATTTTTCCTTAGGTAAAACAGTTTTGTCTTATTTTAATTGGCTTCACGCGCTCTTCTTTGTGCCGTTCGCGGTAGTGTTGTTTATGGAAGGTTATGATGTGACGGGAATTATTTTTTGGCTATTGGCTATTTTCTCGCTAGTCTATATCAACAATTTCTTAAATATTATACTGAGTAATATCGATAAATTATTTGCTGTTTTCATTGTATTAGCGCTTGCTTTAGGTGCGGCCCAATATTATCACTTATTCGATATTACGGTTTTTACAGTACCCTTTTTTCAAGGTTTTTATGATACGAACGTGGTGTTTTTGATTCCTATAGTAGTGTTAATTGGTTTATATGGTTTTACCTATACCTATTTCAAAAGTAATTTATATTTAGATGCGGGACTTTCTACAAAAGATGCTGTGGCCGTAACGGAAAATCTTACCTGGTTGAATCAATTTGGAACAGTGGGGACCTTTCTTAAAAATGACATTAAGTTAATTAAAAGAAATAAAAGGTCTAAAACCACGCTGGTATTGAGTGCTGTCTTCTTGTTTTATGGATTTCTATTTTTTAAAAACACACAACAACCTGAGGTGATGCATATTTTTGCAGGCATATTTGTATCGGGAGGATTTTTGTTTGTTTTTGGTCAGTTTGTTCCCAGTTGGGACAGTTCCTATTATCAACTCATGATGACGCAAAACATTCCGTACCGCGGTTATATCACTTCAAAATGGTGGCTGATCGTGATTGCTACCATTGTTTCAACGATCCTGGCTTCGTTTTATCTTTTTTACGGATGGGAAGTTTATTTAATCATAGTTGTTGGTGCAATTTACAATATTGGAGTCAACTCACATCTGGTACTTTTAGGGGGGGCTTTTACCAAAACACCAATTGATTTAAGCTCATCAGGAGGAGCATTTGGTGATAAAAAGGCATTTAATGTAAGTGCCATGTTACTGACATTACCGAAAATTTTGCTGCCTTTAGCATTGTACGGTCTTGGACTTTATTTAGGAAATAAAACCATCGGCTTAGCCTTAGTGGCTGGGGTGGGTGTTTTAGGATTTGTCTTTAGAGATGTCGTTTTCTCTTTAATTGAGAAAAGATATAAAATAGAAAAATACAGTACCATTAGCGCGTACAAAGAAAAAAAATAAACGGATTAGAGTAGTGTTCAATTGAATAGTAGGTGAAAAAAAAGCTATTTAATTGATAATCAATAAACTAATTTAAATCATATTAATCAAGAAATAAACCAATAGAAATGATACAAGTAAATCAACTTTCAAAAAAATATAACGGAACAACAGTTTTAAATATTAACAATCTAGAAATTCCTAAAGGACAAAGCTTTGGATTAGTAGGGAATAACGGAGCAGGTAAAACAACTTTCTTCAGTCTTTTATTGGATCTGATTCAGCCTTCGACAGGCAATATTGTAAGTCATAATATTGAGGTTAATAGCAGTGAGAAATGGAAATCATTTACAGGATCTTTTTTAGACGAAAGCTTTTTGATCGGCTATTTAACACCAGAAGAATACTTTTATTTTATTGGCGATTTGCGTCATCAGAATAAGGCGGATATTGATGCTTTATTGGCTGAGCATGCTGAGTTTTTTAATGGAGAAATACTCAATAATAAAAAATATTTAAGAGATTTATCGAAGGGAAATCAGAAGAAAGTTGGGATTATTGCTACACTTATTGGTAATCCAGAAGTGGTTATTTTGGATGAGCCTTTTGCGAATTTGGATCCAACTACTGTGAGTCGATTGAAAAAAATAATCAAAGATTTGGCTGACAATCCTAATGTTACTGTACTAGTTTCTAGCCATGATTTGCAACATACAGTGGAAGTTTGTGATCGAATCGTGGCGCTTAACAAAGGGGAAGTAGTAAAAGATATTCAAACATCAAGGGAAACCCTACAAGAACTGGAATTGTTTTTTGCAGTATAAGTTTCTATAGTTTCGAAAAAGAAATGTATTTTTACAAGTCATTATACTAAAAATCCTTTTTAGAAGTTAAATGATTTAAACTGAATGCTATTGAAAAAGAATACTCTTAAATATAGTTTTTTTGTCGTGTTTTTATTCTTTTTGATAGCCTGTTCTACCAAGAAAAATACTTTTTTGTCGAGAAATTCTCATGCTTTAAGTACAAAATATAATATTTTGTATAATGGGGGTATTGGATTGGATAAGGGTTTAAAAGCGATTCAAGCTAACAATCAGGACAACTTTTGGGAAAGATTGCCTATTGAAAAAATGCAAATTGATGAGAATTTTTCAGTAGAAGATAAAGCTAAAAATCCAGATTTTGAATTGGCTGAAACCAAAGCGACAAAGGCTATTCAAAAGCACTCGATGAATATTGGTGGCAGGGAGAAAAACAGTCAAATTGACGAGGCTTATTTAATGCTGGGAAAAGCCAGGTATTACGATCAACGTTTTATACCGGCTTTGGAGGCATTCAATTATATTCTGTACAAATACCCCAATAGCAGCAACATTTATACGGCTAAAATTTGGCGTGAAAAAACCAATATGCGTTTAGGAAACGATGCTATTGTTTTAAAAAATATTAAACTGTTATTGAAAAATGCTGACCTTGATAAACAAACTTTTTCCGATGCTAACGCCTTATTAGCGGAAGCGTTTCTAAACTTAGAAGAAAAAGATAGTGCAGTAGGCAAACTTAAAATTGCTGAAGAATTCACTAAGGTTAACCAAGACAGAGCACGATACCGTTTTATTCTGGGGCAATTGTACCAGGAAGCAGGTAAGAAAGATAGTGCTATTTATTTTTATGACGCCGTGATCGATATGAATCGAAAAGCGGATCGGAAATACATGATGCATGCTTATGCACAAAAAGCACAACTTTTTGATTATGAAGGGGGCAATCAGGAATTGTTTGTAGAAACGTTTAACAAACTAAGCCGTGATCGTGAAAACAGACCCTATTTGGACATTCTCTTTTATGAAATGGGTGTCTTTTTTGATCACTATAAAGAGCAGGAGAATGCCTTGGAGTTTTATAATAAATCCCTAGCCAGAGATTCTAAAGATCCTTATTTAGTTGCTTCAACGTATCGAAATATAGGTAATATGTATTTTAAAAATACGGATTATACGATGGCTGCTAAATATTATGACAGTACATTGGTGCAATTAAATCCGAAAAGTAGGGAGTACGCTTTTATCGAAAAAAACAGAAAAAACCTGGACGATGTTATTAAATATGAAGGAATTGCCAAACGAAATGATAGCATTCTTAAGGTTTACGGATTAGGAGAAGCAGAACGAAAAATTTATTTTGAAAATTATATTGCTACGCTTAAAAAGAAAGACGAAGCAAAGCAGCTTTTAGAGGAAAAGGAAAAAGAGAAATTAGCCAACATAGATCGCAATAGCAAAGCCAATAGCGGTCCAACAGCCATAAACCCTCAGTCACTTGGAAAGAGTGATCCTGGTGTAGGCGCTTTTAATGTTCCAACAGGTAATGAACCCACCAGTACTTTTTACTTTTACAATCCCACAACGGTTGCTTATGGGAAATTGCAATTCAAGAAAATGTGGGGCAATAGAACTTTAGTAGGTAATTGGAGATTAGCAGGTTCAAAAGCAGCTACAACAGCGGCATTGAAGGATACTATTAATGATGGTCTCGATACCACAGCTATGGCGAAAGATACAGTAGTTGTAGAGCGTTATACCACGGAATTTTACGAAAAACAACTTCCAACTACACAGGCAGCAATTGATAGCATTACTATAGAACGCAATTTTGCTTACTATCAATTAGGACTTATTTATAAAGAAAAGTTTAAAGAATACCAGCTAGCTAGTGATAAATTAGAGCAGTTATTGGCTAACAAACCAGAGGATAAATTGATTTTACCGGCGATGTATAATTTGTACAAAATTTATCAAATTAGCAATCCAGCAAGAGCGGAAAGGATAAAGTCTGACATTACTGGCAGCTATCCAAATTCGAGATATGCCCAAATCTTAAGCAATACCCAAACAGAGGATGTAAGATCGCCTGAGAAAGAATACCAAAAATGGTACAAACTATATCAGGAAGAACAATTCAAGTCAGTTTTGGATAACATCGATCATTTGATCAATCAGTATGCGGGTGAAGAGATTGTTTCTAAATATGAATTATTAAAAGCCAATACTTTAGGAAAAGTGGAAGGTTTAGCGGCTTACAAAAAAGCTTTGGAGTCGGTGGCGGATAATTATCCCAATAGTGTAGAAGGTAAAAATGCAAGAGAAATTTTAGAGAAGCAAATACCAAGATTAGAAAAGCTTGACTTCACTGCAGTGGATGCTAGACAATGGAAAATCATTTATCCTATTAAAAGTGAGGATACGCAAACAGCCAAGCAAATTGAGGAGGTGATCAAAAGGTTTTTAATGGTAGAAAATTTTGAGAGTCTTACTATTTCGTTGGACAAGTATACTAAGACAGAAAGTTTTGTGGTTATTCATGGATTAAAATCCGAGGCATATGCCAGGGATGTGTCAGGAGTTTTACGAGAGGATAAAAAATATAGGATCGCAAACCCAGTAATCATTATTTCAAGTGATAATTATAAGGTAATTCAAATTAAGAAAAATATAGAAGCTTATTTAGCTCCTAAAACCCCATAATCATGTTTGATAAAGTTAAAAAAAACGGAACAGAACTTTTAGGAAAAACAAATAGAATAGTAGAAGGAACATCCATTATAGGTGATATTGTTTCTACAGCTGACTTTAGATTAGATGGTGAATTGATTGGGAATTTTACTTCTCAAGGAAAATTAGTTATCGGAGAATCGGGTAGCGTAAAAGGAGAAATTGCTTGTCATAATGCCGATATTGAAGGTTTGTTTCAAGGAAAAATAAAAGTTTTGGAAGTACTTAATATTAAAACCACAGCACGTATTCATGGGGAAGTGGCTGTCGGAAAACTTTCTATCGAACCAGGAGCTGATTTTACAGCGACATGCACCATGATCACCCATAATAAAGAAGTTACTGTAAAAGATGGAAAAAGAGCCTAACAATAATAAGGGGAATAAATGGTTGGCGCTAATCAATATTCCTTTTCAGATGGGAATAATTATTTTTATATTTTCTTATCTGGGTGTTTGGTTAGATGAAAAATATTCAAATGGAGGTTCTCTGTGGACCATTGTACTGTCCTTGTTTTCTGTTTTTTTATCCCTTTATAATGTAATTAGACAAGTTAAAAATTTAAATAAATAATGAATAAAACTATTGATTTTCTTAAGTATTTCGTTCCTTTTTCTATCGTATTATTGGTAGCACAATATTTTGTCATGGAAGCTTTATCTGACAAATTAAATTTTTTTTACTCCGTATGGAGTATTTATATCTTTAATATTATAGCCACAGTTGTGGTATACTTGCTGCTTATTTTTGTGAATAATAAAGCGGCCAACTATACAGGATTTGCTTTTCTTGGTGCCAGTTTTTTTAGAATGATGTTTGCTATTATTTTCTTGATTCCTTTGATAAAAGCAGGGGTTAAAAACCCGATAATTGATTTGGGTGCGTTTTTTATACCGTATTTTTTGTTTCTACTTTTTGAAACCTATTTTACAGTTCGCCTAATAAACAAAGGGTAACCCCCTTGATAATCAGTAAAGTGAGTATTAAAAATCTAAATATTAAAAATTACATCCATAAATTTTCAATTTTCAATTTAATATGTACCTTTGCAAAAAATTTTTGGAACCTAAAATTACATACAGTTTTAATAATGATAATTTCAAATAAACCAGTTCAGTACTTATTAGTTACCTTATTAGCACTTACGTCGTCGGTTAATTTCGCCTCAACTCCAGTTGATAGCGTTTCAACTCAGCACGAAAACGTAGAGTTAGCAGAAGGAAGTCATGCAGACACACAGGGTCATAAAGAAACTGTTCTTCAAAAAATTGAAGAAGATTTCAATGCTAGTGAATTGATCAATTCACACATTGGAGATTCCCATGATTTTCACATTGCTGATTGGGATGGTCATCCGATCTCTTTTAGTTTGCCAGTTATTTTATGGACTAAAAATGGATTAGAGATTTTTTCATCTGCAAAATTTCACCACGATAATGAAGGACATCATGTTATTGATGTTAACGGACAAAAATTAGTTCGTTATAAAGAAATCATTTTTTACGCGGATCAATTTGAACAAATGACTGATGTAGAAAAAAATAGTGGTGCATTTGCTTTTGGCAAAAGACCTTTAGATTTTTCTATCACAAAGAATGTTTTTTCAATGTTCATGTCTGCGATCATTTTATTTTTCTTGTTTTTTGCTGTAGCAAGATCATACAAGAAAAATCCAAAAGCACCAAAAGGATTAGCTGGTTTCTTGGAGCCACTAGTTACTTATGTTAGAGACGAAATCGCTATCCCAAATATTGGAGAAAAAAAATACGCTAAATACATGCCGTATCTTTTGACTATCTTTTTCTTTATCTGGATTAACAACTTGATCGGATTAATTCCATTCTTCCCATTCAGTTCTAACTTAACAGGAAATATCTACTTTACATTCGTAATGGCATTTATTACTTTTATTGTAACAACTTTAAGCGGAAACAAAAATTATTGGGGACATATTTTCAATACACCAGGAGTTCCTGTGTGGTTGGCTCCAATTATGATTCCTGTAGAAATTATCGGAATGCTTACTAAGCCATTTGCCTTGATGATTCGTTTGTTCGCAAACATCACTGCAGGTCACATTATCATTTTGAGTTTAGTTTCTTTGATCTTCATTTTCAAAACTGTTGCTATAGGTCCAGTGGCCGGAGCGTTCGTATTGTTCATGAGTGTTTTAGAAATGTTAGTTGCTGCTTTGCAAGCGTATGTATTTACATTGCTTTCAGCATTATTTATTGGTCAAGCTGTTGAAGAGCACGATCATCATTAATTAGAGTTTTATTAATTATTAACTATATAAATTTATTATTATGGTATTAGCTGGAATCGGAGCTGGATTAGCTGTAATTGGTGCAGGTCTTGGTATTGGAAAAATTGGTGGTTCTGCAATGGACGCTATTGCTCGTCAACCTGAGGCTGCTGGAAAAATCCAGACTGCTATGATTATTGCTGCTGCACTTATTGAAGGTGTTGCACTTTTCGCAGTAGTTGTTGCGTTAATCACAAACGCATAATTAAGATCTAAAACTTCCTGTAGCGGTTGGCTCCAGGAAGTTTTTTTAAAACAAGACAAACAATTTTTAAATATATAATGTTATGCAATTAACTTCACCAGAAAGTTTAATTTTTTGGACAACAATTATCTTTATTGTTTTCTTCATCCTTTTAGCAAAATTTGCTTGGAAACCTATTTTAGGGGCTGTAAAAAGTCGTGAGGAATCTATTAACGACGCTTTAGCAGCAGCTGAAGCAGCTCGTAGAGAAATGCAAAATCTAACGGCTGATAATGAGCGTATCTTAAAAGAAGCTCGTGCAGAACGTGATGCCATGTTAAAAGAAGCTCGTGAAATGAAAGAGCAAATTATTGCTGATTCTAAAAACGAAGCACAAGAGCAAGGTCAGAAATTGATCGCTCAAGCTAAAGCTGCAATCGAAAACGAGAAAAATGCTGCTATGGCTGAATTGAAATTAGAAGTTTCAACTTTATCATTAAGCATTGCTGAAAAGTTGTTGAAAAGTGAATTATCAAGCAATGAGTCTCAAGCTAAATTAGTTGAGAAAATGTTGGATGACGTAAAGTTAAACTAAGATTATGGCAAGTACAAGAGCAGCAATTCGTTATGCAAAAGCAATTCTAGACTTAGCAAACTCTAAAGGTGTTGCCGAAGCTGTAAATAACGATATGAAATCTATTGCTTTAGCTATAGATACGAATACTGAATTAAGTGCGTTTATCCAGAACCCAACAACAAAAGTTGAAGTTAAGGAAAGTGCCCTTTCAGAAATTTTCGCAGATGTAAATGGAGTAACTAAAGGGTTATTTCGTTTATTGTTTGAAAATAAAAGATTTGAAATTCTAGATACAATTGCAGTAGAATTCAATAGATTATTTGATGAGAGCAATGGAATTGAAGTAGCGACAGTTACAACAGCATTTGAGATGGATAGTAATTTAGAAGCTAAAGTTTTAGCTAAAATTGCAACTTTGTCAGATAAAAAAATAACGATTAAGAATATCATAGATGCTTCAATTATTGGAGGATTTATTTTAAGAATAGGAGATCAACAATACAATGCTTCTGTGGCAAACAGATTGCAAGTATTAAAAAGAGAGTTAAGTAATTAGTTTTATTACACATAAAAGTGTCTAAATTATAAATTAAGATGGCGGAAATCAAACCTGCTGAAATTTCAGCAATATTAAGAAAGCAAGTCGAAGGTTTTGAAACTGGTGCTACGCTAGAGGAAGTAGGAACGGTACTTCAAGTTGGAGACGGTATTGCTCGTATTTACGGGCTATCTAATGTACAATACGGTGAGTTAGTTGAATTTGAAAACGGACTTGAAGCTATTGTATTGAACCTTGAAGAAGACAATGTTGGTGTGGTACTTTTAGGACCATCAACTGGAATCAAAGAAGGATCAACAGCAAAAAGAACACAACGTATTGCTTCTCTTAAAGTAGGTGAGCAAATGGTAGGACGTGTAGTTAACACTCTAGGTTTTCCAATTGATGGAAAAGGACCAATCGGTGGAGACTTATACGAAATGCCTTTAGAAAGAAAAGCACCTGGTGTTATCTTCCGTCAGCCAGTTACTGAGCCATTACAAACAGGAATTAAAGCGGTAGATGCTATGATCCCAGTTGGTCGTGGACAACGTGAGCTTGTTATTGGTGACCGTCAAACAGGTAAATCAACTGTTTGTATCGATACCATCTTAAATCAAAAAGAATTCTACGATGCAGGAAAACCTGTATTTTGTATATATGTTGCAATTGGGCAAAAAGCTTCAACTGTAGCAGGAATTGCTAAAATGTTAGAAGAAAAAGGTGCAATGGCTTATACAGTTATTGTTGCAGCTAATGCTTCTGATCCAGCTCCAATGCAAGTTTATGCTCCTTTCGCAGGTGCTGCAATTGGTGAGTATTTTAGAGATTCAGGTCGTCCAGCACTTATTGTGTATGATGATTTATCTAAACAAGCTGTTGCTTACCGTGAGGTTTCTCTTTTATTAAGAAGACCACCGGGACGTGAGGCATACCCTGGAGACGTTTTCTACTTACACAGTAGATTATTAGAGCGTGCTTGTAAAGTAATTGCAGATAATGGAATTGCTAAAAACATGAACGACTTACCAGATTCTATCAAGTCTATCGTAAAAGGTGGTGGTTCATTAACTGCTTTACCAATTATCGAAACTCAAGCTGGTGACGTTTCTGCTTATATCCCAACAAACGTAATTTCGATTACAGATGGTCAAATTTTCCTTGATGGTGATTTGTTCAACTCTGGAGTTCGTCCTGCTATTAACGTAGGTATCTCTGTATCTCGTGTTGGAGGTAATGCTCAAATTAAATCAATGAAGAAAGTTTCTGGAACTTTAAAATTAGATCAAGCGCAATTCCGTGAATTGGAAGCGTTTGCTAAATTTGGTTCTGACTTAGATTCAGTTACTTTAAATGTAATTGAAAAAGGTAAAAGAAACGTTGAGATCTTGAAACAAGGATTAAATGATCCTTATACAGTAGAGAATCAAGTAGCTATTATTTATGCAGGTTCTAAAAACTTATTAAGAAACGTTCCTGTAAATAAAGTAAAAGAATTTGAAGCTGATTTCTTAGCTTACTTAAACAGCAAACATAAAGATACGCTTAACGCGTTGAAAGCTGGTAAGTTAGATGATAACATTACTGATGTTATTGAAAAAGTAGCAAAAGAAATTTCAGCAAAATATAACTAATTAGATAATTAGTAAATTAGGTAATTAGAGAATGTCATCAGATGCTTTCTAATTATCTAATTTTCAAATTGTCACATTTTCTAATTAACAAATGGCAAATTTAAAGGAAATCCGTAATAGAATTACTTCCGTTTCATCGACGATGCAAATTACATCGGCAATGAAAATGGTTTCTGCTGCAAAGCTTAAGAAAGCACAAGATGCAATCACTGCAATGCGCCCTTATGCCGAGAAATTAACAGAGTTGTTGCAAAACCTTTCTGCTACACTTGAAGGTGAAGTTGGAGGAGATTATACAACACAACGTGAAGTAAAAAAAGTATTGCTTGTAGCGATAACTTCAAATAGAGGTTTATGTGGTGCATTCAATACCAATGTAATTAAAGAGACTAAAAATCGTGCACTATATTATGCAGGAAAACAAGTAGATGTTTTTGCTATTGGTAAAAAAGGAAACGATGTCTTAAGTAAAACACATACAGTTCACGGTCATCATAATGCAATTTTTGATCATTTGACTTTTGATAATGTTGCTGGAATTGCTGAAAATTTGACTGAAAAATTCTTGTCTGGAGAATATGATAGAATTGAATTGATTTACAATCAATTTAAAAATGCTGCGACACAAATTGTACAAACTGAACAGTTTTTGCCTTTAGCACCAATTAAATCAGATAAACCAGTTACAGCAGGAGATTATATCTTTGAACCTTCAAAAGAAGAGATTGTATTGGCTTTGATTCCTAAATCATTGAAAACACAATTGTACAAAGGTATACGTGATTCATTTGCTTCAGAGCATGGAGCGCGTATGACAGCAATGCATAAAGCAACTGACAACGCAACTGAATTGAGAAACCAATTGAAATTGACTTACAATAAAGCTCGTCAAGCGGCTATTACAAACGAAATCTTAGAGATCGTAGGTGGTGCAGAAGCGTTAAACGGATAGTTTTATTTAAGAATATATAATAAAAGGAGAGCCAACAGTAGTTGGCTCTTTTTTTATGCCTCTATTTGTGGTAGTAGTAAGAGTTGTTCGCTGCTGTTTGTGGAAATAAATAGCTTTTGGTGCGCTAAGTCTGTAGATGAGTGTTACGCTATCTCTAGGCTATTATGATGAGAAGGGATGGGGGTGTAAAGGCTCAATTGGACAAGTGATCTTGCTATTGTGGGTAACAAATAATGTGGGTTGCAATGGAAAAAATTCAGTATTTTTGAAATCTATTTTTTACTATAATGAAACTACAAATCAAAGAACTTACTAGCGTAGAAGAAATGTTGGCTCAAATTGATACGATGCGATTTCTTTATCCCAAACTTTCACTAGAGAAATATGAGTGTTATCTTTCCCAAATGGTACCCCATAATTATATCCAGATTGGTGTTTTTGAAAATGATGTTTGTTTGGGAATTACGGGTTGTTGGTCTTCCACCAAATTGTGGACCGGGAAGTATTTGGAGATTGATAATTTCATAGTAAATCCTTCACAGAGATCTAAAGGAATTGGGAAATTGTTGACCGATTATGTCGAGCAAAAAGCTTTAGATTTAGAATGTAGTAGTATTGTTTTGGATGCCTTTACGGGTAATTTTGCAGCACATCGCTTTTATTACAACCAAGGATATGGCCCAAAAGGCTTTCATTTTGTTAAAATATTGGATGAAAAAAAGATAAGCCAGTAAAAATAGCGGTAAGTCTTTTTATTGAACGCGTAAAAACAAAAATAAACCAAAGAAATGGTTATTTTTGTCCTACAAACCTTATTACAAACATTTATTTTGGGATTATATAAAAATCTATTTAAACAAACGGCTATTTACGGGCTAGCAACGGTTTTACCTCGTATGCTAAGTTTTTTATTAGTGAGACTGTATACTGGAATATTACCAACTGCTGAGTATGGTGAAGTCTCGATTGTTTTGTCTTGGATGGTTTTCTTTAACGTTGTTCTTTCCTATGGAATGGAAACTGCTTTTTTTAGATTTTATAGCGCTGAAGAGGATAAGAAAAATGTAATTGCTACGGCTACGATTTCTATATTTTGGTCATCTATTATTTTTCTTTTTATCGCTTTGATTTTTAGAAATACCTTAGCAAGTCTTGCAGAAGTAGATGTGCAGTTTGTCACTTATTCCGTGTGGATTTTGGTGTTGGATGCCTTGGTTTTGGTTCCTTTTTCGAAACTACGAGCCAATCAAAGACCAAAGGTGTACGCGGCTATTAAAATTGGCAACGTGGTGATTAACTTGTTGCTCAATATATTCTTTTTAATGTATCTGCCTAAATTGGCTGCTGCAAATCCGAATTCGGTTTGGGATAATTTATACGTGGAAAATTTTCAGATCGCTTATATTTTCATCGCGAATTTGTTGGCAAGTTTAGCCACTTTTATAGTGCTTTCACCCAACTATCTTTCGTTGGGAAGGAAATTTGATCCAGTGCTTTGGAAAAAAATGATGCAGTATGGTCTGCCCATTTTGGTTGCTGGTTTGGCATTTGCGGTTAACGAGCATTTCGATAAAATTCTTTTAGGGTATTTGCTTCCTGAAAATTTAGCAAAATCTGAAGTGGGAGCGTATTCGGCTTGTTATAAGCTTGGTTTGTTTATGGTTTTGTTTGCAACGGCTTTTAGATTGGGAATTGAACCCTTCTTTTTTAGTCATGCTAAAAATGAAAATGCCCCCCAGACGTACGCTGTAATTACAAAATATTTTGTGATTTTGGGTTCGTTAATTTTATTAGGGGTTATTGTTTTTGCGGATCTTTTGAAATACCTTTTATTAGATAATAAATCGTATTGGGAAGCCATGAAAGTAGTACCGTTGATTATTTTGGCCAACTTCTTTTTAGGTATTTATAATAATTTATCGGTATGGTATAAATTGACCGATAAAACGAAAATAGGAGCCTATATCTCCATTGTTGGTGCGATCGTAACCTTGGTTTTAAATTATTATTTAATTCCAATATATAGTTATTATGGTTCAGCAATTGCGACGATCTCCGCGTACGGAAGTATGATGTTGATATCCTATGTTTTAGGAAATAAATACTATCCAATACCTTACGATATGAATAAGATTGGGGCTTACTTAGGAATTTCCATCGTATTTTCTGCTATATCTTTTTATGGGTTTAGAGAAAATTATTTTGTTGGAATCCCGTTATTATTAGGGTTTGTTTATTTTGTTTACCATAACGAAAAAGAAACCATCAAAGGAATTATGAATAAAAAGTAGGAGGATGGCTAGCCAGTTCTACTTGACATTTTAATGTTTTATATAGAAAAATGAGAATACAAATAATCAATAAATCGCAACACGATTTACCAAACTACGAAACTATTGCCTCTGCGGGAATGGATTTGCGCGCTAATTTAACGGAATCAATCACCTTAAGACCTTTAGAAAGAACGATTGTAAAAACAGGACTTTTTATTGAGTTGCCAATTGGTTATGAAGCACAAGTACGTCCTAGAAGTGGTTTAGCGGCTAAAAGAGGAATAACCGTTTTAAATTCTCCAGGAACTGTTGATGCAGATTATAGAGGTGAAATAGGGGTAATTTTAGTAAATTTATCAAATGAAGAATTTGTAATTGAAAATGGTGAACGAATAGCACAATTAATTATTGCCAAACACGAAAGAGCAGAATGGTTTGAAGTAACTGAACTTTCTCAAACATCAAGAGGTGAGGGTGGTTTTGGTAGTACAGGAGTGAAATAATTTTCACTTGTCTTTTTTATTAATCGGTTAACCTAGGGCATAGCTTAGAAAAAATAACTTAAATAATTTTTGCAAATACCCTTTGCATTTACATAAGAATCAAATTTAGAAGATGCTGAAATCTTCGATAAAAATATAAATTAAAAATGAAAATAATTGTTCCAATGGCGGGTCGAGGATCGAGACTTAGACCACATACTTTAACTGTTCCTAAACCATTAA
This sequence comes from Flavobacterium sp. OHVDL-2026-0007, assembly GCF_059882335.1. NCBI lineage: Bacteria > Pseudomonadati > Bacteroidota > Flavobacteriia > Flavobacteriales > Flavobacteriaceae > Flavobacterium > Flavobacterium sp. OHVDL-2026-0007. The sequence goes on from NZ_CM187612.1 coordinate 3,294,373, forward strand.
TTCCAGTTGCTGGAAAATCTATTGTGCATCGTTTGGTGGAGGATATTGCCAAAATTCTAAAGGAACCTATTGAAGAGGTTGCTTTTGTCTTAGGAGATCCTGCTTTTTTCGGAGATGATCTAGTGGAGAGTTTAGAAGAATTAGCCAACAGTCTTGGGGCAAAGGCTTCCATTTATCGTCAAGATTTGCCTTTGGGAACAGGGCATGCGATTATGTGTGCACAGGAATCTTTATCAGGGCCTGCGGTAATTGCTTATGCTGATACGCTTATTAGAGCCGATTTTGAATTAGATCCTGAAGCAGATGCAGTAATTTGGGTAAAACAAGTAGATCAGCCTGAGGCGTTCGGAGTTGTTAAATTAAATGAACGAAACGAAATCATAGAATTGGTTGAAAAACCTAAAGAATTTGTTAGTGATCTAGCCGTTATCGGTATCTATTATTTTAAAGAAGTTGAAGTCTTGAAAAAAGAACTTCAGTTGGTTTTGGATAATAACATTCAAAACGGTGGAGAATATCAGATCAATGATGGTATTAAGGCCATGATGGCAAACGGTAAAGTTTTTAAAACGGGAAGCGTTGACCAATGGATGGATTGTGGTAATAAAGACGTGACCGTTGAAACCAATACAAGAATGCTTGGGTTTTTACATAATGATGGAGAGCATTTAGTAGATTATGATGTGACACTTGACAACGCAACCATTATTCCGCCTTGTTATATTGGAGAAAATGTAGTGTTGAAAAACGCCACAGTTGGCCCAAATGTTTCGTTAGGAAAAGGATGTCATGTCATAGACAGTACAATCAAAAATAGTTTGGTACAAACCCATTCTCAAATAAAAAACGCCAATTTAGATAATGCAATGATCGGAAATCACGTTAGTTACGATGGTAAGTTTACCAGTATTAGCATCGGTGATTATTCGGTTTTGGAATAAAGTTATTATAGATTCGTTTTTGTTAGGAAGTAAAATTGTAATAATGATGAATAAAGGAGTTTTTGTAGTATTATTTGTTGTCTTATTTGGCAATACTGCTTTGGTTATGGCACAAACGGAACCAGAGGATATTGCTATGGCTACTGATGAATATCAAGACTCTTTTTATGAATCCTTAAAACAAAAAGGAATCGAGAATTACGATAAGGCAATTGTATCACTGGAAAAATGTATTCAATTAAAACCAAATGATGCTGTTGCCTATTTTGAGTTGGGGAAGAATTATCTGTTTCTGAAACAGTATAAAGAAGCACAGAATGCGTTTGAGAAAGCAACAACATTGAATCCCAAAAACAAATGGTATTGGTTAGGGATTTACGATGTATGTTTTGAAACTCAAAACTATCCCTTGGCAATTGAAACCATTCAAAAAATTATCCCTTTTGATGAAGAATATAAAGACGATTTGATTTCTTTGTACATGAGCACCAATCAATTTGATAAAGCACTTGTTACCATTAATGAAATGGATGCCAAGTTCGGAAAATCAGATGATCGTAATCGTTATAAGATGCAAATTTTGTCTCAAGGCAAATATCAGGAGGCAGAGATTAGTAGTTTGATAGAGCAGATTAAAAAGAATCCAAAAGAAGAATCCAACTACGTTAACTTGATTTTTTTGTATTCGAAAGCGGATCAAGCGGATAAAGCACTTGAGGTCGCCAAAGAGTTGGCAAAAGAAATTCCAAACTCAGAGTGGGGACAAGTGAGTCTGTTTAAAGTATATTTAGACGCCAATCAGACCGATAAAGCCATTAAGGCGATGAATGTTATTTTGTCGGGTACTAATATTGATATAAAAATCAAGCACCGTACCTTAAATGAGTTTTTGATTTACGTCAGTAAGAATCCTCAATACGCTCCTGAATTAGAAAAAGCAATTGCTTATTTTGATAACGATAAGGGAGTGGATGTAGCCAAGGAGATAGGGAAGTTTTATCATAGTAAAGGTCAATTTGAGAATGCCATTAAGTATTATGAAAAAGATTTAAAGTCTAATTCAGATACAGATCGAGAGACTAATTTGCTTTTGCTGGATGCTTATAAACAGGCAAAACAATTTGAGCCTATGACTAAAAGAGCCTTATCTATGATTGAGGTGTACCCAAGTCAACCGCAATTTTATTTCTATGCTGGCTTAGGAAGCAACCAAATGAAACAATTTAAAAACGCAAAAACCGTTTTAGAAATGGGTCTTGATTATGTTGTTGATGATATTGTTCTGGAAGCGAATTTTAATTTTCAATTAGCAGAGGCTTATAATGGTTTAGGAGATGTTAAGAAAAAAGAAATGTACTTCTTGAAAGCCAATGAGCTAGTAAAACAAAAAAAATAAAAGGATAGAAATTCAGATGAAAAAATATATAGTATTAGTGTTAATGTCAGCTTTTATGATTTCTTGTAAATCTAAAGCTGTAGCGGTACAAAATACCACTAGCGGTGAAGTTGTGGTCAAAAAAGATGAGAATAACCTAATCGAAAAACATTATAAGAATAAGGTTGATTTTTCTACCCTTTATATAAAAGCAAGTGCTCGTTATGTTGACGATAAACAAAGCCAGAATGTTACGGCGGAGATTAGAATTGAAAAAGACAAGCAGATTTTGGTAAGCGTTCGATTTCTAGGAATAACCATGGCCAAAGCATGGATTACTCCAACAGCGGTAAGCTACTATGAAAAAATAAAAGGAACCTATTACGAAGGAGATTTCACAAGTCTAAGCAAATGGTTGGGCACAGAATTAGATTATAGTAAAGTTCAAAATTTGTTGATTGGTGAAGCTTTAGATGATTTAAGAAAGGGGAAATATACCCAAAGCATTGTAGAGAACCTATTGCGTTTGGACGACCAAGACGAGACTAATTTGAAGAAATCTTTCTTTTTTGATGCCGAACAATCTTTGTTGCAAAAGGAACAAATTTCACAAACTGCGGAAAACAAAATGTTACAAATTTTATACGCAGATCGTAAAACTTTTGCTCAAGGAATATTGCCCACTACTATTGAAATCAATGCCATTCAGCCGAAAGGGAAAACGGATATTAGTTTGAATTACAATACTATTTCGTTTAATGAAGAACTTTCTTTCCCCTATAGTGTACCAAGTGGTTACAAAAAAGTTTTAATTAAGTAAATTTGTAAAAAAAGATAAGATAAACATGCCGAAATTTCTCCTAAGTCTAATTTTTATATGTGCCAGCACTTTTATGTGGGCGCAGGATTCGCAGCAAGAAAAACTTGAACAGCGTAAAGCTCAAATTCAACAGGAAATTAGAGAAAACGAAAAAATGTTGCAGTCTGTAAAGAAGCAAGAAAAATCAGCAGTAAATGTGTTTTTAATTCAGGCCAATAAAATTAAGCTGAAAGAAAAACTAATTCATACCACAGAAAGACAGGAAAAGCTTTTGAGCAATGATATGTATATTAATCAAGTTAAGGTTAATAAACTAAAAAAGGAATTGGAAGTTTTAAAAGCGGATTATGCCAAAATGATTTTAAAATCTTATAAAAGTCGTTCCGAACAAAGTAGAGCAATGTTTATTTTGTCTTCAGAGAGTTTTTTACAAGCTTATAAAAGAGCACAATATCTAAAGCAATATACTAATTTTAGAAAAAACCAAGGTTTAGAAATTCAATCTAAAACAGCTCAATTGGTTGATTATAATGCTAGATTGGATGGACAGAGACAGGTGAAGAAGAAAATCATCAATGAAAGTCAAAAAGAGCGCGTGGCTTTAGAAATTGAAAAGAAAGAACAACAGAAATTGGTTAACTCGATCAAAAAAGATAAAAATAAAATTATCGCTGATACCAGAGCTAAACAACAGGAATCGAGAAGAATTGATGCAAGGATTAAGCAATTGATTCGTGAGCAAATTAGATTAGCCAATTTAAGAGCAGAAGAAGCTAGACGTAAAAAGATAGAGGAAGACAGGCAAAAGGGAATTGTTTCTAAAGAACCTGTAGATGCGCCAGCTAGAGCAGTTTCATCAGATAGAATTGCGTTAACGCCAGAAGGTAAAATATTAGCAGCTGATTTTAAAGCCAATAGAGGTAAATTACCTTGGCCAGTTGAAAAAGGATTTATTTCCTTAGGTTATGGTGATCAGCCACATCCTTTATATCCTTCGGTAATAGTTCATAATTCAGGTGTTGAGATTACGACAGAATCAGGGGCAAATGCACGTGCTGTATTCGAAGGGGTAGTTTCAAAAGTGATTGCCTTATCGAATGTCAATAGAGCCGTTTTTATCCAACATGGAGATTACTTTACGGTGTACCAAGGTCTAAGTCAGGTGTTTGTAGAACAAGGTGATAAGGTAAAAGTTAAGCAAAGTATTGGAAAAGTGAGAACTAGTGGAGATACTGGCAAAACAATCATTAAGTTTTTGATTCTTCAAAATACCTCGAACAACAATCCAGAAGGATGGTTGCAAAACAGATAGTTTTAATTTAATTTTTTGTCTATTAACCAAAAGGTTAATGAGAATAAAAGAGTCTAATTTGAACGTTAAAATAAATCCTTTTCACCCGTTTAATGGGTGAAAAGGATTTTTTATTTAATTGCTTACGTTATCGGGATTTTGAACTAATGCAGGATTAGAGTCCAGATCATATCGCGGGATTTTAAATAAGAAATTCTTAGAAGGAACGAATTGTAGCGGATTGTTAACATACATATTGATGCCGTTTGTGTTTCCCCACTTCACATGTTCTGATACATTTTTCCCAATACGATTGGTTCTTAGTTCATCAAAAAACAATACTCCTTCACCAACAAATTCCCATCCACGTTCTCTATAAATGGCATCTGCAAAATCTTCTTTGCTTAGGCCTGGTATCAAGTCAGGTAAATTGGCTCTATTTCTTATCCTGTTGATGTAGGTATAGGCTGCTGCAGGACCATTGATCTCATTTTCAACTTCAGCATAATCCAATAAGACGTCGGCGTAGCGAATAGCATAAGAGTCTGCTTGAGGTTTTTTTAATGACGCTGAACTTTCTGTTCGGTCATAAAACTTAAGATTCCCTGGTGATGCGGTTTTCCATCCTTTTGATCCCGGAAAAAAACCTTTGTCTCCAGGTACAAATTCTATGGTTTGAAGAATATGGGTTGGATTCCCCTTTTCAGTTACGTTTACGCGTGTTAAAAAGCTACCTTCTTTTCTTGTATCATCATTACTATAAGAAAGATAATGTTGTATCGATGGACCGAATCGGTGAAACATATAGGAGCCAAGAGTAGTTTCGGTTATGTTTACACCAAACATCACATGGTTATTATTGTATTCATTTTCAACAGCGCCATATTGTAGTTCAAATACAGATTCAATTCCATTTTTGTTGTTGGTATTCCACCAAAACCATAAATCTTTGAAATTAGGCTGTAAATTATATTGGCTGGATTGAATTACTTTGGTCAAATAATTTTTCGATTTTTGGAAATAGGATTTATCTCCTGTCATACTGCCTCTAGTTAAATATAAATCGCCAAGTAAGGCCTGAGCTGCTCCTTTGGATGCTCTCCAAACATTTCCATTTTTATAATCTGATTTGAGAGGTAAATTTTCATCGGCATATTCAAGGTCAGCAATAATATAAGCATAGGTTTCGTCAAGGGTTTTTCTTGGAATTGCTAAGTTTTTTAAGCCTTCTGTAAAACTTTCAGGAATGGGAACTCCACCATACATGCGCACTAAATTGTAATAGGTGGCTGCTCTGAGGAAGCGGGCCTCTGCAAAATACTTCTTTTTAAGATTTTCATCCATTTCCACATTTTCCCCTCTACCAATGACCAAATTAGCTCGGTTAATGATACCATAAGCATCATCCCAATTTGTGATAACCATTTTGTCGGAATTATTCATGTCCGACCATACATTCCAGAGATGTGTATCATCTTTTGCATAGGCAGGAGAACCAAATTCGGTTAAGAGCTCCAAGTACATGATGTATTTATAATTACCATTAAAGCCATTTTGATAGCCATCATAAACCCCTACTAATGCCGTATTAAGTTCATCGGCATTTTTGTAATAGTTGTTGGGAGATAAAAAAGTATAGGGTTCTTCGGTTAGATCCGTGCATTGAGAAAAAAACAATAATGCACAACCCGAAAAGATATATTTTAGAATTTTCATTTTTATAAATTTTTAGAATTAAAACTTCGCACTAAAACCAACAAGCATTGTTTTTACATAGGGTGAATTTACGCTGCCGCTTTCAGGATTGTACCCTCTGTGGTTGGCGATATTGATGTAGTTTTGTGCATTCACATAAACATTTAATTGTTTTACCCAATCAGTGTGTTTAATAAGTTCGGACATATTGAAACCTAGTTTGATGTTTTTAATTACAAAATAATTCCTATCACCATTAGTGCGATTGGACAGATATACTTCTTGTGCACCGGCTCTAGGATAGCTTCCGGAGGTATTGGTTGGACTCCACATTCTATCGTAGGCATATTGGGTTGGTATGTAATTTCTGTTTTGAATTTGATTTTCTCCAAAAATCATATAATTACCGTCCTCATCTGAAGCTAAACCTGTTGCACCTTGTCCATAAATATCTAAGGTCATGTTTCTATAACTTAGATTAGTTGAAATTCCGTAGAAAAAATCAGGAGAAGTTGAGCCTATATTGGCATAATCATCATTATTGATAATTTTGTCTTTATTTTTATCGACATACATTTCTTCTCCTAGTTTTGCTGTTGGACGAATTTGTTGATAAGCGGTTAATTGTTCTTGAGTTTGGATAATGCCTGCAGATTCTCGTGCCCAAACGCTATTTACTGGTTGACCTACAATTAAATATTTTGCAATTCCCGCAGAAGAACTTCCTACGTTAATGCGGGCTACATCCCCATATAGGCTAACAATTTCATTTTTGTTTTTAGAGAAATTGGTGCTTACATCCCATTTAAAATCAGCATCTATTATTTGTACTTTTGCAGTAACTTCAAAGCCTATATTTTTTACCTCGCCAATATTTTGCAGCATACTAGAATAGCCAGAGGTTGTTGGAATAGGGACATTGTACAATAAGTCAGTAGTTTGTCTTTGATAAAAGTCTAAATTCAAATCCAATCTTTTCCACAAATTCAAATCTAGACCAACATTGTATTGAATATTTCGCTCCCATTTCAGGTCTGGATTGCCAATTGTTTCTACAAAACCAAAAATTGGATTGTTTTCGTAAACATAATTTGCTTTTACAAGTTTGGATAAGGATTGGTAATTACCGATTTCCTGATTACCTGTAACACCATAACTTGCCCTTAATTTTAATCCAGATATTACGGTGCTGTTTTTTAGGAAATTTTCTTTATCAATTCTCCAACCCAGCCCTAAAGAAGGAAAGAACCCCCATTTATTATTGCTTCCAAAACGTGACGATCCATCATAACGCCCCGTTAATGTAATAAGGTATTTTTCATCATATGCATAAGATGTTCGAGCAGTCCATGAAATTAGTTTGCTTGAGTATTTGGTAGAAGAATTGGTTATACTTGCTCTATCGGCATAAGTAATATCATTCGCTCCCGTAGCGTCATTTTGGAAACCAGATCCTCTAACACCTAAGTCTTCATACACATATTCTTGCCATGAATATACACCAGTTGCAGTAAAACTATGTTTGTCATTCCAGGTATTTGAATAACTTAAGATATTATCGGTTAATTGAGAAGTTTGTCTTCTGTAATATTGAGATCCAGCACCAGTACTACCAGATCCTATTCCTGTGGTTGATTTTGAAGTATAATATTCATATTGTTTTTCATTTGAAACATCTACACCAAAATTGGTTCTGAAAGTGACATTTTTCATAGGTTTAAAATGCGCATACACATCTCCCAAAACGCGATCTGATGATGTCTCATTTGTCATTTCTGTTGCTTCTGAAACAGGATTCCAAGTTCCTTCAAAATAGGAATTGATGGTAGGGTCTTCAGTAGCATAATGCCAACTCCCGTCAGGATTTTTTACGGGTATAGTTGGCCATCCATATCTAAAGATATCTCCAGTAGGATTGTTGCGAATATCTCTTTGTGAGCGACCTACCTGTAAATGTGTTCCTACTGTAAGCCAGGGCTTATATTCATGGTTTAAATTGGTTCTAAGTGTCATTTTTTTGAAGCCGGAAGCCTCTACAATCCCTTCTTGCGAAAATATATTTCCCGAAAGTAAGTAAGTAGTGTTGTCTTTTCCGCCACTAAATGATAAGGAATAATTTTTCATTAGTGCCATATTTTTAACGATTTCATCCTGCCAATTAACATTCCTATTAGGAGCGGGATTAGTGGCAGAATAAACTGGTTTTCCTGTTGAATAAGTATAGGCGTCGTTAATAAATCTAACAAAATTATCTCTATCTAATAATTTAGGCAGTCGGGCAGGTGTAGAGATACCATTGGTAGCCACAATCTCCAAATTATTCTGACCTTTTTTTCCTCTTTTTGTTGTGATCAGTATGACACCGTTTGCACCTCTGGAGCCATATATAGCTGCAGATGAAGCATCTTTAAGTATTTCCATTGATTCGATGTCGTTGGAGTTAATATCATTTAAGTTACTATTAACCAACGGAAAACCATCAACAACAATTAACGGATCATTACCGGCGCTCACAGAACCATTCCCCCGTATTCTTATTTTAGGAGAAGAACCTGGAGAAGAATCATTATTAAGAACGGCAACCCCAGCAGCTCTACCTTGAACAGCTTCCAATGGATTCGAACTTGTTACGGTAGTGAGTACGTCGCCTTTAATTTGAGTTATAGATCCCGTTAAATCACTTTTTTTCATAGTTCCATAACCGACAACAACAACTTCTTTAAGTTCTGAAACGTCATCAGTTAGGGTCACATCAATAATAGAGGATTGTTCAACGGTTTTTTCGATTGCTTTTGAACCAGTAGAACTAAAAAGCAAAACACTTCCTGTATTTGCTTTTATAGAATAGTTTCCATCGAAATCAGAGACGGAACTAACTTGTGATCCTTTGATTACAATGTTTGCTCCTGGAATAGGAATCCCGTTTGAATCTTTTATTGATCCCGTTACCATTTTGTTTTGCGCCAGAGCTGTCCAGTGCACTAAAATGGAAAAGATCAAAATTATCAAATGATTAATTTTGTTTTTCATAAATATAATTTTGGTTAGTTATAGTGCGCTAAACTTATTTATATCTAGTACTTTTTGTGTCCTGTTCTATCCTGCTCGTTTTGAGGATTGTAGCTATTTATCTTAAAAATTTACGTGGAAAATTTTCTGTGGGCCGTTGATTTAGTGGTTTTTAAGTTAATTATTGTTAATTAGTTTTATTTTAAAAAAATATGAGTTATTTTTTTAAAACTTCATTTTTATTGTTAATAATGAATTCATTTAATAATTCTTGGGCTGTATTTTGTTTGGAAACGATACTTAGAAAGCAATCCTATGCTGAAGTATTAACTGTTTAGGTAAAAAAATTGACCAATTTTCTAAAACAATTCAAAACAATAGCGTTACGGTATAAGTTTGCCATTAGCAACAACTAAAGAATAGGAAATTCTTCCTGGATAAAATTCAGACCTAATGTCTTTGAAGTTGAATTTTTATCAAAAAAAGGGTAAAATGGGTAAGAAAATAAGCGGGATTGCAAAAATCATCCTATTGTTTAAGTGAATTGTATCGATTGAAATTTAAAAATAGTATTTTTGCATTATGGAAACAAATAGACAGAAAAAAATAGGCGGTGTCATCCAAAAGGATTTGGTTGATATTTTGCAAGGTGAAGTGAGAAAGAATGGAATTAGTAATTTGGTAATTTCAGTATCCAAAGTTAGTGTTACTTCAGATTTATCTGTAGCTACGGTATATTTAAGTATTTTTCCTCAAGATAAGGCTAAAGAAACTTTAGAAGGAATTAAATCAAATAGTACCTTAATCAAGCATGATTTATCACAACGTGTACGTTTGCAATTGCGTCGTGTACCTAATTTGGTATTCTTTATTGATGACTCTTTAGATTATATAGAAAAAATTGACAATGCTCTGTCAAACAGAGAAAATCCAATTGAAAACCGTGATCTTTTAGAAAAAAGAAGAAAATCATAAGTTGAATTTCCCCCTTTACATAGCCAAACGATATATTTTTAGCAGAAGTAAAAACAATGCTATCAATATCATCAACCTTATTGCCAGCATGGGAATTATTGTAGGCACTATGGCTTTGTTTGTGGTTTTATCGGTGTTTAGCGGATTAAAAGTTTTTAGTCTTTCGTTTACAAACGAAATCGACCCGGATTTAAAGATGACCAGTACCTATGGAAAATCAATTTTGATTAGTCCCCAGCAGGAAAATCAACTTAAAGAAATCAATGGAGTGGTCTCGTACACTAAGATTATCGAAGAGCGTGTTTTATTTTTGTTTAAAGACAAGCAACAGGTAACCTATTTGAAGGGGGTCGATAAGAACTATCCTGTAGTGAACGATATTAAGAAAAAACTCTTCAATGGAGAATGGCTTAGACCCGATAGTTATCAGGTTGTTATAGGCTACGGAATTGCGAGAGATTTTTCATTGGGAATCTTGGATTTTGAAAATCCGTTGCAAGTATTTGCGCCTAAACCTGGAAAGGGCGCTATCGAAAATCCAGAGGAAGCATTTAATAAAACGGATGTATTGCCAGTGGGAATTTACTCCATCAGCGAAGATTTAGACTCTAAATATGTTTTTGCTGATTTGGGTTTAGCGCAAGAGTTATTGATGTACAAACCCAACCAAGTCTCAGGAATTGAATTCAAGCTTAAAGGGAATGTGGATGAAAATGCGATTCGAGCCAAAATCCAAACCATTTTTAAAAACAAAATTACCTTAAAAAACAGAGCACAACTCAACGAGTCATTGTATAAAATGCTCAACACTGAAAATATAGTGGTTTATCTGATTTTTACCTTGGTGATTATAGTGGCACTTTTTAATTTGATTGGTGCTTTGATTATGATGGTCTTAGAGAAAAAAGGGAATCTGAAAACGCTTTTTAATCTGGGAACAGAAATCAAGCATCTGCGAAAGATATTTTTACTTCAAGGTACGCTCTTGAGTGTTTTTGGAGGTATTATGGGACTCATTTTGGGAATTATTTTAGTATTGCTACAGCAGCGATATGAGCTCATTATGATCACGTCAACTCTGGCTTATCCAGTAGTTTTTACCCTCGAGAATGTAATAATTGTGATGGGAACTATTGTTTCACTTGGTTTTGTGGCTTCTTTAATTGCCAGTAGTCGAGTCAGTAAAAAGCTGTTAGATTAGTATTTCTTCTTAAAAAATAGTACGTATATTTAGCGTTCTAAAAATCTATAGTTTATGATTGTTTCTGCCTAATCCTATTTTATTTTGTATAAATAATTGGGATACCTACTTTTTATTTGAGTTCAGCTAATTGAAGCTGGGCTAATTTTATTATTTATCCTACTACATCATGACAGAAACAGTTATAAAGAAAAGTTTATTTTCTAAAATTTTTAGCACCTTAAAACAAGCGATCAAGGGTGATGAGTCTTTTGACTACACCTCAGGAAGTATCAAAAAAGCCGTCATTTTATTAGCCATTCCAATGGTTTTAGAAATGATGATGGAATCCGTTTTTGCTTTAGTTGATTTGTATTTCGTTGGACATTTAGAGCATAGTAGTTTTGCTATTCAAACCGTTGGCTTAACCGAATCGGTTATTACCATAGTATATTCAGTTGCTATTGGAATTAGTATGGCGGCAACGGCAGTTGTAGCGAGACGCATTGGAGAAAAAGATCCGATTGCTGCAGCGAAAGCCGGTATGCAGGCCATTATTATTGCTTTTATCATTAATAGTGTCATGAGTATTTTAGGCGTTATATATGCCAAAGATATTTTGCTTTTCATGGGAGCGTCCGTTGATGCGGCTGAGCATGGGTATCGGTTCACCCAAATTATGATCGGTGGGAGTTTGTGCATTATGCTTTTATTTTTGATTAACGGAATATTTCGTGGAGCCGGTAATGCTGCCATTGCCATGAAAAGTCTTTGGTTGGCTAATATTTGTAATATCATTTTATGTCCGATACTGATTAATGGTTTTGGTCCGATTCCAGCTTTTGGATTAACAGGTGCCGCTATGGCAACGACTTTGGGCAGAAGCATTGGAGTGTGTTATCAAGTATATCATTTGTTTTTTGGAAAGGGTGTATTGCGAATAAAGCTGGTTTATTTCATTCCCAATTTCCCTCAGATCAAAGCTTTGATCAAAATCGCGGCTCCTGGCATTTTACAATTCGTAATTGCCTCTTGTAGCTGGATTTTCTTAGCTCAGTTAGTCGCTACAACAGGGGGAGATCATGGTTCTGCTGGTTATCAAACCGCACTGAGAATTATGATGTTTTTCATACTTCCCGCTTGGGGCTTGAGTAATGCAGCGGCCACTTTGGTAGGACAAAACTTAGGAGCTAAACAGATCGATCGCGCTGAAAAATCAGTATATACCACAGCGAAATACAACGTGATTTTTATGGCCAGCATTATGATTATCACCTTATGTTTTGCTCCCTTTATTATTTCCTTTTTCACCAATGACCAACTGGTTAAAACAATAGCCGTTGAAGCATTAGAAATCATGAGTATTGGATTTGTTTTCTACGGAATCGGAATGGTGCTAATCAATACCTTCAATGGAGCAGGAGATACTTGGACGCCAACAGGAATTAATTTCTTTGGGTTTTGGTTGTTTCAGATTCCACTAGCCTATGCTTTGGCCAAACATTTTAATATGGGACCAACTGGAGTTTTTATCGCCATTCCGGTGGCGGAGACTGCAATAACACTAGCGGGTATTTTCTTTTATAAAAGAGGAAAATGGAAGCGTATTGAGGTTTAGTTTTTTTTGTACAATATTTCTTAAATTTAGACGTTTAAAACAGGTAACCAAAAAACAAATCTATATGAAAACCAAATTTAACGTTTTAGCGCTTTTAGGCGCGGTAGTTTTTCTAACAGCGAGTTTTGCTTTTAGACCGGTAGCGGCCAAGAAGGTTATTGTTATTGACGCTGGCCATGGAGGAAAAGATTTTGGAGCAGATATGTATGGCTTGCAAGAAAAAACAATAGTTTCGGCCATAGCTCAAAAAATTAAAGCACAAAATAAAAATGAAAATGTAGAGATTGTTTTACTTCGAGAAGGAGACACGTTTTTGGAATTAAGTGAAAGAACTTCTAAAATCAATAATCTAAATCCGGAGATGGTTATTTCGTTGCATGTCAGTGCAAATTTGAATATGTCAGCTAATGGATTAGATGCTTTTGTTTCTTCTAAGGCGGCATTTAAGGAGAAATCAAAAGAAATAGCGGATCTATTGTTAGAAAAAGTAGCGAATACGAACTTGAAGAAACGAAAAGTAAGTGAAGCTCCATTTTACATTTTAAAGAATTCGAACTGTCCAGTTGTCTTATTGGAGTTGGGTTTTTTATCAAATGAAAACGATAGAAATTATATCACAAGTGAAAAAGGACAAAGCGAAATTGCCGATAAAATTCTAGAAGCTGTAAAATAAAAGCAGATTCTGTAATACAAAAAAGACCTTCTAGTGAAGGTCTTTTTTTTTGCTATACAAATTCGTATCCAGCGTATACTTGTTCTATTTCTTTCATAATGGCAAACAAATTTTCAGGTTCATCAGTAGTAACCAATTTTTGTTTGTATTCTTTGAAAGAGTGAATCCCTTTGAAATAATTGGTATAATGACGACGCATTTCTACAATTCCCAAACGTTCCCCTTTCCATTCCATGGACCACATTAAATGGTTTCTAGCGGCTTCTACACGATCAGCAACCGTTGGAGCAGCTAAATGCTCGCCTGTCTTAAAATAGTGCTTTATTTCGTTAAAAATCCACGGATAGCCAATAGCAGCACGACCAATCATGATACCATCAATACCGTATTCATTTTTATATTTTAGTGCTTTTTCAGGACTATCGATATCCCCATTTCCAAAAATAGGCATGGTAATTCTAGGGTTGTTTTTCACACGTGCAATATGCGACCAATCGGCGTGACCTTTATACATTTGAGCACGAGTTCTAGCGTGAATAGTCAAGGCTTGAACACCAATATCCTGTAGTCTTTCGGCCACTTCGTCAATATTTATTGAATTGTCATCCCAACCCAAACGTGTTTTCACTGTTACCGGTAAATCCGTACTGCGAATAACGGCTTTGGTCAAACGCACCATCAAATCAACATCTTTCAAAACACCGGCACCAGCACCTTTACAGACTACTTTTTTTACTGGACATCCAAAATTAATATCCACTAAATCAGGCTTTACGGTAGAGACAATTTTAGAGGAAAGCGCCATGGCTTCCTCATCTCCACCAAAAATTTGAATACCAACGGGACGTTCGTAATCAAAAATATCCAACTTCATTCGACTTTTGATAGCATCGCGAATTAATCCTTCCGAGGAAATAAATTCAGAATACATCATATCAGCGCCATGCGTTTTGCATAATCTACGAAACGGTGGATCGCTCACATCTTCCATCGGTGCGAGTAATAAAGGAAATTCGGGTAATTCTATGTTGCCAATCTTGACCATCTTCAAATTTTTTGCAAAATTACAACTTTTAGTCGAATTTACGGTAATTAAGAAGAGTAAAGGAGTACACTATTTAAATTATAACCGTTTTAGGGGATATGATTAAACTACTGTTAATCTGAGTGTTGTTGTCTTTAAAGGACTAGATAGTCGTTTTTCGATAGTCAAAAAAGCGAATTGGTTTTCGGCTCATTGGATTAAAGACTAAAGGATTTAAAGTTTCTTTTGAAGCAAATTCAATCTTTGGTGTGACTCTAAGTTTGGCTCTGAAATGATCTTTTATTTCTTGTAGAAATTCAGCGCTTTGCTCTTTGGCTGCAATTTTGATCAGAATTTCATCCGTACCAAGATCATTAGTGGAAATCTCGATAATATGATTTTCAATAGAGTCGAAATCGCTTAAAACATCGTTCATCGCCGGTGGATAAAGCGTGGTACCTTTGTATTTTATCATTTGTTTTTTACGACCAACTACAGGTCCAACTCGGAGGGTATTCCTACCACAGGCGCAAGGGTCCTGATGAAGTTGTACTACATCTCCAGTTTTAAAGCGCAATAAAGGCATAGCTTCTATACCTAGAGTAGTAAAGGTAAGTTCTCCAACTTCTCCCTCTTTTACGGGGTTATTGTTTTCATCTAAAACTTCTACAATAATCAATTCCGGATGATGATGACCTCCAATTCCATGTTCACATTCGGTAAAAGCGGTACTCATTTCTGTTGAAGCATAAGTCGAAAATAACTTAATATTCCATTTTTCAGTGATTTTTTTGGATAGTGTATTCATTGAAAAATCCTGATTTCGTAAAGATTCTCCAATACAGATTGCTCCTTTTATAGAGGAATTATTAAAATCAATTCCATGAATTTCTGCATATTCAATTAATTTCAGTAGAAAAGAAGGAACGGTAATTAAGTAAGAAGGTTGGTATTTTAAGATGGAATCCCACTGTAGTTCTGGAATTCCAGCGCCCACTCGGATAACCCCTACTTTTAATTTTCGCAGTCCAAGGAAATAAGCCAAGCCAGCCATGAATTTTCGATCAATGGTCGTCATTAATTGCACGACATCACCTTCTCCAATACCAGCACAAGCAAAAGAAATGGCTTCATTGTAAGCCAGTCGATCTAAGTCAGCATCGGTTAAGCCAAAGGTAACAGGGTCACCTAAAGTACCTGAAGTAGAGGCGTAATCAATAATTTTATGTTGTGGAACACACAAAAAATCATCATTGTATTGTTGTAAGTCTTCTTTAGTGGTCACTGGTAAAAGCCTCAAGTCTTCAAGGGTTTTTATTTTTGACAAATCAACCGAATTCGCTTTAAAAAGACGTTTGTAAAAAGGGGAGTTTTGACTGATATAGCGTAAAAGTTCGGCTAATTTTTGCTCTTGAAAAATTTTAATATGTTCTGAAGAATCCTTTTCTATTGCTGGAATCGTGTTCATTTTCTTTTGAGTTTTTTTAAATATTTTTCAATTTTAAGTCGATCAGGAGCAGTGGTGATTTCTTTGGTCAATGCTTTTTCAAAGTTAATTTTAGCTAGCTGAAATTCTTTTTTTTGATATAAGTACAATCCGGATTTATAGTAAACAACCCAATAATCGGGGTTTAAAGATTGATAGTTTTCAATAAATCCAGAGGGAATTACGGTTTTATTTTTCAAATATAAATCTAATTTATGATCTTCGATTCTATATTTTTGAAAGTTTGTAAATGCAGTACTTTCTATAAAAGGATCTTTAGGGATATTTAAATTTTCTTGTTCAAATGAGATTAGGGAAACATTTTTTCTTTCTTTGAAAATAGAATCTAAATTATAACAAACAAACTCTCCTAGTTGATAGGGGTTTGCAGAAACCCAAACTAATTTTTCTTTTGGTTTAAAAATAATGCCGTGATGCGCCAATAATTGGTTCAAGGCTTTTTCATTTCCATAACCCAAGGCATTATTGTGTAAGCCTTCCTTGTTCCTGAGAATTTTTGAGGCTATTAAAGGGTTGACTTTAGGATTTTCAGCGAGAAGTTCCTCCATTCTGTCAAAACGATATTGTGAATGACTATTGACAATTTGAGATTGATTTCGTTTGTTATTTTTTAATTTTTCACTCTGAAAATGGTTAGAACAGATGAGCTGCTGACTGTTGGGCACATCATAAAGGTCCATTTTTTCAGGGGAGACTTCAATTAAAACGGCTCTGTTATCTTGAGCACTTCCAACCATGATAGACTCAGAAACAAAAACTTTTCTTTTTTTTGCTATGGCAATGGCTTCATTTATGTTTTGCGCATGTTGCAAAATTTCTCGGGTCAGAATCGAAATAGGTGTTTTAGCACTCATCGGGATTTTCGATTTAGAGGCATTAATGGTAACGGTCAATCCTTCTTTATTCATTCCAGAAACAGCGCCAATCATTCCAGGCCAGGTTACCATCATAAAAGGGTGACCTTCTTTTGGTTTGATAAAGGCCACTATTTTATTCTCAGCAAAAGCATCATTGACATAAAAATCAAAATTACGTCCAAGGATTAAGTTGCCGTTTTCAGATTTTTCGCCCCAGGCAGCGAATGATGAGCAGCCGACCAAAGCCAAATCTTGTAAGGCATGCCCAATGTCATGTGCGGCATGTAAATACAAATTGCGTTGGTATTGCGGTGCAATATTATCAAAAGTATTGGAAGTGTATTGCGAAACCCCATAGATCTCAGTTTGATATTCGTTTGGAACATTCTGATATAGTTTTCGATTGTACCATTTCAAAAAGTTTCGAAGTATATGTTGCTGAAATTTGGAAGGAACAATATCTTCTATTCTGGAGAAAAATATTTGCTCTTGTTTTTTTAAAAGCGAATCAGACAATGCTCCGGTTGAAAGGCCAATTTCAAGTGGATCACCTTCAACATATAACTCCCAAAGACCTTGTTTGTTTTTCAAAAGCGAATTTTTTCCAGAAATAAAAACACTTTCAGATGGTTTGGTAACGTGAGGTATATTGGCATTATACTGGCTAATGTCTGGTAAATGTTTTTTTGATTTTGAAGTTCCACAAGAAGTGAATACCAATAGTAAACTGATAAAGAAAAGGGAGGTAATTCGATTCTTCATAGCTTATGTTTTATTCAGATGCCTGATTTATTTTAGTCACTAAATACTCTTTGCCCAGAATTTCAGAGCAGGTCACAACAGCGCCAATAGTTACTCCTAAAACGCCATGCATATTGATGCTTTGACCAGTAAGATAAAGGTTGTCTAACTTGGTTTTTGAGGGGATCAGCGTTTTCATAGGGTTGGCTGAATCTTTTATGTAACCGTACATATTGCCATGGTGTCCCCCGATATAATCGCGATAAGAAAGAGGTGTGGAAGTATGAATGGATTGGATACAGTCTTTTATTCCTGGAAATTTTAGTTCAATTTCACTAAGAAACCTAGCTGTTTTTCTTGATTTGAATTGCTCATAACTTTCTCCACGATCATTTTCTTCGACAGTGGTGTTAAACGTATTGGTCCAGGAAGCAACATCGTCATATTTCATGTACGTGATGAAAGTCATCCCTTCTGCCCATTCTTCTTGTTTTTTAGAAGCATTCATTGAAGCCATGAAAGCTTTTGGCCAGGAATCTTCGTCGTAGTCGTGAGCCGTCCAAACTTCGCTGCTTTTTTTAAAATGATAGTGATTATGATTGATGTATTTGAAAGTTTGTGGTTTAAAAACGATGTATAAACTAAAGGCTGAAATGACGCCTTCAAGACTCTGAATACGGCTAAAAAATGCTTTTCTAAAATGCTCTTCACCAACTAGTTTTAGCGTGGTTTTGGGATCTATATTAGAGATGTAACGATGGGCAGAAACCTGAGTTCCATCTTTCATTTGGACAGAAATTACTTTGTTGTTTTCTACATTAAAACGAGTAACCTCTTTGTATTTATAAAATTCACCACCATGTTTTTTGAGTTGCTTTAAGAGTTGTTTGGTAATTTGACTTCCGCCATTAATACAACGCCAAGAACTTTGTATGTACGAGTTTACAGAAAGAGCATGGACGTAAAATGGCGATTTATCTGGTATACCTGCATATAGAAAATTGGTGCCCGCCAGTACAGCTTTTAGTTTGTCATTTTGCGTACTATTGTCGATTATCTCTTTTGCATTCAATTCTAAAATAGCATTGTCATATTTGCCTTCCCATTTTAAATTGTACAGCGGAAATGAATCGCAAATCGTTCTTAGTTTATCACAGTATTCCTCAAGGTTTTCTTTTTCTTCAGGGAAAAAATGTTCTAATTGCTGTACAAAGTTTTCATAACCTTGTGCATGTGGATATTCGTTTAGATCGTCTCCAAAAGAGACCATATCAAAACCATTATCATCTAATTTTTTTAGATTCAATTGGTCAATAATCCCCAGATATTTGAAATATTTGTATAAGTTTTGTCCCTGGCTTAAACCGCCGATATAATGAATTCCCGTATCAAAAATGGTTTTATCACGTACAAAGGTTTGCAGATTCCCACCATATTGATTGTTTTTTTCGAGCACACAGACACTGTAGCCTTCTTTAGCTAAAATAATAGACGAAACTAAGCCCCCTAATCCGCTGCCTACAATCACCACATCGTAATGCTCTTTCATTCTAATTTTTCTTTAATACGATTAGGGAATCTTCTTCTAAGACACAATTAAAATCTAAGGTAGTCAAAGTGCTTTTTAAATCCGAACAATCCATCAAAATAATACAAGAGGTGCTAGCAACGATTTTTTCAATATCAGTAGCGTCATTTTTATCAGAAATTATAACAACATCATATTGATTTTCCAAAGCCAATTCAAGAGTTTCTAGATAAGAGATTTTTCTCTTTTTGAGGAAATAATTGGTTTTCGCTACTAACGACTTTTCTTGGTCAGCGATGTATGAATATATTTTTCGTTGTGGTTCCTGTAGGGTCAGCAAAACATCTAATTGCCCGAAATCATTTGCTAAATGCAATATTTTGGCTTTGGTAGAAAGCTGCGTGTTCAATCGGTAATACGTTTCTAAATGTGCCTTTAAATCGCTTTTGACGCTATTTATGACTTCAATTTCTTTATAATCATAACTATGAATGAGCATTTTTTTGAAATAGTCTGGTCCTTCCAATTCTTGACGAATTTTGGCAAATTCGGTTTTAAAATACGCGCTTAACTGTTTGGTTCTCTCTCCGTAATTTTTCCCAAAAGAAAGATCATCTGGCGAAATTCTTTTTAAAATGGAAACAGTAAGAGAGCTGTCATGAATTACAAAATCGCCTTTCGGAATTGCCTCTGAAGCACCGTGGATCAAAACGGGAAGAATATCTATATTGAATTCTTGGGCAAGATAAAAAGCTCCTTTATGAAATCGATTAATCTGATTACTTCCAGAGCGTGTTCCCTCAGGAAAAACCATTAACGAATACCCTTCGTTTACTTTTTGACGCAAATGTTCGACGCCACCTTCTAGTCCTTCTGAGACAGGATAAAAACCTGCTTTTCTAACCGTAGCACCAAAAATAGGGGAGTTGTAGACCCAATCGTTGACTAAAAAAATGATTTTGGGACTCAACATTCCGATGGCCAGTATATCTATAAACGAAGAATGATTGGCAATAATAATAGCTGGTCTTTCGAAATTTTCATTGAATTTATTAAGAACTCTTTTATGAAGATAAGGACTTGAATATAAAACTGATTTCATGAATTTTGAAATCACATACCTAAATCCTTTCATTTTTGTTTTTTCATTTATCGGAAGAATCGGCATAATAATCAAACTAAAAAGGGACATTAAAACACCGCCAAGGCCGTAATAGAAAAAGGATACAACGCCATGAAAAAAGGTGCGTATTTGAAATGGAGCATTCCCTTTTTTGGCTCGATTTGTAATGAATAATTTGAATAGAATGGGGTAGAAGATAAACGTAATAATTAAGGCCGCAAAAACCCCAATTAATGAAACCGATGAAATAGACCTTAATGCAGGATGTTGGGCAAAAATCATAGCGCCAATTCCTAATATGGTAGTAATAACGGCTAAGATTATAGAAGTTCTATAAATTGCAATTTCGTTTTTTCCTGTTGTGTACTCTTTTTGAAGTGCGCTGGTCATGAAAATGCTAAAATCGACACCGTGACCAAAGATCAAAGTGCAGACAATCATACTGAAGATATTCATTTGAATGCCAAAAATACCCATGATACCTGCTGTTACAATTCCAGTTAAAGCAATCGGAATACAGCTAACAATAACCAATTCGATTCTTTTGAAAAAGAAAAACAGAATTAAGATTACGGCTACAAATGAATAATTGACCAGTGAATTAAAATCGGTTTTCAAAGTACTAAAAAACGTTTCGTTCATTTGTTGGCGATCGATTGCAATAAGATTATTCTTTACTGAAGCCAATTTTACAAAAGCATCTCGTTGTTCTGGAGTCACTTTTACCAAGGTAGAAATAGTGAAGAACCCCTCTTTCTCTGTGACAAATTCTTTAAGCTGTAGCGCCTGAATTTTGAGATAATCTTGGGCTGAAACGGGTTGGAAAGAATAATTTAAATGATCATAAAAGCGGGAATAAGTACTTGGTTTGAAACCCAATTTGGAGCCTTGAGTAATTAACTCAGCTTGTAGTACTTGCTTTTTTGAGGCATTCCAAAAGGAATTCCATTTGTCAATTTTCTGTTGCTGTGCCTCCTGTGAAAGCATAATTCCTCCAACGGAGCTGAAATTTAGTATTTTGCCCTGCTGTTTTTCTTTAGATAAATCATTAAAAAGTTGACTGTTGTTTTGTAAAACTTCCTCCATACTATTTCCGTATGAAGCAACATAAATGGTTTTTGAAGTTAAAGTGGTACTTTCTTCTAGATCCTTTTCGGCCGCTTTAATTTCTTGAGGCACAAAATTCAATTGAGACAAATCGTTATTGAAGCCTACATTATTATAAGTAAAACAGCAAATGATGGTGATAAGAACGCAAAATCCAATTAGAAATTTATTGTTATGAAAGGAAAAATGAGCCATTTTATCGATGACATTTTTCTTGTGATCAAAATTGTTTTCTTTCGGCTTGTATAAATGAGGAACGATTAGAAGAGAGAAAAATGCGGAAGCCATAACGATCACAGCAGCAAAAATCCCCAAATCATTTAAGGCATCTGATTTTACAAAAAGCAAGCATAAAAAAGCAACTGCTGTAGTGGAGCTGCTCATAATGACAGGCATCGTAATGTCTTTGTAGAGTGTTTTTACATCACTGTTGTGTTTGTAATGTGTGAGTATATGTATAGAATAATCTATGGTAATACCCAATAATATAGAACCAATACCGAGTGAGATTGCTGAAATTTGCTCTTTTACAAAATATAAAAAAGCCACGGCAAACAAAGCACCAAATACGGTAGGTAGGAAAATAATAAGGGGAATAAGTATTTTTCGATAAAACAAAATCAAAATCAACATCAGCGTAATCATCGCTATAGTGGTGGTCAAGATAATATCGCTTTTGATTTGATTGGCGTTGGCCACTGCAATCAAAGCCGATCCAAAATAACTAATGGATGTTTTGTTTTTAAACTTCTGGTTGAGATGATCTTGTATTGATTTTAATTGGGCAGCAAAAAGGGTGTTCTTCTCTGTTTCGCTCGAGGGAATATTGGAGCTAATAAAAAGCAATAATTTCTTTTTATCCTTGGTCATGACAAAACCATTCTCAAGGGTAAAATCGTCCCCAATATTAAGTTGCTGTAATTTTTTTAAAGCGATAAACGAAATCCCTAATGGATCTTGCAGGATAAAATCCTTAGTGATAAATCCCGATGGTGAAATAATGGATTTGTAATTGCCTTGAACCGTGGCAGCAATACTGTCTTTTTGAAGTTTATTTTGAATGGTGAGATAATCGTTATCGTCAAGAAAAAGAGGAAGATTGTGGTAAACAAAATCAATAGTCTCTTGGATATTAGCTTCGTCAACTCTGCCTTGAACGGCTGTTACATACGGTTTACAAGTAGAGGCAAGACTGTCCGAAAAAGCGGTCGCCATTTCTTGCAAATCTTCTGGATTACCGTTTTTATCTAGTTTGAAAATAACGGTAATCTTATCTGAAAAGTTGAGTTGTTTGAGCACTTTGGCTGCTACATCTGCCTTATCGTTTGTGGGGATGAGTTTGGTGATGTCTTCTTCAAACTTAATCTGAGCGGCAAAAAAGCCAAAAAGGAAAAGCATCAAAATGGCCAAGGCAACCGACAAAGATTTTCTGCGGTTGACAAACAAATGGATGGCATAGAAATAGTGATGCATTTTTATTTTTTAGATTTTTTTGTTACTAATTGGGTCAATTCATCTGGGTCTTAGCCTTTGATAAAAATAGATTTAGTTAGCGTTAATTTTGTTTTTATTGGAACGAAAAGTAGTTAAAAGAACATAAGTCAAAAGGCCAGAAAATAGGGCTGAAACTGCTGCTAAAATAAGACTTCCGACGATATATTGAGTGGCATTTTTTTGAATATCCTCAAAGGTAAGTGAACTGTCCAAAATCAAAGCACCTTCATTAGATACAAAATAGCTACCCATTTTGAGCGATGCGTATATAAGGAAAGGGATGAAAGGTGGAAAACTAACATTTGAGGCCAAATATGCAATTACCTTGTTGAGCTTAAATAAAGTGGCAAAAAACAAAAGTAGTATGGTTTGAAATCCCCAAAAAGGAGAAATTCCGATAAAAACACCCAAAGCAATCGCAGCAGATTTTTTGAAATTGGAATCACTGCTTTCTAAAATATCTTCGAGGAAGAATTTTTTAAAACCTTTTTTTTTTGCTTTCCGAAAGAAGTCTCTTGGTTTGATATATAAAAGGGCATTGAGTACCAAAACCGTATTTAATATACTGATGCGGGTAAAATCTTTGAAAGGACGAAAATGCGAAACTCGTTCTGCTGGATCATATAAAATCTCAATAGGAATGTTTTTGACTAAAATGCCTTTCCAAGCAGATCGCACAATCACTTCAATTTCAAACTCAAATTTATTGGTGTAAAATTGCTTGGGAATGAGTTGCAAGGGATACGATCGAAATCCAGATTGTGTATCTTCTAGACGAATTCCTGTTTCAAACCAAAACCAAAAGTTCGAGAACTTATTTCCGAAGCTACTTTTCTTGGGCACATTTTCCTGTGCCATATTTCGGCTTCCAATCAATAAAGAATGAGGATTGTTCTGAATTTCAGTAATGAAATTTGGAATATCAGCAGCAAAATGTTGACCGTCAGAATCAATAGTAAGGGCATACTCAAAGTTCATTTCGAGTGCTTTTTGAAAGCCATTACGAAGGGCCATACCTTTACCTAAATTTTTAGGATGGTGAATTTGGGTGAGTTGTGAATATTGTTTTAAAATTTCAGTTGTGCCATCGGTCGACCCATCATTGACAATAATGACATTTGGGGTGAACTCTAAAATAGAATCCAGCACTTTTTTTAGCGTTTTGTGATTGTTGTATGTGGGAACAATGACACAAAAATTAGTGGATTGGATTAGGTCTTGCTGTGATAAAATAGGTCTCATTGAGGGTTATCTTTAGCTTACTTCACGAATTGTTTCTCTTTTTCAGAGAAACTTTTAGATTGTAAAATAAAGTCTTTTAGGTATTCTTTTAAAACACTATTTTGTTCAGCATAATGTGTCGTAAGGTATTGCTTGTCTTCTTTTATATTTTTTTTATAGCCGGTAATGCCAGGTGCATTTTCTTGAACACTTAACCGAATCATTCTAATCTCAATATTGGTAGGGTCGCTTTTTAGGGTCACTTCTAAGAGTTTGGCGCCTTCTTTAAAGCGGTCCATTTTAGCTTGTAATTTCTTTTCAAACCTTGACACCAGTAAAATAGAAGCGGCTTTGTAAGCCACTAAAGTTTTAGCATCATTATCGGAAACATCAGCAAGTTTATCCGAAAAGGCTATGGCGTTCTGTTCCGATTTTGTAACGCTAGCATACATTTTTCTGATCGCACCCAAATCTGGGGTACCAGCAAAATTAATCCATAAAAGCAATGAGAATAGCAGTTTCATTTTTATAGTTTTTGGTAAGCATTACTTAATTTCAACGCGACAGTATCATTAAAGTAAGTTGTGTTCTTTACTTTAATCAAATCATCATCGGTGGTGTTAATCTCTAATTCTAAGCGCAGTTCTGGATTAACTTCTGGATTAATCAAAGCCATGAATTTTACGTTGGAGAGTGTCTGAATCATCAAGGAACTTTGGGTAATAGATTCGGTAAGTTCCTTGATAATCTGTATCATACAGACTCCTGGCATAATAGGGTTTCCTGGAAAATGCCCCTTGAAAACTTCATGTTTTTCATTGATCAAAATCGTAATAGTATATTTTGAGTCGGCTGTTTTTTCTTGGGAAACGATGTTGTAAAAGTCTTTTAAAACCATGATTTTTTATTTACCAAATGGATAAGAAATACCTAATTGAAAGCTAACATTTGTGTTGTAATCTCCAAACCAATAATCTGTGTTGCCATTGCTTCCGTAGAAGTCACTGTCTAAAACATCAATTAGTCCTTTTTTGAAACGGGCTTCAAAAGTTAGTCCCGAAGGCAATCGATAGGCAATACCTGATATAAAGGCTAAATCAACATCGGAATTTTGGTGAACTAGATTATCCTGTACTCTAAAATCTAAAGTAGGACCAAACTGAAACTGAAAACCACTATCAAATGTAAATTTATTGATCATCGCAAACGAAAGGTAGTCAATTTCTAAGTCTTTGTATACAACGGTACTTGTGCCATTATTGTCAGAAAAAGTTTTAACATTATCCGAACCTTGTTGGCTAAAAGTAATTTCAGGTTGTAAAATATAGATTTTAGATAATTTGATTTCACCAAAACCACCTATATAAAGGTCAGATTTATAACTTGAATGGGTTTGGGAGAAAGTTGAAAATGCGGCTCCGGCTCTTAATCCTGGCTTGAATGTTACTTGAGCGCTCATTATATTGACCAATAAGAGCAAAGCAATTGTGATTATTTTTTTCATTTGTGGTTTTGGTTTAGGTTAATCTTTATTCTGATTTAAAATAATTTAGCTCAATTTTGAGTTTAATATTTTGATGAATAATTTGGATCTTCTCAGCAAAAATATTGTTTTCTGAACTAAAAAGAAATGTTATTTTTTCTTTTGTTTTGGACGCATTTACCAGCTTCTCTAATTTGGCCCCTTTTTGAGAGAGGAAAAGATAATTATCTCGATTACCATCTTCAGATTTATAAATAGGACCTGATCCATTTTCGAATTGTTCCTGAATCAAATACTGCTTTTTAAGAAGTAAGCGAAAATCTTCGGTTAAGGTATTAATGATGATCTTTCGATCTAATTCAGACACTATGGAATGGACTTTAAAGCTTTTTTCTGATAGTTCAAAATCTAACAATTTGTTACCAAACTCCGTAGTGAAAACCACTCTATGCGTGGTGTCGTTTATTTTTTTAGCAATGAAGATTCCGGATATTTCGTGACCATAGATGTTGATATTGGTCTTATAGACATAATCGGTATTTGGATCAGAAAAATAAGGAACCTCATAAGAGGTTCTGTCTAATTTTTTTGGCGTATAATTTTTGGTGACCGAGCCACAAGAAACCAATACGAATACCAAAAGGAAATTAGTTAGTAAAAACGGAATCGTCAATTTTTGCATTGATCACTTTATTTTTTAGTACAATTCTAGTATAGTCTTCAGAGGATTCCAATAGTTTTACCTGAACCACTGTAGCGTCTTCTTTATTAAAAGTAAGCTCAATTTGTTTGATGTATTTTTTTAGTGTGGCATCTTTGGGAATAAACTTAGCCATATTCTGTCCTTTTGATTTGAAATAGGAAATCGTAAATTCTTTATCGTCAAACATATTTCCGCTTACACTCCCAATGATTAATTTATTGATGCGGCCAAAAATTTTACTATTACCAATATCGACAGCACTTTTTTTACCTTCGTCGTTTATAAGGATCTTACCATTTTTAAAAACTATGATATAGTTGTACGGTTTCTTGTATTGCCATTGTAAAAGGCTTGGTTCCTTGAAGATCATCTTTCCAGAAGTTTCAATATCCTTTGATAAAAAATCCAAATGTTTGTACTGCACAAAATCAGTGCTTAAGGTTTTGATTTTTTTCGATACTTGGTTTACCTCTTGCTTAAAGGAAACAACTTCCGCATCAGACATTTTTTGCTCTTGTGCAAATAAGCAATTGCTAGAAATAGTTAGGAAAACAAAGAGAATATAGAGTTTAGTTTGCATAAGCTTTTAGGTTCAAAAGTTCTTCAGTGGAAATTACATTATAGTTGTTGTGCTGTAAAAATTGCAAAAACTGTTCCAAGACCAAAACAGAATGTGATCCGGTATCATGCAAAAGTACAATTCCACCAGGAGAAAGCCCTTTTATAAGTCGATTGAAAATTAAATTTTGGTTTTTTGTCCCTCCATCCAACGAACGTATATTCCATCCAATGACTTTATGACCAGTCCGCTTTAAAGCCCTTCGAATAGATGGCGTTGTTACTCCATAAGGCGGACGAAAAAAGTTTATTTTTTTGGAAGTGAACTTCTCTAAAAGAAGATCTGTTTTCTGAATTTCTTCGGTAATTTGTTTGGCATTATAAAAATCAAAAAAGCAGGAATGAGCGTAGGAATGATTCCCAACCAAATGACCTTCGGCTATAAGCTGTGTAATGATTTCAGGATGGGCCTCAATGTTTTTTCCGATGCAAAAAAAGGTAGCTTTAGCATTGTATTTTTTTAATAGGGCCAAAATTTCTACCGTAAAGACAGTCGGGCCGTCATCAAAGGTTAGGGCAATTTTTTTGTCTGTTTCTAATGGATTATGACAGTATGCTTTTACATGATAGTTAGAGGATATTCTCGAGGATCCAATAGCATTTGTGACAAGCCAAATCAAAATAATCCCAAGAAACCACAGTGAGTCAATTGCGATATAAAAATTCAGAAGAATCAGTAACAGCAGTAAAAAGATAAAGAATAGAGAGATGTTTTTATGCGTTATCATTTTGAAAGTAACGTAAAACTATGGTTTTCTCCATCGAGTTGATTGTACAGTAAGATGGTGTTGTAAACTGGTTTTTCAACTGAATTTACTTTTATGATTTCAGGAACATCTTGCGTCTTAATTATTTTAGAGGCCATCCATAAGGCAAAAGCTGACGCAGTATCATACTCACCACTGAGGTGTTTATAATAGAGTTGTGGCGTTTTGGAGAAGGTATTAGCGGCCATGTTTTTATAATAAGAATCAGAAACGATATTGCCATTGAAGCCCAAAACTACAGCATCAATATCGGAAATTGCTAAGTTGTTTGATTTTAGAAAATTGATTATATAAGATTCGATCTCGTTTTCTTCTAATATATTGATGATTTCAACAGCACGAATTTCAGCGTAAGTAGTTGCGGTTCTCTCGCTTTCTAAAACGAAAAAACTAGCCCCTTCACCATAAACAGCACCTGTTGAAGTTGAATTCAAAACATCATAGGGCTGATTGTTTTCTTCTTTGATTCGACCTGCCAATTTAAAAAGAGACATTGTATAATCTCCAGTTTCATCTATTCCACCCACTAAAATGGACTTGGCTTCCTGTTCTTCAATCTGCATTTTAGCATCTAAAAGGGCTGATTCAAAAGAAACAGCACCATTGACATAGGTGAAATTATAGCCTTTACACTGTAAGTTCAACGCAATTTGAGCACCAACGGTATTGTGTGTGGATTGAATAAAAGAAGTAGGTGTTAAAAACTCCTCCTTATTGTCAAGTATGTTTTTTAGAAATTTCTCTGAATCTTCAATACATCCCAAACCAGTGCCTGTAATAATAGCCTCTACATTTTCAAGCTGAGCATCTTTCAAAGCTAATGCCGAAGCTACGATTCCATTTTTCACTCCTTTTGCCATTCTTCTGATGGCCGCTGGGGTGATGAAATCTTTATAAATCGGAGCAACTATTGTAAGTACCGTATCGGTTTGATTGTAAAGCGCGTCTTCTAAAAAAACAGTATCAAATGTTCTTTGAGTCGAAATGCAACCTACTCCATTTATATATGTTTTTTTTAATTGCATTTTGAAAATATAAGAGTGGAACAATTTCCGCCAAAACCAAAAGAGTTGGATAAAACGTGTTGGATGTTTTTGTTTTTTAAAGAGGTTTGTGGTTTCAGATCAAACTCTTCCATGGGTGTTTCGAAATTCAAATTCGGATAAACCACATTATGCTGAATGGCTAAAACACTATAAACGGCCTCAATTGCTGCTGCTGCTGCTAAAGTATGCCCTGTAAAAGGCTTGGTCGAACTAAAATCGGGAACCTTTCCATCTTTATAAATTCGGAGTAACGCTCTTCCTTCTGATAAATCATTATTGGGAGTTGCGGTACCATGCACATTAATATAATCAATTTGAGAAGGGTTCAAGCCTGAAATTTCAAAGGCTTTTTTCATGGCTAAATAGGCACCATCCCCATTTTCTGAAGAAGCAGTCTGGTGAAAAGCATCGTTAGCGTTTCCATAACCAGAAACTCTTGCCAGTACTTTTTTGTTTTGTTTTTGGACGATCTCATCAGACTCTAGTACTAAATAAGCTGCTGCTTCACCTAAGTTCAGTCCTTTGCGATTTTGGTCAAAAGGGGAGTTGTCTTGGTCGGATAAAATCATCAATGTTTTAAATCCGTTGATGGTGAATTTTGCTAAAGCATCAGTTCCACCCACAATTACTCGATCCAGTTTTCCACTCTTGATCAATCGGGCACCCAACATAATGGAGTTTGCAGCCGAAGAACAAGCAGTACTTATAGTGGTAACCATTCCTTTTAAGCCTAAGGTTGAAGCAATTTTTTGAGACACATCGCCGCCATCATGGCAAGTGATGTATTTAATAAGATCTGGATTTTCAAAGTAATCGTAATAATGCTTTTCGGTCATGTCCATTCCGCCAACACTCGTAGCGGAAATAAGTCCAGTTCTAAATTCGTTTATTGATGTAATTCCAGCATTTTCGACTGCCTGTTTTGCTGCTAAAGCACCAATCATAGCGGTTCGCGAAAAGTTGTTATCGTTAGGAAGTTGCAACTCATCGATCAATTCAGGATTGGTTTTTTTGATTTCACCTACCTTTATAAAATCGGCATGTACGGTCTGAATATTTTCGATACGCGTAATGGCGCATTTTTCATTTAATAATGAACTGAAGTTTTCTTCGACTGAATTTCCAATCGAAGAGATGATACCCATTCCCGTTATTGCAACACCTTTCATCTAAACTTAGATTATAGCTTTGTTTAAGTGTAGAACTTAAACAAAGCTTTTGAGAATTCTTATTTTGTTCTGTTCGCCTGTATATAAGTAGCCATCGATTCGATGGATTGGAAAATTGATTTTCCTTCTTTCGGATCTACTAATTTAATTCCGTAATCTTTATCTAAAATCACGATTAATTCAAGAGCATCAATGGAGTCTAAACCCATACCATCTCCAAATAAGGGATCAGTATCACCGATATCTTCAATTGCGATATCTTCTAGGTTTAAAGTGGTAATGATTTTATCTTTTAGTTCTTGTTTTAATGCTTCCATGATGATCTATTGTATAATGTATTGATATTTTCGTTTGTATGTTTTTCGCTTTCTTCTTTGCTAATGATACAAAGAAACGCTTTATAATTGTCATTAAAAAACTCCACCCAACCGCAGAGAACGGTCTCTGCTTTATTTGAATTCAGTAGAATAGTTGAATAATTCTGCATAAATTCAGTGTTGAATGCATCAAATATAAAGAAAGAATTTTCACTTTTGAGCTGATGACGAATACTTATTTCTCCCAAACAAATATTAGGTAAGGTATAAACAAAAACAGCAGGACTTGGATAATAGTTTTCTTTATCTGAAATTGATTCCTGATACTTTACATCGGTATCCAAACTAGAAGATTTATTGGCTAAAACCAAAGCAATATTGTTTTCTTTGTCCACTGAAGTGATCGGACTCAAGAGTAATTCAGCTCCTAAAAAAGCCAGTTTGCTCAAAGCATCCATTTTGAAAAACTTCGGATATTGAATATCAAAACTGCGATAGGCTTGTTTGGAGAAGTCTCCAAAAGAAGTGGGTTCAATTTTGAATACAGTAGTTCCGTTCAAAACAATTTCGTTGTTTTCAATGGCGCAATAGGATTGTATGTAGGTTTTCTTTGGAATCATTTATTTAATGGACATGATTGAAGATTAATCATTGTATTTACATTTTATTTGACTTTCTCAAAAATCACTGCCGTATTGCAACCTCCAAATCCAGAAGCTGTTTTAAGGAAGAAATTGATGCTTTTTTCTTGATTTTTCTCGATGATATTGATGGGTTCACTCACGCCGATTTGATCAAAACCTTTCGATTCAAAGAGCATATTTTGATTGGCAGATTCAATGGCAATTACCGTTTCCAACAATCCCGAAGCGCCCAGGGTATGACCGTAAAATCCTTTTAGACTATTGACGGGAACCGTTTGTAAATCCAAACGATTTAGCGCAATGGCTTCCATTTCGTCATTGAATGGAGTGGCTGTTCCATGGGCTGAAATATAATCGATTTGATCGAAATTGATTTGAGCTTCTTTTAAGGCATTCTGAATACTCCTAAACAAGCCTTCTCCGGTTCTTGAAGGTCCCGAAATATGATTGGCATCATTTATTGAGCTGTCCCCTATCACTTTTATTTTAGCGTTTTTGGCTTCGGCCGAAATTAATACTGCGGCTGTTGCTTCACCTAAACTAACACCAGTTCTGTTTTTAGAATAGGGTTGACAAGGGGAATCGCTCATGGCTTGAAAAGCATTAAAGCCAGACAAAACAAATTCTGATACTTCATCGCCGGCCACGACGAATATATGGTCGTATAACTCTGATTGAATCATTCTTTTTGCAACGGAAACGGCCAAAATTCCGGAGACACAAGCATTCGAAACTACGATCGGTGGTGTGCTGAATCCAAAAAAGTCCGCTACGTTTTGCGCTAGAACAGCTAAATGTGCTTGCTGAAAACTTTCTTCCGAATTGTTTTTTAAAGCGGTAACATTCCCTTTTGTGGTCGAGAGTATAAAAGCAGTTTTTGAATTTAACTCAATTCCTGATTTTTTGATCATTGGCTCTAAGGCCAAAATCATCAATTTCTCTAGACGAGTATAGTGAAGTGCAGTGCTGATTTTTTCAAAAGCGCTGTTGATCTTTTCAGTAGGAATTAGGGAAGCATAAAACGGCATTGGCATCAAGGAAGTATTGTCATGCAACTCAATACCAGAAGTACCACGGACAATCGCTTCGATGTTCGTTTCAGTATCAAATCCTAAAGGGGTGATGCAATTGGTTTGGGTGATGTATACTTCTTTTAGCATTTTATCTTTTTTATTGCTACAAGCTTTGGAAAAGCTTGTAGGCAAACGTTGAATTTATTTTAAAAGCCCCACTTTTTGTTTCCATTGTTCATAAAAGGGAGGATTGGTGAGCATTAGGTTTCCTTCTTGATCTAAAAATACCTGAACAGTTTCACCTGTACAGGCAACTTCACCTGTCGCATCCATAATTCGAAAGCGATAAATTATTTTAGCAGCTGGCGTATCGACCACTGTTGTTTCTATGGTGACCACATCACCATAACGCAGGGATAATTTGTGTTCACATTTGGATTTTACTATTGGTGTTGTGTACCCCGTTTTGGCAATGTCTAAATAGGTGAGTCCGTGCTCGCGGCCAAAGGCTTCGCGACCATCTTCAAAATAGGTAATGTAGTTACCGTGCCAAACAATGCCTAATGGGTCCGTTTCGTTAAATCGAATTCTAATTTC
Organism: Flavobacterium sp. OHVDL-2026-0007; assembly: GCF_059882335.1. NCBI lineage: Bacteria > Pseudomonadati > Bacteroidota > Flavobacteriia > Flavobacteriales > Flavobacteriaceae > Flavobacterium > Flavobacterium sp. OHVDL-2026-0007. The sequence continues at coordinate 3,326,909 of NZ_CM187612.1, forward strand.
ATGTGAAACCGTTAGTGCAGTAGCCTCGTCATACTGTTCTTTTCTTTTTGTCATAAAATAATGCGATGGATGTGGTGATAATAAAGAACAAAAATAGCAAACTTATTTTTGGGAGGATATCAAGAAAAGAAACGTTGCGCAATAATACATCGTAAAAGGCTTCTATACCCCAATTCATAGGGGATGATTTGGCAATGAATTGCATGATTTTAGGCATCGCAAAAACAGGAACCCAAATACCACCAATTGCCGCTAGTATCAGTACGCTAGTCGCGCCAAAGGGAGCTGATTGTTCTTGAGTACTGGCAATAGTTCCTAATAAAATTCCGAATCCAACGGCAGCAAAACCCGAAAATAAGGCTACGATACTCATTAGAAACAAATGGCCTTCAATATTTAGCGGAGGTAAACCAATATGTGGAAATAGAAAAATGGCTACAGCAACCATCATATAAAATTGAATCATACAAATGATTAAATAGGTAATGGTTTTACCAATGATGACGATGAGATTGGAAACAGGGTTGGTTAGTAATCGCACGAAGGTGCCTTGCGATTTTTCTTTGACCATATTGATAGATAACGGAATAACAATGAAAAATATGGCAAAAAGAGTCCAAGCAGGAACGTTATGCTGTACTGAGTTAGGAAGAATTTCTTTGTTGTTGATTTTAGGGATTATTTCCTTGAAAGTGATAAAGCTCTTTTGTTCGAATGTAAGATCACCATCTCCTAATTGATTTTGAAAAGTGGTGTAAATGGATTTCGTTTCAATTTGAGAAATCATTTTGTCAACAGCATTCATGACAGCATTTTTAAAACTCATTTGTACCGCGGGATCGAAATACAGTTTTACCTCTTTTTGCTTGATTGCTTTTGTTTTTTCTGTTGCTGCAATACTATCACTTAAGCCCATTTTGCTCACAATATGCTGAACATTCTGATCGATTTTAGTTTGTAGATCAATACTTAGATTTTCGGGAATTACAATCGCCAATTGAAACGTTCCTCTATTAACGGCTTCTTGGGCAGTTTTTTCAGTAATGGGCTGGTGGTTAATTTCAGTAACAACACTAAACAAGTTGCTTTTTTCTAAATTCTCTAAAACAGTTTTAGAAACGGCACCCTTGTCAAGATCGACTAACAAGAGTTGAATTTTATTTTCGCTTACTGTTTTAAAAGTACTGTCTTGTATTAAGGTAACCGTGATTACAAGAACCAAGGGCATGATAAATAAAATGATCAGACCACCTAAATCTCGTCTAAGCAGGAGAAATTCTTTAAGAATCGACATCCAAATTTTATATATCATCTCTGAAGTCTTTACCGGTTAATGAAATAAAAACATCTTCAAGATTTCTGGCTTGATCAGTGGAAGCAATTAGATTCGATGGTGTGTCTTGCGCATAAATTTTGCCTCGATCTAAAATGGCAATATTGGTGCAAAAATGTTCCGCTTCGGCCAAATGATGCGAGGTATAAATAATGGTGGTGCCGTTTTGATTGAGCAGTTTTAAATAATCTAAAATAGCATTTTTAGAATGGACGTCAACACCAACGGTTGGTTCGTCTAAAAATAAAACTTTTGGATGGTGCAGAATTCCAGCAATAAGATTCACTCTTCGTTTCATACCACCTGAAAAGGTTTCAATGCGTTTGTCTGCAAAACGCAATAAGCCCAAAAGGTCTAAAGTTTCAATTACTTTATCTTTTAGATCCGCACCTTTAAGACCATACATGCTCCCAAAGTAGTGCAAGTTTTCTCTAGCCGTTAAGGTAGGGTAGAGCGCATATTCTTGGGGAACTACTCCAATAATTTTTTTAATAGTTGAGGCATGCTGGGTGTAATTCAGCCCATTTATAGTGAACTGTCCTGAAGTCGGCTTTATTAATCCACAAAGCATGGAGATTAAAGTGGTTTTTCCGGCACCATTTGGACCTAATAAACCAAAAATATGTCCTTCGTTTATGTCCAACGAAACATTGTTCAAAGAATACATTTCTGCATTTTTGTACTTTTTCGAGAGGGTTTCTATTTTTATAATGGGTTGCAAAATAGTTTAGCTAATGGCTTTTTTTAGTTTTTTGAAAAAGAGTTCTTCTTGATTGGCAATGCTTAAAAGCGCATCGGCAATGGCATTGTAAGCGTCTTCTTTGGCGCTTCTGTTTTTATAAATTCGCGAAGCTTCAACGGCAAAATCTCTCCAAGAATCTCCAATTTGTGTCATTTCTTTCGAAAGAATTTTTAATTCTTCATTGTTGAGAATGACCGAAGCTTCTTGTAAGAAAGCCGCATAGATAAAACGGAAACCTCCACCTCCAGTACCGATCTCTTCTTGCATTCGAACCATTTGAGCCAGGTAGTGATTGGCTTTTCTAACGCCGTGTTTCACTGGCCATTTTCGGATTCTTCTCGATACTAATTTAATTCCGCGTACACCCACTATAGGCATAGGAGCTAACATATCGCGACAGGTATTTTTGATTCCTTTGATAATGGCACTTTTCAAATCGACATTAGTTGGCGTTTGAATTGGATAGTACATTTGTCCTCTTGGAGCAAAAGCGCCTTTGGCAAAACGAACCTTGTCTAATTCGTCGTGTGTTAAGGTGGTCACAGTTTCCATTACTGGGTCACTGATCAAATAATCGGTTTCGGTTTTTCCATAGACAACTAAATTATGTGCGTTGAAATGAAAACGGTATTCATCTGGGAAATAACTCAGGTGATACACGCCAACTTGTAATCCCGTGGGAATATTGTTTTTTAAATTCGCATCCAAAGCCTGAGTGGCATTAGCGATGGAGGAAAATTTTTGTCTTTTTATTTTTAGATTCAAACGACTTGCCAGCTTGTTAAAAATAGACCCAGGTAAAGTTCTATAGCTTATTGCTGGTGCATGATTGACTTTTATAAAAGGCAAGTACACGAAAAAAAGTCCAGAGCCAATACCAAAAACCATAGGTTCGCTGATGTTGAGTCCGCCGTTTTTTAGCAAATTTGAAGCTACTCCATTTTCACAATGAGCAGATTGATGGTGTGTAAAATTTGTTTGCATTAATCTTGTATACTGTTTTTTAATTTGGCTATTGATATGGCAAAAACGTCAGCGTATTTTTGAAGCGTTTTATCACTCAATTTTGCAAAAATGCAGGGGTTAAAATGCCTTTTTACGCGCCATTTCCACATTCCGACGTAACCGGCAAGAATGCTAAGATCCATTTTATTGAGCTCCATATAATAACAAATAGGACTTAGTTCGCCAATCTGAACTTTTAGTTTTGCCTGTTCAGCGCGTTCTCTTATATCGTCAATAGCATTGGAAAGTGCAATGGCTTTTGGTTCCCAACCTGTACTAAGAGCGGTGGTATAATTGCCATTTTCATCTGTGGCATAAACCAGCTCCTTTAAGTTTTTTTTACTTAAATTTCCATCGTGCTGTGGTACATTTTCTTTTTCCATGATGGTTTTATTTTCAATTAGAATCTATAGTACTGTCGAAATGGTCTTTTGAATGAACAAATTTATTTCGCATTCTAGAAGTATTTTGTCTTCGACTAAGCTCTCGCAGCTCATCGTGCATAAAGTATAATCCTCGCCTACAAATTTTGAAACCAAATTGGCTTTTGTGGTAATGGAATGACCTACTTTAGGGAGATCGTATATTTTTAGGTTTTTAATAGCGCTGATAAAACCAATTACATTTACGTTTTCATTTTCTGTTCCGTCTTCATCGAAAAAATACTTTTTGCCGACAATGGATGAGCAGGTTTGAGCGGTGTTTTCTATTAAACCAGCTTCTATAAGCCTACCTTTATCTATAAAAATATTGTCTTCTTTAATTAGGAAAACCGTTTCTACAAAGTTAGAATTTATATCCAAGATTAAATCCACCATAAGCATTGGCGCTCGGTGTGGTAAATAATTTTGTATGTCTACTCCGCTTTTCACGCTCGGCTTTATTGGGCTAAAACGGTTTTCATTTGTCCGCTGGCAATTTCTTCATCATTCAAAGTAGTGACAATATGAACCAGAGTAATTCCAGCAAATTCTTGTAAGATGGTTACTGTTGATTGAATTGTATCGTTGAGCTTCGGTAATTTTTTAATTACAATTTCTTTGATTGATCCAATATAACCTGTTGGGGCTTTTTCGTTTTTTAAAAAAAAATGATATCCTGTATGTAAGGCTACAGATTGAGCCATATGTTCAATTAAACCCGCTTCTAAAAATGAAGCATGATCAAAAAATAGATTGGTGTCCTTAATTTCTAAACCAGAAACGAGTGAGGTTTCAGAATAAGCATACATTTTGTCTACCATTACAAAAGGTGACTTTTGTGGTAATAAATCTTCGACAGCTTCTTTTCCTAAAAGTAAAGTGGTTCCCATTAGCAAACTGTTAAATAGGCATAGGCAAATGAAAACCTTCCGCTTTCCGGAACAGATAATAAAATGCGATCTCCTTTTTTTAATTGATCAGAGTTCATCAATTCTTCAAGTGCTATATAAATAGAGGCAGAACCTACATTACCCACTTTTAAAAGGTTCATGAACCATTTTTCGTCAGCGATTACAATGCCTTTTTCCTTTAAGCCATTTTTTAAGCCTTCCACAAAAAAGTTAGAAGAAACGTGAGGTAAAAAATAATCAACCTGTTCCGCTGTAACATTGTGTTTGGCCATCGCTTCACTCATGCTCTGAACCCCTTTAGGCAAAATAAATTCGTCTAGTAATTTTACGTCTTGTTTGACAGCAAAAACGGATTGGTTGAGCCATTGTTCAGGTTTATAATCGCTCCACGATTTGATTTCACCGTTTTCTAATTTATCACCTCCGGCATACATACACGTTTCTAATTCATAGGCGTAGGAGAATGCTTCCATCCATTCAATTTTTAAGGAAACAGGACCAGTAGGTTTGTTTTCTAATAAAAAGGCACCAGCACCATCCGACAACATCCAACGTAAAAAATCTTTTTTGAAAGCAATGATAGGTTGCGCTTCAAGGTTTTTTAAATTAATGATCTCGTGATCGTATTTTTGAGCCGAAAGCCAGGTCGAAACTTTTTCAGATCCTGTACAGATGGCATTAGTTGAATTTCCAGATCTTATCGAAAGAAAACCATATTTGAGGGCATTCATCCCCGAGCAACAAATACCCGTAGACGAATTCAACTCAAGCGATTTGTTTTTTAATAAACCATGAACCATAGCGGCATGAGAAGGTGCAAACACATCAGGTGATGAGGTTCCGCAGGAGAGTACTTCTAAATGCTGAGCTGTGAATTTTTCATCAAACAATTGTGCAATAGCCTGATGTGTTAATTCGGCATTAGTGTGCGTGCTTTTGCCTGTTTTGTCCACAGCGTAATAGCGACTTGTAATTTTATTATTGCGTAAAATAATACGTCTTGCTTTTGAAGCAGTGTCATTTATAAGACCCAAATAATTTTCCATTTCATCATTTGAAACAGCTTCATTTGGCAAATATTTTGCCGCTTTGGTAATATATACTTCAAACATAATTTACTTTAGTCTTCTAAACTCCTTGAAAATATTGAGTTTCTTTTTTTATGGTTTTTAACTTAAATGGATAGGTAATAAGATGCAATATATAGACTATTGGTGAGATTAACCATATAGCGAGGAATAAATAAATATAAAATATTTTAAGCAGTTGTTTTCTGTTTTTTTGGTTTTTATAAATGAATTTGGACCATTTATTAAAAATTTTGTTCGCCGTTTTGTCTACGGTAACCAAGTAGGAACTAATGCGTACACCATCAATAGCTACCAACTTCGGTTGCAATTGCTGCAGCTTGTTTTGATTGAGGGCTAAGAGTATGGCTTCTCCAAATTTCTTCGATTCTTGAATGTCTTTGTCGGAAACTCCAGGTAAGGGAAAAATGCCTAGGTATTTTTTCTTTACGCCCGAGAACATCCATTTGACAATAGTGATCACACTAATTAGGTTGCCAACACGATCAACTAAGGCGATGTTCCCGACCAATTGTGCATTAGCGTCTTTTAGTAGAACCTTGATTTTTTCTTGGGCCATGATCCACATATTTCGAGAACCACTGATGGTAATTACCGGAGTATTATGCAGTATTTGTTTAGCTTGGGCACTCTTTAAAAAAGAGTTTATAGGAATAGAGGGTGATAAGTACCACACCTGATAATGCAACAAGACTAAGTCAAATTTTGTATTTAAAATTTCATTCGGAAGTGGTTTTAAATCCGTTGGAATTTGCAGAAAAGATTCAGGAAAAGCGTCAAAAAAAGTAGCTTTATTCCAAGGAAATGGAAAAGCTTTCTCCAGTTGTATTTCATGAAAAGTTAACTGTATCTCTGGCGCGTTTAAAAAAGGCTTTGCAATATTTTGTGCAATAGAGGCTAGCTGTCCCGATTGAGAATAATAAATAACAAGAACATTTTTCATTTTAGGTTTTTTGGCTTAGATAGTAAACAAAAATAAGTATTTTTTTGCTGGGAATATTCTTATTTTGAGGTTTCATTTTTTACGCAGCAACTTAGCGAATAAATTCATGCTTGTCTTCATCGTATTAATAAAACAGATCAAGTTGATAGGATTTATTAACCACTACCCATTTTTGGTTTTCTTTTTTCATGATTATGAGATAATTGTCTGTTAGCCCATTAATTGATTCAGTGTTACCTTGAGCAACTTTAAAAACCAAATACTTTTTACCACTATAGTATATTGGGTCTGAAAAAGAAAAAACACTTGTGATTGGAAGTTGTTGTTCTGAATGGCTGACTATGGATTCTACAAATAAATGAGTTGAGAAGAAAGCAATATGTCTATAATTAAAATCACTAGAAACCCATAGATTATTTGTTCTCGTGTTTACCTTTTCAGATTTATGATAATATTTTTTTTTCATTTTTGCCCAGTCCTGTTCATTATAGAGAGGTGGTCTGATTTCTTCTCTTTCGTCCCTTTTATATGCAGTAGTTACAGAATCTTTGTAAGTTTTACCTTTAAAAATATCAATTACATGATTCGTGCTTGTTTTCTCTTTTATAATAAAAATGTTTTGATTATAATCGGGAATAATCAATTGTAAAAAATCATTTAGGGCTTGCTTTTTATCTTGGGCATATGATAAATGACTAATGAAAAAAGGAATGAATAATAATAGGTATAATTTTTTTTTCATATTATGTAATGTTTTGGCTATATGATTGTCTGGTTTGCTTTTATTCATTTGGAGTTTCCGGTCCAATTGCAGTTCCAACAAATTCACAAGGGAATCTATTTTTAGTCCTAATACTTTCGGCACTTCTTAGAAAGAATGTGGTGTTAGATACTGGGTATGTAAAAGTATGAAGTTGTAAAGAGAAAAAGAATGCTAAAGAGTGTTTAAGGAAAGATCTCACTTACACGCTTATAATAATAAGAAATATTATGCTTTAAAGTGATTCCAAAAATCGAAATAATTAAACCATTGCAGAGGATATTTTTGCAAAATGGTTTCAACACTTTTGATGTATTCGCTCAGTAAGGCTTTTTCATCTCTATGTTTTACGGTGGCTTCTCTAGCGTACAAATGATAATGCAAGTGAGGCTCTTTCATAACATAAACAAAAACCACTGGTACTTTTAATCGAGAAGCAATTAAAAATGGGCCGGCAGGAAAGTGGGCTTCTTGACCTAATATTTTTTCTGAAAGCGATTTGGTTCCTTCAAAGTAGCGATCACCAGTGAAACAAACCAATTCGTTATTGGTTAAAGCGGCATTGATCTCAAAAATATGAGACAAATCATCTTTGATAACAATGAATTTTACGGTAGGTTTTTGGGTAACGGATTCAAGATATTTTTTGATGTTAGAATGTTCTAAATCAGTGGTAACTAAGTGGATCTGAAAATCAAGGTCGATTTCTCCAAAAAAGTGTTCTGCGATTTCAAAATTCCCAACATGAGCGCTAATTAATATGCCCCCTTTTTTTTCAGCTAGCAGTTTCTTTAAGATATCTATTCCATCAAATTCATAAGTAAACTTATTGCGCATTCCCGCTGAAATGGAAATTTTGTCAATGATGGTTTGTCCAAAAGTATAGTAACTTTTGAAGACCATTTGTTTGGATTTGAAATAGGAATAGTGCTGCCTTTCTTTAAAATAATAGAAAATGGCCTGATTACTTTTTCTTAAAAACAGAAAATAGTAAGTGGCAACAAAGTAAAGTAAGGCATAAGCAGATTTGACACCCGCTTTTCTTATTAAAAAAACGAATATTTTATAGCCTAAAACAGTACCTTTTGATTTGCCATCCCATTGACTCATTAAGCAGTTTTAGCTTTTAGTTTGGTTTCAATAAGGTCATAGAAACTTTGAAAATCAGCAATTCCAACAAAATCTGCCTCTACTAGTTTTACTCCAAAGTTAGCTTCGATTGAGACTACTAAGTCAACATAATCTAAACTATCTAACCCGAGTGTATCTTTTAAATTAGCATTTGGTTCAATGTCATCATTGTCTACTTCAAATTCTTCCACCAAAAAACCATTAATCCTTGCTATAATCTCTTCTTTATTCATTGTTCAATTTAAACTTTTTAACCACCAACGCAGAGTTGGTTCCTCCGAATCCGAAGGAATTGGACAAAAATATGTCAAATTTTTTGTTTAAAGTAGTTTTGACCAAATTTAATTTAGAAGCATCTTGATCCGGATTTTCTAAATTGATATTCGGAGCGATGAAATTATTTTGCATCATGAGTATAGAATAGATGACTTCACTAGCGCCAGCCATCCAACATTCATGACCTGTCATTGATTTTGTAGAACTCACATAAGGGTTTTTTTCTCCAAAAACTTCAAAAATAGCTTTGGCTTCATTTTCGTCACCAACAGGAGTTGAAGTTGCGTGCGCATTGATATACTCAATTGCTGATGCTTGTAATTGGGCATCGTCAAGAGCTCTTTGCATGGCAATTGAAGGTCCTTCGACATTAGGAGTGGAGATATGACCGCCATTTGATGAGAATCCATAACCAGCAACTTCAGCAATGATAGTGGCACCACGCGCTATTGCGGATTCGTAGCTTTCTAATATGAGTGTTGCTCCACCTCCGCTGGGAATTAATCCGTCACGATCTTTGTCAAAAGGGCGAGACGCTTTTTGAGGCTCTTGCTCTCTAGAAGAAAAAACACCTAAACCGTCAAAACTGCTCATGGCGTATTTATTGATTTCTTGCGCACCACCACAGATGATGATGTCTTGAAAGCCACTCTTGATTAAAAAATAGGCTAAACCAATCGAATGTGAACCGCTTGCACAAGCAGCACTTATGGTCAGATTGATTCCTCGTAGTTTAAAAATAGTAGAGAGGTTCATCGTCACGGTAGAGTTCATCGATTTAAAAATCGCTCCAGAGCCAATAAGGGCTGTGTCTTTTTTTTCACGAACAATATCGGTAGCGTCGATAACAGCCTTTGATACGCTGTCATTTCCGTACATGATGCCTACTTCGCGTTGATCGAAGAAAGCATCGTCGATACTGGCATTTTTTAAGGCTTCAATTGTAGCCATATAAGCATATTCGGTTTCTTCACCAATGCTCATACGTTGTCGTCGGGTCAGTAAGTTTTTTAAATCCGGTTTCGGAACCACGCCCGTTAAGGCTGATTGGAAACCAAATTCTTTTCTTTCAGTATCAAACTGAATTCCTGATTTTCCGTTGTATAAAGATTCCTTTACTTCATCTAAAGAAGTTCCTATACAAGAATAAATTCCCATTCCAGTAATTACAACTCTCCTATTCATGGTCTATTTTTAGTAATTTTTAAGAATATATTCCTCCGTTTATATTGATAATCTCACCGGTAATATAACTCGCTTTTTTTGAGATCAAAAAGCTCACTAAATCCGCTACTTCTTCAGCTTCACCAAAACGATTTACTGGAATTAATTTCAGTAATTCTTTTTCGTCTAACTCACTGGTCATGTCGGTTTTGATAAAACCTGGTGCTACTGCATTTACAGTAATATTACGTTTAGCAACTTCTTGCGCCAAGGCTTTTGTTGCGGCAACTACAGCACCTTTTGCTGCAGAATAATTGGTTTGACCTGCCGTTCCTTTTACTCCTGAAACCGAGACCATATTAACGATTCGGCCATATTTGTTGCGAAGCATTTTCTGAATGAAAAATTGTGTTACATTAAAGAAACCATTCAAACTAGTATTGACAACACCGTTCCAGTCTTGGGGAGTCATCCACATGAAAAGACCATCTTTTGTAATTCCGGCATTGTTGACAATAGCTTCAACTATAGCTTCCGGATTGGCTTCTTGCCATTTTGTTAAAGTCTGTTGCACTTCTTCAAAGTTGGCGACATCAAAACCTAGAATTTCTCCAGTTGCACCTAGTTTTATAATTTCGTTAAGCGTTGCTTCAGCAGCTGTTTTATTGGAATGGTAGTTAATCAGAATATGATAATTCGCTTCAACGGCTAATTTTTTACAAATAGCACTTCCAATTCCTCTTGAACCGCCTGTTACTAATACACATTTCATATTTTAGCTGTTTATCAAATAATCTTTTACTTTTTGAACAAACGGATACATCACTTGATCTTCTTTAAATACAGGAATTATAGCGCGAATATCATCATACCATTGTTTGGTTACCGATGAAATTTGATCTTTCTGATCTAAATAATCAATGGCTTGGACAATAGTAATCATTTCAATGGCCAATACTTCAAAAGCATTCTCGATTACTTTTGAGGTAATCACCGCTGCATTTGTTCCCATGCTTACGATATCCTGATTGTCATTGTTGTTCGGAATACTATGAACATACATCGGGTTGGATAACATTTGGCTTTCGGCAGTGGTTGAGGTCGCTGTAAACTGAACGCCCTGCATTCCAAAATTAAATCCTAATGTTCCTAAATTGACAAATGGAGGAAGAATTTCGTTAATTTTTGAATTCAATAAATAATTCAACTGTCGTTCTGCCAACATCGTTAATTTGGTAATCACAATTTTTAACTTGTCCATTTCAAGCGAAATATAGTCGCCATGAAAATTGCCACCATGGTAAACATGTTGGTTCTTTACATCTATAATGGGATTGTCGTTTGCTGAGTTAAACTCATCTTCTAAAATAGAAGCAACATTGTTTATGGTTTCTAAAATTGGACCTAAAATTTGAGGGACACAACGCAATGAATAATATTCCTGCACTTTTTCTTTAAAGATGTCTTCGTTATTTTCACCTGTGTACAAATGATCTTCTCTTTTGCGAATCAAACTGCTGTCAGCAAGATTAGCTCTCATTCTTTGAGCCACTTCTTGTTGTCCTTTATGGCGTTTTGTTTGGTTCAATTCTGCTGAGAAATGATCGTCATAAGCTTGAACTAGTTCGTTGATGGCACAAGAACATTTTAGGGACCAATCTAGTAAGGTATTGGCATGGTGTACATTGACAACGCCAATTCCGGTCATGACCGAAGTACCATTGATTAAAGCCAAACCTTCTCTGATTTCGACTTGAATAGGTTGTAACCCTTCTATTTCAAAAACTTCCTGAGTTGGTCTTCTGTCTCCTTTGTAAAAAACTTCACCTTCACCGATTAAAACTAAAGCCAAGTGTGATAATTGTACTAAATCTCCACTAGCACCAACGCCACCGTGTTCAAAAATTAAAGGGGTAATATCTTTATTTATAAGAGCGGTCATTAGGTGAATTACAGAGGAATGAACTCCTGAATTCCCTAAGGAGAGCGTATTTAATCGAGCTAAAATAGCCGCTTTTGCACAAAGAGGACTTAACGGTTTTCCGGTTCCTGAAGAGTGACTTCTGATTAAATTGTACTGCAACTGAATTTGATCAGACTCTTTGATTTTATATTGCGCCATTGGCCCAAAACCGGTGTTTACACCATATATTATTTTGTTTTTAGAAAAATCTTTTAAAAAATTAAAGCTTTCGTTTACTCGGTTTAAAACTAGATCACTGATCGCAACCTTATTATTTCCAAAAATGATGGATTCGAATTCAGCTAGACTTAAATATTCATTAATTGTGTTCATTAAACTGGTTTTGATTGTGCTAATTTAATTTTATTTATCAAAATAAATGTAGTTATTTTGATGTGGCAAATGTAGGTTAATAAATAATAACATTACGATTATGATAAAGGAGTTTGTAGATGTTTTGATCATAGGCGCAGGACCTTCAGGATGCGTTTCAGCATCGTATCTGCATAAAAATGAGGTGAAGATAAAAGTCGTTGAAAAAACGATATTTCCGCGACTTGTAGTGGGCGAAAGTCTTATTCCAAGGGTGATGGATCATTTTGCTGAGGCAGAACTTTTAGAGTGTCTCGAGGCAATGAATTTTGAAAAAAAATTAGGAGCGCGTTTTATTCGAGGAGAAGAAATTTGCGTTTTTGATTTTAGTAAAAAATTTGGAGAAGGTTGGGATTGGACTTGGCAAGTGCCAAGAGCAGATTTTGACCATACGATGGCACAGGAAGTCATTAGAAAAGGGATTGATTTAGAATTTGAATCAGAAGTGGTAGCAGTGTCCTTTGAAGGGAAAAATTCTAAAACTATTGTAAAAGATAAGGATGGGAATTTAAAAGAGATTCATGCTAAATTTATCATCGATTCTAGTGGATATGGTAGGGTTTTACCAAGACTTTTAGATCTGGATACACCATCAAAGTTGGATCCACATTCTTCTATATTCACACATGTAAAAGATATTAATAGGCCAGAAGGTGAAGAGGGAACGCTAATTTCATTTGATATCTTAGAAACAGAAGTTTGGTTATGGGTGATCCCGTTTTCTAATGGAAATACAAGTTTAGGAGTTGTTGGTCCTACGAATTTCATCAATTCGCTTTCTGAAAATAAAGACAATGCTGAGGCTTTGAAAAATGCCATTCAGCTTTCAGATTATTATATCAAAAGATTTCAGGGAGCTGAATTTTTATTTGAACCCGTAAAATTGGAAAACTATTCGAGAGCTGTAAAAAGTATGTATGGAGATGGTTTTGCACTAACTGGAAATAGCTCAGAGTTCTTGGATCCTGTTTTTTCTTCAGGAGTAGCTTTTGCCACAGAATCGGGAATGTTGGCTGCCAAGTTGTATCTTAAGGAATCACAAGGCTTGGCTGTAGATTGGGAAGTAGAATTTGCACAATACATGAAAAGAGGTATTGCGGTCTTTACTACTTACGTGAAAGAATGGTACACCGGAAACTTGCAGACTTTGTTTTTTTACCAGCCAGAGAATCCTGATGTAAAAGAGAAGATATGTGCGGTTCTAGCAGGTTATGTCTGGAATGAAGAAAATCCTTTTGTGAAGAAACATGACAATGTGATTCGAAATATGGCGCATGTTTTGAATAATACAAAATAATACAAAACAGAAAAGCCCTAAGTAATAAAGTGCCCCCAAAATGTTAGACACAATTTGGGGGCATTTTTATGGGTTTATTTATAAGCTTTTTTTAGCATCATTTTCGAAAGTGATTTTGCCGTTTTGGCATATCCTTCTCCAATTCTGGATTCGTTATTGTAGTTGTTGCCCCATTGATCGCCAGGTGCATCTTCGCTGGTGATTTCTAACAATACTTTTGATTTGTCCGCTGTTTCGACAAATTTTAAATTAGTTGAAACTTTTGCTGGTTGTTTCATGATGCCGGCATCCCAACCTGGATAAATCCAAATGGTTTGTACAATTAACGTATAAGGAGTTGTAGCTCCTTCTTGAAAACTTACATTTTGGCCTCCTTTTGATAAAACAATATTTCCTATCTCCAGAAATTTGGGTGTCCATATTTGTTCTTTGGCCGCGATCCATCTTTTTTGCCAAATGTTTCCGTTTCCTTTTGCCTTCTTATCTAAATCGGCTCTGTGTTCTTCTACATATTGAGATTCAGGTTTTTTTTCTTTCATCATAGTAAAACTACTATAATCAAATTCGATATTAATTTCGGGTTGATCTTTTAAGAAGTCGAAATTTCCCTGAACGATATTCATGTCCTGAGAAAACGCCGCTCCAGAAATAAGAAATAATACAAATAATAGTTTTTTCATTTTTGGTTGATTTAGTTAAATTATTGGAAATCAAATGTAACTAAAATAAAAAAGAGGATGCATTGCATCCTCTTTTTCTTCAAAAAAATAATATAGTAAAAAGGGTTACTACCAGAATTTAACATATAGTGCTACAATAACTAGTAATGTAATAACGATTAAAACAGTAGTTTGTGGTTTTACTTTAAACATCTCAGAGTCTATTTCGAACGCTTTAGGATTTACTTTTGGTCCTGCAAAACTGATTACAATCATAGCTAACATCGTAAAGAAGAAAGATAGTCCCATACAAATATGGAATGGAATTTCATAAGCTCCTTTTCCGTTTGGATAAGCCGTATATAGCAAAGTATCGTGTCCGAATAACATTGGAGCGTATTCGTTGAATAATACAGACAATACAAATCCTAAAATTACACCTACTATAGCTGCAGTTCCAGTAGTTCTTTTCCAGAACATCCCAAGGAAGAACATAGCAAAAACTCCAGGACTAATAAAACCAGTGTATTTTTGGATATAAGTAAATCCTCCAACACCACCAATTCCTAGAATATCATTCCATGTAAATAAGACAGCTAAAAGCATAGCAGCAAAAACGGCAATTCTACCGATGTTTACTTGTTGTCTTTCACCAGCGTCTTTTTGAATGTATTTTTTATGAATGTCTAAAGTATAAATAGTAGAGATACTGTTTACTTTTCCAGCCAATGAAGCTACAATCGCAGCTGTCAATGCAGCTACAGATAATCCTTTTAATCCAGTTGGCAAGAAGGTCAATACTGCAGAATAAGCACCGTCTTTTCCTCCAACTAGTTGTGGTAAATGTCCGTTTTCATATAAAACGTAAGCAGCAATACCAGGTAACATTACGATTAATGGCATTAATAATTTTAACATACCTGCAAATAAAATACCGGTACGAGCTGTTTGCAAATCTGCACCTAATGCTCTTTGTGTGATGTATTGGTTACAACCCCAGTAGTTCAAGTTGATGATCCAGATACCAGCAAGGTAAGACATCAAACCTGGGAAAGTTAAGTATTTATCAATTTCAAGTTGAGATGAAGTAGCCGTTGGTTTAGGGATAATCATTTTGAAATGTTCTGGCGCTTCTCTCATTAAGACTTTAAAACCTGCAATAGCATTTTCGCCTACACCGAAATAGTGTCCCACTGTTGTAAGGGCGATATAAGAGGTTACCAAACCTCCGATGATCAAAACAGCTACCTGAATAACATCAGTATAAGCCACTACTTTCATTCCTCCAAGAGAAATCAATAAGGCGAATAAAGCCAATCCAACCATGATCACATGTAGGTATTCCCCACCAGCTAAACCATTAATGGCAACTGCTCCGAGATAAAGGATAGATGTTAAATTTACGAACACATATAAAAACAGCCAGAAAACAGCCATGATTAATGCCGTAGATTCGTTATAACGTGTTTTTAAGAACTGAGGCATAGTGTAGATCTTATTTTTAAGATATACAGGAATAAACCAAACCGCTACTATAATCAAGGCAATAGCAGCTAGCCATTCGTAAGCAGCAACCGCAATTCCTAAAAAGAAGCCTTCACCACTCATTCCAATGAATTGTTCAGCTGAGATATTGGATGCAATCAAGGATGCTCCAATGGCCCACCACGTTAAATTTCCTTCAGCTAAAAAGTAAGCTTTAGCATCATGTTCGTCTTTTTTACGTTTGCGGTAGATGGTATATCCGTAGGTGGATACGACGATGAAATAGATAATAAAAACCGCATAATCTGCGAAAGCGAGGTTCTGGTTCATTGTTAATAGTCTTTTAAAAATTAGTATGGGTTATTGTTTGTTTAATGTTGTTTAAAGTGTGATATGTGTTTTATTTTTGTTATTTTTTTATCAAAATAAGAAAGGAAGTCAAAAGTAGAATAAAATTCGATATTTACACTATTTATAAATGTGTTTTTTACATTTATAAATAGATTATTATGTTAAATTTTAAAAAGTTAAGTTTAACTCAGTTTTACTAGTTGATTTAGCTTTTGTTCTTATAATGTACGCCCGATTGTTGTCTTAAAGTTTCGGCACTTTTTTCAGGTGTAATATCTCTTTGCGATTCCCCTAACATTTCATAACCTACCATGAATTTTTTAACCGTAGCTGAGCGCAATAAAGGGGGATAAAAATGCATGTGGAAATGCCATTCTGGATGCTCAAGACCATCCGTTGGAGCCTGATGAATTCCAGAGGAATAGGGAAAAGAAGTATTAAATAAGTTATCGTATTTTATGGTTAATTCCTTTAAGATTGTGGCGTAGGATTTGGTTTCCTCTGTGGTTAAATCCGTGATTTTGCCAAAAGGTCTTTTACTAAGAATCATGGTTTCGAAAGGCCAAATTGCCCAAAATGGAACCAAGGCGACAAAGTCATTGTTCTCAATGACAATACGCTCTCCCGACTTTAATTCTGCCTGCAGATAATCTTCCAGTAGTGTTCTATTGTTTTTATCAAAATAGGCTTTTAAACTAGCTTGAGTTTTTTCAACTTGAGTAGGTAAAGAGGATTGCGCCCAAATTTGTCCATGTGGATGCGGATTGCTACAACCCATTACGCTTCCTTTATTTTCAAATATTTGAACGTGATTGATAAATTTAATATTTCCTAAATCCGTGTATTCTTTCTGCCAAGTTTTAATGATATTTTCGATACCAGCGATGTCCATTTCTGGCAATGTAAGATCATGTCTTGGTGAAAAACAAACTACTCTTGAAATGCCTTGTTCTGGTTTGGCCTTAAAAAAAGTATGTTTGATGTCTTCTTCGAAAATAATTTCATCTTGCTTCATTGCCGCAAAATCGTTTTCAAAAACAAAGCTATTTTTGTAATCAGGATTGGTCATGCCATTAGCACGAACATTACCAGGGCATAAATAACAAGTTTCGTCGTATTTTGGTAAAGCTTCAGTTGATATGGTTTCATTTTGTCCTTGCCATGGACGTTTTGCACGATGAGGTGATACTAAAACCCATTCATTTAATAATGGATTAAAACGTCTGTGCGGGTCTTCGTTAATGTCAAAATTTTTCATTATAGTTTTTATGGTATTAAAGTAATGTGGTTCCGTTTGAGATTTTTACGTCATAGAATTTTAATTCAATCCCAAATGTATCTAAATAGAGTTTTGAAAACTTACTCTTAACCTCATTTTCGTATCCTTTTTTAATTAAATTGATGGTACATCCACCAAAACCACCGCCCATAAGGCGAGATCCAATTATAGCATCGTCTTTTTTTGCTGTATCGACAAGCATGTCTAACTCAGCACAACTAACCGCATATTCTTGGGATAGGCCATCATGAGTTTCGAAAAGAAGTTGTCCTAAAAGTTCGATGTTTCCGTTGTCCAAAGCGATACAGGCTTGAATTACGCGCTTAATTTCTTTAACAACGTAATGCACTCTTTTGAAAACCGTCTCATTCATTTTATCTTGAATACTCAAGAGTTGTTCAGCAGTACAATCTCTAAAGCTTTTTATTTCTGGAAAATGATTTTTAATAATCGATAAACCTTCTTCACATTCCAGTCTTCTGTTATTGTATTCGGAGGTGAAAAGTGAATGTTTTACATTGCTATCAAATAAGATTAAAGAATAGTCCTTGAAATTGGCATCGTGATATTCAAATTCCAAAGTATTACAGTCTAATTTTATAACTTTATTTTCCAGACCGTGAACACTTGAAAACTGGTCCATAATACCGCAATTGATACCTACCCAATGTTCTGCTTTTTGTCCCAATAGCGCGATATCGACTTTTTCTATTGTTAAGTTAAAAAGTTCCTTGATGCCAAAAAGCATTCCGCATTCTAATGCAGCCGAAGAAGACAAGCCAGAACCAACAGGAATGTTACTGCTAAAAACACAATTGAAACCTTCAAACGAAAATCCGTTATCTTGCAATTGTTTGATCACGCCTCGAACATAATTGGTCCAGACAATGTCGCTTAATTGAATTTCCTGAGTTAAATCGATCTCAAACTCCTCATCTAAATCGATAGCAATTACTTTAGATTTAGTAGTATTGTTTTTCTCAAAAGCAAAACAAATTATTTTGTCGATAGCTGCTGGTAATACATATCCGTCATTGTAGTCAATATGTTCCCCAATAATATTAATTCTACCTGGAGAGAGTACAATTTTTTGTGGAGTCGATCCAAAAGACTTCTCAAAAAATGCTGTTGTGTTTTGTATTAAAATGTCATTCATTATTTTGTAATTAAAATTGTATTGTCCTGTAGTTTTTCAGAAGTTGCGTTTATAGTTATTTTCTTTTTTAGATTTTTTGTTTTAAGAATAATCGTTGCAATACCAGCCTCAGCTTTTATTGGATTCTGGCCAACAAGTTCAGCATTACTTTGGTTTAATGTGAAAGTGACTTCGTTCGTTGCAGTTGGAACGACAGTACCATTATGATCAATAATTTTGGCATAAACAAAAACCATATCAGGAAAATTAGGATTTATTTCTTTAGAAGAGGTGTCATAACTTAACTCAATTTTTGTCGCAATTAGTGGTGTTTGTACACTATTTGTCGCCACTTTTTGTCCGTTAATAAATCCTTCGGCACGTAATATTCCAGCTTTGAATTCATTCATTTTAAAAGTAAATGGCGCGTGTTCTAACTTATCATTATTGCTGTTTACTAGTGGTTTTTCTTTGCCCACTAAAACATCGTTTAAGTACAAGTAGACTTGGTCGCAATTACTATAAACCGTAATATCCAAAGGGGATTCAGTTGTCCAGAAATTGGCAATATAGACCATGGGGCCTGAGATTAAGTTTTGATTTAAAACGACATTTGCATTGCGTTGACTTTGATAAAAGTAATAGGCAAATTTTGGAATTCTGAAAATATCACTGATTCCTGAACTTTCTAAATCGGGGCTATAACCACGATTATAATCAAACATCAACCAATTTGCTTCACCAATGGTATGTTCTCCTTTTCGGTTTGAGTTGGAGGCTTCTTGAAAATTATAAGCTTGTTGTAATAATCGTTTTTCACCAGCAGCTCTTAATTGACGTGAGGTTCTTTCTTCTTCTTTTAAATTTGAAAATTCGCTTTGATTGAAACCTGCATTTTGTGCATAATATTCCCAATCGCCATATTCGGCAATGAAGATTTTGCGATTGTCTTTATTGTATTTTGTCCAGTAATCTGGTGCTTTTGCGTGTTGACGCGCAGGAATGAATAAATCGTAATTCTCATTATCAATCCAGCTTGCGCTATAATTATGATTGAAGGGCAATTCTTCTTTTAGTGTTTTAGCTGCTTCTTTCATAAATGCTTCGCTCATGTTTGTTTCATTTAATGAAGCTTCCCAAAAAATGATGCTAGGGTGATTACGATCTCTTCTTGCCATATCGCGAATGTCTTGATAGGCATTTTTCTGAAAAGTTTCGTTACCAAAAAATTGCCAACCGGTTAAACTATTCATGACCAAAATCCCTAATTCGTCGCAAGCATTCAAAAAGGCTTCGGCATGCGGATAATGTGACAATCGAACAAAATCAAAACCTGCATTTTTAATTTTAACTGCATCACGATACTGTGCTTCGTCAGAAATTGCATACCCTAAATAAGGATATTCCTGATGTTCGTTTGTTCCGGTGATGAATAATTTATCGTCATTTAAATAATATCCATCTGCTTTTAATTCGGATTTTCGGATTCCAATCTTTTCAGAATAAGAATCGATGATTTTTTTATCCGAAATGATTTGAACTTCTAATTGATATAAATTTGGAGTATGGATGGACCACAGCTTTGGGTTTACAACCGAAATTTTTTGCGTCAAAGTAAAATCTGAGTTTGATTTCACGGTAAATTTCTCCGATTTGAATTCTAGTTTTTCCCCTTTATTATTGGTTAAAATAAATTTTGCAGCAATATTTTTGTTAGTGGAGAGTTCATTTTTTAAATATACTTGCACCATTCCTGAGGCATTGGACTTGCTAATGTTTTCAAAGTTGACATAGATGCCTCCACTGGCTACTTTGTTTGCATTTACGGCATCTGTTATGTGTAATTTAGAAGTTGTAACTAGGTAGACATTTCTATAAATGCCACTGTAATAATTAAAGTCTAAATCTTTTAAAGGTTTGCCTGGTAAAAAATCTGAATTGTCTTCGTTGTTTACCTTTACCTTAATAGTATTCTCTTTCTTTGAATTTAAATAAGGTGTTAGATCAACTGTAAAAGGCAAATAACCGCCCTTGTGATTGGTTACTTTTTGATCGTTGATCCAGATATCAGCCTCTTGCATCACACCTTCAAAATATAAAAATATTTTTTGGTCTTTAGAATGATCAATTTTAAATTTTTTTTGATACCAGGAGGTTCCTTGAAACTGTTTGATAACGACTAAGTTTTCAATTTTATTACTGTGAGGAATTGTAACCTTCTGCCAATTTTTAAATCCAGTTTCGTCTCTTTTAAATTCCCAGTCTGCGCCAAAATTGATTTTTGTACGTGACTGAGCCTGACTTTTTCCAAAGGGAAAAGTCAACAGAAACAAGAACAATATGGATTTAAAGATTACTTTCATTTTTTTTGTTTTGGTTATTGCTAGTAAGGGTGACAAAGCAATATAAAGAGCACTGTTGTTTTTAGTTAAGAGGGTATAGACTGAAATTTATAAAGGGTTTTTTGACGATATACATCATCTTTTTTCAGTATTGCATTTGGAAAATCTTTCTGGTTAGGTGCATCTGGGAAATTTTGCGTTTCAAAACAAATTCCGCTTGTTGGATGATAGTTGGTGTTTTCTTTACCCATTAACTGGTTAAAACAATTTCCGCCCACATAAATATGAACACTCGGTTGATCTGTATAGACACTCATTTGCAGCTTGTTTTGTGCACTATATAATGTAGCCACAACTTCGGTTGTAGGTTTGATCACAAAAGAGTTATCAATGGATGAAGGACATTTTTTTATTGTTCTAAAATCAAAAGGATGATCGGCGAGATTTATGAAATTCCCTGTTGGAATGCCTTCAGCGGTAGTTTCTAATATACGATCAGAGTGAATCAATAGGTCTTGATCTAAAACAGTTGAGTCGTGACCGTTAAGGTTGAAATAGCTGTGATGCGTTAGATTTATTACAGTGTCTTCGGTAGAAGTAGCTTTGTATTCTAAGCTAAGTTCATTTTTTTCTGTTAAGGTATAGGTTAAATATACTTTTAATTCTCCAGGAAAATTTTCTTCTAAATGATCGCTTGTGAGACTCAGCGTTATGGAGGGATTATCCGCGGTGGTTACTTTGGTCACTTCCCAAGCTTTTTCTCCAAAGCCTTTATTTCCACCATGTAAGGTGTTGTCATTGTTGTTTTTATTTAATTCAAATTTTTGATCATTTAAATAAAAAAGACCTCCCTTTATTCTTCCGGCATAGCGGCCAACTGTGGTACCAAAATAAGGTGCACTAGGCAAGTTGTATGATTTTAGATAAGATTCTAGGTCATCGAACCCCAAGACTACATCGACGATTTGGCCGTCTGCTATTGGTACCTTAATACTTTTGATGGTGGCTCCGTATGAAAGCACTTCCACTTGCATACCATTTTTATTTTTTAAAATATGAGAGTACACCGCTTTGTTATCAGCAAGAGTCCCTGCCAATTGTAAGGTGTTTTCAGTAGGAGAATTTGTAGACGAGGTTGGTTTCATAAGGTTTTATTAAAAAGTAGAAGTCAAAAATATTAATATAAATGGATTAGACATACCAGTACCTACCAGTTTTTTGTATATTGCGAAAAAAATTGAAGTTTATGAATATAATCTCTATCCAAAATAATCTTGGTTTGCCTAAATACAAGCAGATCGTCCTTTCCATTGAGAAAGCCATAGAAGAAGGTAAATTAGGGAAAGGGGATAAACTTCCATCTGTTAATAAAGTTTGCTTGGCTTTTTCGTTATCTCGTGATACCGTTTTGCAAGGTTATGATGAACTCAAAAAAAGAGGAATTATTTATGCGATCCCAGGTAAAGGGTATTATGTTAAAAGTATTGCAGTTACTATTGAACAGAAGATATTCTTGTTGTTTGACGAGCTCAATATTTTTAAAGAAGACATTTATAATTCGTTTTTAAAGAATATTGGAAAAAACGTGCAAGTCGATATTTTCTTTCATCATTTTAATGTGCAAGTTTTTCAAAAATTAATAGATGACAGTAATGGAAATTATACCAAGTATATTATTATGCCAACAAATTTGGTGGGTATAGCCGATACCGTAAAAACCCTACCAGTAAACGAGGTCATTATATTAGATCAAACCAATCCAGAGTTAAAATCTTATCCAGCCATCTATCAAAATCACAAAAAAGATATTTTTGAAGGTTTGTATCAGGGAAAATCAAGATTAGGTAAATATGAAAAGTTGATTTTAATTTTTCCTGGATTTAGAGAGCCATTAGGTATGAAAATTGGCTTTGAGGCATTCTGTATGGATTATGGTTTTGCCTACGAAATCATCACCGAATTTACTGACAGAGAAATTACCACTGGTGATTTGTATGTTATCCCAAATGATAGAGATTTGGTACGAGTAATCGAAAATGCAAGAAATCAAAAATTTCGATTAGGGGTTGATTATGGAATCATTTCCTATAATGAAACACCCTTAAAAAAAGTGGTAGGTAATGGAATTACCACCATTTCTACGCATTTTGAAATGATGGGAAAAATTTTGGCAGAGATGGTCCTTAAAGGTAGTAAAGATCAAATTGAAAATAAATCAGCTTTAATTATGCGAAATTCTTTGTGATGTTTAGCTACCGGTTTTAATGTAGGAGGGGTAAGTTTTTTTGTGAACCAATTTCGATCTACAAAAAACCATCGGAAACAGTTGAAATTACAAATTCAATACAAAATCGTTAAGTAATTTTTCTTCATATTTTTCTTTATTGAAAGTGTACAAATAAGATCCTTTTCGGGATGATTGCATGTCTTTTTCTTCTAACTTATTTAGAATCTCTAAAGAATTTATTTTGCTGATAAAATTACGCTTGTCTAGTTCTTTGCTTAAAATAGCTTCATACAATTCTAATAATTGACGCATAGAAAACTTTTCAGGCAATAATTCAAATCCAATTGGTTGTATGGACGTTCTGTAGCGCAATCTTTTAATGGCGTGCTGCACCATTTCGTTGTGGTCAAAAATCAAATTTGGTGCATCGGCAATACTAAACCATTGAGCATGATAGTTCTTAATTAATTCTGCATTATGATTTTCGATATTGATTAAGGCATAATAAGAAACGGAGATAGTTCTTTCGACAGGGTCACGGTCAATTTCGCTATAGGCATACAGCTGCTCCATATAAATGTCGTTTAGCCCAGTGTACGTATTTAAAATCCTTATGGCTGCTTTATCTAATACTTCATCTCGTTTTAAGAAGCCACCAATTAAAGACCATTTTCCCTTCTCAGGTTCAAAGTCTCTTTTGATTAAAAGTATTTTTAGTCCTTGATGATCAAATCCGAAAATGATACAATCTACAGCTAATAAAACCTTATCTGCAGAGCTATAACTGTTTAGCATATTTAATATTTTATCGGTAAATATATAAAGTTCCTAATTCGTTTCATAATTTATTAATGTGTATTTTACACTTAATTACTATGTTCTTTTAAAGAGTGATGAAAAAGTGATCCTTGATTTGAAAATTACTAAAAGATATTCCTTTTTTCAATCGTTTTCGTGATCAAAATTAGTGGTTTTTCAGAACAAAAGGTTTACAGTGGTGTGAAAAGTTACTTTTTTGAACAAAGTGTAATTCAAATTCAAAGATAAAAATATAAAAGCTCTTTCGGTACTATAACCAAAAATTAGGTCATTAGAAAACGAATTTTAGGTAAATGAAAGTAAAGTTCAATAGGATTTGTGAGGCTACTGAGTTAGTGTTTTGGAGATTAAGTTGAAATAATCGCAACACTACAAGTGTAAAACTAACATTTATTTTTTGTTTTAAGGTTAAATGACTGTTTTTATGTGTTATTAGTAAAAAATACTATTGTTGTTTTTGTTAAGTGTTTTTTATACACTTATAAATTATTTATCTATATATTTGTCATTATCATAAAATGGATTTCTAATGAAAAATTACGTTATAGGATTAGATTACGGAACAGATTCTGTTCGCGCTATGTTAATAGATACTGAAAACGGGCAAGAACTAGCATCAAATGTTTCTCATTATAAAAGATGGAAGAATAAGCAGTTTTGTGATGCATCGAAAAATCAATTTCGTCAGCATCCTTTAGATCATATTGAAGGTTTGGAAATTACCATTCAAACCGTTGTAAAAGAAAGCAAGGTTGATCCTTCACAAGTGCGTGGGATTTGTATTGATACAACGGGGTCTTCTCCAGTTCCAGTAACCAAAGATGGAATTCCGTTGGCCTTGACAAAAGGTTTTGAGGAAAATCCCAATGCGATGATGGTATTATGGAAAGATCATACGGCCATAAATGAAGCAAACGAAATCAACGAGCTGGCTGTAAGTTGGGGCGGGGAAAACGTGACAAAGTATGTCGGTGGAATTTATTCATCAGAGTGGTTTTGGGCAAAAATCCTGCACATTGCCAGAGAAGATGAAGCTGTTCGAACTGCGGCGCATACTTGGATGGAGCACTGCGATTTAATGACCTACTTATTAATTGAAGATAAAGACATAAAATCATTTAAAAGAAGCCGTTGCGCTGCAGGTCATAAAGCCATGTGGCATGAAGACTGGAATGGTTTGCCGCCAGTTGAATTCTTAGAAAAATTACACCCGTATTTGGCAACACTACGCGGTAATTTATATGATGAAACCTATACATCTGATGTAGTTGCCGGAAAATTAAGCAAAGAATGGGCAGATCGTTTAGGACTTTCCACAGAGACAGTTGTAGCGGTTGGAACTTTCGATGCACATTCCGGAGCAGTTGGCGCAAAAATTGGAGAAAATACTTTAGTACGCGTTATGGGAACTTCAACCTGTGATATTTTAGTAGGCTCAAAAGAAGAAGTGGGATCTAAAACGGTTCGTGGTATTTGCGGCCAGGTTGACGGTTCTGTTCTTCCAGGTTATATTGGATTAGAAGCAGGACAATCTGCCTTCGGAGATTTATTGGCTTGGTATAAAGAATTATTACTCTGGCCAACAGATCATTTGTTAACGAATTCTACTGTTTTAAATGCGGCACAAAAAGAGCAATTAAAAGAAGAATTTAGTGACAAGTTAATTGTTGAATTGACCAAAGAGGCAGAGAAAATTGCGGTTTCAGATAGTCTTCCAATTGCTTTAGATTGGATCAATGGAAGAAGAACTCCCGATGCAAACCAAGAATTAAAAAGTGCAATTTCAAATTTATCTTTAGGAACAAAGGCACCACATATTTTTAAAGCTTTAGTAAATGCTATTTGTTTTGGAGCTAAGAAAATTGTAGATCGTTTTGAAGAAGAAGGGGTAAAAATTGATAGCGTGATCGGAATTGGGGGCGTTGCCAGAAAATCACCTTTTATCATGCAGACTTTAGCGAATGTTTTAAACAAGCCAATTAAAATTGCAGCTTCGGACCAAACTCCAGCTTTAGGAGCGGCGATTTATGCAGCGGTAGCAGCAGGAATTTATTCCAACGTAATTGAAGCAAGCCAAAAAATGGGAAGTGATTTTGATGGAGAATATTTTCCACAATTAGACAAGGTAGCAGCCTATCACAAACTCTTATTGGCTTACGATCAATTGAGTGCTTTCGAAGATCCAACTATTAAAAAAGCTCAATATGAATTCTCTTTATAAAGATTTAAAACAAGAATGTTACGAAGCCAATATGCAGTTAAATGCATTGAATTTGGTGGTTTATACTTTTGGGAATGTAAGTGCCGTTGATAGAAAGAGGGGGGTTTTTGCTATTAAGCCAAGCGGCGTTCCTTACGAAGCTTTAAAACCTGAAGATATTGTTATTGTCGATTTTGACAATACAATTATAGAAGGATCGATGCGTCCTTCTTCAGATACAAAAACGCATGCATACCTGTATAAGCACTGGCCAAATATTGGCGGTGTTGCACATACACATGCGACATATTCGGTTGCTTGGGCACAATCACAACAAGATATTCCGATTTTAGGAACTACACACGCAGATCATTTAACAGCTGACATTCCGTGTGCGCCCCCGATGGCAGATTCGCTTATTGAAGGTAACTACGAACACAATACCGGAATTCAGATTTTGGATTGTTTCAAAGAGAAGAATCTTTCATATGAAGAAGTAGAAATGATTCTGATCGGAAATCACGGGCCGTTTGCCTGGGGTAAAAACGCTGCCAAAGCAGTCTACAACAGCAAGGTTTTAGAAGTCGTAGCTGAAATGGCCTATTTGACTTTACAAATAAACCCCAGCGCACCAAGATTAAAGGATTCTTTAGTAAAAAAACATTACAACCGTAAACACGGAAAAGACTCCTATTACGGACAATAATTTAGATAAAAAATAAAAGAGTAAAGAACAAAGATTTTGGACAATTTTAAAATCTGAAACTTGAAAAAACAATACAACACATGATAGATATAGCACAAAAAGAAGTTTGGTTTGTAGTAGGAAGCCAGGAATTATATGGTGAAGAAACACTTAGGAAAGTAGCGGAACATTCGCAGATAATGGCCAAAGGATTAGATGGGGACTCTCATATACCAGTGAAAGTAGTTTATAAAGAGGTGGTAAAATCTCCTTCTCAGATTTTAGAGGTTTGTTTAGAGGCAAACGGAGCTAAAAACTGTATCGGAATTATCGCTTGGATGCATACTTTCTCACCTGCAAAAATGTGGATTGGTGGACTAAGTATTTTAAAGAAACCTTTGTGTCATTTGCATACCCAATACAACGCTGAAATTCCATGGGGAACCATTGATATGGATTTTATGAACTTAAATCAGTCGGCACATGGAGATCGTGAGTTTGGTTTTATCATGTCAAGAATGCGTAAAAAGCGTAAGGTCGTGGTTGGACATTGGGAAGATCCTCGTGTTTTAAATAAATTGGGAGTTTGGACAAGAGTGGCTTTAGGATGGGACGAACTGCAAAACTTAAAAGTTGCTCGTATTGGTGATAATATGCGTGAGGTTGCTGTTACTGAAGGGGATAAAGTAGAAGCTCAAATTCGTTTTGGAATGTCTGTTAACGGTTATGATTCATCAGATGTTACTCAACATATAGAGAAAGTTACCGATCAGCAATTACAGGATTTGTTAGCTGTTTATGAAGCTTCATATACTTTAACGGATTCATTAAAAGAAGGTGGGGCGCAAAGAAGCTCATTAGTTGAAGCAGCAAAAATTGAATTGGGTTTAAGAGCATTCCTTGAAGAAGGAGGTTTTGGAGCTTTTACAGATACGTTTGAAAACCTTGGAGCTTGGAAACAATTACCTGGAATTGCAACACAAAGATTAATGGCCGATGGATATGGTTTTGGTGGTGAGGGCGATTGGAAAACCGCTGCAATGGTGAGAGTATTAAAGGTAATGAATGTGGGGCTTGAAGGAGGAACTTCTTTCATGGAAGATTACACCTATCATTTTACACCTCAAAAGTCCTATGTTTTAGGATCTCATATGTTAGAAATTTGTCCGTCAATTGCGGATGCAAAACCTTCATGTGAAGTACATCCCTTAGGAATTGGAGGAAAAGAAGATCCAGCACGTTTGGTATTCAATTCTCCTGCTGGAGATGCTATCAATGTATCTTTGGTTGATATGGGGAATCGTTTCCGTTTAATAGTCAATGAAGTTGAAGCAGTAAAACCAATGGCAGATTTACCAAAATTACCCGTTGCGAGAGTTTTATGGGATTGCAAACCAAATCTTGATATTGCAGCTACCGCTTGGATTTTAGCTGGAGGAGCCCATCATACTGTCTACAGCCAGGCTATTACAACGGAATACATGGAAGATTTTGCTGATATCGCTGGAATTGAATTATTGGTTATCGATGAAAAAACAACCGTAAGAGAGTTTAAAGATAAAATCAATGCTAACGAAGCTTACTTCCATTTGTTTCAGCACGGGCTTTAATCTGTTGAAAAGTCCTAAAGATTTAGTTACTTTGAAGCACTTGACTTTGAGATTTTACTAATTTAATAATAGTATTTATGAATGTATTAAAACGTTGTGTTTTTGGATTAAGCCTGCTGAGTCTGGCTGCAATTTCAGTGCAATGCAAAAGCGATAAAAAAACAGGTCCTACAGCAGTTTCTTCAGATGAAAAAGCGACTGTAACCATCGAAAAATCTTCTTATGGAACCACTTCAAAAGGAGAAAAAATTGATAGTTATAAGTTGAAAAACCAAAATGGGATGGAAGTGGATATCATCACTTTTGGAGGAATCATTACAGATTTAAAAGTACCCAATAAGGAAGGTGTTTCTGAAAACGTGGTAATTGGATTTAATTCTCTGGCACAATATGAAAAGGAAAATCCATTTTTTGGAGCCCTTATCGGAAGATACGGAAACCGAATAGCGAAGGGCAAATTTTCTTTAGATGGGAAAGACTATCAATTGGCTATAAATGATGCACCAAATGCTTTGCACGGTGGGCCGAAAGGTTTCTTTAAAGTAGTTTGGAAGGCCGATGAGGTGAAATCCGGAAATATGGCTTCCTTAAAATTATCGTATTTAAGTAAAGATATGGAAGAAGGTTATCCTGGGAATTTACAGGTTTTCGTAACCTATACATTAACAAATGATAATCAGTTAGAAGTGCTTTATGAAGCCACTACAGATAAGAAAACCGTTGTGAACCTTACACAGCATTCTTATTTCAATTTGTCTGGAGACTTTTCTAAAACAATTTTGGATCATGAATTGACGTTGAATGCAGATAAATTAGTTCCAGTCGATGCGACTTTAATTCCAACAGGAAAATTAGAAGATGTGGCCAATACTCCTTTTGATTTTAGAACGCCAAAATTAATTGGTAAAGACATCGAAGTTAAGAATGGACAATTAGAAAGAGGGAAAGGTTACGATCATTGTTGGGTATTAAACAATACTGAAAAAGGAAAAACAATAATTGCAAAAGTATTCCATGCGGCAAGTGGAAGAATACTGGAAGTGACTACTGACGAGCCTGGAATTCAGTTTTACTCTGGAAATTTCTTAGACGGAACTTTGCCAACACGCAATGGAGGAACTTACGGACACAGGTCGGGTCTTTGTTTAGAAACAGAGCATTATCCCGATTCTCCAAACCAGAAAAACTTCCCGACAACGCTTTTAAACCCGGGAGAAAATTATAAAACTAAAACTACTTTTAAATTCTCAGTGAAAAAATAGTCTTAGAATTTGTTTACTAATTCAATTATCTGAAAACCTCGAAAGTATTCCTTTCGAGGTTTTTTTTGTGCCGTAAAAAGAGCGAAGGGCTCGCGTAAGATGAAGGTTTTTAACCCATGCAATTCTGTGTCTTTACGAGAGTAAATAATTTAGCGGGTAAAATCATAACTTAGCAAAAGCAAAGACAAACATAAAATGAAACATTTATTCCAAGCAGAAGCAAAGTGGACTGCAATCCAAGATAAAGAAGAGTCATCGAAGAGATTTTACAGTAAAAGTCATAAAATTAGGATCAAAGGAAAACCGGTTTTGACTGTTTCGGCGGCAAAAGCGTTCAAAGGTGATCCTGAGTTATACAATCCGGAAGATTTGCTACTGAGTAGTTTGGTTTCGTGTCATATGATGTCTTATTTTTATGTATGCTCTCAAAACGCAATAGAAGTCCTGGAATATGAAGATAAGGCTGAAGCAATATTAGAAGTTTCTCCAGATGGAAGTGGGCGCTTTACGGAAGTACAGCTAAATCCTAAAGTAAAGATTTCAAATCAAGATAAAATGGAATTGGCAATCGAGCTGCATAAAAAAGCCAATGAATTGTGTTTTATAGCGAACTCTTGTAATTTTCCTATTCGGCATAATGCAACTTGTGAGCTTTTTAGAGTGTAAGGCACATAGTTGTATTTTGGAGTGCTGCCGTATTAGAGTCTGACTCAAATTTGGCTCTCTCAAAAAGCAATGTCTGTATTATTCGAATGTTCAACTGACACTATACCGTTACCGAGGTTTACTCGGTAATTGCTGTTGGTGAAAACACAACAGAAAACAGTATAAAAAATGTAGCTTTTTATTTGCATATCAATTGATTTGGTTACTTTTACGCGCAAAACCAAAAATCAATTATGAAAATAAAATTACTAATTACGTTACTACTTTATTGCACTTTTACCACGGCACAAATCTCATTTGAAAAAGGATACTTTGTTCAAAATGATGGAAAAAAAATTGAATGCTTTATAAGAAATTATGATTGGATGAATACGCCAACCGATTTCAAGTATAAGTTACAGCTTAATGATTCAGAGATAAAAACTCAAAGCATTGCCACTACACAAGAGTTTAGCATTGACAATGAGTGCAAGTATAAAAGATTTAAAATTAAAATTGATCGTTCAAGTGATGCACTAAATGAAATAACAAAAGACAGAAATCCAAAATGGAAAGAAGAGACCATATTTCTGAAAGTGCTCATAGATGGAGAGGCGATCTTGTATAGTTATACTGATGGTAGTATGAATAGATTCTTTTATGCTACACAAACAATTCCTACAGAGCAATTAGTGCATGTTAGTTATTTTAGAGAAGACGGGGAAAACGTAAGTGAAAACAATGAATTCAAAAAGCAGCTTTTAAATAATGTCAAATCTTCCAATATAACCGAAAAAGACATTCAAACTCTTACTTATAAAAAGGCTGATTTGATCTATTATTTCTCAAAATACAATAATATCAAACCTATTGTAAATGAAAAAAAGCAGACAAAGACAAGTCAAAAACTATTCTTTGTTAAAATAACACCTGGTTTAAGTGTTATTTCATCATCAGCGAAAGACAACGTTGCTTCCCAACTAAATGTTGACTTCGGTAGTAAAGTTAGTTTCAAAATTGGTGCAGAGGCAGAATATGTATTTCCTTTTAATAAAAATAAATGGAGTTTATTTGTCAATCCCACCTATCAAAAATACCAAAACGAAAAAAATTATACTTATAATAGTGGGAGTATGATAGAAAATCCGGCAACACCTTATAATGTGAAAATAAAGTACAGTTCTGTACAGATACCAATTGGTATAAGACATTATATGTTTTTAAATCAAAACTCAAAAATTTTCATTAATGCTACATACTCATTTGATATAAAGGGTCAAACCAATATAACCTATACTAATATGACAGCAGGGAGTAATAGTAAATCAAATTTAGAAAGTGAGTCCGATACCAATTTTGCTTTTGGTTTGGGGTATAGTTTCAAAAGCAAATTCTCAGTAGAAGCAAGATTAAATACAAAGAAAGAATTAATGAATTATCAAAACTACTCTGTAAGATATAACGCAGTAGATTTTATATTTGGGTATACTATTTTTTAGTAAAAAATCAAACCCATTTGATTTTAAAGCAACTAAAGTATTTTTTTAATTTACTTCAGTTGCTTTCTTTTTGTATGTATAGAAATGTATGTGCTAAAAGCACCGTAGTTTTTGAGAAAAGGATGATTGAAGTGATCTAGAATTAGATTAGGGCTACCCTTATGACCACCCTAAAAAGCAAAAACCTCTGAAAATCAAAAGATTTCAGAGGTTTTATGTACCCGGAGCCGGAGTCGAACCGGCACGGTTTCCCACAGGTGTTTGAGACCAGCGCGTCTACCAATTCCGCCATCCGGGCTTAGCAGACGAAAAAATAATTAATAAATCAATTATTTTAACGCAATAGAATAAGTTTGGTTATGATATCATAAGTGCCCTTATTCCTTTAACACGGTGCAAATGTAAAAAATAATATTAAATGTCCAACAAAAAATACTTAAAATTTTCCTTTCAGTGTCCAATTAATTTTATAAATTTGCACCTCGTTAAAACAGAACGCACACAACTAACTACAAAACAACAAATTAAATGTCGCACCTAGAACCAGAAGCTAAAATTTTTGCTTGTTCACAAAGTGTCTATCTTGCAGAAAAAATTTCGGAACAATACGGAATTCCGTTAGGTAAAGTAACGATGTCAACGTATAGTGATGGAGAATTTCAACCATCTTACGAAGAGTCAATCAGAGGATTACGTGTTTTTATCGTATGTTCAACTTTCCCATCTGCTGACAATTTGATGGAATTGTTACTGATGATTGATGCAGCAAAACGTGCATCAGCAAGACACATTACAGCTGTAATGCCTTACTTTGGTTGGGCAAGACAGGATAGAAAAGATAAACCTAGAGTTCCGATTGGAGCAAAATTAGTAGCTAATTTATTAGATGCTGCTGGAGCAACAAGAGTGATGACAATGGATTTGCATGCAGATCAAATTCAAGGGTTTTTCGAAAAACCAGTAGACCATTTATTTGCCTCTACTATCTTTTTACCATATGTAGAAAGTTTAAAATTAGATAATCTAACTATTGCATCTCCGGATATGGGAGGTTCAAAAAGAGCATATGCTTACTCTAAGTTTTTAGAATCAGATGTAGTAATCTGCTATAAACAAAGAAAAGCAGCCAACGTTATCGACACTATGGAGCTAATTGGTGAAGTAAAAGGTCGTAATGTAATATTAGTAGACGACATGATCGATACGGGTGGAACATTAGCAAAAGCGGCAGATTTAATGATCGAAAAAGGAGCATTAAGCGTTAGAGCAATTTGTACACACGCTATTTTATCTGGTGGAGCTTACGAAAAAATTGAAAATTCTAAATTAAGTGAATTGATTGTTACAGATTCAATTCCATTAAAGAGAGAATCAAAGAAAATAAAAGTCGTGAGTTGTGCACCTCTTTTTGCTGAAGTTATGCACATGGTGCACCACAACAATTCCATCAGTGGAAAATTTATAATGTAAGCATTGCTTCAAAAGAGCAGTCGCATTATATCAAAGCAGTATATTATTTAATAACTATATTTTTTTTACAATGAAATCGATTACAATTAAAGGATCAGAAAGAGAAAGCGTGGGTAAAGTATCAACTAAAGCCTTACGTAATGCTGGAGCGGTTCCTTGCGTGTTATACGGAGGAAATCAGGCAGTACACTTCTCAGCAGAAGCAGCAGCATTCAAAAACTTGGTTTACACTCCAAATGCACACACAGTTGTGATTGAACTTGGAAAAGGAAAATCATTTAATGCAATTTTGCAAGACATTCAAGTACACCCAGTATCTGACAAAATTTTACACATTGACTTCTTCCAATTATTTGATGATAAAGAAATCACAATGGAAGTTCCAGTAAAAATCGTTGGTACATCAAAAGGTGTTCTTGCAGGTGGTGTTTTACGTTTGAACACACGTAAATTAAAAGTTAAAGCTTTACCTAAAAATCTTCCTGATTTTGTTGAAGCTGATATCACTCCACTTGAAATGGGTAACAAATTATATGTTACTAAAGTTGGTACTCCAGAATACAAAGTTATGCACCCAGAAAACACTGTTGTTGCTCAAGTAAGAATCTCTCGTGCTGCTATGAAAGCTGCTCAAGAGGCTGCAAAAGCTGCAAAAGCTCCTGCAAAAGGAAAGAAAAAATAATTTTTTTTCAATTCAGAATACAAAAGCATCAGTTGCAAAACTGGTGCTTTTTTTATGCCCTTACTTTTTTATGGTGCAGGAGGTATCGTGGGGGTATTGAGCTCTTTTCAATAGCGAAACACGGACAAACAAAACTACTTACTCTTAGATTTTCTAATTATCTAATGGGGTCATTTCCTAATTACCAAATTAAGCCTATTTTTGCATCATGATAAAATGGATGACAAAACTGTTTTCATCAACGAAAAAAGAAGAGAACATTGATAATATGAAAAAATATTTAATTGTAGGTTTAGGCAATATAGGTGCTGAATATGTAAATACAAGACATAACATAGGTTTTAAGGTGCTTGATTTTCTTGCTAAAAAAGAAGGTCTGTCTTTTGAGACTGTAAAATTGGGTACATTAGCGGAGTATAAATTCAAAGGAAGAACCTTTTTCTTGTTGAAACCCAATACCTATATGAATTTAAGCGGTAAGGCGGTCAAATACTGGATGGATAAAGAAAATATTCCCTTAGAAAACATTCTAGTGGTTACTGATGATTTAAATCTGTCATTTGGAACGATTCGTATCAAGCCAAAAGGGAGTGATGGTGGTCATAACGGACTGAAAAACATTAATCTTGTTCTCAATACACAGCAGTACACTCGTTTTCGATTTGGGATAAGTGATCAGTTTAAGAAGGGGCAACAAGTGGATTATGTGTTGGGGGATTGGGATGAAGAGGAAAAGGCAAAATTGCCAGAACGTTTAGAAGTTGCTTCAGAAATTATTAAATCGTTTGGAACAGCTGGATTGGAAAACACGATGACTACTTTTAATGGAAAGTAAAGATTTACAGTAGTATAGTTCTTTTTAAAAAAGAGGATCAATTATTTAAATCAAATTATAACGAAATACTATTTTCTATTCCAAAGTTAAATGTTTAAATTTGGGATAAATTATTATAAACCATAAAATCATAATATCATGGCTTTTGAATTACCACAATTACCTTATGCATATGATGCATTAGAACCACATATTGATGCTCGTACAATGGAAATTCACCATTCAAAACATCATAATGCTTATACAACTAATTTAAACGCTGCAATTGCAGGTACAGATTTAGAAGGAAAGACAATTGAAAATATCTTAATTAATTTAGATAAATCAAATGCTGCTGTTCGTAACAACGGTGGTGGTTTTTACAATCACAATTTGTTCTGGACAGTAATGTCTCCAAACGGTGGTGGATTACCAACAGGTGATTTGTTAGCGGCAATTGAGTCTTCTTTTGGGACTTTTGAAGAATTTAAAGCTAAATTTGCTAAAGCAGGTGCAACACAATTTGGTTCAGGATGGGCTTGGTTATGTGTACACAAAGGTGGTAAATTAGACGTTTGCGGTACTCCAAA
This sequence comes from Flavobacterium sp. OHVDL-2026-0007, assembly GCF_059882335.1. Classification (NCBI taxonomy): domain Bacteria; kingdom Pseudomonadati; phylum Bacteroidota; class Flavobacteriia; order Flavobacteriales; family Flavobacteriaceae; genus Flavobacterium; species Flavobacterium sp. OHVDL-2026-0007. The sequence continues at coordinate 3,362,070 of NZ_CM187612.1, forward strand.
TCAAGATAATCCATTGATGCCAGAAGTTGGTTGTGGTGGAACTCCAATCTTAGGAATGGATGTTTGGGAGCACGCTTATTACTTGAATTACCAAAACAGAAGACCAGATTATATTGAAGCTTTCTTTAGTGTTATTAACTGGACGGAAGTAGCTAGAAGATTTGCTTTAGATAAATAGTAGATAGCATTACAAACATAGAATAGACGAGTGACCTTAGGGTTATTCGTCTTTTTTTTGCGCCTACTTTTTTGTATTCCGGTTTAGCTAGGTGGGTTTAGTCCAATAAAAAAGGCGAAATTTCTTTCGCCTTTTTTGCCCCAAATCTACCATAAACTTAACCTACTAATGTTATGGTTCAGTAAATGTATGGCAGCTATTTCTATGAAAAAAACTTTTTAGATGAATGGTCAATATATCCGATAAAGAGAATAAAATTGACTTTTGTGAAGCAATATTTGAGTTTATTCCAATAAAAAAGGTGGAATTGCTTCCACCCTTTTTGCCCCAAATCTACCATAAACTTAACCTACTAATGTTATGGTGAGTCAAAAGTATTATAGCATTCCGATTTTGCCAAACATATAGGATGAACGGCATAAAAAATCGATTAAATGCACAAATTAACCTTTTGTTAGTATTTCTTTAATACGCTCTTGCGTCTTTTCCTTCGTAAAAATTGATAAATGCTCTGTTTACTACACGGTTTCCACCCGGTGTAGGATAGTCTCCTGTGAAATACCAATCACCTAGATTTTTAGGGCAAGCTGTATGTAAATCTTCAACCGTTTGGAAAATGATTTTAACTTCAGCTTTGATTTCAGGAGAACTTAGCATCTCTGCAATTTTATCTGAAACTTCCTGTGGCGCAAATTGATCGTAAATAGCCGTAACATAATTGACAACATCACTATCTAGATAGTCTTCTTGTGCTTTACATTTAGCGTATACTTCATCTACTATATGATATAGGTTTCTTTCTTTTAATAAAGCCAAAGCAGCTCTAAAAGCAACAAGTCCTTCTAGCTTTGCCATGTCAATTCCGTAACAATCTGGGTAACGAATTTGTGGTGCTGATGAAACGATTACGATACGCTTAGGGTTTAAACGATCCATCATTTTAATGATGCTCATTTTTAGAGTTGTACCACGAACAATACTGTCGTCTATAATAACCAAATTGTCAGTTGGTTTGATTACTCCGTAGGTTACATCGTAAACGTGTGCTACTAGATCATCTCTACTACTGTCTTCGGTAATAAAGGTTCTAAGCTTAGCATCTTTAATAGCGACTTTTTCAGTACGGATTTTTACGGCTAATAATTCTTGTAATGTTTCAGCTGTAAGTGTGTTTCTGTTGGCTAAAATATAATTGTTCTTTCTTTGGTTCAAGAAATCTTGTGCCGCTTCTACTAAACCATAAAAGGAGGTTTCAGCGGTATTTGGGATATAAGAAAAAACAGTGTTGTCTGTGTCGCTATCAATTGAATCTAGAACTGCAGGTAAAATTAGTTTTCCTAAGTTTTTACGTTCTTGGTATATTTCAGCATCACTTCCTCTTGAGAAATAGATTCTTTCAAAAGAACAAGCTTTCTTAACTGTTGGTTCTAAAATTTGCTCCATCGATACTTTTCCGCTCTTTTTGATAATCAAAGCGTTTCCTGGTTCGATTTCCTGAACGCTTTCAAATGGAACGTTAAATACAGTTTGTATTACTGGTCTTTCAGAAGCTACGACTACAACTTCGTCATCTTGATAAAAATAAGCAGGACGAATTCCAGCTGGATCTCTAAAAACAAAGGCATCTCCATGACCTAATAAACCGGCCATTGCATAACCACCGTCTAGGTTTTTTGCTGAACGAGTTAAGATTTTTGCGATATCTAGGCGGTCTGCGATCACTGGTGAAGCTTCTCTTTTAGAATAGCCCTCTTGTTTACAGTCTTGGTAAAGTTGCATTACTTCTTTATCTAAGAAGTGACCAATTTTTTCCATAACCGTAACGGTGTCAGCCATTTCTTTTGGATGTTGACCAAGTTCAACTAGATTATTGAAAAGCTCTTTAACATTAGTCATGTTAAAGTTACCCGCTAATATTAAATTACGGTGCATCCAATTACTTTGACGTAAAAAAGGATGTACGCTTTCGATGCTGTTTTTACCGAAAGTACCGTAACGAACGTGACCTAAAAATAATTCGCCAATATAAGGAATGTTCGCTTTTTGCTGTGCAACATCATCTGCATATTCAGGATGAGTAGTCATCTCTTCATTGATACGCTCATTGATTTGTTTGAAAACATCTTGTATCGGTTGTGCATGATTGGAACGTACTCTGCTGATATAGCGTTCGCCCGGCTCAACATCTAATTTGATGCTTGCAAAACCTGCACCATCCTGACCACGGTTGTGCTGTTTTTCCATCATAAGATACATTTTTTGTATCCCGTAAAAGGCAGTACCGTATTTTTCTTTGTAATATTCAAGCGGTTTAAGAAGTCTAACTAAGGCTATACCACATTCGTGTTTTAAAGCGTCGCTCATTTTTTTTTGTATTTGTGTTGTTTTGTAAGTTGTGCGTAATAACGTAATAAAAAAAGCCCCGTTTTATCGAGGCTTTAGGGCATTATATTTCTATGTCAAACTGAGTTAACGTCTTAAACTGTTGTAATCGAATCGCAACTTCAGCTTTACTTAATGTTTCCATTCTTTGAGTTCCAAATTTCTCCACACAAAATGAAGCTAAATTAGAGCCGTAAATGATCGCATTTTTCATATTGTTAAACGAGATGTTTTCGCTTTGTGCAATGAATCCTGAGAAACCACCTGCAAAAGTGTCTCCAGCTCCTGTTGGATCAAAAACATCTTCTAATGGTAATGCTGGTGCAAAAAACACTTCTCTATTGTGGAATAAAAGTGCTCCGTGCTCTCCTTTTTTGATCACCACATATTTTGGTCCCAATTCTTGGATTTTGTTTGCTGCTTTTACTAAAGAATATTCTCCAGAAAGTTGTCTTGCTTCTTCATCGTTGATTGTAATAACGTCTACACGTTTAATTACGTCCAATAATTCAGGTAATGCGCAGTCCATCCAAAAGTTCATAGTGTCTAAAACTACTAATTTTGGTTTTTTCTCCATTTGATCTAAAACGCTGCTTTGAACTAATGGATGTAAGTTTCCTAACATCACAATATCAGCATCTTTATAGTTCTGAGGAACTTTTGGTTGGAAATCAGCCAAAACGTTTAACTCCGTTACTAAAGTGTCTCTAGAATTTAAATCGTTGTGGTACAAACCGCTCCAAAAAAAAGTTTTTCCACCTTTTACAATTTCGATACCTGAGATATCAATATTTTTTGAAGTTAATAAATCTAAATGTTCTTGAGGAAAATCGTCACCAACTACGGAAACAATGGCCGATTGTAGGTTAAAAAATGATGCAGATAAACCAATGTACGTTGCAGCACCACCTAAAATTTTATCTGTTTTTCCGAAAGGAGTTTCGATAGCGTCGAAAGCAACCGTTCCAACAATCAATAATTTATTCATTTTATGAATTTCGAATTAGGGTGCAAAGATAGTCCATAAGTTGCAATATTGCAACGGTTTAGGTTCTCAAAATTTTCATAAAAAAACAAGGCCGTTTTTAGGGTTAAAACTATTGTAAATGAGTGGTTTGTATTTGGCTGTTGAAAGGGATTAAAATATGTTTTTTCTCTTTAAATAACAAACCTTTATTCGGAAAAATACTTAAATAGTATACGGGAGTAATTCTTGATAAAGAAATGCTACAATTCATACTTTTTATCAAAATAATTCTTCAAAAGGCCAATTTGAACTAAAATCATAAAGGGAACTATTAGAAGGGCATAACCTATATTTTTAGAAAAGTGTATTCCTGAAAATAGACTAGAGGCTTTCTCTGAGTATAATTGAGCTATTTCTAAATTGGAAACCTCATTATTGGAAAGCATAGAATAAACGGTCATGGCTATTACGCTAGAGCCAATAAGCAGCCAAGTCGTTTTCGAAATTAGCGGTTTGTAGGTTTTGATTTTACTTTTTTCGGCTATGAGAACCTGAGTCATTATTTTTGAAGTAAAGTCAATAGATGGTGATTCCAAAGTATTTTCGGACATCATTTTATCAATTAGATTTTCTATATTTTTATCGCTCTCTTTCATAACACTCTAGTATTTCTGGTTCTAATTGCTTTTTCAAAATTACAGCTAATTTTTGTCGGCTTCTAAATAGTTTTACTTTTACATTGTTGGCCGTAATGCTCATGATTTTTCCTATCTCTTCTAAATTCTGATCTTCAAAATAAAATAAAGTGAGTAAGAAATTCTCTTCACTTGGCAATAAATTCAAACAATTCTGAATCGTTTGCTTTCGTTCTTTTTCTTCTAAGGCACTTAAAGCATTATCCATTGTTTTGATTAAATGTGCCGAAAATTCATCAATGGAAATGTTGTTGTCCTCTTTTTTGTTTTTCTTTAAGCGATCTAAACACGTATTGTAAGCGATTTTGTAGATCCAAGTTGAAAATTTCGAATCGCCTTTAAACTTGTTCAGAGAGTTGTAAATTTTAATAAAAGTATCTTGTGCAACTTCTTCTGCTTCTTCTCTGTTTTTGATCATTTTGAGTCCCAAAGTGAAGATCATATCCTTATAGCGATCGACCAACACGGCAAATGCAGCTGTCTCACCTTGTATAATTTTATCGATATAATGTTGATCGCTTAATGTACTCATAATGTTATAGGACGTCAAGGAAGTTACTTAGGTTACAATAAAATTAATTTATTTTTTTTTAATAAAATCTGTAACCTGAATTAAAGTTGTTTCGTCATATGGAGTATCAATCAATTAAATAGTAAAAAATATGGGACCACAAATTTTAATACCAATTAGTATGTTTCTGATGATCTTTGGGATTGTCTATCTTATTTATTCAACAAGAAATAGAGAGCGTTTGGCTTTGATAGAGAAAGGTGTTGATGCGAGTATCTTTTTAAAAGGAAATGGAAAAGGTGTTCCGGCCTGGAAAGTATTTGTTTTGAACTTGGCCTTTGTATTAATTGGAAGTGGAGTTGGGCTTTTTGTGGCTTTGCTGATTACAACTTATACTTCTTTAGAGGGTTCTGCAGTTTATCCGTCCATCATTTTTATTATGGCAGGTGTTGGTTTGCTTGCAGGATATAGTAAGGCCAAAGACTTAGATAAAGAGTAATTATCGTTTAAGTTAGTGCCTTTAATAACGATAATAACGCGTCGAAAACTATTGTTTTTGACGCGTTACTTGTTTATGACTTTGAACCGATGGTTTCATAGTAAACATCAACAGAAAGATTCTTCTGTAAAGCAGCCATTACGGCTAACTCGTCACAGCGCTCGTTTTGAGGATGATTGTTGTGGCCTTTTACCCATTTAAAATCGACTTGGTGTTTGCGGTATATGATTAAAAACCGTTTCCATAAATCGGGATTTTTCTTTCCAACGTATCCTTTTTTCTCCCAGCCGAAAACCCATTTTTTTACCACGGAATCGATGACGTACTTGGAGTCTGAAATGACCAAAACTCTCATGTTTGGGTTCTTGAGTTTTTCCAGACCAACAATTACCGCTAAAAGTTCCATTCTGTTATTGGTGGTAAGCCGGAAACCTTCGTAAAATTCTTTTTTATGTGGTGTACCAACCAATTCCATCACCACGCCGTATCCGCCGTTTCCAGGATTTCCTTTTGCTGCGCCATCTGTATATATATGTACTTCGTGTTGCGTCATTTTGAATTTTGTTAGTCCTATAAGAGGAGTAAGGCTTTCGTCTTAACGTATTTCTTAAGTGATCTAATTAATGTAAGTGTCTTGAAAAGATACGGTCGGTATCTTTTCAAGACGTATTGTTTTTTTTGTAAGCTTAATCTTCTAGTAATCTCGAGATAATTTCTGGAAAATACTTTTGTTCTAGTTCGTGAATCTTTTCGGCTACCGTTTCTGGGGTGTCCTCATTATTTAAAGCGACACTTTTCTGAAAAATGATTGCTCCTTCGTCGTAATTTTCATTTACAAAATGGATGGTTATTCCGGTTTCTTTTTCTTTGTTTTCGACTACTGCCCTGTGTATGTGCATACCATACATTCCTTTTCCTCCATAGCTTGGTAAAAGAGCCGGATGTATGTTGATTATTTTATCAGGATAGTTCGCAATGATGTTTTCTGGGAATTTTAATAGAAAACCTGCTAGAACTATCAGATCTGGGTCGATTTCCTGTATTTTTTGTAGTACGTTTCGTTCTAAAAGTTCGTTTTTAGAGAAGATTTCAGCCGAAATTTGATGATTTTTTGCTCTTTCGATGACTTTTGCTGAAGCGTTGTTGGTAAATACGGAAACCACTTTTGCAATTTTGCTTTTTGCAAAATGTTTTATAATGTTTTCAGCATTAGTTCCTGATCCTGAGGCAAAAACAATAATTTTTTTCATAATCAAATTTATTTTGAGAATGCAAAAAACGGAATAAAAATCGAAAATAAATAGCTTTAAAACAGCTTTCTTGAAATTAATTTTATAAATTAGTGTTACATTTATAAACTAAATCGTGGTTTTAAAATAAAGTTTTTTATTTTTGCCAACAAATTAAATTCTAAAATTAAAGATTATGTCAGACATTGCATCAAGAGTAAAAGCGATTATCGTAGACAAATTAGGTGTTGACGAAAACGAAGTTGTAACAGAAGCAAGCTTCACTAATGATTTAGGAGCTGACTCATTAGACACTGTTGAGCTTATTATGGAATTCGAAAAAGAATTTGATATTCAAATTCCAGACGATCAAGCAGAAAACATTGCTACTGTTGGTCAAGCTATTTCTTATATCGAAGAAGCTAAAAAATAATAATACTGCACCCGATTTCTAAAAATCCCAATTTTTGAAATTCCAAATTCCAATTTTGGATTTTGTTTTTTTTGATTTTTGAAATTTTTTAAAGATCGGGTGTTATTATTTTTTTAATATTTAAATTTAGATTGGTTCTCAATCAAAAAGATATATTTATATTGTAATGCCCATGGCTCTTAAGTAAATAGTACAGTTAAGAAAGCGTGGGTTTTATTTGTTTAAAGTACAAAATACATATTTATGGCATTAAGGCGAGTTGTTGTAACAGGATTAGGTGCTCTTACTCCTATCGGGAATAATATCCAAGAATATTGGAATGCACTTGTGAATGGGGTTAGCGGAGCCGCTCCTATCACATATTATGATACAGAAAAGCATAAAACGAAATTTGCCTGTGAAGTAAAAAACTTCAATATTGAAGATTTTATGGATCGTAAAGAATCTCGAAGATTAGACAAATTCGCTCAATATGCTGTTGCGGCTAGTGACGAAGCTATTAAAGATGCTGGTCTAACTAATGATAATATCGATAAAACAAGAGTTGGTGTTATCTGGGGAGCTGGAATTGGAGGTTTGGAGACTTTTCAAGAGGAGGTAATGTATTATGCTAAAGGAGACGGAACACCAAAATTCAATCCGTTCTTTATTCCTAAAATGATTGCCGATATTGCACCAGCACACATTTCGATGCGTAATGGGTATATGGGTCCAAATTATACTACCGTTTCTGCATGTGCATCTTCTGCAAATGCATTAATCGATGCTTTTAACTACATCCGTTTAGGGATGTGTGATGTTATTATATCAGGTGGTTCAGAAGCTGCTATTACCATTGCTGGTATGGGAGGTTTTAACTCGATGCATGCTTTATCAACAAGAAACGAAAGCCCAGAAACGGCTTCAAGACCTTTTGATGCAACTAGAGATGGTTTCGTTTTAGGAGAAGGAGCAGGAGCGTTGGTTCTTGAGGATTATGAACATGCTAAAGCAAGAGGAGCTAAAATTTACTGTGAAGTAGGTGGAGGCGGAATGTCATCTGATGCTTATCACTTAACAGCGCCACATCCAGAAGGAATTGGAGTTATTGCGGTGATGAAAAATACATTAAGAGATGCTGGAATGACTCCTGAAGATGTTGATCACATTAACACTCACGGAACTTCTACACCTCTAGGAGATGTTGCTGAATTGAAAGCAATTAGCGCTGTTTTTGGTGCTCATGCAAAAAACATCAACATTAACTCAACTAAATCAATGACAGGACACTTATTAGGTGCTGCTGGAGCTATTGAGGCAATTGCTTCAATCTTAGCGATGCAACACGGTATTGTTCCTCCAACAATTAATCACACAGTTGTGGATGAGAAGATTGATCCAGCATTAAATCTTACTTTAAATAAGCCTCAAAAAAGAGAAGTTAATGTTGCGATGAGTAACACGTTCGGTTTTGGTGGACACAATGCTTGTGTATTGTTTAAAAAGTTAGTTGATTAATTCGGTATATGAATATTATCAAAAAAATATTTTCTAAATCCCGTTCTCAAGAAGACGGGATTTTTTTTGACACTATTCAGAAAATACTTGGTTTTGAGCCTGTTTCAATTGATTTTTATAAGAAAGCTTTTACACATAGGTCGTCAAATAAAGTAGATGTGGATGGTCATGCCATTAACTATGAACGATTAGAGTTTTTAGGAGATGCGATGTTGAGTGCGGTTATTGCCGCTCATTTATTTAATAAAGCGCCTACGGGAGATGAGGGTTATTTGACTAAAATGCGCTCTAAAATTGTTAGTCGCGAACATTTGAATGAATTGGGTAAAGATCTCAATTTAGTTCGTTTCGTTGAAAGCAAAGTGCCTATTCAGCATTTTGGCGAAAATATTCATGGAAATATTTTTGAATCTCTTATTGGTGCGATCTATTTGGATAAAGGATATCCTTTTTGTGAAAAGTTTATTCAAAAGAGAGTCATTACCCCTTATGTAGATATTGCCCGACTCGAGGGTAAAGTAATTAGCTATAAAAGTCTGGTTATCGAATGGTGTCAAAAAGAAAAGAGAATTTTTCATTATGATATTTTTGAAGATAACGGTATTGATGGACAACGTCTATTTGGTGTAAAGCTAAGTATAGACGATAAAGTAATTGCAAGAGCAAGAGCAACTTCAAAAAAGAAGGCAGAGGAAAAAGCATCACAAAGAGCTTATTTTGCATTTCAAGAGAAAATAGACAAGAAATAACTGTAGAATTAGCGTAACTTTCTTAAGGCTATAACGTTTTCGTTTATAAATTAACAAAAACATGCAGGACTTCACTATAGATGCTCCGATAGAAATGGTATATTTACACCTTGATTTTTCATGACATGGCGATTCATAGATTGGATTTAGACGAATTCGACGAAATTGATTATTATTTATTGGCAATACATACTTCATTAGAAGATTATAGATTAGCCTATTTTATCAATAAAGGCCTACCGATAAACTTAAGTAAGAGCAAAAACGAGATTCATGCTCAAACAAAAGACGGTGAGGTAAATTTTTCTAGATTCTATTATTATGATTCCGAAAATGCCATTTCGTGGAATTTGATTCAGAATAAAAATGAGATCATTTCAGTGAGTAAAAATGATTCTCAGAATTTGTTTTCCAATGAACCAAGTGAGGTTTCAACAACAATTCATTTACTTCCTGAATTCAAAAAAGTAGATTTTTTCCTCAAAATTGAGAATGGGGAAGAGGTGATCGATTTTTCAGAAATTCAGCAACAACTAAATTTAATAGAAAGTATCGCGGCTATTTATGCTGTAGATACCAATAAAATAAAATCAAAAAACAATCTAATTTTTTAAAAAAAATGTTAACAAACAAGAAAACCAAAATTGTAGCTACACTTGGGCCTGCATGTAGTACGAGAGAGATTATAAAGGATATGATTGAGGCAGGGGTTAATGTGTTTAGAGTCAATTTTTCGCATGCTGATTACGAAGGTGTTAAGGAGAAAATCGATATTATTAGAGGTCTAAATGATGAGTTTGGTTACACTACAGCAATTCTTGGGGATTTACAAGGTCCTAAGCTTAGAGTTGGGGTAATGGAAGAAGGTACAGTAGTTAATGATGGTGATTTAATCACTTTTACAACTGCTGAAGATATTATCGGAACAGCTCAAAAAGTATTCATGAAATATCAAAATTTTCCAAATGATGTAAATCCAGGAGAAAGAATTTTATTGGATGATGGTAAGCTGATTTTTGAAATTATTTCTACAGATAAAAAAACAGAAGTTGTTGCTAAGGTAATTCAAGGTGGAGAGTTGAAATCTAAAAAAGGAGTTAATCTTCCTAATACTAAAATTTCATTACCAGCTTTAACTGAAAAAGATATTGCTGATGCTATTTTTGCTATTGAGCAAAAAGTGGATTGGATTGCACTTTCGTTTGTAAAAACGCCTCGTGACTTACAAGACTTACAAGAATTGATAGACAAACATTCGGATTATAAAATTCCGATTGTTGCTAAAATTGAAATGCCTGAAGCTTTAGAGAACATTGATAAGATTATCGCTTATTGCGATGCATTGATGGTAGCTCGTGGAGATTTAGGAGTTGAGCTTCCAGCGCATGAAGTGCCATTAGTTCAAAAAGATTTGATTCGTAGAGCTAAAACAGCTAGAATTCCAGTTATTGTGGCTACACAGATGATGGAAACGATGATCACAAGTTTAACACCAACAAGAGCGGAAGTAAACGACGTTGCAAACTCTGTAATGGATGGTGCTGATGCTGTAATGTTGTCTGGAGAAACTGCTACAGGAAACTATCCGGTACAGGTAATTCAAAGAATGACACAAATTTGTGAGGCTGTTGAAGATTCTCCGCTAATCAATGTGCCACAAAACACACCGCAAATTAAAACAAAACGTTTTATTACTAAAACAGTTTGTCACCAAGCTGCTTTATTAGCAAATGAGATCAAAGCAAAAGCAATTTGCACACTTACTAATAGTGGTTACACTGCTTTCCAAATTTCTGCTTGGAGACCATCTGCACATATTTTAGTATTTACTTCAAACAAAAGAATTTTAACTCAACTGAACTTATTATGGGGAGTAAAATCATTCTTTTATGATAAAGACGAAAGTACTGATGATACCGTTACAGACGTTAACGAAATTGCTAGAGAAAAAGGATATGTTGTAAAAGGAGATTATTTGATCAACCTTGCGGCAATGCCGATTAAAGATAAAGGAATGGTGAATACCATGAGAGTTTCTGAAATAGACTAGTTTTCTTAAGATACTATGAAAAGCCATTCGATACGTCGAATGGCTTTTTTGCGTTCTATAGGTTTTGTTTTGTTCGTGCTATAGGAAGTAGATTAAGTAAGAATTTTAGTAATTGTTTAATTGGTGGCCTAAAAATATTTATCTTTAAGGTGTGTTAAAATGTTGTTGTCTCGTCGTTTATGATGTAGTCGATATCTTAATGGTTTAGGCAAAGTTTTTAGTTACTAATTTAAATCCTGTAAAAATGAATAATAAAAGAAGGTGTTTTCGTCTAGTTACTTTATTGTTACTGGTTTTTGTTTATGGTTGTTCACCTACGGTAAGGGTAACAACTGACTTTGATCCAGAGGTGAGATTTGGAGAGTTTAGGACTTTTGCAGTTTATGATTTAAAAGCACAGAGTGGTCAAATTAGTCAATTAAATGCTGATCGTATATTGAATTCGATTCGTAATGAAATGATCGCGAAGGGGTTTGTGGAGTCGGGAAGAAATCCGGATCTAATGATAAATGCCGTTACGATCTTGAAAAATAAAACAGCGGTTACTGCCAACTCTGATTTTTATGGCTATGGTGGTATGTACCGACCTTATAGATACTGGGGAGTCAGTCCTATGATGGGTGGGGTTAATACGAGATTCGACACCTATAATTATGTAGACGGCTCTCTTGTGATTGATATAGTATCTACAAGAACAGGAAAGTTGATTTGGCAGGGAATAGGTAATGCTCAAATTGATAGTAGGCCAAAAAATCCAGAGAAATTTATTGGAGATGCGATCAAAAAGATATTGACTGGCTTTCCTCCTGATTTGGCAAAGCGATAGTTTTGGAATAAATAGTTGAGGGTTATTTTATTGGGTGAGACTAGGAGAACCCGGTGCTTTTTTAAAAGGCAGTTTTGCTTTAAGGGATTAAATTCCAAATAAAAGGAGTGTGGTAGAAGTGATCAGGCCAGTTAGTGTGATTAGTTGTATTGAATCTATAGGAAATTAACGCATAAATTTTTAAACTTAAAAAGCCGCAATAGTTTGAACTGTTGCGGTTTTTGTATTGATAGATGGGGTGTTTTTAAATATTAAGAAAAAATTAACTGTTTTGGACCCCACAAATTATATTATATTTAATTGTTTTGTAACAAAAAAGTAAATTACACTACTAATTTATCAAAACATTAAATAATTATTATGAATACATTTTCTATCAAATCAGTACTTGCTGCTTCGGTGTTTTTTGTTGGAGCTACGAGCTGTTTTGCACAAGACATTCTGGTGAATTCGCTAAAACTTAATGCAAGCGAAAAAAGTAAAGAAAACTTTAAATTCACGGAAGAAATTAATTTAGGAACAACTTCTGTAAAATTACAAGGTTCTTCAGGAACATGTTGGAGTTATTCAACAAATTCATTTTTAGAATCGGAGATGATTCGTTTAGGGAAACAACCAGTAGAGTTGTCTCAAATTTTCTCAGCAAGAAACGTGTATGTTGAAAAAGGGATTAATTATGTACGTATGCATGGTGCTGTTTCTTTAGGTGACGGAGGAGCATTGCATGATGTAATTAATATGTATAAAAAATATGGAACTGTTCCTAGAGAAGTATATACTGGATTGAATTACGGAACAGACAAAAATAAATTTGGAGAAATGGCGGCCCTTATTGAAGGAGTTTTGTCGGCTGTTGTAAAAAATCCAAATGGAGAATTAACGCCAAACTGGAAAAAAGCATATGCTGCAGTTATTGATTCTTATTTAGGAAATGTACCTGAAAATTTTGCATACAAAGGGAAGAATTATACACCACAGACTTTTGCTAAGGAAGTAGTAGGGATTAATCCTGATGAATATATCGAAATGTCGTCTTTTACTACAGCGCCATATTACCAAAAAACAATGATGGCTGTGCCGGATAACTGGTCATTTGATCAAGTATACAATGTAAAGGTGAATGATATGACAGATGTTATTGATAATGCTTTGAAAAAAGGATATACTGTAGCTTGGGCTACTGATGTTAGTGAGAAGAGTTTTAGTTGGAAAAATGGTGTTGCTTATGTTCCGACAAAGAAATTTGATGAGATGACCGCTGAAGAAAAAGCTGATATGTTCAACGGACCAAAAGCAGAGCCAGAGATTACGGCAGAAATGCGTCAGACAGCCTTTGATAATTACACGACAACGGATGATCATGGTATGCATATTATCGGTTTAGCTAAAGATCAAACTGGAAAAGAATATTACATCGTAAAGAATTCTTGGGGAGAGACAAACGACTACAAAGGATTTTTGTTTGTAACTAAAAATTTCGTGAAGTACAAAACAACAGCTTTGATGGTGAACAAAGGTGGAATTCCATCTGACATTGCTAAAAAACTAGGAGTTTAAGTCTAAACGGATTTTGAAATAAAAAAAATGGCGCTGCAATTAATTGTAGCGCCATTTTTTATGGTTGAATTTTGATGTGATGAAGACAGGAAGGGAAAGTAATCAGTTTTTTTCTTTTTCTATAGTGAATGTTTGTTTTGGATCTGGTGGGATTTAAAAAACTGCAGTTTAACGTCTTTTGGGGTTGTTTACGGGACGAATAAAAGAAAAGAGCGAGCAAAGGGTATCTTTGCGGTTTAAGTAAGTTAATCAAACCATTATGAGAACTTATATAATCCCTTTTATTGCCATTTCAAGTATTTTTTCTTTTAGCTGTTTTGGTCAGGGTAGCAATAGTGTTCCTATTAGCGAGTTAAAAGAGAAAGTTACTTCAAAGTTGGGCAGAGTGCCTAAAGATGATCGTGTCATCGTGTCTTATAAAGTGGAGGAGGTAGTGAATACGGCTTCAGGACAAAGAGTGACTACATATGAAGTTTCGAGAATAGAATTGGTAGATGCTAATGATTTAGGACCTAATAATACTAGAAAGGTGATTCCTGTATACGGGAAGTCAAAGCTGAAGGCTACGGAGAAGGACATAGAAGTAAAGTCTACTATTGTTGCCGATGTAGTGACGGTTAACCAAGTTAGTATTCCGATGGTTGTATCTTCTAATGCGGTTAAGTCTGCAAACATGAATGTTGAAAAGTCAGTTAGTATGCAAGCTGATGGGTTGGTTGGTGTTACAGCTAAGAAGCTAGTTGGTGCCAATACAGTGAAGTCTACTAGTGCGAATGCGGATAAGTCAGTTGCTGTGAATACGACCAAGTCAGCAAAGTCAGCTAATGTGAATACGAAGAAAGCTGCTGGTGTGACTACTGCCAAGTCAGTTGGTTTGAATCCTGTGAAGTCAGTTAGTGTGAATGTAGTGAATACCTATGAGAAGGTTTTGGATAAAGGGTATCGATCTATAGATATGCTAAGGAAAGTAGCTGATAAGTCTTATTTTGATGGAAATTTAAGTGCGGCCGTTAAATATTATGCGGAGTTGCTTGAAACAGATGCAGCTTTAGAGACGGTGTGTTATTATCGATACGCTCAGTCGTTAAAAGGCCTTGGTCAAATGGAGAAGGCAGATGAGATGATGAAGGTATATGAGAGCAAAAAAAAATAAAATGTAATTCGATTTGAATTTTACCTTGTTTTATAAACAAAAAAAAGACTATCGTTATGATAGTCTTTTTTTGAAAGCTCCCTCTCTTGGGCTCGAACCAAGGACCCTCTGATTAACAGTCAGATGCTCTAACCAACTGAGCTAAGAAGGAATCACCTTAAAGGTAAATATGTTTGCTAAAAAAAAGTTGCTCCCCCTCTTGGGCTCGAACCAAGGACCCTCTGATTAACAGTCAGATGCTCTAACCAACTGAGCTAAGGAGGAAGATGTTGTTCTTTTTAGCGAGTGCAAATATAGAGGATTTTTTACTTTCTCAAAAACTTTTTAGCACTTTTTTTTAAAAAATTTACTTACCGACAATCGCTTTGTAGATATCGTTTCCATTGGCGAATAAAAGCAATGTTATAAGTAGAACGAAACCAACCATTTGAGCGTTTTCTAGGAATTTGTCGCTTGGTTTTCTTCCGCTAATGATTTCGTATAATAAAAACATCACATGACCACCATCAAGGGCAGGAATTGGCAATAAGTTCATTACTCCAAGCATAATTGACAATAATGCCGTGATAGACCAGAAGGTTTCCCAGCTCCAAGTATTAGGAAAAATGTTGAAAATTGCGGCAAAACCACCTACTTGCTTGTATGCTTTTGTTTCTGGGTTGAAAATCATTTTAAGTTGTTTTCCGTAACCCACTAATTGATCCTTACCTTTTTCTAGTCCAACCGGAATTGATTCAAAGAAACTGTAGTTTTTAGTACTCACTTTATAGTAGCCTAGTTTTTCAAGTGATTTTATATCCAAGCCGCCACGGTTTATACCTAGGGTTCCGTCGGCCGTAATTTTCAATGTTATAGGTGTTTCTTTTAGATCGCGTAAAACCACTGCAGGGATTACTTTGCCTTTATTGCTTTCTAAGATAGATTTTGCCTGGTCGAAATATTTTACTTGTTCACCATTAAGGCTAACAACAATGTCTTTTGCTTTCAGATTCTGATTTGGAGAATCTTCGGTAACGCCTGCAATTGCAAAAGGGACACGAATACCAACTAATAATCCTTTTTCATGTTTTGATAACTGATCAACAAAATCATTAGGGATATTTATAGTTTGTTGCTGTCCATTTCTTTCAATCACAACTTGTTTAGACATGATTACATTTATGTTCATATCGGAATCAAAATTCTCAACTTTTTTGCCGTCTATAGAAATGATTTTATCTCCTGTTTTAAAACCAGCTTTAATCATAGCTGGATTCTGGATTAGAACCCCATCTTTTAAGTCGGTATTGGCTATATAGGTATCACCATAAGCAAATGCCATTCCGATATAGATAACAAACGCTAGTATAAAGTTAACGGTAACACCACCCAACATGATGATCAAACGTTGCCAAGCGGGTTTTGAACGGAATTCCCAAGGTTGAGGAGGGAGTGCCATTTGTTCCTTATCCATACTTTCGTCGATCATTCCTGAGATTTTTACATAACCTCCCAAAGGCAACCATCCGATTCCGTATTCGGTTCCTCCTATTGTCTTTTTTAGTAAAGAGTATTTAACATCAAAAAATAAGTAGAATTTTTCGACTCTTGTTTTAAATAGTTTTGCAGGAATAAAGTGTCCTAATTCGTGAAGAATAATAAGTAATGATAAACTCAATAGAAATTGAGAGAGCTTGATAACTATATCCATTTTGTATTTTTAGTTCTTAATTTAACGCACAAAAGTAACGTTTCTATTTTAATTTGATAGCGCAATATAATACTTAAGGTTTTAAATGTTTGTTAATTAATAAAATTTAGATTTCTACTTTTAACAAGATGCCGTAACTTTACTATTCTTAACGCTACCCTTATTAATAGGTAGTGCAAAACCACTAAATGTTACAGTATGGGTTCATTATTATTTTCTCCTCTTACCATAAAAAGAATCACCCTAAAGAATAGAATCGTTATTTCGCCCATGTGCCAGTATTCGGCCATCGACGGATTCGCAAATGATTGGCATTTGGTGCACTTGGGTAGCCGTGCAAGCGGTGGTGTTGGATTGATTATTCAAGAAGCTACAGCAGTTTCTCCAGAAGCTAGAATATCTCCTGCTGATTTGGGAATCTGGAAAGATGAACACATTGAAAAGTTAAAAACCATCAACGAATTTATCGTTTCACAAAATGCAATTCCTGAAATTCAGTTGGCGCATGCTGGACGAAAAGCAAGCGTTTCGGCTCCGTGGTTGGGTAATCAAAAATTAGGGGCCACCCAAGGGGGATGGCAAACGGTAGCGGCAAGCGCTATCGCTTATCATGAAAACGAACCTTTTCTTCCTGTGGCTTTAGATATAAAGGGTATACATAAGGTGATAGCTGATTTTCAAACTGCGACTAAAAGAGCAGTGGAAGCGGGTTATCAGGTAATGGAGATACACGCAGCACATGGCTATTTGTTGCATCAGTTTTTATCACCTTTAACCAATGTTAGAACAGATGAATATGGAGGAAGTTTTGAAAATCGCATTCGATTGACTCTTGAAATCGTTGAAGCCGTAAAAGCAGAATGGACTACGGATTTACCTCTATTTGTTCGTATTTCTGCAACCGACTGGGCGGAAGGAGGATGGAGTCCTGAAGAGTCCGTAAAACTAGCGTTAATTCTAAAAGAAAAGGGAATAGATTTAATTGATGTTTCCTCAGGAGGGTTAGTATCACATCAGCAAATTCCATTGCAGCCCAATTATCAAGTTCCTTTTGCGACTAAGGTCAAAAAGGAAGCCTCGATTTTAACAGGGGCAGTTGGATTGATTACAAAAGCAAAGCAAGCCGAAGCTATTTTAGCAGCGGGTCAAGCTGATTTGATTTTGTTTGCTAGAGAATCCCTAAGAAATCCTAATTTGCCTTTAAAGTTCGCTACAGAGTTAAATGACGATATTCAATGGCCAAAGCAATACGAACGAGCTAAAATATAAGCAAGCCTTTTTCAATATTAAAAAATATGTCTTTCAGACGTAAATCGGATCGTCTTGTATTTATCGTTGTAACTAGCGATGTAAAGATAGGAGGTTAGGCTTGCGCTTTCTGAAGTAAAAAATAACAGTTACTCATAACTTAGACCTTGCGGGTTTATAAAAATAAATACCACCATACAAAATGCAAAAAATAAAAACAGCACTATTATCATACGGAATGTCAGGGAAAGTTTTTCACGCTCCTTTTTTGGATATTCATCCCGGATTTGAATTATTGGGTTCTTGGGAAAGAAGTAAAAAGTTGATTCAAGAAGATTATCCAACCGTAAAAAGTTACCCATCTATTGAGGCATTATTGGCTGATGATGTTGATCTGGTAATTGTCAATACGCCGGTAGGAACACATTATGAATATGCGAAAAAGGTATTGTTGGCCGGAAAACATGCTGTAGTAGAGAAGGCTTTTACTACTACTGTTGCTGAGGCAGAGGAATTAGCGGCAATCGCCAAAGAAAAAGGATTGAAATTAGCTGTTTTTCAAAACCGTAGGTGGGATAGTGATTTTAAAACTGTTCAAAAAATAATTAAAGAAGGTGTCTTGGGAGATCTGATCGAAGCGGAATTTCATTTTGACCGATACAATCCCTTGTTGAGTGCTAAAGCACATAAAGAAACGGCCAATGATGGGGCAGGAGTTTTGAAAGATTTGGGACCGCATTTAATTGATCAAGCGGTTTGTTTATTTGGTTCTCCCAAAGCTGTTTTTGCAGATATTCGTACGACAAGGGAGAACTCCTTAGTAGATGATTGGATTGATTTATTGTTGATTTACGATGATTTTAGAGTGCGTCTAAAAGCGGGCTTTTTTGTTAGGGAAGCGAATCCTGCTTATACCATTCACGGTAAAAAGGGATCTTTCTTAAAAGCCCGCGGTGATGTTCAAGAAGATGATTTAAAACTCGGAAAAAAACCGAACCTTGAATCTTGGGGAACAGAAGCGGAAGATTTAAAAGGACTTTTACATACTGAAGTTGAGGGTAAAACCATTAGGGAAAATGTGGATACCCTTCAAGGGAACTATTTTTCGTTTTTTGATGGTGTTTACGATGCAGTTACACAGAATAAAAAAGAGCCTGTTACGGCACAAGATGGTGTGAAAGTGATGCAGATTATAGAAGCAGCAATTGCGAGTCACGGCCAACAAAAGGTGATCAAGTTATAAACAATATTATAAACAATAACGTTGTATGTAGAGGTAGTAAAAGGGTTTGATGGTCTATAAAGGTGCTTTTTTGTATCTTTATAGTATCAAACTCAAAACACCTCAATTTTGATAGACTTCAATCCACTAGCTCTTTTTCAAACCAAAGGAAAAATTAAAAAAGTTTACAGAGAAGCTAAAGCTTCCTATCTCAGTAGAATTCGTTTTGCTGTGGGAATGTTTTATTTCGGAATGGGGTTAAGTTTTGCTACCTGGGCCAGTAGGATTCCTGACATTAAAACGGCTTTGAATTTAACTGAAGGAGATTTGGGGTCTATACTTTTTGCACTCCCAATGGGGCAATTAGTGATTATGCCTTTTTCTGGTAAAATGGTGACCAAGTTTGGAAGTCATCGTATTTTAATTTTCTCTTTAATAATGTATGTATTGTGCTTGGCCAATTTAGGTTTAGCTACGTCAGCATTGCAATTGTCACTAGGTTTGTTTCTATTCGGGCTATTTGGAAATCTAGCCAATATTTCCGTTAATACACAAGGTGTTTATACCGAAGTACTTTTCAAGAAAACCATTATGTCTTCTTTTCATGGGATGTGGAGCTTTGCTGGGTTTTCAGGGGCATTGGTAGGTTTAGGAATGCTAGCTTTGAAATTATCTCCGTTTGATCATTTCTTAATTGTTGGCGGAGTGGTGCTTTTAATGGTGGCCTTCAATTTTAAATTTTTGGTCAAAGCCAAAGAAAAAATTAAAGATAAAACAGCTGAAAAGAAAAAATTATTTGTGAAGCCTGATCGTACTTTAATTTGGTTGGGAATTATCGGATTTTGTAGTATGGCGAGCGAAGGTGTAATGTTTGATTGGAGTGGAGTTTACTTTAAAGATATCGTAAAAGCGCCAGGCCCCTTAGTGATTTTAGGTTATACTTCATTTATGATTATGATGGCCAGCGGACGATTTTTAGGTGATGGAATGATTAATAAATTTGGTCGTGAACGGGTGATGCAAATCAGCGGAGTGATGATCTCGGTTGGGCTTTTTACAGCTGTTTTTCTACCTTATATTATTCCTTGTACAATTGCTTTTATGATGGTTGGTTTAGGGGTTGCCACTATTGTGCCGACGGTCTATAGTCTGGCTGGAAAAAATCCTTCAGTACCACCTGGTGAAGCTTTGACAATTGTTTCGAGTGTCAGTTTTCTAGGGTTTCTAATGGGACCTCCTGTGATTGGTCATATAGCTGAAACTTTTGGACTGCAATTCTCTTTTGCTTTTATCGGAATTTTTGGTGTTTTAATTGCTTTTATGGTTTCTAAAATTAGGCCAACGGTTTAGGGATTTCCTCTTGTGTCTTCATTGGGGTAAATGGTATTCTTGCCTCCTGTTAAATAGCACTCTTTGGAAGGTAGTTTTTGGTTGGTTTTTTTTAAGATAGAATGGAGTAAAAGGCTGATTTTTAAGGACTAATTGAATAGTGTGGTGTTTTTGGATTGGAAACTGTTAAAATTTGATGGAATTTTGTACTTTGGTCTTCCCAAATTAATACAAATACTACATGAAAACCTACTTTATGGCCATCCTTATGATGGTACTTCCGTGCTTGTTGCATAGCCAAGACCAAAATGGAACTGTTCGATTAAAACAAATAAACATTGTCAAAACAAATTACCAAAACTCTAAAGATGGTGAAATTGTAAACAAAACAGTGGTATTTAAAGAAGGGAAAATTCAAACCATAACAACTTCGGATGTGGTGCAGCATTTCTTCTATAATACCAAAGGGTTGTTAGATAAAACAGTTAAAGATAAGGTAGGAAGCGATTGGAAAGAAGTGGTCAATTATACTTATGATGCTGACGATAACATTACAAAATTTGTAAAAAAATATCAGGAAGGTCCTGACTATATCACAAAAGTGGTGACTTTTGGTTACGAAGGAGCCAGAGTTAAAGTAACTACAAAAAAAAGCACCAATCATCAGAACTTGGTTGATGATATCGAATACATCGTTGAAAATGGGATCATTGTTAGACGTACTTCTCGCGATAGAAACAAGCAGATAATTGGCAAAATTGAATACGTTTATACCAACGACAATGTGATTAAACACAAAGGTTTAGTTGGAGATAAAATTTCTAAGAGCTTTACTTTTGATGACAAAAAATCGGTAGATGCCTTAATTGTTCAAAGTTTATTTGGTGATCAGTATAAAGTGATTGTTCCGATGATTTCCTATCATGAAGAAGAGTTTACTTTTGAATCGATATCTTATAATAACGAGTTAAATTTTAGTCCTTCCTCCACAGTATTGGTTGGGGTGAGTAGAAAATACAAATACAATAAATTAAATTTTCCAATTTCTTGTTCTCAAGTGGAGGAAAACGGAATCGTAAAAACAGAGAAGACGTTTATTTACGAATAAACCCAGAGGCTTAAGGCTTATAGTGAAACCATTTAAAAATGCTAGTGAATTGAGAGTAAGAACTCAATTATGGATATTTTTAAATGGTTTTGTTTTTGGATGAAGATGATAATTTGCCAATAAGAACTTAAAAACGAAATTGTATAAGGCTTAGTACCTTACAAATCATTAAATTTGCACCTTATTCAAAGCTATGTTAGAAAAAGAAGTTATAAATTTTGAAAAAACAGCCATTGTTGGTATTGTGACTCAAAACCAAAGTGAGGAAAAACTAAACGAGTATCTAGACGAATTAGAGTTTCTGACTTTTACCGCTGGTGGTGAAGTTGTGAAACGCTTTACGCAAAAGATGGAACGTCCAAATCCAAAGACTTTTGTAGGAACAGGAAAGATTGACGAAATTAATCTGTTTGTAAAGGAAAATAATATTTCTACGCTGGTTTTTGATGATGAATTGTCGCCTTCACAACAAAAAAATATCTCTAAAATAATTGATTGTAAAATTTTAGACAGGACCCACCTTATACTTGATATTTTTGCACAAAGAGCTGAAACTTCTTATGCTAGAACGCAGGTTGAATTAGCGCAATGTCAATATTTATTGCCTAGACTTTCAGGAATGTGGACTCACTTAGAGCGTCAAAAAGGGGGGATCGGAATGCGTGGACCTGGAGAAACCGAAATTGAAACCGATAGACGTATTGTTCGTGATCGTATCGCGTTATTGAAAGAGAAAATAAAGACCATTGATAAGCAAATGGGTGTACAGCGTAGTAATCGTGGAGCAATGGTTCGTGTGGCCTTGGTCGGATATACCAATGTTGGAAAATCTACTTTGATGAATGCCGTTGGAAAAAGCGATGTGTTTGTTGAAAATAAATTGTTTGCCACTTTAGATACAACAGTTCGTAAGGTGGTGATTAAAAACTTGCCATTTTTGCTTTCCGATACTGTAGGTTTTATTCGAAAATTGCCTACTCAATTAGTTGATTCTTTTAAGAGTACACTTGATGAGGTTCGTGAAGCTGATTTGTTGTTGCATATAGTGGATATTTCACATCCTGAATTCGAAGATCATATTGCCTCTGTGAATCAAACTTTACTTGATATTAAAGCAAATGATAAACAAGTGATTATGGTATTTAATAAAATAGATGCCTATAAACATTTGACTATTGATGAAGATGATTTAATGACCGAAAAAACACCGAGTCATTATACACTTGAAGAATGGAAAACAACTTGGATGCATCGTTTAGGTGAAGAAAAGGCCTTGTTTATTTCTGCCACCCAAAAGGAAAATTTTGAAGAGTTTAGAGAAAGAGTTTATGAGGCGGTAAGACAAATTCATATTACTCGATTCCCCTATAATAAATTTTTGTATCCGGATTATAAGGATGCGATTGAAAAAGAAGAAAAAGAAGAGGAGTAAAAAAAAAGAGCTTTTGAGTGATTCAAAAGCTCTTTTTTTGTTTTAACGGTAGGCTATCATATTTTTAAAATGAGTATGTCCTATATTAGCTGTTGGTATTAGAATCCGAAATTAACTCCTAGACCAAAGACTTCCCTAGTTTGAAAACCTTGATAAGCATTATCGTCATAAATGGCTTGGAAAGATAGATTTGCAGATAAAACTTTGTTGATTTTCATGATAATGTTCAAGGAGTAATCCATATCTACATTTTGAGGGTCTTCAAGGTAGTTAGAATAGAGATTCAAGGTGTTTTCGGCCGTAACGTTTGTCATTAGGGCAAGCTTGTAATAAACAGAGGCATAGAAACCCAATTCATATCGCATGCTTTTGTTGGCATCAACTCCAAAATAATCTCCGTCAACATAGGGTAAGCCTGTTGATTGATTGATTCCAGTGGTGTAGGCGCTGTCTACAAAAGTGAATTTTGAAGTTAGAGGAGCAAAGTTTATTTTTAAATTGTCATCCTTGGTCCAGTAAATACCAGGACCTGTGGTAAGGTATCCCGGAGATAAAAACTTGGTGAACTCTGTTCTGATTTCTTTTCCATTTGGATCTTTTCCATAGATATAACCCGTTGAAAATTGAGTTCGGAAGTTTAGGAAGTAGGAATAATACCATTGGCCAAATGCTTTTTTTCCTGCGATTGAATTAAACTCTAAACGGTCATCGGTTTTCTTGGCAAAATCAGCATTTTTAGTCTGTAAAAGACCATAAGAGGCTAATATCTTATTGTCCCAGGTGATATCGTCTTTCTTGTAGTTGAAGTCGTAATTGATCCCTAAAGTTCCTGAGAAACTATCTTCACCACCAGCGAGCCAATTGTTGAAACTGGATTGATTTAGTAGAAGGGAAACAATCCCTTTCTTTTTCCAGCCTTCTCCCTCAATAGTGTCTTTTAGTTTCTTTACGGCTTTCTCGGTGTTTTGAATTAATTCTTTTTCAGAATTTTGTGCGTGAACAAAAGTAAAGTTCACCAACATCAAGACTAATAACGTTATCTTTTTCATGGTAGTTAGTTTAGTATGTGTAAGAACAAATATACTAAAAAACTGTTAAAAAGACTTGTGTTGGCTAGTTGTAAATGGGGATTATTTCTTGTTTTCTTTGTATAAAGGCACTGCAGAGCAAGCTTCTCCGTACATAATGCTTCTGGCAAAGGGTTGCAAATAAATAGTGGCTAAAATGTAAGCGCGCATTGGAACTGGTTTTTTGGAACAGCCTTTTAGGATTACCGCTTTGTTTTTATATAGAGAATAATCAAGCTTGCTTAAGATTTCTTCATATAAACTAGCCTCTAAGTCTTCGATGGTTCCATTGACAACTTTTTTGGCATAAGGGGCAAGGTATACGGCGACTAAAATAGAAGACCAAGCTGGAACAATGGCATCTGTGCTGCAATGAAGAGCTACATATTGATCTTGGTATTGTGACCAATCATGGTTTTTTAAATGTGCTCTAAAGTCTTTTTCTTTTAATAAAAAGCCTTCTAATAGCCATTGTGAAATATCGATTTGCACACGCATTCCTTTAGGATAATAATCCTCAAGATCAAAAACTTCTAAAGCGCTATTGGCTACTTTATTGATTATTTCTTCCATAATAGATATTCGTTTTAGGTTTAAAGTTTCAAGATAAGTTACTTGAAACTTTAAGCCTAAAGAAATTTTTAAAGCATTCCTAATTCTAACTTAGCTTCTTCACTCATTAGGTCTTTACTCCAAGGTGGGTCAAAAGTAATTTCTACGTCAACATCTTTAATGTGCTCGATAGTTTTTACTTTTTCTTCTACTTCTCTTGGTAAGCTTTCCGCAACCGGACAGTTTGGAGAGGTTAAAGTCATTAAGATTTTTACTTCGTAATCGGTATTGACCATTACATCGTAAATTAACCCTAACTCGTAAATATCTACAGGGATCTCTGGATCGTAAATGCTTTTTAAAACCTTTACAATAGATTCTCCTAATTCGTTTGTGTCTATTTCTTGTTCCATTTTATTTTTTATTTTTATGTTTAGACTTTATTAAAAGTCTTGGTGAGAATGGGTTGTTATCCCGTTATAGCGCTGGCTAGTTGTTTTTTGAATCAAATGCCAAAGCGTACATTTTAATATTTTTGATCATCGAAACCAATCCGTTTGCACGAGTGGCGGATAAATGTTCTTTTAGGCCAATTTCGTCTATGAAATCAACATCAGCTTTTAAGATATCGGTAGCTTTTTGATTGGAAAAAGTACGAATTAAAATAGCAATGATTCCTTTAGTAAGGATCGCATCACTATCTGCAGTGAACACAATTAGATCGTCTTTTTGTTCCCCTTGAAGCCAAACTTTCGATTGGCAGCCTTTGATTAAGTTTTCGTCTGTTTTGTACTCTTCTTTGATTAAAGGAAGGCTTTTTCCTAATTCGATGATATATTCGTAACGTTGCATCCAGTCATCGAACATGGAGAATTCGTCTATTATTTCGTTTTGTATTTCTTTTATTGTCATAATTAATCTTTAGCAAAATCTAATAACAACTGGACCAATTTTTCTATTTTCTTTGGGGGAAAACCATGGTCGAAACCTTGGGTCTCATATGTTTTTTGATTTTGAATTATCGTTAAATTTCCAATTGCGGCACCATCGTAAAATCGTTTTTCGGTAGGTGCTTTTAAGCTTGGAATACTCTCTAGGTTTATGGTAGAAAATGCTAACACAATTTGATTCCATTTGGCATCGTCTATTTTGCTTGTAACAGTTGGAGCATTTCTATCGGTGCTCACTGAAACTGTTTTGTTGTGCACTACTATCTTTTTAAAAATGCCTCTAGAAACAGCAGTGTATTCAATTTGTGTTGAAGTCATATCTGCTTTTTTTTGGCTAGAACATGCTGTTCCGATGAAAATCGTGACGAGTAATATAGATAGTAGTCGCATAGAGTCTATTTTTAGCTTAGCATGGTCTGCGCCTTTTTAACGGCTTCAACCATTAAATCAATTTCTTCTTTAGTGTTGTAAAACGAGAATGAAGCACGAATAGTGCCAGGAATGCAAAAGAAATTCATGATGGGTTGTGCGCAATGATGTCCAGTACGAACAGCAATTCCTAATTTGTCAATTATAGAACCGATGTCATAAGGGTGGATTCCATCGATATTAAACGAAACCACTGAGGCTTTGTCTTTTCCAGTTCCATAGATTCTCAAGCCCTCGATTTCTAACAAACGCTTTGTGGCGTGAGCTAATAATTCGTCTTCTTGTTTTTGGATATTGTCAAAGCCAATGCTGTTTAAGTAATCAACAGCAGTTCCTAGTACAATACCACCAGCAATATTTGGTGTTCCCGCTTCAAATTTATGTGGTAAATCAGCATAAGTCGTTTTCTCGAAAGTAACTTCTTTGATCATTTCTCCACCACCTTGATAAGGAGGTAATTTATTGAGCCAGCTTTCTTTTCCGTATAAAATACCAGTTCCTGTTGGACCGCACATTTTGTGCCCTGAAAAGGCATAAAAATCACAGTCTAAATCCTGAACATCTGGTTTTAAATGAGGAACAGCTTGTGCACCATCAATTAAAACGGCAGCGCCAACAGCGTGTGCCTTTTCAATGATATATTTTATAGGATTGATAATCCCTAAAGCGTTCGAGATGTGATTTACCGTAACGACTTTAGTCTTTTCTGATAGCAAGGCATCAAAAGCTTCTAGGATCAACTCACCGTCTTGGTTCATTGGAATAACTTTCAGAGTAGCTCCTGTTTTTTCACATAACATTTGCCAAGGCACAATGTTACTGTGGTGCTCTAAAGAGGAAACGATTACTTCATCACCCTCTTTTAAAAGCGAAGCAAAACCGTTGGCAACTAAGTTGATTCCGTGCGTCGTTCCAGAAGTAAAAAGTACTTCGTGAGCAAATTTTGCATTGATGTGCTGCTGTATTTTGCCGCGAGAAATCTCGTAGGCATCAGTCGCTAATTGACTTAAAGTATGAACGCCACGATGAATGTTGGCATTGATTTCCTGATAGTATTTTGAGATAGCATCAATCACAATTTGTGGTTTTTGTGAAGTGGCACCGTTATCGAAATATACCAAAGTTTTTCCGTTTACTTTTTGTGAAAGTATCGGAAAATCAGCTCTTATTTTTTGAATGTCTAGCATGTCTTATTTAGAAAAATTCTATTTACAAAAGTACTAAAACTAAATTGTTTTATACTGCAATTCTATAATTTCCTTTTATGATACCATCAATTGAAGTTGTAGCTAATAATTTGATAAAATTTGATTCTGTTTTGTGAGTTTTATGAAATTTTAAGCTAAATTGTGTGGTAATATCGTGAAGGTGAATCGATTGTGTTGTATGTAAAAAAGCTATTGACTACTATGAAAAAAAGCATTAAGTTATTCGCGCTTGTCTTATTGATTGTGATTTTTTATTTTGGATTTACTACCTATCCAAAACTGGAATTAATATCTGGCTTTTCGGCCAAGAGTATAGCTTCAGGTCATTTTATTGATAACCGTTCTAAAGCATTAATTGAAAAAACGGATAATGATATTCCGATGATGGATTTAGCAACCAATACCATTGATGAAGCAGGGAAATTTGCTACAGCTGCGGTTTATGGATTGAAGGAGCGCAAAGCTATTTACCGAGAAGGCTTAGGGGCCACTTTGATCAATGATGATTTTAATTTGAGTGGGACTTACGATATTCCCAAGCGAACGAAATTGCAGAACAATTTGTCTTTTCCTTATGGCAATAAAGAACCGGAAGATACGGTGTTTGCTACTGTCGATTATAAGAAATTGAAAAAAGCAGTAAGTGATGCTTTTGATGTCGATGGAGGAAAAGCAAAAAGGACACGAGCTGTTGTCGTGTTGTATAAAGATAAATTGATAGCGGAGAAATACGATAGGGGGTTTACTAAAGAGAGTAAGATCTTAGGCTGGTCGATGACAAAGAGTGTCACTAGTGCTGTTTTTGGAGTTTTGGCAAAGCAAGGAAGAATGGCTATTTACCAACCTGCTCCCATTGTTGAATGGCAAAACGATGAGCGTAAAAACATCACCATTAATGATTTGCTTCATATGAATTCGGGTTTAGAGTGGGAAGAGAATTATAATACCATTTGTGATGCTACTAAGATGCTTTTTCAAGCGGAAGACATGGGAAAAGTGCAGATGGATAAACCTGCACAGTTTAAACCCAATACGCATTGGAATTATTCCTCTGGAACGACCAATTTATTATCCAGGATTTTAAGAAGTCAGTTTAAAACGCATCAAGAATATGTGGATTTTTGGTACAGTGCTGTAATTGATAAAATAGGAATGAACTCGATGATCGTGGAGCAGGATATGAAAGGGAATTTTGTAGGGTCTTCTTATGGGTGGGCAACTGCTCGTGATTGGTCTAAATTTGGATTGTTGTATTTGCATAAAGGAAATTGGAATGGGGAGCAGATTTTGGATGAGAGTTGGGTAAAGTATACTGCAACACCAACCAATACCTCAAATGGGAGGTATGGAGCTCAGTTTTGGCTAAATGCTGGCGGAAAATTTCCGGACGTTCCTCGTGATATGTTTTACTGTAGTGGGTATCAAGGACAAATGGTAGCCATTATTCCGTCTTTGGATATGGTTATCGTGAGAATGGGAGTGAAGGAAGAGGAGCCTGGTTTTGATTTCAATGGCTTTCTAAAAGAAGTGATCACCAGTGTAAAACAATAGTATTTATAAGATACAAAAAAACCCGACAGTTTAAAGCTTGTCGGGTTGTATATATAGGAGTAGCGTTGACTACAAATCGAATCCTAAACTCACGCCTAATTTGGTTGCGATGATTTTGGTAATTCGTTGTTTTAATTCCGGTATTTTGATACTTTCGATAACGGCATTAGAGAAGGCGTACATCAATAAAGCTTTGGCTTCTTTTTGAGGAATACCACGAGACTGCATGTAGAACATAGCTGTTTCGTCTAATTGTCCAACAGTACAACCGTGAGAACATTTTACGTCGTCGGCAAAAATTTCTAACTGTGGTTTTGCATTGATGGTAGCTTTGTCGCTCAATAAAATATTGTTGCTTTTTTGGAAAGCATTTGTTTTTTGAGCTTCTTTTTCTACTAATACTTTTCCGTTGAAAACTCCTGTTGAACGGTCAGAGTAAATACCTTTATAATCTTGGAAACTTTCGCAGTTTGGAGTTGCGTGATTTACTAAGGTATAATGGTCAACGTGCTGTTTTTCACCAATAATGGTAATTCCATTAAGGGTACTTGTCAATCTTTCGCCAAAGTGGTAAAAGTTCAAGTTATTACGCGTTAGATTTCCTCCAAAAGAAAACGTATGTACATAAACATGGCTTTCTTGTTGTTGTGAAACATAAGTGTTGTCGATTAAATTCGCTTCGATATTGTCGTTTTGAATTTTGTAAAAATCAACAATAGCACGTTTTTGAGCAAAAATTTCAGTAACCGAATTGGTTAAAACTGGATTTTCGTTTAAACTTTGATGACGTTCGATGATTTGAACATGTGAATTTTCTCCAACAATAATCAAATTTCGAGGTTGTACCATTAAAGCGGCTTCGTTTCCTGTTGAGAAATACATGATCTCAATGGGTTTGTCTGCTACTTTCTTTTGTGGAATATTGATATAAGCACCTTCACTAGCAAAAGCAGTATTCAAAGAAGTTAAACTTTCTTCTTTACTTGCTATTTGATTAAAGTACTTGTCAATAATCATTTTGTATTTTGGTTTGGTCAATGCCGATGACATTAAACAAACATCGATTCCGTCATGGGTTGTAGAAGATAAATGCGAACTAAAAACCCCATCAATAAACACTACTTTATAAGTGTCAATTTCGTGTAAAAAGTATTTTTTTACGTGGTTAAATTCGATTGCATTTTCTTCCTTTGGAAAAACCGTAAAGTCATTTTTTAAGATGGCGTTTAACGATGTGTATTTCCAAGCTTCTTCTTTTTTGGTCGGGAAACCTTTATTTTCGAAGTTTTTTAAGGCATTTGTGCGAATGTTATGTAGATCTGTATGTACATCGACACGCTCTTCAAAAGCCATAAAAGACGATACTAATTTTTCTTTTAAATCCATTTTTGTAGTTGTAAGTTTGAGTTAGGAGTTGTCAGTTTTTATAAACTGTAAACTGTAACTGTAAACTAGTTTTCTGCTTTAATCCAGTCGTATCCTTTTTCTTCTAATTCGTAAGCCAATTCTTTACCTCCAGATTTTACAATTTTTCCATTGTAAAGAACGTGAACGAAATCAGGAACGATATAGTCTAACAAACGTTGGTAGTGCGTGATTACGATAATCGCGTTTTTCTCGCTTTTTAATTTGTTTACTCCGTTGGCTACAATTCTTAAGGCATCAATGTCAAGTCCAGAATCAGTTTCATCAAGTATAGCCAATTTTGGCTCTAACATCGCCATTTGGAAGATTTCATTTCTCTTTTTCTCTCCACCTGAAAAACCTTCGTTTAATGAACGAGATAAGAATTTACGATCGATTTCCAATAGTTCAGACTTCTCACGAATTACTTTTAGCATTTCGTTTGCAGGCATTTCAGCTTGTCCGTTTGCTTTACGAGTTTCGTTGATAGCTGTTTTCATGAAGTTAGTAACACTTACTCCAGGAATTTCTACAGGATATTGAAACGAAAGGAATACTCCTTTGTGTGCTCTTTCTTCAGGAGCTAGATCAGCAAGATCTTCTCCTTCAAGAAAAACTTGTCCTTGTGTAACTTCGTAGTTTTCGTTTCCAGCAATTACTGCTGAAAGTGTACTTTTTCCAGAACCATTAGGTCCCATGATGGCATGTACTTCACCAGCTTTAACTTCTATATTAATTCCTTTAAGGATTTCTTTATCACCAATTGAGGCGTGAAGGTTTTTTATTGATAACATCTTTTTAATTTGAAAATTAGTTAATTTGGAAATTTGAAAATTCCAATATTTCTATTTTTGTTTGGACGTAAATATTTTACATCTTTCGAAATGCTTGTTAGTTAATGGAATTAACCAACTGAACCTTCCAAAGAAATTTCTAATAATTTTTGTGCTTCTACAGCAAATTCCATTGGCAATTTATTTAAAACGTCTTTACTAAAACCGTTTACAATTAAAGCAATTGCTTTTTCAGTTGGAATTCCACGTTGGTTACAGTAAAACACTTGGTCTTCACCAATTTTACTTGTTGTTGCTTCGTGTTCTATTTTTGCAGAAGGATTTTTACTTTCGATATAAGGGAAAGTATGTGCTCCACAATTGTTTCCCATTAATAAGGAATCACATTGCGAAAAGTTTCTAGCATTATCCGCTCTTGGACTGATTTGCACTAATCCACGGTAACTGTTTTGTGATTTTCCAGCTGAAATACCTTTGGAGATAATAGTCGATTTAGTGTTTTTACCTAAATGGATCATTTTAGTTCCGGTGTCTGCTTGCTGGTAGTTGTTGGTCACTGCAATAGAATAAAATTCCCCTACAGAATTGTCTCCTTTTAATACACATGAAGGGTATTTCCAAGTTACAGCTGAACCAGTTTCTACTTGAGTCCAAGAAATCTTAGCGTTTGTTTCGCATAAACCTCTTTTGGTTACAAAGTTAAAAACACCACCTTTTCCTTCTTTGTTACCAGGATACCAGTTTTGAACGGTTGAATATTTAATTTCAGCATCGTCCAAAGCAATTAATTCAACTACAGCAGCGTGTAATTGATTTTCATCACGACTTGGTGCTGTACAACCTTCAAGATAAGATACATAGCTTCCTTCGTCTGCAATAACTAGAGTTCTTTCGAATTGTCCAGTTCCTGCTTGATTGATTCTAAAGTAAGTTGAAAGTTCCATTGGGCAACGTACGCCTTTTGGGATATAGCAAAAACTTCCATCAGAGAAAACTGCTGAGTTTAATGCTGCATAGAAGTTGTCTTTTTGAGGTACAACAGTTCCTAAATACTTACGAACTAATTCTGGATGCTCTTTGATGGCTTCCGAAATTGGACAGAAAATAATTCCTTTTTCTCCTAATGTTTTTTTGAAAGTGGTAGCAACTGAAACTGAATCGACGACAATGTCCATAGCGACATTGTTCATCATTTTTTGTTCATCGACAGAAATACCTAACTTTTTATACATTTCTAAAAGTTCAGGATCTACATCATCTAAGGATTTGTTAGGATCTACTTGTTTTGGAGCCGAGTAGTAAGAAATAGCTTGAAAGTCAGGTTTCTCATAATGAACATTTGCCCATTCTGGTTCGATCATTTCTTGCCAAGCGCGAAAAGCTTCAATTCGCCAATCGGTCATCCATTGTGGCTCTTCTTTTTTAAGAGAAATAGCGCGAACAATATCTTCATTTAAACCAATAGGAAACGTCTCCGATTCAATATCAGTATAAAATCCGTATTCGTATTCTTTAGTTTCGAGTTCGATTTTTAAATCGTCTTCAGTATATTTTGACATTTTTTAGTTTTTTAAAACGCTTAAAAATCTTAAGTGTTTAAATTTTTGCTTCTGTTTGATTCTTTTAATTTATAGCGAAAAAGATTCTCCACAACCACAAGTTCTACTTGCATTTGGATTATTAAATACAAAACCTTTTCCATTTAATCCGCCAGAGAATTCTAAAATTGTTCCTGCTAAATATAGAAATGATTTTTTTTCAACTGCAATTGTTATGTCGTTGTCTACAAATATTTTATCGTCCTCGCCTTTGGTTTTATCAAACTTTAAATCATATGACAAACCAGAGCACCCACCACTTTTCACGCCTACTCTAACGTAGTCATGTGCGGCATCAAAACCATCATCTTTCATCAAGTCGATGATTTTCTTTTTGGCTGTATCAGAAACCTTTATCATTGTTTATGGTATTTGTTTTTATTGGTCATTTTTATTCGCATTTAAATAGTAATCAAATTATTACCTATTCTAAAACGCTAATTTCTATGTTCAATTGAAATTGCTGCAAAGATACGACTTAAAAACCTTTTTCCATAACGGTTCACATTATTATAACAAATGTTAAAATAGATAGAATTTATTTTGATTACTCTGGCTGTCAAAGCTGTTCTTTGCGGCTGTCAAAGCGGATCAATTTTAAGGTAAAAAGAAAGGCCTATAAGCAAGGGAGTAAAACAGGTGTTTATACGGGTGTCAGCGAGTTAAATATTGCTATTTTTGTAAAAAATTGTGAGTAATTATGATAAAACATTATAAAAACAAATGGTTAAGGGGTTTTTTTGTGTTATTTTTTGTCTCTGTATTAGGTCTTATATTCTTCTTTTTTAGCAATAAGATGAGTGGAAATGTAGAGAAATCGGCTCCTGTTCTAGGAAAAGCTCAGGAAGTGGTCAACCTAAATGAAGAATCGTTGGCGAAAAAAAATATTTTAGATTCTTTAAATGTCTTAAAATTAGCTTATGATGTGGCTATACTCGAAAAAACGTCATTATCACAGCAATTGGAGTTGGAAAAAAGAAATGTTGAAAACTTGATAGAAGTGATCAATGCCTCTAAAAATGCTTCATCTTCACAAATTCGGGTGTATCAAAAACAGTTTTCTGCTTTAAAATCAACATTGGCGAATAAAGTGGTAGAAATTAAAAATCTGAAGTCTCAAAATAAAAATTTGTTAAACGAAATTGAAAGCCAGAATGTGGTTATGTACAAACAAAGATTGGAAAATGACACTTTGGTCTCTAAGCAGAAAAAAATAGAATCAACCTTAAAGGATGCTGGTAAATTAGTGTTGTCGAATTTTAAGGTGGTTTCCATCAGAGAGTATAAGTCAGGTAAGGAATTTGAAACTACCAAAGCCAAAAGCGTAGACAAACTGAAAGTGAGTTTTTCTGTTTTAGGAAATTCTATTGCAAAAACGGGAAAAAGAGTTTTCTATATTCAAGTTTTAGATCAAAAAAACACTGTTTTAGGCGAAAACAAATTGGTTGAATTTGGAAATGATAAGGCCTTAGTATATAGTTTTATGGTAGCGGTTGATTTTCAAGGAAAGCCAGCCACTGTGTACGGGGTTCTGAATTCAGATGAAATCCCTTTTCGTAAGGGGACCTATTTTGTCAATTTCTTCGACAAACAAGAAATTATGGGAACCGATTCCGTTACTTTAGAGTAAAATAAGAGTCCTTATTAAGATTACAGTGGATTTGTGGTATTTGATTGGAGAATTTACTAAAATTTTTAGTAAAAGGAAATTGTATTTCCTAGCTTTGTTTTTATAAAATCATTATTATGAAACTCTACCCAATTGAATCTGGAAATTTTAAATTAGATGGGGGCGCCATGTTTGGCGTGGTTCCTAAAACCATTTGGAATAAAACCAATCCAGCGGATGCTAATAATTTAATTGATATTGCGGCGCGCTGTTTGCTTATTGAAGACGGTAAGCGTTTGATTTTGATTGATACAGGGATGGGGAATAAACAATCGGAGAAATTTTTTGGTTATTATTCGCTTTGGGGATCTCATTCTATAGATAAATCTTTGGCTAAATATGGTTTTCATCGTGAGGATATTACCGATGTTTTTATGACGCATTTGCATTTTGATCATTGCGGAGGAAGTGTGCAATGGAACTCCGATAAAACAGGTTACGAGCCGGCTTTTAAAAATGCAAAATACTGGACTAATGAAAATCATTGGCAGTGGGCTACAGAACCCAACCCGCGTGAAAAGGCTTCTTTTTTAGCTGAAAATCTTTTGCCCATGCAAGAAAGCGGACAGCTTCATTTTATCCAGAGACCAAAAGGTGATTTCGGGATTTCAAATGAAGTAGGATTCGGAATTTTTTATGTCGATGGTCATACTGAAAAACAGATGATTCCCCATATTAAATATCAAGACAAAACCATTGTTTTTTGTGCGGATTTGTTGGCTACAGCTGGACATATTCCGTTACCCTATGTAATGGGTTATGATACAAGACCTTTATTAACGCTACCTGAAAAATCTAAATTTTTGAATGCTGCAGCGGATCAGGAGTACTATTTGTTTTTGGAACATGACGCGCATAATCAAATAATAACAGTAGCGCATACCGAGAAAGGGGTGCGATTGAAAGACGTTTTTACTTGCGAAGAGATTTTTTAAAACAAAATTTAAAAAAGGAATCCTGAAGAAAAACAGGTTCTCCTTCTTATATAACATTATTGAAGTCGGAGCAGATTTAGTTTTGCTGCGATTTATTTTACATTGGGATTCAAGTCTTCCATTGATTTAGGTGCGTTTTATAATTTTAAATCAAGAAATTTCCTGTTGAAGTGGCTTTTTTCAAGACTTTAGATTCACTCTATTTACTGTCTAAAAATCACAACGCACTGTTAAGTGTTAGTTTTTTTTATCAAAATATCATAATTTAGACCCATCTTTTAACTTTATATTAAAAATAGATATATGAGTCCTATAAAACCTATTTGTTTATCTGCTTTTGCACTACTTGTTTTAGCAGGTTGTGGTGCGATCAAACAAGCGCCTATCTCAACTCCAGAAATTACCGTTACGGCACCTTTGGTAATTGTAAAAAAAGCCCCAGTTACTGAAAATGATTTAAA
Organism: Flavobacterium sp. OHVDL-2026-0007; assembly: GCF_059882335.1. Taxonomy (NCBI): domain Bacteria; kingdom Pseudomonadati; phylum Bacteroidota; class Flavobacteriia; order Flavobacteriales; family Flavobacteriaceae; genus Flavobacterium; species Flavobacterium sp. OHVDL-2026-0007. The sequence continues at coordinate 3,397,443 of NZ_CM187612.1, forward strand.
AAGATGGAGTCATTTAGATTTAGTAAAAGATACGATTCCAGGAATGAGCGTTGATAAGGCTTATGCCGAATTATTAAAAGGAAAAACGGGAGTACAAGTTATTGTAGGTATTGTGGATTCAGGTGTAGATATTGAGCACGAAGACTTACAAGGTAAAGTTTGGACCAATGCTAAAGAAATTCCAGGTAACGGAATTGACGATGATAAAAATGGTTTTATTGATGATGTTCACGGTTGGAATTTTCTAGGAGATGCGGTACATGAAAATCTTGAAATGACCAGAATTGTTAAAAAAGGTGATGATGGTTCTATCGATTATAAAAATGCCTTGGCGCAATATGAAGAAAAATCTAAAAAAGTTGTAGCAGATAAACAACAAGTTGATTTTTTATTAGATGTTCACAATACGATAAAAACGGCTCTAGGTAAAACGACCTATAAATTGGAGGATTTGAATGGGATTTCTTCAACGGATTCTAAAGTAGTCAGAAGTAAAATGATCATGACTCAAATTATGACCAATGCTGGTCCGACTTTTGACCCAGAAGCGGAGTTAGAAGATTATAGAGAATCGGTTTACGATCAATTCAATTATAATTTAAACAAAGATTATGATGGTAGAAAAATAGTAGGAGATAATCCAGAAGACATCAAAGACAGTCATTATGGTAATAATGTTGTTTTTGGTCCAGATAAGGAAAAAGCACTGCACGGAACACACGTGGCTGGGATTATAGCGCAGGTTCGTTCTAATAATTTAGGAGGAGACGGTGTGGCTAATAATGTTCAAATTTTGACTGTTAGGGCTGTTCCTGATGGAGATGAATATGATAAAGATATTGCTTTAGGGATTCGCTATGCAGTTGATAATGGAGCTAAAGTAATTAACGGAAGTTTTGGGAAAAGTTTCTCTCCACATAAGCAATGGGTGTATGACGCAATAAAGTACGCGGAGAAAAAAGATGTGTTAATTGTGCATGCAGCAGGAAATGACGGATATGATGTTGATAAAACAGAAAACATCAATTATCCAAACGATTCTGAAGATAACATTAAAGAGTTTGCCGATAACGTAATTACCATCGGAGCGATTAATAAAGTATATGGGAAAAATGTAGTGGCAGGATTTTCAAACTTCGGAAAAATCAACGTAGATGTTTTTGCTCCAGGAGAAGAGATTTATGCAACTGTTCCAAACAATAAATACAAATACTTGCAAGGAACCTCTATGGCTTCTCCAAATGCAGCGGGAGTAGCGGCATTGATTCGTTCGTACTATCCGAAATTAAAAGCTTCACAAGTAAAACATATTTTGATGGATTCAGGAGTTTTACTCCCTGCTGCCCTTGTTTTGGGTGAAAATCCAAATCCAGATCAAGAACCTGTGGCTGTTCCTTCTGCCGAGTCTTCAAGAACCGGAAAGATGGTTAATGCTTATAATGCTTTATTGATGGCTGAAAAAATGTCTAGAAAATAATTAAGATGAAATACTAATCTGATGGAAGAGTGGCAACTCTTCCATTTCTATTAAATAACTATGCAGAAAATTATATTACTTTCTTTTTTGAGTTTAGGTTTAAACTCAGCTTTTGCACAAAGCGCTCCCTATTGGCAACAACATGTTGATTATAAAATGGAAGTGTCAATGGACGTGAAAAATTATCAATACAAGGGAAAACAAGAACTGGTGTATACCAATAACTCTCCAGATACCCTTAGAAAAGTGTTTTATCATTTGTTTGCCAATGCTTTTCAGCCGGGAAGTGAAATGGACGGACGTTTGCATTCGATAAAAGATCCTGACGGAAGAATGGTTAATAAGGTAAAAACTGCCGATGGAAAAGAAGTAAAGCAAAGTCGAATTGAAACTTTGAAACCAAATGAAGTTGGGTATTTAAAAATATCCAATCTGAAACAAGATGGGGTAACGGCTCAAACTAGAGTTGCAGGAACCATTTTAGAGGTGACTTTGGCTAAACCCATTTTGCCTAATTCCAAAACGACTTTTACTTTAGATTTTGACGGACAAGTTCCAGTTCAGGTTCGTCGTTCTGGGCGTAATAGTTCAGAAGGTGTAGCGCTTTCAATGTCGCAATGGTATCCGAAATTAGCTGAATTTGATTTCGAAGGTTGGCATGCAGATCCGTATATCGCTAGAGAATTTCACGGCGTTTGGGGTAATTTTGATGTTAAAATCACGATTGATAAAGACTATACTATTGGAGGTTCGGGTTATTTACAGGATAAAAATACAATTGGTCACGGTTATCAAGATGCTGGTGTAACAGTTGTGTATCCTAAAAAGCAAAAAACCTTAACATGGCATTTCATCGCACCAATGGTACATGATTTTACTTGGGCGGCAGATAAAGAATACACCCATGATATTGTAAAAGGACCAAACGATGTTGATTTGCATTTCTTCTATAAGAACAATCCAAAAACTACAGAAAACTGGAAACAACTAGAGCCATTAATGGTTAAAGTTATGGAGTATTACAATCATAGAGTTGGGGTTTATCCATACAAACAATATTCATTTATTCAAGGTGGAGATGGTGGAATGGAGTATGCTATGTGTACTTTAATGTTAGGAAATGGAACGCTACAAGGGATTTTAGGAACAGCAACTCATGAATTAGGACATTCTTGGTTTCAACATATTTTAGCCTCAAACGAATCGAAACATCCATGGATGGACGAAGGGTTTACTACTTATATTGAAGATAGTGCTTTGAATGAAATTGCCACTAAGAAAGAGACTAATCCGTTTAAAGGAAATTATGCTGCCTACTACAAATTAGTAGAGTCAGGAAAGGAACAACCGCAAACTACTCATGGTGATCGTTACGACGAAAACAGACCTTATAGCATTGCCTCTTATGTAAAAGGAAGTATCTTTTTATCGCAACTGGAATATGTAATAGGGAAAGACAATGTAGATGCTACATTAAAAAGATATTTTAACGATTTTAAATTTAAGCACCCAACGCCAAATGATATCAAAAGAACTGCAGAGAGAGTTTCTGGTGCGGAGTTAGATTGGTATTTAACGGATTGGACTCAGACGACCAATACGATTGATTATGGTATAGTGAATGTTGCAGATAATGCGGGAAAAACAACGGTGTCTCTAGAGAGAATCGGAAGAATGCCAATGCCAATTGATTTGAAAGTGGAGTACACCGATGGAACTTCTGAGAGTTTCTATATTCCGTTGCGAATGATGAACTTTATTAAGCCAAATCCAAATCCTGAGGTAAAAAGAATCGTTTTGGATGACTGGGCTTGGGCTATGTCAAATTATAGTTTTACGATCGATAAAAATAAAGCCGCGATCAAAAAAATCACCATCGACCCAAGTGGATTAATGGCTGATGTAAAAGGGTCCAATAATGTTTACGAAGTGAAATAATTTCACTTAAAGGATAAAAAAAAGTCTCGTTTTTAAACGAGACTTTTTTTTTATAGGCTTGACTTGATCTATCCTAAATGTTCCAACATGTCTTTGGTCATGGTTTCAAGATCAAAATTATGTTTCCAATCCCAGTCTTCTCTAGCAGAACTATCATCTATACTAGCAGGCCAACTATCGGCAATTTTTTGACGAAAATCTGGATTGTATGAGATTGTAAATTCAGGAATATGTTTTTTAATTTCATCAGCAATTTCTGTTGGCGTAAAACTCATCGCAGCTAAATTGTATGAAGAACGTATTTTGATTTTTTCAATCGGTGCTTTCATAATATTAATAGTCGCGTCGATAGCGTCGTCCATATACATCATTGGCATTTTAGTCTCTGAGGATAAAAAGCATTCGTATTTTTTATCGGCAAGAGCTTTGTAAAAAATATCAACTGCATAATCAGTAGTTCCACCTCCAGGAGGCGATGACCAGCTAATTAAACCCGGATAACGTATACTACGAACATCAACACCATAGATGTTGTGGTAATATTCACACCATCTTTCACCAGCTTGTTTACTTATTCCGTAAACTGTAGAAGGTTCCATTATGGTATATTGTGGTGTGTTTTCTTTCGGAGTTGTAGGACCGAAAACGGCTATACTAGAAGGCCAAAACACTTTTTTTACTTTTTTGTCTTTAGCTAAATTTAAAACGTGAAATAATGAATTCATATTTAAATCCCAGGCAAATGCAGGGTTTTTCTCTGCTGTAGCCGATAGAAGTGCCGCCATTAAATAAATATCAGTAATTTGATGCAATTCAACAAGGTGCTCAATTTGGTTAAAGTCTAAAGCATTGACAACTTCAAAAGGACCCGAGTTTACAACGTCAGTATTTAATTTTCGAATATCAGAAGCAATTACATTTTCTGTTCCGTATAATTTACGAAGTTTTTGAGTCAGTTCTGTCCCAATTTGACCGCAAGCGCCAATGATCAATATTTTTGGATTCATTTTGTTTTTTTTTAGAGTTGCAAATATAACGTTTTCGCAAATAATTTTACTTTTCGCAAAGCTAAATTATAAATTTAACAGCTTTGCTGTGTTTTTTTTGGCTTAATTGTTCTGGGTTGAAGAATGAGTCATGCTGTATCATAGGTTTTATGGAGGTCGTTTAGGGCAGCATTAGGAACTAGAATGGGGTAAACTACGGTAATTTAGACGGAAAATTAATTTAAAACCAATTGATTTTTATACTGAAATCCGAATTCGTAATTGTAAATTTACTTTGTAACTTTGTAGCTTAATGTTTTACCAAATGAAATATAAAATATCTCTTTTTCTACTGTTGGTTTTTGTGCTGAATTCCTGTCAAAATGATGATGCAAAACGCCGTGCTGAAAACGAAAAAGAAGCCAAGAGAATGGAACTTATCTTTAATAATATCAATAAAGGTTGGGTGTTTATTGACGAACCTATTAATGAAATTTCAGAAGAGAAAGTGAGTTCATGGAACGAGTGGCGAGAATTCTTAAAAGAAATTGGAGATAAACCCAGAAAAACAATCGGAGCCTTTCAGAAAAAGTCAACGGCGATTTCAAAAAAAGCCATGGCTTTGAATGTGAATATACCTGTAGAGTTTAATCAACCACAAATAAGAAGTCGAATTTCGGTATTGATTACGAAGGTGAAAATGATGGACTTGTTTATTCATTTGAATCAAATTCCAGATAAAAAGGTAACTTTTTTAATCGGGGAAATAAACAAAGATTTGGTTGCCTTAGAAAGACAAATGGATAATATTACAGTCAAAAGTAAAATCCCGAAAGAAGAAGGCGAAGCGGATTTCTTGAGAATGTTAGATACAACTCGAGCAATTCCCAATACAGATGCAAATCAAATCAAGCCACAAAATATAGATCAAAATCTGCCTAAAGTTGAGTAAAAACGCCTTATATACTACTTATGACAATTTGCCTAAAAATGCGCAGATTGCCACAAATTTGCTGGAGCAAAGTCAAATAAAGATGCATCTTAACGGTTTGTTGGGCTCTGCTGTTTCATTTGTAATTCGTGCTATTTTTAAAAAAACCGAATTGCCTTTTCTGGTTGTTTTGGACAATAAGGAAGAAGCCGCTTATTATTTGAATGATCTTGAACAAATGATTGGAGAACAAGACGTGTTGTTTTATCCAGGTTCATTTCGACGCCCCTACCAAATAGAGGAAATAGATAATGCTAATGTTTTATTGCGTGCTGAGGTTTTAAATCGAATTAATTCGCGTAAAAAACCCGCTATAATTGTGACCTATCCTGAGGCTCTTTTTGAAAAAGTAGTCACTAGGCAACAATTGGATAAAAACACCTTAAAGGTAGCTTTGAACGATAAGATCTCTATTGATTTTATTAATGAAGTTTTGTTTGAATACGAATTTAAAAGAGTTGATTTTATTACGGAACCGGGAGAGTTTTCCGTTCGTGGAGGAATCGTAGATGTGTTTTCCTTCTCGAATGATCATCCCTACCGAATTGAGTTTTTTGGTAATGAAGTAGACAGTATTCGTAGTTTTGATGTAGAGACACAATTGTCTGTGGAAACGCATAAGAAAATCACCATAATCCCGAATGTTGAAAACAAAATATTTCAGGAAAATCGAGAAAGCTTTTTAGATTATATCGCTGAGAAAACAGTGATTTTCATTCAAAATACAGATGGGCTTTTAAATCAATTAGACAAGCAATTCGATAGAGCTGAAGAAGCTTTTGAGAAATTGTCTAAAGAAATAAAGCATGCCAGTCCGGAACAGTTGTTTTTAAATCAGCGCTCCTTTATCAAACGAGCCTTAGATTTCTCTGTTGTTGAATTGGCCTCAAAGCCAATTTTTAAAACAACGAAAACCTTTGATTTTCATATTCAACCACAACCTTCCTTTAACAAGCAATTTGATTTGTTATTGAATAATTTGGGTGAGAATCATTTTAACGGATATAAAAATTATTTGTTTTGTTCTAATGATGCTCAGGCTAAACGATTTCACGATATATTTGAGTCTTTAGACGAGGCGAATTCTGAGAATATACGAAAGCAATATCATACCATTGTGTTGCCTTTGTATCAAGGATTTGTTGACGAGGAAAATCAGATTACGGCCTATACCGATCATCAGATTTTTGAGCGTTATCATAAGTTTAATATCAAAAATGGCTATTCAAAAAAGCAGAATATTACGCTAAAAGAATTGACTTCGCTTTCCGTTGGTGATTATGTAACGCATATCGATCACGGTATTGGTAAGTTTGGTGGCTTGCAAAAAATTCAGGTGGAAGGGAAGACACAAGAAGCGATTAAGTTAGTTTATGCTGATAATGATATCGTCTATGTCAGCATTCATTCACTTCATAAAATTTCAAAATACAACGGAAAAGACGGAACGCCTCCTAAGATTTATAAGTTGGGATCGAATGCTTGGAAAATTTTAAAGCAAAAAACCAAAGCGCGCGTCAAACATATTGCCTTTAATTTAATTCAGCTGTACGCAAAGCGTCGTTTGGAAAAAGGTTTTCAATTTGCACCAGACAGTTATTTACAAAATGAATTAGAAAGTTCATTTATATATGAAGATACTCCTGATCAAACCAAATCAACACAGGAAGTAAAAAACGATATGGAAAGCGATCGCCCAATGGATCGTTTGGTTTGTGGGGATGTTGGTTTCGGTAAAACCGAAGTAGCGATCCGTGCGGCCTTCAAAGCGGTGGATAATAGCAAGCAAGTAGCAATATTGGTTCCGACTACTATTTTAGCTTACCAACATTATAGAACCTTTACCGAAAGGCTGAAAGATATGCCTGTTACAATAGGGTATTTGAATCGATTTAGAACGGCTAAACAAAAGGCGCAAACCCTAAAAGATTTAGCTGAAGGGAAATTGGATATTGTGATTGGGACCCATCAGTTAGTAAATAAAAATGTGGTTTTTAAAGACCTCGGTTTATTGATTGTCGATGAGGAACAGAAGTTTGGAGTGAATGTTAAGGATAAGCTTAAAACCATTGCGGCCAATGTGGATACCTTGACTTTAACGGCTACACCAATTCCAAGAACTTTGCAGTTCTCATTGATGGCAGCTCGTGATTTATCAGTCATTACAACGCCTCCGCCAAACCGCTACCCCATAGAAACCAATGTGGTTGGATTTAGTGAAGAAGTAATTCGTGATGCTATATCATATGAAATTCAGCGTAACGGACAAGTTTTCTTCATCAATAATAGAATTGAAAATATAAAAGAAGTAGCGGGAATGATTCAGCGTTTGGTTCCAAATGCAAGAGTAGGTATTGGCCATGGACAAATGGAAGGGGCTAAACTTGAGGAATTAATGTTAGGATTCATGAACGGTGATTTTGATGTTTTGGTGGCTACCACTATTATTGAAAGTGGTTTGGATGTACCCAATGCTAATACTATTTTCATCAACAATGCGAACAATTTTGGATTGTCAGATCTGCATCAAATGCGTGGTAGAGTAGGACGTAGTAATAAAAAAGCGTTCTGTTATTTTATCTGTCCACCTTATTCATCCATGACCGAAGATGCTAGAAAGCGTATTCAAGCTTTGGAGCAGTTTAGTGAACTGGGAAGTGGTTTCAACATCGCGATGAAAGATTTGGAAATACGTGGTGCTGGAGATTTATTAGGAGGAGAACAAAGTGGTTTTATCAACGAGATTGGTTTTGATACCTATCAGAAAATCATGAACGAAGCCATCGAGGAGTTGAAAGAAAATGAATTCAAAGATTTATATCCGGAGGAGAATAATATTGAGACCAAGGAATATGTAAAAGATTTGCAAATCGATACGGATTTTGAGTTGTTATTTTCTGATGAATACATCAATAATGTCACGGAACGACTAAGTTTATACAACGAGTTAGGCTCAGTAAAAAATGAAGAAGAACTAATTGTTTTTCAAAATAAATTAATTGACCGTTTTGGGCCAATGCCTCCGCGTGCCAATGCGTTGATGAATAGTATTCGTATTAAATGGATTGCTACCAATATTGGTATTGAGAAGCTAGTCATGAAAAAAGGTAAAATGATTGGTTATTTTGTTTCGGATCAACAGTCTGATTATTATCAATCGAAACGCTTTCATAAAGTGATAAATTTTGTGCAGACCCATAGTAATATCTGTCAAATGAAAGAGAAGCAAACCCCTAGTGGTTTACGACTTTTATTGACTTTTGAGAATGTAAAATCGACCAAAAGAGCTTTAGAATTAATGGAATTATTTGAAACCTAAATTCAAAAGAATATAAAATGAAAAAGGACTTAGTTGATGAAAACTAAGTCCTTTTTTTATTGTAAACAAAGAAGATTTTTATCCTTTTTTGGTTCTATGTTGTGATTGATTTGAGTTAGTTTTTCAAATCTTTGATTACTTTAAAAGCAACGTCTACCTGATCTTCTCCAACTAAAATAGTAAATTCATTTGAAGTTGAAATTACTTCATTTATAATGATTCCTTCCCAAGCCAAACGTTGAAAAATGAAATAATAAATCCCAGGAACCACTATGTTCTCTTTAGGTAGTTTTACCGTGATCGAAGCTAAATTATCTAATTTTTGAATGAGTTTTTCACGTATGAAGTGTTTCTCAACTAAATGATTTATACTACTACTGACCACAATGTTAGTTTCGTTTACACCACGAGATGAGGTATAAAAGATATCTGATAAAACATTAATATCCGAAATCAAATCGGCTTGTTTGTTCAATACAGTTTCAGAAGCTGCGAAGGTGTAATCCGTCAACTCAGATCTAACGGTGATTTCACCAATATTTTTAATGACTTTATTGATTTTATGATTCAACTTAAAATCTAATTCTTCAGTGAGTCGTTTGAGCGACATTACAACAGCTCCTTGTTTTACTTCTTTGCCAAATTCACTTTCAAGTTCGGTCATGATGTTCCGAGAAAGGGAAGTCAGATTGATGATTCCAAGTGATAGCGCATTTAGTAAGAATGGCTTTGTTTTGATGTAATTTTCTACAATTGAAGAAACGGTTTTCATAATTTTTTAATTGTTTTTAATAACTACAGGGGGCGGGTTTAGTTAATTGTGGTGTTATAAATTCCCGCAAATATAAATAAAAAAACAATTTGTTACAATTATAACAATGAAAAATTATGTTAAATCTGCTAAAAAATATAGTTAAGGAGTTCAATTGCAAATGTTTCTATGTTTTTAGTACTGAAAATAGTGCTAAAAACATAGCTTAAGGTTTTGTTCTTCAAGTGCTTTTTAGAAACGCGATACTTTTAGCAGAAGCTATTTTTTTGATTGGATACCGTTATAACTTATTTTTCAAAAACAATAGTGCTTCCGGATTGCTTTACCTCAATGGAAATGGTATTGCCCATAATTAGAGCTCGGTTGTCTTGAATATGTCCTGCCGGAAAATTAAAAATTACGGGTATATTGTATTTTTTGGTTACATCGTCTATAATTTCAAGTGCGTTTTTACCCCACGGAATTTCGTTGTCCTTCATTTTGGTCATACCTCCAATAATTATCCCCTTTAGGTTTTCGATGCAGCCATTACGTCGGAGATTCATCATCATACGATCGATATGGTAGAGGTATTCGTCTAAATCTTCGATGAATAATATTTTATCCTTACAATCTATAGCGGAAGGTGAACCTAAAAGACTGTACAGTATGCTTAAATTACCACCGACTAATTCTCCGGTTGCTTTCCCAAAACGATTCATTTTGTCTGGTCCGATCGAATATGAAAGTGGTGCTCCAAATAAACTCGATTTCATAGAACTAATAGCCGCTGGAGTAGCACGAGGAATGGTAACTGGCATTACACCGTGGATAGTTTTGTATCCCATCGTGTTCAAATGATTGTGTAAAACAGTAACGTCGCTAAAACCAATGATCCATTTAGGATGTTGTTTGAATTTGGTAAAATCAAGTAAGTCTAACATTCTAACCGTACCGTATCCGCCTCTAGCGCACCAAATAGCTTTAATGTTAGGATTGTCTAATTGATGTTGAAAATCGGCAGCACGTTGCTGATCAGTGCCTGCAAGTTGATTATAATCGAGACCTATAGTAGTGCCTACTACAGCTTCTAAACCCCAGCTGTGTAATAAGTCTATCGTAGGTTTTAAATTGTCGTCTATGTTTTTTCTGGCAGTTGCTAAAATAGCGACGGTATCTCCTTTTTGTAAATAAGGTGGTGTTATCATGTTTTGTTGGGATTGGCAAGTGAATGATTGCAAAGCAAAAATTAGTAATAGGAATTCACAAAAAGAAAACGGTCTCTTACTATTTTTAGGGCTTTTAGTGTTCATGATTTGTTTTTGGTCATTTGAATAGTAAAGGTAAGCAAATTTAGAAATTTTAAAAGCAATTGAAATGCTGGGAAGCTGCTAATATTCATTTATTGATTTGAAATTTGTTATTTCCATCTTAGGAGGTAGGGCTATTGGATAGGTTTTATTAACTTAGCTACTTATAAACTTAGTACCTTCAAACATGGCAATTGCAAAACCTTTCAACCTCACTAAATGGATAGATGAAAATCGTCACTTATTAAAGCCGCCCGTTGGAAATAAAAACCTTTATGTAGATTCAGGTGATTTTATAGTGATGATTGTTGCAGGCCCAAATGCACGTAAAGATTATCATTATAACGAAACCGAAGAGCTTTTTTACCAGCTAGAAGGCAGTATAAAAGTGATAATTCAGGAAGATGGTGAGCGTAAAGAAATGGAGCTACAGGCTGGTGATATGTATCTGCATCCAGCAAAGATACCCCATTGTCCTGTAAGATCTGCAGGTTCGATTGGACTAGTAATCGAAAGAAAGCGTGCCGGAAAAGGCTATAGCGATGGTTTGCTATGGCATTGTGATCACTGCAATCATAAACTGTACGAGGTATTTTTTGAATTGCAGAATATCGAAAAGGACTTTTTGCCACATTTTGAGCATTTCTATAATTCAGAAGAGCTGAGAACTTGCGATAAATGCGGTACTGTAATGGAAGCTGATCCGAGATTTACAGCTAAAAAATAAGGTTTTATAATTCGAAACGTTTCCCTTGTACTGGGTAAATAATTTTTAAGTCCAAATCGTTTTGCTTTTGTAATTGTTCTTTCAGCTTAACTATATTTTTAGTGGGTGGTTTTAAGTGTGTGACGATAATTTTAAAACCTTTCAAACTGTCTTTTCCTGATAAATCGGCTAAGGTATGTAGCTCTTTCATCAAATGATTAGGAGTCAAATGTCCAAATAGAAATTGGTCAGGTTGCTCATTGGGAAAAGAGACTTCTATGAAAATGGCTTTTAACTGTTTGTTCTTCACTAAGGGAGCGATTGCCGCCCATAATGTGTATAGATTATTGGATTTTTCTACGACATCAGGTCCAGTATCACCTAAGTAAAGGGCGTAAGCTGTTCCGCTTTTAATCAAAAAAGCTGTGCTCTCAAAGGGATTCACATGACTTAAGGCATAAGCTTTTACGGTCATAGTGGTGTTGGTGATGGGCGTTTCTTGACCTAGATTTAAAGTTTGAAAATGGTATTTCTTCAAAGGGACTCCAGGGCCTTTGTCTCCAAAGTTAGCCCAAGTTTGGTCGTTAAAATAATGGTTTTCCATCAATTCCATACACTTCTGCGTTGCATAGACCGTCTTTGAGGAATCTGCTGGTGAATTAATGATAAGGCCGGACACATGATCCAAGTGGGCATGGGAAATTAAATAACCTTTTATGTATTTGCGTAGTACTTCGTTTGTGGACACCTTAAAGATGTTATTCTCTATTGCTTTTTCAATTCCTGCATTGATGGTGCCCGCATCCAAACAAATATAATCGTGGGTGTTTATTGGGGCGATTAAATAGGCGGAAAGATTTTTTTCATCGATTCCTCCCTTTACTCCTAGTGGCACAACTTGAAAAGAGGATTTTATTCCTTTTTGCGAGAAAGCCTGAATGGAAATAAAAAGACAGCAAACTAAAAATCGAGTGAAAAATGTCATGTTGGCGTAATTTTGTAATTGCAAATTTCATCAATTAACGGGAATAAATTGGTGTGTTTTTGAGAAATTCATAGTAATTAGTTCTAAATTTACGTTGTTTTTAATCGGAGAATCTCATAGGAATTCCCTGCGAAATGATATCTTTACATATAGACTTAACATTTTTAACTAAAAAAGTTACAATGACAACAATAGCATCACAATTTGGAATGAATGAAGCCCTTGAAAAATTGGGTATCAGCATGATAAATGAAGGAACGTCAACTGGTGTACAGCAGTTTGCTTCAGGAGAAATTTTAGACAGTTATTCACCCGTTGATGGTAAACTAATTGCTTCGGTAAAAATGACTACTGCTGAAGATTATGAAAAAGTAATGCAATCAGCAACGAAAGCTTTTAAATTTTTTCGTTTAATGCCTGCACCACAACGTGGAGAAATTGTTCGTCAGTTCGGACAAAAATTGCGTGAGAATAAAGAAGCACTTGGTAGATTGGTTTCCTATGAAATGGGAAAATCGTTGCAAGAGGGGTATGGTGAAGTTCAGGAAATGATCGACATCTGTGATTTTGCGGTAGGTTTGTCTCGTCAATTGCACGGCTTAACGATGCATTCTGAAAGACCAGGACATCGTATGTACGAGCAATATCATTCCTTAGGAGTGGTCGGGATTATTTCCGCTTTTAATTTCCCAGTGGCGGTTTGGGCTTGGAATACTGCTTTAGCTTGGATTTCAGGAGATGTCTGTGTTTGGAAACCTTCTGAAAAAACACCACTTTGCGGAATAGCTTGTCAGAACATCATAGCTCAGGTGATTAAAGAAAATAATCTTCCCGAGGGAATTTCGTGTCTGATTAATGGGGATTACCAAATAGGAGAATTATTGACTGCTGATACTCGAATTCCTTTAATTTCTGCAACAGGTTCAACCCGTATGGGGAAAATCGTAGCGCAAACTGTAGCGGGTCGTTTGGGGAAATCATTATTGGAGCTAGGAGGAAACAATGCCATTATAGTGACCCCAGATGCAGATATTAAAATGACCGTAATCGGAGCTGTTTTTGGAGCTGTTGGAACTGCGGGGCAGCGTTGTACTTCTACGCGTAGGCTAATTATTCACGAGAGTATTTATGATAAAGTAAAAGACGCTTTAGTGGCGGCTTATGGACAATTGAGAATTGGTAATCCGCTGGACGAAAACAATCATGTCGGACCACTAATTGATACAATGGCAGTTGGTATGTATGCTCAAGCGTTAAACAGAGTAGTGGCAGAAGGAGGAAGAATTCTCGTGGAAGGCGGAGTGCTTTCTGGTATAGGCTACGAAAGTGGTTGTTATGTAAAACCCGCTATTGCAGAGGCTCAAAATTCATTTGAAATTGTGCAGCACGAAACATTTGCTCCGATTTTATATTTGATTAAATATGCAGGAGAAGTGGACGATGCTATTGAAATTCAAAATGGTGTAGGCCAAGGATTGTCGTCCGCAATTATGACTAATAATTTGCGCGAAGCAGAGCGATTTTTATCTGTTGTTGGATCAGACTGTGGGATTGCCAATGTGAATATCGGAACTTCAGGTGCCGAAATTGGAGGTGCTTTCGGTGGAGAAAAAGAGACAGGTGGAGGAAGAGAATCAGGATCTGATGCTTGGAAGATTTATATGCGACGTCAAACCAATACCATCAATTATACCACAAGTTTGCCTTTGGCTCAAGGAATAAAATTTGATTTGTAGTCTAATTACTCAGACTTAGATATAAAAAAAGCCTTTTTGAATTTCAAAAAGGCTTTCGTTTTTATTGATTGGAAAGAATTAATCTTTGCTACCTAATTTGGATAGTAATCTTAAGAATTCGATGTACAGCCAAACTAATGTTATCATTAGTCCCATAGCCCCATACCATTCCATAAATTTTGGCATTCTTTCTTGAACTCCTTTTTCGATTTGATCAAAATCTAAAAACAAGTTTAAAGCTGCGATGATAATCACAAACACACTGATTCCGATACTCATCATACCATTACCATGATGTACAGGAGTAAAATTAAAGATCAGTGAAGCGATCCAAGAAATCAAATAGTAAGTTGCAATAGCTAGTGTCGCAGCGATAACTACAGATTTAAATTGTTCGGTAACTTTTACAATTTTGAATTTATATAAACCTAGGCAAACCAAGAAAGTCACTAGGGTTGCACTAACGGCATTGATCACAATACCAGGATATTTTATTTCAAATATAGCTGAAATTCCTCCAATAAATAGTCCTTCAAATAAAGCATAACCAGGAGCTAAATAGGGTGAAGCTTGTGGTTTGAATACAGAAATTAATACAAGGATAAAGCCAATAATAGCACCACCAATAGCAGGTAGAATTGGATTCATTCCATTAAATGCCATCCACCAAGTGACCATAGAAGAGGCACATAAGATTAAAAATAGAATGGCTGTTTTATTAATTGTACCCGACAAAGTCATTTCCTGATTGTAATCAATAATTTGTGCTTCGTGTACTTCTTCAGCTTTTGAAACAGCATTTGACGAAAAACGTTTGTTGCTTAAAAACGGATTTTTAGAGTTGAAATTCATATTGTGTGACATTAAATTGTATTCAAATATATGGAGATTTTCTGAGCTCTTATTCTTTAAGTGAAATTTTTAACATGAATTTTTCTTCTGAATGAGGTGCCCTGAAATAAAAAAATCCATTCGTTGAAGCGAATGGATTTAAGTATGTTTTATACGCTATTTTTTAGTTCAATAGGTCTAGTACTATAGAAGGGAATAAACCTAAAACAATGTTCAAAGTAATTGAAATGATGGCCACCGCGTAAATAAGAAACGGTTTTCCTGTGCGCTCTTGATTTGGCTCTTTTGAGTACATCGCTAAGATTAATTTGAAATAGTAACCAACACTAATAATGGAATTGACAACAGCTACAATTACTAAAGCAATATAACCAGCTTGTATGGTTTGGTTGAACAAAAATAATTTTGCGAAAAATCCTGAGAAGATTGGAATACCTGCCATGGATAGTAATGAACCTGTAAGGATCGCAGCCAATAACGGATTTGTTTTTCCTAAACCGTGAAAGTTTGTTACGTCTTCGTTGTCTTGATTTTTACATACGTATAAAACAACACTGAAGGCAGCAATACCAGCAAGAGCATAAGAGGCAGTATAGTATAATAAAACACCAGCAGATGTTGCGATGCTTAAAAGAGTCATCAACATAAAACCGGCATGTGAAATACCTGAAAAGGCCAACATACGTTTTACATTATTTTGACGTAGTGCCATAATATTACCAACTGTCATAGACGCTATTGAAATAACCACAATGATGGTTTCAAATGTTGCTAAAAGACCTTGATTTTCTAGAGATGGAATTAGATTTAGTGCGGAAATAAGTTTATAAAGTGTTGCGATAGCGACTACCTTAGCTAAGGTGCTCATTAAAGTAGTGGTAAGTGTTGGAGAACCTTCGTAAACGTCTGGAGCCCAGAAATGAAATGGAACTGCAGCAACTTTAAATAACATTCCAATAACCATTAAGATCATTCCAATTGGAAACCAAATTGGCAATTCAGCAGATAAAGAACTTTCATGAATTTCCGCTACATCAAAGCTTCCCATTGCACCATAGATTAAACAAATACCAAATAAGATAATCCCAGATGCGAATGATCCCATCAAAAAGTATTTCATACCTGCTTCGTTACTTTTTAAGTTTAAACGATCGCTAGCAGCTAATACATATAAGGCAACAGATAAAATTTCGATTCCTAAGAAAAACATCGCCAAGTTTCCAAAAGAAACCATAGCTACTGCACCTGCTAATAAGAATACCTTAATGGCAATATAATCAGAAAGTTTTGTCGGATGATTTTCGTAGAAATTATGACTTAAGGCTACTAAGAAAATAGTTAAGATAATAAACAATGACGAAAAGGTGGTAGAGAATTTACTCACCGTAATCATGTTGTTATAATAACTTTCTGTGGATCCAAATTCACTATAGTTAAGGGCCAAAACACCCAATAACCCAATAATGGTAATGGGAACGATGGCTTTTCTTATATTAAAAATTTCAAACAATAGGCAGAAAATACCCAATCCTGTTATAGCTATTAATGTATTCATTTTTGTTTTTTTGATTTAGGAAATCTAAAACTAATGATGCCCTAATTTATTTTTATTAAAATATTAATTCTTGTTGATGACGTTTAAAATATTTTCTAAACTTGGCGTAATCAAATCGGTGATTGGTTTTGGATAAAAACCGAAGAATATTAAAACCGCAATAATCACCACTAATGAAATTCCTTCATTAAGAGAAACATCTGCGAAAGTTTTAGAATTCGTGTCTCCTAACATTACATTTTGAAACATTTTAAGCATATAATAAGCTCCTAAAATAATAGTTGTTCCACCTAATACAGCGAACCAATTGTTTATTTGAGATAGACTATACAAAACAGTAAACTCTCCAACGAAGTTAAAAGTACTTGGCAATGCAACTGAAGCCAATAGTATAATTAAAAACATAGAAGTAAATTTTGGAGATTGAATACGAATCCCACCCATTTTAGCAATTTCTCTAGTTTCAAATCTTCTGTAGATAATTTCTGCAGCAAAGAATAAACCAACTACTACAAAACCGTGAGCGATCATTTGTAAAACGGCCCCACGTAAACCATCAACAGTTAGTGTATAGGTTCCAGCAGCTATTAATCCAACGTGTGCAAGAGAAGAGTAAGCCAATAATTTCTTTAGATCTTTTTGTCTTAAAGCAACGATTGATCCGTAAATAACTCCAGCGATTCCTAAAGAGATAAAAATGTTCATGTACTCTTTTGCAGCAAGTGGTGCAATTGGCAATTGCCAACGAATAATGCTGTATAATCCCATTTTTAACATGATACCAGACAAAAGCATAGTACCCGCTGTTGGAGCTTTTTGATAAACATTCGCTTGCCAAGTATGGAAAGGAATGATAGGAATTTTGATAGCATAAGCTAAAAAGAAAGCCAAGAAGATCCAAAGTTGTTCTGTAGCTGATAGATTTAATTTGTAAAAATCTTCAATTAAGAAACTACCTGCTTTTTGATATAAATAGATAAAAGCCACTAGCATGAACAAAGAACCAGCTAGGGTGTAAATAAAGAATTTAACAACCGCTTTTCTGCGTTCTTCCGCATCTCCATTACCCCAAATAAGAGCAATGAAATAAATAGGAATAAGGGCTAATTCCCAGAAAATATAATATAATAAACCGTCTGCAGCTAGGAAAGTTCCTGTCATTGCAAAGGCCATAAATAAAATTAAAGCGTAAAAACCTTTTGCATTTTTATATTCATTCCCGAAAGAAGAGAATATAATGATTGGGGTTAAGGCAACCGTTAGTAAAAGCATGGCCATTGCCAATCCATCAGCGTTTAGCGCCAATGAAATTTTAGGTTGCGTAATCCAAGCATTGATTAAGCTGATATTTTCACCGGCCCAAAAATGATTTAACAAGACAACCGAACAGCCTAAAGCTGCTAAACTAAAGAACAAAGCTACTTTTGATGCTAGTTTATCACCAACAAAATAAGTGACAAATGCACCAATTAAAAGAATAATTAATATAAGAGAAACGTTCATAGTTATAAAATTATTGAGCTAAAAATATATAGGAAACAATGGCGCAAAGACCCAAGACAAAAGCGAAAAGATATAATCCGATACTTCCATTTTGTATTTTTTTACCTTGAAAACCTATTTCGTTGGTTACTTTTCCTAATCCGAAAACAATTGCTGATATGCTAGTTTCAACATGATCTCTAAAGAATCTTGACAAAACGTTTGTTGGACGAACAAATAGGGCATCGTAGATTTCATCTACATAATATTTGTTGTATAAAACTTTGGTTAAACCAGTAATGTTTTCGTCTGCTTCAGGAATGTTATCTTGTTTGAAGTATTTGATGTAAGCAATTAAAATTCCTAATAATCCGCCTACTACGGCAACTCCCATTAAAGTATATTCAGTGGTCCCTAAATGATGTTCTTCTCCAGCAACTTTTGTAAAAAGTGGTGCTAGGTAGTCATTTAACCAACTGTTACCTGGAAGACTAATTAGTCCTCCAAAAGTAGCCAATATAGCTAAAATGATTAGTGGGAAAGTAATTAAGCTAGGGCTTTCGTGTAAATGATGTTTTTGTTCTTCAGTTCCTCTGAATTCTTTGAAGAAAGTCAGGAACATTAATCTAAACATATAAAATGCAGTCATGATTGACGCTATAGAACCGATAACATATAATGGAATGCTATGGTGGAAAGCGGTCATTAAGATTTCATCTTTAGAGAAGAAACCTGAGAAAAACGGAACACCTGAAATAGCTAATGATGAGATTAACATGGTCCAGAAAGTGATTGGCATTACTTTACGTAAACCACCCATTTTACGCATGTCTTGTTCTCCGTGTAGCGCATGAATAACAGATCCTGATCCTAAGAATAAACAAGCTTTAAAGAAGGCGTGTGTGATAACGTGAAAAACAGCTATTTCATAAGCACCAAACCCCAAGGCTAAAAACATTAGACCTAATTGAGAAACGGTAGAATAAGCTAATACTTTTTTGATATCGGTTTGTACCAAGCCAATTGTTGCTGCTACTAATGAAGTTATAGCTCCAATAATGGCAATAAGCGATTGAACATCTGGTGTTAGATCAAAAACAAAGTTTAATCTTGTTACCATGAAGATACCAGCAGTAACCATGGTTGCCGCGTGGATCAAGGCAGAAACTGGAGTTGGCCCAGCCATCGCATCAGGTAACCACGTGTATAATGGAATTTGTGCCGATTTACCACAGGCTCCAATGAATAAACATAAAGCAGCTAAGGAAAGCAATGGCAAATTTAAGTTCGTTGCTCCAGCAATAGCCGTTTTTAAAGTGGCGTAATCTAAAGTGGAGAACATAGTTCCAAGGATGAACATTCCGATTAACAAACCTAAATCTCCAATTCGGTTCATAATGAAGGCTTTTTTCGCAGCATCATTGTAGTCTTGGTTTTTATACCAAAATCCAATTAGTAAGTACGAACAAAGTCCAACACCTTCCCAACCAATAAAAAGAACTAACAAGTTACTTCCCATTACTAGTGTAATCATGAAGAATACGAACAAATTCAAATAAGCAAAAAACTTGTGCATATTTTCATCGTCGTGCATATAACTAATAGAGTAGATATGAATCAATGAACCAATACCAGTTACAAATAGTAACCAAAGTAATGATAATTGATCTAATAAAAATCCAAGGTTGATATGAAGATTACTAATTTGAATCCAATCAAATAAAGTAATACTAATCGGTTGTTGTGTTTTGTTTATTTGAAGGAAAAAATAAACAGTTAGGGCGAAAGAAAGCACTACAGTAAGTGTTCCGATAGCTCCGGAAACTGTTTTTCCTAAACTTTTTCCAAAGAAAACATTGATTAAAAATCCTAAAAAAGGAGCTAATACTAAGACTAAAGCTAAATTGGTATCCATTTCCATTTATCCTTTTAAATTTTTTAAATTATCGATACTAATCGAGCCTAAATTTCTAAAGATCGAAACTAAAATAGCCAATCCTACTGCAACTTCCGCAGCTGCAACAGCCATCGAAAAGAATACAAAAACTTGTCCTTGTGCATCTTGATGATAAGTTGAAAAAGCAACAAATAAAAGGTTTACCGCGTTCAACATAATTTCGATAGACATGAAAACGATAATAGCATTTCGTCTGTACAATACACCAAAAACACCAATACAAAAAAGTACAACACTTAAGAAGATGTAATTTTCAATACCTATTTGATTTAATATATTACCCATTATTTATTTAATTTTTCTTTTTTAGACAATAGTACAGCTCCAATCATGGCAACTAAAAGTAATATAGAAGCAAATTCGAATGGAACCATATATTCGTTCAATAATATTTTACCCAAAACTTGTATCGATTGGAAGTCTT
Source organism: Flavobacterium sp. OHVDL-2026-0007 (assembly GCF_059882335.1). Classification (NCBI taxonomy): domain Bacteria; kingdom Pseudomonadati; phylum Bacteroidota; class Flavobacteriia; order Flavobacteriales; family Flavobacteriaceae; genus Flavobacterium; species Flavobacterium sp. OHVDL-2026-0007. The sequence continues at coordinate 3,417,912 of NZ_CM187612.1, forward strand.
CTCCAGTGGTGTCGTATTCGCCAACAATTGGTTTGGAGTTGATGAAAATGGCAATCAATACCACACAAATCAAGCAAAAAGAGACAATAGCTCCCAAACGTGTTATTCTTGGACGGTGTACTTCCTTTTGTTCGTTTAGATTCATTAACATGATGGTAAACAGGAACAAAATCATAATGGCACCCGAGTATACAATAAGATGAACGATCGCTAAAAATTGAGCGTTCAATAATAAATAGTGACCAGCTATCGAAAAGAAACTAATAACCAAGTAAATGGCACTGTGAATAGGGTTTCTGCTATAGATAGTTAAGAAAGCGGTCATTACTGTAATAAACGCCAAGAAACAAAATATAATTTGTACAGTTGTTGCGTGTGCAAAATCAGGAATATGTATCATTTAGTTTGCGTTATTAAGTTGAGCATTTTTCATTGCCATATCTAAAGGCATCACTAATTTATCTTTTCCAAAAATAAAGTCTTCTCTTTCGTAACTAGAAGGAACTAAAACTTTTGAAGTTGTTAAATAAATGGCGTCTTTCGGGCAAGCCTCTTCGCATAAACCGCAAAAAATACAACGCAACATATTGATTTCATAAATCGATGCATATTTTTCTTCTCTGTATAAATGCTTCTCATCTGGTTTGCGTTCCTCAGCTTTCATCGTAATGGCTTCTGCAGGACAAGACAAAGCACATAGTCCACACGCGGTACAGTTTTCGCGACCTTGCTCGTCACGTTTTAACATATGTTGACCACGGTAAACAGGACTCATTTCACGTACTTGTTCAGGATAATGTATGGTTACCTTTTTACGGAATAAATGTTTAAGCGTAATAAACAATCCTTTCACAATCGCCACAAGATACAATCGTTCCCAAAAAGTCATCTCTTTGTTCGAGACCATCTTTTTTCTACCCGATAATGATATAGTTTCTATTGACATTTTTAATGTATGATTTGCGATTTACAATTTGATGGTAAAATCAAATCCAAAATCTATTTTATTTTTAATTTGAAGCTAATCCTGTTGCCTACTTCATCTTCGGTTTTGTTTAAAAAACAAAAGGCATTAGGTAATTAGGGTTCTTAGAATCCTAGAGCTGCTGCTATATCGTGTCTTAGAATAACAACCCCTGTAATCATAATGTTAATAATCGAAAGTGGAATTAAAATTTTCCAACCTAAGTTCATTAATTGGTCATATCTAAATCTTGGAATAGTCCAACGTACCCACATATAGAAAAATATGAAGAAACATATTTTTACGAATAAAACACCCATTCCTAAAATATTAGCTGTATTCACGCCAACATTTTCAACCATCCAGCTCATTCCAGGGTAGTTGTATCCACCAAAGAACAATACAGAGATAATCGTAGCAGAAATGAACATACTAGCGTATTCTGCAAATAAATAGAATCCCATTTTCATGGATGAATATTCGGTATGATAACCTCCAATTAATTCATTTTCACATTCAGCCAAATCAAAAGGAGTTCTGTTGGTTTCAGCAAACGAACAAATTAAGAAAATCAAGAAAGATAATGGCTGGTAAAATACATTCCAGTTCATTCCCGATTGTTGTAGCGAGATTTCTTTTAAGCTTAAAGTTCCAGTCATCATCAATAAAGCAATAACGGATAATCCCATAGCAACTTCATACGAAACCATTTGAGATGCTGCACGAACAGCTCCCATTAATGAGAATTTATTGTTAGAAGCCCATCCACCGATCATGATTCCGTAAACGCCTATTGAAAGTACTCCGAAAATGTATAATATACCGATATTCACATCGGTTGCTTGTAAAAGAACGTCGCGACCAAAAAGATGTAATCTGTCTCCCCAAGGAATTACAGCACTTGTCATTAAAGCGGTACTCATTGAAATGGCTGGACCTACAATAAATAAGAATTTATTAGGCGTATTTGGGAAAAATTCTTCTTTAGAAAACAATTTCATTCCATCTGCAAGAGGTTGTAATAATCCTCCCCAACCTGCACGGTTTGGTCCAACACGATCCTGAAGAAAAGCCGCAACTTTACGTTCAGCCCAAGTAGAATACATGGCCATGATCATCGTTACAGCAAAAACCACAACAATTACAACGCTTTTTTCTATAATAAAGGTACTATCCATTTTTAAGAATTTTTGTCGTTAGTGTTTAATGGAATTTCAGCCATACTAATTTTTTTACGGTCTATATCTCTACCTAAAAGAATATTTTTTTCTGTAGCGATTTCTACTTTCTGTAATTCTTGAGTGTAGTTGTTTTGGTTGATAACAGAATCTTTTTCAAATTCTCTTGGCCCTTCGATAGTCCAGTCCTCAACATTTTTGTGATCAAAACGACAACCATTACAAATGAATTCTTCCACTTCATGGTAAATATCTTTACGACCTGTTACACGTTGAATTTCGCCACCAAACATCCAAACAGTTGTTTTTCCACAACATCCTGGAGTGGTACATTCCCTGTGTGCATTGTAAGGTTTGTTAAACCAAACTCTCGATTTGAATCGGAAAGTTTTGTCAGTTAAAGCACCTACTGGGCAAACGTCGATCATGTTTCCAGAGAACTCATTATCGATTGCTTTTGAAATACAAGTTGAAATATTAGCGTGATCACCACGATCTAATACTCCGTGAACTCTGTTGTCTGTTAATTGATCTGCAACTTGTACACATCTTTGGCATAAAATACAACGGTTCATATGTAGTTGAATATTCGGACCAATATCTTCCGGTTCGAATGTTCTTTTTTCTTCAATAAAACGTGATTTAGGATTTCCGTGTTCGAAACTTAAATTCTGTAAATCACATTCTCCAGCTTGATCACAAATAGGGCAATCTAAAGGGTGGTTGATTAATAAAAATTCTGTTACAGATTTACGAGCTTCTGTCACACGATCAGAAGATTTACTGTTTACTTCCATTCCGTCCATACATCCTGTTACGCAAGATGCCATTAATTTTGGCATTGGTCTTGGGTCAGCTTCACTTCCTTTTGCAACTTCAACTAAACAACAACGGCATTTTCCTCCGCTACCTTTTAATTTTGAGTAATAGCACATGGCTGGTGGAACCAAATCTCCACCAATCATACGTGCAGCCTGCAGGATCGTTGTTCCTGGCTCTACGTCTATACTTTGACCGTCTATGGTTACTTTCATCTCTTATTGATTTGAATGTTGAAAGTCGGAATATTTAAAAGAATTGCTGTCCTTCTTCATATTGTTAACTTTATAACTTTCTGCTTTATTTTTTTATACGATTACTTTACCGCCTACTAAATGTTTTACTTGAGAAAACGGTTCAGTTACAAAGTGTTCTCTGTTTTTAATCTTTTCAGGGAAACGAACGTGATATTCAAATTCATCTCTAAAATGACGGATCGCTGCTGCTACTGGCCAAGAAGCTGCGTCGCCAAGAGGACAAATCGTGTTTCCTTCAATTTTACTTTGGATGCTCCACAATAATTCGATATCCTCTTCACGGCCTTGACCGTTTTCGATTCTCCACAATATTTTTTCCAACCATCCAGTACCTTCACGACAAGGTGTACATTGTCCACAAGATTCATGGTGATAAAAACGAGCAAAATTCCAAGTATTTCTTACGATACAGGCAGTGTCATTGTAAACGATAAATCCTCCAGAACCTAACATAGATCCAGTAGCAAAACCACCATCACTTAAAGATTCGTAAGTCATTAATCGATCTTCGCCATTTGCTGTTTTAAAAATTAAGTCAGCTGGTAAAATAGGCACTGAAGATCCTCCAGGTACAAAGGCTTTTAAAGGTCTGCTAGAAGACATTCCTCCTAAGTATTCATCAGAATTCATAAATTCATCCACACTTAATCCTAATTCAATTTCGTAAACTCCTGGGTTTTTAACGTGTCCAGAGGCTGAGATTAATTTAGTTCCAGTAGAACGACCTACACCAATTTTAGCGTAGTCATCACCAGAGTTGTTGATGATCCATGGCACAGTAGCGATAGTTTCTACGTTGTTTACTACGGTTGGATTAGCCCAAAGTCCAGAAACAGCAGGGAATGGCGGTTTGATACGCGGGTTTCCTCTTTTTCCTTCCAATGATTCTATAAGTGCAGTTTCTTCTCCGCAAATGTAGGCACCAGCTCCACAGTGAACATATAGTTCTAAATCGAAACCTGATCCTAATATATTTTTTCCTAACCAACCGGCAGCTTTAGCTTCGGCGATGGCTCTTTCTAATATTTTGTAAACCCACATATACTCTCCACGAATGTAGATATAGGAAAGGTTAGCACCTAAGGCAAAACTTGAAGTAATCATGCCCTCGATCAATAAGTGAGGCATGTATTCCATCAAATAACGGTCTTTAAAAGTACCTGGCTCTGATTCGTCTGCATTACAAACTAAATGTCTTGGTTTTCCTGATTTTTTATCAATAAAACTCCATTTCATTCCCGCAGGGAATCCTGCACCACCACGACCACGAAGGCCTGATTTTTTTACTTCTTCAACAACTTCGTCTGGTGTAAGCGTTTTTAATGCTTTTTCTACAGAAGCATAACCGCCATTTTGACGATATACTTCGTAAGTTTTAATACCAGGGATATTGATTTTATCTAATAATATTTTTTGTGACATATTATTTATCGTGTAATATTATTTTATCATCTCTACAATCAGCAATTAACTGGTCGATTTTGTCTTCGGTCAATTTCTCTTTGTAGAAATCACCTAACTGCATCATTGGAGCGTAGCCGCAAGCGCCTAAGCATTCTACTCCAGCTATGGTGAACAGACCGTCAGAAGTAGTTTCACCCATTTTGATGCCTAATTTCTCAGCGGTGTAATCCATTAAATTCTCAGCACCATTTAAACAACAACAAGAAGTTTGACAGAATTCAAACATGTATTTACCAATTGGTTTTTGGTTGTACATGGTGTAAAAAGTAACCACTTCGTAAACCTCAATTGGTTTTATATGTAAAATTTCAGCAACTTTATCCTGTAACTCGATACTCAACCAGTTGTTGTGCGCATCTTGCACTTCGTGCAATACAGGTAGCAAAGCCGATTTTCTTTTGTCTTCAGGATAATGACTGATCAGTTCATTGATGCGGTTCATCAATGTTTCAGTCATGTTTATTTCTTGTTTGTAATGTTTTCTTTCCATTTTATTCTTTTTTTGCCTCAAAGGCGCAAAGTCATCAATTTTTTACGCGTCTAATTCTCCAGCAATAACATTTAAACTTGATAAAATAACAATTGCATCAGATAGTAAGGCACCTTTGATCATTTGTGGATATGCTTGGTAATAAATAAAGCAAGGTCTTCTAAAGTGTAGTCTATAAGGAGTTCTACTTCCGTCAGTCACTAAGTAAAATCCTAGTTCTCCATTTCCTCCTTCAACTGCGTGGTAGATTTCTGCTACTGGTACAGGAACTTCTCCCATTACAATTTTAAAGTGGTAAATTAAAGACTCCATAGAAGTATAAACGTCTTCTTTTGGAGGAAGGTAGTAATCAGGAACTTCTGCATGATATTCATTTCCAGCAGGCATTTTTGCTAATGCTTGACGAATGATACTTAAACTCTCCCAAACCTCTGCATTACGAACGCAAAAACGATCGTATGTATCACCTGATTTTCCAACAGGAACGATAAAATCGAAATCTTCATATGAGGAATAAGGTTGTGCTACACGAACGTCATAATCAACTCCAGCAGCACGTAAATTTGGACCTGTAAATCCGTAAGCCATGGCTTGCTCTGCTGAGATCGCACCTACGTCAACGGTTCTGTCAAGGAAAATTCTATTTCTTTCGAATAAGTTTTCGAATTCTTTCCAAGCAGCTGGAAATTCTTCAAGGAAAGTGTCTAGTTTTGCAAAAGCAGCTGGTGTCCAGTCTCTTTCAAAACCACCAATTCTTCCCATATTTGTAGTCAAACGAGCACCACAAATTTCTTCGTAGATCTCGTATATTTTTTCTCTAAATTGAAAAACGTATAAGAAACCAGTATAGGCTCCGGTATCAACTCCTAAAATCGAGTTACAGATTAAGTGGTCTGTAATACGAGCCAATTCCATTACAATTACTCTTAAATATTGAGCACGCTTAGGTACTTCTACATTTAATAATTTTTCTAAAGTCATCCACCATCCCATATTGTTAATAGGAGAGGAGCAATAGTTCATACGGTCCGTAAGAGGTGTAATTTGATAAAAAGGACGATTTTCAGCAATTTTTTCGAAAGCCCTGTGGATATAACCAATAGTTGGTTCAGCCTCAAGAATTCTTTCTCCATCCATCAACAAGATATTTTGAAAAATACCGTGAGTAGCTGGGTGTGTAGGACCTAAATTCAGTACTGAAAGTTCACTTCCGTCTTCGTTTAGTCTTTCCTTAATTATTTTAGCATAGCGATGCTCTGGTGGTAATAATAGTTCTGACATTTTATAATGTTGAATTATTTATTTTTTAGCAATTTGTTGTTGTTCTTCCAAAGAATCTGTCGTCTTTATCTGTTCTTCCGCTGTCTTCCATTGGGAATTCTTTACGCATCGGAAACGATATCATCTCGTCCATATTCAAAATACGTTTCAACTGTGGGTGACCAATAAAGTTAACACCGAAGAAATCGTAAGTTTCTCTTTCCATCCAATTGGAACTTAAGAAAATGTTTGAAATGGTTTTGATCTCTGGTTTTTCACCATTTAAGAAAACTTTGATTTTAATACGTTTGTTTTCGTACCAGTTGTGTAAGTGATACACAATCGCAAATTGGCGATCTACTTCATTGTCTGGGTAATGAATTCCACACAAATCGGTTAAGAAATGAAAACGTAAATCGGCATCGTTTTTTAAAAATAGAATCAAGGCTGTGATTTTGTCAGCGCTAGTTTCTAGTGAAAAAATATCTCTTTCTTGTTGAAAGTTAAAAACACTTGTATCAAATGTTTCTGTAAGTTTATCTTGAATCAGGGTATTTTCTAAGGCCATCTTATGAGATATTATATGAAGCTAATAATTCTTGGTATTCTGGGGAACTTCTGCGTCTCACAGATTCGCTTTTTACCAATTCTTGAAGTTTCATTACGCCGTCGACAATTTGCTCTGGTCTTGGTGGGCATCCTGGTACATAAACGTCAACTGGGATCACTTTGTCAATTCCTTGTAAAACGGAATAAGTGTCAAAAATTCCACCAGATGAAGCACAAGCTCCAACGGCGATTACCCATCTAGGCTCAGACATTTGTTCGTAAACTTGTCTTAAAATAGGGGCCATTTTTTTAGAAATAGTTCCCATTACTAACAGCATGTCTGCCTGACGAGGAGAAAAACTCACACGTTCAGAACCAAATCGCGCTAAATCGTAATGTGAAGCCATTGTTGCCATAAATTCGATTCCGCAGCAAGAAGTTGCAAACGGTAATGGCCAAAGAGAATTCGCGCGTGCCAAACCTACAACGTCATTTAGTTTTGTTGCGAAGAAACCCTCACCAACAACACCTTCAGGAGGGGCTACCATATTTACTTTTGAATCGCTCATTTTTATTTGAGATTTGAGATTTGATTTTTAGATTCTGTGAACCTTGAAAACCGAAATCAATATTTTAAAAAACCAGTATTATATTTTGAGAAATTTTAGGTTCAAATCTAAAGTTATAAATAAAATCTATTTAAAGTTTACAGTTTGAAATCTAAATATTGCGTTATTCCCACTCTAAAGCTTTTTTCTTGATGATATAGAAAAATCCAACCAAAAGAAGGGACATAAACACAATCATCTTTAGCATTCCTTCTATTCCCAATTCTTTGAAATTTACTGCCCAAGGATAAAGGAAAATTACCTCTACGTCAAACAATACAAAGAGAATCGCTACTAAGAAATATTTTACTGAAAACGGAATACGAGCATTTCCAACAGATTCGATACCACACTCGAAGTTCTTATCTTTTACTTCAGAGTTTCTTTTTGGACCTAATTTTCCAGAAATAATGATTGTTCCTACCACAAAACCAATTGCTAAAATTGCTTGCATTAAAATAGGAATGTAATTGTATTGATCAGATTGCATAATCTTAGGGTTTTTACTTAAAAGAATAAGCCACAAAGATAACTTTCAACTCTGTAAATCACAAGCTAAAAAATGATTTAAGTGGTTTATGAAAGAGGGTTTGTATCTAATTTTTATTGATTATAAATAAGAGTAGATTATTTTAATATTTTTTTAAGAAAAGGGCAAAAAAAAACGTTTCGAAATAAATCGAAACGTTTTTAAAACCATTCAGAGGCAAAAAAAATAAATTGCTATATTTTTCTTAGATTACTGCTACTTTAGCAGCAACTTTCCCTTTTCTTCCTTCTTCTTCTTCGTAGCTTACACGGTCACCTTCGCGTAATTCTTCCGCGTTAATTCCTGAAGCGTGAACGAAGATATCTTTTCCTGTTTCTTCGTCTGTAATGAATCCATAACCTTTAGATTCATTGAAAAATTTTACTGTACCTGTACGCATTGTAATTGTAATAATAATTTATAATGAAGCAAATGTAATATATAAATTCATACAAAAGACATTACGCTGTTAATTTTTTGTAAAATTTATTGATTCACAGTGTTTTCGCTATTTATATTGCATCAGATACGAGATGTAAGTCCTGAAATGAAGAATCATCAAAGATTCATATAAAAAGTTAAAAACGTAGCTTATCTTTTACAAAGTTTTTTGAATTACAGCAAGCAGTATTTTAATTATCTTGGTTTTTGTGGAAAATTATGTCGGTTTTGAATCTTATCGTTTCGAGTTGTTTTGGGTTGTAATAAAAAAAAACTGCAGCTAATTTTTTAGCTGCAGTTTTTTGTAAAGTTGGGTGAGAACTTATAGGGTATCAATTTTGATATGTAATTCTTTTAATTGTAAATCATCGATTGCAGCAGGTGCATCAATCATCACATCGCGACCTGAATTGTTTTTTGGGAATGCGATGAAATCTCTAATGGTTTCTTGTCCACCTAAAATGGCTACCAATCTGTCTAGACCAAAAGCTAATCCTCCGTGTGGTGGTGCACCAAATTGGAAGGCATCCATCAAAAAGCCGAATTGTGCTTTAGCTTCCTCTTCAGTAAAGCCTAAATATTTAAACATTAATTGTTGAGTTGCTTTGTCGTGAATACGAATAGAACCTCCTCCAATTTCATTTCCGTTTAGTACCATATCATAAGCATTAGCACGAACTTTTCCTGGCTCGGTTTCTAATAATTGCATGTCTTCTGGTTTAGGAGAGGTAAATGGATGATGCATAGCGTGATAACGTCCAGTTTCTTCGTCTAATTCCAATAGCGGGAAATCAATTACCCAAAGTGGGGCGAATTCTTCTGGTTTACGAAGACCTAAACGTGTTGCCAATTCCATACGTAGGGCGCTTAGTTGAGTACGTGTCTTGTTGGCTGGGCCAGAAAGAACGAAAATCATATCGCCTGGTTTTGCTCCCGTCGCTTTTGCCCAATTGGTTAAATCATCTTGATCGTAGAATTTATCTACGGATGATTTAAAAGTTCCGTCTTCATTACATTTAGCATACACCATTCCAGAGGCGCCAACTTGTGGGCGTTTTACCCAGTCAATTAACCCGTCAATTTCTTTACGTGTATAATTTCCGGCTCCAGGAACTGCGATCCCCACTACTAATTCAGCAGCATTGAATACTGGGAATTCTTTGTGTTGTGCAAATTCGTTTAATTCTCCAAATTCCATTCCGAAACGAATGTCCGGTTTGTCATTTCCATATGTTTTCATTGCATAGTCGTAGGTAATTCTAGGGAATTTAGCTACTTCAACACCTTTTATTTCTTTTAGTAAATGTCTGGTCAATCCTTCAAATACATTCAAAATGTCTTCTTGTTCAACAAAGGCCATTTCGCAATCGATTTGTGTGAACTCAGGTTGACGGTCTGCACGTAAATCTTCGTCACGGAAACATTTTACAATTTGGAAGTATTTATCCATTCCACCGACCATCAATAATTGTTTGAAAGTTTGTGGGGATTGTGGTAAAGCATAAAATTGTCCTTCGTTCATGCGACTTGGGACAACGAAATCTCTCGCTCCTTCAGGAGTCGATTTGATTAAATAAGGAGTTTCTACTTCACAGAAGTCTAAATCAGATAAATATTTACGTACTTCCATTGCCACTTTGTGACGGAAAAGCAAACTATTCTTTACTGGATTACGACGAATGTCAAGGTAACGGTATTTCATACGAATATCTTCCCCACCGTCAGTTTCATCCTCAATTGTAAAAGGAGGTGTTAAAGCTGCGTTTAGGATAGTTAATTCGGTAACTAAAATTTCGATTTCACCCGTTGGAATGTTTTTATTTTTGGCTTCACGCTCAATAACAGTTCCTTTCACTTGAATTACAAATTCTCTACCAAGAGTTTTTGCTGCTTCAAAAACGGTTTTATTACTACGACTCTCGTCGAAAATAAGTTGAGTAATTCCATAACGGTCGCGTAAATCAACCCAATTCATAAATCCCTTATCACGCGATTTCTGAACCCAGCCCGCTAGTGTAACTTCTGTATTAATGTGTGAGGCGTTTAATTCGCCACAATTATGACTTCTATACATGATCCAAATTTTAGATTGCAAAAGTAAACACAAAAATTAAATATCTTCAGTTTTCTAATGCTTAATGCTACCATTGTTGCTTATTTTTTTATTTCGGTTTATATAAATGATTATTTTTACGTAAACTAACAAATTGTACTATGAGAAAAATGACTTTTTTGCTTTTGTTTTCTGTGGGCATAACTTTTGCACAGAACAGCACAGGTAAAATAAAATTTAAAGCTAAAATCGCTAATAGAAACAGTGATACGTTAATGATTGTAGGGCCAAATAAATTTAAGCAGGTGATCCCTATTGATAAAAAGGAATTGTTTGTGGCGACCTTTGATGCGCCTAAAGGATTCTATAAATTCACGGACGGTAAGGAAGGATCGGATATTTACTTAAAACCGGGTGCAGACATTAATTTAACGATGGATGCTAAAGAGTTTGATGAAACCATCGTGTATAAAGGTAAGGGGACTAATGAAAGTAACTTCTTGGCTGAAATGTCCCTGAATTCTGAAAAATTTCAAGAGGTGGCTTTTACAAAAGAGCCTACAGAGTTTGCAAGTCTTTTGGAAACAAGAATGAAAATGGATTTAGCGAAACTTGAAAAAGGGGATTTTGACCCAGAGTTTAAAGTAGCCATACAGAAAGGACTTGAAAAGTCTAATGCCTATGCATTAGCAGCATATGAAAAAGTAGCTAAAACGAAGAAGCTGAACGGAAAGGCTTCTCCTGTTTTTGATTACGTAAATCATAAAGGAGGAAAAACCAAGTTAGCGGACTTAAAAGGAAAGTATATCTATGTTGATCTATGGGCTACTTGGTGTGGTCCTTGTAGAGGAGAAATTCCTTTTTTGCAAAAAACGGAAGAGAAATACCATGGAAAAAATATTGAGTTTGTGAGTATTTCTATTGATCAGGCTAAGGACTATGAGAAATGGAAAAAATTTGTAAGCGATAAAAGTTTGGGTGGGACACAATTGTTTGCCGATAAAGATTGGGAATCAGATTTTGTAAAAGAGTATGGGGTAACTGGAATTCCTAGGTTTATCTTAATTGACCCAATGGGAAATATTGCCAATGCCGACGCTCCTAGACCTTCCTCACCTGAGCTTACTGTACTCTTGGATTCGGTATTACAATAATTGTAGTAGTACTGCTAATGATATAGTATTTTAGATATTATAAAGAAATGCCAGTAAAACCAATGCTTAGGCATTGGTTTTTTTATAGTGGCCTGATTTCCAATGTTAAGTTTTTATCCAATGTTACCAAATTGTTAACTAAAAGTTTTTTTAATGTAAACTAATCATTATATTTGATAAAGATTTGATAACATTAATACCTGAAGTTATGAAAAAGTGTGTAATTTTAGTTGCAATATTGTTCTCTGGAATACTAGCTGCACAAGAGATAAAACCAGAATTAGAAGTGGTTGGAAATAGAGTCAAAGCGACTTACTATTATGAAAATGGTGATGTCCAACAAGAAGGCTTTTTTAAGGATGGTAAATTAGATGGCGTTTGGGTATCGTACAATGAAAAGGGGAATAAAATGGTAGTGGGAGAATATACCAACGGATTGAAAACTGGAAAATGGATCTTTTTCAATGAAAAAAATCTTTGTGAAGTAACTTATGATAACAGTAAAGTTAGTGCTGTGAAAAACATGCAAAAAAGCGCAGTAGCCAATAAAAATTAAAGGCTACTAAAAAAAAGACTATCTTGTATAAGTAAAAAGACGAAACCTGCCGATTTAATCGAGCAGGTTTTTTTATGCCTTTAATTTTTTGCAGGATTTTTTTCTTCTTCCATACCAAATCAGAAAACCGGTTACCGGCAAGGCTGCAGCAGTTAAACTTACGATAAAGGCAATAATTTTCCCAGGTAAATTTAAAACTTGACCGGTATGGATGCCATAGTTCATTTCGACGACTTGTAAGCCCAAACTTTTAGTATCATAAGGATCACTTTGAATTAAATTGCCACTTTGGGGATGGAAGAAATAATTACTCTGGTGATCATATCGCAGACTATGTGGATACGCACCAGTATTGATAGCCTCGTCTTTTTTTTGTGGAAAGGTCACAAAGAGCATTTCGGCTTTGGGTTGTAGTTTTAAGGTTTCTACAAGGGCACGATCTGTTGCTCTAGTGGTATTGTTAGCAAATTTAGTGCTGTCAATTACGGGAGTTTTTGTTTCCAGAGCTATGTCCCCACCAAAATTGAAGGTTTTATAAATGCCATCTCCGACCCATTCGTAAGTAAAGGTCAGACCTGTGATGGCCATAATAAGAGCAATAATGGAGATGTAAAAACCAGATATATTGTGCCAGTCGTAATTGACGCGACGCCATTTAGCGGACCATTTTACGCTAAAGCTACGTTTTAGGTCACTTTTACGTTTGGGCCACCATTGGATAATCCCACTGATTAAAAGTAGAATAAAAATAATAGTAGAACCGCCTATAATGTGTTTACCGATATAATCGGGCAGTAGTAAATACAAATGAATTTGCTCCACGATTATAAAAAAATCGTTTTCTGGATTTTCTGTTTTTAGATGTGCTCCGGTATAAGGATTGAAATAAAGGGATAGATTTTCGGTATCGGAATAGGTGTATACAATAGCAGATCTGTTTTTTCCATAATAGGAAACCATACTCGATTTGTAGTGGGGAAGAATTTCTTTGGCTTTTTCTTGTAAGACAGAAGGCAATACAAAAGCTTTGTTTTGAGGAGCAACCAATCGCCATTCTTTGCGCGTAATGTCTTTTATTTCATCGTGGAAGCAAAAGATACAACCCGTGATACTAACAATGAAAACAATAAGCCCAGATAGTAATCCGAGCCATTTGTGTATAAAGCGTATTTGTTTTTTGAATTGCATGTCTTTTGAAGAGAATCTTTTAGCGGGCAAAAATACCATTAAAAGAAGGTTCTAGAATAAAGATTTTTTATAAAGTAAACTTAAAATTTATAGGCTATACTTCCCATAAAAGTTCTTGGGTTTTGTACATTGACAGTGGTATAACCATTAAAATAGAGTTCATCTGTCAGATTATCTACCTTTAAAGAAAGTCTGTATCTGGGTTGGTCATAATAGAGCGTAGCATTTACAATTGAATAAGAAGGCAAAGCAAACCTTTCGGCATCGGTAGGATTTCCTGAGCCAGAAGGATTTCGGTTGTAAATAAAGGTTTCATCGCCATAATTTCCTCCAATACCAAAACCTAAGCCTCTTAGTTTATCGTTTTGTATACTGTAACTAATCCAATAGTTAATTAAATTTTCGGGACCAGCTGTCTCAGGTCTGAATCCGTTTACGTCGGCATTTGCATTGTTTAATTTACTGTTGTTGAAGGCATATCCAAAAATAAAGTTTAATCCAGAAATAGGATTAGCCGTCACTTCAAGTTCAAATCCCTTACTGGTTTGATTTCCATCTTGTACGTTTGTATTGACCAATTGGCCAGCACGAACAATGTTTTTTACATCAATATTATAATAACTTAAATTAGCGCTTAATTTATTCTGGAAAGCATTTATTTTAAAACCGGCCTCGAACTGATTGGCTTTTTCAGGATCAAATTGCTTTAGTTCAGGAGCTCCATCTACATTGGCAAATAGGTAACCCATGTTTTTAAAGCTATTTTGATAGTTTCCGAAAATAGCCACTTTGTCTTTTACAATTTGATACACTATCCCCAGTTTTGGAGAAAAAGCGTTTTGTGAGAAAGCTCCGGATGTCGTATTTGCAGCAGGATCAAAAGTTCCATTGTTTTTGTAATGATCAAAACGCAAGGCTGCTGAAAGGAATAATTGATCCGTAATGTTGATCACATCTGCAGCATAAAGACTGTAGGTAGTTAAGGAATTAAGGGTTCTGTATTGGTAGCCATTAACAAAGAGCGGTTCGATATTAGTTGGGCTAAAATTGTAATAGTTTGTATTGGCCGCAGCGTAATCTACAATGTCGTAATCTGTTTTAAACGGATTGTTGGCATCTCCACTTAGATAACCAATGCTGCTGTTGGTTTCCGATCTCAAAATATCGCCACCAAAAAGCAATTGGTGTTTCATGCCCAAGAGTTCTGCTTGACCATTAAAGTTCTGTTGGAATTCAATAATATTATCTTTTCCCACCATATTCCAAGCATTTCTCGACATTTTATTGTTGCCTAACAAATAAAACCAAGCCTGAGGTCCATCGGACTCATTGGCACTTGAGCTAAAAATAGTTTGCGATTTCCAGTTGTCATTTAGGATATAAAGTGCCTGTGCAAAAACGTTAGCTGTTTTAGTGTTCATCATAAACTCGCCGCCAGTAAAAGATCTTTTCCAGTCTCTGTTTATCTCATTGGCATTATGTAAATTGATGCTGTTTGGCGATTCACCATACGGAATATAAGTAAAGGCCGGAGATGATGAGTTCACCTTTCCTAATTCGGCATCAATAGAAATAGTTAATTTATCATTTACTTTATAGGAGAAGGACGGTGCGAAAAAGTAGCTGCTGTTTTTTCCGTAATCTTGAAAAGTATGGGCGTCATTGTAGGCTACATTTAATCGCAGTAAAGCCGTTTTATCTGCATTAAGCGGAGTGTTAAGATCAGCTGCCAAACGGTTTAATCCATAACTTCCCGATTGATAACTAATTTCTCCTCTATAAGTTTCTGTGGGTTTTTTGGTCACTCTATTGATCAAACCACCGTAGGAAGTTAAAATGCTTCCAAAAAGAGTCGCTGAAGGTCCTTTTATACTTTCGATTCTTTCTAAGTTCGAAGCATCAACACTATTGGTGATTTTTCCAGCGATTCCGTCTCTTAATAAACTTTGTGTTACAAAACCACGTGAAGCGAAGTAAGAGCCTCCGTCTCCAACCTTTCCAGTCGCGGCCCAAAGCTGATACAATCCAGGTACATTCTTTAGTGCTTCATCTTGGTTAATTACCAATTGATCTTTCATTAAACTTTTGGTTACCACACTGTATATCTGAGAATTTTCAAGATTTTTAATGGGCATTTTGGAAACAAACGGACTCTCGGATTTGTTGTATTTATTAATGTTACCTTTAATAAAAACTTGCTCTAGTTCTTGGGTACTGGAAGAAATAATGAAATCCTCTACAATTTCAATTTCTCCGTTAACAACGATTTTCTTTTCTTTTGTCGTATGACCAAGTGTTGATATACGTAAGGTATAATTTCCTAAATTGATATTTTTTATTTCATAAGAGCCTTGAGCGTCAGTGAGTGTTCCTATTTTTGTTCCTTTAAGTTGAACCGTAACATTTTCTAAAGCTTCGCCATTTTCAGATCGAATGATTCCTTTTATAATTGTTTTTTGTTGTGCAAAAGCCGATGTTTGGGCAAATAATATAAAGCAAAGACCTATTAGAGATATTGTAAATTTCCCTTTCATTTTATTTAGAATAAATATTGATAGGGCAAAAGTAGGGCTAAAAGTTAACGTGACAAATTATGAAAAGTTAAATCATTCGATAGAAAGTGTGAGAATAAAAAGGGTTTGTCTTTTTCGTATGTAGCAGTTATTTTTTAGGTTTTAAGGAATAAGCAATATAGAGCGTTATGGAAGCCAAGCTAATCCAAAATAGATCAATAAAGAAAAGTTGAGTTTGGTTTTGAGCAAATGTTTTCCAGAACCAGTTTCCTGTGCAGATTCCATTGGCTACAGGAATAAGGAAGCCTAAAATACTGCCCAATACTAAGCTGAATTTATTGGTGAAAGCATTGTTCTTTTTTAGTATGAAAAAGAGGGCCAATGTCAACCAACCTATGAAATAGAGGGAATAGATATTGGATTGTCCAAGGGGATGAAATACTTTCGTTGCGATAAAGGCCAAGGCGGTAATGGGATACATGCTCAAACAAATGGCCAAATAGATGCGCACAACAGCTTCGTTAAAACGACGTTTGTTTTCGGGCATGTTTTTCTTGTCTCGTGCAACAAGCCAAATCATTACACCGGAGATAATGACAAAACAAGTGATGATACCAAGAACAAAACTTATTATTTTGAGTGCATATCCGCCATAATCACCAAAATGAATTCGGTATAAAACGTTCTTCACCACATCGAGATAGGTCGTTTGGGTTAAGGGGTCTTTTTGAGCAACGACTCTACCATTGGCAACCTTATAGATTACTTTTCCAATTCCCGTGAATTTTTTGTCGTATTTTAGTTCGCCTTCTACCAAAACATGCATGTTGGCGTCGCCGTAGTTTTGTATGTAAACACGAGTGATTTCAAAATCGTTCCAACTGCTTTTGGCTGTAGCGACTAATTGGTCAATACTAAAGGGAGTGGCTAATTTTTTATTAGTCCATTTATAGGTTGGATCCGTATATTCTAGATCTTTATATAATTTGTTCTGATCTCCTTTGTAAAGAGCTATTACACTGGGTGTCACGATGAGTAACTTAATCATAAAAAAGGCTCCTGTAACAGCGTAGACAAACTGAAAAGGCAGGCCGATCATCCCTAAGGAGGTGTGGGCATCTGTCCATAGGGTCTTTAATTTTTCTTTTGGTCTAAAAATGAAAAAGTTGGTTACGATTTTATTCCAATGCAATAGAACCCCTGTTATGATTGCAAAAAGAAAAAATAGGGCGACAAACCCCGAAAGATAATAGCCAAAAGGATAGGGTACTTGAGCAAGAAAATGTAGGCGATATAAAAATTCACCTAACGAATAGGAGTTTTCGTAAGTGTACGTTTTAAGGTTTTTGGTGTCTAAATAAAAAAAAGCGCTTTCTTTTAATTTGGCCGGGGCTAGAGTGTCGGCTGTTCCTTCTAGGTAAATGTTTACCCTTCTCTCTACACTGTTTTTAGAAATGGAGATATTTCTTCCTTGTAAAGTATACTCTTTGTCTAAATGGAGTAGTGCTTTATCGTAGTCTAGTTGAATATTCTTGGTGATGTTGACTGATTCACTACGTTCCCAATTGATGATTTCATCCCTGAAAAAGGAAAAGGATCCGGCAAAGAATATGACGAACAAGACCACACTGATCACAATGCCACTTACGGTATGCGTATGAAAATAGATGTTATAGTTGCGATTATTCATACTTTAGGTCGTAATAGGGTTATAGGTTTGTAGAAGATATATAATGCTGCAAAAAATACTAGTCAATAAGAGGTAAATGCTCCATATTTTCCAACCGTTTTTTGCTAAAAATGCTACAATCATTAAAACAACCCAAAGAATAAATCCGCTAAAAGCCATGGTGATAATGATATTAGCAGGATTGAAGCAAGAGGCCAATGCGAGGTGAAAACTGATTGAAACGAAATAACCTCCAACAAGGGCAGCTGTTATTTTGGCAAAACGTTGCCATTTGGATTGGGTTAGGTATTTTGGATTTGCCGGCATATTTTAGGAAGGTCAAATAGTGGGATTAGCAGTAGTAAAATTCTAAAAGTTCGGCCATTGCAAATAGTACTACTATTGCTTTGCTCGAGATCACTTTTAAAGGTGTCAGGATAACAATCAAACTACCGATGGTCATAAGTTGAATTAAGAAAAGCAAAGTAGCCGTACCCAAAGCAGTACTAAAAAGCCATAATACATAGGCTAAAAGCAGTAATCCTGCACTTATAATTTTGGTTGGTCTGGGGTTTCTTTGTATCCATTTTTCAATACGGTAATCATACGACAATAGAGCCCTTTTGGACGTGTAGTATAGGGTATAAAAAGAGGAGAAAACGAAAAGGCTGGCTACTGTTATCATGACTTTTTTGGGGTTGGTTAGCATTTAAAGGTGAAACTTGTAGCAAAAGCGCTAAGTACTTTCGAATGTAGGGTGGACCAGCCATGATAAATTTCTTCGCTTGGCATGTTGTGTACTTTGAGTGTATTGGTCAATTTTAGCTTCAAGTTATTTAGAATTGATTTTAATAGCACAAATTTATGTTATGAAAAGCAATAAAACAAACTATTCTTACTTATTCTAAATAAAGTTAATTAAACTGCAAGAGAAGGGATATTGGAACAGGAAATACTTATTTAGTAAAGGACTCTGGTCGTTTGGAAGCAAAAAAAAACCTGTTCAAATGAATGAACAGGTTTTGATTTATTTTGAGAATGATAAGAATTACAATTCTAAAGCACGTTTAGCATCGCCATTCATCAATAATTCAACTGGATTTTCTAAAGCTTCTTTCACCGCAACTAAGAAACCAACTGACTCACGTCCGTCGATGATTCTGTGGTCGTAAGAAAGTGCTACGTACATCATTGGGTGAATTTCTACTTTACCGTTTACAGCAATTGGACGCTCAATAATATTGTGCATACCTAAAATTCCTGATTGAGGAGGGTTGATAATTGGTGTACTTAACATACTTCCAAAAACACCACCATTAGTAATGGTAAAAGTTCCACCAGTCATATCGTCAACTGTAATTTGACCGTCACGAGCTCTAAGTGCTAATCTTTTAATTTCTGCTTCAATTCCACGGAAAGTTAAGTTTTCAGCATTACGAACTACAGGAACCATTAAACCTTTTGGTCCTGAAACGGCGATAGAGATATCAGCGAAATCATAAGCTACTTTATAATCACCATCCATCATTGAGTTAACATCAGGATACAATTCTAAAGCTCTTGTAACTGCTTTTGTAAAGAAAGACATGAAACCTAAACCAAGACCTCCATGTTTGGCTTTGAAAGCATCTTTGTATTCGTTACGAATTAAGTTGATTGGCGTCATGTTAACTTCATTGAAAGTCGTTAACATTGCTGTTTCATTCTTAGCAGCAACTAATCTCTCTGCTACTTTACGACGTAACATTGATAATTTAGTGCGTTCTGAACCACGGTTTCCTCCTGTTGGAGTTCCCATTGAAGGTACGGCGTTTACAGCATCCTCTTTGGTGATTCTTCCAGCTTTACCAGTTCCTGAAACAGTTGCTGGTGCTATGTTTTTTTCGTCTAATATTTTTCTCGCTGCAGGAGAAGGAGTTCCAGAAGCATAAGTTGCTGCTGGAGCAGGAGCTGCTTTTGGAGCTTCTGCTTTTACTTCCGCTTTAGGAGCTTCCGCAATTGGAGCTGCTGCTGGTGCAGGAGCATCTCCGGCAGGTTTTGCTGCACTAGTATCAATCAAGCATACAACAGCTCCTACAGCTACTGCATCGCCTTCTTCTGCTTTTAACGTAATGATTCCACTTGCTTCAGCTGGTAATTCAAGAGTAGCTTTGTCTGAATCAACTTCAGCAATAGCTTGATCTTTTTCTACATAATCTCCGTCTTTTACTAACCATGTTGCAATTTCAACTTCTTTTATTGATTCCCCTGGTGATGGGACTTTCATTTCTAAAATCATGTCGTGTTATTTTAAATTATGAATTTATATTTTAATTGTTCTAAAAAGAACTTGTTTGTTTTGTTCTACTGCGTAAAGCTCCTTTTTTAAAATGAGCTGGTGTACAGCATGAAATAGTGTCTTGGTTTATCGGAATAAATTTTTATCAAAAACCATTCTAATAGCATCTGCATGACGACGTTTCGCACGTGTGTAACTTCCTGAGGCTGGTGCAGAGTACGCTTTCAATGAAGCTAATCTCCACTTCACTAGGTCGAAGTTCATTAACATAAAGCTGTAAGCTCCCATGTTTTTAGGTTCCTCTTGTGCCCAAACGTAATCATCAGCATTTGGATATTGTGCAATGATTTCTTTGATTTGATCTACAGGGAAAGGGAATAATTGCTCAATACGAACAACAGCAACATCATTTCTTCCGTTGTTTTCTCTTTCAGCTACGATATCATAGTAGAATTTACCAGTAACGAAAACCAATGTTTTAACCTCTTTTTTGTTTACAGTATTATCGTCGATAGTTTCTTGGAAACTTCCGTTTTCTAATTCTTCAACTGTAGAGACACATCTTGGATCACGTAGTAAACTTTTTGGTGTAAATACCACAAGCGGCTTACGGAATTTTGTCTTCATTTGTCTTCTCAACAAGTGGAAGAAGTTGGCTGGCGTTGTACAATCTGCAACATACATATTTTGTCTAGCGCATAATTGTAAATAACGCTCCATTCTTGCAGAAGAGTGTTCAGCACCTTGACCTTCGTATCCGTGAGGTAATAATAAAACAATACCATTTTGGTTGTTCCATTTGTCTTCACCACAGGAGATATATTGGTCAATCATGATTTGAGCACCGTTTGAGAAATCTCCAAATTGAGCCTCCCAAATAGTTAAGGTATTTGGACTAGCTAATGCGTATCCATAATCAAATCCTAAAACACCATATTCTGATAAGTGCGAATTGTAAATATTGAAATTTCCTTTTTTACCTTCAAGGTTGTTGATTAGAATAACTTCTTCTTCGGAGTCTTCCACTTTTACAACAGCATGACGGTGAGAGAAAGTTCCACGTTCAACATCTTGACCAGAAATACGAACATCATAACCTTCACGTAATAACGAACCGTAAGCTAAATGTTCTGCCATTCCCCAATCTAATAGATTGGTATCGAAGAACATTGTTTTTCTGTCGTTAATTAATTTCTGAATTTTGCTTATGAATTTCTTGTCTTGTGGTAAGCTAGAAATCGCAGTTGCAATAGCAGTAAGGCCTTCTTTAGGATATGAAGTATTTACATTTTCAAGCATTTGCGTATCTGTTACTTGCACAAATCCGTCCCATTCGTTTTTCATGAATGGAGTAATGATGGTCAAATCTTTTTTACGAGAAGCTTCTAAATTCTCCTCCATTGTAGATTTGTATTCTTTTTCTAGTGCATTTACGTAAGTAGCATTGATGATACCGTCAGATAATAATTTCTCTGCGTAAATGTCTCTAGGATTTTTGTGTTTTGCGATGATTTTGTACAGAACTGGTTGTGTAAAACGAGGCTCATCTCCTTCGTTGTGACCGTATTTTCTATACCCTAATAGATCGATAAATACGTCGCGACCAAATTTCATTCTGTAATCTAATGCGAAAGATATTGCGTGTACAACAGCTTCAGCGTCATCAGCATTTACGTGTAATACTGGTGATAATGTTACTTTGGCAACATCAGTACAATAAGTAGACGAACGCGCATCTAGGTAATTGGTGGTGAAACCAACCTGATTGTTAATTACAATATGGATGGTACCTCCAGTTTTGTATCCTTCAAGTAATGACATTTGGATGATTTCATACAAAATACCTTGTCCTGCAATAGCAGCATCTCCGTGAACGGCAATAGGCAATACCTTTGAAATATCATGAGGATAATATTTCTCTTGTTTGGCTCTAGTGATTCCTTCAATTACAGCACCAACAGTCTCTAAGTGAGAAGGGTTCGGAGCTAAATTGATATTGATGTTTTTTCCCGTTCTTGTTTTTTTGTCAGCTGTAAGACCTAAGTGGTATTTTACGTCACCATCAAAATATTCTTGATCGTAATCCTTACCGTCAAATTCACCAAAAATATCTTGAGTCGATTTACCAAAAATGTTTGCCAAAACGTTCAAACGACCACGGTGTGCCATTCCCATAACGAATTGTTCAACACCTTTTTCAGCAGCTTGTTCGATCAAAGCGTCTAGAGCAGGGATAATCGATTCACCACCTTCTAATGAAAAACGCTTTTGTCCTACATATTTTGTATGCAAAAAGTTTTCAAAAGAAACGGCTTGATTTAATTTATTTAAGATAATTTTCTTCTCTTCAGAAGAAAAGTTAGGTTGATTGTCATTAACACCTATTTTATCCTGTACCCATTTTACAACGCCAGGATTACGGATATACATATATTCAATACCAATATGTTGGCAGTAAATCGCTTTAAGGCGATTTATAATATCTTGTAAGGTGCTTGGAGCAAATCCGATTACTTGACCTGCGTCAAAAACTGTGGAAAGATCTGCAGTAGTTAGTCCGAAATTTTCAAGATCCAAAGTTGGCGATGATGTTCTACGATCACGAACTGGATTTGTTTTAGTGAATAAATGACCACGTGAACGGTAGCCATCAATTAGTTTTAAAACATTGAACTCTTTTTGTAGTTTTTCGGAAACGAGACTACAGTCTGTATTGTTAGCGGCAAATTCAACAATTTGCTGAACAGGATTTTCGTCATTATAAGTAGTCATTCCAAAGTCGAAACCTTGAAAAAAACTTCTCCAGCTTGGCTCAACGCTATCTGGATTTATTAAATATTGATCATATAATTGGGCGAAAAACTCTGTATGCGCTGCATTTAAAAATGAAAACCTATCCATAATATTAGTGAATATACTTTTTGTTAAATAGAAAGGCAAAAGTACAACAAACGCATTTATTAAGATCTTTTTTTTGCGTACTTTTACGTAAAAATTTGTTAAAAATAGACCCAGCTATGAATAAAATTCAAATTTCAATCGTTTTCAATCGTTTTTTTATGATTTTGGTCGTCTTGTTTTCTACTTCTGCAATAGCGCAGCAAAAGTATGTAATTGACAATAAAAATCATTTTTGGGAGAAAGTTCAGTTTGGAGGAAGTGTTGGTTTGGGGATAGGTTCGGGCTATACGGATATTTCGGTAATGCCAAGTGCAATTTATAATGTTAATGAAGTGGTAGCGCTTGGTGGTGGATTGCAGTTTGGTTATTTATCTTCTAGAAATTACTATACTTCTACTGTATATGGGGGCAGTTTGGTTGGGTTGGTCAATCCGATTCCAGAAATTCAGTTATCGGCCGAATTAGAGCAAGTAAGAGTCAATACAAATTACAAAGCCAATAATAATAGAGGGAGTTATTCGGATGATTATTGGAATACGGCCTTATATTTAGGTGCAGGTTATCGCGCAGGTAACGTGACCATCGGAGCGCGTTACGATGTTTTGTTTGATAATGATAGAAGTCTATACGGTTCCGCCTTTATGCCTTTTGTGAGAGTTTATTTTTAAAGAGGGCTCTGACCTATTAAGGATGACGCTATTAAGAGGTTTTTATTTGTAAAAGTTTTTGAACCAAACCTTTTGCCATTCTCTTTTTAAGATTAAAAACGAAACCTGTTCGGCTAGAATAACTAAATCAGATCCGTCTAGTTTTTTTATTTCACTTTCAGAGACATCAATAATATAGAGCAGGTTCAGGTATTCAGCAAACTTGTACTGAATCATGCGGTATATTTTTTCGTGAAGTTGGATCTTTAATTCTTCGGGAGAAATACTCATCGGGAAATCTATTCCTTCATTGGCCAAATTGAAATCTTTATTGATTTGTACGATCAAATCGAGATACAAAGATTCCTTTTGGGCTTCTTCAAATAATAGATCGCTATTTAATGGCGTAATATACATATTTCTTAAATTTCAATGGCGTTAGTAAAAAATCAATTCAATGTGTGGGATTGATTTTTATGCTTGCTGTTTTAAACCTTTCTTCCCATTAAGTTTTCACCAAAAGTTCTTAGAATGTTTTTCTTTTCGGCGTTGATATCCATTTTTTCTAAGGTCTCAAATGCTTTATAGGTGTACATTTCTATGGCTTCCTGTGTTGCTTTTGAAGCACCGGATTCGTTGAAAATGGTTTTTGCAGTTTCAATTTTAGTGGTATTGTCTTCTAATTGTAAATTGAATATTTTTTGCAATTCTGCTCCTTTTTCAGCAGTCGAAAATTCCAAAGCTTTTAGGTATAGATAGGTTTTTTTATTTTCGATAATATCACCACCCACTTGTTTGCCAAAGGTTTCAGGGTCGCCAAAGGCATCCAAAAAGTCATCTTGAAGTTGGAAGGCTAATCCTAAATTTAGTCCGAAATCATAAATTAAATCAGCTTCTTTCTCGGTGGTTTTAGCGACAATAGCACCCATTTTCATGGCAGCAGCAACTAAAACAGCTGTTTTATATTCAATCATCTTTAAGTATTCGGCAATGGTGACATTGTTTCTTTCTTCAAAATCAACATCATATTGCTGTCCTTCGCAAACTTCCAGGGCCGTTTTACTAAATAATTTTGCTAAATCTCTAAAAACAGTGGGTTCGTATTGTTCGAAATACTGATAAGCTAAGATTAGCATGGCATCACCAGAAAGAATAGCGGTATTGGTATTCCATTTCTCATGAACAGTTTCTTGTCCTCTTCGCAAAGGAGCATCATCCATTATGTCATCGTGAACAAGTGAGAAATTATGAAATACTTCCACAGCCATTGCTGCTGGAAGAGCAACGTTATAAGGAGTGTCGAAAACTTCTGAAGTCATTAGTGTCAGTACCGGACGCATGCGTTTTCCGCCAAGGCCTAAAATATATTCAATGGGGTCATATAGCGTTTTGGGCTCTTTGTTTATACTCTGGTCTTTTAAATAACTAATAAAAAAATCTTGGTACTGACTAATATCGTGCATAAAATGTAAATCTGATTTGCGAGCCCCAAAGATACAATTCAATTATGAATTATTTCTTGCTTAAAAATTTAATACACGTTAAGATTTAAAATTACACTTTAATAAGACTCATTTTGAGTGTTTTAGAATTTGTTGTAAAAAAACTTGGAAACTTTTTTGGTGTTTCGAGTTTCCTGTCTATATTTGCACCATCAAAAAAAAATCTTGAAGGATTCAAAATCTTGTTTTTGAATGATTTAAAAGGATTGATAACTTAAACAAAACCATTGATTTATGAAGACAACATGGACCCTAGATTCGAGCCAATCTGATGTTTTAATTAAAATGAGACATTCGATCATTGCCTATATGGGAGGAACTACAAATAAATTTGATGGTTATGTAAGTATTGAAGATAACGAAATCGAGGATGCCTCTGTTGAATTTTCATTAGATATCAATAACAAAAATGATAGTTTCCAGCAAATTGATACGTATTTACAGCTTCAAGATCTTTTTGATGTAAATGAGCATCCTATTATCAGTTTTAAATCGACTTCTTTTCAAAAAGTGAATCACAATATCAATTTTTTCAAAGGTGACTTAACGATTAAAGATGTGACTAAAGTGGTCGAGTTTGATGCAGAATTCATCGGAGTGAATTCTTATAATGGCCAGAAGAAAGTGGCCTTTGAAATCAAAGGAGATATTAAACGTCAAGATTTTGGTTTGGCTTATAACTCCTTTAATCAAAATGGAGGTTTGGCCTTGGGTAGAGATATTAAGCTTATAGCTAATTTAGAATTTAGTATATAAATCTTGGAAAGTGAAGAAAGATAAAATTATTAAAACTATATGGGAAGCTTTTTTAGAGTAATAGTGTAACCGGTATAGGTATAGTACAATTTGAAAGACAAAGATGAAAGATAAAATTATATCCAAAGCAAGTGAGTTATTTTTAAAACTGGGTTTTAAAAGTGTTACGATGGATGATATTGCCAGTGAAATGTGTATTTCGAAAAAAACGATTTATAAATACTTCTGTAATAAAGAAGTTTTAATAGGAGAAAGTACCGCAACAGTTCATGCACAGGTGCATGAAGTTATTGATACTATTGTAGCGAAGAATCTTAATGCGATTCATGAAAACTTCGAAATCAGAGAAATGTTCCGTGATATGTTTAAAAACAACGCAGACACATCGCCTATTTATCAGCTTAAAAAGCACTATCCAGAGATCTATCAAAATGTTCTAACGAACGAAATTGATCAATGTAGCCAATATTTTAGTGAGAATATTCAAAAAGGAATTCGCGAGAAACTCTATCGTGAGGATTTAAATATAGAGGTCTACGTGAAGTTTTATTACACATTGATTTTCCATATTAACGAAAACACGGTTTCAGAAAGGGAAGCTCAAAAAATCGAATTGGAAGCCTTGGAGTATCACACTAGAGCCATGGCAACACCGGAAGGAATAGTCGAATTAGAAAAACAACTTAAAAGAATTACTACTTAATTATCAATTTAGAATCTATGAAACGAATCATTCTTATATTTTTGTGCACCATTGGCCTCTCAGCCAATGCACAAGTTAAAGTCTTAAGCTTAAAAGATGCTCTTACTTATGCGCTGGAAAATAAAGCTACCGCAAAGAAGGCAAAATTACAGGTTGAAAATAGTGAGTACCAAATTCAAGAAGTGCGCTCTAGAGCCTTGCCTCAAATCACAGGGAATGGAAATTTAACGTACAACCCTATTTTACAAACAAGCGTTATCGATGGAGGGTCTTTTGGGCAACCAGGAACTTCTATTCAAGCGACTTTTGGTCAAAAATGGACTTCAGGAGCTGGAGTTTCATTGACGCAAGCCTTGTTTGATCAGGCTGTTTTTACTGGATTGAGAGCGGCAAGAACTACACGTGAATTTTATCAAATAAACGATCAATTAACAGAAGAACAAGTAATTGAAAGAGTAGCCAATAGTTACTACGGAGTGTATGTACAACGCGAAAGATTGACTTTGTTGGATAGCAATTATGTCAATACAACTAAAGTGCGTGACATTGTAAAAGGGCAATTTGATAATGGCCTAGCTAAAAGAATAGATCTAGATCGTATTATCGTGAAAATGTCGAACATTAGCACTGAGCGTCAACAAATCAAAAATCAAATTCAATTGCAAGAAAATGCGTTGAAATTTTATATGGGGATGCCTATCGAATCTCAAATCGAAATTCCTAGAGAAGAATTTGAAGTTACTCCTGCTGCCTTAACTGAAATGCCAAATGTAGAAAACAGAACAGAGTATTTGTTGTTGAGAAAACAAGAAGAGCTATTAGGATTCAAAAAGAAATCTATTGAAGCAGAATATTACCCAACACTTTCGCTAAGTGCGGGATATAACTATATCGGTCAAGGTCCAGAAATGCCTCTTTTTGCGAAACCATCATCGGGGGTTTATTGGTCAGATTATTCGGGAATTGGATTGAATTTAAAGGTGCCTATTTTCACAGGTTTTGGAACGCGTTCAAGAGTGAGACAAGCTGATGTGAGTATCCGTACACTACAGGAAGATATTAAAGATACCAAACTTTCGCTTGATCTGGATTATAAAAATGCGATGACGCAAATTGAGAATAATCTAGTTACGATTGAGAATCAAAAAGAAAATATGCGATTGGCTAGCGAGATTTTAAGTAATATTAAAAACAATTATCTTCAAGGATTGGCATCATTAACCGATTTATTGGATGCTGAAAATGCATCGATTGAAGCTCAAAATAATTATACCAGAGCAATTTTAGATTATAAAATTGCCGAAATAGCATTAATCAAATCAAAAGGCGAACTTAAAACTCTTATCAAATAATTAAACAAAATGAAGAAAACTATTATAACTATCGTAATCATAATTGCAGCATTGGCTCTGATTGGATTTGTCTTAAATAAAAATAAGAAAGAGAATAAAGAAAAAACAGATATAGTAGCAGAGAAAAATGCTGCTGTGTCCGTAAAAGTTGCTGCGGTTAAAACCGAAGAAGTGGCATTGGATTTTGTAGCCAATGGAAATTTCCAACCTACTCAAGAACTGACTTTCTCTGCTGAAAAATCAGGAAAAGTTATTAGTGTTTTAGTTAAAGAAGGAGACTATGTAAGAGTAGGGCAAACTCTTTTGACTATGCGTGGTGATATTATTGATGTAAATGCACAACAGGCACAAGCCGTTTATCAAAATGCAAAATCGGATTATAGCCGATATGAAAATGCTTTTAAAACCGGTGGTGTTACTAAGCAACAATTAGATCAAGCAAGATTGGCTTTAACCAATGCAGAGTCTAGTTTAAAACAAGCTAGAATTAATGTTGGGGATACTAGAGTAAAAGCGCCAATCAATGGATTTATCAATAAAAAATATATTGAGCCAGGATCTATCTTGACGGGAATGCCAGCCACTGCATTGTTTGATATTGTAAACGTTTCTAAATTGAAATTAGTAGTTACAGTAAATGAAAATCAAGTAGCTAGTTTAAAAAAGGGACAGGTTATTAATGTAACGGCAAGCGTTTATCCTGATAAAACGTTTTCAGGTAAAATTACTTTTATTGCGGCAAAAGCAGATGAGTCTTTGAGTTTTCCAGTGGAAATTGAAATCACAAACAATGTAAGCAATGACCTAAAAGCAGGTATGTACGGAACGGCAAATTTTGCTTCCAACCAACAAAAACAAAACATGATGGTTGTGCCTAGAAATGCTTTCGTAGGAAGTGTGAGCAGTAACGAAATTTTTGTAGTTGCAAATGGTATCGCTAAACTAAGAAAAGTAACTGCAGGAAGAATTTTGGGAGATCAAGTTGAAGTGATCAACGGATTAACTGATGGTGAAACTGTAGTGGTTACAGGTCAAATTAACTTGCAAGACGGTAATACAGTAGAAATTATTAAATAATTGATTTTAATAATCAAGAAGAAACATATATGAAATTAGCCGAAATATCCATAAAACGTCCGTCGTTAGTCATTGTACTGTTTACAATTCTAACACTTGGTGGATTGTTCAGCTATAGCCAATTAGGTTATGAGTTGATCCCTAAATTTGAACAAAATGTTATTACTATTTCTACCGTTTATCCTGGAGCTTCTCCAAGTGAGGTGGAAAATACAGTGACTAAGAAAATAGAGGATGCGATTGCATCCTTAGAGAACGTCAAGAAAATTGACTCCAAATCGTACGAAAGTTTGTCTATTGTATCGATTACACTGACATCAAATGCAAAAGTCGATTTTTCATTGAATGATGCGCAGCGTAAGATCAATGCGATTATCAGTGATTTACCCGATGACGTTAAGACCCCGGCATTGACTAAATTCTCCTTGAGTGATTTACCGATTATGACCTTGGGCGCCAACGGGAAAATGGATGAGGCAGCATTTTATGACTTAATTGACAAAAAAATAGCCCCTATTTTATCTCGAGTACAAGGGGTAGCACAGGTAAATATCATTGGAGGTTCGGAGCGTGAGATTCAAGTAAATCTTGATGCGATTAAAATGCAAGGGTATGGACTATCTGTTCCAGAGGTACAACAAAATATTTTGACTTCGAATTTAGATTTCCCAACAGGAAACATTCAAACTCGTGAGCAAAAAATATTAATTCGTTTAGCGGGTAAATATAAAAGTGTTGAAGAACTAAGAAACTTGGTGGTTTCTTCTAAAAACGGAATTCAAATTCGTTTACGTGATATTGCCGATGTGCAAGACACGCAAAAAATTGCTGAGAAAATATCCCGTGTGGATCAAAAAAGTGCGATTGTTTTACAAATCGTAAAACAATCTGATGCCAACGCCGTAGCGGTAAGTGAGCATTTGTTAAAGACAATTGCTGTTCTTGAAAAAGATTATAAGGTAAATCAGTTAAAGTTAGAAGTAGCAAAAGACAGTACTGTTTTTACTTTAGAAGCGGCTGATTCGGTAGTACACGATTTATTCTTTGCAGTAATATTAGTGGCATTTGTAATGTTATTTTTCTTGCACAGTATTCGAAACGCACTGATTGTAATGGTTTCTATTCCTGCCTCTTTAGTTGCAACCTTTATCGGTATTTACTTCATGGGGTATACCTTGAACTTAATGAGTTTATTAGGATTGTCTCTGGTGGTAGGTATTCTAGTGGATGATGCGATTGTGGTACTGGAGAATATTTACCGACACATGGAAATGGGTAAAAACAGAATTCGTGCGTCCTATGATGGAACGGCAGAAATCGGTGGAACTGTAACTTCGATTACCTTGGTAATTGTGGTGGTATTCTTGCCTATTGCGATGAGTTCTGGATTAGTTTCTAATATCATTACACAATTTTGTGTTACGGTAATTATATCCACTTTATTATCACTTTTAGCTTCCTTTACTATTATCCCTTGGTTGTCCTCTCGTTATGGTAAATTAGAGCATATTGAAGGAAAGAACCTATTTGGAAGAATTATTCTTGGTTTTGAAAGTTATTTAACTCGTTTTACGGACTGGGTTTCTCATCTGTTGACTTGGTGTTTGGATCATTATATTAAAACGCTTGCCGTAGTTCTGGTATTGTTCTTTGGATCTACTATAGGATTAATGGGTGGTGGTTTTATCGGAGGTGAGTTTTTCGCTGCTTCTGATAGTGGAGAGTTTTTGGTTCAAATCGAAATGCCGAAAGATGCTTCGCTTGAACAGACCAACTTTATGACGCAAAAAGCCGAGGCTTACTTAAAAGGAGAAGAATACGTTCACAGTCAAATTACGACAGTAGGTCAAACCAGTGAAGGTTTTGGAGCCTCACAAGCGACTGCATACAAAGCGGAGATTAACGTAAAAATGATCGATCAAAAAGACCGTACGGATGGCGCCTCTGTTTATGCTGCCAAAATCAAACGTAAACTAGAGAAAGTACTTGTTGGTGCAAAGGTTAAAACGGTTCCAGTTGGTATTTTAGGTACAGCAGAGGATGCTACTTTAGGGTTAATTGTAACAGGTCCTTCAACAGAAGCAGCAATGGGGTTTGCTAAATTAGCTGAGGCTGAGTTGCGTACCATTCCTGGAACAACAGAGATTAAATTAACTGTTGAAGACGGAAATCCTGAGATCAATGTAAAGGTAGATCGTGATAAGATGGCTGCATTAGGCTTATCTCTTCAAACGGTTGGTCTAACGATGCAAACGGCTTTTAGTGGAAATACTGATGGTAAATACAGAGCAGGAGAATACGAATACGATATTAATATCAGATACAATGCTTTTGATAGAAAAAGTATTACGGATGTGAGTAGTCTAATTTTTATAAATGCAGCAGGGCAACAAATTAAATTGTCTCAATTTGCTGATATTACGGAAGGATCAGGACCTAGCCAATTAGAGCGTAGAGACAAATCGGCTTCGGTAACGGTAAAAGGACAAAACGTTGGAGTTCCTTCAGGAACAATTGTTGCACAATGGCAAGAAAAATTAGATAAACTTAAAAAACCAGTTGGAGTGAACTATATCTGGGGTGGTGATATGGAAAACCAATCTGAAGGATTTGGTACATTGGGTATCGCTTTACTTGCGGCTATTATTTTGGTTTACCTAGTAATGGTGAGTTTGTATGATAGTTTTGTTCACCCGTTTGTGGTATTGTTTGCGATTCCACTTTCGTTTATTGGTGCGATGTTAGCCTTGGCTTTGACTAATAATTCATTGAACATCTTTACAATTTTAGGTATTATCATGTTGATTGGTCTGGTGTGTAAGAATGCGATCATGCTGGTGGATTACACCAACCAACGAAGAGCAGCAGGAGAATCAATCAGAACCGCCTTAATTCAAGCCAATCACGCTCGTTTGCGTCCAATTTTGATGACCACTATTGCGATGGTATTTGGTATGTTCCCAATTGCATTAGCATCAGGAGCAGGAGCAGAGTGGAAAAACGGTTTGGCTTGGGTAATTATCGGTGGATTAATTTCTTCCTTATTCTTAACCTTGATCGTAGTTCCTGTGATCTATAATATCATGGAAAAAATCATTCATAAGTTCTCAAAAGGAGAGAAAATCGATTACGAAACTGAAATGTTTGCTGATTATACACCAGCAGAATTAAGTGAAGACGGTTATAATCCTAAACATACCCATTAATTGATTTAATTTTAGATTGAAAATCCCAAATTCCGTAAAAGGAGTTTGGGATTTTTTTATGGAGGTCTGTCAAGAAATTCAGAAGTTACAATTGTTTCAAGTACAAATAGTGATTGAAATAATCGATGATCGCTTTACCTTCCAGTAAAACATCCGCGCCTATAATACCATGAACAGCTTTAGCCTTGTGTGATTTCAAGGCTTCATTTACATGAGAAAGATCAAAAATAACGATATTAAAATCGAGGCTTTTCCAGCGACCCAGTTGAAGATGGTTGTGTACTGAAATTTGTGTGGTCATTCCAGTGGCTCCAGCGCCAGATGCTTTGGTTTTAGAGTTTTTAGCCGCTAGTTCAAAACGCTCTATGCTCTCAAATCCAACGCAGGAATTAGAAGCTCCAGTGTCTAAGATGAAGTTTCCAGAAACACCATTGATCTTGATTTTGATCAGTAAATGTTGTGTTTTAGTGATTTTAAATTTGATTTTTCGGTACTTTTCTTTCTTGAGAATTTGGTGTAAATCTTTCATTTTTTGCTGCGATTGAAAATCAAAAATAAAGCAAATGTTATCAAAAAGCTAATGCCTTTAATCGTATTGGGATAGTTTTTATTAATATCGTAAATTTGTGTTTTTAAAATACAAATTTGGATTCAACAGTGATTATTACCGATACACACACACATCTTTACTCTGAGGAGTTTGATCAAGATCGTGACGACATGATGCAAAGAGCGATTAACGCTGGCGTGACACGTTTTTTTATTCCCGCAATCGATGCTGCAGCAACGCAATCGATGTACGATTTAGAGCAAAATTATCCTGATTATGTGTTTTTGATGATGGGGTTGCATCCTACGTATGTAAAAGATAATTATCTTGAAGAGCTCAAGCATGTGGAGACTGAATTAGCCAAGCGAAAGTTCTATGCCGTTGGTGAAATCGGAATTGATTTGTATTGGGATAAAACACATTTAAAAGAACAGCAAATTGCCTTTAAACAGCAAATTCAGCTAGCGAAGAAATACAAATTACCTATAGTGATTCATTGCCGTGAGGCTTTTGATGAAATTTTTGAAGTACTTGAAGAAGAAAAGTCGGAAGATTTATTTGGGATTTTTCATTGTTTTTCTGGAACGCACGAACAAGCTCTGCAAGCAATTTCATACAATATGAAATTGGGAATAGGCGGGGTCGTGACTTTTAAAAACGGAAAGATTGATCAGTTTCTAAATCAAATCGATTTAAAACATATTGTACTAGAGACGGATTCTCCTTATTTAGCTCCAATTCCATACAGAGGAAAGCGAAATGAAAGTAGTTATCTCGTAAATGTAGTGGCAAAATTAGCTCAGCTTTATGGAGTTTCAGAAGCCGAAATTGCTACAATTACCACCCAAAATTCGAAAGACGTTTTTGGGATTTAACCCAATAGTTGGTTTACTTTGATTTTTTTTTTGTTCTTTTGCCCACTAAAATAGATATTTATAATGCAGCAGAGATTTGATGCCATTCGACCTTTTTATGATTCCGAAATAAATGAAGCACTTCATGGTGTAGTTAATCATCCGATGATGAAAGCCATGATGAATTTTACTTTTCCAGAATTAGAGGATGAAGTTTGGAAAGAACAACTTAAGAAGACACATTCTATACGTGATTTTCAATGCAATTTTATTTATAATACCATTCAAAAAGTTCTTGAAAAAAGCTCAGAAGGACTAACGACTTCAGGTTTTGATAAATTAGAGAAAAATACTTCTTATCTGTTTGTTTCAAATCATAGAGACATTCTTTTAGATACCACCTTATTAAATGTGTGCTTGTTCGAGCATGGTTTGGTGATGACCGCTTCAGCAATTGGAGATAATTTAGTTAAAAAAGCGTTCTTGAGCACTTTGGCCAAACTAAATAGAAACTTTTTGGTGTTAAGAGGTTTAACCCCAAGAGAGATGTTGCAGAGCTCTAAATTATTAGCCGAATATATAGGACATCTATTGATGCGTGAAAATCGTTCCGTTTGGATTGCCCAAAGAGAAGGTCGTACCAAAGACGGAAATGATGAAACCAATCCAGGCGTTTTAAAGATGATTGGAATGGGCTGTGATGAAGATAATTTGATGAACTATTTTAAGAAACTTAAGATTGTTCCTGTTTCTATTTCATATGAATACGATCCGACTGATGTGTTGAAGATGCCACAATTAATGGCAGAGGCGAACAATGAAGTCTATATCAAAGAAAAAAATGAAGATTTCATGACCATCTTAAGTGGTGTAATGGGATCTAAGAAAAGAATACATATTTCTGTTGGTGACGTGTTGGATACTGAGATTGATCAGATTATGGCAGAGAACGACAATGGAAACAAACAAATTCAGGCTTTGGCTCAGGTAATAGACGATGCAGTTTTGAAAAACTATCATTTATGGCCTACTAACTTTATTGCTTACGATATCTTAAACGGTACAGATAGATTTTCTCATTTATATAAAGAAAGTGAAAAGTCCCTATTTGAACGTCGTTTAGAAATGCGTATTGGAAGTGATAATCCAGTAACAAGACAAGGATTTTTGGCTATGTATGCTAATCCTGTTGTAAACAAATTAAAATACAACGATGTCATCTAAGGCGAAAATACTCTTAATCTATACCGGTGGAACCATTGGTATGAGTAAAGATTTTGAGACAGGAGCGCTGAAAGCGTTCAACTTTGGTAAGTTGTTGCAGAAAATTCCAGAGATTAAGCAGTTAGATTGTGAGATTGAGACGGTTTCTTTTGAAGAGCCTATTGATTCATCGAATATGAATCCTGAGATGTGGACCAAGATTGCAGAGATTATCGAAGAAAGTTACAGCTCTTTTGATGGTTTTGTGGTGTTGCATGGGTCGGATACGATGTCTTATTCTGCTTCTGCATTGAGTTTTATGCTGGAGAATTTGGCTAAGCCAGTGGTGTTTACAGGCTCGCAACTGCCAATAGGGGACTTGCGTACCGATGCCAAAGAAAATTTAATTACCGCGATTCAAATTGCTTCACTTCAAGAAAATGGGAAACCAGTAATCAATGAAGTTTGTTTGTATTTTGAATATAAATTATATCGAGGTAATCGTACCTCTAAAGTAAATGCAGAGCACTTTAAAGCTTTTACCGCTCCAAATTATCCTGAATTGGTAGAATCTGGAGTACATCTAAAATTAAATAGACATTTATTTCTTCCTTTAAAAACGGATGCTCAACTGATTGTGCACAAAAACTTAGACAATCATGTAGCGATTATCAAAATGTTTCCTGGTATGAGTGAAACCGTTTTGGCTGCGATTCTGGCAATTCCAGATTTAAAAGGGATAGTGTTGGAAACGTATGGTGCTGGAAATGCGCCAACTGAAGATTGGTTTTTAAACCTAATTCGCAAAGCAATTCAATCGGGTTTA
Source organism: Flavobacterium sp. OHVDL-2026-0007 (assembly GCF_059882335.1). Lineage (NCBI taxonomy): Bacteria > Pseudomonadati > Bacteroidota > Flavobacteriia > Flavobacteriales > Flavobacteriaceae > Flavobacterium > Flavobacterium sp. OHVDL-2026-0007. The sequence continues at coordinate 3,453,459 of NZ_CM187612.1, forward strand.
CATATTGTTAATGTTACACAATGTTCAGGAGGAAGTGTTAATATGGGACAGTATGAGACTAGTACCGTATTGAAATCCTTAGGCGTTATCTCAGGGAAAGATATTACCACAGAAGCGGCCATCACAAAATTAATGTATTTATTAGGACACCCTATTGCTCAAGGAGAGTTCAAAACAGTTTTTGAAACAGCTTTGCGTGGGGAAATTTCACTCTAAATAGACGACCTAAGTCATTTCAGCTCAAGTTAAATTGCTATGGGACTAAGAGGGTGAAGAATTAATTTTTATAACGAACTTGGCAAGTATTTAAATCTTCCACCGTTTTGTGGTTTTTGTAATACACATAGACAATTACCGATAGGATACAAATTACTCCCTGAATTGCTACCGTATGACGGGTTCCTATGATATGGGACACATATCCGATGATCAAACTTCCTACTGGAATCATTCCTTGATAAGCCATCAAATAGTAACTAATACTCCTAGAGCGCATTTGTACGGTACTTTGGGTCTGAACATAAATATTGATGGATGAGGTTTGTGCCATCATACCAAGACCACTTAACGCCATGCAAATAAGGGCTACAGTTAGATTGTTTGAATAGGCGAGTATGATTATACTAAAACCTAATAATAAGCTCGCAGCAATCATTATTTTGCCCATGTTGTCTGATTTCTTAAGATTAGCTAGATATATTGCCGATACGATAGAGCCAATTCCTGCTGCACTTTCAAACCAACTAAAGGTTTGAGCATTTCCACTAAAAATGTCTTTGGCAAAAACAGGCATTAAAGTATTGAAGGAAATGACAAATAAACTACTACACATCAACATTAAAAGCATTTTGGCCATTTCTGTTTCTTTTCGAACGTAATCTAAGCCTTCAATAAAGTCATCTAGCATTTTAAGTTTGTCTGTGGCTTTAATATGAGGTGTGATTTTCATCATTAATAAAGAAATCAAAACCGGAATATAACTCAAGAAATTTCCAATAAAACAGATGTCTTCACCGTAGTTGTGCAAAATAATTCCGGCTAAGGCAGGACCAGCAATTCGAGCGAAATTGTTTAAGGTAGAGTTTAGTGCTACGGCATTGGGTAGATCTTCTTTATTGTCTACTATATCAATCATCATGGTTTGTCTACAAGTCATATCAAAGGCGTTGATGATTCCTTGAATTAGACTTAGTGCTAAAATAAAGTTGATGTTGTATATTTTGAGGTAGATTAATAAAGCTAAAGCACCCGCTTGAAGCATGGCCATAGACTGCAGTAAAATCATAGCACGATGTCTATCGTAACGGCCAATAATACTTCCTGCTAAGGGAGCCAGGAACAAAGATGGAATCATGCTTAGAAAGGTGGCTAGTCCTAACAAGAAAACAGAACCCGTAACGCTGTAGACCATCCAACTTACGGCAGTTTTTTGAAGCCAGGTTCCAATTACAGAAACAGATTGTCCGTAAAAGAACAATTTGAAGTTTTTTGATTTTAGCGCTTTAAACATGATACTTATTATTTTCTACAAAGTTCGGGATTTTGATTTCATTAGAAAAATTAATAATTTTACTGATAATGATTAGTAAAACTTATTAATATGGAAATCTATCAACTACAGTATTTTATTAAAACGGCCGAAGTTCTTCACTTTACCAAAGCGGCTGAGTTGTGCTTTGTAACCCAATCGGGTTTGTCTCAACAAATAAAAAAGTTAGAAGAAGAGCTAGGTATGCCTCTGTTTGTAAGGATTGGTAAAAAAGTTCAGCTTACAGAAGCAGGAGCTGTTTTTTTAATTCATGCCAAACAGGTGATTGAAAACGTGCAGAATGGTAAACAAGCCATAGAGGACTTGAATGAAATGATAGGTGGTGAATTACGAATTGGAGTTACTTATATTTTTGGGCTACTGGTTTTACCAATAGTCAATCTGTTTGCCAAAAGATATCCGAATCTAAAAATTGTCGTAGAATATGGCTCGACCGAACCTTTGGAGCATAAATTACTGAACAATGAATTGGATTTGGTTTTGGTTATCTCCTCCAAAGAGATAAAAGAAACCATTCAGAAAATCCCTTTGTTCACCTCGAATTTGGTCGTGGCTGTTTCAAAGACGCATCCATTAGCTGTTTTTGATAAGATTGCCTTTAAAAAAATTGAGGAGTATACCCTTATATTGCCTGCTAAAGGGTTTAGCTCTCGAGAATTTCTCGATGAATTGTTTTTGAAAAACAATATGAAGCCTAAAGTGGCTATTGAATTAAATGCTGTTCATGCGCTTTTGCAATTGGTGGAAGAAAACGATTGGGTTACTGTAGTAACCGAGAAAGCCCTAAAAGACTGGGATAATTTGAAAGCAATTGCTATTACAGGGGTTCCCACAAAGAGAGAATCGTTTATGTTAACCATCGAAGGGGCGTATCAGAAAAAGGCCGTGAAACTATTTATGGAAGAATTTAGAAAAAGTATGTAAAGGAATTGTGATTTTGTTTTTCTAAGTCATTTTTTTTTATGTTATTTGCACACCAACAAAGAGAGGTGTCCGAGTGGTTGAAGGAGCTAGCCTGGAAAGCTAGTATATGGGTAACTGTATCGTGGGTTCGAATCCCATCCTCTCTGCAAGAATAAATAAAAATCCCTTATGAAATTTCATAAGGGATTTTGTCTTTTTAATAGGGTTTATAGTTTAATCTCAAACAAACTAAAAGAACCTTCTTTGTAGTGTTCCGGTAATTCGCTAGTCCATTCGATGGTACTGATTCCTTTGTAGTCGAAACCACAGCTCATATAGTATTTGTTTATTCTTTCATTTCCACTATGTGTGTCTAGTCTGATGTAGGTCTTTCCATTTTCTTTGGCGTAGGCCTTTGTCCATTCAATGATTTTGGTGACATAAGAACGTCCCCTGAATTTTGGGTTGGTAGCGATACGATGAATATAAACAGCTGGATCAGCACTGGCTTCTTTCCAAATAATAAGATCATTAAAAGTAAACACAAAAGTACAGGCTATTTCATCTCCTTCTTTAATGATAAAATGGCGGTCTTCTGCTATTTCTTTTTCGATTAATGCTTTTTCAAAACCTCTCCAGCTTTTGTTGTTGACTGTCTTTTGATAAGAGGTTGCTTCATTGTATATAGCGAAAACAGCATCAATATCTTTAGCGGTTGTTTTTAAAAATTCCATTATAAATATTTATTTTGAGTGGTGTTTGATTTTATACTTAAGTAAAGGTGTTATAGATTGTTTTAGTATCGCTGTTTTTGACACAGATAGTATTCGGCCTTGTGTAAATAAGAACGGAACTATTTGATGAATTTAGGTTTCAACAAATAGTTCCGCTAAATAAGGTGTTTTGATTTTTAGGCCATTTGTGTTTTAGCCAAAATTTCTTCTTCTATGGCATTCCAAAGTGCGATGCGTTTTTCTAAAGCTAGAATCGAAATTTCTTCAACTTCTTTCCATTTTTCAGCATCATCTTCACATAGATCAGTAATCATTTCCATGGCCATCGGACCGTGCTCGTCAGCATCTAATTCGATATGTCTTTCGAAATAATAAAGCAATTTGCTCAAATCAATATCGGGTAGATTTTTTTGGAAGTTTTTTAAAATGGCGGTAAACATACTTGGAATTAAATCTTCTCTTCCAAAGGTAAAAGCAGCAGCAATCTGATGTGGTTTACCTTCCTCTATAACTCTAAAGGTAAAATCTAAGAACGCTTTTACGTTAGGGTGTAGGGTGCTTTGTTTTATAGCAACAAAAATATTGTGAAGTGAATGTACTTCATCCAAAAAGGTATTTATTCTAGTGGTATCGGCTCCGCAATCTTCCATCGCCTCAATATACATCTCATAATGGCTCTGTCTTCTTCCGTCAATACTTAAATCCGTTTCTTCGGCTAAAACAATTTCATTAATTAAATATCTAGTTTGAGGGTTTTTTGTAGCAAACCAAGGTGTTGTTGTGCAAGTGAGTTTAGCTTGTAAAGCTTTTAAAAGTGACATAAAATCCCAAACCGCGAAAACATGTGTTTCTAGGAATTGATGTAAATCATCAATGTTTTGAATTTTATTGTATAGGGAATGTTTTAGAAGTTGCTCTTTTTGAGGTTGAATGCTATGGTGTATAGTTTCAATATTCATTTGCTTAGATTTTTTGCAAAGATAAAAAGCTTCTTGGCAAGAAGAAGCTTTTCATATTGATTTTGTATTTATTTTAATAGTCGTTTATTATTTAAAAGCTGAAATACCAGTAACATCCATTCCGGTGATCAACAAATGTATGTCATGTGTGCCTTCATAAGTAATCACACTTTCCAAGTTCATCATATGACGCATGATCGAATATTCGCCGGTAATTCCCATTCCGCCTAACATTTGTCTGGCTTCACGTGCAATATGGACAGCCATATCAACATTATTACGTTTGGCCATCGAAATTTGAGCAGTGGTCGCTTTTCCTTCATTTCTCAAAACCCCTAAACGCCAGGTTAGTAATTGTGCCTTGGTGATTTCGGTGATCATTTCAGCCAATTTCTTTTGTTGTAATTGGGTTCCTGCAATTGGTTTACCAAATTGAATTCTTTCTTTAGCATAACGCAAAGCAGTATCGTAACAATCCATTGCGGCTCCGATAGCGCCCCAAGCAATTCCATATCGAGCAGAATCTAAACAACCAAGGGGGGCTCCTAGACCAGACTTATTGGGTAAAATATTTTCTTTAGGAACTTTGACATTGTCAAAGATTAGTTCTCCCGTTGAAGAGGCACGTAGAGACCATTTGTTATGCGTTTCTGGAGTGGTAAAACCTTTCATGCCACGTTCCACAATTAATCCGTGGATTCTTCCCGATTCGTCTTTAGCCCAAACGATTGCGATATCGGCAAATGGGGCATTCGAAATCCACATTTTGGCACCATTTAACAGGTAGTGATCTCCCATATCTTTGAAGTTCGTAATCATGCTTCCTGGGTCAGAGCCATGATCGGGCTCAGTTAGACCAAAACAACCTATAAATTCTCCTGTCGCTAGTTTGGGTAAGTATTTCATTCTTTGCTCCTCATTTCCATATTTCCATATAGGATACATTACTAAGGAAGATTGAACAGAAGATGTGGATCTGATTCCAGAATCCCCGCGCTCAATTTCTTGCATAAGTAGACCATAAGAAATCTGATCTAAACCTGCACCTCCATATTTTGTTGGAATATAGGGGCCGAAACCGCCAATTTCTCCAAGACCTTTTATAATATGTTTAGGAAACTCAGCTTTTTGAGCATATTCTTCAATAATAGGAGAAACTTCTCTTTTAACCCACGCGCGTGCAGAGTCGCGAACTAATTTGTGTTCCTCTGTCAACAAATCGTCAAGGTTGTAATAATCTGGGGATTGAAATAAGTCTGGTTTCATTTTTTTATAGTTTTACAAACAAATCTACGTAATATAAATATAACAAAAAATAGATAAATTGTTATATTTTCGTAAGCAAAGAAAATCTAAATAGTAATAAGGGGAATTAATAGTAGTTTATTGTCAATTTATAAACTATTTTTGAGACTCCAAAAACAATTTTAATGAGGCTAATCATCTCTTTTATACTTTTTTTTGTTCTGCATGCTACGTCTGCCCAACAAGAGAATACTCTTACAGAACGAGAGTATTTGCTGTTACAAGATAAAATTCGACTAAATGCCAATGCGAATGTCGACAGTGCCATTGTATTTGCTAATAAAATGATTAAATCTCATGATTTTAAACATTTGGCTTTTGCAAATGGTTCCTTGTCTTATTTGTTTCAGATAAAAGGTGATGTTGTCCAATCTAAAGAAAGATATGCTGAAGCATTTAAGTATTTGGATAAAATGCCCGAGTCCAAAGATAAAATACAGCTTAAGTCTTATTTGTATAATTATGGAGGACTTATCGAATGGAAAAGAGGTAATTTTAGTAAGGCGCTAGAGAACTACCAACAAGGTATTAAACTCGCTATAAAAATAGGAGATGTTATACAGGTTGTGAAATTCAAAAGTAACACCGCTTTAATCAATCAAGAAGTTGGGAATTACCAATTGGCAATTAAAGGCTTACGTCAACTATTAACTTTTATTGATCAAAACGAGGAGGTTTATACCAAAGAGCAGTTACTGAATAATAAAAGTAATATTAATCTGAGTTTAGGAAGTTCTTATGAGAGTTATTATATGAAGAACTTAAGTAGGCCGCATCTCCTTGATTCAGCTGCTTATTTTTATAAAAAAACCATAACCTATTCGGATAAATTTATAGACAATAAAATCAATGCCAAAATCAGCTTAGGTAATGTATATTACATGAAAGATGATTTGAAAAATGCGGAAAAGACCTACTATGATATTTTATTTTTTGCACAACAAAATGATTTAAAAGAAGAGCTTTGCCTGGCCAATTATAACCTAGGAGATTTGTATTTTTTTTCTAAAAAATACGACAAAGCCTTGGTCTTTTTTAAGAAGGTGGATTCGATTGTAGCCGCTGCCAATCTTACGAGTCCCATTTTTTTGAGAAGTAATTATTATCAGGCAAAAATTTATAATATATATAAGGAACCGGATTTGGCCTATAAATATTCCAAAATCTACTTAGATAATTATGAGAAGTCCGAGACGAAACTTAATAATGAAGTTTTAGAGGTCAATTATAAATTAGGTGTAAATGATTTGGAAGATGAGATGTCCTCCATTCAAGAAAAGTACAAAAATGATGTCTTTTTAAATAGGGCACTAAAGGTATTCTATGTTTTGTTGTTTATGGCAATTGTATTTTTATTGATAAAAAACATACGAGATAAAAACAAAGCACATAAAAAAATGAATGCTTTAATTGAAGAGTTTAAAGCCAATTTAGAGAAGCAGGGGGATCCAAAACCTGTACTGCTTGAGCTAGAAGAAGATGTTCCGTCTAAGAAAGAGAATGTCAATCTGAGTATAGACGAAGCCAAAGAAAATAAGATAGTTGAAAAATTATTACTGTTAGAAAGTAAATTAGAGTATCTAAATACTGATTTTACTTTGCCATATGTGGCGAAAAAAATTAAAACCAATACCACTTATTTATCGTATGTAGTAAATAAGAGATTCGGAAAATCTTTTGGTGAGTATTCTAATGAACTTAAAATAAACTACGTAATTAATGAAATGATTACAAATCATATGTATCGTAAATATTCTACACAAGCTATTGCAGAAAGTGTAGGTTTTAAGAATGCGGTTTCTTTTGCCAAATCATTTCGCAAAAGAACTGGAGTATCTCCAGCTCAGTTTGCGAATAATATTTAGTTTAATTTTGGTCTAGAAATGCCAAAATCACCATTTCCTATCACGTCTTATACAGATCCGTTTCCTTGTCCTTTTATTGGATCTTTAGGGTCGGTTGTTGAACCTGTTCCGTCTCCTCCTCGAACCATTTTTTGTTGGTTTGTAGATAATTTTTCACTTGCAAAATCTCCGAAATTTAATTTAGTACTTGTCATGTTTTTAAGTATTAAGGTTAATGATTTATCAAAACTAGAGAAAAAGCAAAACGCTTAATCGAGATTTGGGTTTTGCGAGTTTTGGAGGAGTTTTGTTGTGTGTAATTATCTATTAATCAATTGATTGTTGTCTTTAGTGTGACTTATATAATTTATAAATTGTATGTAGTATAATTGATAAAATGTGTGCTTTTGACGCTTATTTTAGAAATAAAACGGCAATATTTGTAGTGTTGTTAGTAAAAATAAGACCCCCAGTCATGTTAAAAATTGTCCAAAAATTTCTACAAATAAATAGGTATGCAGAGATTAAGAATGAGTTCAAAGATCTGTTTCTTTCTCATCCTAATTATCCGAGCTTATTTGCTATAACAGACTCCTTAGATCTGTTATCGATAGAGAATGCGGCAGTACGGGTTTCGAAAGAACAAATAGTGGATTTACCTCAGAATTTTTTGGCTTATTTTAAAGATGAACTTGTTTTGGTCGAAAAGGCGAAAAGCTTTGTTCGTATTGATGCAACTCATAGAGGGAATCAGAAAATAGCCTATGAAAAATTTCTTTTAGACTGGAATGGCATAATCGTAGCAATTGAACCTAATAATGTAATTGCTAGAGAAGATCTGAAAATCCGATTGAATTGGTTGAAGTATAGTTTGCCAATTCTGTTTCTAACGGGTTTGTCTTTTTACTACAATGCCTATAATTTATTTAGCCTTGTTTTTTTAGTGCTTTCCATTTTGGGACTAGCCGTTAGTATTTTAATTGTACTGGAAAAATTAGGTCTTCACAACAGTGTAATTTCTAAGTTTTGTAATCTTAGTTCCAATAGTTCTTGTAATGCTGTTCTTAATGCCAATGGAGCAAGTGAAAATAAATGGCTCAATTTCTCTGATTTACCGTTAATGTTCTTTGGTTCAAGTTTCATAGCCATTTTGATTGAACCTTTAGAGTCATCTATTTTGATTGGCTTTTTAAGTTTGTTGTGTATTCCTATTATTGTATCCTCCATTTGGATTCAAAAATTTGAAATTCAAAAATGGTGCGTCATGTGTTTGACGGTTTCATTGTTGATTTTTGTGCAAAGCCTTATTTGGTTTTCTTCAGACCTGTTTACGTTAGATTTTAATTTCGATAGCGTTTTTCCTTTTTTATTCTCTTTGATTTTTATGGTGGCAATCTGGGTGGCAGCAAAACCTATAGTGACCAATATTCTGAGTAACGATAATTCACTTAAAGGATTAAAGAAGTTTAAAAGAAATTATTCCTTATTGAATTTCTTATCTAGGAAAGTGCCCTATACAGACGGATTTTCTGACTTAAGAGGGTTGAATTTTGGAAATAGAAATGCAGTTATCAAACTTTCAATATTTATAAGTCCGAGTTGTGCGCATTGTCATAAAACATTTCAAGACGCCTTTGATTTGGTGATTCGGTTTCCAGATAAAATATTTCTAAACGTATTGTTTAATATTAATCCGGAAAACACAGAGAATCCCTACAGGGTTATTGTGGAGAGACTTTTGGCTATAAATAGAGCCACACCTGGAAAAACAGTGGAGGCAGTATCAGATTGGTATGTAAAAAAAATAGGATTAAAGAAATGGCTTAAAAAGTGGCATGTTGATTCGGTTAGCATGTTAGTTAAGCAGGAAATTCAGCGGCAATATGAATGGTGTTCTAAAAATAACTTTAATTATACACCAGTTAAAATTGTAAATGATAAATTATATCCCACTGAATATGATTTAAGTGAACTGAAGTATTTTTTAAACGATTTTGATGAAGATGTTGAAGTTTTAGAAAAAATAGCCTAATGTAGAATGACTTTGTATAAAGTGGAAAGCGTTTTAAATGGCTGTAAGAGAGTAATGTATTAACCCAAAGAGATTAAAAACCTAGTATCATGTTAGAGAAATTTTTAAAAACAGTAGAAACTCAGAAATTAAGCCCAAAAGAACAAAAGGACATTATAGGCGGGAATTATCCGTCTGAGATTTGTGGTGAAACGCCTAACGGTAAACCCGTGAAATGTTAAGTAGAGGTTTAGGAAGTAATAAGTAAAACAAGTAGAGAACAAATATAAGGTGGTATTTCTAGATATTGGATTGATGTCATTATGCTTAAGATGAGTTTCGCTATCGTTTGGTAGACAGGTTCGTGAGGCAAGACATCGAGAATTTTCGTAACAAATCATCTTTGTTGTTCATTTTAATTTTTTAAATAAGTAAAACAATATAGCCTTTTTTAGAATTTAGTCATGTTTTTTTTAATTTGTAGGCGCTCGATCGTGGAACATTGAGCAAATTTCCTGTATTGATGATTGATATAGGAATTCTTAGGAAAATTGGTCACTGTGTTAGTTTTATTTGGTTAGGGTTAACCAGTGCCAGCTCCTAGAGAAATTGGATTACTTAAATTAAGGTTTTGAATACCGAACAGAGAGGGAATATTATTTCCTCTCTGTTTTTTTTTACACTATAAAAAAAATAGTGTTAAATTGCTCTTGATAAAACCGAATAAATTGAAAAAGTTTACCAATTATAAACAAGCTGACAGTAAAGATTGTGGCCCTACCTGTTTAAAAATAATAGCTAAACATTACGGTAAGACTATTCAGATTCAGGAGTTGAGAGACATTAGTGAAACAACTCGTGAAGGAAGTAATTTGCTTTTTTTAGGCGATGCGGCGGAAAAAATTGGTTTTAGAACTCTAGGAGTAAAATTAAGTTTGAAAAGGTTAGAGGAGGCTCCCTTGCCTTGCATTTTGCATTGGAATAAGGATCATTATGTGGTGCTGTATAAAATAAAAAGTGAGACCTATTTCATCTCAGATCCTGCTTTTGGATTGATATCTTATAATAAACAAGATTTTATTAAATTCTGGATAGGAAATAATGCAGATGAATCGACCAAGGAAGGGATCGTGTTATTGATTGAACCTACTCCAAATTTTTTTCAATCAGAATTTGACAAAGAAGATCATAAAGGTTTGGGATTTAAAATGTTATTCCAATATGTGTTGCGATACAAATCTTTTTTGGTACAACTCAGTATTGGTTTGTTAGCGAGTAGTGTATTGCAACTTATTTTTCCCTTTCTTACGCAAAGTATTGTTGATGTCGGCATACAGAATCAGAACATTCATTTTATTTATTTGATACTATTTGCCCAGTTGTTCCTCTTTGCGGGAAGAATTGGTTTAGAACTAATTCGGAGCTGGATTTTGCTCCATCTTTCCACACGAATCAATATTTCACTTATTTCCGATTTCTTTATTAAATTAATGAATTTGCCCATTTCGTTCTTTGATGTTCGAATGACAGGTGACATCATGCAGCGTATTAATGATCATCGGAGAATTGAAAGAATCCTGACTACATCCTCCTTAAATGTATTGTTTTCTGTAATCAATATGTTTGTCATGGGTGGTGTTTTAGCTTATTTTAATCTGCAGATATTTTTTGTTTTTTTTGCAGGAAGTTTGCTTTATTTTGGATGGATTACTCTATTCTTAAAACGAAGAGAGGTCTTGGATTACAAACGTTTTTCAGAGGTTTCACACGAACAGAGTAAAGTGATGGAGCTCATTAATGGTATGCAAGAAATTAAACTCCATAATGCTGAAAAACAAAAACGTTGGGGATGGGAATATGTGCAGGCGAGATTGTTTAGAGTTTCTATAAAAGGCTTAATATTAGAGCAGACACAAACTATTGGCTCGTCAGTGATCAATGAATTAAAAAATATTTTTATCATCTTTCTTTCTGCTAAATTAGTAATTGATGGCTCCATTACTCTTGGGATGATGTTGGCCATTAGCTCCATTGTTGGAAGTTTAAATGGTCCAATAACACAACTTATTGAATTTGTTAGAGAGTGGCAAGATGCTAAAATATCATTAGCTCGCTTAGCAGAAATTCATGAAAAAGAGGATGAAACACAACAAGAAATGCATCAGACTAATGAGGTGCCTTATGACTGCGATATTGAGATCACTAATCTGACTTATCGCTACCTCGGTACTGATATTCCAGTTCTGGATCAATTAACTTTAAAAATACCAGCCAATAAGGTAACGGCAATAGTAGGGGTTAGCGGAAGTGGAAAAACAACACTGATGAAGTTGCTTCTTAAATTTTATGAACCTGAAAAAGGAGAAATTACGGTGGGCAATACACAATTGAAAAATATTTCTCAAAAAGCTTGGAGATCGACAATTGGAGCTGTAATGCAGGAAGGGTTTATTTTTAGTGATACCATTGCCCATAATATCGCTCTTGGTGTCGATAAAGTGGATAAAGAACGATTGGTTTATGCTGCCGATGTGGCTAATATCAAAGAATATGTGAGCGAATTGCCATTGGGGTATAATACTAAAATAGGCGCCGAAGGACTAGGGATGAGTACAGGTCAAAAACAACGTTTGCTCATCGCTAGGGCGGTTTATAAAAATCCTGAAATATTATTTTTTGATGAGGCCACCTCAGCTTTAGATGCTAATAATGAGAAAGACATTATGCGAAAATTGGATATTTTCTTTAAAGATAAAACGGTGGTAGTGATTGCTCATCGATTGAGTACGGTTATGAATGCCAGTCAAATCGTGGTTCTCGATAAGGGAAAAATTATCGAAATTGGCTCTCATTCGGCCTTAGTACAGCAAAAAGGAAATTACTTTGAGTTGGTAAAAAATCAATTACAATTAGGAAATTAATCATGAAGGAAGATACTACTCCATTTGAATTAAGAAGTGAAGAAGTTCAAGATATCCTCACTAAAGTTCCGCATTGGATGATTCGATGGGGGACAGTTTTGATATTTGTGATCTTGTTTATGTTGTTTTTTGTTTCTTGGTTTGTTAAATACCCTGATGTCGTAAAGGCGGAAATCGTGATTACAACTACTATTCCACCTGAGAAAATAGTGTCTAAATCATCGGGTAGGATAGAGGCTATTTTGGTTAAAGACAAAGCAATAGTTGTGAAAAATAGTGCATTGGCCATTATTGAGAATACAGCTAATTATGAAGATGTTTTTCTACTAAAGAAAATAGTGGAGGGTTATCAAATCACAGAGGCAAAAAAAGTGTTTCCTTTTGCCATATTGAAAGGGGCACAATTAGGAGAGATTGAGAGTGCCTTTGCTGTTTTTCAAAAGGATTATCAAGCAGAGGAATTGAATAAGGATCTCCAGCCTTTTGAGGTGGAAAATAGGGCACAGCATTCCGAGGAGATTCAAATAAAAGAACGATTGGGTATTTTGCAGCAGCAAAAAGGGATTAACGAGAGCGAATTGCAACTTCAAAAAAATGAAGTCGCTCGTTTTGAAATTTTATTCAATAAGGGCATTGTTTCGACTCAGGAAATGGAAGTGAAGAAATTGAGTTATCTTCAGGCGCAAAAAAACTATAGAAGTCTCTTATCGTCGATTTCTCAGTTAAGGTCTTCTTTGATTAATAATGAAAAACTAAGTCAGAATTCTCATATAAGCGGGACTAAAGAGGGGGTTAACTTAGGAAGAAACATGGCGCAATCTTTTTATCAGCTCAAAAAAGTAATTAAAGATTGGGAATTGGCCTATGTGTTAAAGTCGTCGGTAAGTGGCGTGGTTACTTTTTTGCAGGTTTGGACAGCTAATCAGACAATTAATATTGGCGATAATGTTTTTTCAATCATTCCTGATGCTAGAAATGGTTATGTTGGGAAGGTAAGGGCTCCAGCTTTAAATTCGGGAAAAATAAAAGTAGGGCAGGCTGTAAACATCCGATTAGCGAATTTTCCAGACAGAGAGTTTGGTGTTCTGAGAGGCAAAATCCAAAATATTTCTTTAGTTCCAGATAAAGATGGGTACCTTTTGTTAGATGTTAGTCTACCCAATGGCCTGCAGACCTCATATAAAAAACAAATCATATTTCAGCAAGAAATGAAGGGAAGTGCAGAAATTGTAACCCAGGATTTGCGACTAATTGAGAGAATCTTATATCAGTTCAAAAGTATTTTTGAGCAGCTTTAAAACTTCAAATAAAAATCCTTTGTCAATTCAGTGTAGGCGGGAGTGTAGAGATGTCTTTCGAGTTCGATAGTTAATTCATCGAATTGCGTTTCAATGTTTTCGTTTCGGCTAAAAGCCAATAAGCTACGCTTAATGTTGGAGGTTGGGGTTCCTTTGACGCGTGTGATTTTAAGGGGGTATAATTCAGATTCTTTAGCCAAAGCAATAAAATTGTCTTCTTCTTTGTAGGGAAGAATTACGGCTAATACGCCATTTTCAGAAAGGAATAAGTCGGCAGCTTCAATTAATTCTTCAAAGGGCATAGCGTCTTGAAAACGAGCTAAATCACGTTGTTGGTTTTCGGTTTTATAGTCTTCAGCGTAAAAAGGAGGATTGGAAACAATTAAATCATATTCATCTTCCGGTTCATCAATAAATTCGTCTAAACCTGCATGAAAACAAAATAAACGATCTCCCCAAGGTGAATTTTCAAAATTTTCAACAGCCTGTTCGTAAGCCTCTTCATCAATTTCTAAAGCATCTATTTGCTCGGCTTGGCTTCTTTGTGCCAGCATCAAAGCAATAATGCCTGTTCCTGCACCAATATCTAAAATACTAAACGGATTGTGACTTATCGGGGCCCAAGCACCTAATAAAACACCATCTGTCCCTACTTTCATGGCAGTTTTGTCTTGTTGAATGGAAAATTGCTTGAAAGTAAATTTTGACATTACTAAAAGGGTTGAAAATTGTGATATAAGAAAAAAGAGGATTGCAACTAGTGACTCAGAAAAGAGCGTTACAAGTACATCTCTACCAATCCTTCTGGTAGATTCATGATCACTTTTTTGTTTTCTCGATCGATTTTAATCAAGAAATGATCAATCATAGGAATTAACATTTCGACTTCGCCATTTAAAACTTCGAAAAGAGGTTGCGCAGTAGTGTCGTTAACGGCAGCAATTTTGCCAAAAACGCCCAAACGCTGATCTTCGATTTCAAAACCAATAACTTCGTGGAAATAGAATTTGTTGCCAGAAAGTTTTGGCAACATCTTCAAAGGAAGATAGATCGCGTTACCCATAATGGCATCAGCATCTTCTTCGGTATTCATATCTTCAAAACGAATTCTTAGAAAATCGTTTTTGTGTAAGGAGCTTTTTTCAATAAAAAAAGGAACCAAGTGTTTGTTGCATTCAACAAACACTGATTCCAGATTTTCGTATAACTCAGGTTCGTCCGTGTCTAAATAAGCCAAGACTTCTCCTTTGAAACTAAATTTTTTAGCGATCTTACCTAAATAAAAACAATCTTCTTTACGCATTCTCGCTAAATATAATTATGCTTCAGTTGTTTCGTTATTTTCTTCAGTAGCAGCTTCTTCAGTTGATGCTTCAACTTCAGTTACTTCTTCTACAGCAGGAGTAGCAGCAGCGATAGCGTCAGCCTCAGCTTGTGCAGCAGCAGCTAAACGTTTTGCATTTACTTCTTGTTCTGCTTTGAAAGCTTTTGCTTTAGCATCAGCTTGCGCTTTTGTTAAACCGTCTTTCTTAGCGTCAACTTTTCCAGCTTTAGCTTCTAACCATGCAGCTAATTTTGCATCAGCTTGCTCTTGAGTTAAAGCTCCTTTACGGATACCTCCTTCAAGGTGGTGTTTCAATAAAGCTCCTTTGTAAGAAAGAATTGCTTTAGCAGTATCAGTTGGTTGTGCACCATTGTGTAACCATTTAACTGCGCTATCAAGGTTTAAGTCGATAGTTGCTGGGTTTGTGTTTGGATTGTAAGTACCGATTTTCTCTAAGTATTTACCGTCTCTTTTTGAGCGTGCATCTGCAGCTACAACCCAGTAAAAAGGTTTTCCTTTTTTACCGTGTCTTTGTAATCTAATTTTTACTGACATAATCGTGTGATTAAATTTTGAGGTACTCGACCCCTATTAATTAAGGGCGCAAAGATATAATTTTTTTATGAATTATGTCTTGGAATCAGTAATAAATATAATTGAGTTGAAGTTTTGTTAGTTTTTTGTTGTTTTTGAGGTCAATTTTTATTTATTTATACGAAATGCGATACTTTTGTAGCAAATTCATTTTAAACATGAAAAAATACTTTTATTTAGTTGCGTTTGTTTTTATAGTGACATCTTGTACAGAAGCAGTACAGTTTAATAATCCAGCATTTCAAACATTAAAGGATAATGTTTTTTGGAGAGCCATAAGTTATAAGGCTTATATCAATGTTAATGGAAATGTCGTGGTGGAGGGTGTTGCAGGTTATGAGAAAATAATGTTACAAACGGCAGGAGCTGAAGTGCAAACCTATATACTAGGTGTGGATGAGGTTTCAAAAGGAGGTTATACCAATACATTAGAATCGCAAGTAGGTAATTTTTCTACTGGCGCAGGAATTGGAAGTGGACAGATCGTTATCACCGAGTACAATACTAAGGAAAATACTATTTCGGGAACTTTTAAACTAACGGCTGTTAATTTAGATGAAAGTGATGTAGAAAAACCAAAAGTGAGTCTTACTGAAGGTGTTTTTTATAAAGTTTCTATAGATCCAAGTGGTTCGACTAATTTGTAAGGGATTGGTTTTATTGGATTATGCAGTTTTAAATCAAAATAAAAACATAAATAAGCTAATATATAGTAGATTAGAGAAAAATAAGTTTACATTTGCTACATTATTATAAATAAGTACATATGAACATTTTTGTTGGAAGCCTTCCATTCAGTATTGAGGAAGCAGATTTAAGAGAGTCTTTCGAGGCTTACGGAGCAGTTGATTCAGTTAAGATCATTACTGATAAATTTACTGGAAGAAGCAAAGGTTTTGGTTTCGTAGAGATGCCAAACGATAGCGAAGCTCAAAAAGCAATTGATGAATTGAACGGTGCAACTGTTCAAGGTCGTGCAATTGTGGTTAATAAATCTGAACCGAAACCAGAAGGTGAAAGAAGAAGCTTCAACAATAACAGTCGTGGTGGAGATTCACGCGGAGGTTATGGTGGAGGAAACAGCCGTGGTGGTAATGACCGTGGTGGTAACAGAGGAGGATATTAATATTTTTCTACAATATATTATAACAGAAAAGGGATCAATGAAAATTGATCCCTTTTTTTATTTAGGCATGTTTTATTTGTTTCAAGTTCCAAGTGAAATACTTGAAACTTGAAAAATAAGGTGGACTATAAGTTTTCAACAAGCCAGTCTCCAACTTCACTAGTTTTGTATGCTTTGCTTCCCTTTGGAGCTAAATCCTCAGTGACAATTCCTTGTTCTAGTGATTTGTTTACAACTGCTCTAATTGCTTCTGCTTCAGCTTTTAAACCAAAAGCATCTTCGAACATCATCGCTGCCGATAAAATTGTAGCTAAAGGATTAGCAATATTCAATCCAGTTGCTTGTGGGTAAGATCCGTGAATCGGCTCATACAATGAAGTGTGTTCTCCAACTGATGCTGATGGCATTAATCCCATTGAACCAGAAATTACAGAAGCTTCGTCAGTTAAGATATCTCCAAACAGGTTTTCAGTAATCAAAACATCGTAAGAGTTTGGCCATTGTACCAAACGCATGGCAACAGCATCAACAAATTCATAGGAAACGGTAACTTCAGGATAATCTTTTTCCATTGCTTGAACCGTTTCTCTCCATAAACGAGATGTTTCTAAAACATTCGCTTTATCAACGCAACATAATTTTTTGCTACGTGTCATGGCTAGTTCAAAACCTTTTTTAGCTAAACGTTGTACTTCTGCTCTAGTGTAAACGCAATTGTCGAAAGCCGTTTCTCCGTTGTCTCTTCTTCCTTTTTCTCCAAAGTAAATTCCACCAGTTAGTTCTCTTAAGAAAACAAGATCTGTTCCTTCAATTCTTTCTCTTTTTAGAGGAGAATTATCAATTAAAGAAGGGAAAGTAAAGGTTGGACGTACGTTAGCAAATAAACCTAGTTTTTTGCGCATCAATAATAATCCTTGCTCTGGACGAACCGGCGCACTTGGATCGTTATCGTATTTTGGGTGACCGATTGCTCCGAATAAAACAGCATCGGCTTTCATACATACTTCGTGAGTTTCATCAGGATAAGGAACTCCAACAGCATCAATTGCACAAGCTCCTGTTAAGGCTGGTGTCCAAGTAATTTCGTGATTGAATTTTTTTGCAATAGCATCAGATACTTTTACAGCTTCATTAATGACCTCAGGACCGATTCCGTCTCCTGCTAAAAGGGCTATATTAAATTTCATTATTTTGGTATTATGTTGTTATGTTTATTTTTTTTAATCAGCAATGACATTCAGCATTTTTTGAGTTGCGATAATCGCGGCAACTGTTTGATCTGAGTCTAATCCTCTGGTTTTAAATTCTTTTCCGTTGTTTACCCAAGTAATGATCGTTTCACACAAAGCATCAGAGCTACTTCCTGGTGGAATTCGAACTGCGTAATCAATCAATTTTGGAAGCGTTAATTTTTTACTCTTGTAAATTTTGGATAAAGCATTCATAAAAGCATCAAACTGACCATCTCCTTGTGCATTTTCTTCGATGATTTCATCGCCAATTTTTAAGCATAAAGTGGTGGACGGACGCATGCCTTTTGAATGGACTAATATATAGGATTCAATTTTTATTTTTTCCTCATAAGTATGGCTGTCCAAAACATCTGAAATAATGTAGGGTAAGTCTTCCTTAGTAACGGTTTCTTTTTTGTCGCCTAATTCGATGATTCTTTGAGTGACCAATTTTAAATCTTCTTGATTTAGTTTTAAACCTAATTCCTGAAGATTTTTCTCGATATTGGCTTTTCCAGAAGTTTTGCCTAATGCATATTTTCGTTTTCTTCCAAAGCGTTCTGGGAGTAAATCGTTAAAATATAAATTGTTTTTATTATCTCCATCGGCATGAATTCCTGCAGTTTGTGTAAAAACATTGTCACCGACAATGGGTTTGTTGGCAGGGATTCTGTATCCGGTGAAAGTTTCGACTAATTTACTAACGGTGTATAAAGAAGTTTCTTTGATATTGATGCTTACTTCTGGCAAGTAATCGTTTATTACTGCTACGGTACTTTCAAGTGGGGCGTTTCCTGCTCGTTCTCCCATTCCGTTTACCGTGACATGAAGTCCGTTGATGCCTGCTTTTACAGCCTCCATAACGTTGGCAATGCTTAAATCGTAATCGTTGTGAGCGTGAAAGTCAAAATGAATCGATGGGTATTTGGCTCTAATTTTCGAAATAAATTCGAAAGTTTCCGTTGGTATTAAAACGCCCAAGGTATCAGGAAGCAATATTCTTTTTACGGGTTGGGTGGCTAGAAAATCTAGAAATTGAAAAACATATTCTGGGGAATTGCGCATTCCGTTACTCCAATCTTCAAGGTAGACATTGGTTTCAATGTTGTTTTCTTTGGCTAAAGCGATGGTTTGGGCAATTTCAGAAAAGTGTTGTTCTGGTGTCTTTTTTAATTGATGTGTCAGGTGATTCATAGAGCCTTTAGTGAGCAAATTCTGCACTTTTGCACCGGCTTTTTTCATCCATTCGATCGAGATGCCTCCATCTACAAAGGACAAAACTTCTATACGTTCGATACAGCCTTTCTCGGTAGCCCAAGAGGTAATGGCTTTTACAGCTTGGAATTCACCTTCGCTTACACGAGCAGAAGCAATTTCGATTCTATCAATATTTAATTCTTCCAACAATAATTGTGCAATGGTAAGTTTTTCTGCAGCAGAAAAAGATACTCCAGAGGTCTGTTCGCCATCACGGAGTGTTGTGTCCATTATTTCAATTTTTCTTTTTTCCATATTGATTGTCTATATTTCTTTTCTAAAGTGAAATGATAGTTGTTGTTATAATTTTCCTCTTACTTCGTTTAGTTTCATTGTCATCGAAAAAGCTGAATTTTCTATCCAATTATTATATTCTTCGATGGCTTGTAATCTAGATGCTTCTGCCAAATATCCCTCGTTGACCATTTGTTTTGAGCCTGCTACTTTAGACCAAATCCCAATTTTTGATTTGAAATCAAGATCTCGATGATGGTAAACTTCATCAGAATTTATTTTTTCAACAGATTGAAAACCTGCATCTTTTAATAATTGAGGTAAATCCTCGGCGATCTGATTGTTCATTCCTGCATCTGCTCTCCATTTTAGAAAAATTTGGTAAAACGATTGCATGCTTTCTGGAGGTAATGGATTCCAGATTAAGTTGGTGTGATCGTAATCTAGAATAGAAACCTGTCCGTTAGGCTTTAGTAATGACTTTATTTTTAATAATGCTTCTTCTGGATTTGTTAACCATTGTAAGGTTCTAGCACAAACAATAAGATCAAATTTGATCTCAGGATGATATTCAAATAAATCAACGGCAATTAACTCTAAATTAGCAACGGATTTGAAATACTCTTGTCCGCTCTGGATAAAGTTTGCTGTGTTGTCGATTCCGATCACTTTTCCTTCTGGACCAATCTTAAGGGCAATGTCTTTTGAAATTGCGCCTGTTCCACAGCCAACATCTAGAATGGTTATCCCAGGTTGTAGAAGCTGATGCAAAAACTTGTAATCTTTGGCTAAAGTCCGATCGTTAAAAATTTGAGTAGCATTCTGTCCTTCTCTTTGAATCTCCTTATTTGGCTTCATTTAAAATTGTATTGTTTAAAATTTGTTTTACTGTCGAAAAAAAAGCTTTAAAACGCGTTCAATAAAATGAGTTGCTTAATTTAGAAAGACCCGACAGGTTTTTTGAAAATCTGTCGGGTCTCATAGACTAAACGAGATTTTTTAGTAAGGAAGTTTGTCGGCAAAAGCCACAATATCTTCTTTAATATTTTGTAAATAATCAATGTCATCGAAGCCATTAACCATATTGTTCTTTTTATATCCATTAATCGCAAATGATTCGTGTTGACCAGTTGCCAATAACGTAATGGTTTGGTTTGGTAAGTTGATTTCTAGCTCAGTTTTAGGATCAGCTTCGATGGCTTGGAAAATAATTTCAGCAAATTCTGGGCTTACTTGAACAGGTAAGACACCAATGTTTAGGCAGTTTCCTTTGAAGATGTCTGCAAAGAAACTTGAAACTACAGCTCTAAAACCGTAATCATAAACTGCCCAAGCAGCATGCTCTCTAGAAGATCCTGATCCGAAGTTTTTTCCTCCAACCAAGATTTTTCCGCTGTACGTTGAATCGTTTAAAACGAAATCAGCTTTTGGAGAGTCATCTCCGTTGTATCTCCAGTCTCTGAAAAGATTGTCTCCAAATCCTTCACGCTTTGTAGCTTTAAGGAAACGAGCTGGAATGATTTGATCTGTATCTACGTTCTCAATTGGTAGTGGAACTGCACTACTAGTAAGGATATTAAATTTATCGTATGCCATTGTTTTTTGCTTTAGGCTGCAGGTTTTGGGCTTTAGGCCTTTGCTGCAGTTGTATTATAAATTGTGTTTTTTGCTTAAAGCCTGTAGCTTATAGCATAAAGAGATTTAAAAAAGTTCTCTTGGATCTGTTAGTTTTCCTGTAACAGCAGCAGCAGCAGCCATAATTGGGCTCGCTAATAATGTTCTTGAGCCAGGACCTTGACGACCTTCAAAGTTTCGGTTTGAGGTACTTACCGCATATTTCCCAGCAGGAACTTTGTCATCATTCATGGCTAAACATGCTGAACATCCTGGCTGACGCAATACAAAGCCAGCTTCGGTTAAAATATCCAACAAACCTTCTTCTTTAATTTGAGCTTCAACAACGTGTGAACCTGGAACTAACCAAGCAGTAACATTGTCAGCTTTCTTTCTTCCTTTAACAATTTCTGTAAAAGCTCTAAAATCTTCAATTCGTCCATTGGTACAACTTCCTAAGAAAACGAAATCAATTGGTTTCCCAATCATTACGTCATCTTCTTGAAAGCCCATATAGGCTAGAGATTTTTTATAGGTTTCCTCGCCGCCTTCAACTTGATTGGCAGTAGGGATATGTTTGGTGATACCAATTCCCATTCCTGGGTTTGTACCATAAGTAATCATTGGTTCGATGTCTGAAGCTTTGATGTTTAATTCAGCGTCAAAAGTTGCGTCAGCATCCGTTTTTAAGGTTTTCCAGTAAGCAACTGCTTTATCCCAAGCTTCACCTTTTGGAGCGTATAATCTTCCTTCTAGGAAGTCAAAAGTTTTTTGGTCTGGTGCAATCATTCCACCACGAGCACCCATTTCAATACTTAGGTTACATACAGTCATACGACCTTCCATTGACATGTTTTCGAAAACATCTCCAGCATACTCAACGAAATAACCAGTTCCTCCAGAAGTAGTTAATTGAGCAATAATATAAAGAGCAACATCTTTTGGTCCAACACCTTTGCTCAAATCACCATTAACGTTGATTCGCATTTTCTTTGGTTTCGGCTGCATGATACATTGTGTAGACAAAACCATTTCAACCTCAGAGGTTCCAATACCAAAAGCAATGGCTCCAAAGGCTCCGTGAGTTGAAGTATGAGAATCTCCACAAACAATAGTGGCTCCCGGTAAAGTAATTCCGTTTTCAGGACCAACTACGTGTACAATTCCGTTTTTTTTATGACCTAATCCCCAGTGAGAAATACCGTATTCAGCTGCATTGTCTTCAAGAGCCTTAAGTTGATTTGCAGATAATGCATCCTCAACAGGCAAATGTTGGTTTATGGTTGGTGTATTGTGATCGGCAGTGGCAAAAGTACGCTCTGGGTATAAAACCTTAACGCCTCTAGCTTTTAATCCTAAAAAGGCAACAGGACTCGTAACTTCGTGAATGAAATGGCGATCAATAAAAAACACATCTGGTCCATCTTCAATTTTACGTACTACATGTGAATCCCATACTTTGTCAAATAATGTCTTACTCATTTTTTATTTTTTTTAATTGTAATTTCTATAACCACAGCAATTCCCTGATAATTATAATAGGAAAACAAATTTAGAAAAAGATATAAAGTAGTCAATTTCAATATTTCATTATATACGATACCCAAACTAAAATACAAATTGTGATTCGCTTTTATGCATTCAATTTTGGGAACGAAGAGAGGGGTGAAATTGGTTTTACTTTTCTTTTTTAGATTAATTGTTATGGAATGGTTTTAATTTTAATAGTTTGCAAATTTATCTCAAAATCAATAGAAAATACCGCTTTTGCTTTGAAAAGATGTAACAAAATGCATAAAAATAGTAATAATTGGTATATTTTTAATTTTTTATGTCCCTAAGACAAATTCTTAATTAGCTCTTTTTTTACGTATAAAAAATATGTTTGGAGAGGTTTTTTTATAGTTGTTTTTCATTCCAATACTACGACATCCAAAAAATGTATTTTTATGAAATTTTATGTATTTTATGATAAAAAATGATTTCTTGATAAGAATGATTTTTTGGTGATATAAGCGTTTTCTTTCTCCGAAAAAAGACTAAATTTGAAGTTCAAATTTTGTGTTTTTTAAAATTTGCAAACCCTTCAATTACAACTATGTACTTAATATTTGATACCGAAACAACTGGATTACCAAAACGTTGGGACGCTCCGATAACCGATTCTGATAACTGGCCTCGCTGTATTCAGATCGCTTGGCAGCTGCATGATGAAATGGGAAAACTGATCGAACATCAGGATTACCTGGTAAAGCCAGAAGGATTTAATATACCCTATGATGCAGAGCGAATCCACGGAATTTCGACAGAGTTGGCAGAGGCTGATGGTATCGATTTGGCAGAGGTTTTGGAAAAATTCAATATTGCCTTAAGTAAAACCAAATTTATCGTAGGTCAAAATTTAGGTTTTGATGTGAATATCATGGGGGCTGAATTCCATCGAATGGGTGTGGAATCTCCAATGGCTTCGATGCCGGTTTTGGATACCTGTACAGAAGTTACGGCTTCGTTGTTGCAATTGCCAGGAGGTCGTGGAGGAAGGTTTAAATTGCCTACATTGACGGAGTTGCATAGTTATCTCTTTAATAAACCTTTTGCAGAAGCGCACAACGCAACTGCCGATGTTGAGGCAACGACTCGTTGTTTTTTAGAATTAATTAGAAGAGAGGTTTTTACCAAAGAACAATTAGATGTTCCCAAGGAGTATTTTAAGGATTTTCAAAATAGAAATCCTCAGGAATTTCCATTAATTGGTTTAAAACACATCAATTTAAAAGCGGCTTCTGATAAAATCAGAGAGCAATTAAGAGCTTTAGAATCGAATGACAAGGAACCTACGGTTTTAGCGACGGACAGAGAAGATTTTAAAGCGGCAAAATACGCGCATTTACATAATCATACACAGTTTTCGGTTTTGCAATCCACTATCGGCATTGGGAATATTGTTGCGGCTACAGCCAAAAATGGAATGCCGGCTGTTGCAATGACGGATACCGGAAATATGATGGGGGCTTTTCACTTTGTGAGCGCTGTAATGAATCATAATAAGGGGGCTTCTGCCAAAAATAAAGCTTTAGTGGAAAGTGGGGAAGAACCAACTGAAACTGAAATGAAACCAATTGTGGGTTGCGAATTTAATGTTTGCGACAATCACTTGGATAAAAGCAAAAAAGACAACGGAAATCAGGTTGTCTTATTGGCTAAGAATAAAAATGGGTATCATAATCTGGCTAAAATGTCATCGATCGCCTTTACGAACGGGTTTTATTATGTGCCCAGAATTGACCGTGCGATTATTGAAAAATACAAGGAAGATATCATGGTGTTGTCTGGGAATTTATACGGAGAGATTCCGAGTAAAATTCTGAACATCGGTGAAAATCAAGCTGAAGAGGCGCTAATTTGGTGGAAGGCGCAATTTGGTGATGACTTTTATTTGGAAATTATGCGTCACAATCAGGAAGACGAAAATAGGGTAAACAAAACCCTGATTGAGTTCTCTCAGAAGCATAATGTGAAATTAATTGCAACAAATAATACCTATTATCTAAATAAAGAAGATGCCAATGCACATGATATTTTGTTGTGTGTAAAAGACGGTGAAAAGCAAGCTACGCCAATTGGTCGTGGTCGTGGATATCGTTACGGATTGCCGAATCAGGAATACTATTACAAGTCGGGAGAAGAGATGAAAAAACTCTTTGCCGATTTGCCAGATTCTATTATCAATATTCAGGAAATTGTAGATAAGGTAGAGATTTATTCGCTTTATCGTGATGTATTGCTTCCTAAATTTGATATTCCTGAAGAGTTTGTGGTAGTTGAAGATGAAGCTGATGGAGGCGTTCGAGGTGAAAACAAATATTTGCGACACCTGACTATGGAGGGTGCCAAAAGAAGATATGGAGAAATTACGGAATCTATTCAGGAGCGTTTGGACTTTGAGTTGTTAACGATTTCGAATTCCGGATATCCTGGTTACTTTTTGATTGTACAGGATTTCATTGCCGAAGCTAGAAAAATGGACGTTTCGGTAGGTCCTGGTCGTGGATCTGCAGCGGGTTCTGCGGTAGCGTATTGTTTAGGGATCACCAATATTGACCCGATTAAATACGATTTGCTTTTTGAGCGTTTCCTAAACCCGGATCGTGTATCGATGCCCGATATTGATATCGATTTTGATGATGAGGGTCGTGGTCGTGTTATGGATTATGTAATTAATAAATACGGTCAAAATCAGGTTGCTCAAATTATTACCTATGGTAAAATGGCAACTAAATCGGCGATTCGTGATACGGCTCGTGTATTGGATTTACCATTGTTTGAAGCCGATAGAATTGCCAAGCTGATTCCGGCGATGATGCCGTCTAAATGGAATTTAAGACGTTTTATTTCTGAAAGTGAGGAAGAGGTTAAAAAAGCCCTTCGTTCTGATGAGTTTGATAATGTAAAAGAGTTAATCGCTATTGCCAATGAAGGTGATTTGGCTGGGGAGACCATCCAACAGGCTAAAATCCTTGAAGGGTCTATGCGTAATACCGGAATTCACGCCTGTGGTGTAATTATTACACCATCGGATATCACGAATTTCGTTCCCGTTACCACAGCAAAAGATTCTGATCTATATGTAACACAGTTTGATAACTCCGTTGCAGAAAGTGCGGGATTATTGAAGATGGACTTCTTGGGTCTGAAGACCCTTACTTTGATAAAAGATACCGTTAAATTGGTAAAATATAGAAACGGTATTGACTTAAATCCAGATGAATTTCCAATCGACGATGCGGAAACGTATGCACTTTTCCAAAGAGGAGAGACTGTTGGTATTTTCCAATATGAGTCCCCTGGAATGCAGAAGTATATGAAAGATCTGAAGCCAACGGTTTTTGGAGATTTAATTGCGATGAATGCCTTATATCGTCCAGGACCATTGGAGTATATTCCGTCTTTCGTAAGAAGGAAAAATGGAGAGGAAGAAATTAAATACGATTTAGATGCCTGTGAGGAATACTTGGGAGAAACGTATGGAATTACGGTTTATCAAGAGCAGGTAATGCTTTTGTCGCAATCGCTGGCCGACTTTACAAAAGGTGAAGCCGACGTTTTGCGTAAAGCGATGGGTAAAAAGCAAAAGGATGTACTAGATAAGATGAAGCCTAAATTTGTGGAACAAGCTGCAAAAAAAGGTCATGACGCTAAGGTTCTGGAAAAAATTTGGAAAGATTGGGAGGCCTTTGCGAGTTATGCCTTTAATAAATCGCACTCGACTTGTTATGCGTGGATTGCCTATCAAACGGCCTATTTAAAAGCGCATTATCCGGCAGAATATATGGCTGCTGTTCTTTCTAATAATATGAATGATATCAAACAGGTGTCGTTTTTTATGGAGGAATGCAAACGAATGGGCTTACAGGTTTTAGGACCGGACGTAAATGAGTCGTTTTATAAGTTTACGGTAAACGATGAATATGCGGTACGTTTCGGGATGGGAGCCATCAAAGGAGTAGGTTCTGGAGCCGTGGCAACCATTGTAGAGAGCAGAAAAGAAGGTAAATACAAATCAATTTTTGATTTGGCCAAGCGTATCGATTTGCGTGCTGCTAATAAAAAAGCAATCGAAAATCTGGCATTGGCTGGAGGTTTTGATTCCTTTGAAGGAACCACAAGAGCACAATATTTCCATGATGATGGTGATGGAATTACATTTTATGAAAAAGCCATTCGTTATGGTTCCAAGTTTCAGGAAAATGAAAACTCATCACAGGTAAGTTTATTTGGAGAATCAAGTGAAGTACAAATTGATGAGCCTGTTGTTCCGCCCTGTGAAGATTGGAGTACAATGGAAAAGTTGGCTAAAGAAAAAGAGGTTGTAGGGATTTATATTTCTGGGCATCCGCTTGATGATTTTAGATTTGAGATGAAATACTTCTGTAATGCCAGATTAGAAGCATTAAGGAGTATGAATGAATATGTGGGTAAAAATCTAAACTTTGCGGGTATCATTAATAATGTGCAGCACCGTGTGGCAAAAAACGGAAAAGGTTGGGCAGTATTTAATTTAGAAGGATATGATGAAAGTTATGAGTTTAAGATTTTTGGGGAAGAGTATCTAAAGTTCCGCCATTTCCTTATTCAGAATAATTTTGCCTTCCTGAAAATTGTAATTAAAGATGGTTGGGTAAATCACGATACCGGTAAAAAATCTGATCCAAGAATGCAATTCGTGGAAATAAGACAATTGCAGGATATTTTGGAAGCCTTTGCTAAAAAACTAATTTTATTGTTGAATATTAGTGATTTGCAAGAGGAGTTTATTCAGAAATTGAGTCAGTTGTTTAATGAGAATAAAGGAGATAATTCTGTGACTTTTGAGATTATGGAGTTAGAAAAGATAAAGCGTTTAGTTGAGGTAGAAACTCCCACCGATTTTGAGGAAGGGGATGATGCCGTTTTTGTAGATGAAAACGAAGATGCTGATGCTGCTATAGAAGAAACCAAGATTCAAGAAGTAACCGAAGTGGAAGAAATAAAAGTGGTAACCAAATTAACGATGCCAAGTCGAAGGTTAAAAATTAAAATTTCAGCCGAGTTATTGCAAGAATTGGAGAAAATGCAGATTAATTTTAAGCTTAATTAAAATTTAACAGTTAAATTTTTATGGATTGCGTTTTTTTTACGTTAAAATTATGCATGCATACTATATTTTTAGTATTATTGCCTAAAATTACAACGTTTTCGTTCCAAGTCTAACTACGCAAACCAGAACATTATGTTAAAATATTCTAAGTTTGTATAAATTAATTAAATCAGAATTATGAAAAAAAACCTATTTTTATTAGGACTATTAGTTTGTTCTATGGCCACAATGGCACAAACGCAAAATGCAGATAAACCAGAATCTTGGTATTTCAAATTGGGTGGGTCTTATTTCAACCAAACGGCTTCTACAGAATTTCCAACAGTTGGAGGAAATGCTGCATTAAATAAAAATTATGTAGGAGGAAAATTAGTTTCTGAAGAAAGCGTTACTGGATCTTTTGGACAAGGATTTAGAACGGGATTAACAGCTGGTTATAGATTTAATGCTCGTTTAGGGGTTGAGTTAGGAGTTAATTATTACTCTAGTAAAGACAAAACTATGGCGCAAACTACATCCGATGTACCTTTAACGCCAGCAGGTGTGTATAATTTCAAATCAGTAGGACAAATTACTGCTTTTGATCTTGCTCCAGCTTTAGTGTTGTTTTTGGGAGAACACAAAGGATTTGAGCCGTATACCAAAGTTGGTGTGTTGGTTCCAATTCATGGAGATCTAGAAATTACTACTGATGCACACGCTCCAATTGCTTTTGGTCCTACTGGTGCTCCAACTGCTTTTGGTGATATTCATAGTGTGGATAAAGTAAAACCAAATCCAACACTAGGTTTTACTGCTGCTATGGGTACTTCTTATAAATTAGGAAAAAATATTTCTGTTTTTGCGGAATTAGAATACCGTAACTTTACAGTACACGGAAAAACGAAAGAAACAACAGAGTTCACAGTTAATGGAAATGATGCACTAGGTTCTAGAACAACTGCACAAATTCATACCAACTACAGAGATAGATTAGACGTTAACTCTAATAACCCTTTATTTAATCCAAATACAGCTACTCCAACTGATTCTAAAGACACAACACGTCCTAATGAAGCAATGGACGAATTAAGTTCATATGTTGGAATTTCAGGTTTAGGATTAACTGTAGGTCTTAAATACAGTTTGTAATTCAAAACAAATTATACTTTATAAAAAGAGGATATTCTAACTTTAGAATATCCTCTTTTTTATTTATATAAATGACCTATTGAGAATAGGGGATTTGACACTTGCTGATCACACTTATACGGCTGATTTGCTTTGGGCTCTGAATTCTTTTAAAACTTCATCCATTACCCAGGTTGTTCTCGCAGCAGAAGTTCCATTCGATGGTGCAGCTCCTTCTTCGCCCAAAAGTTCCGCAACAACAGTTTCAATTAAAGGTTGTTGAATATGCAGTGGGTTTTCAATAGTGATGCTTTCCTTTTCGCCATTTGGATATTGAATGTGTATGGGATCATTTCCAAAAGTGGAAAAGGAGATTTTGCCTTTGTCTCCCACAATTTCAACATTGTCGTAACGTTCAAAACTACCAAAATTCCAAATTCCTATACCATGGACTCCATTTTCGAATAAAAAGGACATGGATACAGAATCTTCGGCTGGATAGGCCTGAAGTTGTGAAGTGGCATGACCACGAACAGATTGGATTGGTCCCAATACAAAATCAAGAAAATCTAAGGTGTGACAAGCTAAATCAACAAATATTCCACCACCTGAAAGATGTGGCAACACCGTCCAGGGTAAATTGATTTCATCATCGTAGCGTTTTTCAAAAGGATGGTACAGAATGCAATTTACATGTCTAATAGTTCCAAGTTTGTTTTGATCGATTAGCTCTTTAATTTTTAAAAATCGAGGAAGGCCTCTTCTGTAGTAGGCTACAAATAGAGGGACGTTATGTTCTTTGCAAGCGCTTATCATTTCGTTGCATTCTTCGAAATTTAAAGCCATTGGTTTTTCAACATAAACAGGTTTTCCAGCTTTGGCACATAAAAGAGTATATTCTTTATGTGAAGAAGGAGGTGTGGCGATGTATATGGCATCGACTTCTGGATCATTGATTAAATCAATAGCATTGGAATACCATTTCGATACATTGTGACGCTTTGCGTAGTCTTCGGCAAGAGCCGCATCTCTTCGCATTACAGCTACTAATGTGGAGTTAGGTGTTTTCTGAAAAGCAGGGCCGCTTTTTACTTCGGTTACGTTACCGCAGCCAATAATTCCCCATTTGACCATTTTCATCTTTTATCTTTTTATTGGTTCCAAATGTAAGAGAAAAGGACTATTTAAAAAAGAAGTGTTGTAGATTAATAGGGTATTCTTAATAATTATATTCCTCCTATGCCTAGAATTTTGCTTTGCAGGTTGAAGAGGAGTAAGTGGTAGAGAGCATCAAGTAAAAAAAAAGCCATAGGCTAAAAGAAGCTCACAGATTTGAATGTATCTGTTTGCTACTTTTAGTCTATGGCTAAAAGATGTAGTTTAAAAGTTTACTTTTTAGGTAAAGATTTAAAACCCATATTATAAAGAGTAAAGGCTTGAATGTCTACACTTTCTTGAATAGTTGCGGCAACTGATTTTCCAGCTCCATGACCTGCTTTTACATCAATACGAATTAAAACGGGATTGTTTCCTGTTTGTTTTTCCTGTAGTTCTGCTGCAAACTTAAAACTATGAGCAGGAACGACACGGTCATCATGATCACCTGTAGTGACCATCGTAGCCGGGTATTTAATTCCTTTTTTTACATTTTGAACTGGAGAATATCCTTTTAGGTATTCAAACATTTCTTTGTTATCCTGAGCTGTTCCGTAGTCATAGGCCCAACCTGCACCTGCAGTAAAGGTATGGTAACGTAACATGTCCATTACACCAACAGCTGGCAAGGCTACTTTCATTAAATCGGGACGTTGTGTCATGGTGGCACCTACTAATAGACCTCCGTTTGAACCTCCGCGGATGGCTAAGAAATCCGATGACGTATATTTTTGGGCAATTAAATATTCACCAGCAGCAATAAAATCGTCAAAAACATTTTGTTTTTGCAATTTTGTTCCCGCATCATGCCATTTCTTTCCATACTCTCCACCCCCTCTTAAATTGGCAACAGCATAAACGCCTCCGTTTTCCATCCAAACTGCATTAGCAATGCTGAAACTTGGAGTTAAACTAATATTGAATCCGCCATAACCATATAAGATAGTTGGGTTTTTACCGTTTAATTTTAATCCTTTTTTATAGGTGATAATCATTGGAATTTTTGTTCCGTCTTTTGAGGTATAAAAAACCTGTTTGGATTCGTAATCGTCACTCTTAAAATCAACTTTTGGTTTTTGATAGATTTCTGATTTACCAGATTTAGGGTCATAAGAAAAAATCGTTCCAGGAGTAGTGTAATTTGTAAAGCTATAATATAAGGTCTCTTCTTCTTTTTTTCCTCCAAATCCTCCAGCAGAACCAACGGCAGGAAGTTTGATTTCACGGATCAATTTTCCATTATAATCGTATTGTTGTACAAACGAAACAGCATCTTTTATATAGTTGGCAAAAAAGTATCCACTACCTGTTGATGGGGATAAAACATTTTCGGTTTCTTTGATGAAATCTTTCCAGTTTTCTGGTTTTGGATTGCTTACGTCAACCGTTACAACACGTTTGTTGGGTGCTTTTAAATCGGTTTCGATAAACAATTTATTGCCCTCGGTTTCAATAATGGAGTTGTCACTATTAAAATTGTCTACAATGGTGACAATAGGACTATTAGGACTTGTAAGGTCTTTGATGTACAACTCGTTTCCGTAAGTAGAATTGGCTGCTGTGATCACTAAGTAGTGATTGTCTTCGGTAACATAACCACCTACATATCTTCGTTTTTGATCTAGTCCAAAAATAACTTTGTCGTCTTTTTGAGCAGTACCTAATTTGTGAAAATATAATTTATGTTGATCTGTTTTGGCTGATAATTCACTTCCTTTTGGTTTGTCATAGCTAGAGTAATAAAAACCATCGTTACCCAGCCAAGAAACGCCGCTAAATTTAACGTCGACCAAAGTATCCTCTAAAACTTTTTTAGACAAAGCATCTATGATGATCACTTTTCTCCAGTCACTTCCTCCTTCTGAAACAGAGTAGGCTGCTTTTGATCCGTCTTTAGAAAAGTGTAATCCACCAAGTGATGAGGTACCGTCTTTGGAAAATTTATTAGGATCTAAAAAAACTTCTTCGTTTTTATCATGTCCTTTTCTGTAAATAACCGATTGGTTTTGTAGGCCATCATTTTTAGAATAGTAAGTGTAGTTTCCTTCGATAGATGGAGCGCTAATTCTCTCGTAATTCCATAGCTTTTCCATGCGCTTTTTAAGTTCTTCACGAAATGGAATCTTGCCTAAGTAATCGTAAGTAACCTCATTTTGAGCTTTTACCCAAGCTGCCGTCTCAGGGGATTTGTCATCTTCTAACCAACGGTAAGGATCACTTACTTTGGTGTCAAAATAAACGTCAATTGTTTCACCTTTATTAGTGTCGGGATATTGAATCTTATTCTGTGCAAATGAAATTCCTGCGCTTGTAATGGCCATTATAAGAAATGTTTTTTTCATAGTTTGTAATTAACAGTTGTAACAAAAATAGTAATTTTTGTTGTGAAATCGGAATATATAGAGGTATAGACAATATTTTTTAAGGTAGATCGTCCTAACGGTTATATTAAAAACCCTTCACATGGAAGCCTGTATTTTTTTGTTCAAAATAAACAAGGTAATTGCTCCGATGTGAAGGGTTGTTGCTCTATTAAAGTGAGCTTTCTTGCTTTGATTTCGATCAAAACAAGAAAAGCTCGTTTTGTCTTTTAAAAGAAAACTTAGAGATTAAAATTCACTCCCAAAACAATATTTCTACCAATGTTTGGGATTCCATCTGTTTTTAATCTAGAAAGGTGTGCAATGTATTTCTTGTCAAGTAAATTGTTTCCATTCAAATTAACATCAAAAGAATGCTTTCCTAGTTTTACTGTTCCGCCAAATCCTAAGTTGACTAATGTATATCCTTTCGAGGCTGTTTCGAAACCGCTTACATTGTCTTGGTTAAAAGTTGAAGAAACGTTTAAGGTCGCAAATCCTTCTTCAAGCCATTTTTTAATTTTAAACTCAGTTCGGATTGTATTGTTCCAGTTATTAGCAGGAATTAAAGGAAGGTAGTCACCGTTTTGTTTTTCACCTGTTACGGTTTCAAAACTGGTTTCAAAATGCAACCAGTCAAGGGGGTGTGGATGAAAGTGTAGACCAACTTCTCCTCCAAATAATTTTGCGTTGTCTTGAATATAAGCAAAGACATCATTATTGTCTCGAATTTCTCCAGTTGGGGAGGTGTAGATATAATGGTTGATATGATTGTAAAAACCGTTTATAAAAAACTCAAAATGGGTATTTTTGTATTCTAAATTCAAATCAGTCTGAATGTTTTGTTCTGTTTTCAAAGTGCTATTTCCAATTTCATATCGATTGGTTCCTTCATGTACGCCATTTGAGGTTAATTCAGCTAAATTGGGCGCTCTAAATCCAGATGCTAAATTTAATCGAAGGGTAAAGTCTTCCCTTAGAGTGGTTTTGTATCCTAAAGAGGCATTAAAACTGTCGAATGATTTGTTTAGCGCTTCAAAATGCCCTTCTTCACCTTCTACTCCATGCGCTTCAGTGGTAATGTGTCTATTGTCAAAACGCAATCCAGCTTGTAGAACGCTGCTTTTCCATTCGTAATTAGCAGTTCCAAAAACACCAAAGTCATTTGTTATGGCATCTGGAATTAAAAATTCTTCTCCAAAATTGGTATTGGTTTGATGCATTCCTTGGACTCCCAAGATCGTTTCAAATTTGCCAAATTTTGGTAAGTGATACTTAGCGTTATAATTAAATGTATTGAGTTTCATTCGCAGAGAAGCATCGTTGCTGTCTTCAAATTCACTACGGTCATTGGCGATATAACCTAAATCAACATCTAGTTTCGAATTTTGAAAAAAGAAAATATTGTTTAAGCTCAGTAAATGATTAAAGATTCCTTGTCTTGGGAATTGGGTGTTTTTGCTAGAGGATTGTTCGCCAATTCCGTCTTCTGGAATTCCGATATCTAACTTATTATAATTGTATCTTAAAATGCTGGAGAAGCTACTGTTGCTGTACCCAATTCCTGTTTTAAAATCAGTTTCGTTATAACGTGAATTGGTCACACGATCGCCATCGGCTATTTTGTAATCAGAGTGAGTGTTGAAGCTTCCACGTGTTATAAACTTCCAGTTATCGGTTGATGTTTTTAATCCAATTGTTGAATTGCTTCCTTGTGTGTTGGTGAAATATTTTTGACCGAAGTTGGCTTTGAAGGTATGTGCGTCTGCAAATTTTTCCGGATTAAAATACAAAACTCCGCCCAAGGCATCAGAGCCGTATAATAAAGAAGCGGGGCCTTTGATGACTTCAACACTTTCTATTCCAGCATCATTTAAGCCTAAACCATGTTCGTCTCCAAATTGTTGGTTTTCTATGCGGACACCTTGTGAGTAAACGAGCACTCGATTACCACTAAGTCCTCTAATTACGGGTTTCCCAATGGAAGTTCCTGTTGAGATTTGAGAAACACCTGGTATGGTAGCCAGGCCTTCAATTAAAGTAGAGGTTCCTTTTTGCTGCAAGGTTTTGATGCTTTCATGCTCAACTTTCATTACATTTTGCGACTGTAATTTATTAAAAGGAGTGGAGACAATAACTTCGTCCATTTCAAAAATAGATTCGGCAAGTAGGATGTCTAAAACGTTTTGAGGTAACAACTTGTCAATAGTGGTGTTTTGAGTAGTGAATCCAACAAAAGTAAAAGCGAGTCTAAAACGTCCATTGGGAAGGTTTTTGAATTCGTATTTACCGTTTTGGTCTGTGGTTGTACCTTTGTGTAGTTCTGGTGCATAAACAGAAACTCCTGGTAAAGGGTGGTTTTGTAGATCAGTTACGGTTCCGGATACAGAATTTTGGGCTGAAACCAGGCCTGAAATCCCTATAATAAGGGCAAGGATTATTTTTTTCATAAGAAAATGATACTATAGTTAATTGTGGGTACATTCTTTGAATCAAAAAATAAAAGCATAGCCGAAGGTTCTGATCTGAAGATTTTCAATGCAGAAATGGGCCAACTTTTTAAATTAGATTAAAGAGGTATTAAATTTATTTCGGGTATTGCGAAACTAAGAAACTATAGTGGTAGGAGGGCCGCGTACTAAATAAGCACTTTTTGAAAATGAAATAACATTTTCAGAAATGGGAAAGAAATAGGGTATTTCTTTGTAGAAAGTGTGAAATTGAAAAGCAAAATTTTCAGGAACAACATAGGTTCCAAAAGCAAAATGACAGATATAACAAAGATCATAATTGTGATGTTGGTGGGTTATTTCGCCACTGGGGTCACTATAATCATGATGACATTGTTTCTCTGAAAGCTGCTTAATAATATGCTCATAACTGTGTATGGACTGAAACAATATTGAGAACAATACTGTAAGAGCCAAAGAAACACTTAATATGAGTTGCTTTTTTTTCATCCAAGGCAAAGGTATAAAAGATCAAAGGAAAATAGATTCATTTTGTGTATTGTCTTGTTGATTTCTTGAAAAAAAATCAGGAAATGGTTTTATTTCTCGTGAAAAAGAGAATAGTTGGTTTGTAATTACGTCTTGAACTAGCATTATATTATATTTGTAATTAAAATAAATCAACCTCAAAAACGTTTTCCTAAAAACCTCTTTAAAACCAAAATACGATATGCGAATACTTTTAAGCTGTTTATTTTTTGTGTCGTTTTTTAATGCTTTTTCGCAAGAAGAGATTAAATCGGAGATAAAGACTGAAATAAAACCAGTTGTTAAAATCGATTCTTTATATCGTGAGGATCAATTTTATTTTTCAGTTACCTATAATCTTTTGATGCAAGGGCCTACTGGCTTAAAGCAGGATAAATTCTCTGCAGGGCTTTCTGTGGGTTTTTTGCGAGATATGCCCATCAATAAAAGTAGAACATTTGCCATTGCAACGGGTTTGGGATTGAGTTATCAAAACTACTTCCAAAATCTAACTATTTCGAAAGGTCCAGATGGAGCTTTGATTTATGGTGTCAATGATTATGGGGAGTTTGAAACCAATAAGTACAGGCAATATTTAGTTGATCTTCCTATAGAGTTTAGATGGAGGAATTCTACCTATGAAAGTTATCGATTTTGGAGAATTTATGGTGGGATGAAAATGAGCTATGTAATATCTGACCGGTCTCTTTTGGATGATGGAGAAACAACTTATCGAATAAAGAATAACCCCGATATTAATAAATTGCAGTACGGGCTCTATATTTCTGCAGGATACAATACATGGAATGTATATGCATATTATGGCTTGAATTCGTTGTTTGACAAATCCGTTAAAACCGTATCAGGAGAAAGTATTGCGATGAAAACCATGAATGTTGGTTTGATTTTTTACATCCTATAACCATAGGAACAAGAAAAGGAGTTGTGGAAGTATGCCAATAAATAAACCGATAAGGAGCTCTTTGTTTGTATGGGCTTCCATTTCTAAGCGTGAGGAAGCTACAGCTCCAGTAAGCAAAATCATCAACGCTGCCCAATAAGGGTTGTGGATCTGCAAATGCATGTTTAAGCCGATGACAAAAACGGTAAACCCGCTAATAGCCATCAGATGTAAGCTGGCCTTGATTTTAAAAAGGGAACATATTAGAGCCAAAATAGTACTAAACAAAGCACCCATAAAAAAGAAATGAAGCTCGGGATATCGCATAATGACAATACTTCTTTTTAATAACAAAATATATAAAAAGCATTGTAAGATAAGGGGAATTCTACGCTGCGTATTCTCATGTATCATTACCGATTTTAAGTGTCCAGTCGAACGCAGTAACATGAAAAATAATATCGGAACTAAAACGGTAATGATCAGGATTTGAAACAATACATAATATTTTTCCTGATTTGTAAAAAGGTCAGCTTTATAGAAAAGATAAAATAAGGTAGCATACATCGATATGAAAATAGGATGTAAGATATAGGAGAATAAAGGCAAAACTCTTTTCAAAATGCTGTATTTTATGGTGTTCAACAAATATAATAAAATATAAATGCAGTTTTGCAAACGACTTTTTTTTTAAGAAATTCTCAACTCTTTTCTAGCTTTAAAGTTTTAAATTTGACAAAAGTAATTTTTAAATGAGCATAAACTTAAAAAGCCTTATCCCGATTCTAGACGCTGAGTGGATTGGCTCCAATACGGATATTTTGATTGATCATATTTCAATCGATAGTCGTTCACTACAAAATGGGTCACAATCTTTATTTTTTGCCTTGACCGGTATAAATAATGATGCTCATTCATATGTTCGTGAACTTATAGATAACGGAGTTCAGCATTTTGTTGTGCAGTATATTCCAGATAATTGTCAAGGTAAAGCGAATTTTTTGGTGGTAAAAAACACATTGGATGCTCTGCAAAGCTTCGCGAGTTATTACCGAGATCTTTTTAATTTGCCGATTATTGGATTGACCGGAAGTAATGGCAAAACTATAGTGAAAGAATGGCTTAACTTTTTATTAAGTCCAGACTATAATATTATTAGAAGCCCTAAAAGTTATAATTCTCAAGTCGGCGTTCCGCTGTCAGTGATTGCTATTAACGAAAAACATAATTTAGGCATTTTTGAGGCTGGAATTTCGACGGTAAACGAAATGGAGAAGCTGGAGAAAATGATTAAACCCAGTATAGGCGTTTTGACTAATATCGGATCTGCTCATGATGAAGGTTTTCAGAATTTAGAGCAGAAGGTGGAGGAGAAATTACGGCTTTTTAAAAAATCAAAGATTATTATTTATCAAAAAAATGAAATTGTCGATCTATGTTTGGCGGCTTTTGAGAAAGAATATCATTTGAAAGACAGGCGACTTTTTTCTTGGAGTTTTACAGATGAAGCTGCAGCTGTTTTTATTTTAAAAAAAGAAACTAAATCTGAGGTAACACGCATACAATATGTATACAATAGTGAAGTCTATGAATTAGAAATTCCCTTTAGTGACTCAGCTTCTATTGAAAACGCTATTTCCTGTTTGTTGGTTTTGTTGTATTTGGAGTATGATTTGGCTACAATTCAAAGCCGCATTCAAATGTTATATCCGGTAGAAATGCGTTTAGAAGTTAAAAACGGTATCCATAATTGTAGTATTATTGATGATAGTTATAGCTCGGATTTTCAATCGCTTAAAATCGCTTTGGACTTTTTGGAAAGTCAAAATAAGAATTCCTCTAAAACGGTGATTTTATCTGATATTTTTCAAAGTGGATTCTCAAATGAAGACTTATATACTAAAGTGGCTCAGCTTATCTTAGATAATAAAGTGAATCGCGTAATTGGAATTGGGAGTACTATTTCATCATTTAAGGATAAATTTTCTAATAGCTTGATGTTTAAAAGTACAGCCGACTTTATAGCTCATTTTGAAAGTCTCAATTTTGTAAGTGAAACGATTTTGATTAAAGGGGCTAGGTCTTTTCAGTTTGAAGAAATAGTAGCCTTGTTGGAAGAGAAAACACATGAGACTATCCTTGAGATCAATCTGAATTCGATTAGTCATAACTTAAATTTCTTTAAGTCAAAGTTGGCTCATAAGGTGAAATTGATGGTGATGGTTAAGGCCTTCGGATATGGTAATGGTGGTTTAGAAATAGCAAAGTTATTAGAACATCATAAGGTGGATTATTTAGGAGTGGCTTTCGCAGATGAAGGTATCTCGCTACGAAATGGAGGGATAAAATTACCGATTATGGTTTTAAATCCAGAATCTACGAGCTTTTCGTCCATAATTCAATATCAATTAGAGCCAGAAATTTACAGTATAAAAGGATTAAACGCTTTCTTGAAAATGGCTAGGGAAAAGAAGCTGAGCAATTTTCCAATTCATATAAAATTAGACACAGGAATGCATCGTTTGGGATTTGAAGAGAATACGATGGAGGATTTGATTGCCACTTTAAAAGGGAATACATCAGTGCGCGTAAAAAGTGTGTTGTCGCATTTGGCTACCAGTGACGAGCTAAAACATTACGATTTCGTTAAGTCTCAGATTAGTTTATTCGAAAGACTATCGTCAAAATTAATTAGTGAATTAGGTATAGACCCCATTAGGCACATTCTAAATACTTCTGGAATAAGTAATTTTCCTGGAGCGCAATACAATATGGTGCGATTGGGGATTGGTTTGTACGGGGTTTCTAATGATCCGGTAGAGCAAAAGTACCTAGAGAACGTTGGGACGTTAAAGTCAATTATTTCTCAAATTCGTGTGATTCCAAAGGGAGATACTGTGGGGTATGGAAGACGCTTTGAAGCTGGAAAAGTAACCAAAATAGCCACTATTCCCATTGGCTATGCCGATGGAATTTCCAGATTATGGGGTAATCAAGTGGGCTATGTTATGATCAAAAACCAAAAGGCAGCGATAGTGGGTAGTATTTGTATGGATATGTTGATGGTGGATGTAAGTGCTATAGATTGTAAAGAAGGAGATTCGGTTGTTATTTTTGGTGAGCGTCCGACGGTAACAGAAATGGCAAATGCCTTACATACAATTTCGTATGAAATTTTGACCAGCATTTCGCAAAGGGTAAAAAGAGTGTTTTTTAGATAATTATTTTATTATTTTTTTGTTAAAAATATTCTTATATTTGATTATGCGTTTAATTTAAAAATAGATACTATGGGATTTTTTGCTGATTTTAAGGCTTCTTTAATGAAGGGTGATGTGCTAAGTTTAGCTACTGCTGTAGTTATTGGTGGGGCATTTGGGAAAATTGTTGGTTCTGCTGTAGACGATATTATTATGCCGATTGTCGGTTTGCTGACAGGAGGTATAGATTTTACTCAGAAGTTTATTACGCTCGATGGGAACACCTATGTAAATTTAGCAGCAGCTAAGGCGGCAGGAGCGGCTACGATCACTTATGGAAATTTGGTTCAGGCCATAATCAATTTCGTGATTATTTCACTTTTTGTATTTATTGTATTGAGAGCGGCTGAAAAAGCTAAGAAAAAAGAAGTTGTTGTTGCGGCTCCAACGGGACCAACTCAAGAAGAGTTACTTACACAAATTAGAGATTTACTTAAAAAGTAATTCTGTTGGATTATATTGAATTGAACCGTTTCTTGAGTGAAGCGGTTTTTTTTGCTTTTGTTTAATTTGTAACATTTTGTTATTTTTTGTTAACCGCCTTGTTTTGTTTTATATTATGTATACTTTTGCATTGTAATTTAGATTAATTCATACTAAAAATATAAAAATGAGAATAGCGGTTGTAGGTGCCACTGGTATGGTTGGCGAGGTAATGCTGAAAGTATTAGCGGAAAGAAACTTTCCTGTAACAGAATTGATTCCTGTTGCCTCTGAGCGATCAGTAGGAAAAGAAATTGAATATAACGGTAAAAAATATAAAGTAGTTGGCATGCAAACTGCGGTGGATATGAAAGCGGATATTGCACTTTTTTCTGCCGGTGGAGATACTTCATTAGAGTGGGCGCCGAAATTTGCAGCTGCTGGAACAACCGTAATCGATAATTCTTCAGCTTGGAGAATGGATCCTACAAAAAAACTAGTAGTACCAGAGATCAATGCTTCATCGTTGACTAAAGAAGATAAAATTATTGCAAACCCAAATTGCTCAACTATTCAAATGGTGTTGACTTTGGCTCCATTGCATAGAAAATACAACATTAAAAGAGTTATTGTTTCTACTTATCAATCGATTACTGGAACAGGAGTTAAAGCGGTAAGACAGTTGGAAAATGAATACGCTGGCGTTCAAGGTGACATGGCTTATAAATACCCAATTCACCGTAATGCTATTCCACATTGCGATAGTTTTGAAGAAAACGGTTATACTAAAGAAGAAATGAAATTAGTACGTGAGACTCAAAAAATCCTAGGTGACAATACCATTAGAGTAACGGCGACTGCTGTTCGTGTACCCGTTGTTGGAGGACATAGTGAAGCAGTAAATGTGGAGTTTACCAATGATTTCGATGTAAATGAAGTTCGTGAAATTTTACACCATACAGATGGAATTGTAGTTCAAGATAATTTGGATACCTTTACTTATCCAATGCCTCTTTATGCAGAAGGTAAAAATGATGTTTTTGTTGGAAGAATCCGTCGTGACGAAAGCCAACCCAATACGTTAAACATGTGGATTGTTGCGGACAATTTAAGAAAAGGTGCTGCGACAAATACGATTCAAATTGCAGAATATTTGATAGCTGCTAATTTGGTTTAAAAAGTAGTTAATAAGAATTGTTATAAAAGAAAAAAGCGAGAAATTAAATTTTCTCGCTTTTTTTATATTTAGTATTCTGGGGCTAGTTCTAGTTCTAATCCTTCTAATGCTGTAGTGATTGGAATTTGACAGCCTAATCGACTGTTGGACTTAACGTAAAACGCTTCAGAAAGCATGGCTTCTTCATCATCTCCCATTTCAGGTAAGGCGATATCATTCAAAACATAACACTGGCAAGAGGCACACATGGCCATTCCTCCACAGGTTCCTTCAACAGGAAGTTCGTATGCTTTGCATAGCTCCATTATGTTCATTGCCATATCCGTAGGAGCTTGTAACTCGTGTATAACTCCTTCTCGATCTTTAATCTTTATTAATACATCCATTTTATTACTTGGAATTTTGCTGATTAGGATTTGATAACGTGATAAATCCTTAGGTTAACTATTTTTTAAACTAAATGCGTATTCTTTTCTATTACTATCCTTGAGGTGCATCTTTACTCCAAGTATGTTGCCATTCTTTTCTAATAATGTTATTATTGCTTTTACGGAATAATAATCTTTTTCAGATTGGAAGGTTAAAAGGCCTTCGTAGGTTGAATTTACGACTCCTTGTTTATTGGTTTGAGTCGTTATTTTTACGGGATGAGTAAAATCTGCGGTACTATAAGTAGCTTTGTTTGCAAACTGTCCTCTTCCTTGTGAAAAGTCATATAAAAAGTCATAATTGCCTATTTTTAAACTGCCTTCTTCACCGTTGTTAGGAATGATAAATACGATTTGTCCTGAGTATTCAAAATTCCCCCATTCTTCCGCTTGACTGACCCAGGCTTTATCAACTACCAGGGTTTGTGAAGCTTGTTGCGCATAATTTATAGAAACAGTAAAGAGCAATAAAAACAAAGCGTAATAATTCTTCATAGGTTTAAGGTTTTTGGGGTTATGTTACAAATTTAAGTTAAATAAGTAATAATTCCTTAGCAAAAACTCTTAAATCTTTTTAGTCTTTTCTGCTGAATTAACAAAAAAGATGCTTTGTTTATGTTGTTTTTTAAATTCTATCTGTCAAATTATCCAAAGAGCTATTATTCTTGTTCTTTCGATGGTTCTAATAGCAAATCAAATAATTGGTCTTTATAGAATGTTTACCACTGTTTCAATTTGTGGCGCATATTTTTTTATTGTTGTTTCAACTCCTGCTTTTAGAGTCATTTGGTTTACGCTGCAGCTAATGCATGCGCCTTCAAGACGAACTTTAACATGTTTATCGTCTTCTATTGAAATTAACGTAATATCTCCTCCATCAGAATTTAAAAAAGGTCTGATTTCTTCTAAAGCCAATAATACGTTAGTTGTTAATTCTTCTGTTGTCATAATTTATGGTGTCAATTGGAGAAAATGTCAATTGGAGAAAATATCCATTAGATCAGTAGGATTGGTGTTTATTGGGAGTTTTTAAACGCTCCACTTTAAGTCAAAAGCTACTGATCTAATTTTTAGATTATCGAACTGTTCTCATTATCTCAATTATCTAATTTTTCTTTACTGCTGAACAACCTGCCATTGTTGTGATTTTGATGGCTTCGGTAGCGGGTAAACTGTCATTTCTGTTTACTACTTCTTGTACAACATTTCGAGTTATTTCTTCAAAAACTTTCTCAATTGGTGAGGCTGTTTGTAAAGCTGCTGGACGACCGTAATCTCCTGCTTCGCGAATAGATTGTACGATTGGAACTTCTCCTAAGAAAGGAACATTTAAATCTTCAGCAAGGTTTTTTGCTCCTTCTTGTCCAAAGATATAGTATTTGTTTTCAGGAAGTTCTTCTGGTGTAAAGTAAGCCATATTTTCGATAATACCTAAAACAGGTACATTGATGTTGTCTTGCATAAACATCGCAACTCCTTTTTTAGCATCGGCTAGAGCCACTGCTTGAGGCGTACTTACTACTACAGCTCCTGTAATTGGTAACGATTGCATAATCGAGAGGTGAATGTCTCCAGTTCCAGGAGGTAAATCGATTAACATAAAATCTAATTCTCCCCAATCTGCATCAAAAATCATTTGATTTAAAGCTTTAGCAGCCATTGGACCTCTCCAAATTACCGCTTGGCTTGGAGCCGTAAAAAATCCGATTGAAAGTATTTTGATATCGTAACTTTCAATTGGTTTCATTTTAGATTTTCCATCAACGGTAATCGAAATTGGTTTTTCATTTTCGACATCAAACATTATCGGCATAGAAGGTCCGTAAATGTCAGCATCAAGAACACCAACTGCAAATCCCATTTTTGCTAAAGTAACGGCTAAATTTGCAGTTACTGTAGATTTTCCAACACCACCTTTACCAGAAGCAACGGCAATGATGTTTTTGATTCCAGGGATGGCTTTTCCTTTTATTTCGT
The DNA here is from genome assembly GCF_059882335.1 of Flavobacterium sp. OHVDL-2026-0007. Lineage (NCBI taxonomy): Bacteria > Pseudomonadati > Bacteroidota > Flavobacteriia > Flavobacteriales > Flavobacteriaceae > Flavobacterium > Flavobacterium sp. OHVDL-2026-0007. The sequence continues at coordinate 3,496,770 of NZ_CM187612.1, forward strand.
TAGGATTTTCCTTAGTTTCGACTTTAATGTTTACTTTGATTTTTGCTTCAGGAGATACCAATTCATGGATTGTTTTTTTGATATCATCTTCAGCTCTTTTTTTAATATGCATTGCTGGTGTGTGTAAAAGTAAATCTACCACAACTTCATCGCCAAAAGTAATTACATTGGCAACAGCGCCGCTTTCAACCATATTTTTTCCTTCTCCAGCTATAGTGATTGTTTCTAGAGCTTTAAGAATTTCTTTTCTGTCTAATTTCATTTTAATGGAGTGTTTTCTAATGAACGAAATCAAATTCTGTATTATATTTATTTAAACTGATTTCAGACTACAAATATAACGGATTATGTTCGTATTTTAATGATTTTGAATTGTATTTCTTGATGGTAGAATTGAGGAAGTAGATCGACAAAAGAAACCCGACCCATTTTGATAATGGATCGGGCTAAAAAAAATGGTCTACAAGTTTATTCGTATTTTAAATATTTTAAGATGTCGATTTTAGTCACTTGATAGGCTTTTGTTAGAACAATTAGTAAAGTTAAAGTCATGAGTGAAACTAAGGCTATGGCAAAGGGGTACAATGAAACGTTAATTCTAAAAGCGAAATCTTCAAGCCACTTTTGCAGTAAAATATAAGCAGGAATAATGCCAATTACAAAACCCATTAAGCAAAAAAGCACATATTGTTTGGATAGCTCTTTCAGCAGTATATCTGTTTCAGCTCCTAATGTTTTTCGGATGGCAATTTCTTTTAGTCGTCTCTCCATAGAGAAAGAAGCTAAGGCGAATAATCCAAAAATGGCAATAATGATCACCACCAGATTTAAGATGAAAAACAAATCTTTCTGTTTTACCTGTGCTTCGTAGGTTTTCGCAAATCCCTTGTTGACAAATTCATAATCAAAAGGATAATCGGCATTGATGTTTTTCTCCCAATAGATTTTTAGTTTGGCGAGGGTTTCTGTTAAATTAGTAGGGGAGATTTTTACGTAAACATTGTCAAAATTATTCCATTTTAAAGTTTTCACATTGACAAAAACCATAGGCGGAACTTTATTTTGAAGCCCTGTAATATGAAAGTCTTTCACCACGCCTACCACTTTGAATTTCAGGTTTCCTTTTTCATCTCCCCAGCCTGAAGATATAATGGTGTTGATGGGGTTTTTAAGTCCTAGTGTTTTGGCAAGCGTTTCATTGATTAGCCAGTTGCTAATGGTATCCGAGGCATATTCTGGAGATAAATCCCGTCCTTTAACCAGCTTGATTTTCATCATTTCCAAAAAGCCAAAATCCATTTCGACATTACGGGGTTGTACAAAAACACCGTTGTGTGTAAAACCGGAACTAGAATTGGTACTGTTTCCAAAAGAACCTGCAAAAGTAGATACATCTTGAACCCCTGATAATTTAAGCAGTTCTTGTTTGGTGGTATAGTATTTTTTTATTTTTTTGGTTCTGTCTGCAGATTTGAAAGGAATTCTAATGACCTGATCACCACTAAAACCAAGGTCTTTATTCATCATATAGGAAACCTGTGAGTTAACAATTAAAGCGCCGATGATAAAAAAGGCAGCAATGCCAAATTGAAAAATCAACATGGAGTTTCGAATCCAAATGCCCCTTTTGCTTCTCGAAAAATTTCCTTTTAAAACTTTTAAGGTCTCAAAATTGGAGATGTAAATGGCTGGGAATATACCTGCCAGAACGATTACTAATCCAAATATAAAAATAAGTTGCCCGTAAAATTCACCGCCATTCATGGTCAACGATTTCTTGAGGAAGTTGTTGTAATAGGGTAAAGAAAGTTCAACTATTGCCAAAGCAAAAAGAATGGCTAAGGTTACAATAATGGCTGTTTCAAATATAAACTGACTAATGATTTGTATTTTACTTGCTCCTACTATTTTGCGGACACCCACTTCTTTGGCGCGTTTTATAGCAGACGCTGTTGCTAAATTGATATAGTTGACTAGGGATAAAATCAGTATCAAAATAGACAAACCAACCATGATGTAAAGTAGTTGTAGGTTGCCCTTTCCTTCAGGGAAATTATAGCCACTGGACGTTTTTGTACCGTGTAAACGTGCTTGGTCCAGCTGATCCAAAATCACTGTGATTTCCCCGTTTTCCTTTACGTATTGTTCAGGTGTTTGGCCATTTGCTTTAGCATCTTTTAAAGTTCGATTGACGTAGTTTACGTTTTGCATCTTCTTTAATACGGACTCCATATTAGCTCCTTTTTTGGTTTTAATCATCAAAGTGTAATTGAAGTTCCCCCAAATATTCAGATCATCCTCGCGCAAGAGACCGCCAAAGACATAGTTGGGCTCAATAGAAGAGGGTTTGATAATTTTGTACACCGATTTTACAACATAAGGTTTGTTGTCATTGATTAGGATTTTTCCAATAGGATCTTCATTTTTGAAAATTAGTTTGGCTTCATCTTCTGAGATGGCGACACTGTTTTTTTCTTTCAGTATATCTTTTTTAGCTCCCTTTACAATGGGAAATGGGAAGGTGTCGAAGAAATCGTAATCTGCGACGATTATTTTCTTACCCATCCATTTTTGATTTTGATACTTGATCACATCTTCGTAATACCAGCCATCATAAAAGCAAATGGACTCGATTTCAGGAATAGTGGCTTTACAGGTTATACCAAAAGGAATAGAGCTTGAGGCCCAAATATCACCAGTGGCGCCAATTTTATTGAGTACTTGGTACACATTTTCTCTTTCCGGATTCCATTTGTCGTAGGCATTTTCATTGTTCCAGTATAAAATGGCGAAAATTACCCCGGCGATTCCAATGCTTAATCCTAGTATATTTAAAAACGAAAACAATTTGTTTTGCTTTAAGTGATATACAAATATTTTAAACCAGTTAAAAATCATTGTTTATTTTTTATAGTTAATAGTTGGTTTGGCTACTTCTGAGTGTTTTAAAAACGACTTAGTGATTAGATAATTGACAATACTTTGCAAACAAATCCGATCAGAATTGTAATTGCGGTTATAATAAATTTGATCATTGTGAAATTATTTAGCGTCCATAAAAACATCTACATTTCTCTGATTTAATTTCTCGGAGAATATGACACCATCTTTCATATGAATGGTCTTTTGTGAAAAAGAAGCATCATAATCAGAGTGGGTTACCATCAAAATCGTGGCGCCTTTGGCGTGTAAATCGGTCAAAAGTTCCATTACTTCATTACCATTTTTACTATCTAAATTTCCAGTAGGTTCATCAGCTAAAATAATTTTAGGATCGTTTACCAATGCTCTTGCAACGGCAACTCTTTGTTGTTGACCACCTGAGAGTTGTTGCGGAAAATGTTTTAATCGATGCGAAATATTTAGTTTTTCAGCAATGGCTTCTATTTTTTGCTTTCTAACTGCTGCTTTTACATTGTTGTAAAGCAAAGGCAATTCGATATTGTCATAAACAGAGAGCTCATCAATTAGATTAAAATTCTGAAAAATGAAGCCTATGTTTTCTTTGCGAACAACAGCTCTTCCCTTTTCTTTTAGAGCGATCATTTCTTGATCTAATAGTTTGTAACTTCCGTCAGAGGCACTGTCCAAGAGTCCAATAATATTTAGTAAAGTCGATTTTCCACAACCAGAAGGTCCCATGATGGTTAAAAAATCTCCTTTTTTAATTTGTAGCGTTATACCACTTAAAGCGGAGGTTTCTACTTCTTCTGTTCTAAAAACTTTGGTTAAATTTTGAATAGTTATCATAGTTCTAAAATGTTAGTGGTTTGTAATTATGTTTTTTGATTGATGATTGATCGTTGTTATTTGAAAATGTGGACTAAGATTAGTTGGGGCTTATTGAAAGTTCCTGAATGTCTTTATAGTCGGAATACGATGAGGTAATCACCGATTCGCCCTCTTTTAATCCTTCAAGAACTTCATAGTACGAAGGGTTTTCTCTTCCTAACTTGATGTTTCTTTTTTCAGCTTTATTGCCTTTGACTACAAATATCCATTTTCCTGCCGTTTCTTGGTTGAAGCTTCCTTTAGGGACAACTAAGGTTTTGTTTTTTTCTGATAATATTAGTTTTACCCCAAAACTTAATCCGTCTTGTAAGGCAATGTTTTCCTTAGATGTAAAAGCCAATTCAACTATGAAATGACCATTTTTAACTTCTGGAATTACTTTTGTTACTCGGACTTCAAGATTTTTTCCTTTAAATTCAACTTGTCCTTTTAAATCCTCTCTCACTTTTTCTAAATAGAACTCATCCACTTCAGCAATAAGTTTATAGCCTTGTTTGGAGTCTATTTTACCAATGCTTTCTCCAGCTTGAAATGTTTTACCTAAAACAGGTTGAAAGGAAGTTAATCGGCCTGATTCGGGAGCAGTAATTAAAAAGTTTTTTTTATTGTCTCTCAAAATATCCAAACTTTTTTCCATGGTTTGAATGGAGTGGTTGATTTGTGAAATTTGAATTTGGTTGGTTTGTTTTTCTTTTTGAATACTCTGCTGAATGCTCTTTTTTCTTTCTTCTTGAAAGCGCAAACTTTCTTTAAAGGTATTCCAGTCATTTTTGGAAATTACTTCTTTGTCAAATAATTTCGCGTTCATATCGTACAGTCTTTTGGCGTCGTTATAATCGTGTTCAATCAAGACCAAATCTTTGTTTAAATTTAATTCCTGATTTCGAATGTTTAGTTTTCCTGTATTCAAATTATTGATTTGTTCAATAATGGCCGTTTCCTGAGTTAGATAATTGAGTTCGGTATTTGGGTTGTATAAGCGTGCAAGGGATTGACCTTTACTAACCATGGCGCCGTTTTCTACGAAAATCTCTTTTACAGATCCTCCTTCAGTAATGTTGACCAGCATGACATTCAAAGGTTCTACTTTAGCCTGAAAGACAACGAAATCTTCAAAATAGGCTTTCTCAATTTTCTGAACACTTAGTTCTTCGGCTTTGACATTTAAGCTTCTTTTGGTGCTAAAGGAAAAAAAGAAGATAGTAGCCAAAGCTAAAAAAACGCCAATTGCTATTGTGAGATATCTAAATTTTCTATTTTTACGAGGAATTATGGTGTCCATTTTTTTAATAATTTACTGATAGTCAATAGGTAAATACTGTGCCATAAAATTCATTATTCGTAAAGCATTGAGTTTAAAGAAGCTTTGAAAATCATTCAGATAAGGACTGTTCGATAATGAACAGTTGAGCGTTCGGAATCGAACAAAAAAAGACAGCATGCGAAAAAAACAAGCCCAAATATTGATTGTTGATGACCAAGAAGAAATTCTTTTTTCAGCGAAAATGATTCTCAAAAAACATTTTGAAACTATTTTCACGACCAATAATCCTAAAAAAATCATTTCTCTTTTAAATGAGAATGAAATCAATGTGGTTTTATTGGATATGAATTACCGTATTGGTTTTGAAGATGGACGCGAAGGAATTCATTGGCTTAAAGAAATAAAAACACTTTCTCCCCAGACTGTTGTGATTTTAATGACGGCCTTTGGTAAAATTGATACGGCCGTTGAGGGTATAAAAATAGGCGCTTTTGACTATGTTTTAAAACCTTGGCAGAACGAAAAGTTACTAGAAACTATTGATAAAGCTGTAGGTGAAAGTCGAAAAAAAGCAAAAAAGGTAGAGGTGCTAGAGACTGAGAAAAGGTACTTTGTGGGTACTTCTCCTAAGATAAAACAGGCCTATTCCATGGCAGAGAAAGTGGCGAAAACCGATGCGAATGTTTTGGTTTTAGGTGAGAATGGAACAGGGAAATATGTTTTTGCCGAGTTTATTCATCAAAATTCTCAGCGGAAGAATCAATCTTTTGTACATGTTGATTTAGGATCTTTAAGTGATAGTTTGTTTGAAAGTGAGCTTTTTGGATATGCAAAAGGCGCTTTTACTGATGCTAAAACAGATACCGCTGGAAGATTCGAAACAGCAGCTAATGGTACGATATTTCTGGATGAAATCGGGAATATCCCCCTTCATCTGCAGGCGAAATTGTTACATGTGCTACAAACGAAAACGGTTACGCGCTTAGGGGAGAGCAAAGCAAGGCCTTTAAATGTTCGGATTATTGCCGCTACCAACAGTGATATAAAGGCTGAGGTTAAAAATAAGACATTCCGCGAAGATTTGTTGTATCGTATCAATACCATGGAAATTCATTTGCCCTCATTAAGGGAACGAAAAGATGATATTGTGCCAATGGCTCACTTTATTCTAGATCAGGTCGCTGAAAAATACCAACAGGAAAATTGCCAGTTTGAACAGAACGTAGGGCCATATCTGGAAAAATATCCTTGGAACGGGAATATTAGAGAAATGGAAAACAAAATTGAGCGTGCTTTGATTTTGGCGGATAACAATGTTATCTCTCTAATGAATTTGGATATTCTTAACTTCGAAGAGCTGCAAGAAAATGATGAAAATCCGTTGTCTGAATTGGAAAAAGCGGCTATTGAAAAGTCGTTGTTTAGGCATAACGGAAATATTAGTAAGACAGCGGAAGAGTTGGGTTTGTCAAGAGCAGCGCTATACAGAAGGATTGAAAAATATGATTTAAAAAGCAACTAATAATGAAAAACTGGAAGTTTTATAACGCTTTGTACGTAAGGGTTTTATTGGTGGTATTCCTTTTTTTTACTAGCGTTTTTTTGATCTACAAAACGTTTTATTACAATGCTCTTTTAGCGGGGTTTTCTATGGTTTTAGTTTTGATTGAGATGTATTCTTTTATAAAACATCAATTTTTATTTTACGATAAAACCTTGCAGGCCATACTACACAATGATTTTACGACGAATTTTTCCGAAGAAAATAAAAAGAATAACTTCAAAAATTTGCACCTGCTGTACGATGCTTTAAAGCTGAGGCAACAAGAGCAGACCTCAAAAGAACTGGTTTATCAGTCGATTTTAAATAATATCGATACGGCCATTATTATCTTAGAAAAAGAAAAGGAAGAGTCACAGTGGAATGTCTTTTTAATGAACGATTGTTTTTCGAGCCTATTTAAAGTGCCTAAAATTAGTCAGTGGAAATACCTTAGAAATTACTTGCCTTCGCTTTGTGATGAAATAGAGCATATGGATTTCAAGGAGGTAAAGTCAGCTATATCTATTAAAATAGAGGAGCAGGATCTACAGACGTTTATGCTGCAGACTTCTCGGACCACAACCTATAACAAAGAGTATTTTATTGTGCTGCTGGATAGTATTCAGCGCGTTATTGAGAAAAAGGAAAAAGAGGCCTGGATTAATCTGATGAAAATTATTTCGCATGAATTGATGAATTCCTTAACACCAATTCGTGCATTGTCGCAGAATTTATTGCAAATTGTTGATCAGGAAAAGCTGGAAGAGGATGATTTTGATGATATAAAAAGTAGTATTTCAACGATTATCAATCGAAGTGATCACTTGCAGGTTTTTGTTGAAAATTATAGAAAGTTGGCTATGTTGCCAACACCAACTAAGATCTTGACACCCATAAATGCGCTTTTTGATGATTGTTTGCGAATTATGGGGCCCATTTTAAAAGCTGAAAATATTGAGTTGATCAATGAGATTAATAGCTCGCGTTCCATTTTGATTGATAAGAATCAGATGGAACAAGTAATGATTAATTTGATTACCAATAGTGTTTATGCCTTGCAGGGAAAAAGTGAAAATAAACAGCTGTTCTTATCTTCGTATGCAGAGAATAATCGTTTTTTTATGACGATTTCGGATAATGGAAAAGGAATCGATCCAGAGATTAGGGATAAGGTTTTTTTACCTTTTTTTACCACACGTAAAGATGGTGCAGGAATTGGATTGACGCTTTCTAAGAATATTGTGGAGGCTCATGGTGGTTATTTAAGTTATCAAACAGCTAGTGATAGAACTAATTTTGTGATTTGTTTGATTTAGTTGACGATCACTTAAGTTGGTTGGATGTGCTGTAAAACTCTTTAGGCTTGGACTGGAGGAGTCCAAAAGTGTTTGTCGAAATCCATAATTTGATTGTTGATTACTTCAATGCCTTCGCTTTCTAGGAGCTGCTGCATTAAATTGGTGCCGTCAAAATGATGCTTTCCAGTTAAAAGACCTTTTCGGTTTACGACTCTATGCGCCGGTATGTCTTCTAAGTCATGAGCAGCGTTCATGGCCCAGCCGACCATTCGGGCAGAGCGTGCGGTTCCTAATGCTTTTGCGATGGCACCATATGACGTTACTTTGCCGTAGGGGATTTGCCGGGCAATATGGTACACTTTTTCAAAAAAATTATCTTCAGCCATAGCGTAGTTTTTGACACAAATTAAAGAGAGCTTATTTGGAGCTTATTGTAAAGGTGGAAACCGCTTGTATTGAATGTGGTTTAATCACTAGCATAAAGTTACTGAACCTTTTCTTTTTATTTTTTGTTGATTTACGATTGGTGTTTTAACCGAAATAGTAATTCAAAATATTAAAAAGTGTTGCCACAGATATCAAGCCCGTAATGCTTCCGATTATGGTGTTCATATTGCGCATCAAGTAATCTGTCTTTGCCTCTATTCTGCCAAAGAAAGCGATATAGCTGTATAGGGCTGCAAACGATCCTAAAACAGAACCGAATACAAAGGTGAAAATAATATTGTTCTCGAATGCAAAAAGACGGTAGGAGGCTAAAGTCACGCTTACTACAACATAGTAGGGGATAGGAAAGAAGTTCAATCCCGAGAGCAGCATTCCTAGAAAGAAACGATTCTTTTTGCTGCTCTTTTTAATCTTTGATTTTTTGGCTTTAGGTTCTTTGGCAATGAACAAAAAGTAAATCGTTAAAATAGAGAAAATAACAAACCCCACTTCACGCAATAAGGTCACTACATCTGGACGATTGTCAATTACCTGGGCAAATAAAACGGCTAGAGCAACCTGAAAAAAAATAACTATTATTGCTCCGGCCACAAACCATAACGCATTCTTTTTTCCTTCTTTCAAGTTTACTTTAGCCGCCGTCATATTGATTAAACCAGGAGGAATAATTCCAATAAAAGCTGCTATAAAACCTGAAATTAAAGGAGTAAGTAATGCCATTGGTTTATTAAATGGGGTTTTGTAAGATTTTCAAAATTAAATTAATCTTTAATTTTGAAACGAATATACGTAATTGCCTTGTTAATTTCTAAATATTGTTTTTCATAAAAAGTTTGAAATGCAGTTACTTCTTCTGGACTACCTTCATTTTTATATACATTATGATTGGCATACAAAACTTCGTGTCCTTCTCCGTGAAGTAATCCTAAGGTATAACCGTGCATGAATTCACTATCGGTTTTTAGGTTGACAACACCATCTTTTTTAAGGATTTTTTTATACAATTGTAGGAACTCAGAGTTGGTCATTCTGTGTTTGGTTCTTTTGTATTTGATTTGTGGGTCTGGAAAAGTAATCCAAATTTCATCTACCTCATTTTCGTTGAAAATATGATTGATTAATTCGATTTGAGTACGAATAAAAGCCACATTATGCAAGCCGTTTTCGACCGCGGTTTTAGCCCCTCTCCAAAAACGAGCTCCTTTGATATCGATTCCAATAAAGTTTTTGTTGGGATAACGCTCCGCTAATCCGACAGAATATTCTCCTTTTCCACATCCCAATTCCAAAACTAATGGATTGTCATTTTTAAAGAAATCAGAATTCCATTTCCCTTTTAGAGGCATTAAATCACCGACAACTTCTTCTCTAGTTGGTTGAAAAACGTTTTGAAATGTTTCGTTTTCTCTGAATCTTTTTAGTTTATTTTTACTTCCCACTTTTACAAAAATTTTCAGCAAAATTAAGCAATATATGTGAAGGATTGTAAGGCATTGTATTTAAAATTTTTCGATGTTAATTTTATGAATTATAAAGGGATGTAGATGCGTTATAAATTCAATTGCGCTCCTATTGCTTTTTGCTACAGCTGACTGCATGAATCAGTCACGAGCTGTAGGTCTTTTTGTTAGATATAATGTGTTTCAGTCATGTGGTTTGATTTTGGATCCAGAGTTTCATCGTGCTGGGATAAATCCAAACCAATAAGTTCATTTTCTTCAGAAACACGCAAGGGGATAATGAAGTTGGTTACTTTGAATAAAAGATAGGCTCCAAAAAAAGTAAAAATAGAAACCAAAACCAGCGCCATCATATGATGACCAAATACGCTCCATCCTCCATGTAATAAACTGGCATTTTCACCATGTGCAAATATCGCCGTTAGGATCATTCCCATAATTCCGCCAACACCGTGACAGGCAAAAACGTCCAAGGTGTCATCGAATCGTTTTGAAAAACGGCAGTTTACGGCAGTATTGGAAACTAATGCAGTTACAAAACCAAAAAACATACTTTCTGGAACCGATACAAATCCTGCAGCAGGTGTAATGGCCACTAAACCGACTACGGCACCAATACAGGCTCCTAGAGCCGAAACTTTTCTGCCATTAATTCTATCAAAAAAGATCCAGGTAAGCATCGCTGCAGCTGAAGATGTTGTAGTGGTAGCAAAAGCCATTGCAGCAGTTCCGTTGGCTGCAAGCGCTGAACCAGCGTTGAACCCGAACCAGCCGAACCATAACATTCCCGTTCCTAATAAAACAAAAGGGATGTTGGTAGGAATATGTTGGTTGTTTTTTCTTTTTCCTAAAACTAAAACTCCAGCTAAGGCTGCGAAACCAGAACTCATATGAACCACTGTTCCTCCAGCGAAATCTTTAACCCCAAAGTAAGTACCTAAAATTCCTGTTGGATACCAAACGGAATGACACAAAGGAGCATAGATGAAAATGGTAAATAAACTGATGAAAAGTAAATAGGAAATAAAACGAACGCGCTCAGCAAAGGATCCTGTGATAATGGCCGGAGCGATGATGGCAAACTTCATTTGAAACAGAGCAAAAAGCATAAAGGGAATAGTGCTGGCCAATTTTTTATGAGGCAGGACACCTACGTAGTCCATAAAGGCAAAAGTAGTTGGATTGCCAAAAAAACTATAAAAGTGATCTCCGGAACCAAAGCCAATTGGATCACCAAAAGCTAGACTAAAACCAAGTACCACCCATAGAAGGGTTACGACTCCTAAGCAGATGAAACTTTGTAACATCGTGGAAATGACATTTTTCTTACCTACCATTCCTCCATAAAAGAAGGATAGACCTGGGGTCATGATCAAAACAAGACAACAGGACGTTAACATCCAAGCAACATCGGCAGGGACGATATGTTCGGTCGTGCCGAATTCAGCTAATACATAATCGTTTTGAGTAACGGCTGGCCAAAATGCGCCAGTAATGCAAATAACACTTATAATAATAAAGGAAATGATCCAGCGTTTTTCTATATTCATTTTTCAAATACTTTATTTAACCCTATTTTTTTAGGGGTCAAAGTTATAAAAAAATAAAGATTTTTAATTTTTGGGTGGTTAAAATAGAGGTCTGGTCGTGATTTTAGTCGATTTTATAAAATTAGAACTGTTTTTTTGAGACTATCTTATTTTGAACTTCTAAAAAATGGCTATTATTGACGATTATGTTATAGTGAATTTGGTGCTTGGATATGTAAAGTACTATAAAACTTAGGATTATAGTATGGAAATTAGAATTCGCTTATTTTTTCTGGAGCTTTTGAATTAAAAGATCTTCAATCGGGGCTTTTATTTTGACAACGGGATCAACATCGTCATTGGGTATGGTCATGGATAGGACATAGTGTTTAATTTTCCATTCTTTTCCAATTTTCACTAAGACTCCCGAGCCACGACAGATTTTCATTTGGGTGTTGAGTAGTTCATCAAACCAAGCTATTTTGCCTGTTGGATCAAAAAAAACATGACGCTCTAAAGCGGTAAAATTCCACGCTTTGCCTTTGTCAAAATAAGGTTTTGCCCAAATTTTAAAATCTTTTTTATTCCAGTTTTCGGTGGCATCAGTTCCAATAAAAATGGCATTTTCAGCCATTAGATTAAAATAAGCATCAAACTTCGCCTGGCCAGCGGCTTTATGCCAAGCATCGATGGTTTGATTTACTTTATCTTTTTCTTGAGCTTGTCCCTGTGCAAATGCAGTTATAAATAAAAGAAGGAGAATTGATTTTTTCATGTGTAGTTATAGTTTGGTTTAAAGTTAAGAAATATAATCAATTTTTTAATTCAAGCAGAGGGATATAGCTGAGTTTTGAAAGGGTGGATCGTAGTCAAATGCAGCTAATATGGTTGATAAGTAAGAATTTCACGAGAAGCCTTTATGGTTTGAGTGTTGGATTTACTATATTTGATTGCTTTAAAAATACAGACATCATGAATCTAAAAATAGTTATAAGTTCCGTAGTAGTCAGTTCATTAGTTTTAATTTCTTGTAAGAAAGAATTGGAACCACAGAAAAATACCCCAACTTCTGAATTGGTTAAGTTAGGATTGGTAAAAGATACGACCAAAACCAAGTCAGTGGTTCAGGCACCCGCAGCAAACCCAAATACAGTCTTGAGTGATACCAAAGGGCTTAATCCGGCACACGGACAAGCTGGACATCGTTGCGATATTGCAGTTGGAGCACCTTTGAATTCTCCTGCTACAGCACAACAACAAGCTCCGAATACAACAACAACAGGAGCTGCGAATATGCAGGTAATAAATACCAATCAGAAAAACGTAGTGACTACCAGTGCCGTAGCGCCGGTAAAAGTAGCTAAAGGGATGAATCCAGCCCATGGACAACCAGGACACAGATGTGATATTCCAGTGGGATCTCCTTTAAATTCACCAATAGCGACTAAGCCAGTAGCGGCTGCACCTCAAGGAGGTAGTACTTCTAAAACCTTTAGTGTTACACCGCCAGCTACAACAGCGAATCCTGTTCCTGCTTTGTTAAGTACCGAGGCGCCGGTGGCAACGGCTGAAGGAATGAATCCACCTCATGGACAAACCGGGCATCGCTGTGATATAGCCGTTGGAGCTCCATTACCGAAATCTTAAAAAAAACCGAATACAACTTTTGACTGTATTCGGTTTTTGTTTTTTTATCAAGAAAATTTTATTCAATTTCAAAGATAGCCTGAATTTCCACGACTGAATTTATCGGCAATGAAGCGGCGCCTATGGTTGCTCTGGCATGTTTTCCTTTTTCTCCAAAAATTAATGCAGTTAGGTTTGAAGCCGAATTCATAAGGGCAGCATGTTGTGTGTATTCTGGAGTCGTATTAAAATATCCAGTTAGTTGGACACATTGTTTTACTTTGTTCAAATCGCCTCCACAGGCTTCTTTTAGTACGGCAATGACATTGAGCATAGTTTGAAAGGTGGCTTCTTTAGCTTGTTCTTCTGTCACTGTTGAGCCTACTTTACCCGGGTTTACGATTTTTCCCTCTTTTAAAGCTACTTGATTAATGTAGACTTTGTGATCTGAAATAGTATAGGGAACATAATTACCTACTGGCTTAGGAGCTTCAGGAAGTGTAATGTTGTTGTCTTTTAATGTTTTGTTGATATCAATAGCAGTTTTGTTTGCTGCTGCAGTTGTTCTGGCAGTAGTTGCATTTGCTGTGTTTTTTAATCCTGTGGCAATTCTGGCCAAGGCCATTCCTTGTTCTTTAGCCAAGTTCAATTCCGTTGAAGAAGGTCTTGTGCCCACAGATCCTGCTAATGAAGTGGCTCCAAAAGGCGTATTTCCCTGTGGAACTGATTTGTCTGACTTGTCTGTTCCTTTAATTCCAGTAGGGACGATGACCATACCGTGTGAAGCAAGGATATTCCAAAAAGATAAGATGGCTGCTTCTTTTCCTGCGCCAGATCCTGCTGACATAAAAACAGTTGCAGGTTTTTCTTCTAAAGTTCTTGAAGTCCAAAGAGGAATACTTTGACTAAAAAAGTAATTCATATCAGCACTGATATTGGCAAAATGTACAGGGCTTCCAAATGCAATTCCATCATAATTGGCTAATTCTTCAATAGTAGCGATGGGTAGTTTGGATACTTCAGGGCTTAATTTTTCTTTGGGATTAATAGAAGAAATACGTTTTATGGTTGCTTTGGTGTTTGGGTATTGTTGAATTCCTTCCACAACAGCTTGGGCCATTTTATAGGTGCCTCCATTTTGTGAATAGATCAAAACCAATATGTTGGTTTCTGCTGTTTTTATTTGCGCTTTTACGCCAAAATTTATGGAAAGGGCGATTAGTAAGAGAAGTAGCTGTTTTTTCATGAATTTGTTTTAATTGTTTTATTGTAGGTAATCCCTTTTAAAATGGGGCAGCAAAATTACTTTTTACAATACCGAAAAGCGTTATTATTATCTTAATTGATTGGTAAAATTTAAGAGAAAAATTCTTAAAGAAGAGGAGGGAAGTAAAAAAACAAGAGGATCAATACAATAAAGGGAGTAGTTAAGGATGGATAGATTTCAAAGAATCTAATGTCTTTGTATGTGGAGTAAGTTATATTTTTTTAACTTACGGCTAGTAAATCATCTTATTGTATGAAAAAAGTAATTCTTTATGGTGCAAGTGGATTAGTGGGGTCTTATATCCTGGAAAACTTATTGAATAATAGTAATTACCAAGAAGTCGTTATTGTCGTTCGGAAAGATTTAAAAATTCACCATCCAAAATTAAAAACGGTTATTGGAGATATTCATTCCTTGAGTGGTTTCGTGCATGGCATTGCGGTAGATGAAATTTTTATCGCTCTTGGGACTACGCAAAAGAAAACACCCGATAAAAACGATTACTATGAGATTGATCATGATTACCCTGTATTAGCAGCAAAATTGGCTAGAGAAAATGGCGCTAAAGCTGTTTTTCTAGTTTCTGCAGTTGGAGCAAATTCAAAATCATCTGTATTTTATGTGAGAATGAAAGGGGAAACTGAAGAGGATATTATGAATTTGAATTTTAAGCATACCTCTATTTTTAGACCTTCAATGATTTTAGGGAATAGGGGAGAAAATCGACCTCTAGAAAGAGTATTCAAAGTAATTTGGAAAATAATTAGTCCAGTATTTGTTGGAAATTTAAACAAGTATAAGGGGATTGAAGCCAGAGATATAGCCAATGCTATGGTAAATGCGGCGAATCAACTTAATGAAAAGATTAAAGTGCTTCATTGGAAAGAGATGAAGGCTTTGTTGTAATGAAAATGGCATCATCTCAAAGTGAGATAATGCCATTTTATGGTTAGGAGTTTATATTAATGTTCTTTTATTTTTTCGAAACTAGTAGTAAGAGCTCTTTTGATTTTACCAACTGCACCTTGAAAGGCTTTTTCAAGGGTGTCGGAGTGTTCTGTAACGGTAATAGGCTGTAATTTTACAGGACGGACTTCAATGACACATTTCTTGTCATTTAGGCTGAATTTGTCTCCATTTTCATCTCCAAAATGCACTTCAATGCGGGTTATTTTTGCCTCAAAACGCGATAAACCTTTTTCTAATTCGCCAGAGAAGTAGGCTTCTAATCTTTCGTGTCCTTCGATGTTTTTGTCGGTGTTGATCTGAATTTTCATATAGGTTTATATTTAATGATTGTTTCTCAAAGCTATCGAAATTTGAATTAAGAAACCAATGAGTTAATAAAACATTATGAAATTAAATGTGGTAGTTTTAAGCGGTAAGTTCTAGGACGTAGTGGCTAAAACAGTTCCACTTCGCTTAACAGGTTGTTACTTTGGAAGAAGTAAAGTGACCTGTTACTTATTTTTCTTTCCCCATTTGATTTTAATTTTTCCCTGATCATCCACGGCGTTTAAATGCAATACAATTCCGCGATCACGAACGGCATCACGCTCGGCTTGGCTGGCGAGTTTGGCGTCGTTTTTGGAGTTTCGCAATGGAATACTTAGGGCTATATTGGTGCCTCGACCGAATGAATAAACTCCTTCGGCATCCAGATTTAGGACACTCGAGCTGATGGTCAAATGATTAAGGTCGACTTCTTGGCCGCGTATTTTAAGATTAGCAGACAAATCGCTAAAGGTGATGTTTTTGACATCCCGAAACGGAAAGGCGAATTTGCCTATTTTCACGATAGGGTCGAAATTCAGCAGTGCGCCTTGATTGACATTGAACGTTAGATTCCCATGTATGGAATTGGTGATTAATTCACCGGTACTATTGATTAGGCCATTGACATTGGCTCTGCTGCTAAGTTTACCTTTGATGTTGGTTGGGTTAAAAGATTGGATTCCAAAATTATTAAACGATTTTAAAAAACTGGCAATTTCAACTTGATTTACTTGTGCATTTGAGCTAAATGTATAGTTTTTGCCACTGGGTTGTACCTGACTGTCAAACCTAATATTTCCCCCAGAAGTTTGTAAGGAACCATTTTTTATAAGTAGTTTAGAATTGAGCATCTGAATACTGGCAGTGGCATTAGTTGCAGTTAGCTTATTGTAAACTATTTTGTCGGCTTTGAGATCGATGACCACAGCGCATTTGTCAATTGCTGTTCGTAGTTGATTCGAGATGGTGGGTTTTGTATGGGTTTTAGTGGTGGTTTTCTTTTTCTGTGAAGTAGTTAATACGCCTAAAAGTTGTTTTACATCAATATAGGGGCTGAAAATGGTCCAATTTACGAGCATTTTTTCGGGAGCGTCATAATATAGGTTTAGAAAATTATCGATTTTGCCTTCGATGAAAATCATATTTTTCTTGTGTTTGTAGCCGATTTTTTTGATCAGCAGTGCTTGTTGGGTAAAATCCAGTTGGATGTTGATTTTTTCTGCATGAACATTATTTGGGATGTAATGAAAGGAAGTATTGCTCACATTAATGTTTCCTGTAAAAAGTGGTTTGGTAATGTATAGATCGACTATGTCAAATTGAAAATTTAAACGGGCTGTGGCATGACCTCCTTCAAAATGAATCCATCTATCGTTACTGAGTTCGTTGAGTTTGGTAACGTCAAAATCGGAATTGACATATCCAGTGGCAATGGGTTTTTCTAAATTATTAATAGTGGCTTGAGGAATCTTCAGGGGAATGTCCTGGTATTTGCCTGTGAAATGGGTTAGTATAATGGCAGAATTAGCATCGTTGAAGCCATTTTTTGGTTTGAAATTATTAGTAAATATGCCTTTAAAAGTACAATCGGTAATCAATCCATCAGGAATAGTGAGCTGATTGTTTTTAATTTCGGCTTGTACTAGAATTTTTGGATCACCCTCAGCATTAAAGTCACCATTGATGTCACAGCCAACCTGGATGGGTTTGTTTAAATTAAACTGATTGAGTTTGGAGCTGATGTTTTGAGACAATAGATCCGAAGCAGACCGCCATAATATTTTGGTTTCTATATGGATTCCAAAAAGAGCATTGTCTTGGTTGGTCTTAAAAAAAGCCATGATGTCAAAAGTATCACTTCCTATTTTTAGATTCTTGGTTACAACATCTATTTTTTGCTTTTCGGAGGAATAGGAAACGTTAAAAGTGCCTTTGAGTTCTTTTTCCTTGGCAAAGCTGCCATGCACCGTATTAAAAGCTAAACTTTTAATATTGGTTCTAAGGAATATATTGGTTTCCCAATTGTCCTGGTTGTAGTTTACTTTGGACTTTAAGCGAGAGATGTCAAAATCGAATAATTTATTTCCAAGGCGGTTGTTTATTGTAAAATGGACTTGGTTGAGGTCAATTTCGTTAAGAGTAGTTTCCGTTTTGCTTTTGGATGTTTTTGTTGAGGTTGGTTTAAAAACAGCGGTATTCGAATAACCGTCTTTGGCCTTATAAAGGTAAATGTCCGCTTCGTTGAGTAGTATCTTTTGAATGTTGATCTCCTGTTGTAGTAAGCTCCAAATGTTCAAGCGTACTTCTATTTCTTGTGCTTTCAATAAGGTATGACGATGAGCTTGCCATTGATTGTCTTTGAGCTCAACATCTTTTAATGCTAGGGTAAAGTTGGGAAACCCAGTAAGAAATTTGTAATGAAAATCCCCCACATGAAATTTTCCGTTAATCTTGTCATTGATTCTCGCATTGATTTGGGCAATGATTTCTGTTTTGTGTTGATTGAAATAAAAAGACAATCCACCGCAAGTAATGAGCAGTAATCCAATAAGACCTAAAATTAAAAAAATAAAACCTTTGACGTATTTTTTTAAATGAATGGATCGCAGGTAGGTTTTTATTTGATGTAAAGTTTCTTTCATTTATAGGGATTTTCTGAATCATTAAAGATAATACAAAAAACAATGGCTGTTTACGGATTGATTTTCAATTTATTGATTAAGGGAGGCCTTGTGTATAAAAGGCTTAGCTTTAATATAATTATTGACAATACATTTATAATCAAAACTAATTTACGAATGGTGTTTGATTTGTTTTTAATTTCTAAATTTGTACTCAAGTTAAAACACATTAAAAATTGTCTCCCTGAGTAAAGTCGAAGGGATAAACTTTAAATAAAATTATTATGGCATTAGCAATAACAGATGCTACTTTTGATGAAGTAGTTTTAAAATCAGATAAACCAGTAATGGTAGATTTTTGGGCAGCATGGTGTGGTCCTTGTAGAATGGTTGGTCCAATTATTGACCAATTGAGCGATGAGTACGCTGGAAAAGTAGTTGTTGGGAAAGTAGATGTAGATGCAAACCAAGAATTCGCTGCAAAATATGGTGTACGTAATATTCCAACCGTTTTAGTTTTTCATAACGGTGAAGTAGTAGGGAAACAAGTAGGAGTTGCTCCGAAACAAACCTATGCAGATAGTTTAGACGCTTTGTTGTAATCGTAAGATTATAATTTATATAAAAAGGTTTGACGCAAAGTCAAGCCTTTTTTTATTTATAGGGATGAGCTCTTCAAACTCAATCCTTTTTTTTATTTTTAGCGAATCTTATATTCCTTTAAAAATGAAAATTTTCTACTGCTTTCTCGGGTTTTTTATGATAACGACCATTGGGTTTTCTCAAGTAAAACGAAAACAAAATTTTGTTTTGGATAGAGGAGTTTCGCAAGAGTTGGCTCGTTTTCGAAAACATCAAATCAGCAATGTAACGTATCAGCTCTCCTTTGAAATCCCCGGTGAGAAAGAACAGAAGATCAATTCGAATCTTCTTTTAGCTCTTACTTTGTCAGATTTAAGCAAGCCTTTGTTTTTGGATTTTAAAGAGCAATCTCAAAATCTGAAGTTTGTTAAGGTAAACGGAAAGACGGTTGCTTTGGTTCACGAACTGGGGCATATTGTTATTGGGGTTAAGGATCTCATTTTGGGAAAGAATAGTATTGAGATTGCTTTTGTAGCGGGCGAAATGTCCCTAAATCGCAACGATGATTTTTTGTATACTTTATTGGTTCCAGATCGTGCGAGCACGTTATTTCCGTGTTTGGATCAGCCGGATATTAAGGCGACCTATCAATTGAGTCTTACTGTTCCAAAGGATTGGTCTGTTTTAGCTGGTGCGGATGTAAAAGAGAAAGTGGATAGTGGTGATTTTACAGCCTATACTTTTGGGGAGTCAGATAAAATGAGTACCTATTTGTTTTCATTTGTGGCAGGGAAATTTAAAAGTGTAACGCAAAAACCTGCTGATTTAAAAATGACACTGCTGTATCGTGAAAACAATCCCGCGAAGATTCGCAGTAGTGCCGATACTATTTTTAAATTGCATCAGCAATCTTTAGCTTTTTTAGAAAAATATACGAGTTATCCGTTTCCTTTTCAGAAGTTGGATTTTGCATCGATTCCCGTTTTTCAATATGGAGGGATGGAACATGTTGGTGCTATTCAATATAAAGAATCAACTTTGTTTTTGGACAATAGTGCAACGGATAGTGAAAAATTAGATAGAGCCAAGCTTATTGCACATGAAAGCTCACATATGTGGTTTGGTGATTTGGTAACGATGAAATGGTTTGATGATGTATGGATGAAAGAGGTGTTTGCTAATTTTATGGCCGATAAAATCATGAATCCAATTTTTCCGAAAGTGAATCATAATTTGCAGTTTTTGACGGCGCATTATCCGAATGCTTATGCAGAAGATAGATCGTTAGGGACGCATCCGATCAAACAGCAGTTAGCGAACCTTAAAGACGCTGGTTCGCTCTATGGGAGTATTATTTACAATAAAGCACCCATTATGATGCGTCAGTTAGAAGTATCAATGGGAAAAGAGGCCTTTCAAAAGGGAATTGAAAAGTATATTAGAAAATACGCCTACGACAATGCTGATTGGAATAATTTGGTAGAAATTCTAGATGCAGAAACGCCTTTGGATTTGCAAAAATGGAGTGAAGTTTGGGTCAATAAATCAGGTAGAGCGCTTTTTAAGGATCGAATTGAGTATGATGGTCAAAATAAGATCAAAGTATTTGAAATCCAGCAAAAAGCAGAAGATAACTCAGCTAATTTTTGGCCGCAGATTTTTGAAATCGGCCTAATATATTCGGATCATGTTAAAGTAGTTAAGGCTCACATAGAAGATAGAAAAAACAATATAAAAGAGTTAATAGGTCAATCGAAACCCATTAGTATTATTTATAATTATAATGGTTTTGGCTACGGCGTTTTTCCATTTGACTCTACTAATGTAGATTCGGTTACAGACATAAAAGATGAGGTGGCAAGAGCTTCTACTTATATTAATCTATATGAGAATTGTTTAACGGGTGTTATTGCGCCAAGTAAAGTTTTTGATTGTTTTGTGAAAGGCATTGAGTTGGAGCAAAATGAATTAGTTTTGAAAATAATTACCAATGAGACAGCTGCTGTTTTTTGGAAATTTCTAACGCAGAAGCAGCAAAGTACCGCACAAAAACAACTTGAAGATGTTTTGTACAAGCGTTTGCAGACTAATCTTCCGAGTAATATTAAAAAGACGCTGTTTAATTTGTTCAGTTCAATTGCTTATTCCGATGCAGGAAAAGAGAAGCTGTATGATATTTGGAATAAAGAGACAGTTCTTCAAAATTTAAAATTAAATGAAGATGATTATGTTAATATGGCTATGAATTTAGCTATATTTAAACATGAGAGAACAGCTGAAATTCTAGAGACAGCACAGGCGGCAATCACGAATCCGGACAAGCTAAAACGATTTGAGTTTTTGCTGCCTTCTCTATCTAATGATGAGTTGGTTCGGGATATTTTTGTGCGATCATTGCAAGAGGATGTAAACCGAGAAAAAGAAGCTTGGGTCTCGGTTGGTTTGGCTAATATTCATCACCCTTTACGTCAAGAGAGCGCACAAAAGTATATTAGGTTATCATTAAATTTGGTGGAAGAAATCCAGCGCACAGGGGATATCTTCTTTCCTAAAGACTGGTTGAATAATACGGTTGGAAAATACTCATCTAAGGATGCTTTCGATCAAGTACAGCAATTTTTAAAAGAAAACCCTAATTTCAGTCCTATTCTTAAAAGGAAATTATTGCAGGCAACAGACGGTTTGTACCGAGCCCAAAACATTAAAAAGGAAATCGAATGAAAATCGAATCGGAAATAGAAAAAGTATCGAGCTTTCAGCATTTGGAAATGTTGGCCAATCAAGTGGTAGAAGGTTTTATATCTGGAATGCATAAAAGTCCATTTCATGGATTTTCGGCTGAATTTGCGGAGCATAAAGTTTATAATGCTGGAGAAAGCACCAAACATATCGATTGGAAGTTGTTTGCTAAGACAGATCGTTTGTATACGAAATGTTTTGAAGAGGAAACTAATTTACGCTGTCATCTTATAGTGGACAATTCCTCTTCCATGCATTATCCAGAGTTAAAATCAAATCAATCTTTTTATGAAAAAAAGATTGGGTTTGCGGTTTTGGCTTCAGCTGTATTGATGAATATATTGAAGAAACAACGTGATGCTGTTGGTTTAAGTGTGTTTTCGGATCATTATGAGTATTATGCGCCTGAAAAAGGAAGTGATCGACATCATCGGATGTTGCTCAATAAGTTGGAGCAATTGTTAGAGCAATCTAAGGTTAGGAGGCGTACGGATACCATTACGTATTTGCATCAAATAGCGGAGAAGATGCATCGACGTTCCATGATCATCTTATTTACGGATATGTTTCAATCTGAAGATGATGAAAGGCTGTTTAATGCATTACAACATTTAAAACACAATAAACATAAAGTAGTGCTGTTTCATGTAGTTGAGAATAAAACAGAGCTTAAATTTGATTTTGATAATGCTCCACGTAAGTTTATCGATATTGAAACAGGTGAAGAAGTGTCGATCTTTGCGGATAATGTTAAGGTGGAGTATGAAAAAAGGGCAAAGGAGTACTTTACTAATTTGGCTTTAACCTGCGCGAAGAACCAAATTAAGTATGTTCCGGTCAATGTTGGGGATAATTTTGAAAAAATACTTACTACGTATTTGGTTGAAAAACAAAACTTTGGATAATAATTTGAATATTAATTTAAAATATTTTGTAAAAACGCTTGCAGAAACGAAATTCTATACTATCTTTGCAACCGCAATAACGCAGAGGTTTGGTAGTTCAGTTGGTTAGAATACATGCCTGTCACGCATGGGGTCGCGGGTTCGAGTCCCGTCCAGACCGCAATATTGGGAAAAGCCTTTCTTAACGGAAAGGCTTTTTTGCCCAAATACGGTATCTAAAATTAGTTGTGTTGTTTTGCTACGACTTTGTAACTCGTAGCTGGTTTAGTAGTTAGACCAATGAAAAGCTTTCCACTTTTGTGGATGGCTTTTTTGATTTAAACCCTTTTTGGTTTTGCTGAATTTTGAAACAAACGCAAAGGGGATAGGAGTAGCATTTACTTTTAAAGATGCTGTTTCTGCTAGAAGCTCCGCAAAAAAGAGCAATACAAATACAATTATTTGGACTGGAGTCTATTGATCTCTTTTTAACAAGACGTAAACTCTTGCGTTACGCCAGTTCTGTCCGCCACTAAATTCCAATTTCTAAAAACGACTTTTCCGGTATCCTCATTAAGTCATCTTCTTCGAGTGATATGAAGATACACTGATGTCCACGAATAGGAAAATCTTGAATTGTTATCTCAACAAAGAATCCTTTTTGCGTTAGCTTAAACCCTCTGTATTCTTTAGGAGTCAAATAGATCTCTCTTAAGTACAAGTGAAGTTTTTTATTTTCCTTTTTTGTAACTTTTTCACAACTGTAGATTTTAATTCGAAGTAGGTGTATTTGTTTTGAAGGAGGTTGTTGAGGTGTTTTTTGTATATAAATAAGAGAGTTTTGTTTTATAAAAGGGTGTAAAGCGGTGCTATTGTTATTGAGATATTTAACTAGTAAGAAAATACATCTTTTTGTGTTTTTCTATTTTAATAGAAATCAATAGGTTAAAAAAAATATTGATTTTATTCGTTTAAAAATCGAAAAAAACCTTGTAGAATCAAACTTCTATTGTATTTTTGCACCACAATAACGCAGTAGGTTTGGTAGTTCAGTTGGTTAGAATACATGCCTGTCACGCATGGGGTCGCGGGTTCGAGTCCCGTCCAGACCGCAATATTGGAGAAAGCCTTTCTTAACGGAAAGGCTTTTTTATTTTAATACAATTCTACATTGTATAATTTTCTTCCTTATATTTATATAGCGCAAAAACTAGATAATCCAATAAAGCTTGTTTATATCCTTATTGCCTAAATGGAACAATTCAATAATAAAATTGAGAAGTATTACACCAAGAAAGTTGATGCTGATAAAAAAAGTATTTATTGTCATCATGATTTGATGGGAGAATTGTTTGTTACGACACATAAACATAATAAAGCACAATTACTATATGCTGAAGGAGATGTTGTGTTTGTGACTACGGAGACTAAAACTTATTTTTTACCTGCACGACATTTGATTTGGATTCCAGCTGGTGTAGAGCATAGTATTCATCCGAAGTCCAAAAACGTGATGATGCGAAATTTGTATTTTCCAGTAGAGAAAGAAGAGGATGTATTTTATCAGAATGAAGGTATTTATCCGGTGAATAATCTACTGCTACAAATGATGCTTTTTACCAATCAATGGAATGGTGATCTTAAGAAAGGAAGTTCTAACTTTGTGATCGCTAAAGCTATTAAAGCTATATTGCCGCAAATTTGTCTAACAAATCTACCTTTAGAATTGCCTTTGCCTAAAGATCCACGATTAGGTAAAATTTTGCGTTATATCGAGAATAATTTAGGAGAAACTATACTTTTTAGTAATGTGGCACAAGAATTTGGATATAGCGAGCGCTCTTTGTATCGTTTGTTTCAAAAAGATCTCAAGATGTCATTCATTCAGTATTATACGATTAGAAGGATTTTGAGGGCAATTGAATTACTTCTAGATAGAAAACTTTCGGTCAAGGAGGTGGCTCAGGAAGTAGGATATAGTAGTGTGCCGACATTTAGCAATACTTTCTTTAAAGTTCTGGGGCAGCGTCCATCAGATTACTTGAATGGTGAGGATATTTTGAAAAGCAGGTAATACCATAGTTATTTAAGTTTTGGACTTGTTTTTTGACTGGTGGCTTAATCTCTGAAGTCAACTGAAAAATTTTTGTTTGCTACTGTTTTGAGTAAATGCTTGATTTTTAATTCATTGAAGTTGTGTCTTCTTAGTGTGAAAAATTAACATTTGTCCGAAATGAATATGTTATTGACTTTTTAGAATTATCAGTCAACAAAAAAATGAGGGAACTTTGCATTATAAATTATTTATGTATTCATGTTCCTTAAAAAACAGATTTCCGCACTACAGTGTTTCTTGAAAAAAACTGCGATAGCCTTATTTTTTCTCGGATTCACCACTTTACAAGCGCAACAAATAAATTCGATTTCATTAAGTGAAGCGATTAAAATTGCCAAAGAGAATAATAGAAATATTCTCAGATCTCAACTCGAAGTAACACTTTCCGAACAAAACATCAAAGAAAACAAGGATCTTCGATTGCCTGAAATTGAGCTAAACGGTGCCTATTCCAGAATTACCAATATAACTGAGTTTAAAGGTGGTTTCTTGAAGGGTAAAGAAGTTACGCGTACAATTCCTGAAATTTATGAAGTTGGAACTACTTTTAAAATGCCACTTTATGTTGGGAATAAAATCAACAATGCAATAAAAATTGCGAATCAGGAGAGTCAAATTGCACGTATAAAAAAAGAAAAAACCGAAAATGATATTGAATTAGAGGTTATCGGAACTTATTTGGGTATTTACAAAATGAAGGAGCTTCAGAAGATTATTGAGGAGAGTATCAAAGAAGAGCGAAACCGATTAAAAGAAGTTCTGTCTCTGCAGAAGCATGGGACAGTAACTAAAAATGAAGTGTTGCGTGCAGAGTTACAACTTTCCGACCGTGAGTTGAATGCGTTGACTAATTCTAAAAATATTAAAATTTCACTTCACGATTTAAAAACCTTGCTTCAATTGCCGGAACAGCAAGATGTTGATGTTGATATGGCTATGGATATTGATGAAATGCAAGGTATTGATTCCTATGATTTGTTTTTGAATAATGCATTAAGAAATGAGGAAATGCGAATTTCAAGTCAAGAACTGGCTGTGAAGAAAACTGAATTAAGTGTGGTAAAAGGGAATTATTACCCAAGTATTAATTTCTTTGGAAATTATAGTTTTAACTATCCTAATTATAAATTTTTCCCTCCAAATCCATATTTGTACACCTTAGGACAAGTTGGGATCGAAGCTAGTTTTGATTTGTCGGGCTTGTATAAAAACAAGACTAAGGTCCAAATGGCGACAACCAGAATTCAATGGCAGGAAATGCAGTCTGAAATTGTAAAAGATAAAATTCAAGATGAGTTATATCGAAATCATACGCAATATCAAGAAATCACCGAGAAGTTTAAGGTTGTTGATAAGGCTTTAGAATTGGCCGATGAAAATTACCGAATTGTAAAGCTAAAATACTTGAATCAGCTGGTTTTAATAACAGAGATGGTGGATGCTGATAATGCGTTGCTGCAGGCAAAATACAATAAAATTTCGATTCGAATTGATGCTGTAATGAAACATTACGAATTGCTCCGTACTGCTGGAATGTTGCAAACGAAATTTAACTAGATTAAGAAAATTAAAGTAGAATATAGAAATAAAGTATATGGTAAAGATTAAAAATGAAACTAGAACAAATAAAACATTTCATATTGCAATAACGATTATTGCATGTGCATTGGTTGTTAGTGGAATTATTTTGGGAATTTGGTTTTATGTATTCAATCAAAATCACGAAGCGACCAATGATGCTCAGGTGGAGCAATATGTAACGCCTATTATGTCTCGTATCACAGGGTATGTACAGGAAGTTCGTTTTGAGGAAAATCAATTTGTTCATAAAGGAGATACGTTGGTTGTTATTGATAATCGCGAATACAAATCGAAGTTAAATGTGGCCTTGGCTGATGTTCAAAGTGCAAGGCAGAGTAGTGTTGTAGCTGAGAGAAATGTTGTGACAACGGCAAGTACAACGGCAATTGGAGAATCACAGTTGGCGGGTGCAAAAACAACTCTTTGGAAAACGAAATTAGAGTATGAGCGCTATAAAGCTTTGGTAAGAGAAGAGGCTGCAACTTCGCAGCAATTAGAAAAGGTAAAGGCGGATTATGAATCGGCACAAGCTCATTTTCAGGAAATGAGAGATCGAATTCAATCTTCAAATTTAAGTACGTCTCAAGCGCAAGCAAATGTTCCTACTTCTCAAACTGTTATAGTGTCTAAGCAAGCTGTTGCCGATAATGCTGCATTGTTTCTTTCTTATACCGTAATTACGGCACCTTATGATGGATGGGTAGGGAAGCGAGTTTTACAGCCAGGACAGTTGGTGAAAGAAGGTCAGTCCTTGGTTTCTATTGTGAGTAAGGAAAAATGGATAACAGCCAATTTTAAAGAAACGCAGTTGCAATATTTAACCGTTGGTCAGGAAGTGAGAATTCAGGCTGATGCGATAAGTAATAAAGAGTTTACAGGAGTTATTACGTCATTATCGCCAGCAAGTGGTGCAAGATTTTCGCTATTGCCTCCTGATAATGCAACAGGAAATTTTGTGAAAATTGAACAGAGAATCCCAGTGCGAATTCAGTTAAAAGATACAGACAAACAGGCTGAGTTTTTAAGAGCAGGGATGAATATTTCAGTTACTGCTGAACATCAATAAAATGGAAGATAAGAGTATTTTTAAATCCTGGGTCCCGAATTGGGCGATCATTATTATTTTGTTTGTGTGTTTGTTGCATTCGATGATATTATTGGGTGTTTATAGTTCTAATGTGGCTTATGCAGCCAGTTTTTTGGATATCGAAGCAGAGGATTTGCAGTTTGCTATGTGTGTGACCTATGGGACTTTGCTGGCTACGATTTTAATAGAGAGTAGGTTCTCGAATTATTTTCCGGCCAAAAGTTATTTGATGGCTATTTATTGTCTGATTGCTGTGGTTATCGCAGCATCTAGTTATGTGACTAACTTTGCTGTATTTATTGTTTTAAGAATACTTGAAGGGGTTCTAATGGCTCTGCCCGTGATGATATTGAGGCAGTTGCTGGTCGAGCGTTTTAAATCTAAGAATGCTATTATCATTGGTTTTTCGGTTTATTATGGATCGCTTTTATTGGCGACGCCTTTTATAATGAATATTGCGGTTTGGTTTCTGGATCATTACGATTGGAAATACATGTTATATGTTTCGGGTATGCTTCAAGTTATTAATGTTTTTTTGATATTGGTAACTTTTAATAGTCATCGAATCACTAAGAAAATTCCGCTTTATCAAGTTGATTTTCTGAGTTTTGTTTTGATTTTAACATCTGTTTTGACTGGTGCTTACTTCTTTGTTTATGGGGAAAGAAAGTACTGGTTTGAATCGTCACAGTTAATTTTGTCTTTAATATTCTGTTTGATTACGGGAGGTTTGTTTGTATATAGGCAATTATTATTAAAGCGACCAAGCTTTGATTTTGAGGTTTTTAAGTATGCAAATTTAAGAATCGGTTTTCTGTTATTTTTTGTTTTTTACATCGCCAGGGCTACCTTGAGTATTTGTCATAGCGCTATGTTTACGATCTGGAATTGGGATCCGTCACGGGTTGCGGCTGTGCAATATGTAAATGGGCTAGGAAATGTAATAGGACTTGTTCTTGCAGCTTTTTTTCTGATGAGATCTGTGTCGACAAAATATATATTTATGATTGGGTTTTCGCTTTTAGCAATTTATCATTTTTGGTTTACTTTTCTTTTTGTTGCCGATGTCTCTTTGATGGATATCATAGTTCCTTATGTTTTGCAAGGAATAGCTGTTGGGGTTTTATTTGTTCCTTTGGTGTTGTTTACCGTAACGGCGGTTCCGTCAAAGATGATGACATCATCTGGGGTGATTGGAGTTTCTGGTCGTTTTTGGGGGAGTACCATTGGATTTTGTATCATGCAGAATGCACAGGTGTTTTTAAATAAAAAGCACTTTTTGAAATTGAGTCAATTTGTAACTGGAGAAAATACCCAGGCTCAGGAAGTCATCGCTAGGACATCGGAAGGTTTTATGTCAAAAGGGTATTCGCTTGACGAATCAAATGCTCTTGCGTTAAAAAAGGTTTTTAGCACGGTTGCCAAACAATCTGCATTGTTGTCTAATATGGAGATTTACACTGTTGTAGGGTATTCGTTGTTGATTTTAGTTGTTTTAATCGGAGTGAATCAACATTTAAAGCATACAGCGAATTTGTTTAAAAAGAAGATTTGGATAAGCTAGAGAGCTTTTGATAATAAAAAAATATTGAGGAGTGATTACCTTGATTTTTTCGATTGATGATTGATGCCCGTGCTGATTACACGGGTTTTTTTGTTTGTAAAAAAAACGAAATAGGATTGATCTCTAATGTGTGTTGAATTGAAAATTAAATCTCCTAATTTTTGTATTTTATATATCGGAATTAAGAGTGCGGGTAGTCTTACAATAGAAGCTAAAAAATAGATTAATTGATTTCTTTTATAGTGGTACCGAAACAAGATGTATGGCAAGATAATACGTTGCTTAAATTATGTTATTGTCTTGGGAATAATGCGAGATCTTGAAACGACTCTTTCGATGTCGAGTTGGTTATTTTTCACCATAAATTATAAGCGCAGTTCCGTCTATAATTACATTTTCTTCTGGATATTTTTCATTAATTAATTCATAAACCTCTTGTTTTATTTTTTCTTTCATGCTATCATCTGCGTTACTGAGAGCGGCAACAAAAGGCGCTGCGATTTCGGTCATCATGTTCCAATAAACCTCGGACGTTCCACAGTTTAATTTACCGACTATTTCTTTTTCAGAAATGTTTTTAAAACCAGCCTGACTAAAAATATCTATCATTAAACCAGGTCTTGCACAACGAAACATTCCAGGGGCTTCTGGCGCAGGTGGAGCTAATTGCATGTTTCTGTTAATAGTACCGCCAACGGCAGTTACCCAGAAATTTTTCTCCGGTACGCTCCAAACTGCAATTGCAATTTTTCCGCCAGGTTTTAAAACCCGATACATTTCTTTGGCGGCCAAAAGCATATCAGGGAAAAACATAAAGCCCATTCGGCAACTAATGGCGTTGAAAGTGTTGTCAAAGAAAGGAAGTTCGCTTACATCGCAGGCATGAAATTCAATATTTGTTATTTTTTTTTTAGCCGCATTTTCACGAGCAATATCGAGCATGTCATCTGCAAGGTCGGTAATAATCACTTTTCCGTCTGAAAGCATAGATGCAATGCTTAAACCAGGCTCGCCAGTTCCTGCGGCAACATCTAAAATTACTTCTGCATTTTTAGGGTTTATCAGGCGAATAATTTCATTAGCAAAAGGCTTCATAAAGTCTAGAATTTCAGAATCCCATTTCTTCCAACCGGGAGAAAATTTATTCCAAGCCGCTTTTTGCTGTTCGCGAATTTCTTGAAGTTGTGGTTCCATTTCGTTTGTTTTTAAATGAAAGACTCAATTGCAGAGTTATTAAAGTAACAACTGTTAATTTTTTAACCGAAACAAAATTTGAAAATCGGTTTCCATGTAGGTGAATAGACGAAGTTGGTTTAGTGTTTTTAAGCTTATCAAAGGTAAGGAAGAATTCTTGAAATTAGCTATTTAGCCGTGTGTATTTATTTGATTTTTAGTTGACTATCGTTTAATTTTTTTTGGGAATGTTTTGGTGAAAAACGGATTACAAATACGGATATCAAGCTCTAATTCTTTTTCTATATCATGTTTGTGTAATTAAGAAGAAGACAAGTTATAAAAACAAAAAAGCTTCTGATTTCTCAGAAGCTTTTTCAGTGCGGATAATAGGACTCGAACCTACACGCCTTGCGGCACCAGATCCTAAGTCTGGCATGTCTACCAATTTCACCATATCCGCTCAATTGTGGTGCAAAGATAAGCATAACTTCTATATTTCAAAGTATTTTATGAAAAAAATATTCATTCTATTTTTTGTACTTTTGAAACTCTATAAAAAAATATTTAAATGGAAATCATAAAAGCTTACGTTCAACAGCATAAAGATCGCTTTATCAGTGAGTTGGTGGAGTTATTAAAAATTCCGTCGGTAAGTGCCGACACTGCATATTCGCAAGATGTGATTGATACTGCAGAAGCAGTTAAAGAAAGTTTATCAAAAGCAGGCTGCGATTTAGTCGAAATTTGCGACACTCCGGGCTATCCAATCATCTATGGAGAGAAAATAATCGATCCAAATTTGCCTACTGTTCTAGTGTATGGTCATTATGACGTTCAGCCGCCAGATCCAATAGAGTTATGGACATCACCTCCTTTTGAGCCAGTTATTAAAAAAACAGAAATTCATCCAGAAGGTGCAATCTTTGCTCGTGGAGCTTGTGACGATAAAGGCCAAATGTATATGCATGTAAAAGCTTTAGAGCTTATGGTACAAACCAATACTTTGCCTTGTAATGTAAAATTTATGATCGAAGGTGAAGAAGAGGTAGGTTCAGCAAGTTTAGCTTGGTTTGTAGAACGCAATCAGGAGAAACTAAAGAATGATGTGATTTTAATTTCAGACACTGGAATGATTTCTAATCAACAGCCATCAATTACTACTGGTTTACGTGGATTAAGTTATGTAGAGGTTGAAGTTACAGGTCCAAATCGTGATTTGCATTCAGGTTTATATGGAGGTGCAGTAGCTAATCCTATTAATGTTTTGGCTAAGATGATTGCATCGCTTCATGATGAAGACAATCATATTACTATTCCAGGATTTTATGATAGAGTTGAAGAATTATCCCTTGAAGAGAGAGCTGAAATGGCAAAAGCGCCGTTTAGTTTAGAGAAATATAAAAAAGCTTTAGACTTAAACGATGTGTATGGTGAGAAAGGCTACGTAACCAACGAGCGCAACTCGATTCGTCCAACATTAGATGTAAACGGAATTTGGGGCGGGTATCAAGGAGAAGGAGCAAAAACGGTTATTGCAAGTAAAGCTTTTGCGAAAATTTCGATGCGTTTGGTGCCGAATCAAGATTGGGAAGAAATAACGACTCTTTTTACGAAACATTTCACGAACATCGCTCCGGCTGGAGTTACTGTTAAGGTAACACCACATCATGGAGGACAAGGTTATGTGACGCCGATTGATAGTATTGGTTATAAAGCTGCAAATATGGCGTATACAGAAACTTTTGGAGTTCCTGCTATTCCAGTGCGCTCAGGTGGAAGTATTCCAATTGTGGCATTATTTGAAAAAGAGCTTAAAAGTAAAACTATCCTAATGGGATTCGGTTTGGATAGTGATGCAATTCATTCGCCGAATGAGCATTTTGGAATTTTTAATTACTTAAAAGGGATTCAGACTATACCATTGTTTTACAAATATTTTGTAGAACTTTCTAAATAATCCAAAGATCATTTTTTTTAAGTTGTTAAATAAAGATAGCTTATAATTCTTTGATAAAGGAGGAAATTGTAAATCCGCTTATTCTTAAAAAGAGTAAGCGGATTTTTTATTGGTATGGCCTCCCTTAGGACTATTTCCTCAGTTGTTATAGGTAAGGTTTGAATTTTAAGGAGCAAAAAATATATTTATTATGGATTTAAAGTCATTGTAGTCAGAAAGTTAGAAAAACATATTGTATATTAAAAATTTATCTCTACGTTTGTAGAGCTAAATCTACTGTTGTAGAGTAAAATGAAAAAATATGCGTCAACTTTTTATAGTCTTGTTTTTTGGAATAGTCTTGTCAGGCTGTAAAACCAAATTAGTTAATCAGAAAATTGACAAGAAGAAAGAAGGTGCTTGGATTGATGATTATACCCAAGATGATATAAATTACAAATCATATGAGTATTACAAACATGACCAGCCGGTAAGAAAGTGGAAATCCTACATCAACGGCAAAATCTACAAAACCGAAAAATACAAAAACGGAAGCTGTACAGTTAAAAATTATTATGAAAACGGAAAAGTGCAATCCAAAGGGAAAACAAAAATAGAAGGAGAATCAAGACAACTACATTGGTTTTATTTTGGCGATTGGAAATTCTATTCAGATAAAGGAAGATTAACAGAAATCAAAAAATACAATAACGGGGTATTGCTTTCGGAACAAAAACTAAAAAACTAAAAAAAATGCAATTATCAAACTCAGAAGAACAATTAATGGAACATCTTTGGAAGCTTGAAAAAGCTTTTATGAAAGATTTGCTCGAAGCGTATCCAGAACCAAAGCCAGCAACAACAACAATTGCTACGCTTTTAAAACGAATGATCGAT
This sequence comes from Flavobacterium sp. OHVDL-2026-0007, assembly GCF_059882335.1. NCBI lineage: Bacteria > Pseudomonadati > Bacteroidota > Flavobacteriia > Flavobacteriales > Flavobacteriaceae > Flavobacterium > Flavobacterium sp. OHVDL-2026-0007. Next base: position 3,529,454 of record NZ_CM187612.1, read on the forward strand.
AAGAAATTTGTGGCCTATAATGAATTTGGGAATTCAAGAGAATATTACCCACTGGTTAAAAAAACAGCCTATTTTTCAAAACATGTAAACGGATTAATTAGTAGTTTCTTTAATAATTCAGCATCTCAATTTGCCTCTTTTTTCACAACCGAAACCAATTTATCAACTTCGGAATTGGAGGATCTTAGAAAAATAATTGATTCAGAAATTCAAAAAAAGAAAAAATGACAACTTATCTTTTAAAATCAGGAGTGCTACTTATCTTATTCTATGTAGTGTATAAATTGTGGTTAGAAAACGAAAAGATGTTTCGTTTTAATCGTGCTTATTTGTTGGCGAGTTTGATTTTTAGTTTTATAATTCCGTTGCAAATTGTTTCGTTTGCCACTTCTTTTTCGGCAAAAACGGGAATTGTTCAATTGGATGAGTTGGTGATTCGAAAAAGTAATGAAAACCTCAAGACAATTTCTGAGAGTGATATTGTAATGGCATTAATTATTGGGTTTTATGCGGTGGTGGCCTTGTTGTTGATTGTTCGTTTTGTTTTGAATATTTATTCGTTTTATAAAAGAATTAAGGAAAATGAAGTGGTGTTGGTAGATGGGACGGAAGTTGTTTTGCTCGACCAGACTCTTTTACCGCACTCATTTTGGAAAACTGTTTTTGTAAGTAAGGATGAATTTACGAAAGGTAAAGTGCCATCTGAATTAATAGCTCACGAAAAAGCACATTTGGATCAAAAACATACTTTGGATGTTCTTTTTGTAGAGATTTTACAGATTGTGTTCTGGTTTAATCCTCTGTTGTTGTTTTACAAAAGAGCAATCAAACTCAATCACGAATTTTTAGCGGATCAGGCCGTAAATGCGCAATTTCAATCCGTTAAGAATTATCAAAATCTATTGTTAGCTTTTGCTGTAGATAAAGGTACAATTCAATTGGCGAGTAATATAAATTATCTAATAACTAAAAAACGTTTACTTATGATGACTAAAAAAGAATCTCAGGTTAAAATTATGTTTAAGGTATTTGGTGTGGGGGTAGTTTATGCATTGGCATTGTTTGTCTTTAGTGCAGAAATGAGAGCCCAAGAAGTGGTGGATAAGTCAAATTCGAAAGATACAACGCTTCATAAACTGGGAGAAATGGAGAGAAAACCAAGTTTTCCTGGTGGAACGGCAGAATTCTACAAGTTTATTGGTCAAAATTATAAAGTGCCAGCAACCCCTACAGGTATAAAATTAAGTGGTAAGATTTATATCACTTTTGTCGTGGAAAAAGATGGTTCTTTGTCAGATTTTAGATCATTAAGGGATATTGGATATGGAACAGGAGATGAAGCCATCCGAGTACTAAAGGTGTGTCCAAAATGGATTCCGGGTTATGTTAAAGGAGAGCCTGTTCGTGTAATGTATAGTCTGCCTATTACAGTACAGTCAGCAAAGTAGAAAAAAAATCCGCTTCTATAATTTTAGAAGCGGAAATTTAAAAACTAAAAAAAAAATTCTAAAAAAAAAAAAACAATTGCAAAAACTAAAACAGATCTGCATTGTAACCAAAATAGGGCATAAGCTGTTCGTTAAAAACTACCCCATATTCTTCTAACTCTTTTAAAATAGGTAAGTATACTTCTTTTCTTATAGGAAGTTGTACACCAGGAGTTGTTATTTTACCATTTAAAATTAATAAGGTGGCCATGGCTACAGGTAATCCAACTGTTTTGGCCATTGCGGTGTAGGTTTGGTCTTCACCAATGCACACCATTTTTGAGTCTATTTGCTGTTTTTTGCCATTTAATTCATATCCAAATTTATGATACATTACGATCATATCTTTGTCGTGAGGGGCTAATGTCCAGCTGTCTGAGAGTATCTTCTCTAATATTTGGGCAGGAGTTGCATGGGGTAAATTCACTTTCTTGTCTGGATTGAACAAGTCTAATTCCAAAAGTTTGTCCCACATAATATCGTCCTGATCAATTTTTAGAATCAATCTGGTTTTGATCTCCACAGAATCTGTTGGATGATACGGTAAAAAGGAATTTACAAATTGACGGTAACTCATGTTTTCAGAATCCTCCATGATATAACTATCATCCGTCATTCCGAGCTGCACAAACATGTTCCAAGCTTTTGAATAACCAACTCTTCTGATTGTGCCTCTATATAAGGTTAGGATATGATCTAATCCGTAAATCGACCTGTATTTTAATGAATCTCGGTTGGAATAAGCCTCGAATTTGCCGTAACCTTCCACTTCTAGAAATTCCGTTCTGCGAAATAAAGCGCTGTACGGAATGTATTTATAAGTACCTTCTTGAATAAATTTTGCTGCTCCACCTTGTCCAGCTAAAACTACGTTTCTTGGAGCCCAGGTAAATTTATAGTTCCATAGATTGTTGTCGGATTCAGGTGCTACTAAACCACCGCAGAATGACTCAAAGAGTAGCATATTGCCGCCTTGTGATCTAATTTCATCAATGGCTTTCATGGCGCTCATATGATCAATTCCTGGATCAAGGCCAATTTCATTCATGAATATCAAATTATGCTGCTTTGCTTCTTCATCAAGTGCCTGCATGGCATCACTTATGTAGGAAGCTGTTACTAGGTGTTTCTTAAATTGAAGGCAATCTTTTGCGATTTCTATGTGTAAATGGGCTGGTAACATCGAAATGACAATTGAGGCCTGCTCTATAGCTGATTTTCTTTCTTCAGTATTAAAAATATCTAAAGCTATTGGAGTAGCATTGGGGTGCTGCTGCGTTTTCTTCTCGGCTAGAGCCAAAGACAAGTCCGCTACAACAAGGTGTAAATTTTCGCTTTCTGATTTTGATAATAAATAGCGAATTAATGAAGAGGCTGATCGACCAGCTCCGATAATTAAGATCCTTCTCATTTTTTAAATATATAACACAAATGTATTAAAATGTTATAGATATAACAATGTAATTTTTGTAAAAAAATGAGTTATTTTAAATTTTAACAAAAATACATATAATTTCATTCTCTATAAGGGTATTTTAATGGTGTTGGAAAATGCTTTTTAAATTGTATTGAAGTACATTTGTTATATAACATTGAAATACAAATAAGATGAATAGGAAAATAGTTTTAACTGGGATTTTTATGGGTGTGTTAGCCATCATACTGGGGGCTTTTGGCGCTCATCTCTTGAAAAAATGGCTGTCAGTAGAACAACTTGTTAGCTTTGAAACAGCTGTTCGTTATCAGATGTACCATGCTTTTTTCCTGTTTTTTCTATCTACTCAAAAAGAGATTTCTGAAAAAGTATTAAAAAGTGTTTATAATTTGACGGTGTTTGGAGTGCTATTATTTTCGGGCTCAATCTATTTGTTAGCCACAAATAATCTTACTTCATTTGATTTTAAAATTATAGGATTCGTAACACCTTTGGGTGGATTGCTATTAATTGTTGCTTGGAGCTACTTATTCTTCAGTATTCTAAAAAGAAAATCATAAAATTCAGTATAAAAAATCTTATCTGAAATTTAATCTTTAATTTTGCATTATATATAACATATGACGTTGCTTATGTGAATTTATAGTATTGTTTTGTCTTAAAAGGCAATAATATAACAAATTCATTTAGTTAAAGTTATAAGAAATCAATCTAAAAAGTATTAATTTTTTTTTATTTCGAGAAAGTAAATTGTCATTTTTTACTTTTTACATATAAATAAAAGGGAAATTTAAATAATTTAAAGGGATTGAAAATAAAATTATATTTTTGTACTGGATCAAATAACATACACAACATTAAAATTTATGGACGCTAACACACTTTTTACGCAATCGATTTCGTTAAAAGAATTAGGAATTGAAAATGCTAAAGTTCGCTATCAATTATCAGCAGATGAATTGCATGCGGCTACTTTGCAATCAGGCCAAGGTGTTGAAAACTCTACGGGAGCATTGGCAATTAACACGGGAGAATTTACCGGACGCTCACCTCAAGATCGTTTTATTGTAAGAGATAGTATTACCGAGGATCAAGTTTGGTGGGGGAAAGTAAATATTCCTTTTGCGCCTGAAGCTTTTGAGAAATTATATAATAAAGTAACCCAATTTTTATCCAATAAAGAAGTTTTTGTTCGTGACTCGTATGTTTGCTCTGATGCAAATTATCGATTAAATGTTCGTGTTGTTACCGAAACGGCTTGGTCTAATTTGTTTTGCTACAATATGTTTTTGAGACCAGAAGATGCTGAATTGGCTAATTTTACACCAGAGTGGACCGTAATATGTGCGCCAAGTTTTATGGCAGACCCTGCCGTGGACGGAACGCGTCAGTCTAATTTTGCGATTTTAGATTTTACTAAAAAAGTAGCTCTTATTGGAGGAACAGGATACACAGGAGAAATGAAAAAAGGAATTTTTTCTGCCTTAAATTTCATTTTACCTGTTTTCAAAGATACCTTGCCAATGCATTGCAGTGCCAATGTGGGTGAAGCGGGAGATACGGCTATCTTCTTTGGATTATCTGGAACTGGAAAAACAACCTTATCTGCTGACCCAGCTCGTAAGTTAATTGGCGATGATGAGCATGGATGGACCAGTGAAAACACAGTTTTCAATTTTGAAGGGGGTTGTTATGCGAAAGTGATTAATTTATCCGAAGAAAATGAACCAGATATTTTTAGGGCGATCAAAAAAGGAGCGCTTTTAGAAAATGTGGTTTTTAAAGCAGGAACAAATGAAGTGGATTATGATGATATTTCCATTACACAAAATACACGTGTGAGTTATCCAATAACACATATTGATAATATTCAGCCAGGTTCTATTGGGCATAATCCTAAAAATATATTTTTCTTAACAGCCGATTCTTTTGGTATTTTGCCTCCAATTTCTAAGCTTACTCCAGGACAGGCTGCTTATCATTTTATCTCAGGATATACGGCAAAAGTCGCAGGAACTGAAGCGGGAATTACAGAGCCACAACCTAATTTTTCAGCTTGTTTTGGTGCGCCATTTATGCCTTTGCATCCGACGCGTTATGCAGAAATGCTTACTAAAAAAATGAAAGATGCAGATGTAAAAGTTTGGTTGATCAATACAGGTTGGACAGGTGGAGAGTACGGAACAGGAACTCGTATGAAGTTAAAATATACACGTGCTATGATTACGGCGGCGTTAAACGGAGAATTAGATAATGTGGAATACAAAGACCATAAAGTATTTGGGATTGCAAAACCACAATCTTGCCCTAACGTTCCGAGTGAAATTTTAAATCCTAGAAATACTTGGGCAGATCCTGAGTTGTATGATAAAAAAGCGTTGGAATTAGCTCAGAAATTTAAAGCTAATTTTGCAAAATTCGAAGAGTTTGCAAATGCTGAAATCTTAGCTGGTGCACCGATTACCGAATAAGGAAGATTACTAATTCAAACTAAAAAAAGCTGTTCGTTAGAACAGCTTTTTTGCTTAATACGGTTTTTATGAGACAGAGCACTAATTCTGCAGAGGTGATCTGTTTTATTTTTTTGCTTGAGCGTCAATTTGTTGTTGAATCAAATCCCATGCGTAATAATGAAATGTCATGCCATTGCTCATGGCAACAAGAAGGCCATTTTTAAATTTCCCTCCTAAATTGATGTTTGTTGCATCAGCGCCATCACATTCGATTGTTGACGTTGGAATTTCAGCCAATAGGGGATAATGGTTCGGATTGCCCTTGGCACCTTCTCTAGGATAAACCATAAAAGTATTCGCTTGTTGATTGGATACTAAAATATAACCAGTAGTGGCTGTTTTTTTGTAAATCGCGATTCCTTCGTTATCTGATTTAAAACCAGTTTTTCCAAAAAGCACCAATTCTTTATTGTTTTTTAAGGCAGGATCAGCATTGTATTTTCTAATTCCGAATTGTTCATCGCAATAAAAAATAGCCCCTAATTCGTTGTCAACTGCAATGGCCTCAATTTCTTTCTTTCCGCTGTAAGCACCAAATTTGCGAACGACTTTTGCTGTAGCAAATTTCCCAGAAGCTAAAAGTTCGTATTGCCATAAATAACTGCCTGAAGGTCCAGACTTTCTTCCTACTACAGCGAAAATTTTACCATCGGTTGGGCGTGTATACAAGGCAATTCCCATTGGATCACGTAATGCCTCACCTTCAAAAACTGGAATTCCACCGTTGTCAATTGCTTTTAAATCAGGTAAACTGAAGATTCTTATTTTGTTAGATTCGCGTTCAGTGGTTACGGCAACATCTACTTTTTTGCCATCAATAAGAAAACCATAAGCGATATCTACATTGTTTGGACGCTGTAAAGGGATCGATTTTTTAAGGATTTTGCCATTTAAATCAAAAGCATATAAACCACCATCGGTATCTTTATCTGTTCCGACGATAATACTTTTTGAGGCATCAGTGGGATGTATCCAGATAGCAGGATCATCGGTATCATGCGGTAAAGCTTCTGTAACAGTTGTTGGCTTAATAGCATTCGGAGCAATAAGAGCTAGTTTGTCGTCTTTACAGGCTGTACATAAGAGGCTTAAGAGTAAAGAAGAGAGTATAAGTTTGTTTTTCATTCGATTTTATTTGAATATTTATGAGACAGAACTGTTCTGTCTCATATAAGGATTTGTCATTTGTAGTTTACAAGTCAAACTTTAACCCCAAATTGTATCGAGCTTGGTAGTATTCGGCTTGTTTGGTATGTGCTTCAACTCCTTGATAATAACGTAACGGCTGATTGGTTAAATTGTTGGCTTCAGCAAAAACACGAAGATGAGAAGTAATTTTGTAAGAAGCATTGGCATCTAAGAAAAATTGTTTGTCATAATAACTGTCTTTGTACGATTCAGAGCCTAATTCATCTAAGTAATCTGAGGTGAAATTAGTTGAAATTCTAGCTGAAAAACGTTTGTTTTCCCAAGATAATGACCCATTAAACATATGAGGAGTTGTTCCTGGTAGACTGATGTCATTTCTTTCGTTTCCATCTTCATCGGCGATTCCTTGGGCTTTAGATTTGGTGTAGGTGTAATTTAAATAGATACCAAATCCTTTTAAAAATTTCCCGGGTAAGAAATCTAACTGACGTTGGAAAGCAACTTCAAAACCATAAACATCAACTTTGTCTCCATTCCTAGATTGAATAAATGACCAATTTTCCCCTGCAGGAATTGGGTTAGACTGATTTGGGAAATCGTTTGCAAATTTTGTGTCGGTATATTGATTATCACTATAATTGTAAATGAAATCATTTAATCTTTTATAGAAAACACCTCCAGATATTAATCCAACCGATTTGAAGTAGTTCTCCGCCATGAAATCATAATTGTATGAATAGGTCACATTTAGATCTGGATTTCCAGCTGTAATTTCTTTATCGGCTGCAATATTGTTTACATAAGGAGCTAATGCATAATAATTTGGTCTTGCTAAAGCAGTAGTCGCAGCGGCTCTTAAAACTAAATCTTTTGTAGCGTTGTATTGAAAGGAAATACTTGGCAATACATTGGTATAAGAGTTGGTGTTGTTGATTTTGCTTTCTAATTCTTCTTCGTCTAATACACGATTTCCAGTATAATCAATGTGAGTATTCTCAACACGGAAACCTAGAACCATAGATAATTTGTCATTAAAGTCTTGATCCCATCTCACATAAGCAGCATAAATGCTTTCTTTGGCATTATAATTTACGGCTAAATATTCTGCTGGGTCGGCTTTTTTATCAAATAGGATAGGGTTATTTAGGTCTAAACCTCCTAAGAAGGCTGCTGAAGCAAATGTTCCTGGAACATATTTGCTACCTTGGTTAAAGTTTTTTCCATCATAATGACTTGTTGGAATTTGAGACAACAAAGCCATGTCATCATTGATTGGGTCATAAGAATAGAAAACATTGTTTCTTTCCTTTTCCTTTAAACGAAGTCTAAGCCCAGTTCTAAGCCTTCCTTTTTGTGAAGGAATGATGGTAAAAGGAAAACGGATATTTATTTTGGCTCCAAATTCACTCTCACTTGTTTCATCTGTATTTTCGGTAACGGAATCAAATTTGAATTTATCCAACAATTCTCCCGTTGCAGTGATTAATGGAAATCTTAAGTCAGTTAAATCTTCCATCATTTCCAAGCCTTTTTGACGATATTCAATATAACGTTCTCCGGGTCTATATTCTCTGGCTTTTGCATAATTTGCTGACCAATCCAAATCTAATTTAGAGTTGATTAAGTGTTCTCCACGAATCGAGTAATTTTGGACACGTTGGTCTTCTAATCTCCTGCTTTTGTTTCGGCTATTATCAATACCACCTTTTGTCTGGTGTTTTACGCGGCCTTCAAAACCAGTAATTTCTTCGCCATTGTAAATGGGTTCAATATCGTCATAAGTTGTTCTGAAGCGATTCTCTCTATCATCTCTCCAGTTGTAGATGGCATTTGCAAAAATGGTATTGTTTTCATTGAATTTATAGTCTAGAGCTACAGATCCACTGCGACGAATACGTTGGACGTCGTATTTTCTAATCTCTGATGCCTGTAGATATTCATTTCCGAAATCATCTTTTACCCACTCGTTTTCGATGTTGTCAGATCCATAATCAACATTATTATAGGATCCACTCAAAACGGCTCCTAATTTACTATCAAAAAAACGGTTTCCATACACTAAACCTGCGGTGTAAGAAGCGTGTTCGCGTATTGGCAAGTACCCTCCGGCAACTGTTGCTGAGATTCTTTCTCTGTTAGGAGTAGCTCTGGTTACTAAATTTACGGAACCACCAATGGCGTCAGCATCCATATCAGGAGTTAAGGTCTTGTTGACTTCAATAGTCGAAATCATATCAGACGGAATTAAATCCATTTGTACGTTTCTATTATCTCCTTCTGCTGACGGAATTCGGTCACCATTTAAAGTAACAGAGTTCAATGAGGGAGCCAAACCTCTAATAATAATATTACGAGCCTCACCTTGATCGTTTTGCATCGTAATACCGGGAACACGCTTTAAAGCATCTCCGACATTGGCATCCGGAAAACGACCAACTTGATCAGATGAAATTACATTTCCAATATTTTTGTTGTTTTTTTGTTGGTTTAATGCCTTGGCCTGACCTTTCAATATGTCTCCAACAACCACTTCGTTCAACTCAGTTCCTGAAGTTTTAAGTGAAAAATCAATTACATTGTTTTTTCCTTGCTGTACGATAATCTCTTGAGTTACGGCGGTATATCCGATGTATTTTACTTGTACCTGGTAAGTTCCAGTGTTGATATTTAGCAGTTCAAAACGGCCGTTATAATCTGAAACAGTGTATTTATTTTCTCCTACAATTTGAATCATCGCTCCAGGTAAGGGAAGTTTATCATCGATATCGAGTATTTTTCCTGAGATTATCGCTTTTTGGGCATAACCTGAAAAAGCTAATAATAAGAATGTTACTAATAAATAAATTTTTCTCATGTGTTTTAGTTTGATTTGGATGCGAAACTAGTATCTAAATGTTATTAAAACTCTTACAAAAAAATAACAATATGTTATGGTTTGTGCAGAGTTTTAGAAATAGATTAACCTTAAAATAACATCGAATAAAAAAAGTAATTCTATTGGTATAAGCAAAAACAAATGAACTATTTATCTCATAATTAGATTTTTGGCGCTAAATTTGCCTTATCAATCACAATCAAAATCATCAATCATGTTAAAACAATTTTTCATTCTATGTTCAGGGACAGATCGAGATCTTCTCGAAGGCTGTTCAGAAGGCGAGCAAACCAAATATGTCGGTATTGGCGCCACTGTTTTTTTTACTGCAGTTATGGCTTTCTTGGCCAGTGCTTATGCGCTTTTTACTGTTTTTGATTCTATTTACCCGGCTTTAATTTTTGGATTCGTTTGGAGTTTACTCATCTTTAATTTGGACCGATTTATTGTTTCTACAATAAAAAAAAGGGACCGTTTTTGGGATGAATTTTTACAAGCGACACCGCGAATTATGTTAGCAGTTATTATTGCTATTGTTATTTCTAAACCGTTAGAAATTAAAATTTTCGAAAAAGAAATCAATACCGTTTTATTGAAAGAAAAAAATGAAATGGAATTGGCGAACAAAAAGCAAATTGGTAATTATTTTAAATCAGATCTGGATAAAAACAAAGGGGAGATTGCGGCATTAAAAGATGGAATTCTAAAAAAAGAGAAAGAAGTAGAAGCGTTGTATTCAACGTATATTACTGAAGCAGAAGGTACAGCAGGAACTAAAAGGCTTGGTAAAGGACCTGTTTATAAAGAAAAACGAGAAAAGCACGATGCTGCTTTAAAAGAGTTGGCCGCTTTAAAAACGACCAATGAAGCTAAAATTGCTGAGAAAGAAAAAGCAGCTCAACAATTGCAAGTGGATTTAGATAAAAAAGTATCTCAAACCCAGCCGATTATTGAAGGATTTGATGGTTTAATGGCGAGAATAAATGCGCTTGATAAATTGCCTTGGTTGCCATCATTTTTTATAATGTTGCTATTTTTAGCTATTGAAACCTCTCCGATTATAGCAAAACTGTTGTCTCCTAAAGGGGAGTTCGATTTTAAACAAGAAGAAGCTGAAACGGCAATAAAGGCAACTTTAGCACAAAACAAATACCAGCGCGAATTATTGGTTAAGACAAGTGCTTCCATGCATGATAAAGTGTATGCGGATATAGCCGAGGATAAGAGCTTGTACGATTTGCAACGCAAGAAAGCAACAGAGTTATTAGAATTACAGGCCTATCATTTTTCGGAGAAGCAAAAAGCTACTTTTTAAACCAGCAGTATTGCGATTGTAAAAAGGATGCTAAAAAAAAGTCTTAAGTTCAAACTGAACTTAAGACTTTTTTTATTTTAGAGGTGTATATTTTTACATATAGCTCAAGATTTCTTTTTTAAAGGTGTCGTATTCTCCTTGAAGAATCAAACCATTGTCTAATAGTTTTTTATAATTCTGTAGTTTGTCAAAAAGCTCTTCTTTTGATAATTCATTAAGCTTGCGCTCAGCGCTCGAAGCTTGAGTTGCTTGAGCTGGCTCAAAAGTCTCATAAGAAGGAGTTGCCGTTGCGGGCATAATTTCTGCAAAATGGGTAACTTCTTCAGCCTCCATTTCTTCAATTTCTTCTTCAGCTTCTAGATCACTTTCAGTATCTATTATTTGTGCTGCTTCTGAAATTGGTGTTTCGGTAACAACTGGATTTTTAAGTAGATCTAATTGTTCTTTAGCGTAAGTATAAATTTTTCTCGCCTGTGTTTTTGGAATATAATCTATAGAAATGGATAAATCCGTCTTTGTTCCAAATGAGAATTCAGAACCTAAGATGTTTTCTTTTACAAAAGTACTCGCTATATCATCCCAAGTATAATCAGTAAAATCCATTGAAAGCCCTAAGTTTTTAGGCTTGCACATAATAATACGTTTGTTGGTTAAGATGATACTATCTGGAAAAACTGTAATTGCTGGTTTTTTTTGAACTGCGATATAGCCGATTTCTTCACCTTTCATCAATAAATCATTGAGTTTTGAAGTGATTTTCTCAATCGCTTTTGGATCTTGTTCTTCGTTCAGGAATTTTTTAAATTGTTCTTTCATATTCTATAAGTTGCTTAAATGCAAGTTTATTGAGTGATTAAGTGTTTTTTCTTATGGTGCAAAAGTAGTGCCTAATTTTCTAATTCGATAATTTCATTCTGAATTTTCTTAGTTAAACTTTTGAAAACCAACTCATAGGAATGATCTATTAATTCTTTGACAAAGGCGGTGGATAAAGAACCGTTTAGAGCAAGGGTATTCCAATGAACTTTACTCATATGAAAACCCGGTTTTATTTCATCATACTCAGCTCGTAATTCTTGTGCTCGATCTGGGTCGCATTTTAAATTAACCGAAGGTTCGTTCTTCTCCCACTGTGATAAAGAGGATAAAGCAAACATTTTTCCGCCCACTTTAAAGACTAAAGTATCTTCATCAAAAGGGAAGTGTTCGCTAACCCCTTTTTTAGAAAGGCAATATTCGTAATAGGTTTCTAAATCCATTTTTTAAATTATAAAAATTATACGATTTTCTTTTCCATCATTTTTTCGGGATGCTCTAATGCCGTAAAGCCAAATTTCTTATACAGAAAGTGGGCGTCAGTTGTGGCTAACCTCCAGATTTGAATATTTTTCAATAATGGTTCATTCATCATGCTTTTAATTAAAATAGAGGAATATCCTTTACCTTGATGTTCTGGCGTGATAAATACATCCATGACATAGGCAAAAACAATATAGTCGGTTATGACTCTGGCAAAGCCAATTTGTTTTTCGTTTAAGTAAATTCCAAAACAAACCGATGCATCTATGGTGGTTTGCACTTCTTCTATAGTTCGACCTGCAGCCCAGTAAATATCTTTTAAAAAGTGCTGAATGAACGGTACATTAAGTTTATTTTTATCGGTCGAAACGGTTATCATTTTCTTGGCAAGTTTAAAATAATAATAGGTGATTTTTAGAAGATTATAAATATAGAAACATTAATGGGGCTTTGGAAAGCTCATTGCATATAGAATGGGTTTTGATGGACTAGCATCATTTTCAAACGAAGCTATTTGTAAATTTAGGACATAATCTCCATCTTTAATTTCGTCCGCTACAAAAATCATTTCTGTAATTGTGGCTTCTATGCGCGCATCAGCATTTAGATGTACGGTGTCTTTTACATTCCAAAATGCTTTGTGGGCTAGTAATTTTCCTTCATCATGTTCCTTGTCTACGCTTGGTAGATCAATTAATAAATGTTTGATTTCACATTCTCGGATGAATAAGGCAGCTTCTTCTGTTAAATAAGGGGGATTGGTATTGGAGTATTTTTTGGACTTTTTATTTTTTTGATTGGGATGGGTTCGGATGATAATCGCTTCTGGTTTTGCTCCATTTAAAGCATGAGAAATTTGATTTTTGGTAATCACCAAATCGTTTCCCCTTTTTTCAGGTTCAACACTAAGGAGTTTTGCGAGAAAGAAAAACTGCTTTAAGCATTGATTAATGCTGTAAAATTCATGGGTAATATGCCCTAAACACTCGGTATGGGTGCCATGACCATGAGGATTGAAAAAGATATTATTGAAATTCGTAGAAGACTTTCCCTCTGAAACTTTTCCAATCCAATCGCCAAAAACGACAGGTTCAATACTGGGTTTTTCGATGTACCAAGCAATCGGATTTTCGTCTGTATTGGTTAACGGAATCGAGATGTCAATAGGCTTTGATAGGTCTATTTCGAAGTTGTTGATTTTTGCTAGCACAGATTAGTTTTTTATGCCCCAAAGATGTTAAATCACAAAGTGCATTGCTTTATTTTGCGCTTGTATGTCTTCATGGCTAATTTTATTCTTCCAAATTTAAGTAAAACAAATCACTCGCAATTCCATCTGTTAGAAATTTTCCTTTTGCTGTTGGTTTAAGAATGTTGTGGTCAATAAATAGCAAGCCGTCGTCTAAGAATTTCAGACTTTGTTTTTGTAAATAGTGCAAATAATCCAGGCCAAATTCTTTTTCGATTCTTTCTAAGGACACGCCCCATATGGTGCGTAATCCCGTCATTATGTATTCATTGTATCGATCAGATTTTGATAGTGTTTCTGTTTCAATAGGCAGAATATTGGTCTGTATTGATTTTAGGTAAAGCGAGTTATTGGCTATATTCCAGCCTCTTTTCTCTCCATCATAGCTATGCGCAGAAGGTCCTATTCCGATATACTTTTTGCCTAACCAATAAGCCGAGTTGTTTTTAGAAAAGTAATTTTCTTTTCCAAAATTGGATAATTCGTAATGGATGAAATCATTTTTTTGAAGGGTCTCTACCAAAATCATGAAATGATTGGAGGCAGCTTCATCTTGAGGTTCCGCTATTTTACCGGTATCAATTAATTTTTTTAGAGCGGTTTTGGGTTCGACTGTCAAAGCATAACTTGAGATATGTGGAATACCAAAGCTCAAAGCTGTTTCAATATTTTGCAACCATTTTTCGTCACTCATCCCGGGAATTCCATATATTAAATCAAGTGAAATGTTATCAAAATACTGGGTAGCTTCTGTTAAACAATTCTTGGCTTCAATTGAATTATGGGCACGATTCATCATTTTTAAATCTTCTTCAAAAAAAGATTGAATACCGATACTTAAACGGTTGATAGGGCTTTTAGATAATTCAATAATTCGCTCAGTAGATAAGTCATCAGGATTGGCTTCTAGAGTTATTTCTGGATCCTGCGAGACTTTAAAGTTGTCATAGATGGTATCAATTAAGAACTTTATTTCTGCAGTAGATAAAACAGAAGGAGTTCCTCCACCAAAATAAATCGTTTCTACAATGTCATTTTTAAACTCATTTTTGCGTAGGGTGATTTCCTTGGCTAGTGCCGAAACCATTTCTTCTTTTCTTTTCATTGAAGTAGAAAAGTGAAAGTCGCAATAATGGCAAGCCTGTTTGCAAAAAGGGATATGAATATAAATTCCTGACATTTTTATGAGATAATCGTTGCGTTATAAGGGCAATGAGGTAATTAAATTAAATGGGTATTGATGAACTATTTGCTGATTTTATCCTCGTTTTGTTTTACAAAGGCATCCCAACCAGAATAGCTTTTTCCAGCTACTATTTTTCCAGAATTAAAAAAATGGCAAACCGCTGCAGCCAAACCATCGGTTGAGTCAAGATTTTTTGGTAATTCTTTTAAGCCTAAAAGTTGCTGGAGCATTTTGGCTACTTGTTCTTTACTAGCGTTTCCGTTTCCGGTAATGGCCATTTTTATTTTTTTAGGTTCATATTCCGTAATGGGAATGTCTCTGGATAATCCAGCTGCCATTGCTACGCCTTGGGCACGACCTAATTTTAACATCGACTGCACATTTTTACCGAAAAAGGGAGCTTCAATGGCAATTTCGTCAGGATGGTGGGTTTCGATCAGTTCGATCGTGCGCTCAAAAATAATTTTTAGCTTTTGGTAATGATTGTCGTATTTGGAAAGTTGTAACTCATTAAGCTGCAAAAATTCCATTTTCTTGTTGATGACTTTTATCAATCCAAAACCCATGATTGTTGTTCCTGGGTCGATTCCTAATATGATACGCTCTTTTGTCAAGTGATTTTGTTTCAGGTTTGAGGTTTCAAGTTCAAAGTTTTCTGTTTCTTTGCGCTATGATTTCAATTCCTCACAAAGCTAAACAATTCCTAGTTCTTCTAATCAAACTTTTGATAGTAGGTGGTGCATTTTATTTTATTTATGATCAGTTAGCACATAATGATAAACTCGATTGGCAAAAGTTTATCACGCTATTTCGCAAGAATCAGTCAGTTTTAGGAATCACATTCCTATTGCTTTTAAGTGTGCTGAATCGCTATTTTGAGATTTTGAAGTGGCAAAACTTAGTAAAGGTCATTCGTGAGATTTCGGTAGGGCAAGCGACTAAAGAAGTGTTGGCCGCTTTAACAGCAGGGATTTTCACGCCAAATGGAGTAGGTGAATATGCTGGAAAAGCATTGTTTTATGCGAAGGATGAGACCAAAAAAGTGATTTTCCTGAATTTAATTTGCAATGGAATTCAAATGGTATTGACCATCATTTTTGGGCTTTTCGGATTATTCTATTTTAATGCGATGTATACTATCATTACCACGCAAACGGTGCTGATTTTGTTTAGTGTTTTTGTATTGGTTTTGGTGTTTTTGTTTTCTGTAAAGAAAATAAATATCAAAGGATATTCCATCGAAAAATTAGCACATAAGATCAATGAGATTCCCCAGTCAATTCATAAAAAAAACATTTTGTTAGGTACTTGTCGCTATGTGGTTTTCTCCCATCAATATTACTTTTTGTTTCTGGCTTTTGATGTTGATTTGCCTTATTTTACGTTGATAGCAACTATCGCAGTCGTATATTTTTTGGCTTCATCTTTGCCTACGTTTCAGTTTTTAGACTTTGCAGTAAAGGGAAGTGTGGCTATTTATTTCTTTAAATTTCTAGGCGTAAACGAATGGATAGTCGTTTTCATCAGTACTTTAATGTGGTTTTTAAATGTGGTGCTACCCGTTGTTTTTGGGAGTTATTATGTACTGAATTTTAAAACGAAAATGGTCAAGTAAAGTGAGTTTTGTGCTCTTCAGTACTGCAGTTCAATGGTGGCTCTCAGGGAAACACCACAAATCTTTTATATGCGGCTATCCGTTTTATGTGATTGGTGATAGTAAGTACTAGGCCTTTTAAGTAAACAGATTAGTGTAAAAGAATAAAAGAACTATTTCGGATCTTTTACTTTGATTATAACGGGTAAGATAAATTGAGTTTTTACAGGAATACCGCGTTTAATGGCAGGATTTACTTTAGGAAAATCGACCAAGCGAGCGTGTAATATACTGTCAATTTTGATCGTATCGTAGGCTACAGAATCTTTAGGGAATTGAGGCTCAAATTTCATGGTGGCATTAGGGAAAACGGTCACTTTCACTTCGATAGTATCGAGTTCGGGATAAAGGATTGAGAGGGTGTCGATGTCCAGTTTTTCCTGAATAAGTTGCGCCATTACTTCAAAAAAGCATTGTTGACGTTGTTTTTTATCGCTAATTTTTTCGCAATCAACAACTGTTGGATACTCATCTACTTCTTTCCAGTTGATTGATTTTAATTCTTTTTGAAGTAATTCTTTTTCAGAAGGAATCTGCTTCTCAAAATATTGACAAGAATTAAGGGCTAAAAAGAGTAAAAGAATGGAAAACTGCTTCAAGATTTTGATATTGAATTGAACTAACTGAATTAGGGTGTAAAAATACGATTATTTTTTTTTAGAAGCTTTGTATTGTTAATATTCTTCGCGGCTTCCAAATAAGTATTTTTCTTGCTTTTGATTTGCAACTTCTTTTAGTTCAGTGGTTAAGGGGGATAGTGCATTTATGAAAAGTAGTATTGATGTGGTTTTGACAATGAGTGTCAGGTTACCTTACAATTAAATGGGTCAGATAAAGGCAATTGAGAAGCGAGAAAAATGAGGTATTAATTGGTTTAGATAGGAAAGGAATGTTTTTTCTTCTTACTTTTATAAATGCTTTTGGGTAACGAGTACTCCTATTAATTGCAAATTTTGACAGACTAATTTATAAAATGATATATGGATTTATTATTGTTGTTGCTCGGTTTTATTTGTATGATAGTGGGTGTTTTGGGAAGTTTTATGCCTGTTTTGCCAGGCTTGTCTTGTAGTTGGATAGGCCTGTTATTGGTCTATTTGACAAAAGCAGTTGATAATAATTATTGGATTTTAGGTACTACACTTTTATTAACCATTATCATTACCATTCTGGATTATGTTATTCCTGCGCACGGGACAAAAAAATTCGGAGGGAGTTCATATGGAATTTGGGGTACTAACATTGGTCTGATTGTGGGTATTCTTTCACCTGTGCCTTTTGGAATTATTCTAGGTCCCTTTTTAGGAGCTTTTTTAGGTGAATTACTATATGATCGTAAGAATCATCAGAGAGCATTTAAAGCAGCAACAGGATCGTTACTAGGGTTTTTAGCGTCTAGTTTTGTTGGTTTTCTCTTTGCCGTAATTTATCTGGGCATTTTCATTAGTATTGTTTGGCAAAATCGTCAAGTATTATTCTAAAGTTAATTTTTGTTTAAGTTTTTTCCTATATTTTTAACAATTGCTTGAAAATAGTACATTTGGTTTTGAAATGTTTTTTTATTTCGTCTGATAACGAAAGTGTTATATTTATTGAGATTAATTGATTTTTTTGTTAAACGACTGTTAATCGCGTAACGTTTTTTTTGAACTTCTTTTTTGGATAGGTTGATTTTTTTTATATTTTTATCCTGATAAACGATAAAAAGCCTCACTTTATCGGTTATTTCGAACGAATTTAAATAGCGAATTGTTATGACCCCGAACCTACAAATTGAACTAAGACGATTTATTTCTTCTAATGTTGTTTCCAAGTTAAATAAGTTTTATTTTGAAAATGACGCGTTATTAATTAAAGGAATTGATGTTTCAATAGGAACCATTTTGTTGGGTTTGTATAATAAAGCTGAGGACTTAGATTTTTATAGAAAAATCACCTCGTTAATCAGTGAGGATTCTACTTTTTATGAAGAATTGGATTTTAATTCGGGTAGTATTTTAGCTGTGGATGATTGTTATCAGTTAGAGGGGAATGTTATTCTAAAAGAGATTTTCACTTCTAAAAAAGCAAGGATTTCTGAAATGGTTTCTAATGAAGTAGGTATTAAAAGCGAGACCGCTAGAGAGATTCTTAACTTTTCTGCACTACTGGTGGTTTCTTATCTTAAAAACAATATGCAATTGATAGACAGTCTAAGGCTTTTATTGGAGGAGCAAAAACGGGACATATTAAATAGCATACATCCAGGGATTAAAATCATTTTAGGATTTTCGTGTTACGAAACAGTAGATGATAAAAACCAATCCATAGGAAGGTCTATTTTTAGCCTTTTTGGTCATAACTTCTTTTAAGTATTACACTTTTCAAAAAAAAATCCCATTTTACCAAGGTAAAACGGGATCTAGTATTTCTAATTTTAAAACGTTTCTTATACGTTTTTCAAATTAATAATTTCTTGTTCAGTTAGCATACGCCAATTACCTCTTGGTAAATTCTTTTTAGTCAATCCAGCAAATGCTACACGGTCAATACGTAAAACGTCATAGTTAAAGTGTTCAAAAACTGCGCGAACTACTTTTACATTAGAAGAACGTAATTTAAGACCGATTTCACTTTTTGCTTCACCATCAATATAGCTTACTTCTTCAACGTAAACACGGTGCCCGTCAAGAACTAAACCTTTGCTGATTTTTTCTAAATCTTCATATTTCAAGTTTTTATCTAAAGAAACCTGATAGATTTTAGAAGATTTTTGACTCGGTAAAGTAAACTTACGAATCATATCAGTATCGTTTGTAAACAACAACAAACCAGTTGTGTTTTTATCCATTCTACCAATTGGTGCAATTTTAGCGGTTGTAGAACCACGAACTAATTCTAGAACGTTACGGAATTCTTGACCTTCATCAAGAGCTGTAGTAAAGTTTTTAGGTTTGTTCAACAAAATGTATTCTTTCTTTTCAGGAGTCAAAAGAACACCATCAAAATTGATGACATCAGTTATCTTCACTAAATAGCCCATTTCAGTTACTGGAATCCCATTTACTTTAACGTTTCCAGATTGAATGTATATATCGGCATCACGACGAGAACAAGCACCTGAATTAGAGATGTATTTGTTCAAACGAATTTCGTCTGCTGCTTTTTGTCTTTTTGGTGCCTGATTCTGTTTTTTAAGTTTTTGTGCCGCTTCTTCTTCGGCAGCCTTAACAGCAGGTTTTACTTTTTTCGGCCCTTGTGCACGCTTTTGCATGGCAGGTTTTGGCTTGTTAGAGTTTGGTCTAGAGCTATTTGGTCTAGAACCACCTCTTTGATTATTGCCTTCCTTATTGTTCATATAATTCTGTAATTTGTGCAAAGATAGTTTATTCTTGCTAAATAATCCTAAGTTGATTGTTCTTAGATTAATAGCTATGCTTTTTTGTGTCTATAGAAGCATGATAATGGGCCTTGTACGGGATGATTTTTCTCTTTTTTGTTTTGATTTATTCTTTTTTTTAGAAAAAGAATAAAGACATTCCCACAAATGAGGAGTTAGTTTTTAAAGTTGGGTATTTTTTAAATGTTTAAATATTTGTAAAACAGCTTTTTAAGTAGGTTGGGCTAGTGTTTTTCAAAAGCCGTATTAATTTAAAATTAATAGAAGTGCGTGATTCTGAAGAAATAGTATAAATGAAGCTGGTTGTTCTTAAAACTTCAAGAGCAAATTCTTTCCATGCCATAAAACACTAGGGTTAATTAAAACAATGCAAAATACACCTGAAACAATCAAAAATTTAAGCACATTGTGCAGAATTAAAAACTGTTCTTTTGAGTTTGATTTCCAGAGAAAAAACAAGAAGAACAGCAAGATCATAAAGCAGGTATAGAAATAGATGTCCATATAACCCACGTCATAGATATTAATTAAAATATAAACAGGAATCACTGTTAAAAAAGTCAAAGCTGTTATGATTTGTTTGGAAACCGTTTCATTATAAAGTATTGGAATAGTTTTGTAATCATTGGCCAAATCACCTTTTAGATTCTCTAAATCTTTGATCATTTCACGAATCAATAACAACAAAAATAAAAACATGGCATGTGCTGAAATAACAACAAAATGGCTCATGTGATTCTCTATTTCTTCAAAGGATATTTTATTGTAGAAATACAGTAGGATAGCAAAAAAGGGCACAACAGCTAATAAAGCCGAAGTTAAGTTTCCAATAATGGCATGTTTTTTTATTTTATGAGAATAAAACCAAATGAGGAAAATGTAAACCGAAAAAAACAAAAATGCTCGCCAACTAACAATTAATGCCATCAGAGCAGCAATGAAATTAAGGGTAAAGTAAACCGAAAGCTT
The DNA here is from genome assembly GCF_059882335.1 of Flavobacterium sp. OHVDL-2026-0007. Taxonomy (NCBI): domain Bacteria; kingdom Pseudomonadati; phylum Bacteroidota; class Flavobacteriia; order Flavobacteriales; family Flavobacteriaceae; genus Flavobacterium; species Flavobacterium sp. OHVDL-2026-0007. Next base: position 3,549,964 of record NZ_CM187612.1, read on the forward strand.
TGTTTTCTGACTGACCAATCGGTCTAACATCGATTTGTTGGGTCTGTTGATTAGATCCTTTTGACTATCGTAAAAATTATTGATAATGTATCCAGAAGCAATTGTGATCGCTGAGGCAAAAACGATTAGAAATAAATTAAAATCGAGTAAAATATCCAGTGCTCTTTTTTCGGGAGCCAAAATAAATATAGCGGATAAGTACTGTGCTAAAACTATAATCGGAATGTTATACCCTCTCACTACAGAGAACAAACTAACAATTTTCATTACTAAAAGTTTGTGCTGTCTGCTTAACATTTTTTATAAAGTATAGGTTATCGGTTAGGGTAGTGTGCAAAAAGCTGTTTCTTTAAAAACTAACTTGATGTATTCTACGCTTGAGGCCTCAGTTTTAAGGCTGTTGCTGCTGACTAACGTAAGCAATAGTTTTGTAGTTTAGAACTGATACACTACTTCTAGTTTGTAGTCTTTTAGGGCAGCTTTAGCGCGTTCTAAGTCTTGTGTAAAACCTAAAATATAGCCACCTCCACCAGAACCACAAAGTTTTAAATAGTAGTCATTAGTATCGATTCCGTTTTGCCAGATTCCGTGAAATTGCTCAGGTATCATTGGCTTAAAGTTGTTTAAAACAACTTTGGATAATTTTTTAGTATTGGTAAACAATGATTTCATATCTCCATGCAAAAAATTCTCTACACAAGCATCAGTGTATTTTACGAATTGGTTTTTAAGCATAGCACGAAATCCTTTGTCTTTTAGGTTTTCCATGAAAATGTTTATCATTGGAGCGGTTTCGCCTACAATTCCAGAATCTAATAAAAATACGGCCCCTTTTCCGTCAAAACTTTGGGTAGGAATACCAGTTGCTTCAATATTATCTTTAGAGTTGATCAGGATTGGAATGCTTAAATAACTGTTTAGAGGGTCTAAACCTGAGCTTTTTCCGTGAAAAAAACTCTCCATTTGAGCAAATATATTTTTGAGTTGTAACAGTTTTTCGCGTGTTAGGTTTTCTAAAACCGTTATTTTGCGAGTAGCGTATTTGTCGTAGATAGCGGCCACAAGAGCACCACTACTGCCTACTCCGTAACCTTGTGGGATACTAGAGTCGAAATACATTCCAGTTTCAACATCGTTTTTTAATGTCTCAAGGTCAAAAGCTACCAATTCTGGTTGTGCTGTTTGTAAAGTTTCTAGGTAGGCCGTGAAACGTTTTAAACTGGCATTTGAAGCGATTGCTTCATTTGATGGCTCTTCAGATTTCTTTAAAGCCCCATTGTAAAAATTATAAGGAATAGAAAGTCCTTTAGAGTCACGAATGATTCCGTATTCTCCAAAGAGTAATATTTTTGAGTAAAATAAGGGTCCTTTCATGTTTGTTTTATGTCTTAGAATCTGAAATTATAATTAAAGATACGCAAAATTATAATGCCATTGCGCCTTCTCCAATTTGGTCACAAATGTACTGACCATTCTGGCAAAATACAACTAATTCGTCCTGAATAAATTGTAGTACTTTTTCGCTAACGTTTTCGGGATATAAAACGTGAACATTTGCACCGGCGTCGAGTGTAAAACAGACCGGGATCTGTGTTTGACTTCTGAACTTCCAAATCGCGTTGATGATGTGCAAAGTATTTGGTTTCATCAGTATAAAATAAGGCATCGAAGTCATCATCATGGCATGTAAAGTCAGAGCTTCGCTTTCGACGATTTTTATAAATTCATCTAAATTACCATTTTCAAAAATGTGGATCAATTGATCCATATTTTCATGTGCCTGTGCAAAACGTCTTTCTGCGAAAGGGTGGTTATGCATTAAATCGTGTCCAACGGTACTTGAGACTTGTTTTTCTCCCTTATCGACCAATAAAATGGTGTCTTGATAGTTGTTGAAATTTTGATGAATGGTATATGGGAATTCAACTCCAAATAAGTCGGAGCTTCCTTTGATGTTGTTTTGATTTCCCCAAGCTACTACCTTTCCCTTTACACTTCTACAAGCACTTCCTGAGCCCAGACGAGCTAAGAAGGACGCTTTTTGATTGAAGTATTCCTCAGTCATTTGTGGATTTAATACTTTTTCTACACTCATGAAGTTCATGGCTAAAGCTGCCATACCTGATGCAGATGAAGCAATTCCTGAACTGTGTGGGAAGGTATTTTGGGTATCAATGGTAAAGTGGTAGTCTTTTAAAAAAGGCAAATAGATTTCAATTCGCTCTAAAAACTTTTGAATTTTAGGTTTAAAGTCTTCTTTTGGTTTTCCTTCAAAAAGTAAATCAAAAGAAAAGCTATCAGCTGCTGCGTTGGCTAAAGCCGAAAGGTCTCTTTTCTTAAATCCTAGTTTGGTTATCGTTTTGCAATTGTTAAGGGTAAAACTAACCGAAGGATTGGCTGGAATTTGATTGTCTTTTTTACCCCAGTATTTTACTAAGGCAATATTGCTGGGAGCACTCCACTCAAAATTTCCGTTTTCGATAATCGAAGTGTACTTTTTAGGAATAAAATCAGTTGCTGTAAACATGAATTATAAAATTTTGGCAAAGATAGTTTTTCTTATTTATTCTGAAGATGTAAATGAAAATTTGAATTTTGCTACTTTAATGGAAATGCGAGAAGAAAGCAACTTGTATGGCTTAGTATGGTTTAAACTTTCTTTTTGACTATTTTTGAACAAAAATTGAGAAAAATGAACAAGTTTACCAAGATCGTAATAGCGCTAATAGTTTGTTTAATGGTGGGGTATTCTTCAAGTCTGGTAACCAAGCCTAGTATTGAAACGTGGTATACGACTATTGAAAAGCCCAGCTTTAATCCTCCTAATTGGGTTTTTATGCCTGTATGGACATTACTTTATATTTTTATGGCTGTTGCTGCTGGATTGGTTTGGGATAAAATAAAAGAGCAAAATGAGACAGTGAAAACGGCATTAGGCTTCTTTTTAATTCAATTGACATTAAATGCCATTTGGTCGTATTTATTCTTTGGATTAAAAAATCCGATGTTGGCTTTAATAGAAATAGCATTGCTATTGTTGATGATTTATGAAACCTACGTAAAGTTTGTGAAAATTAATAAAATAGCGGGATACTTACTGGTTCCTTATTTGATTTGGGTTAGTTATGCTGCTGTATTGAATGCGAGTATTTGGTGGTTGAATAGTTAATTATTTGTTCTTGGTTTAGGGTTTAGTCTCTGTTTTTAATTTTTTAAACTCTTCATTTTTTGCATATAAAAAATCCATTGTTCTTAATACATTTGGGTTTACAAAAAGAGGTTGAGACTCTGGATCAACTTCGCAGAATTCAATAAAAAGATTTTTTTCTTCAGGTAGCAGTTTTAACTGCTTAGCGAAAAAATCTGCAGGTATTGTATTGGTAACAAACTTTTTGAAATCAATTGGAGGACTTTCAATTTTGTTTTTTGTTTCTTTTTCTTTTGACAATAGATAGTATAGTTGTTTGCCTAAAAGAATAAAATCAGTTCCGTTGGGGATAGGAGTATCATTATAACCTTTGGTTTTGTGTGAGTAGAGTTTTATATCACGAATCTCTTGTTTGCTAAGTTTGATAGAGGCTAGTTTTGTTTTTGAAATAATAACTTCATCTAGTTCTAGAGGTTTGATTAACATATTGATCACAAGGTTATTTTGATCAATATGTTGTGGGCTGACTTTGATTCTTTTGAAAAAATAATCTTTAGAGAAAAATATCAAGCTGTCTTTTGCCTTAACTGCTATGGAGAATTCCCCAAGATTGTTTGTAGTGGTGCTAATTTTTGTTGTCTTATTAATAACCTCCACTTTGGTAAGTGGGTTATTTTGTGAGACAACTTTACCATGAAGTAATTTGTCTGTTTGGGAAATAGAAAGCTGATACGTTAAAAAAGAAATCGTGGTGAGTAATTTTACTTTCATATAGCTGATTTTGTCGACACTAATGTGGTTGATGCCTGCTTGTGGAGAAGGCAAAATTCTGGTGTTTTTAATTTTTTATTTGTGCTTTAAGTTTTTTAAATTCTTCGAATTTAGCAAACAAAAAGTCCATAGTGGCTAGAATGCTACGGTCGTCAAGAAGTTTTGCATATCTGGGGTCAGCATCACAGTATTCAAGAAATAAATCAACTTCTTCGGGCAGTAATTTTAGTTCTTTGGTGAAAAACTCTCTAGAGATCGTTTCTGCAGTGCGTTTTTTAAAATCAGGTGGAGTAGTTTTTGTTTTCGTTTTTTCCTTTTTCTTGCCGAACAAAGAAAAAAGGTCAGCTCCTATAGCCCCAAAATTAACTCCGTTTGGGATAGAGCCGTCGCGGTAGCCTGGAATAAATCGCGTCAGATCATTTTTCTGTTTTTCTATTTTTATTTCTGAAATAGCTTCGTGGTCATAGGTAACTTTCGGGAATTTAATGGTGGTAATGAGCACTTCATCGAGTTCTTCTGGTTTTAAAATCATATCTATAACAAGAGTAGTTGTTTCAAGGTCTTGTTGACTGACTTTCATTCTTTTGAAAAAATAATCCCTAGAGAAGAATATCAAGCTATCTTGTACATTGACCAGTATGGAGAACTGTCCATTATCGTTTGTCCTCGTACTTGTTTTGGCTGTCTTATTGATTACCTCGACTTTTTTGAGTGGGTTATTTTGTGAAACAACTATTCCGTGAAGTAACTTCTCTGTTTGAGAAATGGAAAGTTGGTAAGTGAAAAAAGAAATTGTGGTGAGTAATTTTACTTTCATCTAGAGGTATTTAGCTGATAGTAAAATTATTAGAATTGTCTTAATGAAAACTTAGTGAATGTGTAAATTCTTGTTAATTAATTTTTTTCGTTGTTTGTAATAACTGTTTTCAGTTGCTGATAGCGCAACTGAAAACAGTCAAGATCTATTCTTGAATTAGCGGAATTAAATCTAAAGGACCGTTTAGGACTACTTTAGCCCCGCTACTAATTAATTCGTTTTCGCTGCGATAGCCCCACGAAACACCAACGGGAAACATAGAGGCATTAGTGGCAGTTTGTATATCGATATCAGAGTCTCCGACGAAGATAATTTCTTCTGTTTCTAAATTCCAGCTTTTACTTATGGCAATAGCTTCAAATGGATTAGGTTTTTTAAGGGACTCGATGCTTAAACCCACAGCATTATGAAAATAGTCTGGAAATATTTCGGCAACTATTTTTTTTGTAAGTTCATCTGCCTTATTAGAAAAGACAGCTAATTTAATTTCTTTCGAAACCAAATGATCCAATAATTCGACTATGCCGGCATAAGGTTTAGTCTTAAGGGTACAAATCTCACGGTATACTTGAACCATACTTTGGAAGCAACTTTCAATTTGATCTTCAGAGTTGTTGGATTTCGGTAACGCTTTGCTAACCAAATTTCTTAAACCATGACCGATAAAAGATTGATATGTTGCATAGGTGTGCGTGGGGTAATTTAGCGTTTGGAGTACCTTATTCATCGCATCTGCTATATCTTCCAATGAATCTACTAGTGTTCCGTCTAAATCAAATATTATTCCTTTAAATTTCATCCTTTTATATATTATGGGCTAAAATAAATCCGCTAGTCCAGGCATTTTGAAAATTAAAACCTCCTGTAATGGCATCAACATTAACTATTTCTCCAGCGAAGTAGAGGTTTTGATGTAACTTGCTTTCCATAGTTTTAAAGTTGATTTCTTTTAAATCAATTCCACCAGCGGTTACAAATTCTTCTTTAAAAGTACTTTTCCCGTTTACTTGAAATTGGGCTTTGGTCAATTGAGCAGCTAGATTTTGAAGCTGTATTTTAGATAAATCGGCCCATTTGGTTTCCACTTCAATGCCTGAAGCTAAGACTAGACTTTCCCATAAGCGGTTAGGAAAATCAAAAGGAGATTTTTTAGAAACTGCTTTTTTAGCGTGTTCTTGTTTTAAGTCCTTGAGGATTTTTTCAGCTTGTTCTGTATCTATGTCATTCAACCAATTGACAAAAATAGTGAACTGGTAATTTTTATCGAATAAAGTACGGGCTCCCCAGGCTGAAAGCTTCAAAATGGCTGGGCCACTCATTCCCCAATGTGTGATTAACAAAGGTCCAGTTGATTCGAGTTTGGTGTCTTTCACCTTAACGGTTACCTGCGCTGCTACACCTGGTAATTCTTTAATACGCGCATCTTTGATGTTGAACGTGAATAAGGAAGGAACAGGGCTTACAATAGCATGACCTTGAGTTTGTAGCATTTCCCAAATCTTTGGATTGCTTCCCGTGGCTAGTATTAATTTTTCAGTTGCATAGTTGGTATCCTGAGTGTCAATTTTCCAATGATTTTCGGCTTTAAAGATGGATTGAACACTTTGTCCGGTTAATAGCTTGATGCCTAATTTCCCGGTTGCTTCTAAAAAACAATCAATAATCGTTTGAGAGGAGTTAGAAACAGGAAACATTCTGCCGTCATCTTCTATTTTGAGTTCGACACCATGTTTTTCAAACCACTCAATAGTATCACCAGAACAAAACTGGTGAAATGGACCACGGAGTTCTTTTTCCCCTCTGGGATAAAATTTGACTAATTCATTCGGTTCAAAACAGGCGTGTGTTACGTTGCATCTTCCACCACCAGAAACACGCACTTTAGAAAGGACTTCTTTTCCTCGTTCTAAAATGGCAATTTTTAGTTTTGGATTTTTTTCGGCAATATTAATGGCTGTAAAAAAACCTGCAGCGCCACCGCCAACAATGATGATATCGAAATTTTGATTCATATTTTTAGTTTAACCTCTTAAATAGACATTGTCAGAATTTTAAACTTTGACAATAATTATTCTGATGGGTTTATATTTTATCGGGAAAATCAGTAATGATTCCCTCTACGTTATAGTTTTTTATTTTTTGTATGTCTTCTTCTTCATTTACGGTCCAAGGCAAAACCCATAAACCTTTCGCTTGTATTTGCTTGGTGTTTTCCTGATTCAATAAGAGATAATAAGGATGAATTGCTTTTGCTTGAATAGACTCAGCGAAAGTCAAAGCTAAATTGAGATCCGTTTCTGTCAAAACACCTATTGGAATTTTTGCATTCAAATCATGTACTTCTTTCAACGAATTCCAGTCAAAACTCGATACAATGAACTGAGCGTAAGTCCAGTTTCTTTTGGAAACATATTCTTCGATTAAAGACACCACTTTAGCTGAAGTTTTGGGACCTTTCAGTTCGATGTTGATCAGGCATTTCTTGTTTACCAAATCAAAAACTTCATTTAATGTGGGGATTTCGTATTGATTTTCAATTAGAAAAGTTTTTAATTCGGGCAAAGATAGTGTATTTACAAAACCTTTTCCGTTGGTCATTCTGTCAATCGTTTCGTCGTGTATGACCATTAGATTTCCATCAGCACTTAGGTGTACGTCTAATTCTATTGCATCTGCGTTTAGCTCTAATGCTCTCTGAAAAGCTTTTAGCGTATTCTCAGGTTCGTATCCTTTGGCACCACGATGCGCGATTTTTAGCATATCTAAAAAGTTTATCCGCAAAGGTCGCAAAAAATAGATTCTCTGACTGCTGTTTGTTATTAAAGAGCACGATTTTTTTTGGAAGGGGTATAAACGCGCTTGAGATAAAGGGATAAAAGGTGGGGTTTTAAGAGACTATAAAAAAAACAAGGTTCACAAAGAAGGGAGCTCTTTGCAAACCTTGTGTGTTTGGCGTTTAAAATTTTCTCGAAAAACACCTACTAGTTGCTGTAGTGGTTTTATTCTAATTCTAAAACGACTGCTGATTTTGGGGCTAAGGTTATTTCGGAAGATAAATCAAAGGTTTTTCCGCTTAGGATGTCTTTACCAGTGGTAAAACTTTTGATGTTTTCCTTAAAACGATTTGTCTTTAGAGTTTGTTCTTTTGCATTGTTGTTAAAAACGACCATCACTGTTTTGTTATCAGTATATCTGAAATACACATAGGTATTGTTTTCTGGAATATAGTGTGTCATTTTTCCAAAATGAACGGCTTCATTGGATTTTCTCCAATTGAATAGTTTAGACGTAAAATCGAAATATTTGGTTTGCTCCACTGTTCTTCCGGCTTTTGTAAAAGCGTTGTTTTTATCGCCATTCCAACCTCCAGGAAAATCCTGACGAATGTCAGCATCCCCTTTGCTTTTGTCGCCGCCCATTCCAATTTCTGAACCGTAATACAATTGTGGAATTCCACGAACGGTAGCCATTAAAGTCATGACTAGTTTGTATTTTTCGAAATCATATTTATAAACGTCATTAATTCTATTGGTATCGTGATTTTCGGCAAAAACCAAAAGGTTGTTGGTATTGGGGTACAAAAAGTCTAAAGCAAAATTGTTGTAGATTTTAATCATACCATTGTCCCAAGTTGGATTATCGTCATTAAAAACAGTCCCAATTTGATTGTGCAGTGTAAAATCCATTACGCTTGGCAAATTCGAATTATAGTTTTCGATGGCGCCAATTTTACTGTCTTTTTGCCAATAGGCTAAACTGGCCTGATTGTGCATCCATATTTCTCCAACAATATTAAAATTGGGATATTCATTGGTAATGGCTTTGGCCCAATTGGCCATGGCTGCTGGATCAGAATAATTATAAGTATCTACTCTAAATCCGTCAAGATCGGCGAATTCGATCCACCAAATAGCGTTCTGAGTCAGGTATTTGGCCACTAGTGGGTTTTTTAAATTCAAGTCTGGCATTGAAGGAACAAACCAGCCATCAATACAAATTTCCTGATCTAATTTTGAAGCGTGAATATCGGTAATCACTTCACGACGGTGGTGTGTTTGTGTGAAGTTTTCAAATTGATTAAACCAGGTTTTTGTTGGGATATCTTTGATCATCCAATGCGTAATTCCCCAGTGATTAGTTACATAATCCATAACCAGCTTCATGTCTTTTTTATGCATTTCTGCAGACAAACGAGCATAATCATCATTGGTTCCGTAACGAGGATCTATTTTGTAAACATCGGATTGTCCATAAGTATGATACGAATGTTGTTTATCGTTGTCCTCACATAAAGGTGTACTCCAAATCGTGGTGGCTCCCAAAGACGAAATATAATCGAGGTTTTTGATAATTCCTTCAATATCTCCTCCATGGCGTCCACTTGGATCTTGTCTGTTTCCTTTTTCTGTTAATAGGGTATCGCTATCATTTTTCGTATTTCCATTAGCAAAACGATCCGGCATAATCAAGTAAATCATATCCGATGCATCGTAGCTTTTTCTGTTTGCAGAGTTAGCTCTTCTTTCTTTAAGCGCATATTTTTGAGTAAACGCGACTTTGTTTTTGGTTTTGAATGAAAAAACCAATTCTGAAGCTTTGATGTTTTCAGTGTCAATCGTTACGAAAAGGTAGTTTGGATTCTCTGTTTTTTCAATGTTTATAATCACTACATTATGGGAAACAGTAGCCTCATATTGTGCAATGTTTTTTCCGTAGAACATTATTTGTAACTCAGGATTTTTCATTCCTGCGTACCAAAATGGGGGTTCTGTTTTTTGAATTTGTGCTTTCATGATGGTTGAAAATAAAAAAACGAATAGAACTATTGAACAGAAGGTAAGGTTGGTTTTTCGAGTCTTTTTTTGGATATTCATAAGCTGCTGGGTATTGTTATACGATTTAAAAAAAAAGACAAGCAATTTTGGGGGAAATTACTTGTCTTTGAAAAAATTATTTGGTTTCAATTATGCTAATAGCATAACCACCGCCTGCTGCAGATAACTGCGATAATTTTGATTTATTGGTTACGGCCATTTTTTTGATAATGTAAGCTTGCGGATTTGTTTTGTAATGCGCATCTTTTGCATCAGCATATAGGGTAGCAGTATATTTTTTGCCTTTTTCTAGGAAACTAAAATCGATGTTTGAGGTACGAGGCGCTTCCCCGTTTACGTTTCCAACAAACCAATTGTTCGTTCCTTTTGCTTTACGGGCAACGGTGATGAAATCTCCTGGTTCAGCTTCGATATATTTGCTCTGAGACCAATCTACAGCCACATCTTTAATGAACTGGAAAGCATCTGGGAAACGGTTGTAATTCTCTGGAGTATCAGCAGCCATTTGCAACGGGCTATACATGGTAACATATAAGGCCAATTGGTTGGCAAGGGTACTGTTTACATGTGATTTATTATCAGGATTCATTTTGCTGATATCCATTTCGAAGATTCCAGGCGTGTAATCCATTGGGCCTCCTATTAAACGTGTAAAAGGTAAAACCGTTACGTGGTTTGGTTTAGAACCTCCAAAAGCTTGGTATTCTGTTCCTCTAGCAGCTTCGTTTCCAATTAAGTTCGGATAGGTTCTGCAGATTCCTGTTGGACGTACTGCTTCGTGAGCATTCACCATAATTTTATAGTCAGCAGCTTTTTCGATAGCGTATTGATAATGATTGACAATCCATTGGTCGTAATGGTTTTCACCACGAGGTAAGATATCTCCAACATAACCGCTTTTTACAGCATCATATCCATTGTCTTTCATGAATTGATACGCTTTATCCATGTGGCGCTCGTAGTTACGAACAGAACCTGAAGTTTCATGGTGCATCATTATTTTAATACCCTTAGATTTCGCGTATTCGTGCAAGCCTTTTACATCAAAATCTGGGTAGGGCGTCAAGAAATCAAAAACATAATCTTTTGAATGTCCAAACCAATCTTCCCAACCTTCATTCCAACCTTCCACTAAAACAGCGTCGAAACCATTTGCGGCAGCAAAATCAATGTATTTTTTTACGTTGGCATTATTGGCTCCGTGTGTACCATTTGGTTTAGCTTTTGAGAAATCAGAAACACCCAATTGTACTGTTGGAAAATCATTGGTGTAAGACCAAGAACTTTTTCCAGTAATCATTTCCCACCAAACCCCTACATATTTTACGGGTTTAATCCATGAAGTATCTTCAATTTTAGATGGCTCATTAAGGTTTAAGGTCATTTTAGAAGCTAAAATTTCTCGGGCGTCATCACTTACCATGATGGTTCTCCAAGGCGAGTGACTTGGTGCTTGCATATAACCTTTATCTCCTTTTGCATCTGGCGTTAACCAAGATTGGAAAATCATGTTTTTGTCATCTAAATTCAAGTGCATACAAGAATAGTTGATCAAAGCAGCTTCGTGCAGGTTGATGAATAAACCATCGTTTGTTTTTAACATCAAAGAAGTCTGAACTCCCGTTGGAGAAAAGTTCTTTTGCGAAACATTAGCCGTATACGCCTTTTCAGACAAACCTCTAATTTCGGATAGTTTTGATTTTGTATAATCGTATTCTTGGGTATCATAATCTCCAGGGATCCAGAAAGCAGTGTGGTCGCCGGCCATGGCAAACTGAGTTCTTTCTTCTTTGATTACGAAATAGGTGAGGTTTTTTTGAGTAGGGAATTCATATCTAAATCCTAAACCGTCATCAAATAAACGAAAACGAATTACGATTTGTCTGTCTGTTCCTTTTTGGTTTAAAGTAACAGCCAATTCATTATAATGATTTCTAATGTTGTCTACTTCTCCCCAAACTGGTTTCCAAGTTTCATCAAAAGTGGTTGTTTTAGTATCGACAACCTTAAAATCATTCAATAAAGATTTTTTATCATCTTTAAGTTCAAGACCTAATTTACTGGTTTTTACAACTTCTTTGTTTTTGTATTTTAATTGGTAAGTTGGAGTCCCATCGTTTTGAAGAGAAAATTCCATTACGAACTTGCCTTCGGGTGACTTTAATTGTTGTGCTTTTGCAATGGAGCTAAAAGCAAACAAGATTAAACTTGCGAAAAATAAGTTTTTCATGTTTTTTAGTTTTTAGAGTATTATAAATTAATTGTATATAAGTTTTCTTGCGATTTGCGGCTGTCCGTTTACAACGATAGCTAAATCTTGATCGCCATCTATAGTAAAAGTAGTTTCCTTATGCGATACAGCAACTTTTAAAATTTTGTTTCTGAAATTAATTTTAAAGGAATAGCCTTCCCACTCTTTGGGGATCTTCGGAGAAAAATGAAGTTGGTCGTTTTTCACACGCATTCCTCCAAATCCTTCGACAATACTCATCCAAGTTCCGGCCATTGAAGTAATATGACAGCCTTCTTCCACTTCTTTGTTGTAATCGTCTAGATCCAAACGAGAAGTTCTTAGGTAAAAGGTATAAGCCATATCCATTTTGTCTAAAAGGGCCGCTTGAATGGAATGAACGCAAGGAGAAAGTGAACTTTCATGTACAGTAAAAGATTCATAAAATTCGAAATTGCGTTTTAATTCTTCTGTAGAAAAATGATCCTCAAAAAAGTAGAAACATTGTAAAACGTCCGCTTGCTTGATGTAAGGTGAACGTAAAACGCGATCCCAAGACCATTTTTGGTTAATAGGACGTTGTGATTTATCTAAATCTTTTACAGGAACTAGATCTTTGTCTAAGAATCCGTCTTGTTGTAAGTAGATGTCAAGCTCTTTAGAAAAAGGGAAGTACATATTGGTAGCTACTTCCTTCCATTGCTGAATTTCAGCAGCCGAAAGTTTTACTTTTTCTAAAATACGTTTGTAATCTGAGGGGTATTCTAGCGCAACTTTTTTAAGTTGTTCTTCGGTATAATCAATACACCATTTTGCAACATAATTGGTGTAGAAATTATTGTTGATGTTGTTCTCGTATTCGTTTGGACCTGTAACGCCTAAAATGACATACTGATTTTTGTCTTTTGAAAAGGAAGCTCTTTGATGCCAAAAGCGTGCAATGCCAATAAGTACCTCTAAGCCTTTTTCTGGAATATAAGAATAGTCTCCAGTAAAACGGTAGTAGTTAAAAATGGCAAAAGCAATCGCACCATTTCTGTGGATCTCTTCATGTGTGATTTCCCATTCGTTATGACATTCTTCTCCGTTCATCGTCACCATTGGGTAGAGTGCTGCTCCGTTGGTAAAACCAAGATTATCTTTGGCATTTTCAATCGCCTTGTCCAATTGATTGAAACGGTAGGTCAATAGGTTTCGAGCCACTTGCTGGTCTTTAGTGGCCATGTAAAAAGGAATGCAATAGGCTTCAGTGTCCCAGTAAGTTGATCCGCCGTATTTTTCTCCGGTGAATCCTTTAGGGCCAATATTCAATCGGCTGTCTTTTCCAAGATAGGTTTGATTCAATTGGAAGATGTTAAAACGAATTCCCTGTTGCGCTTTTACATCACCTTCAATGGTAATGTCAGACATCTCCCAGATTTTGCTCCAAGCCTCAATTTGATTTTTCAGCAAGGTATCATATCCCAAAGTTACGGCAACTTTAATGCATTTTTCTGCTGCAGCTAAGGTGTTTTCGTGGTTAAGAGAAACGGTATACCCTCCTATTTTATGGATTGAGGAGGTTTGTCCTTTAGCGATAATAGTGCCATAGGTAAACTGAACTTTATCTGAGCTAGAGTCGATTGTAGATGGTGAAATGTTAACATTTTCTCCATTGGCCAAAATCGTATTGTGCATGAAAGTGGTTACCTTAAAATGCGTTTTAAAAGTCTGGGCTGTTACAAAAGCCTCGTGAGTTCCTTTTTTTACCTCTAATGGTTCCCAAAATTTTTCTTCCCAATTCGCATCTTCGTTGCTTACGCCAGCGTCGATATAGGGTTTGTAAAGAATTTTAGCATCTTTGTTTAAAGGGGTGATTTCGTATTTAATTAGGCCAACTTCATCTAAATCTAAAGAGAGAAAACGCTGCACATTTACAGCAATTTCAGTTCCGTTTTTTAATGTAGCTTCAAAAGAACGATGGTACCATCCTTCTTTCATGTTCAATTCTCTGCGAAAATTCTTAACGGCTGTACAAGTGTTTAAGTCTAGTTTTTCTTCATTGATTTCAACGTCAATTCCGATCCAATTAGGTGCATTTAATACTTTTGCGAAGTATTTTGGGTAGCCATTTTTCCACCAACCCACTTTGGTCTTATCAGGGTAATAGATCCCGGCGATATAACTTCCTTGAAAAGTTTCTCCCGTATAGGTTTCTTCAAAATTGGCACGTTGTCCCATAGCACCATTTCCGATACTAAAAAGGCTTTCAGAGGACTTTACTCTTTCTACATCAAATCCTTCTTCTATGATTGACCAATTGTCTGGTTTTATATAATCTTGATTCATCTTCTTTTCTATTGTTTAAGAAAATCAAAAGCGGTAATTCTTCTGTTTTCTTGGTGATCGCTTGGTTTTATTTTTTGATTAATGTTTCGATAAAGCTTTCTTCTATGGAAGTGAAATCTTTAAAGATATAATCCGCCTCGTGTAAAATGGTTTCCTCACCAATTCCTATGCTTAACATTTTGCCAATGTTTGCAGCTTGAATTCCGGCCACGGAATCTTCAAATACGATAGCATTCTGAGGATCTATTTTTAATAATTCAGCCGCCTTGAGGAAAACTTCAGGATCAGGCTTAGCATTGGTTACGTCATTTCCATCCACAATAACATCGAAAAAGGAACGGATGTTCGTTTTTTCAAGGATAGGTCTTGCATTTTTGCTGGCAGAACCCAATGCGATGCCTTGATTGTTTTCTTTTAAGAATTGTAGCACTTTAATAACTCCAGGAAGAACCTCACTTTGGTCCATGTCAACTAAATAAGAAAGGTAATCCTCGTTTTTTTGAATGAGCCATTTGTCTTTGTCTTGCTGTGAAGCCTGAACGCTTCCTAGTTCCAATATAATATCCAAGGAACGTACTCGGCTTACTCCTTTGAGTAGCTCGTTATGATCGTGTGTGAAATTGATGTTTAGTGCTTTTGCAATTTTTTGCCAAGCTAAAAAGTGGTATTTAGCCGTATCGACGATGACACCGTCAAGGTCGAATATGAATGCTTTTCTGTTCATTATCAGTAGGGTATTCTTATTTTATGATTGTGCTGTGATGTCATCTACATCTTTTACTTTGTAGACTAAGAGAGCGGCGATTAAGAAACTTACTCCGCTGGTGATTAAGGCATAAATAGCCTCTCCATTGTAAAGGTATTTTACAATCGGACCTCCAATAAGCGCATTTACAATTTGAGGAATAACGATGAAAAAGTTAAATATTCCCATGTAAACACCCATTTTTTTAGGGGCTATCGATCCTGCAAGGATAGCATAAGGCATAGCTAATATACTCGCCCAGGCCACTCCAATTAAAATCATTGGAAGTACAACCCAATCTTCATTTGGCATAAAATAAATGGAGATCAATCCGATTCCACCAATGATTAAGGATAGGGAATGTGTGGATTTTCGCCCAATCTTTTTAGCAATGTAGGGTAAGAAAAACAGTGCGATAATGGCGGAAACTAAGTTGTATACACCAAATAGAATACCGACCCAGTCTCCAGCATCTTGATATTGTTGACTCGAGTTATCGGTTAGGGGTAATCCATAAATGTGGTGTGCAATAGCTGGGGTGGTAAAAACCCACATCCCAAATAAGCCGAACCAGGAAAAAAATTGAACCCAACTTAACTGGCGCATCGTAGTGGGCATTTTGGCAAAGTCGGTAAAAATGTCCGTTAGCTTTGATTTTTCTTGATCGGTAACATCAACTTGGCTTTGCGGATCTTCAAAACGGGCTAGTTCTTCAGGGGAATACTCCTTAGTGGTAAATAAAGTAACCAGTATAGAAGCAATCAGAACGGCTGCTCCAATAACAAAAGACAGGGTTAGATTTAAAGGCACGCTTCCTGGAACCGTACTGTTTGAAATGTGAAACCACTTGGTTAAAACATAAGGCAATGCGGAACCCATTACAGCTCCAAAGCCAATTAATGAAGTTTGAATACTGAATCCTGCGGTACGTTGATCGGTTCTTAAATTATCACCTACTAAAGCGCGAAAAGGCTCCATGGCAATGTTGAAAGAGGCATCCATAATCATTAACATTCCGGCTCCAACCCATAGAGCAGGTAGCACAGAAATGAAAATATTAGCCTGGGGCATTAAGATTAATCCAACCGAAGCCAAAATAGCCCCAACCAGAAAAAAAGGCTTTCGTCTTCCGAATTTCCCCCAAGTCTTATCGCTGTAGTGACCAATGATAGGTTGTACTATTAAACCCATTAAGGGAGCAATAATCCAAAACCATGAGAGTTCATGTACGTCGGCGCCAAAAATTTGAAGAATTCTACTGGCATTTGCATTTTGAAGTGCAAATCCCATTTGTATTCCTAAGAAACCGAAACTCATGTTCCAAATTTCCCAGAAACTTAATTTACGCTTTTCCATTATCGTAATTAAAAAATTAATTAGACGATAAGCGCTTTGCTTATCAAAACTTACTGTTTTTTCGAAGTAAAAGTAAAAGCCTTGATGGGCGTAAAAGTATAAATTATTTTTTTAAATATGCTAACAAAAAAGCCATAAATATTATTTATGGCTTTGGAAAAGGTTGATTTTAAGAAAATTAGTCTGTCGATTCTCTTTGTATAAGGTGGGTTTCAATCACTTCTGTAGTGTAATTTTCATTTTCTTCTTCCTCATCGTCATGTTCGGCTTCGAGCCTTTCGATGAGCATTTTAGCTGCTTTATTACCCATTTTTTCTCCACTTTGACTTACCGTGGTAATGCTTGGGGTGGAGTATTTTGAGATAATACCATCGGTGAAAGCAATTACGGCTAGATCTTCAGGAACTTTAAGTCCCATTTTATTGGCTGTTTTGATGATGGTTACGGCAAAAAGTTCATTTACGGCAAAAACGGCATCAATAGCTCGGTCCTGTAAAAGCTGACTAATGGTTATTTCGCAGGTGTCGACATCTTCAATTTTTATAATTAAATTTTCGTTAAAGGGTAATCCATTGTCTAAAAGCGCTTTTTCATAGCCATCAGTTCTAAGCTTTCCAACACTTACATAATCAACTGTAGTGACCAAAGCGATTTTTTTCCTACCACTATCAATTAAACTTTGAACGGCTTCGTAAGCGGCAGCTTTATCGTCAATAATTACTTTATCACATAAGATATCATTGGTGACGCGATCAAACATGACCACGGGCATCCCTTGGTTGATTACTTCTGTAATATGATGAAAATCACCTTTGAATTGTGTTTCTTTAGAGAGGGACATGATAAAGCCATCGATACTTCCGTTGGCCAACATCTCCATATTTAGGACTTCTTTGTCGAAGGAATCATCAGATAAACAAATGACAACACTATAGCCATTTTCATTGGCAACTTGCTCGATTCCATTAATGACGGTAGAGAAGAAATAATGCACAATTTCGGGAATGATAATACCAATACTTTTGGTCTTTCTATTTTTAAGACTAAGGGCAATATTGTTAGGCTTGTAGTTGTAGAACTTGGCGAAAGCTTGGACTTTTAGACGTGTTTCTTCTCCGATTTCTAGACTGTTTCTTAGTGATTTTGAGACCGTTGAGATCGATACATCAAGTTCTCTAGCAATCTGTTTTAAGGTTATTTTTCTTTTCATGGCGTTTATTTGGAAAAAATCTAATTGTTAATAAAGGTATCTTTTATTTTTATAATTGACAATTTTAGGCTTAAAAGATTACAAAATATAGAAAGTTTTCAACACTACCACGTTTTCGTAAACCAATTAAAAAGGCGATCCGTTGGGCGTGTTAATAAATTCCTAATTTTGAAATTCGAAGTAAAATTAAAAACTTAACTAACAATCAAAAACTCAAACTAATTTAAATAAAAAGTATGAAAACAATTTATAAAAAGTTGTTATTTTTATTCCTATTGTTGCCGTTTACTGTGCTGGCTCAAAGTACGTTAAGTGGAACAGTTGCTGATTCGGCAACGGGACAACCAATCCCAGGAGTAAATGTAAGTGTACAAGGTTCTCCAGGTGGAACAGCTACGGATTTTGACGGTAAATTTCAGTTATCCAATTTGAAAAGTGGGGACAAAATTTTGGTTTCCTTTATCGGATACAAAACCTCTACCGTGATTTTTAGTGGTCAGAAAAATCTAACAGTTTCTTTAGAAGAAGACACCAATCAACTGAAAGAAGTTGTAGTGCAGGTAGGTTATGGAACTGTGAAGAAAAAAGATGCAACAGGTTCTGTATCTCAAATCTCTTCAAAGGAATTTAATAAGGGGATCAACGTGACTCCGGAGAGTTTGATTAGCGGCCGTATCGCGGGTGTTAATGTTGTTGGTGGTGGAGCTCCAGGAGCGAAAGCTGACATTAGAATTCGTGGAGGATCTTCCTTAAGCGCTTCCAATGAGCCATTAATTGTAATAGATGGACTTCCGATGAGTAATGGTAAACCAGAAGGAGCTACCAGTATATTGTCTACAATCGATCCTAATGATATCGAATCTTTTACTGTTTTGAAAGATGCTTCTGCAGCTGCGATTTACGGTTCCAGAGCAGCAAATGGTGTAATTGTAATTACTACTAAAAAAGGAACCAAAGGAGGTGTAAAAGTAAACTTTAGTTCTCAAGTGGGTATTAATACAGTGGCCAATACAGTAGATGTTTTAAATGCTGATCAATTTCGAGCTTTAGTAAATGAGAAAGGTAATGCTGCACAAAAAGCTTTATTGGGTACAGCAAATACAAATTGGCAAAATGAAATTTTTCATACTGCTTTAACGACAAACAACAATATCTCTGTAAGCGGTTCTTTGTTTAACAAATTACCTGTACGTTTATCTGTTGGAAATGTTGATAATCCAGGGATCTTAAAAAACACTTCTTTTGAGAGAACTACGACATCGATATCGTTAAATCCGGTTTTATTAGATAATCATTTAAAAATTGATATTACTGGAAATTTATCCTTTGGAAAAAATCAATTTCAGGATGAAGGTCCAGTAATTGGGAGTGCCATCATGTTTGATCCCACACAATCTGTTTATCAGGAAGGTTCTCGTTACGGTGGATATTTTGAATGGTTGGAGGCAAACGGTAACGTACCCTTACTTCCAGCAAGAAACCCTGTTGCTAGACTAAATCAAGACGAACGTAGAGCTACCTCTACTAGAAAATGGGGTAATATTAGATTAGATTATAAACTTCATTTTTTCGAAGATCTGAAAGTGGTTGTTGAAGCAGGGATTGATAAGTTTAATAGTAACGGTTATACACGTGTAAGTACTGAAAGTATTACAGGGTATCAACCAACTACATTTGATAAAGGGAACTGGACTAATTTAGGAGGTTATACACATTATACTGATGATCGCCAGAATAAAAATTTAAATGCGTATTTTAACTACACTAAAGATATAGGGAAACTTAAAATCGATGCTACTGCCGGATATAACTATCAGTTGTTTCAACGTGAAGGATTTAACTCTGGTGATATCGTGCGACCAAATCCACCTACGGATGTTACGACAGATGCCGATGTTAACTTACAATCGTATTTTGGACGTTTGAACTTAGGGTATGACAGCAGGTATTTAGTAACTTTAAATTATAGAAGAGACGGAACTTCACGTTTCTCTAAGGAGAATCGATGGGGTAATTTTGCTGGAGGTGCTTTTGCATGGAATATGAGTGAGGAAGCCTTCTTAAAAGACAACGAGACTTTGTCAAGTTTGAAATTAAGAGTGGGGTACGGAACAACTGGACAGCAAGACATTCCACCTGCCTATGACTATTTGCAACGTGTAACCTTAGGAACGCTTAATACACAATACCTTTTTAATGGTGTGATTTACAGGGCTGCAAAACCTGAAGGTTATAACAAAGATATAAAATGGGAAGATTTAGCGGAGATGAACGTAGGGGTTGATTTCGGATTCTTAAACGATAGAATAACGGGTTCGCTTAATTATTTTGATAAAAAATCGAGTGATCTTTTAGCAGAGATTATGGTTCCAGATGGAGCAAATATCAGAAATCAGGGGTATAGTAATATAGGTAGTGTTAGAACAAAAGGTGTTGAGTTTAATCTTCAATCAGACATTATTAGAAATGACAAATTAACTTGGAATCTTGCGGTTAACGCCACGTATATTGATCAAAAAATCTCTGATTTAGGAGCGACTGTTCCAGGATTTCAAGGATATATTACAGGAGATATTATTGCTGGTGGTACAGGAAACCGAGTATTGATACATTCTGAGGGCTATGCTCCAAATTCATTCTTTGTATTTGAGCAATTGTATGATGCGAACAAACGACCTATTCAAGGTGCTTACGCTGATCGAAATGGCGATGGAGCGATTACAGATGCCGATCGTTATAAATTTCACAAACCAGCGGCAGATTATACTTTTGGATTGTTTTCTACTTTGAATTATAAACAATTCGATTTTACAATGAACTGGAGAGCTAGTCTTGGGAACTATATTTATGATAACGTAAGTTCGGACAAAGGATATTTACAAGCTGGTTTAAGAAGGGACTCTGATTTATCAAATATTAGTGCAGATTATTACAATACTGGCTTTACCACTGAAAGTAATTCAAATGCAACCCAACGTAATTACTCCGATTATTTCGTGAAAGATGCTTCTTTTATTAAGTTAGATAACGTAGTACTGGGTTACACTTTGGATAAAAAAGTATTAAAAGCTGCGACCTTAAGATTTACGGCAGGGGTTCAAAATGTTTTAGTACTTACTAAATACAATGGTTTAGATCCTGAAAAATTCAACGGGATAGACAATAATGTTTATCCAAGAGCAAGAACATTCTTGTTTGGCGTAAACGCAAATTTCTAACAGTAGATTGAAAAACAAAATTTTAAAAACAAACAAAATGAAAATATCATTTAAATATATATCTTATTTTCTCCTATTTATTTTAGGAATGAATATGACGCTTACCTCATGTACGAGCGACTTAGATGTGACGCCAAAAGATGATGATGAGTTTCTTTCAGAAACCTTTTTTCAAGATCCAGCATCCTACAAACAAGTACTGGCAAAGTTGTATGCCGGTTTATACGTAGGAGGAAATGATGGAGATGGTTCTCCTGATATTTTTGGACTTGGAGGGGATTTTAGTAGTTATCTGAGATTGTTATTTGTGTCACAGGAATTCCCTACTGACGAGGCGATTGTCGCATGGGCTGATGAAGGTTTGCCAGCAATCAATGGGCAAAAATGGAGTCCTAGTAATCAGTTTCTATACGGGATTTTTTCAAGAGCTTTTTACGAAATTAGTGTTGCCAATGAGTTTTTGAGACAAACAACGGACGAAAAGCTAACCGAAAGAGGCGTGGATGCTACTTTAAAAGCAGAAATTGTTAAGTTTAGAGCAGAGGCTCGTTTCTTAAGAGCTTTCTCCTATGTTAATTTAATGGACTTGTTTGGCAATGTGCCTATTACAACAGAGAAGGATCCAGTTGGTTTCTTTTATCCAGAACAAAAAACAAGAGCAGAAGTTTTTGCTTTTGTAGAGTCAGAATTAAAAGACATGGATGCTACTTTAGCACCTTCTAAAGCGAACGAATATGGTAGAATTGATAAAACAGCAGCTCAGTTTTTATTAGCACAAATTTATTTGAATGCTAAAGTATATACGGGAAAAGAAAGAAATAATGATGCAGCAATTGTATGTAATGATATTATAACAGGTTCTGCCTATACTTTTGCAAATGTGCCTTACCGTTATTTGTTTTCTGCTGATAATGACAGAAATGGTGCTCAAAGCGAGGTGATCTTCCCAATTGTTGGAGATGGTAATGCTATTAGAGCCATAGGAGGTGGAATGAGTTTTATAATTCACGCCTCTATCGGTGGAAGTATGGTAGGTGCTAATCAAGGAATGGACGGAGGTTGGTCTGGAATGAGAGCAAGACCAGAATTTGTGCAATTGTTTCCTGATGCAACTGCAACAGCGGACAAAAGAGGAACTTTTTATACCACTGGACAAACTTTAGACATTGCGGATTATGGAGTGTTTACCAATGGGTATGCAGTGACCAAATTTACGAATGTTAATTCTGATGGTAGTGCGGCACAGCGAAATGATATGCCGGATACGGATTTTCCAATGTACCGATTATCAGATGTGTATTTAATGTATGCAGAAGCCACGTTAAGAGGAGCTTCTTCAGGGAATAGTACAACAGCTTTGGGTTATGTAAATAAAATTAGAGCTAGAGCGAATACCACTCCTATTATAGCTTCAGATTTAACGCTAGACTTTATTTTAGATGAAAGAGGTAGAGAATTGTTTTGGGAATGTCATAGAAGAACAGATTTGATTCGTTTTGGTAAATTCACTGGAGGATCTAAAATCTGGCAATGGAAAGGTGGCGTTAAAAATGGAAGTGGTACAGAATCTTATAGAGATTTAATGCCTATTCCTTCAAAAACCATTCAAGCGAATCCAACTTTAAAACAAAACCCAGGATATTAACTAACCATATAAAAAAATAATAAAATGAAAAATACATATAAGATTTTAATCGCATTCATTGGTGTTTTAGCGGTTTCATGTAATGCAGATGATGTAGAAAACAGACCAATAATAGCGCCAATTACAGCTCCAGTTTTACTAAGTCCTCAGAGCGATTTTAATATTGTTCTAACAAAAGACAAAGAAAAAGAAGTTGCTACAACTGTAATTTGGAATGATGCTAAGTACGATGGTACTCAGACGGTAGTGAATTATACAATTGAAATTGCAAAAGCAGGAACTAAATTTGCTGCTCCTGTTGTAGTATCTACAACTACTGATCGCTTCAAATCTTTAACCGTAGCGGAATTGAATTCGGCTTTGGTTAATGGTGGTTTTGTTGAGAAAGAAGAAAATGAAGTTGATATTCGTATCAAATCTACTGTTGGGATTGGTGCAGAAGCGCAATATTCAAATTTCCATACTTTTAAAGCGACTCCTTATCATACACCATTGGCCACTTCACACTGGTTGGTTGGTGCAGCTACACCTGGAGGATGGAGTTGGGATGGAGATGCTGAAACTGAATTTCCTTTAGTTGTTGGTCAGACAAATATTTATCAAGTAACGCTTGTTCTTAAAAGTGGAGAAGCTTTTAGAGAATTTTTAGGAAATAATTTTACCAGTAATGGAAACTGGGAAGCAAGTCGCAACTATGCTTATTATACAGGATTAGGTTATGCTATTGATTCAGAATTAGTAAATGCTGGAGATGGTGATAATAATTTCAAATACACTGGACCGACAGGAGTGAGAGTTTTGAAAATTGATAATGTGGCAAAAAAGATCACATTAGATTAGTTTTTAGGAGAAATAATTAAAAGAGGCTATTTATGCAATAGACTGTACCTAAAAAGCTAAACGAATTTATAATTCAATTTAAAAAGAATGAGCGCGATATTATCGGGCTCATTCTTTTTTTTATTAAGTTTTATTCTTCTTTGTTATACTCTCCCACTAAGGAAAAATAACCAAAGGTGCCAAGTCCTAAAACGATTAGCGGTGTAAGGATAAAGAGGATGATAATGCCAAATACAACATCATCTTGTTGGTCTGAAAGGAATTTAGGTAAGCCAAATTCGAAGATGCAAAAATAGGCTGCAGCAATTGCTAATAAAATCCACAATATGCCTAAAACTTGTTTTATAGTGTTCATTTTGTAAAGATTAAATTAAAGGTGGTTGGTTTGGTTTTTGTTATCAATGTAAATCATGCCAATTACAAAGCAAACGGAAGCTATAATGATGGGGTACCAAAGGCCATCAAGATAGAAATCTGATTTTCCGGCTTGTTTAGCATGTGTTACAAAATAAGTTGAAATTGCAGGGAGTAGGCCACCAAAAATTCCATTCCCTACGTGATAGGGTAAGGACATTGAAGTGTATCTAATTTTTGTCGGGAACATTTCGACTAAGAAAGCGGCAATAGGGCCGTAAACCATAGTTACAAAAAGGACCTGAATGAAAACAAGAAATATCAAAGTCCATTTATCGTCTTGATTAATGGTGATTGTGGTTGTGATTTGGGCTTCTTTTTTGTTGCTGAAATGCGTCTTTTTTTCTACAGCCGTGGTTCCGTCACTATAGGTTCTGGAAGTGGTATATAGAGCATCGTTGTTCTTTGTTGTCTCGAGTGTTTGTTTAGTTTTGGGAGTAAGTTCAATTTTGTGGTTGGGGTCCGTAGTGTTGTACATCATCTGGTATATAGGTCTATAAAACAAAACGGCCAGTAACATTCCGCTCATCATAATATATTTTCGTCCTATTTTATCACTAAGCCATCCAAAAACAATAAAAAATGGCGTTCCTATCAATAGGGCAATTCCTAAAAGACCATCTACTTGCGAGGATTCAATATTCATTACTGTTTTCATGAAACTCATAGCGTAAAACTGTCCAGTATACCAGACAACACCTTGTCCCATTGTGGCTCCAAAAAGAGCTAGTAAAACAAATTTTAGATTGTAGCGATTGCCAAAACTTTCTTTTAGTGGATTGGTGCTTGTTGTTCCTTCTTTTTTGGCTTTAGCAAACACGGGAGATTCATCCATATTTTTACGAATCAAATATGAAATCCCTACCATCACAATGGAAACCCAGAAGGGAACACGCCATCCCCAGTGGTCGAAATCTTCAGCAGAAAGAATGTTTTTTGTCGCTAGTATGACCATTAAAGAGATAAATAGCCCTACAGTAGCGGTAGTTTGTATCCAGGAAGTCCAATATCCTTTTTGTCCTGCTGGAGCATGTTCGGCTACATAGGTAGCTGCTCCGCCATATTCTCCTCCAAGGGCCAGTCCTTGTAGTAAACGCAGAATTAGTACCAGTAAAGGGGCTAAAAAGCCTATGGTTTCATAACTTGGAATGCAGCCTATTAAGAAAGTTGATCCCCCCATTAATAATAAGGTAACCATAAAAGTATATTTGCGTCCAATAATATCACCCAGTCTTCCAAAGAACAGTGCGCCAAACGGCCTTACTACAAATCCTGCTGCAAAAGTGGCTAAAGTGGATAAGAAGGCAGCGGTGGGGTTGTCGCTTGGGAAAAACTTTGTTGAAATGACCACGGCTAAGCTTCCGAAAATATAGAAGTCGTACCATTCAATCATAGTGCCCATTGAAGAGGCTGAGATTACTTTCCAAATGCCCTTTGTGGTGTTTTCTTCCATAAATCAATATTGTGTATTTTATTGTAAATAAAAATATTAAATAAGTTTTTACGAATATATGAGATATTACTTTATTTATTTGATATTTTTTTAACAAAATAGCTAACCTATTATTGCTATGGAAAGAGAGGTGAAAAAGATATAAAAAACAAAAAACCCAAATATTTCTATTCGGGTTTTAACGGTGGTGCCTCCAGGGATCGAACCAGGGACACATGGATTTTCAGTCCATTGCTCTACCATCTGAGCTAAGGCACCGTGCTAGTTGCGGGTGCAAATATAGGATGTTTTTTAGTTTATCCAAAACATTTATGCGTTGATCCGAAAGAGATTTCTTTTTATTTTGAATAGTGTTTTCTTGTGGGTTGATAACGAGTGTTTTGGGGTCTTTTGTTTTTGAAGAAATTTTTCTACCAAAAGTGAAAAACTTCTGGATTGGTAGCTGAAATGCATGCGGTTTGGTCCTTATTCCATCGGTTAATCTTTAGGATTGGCTTAATTTAGTTCGAACTCTATGCAATTTTTAAAGCTTTATGAGCTGCGTAGAATTTTTTCCATTTTCCTGTTTTTTGCTAGTTCGTCCACCAGTTTGTCTAAATAGCGAACTTGTTTGGTAAGGGGGTTTTCGATGTCTTCTATGCGATACCCACAAATTACACCAGTAATTAGAGGTGCATTGGGATGTATAGCGGCTTTTTGAAAAAAGGTCTCAAATGTTGCATTTTCTTCTATTAGTTCTTGTAGTTTGGGCGCATCGAAGCCAGTTAACCACTCTATGACTTGGTTGAGTTCTTCTATTGTTCTACCTTTTTTCTCTACTTTCACTATATACAAGGGGTAAACGGAGGCAAAGGTCATTTTAGCGATGCGTTGGTCGTGTGTGTTGGACTTATTCATATCTTGTGTTCGATGAGGGTTAAAAGCTTCCTTTTTACAGTTCCATATTCTATTGATAAACCAAAATTACAAATTAATTTCCCTTCTATGTATCCAGAAAGAGCAAAGTGAGGTTGGGATAATTATGGAAATGGGTTGTCCGTGAGGTAGATGGAGATTCAAAAAAAGTATAAAAACAAAAAACCCGAATATTTCTATTCGGGTTTTAACGGTGGTGCCTCCAGGGATCGAACCAGGGACACATGGATTTTCAGTCCATTGCTCTACCATCTGAGCTAAGGCACCGTGCTGGTTGCGGGTGCAAAGATAGAATCATTTTTCGTTTATCCAAAACATTTTTTAAAAAAAATCAATTCGTATCTTTGCCTTGGTAAATAAATAAATATGATTTTAACTATTGATGTTGGTAATAGTCGTATTAAAGCGGCTGTATTTGAGGGTTATAGTGTTTTGGAGTGTTTCGTTTTTGATAAAGATGAGGTGGAAGAAAAAATTGAAAATATTCTAAAAAAATTTCAAAACTGCACTGATTTGGTTGTTGCATCAGTAGGGAATGTAGAAAAACAATCTTTTTTGACTTTCGAGAATCAGCTTAATGTTCATTTTTTAACACATGAAGATGTTTTTCCCTTCATTAATAAATATGCAACGCCAAAAACTTTAGGGATCGATAGAATGGTTTTGGCAGCGGGAGCTACTTTGCAATTTCCTAAACAAAATAGATTAGTGATCGATGCCGGAACTTGCATTACGTATGATTTTATTGATGAGCATGATCACTACCTAGGAGGAGCGATATCTCCTGGCCTGCGATTGCGCTACGAAGCCTTACATAATTTTACTGCGAAATTGCCTTTATTGGTTTTAGAAGCGCCAGAGCATTATGTAGGAAATTCAACTGCACAGGCTATTCATTCTGGGGTGGTAAATGGATTCGTATATGAAATTGACGGTTTTATCGATGAATATAGAAGAAACTTTTCAAATTTTATAATAATTTTAACGGGAGGTGATGCAGATTTTTTGGCTAAACGATTAAAAAATACCATATTTGCCAATTCAAATTTCCTTTTGGAGAGTTTGAATCAAACATTTCAATATAAAATCAACAATGATTAAAAAAATTATATTAAGCGCTTGCCTGCTTATCTCGTTCGTTTCATTTGCTCAACAAGGTACTGCGTCGCCATATTCGTTTTACGGAATTGGGGATACGAGGTTTAAAGGGACTCTTGAAAATAGATCTATGGGTGGTGTTGCTGTCGAGCAAGATAGTATCCACATGAATATTGAAAATCCTTCTAGTTATGCTAGTTTAAGACAAACTACTTTTACAATCGGAGGGACCTTTGGAACTTCTAAGTTGAAAACTAACGAAGAATCTGCAAAAGCACAAAGAACTACTTTTGATTATTTAGCAGTTGGAATTCCAATGGGGAAATTCGGTGCAGCATTTGGTTTGGTCCCGATGACTTCAGTTGGATATAAAATTTTAAACGACAATTCTACAACTGAAGGAGCGGTGAGTAGTCAGTTTGAAGGAAATGGTGGGGTGAATAAAGTGTTTGCCGGTTTAGGGTATAAATTAAAACCGAACTGGAACATTGGAGCTGATTTGCAATATAATTTTGGTAAAATAACAACGACAAGTTTAGAGGGAATTACGGGTGTTCAAAACACCACTACGGAAACCAATAGTTCTGAATTGTCTGGGGTTAATTTTAATATTGGTACCATGTACCAAACAAAAATTGCTAAAAAATTAAGTTTGTTTACGAGCTTGAATTATACATTCGCAAGTACTTTGAAATCCAATAGTACTAGAGTTATCTCAGTGAGTTCGGATCCAGATCCAGTGATTTCTGATCCAAACGAAACGAATCTAAAATTGCCTAATAAGTTGACTTTTGGAGCGGGTATTGGTGAAGCTAGAAAATGGTTAGTGGGAACTACTATGGCTTTTCAAGGAGATGGTCGATTTGCAAATTATTACAATACTAATGAGAATGTGCATTACGAGAAATACGCAAAATATGCGGTCGGTGGGTATTTTGTGCCAAACTATAGTTCGTTTTCTAACTATTTCAATAGAGTAACCTATAGAGCGGGATTGAAATATGAAAAATTAGGTTTAGTGATTGATAATGAGTCAATAAACGATGTTGGAATGACTTTAGGGGCTGGGTTTCCAATTCCAGGATCTTATTCAAATGTAAATTTCGGAATTGAATTTGGTAAAAGAGGTACAATGAATTCAGGCTTAGTGAAGGAGAATTATATGAACTTTAGTATTAGTTTCTCTTTTAATGATAGATGGTTTGTTAAAACTAAATTCAATTAGATCGAGTTTTTTTTAAGCTTTTTTAAGCACATACAATTTACTACATTTGGCAAATGAATTTACCAAAGAGATATAGGATAACCGTTGTCACAGTTTTTGCTGTGACACTGTTTTTTGGGTGCGAAAGTAATTTTAAAGAGGTTCAGAAAATTAACTTCTCTGAATTTGTGCCTGCAAGTGATGCTGACACAGTCAATATTAGGTATACGGATTCTGGACGGATAACAGGAATGTTGATCAGTTCGAAAATGCTAGATTACTCCAATCTTGAATTTCCTTTTACAGAATTTCCAAAAGGAATTGATGTTACGCTATATGACAAAAAACAAAAGCGTACTTTTATAACTTCAAATTACGCTATTTCATACAAGACTACTGGAATTATTGATTTACAAGGAAAAGTAAAGATTAGATCAGAAGCTGGACAAATGTTGGAGACAGAACAGTTGTACTTCGATCAGAAGAATGAATGGTTTTATACCGAAAGAAAATTTAAACTTACAGATGCTAAAGGGGAGACCTATGGGCAGGGAATAGATTTTAGTAAAGATTTTAAAGTGATTAATTCACAAAGAATAAGCGGCGAATTAGAAGCCGATGAATAAAAAATATATTATGGGTTATTTAAAATATACACATTACGTTTACTTGTTAATTGCAGTTTGTTTTGGTTACGACGGAATAACAAAATTGAATGCTGGGAATGATACTCCTTATTTAAGCTTTTTCATAGCGGGTATGGCAGTCTTTATGTTCTTCTTTAGAAGAAGATTTGTTAAGAAATTTAATGATCGTAACGAAAAACAGTAAAAAATGGAGATAGGTATTATAATACTATGTTTAATACTGTCCGCTTTTTTTTCAGGAATGGAAATTGCTTTTATTTCCTCCAATAAGATTTATCTGGAGATCGAAAAAAAACAAGATAATTTTCCTTCGAAAATACTTACTAAACTTACAGAGAATCCTTCAAAATTTATCGCTGCAATGCTCGTTGGTAACAATGTTGCCTTAGTAGTGTATGGTTTTTTCATGGGAGATCTTATTCTCAAAGGCATTATAGAGCTGGGTTTTCATTTTTCGGAAGTGACCAGTTTGTTTATTCAAACGATACTTTCAACTTTTATAGTTTTAATGACCGCTGAGTTTTTACCGAAAGTTTTCTTTCAGATTTATGCCAACTCACTGATTAAATTTTTCGCAATTCCTGCCTATGTTTTCTATAGGTTGTTTTATTACATTTCCACTTTTTTTATTTGGATTTCGGACTTTATTCTCAGAAGGTTTTTAAGGACCGAAGGGGATCAGGTGCAGCTGTATTTTAGCAAAATTGAATTGGGGAACTACATTACAGAGCAAATGAGTTCTGTTGAAGATAATGAGGAAGTGGATTCGGAAATTCAGATTTTTCAAAATGCATTAGAGTTTTCAGGAGTGAAAGCACGTGATATTATGACTCCGCGTACTGAAATTGTCGATATTGACTTGTTTGAGAGTATTGTTGATCTTAAGGAATTGTTTATAGAAACGGGTTATTCTAAGATTGTGGTGAGTCAAAACTCGTTAGATGATATTGTGGGTTATGTGCATTCGTTTGATTTGTTTAAAAAGCCTAAAACGATTAAATCGGTATTGATGACTGTGGAATTTGTTCCAGAAACTATTTTGATCAAAGATGCACTTAATTTGCTGATCAAAAAGAGAAAAAATGTTGCGGTTGTTTTGGACGAATATGGAGGGACGGCTGGAATTATAACCATAGAAGATATTGTAGAAGAACTTTTTGGAGAGATTGAAGATGAGCACGATTTGGATGAGGAATTAATCGAACAAGAAATAGGCGAGGGTAAGTATTTGTTCTCTACTCGGTTAGATGTTGAGTATTTAAATGAGACCTATAAATTAGGGATTCCTGAAGAGGATTCTTATGGTACTTTAGGTGGATTTATTGTTAATTTCACCAAAGAAATCCCGCAAAAGGGTGACGAAATAGTGATCGATAATTATTATTTTGTGATCGAAGAAGCTACCAATAAGAAGATTGAATTAGTGAAAATGACTATAAAAGAGTGATCTTTTTTTATTAATTGAAAAAATTGTGCAAAATAAAACGCTAGTTGTATTGTTATTAACTAGATAATTGTATTTTCGCAAACTGAATATAAAATTAACGATAATAAAAATGGCAGTTTTAGCAAAAATTAGACAGCGTTCCGCTTTGTTGATAGGAGTTATTGCACTTGCATTATTTGCATTTATAATACAAGACCTATTTTCTAGCGGAAGTTTTGGACAAAGTTCTAAAGATGTGGGAAGCATCGATGGAAAAGATATTTCATTTGAAGACTTTAGAGTTAAAGTTAGTAATGTTGAAAAAAGTGGTCAAGGGATTACTTCGACCGAAGCTGCCAACAGAGTTTGGGATCAAGAAGTCTCAATTGCATTATTGTCATCTCAATTTGACAAATTAGGATTGAGAGTAGGTGAAAAACACCTTTTAGAAGTATTAAAAGCAGATCCTAACATCGGGAAAAACCCAATGTTCTTAAATGCGGTTGGTGCTTTTGATGTTGTAAAATTCAAAGAGTATTTTAAAGCGAATCCAGAAGCAGCACAATACATTGCTGAAAAAGAAAAGGATGCTGAATTAAACGCAAAATTTCAAATCTATAATACATTAGTAAAAGCAGGTCTTTACACTACAACTAGTGAAGGGAAGTTGAAATACGAAATGGAAGCTAACAAAGTGAACTTTGCTTATGTTGGTGCATTGTATTCTTCAATTAAAGATAGTGATGTTAAAATTACAGATTCAGAAATTGTAGATTATATGAAGAAAAATGAGAAGAAATTCAAAGCGGATGAAACTCGTGAAATTCAATATGTTTTAGTTGAAGACAAAGCTTCAAAAGAAGACGAAGCTGAGATTAGAGCAAAAATTACTGGATTGTTATCAGGAAGTGTAGTGTACAATACAAAAACAGGTAAGAATGATACTTTACCAGGTTTTAGAAATGCAACTAATGTTGCAGAATTTGTAAACGCAAACTCTGATGTTCCTTATGATTCAACTTATGTGGCTAAAAATGATTTACCTGCAGTTGATGCTGATAAATTATTTAGTTTAGCTCCTGGTGCAATTTATGGACCTTATGTTTTTGGAAAATACTTATGCATCTCAAAATCTTTAGGTTTTAAAGCAGGAGTTAACGCAAAAGCAAGTCATATTTTAATTGGTTATGAAGGATCTCAAACACCAAACCAAAAAGAAAAAAGATCTAAAGAAGAGGCTAAGGCTAAAGCGGAAGAAATTTTAGCTCAAGTTCAAGCGAATCCAGATAGTTTCATGATGTTGGCTTTTACAAGCTCTGATGATTCATCTGCACAACAAGGTGGTGACCTAGGTTATTTTGGACCAAACCAAATGGTAAAACCATTCAATGATTTTGTATTCAGTAATGGAATTGGAAAAGTTGGTTTAGTAGAAACTCCTTTTGGTTTTCATATTATTAAAATCACAGACAAACAAGACGGAATTCGTTTGGCTACAATTGCTCAAAAAATTGAGCCATCTGAAACTACTTCTGATAAAGTATTTACATTAGCGACTAAATTTGAAATGGACGCTGCTGATAAAGATTTTAACGCTACAGCAAAAGAATTAGGTTTGAAAGTAGCTGCTCCAGTTACTGCTAAGGCTATGGATGAAGCATTTGGACCTTTAGGAAATCAACGTGCTATCGTAAGATGGGCATTTGATAAAGAAACAAATACTGGTGATGTTAAACGTTTTGAACTAGCGAATATTGGACACGTAATTGCACAATATAAAAGTCAAAACAAATCAGGTTTAGTATCAGTTTCAGTGGCGAGACCTTATGTTGAGTCTATCTTGAAAAACAAGAAAAAAGCTGAAATGTTAAAAGCTAAAATGAGTGGTTCAAGCCTTGAAGCTATTGCTAAAAGTGCTGGTGTAGCAGTGAAACAAGCTGATAATGTTACTATGGATAGTCCAGTTTTACCTGGTGGAGTTGGACAAGAGCCAAAAGTTGTTGGAAATGCATTTGCTTTAGCAGCTAATAAAATTTCTGCTCCAATTGAAGGTAACACGGGAGTTTATGTAGTGAAAAATATCAGTACTATAAAAGCACCTGCTATTGCTAATCATGCTGAATATGTAGCTAAGATAAAAGCGCAAAGTGCAGGGGATGGAAATAGAATTTTACCAGCCTTGAAAAACAATGCTAAAATCGAAGACAATAGATTACAATTTAATTACTAGTTTTAGTAAATAAAATAAATAGAGAAACCCAAAACGTTCATTTGAATGTTTTGGGTTTTTTTTATGGGATTTAATGAAGTGTGAAAGTTTGTCTGGGAACAAAAAAAAACACTTCGAACTGAAGTGTTTTTAAATCGAACAAGGTTCTTATAATAAGTTAAGTCAAGATCATTTCGTCGTAGGAGAGGATAGTGTTGTATCCTTTTGCTGTGAAATAAGCAGCGGGGTTTTCTTTTGAAATGGCCATGACAAAATCGCCACCCCAAGCACCAAGACTTTTAATGCTACCGTTAAAATCTGGGAAAGCGATTTCTTTAATGGTTCGCACTTCTAAGATATTGCTTAAATGAATTTCGTGTTGGTCTACCGCGTGAGCAAATTCCTTTGCCGTTTTGGCATTGAGAACCATATCGGTGATTTTGTTATTGTCCCGTATGTTTTGCGCTAGATTCTGATTTTTATTGTTGTAATAGGCGTTTATCGCTGCTTTGCTGTTTTGTTTTTTGTTGAGATAAACGAAGTAGATGTTTTTAGTGAAATCAGGATTGAAATCTGCGGTTTCTACGATCGGTTGATCCAGTTCTAAACGATATAGAATTGGTGTATTGTTTTGGGCGCAAGCAATGTCATAACCACTACCTCCAAAACTGTTTTTAAGTAGTGTAAAGGCATCGACCTGGGTCCATTGGGCAATATTGTTTAATAGGGTTGACGAAGTGCCTAATCCCCAATTTCTCGGGAAACTAAGTTCTGTCGTAATTTTATAACCTTGCCCTTGAGTGATGAACGCTGGATTTAAAAGATAAGCTTGGTGTAATATTTGAATCAGAGTGGTTTTTATCGTTTCGATTTTTGGCTCAACTGTACTAATTATTTCAGAAAATAAAATAGTGTCTTGGTACCAAAGTTGTTTGTCGAAATCGAAACTTTTCCATTGAATTTCTTGGTTGGAACCATTTTCTACTATTAAATTTTGTCCAAATTTTGTGGGTAGTGCAAAAGCTCTGGCACCATCTAAGACTAAATATTCGCCGGTTATTAAAAGTTTTCCGTTACTATAAAAGCGTGTCTTCATTCTTTGTTTTTTAATTCCAATGAACCATAGTTCAGTTGGGAAAGGATACAACAGTAAAAATAGAAGCAACCCTAGGATTAGTTTCTTATTTTGAGCTGCTGAGATATGTTATTTTCTTAGGTTCTCGATAAAGTCCACGACCGCACTGTGTGAAACGGCATTTTTCTTGAAATGAGACTTAATTAGATGACGTTCCTGTTCATTGGCTTCAAATTGGTTGATAATGTTGTTCAGGTGCATTTTCATATGACCTTCCTGGATTCCTGTAGTAGTTAAGGAGCGCAGTGCAGCAAAGTTTTGTGCTAAACCAGCTACGGCAACTATTTGCATAAGCTCTTTTGCTGAAGGTTTTTCTAGCATTTCCAAACATAACTTAACTAATGGATGTAAAGAGGTTAATCCTCCTACTGTTCCTAGTGCTAAAGGAATTTCAAGCCAGAAGGTGAAAATTCCGTTTTCAACCTTCGCATGTGATAAACTAGAATAGTGTCCATTTCTAGAAGCATAGGCATGAACGCCTGCTTCTACGGCTCTAAAATCGTTCCCAGTAGCTAAGATGACAGCATCAACGCCGTTCATGATTCCTTTGTTGTGGGTTACGGCTCTAAAAGGTTCTACTTCGGCAATTTGAACTGCTTGTACAAAACGTGCGGCAAATTCTTCTGGATTGGGGATGTGTTTTTCTGTTAAATCGGCTACTGGACAGGAAACTTCAGCTCTTACTACGCAATTGGGAACGTAATTGGATAAAATACTCATGATGACCTGTAGGGTGTCGCTATCTGAAAAAGCATCGTAATGCTGGGCTTCTTCTTTTAGGGTAGTGGCAAATTGTTCTAAGCAAGAATTGATAAAATTGGCCCCCATACTGTCTTTGGTTTCGAAAGTGGCATGAAGCTGAAAGTAATTGTCGAGCAATTCTCGTTTGTCTTTTAGCTGAATGTCCAGAATTCCGCCCCCACGTTGTTGCATGTTTTTGGTTATGCTTTGGGTATCGGTGAAAAATTTTGGTTTGATTGTATTAAAGAATGTCTTTAATTTTTCAGCGTCTCCACTGAAAGTAAAATGGACTTGACCAATTTTTTCGGTATCCACTACAGTAGCGGTAAAGCCACCGCGTGTCGCCCAATATTTTGCTGATTTTGAAGCCGCAGCAACCACCGAACTTTCTTCGATTGCCATCGGAATCGTTTTATATTTTCCGTTTATTAGGAAATTAGGAGCAACTCCTAGGGGAATATAGAAATTGGTTATAGTGTTCTCTATGAATTCGTCATGGAGTAATTGGAGCTTTTCGTTTGAATTCCAGTAATTTCTTATAACATTTAAGGCTTCTTCTGGGGTTGAAAAATATTCATTGGCAATCCAGTTTATTTTTTCTTTTTTGGATAATTTAGAAAATCCAGCAACAGCGTTGTTCATTCTCAGTATATTAAATAATATTGGTGCGGTAAAGATAGTATTTTATGAGTTTTGTTTATAATGTATTTGAAATTTGAAAAGTACGCAATCGTTATTTTTTTTAACATTTAACACATGGAATGTGTATTATGTTCATTTTTTTTACTAAAATTGGGCTCTTTTTTATATTTAAAATAATTTTGATGAATACAAGTAAAATTACTGTAATGCTTTTGTTTTTAGTTGCTACTGTTTTCGGTCAACAGAAAATTACGATTGAGGACATTTATGGCGGAGCTTTTCGTGCCAAAGGAATGGATGAATTGCAATCGTTAAAAAATACAGATCAATATACTGTTTTAAATGTTGATCAAGCCAGTAGAAGTCTACAAATCGATTTGTACGATTTTGCTACGCTAAAAAAAGTGTCTAATTTAATTGATACTAAAAATCATGGGGCTTTGGCTGACGGAATCGATAGCTATACTTTTGATGCTTCAGAAAAAAAGATTTTAATTGCTTGTAATTCCAAGCAGATTTTTCGTCACTCATTCACAGCTGATTATTACTTATATGATATTGCCGCTAAATCGTTAACCAAACTTTTTGATTTTCAGGTACAAGAACCAACCTTCTCTCCAGACGGAACTAAAATTGCGTATGCTAGAGAAAACAATTTGTATGTCTACGATGTGGCTTCAAAAAAGTCAACTGCAGTGACTACAGATGGAAAGAAAAATGCAATAATTAACGGTATTACGGACTGGGTTTATGAAGAAGAATTTGCCTTTGTTAGGGCTTTTGACTGGAGTAAAGACAGTAAGAAACTTGCCTATATTCGTTTTGACGAAAGCGCGGTTCCTGAATTCTCGATGTCCATCTTTGAGAAAAATTTATATCCTACCGTTGAAACATTTAAATATCCTAAAGCAGGAGAGAAAAATTCTGAGGTCTCTTTACATATTTACGATGCTGCTAGTAACGCCACTAAAAAAGTGGATTTAGGGCATTATAATGATTTCTATATTGCAAGATTACAATGGACTAATGATAACAATACCTTGTCGGCTCAGGTGTTAAATCGCCACCAAAGTAATCTCGATTTGTTATTCGTAGACGGAACTACAGCGCAGTCAAGAGTGGTGTTGAATGAACAAGATAAGGCTTATGTAGATGTTACAGACAATTTGACTTTTTTAAAAGACAATAGTTTTATCTGGACAAGTGAAAAAGACGGTTTTAATCATATTTATGTATATGATAAAAGTGGTAAGTTAAAAAATCAAGTGACAAAAGGAAACTGGGAAGTAACTTCATACTACGGTTTCGATGAAAAGACAAAGACTGTTTTCTATCAATCTACAGAAAATGGTTCTATCAACAGGGATATTTATCGCATCGCTTTGGATGGAAAAAACAAAGTGCGTTTGTCTAAAAATACCGGGACTAATACAGCAACCTTTAGTCCTAATTTCCAATACTTTATCAATACCTTTTCAAGTGCTACTCAGCCGACCACTTATAGCCTAAACGAAGCGAAAGCAGGGAAAGAGATTAAAGTGATCGAAAACAATGAGGCTCTTGCCGCTAAATTGAAAGCATACAATTTGCCAACTAAAGAATTCTTTGTTTTAAAAACGGCTAAAGGAAATGAGTTGAATGCTTGGATTTTGAAGCCTAAAGATTTTGATCCTTCGAAAAAATATCCTGTTTTTATGTACCAATATTCTGGTCCAGGATCGCAACAAGTAAATAATGATTGGAACGGTTCAGATGATTATTGGTTTGTTTCACTTACACAACAAGGTTATATTGTAGCTTGTGTGGACGGAAGAGGAACTGGTTTTAAAGGGGCTGATTTTAAAAAAGTAACACAAAAAGAATTAGGGAAATACGAAGTGGAAGATCAAATTGATGCAGCAAAAGTAATTGGAAATTATCCTTATGTTGACGCTTCAAGAATCGGAATTTTCGGATGGAGTTATGGTGGCTTTATGGCTTCGAATTGTATTTTTCAAGGGAATGATGTTTTTAAAATGGCCATTGCCGTTGCTCCGGTAACCAACTGGAGATTTTATGATAGCGTTTATACGGAAAGATATATGCAGACTCCTCAGGAAAATGCTAGTGGTTACGATCAGAACTCTCCAATCAACCATGTGAGCAAATTAAAAGGGAAGTTTTTATTGATTCACGGTTCAGCTGACGATAATGTTCACGTTCAAAACTCCATGCAAATGATGGAGGCTTTGATTCAGGCCAATAAGCAATTTGACTCTCAAATTTATCCAGATAAAAACCACGGTATTTATGGTGGAAAAACGAGAATTCAGCTTTATAATAAAATGACTAACTTTATCAAAGAAAATTTATAATTTAATACTAATTAACCTTAAATAAATAATGAATAATATGGGAGAAACTCAAGTAAAAACTGCGCATCCAAAAGGACTGTGGGTATTGTTTGGAACGGAGATGTGGGAGCGCTTCAATTTTTACGGAATGCGAGCTTTATTAACTTTATTTCTTGTGAATTCATTAATGATGAAGGAAGAAGAAGCTTCTTTAATTTATGGAGGTTTTCTTGGACTTTGTTACCTAACACCAATGTTGGGAGGTTTTGTAGCTGATCGATTTTTAGGGAACCGAAATTGTATTTTATTAGGTGGTTTGTTAATGGCCATTGGACAGTTGTTGTTGTTTACCAGTGGAAGTATTTTTGAGTCTAACTTAGGTTTGGCAACAACAATTATGTATTCTGCATTAGGAGTGATCGTTTTTGGTAATGGATTCTTTAAACCAAACATCTCTAGTATGGTGGGGAGTTTGTATCCTAAACAGGAAAAAACAAAATTAGATAGTGCTTTTACTATTTTCTATATGGGGATCAATATAGGGGCTTTTTTAGGTCAGTCTATTTGTCCTTTATTGGGAGATGTAAAAGAGGTCGGAGGACTTAGAGACATTCATGCTTTTAGATGGGGATTCATGGCGGCATCTGTTGCTATGCTTTTGGGAACTGTCCTTTTCTACTTCTTAAAAAATAAATACGTGGTTTCTCCTGAAGGAAGACCCTTAGGAGGTTTGCCTTCTAAAAACGAAGCTTCTGATTTTGAAGAAGGAGAAGCACAAAAAGCTAATTTTTCTAATAAGGCTTTGGTAATTGCTGGAGTTGCATTTATAGCTTTAGGCTTCTTTTTTCACTATGTTGTAGGTCAGAATTTGATTTATACTTTGATCTATTCTAGTGGATTGTCATTGGCAGGATTGATTATTTCAGATACCTCTTTAACTAAAATAGAAAGAGATAGAATTATTGTAATTTATATCGTTTCGTTTTTTATTATTTTCTTTTGGGCAGCTTTTGAACAAGCGGGGTCTTCATTGACTTTTATCGCCGATAACCAAACGGATAGAAATTTCTTTGGATGGCAAATGCCTCCCTCTATGGTTCAGATTTTCAATGGACTATTTGTAGTGATCTTGGCAGTGCCATTTAGTGTATTATGGGATACTTTGAGAGCTAATGGTAAAGAACCAATTTCTCCTGTAAAATTAGCAGTAGGATTGGTAGTGATTTCTATTAGTTTCTTTATGATTGCTACTCAGGTTTCTTATATTGGAACTTCGGGATTGTTGTTGGTAAAATGGCTTATTTTATTGTATTTCTTAAATACTTGTGCTGAGTTGTGTTTGTCTCCAATTGGTTTATCATTGGTAGGTAAATTATCGCCAAAACGTTTTGCTTCTTTGTTATATGGAGTATTCTTTTTGTCAAACGCATCAGGATATGCTTTAGGGGGAACTTTAGGTTCTATCTTACCGGCTACTGGTGAAAAGTTTGCAAAAGCAAAAGAGTTGGGTATCGATCTTCAAGCGGTTTTAGATAAAACAATAACACCAACGGCAGAGCAAATTGCACTTTTAGAAAAACATCAAATTAGCGCTGCAAACCACTTTTTTGCTGGATTTGAAATTCATAATTTGTATGAGTTTTTCATGGTATTTGTGGTGTTGACTGGTATCGCGGCAATCTTATTATTTGCCTTAACGCCTTTCTTGAAAAAGATGATGCACGGTGTTAGATAGATAAGAATAAAGAGATATAAAAATTACCTATAGGTTTAGACTTATAGGTAATTTTAATTTTTAAAGAGTTTAGAATTATGTGGAAAAAACATCCAAAAGCGTTGCCTTATTTGTTTTTGTCTGAAATGTGGGAACGTTTTGGTTATTATTTGATGATTGGGATTTTTACTTTGTATCTTAAGGATGTAAAGTCTGGTTTTGCGATGACCGAGAAAGAAGCTTCTGATTTATATGGGACTTTTATTGCATTGGTTTTTCTTACGCCATTTATCGGTGGACTTGTTGCGGATCGCTATTTAGGCTACAGAAAGTCTATCGTTATTGGTGGGATTTTAATGGGTATTGGTTATCTCTTAATGGGGGTACACGATATGACAACCCTGTATGTTGCCATGACTTTTGTGATCGTAGGTAATGGTTTTTTTAAGCCCAATATATCTACGCTATTAGGAAGTTTTTATGCTAAAGAAGAGTATAAGGATAAAAAAGACGAAGGCTATAATATTTTCTATATGGGAATCAATGTTGGAGCTTTTATCTGTAATTTCTTCGGGGCGGCCTTGCAAATCCTTTTAGGGTGGCATTGGGCATTTATGGCTGCTGGTGTAGGAATGTTTATTGGTGTGATTGTATTTTTATTGGGTACAAAACATTATGTAGGCTATGATCAGAAAAAAGGAGTGCAGGAGGGAGATATGCCGTTTTATAAAATTGTCTTGTTTATTTTGTTGCCTTCTTTTGTTTTTGGTGCCATTGGATGGTTGTTAAAAGGAGTAGCCTCGGAAACGAATTTAGATAGTTATATTTTTGGCTCTGATAGTACAGATGCTTTTATTTTTGCCTGTATTCCTATCATTTTCTTTTATGGATCACTTTATTTCAAGGCAAAGGTAGAAGATAAAAGACCCATTGGGGCTTTACTAGCTATCTTTGGTGTTGTGATTTTATTTTGGGCAGTATTCAAACTAAATGGTTCTGCGTTAACTACTTGGGCTGATCGTTATACGGATAGAGAAGTAGTGGGGAACGCTGGTGAGGTAGTGGGCAAACTAAAATTAGCCAAAGAAGTAAGCTATAAAAAGGAATCTACTGAGCTTTATGATGATCAGTTTCGTTTGCAAAAAGTAAATGGAGAGGTGGTAAAAGAAGTAAACTATCCGTTGTATTTTAGAAATGTTGCTCCTGAAAAGTTACCTGCTGAAGGTGCAAAAGTGCATCTATGGGCGACCAATTTGAGTCAGTCTATTAATCCAGCTTGGGTCATAATATTGACTCCTTTGATTGTGGCTTTTTTCTCTTTTTTACGAGCCAGAAAGAAAGAACCGTCAACACCTACTAAAATTGCCTTTGGATTATTGATATCGGCCTTGTCTGTTTTAGTGATGGTAGCGGCTGTTCAAATAGGGAATGATGGAACTGAGAAAGTAAGTGCTTGGTGGTTGGTAGCTAACTATGGTATCATCACTATTGGGGAATTGTTTTTAAGTCCTATGGGACTATCAGTGGTCTCTAAATTGAGCCCTGTGAATATTACCTCGTTAATGATGGGTGGTTGGTTTTTGGCGATTTCAATTGGAAATAAACTAAGTGGGGTTTTAGCCAGTATGTGGGATACCTATGACAATAAAACCAACTTTTTTTGGGTTAATTTTGGCTTGTTAATGTTTGCAACGGTACTGATGTTTGGTCTGGTAAAGCAACTTAATAAAGTAATGAAAGAAAAAGGAATCAATTAATTATTTATAAATAAATGGAACAGAAGATCACTTTAGAGGAGATTCAAAATTTTAAAGGCAAGTACCCAAAGCAATTGTGGTATCTGTTTTTTGTGGAGATGTGGGAGCGTTTTTGTTTTTACGGAATGCGTGGTGTGTTGGTTATCTTTATGGTGGATCAGCTTTTATTGAAAGATGAACATGCTAATTTGCAATATGGAGCTATTCAGGCTTTTGTGTATGCTTTTACTTTTATTGGAGGTATTTTTGCCGATAAAGTATTGGGATTTAAAAAGTCGTTATTTTTTGGTGGTATTGTCATGATTCTTGGAAACCTTCTGATTGCGGTTTCTCCTCATGATTTCTTTTATTATGGAATTGCTTTTTCCATCATAGGAACGGGTTTTTTTAAACCAAATGTTTCATCAATGGTAGGGGAATTGTATCATGAAAATGACGGTCGTAGAGATGCTGGATATGGAATGTTTTATGCAGGAATAAACGTTGGAGGACTTTTTGGAGGTGCCTTATGTGTTTATTTAGGTAAATATTATTCTTGGCAACTTTGCTTTTTGTCGGCAGCGGTGGTGATGTTCTTAGGTTTGATTACTTTTTTGTTTACTAAGAAATATTTAGGTCCAATTGGAGATTCACCTTTGCTGAATTTGGCGCCTGCTAAAAGAAGAATTCGAGAGATAGCCGTATATACTGCATCAATATTGAGCTTGCCATTCATCTTTATAATGGTAAAAAATACGGATTATACAGACTATTTCATGTATACTATTGGTGTATTGGCGGTTTTGTATTTTACGTATGAATTGGTTAAATTAGGAGATGTGAAAATGCAGAAAAAGCTTTTTGCGGCCTTTTTGTTTATCTTTTTCTATCTTTTGTTCAACGCTATTTATGAGCAAAGTGGAGGGTCATTGTCATTGTTTGCCAAAGATAATTTAAATGATAAATTACTGTTTTTTACCATTGACCCCAATATAGTGAACAATAGTTCGAATACCTTTTTTGTGGTGGTCTTAAGTCCATTAATTGGTTTGTTGTGGTTATGGCTGGCTAAACGAAAGTTAGAGCCTAATACCTTGATTAAATTTGGAATTGGCTTTTTGTTTTTAGGAGCGTCTTTTTATATTTTCTATTTGACTAAGTTTTTTGCTAATGTGGATGGTATTGCTTCTTTAAACGTGTTTACTTTGGCTTACTTAGTAACCACTATTGGTGAGCTTTGTTTAGGGCCTATTGGAATGTCTATCATTACCAAATTATCTCCCAAAAGGTTGTTTGGAATGATGATGGGACTGTGGTTCTTAGCGAGTGCATTTGGACAATTGGCTGCGGGAAAATTAGGTGCTGAAATTTCGAAATCCAATACAGGAGATACCCTGGTTTCTAAATTACAGTCCTATACAGAAGGATATTATCAATTGGCTATTTATTCTATCATTGCAGGTGTGGTGCTAATTGTAATTTCGCCATTCATTAAAAAATTAATGCAAGAAGTAAAATAGGCGATATTGATCGATTCTTTTTTTTGCTTAAATTTGTAAAAAATATAAAAAAAACATATAAAACATGAAGAAAATATTTTTGATCACCTTATTTTTAGTGGGTGCGTTTGCTGTGAAAGCACAAGAGTTAAAATGGTATACGGATGTTAAAGAAGCCATTACAGTAAGTAATAAAGTAAACAAACCAATGTTGATGTTTTTTACTGGTAGTGATTGGTGTGGCTGGTGTATTCGTTTGCAAAACGAAGTTTTGAAAACGCCAGAGTTTAAAAAATGGGCAACAGATAATGTTGTTTTGGTAGAATTAGATTATCCAAGAAGAGCACCGCAAACACCTGAATTAAAAAATCAGAATAACGAGTTACAACAGGCTTTTGGGATCCAAGGATTTCCTACGGTTTATTTTACTAGTGCAGAATCAATAGATGGTAAAGTGAATTTTAAAGGGCTAGGGCAAACAGGTTATGTTGCTGGAGGTCCATCAGCTTGGTTAACAGTAGCCAATGAAATTGTTAATCCTAAAAAATCTTAAAAATAAGGTATAGGCACTATTGTCAAATGAAAAACTCTTTACGATTTGTAAGGAGTTTTTTTTGTTTTGTAAGAAAGCAAAAAGGAGTTTTTGTCTGAATTGTTATTTTGATACTTTATTGTAAGAATCAAAGGATATAATGCGTTTTTTGTATTAATAAAAGTTGGAAAATTAAAATATTATGTTAATTTCGTTCCGTTAATCTAACCAAAACCAGTATAAAATGATTAAAAAACTACTTATCGGATTATTCTTATTAGGTTCCTTTTTTTTGCATTCACAAAATTTAATTTGGCGAACTAGTATGGCGTCGGCTATTGAAAAAAGTAACGAATTAAGAAAGCCAATGTTGATTTTGTTTACGGCCACAGGAGTAGCACCTAATCTTCAAAATGAAATATTGAAGAGCCCGGATTTTGCTGCTTGGTCCCGTGATAATGTTATTCTTGTAAAGTTGGACTTATCAGATGCAACTGCTTCAGATAGCGATAAAGAACAAATAGTTAAACTCAAAAATGCTTTTGGGGTTCAAGAGTTGCCAGAGGTGTGTTTTGCTAGTGCTTTTATTAGAAAAAGTAAAACTACTTTTAATGCTCTGGGAAAAATAGCGTATAAACCAGGTGGTGTAAAGGCATGGATTGCTGAATCAGAAGCTATTTTGCATGCCAATGATTAATAAGGTTAAATTAAGTTTTTAGTTTAATTTGTAGAATCCCTTTTCGCTCGTTTTGCGAAAAGGGATATTTTTTTGAGATAAGGTGTTTTGCTGTTGCAGGTGGTTTGTTTTACTGCAAGCGAAACTATTCGATTATTCGATTGATTTGGGCAAAAGATTTTTGATAATAAGCCTCTTTAGTGGAGGAGATGATAACGCCTTTCGAAGTGGAAGAGTGTATGAATTTAATTTCAGTTGAATTGGCTTCAACGATAAGTCCAACATGATTAATTTGCCTACTTCTGTTGGTTCTAAAGAAAATTAAGTCTCCTTTTTGAGCCTCATCAAATTTAATTACAATCCCTCTTTTTGATTGTTCAAAAGAGGTTCTGGGTAAATTTATGTTTTCAGATTCGAAAGCAGTGAAGACTAGGCCCGAACAATCGTAACCATTTTTGGTTGTTCCTCCTGATTTATAACGCACACCAAGGTTATCCGTTGCGTTCTCAATTAAATGAGTGACCACATATTTATTCTCGCGTTTGTTTTCTTTATGGTTTACTGCAGCAGAGCCTGATTTACAAGAAGTAAAAATCACGGTAAAAAGCAGTAGAAGGATTATTTTTTTCAAAACAGTAATTTTTAAACTTGTTTGAGATCAGCGACGATAAGTTTTGCTGTTTTTTTGCTGGCACCAACTCCGCCTAATTTCTGTTCTAGGATGTCGTAATTCTTTAATAGTTTGTCG
The DNA here is from genome assembly GCF_059882335.1 of Flavobacterium sp. OHVDL-2026-0007. Classification (NCBI taxonomy): domain Bacteria; kingdom Pseudomonadati; phylum Bacteroidota; class Flavobacteriia; order Flavobacteriales; family Flavobacteriaceae; genus Flavobacterium; species Flavobacterium sp. OHVDL-2026-0007. The sequence continues at coordinate 3,594,229 of NZ_CM187612.1, forward strand.
CGATAATCGGGGGTTAATAATTTTTGCAATTCTTCTTTGATGCGCTTGGTATTGCAGTCGCTCTGGATTAATTCAGTAACGACCTCTTGATCCATAATTAAATTGACAAGCGAAATGTATTTTAAGGTAATAATGCGTTTGGCAATTTGATAGGAAATAGTGCTTCCTTTGTAGCACACAACCTCGGGAACTTTAAAGAGAGCAGTTTCTAAAGTTGCTGTTCCTGAAGTGACTAAAGCAGCAGTTGAAGAACGAAGTAAGTCATAGGTTTTATTAGAGATAAATTTGATGTTTTTATTGCTAATAAACTGCTGGTAAAATTCATAATCCTGACTTGGCGCCCCAGCAATTACAAATTCATAATCTTGAAAATCATTCACAACGCTTAACATTACACTTAGCATTTTAGTGATTTCTTGCTTACGACTTCCGGGTAAAATGGCAATAATGGGTTTGTCTCCTAATTGGTTTTCTTTCCTAAAGATCGTTTCGTTAAAAGGAGGTTGATTTTGGATGGCATCAATTAGGGGATGACCAACAAAATCTACAGGGAAATGATGCTTGTCTTCATAGAAGCTTTTTTCAAAGGGTAAAATGACAAACATTTTATCGATATCGTGTTTGATAGCAGTGATGCGACTTTCTTTCCATGCCCATATTTGTGGTGAAATATAATAATGTGTTTTGTAGTGTAAGGCTTTAGCCCATTTTGCAATACGCATATTAAAACCTGGGTAGTCAATAAAAATTAACACATCAGGCTGAAATGCGCTGATGTCTTTTTTGCAAATTTTGATATTGTTTAAGATGGTTTTTAGATTGAAAAGAACTTCGACAAAACCCATAAAAGCTAGTTCGCGGTAGTGTTTTACCAATGTTCCGCCTGTTTTCTGCATCAGATCACCTCCCCAAAATCTTATGTCCGCTTGAGGGTCTTCCTCGTATAATGCTTTCATTAAGTTTGAACCATGTAGATCGCCAGAAGCTTCGCCAGCTATTATGTAATATTTCATAGGAATGTCTTTAAGGGTGTGTTTTAATTGGTAAACACTGTATTTTTTTGCTAAGCAAAGATAAGATTTAAATAAAGAAAGTGAAAAGGGCAATAACAATCACTGCTAAAACTACTCCTCTAGCCATGAGCTCTTTATTCCTTTTTAGAAGAATAGTGAAGACTACTAAGTCTAAAATGGAGCCTAAAGTGATCACTTTTCCTAAGTACCCATGTTGTTTAATGATTTGAATTCCAGAGGAGAGATCAAATTGGGTAAAGAAAGTTAGAAACAAATAACTTCCGAGTATGGAGGTGAATATCCCTATAAGGAAACCAATAACAAGGTCTTTCTTATTCATTTAAGTTCCAAGTATTAAGTTGCTGTATGCTGTGGTGTGCAGTTAGGTCAAATTGTACGGGTACTATAGATATGTATCCGTTTTCTAAAGCCCATTCATCTGTATCTTCCCCTTTGTCTTCGTTGGTGAATTTACCAGTAAGCCAATAATAATCCTTGCCAAAAGGGGTCTGGCGTTTGTCAAATTTTTGAGCATAATAGGCTTTGGCTTGACGACATATTTTCATCCCTTTTATTTCGTTTTCCTTTAGTTTTGGAAAATTGACATTCAAAACAACTCCTGTAGGTAGTTTGTTGGCAAGCGTTTCTAAAGTGATTTTTTTAATAAAAGATTTAGCAGGCTCAAAATCCGCATTCCAATCAAAATCCAATAAGGAGAATCCAATGGCTGGAATTCCTTCAATTCCTGCTTCAACAGCCGCACTCATCGTTCCGGAGTAAATTACATTTATAGAGGAATTCGAGCCGTGATTGATTCCAGAAACGCAGAGGTCTGGTTTTCTTTTTAAAATTTCGTTGACTGCTAGTTTTACACAATCAACAGGAGTGCCCGAGCAGCTGTATTCAACTACCGTATCCTCTTCTTTTGATATTTTGTCTAAAAACAAGGTATTGTTAATGGTGATGGCATGTCCCATTGCGCTTTGAGGCTTGTCGGGAGCCACTACGATTACTTCGCCTATGGTTTCCATAACGCTTATTAAAGCTCTGATTCCAGGAGCTAAAATGCCGTCGTCATTGGTAACTAATATAAGTGGTTTTTCGTTTTTCATGCTGAGTTTGTTGTTTTTGTAAAGGCCTGTTTTGGACCTTTAAAGCAAATGTAGTGACAGATTTTGGTAGAATACTAACAAATAAAAAAAAAATTGTCAACTAAATTCAGGAAGACTTTAGTACATGAAACATTTTTATATCTTTAACAAAAAATTATAGTGAACTTAGCTTTAGTGGCATAGTTTTTACCGTAACTTAGATTAAAAAATTGATGAATGCTATTATAAAATTTATGAAAAGAAATTATAAAATACTTGTAGCTGTATTGTGCTTATCGCTAACGTTGTTTGCATTTAAGATGAATGCGGATAGGACAATAGATCCAGACCCTAATAGAGATAAAACCCTATTGGAATTACTGGCGTTCGTTATAGAAAAAGGGCATTATAGTCCAGCTGAGATAAATGATGAGTTTTCTAAAGGGATTTTCAAGGATTATATCGATGCACTGGATCCTTCGAAAAGGTTCTTTTTACAGTCAGATATAGAAGAGTTTAAGCAATATGAATTGCAGTTAGACGATCAATTTTTGAATAAAGATTTAACGTTTTTCAATCTTACTTATACCCGATTGATGAAACGTATGGAAGAAAGTAAAAAAAGATATAAAACCATCTTAGCACAGCCGTTTAATTATGAGGTAGATGAGACTTTTAATGCGGATTATGAGCATTTACCTTATGCTAAAAATGCTACTGAGATTAATGAAAGATGGAGAAAGCAAATCAAATTATCGACACTCTCTTCTCTGGTAACCAAACAGAAGATAGAAGAGGATAAAAAGAAAGCGGATGCTGGGTATAAGGAAAAGTCTTTTGATGCTTTAGAAAAAGAAACACGCGATAGTTCATTGAAATCTTTAGATGATAATTTTAGTCTGATTAAAGATCTTAATAAAGAGGATTGGTTTTCTGTATATGTGAACTCAATTATGACGCGTTTTGACCCACATACAAGTTATTTTGCTCCTGAAGATAAAGATCGTTTCGATGTTAATATCAGTGGGAAGTTAGAAGGTATTGGAGCGAAATTGACAAAGAAAAATGATTTCACTCAAATTGATGAGTTGATTTCTGGAGGACCAGCTTGGAAAGGAAAACAGTTGGAGTCTGGAGATATGATTTTGAAAGTAGCACAAGGAAACGACGAACCTGTAGATGTTGTAGGAATGCGTTTGGATGATGTGGTGAAAAAAATTAAAGGACATAAAGGTACTGAGGTAAAACTTACCGTAAAAAAAGTAGACGGAACTATCAAGGTTATTTCTATTATTAGAGATGTGGTTGAAATTGAAGAGACTTATGCTAAATCTAGTGTTGTAGAGAAAAACGGCGTGAAATATGGGGTAATTTATTTGCCGAAATTTTATATCGATTTTGAAAACAAAGATGGTCGCGATGCTGGAAAAGATATTGCTCTTGAAGTGGAGCGATTGAAAAAAGAAGAGGTGAGTGGTATCGTGTTGGATGTGCGTGATGATGGAGGAGGATCTTTATCTACTGTTGTTGATATTGCGGGCTTATTTATTGAAGAAGGACCAATTGTACAAGTTAAATCGGCAGGAAAAAAGAAAGAAGTACTGTATGATAAAGATAAAAAGATCGAATGGGATGGACCTTTAGTAATCATGGTTAATAGTTTTTCAGCTTCAGCATCAGAGATTTTAGCTGCTGCCATTCAGGATTACAAACGAGGGGTTATTATTGGAAGTAAACAAACTTACGGTAAAGGAACTGTTCAAAATGTATTGGATTTAAATCAATTTGTACGTAATGCTAACTATGGTGATTTGGGTGCTTTGAAAATCACGGGACAAAAATTTTATAGAATTAATGGTGGTTCTACTCAGTTAGAGGGAGTTCATAGTGATGTGGTGATGCCGGATCGTTATGCTTATTTGAAAATGGGAGAACGTGATATTGATAATGCTATGCCGTGGGATAAAATCGATCCAGCAAATTATAGTACTTGGAAATCAAATGAAGATTTCACTAAAGCGATTAGCAGTAGTAAAAACAGAATAGCCTCAAATCCTCAGTTTAAATTGATCGAGGACAATGCGAAATGGATTGACGTTAAAAACAAAGAGAATACCTATAGTTTGAATATTGCTAGTTTTAAAGCAACTCAAGCTCAGGTTGAAAACGAAGGAAAGAAATACAAACCGATTTCGGATTACAAAAACAATTTGGTTTTTAAATCATTGCCTTATGAGGAGTTAGAAATGAAGAGTGATGCTACTTTGAAAGAGAAAAGAGACATATGGCATCAGGCATTATCTAAAGATGTTTATGTGGAAGAAGCATTAAATGTGTTGGATGATTTACAAGGAAAAGGTTTCGTTAAAAATGCAGTGGCACCTAAAATGAAAAAGGATAAATTAGTAAAATCATAGTTTTATAGAAATTAATTTCTTAGTAAAACGCTTCAGAAAAATAACTTTTTTGGAGCGTTTTTTTTTGTAAGTTTAACTAACATTAATGAAAAATTAGGGTAGATGAAGGATTATATTGTTTTAGTTTTGATGGGTTTGGTGTTGTTGTCGTGTAAAAAAGAGGTAGGTGTTATTAGTGAAGAACAAGATCGGCAATCGACTTTTGTTTTGGATCAAGACAATACCGGTTTTGGTTACTCAGTGGCCTATTTGCCTACTTCGACAACCAAGCAAATTGTGAAGCATAAATATTATACACTTTCATATGTTGAAAAATTTGAGCAGGCGGAATGGGTAGCCTATGAATTGAAGAAAGAATACTTGAAAAACAGTGATTATAAAAGGCCTTATTTCATTGAAGATCCAAAAGTGACAACGGGCTCTGCTGATTGGAGAAATTATAAAAAATCAGGTTATGATAAAGGACATCTTTGTCCGGCTGGTGATATGGAATTTGATGAGAATGCCTATAGCGACACTTTTTATACGTCTAATATTTCACCTCAAGATCACGGTTTTAATAGTGGAATTTGGAATAGATTAGAGCAAAAAACACGTTATTGGGCAGGTAAATATCATAATATTTATGTGGTCACTGGAGGGATTTTGAAAGATTCGGATAAAAAAATAGGAACAGAAAAAGTTGCTGTTCCTAATTATTTTTATAAAATTATCCTTGCTAAATCAGGAAACGAGCATAAAGCAATTGCTTTTTTGGTTCCTAATGAAGACAGTAATAAGTCACTTTATGATTTTGTAGTTCCTATTGAAACTTTAGAAAAAATGACGGGTATTGATTTCTTTCCGAATTTGAAAAATTTAAAGAGTAGTCAAAACTTTTAAGTCGGCAATAGTTTGTGTTGGGTTTTCTGCTTTAAAAACAAAGCTTCCAGCAACTAAAACATCTGCACCGGCCTCTACTAATTGTTTGGCATTTTTGTTGGTTACACCACCATCAATTTCGATGAGGGTTGAGGCATTTTTGCGCGTAATTAAATCTTTTAGTTTTTTCACTTTGTCGTAAGTGTTTTCAATAAAAGATTGTCCTCCAAAACCTGGATTTACGCTCATGATACAAACTAAGTCAATATCATTAATTACGTCTTCTAGCAAGTCAATATTGGTATGAGGGTTGATTGCTACTCCTGCTTTCATTCCTTCTGCTTTAATAGCTTGTAAGGTTCTGTGAAGATGAGTGCAAGCTTCGTAATGAACGCTCAGGATATTTGCGCCTAAATCAGCAAAAGTTTTGATGTATCGGTCTGGATCAATAATCATTAAATGTACATCAATTGTTTTTTTAGCATGTCTTGAAATGGCTTCTAAAACAGGCATTCCAAATGAGATATTGGGAACAAAAACCCCGTCCATAATATCAATATGAAACCAATCAGCTTGACTGTTGTTGATCATTTCAATATCGCGTTGCAAGTTGGCAAAATCAGCTGCAAGAACAGATGGAGCAATAAGTGTATTCTTCATGGTGTAGTAGTGTTTGTGTAAAGAGCTACGCTTGTATTTCTTTACAGTAGTGTTGTTTTTTTGCAAAGGTAGATTTTAACTGCAAAGTTCGCAAGGGTTTGGTTAAAGTTCTCAAAGAATGTTAGTTCTTGATTGTTGAAATGAATTTTATCCGAAGGACCGTTTATTATTGGGATGCAATAAGGGGTAAATGGATCAGGAAATACGTGTTGAAATAGTCTGTCTAAAAGAGTTTGCATTTAATTTTTGATGAGGGATGAAAATAAAAAACTCCGGTAATCAGCCGGAGTTTCAATCATCAATCAAAAAACGAACAGTCAATCAAACTGTTGTTTGCTTTAAAAGTTCAAGTTTAAAAATTCTAATTCCAAGTTTTGTTTGGAATTGCGGATTAGAAAAAATGAATTTATACGAGTATTAACCTAAATAGGTTTTTAGGATTTTACTTCTAGAAGTGTGTTTTAATCTACGAATTGCTTTTTCTTTAATCTGACGTACACGCTCACGAGTTAAGTCAAAAGTTTCTCCAATTTCTTCTAATGTCATTGGGTGTTGATCTCCTAGTCCAAAATACAAACGAACAACATCAGCTTCTCTTGGAGTCAATGTTTCTAAAGAACGTTCAATTTCAGTACGCAAAGATTCGTGAATTAATTCTCTATCAGGGTTTGGAGATTCTCCAGAACGTAAAACGTCATAAAGATTAGAATCTTCTCCTTCTACAAGAGGTGCATCCATTGATAAGTGACGACCAGAGTTTTTCATAGACTCTTTTACGTCATTTACGGTCATGTCAAGTTCTTTTGCAATTTCTTCAGCAGATGGTGGGCGCTCATTAGATTGCTCTAATAAGGCGTACATTTTGTTGATTTTATTGATAGAACCAATTTTGTTTAAAGGTAAACGAACGATACGTGATTGTTCTGCTAATGCTTGAAGAATGGATTGACGAATCCACCAAACAGCGTAAGAGATAAATTTGAAACCACGAGTTTCATCAAAACGTTGAGCCGCTTTAATTAAACCTAAGTTTCCTTCGTTAATTAAATCTGGAAGAGTTAATCCTTGATTTTGATATTGTTTAGCAACCGATACAACGAAACGTAGGTTGGCTTTTGTTAATTTTTCTAAAGCTCTTTGATCACCAGCCTTTATTTTTTGTGCTAATTCTACCTCTTCGTCAGCGGTAATTAGGTCAACTTTTCCAATTTCTTGTAAATATTTGTCTAATGAAGCAGTTTCACGATTGGTTACCTGCTTGGTGATTTTAAGTTGTCTCATGTTTTTGTCTCCTCAATTTTTAAGTGTACAAATAGTTATACGTGAGGAGTTGCGAAAAAGTTACAAAAAAAGTTTTTTATTTTAAATAAAAACATGTTTTTGTTGTAATGTTTTGAATGGTAGTGTTTTGATTAAAACGAAAAACCCCAATTCAAATGAATGAATTGGGGTTTTCTATGAATAAACCTTTAGTAAACTAAGATCTGATTACTCTTTTTTCTCCTCACGTGGAGGTCTAGCTAAAAGTGCTTTTCTTGACACTTTTTCTTTTCTTGTTTTAGGATCAAGACCAAGGTATTTTACTTGGAATACATCGCCCATATTTACTACGTCAGTAACGTTTTCAGTACGCTCCCAAGCAAGTTCAGATACGTGAAGTAAAACTTCATTTCCTGGTGCAGCTGTATATTCTACTACTGCTCCAAAATCAAGCATTTTGATTACTTTAACTTCGTAAGCTTCTCCCATTTGAGGTTTGAAAGTAATAGATTGAATTTTAGCTAATACTGCTTCAATTCCAGCAGGATCAGTACCTAAGATTTCAATAACACCTTCTTCGTTTACTTCGTTGATTACGATAGTAGTTCCTGTAGCTTTTTGTAATTCTTGGATTACTTTTCCTCCAGGTCCAATTAACGCTCCAATAAAGTTTCCAGGAATAGTTCTGGTAATAATTTTTGGAGAATGTGCTTTAACATCTACATTTGGTTTTGCAAGAGTTTCAAGTAATTTACCTAAAATATGCAAACGTCCATCACGAGCTTGAGCTAAAGCTTGCTCCATGATTTCGTATTTCAATCCGTCAATTTTGATGTCCATTTGACAAGCTGTAATACCTTCTGAAGTTCCTGTTACTTTGAAATCCATATCTCCTAAATGATCTTCATCACCTAAAATATCAGATAGAACTGCAAAACGGTCACCATCAGTAATTAGTCCCATTGCAATTCCAGAAACTGGACGGATCATTTGAATACCAGCATCCATTAACGCTAATGTTCCAGCACAAACTGTAGCCATAGAAGATGAACCGTTTGATTCCAATACTTCAGAAACGATTCTGATAGTGTATGGATTTTCAGCAGGAATCATGTTTTTCAATGCTCTTTGTGCTAAGTTTCCGTGTCCAACTTCTCTTCTTGAAGTTCCTCTTAACGGACGAGCTTCTCCTGTAGAAAATGGAGGGAAATTATAATGTAAGTAGAATTTTTCTTCTCCTTGTTCAGATGGTGAGTCAATTTGATTTGCTTCTCTAGATGTTCCTAAAGTCGCTGTTGCCAAAGCTTGAGTCTCTCCACGCGTAAACAATGCAGAACCGTGAACAGATGGTAAATAATCTACTTCACACCAGATTGGTCTGATTTCTGTAGTTTTTCTTCCGTCAAGACGAGTTCCTAAATCTAAAGTTACATTACGAACAGCTTCTTTGTTGGTTTTGTAGAAGTATTTAGAGACTAAATCTCCATTTTCTGCCAATTCTTCTTCTGTAAATAATGCTTTTACTTCTTCTTTTACAGCATCAAATGCAGCAGTACGTTCGTGTTTAGCTGAACCAACTTTAGCGATGTTGTAAATTTTATCATAAGCTGCTGCTTTTACTTTTGCGTAAATAGCATCATCTGTTTTTTCAGTTTCGTAAGTACGTACTTCTTTTTTTCCAAAAGCAAGTGCTAGTCTTTCTTGAGCAGCAATTTGTACTTTAATATGTTCGTGAGCAAATTTAATTGCTTCTAACATTTCAGCTTCTGAGATTTCTTTCATTTCTCCTTCTACCATTGCGATAGAATCAGTCGAAGCTCCAATCATCATATCGATGTCAGATAATTCCAACTGTGCACGAGATGGATTGATGATGAATTTACCGTCAATTCTTCCAACTCTCGCTTCAGAAATTAAAGTTTCAAAAGGAATGTCAGATAGTGCAAGTGCTGCTGAAGCAGCTAATCCTGCTAGTGCATCAGGCATAACTTCTTCGTCATGAGACATTAATTGAATCATAACTTGAACTTCTGCGTGATAATCACTTGGGAAAAGTGGACGTAAAACACGGTCAACTAATCTCATCGTTAATACTTCGTTATCACTAGGACGAGCTTCTCTTTTGAAGAAACCACCAGGGAAACGACCTGCAGCTGCAAATTTTTCACGATAATCTACCGTTAATGGTAAAAAGTCGATACCAGGACTTGCTTTTCTTGATGATACAACTGTTCCTAAAATAACAGTTTTACCAATTCTTACTACTACAGAACCGTCAGCTTGTTTAGCTAAACGTCCTGTCTCGATTGTGATGCTTCTGCCATCACCTAAATCGATTTTTTCTACAAATAATTGTGGAATCATAAATTTTTGCCTTATTGGTTATACAATGGGTTTTAGTTGTGTTGTTGTAGTTGTTGTGTGTAGTTGTTGTTAATCTAAAACCCAATGAAAAACCAAACTTTTTTTCTTGTAAAAATGCTTGTAATAGTTATAATCTGTAAAAACAAAAAGAGGCACTTTCGCACCTCTTTTCTATATTGATTATTTTCTGATATTCAATACTTTGATAATCTCACGATATCTGTTGATCTCTTTCTTTTTCAAGTAATCTAACAACGATCTTCTTTTACCTACTAAAAGTACTAATGAACGCTCAGTATTATAATCATGACGATTTTTTTTCAAGTGTTCAGTTAAGTGACTAATTCTGAAAGTAAACAATGCGATTTGAGCTTCAGCTTTTCCAGTGTTTGTTGCATCACCGTGTTGTGCGAAAATCTCTTCTTTTTTTTCTTTAGTTAAATACATTCCAATATTATTTAATGATTTTTATGTATGTCATACATCTTTTGTAAGACGGTGCAAATTTACATTTTATTTCTGGAAAAACGAATTTTATTGTCTATTTTTTGCAATTGTAATAGGTATGGAATAAATAGTTCTTACCGGGATACCTCTTTCTTGTCCAGGGATCCATTTGCCAGCGGCTGCTAGTGCAGTTACAGCGTTTAAATCAAGACCGTGGCCAATACCTCTTAAAATTTTAGGTTCGACCAGATTTCCTTCTAAGTCTACCACAAAAGAGATGTAAATTTTTCCAAAGACTTTATTGCGGGCTTCCACTGGAATAATCATATTTTGGGAAACAGATCTATAAAAAGAATTGATGCCATTTTTCGGTACTGGTTTCTCAAATACTACCTTATAAGAGTGCTGTACGTTTAAGGAGTCAATACTTGTTCCAGATTTAAGGAGGCCTTTTTCGTACTGTTCCGTGAAGGAGTATTTATTGGTTAAGTTTTTTCCAGTCCAAATACCTTCTGGCAGCCCGTCTTTTATTTGTCCGCTTCGTTCGAGCTTATCGTTTTTGTCTTCAATGCTGCCGTTGCCATTAGTTACTGTTTGTTGCTTTTGGGGACTCCAATAGTTAAGGACTTTAAACTCGACTGCTCCTTTTTTATTTTGAAAGTATTCCAATTCGGATTTTAGTGATCCGTTTTCGTACCAATTGTATTCTTTGCCTGTTTTGTTTTTATTGATATAGGTCACAGTAAGTTTTTTGTTGCCGTTTTCGTAATAGGTAACAAATGGTCCTTCTTGCTTAATGATATCTCTGTCTGATGATGAACCAATCAACTTGATATTTTTGGATTTGTAGTATTCCTTTATGGTATAGGTTTTTTTATTAGCGGCGTAATATTCTTTGATTACTCTGATGTATTTATAGTTATCAGTTGTGGTTTCTGCCCAAGTGGAATCGAGGTAGATCACTTTGTCTGCAGCAGTTGTGGTTTGTGCGAATAATTTTGAGGAAAGGACAAAGAAAAAGAAAACGCGTAAAATTAGTTTCATGGTATAGAATAAAAGTAAAGTTACGCGAATGTATTATTTTTAGTACAATTTAGCAATTTCTTGATTGACAAACTCTAAAAAACGTTCGTCGGCTTCTGTAAAAGGATCAATAACATGGCTGTCGATATCAATTTGACCAATATTTTGTCCGTTTACAAATAAAGGGACAACGATTTCAGATTTTACCGTGAAGCTACAAGCAATATAATTGTCTTGTGCCGCTACGTCGGGTACTACAAAATTGGCGTTGCTTTCGGCTACTTGTCCGCAGATTCCTTTTCCAAAAGGGATTACTGTATGGTCTGTTTCAGCACCTACATAAGGCCCCAAGTGTAAAGTTTTGTTTTCGTGATTGGCAAAATAAAAACCAACCCAGTTATAGTAGTCTATGTTTTCGTTCAATAATTGGCAAATGGCTAATAGTTTTTCGTCTCTAACTAGTTTTGTGTCTGCTACTATAGTAGTTACTATTGGTTTTAATTGTTCAAATGTCATAAGGCATAATTTTTATACAAAAGTATTTAAAGCAGGATTCAAAAACACGATAATGTTCAAAAAAATATCCTTGGAAAGTAAAGTTAAAGGGCTTTGGTATCTTGCTAGTTTTGGCAGCTGTTTTTTTGTGGACTTTTTATATTTATGAAAATGGTTTTAAAGCGTAATTGTTTTTTAAGACTGGGGGTTTTGTTTATGAACTTTTTGTTGATCGTTGTTTTTTCATTTGGTCTTTAATGATCAGTAATTAAGTTTTAAAATTTTGCCTAGAAGTTGAGAATGTTATGAAGTTTTTGGATAATTTTGCAATTATGAAATTAAAAAAATGTACAGGCTTATTTTTAGCGTTGCTATTGTTGGTTTCCAACATTGGTTTTGCTATCGATGTACATTATTGTGGAGGTAAAATTGCTTCTGTTTCATTAAATAAAACCACTACTGCAACAACTGAAAAGAACTGTTGTGGTGTGTCTGATAAAAAATCTTCTTGTTGTCATAACAAAGTAGTTCATGTTGAGAAAAAGTCAGACAATGCCATTTTTAAGATATTCTTTTTCCAGCTTGGTCTTCCTGCTGTAATTCAAGAATATAGTTCGATTGTCTTTTTGTCAATTCCAGAGGTCAACAGCAATCAAGTCATTTTGTATTATTTTGATGCGAATGCGCCTCCCTTATTTAAATTGTATAGTCAATATATTTTTTACGCCTGATTTTAATGTTTGGAATCAAGTCGATTTTCGACTTATGTGATGTTGTAGTCTAGTTTCTTATTGGATAAGAATGGACTAACGACAGCTTTTCTAATTATTATTAAAATCATTTTATGCAAAAGAATATCATGCTTTTGGTTATGGTTTTGCTTTCTGTATCTGCTTTTTCACAAGAAGATTTACAAGAAGTAAAAGTCACAAAAAAGCAAAAAGGAATTAAAAAATCCTATACGGTTACAGCCAACACCTCTGTTATTACCAGTAAAGAATTATTGAAAGCCGCTTGTTGTAATTTGGCGGAGAGCTTTGAGACAAATCCATCAATCGATGTGAATTTTTCCGATGCCTTGACAGGAACAAAACAAATTAAGATGTTGGGCCTTACAAGTCCGTATCTGATGATTACCGAGGAGAATATCCCATCGGTGCGTGGTGCTTCTCAGGCCTACGGATTATCCTTTACTCCTGGTACCTGGATCGAAAGTGTTCAGATAACCAAAGGAGCTGGAAGTGTAGTAAACGGTTATGAAAGTATTTCAGGACAAATCAATACTGAGCTTTTAAAACCCTTGGATGATGTGCCCTTTTTTTTAAATGTATACGGTTCTACTGATGCGCGTTTTGAATTGAATGCGCATTTCAATAAAAAACTATCCGATAAGTGGGCGACGAGTTTATTTGTACATGGAAATACCCGTGTGTCAAAGAATGATATGAATAAAGACGGATTTTTGGATAATCCGTTAGGCAAACAAATCAATGTTTTGAATCGCTATCAATATTACAATGCTGAGAGTGGTTTGGTTAGTTTTATCAATTTCAGGTATATGAATGATAAGAAACAGATTGGTGAAGTGGCCTTTGATAAAGATAGAGATCGCGGAACAAAGAATCATTGGGGTTCTGAAATCAATACCGAGCGTTTTGATGTTTCAACCAAAGTGGGCTATGTTTTTCCGGATATGCCTTATCAAAGTATCGGATTTCAGAATGCTTTCAATAGTCATAATCAAGAGTCTTATTTTGGATTGAATGGGTACGACATCAAGCAGAATAGTTTTTATTCGAATTTAATTTTTAATTCGATTATCAATAACACCAAGAATAAATTCACGGCAGGTTTGAACTTTTCATACGATCAGTATCAGGAATTTATCAATGTGAATGATTACAGTAGAATCGATAATTCGGTTGGGGCCTTCTTTGAATACACTTATGATAATACAGAGAATTTTAGTTTAATCTTGGGAGGGAGAGTGGATAATCATAATAGGTTAGGTCTTTTTGTAACGCCTCGCTTACACCTACGCTATAATCCTTGGGAATATGGAGTACTTCGTTTTTCTGCTGGTAGGGGAAAACGTACGGCTAATATTTTTGCTGAAAACCAGCAGCTCTTTGCTAGTTCAAGAACTTTTTCAATTTTGGATACTGGCGGAAAAACATATGGTTTGAACCCTGAAATAGCTTGGAATTATGGGCTGAGTTTTTCTCAGAAATTCCGAATTTTCAATAAGAATGCTGAAGTAGGTTTTGACTTCTATCGTACCGATTTCCAAAATCAGGCTGTTGTTGATGTCATGCAAAGTCCACAGGAAGTATTGTTTTACGATTTGAAGGGAAGTTCGTTTGCCAATAGTTTTCAACTGGAGTTTAACTATGAATTGATTCATCAGTTGAATTTAAGAACAGCCTATAAATACTACGACATTCAGGTGGATTATTTGTCTGGTAGTTTTCAGCGTCCCTTGCAGGCTAAACATCGTTTTTTAGGGAATTTGGAATATGAAACGCCTTTGAATGATGAGAAACAGTGGAAGTTTGATTATACCTTTAATTGGTCAGGGAAGCAGCAATTGCCTTATACGGCATCAAACCCTGTAGCGGATCAATTTCCGGAATTTTCACCAGCATATGCGGTTATGAATGTCCAAGTAACTAAAGTTCTTTCGTCTGTTTTTGAAGTGTATATAGGAGGAGAGAATATTGGAAACTATAGACAGGATAGAGCGATTTTGGGTGCTGAAGACCCGTTTGGACCCAATTTTGATGCTTCTGTTGCGTATGCGCCAATCTTTGGACAAATGTACTATGCTGGTTTACGGTTTAAGATAAAGTAAAGAGGAGCAGACCATACTGAGGTCAGGGATAAAAATCAATTTTAAGAATTAACAATAAATAATACTAAACAAAATGAGAAATTTAATTTTAATTGCAGTGTTCGCTATTTTTGGATTTTCAGCTCAGGCTCAAACTCAAACAAAAAAAAATAAGAATTTAAAATATACCACAGAGGTAAAGGGTAATTGCGAACAATGTAAAAAGCGTATTGAGAAAGCTGCTTTTGGTGTACCTGGTGTAAAGACTGCAAATTGGGATATAGCTTCACATCAGCTTACTGTGATTTTAAACGAGGAAAAAGCGACGCCAACTGATTTAAATGCAGCCATTGCAAAGGTAGGTCATGATACCAAAGAGGTGAAAGCAACTCAAGCAGATTATGATAATTTGCACTCTTGTTGCAAGTACGAAAGAGAATAGTGTTTTTCGCGCAAGTCCGCCTTTTACTGGGCTTTTTTTAATAGTTAATTTATCTTTAAAATATCGCATTTAATTGTGGTTAAGCTAAATTATTATTACTTTCACCGATTGATAAATGTAACAACCATTTTATGAATAATTTTGATTGGAGTCAATTAATAAACCCTGAATTTTATATTACACTTAGTATCGGTGGTTTTCAAATTGGTTTGTATATTGTGCTGTTTATAGTTTTTGCTGAAACAGGTCTTTTTGCAGGTTTTTTTCTTCCAGGTGATAGTTTGCTTTTTTTGGCGGGTATTTATAGCCGCGATTTAATGGAGAATGTAATTCATATTCCGAGTGATTTTGTAAATGTATTTTTGCTTTCTACTTTGGTAGCCATAATGGGGGTTCTGGGTAACATGACCGGATATTGGTTTGGCGCTAAAAGTGGCTATTATCTATTTAAAAAAGAGGATACTTTTTGGTTTAAAAAGAAGTATTTGCTGCAATCGCAGGACTTTTTTGAAAAGTATGGAGGTAAAGCAATTATATATGCACGTTTCTTACCAATCTTTAGAACCTTTGCTCCAATTATTGCAGGTATCGTTTCGATGGATAAAAAGAAGTTTGTATTTTATAACGTTTTAAGTTCTTTTTTATGGTCGTTTATATTGATTTTCGCGGGACACTATTTATATGGAGTGTTTTTGAAGCAGGGGATTGATTTAAAGCAACATATTGAATATATTATCATCATCATCGTGATCATTTCTACTTTTCCAGTGTTGGTAAAGCTTCTAAGAAAAAGACCTAGTGAGCATGTATAAAGAATAAGGTCGTATTTACGACAGCATAAAAAAGTCCGAAGTTCTAAACTTCGGACTTTTTTATGCTTAATACTCAGAGAAATAGTATAGCTGATGTAGAAGTAAGCCAGTTGTTAGTGTTGTAAAACGGTTTACTGGACTGTGTGGTTACTTCTTTTTGTTCTTGTTTAGGGCTATCCTTTTCTTGTGCTTTAACTTAATCCCTAATACGCTTGTGTTTTCCATTTTGAGGAAGATGAAAAAAAAGTCCGAAGTTCTGAACGTCGGACTTTTTTTTACTTAATTCTGGAAAAAAATTATATAACTGCTGTGGAAATAAGCCCAACTTTTTGTGTTGTAAAACCAGTTACTGGGCTGTATCGTTAGGTATGTTCTTATTTTATGAAGGCTGCAGGGATCTTTTTCTTGAGTTTTAGCCTACCACTCATTAACCTTGTTTGCATCCATTTTGAGGAAGATAAACAATAAAATTGTAAATCCCCAAAGTCCAGAACCTCCATAGGAGAAGAACGGCAATGGAACTCCAATTGTTGGGAAAATCCCAATAACCATGGCGATGTTTACAAAAAAGTGAGTGAATAGAATTCCGGCAACACAATAGCCATATACGCGACTGAATTTGGTTTTTTGTCTTTCTGCTAAATAGATGACGCGCAAAAATAATCCAGCAAAGAGTCCAATAACCAGTAAAGAACCCGCAAAACCCCATTCTTCACCAACCGTAGTGAAGATGTAATCGGTATGCTGTTCTGGAACAAAGCCTCCTTTGGTTTGTGTTCCTTCTAAGAATCCTTTTCCAATCCAGCCTCCAGATCCGATAGCGATTTCAGATTGATTGGTATTGTATCCGATACCTTTCATGTCGACAGTTTTTCCTAATAAGATATTGAAACGGTCACGATGGTGCTGTTTGAAAATATTATCAAAAACATAATCTACCGATAGAACGAAAGCTGAAATAATGACTAATAAGATACTGCTAAGGATTATGTTTCGGTCAACCGCCCTGCCCTTGAAATGGATAATGATAAGTACTCCCAGTGCAATTAAAATAACGGCATACGGTTCTAGAACCAGTGTTAGTACGAATAATAGGATGGTGATGGCGCCAGTCCAAACATACCAGGATGGCAAGCCCTCTCTATACAATACAATGATGAATATACTATAAATTAAAGCACTTCCGGGATCGGGTTGTGGTAAAATTAATAAGACAGGTAAGAATACGATGGCTAGTGCTTGAATTTGCCTGTTTACATCTTTAAGGTTTACTTGGGTGTCGCTTAGGTATTTAGCTAAAGCCAGCGAAGTGGCGGCTTTGGCAAATTCTGAAGGTTGTAAAGTAAAACTTCCGATGGCATACCAGCATCTTTGTCCAGCAATGGTTTTTCCAAAAACAAATAAACCCAATAGTGATAAAAGAGAAACGCCAAAGATAATACTGGCGTATTTTTCATAAAATTTACCGTCAACAAAAAGCACTATAAAAATCAATGGAATGGTACATCCAATGAAAACAAGTTGCTTTTGGTAGGTTCCATCAGTAGATAATAATGAAGAAGAGTAAATATTAAGCCACCCTAATATTACCAACGAACTGTAGATAAAAACACTTATCCAGTCAATGTTATTTTTTACACTTTGATTTTTCATTTGAAATAATCTTTCTTAGTTCTTTTTGGTGGTGTCTGATATTGCTTTTTTAACTTCTGTTTTAGGAGTTATGGCTTTCGGGGTAACGATTTTAGCTTTTAAAAGAGAATCCTTTGGTGTGCTTTCGATTGCTCTTGCAGCATCCATTCCCCCTAATTTAGAATATTCGCCTACAAGGCTCTTGTTTAAAACTTTAATTTCTAAATCGTTTCGGGTGATTTTCCTTTTTAAGTATTTCTCAATCATTAAACTGGCAATTGGTCCTGCGATCGAAGCTCCAAAACCTCCATTTTCAATCATAATGGCAATAGCGATTTTAGGGTTGTCTTTCGGGGCAAAAGCAACAAAAATGGAGTGATCTTCAAGTTTCACTCTTTTTCCTCCAATTTTAGCATAGTTTTCAGCCGTTCCTGTTTTTCCGCAAATATCTATACCTTCGACTCTAAGTCTGCTCGCAGTTCCTAGGTTGTAAACGTCGAACAAACCACTGATGACAGGAGGGAAGTATTTCTTATCTATGGTTGTTTCGTGTTTGGTAGTGAATTTCGGATCTATTTTTTCACCTTCAATTTTTTTGATAATATGAGGCGTAAAATAATAACCTTGATTGGCTACTGTGGCCATCATATTGGCTAATTGAATTGGTGTCATTAAAACTTCTCCCTGACCAATTGAATTGGAGACAATGGTTGTGCTTCTCCATCCACCATTTGGGTATATTTTTTTGTACGTTTTTGATGTTGGAACGTTTCCTCTTTTACCCGTTGGTAAATCATAACCCATAAACTGACCTAATCCAAAACTTTTTATGTGATCACTCCATACGTCAACTGCTTTTGCTGGATTATTGTATTTGTTGATCGTGAGCATATAGGCTTGTGCAAAATAGGTATTACAAGAATTGTAAATTCCGTTGTGTAATTGATGTGGGCCAGAACCGTGGCATTTCATAAATCGGCCTCTACCATAGCTAAAACCATGGTGACACATAAAAGTCGTTTGTTCATTGATTACACCTTCTTGAAGGGCAACCAATCCCGTTAATATTTTAAATGGAGAACCCGGAGGGTACTCTGCTAAGAGTGCTCTGTCATAAAGGGGGTTTGCAATAGAATCGTGGTATAAAAGTGTGTAGTTTTTAGAGCGTTGTCGACCTACTAGAATCCCAGGATCATAGGAAGGGGCAGTAACTAGAGCTAGAATTTCACCTGTTTTAGGTTCCAAAGCAACAATTCCCCCTCTTTTGTTGATCATTAATTCTTCGCCATATTTTTGAAGTTCAGCATCAATAGTTAAATTAATGTCTTCTCCAGCTACGGCAATAGTGTCGTATTTTCCTTCTTTGTAGGAACCTATTTCTCTGTTGTATTTGTCTTTTTGGATGTATTTCACCCCTTTAATTCCACGTAATATATCTTCGTAGCTTTCCTCTACACCTTGTTTTCCAATTAAATCCCCACTGTTGTAGTAGGGGTTTTTAGCAATCAGCTTTTCGTTGACTTGTGTGATGAATCCAAAGATATTGGCTCCATAATCTACTTCGTAATCACGAAGTGATCTTTTTTGGAAATAAAAACCTTCAAATTTTCTGATTTTTTCTTGAAAAGCGGCAAATTCACTTTTGTTAAGTTGCGGCAAGAATACTGAGGGTAATCTAGGGCTGTATATTTTAGCCTTAGCAATTCTCTTTTCGTAGTCTTCTCTGGTGATGTTTAGTAAGCTACAAAACTCTGTTACATTCAGGTCCTCTCTGATGTCTCTTGGGATCACCATGATATCATAAGAAGCTTGATTGGCTACTAATAATTTACCATTACGATCATAAATATAACCCCTTTCAGGATAATCATATTTCTTTTTTATTGCATTATTTTCTGATTTTAGCTTAAAGCTATCGTCTACAATTTGCAAATAAAATATCCTGATCACTAGCAAAGATGCTGCAATAATAATTAAAGAGGGCAGCAGAACTTTTCTCATCGTTTATTGGGCTTAATAAGATATATTATTATGATTGAAATGATTAGCGTAAATAGGGTACTGAACAAAGATCGAAGCAAAATATCCCAAATAAATTTAAACTGAAAGGCCTCGAGTATGAACAAAACAATATGATGCAATAAAACGGAAACTAAAATGAACGAAAAACGTTCAGGTGTTAACGACTCATTGAGTTTTATGGTTTGATATTCGTAACTCAATCCAAAAGAAAACTTAAAAATATATGGTCTATAGTAGGCGAGTACAAGACAGGCCATGGCGTGTATTCCTCCAGAATTGCAAAACATATCCATTGTCAATCCTAATAAAAAACTAGAGGCGATCAAACTCGTCCTGTTGCTGTTTACGGGGTACAAAATAATGTATAGGATATATGGGAAGGGACTTATGTACCCTAAAAAATTCATATTATTGAAAATAACAATTTGAATTGTTAGTAACATAATAAATCGAAAAATATTGACTAACAAAGCGCTATTCATCTTTTTCCTTTTTTTCTAAATTAATAAGTTCTTCTCTGTCTTTGCTCTTGATAATGTAAACATGTCCTAAGTTTGTCATGTCGTTAAATAGTTTAACGTTTATAACATAGTAACTTGTTTTGGCTTCGGTGTATATTTTGTCAACGGTACCGATGTTAATTCCTTCTGGGAAAATGACAGATTGTCCACCGGTTACGATGGTGTCGCCTTTTCGAACAGAAGCTAATCTAGGAACGTCTCTTAATTGCGCAAAGCCCGTACTTTTCCCATTCCAAGTTAAAGAACCAAAGTGATTGGATTTCTTTAGTTTGGCATTGATTTGTGATTTGATATTTAGGATACTCGCAACAGTTGAATATCTAGGTGAGGTGTCATCGATGATACCGATGATTCCTAAACTGTTTATGACTCCCATGTCTGGTTTTACACCATCATTTGATCCTGAATTTAATGTAATAAAATTTTCATGCGTATTGTATGAGTTGTGAATTACTTTTGAAACAATGATATCTGCAGGTTTTGTCCCTTTTACATGATCCGCCAAAGGAATTTTTGTAGTGTCCTCTTTGTTGAATAAAAGACTTTTTAACCTTGCGTTTTCAAGTACAAGCTCGTCATTTTCAGTTCTTAAATTCAAATATTCGTTGATATGACTGATTCTTTCATAAACACCTCCGCTTAAAAAGTTAGCCGAGCTGATCATTTTGCTTCTGTGATAGGAATGAGATTGAATTGTGAGAGCCAACGAAATACCTAAAAGCAGCAAAAACAGCAATCGATTACTGTTTCTTATGAGGAAATTAAAAATTTGCTGCATTTCTTGTTCTGTTATTTTGTTTCAGGATATGCTTATAGGTTCAAATTTTATTAGAGTTGAATATGAGAATTCAACTCTAATAGAATATATTGGTATTAATAAGTGTCTTATTTAATTAAGATACTTTTGAATTTTGCAATGTTTTTTAAGGCCATTCCAGTTCCACGTACTACAGCTCTTAAAGGATCTTCTGCAATATAAACAGGCAAATCTGTTTTAAGTGAAATACGTTTGTCAAGACCTCTTAGCATAGATCCACCACCGGCTAAATAAATACCAGTATTGTAGATGTCTGCTGCTAATTCAGGTGGAGTTTGTGATAAAGTTTCCATTACCGCATCTTCAATACGCTGAATTGATTTGTCTAATGCTTTAGCAATTTCGCGGTATGATACATCTACCTGTTTTGGTTTCCCAGTAAGTAAATCTCTACCTTGAACTGACATGTCTTCTGGAGGAGTCTCTAAATCTTCGATAGCCGCTCCAATTTGAATTTTTATTTTTTCGGCAGTACTTTCTCCAACAAAAAGATTGTGTTGTGTACGCATATAATATACAATGTCGTTTGTGAAAACATCACCTGCAATTTTTACAGATTTGTCACATACAATTCCACCTAATGCGATAACGGCAATCTCAGTTGTTCCACCACCAATATCTACAATCATGTTTCCTTTTGGTTGCATGATATCGATACCAATACCGATAGCTGCTGCCATTGGTTCATGGATCAAATAAACTTCTTTTCCGTTTACTCTTTCACATGATTCTTTTACTGCTCGCATCTCAACTTCTGTAATACCAGACGGAATACATACTACCATTCTTAAAGCGGGAGTAAACATTCTTTTTTTCAATGCAGGAATACTTTTGATAAACATGTTGATCATTTTCTCAGAAGCATCGAAATCGGCAATTACACCATCCTTCAAAGGCCTTATGGTCTTGATGTTTTCATGCGTTTTACCTTGCATCATATTGGCTTCCTTACCAACAGCAATGATTTTGCCTGATATTCTATCACGTGCAACGATAGATGGACTATCAATAACAACTTTATCATTGTGAATGATTAAAGTGTTCGCGGTACCAAGGTCTATCGCAATATCCTCGGTCATGAAATCAAAGAATCCCATAAGTTTTTTAGGGGTTTAAAATGTTATAAATAATTATTGAACAAAGTTAAACAAATTAATGTTTAAAATGACGTGTTCCAGTAAATACCATTGCAAGATTATTTTCATTGCAGTAATTTATACTTAATTCGTCTTTTATCGAGCCTCCTGGTTGAATTACGGCTGTTATTCCTGCTTTTTTAGCTAATTCTACACAATCCGGAAAAGGGAAAAATGCATCACTTGCCATTGAGGCACCAGTTAAATCAAATCCAAAAGCTTTTGCTTTATCGATAGCTTGCATTAAGGCATCGACTCTTGATGTTTGACCAGTTCCTGAGGAGATTAACGTTCCGTTTTTAGCAAATACAATGGTATTCGATTTGGTGTTTTTGCATATTTTTGAAGCAAAGATTAAATCTTCTACCTCTTCTGCAGTAGGCGCTGTAGTAGTAACGGTTTTTAAATGCTCTTTAGTATCTGTAATATTGTTTCTATCTTGAATTAACAAACCATTAAGACATGTTCTTACTTGTCTTGAAGGTAATGCTACTTCATTTTGAATTAATATGATTCTGTTTTTCTTTTCTTGTAAAACGGCAATTGCTTGGTCATCATAACTTGGTGCAATTACTACTTCACAGAATAATTTGTTGATTTCTTGAGCTGTAGCTAAATCAATTTTAGTATTGGCAATTAAAACACCACCAAAAGCGGATGTAGGATCACAAGCCAAAGCTGCTAGATAAGCTTCGCTGATGGTTTTTCTTGAAGCTAAACCACAAGCATTATTGTGTTTTAAAATGGCAAATGTTGGTCCGTCCGTTTTAAACTCATTTATTAAATTTACTGCTGCGTCAACATCTAGTAAATTATTATAGGATAATTCTTTTCCGTGTACTTTATTGAACATCGCTTCGAAATCTCCAAAGAAGAATCCTTTTTGATGAGGGTTTTCTCCGTATCTTAGAATTTGTCCATTTTCGATACTTTCTTTGTAGATGGTTTCATCGGTGTTGAAATAATTGAAAATAGCACCATCGTAGTGAGAAGAAACATGGAATGCTTTTGTAGCCAATAATCTTCTGTTCTCAAGAGTTGTCGCTCCATTTTGTGTAGTGATCAAATCCAATAGCAAACTGTACTGGTTTACCGAAGCTACAATTACAGTGTCTTTAAAGTTTTTAGCACCTGCACGAATTAATGAAATTCCACCGATATCAATTTTTTCAATAATATCTGCTTCACTTGCACCTGAGGCAACTGTTTTCTCAAACGGGTACAAATCAACAATTACTAAATCAATTTGAGGAATATCAAACTGTTTCATTTGTTGTACGTCACTTTCATTGTCTTGACGGTTCAAAATTCCACCAAAAATTTTCGGGTGTAATGTTTTTACTCTTCCTCCAAGGATTTCAGGAAATGAGGTTATGTCTTCTACTGGAACTACAGGAATTCCAAGATTCTTGATAAAATCTTCAGTTCCTCCAGTGGAGTAAAGTGTTACATTTTGTTCGTGTAATTTTCTAACGATTGGCTCTAGTCCATCTTTTGAAAAAACAGATATTAATGCCGATTGTATTGTTTTAGTTGTACTCATTGTGTAGTTATGATTTTCAGACTGCAAAAGTAGTTTTTTTATATATTATTTTAAAGAAAATTAATGTAACATTATGCTAAAAAAATCTACTGATGAGTAAGTTAAGTTTTGTTAGGTTATTGTTTTTAATTTATTGAATTTTACTTTGATCAAAAAAAAGGTTATATGTTAGTTTATCTCAGGTTACTGAAAGAAAGTTTGAGTTTTGCCATTAACGCATTACGAAATAATAAATTGCGTACACTACTGTCTTTGTTAGGTGTGACTATTGGTATT
The DNA here is from genome assembly GCF_059882335.1 of Flavobacterium sp. OHVDL-2026-0007. Lineage (NCBI taxonomy): Bacteria > Pseudomonadati > Bacteroidota > Flavobacteriia > Flavobacteriales > Flavobacteriaceae > Flavobacterium > Flavobacterium sp. OHVDL-2026-0007. The sequence goes on from NZ_CM187612.1 coordinate 3,617,891, forward strand.
TTTTCTATTATTGCGGTATTGGCTGCTGTAGATTCTTTAGATCGAAAGATTTCAAAAGATTTGAGTAGTTTGGATAAGAACACCATTTATTTGATGAAGTACTGCTTTGGGCCTTCTGAAATTCCGCAATGGAAAAGAGAGCAGTTTCCAAATGTGAAGTACGATGAGTATATAAGTTTAAAGAATTCGCTCAATAATACCGAGCAGGTCGCTTATCAGCTTTTTGTCAAAAGTGAAAGTTTAAAGTACGATTCCAAAACGGTTAGTGACGTGCATATTGTTCCTTCCTCAAATGAAATGGCGGAAATTAATGGATTGAGTTTTGATAAAGGAAGATTTTATACCGAGTCGGAATCGAATTCAGGGACCGCCGTTGTGGTTTTAGGATACGACATTGCCGATGGGCTGTTTGGTACGAGTGATCCCATTGGAAAGAATATTAGGTTATATGGACAGCGTTTTACTGTTATTGGAGTAATAGCCAAACAAGGAGCTGGTTTTTTTGGAGATAGTAATGATACTAGGGTGTATTTACCCTCTAATTTTTTGCGTCGAATGTATGGAGACAATGATTCGATGACGCCGGTAATTGTTCTGAAACCAGCGAAAGGAATTGATATGGATGCTTATAAAGCGGAAGTAGCTCAGAAATTGCGAGGAATTAGGGGGATGAAAGCGGGTGAGATGGATAACTTTTTTGTTAATGTTCTTTCTGGTTTTACTGATTTTATAGATGGAATTTTAGGACAGATGAATGTAGTGGGTTGGATCATTAGTGGATTCTCTCTTTTGGTTGGTGGTTTTGGAATTGCCAATATTATGTTCGTTTCCGTAAAGGAACGTACTAATTTGATTGGAATTCAAAAATCATTGGGCGCTAAAAATCGATTTATATTGTTTCAATTTTTGTTTGAGGCTGTTATTTTATCGGTGATTGGAGGAATAATAGGCTTGTTAATGGTTTGGGGAATTTCGATGATTTTAACCAAGCTGTTAGACTTCGAATTTGTTTTAAGTTTAGGCAATATCCTGTTGGGAACTGGTTTGGCAGCGCTCATTGGATTGATCTCGGGAATCTTACCTGCAATTTCAGCAGCAAATTTAGATCCTGTAGAAGCTATTAGAACAGGGATGTAGTAGAAGCTTGAAAAAATGATCTTTTTGCAACTTAGAATTTTACTTTGTTGGAAAATTTTGTTGTAATTTTAGTACCCTAAATTAAAAGGAGACAAATATGATACCAGTAAAAGCTTATGCGGCATACGATGCTACAAATCCGTTAAAACCTTATACGTTTGAAAGAAAAGAAGTTGGTGCTAACCAGGTTCAAATAGATATTTTATACAGTGGTGTTTGTCATTCAGATATCCATACTGCGAAAGGAGATTGGGGGCCTGTAAGCTACCCTTTAGTACCAGGACATGAAATTGTAGGTAGAATTATTGCTGTTGGAAGTGAGGTTTCTAAATTTAAAGTAGGTGAACTGGCAGGTGTTGGTTGTTTTGTGGATTCATGTAGGGTTTGCCCAAGTTGTCAGTCAGGCGAGGAGCAATTCTGTGAAGAAGGAATGACAGGGACTTACAATAGTGTGGAAAGAGGAACGGATATTCCAACACGAGGTGGATACTCTACTAGTATTATTGTTGATGAAAGTTATACCCTTCACGTTTCTGAAAAATTAGATATAAAAGGAGTTGCGCCATTGTTATGCGCCGGTATTACTACTTATTCACCATTGCGCTATTTGAAAGTAGGTAAAGGGCATAAAGTTGGTGTTTTAGGACTTGGAGGTTTAGGACACATGGCCGTGAAATTTGCGGTTTCTTTTGGTGCTGAAGTGACTATGTTGAGTCATTCGCCATCCAAAGAAGCGGATGCTAAAAAATTAGGGGCGCATCATTTTGCTTTGACTTCAAATCCAGAAACAATGGAGTCTTTGGCTAATAGTTTCGATTTTATATTGAATACTGTTTCTGCCAAACACGATCATAATGCTTATTTGAATTTGTTAACCACTAACGGAACCATGATTGTAGTTGGTGCTCCGCCTGCGCCTGCTGAAATTCCTGTTTTTACTTTAATCATGAAAAGAAGAAGTATTATGGGAAGTTTAATAGGTGGTATTAAAGAGACACAAGAGATGTTAGATTATTGTGCCGAACATAATATTACTTCAGATGTTGAAATAATTGATATGTCTTACATTAATGAAGCCTACGATCGTATGAACAAAAGTGATGTTAAGTATCGTTTTGTAATTGATATGGCTTCTATGAAGTAGGTTAAGAGGCTTATTTGCACTTTTTGATTGGTTGTATGGCCTTTGAGAAAAAATAAAAATCCCATTTGCAAATCAAAAAGCAAATGGGATTTTTTATGTATTTAAGTAGTTTGAAAACTATCTAATTTCATTATTCTGAATTAAATCAATGTATAAGTTGATCTTATCTTTTAATTCTTTTCGAGGGGTAATAAAGTCTAAGAAACCGTGCTCTAAAAGAAACTCAGCTGTTTGAAAACCTTCTGGTAAATCTTTTCCAGTAGTATCACGAACAACACGAGGTCCTGCGAAACCAATCAAAGCACCTGGCTCAGAAATATTAATATCTCCTAACATGGCGTAAGATGCAGTTGTTCCTCCAGTAGTTGGATCTGTACACAAAGAGATGTATGGTAATCCTGCTTCAGCAAGTTGAGCCAATTTTACAGATGTTTTAGCTAATTGCATTAAAGAATAGGCTGCTTCCATCATACGTGCTCCACCTGATTTAGAAATCATAACGAAAGGTAGTTTGTTTTTGATTGCGTGATTAATTCCTCTCGCAATTTTCTCTCCAACTACAGCTCCCATCGATCCTCCAATGAAGGCAAAATCCATACAGCAAATCACAAGTTCTTTTCCTTTAGATTTTCCCACTCCAGTACGCACAGCGTCTTTTAAGTGAGTTTTCTCCATTACATCTTTCAATCGGTCTGCATATTTTTTTGTATCCACAAAATGCAAAGGATCTTTTGATGTCATGTTTTTATCTAATTCGATAAACTCATTATTGTCAAATAAAATTTCAAAATAGATTGCGCTTCCAATTCGAACATGAAAATCATCTTCAGGACTAACAAATAAGTTTCGGGCTAATTCATCAGCATCAATAATTTTTCCAGTAGGAGATTTGTACCACAATCCTTTCGGAACGTCCATTTTATCTTCGGTAGCGGTTGTAATCCCTTTTTCGTGTCTTTTAAACCAAGCCATTTGTTATAATTTAGAATGTAGATTTTAAAGTTTAGATTTTTCAATCTGAATTAAAATTTAGATTCCAGTCTTTTAGAAGTCCGGAATCTAAATTCAGTAATCTAAAATTTAAAGTGTATTTACGTTATTCAAGTCAGCAAAAGCTTGTTCAAGTCTTGTGTTGAATGTTACTTCGCTTTCACGTACCCATCTTCTTGGGTCGTAATATTTTTTGTTAGGAACATCAGATCCTTCTGGGTTACCAATTTGAGTTTTTAAATAATCAATATTTTTAACCATATAATCGCGGATACCTTCAGTATAAGCAAATTGTAAGTCAGTGTCGATGTTCATTTTGATCACTCCGTATCCAATTGCTTCTCTGATTTCTTCAAGTGTAGAACCTGAACCTCCGTGGAAAACGAAATCTACTGGGTTAGCACCAGTTTTGAATTTGTCTTGTACGAAATCTTGAGAGTTTTTTAAGATTTTTGGAGTCAATTTCACGTTTCCTGGTTTGTAAACACCATGAACGTTTCCAAATGCAGCAGCAATAGTAAATTTAGGGCTTATTTTAGATAATTCTTCGTAAGCGTAAGCTACTTCTTCTGGTTGAGTGTATAATTTTGAGCTATCTACATCAGAGTTGTCAACACCATCTTCTTCACCACCTGTAATTCCAAGTTCGATTTCCAATGTCATTCCCATTTTGCTCATTCTAGCTAAATACTCTTTACAGATTTCGATGTTCTCTTCGATTGGCTCCTCAGACAAATCGATCATATGAGAACTGAATAAAGGTTTTCCTGTTTCTGCGAAATGTTTTTCAGAAGCATCTAATAAACCGTCGATCCAAGGTAATAATTTTTTAGCACAGTGGTCAGTATGTAAAATTACAGTTGCACCGTAAGCTTCTGCTAAAGTATGAATATGTTTTGCTCCAGCGATTCCACCAGCGATTGCTGATTTTTCATTCGCATTAGATAATCCTTTTCCAGCATTAAATTGTGCTCCACCGTTTGAAAATTGAATGATAACTGGCGCGTTCAGTTTTGCTGCAGTTTCAAGAACTCCATTGATTGTGCTTGACCCAGTAACGTTTACTGCTGGTAAAGCAAATCCTTTTTCTTTAGCATAATTAAAAATCTCTTGAACTTGATCTCCTGTCGCTACTCCTGGTTTAATATTGTGTGCCATTGTTTTTTTTTTATAGTTGTTTTTAGTTTTTAGGATGCAAAAATAAGAATTAATTAGCATTAGAAAGGATAATTTATTCCAAAATTTAAAACGGAGTGTCCAAAATTGTATTCTTTGAACCAACGATTTCCGGGTTCATGTGCTGGGTTATAGGTCTTAAAGCCTAAATCTAGACGGATAACAAAGAAACTTAAATCGTATCGTAAACCAAATCCAGAACCTAATGCAATTTCTTTTAAATCGTTTATGCCAGAAAATTTGGCCTTTTCATCGGTGACATTGTCCAGAACATTCCAGATATTTCCAGCGTCTGCAAAAATAGCTCCTTTTACGTCACCAAAAATTTTGAATCGAAATTCAGCACTCATGGCAATTTTCATGTTCGCCTCATTAAAGTCATTGACGGCATCGGTACTTCCTGGTCCCAATGCATAAGGCTGCCACGCACGGTTGTCGTTAGAACCTCCAGAGTAATAACTTCTTGAAAAGGGGATATAATCGGAATTACCAAAAGGAATTGCAATTCCGAAAAAGCTTCTTACGGCTAATACTTTTTCTTTTCCAAAATCCCAGTGTTTAATATAATCAAATTCTGTTTTAATATATTCGGAATATTCTAAGTTGAATATTTCATGATTTCCAGCTGCGTTTTTGGGTAAGTTCGCGACAGAGGAAACTGCTGATAATAAGGTTCCTGCGGATTCTATTTTAGTTTTGAATTGATAAAAAGTGTTGTCCGCTAGATCTTTTTTAGTGGTTTTAGTAAAGGTATAACTTGTCGCTAAGATAAAGTCGTTTTCTGTTAAACGGATTCTTCTTTCTTCAATACCTTCTACGTCCTTATATTGAGGATCAGAGGGGTTTAGTAGGGTGTTTCCGCTTAAAACGTCTTGGGTGAATCCAGTAGTTCCTTCTGTGATTTTAAGGTTTCGGTCTTCTGGACTATTGAAATAGTCTGGATTAGTATTGTACACATTGGCAATATTGTTCAATTCTTTGTAGGAAGAAGTATATACCTTAAAGTAATTATCAGGATTTAAGTTGCGGACAAACTGAGCGTTCAATAGGTCAAATCGTACGCTATTATGTCGTTTAGGAGTCCAATTGTAAGCGATACCTCCAGTAAAATTTTCTTTATCCAGACCAATGTTTCTTTGTTTGGAGAAACCCGCTGCAATTGAAGTGGAAGGGATCATACTTTTTGGAATAATCTTTTCGGTTCCAAACGGCAGTAATATTCTTGGGAAATTAAGCTTTAGATCCACACCGTATTCCGAAACGTTAAAGAAATTGTTGTTCGGATTGGCCATGTCTTTGGAGGAGCCTAAGTTTAAACGTGTAGAGATTTCTAAGGTTTCGGCTCTGTTAAAAACGTTTCTAATGGTTTCTGAGATGCTGGCTCCTATTCCGAAATCCTGAATATTAGAGTGCGTTACGTCAAAATTAGCACCAAAACTATATTTTTTCCTTGGGGTCAAATACACATTGGCAATCAGAGATTGGGCTGTTGGATCGCGTTTATCTACTTCGTATTGAATGGAAGGATAATTGAAAATTTTAAGATTGTTTAAATAACGCGAAGAAAGCGTTGTTCTGAAATCGGCAAAAGTACTTCCTTTAGTAATGAAAATAGCATCTGTAATAGCACGAGGCTTGTATTTTAATTCTTTGTAGCTGTAGAGATTAAAATTATTATAGGTAACGCTATCGTTGATTTTACCTTTGGCATTTGCAGCCGAATAATCGGTATAGATATTAACATCACTTATTTTGTATAATTTGAAAGGTTCTGTTCGAGAAGAATCTTTTTCCTGAATACTATTGTTGTTGATGATTAGATTCACATCGGCTTTGTTTTTTTTGCCAATGGTATCGATGTCAAAAGTGACATAAGTAGGTTGGAAATAATATGCGCCATGATTTCTAAAATACGTCGTAACGCGATTTTTCTCTTGCTCGAAATCATTGATTTTGTATTGATTTCCTGATTTTAAGAAGCTAGGTTCATTGATTTCTTTGTATAATGAGTCTAAGGCTGGTGTTAAAATGGTAGTTTTAATGGTATCTAAAGTGTAAGCGGTACCGGTGGTGATGTTGTAGTTTATTTTGGCTTTCTTTTTGGCTATACTGTCAATAGTATAGTCGGTCATTACGTTAAAATAACCATTGTTGAAATAGTAAAATTTCAAACGCAACAGTGATTTTTTTGTTTTTGTCGTATCAATAATGACAGGCGCTTCTCCTGTATTTTTTAAAAATTCATGAATGCCTTTGTATAGAAAAGATTGTCCTAAGCGGTCTACTTGTTTGGCGGATAATATTTTGGATTGGCGCTCGTATTTACCTGGATGGTTTTTGAATTTTGCCTGATAAGTAGAGTCTGGATTCAGATTGGCTAAATTGTATAAATTCAGACGTAATTTGTAGCCTAATAAAGTACCATTGGGTTTTTGGTACATTTGATTGAATGCCGTTTCATCATTAGTGGGCTTGCCATTTACAAGAATATTGTTTTTTATAAGAAGTTTTTTTCCGTCCGGAACTCTTTTTACAGCATTACAAGCGCAAATAAATATTGCTATTAGAATAAATGCTGCTATTTTTGTGGAATTCTTTTTCAAGTGTTCTTAAATATTTAATTCAAAAGTACATTATTTTATGGTTAGTAAAAACCAAATAAAACTAATATCAAGTTTACATCAAAAAAAGCAACGTTTTGCAAATCAATTATTTTTTGCCGAAGGCGTAAAAGTAATTCAAGAATTGTTGCAATCTAATTTTGAGTTGGAACATTTGTATACAACTCTAAATGATTTTGAACTGGTTCCGTCTTCAAAACGAACCCTAATTGATGAGCAAGAACTTAAAAAAATAAGTGCTTTATCCACTCCAAATTCATGTTTAGCGGTATTCAAAATTCCTGCCGAAAATAAAATAATCGACTCGGGTTTGATCGTAGCATTAGACGATATTCGTGATCCTGGAAATCTAGGAACGATTTTACGTCTTTGTGATTGGTTTGGTATCAAACAAATTATTTGTTCTAAAGAAACCGTTGATATTTATAATCCAAAGGTAGTGCAAGCTACAATGGGGTCTATTGCTAGAGTAAACGTAAATTATGTTGATTTGAAAACGTTTATTGCGCAAACAAAACTAGCTGTTTTTGGAACTTTTATGGACGGCGAAAACATTTATCAATCGACTTTACCCGAAAGCGGAATCATTATTATGGGTAACGAAGCCAATGGTATTTCGGCAGAGATTGAAAAAACAGTTACAAGCCGACTCAGTATTCCTAGATTTGGAGACCTACAAAAAACAGAAAGTTTAAATGTAGCTACCGCAACAGCAATTATCCTTAGTGAGTTTAAACGTAATAGTTAGTTTTTTGTTTTAATGAAACGTGAAATTAATTAAAAGTGCTCTTGATTTCATAGAATCAATGTTGTCTGTCCAAGCACTCGCTCCCTTTTCTGGATTGTCACGAATTAATTCATCACTGATACCAAACATTCCTCGAATAGAAGGAGAGAAGATGAAGTATTCGGTGAAAATATCAATTCCAAAGCCTAATTCATAAGCTGCGGTCCATGGTTTTACTCTAAATTTCCCTTCAAAGTTGTCATCCAGAGATTTTGAGTTGCTGGATAGATTTAGGGTGGTGGATACTCCGCCTACTAAATAGGGACGAACATTTCCGGTACGCAAAGAAGAGAATTTTAATAATAAAGGGAAGTGAATATAGGTGCTGTTTACTTCTCTTAAGTAATCTTTAGGTGTGTTGCCTATTCCTGGAAAGTATAAATCACGTTTGGTGTAATACAAGCCAGGTTCAAAGCGTAAATTAATATATTCTTGTAGACGTAAATCCGCTACAACACCAACATTAAAACCCGTTGTCTTTTTTACTTGAATGTCTTGAGGGGTAACCTCTTTGTAATCAAATTTAAAGTCAAAACTGTTGAATCCTAAGTAGTACCCGAAGTAAAGACGTTGTTGTTGCCAGTTTTCAAGGTTGATAATAGGATCTTTGCTAAACATACTTTTAGCAAATTGCGAATATCCGTTGGTCGTTAAGACTAATAAAAGTAAGACTACAATTTTTTTCATACTATTTTTTAGATGCAGAATAAATGGTTGCTACTCCAAAAGTTTGAGGCATAGCCACAACATCTATAAACCCCGTTTTTCTTAAAATATTGTTGAGCGCTTCTCCATATGGGAAAACGGCAGCAGATTCAGATAAGTAACCATAAGCAGAATTGTCTTTAGAAAACAATTTACCTATAATAGGGAGGATGTTCTTGCTGTAGAATTTATAACCTTGTTTGTAAGGTGTTTTGTCTGGCACTGAAGTTTCTAAAATGACAAATACACCATTTGGTTTTAAAACTCGTAAGATTTCGGCAAAACCTTTTTCCAAATGTTCAAAATTTCGTACGCCAAAACCGACTGTTATAGCATCGAAATAATTGTCCTGGAAAGGCATTTTTTCAGAATCTGCTAAAACTAGTTCAATGATATTTGATAATTTCTTTTCTTCGATTTTCTTTTTTCCAACCTCAAGCATTCCTGCTGAAATGTCTAGGCCAATGATTTTTTCCGCATTGGTTTGGGCCATTAAGATGGCTAAGTCACCAGTTCCAGTTGCAATATCAAGAATGATTTTAGGTTTGGCATCCGAAACTATTTTTAATACTTTTTTTCGCCATTTGGTGTCAATACCAAATGAAATGACACGATTTAAATTGTCATAGTTCCCCGAAATATTATCAAACATTTGGGCAACTTGCTCTTTTTTACCTAAAGAAGAGTTTTTATATGGGGTGATTTTTTCAGACATTATTTTTATTTACGCAAATATAAACAATCTAGCTTAACTGTAATTGCGTTTTTTAAATGTTAAAGTAAATGTGTTGTCAGAGAGTATTAAATGAAGGCTATTGTACCGTATTACAGAGATAGAATAAGTGTTTTTTTGGTTTGTAAACGACCTAAAATAGGGAGTAGTTCATATTAATTTTTCACGAAAACAAGGGGAGTAAAAATAAAAGCTATAAAAACGATTGTTTTTATAGCTTGATATACGTTTCATAGGTATAGTCGTAAAGATGTTTTTCATCTTTAAAATTTTCTTCAGACTCTACAAGCTTCCATTCGCTTTTGCTGATTCTTGGAAAGAAAGCATCTGCGTCAAAAGTATGGTGAACTTTGGTGAGTTCTATAATGTCGGTATAGGGTAAGGCCAAAGTATAAATTTCACCTCCTCCAATGATATAAGAATCTTCGTCTTTTGGGCATAACGCAATGGCTTCCTCGATACTGTTGACCACAATACAGCCTTCTGGTTTATAATCGGTCTGACGGGTAATCACAATGTGTACTCTATTGGGTAGTGGTTTAGGAAAACTCTCAAAAGTTTTTCTACCCATAATAATATGGTGGTTTGTAGTAAGTGATTTGAATCTCTTGAAATCATTTGGTAAGTGCCAAACTAGTTCATTGTTTTTTCCTAGAGCATTGTTTTCGGCAACAGCCGCTATCATTATAATCATGGTCTGTGAAGCTAAATTTTATTTTGGGTCTCCTCCTCAGTTATTTTGGATTCCAATTGATTGATTCTTTTTTGTTGCAAAGCAACAAGTCTATCAATTTGTTCTCTTTCCCATTTTTTATTCATGAATCTATCGGTAATATAGACTTTTATAAAGTGTAGGATAAAGAGGAAGAACCAGATGGTTATGCCCCAAAGGCACCAATTTTGTGCTGTGTTGGCGCCAAAATCAAAAAATCTATCGGCAATAAATAAAAATAAACTTCCTAATAGAAAAAGTACAAAATGAAAATATAGGACCTTCTTTTGTCTAATCCTTCTTCTGGCATATTCGTATTGTTCGTGTACTTCTTTTTCCATAAGATATAAATGAGGTTATAAAGTTAGAATTTATTTTGAAAAGACCCTATTTTGAAGCTACAATATTTAAGTCATAAGGTGGTGTAGATTTGAAATGTAGAAAATTTACTGCTTTAAAATAGTGATGTAATTAAAAAAGAGACGTCTTTTTGATATTATGATAAATCGGATAGTAGTGTGTTGACGGTTTGAATGATTTTGAGTAATTTGGTCTATGAATCTAAAAACGAAATAGTTATGTCTTTAAAGAAGCAATTTATCAAAACCAAACCAGTGTGTAAGGTTACTTTTTCTGTCGATGCAAAAAATGCTAATTCAGCCGCAGTAGTCGGGGATTTTAATAATTGGAATGTGGAAGAAGGGACTTTGAGTAAGTTAAAAAATGGAACTTTTAAAGTTACTTATGACTTGGTTAAAGATAGCATTTATGAGTTTAAGTATATAATCGATGGTTTGTATGTGAATGATCCTGAGGCGGATTCTTATCGATGGAATGATTTTGCTGGAAGTGAAAATAGTGTTTTAGTTGTATGAAAAAATCCGCTTAGCGGATTTTTTTTATTTATTATACAGCAACGCTGCCTTTGATACCAGCATGTGGCTCGTAATCTAAAAGGGTAAAGTCATTGTAGTCAAAATCGAATATGTTTTTAATTTCGGGATTCAAAATCATTTTTGGCAATGGTTTTGGTTCACGTGTTAATTGCAATTCTAATTGCTCAAAATGATTGTTATAGATATGTGCATCGCCAAAAGTATGAATGAATTCGCCTACTTCTAGATCACATACTTGAGCAATCATCATGGTTAACAAAGCATAGGAAGCAATGTTAAAGGGAACTCCTAAAAATATATCAGCACTTCGTTGGTATAATTGACAGGATAATTTTCCTTTTGTTTCTCCTTTTTCAAGGTCAGGACTTGCTACATAAAACTGAAAAAAAGCATGACAAGGCGGTAGTGCTGCTTTGTTATTGGCTACATTCTCTTCAAATGATTTAGTCGTGTCTGGTAAAACAGAAGGGTTCCATGCTGAAACCAGCATTCTACGGCTATTTGGATTTGTCTTTAGTTCGGTAATTAATTCAGTAATTTGATCAATTTCTTCACTATTCCAATTGCGCCATTGGTGGCCGTAAACAGGTCCTAGATTCCCTTGAGGATCTGCCCATGCATCCCAAATTTTAACTCCGTTTTCTTGAAGATATTTGATGTTGGTGTCTCCTTTTAAAAACCAAAGCAATTCGTAAATGATAGATTTTAAGTGTAGTTTTTTGGTGGTTACCATTGGGAAACCTTCACTTAAATCAAAACGCATTTGGTAGCCAAAAACACTTTTTGTTCCTGTCCCAGTACGGTCTCCTTTTTGACAGCCGTTTTCTAAAACATGCTGTACTAAATCTAAGTATTGTTTCATTTATAATGTATTCTTTTACTCGTTTATGGTTTGTTTGATTAAGCAGTTAAACAAAACGACGAGTAAACAATTAAGATTCTCTTTTTGAGATTTCGTCTCTAATTTTTGCTGCCTTTTCATAGTCTTCCTGAGAAACGGCTAGATCTAAAAGCTCGTTTAATTCTTGAAGGCTATGTTTAGCGTATATGTCGCCAGATTGATTGCTCTCTTCTTCATGTCCAAAAGTTTCTGGATTCGAAAGTACATCGTCGATCTCCTGAGACCCTGGGTCTGTTTCGGCTGTATTTGATTTTAAATAAATACCGGCTTTATCTAAAATGTTTTTATAAGTAAAAATCGGAGCATTAAAGCGTAGGGCCAATGCAATAGCATCTGATGTTCTAGCATCAATGATTTCTTCAATTTTATCTCTCTCACAAATTAAACTCGAATAAAAAACGCCATCTACCAATTTGTGAATGATCACTTGTTTTACTACGATGTCAAATCTTTCTGCGAAGTTTTTGAATAAATCGTGTGTTAAAGGGCGAGGAGGTTTGATCTCTTTTTCTAAGGCAATAGCAATGGACTGGGCTTCAAAAGCGCCAATTACTATAGGTAATTTTCGTTCACCATCAACTTCATTCAAAATCAAGGCATAAGCGCCATTTTGAGTTTGGCTGTATGATATTCCTTTTATGGATAATTTTACTAGACTCATATATGTGGGTAAAAAGGGCAATTAATGCCTCATTTTAATACTTTTTTTGATTGAAAAATAAAGGTGCAATTTTAATCAAAAAATATGGAACAAAAAAGCTACCTAAAGCAAAGATACGATTATCTTATTTTTAGGTAGCTATATTTTTAAAGAGAATTTTTAAATTAAGAATGTTGAGCTTTAAAGGCTTTTAATTTCTCAATTAGTTGGGGTACAATTTCAAAGGCATCTCCAACTACTCCGTAGTCCGCTACTTTAAAGAAGGGTGCTTCAGGGTCGTTATTGATTACTAATTTTACTTTTGAAGAGTTGATACCCGCAATGTGTTGAATGGCTCCTGAGATTCCAATGGCAATATATAAATTTGTGGCAACAGGTTTTCCTGTTTGTCCAACGTGTTCGCTATGAGGTCTCCAGCCTAAGTCAGAAACGGGTTTAGAACAAGCAGTAGCTGCTCCTAAAACTGCAGCTAGATCTTCAATCAATCCCCAGTTTTCTGGACCTTTCAATCCACGACCACCAGAAACGACAACATCAGCGTCTGCAATGGAAACTTTTCCAGTTACTTTTTCTACTGATTCTACTTTTACGCCAAAGTCATTATCTCCAATGCTAGGGTTAAAATCTTCTTCAGTTGCTGATCCAGCATTTTCAAAAATTCCATAAGAGTTTTTAGCTAAACCAAGAACTTTTACGTCCGTATTGATTTCAGTAATATTAAACGCCTTGTTAGAGAAAGCATTTCTTTTTACTTGAAAAGGAGAGGTGCTTAGAGGTAAGCCCACCACGTTTGAAGCAAAACCAGCCTCTAGTGCTACTGCAACTAATGAGGAAAGGTAAATACTGTCTGTACTTGAAGATAGTAATACTACTTTTGTGCTTTCTTTTTGTGCTGCTTGTTTGATGACATCGGCATATGCCTTAGCGGTAAAACCAGCTAATTTGTCGTTGGTTACTTTAAGGACTTTGTCAACTCCGTATTTCGACAGTTCGCTAACATCACTTGTATTGATTGTTAATGCGGTAACGGTTGTTCCTAATGATTCGGCAAGTTTTTTAGCGTATGATGCCAATTCAAAAGCTACCTTTTTAAATTTTCCTTCTGCAGATTCTGCGTATATTAATATTGACATGATTTTTTGGTTTAAAAGTTTGAAGTTTGCTTCGCCTGTTTGAGCAAAGCTCTCGGGGCAGGTTTGCAGTTTGGGAACTGAAAACAGCTATTCAATACGGATTATTAGATCACTTTTGCTTCGTTGTGTAATAAATTGATTAACTCATCTAAATTATCGGCAGCGACTAATTTTACTGCTGATTTTGGAGCTGGTTTTTCAAATTTTACTGCTTTAGTATTTACTGGAGCGTCAATTGGCTCCAAAATAGTAAGTACTTTTGTTCTTGCTGTCATAATCCCTCTCATGTTGGGAATACGTAAATCTTTTTCTTCAACAAGTCCTTTTTGCCCCCCAATAATTAAAGGTAAGGTAGTGCTTACTGTTTCTTTTCCACCGTCAATTTCACGAACTGCTTTCACGTTGTTACCGTCAACTGTTATGTTTGTACAAGAGTTTAAAAAGTTAGCACCTAAAATTCCAGAAATCATTCCAGGAACCATTCCTCCATTATAATCTAAAGATTCTTTTCCAGCGATCACTAAGTCATAACCACCGTTTTTAATTACTTCAGCCAATTGTTTGGCAACAAAAAAACCATCTGTTGGGTTAGCATTGATACGAATTGCTTCGTTAGCACCAATAGCCAATGCTTTACGTAAAGTTGGTTCAGTGTCAGGTCCTCCAACGTTTACCACTGTTACTGTAGCGCCTTGTTGCTCTTGAAACCAAATTGCGCGTGTTAGACCAAACTCATCATTAGGATTAATTACATATTGTACACCATTGGTATCAAATTCTGAATCACCATTGGAAAAGTTAATTTTTGAAGTAGTATCAGGTACATGACTGATGCAAACTAATATTTTCATAAGTGGGTTTTTTATGTTGGTTATATACTTTTACAAATTTAGAATTTAATTTGGAATAATTATACTATGCACGCATAATATTTTAAAAGCTATTACGATTTCGCAAAATGTCAAATTTTAGAAATTATTTGTTATATGCGAAAGGGGATTAAGAAAAATCAATGATAATCTTTTACTCAATCATTGGTAATGGTAGTGTTGGTTGGTCCTATTTAAGGGATGTTCATTTAATAAATAATAGATAAAGATATGAAATTGTTTCTTATAGAGGCTTACAGAAAGGGGGAGTAAATGGGGCTTATTTGATACTTGTCTCACTGCTCAGGGTAATTACAAAGCAATTGCACAATATTCTGAAAGATAATTCCTTTAGGTAATATGAAACTGCTCTTCAGCTCAAATCTGATTCGGATTTAGGATGATAATTCACATAGTAAAGGGCCTATATCAATGCAAAAAATCCCCAAGTACAAACCAAAGAAATCGATTTTTTTAACTTTCTATTTGGTACCAAAATTCAGTAGCTTCTTAAAAAAATTTCTGTTATCTTTTTCTGCTGAAAATACAAAATCCACTCAATTCATGGCAGAACCATCTTCATTATATCGATTTCGCCAGCCAAGGGATGTGTTTTGGAAAAGTTAAAACCTTAGTAGGGGGGTAAGTTCTTGTGATTTTAAACCTAATTTATGCATTTAAGTTATTTAAAATATTTATTTTTGCTTTTCAGAAAATTCAACATACAATATAAATATGAGAACAATACAATTTAGAGAGGCCATTTGCGAAGCGATGAGCGAAGAGATGCGTCACGATGAATCCATATATTTAATGGGCGAAGAAGTAGCAGAATATAATGGAGCATATAAAGCTTCAAAAGGAATGCTTGCTGAGTTTGGTGAAAAAAGAGTAATTGATACTCCTATTGCTGAGCTTGGTTTTACAGGAATTGCAGTAGGATCAGCTATGAATGGTTGTCGTCCTATTGTTGAGTATATGACGTTCAACTTCTGTTTAGTAGGTATTGATCAAATTATAAATAATGCTGCTAAAATGCGTCAAATGACAGGTGGACAATTTAATGTGCCTATCGTTTTTCGTGGACCAACTGCTTCTGCAGGTCAATTAGGAGCAACACACTCTCAAGCTTTAGAAAACTGGTTTGCAAATACTCCAGGTCTTAAAGTGGTTGTGCCTTCAACTCCTTATGATGCAAAAGGACTTTTAAAAGCTGCCATTCGTGATAATGATCCTGTAATTTTTATGGAATCTGAGCAAATGTATGGTGATAAAGGTGAAGTGCCAGACGGAGAATACACTATTCCACTAGGAGTTGCTGATATCAAACGTGAAGGAACAGATGTAACTATCGTATCTTTTGGTAAAATTATCAAAGAAGCTTTTATTGCTGCAGATGAATTGGCTAAAGAGGGGATTTCATGTGAAATCATCGATTTAAGAACAGTTCGTCCAATGGATAATGAGGCAATCTTAAAGTCTGTTAAGAAAACAAACCGTTTAGTAATTTTGGAAGAAGCTTGGCCATTCGCTAGTATTTCTTCTGAAATCACCTATATCGTACAAGAACAGGCGTTCGATTTCCTTGATGCGCCAATTCAACGTATTACGACTGCAGATACTCCTGCTCCTTACTCTCCTGTATTGCTTAAAGACTGGTTGCCAAACGCTGGCGATGTAGTAAAAGCAGTTAAGAAAGTAATGTACAAATAGTCAATTTAACCATACTTATAAAACTTCATCAGTCATATTTATTGATGAAGTTTTTTTTTGCTAGATTATGAAAAAGATAATTTTACTCAGCTTGTTTTTTGTATTTGCTCTCGCAAATATGGTTACTGCACAAACTAAAGTGAGCGGAATTGTTTTGGATAAATCGAATCAACCTGTTCCCTTTGCTAATATTGTTTTTAAAGGATCCAATACAGGAATAGTTTCTAATGAAGACGGACGTTTTTATTTAGAATCGCCAATCACCTACACCACTTTACTGGTGAGTTCGGCTGGATTTTCAGACAGAGAAGTGACCTTAGACAAATCCGTTAATTACGATTTTAAAATTGTTTTGAGTGAAGCTGAAGCACTCAATGAAGTGGTAATCTTTACAGGGAAAACATCTAAAAAGAATAATCCTGCACTTGATATATTGAGGAAAATATGGGAGAGGAAACGTAAAAACGGTCTGTACCAATTCAATCAATATCAAATGCAAAAGTACGAGAAAGTTGAGTTTGATATGAACACAATTGACAGTGCTTTTATGAAAAACAAACTCTTCAAAGGAATGGAGTTTGTGTTTCAACATGTGGATACATCAGAGGTTACTGGGAAGACGTATTTGCCTATTTTTATCAGTGAATCATTGTATGATGTTTACGGTGATAATAAATTAAAGAAAACAAAAGAAAATATTACGGGAAATAAAACCTCTGGTTTTAATGGGAATCAACAAATTCTATCATTTGTAAAAGACCTGTATTCAGACTACAATATTTATGATAACCATCTTAAATTTTTTGATAAAAGCTTTACGAGTCCATTATCAAAAACAGGGATTGATGTGTATAATTATGTCCTAAAAGACAGTGCTTATATTGATAAAAAATGGTGTTATAACATTGTTTTTTATCCAAGACGTAAAAACGAATTGACTTTTAAAGGAGATTTTTGGGTAAATGATACCACTTTTGCTATTAAGAAAATAAACATGGCAGTGACCAAAAGTGCCAATATTAACTGGGTAAAAGACATTTATATTGAACAAGAATTCGCGGTAGAAAATGATTCTGTCTTCCTATTGACACGTGATTATATGATGTCCGATTTTGCGTTGAATAAAAAAGAAAGTTCTAAAGGCGTTTATGGAAAACGAACGACCTTATATAGGGATCATAAATTCAATATCAGTAAACCCGAAAGTTTTTACAAAGATGAAGTCAATTATATTGACAACGAAGTGTACAATAAAAGCAATGAATTTTGGGAAGAGAATCGATTTGAGAAACTCAATAAAGACGAACAAGGTGTTTATAAAATGTTGGATACCTTGCAAACGGTTAAAAGATTTAAGCAGCTTTATAGTTTAGTATCGATCTTGGGAAGTGGTTATGTGGAATTCAAGAATTTTGATTTCGGACCCATTTTCTCGACCTTTGGTTATAATGAGGTAGAAGGTTTAAGGCTTAGGGCAGGAGGGCGAACTTATTTTGGACCGAATGATCCATGGCGTATTCAAGCCTATACCGCTTACGGTTTTGATGATAATAAGTTTAAGTACGGTTTCTCTGGAAAATGGATGGTCGATAAGAAAAATCGAGTTATTGTATCAGGAGGAAACAGGCGTGATATAGAACAAATAGGAGCTAGTTTAACCACTACAAATGATATTTTAGGTCGAAGTTTCGCGTCTTCTGCCTTGTTTACTACGGGCAGTAATGGGAAGTTGACCAATATTAATTTGACTAGTGTCTCTGTTGAAATGGAGCCTGTGAAAAACTTTGTGGTTCAAACGGGGATTTCTTATCGAACATTAGAATCAGCCTCAAAGACCTTCAGCTTGGATTATTATACGACTTTGCCAACGACAACTAATTCTACTGGAGTAGTAGCAAGTGCGGTAAAACAATTTGAAGCGAATGTTCAATTCGAATACATGCCCAACCGTAAAACCATTGGATTTGGGGTAGAGCGTAATCTGGTAGACAGTCCTTTTAGTCATTTCTTTGTTAATTTTAGTTATGGTCTTAAAGGTGTTTTAGATAGTGATTTTGCGTATGAAAAGGTACAATTGTTCTACAAGCAACCAATTATAATTGGTGCTCTGGGTAGGTCGAATATCATTTTGGAGACTGGAAAAACTTTTGGTACAATACCTTTAGGGTTAATGAGTGTGATTCCAGGAAATCAGACTTATTTTACCATTGAAAATACCTTTAGTAATCTGAATTTCTACGAGTTTATCACGGATCAGTATACCACCCTGCAATGGAATCATGATTTTGGAGGAAGATTGTTTTCCAGAATCCCCTTTATGAGGAAATTAAATTGGAGAGAGTTTGTGGGAGTAAAAGGGGTTTATGGAACTATTTCAGACGCTAACAGAGCTTTAAATGCTTCAGATCAGGTCTATGTTGCTCCAGAGAATGTGTATTGGGAATACAATGCTGGGATCGGAAATATCTTCAAAGTGTTCCGTATTGATTTTTCTTGGAGAGGAAGTTATTTGAATACGCCTGATGCCAATAAATTTGCTGTAAAAGGATCTTTCGGATTCTATTTCTAAAAGCAACATCATCAGTTTAAGGAAGGTCAAAATTTTTCGATCGTTTCGAATAAACGCCAAGTCATTAAGTTATGTAGCTTAATGAGTTGGTGTTTTTTTTATGCGTAAACTATTTTTTTTGCGTACTTTTAATTATGCTCAAAGGGCTGTCCTGTACAGATGGCTTTTTGAAACTGAAATCAACACCATGCAAGAAGCTATCGATTTTCTGTCTACCCAAAATCCAATATTTCAAGAAATTATCTCGAAATATGGATTGCCTCCAATCCCAAAACGCCCTCAGGGTTTTGAAACGTTGGTGTTGTTAATTCTCGAACAGCAGGTGTCTATAGATTCGGCCAAAGCCACATTTTTGAAAATTAAATCCCATACTGCTTGTAGTCCCGAATGTATGGTGGTTTTGTCAGAGCAGGAGTTTAGACTTCTTGGCGTAAGTCGGCAGAAAGCTACTTATATTAAAATTTTAGCCCAGACAGTCTTAAGTAAAGAATTGGATATTGAAAGTCTAGGTACTAAATCGGCACAGCAAGTTAGGGAAGAACTGCTAAGATTAAAGGGAATCGGAAATTGGACTATCGATATTTATTTGATGTTCTGCCTGCAAGAACCCGATTTAATCCCCCTGGGTGATATTGCCATTGTGAATACAATCAAGGAATTGCTTGATATTCACAGTAAAGAAGAGATGGAACGGTATACCTCTACATGGAGTCCGTATCGATCTTATGCAACATATTTGCTCTGGCATTATTATTTAAACAAACGAAATAGAAAAATCAGCTATTAATTGCCTGTTTTTTAAAAGTTAATGCTCAGATTCATCCGTTTTTTTATTGTAAAAAAGGATTCTTTAGTTACTTTTGCAATCGAAATTATAGAAATAATAAAAAACGAAAATGACGGCAGACAAACTAACGACTTTCGATGTATTGATCGAAATACCAAGAGGAAGCAGAAATAAATATGAGTACGATTTTGAAATCAAAAGAATGCGTTTTGATAGAATGTTGTTCTCTTCAATGATGTATCCAGCTGATTACGGATTTATTCCTGAAACTTTAGCTCTTGATGGTGATCCTCTTGATGTATTGGTTTTAGTAAATGAACCAACTTTTCCTGGATGTGTAATGGAAGTGAAGCCTATTGGAGTTTTCCATATGGCAGATGATAAAGGACCAGACGAAAAAATTATTTGTGTTCCTGTTTCGGATCCAATCTGGAATTCATTAGAAAACCTTTCAGATATTAATCCACACTTATTGAAAGAAATCGAGCATTTCTTCCAAGTGTACAAAGATCTTGAGAACAAACAAGTAGATGTTGAAGGTTGGGGAGATGTAAACGAAGCATTTGCAATCATTGCTGAGTGTACAAAACGCTTTAATGATATCGAAAACAAACCAGAAGGATTATTTAGTATTAAATAATTTTTAGTCCTTATTCTATTATAAAAAAAGCAATACTCCGTCAGGAGTATTGCTTTTTTGTTTAAATTCGTTTTAGTTAGTTTATTGACTATTAACCAAAACCACTAGGATATTATGAATTTATTTATGATTTATTTGCCAATTGTTATGGCAATTATAGGATTACTTTTCATGGGAATAAAAAGGACTTGGGTATTAAAACAAGATGCTGGTGATGGCAAAATGAAAGAGATTTCAGATCACATTTACGAAGGGGCACTTGCCTTTTTAAAAGCAGAATATCGCCTGTTAACTTTTTTTGTAATTGGTGCCAGTTTGGTCTTAGCTGGAGTTTCATTTATTGTCCCTACTACACATATTTTAATCGTTGTAGCCTTTGTTTTTGGGGCTTTTTTCTCTGCTTTAGCGGGGAATATGGGGATGAAGATTGCTACTAAAACAAATGTTAGAACAACTCAAGCAGCAAGAACGAGTTTGCCACAAGCCTTAAAGGTTTCTTTTGGCGGTGGAACGGTAATGGGCTTAGGGGTTGCCGGTTTAGCTGTTTTAGGTCTAACAGGATTCTTTATTGTTTTCTTTCAGGTATTTATGAATGGAGTGTGGA
Organism: Flavobacterium sp. OHVDL-2026-0007; assembly: GCF_059882335.1. Classification (NCBI taxonomy): domain Bacteria; kingdom Pseudomonadati; phylum Bacteroidota; class Flavobacteriia; order Flavobacteriales; family Flavobacteriaceae; genus Flavobacterium; species Flavobacterium sp. OHVDL-2026-0007. The sequence goes on from NZ_CM187612.1 coordinate 3,638,669, forward strand.
CTTCATCTGAAGATATGACCAAAGTGTTGGAAACTTTAGCGGGTTTCTCTCTTGGTGCGGAATCTATTGCTTTGTTTGCCAGAGTGGGTGGGGGTATTTATACAAAAGCCGCCGATGTTGGTGCCGATCTAGTGGGTAAAATAGAAGCTGGGATTCCGGAAGATGATCCTCGTAATCCAGCTACAATTGCGGATAATGTAGGAGATAACGTTGGGGACGTTGCAGGTATGGGAGCTGACTTATTCGGTTCTTATGTAGCGACTGTTTTGGCAGCCATGGTGTTAGGAAACTACGTGATTAAGGATATGGGTGGAAATATTCAAGATGCTTTTGGAGGAATTGGGCCTATTTTATTGCCTATGTCCATTGCTGGTTTTGGAATTCTATTTTCTATTATAGGAACTACTTTGGTGAAAATAACCGATGATAATGCCAGAGAGGCGCAAGTTCAAAAAGCATTGAATATTGGAAACTGGGTTTCGATTGTTTTAACGGCAATCGCTTGTTTCTTTTTAGTACAATATATGTTGCCAGAAACCATGCAAATGAGCTTCTTTGGTGAAGGATCTAAAGCGATTTCCTCCATGCGTGTGTTTTATGCGACTTTGGTAGGATTAGTAGTGGGTGGTGCTATTTCATCTGTTACCGAATATTATACGGGCCTAGGTACAAAACCGGTTATGGCTATCGTACAAAAATCATCAACAGGTGCAGGAACAAATGTCATTGCAGGTTTGGCAACGGGAATGATTTCTACATTTCCAACGGTGTTGCTGTTTGCGGCCGCCATTTGGATTTCGTATGCGCTAGCTGGTTTTTATGGAGTTGCTTTAGCAGCATCAGCGATGATGGCTACAACGGCCATGCAATTGGCTATTGATGCTTTTGGTCCTATATCGGACAATGCCGGTGGAATTGCAGAAATGAGTGAATTGCCAAAAGAGGTTCGTACCAGAACCGATATTTTAGATTCTGTTGGAAATACGACAGCGGCAACAGGAAAAGGTTTTGCCATTGCTTCTGCAGCATTGACCTCATTAGCTTTGTTTGCGGCCTATGTAACTTTTACAGGTATCGATGGAATTAATATTTTTAAAGCTCCGGTTTTAGCGATGTTGTTTGTTGGTGGAATGATTCCGGTGGTGTTTTCCGCTTTAGCGATGAATTCGGTGGGAAAAGCAGCCATGGATATGGTGTATGAAGTACGACGTCAGTTTAAAGAAATTCCAGGTATTATGGAAGGAACTGGAAAACCGGAGTACGGAAAATGTGTAGAAATTTCTACTAAAGCCGCCTTGAGAGAAATGATGCTTCCGGGTATTTTAACCATTGGTTTTCCTATTGCTATAGTGTTGTTAGGGAAATTGGTTTACGGAGATAATAATCAATTAATCGCAGAAATGTTAGGAGGTTATATGGCTGGAGTTACCGTTTCTGGTGTGCTTTGGGCTGTTTTCCAAAACAATGCTGGAGGGGCTTGGGATAATGCCAAGAAATCTTTTGAAGCAGGAGTGATGATTAATGGAGAAATGACCTATAAAGGTTCCGATGCGCACAAGGCAGCAGTGACTGGAGATACGGTAGGAGATCCATTTAAAGATACCTCTGGTCCATCGATGAATATTTTAATTAAATTAACTTGTTTGATTGGTTTGGTGATGGCCCCTATTTTAGGAGATGGGCATTCGGCTTCCGCTATGGCTGGGAAAGAGGCCTGTTGTGCACAAAGTACTATGCATGCCGGAGGATATTCATCTAAAATGGATGTGGCAAAATTGGCTACTATGACCAGAGAAGAATGCGCTCAAATGTGCCTCGAAAAAGGATGTTCAGCTGAGGAGACGGCAAAATGTTTGGCTCATTATGATGCAAAGGATAAATATCTTTATACCAAAACGGATTGTTTTGATACGAGTAAATATAAAATGCAATCGGGTTCTGAACGCGTTGAAATGGTAGAACAGAATGGTAAAGTTGTGGCAAAAGTTACTAAAACCGTAGGTGGAAAAACGACCACAGCGACTTTTAAAGGAACTAAGGCTGAAGTAGAGGCTAAAATTAAAGCTTTTAAGTAAAAGGGTCTGTTATTGATAAATGAAAAATGCCTCTAAATTTAGAGGCATTTTTTATGAATTAGTTTTTAGAATAATCCGTTTAATTCGGCATCTATTCTATTGATGATATTTCCTAAATCTTCTGGGTTGTCTACGAAATTGATGTTGTCAACATCAATAATCATGAGTTTTCCTTTGGTATACGTTTGTACCCAGGCTTCGTATCTTTCGTTCAAGCGACTCAAATAATCGATCGAAATGGAGTTTTCGTAATCACGTCCACGTTTGTGAATTTGACCTACTAAATTGGGGATTGAGCTTCTTAAGTAAATTAATAAGTCAGGTGCTTTTACTAATGATTCCATCAATTCAAATAATGAAGTGTAATTTTCAAAATCACGACTAGTCATGAGTCCCATTGAATATAGGTTGGGAGCGAAAATATAAGCATCTTCATATATGGTCCTGTCCTGAATGATTTTTTTACCACTTTCGCGAATTTGCTGCACTTGACGAAATCTGCTGTTTAAGAAATAAATCTGCAAATTAAAGGACCAGCGCTCCATTTGGTGGTAGAAATCATCTAAATAGGGGTTATCAACAACGTCTTCATAATGGGGTTCCCATTTAAAATGTTTGGCTAATAATTTGGTTAGAGTTGTTTTACCTGCTCCTATATTTCCTGCTATTGCTATGTGCATTACGGTCTTACGATTTTATTATTTGTGATTTCTTTGCTTGTAAAAATAGCTAAAATTTAGTGTTTGTAGTAGAATTTGTCAAACGTTTTTTTTTGAAACTTTAAATTCGGAAAGTATGGCAGAACTTGTATGGGGAAGATCGTTAAAAGACAACAAATTAGCGTGATGAAAAAGAAGTTGTTGATTGGCGAGCTTAATCACAATGGGTTCGAAATCAGGAATCTTTTCATAAGCCGTTGTTTCTGATGGTAAATTTGTAAATTTGAAATACTAAGTTGAAACCTATGAAAAATATAATGATCGTCGTTTTGATCGCTTGGAGTACTGTTGTTTTTTCGCAAGCTGTTAAGAAACCGTTAGTGTCTGCTATTACGGACAAAGATCTTAGAACAGATATGTACGAGATGGCAGGAGATCATTTTAATGGTCGAGAGGCTGGAACTTTAGATGAATTAAAAGTGTCAATGTGGCTGGCCAACAAAGCCAAAGAAGCGGGCATGTCTCCAGCTGGTGATGATGGAACCTTTTTTCAGTTTTTTGATTTGTACAGGCATCAGGTGACTCCAAATACAAAATTTAAAATTGGATCCAAAGAATATAAATTGTGGAAGGATGTTTTGGTAGCGGAAACCACCAATATTAAAGTGGATGCTCCATTGGTGTATCTAGGGGCAGCTACAAAAGAAACGATTGAGAAAGCGGATGTGAAAGGTAAAGCAGTGGTGTTGTTAGCTTCTAAAGAAGGGATTGCAGACGACATTTCTCTTTTTGACAGACGTTATCCTGGTCTTGTTAGAAATAAATATTACGATCTGGTCGTTAAAAAGGGAGCGGTGGCGCTGATCATGGTGGCTGATGCATTAGCGGAAGAAAGCTGGTCTCAAGTAGAGCCTCAAATGACTAGAGGGATATACGGAATTGAGGGTTTACGTGATAAAATTGGAGCTACTATGCCTATTTTTTGGGTGCACAGTGATCAATTAGAATATTTAAGAAACACTACAGATCGTTTGTCTACTGAAGTTATTTCGGAGACCTATAAATATCCCTCTGTTAATGTGGTAGGTAAAATTGAAGGAACGGATCCTCAACTAAAAAAAGAATTTGTTCTTTTTAGTGGGCATCAGGATCATGATGGTGTGAGGCAGAAATACGGTCAGGATTCTATTTATAATGGAGCTGATGATAATGCAAGTACTTGCGTGGCGATGTTGGCCATTGCTAGGGCTTACAAAAAACAACCTGGAAAAAGAACTTCTTTGTTTGTGTTCCATGGTTCAGAAGAAAGAGGTTTGTTGGGATCGAGATGGTATGCGGCGCATCCGACAGTTCCTGAGCAAGCCATAGTAGCGGTTTTAAACGGAGATATGATTGGAAGGAATGATGTTAATCAGGCTGCTTTATTGGGTTCGTCTTCTCCTCATGAAAATTCTTCTGATTTAGTGGCTATTGCCAAAAGGGCAAATCAAGAGGGACCAAAATTTGATTTAGATAAACTTTGGGACAGACCTGAGCATCCAGAATATTTTTATTTTCGTTCGGATCACTTGCCGTATGCGAAAAAAGGAATTCCTTCGGTTTTTTATACCAGCGTTTTGCACAGTCAGTATCACACACCGATGGATGAGTCCGAAAATATTAACTTCGTAAAATTGCATAAAATGACCGAGTGGATCTATCGTACAGGGTGGATTTTGTCCAATGATGCCAGTCGTCCTAAAACATTGCCTGATGTTAAATTGGAAAGATAAAACTACGGTTTTCTGAAATAAAAGAGAGGCTATCTAAAATGTAGATAGCCTCTCTTTGTATATAAATGTTTTTGGATTGTATTACAATCCAAAAGCCGTTTTTACTTGGTCAACAAAATCAAGTTTTTCCCAAGTGAATAATTCTACTGTAACTGTTTTTACATGTCCACCTGGGGCAGAGAAAGTTTTAGTTACCGTTTCTGGCGTACGTCCCATATGTCCGTAAGCAGCAGTTTCACTATAAATTGGATTTCTTAATTTTAAACGTTGTTCGATAAAGTAAGGACGCATATCAAAGATAGCTTCTACTTTTTTAGCGATTTCACCATTAGTTAAATTCACTTTTGAAGTTCCGTAAGTATCAATAAAAATACCCATTGGCTGAGCAACTCCAATTGCGTAAGATACTTGTACTAAAATTTCGTCAGCTACACCAGCTGCAACTAAATTTTTAGCGATATGACGTGTAGCGTAAGCAGCACTTCTATCTACTTTACTTGGATCTTTTCCAGAGAATGCACCACCACCGTGAGCACCTTTTCCACCGTAAGTATCTACGATGATTTTTCTTCCTGTTAAACCAGTATCTCCGTGAGGTCCTCCAATAACAAATTTTCCTGTTGGGTTGATATGGTAATTGATCTTATCATTGAATAAATGAGCGTGAGCTGGATTTTTAGCAATGATTCTTGGAATCAAAATTTCGATAATATCTTTTTTGATTTTAGCCAACATAGTAGCTTCTTCATCAAAATCATCGTGTTGAGTCGAAATTACAATCGCATCAATACGAGTTGGTTTGTTATCGTCACTATATTCTAAAGTTACTTGAGATTTAGCATCTGGACGTAAATAAGTGATTTCCTTATTTTCACGTCTTAAAATGGCTAATTCCTGTAGTAATTTATGAGATAGATCCAGTGCCAATGGCATGTAGTTTTCAGTTTCGTTAGTTGCATAACCAAACATCATTCCTTGGTCACCTGCACCTTGCTCTTCTGGCTTAGCTCTGTCAACACCTTGATTGATATCTGCTGATTGCTCATGAATAGCTGAAAGTATTCCACAAGAATTTGCTTCAAACATATATTCGCTTTTCGTATATCCGATTTTACGGATTACTTCACGCGCAATTTGCTGAACATCTAGATAGGTATTCGATTTTACTTCACCTGCCAAAATTACCTGACCCGTTGTAACAAGAGTTTCACAAGCTACTTTTGAGTCAGCATCAAATGCCAAAAAGTTATCAATTAATGCATCCGAAATTTGATCTGCAACTTTGTCTGGATGCCCTTCACTAACAGATTCTGACGTAAATAAATAAGCCATAATAATTTATTAAATTAAAATTAAGTGAGAAAAAATAATTGCTAAAAAGGGCTAAAGGAGAGTTTCTGCTTTAGCATTTTTTACTACCGAAATCTAATTTTCAGTATTCATAACGAACCATTTCATTATGAAGAGGTTGCAATCAGTTCAAATTTTTCCTCTGTATTCGGCTGCAAAGGTATAAAACCATTTTGATTTGCAAATTAAAGTTCTGTTTTTTTTAATTTTATAAGGATAAATTTAACATATCATACTAATTCGATAGGGTAATGGAAATAATTTTTGTTTTTGTTTGGTAGTTTGGAAAAAAGTTCTCAAATTTGCCAAACAAAACAATAAGAGAAATGAACTTAGTTATTAAAAATATGTGTTGCATGATGCCGGAGTCTTCCGCAGAGCGCACTATTGTTTAGTATCTAAAACTAAAATAGAACAATAAGGCCTCTGCAATTAGCAGGGGCTTTTTTTTTGAGAGAAATCTAACTTATGCTGTTTAAGACTTTTAAGGGGGTTGAGACAATTGAAAGTCTCGTCTTTTGCAGTACTAAATAGGGTAGGGAAATAAGAGAAATAAATAAGATGAATAATTCAATAGTAAATAAAATGATGATGTGTTGTAAGATGATGTGTATGTGCATCCCAATTTGCTATTGCCAAAAGTGAAAGATTTAATCTTTGTTATAGTTAGTTCTATAAGCCCTTTTGGTAGCCATCCGAAAGGGCTTTTTTTATTTCACTACTTAAACTATAATCATGAAAACATCAAATAAAATTTCAACAGCGATTCGAGCACTGTCTAAAACTGATTTAAAAAAAATATTTAGCACTATCCAAAGAAACAAAAAGGGAAGGAAGCTAAAAGGAGAGTTGCATTCCAGTGAATTAAATTCATTATTGTTTCAGATGTACCTACACGAAGAGGAAGATCTTTTTGTTTAAATAAAAAAAATAAAGTCATATCAACACACCATTATATTAATTAATTAAAAAATAAAACCATGAGCACACAAAAATTCGCAACAAACGCACTACACGCAGGACATGATGTAACAAAAAATGGTAGCACTAGAGCTGTACCTATTTATCAAACCTCTTCTTATGTTTTTAATGATTCGGATCATGCCGCCAATTTGTTTGGTCTTGCTGAAGCCGGATTTATTTACACCCGATTAAACAATCCGACCAATGATGTTTTGGAACAACGACTGGCGGCACTTGAAGGTGGAATTGGAGCAGTGGTTACAGCATCTGGAGCAGCGGCAATTAGTACCACTTTGTTAACCTTGTTAAAAGCAGGGGATCATATTGTGGCTTCGAACAGTTTGTATGGAGGGACCTATAACCTGTTAAAAGTAACGCTGCCACGTTTGGGGATTACGACCACTTTTGTTGATCCTTCCCAGCCAGAGAATTTCAAGAAAGCAGCCAAGGAAAATACAAAGGCTATTTTTATTGAGTCTTTGGGGAATCCAAAATTAGATGTGTTGGATCTGAAAGGGATTTCGGTAGTAGCCAAAAGTCTTCAAGTACCCTTTATTGTAGACAATACTGTAGCTACTTCGTATTTATTAAAACCCATAGAGCATGGAGCGAATATTGTGATTCACTCCTTAACCAAATACATCTCAGGAAACGGAACTTCATTAGGAGGGGTGATCGTGGATGCTGGGACCTTTGATTGGGCGAACGGAAAATTTCCTGAATTTACAGAGCCCTCGGCAGGATATCATGGATTGATCTACCATCAAGCTTTAGGAAATGCTGCTTTTATTGCAAAAGCAAGAATTGAGGGATTGCGTGATTTTGGTTCGGCATTAAGTCCATTTAATGCCTTTCAAATCATTCAAGGTTTAGAAACATTGCCTATCCGAATTAGAAAACACAGTGAAAATGCGTTGGCTTTAGCGCAGTGGCTGGAGCAACAAGATGAGGTGGTATGGGTGAATTATCCAGGATTGAAATCTAGTCCATATTATGATTTAGCTCAGGCGTATCTGCCAGAGGGACAAAGTGGTATTGTTACTTTTGGATTAAGAGGAGGTTTTCAAGCGGCTAAAAAAGTGGCCGATGAAACCCAATTATTCTCCTTATTGGCAAACATTGGGGATACAAAATCACTGATTATTCATCCTGCTAGTACAACACATCAGCAATTAACGGATGAAGAGCAAGTTGCTACAGGGGTTTCTAAAGACTTAATCCGACTTTCGGTTGGAATCGAGGATATTAGCGATTTAATTGCCGATTTGAAAGCTGTTTTTATAAGCGTTGCACAATCTCAATACAGTATTAAAAATTAAGTTTTTGTTTGTTTTTTGTTTAAAAATTGCCTTTAGCAATGTGAGTTTGCTAGAGGTGATTTTTTATAAAGAGATTCAGTATAGGAATGGAGGTCATTAAGTATTTTAAGTCCTATAGGTGATAAAAGCGCATGATAAAGCGAAGCTACTTTAGTGGTTTAGGTACTGTTGTGACTTATAGACTTCAATTAATCTAGATGGGATTTTAAAAATTAAATTTATGTCAAAGCTCAAAATAAATATTGTCCTTTTTGGAATCGGAAATATTGGAAGCACTTTAATTAATCAAATCATCGAAAGCCAGGACTTTTTTCTGAAAAGTAACAATGTTGATTTTCATTTTCCGGTGATTACGAATTCGACCGTAGCTTTTTTTGAGAAAGAAGGGTTAGGTTATGCTTGGGAAACCAATTTTAGGCGATTAGCAGTTCCTTTTAAAGTAGAAGATATTGTTGCCTTTGCTAAAGAAAATGAATTTGAGAACTTAATTGCTGTGGATGCTACGGCCAGCGATGAGCTGATTCACCATTATAATACGTTAATTCAAAATGGGTTTAATATAGTGGCGGTGAATAAAAAAGCCAATACACTACCTATAGCGTTGTACAAAGAGATCAGAGAAAATCTAAAGAAGTATGACAAAGAGTTTTTATATGAAACATCAATAGATACAGGATTTCCGGTTTTGCAAACGCTCAGAGATTTGTATTCTTCAGGGGAAAAGATCACCAAGATAAGAGGGGTTTTCTCTGATAATTTGAGTTATGTATTTAATCGATTTTCAGCTGAGGAAACTGCTTTTTCGTCCATTTTAAAAGATGCCAGTCTACTGGGATTAATGCGGTCTACTTTTACGGAAGATTTGTCTGGAAACGATACGGCGAAAAAACTATTGATTTTAACCCGAGAAATTGGGAAGGATTTCGAGCTCTCTGATGTAAAAATTAGTCCCCTTATTAAAGAGGAGCATCTGAAGAAGAACGGCATCCTTAATAAAGAGTCGGTCGATACGTCTTTTAAAATTACTAAAATAACCCAAGCGGATCATCGTGTTTTGCGATTTGTAGGGGAATTCGATCTGGAGGAAAATACTTTAGCGGTTAGATTGGTTTCGGAACCAGTTACTTCAGCTCTCGGACAATTAAAAGGTTCGGATACTATTTTAGAAATTTATACACAATCCTATGGGGATGTTCCTATTGTTATTCAGGGTGCGTCAGCAGGTAAGCAAGCTATTTCGAGAGGAGTAATAGCGGATATTTTGAAAGTAGCGGAGAAAATTAAAATGAAAGAGGCAGTTTGGTTGGTGTAAAAAGCAATAGGTTTAAGTAGTTCTTTGGTATATTGAAAAAAGAAAGTTTTAGACGAGTTATGTAGGTTTTTACTGCAAAACGTTAAATTGTGGTTTTTGTAAGATGTTTTTTAACGTTTAAATGCTGTTTTTTAACGTTTTTTTAAATTAATTTGCTGATTCTCACTTGTGTTATCAAGAAAATATTCGCATATTTGTAAAACCTAAAACTATCGAAAAGATAAGATTTAATAATAACCAATAGTTGAGGTACATCGGATAAGACCGTTGAATGAATTGGTTTCTTGTGAATTGTAAAAGAAGAATAAGAAAAAGGTATTCAATAGTTTCGAGAAGCTTATAAAATTAAACAAATGCAAGAATTTTTTAAAATAGCAAGTAAATCAAAGATGAATAAATCCCTACAGATGAACAAAATGTTTAATGTCGCACATATTTGCGTACACGTCTGTTGATTCCAAAAGTATTTATAAGTTCAAAAAAACTTAAACCCTTTTGGTATCAAAACCCAAAAGGGTTTTTTTATTTCATTTGGTTGCCTTAACAAAATAATAAACAAACAATAATAAAGATTTAAAAACGAGAACTAACTAAAACTTAAATATCATGAGCATAGCAAACTACTTAACGAAAAGATTTTCTACATTGAAAAATTTGAGAGCGAAAAGAAACAATCCGCCACCAACAAATGAATTGATAGATCCTAGATTCGGTATTACCGATATGGGTTTGAAAGCTGAAAAAAAAGCGCCAAATTCATTAACTTTTTTGATGTATTCTAAAGAGAATGAGACCCTTTTTATTTAATTCAAAAAGGATCATAAAATAGGGGAGACCTGCTTAAATTTACTGGGCAATTTGTTCGGTAACTTTTTGCGTATAATAGTTTTAGTTTGAATTATGTTTAAGGAATTGCGGAATCAGTTTCGATAAAATTTGTTTGTTTAAGAAATTAGTAGTTAATTTGCACCTTTAAGTTCAAAAACGTATTGAAATGTTATAAAGAAAGGACGAGGGATTAGACCCGATGAATCCTTAGCAACCCTTCGTTAAATCGAAGAAGGTGCTGCATTCTACCACGCCCAAACGTGGAAAGATAACAATAAGAATTTTTCTAGTTTCTCTCTAGACTTTCTTTCTAATATTTCCACATACAAATCAAGTAATACAAAAGATTTGAAAATTGGAAAATATACCCAACCCTATTAGCATACAAGATTTCACCACCGAAAATGGTGCATTTTATTCTTCCTTACCTTTAAGTTTAGGACTTTTTGGTCTGCCTTTACATAGCGCTCCAATTGTTTTGGTTAATCATGCCTTGACAGGGAATGCTCAAGTAACAGGTGAAAACGGTTGGTGGAATGATTTAATTGGCGAGGGAAAAACAATCGATACTCAGCTGTATACGGTACTGGCATTCAATGTTCCGGGTAACGGAAATGATTCGTTTAGTATCGAAAACCACCAGGATTTTACCACCAGGGATATTGCCCGAATTTTCATTAAAGGATTAGAAACTTTAAAGATAGATGACCTCTATGCTATTATTGGGGGATCTGTAGGTGGCGGAATTGCCTGGGAGATGTTGGCCTTAGCTCCTGAGATAACTCAAAATTTGATTCCAATTGCTACGGATTGGAAAGCAACAGATTGGATGATTGCCAATTGTTTTTTGCAAGAGCAAATCTTAAAAAATTCATCACGACCAATTGAAGATGCCCGAATTCATGCCATGTTGTGCTATCGTTCACCTGAATCATTTAAAGAAAAATTTCAGCGTACCGCTAATGAAAACCTTGCTGTTTTTAATATAGAAAGTTGGTTGGCGCATCATGGTGAAAAGTTACAGAAACGCTACCAATTGTCTTCCTATAAATTGATGAATCAATTGCTTAAAACCATTGATATTACCAGGAATAGAGAAGATTTCGAAAGTATAATGTCCAAAACAACTGCTGCGATTCATATTATTGGAATTAATTCGGATTTGTTTTTCACAGCAAAAGAAAATAAGGAAACCTATCAGGAATTAAAGAAGTTTAAAGACAATGTTTATTATAGCGAAATTGATTCGGTACATGGACATGATGCTTTTTTAATCGAGTACAAACAATTAGATCATTTACTTGCCGATATTTTTAAGGCAGAAACAATAAAAAAATAAGATGAAAATATTAAAATTTGGTGGTAAATCCCTGTCAAACGGAGAAGGACTTAATAAAGTGGTTTCGATTATTACAGAGAAAGTTAATCAAGGTGAAAACATAACTGTTGTTGTTTCAGCGCGTGGAAATGCGACAGACGAATTAGAGGATATTTTAAGAATTGCATCTAAAAATGGAGATTATAAAACCTTACTAGAAGGTTTTAAAACGTATCAAATATCAGATTATCCTCAAGTCGATTTATCTGAAGAGTTCGCTGTTTTAGATAAACTTTTTGAAGGGGTGAGCTTAATTGGAGATTATAGTAATAAGATTAAAGATCAGATTTTATCCAAAGGTGAATTGCTTTCGGCTAAATTGTTGACGGCTATTTTATTGGAAAAAGGAATTCCTGCTAATTTTGTTGACTCAAGAGCTTTGCTAAAAACGGACTCTAAATTTGGTGACGCTCAACCTTTAGAGCAACTTTCTAAGAAAAACGTCATCAATTATTTTAAACAGCATAATGGATCAACGGTTAATATAGTAACGGGATTTATTGGTTCAAACAATAATAATGATACTACTACCTTAGGAAGAAATGGTAGTAATTATACGGCCTCCTTAATTGCTAATTATTTAGATGCCGAAGAACTTCAGAACTTTACGCACGTTGATGGAATTTATACGGCTAATCCAGATTTAGTGGCCGATGCCAAGAAAATCGAATATTTATCGTTTACGGAGGCCAATGAGTTGGCTAATTTTGGCGCGACTATTTTGCATGCGAAAACAATTATTCCACTATTAGAAAAAAACATTCCGCTTCGTATTTTGAATACGTTCAATCATGAAAACAGAGGGACTTTAATCACTTCTGATTCGGCGAAAGAAGGAATCAAAACACTTTCAGTTTTAGAGAACTTATCTTTAGTAAATTTGGAAGGACGAGGATTGCTTGGAAAAGCAGGAGTGGATGCTCGAATTTTTAAAGTTATGGGTGACCATAATATTAGTGTGAGTATTATTTCTCAAGGTTCTTCTGAAAGAGGAATAGGACTTGTTGTGGCAACTGATAAGGCAACAACAGCGATGATCGAATTAGAAAAAGAGTTTGAAAATGATTTTTATTCGAAAGATGTCAATCAGATCACGGTAACGGATAATGTTTCGGTTATTTCGATTATTGGTCAAGATTTAAGTACTTTCCATAAGCCTTATACCGCTTTGATTAAAAATAAGATTGTTCCGATTTTGTTTAACAATACGGTTACGGGTAAAAATGTGAGTTTGGTGGTCAAAAAATCAGAATTGCATAAAGCGTTAAATGTAATCCACGGAGAGATTTTTGGGGTTTCTAAAAAAATCAACATAGCCGTTTTTGGACATGGATTAGTAGGGGGGACGCTGATAAATCAGATATTAGAATCGGCTGCTGCAATTGAAAAACGCAAAGATGTCAAGCTGAATGTTTTTGCTATAGCGAATTCTAAAAAAGTGCTTTTGAATAAAAATGGTGTAAGTGCAGACTGGAAAAATGATATTCAAGACAAAGGGGTTGCCTATACAATAGCGGATATTATTGCGTATGCTAATGATCATCATTTGGAAAATTTAATTGCGATTGATAACACAGCAAGTGCCACTTTTGTAGAGAATTATGTTCCTCTAGTGGAAAGTAGTTTTGATTTAATTTCTTCCAATAAAGTAGCCAATACATTGAGTTATGGTTTTTATAAAGAATTGAGAAAAGCATTGGCAGATAACCAAAAGAATTATTTATACGAAACCAATGTTGGTGCTGGTTTGCCATTAATTGATACGATAAAATTATTGCACCTTTCAGGTGAAAATATTACTAAAATAAAAGGTGTTTTCTCGGGAACATTGAGTTATTTATTCAATAATTTCTCAGCAAAAGAGGCTCCATTTAGCGAAATTTTACAAGAAGCAATCGACAATGGTTATACAGAACCAGATCCTCGTGAGGATTTATGTGGGAATGATGTTGGAAGAAAGTTATTAATCTTGGCTAGAGAGCTGGATCTGCAAAATGAGTTTGAGGAAATTTCCATTCAGAATTTAATTCCGGAACATTTACGCGAAGGGAATGTTACTGAATTCTTGACTAAGCTAAAAGAGTTTGATCCTATTTATGACAAAATAAAAGCCGATCAAAAACCGAATCATGTCTTGAGATACATAGGGGAATTGTCTGGAGATTTACAAAATGACAAAGGCGTTTTGGAAGTGAAATTGGTTTCTGTAGCTTCAGATACAGCTTTGGGTGGATTGAAGGGATCGGATTCTTTCTTTGAAATTTATACGGAATCCTATGGAGATCGTCCAATTGTAATACAAGGAGCTGGAGCAGGTTCTGCCGTAACGGCAAGAGGGGTTTTTGGGGATATTTTAAGATTGTCAGATAAAGGATAATGATTTAAGATTGTAAATTTGCTGCACCGTTTTTTCGCAAGGCGGCTAAGAGTGCTAGTGAAACAACCAAACATATTATGGTTGTATGTCTTAATTGAAAATTTTAAAGGATAAAAATGATTCCATTTAGTGAGCTTATAGGCTTTATTTTAGCGGCATTTCTTTTGGTAATTAGTCCAGGACCAAATATGATTTATTTGATTTCCAGGTCAATTACTCAAGGAAAAAAGGCAGGGGTAATTTCTCTAGCAGGAATAGTTGTGGGGATTTTATTTCATGTGGTTTTAGTGTCATTTGGAATAACGGCACTTTTGTTTGCAGTCCCTTTTGCCTACTCCGTTCTTAAAACACTAGGAGTTGTCTATCTTTTGTATTTGGCTTTTCAAGCAATTAAACCAAATGGGGGAAATATGTTTGAAGTAAATGATCATTTAAGTATTGATAGGCCTCGTAAGCTGTTTGGAATTGGGGTTCTAACCAGTATTTTGAATCCTAAAATCGCTGTGTTTTATTTGTCGTTTTTTCCTCAATTTATAAAACCAGAATACGGTTCAATTATGACACAAAGTTTGCAATTAGGTCTTACCCAGGTAACAATTAGTTTTACTGTCAACTTTATAATTGTATTGGCAGCATCAAAAATTGCACTATTTTTTGCAACAAAACCAACATGGTTAAAAGTTCAGAAATGGTTTATGGCTGGAGTTTTGACTTCAATGGCAATAAAAATGGCTTTTTCGAAAGCAAAATAAAACAAAAAACAAAAAAACATGAAAGTAACCTTAAACAGAGTAAACGACGCGTTTCATTTTAAATTAAAGAATGAACGTGGTCATGTAGTTGATGTTGATAGTAGAGCTGAATTTGGCGGAAGCGATTTAGGTGCAAGTCCAATGGAATTGGTATTGATGGGAGTTGCCGGTTGCAGCGCAATTGATATGATTTCGATTTTGAAAAAACAACGTCAAGAAATAAAGGCATTTAATGCTGAGGTTGAAGGAGAGCGTGTACAAGTTGGCGAGGCAAAACCTTTTAAAGAAATCAATGTGGTTTTTTATTTAGAAGGGGATATTGATCCTGAGAAAGCCAAACGTGCTGCGCAGCTTTCTTTTGAGAAATACTGCTCAGTTAGTAAAACGATAGAGCCAACAGCCACTGTAAATTATAAAGTTGTTTTGAACAACGAATCACTTTAGTTTAATGATAAAGTTTTGGTTTTCTCTGATGAGGTGAACTTGGAACAAGAAAAACATAAAAGAATGAACGAACAAGAATTTGGCTTTGAAACTCAAGCCATTAGAACGCAATTAGAAAGAACGCAGTATTTAGAGCATTCGGTGCCATTATACTTATCATCAAGTTTTGTATTTGAAGATGCAGAAGACATGAGAGCTTCTTTTACAGAAGAAAAAGAAAGAAATATTTATAGTCGTTTTAGCAATCCGAACACTACTGAATTTGTAGATAAAATTTGTAAAATGGAAGGTGCTGAGGCAGGTTATGCTTTTGCAACTGGAATGGCAGCGGTTTATTCTACTTTTGCGGCCTTATTAAATTCGGGTGATCACATTGTATCGGCTAGTAGTGTTTTTGGCTCGACTCACGCCTTATTCAAGACTTATTTTCCTAAGTGGAATATCGAAACTTCTTATTTTGATATCAACAAGCCTGAAACCATTGAGAGTTTCATTCAGCCGAATACAAAAATATTATATGCAGAGTCACCTACAAATCCTGGTTGTGATATAATTGATTTGCAATTGTTGGGAGATATTGCGAAAAAACACAATCTGATTTTAATTATTGACAACTGTTTTGCAACACCATATATTCAGCAGCCTATTAAATTTGGAGCACATTTGGTAGTGCATTCCGCTACTAAATTAATAGATGGTCAAGGTCGTGTTTTAGGAGGAGTTACTGTTGGAAGTGAAGATTTAATCAGACAGATTTATTTATTTTCAAGAAATACAGGACCAGCTTTGTCGCCATTTAATGCTTGGGTGTTATCCAAAAGTTTAGAAACGCTAGCTATTCGTGTGGAGAAACACTGTGAGAACGCCTTAAAAGTGGCTGAGTTTCTAGAAGCGCATCCTAATGTAAATAGCGTGAAGTATCCGTTTTTGAAATCGCATCCACAATATGAAATTGCCAAAAAACAAATGAAACTAGGTGGAAACATCATTGCATTTGAAATAAAAGGCGGAATCGAAGCAGGAAGAAAATTTTTGAATGCCATTAAACTTTGCTCGTTGTCTGCCAATATCGGAGATACCAGATCAATTGTAACGCATCCAGCTTCAACTACACACAGTAAATTATCAGAAGAAGATCAATTGGCAGTGGGTATTACACAAGGTTTAGTGCGTGTTTCTGTTGGTTTAGAAACCATAGAAGATATCATTGCTGATTTAAAGCAAGCACTTTCTTAGGGATTCTTCAAAAGAATAGGTTTTGAATAACGATTTTTGACTGTAGAATTAATACTGTTAAAAATCGTTATTCTGTTTTAGATTTGTTTGGTTAAAAAGTATATTTTTGTTTAAAGCATTACAAATCAAAGTACTTTAACATGAGCAACACTACTTATATTCTGGATCATCAATTATTAGTGTCAAGCGGAAGACGATTTTTAAATTCTATTTTAGATCTTATTTTTTTTGTACTTTTCTTAGTGGGAGCCAGAATGGTAATCGAATTTATTACCTCTGTTTTGGGTCTAGATGCAGTCCGTAGTTGGATGAGTGGTTTGGGTGAGTTGTGGTGGAATTGTATTGGTTTTATAGCATCATTGCTGTATTATATTTTACTAGAAGGTTTTTTCGGACGAACTTTAGGAAAATTTGTTACCGGTACCATAGTGGTTGATGTCAATGGAAAGCAGCCCAGTTTTGGAACCATTTGTAAAAGGACTTTGAGTCGTTTAATTCCTTTTGATAGTTATTCTTTTTTAGGAAATGCAAGAGGCTGGCATGATTCCAATTCAGACACCTATGTGGTGGATAAAAAATCGCTGGAGGAAAGTGTTCAATTGTTTCATGAATTCAATAGTATAGGGCACAAGGAAACGGATGTTTAAATTGATGGATCGGGGATCCTTTTTATTCTTTTGTAATTCTTCATCCAAAAAGCATATTTTTGTTGAAGAATTATACGATGCCATTTCCATAGGTTAGAAATCTAAAATCAACAATTAAAAAATAACGAACGTGCTTTCAAAGAAAACAAAATACGGAATTAAGGCTTTAACCTATTTGGCCAGACGCGAGAATAACGAGCCTGTACAAATTGCTGAAATTGCGAAAAGTGAGCATATTTCCATTAAGTTTCTGGAGAGTATTTTGTTGCTGCTTCGAAATTCTGGTTTTCTAGGGGCTAAAAAAGGAAAAGGTGGTGGTTACTATCTGATTAAAGATCCAAAAGAGATCAGTATGGCCAAAGTATATCGCATCTTGGAAGGGCCTATTGCGTTACTGCCATGTGCGAGTCATAACTTTTATGAAAAATGCGATGATTGTGATGATGAAACCTCTTGTGCTGCTCGACGTTTAATGACCCAAGTGCGTGATAATACACTTAAAATATTGGAGAGTAATTCTCTAGCAGATATTGCATTTTAGATATTGCTACTTTAATACATAAAAAAAATGACCATTTCGATATTTTGAAATGGTCATTTTTTTTATGTGTTGATCTGTATGTTTTAAATAGCGTCAGTCTAAAAAAGTAATTTATAGCCCGCTAGGAATAGCATCACCGCAATAGCATTTCTGAGGAATAAATCGGGTACTCTACCGCTTAATATGCTGCCTAAGAAAATACCAGGAAGTGATCCCAGTAACAACTGAGCCAATAGGGTTAAATCTAGGTTCCCCATGGAGGCATGTCCAATACCAGCCACAAGAGTTAAAGGAACGGCGTGAGCAATTTCGGTTCCTACCAAACGTGGTGTCACTAAAAGGGGGTAAAGAAAAAATAAGGTAACCGTTCCTAAGGCACCAGCACCGATGGAAGTCAGTGTAACGGTCGCTCCTAGTAAAACGCCAATGGCAATGGTTAACATGTTTTGTGTGCGGCTTTCACGGTGAAATCGATCACCAGCATGTTTTTGAGAGAATACCAGTAGTCGCTTTTTGAATAAAATGGCCACTGATGTGAAAAGCAGTGCCCAACCCAAACTATGTTTGATTACGGCATTTATAGTAGTGATATCTGTTTTGATGCTATTGAGAATCCATAAAGTTAATAGGGATGCTGGAACACTTCCCAAAGTAAGCCATCCTGTAATAGACCAATTGATGTTGCCTTTTTTATGGTGTACAAATACACCTCCCATTTTGGTAAAGGCAGCATATAGTAAATCAGTCCCAACGGCTGTTGTTGGAGGAATTCCAAACCATAATAAAATAGGTGTCATTAACGAACCACCACCTACACCAGTTAAGCCGACGATAAAGCCAACAACTAAACCTGCAATTACAAGACCTATTTGGAAATCCATAAAAATTTTTTGGTAAAAATAACAACTATTTTATAATTATCCTATAGATATGGTAGACTTTAGAATTTTATTATCACAAGTAAAGAAAAGTGATCACTTATATACTTGAAATGCAGTTAAATACGTTTTTTAACTTAACGATACAATTTGTTAAATCCTAAAAAGAACCATTTGACGTAACTAGAAGAAAATTAGCGATGTAAAAAATTGAAATATTGTTTTGATATTTAGAAATAAGTAGTACTTTTGCGAAGTAATCTATTAAGCCGATAGGGTAATAGTTTTTAGATTTTAAATTAAGAATAGCATGAGTGTATCGATAGTAGAGTCAATAGTAGATAAAACGAAAGATTTTTCGCTTGAAGAAACATTGGTTTTTTTAGCAGAGGCGTATCCAGGGAAGGTGATCTTCTCCACTTCTTTTGGTCAGGAAGATCAGGTTATTACCGATTTTATTGCGAAAAGTAAAGCAGATATAACGATTTTCACTTTAGATACGGGAAGGTTGTTTCAAGAGACTTATGATGTTTTTCATAAAACATTAAAAAAGTATAAAAAACAAATTGAGGTTTATTTTCCTGAAGCAGCTGCTGTGGAAAGCTTGTTAAAACAAAAAGGACCTAATAGTTTTTATGAGTCGGTGGAGAATAGAAAAGAGTGTTGTTTTATTCGTAAAGTGGTTCCTCTTAGAAAAGCATTGTCTGGAAATGCAGTATGGATAACGGGTTTAAGAGCAGAGCAATCAGAGAATAGAAACGATTTACAATTGTTTGAATATGACGTAAATTTCGAGATAGTTAAATTTAATCCATTGTTAAAATGGTCGTTAGCGGAAGTTGAAAAGTATCTATCAGAAAATAATGTCCCACAAAATGCTTTGCACAAACAAGGGTTCGTCAGTATAGGCTGTGCACCGTGTACAAGAGCAATTTCCCCAGATGAAGATATAAGAGCTGGAAGATGGTGGTGGGAATCTAGTCATAAAGAATGTGGTTTGCATAGTGCAAAAAAAGAACAATAAAAAAGTACAGAGGGTATAAAAACAATAGTGGATAGTTTTAGATGAGGTTGTCAAACCGATGAGACAAAACTTGAAGCTCTTAAATAAGATAACAATGAGTTCAGTATTAAAAACAAACGCTCTTGAGAGCGAAGCAATATACATTTTCAGAGAAGTAATATCACAATTTGATAAACCTGTTTTGCTTTTCTCTGGAGGAAAAGATTCTATAACATTAGTGCGTTTGGCGCAAAAAGCATTTTTCCCAGCAAAAATTCCTTTTCCACTTTTACACGTTGATACAGGACATAATTTTCCTGAAACCATTGCTTTCAGAGATAAATTAGTTGAGGAATTAGGCTTAGAATTGATCGTTCGTAATGTTCAAGATGCGATTGATGAAGGAAAGGTTGTGGAGGAAACTGGAAAATACTCTAGTAGAAACTCTTTACAAACCATTACGCTTTTAGATGCTATTGAAGAATTTAAGTTCGATGCTTGTATTGGTGGTGCACGTCGTGATGAAGAAAAAGCAAGAGCTAAAGAACGTATTTTTTCAGTTCGTGACGATTTTGGTCAATGGGATGAAAAAAATCAGCGTCCTGAGTTATTTGATATTTTGAATGGAAAAATAGAAAATGGACAAAACGTTCGTGTTTTTCCAATTTCAAACTGGACAGAATTAGATGTTTGGAGTTATATCGAAAAAGAACATATCGAGATTCCATCTATCTATTTTTCACATAAAAGAAAAGTTTTTTTGAGAGACGGTTTAATTTGGTCACATTCTCCTTTTGTGTACCAAGAAAAAGACGAACAAATCGAAGAAAGAATTGTTCGTTTTAGAACCGTTGGAGATATGACTTGTACTGCTGCGGTTGATTCGTATGCTGCAACAATTCAGGAAGTAGTAGGTGAAATTAGAACATCAACTATTTCTGAAAGAGGGGCCAGAATTGATGACAAACGTTCTGAGGCAGCAATGGAAAAAAGAAAACAACAAGGATACTTTTAAATCGCAGAAAAGGACATTGTAAAAAGTAAAATTCAAAAAAACATAAGATTTAAACTTTAGAAGAAAGCATTAACGGCTTACTCAGAAATTTTAGATCTGAACAAAATAGACAAGAATGGAAGTTTTAAAAATAGCAACAGCAGGAAGTGTAGATGACGGAAAAAGTACTTTGATTGGAAGATTATTGTACGATACAAAATCATTGACTACAGATAAAATTGAAGCCATAGAAAAAAGCAGTAAGGCAAAAGGATATGATTACTTGGATTTTTCCCTTGCAACAGATGGATTGGTGGCAGAAAGAGAGCAAGGAATTACCATTGACGTAGCACATATTTATTTTTCGACTGCTAAGAAAAGTTACATTATTGCCGATACTCCTGGACACGTAGAATACACGCGTAACATGGTTACAGGAGCTTCGACTTCACAAGTTTCCATCATTTTGATTGATGCTCGAAAAGGGGTAATCGAACAGACCTACCGTCACTTTTTTATCAATAATTTATTGAGAGTAAAAGAGGTGATCGTGGCGATCAACAAAATGGACTTAGTCGATTATTCAGAAGAAGTTTATAATAAAATCAAAGCAGATTTCCAGGCATTAAACGCGAAAAGTACTTTTAAAGAACAAAACGTAAGTTATATTCCTTTAAGTGCAATCAATGGTGGAAATGTTGTGGATAAATCAGAGAACATGACATGGTATGAAGGTCAAACCGTTTTAGAGCATTTAGAAGGACTACATTCTTCAGATGTTTTTGAAACAGGAAAAGCCCGTTTCCCAGTTCAAACAGTGATTCGTCCAAAAACAGAAGAGTACCATGATTTTAGAGGTTATGCTGGAAAATTATATGGGAACTCGATTAAAGTTGGAGATGCCGTAACAGTTTTACCTTCTTTAACGGAATCAAAAGTGGCGAAGATTCATTTCTTTGATAAAACCTATGAGGAAGCTGTTGCCGGTTCTTCTATTACTATTGAATTAGAAAATGATATCAATGTAACCAGAGGAGATATGATTGTAAAATCAGCGGAACTTCCAAAAATAGAAAAAGACATCACGACAACTGTTTGTTGGATGGATGCTAAGAAATTAGTTCCAGGAACTAAATATATTGTACAGCACAATACCAATAGAGTTTTGGCTAAAATTGAAAGTATCAAAAATACCATCGCAACGGATTACTCAGGTACTACTCCAGCAAGCGAATTAGCGATCAATGAAATAGGAGAAGTAAGTATCAAATTAAGTAAAGCATTATATTTTGATGCCTATAACGATAATAAATCAAACGGAGCTTTTATCTTAATTGATACCGCTACCAATACAACCGCAGGAGTAGGATTTATTCGATAAGAGCAATGGGCTTTAAGCAATAAGCCTTAGGTAGAAAAGAACAAAGTTTAAAGGAAGCTTATAGCGTATAGCTTAAAGCCTAAAGCAAAAAAGAAAATGGAAAGTTTTAGAACAGAAATAGAAAATCCGATCGTTCAGAAAGAAATCATCGATTTGGAGAAAAAGATTCATTTATTCCGTGGAGGAAAAATTGATGATGAACGTTTTCGTAGCCTTCGTTTAGCACGTGGGATTTATGGACAACGTCAAGAAGGTGTTCAAATGATTCGTATTAAATTGCCATATGGTAAAGTGACCAGTGAGCAATTGGTGCGTATTACTAAGGTTTCTGATGAATATTCTACAGGACGCTTGCATATCACTACACGTCAAGACATTCAGATTCACTATGTGAGTTTGGATAGAACTCCAGAACTTTGGGCCAATTTAGCCAAAGATGATGTTACTTTACGTGAAGCTTGTGGAAACACCGTTCGTAATATTACCGCTAGCGAATTGGCTGGTGTAGATGTAAATGAGCCATTTGATGTTTCGCCATATGCACATGCGATGTTTCAATATTTATTGAGAAATCCTATTTGTCAAGAAATGGGGCGTAAATTCAAAATTTCGTTTTCCTCTTCTGATGAAGATACCGCTTTGAGTTATTTACACGATTTAGGATTTATTCCTAAAATTGTAGATGGCGTTCGTGGATTTAAAATATTATTAGGTGGGGGATTAGGTTCGCAGCCAGCGCATGCTGAATTGCTTTCAGAATTTGTACCTGCTAACCAAATCATTCCAACGGCTGAAGGCGTAATTCGTATTTTTGACAGATACGGAGAACGTGCTAAAAGAATGAAAGCACGTATGAAATTTTTAATCAAAGAAATCGGAAAAGATGTCTTTTTGGATTTGGTTGAAAAAGAGAAAAAGGCGATCGCCTTTGAAACCTACGAAATTGATACTACTGCTTTTGATGCACCAATTCCAGAGCCGTTATTAACGGTTCCGATGGTAACTATTGAAGATACTAAGGCGTATGAAGCTTGGAAGAAATCCAATGTAATTGCGCAAAAACAAAGCGGGTATTATACCATTGGAATAAAAGTTTTATTAGGAGATTTTTATACTGATAAAGCCAGACTATTAGCTGATTTAATTAAAAATTATGCAGCAAATGAATTGCGTTTTTCATTGCGTCAAAATATTGTCATTCGACACGTCAAAGAAGCTAATTTACCGTTCTTTTATCAAGAATTAAGTAAACTTGGATTTGTGGATCTTGGTTATAATTCTACTGCAGATATTACAGCTTGTCCAGGTACAGATACTTGTAATTTAGGAATTGCAAGCAGTACGGGTATTGCAGACGAATTAGAGAAAGTCTTAAAAGCTGAATATCCTCAGTATTTAAACAATCAGGAAATTGAAATAAAAATTAGTGGTTGTATGAATGCTTGTGGACAACACAATATGTCTGCAATTGGTTTTCAAGGAATGTCGATTAATTCAGGGAAATTAGTGGCTCCAGCTTTACAAGTTTTGTTAGGTGGAGGAAGATTAGGAAATGGAGTTGGTCGTTTTGCTGATAAAGTGATCAAAATCCCTAGTCGTAGAGGGCCAGATGCTTTGCGTACCATCTTAAATGATTTTGATGCCAATGCCAACGGACAAAAATTCCTAAATTATTATGATGCAAAAGGAGAGAAATATTTCTATGAAATTTTAAAACCTTTCGCTGATGTAACCAATTTAACTGAAGCTGATTTTATTGACTGGGGTAATGCCGATAATTATGTAAAAGCAGTTGGAGTTGGAGAATGTGCTGGTGTTGTAATTGATTTAGTAGCTACTTTATTATTAGAGGCAAAAGATAAATTGACTTTTGCACAAGAATCATTCGATGAAAATAAATGGTCAGATGCTATTTATCACGCTTACGCTGGATTTGTAAATGGTGCCAAAGCCTTGTTGCTTTCTGAAAACGAAAAAACAAATAACCACGCAGGAATTGTTGATTTATTTGATACCGTTTTTACAGCAACATCTAAGATTGAATTGGCAACAACATTCAGGGAATTAGTATATCAAATCAATCAAACTGAACCTTCTGAAGCGTTTGCGAAAAAATATATTCAAGAAGGAATTGCATTTTTTGATACCATAGAAAAATATAGAGCTCAAGAATTAGCAAATGCTTAATACCATAAAACCCAAAGTAACTTTAGTTGGAGCAGGTCCTGGAGATCCGGATTTGATTACACTGAAAGCCGTAAAAGCACTAGCTGAAGCGAATGTGGTTTTGTACGATGCATTGGCCAATGATGAAATATTAGCGCACGCTCCTAAAAATGCCATTAAGATTTTCGTTGGAAAAAAAATAGGAGATCACGCTTATACGCAAGATCAAATCAATCAATTGATTGTGGATAATGCATTAACCTATGGAAATGTGGTGCGTTTAAAAGGGGGAGATCCTTTTATTTTTGGACGTGGAAGCGAGGAAATAGAATTTAGTGAAAGTTTCGGCATTCCGACATTTGTTGTTCCAGGGATATCTTCGGCAGTTGCCGTTCCGGCGAGCCAGGGGATTTCGATCACCAAAAGAGGAGTTTCTGAAAGTTTCTGGGTGATTACCGGGACAACTTCCGATAGAAAGATGTCTGCAGATGTAGCCTTGGCTGCGCAGTCATCAGCAACAGTTGTGATTTTGATGGGCATGCATAAGTTGCCTCAAATCATCGAATTGTTTCAAAAACAAGACAAAGGAAACTTACCTGTAGCGATTATTCAAAACGGAACAACAGCAAATGAAAAAGTAGGAATTGGAACAGTAGACTCCATTTTAAATATCGTAGAAGAACAACGATTAAGTTCACCAGCGATTATTGTTCTTGGAGAAGTGGTTCGCCAAAGCAATAAATTAAAAGGATGTTACGAAGAGTTTCTTTCAAAGGAAAGTGTTCGATAAAAAATAAATCATCTAATTTTGGTGGGATGAAAATAGATTAAAATGGAACAAAACGAATTATATCCAATATTTTTAAAACTGCACAATCTAAATGTACTGATTGTTGGTGCAGGAAATGTTGGTTTAGAGAAACTGTCTTTTTTGTTAAAGTCGAGTCCCAATGCTAATGTTGAGGTTGTTGCGCCAAATTTTCATTTAGAAATTAAGGTCTTAGCGGAGCAACATCCTTCGATTACATTAACCGAGTCGAAGTTTAAGAAGAAAATGCTCAAAAGACGCCATATGGTAATTGCTTGTACCGATGATTTAAAAGTGAATGAAAGAGTATATGAGTTATCAAGAAAGCGTTATTTGATTTGTAATATTGCCGATACACCAGATTTATGTGATTATTATTTGGGGGGGATTGTGACCAAAGGAAATGTGAAAATTGCCATTTCCACTAACGGGAAGTCGCCCACAACAGCCAAAAGATTGCGTGAGTTTTTTGAGGACGTCATTCCTGAAGATATCAATAAAATGGTAGAGAATTTAAACCAGTACAGAAAAACACTCAAGGGAGACTTTGAAGAGAAGGTTAAAAAGATGAACGAAATTACCGCTTCATTAAAAAAATAGAGAGTAAAAAAAACTCAAAGAAATGAATGATAAAAATCATTGAAATTCGAAGAAATTATTCGTTCCTTTGTATTATTAAGAATGATTATAAACAACAACATGATGATTAAAACAGATATATTAATAATAGGCGCAGGTCCAACAGGTTTATTTGCTGTATTCGAAGCAGGTTTGTTAAAATTAAAATGCCATATATTAGATGCTTTACCGCAAGCAGGAGGTCAACTCTCGGAGTTATATCCAAAGAAACCTATTTATGATATTCCTGGATTTCCAGAAGTATTAGCAGGTGATTTAGTTGACAACCTACAGGAACAAATTAAGCAATTTGAACCAGGTTATACATTAGGAGAGCGTGCTGAAACGATCGAGAAACAAGAAGACGGAAGTTTTATTGTAACCTCAAACAAAGGGACTAAATTTCATGCACCAGTTATCGCTATTGCTGGAGGTTTAGGGAGTTTTGAACCACGTAAGCCACTTATTGAAGATATCGAGTTTTATGAAGATAAAGGAGTGAAGTACTTCATCAAGAATCCAGAAAAATTCAGAGATAAAAGAGTCGTTATTGCTGGAGGTGGAGATTCTGCTTTAGACTGGAGCATTTTCCTTTCTAATGTGGCTTCAGAGGTCACTTTAATTCACCGTAGAAATGAATTCAGAGGGGCTTTAGATTCTGTAGAAAAAGTACAAGAATTAAAAACGTCTGGAAAAATTAAATTAATCACCCCTGCAGAGGTAATCGGAATCAACGGTGCTGAACATATTGAATCGTTAGATATCGAAGAAAATGGTGCACACCGTAAAATCGAAACGGATTACTTTATTCCACTTTTCGGATTAACGCCGAAATTAGGTCCAATTGGAGACTGGGGATTGGATATTGAAAAAAATGCGATTAAAGTAAATAATGCTTTAGATTATCAAACGAATATTCCAGGGATTTTTGCCATTGGAGACGTAAATACTTATCCTGGGAAATTGAAATTGATTCTTTGTGGTTTTCACGAAGCCACTTTGATGTGTCAAGCAGCATATCAAATTATCAATCCTGGTAAAAAATACGTTTTAAAATACACAACTGTTTCTGGTATCGATGGTTTCGACGGAACTCGTAAAGAAGCGCCAAAAGCGGTTGTTAAAGCAATTATCTAGCTTTTTAAAAGCGAAGAAAGTAGCTTTTTAAGTTAAATAAGACGTTCGAATTTGCTTTTTTTGAGCTAGAACCTTAGTAACTTAACAAGTCTGCACCTTTATAAAAAAATCTAGCGCTAATACTTGCAAGTATTGGCGCTATGTGTTTACTTTGCACTGTTCCTATATTTATTGAAAGTTATCACGAAAGGCGGAGGGAAAGACCCGATGAAACCTTAGCAACCCTTTATCATAAAGAAGGTGCTACATTCTACTTAATACGCATTCTGCAGTATATAAGATAGATAACAAAAATACACAAAGTATTTCTCAAAACTTTTCTTGACAACCTTACAATATAAATTTACTGATTCAGTAGCACTAGCGAATCATTGGCGCTGTTATGCCGTCAATAGTTCTCCTAGCAGACTATACTCTTTTATTCTCAAGGGCAGAACTAAAGGATTCTTGCTTGTGCGGAAGTGTACAGTTACGACTAGTGAATTTTTGGAATTAATATGAATCAAAATATCGTGTTGGATGGCTTGGGGCTTTAAAGTCCGCTGGCCGTTTTAAGTTCGAAATTATAATTAAAAAAAGCAAAGTGCCTTAGCGTTTTGCAAGAAAAGGGAAAACATGTCGATAACAATTCAAGAAGCAATTAAAAAAAATATCCTAATCCTTGACGGAGCAATGGGAACGATGTTGCAACGCTATAATTTCTCAGAAGAAGACTTCAGAGGAGAGCGTTTCAAAGATTTTCCACATCCCCTAAAAGGAAATAACGATTTACTATCCATAACACAACCACATGCTATTCGCGATGTCCACGCCGCTTATTATGAAGCGGGTGCAGACATCGTAGAAACCAACACATTTTCAGGGACTACCATTGGAATGGCGGATTATTTTCTAGAAGATTTGGTTTATGAATTAAACTACGAATCGGCTAAAATTGCCCGACAAGTAGCGGATGAATTTACAGCCAAAAATCCTGAAAAACCACGTTTTGTTGCAGGTTCAATAGGACCAACAAATCGTACAGCAAGCATGTCGCCTGATGTAAATGATCCTGGCTACAGAGCAGTAACCTTCGATGATTTGCGCATCGCTTACAAACAACAAGTTGAAGCTTTAATGGATGGGGGCTGTGATTTACTATTGGTTGAAACCATCTTTGATACCTTAAATGCAAAAGCAGCACTTTTTGCTATCGAAGAAGTTAAAGAGGAACGCAATATGGATATCCCAATCATGGTTTCAGGAACTATTACCGATGCTTCAGGGAGAACACTTTCTGGGCAAACCGTGGAAGCATTCTTGATTTCAGTTTCACATATTCCTTTGTTAAGTGTTGGATTCAATTGTGCTTTAGGAGCTGATTTATTGAAGCCTTATTTAAAAACATTATCACAGCATACACAGTTTAATATATCGGCGCACCCAAATGCAGGTTTGCCAAATGCTTTCGGACAATATGATGAGACACCTGAGGAAATGCAAGCGCTGATCAAAGAATATTTAGAGGATAACTTAATTAATATCATTGGAGGTTGTTGTGGAACAACTCCTGATCATATTCGATTAATTGCTGATATAGCAAAAGACTATAAGCCACGTTTGGCTCCAGTATTGGAATAATGATGTTGTGCAAGGAGGTAAAAGCGTTGCAGGATAAAAGTATAGAATAAAAACTCGGACCCTTAAGATTCTAGGGACTAAGTAACTCAAAAAAAGAAATGGCAGAAAATAGAAGAGACCTTGTATTAGCAGGATTAGAACCGTTAATCATTACGCCTAACAGTGTTTTTGTAAACATTGGAGAGCGTACAAATGTTACTGGTTCAAGAAAATTCCTTCGTCTGATCAAGGAAGAGAAATATGACGAGGCACTTGATATTGCAAGACAACAAGTAGAAGGTGGGGCACAAATCATCGATATCAATATGGATGAAGGTATGCTTGATGGTGTGCACGCCATGACCAAATTCCTAAATTTGATTGCATCGGAACCCGATATTTCGAGAGTGCCCATTATGATCGACAGTTCGAAATGGGAAATTATTGAAGCGGGTCTTAAAGTAGTACAAGGAAAAAGCGTTGTAAACTCGATTTCATTAAAAGAAGGTGAAGAAGCCTTTATTCATCATGCCAAATTAATCAAACGTTATGGAGCAGCAGCTATTATCATGGCTTTTGACGAAGTGGGTCAAGCTGATAATTTTGACCGTAGAGTTGAAATCTGTCAACGTTCGTATGATATTTTAGTACATAAAGTGGGTTTCCCACCTCAGGATATTATTTTCGATTTGAATATTTTCCCTGTTGCAACCGGAATGGATGAGCACCGCTTAAATGCGTTGGACTTCTTTAGAGGTACAAAATGGGTTCGTGAAAATCTACCTCATGCCCATATTAGTGGTGGTGTAAGTAACGTTTCGTTCTCTTTTAGAGGAAACGATACGGTACGTGAAGCGATGCACTCTGTGTTTTTGTATCATGCTATTCAGCATGGAATGACAATGGGAATTGTAAATCCGGAAATGCTTTCGATTTATGATGATATTCCAAAAGATTTATTAGAGCACGTTGAAGATGTAATTCTCAACAGACGTGATGATGCGACTGAACGTTTATTAGATTTTGCTGAGAATGTAAAAGGAGAGGTGAAAAGCGATGAGAAAGCGATTCAGGAATGGCGTTTAGGAACTGTTCAGGAACGTATCACGCATTCACTTGTGAAAGGAGTTGATGCCTTTATCGAGTTAGATGTTGAAGAAGCTCGCTTGGCTGCTACAAAACCAATTGAGGTAATTGAAATCAACTTAATGACCGGAATGAACGTTGTAGGAGATTTATTCGGAAGCGGAAAAATGTTCTTGCCACAAGTAGTGAAATCGGCTCGTGTAATGAAAAAAGCCGTGGCGTATTTGTTGCCTTATATCGAAGCAAGTAAACAAGCTGGTGACAAACAAGGAAACGGAAAAATCCTGATGGCGACTGTAAAAGGTGACGTTCACGATATTGGAAAAAACATTGTTTCAGTCGTTTTGGCTTGTAACAATTACGAGATTGTTGATTTAGGTGTAATGGTGCCTCCAGAAAAAATTATTGCCGCTGCGATTGAACATAATGTTGACATTATTGGATTAAGCGGATTAATTACGCCTTCGCTTGACGAAATGGTGTATTTGGCCAAAGAATTAGACAAACAAGGAATAAAAATTCCGATTATGATTGGTGGAGCAACAACTTCGCGCGCGCATACTGCCGTGAAAATTGCACCACAATATAGAGAAACGGTAATTCACGTAAACGATGCTTCTAGAGCCGTTACGGTTGCTGGAAATTTATTAGATCATAACCGTAAAGTATATGCAAGTGATATTCGCGCAGAATATGATGCTTTTAGAGAAACATTTTTAAATCGTTCAAGAGATAAAAACTTCTTAACCATTGAGCAAGCACGTAAAAACAAATTACAATTGGATTGGAACGAATATACACCAACCAAACCAAAGGTAATTGGAAAGCAGATCGTCGAAGTAGAACTGGATGTTTTGGTTCCGTATATCGACTGGACGCCCTTTTTTAGAACATGGGAATTGTTTGGAAAATATCCGGCAATTTTAACCGATGAAGTAGTGGGAGAACAAGCCACTTCTGTATTTGCGGATGCTCAGGAAATGTTG
Source organism: Flavobacterium sp. OHVDL-2026-0007 (assembly GCF_059882335.1). NCBI lineage: Bacteria > Pseudomonadati > Bacteroidota > Flavobacteriia > Flavobacteriales > Flavobacteriaceae > Flavobacterium > Flavobacterium sp. OHVDL-2026-0007. The sequence continues at coordinate 3,668,978 of NZ_CM187612.1, forward strand.
AAAGTTATACTGGCAGAGAAAAAATTGACGGCAAAAGGTATTTATGGAATTTTCCCAGCGAATCAAATTGATGATGACGATATTGAATTGCGTGATGAAAACGGAAAAGTTTTGGAGAAATTCTTAACGCTTCGTCAACAATCGCAAAAAACCAAAGGGGCACCAAATATCGCTCTGTCTGATTTTATCTTGCCAAAAGATTCAGGAATTACAGATTATATTGGCGCTTTTTGCGTAACAACGGGCTTTGGTGTAGACGAATGGGCTGCTGAATTCGAAAAAGATCTAGACGATTACAATTCGATTATGGTTAAAGCACTTGCAGATCGTTTTGCTGAGGCATTCGCTGAATATTTACATGAAAAAGTACGTCAAGATTTCTGGGGTTATGATCCTGAAGAAGCCTTGTCAACGGAAGATTTGATTGAAGAAAATTACAAAGGAATTCGCCCTGCGCCAGGTTATCCAGCATGCCCGGATCACTTGGAGAAACCAACCATTTGGAAACTCTTAAATGTAGATAAAGAAATTGGAGTGACCCTGACCGAAAGTATGGCCATGTGGCCAGCATCATCCGTTTCTGGATATTATTTCGGAAATCCAAAAAGTAAATATTTTGGACTCGGAAAAATAAAAGAAGATCAGGTAGTGGATTACGCCAAACGACGTAATGTTCCGACTGATTACGCAGCAAAGTGGTTAAATCCGAATATAGCAGACTAAAAAAGTTTCGAATTTCAGGTTTCAGTTTACAACTAAGTTGAAACCTGATGGTGGAAACAACCAAATATTTGATTTACGTTTTTTGATTCAGATTTTTTACACAAACCCATTCAAAACACGAAACTCATAACTCATACATTAAAAAATGAAAGTAACACAGCATATAGAAAACGCCAAAGAAAAGACCTTATTCTCATTTGAAATTATTCCACCTCAAAAGGGAAAAAGCATTCAAGAATTATACGACAATATAGATCCATTGATGGAGTTTGAACCACCTTTTATTGATGTGACGACTTCTCGCGAAGAGTATATTTACATTGATAAGGGTAATGGTCTTTTAGATAAGAAACTAACTCGTATGCGTCCAGGAACGCTAGGAATTTGCGCTTCTATAAAACATAAATACAATGTAGATACAGTTCCGCATTTACTATGTGGTGGATTCACTCAAGAAGAAACGGAGTATATGTTGGTAGATTGTCACTATCTAGGAATTAACAATGTAATGGCACTTCGTGGAGATGCGATGAAAGATGAACAATCTTTTGTAGCTAAAGCGGGTGGAAACAATTTTGCGATCGATTTAGTTCGACAAATTAATCAATTGAATTGCGGTAAGTATTTACATGAGGTTATGGATATCGATAACAAGGCTGATTTTTGTATTGGTGTTGCGGGGTATCCAGAGAAACATTTAGAATCGCCATCGTTACAATCAGACTTGAAAAGATTGAAAGAAAAAGTAGATGCGGGAGCTGATTATGTGGTAACACAGATGTTCTTCGACAATGCAAAATATTTCGAATTTGTAAAAAAAGCAAGAGAAATAGGTATTACAATACCTATTATTCCTGGAATTAAGCCAATTGCTGTACAAAAACACTTGCAGATTTTGCCACAGATTTTCCGTATTGATTTACCTGAAGATCTGATCCATGAAGTCGATAAGTGCAAAAACAATGCTGATATCCGACAAGTGGGTATTGAATGGGCAATTCAGCAATCCTTAGAATTAAAAGCTGCAGGAGTTCCTGTTTTACATTATTATTCAATGGGGAAATCTGAAAACATTCGCCAAATAGCGAGTAAAGTTTTTTAAATTTACTTCTTGAAAGAGTAGCATTTCTCTCAATATTGTCATTTCTCATGACAATATTGAGAAGATGAATAAAACAAGAAGCTATTTCTAGTGGTTGAGGTTGTCTGTTGGTCATTCATGATGTTAGAAAATAGGTATTATTTTCAGTACATCAGCAATCATCATTTCATTTGTCATCAAGGTACGGATTATGAAACAAGAAGAATTGCAAGAAATAGCGGCTCAGTTAAAAATGCCCACAGGAGAGAAAGGAATAGAAATAGCTCATATGATGGAGGAAACAAACCTCAATATGACCCTAAGTTCTTTCCGAAATCTAAATCATTCCCAAGGAGCTGTATTACTAGAACTCGGTCACGGAAATGCAGCGCATTTGGACTATTTAATGCGTGAAAGTACCAACTTAAGGTATTACGGACTTGAAATGTCGGAGCTGATGTTTATAGAAGCTCAAAAAAGAAATCAACAATTCATAGCGAACAAGACAGCTGAATTTGCGTTATACGATGGAAATCAAATCCCGTTTATGACTGCATTTTTTGATAGTATTTTTACCGTAAATACGATTTATTTTTGGCAAGATCCGGTAAAACTACTTTCAGAAATATATAGGATTTTAAAGCCAAATGGAATTTTCTGTCTCACTTTTGCTGAAGAAAGTTTCATGAAACAACTTCCCTTTACCCAATTTGAATTTGAGCTCTACAGCGCTGAAAAAGCAGAGAAATTGATTCGAAAAACAGCCTTCCAAATTAGTAATATAGAGACTTTAACCGAAAAAGTAAAAACCAAAACGGGGGAACTAATGGACAGAGCTTTTACAACTTTAGTTTTAAAAAAATAACAAAAAAATAGCGTATCGATTTTAGAACGCTTTTTTTGAGTAATTTAATTGCTTTTATTTCAAGTTTTTGTTTTCTAATACTTTAAGGGATATGGGTGTCGAAAAAATCAATTTTATTAAAAGTTACAGTAGTGTACTTTTGCTTTTGGGCGGGATCGTTGCAGGAAGTATTCTAGGGGTAGTGTTTGGTGATAATATTAAAATCATAAAACCTCTAGGGGATATTTTCTTGAACTTGCTTTTTACGGCCATTATCCCGTTAATCTTTTTTACGATCACTTCTTCCATTGCCAATTTAGAAAAAACAGAAAAGCTTGGAAGATTATTTGTGGTCATGATTGCCGTTTTTTTAGGAACACTGCTGATTTCGGCTATAGTCATGATTATGGCTGTTTACCTGTTTCCAATTAATGAGCATATTGTAATTTCAAAAGTTCCACTGGAAAATATCGCAGCCACTAATGTTGGAGATCAAATTACACAATTGCTTACCACGAATGACTTTTACGAATTACTATCGCGGAAAAGTATGTTGGCGCTTATCATCTTTTCCTTTTTGATTGGATTCGCAAGTTTGCAATCGGGAGAAAAAGGAAAAAGCTTTAGGAGTTTTCTTGATTCAGGAAACGAAGTAATGAAACAGCTTTTAAATATGATTATGAAATTGGCTCCCATAGGTTTAGGGGCTTATTTTGCTTATCAGGTTAGCTATTATGGACCGCAGCTGTTTGGGACTTATGCCAAACCGTTAGGGATTTATTACGCAGCCTGTGTATTTTATTTTTTTGTTTTTTTCAGTCTGTATGCTTTTGTAGCGGGTGGGAAAAGAGCCTTTATAGTGTTTTGGAGTAACAATGTTGCACCTGCACTCACAGCCATTGGTACCTGCAGTAGTATCGCGACCATACCAGCAAATCTTAAAGCAGCTGAAAAAATGAGAATTCCAGCTCATGTCCGCAATGTGGTTATACCTCTTGGTGCGCCCTTACATAAAGACGGTTCAAGTATGTCCTCTATTTTGAAGATTACCGTATTGTTTGCTATGTTTGGGAAAGATTTTACCCAGCCAAGCACTATACTCTTAGCCTTAGGGATCACCATAATCGTGTCAATTGTCGAAGGAGGGATTCCAAATGGAGGATATATTGGAGAAGTTTTGGCTATAACGGTATATGGTTTGCCCATGGCAGAAGCTTTACCAGTGGCCATGATTTTAGGTACACTTGTGGATCCAATTGCGACTCTACTTAATGCCAATGGTGATGTAATTTCTTCGATGATGATTTCTCGATTTTCTGAAAAAACAAAATGGTAAAACAAGTTTCTCCAGTAGTTTGCCCATAAAATCCTGCTAACAACTGTGATAAATAATAGACTAGATTTAGGTATTCCATTTTTTATCAAAAACAAAGTGTCTGAAAAAAATGCACTTCAGTCAGTCAAGTAACAGGGGATAGCGCACTGGTATAAACGCGATACTATTCCACCTTCAATAGCTCGTTTGCTTCGCAAACGGGCTTTTTTTATGTCTTTTCCTTTGTGTTTTTGTTAATCTAAAGTCTGAAAATTAACTTTTGTTGTGCTTTTCTCAGAGTAATTGTTAAGGTTTACTTAATTATTTGATAAGGAAAGCTATGATTTTTTATCAATTTACAGGTTTAAAAGTTAATAACTATTCTTATTTAGAATAATTAAAAATAGTTTGGAAATAGCCTTTTTTGAAGTTAATTTTGCTTCCAATTTAATTCTTAAACTAAATTAATCAATGCAATTAAATAGGATATTAATCTTGATTACGTTTCTTATAACGTCAATTCAAGGTTTCACGCAAAATAGCAAAGTAAGCATAACGGGGACTGTTTTAACAATTTATGGGAAACCTGCTGAAGGAGTTTCTGTGGCGTTAAAAGGAACCAATTATTCAGCGCTTACCAATGAAAAAGGACTATATGAAATGAATGCCGAGCCTGGTAATTATGTTTTGGCCATAAGTTATGTTGGATTTAAATCAAAGCAAACGAAATTCAATTTAGGTCAATTAAAGAAAATGATGCCAGATATCACAATCGAAGAAGATATGGCTGCTTTGGATGAAGTTCAGGTGAAAGGAAAATCAAAAGTACAGCGTGTTAGAGAACAGGCTTTTAATATCACAACTGTTGATCTAAAGCAATTATACAATACTTCGGCAGATCTGAATCAAGTTTTGAATAAAACAACCGGTGTACGGGTACGTGAATCTGGAGGAATGGGGTCCGCTTTTAATTTTTCTTTAAATGGTTTTTCAGGAGATCAAGTCAAGTTTTTTCTAGATGGAATTCCAATAGATAATTACGGTTCATCTTTTACCTTGAATAATATTCCAGTTAACATGGCCGAACGTATCGATGTTTATAAAGGTGTTGTGCCCATTGAGCTTGGTGGAGATGCATTGGGTGGGGCAGTGAATATAGTCACGAACAAAAATGTAGATCATTATTTAGATGCCTCCTATAGTGCGGGATCATTTAATACACATAAGGCAGCTATTAATACAAGATTTACCAGTAAAAGGGGAGTAGTAGCTAATGTGAATGCTTTTGCTAACTATTCGGATAATAGTTATAAAGTGGATGCTAGTGTTCCCGATGCCTTTTCAGGGGTTTATGGGCCAGTTCAAAAGCTTAAACATTTTCATGACGGCTACAAACAAGGCACAATCATGGCAGAAGTTGGAGTGAAAGATAAAAAGTATGCAGATTATTTGTTGTTTGGTGTTGCTGCAAGTGCTAATAAAAAGGAAATACAACAAGGAACTACGATGTTGAGAGTTGTGGGTGATGCGTTTACAGATAGTCAGAATTTTGTTCCCTCTTTGAAATATAAAAAGTCAAATTTATTTACTAAAAATTTGACAGCAACTTTAGCAGCATCTTATAACATTGCGCAAGAACGTGTAGTGGACACTTCCTCCGCAAGATATGATTGGTCTGGTAACTATGAAATTAAAAGTTATGAAAGTGGTGGTGAAATCAATAGCGTTAAAACGTTGATGGTATTTGATGTAAAATCGCTTCAGAGTAATGCTAATTTTAAATACGATTTAAATGAGAATAATTCATTTGGACTTAATTATACATATTTAGGGTATAAACGTAAGCAGGATAATGAATATACAACTACAGATGTGCCGAGCGAACCTTTTATTAATAAAAATATACTAGGTCTTTCTTATAACTTATCGGCACTTGAAAAAAGATTGTCTTATACCGCTTTTGCTAAAATGTTGGATTTGCATGGTGAAATAATGACTCAGGAAAATGGCGTTATAAAACCTTCATTTAATGACTTAGGTTATGGTACTGCGGCAGCTTATTTTGTAGTTCCTGAAGAGTTTCAGGTCAAGGCATCTTATGAACATGCTTTCCGACTTCCGTCAGCTGTTGAATTATTAGGAGATGGCGGTGTTCGAATAAATCCAAATCCAACACTTCAGCCTGAAGTAAGTGACAATATTAACTTAGGTTTTGCTTATAAAAAAGGTTTTGCGGTACACTCCTTTGGAGTTGAAGGAAATTTGCTTTACCGGAAAGCAAATAACTTTATACAACCTCGTTTGGATGGTAATAAAAGTATAAATGTCAATTTCAAAAACATTCAGGTTACGGGTGTTGATGGAGTACTTCATTACGGATATAAACAATGGTTCACTTTTGACTTAAACGCTACTTATCAAAAGACATTGAATATGGATAATGCGCTTCAACCAGGAACTAGTCAAGTTAATTATTTATATAAGACTCAGGTGCCGAATGTTCCTATTTTTTATGGAAATGCCAACTTGGGATTTTATTTCAAAAATCTACACTATACCGACGATTTATTTACCGTTAATCTATCTACGAATTACTCAGGTAGTTATTATTTAAATCCGCCAACTTTAGGAAAGCAGAACAAAAAGGAAATTCCTGAGCAACTTTACTATTCAGCATCTTTAGCGTATTCACTTAAAAATGGTCGCTATAATGTTGCATTGGAATGCTTCGATATTACCAATGTAAAACTATACGATTACTATAATGTGCAAAAACCAGGAAGAGCATTTACGTTGAAGTTAAGGTATTTCTTTATGTAGTCTGGCCATTAAAATTAGAACACTCTCCATATCAAAAACTGCTATGTATAACAGTTTGTAATTAATTAAAAATCAAATAATATAATATGAAAACAATTAAAAGTCTATTAGCTGTAACGCTATTTTCAGCTGCCCTATTTTCATGCAGCAGTGATGATTCCTCATCAGATGATACTATACCAGGAAGTAAATATGTTTTAGGTTATCAAACCGATACTTGGAATACCAATTATATGTGGAGTTTTAATTCATTAGATGAATTAATGACAGGCACAATTGATATGACGGGAAAAGGAATTGAACAAGGAGGTTCTTATATTCCAATTGCCAATACCATGTTTGCATGTGATAATGAAGTAGAAGGGGCTGCACCATTTTATTTAAATTCGGCAAGCGAACTAGTGGCAGGAAGTCGTGTTTTTATTGAGTCTACTTTTGCTTATGGAGTTACAGATGATCATAAATTATTAATTGTTGGAGCTTCTTGGGGAGGTACATCAACGGATAATGAATTGATTGTCTATGATCCAGTAAAACAAGCTATAACCAGTCGTAAATTTAATGATTTTGGGACGGGTACAGGGCGTTTTGACTTTCCTACAGGAGTAACAGTAAGTGGCGATAAAGTGTTTGTATCTGTTTTTAATAGAGATGCCAGTGATGATTGGGCTATAGAACAAACCAAAGCTTACATTAGAGTTTATGATTATCCATCATTAAATTTTGTAAAAAGAATTGAAGATTCGCGCACTACTTCAGTTGGTATGTATTATACCAATACGGGTATTATTCGTACTGATTCAGGTAATGTGTACACTTTTTCGTCTAATGCTATGGCTGGAGGATATGATACACCATCTACAACAAAAGGTTCCGGAATTCTACGTATCAACAAAGGTACAAGTGAATTTGATTCTTCTTATTTCTTGGATCTTCAAGCCAGTTCAATTAACGGTAAAGTATTAGCAGCCTATCCTTTGGGAGGTGAAAAAGCCTATATAGTTTATTTGCCTACAGCAGATGATACCGTGCTTTGGGGATTTTTAAATCATAGTTCATATAAATTTAAATCAGCCATAATAGATTTGCCTTCTAAAAAAATAACCCAGGTTACAGGATTGCCTCTTCATGCAGGTGATAGTTATTTCGGGGTTGGAAGTTTATTTTATGAAGATGGTTTTGCTTACAAAGCTTTTGTAACGAACGATGAAGTTCGTGTCTACAAAATTAATCTGGAAACTGGTGCAGCGACAGCTGGTGCGAAAGTAACAGGAGGAGGAACTGATATTTCCGCAATTACGAAACTATCACCAAAACAATAATTACATTTTTTACTTTATTAAATAACCATATAATCAATGCTTTTGCAGTATTGATTATGTGGTTTTTTAACTACTGATGTTTTTCATTTTACGATATATAAAAACAGTTTTAATAATGGCAATGATCAAAAGACAAAGTGCTAAAGCAGCCAATAAAGGAAAATCACGTTTTAGTAAAATTAATGCTTGGCTTCATCTATGGTTGGGGCTGGCATCAGGAATAATTGTATTTATTATGGCAATTACGGGTTGTCTCTTGGTTTTTGAACAGGAGATCAAAGCACTAACATCACCCTGGTTAAATGTTGAGGTACAAAGTACGGATCAATTATTACCACCTTCTGAAATTTATGCCGCTGTCCACAAAGTATTGCCTAAAAAAGAAATCCATGGAGTTTGGTATAATGGTTTAAATCAGTCTGTTAAGGTTGATATAGAATCGGATTCATTGATTTATGTAAATCCATATACCGGTAAAATTACAGGAATGGTAGATCATGAAGATTTTTTTCATATTATGGATGAAGGGCATCGTAATCTTTGGCTCGAGCGCGAAATTGGATCGCAAATAACGGCCTGGGCAACTTTTATATTCTTTTTTTTACTTATTAGTGGACTTATAATGTGGTTTCCGAAAAAATGGAATAAGACAACAAAAAACACTAGTTTCAAAATAAAATGGAATGCAAAATTCAAACGCTTAAATTATGATTTGCATAATGTAATGGGGTTTTATGTAATTATTTTGGCTGTCCTTATTTCCTTTACAGGATTATTAATGAGTTTTCATTGGTTGCGTGAAAGTACGTATTGGATAAGCGGTGGTTGGGCAGATGAAAAGGATAAAAAAGAACAAGTGGTTAACGTAAAAAAAGATACTTTATCCCGGAAACAATTGGATAGGTTAGCTGCTGCTGATTTTATCTGGAAGAAAGTAAGAACGGAAATAGCTAAAGAAAATAAAGAAGCAGTAATTATTCATTTTCCAGATGAGCCTGAAGAAGATTTTTACGCTTGCACAGATATGAATCAAGGGGTATGGAGGGATTTATATTTCGATGCCAAAACATTAGAATTACTTCCAAAATCACAAAAATACATTAGCAATGAACGTTTCTCAGATTGGTTAATGCGCGCTAATTATAGTCTTCATATTGGTGCTATAGGAGGATTACCAACTAAGATTATCTATTTCACGGCCAGTTTAATTTGTGCCAGTTTGCCTATCACTGGATTTTATATTTGGTGGGGGAGAAAGAAAAAACAAAAGACCAGAGTCTAGCTTAGGTAAAGTATAGCTGTTTTTTAGTTCGTTTTATTTAAGTTTTTGATGAGAATTACTGTTCGTAAATTTTTTTTTGTTTAAAAACGGCGAAATATACGTGTTGAAAATCCATGAAACAGAAATAGCCTGCTTAGATAAGCAGGCTATTTTCCATCAAAAAAACAAAAACAAAAACAAGGAATCTAAAGATTCGAAACACTAAATTCTGTAGGTAAAGGCTATGGTAGCAATGCGGTTATCAAGATCGTATCTTTTGTCAATAGCAGTTTGACCAATAACCGAATTGATGTGGAAATTATTAGTGTTGAAAATATCAGTAATATTAAACTTGATATTTCCTTTGTTAGAAAGGACTTGTTTCGAAATTCCTATACTGAAATCAAAAAAAGCATCCCTTTGATAAATACCAAGATTTGATTTTGATTGATATTGTGCGTTTGCTTCTGCTTTCCAACTTTCTGTGATGGTAAATGAGTTTTGTATGCTTAGATTCAAAGTGATAATGGGATCAATTTTTTCTGTATTAACAACATTGCCCATGAATTTATTTTCGAAAATATTAAAAAGTGTATTAACTGACCACCATTTGCAGAGATCACTTGTATTGGTGATGTTTGCACCATAATTATAGGACTTGTCTACGTTAATTTGGGTGGTTACCGTTGTGTTGTCTTCCGGATTGTAAACATATACTTCTGTAAAAACATCTTTTGTTCTGTTGAAATATAAAGAGGCCATGAAAGCACTTTTCCAAGCATAACCAATTTCGGTTGAATGCGTGATTTCAGGAACTAAATTCGGATTTCCTTGTGAATAGTTGAATGAATCATCGTAAAAGCGAAAAGGATTCAAATCGAACTGGCTCGGTCTGTTGATTCTTTTACTGTATGAAGCGTGTAGCGAATGATTGCTGTTTACTTCATACTTCATAGAGAAACTCGGAAACCATTTTAAATAATCATCTTTATGTGCTTCGTTGAAAGTTTTTTGTAAAATGTTTACTGCGGTATATTCTGTTCGTAAACCACCTTGAATATTGAGTTTTTCCAATTGATACTTGTAGTTGACATAAGCGGCATAAATTTGTTCCTTATACTCAAAATGATTGGTAGAATTTACATCTACAATCCATTGATCATTTTGATTGTATTGGTATACCGATGGATTATCATTGTTTTTTAGACTGCCTTTAAATCCCCATTCTATCGATTGTTTTTCCTTTAAGGGATTGGTAAAATCAACTTTTCCGATAAAGACCCTTAATTGTGACGGAATAAAACCTTTTCTGTCATTAATGCTGTTTGTACTCGAAGGATCTATATTTTTAGAACTCTGAAACTGATTTGACCTGAATTTTGAAGTTTCATATTCAAAATCAAAAGCCATGTTTTTTCCTTCAGTGTTAAATTTATGAACTCCGGAAAAAGCATAGGTATAATCGTTCCATTTCTCTTTACTGTCATTGTATGTTGAAGCATTGAATTGTACTTGTTGCGTCGCATTAACTAATGTATTATTACCATGAGCAATGTTTTCGTAGCTACCTAATTTTGCATCTACATATACTTCTAAGTTGGTTTTAGGAGAAAGTTCGTAAGTGGTACCTATTTTAAAATTATTTGAGGTCAATGGTTCGTCCGTAATGGAAGATTGATGGTTTTTTGTAGAAATTTCTTGACGAGTGGCATCAGTATACTGATTTTGATTAAATTCTTTTCGCTCTTCTTCTCCTCTAAAAGTGTAGCTATAGTTTCCATAAACGCCAAATTTGTCTTGATTGTAGCTTAAGTTCACACCAGAATTCGTTCTGTTTTTGCGGCCCAAACCATAATTCGTAAAAGCAGTTCCTTTTAATCCTGAGCTGCTAGGTTTTTTTAATATAATATTAATAATTCCTGCCTTTCCAGTAGCGTCATATTTTGATGAGGGATTGGTAATCACTTCTATTTGCTTAATGTTGGATGAGGTTGTCGATTTTAAATAATTGGCAAGTTCCTTTTGCGACAGCTGTGTTAATTTGCCATTAATCATAACAGCAACGCCTTGTTGTCCACGAATAGATAGTGCGCCATCTTGAGACACAACGACCCCCGGAGCGCGACTTAAAACATCTAAGGCAGTTCCGCCTTCAGAAACGATACTGTTTTCCACATTAAAAACCAATCGATCTGATTTTTGAGTATAAAGAACTTTCTTTTTTTTGATGACTAATTCATCCAAAACAGTGATCGATGTTTCAATAATACTATCGCTTTCTGTTTTAGATTGGGCATAGCCAGATATCGAAAACGCAAGCATTATCGATGTTATCATATTTTTCATAGGAGTATAAGATGTATTTTTAAAACGTCAAATATACAACTATTCATATTCAGTCTAAATAAAAATAATATATAATTTATGAGAAAACAATAACCCATTGGTAATTAGTGAATAGCTATTGGAATAAAGGAGGAGGAATCGTCAATAACATTATAATTTGGAGAGAGAAACAAGTGAAAAAGAGCTTATTATTGCCTTAAAGAAGGGAAATCCCTAGACTATATTTCAAAAAAAAACCAATTCATTCGAGAATAGAATGAATTGGTTTTATCTGTTAACTGCGGCTAAAAATTACTTGGTAATTTCTCTGAAGACCGCTTCTAGATTTTTATTTTTTTGATTCAATTGTAATGTCTTTAATCCATTTTCATTGGCAAAATCAAATACGGCTGGACGCATATCTTTATCGGATAAGAATTTTAACTCCCAGGTCATGTCGTGGATGTTTTTGTAAGAGGTAATGTTTGGAAGTTTTGCTAAGAGTTGTTCTTCCACTCGAAAGTCAAATTCTACCTCTATAACTTGCTCAGCATCGGCAGAGATTAATTTATCTAATTTTTTGTCGGCAACGATTTGTCCTTTGTCAATGATAATGACACGATCGCAAATAGCTTCAACTTCTTGCATGATATGAGTCGATAAAAAAACAGTCTTGTCTTTTCCTACGTTTTTTATGACATTTCTGATTTCCATTAACTGATTGGGATCCAGTCCAGTGGTGGGTTCATCTAAAATTAAAACATCTGGATTGTGCAATAAAGCGTTGGCAAGTCCTACACGTTGGCGATATCCTTTCGATAACTGACTTATTTTTTTATGACTTTCAGGGGATAAGCCTGTCAGCTGAATCACTTCTTCAATTCGTGATTTTGGCACCTGGTAAACATCGGCATTAAAAGCCAAGTATTCACGAATATACAAATCCAAATACAATGGATTGTGTTCTGGTAAATACCCGATAGAACGTTGTACTGCTTTGGTATTAGTCATGACATCATGGCTATTGACAAGGGCTGTTCCGCTATCGGCTAGTAAATAGGTAGTCAATATTTTCATTAAAGTTGATTTTCCAGCTCCATTTGGACCTAGGAATCCAACGATTTCTCCTTTTTCAATAGAAAATGAAATAGCGTTCAACGCTTTTTGAGTTCCGTAACTTTTTGATATGTTGTTTACTTCTATCGACATGACTTTTAATTTGCTACAAAAGTAAACAGAAATAGTTTTGATTACTACATTTTGTCTTTCTAAGAGTTTATAAAAATTTCAAATTTTAGTAAGGTTTGCGTCATTGTTATTGTTAATGGAGTATTAAATTATTAAATAGTACAAAATGAAAAAAATGATGGTTATGGCTGCATTAGCTATGTTTAGCTTTGCAAATGCTCAAAAAGGGTCTGTTTTGGTGATGGGAAGTATCTCTTATGATTCTCAAAAAATTTCAAATTCTGGTGTAGAAATGAAAAGTAGCGAATTTGGTTTTGCACCTAAGGTAGGTTATCAGTTTCACCAAAATTGGACTGCTGGTCTTGAGGCTGGAGTTTCAACTTCTAAGGCTGATGTTACTAGCAATACTGAGCGTAAATTCAATGATTTCTCACTAGGAGGTTTTTTGAGATATTCTAAGCCATTAAATCAAACTTTTTCTGCCTACGCTGATTTAGGAGTTGGTTTCCAAAATAGAAAGGACACTTTCACTGACAATAATGGGAATTCAATGACTACAGATAAGGGAGACGGATTTTATGTTGGGGTTACACCAGCAATTTTTATCAATGTTAATAAAGGATTTGGTTTAAACTTCAACATTGGAGGTTTAGGGTACAACACTTTAAATTTTGATGGAAACAACGGTAACGGAGATACTGTTAAGAATTTTAATTTTTCTTTCGGTAAAGCATTTTCTGTTGGAGTTTCAAAGAATTTCTAATTTAGAAGGTATTTTGATTTCAATGAAGCACTCCATTTTGGGGTGCTTTTTTTTGTTCAACATTGTAATAGCTACACCAATGTTAATGTAATTGGGCCAACATAAGTGAAGTCGGAATGGGATCATAACTACAAATTTCCGACTCCACTAGTTGACTTAAAAACAAAAAAATAGTAATAAAAAATAAAATTATACGCTTACCGTCTCTTGGACTGCTATTCTCATTTCCTGAGCCGCAGCGACCATTTCTATTAAGGCTTTTTTAGTTTCATCCCAATGACGAGTTTTTAAACCACAATCTGGATTTACCCATAACTGTTCTACAGGAATAACGGCTGAAGCTTTTTTTAGTAAATGAACCATCTCGGTGCGTGAAGGCACGCGTGGGGAATGAATATCGTAAACTCCAGGACCAATTTCATTGGGGTATTTAAATTCCGCAAAGGCATCTAGTAGTTCCATTTGAGAACGTGAACATTCAATAGTGATAACATCGGCATCCATATCTGCAATATGCTGAATGATGTCGTTGAATTCACTGTAACACATATGGGTGTGAATTTGAGTTTCGTCATGAACACCGCTAGCTGAGATGCGGAAAGCTTTGATTGCCCAATCCAAATAGTTGGCCCATTCCTCTTTTCTTAGTGGTAAGCCCTCGCGAATGGCTGGCTCGTCGATCTGAATAATTTTGATTCCAGCTTTTTCTAAATCGACTACTTCGTCGCGAATGGCCAAAGCAATTTGTGTACAAGTTTCAGAGCGAGGCTGATCGTTGCGAACAAAGGACCATTGTAAAATAGTAACGGGTCCGGTTAACATCCCTTTTACCCATTTTGAAGTTAAAGATTGAGCATATTTGGACCATCTTACGGTCATAGGATTAGGTCTGGACACATCCCCATAAATAACTGGAGGTTTTACACAACGGCTTCCGTAACTTTGAACCCAACCATTTTTTGTAAAGGTAAAACCGGCCAATTGTTCCCCAAAATATTCCACCATATCATTACGCTCAAATTCTCCATGAACCAAAACGTCAATGCCAGTTTCTTGTTGAAAATCGATGGTAGCCTTGGTTTCCTTTTCGATCAAATCATCGTACTGAGCAGCCGTTAACTCTCCTTTTTTGAATTTCGCTCTCCAACTTCTAACTTCTGCCGTTTGAGGGAATGAACCTATGGTTGTAGTGGGGAACAAAGGAAGATTCAATGTTTTATTTTGACTTTCTCTTCTAGTAGTAAAAGTGCTTTTACGTTTGTCATCAGTAGAGCTAATATTGATTACTCGCGATTTTACGTCCTTATTGTGAATTAATTTCGAGGTTTTACGATGTTCGTTTGCTTGAGTGTTTTCTTCAAAGGCATGGCTATTCTGGCTATCAAGTTGTTGGGTAGCAAACTGTTTTAGTAAAACAACCTCATTGATCTTTTGTTTGGCAAAAGCCAACCATTGTTTGATTTCAGGTGTTAATATGGTATCGTTGGTTTCTAAGTCTAAGTCGCAGGGGGAGTGAATTAAAGAGCATGATGGGGCTACTAAAATTCTGCTTTCGCCTAGGGCAGCTGTTGCTTTGTTGATTAAGTCTAAAGAGTTTTTGAAATCATTTTTCCAAATATTTCGTCCGTCTACAATTCCCAAAGAAAGATTTACGTTTGAAGCCAAGAGTTTGGAGTCTAAAATGTCATCTAGTTGAGAAGGGCAACGTACTAGGTCTAAATGCAAAGTGTCAACTGGTAATGCTAAAGCGGTGGCTAAGTTTTCTCCAAAACAATCAAAGTAGTTGGCTAAAATGATTTTGATATTGGGAAAACGTTTGTTGATTTCGTTGTAAACATCTGTATAAGTATTTCTTTCTTTGTCTGTTAAATTCAAGGCTAGAAAAGGTTCGTCTAACTGTATATAGGTTGCTCCTTCAGCCTGTAATTTTTCAAAAATTTCAAAATATACAGGAAGCAATGTATCGATAAGATCAATTCGGTGAAAACCCTCCTCTTTTTCTTTTCCTAAAAGGAGGTAGGTAATAGGGCCGATTAGGACTGGTTTTGTTTTGATTTTTAAGGCACTGGCCTCTTTGAATTCGTTAATTATTTTTTCAGAAAACAAATTGAATTTTTGATTCTTAGTGAATTCAGGAACAATATAATGGTAGTTGGTATCAAACCATTTGGTCATTTCCATTGCCACTACATCTTGTCCGTTTTTTTGCGCACCTCTGGCCATTGCAAAATACAAATCCAGTGATGAGTTTGTTTTGGATAATTCGCTATAACGTGCTGGAATTGCGCCAACAGTCAGTGTTAAGTCAAGTACTTGATCATAAAATGAAAAATCATTGGATGGAATTAGGTTTATCCCAGCTTCTGCCTGTAAAGTCCAATTGCTGCGACGGATGTCTTTTCCTGTTTCAATTAACTCAGCTGCCGAAATTTTTCCAGCCCAATACAATTCACTGGCTTTTTTCAGTTCTCTGTTACTACCAATTCTTGGGTAGCCTAGGTTATTTGTTTTCATGTTTGTTCAGTGTTTTTTACTGAACAAATTTATTGTATTGGATTTAAATACTTATATTTGGTTGTTATTTAAGTAAATAGTCTTTTTTATGTTTGATTTAGAAGATTATTTTACTGTTCGATCATTAAAAATGACACTTAAACCGTAAAAAGTACTATGGAAAATTTAGACAAGACTGATTTATTGATCTTAAAAGAGCTGCAGCAGAACTCAAACATCAACACAAAAGATTTAGCCAGTAAGTTATGCTTAACTGTGACGCCAGTTTATGAGCGTATAAAAAGACTCGAGCGTGACGGATATATTACCAAATATGTAGCCTTATTGGATAAGAAAAAAATGAATCGGAGTATGATTGTTTTTTGCAATGTCCGTTTAAAAGAACATGCAAAAAACGTGGGAAGTAATTTTGTGAAGGATATAGTGGCGCTTCCTGAAATTATCGAGTGTTATAATATCGCTGGCGATTATGATTTTATGCTTAAAATTATGGTTCAGGATATGGCTAGTTATCAGGATTTTGTAATGAATAAATTGTCTACGATCGAAAACATTGGAAATACCAATAGTATTTTTGTAATGGGAGAAATTAAACACAGTACAGCTTTAGCGTTTTAAACACTAATAATAATAGGTAATGAAGTGAGTTTTGTTTGAAGGAAGTCTTAAAATAAAACGTATTTTTGATCCTCTTTAAATCAAAAATTAGAATGAACTGGGAACAACTTTTATCACTCAAGCGCCAAGGCGATACTAGCAAAAGATTACGTGTAGAACAAGATGATACTCGACTAGGTTTTGAGGTTGATTACGACCGAATTATCTTTTCGGCCGCCTTTAGATCTTTACAAGATAAGACACAAGTGATTCCGCTTTCTAAAACAGATTTCGTTCATACACGATTGACACATAGTCTAGAGGTTTCGGTTGTAGGACGGTCTTTGGGGCGTTTGGTAGGAAAAAAAATCATCGAAAAATATCCACATCTAAAAGAAGTTCATGGCTATCATATGAATGATTTTGGTGCTATAGTGGCAGCAGCATCTTTAGCACACGATATTGGGAATCCACCTTTTGGTCACTCGGGTGAAAAGGCCATAGGGGAATATTTTTCTAGAGGAAATGGACAACAATATAAGAATCAATTGACAGCTAAACAATGGCAAGATTTGATTGATTTTGAGGGGAATGCGAATGGGTTTTCTGTGCTTACCGCAAGTCGTCCAGGTATAGAAGGAGGGCTTCGAATCTCTTACGCTACTCTAGGTGCTTTTATGAAGTACCCTAAAGAAAGCTTGCCTAAGAAGCCTACGAAAAATATTGCCGATAAAAAGTATGGTTTCTTTCAAACCGATAAGTCCTTTTTTGAAGAAGTAGCGCATGATATGGGTATGATTGCCAATAAATCAGGTGACGATATTGGTTTTGAAAGGCATCCTTTAGCTTATTTGGTGGAAGCTGCTGATGATATTTGTTATACCATAATCGATTTTGAAGACGGAATTAATTTAGGATTAGTTTCTGAAGATTATGCGTTGGAATATTTGATTAAATTGGTAAAAGATAATATCGGTGTTGCCAAATACAAAACTTTAACGACGAAAGAAGATCGTATTAGTTATTTGAGAGCCCTAGCAATTGGGACCTTAATTAATGATGCGGTGGATGTTTTTATTGAAAATGAAGAAGCTATTCTAGCAGGGAATTTCCCTTTTGCTTTAACCGACAAGAGTAAATACAAAGCACAAATGAATGATATTATCAATTTAAGTGTGGAGAAAATTTACCAAAGCCGTGAAGTAATCGAAAAGGAAATTGTGGGTTACCAAATTATCCAAACTTTACTGGATAAATTTATAACCGCATTTAATAATAAATATGAGGGGACAGCTTCGAATTACGACAAATTGCTCTTGAAAATGTTGCCAGAAAAACACCATTTAGAGAAAACCAATGTGTACGAGCGCCTCTTGCATATTTGCCATTATGTTTCTTTATTAACAGATGGGAATGCATTAGAATTATTCGAAACGATTAACGGTAGAAAGAATAATTAAGTTAAGAGATTATTGAAAAGCATAGACTAAGCCCACGCCTAAGACTTGTCTTAGCTGGGTTCTTGGTCCATCATTGACCTGAGATTTTGCTCCAGTAGTAGGATCAATAACGTCTTTTTTAGTCTTAATGTCGTTATCATAAACCAAGTGAACACCAATGTTTGCTTTTACATAAGCATTCACCACAAGGTCCAAACGGGTATCATAATCCACATCGACATTTCCAAATCGGTTAAGATAATCGGTATATAAATTTAATCTGTTTTCGTAAAAAACATTTTTATAGATTTCGGTTTTCATGTATCCAGTAAAAAGGATACCAAATTCTGCCTTAATTTTTTCTCCTTCTTCAATTAAAATTTTATTATCAGGATCTAAAGGATCTGTGGCATAAACGGCTTTTTTAACACCAAAGGCTCCTTGGTTGGCTAGATATTGGTCAAGAACCAAAGTGGTTTTTAGTGTAATAGGAGAGAAGTAAAATGTTCTATTCTTTTTCTTGTTTGAGTTTTCAGCTCCAGCTCCCAAAAACACATAGGCTGGCGCGAATGGCTTGGAAATAGCAATGTCTCTATTGGGATAATTGTATCCGTTGGTAAATTGAGTACTGAAATTATATTTGGCTGAATAGAACCAATTTGATGTGGTGTCTTTCCTGAATCCGTAAGTTGAATTCAGTATAAGGGCGTCGTCCGTTTTGCGGAGTTCTGTACCATCTTGTTTGTTTAAACCATATTTTACAATAAGTTCGTTGAACCATTTATGGTTTCCTTTGGCATAAGTCCTTGCAAATTCTCCCTTAAATAAACCCGAAATCGAGCTGGTTCCCCCTGCACTCCAATTGACAAATGCCACTTCGGAAATGTCAAATCCTAACTGGTTCTTTTTGCTCCAGTTAGAGGGTGTTTTAGGCAATTGATGCGGGTCTAAAGTAGTTTGTATAATCTGAGCAAAGTTATTTGAAGTATACAAAAGCAATAGAAGCAAAATAGTAGAACGCAATAATTTCATTAGGTTAATTTTAGTATTTTGATGGCGCAAAATAATTATTTTGTGCCGTTAGAAAAAAGATTTGCTAAACTTTTAACGTCAATTTTACATATATATTGTAATTGATCAGTAGTTCCGTGCTCTATGAACAGATCAGGAACTCCTAAGAGAGTGACGTTGTTCTTAAAGTTATTTGCAGCGGCAAATTCCAAAATGGCACTGCCAAAACCACCGTTTATAGTCCCTTCTTCTAGGGTGATAATCGTGCTGAATTCCTTGAAAATAGATTGTAACAGGTTGGTATCTAGTGGTTTGATAAAAGGGAAATCATAATGAGCAATTGCGCTAGGATTGTCGCATAGTTTTAACGCCTCAATAACATTATTTCCGATCGTTCCAGTGGATAAAACAGCTATTGCCGTTCCAGGTTTTAGGCAATTTCCTGCTCCGATGCTAATTTTTTTATAATGTCCGAAATTTTCTACATACCAATTAGGCAAAACACCTCTTCCTCTTGGATATCGGATGGCAATAGGGTGTTCTAGTCCCAATTGAGCGGTGTATAAAATGTCTTGTAAGGCAATTTCATTGATTGGGGCGTAAACAATCATGTTGGGAACCGTTCGTAAATAAGCAATGTCAAAAACACCATGATGTGTTGCGCCATCTTCACCCACCAAACCAGCTCTGTCTAAGCAAAAAATAACGGGTAAATTTTGTAGTGCGACATCATGAATGACTTGATCGTAGGCACGTTGTAAAAAGGTGGAATAAATGTTACAATATACGACCATACCCTGGGTGGCCATGCCGGCGGCAAGGGTTACAGCATGTTGTTCTGCGATTCCAACATCAAATGCGCGTTCTGGAATTTCATCCATCATGAATTTTAAGGAACTGCCAGAAGGCATAGCTGGAGTGATTCCGATTATTTTGGTGTTTTTGCGAGCTAAATCCAAAAGGGTTAAGCCAAAAACATCTTGATATTTTGGTGCTAAATTTTCTTCTGATTTTAAATGGATTTCTCCCGTGGTCGCATCAAATTTCCCTGGAGCGTGATATTTGACTTGGTTTTCTTCAGCTTGCTGCAATCCTTTTCCTTTTGTGGTCACGATGTGCAAGAATTTAGGGCCTTTTATCTTTTTTAAGCGCTTTAATTCGTTAATTAGGGTTGGGAGATCATGACCGTCAATTGGCCCTGAATAATCAAAATTCAAGGACTTAATCATGTTGTTCTTCTTTGGGTTCTTCCCTTCTTTAACAGCGGTAAGGTATTTTTTAAGAGCGCCAACACTCGGGTCGATTCCGATGGCATTGTCATTTAAAATGACCAATAAATTAGCATCGGTGACTCCCGCATGATTTAAGCCTTCAAAGGCCATCCCAGAAGCAATAGAAGCGTCACCAATTACGGCTATGTGCTGTTTTGTGAAATCGCTTTTTAAATGGGATGCAATAGCCATTCCTAGGGCTGCGGAAATAGAAGTGGAGGAATGACCAACACCAAAGGTGTCGTAAATGCTTTCACTTCTTTTAGGGAATCCAGATAAGCCTCCGAGTTGTCGGTTCGTATGAAATGTTTGTCTTCTTTCGGTTAGGATTTTGTGTCCGTAAGCTTGATGACCAACATCCCAAACCAATAAATCGTCAGGGGTATTAAAAACATAATGTAAGGCAATAGTTAATTCAACTACTCCTAAACTAGCACCCAAATGTCCTTCTTTCACCGAAACAATATCAATGATGAATTGGCGTAATTCCTGGGCAACTTGTGGAAGTTGCGCTTGAGAAAGTAAGCGTAAATCAGTTGGATTGTTTATAGTGGAAAGTAAATGTGCTGACATAAAGCAAAGGTACGAATTGAATTCTTATTTTTGCACTTATGGAAAATCCTTTCACCGACGAATATTTTATGAAAAAAGCTTTTCAGGAAGCTGAAATGGCTTTTGATAAAGGCGAAATTCCTGTTGGAGCTGTAATTGTTGTAGCCGATAAAATTATTGCAAGAAGTCATAATTTAACGGAATTGTTAAATGATGTTACAGCTCATGCTGAAATGCAGGCTATTACAGCAGCGGCCAATTATTTGGGAGGTAAATATTTAAAAGATTGTACCTTGTATGTGACATTGGAACCTTGTCAGATGTGTGCTGGAGCCTTGTATTGGAGTCAGATTTCTAAGATCGTCTTTGGAGCAAGAGATGAACAACGTGGTTTTATGACTTTGGGAACAAAATTGCATCCTAAAACAACCGTACTGTCAGGGATTATGGCCGATGAATCTGCTGAATTAATGAAGCGTTTTTTTATAGAAAGACGTAAATGATCTTGTGAAAAAGTCTCATCAGCGCAGTAGAACGAGTATTTTTTTGGGGCTCTGTTGCAGGACGGGACAATAAGGCATAAAAAAACCGCCAATCTTGCGAGAGGCGGTTTTTGTTTTATTCTGAAATAACATTTCCTTTTTTATCGTAGAAATGATATTCTAAGTACGTGTAAGCGTCACGAGGTATGATTTTCACCCATTTCTTATGTTCAAAAAACCATTTTGAACGTAATGATGGAAAACCTTTACTGAGGTATGCAGCCACAAACGGATGTGTGTTTAGTACAACTTTATTGTGGGTTTTTAGTATTCTTTCTAAATCAGAGGTGATTTTATCAATGATTAAAATTGGCGCTTCAATTTCGCCATTTTCATTGTTCGGATCTTCTTCTCTAGTTTTAATGTTAACTTCTGGTCTTACACGTTGTCTGGTAATTTGTACTAAGCCAAATTTACTAGGAGGTAAGATTTTATGCTTTGCTTTATCGTCGCTCATTTCTTCTCGCAAGAAGTCGAACAAAACCTTCCTGTTTTCGGGATTTGACATATCGATAAAATCTACTACGATGATTCCGCCCATATCACGCAAACGCAGTTGTCTGGCAATTTCAGCGGCAGCAATCATATTTACTTCCATGGCTGTGTCTTCCTGATTAGTCGCCTTATTCGAACGGTTTCCACTGTTTACGTCGATGACGTGTAGAGCTTCAGTATGTTCGATAATAAGATAAGCGCCTTTGCTCATGGAAACGGTTCTTCCAAATGAAGTTTTGATTTGTCTCTCTATATTATATTTCTCGAAAATTGGAGTGTCGTTTGATTGATAAAACTTAACAATCGATTGTTTTGAAGGTGCAATCTCTTGCAAATATTCCTTCGTTTGATGGTACAACTCTTCGTCATCTATTTGGATACCACTAAAGGTATCGTTGAATACATCTCTTAGTATTGAAGATGCTCTGTTGAGTTCTCCTAATACTTTTGATGGATGATGAGCAGTTGGTAATTTTTTACACATTGCAGTCCATCTGCCAAGCAGGTTCTGCAAATCTTTTTCTAATTCGGCTACGTTTTTGCCTTCGGCTACTGTGCGAACAATAACACCAAATCCTTTAGGTTTGATAGATAGTACAAGTTTTTTTAGACGATCCTTTTCTTTTTTGTCTTCTATTTTTTGAGAAATAGAAACACGGTCAGAAAAAGGAACGAGAACAATAAATCTTCCTGCCAATGAAAGCTCAGCGCTTATTCTTGGACCTTTGGTCGATATAGGTTCTTTAACAACTTGAACTAAAACAGATTGATTGGCACTTAAAATATCAGTAATGATGCCATCTTTGTCAATCTCTTTTTCAAACTGAAAGGTTTTTAGGGAGAAATCTTTTATTTTACCTGCGCTTACAAGTTTTATGAATTTCAGTTGGGAAGCTAAGTTAGGTCCTAAATCGTGATAGTGTAAAAAGGCGTCTTTTTCGAAGCCTACGTTTACAAAAGCAGCATTAAGTCCAGCAACGGGTTTTCGTATTTTGGCAATAAAAATGTCGCCAACTTGAAAATTGCTTTTCTCTTCTTCTTTGTGTAATTCAATTAGTTTTCCATCTTTTAATAAGGCAAAATCTACGGCTTCAGAACTAGATCTAATGATTAATTCTTTATTCACACTGTAAATTTTTATCCGTACTTTTTAGTTTTCAGTTCACAGTTTACAGTTTACAGTTTTGCAACTCTTAACTCATAACATATTAACTCTTAACTGAATTGTAAGGATGGATTAAACAATATTTTTTAACAGGTATTGAACCCGGGAGGGAAAATTTAAATCTCAATTTAAAAAACCCAAATTCCAATTCTTAAGTTAATATTGATTTCTTAATTGTTGGATTTTGGATTTTCTTTTTTGGAATTTTTGAAATTTCCCAAATTTCAATGAACTTTTACTTTTAAAAAGAAAAAAGTAGTTTAAAACTACTTTTTCTTCTTGTGACGGTTAGCTCTCGCTCTTTTCTTTCTTTTGTGAGTAGCTACCTTATGTCTCTTTCTTTTTTTACCACTTGGCATATCGTGTCGATTTTATGATTAATTAATAGTATTATTTCGCTTCGTTATTCGTTTTTACTCCTTCTACAAAAACTTTTGCAGGTTTAAAGGCAGGAATGTTATGTGCAGGAATTTTGATAGTGGTGTTCTTAGAAATGTTTCTACCTGTTTTTTCAGCTCTAGTTTTTACAATAAAACTACCAAAACCTCTTAAGTAAACATTGTCTCCGGTCTCCAAAGAAGTTTTAACCTCTTCCATAAAAGTTTCTACTGTTGCTTGAACATCTCCTTTTTCAAGACCAAGTTTCTCTGAAATTTTCGCTACGATATCTGCTTTCGTCATTTTCTTTCCTATTTTATTTTATAAATGGTGTACTATTTTTTTGAGTTTGCAAATATAGGAATTAAAAAAATAATTAATCAAGCTAATTCGTTAAATTTTAATTACATAAACATTTACTTTTGTATTCTAAGTATTTTACAATGAATTTTTCTAACGTATTGATAAAATGGTATTTACAAAACAAACGTGATTTGCCATGGCGAAAAACGACCAATCCGTACCTAATTTGGCTCTCAGAAATAATGCTCCAACAGACTCGAGTTGCGCAAGGAACACCTTACTTTTTGTGTTTTACGGAGAAATTTCCTACTGTATTTGATTTGGCAAACGCGAGTGAAGAGCAGGTTTTGAAACTTTGGCAAGGATTAGGGTATTATTCTCGTGCTCGAAATCTTCATAAAACGGCACAATATGTAGCCAATGAATTAAATGGTATTTTTCCAACTAGCTATATTGACTTGTTAAAATTAAAAGGGGTTGGTGAATATACTGCTGCAGCTGTTGCTTCTTTTTCTTATAATGAAGTTGTACCTGTTGTGGATGGAAATGTATTTCGAGTGCTTTCTCGTTACTTTGATCTCGAATCAGATATTGCTTTACCGGCAACTAAGAAGGAGTTTACAGCCCTAGCGCTGGAAGTAATGCCAAAAGATAATCCCGCTATTTTTAATCAAGCTATAATGGAGTTTGGTGCTTTGCAATGTGTGCCTAGAAGTCCAAATTGTGCTATTTGCGTTTTTGAAGCTAGTTGTGCGGCTTTGCAAAAAAAGAAAGTGGATGTGTTGCCTGTGAAGTCAAAGAAGTTAAAGGTGACCAATCGTTTCTTTAATTATTTGATTTTAGAAGATGTTTTGGGGAATACCTTGATTCAAAAAAGAACGGCTAAAGGAATCTGGCATAATTTATATGAATTTCCTCTTTTGGAGATGCCTGAGATTGTTGGACTGGATGTTGTTGTGGCAGCGATTCAAAACGAGGTGCTTGGGGATTATACTATAATAGGAATAGAAGAGTGTAGTGAGGCTACTGTGGTGCATAAACTATCGCATCAGCATTTACATATTCAATTCTGGAAAATAAGAGTGGGAGAGGTGATTCAGAACGGATTAAATCAGGTCGATTTAAAAACGTTTCCTTTTCCTATAGTGATTTATAATTTTATTGAACAGCAAGAAGTAAATTGCTAAAAAGATGTATCTTTGATATAAATACCACCCTTATATTATGAACGGAACATTAAATAAAGTGATGCTGATTGGCCATTTAGGCGATGATGTAAAAATGCATTATTTTGATGGAGGAAACTGCATTGGTCGTTTTCAGTTGGCTACCAACGAAGTGTATATCAACAAAACCACAAATGAAAAAATAACTTCAACAGAGTGGCATAATTTGGTTGTTCGCAATAAAGCGGCTGAAATTTGTGAGAAGTATTTGTCTAAAGGGGATAAGATTTATGTTGAAGGACGTATAAAATCTCGTCAATGGCAGGCGGAAGATGGTGCGACTAAGTATACTACAGAAATTCAAGTTACCGAGTTTACCTTCTTGACTACCAAAAAAGAAACCGGAAACAACAAGCAAAATCCAGATTCAGAGTCCGTAAAAAATACTAACTTTGATGCCAGTAATGAAGGGTTACCTATAAATGACTTGCCTTTCTAAGTGTTTAACTAATTTTTTTTAATTTGGACCCAGAGCCCAGTTTGTTTTTTGCTACAACTTTAGACATCAATTTAATTGTTGTTTTTGTTGGAATCTTTGTTTTGCTGTTTCTATCGGCAATTGTTTCAGGTGCCGAGGTGGCACTTTTTTCTTTGTCTCAAAAGGATATTGACGATGCTTTACAGGAAAATAGTTCAAAAGGAAAAGTGATTTCTGATCTTTTAGATAAACCCAAAAAACTATTAGCTACGTTATTAGTGGCTAATAATTTCTTTAACATTGGGGTTGTTATTTTATTCTCCTTTATAGGGGAGGGTGTTTTTGCTACTATTGGATCGCCTGTATTTAGGTTTATATTAGAAGTAATTTTAGTTGCTTTTTTAATTTTGCTCTTTGCAGAAGTTTTGCCCAAAGTATATGCAAGCCGAAATAATGTGAAATTTGCCAAACGTATAGCGTATCCAATTGCTTTTCTGGATAAATTATTGACTCCAATAAGTTTGCCTATGCGTGAGGTTACCTTGTATTTGCAGAACAAATTAGGGAAACAAAAGAATAGTTTTTCAATAAATCAGCTCTCACAAGCCTTGGAGCTTACCGATTCCGAGGGGACTTCAAGTGAAGAACAGAAAATATTGGAAGGAATTGTTTCTTTTGGGAATACGGATACCAAACAAGTAATGAGTCCTAGAATTGATATTTTTGCCTTAGAAATATCAGAGCCCTTTGCGGCCATTTATCCAAAAATAATTGAAAAAGGTTTTTCCAGAATTCCGGTCTATAGTGATAATATTGATCAGATTGAAGGAGTGTTGTTTGTGAAAGATTTGTTACCTCATATTGATAAAGAAGAATTTAATTGGGCCTCTTTGATTAGAGAAGCCTTTTTTGTTCCGGAGAATAAAAAATTAGATAATCTTTTAAAAGATTTTCAAAGTCTTAAAAGCCATTTGGCGATAGTGGTTGATGAATATGGCGGAACATCAGGACTGGTTTCTTTAGAGGATGTGATCGAGGAAATCGTTGGGGATATCAGTGATGAGTTTGATGATGAGAATTTGAATTTTTCTCAGATAGATGATAAAAACTTTCTTTTTGAGGGGAAGATTAATTTGAAGGATTTTTACAGAATCATTGATGTTGATGAAGATGTTTTTGAATCGCGTAAAGGTGAGGCTGAAACATTGGCGGGTTTTATTTTGGAAATCCTGGGTAATTTCCCGAAAAAGGATCAAAAAATACATTTTGAAAATTGTGTTTTTACCATTGAAACAGTGGATAAAAAACGTGTGAAACAAATTAAAGTAACAATAGAATAAAATGCTAAATAGAATAGTATCCTTAGCAATGGTTTTGCTAGCATTGACAGTTTGGAGTTGTAAAGATGATGTGGTACCTAAACCAGCGAGTTTTTTGCGTTTGGATTATCCTGTTGCCAAATATGTGCAGTTTGAAAATAATTGTCCATTTGCTTTTGAAATGAATGAAGCGGCTGTAATTAAAGGAGAAAAAGATTGCGGATTTGCCATTAGTTATCCCAAGATGAAAGCAACGATTTATTTGACATATAAACCTGTAAATAATGATATTGATCAATTGCTTAGAGATGCTCAAAAGTTAACCTATGAGCATGTTATTAAGGCGGATGATATTGTAGAGCAGCCATATTTGAATCCTCAAAAAAAGGTATTCGGAATGTTTTATCAAGTAGATGGAAATGCCGCTACAAATTCTCAGTTTTATGTAACCGATAGTACAAAGCATTTCTTAACAGGGTCTGTGTATTTTTATGCTAAACCTAATTTTGATTCGGTTATGCCGGCTGCAAGTTATATTAAGAACGACATGCAGCGACTGATGGAAACCTTAAAGTGGAAATAAAAAAAAACAGAAAAGTGTATAAAAAAAGCATCCATTTGGATGCTTTTTTTATATAAAGGAGTTTCGATTATGATTTTATATTCGAAACTTTATATGTTTTTCCATCTCCAGTTTCCTGAACTGTTTTAGTTAGGTTTTCTGGGTTTTGTATTGTTTTGTCGAAAGAGATAGTAGCTGTTTTTTTATCAAAATCAACTGTAGCTTTTTCTACCCCTTCAAGGTTCGATAATTCTTGCTCAATTGTTTTGGCACATCCTACAGCGCAAGTCATTCCTTCAATGGTGAAGCTAGCTGTCTGAAGGTTTTCAGGGGCAATTACTTTGATTGTTTTAATCGCACTAGTCTCTGTTGTTTTTTCTGCTGAAGTTTCTGAACTGTTCTTTTTGCAGCTTACCACTACTAGACTCATGATGGCTAAGGAAGCTATGATTTTTGTGAATTTCATTATGTGTGATTTTAATTGACTATTGATATTTGTTGCAAAATTAGTAAAAAACGGGAGGTCGATTCATAAAAATAATACAAATTTGCAGTAAAATAGACTTTATGGAGGCAAAACAATTAAAATGGTTTTATTTATTCGGGCTTTCGCTTATATGGGGAAGTTCATTTATTTTAATAAAAAGAGGATTGGTTGGTTTGACGGCTATTCAGGTTGGGTCCTTCAGGATTATTTTCGCTGCTTTGTTTTTACTTATGATCGGATTTTCAAGTTTAAAGAAAATCTCGCGTGGTCAATGGAAGTTTATCGTGGTCACTTCTTTTTTTGGCACGTTTGTTCCGGCCTATCTTTTTGCCATAGCCGAAACTCAGGTGGATAGTTCTATTGTGGCTATTTTGAATTCGCTTACGCCTTTGAATACTTTGATCTTGGGGATGCTAGTCTTTGGAGTTCAGTTTCAGAAACGACAAATTTTAGGTGTCTTTATTGGTTTTTTAGGGTGTTTATTGTTGGTTTTTAGTGGAACATCATCCCAAGGAGGTCAAAATTATTATTATGTCATTTTAGTGGTCATTGCTACCATTTGTTATGCAATAAATGTGAATTTGATCAAGAAATATTTGTCTGATTTGAATTCATTAAGTATTACGACAGGAAACTTTACGGTATTGCTTTTGCCAGCGGTATTGATCTTGAGTACAACGGATATGGTGCAGAGGGTCGGTTTTGAGGCTGCACAACATTCTATGTTGTTTGTGATGGTATTAGGAGTTTTAGGGACTGGAATAGCGAATGTTTTGTTCTTTAAATTGATTCAAATGTCTTCACCTGTATTTGCTACTTCGGTTACCTATTTGATTCCGATAGTGGCTTTCTTTTGGGGTTTGTTGGATCATGAAATGCTAACGCCTATTCAGTTTTTAGGTGCCGCCATCGTTTTAATTGGGGTGTACTTATCTGCTAAAAAATAAAAGCTTTGCCAGGGTACTTCCTGGGCAAAGCTTTTAAGAAATTATAAGGTATTCGTTTAAATAAACTATTGAAAATCTGCGTCTGAGACGCCTTCGTTTATTTTGATGTCGGTCATTTTAATGTCCAATTCAAATCCAACATTTTGCACTAAATTGAAGGGGACTTTTACGCCTTTTACATCTCTGTAGTCGTTAAAGTTGGTTATCTGGGTAGTGGATTGTCCACCTTGTTCTCTCGTTTTAGATTCAGCTACTTTTAAACCTGATTTTACATCATAGAAATAAGTGGTTTTGCCGTCTTTGATGGCATAAGCGTCGCTGTTGTTAATAGGTTCTACTCGGTCTACTTTTAAGTCGGTTCTTTTGCTTAATTGTAATTCTTCAAAAGGAGTGGCTTCGGCTTTCATATCGGCAAGATCATTGCCTTCTAGATTTTTACGTTGGCCTTGTTGTTCGATATAAGCGCCTTTTTCGTTTACTACTTGTTTCATTAAGCTAACACTTCCCATTGCCAAAGAAACCATCATTTTCCCTTTTGAATCTAATTTTGAAGTAAAGGTCAGAGGTGAGGGTGCTTGTGGAACGGTGGTCGTTCCGTTCATGGCTAGAGTTTTTACTGCGGAAACTGCTTTTTCTCCTCCAATGGCTTTGATGTAATTTTCCAGAACAGTTTTGGCGTTTAACCCAACAGGAGTTTGTTTTTTAGTGACAGGTTTGTCTATTGGGTTGCCGTACTTATCGAAATAGAAAATCGGAATTTGTAGTTTTTCCAAACCAGTAATCACATCGGAACCTTTTCCAGCGATTACAATTCGCATGTTATCTAATAAGAAATATTTGTTGGCTACACGATAGATATCATCAGCGGTAACATCATTGATGGTTTGAATGTATTTTTCGTAGAAATCCGCTGGTAGATTTTCTGTTTCAATGTTCAAGGCATAACGGGCTACTGCTTGTGGTTTTTCAACTTGCATTACAAATCTTCCTATGTATCCTGCTTTCACATTTTTCAATAAGTCTTCAGAGACTTTTTCGGTTCTGATTCGTTTGATTTCTTTTATGAATTCCACTACGGCACTATCTGTAACGGTATTTCGGACCGCAGATGAGGCTTTAAATTTGGTAGTGTATTTTCCGCTTCCTATGTTGGAGCTTGCTCCGTAGGTCCAGGCGTGTTTTTCACGTAAGTTCATATTTAGGTAACTGTTGAAATCACCGCCTAGTATTTGATTGGCAATTACTGCAGGGAAAAAATCAGGATCGCTCATTTTTAAATTTACGATATTCACCAGGGATATTTCCGATTGAACGGCATTGGGAACGTCTACAAAATCAATTTGAAGTGTCGCAGCATTTTCTGGATTTGGGTAAGTGTTTTTTGGAGCTGTTTGTTTTTTCCAGCCTCCAAAAAGTTTTTCTACTGCTTCCTTTGTCTCTTTGAACTTAATGTCTCCTATGACTACTAAATAGGCGTTTTCAGGAACGAAATAAGCTTCGTAGTTGGTTTGAACATCAGCAAGGCTAACATTTTTCACGGTTTCTTCAGAAAGGTATTCTCCTGAGGGATGATTTCTTCCAAAGGCCAAGACGTCCACGACACGATTGGCGATGGCAGGAACACTTTTTTCTTCGGCTTTAAGGCCTTCGATTAGTTTTGCTTTTTCCTTCTCAAATTCTACCTGAGTAAAATTAGGTTGTAAAGATCCTTCGGCTAAAAGTTCTAAGACACGTCCGGAATATTTGGATAGTGAACTTGCATATGCTCCTTGTGATGAGAAGTTTATGCTTGCTCCGTAAAAATCAATTTCTTCGTTAAAAGCTTCTTTGGGTGTTTTCTTTGTGCCATTTCCAATTAGACTACTAGTGAGTTCGTCAACGCCTTTTTTGTTTCCTTCGGTAAAAGGAGCGTTGTCTAAAGTTAGATTAAAACTTACTCTTGGTAGTTTGTGGTTCTCAACAATTAAAACTTTCATGCCATTTGCCAAAACAAAAGTTTGTGGCTTTTTGATGTTGACTACGGGTGGTTTTCCAGGTTTTGGTTGAGGGCGATTTTGTGCTTGCATAATTCCAGTTAGCAATAAAAGGATTAAAATGGTGTGTATTTTTTTCATGATTCGAGGCTTAGTTTTGAACTTTTGTTGACGGAACGTAATCTAAAATTAAACGCTGATTAGGATTTAGGTACTTTTTAGCAACTGCTCTAATCTCTTCTCTTGTGATGGAGTGGTAGAGATCGATTTCAGTGTTAATAAGGTCCACGTCTCCATAAAGTAAATAGTAAGAAGCTAAGTTCTCTGCTATTCCTTCTACGCTTGCATTAGCGTTTATGAAGTTGTTGTCAAATTTATTTTGTAATTTCTCGTAATCTTTTTCTGAAATTAAATCTGTTTGAATTTTTACAATTTCTTCATCCATTTCTTTTAGGATGTCTGTTGTGGTATTGGGTGCCATTGGTAAGCCATATAGGATGTACATTCCGTAATCTTCTTGACTAAAACCTACAGCGCCAATTTGGAGTGCCATCTTTTTGTCGTCGACTATTTTCTTGTACAGTTTGGAGCTTTTTCCGTCACTTAAATACGATGAAATTAAATCTAAGACTCTCGCATCTCTTGTTTTCATGGAAGGGGTTCTGTAAGAGGCCACAACCATCGGAATTTGGATATTTGGATCTTCGTAAGTTGCTTTTATAGTTTGGGTAATCGGGGTTTCGGTAAAGGTTTGTTTTTTTAGTTCTTCTCCTTTAGGGATTGGGCCAAAATATTGTTGGATCCATGCTTTAGTTTTGGCTTTGTCAAAATCACCAGCCACGACTAAAACGGCATTGTTAGGGGTGTAGAACTTTTTATTAAAAGCTTGGAATTCTTCAAGAGTTGCCGCATCTAGATCTTTCATAGAGCCAATAGTGGTCCAACGATATGGATGTACTTTAAACATGTTCTCTTTTACAACAGGTAAAATATTTCCGTAAGGCTGGTTGTCGTAACGCATTCTTTTCTCTTCTTTTACGACTTCGTTTTGCGTATCTACACCTATTTTGTTAATAACAGGGTGCATTAATCTTTCCGATTCCATCCATAGGCCTAGTTCTAGACTATTGGACGGGAAAACTTCATAATAATAGGTTCTGTCGTCTGTGGTATTGGCGTTGTTTACTCCTCCATTTGCTGTAACGATTTTCATCCACTCACCACGCTTTATGTTTTGTGTTCCTTCAAATAATAAGTGTTCGAAGAAATGAGCAAAACCAGTTCGGTCAGGGCGTTCGTCTTTCGAGCCCACATGGTACATTACAGACGTAATCACTACAGGAGCAGATGGGTCGTTGTGTAGGATAACATGCATGCCATTGTCAAGATTGTATTCTTCAAAAGCTACCTTTTGAGCATGAGCTACTCCTCCGAGCATTAGTGCAGCACTTAACATCATTATTGAATTTTTCATAAAGATTAATAATTTTAATTTACCTAGTATGTAGGTAGCTTAGTGTTGAATATAGTTACATCAAAAATAACTTTTTTTAATTATGATTTAAAGAATAGCTGCTCTTTTGATATTATTTAACAGTCTTTTACTTCTAAATTATTGCTAGGTAGTTGTAAAACAGCTTGAAGAACAGTGTTTAAAGGGAATTGTTTTTTTTTAGAAGAAGAGATTGCGTAGTAAATTATTAATTGTATATTTGCAACCTTAAAAATCAATAAATCAATTTGGTATGTATGCAATCGTAGAGATAGCAGGGCAACAATTTAAAGTAAGCAAAGACTTAAAGGTTTACGTTAACCGTTTGACAAATGAAGAAGGTTCAAAAGTTTCTTTTGACAAAGTTCTTTTATTAGACGATAACGGAAATGTAACTTTAGGCGCCCCAGCTATAGAAGGTGCTTCAGTAGAAGCTAAAGTGTTACAACACTTAAAAGGAGATAAAGTAATCGTTTTCAAAAAGAAAAGAAGAAAAGGTTACAAAAAGAGAAATGGTCACAGACAATATCTTACTCAAATTGTAATTGAAGGTATTACTGCAGCTGGAGGAACTAAAAAAGCAGCAGCTAAAAAAGCAGTTGTAGCAGAAGAAGTAGCTACTGAAGAAGTAGAAGCTCCTAAAGCTAAAAAAGCAGCTCCAAAAGCAAAAAAAGAAGCTACTAAAGAATAATAACAATATTTAAACTCATACGTCATGGCTCACAAGAAAGGTGTCGGTAGTTCGAAGAATGGTAGAGAATCAGAATCAAAACGTTTAGGCGTTAAGATTTTTGGAGGTCAAGCTGCTATTGCTGGGAACATCATCGTTAGACAAAGAGGTTCAAAACATAATCCAGGTGAAAACGTTTACATCAGTAAAGATCACACTCTACACGCAAGAGTAGATGGAGTTGTTAAGTTCCAAAAGAAAAGAGATAACAAATCTTATGTATCTATCCTTCCATTCGAAGCATAATCATTAGATTACTTATTTACAAAACCCGTTTCGAAAGAAGCGGGTTTTTTGCGTTAAGTAAAATACGCAAAGGAAGTGGTACTGTTTGGCGTGTAGGCTCGTTGGTCAAAGGAAAAGGTAACACCGATCCGCTTTTGTCCAATACGCGACTTGCTGTGTGTTAAAATGACTCTAAAGGTTTGGGTAAGCGTTGTGGTTTTGTTTTTGGAGAAGGTGTTTTTTGGATGCTTAGGATTTGTTAGAAATAGGGCGTAAAAAAACCTGTTCGATTAAAAACAGGTTTTGTATTGGTATTTATTCATTGTCTTTCGTTTCTTCAAGATCGTCGGATTTTCTTCCCAGTTTTATTTTTGGATTGTCTTGTGTTCCGCTTACCATTAAAGGGATTCCAAAAATACCTAGAGGAGGTAATCCTAATCTCATTTTTAAATTGAGTTTACCATCTAAACTGGTTGTTCCTTCTATTCTTGGTCTGAATCCGGCAAATTTAAATTTAAAACGTTCCACAGTCATGATGTTATTTTTGATAGTGGTTTTGATGTCTACTTTAGAAAGGTCTGGGTTTTTGATTGCCTCAGTGTTTGTCTCTTTGCTTACAGCGTTAAACATTTTTAAACCTCGAACTTTTACATCTCTGATGGAAAGTACACCTCCGCCTACTAAGGAAGGGTAAACGGGTTCCATTTTGTTGTTTAAACGACCTTTTAATTGGTAATCTAAGGAAACAATACCTTGTGCCTTTTCGGCAGCGCTGGCCATTTTTCGGAATACTTCAATTTCGTTATAAGCTCTTTTGATATCAAAATCAGAAGCTTTAATCGCGTAGTCAAAGTTGGCTTTTTGAGTGGTGACTGCTTGGTAGTTCGCATTCATGGAAACAGTACAACCGATTAGATCGAAGCCTGTGTTTTGCATATTTAGTTTCCCCTTGTTCATGTTTAGGTTACCAGTGGCATTTTGAAGGATCAATTTGTCAAAGTTTACTTTTTGTGCATTGGCTACTAATCGTAAATTTAAGTTAGTCGGAATTACAATGACTCCAGTAGCGACTTGAGACGGAGTGGTTTTGCTTTCAGTAGATGTCGTGGAAGTATTAGGGGTTGTACTGGACATGAACTCATCTAAATTGATGTACTTCGCTGTAACTTTGAAAGCGCCTTTTAAGACGCCGTTATTCGTGGTGACGTAATTGAAGACATTTTGTAGGTACCCATTCATTTTGAAATCAGACTGTCCATAAGAGGCTAAAAAATTATTGAAGGACATTTTGTCTTGGTTGATTTTGAAAAGACCTTCTTTTATGATAAATCGCTTAGGTAAATATTCAGATGTTATCCCGATATTTCTAATTTCAAGTGTTCCTTTGTTGTGTAGTTTTTTGTAATTGCCTTTTTCAGCATCACTTTGTTTGCCTTTTAAAACGAGATCCGCTTTTATGAAGCCATCTAGATCTAGTCCTTTTTGAGAGAAAACGTGGTATATCTTATTAACATCAAGCTCACCTTTTGCTTTAATGTCATACGTTAAATCATCAAAATTGCTTAAATCAGCTTCTACAAAAAAGGGCTTGCCTTCAAAGGTAAACTGCGTCGGTTTTAAGCTAACTTTTAAGTTGTTAAAAGTACCTTTCTGATTGTCTATAGTTGATTTTATAACAATATTGGTAATGGGATTTGGGTAGTATTTTGTTTTTAAATAACCGTTTTCTAAATCAACAAAACCTTTGGTAACGGGAAGTGTTTTGTTTTTAGGGTCAAATGTCCCATCCATTTTTACATCTCCAGTTAAAAAACCTTTCAAGTCTAAATCTGGAATACCAAGCGCTTGATCAAGTTTTTCAAGATCGATTTTAGCTTTAAAATCTGCTTTAATATTGGGGATGTTCATGCCCTTGATATAAAATTTCGATTTAAGGTAATCGGCATTAATGTTTAAAGATAGATTTTGTGCATCAACGATTAAGAGGTCTGGATTTAAAGAGGGAACTTTTGTTTTGATATTTAAATTCAAGTTTGAAACTGGAAAAGCGCTTTTGTTGTAATTGATAAAACCGTTGTCAATTTTTAGATCTAAGTTTAGATCCGGAGCTATTTTTTGTGAAGCGATATATTTTCCTTTTAAGGTTAAAAGTAAATTGGTGTTTCCTTTTAAGTTGGTTTTAGAAAGCCAAGCAATATATTTTGGTGGAAAAGCGGTGAAAACATCATTCAAATGGCTGTTGTCTGATTTGATCACAAAATCCATATTGTAACCGTCTTTCAAAAAGTCGAATTTTCCTTTAAAATCGACTAGAAGTTGGTTGATTTTAAGGTTGTTTTGTTGAAAAAAGAAAGATAATGAGTTGACGTTTACTTTAGTAATCAAGTCTGCATCAATCTTCTTGTTCATTAAATAGGGTTCATTGTCATAAACAATATTTAATTTTTCGATTTTAGCTTTCGAGTATAGATCAAAAACGGCCTTGTTTAAATCTCCTTTTCCTAAATAGTTAAAGCCAAAAGCGTCAAAATGAACTTTGGTAGATTGATCGTCATAAATTATTTTACTATTTAAAATTTCGATTCGTTCTAGTTTTAAGGCTGTTTCGGTGCTGTCCTTTGGGCTTGATTCTCCGGAGGATTTATATACGTTATAATTGGCTTGTCCTTGTTGGTTGACTTTTACGTTAATAAAGGAATTGGATAGGTAGATTTGATCAATTTTTACGGTATTGGTAAAAACTAAACTGGCTATATTAATTCCAAAGGAAACCTCTTTTGCTGTGATAAACTTTTCGGCTTTGTATGGAGCTGATCCATTAAGGCTTAGGTCGTTCAACGTTAGTGTTAGGGATGGGAAATGACGAAAAAAGGAAACGGAAACATCAGAGTAGTTAAGTTCGGCACTTAATTTTTCGTTGGCCGTTTTCTTAATCTGCTCTTTAATCTGATCTTGAAAAACAATTGGCGTTAAAACCAGCAAGGCTAAAATCACTGAAAAAGTAATGGTGAGATATTTGGCTATTTTTAGAAGAACAGATTTGGTTTTATTTGCAGACATAACAAAATGTGGTATATAAGAAGTTTTGAATTGAATTTTGAGGACGGTTTATCCGTGTATAGTTTCGTTTTTCCCGTAATTCGTAATAATGGAACCTTCAAATTCAATCCATTCTTTCCAACGTTTATCAATATCTATATTGTCAGTGTATTTTCTAGCAAAACCTAAAAAAGTGGTGTAATGTCCAGCTTCAGAAATCATCAAATCGCGATAGAATGTAGCCAATTCTTCGTCTTTTATGTTTTCTGAAAGCACTTTAAAACGCTCGCAACTTCTAGCTTCAATCATGGCGGAAAACAACAAACGATCACAAAGGGCATCTTTTCTGCTTCCGTCTTTTTTCATGAATTTGAAAAGTTCATTGACGTAATGATCTTTTCTTTCGCGGCCTAAAGTCAGACCTCTTTTTTTGATCATATCGTGAACCATCTGTAAGTGTTCTAGTTCTTCTCTAGCAATAACAAGCATTTCGGTTACTAATTCCTCTAATTCAGAATTATAAGTAACTAAGCTAATGGCATTCGATGCTGCTTTTTGCTCGCACCACGCATGATCTGTCAAAATTTCTTCTATATTCGACTCGACTATATTTACCCAACGTGGGTCTGTGGCTAATTTTAATCCTAACATAATTTTAAGTGCAAAAGTGTTTGCTGCAAAATTAGTGTTTTATAACCGAAAATCGGTAAATATGGTGTTAATGCGCCTAAAAAAGCATTATTTTGTAGCTTGAAAAAAGGATAATGAATCAGATGAAAAAACTTTTAATTATTGGCTTTGTTTGGCCAGAACCCAATTCGTCTGCGGCTGGTGGTAGAATGATGCAATTGATTTCTATTTTTAAACAGGAAGGGTATGAAATCACTTTTGCAAGTCCTGCACTAGACAGTGATTTTATGGTTGATTTAGAGAAGTTTGGTGTGCAGAAAAAGGCTATTGAGCTGAATAGTTCAAGTTTTGATGATTTTATTATCGAACTCGATCCTGCGGTTGTTTTGTTTGATCGCTTTATGATTGAAGAGCAATTTGGATGGCGTGTTGCCGAGTATTGTCCAAAGGCTATTCGCTTATTAGACACGGAGGATTTACACTGTTTAAGAACGGCACGTCAAAAGGCCTTTAAAGAGAATAGAGTTTTTGAGTTGACAGATTTGTGGTCAGAAGAAGTTGCTAAAAGGGAGATCGCGAGTATATTAAGATGTGATCTGTCTTTTATTATTTCTGAATTTGAGATGAAGATTTTAAACGATGTTTTTAAGATAGATACTCGTCTCTTGCATTATTTGCCTTTCATGGTGGAGGAAATGCATGACAGTGAGCTTGAGGTGTTGTTGTCTTTTAAAGAAAGACAGCATTTTGTTTTTATAGGGAATTTTCTGCATGAACCCAATTGGAATACGGTTCAGTACTTAAAGGAGACCATTTGGCCACTCATAAAAAAACAGTTTCCAGAAGCAGTTTTAGAGGTTTATGGCGCATATCCTTCCCAGAAAGTATTGCAATTACATCAGCCTAAAAATGGTTTTTTTATCATGGGACGTGCTGCATTGGCTAATGAAGTTGTTAAAAAGGCGAGAATTGTTTTGGCACCAATTCGTTTTGGGGCTGGTTTGAAAGGGAAGTTATTGGAGGCTATGCAATGTGGGACACCAAGTATTACCACTACAATTGGTGCGGAAGCGATGCATGGTGATCTGGCCTGGAATGGTTATATAACCGATGATGTGCAGCAATTCGCGGAGCAAGCTATACAGTTGTATCAAGACGAAACGCTTTGGATGAAGGCACAAAGAAATGGAGTAGCAATAATTAATAAGTGTTATCAAAGAGATGCTTATGCAAGAGGGGTAATCGAGGTGATTGATTCTCTATTAAGTGATTATGAAAATCATCGTTTGCATAATTTTATGGGCAGTTTGTTGCAGCATCATACCTTGAAAAGCACAAAATACATGGCCAAATGGATTGAGGCTAAGAATAAAAAGTAAGTATTTTTACTCTAGTGATATAAAAGTAAAATCCCTGATTATAGTTGTTAATCAGGGATTTTGTGTTTTGTTTATAGGTGTACTATTTCAATAAGCCTTCGGTGTCTTGAATAGTGGTTTGGTGGTATCCTGATTTTGCTTTATCAAAGATTTTCTTAGCCCAAGCTTTTCCTTCAGGAGTTTTGATCATTTCTTTATAAAGTGTTAGTAGGGATCCGGTTCTGCTGGTGGCGATCATAAATTGTTCGACAGCTGGATAGGCTGCTTGGTATTGATGGCGAATGGCTTGTACAAACCATTGGCGTTTGATGACAAAATTACCCGCTTTAGTGAAGTTAAATTCCGCGTCAATTTCTGCCATTTCTGTAGTGGTCATGTCTTTTGGGAGGTAGTCTATAAAGTGTTGCTTTTCTGTAGTTGATTTTATTTTTGCACTAAGTCCTTTCACGCCCGTTTTTCTCCAGTTTTTTTGAATACTGTCTATGGCAGTAAAATCATCAGATTTTACACTAGTGATGTTGGTCGGTATTCCTGGTTTGTAAATCCAATCTTCTGCTTTTATTTTATTGGCAAGCGCTTGGTCTCCTTTTATTAGGTTTTCATTAAAATAAGCAATGAAATCTTCGGTAGTGATCGATTGAAAAGCATGAGCGTCAAAGTAATTTTTAATGAAGATGTCGAATTTTTCACGTCCCACTGCCTGTTCAATAACTTTTAAAAACTCATATCCCTTTACATATGGGATTTCGGATAGTCCATCATCAGGATTTCTTCCAGTTGTGTTTACTTTTAAACGGGTATCAGGGTTGGTGTTTCCAAATTCAGCAACGTTGTCATGGAGGTCTTTTCGGCTTAAAACATCTTGCATTTCCGCTTCTTTTTTGCCGAAAATAGCTTCACCAATTCGGTGTTCTACATAGGTGGTGAAACCTTCGTTTAACCAGATGTCGTCCCAAGTTGCATTGGTGACTAAATTGCCGCTCCAGCTATGTCCTAGTTCATGTGCTAATAAACTAGTTAAAGAACGATCACCTGCAATAACGCCAGGAGTTAGGAAGGTTAAGTTTGGATTTTCCATGCCGCCATAAGGGAAACTAGGAGGTAAGACTAAAACATCATAGCATCCCCAACGATAAGGTCCGTATAGTTTTTCTGCTGCTTCCACCATTTTTCCTAATTCAGCAAATTCCCAAGCTGCTTTTTTAATTAGAGAAGGTTCTGCATAAACTCCGGTTCTTTTGTCTATGGCTTTAAATTCGATATCCCCAACGGCAATGGCCATTAAGTACGATGGAATGGCTTTGTCTTGTTTGAAGGTATAGATTCCAGTCATATTTTTTTGTTGCGGATTCACAGCGCTCATTACCGCCATTAAATCTTTTGGAACCGTAACTTTTGCATTGTACGTAAAGCGAATGCTTGGGGAATCCTGACAGGGAATCCAAGTGCGTGACCAAATGCTTTCGCCTTGTGAAAAAAGAAATGGTTTCTTTTTATCTGCTGTTTGTGCTGGGTTTAGCCATTGTAGGGCTATGGCATCTTTGGTAGTGTTGTAATAAATATTGACCTTAGTGGTGTTGGGTTCGATGGTGATACGAAGAGCTTTTCCGTGGAATTCAACTGCTGGACCTAGTTCAAAGCGTGTTTCTTTTTCATCATCGCCTAAGGTTACTTTGGTGATGTTTAGTGTATTTTGGTCAAAGATGATTTCTTTCCCTTTGCTAATATTATCAATCTGCCAAGAAGCTTTTCCTGAAATCGTTTGACTGTCAAAATCAACTTTGATGTCAAGATCTAAATGTTTGACTACAGCTAGCTCGGGTTGCGAAAAAGTATGCTGATCTTTGACAACTGTTGGTTTTTCCGTTTGATCTTTTTTCTGACAGGCAATTACTGAGAAGAATAAAGTGACAAGGATTAGTTTTTTCATATTGTGAAGTATTGAAATTTGAGGATGAAAATTAAACAAAAAATCCCGTTTTGATAAACAAAACGGGATTTAAATATAAAATTAACCTTCGATTGCACTCAGGTTGACAAAATTATGCCAACATAGTAACAGGGCTTTCGATGTATTGTTTTAATGTTTGTAAAAATTGAGCGCCAGTTGCACCGTCGAT
The DNA here is from genome assembly GCF_059882335.1 of Flavobacterium sp. OHVDL-2026-0007. Lineage (NCBI taxonomy): Bacteria > Pseudomonadati > Bacteroidota > Flavobacteriia > Flavobacteriales > Flavobacteriaceae > Flavobacterium > Flavobacterium sp. OHVDL-2026-0007. The sequence continues at coordinate 3,709,434 of NZ_CM187612.1, forward strand.
TGTTCTGTGGTCACAAGCCAATGATAACATCATGGTGTTTCCTACTACAATTTGACCATTTTTAACTACTGGTTTTTCAACAATTGCACCTACTGAAAGGATAGCAGAGTTTGGTTGGTTGATAATAGAATTGAATTCCGTAATACCAAACATTCCAAGGTTAGAAACAGTAAACGTACTTCCTTCCATTTCTGCAGGTCCTAGTTTTTTGTTTTTCGCTCTTCCAGCAAGATCTCTTACGCTAGCACCGATTTGAGATAAACTCATAGCGTCTGTAAATTTCAATACAGGAACTACTAATCCATCTTCAACTGCTACAGCAACACCGATGTTAACATGGTGGTTGATGATGATAACATCTTCTTTCCACTGAGAGTTGATTTTTGGGTGTTTTTTCAATGCTAAAGCACAAGCTTTAATCACCATATCGTTGAAAGATACTTTCGTATCTGGCACTGAATTGATGGTTGCTCTTGATTGCATAGCATCATCCATGCTTACTTCAATCACTAAGTTGTAGTGAGGGGCAGTAAACAATGATTCAGCCAAACGTTTTGCGATAATTTTACGCATTTGAGAATTTTTGATCTCTTCTGTGAAAACTTCACCGGCAGGAACAAATACTTTTGGTGCAGCAGTAGCAGCAGCTTCTTGTGGTTTAGCAGTAGAAGTTGCAGGAGCTTGTGCAGTTGGAGTGAAGTTTTCAATATCGCTTTTTACGATACGTCCGTTTTCTCCAGAACCTTTAACCTGAGTTAATTGGATTCCTTTGTCAGAAGCAATTTTCTTAGCTAATGGCGAAGCTAAAATTCTTCCTCCGTTTGAAGTTTCAGTAACAGCAGCTGTTGCTTGTTCAGCAGCAGGGGCCGTTTTTGTCTCTTCAGTTGCAGGAGCACTTGCAGTTGCAGTTCCTCCAGCAGTATAATTTTCCGCAATTCCAGAAATGTCAGTTCCAGCAGGTCCGATGATGGCTAATAAGCTGTCAACAGGAGCGGTGTTTCCTTCTTGGATTCCGATGTATAATAAAGTTCCTTCGTTGAAAGACTCAAACTCCATAGTAGCTTTGTCTGTTTCGATTTCAGCTAAGATATCGCCTTCAGCAACAGCATCACCTACTTTTTTCAACCAGGTAGCAACTGTTCCTTCTGTCATTGTATCACTTAAACGAGGCATTGTTACAACAATAACTCCTTTAGGTAATGCTGCTGCAGTTTTAGCAGGAGCTGCAGTTTCAGTCTTTGCTTCAGCAGCAGGAGCCGCTTCCGCTTTTGGAGCTTCAGGTGCAGTACCACCAGCTAAAAGAGCTGAGATGTCTTCACCTTCATTTCCGATAATAGCTAATAAGCTATCAACTGGAGCAGTTTCTCCTTCTGGAATTCCAATATATAAAAGAGTCCCTTCGTTGAAAGATTCGAACTCCATTGTTGCTTTGTCTGTTTCAATTTCAGCTAAGATATCTCCTTCGCTAATTTTGTCGCCTACTTTTTTTAACCAAGTCGCTACCGTTCCTTCCGTCATAGTATCGCTCAAACGAGGCATTGTTACTTTTATCGCCATAATATATTATAGTTTATGAGGTGTGAATGGATAGTCTTCTTGTGCGTATACTACGTCGTATAATTGTTGTAAGTCTGGATATGGAGATTCTTCAGCGAATTTCACACATTCTTCTACTAAGTCTTTAACTCTTTGGTCAATAACTTCAATTTCTTCTTCTGTAGCATATTTTTGATCCATAATTACATCTAAAACTTGAGTAATAGGGTCAATTTTTTTATACTCTTCCACCTCTTCTTTTGAACGGTATAGTTGTGCATCTGACATAGAGTGTCCTCTGTAACGATACGTTTTCATTTCAAGGAAAGTAGGTCCGTCTCCACGACGAGCTCTATCGATAGCTTCAGTCATTGCCTCAGCCACTTTTACAGGATTCATTCCGTCAACTGGTCCACAAGGCATTTCATATCCTAAACCAAGTTTCCAGATATCAGTATGATTTGCTGTTCTTTCCACTGAAGTTCCCATAGCATAACCGTTGTTTTCAACGATAAATACTACTGGAAGTTTCCATAGCATTGCCATGTTGAATGCTTCGTGTAATGAACCTTGTCTAGCAGCCCCGTCACCAAAGTAAGTCATGGTAACTCCGCCAGTTTCAAAATATTTATCTGCAAAAGCTAAACCAGCTCCAACAGGAATTTGTCCACCAACAATTCCGTGACCTCCGTAAAAACGGTGTTCTTTAGAGAAAATGTGCATAGAACCTCCCATACCTTTAGAAGTTCCTGTTGCTTTTCCTAAAAGTTCAGCCATTACACGTCTAGGGTCAACCCCCATACCAATTGGTTGAACGTGATTTCTGTAAGCAGTAATCATTTTGTCTTTGGTCAAATCCATAGCGTGCAAAGCACCAGCTAAAACGGCCTCTTGACCATTATATAAGTGTAGAAAACCTCTAACTTTTTGTTGAATGTATAATGCTGCAAGTTTGTCTTCAAACTTTCTCCAAAGTAGCATGTCTTCGTACCACTTTAAATATACTTCTTTTGTAACTTCTTTCATCTCTATTCTTTCTTTTGCTAAAGTTGTTTGTGTTATCAATTGTTGCCTATAACGCAAAATAGTTTCCTCCCACAAATTTGCGCCCGAAAGGTCGGGATGCAAAAATAAGACATTCCGTTTAAGAAGTAAAATTTAAAAGCCACTTTTTGGTTTTTTTTATAAGAACTTTTTATCGAACATAAAAGGAAGTAGATTTTTTAGGGATGCTGACTGATAAATCTCACCAATTTCACCCATAAAATAGATTTCTATAGGGGTGTCTTGTTTGATCTCGTATTCTGCAATGGATTGGCGGCAAGAACCACAAGGTGGAATTGGGGCTTTGGTTTGGTTGTTGTCTGAAGCAGCGGTAATGGCCATTTTTAAAATTTTAGCTTCAGGGTATACACTTCCGGCATGGAAAATAGCCACGCGTTCGGCGCATAATCCTGATGGATAGGCTGCATTTTCTTGATTTGATCCTAAAACTACTTTGCCATTATCTAAAAGTAAGGCAGCGCCAACTCTAAATTGAGAGTAAGGTGCGTAGGCATTTTTTCTAATTTCAACGGCTTGGTGCATTAAGTTTTCGATCTCTTTTGGTAATTGTTGTAGGTTTTCGAAAACTAAAAAGGAGGTAGTGTGATTGATTTCTTTCATTGTTATGAGGGGAAAAAAAATCCAAATTTCTAAAAAAGAGAAATTTGGATTGTTATTATTTTTTTATTGTTTGCTGTTTAATTTTGAGTGTATTTTTCACCAAAGTTAAAGGTTAATGAAAAACGGAGGGTGTTTTCTAAGGGATTTTTAACTTTTGATGCTGAAAATAAATAGGAAACGTCAACTTTTACGACATTGTATTTGAATCCAGCTCCGAAAGAAAAGAATCTTCGAGCTCCTTTTTCAGGACTTTCGTGAAAATAACCTAAGCGCAGGGCAAATGCATCTTGATACATATATTCTGCTCCAATACTATAGGTGATTTCTTTTAATTCTTCGCTAAAGCCATCTGGGGCATCGTTAAAAGATTTAAAAATCCCTGGAACCCAACCAATATTCTTATAGCGGTTATAGTTAGCAGCGTCAGCTTGTTCTTGTGATACGTCTCCTGGGTCAGTAAAGTCGCCATTTCCGTTAGCATCAAAAGCGGTGCCAGGTCCTGGGGGTGTAGGTACTAAGAGTTTGGTGAACTCCAGACTAAGTGCTACTTTATTTTGATCGTCTAGGATGAAATCAAATCCGCCTCCTAATCTTAGGTTTGCTGGTAAGAAGTTAGAACTGATATCATCATTGTCATAGCTTATTTTGGGGCCTAAATTTTGAAGGTTAAAACCTGCTCTCCATCTTCCGTTAAACCTAGAGTAGGCAATTTCTTCTGATTGATAAAATCCTGCCACATCTACAGCAAAGGATCCTGAGGCTGTAGCATCGATGTCCTCAGAAGCTACTTTTAAGTTAGAACGTATATAGCGTCCTGCGATCGCCATTGAGAATTTGTCGCTTAATTTTAAGGAATAAGATCCGTCTAAAGTGAATTCGTTTGGTGATACAATTCTAACGGCTTCGTTGGGGTCTCCTGTTGTGCGTAGTTCAATATCTCCAAAACCAAAATAACGAAGACTTCCTGCGAAGGCGCTTCGCTCATTGATTTTGCTATAATAAGTCAATTGACCAAGAGAGATGTCATTGGCTAAGTCAGTTAAATAGGGGGTGTAGCTTATTGAAAAACCTTGTTTGTCTACCGAGAAGGCATACTTAGCAGGATTCCATTGCTGTGAAAAGACATCAGAAGATGTGGCGACACCCTGGTCTGCTAATCCTGCTGCTCTAGCATCTGCCGCAACTAATAAAAAAGATACCCCTGTGTTAATTGGGCGAACAAGATCTTGAGCTTTTGCGTGTGAAATAATTAAAAAACAAATTGATAAAAGTGATAATTTTTTCATTTATGAGATTAATGTATTTGTAATGCAAATATATGTATTATTGTAGAGTGACAAGCTTTTGTGTTTTCTGCTTTTTTTATGTGATCAATTCGTTGGGGTCTTTCGATTGGAAATGAGGTCTTTTTGGTAATTAAATTTTGCAAAGAACTGACTATTAAGGCTATTTTCGACTGTGGTTTTTATAGCGTACATTCTTGTTGGTTCTTTTTTTATGGGGGTATATCGTTTTTGGTCTGTGTAATCTTTGTGTTTTATGGGATAATAGTGATTTAAAACATAAGAATTGAGGATGTGTTTGACTAGAACTGTTTTAATGTCCTGCTTGCTGAGTTACTGTTGTTTTGTCTTCAAAAGGGGCCTAGAAGTACTAGTTGTTTGTTTTTGTTAAAGCAAAAGTTTTGCCGTACCTATAATAACTTGATTTTCGCATTAATATTGTGTTAAGAGGTGTTTTTCGTGACCCGGCAACTTGTAAATTGGTTCTTGTGTTAAAGGTTGTTTTTTTGTGCTATATATATAGGTCTGTATTCTTGTGAATTTGTGGGTGGATAGTCGTGTTGTTTATGAGGTTATTTTGGGGATTACTGTCGGCTTAATTTGGTTGTAGTTGGGTTTGAATTAAAATTCTGAATGGTTTTGTAAGTGATTTTTTTAGGTGGTTTATCTGTGGTGATAGTTATCAAACGTGCTTACTTTTGCTTTTACTTTTTTGTTGGCCGGGTCTGTCTTGAGATGTAATTGCTTTTTGTGGCTAAATGGGTAAGCAGGAGTAGGGAATTTATTTTTTTGCTCTTGAATGACGCAGTTTTAACTTGCTGTTTGGTCTTTTAGAGCTGTTTTTTTTTAAATAGGATTTCGTAATTTGGGCGTTCCAATTGATTCGTGAATTAGGGTTGTGATCTGAACCATGGTAATTTGGAGGTGTCAAATTGATTTAATGGGTATTAGAGTAGTGTTTTTTTTGTAAGATCAAGCTGATAGTATTTTCTAAAGAGCAAGGATTGTTCGTTTTAAATCCGGTAAAATATTACTCTTTTTTATGTTTTAAGTGATCAATTTTTTGTTTCTTTCTGTTTGATAGTAAGGGGTGTAGGTTTGAGAAAGGCTGTGCCCTTGTCACAGGTAACCTAAGTAGGGGAAATAAAAAAAGTTCTCAAGTGTTTAGGGACATAAAAATATAGTCTTTCGTGTTACAGTAAATAATAAAAAGTATATTTTTGCGTTCGTAACTATAGGTTATTTTCTGGTAAAAACAGCTAAACAAAATTATTAGAACAGATGTTGCTAATTAAATGTTAATTATTATATTGCAGCACCTAAATTTATCACCTAAGAATGAGTATGAAAGTAAACAAAATTGTAGTCTTGCAATTAATAATGTCAATGATATTGATGTTAGGCACGGCTAGTTGTAGCAAAAAATCGAGTTCCAGTCACGCTTCCAGAGCTACGGGTTGGGATGTAGATAGTCAGAATGGAACGGCTGCTAGAAATGCAGGAAAAAAACAGCAGGCAGGTCCTGGTTTGGTTTTTGTTGAAGGAGGTACTTTTACTATGGGTATGGTACAGGATGATGTTATGCACGATTGGAATAACACACCGACTCAGCAACACGTTCAGTCATTTTATATGGATGAAACGGAAGTTACCAATGGTATGTACTTAGAATACCTAGAATGGTTAAAGAAAGTTTTTCCTCCAACAGAAGAAAATTACAAAAATATTTACGAAGGTGCATCACCAGATACTTTAGTATGGAGAAATCGTTTGGGATACAATGAAACGATGACCAATAACTACTTGAGACATCCTGCCTATGCAGATTATCCTGTTGTAGGTGTTAACTGGATTCAAGCAGTTGAATTTAGTAAGTGGAGAACTAACCGTGTTAATGAGGCGGTTTTAGAGAAAAGCGGATACCTTAAAAAAGGAGCAAAAACACAAGATGTTAGTGCAGAAAGTTTATTCAACACTGAAGCTTATCTTGCTTCTCCATCCACTACTTATGGTGGTAATGAAGAATTAGTTTTGAAGAAAAATCCTAATGGTAAAAGAACTAAAGCAGGAAAAGATGGTGTAGTTCCAGAAGAGAAAAATGTTTACGCACAACGTTCTTCGGGAGTTATTTTACCAGAATACAGACTTCCTACGGAAGCAGAATGGGAATATGCTGCAGCTGCAGATGTTGGACAAAGAGAATACAATATCTATAAAGGACAAAAGAAATACCCTTGGTCTGGAGATTACACACGTTCTTCTAAACGTAAAAATAGAGGAGATCAATTGGCTAACTTTAAACAAGGAAACGGTGATTACGGTGGAATTGCAGGTTGGTCTGATGATGGAGCTGATATTACCAATAAAGTAAAAAGCTACCCAGCTAATGATTTTGGTTTGTACGATATGGCAGGTAACGTTGCAGAATGGGTTGCCGATGTTTACAGACCTATTATAGACAATGAAGCAAACGATTTCAACTACTTTAGAGGAAATCAATATGCTAAGAATAAAATTGGTAAGGACGGTAAGTTAGAAATTGTTACTAAAGACAATATTCAATACAAAACCTTAAGTAATGGTAAAAAAGTGGCAGTTAATTTGCCAGGAGAAATTGCTCAGGTTCCAGTGGATGAAAATGAAACTTACTTGAGACAAAATTTCACCACCAGTGACAATATCAATTATAGAGATGGAGATAAACAATCTTCAAGATATTTTGACTTTGGAGATTCTGAAGGAGGAACTAAAGCGGATCAAGAAATGTACAACTCTCCTAAACATAATGTAACGACAGATAGTTTGGGTCAGATGGTTAGAAAATATGACAACTCAAGTAAACGTACTACATTGATCGATGATAATGTAAGAGTTTACAAAGGAGGTTCTTGGAGAGATAGAGCGTATTGGTTGGATCCAGCGCAAAGAAGATATTTTCCACAAGATATGGCAACTGATTACATCGGATTTAGATGTGCGATGTCTAGAGTAGGTGCTAAATCTGAAAAAAGAAAATCACCAAGGAATTAAGTTTTAGAGATTCCAATAAAAAATTCCAAATTCCATTCTGAACTATTCAGTTTTGGAGTTTGGAATTTTTTTATTGTTTTTTTTCTATTTTTACGATCTAAAAAAAAATTAAATGAATATTCAAGACATTCATAACTTGTTTTTACAATGTAAATCTGTCTCAATTGATACTAGAAAAATTGAGAAAGATTCTATGTTTTTTGCTATTAAAGGCGAAAATTTTGATGCGAATACTTTTGCTGTAACAGCATTGGAATTTGGTGCTTTATTTGTGATTATTGACAATGCATCCTATTATATCAATGAAAAGACTATTCTAGTAGAGGATAGCTTGGTGGCCTTGCAAGAGTTAGCGAAGTTTCATCGTGCCTATTTAAAGCTTCCTATAGTGGCTTTAACGGGGAGCAATGGGAAAACAACTACGAAAGAGCTCATCAATGTAGTGTTGTCTAAAAAATACAAAACAAAAGCTACTGTTGGGAATTTAAACAACCATATAGGGGTTCCGTTAACTTTGTTGTCTTTCACCAAGGAGACAGAGATTGGTATCGTGGAAATGGGGGCTAATCATAAAAAAGAAATTGAGTTTTTATGCGAAATAGCCCAACCAGACTACGGCTATATTACCAATTTTGGAAAAGCGCATTTAGAAGGTTTTGGAGGTGTGCAAGGTGTGATTGAAGGTAAAAGTGAAATGTATCAGTACTTAGCTAAAAGTGATAAAATGACTTTTGTGAATTTAGAGGATCCAATTCAGTTTGAGAAATCTAGAGCATTAAAAACGTTCAGTTTTGGACTTAATAATGAAAAAGCCGATATAGAGATCAACCGTATTGAGGCGAATCCTTTTGTGGTCATTGATTATAAAAATTTTACTGTGCAATCGCATTTAATAGGGCTTTATAATGCCAATAATATCAATGCGGCAGTTGCTATGGGGTATTATTTTAAAGTTCCGGAAAAGGACATTAAAGAGGCTATTGAAAACTATATACCGGAGAATAATAGATCTCAATTGTTGAAAAAAGGATCTAACGAAATTATTTTGGATGCTTACAATGCTAATCCGAGTAGTATGGCCGTTGCGATTACGAATTTCTTGCAATTGAAAAGCAAAAATAAGGTAATGATTTTGGGTGATATGTTTGAACTGGGAGACGAAGGTGTGCAAGAGCATAAGATCATTGTTGATTCCTTGGCGATTCAAAGCCAATCGGTTTGTTATTTGATTGGAAAGTCATTTTATGAGCATAAAATGGTCAATGATCATCTTCTGTTTTTTGAAACCTTTGAAGATTTTGTGAAAAAACTCAAAACTAGTCAATTTAGTGACGCAATGATTTTGATAAAGGGGTCTAGAGGAATGGCTTTAGAGCGATCTTTAATGTATATTTTATAAACAAAAGCCATCTTTTTAGATGGCTTTTGTTGTTTAAAGCGTTTTTAAAAGGATGATTAGAAAGGGAAGGAAGTACAGTGACTTCTCTGGTTTTGTATTTGTGGGATGGCGTTTAAGATTAGGTGTTTGATGTTTATTTTGTAATGGTTCTAAAAGTCAAATTAACGCGCGGCTTTGAAGTGGTTTTAGTGGGTGGCAAGCGATGTAACCAGTGTGTTTGTGTAGTGTCTTTCATGATGAGTAAACTACCATGCTCTAATACTAAAGAAACAGTTTCTTTGGTGTTTTTGTGTTTGAAAGCGAATTTACGTTCTGCTCCAAAACTAAGTGAGGCAATGGCGCCATTTTTCTTTAAATCTTTTTCAGCATCACTGTGCCAAGCCATTCCTTCATCGCCGGAATGGTATAAATTGAGTAAGCAGGAATTAAAGGTTTCTCCTGTTCTGTCTTCTATAAAACTTTTTAATTCGAGTAATTCTGTGGACCAAGGAAGTGCTTTTTTTGTGGTATTGGAGTAGGTGTATTCAAAAGGGGAGTCACCGTACCAAGCCACTTTTCTTTTGGTCAGGATGAGTTTGCCAAAGATGATGGCCTGATCATTTTTCCATTCAATGCTACGAAGTAAAACCTCTAGGTAATGGTTGGCTTTTTCTCGGCTAAACAATTTTCCATAGTAATGTACAGTCCCATCTTGGGGTAGTAAATTAGTTGTTTCGTTTGTGTCGGGATTAAATAAGTCCATGTTTATGTTTTAGACCCAGTAGATTGGGCTGTGAGGTTTGAGTTTTGCAACGCAACAAATTTAGAAATTTTTGAACAGCTTTAACCTGAGATGTCTACGGTTGTATGCGATCTATTTTCCATTGGAGCCAGGCTCAGTATTGATTTTTGCACCTTCCCATCCAATTATAGCCGTTTTACGGGTATTGCCCCACATATAGCCACCAAATACTCCAGATGATTGAATCACGCGATGACAGGGGATTAAGAAGGCAACAGGGTTGCTGCCAATTGCGGAGCCTACCGCTCTTGCTGCCTTTGGATTTTCAATTTGTTGCGCGATAGTACCATAAGTAGACAGTTGTCCCATAGGGATTTTAAGTAGCGTTTCCCAAACTTTTAATTGAAAAGCGGTACCTTTTAAGTGCAGTTTTATTTGAGCGAGCTTGCTCCAGTCATTTTGGAAAATGAATAAAGCATTTTGCTGAATGAGGTCGAGTTTACGGGCGTATGTTGCTAGGGGGAATTTGGTTGTTAAATCCTCTAATCCTGAGGGTTCACTTTCAGCAAAAGCCATATGGCAAACTCCTTTTGGAGTGGAGGCGACAATAATGTTGCCAAAGGGACTTTCGGCGAAGCTGTAATTAATACTTAGGTTTTGACCACCATTTTTAAATTCGGCAGGAGTCATCCCTTCGATCTTTGTAAAAAGATCGTGTAAACGGCTCGTCCCAGAGAGTCCTGTGGAGAAAGCGGCATCAAATAGGGTGGCCTGTTGGTTTTCTTTTAAAATTTTCTTGGCATGTTCGATACTGATGTATTGTAAAAACTTCTTCGGGCTTGTTCCTGCCCAATTAGTAAACAAACGTTGAAAGTGGAAGGGGCTTAGATGTGCTTTTTCGGCCAGCTCATCTAAGGAAGGTTGCTCCTTGAAGTTCGCTTTGATATAGGCTATTGTATCAGCAATACGATGGTAGTCTAGGTTTTCTTGTGTCTCCATTTCATTTGTATTTTATAGAACAAATATCGCACAGTTTTGACGATCCTAAAATCCGAAACTTGCGGTGTTTTTTACTGCTGATTTTTCTTAAGGCGGTCGGTATGGTCTTCGGTTTGTTTTAGATTTTTTTCCATTTTGTAATTGATTAGTTCAACTCCCAAGCGAAGGTTGCGCTGTTCGGTTTTTACTAAGAATCCTCTTTTTTCGAAAAAAGGCTTAGCCGTTATGCTGACGTCGGCCGTTAGGGTAATGGTCTGTCGTTTTTGCGCTTCAAGTTCTAGGACTGTTAGAATTTTGTGGGCAATACCTTGTCGTTGCAGGTCTTTATGAATGTACAGTAAGTCAATATAATGGGCTTCTTTGAGGGTGCCAAAACCTGCTATTTTTTCTTGTTGGATGGCTAATAAGACAATTTGGGTATGGATGATTTCTATCCAACGTTCGGTATTGTTCGCACCTGAGATCCAAGCCTTGATAGCAGCAGGGGCATAATCGTTTTGACAAACCGCTTGAATGGTTTCGGTATATAATTCTTGCATTTCTTTTAGGTCTGCAATAGTGGCTTTTCTGAGGCTTATTTTCATGCTGTTTTAATTAGTGTGCGGTAGTGGTAGAAAAAACATTAATGACCACAACTCCAATGAGGATAAAAGCCAATCCAATAATAGCAGGTAAATCGGGTATTTGTTTAAAAAAAACAGCTCCAATGATGGTAATTAATACGATTCCAACTCCAGACCAAATGGCGTAGGCAATTCCAACGGGGATGGTTCTAATAGCAAAACTTAAAAAGTAAAAGGCAGCGAAATAACCTGCTATGGTAATAATACTAGGGATAAGTTGCGTGAACTGTTCTGATTTTTTTAAGGCTGAAGTGGCAATGATTTCGAAGAGGATGGCAATGCCTAAAAAGATAAAATTTTTCATATACACGTTTTTTACAAAGTTAAGCTTTGTTCGGACTGTATAGTAGAATTTGTGGGTTTTGTCTTTAGAAAACAAAACCCGATAGCTTTTTGAAAGGCTATCGGGTTTGTGTATAATAGAAGTCTAAAAAGGACTAGTATCTGTAGTATTCTGGTTTGAATGGACCTTCAACTGGAACACCAATATAAGCAGCTTGATCGTCACGTAAAGTTTCCAATTCAACTCCTAATTTAGCTAAGTGTAAAGCAGCAACTTTTTCATCTAAATGTTTTGGTAACATATAAACGTCATTGTTGTAAGCAGCACTGTTTTTCCATAATTCGATTTGAGCCAAAGTTTGGTTTGTAAATGAGTTACTCATTACAAAACTTGGGTGACCTGTAGCACATCCAAGGTTTACCAAACGACCTTCAGCTAAAATGATGATGTCTTTTCCAGCAATAGTGTATTTGTCAACTTGTGGTTTGATTTCGATTTTAGATGCACCGTGGTTTTTGTTCAACCAAGCCATATCAATTTCGTTATCAAAGTGTCCGATGTTACAAACAACAGTTTTGTCTTTCATTTGCTCGAAGTGCTCTCCAAGTACGATATCTTTATTTCCTGTAGTGGTAATGATGATATCAGCATTAGCAATTACAGTGTTTAATTTTTTAACTTCATAACCGTCCATTGCCGCTTGTAAAGCACAAATTGGGTCAATTTCAGTAACTGTTACAATAGATCCAGCACCTCTGAAAGAAGCAGCAGTTCCTTTTCCAACATCACCGTATCCACAAACGATAACTCTTTTTCCAGCTAACATTAAATCAGTTGCACGACGAACAGCATCAACAGCTGATTCTTTACAACCATATTTGTTATCGAATTTAGATTTAGTTACCGAGTCATTAATATTAATAGCAGGCATTGGTAAAGTTCCAGCTTTTACTCTTTCGTAAAGTCTGTGAACACCAGTTGTTGTTTCTTCAGATAAACCTTTAATTCCAGGAACTAATTCTGGGAAACGGTCAATAACCATGTTAGTTAAATCACCACCATCATCAAGAATCATGTTCAATGGTTTTCTGTCTTCACCAAAGAATAAAGTTTGCTCAATACACCAGTCAAATGATTGCTCATCTAAACCTTTCCAAGCATAAACTTGAATTCCAGCAGCAGCAATAGCAGCAGCAGCTTGATCTTGAGTAGAGAAAATGTTACAAGAACTCCAAGTAACTTCAGCACCAAGAGCAATTAAAGTTTCGATTAAAACAGCTGTTTGAATCGTCATGTGTAAACATCCTGCAATACGAGCACCTTTAAGAGGTTGCTCATCTTTATATTCAGCACGAAGCGCCATTAAACCTGGCATTTCAGCTTCAGCTAGTTCAATTTCTTTTCTTCCCCAAGCCGCTAGAGAAATGTCTTTTACTTTGAAAGCCACAAAAGGCGTAGTTGTAGTACTCATTTATAGTATATTTGTAATTGTAAATTTTTTGCAAATTTACGTAATAACTTTATAATTTAACTATTTTCTAAAAGATTTGTGAAATGTTTAATTGCTTAATCTTTTGATCATTAGCTAAATAATTTTATTCGAAGCTATTTCCTGCTGTCTACGATCTATTTTGACCGAGCTCATGCTAAATCGATGCTGTTGCCAATCATAAGAGAAAGAGCGGCGTCGTAATAAAATGAGCCTTATCCTAAATATAAGTTGATCTAATGGCTCAAGGGGAGTTTGGTTCAAAGAAATTATATTTTTTATTGTGTTTTTAGAAAGTATATACTAACTTTTGGTGTTCGTAGTACATTGCTTGATTTTAATGAATAACACCTAATTTACAAATTAAAAAAGATGCCTTTACATCAAATCATATCCTTTAGCCCAACAACGCGAATTTTAGTGTGGAAGATCACGGAGTCTTTTGAAGCGTTATTTGATAAAGTAGTTTTAAAAGAAAAAACACAGCTTCGGTTAAATGGAATGAAATCCGATTTGCATAAACGTGGTTTTCTAAGTGTACGTATGCTTTTGCAGGAAGCGGGTTTTAGCGATCTTGATTTGCATTACGACGAGTTCGGAAAACCGTATTTAAGCTGTCATCATTACATCTCCATTACCCATTCACATCATTTCGCCGCTATCATTATAAGCGAAGAAACGGTTGGAATTGATATCGAACTTCAACGAGAAAAAATCCTCAGAATCGCCGATAAGTTTGTCGATAAAGAGTTTGCTTATTTAGACCCAGCAGCATCCGAAGATTATATAAAAAAGCTCACGGTGATTTGGGGAGCCAAAGAAGCTATTTTTAAAATTCGCAACGAAAAGGGAATCAGTTTTAAAGATCACATTCGTGTAAATTCATTCTCCTTGGAAGCAAGCCAAACCCTAGCCAGCTTGCATTTTGATGATTTGGTAAAAGACTTTGTCGTGTATTATCAAGAAATCGAAAACTTTACTTTAGTTTACGCACTTGAAAAATAGAGGTTGATTTTTTAATCAAACAAAGCCAATAGTTAGTGTGAAAAAGGAAAGAACTTATTTTAGGGACGACTTTCCTAAGCTTTTGAGCGGTTTTCAAACATATTCAAATAAAGAAACGTGCTCATTTTTCGCGCTCTTCGTTTAAGGATACTGACCTGTTCCCCTTCAAAAAGTTCGTCCAGAGTTTCAAACCACAGATTCAGCCAAATTCCAAATTCATGAGAGGTAATTTGATGGTTGGAATGCGTATCCACTTTATTGTGTGCGGCAATGGGATCGCCCTTGTACTTCTTGCCACCAAACAAATTTGTCTCCCAAAAATCAGTTAGTTTTTCTAGGTGTTCTGCCCAATCTGTAATCATGTTATTGAAATAAAAGCCAATTTCAGTATCGGCTCTTATCTTGGTATAAAAGGTGTTTACCAAAAGGGATAGATCTTCTCTATTTTCGATTTGTTTTTTCATAACTAAAGGTTGTTGATAATGATAAACAAGATACTAAAAAAGACCGTTGTTAGGATAAGGTTGAAAACTGTTTTGTGACGCAATTGAGCCAAAATCGAAGTATTGGCTAAAATGTTCGTTAACACGATTATGGCAAGCTGAATCATTTGTGTTGGTGAGGTTCCGTTAGCGAGGATAAACATGGCGGCTATAGCACCAAGGCAGCTTTGTCCAATTATAGCCATCGTGGCCATACCAATGTAACTGTTGTTGAAATTTTCGAATGTGGAGTGGTAAAGTGTCATGATATATTGTTTTAGAGCAACAAAGTTAATGCCCACAACGACTTTGACTTTATGACTCAAATCATAAAGGAATGATTAACGATATACTTTTCTGTTGATGATTTTTAAGGCTCCTTTTTTTTCCAATGATTTTATGGCTCGTATAACTGTTTCAACCCGAAGCCCCGATAAATCACCAATTTGTTGTCTGGTGAAATTGATGAGATAGCCGTTGGCGTCTTTCTTAAAGTTGAAATTGGAAATGGCATAATCGATTAGTCTCAAAACACGATGTTCCGGTTCCTGTGTCGATATCTCGGCGGCCATTACGGATTTGTAATACAATCGTTGTGCTAGATTTTCTATGATTTGGAGGCTTACGGATGGATTTTCGTTTAACAACTTTAGGAAGTTTTCTTTGGAAACACAAAGTATTTCTGCGTCTTCCACAGCAACCGCGCTTGCGGGATATTTTTGATTTAGGAATAAGGGAGGCTCGCCAAAGGATTGGTTTTGGTAAAAGATACCTTGAATAAATTCTCTGCCATCGTCATTGTAATTATTCATCTTTACTTCACCCGAAACAATTTGATAATAGTGGGTAGGCCATTTGCCTTCTTTGAAAATTGAGCTTGTTTTAGGGAATGACTTTTGTACAGCTTGGTATTTTTCAAGTAATTCTATCGCAATCATAATTTTGTTTCTTTCGTTGTTCCAAGTGAATACACAAATATAATTGATTCAAAATAGTTCGCTTGCATGAAAAAACTTTTACTTTTACGCTCGTTATGGAATAAAAGACAAAAGCAGGGGCCGATATATACCGTCATTGATCAATTGGTTATTTGACATGAGCTAAACCCGATACTATATAATGAAAATAAACAAACGATATGATTGATTTTTTTCTTGACGCCTATAAGAATGTTCCGCTTTGGCATATCGGTTTAGAGTTTCTTGTTTTTGTTTTCGGGATTTTAAGCGTCTGGTTTGCAAAAAAAGAAAACATTTGGGTATACCCTACGGGACTAATTGCCACGGTAATCTCGGTTTATTTACTCTATGTCGCAGGGTATTTGGGAGATATGATGATCAATGGCTATTTTTCGATCATGAGTGTTTATGGATGGTATAATTGGGCAAAAGGAACAAGTCAAGAAGATAATTTACCCATTACACGTACTGATAATAAAGAAAAAGTAATAGGTATTGGTTTGTTCTTTATTACGATTTTTGTAGTTTTCGGTATTTATAAGTTTTTTGATTACGAAATACATCACGATAATTATATAGATATCCTTGCCTCAGGCATATTCTTTACCGGTATGTGGTATATGGCAAAGAAAAAAATAGAGAATTGGACCCTTTGGATTATTGGCGACATTATTGTAGTGCCTTTATATGCTTATCGAGGATTAGGAATGTTGGCGTTCCAATATTTAATTTTTACAATTTTAGCTATTTCAGCTTATTTAGAATGGAAGAGAATCTTAAACAAGAAGATACAAGAATATTAAAATTTGCTTTGTTCGGTCCTGAGAGTACGGGGAAAACAACTTTAGCTAAGCAACTTGCTTCGTATTATCAAACGGAGTGGGTGCCTGAATTTGCGCGCGATTATTTGCAGGAGAAATGGGAAGAGAATGGACATATCTGTGTAGAGGGAGATATGATGCCTATTGCGTACGGACAAACCAATTTAGAAAATGAAAAATTAGCTTTAGCCAATACGTACTTGTTTTGCGATACGAATCTAATGGTGACCAAGGTGTTTTCAGAAATGTATTATGGTTTTTGTGACCCCTTATTAGATCATGCAGCACAAGAGCACCAATATGATTTGTTTTTCCTTACGGATATAGATGTGCCTTGGGAGAAAGATGATATTCGCGATAGTCCAAATGAAAGAGAATCGGTCTTTTCTGTTTTCAAAGAGGCGTTAATTGGGGCTGGAAAGCCGTATATAACTTTGTCAGGAAATAAAGAGCTACGCTTGGCCAAAGCGGTAGAAATAATCAATAAGCTCAGTCTAGCTAAAACTTTAGGTTTTTCTTCGGCAGATTTTGTTCAAATTTATGAGCATGGAATTCCTTTTGAAAATATCCAACAGCAGTTATCGATTCTGAAAAAGGGCATCAATAAAAGTCATTTAATAAGTCCAGCCACAGTTTCAAACGGAATTTTGAGTTTGTCTGCAGCCGATTTTCAGGCAAAAGCAACTTTGTTTGAAGATCATAAATCGGAGTTGAAATTGAAAAAGTTTGTTCCAGCTTCGGGTGCGGCTAGTAGGATGTTCAAGTTCTTGAATGAATTCCTGAATGAATTTGATATTGAGAAGGAGAGCATTAATGCTTATATCAATAGAAAAAAAGAAAACCAATTGTCTCTCTTTATTATTGGGATGGATAAGTTTCCTTTTTTTAAAGCTGTGGACCAGAAACTAAAGCAGCTGTATTCTGATTTTGATTCTTTGAATAGCGATTATAAAAATTACTATTTCATAAAAATGATATTGGCTTCAGATTATTTTGACTTTGCCAATAAACCCAAAGCGGTTTTGCCTTTTCATCAGTATAAGGCACATATTGCAAATCCTATTGAGGAACATTTGCATGAATGTGCTTATTATGCTAGCTCCAATTCAGTATCGAATTTGCATTTTACCGTAACAGAAAACCATCAGAGTCAATTTGAACAGTGTGTTGCAGCGGTGAAGGAGAAATTCGAGCAAGAGTCGGGAACAAAAATTAATATTAGTTACTCTTATCAAAGTAAAAGTACCGATTCAATTAGTCTTGATCTAGAGAATAAACCCGTTCGAACAGCAGCTGGAAAATTGGTTTTTAGGCCTGGAGGACATGGTGCTTTGATTGAAAATCTAGGGAATCTGGATGCGGATGTGTTATTTATCAAGAATATAGATAATGTTATTCAGAATCATATCGAAGAAATTGCGTTGTATAAAAAAGCATTAGCGGGTATTTTAATCGAAATACAAAATACTGTTTTTGCTTATCTTAACGATATTGAACAGCAACGGTTAACATCAGAGAAGATGGTGGAGGCTGTTTTGTTTGTGAAAGAAAGTTTAAATGTCCCTATAGAAAGTGATTTGGAGGGATTGACTTTTGAAGATAAAATGAATCGATTAAAAGAAGTACTCGATAGGCCAATTCGGGTTTGTGGAATGGTGAAAAATGAAGGAGAACCAGGGGGAGGACCATTTTGGGTACAGGATGAAAATGGAACTATTTCACTTCAGATTGTCGAAAGCTCTCAAGTAGATTCAGGGGATAAGATTCAGGCAACTATTCTGGCCAATGCCACGCATTTTAATCCAGTTGATTTAGTTTGTGGGATTAAAAATTATAAAAATGAAAAGTTTGATTTGGCAAAATTTGTCAATCATAAGAGTGGTTTTATTGTAGAGAAGAGTGCCAATGGTCAGGTTGTGAAGAGTTATGAATTGCCAGGCTTATGGAATGGTGCTATGGCCAATTGGTTAACTGTTTTTGTAGAGGTGCCCATTATTACTTTCAATCCTGTAAAAACCGTAAACGATTTATTAAAACCAGCACATCAACCACAGTAATGGATATAGAGAAAATAATCACAGAACTTAACTATAAAGCCGTTCGCAGCAGTGGTGCTGGAGGACAGAATGTAAACAAAGTATCTTCGAAGGTAGTTTTGAGTTTTGATTTGCGAAATTCACAAGCTTTATCAGAAGAGGAAAAGCTGCTTTTGGAAACAAAATTGGCGACAAGATTAACGGCAGACGCTATTCTGATTCTGAATTGTGATGAAGATAGAAGTCAGTTGAAAAATAAAAGTATCGTAACCAAACGGTTTTTGGAAATGATTAAAAATGGTTTAATCATCCAGAAGCCCCGAAAGGCGACAAAGGTTCCCAAGTCAGTGATTAAAAAGAGAATCAAGGACAAAAAGAATATATCAGAACTCAAGCAGTCTCGAAAGCGACCTAATTTCGAGTAAATTAGCCTTGTTTTTTTTAGCATTTGGAATTTCGCTTTTTAAGAGTACATTTGCACTGTCTCAAAGGGGTGCTCTAAATAACGAGCTGAGATCATACCCAAAGAACCTGAGCGAGTAATGTCGCTAAGGGAAAAAACGACAATTTTAGCGTGTACGCTCTATTTTGTTGTGAAACATTTATTAATTTAACAAAAGAATAATTCCCCCTTTTATTTGTAATTTTTTTACAGATGGAAACTATTTTTACTGGTACTGAGGTACTAAACAGCAACAGATCTAAGTTGCAAAAGAAGGTCACTTATAAGCCTTTTTTCTTTACGTTATTGTCTTTTTTCTTTACCCTTTTTTCTTTTTCTCAAGTCAAAGACACTACCAAAGTCAATCAACTTGACAATGTATTGGTTTCGGCTGTTCGTGTAACTACAAAAACGCCAGTTTCATTTAGTAATTTAGATAAAAAAGATATTAAATTCAGAAACCTAGGTCAGGATATTCCGATTCTAATGAATTATTTGCCATCGGTGGTGACTACTTCAGATGCGGGGAATGGTTTGGGGTATACGGGTATACGCGTACGTGGTAGCGATGCAACCAGAGTGAATGTGACCATCAACGGAATTCCATATAATGATGCGGAGAGTCAAGGTACTTTCTGGGTCAATATGCCTGATTTTGCTTCTTCAGTAGAGAGTTTACAATTGCAACGTGGTGTTGGAACTTCTACCAATGGATCGGGCGCTTTTGGAGCCAGTTTGAATATGCTCACCGATAGTTATGCTTCGAAAGCCAATGGAGAAATCTCAAGTTCTTACGGGAGTTTTAATTCTCGAAAAAATACAGTGAAGTTTAGTACAGGTTTGTTAAACGACCATTTTGAATTAGCAGGACGTTTATCGACCATTAAATCGGATGGTTACGTGGATAGAGCGAGTTCAGATTTGAAATCGTATTTTTTACAAGGAACCTATGTAGGTAAAACGACTTTAATCAAAGCCTTGGTTTTTGGTGGAACCGAAAAGACCTACCAATCCTGGAATGGAATTGATGCAGAAACTTTAAATGCAAATCGAACCTTCAACTCAGCAGGTATGTATACCGATGAAGCAGGAAATATTCGTTTTTACGATAATGAGACGGATAATTACAAACAAGACCATTATCAATTGCATTGGAGTGAATCTTTGTCCGACAAATGGAGTTCTAGTCTAGCACTTCACTATACCAAAGGAAAAGGGTACTACGAAAATTATAAAGAGGATGCTGATATGGCCAGTTATGGTTTGTTACCAGTGGGTGGGGTAACCACAACTGATTTAGTGCGTCAGAAATGGTTGGATAATGATTTTTACGGGACAACTTTCTCTATGAAGTATAAAGATGAAAAACTAGACGTTATTTTTGGTGGAGGCTGGAATAAATACGAAGGCGATCATTTCGGAAAAGTAATCTGGGCGAGATATGCTTCTCAAGCAGAGCCTGGAGATCATTATTATGATGACTTCTCAGCGAAAACCGATGGGAATATCTTCGCAAAAGCGAACTATCAATTTACAGAAAAGTTAAGCTTTTATGGTGATTTGCAGTATAGAAATGTAACCTATAAGGCTAATAGTAAAGAAACAGGATTGGTTGATGATGATTTCAATTTCTTCAATCCCAAAGCAGGATTAAACTATGAGATGAATCAAAAGAATACGTTTTATTTTTCTTATGCTAGAGCCAATCGTGAGCCGAACAGAACCGATTATGAAGGGGGAAATGTGAAGCCTGAAAAATTAAATGATTTTGAACTAGGTTGGAGATTTAACTCAGATCGCGTCCAATTGACTTCAAATCTGTATTATATGGGGTATAGAGATCAATTGATCTTAACCGGGAGATTAGATGATGTAGGGAGTCCAATTCGTTCCAATAGCGAAAAAAGTTATCGTTTAGGATGGGAAGTGGATGCGACTATAAAACTTTCAGAACAGTTTCTTCTTAGACCCAATTTTACTTTAAGTAGTAATAAAAATATTGATTTAGCGGTTGAAGGTCAAAAATACGGAACAACAAATATCGCTTATTCACCATCAGTTATAGCTGGAAACATTATCGTGTATAGTCCAATGGAACGTTTGCATATTTCCTTATTGCAAAAATTTGTTGGGGAGCAATACATGAATAATATTGAATTGCCTGCGGCAAAACTAGCGGATTACTTTGTGAACGATTTGAATGTTTCTTACGAGATAAAACCAAGATCAATTTTTAAATCAATATTGATTACTGGTTTGGTAAATAATATTTTGGATAAAACATATGTGTCAAATGGTGCGATGTGGGATATCTATCCCTACTACTATCCTCAGGCAGGAATTAATTTCCTAGCGGGATTGACTTTGAAGTTCTAAAGAAGTAAAAGAGATGTTATATAATAAAGCCTGAAAATTAAAAACTTTCAGGCTTTATTGTTTTAATTGTATACGTGAATGGCGGTGCCGATCACTTCAACTCGATATTGTTTTAAGGGGTATTGTTTGCCTCCAAGTCCAGTAAATAAACTGTAAGATGTTTTGTCGCAAGAACAAACGGCATTGATGCCCTCAATGGTCATCGCAGTACAGGAAGTTATGGCTTGATTAGGACAGGCTGCATCGAAAGCATTATAACCGCTTCCGGCATTAAAAATGATAATTCCTTTGGCTCCAAAATTAGGGACAATAACACCATTACTTACGAATTTAAGATTGGAATAGGCCGGTAGATTCATATCTACAGACAAATTCACGGAATAATTAGGGATATAAGGGTTTTTGTTAGTGGTTTTATTATCACTACAAGAGAACAGTAAAGTTACAAAAACCGTAAAGAGCCAGAATTTTTTCATTATTTGAATAGGAATTAGTGAAACAAAAATAAATTATTTAGATTTGAATTTTATATGATTAACATATAATTATGTACTATTAAAAATAATAGTATATTTGTAATAAGAAATCCCGTCCTGATGGGATTTTTTGTATTTATATAAACGATGAAGTTATGAGTAAAGTATCTTATTATACAGCAGAAGGATTAAAAAAATTAAAAGATGAGTTGGAGCATTTAAAAAGTGTAATGCGTCCAAAAGCATCTCAAGATATAGCAGAAGCAAGAGATAAAGGTGATTTGTCTGAAAACGCCGAATATGATGCAGCAAAAGAAGCGCAAGGTTTATTAGAAATGAGAATTTCTAAAATGGAAGAGGTGTATTCAAATGCCAGATTAATAGATGAATCTCAACTTGACGTTTCAAAAGCATTGGTGCTTTCTAATGTAAAAATTAAGAACCAAAGCAATGGGATGGAAATGAAGTATACTTTAGTTGCTGAGAGTGAAGCTGATTTGAAAACTGGAAAAATTTCTGTGACCTCTCCTATCGGAAAAGGTTTGTTAGGGAAGTCAGTTGGAGAAGTAGCAGAAATTACAGTGCCAAATGGCGTTTTAAAATTTGAAATTCTTGAAATTTCTAGAGATTAATTGTAACAGTCTAAAGAGATGAGCACCATATTTACAAAAATAGTACAAGGAGAAATACCAGCCTATAAAATTGCTGAAGACGAAAACTATCTGGCTTTTTTAGATGTCAACCCAAATGCAAAAGGGCACACGCTCTGTATTCCGAAGCAAGAAATCGATAAGATTTTTGATATGGATGACGAGTTGTATTTAGGTCTAATGAAATTTGCTAAGAAAATCGCAATCGCTTTAGAAAAAACGGTTCCTTGCAAAAGAGTAGGGATGGCAGTTGTGGGGTTAGAAGTTCCTCATGCGCACGTTCATTTAATTCCGTTAAACGAAATGGATGAAATGCGTTTTCAGAATAAAGTATCGCTTTCTAAAGAGGAGTTTGAAGCATTAGCTAAAAGCATCCAGGAGAATTTATAATATTCGAAAAGGGGGCATTTTAAAAAAAAAAATTAATGTCAATAGGAGTGAAGGCGAAAGTCTTGTGTTGAAAATCGCTCGACTTGATGGGAAATAAAAATGAACTAAAGTGTAGTAAAGTAATTTTTCTACACTTTTTTATTTAAGGAAATCTGGAAGGTAGTTCCTTTTCCTATTTCAGAATGCAACACTTTGATCATGCCATTATGGTATTCCTCAACGATTCTTTTCGTTAAAGAAAGACCTAATCCCCAGCCACGTTTTTTTGTGGTAAAACCAGGCTCAAAAATGGTTTTGTACTGTTTTTTTAAAATTCCGGTTCCCGAATCTTTTATGTTTATTTTTACATGCTGCGCGTCCTGCTCAATTTGAAGATCTAAAGTACCTTTGCCTTTCATGGCGTCAATGGCGTTTTTTACCAGGTTTTCAATTGTCCAGCTATGAAGAGTCGGATTGATTAGGGCAAATATGGGTTCCTTTGGTGCCTGATATAAAAAGGTAACTTGTTTTGAAAAACGAGATTGTAAATAGGTATAAGTCTGTAGAGTCTCCGCAACAATATCTTGTTTCTCTAAAACAGGAACCGATCCGATTTTTGAAAAACGATCGGTTATGGTTTGTAAGCGCTCCACATCTTTTTCGATTTCTACTGTGATCGATTGATCGATTTCTTCTGTTTTTAATATTTCGACCCAACCAATTAAGGAGGATAAAGGTGTTCCGATTTGATGTGCGGTTTCTTTTGCCATTCCTGCCCAGAGCTTATTTTGAGTCGCCATCTTAGTGCTTCTGTAGAAATTGTAAATAAGGGCGCCAAACAAGAAAATAATTAGCACTAAAGCAATGGGATAATATTTGAGTTTGTTCAGTAAGGCAGAATTTCCATAATAGACTTTCTGAAATTTCCCAGGGGCATATTCAATGATGATAGGTTCGTTTTCGTTTTTTAAATTTTTAAGATAGGCATTTGATTTTTTAGGGTCCGCCAGAATTTCTTCGGGTACATTTAGCGAGCTAATGACTTTGTCATACATCGTTAACATAACCGGGACTGAAGTATTGTTGTTTAAAATGTTAAGGGGTAGGTCTAAGTCTGTGTTCTCATCGGCATTGACCAGCGTCTTTTGTGCATTGGCCCAGAGATTCATTTTTAGTCTTTCTTCATTCTTGAAAATTTGAAAAAAAGTATAGGTATTCCATAGAATCAGAGAGATGATTAAAAAGGAGATGCTTATAATTATCCAACGGGTTGTATTTTTTCTTTCCGAAAAAGACATAACTTTAGTTTTGGGTATAAATATAACGAAATATACACATTTAATATTTTCTGAGCCGCTAAAGATTTTTTGTTTTTATCTCGAAAACTATTTCTTGAACTTAAACCATTTCTATACTTTTGTAGTTGCCGAAACGAGATTCGGTTAAAAAGAAAAAAATATGATTAGCATCGATCCAAAAGAGATTCCAACGGCTAAATTACAAGGGTATTTGCAAAGCGCTATAGGACCAAGGCCCATTGCTTTTGCGAGTACAATAAGTGCAAAGGGAATTCCTAATTTGTCGCCTTTTAGTTTCTTTAATTTGTTTAGTGCTAATCCGCCAATCTTAGTTTTTTCGCCATCGCGACGTGTGAGGGACAATACGATTAAACATACTTTAATCAATGCAGAAGCGACCCGAGAAGTCGTGATTAATGTGGTAAATTATGATCTAGTGCAGCAAACCTCTTTAGCTAGTACGGAATATGCAGAGGGTGTAAACGAATTTATAAAGGCAGGATTAACTCAAATCCCTTCCGATTTAGTAAAACCGTTCCGGGTAAAAGAGTCCCCAGTGCAGTTTGAGTGTAAAGTAACGCAGATAATTCCGTTGGGCGAAGAAGGAGGAGCGGGGAATTTGATTCTTTGTGAAGTAGTCAAGATGCATATTCACGAATCGATTTTGGATGAAAATGGGGCTATCGATCAACATAAAATTGATTTGGTCTCAAGGTTAGGAAGTAATTGGTATTCAAGATCAAATCAAGGACTTTTTGAAGTGCAAAAGCCGCTGACAACCTTAGGGGTCGGAGTAGATGCCATTCCCTATACGGTCAAAGAAAGTGGTGTTTTTAATGGAAATGATCTTGGAAAATTAGGGAATATTGAGGCCTTGCCTACAACGGAAGAAGTTAGTATATTTGTGAAAGAAAATTTTTCTGTAAAAGGAGTTTTAAGCTCAGATGATCAGGAAAAAATACATTTAGAAGCAAAAAAATATCTTGATAAAGAGGATGTTTTATCAGCTTGGAAAGTGCTTTTAGCGAGGAAATAAGAAAAGAAACAATAATTAATATAGAAGAAGATGGAAGTTACAGGAAAAGTAAAAGTGGTGAACCCAGAGCAACAAGTTAGTGCTGCATTCAAAAAAAGAGAGTTGGTTGTTACCACAGATGAGCAGTATCCACAGCATATTTTGATCGAATTTACACAAGATAAATGCGATTTATTAAGTAGCTACAAACAAGGTGAGGCAGTAAAAGTTTCTATCAATTTAAGAGGAAGAGAATGGGTTAATCCACAAGGAGAAACTAGATATTTCAATAGTATTCAAGGTTGGAGAATTGAGAGAGTTGCTCCAGAAGGTCCTGGACAAACTGCTCCAATGCCAGCTGCAGAAGCTTTCGCTCCAGCAACTAATTTAAATGAAGATGAACCAGACGATTTACCTTTCTAAGAAGTAAATTGTAAGGGATAAAACTCAAAAATAAGATTCCAAATTCCAAATCGTTAGCGTATTTGGAATTTGGAATTTTTTGTAACTATGTATTACGTATCTAAAGAATTGTATTTTCCTCCAGTTTCAGAGGCTGATGAAGAAGGAATCTTGGCCATAGGCGGTGATTTAAATCCACAGCGATTGCAACTGGCGTATCAGTCAGGAATTTTTCCATGGTTTAATGAAGGAGAACCTATATTATGGTGGTCACCTGATCCAAGAATGGTTTTGTTTTTGGACGAATTGGTGGTGTCCAAAAGTATGCGAAACGTGCTGAATCGCAATCATTTTAAGGTCACTTTCAACCAGGATTTTAGAGCTGTAATTTCGAATTGTCAAGAAATAAAACGCGATGGACAAAATGGAACCTGGATTTCGGATGAAATGATCGAAGCGTACTGTCAATTGAATGAGCAAGGAATTGCAAAGTCGGTTGAAGTTTGGCGAGATGAGGTTTTAGTTGGGGGTCTGTATGGTATTGATTTGGGTCATGTTTTTTGTGGAGAAAGTATGTTTTCCAAAGAATCCAATGCCTCCAAAGTGGCTTTTATTGCTTTAGTGAATAAATTAGTAAAAGAGAATTATAAACTCTTGGATTGTCAAGTTTATAATCCTCATCTAGAAAGTTTAGGTTGCAGGGAAATTCAGCGTGAGCTTTTTATGCAAATAATAAAGGGTAGTGAATTTTAGAAAGTCAATTTGGTAAATTGCCAATTTATCGTATCAAACAGCACTAATTCGTTCTTTAAGGTGGGTAAGTCTAGAATTAGTTTTAAAGTTTCATGCGCCATCATCGTGCCGATGATCCCCGGTAATGTTCCCAAAACACCATTTAGATTGCAATTAGGAACCTCTTTTGGATCGGGCATTTCAGGGAATAAATCACGCAAGTTTTTACTATTGTTTTTGTTAAAAACAGCCACTTGGCCTTCAAATTTTAGAATGCTGCCATAGACTAAGGGTTTGTTTAAAAGTACGCAAGTGTCGTTCACTAAATAACGCGTTGTAAAATTATCAGAACCGTCCACTACTATATCAAATTGCGTTATAATTGAAGAGGCATTTTCTGAGCTTAGTTTTTCTTCAAAAGCCATAACCGTAATTAATGGATTTAGCTTTTCTACGACGATTTTTGCTGCTGAGGTTTTGGCCTGACCGATCATATCCTCGGTATAAAGAATTTGGCGGTGAAGATTATGAATTTCTATGGTGTCAAAATCTACTATACCTATAGTACCCACCCCTGCGGTAGCTATATATTGTAAAATAGGGCAACCCAAACCACCTGCACCAATGACTAATACTTTAGCTTGTTTTATTTTTTCCTGTCCAATATCACCAATTTCAGGTAACATTACTTGACGGTTATAGCGTAAAAATTCTTGTATGATACTCATTTGAATAGAATTGAATTTTAAAGTTGAAAAAGGGGAATAGAAAAGTGTTTTTAGTAGAATACATTTAATTGTAGGTACTATCCCAATCTTTCCAAACGGGTTCATATCCGCGATCGCTAATGACTTTTGCTATTTCTTGAGCTGTACGCTCATCACTAATTTCGAATTGTTCCAAGGATTGTGGATCTACCACATAACCACCAGGATTCGTTTTCGAGCCGGCACTCATGCTGGTAGTCCCTATTGGGATAATGTGATTGCGAAATTTTTCATTCTCACGAGTCGATACCGAAATTTCTAGATCTTCATTCCATAAGCGGTATGCACAAATAAGTTGTGTCAAATCCTTGTCATCCATTATGAAATTGGGCTCTATAATGCCTTCTGCTGGACGTAATCTAGGGAAGGAGACCGAATACTTTGTTTGCCAATAGGTTCTTTGGAGATAGTCAATATGAAGGGCATTAAAAAAACTATCGGTACGCCAATCTTCCAACCCTAAAAGAACACCTAATCCAATTTTGTGAATACCTGCGGTCCCAATTCGGTCAGGAGTTTCTAATCTAAAATCAAAATTTGATTTTTTACCTTTGGTGTGGTATTTTTGATACACTTCCTGGTGGTAGGTTTCTTGATATACGAGAACCGCATATACACCCGCCTCATGTAAACGCTCGTATTCTTCCGTGGAAAGCGGTTGAACTTCAACAGAAATAATCGAAAAATGTTTTTTTATTTGACTAATTGCTTTTAGAAAATAACCAATGTTTACCGTATAATTGGCTTCTCCTGTAACGAGTAAAACATGGTCAAATCCTGCCTCTTTTAACGCTAGAACTTCTTGTCTGATTTCTGAATCCGAAAGTGTTTTTCGTTTGATTTTATTATCTAAACTAAATCCACAGTAGGTGCAGATGTTTTGACACTCATTGCTGAGATAGAGCGGTGCATACATTTGAATTGTTTTTCCAAAACGCTTCTTGGTCAATTCATGACATTCTTGGGCCATCTGCTCTAAATAAGGTAAGGCTGCAGGAGAAATTAAGGCTAGAAAATCATCAAGATTTCGTTTGTTTTTACGCAATGCAAGGGCTACCTCCATATCGGTAGTTTGGTATATTTTGGATTGAATAGTGTTCCAATCGTATTGATCAAAAACAGATTTGAATGTGTTCATTGTTCTTTTTTTTCAGCAAGGTTCACGGAGTCTTAGGCAAGATTACTTTAGCTTCATGAAGTTTCTTAGTGTGTTGCGGTTAAACAGGAAAAGTTATTCATATAAAAAGGAAGTCAAAGGACTCGAAGCGATGGCTTGATGGTGTTGTTTCCCTAGTTTTGCCTCGTAGGCTTTTCTACCGGCAAATACGGCTTCTTTAAAAGCCTCAGCCATTAGTACTGGATTTCTGGCGACGGCAATGGCCGTATTGACTAAGACAGCATCGGCACCGAGTTCCATGGCTTTTGCTGCATCTGAGGGTGCTCCAATTCCGGCATCGATAATCACAGGGACTTTACTTTGCTCAATGATAATCTCTAAAAAATCTATTGTTTTTAATCCTTTATTACTACCAATAGGAGAGCCTAAAGGCATTACAGCTGCAGTTCCAGCCTCTTCTAGGCGTTTACATAAAACGGGATCAGCATGAATGTAAGGAAGAATAATAAAACCCAGTTTGGCTAATGCTTCGGTGGCTTTTAGAGTTTCTATGGCATCGGGCATTAAATATTTGGGATCTGGATGGATCTCGAGTTTTAACCAATTTGTTTCAAGCGCTTCACGGGCTAGTTGGGCAGCGAATATGGCTTCTTTAGCATTTCTAGCACCTGAAGTGTTGGGTAATAGATTGATTCTGGGATGTTTTAAATGGGATAAAATAGCATCTGTTTCGGTTTCTAAATCAATGCGTTTTAAAGCGACGGTAATGAGCTCACTTCCTGATGCTAAAATGGCTTTTTCCATTTCTAGGTTGGAGCCAAATTTCCCTGTTCCCATAAACAAACGAGATTCGAATGACTTATCGGCTATTTTAAATAGAGACCTTTCCATGTAGTTTTTTTTTAAGTTGTTTGATGAGTTGTCCTTTTTCTGAACTATTGGTTATGATTCCAGAGACCGCAATGCCGTAAATTCCAGTTTCCATTAATGGATCTACATTGTCTAGGGTGATGCCACCGATAGCATAAATAGGGATCTGGATTTGGTTGGTTTTGATTTGGTGCATAATATCGCGATAGCCTTCCAAACCTAAAATTGGACTTAATTTTTCTTTTGTTGTGGTAAACTGATAAGGACCAAGGCCAATATAATCACAACCATTTTTAATATGATTTAGAATGTCTTCCATGGTATTGGCAGTGGCTCCTATTATTTTGGTAGGACCTAATAGGTTTCGAGCTTCCTCTATTTTGGTATCGGAAAGGCCTAAATGCACACCATCGGCGGCAATTTGTTGGCACAGATAAACATTGTCATTTATAATGAAGTTGGCGAGATATTCTTCGCATAATATTTTCACAGCTTCCCCTAAAGTAAAAGCATCTTTTATCGATTGGTTTTTGAAACGCAGCTGAACCCATTTACAACCATTATCCAAAGCTTGATGGATATTGTGTAATTGTGATTCAATGGTGTTTCCCTGAGAGATATATTGTAGTTTTTTATACATGATGATGACCCATTAAGGTTAAAGATGAACTCAAATATTTTTCGATATAAATTTTGGCATTAGTACAAGCTGATTGTAGATCTTGACCCAAAGCCAACTGGGCGGCAATAGCGGCTGATAATACACAACCTGAACCATGTTTAGGGCTGCAGTTAGAGCGGGTTGGGTAAAGCTTAAAAATGTCATTTTGATGGTATAAATAATCCGTCCCCAGGTTTTGGGTATTGTGCCCCCCTTTTAGTAAAATAGCTGTAGGGATAGCTTTATTGGGCTGTTTTTGATCTAAATTAAAATCAGGAAATAGTCTTTTTATTTCGGTGTAATTTGGTGTAATCAAGTCTATATGTGAAAGTATTTCCTGTAAGGCAGATTTGTTTTCGACATTCATAAAATCAAATTCAGTAGTGGATTTTAAAACCGTATCCCAAATGATCCGACAAGTAGGAGCCTGCTCTTTGATACAAAGAACGATTTCTTGTAAGTAGGCAAGTGAGGGAACAATTCCGATTTTTACGACCTTTATGTCATAGTGATCAAAAAGCACCTTTATCGACCTCAATACAAAATCAAGTGAGGTCCATTCTATAGCAAAGAATTCGTTTTCTGTTTGAATGGTGTTGGCAGTATGGATCGCAAGACCGCGCACTTTGTGCTGCTCGAAAGTTTTGCAATCGGCCAAAATACCAGCCGAACCAGAAGGATCTAAGCCTGCTATTGTTAAAACGAAAGGACGATTTTCTGACATGATTTAAAGTTTTTAATTGGGTTTTCAGCCTTCCAAATTCCACCTAATAAGGCTACAGTATCAAAGCCTTTTTCCAATGTATTGAGTATGTTTTCTGTGCTTATTCCTCCCAAAGCAACGAGTTTAGTGTTTGTATTGTTTCTATGTTTTATACTTGCAAAAAGGTCTATTTGTGGAGCATAATGTGGTTTGGAAATGCTCGGGTATAGCGGACTCAAAAAAGCATATTCAAATACTGGATCTAAGTCATTAAAATCAGCGATTGAATGTGTTGATGTTGATAAGTGCATGTCCTTGTGTCCGTAGTCCTGTACAGTAATGTCATTTCTCTTTTGCTCTGGAAAATGAATTCGGTTGATCTGAAATTTTTCGGTCAATTGATGATGGCTGTGCAGGACCAATTGAGGATGAAATTCAGCATCTATCTGGGTGAGTAACAAAGTCATTTCCTGCAGAGAATAAGCCGGTTTACGAACATGAAACAAGGTTAATCCCTCCTCAAAAAGAGAATGGATTAACTTAATTTCATTGGATATTGCGGTGGGGTTTGAGATTACAAGCATCTATTTATTTCGTTTTTTCCTCTTTCGTCGGAATTGTACTCTTAGATATAAATTTCTTTCCCTTGTTCGATAAACTCTTCTGATTTTTCTTGCATTCCTTTTTCTGCCGCAGCAACATCACGTATTTCTTGTGAAATTTTCATGGAGCAGAATTTAGGTCCGCACATCGAACAGAAATGAGCCACTTTCGCTCCCTCGGCAGGTAGTGTTTCGTCGTGGAATTCTCTGGCGGTATCTGGATCTAAGGATAAATTGAATTGATCTTCCCAACGAAATTCAAAACGTGCTTTACTCAAGGCATTGTCGCGGTATTGTGCTCCTGGATGTCCTTTGGCTAAATCGGCAGCATGTGCAGCTATTTTATAAGTGATGACGCCATCTTTTACATCTTTTTTATTGGGTAGTCCCAGATGCTCTTTGGGTGTGACATAACATAGCATGGCACAACCGTACCATCCAATCATGGCGGCTCCAATAGCCGAAGTGATATGATCATAACCAGGTGCAATATCTGTAGTTAAGGGTCCAAGCGTGTAAAAAGGTGCTTCGTTGCAATGTTCTAGTTGTTTGTCCATGTTTTCTTTAATCATATGCATCGGTACGTGCCCTGGGCCTTCTATGAATACTTGAACATCATGTTTCCAGGCAATTTTAGCGAGTTCACCCAATGTTTCCAATTCTGCAAATTGGGCAGCATCATTGGCGTCGGCTATAGAACCTGGTCGTAAACCATCTCCTAGGGAAAAGGCAACATCATATTGTTTCATGATTTCGCAAATTTCCTCGAAATGAGTGTACAAGAAGTTTTCTTTGTGATGAAATAAACACCATTTGGCCATTATAGAACCACCACGAGATACGATACCTGTAACGCGCTCAGCGGTCAGATGGATGTAGCGCAACAAAACACCGGCATGGATAGTAAAATAAGAAACTCCCTGTTCGGCTTGCTCAATAAGAGTATCACGGAAAACTTCCCAAGTTAAATCTTCAGCAATTCCTTTTACTTTCTCTAAAGCTTGATAAATAGGTACGGTTCCAATAGGTACTGGTGAATTACGAATGATCCATTCTCGGGTTTCATGAATGTTTTTTCCTGTGGATAAATCCATGATGGTGTCGGCTCCCCAACGACAAGCCCAAACGGCTTTTTCGACTTCCTCTTCGATGGTGGAAGTCACAGCACTATTACCAATATTGGCATTGATTTTTACTAAGAAATTACGACCTACGATCATAGGTTCGCTTTCGGGATGGTTGATATTGTTCGGGATAATGGCACGGCCAATGGCCACTTCGCTGCGTACAAATTCTGGAGTGATCTTGGTCTTCGGGGTATTGGCACCGAAACTATGTCCCGCATGTTGGCATTGCATCGCTTTGGTTTGCTGTTCTAAAAGCTCTATGCGTTGGTTTTCACGAATGGCAATATATTCCATTTCAGGGGTAATGATTCCTTGTTTTGCATAATAAAGCTGGGTTACGTTAGCTCCTTTTTTGGCGCGTTTTGGCTGGTGTAAGTATTCGAAGCGCAAGTGATTTAGGTTGGAATCGTTTAATCTCATCTGGCCGTAATCCGAACTAATTTTGTCCAGTATTTCTACATCGTTGCGTTTTAAGATCCACTCTTCTCTTAAGCGAGGTAATCCTTTTCGGATGTCGATTTCGAAATGAGGGTCAGTGTAAGGTCCTGAGGTGTCGTAAATGGTGACCGGACTATTTTTTTCTATACCACCATTGGAGAGTTTGGTGTCGGATAATGTTACCTCACGCATGGCTACTTTTATAGGGTGTAGTACTCCGTCTACATATATTTTATGGGAGTTAGGGAATGGTGTTCTAGAGATTTTTTCTTCGTTAGTCATAGGATTGATATAAAGTTTTTTGGATTTCAAGGTTGCTCTTGAGGTTGGATTGAAATAGTAATAGGGTAAAAAGGACGTGTACAAGGGCTCGGTGAGGAGCGTGGCAATGTGTCTTTTTGTATAGATCTATAAATAGTATTTGGATTTAATCCAAAAGGAGAAGATTATCCGCCTTGAGTTGCTGAGATAATGAGAATTTCGTCAGTTTTTGACAAAAGATGTTGGTTCCAATTTATTTTTGGAACAACAGTATTGTTGACGGCAACGGCAATGCCATTGTGTTTGTTGGGAATTTCGAGGTCGAGCAATGCCTGAAGCGTCAGCGTTTCAGCATTGAATTTTTTGATTTGTTGGTTGATTTTTAGTTCCATTCCTATAAAATTTTAGTTTATCATAGAGATTCATGGTGTTGAATCTTTACCTTAGGAATGGCTACAATTACGCATAAAAATGCGCACGGAAGTCATCTTACTTTTCCCTACGCTAGTATGAACTAGATCAGGTTCAGAGGGTAAAATCTCAGCCTACTTAATTGTAGACACCCCTAAAGTGTGCAGCAAATGTAATAAAAAAAAGATCTAAAAGTTTCCCCTTTAAAATTTAAAGTTGATTTTTAAGAAACTTCAACGAAAAAAAACAGGGGATTATTGGGCTCTTGTCCAGCAATCTTCGATGTGATCATTAACCATTCCGGTGGCTTGCATATGGGCGTAGATCACAGTTGATCCCACAAATTTAAATCCTCTTTTTTTTAAATCGGCACTAATTTTATCAGAAAGGGGAGTGGTTGCCGGAACATCTTTTAGTGTTTTTGGTTTGTTATTGATGGGTTTTCCATCTATAAATTCCCAAATATAGTCGGAGAAACTTCCAAATTCGTTTTGAATTTTTATAAAGGCCTGTGCGTTGGTGACAGCCGAACGGACTTTAAGTTTATTGCGAATTATTCCCGTATCGAGCAATAGGGATTCTATTTTGTCTTCAGTGTATAGTGCTATTTTAGTATAGTCGAACTGATCAAAAGCCTTTCTAAAATTCTCTCTTTTGTTTAAGATGGTGATCCAGCTTAAGCCCGCTTGAAAGGTTTCTAGAATTAAAAACTCAAATAATGTAGCATCGTCATAAACAGGAACTCCCCATTCTTGGTCATGGTATTTTTTGTAGAGATCACTTGCTGAGCACCAGCCACATCTTATAGGTTCCATGTTTTTTGTTTCAAATGTATAAAAAAAGCTCAAATCTTGTGAATTTGAGGTTTGTAAAATTGAGTAAGTAGGTTATTTTCTTTTGTACACGGCAACGAATTGACCTATAATTTCACCATCTGTATTAGTTTCGGTAAATTTGATTTTAAGAGTTGAGTTGCTTAATTCTACGATTTCGGCAATTTCTGATGAATCTTCAAAGTTATATTGGATCGTTAATTGATTAGCTTTTTTTGTCCAAACTCCAGGTGCCGAATAGGTATGACATTTGGATTCGGAATATTCAGTATAAAAATGAGAAAAAATGCCCCCTTTAGAAAAAGTAATAGTAGAGGTAGCACAATTTCCTTCATTGCTTACAGGAATTAAAGTTTCTTTCGCAGTAGTAAGATCAATCTCTCCTTCGTGAGTGATTTCCCATGTTGCTTCAATGGACTCATTATCGTTATTATCACTGCTACAAGAAGAAACAGCTAACCCTAGAACAACCACAAATAAGAATAAAATGTAAGTTTTTTTCATTTTAGTAGGTTTTATCGGTTAAAAAATAATTAACAAAAATAACCTTTTAATTAAGAAATCAAAGTAAACAGGTGTATTTTGTCTGTTATTTCTTGATAAAAGACAAAATAAACTAATTATTGATATCTACTGATTTGTTTTGTAGTGCTGGATTTTAAAGGTTAGCTATCCCTTTTTTGTGCGGACTCAATAGATGTAAAGTGGGCGATTTATAGTTTAAAATGGCTTTAATTTTCGTTAGGTGAATGATCTCCTTTTAAGTACTTTTTGATCCAATGATGTCCTGCATAAATCATGGGAGTTAGTAAAACGGCAACGGATAGTTTAAAAACATAACCAGTTAAAGCGGAAGAAATAAAAGTTTCAAAATTAATTTTTCCCGGTAGCCAAAAGGCAATTCCCAGTACAATAAAGGAGTCAAATAGCTGTGAAATTACAGTTGATCCTGTGGTTCTGAGCCATATTTTTCTTTCTCCTGTTCGTCTTTTGAAGAACCAAAAGATCCAAACGTCAATTAACTGAGAGGTTATGAAAGCAATTAAGCTACCTACAATGATCCACATACTTTGTCCAAACACGGCTTGAAATTGTTCGTCGTTTACCGGGCTAATGCCTTTGGCTGCTGGTATGACAATGGCCATGAATAGAATTAAAAAGGCATAGGCAATTAAACATGCTGTGATAAAAGAAAGTTTTTTCACTCCTTTTTCACCAAAGTATTCGTTGATTAGATCAGTGGTTAAAAACACCACTGGCCAAGGCAAAATCCCAATACTCATGACAAAGGGGCCGATTTCAATTAATTTTCCGCCAATAAGCTCAGCTACAACAGCATTTGTTATAAAAATACCTGCTAGGATTACAAAAACAATTTCTTTTCTGGTTTTAAACATTATAGTTTGGTAAAATGATGGTTCAAATTTAGGTTATTTCTCTATAACTTATAGCGGGTAATTTTAAATTAAAAGAGCATAGTGATGCGGATTCGAAAGTTAAATTTTTATTCCAATTAGTGAATTTTGGTTACATTTGAAACAATAATACGTTTTGTTTATTTTAAATCAAATTAATGATAATGAAAAAATTAATTACAATTTTTCTCATGGGAACAACTTTTCTTGCGGCTGATGCCCAAACCAAATCGGATAATCCTTTGCTTCAAAAATGGAGCGGTCCTTACGGAGGAGTCCCTGCTTTTAACCAATACAAGGTCTCCAATTTTGAACCAGCAATTCAATTTGCTATTCAAGAGAAGCTTAGTGAAATCGATGCTATTGTAAACAACCCAAAAGCACCGACTTTTGACAATACCATTGCGGCTTTAGAACGATCAGGTAAAGCGATGGCTAGAATTTATACCGCCTACGGTATTTATGGGTCTAACCTAAGTACTCCTGAATTTGATGAAGTGGAAACAAAAATGTCTCCTAAGTTATCAGAGCTAAATGATAAGGTATTTCAGAATAAGAAATTATTTAGTAGAATTGAAACCTTGTATAATGCAAAAGAAAGTAAAAAACTCAACAGTGAGCAGCAACGTTTAATTTGGCTTTATTATACTGATTTTGTACGTGAAGGTGCTCGATTGGATAATGTGAAGAAAGAAAAAGTAGCTAAAATAAACCAAGAATTAGCTACGCTTTTTACGCGTTTTAGCCAAAATCTATTAGCAGAAGAGAACAATCAATACGTTGCTTTGAAAACAGAAGCAGACTTTGATGGTTTGCCGCCTGAAGTTAAAAATGCGGCTATGGCCGAGGCAAAAGACAGGAAGTTAGATGTGATGGGTTGTGTAGCCAATACACGTTCGTCTATTGAGCCGTTTTTAACCTTTTCAAACCGTAGAGAGTTAAGAGAAAAAGCCTTTGATATTTTTGTCAAACGAGGTGATAATGGCAATGCAAACGACAATAATACAACACTGGTATCTATTTTGCAATTGCGTACAGAGAAAGCCAAATTGTTAGGTTTTCCTTCTTTCGCTCATTGGAGTCTGTCTAATAAGATGGCCAAAGATCCTAATAAAACTTTAGTATTAATGGAGTCCGTTTGGAAGCCTGCTGTAGAGAAGGTACATCAAGATGTGGCTGAAATGCAAAAAATAGTAGATGCTGAGGGTGGTAACTTTAAGATTCAACCTTGGGATTATCGCTATTATGCTGAAAAAGTAAGAAAGGCTAAATATGACTTAGATCAAAATGAGGTGAAGCCTTATTTGCAATTGGAAAACTTACGCGAAGGTATGTTTTGGGTAGCCGGTGAGTTGTTTGATTTAAGCTTCAAGCAAGTGACCAATGTTCCTGTGTACCATGCCGATGTGC
Source organism: Flavobacterium sp. OHVDL-2026-0007 (assembly GCF_059882335.1). Lineage (NCBI taxonomy): Bacteria > Pseudomonadati > Bacteroidota > Flavobacteriia > Flavobacteriales > Flavobacteriaceae > Flavobacterium > Flavobacterium sp. OHVDL-2026-0007. The sequence continues at coordinate 3,746,140 of NZ_CM187612.1, forward strand.
GTGTTTGGGAAGTAAGTAATAAAAGTACTGGAAAGGTAGTGGGATTATGGTATTTTGATCCGTATGCACGTGCTGGAAAACGTTCAGGTGCTTGGATGAATGCGTATCGTGATCAGCAAAAACTAGATGGAAATGTTTTGACTATAGTGTCGAATAACTGCAACTTTATTAAAGGAACGGCAAATGAGCCTGTTTTGATTTCATGGGAAGATGCTACTACTTTGTTTCATGAATTTGGTCATGCCTTACACGGTTTGTGTTCAAATGTAACCTATCCGAGTTTGTCAGGAACAAATGTCGCTAGAGATTATGTAGAGTTTCCATCTCAATTGTTAGAGCATTGGTTAGCGACTCCAGAGGTATTGAATAAATTTGCTTTGCACTATAAGACCAATCAACCATTGCCACAATCCTTAGTGGAGCGAATTGAGAAAGCAGCTAATTTTGGCGAAGGTTTTGCTACGGTTGAGACTATTTCTAGTTCTTTGATAGATATGAAGCTTCATTTGGCTACAGAGACTATTGATCCTCATCAATTTGAAAAACAAACCTTAGATGCACTTCATATGCCGTCTGAAATTGTAATGCGTCACCGTATTCCGCAATTTGGACATATATTCTCCAGTGATGGATATGCAGCTGGATATTATAGTTATTTGTGGGCAGATGTGATCAATGCGGACGCTTACGAAGCCTTTTTAGAAGGAAAAGGACCTTATGACAAAAAAGTAGCCAAACGTCTTTACGATACTATTTTTAGTGTAGGAAATACTGTAGATCAGGAAAAAGCCTATGAGAATTTTAGAGGGAGAGCGCCTCAATCGGATGCTTTAATGCGTGCTAGGAATTTTCCAATAGAAAAGAAAAACTAAGCAATAGTATAAAATGAAAAAAGCCCGAATTTTTAAATTCGGGCTTTTTTATATTGAAAAAATAATATATTAACCTAAAGTAACTCTTTTGAAACCTGTAATTTCAACGTTGAATCCTTTAACATAATCACCAACTTTTTTACTGTCATCTTTGATGAAGTTTTGGTCTAGTAATGCTTTTTCTTGATCTAAAGTAGTATTGTCAGAGATGAAACGTTGAACTTTTCCTGGAATAATTTTGTCCCAAATTTGTTCTGGTTTACCTTCCGCTTTTAATTCAGCTTTAGCATCTTCTTCAGCTTGTTTTATAACTTCTTCAGTTAATTGAGAGAAAGAAATATATTTAGGAACATTTTTTAAAGTTTTTCCTAAACGTTTTGCTTCTTCATTATCTTTTTCGATTACAGCAATACGAGCAGCAAGTTCAGATTCAACGAAAGCAGGATCAAAATCTTTGTAAGATAATGTATCAGCTCCCATAGAAGCAACTTGCATAGAAACATCTTTAGTTAAAACGTCAGCATTAGGAATTGCAGCAGAAATTGCAGTTAATGCAGCAATTTTGTTAACGTGAACATAAGATCCAACGAAAGCGCCTTCTAAGATTTCAAAACCACCGATTTCGATTTTTTCACCGATAACACCAGTTTGCTCGATTAATTTTTCAGCAACAGTCATTCCGTTGAAATCTGAAGCTAAAAATTCTTCTTTAGAAGAGAAGTTAATAGCTCTTTCTACTAATTCTTTAGCTAAAGTTACGAAAGCTTCATTTTTACCTACGAAATCTGTTTCGCAGTTTAAAGTGATGATAGCTCCTTTAGTTTTGTCAGCATTAATAAAAGAAACAGCAGCTCCTTCAGAAGACTCACGGTCAGAACGGTTAGCAGCAACTTTTTGTCCTTTTTCTCTAAGGTTTTGTATAGCTTTATCGAAATCTCCTTCAGCTTCAACTAAAGCTTTTTTACAGTCCATCATTCCGGCACCTGTAGTTTGTCTTAATTTATTTACGTCTGCAGCAGTAATTGTTGCCATAATATTTTGAATTTTAATGTTAAAAGTAAAAATTCCAAGCCTTAAATTCCAAATTCCAAGTTTATTAAATTAACAACATAATGTTTTTAATTATTTTTTGGATTTTGGAATTTAAACTTGGAATTTAAATGTTTATTTATTCTTCAGTTGCAGGTGCAGCAGGTGCAGCAGCTTCTACAGCAGGTGCAGCAGCTTCAACAGCAGGAGCAGCTTCTACAGCAGTAGCTTCAGTTTCCTTTTCAGAACCTCTGTCAGAAAGACCTTCGATTACAGCAGCAGTTACTAAAGATAAAATTTTGTCAATTGATTTAGAAGCATCATCATTTGCAGGAATAACGTAATCAACCTCTCTTGGGTCAGAATTCGTATCAACCATTGCGAAAACTGGAATGTTTAATTTTTGTGCTTCTTTTATTGCGATGTGTTCAGCTTTGATATCTACTACGAACAATGCTGCAGGTAGTCTAGACATATCCGCAATTGAACCTAAGTTTTTCTCTAATTTCGCACGTAGACGATCAACTTGCAAACGCTCTTTTTTAGATAACGTCATGAAAGTACCATCTTTCTTCATTTTATCAATAGAAGACATTTTTTTAACTGCCTTTCTGATAGTAACAAAGTTAGTTAGCATTCCACCAGGCCATCTTTCAGTGATGTAAGGCATGTTTGCAGCTTTTGCTTTTTCAGCAACGATGTCTTTTGCTTGTTTTTTGGTAGCTACGAATAAAATTTTTCTACCTGATGCTGCAATTTTTTTCATGGCTTCACTAGCCTCTTCAATTTTTGCTGCAGTTTTATATAGATTGATAATGTGAATACCATTACGCTCCATATAAATGTAAGGAGCCATGTTTGGGTCCCATTTTCTAGTCATGTGTCCAAAGTGAACACCTGCTTCTAGTAAGTCTTTTACTTCTATTTTGTTTGCCATTTTTGTACTAGTTTACGTTCTGTTGATTAGCAATGTATAAATGGCGGTTTCCCTGGCTTTATACATTTAGATGCTAAACTATTTCCTACCTCGGTAGGAGAGCAACAACAACTGTGTTTTTTAATTTCAATAAATAATTGAGTATGCCTTGTCCAAATTGAACAAGACAGGTAATATTAACGTTTAGAGAATTGGAATCTCTTACGAGCTTTCTTCTGACCGAATTTCTTACGTTCAACCATTCTTGGATCTCTTGTTAATAAACCTTCTGGTTTCAAGATAGCTCTGTTTTCAGCATTTACTTCACACATAACACGTGCTAATGCCATTCTTACAGCTTCTGCTTGACCAGTTGAACCACCTCCGTAAACGTTTACTTTAACATCAAAGTTAGTTACATTTTCTGTCATAGACATTGGTTGTAAAACTTTGTATTGTAAAGTTGCAGTTGGAAAGTAAGTTGCGAATTCTTTTTTGTTTACAGTGATTTTACCTGTTCCTTCAGAAACATATACACGTGCAACAGCGGTTTTTCTTCTACCGATTTTGTGAATAACTCCCATTACTTAAGATCGTTTAGGTTAACAGTTCTAGGTTTTTGAGCTCCTTGTTTGTGCTCAGATCCTACAACAACATTTAGATTTCTAAAAAGTTCAGCTCCTAATTTGTTTTTAGGTAACATTCCTTTTACAGCTTTTTCTACTAATAATGCAGGGTTTTTAGATTGCAATACTTTAGCAGTTAAAGTTCTTTGTCCTCCTGGGTAACCTGTATGACGCATGTAAATTTTGTCATTCATTTTTGTACCTGTAAGGTTAATTTTTTCTGAGTTGATAACAATTACGTTATCTCCACAGTCAACGTGCGGTGTGTAACTTGGTTTGTACTTACCTCTTAAGATCATAGCAACCTTTGAAGCAAGACGACCTAAGTTATGACCTTCAGCGTCTACTACAATCCACTCTTTAGTAATAGTGGTTTTGTTAGCTGAAACTGTTTTGTAGCTTAATGCGTCCATAATATTATTTTAATTAAACATTCCATCCCCAATAAAGGGGATGCAAAAGTACAATTAATTATTTTAAAACCAAATACCTGAAAAGATTATTTTATATGCTGAAAATCAGGGGGTCCCTTTTTTATTTAAAAGAATAAAAAAAATCCCCATCACAATAACGCGAAGGGGACTCTCTTTTGGCTGTTGTTTTGTTAAACAATAAACAAATTAGCGATGTCTACAACTTGTTGTGTGTTTAATGGTTCGTCATAAGCTTCTGATCCAGCGGCAGCTCCAAATAAGCTGGAAGTGTTGTATCCGGCTTGCATGGTGACACCCTCACCATCGTAGACGGCTTGTGTTGCGGCGGGCATTCCGGCACCTCTTTCGTTATTAGAAATCCATCCTTTTAGTCCGCGAAGTCTTCTTACCTCAGAAGCATGACGTGCTTCTACAGAATGAATTTGTAGCGCAGCGGTCAATAAGTCGGGTGTGCTCATTAAGTTTGCTGCCTGACCCTTGTAAGCTCTAACACCTGTATCTTCGAAGGCTTGTGCTAGTGCTAAAAAGGTGGGATAGTCGTTAAAAGGATCAAATGCACCTCCCACAGTAAAGTCAAAAGTGGGTTTGGGAACAAAGTTAGCGCTCATGGTACCGCCTAAGCCTGCTATTAAAAAAGTAACGTGATCGGCTTCGTGTGCTGCTATTTGTTGAAAAACTTTTAAATCACGGCCGCCATTCTCTAAGGCCGGAATGACCCCAGAATCTAAAGCCATGGCGTAAAATTCTTTTTCAAGGTATTCTAAGGTCAAGGCAAATTGCAAAGCGCCTATAGGTGTGGCTGGTGTAGCGGTGATGTCTTTGGCTAATGCTTTGTTGGCAAAGGTGGATAGTCCAAAAGGAATGGAGGCTAGGGCTAAATTTTTCCCAATGTTTCCAAACTGATTAAAACTTTCTCTTCGAGAACCGGTGCTTCTCATTAGGCTATCATCGGTAAAGGTTTCTATAAATTTTAAAATATTCATAATTTCTAAGTTTTAACTGGTTAGGATTAAGGTAAGTATTGGGCAGTGAATTTGGTGGTGATAAAGCCTCCAGCGACAGCTAGAATTTTTGAGGGGTCTTTGGCGACATCTAATCCGGTGGATGCGCTTACAATATCATCGCCCGCAAAGTCACTTGAATTGGGGTTAATTAAGCTCCTAATAGCGGAAGCGTGTCTGGCTTCTACGGACACAATTTTCCCAGCTAATAATAAGTAGTCTGGGCTTTTAAGTAATTTTCCAGCGCCATTATATGCCGCCACTCCGGTGTCCTCTAATGCTTTTGAAGTAGCCAAAACTTCGTTGCGGCTATTGAAATTCATAGCGCCATAGTTAAAAGCTAAGGAGGGTAGTAGTTGTGAGTTGGGGTCAGGAAGTGCTCCGGTTAAGGCCGCTTTGAAAAAATCTCTGTGAATGACTTCGTGATGATATAAGTCAGTTAAAACCTGACGTTCGATATCGTTAAAAATAGCATTAAAGTTGGATGCATTAACCACTTTAGTGTAAAAGTCTGCTTCTAATTGTTCCAGGGCGTATGCATAGGTGAGTACGCCAAAATCTCCAGATCCTAAGTCGAATACACCATTTCGGATTCCAGGTAAGCTATTGTCTGGCATATCATCGTCATTATCATTATCACTGCAACCAGCCATAACCAAACCAGCTGTTACCAATGTTAAACCGCTGAGCTTAAGAAAGCTCCTTCTGTTATTCAATGAAGGATCAACTTCATGAATTTTAACTTCGTTTTTCATAATCTAGTTCTTTATAAAGGTTAATAACATGTATTAAGGTATTAACGAAATTTTAGGACTTACGGTTTTAAAAAATGGTGTCTTTTATTTGTATTTTAAAAATTGGGTTGTAATTTGAAATAGGATTGCGTGTTTTTTGTTTTAATTTCAGTAATTCTAGTATATTTGTATTAATTACATAAATTATTTTTAAATGAAAGCTAAAGCAACTCTAAAACAAATTGCGAAAGAACTAGGTGTTTCTGTATCGACAGTTTCGAAGGCATTGAATGATAGCCCTGAAATTAGTGAGCAAACGAAGGTGAAGATTAAGGAGTATGCCAAACTCAAAAATTATAAACCAAACGTTATTGGTCTGAATCTGAAGAATCGTAAAACCAAAACAATTGGAGTAATTATACCGAATATATTAAATTCCTTTTTTGCTAAGGTTTTTAGTGGTATCGAAAAAGTAGCCGATAAAAAAGGATATAATGTAATTACGTGTATTTCTAATGAATCTTTAGAGAAAGAAATTCATACCCTTGAAATGTTGAGCAATGGAACCATTGACGGATTTATTCTTTCGGTTTCTGAAGAAGCGCAGCAATTACAAGATTATAGCCATTTTTCTGCTATTATTAATGACGGAACGCCAATTGTCATGTTTGATCGTATTGCGGATGAAGTGGAATGTGATAAAGTAGTAGTAGATGATTTTGATTCGGCTTTAAACTCCACACAGCATTTGATCAATTTAGGATGCAAGCACATAGCTTTGATTTCTTCAGTAGATAATTTAAGTGTTGGGAAATTAAGAGCGGATGGTTATTTAAAAGCGTTGGCAGATAATAATATTGTTGTAAATGAGAATATTATTCTTCGTACGAATTCTGAAGCGGAAATGAAGAAAAAAATCGAAGGAATTTTTGATCATAAGATTGATGCTATTTTTGCCTTGGATGAAAATGATTCAGTAGCCGCTTTACGAGCTAGTTTGAAAAATGGATATAAAGTACCAGAAGATATTTCGATTATTGGTTTTGCCGATGGAATTTTAGCCTCTAGACGTTTGTCACCAAGTTTGACCACAGTGAGTCAACACGGAATAGAAATTGGAGAAGTGGCAGCAAAACGTTTGATCAAACGATTAGAAGAAAAAGAGGGAGAAACCTCCGATTATGAAACCATCGTTATCAAAACAAAATTGAAAGAACGAGAGTCTACCAGAAAATCTAAATAACAAAAAAAGTCTATTCATGCGAATAGACTTTTTTTTTACTTCTTTTTTTGTAAGACACCCTTGCGGGTGTTCTTTGTATTCTTTAAGAAAATGGTGGTTAGTATTAATGCGCTTCCAACCAATTTTGACCCATACCTAATTCTACATCCAAAGGAACAGCCATTATAAAGGCATTCTCCATTTCGTGTTTGATCATCGGTTGAATTTTCTCTAGCTCATCGTTGTGTACATCAAACACAAGCTCATCATGAACTTGAAGCAGCATTTTTGATTTCCAGTTTTCTTCTTTTAATTTTTTATGGATGTTGATCATGGCAATTTTAATCACATCGGCAGCACTTCCTTGAATAGGGGCGTTTACAGCATTTCGCTCGGCCGCACTACGTACCACAGCATTGGCGGAGTTGATGTCTTTTAAATAACGACGACGACCTAAAATCGTTTGCACATAACCTTTTTCGCGTGCGAATTCTATTTGTTCTTGTATAAATGATTTAAGTCTTGGATACGTTTTGTAATAGGCTTCAATCAAAGCAGCACTTTCGCTACGAGATAAAGAGGTTTGATTACTTAATCCAAAAGCGGATACACCGTATATAATTCCAAAGTTTACTGTTTTGGCGTTACTTCTCTGTTCGCGTGTGACTTCTTCTAAAGGAACATCAAAAACTTTAGCGGCTGTTGCTTTGTGAATGTCTTCTTTGTTTTGGAAAGCTTTAATCATATTTTCTTCCCCACTTAAAGCGGCAATTATTCTCAATTCAATTTGAGAGTAATCCGCAGAAATCAGGGTGTGATTTTCATCGCGAGCTACAAATGCTTTACGAATCTGGCGACCTCTTTCGGTACGAATGGGAATGTTCTGTAAATTGGGATTGTTCGAGCTCAAACGACCAGTGGCAGCAACAGTTTGCATATAATCGGTATGAACACGCAGGGTCTTTTTGTCTACTTGTTCTGGTAAGGCTAGAATATAAGTACTTTGAAGCTTAACCATTTGACGCCAATCCAGGATTTCTTTTACGATGGGATTATCATTGGCCAAATAGGTCAGTACTTCTTCTCCAGTAGCGTATTGTCCTGTTTTGGTTTTCTTTTGTTTGGCTCCGCCAATTTTCATTTTGTCAAATAAGATGTCACCTAGTTGTTTTGGAGAGGCTAAATTGAACTTCTCTCCAGCAGTCTCGTATATTTTTTGTTCTAAGGCTTTAATCTCAATATCCATTTCTTTAGACATGGTATTTAGAAAGTCCACATCTAAACGGATTCCTTCTGTTTCCATGGCTGCTAAAACGCTCACAAGCGGGATTTCGATTTCATCAAACAACTTTTTCGTTTCGGTTTTGTCTAATTCCGTGGTGAAAATTTCTTTTAATTGTAAAGTTACATCAGCATCTTCGACGGCGTATTCTTTGATTTCCTCAAGGGCTACATCACGCATCGTGATTTGATTCTTTCCTTTTTTACCAATCAAATCTTCAATAGGTTTTGGCGCATATTTTAAATAGGTTTCCGATAAGATATCCATATTGTGACGCATATCTGGATTGATCAAATAATGCGCAATCATGGTATCGAAAAGTTTTCCTTTTACAGTAACGCCATAGTTGGCAAGAATCTTCAAATCGTATTTTAAATTCTGACCGACTTTTTCAATGTTTTCATTCTCAAAAAAGGGAATGAATTTAGTCATTAGCAATTGCGCTTCTTCTTGATTTTCTGGGAAGGGTACAAAGAAACCTTTTCCTTTTTCATAAGAAAAGGCAATACCTACTAATTCAGCATGCAAAGCATCTAAACCGGTGGTTTCCGTGTCAAAACAAACAGAAGTTTGCTTTTGTAAATTTCCCAAAAGCAGTTTTATTCCTAAGTCACCTTGAATGGCTTGGTAGGAGTGAGGCGTGTTTTCAAGTGCACTATAGAAAGACGTTTTGGTTGCTTCTGGATTTTCATCGCTGCTTCCACCTCCAAAAAGATCAAATTGATCATCGTTTTTGGGTTGCGGTTTTTTGTACAATTTGGCATCCGATGCTGTTGAAGCAGCTGGAGTGCTATCGGTTTTAAATAAATTATCAAACTGTTCTGCCATTCTTCTGAATTCTAATTCATTAAAAATAGCATCGGTTTTTTCGATATCAGGACGAGTTAATTCATAATCCGTTTCGTTAAAGGTTACTGGGCAGTCCAAAAGAATGGTTGCTAAGGTTTTAGAGAGTAATCCTTTTTCTTTATTGGCTTCGATATTCTCTTTCATTTTTCCTTTTAGCTTATCGGTATTGGCTAAAAGATTTTCCATGCTGCCATATTCTTTTAAAAGTTTTTTGGCGGTTACTTCTCCAACTCCAGGAAGTCCAGGGATATTATCGGCTGCATCCCCCATCATACCCAGAAAATCAATTACTTGTTCTGGGCGTTCAATTTCAAATTTAGCCAATACCTCAGGAACTCCCCAAATTTCGATTCCGTTACCCATACGAGCAGGTTTGTACATGAAGATGTTTTCTGAGACCAATTGGGCAAAATCCTTATCAGGAGTGACCATGAAAACCTGGTAGTTTTCTTTCTCAGCTTGTTTGGCAATGGTACCTATTAAATCATCGGCTTCAAAGCCCGAGACTTCTATAATAGGAATGTGCATGGCCTTTAATAATTCTTGTATATAAGGTACAGCTATTTTGATGGCTTCTGGTGTTACATCGCGATTGGCTTTGTATTCAGGAAATATGTCGTTGCGCAGTTGGCTGCCGCCTTTATCAAAAGCAACGGCTAAATGATCTGGTTTTTCACGTTTAATAACATCTAATAGCGAATTCATAAAACCCATGATGGCTGATGTATCCATTCCTTTAGAGTTGATTCTAGGGTTTTTTATGAAGGCATAATAACCACGAAAAATTAAGGCATATGCATCGAGAAGAAAAAGACGTTTTTGAGTTGACATAAAAAAAATATTAGTCTGTAAAAATAATCAATTGGGTTTTAAAAATGATTCGGTTCTCAAAAATAAACGCAAATTTAAAGTGAGCTGTTTTTTTAGTAGGGAAGTAAAATAAGTTCATTGAAGTAGAGTAGTGAGAGTGTGCCTCTTTGTTGGGCCTTGAGATAAGATGAGCTATAATGATGGGAGGGTTTAGTGTTTTTTATGTAAGTCGTAAAGAGCCTTTTAGGGGGTTATTGTTAAGGAGGAGTTAAATTTTTGGAACAGGGGAGTATCTTCATCTTGTCTTCATATTACAGGGGTACATTTGATCTATAAAATAAGAGGTATTAATTAAAATAGTAGAAATCATGAGAAATTTGTTAATGTTATTAGTAGCAGTTTTGGGAACTACAGCAATGGTAAATGCCCAAACCACTCCAACTTCAGCCACTGCGGTAAAAGAAGTAAAAGCAACCAAACACCCGAAACACAAAATGGTTAAAAAAATGAAAGCAGAAAAAAATGTAGCTCCGAAAGCGGAAGCTGCTCCAATGAAATAGTTAGAAAATAGGATATAAATAAAAGGTTATTAATTTAAATTATCAAGTCATGAAAAATGTAGTAATGTTACTAGTAGCAGTTTTAGGGACAAGTGTAATGGTAAGTGCAGCTCCAGTTCCCGTAAAAGCAACCCCTGCAAAAGAACTTAGAGTAAAACATCCGAGACACAAAGCGGTTAAAAAAGCCAAAGAAGAAAAAAGTGCCACTTCTAAAACAGAGGCAGCTAATGTGAAAAAATAAAAATTATTTTTGTTTTGTTTTTTGACGTAATGGAAAACAAGAATGGTTATTATGCAAATGTTGACAAAGGAAAGCTGGTAAAGAAATTTATCAGCTTTTTTTGATTTGTTAATTTTTTTAGTAATCGCTAACGTGACTTTTTATAATTGCTTAAATTTAGGAGCACTAAAATCCTGAGGTATGAACATTTTGATTGTGGAAGATAATAAAGAACTCGCTGTAGAAGTTTTTGATTTTTTGTGTAATGCGGGGTATGTATGTAAAATAGCGCATAATTGCAACGATGCTCTTGAAGAAGTCAGTAGTAATGATTATGATGCAATGTTGTTGGATCTTGGCTTGCCGGACGGAGATGGTTTTGAAGTATTGAAAGCGGTTCGTAAAACAAAATCGAAAATGGCTGTGATCATCATTACAGCTCGTGGGGAATTAGACGATAGAATAAATGGTTTGGATTTAGGAGCGGATGATTATTTGACAAAACCTTTTGCTTTAACAGAACTTAGTGCGCGATTGTTTGCTGTCATTCGAAGAATGCACGGATTTACAGTAAATGATTTAGTGGTTCATGGGTTTATATTACAATTGCAAGACTACAAAGTGCATTATAATGAGATTCCGATTAATTTAACCAAGAAAGAGTTTGATATTTTTCAGTATTTGGTACTGAATAAAAACCGAGTCATTACCCGATTGCAATTGACCGAGCATATTTGGGGAGATATTCTTGAGGTGAATTCAGATTCGAATTTTATTGATGTGCACGTTCGCAATCTTCGAAAAAAACTAGATAAACATACTGATATTAGTTGGTTTGAAACGGTTCGGAATGTGGGTTATCGTATTAATGAATAAATAAAAGCAGCGTGAAGATAAAGCATCAATTGGCTATTTTTAATGCACTGACACGATTGTTGGTGATTTTAATTTTGTGGTTGATGTTGCCTATTTTGGTTCAAAATGTGGTGTACAGGCACATTAATAATGGACTGCTGGAAAAAAAGAAAAAATTCATCGATCACTTGGATCGAAAGGAAATCAATGAATTTATTGAAAATTCAGCTGATTCTACGGAGACCTATTCACAATTTTCCTCATTGCACAGTGAGTTTTTAGTGCTTTCAAGAGCGGCCATTAGACCCCAACAAAAAAAAGCAGTATTTAGTAATGAGTTGCGTAATATCGAGGGGGAAGAAAATGAGTATCGGATTTTGGAGTATTATTTTACTTTTGAAAATCAAGGTTATCAACTAGAAATAGGCAGTAGTCTGAGCGAGGTAAATGATCTGACCTTTATTATTCGATTTTTTATTATCATCGTTTTTGTGGTCATACTGTTGATCACTTTTTTAGCCGATACGGTGTATATAGAATATTTACTCAAACCTTTTTATAAAATTATCGATACTAAAATTCGGCGTGTCAATGAGCCAGAGGCTTTTGATCACACACCGATTAAGGCTTGGTCACAGGATTTTAGAGAGCTTGATTTTGTATTGAATCAGATGATGGATCGAATTGCGGAGCTTTTTAAAAAAGAAAAGCAGTTCATATCGAACGTTTCACACGAACTACTGACCCCCATTGCCCTACTGAAAAATAAATTTGAAAATTTACTACAGAACGATTCTTTGAACGATAGTGCAGTGGATAAAATTGCCAGTTCGCTTAAGACTTTAGATATGCTCAAGAAAATCATCAATAACCTATTGTTGATTTCTAGAATTGAAAACAATCAGTATCAGGCTAATGAGGATGTCGATTTTCGAGAAATCGTGACGGATCTGCAAGTGGATCTCCAAGATCGAATCGACGACAAAGAAATTCAGTTGATCAATCAAATGCAGCATGATTTGATTTTCAAAGGGAATAAAACACTGCTTCATATATTGATTTATAATTTGGTGATCAACGCCATAAAATACAACAAGCAAAAAGGGGAGATTATGGTTGCGGATGGGTTTATGGAGGAACATTATTTTATCTCCATAACCGATTCGGGTATCGGTATGGACGCCTGGCAACTAGAACGTATATTTAGTAGATTCGCTAGAATTAGTTCGGATCAGGATGGTCAAGGCCTGGGGCTTGCTATAGCCAAGAGCATTGCTTCTTTTCATCATATTGAAATCAGTGTGACTTCGCAGATCCATCAAGGGACTAGCTTTACACTTTTGTTGCCTGGGTTTGTAAAAAACAATTAATTGTTAATTTCATTTCAGTGGTTCGTTCTTCATTTGATCTTCATTTAGCCCCTATATCTTTGAGGTGAAATAAAGAAAATAGTAACAATCATAAAAAGAACAATCATGAAAAAATTAGTTATGTTGGCAGTAGCCGTTTTAGGAACTACAGCTATGGTAAATGCACAAAACACTCCAGCTCAGTCTACTCCAGTTAAAGAAGCCAAAGTGGCAAAAAAAGACAAAAAAACAGATAAAGCAGCTAAGAAAGTAGCCATGGTGAAACCAGAGGTTGCCAAGGTTAAAAAATAAGACAACAGCAGTTTTTTTATAAACTATATAGTTGGTTATAAAGGATTTTGAAAAATTGGATAGTGAAAAAAGCTGAGAGAGAAATCGATCAGCTTTTTGTGCTTATTTGAGTTAAATTTTTGATAATAAAAAGCTTTAGAATTTTCATTCTTTGTTACTTTGCCTAAAACTATACGTAATGATCATCCGTTTTGTAATTCTTTGTGCTCTTTTTTTATTTATTGAGTTCTATTCCTATCAAGCCATTCGTGCCTTAATTAAAATGAGATGGGCTTTGATCAGTTATCAACTCATTAGCTTATTGCTTCTGGTTTTTATTGTATACTCTTTTACGCTTTTTGATCGTTCAGTGGGACAGACCAAGCAAACCATGTTTACGATGGGCTTGATGTTGCTGGTGTATGTGCCAAAAATTGTGATTACTCTTGTTTTACTCGGGGAAGATGTATTTAGGTTAGGAGCTGGGGCGGTGAATTATTTTATAGATAATGCCAATACTACCTCTGTGATTCCTTCCAGAAGAAAATTTGTTAGCCAGCTCGGTTTAGGTTTGGCGGCTGTACCTTTTTTATCTTTGATTTATGGTATTTTTGAAGGAAAATATAACTTTAAAGTGATCAAGCAAACGGTGTTTTTTCCTGATTTGCCAGAGGCCTTTGACGGCTTTAAAATTACGCAAATCTCCGATGTTCACAGTGGGAGTTTTGATAATCATGAAAAGATAAACTATGCCATTGATCTGATTAATGAACAAGAGTCCGATATGATTTTGTTTACAGGGGATATTGTCAATACGCACGCTAAAGAGATGCATCCTTGGTTGGAAACATTCAATAGAATGAAAGACTACAAATACGGGAAATTTTCAGTGCTAGGAAATCACGATTATGGGGAGTATGTTACTTGGCCATCGGAACAAGAAAAAGAGGAAAATTTCCAAGGGATCAAAAATCTTTACGGTCAAATAGGGTTTAAATTGCTATTAAATGAGCATATTTACATTCAAAAGGGAGAAGATAAGATTGCCTTAATTGGAGTTGAAAATTGGGGTAATAACTTTAAAAAAGCGGGAGACTTAAATAAGGCATCACAACACGTCGATCAGAAGGACTTTAAAGTTTTAATGAGTCATGATCCTAGTCATTGGGAGTATGAAATAAAAAACCATCCTAAAAACTTTCACTTAACCTTATGTGGACATACGCATGGTATGCAGTTCGGAATTGAAATTCCGGGTTATTTTAAGTGGAGTTTGGCACAATATGTGTACAAACAATGGGCTGGATTGTATGAAAATGTGGGCCGCTATGTTTATGTTAACCGTGGCTTTGGTTTTCATGCTTATCCTGGGAGAGTAGGTATTATGCCTGAAATAACAGTCATTGAACTAAAAAAAGGTAAGCATGTGGCTTAATTCGTTAAAAATGCTACATTTGTAGAATATTTATCTCTTTTTAGTAGATTTAAAAATTTAATTTTTTGGTTTTATGTCAAAATTTGGAGAACTAATAAATGCTCAAGTTCCTGTGTTAATTGATTTTTACACAGATTGGAACGAATCGTCAATTTCTATGCATCCTGTTATTAAGGATGTTGCTGCTGCGCTTGGTGATAAAGCCAAAGTCATCAAAATTGATGTGGATAAAAATCAAGAACTAGCAGAAGCCTTACGTATAAAAGGACTTCCTACGTTGATGATTTATAAAGAGGGACAAATGATTTGGAGACAATCAGGTGAACTGGACGCCAATACCATTATTGGAATCGTTCAGGAGCAATTTGGTCTTTAATATATAACAATGCTCCTGTTTTTTGATGTTATTTCGTGATGATATCAAAAGTAAATCCATTTTCTTTTAAAAAGCGAAGGGTCTTAGGTAACGCAAACTTTAAGTTTTGCGATGCTTTCACGCTGTCATGAAATACAATTACACTTCCTGATTTTACATTTTTAGTGACGTTTTCAAGACATTTCTCAGGCGTAATATTCTGATCAAAGTCTGCGCTTAAAACATCCCACATTATTATTTTATAACCTAAATTTCTCAGAATTTTGGATTGCTCCTTTTTAATTTTTCCGTAAGGAGGACGAAATAATAAGATGTCCGATATTTTTTCTTCTGCTAGTATAGCAGCACAGCTTTTTACATTTTCAATATAATCCGTGGTTTGGCTTTTCCATCCATTGACATGGTTCATGGTATGATTTCCTATGGAGTGTCCTTCGGTTATGAGCTTTTCGAATAATGATAAATTGGCCTTAATGTTTTTTCCAATGCAAAAAAAGGTTGCTTTGGCATCAAATTTTTTCAATTCAGTTAAAACCCAATCCGTAATTTCTGGAGTAGGGCCATCATCAAACGTGAGGTATATTTTCTTTTCGTTGTTGGGGATGTCCCAGCAATATTTAGAAAACACCGTTTTAATGAAGGAATTCGTTTTTACCCAATAAAAGCTCATCTGGATGATTCTTTAGTGATAGGTAAAATTAAAAAATGCAGCGCTATTTATCAAATAGGGCTGCATTTTTTTAATAACTATATTTTTCGTATATTATTCTTTCTCTCTTCCGAAACGCTCGAAAACATTAACGTAAGTGTTGAAGGTCACTTTGTGATTGTTGTAAAAGCTTTGATCGTGCATTTGCATCACTTTTAATAGACTTCTGTAGCGTTCGATATCGGTAATAATATCCATAGCCAAGTCTGTTTGATCTGCCGGGGTTAAAGTAGCGTAATAGTTAAGTTCTTCTTTGTATTTTTGAACCAACTTATTGAGTAATTCACGCGCTTTTGCTGGCTCTCCAACTTTATAATAGCCATCGGTAAAAGGTTCTACTAGTGAATAGTAACCATACTTGTCCAATGGCATTTTGGTGATCGCTAAATTGATGACATTTTTAGCTTTGGCTATTTTGCCTTCAGCGATTAGCTGATTCATCAAACGAGATAGGTTAGTACGGTATGTAATACTGTTTCTTCTGGTTTCAGGATCGTGATAAATATTTCCGTTACTATTACCCCAATCCCAGGCCATCACGATGCTGTACATTTTGTCTGCATCAATTTGTCCCATATCCATTGGTCCGCCATCTTTCGAAGGAGTGTTTCTAATGGGTACTAATTTGTAAACCATTCCATCTAATTGCAAGTAATCTTTTAACCACAAATAGTCTTCGTCATCAAAAGCACCTCCGCTAAAGTACATAGGTCTTTTCCAATTGTTGTTGGCTAAGATGTCCAGCATCATCAAACGATTTTTGTAAATGGCGTTTCCTTTAATGTCAATGTCCATATAAGGTACTATAGAGTCATTGTATTTTGGATTGACTACTTTGTTTTGGATAATGGTGTTTTTGTCAATAGGAATCCTGATTTTGTTAGTTGGATAAAAATGAATGGTTTGTCCATTGTTCATTTCCACTGTTGATTTTGGATTTTTGATAAAACTAAGAAGATCTTTAATGTCCCAGCGTGTTTTTATTTTTGGGATGTATGCTACATAGTCGAGTTTATCCCCCACATATTCGTCGTGTGTAAAAGAAATGGGTAGCGGATCAGATTCATAAGCCTTAGACTTCATTTGGTCAATATACCAATCGGTCATGAACAAGCTAGTGTTGACGATTTTAACGTCAGTTCTGATGTTTTCAATCTCTTGTGCATACCATAATGGGAAGGTATCGTTGTCCCCAATGGTAAATAAAATAGCATTTTTGTCACAAGAATTCAAATAAGCTTTAGCCATTGCTACGGCTGTGTATTTGTCAGATCGGTCGTGGTCGTCCCAGTTTTGAGAAGCCATTAATACAGGAGCAGCCAATAGAGATGCCGCTATGACAATAGGTCCGGCAAGTTTAGGGGTAATGTATTTTTGGATGCTTTCGTATATAGAGTACACTCCAAAGCCGATCCAAATGGCAAAGACATAGAAGGATCCTACAAGGGCGTAATCTCTTTCACGAGGTTCAAAAGGTCTTTCGTTTAGGTATATTTTCAGGGCTATTCCTGTAAAAAGGAACAGTGCTAAAAGGACATAAAAGCTTTTAAGGTCTTTGTTGGCATGGTACATTATTCCAATAAGTCCTAAGATGAAAGGTAAGAAATAATAAGCATTTCTACCTTTGTTGTTTAGAACATCTGAAGGTAAGTTGTCTTGAGAACCTAGGTGTAAAGAGTCAAGGGCTTTGATTCCGCTGATCCAGTTTCCGTCTAAATTGTCATATTTTCCTTGAACATCATTTTGGCGACCCACAAAATTCCACATCAAATATCTCCAATACATATAACCGAATTGGAATTGGAACATATAGCTGAAATTGTCAACAGTGCTTGGTTTTTCGATGATTAAATAATCACCATAACTCTTTAGGAATTTTACGTAACCTTCGTTGTCGATTTGTTTTTGAGCGTAGGCTTTTTTGAATTCAGAAATGGTTTTTTCCACCTCGTTGCGCAATTGTGCAGTGGCTCTATTGTATTCGTCTTCGCTTAATTGACTAGGGTCAATGCCGTATTTTCCTAAGTCTTGCTCGTAATCGTAATTTGGGTTTATTCTGAAATGTGGAGGGTTTGTAAAACTAATGTAGTTTTGAATGTGTCCAGTTTCGGTACTCCACATTCTAGGTAAAAACGCTTTTTGATTGTCGTCTGAGTTTTGACTAGCGTTTTTATAGTTGTTGGTAATGATGTATTTACCTGTTTTATAATCTCTTTCGTAGTTTGGTTTTTTGTCTAAATAGGGTGTTTTTGAATCCAATCCTGCGAAAACTTCAGTGTATTGAGGACCGTAAAACAATGGGTTTACACCATACTGTTCACGATTATAATAAGCGAGAACTTCAATAGCATCGGAAGGTTTGTTTTCGTTGATTACTGTATTAGCGTTAGCACGAACAGGTAGCATCATCCAAGTTGAGAAACCAATGAAGATAAATAAGATACAAAGAATAATTGTGTTGTAGAAAATTAATCCTTTTTGTTTGGTGTATTTTAATCCAAAATAAAAGAAAGCAATCAGTACTAAAGCCACAAATATGGTTCCTGAATTAAAAGGAAGTCCCATGCTGTTTACCATAAATATTTCCGTTTTACCAAAGAAAGCCATGGTTAATGGTAATAGTAAGATGAAAATAAATAACAAAACTCCAATTACGACCAAATTGGCGATAATAAAGTTTTTGATGGTAACGGTTTGGTAGTGTTTAAAGTAATATAGAAAGCCTATAGAGGGGATGGTCAATAGTGCCATGAAGTGAACTCCAAAAGAAAGTCCTACTACTAGGGAGATGATTAATAACCATTTGTTTCCTTTTGGTTGGTCCATGTCTTGTTCCCAACGTAGTCCAAGCCAGAAAAGCAAGGCGATCAAAAGGGAGGCCATGGCGTAAACTTCTGCTTCAACAGCATTAAACCAAAAACTATCAGAGAAGGTATAAGCGAGAGCTCCTACAAAAGAACTTCCTAGAATAGCCACTGAATTGTTTTGATCAATTGGAGCAAAACGTGCTACTATTTTTTTTAAGATCATCGAAGAAGACCAAAACATAAATAAAATAGTAAAGGCGCTTGAGAAAACAGACATCATATTAACCATTAAAGCTACATGCTGGTTGTCTGTGGCAAACATGGCAAAGAAGGCGCCCATCATTTGGTATAAAGGTGCTCCTGGTGGGTGTCCGACTTCTAGTTTAGCCGCTGTAGCGATATACTCGCCACAATCCCAAAAGCTCATAGTAGGTTCGACGGTTAAGGTGTAGGTGATTAAAGCGATTGCAAATGCAAACCAACCAATAATTGTATTCCATTTATTGAAATTGAATTGTGCCATATTTAGGTGTTAAAATTTTGATTGTTTTCTATCCTACAAAGAAAATGTTTTTTTGTTTAAAGAAACGAGCATTAACAAAAAATTCTGCAAAAGTATTAGTACAAACTAACGCATTGTTTTTTAGGATCTTGCGGTTTTATTGGCGGTACAGAAGAAAAAAAATGAAAAAAAATCGATTTTTTTCTGGGAAAAAGTTTGCGTAAACTAAAAAAAGCTTTAAATTTGCACTCGCTTAACCGCTGTATTGGTCTATGGTGTAATGGTAACACAACTGTTTTTGGTGCAGTCTTTCAAGGTTCGAGTCCTTGTAGACCAACGGAAAAGCCTCTCAATTGAGAGGCTTTTTTTATGAAATTAGTTTATGAAAAAAAATAAGCTATTGATTGAAATAAAAAAAAACCAAGAGTTTGCATAAACTAAAAAAAAGTTTTAAGTTTGCACTCGCTTAGCGGCATTTAGTGGTCTATGGTGTAATGGTAACACAACTGTTTTTGGTGCAGTC
Source organism: Flavobacterium sp. OHVDL-2026-0007 (assembly GCF_059882335.1). Lineage (NCBI taxonomy): Bacteria > Pseudomonadati > Bacteroidota > Flavobacteriia > Flavobacteriales > Flavobacteriaceae > Flavobacterium > Flavobacterium sp. OHVDL-2026-0007. Next base: position 3,765,542 of record NZ_CM187612.1, read on the forward strand.
TTTCAAGGTTCGAGTCCTTGTAGACCAACGGAAAAAGCCTCTCAATTGAGAGGCTTTTTTTATGGGATAAATTGAGCAAAATAAGAGGTGTTGCTTAGATTTTGAAAGTCATCAAAGGTCTAACGGTGTGGTTGGCTAGGTCTTCGCTAATGCTTCCGTTGAAGAAATGCGCAAAACCAGTTCTTCCGTGTGTGCACAGTGCGATAATGTCGGCATTGACGCTATTGGAGAAGTTAATGATTCCTTTTTCAATATTGGTATCGTTATAAATTTGTGTAGTGTAATTGGTGAGGTTGAATTCAGAGATGAAATTCTTCATTGTTTTTTCGGCTGCATAGGTTGTTTTGAAACTGTTGAGGGTGCAAATCATTACTAAATGCAGTTTCGAGTCAAATAATTGAGCAAATTGTATAAGTTTTTGAAAGGGTTTTTTGGTTTCTTCAGAGAAATCTGAGGCGAAAGCAATACTAGAAGTGTTGAAGTCAATGATGTTTTTTTTGATGACTAAAACGGGGATTTCTGAATTGCGAACTACTTTTTCGGTATTGGATCCAATGAGTAATTCTTGCATTCCGGAAGAGCCATGTGAGCCCATGATTATTAAATCGATGTTGTTCTCTTTGCTTACTTCTGAAATGCCCTGAACAGTATGGTCTATTTTGGCGATTTCGGTAACGGGAATTCCTTTTAAATAGTCTCTTTCTGCGATTTCATCCAACATTTGGTTGGCTTTTTTTATGAAAAGCATGGTTTCAGGAATGCTTACGCCACCCAATATGGCATCGTTCATTTGGCTCGGCAATTCGAGGATATGGAGGATGATAATTTCTGAATTATTTTTGCGGGCAATCTGTGCGGCGACTTTCAAGGCGGCTTCAGCGTGCTGAGAGAAGTCGGTTGGAACGAGAATTCTTTTCATAATTTAAGTTTAAATAATATGAATAATCCGTTATTTTAAGGCTATTATAAAGATAAGAAATATTTTTAGAGCAATCTATTTATTTTGGTTTATAAAAAAAACACTATATTTGCACCGTTATTTATTAAAATCTAAATAATGAGGGGACTAAGTGTCCCCTCTTTTTATAAAATTATGACATTTAAAGAAAAAGTAAACACATTAATTGCAGAGGCTCTAATTGATAAGCCGTCAATCTTTTTGATTGATTTGGCTATATCGGACTCTTTCAAAATTAGCGTAGGTTTAGATGGAGATAGTGGTGTGGCACTTCAGGATTGTATTGACGTTAGTCGTGCAGTCGAGAATAATCTGGATCGTGAAGAGCAGGATTTTTCGCTTGAAGTAGCATCTGTTGGAGTAGGATCGCCTTTGAAATTGACAAGACAATACATAAAAAACGTTGGTAGAACGTTGATTGTGACGACTAATAATGAAAAAATTGAAGCAGAATTGGTGGAAGCTAACGATGTTTTTATAATTTTGTCTTGGAAAGCCAGAGAACCGAAAAAAGTAGGAAAAGGAAAAGAAACAGTTCAAAAAGAGCAACAAATACCTTATACAGAAATTAAAGAGGCAATTGTTACAGTAACATTTTAATTAAAGAATTCGCATGGAAAATTTAGCATTAATCGATTCATTCTCAGAGTTTAAAGATAATAAACTTATTGATCGTGTAACGCTTATGGCAATTTTAGAGGACGTGTTTAGAAATGCATTGAAGAAAAAATACGGCTCTGATGATAACTTCGACATCATTATAAATCCTGATAAAGGAGATATGGAGATTTGGAGAAGAAGAGTTATTGTTGCTGATGAAGATCTAGATTTCGAAAACGAAGAAATTACCTTGACCGAAGCTAGAATGATCGAAGCGGATTTTGAAATTGGTGAAGAAGTTTCTGAGGAAGTTAAATTGATTGATTTAGGAAGAAGAGCTATTTTGGCTTTACGTCAAAACTTAATATCTAAAATTCACGAGCACGATAATACCAATCTTTACAAGCAATTTAAAGATATTATCGGTGATATTTATACTGCTGAAGTGCACCACGTTCGTCCTAGAGTAGTGATCTTAGTAGATGACGAAGGAAACGAAATTGTACTTCCGAAAGAAAAACAAATTCCATCTGACTTTTTCCGTAAAGGAGATAACGTTCGTGGAATTATAGAAAGCGTTGAATTAAAAGGAAATAAACCTCAAATTATCATGTCTAGAACTTCTGAGAAGTTCTTAGAGAAATTATTTGAACAAGAAATTCCTGAAGTATTCGACGGTTTAATTACGGTTAAAAATGTAGTGCGTATTCCTGGTGAAAAAGCGAAAGTAGCTGTTGATTCATACGATGATCGAATTGATCCAGTTGGAGCTTGTGTGGGTATGAAAGGATCTCGTATTCACGGAATTGTTCGTGAGTTAGGAAACGAAAATATCGATGTAATCAATTATACAAGTAACATTCAATTGTTTATTACAAGAGCATTAAGCCCTGCAAAAGTTTCTTCTATCAAAATTGATGAAGAAAACAAAAGAGCTGAAGTTTTCTTGAAATTGGAAGAAGTTTCAAAAGCAATTGGTAGAGGAGGTCATAATATAAAATTAGCAGGTCAGTTAACAGGATACGAATTAGATGTTATCAGAGAAGGTGATGTTGCTAGTGGCGAAGATGATGACGTTGAATTAACAGAGTTTTCAGATGAAATTGAAGGCTGGGTTATCGAAGAGTTTGCAAAGATTGGTTTAGATACGGCTAGAAGTATCTTAAAGCAAGAGGTAGAAGATTTAGTAAGAAGAACTGATTTAGAAGAGGAAACGATTCTTGATGTTATGAAAATACTAAAAGAAGAGTTTGATAGCTAGTTATCTGCTCTAACAACACAACGAAAAAGGTAATAATAAAAAGGTTATATGTCTGAAGAGAGAGTAATAAGAATAAACAAGGTTTTAAGGGAATTAAATATTTCGTTAGAAAGAGCTGTTGATTATCTAAAAGATAAGGGAATTGCTATTGATGCAAACCCAAATGCGAAAATTTCTGACAGCGAATTTAATATCCTACAAAGCCAATTTGCGGGCGACAAGGGGAATAAGGAAGCTTCTAAGGAGGTAGGAGAAGAGAAAAGAAAAGAGAAAGAAGCATTACGTGTTGAACGTGAGAAAGAAATCGAAGACAAACGCAGACAAGACGAAGAGCGCCAAAAGCAGCAGGAAATTATTAAAGCGAAAGCTGTAGTAACAGCACCTGTGCAAGTAGGTAAAATTGATTTGAATCCAACTAAGAAACCTGCAGTTGTTTCTACTCCTGCTGAGGAACCAGTTAAAGCTGAAGAGCCTAAAGTAGTTGTTGCTCCATCTCAACCAGAAAAGCCTGCTCAAAAAGAAATTGTACAGCCTGAGCCAGTAGTGGTTCCTGTAGTTTCTGAAGAGAAAAAGGTAGAAAAGCCTATTATTACAGAGAAAAAAGAAGTAAAAGTGGAAGCTCCAAAAGTTTCGCAAGAGCCAGTTGTTTCAACTGACCCTGCTACTGCTGAGGAGACGATCACTACACAATATCAAAAATTATCTGGAACTACTCTTACAGGTCAAACAATTGATTTATCTCAATTTAATAAACCTAAGAAAAAGAAAGAAGATCCAAAGATAACACCTAATAAGCCAGGTGCTCCAGGAGCTGCAAACAACGCTAACAAAAATAAGCGTAAAAGAATAGCTCCTAAGCCAGGTGCTCCAGGTGCGCCAAAACCTGCAACTCATGCTCCAGGGACGCCAAATCCTAATAAAATCACGCCTAACACAGGTGGTGGTGGATTTAATGCGAACAGAAGTGCAAGACCAGGATTTGTAAAAGGAAACCGTCCAGCCATTGTAGCTAAAGTTGAGCCTACTGAAGAGGAAGTAAAAAACCAAATTAGAGAGACTCTTGAGAAGCTTCAAGGTAAAGGTGGTAAATCTAAAGCTGCAAAATACAGAAGAGATAAAAGAGATACGCACCGTCAGAAATCGGATGAAGAGCAAAGAGCAATTGATGAAGGAAGTAAAACCATTAAGGTTACGGAATTCGTTACAGTTGGTGAAATTGCCATCATGATGGATGTGCCGATTACTAAGGTAATTGGAACGTGTATGTCTTTGGGTATCATGGTAACCATGAACCAACGTTTAGATGCTGAAACGTTAACTATTGTAGCCGATGAGTTTGGTTATGAAGTTGAGTTTATTACAGTAGATATCGAAGAAGCAATTGAAGTAGTTGCCGATAGAGAAGAAGATTTAGTGGTAAGAGCACCGATTGTTACGGTAATGGGTCACGTCGATCACGGTAAAACATCTTTACTGGATTATATCCGTAAAGAGAATGTTATCGCTGGTGAGTCTGGAGGTATTACACAGCATATTGGAGCTTACGGAGTAACTTTAGATAATGGTCAAAAAATCGCATTCTTAGATACACCAGGTCACGAGGCGTTTACTGCCATGCGTGCACGTGGAGCTCAAGTTACGGATATCGCTATTATTGTAGTAGCTGCGGATGATGATATCATGCCACAAACAAAAGAAGCAATTTCTCACGCACAAGCTGCGGGAGTGCCAATTATATTTGCAATCAATAAAATTGATAAACCAAATGCTAATGTTGAGAAAATCAAGGAGCGTTTGGCTAGTATGAATTTACTTGTTGAAGATTGGGGTGGAAAAATTCAATCACATGATATTTCTGCTAAAGTTGGAACAGGTGTAAAAGAATTATTAGAAAAAGTTTTATTAGAAGCGGAAATTTTAGATTTAAAATCTAATCCAAACAAAGCAGCTCAAGGAACTGTGGTTGAGGCATTCTTGGATAAAGGAAAAGGATATGTGTCAACAATTTTAGTTCAACACGGAACTTTAAAAGTTGGAGATTATATGTTGGCTGGTAAACACCACGGAAAAATCAAAGCGATGCATGATGAAAGAGGACATATTGTTTTAGAAGCAGGTCCTTCAACTCCAGTATCAGTTTTAGGTTTAGACGGTGCTGCAACGGCAGGTGATAAGTTCAATGTATTTGAAGATGAAAAAGAAGCAAAACAAATTGCCTCTAAACGTTCTCAATTAATGCGTGAGCAATCTGTACGTACACAAAGACATATTACCCTTGATGAGATTGGTCGTCGTATTGCTCTTGGTCAGTTTAAAGAATTGAACGTAATTCTTAAAGGAGACGTTGATGGATCTGTTGAAGCATTATCAGATTCGTTCTCTAAACTTTCTACAGAAGAAATTCAGATTAATATTATACATAAAGGTGTTGGAGCAATTACTGAAACTGACGTTATGTTGGCTTCTGCTTCTGACGCGATCATTATTGGATTTAATGTTCGTCCTGCTGGAAATGCGAGACAACTTGCTGATAAAGAAGAAATCGATATCCGTTACTATTCTATTATCTATGCAGCTATCGATGACTTGAAAGATGCAATGGAAGGAATGTTAGCTCCTGAGATGAAAGAAGAAATTTTAGGAACTGCTGAAATCCGTGAGATTTTCAAAATTTCTAAAGTAGGTTCTATTGCAGGATGTATGGTTATGGATGGTAAGATCATGAGAACTTCTAAAATTAGAGTTATTAGAGATGGAGTAGTAGTGCATACAGGTGAGCTTGTGGCCTTGAAACGTTTCAAAGACGATGTTAGAGAAGTTTCTAAAGGTTACGATTGTGGTATTCAAATTAAAGGATACAATGACATTGAAGAAAGAGATGTTATTGAAGCATACCATGAAGTAGCGATCAAGAAAAAATTGAAATAGAATTGAACTATTTTATATATAAAGAAAATCCCGAGCAATCGGGATTTTTTTTTGCTCTTATTTTAAGGAAATGAAGTTGCTTTTTATGGCCGGTTTGGTTTCGGCCTGCTTTACTGAAGTTTAAGTGGAGGGTATTTTTGTTGGTTTTTGTATAAAAAATATAGAAAGCTTGGTGTGGATTAAAGTAGTTTTTGAGGGGAGTTTTTTTTGCTAAACTTTAAAGCCTAATTGTTTTTATCGGAATTCAGGAGTCTAAGGATGTATTTTGGACTAGGTCGGTTTTGGTTCGTTTTGGATTATGGATGGAACGTGATGGGTTTACTGTGTATTGTTGGTAGAAGCACTGGAGTTTTATGGGATAGGAGATAAAAGGGTTTGGGGGGTTAGGTAAGTTTTTGAGAAGTGGAAGGAAGCAGTGGTAGATTGGTGGACTTGGAAAAAGGGTGTCGGATCTTGCTGAGAATAGTGGCTTGTTTTTGATGTCTTGGGTTTTGGAGTGGTATAGTTTAAAAAAAAACAGGACTGGAGGAATGAAAAAGGAGATGGACACGTTGTTTTTATGGAGGGTGATAGGGGGTGTAAAGTAGGATCGAGATGCAATGCGACGGGTAAGGTAGTGCTGACCCAGGTAAGTTGTAAATTGGATCTAGAATCTCGGAGAGTTGTGACGGCTTAGATTATTTTGGAGTTGAGCAAATGGTGAGTCAAAGATCTGGTACTTGTTCTAAGTGCAGGTTTTTATCGGTTTGGTTTTGCTGAGGCAGTGGTTTGAGTTGGGGGCATGCTGTAAAGAGGGTGTAAGAGTGAATTTGTAGAACTTGTTCTTTGAGTTATCCAGAAGAAGTGGAGGGCGTGTTAAGGTAACTAGGACTTGGTGTGTGTAGGTAGTTCACAAGTTAAGACAAAGTAGTTGTTTTGTGGTTTTTCAATTGTGAGGGAAGAAAAATTTTGAGTTTTGAGATGGATAAGAGGTAGGTGTTTTGAGGTGTTTAGAGGTGTTTGTAGAGGGTAAGAGTAGAAGGTTGTTGTTTGGTATGGAGATTGATTTTGGCATTGATTTGACCTTCTTGTTGGGTTTGTTTGTGAGGTAGTTCTTTTAGGGAAGGAAGGTTAATGTTGATTTTATGGAGATGAAGCAAGAGGGTACTGTTGTTTTTTTTTACGAGAGGATGTGGGGGAGTGGTAGATTAGGATTTTGCTATTGTTTTAAGATATAGGAGATGGGGTGTATAAGTAGGGTGAGCGAGGGTGATGTGCATAAAAAAAGCAACTCAAAGAGAGTTGCTTTTTTTATGCTATCCATTTAGGCAGGGCTTATCTACCTGGTTTTATTAAGAAAACACTTTTGTATTTTTTCTTGATTTCAGCTAGGTTTCGTTCCGCTTCTATTCTGGTTTTGAAATTCCCTACCATTACTTTGTAGTTAGGGGTGTTGAAAATTATTGTACCGTCAACAGTGCTGAATTCTCTTTTAAAATCGGCTAAAATTTTCTTGGCTTCTTCACTTTTTCCACTAAAGATTTGAATTCGATAAGTGTCGTTTGTTGTTAGTGATGAGTTGATTTTACGTTTTTCGTTCAGTAATTGGTCGAATTTAGGGTCTTGATTTAGTGTTAAATTTTGGTCTTGAGCATTAATATTATAAGCTAAAGAGATCATTGTTAGTGTTAAGAAAACTCGTTTCGATGGGGTTAAAATTCTCATAATGTGATGGTTTTTATGCAAAAATAGTATTTAAAGTTTGTATCAAAAATTTTAATATTATTTAGAATTGATATAAATTGATATTTAAGAGTATTTTAAGGTTTTGAGAATAGTACATAAGTCGTATTTTTGTGCAAGTTTTAAAAGAAGGTATTCGGTTTTTACTGATGTTATACAGAAAAAATCATACCAAAAATTAGTAGATAATTTTATACTATATGAAAAAGGTGGGTAACCATAATTCGATCTCAAGAAAATTATTACTTAGCTTATCGCTAACGTTGATTTTCTCCCTAACTTCATTTGCTCAAGATGCTGCTGCTTCTGCAGCGCCTGAAGCTGCTGCTCCGGCTGCTGCTGCAGGTGGTGATCCAGTAAAAGGGAAAGAACTATTTAATGCAAATTGTGCTGCGTGTCACAAACTAGATGCTAAATCGACCGGGCCTGCTCTTAGAGGCGTGGCGGAAAAACATGAAAAAGCTTGGCTTTACAAGTGGATTCATAATAGCTCTGAAATGATCAAATCAGGTGATGCTGCTGCAGTTAAGCTTTTTGAAGAAAATAATAAGTCTGTAATGACTTCTTTTCCACAATTAGCAGTAGCAGATATCGATAATATTATTGCATATACTTCTGAAGTTAAAAAAGAGGTTCCTGCTGTTGCTGGAGCTTTACCAACAGGTGACGTTAAAGAAGGAACTGGAATTTCTAATAATATTATATTAGGTGCTCTTGCTCTTGTAATGGCTATTTTGGTAGTGATGTTATTTATGGTGAACAAAGTGTTGACTAAAGTAGCAAATGCTAACGGAATAACGGTTGCTCCGAAAGAAGCTAGAACTCCAATTTGGAAAGCTTTTGCGAGAAATCAATTTTTAGTATTGGTTACATCTATCTTCTTGCTTTTGGCTAGTGGGTTCTTTGTATACGGATATTTGATGCAGGTAGGTGTTGATCAAAATTATGCGCCAATTCAGCCAATTCACTATTCTCACAAGATTCACGCTGGTGATAATGAAATCAATTGTAAATATTGTCACTCTGCTGCTCGTGTAAGTAAAACAGCTGGTATTCCATCTTTGAATGTTTGTATGAACTGTCATAAGAATATTTCTGAAGTTGCTGAAACTACTGCTACTCCTGAGTACAGCAAAGCGTTTTACGATGGTGAAATTCAAAAATTATACGACGCTGTTGGTTGGGATAAAGCGACACAAGCTTATACTGGAAAAACCAAACCTGTGAAATGGGTTCGTATTCATAATTTACCTGATTTTGTATACTTCAACCACTCTCAGCACGTAAATGTTGCTGGTGTTGAATGTCAAACTTGTCACGGTCCAGTGCAAGAATTTGAAATCATGAAGCAATATTCTAAATTAACAATGGGATGGTGTATTGATTGCCATAGAAAAACTGATGTTAAGATGGAAGGAAATGCATATTATGATAAAATTCATGCTGAACTTTCTAAAAAATACGGTGTAGAGAAATTGACTGCAGCGCAAATGGGAGGTTTAGAATGCGGTAAATGCCACTATTAATCGAATTATTAAGATTTTAATATTTATATACAATGTCATCAAACAAAAAATACTGGAAAAGTGTTGAAGAACTAGAAAACAGTTCTATTGTTGAGGCGCTTAGAAATAACGAATTTGTTGAAGAAATTCCTACTGATGAATTTTTAGGAAATGCAGATGCTTTAGCGACATCTGGAACTTCACGTCGTGACTTTTTAAAGTACGTAGGATTTAGTACTGCAGCGGTTACTCTTGCTGCTTGCGAAGGTCCTGTTCACAAGTCTATCCCTTATGTGTTACAACCAGAACAAATCATTCCTGGTGTTGCTGATTATTATGCAACTACTGTTTTTGATGGTTTTGATTTTGCTAATCTATTGGTGAAAACTCGTGAGGGTCGTCCAATTAAAATTGATAACAATACTATTTCTGGAGCTAAATTTTCGGCGAATGCTAGAATTCACGCGTCAATCTTATCATTATATGATAGTATGCGTTTGAAAGAGCCTAAGTCGAATGGAAAAACTAGCAGCTGGTCTGCGGTTGATTTAGAAATCAAATCTAGTCTAGCTGACGCGAAAGCAAAAGGTGGACAGGTAGTGTTGTTGACAAATACTCTAGCGAGTCCTTCTACAGAAAGATTAATTAGTGAATTTATCGCTAAGAATCCAAATGCGAAACATGTTGTTTATGATGCGGTTTCGTCTTCAAGTGCACTTGATGCATTTGAAACAGTTTACGGAGAAAGAGCTTTAGTGGATTATGATTTTTCAAAAGCCGCTGTAATTGTTTCTGTTGGAGCTGATTTATTAGGAGACTGGCAAGGTGGAGGATATGATGCAGGATATGCAAAAGGTAGAATTCCAGCAGGAGCTACTGGAGCTAAAAAAATGTCTCGTCATTTCCAATTCGAATCAAACATGACATTGTCTGGAGCTGCTGCAGATAAGCGTATCGCAATGACGGTAGCGGATCAAAAGCAAGCTTTAGTTCAAATATATAATATCGTTACAGGATCTTCTGTTGGGGTTACTTTAGATAGTAAGTTTAAAGCAGAAGTTACTAAAGCTGCGCAACAACTTAAAATGGTTGGTGCACAAGGAGTTTTAGTGTCTGGAATCGAAGACAAAAATGCTCAATTATTAGTTTTGGCTATTAATCAAGCATTAGCTAGTGAAGCTTTTAGTACAGTAGGTACAAGACAAATGAGAAAAGGTTCTGATGCTATTGTAGCTCAGTTGATTAAAGACATGAATGCAGGTAGCGTTCATACCTTAATCATGAGTGGTGTTAATCCAGTGTATACCTTAGCGGATTCAGCTGCTTTTGTTGCTGGATTGAAAAAAGTAAAAAAATCAGTTGCTTTCTCTTTGAAAGAAGATGAAACTGCTGCTATTACTACAATTGCTGCTCCAGTTCCTCATTACTTAGAGGCTTGGGGAGATGTTATGATTACAAAAGGAACGTATAGTTTGACTCAACCAACTATTCGTCCTATCTTCAATACAAAACAATTTCAAGACGTTTTATTATCATTAAACGGTATTGCAGGAACATATTACGATTATATCAAAGCTGCTTCAGCTGGTATTGCTGTAGGATCTTCTTGGAATAAAGTTTTACATGATGGTGTTTTTGTATCAGGTTCTACTGCTTTGTCTGCAGGATCTGTTGATTACAACACTGCAGCTGCTCAAGTGGCAAAAGCGAAAACAGCTGGGGAATTTGAATTAGTATTGTATACTAAGACTGGTTTAGGGGATGGACAACAAGCAAACAATCCTTGGTTGCAAGAGTTACCTGATCCAATTACTAGAGTTTCTTGGGATAACTACGTTACTGTTTCTAATGCAGATGCAAAGAAATTAGGTTTAACGAATCAAATCGTTGCTAACGGTGGTTTGAACGGAAGTTATGCTACTATTACTACTGCAGATGGTGCTAAAATGGAGAATGTTCCTGTAATTGTTCAGCCAGGTCAAGCGGTTGGAACAGTTGGTTTAGCTCTTGGTTACGGTCGTAAAGCAGCATTGAAAGAAGAAATGGTTGTAGGTTTAAACGCTTACGCTTTATATAAAAATTTCAATAATGTTCAATCTGTTTCTATTGCTAAAGCAAATGGAGAGCACGAGTTTGCTTGTGTTCAAGGACAGAAAACATTAATGGGTAGAGGGGATATCATTAAAGAAACTACTTTAGAGATCTTCAATACTAAAGATGCAGAGCATTGGAATGAACAACCGAAGGTATCATTGGATCACCAAGAGGTTGAGGCTACAACAGTTGATTTATGGGAGTCATTTGATCGTTCAACAGGACATCACTTTAACTTGTCAATTGACTTAAACGCTTGTACTGGATGTGGAGCATGTGTTATTGCTTGTCACGCTGAGAACAACGTTCCTGTTGTAGGTAAGGCAGAGGTAAGAAGAAGTCGTGATATGCACTGGTTGCGTATCGATAGATATTATTCTTCTGAAAGCACTTTTGCTGGTGATAACGAAAGAAAAGAGAATATTGCAGGTTTATCTAGTTCATTATCTACATTTAATGAAATGGAAAAAGCAGGTGATAACCCACAAGTTTCTTTCCAACCAGTAATGTGTCAACACTGTAATCACGCACCATGTGAGACAGTTTGTCCAGTTGCTGCTACTTCTCACGGTCGTGAAGGTCAAAACCATATGGCGTATAACAGATGTGTTGGTACTCGTTATTGTGCGAACAACTGTCCGTATAAAGTACGTCGTTTTAACTGGTTCTTGTACAACAAAAACAGTGAGTTTGACTATCACATGAATGATGATTTAGGTCGTATGGTATTGAATCCAGACGTAAACGTTCGTTCTCGTGGAGTTATGGAAAAATGTTCTATGTGTATTCAAATGACACAAGCAACTAAATTGAAAGCTAAAAATGAAGGTCGTGCAGTAGTGGATGGAGAATTCCAAACCGCTTGTTCAAATGCTTGTTCTTCTGGAGCTATGATGTTTGGTGATGTTAATGATAAAGAAAGTAAAATTGCTAAATTAGCAGCTGATGAAAGATCTTATCATTTATTAGAGCATGTTGGAACAAAACCTAATGTGGTTTACCATGTTAAAGTTAGAAATACGTAGTACAAAAAATTATTAATTAAGAAACAATATAAAGGATTATGTCGTCTCATTACGAAGCACCCATTAGAAAACCTTTAGTTATAGGTGATAAATCTTATCACGATGTAACAGTAGATGTAGCTGCACCTGTTGAAGGTAAAGCAAACAAACATTGGTGGATTGTATTTTCAATCGCATTAACAGCCTTCATTTGGGGGTTGGGTTGTATAACTTACACCATATCTACCGGTATCGGAACATGGGGATTAAATAAAACAGTTGGTTGGGCTTGGGATATCACGAACTTTGTTTGGTGGGTTGGTATTGGTCACGCAGGAACGTTAATTTCTGCGGTATTATTACTTTTCCGTCAGCGTTGGAGAATGGCGATTAACCGTTCTGCTGAAGCCATGACTATTTTCTCAGTAGTTCAAGCAGGTTTATTTCCAATTATTCACATGGGTCGTCCATGGTTAGCGTATTGGGTTTTACCTATTCCAAATCAATTTGGATCTTTATGGGTAAACTTTAACTCGCCTCTACTTTGGGACGTATTTGCAATTTCAACATACCTTTCGGTATCATTGGTTTTCTGGTGGACTGGATTGTTACCTGATTTTGCGATGCTACGTGATAGAGCGGTAACGCCTTTTACAAAAAGAGTATATTCTATCCTAAGTTTTGGATGGAGTGGTAGAGCAAAAGACTGGCAACGTTTCGAAGAAGTATCTTTGGTACTAGCAGGTTTGGCAACTCCACTTGTACTTTCTGTGCATACGATTGTATCTATGGACTTTGCTACTTCGGTAATTCCAGGATGGCATACTACAATTTTCCCTCCATACTTCGTTGCTGGAGCGGTTTTCTCTGGATTCGCAATGGTAAATACCTTGTTGATCATTATGAGAAAAGTTTCTAATCTTGAAGCTTATATCACAGTACAACATATTGAGTTGATGAATATCGTAATCATGATTACGGGATCTATTGTAGGTGTAGCTTATATTACTGAGTTATTTGTAGCTTGGTATTCAGGAGTAGAATACGAACAATATGCATTCTTAAACAGAGCTACTGGACCTTACTGGTGGGCATATTGGTCAATGATGACTTGTAACGTTTTCTCTCCACAATTCATGTGGTTCAAGAAATTAAGAACAAGTATCATGTTTTCATTTATTATTTCGATAGTGGTAAATATCGGTATGTGGTTTGAAAGATTCGTAATTATCGTTACTTCTTTACATAGAGATTACCTTCCATCTTCTTGGACAATGTTTTCACCAACATTTGTTGATATTGGAATTTTCATCGGAACGATTGGTTTCTTCTTCGTGTTGTTTTTATTATACTCTAGAACATTCCCAGTTATTGCTCAGGCAGAGGTAAAAACAATTTTGAAAGGAACAGGAGATAATTACATTAGAGAAAGAGCAAATAAAGATTCACATCATGAGTAATAAAGTAATATACGCCATTTATAATGACGATGATATTTTGATGGATGCAGTTAAGAAAACTAGAGCAGCTCATCATCATATTGAAGAAGTTTTTACTCCATTCCCTGTTCACGGGTTGGATAAAGCTATGGGTTTAGCACCTACAAGATTAGCAATTTGTTCTTTCTTATACGGATGTGTTGGTATTTCTTTTGCTACCTTCATGATGAGTTATATTATGATTCATGACTGGCCACAGGATATCGGTGGAAAACCAAGTTTTAGTTTCATTCAAAACATGCCTGCATTCGTGCCAATTATGTTTGAAATGACTGTATTTTTTGCTGCCCACTTAATGGTTATTACTTTTTATATGAGAAGTAGATTATGGCCATTTAAAGAAGCTGAAAATCCAGATGTAAGAACAACAGATGACCATTTTTTAATGGAAGTTGCTGTAAACGATAATGAAGCTGAATTAGTTTCATTCTTCGAAGGTACAGGAGCTGTTGAAGTTAAAGTAATTGAAAAGAATTAATTGTAGCTATGAAAAGGATATATAAAATAACACTTTTAGTTGGTATAACTATTTTAGTTTCATCATGCCACAATACTTCGGCACCAAACTATCAGTATTTCCCTAATATGTATGAGGCGGTAAGTTATGAAACTTACGGAGAGTCTAAAGTATTTAAAGGAGGAAAAGAAGGACAACTTCCAGTGGAAGGAACGATCAATAGAGGTTTTGAGCCTTATGAATATGAAAACTCAACGGCTGGTTATGACTTGGCGAAAGCAAATTTAAAATCACCTTTGGATTCTATCGCAAGAAATTCTGGAAAAGGAAAAGAACTTTATGATATTTACTGTATTAGTTGCCATGGTGCATCTGGTAATGGTAAAGGTAAATTGGTTGAAAGAGAAAAATTTCTTGGAGTACCTAGTTATAAAGACAGAGAAATTACTGAAGGAAGTATCTTTCACGTAGAGACTTATGGTTTAAATGCAATGGGTTCACATGCCAATCAATTAAGTGCCCACGAACGTTGGTTAGTTGCTGACTATGTTCTAAAACTAAAAAGCCAATTATAATTGTTGAACAAACTGATCGTAATAGATATGTATACATTTTCAAGTAAATTAAAAACTTTTTCTATCATCCTAATGGCCGTTGGTATATTAGGTATTGGGTATGGTTTTTTAAGTGCGCCTAAAGATATTCAAGAAGTTGAAAAAATACTAGCTGCAGATGCTCATGGTTCTCATGGTGCTGCGCATGAAGAAGCTGCAGAGCCTTCTCATGAAGAAGCTGGACATCACGAAGCTGCTGAAGCTTCGCATGAAGCGCCGAAAGGTGGCGAGCATGCAAAAGTTAATGCTGCAGATGAGCATGAAAAACATTTAGAGCATGTGTTGCACCAGTTGCAAAACAAACCATGGTCAGCATTATATGTTGCCTGTATTTTCTTCTTACTACTTTCAATGGGAGTTTTAGCATTTTATGCTATTCAACAAGTGGCTCAAGCTGGTTGGTCTCCTGTATTGTTTAGAGTAATGCAAGGGATTAGTTCTTACTTACCTGTAGGATCTTTAATTTTCTTTATCATTTTGATTCTTTGTGGTTTGCATTTTAATCATATGTTTGTTTGGTTAGGAGAAGGCGTTACGGATCCTAATAGTGCTAATTATGATAAAATTATTGCTAATAAAGCAGGATACTTAAACTTTCCTTTCTGGATTGTTAGAGCGGCTATCTTTTTAATAGGATGGAATGTGTATCATTACTTTTCTAGAAAAAACTGTTTGGCACAAGATGAGGCTAATGATGATTTAAACTACAAAAAGAATTTTAAAATATCTGCTGGATTTTTAGTGTTCTTCATTGTATCTGAGTCTATCATGTCTTGGGATTGGATTATGTCAATTGACCCACACTGGTTCAGTACATTGTTCGGATGGTATGTATTTGCTTCTTTCTTCGTAAGTGGTATTACTACAATTGCATTGGTTACAATATACTTAAAATCTAAAGGATATTTAGAGTTCGTAAATACAAGTCATATTCATGATTTAGCTAAATTCATGTTTGGTATTAGTATTTTCTGGACGTACTTATGGTTCTCTCAATTCATGTTAATTTGGTACGCCAATATTCCTGAGGAGGTAACTTATTTTATCACAAGAATTCAATTGTATAACTTACCTTTCTTCGGAGCTGTTGTTATGAACTTTGTTTTCCCATTGTTGATATTAATCGGTACAGATTTCAAACGTATTAATTGGGTTATTGTAATGGCTGGTGTTGTTATTTTATTAGGTCACTATATTGATTTCTTTAATATGATTATGCCTGGTACAGTAGGAGACAAATGGTTCATTGGAGTTTCTGAAATTGCATCTATACTTTTCTTCTTAGGTTTATTTATTTTTGTTGTATTCACAGCATTAACTAAAGCTCCTTTGTTAGCTAAAAGAAATCCTTTCATAGAAGAAAGTAAACATTTTCATTATTAATATTTAAAGAAGTAAACAGATGACAAGTTTGTTGGTAATTATAGTTGTAGTTTTATTAGCAGTTGCATTATGGCAATTGACCAAGATATTTGATCTTACTCAAGTAGGATCTTCTTCGGACGATTCACAAGTTGCATCAGATAATGATAATAATATTCAAGGATATCTTATGTTTGGCTTTTTAGCTTTCATTTATATCTTTACGATTTACGGTTTACTAAAATGGGGGCATTTAGCACTTCATACTCCTGCTTCTGAGCACGGATTGTTAGTAGACAGTTTAATGAATATTACTTGGGTTTTGATCTTTACAGTTCAACTAATCACACAAGGTTTATTGTATTGGTTTTCTTTTAAATATAAAGGAAATAAAGATAAAAAAGCAAAGTTCTTTGCTGATAGTAACAAATTAGAGGCGCTTTGGAGTATTATTCCATCTGTAGTTTTGGCTTGTTTGATTCTTTACGGATTGTACGCTTGGAACAACATTATGTTTGTTGATAAAGACGAAGATGTAATTGAAATTGAATTATACGCACAACAGTTTAAATGGACTGCTAGATATGCTGGTGCAGATAATACTTTAGGAAAAGCGAACGTAAGATTGATTGAAGGGATTAACACTTTAGGTGTTGATATGTCTGATAAAAATTCTCAAGACGATATCGTAGTTTCTGAATTACACATACCAAAAGGTAAAAAAGTGCATTTCAAAATGCGTTCTCAAGATGTTTTGCACTCTGCTTATATGCCTCACTTTAGAGCACAAATGAACTGTGTTCCAGGTATGGTTACTGAGTTTGCATTTATTCCAACTTACACAACTGCTGAATACAGAGAGTTGCCATTTATGGTGGAGAAAGTATCAAATATCAACAAACTTAGAGCTCAAAAGAGTGTGGAGTTAGTTGCTAAAGGAGGTACTGCTTTAGATCCTTATACTTTTGATTATTTATTATTATGTAATAAAATTTGTGGAGCTTCTCACTACAACATGCAAATGAAAATTGTTGTGGATACTCCAGAAGAATATAAAAAATGGTTAAGCGAAAAAACGACTTTAGCTCAGGATATTAAGGCAGCGGAAGCGGCTAAGAAACCAGCAGAAGGAGTAGAGGCTACAGATAGTACTGCTACGGATACTGTTAAAGCGGTTATCGACACTGTTAAGGCAGTTGTAGCTAAAGTTACTATGAAATAATATTATTAAGAAAATTTAAAGTACACATATATGTCAGCAGAAGCACACGATCACGGACACGATCACGAGCATGAACATCATCATAAAGACACTTTCATTACTAAATATATCTTTAGTATTGATCACAAAATGATTGCCAAGCAATACTTGATTACAGGTATTATTATGGGAGTTATTGGTATTGCAATGTCGTTGCTTTTTAGAATGCAATTAGCATGGCCGGAAGAATCTTTTAAGATCTTTAATGTTTTATTAGGAGATAAATTTGCACCTGATGGTGTAATGGCTAATGATATTTATCTAGCTTTAGTTACGATTCACGGTACCATCATGGTATTCTTTGTACTAACGGCTGGTTTGAGTGGAACCTTTAGTAATTTATTGATTCCGCTTCAAATTGGAGCAAGAGATATGGCTTCTGGATTTATGAATATGATATCCTACTGGTTGTTTTTCTTATCTGCTGTAGTGATGTTAAGTTCTTTGTTTGTTGAGGCTGGACCAGCTTCTGCTGGATGGACAATTTATCCTCCATTGAGTGCTTTACCACAAGCGATTCCAGGTTCTGGAACAGGTATGACTTTATGGTTAGTATCTATGGCGATCTTTATTGCATCTTCTTTAATGGGATCTTTAAATTATATCGTAACGGTAATTAACTTAAGAACTAAAGGAATGTCTATGACTAGACTTCCGCTTACGATCTGGACTTTTTTCGTAACGGCTATCATTGGTGTTGTTTCGTTCCCAGTTTTGTTATCTGCTGCTTTATTGTTGATCTTCGATAGAAGTTTTGGTACATCATTCTTCTTATCTGATATTTATATTGCTGGAGAAGTTTTACATTACCAAGGTGGATCTCCAGTATTGTTCGAACACTTATTCTGGTTCTTAGGACACCCTGAAGTATATATTGTAATTTTACCTGCAATGGGACTTGTTTCTGAAATTATGGCTACGAACTCTCGTAAACCAATTTTCGGATACAGAGCGATGATTATGTCAGTTTTAGCAATTGCATTCTTATCTACTATTGTTTGGGGGCACCATATGTTTATCTCAGGAATGAATCCTTTCTTAGGATCTGTATTTACTTTTACTACTTTATTGATTGCAATTCCATCTGCTGTAAAAGCGTTCAACTGGATTACAACTTTATGGAAAGGTAACTTGCAATTCAACCCTGCAATGTTATTCTCAATCGGAATGGTTTCTACTTTCATCACTGGAGGTTTAACTGGAATTATCTTAGGAGACAGTACATTAGATATTAACGTTCACGATACATACTTCGTAATTGCTCACTTTCACTTAGTAATGGGTATCTCTGCACTTTACGGAATGTTTGCTGGTATTTACCACTGGTTCCCAAAAATGTACGGAAGAATGTTGAATAAAAACTTAGGTTATATTCACTTTTGGGTAACTGCAGTTTGTGCTTATGGAGTATTTTTCCCAATGCACTTTATCGGATTAGCAGGTTTACCAAGACGTTATTATACGAATACTAGTTTCCCATTGTTTGATGATTTACAAAACGTGAATGTTTTAATCACGATGTTTGCCTTAATCGGAGGAGCTTTCCAATTGGTTTTCTTATACAACTTCTTTGCTAGTATTTTCTACGGTAAGAAAGCAGTTCAAAATCCATGGAAATCTACAACTTTAGAGTGGACTACTCCTGTTGAACATATCCACGGTAACTGGCCAGGTGAAATTCCTCACGTATACCGTTGGCCTTATGACTACAGTAACCCAAATCACGACGTAGATTTTGTTCCTCAAAATGTGCCGATGAAAGAAGGTGAAGAGATTTTACATCACTAAAAATATTTATAGAAAGACCGTCCTAACCGACGGTCTTTTTTTTGCTTTAGTACAGAATCAACCGCTATTTTTCTGTTTTACAAACTGATTAGTTTGTCTATCTTTGTAACATGAATGAAAACCTAGATCCTACCACAAAAGGATACAACCCAGAAGAGTTAGATCTTGAAAAAAGATTGCGTCCCCTATCCTTTGATGATTTTGCGGGACAAGATCAAGTTTTGGAGAATTTAAAAGTTTTTGTGGCTGCCGCGAATCAACGTGGAGAAGCGCTTGATCATACCTTGTTTCATGGACCTCCTGGATTAGGAAAAACAACTTTGGCTAATATTTTGGCCAATGAACTTCAAGTAGGAATTAAAATTACCTCAGGTCCTGTTTTGGATAAACCTGGTGATTTGGCTGGATTGTTAACCAATCTGGACGAAAGAGATGTGTTATTTATAGATGAGATTCATCGTTTGAGTCCTATAGTGGAAGAATATTTGTATTCGGCCATGGAGGATTTTAAGATCGACATTATGATTGAATCAGGTCCTAATGCCAGAACGGTACAAATTAATTTAAATCCTTTCACCTTAATAGGGGCGACGACTAGATCGGGATTATTAACCGCACCGATGCGTGCTCGTTTTGGAATATCTTCCCGTTTACAATATTATACTACAGAACTTTTAACCACCATTGTGGAACGAAGTGCTTCGATATTGAAAATGCCTATTTCTTTAGAGGCGGCTATTGAAATTGCTGGTAGAAGCCGAGGCACTCCTCGTATTGCTAATGCTTTGTTGCGTAGAGTACGTGATTTTGCACAGATAAAAGGAAATGGTACTATCGATATTGAGATTGCGCGTTATGCTTTAAAAGCACTTCATGTGGATGCGCATGGATTAGATGAAATGGATAATAAAATTTTGCTCACGATCATCAATAAATTTAAAGGAGGTCCAGTTGGACTTTCGACTTTGGCTACGGCTGTTTCAGAAAGTAGCGAGACGGTGGAAGAAGTGTATGAGCCTTTTTTAATTCAAGAAGGTTTTATTATGCGTACACCTCGTGGTCGTGAAGTGACTGATAAAGCGTACAAACATTTAGGTAAAATAAACACCAATATTCAAGGCGGATTGTTTTAGCATATAGCTGTTATGGATACAGCAGTTGTAATTCAATTTTTATTAGTCTAAACAAACGTGACGAAAGAAGCTAACTTTGGCTATAAAACGTTTCGTGTTATATTATAGTTGCCGTGATCAATTCAAAGGAGACCTATTCACAATTTATTAAATCCGAGGCTAAGCGCCTTGGTTTTTTATCTTGTGGTATATCGAAGGCTGGTTTTTTAGAGCAAGAAGCGCCACGACTGGAGCAATGGTTGAAAAACCAGCATAACGGTAAAATGGCCTATATGGAAAACCATTTTGATAAACGTTTAGATCCTACTTTATTGGTTGATGATGCTAAAAGTGTGGTCTCACTTTTACTCAATTATTACCCGCAAGAAACACAAAATCCAGAAAGTTTCAAAATTTCAAAATATGCTTATGGACAAGATTATCATTTTGTCATCAAAGAAAAGCTTAAGGAATTACTAGAATCCATACAAACCGAAATTGGAGCTGTTTCCGGTCGTGCTTTTGTAGATTCTGCACCCGTTTTAGATAAAGCTTGGGCTGCCAAAAGTGGTTTGGGCTGGATCGGTAAAAACAGCAACCTACTCACTCAAAAAGTAGGCTCTTTTTATTTTATAGCGGAACTTATTCTAGATCTAGATTTAGAGTATGATAGTCGTACGACGGATCATTGTGGTTCCTGTACGGCTTGTTTGGATGCTTGTCCAACACAAGCCATTGTTGCACCTTATGTAGTCGATGGCAGTAAATGTATTTCTTATTTCACAATCGAACTCAAAGAGAACATACCCCAAGAAATGAGGGGTAAGTTTGATGATTGGGCCTTTGGTTGTGATACCTGCCAGGACGTATGTCCTTGGAACCGCTTCTCTAAAGCGCATGCAGAGCCCTTGTTCAATCCCAACCCAGAAATGCTGGCTATGTCTAAAAAAGACTGGCTTGAAATCACCGAAGAAACCTTTCGTGTAGTATTCAAAAACTCCCCCCTAAAAAGAGCAAAATTTGACGGACTGAAAAGAAACGTTAATTTTTTGAAGTAGCTTTTTTACGTCAGTTTTTGCATATGTAAGTTAATTTTCTTATGGAGTAGATGATCTGTTCTATTTTGAGAGGATTTGGAATTAAATTACCTGAATTTGTTAGTAAAAGGAATTAAGGCTAATTTCAAATTATATCCTATTTATGCATTATTATCTATGAATTCAATAGTTTAGGAATTTTACTATAAAATATACCTTAATAAACATACTTCTGTTGTTGAATTACAAACGTTTTTATTACAAGTTGTTAATTATTTTGGCGAAATATGCTAGGTTTTTTCCTATCAAGGATGTAGTTCAGCGTTTAAGTAGGTAGTTCATCGGTTCGTGTAGTTGTTTTTTTAACTCTTTATATACTTTCGCACCGCCAAACTACCTATTTATAAATTTAATAACGACTTGTAGTCGTCACTGATTTGATTATGAAGCCTAATTTATTACACTCGTGAGAAATTTCATTCGATCTTTTTCTAAGTCTAGTGTCAACTATCCAAATTATACTTATTCCTATTTTCTGAATTGCTTTTGTGGCGATTCGGACTTTTCTAATATACCCCAAACCCAAACTGTCTATGCATAACTTTACTCTTAAAAGTCTTAAGTTCTTTAAGCAAATTTCTTTTAACGTAGTTTTTCTTTTGTTGTCAATTCATTCATTTTTTCAACAAATGTGTGAAAGGGTGGGTGTGGATGGTCCAAGTGTTATATCTACTTCTGTAAATATTTATCGCTAACTGAATCACAGAAACATTTTTTTGAATTGGTTTTCACAAATAAAAACTCCGGTTTTTTTTCAAGTATTTTTATTAATATAGTTATGAATAAAAGAATATTATCTACTTCAAAGTTACTTAAGTATTTACTTGCATTATTATTTTTAGTAATAGGGACGTTACAGTCACATGCTCAAGCAGGAAAGGCTACTACAGGTACAGGCTTGTATAAGGATAGAATTTTTTGGCTTAATTGGGATTTGAATAGTAATGGATCGGGGGGGGATGCCATTGTAAATGGAACAACTAGATCCTTTACTTCACCTTCTGGGGTTATTTATACAGCCACAGTATCTGGTGTGTCCGGATCTCCCCAATCTAGTAGTAGTTACAGTTGGTCAGGAAATAATTTTCCATATGGCTATGGTAATATTGGAGGCGACAATGGCGCAGGCAATATCATAGGTATAAATAATGGAACAGACGGTCGTACAGCGAGTCTTAAATTAACAATTGTTGCGAACTATCCTGGCGGCGGAACAGGAAATGTTGTGGCCTTTGTAATTGCGGGTACAGAATCATTAAATGGTAATGGCGAATATTACCAAATAACCACTCCTACTGGAGTTGTTAAGTATATGGATAAATATATCTATAATGATAATTGGGGAAATACAAAGACACAACTTCAGGTTTCTAATAATGGAAAAATAGTGAAGGTTACGAATTCGGTTTCAGGGGATTCTAAAGGAGATGCGTTGTTGGTAGCGGAAAATGTACCTTCTATTGATGTGGAAGTAAAAGGTGGTGGGGGACAACATTTTGCTATTGGGTTTATCGAAAATGTTGATTATTCTGATGCTCCAGATACCTACGGTAAAGCAGTACATATAGTTACTAGTTCAATTACAGGAGGGACATTAGCAACAGGTGCCAATAAAAATCTATCGTCAAGTACGAATGTAGCTGATATGGATAAGGGTACTTTTGCAGATCCACTAATATTGCTAGGTACTATTGTGGACACTGATACCGGTTACTCTCCAGTTACACCGGGATTTAATCCTGATGGAGACGATCGAACAGATCGGGATGATGAGGATGCTATTGTAGGTGCTATCTCTTGGTCAGATTGTGAGGCTACCATAAAAGTAAAAAACTTGACAGGAAACCTAGCTTATCTAAGTTTATGGATAGATGCTAATAGGAACGGTATTTTTGAAACAAATGAAAAAGCAAGTCGTACAGTGGTGACGGGTACTAATGGAGAGGTGAAATTACCGCTTTCAGCTATTGTAGGTTTAAAGTCAGGTAGCGATTATTATACACGAATACGATTCTCTACAGTAAACAATTTGCTTCCTACAGGATATGCTTCTGACGGTGAAGTAGAAGATCATTGGGTGAATATAAACGCTACAGTTGTAACATCAACACCAACACCTTTAATTATTTGTCAAGGACAAACGGCTTCCTTTGTTGGAGCTAGTGGAGTTGGAAATTCGTGGAGTTGGAAGGGGCCGAATAATTTCTCATCCACTTCACAAAGTCCGTTGATTACTAATGCACAGCCTAGCCATAATGGGATATATACATTAACGGTTACTTATAATACGGGTTGTATTATTTCTACAGATGTGACTCTAACAGTAACACCAACTGTTGCAATTGCTGCATTTAGCCCAACAACTTCTGTTCGTTGTCAAGGAGCAGGAACAGTTACGACAACTACTACGGCTACAAATTCAACAGGAATTACTTATAGTTTGGATGCAACTACTGCTGCCTTTGCAGGTAACAGTATCGATGCAACAACAGGAGCGGTAACTTATTCGGCAGGATGGTCAGGGACTACAACCATCACGGCAAGTGCCGCAGGATGTAATGGACCAAAGACAACTACTCATGTTGTAACAGTAACACCAACTGTTGCAATTGCTGCATTTAGCCCAACAACTTCTGTTCGTTGTCAAGGAGCAGGAACAGTTACGACAACTACTACGGCTACAAATTCAACAGGAATTACTTATAGTTTGGATGCAACTACTGCTGCCTTTGCAGGTAACAGTATCGATGCAACAACAGGAGCGGTAACTTATTCGGCAGGATGGTCAGGGACTACAACCATCACGGCAAGTGCCGCAGGATGTAATGGACCAAAGACAACTACTCATGTTGTAACAGTAACACCAACTGTTGCAATTGCTGCATTTAGCCCAACAACTTCTGTTCGTTGTCAAGGAGCAGGAACAGTTACGATAACTACTACGGCTACAAATTCAACAGCAATTACTTATAGTTTGGATGCAACTACAGCTGCCTTTGCAGGTAACAGTATCGATGCAACAACAGGAGCGGTAACTTATTCGGCAGGATGGTCAGGGACTACAACCATCACGGCAAGTGCCGCAGGATGTAATGGACCAAAGACAACTACTCATGTTGTAACAGTAACACCAACTGTTGCAATTGCTGCATTTAGCCCAACAACTTCTGTTCGTTGTCAAGGAGCAGGAACAGTTACGACAACTACTACGGCTACAAATTCAACAGGAATTACTTATAGTTTGGATGCAACTACTGCTGCCTTTGCTGGTAACAGTATCGAAGCAACAACAGGAGCGGTAACTTATTCGGCAGGATGGTCAGGGACAACAACCATCACGGCAAGTGCTGCAGGATGTAATGGACCAAAGACAACTACTCATGTTGTAACAGTAACACCAACTGTTGCAATTGCTGCATTTAGCCCAACAACTTCTGTTCGTTGTCAAGGAGCAGGAACAGTTACGACAACTACTACGGCTACAAATTCAACAGGAATTACTTATAGTTTGGATGCAACTACTGCTGCCTTTGCAGGTAACAGTATCGATGCAACAACAGGAGCGGTAACTTATTCGGCAGGATGGTCAGGGACAACAACCATCACGGCAAGTGCCGCAGGATGTAATGGACCAAAGACGACTACTCACGTAGTTATGATAAATGCATTTGCAGGAGTGGCTAACAATACAACCACTACTACAGCAATTTGTGAGACAGCGACCAAGACCTTATCGGCTACACCAGCAGGAGGAACTTGGAGTGTTATCACAGGAGGCGGAAACATCGCAGCAGGAGTTTACACCCCAGCTGATGTAACAGCAGATACGGCTGTAACAATTCAATATACAGTTGCTGCTAATGGTAGTTGTGCTGCTACAACTTCAGATGTTACTTTCACAGTAAATGCATTTGCAGGAGTGGCTAACAATACAACCACTACTACAGCAATTTGTGAGACAGCAACCAAGACCTTATCGGCTACACCAGCAGGAGGAACTTGGAGTATTATCACAGGAGGCGGAAACATCGCAGCAGGAGTTTACACCCCAGCTGATGTAACAGCAGATACGGCTGTAACAATTCAATATACAGTTGCTGCTAATGGTAGTTGTGTTGCTACAACTTCAGATGTTACTTTCACAGTAAATGCATTTGCAGGAGTGGCTAACAATACAACCACTACTACAGCAATTTGTGAGACAGCGACCAAGACCTTATCGGCTACACCAGCAGGAGGAACTTGGAGTATTATCACAGGAGGCGGAAACATCGCAGCAGGAGTTTACACCCCAGCTGATGTAACAGCAGATACGGCTGTAACAATTCAATATACAGTTGCTGCTAATGGTAGTTGTGCTGCTACAACTTCAGATGTTACTTTCACAGTAAATGCATTTGCAGGAGTGGCTAACAATACAACCACTACTACAGCAATTTGTGAGACAGCGACCAAGACCTTATCGGCTACACCAGCAGGAGGAACTTGGAGTGTTATCACAGGAGGCGGAAACATCGCAGCAGGAGTTTACACCCCAGCTGATGTAACAGCAGATACGGCTGTAACAATTCAATATACAGTTGCTGCTAATGGTAGTTGTGCTGCTACAACTTCAGATGTTACTTTCACAGTAAATGCATTTGCAGGAGTGGCTAACAATACAACCACTACTACAGCAATTTGTGAGACAGCAACCAAGACCTTATCGGCTACACCAGCAGGAGGAACTTGGAGTATTATCACAGGAGGCGGAAACATCGCAGCAGGAGTTTACACCCCAGCTGATGTAACAGCAGACACGGCTGTAACAATTCAATATACAGTTGCTGCTAATGGTAGTTGTGCTGCTACAACTTCAGATGTTACTTTCACAGTAAATGCATTTGCAGGAGTGGCTAACAATACAACCACTACTACAGCAATTTGTGAGACAGCAACCAAGACCTTATCGGCTACACCAGCAGGAGGAACTTGGAGTATTATCACAGGAGGTGGAAACATCGCAGCAGGAGTTTACACCCCAGCTGATGTAACAGCAGACACGGCTGTAACAATTCAATATACAGTTGCTGCTAATGGTAGTTGTGTTGCTACAACTTCAGATGTTACTTTCACAGTAAATGCATTTGCAGGAGTGGCTAACAATACAACCACTACTACAGCAATTTGTGAGACAGCAACCAAGACCTTATCGGCTACACCAGCAGGAGGAACTTGGAGTATTATCACAGGAGGTGGAAACATCGCAGCAGGAGTTTACACCCCAGCTGATGTAACAGCAGATACGGCTGTAACAATTCAATATACAGTTGCTGCTAATGGTAGTTGTGCTGCTACAACTTCAGATGTTACTTTCACAGTAAATGCATTTGCAGGAGTGGCTAACAATACAACCACTACTACAGCAATTTGTGAGACAGCGACCAAGACCTTATCGGCTACACCAGCAGGAGGAACTTGGAGTGTTATCACAGGAGGCGGAAACATCGCAGCAGGAGTTTACACCCCAGCTGATGTAACAGCAGATACGGCTGTAACAATTCAATATACAGTTGCTGCTAATGGTAGTTGTGCTGCTACAACTTCAGATGTTACTTTCACAGTAAATGCATTTGCAGGAGTGGCTAACAATACAACCACTACTACAGCAATTTGTGAGACAGCGACCAAGACCTTATCGGCTACACCAGCAGGAGGAACTTGGAGTGTTATCACAGGAGGCGGAAACATCGCAGCAGGAGTTTACACCCCAGCTGATGTAACAGCAGATACGGCTGTAACAATTCAATATACAGTTGCTGCTAATGGTAGTTGTGCTGCTACAACTTCAGATGTTACTTTCACAGTAAATGCATTTGCAGGAGTGGCTAACAATACAACCACTACTACAGCAATTTGTGAGACAGCAACCAAGACCTTATCGGCTACACCAGCAGGAGGAACTTGGAGTATTATCACAGGAGGCGGAAACATCGCAGCAGGAGTTTACACCCCAGCTGATGTAACAGCAGACACGGCTGTAACAATTCAATATACAGTTGCTGCTAATGGTAGTTGTGCTGCTACAACTTCAGATGTTACTTTCACAGTAAATGCATTTGCAGGAGTGGCTAACAATACAACCACTACTACAGCAATTTGTGAGACAGCAACCAAGACCTTATCGGCTACACCAGCAGGAGGAACTTGGAGTATTATCACAGGAGGTGGAAACATCGCAGCAGGAGTTTACACCCCAGCTGATGTAACAGCAGACACGGCTGTAACAATTCAATATACAGTTGCTGCTAATGGTAGTTGTGTTGCTACAACTTCAGATGTTACTTTCACAGTAAATGCATTTGCAGGAGTGGCTAACAATACAACCACTACTACAGCAATTTGTGAGACAGCAACCAAGACCTTATCGGCTACACCAGCAGGAGGAACTTGGAGTATTATCACAGGAGGTGGAAACATCGCAGCAGGAGTTTACACCCCAGCTGATGTAACAGCAGATACGGCTGTAACAATTCAATATACAGTTGCTGCTAATGGTAGTTGTGCTGCTACAACTTCAGATGTTACTTTCACAGTAAATGCATTTGCAGGAGTGGCTAACAATACAACCACTACTACAGCAATTTGTGAGACAGCAACCAAGACCTTATCGGCTACACCAGCAGGAGGAACTTGGAGTATTATCACAGGAGGCGGAAACATCGCAGCAGGAGTTTACACCCCAGCTGATGTAACAGCAGATACGGCTGTAACAATTCAATATACAGTTGCTGCTAATGGTAGTTGTGCTGCTACAACTTCAGATGTTACTTTCACAGTAAATGCATTTGCAGGAGTGGCTAACAATACAACCACTACTACAGCAATTTGTGAGACAGCGACCAAGACCTTATCGGCTACACCAGCAGGAGGAACTTGGAGTATTATCACAGGAGGCGGAAACATCGCAGCAGGAGTTTACACCCCAGCTGATGTAACAGCAGACACGGCTGTAACAATTCAATATACAGTTGCTGCTAATGGTAGTTGTGCTGCTACAACTTCAGATGTTACTTTCACAGTAAATGCATTTGCAGGAGTGGCTAACAATACAACCACTACTACAGCAATTTGTGAGACAGCAACCAAGACCTTATCGGCTACACCAGCAGGAGGAACTTGGAGTATTATCACAGGAGGTGGAAACATCGCAGCAGGAGTTTACACCCCAGCTGATGTAACAGCAGACACGGCTGTAACAATTCAATATACAGTTGCTGCTAATGGTAGTTGTGTTGCTACAACTTCAGATGTTACTTTCACAGTAAATGCATTTGCAGGAGTGGCTAACAATACAACCACTACTACAGCAATTTGTGAGACAGCAACCAAGACCTTATCGGCTACACCAGCAGGAGGAACTTGGAGTATTATCACAGGAGGCGGAAACATCGCAGCAGGAGTTTACACCCCAGCTGATGTAACAGCAGATACGGCTGTAACAATTCAATATACAGTTGCTGCTAATGGTAGTTGTGCTGCTACAACTTCAGATGTTACTTTCACAGTAAATGCATTTGCAGGAGTGGCTAACAATACAACCACTACTACAGCAATTTGTGAGACAGCAACCAAGACCTTATCGGCTACACCAGCAGGAGGAACTTGGAGTATTATCACAGGAGGTGGAAACATCGCAGCAGGAGTTTACACCCCAGCTGATGTAACAGCAGACACGGCTGTAACAATTCAATATACAGTTGCTGCTAATGGTAGTTGTGCTGCTACAACTTCAGATGTTACTTTCACAGTAAATGCATTTGCAGGAGTGGCTAACAATACAACCACTACTACAGCAATTTGTGAGACAGCAACCAAGACCTTATCGGCTACACCAGCAGGAGGAACTTGGAGTGTTATCACAGGAGGCGGAAACATCGCAGCAGGAGTTTACACCCCAGCTGATGTAACAGCAGATACGGCTGTAACAATTCAATATACAGTTGCTGCTAATGGTAGTTGTGCTGCTACAACTTCAGATGTTACTTTCACAGTAAATGCATTTGCAGGAGTGGCTAACAATACAACCACTACTACAGCAATTTGTGAGACAGCGACCAAGACCTTATCGGCTACACCAGCAGGAGGAACTTGGAGTGTTATCACAGGAGGCGGAAACATCGCAGCAGGAGTTTACACCCCAGCTGATGTAACAGCAGAT
Source organism: Flavobacterium sp. OHVDL-2026-0007 (assembly GCF_059882335.1). Taxonomy (NCBI): domain Bacteria; kingdom Pseudomonadati; phylum Bacteroidota; class Flavobacteriia; order Flavobacteriales; family Flavobacteriaceae; genus Flavobacterium; species Flavobacterium sp. OHVDL-2026-0007. The sequence goes on from NZ_CM187612.1 coordinate 3,795,004, forward strand.
ACGGCTGTAACAATTCAATATACAGTTGCTGCTAATGGTAGTTGTGCTGCTACAACTTCAGATGTTACTTTCACAGTAAATGCATTTGCAGGAGTGGCTAACAATACAACCACTACTACAGCAATTTGTGAGACAGCAACCAAGACCTTATCGGCTACACCAGCAGGAGGAACTTGGAGTATTATCACAGGAGGCGGAAACATCGCAGCAGGAGTTTACACCCCAGCTGATGTAACAGCAGATACGGCTGTAACAATTCAATATACAGTTGCTGCTAATGGTAGTTGTGCTGCTACAACTTCAGATGTTACTTTCACAGTAAATGCATTTGCAGGAGTGGCTAACAATACAACCACTACTACAGCAATTTGTGAGACAGCGACCAAGACCTTATCGGCTACACCAGCAGGAGGAACTTGGAGTATTATCACAGGAGGCGGAAACATCGCAGCAGGAGTTTACACCCCAGCTGATGTAACAGCAGATACGGCTGTAACAATTCAATATACAGTTGCTGCTAATGGTAGTTGTGCTGCTACAACTTCAGATGTTACTTTCACAGTAAATGCATTTGCAGGAGTGGCTAACAATACAACCACTACTACAGCAATTTGTGAGACAGCGACCAAGACCTTATCGGCTACACCAGCAGGAGGAACTTGGAGTGTTATCACAGGAGGCGGAAACATCGCAGCAGGAGTTTACACCCCAGCTGATGTAACAGCAGATACGGCTGTAACAATTCAATATACAGTTGCTGCTAATGGTAGTTGTGCTGCTACAACTTCAGATGTTACTTTCACAGTAAATGCATTTGCAGGAGTGGCTAACAATACAACCACTACTACAGCAATTTGTGAGACAGCGACCAAGACCTTATCGGCTACACCAGCAGGAGGAACTTGGAGTGTTATCACAGGAGGCGGAAACATCGCAGCAGGAGTTTACACCCCAGCTGATGTAACAGCAGATACGGCTGTAACAATTCAATATACAGTTGCTGCTAATGGTAGTTGTGCTGCTACAACTTCAGATGTTACTTTCACAGTAAATGCATTTGCAGGAGTGGCTAACAATACAACCACTACTACAGCAATTTGTGAGACAGCAACCAAGACCTTATCGGCTACACCAGCAGGAGGAACTTGGAGTATTATCACAGGAGGCGGAAACATCGCAGCAGGAGTTTACACCCCAGCTGATGTAACAGCAGACACGGCTGTAACAATTCAATATACAGTTGCTGCTAATGGTAGTTGTGCTGCTACAACTTCAGATGTTACTTTCACAGTAAATGCATTTGCAGGAGTGGCTAACAATACAACCACTACTACAGCAATTTGTGAGACAGCAACCAAGACCTTATCGGCTACACCAGCAGGAGGAACTTGGAGTATTATCACAGGAGGTGGAAACATCGCAGCAGGAGTTTACACCCCAGCTGATGTAACAGCAGACACGGCTGTAACAATTCAATATACAGTTGCTGCTAATGGTAGTTGTGTTGCTACAACTTCAGATGTTACTTTCACAGTAAATGCATTTGCAGGAGTGGCTAACAATACAACCACTACTACAGCAATTTGTGAGACAGCAACCAAGACCTTATCGGCTACACCAGCAGGAGGAACTTGGAGTATTATCACAGGAGGTGGAAACATCGCAGCAGGAGTTTACACCCCAGCTGATGTAACAGCAGATACGGCTGTAACAATTCAATATACAGTTGCTGCTAATGGTAGTTGTGCTGCTACAACTTCAGATGTTACTTTCACAGTAAATGCATTTGCAGGAGTGGCTAACAATACAACCACTACTACAGCAATTTGTGAGACAGCGACCAAGACCTTATCGGCTACACCAGCAGGAGGAACTTGGAGTGTTATCACAGGAGGCGGAAACATCGCAGCAGGAGTTTACACCCCAGCTGATGTAACAGCAGATACGGCTGTAACAATTCAATATACAGTTGCTGCTAATGGTAGTTGTGCTGCTACAACTTCAGATGTTACTTTCACAGTAAATGCATTTGCAGGAGTGGCTAACAATACAACCACTACTACAGCAATTTGTGAGACAGCGACCAAGACCTTATCGGCTACACCAGCAGGAGGAACTTGGAGTGTTATCACAGGAGGCGGAAACATCGCAGCAGGAGTTTACACCCCAGCTGATGTAACAGCAGATACGGCTGTAACAATTCAATATACAGTTGCTGCTAATGGTAGTTGTGCTGCTACAACTTCAGATGTTACTTTCACAGTAAATGCATTTGCAGGAGTGGCTAACAATACAACCACTACTACAGCAATTTGTGAGACAGCAACCAAGACCTTATCGGCTACACCAGCAGGAGGAACTTGGAGTATTATCACAGGAGGCGGAAACATCGCAGCAGGAGTTTACACCCCAGCTGATGTAACAGCAGACACGGCTGTAACAATTCAATATACAGTTGCTGCTAATGGTAGTTGTGCTGCTACAACTTCAGATGTTACTTTCACAGTAAATGCATTTGCAGGAGTGGCTAACAATACAACCACTACTACAGCAATTTGTGAGACAGCAACCAAGACCTTATCGGCTACACCAGCAGGAGGAACTTGGAGTATTATCACAGGAGGTGGAAACATCGCAGCAGGAGTTTACACCCCAGCTGATGTAACAGCAGACACGGCTGTAACAATTCAATATACAGTTGCTGCTAATGGTAGTTGTGTTGCTACAACTTCAGATGTTACTTTCACAGTAAATGCATTTGCAGGAGTGGCTAACAATACAACCACTACTACAGCAATTTGTGAGACAGCAACCAAGACCTTATCGGCTACACCAGCAGGAGGAACTTGGAGTATTATCACAGGAGGTGGAAACATCGCAGCAGGAGTTTACACCCCAGCTGATGTAACAGCAGATACGGCTGTAACAATTCAATATACAGTTGCTGCTAATGGTAGTTGTGCTGCTACAACTTCAGATGTTACTTTCACAGTAAATGCATTTGCAGGAGTGGCTAACAATACAACCACTACTACAGCAATTTGTGAGACAGCAACCAAGACCTTATCGGCTACACCAGCAGGAGGAACTTGGAGTATTATCACAGGAGGCGGAAACATCGCAGCAGGAGTTTACACCCCAGCTGATGTAACAGCAGATACGGCTGTAACAATTCAATATACAGTTGCTGCTAATGGTAGTTGTGCTGCTACAACTTCAGATGTTACTTTCACAGTAAATGCATTTGCAGGAGTGGCTAACAATACAACCACTACTACAGCAATTTGTGAGACAGCGACCAAGACCTTATCGGCTACACCAGCAGGAGGAACTTGGAGTGTTATCACAGGAGGCGGAAACATCGCAGCAGGAGTTTACACCCCAGCTGATGTAACAGCAGATACGGCTGTAACAATTCAATATACAGTTGCTGCTAATGGTAGTTGTGCTGCTACAACTTCAGATGTTACTTTCACAGTAAATGCATTTGCAGGAGTGGCTAACAATACAACCACTACTACAGCAATTTGTGAGACAGCGACCAAGACCTTATCGGCTACACCAGCAGGAGGAACTTGGAGTGTTATCACAGGAGGCGGAAACATCGCAGCAGGAGTTTACACCCCAGCTGATGTAACAGCAGATACGGCTGTAACAATTCAATATACAGTTGCTGCTAATGGTAGTTGTGCTGCTACAACTTCAGATGTTACTTTCACAGTAAATGCATTTGCAGGAGTGGCTAACAATACAACCACTACTACAGCAATTTGTGAGACAGCGACCAAGACCTTATCGGCTACACCAGCAGGAGGAACTTGGAGTATTATCACAGGAGGCGGAAACATCGCAGCAGGAGTTTACACCCCAGCTGATGTAACAGCAGACACGGCTGTAACAATTCAATATACAGTTGCTGCTAATGGTAGTTGTGCTGCTACAACTTCAGATGTTACTTTCACAGTAAATGCATTTGCAGGAGTGGCTAACAATACAACCACTACTACAGCAATTTGTGAGACAGCAACCAAGACCTTATCGGCTACACCAGCAGGAGGAACTTGGAGTATTATCACAGGAGGTGGAAACATCGCAGCAGGAGTTTACACCCCAGCTGATGTAACAGCAGACACGGCTGTAACAATTCAATATACAGTTGCTGCTAATGGTAGTTGTGCTGCTACAACTTCAGATGTTACTTTCACAGTAAATGCATTTGCAGGAGTGGCTAACAATACAACCACTACTACAGCAATTTGTGAGACAGCAACCAAGACCTTATCGGCTACACCAGCAGGAGGAACTTGGAGTATTATCACAGGAGGTGGAAACATCGCAGCAGGAGTTTACACCCCAGCTGATGTAACAGCAGATACGGCTGTAACAATTCAATATACAGTTGCTGCTAATGGTAGTTGTGCTGCTACAACTTCAGATGTTACTTTCACAGTAAATGCATTTGCAGGAGTGGCTAACAATACAACCACTACTACAGCAATTTGTGAGACAGCAACCAAGACCTTATCGGCTACACCAGCAGGAGGAACTTGGAGTATTATCACAGGAGGTGGAAACATCGCAGCAGGAGTTTACACCCCAGCTGATGTAACAGCAGACACGGCTGTAACAATTCAATATACAGTTGCTGCTAATGGTAGTTGTGCTGCTACAACTTCAGATGTTACTTTCACAGTAAATGCATTTGCAGGAGTGGCTAACAATACAACCACTACTACAGCAATTTGTGAGACAGCAACCAAGACCTTATCGGCTACACCAGCAGGAGGAACTTGGAGTGTTATCACAGGAGGCGGAAACATCGCAGCAGGAGTTTACACCCCAGCTGATGTAACAGCAGATACGGCTGTAACAATTCAATATACAGTTGCTGCTAATGGTAGTTGTGCTGCTACAACTTCAGATGTTACTTTCACAGTAAATGCATTTGCAGGAGTGGCTAACAATACAACCACTACTACAGCAATTTGTGAGACAGCGACCAAGACCTTATCGGCTACACCAGCAGGAGGAACTTGGAGTGTTATCACAGGAGGCGGAAACATCGCAGCAGGAGTTTACACCCCAGCTGATGTAACAGCAGATACGGCTGTAACAATTCAATATACAGTTGCTGCTAATGGTAGTTGTGCTGCTACAACTTCAGATGTTACTTTCACAGTAAATGCATTTGCAGGAGTGGCTAACAATACAACCACTACTACAGCAATTTGTGAGACAGCGACCAAGACCTTATCGGCTACACCAGCAGGAGGAACTTGGAGTGTTATCACAGGAGGCGGAAACATCGCAGCAGGAGTTTACACCCCAGCTGATGTAACAGCAGATACGGCTGTAACAATTCAATATACAGTTGCTGCTAATGGTAGTTGTGCTGCTACAACTTCAGATGTTACTTTCACAGTAAATGCATTTGCAGGAGTGGCTAACAATACAACCACTACTACAGCAATTTGTGAGACAGCGACCAAGACCTTATCGGCTACACCAGCAGGAGGAACTTGGAGTGTTATCACAGGAGGCGGAAACATCGCAGCAGGAGTTTACACCCCAGCTGATGTAACAGCAGATACGGCTGTAACAATTCAATATACAGTTGCTGCTAATGGTAGTTGTGCTGCTACAACTTCAGATGTTACTTTCACAGTAAATGCATTTGCAGGAGTGGCTAACAATACAACCACTACTACAGCAATTTGTGAGACAGCAACCAAGACCTTATCGGCTACACCAGCAGGAGGAACTTGGAGTATTATCACAGGAGGCGGAAACATCGCAGCAGGAGTTTACACCCCAGCTGATGTAACAGCAGACACGGCTGTAACAATTCAATATACAGTTGCTGCTAATGGTAGTTGTGCTGCTACAACTTCAGATGTTACTTTCACAGTAAATGCATTTGCAGGAGTGGCTAACAATACAACCACTACTACAGCAATTTGTGAGACAGCAACCAAGACCTTATCGGCTACACCAGCAGGAGGAACTTGGAGTATTATCACAGGAGGTGGAAACATCGCAGCAGGAGTTTACACCCCAGCTGATGTAACAGCAGACACGGCTGTAACAATTCAATATACAGTTGCTGCTAATGGTAGTTGTGTTGCTACAACTTCAGATGTTACTTTCACAGTAAATGCATTTGCAGGAGTGGCTAACAATACAACCACTACTACAGCAATTTGTGAGACAGCAACCAAGACCTTATCGGCTACACCAGCAGGAGGAACTTGGAGTATTATCACAGGAGGTGGAAACATCGCAGCAGGAGTTTACACCCCAGCTGATGTAACAGCAGATACGGCTGTAACAATTCAATATACAGTTGCTGCTAATGGTAGTTGTGCTGCTACAACTTCAGATGTTACTTTCACAGTAAATGCATTTGCAGGAGTGGCTAACAATACAACCACTACTACAGCAATTTGTGAGACAGCAACCAAGACCTTATCGGCTACACCAGCAGGAGGAACTTGGAGTATTATCACAGGAGGCGGAAACATCGCAGCAGGAGTTTACACCCCAGCTGATGTAACAGCAGATACGGCTGTAACAATTCAATATACAGTTGCTGCTAATGGTAGTTGTGCTGCTACAACTTCAGATGTTACTTTCACAGTAAATGCATTTGCAGGAGTGGCTAACAATACAACCACTACTACAGCAATTTGTGAGACAGCGACCAAGACCTTATCGGCTACACCAGCAGGAGGAACTTGGAGTGTTATCACAGGAGGCGGAAACATCGCAGCAGGAGTTTACACCCCAGCTGATGTAACAGCAGATACGGCTGTAACAATTCAATATACAGTTGCTGCTAATGGTAGTTGTGCTGCTACAACTTCAGATGTTACTTTCACAGTAAATGCATTTGCAGGAGTGGCTAACAATACAACCACTACTACAGCAATTTGTGAGACAGCGACCAAGACCTTATCGGCTACACCAGCAGGAGGAACTTGGAGTGTTATCACAGGAGGCGGAAACATCGCAGCAGGAGTTTACACCCCAGCTGATGTAACAGCAGATACGGCTGTAACAATTCAATATACAGTTGCTGCTAATGGTAGTTGTGCTGCTACAACTTCAGATGTTACTTTCACAGTAAATGCATTTGCAGGAGTGGCTAACAATACAACCACTACTACAGCAATTTGTGAGACAGCGACCAAGACCTTATCGGCTACACCAGCAGGAGGAACTTGGAGTATTATCACAGGAGGCGGAAACATCGCAGCAGGAGTTTACACCCCAGCTGATGTAACAGCAGACACGGCTGTAACAATTCAATATACAGTTGCTGCTAATGGTAGTTGTGCTGCTACAACTTCAGATGTTACTTTCACAGTAAATGCATTTGCAGGAGTGGCTAACAATACAACCACTACTACAGCAATTTGTGAGACAGCAACCAAGACCTTATCGGCTACACCAGCAGGAGGAACTTGGAGTATTATCACAGGAGGTGGAAACATCGCAGCAGGAGTTTACACCCCAGCTGATGTAACAGCAGACACGGCTGTAACAATTCAATATACAGTTGCTGCTAATGGTAGTTGTGTTGCTACAACTTCAGATGTTACTTTCACAGTAAATGCATTTGCAGGAGTGGCTAACAATACAACCACTACTACAGCAATTTGTGAGACAGCAACCAAGACCTTATCGGCTACACCAGCAGGAGGAACTTGGAGTATTATCACAGGAGGTGGAAACATCGCAGCAGGAGTTTACACCCCAGCTGATGTAACAGCAGATACGGCTGTAACAATTCAATATACAGTTGCTGCTAATGGTAGTTGTGCTGCTACAACTTCAGATGTTACTTTCACAGTAAATGCATTTGCAGGAGTGGCTAACAATACAACCACTACTACAGCAATTTGTGAGACAGCAACCAAGACCTTATCGGCTACACCAGCAGGAGGAACTTGGAGTATTATCACAGGAGGTGGAAACATCGCAGCAGGAGTTTACACCCCAGCTGATGTAACAGCAGACACGGCTGTAACAATTCAATATACAGTTGCTGCTAATGGTAGTTGTGCTGCTACAACTTCAGATGTTACTTTCACAGTAAATGCATTTGCAGGAGTGGCTAACAATACAACCACTACTACAGCAATTTGTGAGACAGCAACCAAGACCTTATCGGCTACACCAGCAGGAGGAACTTGGAGTGTTATCACAGGAGGCGGAAACATCGCAGCAGGAGTTTACACCCCAGCTGATGTAACAGCAGATACGGCTGTAACAATTCAATATACAGTTGCTGCTAATGGTAGTTGTGCTGCTACAACTTCAGATGTTACTTTCACAGTAAATGCATTTGCAGGAGTGGCTAACAATACAACCACTACTACAGCAATTTGTGAGACAGCGACCAAGACCTTATCGGCTACACCAGCAGGAGGAACTTGGAGTGTTATCACAGGAGGCGGAAACATCGCAGCAGGAGTTTACACCCCAGCTGATGTAACAGCAGATACGGCTGTAACAATTCAATATACAGTTGCTGCTAATGGTAGTTGTGCTGCTACAACTTCAGATGTTACTTTCACAGTAAATGCATTTGCAGGAGTGGCTAACAATACAACCACTACTACAGCAATTTGTGAGACAGCGACCAAGACCTTATCGGCTACACCAGCAGGAGGAACTTGGAGTGTTATCACAGGAGGCGGAAACATCGCAGCAGGAGTTTACACCCCAGCTGATGTAACAGCAGATACGGCTGTAACAATTCAATATACAGTTGCTGCTAATGGTAGTTGTGCTGCTACAACTTCAGATGTTACTTTCACAGTAAATGCATTTGCAGGAGTGGCTAACAATACAACCACTACTACAGCAATTTGTGAGACAGCGACCAAGACCTTATCGGCTACACCAGCAGGAGGAACTTGGAGTATTATCACAGGAGGCGGAAACATCGCAGCAGGAGTTTACACCCCAGCTGATGTAACAGCAGATACGGCTGTAACAATTCAATATACAGTTGCTGCTAATGGTAGTTGTGCTGCTACAACTTCAGATGTTACTTTCACAGTAAATGCATTTGCAGGAGTGGCTAACAATACAACCACTACTACAGCAATTTGTGAGACAGCGACCAAGACCTTATCGGCTACACCAGCAGGAGGAACTTGGAGTGTTATCACAGGAGGCGGAAACATCGCAGCAGGAGTTTACACCCCAGCTGATGTAACAGCAGATACGGCTGTAACAATTCAATATACAGTTGCTGCTAATGGTAGTTGTGCTGCTACAACTTCAGATGTTACTTTCACAGTAAATGCATTTGCAGGAGTGGCTAACAATACAACCACTACTACAGCAATTTGTGAGACAGCGACCAAGACCTTATCGGCTACACCAGCAGGAGGAACTTGGAGTGTTATCACAGGAGGCGGAAACATCGCAGCAGGAGTTTACACCCCAGCTGATGTAACAGCAGATACGGCTGTAACAATTCAATATACAGTTGCTGCTAATGGTAGTTGTGCTGCTACAACTTCAGATGTTACTTTCACAGTAAATGCATTTGCAGGAGTGGCTAACAATACAACCACTACTACAGCAATTTGTGAGACAGCAACCAAGACCTTATCGGCTACACCAGCAGGAGGAACTTGGAGTATTATCACAGGAGGCGGAAACATCGCAGCAGGAGTTTACACCCCAGCTGATGTAACAGCAGACACGGCTGTAACAATTCAATATACAGTTGCTGCTAATGGTAGTTGTGCTGCTACAACTTCAGATGTTACTTTCACAGTAAATGCATTTGCAGGAGTGGCTAACAATACAACCACTACTACAGCAATTTGTGAGACAGCAACCAAGACCTTATCGGCTACACCAGCAGGAGGAACTTGGAGTATTATCACAGGAGGTGGAAACATCGCAGCAGGAGTTTACACCCCAGCTGATGTAACAGCAGATACGGCTGTAACAATTCAATATACAGTTGCTGCTAATGGTAGTTGTGCTGCTACAACTTCAGATGTTACTTTCACAGTAAATGCATTTGCAGGAGTGGCTAACAATACAACCACTACTACAGCAATTTGTGAGACAGCGACCAAGACCTTATCGGCTACACCAGCAGGAGGAACTTGGAGTGTTATCACAGGAGGCGGAAACATCGCAGCAGGAGTTTACACCCCAGCTGATGTAACAGCAGATACGGCTGTAACAATTCAATATACAGTTGCTGCTAATGGTAGTTGTGCTGCTACAACTTCAGATGTTACTTTCACAGTAAATGCTACACAAGTAGCACCAATTGTAGCATCACTAGCACAACCAATATGTTCAATTCCGACAGGAAGCGTAGTGTTGAGTGGCTTACCATCAGGTAACTGGATAATTAATCCAGGTAATATTACAGGAAATACCCCTAGCAAAACAATCACAGGATTGTTGCCAGGTACAACTTATAATTTTACGGTAACTACTGCGACAGGTTGTACTTCAGCTTCAGTAGTTGTTACAATATCGAATGTTTTATGTGCTGTAGCGGAAACTACTCCATCAATCAATGGAAATACTGGAGGTAAAACGCAATCATTACTATCGAATGATACCTTAAACGGAAATTCAGTGGTTATTGGAACAAATTCAGGTCAGGTGAAATTGACAGGGATAACAGTGCCAACAGGATTGACATTAAATACTGACGGGACAATAACAGTAGCGCCAAATACACCAGAAGGAAATCATAGTGTAACCTACCGTATTTGTGAGGTAAGCAATCCATCAAATTGTAGTGAAGTTACTTCAATTATTGTGGTTGGAAAATCTTCATTGAATCTTGTAGAAGATGATTTTGCTATGGTAGCAATTAACGGTATTACCGGAGGTACCACAGAAACAGTTTTGGGGAATGATACACTAAATGGAATTCCTGTCAAAAGCTCAGATGTTGATCTACAAGTACTAGGTGTAACGGCAAAAGGGTTTACTCTAAATGCAAATGGAACCATAACAGTGGCACCAAAAACTAAAGGTGGAAAGTATACTTTGATCTATCAAATTTGCGAGAGATTAAATGGATCGAATTGTAGTACAGCTAAGGTTACTGTTTTTGTTGAAACACCGTCTATTGCAATTATTAAGACTGCAGTAGCTAATGATGAAAACGGAAACGGTAATGCTAATGCCGGTGAAACGATCAGTTATAAATTCAAAGTGAGCAATACTGGAAATGTGCCTTTGTATAATGTTACGATTACGGATCCATTGACAGGTATTGTGATGTCCGGAAGTCCAATTAATCTAAATGTATATGAGTTCGACGAAGTTAGTTTTACCGCAGAATATGTTATTACACAAGGCGATATTAATAATGGAAGCGTGAGTAATCAAGCTACCGCTTATGGAACGACACAGAGTGGAATAACTGTATCGGATAAGTCAGATGACTTAAGTAATACAGGTGATAATCCAACAGTCTTAGCATTGGAAGGTTGTAAAATAACAATATTCAATGCAGTCTCTCCAAATGGAGATCGTAAGAACGAGCGATTCTATATACAAGGATTAGAATGTTATCCAAACAATACCGTTGAGATATTCAATCGTTGGGGAGTTCTGGTTTTCGAGCGCGAGCATTACAACAACGAAGACCGTGCTTTTAGAGGAATGTCAGAAGGTCGCGCAACAGTAAAATCAGGGGATAAGTTGCCAGTAGGAACGTATTATTATGTTGTGAAATACAAAGACAGCGCATCCCAGCCACACCAGGAAGCAGGATATTTATATATCAATTAAAATAGTAGTTAAAACAAATTGAAACGGCTTAGTCCTAGAAAGCTAAGCCATTCTAAAAAGAAAAATAGATGAGAAGATTAGTTTTAGTTTTTATGTTTTTTTCCGCTGTAGGATTTGCGCAACAGGATACGCAGTTCACACAGTATATGTACAATACCGTTAACATCAACCCCGCTTATGCCGGTTCGAGAGGTGTTATGAGTATTTTTGGACTTTATCGTACCCAATGGGTTGGATTAGATGGAGCTCCAGAGACCAGTAGTTTTTCGGTACATACACCGATAGATTTTACCGACTTGGGAGTAGGAGTTTCACTGGTCAATGATAAAATTGGACCCACAAATGAAAATACTTTATCAGGGGATTTGTCTTATACCATTCCAACCTCAGAGGAATTTAGTCTTTCGTTTGGTTTGAAAGTGACGGCCAATTTGTTTAATCTGGATATTACTAAATTGAGACAAGAGGACCAAGGGGATCCACAGTTTCAAGACCTAAATAATAAATTTTCACCTAATGTTGGAGCCGGTGTCTACTGGCATTCGGATAGGGCTTATTTAGGGTTTTCGGTACCTAGTTTCATTCAGACCGATCGTTATAGCGATGAGGATGTATCTATTTATAAGGATAAAATTACCTATTATTTTATGGGAGGTTACGTATTTGATGTAGATCCGTATATCAAATTCAAACCTGCAATACTGACTAAAGTGGTCAATGGATCACCTTTGCAAGTAGATCTTTCTGCGAACTTTATGTTCGATGATAAGTTTATGGCGGGTGTAGCTTATAGGTGGAGTGCAGCGGTGAGTGCAATGGTCGGATTTCAAGTGACAGAAGGGATGTATATTGGATATGCCTATGATAAGGAAACTACTAAATTGAGCAACTATAACTCAGGCTCGCATGAGATATTCTTGCGATATGAATTGTTCAACAGGTACAGTCGCGTGGTTTCACCAAGATTTTTCTAATTATTCAATGATGAAGATAAAAGATATCCTTTATATTGTTTTTTTAGTGCTGATAACACTAAAAGGGAATGGGCAAACGGCAAGTCAGATCAAGGCTGAAAAAGAGTATGCCCAATACGCTTACGTTGATGTTATTGCGATCTATGAAAGAGTGGCTGAAAAGGGATACAAAGACGAGAAAATGTTTCAGAGGCTAGGGAATGCTTATTATTTTAATGGTGAACTAACCCAAGCAGCAAAATGGTACACCGCTCTTTTCGAAATGAATACAGAGCAAGAACCAGAATACTATTATCGTTACGCACAAACCCTAAAAGCAAAGGAGGATTACGTAAAAGCGGATAAAACTCTGGAAAACTTCAATAAAAAGATAAAAACGGATAAAAGGGGAGTTTTGTTTGAAAACAATAGGAATTACCTTGAACAGATTAAAGCCAATTCAGGGCGATTTGAAATTACCAATCTGTTGATTAATTCAAAGTACACCGATTATGGAAGTGCTTTTTTAGTGAATAAACTGGTATTTGCCTCCGCTAGAGATACAGGAGGTATTGCTAAAAAAACATTTAGATGGACCAATAAAGCCTTTACTAATTTATATACGGCTGAATTGAAAGCAGATGGAACATTAGGGGAACCGGAGCGATTTGAAAATAAAATCAATTCCAAGTTTAATGAATCTACACCTGTTTTTACAAAAGATGGTAAGACCATGTACTTTACACGTAATAACTATCTCAATGGTAAAAGAGGGCAAGATGATCAGGAAATTACCTTACTGAAATTATACAAAGCGGATTTTATCAATGGTAAGTGGAGCAATGTGACAGAATTACCTTTTAATAGCAACCAATACAGTACAGCACATCCTGCACTAAGCCATGATGAGACGAAACTGTTTTTTGCATCCGATAGGCCAGGGACGTTGGGACAATCTGATTTGTATAGTGTAACGATTAAACCAGATGGAAGTTTCGGTATACCTGAGAATTTAGGAGAAACTATCAATACAGAAGGAAGAGAAACTTTTCCTTTTATATCGGACAAGAATGAATTGTATTTTGCCAGTGATGGACAACCAGGATTGGGTGGACTCGATGTGTTTGTTTCTAGGATAAATTCCGATGGAACATTTACAGCGGTGCAAAACGTAGGGGCGCCCATAAATAGTAATCAAGACGATTTTGCCTTTGTTGTTAAAGGTAAAAACGGTACTGGATTTTTCTCCTCTAATAGAGCTGGTGGAAATGGTAACGATGATATTTATCGTTTTACTGAAATCAGAAAACTATTTTGTGAGCAGCAATTAAAAGGAACTGTTGCCGATTTAGATAACAGCCAAAGACTAGAGCATGTCAAGGTTATTTTACTAGACGAGCAATTTAAGAGTATAACTGAAATGGAAACAGGAGTAGATGGCGCTTACAGTTTTGACATTGCTTGTGGTAAAAGTTATCATATAAGGGCTGTGAAGAATGAGTACGAGACCAAAGAAATTCCAATTCAAATTCCCCAAGTATCGGGTGAGACAAATCTAGAAGTTCAACTAGAAAAAAGAATCAAACCAATCGCTATCGGAACTGATTTAGCTAAAACATTATCGATTCCGATTGTGTACTTTGATTTGGATAAGTCATTCATTAGTAAAGAGGCTTCCTTTGAGTTAGCGAAAATCTTAGCGGTATTGCAAGAATATCCAAAGATGAAGATTGATGTTCGCTCCCATACCGATAGTCGACAAACAGCAAAATACAACGTCGCGCTATCCAATAAAAGAGCCAAGTCCACTATGGAGTGGTTGGTGAAAAACGGTATCGCTCGAAAGAGACTAACCGGAAAAGGATACGGTGAAGGACAGTTAGTTAATAAATGTTCAGATGACGTTTCTTGTACCGAAGCAGAGCATCAACTCAATAGACGAAGTGAATTCATTATTATTTCGATGGAATAATAGTTTTACATAAGTGGTAAACAAAACCGCTCTATACAACGCCCTTTCTTGATTTAGAAAGGGCGTTGTCTGTTTGATCACAATCGGTCTTTTAGGGTTTGTAAATCTTTATGAATAATAGGGTTTGTTGGCCTACCTCGTTAATTGACTGTTTTATGAGTTAAAAAGAAAAATTAATGTGATTTGTACCTTGTTTTTTTTTAAATTTATAGTTCTAAAAATATCTGATATGACTGTTAATCAAATGCTAAGCACGAAAGGGAAAGAAGTTTTTTCTGTACTTTCATCGACCACCGTTTATGAAGCTTTAAAAGTGATGGGTGATAAAAATATTGGTGCCATCTTAATTATAGATGGGACAGAGCTAAAAGGGATACTTTCGGAAAGAGATTATGCACGCAAAATTGTTTTGAAAGACAAATCCTCTAAAGAGACTTTTGTCCATGAAATCATGGAAAGTAATGTCATTACGATCAGCTTATCTGATAATTTAGATTCCTGTATGGAATTGATGAACAGCAAAAGAGTCAGACATCTTCCTGTAGTGGATAATGGTATAGTGGTAGGAATTGTTTCTATAAGTGACGTTGTGAAATCCATAATAGATGTTCAAAAAGACACCATTAATCACCTGAATTCATATATATCACAGTAAAAAAACACAGTAAAATCATAAACAAAAGTAGCCTGATTCATTTCGGGTTATTTTTTTGGAATCAATAGTCGGGATCATTTTTTAATAAAAGAGGAGTAAAAGCTTCCTTTTTAAGCCAAGTCTTATATCTTTGTAAGCTAGAATAAAAGCTAAAAATAATGAACAAAGAGAGTAAAAGAAGAGAAGCGTTACTGTATCATTCAGAACCAACTCCAGGAAAAATTCAGGTAGTTCCAACAAAAAAATACGCAACCCAAAGAGACTTATCTTTGGCTTATTCGCCAGGTGTTGCTGAGCCTTGCTTAGAAATTGCAGCAAATATAGATGACGTTTATAAATATACAGCAAAAGGAAATTTAGTTGCCGTTATTTCAAATGGTACAGCTGTTTTAGGACTTGGAGACATTGGTCCGGAAGCTTCTAAACCCGTAATGGAAGGTAAAGGTTTGTTGTTTAAAATATTCTCTGATATTGATGTTTTTGACATTGAAATCGGAACGAAAGATATAGAAGAGTTTATTCAAACCGTAAAAAATATTGCACCTACTTTTGGAGGTATCAATTTAGAAGATATCAAAGCGCCAGAATCTTTTGAAATCGAAAGAAGATTGGTGGAAGAGTTGGATATTCCCGTAATGCACGATGATCAGCATGGTACAGCCATTATCTCTTCAGCAGCTTTGATTAATGCCCTTGAATTGGCAGGAAAAAAAGCAGGAGATGTAAAGATGGTCGTTTCTGGAGCAGGATCTGCTGCCATAGCATGTACTGATTTATATGTATTATTAGGGGTGAAAGTAGATAACATCAAGATGTTCAATAGTAAAGGACTTTTAACCAAAGACAATCCTTCGCTATCCGAATTACAATTGAAATATGCTGTAGACGGTCCTAAAATTGAATTAGCAGAAGCCGTAAAAGGAGCCGATGTTTTCATAGGATTATCTTCAGGGGATATTTTGAAACCTGAGATGTTGTTGAGTATGAACAATGATCCGATCGTTTTTGCTATGGCAAATCCAAATCCGGAGATTGATTATAATTTAGCTGTAGAAACACGAAAAGACGTGATTATGGCTACAGGACGTTCGGATTTTCCTAATCAGGTAAATAATGTTTTAGGTTTTCCTTATATTTTTAGAGGTGCCCTAGACGTTAGAGCGACTAAAATTAATGAAGCGATGAAAATGGCAGCTGTAAAAGCGTTGGCTATTTTAGCAAAAGAACCCGTTCCAGAAGCGGTTAATGTAGCTTACGGAGCGACTAAATTAGGTTTTGGTCAAGAATATATTATTCCTAAACCATTTGATCCTCGTTTGATTACGATTGTAGCACCTGCTGTTGCAAAAGCAGCAATGGATTCTGGAGTAGCTAAAAATCCTATTACGGATTGGGCAGCTTATGAAGATGTGCTTCGTGAACGTATGGGGAATGATAACAAAATGGTGCGTTTGATGACCAATCGTGCTAAATTAGATCCTAAACGAGTTGTTTTTGCTGAAGCAGATCAATTAAATGTGTTAAAAGCCGCTCAAATTGTTCATGAGGATGGAATTGGAGTGCCTATTTTATTAGGGAATAAAGAAGTGATTTTGGAGTTAAAAGCCGAACTTGGTTTTGATGCTGATCTTGAAATCATTGATCCTAAAACTGCTGAAGAAGAGGCCAGACGTAATCGATTTGCTAATTCTTATTGGGAAACAAGAGAGCGTAGAGGAGTTTCTTTATTGGATGCTCAGAAATACATGCGTGAGAGAAACTATTTCGCTGCTATGATGGTCAATGAAGGAGAAGCAGATGCTTTGGTAACAGGGCATACAAGAAGTTATCCAACAGTTGTAAAACCAATGTTGCAGTTGATTGAAAAAGCACCTGGTGCATCACTTGTAGCTACGGCAAACATGATGTTGACTTCTCGTGGACCCATGTTTTTGTCTGATACAGCAATTAACATCAACCCATCAGCTGAAGATTTGATTAATATTGCGATCATGACGGCAAAAACAGCAAAAATGTTTGGTATTGAACCTGTTATTGCGATGGTGTCTTATTCTAATTTTGGATCTTCAACAAGTCAAAGCGCTTCAAAAGTAAGAGAGGCAGTAGCTTATTTGCATAAAAATCATCCTGAAATGATTGTGGATGGAGAAATTCAAGCCGATTTTGCTTTGAATTCAGAATTGCTTAAAGAGAAATTTCCTTTCTCTAAATTAGCGGGTAAAAAGGTAAATACATTGATTTTTCCTAACTTGGAGTCAGCCAATATTACCTATAAATTATTGAAAGAATTGTATAAGGTGAACTCTATTGGTCCGATTATGATGGGTATGGGTAAGCCAGTGCACATTTTCCAATTAGGAGCTAGTGTTGAAGAGATGGTCAATATGGCGGCAATCGCTGTCATTGATGCTCAAGAGAAAGAAAGTAAAAAGAATAAATTGGCCAAATAGGTTGAGCTCAAGATCAAAGAAAATTGTGGTAAATTACTGCTTTTTTGTTATATTTGATTTATAAAGAACTATTATGATAGCACATTTGCAAGGGAAATTAGTCGAAAAAAATCCAACTGAAGTAGTGATTGATTGCGGAGGGGTTGGGTATCAGGTAAACATATCTTTGCATACCTTTTCGTTGATTCCTAATGCTGATTTTATAAAATTGTATACGCATCTTCAAATTAAAGAAGATGCGCATACATTATTTGGTTTTGTTGAAAAATCAGAACGTGAAATATTTAGAATGTTATTGTCTGTTTCGGGTATTGGTGCTAATATCGCCAGAACCATGTTGTCTTCCATTGAACCTAGACAGATTATCAATGCCATTGCCTCTGGTGATGTAGGGGTTATTCAGTCCATAAAAGGGATTGGTAACAAAACAGCACAACGGGTTATCCTTGATTTAAAAGAAAAAGTGTTAAAATTGTACGATTTAGACGAGGTTTCTGTAGTTCAAAACAATACAAATCGCGATGAAGCGTTATCTGCTTTAGAAGTTTTAGGTTTTGTTCGAAAAACTTCTGAAAAAGTTGTCGAAAAGATTGTAAAAGAAGATCCAGAAGCTACGGTAGAAACCATTATCAAAAAGGCTTTAAAAAGCTTGTAACTCAATTTATACAGCAAATTGTATGCGTAAAATTTGTATTTTTTTACTGGTTTTATTTTGCAGTAATGTTTTGCGTGCGCAAGTAAATCAAGCAATTCAAGATACAACTAAAACTCAATTTTCGGTCGGGAAAGTACAGTTACAAGATCCACCCAGTATACTTTCGGCTTATAAATATGATCCCTTCACGGATCGGTATATATACACCAACTCAGTTGATGGTTTCTCCATCAATTATCCTATTATTTTAACACCTAAAGAATACGAAGATTTAGTTTTAAAAGAATCCAGAAGGAATTACTTTAAAAAGAAATCCGATGCCATTGATGGTAAAAAAAGGGGAAGCGAGGATGCTAAAAAGGATTTGTTGCCAAGGTATTATGTCAACTCTAGTCTTTTTGAAAGTGTTTTTGGAAGTAATACCATTGATGTGAAACCTACGGGTTCTGTGGAGATGGATATGGGGATGCGTTATACCAAACAAGACAACCCTTCTTTTTCTCCAAGAAATAGATCAAGTCTAACTTTTGATTTTGATCAGCGTATTAGTATGAGTTTAATGGGGAAAGTGGGTACCCGATTAGAGGTCAACGCGAATTACGATACCCAATCTACATTTGCCTTTCAGAATTTATTTAAGTTAGCCTATACCCCTTCAGAAGATGATATTATTCAAAAGGTAGAGGTAGGTAATGTGAGTATGCCCTTAAATAGTACGTTAATTCGTGGGGCGCAAAGTTTGTTTGGAGTAAAAACCCAATTGCAATTTGGTAAGACGACTGTTACGGGTGTTTTTTCCGAACAAAAGTCCAAAACAAAAAGTCTGGTAGCCGAAGGAGGTGGTACTGTTCAGAACTTTGATCTCTATGCCTTAGACTATGATAGTGACCGGCACTTTTTCTTATCACAATACTTTAGAAATAAATACGATGCCTCATTGAAGAATTATCCTTTTATTGATAGCCGTGTTCAGATTACCAGATTGGAAGTTTGGGTGACCAATAAGAATAATAGAGTCAATACCACCAATAACAATTTACGAAATATTATTGCGCTTCAGGATTTAGGAGAGGGGCAAGTAACAGGAGTGCCTGATAATGAAGTAGTGGTGATTAGCTCTACAACAGGTTTTTTTAATAAAACGCCTGACTCACCAACTGACAACAATAATAATAAATACGATCCCAAGCTTATTGGACAGCCCGGCTATTTCTTAAATCAAAACATTAGAGAAATTGTTACGGCAAAGACCGGATTTAACAATACCAATGTGAGCGAAGGTACCGATTATTCAGTACTGGAAAACGCTCGAAAATTAACGGCAAACGAATATACCTTTAATTCACAATTAGGATACATCTCTTTGCAGCAACGTTTGGCCAATGATGAGATTCTAGCCGTTGCCTTTGAGTATACGGTTGGGGATAAAGTATATCAAGTCGGAGAATTTGGAAGTGATGGAGTGGATGCCACCATTGTAACGGGTAATAATAATTCCAATCAGGCCATTATCACCCAAAGTTTGATTTTGAAAATGTTGAAAAGTAATTTGACCAACGTTAAAAATCCAGTTTGGAATCTGATGATGAAAAACGTGTATCAAATTCCACAAGCTTATCAGATTAAACAAGATGATTTTAGGTTGAATATACTGTATACCGATCCTTCACCAATCAATTATATTAGTCCAGTTTTAGGAACCAGTTTTCCTGCCAATCCAACGCCAGGCAATAAGGTGGATCAAACACCTTTGTTGAATGTCTTTAACTTGGATCGATTGAACTACAATAATGATCCACAAGTCGGGGGAGATGGTTTCTTTGATTACGTCCCAGGAGTAACGGTTGATGTGCAAAACGGACGAATTATCTTTACCACTAAAGAGCCTTTTGGAGAGCTTATCTTTAAAAAGTTGAGCGATAATACTGCTGCTCAGCGTTATGATGATCCCACTACCTACAATGATAATCAGAAAAAGTATGTTTTCAGAAACATGTATCGCAATACCCAATCGGGAGCCTTACAAGATAGTGATAAGAATAAGTTTTTATTAAGAGGAAAATATAAATCTTCAGCAAGTAATGGTATTCCTATTGGTGCCTTCAATGTTCCGCAAGGTTCCGTTGTGGTAACAGCAGCAGGAAGAGTCTTGGTAGAAGGGGTTGATTATAGTGTCGATTATCAATTGGGAAGGGTGCAAATTTTAGATCCATCACTTCAAGCTTCTAATACGCCGATAGAGGTATCGTTGGAAAACAATTCCATCTTCGGGCAGCAAACCAGAAGATTTATGGGCTTCAATATCGAACATAAAATTTCAGATAATTTTGTGGTCGGAGGAACCTATTTAAAAATGACCGAGAGACCGTTTACTCAAAAATCGAGTTATGGACAAGAATCGGTAAACAATACTATTTTTGGTTTTAATGGAAACTATTCCACAGAGGTTCCTTTCTTTACCAGGCTGGTGAACAAATTGCCAAATATTGATACCGATGTTCCTTCTAATCTTTCGATTCGAGGTGAAGTGGCTTTTTTAAGACCAGATGCGCCTAAGGCCAGTGATTTTGAGGGAGAAGCAACCATCTATGTGGATGATTTTGAGGGCTCACAGTCTACTATTGATATGCGATCCGCTTATGCTTGGAGTTTGGCTTCTACCCCCTTTGTAAATTCCATAAATGACAATACGTTTAATGCCAATTCTAGTACCTTAGAATATGGATATAAAAGATCCAAACTAGCGTGGTATACGATCGATCCTATTTTTTATTCTTCAAAACCCTCAGGTATTTCCAATGATGATTTATCCTTGAACACTACCAGAAGAATTTATAGTAAAGAGTTGTATCCGAATACGGATATTGCTCAAGGACAAATACAAGTGATCAATACACTTGACTTATCGTATTTCCCTTCTGAACGAGGACCGTATAATAACAATCCAAATTTTAATGTAGATGCTGCTACTTCCAATTTTGGGGGGATTATGCGCTCTTTGAATTCCACCAATTTTGAACAAGGAAATGTGGAGTATATTCAGTTTTGGGTATTGGATCCTTATGTTGGAAATGCAGAAGCGCCATCGAATAATACGGGAAAAATTTATTTCAACTTAGGGGAGATTTCGGAAGATGTCTTAAAAGATGGAAGAAAACAATATGAAAACGGCCTAGGTCCAGATCAGGTATTGGTGAATCCACAGCCACTTTGGGGAGATGTGCCAGCTTCGCAGTCCTTAATTTATGCCTTTGATAACAACGCAGACAACCGCAAGAATCAAGATGTTGGTTTGGACGGTTTGTCTAATGCAAAAGAAGCGGCTGTCTATGGAAATTATGCTGGTGAAAGTGATCCAGCAGCGGATGATTATACCTATTATTTAAATACCGATGGGGGTGTTTTAAATCGCTATAAAAAATACAATGGTGTGGAAGGAAACTCGGCGGTCAGTATCGATGATCCGAATCGTGGTGCCACCACTTTACCCGATGTGGAAGATATTAATCGGGACAATACGATGAATACCATTAATGCCTATTACCAATACAGTATTGATGTGAAACCGGGCATGCAAGTGGGACAGAACTATATTACCGATATACGTGAAGTAACCAATGTGGAATTGCCAAACGGCGGCACAACTACGGCGCGTTGGATTCAGTTTAAAATACCAGTTTCTCAACCACAAAATACGATAGGAAATATTTCTGATTTTAGATCTATTCGATTCATGCGTATGTTTATGACAGGCTTTAACGATCAAATGACCGTTCGTTTTGGTGCTTTAGATTTGGTAAGAGGAGAATGGAGAAGGTATACCGGTACACTGGATGCAAACGATACAAATCCAGCAGATGATAATACAGATTTTGATGTATTGGCGGTTAATATTCAGGAAAATGGAACTAAATGCCCAGTGAATTATGTGATTCCACCTGGAGTGCAAAGAGAGCAATTGTATAATAACAATACGATTATTAATCAAAATGAGCAATCATTAGCCCTACGTGTTTCTGGAGGTGGTTTGCAATACCAAGATTCAAGAGCGGTATTTAAAAATGTTAGTGTGGATATGCGTCAGTATAAAAAACTAAAAATGTTTTTGCACGCTGAATCGTTACCTAACGAAAATCCGTTGTTGGATGATGAAATGTATGGGTTCATTCGTTTTGGAAATGATTTTACACAAAACTTCTATCAAGTAGAGGTTCCTTTGAAAGTAACCAGAACAGGAGGATCGTGTACGATAAGTCCTGACGAAGTGTGGCTGGAGCAAAACAATATTGATTTGGCACTAGAGTTATTGACCAGAATGAAGATCAAGGCGATGAGTATCGATATTAACTCTGATAAACGCGATATTAATGGAGTCTACTATCCGGATGATGATTTGAGTTTAAATGGAGGAGATGGCGATAATAAATTAAGAATTGGTATCAAAGGAAATCCTAATTTTGGATTGGTTCGAAATTTAATGGTCGGGGTAAAAAGTAAAGCAGACCATAAGGATATCAAAGGAGAAGTTTGGTTTAACGAACTTCGTATGGCTGATTTAGATAATAAAGGTGGTATGGCTGCGGTATTGAATATAGATACCAATATGGCAGATTTTGCCACTGTATCTGCTACAGGAAGAAAAAGCACTATTGGTTTTGGATCCTTAGAGCAAGGGGCCAATGAAAGAGACCGAGAGGATATTCAGCAATTTAATATCGTGACCAATTTGAATTTAGGGAAGTTACTGCCTGCGAAATGGGGAATCAACTTACCTTTTAATTATGCGATCGGTGAGGAGATTATTACACCAGAATACGACCCATTTAATCAGGATATAAAATTGAATCAATTGTTGAAAGAAACTGCTGATTCAGCAGAAAAAGATAATATTAGAACACGTGCCATTGATTATACCAAGCGAAGAAGTATCAATTTTATTGGGGTAAGAAAAGACAGAGCGCCAGAACAAAAACCGCATGTTTATGATGTGGAAAATTTAACTTTTTCCCAATCTTACAATGAGGTAGAGCGACATGACTATGAGGTGGAAGCATATGAAGATCAGCAATCCAATACGGCCGTAAATTACGCTTATACTTTTCAACCAAAAGAAGTAGTGCCTTTTAAAGGGACTAAATTCATGAGCAAAAGTGATTACTGGAAGCTGCTGCGTGATTTTAACTTCAATTATTTGCCGTCTAATATTTCTTTTAATACCAATGTTTTAAGACAAAGTAATCGTCAGCAATTTAGACAAGTCGAAGTGGAAGGAATTGGCTTGGATCCGCTTTATAGACGTAATTTTGCCTTTAATTATCAGTATGGATTTGGGTTTAATCTGACCAAATCACTAAAACTAAATTATACAGCGGCATCGAATAATATTGTAAAGAATTATTTGAACGAAGACAATTCGCCTAAGGAAGATTTTAATATTTGGGACAATTATTTTGATATAGGAACGCCAAATCAGCACGTACAACAGTTGGTACTGAATTACGAGATTCCGATCAATAAAATACCACTTTTTAGTTTCGTAAAAGCCAATTATTCCTATACGGCTGATTATAGCTGGCAACGCTCTTCTTCTGCTTTTGCAGATATCGTGATTGAAGATACGGCGTACAATTTGGGGAATACGATTCAAAATGCCAATTCCAATACATTGACAACAGCTTTTAATATGAATATGTTGTATAAGTATTTAGGGTTAACTCCTGGAGGAAAAGCACCAAAGGCTAAAGCAATGGCGCCACCAAAACCTGGAGAGAAAATTGTTAACACGCCCAAACAAGCCAATAGCACTAGACCGTTTTATGATGGACTAATTGGAGTATTAACGAGCGTGAAAAACATACAAGTTAATTATACGAAAAACAGTGGTACAGTTTTACCTGGTTATACGCCAAGTGTCGGTTTCTTAGGAACCTCAAGACCTACGCTTGGGTTTGTTTTTGGTAGTCAAGATGATGTGCGTTATGAGGCAGCTAAAAATGGATGGCTAACCAATTATCAGGATTTTAATCAAAACTTTACACAGGTCACCAATAAGCTTTTGAAAATTACAGCTAACCTTGATCTATTGCCTGATTTAAAGGTGGATTTAGCGATGGATAGAGCCTATTCGGAGAATAACTCAGAACAGTATAGTGTGGATGATTCCGGTTTGTATATACCAGCTTCTCCATATAGTTATGGTATGTTTTCTATTTCAACAGTATTGATCAAGACTTCTTTTTCGAGAAGTGACGAAACGCAATCAGCAGCATTTGAAGATTTTAGAAACAATCGTTTGATCGTGGCTAATCGTTTGGCCGAGGAACATTATGGATCTGGGGCTGAGATTCCTAGATATGGCGATGCTGCGAATCCGATTCCAGCTGAAACCGATGCTAATTATGCCTTGTATGTTTCCAATCAAGGTTATCCGATAGGGTATGGAAAAGGGAATCAGGCGGTTTTGTTGCCTTCTTTCCTAGCAGCTTATTCAGGGGGAAATGCCTCAAGTGCTTCAACGGATATTTTTAGAAGTTTCCCGATTCCAAACTGGAGTGTGAAGTATAATGGTTTGATGCGTTACAAAATGTTTAAAGATAGATTCAAACGTTTTTCATTGCAGCACAACTACAGAGCTTCTTATACGATCAATCAGTTTAGGTCAAACTTTGATTATAATGAAAATCCAAATGGGCAAGATGTGAATACCAATTTCTTTAATAAAACCATCATGTCCAATGTCAATTTGGTGGAGCAATTTAATCCGCTTATTCGAATGGATTTTGAATTAAAAAGCTCACTTCGTGTGTTGACTGAGATCAAAAAAGACAGAGCTTTGTCGATGAGTTTTGATAATAATTTATTAACGGAAGTCAAAGGTATCGAGTATGTAGTCGGTTTAGGGTACCGTTTTAAAGATGTTATTTTTTCATCCAGACTTGCGGATAATCCAACCGGAATCATCAAAAGTGATATCAATATAAAGTGTGATTTCTCTTACCGAAACAACGAGACATTGGTTCGTTATTTGGATTATGATAACAATCAATTAGCAGCAGGTCAAAATATTTGGTCGTTGAAGCTTACGGCGGATTATGCCTTTAGTAAAAATCTTACGGCTATATTCTATTACGATCATTCGTTTTCGAAAGCGGTTATTTCAACTTCATTTCCGCTGACAAATATTCGATCTGGATTTACACTTCGTTATAATTTTGGAAATTAAATTTTAGTTTCTAAACGAGATTTCATTAGAAGATTATTACATTTGTCGCACAAAATAAAATAAATATCAATTTTCAAATATAGTATTATGAGCGTACCAGCAAATTTAAAGTATACAAAAGATCACGAATGGGTTAGTATCGAAGGAGATGTAGCAACTGTAGGAATTACTCACTTTGCTCAAAAAGAGTTAGGGGATATCGTGTATGTTGAAGTAGAAACTTTAGATCAAACACTTGAAAAAGACGAGGTTTTTGGAACAGTTGAAGCTGTGAAAACAGTTTCTGATTTGTTTTTGCCTTTAGCAGGAGAGATCATTGCTTTTAACGACAGTTTAGAAAGCGCACCAGAAACAGTTA
Organism: Flavobacterium sp. OHVDL-2026-0007; assembly: GCF_059882335.1. NCBI lineage: Bacteria > Pseudomonadati > Bacteroidota > Flavobacteriia > Flavobacteriales > Flavobacteriaceae > Flavobacterium > Flavobacterium sp. OHVDL-2026-0007. The sequence goes on from NZ_CM187612.1 coordinate 3,821,062, forward strand.
ATTCTGATCCTTATGGAGCTGGATGGATGATCAAAATAAAAATTGCTAACGTTTCAGAAGTAGATTCTTTATTGTCTGACGCAGCTTATAAAGAACTTATCGGTGCCTAAACAACTGCTCTTAATCTGGGCAATTCTATGTTCAGGGGTCATTACTTATTTTTGTTTGACAAATTCAAGTAATATTCCTGCCATAAATATTCCAAGTATTGATAAAATTGTACATTTTTGCTTTCATTTTGGTTTTACAGTGTCTTGGATACTGTTTTTCAAAAAAGAACTTAAAGGGAAAGAGGCGAACGATTATAAGGCTTATTTGATTTCGTTTATTTTTTCTGTTTTTTTTGGGATTACCATAGAAATCTTGCAAGGTGTTTTAACCAATACGAGAACTCCAGATGTGACGGATATTTTAGCCAATACCATTGGAGCAACAGTAGGAGTTTTTTCGGCCATTGCTTTCAGAAAGCAAATCGATAAAATATAAGAATTCAAAAACCCACTTCGGTGGGTTTTTTTTTGCCTAAAAACTAAGGGTTGTAAAAGGTCATTTTTTTTGAATTTAGCTGTACTTTTGTTAGGGTACCTTGTAATTTGAAAATCATGAATATAAAACAATATTTAGATTCTACTTATTTGAAAACGGCAGCTCAAGCCGGACTTACTGAGGCGCAAAATAAAGTGGTGGTGAAAAACAGCATTGCTGAAGCCATTAAAGAAGGTTTTAAGTTGATCATGATTCGGCCTGAAGAGGTGTCCTTGGCTAGGGAAATGATTTCGAAAGCAAATTCCCCTTTACTAGTGGGTACTGTTATCGATTTTCCTGAAGGTAAAGCACATTTAGAAATTAAAATTAGGGAAGCAAACCAGGCGATTAAAGATGGAGCGGATGATTTGGATTTTGTCTGCAATTATGAAGCTTTTAAAAATGGAGAGCTTTCTTTGGTTAAAGAGGAAATTTTAATCTGTACCCAAATTGGCCTGGCTAATAATAAAACAGTAAAGTGGATCATCGAGGTGGCTGCTTTGAATGAAAAAGAAATTATGCAACTTTCAGCTTTGATTAAAAATGTGGTGTTATCCCATTTTAAAGAAGAGCACTACGCTTGTGTTTTTGTGAAATCCTCTACAGGATTTTTTAAAACTCAAAACGAGCTGCCTAATGGGGCGACTATTCCTGCTATTATCATGATGTTAGAGAATGCTTCGCCTTTGCCTGTAAAAGCAGCAGGCGGTGTTCGGTCTTATGAGGAGGCTCTAGAGATGATTCGTTTGGGTGTCAAACGTATCGGGACATCTGCAGCCAAAGCTATTGTAAGGGGTGAAAACACAGCAAATGAATATTGAGTAAAGGAGAGGGTTTGTGTGAGAGAAAGAGGCTTGAATGGATTTTGTAGTCTTTTGTTTTAACCAATCTGTCTTTGTTTGCGGTTGGGGTGAGGATGGTTTTTAATAAGATTTTTCGAAATAATACTGTTAAAGGTATGCAAGTCCTTATTCTGTAGTGGCTTTATTGAAAAAAATCTAATTTTATAGGTCTAGATTCTACAATCTAATTTGTACATTTGCACCACTTAAGAAAAACATACAAACAAGAACTGTATTGAACGCTACTAAAAATCCCATTTCATTAAAATCAATATTTATAGATTTCAAACAGATCACTAAGGCTGGTTTGGCTATTAGTGTGTTGTTTTCCTCAATTGCGGGATATTTGTTAGGTTTTAATAAGGAACAACCATTTCAATGGAGTGTTTTGCTTGTTTTGATTATTGGGGGTTACTGTATGGTTGGAGCTTCAAATGCTTTTAATCAAGTAATCGAAAAGGATATCGATGCCTTAATGGATCGAACTAAAAATCGTCCAGTTCCTTCAGGACGTATGTCCGTAAATATGGCTTTGTTTATTGCTATTTTATTGACCATTATCGGTATTGGATTGTTGTATACCATCAATGCGCAATCCGCTATGTTTGCTGCCATCTCTATTTTTTTGTATACCAGTGTATATACGCCTTTAAAAACAGTAACTTCGTTATCGGTTTTTGTAGGGGCATTTCCAGGAGCTATTCCGTTTATGTTAGGTTGGGTAGCCGCTACTGGGCACTTTGGTATAGAGGCAGGTACTTTGTTTTTGATTCAATTTTTCTGGCAATTCCCTCATTTTTGGGCAATTGGATGGTTTTTGTATGATGATTATGCTAAAGCGGGAATTTTTATGTTACCTACCGGTAAAAAAGATAAAGGCACAGCTTTACAGATTATCTTGTATACCGTTTGGTTGATTATAGCGTCATTATTGCCTGTTTTAGGTTTTACGGGGCAATTGTTTATGTCACCTATTGCGGCCATTTTAGTGTTTTTATTAGGTTTATGGATGTTGTTTTTTGCAGTACGTTTGTACAAGAGACAAACAGCAAAAGCCGCCAGAACATTAATGTTGGTGAGTGTGGTGTATATTTCGTTGCTACAGATTGTGTTTATAGTAGATAAATTTTTAAGATAGTTATGGAAATGACAATGACAAGAGGCGAGGAACAACTAAGGAAGGCGAAATCAGCAAAACTGATTTTGTTATTCGCAATGGTCAGTATGACCATGATGTTTGCTGGGCTTACAAGTGCTTTTGTGGTAAGTAAATCACGAGCAGACTGGTTGAAGAATTTTGAATTACCCTCTGCGTTTTATTACAGCACGGCGGTAATTATCGGTTGTAGTATCGCTTTTCATTTAGCGAAGAAAGCAATCCAAAAAGACAATAGAAGTGCAACGACGGGTTTCCTTTTAGGTACTTTGGCGTTGGGTATTTTATTTGTTGTTTTGCAATTTGTAGGTTTTGGACAAATTGTAAAAAGTGGTTATTATTTTACTGGAGAAGGTAGTTCAATTACTACAACTTTTCTATACGTAGTGACCGTTACTCACTTATTACACCTAGCTGGAGGGCTGATTTCACTTTTAATTGTTATTTATAATCATTTTAAACAAAAATACAATGCGACTCAAACTCTTGGTATAGAACTAGGTGCGATGTATTGGCACTTTTTGGATTTATTATGGGTGTATTTATTTTTATTTTTATATTTCTTTAAATAAGAAAAAAACGTAAATTTGGGAACTTTTTAACGAATATCTTTTATGGAAGCGACAGTTACTACTGCAAATAACGACGAAAAAACTTGGGGAGGTGGCAATGAGCCATTAAGAGCAAGTTATGGTAAAATGATGATGTGGTTTTTCATCGTATCGGATGCCTTAACGTTCTCTGGATTTCTAGCGGCTTATGGTTTTTCTAGGTTTAAATTTATTGAAACTTGGCCTTTGGCTGATGAAGTGTTTACTCACTTCCCATTTATGCATGGTGTTACGGCTCCAATGTATTATGTGGCTTTAATGACCTTTATTTTAATTTTCTCATCTGTAACAATGGTTTTGGCTGTTGATGCAGGACATCAAATGAAAAAAAGTAAGGTGGCAATCTACATGTTTTTAACTATTATTGGAGGTTTAATTTTCGTTGGTTCTCAAGCTTGGGAATGGAAAAACTTCATTAAAGGGGAATACGGTGCAGTGGAAACTGTAGGTGGAAGTTTGTTGCAATTTGTAGATAAAGACGGTAAGAGAGTAGCTCTTGCAGACTTCGCGGTAAAATTACCAGAACAAAGAGAGGCTTTGACAAGAAGCAAAACGACTTGGTTCATGGAAGATGCTGAGACTTTACCTACTTACTCAGTTGCTGAAGTTCAGGCTGGATTTAAAGCACATCCTGAATTGTTAGTGAGAACGGAGCAATTGACTGAGAAAAAGAAAAAAACAATCTTAACTAGAGCGGAATCTGAAGCTCATTTAAGTAGTGCAAAATATGTTGTTGAAGGAGCGAACTTAACTAGAAACGAGTACGGAAGTAAATTGTTTGCTGATTTCTTTTTCTTCATCACTGGATTCCACGGATTCCACGTATTGTCAGGAGTAATCATTAACATCATTATTTTCTTTAATGTGTTGTTAGGTACTTACGAGAAAAGAAAAAGCTATGAAATGGTAGAGAAAGTTGGTTTATACTGGCACTTTGTCGATTTAGTTTGGGTATTTGTATTTACAGTTTTCTACTTAGTTTAATTTTAGATTTTAATTATTATGTCACACGAACACGTATCAAATACAAAAAGAATCTGGTTTGTTTTTGCGCTATTATCAGTAGTAACTACAGTAGAAGTTATACTAGGTATTTATAAGCCTGGAGTTTTAGAATTTAATCATTTTGTAGGTTTGAATTTATTGAACTGGATATTTTATATCCTAACAGTATTCAAAGCATATTATATAGTATGGGCATTTATGCACATGGAAGGTGAAACGAGCAGCCTTAGATGGTCTGTTGTGTCACCAGTTATTTTCCTAGTTTTATATTTATTGTTTATTCTACTTACAGAAGGACATTATATTTATGGGGTTTTTAAAGATTCTACTATTAAATGGAATTTTTAACATGATATTAATTCGAAAAGAGGCTCCGTTTAACGGAGCTTTTTTTATTTTTGTACATTAATAACTTTTGCACTTACAATGAAAAAAAATATAGTTCTTTTTGTACTTTTTGTTTTGCCAATTGTAGCCTATTTGTTCTTTGCTTCTGGCGTCAATGGTTTTACTACTCTTCCGACGATCACACCGAAGATCGCTGATTTAGGCAATTGGAAATCCCTTAAAGGAGAAAAGGTAAGCTTAGATAATAAGATTACCATACTAGGGTTCTCAGGTTCAGAAATGGTCAAGAATAGAGGGAACTTTTTTAATCTAAACGAAAAAATTTACCAGCGTTATAACGGTTTTAAAGATTTGCAATTTGTGGTGATCTGTCCAATAGGCACAGAAAAGGATGCAGAGAAAGTCGTAGAGGCCTTAGGGGCTTTTACAGATGTTTCGGGTTGGCATTTTGTTTTTGCGTCTCCTGAAGAGATTAAGGCTTATTACGATCAACTGCATTTGAAACAGAAACTGGATGATAAGGTGGGTACTCCTAATGTATATATCGTAGACAAGGAAAGAAATTTACGTGGACGAAAGGACAAAGAGGATTACAAAGAAGGTTACAATACTTTTCATCCTTCAGAGTTGAGCAATGAAATGTTAGATGATTTTAAAATCATCCTTTATGAATATCGTGCCGCTCGTAAAAAGAATCATAACGCAACCAAGCAACTTTAATTTTTTAGACATGTTTAAAAATAAATCATATATCGGAATTTCGTTCATTATTTTGATCTTCGGAATTTATGCGGTGCCTAAAATTGTGGATCGAATCAAAAATGGGGATATAGTAAAAGGGAACCGTTTAGATAACGTAGGTCTCAAGACTTCGAAATCGGATGAGAAGTTGATTAAAATTGGTCCAGCTCCTAAATTTGAATTAACAAATCAGGATAATGTAAAAGTATCCAATGAGACTTACAAAGGGAAAGTTTATATATTGGAGTTCTTCTTCACTACTTGTCCTTCTATTTGCCCGAAGATGAATTTAAGTATGTTGGAAATTGAGAAGACCTTTTTTGGAAATCCTAATTTTGGGATCGTTTCGATTACCATCGATCCTGCTCACGATACACCTCAAGTTCTAAAAGATCATGCTAAGTTGTTAGGGGTAAAATCGTCTAACTGGAATTTTCTAACTGGAGATAAAGCCGCTATTATGGATTTGTCTAACAAAGGATTCAATTTGTATGCAGGGGAAAATGCCAAAGTAAGTGGTGGTTTTGAACACTCTGGCTTATTTGCTTTAATCGACAAAGATGGAAATATTCGTTGTCGTAAAGATGATTTTGGAAATCCGATCTTGTATTATGATGGATTGGACAAAAAAGGGGTTAGAGATATTCAACAAGACATTAAAATATTATTAGAAGAGTAGAGATGGAAGATAATTCATTAGAAAAAAGATTTAGTAAGTTCATAGTGGCCGTTTCCATTATTATACCGGTGGTGGTGGCTGTTCTATTTAGTGTTAAATTGAAAGATTTCGGAATCGCAGTAGAGCCGCTTTCGTTTTTGCCACCAATTTATGCGACAATAAATGGTATTACAGCTATAGTCTTAGTTTTGGCGGTAGTGGCCATTAAAAAAGGAAACCGCAAGCTTCATGAGTGTTTAATGACGGGTGCTATTTGTCTTTCTGTCGCCTTTTTAGTGATGTATGTGGCTTATCATATGACCGCTGATTCTACTAAATTTGGTGGAGAAGGTGTTATTCGTTATGTGTACTTCTTTATTTTACTAACCCATATTTTATTGTCTATAGTTATTATTCCATTGGTTTTAATTACTTATGTCAGAGCGCTTGCAAAGCGATTTGATAGACATAAAAAAATAGCTAAAATTACTTTTCCGCTTTGGTTGTATGTGGCCATAACAGGTGTTGTAGTTTACTTAATGATTGCTCCTTATTATGCACACTAAAAATAAAATACAAATAGCAAGATCTAAATTTCAAAAAATAGTTTTTGGGATTTTGTTTTTCTTCATGGGCGTTGCAATGAATGCCCAATGTGCCATGTGCCGAGCGGCTCTTGGTGGAGAATCTAATATTAAAAAAGCGGAGGCAGTAAATAATGGGATTGTCTATTTGATGGTCATTCCGTATCTGCTTGTTCTGGTAATCGGTGTACTCATTTATAGAATGTATCGATCCAAAAAGAAAAAAGCTGCATAAGCTGACATTAATAAAAATGCCCTCAAAAAGTTTAGACTATTTGGGGGTATTTTGGTTTAAAGCAAGAAACTATAAGTAAGGTATTCTGTTAGGATGAAGAAAAAGGAGGAGCCGAATTAACAATATGCATTTTTTGCATATTGATTTTTTTCTTCAGCTCAGCTTTGCCAAAAGCATATCTTGGATCTTCTTTTCCAACTACCGAGGAAAACTCGGCAGTTGCCATTCGAGCCAGTTCATTTGTGGATAAAGCGGTTTTAAATGGTATATTAATTAGCACATTGCATAGTGTATATATTTCTACTTCTGTAGAAATATATTAATATGTGTGACTATGGCTGATTTCAACATCACTCCGAAGTAAGGTAGCAATACCTTTCTCATCAAAAACGTAAGGTAAATTGGTCCTTCCCCGATAGTTTAAACTTGAGGTCACAATTTGTGACCTCAAGTTTAAAGTTTCAAATTTCTCTTATCTTAATTGAAAGCGAAAATTTTCGAGGAAGTGATCGGGATTCCGATTTACTGGCTTGATTGAAGGCCTTGCTTTCTACGTGATAAATCTTTACCAGGGGGATGTCGAGCATCACTTGCTTACTTTATTGTTGATCAAATTTATTATAACTTTTACCATCATATCTTTGTCGTTTGATTTGGACTCGGCGACCATTAGTGTTAATGCCACCAAAGCATTATCGTCTATTACTTTTTTTCCGTCATGATATAGCAATGCATTTCGTTCTAAAAACCAGACAAATAGAAAGGCGGCAATTCTTTTATTACCATCTGAAAAAGAATGGTTTTTCGTGACAAAATATAATAAATGCCCTGCTTTTTCCTGTACAGAGGGATATAAATCGATACTGTCAAAGGTTTGGTAAATTGTTTCGAGCGAACCTTTAAAAGAATCATCTTTTTCATTGCCAAACCATTGGGAGCCGCCAAATTTAGTTTTCAATCCTTCAATTGCTTGCTTTGCTTCAGTATAAGAAATTTTGAATACTTCCTCAGTATCCGTTTTTTCTATTTTTAAAGTTTGGTGGTCATACTGGTCTAAAATATCTAAAGCAAAAGCATAATCACTCAGTACTTTAAGTAAGCCTTGTGCTTCATCACCAGTTACTTCTTTCGTTTTTACAATATTATCCAATAAACTGACCGCCTGTTTTAGTTCCTGAAATTTGGTTTCAGTTTCTTTTAATCGTTGTTCGTTAATGGCGTAGCCTTTGATTAAATAGTCTTTTAAGCGTTGGGTTGCCCATTTGCGGAATTGGGTGCCGCGCTTTGAATTAACACGATAACCTACAGAAATTATCACATCTAAATTATAATAGTCGATATTTCTTATCACCTCTCTTCCTGCTTCATTTTGAACTGTTGCATTTTTTGCAACAGTTGCGTCAAGTGTTAATTCGTTCTCATTGTAGATGTTTTTTAAATGTTTTGATATTACGGATTTATCTCTGCCAAAAAGTTCAGAAATTTGATTTAGAGATAGCCGTACCGTTTCGTTTTCAAATGGAACTTTGATTTGTGTTTGATTACCATTGGAAGTAAATATTATAAGATCTTATATTGTGAAATGGATCTAATAGTCCGATCGTTGATTTTAAAGGTTGTGTCGGATTATACTTTGATGAAATGGGAGTCTCGTTTTGATTTCAGACGTGACCAAAAGAAATGTTTACACTGATGTTAGTAGTTTAGCTGACTGGTTTAAAAAGCAATATGCATTTTTTTACATTGCTTTTTTTGGTCTGATTAACCTCATAAAAAAAACATTGATCTCGGATTGGATGTAACTGTAGAAATTGCTGCTGATAATTCATAGTTTGGTTTTTTGATTGTTATATGTGTGAAAATTTGTATTTTTGATAAACATGCAGCAAGTACGTAACAGATTGCACCGTACCGAACCAATTGCGCCTGTATCTTACCAATGCGCACTTGTATTTTACCAAACTGAAAATTTTTCAAGAATTTTAAATACCTTTGAATTATGAGCACAGTAACAAAACCAAAACATATTGGAAGAAATATTAGCAGAATCAGAGAGCTAAAGGGAATGAAACAAGAAGCGTTAGCTATTGCTATTGGTGTTAGCCAACAGTCTGTTTCTCATATTGAAGCAAGTGAAGCGATAGAGGAAGAGAAATTAATTGAGGTGGCGAAAGCGCTAGGCGTAACTGCAGAAGCAATAAAAAACTTTTCGGAAGAGGCAGTTTTAAATATTATTGGTAATACTTATCATGATAATGGTATCGTTAATGCCGGAACTAATAATAATTGTACTTTCAATCCATTAGATAAAATGATGGAGGTTATTGACGAAAACAGAAAGCTTTATGAAAGACTACTTCAAGCCGAAAAAGATAAAGTGGAGTATTTGGAGAAACTACTAAAAGCGAAATAGCCTTATTTTAAATAGATATTAATTTCAAAAAGTATATTAAACTGCTATTTTGACGTCAGTGTTTTAATTGCGTAGAAGGAAAAGGGCAGGCTAGATTTTGAGATATAAAAGACAAGCGATTGTAAATAGAGGTGATTCTATTCGCAATCGCTTTTTTTTGTAAAAAGAAGTGTGATTCTAGATATTCTTTATTTTAATCCATTTACTGAAACATTGACAGTTCCATTAATTTTGATAAAGGCTATAATGGCTTGATTGGTTAATTGGATTTTGTCAAACTGTATATCATCCATTTTTCCATTCACAAATACACCAGGCATAGGGGAATAATTTTTAAGGTAGCCAGCCATATTTTTTTTGCCTTCTTCTAAATTGGGTTGGATAGAGTAGCGACAGCTTTGTTCCATCTTTCTTACTATAAATCCTTGTGCAAGCCAACTAGCCGTACGTGTTAATTTACTTTTCGTATCTAAAACGTAATCTAGTTTATCGAAGTAAATCTCCTTGGTCTGTGGGTTGTATTGTGGAAATCCATTAAGATATAAGGTGCCGTTTACGGTTCCTAGTACATCAAGAGCAATCACCATTTTACCGTTTTTATGCCAAATGTTCACATTCTTCACGGTCACTTTTTTACTTCCAGATCCAAATTCTTGTCCGGCAAAATTTCTGGTCATGATTTTTGATGCATCAGCATAGCTTGAAATAGCAGCAATGTTGGCTGAAATTTGGTTCGGGATTTTGGCTACTGGTTTTAAAACAATTTTATTGACACTGAATTTAGATTCAGGTTGTTTGCCTACAATGGTTTCCATATTACACTTCATTCCCATATCAAGTAGAAAGGAATCGTTTTTTAGTTTTGCTGTGGTCGAATAAATTTCAATCGGAACGATGCGCAACCAACTTTCATAAGTGTCACTCATTTGAAAAGGGGTACAGATTTTTTCTACTGCCGATAGCACATTAGGTTTAAAGTCCATTGACTTTTCAATGGCATCGTCTATTTTCTTTTCAAGCTTCGATTTGAAAAGGCTAATGGCAGGATTGATTAAATAGGTGATGGGTACACTTTTTCCAAACAACATCATGGTCGGGCTTTCATTCCATTGCAAGGATTTAAACTCAGTTTTAGTGTTTAATTTCCAGTTGGATAAGGCTACTTCACTCGATAAGGTAATGACGCCATTGAGGTTAAATTCACGTATATCATAAAGGGCTATACCTAATTTTTTGGTACCCACTCGATATTTAATCGTGGCTTTTAAAGGCAAGATGGTTTTGATTTTTTTGTTGGGATTTTGAGGGTCATTTTGAATTTGGATGGGTGCTTGTTTCCAGATTTTCATTTCGATATCGTCATCCTCGATAGTGTTGTCTTCGTAAATTAATCCATTTAAAAGAGAATTGGTTTGATTTTCAATATCGCTCAGTTTGACTGTGATGGGTAAATTGATAAAGGATGGAGCTGCATCATAAAGCAGTGGACTTGCATCGTCTGGTTCAGGTTTTAGGGTAGCTAATTTCCCGGTGGTCGTACAGCTGCTAAATACGGTAAGTACTGTAAATAAAGAGAGAATTGAAAAAAACTTCATCGTTGCGATTTTTTTAAGTGTTACAAAATTAAGAAAACAATTATATTATCTTTAAAAAGTGTAACATTTGCTAAAGAATGTAGTCTTATTCAAATAAGTTAGCGAAATTATTAACGTTTTCTTACCATAAATTACGTAATAAAAATATTACTATTGTTTTAAAATTTAACAATATCATGATCGAAATCAAAGATTTGCATAAATCCTATAAAATGGGGAATTCGGAGTTACATGTGTTAAAAGGGATCAACTTTAATATTGAAGAGGGAGAACTAGTGGCCATTATGGGATCGTCTGGTTCTGGGAAATCCACATTGCTGAATATTCTTGGGATTCTGGACGAGGCAGATTCAGGTAGTTATGTTTTAGATAAAACACCCATTAAGAATTTAAACGAAACTATCGCTTCGCGATATAGAAATAAATTTTTAGGATTTGTATTTCAATCCTTTAATCTGATTAATTATAAAACGGCACTTGATAATGTGGCTATGCCTTTGTATTATCAAGGAATAAAAAGAAAAGAGCGTTACGACATCGCGCTTAAATACCTTGAAAAAGTAGGTTTAAGTTCACATTCTCATCATTTACCCAATGAGTTGTCAGGAGGTCAAAAACAACGTGTGGCCATCGCAAGAGCCTTAGCCTCAAATCCAAAAGTTTTATTGGCAGATGAGCCTACAGGAGCGCTTGATACTAAAACTTCTTATGAAGTGATGGAACTTATTCAAGGAATTAATGACGAGGGTAAAACCATTTTGATTGTGACGCACGAACCGGATATTGCCGCTATGTGCAAAAGGAATGTACTGCTAAAAGATGGAGTAATTATAGACGATAAAAAGGTAGAACAAGTTAGAGCTTCATCCTATGTTTAATATTGAACGATGGCAAGAAATATTTGAGGCGATTGCTAAAAATAAATTAAGGACTTTCCTTACTGGGGTTTCTGTGGCCTCAGGTATTTTTATTTTAGTGATTTTACTAGGTGCTGGAAAAGGACTTCAGAACGGTATTGAGAAACAATTCGAAAATGATGCCAAGGGGATCATTGAAGTGTGGTCCAATGTGACCACTAAACAATACAAAGGATTGAATCCAGGAAGGGTAATTCAATTGCGAAATAGCGATTATGAGTTGCCTGTCAAAAAATATGACCATCAAATTAGTAAGAAGACGGCTTTGGTAGTATCCTGGGGAGGAACGGTAACTTATGGTAGGGAATCCGGAGTTTATCAGTTTAAAGGCTGTACACCAGATTATTTGGCTATTGAGAATGCGACTATCATAGAAGGGCGTTTTTTAAATAGTAATGATTTAAAGCATAATGAAAAAGTTGCGGCAATTGGTTTGAAAGTCAAACAAGATTTGTTTAAAGAAGGGGAGGCATTAGGTAAGATGATTTTAGTTAATGGTATTAATTTTAAAGTTGTAGGTATTTTTACTGATCCTTCCGGCGAAAGAGAAGAGTCAAGGGTGTATATGCCTATGACCACCTATCAACGTGCTTATGGAGTTGGTGATAAAATTGAAGGCATGAGCTTTGTTTTAAATAGTAAAGATAATTATGATGAGGCCTTGGCTCAATCGCAAAACTTTACCAATGGAATAAAAGAACTCTTGAAAAGTAAAAATATTATTGCTCCAGATGACGAAAGCGCTATAGGGGTGTATAATTCGGTGGAACAAGTGAAAAAGTTTTATGATTTAAATCTTTACATTCGATTGTTCTTTTGGTGGGTAGGTATTTGTACCATTATCGCTGGTGTAGTTGGGGTGAGTAATATCATGCTGATCATTGTAAAAGAAAGAACCAAAGAAATTGGTATTCGAAAAGCATTAGGAGCATCGCCCTTTTCGATCATTTCCATGATTCTTCATGAATCCATTTTCATTACCACTATTGCCGGTTTTGTTGGTTTATTGGGTAGTTTGTTATTGTTGGAATTTGTGGGGCCTATGGTCCAAAGCGAATATTTTAGAAATCCCGAAGTAGATCTTGATGTGGCCATATCTACACTTATTTTACTTGTAGTAGCAGGGGCAATTGCGGGCTTTTTTCCAGCCTACAGAGCAGCAAAAATTAGACCTATTGTAGCACTTAGAGACGAATAACTATGTTTAAGAAAGATAATTGGGATGAGATTTTACAGGCCTTAACAGCCAATGTTTTCAGAACCGTCTTAACGGCTTTTGGGGTATTTTGGGGGATCTTTATTTTGGTGATATTATTGGCCGCTGGAAAAGGTTTAGAAAACGGTGTAAAAAAAGGTTTTGACGGAATTGCAACCAATACCATGTTCATGTGGACTCAATCCACGTCCAAAGCCTATAAGGGATTACCAAAAGTACGTCGTTTTGAATTTAAGAACAGTGATGTAATGGCTTTAAAAGAAGCTTTCCCCGATTTGTTATATGTTTCACCAAGAAATCAATTAGGGAATTACAGTGGTACTAATAACGTAGTTCGAGGAACAAAAACAGGAGCTTTTAGTATTTATGGTGATTACCCGGAGTTAATCAAGCAGCAACCAATGGATATCATTAAAGGGAGATTTGTCAATCATCAAGATATTTTGGAAAGAAGAAAGGTCGCTGTTATTGGAAAGGGAGTCATGACACAACTGTATCCGAATGGAGAAAATCCAGTGGGGACTTATATTAAAGCAAGTGGGGTAAATTTTTTGGTCATTGGCGTTTACAATTCCAAGCGTACGGGAGGAAACGCTGAGGAAGATCAGAAAAATATATTTGTGCCTTTTACTACTTTTCAACAAGCTTATAATTATGGAGATAGAGTGGGGTGGATGGCTCTAACGGCCAAAGATGAAGTGTCTATTACTGATTTGAAACCTTTGATTTTGGACCAAATTAAAGTATTACATTCCATCAATCCAGAGGACGACCGCGCGGTGGGTAACTTTGACTTGTATGAAGAGTTTAATAAAATACAGAGTCTGTTTAATATCTTAAAAGTTATTGCTTATTTTGTAGGAAGTCTAGTTTTGATTTCAGGGGTCATTGGTATCTCGAATATCATGCTAATCGTTGTGAAAGAGCGTACTAAAGAAATTGGAATTCGCAGAGCGTTAGGGGCGACACCAGGAGCCATTAGAGGACAAATTTTATCTGAGGCCATTTTTTTAACTATCATCTCAGGGATGTTTGGGATTGCTGTAGCCACGGGACTAATTGCAGTTCTCAATATGGTCCTAGATTCGATGCCGCCAGAAAGTAACACGATGTTTGCCAATCCAAGTGTCGATCTAGGAGTAGTATTTGTGGCCTTATTGATCTTAATAGGATCAGGTTTGTTGGCAGGATTTATTCCGGCCCAAACCGCCATCAATGTTAAACCTGTTGATGCTTTACGAACAGAATAAATGATCAATCAAAATATAATCGATTAAACCAAAAACAAAAATGAAAAAAGGAGTAACTGTAACTGTTTTAATTTTTATCGCTCTAGTTTTTTTTGGCGCACTATATTACTTGTATGCTAAAAATCAAGAAGCGCCAATTGTTTTTCAAACGGAGAAGGCAGAGATTAAAACGATTGTAAAAAACACGATTGCCACAGGAAATATTCAACCCAATGAAGAGGTCTTAATCAAACCTAATATTTCAGGGATTATCGAAGAAGTGTATATTAAAGCAGGCGAGAAAATTAAGGCTGGAGATAAGATAGCCAAAATTAGAGTGGTGGCTAATGTATCGAGTGTGAGTAGTACTCAAAATCAGGTGCAAAGCGCAAAAATTGCTTTAGATAACCAAGAGAAAATTTATCAAAGACAAAAAACCTTGTTTAGTAAAGAGGTGATCTCTGCCAACGATTTTGATGCTGCACAATTGGCTTACAAACAAGCCAAGCAAAATTATTTAGCGGCCAAACAAAGTTTAGATATCGTGAAAACGGGAACCACAACTTCGTTGGGAAGTTATGCCAATACCTTAATTCGTTCTACAGTAAACGGAATGGTTTTAGCCGTCCCAGTAAAAGTAGGTAATCAGGTGATTGAAAGTAATAACTTTAATGAAGGAACGACTATTGCCAGTGTTGCTGATGTGGGAAGAATGATTTTCATTGGAAAAATAGATGAATCTGAAGTAGGGAAAATTAAAGAAAAGATGCCAATTGAAATCACCATTGGGGCGATTGAAAATAAAAAGTTTGATGCTGCTTTAACGGATATTGCACCAAAAGGGGTAGTTGAAAATGGAGCTATCCAATTCGAGATTAAGGCAACTTTAGAAAATAAGGATGCTACTTTTATTAGAGCAGGTTTAAGTGCTAAT
Organism: Flavobacterium sp. OHVDL-2026-0007; assembly: GCF_059882335.1. Lineage (NCBI taxonomy): Bacteria > Pseudomonadati > Bacteroidota > Flavobacteriia > Flavobacteriales > Flavobacteriaceae > Flavobacterium > Flavobacterium sp. OHVDL-2026-0007. Next base: position 3,836,071 of record NZ_CM187612.1, read on the forward strand.
GCTTCTATTATTTTAGAGAAAGCAGACAAGGTAATGGCTATCAAAGAATCATTAGTACAGTTTGATAAAAAAACACTAAAACCATACGTTGAAGTGGAAACTGCACCTCAGAAATTTCAAAGAAAAGATGTAGTCTTAGGGGTTAGTGATGGGATCTATGTTCAGGTGAAAAGCGGAATCAAGAATACAGATAAAATTAAGATCTGGAATCAGGGTTTGATAGGTGAAGCAGAGAAGAAATAAGCTATAAGTAGAAAGTTTTTAGGGGTTTAAAAAATGTTAAATTAGCGTAGTAGGAGTATTGCGCTTTCATTCGAAATATATGAAAATAAATAAATATAACAGTCTTGTTTTCGCTTTGCTCTTTGGGTTTGGATGGTCCGCTCAGGCACAAACTAAAAAATGGACATTAGAGGAGTGCGTGCGTTATGCCATGGATAATAATATTACCATTAAGCTAACGGAGTTGGATATTAAAAATGCTGCTATTGATAAAAAAAGTGCAGTGGGTAATTTTTTGCCATCGGTTAATGCCAATGCCTCACATTCTTGGAATATAGGTTTGAATCAGAATATTACAACAGGTTTACTGGAGAATCAAACCACACAATATTCATCTGTTGGCGCAGGTGTTGGGGTGGATATTTATAAAGGATTACAAAATCAAAATACCCTTAGAAAGGCTAATCTTTCCATGGTAGCATCCAAATATCAATTGCTGAAAATGCAAGAGGATATTGGACTCAATGTAGCCAATGCTTTTTTGCAAATTCTTTTTAATAAGGAAAATTTAAAAGTAAGGACAGAACAATTGGCTATAGATGAAAAGCGTTTGACTCGTTCAGAAGAAATGGTCAATGCTGGGACTATTCCACGTGGGGATTTATATGATTTAAAAGCCACTGTTGCTACCGATAAACAAGCCATTATTGTGGCTGAAAATAGTTTGTTAATCTCTAAATTGAGTTTGGCTCAGCTTTTACAGTTAAAAGAATTTGCGGACTTTGATGTGGTTGATGATACTAGTGTCAAAGATGAAAACAATATCATGGCCCAAACTCCAGCTGATATTTATAATAAAGCAAAAGAAACCAGAACGGAATTAAAAATAGCCCAAACGAATTTAGAGATTGCAGAAAAAAATGTGGCTATTGCAAAAGGGGCCTATCAGCCTACTTTGAGCGCTTTTTATAATTTCAACACCAGAGCGAGTTACTCGGATGTAGTGAAGGGATCTGTTTTAAATACAGACAATCCTAGTTCTCAAATTGGTTATGTTCAAGGAACCAATCAGGCAGTTTTGCGTGATAATTTTTCACCTGTTTTAGGAAGTGCAGCGCCTATACTAGATCAGTTTAAAGATAATAAAGGACAATCGTTTGGACTTCAGGTTTCGGTGCCTATTTTTAATGGGTTCTCTGTACGCAACAATGTAGAGCGCAACAAGGTAAATTTGGAGAAATCTAAAATAGATTTAGAGCAAAAAAGTTTAGATTTGCAACGTAATGTTTTTACGGCCTTTACAGATGCTAAAGGGGCTCTGAATACCTATGAGTCTGCTACAGTAACCTTAGAGGCGAGACAACAAGCGTATAACTATGCAAAAGAAAAGTATGATGTTGGTTTAATGAATTCATTTGATTTTACACAGGCACAAACCTTGTTGACCAATGCACAATCAGATGTTATCAGAACAAAATACGATTATATGTTTAAAATAAAAATACTGGAATTCTACTTCGGTATTCCAATTATTCCAATGATTACAAAATAATTTATTATGTCAAAAAAAACAATTTATTTCTTAGTTGGTGGCGCATTGGTGATTATTGCTGCTTTGGTGGGTCTTTCGAAATCGGGAGTAATAGGAAATAAGGATGAAGGAAAAGAAGTAGAGGTTACCAAAGTAATGGCTTCTACCATAGTAGAAACGGTTTCGGCTACGGGTAAAATTCAGCCTGAAATTGAAGTGAAGCTTTCCTCTATGGTTTCTGGTGAAATCATAGCATTAAATGTAAAAGAAGGTCAGGTTGTAAAAAAAGGAGATCTTTTAGTGAAGATTAACCCAGATTTGTATACTTCGGGCTTGGATCGATCTGTGGCTAATTTATCTGGTGTTAAAGCCAGTTTAACGCAGTCAGAGGCGAATTATAAGGAAGCTAAGGCTAGTTATGAGCGTAATAAAATATTGTATGATAAAGGCGTTATTTCAAAATCGGACTGGGATAAATCCATTGCGGCTTTTGAAGTGGCCAAAGCGACCAAACAAAGTTCATACTATAATGTACAGAGTGCCTCTGCTTCAGTAACCGAAGCAAAAGACAATTTAGGACGTACTCTAATTTATGCACCTGCAGACGGAACCATTTCTGTTTTAAATGTGGAATTAGGAGAGCGTGTTTTAGGAACCCAACAAATGGCGGGAACCGAACTGATGAGAGTAGCCAACCTAAACAATATGGAAGTCGAAGTCGACGTGAATGAAAATGATATTGTAAAGGTGAAAATTGGGGATGAGGCTAATGTAGAGGTGGATGCTTATTTGAAAAAGAAATTTAAAGGAGTGGTCACTAGTATTTCAAACTCGGCAAGCAGTACTTTGACTTCTGATCAAGTGACTAACTTTAAGGTGAAAATTAGAATTTTAAAAGAGTCTTATCAAGATTTATTGGAAGGTAAGCCTGATACCTATTCTCCTTTCAGACCAGGGATGACCGCTACAGTGGATATTATTACAAAAACCAAAGCGAATGTTTTGGCGGTGCCTATTAGTTCGGTTGTGGTAAAATCAGACACGACAGCGGTGAAGGAATTTAAAGTAGAGGATCCTAATGAAGACAAAAAAGAAGCACCAAAAAGCGATAAAAAATTTGAATGTGTTTTTGTCAAATCAGGAGATAAAGCAAAAATTAAAGTCATCAAAACGGGAATTCAAGACGATACCAATATAGAAGTGATCACGGGCTTGAAAGCTGGAGATGTTGTCATTACAGGGCCTTATACGACCGTTTCCAAAGATTTAAATTCTGGCGATAAAGTAAAACTAAAAAATGCCGAGGGAGCTAAGAAATAGTTTCCTTCGAAACAGTAAAGGACTGTTTCTTCGAAAAGGTATTTTGGTTTGGATTTTATTTTTACTGTTTAGGGTACTTTTTTAGGATTCTTGTAATACTTTTGTACCCCTTGTCTATAAGCTTAAAATGTCAAGCGTTTGTTGGTTGTGCTCTTGGAAGCATAATCGAAGTCTGAAGATTTTGGATTTTCGAGCATTAGCAAACAGTGCTTTTTTTGTTATATTTCGGATTGGAGTAGGTTCAAATGCACCTATTTTTTAAATAATTACTTAACTTTTAAACTTAAATACTTTGTCTTTTATTCTCAATATCGAAACAGCCACAAAGAATTGTTCAGTATCCATTGCTAAAAATGGAGAAACAATCGTATGTAAAGAAATTGCTGAAGAAGGCTATTCACATGCGGAGAAACTACATGTTTTTATTGAAGAGGTATTAGCTGAAGCTGATGTTAATGTGCAGGATTTGGTTGCTATTGCCGTGAGTCAAGGGCCAGGTTCTTATACGGGTTTGCGAATCGGAGTTTCTGCTGCAAAAGGATTGTGTTTTGCCTTAGGGATTCCCTTAATTGCCGTAGATACTTTAGAAAGTTTAGCTTCTCAAGCTAAGGTAACTCAAGGGAAAATCGTTCCGATGTTAGATGCCAGAAGAATGGAAGTATATAGTGCTATTTTTGATGCGGAATTAGGTCTTGAACGACCAATTCAAGCGGAAATTCTAGACGAAAAATCGTTTGAAGATCTTCAAGGGACTGTTTACTTTGTTGGGGACTGCGCTGATAAAGCCAAGACTGTTTTAACCAAAGAAAATTTTGTGTTTTTAGAAGAAGTAAAATATCCGTCTGCAGCTACCATGAGTAAAATTAGTTACGATAAATACCAAAAAAGCGACACTGTAGATGTCGCTTATTTTGAGCCTTATTACTTAAAGGATTTTATGGTAACTGCTCCCAAAAAGAAGGAGTAAGATTATTTTATTTTTGAAGGGTATACGGTTGAATTGCAATTCCGCCCTCATCTAAAGCTGTTTTGCAATTCTCTAAAGTCTCAGAAAAAACAGCGCCATAATTAACATTTTTAGCCCATGGTCTTACTGAAAACTCAACAGCGCTAGCGGTTAGGTTTTTCACAAAAACCTCAGGAGCTGGCTTTTTAAGTACTTTAGGGTTTTTAATTAAAACATCTAAAAGAATCTCTTTGGTCTTTTTGATATCAGAATCGTAAGAAACCGCAAAGGTTAAATCGGCTCTTCTTTCTCCCTGCATTGAATAATTGATGATGGTTCCGTTGGATAAAGCCCCATTGGGTACAAAAACGGTTTGGTTGTTGGCTGTGTGTAATTTGGTAACAAAAATCTGAATTTCACTTACTGTTGCTATTACACCTTGCGCTTCAATGGTATCGCCTACTTTGAATGGCTTGAAAACGATAATTAACATCCCGCCCGCAAAATTAGAAAGCGAACCTTGCAATGACAAACCTACCGCAAGTCCCATGGCACCTAGGATAGCTACAAATGAGGAAGTTTCAACACCAAGTTTTCCGATGAAGGCTACAAACAATAAAATTCGTAACGCCCACAATAAGATATCAGATAGAAAATTACTCAGGGTGGGGTCTAGATTTCTTTGGACCATGACTTTGGTAATGATTCTTTTGATAATTCTAATGGCGTATATTCCAACAAATAGAATTAGGAAGGCCGAGATTAGTTTTGGGGTATAATCAACTAAGGCGTCAATAAATCTAGTGGCGTAATGACTAAATTGTTCTGGATCTAATTTCATGATTTTTAAAATAAAAAAACCTTCTCAATAGAGAAGGTGTGTTAATGTTGCAAAGATAAAAATATTTATTTTTGAACCTATGAAGCAGCGCTTATTCTTTAGGTGGCGTTTCGTCCGTAATTTCGTCAGTGGCCGTTTTTACTTTTTCGCTCACATCAGCTACTGTCTCTTGTGCAATTGTTTTGGTGTCGTTGGTTAAATCGCTTGCTTTTTCTTTTACCGTCTCCACTACTTCGTGGATAGAATCCGTTGCTTTTTCGACATATTCACCCATGATGTCTTTGGCTTGGTGCGCATAGTCAGCAGCAGTGTCTAGTAATGGCTCTGAAGCTTCTTTGGCTTTTGCAATGGTTTCTTCCGCAAAATTTTCTGCTTTATCAAGATAAGGAGCAGCGGCTTCTTTAGCCTGTTCAAAAGTGCTTTCGGCTTGATTGGCCAAATCTGTCGCAGAATCTTTGGCTGCGCCAAATAGATTCTTAAAAAATGAAGATAATCCCATAGTTTTGATATTGATTAGTTAAGAATACAATATTAACGATTTTTGAGGAATTATGAGGCTATTACTGTAATAATTTACTGATAGCGAATAGGATAGGTGAGTGCTAAAAAAAAGCGTCTCAAAGGAGACGCTCTATATTCTTTTCTGAACAAGGTATTATCCATTTACAGCTTCCACTTTAATCGCTTCATCGTTCAACATACTTTTTAGCATATTTTCAATTCCACTTTTTAGTGTAAAGGTAGAAGATGGACAACCACTACAAGCTCCTTGTAGAATTACTTTTACCGTTTTGTCTTCTTCATTATAAGATTCAAAAGCAATATTTCCTCCATCGGCAGCAACCGCAGGTTTAACATATTCCTCTAAGATATTAATGATTTGCTGTGAGGTTACATCTAATTTATCAAAAGCTTCATCTTTAGTGATGTCATTTTTAGTAGCCACTTCAACTAGAGTTTCATCTAAAACAGTTCCACCATTTTCAATATATTGTTTGATGAAAGTTCTAAGTTCCAACGTGATTTCATCCCACTCGTTGATCTCATATTTGGTTACCGAAATGTAATTCTCATCAATGAAAATTTCTTTTACATAAGGAAATTTGAACAATTCTTTGGCTAATGGTGAAGAAGCCGTTTGATCAATGTTTTTATATTCAATAGCATTTTTAGTCAACATTCTGCTCACTACAAATTTTAAGGCTGCTGGATTTGGAGTGGTTTCACCATACACCGTAATAGGTTGTTTTTTTGTTTTGCTTTCGTCTATGTTGATAATAACACCACCTTTGGCTACATAATCTTCAATTTGTTCTGCTACAGCATCTTTTACATCGTCCCATTCTACTATACTGTATCTTTCAATAGCGATAAAGTTTCCGGAGATATAAACTGTTTTTACAAAGGGAAGGTAAAACAACTGCTGTGCTAATGGTGAGGCTTGTGCTTCGTCAATGTTTTTAAATTCGAAATTTTGATTTTGGGTAATGAAATCCTCAAATTCGAACTTTAAGATAGTAGGATTTTGAGTTTCTCTTATGGTGATCTTTGTCATGATGTGTAATTTTTTACAAATTTAGTAAAGTTATTTTCTACTAATAGCTATATTTGATTTTTTAATAAAATAATTAAGACTCTTTTTAGTTTAATCTCTTTAAATAAGTAAAAGAGCCAATATATTTAAATAAAAATGCCTTTATGAAATTTAGAATCAAGGTTTTATTTATTTTTTTAATCACATCGTTGTATTCCTATTCACAAGAAGGAATACCGGTTTATTCCGATTATTTATCTGATAATTATTATCTAATTCACCCCTCAATGGCCGGTGCTGCAAATTGCGCGAAGATAAGATTAACCGCGAGAAAACAGTGGTTTGGGCAAGATGATGCACCTTCACTTCAAACCTTGAGTTTTAATGGCAGAGTAGGGGAAAGATCAGGAGCCGGAATTATTGTTTTTAATGATAAGAATGGCTATCATTCGCAAAAGGGAGTCAAACTTACTTATGCACATCATATATTGTTTTCTAGAGACGAGATTGATTTGAATCAACTTTCTTTTGGTATTAGCGGAGGCATAATTCAAAGTCAATTAGACGAGACTCAATTTGGAGGAAGTTTTGATCCCATTGTTTTTGGTTCCATTCAAAAAGATTCGTACTTCAATATGGATGTGGGAGCTTCTTATAATTTCTTAAATTTTTATGCCCACCTTACTGTTCAAGGTCTTTTGGAAACGAGAAGGGAATTGTATACAGAATACGAAAGCAATAATTTAAGAAAGTTTTTATTTAGCACGGGATATGTATTTGGTAAACGAGACAATATTAGTTGGGAGCCCTCTGTGCTGTTTCAATTATTTGATAAAACCAAAGAAAAGTCAATTGATTTGAACTTAAAAGCCTATAAAAACATGGACTTTGGAAGTCTATGGGCTGCCTTGTCGTATAGAAGAAGCTTTGATGGCGCACAATACAATTCTGGAAATGGCGTGGCCGCTCAGAAATTGCAATATTTTACACCTATCGTAGGAGTAAATTTTAAAAACTTTATGTTTGCTTATACCTATTCCAATGTGGTAGGCGATGTGAAATTTGATACTGGTGGTTATCACCAGATCACCCTTGGTATTAATTTATTTTGTAAAAAGGAGCGTTACGATTGTAGTTGCCCCGCTATTAATTAAACAGTTATGGCCTTAATTAAATCGGTTAATGGAAAATCCCCTGTAATTCCAGAAGATTGTTATGTTGCTGAAAATGCTACCATCGTTGGCGATGTGTCTTTTGGCGCTTCTTGTAGTGTGTGGTTTAATACAGTAATTCGTGGTGATGTAAATTTCATTACTATTGGAAATAAAGTAAATATTCAAGACGGTGCCATTATCCATTGCACTTATCAAAAACACCCCACTATTATAGGGAATAATGTTTCAATTGGTCACAATGCTATTGTACACGGTTGTACGATTCATGACAATGTGTTGATTGGAATGGGATCCATCGTCATGGACAATTGTGTGGTGGAAAGCAATTCAATTATCGCTGCTGGTGCTGTGGTTACACAAAACACCGTGGTGACTTCAGGTAGTATTTATGCTGGTGTTCCGGCAAAAAAGGTAAAAGATATTGATCAGTCTGACTTCGCGGGAGAAATTGAACGTATCTCAAACAATTATGTGATGTATTCGGGTTGGTTTAAGAACGAACCTTAGTGAAGTATTTTGTTCTTTTGGGTAAAGAATATGCCAGTTTTTGGTTCATATAATTTTTTGTTTACTTCGAGGGTTCTTTTTTAGAGCTCTTTGCTAGACTCTAAAGGGATCTATATAATTGAAATAGTATCGGTTTTACGTGCTAAAAGTCCTTTTCGATCACAGTGTACTGATGATTCAAAATCTCTTCTAGAACGGCTGGATTTGAATTGACATAAAAAGTAGGTTCGTTTGTGGCTGTATTCGCCAAACCTACCGTTTCACGTAATATGTTTAGTGTTTGTCTTGCTACAGCTTCACCAGAATCTATGATTTGGATATGTTCTGGTAGTATTTTCTTAATTTGAGGAATCAGGTACGGATAATGACTACAACCTAGTACAAGATAATCGATATTGGCTTCGATCATAGGGCGTAAATAGGATTCTAGTAATTGCGTCATTTCAGGAGAATTTAAATTTCCCTCTTCGATGAGTTGCACCAATCCATAACCTACTTGCTCGACTATTTTAGTATGCTGAAACATTTCGGCTGTTTTGTTGAACAATTCACTGTTCAGTGTGCCTTTAGTGGCTAAAATACCAATGACTTGTGTTTTGGAATTAGTAGCAGCTGGTTTAATAGCAGGCTCAATACCAATAATGGGAATGTCGTAATCTGCACGCAGTTCTCGAATGGCATTAGTAGTGGCGGTGTTACAAGCAACAACAATCAATTTACAATTCATCTCCAGTAAAAGATCGACATTTTTTTTGCTCAAAGCCACAATTTCCTCTTTGGTTTTTTGACCATAAGGAGCATTTTTGCTATCGGCTAAATAAATGGTTTTTTCGTTAGGAAGTAGATCGTGAATGGCGTTCCAAATGGAGGTTCCTCCAATACCGGAATCAAATACGCCTATAGGATTGTTATTCGTCATAGTACAAATTTACTAATTTTTGAAATAATTTGATATTCCTCTTGAAGTGAAATTGGGGAATATTATTATTTTTTAATCTTTATTTAATGTAAAAAAAAACTGCTCCAACTTTTAAAAAGAATAGAGCAGTTTATATGGGTAAGAAATTCGTTTCTTAGAATCCTAAATCTTTTTTTACGTCAACAGTGATGTTTGGACCGTCAGCTAACAATAAAGTAGAACCGTCTAATACATATTGGTAACCTTTTGCTTTTCCAACTTTTTGGATAGCAGCTCTTACTTTTTCCATTAATGGTTTAACGATATCCGTTTCTTTTTGTTGTAGTTCTTTTTGTGCATTGTCTCTGTAATCAACAATTCTTTTTTGCATGTCTTGAACTTCTTTAGAACGCTCTCCGTTGATCACTTCAGTTACAGTTGCAGCTTCAGCCTCATACTTTTTGATTTTTGTTTGGTATTCGTCAACCATTTTTTTGTATTCTGCATCATATGTACCACTTAATTTTTGTAGTTGATTTTGAGCATCTAGCATTGCAGGCATTTTCGACATGATCTCGCTAACATCAACATGAGCTACCTTAGCTTGTGCGTTCATTGTGTTATTTGCTCCTAAAATTAATAAGGCAGCAATTAGTAAAGTTTTGATTTGTTTCATCATTTTTAAAATATTAATTAATTATTGGTCGTATTCGTTTTCTGTGTTTCAGCTTCTTTTGCTTTTTTAGCTGCTGCTCGTTCTTCTAAAATTTTCTTTTTTCTTTCTTCTAATTCTTTCTTGCGTTGCTCGTAAAGTTTTAGTCTTTCTTCTTCTTTATTAACAGCAGGCGTAGTGCTTGTTGTTTTTTCAGTTGTTGCAGCTTCCCCTGTTTGAGGTGTGGCTGTTTTGGCTGTTTCAGAAACCGTGCCATTTTTTTTAGCTTCTCGTTCCGCTTGTATCGCTTTTCTTCTGTCTTCGTATTCTTTTTTCTTGGCTTCGTATTCTAATCTTCGATCTTCAATTAGTTTTTCTCTAGCCGCTTTTCTATCGTCTTGTAATTTTTTCCTGTCTTGTAAAGCTGGATTTTCATCAAGAGCATTTTCTATGCTTTCTTTAGCTTCCTGCTCTTTGAGTTGTTTTTTTGACAACTGCTCTCGTTTATCTGTGCGGTTTAAAACACGTAAAACCTGATCGCTAATATCAAATCTTTTGTTGCTAAAAAGCATGGTAAGATCGGATGATTTATCAAAAACAAAATCATAATTTTTGGCCTCAGCTATATCCTGAACAGCGGTAAAAACTTGGTCTTGAATAGGCTTTGCTAAGCCTGCCTTTTGTCGGATTAAATTCCCGTCAGCTCCAAATTGCTTTTGCTGATAGTCGAGCATTTCATCTTCTAAAAATTTAATTTCAGCTTCTCTTTCGTCAATAAGCTCTTTTGTAAGTAAAGCTTTTTCAGCTTTAAGACTTTCTTTGAGTGTATTGATGGCTAATTTCTTAGCTTCGATCTCTTGCTTCCACTTTTGCGCTTTCAATTCTAATTGGGCTTTTGCTTCTTTATAATCAGCAACGTTCTCCAATATGTACTCCATGTCAATATAGCCTATTCGGGTCGTTTTACCCTGTGCCTGACTTGTATGTGCTACAATCAAGGCTAAAAATATAAATAATAATGGTCTTCTCATAGCATTAATTTATTGAAAATTTTTAACCAAATAGTATTACTCTAGAATTGTTGCCCAATAAGGAAGTGGGTTTCAAAACCATTCGCTTTCGTTTGACCTGGTAAAGCATCGAAACCATAACCGTAATCGATTCCTAACAATCCAAATGCAGGCATAAATACACGTAAACCTACACCAGCTGAACGATATAAATCAAATGGGTTATATGATTTGAACGTTGGGTATGATGAACCCGCTTCTATGAATGTCAAAGCATAAATAGAGGCAGACGATTTTAAGGTAATTGGGTAACGTAGCTCCATAGAGAATTTGTTATAAATAGTCGCTCCAATTTGATCTCCTACCGCATTTACAGGTGTTAGAGAGTTGTTAGGGTATCCTCTTAATGCAATGGTTTCTCTTCCATCCATAGAGTAATTTGCCATTCCGTCTCCTCCTAAGTAAAAACGCTCAAAAGGTACAACACCTCTTGATTGATCGTAAGCGCCTAAGAAACCAAACTCTGTTAATGTTCTTAAAACTAATTTACCATATACTTTAGTATACCAGTCTGCTTTAAATTTAACTTTATAGTATTCTAACCAATTGTATTTCTTTTGATCGACTTTACCGATATCAGTATCTGCATTGCCAAAATTAGATCCAACACTTACATAACCAGTTTGTCCGTTAACCGTTTCTGTTTTAACAAAATCACCATTGTTAAGTGGTTGACCGTCTACACCTGAAGTCGATGCTCCTGTATATTTTGTTTTGTATTCTTTTTGGTTTTGTAGATCTCCATAATCTACTCCATTCATCATGGAATAAGGAGGTGTAACTTTTGCTGTAATACTAAATTCTGAACCATAGGTTGGGAATATTGGGTTAACCCCTTTATTACTTCTTGATAGTCCGATTGTATACGCTAAGTTTCTAGAAGCTCCATTACCAAAGGTAAACAAACCTGTGTTATAATTGTTCAAATCATAATGTTGGTAACTTACCGATTGAGATAGTACAAAATAATCATCTGGCACAGTAAGACGTTTTGCTAATCCAACTTGTAAGGTTAAGATATTAAAACTTTTGCTTTTATCCACATCTCTAGTCACATAATTGTTCAAGAATTGTTTACTGTAGGATATAGAAGAACTAAACTGTACTGGTTTTTTTCCTCCAAACCAAGGCTCTGAGAACGATAAACTGTAGGTTTGGAAATAAGTACTTCCTTGTAAACGCAAAGATACTTTTTGACCATCTCCCATTGGTAGGGGTTTGTAAGCCTCTTTTTTGAATATATTTCGAGCAGAGAAGTTATTGAAAGATAATCCTAAAGTTCCAATGAAACCACCTCCACCGTAACCTCCTTGAAGTTCGACCTGGCTAGATCCTTTTTCAACAAGATTGTATTCGATATCTACCGTTCCTGCACCAGCATCAACGTTTTTAAATTTTGGGTCAATCGCTTCTGGATCAAAAAATCCTAATTGTCCAATTTCACGAATGGTTCTAACCAACTCTTGTTTACTGTACATATTACCTGGCTTGGTTCTTAGTTCACGGTAAATAACGTGGTCGTTTGTTTTGTCGTTTCCTACTACTGAGATTTTGTTGAAATAGGCAATAGGTCCTTCGGTTACTCTGATTTCGAAATCAATCGTATCGTTGGCAGTTTTTACCTCTACAGCGTTGATATTAGAGAACAAATATCCGTTATTTTGGTACAAGTTGGTGATGTCTTCAGCATCAGGTTTTGTTTTGTCTGCAATCCTTTTTTCCAGTAAAACACCATTATACGTTTCTCCTTTTTTGATACCTAAATATTGCGCCAGTACGCGATCTGGATAAACCGTATTTCCTAAAAATTTAATATCTCCGAAGTAGTATTTGTTTCCTTCTTCCATGTTAATTTTAATGGCTAACATGTTTTTCTTTTTGTCGAATACCACAGAATCAGAAATAATACGGGCATCACGATATCCTTTTTCTTTATAGAGAGAAACTACCTTTTCTAAGTCACTTTTGTATTTTTCAGGAACAAATTTAGAGGCTTTTAAAACACGTAAAAAGTTTTTCTGTTTAGTGTCTTTCATGGCTCCTTTCAACTGTTTGTCTGTGAGTTGTTTGTTGCCTGTGAAATCAATACTGCTGATTTTTAATTTATCGCCTTTGTCTACACGTACCAACATGTTTACCTGATGACCGTTAATGGTGTCAGGTGTATTGGTAATGGTAACTTTGGTGTTGTAAAAACCGTCTTTTTTGTATTTGTTTTCGATGTAGTTTTTAGTAGTGGTAATTAAATTTTCGTTGACAATTTTGTTTTTAGTTAAACTGTTGTCTTTAATTAATCCTTCGACTTTACTTTTCTTAATACCTACGAATTTTACTTCGTTTAGTTTAGGAAGTTCTACAATATTCAAGTCTAGATAAATACTGTCGTTTTCGACTTTATTGACATAAAATGAAATTTCGTCAAAGAGACCTAGCTTGCCTAATTTTTTAATAGCGCCGCTAATTTCTTCTCCTGGTACGGTTATTTCTTGACCTTTTTGAAGGCCAGAAAACGTCACAACAGTTTGCTCATTGAAGCTTATTTTACCAACAACAGAAACTTTAGCAAGAATGTATTTTTTTCCTTGGTCAAAAGGAACTCTTTCTTGTGCTTTTATTTGTGAAAAACTACCCAAAAGAAGTAGGGTAAGGACTAGTTGTATTCTTTTTTGTAACACTAAAAAATTATTTAATTTGTTCACTGGTTTTTCCAAATCTACGTTCTCTTTTTTGATAACTAATAATAGCCCCATATAAATCTTGATCTTTAAAGTCTGGCCACAAGACGTCAGTAAAATATAATTCAGCATAGGCAATTTGCCATAACAAAAAGTTACTTATTCTATGTTCTCCACTTGTTCGTATTAACAAATCTACATCGGGTAAATTTTGCGTGTAAAGATGCTCATTTATAATTGAATCGTCAATAGAGTCTATTGAAATTATATTATTTTTAACTTTATTACTGATGATTTTGATGGTATTTACCAATTCTTCTCTTGATCCGTAACTTAAAGCAAGAGTAAGGGTTAGACGGGTATTGTCTTTTGTTTTGTCAATAACATCTAGCAGTTCTTTCTGTGCCGATTTAGGTAGTTTGTCAAGGTTTCCAATAGCATTCAATTTGATATTGTTTTCTTGTAAAGTGCCTAGTTCTTTTTTTAAGGAATTGATTAAAATTCGCATCAAAGCTTCCACTTCTAATTTCGGGCGATTCCAGTTTTCGGTAGAAAAAGCATAAAGGGTTAAATACTCTATGCCCAATTTAGCACAGGTAGTAATGGTTTTTTTTACAGATTTTGTTCCATTTTCGTGGCCAAAAGCTCTTAAAAAACCTTGTTGTTTAGCCCAACGACCATTTCCATCCATGATAATGGCTAGGTGTTTAGGCAAGTTTGTTTGATCTATAGAGTCTAGTAAATTCATTTTATTATTCTGCGCAATAGCAAGGTTTTTGTCCAAAGGTATACGTTAATGTGATTCCTGAAAAGACATACCAGTCATTATTATTTAAATTTCCAAAATGGTATTGGTCTTTGTCGCTTGGGTAGCTTCCGTCTATATTGTCCACAAAGGTATAGCGGGCACCAACTTCTGCGGCTAACACAAAGCGTCTACTTATATTTGATTTTATTCCTAATATAATAGGTATGGCAATGGAGCTATCGTAAACTCCTTCTCTTAATTGTCTCGTTGTGGGATCGCGATAAAATTCATGGTAACTAAAATAAGATAAACCGGAGAATAAATAAGGCGTGATTTTGGTTACATTTTTATGCAAATTAAAATCAAAGAAATTGTATTCAAGTCCCGCTGAAAATTCTTTTAGGCTATTCTCAAAGGCATAACCTCTGTTGTGGCGTGAACTTTCTTTGGAATTGATGTCATTGGCAGAAACAGTGGATTGCATATAGGAAAAGCGATACGAATGACGTGGGCTTTTATTCCATTTATACAAAACACCAAAAGCTAATTTTTCGGGGGCTATGTACGTGGTGCTTCCAACATCACCTACAAAGTTGCTTCCACCAAGAAAAACCCCAATCTCATTGATTTGAGCCTGGAGAGTTACGAAAGGTAAAAAGCATAACAAAAAATTAAAAATGTTCTTCATTTAATTCAAAATTGCGTGCAAATATAATAATTATCACTACGTTTCAACGTTCCTTTACTAAAATGTGCTTTTTTTTCAATTTACGACATGGTTTTGCCGTATTCAGTGAGGATTCGTTACATGCAGAACGGAAAAAAATGTTGTTATCGTATAGTCGGGTGTCAGAAAATAGCCTAATTTCTTTTGTCTTCTCCCCAGAGTAGTTTTTTTCTTAAGGTTTTTAAGAAAGTTTCGCCTGGAATTTCGACCATTTTTATTTTGAAATTGGTTTTTTTAATGGTTAAAACAGATTCGTTTTTGATGGAAGAAATTCTAGAATCTAAAGAAACTAAATATTGATCTTCACGACCAGAAACACGAAGTTTGATCTCAGTGTCGTCCGGGATCACTAGCGGCCTGGCGTTTAAATTATGAGGGGCTATGGGTGTGATGACCAAGCTTTCTACACTAGGAGTCAGTATGGGGCCACCACAGCTTAAGGAATAGCCTGTGGAACCTGTTGGTGTGGCAATGATTAATCCATCTGCCCAATACGAGTTTAAGTATTCATTATTTAAATAGGTGTCTACAGTAATCATCGAGGTTGTGTCTTTCCTGCTCACGGTAACCTCATTCATGGCGAAATTCAAATCTCCTTCAATAGCTTCATTGGCAGGTTCACAAGTTAAACTCAGTAGTGTTCTTTCTGAGATCGTGTAGTTTTTGTCGATGACAAACTGTAAGAAGCTATCAATATTCTCCTTTTGTACGGTAGCTAAGAAACCCAGTCTTCCTGCATTGATCCCTAAAATGGGAACGCCAGAGTTGCGAACTAATGTAGCAGCTCTCAAAATGGTTCCGTCTCCACCAATACTAATTAACATTTCAAAGCTATGATCTAAGGAAGTAGAGGCAGAAAAGGTTTTGTATTCCCTTTTAACGAGCTGTTTTTCGTAGAGCATTTTTAAGAAATTCTCTTCAATTACCATTTCGACATTATTGGTATTGAAAAAAATAAAAATGTCTTTGATGATGGGTTCGGTACTATTTTGATAATACTGTCCGTAGATGGCTACTTTCATTCTTTTGAATTAGATAATGAGAAAAATTAGATAAGGTGCCAATTAAAGCATTAAGAATTTACTTTGTGACTAGTGCCCTTAAAGGCATATTAGCTCAGACTTTAATTTAGATATTAAGGTATTTGTCTAGGTAATCAGAACGTTCTTTTAAACTATTGATATAGGTGTCTTCTTGGTGTTCAGAAATAATTTCATAATTGTACCTTCTAAAGGTCTGAATGATTTCATTCATCGCTCCTAAGTTTATTTTGACGGTAATCTGAACATCTTCTAAACTAGCTTCAGAGACAAAACAGCCCAGTATTTTTCCATTATTGCTTTCTACAATTTGTGTTACTTCACTCATGGAATAATCCAAAATTCCTTTTTGAACGATAATAATGCCGCCTTGCTCTTTTAAAAAAGGAGTTTCCTGAAAAATTTTCATGATATCCACCATTTCATAATATCCTATATACCCATTGTTGTCATCTAGGACAGGAATAATGGTAGTGTGGTTTTTGGTAAAAACTTCCAATAGATCCAACCAAATCATGGACTTTCTAGCAAAAAAGCGTTCAAAAGTATATTTGTAGTCGATGGCTTTTTTGTCTGTGTCAAATGTTTCAATGTCTTCAGTGGCAATACTTCCAATAAAGACGCCGTCCTCCAGCACTGGGAAGTGCGAAAAATCGGAATCAGCAAAAAAATCTTGAATCGATGCTATCGTTTCTTGACTATCAATCGCTTTGAAATCATTGGTAATATAGTTCGTAATTTCTGTCATAAATCAGTTGAAGATATTTGATGCAAAATAATCAAAAAATACCAAAAAACGCTACGTTTTACTTTGTATTTTTGTCGTAACAAATATAGTGTTACTAGAATTAATTATCTATTTATATGACAAAGTTAAGTGTAAATATCAATAAAATTGCAACCCTGCGAAATGCACGTGGTGGAAATGTTCCTGATTTATTAAAAGTGGCTACTGATATTCAGAATTTCGGTGGGCAAGGGATTACTATTCATCCTAGGCCAGATGAGCGTCATATTCGCTATCAAGACGCTCGCGACTTAAAAGCGATAGTGCATACGGAATATAATATTGAAGGAAATCCTCAACATAATTTCATCGATTTGGTACTAGAGTGTAAGCCTACACAAGTGACCTTAGTTCCAGATGCTATTGGAGCGATTACATCCTCTGCGGGCTGGGATACGATTGCCAATCAATCGTATTTGACTGAAGTGATTCAAGAATTTCAACGCAATGGGATCAGAACTTCCATTTTTGTTGATCCAGTATTGGAAGTGATTGAGGGAGCGAAAAAAACAGGAACGGACCGAATTGAGTTGTATACGGAGGCTTTTGCTCATCAGTACAGCTTAGGGAACCAAAGTGGAATTGATCCTTATATAGCAGCAGCAAAATTAGCCAATGAATTGGAATTGGGTATTAATGCAGGTCACGACTTGAGTTTGGATAATATAGCATTTTTTAAACAACATATTCCTGGCTTACTTGAAGTTTCTATTGGACATGCTTTGATTTCAGAAGCTTTGTATTTAGGATTGGAAAATGTCGTAAATATGTATTTAAATAAATTGAAATAATTTTTAAGGATTCAAAATTGTAATTATGCTTTACTCAAAAATAGAAGGAGAAGGAAAACCATTTGTCATCATGCACGGATTTTTAGGGATGTCGGATAACTGGAAAACTCTTGCTTTGCAATACGTCGATGCTGGATTTCAGGTTCATATTTTAGATTTGCGTAATCACGGGCGTAGTTTTCATTCCGATCAGTGGTCTTACGAAGTGATGGTGCAAGATGTGTTTGAATATTGTCAAGCCAATCAGTTGAATAAAATTGACATTTTAGGACATTCCATGGGTGGAAAGGTAGCGATGCTTTTTGCAACCACTTATCCTGAAATGGTGGATAAATTAATTGTAGCCGATATTGGTCCTAAATTTTATAAACAGCATCATCAAGATATTTTAGCGGGCTTAAATGCAGTTGATTTTACGGTGAAGCCAAGTCGAAATGAGGTGGAGGCCGTTTTGGCTCAATATGTCACTGATTTTGGAACACGTCAGTTCTTGATGAAAAATTTATATTGGCAGGAACCAGGGCAATTAGCATTTCGATTTAATCTATCCGTTTTTAATAAAGATATGGATGTGATCGGTAAAGCTTTAGCTGATGATTTAGTTTTCGAAAAACCTACTTTATTTATTAGAGGAGGGGAATCGGGTTATATTTTAGATCGAGATTTTGAAGACATTCGCCAACATTTTCCCAAGGCATCATTTGAAACGATCCCTGGTGCGGGACATTGGCTTCACGCTGAAAACCCTAAATTGTTTTTTGAACTAACCACTGCCTTTCTAAAAGACTAACTGTTTTAATGAAAATTTTATTACTTTTATTAAAATTTAAAATCAAAAAAATATGAAACTATTACTTAGACTCCTTGTGACTGCAGGCTTGGTATTATTAATTGCTAATTTTCTGTCGGGTGTGCATGTGGCTAGTTTTACCACTGCGATCATTGTTGCTTTTGTTTTAGGATTGTTGAATCTTTTTATAAAACCAATATTAGTGATCTTAACATTGCCGGTAACCATTATTACTTTAGGATTGTTTTTGTTAGTGATTAATGCGATCATTATTTTATTGTGTACAAATATAGTAGGCGGCTTTGCAGTGGATTCCTTCTGGACTGCTTTATTGTTCAGTATTATATTGTCTATTCTTCAGTCTATTACTTATAAAGTAGTCGGTGACGATAAATAAATCAAAATAGTAAGGGTGTTAAAATACTCTTGAAATACAATAGATTAAAAACTTGGTTGGGTTGCAAAAATTTTATAATTTTGCAACCCAATTTTATTATGTAAATTAAAGAAGAAGATGGATATTAAAAGAGTAGCAATAGATGCTGTGAACGAAACGATTGTAATGACAGTTGTTCACATGGATTATAAAGGTCAAGTAGCAAAAAGAATTAACGAAAAAATGCCATTGGCTACCGTTAAAGGTTTTAGAAAAGGACAAGTACCTAAAGACCTAGTTGAAAAACAATACGGAAAATCAATTAAACAAGAAGAAGTTCAAAAAGTAGTTGATTTGGCTTTAGAGCGTTTCGTGCAATCTGAAAGATTAAATCTTTTAGGAACTCCTTTGGCTAAAGAAAACGAAAGCTTTGATTGGGATGCTGAAGAACTAACTTTCGAATATGAAATTGGTTTAGTACCTAACTTTGAAATTAATTTAGAAGCTAAAAATGATATCGTAAAATACATCGTTACGGCTGATGATAAATTAATCGATGGTCAAGTAGAGCGTATCCAAAAACAATTTGGAAAAGCAATTCCACAAGAAGTGGTAACTGCTGATTCTGATTTAACTGGAACTTTCTCAAACGAAGAAAAAGGAATCAACAATACAACTACTATTTCTGTTTCTACATTCGCTAAAGCTGCTGCTGATCAATTCATCGGTAAAAAAGTTGGTGATGTTGTTACAGTAAGCACTAAAGGTTTATTCGAAGATGATCACCAATTAATGGACTACCTTAAAGTAGGTCATGATGATGTTCACGGTTTAGATGTTGAAGTAAACTTCACTATCGAAGCTAGTAACGGAGCTGAATTAGCTGAATTGAACCAAGATTTGTTCGACAAACTTTTCGGAGAAGGTAAAGTAGCTTCACTAGAAGATTTGAAAGCTAAAATTAAAGAAGATGCTGAAGCTCAATTCGCACAGCAAGCAGATCAAAAATTATTGTTAGATGTTCAAGATTTCTTGATCGAAAACACAAAATTTGATTTACCAGCTGAATTCCTTAAAAAATGGTTGCAAACTGTTGGAGAGAAAAAACTTTCTGCAGAAGAGGCTGAAGTGGAATATGCAAGATCTGAAAAAGGATTGCGTTTCCAATTAATTGAAGGAAAAGCAATGGCTCAAAGTAATATCCAAATTACATTCGAAGATTTGAAAGCTTTTACAACAAATGCAATCAAACAACAAATGGCTCAATTTGGACAAACAAATCCAACTGACGAAGAAGTTCAAGGAATCGTGGCTAGAGTTTTATCTAACCAAGACGAAGTGAAAAAACTTTCTGAGCAAGTGGTAGCTGAGAAATTGTTACAGGTGTTTAAAGAAAAAGCAAACCCTACAACAAAAGAAGTAACTTATGACGAATTTATCGCTGCTTCATACGGAGAATAATTTCTAAAAAAATAAGTATATTTGAGCGTCAATAGATTTTTTTCTTTGACGCTCTTTTTTTGTTTTCGGTTTGGAATCCGGAGAATTGGAAGCTTAAAACTTGTGTGGCGCCAAAAGAAGACATATTGACATCATTTGTAAAGAGGTACGACCTTTGATAATAGGAATGTACAGATAATAACGTAAAACTTAGAACACTTAAAATATGAACTACGGTAAAGAATTTAAAAAATTTGCGACAAAGCACCAAGGAGTAAATGCTATGTACTACGACAAAATCGTAGCCGCAATGAATCCAACTAATATGACTCCATATATTATTGAAGAGCGTCAGTTGAATATTTCTCAATTAGATGTGTTTTCAAGATTAATGATGGATAGAATTATCTTTTTAGGAACGGGTATCGACGATCAAATCGCCAATATCGTTCAGGCTCAGTTATTATTTTTAGAAAGTGCTGATGCTTCAAAAGACATTCAAATTTATCTAAATTCTCCTGGAGGAAGTGTTTATGCAGGATTAGGAATTTACGATACTATGCAATATATCAAACCGGACGTAGCTACGATATGTACAGGAATGGCAGCCTCTATGGGAGCTGTTTTATTATGTGCAGGAGCAGCAGGAAAACGTTCTGCTTTACCACATTCAAGAGTAATGATTCACCAACCATCAGGAGGAGCACAAGGTGTTGCGACTGATATGGAGATCAACTTACGTGAAATGTTGAAGCTGAAAGATGAATTGTATAATATCATCTCTCAACATTCAGGACAGACTTTTGATAAAGTACACAAGGATAGTGAGCGTGATTATTGGATGATCGCTGACGAGGCTAAGGAGTACGGAATGATTGACGAAGTATTAAGAAGAGGTTAATTTTTAGCATTCAAAGTTGCAAATACACTAAGGTTCAGGGTGTTTTAACTTGCGGTTTTGAGGTTTTAAAATGAAAAGATATAAAATTTAAAAAGTTAATAGGTTGCTAAGTTTTTGAGGTTTTAGCAAAAAATCTTTAAAACTTAGTAACTTTGCAGCTTAGTAACTAAGAAAGAATGGCTAAAGTAGTATTAGAATGTTCGTTTTGTGGAAGGAAAAAGCCAGAAACCAATTTATTAATTGCAGGTATTAATGCACATATTTGCGACAAGTGTATTGAACAAGCACACGGAATTGTATTAGAAGAATTAAAATCAAGCGGAAGTGCCAAACTAGTTGGTGATTTAATTTTAAAGAAACCAAAAGAAATTAGAGCGTTCTTAGATCAATATGTTATTGGTCAAGATCAAACTAAAAAAGTAATGTCGGTTGCGGTTTACAATCACTACAAACGTTTAATGCAGCAACAGCTGGATGACGAAGTAGAGATCGAAAAAAGTAATATCATTATGGTAGGGCAAACCGGAACAGGAAAAACATTAGTGGCTAAAACCATTGCTAAAATGTTAGATGTTCCTTTGGCTATCGTGGATGCGACAGTACTTACAGAAGCAGGTTATGTAGGAGAAGATGTGGAAAGTATTTTGACACGTTTGCTACAAGCGGCTGATTATGATGTAGCCAAAGCCGAAAGAGGAATCGTATTTATTGATGAAATTGATAAAATCGCCCGTAAGAGTGATAATCCATCTATAACTCGTGATGTTTCTGGTGAAGGTGTTCAACAGGCCTTATTGAAATTGTTAGAAGGAACGGTTGTAAACGTACCACCAAAAGGAGGTCGTAAACACCCGGATCAAAAATTTGTTGAGGTGAATACTCAAAACATCTTGTTTATCGCAGGAGGGGCTTTTGATGGAGTAGAGCGTATTATTTCTAAACGTTTGAACCGTCAAGCAGTAGGGTACTCTACTTCTAAAAATGTAGACAATATTGATAAAGACAATTTGTTGCAATACATTATCCCAAAAGACATTAAAGATTTTGGATTGATCCCAGAGATTATTGGTCGTTTGCCAGTTTTAACTCATATGGATCCTTTGGATAGAGAAACGTTGCGTGCTATTTTGACACAGCCTAAAAATGCCTTAATCAAACAATATCAAAAGTTGTTCTTGATGGATGATGTTGAATTCAATATTACCGATGAAGCATTAGATTTTATTGTGGATAAAGCTTTAGAATACAAATTAGGAGCACGTGGATTGCGTTCTTTATGCGAGGCTATCTTAACAGATGCGATGTATGAATTGCCAAGTTCAGATGATAAGGTTTTGACTATCGATCAAGATTATGCAAAACATACCTTAAATAAGAATTTATTGAAAAGAATGGAAATTGCTTCTTAAGTAGCAATTGATTTTTATAAAGCAAACCTGTTCATTTAGTTGGACAGGTTTTTTTATGTCTTTTAGAGACTGATGCTACTGTACTTTGAATTTTTCTCGATATTCAATTGGTTTCATACCCACCATTTTGTAGAATACTTTTCTAAAGGCCTTGGGATCATTGTAACCTGTTTTTTCGATGATTTCTGAAATGGAAAGTTGGGTCTGCACTAAGTATTTCTTAGAGCTTTCTACGCGTATGTTTTGCAAATACTCTATGGGTGGAATACCGACCACTTGTTTAAATCGACGGGTCATATTACGGGTGCTTGTCGGAATATCTTTGGTGACTTCTTCTAGTTTTTCGATGGTACTGTATTGGTTTTCTATTTTGTGCTGTAATTGTGCAACCAAAGAATCATTATGAAGGTGGTTGGGTCGAAAAGTGCTAAAATAACTTTGTTTGTGTCGGTTCAAATCAATGGCGAAAATTTTGGCAATTTGAACGGCTATCTCATTTCCGCAGTATTTTTGGATCAAAAGAATCAGTAAGTGAAAAGAGGAGGTGGATCCGCCACTGGTGTACAGTGTTCCGTCCGCAGTTAAGGTTTCTTCTGGTTTTAAATTTACTAGGGGAAAGGATTGGTTAAAAGCACTACAAGCATCCACATGGGTGGTGGCTAGTTTTTCGTCTAATAACCCTGAGGCCCCAAGTAAAAAAGCGCCTGTACAGAAACTGGCAATTTCTGCTCCAAATTCATGTTGTTTTTTCAGCCAAGGAATGAAAGAACTGTTTTTTAAAAGCATACCTCTCATGTCGTCTGTTGTAAAGGCCGGCACTAAAACGAGTTCCAGTTTCTGATCGGAGGTTTGTATGGCGTTAACGGTATAATTAAAAAGCTTTTCCTGTTCTATTTGTTCAGTGGATTGAAATAGAAAGATCTCAAAAGGTTTTTCACCCTCAACATGCAGTTTGTTTGCGGTTTCGAAAACTTCAAGAATAGCGGCTATACTTAGTAATTTGTAATCGTGCGGAACGATTAATCCAACTTTTTTGCTCATGACTTGTTCTTTTTTTAAGGATCGGTGCCGATACAAAAGTACACGTTTTGTCTTAAATGACCCCAAATTTGACTTCTAAAGTAGTCAAGGACAGCTGTTAATGCTTTATATTTGTTTGTAGTAATTTGTAATTTTATATCAAAATGGAAGCAAAAATTTTCTTAAATCTTGCTGTAAAAGATTTAAATCGGTCAAAGGCATTTTTTACCCACTTAGGTTTTTCATTCAATCCTCAATTTACAAATGATAAGGGAGCTTGCTTGATTATAGCTAAGAACATTAGTGTTATGTTATTATTGGAGGAGTTTTATAAAACTTTTACCTCTAAAGAATTATGCAATGCTGCCACTACGAATGAAGTAATCGTTTCAGTTCAAATCGAAAGTCGAGAAAAAGTAAATGAAATTATTGAAAAGGCCATACAAAATGGAGCAACTCAATACGGAGAGGCCAAAGATTATGGTTGGATGTATTACCGCTCTTTTTTTGATTTAGAGGGGCATCACTGGGAGTTTTCTTTTATAGACGAAACCCAAATACCCAAACAACTTTAATTTTAATATAGCACTAATAGGATATGATAACAGTACAAAATACAATTAAGGCATCGCTGGATAAAGTGTGGGACTTTTGGACATTACCTGAACATATTACAAAATGGAGCTTTGCTTCTCCAGATTGGCATACGCCTTACGCTGATAATGATCTAAGAGAAGGTGGTAAATTCAAATCGACTATGGCGGCCAAAGATGGCAGCATGAGTTTTGATTTTGAAGGGGAATATACTTTGGTAAAAAAAAACAAAGCCATTGAATATGTCATGGGAGATGGTAGAAAGGTTGAAATTAGTTTTGCTCAAACACCAAATGGAATTGAAATAATTGAAAAGTTTGATCCTGAAACACAAAATCCAGAAGAGATGCAACGTGGAGGTTGGCAGGCCATTATGGATAATTTTAAAAACTACGTAGAGCAAAATTAGAATAGCATAAGGAGCAACGGTTTTGTGCTTTTTTTCTTTAAAGAAGGAATATAGTTTAGGTTAACGAGGATCGCCGCTAGGCTTTAATAATAGTAAAAACATCAAAAAAATGACCAAACAAATATGGCTGAATTTGCCGGTAAAAGAGGTGGCAAAATCAAAAGCTTTTTTCTCAAAAATAGGATTCTCTTTTAATGATGAACACGACACACCAAGCTCGACTTGTATGGTGGTGGGCGAAGGAAATTTTGTGGTAATGCTTTTTGAGGAATCGCTTTTTGCAAGTTTCTCTCAGAACCCACTAACCGATACGCAAACAAGCTCAGAGGTTTTGATTTCCATTGATGCGGAAAGCGCTGCAGAGGTTGACCAGTTAGCCATGAAGGTAAAAGAAGCGGGCGGAACTATTTTCGCTCCACCTGCTGAAAGCCAAGGCTGGATGTACGGCTGTGGTTTTGCTGATTTAGATGGGCATCGTTGGAATGTATTGTTTATGGATTTCAGTAAATTATCGTAAGGAAAATAGGTATGGAAACATTAGATTTTAAAATAAAGATTAAAGCACCACGTGAAAAAGTTTGGGATGTTTTATGGGAAGACGAAACCTATAGAAAATGGACAGCTGCTTTTTGCGAAGGGACTTATGTGGAGACCAATTGGGAGGAAGGAGGTAAAATTCATTTTCTGAATCCAAACGGGGAAGGAATGAATAGTATTATTGAAACCAAAATACCCAACGAGTATATGGCATTCAAACATATTAGTGGATTGAAAGATTTTAAAGAAATGCCCATTGATGCTGAGACTGCGCAGTGGACAGGTTCAATGGAGACTTATCGATTGACCCAAGAGGATGGTTTTACTGTGCTCGAGGCGAAAGTGGATACGCTTGAAAAATATAGTGATTATTTTAAAACCACTTTTCCTAGCGGATTAGAAGTGGTAAAACAGCTTTCGGAGGTAAAGTAATCCCAAAATATAGTTCTAACAACAAACAATTAAAAATTAGTATCATGACAGCAGTAAACCCTTATTTAATTTTTAATGGAAATTGCGAAGAAGCATTTCTATTTTATCAATCAGTTTTTGGAGGAGAATTTCCGTATATCGGAAAGTTTAAAGATATGCCAGCAGACGAAAATGGAGGCTGCGGCGAGATAGCAGAGGAAGATGCCAATAGAATCATGCATGTTTCATTGCCAATAGGGAATACCATTTTAATGGGTAGTGATAGTAACAAGCAATCAGGTGATGTGGCTTTTGGCGGTAATTTTTCAATCTCAATCAATGTAGAAAGTACAGCTGAAGCAGATAGAATTTTCAACGGGCTCTCCGCTGGAGGAAATGCTTTTATGCCAATGAGTAAAACCTTTTGGGGTGCTTATTTTGGGATGTTTACCGATAAATTTGGCATTGGCTGGATGGTCAACTTTGATGAGAACATACCGGGTACTTAATTGAAATAAGTACTATCGAATTATTTTAGAGGAGATTATGTAGATCATTTAAGGACAAGGCTTGCTTGTTTTGTTAATGGTTCAGCATAATCTCTTTTTCTTTTGCAGTAGCATTTGATGCTGTATTTTACTGGCAAAAGCCAAAGCTTGGGATATTTAAATAAATCCTGCGGATTTGTGTTTTTTCTATAGAAGAAAACAAAGTATATTCTTTTTTATCAACAATAGATTGCCGATTTTTGTGGCTTCCAAAACAACACAGATAAAATGGCAGCAGAAGATAAAGAGATTATTTTATTAAAAGTTTCAGGGCATGATAAGCCTGGAGTAACAGCGGGTTTAACAGCAGTATTGGCTACGTACGATGCGGTTATTTTAGATATAGGACAGGCCGATATTCACGATACGCTTTCTTTAGGGATTTTGTTTGAGGTTGAAGCAGGTTCTAGTTCTGGGCCAGTTTTAAAAGATTTGTTGTTTAAAGCCTATGAATTAGAAGTGAAGGTGAAGTTTATACCCATTTCTATAGAGGACTATGAAAAGTGGGTAAAAACGCAATCTAAGCAACGTTATATTGTTAATATTTTAGGGGAGAAATTAGCCGCTTCACAATTGGCAGCCGTGGCTAAGCTATTGTCTGATCAGAATTTAAATATTGTCTCTATTATACGATTGACTGGTAGAACTTCTGTTGTTGAAACAGAGGAATATCCTCGTTCTTGTATACAGTTATCGTTAACGGGAGATGTGGTCAATAAGATCGCGATGACGGCTAGTTTCATGGAGATTTCAAGAACTTTAGATGTTGATATTTCATTTCAAGAGGATAATATTTACAGAAGAAACAGACGTTTGGTGTGCTTCGATATGGATTCTACTTTAATTCAAACGGAAGTAATCGATGAATTAGCAGAACTCAATGGAGTAGGGGAGCAAGTAAGAGCCATTACGGAATCTGCTATGAACGGTGAAATCGACTTTAACGAAAGTTTTAAGCAGCGTATGGCCTTGTTAGAAGGTTTAAGTGAAGATGTTTTACAATCTGTTGCTGAAAAACTACCGATTACAAAAGGGGCACATCGTTTGATGAAAGCTTTAAAATATTATGGTTATAAAACCGCTATTTTATCAGGTGGGTTCACCTATTTTGGAGAATATCTGCAAAAAGAATTGGGGATCGATTATGTTCATGCCAATCAATTGGAGATCAAAGATGGTAAATTAACCGGTAAATATTTAGGGGATATAGTAGACGGACAAAAGAAAGCCGAATACCTTACCGCTATTGCAGAGAAAGAAGGAATCCACATCAATCAGACTATTGCAGTTGGAGACGGAGCCAACGATTTGCCAATGCTTAATTTAGCAGGTTTAGGAATCGCCTTTCACGCAAAACCTAAAGTAAAAGAAAATGCCTCTACCTCAATTTCTAGTTTGGGTCTTGATGGTGTTTTATATCTTTTAGGATATCACGATAGGTATATTGATATGATGTAGTAGTCGATACATTAGAAATGATAAATCTCCATAAAGCAGTCCTTAATAAGGTGTTTTATGGAGATTTATTTTATGGTTAATGTTGAGGTGAAGGTGCAGATAAAAACTACATCTCCTTCAACTGCTCTAAATAATCGCGTTGATTCGAAAGTCTAGGGATTTTGTGTTGTCCCCCTAACTTATCTCTTTCTTTAAGCCAGTCGTAAAACAAGTTTTCGCGGGCAACATTGATTACCAAAGGGTTTAAGGTCATGTTGTTGTGGCGTTTGGCCTCGTAATCAGAGTTTAAAGATTGTAATGTTTCATCCAAAACTTTTTGAAAAAGTCCAACATCAGCAGGTTTTTTCTTGAATTCAATCATCCACTCATGTGCACCTTTTTCTTTGCCTTCCATAAAAATAGGAGCCACTGTGTAATCGATCACTTCGGTTTGGGTAAGTTGGCAGGCTTTGGCAATCGCTTGATCGGTATTCTCGACCATAAGCTCTTCTCCAAAAACATTAATATGATGTTTGGTTCTTCCTGTAATTCGAATTCTATACGGATTTAGGGAAGTAAAACGAACTGTATCACCAATCAAATAGCGCCATAATCCAGAATTGGTCGTAATGACAATGGCATAGTTTTTATTTAATTCAACATCAGCTAAACGAACCACTTTTTGGTTGGGAGTTCCAAAGCTGTCCATTGAAATAAATTCATAGAAAATGCCATAATCCAACATTAACAATAAGTCGCTGGAATTGTTTAAATCCTGAATGGCAAAAAAGCCTTCAGAAGCGTTGTATATTTCGTAATATTTGAAATCTTTACTAGGTAGGATTTTCTTGTATTGTTCTTTGTATGGAGAGAAGCTGACCCCTCCGTGAAAGTAAACTTCTAGATTAGGCCAGATGTCTAGTAAACTTTCTTTACCAGTATTTTCTAAAACCTTATTCATCAAAACCAACATCCAAGAAGGAACTCCAGCAAAACTGGTTACGTTTTCATTTTTGGTTTCGTTTATAATAGCGGCAATTTTTGTTTCCCATTCGCTCATAAGCGAAGTTTTACTGCTTGGTGTGCTACTGAATTCCGCCCATATTGGCATGTTTTCAATTAATATAGCCGATAAATCACCGAAGAAAGTATTGTTGTTTTCATAGATCTGTGAGCTTCCGCCTAAGCGGAGACTTTTGCCTAAAAACAATTCAGAATCTTCATTATTGTTCAGATACAAACAAAGTAAATCTTTACTGCCCTTGTAATGACAATCTTCAAGAGCTTCATTACTTACGGGGATAAACTTACTTTTGGCATTCGTAGTGCCACTTGATTTAGCAAACCACTTTATAGGAGTTTCCCAAAACACACCTTGCTCTCCTTGACGAGTGCGTTCAATTAAAGGCTGCAATTCTTCGTAAGTGGCAATAGGCACTCTTTCGATAAAAGTGGAGTAGGATTTTATCGATGCAAATTCATATTGTCTCCCAATCACCGTGTTTTCTGCAGACTGCAGTAAATTTAACAACAGTTCTTCTTGAACTTCATTTGGATATTTTAGAAAAAGTTCTATTTGATGTATCCTTTGTTTGAGGACCCAAGAGGCAAACGAGTTGATGATAGATAAGGGCATGTATGATTTTAGATTTTAGATTTCGGAATTTTGCCATTAGCGCAAAACTCATAAATATAAGATTTGAATATCGATCGACAAATACTAACTTTGTCGTTGTATCAAAAATAGTGTTTTTTTATAAAAAACAATTTTATTTCCGGTAAAGATTCCAATTCTGAAAACGAATTTTAAAGCTTAAAATTCTGAATTTTAAGAAGAAAATCTAGAACCTAATCACTTAAATAAGCAATCTAAAAGACAATGACATATCAAGGCGTACTTACAAAAATGCAAACTGAAATTGGGGATCCTATTCAATACTATTTGGTTTTTGAAGATAGTTTTATCCATGTAAACCAGCTGTTAAATAAAGAAATTGAAATTAATTTTGTGGGGTATCAATGTTTGAATTGTGGTAAAAAGAAAAAAATATACCGACAAGGTTTTTGTTATGAGTGTTTTTATTCTAGTGCAGCTGTTGGGGATTGGATTATGAAACCGGAGTTGAGTACAGCACATTTAGGAATCGAAGATCGAGATTTGGCCTACGAGCAGCAAGCGCAATTACAACCTCATATCGTGTATTTGGCTTTGTCTAGTGAAGTTAAAGTAGGGGTGACGCGTAAAACACAGGTGCCAACTCGTTGGATTGATCAAGGAGCGACACAAGCGATCGCTATTGTTGAGGTGCCTAATCGCTATTTGGCGGGTATTACCGAAGTAGCACTAAAAGACCATTATGCGGATAAAACTAATTGGAGAAAAATGCTTCAAAATACGGCAGAATCATTCGATTTAATTGCTGAAAAAGCAAAGGTTGAAAGTTTGATTCCGGCAGAAGTGCAAGAGTATTTTTATGCCCAGAAGAATGATTTGTATGAGTTGCACTATCCCGTTTTAAGTTATCCAGCTAAGGTTAATAGTTTGAATTTAGATAAATCACCTTCTTTTAAAGGTAAATTGACAGGGATTAAAGGGCAATATTTACTATTCGAAAATGGTACCGTTTTTAATGTTCGTGGCTCTGAAGGTTATGTGGTCGACATCGTAGTGTAGTTCATAGAAAGAATTGGCGAATTATTAAGGCTTTGATTTACAATAAAATAGTATATTTGTGCAGTTGTTTTTGAACTAATTGTACTTTGAATTGTGAAACATTTGATTACAATTTTATAATGATTATTTATTAGAAGATTTTAATTTTAGATAAGAGGAGAACTTAGTTTTGTTGAAAAATAAAAACTTAGTTTTTTTTGAATTTAAAAAGGAGAACACCAATCAATAAATTATTTATAAAATGGGAATTTTAAAAAGCATAAATGGTTTTCGCCGTCGCTTTATGCGCAGTATCACTAAGAATATTGGAAAGGCAAAGTCAGGGCAAAATATTGTTTTGGTGGATAAAACCGAGATCAAAAGGGTATTAATTTGCAGACCTAATGCAAGGTTAGGAAACTTATTATTAATCACACCTCTTGTTCAGGAAGTCAGTGAAATGTTTCCCAATTGTAAGATAGACTTATTTGTTAAGGGGACTTTAGCTCCTATTGTTTTCCAGCAGTACGATACCATCGAGAACATTATTTATTTGCCCAGAAAACCATTCAAAAGTATAGTGCAATACGCTAAAGTGTGGATCTCTATAAAAAGGCGAAAATATGATATGGTGATCAATGTTGATCAAAATTCTTCATCAGGACGTTTGGCTGTTCAATTTTCTAATGCTAAGTACAAGTTTTTTGGAGATTTAGTACAGGGAGTTCAAACGGTAAAAGAGGATGCGGAGCATATCGCAAAGTATCCAGTTTACAACCTACGGTATTATTTGAGTCAACTAGGGTTTGCTCAAAGTAATAAAGTAATTAAACCTTTAGATCTTAGGTTAACTACATCCGAAATTGCCAAGGGAAAGAAAATTTTAAACGACTTGGTTCCTAATGACCAAAGGACGATCTGTTTGTTTACGTATGCCACGGGAGCAAAATGTTTGTCGGAAACTTGGTGGGAAGATTTTTATACCCAGCTCAAAACGGAATATAAAAATTGTAATATTATTGAAATACTACCGATAGAAAATGTCTCTCAAATTGGATTTTTAGCCCCTACATTTTATAGTAAAGATATTCGCGAAATGGGTTCGGTTATGGCGAATGTCGATTTGTTTATTGGAGCTGATAGTGGCATTATGCATTTGGCAAGTGCGGTTCAGACGCCAACAATTGGATTGTTTTCAGTTTCAAACTTAAAGAAATATGAGCCCTATGACAATTGCAGTATAGGGGTTGATGTTCATTCCTATACTAAAGACGATTATTTTAAAGCCATAAACGCCATCTTGAATAGTGCAAAAGGCACCGTCTTTTCAAAGGCGATATAAAAAAGGCAATTTATAAATGAAATGCCCCCAAAATGTTAGACACAATTTGGGGGCATTTTTATGTAGATTATTTTTTCTTTTTAAATAAGCCATTCAATAAATCACTTGCTTTTTTGGTGACTTCTTGAGTGTTTTTTTCTTTTTCTGTAGCAGCTGCCTTGGTAGTGTCCTTTGCTTTAGTGTTTTTATTAATGAGATCCGTTAGTGCTGAAGTTCCTTTTTGGGTCAGTTTTTCTTTTTGCTGATTAGCCACTTGCGAGGCTAGATTAGAAATAGCGCTTTTCATATCAGTGGATACTTTTGGATTTGAAAAGTTACCTGAAATTATAGCATTTATCGGAATATTTTGAAGTTTTGCTGCATCAGCTGGAGACATTTTAGCTAGAAAAGCATTGGCTTCCGTTCCTAAATACTTCGCTGGAACATCTAGTTTAAGGGTATAATTCATCGTTTGGTCAAAACCGTGAGTTCCGCCAACTGTAACTTTAATGTCTTGGTATTTGATATCAAATGGCTTAACATTTACTTTTCCGTTCTCAAAACTCAAAGCCATTTTTAAGTCGTTTAAATTCAATTTATTGACGTCGATGAATTTAAGGTTAGCACCTAATGCATTTAGTAAAGTTGAATTTTTTGCATTTAGTGTCGAGGAGAGTAATTGGCCTAATAAGTCTCCTGAAATGGATTTTAGGTCAGGGGTTAGTTCGGTGGCATTTAAATTACCGTTCAATTTTACGTTAGAATTCAATTTACCGTTGATGATTCCCGCTAATGGAGCAATCTTTTTCATCATGTCCAATTGGGTAAAAGTTTGGGCAATATCTACTTGAGTAAAGCCTAGATTCATGTCAAAGGTAGGGACTTTTGTTTTTGTAGAAACTGCACCATTTAGGGCGATCGTTCCACCAAAAATAGCTGTTTTGAAATTCTCTAGAGTAGCCTTTTCATCTTTTACAATCAATTTACCAGATACGTCTTTTAGTTTTAAATTGTCATATAAAACAGTAGTGGCTTTGGCGTTTAGCGTGCAATTTAGAAAAGCGGGTATTTTCATGGCTTCCGTTGGTTTCGCTTTGGCGCTTGTCGTTGCTCCTGCGCCAGCGGTCATGAAATCATCTACAGCTAATTGATTGGAACTCATGTTGAAGTTTCCTCTCAGTTCTTGTTTTTTAAACATAAATCCGTAGAAATTCTCCAGAACCCCGTTAATGCTTAAATCACTTTTTCCTGTGGTCGCATTAAATTGTTTTAAGTTAATGGTACTTGGATTGAACTCTACCAAAGCAGTGCTGATATTCATTGATTTGTTGTTTTCATCTGTATACTTAAATCCAGATAAACTCATTGTTCCAGCATTTTTGATGTTTTGATATTGGCTTTTTTCAACTGAAGCCATATCAAACTGTGTACTAACATCCGCTTTTAAAATTCCGGTTAAAGGTTTGTCTATCTTAATTGGATACGCTTTCGAAAGATTAGCTAAATTGATTGTTCCTTTTAGGGCAGCATTCACAAACGGATTTTCGGTAATGTTTTTAATGTTTGCTTTGGCAGTGAAAACATCCTGGTCGATTCTAAAAGATAATTTGTCTAAATTCACATAAGTGTCATTTAAAATCCCAGTTTCGTTGATGATTTTGGTGTCGATGACAATATTCTGAACGGATTTCGGTAAGTTAGGGTATTGAAAAGAAGCATTATTTGATGCAATCTCAATATTGAATTTTGGCACGGTAGTGTCTGTCAGTTGTCCTTTTGCAAAACCCACTACAGTAAAATCACCAGTTGTTTTTACGTCCTTTAAACTAGCGGCATATACAGATGGAATTAAGCCTAAGAAATTGGTAAAGGATGAGGTTGGCGTTTTGAATTTCAAATCGTAATTCTGTCCTGCGTCAACCATCTGAATAAAACCATCAAATTCTAATGGCAATTGATTAATTAAGGCCTTGTTTTCTTTAAAGGTATATTTGCTCTGTTCTAAATCGATTCCCAATACGGCATCTAAAGTCAGTTTTACATTTTTCATGTAATTGATTTTATCGATATCGAAAGAAACATTGGCAGTTGATTTTGTAGCTAAGTCTAATTTTGAATTGGTAAAATCACCAGTTCCTTCATGATTTAAACTATCCACAACCATTTTGATTTTTGAGCGTTGATCTAGGTATCGGAAAGTAAAATTTTCGACTTTGTAATTTTGAATTTTCAAAGAAAGAGGCTTGCTCTTATCGTCTTTGGCGGTTTTGTCTTGGTCTTTTAAGGCGATGTCGAAGTTTCCAACACCATCTTCATTAAATATAATATTGATTAAACCATTTTGAGAACTAATTCCTTGAATGTTTAGAGGTTCTTCTTTTCCTTTGAAAAGTTCTTTGATGCTCATTTTTAAATTGAGTTCGCCAAGCGATACTAAAGTGTCTCCTTCAAAGGGCGCTTTGTTTATAATGACCAATTTCTCGATGGCAACAGTAGCATTGGGGAAGTTTTTAAACAGGCTTAAGTCGGCCTCGGTAAAACTTACTTTAGCATCGACACTTTTATTGATGGCTTCTGCTATTTTTGCTTTGATTTGATCTTTGAAAAAATAGGGGATAGCAAAAAGGCTAGCAACAAGGACCACAAGAACAATTGCTGATATTTTTAAAATTTTCTTCAACATAACGAATGCAGATTTGAGAGGTTAAAACGAAGGTTTAGATGTACTATTCTTGCAAAAATAGACTTTTATCGTGTAGTTTTTGCGTAAAGTTTTCATAAAAAATAGCCTGCCGTTAATCGGATTTCGATTGTGGGCAAGCTATTCCAAAAAAAAAATAAATAATTCGTGTGGCGTGAAACCATTGTTTTATAGCGTAGTGGAGCTTGTTATGGGGCTCCAGAAAGTGTTTTTCTTTCTTAATGTTACAGAGCGTTTCCGTATCCTGGTAAGGATCGTTTCCAACTCCTAAAGACTGTTTCTTTTTCAGTTAGAACCATCATTTTACAGTTCGACTACAACAGCAGAGCATGGAGCGGCTATTTTAAAGCTTCATTTGCGACAGCTGATGTTTGTAATGAAAGGTATCTTCACTTGTTTGCTGCCGGCAAAAAGTACCGCGGCAAGAACAGAGAAGAAGAGGATATTTGAGGGCTCAATTTTGTGTTTATTTTTTTGCTAAAATAAATACGATAGCCTGTAAAAAGTGTTATTTAAAAATTAAGCTTGAGTTAATTTTAAGTCGATTCTTTAATGTAAAAAGAGTGTTATGCTAAGAAAAGGGTTTCTTAAATAAAAAATCCGCTTGAGTGATAATTCAAGCGGACTCCTATTCGATGATTTTATTTTTTTTGAATAAAGGAAACAATTTTTGAGGTCATTGTTTCAGAGAGGGGTAAGGTCTCATTGTTGTAACTCTCCATATTGGCCTGCTGATCGCCCTCAATAATTTTCATAATATGATTCATTTTGTCCACGATCAATAATTCAGCGTTTGAATTGGACTGGGATAAATTTTTAGCATCCTTTACGCTTACTTGTACATCCTTGTTTCCTTGTACGACAAGAATAGGGATGTTTAATTTTTTAATTTCTGTTTGGGGATTGTATTTAAACCATGAAATCAAATAAGGTTGAATGCTAGGTCTGAAAAGAGCGTTTAGCATGGGATCTACTTTTTTAACTGTGTTCCCACTTTTTAGACTATCAATGATGGGGAAAGTTAAGTCCTCAATTTGTTTGTTAGACTTCGATGCTATTTGTGCTTTTAGAATTTGATCTGCCGAGTCACCTGCTCCTGCAATAGATATGAATTTATCTGCTTTTGCTCCAGCCATCATGCCAATTAGTGATCCTTCACTATGTCCGATAATGATTAATTGCGAAAAGCGCTTGTCTTGTTTGAGTAGGTTGACCCAACTTTTGGCATCCTCAGTATAGTTTTCAAATACTAAACTGTGCTCAGTAGTGGCAGCGGCTTTACTCTCGCCAATCCCTCGTTTGTCATATCGCAATGACGCAATTCCGTTTTTAGCCAACACTTCTGCCAGCATTTTTAAGGAATTGTTTTTCATCATCGGATTATTTCCGTTGCGATCAGTAGGGCCTGAACCCGAAATTAGTAGGGCAACTGGACACTTTTTTTGACTATCTGGAAGTGTAAGCGTACCAAAGAGCTGGTCGATATTGATTTTTAAGATCACGTTAGATTCCTCAAAACCAATTTGTTTTTTAGCTTGTGCCTGGCTGACTGTTGCAAAGAACAGGCTGATCAAGATCAATACGTTTTTCATTTTGCTAAATTGAATTATTTGATATTGATCCCGAAAGGCATTATGGCTTGAACTCCTTGTTGTTTTTGCAATTTTTTTACTTGTTCAATTAAAAGATAGTTTTCTTCGCCAATTTCTTCTTTTATAAAGGCTTCTTTGGATTGTGCAAAAGGTAATTTATGTAAAATATCATTGAATGTTTTGTCGTATTCTGGATAATTTTGTGTGCTATAGGTTTTTACTTTGGCTATTTTGGCTGCTTCAGCAATGGCATCATTTAGGCCTCCAATTTTATCGACTAAGCCAATTTGTAAGGCTTGAGTTCCAGACCAAACTCTTCCTTGTGCGATGGCGTCTACTTGTGCAAAAGTCATTTTTCTTCCTTGGGCAACATGGGTTACAAAAGTGTTGTAAATCTGTTCAACTCCTTCTAATGTAAAGGCTTTAAATTTTTCGTCTATCGGTATGAAAGGGCTGTAATTGGCTGCATTTTCATGTGTTTTTACTCGCTCAGTATTAATTCCTAATTTAGTAGCTAATGGACTAAAGTTAGGTAGGATTCCAAAAACGCCAATTGATCCTGTAATGGTGTTGCTTTCAGCAAAAATTTTGTTAGCGTTGCACGCAATATAATACCCACCAGAAGCAGCATAGTTCCCCATAGAGACCACAATAGGTTTTGTTTTTTTAGTAATTTCGATTTCTCTCCAAATTAAATCCGAAGTTAAAGCGTTTCCACCTGGGCTGTCAATTCTAAGTACAATAGCTTTTACATCTTCATTTTTTCTAGCCTCTTGTAAAGAGCGACGGATAGAACCTTCCCCAATGACCGTTACATCTCCTTCACCACTTTCAATTTCACCTTGGGCATATATAATGGCAATTTGATCGGCAGCAGTTTCTGTTAAGGCGGTAGTGATATTATTTTGTGTATAATCTGAAATCGAAATTTTATTGTAATCCTCGTCGTCTGTTACTTTCAATGCTTTTTTAATGGCATTGTGGTAAACATCTTCGTAGGCTACTATATCAACTAAATGTTCTGTTTTAGCCATTTCTGGAGTTCTGGCTAAGAGTCCGTTTGCGATTTGGTTTAATCTAGCAACGGGAATATTTCTGCTTTTTGAAATGTCGGTAGAAACGGTGGTCCAAATAGAGTTTAAAAGAGCCGTCATTTGTTCTCTATTGGCATCGCTCATTTTGTTTTCTAAAAAGGGTTCAACGGCACTTTTGTATTTTCCATGGCGAATTACTTCCATATGAATACCTGATTTATCTTGGAAATCTTTATAAAACATAATTTCAGAGGAAAGTCCCTTGAAATCTAAGTCTCCAGCAGGATTTAAATAAATGGTATTGGCTACAGAGTTTAAGTAGTATTCCTTTTGAGAGTAGGTATTGGCATAGGCCAGAACAAATTTACCTGACTTTTTAAAGCTTTCCAGCGCATTTCTTAGGTCTTTATATTGCGCTAAGCCCAGTGAAGATTGATCATTTAATATGGAGATTCCTTTGATGTTGTCATCTTTTTTTGCTGCTTCAATAGCATTGAGGACATCCACTAAGCCAATTCCTTTTTGCTCTGAAAAAATAGTCACCCAAGGATCTTTGTATTTCCCAGCATAATCATTTTTAATTTCTTTCAGATTTAATTCGATAACCGAATCCGATTTTACGGAAACCGTTTCGTCGCCGCCAAAAATAGCTCCGATGAGTATGGCTCCAAAAAAGAATACCATAATAAATACAAAAATACCGATGACAGTGGATAGAATGTTTCCTAGAAATTTCATAAATACATTTTTTTAATAAGTAGCGAAAATGGCTGGTTTGTTACAAATATAATCTAAAAAG
The DNA here is from genome assembly GCF_059882335.1 of Flavobacterium sp. OHVDL-2026-0007. Taxonomy (NCBI): domain Bacteria; kingdom Pseudomonadati; phylum Bacteroidota; class Flavobacteriia; order Flavobacteriales; family Flavobacteriaceae; genus Flavobacterium; species Flavobacterium sp. OHVDL-2026-0007. Next base: position 3,873,507 of record NZ_CM187612.1, read on the forward strand.
AAATGAATATCGATGCGCGATTTGATCAATAGATATAATTTTTGCCTTTTATAACGTTCAGAATAAAGATAGGATATTTTGTAAGATAAGTATTGTTTTAGAGCTTAATATTTTATATTTGACCCATATAACGGCTGATAAGATGCAAGTAAAAAATGTTTTTTTAATGATGGTTTGCCTTTTGCCATTTATTGCTGGAGCGCAAAATAGGTTGGTCAAAAAAGTGGTCGCTGATCAAGTAACCAAACAGGTCTTGGACAAAGTTAACGTCTACAATGAAAAAGATAATTCGTTAACCAATCAAGAAGGCGTGTTTTCTTTTATTTCAAATGAAGATGAAATAAATTTTAGCTTAATTGGGTATCAGGATAAAAAAATCAGTTTTGAAAGTGTGAAAAATGTGGATACTATTTTTCTGCAAAGCAACAGTATAACACTAGATGAAGTGGTCATTGGACAGGAAGTGGCTATTCTAAAGAAAGCCTATTCGAAAATGAAGGATAACTATGCTTTAGAGCCCTATAGTGAGCGCTTTTTTTTGAGGTGTACTTTAAAACGAAACGATGAAATTTCTAGACTTCAGGATATCTATGGGAAGGTTTCTCGAAAAGCTATTTTTAAAACCAAGAGCCAGCCGGATAATAAGTGCACGGTCGAAGTTTTGAATATGAGAAAAGTAGGGATTACAGAGAAAACGGACTTTGTTTATTTTCAATTTCAAAGTTTCGAAAAGTTATTTGACTTGAATGCGTTGATTCATCTAAATCTTGAAGAATTTGAATTTACTCAAGAGAAAAATGTAACAGGGGACTATTTTAAAATCAACTTTGTTAAAAAAGAGCCCAATGTGATGAAGCAAAAAACAAGTGGATATTTTATAATCAATAAAGCGGATTATGCGATTGTAGAAACCTATTTTGATTTTTATGATGATGCAGATCAAGTACCCTTTCAAAAAGAGGGCAAGGTGGAGTATAGGACAATCAGTTTTAAAAGAACATCAAATTACAAAAAAAGTACGGGTGGGAACAAATACTATTTGAGTCACGCCAACTCCAATGTAAAAGTGGAATTGCTTGGAAAGGAAAATGGACTAAAAGCGTCGTATGATTATGCGACCAATTTCTTTGTAACTAACAGTTTTGTGACTGAAAAAGCAGATTCAAATTTGTCCATGGACAGGGATATTTTTAAAGTGAAATTTCCTTACGCAGCCCAATTTTGGGCCAGTCAAAATCAGCTGCCACTCACTAGCGAATTAACGTTTTTTTTAAACCGTGTCGCCCAGAACAAAGATAAAAAAGAGACCTTTGAGGTAATTGGAAACTTCTAAGTCTTCGTGTAAATAATGTAGGTATTTCTGAAATAGTTTTAGTTAATTTGCATTTATTATGAAATCACAGCATCAAGTCGTTTTATCTATAGGCAGTAACCAAGGAGATCGGTTAGCCAACATCGAAAGTTGTATCGAGAGAATACATCAGGAAGTGGGGACCGTAATTAAGGTTTCAAAACTATATGAGACTCCTGCTTGGGGGTTTGAAAGCGATGCGTTTTATAATTGTGCCTTGTTGCTGCACAGTAATTTATCTGCTCAAAAAATACTGACTCAGGTTTTAAAAATAGAAAAACTTTTAGGACGAATTCGATCGAATCAAGAAGGGTATCAATCTCGGATTATCGATATTGATGTGATTCTTTTTGATGAGGAAATTATTGATTCGGATAAGCTTAAAGTGCCGCACCCTTTAATGCAAAATCGAAATTTTGTATTACTTCCGATTCAAGATCTAAAGTTGGATTGGAAACATCCGCTGTTTCAAAAATCGATAGGGGAATTAATTGCCACTAGTGAGGATGATAGCGTTTGTACTGTAGTACAGGATTTAAAGCAGCCACTAGGGGAGATTCCATTAGAGCAATTCAATTATATTGCTTTTGAAGGAAATATTGGTGCCGGAAAAACGACTTTAGTACATAAAATTGCGGAAGATTTTAATGCTAAAACGGTTTTGGAGCGGTTTGCAGACAATCCGTTTTTACCCAAGTTTTATAAAGATCAGAATCGCTATGCTTTTCCTTTAGAGATGTCTTTTCTAGCGGATCGTTATCAGCAGTTATCGGATGATTTGGCACAATTTGATTTGTTTAAAGATTTCATTGTGGCAGATTATCATATTTTCAAATCACTTATTTTTGCTAAGATTACACTTGCAGAAGACGAATATCGCTTGTATCGAAACTTGTTTGATATTATTTACAAAGAAATGCCAAAGCCTGATTTGTATGTCTATTTGTATCAAAATACGGCACGACTGTTACAGAATATAAAAAAGCGCGGAAGAAATTACGAGCAGAACATCTCGGCTGATTATCTGGATAAAATCAATAATGGTTATTTAGAATATATAAAATCGCAAACTGATTTGAATGTTTTGATTATTGATGTCTCAGATCGTGATTTTGTAAAGAAGCATGAAGATTATCTTTTTATTCTGAGTGAAATTCAGAAAAAAATAAGGTAAGAGCAGCTTTAAAAATTAGCGTATTCCGAGCTGCTTTCTTAGTTTAATAGTGAGTTTTTCCTGAACTAGTTGATAGGATTGTTGAAGGTGTTTTTCCCATGTTGTTTTTTTTAGTCTCGAAATATCGTCGATCAAAACCCAGTGGTATCTAGCTGTATAGGGGGCGGGTTTAAAACCAACTTGGTTGCTAATTTCTTCAAATTGCTCCTCTGGAACTTTAAATGAGACTGAAGTTGGTGTCTGGTCAAGTCCAACAACACAAAACATTTTAGTACCTACTGAAAATACCAGATCATGCTCCCATTTGATATCCTCTGTTGTAGCAGTCAGTTGATGACAAATTTCCCGAATCGTTTCGATGTTCATTTGCTGTTGTCTTTTAATGAAAAAGAACCTTTTTAAAGGTTTTTTGGCCAGTTTAATTTTTGAAACAAATCCCAAACAACAATTCCAGCGCTTACTGCAATGTTTAAGGAGTGTTTGGTGCCTAATTGAGGAATTTCAATGCAGCCATCACAAATCGCTACCGCCTCTTGAGCAACACCATAAACTTCATTTCCAAAAACTAAGGCGTATTTTTGATTTTCTGTTACTTTGAAATCTTGAAGGAAAATGGAACTCTCCACTTGTTCAATGGCAAGTGTTAGTACGTTTTCGTTTTTAAGATTCTCAATAACTTCCAATACATTTTCGTGGTGTTCCCAAGTCACAGTTTCGGTTGCGCCAAGCGCTGTTTTGTGAATTTCTTTATTGGGAGGTGTGGCCGTGATACCGCATAGAATTATTTTTTCAATCAAAAAAGCATCGGCAGTTCTGAAGACAGAACCAATATTGTGCAAGCTGCGAATGTCGTCTAATACTAAAATTAGAGGTGTTTTGTCTGATTTTTTAAAATCTTCAATTGATTTTCGGTCTAGCTCGCTATTTTCAAGTTTTCTCATTTGTGTTGCATTCAAGTCATAAAAAAAGCTTCCAAAGATAAGGAAGCTTTTTCATTTATTTCATTTTGTTTTCAGATTAGCTTTTAGCAGCATCTGGTAAAACGGTACCTTTAATAGTAAGTACTTTTGTTGGTTGTCCTGCAGCATTTGAAGTAACAGTTACCGTTTTTGTAAATGCACCTACTCTGTCAGTAGCATATTTTACACCAATAATACCTTTTGCACCTGGAGCAATTGGCTCTCTTGGAGTTGTTGGTACAGTACATCCGCAAGATCCTTGTGCATTAGTAATGATTAATGGTTTGTTTCCGTTGTTTACAAATACAAATTCACGTTTTCCGTCTGCATTGTGTGCGATAGTTCCGTAATCGATAGTTTCTGTTTCGAAAGCCATTCCAGCTCCTTCAACTTTTGCAATTTTTGCAGCTTTAGTAGCAGCTTTTTTAGTAGTTTGAGCATTTGAAGCTGTAATCCCTACTATCGCTAACATAGCGAATAAAATTATTTTTTTCATCGTTTTAGAATCTTTGTGTTTTATGATAACAAATCTATGTAAAAATCTTAAATCTTAACTTAAAAATAGCTTAAAATATTTTAATTTTTGAGGCCTTCGTTATTCCTTTAAAATATTCTAAATTCGCTGTCATAATTTTTCATTTAAAAACATTGTAATTTGGCAACGAAAGAGAAAGTGGTGAAGGAAACACCTTTAATGAAACAGTACAACGAAATCAAGAGAAAATATCCTGATGCATGTCTGCTTTTCAGAGTAGGAGATTTTTATGAAACCTTTGGTGAAGATGCTATTAGAGCTTCAAAAATTCTAGGTATAACATTAACCAAAAGAGGTGCGGGTTCTGAGACGGAGACTGCCCTGGCAGGTTTTCCTCATCATTCTGTTAATACGTATTTGCCAAAATTGGTTAAAGCTGGGCTTCGTGTCGCTATTTGCGATCAGCTTGAAGATCCAAAAATGACCAAAACAATCGTAAAACGAGGTGTTACTGAACTGGTAACTCCTGGGGTTTCTTTAAACGATGAAGTGCTACAGTCTAAAACGAATAACTTTTTGGCAGCGGTTTCTTTTGCTAATAAAAATATAGGGATTTCCTTTTTGGATGTATCTACTGGTGAGTTTTTAACGGCTCAGGGAAATGCAGAGTACGTGGATAAATTATTGCAGAATTTTAGTCCAAGTGAAGTATTGGTGCCTAAGAATAATAAAGGCGATTTTAAAGCAGCTTTTGGAGAAAGATTCCATACTTTTTATTTAGAAGATTGGATTTATAAGGAGGATTATGCTGTAGAGACCTTGACCAAACATTTCCAAACGGTTTCCTTAAAAGGTTTTGGTATTGAAGAGTTGAAAGAGGGAATTATTGCTTCTGGAGCTATTTTGTATTATTTATCAGAAACACAACATAATAAAGTACAACATATAACAACCATTCAGCGTATTGCAGAAGATGCTTATGTTTGGATGGATCGTTTTACCATTAGGAATCTAGAGTTGTATCATAGTTATAATCCAAATGCTGTAACGCTTTTGGATGTTATTGATAGAACGCTATCGCCAATGGGAGGGCGTTTGCTGAAACGTTGGTTGGCTTTGCCATTAAAGAATAGTGATAAAATTAAAAGCCGACATGATGTTGTCTCTTATTTAAAAGCAAACACGGAAGTTTTACAGAGTATTCAATATCAAATCAAGCAAATTTCTGATTTAGAGCGCTTGATATCTAAAATTGCTACTGGAAAGGTTTCGCCTCGTGAAATAGTGTATTTAAAGGAGTCTTTGGATGCTATTATTCCAATTAAAACCTTGGCACTTGAAAGTCCGCAGGTAGCTGTAAAAGTGATTGGGGATAGTTTGCACAGTTGTGATTTGTTGAGAGAAAAGATAAAGGTAACCTTGAATCAAGATGCGCCTGTAGCTATTGCTAAAGGGAATGCTATCGCCAAGGGGATTAGTGAAGAGTTGGATGATTTGCGTGCTATTTCTACCTCTGGAAAAGAATATCTAGAAGGAATTGAAAAAAGAGAGTCTGAGCGAACGGGTATTTCTTCTTTGAAGATCTCCTTCAATAATGTCTTTGGTTATTTTATTGAAGTTCGAAATACTCATAAAGACAAGGTGCCTGCGGAGTGGATTCGTAAGCAGACTTTAGTCAATGCAGAACGTTATATTACCGAAGAGTTAAAAGAGTATGAAACGAAGATTTTAGGAGCTGAAGAGAAAATTCATAAAATTGAATCGGAACTTTTTGAGCAATTGATTATGTGGATTGCGACCTATATTAAGCCGGTTCAAATGAATGCTAATTTGGTGGCTCAGTTGGATTGTTTGTGTTCCTTTACACAGTTGGCTATCGAGAATCAATATGTTTGCCCAGAAATAGATGAGACTTTTGAGTTAGAGATTAAAAACGGAAGGCATCCTGTAATTGAAAAGCAATTGCCAGTGGGGACTCCTTATATTGCTAATGATGTTTTCTTAGATAGGGAAACACAGCAAATCATTATGATTACAGGACCCAATATGTCGGGTAAGTCAGCTATTTTGAGACAAACGGCTTTAATTGTGCTATTGGCTCAAATGGGAAGCTTTGTTCCGGCGGATAGTGTTAGAATGGGAATCGTAGATAAGATATTTACCCGAGTAGGGGCTTCCGATAATATTTCGATGGGAGAGTCTACTTTTATGGTGGAAATGAATGAGACGGCTTCGATTTTGAATAATATATCAGACAGAAGCTTGGTGTTGCTAGATGAAATCGGAAGAGGGACCAGTACATATGATGGAATTTCTATTGCTTGGGCTATAGCAGAATTTTTGCATGAACACCCATCAAAGCCAAAAACCTTATTTGCGACGCATTATCACGAATTGAATGAAATGACGGATTCGTTGCCGAGGATACAGAATTATAATGTAGCGGTAAAAGAATTAAAGGATACTGTTCTTTTTATTCGTAAGCTGGTAAAGGGGGGGAGTGCACATAGTTTTGGAATTCATGTGGCGAAAATGGCTGGAATGCCACAGACCGTAATTTTGAAAGCACAGAAGTTGTTGAAGAAACTGGAGAAGAATCATTCCAGTGATGCTCTCAATGGAGTAAAGGCTGCTAGTGATGAAATGCAAATGAGTTTCTTTAATTTGGATGATCCTTTGTTAGAGGAGATAAAAGAAGAGATTTTGAGTCTTGATATCAATGCGATTACTCCTGTTGAAGCACTGATGAAGCTCAATGAGATTAAAAGGATGTTAGTGAGAAAATAATTTTTATATTTAACAATTAGGTTATCAGAAGATTAGAAAATAAACGGAAAAAAATTTCAAAAAACACTTGTATAACTGGATAAATGTCTTAAATTTGCACTCGCAATACAGAACAAGTCAAGTATTGTAGTTCTTACAAGAAATTGAAACGCGAAAATAGCTCAGTTGGTAGAGCGCGACCTTGCCAAGGTCGAGGTCGCGGGTTCGAGCCCCGTTTTTCGCTCACTGTCATATAACGCTCGGATGGTGAAATTGGTAGACACGCTGGACTTAAAATCCAGTGAACAGCAATGTTCGTGCGGGTTCAAGTCCCGCTCTGAGTACTAAAGCCTCTTCTTTTGAAGAGGCTTTTTTTATGGAGTAAACTCATGGTTTGCTGCGCTGCGCTGAGGTGTGTGGTTTAAGTGGGGCAGCTTTGGTCTGGAATTAACAATCTAAAAAAAATCTAAAAATTTAAATGGGGGCTTTTGTAATTAGTAAAAGGTTTAATGATGAGTATAAATTTGTATTTACATCTAGAAAGGGTAAGGTGATATTTACTAGTTTGAGTTATGAATTGAAGTTTGAATGCGAAGAGGATATAGAGCAGTTTAAGCAGAAGATTGACTTAGCTAGGTTTTTGAAATTTAAAGGCTCTGGAGGTAAGTATTTTTTTAAATTGATGTTGGGAGAGCTTCATTTTGCAACGAGTCGTAAGTACACTACTGAGTTGCTTTTGCAGAAAGGGATTAAAGAGATAGTGACCTATGGTGTGAAATCGGAAACATTAGACTTCTCGTCAAGTGAATCGATTTTTGAAGATGAGGAAGAGGAAGTGATGGAAGAGGAGGCTGTGGAATTATAGTACAGGAAAAAAAAGAGGTGATAATAAAAAAAAGCGTTTTGAATTTCAAAACGCTTTTTTTGTTTGTTCTCATTTATGCTTTAGTTTAATTTTAAGCATAAAAAAAACCATCACAATGGATGGTTTTAAAATCTTTAGAATTGAGTTCTAATTATTTTTTTACTTCTTTAGCAGCTTCTTCTACTTTAGCAGCAGCAGAGTCAATTTTAGTTGCAGCAGAGTCGATAGTTGCAGCAGCAGAATCAACAGCAGTAGCAGCAGAATCAACAGCAACAGCAGTAGAATCTACAGCTTCAGTAGCTGCAGCGTCAGCTTTTTTACAAGATACAACAGTTAAAACAGCAACAACAGCTAAACTTAAAAATACTTTTTTCATCTTACTTTATTATAAAAGGTTAATTATTAATTCGTGGCAAAGATATAAATTTTTTAATATGTAAAATATTTTTTTATTTTTTTTTTAAAATATTTTCATCGCTCACGATTATCTTAATTATCAAAGAATATGCCAGAATGATAAAAGTTTGTTATATTGTTGTATTTTGAGTGAAAATTATTTTTTGTTGCATATTTTATAAGAGAATTGGCTGTTTTGTTTCTCTTGTTTGCGGTTTGTTTTGTTTTTGAATGATTATTGTTTAGCCAGCAATAGGTAAAATGAGTGGCTTGAAGGTTTTTTTTAATCAAGAAAGTTCTTGAAATAAGGTATTATGATTTTATGATGCTTTAGAAACGATTTTCATGATGCTAGTTGTGGCTCCTTTGTTGTTTTGGATGTATGACTTGCAGATTTGGCTTTTTTCCTTTAGAATGTTTTCATTGGTTAATAAGCGATCGAAATTTTGTTTGAGTTCATCGCTATTCGAAATGACGATACAACCGCCTAATTCTACTAAAAGAACGGCTTCGGCAAAATTAGTGTAATTAGGGCCAATTAGAATAGGGATTCCAAAGGTGGCTGGTTCTAGGATATTGTGGATGCCTGGGTTTCCAAAACCACCTCCCACGTAGGCAATAGTTCCGTAGCTGTAAATTTTAGTAAGCAAGCCTACGGTGTCAATTATAAAGACCTTATAATGGGATAGATCGACCGTGTCTTTTTGAGAGTATAGTATGGTTGGTTTTGTTAGTTGTGCTTGTAGGCTTGAAATTTGATCTGCCTTTATGTTGTGGGGAGCAATAATAAATTTTACATTTTCTGCTGCCTGATTTATATAGTCGGCTAATAAGGCCTCGTCTTTTGGCCAAGAGCTACCTATTACTATGGTAGGCGTATCGTTTTTGAATTTTTCAATAAAATCAAGGCTGTTGTCTCTTTCTAAAATAGCGGCTACACGATCAAAGCGAGTGTCTCCGGAGACGATAACATTGGTAAAACCTATGGCATTGATTTTTTCTTTTGATTTTTCATTTTGAACAAAAAAATAAGTGAAAGCCTTTAGAGCGTTTCGGTAAAAGCCACCATACCATTTAAAGAACATTTGATTGTCTCTAAAGATTCCTGAAATTAGATAGGTGGGTGTTTTAGTTGTTTCTAGTTCTTTTAAGTAATTCAGCCAAAATTCATACTTGATGAAAAAGGCCAATTCAGGATGGGCTAATTTTAAAAATTGCTTGGCATTGCTCTTTGTGTCAAGTGGTAAGTATAAGGTAACATCAGCAACGGTATTGTTTTTGCGAACTTCATAACCTGAAGGTGAGAAAAAAGTAACGATGATTTTATGTGAAGGGTATTTTTCTTTAATTTTTTCAATTACAGGAAGTCCTTGTTCGTATTCTCCTAAGGAGGCTGAGTGAAACCAGATGGTTTTGTCTGTTGGTTTTATTTTTTCTTGTAAAAGGGTAAAAACATTTTTTCGTCCTTCAACAAAAAGCTTAATTTTTGGACTAAAAATGGCGACAATTTTTAGAATAAAACCGGCAATAGATAGGACTAAATTGTATAGAAAAAGCATGTGTTTGATTTTGTGGCTAAAATACGTTTCTTTCGATTATTTTCATTGGTTTGAAGGTATTAAATAACTATTTTTGTTCTTCGTTTTAAAGATTGGGTTTAAAAATCAAATCTTTAGTTTTAAATAAATAATGCAAATGAAAAAAATTCAAATGGTTGACTTAAAGAGTCAATACGAGAAAATAAAAGCGACTGTTGATGCTTCGATTCAAGAGGTTTTAGATACAAATACTTATATAAATGGGCCATTGGTTCATCAGTTTCAGAAAGGTCTTGAAGATTATTTAGGAGCCAAACATGTGATTCCATGTGCAAATGGAACAGATGCGTTGCAGATTGCGATGATGGGTTTAGGTTTAAAGCCAGGAGATGAGGTTATTACTGCTGATTTTACTTTTGCTGCTACAGTAGAAGTGATTGCGTTGTTGCAACTAACGCCTGTTTTGGTTGATGTTGATATGGTTAATATGAACATTGACATTGAAGCCATTAAAAAAGCCATTACACCAAAAACAAAAGCTATTGTTCCGGTTCATTTATTTGGTCGTGCGGCCAATATGGATGCGATTATGGAAATAGCAGCTGAGCATAATTTATATGTTATCGAAGATAATGCTCAAGCAATAGGAGCGGATTATATTTCTAAATCTGGAACAAAAAGTAAAGTAGGGGTAATTGGTCATGTTGCGGCAACTTCATTTTTCCCGTCTAAAAACTTAGGTTGTTACGGTGATGGTGGAGCGATTTTTACTAACGATGATCAATTGGCGCATATCATACGCGGAGTTGTAAATCATGGAATGTACGAACGTTATCATCATGATGTAGTAGGAGTGAATTCTCGTTTGGATAGTATTCAAGCTGGGGTTTTAAATGCAAAATTACCTTTATTAGATACTTATAATGCGGCGCGTCGTTCAGCAGCTACTAAATACAATGCAGCTTTTGAAGGAAATGCACATATTATTACGCCAAATTTTGATGCAAGTCAAAATGATCACGTTTTTCATCAGTATGTACTGAGAATTATAAATGCGGACAGAGATGCTTTAATGCAGCATTTGTTGAATAAAGCAATTCCTTGTGCTATTTATTATCCAATTCCATTGCATTTACAAAAAGCATATGTAGATTCTCGCTATAAAGAAGAGCAATTTCCAGTTACAAATCAATTAGTAAAAGAAGTAATTGCTTTGCCAATGCATACCGAATTAGATGACGAGCAAATTAAATTTATTACAGATTCAGTTCTTGAATTTTTAAATAAATAGTGATAAATTAACCAAATAAACAACACAAAACAACCACAGAATGAAAGTATTAGTAACAGGAGGATTAGGATTTATTGGTTCACACACTGTAGTCGAATTGCAAAATGAAGGCTTTGAAGTCGTGATAATTGATAATCTTTCGAATTCTACAGAAGACGTTTTAAAAGGGATTACAGCCATTACAGGAAAAACACCTTTGTTTGAAAAATTAGATTTAAGAGAGAAAGCTGCAGTTCAGAATTTCTTTAATAAACATAATGATGTATCGGGCGTAATTCATTTTGCAGCTTCTAAAGCGGTTGGTGAAAGTGTAGAGAATCCATTGTTGTATTATGAAAACAATATTGGTAGCTTAGTTTATCTTTTACAGGAATTACAGCAAAAGCCTGAGGCAAGTTTTATTTTTAGTTCGTCTTGTACCGTTTACGGTCAAGCTGAAAAAATGCCAATTACAGAAGATGCTCCTGTACAACAGCCGATGTCTCCATACGGAAATACTAAGAAAATCGGAGAAGAAATCATTATTGACACTGCAAAAGTGACTAATATTAGTGCAATTTTATTGCGTTATTTTAATCCAGTTGGAGCGCATTCGACAAATGAAATTGGAGAATTACCAATAGGGGTTCCTCAGAACTTGGTGCCATTTATTACGCAAACAGGAGTAGGATTACGCAAAGAATTGTCGGTTTTTGGAGATGATTATCCAACTCCTGATGGAACGGCCGTTCGTGATTATATCCATGTGGTTGATTTGGCTAAAGCCCACGTGATTGCCTTACAACGTCTTTTAAATAAAAAGAATCTACAAAAAGTAGAAACATTTAATTTAGGAACTGGAAAAGGAAGCTCAGTTTTAGAGGTAATTAATAGTTTTGAAAAAGTAAGTGATAAAAAATTACCGTATAAAATTATGCCTCGTCGTGAAGGTGATATTACAGAGGCTTATGCTAATACAGATAAGGCAAACAATGTTTTAGGTTGGAAAGCGGAGTTGAGCTTAGACGAAGCAATGGCTAGTGCTTGGAAATGGGAACAAAAAATTCGTTCTTAATTTTCTAGTTGTAGTCGAAGTCTTGAGTAGAGAAGGCCAATAGCGTCTTGTGTAATAAGAATGATAATCCCAGATGATCTTTATGATTATTTGGGATTTTTTATTTGAATTGGTAATCTTGAAAATTGAGAAATTGTGGATTCAAAGAGGAGAAATAGCAAATGGAACAAAGCTGAAAAGCAACTAACGGAGTATGACGTTTAAAAATCAAAATTTAAAAGGGGGTAGATCGCGATACTTTTGATTTTAATGTTGAATTTGCAAAAGGATTGACTCCTGAGAAATTTAAACTGAGAGGTCTAAAAGAATAACAAGATATTCATTAAGTTAATTAGTGGCGATCAAAAGTAGGTGGGATTTTTTGTGAATGACTCTCTTTGTCAAATGTCCAGGATATAATCCACCATCTTTTTTCATCAAAATAGAGTTGGATACTGTTGATTCCTCTTCGGACAACGGGACCATTCTTTAGCAATCTAGTTTCGTAGGTACTCCATACATGAGCAATGTTTCCAAATATTTGCACTTCTCTATTGATTTCATTCTCGTAAAAAGCGGTTTCTAATACCATGTCGTCCGTTAGTTTATGGAAATCATTAATGGACATAATGGTCTGTTTTATTTTGCCTTCTGAATCTGCAGTTGGAAAACAATAAATTGCATTTGAATTGTGAAGTGAAAGATCTCTTTTCCATTGCCTTTTTTCTCCCATATTTCCAGAAACAACTTCGTACGAAGCTTTTATGATGCCATCAATTGATATGATGTCTTTTTTGAAGGGATATTGACTGTCCTGTGCGCTCGATAGGTTTGTATTTATACTCATAATTAATGTGATTTTTAAAATTGATCTAAGCATTGTGGATTTTTTAAGTTCACACAAATAGAATCATCTTAAAGAGCACATGAAACTTTTTTATACAGAGTTGAGTAAATAATATACGCAGGCATTCTTTTTTTATGTTGACAACTATAGGGTGAATTTAAAGATTGCCTTTGTTAGGCAATCTTTGTAAGTTTTGCCAATTGTTATTTTATTTTGCCCTATTATAATATGATTGTTTTCAATGCTGTCAATATTAGTAAGATTGACAATAAAAGAGTTGTGGACTCTCATGAATTCATCAGGGAGATTATCAATTAGCTCTTTTAATGATTTGTAATAGGTGTGTTTTATGTTTTCAGTTGTTATAATCTGAACATAATTGCCTAAGCCTTTAATTACTGCTATAGAATCAAAAGGAAGTTTTATGATTTTTTTGTCCGTTTTTATGAATGTAAATTTTTCATCTTTCATAACTGTTACTCTTATTTTTTTTAGGAGAATTGAGATTCTTAAGTAAATTTAAGTAGTTGTAATGAAAAATCCTCATAAACGATATAATCTGTTCATGAGGATTTTTGTTTGAGAAGATTCTCAGTCGAAAAAAAACGAGTTCGACTGAAGACTAAAAATTATGCATTCGCTGTAACAGCTTCTTTGTTGATTTTATTGATTAAACCAGCTAATACTTTTCCTGGTCCCACTTCAGTAAACAAAGTAGCACCGTCAGTGATCATTTGTTGTACAGATTGAGTCCATTTTACTGGAGCAGTCAATTGAATAATTAAGTTCTTTTTGATTTCGTTTGCATCAGAAACGGCAGTTGCGGTTACATTTTGATAAACTGGGCAGATAGGAGTAGAGAAAGTAGTTGCTTCAATAGCTGCTGCTAACTCTTCTCTAGCAGGCTCCATCATTGGTGAGTGAAAAGCGCCACCAACTGGTAAAATTAGCGCACGTTTTGCTCCTGCGGCCTTCATCGCTTCACAAGCTTTTTCAACTGCAGTCGTTTCTCCTGAGATTACTAATTGTCCTGGGCAGTTGTAGTTTGCAGCTACAACAACTCCGTCAATTGAAGCACAAACTTCTTCCACTATATTGTCTGCTAGACCTAAAACGGCAGCCATTGTTGAAGGTGTGATTTCGCATGCTTTTTGCATAGCTAAAGCACGTTGGGAAACTAATTTTAATCCGTCTTCAAAAGATAAAGATCCGTTAGCAACTAATGCTGAAAATTCGCCTAAAGAGTGTCCTGCAACCATTTCTGGCTTAAAGTCTTCGCCTAAAGTTTTGGCTAAGATAACGGAATGTAAAAAAACAGCTGGTTGTGTTACTTTAGTTTCTTTTAGTTCCTCAGCAGTGCCTTCAAACATAATATCGGTAATTCTGAAACCTAAAATTTCATTAGCTTTTTCGAATAATTCTTTGGCTAAAGCCGAACTTTCATATAAGTCTTTGCCCATTCCTGTGAACTGTGCACCTTGACCTGGAAATACGTATGCTTTCATTTGTCTAATTTAAAGATTGAATTTTTTTGAATTGAAAATTAGTTTCAATTGAAAGGCAAAAATAGTACTTTTTTAGCTCGAATAATTCTTAAACATATAAATCCATAATAATCTTGAAAATCTTAGATTGAAAAAAGACAAGGAAATTATGACAACAGCTATAATGGGAATGATTCTTAAATCAAATGTTTGTTCAAAGAAAAATTGTGCAATACAATAGGTGGCAATACCTTGAGCTACAGTTAGTCCATAATTTACATACATGGCGCCAAAGAAATAACCAGGTTCTTTTTCAAATTTATTATGGCAATGACTGCAATACTGATTCATTTTTGGGAAACCGAAATTCAGGAATATGTTTTTATCTTTAAACACTTTTCCTTTATGACAATTAGGACATTCGTTTTTCAAAATATGGACTAGTGTATTGGACATGATGTTGTTGTTTTTTATTTATACAAAGGTATTTTAGATTCAATTAAATCTATTTTTATATCTTCGCTAGTTGTAGCACAATAAAGACATTTGTTATGAAAAAGTATCCTGTTTATAGTGTTCAGAGTTTTAGTTGTAATGATATTCATCGGGATTTTTATGTCAATACGTTTAAAGAACATTTAAAAAGCCACAGTTTTGTTGAAGAACCACATCGTCATGATTCGTATTTAATGGTTTTTTTTACAAATGGTTCTGGAATTCATGAAGTTGATTTTGATCGATTCGAGATCAAGAGAGGGAGTTTGTTTGTTTTGCAACCCGGACAGATGCATCATTGGAGTTTGTCTGAAGATGTAGAGGGTTATGTGATTATTTTTTCTCAAGAGCTTTACAATTTATATTTTGGGCAAAAGAAAATTAACGATTATAACTTTTATCATTCTATTCATAATCGGCCTGAAATAGTTTTTGAAACTGAAGAACTGCCTATGATTTTGCCTTATTTTAAATTGCTTATTCAAGAGAATGGATTTCCTAATAAAATGCAATTGGATAAAATGCTAAATTTATTAGATTGTCTTCATATCGAGATTGCGCGAAAATATAGTCTGACCTATTCCCATCAGACGCATTCTTATAATGTGAAGATTAGTGCTTTTGAGATGCTGTTAGAGAAATTTTTTAAAAAAGAGAAAGCACCCTCGTTTTATGCTCAAGAGTTACATATTACGTTAAAGCATTTGAATCGAATTTGCAAAGAGATTTTAGAAAAAACGGCTACAGAAGTGATTATGGATCGTGTAATCCTGGAAATTAAGCGAATGTTGATGGACAAGCAACTGGCGGTAAGTGAAATAGCTTTCGCTGTTGGCTATGACGATTACTCTTATTTTTCTAGGGTTTTTAAAAGGCAAACTGGATTTTCACCAACAGAGTTTCGAACGAGTAGTGTTCATTAATGGATTTGTTTTTTATTTTCTTGATTAAGAGCTTGTTTAGCGCTAAAAAAAGAAAACCCTATACTTTGTTTACAAAGTACAGGGTTTGTCCTCAACCAAATTAAATAAGGAAGGATGAGATTAAGCTTGTTTTGAAAACTGTAATTCAATGTTCAAACGAACTTCCTCTCCAACTAAAACACCGCCAGTTTCTAGAGCTGAGTTCCAGTTTAATCCCCAATCTTTACGATTGATTTTACCTTCTATGCTTAAGCCTACTTTTGTGTTTCCCCAAGGATCAGTCATGATTCCGCTAAATTCTACTGGAAATTTTACTGCTTTTGAAACGCCTTTAATGTTTAAATCTCCAGCTAATTCGTAACCACTATCATCAATTTTTTGAAAAGAAGACGCCTTAAAAGTTAATTTCGGATTGTTGTCAGCATCAAAAAAATCAGCACTTTTTAAGTGATTATCTCGATCTGCATTTGCGGTATCAATAGAAGCAATATCTCCTGAAAATTCGATAGCTGCATTTTCGAAATCATTTCCTTCTGTAGTGATGCTAGCATCGTAAGCTCCAAATTTTCCTGAAACATTTGTAAACATCATGTGTTTAACTTTGAAACCAATTTCTGAGTGTGTTGGGTCGATAGACCATTTTGTAGTTGCCATAATTTTATTTTTTTTTATAATAATAATTTCATTTTGATAGGACAAAGTTACGTTGGTACCAGTGGAAACACACTTAACCTAGATTAAGAAAAAAGTGGATAAGGTATTGGTATTCATGTTTGTATTATTTTTTGGTTGTTGTCTAGTAGGGAGTTAATTAAATTATTTCTCATTGTCCCTATAGTAAGTCAAGGCTCCTGAGGGGCAATTTTTTACTGCTTCAATGATTTTATCTGTTGTTGAGGCTTCGGGTACAATCCAAGGTTTCTCCTTTGGCTGAAATACATCGGGATTGCTCCTTACGCAGTTGGCCGAATGAATACATTTTCCAGATTGCCATACAATGGTTACTTCACCATTTGTATATTCTTTGGTAAGATCGTTTGGATCCATGGCTGAGAATTTTAGCTATTTTATTTGAAAGGCGAATCGTTTTTCTGATATAAATTTAATGTTTCTTTTTAAGTTTTGTGTAGGTTAAAAAACAAACAAAATGAGCGATAAGAATCTGATAATCAGTATTTTCATCGCTCATTTGAGAAGGGGGTATTGTTGGATTAATAATTCATCGGAATTTCCATTAAAAGAAATTCTGAATCAGTATTAGCCTTGATGTTCAAGGTTTCAAAATCTGAGATTCCCATCGCATCACGTGTATTTAATTCCTGTCCGTTAATGGTTAGGTTTCCTTTTAAAACAAAAGCATAAACTCCGTTACCTTCTTTCTTTAATGGGTAGGTTGTGGCAGTTCCAGCGTCAAAATTCCCCATATGAAACCAAGCGTCTTGATGAATCCAAACTCCTTCATCGTCTGCATTTGGAGATAAAACTTGTGCGAGTTTATTGTGTCTGTCTGCAACGTCTAAAGTAATTTGTTGGTAACGAGGTGTTACGTTTCTTTTGTTTGGGAATAACCAGATTTGCAATAATTTAGTTTGTTGATCTGCATTTGGATTGAATTCACTGTGTTGAATACCGGTTCCAGCACTCATGACTTGGATATCACCATTTTTAATGATTTCCGTATTTCCCATGCTGTCTTTGTGCGCTAAATCGCCTTCTAAGGGGATGGTGATGATTTCCATATTATCATGAGGGTGGGTACCAAATCCCATTCCACCTGCTACAGTATCATCGTTTAAAACACGAAGTGCTCCAAACTGAATTCTGTCTGGATTATACCAGCTCGCAAAACTAAAACTATGATAAGCGTTAAGCCATCCGTGATTTGCATTTCCTCTTGTTTCTGCTTTGTGTACTATTATATTTTCCATAATGATTGCTGTGTTATTATTTTTATAGTACAAATTTACAACGATCATCAAGCATATGTGCTTAATGTAGATTAAGAAAAAGGGAATGCTTCATTTCTAGTCGAATTTTTGTAAAGGTTAACTATATTGTGTGATGAATTGCTGAACAACGGCATCGGTATGCTCGTGATTTTTTTTCTTTTCTAAGGTTATAGGAGGTGAAGCTCTCTCTAAACAATCTTTTACGGCGCAGGTTTCGCAGGTGACTCCAACAATTCTTTTTACAAGAGGTTTTCCTTCAATGAATTTGAATTTCTTTTTCATGGTGGGTGTAATCAAAATTCCCACTGATATACTTCTGACGCAATTTTGTACAAAAGGATCTTTAGTGGCGGATGAAAAAACCAAATATTCATTCCCACTGTTGGCATAATTCGAAATCTGAGCATCAAAAAAATGAGATTTCTTTTGCTTGATAGCTTCGTCAATGGTTTTAATGGAGACCCATCTTCTGCAATAATGTTCGTTGGTTTCGTTTGCGTGCGGTTCTTGCTGATTGGTAATGTGCAATTCTTTTTTAATCTGATAAACATCTGAGCCAATTTGATGAGATAATCGCAAAAAGAATAAATTCTTTAGATGAAAATCTTTGGGTAGTAAATTGGTTAGCCTTTGATAAAAGGATTCTGGAGAAACGTCAAAACTTTCGATTAAGGCTACAAATTCTTCAGGATTTGGTTTGTCATTGTTCAGGAAGAGGTTGATTTTATCTACGACCAATTGTCTTGGTAGTAATAAGGCTCCTGCAAAATAGGAGGCATAAAAATTATGTAAAACCTGATCAAAATTGTCAAATTTAATCCAGCTAAAGGTGAGTAGTCTGTCTGATAAATCTAGATAGTTATAGGCTATTTCCTTGGCTAAAATAAAGGCGCGTTGTGGTTGATCAATTTCTGTTGAAAGTAGTAACGTTTTACTCTTTGGAACGTATATTGAACGTAAATCACCTAAAGCTTCTTGATCTGTAAAAGCGATTTCTTTGATGGTATAGTCGTATTCTTCTTTTAAAATGGCTTCCAATTCTTCAATACTGATCTTAGCATCTAAATTGATTTGAAAGGACTTTGAAAAAGCAATGACTTTATCTTCTAAGTCTTCAAAGTAGTTGCTGTGAGCTTCCTGATAAGAACGCAATGCCGCTAAGAAAAAGCTTTCTCTGCTTAAGTTGTAGTGCTGTGCTATTTCGATAATGGTACTGATGAAAGCATTGACTTTGGCTGGCGCATTGGCGATAATGTCAATTAGATCGGCTTCTTGGATACCAAATAGCTCTAGTGGAATCTCTTTTAAAATCCCTGATTTTAAAATTTCACCAATAGGAGCAAGGTTGTTATCGAGTTTTAAAGAGACCATTTGGTCATAACTGGTTTCCAAATGTTCGCATAAAAGCAATATTTTATCTGTTTTAGGATATTTTTTTCCTTTTTCAATTTCGTTTAAATACGATTTTGAAAGATTGGTCAATTTGGCTAGACCAAAAAGAGAAAGGTTTTTTTGTGTTCTAACTTGTTTGAGTTTTAGCCCAAATATCAGCTTTATATAGTCTTTTTCGATATCCATGATTCAAATGTAATCATTATAAAAATAATCGCCAAAAAATTATTTTTAATATTTAGCGAACGTTCGCTTGTTTTGTAAAAAACTTTTTTATAACATTGTACTGTCGTAACAGGTTAGTTATCAAGTCGCTATTGATTAAGTGTCTTATAGAGACAGTAATGATAAAAAAGCGATTGCGTATCTGGCCAATTAAAAATAAAATCTGCAGCTATGAAAAATCAATTAGAGATTACCGAGACGGCCATGGAATTTTTAGCCGAAAAGAAGCTTTCTTATCCCACTATTTGGACTGATGAAGCAAGTGCTTTTATAAGTGAATTGCATAGAAAATTCGAATCGCAACGAAAATTATTGCTATTGCAACGTGAGCAAAAGCAAGTCATGTTTGATCAAGGTGTCATGCCAACATTTCCTTTAGAAACGAAAACGATTAGAGAACGTAATTGGGTAGCAGGTGAAATTCCAGAGGATTTACTTGATCGTAGAGTGGAGATTACTGGGCCAGTTGATCGTAAAATGATTATCAATGCTTTGAATTCAGGAGCCAAAACATTTATGGCAGATTTTGAAGACAGTACCTCTCCAACCTGGCAAAATTTGATGGAAGGACAGGTCAATTTAATTGATGCTGTAAATAAAAGTATTTCATTTATAGATGTCGTTAAAAATAAAAGTTATCATTTAAATGAACAAATTGCTACACTGATTGTTCGTCCAAGAGGTTTGCATTTAGTTGAAAAGCATCTTTTAGTAGAAAGTAGTCCAGTTTCAGGTTCTTTAGTAGATTTTGGATTGTATGTTTTTCACAATCATCTAAAGTTGACGCAAAATAATTCTGGGCCTTATTTCTATATTCCAAAATTAGAGCATTATCTCGAAGCGCGTTGGTGGAACAATGTAATTGATTTTACCGAAGACTATTTGAAATTAGAGCCAGGAACGATTAAGGTTACTGTTTTGATAGAAACGATAACAGCGAGTTTTCAGTTGGATGAAATTATATACGAATTGAGGGATCATATTGTAGGCTTGAATTGTGGTCGATGGGATTATATTTTTTCCTACATCAAGAAGTTTCGTAAAAATGCAAAGTTTATCGTTCCTGATCGCGATCAAGTAAATATGACTTCACCTTTTATGGATGCTTACTCTAATTTGGTTATTCAAAGGTGTCATAAAAGAGGTATTCATGCCATTGGTGGAATGGCTGCTCAAATTCCGATTAAAAATAATGAGGAAGCTAATGCTGCTGCTTTTGCTAAGGTAAAAGCGGACAAAGAACGAGAAGTACGCAATGGACATGACGGAACCTGGGTGGCACATCCCGATTTGGTGGCTTTGGCGAAATCTGTTTTTGATATGGGAATGCCTGCTCCAAATCAAATTCATGTAGAAAGAGAACAGCGTAAAATAACGGAAGAAGATTTGATACAACCACCAGTAGGAAGTATAACAGAAAATGGTGTTAGGAAAAACATCAACGTGGGCGTGTTGTATTTGGCTTCATGGTTGAACGGTCAAGGCGCTGCGGCTTTGCATAATTTGATGGAAGATGCTGCAACAGCTGAGATTTCAAGATCACAATTATGGCAATGGCTACAAAATAAAGTGGTTTTGGATAACGGACGAAAACTAGATTTGGCGTATTATCACGAATTGGCTTTGGATGAATTTCGAAAAATTAAAGACGAACTAGGAGAGGGAAATTACGAAAAAAGACAATTTCCTTTGGCTGAAAAAGTGATGGAAAGATTGGTTGTAAATCCTGATTTCGTTGACTTTTTGACCATCCCCTGTTACAAATATTTATAAATGCTTTACTAACCAAACTAACTATATTGCTTATGAAAACTAGAGAAGACAGAATTCAGGAATTGATTAACGATTGGATCACTAACCCAAGATGGAAAGGTGTTGAACGCCCTTATACTGCTACTGAAGTGGTAACACTTCAGGGATCCTATCAAATTGAGCATTCTATTGCTAAAATGGGAGCGCAAAAATTATGGAGAAAGTTAAAAAGTCAGGACTATGTAGCAGGCTTAGGGGCTTTAACAGGAAACCAAGCAATTCAAGAAGTTGATGCAGGTCTAGAGGCGATTTATTTAAGTGGATGGCAAGTGGCTGCTGATGCGAATTTGGCGGGTGAAATGTATCCGGATCAGTCTCTTTATCCTGTGAATAGTGTGCCAATGGTAGTAAAGAAGATTAATAGTGCCTTGTTAAGAGCGGATCAGATTCAGGTTGTTAATGAGGTTGAAGATAAAAAGGATTATTTGGTTCCGATTGTGGCAGATGCCGAAGCCGGCTTTGGAGGGAATTTAAATGCCTTCGAATTGATGAAATCAATGATTGAAGCTGGAGCTTCTGGAGTTCATTTTGAGGATCAATTGAGTTCTGCTAAAAAGTGTGGACATTTAGGAGGTAAAGTTTTGGTACCCACGCAGGAGGCTATTAATAAACTAATTGCTGCTCGATTGGCTGCTGATGTTATGGGAGTGTCAACCCTTATTGTAGCAAGAACGGATGCCGATGCAGCAAATTTGTTAACGAGTGATGCTGATCCTAGAGATGCAAAATTTATTACGGGAGAAAAAACAAATGAGGGATTTTTCTATGTAAATAGCGGTATTGAGCAAGGGATAGCAAGAGGGTTAAGTTATGCACCCTATGCCGATTTGATTTGGATGGAAACTAGCAATCCTGATTTGGTGTATGCTAAAAAGTTTGCTGATGCGATGAAAAAGGAATTTCCAGATAAAATGTTAGCGTATAACTGTTCGCCTTCTTTTAACTGGGCCGCCAAATTATCAATTGCAGAAATGGAAACCTTTAGAGAGGATCTCGCTGCGATGGGGTATAAGTTTCAGTTTATTACTTTGGCAGGATTCCATGCTTTAAACACGAGTATGTTTGAATTGTCTAAGGCGTATAAAGAACGTGGTATGGCTGGTTATTCTGAATTACAAGAAAGAGAATTTGCTTTGCAGAAAAGCGGATTCAGAGCGGTAAAACATCAAGCTTTTGTAGGGACTTCTTATTTTGATGCGGTTCAAAATACCGTAACTATTGGAAGATCGTCAACCACTGCAATGAAACATTCTACCGAGGTTGAGCAGTTTTAATTCAATTTTAAAAAAAAACACGGTTCTTGATTGAACCGTGTTTTTTGCTTTTTTTACTTTTCAAAGCGCTTTATGACTGGTTAGACAGTATTATTTCTTCAGAAGTCTAGCTTTCATTTTACTAAAAAATTCAGGTGTAACGCCAATAAAAGAAGCAATTTGCTTTTGAGGTACTTTATACACTAATGTCGGGTATTTGGCACAGAACTTTTCAAAACGTTCTTCAGCTGATAAGCTCAAATTATCCATCAATCTTTCCTGATTGGCCACTAAAGAATTCTCCGTTAAAATTCTGAAAAAACGTTCTAGTTTTGGAATTTCATGATACAATTGTTCCTGGTTTTCTTTCGACAGCAAAACAACTTCGGCATCCTCTAATACTTCTATAAAAAGCTGTCCTGGTTTTTGCGTTAATAAACTATACAAATCACTTATCCACCAACCTTGACAAGAGAAACTCAGTACATGTTCGACTATATTGTCATTGATATTAAAGTTTCGTAAGATTCCAGAGTTTACAAAATACGAATGTTGGCAAACATCACCAGCATTTAATAAAATGGTTTTGGCTTTATAGGAGCGTGTTTCTGTTTTGGAGAGAAAAAGTTCTTGTTCTTCCGGGCTTAGAGCAACGTGTTTGGCGATATTGTCAAGAATTAAGGGCATTATTTCTCTTTTATTAACTTGTAAGAAGTCACTTTGAAACGGTTGTTTTCAATTTTTCCAATTACAGAAGCTTTACGAATTTTGTTGCAAAAGCCATCTTTAGCATGTGCGTCTCCATGTTCATCGATAGTAGTGCCATCAACAAAATAAGATTTTCCATCAATACGAACGGCTAAATCGCAGCTTTTGCCTTCCATTCCAAATTGACATTCGCCACAAGCTGTTTCGACAATCTGAGGTTTTTCGGTTGTTTTTTTATCTTGAGCATGGATAGTGATGCTTAGAAATAGAAAGGCTAAAAAGGCTAGTTTTTTCATTTTTTTATGAATTTACGGTTATAAATTGGGCAGTTGTTTTTGCCCTTTGGGTGACTTCTTCAATCGGTGTGTCTAAGGTATCATTTGTTAAAACAACACCCATACGACGATAGGGTCTAGAAGTGGGTTTTCCAAAAATACGGAAATCGGTTTTCGCTAAGGCGGCCACTTTTTCTATTCCCGTAAAAGTGGGGTTGTTGGAGTCTTCAGATGCTAGAATTACGGCGCTTGCTCCAGCTTTTTCGAGCGTAATTTCGAAAATAGGTAAACTTAGAATGGTACGCAGGTGCAATTCAAATTGATTAAAATTCTGAGTTCCTGCCAAAGTAACCATTCCAGTATCGTGCGGTCTTGGTGAAAGTTCTGAGAAATACACCCCTTCATTGGTCAAGAAAAACTCTACGCCAAAGAGACCTGCTCCTCCTAGGGCTTCTGTAATTTTTTCAGCCATGTCTTGGGCTTGGTATAAATCGGCTTCAGAGACTTTTGCTGGTTGCCAGCTTTCCTGATAATCACCACGTTCTTGACGGTGGCCAATCGGGGAGCAAAAAAGAGTTGGGTTGTTATTTTGAGTAATGGTCAATAAGGTAATTTCCGAATGGAAATCTACAAAAGCCTCTACAATTACTTCGATAACATCACCGCGAGAACCTGCCACAGCATATTCCCATGCTTTCTCGATATCCGTTTGCGTTTTTATGGTCGATTGTCCTTTTCCAGAAGAAGACATCAATGGTTTTACCACGCAGGGCATTCCGACTTCTTGTACTGCTTTTTGTAATTCGACCGCTGAAGTGGCGTATTGGTATTTGGCTGTTTTAAGTCCAAGTTCTTTGGCGGCTAAATCACGAATAGCTTTACGATTCATGGTAAAGTTGGCTGCTTTTGCCGAAGGGACAACCGTTATGCCTTGTTTTTCATAATCATAAAAGCGTTCGGTACGAATTGCTTCAATTTCAGGGACGATAAAGTCAGGTTTATGTTTGTCAACAATACGATCCAATGCTTCTCCATCGAGCATGTTGATTACTTCAAAATCATGGGCGACTTGCATCGCCGGTGCATTGGGATAACTATCAACAGCAATTATAGTCTGGCCAATTCGTTGTGCGGCAATGGTAAATTCTTTGCCTAATTCGCCAGAGCCTAGAAGTAATATTTTCATGTAAGAAATTTTGAGATTTTTAGCATCAAATGCGGTTAGTAAAAGTAAAGAAAATTGTTTTTTATTTGGAGGTTGTTTTTTGATATTTTGCTATTTTTTTTGACTGTTGGCAACGAAGTATAATTCAAGTAAAATAGGCTGTTTGTAGGGAGGAACGATGATTTTGTGGTCTCCTAGTAGAAGACGTTTCTATCAAGCGTTACTTTTTAGGCTGCTTGGTGTGGGAGCATAAAAAAACCGATACTTTATATAGTACCGGTTTGTTGTTTTTAGTGGAAGTGATCTTCTTCAATTTCAAATTCTGCATCTTTTTCCCAGATTTCCATTTCACACGGTTTACAGTTGAATTTTAGTTTGTATTCCAGCTCACCTTGTTTTAAAACCAATGGCTCTTTTACTTTAACACCCATTATATCTTTTTGATGTATTGGACATTTTTTTAATTCGTATTTGATGCAATATTTAGTTGTCATCACGCGTGATTTTCCTGGATCCCATTGCAATTCAAAAGCTTTTTCAATTTCGGTAACACCGTGTCGCTCGTAGAATTTACGAGCGGTTTTATTGGAAACATTGTACATGAAATCCAATTTAGTTTCAGGATACGGATGTGATGTTTTAACCAATTGATGCTCTTCACGTTTGTAGTTGGCCAAACGAATCTCTGATAATTGATCGTAAACTGTTCTTCTCATTTCATTGATTTTTGAAATAGGAAGGAACCAGTTGTCGGTGAACATTACATTAATTTCATCGGCAGTATAGGGTGTGAAACCTGTTTTGGCCAATTGGATTTTAATGTTTTCCTCGATTGATTCTCCAGTTTTAGTTTGCTCTTTCGAATGTTCTAAAGTAACCGTACTTACGTTTGCGTCTTCATCGGTTGCGATTAATTCAAAACCGTTTGCATTTTCAGTAAGTAATAAAGTGGTGCTGATTTTTCGAACTGCGCTATCTTCTCTTTCTACAATTTTGATAAAAGCAGCATCATTATTACGGTAAATAAAGGTGCCCTCTTTTATTTCTTTTAAAACGTTTGGATATATTTTGCCATTTTCAGCTTTGTTTACATAAATTCCGTCCGCTTCATTGTTTTCGTTAATGAAACAAAGTCCGTCGCCATTGTTTAGTAATTCACCGTTTTCGATTTCGTAGGCACTTCCAACAGTTCGGATTAATTTACCGATATATTGTCCTTTTGATTTTGGGCTTTCCCAAGAACCAATACTATTATTTCTATCGTTTACAAAATAATCAGTATACCCACGGTTGAAAGTTCTGTTTAAAGAAGAATCAAAAGTGAAGGTACATTTTCCAGAAGAAGCTTTTTTGTATTTATCGCTTCCTTCTCCTTCTAAGTAACTGTCTAATTTTTGACGTAAATAAGAGACGTTGTTTTTGACGTAAACAATATCTTTCAATCGTCCCTCGATTTTAAAAGAAACGATACCTGCTTCGATTAGATTGGGGATTTGATCTGAAATGTCTAAATCTTTAATGGAAAGTAAGTGGCTGTTTTTGATTAAAGTGTCTCCGTTTCCGTCAATTAGGTTATAAGGCAAACGACAGTTTTGCGCGCAAGAACCACGATTGGCACTACGTTCTCCGTTGGCTACACTCATATAACAGTTTCCGCTGAAGGATACACACAAAGCGCCTGTTACGAAGAACTCTAATTCTACATCTGCATAGTCGTAGATTTCTTTAATTTGATGCAAGTTTAATTCACGCGCTAAAACCACACGTTTAATTCCGGCATCTTTTAGGAATTTAATTTTATCAGCATCACGATTGTTGGCTTGCGTGCTTGCATGAAGCACAATAGGAGGAAGGTCCATTTCCATAATGGCCATGTCCTGAATAATCAAGGCATCAACACCGATCTGGTATAAATCCCAAATCATTTGACGACAGGTCTCGAGTTCGTTATCGTATAGAATAGTATTCATTACCACAAAAACTTGAGCATTGAATAAGTGTGCGTATTTTACAAGTGCAGCAACATCTTCAATGGAATTGGTGGCGTTTGAACGTGCACCAAATTGGGGTGCTCCAATATAAAGGGCGTCTGCTCCACTGTTTATGGCTGCCATTCCCTGAATTAAATCTTTAGCAGGAGCTAGTATCTCTATTTTTTTCTTCATCGAGTTGATGATAAATTATTTATTTCTAAAACTGTACTTTTTTGGGCTTTCGGCCAAAAAAGTTTACAAAGTTCTTATAAATAATTCGAGTTTACTAATGCTGGAGGGACTTTTTTTTTTGAAGTAAAAAAAAACAGCTCAAAGTATAAAGTGATGAAACTTTACAACTTGAGCCATTTTAGTAAAATAGATTTATATTTTTATAGAGTCAAAGCTTCTTTGATTCTGCGTAAAGCTTCTTTTAAAATATCGTCGCTCGTAGCGTAAGAGAAACGAATACAATTTGGATTTCCAAAAGCATCACCTGTTACAGTAGCTACATTAGCTTCACCTAAAAGGTACATGGAAACATCGTTCGCATCTTTGATCTCAGTTCCTTTTAATGTTTTTCCAAAGAAAGAAGAAACGTCTGGGAATACATAGAAAGCTCCTTCTGGAACGTTGATTTTTACTCCTGGGATTTCTTTTAACAATCCAACAACTAAATCTCTACGAGTATGGAAAGCCTGAACCATATGATTCAATACGCTTGGATCAGCATCTACAGCAGTAATTGTAGCGCGTTGTGCCACAGAGTTTGCACCTGAAGTTACTTGTCCTTGAATTTTTGTACACGCTTTTGCAATGAATTCTGGAGCTCCAATGTAACCAATTCTGTATCCTGTCATAGCAAATGCTTTTGCTACTCCATTTACAGTAATGGTTCTTTCTAGCATTCCTGGGATGGATGCAATACTGCAGAAAGTTCCAGAGAAATTGATGTGCTCGTAGATTTCATCTGCCACTACATAAATGTTTGGGTGTTTCTCTAAAACTTTGGCTAGAGCTGTTAGTTCTTCTCTGCTATAAACAGATCCAGAAGGATTACAAGGAGAACTGAACCATATCATTTTTGTTTTTGGTGTGATAGCTGCTTCTAGTTGTTCCGGTGTCATTTTGAAATCCGTATCTACAGAAGTAGGAACTTCTACAGGAATTCCTCCAGAAAGTTTTA
Organism: Flavobacterium sp. OHVDL-2026-0007; assembly: GCF_059882335.1. NCBI lineage: Bacteria > Pseudomonadati > Bacteroidota > Flavobacteriia > Flavobacteriales > Flavobacteriaceae > Flavobacterium > Flavobacterium sp. OHVDL-2026-0007. Next base: position 3,901,042 of record NZ_CM187612.1, read on the forward strand.
CAATTTCGAAATAAGAAACCCAGTAAGGTGCAGGTAAAATTACTTCGTCACCATCGTTCAACATTACTTGTGCAATGTTGTATAAAGATTGTTTTGCTCCTGTTGAAACTACAATTTGTGATGGTTTATATTCTAGATTATTGTCTCTTTTGAATTTTCTGCAAATAGCTTCTCTCAGTTCTAAATAACCTTCTACTGGAGAATAAGTACTGTAATTTTCATCTACTGCTTGTTTAACAGCTTCTTTAATGAAGTCAGGTGTATTAAAGTCAGGTTCACCTAAACTTAGACTGATAATATCTTTTCCTTGTGCTTTTAATTCGCGTGCTAAAGCAGCCATTGCTAAAGTTTGTGATGTCGATAAATTGTTGATTCTGTCTGAAAGAATGTGATTCATTATAAAAATTTTGAATATCCTTAATTTCAACTTAATTAAGAACGGTTAATTATTAATAGATTTTTGTTTTATGCTAATTCAGGTTTCATTCCAAGATCTTTTAAATGCTTGTAATGAGCAATAACAGCACCTCTCATGGTTTTGAATTCATGGTAAGGTAAGTTGCACTCGCTTGCTGTTTGTTTGACAATTTCAGCAATTTTCCCATAATGAACGTGACTAATATTGGGGAAAATATGGTGTTCAATTTGATGATTTAATCCTCCGGTAAACCAATTGACTATCTTGTTTTTTGGCGCAAAATTAGCCGTGGTGTACAATTGATGAATAGCCCAAGTGTTTTCGATTTCTCCCTCCTCATTTGGAACGGGATTTGACGTTTCTTCCACAACGTGTGCCAATTGGAATACGATACTTAAAATTAATCCAGCAGTGTAATGCATGACGAAAAATCCAATGACTACTTTCCACCAGGTAACACCTAATATCATAGGTAAAGCCATCCAGATTAAGACATAAATTATTTTTGTGATCACCAAAACCGTCCATAATTTTGCTGGACTTTGTGGCGCTCCGTATGATAATTTTCTTTTTAAGTAATTTTTCATTTGCTTAAAATCGGTCGTTAATGCCCAGTTAAAAGTCAATAAACCATATAAGAAAAAAGAATAATAATGTTGGAATTTATGAAAACGGTGCCATTCAGCGTTTTGTGTAAAACGAATAATTCTTCCTGCATCTAGATCTTCATCATGACCGTGAATATTCGTGTAGGTATGGTGTAAAACGTTATGTTGCACTTGCCAGTTATGTACATTTCCTGCTAAAACATAAATGCTTCCGCCCATAACTTTGTTGATCCATGATTTGGAAGAGTAGGATCCATGATTTCCATCGTGCATCACATTCATTCCAATTCCAGCCATTCCTACTCCCATAAGAATGTTGAGTAACAATTGTGCCCAAAATGGCATATTGAGTGTTAGTATCAAAAAATAAGGCGTAAGGAAAATTGCAAACAGAATAACGGCTTTTAAATGCAGCTTCCAGTTTCCAGTTTTCTGAATGTTATTCTCCTTGAAGTAATTGTTTACTCGAGAGTTAAGTGTTCTGAAGAACTTCAGATTGTCTTGCTTAGCAAATGTAGGCGCAATGTTATTCATAATTAATTTAAATAGTTTTCAAAGGTAATTATTATAAATTTTCAATTTGCAAATTTGAGTTAAATATTTCAACTCTAAAGTAGTACTTTTGTTAAAAAATTAAAGCAATGGATGAGATATTGAAATATTTTCCTGATTTGACCGATCTTCAAATCGAACAGTTTCAAAAATTAGATTTTTTATACCACGATTGGAATGAAAAAATAAATGTTATTTCGCGCAAAGACATTGATGCATTATATACTAAACACATTTTGCATTCATTAGGAATTGCAAAAATTATGAAGTTCGAACCAGGTGCAACAGTATTGGATGTTGGAACTGGTGGTGGATTCCCTGGGATTCCACTAGCGATTCTTTTTCCTGAAACGCGTTTTTATTTAATTGATGTTATCGCAAAGAAGATTAAAGTAGTGCAAGGTGTTGTTGATGCGTTAGAATTGAAGAATGTAAAAGCAGAGCAGAAGCGAGCAGAATTGGTTAAAGGTGATTTTGACTTTATTGTGAGTCGTGCGGTGACCAACATGCCGGATTTCGTGAGTTGGGTAAAAGACAAAATCAAGAAACAGCATAAACATACCTTAAGAAACGGGATACTGTATCTTAAAGGGGGGGATTTAACCGAAGAATTGAAAGATTTTCCAAAAGCAACCTTGTATGATTTGACTACTATTTTTGAAGATGAATTCTTTGAAACTAAAAAAGTGGTGCATTTACCCTTGAAGTTTCAAGCTTAGTGAAGTTTGATTCAGCTTCGTTTAAAAGAGGAATAATAAAGAAAACGCCGTAAATTTCAATTGAAATTTACGGCGTTTTTATATCCACTAAATCAGATTAGATTATCCTAAAAAAGGGTATCTGTAATCTTCAGGAGTAACAAAAGTTTCTTTGATTGTTCTAGGAGAAGCCCAACGCAATAAGTTTAAAGCAGAACCTGCTTTGTCGTTAGTTCCGGAAGCTCTTGCTCCACCAAAAGGTTGCATTCCTACAACAGCTCCTGTTGGTTTGTCATTGATGTAGAAGTTACCTGCAGCATTTTGCAATTTCGTTGTAGCTACTTCAATAGCGTAACGATCTTGGCTAAATACAGCTCCAGTTAAAGCGTACTCAGAAGTAGTATCTACTAATTCTAAAGTTTCTTCCCACTTCGCATCTTCATAAACATAGATAGTAATGACTGGTCCGAATAATTCGGTTTCCATCGTTGTGTATTTTGGGTTAGTCGTTACAATAACGGTTGGCTCAATAAAGTATCCAACTGATTTATCGTAATTTCCACCGATGATAATTTCAGCATCTGCATCTTTTTTAGCTTGGTCAATAAAACCAGCTAATTTGTCAAAAGATCCTTCGTGAATTACTGCTGTAATAAAGTTTCCGAAATCTTCTGGTGAACCCATTTTCATAGATTTAACATCTGTGATTAATTGTTCTTTGACAGCTGGCCATAAACTTTGCGGGATATAAGCTCTTGAAGCAGCAGAACATTTTTGTCCTTGAAATTCAAAAGCACCACGCATAATTCCCGTTGCCACTTGTTTAGTGTTAGCGCTTGGGTGAGCAATGATAAAATCTTTACCACCAGTTTCTCCAACGATTCTTGGGTAAGTTTTATAGTTATGAATGTTGGCACCAATTTTAGCCCAAATATCTTTAAATACATGAGTTGATCCTGTAAAGTGAACTCCAGCAAAATCGCGACTTGCTAAAACGGTATCGGTGATCATTAAGGCGTCTCCGAAAACTACGTTGATGACACCATCAGGAACTCCAGCTTCTTTGAAAACATCAATGATGATTTTTGCAGAAAATACTTGGCTGTCACTTGGTTTCCAAATAACAACATTACCCATCATAGCAGCACTTGCAGGAAGATTTGCAGCAATAGCCGTAAAGTTAAAAGGAGTAATAGCATATACGAAACCTTCAAGAGGTCTGTATTCTAAACGGTTCCAGGTAGTAGAATCTGATTTTGGTTGGTCTCCGTAAATTTGAGTCATGAATTCTACGTTATAACGTAAGAAGTCAATTAATTCACAAGACGCATCAATTTCAGCTTGGTGAATGTTTTTTGATTGACCAATCATTGTAGCGGCGTTAATACGAGCTCTGTATGGTCCTGCGATAAGTTCAGCAGCTTTTAAAAATATAGCAGCACGTTGTTCCCATGCCATATTTGCCCATGCTTTTCTTGATTCAAGAGCATTAGCAATTGCTTTTTCAATATGTTGTTTTTCTGCTAAATGATAGGTTCCTACGATATGTTTGTGGTCGTGTGGAGCAGACATTGTTTTAGTGTTCCCAGTTCTGATTTCTTCGCTTCCGATGTATAACGGAACGTCAATCTTAGAATTCCACATAGTGGTATAAGCTGCTTGAACTGCTGCTTTTTCTGGTGAGTTAGGTGCGTAACCTTTTACTGGCTCGTTTACCGCTTTTGGTACATGAAAGAATCCTTTAAGCATATTATTTAAAATTAGATAATTAGACAATTTAAGGCTAGATGATTTGATTGCTACGAATAATCTAACATTGTACAAAAGTACAAAGGATAAATTAATAATTTGATAAAATTGTTATTAAGATGATCATAAAAAAGTTAGATTTAAAGACTCTTTGTCTTAGATGGTGTAGCGGTTTTTATTCTGGAAATCTGTGTGATATATGTTAAAGCTGCTCTATGGTGTTTTTAAAAGAAATAGGAACTATTTAAAGATTAATTTAAGCTTTTGTTTTTAGAGTATATTTTGGATTACACTTTTATATATGTTTTGTTTATGTGCATGTACCAAAGTATGAAATAAAGCAGTCCGAAGCCTGCTAGATCGCAAAAGGCATCATAATACGCTCCGGTAAATTGTTCAAGACCAAAGAAAATCTGTTTGGCGATTGAAGAGAAATTCAGCACATGTGATCCTACATAAGCGGCTATGGCATTAAGTCCTATGACCTGTAACGGATAAGTCCATTTGTGATAACCTTTTACATCTATAAGCCAATAGAATAAGGCCAATAAAACAAAACTAATTCCTGATGATAACAGCACAAAGGAACTGGTCCATATTCTTTTAATAATAGGATGCCATATTCCAATAACGATTGCAAGGACGATCCCGATTACGCCAATAAAAAAAAGCGACTGAGCTATTTTTTGCCTAGGTAAAGAGGACAAAAGCAATTCACCAGCAAATAGTCCTGACATTGTTGTGGCGGTAAATCCTAAGCCGCTTATTAACCAAGCATATTGAGTTTGATCATAAAAACGACCTAAAAGGTGTTGGTCTATATAGATGGCCAGATTTTTATTAGGGAGTAACTCAAAATCCTGACCAAAGAAACTTGGAACAGATAACAATAGGGCGTAGAGTGTAAGGCAGGTTGCAAAGAATAGATATCTTCCTTTTTGGCTAAGATTAAGATAGGCTATGCAGGAAAATAAATAACCTACAGCAATGGCTTGAAGGGTATTGCTAAAGATTTGAAATTGCGAAATATCCAGAGACAGTAGATTCCCCTGAACAATCCATCCTAAAACAAACAGGATTACAAAGCGTTTTACAATATGAAGATACAGTTTACGGTCTGATCTTGAGGCTGTGCTTCTTTTGCCTAGTGAAAAAGGAATAACCACTCCTACAACAAATAAGAACAAAGGCATGATAATATCATAGAAACGAAAACCAATCCACTCTGCATGTTCAAATTGGTTGACCAGAGTTTTGGTTAAATTGGTTTTGGCCGCTGTATTTAAGTTGTAAACAAAACGATCTGCAACAATGATCATTAGTAAATCAAATCCACGCAGTACATCCACAGACATTAAACGGTTATTGGCTATTGTTTTATTCATTTAGCTAGTGGTTTTTTTATGCAGTGAAAGACTATTTGCTATGGTTGGAATAGTGAGACAACTCGATAGGAATGTCTTTAGATTTAAAAAACGGAATGATTTCATCTCTGTGTATTTGATTTTGCAATTTCCCCAGATTATGTCTGGTTTGTGTTTGTTTTTTTACCACTATACTATGACTGTTGTTTTTTTTGCCAGGAAGTAACCTGAGTATTTGGATCTATTATTTCATTCGGTGTTAGTTGTTTGATTATATAGTGTTTAAAACTTGTTTTGATTTTGTTTCTAGCGAAACTAAAAAATATTTAGTAATAATCAATGCCAAAATTGAAAAAATGTGCTCGAGCACATAAAAATAAATTTTTGCATCCATTTGTCTCGGAAGTAAGACTGTAGAGGTTGTAATGATTTTCGAAATAAAAGTAGGCAATAGAGGGATGATGCAAAATAAAGGAAGAGATCCTTTAAATTAAGGAGGGAGCAGCTGCTTGCTTGACTTTACAATGTGGATAAAATTACATTGTTTTTGCATAAGTGCAGCGGAATAAGTCATCGTTAGGTTGGTTTTCTCAAACGGCTTCCTAGGAGTTTTAATGACTAATTTTTTCAAGGGTATTCTTCTGTGAAGAAAAACAATAATAAAAGAATTTAAAAAGAGATTGAGCTGAAAGGAACGTAGGATTTTATCACCTATATTAGGTAGTGTTTAAGGATATTGGGATACTGCTTTGATTACACTGTTGGGCTGTTTTGCCCTAAGATTTAGTTTAAAGCAAAAGGGGCACACATTCTAAAAGTAGGAACAATTACTTTGAATGTTTTGGTCGTGGTGAAATTGATCATATTGAAATGACCTTTCATGGCACCATATGGTGATGACAATAAACAGCCTGAACTGTAGGTGTGGTTTTCACCTGGCTTTAAAACTGGTTTTTTTCCTATAACGCCTTCTCCGTCAACTGTTTCTAAGTCGTTTAGAGAGTCAAAAATTTCCCAATGACGTGAGGTTAATTGTACAGAATCTTTGCTGTGGTTTTCGATTGTTACTACATAACTAAAGGCAAAGTGAATCTTGTAGTTCTTGAAGTAGGTACCTTCAAAACTAGTTAAAACAGATATTTTTATGCCTCTTGTTATCTGAGAAACCATACTAAAGTAGTATATATGTGTGCGTTATAGTGGCGAATTTACAAAAAAAAATGATTCGATTGAAATCCTTTAACAATGTTTTAATTTGTGATGTTGATGGAGTTTGCATTTCCCTTACCAATTACTCTTTGGTAACGATCTGTGCTCTCTTTATAGTATACTAAAATAGTATACTCATTTTCTGTTTGATAAAAGTTTCCGTCAATAGCATTTTCGTAATCAATAATCCCTTTTTTATCGGCAATTTTGTACTGAAAATTAGTGAAGCCTTGTTTAATCATTACGGCTTTTTCATAGAGGCCTTTGGTCTCGTTATAGTCCATTTTGTAGGCAGTTGATAGGCTGTAATTGTTGAACATTCCTGTAATATAGATGTCTTTGTTTAATCTAAAGGTGGGAGCTGAAAGGCTAAAGTATACCCAAGCATAGTCGGCTTCTATGTCATTGTTAGAAGCATTTATGTTTTTGACCACAAAATTTCCGTTTACATCTTGGTTCAAGGTATAAATCTGGTTGGCTCTTGCTTGATTGGTATATAAGTAAGAACTGTAAATATCATTGTTGGACCCAACTCTTCCTACATTGTTACTGGCTGTACGGATGTCTTTATTCTCAAAATACAAAAACTCATTTCCAGCCCAAAATTGGGTTTCTTTATCGTATTTGTATACCATTTGATTGCCAATGGTATACTGAGGAGCTACGTCTTTAATGCCTGTACTAAAGTCACCATTTTGCAATAGTAGCACTTTTATACTTTGTAGTGGGGTTTGAAAAACAATATCGTTTGAGGCAATTGTAAAATCTAGATTTTGCTTATGGTCTATATTGCTTAGGTTTCGGCTGCGCTTTACTTGGGCAGCAACTGTAGCGCTGTTTTCATATAAAATAAATTTTCTTGATAGAACCACTTCTTTGTCTTCATTGAGAATTTTCAGTATATAGTTTCCTGATATTCTTAATTGGGAAGTAAATTGATTGGGAAAGCTCAGTTTGTAATGCGAATACACTTGAAGCGTATTAAAAGAGTTCTGATAATCCGTAATTCTTTGATTATCCATACCGCTTATATAGTCGGTTTTGGGAATATCAGTTGGTTTCCAATTGTAATCACAATGGGTAATATCAAAATAGTAATTGGCTTCATTGCCAAATAAATCATCAAATTCAAATTGAAAGGAAGAGCCTAATTCGAGTATAGGGACTACATTATTTCCATTTTGAACAAAGGAAACGGTCTTGATGTTGTAGGGAGGGTCTATTTCAGTTTGTGCCTCCTGGGCTGTCGCCGAAACAAAAAAGAAAAGCAGCAGCAGATTTTGAAACAAAAATTTTGACATTGTATTGGATTGTAAGATGGTAAATATAACAATTTATATAACGTAACAGAGTGTCATTTATTGGTTTAAAAACAATTTGCTAGGATTCCAATAGGTAGGCTAAATTGGCTTCAATTTCGTTACTGATATAACTTTCTTCTAGAAGGGAATCGGATAAAAGTTTTTTGTTCTCCTGCAGTTTGATTATTTTTTCTTCTACTGTGTTTTTCGAAATGAACCGAATAACATTTACTTTATTCAATTGCCCTATTCGGTGTGCTCTACCGACTCCTTGTTTTTCTGCAAAAGGATTCCACCAGGGATCTAGGAACAAAACATAAGAAGCTTTGGTGATATTCAAGCCAACTCCTCCTGCTTTGAGTGAAATAAAAAACAATAAAGGATTTTCATTTTCCTGAAAGCGCTGTACTTGATGTTCTCTATTCTTGGCAGGAGTTTCACCTGTAATTTCACAATAGGCTATTTTGTTTTCCTTACACCAAGCTGTGTAAAAACTCAAATTAGTCACAAAGGAGCTGAAAATGATCGTTTTCTGTTTTCCTTTTACTAAATTTTCGAGATATTGGGTTACCGCTATGTATTTTCCTGAATCAATTTCCAGATCCTGATCGATCATTTTGGGATGGTTACTAAGCTGTCTTAACTTCATCAACGTATTGATAATGCTAATTTTGTCAGGGCTGGATCCATCTGTTTTTAATAAAAAATTACGCGCTTTTGATTTTTCTTTTTCATATAACTTTTCCTGTTCAGGATCCATATTGCAGTAATAAATCTGTTCGGATAATTCGGGTAAGTCTTTTAGTACTTGTCCTTTGGTTCTTCTTAAAATATAGGGTTGAATGAGGTTTTTTAATTCAGACAAAGTATTCTCGTCTTGTTTTTTCTCAATTGGGATTTTAAAATTTTCTGCAAAAAAAGCATAAGTGCCCAAAATGTCCGGATTTATAAATTGCATTTGCGACCATAGATCGTCCAATGAGTTTTCTATAGGTGTACCGCTTAGAGCAATTTTATGAGCCGTATTTATTTTATTGATGGCTTTGAAGATTTTGGAGTTTTTATTTTTAATGTATTGACTTTCGTCTAAAATTAAATAGCGGAAATTGTATTTCTCTAAAATTGAAATATCGCGATGAACGATGTTGTAGCTTGTAAAAATCAGATCAGCAGTGGCTAAGCGATGGACCAACTGTTTTCTATCGTTACCAACATACTGCATTTTTGAAAAGTGAGGCGTGAATTTCGCGGCTTCATTATACCAATTGAAAATCAATGAAGAGGGTAAAACAATCAAGGTTTTTAAAGGTTCTCTTTCAATGACCGTTTCGTTTTGAAACAAATCAAAATTCGTGGTTTTGGTTTGGTATCCTAATTGTTCTTGTACTGCAACCAAGACCGCTAGGGTTTGTAATGTTTTTCCAAGTCCCATATCGTCCGCCAAACAAGCCCCTAAATTGGCGTTAAAGTGACCTAAAAGCCATTTTACCCCATCAATTTGATAAGGTCTCAAAGTAGCTTTTAACGAATCCGAAGCGGTATACTCGGCTTTGTAAATTGGTTCTGCATCGTTTTTGATTTCGGCAATAGCATCTAAAGCCGTAAAATTACTCTTGCGTAAGAGTACTGTACCATTTTCGGTTTTAGCCAATTTGGCCAAGGCACCGTATTTGCTAAGCCATTCTAAAGGAATCAGAAAATAGTTTCCGTCAGGGAGTAAAAACAACCTTTCTTTGCTTTTTATGTTGGGGATAATTTCGCTAAAATTGATCGTAAAGTCTCCAATACTAATGATCATTTTGATATCGAACCAGTCTTCTTTTGTTTCCTCTTTTGCTGCTAAAATGTTATGACTCGCTGTGATAATTTCTTTGCTTTCCAATTTTAAATTTTGGATGGAAAAGCCAAAATTTTCTAGTTCTTCTTTATGATCAATAACGAATTGAATGTGAACATAAGGATCCTGAATGTCCCCTTGCGATTCGCAACCAAATAATTCGTTTTTGATTTTGACTAAACCTATTTCCAATAATCTGTTTGTATATGAAATTTCAGTGGGGCTTCGTTTGAACTGGATTATTTTGGGTTCATTGGCAATACTGAAATCAACAAACGAATGTGTTTTTTTAGTTTTACTAGCGTCGAATGAGTAGCCATTGTAATCAAAATACAGATTGAGATAATAACAGTTTTTGAAAAAATCATAAACAGGTTGAATCGTAGTGGAAATAAGGGTATCGCGATGCTCAATTTCAAATCCAGTTGCCTCAATATCTATTTTTTTGGCGATTTGAGGAATGAAATTTTTAAAGTAATCATCTACTAATTTAGAGGGTACCTCGATCGATTTCTTTTTTATAAAAGGTAGTAGTTTTTTAGCGTTAAGGTCCTTTAGTTGAGCTAATTTTCTATCGATAATTAACCAGCTTGGCTCGTCCAAAAGAATTTCCACACTACGATCCATAGGCGAAAATGTAGTTTCGTCTTCTTTTAAAGAAAGGGTATAGGTGATGCCTTCTGGGTGTTTGTTAAATTGAATTTGAGGTTCATAATGGAGCGGATTGGTATTTAATCTGGAACGATAAAAATCCTTTTCAATTCCCATATTGTGAGATAAGGGAAATTGTTCTTGTACAACTAGGCTGTAAAAGGAAGTTAAATTGATTTTTAAATGCTGGCGAATGGCAAATTCAATTTTGGAGTCTTTTTGTAAATCCGCAATGGTTTTTGCAGATTTTATTTTGGTGCCAAATTTTTTGAAAATGAAGTCGGTCTTTAAAGATTCACAGATCGTTAGTATTTTTTGGGTATTGGAATGTAAATGTTCAAACACAATGCCATAGCTTTCCAGTACATCTGTGCTTGCTTTTTTGTTTAAATATTTAATTTCATCGGTGTTCTCAATGATGTAAGCAGTGGGTATATGACTCTTTAGGTTTTTTTCAAAACTGAGGTCAAAACAAAACTGAAATGATTGTGAAAGATCCAAAATTTGGGGTTTGTTATTGGTGGAAATGGTAAAGTTAGTGAACTTCTAAAAAAGCGAAAATAAAAAAAAACAGCTGAATACAGCTGTTTTTCTAGAAATGAATGTTTTTTAAACAGTTTGTAAACGAATTTACATCCCGTAGAGGTGATGAAAAAAAAGCTAGAGGCTTAGTTTTCTGTTTTGAAACAAAGCGGAATAATTTCGCCTGGTGCTAAACAATATTTTTCTACCAATGCTGGCGAGATTTTATGGGTATAATCTTCTTCAATTACGATAAAACCAATGCTTCTTAATTTGTCAAAATAATCACGACCGTAAATGCGTACATGATCGTATTGTCCAAATATTTTAGCGCGTTCTTTTTGATCGGTTATGCTGTCATCAGCAAAAGTAACCTCTCGAGATAAATCTTGTGGAATTTGAAGAATCGCCATTCCTCCTGGTTTTAACACGCGAAATAATTCCTGCATAGCTTTAGTATCATCTGGAATGTGTTCTAAAACATGGTTGCATAAAATGACATCGTATTGGTTGTCTTTAAAAGGCAGATTACAAATGTCTGCTTTTACATCCGCCAAAGGCGAAAACAAATCTGTCGTGGTGTAGTCAAGGTTCTTTTGCTTGCGAAATAATTTATAAAAAGCTTGTTCCGGAGCAAAGTGCAGTACTTTTTTTGGTGCTGTAAAAAAATCGGTTTGATCGTTCAAATACAACCAGAGTAAACGGTGTCTTTCTAAGGAAAGGGTACTTGGTGAAAGAACGTTGTTACGTTGTTTTCCATATCCATAAGGTAAAAACATTCTAAAACTTTTCCCGTCAATTGGATCAGTAAATTTGTTTCCTTTTAGAGAAAATGCTAAAATAGGTCGAGCTACATAGCTCAAACGAATTAGTAAGGGTCTTGGAATGGTATTGAGTACGAGTTTGAAAAGTTTTTTCACAGGATTTTATTTGGGCTGTATTTAAAATTTATAGTACTAAAGGCACTTTTCTAAATTCATCTTCTTCATTGCTTTCGATTCCTAAGGCTTTATAGATGTAAGCGAAAGTCGATAGGATTTCTGGTTTTCCATCAATCAAAGCAACATCATGCTCAAAATGAGCACTAGCTTTTCCATCAGCTGTGGTAATTGTCCAGCCGTCTTTATGTTGTTTGATGTTTCTTGTTCCAAGGTTAATCATCGGTTCGATGGCCACAACCATTCCTTCAACGAATAGTTTTCCTCTACCTTTTTTTCCGTAGTTTGGCATTTCTGGGTCTTCGTGCATTTTTTGACCTAAACCATGGCCAACTAATTCACGAACCACTCCATAACCATGAGATTCGGTATATTTTTGAATAGCACTTCCAACATCTTCAACGCGGTTTCCAGCTTTGAATTCTCTGATTCCCACGTAAAGCGATTCTTTAGTGACTTGCAAAAGTTTTTTTACTTCAGGGGCTACTTCTCCAATTTCAAAACTATAAGCGTGATCACCGTGATAGCCGTTTTTGTATGCACCGCAATCTACGGAGATAACATCACCGCTTTTTAGAGGTGTGTTATTAGGTATTCCGTGTACAACTTGTGAATTTGGGCTCATGCATAGTGAATTTGGAAAGTCGTATAAACCAAGAAAACTTGGTACTGCGCCATGATCACGAATGAATTCTTCGGCTAATTTGTCCAAATATAATGTGGTAACTCCTTCTTTAATTTCAGAAGCAATCATTCCTAATGTTTTAGATACAATTAAGGCACTTTCGCGCATTAATTCAATTTCTTCACGTGATTTTACAATAATCATAATTTCGGATTTTCAGTTGGCAAAAGTACGATTTTAATATTATTTTTTTTAGCTTGATTTTGAATTTAATTCGAAACAATAATTTTAAATGCCATTGAATATCAAGGCTTCTGTGAAAACTCTCTTGGTCTTTCAAATTTATATGTGATAAAAAAGAGGTAAATTAGCTTATTAAACAATTCATTTTAATTATGGAATCTGCTATAAACCAAGAGTATAGTTCGAAAGTAGAAGCGTTAAAAAAGATGAAAAGGAGTGCGTTAGCGCTTTTAGGAGCGGCTGTAATTCTTTTTGGAGTGGCTATTTATTTTAAGATTCCGATACTTCAAGCCTTTAGTGAGGCTGCGATGGTTGGAGGAATTGCGGATTGGTTTGCGGTTGTGGCCCTGTTTAAGCATCCTTTAGGGATTCCAATTCCGCACACCGCATTGATTCCTAGTAATAAAGATGCCATTGGTGAGAATCTTGGCAATTTTGTTTCTGAGGAATTCTTAAACCGTGAAAAGTTGGAATTGAAGTTAGATGAATTTAATTTGGCGACAAAAGCTTCGGATTGGTTGTCGCAGGAGGAACATGCAGCTAATGTGGCCAATTTAATTGTGGTGAATGTGATTCCAGGTGTTTTAAAAACAATTAATGATGAAGATATAAGACGGTTTATCCTGGTACAATTTAAAGCCAAATTGGAGGCTGTAAATTTTGGAGACTGGATAGCAATGGGATTGGAGCCTTTACAAAGAGGCCCTTTAAAAGACCAACTGTTGAACGATGTGCTGGATGTTTTACTGGAGGAATTGGTGAGTAATAAAGATCTGATTCGTAAAAAAGTTAAAGAGGCGACACCTCTTTTGAGTTTTGGATTAGCGGACAAAAGTATATCCGATGGGGTTTTTAATGGACTTTATGAGTTCTTGCATGACGCTAAGGATCCTGAAAGTATGATTAGAGTAAAGATTGATGATTATATCTATGATTTTCTCGACAAAGTAAAAAACGGGGAGGAGATGCGAATTAAAATCAATAAGTTGATTTTGGATTTTGCCGGAAAAAAAGAAGTTCAAGATTATATTAATGGGATTTGGGCTGAAATAAAATTATCCATCACGGGGGATTTAGATAAAGGAGAAGATTCTAAGATAAAAAACAGCATAGCTAATTTGATTCAAACCTTTGGAAAAGGGATACAAGAAGATCCAGTTATGATTGATAAGATTAATAGTTTTATCAAGAATGATTTGTTAGCGGTAGTTTTGAACAATAAAAAAATGATTGGAGATCTGATCGCTTCAACAGTGAAAAGTTGGGATAAAAACGAGGTGGCCGAAAAGTTAGAATTAGAAATAGGAAAAGATCTTCAATACATCAGAATCAACGGAACTTTAGTGGGCGGATTAATTGGGTTATTGATTTATGCGATAGAGTGGGCTTGTCAGTCTGTATTGTAAAGCAGTGCAGTGGTTAATGGATACAGTGGGCTTCATATGTTGTAATATAAGGCGGACTGATTTTTAGAGTCTAATGTAGGGTTTTATATAGATTGATTGGTCACAAAAAAAGCCGCTCTACATTAGAGCGACTTTTTGAAGGGTACCAAGAATGGTTTCTTTTACAATAAAGAATGACAGCTCATTGCCTCAGGTTGGGCAACTCCCATCAGTTCTAATATAGTAGGGGCGATGTCACCTAAAACACCGTCTTTGATTGTTTTTAATTCTTTGTCAACCAAAATGATCGGCACTGGGTTTGTTGTGTGTGCTGTATTTGGGCTTCCGTCAGGATTGATCATTGTCTCGCAATTTCCGTGATCGGCAATTACAATAGTAGTGTAATTATTAGCAAGAGCCGCTTCAATTACTTCTTTTACGCAAGCATCAACTGCTTCACAGGCTTGAATGGCAGCGCTCATGATTCCAGTGTGACCTACCATGTCTCCATTGGCAAAATTCAGACAAACAAAATCTACTTCGCCTTTGTTTAACTCCGGAACAAGAGCGTCCTTTAATTCGAAAGCGCTCATTTCAGGTTGTAGATCGTACGTAGCTACTTTTGGAGAATTTCTTAAAATACGAGATTCGCCTTCAAAAGGAGTTTCTCTTCCTCCTGAAAAGAAGAAGGTAACGTGCGGGTATTTTTCTGTTTCAGCAATACGAATTTGTTTTTTGCCTGCTTTTTCTAAAACCTCACCAAGGGTTTCGGTAATATTATCTTTGTTGTAAACTACTTTTACGTTTTGGTAGGTTTCGTCGTAGTTGGTAAGCGTTACATAGTACAAGTTTAACTTGTGCATGTTTTGCTCGTGAAAGTCTTGTTGCGAAAGCGCTTCTGTAAGTTCACGTCCTCTGTCTGTTCTGAAATTAAAGAAGATAACGACATCGTCTTCCGTAATCGTAGCCAAAGGTTTCTCGTCTGCGTCCACCATTACAATAGGTGCAATAAATTCATCGGTTACCTCTTTTGCATAGCTGTCAAGGATACTTGTAACGGCATTTTTTGATGGAGTTCCAGTTCCATTTACGATCAAATCATAGGCTAGTTTTACACGTTCCCAACGTTTATCACGGTCCATTGCATAATATCGACCAATAATAGAAGCGATTTTTACAGGCGTGTTTTGAATGTGATTTTCTAAGTCCGCAATGTATTTGGCTCCTGATTTAGGGTCAACATCACGTCCGTCTGTAAAAGCGTGAATATAAACATTTTCTAAACCATATTCTTGTGAAGCGTCGATTAAGCCACGTAGATGTGAAGTATGTGAGTGTACTCCTCCATCAGAGACTAATCCTAAAAAGTGAACTTTTTTATTATTTTCTTTAGCATAAGTAAAAGCATCAATAAGTACTTGTTCTTTTGCTAGTGTTTTGTGGGCTACAGCTAAATTGATTTTGGCTAAATCTTGGTATACAATTCTTCCTGCTCCAAGGTTCATGTGGCCTACTTCACTGTTACCCATTTGACCTTCTGGTAGGCCTACATTTAGTCCATCAGTACGAAGTTGAGCGCTTGGGTAATTTTTATAGAGGCTGTTTATAAAAGGAACATTTGCATTGTCTATTGCAGATACTTTAGGGTCGGGAGATTTTCCCCAACCGTCTAAAATCATAAGGATTACTTTCTTGTTCA
Organism: Flavobacterium sp. OHVDL-2026-0007; assembly: GCF_059882335.1. Lineage (NCBI taxonomy): Bacteria > Pseudomonadati > Bacteroidota > Flavobacteriia > Flavobacteriales > Flavobacteriaceae > Flavobacterium > Flavobacterium sp. OHVDL-2026-0007. The sequence goes on from NZ_CM187612.1 coordinate 3,916,841, forward strand.
TTACTTTTTATTTTTTACAAAGATAAACCATTTATAAAATGTGCAAGAAAGCATAGGTACAATTATGGTTTATAAAACGAAGCGTAACAAAAAATAGTAATTTGGTTAAAGAATACGGTGTTTTTTATAATTAATTCACGCTTGAGGCTGTTTCTAATATTGTTTTTAGAGGTATTAATAGGGGGTAAGCTATTTTGTGTTTATTTTAAAAACAGGTTTTGAGTAGTCATTATGTATAAAAGAAAGGTGTTTTTGTTTTAAGATGGAAGTGTTTTTCAATAGAAAACATAAAACGCATTTCCTTGTGTTTCAAACCCATGCAACGAATTGCTGTTTTGGGCTTGTAAAAAATATTGTAAATATCCTACAAAGGGGTGTTTTTGTGGTTTAAATGCTAATTTTTTACTTGCATTTTGTTAAAGTTTAAATAAAAAGGCCTTGATTTTCAGGCTTTTATTTTGACAACTATAAATTTTTTATATTTTTGCCAAACCCAAATTTTAATGTACAACCTAAAGTAATTCAATGATTTATAAAATTTATCCACTGCTAGTGTTTTTGTTATTGTCTTTTGGAAAAGAGACTAAAAGCACTCCCGAACTTAAAAAAGTAACGACAAAGAGTATCGCTAAGGTTGAGAAAGTTAGCCTCGATAGTCGAATTGAAAACGTTTACCATACTTTAAATGCTAACCATTTTTCCTTACCGGAACTTAAGACTTTTTCAGAAGCATTAAAAGGTTTTTATTTGTTGAAAGAAAAGGGGGCTATTCAAAAAGATATTTTAACGCTAATTGATTTTAGTTTGTCATCAAATACCAAACGTCTTTGGGTAATTGATTTGGCAACCAATACCGTTTTATTCAATTCTTTAGTAGCTCACGGAAAAAATACTGGAGATGAATTTGCAACGACATTTTCAAATAACAATTCGTCTTTCAAAAGTAGCTTAGGATTTTATGCTACAGGTGAAATTTACAGAGGGAAGCATGGCGCTTCACTGCGTTTAGATGGATTGGAAAAGGGCGTAAATGATCAAGCTCGTAGTAGAGCGGTTGTGATGCATGGGGCTGATTACGTCTCTGACTCTTTTATTAGAAATAACAAACGATTAGGTAGAAGCTTAGGTTGTCCTGCAATTCCGGTTGAGTTGACAAATGAAATAATTGAGACTATAAAAAATAAATCGTGTTTGTATATTTACCATCCTTCAAGAAGTTTTACGATGGAAGAAAAGCTAATCTCTTAATTTAGCATACAAATCCGAATCTAAATTATAAATATCAGCTCTGAAAATGAGCTGATTTTTTTCGCTCCAAGCGGTCCAATACCACTGATATAAAGCGTATTTTTTTGTTATTCTGGTATTGATGGTTTTTTTGGTCGCAATAACAGAGTCAATTTTTTCTTTTGACCAATTATCCGAGTCATCTAGTATATGCTGGGCCAATTCCAAAGGGTTTTCAACACGAACACAGCCTGAACTTAATGAACGGTTGTTTCTTCCAAAATAATTGCGATGATTGGTGTCGTGTAAATATACACTATGGTTGTTGGGGAACAAGATTTTCATTAATCCTAATGAGTTGTCCTCGCCTGGACTTTGTACATAGCGATAATTATGAGGTTTGTTTGGGTTCCATGCATAAGGATTGACCACATTTCCTGCGGTATCATATATCGTAATGCTTTTATTGGCTAAATAGTTTCGATTGCGTCTCATTGCGGGCACGATATCTTCTTTTAAAATGGTAGGAGGGACGGTCCAAGTAGGATTAAAAACAACTGTTTTTAATGTTGAGGTAATGATTGGTGTTTTTCTTTTACTGGTTCCCACGACTATATTTCGAACCAAAGTGGTGTCTTGGTTCTCGACCACATTTAAGCTGTAATTAGGTATGTTGATCATAAAGTAATTTTCAGCTAAGTCGTTATTGTACCATCTCCAACGCTCTAGGTTGGCAATGATTTGTTGTTTTCTTCGGTTTTTCGAATAGTTTAGAGCACTGAGGGTTCCTGGTCCAATAACGCCATCAGGGGCTAAGCCATGTCTAGTTTGAAATTTTTTGATAGATTCAAAGGTTTTGTTGTCGTAAATTATAGTTAAGCTATCTTTTGCAGGCATATCTTTCCAAAACATAAGTCTTTTTTTTATGTTGAGTAGGGCAGCATTGGTATCGTTTAATGTTATTTTTTCCAAAGATTCTATTGTTTTAATATCGTCATCTGGGAAAGTGTTGATGATTTTAAGTGCTTTTAATAGTTGCTTGTAAGTATGTGATTTTGATTGATTGTTTTCTACTATACTGTCTAAATTGTTATTGTTAAAGGCTTTTATTAAAGCGTTGTTTACATCAAAAGTTTTTTCATCTAAGTCCCAATCGTTATATAGTTTTTTAGGATTTAATTTTCCTTTATATAAATGGATTAAGTATTGTTCAAAATTATAAGTCAATAGGATGTCGTAGACAGCTAGCTCGGTATCGTTTAATTTGTTTAGTTTGCTTTCTAGGTTTTTGAGTTTTGATGCTTTGTAATCTTCAGGATTCAAGCCTAATTCCGCTGCATTTTTTAATTGCGATAAAACGTAGGTTCTTTTTTTGAGATCACCCCAAACGGTTTTGTTTTCTGAGGAATGGTAAAATTGCTTAAGTGTTTCGCTTTTAAAAGTGTTGATTAAGCTAGTGTCAATGGTTACTTTTCTTTCGTCAGTCAATATGATTGTGGGAGCCACGACCGTTTTTTTTGCCGCTAGAGGAGTTACGATTTTAGCACTGTCCTTTTTACAGCTGATAAGGAGGCATAGTATTATGAGAAGGTATAATTGCTTCATATTATATTTTTTTAACAGTACTGAATACTCGGAGCTGCTTTGAAAGATAAAGGTTCCTCGCAGTTTGATTGTTCTCTTTTAGCAGTTTACTATTGTTGCTCTGGGCAGGCCAAATCAAATTCACTTCTGTTATTTTGTTGTGGTTTTCCGGTATTTTGCTAGTAGAACTCTAAATCCTTATCTTCTGATGTATTTTTAAAACAGCCATCCTTGAGTCGCTACCAGTTTTCCCCGTAAAGATAATGTTGATTTTTGAATACAGGAATATAATTCTTGTTAAATTAGTTTTATTATTCAGTCGAAGGGCTGCTGGTTAACGAAATCATCTCTTTCAAAGATACAATTTTCTGCTGATTTTTTTATGTTAAGAATTACTTGATTTGTAGCTTAAATTTATTTTTGTAGTATTTGTTTTACTGTATTTAAGATTTTAGAAAAACAGTCGGATTGATAACTTTTTAATTTTAAATCATTTAGGAATAATTGCTGTTTTTAATTGAAATTTTTGAAGAAAAAGCTTGTTTTGCACTTTATTTATTCTCTAAATTTGCACCACGGTAATGCGAAAGTAGCTCAGTTGGTAGAGCTCCAGCCTTCCAAGCTGGTTGTCGCGAGTTCGAGCCTCGTCTTTCGCTCTAAAAAACCGAAACTTAATGGTTTCGGTTTTTTTATCAAAATTGAATAATTATTGAATTTTGTTTTTTAAAATGATATAATTGTTTATATTTGCAGCCTAATTAATGCGAAAGTAGCTCAGTTGGTAGAGCTCCAGCCTTCCAAGCTGGTTGTCGCGAGTTCGAGCCTCGTCTTTCGCTCTAGAAACCGAAACATAATTGTTTTGGTTTTTTTTAGCAGAATTGGATAATTATTGAATTTGATTTTAAGAAGATTTAATTGTCCGTATTGCAACCTTATTAATGCGAAAGTAGCTCAGTTGGTAGAGCTCCAGCCTTCCAAGCTGGTTGTCGCGAGTTCGAGCCTCGTCTTTCGCTCTTAAAAAAAGCCTCAAACATTTAGTTTGAGGCTTTTTTCGTTGGCGTTTATTTTAAATAACTTAGGTCAGATTCTGTTGCTAATTCTTCTGGGGATTGATTTTGTAAAAACAAACGAGCGCTAAGGTTTCCTTTTAAGGTGATTTGGTCTCCTTTTACTTCCAGCCAACTACCTTCTCTTAACCCTAAAACGGGAATTGTATTGAAGGCATGAAATTCTTTAATTCTTGTTTCGCGAGTTTCTCCCATGTGTTTGGATGATAAATCAGGGTCTAAATAATGGGGGTTTAGATTAAAAGGAATCAGTCCTAAGGTTTGAAAACTAGGAGGATATATGATAGGCATGTCGTTGCTGGTTTGCATGGATAAGCCGCAGATGTTGCTTCCTGCACTTGTTCCTAAGTAAGGCGTTCCGTTTTTTACTGTCTGAGCAAGGGTTTGCATAATGTTTTGCTGGTATAATTGTGTAACCAATAAAAAAGTATTTCCTCCTCCAGTAAAGATACCTTCGGCTTCTTTGATTGCTTTTTCGGCATTGTCAAATTCGTGAATTCCTTTTACGTTAATATTTATGGAAGAAAAGGCTTGTGCTACTTTCGAGGTGTATTCGTCGTGAGTGATCCCGCTAGGCCGTGCAAAAGGAATGAATACAATGCTTTTACAGTTTTTAAAATGGGATTGTAAGGTAGGTAGTAGGTATTCTAGATAACTGCCTTCGTGTAGTGTTGAAGTACTGGCTATGATGATGCTTTTCATGAAATTTAAAATCAAATTGTTTAGGTTAAAGGTATTAAATCTCTTTTTTTAGAGGTGGTCAATCGGGTTTAATTAACATATTTTTACCAAGCCATTAGTATTAAATTTGGAATACATTGAGATATTTTTACATCTTTAAGAGTAATTTTAAATTTTTCTCATTTTGATTGGTAAAGTAGTAGTTTTTTTAGTTATCGTTTTGACTCCAAGGGTTTGGTCTCAAAGCCAAGACCAATCGATGTTTAATGGTAAGGTGACTTCAACTGTAGATAATTTGGAAGGCGTTTATGTGATTAATGCCCAAACGGAAGCTACGGTAACTACAGCTGCAGATGGTTCTTTTTCAATTGCAGCTAAGACAGGTGAAACACTTGTTTTTTCTTCTATACAATTTAAAGAAAATAGAGTGCTACTTAGGGAGCAGGATTTCTCAAACTTGAATTTTTCCGTCCCCTTAAAAATGATTATGTACCAGTTGCAGGAGGTAATAGTGAAAAGGTACGATAATATTAACTCAGTAGCGCTAGGGATTGTTCCAAGTGGACAAAAGCACTATACGGAAGCGGAAAGAAAGTTGCGTACAGCAACGGCATTAAATGCAGCGGCGGGCGGCGGAGGCATGGCAGGAGGTGCTGTTTCAGCAGATCCTTTGCTGAATTTTTTTTCAGGGCGCACTGCAATGCTTAAAAAAGAAGTTGCGGTGGAGAAAAAAGAGATGTTCATGAAACTTTTAGAGCGCATGTTTGATTTAGATTATTTTGTTAATCGTTTGAAAGTACCGCTAGAGTATGTGAAAGGATTTGAGTATTATGCGGTTGAAAACGAAAAGTTTACGGTTATTCTGAGTTCTAAAAATAAAACTTCTACGGAGTTTTTATTGGGCGAATTAGCCGTAAAATACAAGGAAATGATAGCCGGTGAAAAGTAATAATCGTTTATGGGTACTGCTTTTCTTGATTTTTCAAATTACTTTTGGATCAAATGATCGTCAAGGAAAAGGAGTGATGTAGGTGATCTGGCGTGTGAAAAGGTTAATAGTGTTATTAAAAATTGGAATAACACAATGAAATTATAGTAAGTGAAAAACAAGTATACTTTTTTGGTTTTGGTTTTGTTTCTTTTTCAATTTTGTATGGGACAGACCAATACAGCGAAAGAGATTTTAGGGCAAATTGTAGCGCAATCTACTTCTGTAGTTGGGGTTAATGTTATTAATAATACTACTCAGGTTTCGACTGTTTCAGATGAAAGTGGTCGATTTGCTATTGTAGTGAAGCAAGGAGATGTTTTGGTTTTTTCGGCAGTGAATTTAGAAGGACTTCGCTATCGAATTACGGCGGAGGACATGGATTTAAAATCAATTCATATCAAGCTGGCTGCTAAAGAAGTGGAGTTGAAGGAGGTGATTGTCAATGAAAATTCGGGGATTAATGCTGAAAGTATGGGGATCATTCCCTATGGACAAAAAAAATACACTGCGGCTGAAAGAAAGGTCTATGGGGCAACTTCTGGTCCGGTAGACATATTATTGAATACGATCTCAGGTAGAACCCAAATGCTGAAAAAAGAGGTAGATGTAGAAAAAAAAGAGGTTTTATTTCGAAAAATGGAATATCTTTTTAATGAAGATTATTATACAGAACGTCTGAAAATTCCTCTAGAAGATATCAAAGGATTTCAGCTTTATTGTGTAGAAGATACTGAATTTGCCGTATCTTTGAATACTAAGAACAAGACAATGAGTATGTTTTTAATTACTGACTTAGCCCGAAAATATTTAATAATTCTTCAAAATGAAAAATAAATTAGGAATACTGCTTGCGTGTTTACTTTGTCAAATAGCCATTGGACAAAACGATTCAAGGAAATCATTACATGGACAAGTTTTTAATAGCGCCCTAGCTATAGAAGGTGGTTATGTGATGAATATAAATGCGAAAACCAGAACTTTTATAGGTGCAGAAGGATTGTTCGATATTATGGCTAGACCTAAGGATACTTTATTGTTTTCGGGTTTAACATTTCAATCTAGAAAGGTTGTTTTGAGTGAGAAAGATTGTGCAGAAGTGCTTTTTATAGTGCGATTGGATTTGGTGAATAATCAGTTGAAAGAAGTTTTGATTCCTAAAGAGTTAAAAGTAAAGGCATTGCAAGGTGGTTCGCAAGGGATTGTTGATCTGCAATTTGAAGACGACAAACAATCTACAGCAAAAAATAATGCGATGTACTCGGATCAAACCATTAAGTATGGAACTGATTTTGTTCGAATTTTCAAAGATGTCAAAAAACTGCTAAGGAAAAAAGAAGACGTTAAGCCAGAGGTTATTGATGATATTGCTTTTGTGCAGTATTCTAAAGCAAACTTCACGGCTGATTTCTATACCAAAACACTTGGTTTGAAATCAGACGAAATAGATTTGTTTTTAATGTATTGTTCTAACGATCCAGAGTCAAAAAGGCATCTAAAGCCAGAGGCAAAGTTCGAATTGATGGATTTTATGGTTACTAAAAATGAGGAATTTAAGAAAGCGAATGTTACGCAGAAATAAACTGATTTTTCCTTTAATAGGAGTACTGTTTGTGTTATTTTCTGGTTTTTCTTTTCATAAGTTCTATATGGGTGTTTTTCAGGTGAATTACGCGGCTGAAAAAAAAATGATTCAGATAACGTCCCGAATTTTTATCGACGATTTAAATAAAGGGATGGAAAAGAAATACCATCGGAAAACTTATGTAGGCACCGATAAAGAAACGCCAGCGGATGTTGATTTATTGAAAAAATACCTTGCAGAAAATTTCGTCATCAAAATCAATGGGCAGTCAAAGGCAATTACTTTTTTATCTAAGGAGGTAGAGGCTGATGATGTTTTGGTTTGTTATTCCCGGATTAAAGATGTTGATAAATTCAAGACCATTGAGATTTTAAACACTATTTTATTGGATTGGAATAATGAGCAACAAAACATTACACATATTGTGGCCTTTGGTGTAAAAAAGAGTGTACTTTTTACCGAATCTTCAAGGAAAGAAGTGTTAAAATATTGAGAGAAGTGTAAAATTATCATTTTAATTGGTATTTTCACAGCCTGACAAAATTCTCGAAAAGTATTTATGAAAAAACTTTCATTATTATTAATTTTTCCTGCTATGTTAATAGCTCAGGAGAAAGCAACCAATGCTGTTGCGCCAAAACAACAAGGTAAGTACGATACTAATAAATTCAGCCAAATGTATGATTTGTTAGCGACGCCTAATATGTTTCGTACAGCTTCTGGAGCACCTGGTCCCGCCTATTACCAACAACAAGCAGATTATAAGATTGATATTGAGTTAGATGATAAGAACTCAAAATTAAGTGGTGCTGAGACCATTACCTATTCTAATAATTCACCAGATAGCTTAGAATATTTATGGTTGCAACTGGATCAAAATCAAGCCAAGCCCAATACGCAATCTTCTTTGGCAGAAGGGGAAAAAATCAATCAGGTTTTTGCGCTTGATGGATTTTCAAATAAATACTTAAAAGAAGAATTGGCGCGTGGTTTTAATATTGAATTTGTTAAAGATTCAAAAGGAAGTCCGATGTCCTATACTGTCAACGAAACGATGATGCGTATTAATCTAGCTACTCCATTAAAACCAGGTGAGAAAATTTCGTTCTCACTTAAATGGTGGTACAATATCAATAATTATAGAAAAGATGGTGGACGTTCGGGTTACGAATTGTTCGAGAAAGATGGAAATAAGATCTATGTAATCGCCCAGTTTTACCCAAGAATGGCTGTTTATAACGATGTGGAAGGATGGCAAAACATGCAATTTTGGGGAGGTGGAGAGTTTGCTTTGCCTTTTGGGAATTTTGATGTAAATATTACAGTTCCTGCGGATCACGTTATTGATGCGACAGGAGAATTGATCAATAGAAGCGAAGTTTTTACGGCAGAACAAGTAAAACGTTACGAACAAGCTCAGAAATCATTTGACAAACCGGTGGTGATTGTAACACAGGCCGAGGCTGAAGTTACTGAAAAAGGGTTTTCGGAAAAGAAAAAAACATGGAAATTCAGTGCTAAGAATGTTCGTGATTTTGGAATAGCCTCATCAAGAAAGTTTATTTATGATGCAATGGCTGTAAAATTGAATAATAAAATTGTGATGGCCGAATCGGTTTATCCTAAAGAAGCAAATCCACTTTGGGGAGAAACGTCAACAATGACCGTTGCGCATACCTTAAAAAGCTACTCTTCTCATACATTTGACTATCCTTATCCAAAAGCGGTTTCTGTTTCGGCGGAAGATCAAGGAATGGAGTATCCGATGATTTGTTGGAATTATGGACGTCCTGATGAAAATGGGGTGACCAGTAAAGAAGTTAAAAACGGAATGGTTGGTGTGGTGATCCATGAAGTGGGGCATAACTTTTTCCCTATGATTGTCAATTCAGATGAGCGTCAATGGACTTGGATGGATGAAGGGTTAAATTCCTTTATGCAATATATGGCGGAGCAAGAATTAGATCCAAATTTCCCTTCAAGACGAGGACCGGCTAAAAACATAGTTCCCTATATGAGTGGAGATCAAAAGTTTTTAGAGCCTATAATGTCGAATTCTGAAACGATTGTTCAGTTTGGAAATAATGCGTACGGAAAACCAGCTACTGGTCTTAATATTTTAAGAGAAGTGGTAATGGGGAGAGAATTATTTGATTATGCTTTTAAAACATATGCCAACAGATGGAAGTTCAAACACCCAACACCAGAAGACTTTTTCAGGACGATGGAAGATGCTTCAGCAGTAGATTTGGATTGGTTCTTTAGAGGTTGGTTTTATTCGACTGATTTTGTTGATATCGGAATTAAGGAAGTAAAACAATATTATGTATCGGAAAACCCAACTGCAGATCTTAAAAATGTAAAAGTGAAGAAAGGACGTTTTGGATTCGAGAAAGGACCATTTGTCTATTTGGTGGCTGGTGATAATGCTGAAGTAAGTGCGGCCAATAAAAAAGCATTAAAACTTGAGGATGTTAAAACACTGTCGGCTTATGTAGATGAAACTTTTACAGCAGAGGAAAAAGCCAAAATTAAGGCTCCTAAGTATTTCTATGAAGTGGAGTTTAACAAGCCAGGAGGAATGATTATGCCAATTGTTGTAGAGCTTACTTTTGAAGATGGTTCAAAACAAAACTTCCAATATCCAGCACAAATCTGGAGAAAGAACAATGATACCGCTAAGAAAGTTTATGCGACAGAAAAAGCAATTAAAAGTATTCAGATCGATCCGAAATTACTCACGGCGGATATTGATGTAACCAATAACGCTTGGCCAAAAGTTGAAGAAAAATCAAAATTTGATTAAAAAATAGAAAAAAAAGACTCTGAGATATGAGTCTTTTTTTTTTAAGTAAATTTTAAAACTGTCAGCTACAAAATTTAATATCTTTGTAGCACATAAAAATAATAGATATGTTTGGTATAGGAGGAGGAGAATTAGTTTTCATACTGTTTATAGTACTTATGCTTTTTGGTTCAGATAAGGTGCCAGAAATCGCACGTACAATGGGAAAAGCTATGGCGCAATTAAAAAATGCTACCAATGATATTAAAAGTGAAATTCAAAAAGGAGCTGAGGCCAATGGTCTTGACGCTAAATCTTTGACGGATATCACCGGGAATATTAATGCCGAGATTAGCAATGCCAAAACCAATTTATTAGGGGATACTGCAGCGCAAATTGATCAAGTAAAAGAAGGTATAGATTCGATTTCAGGACCTGTAAAGCGCCAAATATAATGCTTGAAAAAATACAAGAATTAGATACCAATTTATTTGTATATCTTAACGGTTTAGGCTCTGAAACTTTTGATAAGCTTTGGCTTGTTATTACCGATCAATTGAATTGGACACCTTTTTTCTTATTGCTTTTTTATCTTATATATAAAAAAATAGGAGGGAAGCAAACCTTGTATTTATTGCTTTTTATTGCTGTTTTAATTGCTTTTACAGATCAAACAACCAATTTGTTCAAGTATACTTTTCAGCGACTACGACCGTGTAACAATCCCGAAATCAATTCGTTTATTCGTATTGTTCAAGTTCGTAAATCATACAGTTTTTTCTCAGGACATGCTGCCAATACGATGGCTGTTGCTACTTTCTTGTACCTGGTTCTAAAACGTCACTTTAAGTATTTAGGCCTGCTTTTTTTATGGCCGTTAATTTTTGCCTATAGCCGCATTTATTTGGGTCTGCACTATCCAGGTGATATTTTAACTGGCTATTTTTTCGGAGCGCTCTTCGGATCTTTGATTTATTTGGTTTATAGAAAGCTGAAAAAGCTCTATTTTCCAGAATAAAAGGGAAGCGCTATATGTTGCTTGCTTAAAGTATTCTACTTACGGTCAAACCATCGCGGATCGGAAGCAAAACGGTTTCTACGCGAGGATCATTTTTCAGTAGTAAATTATACTCTAAAAGAACTTTGGTGCTTACATCGTTTGGATGTACAGGTTCTAGAATTTTTCCACTCCACAACACATTATCGGATAGGATAATACCGCCTTTATTCATTTTTGGGACAATCATTTCCCAATAATTTAGGTAATTTTCTTTGTCGGCATCAATAAAAACCAAGTCAAATTTCACATCCAAAGTTGGGATGATATTTACCGCTTCACCTAGATGCTGATAAATTTGTTGTCCCCAAGGGGATGCGTCAAAATACTTTCTCTGAAAGTCAACTAATTCTTCTTTAATATCGATGGTGTGTAGTTGTCCGTTTTCTTGCATTCCTTCACATAGGCATAAGGCGGCATAGCCAGTATAGGTACCAATTTCTAGAATGTTTACTGGACGAATCAATTTGGATAACATGCTCAAGACACGACCTTGGAAGTGACCGCTTAACATACGAGGTAGTAGTATTTTTTGGTAAGTTTCCTTGTTTAAACGAGCCAAAAGTTCTGGTTCGTTCTGGGAATGTTGTTCAATATAGTCTTCTAAGTCTTGTGAAATAAAATGCATGTTGTGGTATGTTCTAAATTGGAATGCAAAAATACAAAAAATAAAGACTAGTTTTTTGTATAAAAAAAACCATTCGTCGTAACGAATGGTTGTCCTTTTGTATTGAAAATAAAATTATTTTTTTAAGGCAGCATCAACTTCTTTGGCAGTTTTTACAGTTCCATCTTTAACAGCTTTAGCAGCATTTTCTACTTTTTTAGCTCCTTTTTCAGTAGCAGCTTTCACATCTTCTGCCGCTTTTTTAGTCGCTTCTTTTGCGTCTTTAGCAGCATCTTCTGTTTTGGCGACAACGCTGTCTTTTGCTTGTTCAACGTCTGTGGCTAATGAATCTACTTTGTTTCCAATAGTTAATTCTTCTCCAGTTTGTTTTGCATCTTTATTTCCGCAAGATTGTACAGCGAATGCTAGTACAGCAACAACAGCTAAGCTTAAAATTTGTTTTCTCATAATTAATTGGTTTTTAGGTTGATGAAAAATTAAAGGTTATAAAGTTGAAAAAATAAATATACAAATTTTAATAGTATAAAGCCCTTTGTAGGATTATTTTTCTTTTAGTAGAAATGCAATACTTGTGCCAAGTTTTATGATTTTAAAATGATAAAGTATTTTTTTTTGAAATTAGGTCATTTGAGTTTATAGCTCCTTTAAAAAGCCTAAAGCGCTTAGTTCGTTTTCTCTGTAAAGGATAAGTTGAGTTGCATTGGAAACAAATATTGCAGACATATGAAACGGTTTCCATAAATACTTAGTAACTTTGCGCCATGCAAATGGAGAAAAAAGACATAAGAGCCTTATCAAAAGATCAGTTACGAGAATTTTTTGTTGAAAATAATGACAAAGCTTTTCGTGGAAATCAAGTTTATGAATGGTTATGGAGTAAAGGAGCGCATAGTTTTGACCATATGACTAATGTGGCCAAAGGGACGCGCTTGATGCTGGAGGAAAATTTTGTGATCAATCATATTAAAGTGGACACCATGCAGCGAAGCAGTGACGGAACGGTAAAAAATGCTGTTCGGTTACATGATGGTTTGGTAGTAGAGTCTGTTTTGATTCCAACTGATACCAGAACAACTGCTTGTGTATCTAGTCAGGTAGGTTGTAGTTTGGATTGTAATTTTTGTGCGACTTCGCGTTTAAAGCGTATGAGGAATCTAGAGCCTGGTGAGATTTATGATCAGGTTATTGCCATAGATAAAGAAAGTCGTTTGTATCACAATCACCCCCTTTCTAATATAGTGTTTATGGGAATGGGAGAGCCTTTGATGAATTACAATAATGTAATCAAGGCAATTGATATGATTACCTCTCCAGAAGGATTAGGGATGTCACCAAAACGTATTATGGTTTCGACTTCGGGAATTCCAAAGATGATTAAAAAAATGGCCGATGACGATGTCAAGTTCAAACTTGCCGTTTCCTTACATTCGGCGATTGATGAAATCCGTGCCCGAATCATGCCTTTTAGTAAAAATTTCCCTTTAGCGGATTTGCGAGAATCCTTAGAATACTGGTACCGAAAAACCAAAAACAAAATCTCTTACGAATATGTTGTTTGGAAAGGGATTAATGATGACAAGGCTTCCATTGATGCTTTGGTTAAGTTTTGTAAATATGTGCCTTGTAAGGTGAATTTAATCGAATATAATCCAATTGATGATGGTGAGTTTCAACAAGCTTCAGAAGAGTCTATTTTAGCTTATATAAAGGCATTAGAAAATATTGGCATTGTTGTAAAAGTACGACGTAGTCGTGGGAAAGATATTGATGCTGCCTGTGGACAATTAGCCAATAAAGAGAGCTAATCAACCAGGCTATACTAGTGAGCTGATTTACAGTGGAAAAGCATTGTTGGTCAAAAAAACGCTATAGGAACGAACACTACTACTGTTGTAAAAAAACAAGAAGATAAGTAAAAACAAAAAGCATTAGAAACAAGAGTTATTCTTATTTCTAATGCTTTTTTTGGGCAAAAGGGTTTATTTTTTCAAATCGATTTCTTCAGTAACGCCGTCTTTTGTTACTGTTGCTAATGAGTCACATGTTCCATTTCCATAATCGATAATAGCAGTAGCGCCATTTTTCGTAATCGACATGACTCCTTTAACAGGGAATGGACTGTGGCAAGACATATGAAATTCTAGCGGAGTGGTAATTTCGGTACTTAAAGTATCGCCATTTGGGAAGGTCGTAGTACCGTTTCCAGTAACTACAAAAACATTATCGTCCCAATCAAACCAAGTGTCAAATCCTGCTATCATTTCCTTGGTAAAAGTACCTTTTCGAGAGTAGATTGTACCATCTTCGAAAGTGACGGTCATGTCAACTGTAGAGGTGGAAACGGGATGAGCTGTAGCAAGTAATTCGGTGCTTTTTTTGGATAGCGTTATCGTTCTGTTTCCTTGTAATTTTTTACCATTGTGATAAAATCCGTCAAAAGTATAACTAATGGTGGTGGTAGCTGCCGTGAAATCATTAGAAAATGAAATAATGATTTTTCCTTTTAGCATATTTCCGTTGCCTAATGTGCAACCTTCAGCGCCAAAATCGACAGTTCTTGTCCAGGTGTTATCGGTTAATACTGTTGTAATAGTAGCGCAACTAGGTAAAAAGTTTTTTACCGTACCACTAGGTTTACTGGTGGTATTTTGTTGTGCGGTGAATTGATCTTCAGCAATATTGGTAACGTCTTCAATTGAGGCATCAATTTTAGAAGTTGTTTTGATTTGATCGGTTGTAATTGCTGCAGTTGTGTTGTCGTTTGGTTTGTCATCGGAATTACAACTAATGGCAAACGTTAAAGCGGCTAATGTTCCAATTAATAAAAGTTTTGTTTTCATAATAAATAGTTTACATGGTTTAACTTTTTAGTTAATGAATTACAATTAGGCTTTAAATAGTAACTGTTTTGGTCGTTTTTTAGCATGCAGATAAAATATTCATATACTAACCTAAATACACAACGTTTTTTTATTAAAAATAGTATATTTGGAATCGAAATGAATATTACTTCTCAAATAAAACAACCCATCTTTAACGAGATGGAACTTTTTGAAAAAAAGTTCCATGAATCGATGACCTCAAAGGTGGCATTGTTGAACCGTATCACGTATTATATTGTCAATAGAAAAGGAAAACAAATGCGTCCGATGTTTGTTTTTTTAACAGCTAAAATGGTTTCAGGAGGTCTTGTAAATGAGAGGACTTATCGAGGGGCTTCTGTAATTGAGTTGATTCATACGGCAACTTTGGTACATGATGATGTGGTAGATGATAGTAATCGCCGCCGTGGATTTTTCTCTATAAATGCACTTTGGAAAAATAAAATTGCCGTTTTAGTAGGGGATTATCTGCTATCAAAAGGATTGTTGTTATCCATAGATAACGGTGATTTTGATCTGCTTCGAATTATTTCGGTGGCCGTTCGAGAAATGAGTGAAGGTGAACTACTTCAGATAGAAAAAGCACGAAGACTTGATATTACAGAAGAGGTTTATTATGAAATCATTCGAAAAAAAACAGCTACACTTATTGCTGCTTGTTGTGCTCTTGGTGCTAAATCGGTGATAGAAGATGATGTTCAGGTTGAAAACATGCGTAAGTTTGGTGAACTAATTGGAATGGCTTTTCAAATTAAAGATGATTTATTCGATTATAGTGAAGAAGCGATTGGCAAACCAACTGGAATTGATATAAAAGAGCAAAAAATGACATTGCCTTTAATTCATGTGTTGAATAACTGTACGTCAAAAGATAAAAAGTGGTTGATAAACTCCATCAAAAACCACAACAAAGACAAAACACGGGTTAAAGAAGTGATTGCTTTTGTGAAAGACCATAATGGTTTGACTTATGCAGAAAATAAAATGGTTCAATTTCAGCAAGAGGCACTTTCTTTATTAGAAAACTATCCAGATTCTGAATTTAAAGCGGCACTTACCTTGATGGTGAACTACGTTATTGAAAGAAAAAAATAATTTACGATACGTAATACTTGTTGCTTATTTAGTTCTTTATCCTAAATTCGATACTATTCTTCTCTTTACTGAATTAGAGCTTCAGAACATAGCTTAAATGGCCTTATTTGACCTAGGTACTGATTGTGCTT
Source organism: Flavobacterium sp. OHVDL-2026-0007 (assembly GCF_059882335.1). Lineage (NCBI taxonomy): Bacteria > Pseudomonadati > Bacteroidota > Flavobacteriia > Flavobacteriales > Flavobacteriaceae > Flavobacterium > Flavobacterium sp. OHVDL-2026-0007. The sequence continues at coordinate 3,932,551 of NZ_CM187612.1, forward strand.
ATGGTGATATGCTTTTTATGAAGTTGTTTGTGTTTTTTCTTGGATGGGTAAAGATAAATCTAAAAAAAAACAATAAAATTTAAATACACTTAAAGCCTTGTTTTTGTGAGGTTTTGTTCGTTTTTTAATATTTATAATTGGATATTTTTATTCCTCGTGCAACCATTTTAAGACTTAAGTCGTCTATGCTAATAGAAGACTGTTGCTAAACCAAAAACCGAAAGCGTATTAATGAAAATTATTCATTTACATCAAGAAGAAACTGAAATCATAAAGTTGGCCGTCGAAAATAATCGACAGGCTCAGCAACAAATTTACGGTCGGTTTTCTTCAAAAATGTTGAGTGTTTGTCGACAATATATAAAAGACATTCAATTGGCAGAAGATGTAATGATAACCGCTTTTATGAAAGTTTTTACCAACTTAAACAAATTTGAGCATAAAGGAAGTTTTGAAGGTTGGATTCGCCGGATCATGGTGAACGAATGTATTTCCTATTTAAGAGTTCAAAAGAAAATCAGATTTGCTGAAGATGAAATTTATGTTGAAGAAAGTTTTAATGCCATGGATAGTCAATTTTCAACAGCTCAGATTCAGTTTTTAATAGATGCTTTACCGGACGGCTATAAAATGGTTTTTAATTTATATGCTATAGAGGGATACAAGCACAATGAGATCGCTCAGATGTTGGGGATTCAGGAAGGGACTTCAAAATCGCAATTATCGCATGCTCGAAAAATGTTGCAAACACAAATTAATGCACTTAAAAAACAAGATAATGGAACCGAATAAGTTTGAGGAGGATTTCCGTAAAAAACTAAATCAGCGTGAGATTAAACCAAGCGATAGAGCCTGGGATCGATTGGATGCTATGTTGAGTGTTGCGGAAAAGAAACAACCTAAGAAGAAAAATAAAATATGGTATATCGCGGCCAGTCTTGTTGGTTTTCTCTTAGTAGGTACTTTCTTTTTGAATCAGAAGCAAAGTGATGCGGGAGTGCCTAAAGGACTTCCTGTTGTGGAAGGAGATGCAAAGCAGGAATCCGTTGTGCATCCTGATGTAAAAGAGGTTGGGCCTGTAAAGGAGCCAATGATTATTTCTGAAAAAGAAAGAGATCATGAAATAGTTAAGTCACAAAATGGCGTAAATCAGCATGTAGAGAAAAAAATCAAAAATAAATCAAATCAAGTCGCGGAGTCTTCAATCATCAAGAAAAACAATCAAGAAAAACAATCCAGCAACAATCAAACAGAAAATGGTCCAATTTCAAAAAATGAAAATGTAGATCAGTTGCTGGAATCGGCTGAAAAATCGGTTGTTGCTGAGAACTCTCCCAAAGCGAAATCAAAAATTAAGATCAATGCCAGCGATTTATTGAATCAGGTCGATGGAGAATTAGAGCTTTCGTTTAGAGAAAGAGTAATTACTAAAGTAAATAAAAATTACCAAACGGTTAAAGTGGCTTTGGCCAATCGAAATCAACAAGAATAAGAAGAAAAGAAGTTTTAGTCAATTAATCAATCAATCATCAATCAATCATCAATCAATTTAAAAATCAATCATGAAAAATTTAACCATTTATCTCGTTATCCTAGTTTTTTTATTTGTGAGCAAAGTGCTAGGTCAAGAAACTTTTGAGTCCAGGGCAAAAAAAATAGCCAATAAAATTGAGAAAATTACCAAGGAAGAAAAAGGAGCTTTGAAGGAAGAAGTTGAAGCTGTAAACGTTCAGTTAACGGAAGGTAAAATGACGCAGGAACAGGCTGATAAACGCAAAAAAGAGCTCGCTGAAGCTAGAGCTGTTCGTATTGAAGAAAGAGTGACCGAGGCGCAAAATGAATTGAATGATTTGGTTCAGCAAAAAGTAGATGGCAAAATCAAAGCGCAAGATTCTACACATACTTATGTGATCCGTTGGGATCCTAAAAAAGACAAGGATTCGATTCATGGAGAAAAAAGAACCACCTCGCAATTTGTGTTTGCTGCAGGTTTAAACAATATGATGGTCGATGGTAAATTGCAAGATTCTAAGTATGGTTTTATAGGTTCGCATTTTTATGAATGGGGTTTTACCTATAATACAAGGTTAATGAAAAATGCTAATTTATTGCATGCTAAATACGGACTTTCAGTAATGTATAACAATATTCGACCAACAGACAATCGCAGTTTTGTGGTAAATGGAGATCAAACCGTGTTGCAAACCAATGCGATAAATCTGGACGAGTCTCGTTTTAGAAACGTGTATATAGTGGCGCCAGTACATTTGGAATTTGATTTTTCTAGATCTAAAATGAAGGATGGAAAAACTTATTTTAAAACGCATCAGAGTTTTCGTTTTGGAATTGGAGGTTACGCTGGAATTAATGTAAAATCAAAACAAATTATAAAATACGATCAGGACGATTTGGATTATAAAACGACCATTAAAGGCGACTATAATGTGAATAATTTTATATACGGACTGAGTTCTTATATCGGTTACAAAGAATTGAGTTTGTATATGAAGTATGATTTGAATCCTTTATTTCAAAACAATTTAGTGAAAGAAAATAATATTTCCTTAGGATTACGTTTCGATTTTAATTAGAAATACAATGGGTTAGTTAGTGAAAGCGCTTCGAGAGAAGCGTTTTTTTTTAGGTAAAATCGACGAATTTGAAGATGGATTTATGTACTTTTACTGACTTCAAATTTTTTAAATATTTTACGTTTTGATTTCACAAAATACGATTAATACTGTTTTTGAAACCGCTCGAGTAGAGGAGGTTATTGGTGATTTTGTTAATTTAAAACGAGCAGGAAGTAACTTTAAAGGCTTGAGTCCGTTCTCAGATGAGCGCTCTCCGTCGTTTATGGTATCCCCTGCAAAAGGAATCTGGAAAGATTTTAGTACAGGAAAGGGAGGGAATTCGGTTAAATTCCTAATGGAGCACTCGCAATTCACCTATCCAGAGGCCATTCGATATTTAGCTAATAAATACAATATAGAAATTGAGGAAACCGAACAGACCGATGCTGAAAAAGCCATAACGGATGTCCGTGAAAGCATGTATTTAGTTTCTGAATTTGCAAAAGAATATTTTCATAAAACACTTTTAAATTCTGAAGAGGGGAAAGCCATTGGGCTTTCGTATTTTAAGGAAAGAGGTTTTACGCCCGATACAATCAAAAAGTTTAGTTTAGGTTATTCGCCTGAAACTTGGGATGCGTTAACCAAAGAGGCTTTGGGGAAAGGTTACAAGCTGGAGTTTCTGGAAAGTACCGGTTTAACCATTGCTAGGGAGGATCGTCCTTTTGACCGTTTTAAGTCGCGAGTAATGTTTCCTATACAAAGTATGTCGGGACGTGTATTGGGATTTGGAGGTCGTATTTTAACAAACGATAAAAAAGCAGCTAAATACCTAAACTCGCCAGAGAGTGATATCTATCATAAAAGTAAAGTACTGTACGGTATTTTTCAAGCCAAGCAATCGATTGCCAAGTTAAACAATTGTTATTTGGTGGAGGGGTATACCGATGTGATTCAATTCAATCAAGCTGGAATAGAGAATGTAGTAGCTTCTTCAGGTACGGCTTTAACACCAGATCAAATTCGATTGGTGAATCGTCTGACTAAAAATATTACTGTGCTTTTCGATGGTGATGCCGCGGGATTGCGAGCTTCTTTGCGCGGAATCGATTTGATTCTTGAAGAAGGGATGAATGTGAGAGTGTGTACTTTTCCTGATGGTGAAGATCCAGATAGTTTTGCACGCAAAAATTCTCATGCTGATTTAGTGGCTTATTTAGAAGGGAATAGTAAAGATTTTATACAGTTTAAGGCATCGCTCTTAATGAAAGATGCTCATAATGATCCTATCAAGAAAGCGGATTTAATTCGAGATATGGTCAATAGTATTTCCAAAATTCCGGATCGTATTCAACGTGAAATTTATACGCAGGAATGTGCCAGAATTATGGATATTTCTGAACAGGTATTGGTAAGTACTTTGGCTCAGTTGATTCAAAAAGATATTAATGAAGTAGCTAAAAAGCAAAAGCAGGAACAAAAACCTTTTGAAGTTTTTAGAAACCAAGGTCCAAAACCTACTGGGTTTTCAGGAGGAGATCCAGAGGATCCAAGATTTGGGCCACCAGAGGATTATCCAGGAGAGCCAGGCTATCCGGTAGAGCAACAAGCGGAAAAGGTTGATATCTTGTATCGTTTAGAACGAAAAGTAATTGAGATTTTATTGCTTTACGGGGATAAAACTGAGGAGTTTGAGGATGTGAATTTAAAGACCAATGAAGAAGGTGAGGTCGTAATGGTTTCGGAGAAGCGAGAATATAAGGTTTATCAAAGAATCTATTTGAGTTTGCAGGAAGATGAGGTTGAGCTTACCAATAATTTATTCCGCGATATTTTTACCGATATAATGGAATTCTATCATCAAAACGAAAAATTTAGTCTTGAGCAGTATTTAATGCGTTTGCAGCCTGATTTTGCTCAGGAGGTAACCGATATTTTAATGGAAGATGAAAAAGTATCGTTGCATGATTGGGAAGGACAGAATATTTTTGCAAAAGAAAAAAACGAGACTATTGCACAATATGTTACGGAAACGATAATGTCTATGCGTTGGTTTTTGGTGGATGCTATTATCCAAGAATTAAAAAGCTCTATAAAACCTGATAATTCAGATAATACAGAGCTTTTGTCTATGGTTGTTGATTATTCAAAACTAGTTAATGCGTTTTCGAAAAAACTAGGAAGAGTAATGTCCCGATACCATTAATTAGATAATTTCTAAAGTCTTCGCTTTGTTTACTAAGTCAACTAAATTGGTAACGTTTAGTTTAGTTAATAGTCTTAGTTTGTAAGTACTGATCGTTTTTTCGTTCAGATTCAAGATTTTAGAGATTTCATTGTTTTTCTTACCATCACTTAAATAACGTAAAACTTCAATCTCACGATTAGAAAGTTTTCTGTATAAACGTTCGCTTTTGCTTTGTTTAGCAATAAGAGCCATGTTTTTACGTACCGTTTCGTTAATGATGATTTTACCTTCGTGTACTTTAATAATAGAAAGACCTAAAGTTTCAAGTTTTTCTGTTTTATGTACATAACCTGATACTCCTGCTTTGATAGCATTTGGAGCATACATCTGTTCAGCGAGGTCACTGAAAATTACAATTTTTGTTTTTGGGAAGTTTTTCAAGATAGATTTAACTTCAAAAATACTAGAAAGTCCTTCTAATTCTAAATCTAAAATTAGAATGTCGATCTCCTTTGTTTGAAGAATATCTCTAACCATTGAAAAATTGCCTACATTGGCAACAATTGAAATTTGATCGTGGTCTTTAAAATAAGACTTAACGCCAAAGTGAGTCACAGGATGATTGTCTGCAAGACATACTTTAATCATAATTTTTACCTTTTTTAGAATTGTTCATGTTTTTGGAACGGTAAAATTAATAAATAAATTCTGTAATTAATTGCAGATCATGTTAAAAAGTTTTATTTTAACGTTTTTGGGATCAAGCAAACGGGTATGGCATCCATTTTGTGCTTGTTGCTGGTGTTTAAACGTTTATAGATTTCAAAGACAGTTTTTTCTCTCTCATTAAAGTCAGCTACCGTGTTTCCTGCTTCCACAGCAAGCATTGCCCATTCGAGCTCATCATAACTAGCGCCTAATTGATCTTCATCGGTACGATTGTCTCCAAATAAGCCATCAGTTGGTGCTGCGGTCAAAATTGAGGTCGGAATGTTTAAAAATTCTCCGAGTGCATATACATCGGATTTCATCAAGTCGGCAATAGGGCTCAAATCAACTCCGCCGTCTCCGTATTTGGTATAAAAGCCCACACCAAAATCTTCTACTTTGTTGCCTGTACCAGCCACTAAGAGGCCATGTATTCCTGCTAAATAATATAAAGAGGTCATTCGTAGGCGTGCTCGTGTATTGGCTAGTGCTAAGCTTAGTTTGGCTTGGTCATTGGTTTGGGGTACTGCATTTTTAAAAGCTTCAAAAGTCGCTGTCAAATCGGTTTGGGTATTGGAAACGTTTGGGAAGCGTTTTTTTAATTGCTCAATATGTTCTCTTCCTCTTGAGACTTGACTTTCAGCTTGATAAATGGGCATTTCTACACATAAAACCTGCAAGCCAGTTTGTGCACAGAGTGTAGATGTTACAGCTGAGTCGACTCCTCCAGAAATTCCAATTACAAAACCATTTACTTTTGCGTTGATCGCGTAATTTTTTAGCCACTCTACGATGTAGGTATTTACTTTTTCTGTCTGAATCGTGCTTTTTTTAGCCATAATAGGTCTGGTTTTAAGATACAGGGATGTATATTTGCAGAATTGTTTTTAAGTATTGTTTACTAAAATTATAATAACACAAATCTAATTAAAATAAAATGAAAATTTATCGCTTTGTAGTGGTTCTGTGCTTGTTTTTTTTGTCCTGTGATAAAAAGAGTAAAGTAGAAAAAGCTGTCGAAGAAATTCCAGTTGATATTAAGGTGGAGCGTTTTGACAAGGTGTTTTTTGAAACCAAACCTGAAGATTTAGCTAAGGTAAAGAAGCAGTATCCTTTCTTTTTTCCTATTGGGAATGATGATAATATTTGGTTGAGAAAAATGCAAGATCCTCTTTGGAGAGAGGTGTATAGTGAGGTTCAGAAGAAATATGCGGATATAGAACCAATACGCCAAGAGTTTAATTCGCTTTTTCAGCATATAAAGTATTACTTTCCTCAAACAAAGATTCCTAAAGTAATTACGATAATTTCAGAAATGGATTATAATGCTAAGGCTATTTATGCAGATAGTTTAGTAGTGGTTTCTTTAGAATTGTATTTGGGAAAGGAGCATAAGTTTTATGAGTTTCCTAATTATCTAAAAGAAAATTTTGAAGAAAGACAAATCATGCCCGATGTGGTTTCTAGTTTTGCTTTTAGAAAAATCCCTGCATCACCCGATAGCGCTTTGCTTTCGCAAATGATTTTCCAAGGGAAAGAATTGTATGCTAAAGATTTGCTTTTGCCGGCATTTAGTGATGCGGAAAAAATGGGTTACACACCAGAGCAAATAAAATGGTGTCAAGAGAATGAAGGCTATATGTGGCGCTATTTCATAGAGAATGAAATGCTATATAGCGAAGATTCAAAATTGGTTACTCGATTTATGGTACCCGCTCCATTTTCTAAGTTTTACTTGGAGATAGATAATGATTCTCCTGGCCGAGTAGGCGCTTGGATTGGTTGGCAAATCGTTCGTTCTTATATGAAGAATAATGATGTCAGCTTGGCTGAATTATTAAAAAAAGATACAAAAGAAATTTTCGAAAAGTCTAAATATAAACCTAAGAAATAATGTCAGATACACTAAACTCAGAAATTAAATTTAATATAGAATTGGATCACAATCGTGTTCCGGAAAAATTATCTTGGAGCGCTAAAGATGGTGGTGTAGAAGCAGAAGAAGCAAAAGCTATTATGTTGTCTATTTGGGATAGTAAAGCTAAAGAAACCATGCGAATTGATTTATGGACAAAAGACATGCCGGTTGATGAAATGAAAATTTTCTTTCACCAGACTTTGGTAGCTATGTCGGATACTTTTAAGCGCGCGACAGACGATGAAAAGATGGCTGATACCATGAAGGATTTTTGTGATTACTTTGCAGAAAAACTAGAGCTTACCAAGTAATTGGTTTCTATATAAGGAAAATCCCAAACTCGATCTTAATTGATGAGTTTGGGATTTTTTTATGTTGTGATCCAAGTGAAGTTGAAAGGACAATAGGTTGTTTAGAATTCGCTATTGTTTTTGAAAACTTCTTGGTTTACCTCGTCAATATAAGACAAAACTTCTTCTTTGCCGGTTGATTCTGTAGCGGAAGTCACGAAATAATGTGGCATTTCTTCCCAGTTATTGGCGAACATTTGTTTTCTGTATGCGGCAATATGAGAGTCAATTTTTGTCTTGCTGATTTTGTCTGCTTTGGTGAAAACGATACAAAACGGGATTTCACTTTCTCCCATGTATGACATAAATTCAATGTCTATGTTTTGGGCTTCGTGACGAATATCAATCAGTACAAAAGCGCAAACCAACTGTTCTCTAGTTTCAAAATAATCGGTAATGAATTGCTGAAAAACCGATTTGGTTTTTTTAGATACTTTAGCATAGCCGTAACCTGGTAAATCGACTAAAAACCAGTTATTGTTGATTTTAAAGTGATTGATTAATTGTGTTTTCCCTGGTCGTCCAGAGGTTTTTGCTAAATTTTTATGGTTGGTAAGCATGTTTATTAACGATGACTTACCGACATTTGAGCGTCCTATAAAAGCATATTCTGGCAAGAAGTCTTTTGGACATTTTGCTACTTCTGAATTACTAATTATAAATTCGGCGGTATTAATTTTCATGTTTTTTGGGTTTAAGACCTCCTTAAAGTCGAAAGTTAGGTGCTATAAATTCGTTTTGGTGAGCCATTCTTCAAGAATTGCATTGAATTCTTGAGGATGTTCCATCATAGCAGCGTGTCCACATTTGTCTATCCAATATAAAGTTGAATTAGGCAATAATTTATCAAATTCTTCTGCCACATTTGGCGGAGTTACAGCATCGTTTTTACCCCAAATGATACAGGTTTCTACTGTCATTTTTGGTAAATCTTTTGCCATATTGTGACGAATGGCACTTTTGGCAATTGTTAGGGTTTTGATTAGTTTGATGCGATCGTTAACCGTTGCATATACTTCATCTATTAATTCTGGAGTTGCTATTTTAGGGTCGTAAAATACATCTTCCGCTTTCTTTCTAATGTATTCGTAATCGCCTCTTTTTGGGTAACTGTCACCCATGGCGCTTTCGTAAAGTCCTGAGCTTCCTGTAATTACAAGTCCTGCCACTTTTTCAGGGTATAGTTTGGTATGGTAAAGTGCAATATGTCCTCCTAGTGAGTTACCTAGCAATATTACTTTATCAAAGCCTTTAAAAGTGATGAAGTCTTTTACGTATTTAGCAAAACTTTTTACATTAGTTTTTAAGATGCTTTGAGTGTATATCGGCAAATCTGGGATTACAATTTTGTATCCTTTCGTTGGAAAATATTCAGCTACAGCATCAAAGTTACTAAGGCCTCCCATTAAGCCATGTAAGATAACGATAGGAGTTCCTTCTCCAGCTTCATAATAGCTGTATTTGCCTTCTTTTTTGTAGTTTTTGTCCATCTAATTTAATGCCAATTTCAATTTGGACAAATATAGGGTTTAATAAATAAAAATGGTTTTTTGCTACCCTTTTTTAACGACATAATTTTGGATGATTTACTAAGTGTTTAAAAATCAGTTCTTAGAGTATAAAACGCTTGAATGGCTAATTGTTAAAAAAGCAGTATAATGTTTAATTTTTTAAGAAAAATAGCGCGCTTTTTTTTTGATCTAGAATCATTATTATCAATTAACTAATTAATGGTTAAAATGTTGATTGTCTATAAATTAAGGCTTTGAGGTGGAAAGTGGTTAAACTTATTAACAAAGTGGTATATAGTGGTAAAATGTGGTAATATTTTTTATATTTTTGCTGTATAACATATTAATGATTTTTCCTTGAACACAATAGTAGGGACATACGAGTGTAAAGTCGATGCTAAAGGGAGGCTTTTGATGCCTGCTCCCTTGAAAAAGCAACTGGCTTCTTCTCTTCAAAACGGTTTTGTTTTGAAGCGCTCTGTTTTTCAACCCTGTTTAGAATTGTATCCGATGGAGGAATGGGACTTGATGATGCAGAAAATCAATAAGCTGAATCGTTTTGTAAAAAAGAACAATGATTTCATCAGAAGATTTACAGCTGGTGTTAAAGTGGTAGAGATTGATGCATTGGGGAGATTGTTGGTGCCAAAGGATTTGGTGGCTTTTTCAAGTATTTCTAAAGATGTTGTTTTTTCATCTGCGGTTAATATTGTGGAAATATGGGATAAGGATTTATATGAAAAATCAATAAGTGGCGAAGATATGGATTTTGCAGATTTAGCCGAAGAAGTAATGGGAAATATTAATGACGACGACAATGGAATATCATAATCCGGTTTTGCTTCATCCTACAGTTGATGGTTTAAATATTAAACCTGATGGCGTTTATGTAGATGTTACGTTTGGGGGCGGTGGTCACTCAAAAGAAATTTTGAGACGACTAGGTCCAAATGGAAGGTTATTTGCTTTTGATCAGGATGAGGATGCATTAGCAAATGCATTACCAGATGAGAGGTTTACCTTAATTAATGAGAACTTTAGATTTATAAAAAGGTTTTTGCGTTTTCATGGTGTTAAAGGAGTAGATGGGATTTTGGCTGATTTAGGGGTTTCCTCTCATCAGTTTGATGTTCCTGAAAGAGGCTTCTCTACACGTTTTGACGCGGAGTTAGATATGCGAATGAGTCAGAAAAATGATTTAAATGCTTATCGAGTAGTCAACGAATATGAAGAGCAGGATTTACGTCGTGTTTTTTATGATTATGGTGAATTGAAAAATGCACCCGCTTTGGCAAGAACAATTGTAGAGGCTAGAGAGTTTCAGCCGATCAAAACTACGGATGAATTGAAGGATGTTTTGGCGAAATATTTGCCCGAGAGAGTCCGAAACAAAATACTAGCTCAGATTTACCAAGCGATTCGTATTGAGGTAAATCAGGAAATGGATGTTTTGAAAGAGTTTATCGAGCAATCGTTGGAGATTTTAAATCCGGGTGGAAGATTTTCCGTTATCTCTTATCATTCTCTAGAAGATAGGTTGGTGAAGAGATTTATTAAAAATGGAATGTTTGAAGGGGAACCAGAACGCGATTTTTTCGGAAATTTTTCGGTTCCATTTAAAACTATTGGAAAATTGATTGTTCCAGATGATGCGGAGATCAAAATCAACAATAGAGCAAGAAGTGCAAAATTGAGGATTGCGGAGAAGATATAATATATAAGGTAGAGAAAATGAAAAGCGGAGGAGTGTTTGGAATATTAAAAGCGAGATTTCTTTTAAATGACGATGCAGTAAAGAACTGGCGGTTTATTGTTTTTATCATTCTATTGGCTATTCTCATGATTGCAAATACGCAGCGATACGAGCAAAAGGTTTTTGAGATTGCAAAAATAGGAAACGAAGTAAAAGAATTGCGATCAGAATTTGTGGATCGACGTTCGGAATTAATGAAGTTGAAAATGGAGTCCACGATATCGGATAAAATGCTAGAAAAGCAAATTTTCCCATCAACGGTCCCTCCAGTGAAAATAGAAGTACAAAAAGAAGAAGAAAAAAGTTTCTTTAAAAGAATATGGCAGTAGACGATAAAAATATATCCTACAGAATTTACCTCGTAGCAGTTTTCATCTTTTTGATGGCAATTGCTATTGTTGTTAAATTGACTAATATTCAATGGGTTGAAGGAGATTATTATAGAAAGCTGGCAAAACAGCGAACAGTTAGGAATTTTGTAATTCCAGCTAATAAAGGAAATATTTATTCAGCCGATGGAAGTTTGTTGGCAACATCAATACCTAATTATGAAATTAGATTTGATGCTAAAACACCAAAAACGGAAACTTTTGAAAAACATGTTAAGGGATTAGCGGATTCTTTGGCCACTGTTTTAGGGAAATCGGGTAGTTATTTTGAGAAAGAATTACGAAAAGCTAGAGCTAATAAAAACCGTTATTATTTGATAGGTCGTAAATTGAGTTATACCGATCATGCTAAAATTAAAAGCTTTCCCCTGTTTAACCTTGGACCTTTCAAAGGAGGAATCATCGTTGAACAAGAAACCGTTAGGAAACACCCCATAGGGGCCATTGCAGAAAGAACCATTGGGTACGATAAAATTGATCCTGCCACAGGTATAGAAGTAGGTAAAGGAATTGAATGGGCGTTTAAAAACTATTTAAATGGTAAAGACGGTAAAATCTTGAAGCAGAAAATTGCCAAAGGGCAATGGAAACCTATTCGAGATGTTAACGAAGTGGATCCTCAAGATGGCTATGATGTTATTTCGACTATAGATGTTTTTATTCAAGATATAGCGCATCATGCTTTGTTAAAACAGTTGGAAGATTATCAAGCAGATCACGGTTGTGTGGTGGTGATGGAAACCGAAACAGGTCATGTAAAGGCGATTTCGAATTTGGGAAGAGGTGCAGATGGATCTTATTATGAAACCACTAATTATGCTGTTGCAGAATCTCATGAGCCGGGTTCCACTTTTAAATTGGTCGATTTAGTGGCTATTTTAGAGGATAAGGTGGCTGACACCAGTACGGTCTTTGATAGTAAGGGTGGTGAAGTGAGGTATTATGGACGTGCGGTTCGTGACTCCCATAGAGGTGGTTATGGTAAGATTTCGTTGGCTCGAGGATTCGAGCTTTCTTCCAATACCGTAATGGTTCAGGCAGTATACGAGAACTATAAAAATAATCCCTCAAAGTTTGTAAATCATATCAAGAATTTTGGATTTGACAAAACATTGGGATTGCATTTTAAAGGGGAAGGTAAAGCTATCGTTCCTAAGCCGGGTGATAAAAATTGGTCAGGGGTTACCTTACCATGGATGGCATTTGGATATAGCGTTTCGGTAACGCCGATGCAAACACTCGCCTTTTATAATTCAATAGCGAATAATGGTGTATTGGTCAAACCACAGTTTGTTTCTGAAATTAAGGAATGGAACAAGACCATAAAAAAGTTTGATGTAGAAGTGATTAATCCAAAGGTATGTTCGCAAGCAACCGTTAATAAGGTAAAAGCAGTACTGGAAAATGTGGTGAAAAGAGGAACTGGTTCTAAATTGTATTCGAAAGATTTTTCGATGGCAGGTAAAACAGGAACAGCTCAAGTAAATTATGGAAATATTGGAAAAGAAGGGATGTATTACGCTTCTTCTTTTGTGGGGTATTTTCCAGCGGATCATCCTAAATATTCTTGTATCGTGGTAGTGCATAAGCCGAATACGTCTAAAAACAATTATTATGGTGCTGATGTTGCGGGACCTGTTTTTAAAAGAATTGCGCAAAAGATCTTTACCGATGTACCTTCTACTAATAAAATAAAAAAGTTAGATTCTCGTGTTCCAAAACAAGAAAACAGCTATAATGATTATTACGTAAAAGCAGAAAAAAAATCAAAATTAATTCCTGATTTAAAAGGGATGCCAGGGATGGATGCCATTGCTTTGCTGGAGAATTTAGGATTGAAAGTAAAAGTAAGTGGAGTAGGAAAAGTGAAGAAACAGTCTTTACAGGCTGGAGGAAATATTAGTAAAAACGCAACAATAGTATTAGAATTATCGTGAAAATACTCAAAGACATATTATATAAAGTAGCTATTGAATCGGTAACAGGTTCGACAGAAGTTGCTATAGAGAAAATCGATTTTGATTCAAGAAAAATGGAGCAAAATGACGTTTTTGTGGCGATTCGTGGATCGCTTTCTGATGGTCATGATTATATTGAAAAAGCGATTCAATTAGGAGCAATTGCGATTATTTGCGATGCTTTGCCTGAAAAGCTTGAAAAGGGAATTACCTACGTAAAGGTAAAAGATACCAATACGGCATTGGCTTTTATGGCGGCTAATTATTTTGGTGATCCTTCGGAGAAATTAAAATTGGTTGGCGTTACCGGTACTAACGGAAAAACGACTATCGCATCATTATTGTTCCAATTGTTTCAAAAGGCTGGTTTTAAAGTGGGTTTATTATCTACCGTAAAAATCATGGTCGATCAAACAGAATATAATGCAACGCATACCACTCCGGATTCCATTACGATCAATCATTATTTAAACGAAATGATTGAAGCGGGTGTGACACATTGTTTTATGGAGGTAAGCTCCCATGGGATTCATCAAAAGCGCACGGAAGCTTTGCATTTTGTAGGGGGAGTTTTTACGAATTTATCGCACGATCATTTAGATTACCATCCAACTTTTGCAGAATATAGAGATGTGAAAAAATCATTTTTTGATTCCTTGCCTAAAACCGCTTTCGCTTTATCCAATATTGATGATAAAAACGGGCCGGTGATGTTGCAAAACACTGTGGCTAGAAAACTGACCTATGCTTTAAAAACCTATGCAGACTTTAAAGCCGTGATTTTAGAAAATCAATTATCAGGATTGTTATTAAAAGTGAATGATAATGAAGTTTGGGTAAAGTTGATAGGGACTTTTAATGCGTATAACGTTTTGGCTATCTACGGAACAGCTTTGGAATTAGGAATGGATAGTCTAGAAGCGTTGCGTTTACTCTCTGATTTAGAGAGTGTTTCGGGTCGTTTTCAGTATATAGTATCGGAAGGTAATATTACAGCAATCGTGGATTATGCGCACACGCCAGACGCTTTAGAGAATGTGTTAAAAACAATAGGGGATATCCGTACTCAAAATGAGCAATTGATTACCGTTGTAGGCTGTGGAGGAAATAGAGATAAAACAAAACGACCAATGATGGCTAAAATCGCTGCAGATCTTAGCGATAAAATCATTTTGACATCCGACAATCCAAGGAACGAAGATCCAGAGGTGATTTTAGATGAAATGGAAAAGGGAGTTGAAGCACACAATTATAAAAAAATGTTGAGAATTACCGATAGAAAACAGGCTATAAAAACGGCTTGTCAATTGGCTCAACCTAACGATATTATTTTAATTGCGGGTAAAGGTCATGAAACGTATCAAGAAATAAACGGTGTTCGTCATCACTTTGATGATATGGAAACGGTAAAAGAAATTTTAGGTCAATTAAATAAATAATAATAATCCAGTTTTGAGTTCTTAGAACCACAAGGAACTAGAGCTTGAAAATAAAAATTGCAATTTAAAATAAAGAGATATGTTATACTATTTATTTGAATACTTGAGAAAAACATTAGATATGCCAGGGGCTGGGGTTTTCCAGTACATCACTTTTAGATCAGCTTTAGCCTTTATGCTTTCGTTGCTTCTTTCTACGATTTACGGGAAACGAATAATCAACTTTTTGCGCAATCAACAAGTAGGTGAGACGGTTCGTGAACTTGGTCTTGCTGGTCAGAATGAAAAGGCAGGTACACCAACGATGGGAGGCTTGATTATTATTTTCGCTACTCTTGTACCTGTACTACTGTTTGCTCGTTTACATAATATTTATATCGTATTGCTTATTGTAACCACTCTTTGGATGGGGGCAATCGGTTTTGTTGATGATTATATCAAAATATTCAAAAAGGATAAACAAGGACTTAAGGGAATTTTCAAAGTGATTGGTCAGGTAGGTTTAGGACTTATCGTAGGACTAGTACTTTATTTTAGTCCAGCCGTTACAGTAAGGACTGATACTGGTTATGTGGGTGGGGTTAAAAATGCCAACACATCCCTTGTAGCATCAGTGCCTCTCGAGGAGAAGTCTACCGCAACAACAATTCCTTTTGTGAAAAATAATGAATTTGATTATGCTGAATTACTAGCTTGGACTGGTGAGGATTATGAGAAATGGGCTTGGTTAATTTTTATTCCAGTGGTTATTTTTATTATCACAGCAGTCTCTAATGGAGCTAACTTAACAGATGGAATTGATGGGCTTGCTGCAGGTACCTCTGCAATATCGGTACTGGCACTGGGTATTTTTACCTTTGTTTCGGGTAATATTATTTTCTCGAATTATCTGAATATTATGTACATCCCCAATTCGGGTGAAATGACTGTTTTTATATCCGCTTTTGTGGGGGCTTTAATTGGATTTCTTTGGTACAACTCATACCCTGCTTCTGTCTTTATGGGGGATACAGGAAGTTTAACCATTGGAGGAATTATTGCTGTTTTAGCTATTGCGGTACGTAAAGAGATATTGATCGTTTTGTTTTGTGGGATTTTCTTAGCGGAAAGTGCTTCGGTTATTATTCAAGTGGCTTATTTTAAATATACAAAAAAACGTTTTGGTGAAGGTCGTCGAATTTTTCTGATGTCACCATTGCATCATCACTATCAAAAGAAGGGGTATCATGAAAGTAAGATTGTAACCCGATTTTGGATTGTGGCCATCATGTTAGCTATATTATCAATCGTTACTTTAAAATTAAGATAGATGAGATTGGTAGTTTTAGGAGGTGGAGAAAGTGGTGTAGGTACTGCTATTCTAGGTAAGAAAAAAGGATATGAAGTTTTTGTATCTGATTTTGGAAAGATCAAAGAGAGTTATAAAGAAGTTCTTATCATTAACGGAATTGCTTGGGAAGAAGAGCGGCATACCGAAGAGTTGATTTTGAATGCCGATGTGGTGATGAAAAGCCCTGGTATTCCTGAGAAGTCTCCCATAGTGCAAAAGCTATTGGCAGCGGGAATCAAAGTGATCTCAGAAATAGAATTTGCAACGCCTTTTACAGAGGCGCTGACTGTTGGAATTACTGGTAGCAACGGAAAGACCACCACTACAATGTTAACCTATCATTTATTAAAATCGGCAGGTCTCAATGTAGGCTTAGGTGGAAACATTGGAAAAAGCTTTGCCTGGCAGGTTGCTGAGAATAAATTTGATGCCTATGTGTTGGAGTTAAGTAGTTTTCAGCTCGACGGGATTGTCGATTACAGGCCGGATATCGCCATTATTACCAATATTAGTCCAGATCATTTAGATCGATACGAATATAAATATCAAAAATATATTGATTCAAAGTTCAGGATAACCATGAATCAGACCCCAAGTGATTATCTCATTTACGATGCAGACGATGAGGCGATAACAGAATGGCTAAAGAACAATACAACAAAAGCAAAATTAATTCCTTTCTCATTGTCTAAAGAATTCAGTGAAGGGGCTTCTATAAAAAACAACAAAATGGAAATAAAGATTAACCAAGAAGAGTTTACAATGGAAACAGAACACATTGCGTTAGAAGGAAAACATAATATGAAAAACGCAATGGCAGCAAGCTCTGTAGCAAAGTTGATGCAAATTAGAAATGCAACAATTCGCGAAAGTTTATCTAATTTTCAAGGTGTGGAGCACCGTTTGGAGAAAGTATTAAAAATTCAGAATGTTCAATATATCAACGATTCAAAAGCAACAAATGTAAATGCTACTTTTTTTGCTTTAGATAGTATGAATGTTCCAACCGTGTGGATTGTAGGTGGTGTGGATAAAGGAAATGATTATAACGAATTGATGTCATTGGTTCGTGAGAAAGTAAAAGCCATTATCTGTTTAGGAGTTGACAATCGCAAAATAATAGAGGCCTTTGGTAATGTTGTGGATGTGATGGTTGAAGTGAATAATATGAGTGATGCTGTGAAGACAGCGCAACGCATGACAGAAAAAGGAGATGCTGTTTTATTATCTCCAGCTTGTGCGAGTTTCGATTTATTTGAAAACTACGAAGATAGAGGAAGGCAATTTAAACAAGCCGTACACAATCTTTAAACGTTTTCCATTTCAGGTTTCAGGCACGTTAACGTAAAACCTGAAACTGGATATAGAAGAAATAAAGAAAAGATAAAACAGGAAATAAAAATTGAGATTATGAAAGAGCTGGTGAACAAATTAAAAGGAGATAGAGTAATATGGTCGTTTGTGGCCTTATTGGCGCTATTTTCATTTATGCCTGTTTTTAGTGCGAGTAGTAATTTGGCTTATATCGGTCATGGAACGGGAAATACCTTGGGTTATTTGGTGAAACATTTGGCGCATATTTGTATTGGTTTCTTGATTATTTATTGGGTGCATAAAGTGCCATATCATTATTTTAGAGCCATCTCAAAAGTGGCTTTACCTGTAGTTTGGATTTTGTTGGCGTATACGCTATTAAAGGGAACTGTAATTGCAGGGGCGAATGCAAGTCGTTGGATTCAGGTGCCTTTTATCGGGATCACTTTTCAAACATCAACTTTGGCTGCTATAGTGTTGTTTATATTTGTAGCACGCTATTTGTCCAAAACCAAAGAGGAAAATGAGCCTTTTCAGACTTCGTTAATACAGCTTTGGTTGCCCGTTTTTATTACGTTAGCGCTTATTCTACCGGCTAACTTTTCGACAACGGCTTTGATTTTTGCAATGGTAATTATGCTGACTTTTATTGGTAAATATCCTTTAAAGTATATTGGTTTTATTATAGGTTCGGGTATTGCAATGTTGGCTTTCTTTCTTTTAGTAGCTAAAGCTTTTCCGGATTCAAGATTCTTTAGTAGGGTTGGAACTTGGGGAAGTCGTATTGAAAACTTTACCACAGATAAACCTGATGAAGATGATTATCAGATTGAAAAGGCAAAAATCGCCATTGCATCTGGTAAATTAGGAGGTTTAGGACCAGGGAAAAGTGTTCAGAAGAATTTTTTACCACAGTCTTCTTCCGATTTTATTTATGCCATTATTGTTGAAGAGTATGGACTTGTAGGAGGAGTAGCTATATTGGTTTTGTACTTATTGCTGTTATTTCGATTTGTGATAGCTTCTCATAAAGCCAATA
Organism: Flavobacterium sp. OHVDL-2026-0007; assembly: GCF_059882335.1. Lineage (NCBI taxonomy): Bacteria > Pseudomonadati > Bacteroidota > Flavobacteriia > Flavobacteriales > Flavobacteriaceae > Flavobacterium > Flavobacterium sp. OHVDL-2026-0007. The sequence continues at coordinate 3,951,021 of NZ_CM187612.1, forward strand.
CGATATTTGGAAAGCTTCTCGTCGTCGGACTCGGATTTCCCATGATTTTTCAGGCAATGATTAATATGGCTGTAGCGGTTGAATTGTTGCCAGTAACCGGACAAACCCTGCCGCTGATTAGTAGTGGAGGTAGTTCAATCTGGATGACGTGTTTCTCTCTTGGAATCATCATCAGTGTGACCAAAAAAGAAGAAGAGATTGCAGAGGAAAAAGAGGAGGCAGAAAGAAGAAAAGAAGCGCTTCAGCGATTAATTGATAAAGAAATGGCTGAAGAAGAAGGAACTCATGATCAGCTTGAACAGGATAAAGGGTATTCAATTGAGGATAATTCTCGAAATCCAATGGATGCAGTATTAAATAAATAAAGGGGTAAAAAAATATTATTTAAAGCGGTATAACTTTTATAAGTATGGCAAAGTATAAATTCATATTAAGTGGTGGTGGGACTGGAGGACATATTTATCCTGCAATTGCTATTGCTAATGAGTTAAAAATGCAATTTCCCGATGCTGAATTTCTTTTTGTTGGAGCTAAGGATAAAATGGAGATGCAAAAAGTCCCTCAGGCAGGCTACCCAATAAAAGGACTTTGGATTGCTGGTTTACAGCGAAAGTTGACCTTACAGAATATGATGTTTCCCTTGAAATTGGTTTCAAGTTTATGGGAATCTAGAAAAATAATAAAAGATTTTAAGCCTAATGTTGTGATAGGAACAGGTGGTTTTGCCAGTGGTCCTTTATTGCAGGCGGCTGGATCAGCTGGAATTCCAACGGTTATTCAGGAGCAAAATTCTTTTCCTGGGATTACCAATAAGTTGCTCAGTAAAAAAGCCAACGCTATTTGTGTAGCTTATCAAAATTTGGAGCGTTTTTTTCCAAAAGAAAAAATTGTTTTAACGGGGAATCCAGTGCGTCAAGATTTAATCGATATTGACAGTAAGCGTGAGGAAGCTATTGCTTTTTATGGTTTGGATTCGACTAAAAAAACGCTTTTAGTTTTAGGTGGAAGTTTAGGAGCTAGAAGGATTAATCAGTTAATCGAAAAAGAATTATCCAGTATACTTTCGCAGAATGTTCAGATCATCTGGCAATGTGGGAAGTTGTATTTGGAAGATTATAAAAAATACAATCAACCGAACGTAAGAGTAGTCGATTTTATTGAGAGAATGGATTTTGTTTATGCTGCGGCAGATATTGTTATATCTCGTGCAGGAGCCTCTTCTGTTTCGGAATTATGCATAGTGGGAAAACCGGTTGTTTTTATTCCGTCTCCTAACGTAGCAGAAGATCATCAGACCAAAAATGCACAAGCAATTGTGGATGCTAAAGGAGCTATTTTATTGAAAGAGGCAGTGTTGGAAAATGAATTTAGTATTGTTTTTGAAGCTTTGTTAAAAGATCAAGGAAAACAAAAACAGTTAAGTGATAATATAAAGCGATTGGCTATGCCAAAAGCAACCCAAGCGATAGTGGCAGAGATCGTTAAATTAATCAAATAGAAAAGCAGTTTTATTTTAAAAGAAAAAAATGAATTTAAATCAAATACAAAACGTTTACTTTATTGGCATTGGAGGCATCGGAATGAGTGCCCTGGCTCGCTATTTTAAAAATATCGGGAAACAGGTTTCGGGTTACGATAAAACGCCATCAATGTTGACAAATGAGTTGATTGAAGGTGGTATTGATATTCATTTTGAGGATAATATTAATTTGATTCCATCGGACTTTTTTGTGGAAAACACCTTGGTGATTATTACGCCAGCCGTGCCTAAAACACATTCAGAATGGAATTATTTTGTTGAGAGAGATTATGTTGTTAAAAAACGTGCAGAAGTTTTAGGAATCATTACTAAAGATACTTTTTGTTTTGCCGTTGCAGGGACTCATGGAAAAACGACAACTTCAAGTATTTTAGGACATATTTTGCACGAAAGTGGAGCAGATGTGACAGCTTTTGTAGGTGGAATTGTGGAGAATTACAATTCTAATTTAATTGGTAACGGTAAAACGGTTACCGTTGTAGAGGCAGATGAGTTTGATCGCTCATTTTTGCACTTACACCCGAATATTGCTTGTATCACATCAATGGATGCGGATCACTTGGATATTTACGGAACTAGTGAAGCTATTGAGGCTTCGTTTGTGGAGTTTGCATCAAAAGTAGAGGATAAAAATAATTTATTTATAACCAAAGAATTACCTCTTGAAGGAGTACAATGTGCTGTGAACGAGGATGCTGTATATAAGGCGTTTAATGTGCGTATTGAAGATGCGAGTTATGTTTTTGATGTGCAGACGCCGTCCGAAATCATGAAAGATTTACATTTTGGATTACCAGGTAAACACAATTTAATGAATGGGTTAATGGCTATTGCGATGGCGAAGACTTTCGGCACCCCGACCGACTTGATCGCAAAAGCCATTGCTTCATTCAGGGGAATAAGAAGGCGTTTTTCTTATCAGATTAAAACAGAAAAGTTGGTGTATATAGATGATTATGCACATCATCCTACGGAAATAAACGCGGTACATCAAGCTGTTAGAGAGCTGTATCCTAATCGTAAAGTGTTGGCCATTTTTCAGCCACATTTGTTTAGCAGAACAAGAGATTTTGCTGAGGGATTTGCTGCAAGTTTGTCTGCATTTGACGAAGTGTTGTTAATGGATATTTATCCTGCTCGGGAATTACCGATGGAAGGAATAACATCAGAATGGTTATTAGGAAAAATGACAAATTCTAACAAAAAAATTGTTGCAAAAAGTGATTTATTAGCGCAAATCAAATCCAGTGATGCGCCGATAATTGTAACAATAGGAGCTGGTGATCTTGGAGAAATGGTTCCATCGATTAAAAAAATGCTAAATGAAAATATTTAATTTGACAAATATTCGATTAATACTCATTTTAGGAGTCGTACTTTTTTTATATTCTTTCGCTCAGCATCGAAATGGAGATAGAAAATTGAAGAAATCTATGGTAGTTTTTGTAGGAGAAAACACTCTTTTTGTTAGACCGGAAACGGTTAATAAATTGTTGATAGAAAATAAAAAAGACGCTTCCAGTATCCGAAAAGTTGAGTTAGATTTGAATAAGATAGAAAAAACCCTTGATACGCAAGAGATGATTGAAAAATCGGATGTGTTTGTGAGTATTGATGGCGTTTTAAAAGCGAGGGTAAAACAGAAGACACCAATAGCAAGGGTTTATGATGGTGGTAGGTCATTTTACATTGACTATGAGGGTAATAAAATGCCTTTATCGGATAATTTTACAGCTCGAGTTCCTCTTGTTTCGGGGGCAATAAAGGATAAAAATAACGAAGATTTAGCTGCTTTATTTCGCACAATTTATGACGATGCGTTTTTGAGAAAAAACATCATTGCAATAGAGATTATGCCTAATGGTAGCTTAAAAATGTTTAATCGAAATTATAATTACTTCATCGATTTTGGCAGAACGATGAATGTTGATAAGAAATTTAGAAACTATAAAGCTTTTTTTCAAAAAGCAGTTTTAGATAGTTCGTTATATAAATACAATAAAATTGACCTTAGGTTTACGGAACAAGTAGTTTGCACAAAATAATAGAAAATGGAAAAAGATAACATTGCAGTAGGTCTAGATATTGGAACAACCAAAATAGTTGCCATGATAGGCAAGAAAAATGAGTATGGTAAGTTAGAAATTTTGGGTATTGGTAAATCCAAAAGTTTGGGAGTGGCGAGAGGTGTTGTAAACAATATTACGCAAACTATTCAATCGATTCAACAAGCCATCTTAGAAGCAGAGAATAATTCAGGTTATAAAATTAAAGATGTGGTTGTTGGTATAGCAGGACAACACATCAGAAGTATACAGCATACAGATTACATTAGTCGTCATAATCCAGAGGAGGTCATTGGAGAAAATGATATTCAACTTTTGATTGATCAGGTCAATAAATTGGCCATGTTACCAGGAGAAGAAATTATTCACGTATTGCCACAAGAGTTTAAAATTGACGGTCAATCGGAAATTAAGGAACCGATCGGAATGTACGGTGGAAGATTAGAATCAAGTTTTCACGTTGTAGTGGGACAGGCTTCCTCTATTAGAAACGTAGGGAGATGTATTCAAAGTTCAGGAATTGAATTATCAGGATTAACTTTAGAGCCTTTAGCTTCTGCAGATGCAGTTTTAAGTCAGGAAGAAAAAGAAGCGGGAGTAGCCATTATCGATATTGGTGGTGGAACAACAGATTTGGCCATCTTTAAGGATGGTATTATTCGTCATACAGCAGTGATTCCTTTTGGAGGAAATGTAATTACAGATGATATTAAAGAAGGTTGTTCAATTATCGAAAAACAAGCGGAACTTTTAAAAATTAAGTTCGGATCGGCTTGGCCAGGAGAAAACAAAGACAATGAAATTGTTTCAATCCCAGGTTTAAGAGGAAGAGAACCAAAAGAAATTTCGCTTAAAAACTTGTCTAAAATTATTCATGCTCGTGTAGTAGAAATAGTGGAACAAGTTTTTGCTGAAATTAAAGCATATGGACATGAAGATCCTCGTAAGAAATTAATTGCTGGAATTGTTTTAACAGGAGGCGGAGCTCAACTAAAACATATTAAACAGTTAGTGGAGTACATTACGGGTATGGATACTAGAATTGGATACCCAAATGAGCACTTAGCAGGAAACTCTAGTGAAGAAATATCGAGCCCATTATACGCAACTGCGGTTGGTTTAGTAATGAATAGTATCGAAAATAGTTCGCAAAGTGCTGTTAGAATGGAATTGGTTAACGAACAAGCCAAAGTGGTTTATAGAAATGGACCTCCTCCAGTACAGCAACGATACGAAGTTGAGGAAAACTACGTTGAAAGAGAAACAGTAGAAGAGTTTAGAGAAGCTAGAAATAACATGGTTAAAGAGGAGTCTACTGAAACTAAGATTAGAAGATCATTTTTTGATCGATATGTCGATAAAATCAAAGATTTTTTAGACAACGCAGAATAGAGTAAGAAAAGAATTTACTTATGGCCCCAAGTCAAGAAGTAAAAAATGTATTAAATAAGAATTTCAAAAACCAAAAAGATGATGAGCAACTCAGAATTTGGAAGTATTTCATTTGATTTACCAAAAAACCAATCAAATGTTATCAAAGTAATAGGTGTAGGTGGAGGTGGTAGTAATGCAATCAACCACATGTTTAAACAAGGTATTAAAGGCGTAGATTTTATCGTCTGTAATACCGATTCACAAGCACTACAAAGTAGTTCGGTACCTTGCAAAATCCAATTAGGTGTAAACCTAACAGAGGGTCTTGGAGCAGGAGCAAATCCTGACGTAGGACAACAATCTGCTATTGAAAGTATTGCGGATATCGAGAAAGTATTAGACCGTGGTACAAAGATGGTATTTATTACCGCTGGTATGGGTGGTGGAACCGGTACAGGTGCTGCTCCCGTAATTGCACAATTGGCCAAAGAAAGAGAAATCTTGACTGTTGGTATCGTGACGATTCCTTTTCAATTTGAAGGAAAGGTGCGTCAAGAACAAGCACTTTTAGGAATCGAAAAATTGCGTAAGCAAGTCGATTCATTAATTGTGATCAATAATAATAAGTTAAGAGAAGTATACGGAAATCTTGGTTTTAAAGCTGGATTCTCGAAAGCGGATGAAGTTTTAGCAACTGCCTCAAGAGGTATTGCTGAAGTTATTACACATCACTATACTCAAAATATCGATTTACGTGATGCTAAAACCGTACTGTCAAACAGTGGAACAGCGATCATGGGATCTTCTGTTGCTGAAGGGGAAAACCGTGCGAAAGATGCGATTATTTCAGCATTAGACTCTCCATTATTAAATGACAATAAAATTACAGGAGCCAAAAACGTATTGTTGCTTATCGTTTCTGGAGCTAACGAAATTACATTGGATGAGATTGGAGAAATCAATGATCATATTCAGGTAGAAGCAGGTCATAATGCTAATATTATCATGGGAGTTGGTGAAGACGAAACTCTTGGTGATGCTATTGCTGTTACTATTATTGCGACAGGTTTCGATGTTGAACAACAAAACGAAATTGTAAATACTGAGCCTAAAAAAATTATTCATACGTTAGAGGATGAGCAAAGAAGTGTTCATAATTTAACAAACAAACCACTTACTTCATTTGATGTAAATGCAGAAACACCTACTGCAAAAACAGAAGAAAAGATTGTTTTTGATTTGATGGAAGATACGGTTGCTCCCGTAATGCCTACTCCAGTTGCCCCAGTAGCGGTTGCTCCAGTGATGCCAGCTCCAATTGCTCCAGTAGCAGTTGCGCCAGTGATGCCTGCTCCGGTAGCGGTAGCTCCTGTGATGCCTACTCCAGTTGCTCCAGTAGCAGTTGCTCCAGTAGCGGTTGCTCCAGTGATGGCTGCTCCAGTTGCTCCAGTGGCTGTAGCTCCGGCTATTAATCAGGATGAGTTAGTAGTAATGTCAGAGTTTATTAAAAACCTTGATGTGACTTTTGAAATCGTTTCGCCAATTACGGACATCGATTTTACTATTTCAGCTCCTGAAGTACAAGCTTTTCAAGAAGTGAAGCCTGTTCAACAAAGAACTTTCGAAAGAGAAGAACAAACGACTTTCTCTTTTGACTTACCTCTTTTTAGATCAGAACCAGAAGTAAAAAGAGAGCCAGTTGTTGAGCAAGAGAGTAAAATTTTATTCGAATTGTCAAACGAAACTCGTAACATAAAAGTTAATGATCCTGTTCAATTTGTTCCTGTAACGGAACTTTCTGATAACGGAATCATTAAGTATTCTTTAGAGGAGTACATGGAGGTTGAGAATGATTTGATGGCTTCAAAACCTGTTGAGAAAGTAGTAGAAGAAGTAATTCCTGCAGAATTAAATATTACCATGAAACCAAAAGTTGACTTTGCTATGGAGGCAGCTTTTACTACTACGGATAATATTTCTCCGATGGAGTTAACAATCGAAGAAACTTTACGCTTAAGAGCAGAAGAGAGAAGAAAGAAATTGAAGGAATTCAATTATAAATTCCATAATAATGTTGCTAGAATTGACGAATTAGAAAAGGAGCCTGCTTATAAAAGATTAGGTATCGATCTTTCGAATTCACAATCAAACAACACCAATTCTAGAATATCAGTTGGTACAGATAGTAATAATGATTTACAATTGCGTTCTAACAATTCATTTTTGCACGATAATGTAGATTAATTATTTCATCACAATTATAGATAGCCCGAAAATTGGATTTAATTTTCGGGTTATTTTTTTTATCTTCGCACAGAATTTAAAAACTTGACTTCTTTATTTAGCTTTTTAAGTTAATCTTTAGGGTAAGTTCAGAATAAAATTTAAATATTTTATAAATCGATAAGCCTGGCTTATTTAAATAAAACAAAGATGAGTTTACAAACAATAATCATGGACGAAATTAAAACCGCCATGAGAGCAAAAGATACAGTTGCATTAGAAGCATTGAGAGCTATTAAATCAGAAATGTTATTAGCAGCTACTTCAACAGGGTCTAAAGAAGAATTAACTGAAGATGATGAGATTAAATTACTTCAGAGATTGGTTAAAACTCGTAAAGAAAGTGCTAGAATTTTCACCGAACAAAATCGTCCTGACTTAGCAGAACCAGAATTGGCTCAGGTTGCAGTAATAGAGAAGTTTTTACCTGCTCAATTAAGCGAAGAGGAAGTAGAAGCTGTAATTGCTAAAATTATCGCTGAAACTGGAGCTTCAGGAATTGCTTCGATGGGTAAAGTTATGGGATTAGCTTCTACACAATTAGGCGGAACTGCTGAAGGTAAAACGATCTCAGCGATCGTAAAAAAATTACTTGCATAATAAATTAGATTGCAGTTTTAAAATTCTAAGTGGAAATTTGGAGTTTTAAAACTGGAGTTTTAAAAGCATATTGACCACGTAGTTCAACTGGATAGAATATCAGATTTCGGCTCTGAGGGTTGGGGGTTCGAACCCCTCCGTGGTCACAAGAAAAAAGCAAAAGCCTGTAAAGTACTTATTTTACGGGCTTTTTTCGTTTGAATAAGTATGTCAGTCTTAGCTGTCGATTTTAGAGCACAATATTAGTTTGGACATTCAGTCAAGATTAATGATTATATGTAGGTTATGGACAACAGAAAGTTTATTTTAAGTTTAAAAAAAGGCAATGAAGATTCTTTCAAGGAAGCTTACCTTAATTACTATGATAAACTTATAAACATAGCCAAACGATTCAATTTTACAGTTCTTAACCCTGAAGACTTTGTTCAGGAAACTTTCCTAAGGCTTTACAATAAAAAAGAATTACTTAACGAAGAGGTTTTATTTGATAAACAATTGTTTACGATATGCAAAAATATCATTATCAATCATCTTAATAGAGAAAATAAAATAATTCAACTGGATCCTCTACAGTCCGAAGCTGTGCAAGAGGAAACTGATACAGGAATATTTGAAGAAAGAAGAGAAAAACTACATGCTGTCATAAATCAGCTTCCTGAACAGCAGCAAAAAATATTTACGTTACATAAACTGGAAAACCTTAGCTATAAGGAGATTGCGGAAATAACAAATCTTTCTGAAAAGACCATTGCCAATCATATTTACCTTGCCAGTAAATTTATTCGTAAAAAAATAGAAAACGATTAGGAAGTTTTATGTTCTCGTTTGTTATAGATATAAACGAGAACATAAAGATGAATATTGAAGTTTATAAAACAGATGTTACAGCTAAAGAAGACGCAAGATTTATTGTTACGCTTCTTCAATTTGTTATTTCTGATTGTATAATGAATTTTGATTTAGAAGATTCTAATCACGTCCTAAGAATTGAAACCAACCGAGACATTAAAGAAATGGTTTATGGTGTTTTTACTAAACAAGGATTTTATTGTCAAAAACTTTAATACTCAAAAGACATGGATGAAAATAAATTAGATGAAAAACTGAAAAAGATATGGAGTGAAAGCCCTATCGCACATTCTGATAGTGAAAAAGAAGCTTCATGGGAAGTATTCCAATCTAAAGTGTTTCCTTCAAAAAAGAAGAGATTTAAAATTTGGAGTTATGCTGCAGCGGCCGCAGTTATACTTTTTATAGGTATTGGAACTGGAATTTATTTCATGAGTGGTTCCGCAGAACAAACTTCAATATTGGCTTCTAACGTAATTGAAAATACGACTGCAAAAATAAAAACTATATTCTTACCGGATAGTTCGAAGGTTGAATTAGGTCTGAATTCTAAACTTAAATACGCTAATAATTTTGAAACCAATAGAAGGATTGAAATTGAGGGTGAAGGATATTTTAAAGTAAAAAAAGATAAAAAACATCCTTTTCAGGTTGTTTGTAATCAGACGACAACAACAGTATTAGGAACTTCTTTTAGTGTAATGGGCCAAGATGAAGATGGAGTAATAGTTAAGCTTTTTGAAGGAAGTGTTGAGATGAGTATAAAAGATCAGGAGAAAAAATGGATACTGGTACCAGGCGAAACCTTTAGTTATGGCAATAATATAGCTTCAGTTACTGAATTTAATAGGTTTACTGATTTTGACAATGAGAAGTTGACAACTGTAAGTGTATACATTGAGGAAACTTATGGTTACAAAGTGATAATTCCGGAGGACTATTTGAACCAGAGAATTACCGTACGGATCAATAAAAAAGAAGATTTAAAAACGATTATCCAACTAATATCAGAAATGTATAACCTAAACTTTGAAGTGAATGAAGAATTAAAACAGATTACTTTTCAATAGAAAAGAAAAGGATGCCCTAGCCGCGAAACTAAACATCCTTCCCATTGTCAGGATAGAAAAACTATCCCATTTAATAATATTCAAAAATACAAAATTTCATGAAGCATATAATTTCAGCATGCTTTTTTTTGTTCAGTTTGTCTGTGTTTTCCCAAAAAGTGAGGGTAACGGTAGATAAAACGATAACGCTAAAAGAATTGTTTAAACAAATTGAAAATCAAACAGACTTTAAATTTGCCTTTACAGATCAGATAGATACATCTCAAAAGTATTTTACTCAAAAGAATACGTATAATAATGTCGAAATTAAACAACTTATTAGTGAATTGAATAAGAGTAAGTTAATTCAGTTTTCGATTGTTGGAGATAATATTTTTGTAAAGCAAAAAGTTTCTAAAACACCTAAAAGAAAAAGCAAGCTAACGGGTCAGGTTCTTGACGATAGTAATGAGCCTATAATTGGCGCCAATGTTTATGTCAAAGAAGTTAAAACAGCTGTTGCAACGGATATAAATGGAATGTTTTCGTTAGATCTAGACAAAGGAACTTATACAGTTGCAATTAATTATATTGGGCTAAAGAATAAAGAAAGAGAGGTAGAAATTACCGATGATGTAAGGATCAATTTTATCATGGATTCTGACAGTCAGGTACTAGAGCAGGTAATTATCACCACAAGTAAGGCAGTTGATGTCAGGAATACTCAAATGAGCGTTAATAGGCTTTCAATGGCCGAGATTAAAAGATTGCCGACTGCAATGGGTGAGCCCGATCCTTTAAAATCATTATTGACTTTGCCGGGTGTTACTAATGCTGGAGAAGCCTCAGCTGGTTTTAATGTTCGTGGAGGTGCTGCAGATCAGAATTTGATTTTATTAGATGGCGCTCCAGTATATGGTGACTCGCATATGTTTGGGTTTTTCTCGATTTTTAATGCTGATGTCGTTAGCGGATTAGATTTATACAAAGGAGGAATTCCGTCTAAATTTGGAGGACGTATTTCTTCAGTTCTTGACGTAAGTCAGCAAACGGGGGATCTTACAGATTATAAAGTAAGTGGAGGTATTGGTCTTATATCGAGCCGACTTTTAGTACAGGGTCCTCTAAAAAAAGATGTTGGTTCGTTTATTATTGCTGGACGTGCTTCTTATGCACATTTATTTTTAAAGCTTACTGATATTAAGAGTACTGCAATGTTTTATGATATCAATTCTAAGTTTAATTATCGTTTGGGAGCAAATAATACAATTGCTTTTTCTGGATACATGGGAAATGATGTATTTGATATTAATAATCTTTTTGCCAGTACATTCGGAAATACTATGGCAACGCTAAGTTGGAAACATAAATTTTCAGATAATTTAAATACGAATCTTTCTGTTTTTTACAGTGATTATAAATTCAATCTGCAAATTCAATTTCAAAACTTTCAATGGGATAGTAAAATTACTAACTATGGGATTAAATATAACTGGAATCACATTATAACTGAAAAGTTTAAACTTAACTATGGTATTGATGGGTTATATTATGATTTTAATCCGGGAACGATACAGCCAAAGGGTCTTAATTCTCAATATAATTATAATCAATTAGATAAAAAATACGCTTTAGAAACTGCTGCATATCTTGATTTCGAACATCAAATTACAGAAAAGCTGAATCTTCGCTATGGACTTCGTTATAGTACGTTTTATCGTTTAGGCGACGAAAATATCAATACTTACCAAAACGGAGAAGCTGTAGTATACAATCCGTTATTTCATATTTATGAAAAAGGGACCCCAACAGGAAGTATTTCTTATGGAAAAGGAAAAACCATTAGTAATTATAATAATCCAGAGCCAAGATTAGCTTTATCATATGCTCTTAATGATGATAATTCTGTAAAGGCAAGTTACAACCGTATGGCACAATACATTCATATGTTGTCTAATACAAGGGCTCCGCTGCCAATGACAATCTGGACACCAAGTGGCCCTTTTACAAAACCACAACTGCTGGATCAATATGCGGTAGGGTATTTCAAAAATTTTAAAGAACGTGAGTATTCTTTTGAGGGAGAATTGTTTTATAAAAACATAAAAAATCGTATCGATTATATAGATGGCGCAGATCTATTAGGGAACAACAATATTGAACAGGTTATTCTGAATGGAAAAGCTAGATCATATGGTATGGAATTGTTGTTTAGAAAAAATACCGGTCGTTTTACCGGATGGGTATCTTATACTTTGTCAAAAGCAGAACAAAAAACGCCAGGTAGAACAGCCGAAGAACCGGGTATTGCAAATGGAGAATGGTATTTATCTGGATATGATAAATTACATAATTTGAATATTACTGGAAACTATGAACTCAATCCTAAATGGTCTTTTAATGCTAATTTTTCCTTACAGTCAGGACAGCCTGTAACATACCCAAATGGTTATTATGAATTTGGAGGAAAAAATGTGCCTAATTATACGTTGCGAAATGCAAATAGACTTCCAGCATATCATCATTTGGATATTGGTGCAACCTATACACCCAAACCGGACAAAAAGAAAGGATGGCAGAGCTATTGGGTATTTAGTATTTATAATATTTATAATAGGCAAAATGCAGCATCAATGATGTTTTCAACAAATGATAATACAGGAGTGAATGAATCTAGGCAGCTGTCTATTTACGGATTAGTACCAGGTGTTTCTTATAATTTTAAATTTTAATAATATGCGTAGATTAAGAACATATAATTTTAAACGGAAAAAAAATACTTTATTGAGTCTTCTTTTTGTTTTACTTTTTATATCCTGTGACAAGGTTGTTGATCTTGACTTAGAAACAGCAGATCCTAAAATAGTAATCGATGCTGAAATAATTTGGGAAAAAGGAACTAGTGGTAGCGAACAATCGATAAAAATTAGCAGAATAGCTCCCTATTACAGTGGTGATACACCAAAAGTTTCAGGGGCAAAAGTAAGAATTGAGAATGGTTCGGGAGCTATTTTTACATTCAATGAATCTGCACCGGGTTTATATGTCTGTAGTAATTTTGTTCCTGTAGTAAATATGGAATACAAATTATTTGTACAAGTTGACGGGCAAAGTTTAACGGCTAGTGAAAAATTAATTGCTGTGCCGCCAATTGACAGAGTAGAACAAGAACGTATGCCTGATATAACTGGACCGGATCTAAATGTTGTCGCTTTTTATTACAAAGACCCAATTAACGAGGCAAATTATTATCTGACAGATTATAGAAGTGATTTTCTGCTTTTTCCAGAATACGTATCAACTAATGATGAATTTATTAATGGGAATGAAATAAATGAAAAATTCGCAGATCCAGATTTGCAGCCTGGAAAAATTCTTGCTATAACACATCGGGGTATTTCTAAGAACTTTTTTCATTATATGAATTTAATTTTAGAAGTATCAAGTTCAAACCCTTTTGGAGCAACACCAGGTAATATCAGAGGTAATATTGTAAATACGACGGATGCTAATAATTTTGCTTTGGGCTATTTCAGGCTCTGCGAAGCAAATCGTATTTCGTATACAGTAAAGTAAGCGTTTAAATTGAGAGGCAGATTTGTAAGTGGATACAATATTTGTAATAGCAAAACAATAGGTTGTATATTCATAGCGCGTATCATGATATGTGATATGAACATACTAATGTAAATGGAATTGTGATTAGACCGGTTTTGTTGACTTTCGTGATATTATCACAAGTAATAATGAATCCCGACAAATTGAAGAGTTTTTTGTCGGGATACTTTTACTGTGACAAAAAAAGTCTAAGAACAAATTTCAAAATAGTAGATCCATCGTAGCTATTTATAAAATAGGTCTTTTGGAAAATCAGCCCAACCAATCATTCCGAATTAACGGCTTCTTGATGGGGCTGATTTTGCTCTCTGTTTCTTAATTATTCTTTGACAAGAATAATGACTCAATGATCGGGCCTTTTGTTTTAGGTGTGTTTTTACAAACCTGAAAAAGCCTTTGTACCTAAATATATTTTAAAATCTTTAATACGTCCATTGACATTGTCCTGGCGAGGTAAATATTTGATACCGCTGCAGTTTACAGATTCACCTAAATCAATCACCAGTTGATGAGGGTGTTTTGGTGATTTGTCTTTCCACTGCGTATGCCATATAGAGGTACTTTGTAGATCAAAAACATTATCTGCTTTTCCATCATCGCCATCGAGTTCTTCACTGTCAGCATATAGTACTTTCCATTTACTGCGAGGTAGTTCTTTACCGTTTTCGTCTATAAGATACAATTCGGCTATAGTGGCGTAAGGATCGTCTGCTTTTTGTGAACTTAAGCTTTCGATACAGAAATAGCGACCTTTAGTACTGTTGAATTTAACTGTTTGCCATTCAATTCCATTTGCGAAAGTACCGTTAGCTACAGGAACATTGTCTTTTAATTGAAGCGTTTGGTTTTCTTTTCTATGTTTTGCCGTGACGTGCTGTTTTGCTAATTCATCTAATTTAGGTAATGCCAATCCTGCTAAACTATTTTTTGTTGGGCCAATATAGTCTAGAATAATGATCTCATTGGCGCCTTTTTTCAACCAAGGAGCAGGAACGTACATGGTTTGAGTAGGACCAATATTCCAAAATCTGCCTATACAATGTCCGTTGATCCAAACAAGACCCTTACCCCAAGTGCTAACGTCTAAGAAAGTGTCTCCAACTTCTTTTACCATAAAGCTGCCTTTGTGATAAGCAGGCATCGTCGTTTTGCCAGACCTAAATTTCAAATATTTGGGTGCGCCATCATTGCTTAACGCAATAGGGGAGATTTTCCAATTTAGTAATTCAGTTGTTTTTCCACTTGCATCGCTAGTAAAGACACCTTCGGTTATTCCTTTTCGATCGTGCATCGCTTCTCCGTAATTCACACGCCCCATAGCTTCTACCAAAATATCTAAAACATCACCTTCTTTTGTGGCAGGTAATGCGCAACTATTTTCATTTTTTCTTCTATCAAGTGTGGCAATTTTTTGTCCATTTAAATAGACCAAAGCAAAGTCATGTACTTGTTTGATGTTTAAAGTTCTGGCCGTCGCTGCTGATAATTTTGTACGGTACAATATACTTCCGTATCCATAATCGTACTCTTCCATATTCCTCGGTTTTTCATCAGAAATAAAAGCGGGTAAGTTGGAGAATAGAGGAGCAATTGCAGTGGTGGAAAAAGCTGGGATTTTTATAACTGTTTTTCTGGCTGGTACCTCTGGTAAGGTTTCACCTTCTTGTAAGTACCCAGAGAAAAGTGTGCGTAAGGCATGGAATTTTGCAGTATCCCATCCTGCTTCGCTAATAGGTGCATCATAATCATAACTAGAAGTTTGTGGTAAATAAGGCGGACTATTGGCACCTGTCCACTGTCCAAAGGTGGTTCCCCCGTGAGCCATATAGATACTAAAGGATGCTTTATGATCTAGCATATAGCCAATTTCTTTTACAACATGATCAACAGTACCAGTATGATGCTTGGTTCCCCAAGAGTCAAACCAACCAGGATAATATTCTCCACACATTAAAGGTCCTTTAGGACGAATTTCACGTAGGGCTTTAAAACCAGCTTCAGGGTTACCTCCGAAATTGACCACACTAAAGATATCATCGCGTACGTCATTTTTTAATTGAGATGGTCCGTCACACGTAAAAAGAGGAACGTTGAAACCGGCCTCAACCAAATAATCTCTAACCTTACCGATATATTCTTTATCATTTCCATAAGAGCCATATTCATTCTCTACTTGGGTCATAATAATTGGTCCTCCATTGGTAACTTGTAGAGGGGCTAATACTCTTCCAACCTCCTTTAAGTAGATACGACAACGCTCTAAGTAGTACGCATCTTGAGTACGCAATTTGATATCTTTCTTTTTAAGTAACCACCACGGAAATCCTCCAAATTCCCATTCAGCACAGGCGTAAGGTCCAGGGCGTAAGATTACGAATAGACCTTCTTTTTGAGCCAATTTGCAAAATTCTGCTGCGTCGGCCATTCCTGACCAATTGAATTGTCCAGGTGTAGGTTCATGTAGGTTCCAAAATAAATAAGCACATACGGTATTTAACCCCATTGCTTTGGCCATTTTCAGGCGATGTACCCAATATTCTTTTGGGATACGTGCAAAATGCATTTCACCACATCTGATCACATAGGGTTTTCCGTTAACAAGAAAATCTTGCTCTCCAATTTTGAAATTTGTCGAAGGTATTATAGAGGAATTGGTAGCGACTGAGTTCTGTGCTAGTGCCTTTCCGACGACGAAAAGCAAGAGGAAAAGGGTAATGGTTTTTTTCATGGTTTTTATTTAAGTCTTGTTTAGTTTAATAGTAAAAGTGTTTACGAATAGCTTTATTTTCTTTAGAAGAAAATAAAAACCGAAAATTAGAGTATTTTAGTCAAAGTACATAACAGTACCTACCAGTTTGTTGTAGAGTCAAACTTGTTTAAAACTGTAAAAGTGAAAGTGATTACAAGAAAGGATAATTGAGTGTTTAATAGGATGATGGCATTGATCAAGTGTACTTACCGTGAGGGTTAAGAAAGGTAAAAAAGAAGAAGAAAGGAGGATTTTATTCTTCGTGAATTTTTTCGGTATCAATAGGATTGTTTTCGTGATACAATTTTTGTCCAATTATACCTTGGTCTCCCAAAGCACGACCTTTAATGAGCCAGGCAATGCCGAAAGCAAAAAGAGATAATGCCTCAAATAACAAAGTCGAGTAAGGGAATAATTTCAGTTGTCCCGCAATGGGAACCATAATAATAAAAAGTAAAATAGAATAGCCACAAAGCCTGTAGATGTTATTTTCGTTTAGTATACTGATAGGAGTTTTGGTTTGGGTTTGCTGACCAATTGTAAAAACATTTATGGCTAATAAAGCCAAGATCAAAAAGAATAGAGTAGCAAAACCATAGTGAAACCAACCCAGCCATTTTTCGGGATAGGGAATAAGGGTATAGATTTTAGCTGAAAAAGAATTGGGATTGGTCGGAATCAAGGCTGTACCCAAAGCCGTAATTCCGGCGATATTAGTCAGTAAATTGTCGTTTTTCCATATAGAGGTATTGCCGTAGCCTTTGTATCGGATTAGAAATAAGCCCACAGCACAAAGTGTTCCGGTAAAAATTTCTCTTAGATTAGTGTAGTAGTAATGACTTATAGAGGCTTGTACTTGAGTTTTGAAAAAGGCAATCAATGATAAACCTACTAAGAGAATCGGCAGGCTTATTCCTAAGTAGCCAATAGTGCGTCTGATTCTTCGATAAGTAAAAATATCATAGGGCACTGGTTTATTCTCTTTGCTGTCTCTTTTCGTAGCCATTTGGCATTATTTTTTAGAAAACAAATTTTCCACAACCCAAGCAGGGCCAATCATTAAAAACTGTAGATCTTTCAGAAAAGAAGGTTTTTTGCCCTCGATATTGTGTCCGTAGAATTGCCCAATCCAGGCCAGTATAAAAACACCGATGGAGAAAATCCATAAAGGCAGCACTTGTCCGATATAATAGTTGATCACCAAACAAAGGACCGAAAAAACAGCAATCTTAAAGGCCATAGTGACTGAAAGGCGGATGTAGAAAAAGAGTACAAAAAGTAATACAATAGCAGCCCAATTTTCGATAATTGGCATATTAAGATTTAGCATGTTGCTTATGAAAGTACTGGGAATACTCATTAATAATCCCACTATTGAAAAATAGATCGCTGGGACGCATACATAATGTATGGCTTTGTTTTTTGGGTTCTGATGACTTACTGCATATTCTTCAAACCACTGCTCTAAGGTTCTCATTTTTTTGGATTTAGGTTAACGTAAATCTAATGAAAATTCCTTTAGCTTGATCGATATCGAAAAAGATTAAATGTGTTAAGTGTCAAGTCTATAGTAGTTTATGTAATTGTGGCTTTGTCCGATTTTAAATTCAATAGACCATGGATTTCAAAATACTATTTTTGATTATAAGCAAAGACATTGTCCCATTGCTCGTCAATTTGGATTAGGGCCTTTTCTAATGAAATGACTTCCCATTTTTCATTAGTTTCTATACCAAGGCCAATGTTTTGTAATTTCAGTAAGGCATCTTTCACATCAAAATCAAGATTCGTATTGAGGTTTGTTGCAAACCAAGATTCAATTTGAGTGTCAAGTTCTTCGGCAGTTAATGGATTTTTACTTTTGTGTAAAAAGCTATACACTAGTATGGTTTCTTTTAAGATTTCTTCTTCAGAAGAGTTCAATAAGGAATAAAAGGCACCACTGTTATTTCCTAGATTTTTAAAGTATAGACTATCGGCTAGTATTTTAGCGTATTTAATTTTCTTGTTGATAAAGTTGCTGTATTGACGAAACAAGTAAAGCGATAAAATACCAAGGGCAATCAAACCTTGATTGAGAGAGGTTTTACTGTTTAACAAATCAATAGTTTCACCTGTTTGATAGGCATTATACATGCTGATTAATGCGGGAATCACCTTTGTACTAAGCAAGGAAACTCCACCAAAGATACCAGGCACCCAAAAGAATAGTTTGTCTGTAGAGGACATCCTGGGAATGGCATTTGGGAAGATGGTTTCGATATCATTTTTAGGGACACGCTTAAAGATTTTTAAAACTACAGTTCCGGGTTCAACAGGCATGGTCCCCAACTTTACTTTCTTTTCTTTTAGGAAATTAGTGTCGTTATAGTGCAGGTAGATTAGTACGCGATCGTAGTATTCTATTTCAACTTCTTTTTTCCAAAAGAAAAATTTAGTTACTTTTTCCTTGGCCTTTTGATGTCCACGAACGTAGAGTTCATAGTCTTTAAAAGCATTAAAGTCAATGGAGAGTTTTAAACCAATTAAATCAGAATCCTCAAAGGCTTTATGCAAGGTTTCGGGATCAATACGGCTGTAGTTACCTTGTCCTAAAACTTTAAGTAACGTTTTTTTGAAGACAGAGAAATCACTTTTGCCCATAAAACCCTCTCGCTCTTTCGAACTTAAATCAGGATCGAATAGGGCGTAATTTTGTTTTAGATTTCGGTTGAGATTAAAAGCTTCGTAGTGGAAATAATGTTCGATAATATCGAATAACTTTTTAAAGTCATCAACCTTTTTTTGGTCTTCAGAGAAAGTAGCTATTTGTTGTTCGAGTAAGAATTCCTTATTAAAGGGAATATAATGTTCTCGTGTCATTGAGTTTGGGGATTTTTTTCAAAGGTTTACAGCAGCAAAGTTACAACGGTTTTTGCTAAGGTTCAAGGATCTTTTGGAGGTGTTGGTATTTAGTAAGGAAGGGTTTTTGTTTTTCATGTCTTGAGCGATGTACGGTTCGAATCTGAAAACTGAAATTTGATATACCCAAAGTATTCACAATAAAAGTGAAGTTGTAGCATGAACCATTTCTGTTCACCTACCTTACCAAAAAAAGGATGACAATAGAACACAAAGTTCAGCAGGTGGAAGCATTATTTGATCGTCTTGAAATTGAAATTGCTACTTTTCAATCCCAGACAGCCCTATCTTGTAAGGCTGGTTGTGGTAAATGCTGTTCTACTCCAAGTATAGAAGCATCTCCTTTAGAGTTTTTGCCTTGGGCATTTCACTTATTTTTGAATGGCAAAGCCGAAGAAACCTTAGAGGAGCTAAGTAAAGTGACAACGACGAATTGTTTATTGTATCGACCGATCTCTGTTGTAGAACATTTTAGAGGGAGTTGTAGCAATTATCGTTACCGAGGACTAATCTGCCGCCTTTTTGGTTATGCTGCCAATACGGATAAATTGGGTAAACTGCGATTGGCCACTTGTAAAATTATAAAAGAGGAACAAGCGGAAAAGTTTCATGCCGCAGAAGTAGTAATCAATAAAGGTAACTATGTTCCTGTTTTTACGGATTACTATATGCAATTAGCGCAAATTGACCTTAGAATGGGCGTTATTTTGGTCCCCATCAATGAAGCGTTAAAAGTGGCTATCGAAGAAGTGTTGCATTATTATGCGTATCGACCATTTCCGGGTGGATTGGAGGATATTGCTTAAATTAATTCAGTTCCGCTTTTTTTAACTCAATTACTTTTTCATTGTACTGAATGAGATTGGCTCTTTCTAACGAAAACAAAGCGTTTTCCTCTTCGGTACTTAGATATAGGTCGGCTATACTCACAGCATCCATTTTGTTATGTACATAGTGATGTTCGGCATATTGCATTAAGTTGTCTAAAAAAACATCGCGATTTCTTCCTTTTTCAAGTGTTTCTTCATGACCTTCTTTTATTTTTTCCATTTCAGATTCTGGTAAATCGATAGTAAGGTAGGTATAGTCTACAGGAACCTTTGAAAGCATTTCTTTTGTAACTCTCCCAGAGCCGAAGCAATAGGCACAGGGTGCAGGTACCCATTTTAAAAGTTTGTTTAAACGTCGTATATCCTCTATATCAACAAAGGTTTTTCCTTGACATCTCGGACATTCTATGGTTAATTTTTTAAAGAGTGATTTAAAAATGGTCATTTTTCTAACAATTTATTTTGGCGATTAGTGGCTTGCTAATATAATTATTTATGTAAGAAAAATTGGTTTGTCAGGTGCTTTTTTTAAAGAAAAGTAATTGGACACTAGAAGGGTGGAGTTTAAGAAAGAAGTAAATTGTAGTTGGTAGTTTTTTTACTTTAGTATTTGTTTTTAGTTGTCTCCTTAGTAGGATGGCGAACGCATAATGAAGAAAGGTTTAATTCCGTTTACTAGCAATTATTTTTTAAATTTGTGACCTTATGAAAAAAGTGTACGCTCTCTTTGACTTTTCACAAAAGGTGAATTATAAAAATGAAATTTTAGCGGGTTTAACCGTAGCCATGACGATGATTCCAGAATCATTGTCTTTTGCTATTTTGGCTGGATTCCCTCCTCTGGTAGGTTTATATGCAGCCTTTATAGCAGGTTTAATTACCGCTATTTTTGGTGGTAGACCTGGAATGATTTCTGGTGGAGCAGGAGCAACCGTTATTGTTTTGATTGCCTTAATGAAATCGCATGGTATCGAATATGTTTTTGCTGCAGTAGCTCTCGGAGGTGTAGTACAAATAGCTATAGGGCTTTTTAAACTCGGGAAATTCATCAGATTGGTTCCCCAGCCCGTTATGTTTGGTTTTGTAAACGGATTAGCAGTTGTTATTTTCATGTCCCAGTTAGAACAGTTTAAAACGGTGGTGAATGGAGAAAGTGCATGGCTGCAAGGGAATCCATTATATATTATGTTGGGCTTAGTTTTACTGACCATCAGTATTGTTTTATTTTTTCCTAAAATTACAAAAGCAGTTCCAGCTTCTTTAGTTGCGATAATAGTGGTATTTGCCATTGTTTTGTTGTTCAATATTGAAACTAAAACAGTTCAGGACATTGCCTCGGTACAGGGTGGATTTCCTCCTTTTCATATTCCCAATATTCCTATTTCTTTTGAGACTTTAAAAGTGATTTTTCCGTATTCGATTATTGTTGCGGCTGTTGGTTTGACAGAAGGGTTGCTGACGCTAAATCTGGTCGATGAAATAACAGGAACAAGAGGGAATAGTAATAGAGAATGTATCGCTCAAGGAAGTTCCAATATTGTCAACGGTTTCTTTTTTGGAATGGGAGGTTGCCCAATGATCGCCCAAACTTTAGTGAATCTTTCAGCGGGTTCCAGAGCTCGACTGTCTGGAATAATTGCCTCGTTGACCATTTTATTGATCATACTTTTTGGAGCGCCTATTATTGGTCAATTACCTATGGCGGCCTTGGTGGGTGTGATGATGATGGTGGCTATAACTACTTTTGAATGGACTAGTTTTAAGATCATCAACAAGATGCCTAAGCATGATATTTTCGTCGGAATTTTGGTCGCTCTTATTACGATAGTATTACACAATTTAGCTTTAGCAGTACTCATTGGGGTGATTATTTCCGCTCTTGTTTTTGCGTGGGAAAGTGCCAAACGAATCCGCGCTAGGCATTTTATCGATGAAGCAGGTATCAAGCATTATGAGATTTATGGGCCATTATTTTTTGGTGCCATCAGTACTTTTATGGAGAAGTTTGATTGGCAAAATGACCCCGCTCATGTGATTATAGATTTTAAAGAAAGCCGTATAGCCGATATGTCAGCTATTGAAGCGCTACATAATTTGACTAAAAAATACAGTCAATTAAATAAAAGAATAGAGCTGCAGCATTTAAGTCCAGATTGCCGTTTACTACTTAAAAATGCGGATGCCGTGATTACAGTAAACATACTTGAAGATCCTACCTACAAAGTAGTACATTAATTTGAAGGTAGGTCAAGCATATAGATGGATAGCGTAGGTATCAGGATGCGCTAATGGATGGAGTAGTAAATGGGTTGGATTAATTAAGCATGTTTTTTACTTCACTTAGTTTTCCGTCCACGGGCTCAATTTGTAAACCTAATATATGAGCAATTAGTGGGTAAACCGAAACATTTTGAAAGGATCTCACTTCTTTGTCTACTTTAAAGGCTGGGCCTTTAGCATAAAAGATAGCTTGCATGTCTTTTCGTCTATTGTCATAACCGTGAGTGCCACCTTTTATAGTTTGAGATTTTTTGCTCACCAAACTGTAGCCTTTTTTAGCTTCAATAACGAAATCATGGACTCTGGGATTGCTACCATAATGCAATCGTTTAGGAACTTGGTTGGACTTCCAGAATTTAATATGCGGTACTTTTTTTAAAGCAAGGGCTATGGAATCGTGGTAACCTGCTTTGGCTTGTAGACTCATAATGGGGTTGATAACGGCTTTATAATCCAACCATTCCGGTTTAAGATAATCCAGAATGGCTACTTTTTTATCATTGCTAATGGCTGCCATTCCGTGATCCGAAACTATAATTAAATTGATTTTTTTTCCAATGGCTAATTGATCTAGTTTGGTAGCTAATTGGCCCATAATGGTATCCATTTTTTGGATTATTTTTTTGTTTTCATCAGAAAGTGGACCAAAACCATGACCAGTATGATCTGGTTCATCAAAATATAAAGTGATCAAATGTGGGCGTTCTTTTTCAGGAAGTTGCAGCCATTTTAGCACCGTGTCAATTCGGGTTTCGTAGGGGATTTTAGCATCGTAATTTTTGTAATAGCTAGGCCTTCTTTTATCAAGATCAGATCCTGGCCAGTAAAAAGAGGCTGTTTTTATTCCTTGTTGTTCGGCCACATTCCAAATAGGATTTCCCCCATAGAAGCGGGAATCATTTTTCGCAGTTGTAGACAATGAAAAAGATTCGTTTAAAGTAGCATCATAAAAAACATTGTTGATTATACCATGATGATCCGGATAGAGACCAGTGACGATCGAGTAATGATTTGGAAAAGTTTTAGTAGGGTAGGAAGGGCGCATTGCTTTGGCGTGAACTCCTTCTTTGGCAATTTGATTGAGATTTTTCAATTTAAAATGTTTGGCGTAATCCCAACGAAATCCATCCATGGAAACTAATACAACATAGGTGTCTTTGCCAGATTGAGCATATAAAATGGAGCTAAGGAGATAGCAACTTACCGCTATTAATTGAATAAAATGTTTTCTCATTTTGTAGTTTTAATATAGGGTAAAGGTATTGATAAGCGGGCTTAATAGGAAAAAGAGAATGTTAAACTACGGTCTTTTTTAGGTAAAAAGAGCAATGGGATAACAAAAAAAACGCCAGATAGAATGTTCTATCTGGCGCTATAATGTAAGAAGGTAAGAACGATTACATCATTCCTGGCATACCGCCACCC
The DNA here is from genome assembly GCF_059882335.1 of Flavobacterium sp. OHVDL-2026-0007. Classification (NCBI taxonomy): domain Bacteria; kingdom Pseudomonadati; phylum Bacteroidota; class Flavobacteriia; order Flavobacteriales; family Flavobacteriaceae; genus Flavobacterium; species Flavobacterium sp. OHVDL-2026-0007. Next base: position 3,974,585 of record NZ_CM187612.1, read on the forward strand.
ATTGGCATACCGCCGCCGTTATCTTCTTTAATATCAATTAAGGCACACTCAGTAGTTAAGATCATTCCAGCTACAGAAGCTGCATTTTCTAAGGCTACACGAGTTACTTTTTTAGGATCAATAATACCAGCTTTAAGCATGTCTACATATTCATCTGTTTTGGCATTGTATCCAAAATCACCTGAACCTTCAGCTACTTTAGCGACTACTACAGAACCTTCAAGACCTGCATTCTCAACAATTGTTCTCAATGGAGATTCAATAGCACGAGATACAATCTGAATTCCAGTTGCTTCATCTGCATTGTCTGCTTTAATACCTGCTAGAGCTGCTTTTGCTCTAAGCAAAGCAACACCACCACCAGCAACAATTCCTTCTTCAACAGCAGCACGCGTAGCATGTAATGCATCGTCAACTCTGTCTTTTTTCTCTTTCATTTCAACTTCAGAGGCTGCACCAACGTAAAGAACAGCAACACCACCAGCTAATTTAGCCAAACGTTCTTGCAATTTTTCTTTATCGTAATCAGAAGTTGTCGTTTCCATCTGACCTTTAATTTGGTTTACACGATTTTTGATCATGTCAGCATCACCAGCTCCACTTACAAGAGTTGTATTGTCTTTATCGATAGAAACTCTTTTTGCAGTTCCTAACATTTCAATTGTAGTGTTTTCTAACGTATATCCTCTTTCTTCTGAGATAACAGTTCCACCAGTTAAAATAGCGATATCTTCCAACATTGCTTTTCTTCTGTCACCAAAACCAGGTGCTTTTACAGCAGCGATTTTCAAGGCTCCACGTAATTTGTTTACCACTAAAGTAGATAAAGCTTCACCATCAACATCTTCAGCAATAATCAATAATGGTTTTCCTGATTGAGCTACAGGCTCTAAAACAGGTAACAATTCTTTTAAAGAAGATACTTTTTTGTCGTACAATAAGATATATGGACTGTCTAATTCAACTTCCATTTTCTCTGGATTGGTTACAAAGTAAGGAGAAAGATATCCTCTGTCAAATTGCATACCTTCAACAACATCTACGAAAGTATCTGTTCCTTTAGCTTCTTCAACAGTAATTACTCCTTCTTTTCCAACTTTAGCAAAAGCCGTAGCGATTAGTTCTCCAATCACTTCGTCGTTATTGGCAGAGATAGAGGCAATTTGTTTGATTTTATCAGAATCGCTTCCTACTACTTTGGCTTGTTTAGCTAAGTCAGCAACGATCGCTTCAACAGCTTTATCGATACCACGTTTCAAATCCATTGGGTTGGCTCCAGCAGCTACGTTTTTCAAACCTTCTTTTACGATTGCTTGAGCTAAAACGGTAGCAGTTGTAGTTCCATCACCAGCTAAATCGTTAGTTTTTGAAGCTACTTCTTTAACCATTTGAGCACCCATGTTTTCTAATGGGTCTTTTAATTCGATTTCTTTTGCAACAGAAACTCCATCTTTAGTAACAGTTGGTCCACCAAATGATTTTCCAATAATTACATTACGACCTTTAGGTCCTAGAGTTACTTTTACAGCATTTGCTAATGCATCAACACCACGTTTTAATCCGTCACGTGCTTCAATATCAAATTTTATATCTTTTGCCATTTCTTTTAATTTTGTTTAAAGTTTTATTTGTTTCAAGTTACCGCAGTTAGAACACGCAGCACTTAAGACTTATTATTTTTAGATGATTGCTAAGATGTCATCTTCGCGCATAATCAAATAATCAGTTCCTTCAAGTTTCAATTCTGTTCCAGCATATTTACCATAAAGGACAGTATCACCTACTTTTACGGTCATTGTGTGATCTTTAGATCCATTTCCTACTGCTACAACAGTTCCTTTTTGTGGTTTCTCTTTGGCAGTATCTGGAATAAAAATCCCTGACGCAGTTTTAGTCTCAGCTGCAACAGGCTCAATAAGTACGCGGTCTGAAAGCGGTTTAATGTTTAAAGTCATGATTTTATATTATTATAGGTTATACTTTTTAATGTGCAAAGTAACTTTCAGAAATTATGCCATGCTCTTAAAACTGACATTATTTCTTAAAAAAAATGCCAGCTTTGACAGGCTGGCATCTTAATCTTATATCAAAAATTATTATTTTGCTGCAGGAGCAGGTGTTTGTTGTACAGGAGCTGCTGGCGTAGTAGCAGGAGCTGTTGTTTTTTCAATAATTTTAGAGTCAGTATCACTTAATGATCCTGTAAAACTTAAACTAGAAAGCAACACTAAAGCAATCAAAATAGTAGCTAACGTCCAAGTACTTTTGTCAAGGAAGTCTGTTGTTTTTTGTACTCCACCTAACATTTGAGTTCCGCTAATTGTAGAAGATAATCCTCCTCCTTTAGGGTTTTGTACCATGATTACTACGATCAATAGAAAGCAAACTATTGTGATTAAAACTAAGAAAATTGAAAATGTGCTCATTGTTTAATTATTATTGTTATTTTGTTGTAAAATCTTTATATCCGATATGCGGTCTGCAAAGAAACTAATTTTTTCTGGATATTTCAAAATTAATATCTCATATGCTTGTATTGCTTTTGTATATTTTTTTTGTTCTAAATATACTCTTGCCAAAGTCTCGGTCATTAAGTAAGAATTCTCTTCTTTGTTTGATTCAAATTGCACTGCAGGAGTACTTGAGACTTGTTTTACCGGAGAAATTTTAGGGTTTGTTTCAATGAATTTATCAATTAATTCTGCCTTTTTCTTTTTCTCAGGGTCCACTATTTCTTTTTCAATTGTAGTGGTAGCGACCGTTTTTATGCTGATTTCAGGAGTTCTTTCTACCGCTGTTGTCTCGTCTGTATCTTCTTCAGTTCGGTCAATTGGCTCGGTTCTCGCGAGCTGTAACCATTCTTGAAACGAATGTTTTTCATTAACGGAAAAGTCAAGCGGTTTTCCAATTTCTAGGTTTTCTTCCGCAATTTTTACCGGTTCCTCAGGAGCTTTTATAGGCTCTTCGAAACGTACTGTTGCAGCTTCTTTGATCGAATTAAGTATGGATTGTTCGATAGGATCAACGCGAACCTCGGGAACTTCATCTACTATTTCTTCAAAAAAGGTTCGAGTGGCTTCTTTTGGTGGACTGGTAACCAATGTCTCGATGATTGGGTCCGTTTGAGTCGGCTCAATTTTTGCAGGCTCTTCAAAAGAAACGGTTGATGTTTCTTTGATAGAAGTTAAAAGGGATTGCTCAATAATAGGATCAATTGGTTGCTCTTCTATTTTCGCAGGCTTCTCAAATGTAACCGTTGTGGCTTCTTTGATAGAAGTTAAAAGGGATTGCTCAATAATAGGATCAATTGGTCGCTCTTCTATTTTCGCAGGCTTCTCAAATGTAACCGTTGTGGCTTCTTTAATAGAGTCCAAAATAGATTGCTCAATTGGATCAATGCGGACCTCAGTTGCTTTTTTGATCTCCTCAAACGAAACAATCTCACTGTCGAAGACTTTAATCTCTAAAAGGTCCCTAAGTTTTCGATCGTAAAAATCATTTTGTATAGAAGTAAAAGTTTCAGAGGTAATAAAATCAAATAAAACAGTACGATCCGTTGTATGTGCAGCTGTAACTTTTAAGGCATAATTATACTTAAAACTGTTTTGATTGTAAAGCCCTTTTAATCGCAATGCTCGTGCACTTTGAAAATACGGAAATTCATTCAAAACACTTCCTAAAGCGTCCACTTGCTTTTCTGTGATAGCATCGGGTTTGTTTATTAGGTAGGTATAATCAGTTACATTCATTTTTTATTCTTGTTTAATCATTTTGTTTTAATTGTTTAACCATTTGTAAAATCGACTAAACGATTACATAAAACAATATTTTTACCATTTCGCTAATGACTCATTGAAGATGTCTTGGGTAATCCTGTCGTAAATTTCTTTAATTGCAGCATTTAATGCTGAACCTACAAGTTGATCTCGCGCTGGATAGTCTTTGTAGAATTCAAATGTTCTTTCGAAGTCGTCAGATTCTTTCTTTTTATTGGTAAATCTCACATTGATACGAATAGTCAGGCGGTTTTGTGCGGCTTGTTGATCAGCTGTTGCAGTCATTGGTGTGGTTCTGTAATCAACGATCTCTCCTTCATACACTAAATCACCACCAGTAGTTACTAAGTTTAGGTTGGTTTGATTCTGGATCAAATCTTGTAAAGCTAAGGTGAAATCTCTGTCGATCCCTGGCTCGATCAAATCAGCATTGTTTTGAAAAAAGTTGACTTGAAAAGTTTTGGCATCGATCTTTCCTGTTCCTGTAAAGTTATAAACAGAACAACCGCTTAACATAAAGAGGCTTAAGAGTGTTAGTATTGAATATATTTTTTTCATAAAGGGCTGTAGTATGCTTGTTGTTTTAAATTGTAATTTCAACTGCTTAAAATGTGATCTTCAAAAGTGAAAGCCTATTTTTTTTCAAATATAGTAATTCGTATTTTTTTTTGGTCAATTAAGAGTTAGCTTGAAATTTGTAATCTGTTTTTTTAAAGGTCAAATTGCTTGATTTTTCGGTATAACGTTCGTTCTGAAATACCTAGTTCGTCTGCGGCTGCTTTTCTTTTTCCTTTGTTTTTCTCTAATGATTTTTTGATCATTTCGATTTCTTTTTGTTCTAAACGTAAGACCTCTTCTTCTTCAATTGTTTCAGCGAACAAATAATTATCGTCTTGTATTTGATAATTATCCTCACGAGCTGCAGGAGTCATTACGGCTGTTCTAGGTTCTTCTTCAAAATCAATTTCACTATCGTTTTCCGGAGAGCCGTATATTTTTTTGATTAAATGTTTATTGGCTTCCTGAACATTAGCACTGCCATTTTGAATGAGCTCTAGTGTTAGTTTTTTAAGATCGTGCAAATCACTTTTCATATCGAAAAGTACTTTATATAAGATCTCTCTTTCGGTATTAAAGTCGCTGTCGTTCTTCTTGTCTTTAATTACCGATGGTAAATTTGTTCCTTCAGTAGGCAAGTAGGACTGTAAGGTCGCCAGCGTAATATCGCGATTGGTCTCTAAGACCGAAATTTGCTCGGCTACATTTCGCAATTGACGAATGTTTCCGTTCCATCTAAACTTTTGTAACAGCTGAACAGCGTCATCATCTAGTTTAAGTGGGGGCATTTTGTATTTATGTGCAAAATCCGATACAAATTTTCTAAACAATAAATGGATATCCTCTTTTCTTTCGCGTAATGGAGGTAAAGTGATCTCAACAGTGCTCAAACGATAATACAAATCTTCACGAAACTTCCCTTTCTCGATAGCATTGAATAAGTTGACATTGGTTGCCGCTACAATTCGTACGTTTGTTTTTTGAACCTGTGAAGAACCCACTTTTATAAATTCACCATTTTCAAGCACACGAAGTAAACGTACCTGTGTGGTTAAAGGCAGTTCGCCCACTTCATCTAGGAAAATAGTTCCGCCATCGGCTACTTCAAAATAGCCTTCACGCGTACTGGTTGCACCTGTAAAAGCCCCTTTTTCGTGGCCAAAAAGTTCACTGTCAATAGTTCCTTCTGGGATAGCACCACAGTTTACGGCAATATATTTACCATGCTTTCTGTGGGAAAGCGAATGTATGATTTTTGGAATGCTTTCTTTACCAACACCACTCTCACCAGTAACCATTACCGAAATATCAGTAGGAGCAACCTGAATCGCTTTTTCTATGGCGCGATTTAGTTTTGGATCATTTCCAATAATTTCAAATCGTTGTTTTATTGCTTGAACTGTTTCCATGTATAATTTTGTTTCAAGTTTTTAGTAGTTTTAAGTTTTAGATTAAAACTTAAAGCGTAGCCTTTTTAAACTCAGTGCATGTATTTTTTTGTTTCCCGTTTTTTGTTTCAAGTTACCAATAGCACTTGACATAACAAAATGGGAAAACCGAAACAAATTTTCTTAATTCATTTCCGAATATCCTACCGCTTCACCTTTTAGTGTTCCACTGGTACAGCTCACAATTTTTACGTTTACGAAATCTCCAATTTTATAATTTTCTTTTGGAAAAACTACCGTGATACTTTGTGAGTTTCTTCCGGAGAATTCCTCAGTTGATTTTTTAGAAACTTTCTCCACTAAAACCTCTACGGTTTGACCGATGAATTCTTCGCTTCTCAGCCAAGCGTGTTTCTGTTGTAAATCGACTATTTCCTGAAGTCTTCTGGCTTTGGTTTCATCGGTAACGTCATCTTCCATTTTTCTTCCAGCGAGAGTTCCTGGGCGTTCTGAATAGGAATACATATAGCCAAAATTGTATTTTACATACTCCATTAGACTCATGGTGTCTTGGTGATCTTCTTCTGTTTCTGTAGGGAAACCAGCGATCATATCTTGCGAAATAGAAGCATTTGGAATGATGGCTCTAATTTTATCAATTAGGGTCATATATTCCTCGCGACTATGCAAGCGATTCATTTCTTTTAAGATTCTATTACTTCCCGATTGAACCGGTAAGTGAATGTGTTTACATATATTCGGATGTTTCGCGATAACATGTAGTACACTTTCATGCATATCCTGAGGATTAGAAGTCGAAAATCGAATACGCATTTTAGGAAAGCCTATGGCTACCATCTCGAGCAATTGATCAAAATCTACAGCCGTGGCTTTTTGCATTTCAGAGGCGTTCTCAAAATCCTTTTTCAATCCGCCACCGTACCAAAGGTAACTGTCGACGTTTTGTCCCAATAGGGTTATTTCTTTAAAACCTTTGTCCCATAGATCTTGGATTTCTCCCATGATACTTTGTGGTTCACGACTGCGCTCACGTCCACGAGTAAAAGGGACAACACAAAACGTACACATATTGTCGCAACCACGAGTGATGGAAACGAGCGCCGTAATTCCGTTGCTCATTAAACGAACAGGTGAAATATCTCCGTAGGTTTCTTCTTTGGATAAAATTACATTAATGGCGTCACGACCTTCTTCCACCTCTGCCAATAAATTAGGCAAATCTTTATAAGCATCAGGACCGACCACGAGGTCGACTATTTTCTCTTCTTCCAAAAACTGACTTTTCAAACGTTCGGCCATACAACCTAAAACGCCCACTTTCATTTTTGGATTGATGCGTTTCACGGCATTGTATTTCTCTAGACGCTTGCGAATAGTTTGTTCCGCCTTATCTCGAATCGAGCAAGTGTTAACCAAAACTAAGTCCGCATCTTCTAGGTTTTGAGTTGTATTGTATCCGTTTCCAGATAAAATGGAAGCTACGATTTCACTGTCCGAGAAATTCATTGCGCAACCATAACTCTCTATAAAAAGTTTTTTAGTATTCTCAGGTTTGTTTTCTAAAACAAGACTTTCGCCTTGTTTGCTTTCTTCAATAATCTTTTCCATAGGTCACTTTCAAAAGTGTGTTTTAATAAGATGGCAAAGATACAATTATTTGAATGATTATGACAAGATGTCAGATTAAGAATTAACATTGTTTTTGGTATTTTAAATACGCTATAAAAAAAAAGCTATTTTGAATTTTTGGTACGAAAGGGTATCATTTACAGGGTTGTTTTTTTTAATATAACCTTTAGTGGTATACTAGGCATCGTAGTAAATAACAGTAGGTTGATCTTTACCATGCTCTTAGCGTAAAGCCAGATGCAAGAATGCTGCCAGAGAGGCTCCTATTATCGGGCCTAAAATAGGTATCCATGCATAATGCCAATCGCTGCTTCCTTTTAAAAGAAAGCTATGGATAATACGAGGCCCTAAGTCTCTTGCAGGATTAATAGCATAACCGGTAGTACCTCCCAAAGATAGTCCTATCACCCAAACTAAAATGGTAACCGGTAGTGCGCCGATGGAACCAAGCCCAATTTTTGCGTCGACGGTTGTACTGATGTTAAGTTCTGGTCCTGCGATGTAAAAAATAACAAAAAGTAGTACGAAAGTCCCGATAATTTCACTGATCAAATTCGAAGAGGTATTTCGTATGGCGGGCATGGTGCTAAAACAGGCCAGTTTCGCGGTTTCGTCTTCGGTAAGGGCGAAATGATCTTTATGGAACAGCCAAACGAGAAAGGCACCCAACATGGCTCCAATGAGCTGAGCCACGACATAGGAAGCGACTTGACTCCAAGCAAATTTGCCTATAAGTGCTAGCCCAATGGTAACGGCAGGATTAAGGTGTGCACCACTAATAGGTCCTGCAACGGTTACAGCTACAAAGACGGCAAATGCCCAGGCTGTAGTGATGACAATCCATCCTGAATTATTCCCTTTTGTTCCTTTAAGAACTACGTTGGCAACCACGCCATTGCCTAACAAGATAAGGAGGGTTGTGCCGATAATTTCTGCTATAAATGGTGACATCTTTTTCGTTTTAAAGGTTGCTGTTTTAATCTTCAATCCAGTTGGTCGTGCGGCCCACTGCTTTATCCCAGTTTTTTACTAATTTGTCTACTTTTGCTTTTGGCATTTCAGGTGAAAATACTTTGTCGATAGACCATTGTTGTTGTAAATCAGCTATGCTTTTCCAGTAACCTACGGCTAGACCTGCTAAATAGGCTGCTCCCAAGGCGGTTGTTTCTAGTGTTTTGGGTCTAATGACATTAAAACCAAAGAGATCGGATTGAAATTGCATCAATAAATTATTGATAGCCGCTCCGCCATCTACTCTTAATTCTTTTCCTTTTCTTCCAAAATCAGCCTCCATTGATTTTGCTAAGTCTAATACTTGATAAGCGATCCCTTCTAAGGTAGCACGAGCTATATGCGCATTTGTAGTGCCTCGAGTAATTCCTAAAATGGCTCCTCTGGCATATTGATCCCAATGTGGTGCACCTAAACCAGTTAAGGCAGGGACAAAATAAACACCGCCATTGTCTGGGACACTGGCGGCTAAAGCTTCAATATCATTGGAGGAACGGATCATTTTAGCTCCGTCTCTTAACCATTGCACAGCTGCTCCGCCTACAAAAACACTGCCCTCTAATGCATAGGTTGTTTTACCATTGATTTTCCAGGCCACAGTAGTGAGTAAATTATTCTTAGAATAAACAGGTCTGTTACCGGTATTCATTAACATAAAGCAACCCGTTCCATAAGTATTTTTGACCATTCCAGGGGATGTGCATAATTGTCCAAAAAGAGCAGCTTGCTGATCACCAGCTACCCCGGCAATCGGGATTTTTGTAGAAAATAGGGTAGTGCAGGTTTCACCGTAAATTTCGCTGCTTTGTTTTACTTCGGGTAACATGGCGCGTGGGATAGTGAATAATTCTAGTAATTCAGGATCCCATTCTAAGGTATGGATGTTTAATAATAAAGTTCTGCTGGCGTTAGATACATCGGTCATAAACATTTTGCCTCGAGTAAGTTTCCAGATAAGCCAAGTGTCTATAGTTCCGAAACATAATTTGCCTTGTTCTGCTTTTTCGCGTGCCCCTTCGACATTGTCCAAAATCCATTTGATTTTAGTTCCTGAGAAATAAGCATCTAAAATTAGGCCTGTCTTTTTTTGAATCATATCCGCATGGCCTTTTGCTTTTAATTCATCACAATATTTAGCGGTCCGACGATCTTGCCAAACAATAGCATTGTATAAAGGTTCGCTTGTCTCTCTGTCCCAGACAATGGTAGTTTCGCGCTGATTGGTAATGCCAATTGCGGCTATTTCCTTTCCAGAGATGCCTACTTTTGCAATGACTTCGGCAGCGACGCTAATTTGTGAAGACCAAATTTCGTTAGGGTTGTGTTCAACCCATCCTGGTTTTGGAAAGATTTGCTTAAAAGGTTTTTGGGAAATGCTGACAATTTCTCCGTCGTGGTTAAAGAGGATCGCTCTAGAGGAGGTGGTGCCTTGATCAAGTGTTAGGATTATTTTTTTTTGCATAAGTCCGGATCTTGGTTAGTGATGTTTTCTTTGAAATTCGGATAGAAGGAATCCATTGGCAATGGTGTTAAAATGCGATATTTGGGTTTGGGCCCAAGTGGAATCATGCCCAAGTTCTTTAGCTAGAAATCTCCCCACTTTTTCACAACAAGCGATGGCGGCACGAGCATCTAGAAATAAAAGTCTGACTCTTCTGGCCAGGATATCATCTATGGTTCTGGCCATTTCATAACGAATTGCCCAAGCGACTTCTGCCATAGTATAGTCGTAATCGGGATGTAGTTTTTCTTTTAACTCAGGTTCTTGATCTTGTAATGCTAGTATTTTTGGGATATCAGTTCCATAGATATAAAGGTGGTTTTCTCGAGCTTCAGCATTTGTGGCTATGCTACCGTGAATAGCAATATGTTCGGTTTGGCATTTCTTTTTAGGGAGATGATGTACCACGATGGCTTTGTCAATGATATCTTCGGCAATTTTTCTATACGTGGTCCATTTTCCTCCAGTTATGGTGATGAGTCCGGTTTGGGAAACAATTATTTTATGACTCCTAGAAACTTCTTTGGTGCTTTTTCCTTCTTTTTCTGGTGCCGCCAAGGGTCTTAATCCGGCAAATACAGAGAGAACGTCAGCGCGTGTTGGTTTTTTGGCTAAGTAGCGTTGTGCTGTTTCTAAGACAAAGGCAATTTCGGTTTCTAATGCTATGGGCTCCAAACTGTGTTTTCGGATTAAAGTGTCAGTAGTACCTATTACTACTTTGCCATGCCAGGGTACGGCAAATAAAACTCTTCCGTCACTTGTTTTGGGAATCATCAAGGCATGATCGCTTGGTAAGAAAGATTTGTCAAAGACCAAATGAATGCCTTGACTTGGTACGATGTATTTTTTGTATACGGTATCGTTAAGTTTCATTATGGCATTGGTAAAAACGCCTGTGGCATTAATGACTGCTTTGCCTCTTACGTCATATCTCTGGCCGGATTCATGATCTACGACTTGAACACCGATAACTTGATCTTTATCGTTTTTTAATAGATTCAAAACCTTGGTGTAGTTGAGAATGCACGCGCCATTTTCTACTGCGGTTTGTGCAATGTTTATAGCTAAGCGAGAGTCGTCAAATTGGCCATCTTGGTAGATCACACCACTTACTAAGCCTTTGGGTTCGACAGTAGGGAGTAACTCGGTGGTTGTTTTCTTTGAAATATATTTAGATCGGCCTAAACTTAGTCTGCCCGATAAAAGGTCGTATAGTTTAAGACCTATAGTGTAGAAGTAGCCTCCCCACCAGTTGTAGTTGGGTATGATGAAAGATTGATTTTTGACTAAATGAGCTGCGTTTTGGGACATTAGGCCTCTTTCTTTTAAGGCTTCTGTTACTAAGGCAATATTGCCTTGTTCTAAGTATCGAACGCCACCATGAACTAATTTTGTGCTTCTGCTAGAGGTGCCTTTTGCAAAATCTATAGCTTCAAACAAAACAGTCTTGTACCCTCTGCTTGCAGCATCGAGAGCTGTACCGAGTCCACTAGCACCACCACCAATAACGATTACATCCCACTGGGGAGTTTGTTTTAATTTTGCTAATTGTTCTATTCGATTCATGCTGCGTTTTGTTTGGGGTGTTTTGGAACTGCGGGTTTTCACTTAATAAATATAACAAAATAAAACGAAGCGAAATAAAATGGGATTAAAACTAGACACCCAATGATATTTTTTTATCTCGCTTGTCTCTTTAATCAGGGTTATTTGGGATGTTTGGCAGATAAGATGATGGTCATTAACAGGGGGCATCAAGATGGTGTAGATCTTATTGGTAAAGGGAAATCTTTCTTTTGTGTAGGCGTTTTTTAAATCATTATAATGGATGCTGATTATAGGGTATATTTCGATGTTTATATTCAGGTAAAACAGTGAAGGTTTTGTCTGGATGGGGATACATATTAAGTATGAAAAATATTTTTAAAATTTACTAAAGCACAATATTTAAAAAAAATAGATACTTTTGTTGCAGAAAAATAGAGCAATGGCAAAGAATTTAGTAATAGTTGAGTCACCTGCAAAGGCGAAAACAATAGAGAAATTTCTAGGGAGTGATTTTCAAGTTGAGTCAAGTTATGGACACATAGCAGACTTACCATCAAAGGAAATAGGAGTAGATGTTGAGAATGGTTTTAAACCAAAATATGAAGTTTCTTCTGAGAAAAAAGCTTTAGTAAGTAAGCTGAAAACACTAGCTAAGAATGCCGAAATGGTTTGGCTAGCAAGTGATGAGGACCGCGAAGGAGAAGCTATTTCTTGGCATCTTGCGGAAGAACTAAAACTAGATGTAAAAAAAACAAAGCGAATTGTTTTTCATGAAATTACCAAATCTGCGATTCTTAAAGCAATTGAGAATCCTAGAGAGATCGATTACAATTTGGTTAATGCGCAGCAAGCCCGTCGTGTATTAGATCGATTGGTAGGTTATGAATTATCTCCGGTTTTATGGAGAAAAATCAAAGGAGGTTTGTCTGCAGGAAGGGTACAGTCCGTTTCAGTGCGTTTGATTGTAGAAAGAGAACGTGAAATTCAGAACTTTAATGCGGTGGCCACTTATTCTGTTGTTGCTGAATTTGTTAATGAAGCAGGGAAAGTATTCAAAGCCAAATTGCCTAAAAATTTTAATACTAAAAAAGAAGCCGAGGATTTTTTAAATAAAAATATCGGATCACAATATAAGGTAGCAGATTTAGAAACTAAACCTACCAAAAAATCTCCAACAGCCCCTTTTACAACCTCTACACTTCAACAAGAAGCTGCTAGAAAATTGTATTTACCAGTGGGAATCACCATGCAGCTAGCGCAACGTTTATATGAAGCGGGACTTATTACTTATATGAGAACCGATAGTGTAAATCTTTCGAAAGATGCGATGAATGCTGCTGAAGCTGAAATTATAAAATCATACGGGAAAGAGTTTTCTAAACCGCGCACTTTTGCCAATAAAAGCAAAGGAGCACAGGAGGCGCACGAAGCTATTCGTCCAACAGACATGTCACGTCACACAGTGAATATTGATCGTGATCAAGCTCGTTTGTATGATTTGATCTGGAAAAGAACATTGGCTTCTCAAATGAGTGATGCCCAGTTAGAAAGAACAAACGTGAAAATTGAAGCCCATAACCACAGTGAAATTTTCACTGCTTCAGGTGAAGTATTGCTTTTTGAAGGTTTTCTAAAAGTGTATTTGGAAGGGCATGATGATGATGAGGAAGAGCAAGAAGGGATGTTGCCAGCGATGAAAGTCAATGAAAAACTGGGGAATAATTACATTACAGCTACGGAACGTTATTCAAGACCTCCTGCACGTTATACAGAGGCTTCTTTGGTGAAGAAATTAGAAGAATTAGGTATTGGTCGTCCTTCTACCTATGCGCCAACTATTTCTACCATTATCAACAGAAACTATGTTGAAAAAGGAACACTAGAAGGTCAGGAACGTAATTACACTCAACTTACTTTACAAGGTGCTAAAGTAGGAGAGAAGTTATTGAAAGAAAATACAGGTTCAGATAAAGGAAAATTAGTTCCCACTGATATTGGAACCATTGTTACCGATTTCTTAGTGAAAAATTTCGGAAACATTTTAGATTATAATTTCACGGCAAAAGTAGAGCAAGATTTTGATGAAATAGCCGAAGGAAATATTGATTGGGCTGTTATGATGAAGGAATTCTACAGTAAGTTTCATCCAAATGTAAAAGAGGTTGAAGCCAATGCTGAACGTGAAAGCGGAGAAAGAATTCTAGGTAAAGATGCTGATGGAAGACAGGTCTCTGTTCGTTTAGGAAAGTTTGGACCTATGGCTCAAATTGGAGAAGCGGATGATGAAGATAAAAAATTTGCTAGTTTAATGGCAGATCAAAATATTGGAAATATTACTTTGGAAGATGCCTTGAATTTATTTTTGTTGCCTAAAAATTTGGGGGAATACAAAGGAGAGGAAGTTGAGGTAAGTAATGGTCGTTATGGTCCCTATGTAAGACACGGAAGTGTTTTTATTTCCTTGCCAAGAGGGGAAGATCCTTTAGGAGTTTCTAAGGAAAGAGCGCAGGAATTAATTGATGAAAAGGCAATTGCTGATGCACCAATCGCTATCTATAAAGGAGAGGGTGTTCAGAAAGGTGTTGGACGTTTTGGACCGTTTATCAAATGGAATGGAATATTTATTAATGTAAGTAAAAAATACAATTTTGATAATTTATCACAGCAAGAGGTTGAAGAATTGATTGAAGATAAATTGCAGAAAAACATTGATAAAGTACTTCACAATTGGGAAGAGGAAGGTATTTTGGTTGAGAAAGCCCGTTGGGGACGTTCCGTAATTACAAAAGGTAAAATCAAAATTGAATTAAGTAAAGATGTTGATGCTACCAAGTTGACCCTTGCTGAGGTTCAGGAGATGATTGCTAAAAAGACTCCGGCTAAAAAAACACCAGCAAAAAAAGCCACAACCGCTAAAAAAACTCCAGCTAAAAAACCAGCTGCTAAAAAGAAATAAAAAATGGAATTTGATTTTCTAGAACCAGTAAACGAAGGGATTTTAAAATTCATTAGTTCAGTGTCTTCACAAGAATTGGGTAGTAAAGTTGTTTTACATACCCAAGATCAGTTTCCAGATATTACTAAAATAAACATTGCCATAATTGGTGTTTTGGAAGATCGCCGAAACATCGATATGGTCAATGAGGTGAATCTAAATGCCGTTCGTAAAAAGTTATATAGTATGTTTCCAGGGAACTGGGATGCCTCTATAGCTGATTTAGGAGATATATTGGCAGGGGACGCAGTAGAGGATACTTATTTTGCCCTTAAAAAGGTAACTTCTACTTTAATTAAGAATAAAGTGATTCCTATAGTCCTAGGAGGTTCTCAGGATTTGACCTATGCTTTATATCGCGCTTATGATGATTTAGAGCAAATGGTGAACTTGGTTTCGGTGGATAATCGATTTGATTTTGGTAAGGAAGATGAGACTGTTTCGGCTAATTCATATTTGACAAAAATCATTATTGATGAACCGAATAATCTTTTTAACTACTGTAATATAGGGTATCAGACCTATTATAACTCGCAGGAAGAGATCGATTTGATTGAAAAGTTGTTTTTTGATGCGTACCGATTAGGGGAAATTTCAAATAAGATTGCTTTGGCAGAGCCCGTATTTAGAGATGCGGATTTGGTGAGTATCGATTTAAACTCCGTGAAATCATCCGCTTCGGGAAATACGATTTCATATGAGCCTAATGGCTTTAATGGAAAAGAAATTTGTTCGTTGGCTCGATATGCAGGTATCAGTGATAAGGTTACTTCTTTCGGAATATTTAATCACAATAGTACTGTTCAAGAAGCGGGTATTATTGCTCAGATGGTTTGGTATTTTATTGAAGGTTACCATTATCGCTCGAAAGAATATCCTTTTGGAAGTAGGGCTAGTTATTTGAAATATATTGTACCCTTGGAGGACGAGGAGCTCGTTTTTTATAAAAGCGATAAAACAGATCGCTGGTGGATTGAAATTCCTTTTGTGTCTAATGGGAACAATAAATTAAAGAGGAATACGTTATTACCTTGTTCTTATGATGAATACTTATGTGCTTGTAACCAGGAATTACCCGAACGCTGGTGGAAAGCGCAGCGCAAAAACGCCCTGTAAAGGGAAAATTGCGTTACTATATTACTTTTAGTAGCATTGAAAATTTATCAAGCTAAATTAGTAAGTCAAAACCTACAACGGTTAAAAATTAACGGTTTACGTCGATTTTTTGATGCAGTTTATCGATAAAATATTTTTTTTTTATTTTATTTAACATTATTTTTGAACGATAAAATAAATTTCGCAAACTAGTATTGTTTTTTAGATAAATAATAAATAGGTTTACGAACTATAATAATGAATAGATAATCCAAATTTATATGAAGAAGTTTATTGCATTTGCGGCAATGTTAACACTAGTGATTGGCTGTGGTAAGTCAAGCGACAAAGGTGAGTTAGTTGGTGTTACAGGAGGGAAATGGCATCCTGAAAAGCCATATGGAATGACTTTGGTTCCTGGAGGATCTTTCATTATGGGTAAGTCTGACGATGATCAGGCAAACGTAGAAGATGCGCCTACCAAAACCGTAACGGTTCGTTCATTTTATATGGATGAAACGGAAATCACCAATAGTGAATATCGTCAGTTTGTAGAGTGGGTAAAAGACTCTACGATGCGAGTTCGTTTGGCTATTTTGGCGGATGAAATGGGTCAAAAAAGTACAGGAGAGAAAGGTAAAAAAGGCGGCAGCATTGGAGATTATGCATTTAACGATTCTGAGCCAGATAAAATGACGGCTTATGATAAATACATGTATGATAACTATTATAGTATCGGTACAGCAGACGATCAATACGCTGGAAGAAAATTAAATAAAAAAGTAAAATTAATCAAGGATACTAAGGCTTATCCAGATGAGTATTACACCGAAGTAATGGACTCTATGTATTTGCCAATAGACGAATCCTATAATGGATTGAGAACAATTGATGTGAATAAGTTGAAGTTCCGTTATTCTTGGATGGATATTCAAGCTGCAGCTAAAGCAAAAGTTGGAAAAAGAAAAGATTTTGTAAAGACCGAACAAGTTAGTGTTTATCCAGATACGACAGTTTGGATCAAAGATTTTGCTTACTCGTACAATGAGCCAATGCACAATGATTATTTCTGGCATAAAGCCTATGGAGATTATCCAGTTGTGGGGGTTACTTGGAAGCAAGCTAAAGCATTCTGTGCTTGGAGAACTTTGAATAAAAATAGCTACATAAAATCTAAGAAAAAAGGACGTGATCTTGTAAACTCTTTCAGATTGCCAACAGAAGCAGAATGGGAGTATGCTGCGAGAGGTGGTTTAGAATCGGCTACTTATCCTTGGGGAGGTCCTTATACGAAAAGTGATAGAGGATGTTTCTTAGCGAACTTTAAGCCAAATAGAGGAGATTATGCAGCGGATGAGGCATTGTACACTGTAGAGGCTAAATCATACGATCCTAATGGATATGGTTTATACAATATGGCAGGAAATGTTTCAGAGTGGACAGATTCAGCTTATAATCCAAATGCATACGAATATGTATCAACGATGAATCCAAACGTAATTGATGGAAACAATCAAAGAAAAGTAGTTCGTGGAGGTTCTTGGAAAGATGTTTCTTATTTCTTGCAAGTAAGTACTCGTGATCATGAATACGCAGATTCTGCAAGAAGTTATATTGGTTTTAGAACTGTTCAAGATTATATGGGAACTCAAGTAACAGGAGGCCAAAAGAAGAAGTAAATTTAAGTAAATTCAATAAATCCAAATCAAATCTAATCTAAATTTAAACCTAAAAAAAAAGTATTATGGCATTATTAAGTAAAAAAGCAATGAATTTCGCTTATGGTATGGGAGCGGCAATAGTAATTATTGGAGCGTTATTCAAAATTGCTCACTTCGAGTTCGGACCAATAACGGGAACATTAATGCTTACAATTGGACTTGTAACTGAGGCGTTGATTTTTGCGCTTTCAGCTTTCGAACCAGTTGAAGAGGACTTGGATTGGACTCTTGTTTACCCAGAATTAGCAAACGGACAAGCTAGAAAAAAAGCTGATAAAGTTGAAACACCATCTGATGCCCAAGGATTGTTGTCTCAAAAATTAGATGCTATGTTGAAAGAAGCTAAAATTGATGGTGAATTAATGTCAAGTTTAGGAAATTCTATCAAAAATTTCGAAGGCGCTGCAAAAGCGATTTCTCCAACTGTAGACTCTATGGCAGGACAAAAGAAATATGCTGAAGAAATGTCTATGGCTGCTGCACAAATGGAATCATTAAACAGTTTATATAAAGTACAATTAGAGAGTGCTACAAGAAACGCACAAGCAAATAGCGAAATCGCTGATAATGCTTCTAAATTAAAAGAACAAATGCAATCAATGACTGCAAACATTGCGTCTTTAAACAATGTTTATGGTGGTATGCTTTCTGCAATGAGTAACAAAGGATAATTAGTTTTTAACTATTTGTATTAAAATTATTAATAAGAACTAATTAGAAAAAAATGGCAGGAGGAAAATTAACCCCTAGACAGAAGATGATTAACCTAATGTATCTGGTTTTCATCGCAATGTTAGCAATGAATATGTCCAAAGAAGTATTATCTGCTTTTGGATTAATGAATGAAAAATTTGAAAGTGCAAATACTTCTTCAGTACAGACCAACGAAGGTTTGTTGATGTCTTTAGATCAAAAGGCGGCTGAAGCAAAAGGAGAATTCGCAGCTGCTGCAGTTACAGCACATAAAGTAGAGACGGCTTCTAAGGAGTTTTACGCCTACATCGGTTCTTTAAAAGGAGATGTTTTAAAAGGTTTTGAAACAGATAAAGAAACTGGGAAGTTGCCTTATGAGAATATGGACAAGGGGGATAATATCGACAACTGGTTTACAGGAGAAGGATATACCACAAAAGGAAATGAAATTATTGCTCAAATTGAAAAATACAAAGCAACTATGAAAGCTGCCTTGTCTGATAAAAAATATGCAGCAATTTTAGCAGAGGTAGAGAAGAAATTCGACGTTTCTGATGTAAAAAATAAAGACGGAGCAAAAGATAAATACTTAGCTTACCACTTCAAAGGATTTCCAGCGGTTGCTTCATTAGCTAAGCTTTCAGCTTGGCAAAATGACGTTCAAAAAGCGGAAGCTGATGTGTACAGTGCTGCATTAGGAAAAGCGGCTGTTGCTGCTGCTTCGTACAGTAATTATCAAGCTATTGTTGTTTTAGATAAAAATGCTTATTTCCAAGGAGAAAAAGTAACAGGTAAAGTAGTTTTAGGTCGTTATGACGAAAACACTAAACCACAAAGTGTTACTGGAGCTGTTTTAGATCCTGCTACTGGACAAGCAAAAATTAATTTAACTGCAGGTAGTGTTGGAGAACAAAATATCGGTGGTCAATTTAATTTTATTGAAGATGGTAAAACAATTAAATTGCCATTTAAAGGAACTTATGTGGTAGTACCAAGACCAAATTCAGCAACTATTTCTGCTGATAAGATGAATGTAGTATATAGAGGTGTGGTGAACCCGATCTCTGTATCATTCGCTGGTGTAGATGCTAATAAAATTTCGGCTAGTGCTCCGGGATTAGCTTCAGCTGGTAAACCAGGTAAGTATAATATGAGTCCAGGTCAAGGTACAGAGGCTACGATTTCTGTAACAGGAACATTGCCAAATGGTGATAAAGTGACGGATAAGAAAACATTCAGAATTAAAGGTATTCCTGGTCCGACAGGTACAATTAGAGGAGAAATGGGTATCGTAAAAGGACCTAAATCGAACTTAGAAATTGCCACTATTGGAGCTAAGTTACTTGATTTTGATTTTGAAGTTGGTTTAGATGTTGTTGGGTTTAATTTAAAGATTTCAGGACAACCTACTGTAGTAGTTTCAGGAAATAGATTAAATGCACAATGTAAATCTGTTCTTGCAAGAGCAGGTAAAGGTGACCAGGTTACTATTTCTGAAATTAAAACTAGACTTGTTGGAGCTGGTAGTTATTTATTGCCAAGAACTGCTCCGGTAATTTTCGAAATTCAATAATAAAAGTAGGTAAACCTACGTTCAATATCTTATAATGATATCATGATGAAAGTAAGAATTTTTTTAATAGCTATTGTTTCTATCGCTGGAGGTTTCGCCTCTAATGCGCAATCGAATTTGCTTAACGCAAAAACACCTGCACAGATAGGGCTTAAGACTCCTGCGCAACTTATCTCGGATAATGATAAGCCTTTGGCTTATGGTTATGTGGATGATAGAGATATCTTAATGGGAAAAACTACTTGGGAGATCATTGATTTGAATGAAAAAATCAATTTTCCATTGTACTTTCCAGTAGATACAGCTAATATTGGTTCGGATAGACGTTCACTTTATGATGTCTTGACGAAAGCGGTTAAAAACGGCAAAATAACTGAAGTGTATACTGATAGTTATTTCAATACAAAAAAATCGATGAAAGACATCGGAGGATCATTGTCTCGTATTGATACAACGGATGCTGGTAGAGAGCTTATCAATCAATATCCTGATGATTACAAAACACGTGTTGTAAAGAAAAAAGTAGTTACAGGGACTGGTAAAAAGAAAGTGGTGACTTATGTTGATGAGACAGTAGGGCCTACGAGATCAATTCCTGCTGAATATATCTTGAAACAAGATCTTACAGCTGCAGATGTTACACAGTACAAAATAAAGGGATACTGGTATTTTGATAAACGTCAAAGTGAATTGAAGTATCGTTTACTTGGAATTTGTCCTGTAACACCTGATGTGTATACCATGAACAGTGACGAGAAGGATTATATTGAATTGTTTTGGGTTTTCTTCCCTAATGCGAGAGAAGCTTTACATGAAGCCAAAGCGTTTAACGACAACAATTCAGCACTTCCGATTTCGTTTGATCAGATTTTAAATTCTAGACGTTTTAATGCAGTAATCTATAAAGAAGAAAACCTTTACGGGGATCGTGAGATTAAAGATTATATGAAAGACAATGCACAAAATCAGTTGTTAGAATCTGAAAGAGTGAAAGAGAAGATTCGTAATTTCGAACAAGACATGTGGAACTACTAAGTAGTTAAAATTACTATATAACTAAAAACTCTTACTACATTTGTAGTAAGAGTTTTTTTTATTTTATTTACAAATGATAGATTATTTAATTATTGGATCCGGTTTGGCTGGAATTTCGTATGCTGAAGTTGCCCTTAAAAACAAAAAATCTATTGTTGTAATAGATAATAAATCTCAAAATTCTTCTCGGATTGCTGGCGGTTTGTATAACCCCGTTATTTTGAAGCGGTTCAGTGAAGTCTGGAAGGCTGAAGAGCAGTTGGCTCTAATGGAAGGTTTTTACAGGGATCTAGAAGCGAAATTGAATGTAAAGTTTAATTTTAAGCTTCCTATTTTAAGAAAGTTTTTTTCCATCGAAGAGCAGAACAATTGGTTTGCTGCCTCGGATAAACCCTTGTTGGCTCCGTTTCTTTCCACTAAACTAATCTATACAAAGTACCATGGAATTGATTCTCCTTATGATTATGGAGAAGTGCTTCATACGGGATATGTGGATACTGCACTATTATTAGATCAGTACCAAGAGTATTTAAAGCAGAATGGATTATTGCTTCAGGAGTCGTTTGATTATGCGCAAGTAATTTTTAATGAAGATTTCGTGCAATACAAAGGGTATCAGGCACGTCATATCATTTTCGCAGAAGGTTTTGGAATGCATGCCAACCCATTCTTTGGGGATTTACCACTGGATGGTACAAAAGGAGAGTTGTTTATCATAAAAGCTCCAGATCTTAATTTAGATGTTATTGTCAATACGAGCGTCTTTATATTGCCATTGGGTAATAGTTTATTCAAAGTGGGGGCTACCTACAATTGGAAAGACAAAACGGATTTGCCTACCGAAGAAGGAAAAGCAGAATTGTTAGAGCGTATAGAAGAAATTATCAATTGTGATTTCGAAATTGTTTCACACTTTGGAGGGGTGAGACCTACAGTTAGGGACAGAAGGCCAATGATAGGAACTCATGATGTTTATAAATCACTGCATTTGCTTAATGGTTTAGGGACACGAGGGGTTATGCTTGGTCCCGCAATGGCCAAGGAATTATTTGATTTTATCGAAAATGAAATTCCGCTAGATCCTACTATAGATATTAACAGATTCTATAAGAAAAGGAGATAGTTTGTTTATTGTTTAGCGGCTTCTGGATCATAAGAAACAAACATATTGATGTAAATGTTTCTTGACCATCTTAAAACAAATGGAAACAGTACAACTAAAGTGATGACAATGGTCAAAAAGGAAGTTTCAATACTGGTTTCAAAAAAAACAAATGATACAATAAAAGCGGCGATACCGACGGCTACATTTAGGCCATAACTGACGTACATGGCGCCATAAAAAAACGAGGGTTCAAGTAAATATTTTAATCCACAATGACTGCATTTTTCGTTCATTTTGAGAACTTTAGTCAAATGAAGTGGGTTTTTATCAAAATACATGCTTTCATTTTGGCATTTTGGACAACTTCCTGTTAAAATACTATTTAGTTTGGATCCTTTTTTTAACATTTTCTTGAAATATAATATCTTTAATTGTTGGTAAATCGGTAAAGTGTGTTTTGGTTTGTGAATTGAGGTTGAGTTTACTATTGAATTAGTTCTCTTTTTATGCAGTGGGATATTTGTCTATTCCCAGAGATGTAAATGTACTGATTTTTAACATGAGAAGAAAATCTAAAATTCTCAGTTCGAGTAGGTGCATTTATTTGTATTATAAAATAGGACGACAAGGTGAATTGCAATAAAAAATCCTTGTTGAAATATTTAGCAAAGTCAACTCGCCTAATCTTTTGATTTGTGCTAACTACTTTGGTTATTGAGTTTTGTGAAATGGGAACCAATGCGATACCGCAAATTTCATTATCAATTTCTTTCCTAAATCGGTCAAATCTTAAATTAATAGTCATACTTTTGCACTTTGAAAATTAGAAGGAAAAAAGTAGATAAATTACTACCGAATTTACTGTTGGATCTACATTAAATCAATAAAAAATCAGGGCTTACAGTTCAGTTGCTGTTTATTTTTTTTTGATTTGTAACTAGTTATTTATTAGTTAATTATGTTTTTTGATAGCGATATTATTCCAACATTTGCAAAAATAAAAATTAAAATACCCATTGATTTGGGAGTGTAACTTTACACAATCACTTAGTTATAAAATAACATTACATGCTTAATATACATAATTTATCGGTTTCTTTTGGTGGTTCATATTTATTCGAAGAAGTAACTTTTCGTTTAGGTGCAGGAGACCGAGTTGGACTTGTTGGGAAAAATGGTGCAGGAAAATCAACTATGCTTAAAATCCTCGCAGGGGATTTTAAACCAGATTCAGGACAAATCGCTACCGAAAAAGAAGTGAGAATGGGTTTTTTGCGTCAGGATATTGATTTTGAAGCAGGAAGGACCGTTTTGGAAGAAGCGTATGAAGCGTTTACAGATATTAAAGTTGTTGAGAAAAAGCTAGAACATATCAATCATCAATTGGTGACTAGAACCGATTATGAAAGTGAGGAATATAGCAAAATTATTGAAGACTTATCCGATTATACGCATCGTTTTGATCTTCTAGGAGGATACAATTATGTTGGAGATACGGAGAAAATTCTTTTGGGACTTGGTTTTAAAAGAGACGTTTTTAATAATCAAACCGAAACCTTTTCAGGAGGTTGGAGAATGCGTATCGAGTTAGCGAAATTATTATTGCAGTCTAATGATATTTTGCTGTTGGATGAGCCTACCAATCACTTGGATATTGAGAGTATCATTTGGTTGGAAAGTTTCTTGCGTAACTATCCTGGTGTGGTAGTGATTGTATCGCACGATAAGATGTTCTTGGATAATGTGACCAATCGTACGATCGAGATTTCATTAGGTAAGGCTTATGATTTCAATAAACCGTATTCTGAATATTTAGAATTGCGTCATGAAATTCGTGAGAAGCAGTTGGCTACGCAAAAGAATCAAGCTAAAAAAATTGAAGAGACTGAAAAATTAATTGAGAAATTCCGTGCAAAAGCTTCTAAAGCTTCTATGGCGCAATCGTTGATTAAAAAATTAGATAAGGTTGAAAGAATTGAAGTGGATGAAGACGATAATTCGGTCATGAATATCTCTTTTCCAGTTTCAAAAGAACCAGGAAGAGTGGTGGTTGAAGCGGAGAATGTAACGAAAAGTTATGGTGATAAAACGATTTTGAAAGAAATCAATTTATTGGTAGAACGTGGAAGTAAAATTGCGTTTGTTGGTCAGAATGGTCAAGGGAAATCTACTTTTATCAAAGCTATTGTAGATGAATTTGAGTATAAAGGAAGTATCAAATTAGGACACAATGTGCAATTGGGATACTTTGCTCAAAATCAAGCAGAATATCTAGATGGTGAAATTACCTTATTACAAACCATGGAAGATGCTGCAATGGATACCAATCGTTCTAAGGTTCGTGATATGTTGGGGTCGTTTTTGTTTCGTGGAGATGATGTGGAGAAAAAGGTAAAAGTACTTTCAGGAGGAGAGCGTAATCGTTTGGCACTTTGTAAGTTATTGTTGCAGCCGATCAACGTTTTACTGATGGATGAGCCTACGAATCACTTGGATATCAAATCGAAGAACGTTTTAAAAGCTGCACTTCAAAAATTTGGCGGAACCCTATTATTGGTTTCTCACGATAGGGATTTCTTGCAGGGGATGTCTAATATCGTATACGAATTCAAGGATCAAAAAATAAAAGAATATTTAGGTGATATCAATTATTTCTTAGAGCAACGCAATCTAGAAAATATGCGTGAAGTTGAGAAAAAAGATGTTGAAAAGGCAGCTGCTCCAAAAGAAAGTAATAAAACTTCATACGAAGATCAGAAAAAAGGAAAAGCCTTGCAAAACCGATTAAGCAAGATAGAAAGTCAGATCAAACAATTAGAAAAAGACATTCAACATGATGATAAATTGTTGCTTTCTAATTATGACAAACATATTGAAGATGCTTCGTTTTTTACAGCCTACAATAAAAAGAAAAAGGATTTAGACCAGTTGCTTTTAGACTGGGAAGTTGTTCAAGAAGAGATTGATAATTTTACTGCATAAAATAAGAATCACAACTTATTAGTTGTTTTGTTTCTGTCCTTATAAAAAAAGCATTTCTATTGTTGGAAAAGACCTCTTTTGGTTTTTCATTCGACAAGAAGTGCTTTTTTTTTGTCCTGTTTTTTTCTGATCAGACAGCTCTATGAAGAATCAGGAAACCTCTTGTTGGTTGTTTTTCCTTTTCTTTTAGAAGCGAATCACTTTATAATCCCAATATGCTTGGAGTGTATAATAGCTTCACTACTATCTTTAAAATAACAAACCGAAACATCTAAATTTTCTAAGTTTTTTAAAATGGCTTTGGTAGAATTTTTGGGGTATTTTCCAGTTTGTCTAATGTAAACTGCTTTTACAGTAACGGGAAATATTTTGCAAATACGCTCATATAAATAAGGGTCATGTTGCGAGTCATCACCTAGTAATACATATTTCAGGTTAGGGTAAAATTCTAAAACATGTTTTATTTTTTCAAATTTATGATCGTGATTGCCTCTTCCGCTAAGGAAAAAGTCCGTAATCCCTCTTTTGATATCCCTTAGGAGGATAACGGCTCTTGGTAGGTGATGTATTTTAGTAAATTTGGCAATGAACCGATACAGATTCCATTCACTGCTGGAGATATAAAAAAAAGCATTTTGCTCCTCTTTGTTATGTCGCAGGGCTGAACTTAAGGCCTGGTAATGAGGAACCACATCTTTGAAAACTTTGCGATCGTTCACGTTTTTAAACAAAAGAATGTATATTTTTCTAAAGAAATTGTGGGTGTGAGAAATCAAAAAAGTATCATCAATATCAGAAATGATGCCTAAGTTTCCTTCATGTGGTCTGATAAAACTGCCGTGTTCGATGATAAGCTCCCCTTTATATTTAATGCTTACTTGGTAGGGCATCCAACCAAAATTAGGTTCATTAATAAGTGGAATACAAAATTTAAAATAACCATCGTCCAAGGTTTTGGAGTGGATCTCTTGGTCGCCATATTTAAGATACACATCAAAATTTGAAAGTGTTTTTATCCTAAATAAATTAACAATTTTAGTGGCGTTTTTAAAGTTTGTCTTTTGAAAATCATAATCATACAATGTTTTAAATACATGTCCCATTACAATTAATTCTTGTTCGTTGGCATAACCTCTATATAATTGTAAAATTGGTTTCATTAATTATGTACTTTTATAGATGCTGTAAATTAATTATTTAAATTGATTTAAAAACTAAAATGGTGAAAAAGAATATCGTATTTGTTGTGAATCCAATATCTGGTGATCTAGATAAGTCTGATTTAATTGAAGCTGTACAGGAGTTTGCGGTTATGCACCATTTTAATCTGACGGTATACCAAACCACAGGAAAAGAAGATACTAAAGCGATTCAACTGATTTACAATGATTTTTCACCAGAGCGAATTGTCGTAGCTGGTGGAGATGGCACCATAAAGATGGTGGCAGAAGCGATGGAGCATTATGATGTTATATTGGGAATCTTACCAGCAGGTTCTGCAAATGGTTTGTCAGTCGACTTGAATTTACCTACGCCGCTGGAAGAAAATTTAAAGATTGCTTTTTTGAACAATTTCATGGAAATGGATATGATTTGTATCAATGGCAAAAAAAGTATTCACTTAAGCGATATTGGTTTGAATGCTAGCTTGATCAAAAATTATGAGGAAAGTAATTTACGTGGTTTCTGGGGATATGCGTTGCAAGCTTTTTCAGTATTAAAAGATGAAGATGAGCCTTTTGTAGCGACTATTTCTGCGAATAATGATGTAGTGGAACATAGCGCTAGGATGATTGTTATTGCTAATTCTCAAAAATACGGTACGGGTGTTGTGATCAATCCAAGTGGTACTATGAATGATGGAAAATTTGAGTTGGTGGTTCTTAAAAATTTGGATTTATTAATATTGGGAAAAATCATCACGGGAAATATGCCTATTGACTCCGATGATATCGTGATTATTTCAACAGATAAAGCCACAATAGAAACAGATTTTCCAGTAAACTTTCAAATAGATGGTGAGTACTGTGGCGCTCAAAGCTGCTTAGAAATTCATATTTTACATAAGCAAATGAAAATTGCTATTCCTTAAAGTGGAAAAGCAGGTGTTGGGCGTTTTAAATTTTGGGCTTGCTATTATTTAAAAGGATTCCGCTGTTGCCAATGGGTTTTAGGTTCGAGATAATTAAATAATGTAGCCATATTTTGATTGATTAGAGTATTGCTATGGGTAATCAATCCATACATTTGTTTGGGTTTGGCGCCAACAGAACTTTTTATCTCAAGTGCGGTTCGTGCAAAAACGATTTCCGTAAAACCTTGATTGATGGAGTAGGCTATCATGTCATACAGCATGTTCAAATAGAGCATTTTCTCGCGCTGAATGGTGTCATCATAACCTAAAAAGTACGTATCCATTACCGCCCCATTTTTGATTAAAGTATTGAATCCAACGAGTTTATTGTCTATAAAGTAACCATAAAACAAGAAATTGTCTTTCATGATTTCTTTGAAGCAGCGAAAGTGATTTTTGGCTAGAAAAAAAGTATTAAAAGGGGCATTTTCGGCCACATGATAATAGAGACTGTAAATAGTGTCCTCGTGTTTAATGATTTCTGCTAAAGACATTTTTCGTTTTTCAATACCCTCGGCTTTTTTTCGTGCCCGTTTGTATTGATCGCGATATTTTTTTGATAATGCCTCAATATAGTCTTGCTCAGTTTTCCAATCTTTATTGATTTCAAAAACCATATTTGGTTGGGTTGAAAACGTATAATTGTTTTTAAACTCAACTTTCAAAGGATCAATTTCACTTTCGGTGAAATCTTTTATACTAGTAATGTGAACTTTTTTGCCTTTTGATTTGAAATCTTTTTTAAGCGCTGTTATGGCTTTATGGAGTGCTTTTAGTGCTTTGCTTTGGTTGGCGGTTGGTGCTAAGGCGTAAGCATTCTGCCCTGTAAGCATATTGTTGCCTATGAATAATACATGAGAGGCAAATTTCTTAAAAGCGAAATTGCGTACGGAAGTTTTTAAGCATTGGTCACGTTCTCCGAAAGAGGCTAGCTTTTCTGAGAATAAAAATTGAGTAAGCGCAATTCCCACGAGTGTTTCGTCTTGGAAAATTCCAATAAAATGACAGATCATGTTTACTGGAGAAGATTTTTCAAGCACTTCAAGGTATTCGCGTCTCAAAAAAATATTTTCAGTAGTTAGCGAATTCCATTCTAAAGGTAGTACGGAAGCGCAATTGTATATTTGGAAAGAATAGGTTGTATTCAAAAGTGTAAACTAATTTTGTCAAAATTAGGTAATAATTGTAATAACTAACTTGGTTTTGGTTATTATTAAGAGAAACCCGTTTGAGTGCTTATTTCAAACGGGTTTTATGATGATAAGTTTAGGCAAACGCACAAACAATTCCGCCCATAAGTGTTAGGCATACCGCCCAAAATCCGACGTGAACGAATATATATTTCCAGGATTTCCTTTCAAATAAACCATTTATTCCAATGATAGGTAGAGCGAAAAACAAGGCTGACATAAAGCCATGAAGAGCTCCGTGCTTAAAAGTACGGTAAGCCGTTCCGTAATCATCCATAAAGGCTTTGAAAGAAGGTTTAGCACTTTCTAGTAAAGGGGGACCTCCAACCATGCCAAAGGCTCCCGTTTGATGAATGGTGAGTGACATTAGTATTACGGTGATCATTAGGGAGAAAAGATAGGTAAGTCCAAAGATTTTGAGCATGTTTCCCTTTTGGAGTTCTTCTTGGGTTAAATTGTTTTCTTTCATCCAGATGGTTCCAAAAACAGAGGGATGGTACCAGATAAAACCGACTACAAGTGTTACAGCTGCTGCTAGAAGTAATGCAATAAAGTTAATTTCCATAATATGAGGTTTTTAGGATTAGTTGTTCAAATTTAGTAAAAAAAGTACAACTCTTTATCTCGTATTAATAAGTAGGCTAAGTCGTGTTAAATTTATTTTAATTGACACTTTATCGATATTTTATGCTTTATATCTATTAAATGCGTAATTTAGTGCAGTAAACTAAAGGCAAATAAAGTTATGAAAAATTTAATTCCTCTTTTTTTAGCGCTTGTTTTTTCAGTTAATGTTTTTGCCGATACGGTATCAGATAAAGAGAAAGATGCTCTTATAAAGTTGTATGAGGCTACCAACGGATCGCAATGGAAAATAAAATGGGATTTATCATTGTCTGTAGCGACCTGGTATGGAGTGCAAACTGAAAATGGGAAAGTCGTTGGGCTTTCTTTGGCAGATAACAATTTACAAGGCCAATTGCCAGATGTTCTTTATGATTTAGTGTATTTAACGGAGTTGGATTTGCATAAAAATAAGCTTGAGGGGCAATTATTGCCGGCGATTCTTAATTTTAAAGAATTGGAATCTTTAGATGTTTCTGCGAATCAACTGGTAGGAAGTATTCCGGAAGCGATTTGTGAATTGAAAAAGTTGAAAACCTTGTCGCTTTTTAGAAATAAAATTTCAGGGGTATTGCCTGCTGATATTGGAAAGTTAAATCAATTGGAAGTTTTAAGTCTATTTGAAAATGAAATTCAAGGACAGTTGCCAAGTTCGCTATACAAGATTGTGAACTTAAAAGTATTGCTTTTGAATAATAACAAATTGTCGGGTAATTTGAGTGCGGAAGTTGAAAATTTGAGTGCTTTAGAGAATCTGAGTTTGTTTGATAACAGTTTTGGTGGTGAGATTCCTAGAGAGGTTGAAAAATTGAGCCATTTGTCGGAGATGAATCTTTCGTATAATAAATTTATAGGCAGCGTATCTAAAAATTTAGCCATACAAGATTCTCTGAATATGACCATGTTGGATGAAAGTGGAAACCCGTTTTTGTTGGAAATTAATATAGAAAAAGAATTACAATAGTTGCCCAAATTAATCGTGCTTAGGAATGGATCTTACAATCTTTGAAAAAAGTAGATTAAATATATTTAGTTAATTGTAGAAACCGTAATTCGTTACGGTTTTTTTTATGTCTGAAAATGAAATGGTCTTTTGGTGTTCACTAAAAAAATAACATTTAATTTAGAATGTATTTTTTTTGTAGAACTGCTTTTTTTCATAACTTTAATTTTTCAAATTAAACGAATAAGTAATTTTAAAAAAATATAGAACCTTTTTAATAAAAAATTATGGTAGTACAATATCAAGGTGAACAACACGGAAAAGAAACGACATTTACGATAAGAATCATTGGGAACAACCTTTCTAAAAGCAGTTCAAATTATCAAATAGACCTGTTAGAGGGGGATAAGCAGTTGCCAATTTTTACAACGACAATTCATCAAAGTTTGTCTAATTGTCTAAAAGAGATTTATTTATTCAGGAAGCATAACGGTATTCATTTTAATCCTTCCTCGGAAAAAATCGGAGAAAAATTAGTGCCATATGATTTGGTACTGTATAATTATAATAAACATGCTTTATTTGCAGCTTAAGGCTGTTTAAAGGCTTAAAATATAAAAAGATTGTCTAGAGATAGGTGATCTTTTTTTATGGACAAAAATCAAAGTTTTCACAGAAAAGCTTTTTTATCAAAAGAACTATACTTATTTTAGCAGAACAGAACGGAACAGAACAGTATGATGAACGAGAATAGAGAAGAGTTTGTGTTTGTGATTAATCACGATAGTGATATACCAAAATACCAACAATTAGTAAACGGAATAAATAATGCTATCGCGGAGAATATTTTACAGAGAGGTGATTTACTTCCATCTGTAAATAGTATTTGTAAAAAAAATCAGTTGTCAAGAGATACTGTTTTTAAAGCCTATACTATTTTGAAAGACCAAAATGTGATTGATTCAGTGCCAAACAAAGGCTATTACGTTTCTGGGGAAACCAGGAAAGTACTTTTGGTATTGGATACTTTTAAAGCCTATAAAGAGGTTTTGTATGATTCGTTTGTGAATAATTTGCCAGATAATATCATTACTGATGTTCAATTTCATCATTATAATATAGATGTTTTTAAAGCGATAATTAATAATAGTGTTGGGAAATATTACAAATATGTGGTTATGAATTTTGACCATAGTGATATAGTGCCCACCTTATCGGCATTATCCCGTGATAAATTACTACTGATCGACTGGAATATTCATGCAGAAAAAAAGAATAACTACGTTTTTCAAGATTTTGGAAAAGCGTTTTATGATGCTTTGACCGGAGCGGTAGAATCGTTTCGTAGATATAAAAGCCTACAGTTTATTTATCCAAATTACACCCAGCATCCTAAAGAAGTTTTAGACTTTTTTAAGAAATTTTGTGCAGATTTTAATTTTGAATTTCAAATTATCACCGATCCTAAAAGGTTTGATATTGAAGAAGGAATTGCTTATATAAGTGTGAGTGATCGGATTTTAGGTCGTTTTTTAGATCAGTGCAAGGTAAAGAAATTGGAGCCTGGGAATCAGGTTGGTTTTTTGTCTTATAACGAAACGCCAATGAAGAAATTTATTTACAAAGGAATCTCAGTTGTCTCGACTGATTTTGAAGAATTAGGTACAAAAGCGGCTGCATTTATCACCCATGATGAAGTGATGCAGTGTTATATAACAACAAGTTTAATTTTAAGAGAATCGTTATAAGTTATGTATTATATAGGATATGATATTGGGAGTTCTTCGGTCAAGGTTGCCTTGGTAGAAGCGGCAACAGGTAAAAAAGTAATTGTTTTGCATGAACCACAAAACGAAATGGAAATCGTGTCATTGCATGCTGATTGGGCTGAACAAGATCCTGATATGTGGTGGGCCTATATCTGCATGGCGACCAAAAGAGCTCTGCGAGAGGCAAATATTGATGCTTCAAAAATCCAAGGTATTGGAATTTCGTATCAAATGCATGGATTGGTTATCGTTGATCAAAAGGGGATTCCTTTGCGCAACGCTATTATTTGGTGTGATAGTAGGGCAGTTCAAATTGGAGATAAAGCTTTTGAAGAGCTGGGGAAGGATAAATGCGCGAGTCAGCTGTTGAATTCACCAGGTAATTTTACCGCATCTAAACTGAAGTGGGTAAAAGAAAACGAGCCTGAGATATATCAGAACATTTATAAGTATATGTTGCCAGGGGATTACATCGCTTACAGACTTACGGGTGTTTTTACCACCACTAAAAACGGTCTGTCAGAGGGAATGTTTTGGGATTATAAAGAGAATAAAGTAGCAGATTGGTTGCTGGATTATTACGGAATCGATCAGGCTCTGACTCCTACTATAGTGGAGAATTTCACCAATCAAGGACTGTTGAGTGAGCAAGGCTCTAAAGAATCTGGACTTCCTCTTGGAATTCCGGTAGTTTATAGAGCAGGAGATCAACCTAATAATGCATTGGCTTTAAATGTGTTAAATCCAGGAGAAGTTGCCGCTACAGGAGGTACATCTGGAGTATTTTATGCCGTTAGTGATATTTCAGAGGGAAACAACAGTACCAGAGTAAATAACTTTGTTCATGTGAACTACGATCAAAAAAAACCAAGAATAGGAAAGTTACTTAATATAAACGGAGCGGGAATTCAGTACCGTTGGCTGAAAAACAATATGGGGGATGAATCCTATGAAACGATGAATGAAAAGGCTTCGAAGATCGCCATAGGATCTGAAGGTGTTGTAGTCATTCCGTTTGGTAATGGAGCAGAGCGTATGTTTAACAATAAAAATATTGGAACACACTTTTTGAATCTGAATTTAAACATACATAACAGTGCCCATTTGTTTAGAGCTTCTTTAGAAGGTATTGCTTTTTCTTTTGTCTATGGGATGGAATGTTTAAAAGATGATAATGCAACTATAAACGTGATTAGAGCGGGTAATGATAATCTATTTCGTTCTGAGATTTTTTCGAACACAGTGGCTACGCTTATAGGTCATGAAATAGAAATTTATAATACTACAGGAGCAGTTGGAGCCGCAAGAGCGGTAGGTTTGATAGATGGTGATTTTGAAAAATTTGGTTCGAGTATTACAACTAATGATCATGTGATGACTTTTTTTCCTTTAAAAGACAGAGAGTTATATAATAAGGCATATCAAAAATGGAAGCAGGAATTAGAATTTATATTAACGTTAAAAAATAAATAAATGGTAGTTTTAGGAAATAAAGAATACTACAAAGGAATTGGTCAAATTAAATTTGAAGGAAAAGAATCGGATAATCCCTTAGCATTTAAATACTATAATCCAGAGCAGGTTGTAGCTGGTAAAACAATGCGTGAGCATTTCAAATTTGCCATTGCCTACTGGCATACGTTCTGCGGACAAGGAAGCGATCCATTTGGACCGGGAACACAAAGTTTTGCTTGGGATCAATCATCAGATCCATTACAAGCAGCCAAAGATAAAGCGGATGCTGCTTTTGAGTTTATCAGCAAAATGGGTTTTGATTATTTCTGTTTCCATGACTATGATTTGATTGCTGAGGGACCAACTTTTGCAGAATCTGAAAGACGTTTGGCTGCTATTACCGAATATTTAAAGCAGAAAAAAGCGGAATCTGGAATTAAGTTGCTTTGGGGGACTTCAAATTGTTTCTCTAATCCAAGATTCATGAATGGAGCAGCTACAAATCCTGATTTTAATGTAGTAGCAAGAGCTGGGGGACAAGTAAAATTAGCCTTAGATGCTACCATTGCCTTAGACGGGGAAAACTACGTATTCTGGGGAGGACGTGAAGGTTATATGTCTCTACTGAATACAGATATGGGAAGGGAATTGGATCATATGGCTCAGTTTTTAACGATGTCTAGAGATTACGCGAGGGCGCAAGGCTTTAAAGGAACTTTCTTTATTGAGCCAAAACCAATGGAGCCTTCAAAACATCAATATGATTTTGACTCGGCTACAGCAATTGGATTTTTGAAAGAATATGGATTGGATAAAGATTTTAAAATCAATATAGAAGTAAACCACGCAACATTGGCGCAACATACTTTTCAACATGAGTTAGCTGTGGCAGCAAAAGCTGGAATGTTGGGTAGTATTGACGCAAATAGAGGAGATTACCAAAACGGTTGGGATACAGATCAATTTCCCAATAATATTCAAGAAACTACAGAGGCAATGCTTGTGTTTTTAAAAGCAGGGGGATTGCAA
Organism: Flavobacterium sp. OHVDL-2026-0007; assembly: GCF_059882335.1. Lineage (NCBI taxonomy): Bacteria > Pseudomonadati > Bacteroidota > Flavobacteriia > Flavobacteriales > Flavobacteriaceae > Flavobacterium > Flavobacterium sp. OHVDL-2026-0007. Next base: position 4,008,360 of record NZ_CM187612.1, read on the forward strand.
GGTGGAGGTGTGAATTTTGATGCTAAAGTCAGACGAAATTCTACCGATTTAGAAGATGTATTTCATGCTCATATTGGAGGTGCAGATACTTTTGCAAGAGCATTGTTAATTGCGGACAAAATTATTACTTCATCCCCTTATGAAAGATTACGAACTGAAAGATATGGTTCATTTGATTCTGGAAAAGGAAAAGATTTTGCTGATGGAAAATTAAATCTGAAAGATTTGTATGCAATAGCAAATGAAAATGGAGAATTAAAATTACAAAGTGGTAAGCAAGAGTTGTTTGAGAATATTATAAATCAATATATATAATTTTTTTTTTGTTTTTGTTATAGAGGTTGCCTTTGGTAACCTCTATTTTTTAGCTTTTACTATAGCATAAAGAGGAGTCTTAATTGTTGATGTTATTTACTGTGAATTTTCTTCTTCTTCCAATAGTGCGATAGCTCTTTTAGCAGCTGCAAGTCTCATTTTCTTGTTTTTGGCTATCATTTTCTCTTGCATCCAATGCTCAATTTTGTGATGCAATGGAATTAGGATCGAGGCGATCAGTACCATAATCAGCAAGGTATACATGGGAGAATGATGGGTTACTTTGGAGATATAAGGGTGAAAAAAAAGGTTAAGGAATTCAAAGAAAAGCAATAGTCCTAACACGCCCAAAAAGCGAATCCATTTTTCAGAAACGATTACCGTGTGGCTAAGTAGTAAAAAAAGAGCAATAAAACTCACGATAGAAAGGGCAATGATACCAAATTGTATGTTATCGCTCCGATGTTTTTCTTCCGTAATTTTGGCCAATGCAATTTCTTGTTGACGTATGGTCTCTTCAAAAGTTAGATTTTGGATCTCTCGTTGCTTTTCTTGGCTGAACAAATTGTCTTTAGCCATAATAGTGGCGCTTTGATACACGAAGGCACTATCGATATTGTGTATTGAAATATAATAATCCGTAAGGAACTTACTGGCGTTCATTACTCTTCCTGTAAAACCAGCTTTTTTTCCGTAGGCCAAAGAGCGTTTTGCATAGAACAATGAAGAGTCTGCTTTGCCTGCTCTTCGTGAGAGTGTTGCCATTCCAAGGTATAGTTCACATAAGGCATCGAAATTGTCTGTCTGTAATAAATAGGGTATAGCTAAATTATAGTTGGCTTCAGCAATGGCATTCTGTCTCATTTTTGAATAGATATTGCCTAGATTATTTAAAGCAATTCCTGTTGCAGATGGATCCTTTTGCTGCAGAGCTAAGTCATAAGCCTGGTTGGTGTAGATTCTAGCGGAATCCAATATATTTAATTTTTCATAACTATCCCCAAGATCAGAAAGACTATTGGTAATAGCCCTTTTGTCATTGAGCTTTTTGGCTATGCTTAGGGCTTTGAATGTGTAGGGAATAGAGTGGAAGTAATTACCTAGGTAAGCGTAGTCTGTTGCTATGTTTGCATTGGCAATTCGTATTATGTTTAGGTCTTTTACAGCTTCTGCCATTTTCAAAGAGGCTAAATGCAGTTCTAAGGCTTTGGGATAATTCCCTGTGTAAGTAAAGGTGTTGGCAATTCCGTTCAAGCTCATTGCTTCACCTTTTGCATATTCAATTTTCTTTGCTAGAGCAAAGCCCTTTTGGCTTAGTGCTAAAGCAGTATCAGGCATATTGAATAGATAAAGTCTGGAGAGCTGACTCATCAACAGTACACGGCTCGAATCTTGCTTTTCCTTTTTCAGTAGTTGTTTCAGGCTATCGATAGGTGCTGTTTGGGCAAATACCGCTGTAATTTGCATGAAGAATACCAAAGAGAGGAGGGGAATATTTTTTCTCATAAATACTTATGTATAGAATAACTCATTAGACGTAGTCATTTGAAATTAAAAACAATGGTTTTGTGTTTTTAATTTATTGAAATTTAGTCTTTTAGATAAGGGGGAGAAACGTTATATCAAATGTAATAAAAAAACAGAGAAGTCTTATTTAAGTAGAAAGATGGAAAAAACGAACCAAAAAGATTAAAACTTGGTGCTGTTCAAACCGTAATCAGCGTTCTTATTTTTAGCAATTATTAGTAGCAGGCTTTTACTAGAGACTTCAGATTAGCTTAGGATGATACTAAAATAGTAAGTAAATCTTTAGTACGAATTTTTCGCAAAGTAGGTCCGTTGTTTTGTTTGTAATCCGTTAATAGCTTTTAAGTCCTTGCTTGGGAAAGTGTTTTCATGAAAAGCAGGATCAAATGTCACTTGACTTCGTACCAGTAATTCAAGTTAGATGAATGAAATATCAGTAAAAAAATATTTAACTTTAATGAATTTTAAGCGAATCATTTATATTTCAACGTTCTAACGTAAACAAATATGGAAACAAAATTTGAAGGAGGAATTAATATTGCCATTAAGATTCCCAAGATTAAGTATGAGAAGACCGTTGCTTTTTACAGGGATATTCTCAAACTTGAAGTAGAAGAAAAGCCCATTACAAATCCAACTGTTTCAAAAACTCATAAGGTAAAATTTGGTGCAACTATTATTTGGTTGGATTGTGTTGATAATTATACCCATTCAGAAACTTGGTTGGAATTAAATGTTGCAGATGTTGACCAAGCAACAAAATATTTGAATTCAAACGGTGTAGAAACATGTGATGAAATTGAGGAAATACCAAAAAATATGCATTGGATTACAGATCCTGCAGGAAATGTTTTTATTGTGAAGAAGAAGTAAGGGGGCACACGTGTTGATTTGAAAAAAATTGAAGCCCAGTTTTCATAGTTTTCTTATGGAAAGCGGGGAATGTCTCAGACTATTTGCATTTTTTTTAGTTTAATAAATTCAATATTTTGTATATTTAGGTTTTATTTATTTGATTTTTAGCGGTTTATTATTTTTTTTAAAAGAGTATGAAAAAAAGTAAAAATACCTTACCAAATGAATCCGACGATGTGTTCTTAACGGATGGCGGACTCGAAACAACATTAATTTTCCTTGAAGGATTTGAGCTTCCTCATTTCGCGGCTTTTGATTTATTGCGACATCAGGAGGGGTACATGGCTGTTAAAAATTATTATACTCGATATTTAAAAATTGCAAAAAAATATAAGACAAATTTTATTTTAGAAAGTCCCACTTGGCGGGCAAATCCAGATTGGATTGAGAAAATAGGGTATTCCAGAAATAAACTATCCGAGTTAAATGAAAAAGCTGTCACTCTTTTGACAGATTTAAAAAAAGAATTTGAAAATGATTTAGATTCTATTCTCATAAGTGGTTGTATAGGGCCACGTGGTGACGGATATACACCAAATAACTGTATGACTATAGAAGAAGCAAAACGATATCATTCAGAGCAAATTGGGGTGTTAAGTCGAACTTCAGTTGATTTTATTTCTGGTTTAACGATGAATTACGTAGAAGAAGCAATTGGCATCGTAAAAGCAGCCGAAGCTTTTAAGATACCGGTGATTATTTCTTATACTGTAGAGACCGATGGGAAGTTACCAACGGGTATGAGTTTAAAAGAGGCAATTGAAAAAGTAGATGAAAGCGCGGCCGTTCCGCCATTATATTTTATGATAAATTGTGCACATCCAACTCATTTTCTAAACGAACTAAAGGAAAAGGAAAATGAAAAAGAAAAATGGATAAAAAGAATAAAAGGCATCAGAGCAAATGCATCTTGTAAAAGTCATACGGAATTGGACGAGGCTACCGTATTAGACAGAGGGAATCCTAAGGAATTAGGTAAAAAGTATAAAGAATTAAACGTTTTTTTTCCTCACCTAAATGTATTTGGTGGTTGCTGCGGAACAGATGAAGAGCATATAGAAGAAATTATGATTCAAATAATGAGATGACAAAAAAGTTTCAGATTTCTCTAAAGTCTTGTCTTAGTGGGATAGAATAATCTCGAAAAGCCCTATCAGTTTTTGGAAGAATATTATAAAATAATATGTCACTTAAGGTAATTTCTTACTTCAATTTGTCACTTGAAGAATTTGAAGTTTGTATTTTCGAAACACGATCCTAATAAAAAGGGAATGCCACTTTTTGTAGTAGTAGATTGTGTTTCTGTATTTAAATTTTCTGAACTATTTTGTACCGTTTCAATTGAGCAATTGCCATTTTCTCTATACTTTAAAAGATTCATCATTCTTTTTTCGATAGAGAATCATAAGAAATAAGTACCAATTGAGGAACGCTTTTGGTTCCTGTTTAGTAGTATATTCTCCAACAGGAAATCTTAAAAATAATTAATAACATGCAATCTTATATTAATAAATTTTAAAATAGACGTGTCCAAATTGTAAAATTTGATTTCTTTTATATAGATTTGAAAACAAATAACCAACCATAAACCACTTTGTATTAGATGACTATAAAAGAATATAAAAACCTTTTTGATGAGTTTTATGTGTCTCTGTGTTTGCTTTCAAATAAATACTTAGAAGATTTAGATGTTGCAAAAGATGTAGTTCAGGACGTTTTTCTCAAAATATGGGAAGATAAAATTGAATTCCAAAACATTAACAATACAAAGGCATATCTCTACACCTCAGTAAAAAACAAATCGTTAGATTACTTACGAAGCAAACGATATAAATCAACAGATTTTTTATCAGCTAAGAAGTTAGAAAAGATGGAAACGGAATCATTTTTTTTTCGTGAAGTGGTTGTTCTTGAAGCGTCATGTATTATTGAAAAAGCAATAAATGAGCTTCCAGATAAATGCGCATACATTATCAGGTTAAGTATGAAAGAATTTACAGTTTCAGAAATAGCTGATGAGTTAGGTTTGTCTGTCAATACAGTTAAAACTCAAAAAAAAATAGCGTATAAAAGGTTAAGGCCTTTGCTGGAAGAATATTACTTTTTATTGTTTTTCTTACTTAAGTTTTTTAAGTAGCTTTCTTTACCGTTTTGTAATGCTAAAATTTTCTTAAAATTTTAGCATTTTTTTTTCACCCTATTCAATCATTCTATCGTCTTAATAATATAATCAGATCTCCTATGTCCAATTTTGAACAAATAATTAACTTATCGAAGAGCTTAGCCGCTTCATTTTTAAACAAAAAAAAGAAGACTGAGATGTCAGAATCTCAGTTGTTTAATAGTGAAGATACGAATTACATCATTAAAAATATTAATGATGATTCTCTAATGAAAAAGCGACAAAATTTAGTGAATCAAATAAATAAGGAAGCCGATTGGAAAAAATTGGTACAAAGAATCGAAGTGACTAATCAGAAGTTCTACTGGAGATTATCAGCAGCGGCAATTATATCGGGGCTGTTAATTACGAGTTATTTCTTCAGGGATACGTTTTTTAGTTCACCTATAGAAAAATTGCCTATTGTATTAACCGTTGAGCCTGGAAAAGAAAAGGCAATACTTACGTTAGAAGATGGATCCAATATTACGCTAGGGAAAGGTAAAAGTTATGTGTCCAATAGTGTGAAAAGTAACGGGGAAAAACTGGTTTATAGTTCCGGCGTAAATTCAAACTCGAGAAAAGGCTTTAATTGTTTGACTATTCCTAGAGGAGGGCAATATTTTGTCAAATTATCTGATGGAACGAAGGTTTGGTTGAATTCAGGATCAAAATTAAAATATCCTGTTGCATTTGCGGAAGGTGAAATGCGACAAGTAGAGTTGGTTTATGGAGAAGCTTATTTTGATGTGTCTCCAAGCACTAACCACAAAGGGGCTAAATTTAAAGTATTGAATAAGAATCAAGAAGTTGAAGTGTTGGGTACGGAATTCAATATAAAAGCCTATGGAGATGAGTATAATGTATATACGACCCTAGTGGAAGGTAAGGTTACAGTAAATCTTGACGGGAAAAAACAATTTTTGAAACCTAGTCAACGATCCGTTTTAGATACCAATAATAAAATGATGACAGTGTCAACTATTGATGTTTATAGTGAAATATCATGGAAAGAAGGAGTTTTCAGTTTTGAAGACTTAACCCTAATAGAAATGACGAAGGTATTATCGAGATGGTATGATGTTGATTTTGTTTTTTTGAACAAATCGCTTGAAAATCAGAAGTTTGTTGGTGTTTTAGATAAAAATCAAAACTTACAAGATATATTATCAACGATCAAAAGCTTTGGGATTATTCGAGAATATAGAATAAATGGAAAAACGATTGTATTGAGATAGACATAAAAAAAAATAAAAAAGGGAACGAAGTTTATCAACATTTGGCGGTGTTTGAACTTCGTCCCTCCTAATTGAGTATTAATCATTGTATAACTAACACCAAGCAAATTTATGAAAATTAAATTAACCACTGCTCTTTCTTATTTTAAAGAGCGGCTATTTTTAACCATTATGAAAACTTTCATCTTTTTATTTTGTACCACCGTTTTTAGTTTTACCACTAGAAATGCGATAGCACAAGAAAAGATAAAGATAGACCATGACCAATTGGTTACGGTAGATCAGGTCTTTAAAATTATTAAAAAGCAAACCGATTATCGTTTCATTTACCCTAAAGAGCTATTTAACGAAGCTCCTAAGGTGTATTTAAAAAAGGGCGAGATCTTTGTAACTAAACTATTAGAGCAAAGTTTAACAAATAATAAATTTTATTTTGAGGTTTCTAATGGCAGTACCATAGTGATCAAGGAAAATTTAAAACATGCAATGGTCCGCAAAGAAATGCAAGGTATTGAGATTTCTGGAAAAGTGGTTGATGGATCAGGACAGCCATTGACAGGAGCCAACGTTTTGGAAAAAGGGACAACAAATGGGACTCAGGCTGATTTTGATGGTAACTTTAAATTAACCGTGAAAGATAGAAATGCTGTACTTGTTATTTCTTATACTGGTTTTTTAATAAAAGAAGTTTCTTTAAAACAAGCCTCGACTACTCTTACCATTGTGTTACAAGATGATGCTACTTCATTAGATGATGTTGTTGTAGTTGGATTTGGAAAGCAAAAAAAGGAAAGCGTAGTGAGCTCAATTAGCACTATAAAAGGAGAAGAGCTAAAATTGCCAAGTAGGAGTTTAAGTAATAATTTGGCAGGTCGAATCGCTGGTGTTATAGCTGTTCAACGTTCGGGAGAACCGGGTTATGATAATTCTGAATTTTGGATCAGAGGTATTAGTTCCTTTAAGGGAGGTACAACACCACTGGTTTTAGTGGATGGAATACCTAGGAGCATGAACGATATAGAACCAGATGAGATAGAGACTTTTTCCGTATTAAAAGATGCTGCATCCACCGCCATATACGGAGCTGAGGGAGCCAATGGAGTAGTGTTAATTACTTCGAAAAGAGGTAAAGTACAGAAAACATTGATTAGCTACCGTGGAGAGTATAGCTTTTTACAACCTACTCGTTTACCAGAGTTTTTAGGTGCGGTTGATTTTATGAAACTCTACAATGAGGGTTTGAGTAACGAAGGACTACAACCTAAATATTCCCCAGAAGCAATAGCAAGAACTCAATCAGGTTTAGATCCTGATTTATATCCAGATGTAAATTGGCTCAGTTTATTGAAAAATACCACAAATAATCAAAGACATACATTGAATTTTAGAGGAGGAGGAGACAAAGCACGTTTCTTTATTTCTGGAGCTTATTTTGGAGAAACGGGTATTTTTAAATCGAACCCGAATGTAAATTACGAAAATAATATTGGATTAAAGCGTTATAATCTACGCTCAAATGTGGACTTTGATGTGACTAATAGTACTTTACTAAGAGTTGATTTAAGTGGTCAGTATTTGGAAACAAATTATCCAGGCGTAGGAACTGCAGCATTGTTTAGAAATATGACTATAGCACCTCCGAACTTATATCCAATGCTTTTTTCTGATGGAAAATTTGCCTCACATCCATCTCCTAGTGCCAACCGTTCCAATCCCTATAATTCACTTATGGAATCTGGTTATGCAAAAGAATGGAGAAGTAGCTTACAATCAAAAGTGGCGATAGAGCAAAAACTAGATATAGTTACGGATGGATTGATGATAAAAGGGGTGGTTAGTTATGATTCCGACTCGAAATATATTTCTACAAGGACCAAAACACCTGCGCAGTTTATTGCAAATGGAAGAGATATTAATGGAAATTTAATTTATAGTCAAACGGTTAATGAATTGCCTTTTGGAGAACCTTCTGAAACAAATAGTGGAAATAAAAACATATATCTTGAGACTTCTCTGAATTATGATAAAACCTTTAACAATAAGCATGTTGTAGGGGGAATGATCTTGTTTTATCAAAAGGAAACTCAATATAGTAACGAAGCACTTGCCTTTCGAAAACAAGCCTATATAGGTAGAGCTACCTATATGTTTGATCGTAGATATTCTATTGAAGCAAATTTTGGAGTTACAGGAAGTGAAGCTTTTTCTAAGGGCAATCGATATGGATTTTTCCCTGCAATAGGTATCGCATGGAATGCAAGTAATGAGAATTTCTTTAAAGGCGTAAAAGATGTAATTAACGATTTAAAAATTAGAGCCTCTATTGGAAGAACTGGAAATGATAACACTGGAGGTGATAGGTTTTTATATAGAGGAACTTTTGTTGATGCAACGGGTTACCCAATTGGTATTGGAGGAAGTGGTTCATTAAATGGTATTGGTGGTTATGCAGAGGGAAGGTTTGCGGCGCCAACTTTGTCTTGGGAGATTGAAGATAAACGAAATATAGGAATTGATCTAGGTCTTTTTAATAATAATGTAACGTTGCAAATTGATTATTTTAACAATTCCAGGTATAATATCTTGTTGCAAAGAAATACTGTTTCGGCATCAACAGGATTTAGACAAGCACCATGGCAGAATTTTGGGAGGGTAACCAATAAAGGGCTTGATTTTAGTTTTAATGCAAAAAAACGTTTTGGAGAAGTTTTGGTAAGTGTTAGGGAAACTTTCACTTTTGCCAGAAATAAAATAGCGGAATATGATGAGGTTAAGCAGCCTTATTCATGGATGAACATTACAGGCACCAGCTTGAACTCTCCTAATTTATATATTGCAGAACGTCTTTATACTGAAGACGATTTTAATGTATCGCAAGTAAATGGAACGAAAGTTTATGCTTTAAAAAATGGGTTGGCTGTTTCCACACTAAACTCTAATAATTTGCCGGGTGATATTAAATACTCGGATCTGAATGGAGATGGGAAAATTGATCAATTTGATCAAACTAGAGCCACTATAGCGAAGCCTACCGTACCGGAAATAGTTTACGGTCTTGGTTTTAATGTTGAGTACAAGAATTTTTATTTGAACGGATTTTTCCAAGGTGCAGGTAATGTATCTACTGTACTTGGAGAAAAAAATCCTGAAGGCTTCTTTCCTTTTACCTATGGAGTTGAAGAAAGTTCTGTAAGAAAAGAAGGGTTAGACAGGTGGACTGTAGAGAACCCCTCTCAAAATGTATTGTACCCACGTCTAAGATCGACAACTTATTTTCATAATAGGGTAGCTAGTACTTGGTGGTTAAGAGATGCTAGCTATATACGTCTAAAAAATGTTGAGATAGGGTATAATTTAGATAAAAGTTTATTAGGCAAATTAGGATTGACTACCGGAAGAATATACGTAATGGGAAACAATCTTTATGTATGGGATAAGATTAAAATGTGGGATCCGGAAATAGGAAATGAAAATGCGGGTATGAATTATCCGATACCTAGGACAATAACTTTCGGGCTTGAACTAACACTTTAAAAAAATTACAGATGAAATTAAAAAATAAAATACATATAGCCATTTTATTCTTGTTTGTTGCTATATCTATAAGTTGCAGTAAAGATTATTTAGATGTATCAGACGAATTGGCTGGTGAAATGACTATGGAGAAGGTATTTAGTATGCCTTCTAATACGAGGATGTTTCATAGAAATATTTTTACGGGAATTCCCAATAGTTCTTGTATGATATTTGGAACAGATTATGTGCTGGATGGTTTAGATAATCCATGGACTGGCGCAACAGATGAACTGAAAATGGCTCAAGGGACCCTAAGGAATCTAACATCTAACGGGTATAATGCAGGGAATGCACCATTTCATAGATGGAATATGTTATACCGCCAAATTAGACAGGCAAATTTATTTTTGGAAAATGCAAAAGTAATTCCGCAAAGTGGTTCAGCAGATTATATTGATGAGGCTGAGCTTGCTAAAATGAAAGCGCAAGCTAGATTTTTAAGAGCATATTATCATTATTTGTTGTTCGAATTGTATGGGCCAATTCCTATAATGAAAACTTCAGCCGACCCTAATTCACCAGATTTAGATTTTTCTAGAAATTCGGTAGATGAAGTAGTAAGTTTTATAGATACTGAACTAACTGAAGTGGCAGGTCAACTTAATGATAAAGAAACAGCTGATGCATTTTTAGCACTTCCAACAAAAGGGGTGGCACTGGCTGTAAAAGCTAAGCTATGGATCTATGCGGCCAGTCCGCTTTTAAATGGAGGTTATGCAGAAGCTCTAGCGATAAAGAATCCTGAAGATGGTAAAAAGATTTTTCCAGAATTTGATAAAACGAAATGGCAAAAAGCATTGAATGCACTACAAGACTTTATAACTTTTGCAGAATCGGGAAATTACCAACTGTATAAAGTGAATAATGCCCAGGGAGTTTATGATCCAAATAAATCTCTGTACGAACTATTTGACAAGTATAATAGTGAAATCATTTGGGCTAATCCTAATAATGATTGGGGATCTGTAGGGGAGGATGGTACGTATAGAAGATTGACTCCAAGATCTGAACGAGCAGGATTTGCTTCTATAGCAGTGACTCAAGAGTTAGTAGATGACTTTTTTATGTTAGATGGTTTGTCAATCAAAGAATCGACTAAATATAGTGAAAATGGATTTTCTGCAACTGGAGAGGATCTAAGTGGACAAACCAATGTAGGAACTTACAAAATGTGGATTAATAGAGAACCTCGATTTTATCAAACAGTGATGTTTCATGGACGTAAGTGGCATACTGGAACTAATATAATTAAATTTAATAAAGGGAGCGGAAATGATAATTCATCTGAAAATTATCCTTGGTCTGGTTATCTATTATATAAACAATTAGATAGAACCGTTAGAGACGAAGGTTCTTTTCCAAGAACGAAGTACCGACCTTCTATCATATTTAGACTTGCCGAATTTTACTTATTATATGCTGAAGCTTTAAATGAAGTTAATCCGAATGATGCTAGAATATTGCAATATGTAGATAAGGTAAGAGAACGTGCAGGAATACCGTTACTGACTGTTATTAAGCCACAAATAATGGGGAATCAGCAAGCACAAAGGTTAGCGATAAGAAAAGAAATGCGAGTTGAATTAGCTACTGAAGGCCAACGTTATTTTGATGTTAGAAGATGGATGATTGGTGATCAACCGGAGGGACATCAAGGAGGAGCTTTTTATGGAATGAATATGAATGGGGCAACTGAAGCTTCATTTTTCCAACGTACTCCTTATGAGACTAGAGTTTGGGATAAGAAAATGTATTTATATCCAATTCCATTAGTTGAAATGCAGAAGAGCAATAAATTAGTTCAGAACCCATTATGGTAATCATTGGGTATTATAGAATGTAACTTTAATGAGTTTAGAAAATAAAAAAAATGAAAAAAATGAAAAAAATAATTTATTTTACATCTCTCTTTTGTGTTATTGCATTGTTTAAATTTTTGACAGGATGCAGTAATAATGAAGATACAAATAAAGAAGGTAGTAATGCTATTTTTATAGTCCCATCGGGTAAAGTAGCTACAGAAAGTAAAGTTTTACTGTCGTTTGTTACCACTCCATATAAATTTCCAGTGGCAGTGGCTGTCATAGCCCCCTTAGCGGCAAATGCGGATGTAACAATTGCTTTAGATAATAGCCTAGTTGCTACATATAACAGCGCAAATAATACCAAATACGCTATAATGCCAGAGGGGAGTTACGCATTGGAAGCCACCAGCTTAACAATCCCCACGGATGGTGTTGCCTCTCAGCAAACAAACCTAGTAGTAAAAGCAGGTATGCTTAATCTGGATACAGATTATTTATTACCGGTAAAAGTTACATCAGTTTCTACAAGTGATATTACTTTAAATTCTGCAATGGCTACCAAGTATTATATTTTCAGGGCGCCGACTCCGAATAAAGGTGTTTTGTCAGTGGGCAAGCCATCTTCTTGGAGAAATCCTTCTGCGTCATTTAATGCGCCAAGGGGAAATGATGGTAATACCAATGGAGATTGGGGTGGTGGTTCTGTATGTGAATCTGGTGCGGCAGCTGAACAATATTGGCAGGTAGATTTACAAGCTATTTCTCCATTAATTGAAACAGTGGATATTTATAATAGAACTGACTGCTGTGATGATCGTACGATAAATTTTTATGTATTTATTTCCGATGTGCCTTTCACAGGAACCAGCGTAGCGGAGTCATTAGCACAACCAGGTGTTAAGAGTTTTTACACCCCTGGTAAAGCTGGCAGGCCTACAAAAATAGCAACCAATGTATCAGGACGTTACATAAGGCTTCAAAATACTGGTGGGCAAAGCCTTACTTTGGCTGAATTAACAGCAACAGGAATCAAGCCTTAAGAACTTAATTTTTTATTGAAAAAATAGTGGCTAAAGCAGTCAAATAGGATACGGCAGTAACAATGCTGCCGTATGTTTATTTTTTTTTCAATGTCGAAAAAATCTTGCTTTATCAATTAGTAAGAGTAATCTATGTGGTCAAATTCAAATAAAAATCATGAAAAAAAATAAATTATTTAAAGCAGTCTTTTTTGTGTTTGCAGTTATGTTTTCGATAACTGCAATGTTGAGCTGTTCTAGTTCAGAAGCTCCATTGTCTAATGACCCACCTGTTGTAGTCACTCCTCCAGTTGTGGCTCCCCAAGCTGCAATTAAACGGGACAGTAATTTTGTAGTGCTAAATTCAAGCCGAGTTGTGGAAGGATATTTAACCTTGTCTAAATGGTATGGTTATTCTTATAATGATATTGACTATTCAAATGTAACGCATATTGATTTTGGGTTTATAGTGCCCAAGTCAGCAACTGATCCAACGCTAGTCTATGAAAATTTAGCTGATGAAGCTACTATTATGTCTTATTATTCAGATCTAACGGATAAAACGTTTTTAGGTTATGGCGACAAACTAATAACCAAGGCGCATGCCGCAAATGTAAAAGTTTTACTTGCATTATCAGGTGCTCCAAATCTCAAATCATTGTTGGCTGATAACATTCTTCGCGAACGGTATGTGTTAAATATTGTACAACTATTGGAGCAAAAGGGATATGATGGTGTAGCCTTAGATTATGAATACCCTTCCAGTAGTAGTGAGGGGGCAAATATACTTTTGTTGATGCAAGACTTAAGGATTGCTTGTATTAAATCAAGTGTTTTGGCTTCTAAAAAAATGATTTTTACTATGGCGTTGCCAGTAGGTGATTGGGCAGGTAAATATTACGATATGGCCGCTTTGTCTAAATGCGTGGATTGGTTTTCACCAATGACTTATGAGTACAGTTCTAGTACCATTGCCAATATCAATTCTCCTTTGTATAAAAATACAGCAGCCGGAAATTCAGCTGGTATTGATGATGCCGTTAATTATTATGTAAATACAAGAAAAGTAAATCCCTTACAATTGACCATCGGCGTTCCTTTTTACGGTACTCAATATACTCTTTATTCGGCATTGGGAGCCTCAGCAACAGGGGCCGACAGAGCAACCAAGGACATGTACAAAGATTTTATAAGTAAAGGAGGATTCACTGAAATGTGGGATAGTGTCACCCAACATTCATATTATGTAAACAGCAGTACTAATATGATGATCGTTTATGATAATGAAAAAGATATGAATACAAAAGGTGCATACCTGAGGTCGAAAGGGCTAAAAGGTGCTATGATTTGGGAATTGTCAAGAGGTTTTTATGATACGGGTTCAACTAAAAATCCGTGGTTACAGGCCTTGGGTAATGCGGTATTACGATAGAATGGTTTGGTAGTTATTTTATTCGTTTTTTAGGTTTGGTTTTAGGTTTGGTTTTATTTTATTTCAACGGAAAAAGCTTCAGAGAAATCTGAAGCTTTTCTTATTAGCCTAACGGGATAATTCTCGAACCGTTTTGTGGATGATTTAAAAATATTGGACTGTCAAAATGATTAATTCAAAATTTTTAGATTTTCCAAGAAAGGATGTGTTAATACACTCATGATACAGCTTGCAAAACGTTTTTATAGAATTATTAAGTTTAAAAAAAAGAAATAATCAACAGATAATTGAAATACTCCGTTTTTATTCTTAGCAGAAGAGTTCTCTAAATTATTAATATCAGTTAGTACCAGATTATATCTTGCTCCGTTTTTGTTTTTTAAAAGAAATATAAACGAAAAAAGCTCCAGATTTCTCTGAAGCTTTGTCTTAGTAGCGGGAACAGGACTCGAACCTGTGACCTTCGGGTTATGAGCCCGACGAGCTGCCTACTGCTCTATCCCGCGTTGTTTCGGGTGCAAAGATACGTAGTATATACGGTTATGCAAAGGATTAGCGGAACTATTTTCTTAAAAGAATGGTAAATTTCAATATAAATTGACTTTTTGAATGTAATCATCTGTTTTGTAGTTGATTAATTATGTGTTGAAATTTGATGAAAACAGATGAAAAACTTCAATATAAATCATGGATTTAGTCTTTGTTTACTTGATGTAGTCTTTTTCTTCGATAATCTCGTTTTTTATTCTTTTTCTAATATCGGTTTTAGCACCCGTGAATACAAAAATGGTTGTTTTAAATTCGCGAGCATATTTATTTGTTATTTGTCCCGCTATAAAAGAATGTTGAAAATAAGGACTTGTCTTTTCAAATTCAGTATTGTTTTCTTCGTATTCTTTAATTCTGATTAGATTGTTGTAGGGTATGTCAAGATTGAACCAATTCACATAGTCAGCACTAAAAGAAACGGCAGTAATCCCTTTTTTAGAATAGTAATTGATGGCTCCGGCTTGCCCGTAATTGTCGCAAAGGATAAGTGTTTTTTCGGGTGCTGGAATTGTAGCATAAATGGAATCCGTTTTTCTAGCAAGTTCTTTCCAGCCGAGCATGTCGGCGAAATCTTGAGGTAAATCATGGTCTTTTCCATCTTCCCAGCGTAGCATGCCCAGTTTTTTATATTTTTCGGGATGGTTCACAATGTACTGTGGTGTTTTATTGGGGAAAGACAGGTTGTACATTGGGATAAAAAATAATAGTGGGAGCGCAATGAAAACTGGTCGTAAATAACGTTTTTTGCCTGTATTTAAAAGCTTAGAAAGGTAAACGGCTCCAAAGGCAATATAAATGGGGTATAAGCCAATGGCGTAATAGGCTTTTGCTTTGAAGTACAAGAAGATAAGAAGTGTAAAAATAATAGAGGCAAAAAAGAATTTATATTTTTTGAAAGGCTTGTGAAATAGTAGCGCATATAAGGCCGAAATGATCACAAAAAAAGAGCCTATAAAAAATAAAACTTGCTCTTTTAAAAAGTGTAAGCGATCTACATTGGCTAATTGAGTTTTAGACAATTCTTTCATGTGATGTACAATAGGGAATTGGTTGTTGTATTGCCATAGTAAATTAGGTAGTATCAAAAGTAGTCCTAAGATCAAGGCTAAATAGAGGTATTTGTCTAGTAATATTTGTCTTTGTTTCGTTAGTACAAGGGCAGGTAAGAGACCAAGAAGCAGAAAAAGGATATTGTATTTGTTTAAAAAGCCAAAAGAAAATACGATGGCTCCAATATACAGCCATTTTGTTTTTTCAGTTGTAATGTACTGAATAAGGATGTAGTAGAATAGGGTCCAACTTAATATGTCAAAAGAGTTGGGTTGGTATAATATATTGATACGTAATAAGGTAGAAAACACTATGCAGGTCGCGCCTAAAATTAAGGCATAAAGATCTCCTTTTAGGAATTCAATCGTTTTCCAGATAACGACAAGGGTTAAAGCGCCGAAAAAGGCAGGAAAAAATTTGATCCAGAAAACAGAATTTCCAAGTAACCATATAAGATAAGAAATCCAGGAAGTAAGAGGGGGAACTGACAGATATCCCCAAGCCAAATGATGTGCCTGGTCAAGATGAAGATATTCGTCTCGTTGTAAATCGTATTCAGGGTTTATCAAGGTGTATTGTAAAACAAATTTCAGTATGATAAAGCCGATTAAAATTAGGGTCTTTTTACTCATATAGATTGGCAGTTTCTTATGGTTTTTGGTTGGTTGTTGATTGTAAGCTGTTTTTATTCAGTGGTTAAAGTCAAAGCTAATGTAATATTTATTTTTGAATTTAGGTTTGGGTAAGTTGTTTGCCAAACACTATAAAAAACAAAAAAAGCCTCAGATTTCTCTGAAGCTTTTAGTGTTGTATTCGTATGTGATCAAGTGTTTATTCCTCTAATGCGGTTTCAAATTCCATATGATCAACTGTTTCTGCCTGTATTTGAGCAGGTTTAGAAGCTTTAAGTGCGTTGAATCTTTCTAATTGTTCGCTTTCGCCTTCTTCTCCACTAAAATAAGGGAAAACATCCATTATTGGGGATTCTGAAACGGCTGGAATTGAATATTCACCCATTGTATTTTTCATTACATGGATGGTATTGTCATAAGCTTCTTTTACGTCATTTGCTTGTACCAACATATACATATTGGTCTTTCTTTCTTTACCACTTTCTTCGTCATAAGCCAATAAAGAAACTTTTGATTTGAACCAGCGGTCTGTGTTCTCGAAAGGATGTATTTCTGCGTAATTAGCGACTTTTATATTCGTGATTTTAAATTCTTCACTGATGTACTGGGCCATCTCTTCATTGATTCTTTTTTCTGCTTCTGTATAAGACAAAGCATCGACCAAATAGGGTTCTGTCAAAACCTTTTGACCTCCAGTTTCATCTGTTTTTCTATATTTTACCTTGCATTCGTACCAAATTGCGCTCATCTTCTTTTTATTTTAAGGATGTCAAAGATAGATTTTACAGGAAATTAAATCCTAGAATTTTTAAATAGATATTCACAATTTATAATCGATTGAGGTAAGGTATTGGAATTGTGTGTGTTGCTTTTTTTTGTTTGAGAGAAAATTAAAAAAAGCTTGGGTTGGAGGAGCAGGGGTAGAAAATGATAAGCAAAAAAAATGTCTTGAGGTTGTTTGTTTTTTGATTGACGTTTTCTTTAGGATAGTAAGAGAAATGAGTTGATAAAAAAGATGAAAATAAATGGGATACTGCTATAACGAACAAAATCCCTCGATGAGGGATTTTGTTTGATGTATTGATTAGAATTCTAAATATAGAGTAGCTAAAGTTATTTAGTTACTTTTTTAAATCTCATCATTGGGATGTCTTTTATCAATAGGTTTAGCTTGCCTTCTTTGTCGATTGAGTAACTATCAATTTTTTGAATCGTTTGTAAAAAAGTTTGTTCTCCTCCACCTTCGCAGTACATCATGGTAGTTGGGCCTTGGTCTCCAAAATCAATTGATTTTCCTTTTAAAGTATAAGGAGCCATAAAACCGTTACAACCAGCGTTTCCAGCTACTTCGTTTGTTTCTTTATTGAATTTTATAAAAGGCTTTTTATCAGGAAACAATCCTTCAAAAGCAATACGTGGGCCAGAAATGTATTCAAGTTCCCAAGTAGTGTCGTAAAGATCGGCAGTTTTTGTAGTGTCTTTCATTGTTGTGCAAGAGTTAAAAGATAGCGCTAGGACAGAAACGAATAATAGTACGTAGTTTTTCATAAAAATAAGATTTTAGGGTATAAAATTAAATATTTTCAGCTTAAATAAGCAGATTTTTTTTATAAAATAGACAAAAACTACTTAGAGTAACTTTGAAGATTTCTTGTCGGAGTGCAATAATGGTGCCAATGGTACGAAGGATAGTTCTTGTATTTGGTGTATGTTGTTTTTACTACGGTACAGGTTTAATTTTTATAGGCCTAATAAATAAAGCTTCAGATTTCTCTGAAGCTTTATTTTAAAAGTTCTGATGGGGGTAATTTTTGAATCATTTTAGAGAAGATTTGTTGATCTTGATTATTGAGGTAATGCAGTTCAAATCTCAAAATGATTTTCATTATGACCTAGTTCTGTGATTTAAAAAACGAATAGGATTTATAAGTAATGTAAAGTGAATACTTAAAAATTAGTATTCACTTTTTTAGAGCGATCTGCAATGTATGAGATAAGCCAGGTTGTTTGTCCCTCTTTTGCAAAGTATATTTTTTTTGTTTTTAAATTTGGAAAGCCTTCAAGGCAGGCCACTAGTATGTTATTTGCTGAAATAAGGTATTTTTGGTCATAGGTGCTCAAAACTCTAGCAGCTTCCTTATTGGTTTTGGAGAGGTTATTAAACTTGTTGAAATTATTCTTCAGGATTGCATCGTAATTGATAACGTCTTCTAGGTTTAAAGGAACATAGTGTTCTTTAATGTTTTCATTGTAATATAGCGTTGCAAAGGCCCAGACTGCTCCTCCTGATAAGTAGATTTTTTCTTTTTTCAATAAAAGAGGATTGGTGTCAAACATTTCTTTTATCTTCTTTCGTAGAACGGGGTTATAGTCAAAAGATTTTTCCTGATATACAGACATATTATTAGCTTGGTTTTGATTCGCAACCGTTTTTTTTATGGCATCGGTAAGGGTCATGGTGCCAAAATCAAGCTCCAGAGGGATGAATTCTAATTTGTTATCGGCAAGTTCGTCGATGTATCCACCTTTGGTATTTAAGGCTCCAATATCGAGCAGAAAAGCGTCAGAATAATCAACAGGTGGTATAGCGCCCTTAACTAGCATTTTTGCTTCTTCCTCAATATTAATTATGTCAAAACTCTTGTCGGTTAGGGCTGTAATTTTGTTTCTTAAAGTTCCAATGTTGTGCGTAGATGCAAAAACGGGAGCGGCAACTATAAAGATATTTTCTTCTTGAATTTTAAATTCCTCTCTTATTTTCTTTAATTGGTCATAAATTATGATACCAGTTTTGTTGATGTCATCTTGAGGAAGCTCGTTGCAAGTAGTAATATGCTGGGCAAGATTAAGTCTTTCGGTCCAGAAGTAGACAATCTTATAGTCTGCTTTTTTGATATTATTGACTTCTAGGACTGAAACTTTTATTGCTCTTCGTCCGATTTCAATTCCAGCGTAAAGATTTTTTTGAGAAAAAGAATCGATGGAAAAAAATAAATTTAAAAGAATAAAAAATAGAATTTGGGATTTGTTTTTTTTAAACATTTGATTTAATTATGGTTATGTGAAATTTGAGGTACTAGTGAAGACTCTTACTTAAATGAAAGATGAAATTAAAGTCAGGAGTGAATTTTGGATACAAAAAAAGCCTCAGATTTCTCTGAAGCTTTGTCTTAGTAGCGGGAACAGGACTCGAACCTGTGACCTTCGGGTTATGAGCCCGACGAGCTGCCTACTGCTCTATCCCGCGTTGTTTCGGGTGCAAAGATACACACATTTTCTAGAAATCCAACGAAAACTTTAAAAAATGTTTTATTTTCTGTATTGAGTTGATATGACTACCTTTGCACAATAAATAGAACACAAATGTCACATAAAGCAGGTTTTGTAAACATCATCGGGAATCCAAACGTTGGAAAATCAACATTGATGAACGCCTTTGTTGGAGAAAGGTTATCGATCATTACATCAAAAGCACAAACAACTCGTCATCGTATTCTTGGAATCGTGAATGGCGAAGATTTTCAACTTATATTATCGGATACACCCGGAATCATCAAACCCGCTTATGAAATGCAGGAGTCGATGATGAACTTTGTAAAATCGGCTTTTGAAGATGCTGATATTTTGGTGTATATGGTAGAAATTGGGGAGCAAGACTTAAAAGACGAAGCTTTCTTCAATAAAATCGTTCATGCTAAGATTCCAGTTTTGTTATTATTGAATAAAATTGATAATTCAAATCAGGAGCAATTAGAAGAGCAAGTGGCGTTTTGGACTGCTAAAGTGCCGAACGCTGAGATTTTCCCTATTTCAGCTTTACAGAATTTTAATGTACCAGAAGTTTTTGGAAGGATTATTGAATTGCTTCCAGAATCACCAGCCTATTATCCAAAAGATCAATTAACAGATAAACCAGAACGCTTTTTTGTAAACGAGACCATTCGTGAAAAAATCTTGCTGAATTATAGCAAAGAGATTCCGTATGCTGTTGAAATTGTTACAGAAGAGTTTTTTGAGGATGAAAATATTATTAGAATCCGTTCGGTTATTATGGTGGAACGCGAAACTCAAAAAGGAATTATCATTGGACATAAAGGTGCCGCCTTGAAAAAGGTTGGTATGGATTCTCGTGCTGACTTAGAGAAATTCTTCGGGAAACAAATTCATATTGAACTATATGTGAAGGTGAATAAAAACTGGAGAAGTAATGCCAATATGTTGAAACGATTTGGTTATAATCAATAAACATTGCGTTGGTTTCGAATAGATGCTGAGGTGGTTTTTTCCGTTGTTTACCGTTTGAATCAATTATCAATACTGACGTAAAGTTTTGGTTCAGAAGAGGGAATGCTTTTTTAAAGACTTTTTTAGGAAAAAGACAAAGAAAGCAAGGCTGAAAAATAGTGCTTTATGATTCTTTTGAAATAACAAGAAAAATAATAAAAAACTTAGGTATTTAGAAACATGGTGACTTAGCCACTTTTTTAACTACCTTTGCAAAAAATTAAAATACTGTATTTTGGATTTATAAGTGATAGAATTTTAGGAAACTAAAGTCTAAAATCTAAAGTCTAAAATCTAAAATTTACAAAAATGAATAACATTGTTGCGATAGTAGGAAGACCTAATGTAGGGAAATCAACCCTTTTTAATAGGCTGATACAAAGAAGAGAAGCTATTGTAGATTCAGTGTCTGGAGTTACCAGAGATAGAAACTACGGTAAAAGCGAGTGGAACGGAAAAGAGTTTTCGGTAATTGATACGGGTGGATACATTCGTGGTTCTGATGACGTTTTTGAAGGGGAAATTCGTAAACAAGTAGAATTAGCTATCGACGAGGCTGATGTTATTATTTTTGTGGTGGATGTTGAAGAAGGTATCACACCAATGGATGATGTTGTTGCACGTTTGTTGCGTAAAGTGACAAAACCAGTTTTATTGGCTGTGAACAAGGTAGACAACGCTATGCGTGAAAAAGATGCTATTGAGTTTTACAACCTAGGTTTAGGGGAGTATTATACGTTTGCCAGTATTTCTGGAAGTGGAACTGGAGATTTATTAGATGCTTTAATTGAATCTTTTCCAGTGAAGCCAGAACCTGTTAAAGAAGAAGTAGTATTACCTCGTTTTGCTGTTGTAGGACGTCCTAATGCAGGTAAATCTAGTTTTATTAACGCGCTTATTGGTAAAGAACGTTTTATGGTTACTGATATTGCGGGAACAACTCGTGATGCTATTGATACAAAATTTGACCGTTTTGGTTTTGAATTTAACTTAGTGGATACTGCGGGAATCCGTCGTAAAGCCAAAGTGAAGGAAGATCTAGAATTTTACTCCGTAATGCGTTCAGTTCGTGCTATTGAGTATGCAGATATTTGTATTTTGGTTATTGACGCTACTCGTGGATTTGAAGGCCAGGATCAAAGTATTTTTTGGTTGGCAGAGAAGAACCGTAAAGGTGTTGTGATCTTAGTTAACAAATGGGATTTAGTAGAAAAAGATACCATGTCGACTCGTGACTACGAAGAGAAAATCAAAAAAGAATTGATGCCATTTACAGATGTGCCGATCTTATTTGTTTCTGCTTTAACAAAACAGCGTTTACTTAAGGCTTTGGAAGCTACAGTTCAAGTTTATGAAAATAGACAACAAAGAATTCCAACTTCTAAGTTCAATGAATTTATGTTGAAGGTAATCGAAGCGTATCCGCCACCTGCTACAAAAGGTAAATATGTAAAAATTAAATATTGTATGCAGTTGCCAACTCAAACGCCTCAGTTTGTATTTTTTGCCAACATGCCACAATACGTTAAAGAACCATATAAAAGATATCTGGAAAATAAAATTAGAGAAAATTGGGACTTTTCAGGAGTGCCAATCGATATTTATATCAGAGAAAAATAACATACAAAAACAAGCGAATATTAAATATATAGAAACCCCTGTAAACAATAGATTTACAGGGGTTTTTTGTTGTTTTGTGTTATTGTTGTTTTGGTTTGTTATATATTTGTTTTGATAATATTTGTACCGTATTTGTACCGCGATAAAACCTCGTCAATGGCAATAAAAGTAACACTTCGAAAAAGAACTATTTCAGGAAAACGACAAAGTTTATACTTAGACTTCTATCCAGCAATCAAAAGTTCCGATAATGGAAAGGAAACCCGTAGAGAATCATTAGGAATGTACGTGTATGATAATACAAGGAATCCTCTTGATAAAATACACAATACGAACACCCTACAACTAGCCGAACAGATTAGACAAAGAAGAGAAAGCGACTTGAATAAGCCTGAGATATATAATGCATTAGAACAGGAGCAAATTAGGAAGAATAAAAAACAGGATGGGGATTTTATCGCATATTTCAAAAAACTTGCAGAAAAGAAAAATCATTCTAATCGTTTTATATGGTTGGGAAGTTGTGATTTTTTAAAATTACATAGAGGAAGCACTTTGAAATTTTCAGATATTGACCTCGAGTTATGCATTGGATTTATAGAGTTTTTACAAACGACCAAAAGTAAAAAGAGTGATAAAGTTCAATTGTCTGAAAATTCGATTAAAACATACTATGACAAATTTCGTTCAGCTTTAAAGCAAGCATATAAAGATGGTTATTTGTCTGAAAATATAGCGGACAAAACGGATGCCGTTAAAAAAGCCGAAACGCAAAGAAACTACTTAACACTTGAAGAACTTAATACACTCGTTAAAATGGACTGTAGAAGTGTTGAAATTAAAACACAGGCTTTATTTTCAGCTCTTACAGGTTTAAGGCGTTCTGATATTCAAAAACTAATTTGGGGAGAGGTACATCACGAAGAAGGTAGTGGTTATCTAATTAGATTTATGCAAAAGAAAACAGGAGGTTCAGAAACTTTGCCAATAACGGAACAAGCTTTTAATTTATTAGGAAAAAGGAAACAAGCCACGGATAATGTATTTACTTTAATACAAGAAACTAACCAAAGGGAAAACAGATATTTAGCCAAATGGGTTTTGGATGCTGGAATAACCAAAAAAATAACATTTCATTGTTTCAGACATACATTTGCAACTTTGCAATTATCAATGGGAACGGATATTTATACAGTCTCAAAAATGTTAGGGCATAAAGATTTGAATACTACTCAGATTTATGCAAAAATAGTTGACGAAACCAAAAGGGCTGCTTCTAATAGAATTAAACTTGAAATGTAAAAATTATGAAACCAGATTTATCACATTTGACAGGTTCGCAGCTGTTTGACTTTTACACCTCTCAAAATAGCGAGTATAAACAAGTGTTATTTACCGCTCACTTACAAATAGGAGGCGAATTGTTTTCGATGCTTGAAAGAGCTGAAAAAGAGGGTAAAAAGATTGTGCTGCATGATAGTTTAGAAGACGTAGACGATCCACCAATTACTATTTATATTGAATAGCAAGGTTGGTCAATAAAGTCAGCTGAAATGAAATTAAGTAAAAGATACGGTGAATTAAAATAACTTTCAAAAGTTCAATTTAAAAAGATAGTGATCTACTCAAGTATATGACTTTTTGACCATATTCAAGGAAGTTTTACTAAGATCAAAGATGATCAAATAGATGAAGAAAATCTAAATAACAATTAAGAAGAAGTTGTTAATGAGGATGAATCTGCAGAAATAGAAAACCCATCTGAAATGATTAGATAGTTTTAAATTATGTAATAATATGAGAAATATTTAATTTATGCCTTATTGTAATCTGTTAAGCATTAGGTATACAAGGAGTTATCATCGTATCGTATCTGTTGTAAATGTGTTGTGTTATCATGTTTAAATGAATTTAAATTTAAGTCATTTTGATTATTTACTCTAAAGACATCCTAAATAATCTTAATTATGGCATAATTTTCAATGCTTTGATACAAAATGCTAAGCAATTATTGTTTTTACAAATGTAATTGTATTACATTTGTAAAAACATTTAGCCCTTATACATGTATAATTATATGTAGAAAGGGCTCTTTATATGCATATCTTAAAGATATAAAGATTGTTAAATAATTTTATATTAGAAAAAATCCAAAATAAAAAATATTTAAATTTAATAAATTTTAAATCAAAACAAGATGAGTCAAGAAGCAAACATAGACATAGTAAGAAAAGATGGTAGATTATCGTCAGTTTCTGTTGTTATGCCTATTTGGGACAAACAAGGAGAAGATGATATTTTTACAATTGAAATTCCTTTATTAGGAATGAAAACTTTTGCTAAAGATGAATTTGATGCCGAAATAGCAATACAAGAATCTCTTGAGTTATTTTGTCTTAATGCAGAAAAATTCGGTAAAGGTTTAGAGGTAGAACTAAAAGTTTTAGGTTGGGGTTTTAACAATAAAAATGGAGATTCCACATCAATGTCATTCAGTACTAATAATTTTGTATATGACCAAGTAATGAAAACAGGCGAACAAGTTGCTCACAAATTAGAATTAGAGTCATTATAGTTTATGTCAAAAAATAATTACCCTACAGTAGATACAAAATTTATTATTGACAAAATTTTAGACAGCGGAAAAGTTAACACTGATAGTCAATTAAATGTTGGAAGTTCAACCACTTTTACACTAAAAGGCACAAAAGCACTACACAAAAGACTAATCAAATTGAGAGAAATTGACGGTACAATTAATTTTTTGCAAGCAACAAGTTTTGCAATAGTTTGTGGTTTTATGGGAGATTTACTTTCTTGGTATGAGTTGAATAGAAATTGGAAAGAGGGAGGATATTTTGTTCCTCAACCTGTAGCTGTCGAAATAGAAGAAAATGAAGAAGAATAAAACAGAAGTTATATAATATATATTATAAGATTAAATAGAAAATCCTGCTCAATGAGCAGGATTTTCTATTTAATCTTGAATTTAAAAAGATTTAGGAATTATTTAGAATGTTTTAAACGGTTTTCAATGATCAATTACTGGAATTTTTTAAATATATCTAAAAACTAGGTGGTATAGTGAGTATACCATTATTTTATAAAAAACACAGGAAAATCAATGGATTTAACAGAGAGAACACAAAGCATTAGTAAAATACCAAAAATTCCAATGTCGCTCCATGAGTTTAAAGAGCGTTACAGCGAACTATTAGATTCTCATTTAAACGATTATTTCGAACATGACGAAATATCTTTTATTAAAAAGTGGTTAACTATATATTCAAATGGATGTAATTTGTTAGCAAAAAGAACTGACAGTAACTTAACTTTAATAGAAAAAAGGGGGTTAGATGCACTCGGAACAAAGCAGTGTTATACAAACTTAGAGTTTAGTTTTGGTAGAATATGTGACTTTTTAAAACAAAAGGAGCAGGAATTTAATACAGCGCTTCAAGAACCTAAGACAAGTAAACTCGTTGAGGTTATCACGCCTGAATCGAAAATTCATTTTTCTGCAATGAATAAGGCAATGTTAAGTGTACAATTGGCATTAGTAGATGATAAGAGAGCAATTCAACAACTCGAAGCAAATCCTATTGATTTATCCAGCTCCATAGATCAGAAACCAGTATACGAGTCTAAACCTTGTTTTAAACCTGAATCAATAGACGGTATTATTATAACCTTAAAAGATTTTTTTGATATCACTGAGCACGGTGAATTAAGACGAATAATTGAGACAGGAAGTAATGCCAATGCCAAATTATTATTCAGGGATAATGGAAACAGATTTACCGACTATCTTAAACGATTATTTGAAGAGGATATAATAATAAGTTGCGATAAAGCAGATTTGATAAATTGGATCGTTAAGAATTTCAAAAATATTAATGGGGATTACATTTATAAAACAGTTGAAAAAACTATTTCAGGAAACTTACAGCCCTGCAAAAATCCAATAACATAAAAAAAAATGGATAAAAACGTTAAAGTTTAATGTGGTTTTAATGTGGTTATAATCTACCACATTGATACCCACCAAACAAACTTTTTACACTTGCACTATCATTTAAACAAATAGTGCCTTATGGAAAATTCACAACAGATTACACTTGAAACGTTACCCAAAGCGTTTATGTACCTCCTTGATGAGGTAAAAGAACTTAAAACACTTTTAATTCAAAAAAACCAACAACCACAACCAACGACTGAACAGTGGTTTGATTTGGTAGAACTTTGCAATTATCACCCTGATAAACCAAAGCCCGCTACTGTTTATGGATGGGTATTTGCTGGCAAAATTCCAGTTAATAAAGGAGGTAAGAAGTTGAGATTTTTAAAGTCTGAAATAGACGAATGGTTGAAACAAGGGAGAAAGGCTACTGTTTTAGAATCCTCTCTACAAGCCGAACAATATCTTAAAAACAAATAGGAGAATTCCCAAGACCTAAAAAGATATCCAAATGCTGGACTGGCTCAAATTAGAAACTTATAATATTCCACAAATTGATTACTTCAAAAATCATATTTTGCTGGACTGGGTAAGTGATTTCGACAAAATAAACAATTATGACAAGGAGGTTATAACATCCAAAAAAGTAAAACAGTACAAAGGGGTTTTGTTTTGTTTTTATGCAAATAAATTAGAGATACATTTTAAACCACATTACTATTTTAATAATGGTTTACACAACGCAAACGACTTTAGGGTAATAGATTGCATTAATGTTTTAATTGAGGTTAGAAACGTATTAAAAATAGATCTAAAGGCTTTTAAAGTTGTAAATATAGAATACGGATTAAACGGCATATCACCTATTGATGTAGAAGACCTTATTACATATTTAGCCTATCATGAACGAAATGAGTTTAAAAACGACATAGGGCTGGCCTACAGTAAAAAAAGTTATTCTGTACATGCAAACGGTACGGAAAACCAATACAAAATTATTAAAGCTTATGCCAAAGGATTGCAGTTTCCTAACTATGCCGATATAAACACATTCAGATTTGAAGTAAAAAGTAAAAAGAGTAGATTCATTAACAAATTAGGAGTTTATACCGCAGATGATCTATTAAACCCATACGTTTATTTAGCAATGGAAGAAAGTTTAATAAATGAGTTTGAAAAGGTTTTGATCTTGGATTGGGCAACCAATTTTAAAACCTTATCACAGAAAGAACAAACCAAAATAGTAAAGTATAACAATACCATGGAATGGTACAAGATAATGAGGGCATCAAACCGCAATAGTTTTAGTAAGAATAAAACCGCCTATTACAACTTAATAAACAAAGTACCTTCCAATTTAAAAAATCAATTAAGACAAGTCATTTATGATAAACTCAAATTCTTAAAAAAGGGTGCAGATTCACCACCTAATGAAACAATTAAAAAGGGTGCAGATTCACAGTTATATAATAGGGGAATATGCACCCTACAAGAAATAGAAAGACAAAATGAATGTCGCAAGCAAAACCATTCAGTTTGTAAAGTAACTGGAATAGATATTTCCATGCAAAAAGAAAACAGTATTTTATTAAGTCATACAGGATTAAAATATTACTACCAAACAGATAGAAAAGTCTTTGAACAACTCAGAAGGAAGTACCTTTCTAAAAAGTGGCATAAGTCAGATTTTGAAACTCAGATAAAAGAAATTGCGCACAATATTCGAAGCGCTGATAGCAACCAAAGAAGTAAACAAAACAGATTGTACCAACCTCAACAGATAAATTTATTTTCTCAATTAGGAATAACTTAATAAATAACCTCCAACTCAAAAAAAACTGTAGTTATTCAACAATTTAAGAATATGAAATCGGAGTTTTCGGAGTTCTTATAAAAAGAAAATCAGAGTTTATATTGTTATAAAAAAAGAATAAAAATAGAGCTTTCAGAGTGTATATAAAAGGTATTGGGACGTTTCGGACTCTATAATAAAAGTGAAAAACTGACTTTTCTGACTCAATAGGAAAGGAATCATTCAGAGTTTTTGGAGTATTATAAAAGAAAAGAAACCGACATTTCCGACTCTATTAAAAGAAACTTCATAAAATGCAGACCCACTAAAGGGAGATTAAATGCTAATCAATAAAATAAATCGTGCCGATAATTTTCCCGCTGACATAATGCAAAGATTATTAATGATGTAATAATGTTTGATTACGGAAAACCATAATAATTTAGAATCTTAATAGTCTACATTTGAACCTTATTAATTTAATTTACAAATATGAAAAAAATATTACTATGTGTTTTCTTAGTATGTAATTCATTTGTGTTCGCTCAAAGCAAAAAAGAAATGTTAGCGGAAATGGATGGAAAATATAATGTCGATGACAATAATAATGTTACCATAACAAAGATAATTGAAATCGATGGTTTAAAAAAAGAAGAAATTTACCCAAGAGTTTTAGCGTATTTTACTTATAATTATGGAAATGGAGAATCTGTAATTCAAGTTCAAGAAAAAGAAAACGGCTTGATTATAGGTAAAGGAATTTATGATAATGTACATATTGGATATAGTCTTGTTACAACAGAAATAGATTTATGGCATGTTATTAGGGTTGATATTAAGGATAATAAAATAAGAGTTTTTATTACTTTGACAGAATATAAAACAAAGACGATTTACGGAAATACTCCTCCATCATACGGTACATTAAAAGTTTCTGAAAGCTATCCTATAAACCCAAAAGGTTGGCAAAGTACGGTTTATACAAAAGCACTTTACAAAGGCACAAAAATGGCTTATAAATCTATAGAGTCAATTGAAAAATCTATAAAAGAAGGAAATACAAATTCAGCAGAGAATAGTGGGTGGTAGGTATTGGTTTGAAATACTAGTAATTACCTAAAATTGCGCTTTTTTAAAAAATTAAACCGTTCAGTGATGAGCGGTTTTTTATTTGCTACTTTAGCATTTGTTAAACTATATTTTAAGATATGAGAAACATTTTACTAATAGTTATATTATTGACTTCGATAATTGTAATCGGGCAAAAAAATAATTTCTATGGTGAATCAGGAAAACAGTATTATAAGCTGAAAGTTGATAAAGCCACATACGATTTATTGAAAGTACAAGATGATACTATCTTTTTTAAAGTTGGAATTCAAGGCAATTGTACTTATAGTGATGGAATTATGACAATTAAAAATTTATATTATCCAGTTAAAGATGAACTTTGGTTTCAAAACGATTATCAAAAACAAGATAAGCTTAATTATAATTTAAACAAATTGATTGGTTTAGGCATACAAACTTCTATTAAAATCAATAAATTGAATATTATAACCAAACCTTTTATTGGTTATTCAAAAGTTGAAATGAAAAAAATATTTTGGGAAGATGATGTAATTAGAGAGGAGAGTAATTTTATTTGGTTTAAAAGTGGTATTGTTTTTTACTTTGATAGCGATGGGGGATTTACTACCGCTGATTATAATAAAACATAGGCAGTCAAATTAATATAAAAAGTATAAAAATACGCGCGCGTAATAGTTAGGAAGTAAAAGTTTTGCCCTATCTATTTGCATACATAATGATTTGATTAATCAAACTTTTTTTCAAGTTCAATCAGTAGAGTAATCATAAGTTTGATCCTTACCGTAATCTTACCGTTAAAAATTATTATGAATGATTATATCCCTATCTCATCACGTGTACAGAGGTCGTAATTAATAAAATCGAAATAATACACGCGCGCGAGGCAAAATATTAAGTTGTCGTGTGTTAGTTTTCAACTTAAATAATATTTAATAATTTATACTTAATGTATCTTTTTGTATCTTATTTGTATCGTTGTATTGTAACTTATTGGTTAGTAGTGTGTAGTATTTATATCAGAGAAAAATAAGAGTACAATCCCCGCTAAGTCGGGGATTTTTTTTGCCCTAAAAAAAAAGGAAGCAAATCTTTGGCTCCGGAATTAAACCTTTGGTTTCTTTTATAGTCTTATGTACTTCTAACTAACTTTTTTATGACCAAAATTTTCTCATACCTGTTGTTTTTTCTATTTTGTTGTGGTGCAAACGCTCAAAATGATGTTGTTATTAAAGGAACTGTAGTGGATATTAATACGCAACTGCCCTTAGAAATGGCCACTGTATATTTTTCAACAGTAAAAGACTCTACTGTTATTGAATATGCTACTACGGACAAAAATGGTGTTTTCAGAATTACCACTAAGAAAATGGAAAAGCCTGTATTTTTAAAGGTGAATTATATGGGGTATCAGACTTTGGTTGAACAGCAGAAAGACATTTTAGAAAGTAAGGATTTTGGAAAGTTGTATTTGCTTGAAAATGTGAACGCTTTAGAAAATGTGATTATTAAAACGGAAGCACCACCCATTACCGTTAAAAAAGATACTTTAGAATTTAATGCCACTTCGTATAAAGTTCGCCCAGATGCCAACGTAGAAGCTTTATTGAAGCAATTACCTGGAGTTGATGTTGATAACACAGGAAAAGTGACTGTGAACGGTAGAGAAGTAAGTCAGTTTTTAGTCAATGGGAAAACTTTTTTTGATAAAGATGGCGCCTTGATTCTTAAAAACTTACCGGCAGATATTATAAAAAAAATTCAGGTTTCGGATTTTAAAACTAAAAAAGAAGAACTTGCCAAACAAGAGTCAACTTCCGATTATTCCAGTATAAACTTAACCATCGATGAAAAGAAAAATAAAGGTTTCTTTGGGAAAATGTTAGGCGGTTATGGTTCTGATGATCGCTATGAAAGTAGTGTGATGTTGAACTTTTTCAAGAACCAACAAAAAATCAGCGTACTGGCTTCTTCCAACAATATCAATTCTACAGGTTTTTCAATGGATGATGTTTTTGATAATATGAGTGGGGGAAGAAATAGTAGAAATAATCAAAATTCGGGAAGCGGTAAAGGGATCACCCAATCCAATTTAGCTGGGATTAATTATACGGATGAATGGACTAAAAAATTTAGCGTGATGAGCAGTTATAATTTTTCCAATGCGATAAATAATAACGAAAGTAAATCAAATCAGATAAATTTCTTGCCTAATGGAAATATCCTGACGGCCTCAGATTCTAAATCAAGAAACGAGAATACAGGAAATAAAGTAAATTTAGAATTGGAATATAAAATTAATCCAAGTATACGATTGGTTGTTTCTCCTAAATTCAATCAAAGCAGATCCATTGGGGATTCAAAATCGAATACGTCATCTGAAGATGAAGCTGGAGAGGCCCTGAACAAAAGCAGCTCGGAATCTAAAAGTGAGAATACAAGTAACAATTTCTCAAATACAATTAATTTTAATAAGACTTTTGAAAAACAAGCTCGTAATCTTAGTTTAGTATTCAGTAACAACAATACTCGAAATGATTCGGATGCATTAAATTTTTCTCAAACTATATTTTATCAAGACAATAAACCTAATGATGAAAGAAATCAAAACAGTAAAAATAATACGAGTTCTGATTCTTATTCTCTAGATCTTGAATATACAGAACCCATAACTGATTCATTGCGCGTTAGGTTTGGTTCTGATTTTGATTTGGCAAGTACAATTAATGATCAAAAAACTTTTGATTATGATGCCGCTACACAGTCTTATTCTAATTTGAATTCATCATTGACTAATTATTTGACATCCAAGCAAAACAGTGTGAGTCCGAAGGTGGGAATCACTTTGAAGCAGAGTAAGATGACCTTCAATTTGAATGCTAAAACGTCTATTGTTGATTATGACAATCATTCCTTGTATTTGGGAAACTCAACTGATTTGAATAAAACATACGCCTTGCCGTTTGCAAATGCTCAAATAAGATATAAGTTTAATAGGTCAAAGAATTTGACTTTAAAATACGACTATTCAAATGCACTGCCTAGTGCTGCTCAATTATTACCTGTGTTGAATTTAATGAATCCATTGAATACTGTAATCGGGAATCCAGACTTAAATCCAATAGAAAAGAGTAGCGCTGGTTTAGATTTTAGAAACTTTGACTTCAGGACTCGCTCAGGATATAGTATGTTTGTTAAAGCGGATTATTATAATAATGATGTTGTTTCAACCTCTATATATGATGATAGCGGAAAAAGAACT
The DNA here is from genome assembly GCF_059882335.1 of Flavobacterium sp. OHVDL-2026-0007. Lineage (NCBI taxonomy): Bacteria > Pseudomonadati > Bacteroidota > Flavobacteriia > Flavobacteriales > Flavobacteriaceae > Flavobacterium > Flavobacterium sp. OHVDL-2026-0007. The sequence goes on from NZ_CM187612.1 coordinate 4,040,584, forward strand.
ACAACTTATGCGAACATCTCAGGAACCTATGTGGCTTCTGTTGGGGGAAATTGGAGCCAATCTGTAAAAAAAGACGCCAATGTTTTGCGATATGGTCTAGGAATTAACGGAAGTTATTCTTTTGATAAAGGGTTTACCAATGCGGTTTTATATAATGCTAAATCAACTTCGATTACCCCAAGAGCGTATATGACTTACGAATATGGAGAAGTGCTTAGTATTTCACCGTCTTATAGTTTGTCTTATAATGAAACCAAATACGAGAATTATACCCGTGATGCAAGTTCGAATGTTGTCCATAGAATCAATATGCAAACCACTAGTTACTGGCCGGCGAATTTGATTTTTGGAAACGATTTTGGATATACCTACAATTCGAATATTTCAGGTGATTTCAAAAAGGATTTCTTTCTATGGAATGCGAGTTTGTCCTATGGCTTTTTTGATAAAAAAGTCTATGCCAAGGTGAAGGTTTACGATGTTTTGAATCAAAACCAAAGTGCTACTAGAACTATTTCGGCAACCTCAATTCGCGATGAAGAAAACACAGTCCTAAAGCGTTATATTATGTTCTCTTTGGCGTACAAAGTTGGGAATTTTGGCGGTAATGATAAAGGAAGAGGAAGAAGAATGCAAAGAGGGGAATAGACTCTTAGTCTTTGATTTTGATCAAAAAACTAGATTTTAGCCTTTCGATTAATTCTGTGATAAAGCGTAAACCGAATAATATCCCGATCATAAAAATCAACGCCGCTTGAGCGTCTTTGAAAGCTCTTTAGATAGCCTAATTCCAAACCTATAGTAGGGTTAAATTGGTAGCGAAGAGCCGTGTAAATTCGATTTTGGTCAAAGGTGTTCTTTTTATTTGATTTTCCGAAATTGAACATAATTTCATCGGAAAGTATTCCTTGTAGGCTTTGTTGGTCTTTTTTAAGCAAATCAAAGGTTGTTTGAAATCGGTATCTAAATCGATAAGAAAACGCAAAATCATTTACTAATTGTGTTATATTGGCTAGCTGGATAAAACGTTCCTCGAGCTGAAAACGATTATGGAAGGTGATTTTAGCAATAGTATTGATCAGAGTAAGGTCTTGCTGGGCACGATATTCAGGAATGGAATAGTCGGGATCAACATTCGGATTTTGTGTATTGACATTGAAATAGGCAAATCCTGCTCCTATTTCTATGACTTTTGTTGCGTGATATCGACCTTGAATGCGCAGAGCAAAAAGGTTCTCATGTACTGGATTTAAAAAAAATCGGTTATCTAAATCAGAATTGAGGGACCACTTTTGAGTTAAAGGGAATATATTGTTATAGCGGATCCAGCTTTGGGTTTGCTGATCTATTGTTTTTATGTTTTGTGCCGATAAAAATGGACTTGTAAAGCCTAATACCAGTAGTAATTTTAGAATTTTCATCTCGTCTATATCAATTCTGGTTGCGAATATATAGAAATAGGAATAAATTAAGGGAGGTGAAGGGATGTTTTAAAAGTTGGTTTTCTTGCTCTTTTGTGATTTATAGAAATTTCAGGCACAAAAAAAGAGGTAAGTTTCCAAACTTACCTCTTTCAATGAGTTAATATAGAAATTAGTTATAGTGAATATTTTAGTGTTATTCCATAAGTTCGTTGATCTCCAAGAACACCAGCATACTGTCCGGTATTTCCACCTGCTGGTAACAATTGCTCATAATAATCTTTATTAAAAAGGTTACGGCCCCAAAATTGAACAGATAGTCCATCAGAGGCACGGAAACCTAAGCGAGCGTTAAAAAGTGCGTAACCAGGTACGACTAGATATTTGGAAGCAGAAGGACTAGATGAAAATTCAGAACGGGCATAGGAATCAATCCCTAGGAAAACTTTACCTGCATTTCCGAAGAATTTGGCATGTTCAGTAAGTTCGCCTCCCAAGGAGCCAGCCCATTTTGAAGCGCCAGGTAAAGCTGTTCCTGAAACATCTTTAAAAGCTACAGCCGCTCCGGTTTCTTCTAGTGGAAGAGGTGCATTTGTAAATTTAATGTACTTACCGTCTGTATAAGTAGCTGCACCGTTTATGGTTAGGTGTTGGTTAATGACAAAACTAGCATCAATTTCTGCACCTCGTACTCTTACTTTATCTGCATTGGCAAGATAGCCGCGGTTTACTCCTAATTCAGCCGCTTGAACATTAGTTTGAAAGTCTTTGATATCGGTATTAAAGAAGGTCAAATTAAAAACAGAGTTTTTAAAGGGTGACGTTTTTACTCCTATTTCGTAATGGTTTACTTTCTCTGGCTTAATTACAGCAAGGTCAAGTAGTGGCAGGCCTTTTGAATCGGTTGGAAGCCCAGCGACATTCACACCAACTGGTTTGTAACTTTTTGCATAAGTGGCATAAGCGTTAATTTTGTCTGATGCCTTATACGATATCGTTAAATTTCCAGAAAAATCTGTATTGTCTGTATTGGATGTAAAGGCTTGGTCAGAGTAAACTAATTTTTTTAAAGCCAATAATGCTGGATCAGTAGTTTGAAGTCCTCCATAGGTTGTACGTGCATAATCTGCATCTTTTTTGTCGAAATTGTATCTCAAACCAGGAAGTATATGTAAACGATCTGTAATAGCCCAATCCAATTGTCCGAAAACAGCAGCGCTAGAGGATCTGATGCTAGCATTGGTTTTTATACCGTATCCTTCAAAAAGACCCGGAGTTTTCCATAAAGAGCTGGTCGTACTTTGTGAAAATCGCCACTGCGCATTACCAGATTCTTCAGTTCCATCTGTTTTAGAAGTTTGATCAATAAAAAATACGCCTACTACACCACTTATTTTAGAGCTCAATTGACCCGCATAACGAACTTCTTGGGTGATTTGCGTTTGTCTAGTGGGGTTTTGAGATTTAGCCAGTACTTGTAATCCTGTGAAATCTCTATCATTTGATGGATCCCAATTCCAAAAACGCCAAGCTGTTGTTGAGGTTAGTGTACCGCCTCCAATTTTAGTATCCACATTAAGAGATATTCCTCCTAAATCTTGTCCTGAACGCCATGGTGTATCGTGGTCTATTTTACGGTCAAAGGCATTTAGACTAGGAAGTTTGTAGTTCAAATCTTTTATAATAGCATCAAACTGACGATAAGCCGCTCTTTGAGTAGGTGCTACACCCGCTACAACTTGTGCATATCCATCTGGACGTTGGGTGGTAATATCTGCTGCTAGTACAATGGTGGTGTTTTCTGAGGGATTGTACAATAATTGGCCTCTAATTCCTTGATTGTTTAGGGTGTTAGTAGCTCTTCCTGTGACCACATTATCGATCAAACCGTCACGTTGAGTACCGGAAAAAGAGATGCGACCTGCTATTTTATCGCTTAAAGCTCCTGTAATGGAAGCTTTGGCTTGAAGGAAGGAATAATTGCCATAACTCACTTCAAAGTCAGCTCCCGAAGTAAAACTTGGCTTGCGGGTAGTAATGTTAAAGGCGCCTGAGGTTGTGTTTTTTCCAAACAAAGAGCCTTGTGGTCCACGTAATACCTCAATTTGCTCTACATCAATAAAATCTAGCGTGGTTGCAGCTGGACGCGCATAGTAAACTCCATCTACATAAAACCCCACACCTGGATCAATCCCGTCATTGGTAAGACCAAAAGGAGAGCCTAGACTTCGAATGTTAATTCCTGTATTCCTTGGATTGGAAGAATACAGTTGCACAGAGGGCACCAATTCTTTGATGCGGTTCACATTAAAGGCTCCAGCTTGTTCTGCTTGTTTTCCTGTAATAACAGATATGGCAATGGGCACATCCTGTACCTTTTCTATTCTGCGTCTTGAAGATACCACAACTTCTATAAGTTCATTTTCTTCCTTAAGTGTAAGTTGTAATGGGGATGTTGGTAAATCAATAAGTTCAATTTCTGCAGTTTTGTAACCTACGTATTGAACCAAGAGAGTCAAAGGGAGTTTTCCTTTGGTATCGATGTTGAATTTTCCATCGGCGGTTGATATCGTATTTGAAGTAGTTCCTTTTATAACAACGTTAACGGCTTCTAAAGGAATGTTTTCACTGGTTTTTACTACGCCTTCAATGGTTTGTGAAAAGGATATTGAGAAAGTTAAAACAGTAACTAGAGTGAGTATATTTTTTGTTGAATTTTTCATTTTTATATTAAGTATATGTAATTAGTAGAATTTAAATTAATTTTTTTTTACCAACACATACACATCATCAATGAACTATGGTCCACGATAGTGAATGGACTCTTTTTATTTTTTTGCAAAAAAATTATGGTCGTACTTGATTTACTGGAATGTACTTTCATGAGTAGAATTTTGTAAATGATTTGTTAAATGTTTTTTGCAAATATATATAAATTCTATAAATATAGTCGAGTTAAAGAAATATTTTTTTATTTCTTCACCAATGAAGCTATAGTGATACCTTCCATGGCTTTCAAAGTTTTATCTCTGATCAGTAGTAAACCATGACGTAGGCTGCATTCAGACTCGGTTTTACAGTCCGAGCATGGTTCGTAGAAATTTAAGGAAGCACAAGGTAAAAGCGCAATCGCACCGTCAAATAAACGGTGGATTTCTGCTAAAGTAATGTCGTTTTTGGATTTTACCAGATAATATCCGCCAAATTTCCCTTGTTTGCTACTCACAAAACGTCCTCGTTTTAGATCTAATAAAATCTGCTCTAAGAACTTTTTTGGAATATTAGCGCCATCGGCAATTTCGATGGTTTTAGAAATGTGATTTTCGTCTTGTTCTGCTAAATAAAGTAAGGCTTTAAGGGCGTATTTTGCTTTATGTGATAACATTTATTTTGAATTATGAATTGTATAGTATGATTTCTAAATTTTCAAACTGAAATTTAAAAGGCTTGTGATAAAAGAAATTACCAACCTCCGCTAGAACCTCCACCAGAGAATCCTCCGCCTCCAAAACCTCCGCCGAAGCCACCGCCTCCGCCTCCAAAACCACCACCAGATGATCCTCCGCCGAAGCCGCCAAATCCTCCGCCGCCACTTCTTCCAAGACTACTTAGAATGATGACATCAAGTAGGCTAGGTCCTCCGCCGTTATTATTGCCCGAATTTCCTCCTCCTCCTCCTTTATTTCGAGAAAGTAGAATTAATACAATAACAACTATGACAATAAAAGGAAATATAGGAAAATCTTTTCCTTTACTTTGTTGCTTGCGTTCGCCTTTAAATTTCCCTTTAAAGACATCGATTATGGCATCTGTACCTTTATCAAGGCCGTTGTAAAAACTTCCTGCCTTGAACTCAGGAATAATGATATTTCGGATTATAGTTCCACCAATTCCGGCTGTTAAACGATCTTCTACACCGTATCCAGGATTAATGGCTATTTTCTTTTCGTTTTTTGCCAATAAAATGACAACACCATTATCATCTTTGGCTGTTCCTCCAATTCCCCAGGTTTGTCCCCATTTTGTAGCAAGTTGGCTAACATCTTCACCTTTTAAACTTTCGATCGTAATGACTACAATTTGCGTAGTGGTAGAATCGGAATAGCGAATTAGTTTTTGCTCAAGCTGTGCTTTTTCAGTTGCACTTAAAATATTAGCGTAATCGTAGACTGAGGTTTGTAAGCTGGGTTTTTCTGGAATTGTAAATTGTGCAAAAACACCCGTAAAGGTGAAAAAGGCGATCAACAAAAGTGTAAACTGAAAAATTCCGGTGGAATTTGTTTTTTTATTTTTGGAAATTTTCATTATTTATCCTTTTGAGATTTCGTTTGATAATTCATTGGTGTCACCTTCAGACCAAGGGAAGTATTTTTTCAATTGTTCACCGGCGTTCAAAATTCCGTCGACGATACCTTGTTTGAAGTTACCCGATTTAAATTGTGTTACCATGGCGTCTTTGGTGCAATCCCAAAAATCGGCTGCTACAAGATCATTTATACCTTTGTCTCCACAAATAACGAAGTTTTTGTCGTCTACCGCAAAATAAAGCAAAACACCATTCTGCAAACTCGTTTCGTCCATTCGTAGTTCATGAAAAACTTCAAGAGCTCGGTCAAAATGTGCTTTAGAAGAGGTTTTTTCTATGTGCACGCGAATTTCGCCAGAAGTATTCTTTTCAGCTATTCGAATGGCTTCAACAATTTCTAGCTCTTCTTCTTTGGATAAAAAATCTTCTACTTTTGACATGGAAATTAGTATTAAATGAAGATTAACGACTTTTGATTTCAGAATTATCGCTCCGAAACAAAAATCGTTAATCAATATAGTAAGTCTTTTTTTAGAATTTTACTTCAACTGGCTTGTCTGCACCTTCAACAGCATTGAAATAAGCTTTTTCTTTGAATCCGAACATACCTGCAAACATACTATTTGGGAATGTTTTGATATGGGTGTTATAAGGTTTAACAGCTTCGTTAAAACGAGTTCTTGCTGTTAGGATTTGATTTTCAGTACTAGCCAATTCATCCTGTAATTTCAAGAAATTTTCATTTGCTTTTAAAGTAGGATATTGTTCAACAGATACTAATAATCTTGATAAAGAGCTGCTAACGCCGCTTTGTGCTTTGTTAAACTCTGCAAGTTTTTCTGGCGTAATATTAGTTGGGTCAACTGTTACACTTGTGGCTTTTGCACGAGCTTCAATCACTGCTGTTAAAGTTGATTTTTCAAAATCAGCAGCACCTTTTACCGTGTTGACTAAATTACCGATAAGGTCATTACGTCTTTGATAAGCTGTTTGAACATCTCCCCAAGATTGCTCTACAGTTTGATTTAATGTCACTGCAGTGTTGTTGATTCCTTTAACCCAGCTGTATATTCCAATAATAACAACTATTCCAATAATCCAAGGCAAAAATCTTTTCATGTGTATTTAATTTAAGTTTGTTTCTAATTATTTAATGTTTGCTATAATTCGTTTTTGATATCGTTTAATTGAGCTTTTATCGTCTCTAATTTACGTATTATTTCGAATTTATCTAATGTTTTCTTTTGTCCTTCTTTTAAATGTGTTTTGGCGCCTTCGAGTGTAAAACCTCTTTCTTTGACTAAATGATAAATCAATTGTAAGTTAGTAATGTCATCAGGGGTAAACATTCTATTACCCTTGGCATTTTTTTTAGGTTTCAAAATATCAAATTCACTATCCCAAAAGCGAATAAGTGATGCATTGACATTAAAAGCTTTGGCTACTTCGCCAATGCTATAATATCTTTTATCTTTTGAAAGTTCAATATGCATGTTTCTTAATTTTCTATTTTATTCCAAAAATACTACTTTTTGTAGTATTAATCTAATGACTGGTTTTCTTGATTTGCCATTTGTGAAATCGCCACATATTCCACTGCTGACATATTGCCGTAATAAAAGTTCAGTGGATTGACGACTTTTCCATCTTTATGAACTTCATAGTGACAGTGTGGTCCTTCCGATCTTCCTGTACTTCCCACATAACCAATAACATCACCGCGCTTTACTCTTTGTCCTGCTCTACAATTGTATTTACTCAAATGTGCATACAAACTTTCATATCCAAAACCATGCCTGATTACAATATGATTTCCAAATCCTGAGGCCGCATTGTCAGCTCTTTCTACAACACCATCTCCTGTAGCGTATACAGGGGAACCTGTGTTGGCGGTGAAATCCATTCCGTTATGCATTTTTCGCACTTTGGTGAAAGGATCAGTTCTGTATCCAAAACCAGAAGCCATTCTTTTTAGATTTTCATTTCGAACGGGCTGGATGGCTGGAATGGACAATAATAAATTTCCTTTTGTACTGGCCAATTTTAAAATGTCATCCAAAGATTTGGATTGAATCGCTAGTTCTTTGGATAGCTTGTCAATCCGTTTTGTTGTATTTAGGACTAATTGTGAATTGTTATAACCTTCAAGGTCTTTATATCTTTTGGAGTCTCTAAAGCCAGCTTTTCGAATGGAATCTGGAATTTCAGTTTTATTGAAGTATACCCTATATAGGTTATTGTCTCTATTTTCTAAGGACTCAGCAACATCGTCAATTTCGTCAAGTTTCTTGTTTAAAATCGCGTACTGCAGTTTTAAATTTTCAATTTCACGAGCCTGCAGACGATCTTTTGGCGTTTCAAAATAAGGTGTGTTGAGTAAAAGGATAAAAACTAAGAAGCCAAACAGGGCTGAAGCGACTAAAAACAACAAGGCATAACCGAATTTTATTCTTTTTCGGGTTTTTATTTTCGTATAAGCCAGATTTTCTGAGTCGTAATAATATTTTACTTTCGCCATATTTTAAAATACCCTATTTTTGCAGCTTGTAAAACAGTTAGTCGAACAAATTTAATAAATGTTTCAGTTGTTCGGAGCTTTTTTTCAAGAATAAAAAACAATTAAAGGTTTAGATAATGCAGCAACTTAGTAATGTGTTGTTGTGTGAATGAAGTAATTTGCTTTATAAGTATCTGAGCCATACATTTTCAAATGACACATTTTCTTAATTAAAATATGAAATCACAAGACGTACGTAAACAATTTTTAGACTTTTTTAAGAGCAACGGACACTTAATTGTTCCTTCAGCTCCTATCGTCCTTAAAGACGATCCAACACTTATGTTCAATAACTCGGGTATGGCCCAGTTTAAAGAATATTTTTTAGGAAATGGAACCCCAAAAAGTAAAAGAATAGCCGATACGCAAAAATGTCTCCGTGTTTCAGGAAAGCATAACGATTTAGAGGATGTTGGTTTTGATACCTATCACCACACTATGTTTGAGATGTTAGGAAACTGGTCTTTTGGAGACTATTTCAAAAAAGAAGCCATCAATTGGGCCTGGACTTTATTGACGGAAGTATATAAAATTCCAAAAGAAAATCTTTATGTTTCTGTTTTTGAAGGAAGTAAAGAAGATAATGTTCCTTTTGATCAGGAAGCTTGGGATATTTGGAAAACATTAATTGATGAAGACCGTATTATCCTTGGAAATAAAAAAGACAATTTCTGGGAAATGGGCGATCAAGGACCATGTGGACCGTGTTCAGAAATTCATGTTGATTTACGTTCTGAAGAGGAAAAGGCACAAGTTTCTGGGAAAAGTCTAGTGAACAATGATCATCCACAAGTAGTGGAAATCTGGAATAATGTATTTATGGAATTCAACCGTAAAGCGGATGGATCATTAGAAAAACTTCCTGCGCAACACGTGGATACAGGAATGGGATTTGAGCGTTTGTGTATGGCCTTACAAGGGAAAACATCGAATTATGACACTGATGTTTTTACACCGCTAATCGAGAAAGTAGAACAAATTACGGGATTAAAATATACGACTGATGAAATAAAAAACATCAGTGAAGAACAAAATAAAACGAATATTGCCATTCGTGTAGTGGTTGATCACGTTCGTGCGGTTGCTTTTGCTATTGCTGATGGACAATTGCCATCCAATACAGGTGCTGGTTATGTAATTCGTAGAATTTTACGTCGTGCTATTCGTTACGGATTTACATTCTTGAACACTAAAGAGCCTTTTATCAATAAGTTGGTGGAAGTTTTAGCCAATCAAATGGGAGAATTCTTTCCAGAAATAAAATCACAACAACAATTAGTAACTAATGTGATTCGTGAGGAAGAAGCTTCTTTCTTGAGAACGTTAGATCAAGGTTTGCAATTGTTAGATAATGTAATTGCACAAACCAAAGGTTCAGAAGTTTCAGGAGCTAAGGCATTTGAATTGTATGATACTTTCGGTTTTCCTAAAGATTTAACAGCTTTAATTTTGAAAGAAAAAGGAATGTCTTTCAATGAAGCTGAATTTGATGTCTCTATGCAGGAACAGAAGAATCGTTCACGCGCAGCATCAGAAGTATCGACTGAGGATTGGTCTGTTTTAATTCCAGGAAATGTAGAAACATTTGTAGGATATGATCAATTAGAGAATGAGGTAAAAATTACTAGAATTCGTAAGGTAGATAGTAAAAAGGATGGAATTCTATACCAAATTGTTTTGGATAGCACTCCATTTTATCCAGAAGGCGGAGGACAAGTAGGTGATAAAGGAATGTTGGTTTCGGCAAATGAAACCATTGAAATCATTGATACAAAGAAAGAAAATAATTTGATTTTGCATCTTGCAAAACAATTACCAGAAAATATAAAAGGGAATTTTACAGCTAAAGTAAATCCAGAATTGCGTTTTGATTCTCAAAGCAATCACTCCGCTACACACTTGATGCATCTGGCATTGCGTACTATTCTAGGCACGCATGTAGAGCAAAAAGGATCTTTAGTAAATCCAAACTATTTGCGTTTTGACTTTTCGCATTTCAGTAAAGTTACGGATGCTGAATTGAAACAAGTGGAGGATTTCGTAAATGCAAGAATTCAAGAGCAATTGCCATTAATCGAAAGAAGAAACATTCCTATTCAACAAGCTTTGGATGAGGGGGCAATGGCTTTGTTTGGCGAGAAGTATGGTGATTCAGTTCGTGCTATTAAATTCGGAGACAGTATAGAGCTTTGTGGAGGAACACACGTAAAAAATACAGCTGAAATCTGGCATTTCAAAATAAAAAGTGAAGGAGCTGTTGCGGCGGGAATTCGTCGTATAGAAGCCATTACTAATCAAGGTGTAAAAGACTATTTTGCTAAGCAAGAATCAACACTACAAGAAATAAATCAGACGCTAAAAAATCCTCAGGATACTATTAAAGCGGTGGTTTCATTACAGGAAGATAATGCTAAATTGAAAAAGCAGATCGAGCAGTTATTAAAAGAAAAAGTTGGGGCATTAAAAGTCGAACTTGAAAAGGAATTCCAAGAAATTAATGGAGTGAATTTCTTAGCGAAACAAGTTGATTTAAGTATGGCTTCTACTAAAGAACTGGCTTCGGCTTTAGGAAGTTCAAAAGCAGATTCATTCGTGTTTTTAGCTTCAATAGAAGAGGGTAGTCCTAATATTCACTGTTATATTGCTAAAGAATTGGTAGCAGCAAAAGGTTTAAATGCTAATGCTGTTATTAAAGAATTAGGTAAATATATTGAAGGAAACGGAGGAGGACAACCTTTCTTTGCTTCTGGAAAAGGTAAAAATGAGGCTGGAATCTGCGAAGCTTTAACTCATGCGGCCGATTTTGTAAAATAATGTAGTACGCATTAGGAATCTATTTTTTAAGGTAGATTTATGGATATAGAAAAACCCTTTCATTTTTAAGTGAAAGGGTTTTTTGTTTCTTAAAATCAGCTAGGCCTTAAAGCACCGCCGCGAGTTACTTACGTTCTCCGATTTGTTGACGCCACATAGCATAATACAAACCTTTTTCCAAAACTAAATCATCGTGTTTGCCTTGCTCGATGATTTTACCTTGTTCCAATACGAAAATTCTATCGGCATGCATCACGGTAGATAATCGGTGCGCAATTAAAACGGTAATTCTGTTCTTGTCAGATATGTTTCTGATGGTTGTATTGATTTCCTCTTCCGTAATAGAATCTAGGGCAGAGGTAGCTTCATCAAAGATTAATAAGTTTGGATTTCTTAAAATGGCACGAGCAATCGATAAACGTTGTTTTTCACCACCAGAAACTTTAATTCCCCCTTCACCGATTGTGGTATTTAAACCATCTTCAGCACGGTGTAGTAGTTTCTCACAGCTTGCTCTTTTTAAGGCGTCGTACAAGTCTTCGTCTGTTGCATTTGGTCTTACAAATAGTAAATTTTCGCGTATCGTTCCTGAAAATAATTGTGCATCCTGGGTTACAAAACCCAATTGTTTTCTTAAATCCAATAAATCAATCTCGGTAGAATCGATATCATTATAAAGGACACTTCCTTCGGCTGGGGTATATAAACCTACTAATAACTTGACTAAAGTGGTTTTTCCAGAACCGGACGGACCAACAAAAGCAACTGTTTGTCCTTGCTTAATGTTGAAATTGATATTTTCGACGGCTTTGAATTTTGCCGTTTTATGTTGGAAACTGACATTAGAAAAAAGTAAAGATTGAATCGCTCCAACATGTTTAGGGTTTTTAGGACGAAATTCTTTAGGCGCACTTAATAAGGTTTTAAAGTTTTCCATGGAGACTTTAGTCTCATTAACGGCAATGATGAAATTCCCTAGTTCTTGTAAAGGTCCGAAAATGAAAAAGGTAAAAAATACCATGGTCAATAAATCACCGACTATAATTTTATCTCCAAATAAGAAATAATAAAGCGTAAACACCACACAAGTTCTTAAAAAGTGAACGGTAGTACCTTGAATGAAACTTAAACTTCTAATGAATCGGATTTTTTGTAATTCGAGTTGTAGAATTTTAAAGGTATTTAAATTCAGACGCTTTTCTTCCTGATACGTTAAACCAAGACTCTTTACCAATTCTATATTGCGTAAGCTTTCTGTTGTAGAACCCGCAAGTGCATTGGTTTGATTGACAATTTTTCTAGAAACAATTTTAATTTTTTTACCCAGATAAGAACTCACTAAGGCAATAATAGGGGCGGTAATTAAAAAGATAATGGAAATGCGATAATCAATACGGGCCACATAAAGGATTACAAATATGAATCCAATAACAGTCTGAAAAATTAGAGAAATGGAAAGGGTAATTAGTTTCTCAGAATCGGTACGTACCTTGGTTAACTTACTTAAGGTTTCACCACTGCGTTGGTCTTCAAATTCTGCAAAAGGCAAATCAAGTGATTTTTTAATACCGTCCGTATACATTTGAGCTCCTGTTCTCTGAATGACTACATTGGTAAAGTAATCCTGAAAATTTTTAGTAATCCTGGAAATCATGGCAGCTCCTAGAGAAAGTCCTAGCCAGAAAGATAAAGATTTGATAAAACCCATTTCATTTCCTTTGTATTTAGCGAGTCCAACCCCACAATCCTGCATTAATTTACCGGTAATGATAGAATCGGATAAGCTGAAGCAGATGTTTATAGTGGCCATTATTAAGGCTAGAAACAACAGCATCTTATGTTTGATGATGTAGGAATATAGTAATTTCATAAGTCAGTTTAAATATATGGAAGATGCAAAAGTAGTGAAATGATCGGCGTTATGAATCGGTTTAAGGTTATTATAAGTCTAATTTTTACAGTGGGTTTATTTGTTGATGGTTTCAAAGAAGAGATTGGAAAGACAATGAAAAACAGCGTTTATAAGTGCGGAGGAAATACATCTACTACTGTTTTAGCTTATGTTTACCAATACAGTGAAAAAGGATATGCTGTAAAATCACTCAACGGAATTCTTCTAAGAATCAAGAAACAATAGTATACAAGTACTAATTATATTTAGATTTTAAATTTTATCAAAACCAAATACTTCGGTGTTTGGTTTTTTTATTGCTTAAAATTGGTGAAATTCGTGCTTAAAATCAAATCAGATGCAATTCAGAACAGCAATACCCATTTCTAAGACGCCTAATTCAATTGATTATACTTCCAAAGTGATGTCTATCGGCTCTTGTTTTGCAGAAAATATGGCTCATAAGTTTGATTATTTTAAGTTTCAGAACCAAACAAATCCTTTCGGAATTATTTTCAATCCCATTTCAATTGAAAGAATAGTGGAACGAATCATTAAGAAAGAGTACTATACGGAGAAAGATGTTTTTTTTCATAACGAACGTTGGCATTGTTTTGAGGTACATTCTGATTTAAGTGATTCGGTGCAAGAAGATTTATTAGCTAGCTTAAATCAAACGCTTGACCTAACACACCATCACATAAAAGAGGCTACTCATTTTATTATTACCTATGGAACCTCTTGGGTGTATAGGAATAAGGAAACGGATCAAATTGTAGCCAATTGTCATAAAGTGCCCCAGAAACAATTTTCTAAAGAGTTAATAGCGGTTGAGGAGATTCAGGAAAGCATCCAAAGTACCCTCGATTTAATTCAGACTTTAAATCCAGAGATCAACTTTATATTTACGGTTTCACCGGTGCGTCATATAAAAGATGGTTTTGTGGAAAATCAATGGAGTAAATCGCAATTATTTACGGCCTTACATGCTGTTTTGAAAACGGGTGTAAGTCCATTAAAAGCGGAGTACTTTCCATCCTACGAAATTATGATAGATGAACTTCGAGACTATCGTTTTTATGCCCAAGATATGTTGCATCCTAATGAGGTAGCCATTGCGTATATCTGGGAACGATTCTGCGAAAATTATGTTTCAGAAAACAGTCTGGCTACTTTGCAAGAAATAGCAGAGATTCAAAAAAGTTTAGCGCACAGAAGCTTTAATCCTCAATCAGAGCAACACCTTAAATTTGTTTCTAAACTAGAAAAAAAAATAAATAATGTTAAGAATAAATGGCCCCATATCCGCTTCTAAGGTTTTTTTTTTTTGATCTAATGCATTAGCAAATAGTAGATTATATTGTCTTTTTAGAAGAATATTTCTTTCTCGTTTTGCTTTTAAAAATGGAAATGGATTAAACTTTCTAAAGAATACGCCCTATAATAGCCAATGAATAAGTAAGAAAATGAGGATTTATTAATGAAATTTAGGGCGATTAAGGGGTATTATGTCAATTTTTGAAGTATATTTATAAATTAGTATAAGACAGCTATTTTAGTGATGTACCACCAATCTTAAAGTGTTTTATTTACCTATGAATCAGAAAGTAATTCATTTTTTAAAAAAAACATTGCGCGTACTGCTTTGGTGTGTGGTTTCTATAGTGGCACTTTTACTGCTGCTTACGATTCTCATTCAGCTACCCTCTATTCAAAATTATGCAAAAGATAAGGCGATTTCCTATCTGCATAAGAAAATAAAAACCAAAGTTTCTCTAGATCGAATAGCCATTAATTTCCCCAAAGAAATTGTATTAGAAGGCTTTTATTTTGAGGATCAAAAGAAAGATACGTTACTGAGTGGTAAACGATTGGAAATCGATATTGATTTATTCAAACTCATCAATAACGAAGTTGAAATAAACTCCATTAATCTTGAAAATGCGACGGCGAATATTTCTAGAAATAAAGCAGGCGTGTTTAATTTCGATTATATAGCGGAAGCATTTACGTCCAAAGAGCCTAAGGCGGCAGATCCCAATAGTAAACCTTATAAAATATCGGTTGTCAAAATTAATTTGGATAACATCAAGTTTAACTTTAAAGATGATTTGTCTAAGAATGATGTTCGCTTGAAGTTTACCCATTTCCAAACAGCATTTAAAGAATTCGATTTAGATAAAATGAATTTCGATATTCCCAGCATCGATTTAAAAGGATTGCGATTGGTTTTGAACCAGGATTTGGTTGAGAAAATAGCGGAGGTATCTGTCCAAACAGTAGATACACTATCAAAAAGAGCTGATCTTAATTTAAAACTCAACACCATTACGTTATCAAAAATTGATGTTTTATATGATAATAAAGGGACTAAACTTGCTTCAGGATTATCGCTAGATCAATTGAAACTGGTAGTGAATCAAATTGATTTAAACAAGCAACTGCTGGATTTTGATAGTTTTCAATTGAAAAATCTAAAAGGTAATTTACAATTAGGTCTAAAAGACAAACAACTTAAGGTACCGGATTTAGATTCGACAGCGATTCCACAATCAGGATGGAAATTGAAACTTACATCGGCTGACTTGCAAAATATAGCCTTTAGGTATGATGATCAACAGTCAAAGCCAACTCAAAAAGGGATTGATTATGGACATCTTGATTTGGATCATTTCAATTTAAAGGCAGAAACCTTATATTATGGAAATGATACGATTTCTGGGGCGGTAAAATCATTTACAGTAAACGAAAAAAGTGGACTTAAAATTCAGGCGCTTCAAACTGATTTTTTCTACGGACCTAAAAATGCGTATTTGAATAAGCTGTACTTAAGAACCCCTCAGACGGTATTGCAAAAGAGTATTAAAGTAGCGTATCCCTCCATTGCTGCGGTTACTAAGAATATCGACAATCTTACTTTAGAGGCGAATCTACCGCAGGTAAAAGTAGGATTTAAAGACATATTACTTTTTGTGCCAGATTTACAAAAGACCAACCCTTTTAAGGGAAATCCTAATACGATTTTATCGATAAATGCACAATTCAAAGGGAAGGTCAAAGATTTGACTATTGCTCAGTTTGAAATGAGTGGAATCGGAACTACAAAAGTTTCCATTTCGGGGAAAATTACAGGATTGCCCAATGCAGAAAAAGCGACTTATGATTTGGATATAAAAAACTTGGTAAGTTCCTCTAAAGATGTGATGTCTTTTGTACCGGCAGGAACGATTCCAACCAACATCCAACTGCCTGCTCGATTCGATATTAAAGGAAAATTTAAAGGATCTGTTAACCATTTTAAAACCAATTTGGCCTTAAATAGTAGCTTTGGAAGTGCCAAAGTGGTGGCTTTATTTGATCAGCGAATCAAGAAATCAGAGCAATACGATGCTGCAGTTTCCTTTTTAGATTTTGATTTAGGTAAACTGATAAAAAATGATTCACTTGGAAAAATCACCCTTAAGGCAAATGTAAAAGGAAAAGGATTGGATCCTCAAAGAGCTCAGGCTCATGTTGATGGTGTAGTTCAAAGAGCAGTTTTTAATAAGTATACCTATAAAAACTTAACCTTAAATGGAGAAATTGCCAAGGGGGCTTTTGAGGTGAAGTCTGGAATAAAAGATCCTAATTTAAATTTTGGATTAAGGGCTAGTGGAAGATTTGATGATAAATATCCAGCGGTAAAAGTAAAAATGAACCTGGATATTGCGGATCTCGAGAAATTGAATCTACATGCAGGACCATTGAAAATTAGAGGGGTTATTGATGCAGATATTGCCACGAGTAATCCTGATTTTTTAAATGGAAAAGTTTTCTTGTCCAATATAGAGGTAGTAAAAGAAGCACAGCCGATGATCTTAGATTCTATCCGAATTTTGGCCTATGCTGATAAAGAAAGAAACAATATCAAGATACAGTCACAGTTTTTAAAAGCAGAGCTCGATGGGAAATATAAATTGACAACATTAGCGGCTACTTTAAAAAAATCACTCTCTAAATATATGGATTTGCAAACTCCTAAAACCAAGGGAGACTCAGATGAGCAGCGATTGACCTTTAGTGTAACGGTGGCTAGTGATCCATTACTTTTTCAGCTGCTGCCTGACCTTAAGACTTTAGAACCTATTGAGATTAGCGGAAAATATAACAATGTGGTAGATTCCTTGGAGATCAAAGGAAGCATACCGAAAATTGTTTATGCTGGAAATACGATTTCCAGTGGTAAACTCAATATAATAGCAAAGGACAACGCATTAGAATATGAAGTTGCTGCAGCTCCTGTTCAGAGTGGAGATTTTAAAATTCCTTTTGTTGGTTTGTCAGGTAAAATCGAGAACAATATCCTTACGTATGCCTTACAGGTTAAAGACAAAGAAGAAAAAGAGCAATATTTTATAAAAGGAGAACTAGAACACAAGAATGCTGTAAATACCTTGAAATTTGATTCGGATAATTTTGTATTGAATTATGACAAATGGAATTTAAATCCTGAAAACCGTATTGAATTTGATGATAAAAGACTTTATATCAATCGATTTTACTTGGAGAATTCAGGGAATGAACTTAGGGTTCAATCGGAAAACAACGGCAAGAATTCACCTTTGAAATTGGATTTTGTTAATTTTAAAATCGGGACTATTTTAAATATTGTCAAAAAGGATGAACTGTTGGTGCAAGGTGTGATCAATGGATCGGCTTTGGTGGATAACGTGATGACTAAACCTATTTTTACTTCTGATTTAAAAATAGATGGTTTTGCTTTTAAAGGGGAACCAGTAGGGGATATTGGTGTTAAAGTAGATAATAAAACAGCTAATTTATTAGCGGCCAATGTTACATTAAGTGGAGAAGGAAATGATGTGAATCTTACTGGAAATTACAAAATCGATGACAGTACTTTTGACCTTGATGTTGCTATAAATCATTTAAACATAAAAAGCATTCAAGGCTTTAGTATGGGTAATCTAAGCGATAGTTCGGGTTACTTATCTGGAGATTTTAAAATTAGTGGGAATAGCGATGCGCCTAAAGTAACTGGAGCATTGGATTTTAATGATGCTACTTTTAGAGTGACTAAGTTGAATTCTATTTTTAAGATTATAAAGGAAAAAATCAAGATTGAAAACCAAGCCATTGTTTTTGATAATTTCTCTGTTTACGATGAGAATAAAAATGAGTTGTTTGTTAATGGGAAAATCAACTCCCAAGATTTTAGAAATTATGATTTTGCGTTAACAGTAAAAGCAGATCAGTTTAGAGCGATTCATTCTACAGAAGCCGATAATGACTTGTTTTATGGAGATCTGACTTTAGATGCCAATCTAAACATAAAAGGCACAATGGATAACCCTGTTGTGGGAGGGAATATAAAGATTGACGAGGATACAAAATTTACCGTAGTGATGCCGCAATCAGACCCGTCTATTGCCGATAGAGAAGGGATTGTTGAGTTTGTCAATGAAGATAATGTATTGCTCAAGCAAACAGCTGAGATGGAGAACCGACTCAATCAATCTCGATTAATAGGGATGGATGTCAGTGTAGCGATCTCTATAGAGAAAAAAGCCGAGCTTAATTTGGTAATCGATAAAGGCAATGGCGATAACTTAAAACTTTTAGGGGAGGCGGATCTTATCGGTGGGATTGATCCATCTGGTAAAACTACGCTTACTGGGAAATATGAATTCACTGAAGGGGCCTACGAGATGAGTTTTAATATGATCAAACGAAAATTTGATATCCAAAAAGGAAGTTACATCATTTGGAATGGGGAACCTACCATGGCCAATTTAAATTTAACAGCCATATATAAAGTCAATACTGCTCCGATTGATTTATTGGGGAATCAGCTTGGCTCGATGTCTCAGGCGATTAAAAATACCTATAAGCAAAAAATTCCATTTCAGACTTTGTTAAAAATGAAGGGAGAATTAATGAAACCAGAAATCTCATTTGACATAGTGCTTCCAGAGGGTAATTACGATGTTTCCTCCGATATAGTTGATAAGTCTCGGGCGAAGTTGCAAAATTTGCGTCAAGATCCAGCAGAATTAAACAAACAGGTTTTTGCCCTTTTACTTTTAAATCGCTTTGTGGGTGAAAATCCTTTTGCCAGTGAAAGTGGTGGAACGAGCGCCGAATCAATAGCCAGACAAAGTGTTAGTAAAATTCTATCGGAACAATTAAATAACCTTGCAGGAGATCTAATAAGCGGTATTCA
The DNA here is from genome assembly GCF_059882335.1 of Flavobacterium sp. OHVDL-2026-0007. Lineage (NCBI taxonomy): Bacteria > Pseudomonadati > Bacteroidota > Flavobacteriia > Flavobacteriales > Flavobacteriaceae > Flavobacterium > Flavobacterium sp. OHVDL-2026-0007. Next base: position 4,059,793 of record NZ_CM187612.1, read on the forward strand.
ATTAGAATTTGATTTGCAGTCAACAGAAGATTTCTCTTCAGGAGCAAAACAAAACAGAACTGATTTAAATGTAGGGCTTTCTAAAAAATTACTAAACGACCGATTAAAAGTGACCATCGGAAGTAGTTTTGGACTAGAGGGTCAAGATCGTAATAACGAGCAAGACACTAATATTGCCGGAGATGTCGCTATAGATTATCAACTGACAAAAGACGGACGCTATATGGTTAGAGCCTATCGAAAAAACCAATATCAGGTTGCTGTAGAGGGTCAGGTTGTTGAAACTGGGGTGGCTTTTATTATCACGATGAATTACGATAAGTTTAGAGAATTATTTCAGCGTACTGCAGAGGAAAAGGAAATCCTTAGAAGGGAGAAAATCCGTAAGGAAAAAAACGAACAAAAGGAGAAGGAAGAGAAAAAGGAGAAGGAAGAAATAGATAATCAACAACAGCTAAAAACGTAGCAATATGGCATCTAAATATTTAAAGTATTTTATACTGCTCTCTCTATGTTTTGTTTTTGGATGTAGCAATACTAAGTATTTACCCAAAGGAGAATTACTATACATAGGGGCGGAAGTAAAATTGGAGGATTCTATTTTAAAAAAGAAAGAAAAAAAGGAGCTTGCCAATGAACTGGAAAGTTTGCTGCGACCTTTACCCAATAAGCAGTTTTTTGGATTGCGTCCTAAATTATGGATCTATAATATGGCTGGGGTTCCTAAGAAGGATAAAGGAATAAGACATTGGTTGCGAACTAAAGTAGGGGAGGCTCCTGTGCTTTATAGTAAGGTCGATTTGGATTACAATGCAGCCTTGTTAAGAAACTATGCAGAGAATAAAGGGTTTTTTAAAGTGAGGGTTAGTGCTGATTCTACCTCAAAAGACAAAAGAGCAAGGGCAGTATATACCGTTTTGCCTAAAAGAAAGTATAAAATAAAGAGTGTAACATTTCCAGAAGATTCTTCGGATATAGCCAAAACGATAGCCAAGACAAGTCGTAGGTCCTTATTGAAAGTGGGTCGAGGATACGATTTGGATGTGATAAAATCAGAAAGAGAACGTATAGATGCACGTTTGAAAGAAAAGGGGTATTACTATTTTAATCCAGATTATATTTTGGCTCAGGTTGATAGTACCAAAGGGGATTATGAGGTAAGCATTAAAGTAAAAATAAAAGAGGAAACTCCCGCCAAAGCGTTAATAGCTTATACCATTAATGATATCGTGGTCTATCCTAATTTTTCGATTTTAAAAGATAGTGTTGTCTATAAAAAAGAAGATGTCATCAAATATAAGGATTTTACCATTATAGATTCGGCTAAGACCTTTCGACCAAGAGTGTTTGATAGGGCCTTATATTTTAAAAAGGGAGATTTTTACAATCGATCCGATCACAATCTTTCTCTGAATCGTTTTGTGAATTTGGGAACATTTAATTTTGTAAAAAACGAATTTAAACCCTCTGACAGTGTTAAGAATGCCTTGGATGCCTATTATTATTTAACCTTATTGCCTAAGAAATTTGTTCGTGTTGAGGTTTTAGGGAAAACCAATTCCGCTAGTTATACCGGTTCAGAAATAAATCTAAACTGGAATAATAGAAACTTACTCAGAGGAGCTGAACTATTTAGCGTGTCGATATTTGGAGGAGCCGATTTTCAAATATCAGGAAAAAATAAAGGAAATAATATCTACAAAGTAGGAGGGGAAGCAAGCCTCACTTGGCCAAGATTGATTACGCCATTTAATTTTCAAGGATCAAGCGAGTTTGTGCCCAGAACCAAAGCAACTTTGGGTTATGAGTACCAAAACCGAATTAATCTTTATGCTTTGAATTCTTTTAAAGGATCTTTTGGTTATTTATGGAAAGAGAATGTGCGAAAGGAGCATCAATTGGATGTAATAGAAGTCAATTATGTAAGTCCCAACCATGTAACGCCTTATTATCAGGAACAAGCAGACAAAGATCCTGCATTGTCCAAAGTGCTAGAAAAACAATTGATTTTTGGACCTACTTATTCCTATACCTATACCAACACCATGCAAAGAAGGAAAAAGAATACGTTCTATTTTAATGGTGAACTTGATTTAGCAGGGAATATAACAGGATTGGCAACGGGCGCTAATATCAAGAAGCTGGATACCATAAAAATATTTAATGTTCCCTTCAGTCAATATGTAAAAGTAAAAACTGATTTTCGACATTATTTGAAATTTGGAAGAAACAGGCAGTTGGCAAGCAGACTTATCTTAGGAGTGGGGTTACCCTATGGGAATTCTTCCTCCTTGCCATCCGTTAAGCAATTTGTTGTAGGGGGTACCAACAGTATCCGTGCCTTTAGAGCCCGATCCATTGGTCCAGGGAGTTATGTCGATACCGATACTACAACTACCTTTTTGCCGGATCAATCAGGGGATTTAAAATTAGAATTTAACACTGAATATAGAGCGAAATTGTTTAGTATCGTAAAAGGAGCTGTTTTTGTAGATGCAGGGAATGTATGGCTGCTTAATGCTGATCCGAATAAACCTGGGGCAGAAATCAGTAAAAACTTCCTGAAAGAAATAGCGGTGGGTGCTGGTGTTGGATTGCGCTTTGATATTTCCTTTTTGGTACTTAGAACAGATTTGGCTTTTCCTTTGCGAATACCTTATTTGCCCGATGGGCATCGTTGGGTAATTGACGATATTAATTTTGGAAGCGGACCCTGGAGAAAGGATAATTTAGTACTTAACATTGCTATTGGATATCCATTTTAAAAGGTTTTACAGACGGGTTTCCAACATGTGCTAGGGGATGAGTTGGACGTAAGGGGAATAGGAAAAACAGGTTCAACGTCACTAAAATTAGGGACTCTGAGCTTAGATTTTTGCGAGGGAAATCTTTGTAAGAATAAAAAAAGAAGTAAATTGGTCTAATAATTAAAAAGAATGCAAAATACACTTAAAAGAGTTTTAGTTTTAGCTGCTGTTGTACTGGTGATCGTTTTAGGATTCAAGTATTGTGACTTCAAAAAAGAGGATGATTCTACGATGGAGTATAACACCAATTTAATTCAACAACAGATCCTAAATGTAGGTAAATTGGTTGTAACTGAAGGTCATTTTTCCGAAGTTATCACCTATAAAAATCAGCAGAAATACTTGATGGATATGGTTTCTTTTGAAAAAAAGGCACTTATAGTGGTCAATGCTAAGGTTACAGTAGCCTACGATTTGCATAAGATGAAATATGATATTGACCAAAAAAATAAAACCATCACTATTTTAAATATTCCTAAAGAGGAAATTACCATTAATCCTGATATTCAGTTTTATGATGTGGAGCAAAGCAAACTAAATCCATTTACTGGAGACGACTATAATAAAATCAACAAATCAGTAAAAGCAAATCTACAGAAGAAGATTGATAAATCATCACTAAAGACAAATGCTCAAAATAGATTGATTAGTGAATTATCTAAGATTCTGATCTTGACTCATACTATGGACTGGAAATTGCAATACAACGGGCAAACGATTGAGACCGAGAAAGAGTTGAACCAGGATCTGAAGTTGTGAGGCTACAAGTATGAAGCCCTAAATCGTAGTCCTGGATTTGTGGCAATATACTAAACCGTTTCTTTGTCAAATATTAAGTCTAAGCCGCCAGAAATTAAATGGGCTACCTCAGGTCGTTTTACTTTGAGTTGTTCCAGGTAAACCAATATTTCTTGTAAAAGAGGTTCTTGATCGGCATCTTTCAAAAGTTCTGTAATCTCAATAGCCAACAACCAATCATTGGGATGATTCTTTTGAATTTTCTCAAAGACAAGTTGGAGTTCGGCTTTGGAATCGTTATTTTCCCTAATCATTCGAACGGTTTGATAGAGAATCTCTAAGTCATCGCGCTCCTCAGAAGGTTTTGCTTTGATGGTGGTTGTTTTGGGAACTGAATTGATCAGATCAAAACTGTTCACATCAGCTGGTCCGGAAAAGGCAGAAACTACTTTTTTACCGATGGCCATATCGTAATTTCCCCATTCGGGCTGAAACAAAATAGTTTCGCCGTGGGTTACGGTACAGTTTTTAAAACTAATCAGAATGATTTCTCCGTGTAAGTTTCTTGAACCAGTAATAATTTCTCCTTCCACAATAATATTGCCTTCAAATTCTAATTTTATAGTTTCATTTTCGACTATGCTATAGGCTTGTAAGTCTTTCGGACTCATGTCTTCAATAGCTAAGTTAAAGCCTTTTAGTTTTCCAATCGGACTTCCAAATCCATGAGGATGTGTCAAAGTACCATGTCCAACCAATTCTTTCTCGCGATAGGATAAGGCTGTTTTTCCAGTGGTTTGAATATAAAGGGGTTTGCCATCCTCTTCAATTACGTTGGTGAAAACACCTGAAATTTGTAAACCTGTACTGAGTTCAATGGTACCCAATGCGTTGGAATGGATCAGTTTTTGAATTCCCGAAAGTCCTCCTGTGCGCAATGCCATTTTATTAGCAAATTCCTCTAAAATTAAGCTTAAATAAGAAAAAGTAGGGGTTACATACAGTTGGGGTTGGAGCTTGGTAATGTCAAAATTCTGTTGGGCAGCCGAAATGTCATAAGGGATTTTCTTTACATTATCGGTCATGCACCAAGCGCTTTCTCCAATGGAAGAGAGTAGTCCAGCACCATATATTTTGGGATTTTCAACAGTCCCAATTAAACCATATTCAACAGTCCACCAATGTAAATTTCGAATCTGAGCCATTTCGGATAACTCTCCCATATTGTTTTGTAAATCGGCAACTGCTTTTTCAGCTTCGTCAATTTTCTCCTCAGGGGTATCTTCGGCTTCCTTCAAAATGGAAAGCAGTCGAATCGCTTCATACATTTGATAATCTTTGTGTGATGAAATAGCTTTGCAGCCAATTTCACCAAAGCGACGTAGGTATTCTGCATACTCGGGGTTAGCGATAATAGGAGCGTGGCCAGCACCTTCGTGAATGATATCTGGTGCAGGTGTATATTCAATATGTTCAAGTTGTCTAATATCGGAAGCGATAACCAAAACGTTATAGGCTTGAAACTCCATAAAAGCATTAGGTGGAATAAATCCGTCAACTGCAACTGCCGCCCAGCCAATTTCGGTTAGAATGCGGTTCATGCCGTACATGCTTGGGATCGAGTTTACTTCTATGCCTGTTTTTCGTAAACCCTCTAAATAAGAATGATGAGCTACTTTTGATAAATACGCTACATTTTTACGCATAACATAACGCCAGACCGCTTGATTAATTGGAGTGTAATCGTTGTAATCCTGAGGTTTGATGAATTGTTTTAAATGTTTAGGCAAGCGTTCCAATAACGGATTTGTTTCAATAGTTGCATTCATTTCGAAAACGTTGTAGTTAGTTATACAAAATTACGAATTTAAGGCGCTATTTTTTGCTATTGATCACAATTTTTTTATTCAAAAGTGTTTTTTATTGCATTTTTCGTGATGTATAGGCGATGGTCAATACGATCGAAATTGAAGAAAAAAGCATACATCACGACGTTTTACGGCCAATAAGTGCCCTGAAAATTAAAGTAATGTTCAGCTCATTTTTTTGTTTATTGATTCCCAGGATTTCTAAAATATTCGATTTTATAGAGAAACATATAAGCCATATTGGCGGCACGGACCTTAGCTTCTTCAGCTACTTTTCCGACAAACAAAGTATCAATGCTTGTTGTGAAAAGATCCATCCAACGGTCGAAATGGGTTTGATCAACGGACAAGTGTTTATGTGGAGGAAAGGGACTTCCTGAATAAGTGTGTTCTTCCAAAAGAATAGTTTGCCAAAAGCGATACATTTTTTCTAAATGCTCAGGCCAACGACCTGCCATTTTTTCATTAAAAATGGGGCCGATTAGGTCGTCTTTTTGTACTTTCGTGTAAAAGGTATCGACTAAAAGTTTAATATCCTCTAGGTTTGAAATATCTTGAAAAGTCATGATTTTATAATTAAATGGGACGTACAAAAGTACGCTATATGTCAGATGTTATACGCTGATGTTTGTGCTGTCTGAATTTAATTAGCCTATTAATTGGGTAAACAAATCTTGATTGTCGTTGAGGTATTGAAATTCAAAACCATTTTTAGTCATATTGGCTTTGATAGCCACTATGTCTTTTTTGTTTTTCAGCTCTAGTCCAACGACCACAGATCCTACTTCACGGCTATTTTTCTTTGCAAATTGGAAATAAGTAATATCATCGTCAGGACCTAGAATATTGTTTACAAAATCTTTTAAGGCGCCAGGTCGTTGTGGGAACTGAATCATGAAATAATGCATGAGTCCCTCGTATAACAAAGAACGTTCCTTTATTTCTGCGGTTCTTTCTATGTCATTATTACTACCGCTGACCACGCAAACTACTGTTTTACCTTTGATTTTTTCTTTATAAAAGTGTAACGCGGCAATAGTTAAGGCGCCAGCTGGTTCCACAACCATAGCTTCTTCATTGTACAATCGTAAAATGGTGGTACAGACTTTGCCTTCCGGTACCAGAATAATGTCATCTAAGTTTTTACGGCAAATATCAAAAGTGATATCGCCAACTTGTTTTACCGCTGCTCCATCTACGAATTTATCAATGGTTTTTAAGGGGGTATTTTTACCATCAATTATAGCCGTTTTCATCGAAGGAGCACCTTTAGGTTCTACACCAATGATTTTTGTATTGGGGCTTAAATGCTTAAAAACTTCGGATAGACCCGATGCGAGTCCGCCACCTCCAATGGGAACAAAAACATAGTCGATAGGTTGTTTGTAACTGTTTAAAATTTCTAATCCAACCGTACCTTGACCCGCGATCACTTTAAGATCATCAAAAGGATGAATAAATATTTTATGGTTTTCTGTTGCATCAGCTGTAGCCGAAGCATAGGCATCATCAAAGGTGTCTCCAATAAGAATAATTTCAACAAATGATTTTCCAAACAATTGCACTTGTTTTACTTTTTGTTTAGGTGTGGTTTTGGGCATATAAATTTTGCCTTTTATTTTTAAAAGATGGCAAGAATAAGCGACACCTTGAGCGTGATTTCCAGCACTTGCACATACAATGCCAATGGCTTTTTCAGTATCGTTTAACGATGAAATTTTGTTGTAAGCTCCTCTAATTTTGTAGGATCGCACAATTTGTAAATCTTCTCTTTTTAATAAAATAGTCGATTTAAATTCGTCCGAAAGATTCAAATTTTGGGTAAGGGGAGTAGCGGCAACTACATTTTCAAGTTGCTTTTGAGCAGCAAGTACTTCGTTAAATAAATTCATGATGTTTTAAATTGTGTTTTTTGGAGTTACAGTTGTTCCTGTATGCTTTTAGGACTAGGGTGTAGCTGTAACAAAAACGTATTGCAATGATTACGGTAAATTTTCTAAATAAAAAACCTCCCGATGTTGGGAGGTTTACTAAATTGTATATTGTTTACTTATTTATGTAATACCTCGATATTATTGCTGAATAGCAATAATATTGATAGAGATAATAATGTTATTTAAGTTTTTCATTTTAGATAATTGAATCGCAAATGTATTGATTATTTTTTTACTGGCGGATATTGTGCTAAAATTTTTGCTACGAACTCTGCCACTTTTTCATCTTTTTTGTCAACGTTTCGCGTTAAGGGACCAACTCCTTCACCTTGCCAAATCATTTCTTTCTTTTTAGCATCGATCAAGTCGATGTATAAAGTGCCTTGTGTAGAGGTAGAAACAGTGGTTTGTCCGCCTCCGTACATCATGTATGGATTCCATCCCCATCCCCAACCGTAGCCCCATCCAGCGCTAAATTGGTTGACATCTACTTGTTCACGTGATTTGGTAAAAATATTTATCAGTAAATCGGGGTTGTCACTTTTAGTGAAACCTTTTGCTTGTAATTGCTGGTCGATAGCGCGAAGAATACGTCTTTTATCCAAATCAGATATTTCAACCTTATCGATGCCAGGCTTGAAAAAGGCATAGGTTTTATAAGGTGTAAAATCTACGTTTTTATCATAATCAGAATAAACACTAACGGAGCTACATGAAGTTAGTATTAAAAGCAAAAAAACGGGAACTAATTTGAATGTTTTCATATGTTTAAATTTTAATGTTTTCATTTGAAATAAAATAATAACACTTTAGACTAAAATAGGTTTTCGTTCACTAGATTAGGTAAAGTTACTTTTAATAAAGGTTGATTTTTCATCGCTCTTTTTATCGCAAAAATGGCCTCGTCATTTCGAGCCCAACTTCTTCTTGAAATACCATTGTTAACATCCCAAAAAAGCATTGAGGCTAAGCGTTTTGAAGCCTCTTTAGAACCATCAAGAACCATACCAAAACCACCATTTATAACCTCTCCCCAGCCTACACCGCCGCCATTGTGTATCGAAACCCAAGTAGCTCCTCTAAAGCTGTCTCCGATAACGTTTTGAATGGCCATGTCGGCTGTAAAACGAGAGCCATCGTATATATTAGACGTTTCTCTATAGGGAGAATCCGTTCCTGAAACATCATGATGATCACGTCCTAAAACAACAGTTCCAATTTCACCTTTTGCAATAGCTTGATTAAAAGCTTCGGCAATTTTAATACGGCCTTCTGCATCCGCATAAAGGATTCTCGCTTGAGACCCTACCACCAACTTATTTTCTTGTGCTCCCTTTATCCATTTGATATTATCCTGCATTTGTTGCTGGATTTCATTTGGAGCTGTTTGGGCCATTTCTTCTAAAACTTGACAGGCAATGGTATCGGTTTTTTGTAAGTCTTCTGGTTTTCCAGAAGTACAGACCCATCTAAAGGGACCAAAACCGTAATCAAAACACATCGGGCCCATGATATCCTGGACGTAACTAGGATATTTAAAATCAATATTGTTTGGCGCCATTACATCGGCCCCAGCTCTTGAAGCTTCTAGTAAAAAAGCATTTCCATAATCAAAAAAATAGGTCCCTTTTGCCGTGTGTTTGTTGATTGCCGTAGCTTGTCGACGCAAAGATTCTTGTACTTTTTCTTTGAATAATTCTGGCTTATTAGCCATCATTTCATTCGCTTCTTCGAATGAAATTCCAGCTGGATAATAACCTCCAGCCCAAGGATTATGAAGCGAAGTTTGATCGGAGCCTAAATCAATTTTGATATTCTCTTTGTCAAAACATTCCCAAACATCCACCACATTTCCTAAGTAACCAATGGAGACTACTTCTTTATTGGCTTTGGCGGTAATAACCCTTTGGACTAAATCTGCTGTCGAACTTACAATTTCATTGATCCAACCCTGTTCGTGGCGAATTTTAGTGATTTTAGGATTTACTTCAGCACAAACGGTTATACAGCCGGCAATGTTTCCAGCTTTTGGTTGTGCGCCACTCATTCCTCCCAGACCCGAAGTTACAAATAAATTGCCTTCAGGATTTAATTTTATTTTTCTAAAGCCATTTAAAACCGTAATGGTGGTTCCATGTACAATTCCTTGAGGACCAATATACATATAACTACCGGCGGTCATTTGACCGTATTGGGAAACACCTAATGCGTTCATTTTTTCCCAATCATCAGGTTTTGAATAATTCGGAATAACCATTCCATTAGTCACTACCACTCTAGGGGCTTCTGAGTGGGAAGGAAACAAGCCCATTGGGTGACCAGAATACATGGTTAAGGTTTGCTCATCTGTCATTTCGGACAAATATTGCATGGTCAATAAATATTGTGCCCAATTCTGAAAAACGGCTCCATTACCACCATAGGTAATCAATTCATGTGGATGTTGCGCTACTGCATAATCTAAATTGTTTTGAATCATGTGCATAATGGCTTTTGCCTGCAATGATTTTCCAGGATATTCATCTATTGGTCGGGCGTACATGCTGTAATCAGGGCGAAGGCGGTACATATAGATGCGGCCATAGGTAGCTAGTTCTTGTGCAAATTCTTGAATTAACTCAGCGTGATGTTGAGGTTCAAAATAACGCAAGGCATTTTTTAAGGCCAATTTTGTTTCTTCTGCCGAAAGTATTTCTTTTCTTTTTGGAGCATGATTGATCGCCAGATCATATTCTTTTTTTGGCGGTAGTATGGAGGGAATTCCTTGTTGTATTTGTTCTTTGAAAGTCATTTTTTTAAGGTTTTTAGTGGGCTTGATTGGTTTTCTAGGCGAAGCAATCAAGTGACTATGGTAATAGAAAGTGAGTTTGATTGAAAAGCCGTTTTGAAAGTTGAATGCAATTCTCAAAAGGATACATTGGTAAGGAAAGCACTAAGGATACCGAATATCCGACCTGTGATAGGATTTGTAGATTTTAATCCTAAATTTTCTCAAGAGAATATCCATATCTTATTTTAGCGTTATGATGGTTGAATAGCCCCATCTTTTAAATGAATTGACTAAATTGTTTTCTTCTTAATTTCACCTGTTCTTTTATCATAACCATAGGGGCAATGACGGCAACCACTTTTGCAGCAATATCCTCGTTTTAGATGGTGCTTTTCAGTAAAGCATTTATAGCCTTCGGGCGTATAGTAAAAATCTTCGCCTTCGATTAATTTATTTTCATTACTTTGCTCTTTCATAAATCAGTTTTGGGTTCAAGCTCTTTGATTTCTTAATCAAAACATAAGATTTGATTGTGATTTTAATGAAATCAAACAATTTTATATCTACAAATTTATAAATTTTACAGCTAATGTTTCTGATTGTTGCTAAATATTTAATTCCAAGAGGATATAGAGGAATGACTGTATTTCCATTTGTATTGATGAAAAATGGTTTGGATAAAAAAAATCAACTTTTTTTGAATCATGAAAGAATACATTTACGACAACAAGTAGAGTTGCTGATTTTGCCTTTTTTTATTTGGTATTTTTTAGAGTTTGTAGTGCGTCTAGTACAATACAAAAACAAAGATATAGCGTATCAGAATATAAGTTTTGAAAGAGAGGCATATGCCAATGAAACCAATTTGGACTATTTAGAAAATCGATCTTTTTTTCGGTTTTTGCATTACCTAACTTTAAAATAAAAACAGCTTGTGAATCAAGAAATTCATATGGATTTTCCGGAGCATATTTCGGTAACTATCAAACGCGAAGATTTAATTCATCCGTTTGTTTCTGGGAATAAATTCAGAAAACTAAAATACAACTTACTTCAAGCGAAAGCCGAGAATCAAGATACTTTATTGACTTTTGGAGGTGCTTTTTCGAATCATATTGCGGCTGTAGCCTTTGCAGGGAAGGAGCAAGGTTTTCAAACCATCGGAATTATTCGTGGCGAGGAACTTAGCGCAAAAATAGAAGAAAATCCAACTTTGAAATTTGCCCAAGAAAACGGAATGCAATTTGAATTTGTGAGCAGAGAGGAATACCGTTTTAAAAACGAAATTGCTTTTCTGGATCAATTAAAGAAGAAGTTTGGTGACTTTTATATGGTACCTGAAGGAGGGACCAATGAATTAGCGGTTCGGGGTTGCGAGGAGATTTTAACAGCTCAAGATGCTCCGTTTAATTATGTCTGTTGTGCTGTAGGAACAGGAGGAACAATTGCTGGATTGATTAATAGTGCTTTGCCGCATCAGAAAATTTTAGGGTTTCCAGCATTAAAAGGTGATTTTTTAACCGATGAAATTCGTATTTTTGCGCAGAAAGATAACTGGGATTTAATTTCTGACTATCATTTTGGAGGATATGGCAAGATAAATGTAGAGTTAATTGAGTTTATCAATACTTTTTTTGAAGAAAGTAAAATACCCTTAGATCCAATTTATACAGGGAAGATGGTTTATGGCGTACTGGATTTAATTCGCAAAAACTATTTTCCTCCATATTCAAAAATTTTACTCATTCATACTGGTGGATTACAGGGGATTGAAGGAATGAATTTGAAGCTGAGGCAGAAAAAATTACCAATACTGAAAAGCAATGTTTAAAAAATTAGGAGTTCTCTTTATTATTATAACCTTAGCAAGTTGTTCGGCTAGCAAACCAGCTATTGTAACAACTAAAAAGGCAGCAGCAGTTCAGAAGCCTAGAGTAGCGGCTACCAAAAAGCCAACGTATACGAAACCAACTGCTAAGAGTTACCCCTCTACAAACAATAGCGCGGAGGTAATTCAATCGACTTCAAAAACGGTGGTGACCAACGACGTAATCAATAATTATATTCTACAATTTAAAGATATTGCTGTAGGGAACATGCAAAAGTATGGTATTCCAGCAAGTATAATTTTGGCACAAGGAATTTTAGAATCAGGCGCTGGAAGAGGCGATTTAGCTTTAGAAGCAAATAATCATTTTGGAATTAAATGCCATAAAGATTGGTTGGGAGAAAGTGTTCGTCACGATGATGATTCCGAACAAGAATGTTTTAGAAAGTATACTGAAGCTGCAGAATCGTATCGAGATCATTCTTTATTTTTAGTAGGTAAAAATAGGTATGCCTCTTTATTTACTTATGGAAAGGACGATTATAAGGCTTGGGCTAAAGGGTTGAGAGCTTGTGGTTATGCTACTGATCCTAATTATCCTGATAAATTAATTAGTTACATTGAACGCTATAATTTGCATCAATATGATTGTCAGGTTACGGGAAAAAACTATAAGCCTTTTGAAAAAGCAGTGGGGGGAAAAACGACACCCACAAGAACGGCTTCAATGGCCAATGTAAACTCGAATGATCCTTCGTTGTATGAAGTTCAAAAAGGAGATACCCTATATTCCATTTCAAAAAAGTTCAACTTATTGGTTGACGATTTAAAGCAGAAGAATAATCTTTCAGACAATGCGCTTTCCATTGGACAGAAATTGAAAGTGAAATAGTTTTAATGGATCGTTTTGAATCTTAAATGGAAATCATTCCATAATCCAAATTTAGAAATCTAACATCATAATGATATATAAAAGAAGTAGTCAGCTTTTTGCTGAAGCAGAAAAAGTAATTCCAGGGGGAGTAAATTCACCAGTAAGAGCCTTTAAAGCGGTTGGAGGAACACCTATTTTTGTAAAAAGTGCCAAGGGTGCTTATTTGTATGACGAAGACGGAAATAAGTTAATTGATTATATCAATTCTTGGGGGCCAATGATTTTAGGTCATGCCTATCAACCCGTTGTAGACGCTGTAATTGAAAAAGCAAAATTAGGAACTTCATTTGGAATGCCGACAGAATTAGAAACTCAAATTGCTGCTTTAGCGGTGGCTATGGTTCCTAATATAGATAAAATTAGATTCGTAAATTCGGGTACAGAAGCTTGTATGAGTGCCATCCGTTTGGCTCGTGGATTTACTAAAAGAGATAAAATAATTAAATTTGCAGGTTGCTACCATGGACATTCTGATTCGTTTTTGATTCAGGCAGGAAGTGGAGCCGTAACTTTTGGATCACCAAATAGTCCTGGAGTAACGGAAGGAACTGCTAAAGATACTTTGTTAGCCAAATACAATGATTTGGAGAACGTAAGTACTTTAATTGAAGCAAATAAAAACGAAATCGCGGCCATTATTATTGAGCCTGTTGCAGGGAATATGGGTTGTATTCCACCTCAAGAAGGTTTCTTGCAAGGATTAAGAGAATTGTGTACTGCAAACGGGATTTTATTGATTTTTGATGAGGTAATGACAGGTTTCCGTTTGGCTCGTGGTGGCGTACAAGAATTGTTTAATATCAATGCAGATATTGTGACTTTCGGAAAAGTAATTGGTGGAGGATTACCTGTTGGTGCTTTCGCTGCTCGTGCCGAAATCATGAATTATCTAGCTCCTCTTGGACCAGTTTATCAAGCAGGAACCTTATCTGGAAATCCTTTAGCTATGGCTGCAGGATTGGCCATGTTACAAGCCTTAGACAATGATCGTGCTATCTTTGATCGTTTAGAAGAAAAAACTGCTTATTTGGCCTCAGGAATAGACAAGGTATTAAAAGCCAATAAGGTTGCCTTTACCATAAACAGAGTCGGTTCGATGATATCAGTGCATTTTGATGCCGATCCAGTGGTTGATTTTCAAACCGCTGCAAAAGGAGATAATGAAACCTTCAAAAAGTTTTTCCACGGATTATTGCAAGAAGGCGTATACATAGCACCTTCTGCCTATGAGACTTGGTTTATTACGGATGCCTTAACCTATGAGGATTTAGATTTTACAATCCAGGCGATTGATAAAGTATCAAAGACATTTTAATTTTCAGCTACTCTAATTAGCTTTTCCCTATAAGGCTTTACTTTTTTAACAAAGTAGAGCCTTTTTTTAATTAAATTCGCAATAGCTAATTAGAGTAAAGAAATGATTGCTATCTATAGATTGGGGATCAAAAAACTACTTTTGTTATATTAAATAACCATTAAACCTGCTATGAATGAATAAGTTTTTCATTTTTACTACAATAGCTGCTTTTGCGCTATTTCCTACCAACCAATTTGCCCAATCTAAAAAGAAAAAATCCCAAAAAGACGAAGCTGCAGTAGTGACTCCAGAAAAGAAACCGGAGTCAAGCATTAAAGAATATAGCAAAGTAATTACCAAAGAAGCTATTTCAGATCAAGGGCTTTTTACGGTGCATAAAGTCGATAAAAAGTACTATTTCGAAATTCCAAACAAATATTTAAACAAGGACATGCTCTTAGTGAGTCGATTGTCAAAGTTGCCTGCTAATTTAGGAGGTGGTTATGTTAATGCAGGTTCGGAAACCAACGAACAATTGATTGTATGGCAACGATTTCAGGATAAAATTCTCATCAAGTCAAAATCCTATAATGCCGTAGCCAATGATAGCTTGCCGATTAGCATTTCAGTTAAGTCCAATAATTATGAGCCAACACTATTTGCTTTTGATATTGTGTCGTTTAGTAAGGACTCAGCCAATACAGTGATCGACGTTACTAAATTTTATAGCACTGATGTAAAGGCGATCAGTGGCATATCTGCAGAAATGCGTGAGGCTAATAAGGTTAGAGGACTTGATGATTCAAGAAGTTTTATCAACACCATTAAAAGTTTTCCAATGAATATCGAAGTGATTCAGGATATGACTTACAATGCTGCGAAACCATCGATGTTAGAAGAAACTGAATCGATCAGTATTCAGATGAATCAATCGATGATTTTATTACCGGAGGTACCTATGAAACCAAGGTTGGCGGATCCAAGAGTGGGTTGGTTTACCATGAGTCAGTACGACTATGGTAGTAATGAATTAAAATCGGACCTTAAAACCTATATCCGTCGTTGGCGTCTAGAACCTAAAGATCCGGAAGCTTACGCTAGAGGAGAGTTGGTAGAACCCATAAAACCTATTGTTTATTATTTAGATCCTGCGACGCCTGAAAAATTGCGAAAGTATATCAAATTAGGAATTGAAGAATGGCAAAAACCTTTTGAAACGGCTGGTTTTAAGAATGCGATTATAGCAAGAGATGCCCCAACAAAAGAAGAAGATCCTGATTTTAGTCCGGAAGATGTTCGCTATTCGGTTATTCGTTATGTAGCAAGTACCACCAGAAATGCGGTTGGACCAAGTGTTTCGGACCCTAGAACTGGTGAGATTATTGAAAGTGATGTGATCTGGTATCACAATCATTTGCGTTCCTATAGAAACCGCTATTTGTTAGAAACTGGAGCTGCTAATCCATCGGCGAGAACGTTACAAACTAGCGACGAAGAAATGGGAGATATGATGCGTATGGTGATTGCTCATGAAGTAGGACATGCCTTGGGTTTTCCGCATAATATGGGAGCAAGTTGTGCTTTTGATACGGAGAGTTATCGAAATGGTGCTTTTACGCAGGAAAATGGTATAGCGGCGAGTATTATGGATTATGCTCGATTTAATTATATTGCGCAGCCTGGAGATAAGAATATCCGTTTTATCCGTAAGATGGGTGCCTACGATCATTATGCTTTGAATTGGGGATATCGAGTAATTCCCAATGTCAAATCACCTGAAGCCGAATCTTCTATTTTAGATAAATGGATAGTGGATAAAGCGGGGAATCCTATTTATAAATACGGAAAACAAAGCAGTGTTTTTGATCCTTCTTCGCAAACAGAAGATATCGGGAATAATTCGATGAAGGCCAGTACTTATGGACTTAAAAATCTGGAATACGTGGCCAATCATTTAAATGAGTGGACCAGTAATGTGACCAATAATTATCAAGACCTAGATGAATTATATAAAGAATTATTGGATGTTTGGAGTAGATACGTGGGACATGTCGTGACCAATGTAGGTGGAGTGTATGAAAATACCAAAAATCCAAATCAGGCAGGAAGTGTTTATGAAGTGGTACCAAAAGTAAAACAAATAGAAGCAATGAATTGGTTACAGGCAAATGCTTTCGCTTCGCCTACATGGATTGTCAATATGAATACTCTTAAAAATACTGATTATGCAGGATATACCGAAAGGTTTAGAAGTCTTCAAGCCAGGCATTTGAATAATTTGTTAAGTGTAGGACGTATTGGACGATTGATGGATAATGAGATTCTGGGGTTAGACACCTATAAAGCGCTAGATTTGTTTAAAGATACTCGCAAAGGAATTTGGAAAGAAGCGAGTTTTTCTGGTAATGTGACGATTTATAGAAGAAACTTACAGCGTGCCTATATTGATAGAATGGCCGCTTTAATGACGGAGGAGATGAAGCCCACTGATAGAGGTACAGTTTATTATAATGTAGCACAATCCGATTTAAGGGCTCTAGTTCGAGGTGAATTGAATGTCTTGAAAACGATACTTCAAGCTGCTAAAGCAAAACCTGTAAATACCGAAACAAAATATCATTTTGAAGATTGTATTAAAAGAATAGATTTAGTATTAAATCCAAAATAAAAACACCAATAAAAAAGAGGCGAAAGCCTCTTTTTTGTTATGCTAAAATAAGATAAAGTAATTTTATCTTTTGATGCTTTTACATTTTTCCTTTCATTCTTTGTCTACTTTCGGCTTGCATAGTGGTCCATTTTTGATATTGGTCGGCATTCAAAATAGATTTTATTTTTGCATCATTAGCTGCTATTTCATCCGCCCATTGTTTTTGGAAAGCCGCTTTTTCCTCAGCAGTGAGTTTGGTATTGCTATCTTTTCTTTCTTGTCTGATTGCTCTTGATTTTTCTGCCTTAGCACTTTTTTCTGCTAAAAATTGTTTTACTTGAGCTTGTTGATTAGCATCTAAGTTCAATTGCGTAGTCATCCTCTGTAATTGTTTTTCATTACGTTGCTCCGGAGTTAATCTTTCTCTTGGCTCACGAGGGGGATTTTCATCAGCATTTTGTGCAAAACTTGCCATTCCCACAAATAACAAAGCTGCAATAAATAATTTTTTCATAATGTTAAGTTTTTTTAAAGGTTATAGCAATAAGACTTACAAATGTGTAATAGGTTTAATTGGATGGTTTGGAATTGTAGTTTATTTAACATATTGAAGTGTAAATTATTAAAACATTTGTCTAGTGCTACAATTACAGCATTATTTTGCTTAATTTTAATGAAATAACAAGAGTAAGGATATAGAAAATAGCCCATCATGAATTTAAATACAGCAGCAAATAATAATAAAAAAATTGCTTTTTTTTCAACACAAGCTTACGATAAAACATTCTTTAATAAGTACAATGACGAGTTTGGTTTTGAATTGGAATTTCACGAAACACAGCTCAATCTAAAAACCGTTGTTTTAATCGAAAATGCCACAATTGTCTGTGTTTTTGTAAATGATATTGTAAATGAGGCTGTGATTAAACAATTGGCCGATAAAAGCGTCAAAATTATTGCCCTGCGTTGTGCCGGCTTTAATAATGTCGATTTAGAAGCGGCTAAAAAATATAATATTAAAGTCTGTCGTGTTCCGGCCTATTCGCCTCAGGCAGTTGCAGAACATGCAATGGCAATGATTTTGACTTTAAATAGAAAAACACATAAAGCGTATAACAGGGTACGTGAACAAAATTTCTCGCTTAACGGACTATTAGGTTTTGATTTATTTGAAAAAACGGTTGGCATTATTGGAACAGGAAATATCGGAAAAGCTTTTACTAAAATTGCCCTAGGTTTCGGATGTAAAGTATTGGCCTATGATATAGTGATCAGTCCAGAAATGGAAAAAGACGGAGTTGATTTTGTATCTCTTGATGAAATCTTTAAATCGAGTGATATTATTTCATTGCACTGTCCTTTAAATGAGCAAACCAAACATGTGATCAATGCAAAGTCAATTTCGCTGATGAAAGACCATGTAATGCTTATTAATACAAGTAGAGGAGGGTTAATCCAGACTGCGGCAGTTATTGAAGGTTTAAAAGAGGGTAAAATAGGGTATTTAGGAATAGATGTTTACGAACAGGAAGAGAAACTATTTTTTAGAGATCTTTCCGAGGATATTATTCAGGATGACGCCATTCAGCGTTTAATGAGTTTTCCAAATGTTTTAGTTACGGCGCATCAGGCCTTTTTCACCAACGAAGCTTTAATGCAGATTGCTTTGATAACCTTTAGGAATATAAAATCGTTATTGGCTAAAAATGATATAGACAATAAAGCAGCTTTACTGGTGTAAAAGCATATTATTAGAATTAAAAAAAGAAACGATGAGAAATAAAATTTTAATATTGTTCGTGATTATGGCCATGTGTTCCTGTCAGAACAAAGAAAAGACAGCAAGAAAGGGGATTATTAAGACCATTGCTGAAGATACATTATCCAAAACAGTTACAGGAGCTGCTGATTTAAGTGATGCCCCTCCAAGAGATGATAAGGCTGTGGGATTGATTCGTAAACAGCTTTTGGTTTTATTGAAAAAAGATTTACCAGCAATGACAATGGATAATAGATTTTTTTATTATGAAGCTTTCGATTTAAATAACGACAAGAAAAATGAATACTTCGTGGGGTTTTCGAATCCATACTTCTGCGGCAGCGGTGGTTGTTCAGCTTATGTTTTAAATCCTGACGGAAGTTTAATGAACTCTTTCACAGTAACCAATTTCCCCATTTTTGTAGCCACTTCAGCAACGGAGAACTATTACGATCTAATCATGGAAAGCGGAGGTATATTTCATCTTGTAAAAATGAAAAACGGAAAATATCCGTCCAACCCCTCTGTTCAGGAAAAATGGAAAGGCCTAGATTTGAAAGAAAGTACTAAGGTTTTAGATATCCATGCTAAGAAAAGCCGAAAGTACTCGTTTTAGAAGTTATAGTTAGATAGAAATAAAAAGCCCGACATGTTGTAAAAACGTGTCGGGCTCTATTTTTTTTAGATAAAAAAACTATCCTACTAATTCCACCATTTTAAAGTCACCTTCAACAGCGACTTTAGTCAAACCATGTTTAGATAGGTTTTTCATAGCAGCATCCCATTTTTTACCGCTTAAATTGGCGTTTACTTTTAGTTGTGCTAAATCCAATTTATTTTCGTTCGCTTTTAGTAAATCAACGATTAATTTCTCTTCGTCAGTCAATTCAATTTGCGCTAGTTTTTTTTCTGGTCGCATTTGCGGGAAGAATAAAACTTCTTGAATTGAAGCATTATTGGTTAGGTACATAATCAAACGGTCCATTCCAATTCCCATTCCAGAGGTTGGAGGCATACCGTATTCTAATGCTCTTAAGAAATCTTCATCAATTACACCATTTGCTTCGTCATCCCCTTTTTCAGCCAAACGCATTTGGTCTTCAAAACGTTCGCGTTGATCAATTGGGTCATTTAATTCAGAGTAAGCATTCGCTATTTCTTTACCACAAACCATTAATTCAAAACGTTCTGTAAGTTCTGGATTGTCACGGTGTTCTTTACATAAAGGTGACATTTCTTTAGGATAATCGGTAATGAAAGTTGGTTGGATGTAGTTTCCTTCGCATTTAGCACCGAAAATTTCATCAATCAATTTTCCTTTCCCCATTGTTTTGTTCACGTCAATTCCCATTCCTTTTGCCGCTTCAAATAATTCGTCTTCACTTTTTCCTGAAATATCAAAACCAGTAAAATGTTTGATCGAATCGGTCATCGTTACACGAGCATAAGGTGCTTTGAAATTGATTTGATGCTCACCAAAAGTTACTTCACTAGTTCCATTTACTGCAATAGCACAATGCTCAAGTAAGCCTTCTGCAAATTCCATCATCCAATTGTAGTCTTTGTAGGCTACATATATTTCCATAGCGGTAAATTCAGGATTATGTGTTCTGTCCATTCCTTCATTTCTGAAGTTTTTTGAGAATTCATAAACCCCTTCAAAACCACCAACAATTAATCTTTTTAAATACAATTCGTTCGCAATACGCATATAAAGCGGGATATCAAGCGAATTATGGTGTGTGATAAATGGACGGGCTGCAGCACCACCTGGAATAGATTGTAAAACCGGAGTTTCTACCTCTAGATATCCTGCATCATTAAAATAACCACGCATAGCGGTATACAACTTTGTGCGTTTGATGAAGTTTTCTTTAACATGTTGATTCACTGTTAAATCTACATAACGCATTCTGTATCGTAACTCAGGATCATTAAAAGCGTCGTGTACGTTTCCATCTTCATCAATTTTAGGCAACGGTAGCGGGCGTAACGTTTTACTTAAAAAAGTAAATCCGTCTACACGAATACATTGTGCACCAACTTTAGTAGTAAACAATTCTCCTTCAATACCGATAAAGTCACCTAAATCAGTTAGTTTTTTAAATACCTGATTGTATAAAGTTTTATCATCACCTTCACACAAAACATCACGATTAACGTACAATTGTATACGTCCTTCGCTATCTTGCAATTCAGCAAAACAAGCTTTCCCTTGATCTCTAACACTCATCAAACGTCCGGCAACAATCACCTTCTTACCTTCTTCAAAAGACTCCTTAATTTGCTTTGAAGTATGATTTACAGGAAAAAGATTAGCTGGATAAGGATTGATTCCTAAGTTACGTAAGTTTTGAAGTTTTTCTCTTCGGATGATTTCTTGTTCTGATAATGCCATTTTGTGCTCTTTTTTAAGAGTGCAAAGATAAAATTTTTGTTTCAGTTTCAGCCCTAAGTATCAAGGTTTTTTAACGCTCGGGTTTGAGTTCGTTCAATTGGCTTGAGTTGGGCTAATGATCGGTATCCTTTTTGTTGAAAAACAAGAAAAAAGTAGCTGTTGTTTTCAAGTTTAGGTTAGAAAAAGGAACATGTAAAAATTCGTTGTAAAGGAGATATCCAACAAATTGAGGCTGTTTTTTTTGTACGAAACGAATCACAAATGAAAACATGGTATCTTAGCTGTTCAAAATCTCAGCATCTTCAAATAATGAAATACCTTTTCGTTTTAATAATAATTGTTTTTCTCTCAGGTTGTCAAGTCACGGAAACTATTCATATTAATGCAGACGGAAGTGGAAACATTGAGGTTGTAGAGCTCAGGGACGAAAATAGTTATATGCAAGTGGCTGGTGAAAATTACTCAAAAGAAGAGGTCTTTAAAGATACTACTTATGTTTTTAAGGACTATATCACCAAATACAACGAGACCTTTTTGAAATATACGCTCGATGAGAGGCGATTGTTTCAAAAATATGCCAATGTGAAAGCACATATCAAAAAGAGTTCTTTTGAAAAAGAATTTAGAACGATAATTACACAAGATTTTAATAGCGTTTCAGAGGTTGCAGATTTATACAAAGCCGAAGCTTATGCTGACGATCTTAAAAACAACTATGCTTTAACAGCCGAAAATCATTATTACAAAATCGAGTATCATTTTGATGGTAAAGTTTTTAAACGTTTGGTATCTATCACCAATCAAACCGAACTTCAAAAAACAAAAGAGCAATTTACGAAATTACGTACCCGTTATAAAGCGCAAAAACTGGCGCAATCTTATGTTTTGCGTTATTATTTTCCGAGAAAAATAATATCAGTATCAAATGACAAGGCAGTTATAAGTTTAGATAAAAAATCATTAGCAGTGGAGTTTCAACTTTCAGACTGTTTGAAGCAGCCCGAAATGACAAGTTTAGAAGTGGTATTAGAGTAAGAGGTTGTTACTAGTTGTTCGATCACCGTTGGACTCGTGAAAAAAAGCACAGACTTTAATTATGATTAAAGCAATTATAAAGAGAGTTCGTATCTTTGATGAAAAATTACCCACTATGAAATTATACAAATTACTTAGTTTTTCTTTCTTTTTAGTGACACTTACAAGTTGCACTTTTACCGAGAACATTTATCTAAACGATAATGGGACTGGAAAATTTTCTTTAGACATGGATGGTTCTTCTCTTATGTCGATGGCAGGAAATCAAATTGGTGATCAAATGGGCACCGATGCAAAAAAAAATATAGATTCCACTTTTACGTTCAAACAGTTATTTGAAGAGAAAAAAGATAGTATAGCCAAATTATCTCCTGAGGAACAAAAAGAGCTTAAGAAACTAGAGAATTTTGTGGTTCATACTAAAATGAACGCTGAGAAAAAAGAGTTTTTAATGGCTTTTTCTACTGATTTTAAAAGTGTAAGCGAATTGCAGGATGCCTTACAGACGATGAGCGCACTTCAAAAACTAGAAGGTACTAGCAACACAGCAACTCCCTTTTCTGGAGGTCTAGGAGATAATAGCAGTAAGTTAAGTTATACCTATGACGGAAAGAAATTTACACGTAAAGCCATAATCGACACAAAAAAAATGGCGGAGAAAGCAAAGGATACGGCTGCCGCAACGGATATGTCTAAAATGATTTTTAGTTCATCGAACTATATCATCAAATATCACTTTCCTAAGCCAATCAAAAAAGTATCCAATCCTACGGCTTTGTTCAGTGAGGATCGAAAAACCGTTACCATTCAATACTCTTTCACTGATTATATGGAGAATCCCGATAAACTTAACTTTGACGTAGAGTTTGAAAAATAATAAAAATGAATAAAAAAATTCAACTACAAGATTTAGGAAGTAAAGATTATAAATCGACCTGGGAGTATCAAGAAGAGCTATTTAAAGATATAGTCGACCTAAAAATAAAGAACAGAAGAGAAGAACTCGATTTGCCCACACCCAATTATTTGTTGTTTGTAGAGCATCCACATGTTTATACCCTTGGTAAGAGTGGCGATTTGGAGAACTTGTTATTAAATGAAAAGCAACTCGAAGCCAAAGGAGCGACCTTTTATAAAATCAACCGAGGTGGTGATATTACGTATCACGGTCCAGGACAAATAGTAGGTTATCCTATTTTGGATTTGGAGAATTTCTTTACAGATATTCATAAATACTTGCGTTTTCTAGAAGAGTCCATCATATTGACCCTTGGAGAATATGGCTTAACATGCGGTAGAAGTGAAGGAGAAACGGGAGTTTGGTTAGGTGTAGGAACTCCTTTTGCTAGAAAAATATGTGCCCTTGGTGTACGTGCTTCACGTTGGGTGACCATGCATGGATTTGCTTTAAATGTAAATGTGGATTTAGGTTATTTTGATAATATTATTCCATGTGGAATTCGTGGTAAAGGGGTTACTTCACTACAGGTGGAACTCGGCGTTGAAAAAGTCGATGAAGCGGAAGTAAAAGCCAAAATCATTAAACATTTGACACAGTTGTTTGAAGCTGAATTTGTGTAGAAATATTCTTGAAATAGAGCAGATTAAAAAAAATGCTGAAGAAAATAACCAAGTTAAAAAGGATATTTCTTCAGCATTTTGTGTTTTTATTCAAAGTCAAACTGCAATTGATCGGGTAGCAGTTTAAAGCTCATCCGATGGTATTTAGTAGTGCCATACTTTCTAATGGCTTCTCGATGTTCCTTAGTGGGGTAGCCTTTGTTTTTCTTCCAGTTATACATGGGGTATTCCTCATGGATGCGATCCATATATTCATCACGATAGGTTTTGGCTAATACAGAAGCCGCTGCGATACTTAAATATTTTGAATCTCCTTTTATAATGCTTTGATTGGGAATGGACTTTAATAGTTCGATTTCCTTTTTCGTGAACTTTTTCCCAGTAGTATTCTTTAGACCTAATTTAGCATTCAGGGCGCGATTTCCGTCTACAATAATATATTCAGGAACTTGATTGAGTTTCAGGATACATTCCTGCATGCCTTTCATTGAAGCGTTTAAAATGTTTATTTCATCAATTTCATTGGGGTGCAAATGCGTAACGGCAAATGAAATAGCGTGCTGTTCAATGATCGGTTTTAGAAGAATTCTCGTTTTTTCGGACAACTGTTTACTATCATTCAAAAACTGATTTTCAAAACCAAGAGGTAAAATTACAGCAGCAGCTGTTACAGGTCCCGCTAGACAACCACGACCTGCTTCGTCAGTACCGGTTTCTAGAGAATATCCTGAGAAATTTTTTTCAAGCATTTTTTTGAATTTTAGATGACAAATATTATATTTTTTTTTCGAAAAACAGGAGTAAAACACTATGGAAATAAACGGTCCAAAACATACTTGGATTTTTATTTAACCATCCAGTTCAGGGAGAAACTCTTTCGGATTATCGATAAAAAAAGAAAAGGAGAAGTGGGTTCGGGAGGAATTGGTTTTTTTTGGACTGTTTTTTACTAAGAAAAAGATGAGTTTTAGGCGGTTTTAGATAGAAAATAGTAAGTTTTATACGATAGTAAAATGTTAATTATTTGTTAAAGAATTTTGTGATTAAACGTGTTTTATTTGGGTTTATTGTTATGAATAACGCTATTTTTCTGTGAATTTGTTGTTTTTGTAAAAACATATGTTAAGTCATTGTTAATGAATTGAGGCTTTAGTGTTAAAACAGGCTTGTAATTTTAAGAAATAATTAAGATGTTTGCCGCATACTAATTCAAAACAAACTAAAAAAATGAAATTTAAATTTAAATGGATCTTTACGCTGTTAGTAGCGTTATCTATGCAGGTTTCTTTTGCTCAGGAGAAGACTGTTTCGGGTATTGTTTCTGGTGATACGGGAGTTATTCCAGGAGTGAATATCAACGTTAGAGGATCGAAAGTTAGCACACAAACGGATTTTGATGGAGGTTTTTCCATTAAAGCAAAAGCGGGAGATGTGCTTGTTTTTTCTTATGTAGGAATGGATCAAATCACTGTTGTGGTAGGGCCATCTTCGACAGTTAATGTTAAAATGAAAGATTCAGGAAAAGCCTTAGAGGAGGTTGTTGTGATCGCGTATGGTCAGGCTAAAAAGAGTTCATACACAGGATCAGCGGTATCAATTAAAGGGGAAGATTTGAATAAAAGACCATTAACGAATGTTTTATCTGCTATCGAAGGTGCGACTGCAGGAGTTCAGATACAAAGTGCTGCAGGACAACCAGGTTCGGCTCCAGCGATTAGGATTAGAGGTTTTAGTTCTGTGAACGGATCTAACACTCCTTTGTATGTTGTAGACGGTGTGCCGTTTGCGGGCGATATTAGTACTTTGAATTCAAATGATATCGAGAGTTTGTCAGTTCTTAAAGATGCTTCATCTACTTCGCTTTACGGTTCAAAAGCGGCCAATGGTGTTGTGATTATTACGACAAAAACAGGAAAATCATCAAAAGATAAATTCTCATTAAATGTAAGTCAAGGTATGACTTCAAGAATGATTAAAGAATATGAGAGAGTAGATGCCATGCAATATTACCCATTAGAATGGGAGGCTATCAGAAATAGTCGCGCTATGGGGACACCAGCGCAACTTGATGCAGCAAATACCTATGCTTCTGGTAGAGTTCCTGTGGTTTTAATAACAAACCCTTTTAATGTTCCTAATGGAGAAATTGTAGGTACAGATGGGAAATTAAATCCTAAAGCAAGCTTATTGTATCCTCAGGATTTGGATTGGGCAGCACCATTAGAAAGAGCAGGAGTTCGTCAAAATGTGGACTTTTCATACCAAGGTAAATCTGAGAAATCGAATTATTTTGCTTCATTAGGGTATTTGAATGAAGATGGATATATTCAAAAGTCGGATTACGAAAGGATTGCAGCGCGTTTAAATGTGAATACCACTTTTAACGACTGGTTCAAGACCGGGATTAACTTATCAGGAACGACTACAGATTCAAATTTAGCTGTAGATGGTGTTGATAATAGTTCTTCTTTTAATAACCCATTTAGAACCATTAGAACCATGGGGCCAATTTACCCTGTTCATGAACACGCGACAAATGGAGACTTTATCTATGACGCTTTGGGGAATAAAGTTTTCTCAAGAGCTAGAGGCTCGGGAGCTTCAAACGGTAGAAACATTGTTTATGAAACGTTAAACAATACCGATAATCAAAAAGGATTAGCGCTTTCTGCTAGAACCTTTGCGGAGTTTAAATTTTTAAGAGATTTCAAATTTACCATTAATGCCGCTTTAGATAAGACCTACTATAATAGAACTTATACGTATAATACTGAAATTGGGGATGGAGCTCCAACAGGATTAATCGCAAAAGAAAATAGAGTGATAACGGGTGTTACCTACAATCAATTATTGAATTATACTAAAAAAATTGGAGATCATAATGTGTCCGTTTTGTTAGGTCATGAGAGTTTTGATTATGAAAGAGAGTGGTTAACGGGAACAAAAACCGGACAAGTTACTCCTGATAATCCTGAATTTATCAATTATGCTACAACCACTGATTTATCGTCTTACACTAGAAATTACAGTACTGAATCTTATTTTTCTAGATTAGGTTACGATTATAAAGACAAATATATTTTGTCTGCTTCTTTAAGAAGAGACGGTTCGTCTAAATTTTCAAAAGACAATCGTTGGGGGAATTTCTGGTCAGTTGGAGGAGCTTGGGTTCTTTCTAGAGAAAGTTTCTTGGAGAATAGTTCATGGATTAATGAATTAAAGTTAAGAGCTTCGATAGGGGAAGTGGGTAATGATTCTCATACTAGTAATGATGCCTTGAGTTTCTATGTGAGTCAGCCAACCTTTAGCTTGGGTTATGATAATGGTAATGAAGGTGGTATTGTAACCAATGCACAAGGTTCGCCTAATTTGGTTTGGGAAAAAAACACACAAAAAGATCTAGCGGTTGAATTTGGTTTGTTTAATAACAGACTTAAGGGTAGTGTGGAGTATTACAACAGAAATACAGATGGTTTGATCTTTTCAGTACCAAATCCATTGTCTTCAGGTTTAGACGAAAGAGTAGAAAATATCGGATCTATGTCAAATAAAGGTTTTGAGGTTTCATTAGATGCAGTTGTTTTAAAAACAAATGATTTCTCTTGGGGATTAAATGTGAATGCTTCTACCATTAAAAATGAGATCACAAAATTACCGCAAAAAGAAATCATCAATGGGACTAAAAAACTAATGGCTGGTCAATCTATCTACGATTATTGGTTAAGAGATTGGTATGGTGTAGATGCTACAGATGGATATGCTTTATATGTTTCAGATCCTAAATTAATAGTTGCTGGTGATGCTGTTCAAAGAGTGGTAAATGGGGTTAATGTAACTACAGATCCAAATAAGGCCTTGTTCCATTATGCAGATTCAGCCATTCCTGATTTATTTGGAACTTTTGGAACTAATGTGGAGTACAAAGGTTTAAAATTAGAGGTGTTATTTGCTTATCAAATTGGTGGAATGATGTATGATTCTAACTATTTAGCTCTTATGCATTCAGGAGTTACCTACGGTTCGGCTTTAAGTGTTGATGCGCTTGACAGATGGCAAAAACCAGGGGATATTACCAATGTTCCGAGAATGGACATCAACAGAAATACCCAGTCTAGTGCAGCTTCTGATAGATGGTTAGTAAGCTCTGATTATTTGTCTTTGCGACAAGTTAATTTGTCGTACAAAATGCCATCGGATCTTGTTTCTAAAATTGGTGTAGACAATGCGACGTTGTACGTAAATGGTGAAAATTTACTATTGTCTAGTAAACGTCAAGGAATGGATCCAAGTCAAACTTTTAATGGAACGACTCAAAATAGGTATACACCTTCTAGAGTGATTACATTAGGTTTAAACTTAAACTTTTAATAAATAATATTATGAAATCAAAATATATAAAACAGCTACTTCTTGCTATTTCAGTTGTAACACTCGCTTCTTGTTCTGATGATTTTTTAGATAAAAAACCGACTGAATTTGTGGATTATGAGGCGGCTACCAAAACGACGGAAAATTTAATGACGACCCTAAATGGTATTCATAGATCCTTATATGTACGATACGAATCCAATCAAAATGAGAATGGATTAGGGGGCTTGATGCAACAAATGGACATCGCAGGAGATGATGTTATTTTTCCGGTTAGTAATGGTTATTTTTTACAAGTGTATAACTGGAATGGTATGGCCAATGAAGCCGCACAAGACATTAGATTTCCGTATAGAACCTACTATAGAATCATCAGAAATGCCAATACAATCATTAATGCTACCGATGCAGCAGTTGGTCCAGAGGAAGACAAAAAGATAGTAAAAGGACAAGCTTTGCTTTATAGAGCTTTTGCGCACTATCAATTGGTGCAAATCTATGGAAAAAGGTATGTAAACGGAACAACCAATACACAACTAGGAGTTCCTGTTGTTTTAACAGTAGGAAATGAAGCTTTTGCTCGTTCTACAGTGGAAGAGGTGTATACACAAATCAACAAAGATTTAGATGAAGCCAATGTTTTATTGGTTGGTTTTTCAAAATTGAACAATTCGCATTTGGATTTAAAAGTGGCTCAAGGTTTAAAAGCTAGGGTTGCTTTAACGCAAGGAAATTGGGCTATAGCTGCCGACTATGCTGCTAAAGCAAAAGCAGGTCGCACTTTAATGAATGCAGCTGAATACGTGAAAGGATTTAATGACTTTAATAATGTGGAGTGGATGTGGGGAAGCCATATCAATGAAGTTCAAACGGACTACTTTGGTAATTTCGGTGCTTATATGTCTAGAAATTACAATTCAACTGTTATTCGTTCTTGTCCCAAAGCCATCAATAGTAAGCTTTATAATTTAATTCCTACTACAGATGTACGTTCTACTTTGTTTGATAAAACAGGTAAACATACTGCCTTAAATTTGCCTTCAACTTATACGAAGTTCCCATATACAAGCCAGAAATTTTTATCGATCAGTACAGGGGATAGTAGGTGTGATGTTCCTTATATGCGTGTAGCTGAAATGTACCTTATTGAAGCGGAGGCAAAAGCAAGATTAGGATTAGCTGATGCCAATACAGTATTGTTTACTTTGGTAAAAAGTAGGAACCCTTCTTATGTTTTGTCTGTCAATACTGGTCAAGCCTTAGTAGATGAAATTTGGTTTCAAAGAAGAATTGAATTATGGGGTGAAGGATTTAGATTTTATGATTTAAAGAGAACCAATTCTGCTTTGGATAGAACAGGTGCTAATCATGATTCTGGACTTACCAATGGAGTGATGAGTGTTCCGGCAACGGATAAAAGATGGCAGTGGTTGATCCCTAGAGCTGAGATCAATGCTAATCCATTAGTGGTTCAAAATGAACTGTAATAAGTTTAAATGAAATTTATTCGGGTACCCAGTTACGGAATTGATCTTTACGTACTATTGAGAAGTTTGAAATTAATTTGAATCCAGCTGGGTACTAAACAATAAATATTTTGATTTTTTTTTGAGAGCCCCGATACTTTTGTTATCGGGGTTTTCGTTTTCTAATCTAGTAATGGTAGTGGGGCTATATTATCTATGATGTTTTTTTATTTATACGCTTTTATCTTTTACCTTTGCTTGACTAAATTTTGTCGAAATAATTACATACAAATGCATCAAATGAGAATATTCATTTTTCTATATCTATTAGTTGTACCAACTTTATTGTTTTCTCAAACAAAACCTACTCCTAAAAAGAATTTGGACATGAATACAAAGTATTCGAGTATTACGGATACTGTTAAGAAGAGGAAAGCCAAAATAGCCACCATAGATCAATACCAAATTATCACCTTAGAGCACGATACTACTTATGTAGATACTTCATTAACGATAAAAAGTGCCTATAAGCAAAATTA
The DNA here is from genome assembly GCF_059882335.1 of Flavobacterium sp. OHVDL-2026-0007. Lineage (NCBI taxonomy): Bacteria > Pseudomonadati > Bacteroidota > Flavobacteriia > Flavobacteriales > Flavobacteriaceae > Flavobacterium > Flavobacterium sp. OHVDL-2026-0007. Next base: position 4,089,765 of record NZ_CM187612.1, read on the forward strand.
CCTTCGAAAGGATGATTTTGGCTTGTTGTCTTTTTCTAATATTGGGCAGACCTACAATACCTTGCAATATAGTTTGACTGATTTTTCGCCCTATCCTGAACTTGGTTTTAAAGGCAAGCACTTTAACTTTTTGGAGGCCAATCAAATTCACTATTATTCAGTGGCTACTCCCTTAACGGAATTGTTTTTTAATACCACAATAAACAAAGGACAAAATGTGGATTCGTTTATAACTTTAAACACCTCTAAAAATCTGAATTTTTCTATTGCTTATAGAGGTTTACGTTCTGAGGGAGCGTATATAAATCAATTAGCAAGTACGGGAAATTTTAGATTCACAACGAGTTATTTTACTACCGATAAAAGATATAGTTTAAATGCGCATTACACCTATCAAGATATCTTAAATCAAGAAAATGGTGGGATTACGACCGCTGAGGATTTTGAAAGTGGCAATACGGATTTTAAAAACCGTCAACGACTACAGGTTTATTTAACAGATGCAAAATCCTTTTTAAAAGGTAAACGTTTGTTTTTTGATCATGCTTTTAGAATAAATCCAAAAGAAGGAGATAATAATTTATATCTGTCTCATCAGTTTAATTATGAGAATAAGTTTTACGAATACAATCAAGCAACCGTTGTTTCTACCGTAGATAATTTGCCGGTTCAGCGATTCGGAGAGGCTTATGTAAATAATGGTATCAATGATCAAACCCATTTTGAAAAATTATACAATAAAGTTGGTCTTGCTTATGAGAATGTGCTTTTAGGGAAATTTAATTTCTTCATTGACGATTACAGATCAAATTACAGCTACAATCGAATTATAGTGAAAGAAGATGGATCGGTAATACCAAATAATCTCTACCAACAATTCAATAATGTTGGAGGGCAGTACGAATATCAAAAGAATAAATGGAACGGCCGATTTCTGTATTCAAGATCCATTACCAATGAGTCGTTATCTAATTTAGATGCAAAATTGAGATACGAACTAAACGAGGGAATCAAGTTTGATTTTAGATATCAAAACATCAATAAACTACCTAATAACAATTTTAACCTTTACCAAAGTAGTTATGTTCAATACAATTGGTCGAATGATTTTAAGAATGAAAAAATAAATGCCATTAGTGCTAATGTTTTTACACCTTGGTTAAATGCGGAGGTTCAGTATTCGGTATTAAAAGACCATTTGTATTTTGCAGACATATCAACTCCAGATCAAAAATTAAATCAAGTTCAAATCGTGAATCCAGCTCAGTATGGCAATGCGATTAACTATTTGTCTGTTAAAGCAAGCCGAGAGTTTAAATTTGGTCGTTTTGCTTTAGATAATACCATCTTGTATCAAAAGGTAGATCAATCTGATTTGATTTTAAATGTTCCTGACTTGGTTACCAGAAATACCTTCTATTATTCAGGTTACTTTTTTAAGAAGGCCTTGTATATGCAAAGTGGAATTATTTTGAACTATTTCAGTAAGTATTACGGTAACGATTACAATCCTGTTGTGGGAGAGTTTTTTGTTCAAAACACCAAAGAAATAGGGAATTATCCTCTATTTGATTTGTTTGTGAATGCTAGAATTCGTCAAACCCGATTTTATTTCAAAGCAGAGCATGTAAATGCGCTTTTCTCGAAAAGCGATTACTATTCGGCGCCTAATAATCCGTATCGTGATTTTTCGATTCGATTTGGTTTGGTTTGGAATTTCTTTCAATAAAATAAGATGCTACTTGTAGTAATAATAAATTAGTAAAATTTAAATAAAATGGACTTTTCAAAAAATATTTTAGAGACAATTGGTAATACACCATTGGTAAAGCTCAACAAAATTGTTGCTGAAATTGATGCCTTAGTATTGGCAAAAGTCGAAACTTTTAATCCTGGTAATTCTGTAAAAGACAGAATGGCCGTAAAGATGATTGAAGATGCAGAGGCGGATGGCCGTTTGAAACCTGGAGGAACTATTATAGAAGGGACTTCTGGAAATACGGGTATGGGATTGGCACTAGTGGCTATTATAAAAGGATACAAATTAATTTGCGTAATATCGGATAAACAATCCAAAGAAAAAATGGATATTTTGCGTGCTGTAGGTGCCAAAGTAGTAGTTTGTCCAACGGATGTTGAACCAACTGATCCACGTTCTTATTATTCGGTTTCAAAGCGTTTAGCGGAAGAAACCCCTAATTCGTGGTATGTTAATCAATACGATAACTTATCCAATTCACTAGCACATTACGAGCAAACTGGACCGGAAATTTGGAAACAAACCGATGGAAAGATTACACATTTTGTTGTTGGAGTAGGAACGGGTGGAACGATTTCAGGGGTTGGAAAATACCTGAAAGAAAAGAATCCAAACATTAAAATTTGGGGAATTGATACCTACGGTTCTGTTTTTAAAAAATACCATGAAACGGGGATCTTTGATGAAAATGAAATCTATTCGTATATCACAGAGGGGATTGGAGAAGATATTTTGCCTAAAAATGTTGATTTTTCTTTAATCGATGGATTCACGAAAGTAACGGATAAAGATGCTGCGGTTTATACTAGAAAAATTGCACTTGAAGAAGCTATTTTTGTGGGTAATTCTGCGGGTGCTTGTGTGAAAGGGTTGTTGCAGCTTAAGGAACACTTCACGGCTGATGATGTTGTTGTAGTGCTTTTTCACGATTCAGGTAGTCGTTATGTAGGGAAAATGTTTAATGATGATTGGATGCGTGAGCGTGGGTTTTTAGATGAAAATGTGACCAAGGCTGAAGATGTTATCAAGGATCATATTGACAAGCCGCTTATAGTGGTGCGTACAGAAGAACTTGTTTCACATGCTATTGAACGTATGCGTAAATATAAAATCTCACAGATTCCTGTAGTGGATATTAATGGATTTGTGGGTTCTGTTGGAGAAACGGATTTGTTTAGAAGTTATGTGGCGGATAAAAATGTAGCGGAAAAACCTATTAAAGAAGTAATGGGGAAACCTTTTCCAATTGTGAAATTAGGAACGCCAATAGAAGAAGTTTCTAAGCTTTTTTCAAAGGAAAACGATGCAGTTTTGGTTGATTTAGAAAATGGGAGCCATCATATCATTACGAAATATGATATCATTGGTTCTATAAAATAAAAGATTGTATTAAATTTAGAAATCCATAGATCTAGTTTACTCATTAGATTTATGGATTTTTTTTAGCTTAACTCTATTTAAAATGAATTTCACCGCTATAGATTTTGAGACAGCAACGGCTTATCATCCGTGTTCTGTAGGTATAGTAACCGTAGAAGATGGAATAATTGTAGATGAATTTGTCACTTTGATTAAACCGCCTAATAATGAGTATAATCCTTTTACTATTCAGGTTCATGGTATTTATCCTCGTGATACGGCAAATGCGAAGTCTTTTTTGCAAGTGTACCCTGAAATAGAAAAACGCCTTAAAAACAGGGTTGTCGTGGCTCATAACGAAAGTTTTGATCGCAATGTGTTGGCGAAGTCTATGGCGCTGTATGGGTTGCAGTATGAAGATTTAAACATTGCTCCAAGATGGGAATGTACTGTTAAGATTTATAAGGCAAAGGGATTGAAGCCAACGAAGTTGAGCGACTGTTGCCGTGAAATGAAGATTCAATTAAATCATCACGAAGCTTTGTCGGATGCTCGTGCTTGTGCTAAATTGTATCTATTGAGGTAATTTTGTATTTTTGTCAATAATCTAAACTAAAGACATGTCAGTTATTTTAAAACTCAAATTCTTTTTCGAAAAATATGGTTTTCATGTGTCTTCAAGGTTGGCAGATAAACTAGGAATGCGCGTAACTAGTGTGCGATTGTTTTTTATTTACATTTCGTTTGTAACAGCGGGTTTGGGCTTTGGTGTTTATCTTACTTTGGCTTTTTGGATTCGATTAAAGGATTTAATTCGTGCCAAGCGCACTTCAGTATTTGATTTGTAGATCTTAAGACAGGGATATAATAAAAAGAGGGCTATAAAGTAATTTCATTTACTTTATAGCCCTCTTTTATGTGAAGTTGTTACTTATCTTGTTTTATTATAACTATAGGCAAATATTAGAGCGTGAATCGCTGCAAACACTAAAGAGAAATAATATAAGAAAGTACCATCAACGTTTGCGTCTTGATGGTTGATATAAGCGACAACCACTAAGGCAATCACCATAAAAAATCCAGAATAAGCAATAGTTTTGTAACTGCTGGCAGTAAATGTTCCTTTGTTTAGTATACTGTTTTTCATTCCGTAGAATAAGTATAAGTCAAAACCAATCATCATCCAAGCAATAAGTCTAATCCAAGTATCTAGTGGTAAAAATACCATCATAAACAAACATACTAGGACTCCTGCAATAGGTACAAAAGGAACTAGTGGAGTTCTAAAAGCTCTTGGAGCATCTGGCATCTTTTTACGCATAATCAATACCCCAATACAAACAAGGATAAAAGCGAATAAAGTACCAATACTGGTCATTTCTCCTACTACTCGTGCAGGAACAAAAGCGGCGAAAAGACTCACAATAACCATAAACAATAAATTGTTTTTAGCAGGTGTTCTGAATTTTGCGTGAACTTCAGAGAATACTTTAGGCATTAAACCATCTTTACTCATAGAGAAAAATACTCTACTTTGTCCCATTAGCATTACTAAAATTACAGAAGCGTATCCACCTAATATAGAAAGTAAAATGGCGTTGTTTAACCATGGATAAGCTGGAGTAATCATACCATTTGGTCCTGCATGACCCATAGCTTCAACAGCAATGGCCACAGGTGCAATTCCGTCTTTACCAGCAAATGCTTGATAATTTACAACTCCTGTCATTACGTGAGCAAATAGAATGTATAAAACGGTACAAATGGCTAATGATAATAAAATACCAATAGGCATGTCTCTTTTTGGGTTTTTAGCTTCTTGCGCTGCTGTAGATACAGCATCAAAACCAATATAAGCGAAAAATACAATAGCGGCTGCTCTAATGATTCCGGAAAAACCGAATTCACCAAATTTCCCAGTATTTTGTGGTATGTATGGTGTGTAATTTTCTGGTCTGATGTACTGCCATCCCACAGCAATAAAAACCAAAACAATTGTAACTTTTAATAAAACGATAATACTGTTTACGGTAGCAGATTCTTTTGTTCCTCTGATTAATATTAAGGACATAACCATAACAATGGCCACCGCAGGCAGATTAATGATTCCTCCTTCAAAAGGAGAAAGCATGTAGGCCTCGTTGAGATGAATACCATAGCCACTGAGGAATTTGCCAAAATATCTGGACCAACTGATGGAAACCGTGGCGGCTCCAACGGCATATTCTAAAACTAAATCCCATCCAATAATCCAAGCGACAAATTCTCCCATTGTAGCAAAAGAATAAGTATAGGCACTTCCGGCTACTGGAATCATAGAAGAAAACTCAGCATAACATAAACCTGCAAAAACACATCCAAATGCAGCAACAAGAAACGAAATTGTGATTGCTGGACCTGCATTCATTGAGGCTGCAAGGCCTGTAATTGAAAATAAACCAGCTCCAATAATAGCTCCAATTCCTAAGGCAACCAATCCGGGTGCCGTTAATGTTTTCTTTAATCCTTTTTCGGAATCAGCGGCTTCCGCCAATAGCTGATTTAATGGTTTTCTTTTCCAAATTGACATATATGTGGGTTTTATTATTATTAAGCTCCAAATGTATAGTTTTTTGTAAAAAATAAAAACAATAATTTAGGTTTAAGTTACAAAAAGAGTGTTTTTAACTTTTTCAAGGCCGTTTCCCTTTTAATAGTAGGATTAGCGCTAAAGTGCCGAGTTTAAATTTTTTGGTTTCAGGTGGTGATTATTGTTAAAATTGTAGTAATTTATCTATGTTTTTATGCGGTTAATGAACATTCTATGGAAGAAATATGCTTCGGCTTATGAATTTTAAGAAAATTTAATGCTGTTTGGTGTGGGTAAAGACTGAATCTGGACTTTTTTTATGCCGTTTTAGGACTGTTGAAGTTAGGGTGCTTTTTTAGCAATGGAAAAAAAGTCAAAAAGGAGAAGTTAAAAAGAGTGTTAGGATTGCTTATTTTTTTTGTTAGAGTGATCCATGTTTTTTAGTCTGCTGCAATAGAAGCTAAGGTATGGCTTTTGGACAGGGGATTGGAGAGCAGTCATGACAGCTGAAGTTGAGACGGTGAGAATGTGGAAGTTCTTTGTTGATTTTTTTGTTACAGGATCTCAGGAATCTTTGAGGTGAATTAGGAAAGGCTGGTGCTTAAGTAGTTTTAAAGGAAGAGAAGTGGGGGTGTTGTGAAGTGCAGGAAGAAACTTATGATTATAGATAGGTGGTTTATTTAGAGGAGAAGAATGGTTCTTTGCAAGGGGTAAATTGAGCTTGATGGAGTAAATTGTATTTTCTGGGTTCAGAGCTAAATTTCATTAATATTGAGAATTTGGTAAAAAATAAAGCTTTTGCTGTCGATAAGGCAAAAATAATTAGTTTATATTTGGAGTTCTAAATAATAATAGTAGCTACAATGAATTTTGATTATAACGAAACACAGTCGATGATTGCTCAATCTATAAAAGATTTTGCAGAGAAAAACATTAGACCTTATATTATGGAATGGGATGAAGCACAAATATTCCCAGTTGATTTGTTTAAAAAACTGGGGGAAATGGGTTTCATGGGGGTATTAGTGCCTGAGGAATATGGAGGATCTGGTTTAGGATATCATGAATATATTACGGTTGTAGAGGAAATTTCTAAAGTCGATCCGTCTATTGGTTTATCAGTAGCAGCTCATAATTCTTTATGTACGAATCATATTTTGACTTTCGGAAATGACGAGCAAAAGAAAAAATGGCTACCAAAGCTTGCAACTGCCGAATATATTGGTGCTTGGGGATTAACCGAGCATAACACTGGTTCGGATGCAGGTGGAATGAATACTACTGCAGTTAAAGATGGTGATTTTTGGGTAGTCAATGGCGCTAAGAACTTTATTACGCATGCTATTTCAGGAGATGTCGCTGTGGTTATTGTTCGTACTGGTGAAAAAGGGGATTCAAAAGGAATGACCGCTTTTGTTTTTGAAAAAGGAATGAAAGGATTTACTTCAGGTAAAAAAGAGAATAAATTAGGAATGCGCGCTAGTGAAACTGCTGAGCTCGTATTTGATAATTGCCGTATTCCGGATGCTAATCGATTGGGAGAAGTAGGACAGGGATTTATTCAGGCTATGAAAATATTAGATGGAGGTCGTATTTCCATTGGAGCATTATCGCTCGGGATTTCAAAAGGAGCTTATGAAGCGGCTTTGAAGTATTCTAAAGAAAGACATCAGTTTGGGCAACCTATAAGTAGTTTTCAGGGAATTTCATTCAAGTTGGCTGATATGGCCACTGAAATTGAAGCTTCAGAGTTACTCTTGCATAAAGCTGCTTTTTTGAAGCAGCAGCATAAGCCTGTTACAACACTGGGGGCGATGGCTAAAATGTATGCTTCTGAAGCTTGTGTTAAGATTGCTAATGAAGCTGTTCAGATTCATGGGGGGTATGGCTACACCAAGGATTTTCCAGTAGAGAAGTTTTATAGGGATTCAAAATTATGTACCATTGGAGAAGGGACTACTGAAATTCAAAAGGTAGTAATTTCTAGAAATTTATTGAAAGAGTCTTAGATAGTAGATAGCATGTGTTCGTTTTAGAAGTATCTTCTATTGACTCGATTGTAGTAGGTTTTATGGGGTACTAGGACTTGATGTGTTTTATTTTAAAATAAATTGAAATTTATAACTCATAATCCATAATTAATGAATACTTTTGCAGCCTTAACGAGAGGAGGTGTCAATATTATGTTAATTATACCAATTAAAGACGGAGAAAATATCGATAGAGCATTAAAGCGCTATAAAAGAAAATTTGATAAAACAGGAACTGTTCGTCAATTAAGAGCACGTACTGCTTTTATTAAGCCTTCTGTAATCAAAAGAGCTCAAATTCAAAAAGCTGCTTACATTCAAAACATGAGAGATGGTTTAGAAAGTTAGTAAATAGCTTGTCAAAATAATTACCGTTAGTCATCAAAAAGTTTTTAACTTTGATGCTAACGGTTTTTTTTGTGCTCAATTTTCACGTTATAGAGTGTTTTAGCTTGGGTTGAATTGAGTTTGTGGTGTTTTTGTAAAGTGAATCAAGTATGTATTCTTATGAGGTCAAATAAAGAAATGTTTTGTGATTATCTTTTGTTAGAGAAAAAATATTCAGCACATACTATGGAGGCTTATTTGAGGGATATTGTTTTTTTTGAAAAGTTTAATGAGGCTCAGTTTGGACAAGAAGATATTGAGCAGGTGAATTATAGTCAGATTAGAAGTTGGATTGTTTCGTTGGTGGATCAAGAGGTGGCTAATGTATCGATTAATCGAAAGGTAGCTTCTTTAAAAGCGTTTTATAAATTTCTTCTTAAGACCAAGCAGATAGAGGTGAGTCCATTGTTAAGGCATAGGGCTTTAAAAGTGTTAAAGATTATTCAGGTTCCGTTTTCGGAAAAAGAAGTGGTTGATTTGATGCGGGAAGTAGCTAATCCGGTTGGTTTTGAAGAGGTGAGGGATAAGCTTATTGTGGATTTGTTTTATACAACTGGAATACGTAGGGCGGAGTTGATTGGATTGAAAGTGGTTGATGTGGATTTGTCTTCAGCTGTGATTAAGGTTTTGGGTAAACGTAATAAAGAACGTATTATTCCGATTTTACCTATTATAGTAGAGCAGTTTGTTGTGTATTTGAGGGAGAGAACTTTGTTGGAAAAGGTAGTGGATGGAGATTATTTTTTTATTTCCAAAAAAGGGTTAAAATTGAGCGAATCTTTTGTGTATCGATTAATAAATTCTTACTTTAGTAGAGTCTCTGAAAAGGTAAAAAAGAGTCCGCATGTGCTTCGGCATACTTTTGCGACTCATCTATTGAATAACGGAGCAGATTTAAATTCAGTTAAGGAGTTATTAGGGCATTCGAGTTTGGCGTCTACGCAGGTTTATACTCATAATAGTTTGGCAGAGCTTAAAAAGGTGTATACTAATGCGCATCCTCGGAATAAATAATAATTCTGAAATGTTTAACCCTAAAATTAGTATTATGAAGGTAGATGTTCATGCAGTTAACTTTACTGTTGACAGAAAATTAGTTGATTTTATTCAGGAGAGAATGGATAAATTAGAAAAATATTATGATCGAGTTGTTTCGGCAGATCTTTTTTTAAAAGTAGAAAGAACGAGTGATAAGGAGAATAAGGCAGTAGAGATTAAGATTAATGTTCCGGGGGATGATTTTGTAGTTAAAAAGCAATGTAAAACATTTGAAGAGGCGGTCGAGCTTTCGGCGGAATCTTTAGAACGTTTACTGGTAAAAAGGAAAGAAAAAGTTAGAACGCACATATAATTGAAAATTTTTTTAAAAAAATGTTTTGATTAAAAGATAAAATAGCTACATTTGCAGTCCGTTAGAAATAGCGGACTTTTTATTGGTATTGCCAGCGTAGCTCAGTTGGCTAGAGCAGCTGATTTGTAATCAGCAGGTCGTGGGTTCGAGTCCCTCCGCCGGCTCTAAAATGTTTCAAATGCGATTTGAAATTGTTCATGCAATTATTGATAAAAAAGGGGAGATACTCAAGCGGCCAACGAGGGCAGACTGTAAATCTGCTGTGTGAACTTCGCAGGTTCGAATCCTGCTCTCCCCACAATTAAAAGTTAAGATTTTGGGTTTTGGTTTTTAGGTTTAGGTCTGGATACTGAAATCGCAGTTTTAAAATCAGAACTCTGCCGGTGTAGCTCAGGGGTAGAGTGCTTCCTTGGTAAGGAAGAGGTCTCGGGTTCAATTCCCGACATTGGCTCAAGTAAGTAGGAAATTGAATTAATATATAACTAAGATTAAAAATTAAGTAAAATGGCAAAGGAGAATTTTAATCGTTCCAAACCGCACTTAAACATAGGTACAATTGGACACGTGGATCACGGAAAAACTACATTAACTGCAGCAATTACGAAAGTATTATCTGATGCTGGTTACTGTCAAGCAAAATCGTTTGATCAAATCGATAACGCTCCAGAGGAGAAAGAAAGAGGTATTACTATTAATACATCACACGTAGAGTATGAAACAGCTAATCGTCATTACGCTCACGTTGACTGTCCAGGTCACGCGGATTACGTAAAGAACATGGTTACTGGAGCAGCTCAAATGGATGGAGCTATCTTAGTGGTTGCTGCTACTGATGGTCCAATGCCACAAACTCGTGAGCACATCCTTTTAGGTCGCCAGGTTGGTATTCCTAGAATGGTAGTTTTCATGAACAAAGTTGACATGGTTGACGATGCTGAATTATTAGAGCTAGTTGAAATGGAAATTAGAGATTTATTATCTTTCTACGAATATGATGGAGATAATGGTCCTGTAGTTCAAGGTTCTGCTTTAGGAGGATTGAATAATGATCCTGCTTGGGTTCCTAAAATTCTTGAATTGATGGAAGCTGTAGATTCTTGGATCGAAGAGCCAATCCGTGATACTGCAAAACCATTCTTGATGCCAGTTGAAGATGTATTTACAATTACTGGTCGTGGAACTGTTGCTACAGGTCGTATCGAAACTGGTATTGCTAATACAGGAGATGCTGTTGAAATCATCGGTATGGGAGCTGACAAATTAACTTCTACTATTACAGGAGTTGAGATGTTCCGTAAAATCCTTGATAGAGGAGAAGCTGGAGATAACGTAGGTTTATTGTTAAGAGGTGTTGATAAAGAATCTATCAAAAGAGGAATGGTTATCATTAAGCCAGGATCAGTAAAACCACACGCTACTTTCAAAGCTGAGGTTTATATCTTGAAAAAAGAAGAAGGTGGACGTCATACTCCATTCCATAATAACTACCGTCCACAGTTCTACGTACGTACAACTGACGTAACAGGAGTTATTACTTTACCAGAAGGAGTAGAGATGGTAATGCCAGGAGACAACTTGACAATTAATGTTGCTTTATTAAGCCCAATCGCAATGAGCGTAGGTTTACGTTTCGCTATCCGTGAAGGTGGTAGAACAGTAGGAGCAGGTCAGGTTACTGAAATCGTAGGATAATCTTACAAAAATATAAAAAGCCAGTTGCTTTTCTTAACTGAAAACACTGGCTTTTAATTACGGGCGTAGTTCAAGGGTAGAATAGCGGTCTCCAAAACCGTTGATGGGGGTTCGAATCCCTCCGCCCGTGCAATAAAAAAATATATCAAATGACAAAAGTTACTAATTATTTATCAGAGGCTTTCGAAGAGTTGAAGTCGAATGTTACTTGGCCTACTTGGGCTGAGGTTCAAAAATTGACAATTGTTGTAGCTGTATTTTCAGTTCTATTCGCCCTGGCAACATGGGGAGTGGATGAATTTTTTGCAAAAGCTTTGGCTGGATTTTTTAACTGGTTAAAAGGATAATTTTTTTGTGATGGCAGATAATAATGTGAAAAAGTGGTATGTAGTTAGAGCTGTAAGTGGACAGGAGAACAAAGTCAAAGCTTACATCGAAACTGAGATTGCCAGACTTGGTATGGGTGATTATGTTTCCCAAGTTTTAGTACCTACGGAAAAAGTAGTTACTGTAAAAGAAGGAAAGAAAATGTCTAAGGATAAAGTTTATTTTCCTGGATATGTTATGATCGAAGCTAATTTAATTGGTGAGATACCTCATATTATTAAATCGATTACTAGTGTAATCGGATTTTTAGGTGAAATTAAAGGTGGAGAGCCTGTTCCTTTAAGACTTTCTGAAGTAAACAGAATGTTAGGAAAAGTGGATGAGTTGGCTGTTAATGCAGATACTCGTGCAATTCCTTTCAATTTAGGGGAGACTGTTAAAGTGATCGATGGTCCTTTTAATGGGTTTAATGGAACCGTTGAGAAAATCAACGAAGAAAAGCGTAAACTTGAAGTTATGGTGAAAATTTTCGGAAGAAAAACACCATTGGAATTAAGTTTTATGCAAGTAGAGAAAGTATAATTTTTGTTACATCTATAATATCCACTATAATCGCTTCCAATGATTATGGTGTTAAATTTTTTAAAAAATGGCTAAAGAAATTAGTAAGGTAGTTAAACTACAAGTTAAGGGAGGTGCTGCGAATCCGTCGCCACCGGTTGGACCTGCTTTAGGAGCTGCTGGGGTTAATATCATGGAGTTCTGTAAGCAGTTCAATGCTAGAACACAAGATAAACCTGGCAAAATATGCCCAGTACAAATTACTGTGTATAAAGACAAATCATTTGATTTTGTTGTAAAAACTCCTCCAGCTGCTGTCCAATTATTGGAAGCTGCAAAGCTAAAGTCTGGATCAGGTGAACCAAATCGTAAAAAAGTAGCTAGTGTTACTTGGGACGTTATCAAAGCAATCGCTGAAGATAAAATGGTAGATTTAAACGCATTCACAATCGAATCAGCAATGAGTATGATTGCAGGAACTGCTAGATCTATGGGTATAACTGTATCAGGAGATGCTCCTTTTTAATTAAGAGAAAGAAATGGCAAAATTAACAAAAAAGCAAAAAGAGGCTGCTTCAAAAATTGAAAAGAACAAACTATACTCTTTAAAAGATGCAGCTGCATTAATTAAAGTTTTAGCTTCTGCAAAATTTGATGAGTCTGTTGATATCGCAGTTCGTTTGGGTGTAGATCCAAGAAAAGCGAATCAAATGGTTAGAGGTGTGGTTACATTACCTCACGGAACAGGTAAAGATGTTAAAGTATTAGCATTGGTTACTCCGGATAAAGAAGCGGAAGCTTTAGCAGCTGGAGCAGACTATGTAGGTCTTGACGATTATTTACAAAAAATTAAAGATGGTTGGACAGATGTTGATGTAATCATCACTATGCCAGCTGTTATGGGTAAATTAGGTCCATTAGGTCGTATTTTAGGACCTAGAGGTTTAATGCCTAACCCTAAAACAGGTACTGTAACTATGGATGTTGCAAAAGCTGTTGCAGAGGTAAAAGCTGGTAAAATTGACTTTAAAGTTGATAAAACTGGTATCGTACATGCAGGAATTGGTAAAGTTTCTTTTGGAGCTGAGCAAATTTATGACAATGCACACGAAATTATTCAAACATTAATCAAACTTAAACCAACTGCTGCTAAAGGTACCTACATTAAAGGTATTCACCTTACAAGCACTATGAGTCCTGCAATTGCTTTGGACCCTAAAGCAGTATAATTGGTAGTTAATAATTTTTAGTATGACTAGAGAAGAAAAATCAATCGCGATTGAAGATTTAACTGCACAGTTAGCTGGTACAAATATTATTTATGTATCTGATATTTCTGGGATGAACGCAGAATCAACTTCAAACTTGAGAAGAGCTTGTTTTAAAGCAGGTATTAAATTAGAGGTTGTAAAAAACACTTTGCTTGCAAAAGCAATGGAAGCTTCTGCTAATGACTATGGAGATTTACCTTCAGTATTGACTGGTAATAGTGCTATATTTATTTCAGATGTTGCAAATGCACCTGGAAAAATAATTAAAGATTTCAGAAAAAAATCGGCTAAACCTGTATTAAAGGGAGCTTATATCAATGCTGAAGTTTACATTGGAGATGATCAATTAGAGGCATTAGCAACTATTAAATCTAAAGAAGAACTTCTTGGAGAACTTATTGGATTATTGCAATCACCAGCTCAAAGAGTTATCGCTGCTTTACAAAATCAATTCGCTAACAGCGAAGAAGAGGTTGAGGCATAATAACCCAAGCAGGGAAGTTTACTTCCTTGTTGCTTAAATAGCGCACAATAAATAAATTATATTTTACAAATCATTTTAAACGATAGAAAAAATGGCAGATTTGAAACAATTCGCAGAACAATTAGTTAACTTAACAGTTAAAGAAGTTAACGAATTAGCAACAATATTAAAAGACGAGTATGGTATCGAGCCTGCTGCTGCAGCTGTAGTAGTTGCTGCTGGTGGTGGAGAAGGTGCTGCTGAAGAAGCACAAACTGAATTTACAGTTGTATTAAAAGAAGCTGGTGCTTCTAAATTAGCAGTTGTAAAATTAGTTAAAGAACTTACAGGTTTAGGTTTGAAAGAAGCTAAAGATGTAGTTGACGGAGCTCCAAGCAACGTTAAAGAAGGTGTTTCTAAAGAAGAGGCTGAAGGTCTTAAAAAATCATTAGAAGAAGCTGGAGCTGTAGTTGAACTTAAATAAGTTTACTCAGTTTTAAGAACTAGGTTTAGGTCTTGAGTTAACACTCAATGGCCTAAACCATTTTTCGTATAATAAAATAGATCAAGTTTTATTATCAAATAGTTTAAAATACGAAAAAGTTTTTGATCAATACGAAGAAAAAAAATTAGGCCGAATTGATCGGGTTATTTTTAAAGATGTATTGATTACAAAAAGAAAGTGTACATTAAACAATGTGTTTTTACACAAAAAACTACTTTTTTTTAATCAAAATTTTGTCCATTGATGATAACAAATCAGACTGAAAGATTGAATTTTGCCTCGACAAAAAATATTCCTGACTATCCAGATTTTCTAGATGTTCAGGTTAAGTCTTTTAAAGATTTTTTTCAATTAGAAACTAAATCTGACGAAAGAGGCAACGAAGGGTTGTACAACACCTTCATGGAAAACTTTCCAATTACAGATACAAGAAATAACTTTGTATTGGAGTTCCTAGATTATTTTGTAGATCCACCACGTTATACAATTCAAGAATGTATAGAGAGAGGTCTTACGTATAGTGTGCCTTTAAAAGCTAGGTTAAAACTATACTGTACAGATCCAGAACACGAAGATTTTGAAACTATTGTACAAGATGTTTACCTTGGAACAATACCTTATATGACTCCAAGTGGTACCTTTGTTATCAATGGTGCTGAGCGTGTAGTAGTATCTCAATTACACCGTTCTCCTGGGGTTTTCTTTGGGCAATCATTCCACGCAAATGGAACAAAACTTTATTCTGCCAGAGTAATTCCTTTTAAAGGATCTTGGATAGAATTTTCTACAGATATTAATAGCGTAATGTACGCGTATATCGATAGAAAGAAAAAATTACCAGTTACAACTTTATTCCGTGCTATTGGATTCGAAAGAGACAAGGATATCCTTGAAATCTTTGACCTTGCTGAGGAGATTAAAGTATCTAAAACAGGTATTAAAAAATATATTGGAAGAAGACTTGCTGCACGTGTATTGAACACTTGGCACGAGGATTTCGTTGATGAAGATACCGGTGAGGTAGTTTCTATCGAACGTAACGAAATTATCCTTGATAGAGATACTATTATCGACAAAGATAATGTGGAAGAAATCATTGATTCTAACGTTAAATCTATTTTGTTACATAAAGAGGATAATAATCAAGCAGATTATGCTATTATCCACAATACGTTACAAAAAGATCCAACAAACTCTGAAAAAGAAGCTGTAGAGCACATTTACCGTCAGTTGCGTAACGCTGAACCGCCTGATGAGGAAACTGCTCGTGGTATTATAGATAAATTGTTCTTCTCTGATCAACGTTATAACTTAGGTGAAGTTGGTCGTTATAGAATGAACAAAAAACTTGGTTTAGATATTCCAATGGAAAAGCAAGTGCTTACCAAAGAGGATATCATTACCATTGTAAAATATTTGATCGAATTAATTAACTCTAAAGCAGAGATTGATGATATTGATCACTTGTCAAACCGTCGTGTTAGAACAGTTGGTGAACAATTGTCTCAACAATTCGGTGTTGGTTTAGCACGTATGGCTAGAACTATTCGTGAGAGAATGAACGTTAGAGATAACGAGGTGTTTACACCAATTGATTTGATTAATGCTAAAACATTATCATCAGTTATCAACTCTTTCTTTGGTACTAACCAGTTGTCTCAATTTATGGATCAAACGAATCCACTTGCTGAGATTACGCACAAGAGAAGATTATCTGCACTTGGACCTGGTGGACTTTCGAGAGAGAGAGCTGGTTTCGAGGTTCGTGACGTTCACTATACACACTATGGTCGTTTATGTCCGATTGAAACTCCAGAGGGACCAAACATTGGTTTGATTTCATCTCTTGGTGTTTATGCAAAAGTTAACGGAATGGGTTTCATTGAAACTCCTTACCGTAAAGTAACAGAAGGTGTAGTTGATTTAGAAAGTACTCCTGTATATTTAAGTGCAGAGGAAGAAGAAGGAAAAATGATTGCGCAAGCAAACATTCAAATGGATGCTACAGGAAAGATTACTGCTGATAATGTAATTGCCCGTCAAGAAGGTGATTTCCCAGTTATTGATCCAAATTTAGTAGATTATACAGACGTTGCACCTAACCAGATTGCTTCTATTTCTGCTTCATTAATTCCTTTCTTGGAACATGATGATGCGAATAGAGCCTTGATGGGATCTAACATGATGCGTCAGGCGGTTCCTTTGATTCGCCCAGAAGCACCAATTGTTGGTACTGGATTAGAGCGTCAGGTAGCTTCAGATTCTAGAGTATTGATTAATGCTGAAGGAGATGGAACTGTTGAATATGTAGATGCTAATATCATTACTATCAAATACGACCGTACTGAGGAAGAAAGAATGGTTAGTTTTGATGCTGATGAGAAAACATACAACTTAATTAAATTTAGAAAAACCAATCAAGGTACAAGTATTAACCTAAAACCTATCGTAAGAAAAGGGGATAGAGTTAGTCTTGGTCAAGTATTATCAGAAGGATATGCTACTCAAAATGGTGAATTAGCTTTAGGTAGAAACTTAAAAGTTGCGTTCATGCCATGGAAAGGGTATAACTTTGAGGATGCGATTGTAATTTCTGAGAAAGTAGTTCGTGATGATATTTTTACTTCTATCCACGTTGATGATTATTCATTAGAGGTTAGAGATACGAAGTTAGGAAACGAAGAGTTAACAAACGATATTCCTAACGTTTCTGAAGAGGCTACTAAAGACTTAGATGAAAACGGTATGATTAGAATTGGAGCAGAGGTTAAACCTGGCGACATTTTGATCGGAAAAATTACACCAAAAGGAGAATCAGATCCTACTCCAGAGGAGAAATTGCTTCGTGCAATCTTCGGGGATAAAGCAGGTGATGTAAAAGATGCTTCATTAAAAGCTTCTCCATCTTTACACGGTGTAGTTCTTGACAAAAAATTATTTGCAAGAGCCGTAAAAGATAAACGTAAACGTACTCAAGATAAAGATGCTTTAGGCGCTTTAGAAATGGAGTTTGAAACTAAATTTGTTGAATTAAAAGACAGATTAGTTGAAAAATTATTCTTGATTGTTAACGGAAAAACATCGCAAGGTGTAATGAATGATTTGGGTGAAGAAGTTTTACCAAAAGGTAAAAAATATACTCAAAAAATGCTTTATGCAGTAGAAGATTTTGCTCACTTAAGCAAAGGTCAATGGGTTGCTGATGACGCTACAAATAAAATGGTGAATGATTTAATTCATAACTATAAAATTAAGCTGAACGACTTACAAGGAGCTTTGAGAAGAGAGAAATTCACGATCACAGTTGGAGATGAATTGCCATCTGGAATCTTGAAATTAGCTAAAATTTATATTGCTAAAAAACGTAAGCTAAAAGTTGGGGATAAAATGGCAGGACGTCACGGTAACAAAGGTATTGTTGCTCGTATTGTTCGTCATGAAGATATGCCTTTCTTAGCTGATGGAACACCAGTAGATATCGTATTGAATCCACTTGGGGTACCTTCACGTATGAACATTGGTCAAATTTATGAGACTGTTCTTGGATGGGCTGGTCAAAACTTAGGTAGAAAATTTGCTACTCCAATTTTTGATGGTGCAACTTTAGATCAAATTAATGAATTAACTGATGAGGCTGGAGTACCACGTTTCGGACATACACACCTTTACGATGGTGGTACTGGAGAGCGTTTCCATCAAGCAGCAACTGTTGGAGTAATTTACATGCTTAAATTAGGACATATGGTTGATGATAAGATGCACGCACGTTCTATCGGACCATACTCGTTGATCACTCAACAACCACTTGGAGGTAAAGCTCAATTTGGAGGTCAGCGTTTTGGAGAGATGGAGGTTTGGGCACTTGAGGCTTATGGAGCATCAAGTACACTACGTGAGATCTTAACAGTTAAATCGGATGACGTTATTGGTAGAGCTAAAACTTACGAGGCTATCGTTAAGGGAGAATCTATGCCAGAACCAGGATTACCTGAATCATTCAATGTATTGATGCATGAATTGAAAGGTCTTGGATTAGACATTCGTTTAGAAGAATAATAAGTATTAGGAAGTTTTCAGTTTTCGGATAGTAATATCTGAAAACTGATTACTTATTTATAAAAGTTTTTAGGATTTATACCCGTAAACCGTTCCGATTTTTTATTAAAGCCTGAAAAGTTTTATAATTAGCACTTCAAAATTGAGTTTGAAGTTTAGAGAAGTAATCCGTGGTAGCGACTTAATGATTTGCCCTTTTAAGAGGCAAGTAATAAGTTAAAATCAATTTTTTAATTGCAAATAAATCAATAGTAAAAACTATGATGAATAATAGAAATAATAACAATAAGGATAAAAATCCAGTTAAGAGATTTAATAAAATTTCAATTGGATTGGCTTCACCAGAATCTATCTTGAAAGAATCAAGAGGAGAGGTTTTGAAACCAGAAACTATCAACTATAGAACACACAAACCGGAACGTGACGGACTTTTTTGCGAAAGAATCTTCGGACCTGTTAAGGATTTTGAGTGTGCTTGTGGTAAATATAAAAGAATTCGTTACAAAGGGATCATCTGTGACCGTTGTGGTGTTGAAGTTACTGAGAAAAAAGTACGTCGTGATAGAGTAGGACACATCAACCTTGTTGTGCCAATTGCTCATATCTGGTACTTCCGTTCTCTTCCAAACAAAATTGGTTATATCCTTGGTCTTCCATCTAAGAAATTAGATATGATCATTTACTACGAAAGATACGTAGTAATCCAAGCTGGTATCGCTAAAAATGCAGATGGAGAATCATTGCAAAGATTAGATTTCTTAACAGAAGAAGAATATTTAAATATTTTAGATACCCTTCCACAAGAAAACCTATACTTAGATGATATGGATCCTAATAAATTTGTTGCCAAAATGGGAGCAGAATGTATTATGGATTTATTAGCACGTATCGATTTAGATGAGTTGTCTTACCAATTGAGACACAGTGCTAATAACGAAACATCTAAACAACGTAAAACGGAAGCTTTAAAAAGATTACAAGTTGTTGAGTCTTTCCGTGAGTCTAACTTAAACCGCGAAAACCGTCCTGAATGGATGATTATGAAAGTGGTTCCTGTTATTCCACCAGAATTACGTCCACTTGTGCCACTTGATGGAGGTCGTTTTGCAACTTCAGATTTAAATGATTTATACCGTCGTGTAATTATCCGTAACAACCGTTTGAAAAGATTAATGGAGATTAAAGCTCCAGAAGTTATCTTAAGAAACGAGAAACGTATGTTACAAGAATCTGTAGATTCATTATTTGATAACACTCGTAAAGCTTCTGCTGTTAAAACAGAATCTAACAGACCATTAAAATCATTATCTGATTCCTTAAAAGGTAAGCAAGGACGTTTCCGTCAAAACTTACTTGGAAAACGTGTGGATTATTCTGCTCGTTCGGTAATTGTTGTTGGTCCTGAATTAAAATTATTCGAATGCGGTTTGCCAAAAGATATGGCAGCTGAATTATACAAACCTTTTGTGATCCGTAAATTGATCGAAAGAGGTATTGTGAAAACAGTAAAATCGGCTAAGAAAATTATAGACAAAAAAGAGCCTGTAGTTTGGGATATCCTTGAAAATGTTATTAAAGGTCACCCAGTATTACTTAACCGTGCTCCTACGTTACACAGATTAGGTATTCAAGCTTTCCAACCAAAATTAATTGAAGGAAAAGCGATCCAATTGCACCCATTAGTATGTACGGCTTTCAACGCCGATTTTGATGGGGATCAGATGGCAGTTCACTTGCCATTAGGACCAGAGGCTATTTTAGAGGCACAATTATTAATGTTGGCTTCTCACAATATCTTGAATCCAGCAAATGGTGCGCCAATTACTGTACCTTCTCAGGATATGGTCTTGGGTCTATATTATATGACCAAAGAACGTATCTCTACACCAGAACATATTATTTTAGGTCAAGACTTAACTTTCTATTCTGCTGAAGAGGTAAATATTGCACTAAACGAAGGAAGATTAGAATTGAATGCTCGTGTAAGAATTAGAGCAAAAGATTTTAATGAGGCTGGAGAATTAGTATACAAAATTATCCAAACTACTGCTGGACGTGTATTGTTTAATGAAGTAGTACCGGAAGCAGCTGGATATATCAATGATGTATTGACTAAGAAAAACCTTAGAGATATTATTGGACACATTTTAAGTGTGACTAATGTACCTACTACTGCTGCTTTCTTGGACAATATGAAAGATATGGGGTATAAGTTTGCATTTAGAGGAGGTTTATCATTCTCTTTAGGTGATATTAGAATTCCAGAACAAAAAACACAATTAATTGCAGATGCTAGAGAGCAAGTTGAAGGTATTTCTGTGAATTATAACATGGGTCTTATTACTAATAACGAACGTTACAACCAAGTTATTGATGTATGGACTTCTGCGAATGCTCAGCTTACAGAATTAGCAATGAAAAATATTAGAGAAGACCAACAAGGTTTCAACTCGGTATATATGATGCTTGACTCTGGAGCGAGGGGTTCTAAGGAACAGATTCGTCAGTTAACTGGTATGCGTGGTTTGATGGCTAAGCCTAAAAAATCTACTGCTGGTGGTGGTGAGATTATTGAAAACCCGATTCTTTCTAACTTTAAGGAAGGTCTTTCGATCCTTGAGTACTTCATTTCTACTCACGGTGCTCGTAAAGGACTTGCGGATACGGCTCTTAAAACGGCTGATGCTGGATACTTGACAAGAAGACTTCACGATGTATCTCAAGATGTTATTGTTAACATCGAAGATTGTGGTACTTTAAGAGGTGTTGAAGTTTCTGCTTTGAAGAAAAATGAGGAAATTGTTGAATCTTTAGGAGAAAGAATTTTAGGACGTGTTGCGTTGCAAGATGTTATAAATCCTCTTACTAATGAAGTTCTAG
Organism: Flavobacterium sp. OHVDL-2026-0007; assembly: GCF_059882335.1. NCBI lineage: Bacteria > Pseudomonadati > Bacteroidota > Flavobacteriia > Flavobacteriales > Flavobacteriaceae > Flavobacterium > Flavobacterium sp. OHVDL-2026-0007. Next base: position 4,110,975 of record NZ_CM187612.1, read on the forward strand.
TTGAGTCTGGACAACAAATTACTGAAGCAATTATGAGAGTGATTGAAGCTTCTCCTATTGAAAGAGTAGAAGTAAGATCTCCATTAACTTGTGAGGCTTTAAAAGGTATTTGTGCTAAATGTTACGGTAGAAACTTAGCTACTGGTAAAATGACACAAAGAGGTGAAGCTGTCGGAGTTATTGCAGCTCAATCTATTGGAGAACCAGGTACACAGTTAACACTTCGTACGTTCCACGTTGGAGGGGTTGCTGGAGGTATTTCTGAAGAGTCTAGTATTGTTACAAGATTCAACGGTAGACTTGAGATTGAAGATTTAAAAACGGTTAAAGGTGAAGATAGTGAAGGTAATGCGGTTGATATCGTAGTATCACGTTCAACAGAATTAAAATTAGTTGACGAGAAAACTGGAATCGTTTTAAACACACACAATATTCCTTACGGATCTAGTATTTTCGTTAAGGATGGTGAAGTAGTTACTAAAGGATCTACTATCTGTAAATGGGATCCATATAATGGTGTAATTGTTTCTGAATTTACTGGTAAGATTGCTTACGAGGATTTAGAACAAGGACAATCGTTCATGGTTGAAATTGATGAGCAGACAGGTTTCCAAGAAAAAGTAATTGCTGAAGCTAGAAATAAAAAATTAATTCCAACTTTATTAGTTTATGGTAAAGAAGGTGAATTGATTCGTTCGTATAACTTACCAGTAGGAGCCCACCTTATGGTTGAGAATGGAGAGAAAATTAAAGCAGGTAAAGTATTAGTTAAAATTCCACGTCGTTCTTCTAAAGCAGGAGATATTACAGGAGGTTTACCTAGAATTACTGAGTTGCTTGAGGCTCGTAACCCTTCAAACCCAGCAGTTGTTTCTGAAATTGACGGTGTTGTTTCTTTTGGAAAAATCAAAAGAGGTAACCGTGAAATTGTTATCGAATCTAAATTTGGTGAGGTTAAAAAGTATTTAGTTAAACTTTCAAGCCAAATCTTAGTACAAGAAAATGACTTCGTAAGAGCAGGAATTCCTTTGTCTGATGGTGCAATTACACCAGATGATATTTTAAGAATTCAAGGTCCAGCTGCTGTTCAACAGTACTTGGTAAATGAAATTCAAGAGGTATACCGTTTACAAGGGGTAAAAATTAATGACAAGCACTTTGAGGTAGTAATACGTCAAATGATGCGTAAAGTAAGAGTTCAAGATCCAGGAGATACATTATTCCTAGAAGATCAATTGATTCACACTAAAGATTTTATCGTTCAAAATGATAAATTATATGGTATGAAAGTAGTTGAAGACGCTGGAGATTCTGCTGTATTGAAACCGGGTCAAATTATTTCTCCTCGTGATTTACGTGATGAAAATTCATTGTTGAAACGAAATGATAAAAATCTAGTTGTAGCTAGAGATGTAATTACTGCAACTGCAACGCCAGTTTTACAAGGTATTACAAGAGCTTCGCTACAAACTAAATCATTCATCTCTGCTGCTTCTTTCCAAGAGACTACAAAAGTTCTTAACGAAGCTGCTGTAGCAGGTAAGATCGATTATTTAGAAGGATTGAAAGAAAATGTAATTGTTGGACATAGAATTCCTGCAGGAACAGGTATGAGAGAATACGATCATACTATTGTAGGTTCTAAAGATGATTACAATGAAATGATGGCTAATAAAGAAGAGTATATCTACTAATTAGGAAACTTATGAGTAATCCGAAACAACAACAAGAGCAAATCAATATTGAGTTAGATGAAACGATAGCAGAGGGGATTTATTCTAATCTTGCTATTATTAATCACTCATCATCAGAATTTGTTTTAGATTTTGTGAGCATTATGCCAGGAATTCCTAAGGCCAAGGTAAAGTCAAGAATTGTTTTGACACCGCAACATGCTAAAAGATTGTTGAAAGCAATAGGGGAAAATATTCACCGTTTTGAGGCCTCCCACGGAGAAATTAAAGACACTGAACAATCACCTATTCCGCTCAATTTTGGTCCAACAGGACAAGCATAAATTTAAAAAGCCCCAATTGGGGCTTTTTTTTATGGGGTAAAATGGATGTTAAATGTAGTTTGTCTGATTTTAAATCACTTTTATCGATTAAATTTCTTTTTTTGATAGAAATGTTTTACTTTAGAGGGTGTTAAAAAAAAGATTAATTTTAGAATATAATGACTACTTAGTAAGGTTGGTTAATTCAAATTAAAAAAGCGCTAATTAAAAATTAGCGCTTTTTTTTATGGATTCCTCAGAGTGAAGAGAATTTATTCAAATTCAGAAGTGAAGAACAACTTCACAGATGGATATTTGTTTTGTGTCATTTGAATGGTAAAGTCAGAATCGGCTAAGAATACCAATTGACCATATTTATCATGTGCTAGGAATTTTTGCTTAATACGTTTGAATTCGCGGAATTCATCATTTTTAGCATCATCTGGTTTTACCCAACAAGCTTTGTGAACAGGGAAATTCTCATAGGTACATTTAGCACCGTATTCGTGCTCTAAACGGTATTGAATTACCTCGTATTGAAGTGCTCCTACAGTTCCAATTATCTTACGGTTATTCATCTCAAGAGTAAATAACTGAGCAACCCCTTCATCCATTAATTGGTCAACCCCTTTGTCCAATTGCTTGGCTTTCATTGGATCGGCATTGTTAATGTACCTAAAATGTTCAGGAGAGAAGCTCGGTATTCCTTTAAAGCTCATGATTTCGCCTTCCGTTAAAGTGTCTCCAATTTTAAAGTTTCCTGTATCATGCAAACCAACAATATCACCAGGATAAGAGATGTCCACTATTTCTTTTTTCTCAGCGAAAAATGCATTAGGACTAGAGAATTTTAAATTTTTCTTTTGACGAACATGGTAATAGGGTTTGTTTCTTTCAAAAGTACCTGATACAATTTTGATAAAGGCCAAACGGTCTCTATGCTTAGGATCCATATTGGCATGTATTTTAAATACAAAACCAGTCATTTTTGGTTCAGTAGGATCCACCAAACGGGTTTCAGAATCTTTTGGTCTAGGAGATGGGGCAATGGTTACGAAACAATCTAGTAATTCGCGTACGCCAAAGTTATTCAATGCAGAACCGAAAAACACGGGCTGTAATTTTCCATCTAAATAGTCCTGACGATCAAATTTAGGATATACTTCATCAATTAGCTCTAATTCCTCACGAAGTCTATCTGCTGGTTTTTGACCGATAATTTTTTCTAATTCAGGATTTTGAACATCAGAGAAAGCAATGGTCTCTTCAATGTTTTTTCGGCTATCTCCGCTGAAAAGGTTAATGTTTTGTTCCCAAAGATTATAAATCCCTTGAAAATCATAACCCATTCCAATAGGGAAACTCAATGGAGTTACCGTTAAACCTAATTTTTGCTCTACTTCATCCATCAAATCAAAGGCATCTTTACCTTCACGATCTAATTTGTTGATGAAAACAATAATCGGAATTTTTCGCATTCTACAAACAGCAACTAATTTCTCGGTTTGTTCCTCAACCCCTTTTGCTACGTCAATTACCACAATGACACTGTCTACAGCAGTTAAAGTTCTAAAAGTATCTTCGGCAAAATCCTTGTGACCAGGAGTATCAAGAATGTTGATTTTTTTATCTTTATAATTAAAAGCAAGTACTGAGGTGGATACGGAAATTCCTCTTTGACGTTCGATTTCCATGAAATCACTCGTTGCTCCTTTTTTTATTTTGTTGTTTTTTACGGCACCCGCTTCTTGGATAGCTCCTCCAAACAATAGTAATTTTTCAGTTAAAGTTGTTTTACCGGCATCAGGATGCGATATAATTCCAAATGTTCTTCTGCGTTGTATTTCTTTTAAAAAACTCATATTTCGTATAAATAGGTTGCAAAAGTACTATTATTTACGGCTTAATAAAAATATTCACTTCTATAATTTAGAAGTCATTACCTTATCAATAGAAACGGTTAAGCAAAAAAAAAGACTGTTTTTTTAGAACAGTCTTTAAATTGTGGTTTTGAAGAATTATTGATTAATTGACCAAACCGAATATCCTTTTGGTGGACATTGAATTTTCACCCATTTATCTGTCTGTGTAGTGGGATACCAAGTTGAATTTCCTGTAAAATCCTTGATTTGAGCATTAGCCCAATTAGTCTGAATCCATCTTTCCTGCCAAAGAGTTGAGTTGTTTATGTACACTACCAAGCCCGGATTTCCATTATAACCATTTCTCCTGGCTACATATTCATCATTATCTGAATATACAATTGAGGTTGTCCCTGTGGCTTTGTTGTTGTGAATCCAAATAAGATTATTTAATTTGCTTTTATCGAGCCATTCCTCGTAATCTCTGTAAAAGATTGTCGGATATCCCTCATGAGTTAAAATATAAGAATAAGCTAATAGTTTATTGGAAATCTCATCAGTATCATGATTGGTAACAAATGTTACCGCTTTGTAGGGATTTCTTTTCCACATCATATCATCGTTCAATAGGGCTAAATTATCTCCGTCAAAAGCGTCATTCATTTTGTAATAACAAGCAAAGTCAAATACAGAGCTGTTTGCGTTGTTAGCCCACCATTCAAGCGTATTTACATTAGCATCCCAATATTCCCCAACAGAAAAGCCACCGACGTTTGCATTCCAATCATGTACGACCGAAGGAGAAAACCCTTTCACGTAATCAAATCTCCATCCGTCAAATTTCATAGTATTTTTGTAATATTTACCCACTCCGTCCTCTCTTAACCATAACCAATCTTGTACATTAGGTGCTGCGTGACATAAATCAGGAAAACCTCCAAAGGCCCCTTCATCGTTATTTCCATAACTATTTTTATAAAAGTCATTGTAAGTACGTTTGAATTTTCCTGAAGCAACACCGGTAAAATTGGTCCAAGTATTTGTTCCTGTAAAGGGGTTGGCTTCTGATTGTCCTCCACTATTGTGATTGATTACAATGTCTGCGTATACTTTCATGTTGTCAGTATGAGCTTGTGTGATCAAATTCACGAGTTCCGTTTTAGAACCAAATCGGGTTTCTGTAGTGCCATTTTGATTGTAATCTCCAAAATCAAAATAATCTGTTGGATCATATCCCATTGAAAAGGCTCCATTTTGTGCTTTTGATACAGGTGGAAGCCAAATGGAACCGATACCAGCATTAGACCAAGCAGTTACTTTAGCACTAACGGTATTCCACCATATTCCTCCCGCAGGAACATCCCAATAAAAGGCTTGCATCATAACTCCACCGCCGGGATTATCAACATATTTCCCTGTTGAAGACGAATTAGCTCCCGTGCTAAAAGGTTTTCCGTCATGATGTGTCACGTTAATAATTTCAAATTGTTGACTTTCAGATTTTAAGTCAACGTCATTTGTTTCATTGGGCGAACACGAACAAAAAAATGCGGTGATCGCCGTCATTAAATAAATCTTTACATAGTGGTTTTTCATAATTTAGATTTGGTTTTGGGTTAATAACGTTTATAATTAAGCATTTTTAAATGTTCGAAAGAGATATTCGTAATTTTAATGCCTAAAAACTAGTAATTACTTATCGAAAGTATGTGTTTTTTTATTTAATTCATTTTTAGAAGAAAATAGTTTTACAGCGCAAACGTTGTAGTGTTTAAAACTTTTTTTATTTGTCTGAAATTTAGGTATTTGAGCTTTGACTGAATTTTCAGTAAAGCAACTCTTGAAAAAAAAAAGAAAAAGTTTAGTTCTTTCTTTGATGGATAATCAATGAGAATGGGAGTCTATTTGTGAAATTGAAATGATAGCCATATAATTTTTTGTTAATAGTATAGCTGATAGTTGTATTATGTAATTGAATTGTTATTTTTGTTCGTTATAAGTTGGGAAAACTGGATCATAATTATTTTGTATAGCGTATAGAATACAGAGGAAGTTACTTTTAGTTTAAAATACCATTCCATAGCGAGATCATTACATTCAAATTAAATTTAAAATAATGTTATTAAAAAAATTACAGCTAAAAACAATTGATTACAAGTTTGGGCTAACAATGTGTTTTTTACTTTTTTTCAACTCGATTATTTCGGCTCAGGAAGTCATTAAAGAGGCCGTAGCAGAGAAGCCAGTTGAAGTACCTTCGGGAAAGAAGCAAAAAATTGATGGTATTATTGCTAATGTTGGAGATTACATTATTTTAGATTCAGATATTGATAAAAGTTATTTTGAAATTACCGCTCAAGGTGGTTCTGTAAAAGATATTACCAGATGTCAAATGTTGGGTAAACTTTTGGAAGACAAATTATATGCTCATCAAGCGATTCAGGATAGTATCATTGTTAGTGATGCTGAAGTAAGAGGGATGATGGATGATCGTTTGAATTATATGATTCAACAAGTAGGAGATATTGATAAGGTGGTAGCCTACTATAAGAAGAATTCTGTAGAGGAATTTAAAACGTATTTTTCTGATATTTTAAAGGAGCAAAAATTGGCTTCTGAAATGCAAAAAAAGATTGTAGATGCAGTAACCATTACGCCTGAGGAAGTTCGTAATTTCTTTAAGAAAATTCCAAAAGAGGAACTGCCAACCTTTGGAGCAGAGATGGAAGTAGCACAGATTGTAGTGGAACCTAAGGTGTCTAAAGAGGACAAGCAAAAAGTTATTGATAGATTAAAAGGCATTAAGAAAGATGTTGTAGAAGGGTCAAGTTTCGCAACAAAAGCCGTTTTGTATTCTCAAGATCCAGGATCAGCACCAATGGGAGGTTATTACAAAATGACAAGAAAAACACCTTTTGTAAAGGAATTTAAAGATGTGGCTTTTAGCATGCAAGAAGGTGAGATTTCGGAACCGTTTGAAACGATCTATGGTTTTCATATCATTATGGTGGATAAGATAAAAGGGCAAGAGGTTGAGTTGCGTCATATTTTGATCCCGCCAACGGTTTCTGAAGATGCTTTGAAGGATGCTAAAGAAAGAATTACCAACATCAGAACTAAGATCGTAAATAAAGAAGTTTCTTTTGCAGACGCGGCGAGAACAGAATCTGATGAAAAAGAAACAAGAGCAAATGGTGGAGCTTTAGTGAATCCAAATACACAAGACACGCGTTTTGAATTGACCAAAATGGATCCAACATTATACAGCCAGGTATCCAATTTAAAAGATACTGAAGTTTCTCAGCCGATTTTAAATACGGATGATAAAGGTAAAAAAACGTATAAATTAATTACAGTGACCAATAGAATTGATCAGCATACTGCAGACTACGCTAAGGATTATACCAAAATTAAAGAATTAGCCTTAAAAGAAAAGCAGATTGATGCGATCTCAAAATGGTTTGATACTAAAATAAAAGATACTTATATTAGAATTATTGGAGAATACAGAGATTGTACTTTTACAAACAATTGGTTGAAAAAATAATTTTTATTAAATAAATAAAAAGAGTTAGTTTTATGAATTCATAGAGCTAACTCTTTTTAATTTTAAAAACATATTTAAATGTCTGACGTAGCAGCAATTCATAATTTAGTTCAAAAACGAAACGAATTAAAAAGCGAAATAGCCAAGATCATTGTAGGTCAAGATGCCGTGGTAGATCAAATTTTACTTTGTATATTTTCAGGTGGACATGCGCTTTTAATTGGGGTTCCAGGTTTGGCAAAGACCTTAATGATTAATACGTTGTCTCAGGCTCTAGGTTTAGATTTTAAAAGAATTCAGTTTACACCAGATTTAATGCCTTCGGATATTTTGGGAAGTGAAATTTTAGATGAAAACAGGAAATTTAAGTTTATTAAAGGGCCTATTTTCTCTAATATCATTCTAGCCGATGAGATTAATAGGACGCCACCAAAGACACAGGCTGCTTTGTTAGAAGCCATGCAGGAACGTTCGGTAACCATAGCAGGAGAAAATTATAAATTAGACTTGCCGTACTTTGTATTGGCGACTCAGAATCCAATTGAACAGGAAGGGACCTATCCCTTACCAGAAGCTCAATTAGATCGTTTTATGTTTGCGATAAAGCTAGAATACCCAAGTTTTGAAGAAGAAGTACAGGTGGTAAAACGTACCACATCCGATAGTAAAACAACTATTAATCCTTTGTTTACTTCACAGGAAATTATTGATTTTCAACATTTAATTCGCAGGATTCCTGTCGCTGATAATGTGATTGAATATGCGGTGACTTTGGTGAGTAAAACGCGTCCGGATAATGCGTTGTCAAATGATTTTATAAAAAATTATTTGGATTGGGGAGCAGGACCAAGAGCCTCTCAAAATTTGATTTTGGCTGCAAAAGCACATGCTGCCTTCAATGGTAAATTTTCACCAGATATTGAAGATGTAAAAGCTGTTGCAACGGGTATCTTACGCCACAGAATTATTAAAAATTATAAAGCAGATGCGGAAGGAATCACTGAAGAGATGATTATTGAGAAGTTGCTGTAAAAACGATAACATTTTAGTTTAGGGCCTAACAGATTTTACAAGCTGTTAGGCCTTTTTTTTGTTTTGAAGATTTTTATCAATCGTTTTACAGTTTTGGTGTTGCAATGGGAAAAAAGGAAGGTTAGAAGTGCACTATAACGTTGTAAATGCTAATTTAGAAAGGTTCTAGGCTGAAAATCGCTGTAAAACCGCACCCTCTTTGTGTCAAGAAATTTCGACTTTGTTAAAGATAAGATTTTAAATTATTGATAATGGATTATTTTATTTGAAAATTGAGTTTTTGACAATATAACGTAGTGATATTCTTTATTTTGCAATAATAATTTTTGAAAAGGCTACTTCTATTATATTTTTTTTAATTCTCGGCTTTAATTCTTAAATTTGCGTACAAAAAATAAAAAATACCTAGAAAATACTTCTATTATGAATACTTATAAGGATTACATTCAAGAAATTAAAGAACGTAAAGAACAGGGGCTTAATCCAAAGCCAATTGATGGTGCTGAATTACTAAGCGAAATCATCGAACAAATTAAAGATTTGAATAACGAGTATAGAGAGGATTCTCTTAACTTTTTTATTTATAATGTGGTGCCTGGGACTACTGGAGCTGCAAATCTTAAAGCAAAATTTTTAAAGCAAATTATTTTAGGTGCGGCAGTTGTTGCTGAAATCACACCAGCTTTTGCTTTAGAGTTATTATCGCATATGAAAGGTGGTACTTCTATTGAAGTCTTGCTTGATTTAGCCTTAGGGGCTGATGCTGCAATTGCTAAAGGAGCTGCAGAGGTTTTAAAAACACAGGTTTACCTTTATGAGGCAGACACAGATCGTTTGGAAGCTGCCTTTAAAAGTGGTAACGTAACGGCTAAAGAAATTTTAGAGAGCTATGCTAAGGCTGAGTTCTTTACAAAATTGTCAGACATACCAGAAGAAATTCAAGTGGTGACTTTTATCGCAGGTGAAGGAGATATTTCAACTGATTTACTTTCTCCAGGTAACCAAGCGCACTCAAGATCTGATCGTGAACTTCATGGAAAATGTTTGATTTCTCCAGAAGCGCAAGCTGAGATTAAAGCATTAAGTGAAGCGCATCCAGATAAGAGCGTCATGTTAATCGCGGAGAGAGGTACTATGGGTGTAGGATCATCAAGAATGTCAGGTGTAAACAACGTGGCATTATGGACAGGTAAGCAAGCAAGTCCGTATATTCCTTTCATCAATATTGCACCAATCATTGCCGGTACAAATGGTATTTCGCCAATCTTCTTAACTACTGTAGGTGTTACAGGTGGAATTGGAATTGATCTTAAAAACTGGGTAAAGAAGTTAGATGCACAAGGTAATGTGGTAGTGGACGAGGCAGGAGATGCTGTACTTGAAGAAGTATACTCTGTTGCTACTGGTACTGTTTTTACAATCAATACAAAAACGAAGAAGCTTTATAATGGAGATCAGGAATTGATTGATATTTCTTCCTCTTTAACGCCTCAAAAAGTGGAATTTATCAAAGCAGGTGGCTCATATGCTATTGTGTTTGGTAAAAAACTACAGACATTTGCTGCCAAAACATTAAATATAGCGATACCTCAGGTATACGCTGCTTCGAAAGAAATTTCTATCGAAGGACAAGGTCTTACGGCAGTAGAAAAAATATTCAATAAAAATGCTGTTGGAACTACTCCAGGTAAAGTATTGCACGCTGGTTCAGATGTACGTGTGGAGGTAAACATTGTTGGATCTCAAGATACAACAGGTCTTATGACATCTCAGGAGTTAGAGTCTATGGCTGCTACTGTTATTTCTCCAATTGTGGATGGTGCATACCAATCAGGTTGTCATACTGCTTCAGTTTGGGATAACAAGTCTAAAGCGAATATTCCTAGATTAATGAAGTTTATGAACGACTTCGGTTTGATTACGGCTCGTGACCCTAAAGCAGGATATCATGCTATGACCGATGTAATTCACAAAGTTTTGAATGATATTACAGTAGACGATTGGGCTATCATCATTGGTGGTGACTCTCATACTAGAATGTCTAAAGGTGTTGCTTTCGGTGCTGACTCAGGAACTGTTGCTCTTGCACTTGCTACAGGTGAAGCTACTATGCCAATTCCTCAATCAGTGAAGGTAACTTTCAAAGGGGAGATGAAACATTATATGGATTTCCGTGATGTGGTTCATGCTACTCAAGCTCAGATGCTTCACCAATTTAAAGGAGAGAACGTATTCCAAGGTAGAGTTATTGAGGTGCATATTGGTACGCTTAATGCGGATCAATCCTTTACATTTACTGACTGGACTGCAGAGATGAAAGCAAAAGCTTCTATCTGTATCTCAGAGGATGCTACTTTAATTGAATCATTAGAGATTGCAAAAAGTAGAATTCAGATCATGATTAATAAGGGAATGGATAATGCTAAGCAAGTTCTTAAAGGATTGATTGCTATCGCTGATAAGCGTATCGCTGAGATCCAATCAGGTGAAAAACCAGCATTGGCTCCAGATGCAGATGCGAAGTACTATGCTGAAGTTGTTGTTGATCTTGATGTGATTGCAGAACCAATGATTGCAGATCCAGACGTAAATAATATTGATGTTTCTAAAAGATATACTCACGATACAATCAGACCTCTTTCTTTTTACGGAGGAGATAAAAAAGTAGATCTTGGTTTCATCGGATCTTGTATGGTGCATAAAGGAGATATGAAAATTCTAGCTCAAATGCTTAAGAATATTGATGAACTTCATGGTAAAGTAGAATTTAAGGCACCACTAGTTGTGGCTCCTCCTACTTATAACATTGTGGATGAATTGAAGAGTGAAGGGGACTGGGAAATTTTACAAAAATACTCCGGTTTCGAATTTGATGATAACCTACCAAAAGCAGTAGCACGTACATCTTATGAAAAAATGTTGTATTTGGAGCGCCCAGGATGTAACCTATGTATGGGGAATCAAGAAAAGGCAGCCAAAGGAGATACTGTAATGGCAACTTCTACACGTCTTTTCCAAGGAAGAGTTGTAGAGGATACTGAAGGTAAAAAAGGAGAGTCTTTACTTTCTTCTACACCGGTTGTAGTTTTATCTACAATCTTAGGTAGAACTCCTACTATGGACGAGTACAAAGCGGCAGTAAAAGGGATCAACTTGACTAAGTTTGCACCCCCTCATAAACAATTGGTAAGATAATTACAGATTGTTGTCCAATATAGTAAAAGCCTGAGTTAATTAACTCAGGCTTTTTTTTTTGCTATTCTATTTTTTGTATCTTGTAGTGTTCAAAATGAAATAACAAAAAAAAACATTATTATGGCTTTTGATATTGAAATGATTAAAAAAGTGTATGACAACATGCCTAGTCGTGTTGATAAAGCACGAGAGATTGTTGGTCGCCCACTTACTTTAACTGAGAAAATTTTGTACAATCACCTTTGGGATGGTACTCCATCTAAGGCGTTTGGAAGAGGAATTGACTATGTTGATTTTGCTCCGGATCGTGTTGCTTGTCAAGACGCAACCGCTCAAATGGCCTTATTGCAATTTATGCACGCGGGTAAATCAAAAGTAGCTGTTCCTACCACGGTTCACTGTGATCACTTAATTCAAGCAAAAGTGGATGCTGCAACCGATTTGGCTAGAGCAAAAACGCAAAGCAACGAAGTTTTCGATTTCTTATCGTCAGTTTCTAATAAATATGGAATTGGTTTCTGGAAGCCAGGAGCTGGAATTATTCACCAAGTAGTACTTGAAAATTATGCATTCCCTGGAGGAATGATGATTGGAACCGATTCTCATACTGTAAATGCAGGTGGTTTAGGAATGGTAGCTATTGGTGTTGGTGGAGCAGATGCTGTAGATGTTATGTCTGGTATGGCTTGGGAATTAAAATTCCCTAAATTAATTGGAGTAAAACTAACGGGTAAATTATCAGGTTGGACTGCTCCTAAAGATGTTATTCTTAAAGTTGCTGGTATTCTTACTGTAAAAGGAGGTACTGGAGCGATCGTTGAATATTTTGGTGAAGGTGCAACTTCTATGTCTTGTACAGGAAAAGGTACTATTTGTAATATGGGGGCTGAAATAGGAGCGACAACTTCAACTTTTGGTTATGATGCTTCTATGGGGCGTTACTTACGTTCTACAAATAGAGCAGATGTTGCAGATGCTGCAGATAAAGTAGCTGCTTACTTGACAGGAGATCCAGAAGTATATGCGAATCCAGAAAAATATTTCGATCAGGTCATAGAAATCAACTTAACGGAATTAGAACCGCACTTAAATGGTCCATTTACTCCGGATTTAGCTACGCCAATTTCTAAAATGAAAGAAGCGGCAATCAAAAATAACTGGCCATTACAAATTCAAGTGGGTTTAATAGGTTCTTGTACCAACTCTTCTTACGAAGATATTGCTCGTGCAGCTTCTTTGGCAAGACAAGTTTCAGCTAAAAACTTAAAAACTAAATCTCAATTTACCATTACTCCAGGTTCTGAAGTAGTTCGTTATACAATCGAACGTGATGGCTTTATTGATACATTCCATAAAATTGGAGCGACAGTTTTTGCTAACGCTTGCGGACCCTGTATTGGTATGTGGGACAGAGAAGGAGCGGAAAAAGAAGAAAGAAATACGATCGTTCACTCGTTCAATCGTAACTTCTCAAAACGTGCAGATGGTAATCCAAACACTTTAGCTTTCGTAGGTTCTCCTGAATTGGTGACTGCTATGGCTATTGCTGGAGATTTAGGTTTTAATCCGTTAACAGATACTTTAATCAACGAAGATGGTGAAGAAGTAATGCTAGATGCTCCAACAGGAGACGAATTGCCACCAAAAGGATTTGATGTGAAAGATCCAGGCTTTCAGGTTCCGGCTGAAGATGGTTCCGGAGTTCAGGTTGTGGTAAGCCCAACATCTGAGCGTTTGCAATTATTAGCTCCTTTTGATCCTTGGGACGGTAAAAATATTACGAGTGCTAAGTTGTTAATCAAAGCATTCGGGAAATGTACTACAGACCACATTTCTATGGCTGGACCATGGTTACGATTCCGTGGACACTTAGATAATATTTCTAATAACATGTTAATTGGTGCTGTAAATGCATTCAACCAGAAAACAAACTCAGTTAAGAATCAGTTAACAGGTACTTACGATGCAGTTCCTGCTGTGGCTCGTGCTTATAAAGCGGCTGGAGTTCCATCAATTGTAGTGGGAGATCACAATTATGGTGAAGGTTCATCTCGTGAACATGCGGCTATGGAACCTCGTTTCTTAGGGGTTAAAGCGGTATTGGTAAAATCATTTGCTCGTATTCATGAAACTAACCTTAAAAAACAAGGTCTTTTAGGATTGACTTTCGCTAACGAAGCTGATTACGATAAAATCCAAGAAGATGATACAATTAACTTTACTGATTTAGTGGCTTTTGCTCCAGGAAAACCATTAACATTAGAGTTTGTTCATGCTGATGGTTCTAAAGATATTATCTTGGCTAACCATACATACAACGCTGGTCAAATTGGTTGGTTCGTTGCAGGATCGGCATTAAACTTAATTGCTGCAGGTAAAGCTTAATCTTTTACGATTTATTATACCAAAGACGCTCTGTTCCTTCTACGAACAGAGCGTCTTTTATTTTTAGAAGATCAGTTTAAAAATGAAATACGATAATAGGTACTAAAACAGGAGATTAGTGTCGTAAGAAAGCACAGGCTGTTAATTTGAACCTAATTAGTTGTTAAAAAAGGTGCTTTTTTTACTTAAAAAAGTTAAATTCGCTTGGCGAGTAATATAGCTGTCTTTTCTGAGTTTATAATATAGGAGTTAAACTCAAAAAGATGTTTTATAAATGTAATTTCAATAAATAATGGTTTTCAGGTTAATAATAGTTTTGTTTTTTTTTAGTGTTGGTGCTTTTTCTCAAGAAAAATTTATCAAACACAGTATTTCAAAAGGAGAAAACCTGACTGTAATTGCTAAGAAATATGGAATAAAACCACAAGACATTGAAAGAGCAAATCCTAATGCTCCAAAAACTTTAAAACTAAATTCGGTTTTATTAATTCCCAATACCAATCAAAAGGGCGCAATAAAAACCACAGAAGTTATTGTCAGTACTGATGCAGAAACGCATAAAATTTTAGCCAAAGAAACGCTTTGGGGAATATCCAAAAAATATAAAATATCGGTTGAGGATTTGAAAAAAGCAAATCCATTTTTAGAAAGTGAAGGCTTAAAAGTTGGCCAAGAAATTTGTATTGTGCCTAATGCAGCTCCAGTGGTAGAAACTGTAGTTGAAGAAGTGGTAGTGGATACTGATGTCGTTATGGATAGAACAGTTTTACCTAAAGAAACAAAGTACGCCATTGCTAAAGAATTTGGAATTACAGTAGTGGAGTTAGAAAGACAAAATCCCGATATAAAAGGAAAATTACAAGTAGGCTATACGTTGAAAATTAAGGTGCCAAAAGAAAAAGCAGTTGCCTTAGAAGCTAGTAAGCCGATAATGGAAGAAAAAACGGCGACAGTGGCTATTCCTGTTATTGTTCAGGCGACTAGCGAGACAAACACGAAAAAGGATACAACAGCAGTAACGTATAAGTTTCAAGCTGATATAGCAGACCAATTGATTAGTAATGCCACTGAAAACATTGGGGTTAGATATCGATCAGGAGGGACTACAAAAGCGGGTTTCGATTGCTCAGGTTTAATGATTTGCACCTTTAACAATTTTGATATTAAGTTGCCTAGAAGCTCGATCGAACAATCACGATTCGGTTCGAAAATTACTACAGCTGAGGCACAAAAGGGAGATCTTATTTTCTTCAAAACCAATGGAAGACGTCAAATAAACCATGTCGGAATGGTGGTTGAAGTTGTAGAGGGAGAAATTAAGTTTGTGCATTCTTCTACTCACGGAGGAGTAATGATTTCGTCTACAAAAGAACCTTATTATCAAAGAGCCTTTACACAAGTAAACCGTGTTTTAGAGTAAGTCATTTTTTTTCGGATAAAACCTCCTTGCAAATTCTTCTATGGGAAACGGTTTGCTTAAAAAAGCCGTCACATAATTATTCTCTTGCATTATTTTAATTTCTTCGGTATGTAAGGTTGAAGAAAGTACGTAAATCTGAATTTCTTTTTTTTCTAAGTAGGGGAGTTTGTGAAATTCATTTAAAAACTCAAAACCATTCATTATAGGCATTTGAATGTCTAATAAGATGATAAGTGAAGGATATTTATTTTTGTTGTCATGCAGCCATTGTAAGCCTTCTTTGCCATTGTTTGCAATGATAATTTGATCAGTATGAAGTACTTTTTTTAGCAATTGCTTGATGACAAGTTGATCGATCAAATTGTCTTCAATTAATAAAAAGTGAGGGTTATTTTCCATCTGACTGGGGAATTGTTACAATAAATTTACTTCCAATAGTACTCTCTGAAAACACTGTAATGTGTCCTTTAATGTTTTCGACGGCTTCTTTTACAATATAGAGTCCTAATCCAGAACCTTTATTTTTGTTGGTGCCAAAATACATTTCAAAAATATAATCTTTGAATTCGTCCTCAATCCCAATTCCATTATCTGTTACTTCAATTTTATGAAAACCATCAAGAACATAGCTTTTGATGGAGATAAACATTTCTTGTTTGCTGTTGTCGGCATATTTTATGGAGTTGGAGAGTAAATTACTAATGATAATTCGTAAGCGCAAACTATCACTCTGAATGGAATCAACTAATAATTCTTGTGTGAAGGTAATGCTCTTGGCATTTTCTATATGCATTAATTGCTCAATGGCTTCGTCGAATATAATCTTCAGATCAACGGGCTCGTTGATGATTTGTTTGCGTTTGTTTTTAGAATAATCTATAATATCACTAATGAATTGATCCTGCTTGGTAAGGCTTTGAGACATTAAATGCAAATAGTCCTTTATCTGATCAATATCATCTTCTAATTGCGTAATCTCGATTAAACCCTTTAAAGAAGTAATCGGAGACCTTAAGTCGTGTGAAGCGCTGTAAACAAATCGGTCTAATTCGCGATTAACCAATATCAGATTCTCATTTTTATTCTCAATTTCCTTTCTAGATACAATTAATCGTTTCACCATAAGGTTGTAATAGAAGCATACACTGCCAATAATAATTAAAGTAAAAATGATATTAATAAGAATCAGTAAGTCTTTTATTTTTCGGGTTCCTTCCCCAATGGTGTTTGAAAAATTACGTTCGTTAATGGTTAGTTTATCACTGATGTCACTAATTTTTTGCAAGAAATTTTTTTGATCAAATGCAGTAAGTTGATTCCATTTTACTTTAGCATGTACTTGCTGTCCTAGGACGAACAATTCAGAGACTAATTTATCTCCTTGTTCCCATTCATGAATTGCTTTGGCAAGAAAAGAAACCTCTTTAAAGTTAACAAATAACCAGATGATATCGTCCAAGTCTTCTTCTTTGTTTCGTCCAAGTAGGAACGCTTTTCTCGCTACGTCATTATCTCCTGCTTTTAGTAACGTTACCCTAGCCAGACAATCACTTTGAGGTACTTCTAATTCTTCCAGGAATAATGTCCATTGATTTTTGTCATTGGTGTAGAGGTATGTTAAAAGGTGGCGAGAAGCATCTTTTTGTGCTTTGGAATAATGCGATTCCCCATTTACATAAGCTCTGGTGGAAGACAGTATTTTGACGGTGAAAAAGTTAATGCAAATTAATAAAGCGCAGGATAAAAATACAATTAGTAAAAGTATGAAGACATTGGGAAAACGTAAGTTTTTAAAAAAATGACTATTCAGCATAAATTTTTGATGAGTAAGTTAATGGCTTTGTTTTCTGTCTTACGGGCCTATTTATAAGCTGTTGTTCTGTCTTGATAAACTCTTTGGAAAATTAATTGCGTTAGTTAAAAAAAAGCGAAAATCAATTTTTTATGAAATGTGGAGGATAGCGGAACGGATTGGTACCTCTTATCAAATTTAAGAAAAAAAGGATAGAGTTTCATTAATACTACTTTTTTTCTTGTTAAATTATTGTGGAATCTAAGGCTGCTTTTAAGCTGTTTGATTTGAAGTATTTAGTAGTTTGTTTTCTGAGCTCACTCAAAATGCAGCATTGGTACTTGGTTTGGGCTTCTTGGAAGTACTGTGATCTTCGATTTAGAGTCTTTGATTAAAGGGTGCAAATAAGGGTTTTATGATGCTGAGTTTCATTGCGCTCTAAGGCGATCTAAATAGGAATCGTGATGATTTTAGAGGGAAAAAACCTTTAAAGGAGGTTAAAAAGGGAGTATTGTGATGTGAAAGGTTAATTAGGTAACAATATTTTAAACAAATTCTAAAATTTGAGAAAAAAGTATATCTTTAACCAACCAAAAATTGAAATAATGCAAGAAAACGACCAAGAGCAGTTTAAAAAAGAATTAGGATTATTAGATGGGACCATGCTTGTAGTCGGTTCTATGATTGGATCTGGAATATTTATAGTCAGTGCTGATATCGCCAGACAAGTGGGTTCTGCGGGATGGTTAACCTTGATTTGGCTTATCTCAGGCTTAATTACCGTTATTGCTGCTGTAAGTTACGGTGAGTTGAGTGCAATGTTTCCAAAAGCTGGAGGACAATATGTTTATTTGAAAGAAGCTTATAATAAATTAATTGCTTTTTTGTACGGTTGGAGTTTTTTTGCCGTTATTCAAACCGGGACCATAGCAGCAGTAGGAGTAGCTTTCTCCAAGTTTGCCGCTTATCTTTATGAGCCTTTAAGTGATGAAAATGTATTGTTTGAGTTGGGCTTTTTTAAACTCAATGCAGCTCAGATTGTATCGATTTTTACGATCGTTTTGTTGACCTTCATTAATAGTCGCGGTGTAAAAAACGGAAAGACGCTTCAGACCGTTCTCACCATCATCAAAATTTTATCATTGTTGGGTTTAATTGTCTTTGGATTTACGCTTGCAGCAAAAGCTTCAATTTGGGATGCTAACTGGACAGATACTTGGAATACACGTTCGTTTAATAAAGAGAGTGGTTCGTGGTTACCCATCAGTGGAACGGCTTTGATTACGGGGATATCTGCCGCCATGGTAGGATCTTTGTTTTCTAGTGATGCGTGGAATGGCGTGACCTTTATTGCAGGAGAAATTAAAAATCCTAAAAGGAACGTGGGTTTGAGCTTGTTTTTGGGAACTTTTATTGTGACTATTATTTATGTGTTGACCAATTTGATGTATTTGGCGGTAGTGCCATTAAATGAAATTGCTACCGCAAAATCAGATAGGGTCGCTGTAGTGGCTTCCCAATATATTTTTGGTGATATCGGAACCTTGATCATTGCTATTATGATTATGATTTCGACCTTTGCTTGCAACAACGGATTGATTATGGCTGGTGCAAGAGTGTACTACACTATGGCCAAGGATGGTTTGTTCTTTAAAAAAGCAGCAGTTTTAAACGAGTGGAGTGTTCCTGCTTGGGCTTTATGGGCACAATGTGTTTGGGCTTCAGCTTTGTGCTTGACTGGTAAATATGGCGATTTATTAGATTTTGTGATTATCATCGTTTTGATTTTTTACATATTAACGATCTATGGAATTTTTATTTTGCGTAAAAAAATGCCTCATGTAGACAGGCCATATAAAGCTTTCGGTTATCCGTTTTTGCCGTTGTTGTATATCGTGATTGCTTCTGCAATTTGTATTTCATTACTCTTAACGAAATTCTCCACTTGCGGCTGGGGTATCTTAATTATGTTAATTGGAATTCCAGTGTATTATGTTACTAAACCAAAAGCAAACTAAAGTTTGTTCCTTGTTTTAGATTTCACTAAAGTTGGGTCTAAAGATGTCAACCGGTAAATAAATAAACCAAACGCCTTGCTAATCACAAGGCGTTTGGTTTATTGTAAAATAGGGGATGTAAAACCGCTGTCTGAGATCTGCACAAACAGTGGTTGGTGGGGGCCTATACGGATTATGAGATCAAAGAGCAGTAGTCTATTTAAGAACTAAAAGCAAAATCGTTTGCTTTCTTTTGTTAGGGCATTAAAGTTCCGAATCATGTTGTTATGCATACTGTTTAAAATGTTTTTACAAAGTCCAGACCGTATTGTTGCCCATTATAAAAAGGTATGATCATAGAGGTTGAATTGCTTTCGGAAGCTGATTTGAAAAGCTTTTTTGTAATGTATGGGTTCATCCAATAGGCTAGTTTTGTACTCATAATTCCAATTCCTGCACCGGCCGCTACATCAGTCAGCCAATGACGGTTGTTATAAATTCGGAAAAGCCCAGTTCCTGTGGCTACAGCATAACCTGCAATTCCATACCAAATCGATTTATCCTTATATTCCTGCCACAGAAATTCTGCTCCTGCAAAGGCAGTTGCGGTATGTCCTGACGGAAAAGAGTTTTTGGAGCTTCCATCAGGCCGTTCTACTTTCACAAGTGACTTTAAACTTAATATAGTCGTAGCCATTATAGCATAGGAAGTCACAAAGAGTACAGATCGGTCGCGCATATTGTTTTTGCCCTTAACACCAAAAGAATTCAATGCATAAACGGAGGCCGCTGGAGCATATTGAGAAAAATCATCAATAGTAATTCTTCTGTCGATGTCTTCGGTCACTTCTGTCCTGATTTGTGAATTGAAACTCAGGAGTTGATCACTTTCAAGTCCGATGATGCCATAACCAAGTAAGACAGTTGGGATAATCAATTGCTTATAATTGAATTTGAGATGAGCAGCAGTACTATCAACTTTAGTAATGGAATCATTTTGCTGTGCATGGGCACTGAAAATACTAAATAAAAATACCAGAGGGATTGCTTTGTAGAACATCGTTAAGTGATTGTTATCAATTGCAATAATAACGAATGTTTAAGCAAACTATTTTTGGTTTAAGGCAACCTTAAGTGAATCTTAATTTGGGGTTTTTAAAGGTGCCAACTAGTACAATAGGCTTAATGAGCTATTATACTTTGAGCGCAAACCAAAAAGTACTCCCTAGTCCTAGATCGCTTTCTACACCAACAGTACCGTTTTGAGCTTCTATAAATTCTTTACTAATGGCCAATCCTAAGCCAGTACCCGATTTTTGACTTCCTGGAATTTGAAAATATTTATCAAAAACTTTGTCTTTGTACCTCGCGTCAATTCCTTTTCCGGTATCGATTACCTGAAAGACGATCTGATTATTTTCAGCTTTTAATTTAATAATGATTTTACTTTTCTCCGTGGAATAGGTGATGGCGTTTGACAAATAATTAATCAAAACCCAACCTGTTTTTTCGCTGTCGGCTTTTACATCTAAGAGGTCTTCCTCTGCTTCGATAAGGAGTTTTATTTGCTTTTGCTCCGCTTGGATTCTTACGGCTTCTGTGGCATAACTGACAATAGCGTAGGGATTACTTTTTTCAATATTCAATTGAATGTTTCCAGTTTCTAATTGTGATAAATTAAGCAGTTCACCGGTTATCTTAAGTAAACGTTGGCTGTCCTCTTTTATACCTTCTACTAATTGCTTTTGATCGTCGTTCATCTGTCCAGTTTTTGCATTTTCTAGTAATTGAAGGCTTAATTTAATAGAAGCGATTGGTGTTTTTAATTCGTGAGAAACTGTGGCGATAAAATTGGTTTTGGCAAAATCGAGTTCTTTAAAAGTGGTGATGTTTCGCAGTATGATCACATCGCCAATATTGATTTCTTTTTCTTCACCAGTAGGGGTTATCGTAATATTGATGCTTTCTTTGTCAAAGTAACTTTCTTTGCCGTTTGCAAAAATCTTCATGGGCTGCTTTTTATGCGAATCGCTTGCGGATTCTTTCAAAATCAACGATCTTATAAGATCATTGGATTGGGCTAGGGTAGCAGCAGATTTTCCAATAACATCTTCAGACTTCATTCCAATAATTTTTAGAGCTTCATTGTTTACAAATAAAACAATAGCTTCTTGATCCAAACCAACGATAGGATCATGCATATTATTGATCAGGGATTCGAGTCGTTTTTTTTCAAAGAAGAGGGTGTACACATTGCTATTATGATATTCTTCGAGTTTTTGAGCCATGGTATTGAACGATCTGGCCAGATCACCGTATTCGTTGTGATTGGTAAAATGCACACGCTCGGAATAATTTTTATTGGCAATTTCTTTGATACTTAAAGTGAGTTCTTTGATTGGGTTGGCAATATTATTGGGTAAGTTAATCAATAAATTAAAGGCGATCAAAAAACATAAAGTACCTACGATGGCGATCCATAAATTAGCATTTTCTGCTGTATGTTTGGCAATATCACTTTTTTGTTTTATCGCATCTAGATTAAGTTTCATAATGACAAAAATGTCTTGCCTGATTTGTGTTTTTATATTTTTATCATCATTATTTTGTTCTAAAACACTAAAGTGTTTCTCTAGTTTTTCAGTGGCTTCTTTTTCTCCGGGCTCTGTGACATTTTGTAACTGCTTGTCCAAATACTGTTTGAAAACATGGACCTTATTGTCCGTATCCGTTGCGATCTCATCTAGGGACAAAATCATGTTTCTGGAGTACTCCAAGGTATTGTAATTGGCTTTTAAGATATTTTCAGTGTCCGCTTTTATCAAAAAAACAGCATAGCCACTTACCAAAGAGAGTATAATAATCATTAAAAATAATAATCCAACTCCTAGATTTAGTTTTGTTTTAATTCTCATGATGTCGAAGTGAGGAAGAAAGAAATCACCTCCTCTAATTTAATTATTTTTTAAGTTATATGAGCTAAGAAAAATATACAGCTACCTTCTGATTTAAAGCAATGGATAGAGTTCAATTTTTTTAGGATAAAATGACAAGGTCAACATTCGAAAGAGACAGACTATTTAATAATCGTCTAAAGATTGTTGTAGACAAAATTACTTTAAATAAATTTAAATGTGGTTTTCCTATGCAGACCGTTGTAATTTGTTTTTCTTTCACTGTCATCAAGATAGCGTCGGCTATATTTTGATGTTCAATCTTAATGACTTCGGCTCCTAGTTGTACGGCCAATTTAAAGTTGTTAATTAAATGACGTTGTTTGTCCAAAGCAATTTTTGTACTGCTTTCTTTGGGGGTTTCAATG
Organism: Flavobacterium sp. OHVDL-2026-0007; assembly: GCF_059882335.1. Taxonomy (NCBI): domain Bacteria; kingdom Pseudomonadati; phylum Bacteroidota; class Flavobacteriia; order Flavobacteriales; family Flavobacteriaceae; genus Flavobacterium; species Flavobacterium sp. OHVDL-2026-0007. The sequence goes on from NZ_CM187612.1 coordinate 4,133,523, forward strand.
TATAACACGTACCAGCTTCCGTTATAATAGCTGGCCAGACGCGCGGCTTTTCTAATGACAACCTTGGCTGTTTTATCATTGCTGCTGATGCATGCTAAAAGTTTTTCGTGTCGTAACGCATGTAGTTGTGGAACTTCATTTTCTACTTTTCGAACAACTTGACTGGCCACTTCTTTTAGCGCCAATTCACGTAATTGTAAAATTTGATCTGACTTAAAAAAGTTAGTCAGAGCCGTCTGAATTTTATCAGCGGTATAGATTTTTCCTTCTTTTAAACGCGTAATTAGATCTTCGGAGGTCAAGTCGATGTTAACCACTTCATCTGCCAGTCGCAAAACATTATCTGGTATGCGTTCCTGTACGTCAACTCCTGTAATGCGTTTTACATCTTCATTTAAACTTTCAATATGCTGAATATTAACTGCTGAAATCACATTGATTCCTGCTTCGAGAATTTCTAAGACATCTTGCCAACGTTTTTCATTTTTACTTCCTTCGATGTTGGTGTGTGCCAATTCATCTACAATGACCACCTCTGGTCTAAGGTTGATAATGGCTTGAACATCGAGTTCATCAAGTTCTTTTCCTTTATAAAAAATAGTGCGTCTGGGAATGATCGGTAGGCCAAACAACAACTGATGTGTCTCTTGACGCATATGGGTTTCGATATAGCCAATTTTCACGTCAATGCCGTTCTTTAGTAACGAATGGGCTTCTTGTAACATTCGATACGTTTTCCCCACGCCGGCACTCATGCCAATGTAGACTTTAAACTTTCCTTTTCTTGATTTCTGAATTAAATCGAGAAAGTGCTGCGCATTATTTTCTTTTTCTTGACTCATGGTTTTGTGATGAAAAGCGTCAATCCTATTATTATTATTATTATTATAAAACTTTAACCATTAAGAAATTGGTGAGAATTAAGATTATAGCCTCAATTGTACTTCATTTCTTAATGGTAAAAAAAAGCAGCGTTAAATTGCTAAAAACTAATGGCCAGCGAAGTGGTTACAAAAGTATTGTTATTGGTTGGTCTATCATTTTCTGCAAATATTTCATCCTTGCTCGAAAGATTTCTTGCCTCAATTCTAAAGATAACATTATCAGTGATTAGGTAATCAAAGTTAGCAGAAAATCCGTAAGTTTTAAAACCATTTGGAGTTCCAGTAGCGATAATAACTCCTTTTTTATCTTGATAGTACTCGCCTCTTGCGGCTAAGTGAATCTTGTTTGTCGGTTTATATTGTGCTACTAGGATAGGAGAGTACCAAATATCATAGGCAGAACTTTTGTTAACGGTTTGTTGCGCACCTATATCTAAACCAGCTACCAAATTTACTTTTTCAGAAACGCTAAATTGGGCATAAAAATCATTAAAGTATCTCCACTTTTTATCCCCATCCGGTTGCTCATTGCCTATATAGGTACTCCAGTTTAATGTAACTAATGAAGAGGGTTTATAGGTAACTTGAGTTCCAAAAGCTGGGGTTTGGTTCCCTTCAACTCTTTGGATGCGTTGCCATCCATTTAAATACATAGCGGCCAAATACCATTTTTCACTTTTAGAGGTATAACCAATTTTAACTCCGGCTTCATAATAAGGAGAGTTCTCCGCTAATATACTTCTGGTCAAAGTCATGCAATCTTTTCCAATAGCACTTTCAAAACCAATATGCGAAGGCATGATTCCAGCATCAATCCATAAATTGTGCTCTTTGGAAATTTTCACTCCTACATTAGCCTCATAGATATTTTTTAGTAATCCTTGTTCCGCGGCCATATTGTACTCGGCATATGTCCCCGCCATAATGGCTAGATTAGCACGAACATTTTCTTTGGTATAATTTACTTTTCCTAAACCTAAGTTGAGGTTGGCCTCGTTGTGTTTGTTATAGCTATAAAAAAAAGTGGGGCGCTCGTGATTTATTGGCTCCGAAAAATCATAACTGTAGTAGGTATCTATATAGCCTGAAAACGTAAAGGGGCTTTTAGATTCTTCTTGAGCATTCATTGTGGTATAACCGAATGCGATTAAAACGGTAACTATTATTTTTTTCATTTTGTATTTATTTTGTATTCGAACCCTGCTGGTATTCAAAGGCTACAGGGTTTAGCTTATTTTAGGAGTAGTTGTTCAGCTGTTATTTACGCAATTCGTTAATTGTTTTGTTGCACTTTAGGAAACAAAAGACTTTTTATTACGATTGGAAGTAGTGCTTCTGGGGTAAAAAAGGTTTTTTTGTTGTAGGTTTCTAAATATTGTTTAGGTTAAAATGGATTTATTTTAATTGATCCAAAGCGACATTCAGTTCGAGAACATTCACAATAGGAGTTCCCATCAACTTTGGAGTTTTTATTTTAGATCCAACCAAAGCTCTCACTTTGTCCTCAGGTAAGTTTCTTTCTTTGGCAACTCGTTTAACTTGGATTAGAGCGCCTTGTGGAGAAATGTTGGGATCTAGTCCACTGCCTGATGCTGTTACCATATCGGCAGGAATCTCCGATTTTCTCAAATAGGGATGAACGATTAAAAAAGTGTCAATTCTCTTCTGCACCACAGTCAAATAATCTGCATTGCTCGGTCCTTTATTACTTCCAGCACTTCCTGCGGCATTATAGTCTACTGCCGATGGACGTCCCCAAAAATAAGTAGACTTATCAAATTTTTGACCTACTTTTTGGTAGCCTACTATTTTACCGTTAAGAGTAACTGTTTCTCCTTTACCCTGGTTAGGCGCAAACTGTGCAATTCCATAAATGGCCAAAGGATAGATGATAGCAAATAACACAACGGTCAATAGGGTGAATTTTAATAGTGAAAATATATTTTTCATGAGTTTTGTTTTTTGAGGTTCTAGAAGGGACTAGGCTCCTAAGTTTCTTCTCGTTACTTTAAAGTTTTAGTCCCTCTGAACACTATGTTTTACATAAAAAGCGCTACGGCTAGATCAATTACTTTAATTCCAATAAAAGGAACAATTAACCCTCCTAAACCGTAAATCAATAAATTCCTTTTTAGAATGGCACTTGCTCCGATTGGTTTGTAATCAACACCTCTTAGTGCTAGTGGAATTAATATTGGAATGATAATCGCATTGAAAATTACAGCTGATAAAATGGCACTCTCTGGACTGTGCAAACGCATTACATTAAGGCCTTCCAAAGCTGGAATCGCTGAGATAAAAAGAGCAGGGACTATGGCAAAATACTTCGCAACGTCGTTGGCAATGGAGAAGGTGGTAAGGGTACCTCTTGTCATCAACAACTGTTTTCCGATTTCAATAATCTCAATTAACTTGGTTGGGTCATTATCTAGGTCGACCATGTTTCCAGCTTCTTTAGCTGCTTGGGTTCCGCTGTTCATTGCAACGCCTACATCTGCTTGAGCAAGAGCGGGTGCGTCATTTGTACCGTCTCCCATCATGGCGACAAGTTTACCCATTTGTTGCTCATTTTTGATGTAGTTCATCTTGTCCTCAGGTTTGGCCTCAGCAATGAAATCATCTACACCAGCAGCTTCTGCGATAAATTTGGCGGTAAGGGGATTATCTCCTGTGACCATGACCGTTTTAACACCCATTTTTCTCAGACGGTCAAAACGTTCTTTCATTCCCGTTTTGATAATATCCTGTAATTCGATAACACCTTGTACTTGGTTGTTTTTTACCACTACCAATGGTGTTCCTCCTTTAGAGGAGATGTCAATTACTTTTTGAGCGGTATCTTCAGGGAAAACATTACCAGCTTGAAGAGCAATGTTTTTGGCAGCATCCTGAGCACCTTTTCTAATATTGGTTCCGTCTTTTAAAACAACACCGCTTGTTCTGGTTTCTGCAGTAAATTTGATCAAAGTAGCGCCCTCAATAGATAAGTTTTGAGCTATAGTGGGTCCCGCCAATTCGACGATACTTTTCCCCTCGGGCGTGTCATCTGCTAAAGAACTCAACACAGCAGATTCAATAAAATCGCTTTCCAAAACACCTTGAGCCGGATAAAAATTAGTAGCCTTTCTGTTTCCTATAGTGATGGTTCCTGTTTTATCTAGGAGTAATATATCAATGTCTCCCGCAGTCTCTACGGCTTTACCTGATTTTGTAATGACATTGGCACGTAAGGCTCTGTCCATACCCGCAATACCGATGGCAGAAAGCAATCCGCCAATTGTTGTTGGGATTAAGCATACAAATAGAGAAATAAAAGCTGCAATAGTTATCGGAGCATTGGCATAATCAGCAAAGGGTTTTAAAGTGACACAAACAATCACAAAGATGAGTGTAAAGGCGGCTAATAAAATAGTTAAGGCAATTTCGTTTGGGGTTTTCTGACGGCTTGCGCCTTCTACTAAAGCAATCATTTTATCCAGAAAGCTTTCGCCTGGTTCGGAGGTTACCATTACCTTAATTTTATCAGACAATACTTTTGTTCCTCCCGTTACCGAAGATTTGTCTCCACCAGCTTCGCGAATTACAGGAGCACTTTCTCCAGTAATAGCACTCTCATCAATAGTAGCCAAACCTTCTATAATTTCACCATCGGTGGCAATTAGATCTCCTGCTTCACAAATGAAAACATCTCCTTTTTTTAAGTTGGAAGAACTAATGTTTTTGATTTCTCCATTAGCTAAGATTTGTCTTGCGGGGGTCTCTTCTCGGGTTTTCCTCAAACTATCGGCCTGTGCTTTTCCTCTGGCTTCAGCTATTGCTTCGGCAAAATTGGCAAACAATAGGGTCGCTAGTAAAATTAAAAACACAATTAAGTTATAAACAAAGCTACCTTGATCGTGTGCTCCAAGCAAAATGGAAACACAAACAGCGAACATAATAGCGGTTCCTATTTCTACGGTAAACATTACCGGATTTTTGATCATCAATTTAGGGTTAAGCTTTACAAAAGACTGCACTAAGGCATCTTTTACCTGCTTACTTTCAAACAATGATTTGGATTTATTGTTAGTCATTTTCTTTTGAATTATTTTAATGTAAAGTATTCTGCTAATGGACCTAAAGCCAATGCTGGGAAGAATGATAAAGCGGCAATAATCGCGATTACGGCAAAAACCATTACGCCAAAAATAGAAGTGTCCGTTTTTAAAGTTCCCGCACTTTCTGGGATGTACTTTTTGTTGGCCAATAAGCCTGCTATAGCCAAGGGGCCAATTATAGGAATAAAACGACTCAATAGTAATACAATTCCAGTGGTGATATTCCAGAATGGATTGTTATCTCCTAAGCCCTCAAATCCAGAACCATTATTGGCAGCACTCGAAGTATATTCGTATAACATTTCTGAAAACCCATGATGCCCAGGGTTGTTTAACCAGGCTGTTGCGTTCCCGTTAAACCAAAATCCCATCGCCGTATCATTTGCAGCAAAATAAGAAGCTAGTGCTGTTCCTGATAAGATTAGTAAAGGATGAAGGATAGCAATAAAGGCTGCAATCTTAACTTCTCGAGCTTCAATTTTCTTTCCTAAAAATTCAGGAGTTCGTCCCACCATTAAGCCGGAAATAAATACCGCTAGAATAATAAAAATATAAAAGTTTAGAATACCAACTCCACAACCTCCATAAAAGGCATTGACCATCATGGCTAATAATTCCATAGCACCCGATACAGGCATTGAGCTATCGTGCATACTATTGACGGAGCCCGTAGAGATTACCGTTGTAGCAATGCTCCAGAATCCGGAAATAGCGGGCCCAAAACGAACCTCTTTGCCTTCCATAGCTCCAGTTGTTTGAGCAATTCCCATCCTTTCGATAGCAGGATTCCCATTAATCTCACTCATAACTGTTGGGATAACCAACAATAAGAAGCCAACGGTCATCACGCCAAAAATAACATAGGATAATTTTTTCTTGTTGAGGTAAAAACCTAAGGCAAAAATCATTGAAAAAGGAATGATGAGTTGAGCCCATAATTCGACAGCATTAGTGAAGTAAGTAGGGTTTTCTAATGGATGGGCCGAGTTAGCTCCGAAAAATCCTCCTCCATTTGTACCTATATGCTTGATGGCAATAAAGGCAGCTGCAGGTCCACGAGAGACCTCTATATGATCACCTTGTAGTGTGGTAATGGCATCTTTGCCTTCAAAAGTCATTGGTGTGCCACTAAAGACTAAAGCAATGGCTACCATAGCGGAGAGCGGTAATAAAACGCGGGTGCAGCTTTTTAGAAAATAGTTATAAAAATTGCCTAATTTATCGGTAGTTCTTTCTCTCATTGCAGTAAAAACCATGGCTGCGGTTGCCATTCCAACACCAGCCGATACAAATTGTAAGAACATCAAGAAAAGCTGAGACAAATAAGATACACCAGTTTCACCTGAATAATGCTGTAAATTGCAATTCACTACAAATGAAATGGCGGTATTAAAGGCCAGGTCCGGACTCATGGATGGATTGTGGTCGGGGTTTAAAAATAATGACCCTTGAAATAGTAGGATAAAAAAACAAAGGAAGAACCAAACCATATTTATACTTAAAAGCGTTTTTAAGTGTTGTTTCCAGTTCATTTCTTCAGTAGAATTGATTCCACTGATTTTAAATATAAATTTTTCAATTGGATTGAAAATAGGGTCTAGTAAAGTTTTATCGCCCGAATATACTTTAGCTATGTATTTCCCTAAAGGAATAGCTAAAACTATCGAGATGATAAAAATACTGATGACACCAAATAATTCTGTGTTCATAATTTAATTTTTTTAGAGACAAATGTTTGCTGTGAAATATGATTGTAAAATTTCAGAAGTAGTAGGTAGCTGATTGTTAGTAGCTGATTTTCTGATGTTTTACATGAAATCAGATTTACTGATAGCGGTATTAAAATTTTTCGGGTTTGATTAATACATAAACCAAGTAGCCGAAAACCAAAAGGGCGATTATAAATAGAGCAGTCATGATTTAAATTTTTTCAAAGAATTCGACGGTTTTAAAACAAATCGCAAAGAGTAGAACAGCCAATGCGAGTAAAAGAATAGTGAGTAACATAGGTTTTGATTTATTTAGATTATTGGATTTATATCTATTGGAAAGGAGTAAAGGAAAATAGCTGTTGAAGGAATTGATTCTATATGTAAGTACTCATTCGAGCTATTGAGCTTTTTAAACTCCAGATGAATTAACCTGCTTGATGTATTCTGTTTTTAATGTTTTGGGAAAAAGATGCGAAATATTGCAGTGGCGCATTTCCATAAAGGAAGAAACAGAGAAAATATAGACATTAGATATGGCATTTTTGGTCTCGAGACTTCCAGTAATGAATAAACGTTCAGCAAGTGCTAGGCATTTTTTTGCCCGAACAATATTGCCAGATATAATTGATTTTTTGGTAATTTCTGCAAAGCGTTCCGCTTGTTTGTAGATTGAGGTGACTTGATTTTTCATAAGAATGATTTTGTTGTTCTTCATTGCTTATGCCAAAATATATTCCAAAAATAAAATAATATTATAAGGTGTTGTAAATCAAAGAATTATTTGTTTTTTGTGGAAATTGGTCATAATAAAAGCCTATCATTATGATAGGCTTTTCTCAAAATAGTAGGTAAATTATTGAATGTTATATTCGTCAAGCTTTCTGTATAGAGTCGCAATGCCGATTTCGAGTAATCGAGCTGTTTCGGCCTTATTTCCTTTGGTGTAATTAAGTACTTTCTGTATATGTAGTTTTTCGACACTTTGCATTGAAAATGCAGAAACGATTTTATTGGTTGTATTGGTCTGATGTTGCATCTCATAAGGCAAAACATCGATTGTTAAGACTCCACCATTTACCAAAATAACGGATCGTTCAATAACATTTTTTAATTCACGAACATTTCCGGGCCACTGATAGGATTCCATTTTTTGCATAAAACAATCATCGATATCCAAGGCTTTTTTATTGGTCTTTTCAGCAAATTGCTTGACGTAATACTGCGTCAATGGCGCTATGTCTTTTACTCTTTCCCTTAAAGGTGGAATTTTAATTTCAAAAATATTCAATCGGAAATACAAATCTGATCGGAAACGGTGTTGCTCACTTTCGGTTTTTAAGTCTCTATTGGTTGCAGCAATTAATCTGAAATTAGATTTACGAGGGGTACTATCTCCTAGTTGAATGTATTCACTGGTTTCTAGGACACGTAACAATTTAGCTTGTAATTCTATTGGCATTTCTCCAATTTCATCTAAGAACAAAGTGCCACCATTGGCTTCTTCTATAAAACCCTTTTTGTCTTTTAATGCACCTGTAAATGCACCTTGTCTATGTCCAAAAAGTTCGCTCTCTAGTATTTCTTTGCTGAACGTACTGCAATTTAGCGCTACAAAAGATTTTCCGACCCGAGTACTGTTTTCATGAATGGCTTGAGCAAAAACTTCTTTTCCAGTACCGGTTTCACCAGTAAGTAAAACAGTGGAATCGGTTTTGGCAACTTTTTTAGCTAAATCTATGATTTGCTCTAGTCCTTTTGATTTTCCGATAATAGTATTGAAAGAATACTTGTCGTTAATGCGTTTTTCAAGTTGCTTAACCTTTTTTTGCAAATGAACTTTCTCAACAGCTTTGTATAGTAGTGGGATAATTTTGTCATTATCATCGCCTTTAACTATATAATCAAAAGCTCCGTTTTTCATGGCTTGGACACCATCGCTAATATTTCCAAAAGCAGTCAACAAGATAACTTCGGTCAAAGGAAAGTTAGTTTTAATCTGCTGTAAAAATTCAACGCCATTTCCATCAGGTAATTTTACATCACATAAGACGACGTCAATATCAGTTTGTTCCAGTTTTTTAAATCCGGATTTTAAATCTTTGGCTTCGATGACTTCAAATCCTTCCGATTTTACAATACGAGTTAACAGACTTCTAAGTTTTTCCTCGTCGTCAATAATTAAAATTTTGTGTGTCATTTGAGAATAAAGCTAAAATCGATAAGTACTTTTGAAATACAAATTTAGGCTTTAAATCATTTGTGTTTTTAGATTCAATGTAAATTCTTGCAAGAATTAAATTTTCAAAAGGATTCTAGTGTTGCCTTTTGGTCAGAGAATAAGTATAAGATATGAAATCGTAAAAAAATAGGAGGATTTGGAAATTGACCACTGGTTCTCTTGTTGAGGTGTTTAGAAAGATTATAATTCTATTAACACCAAACAAGTTAGGGGTAGAACTAAATGATTTATTTTTGCATAAAAGCATTAATTTACATGGAAAAACCAATTTCAGTCTCAATATTAGAACTTGCTATTATTACACAGGATAGTAATGCCTCCGAAACATTTCAAAAAACCAAAGAAATCGCGCAACTTGCAGATGCTTTAGGCTACAAGCGATTTTGGTTAGCTGAGCATCACAATATGGCACATGTAGCGAGTTCGGCAACTGTTGTGTTAATTGGTTATATTGCTAGTCAGACTCAAAGTATACGTGTTGGATCGGGTGGAATTATGTTACCTAATCATGCTCCTTTAATAGTAGCCGAGCAATTTGGCACATTGGCCACACTGTATCCGAACCGAATTGATTTAGGTTTAGGAAGAGCTCCAGGTACAGATCAGCCAACAGCTGAAGCTATTCGAAAAGATTTTTTTGAACAAGCACAGCGGTTTCCGCAGAATGTGACGAAACTTCAAGAGTACTTTTCGGTAGAAAATTCAACATCAAAGGTTCGTGCTTTTCCCGCTGAAGGGACCAATGTTCCAATTTGGATTTTAGGTTCAAGTATGGAAAGTGCTGCCTTGGCTGCAGCTTACGGTTTGCCATATGCCTTTGCAGGTCATTTTGCACCTCGTCAAATGATACAAGCTTTTGAGTTCTATCGCGAAAATTTTCAGCCTTCCGCAGTTTTAAGTGAACCTAAAACGATGGCTTGCGTTAATGTCATAGCTGCTGATACTAATGAGGAAGCAACTTCTTTGTCCACAAGTTTGTATCAGATGTTTTTAAATTTGATTCGTAATGATCGCAAGGGCTTGCAACCTCCAGTGGCTTCTTTAGAGGATATCATGAGTGAAGAGGAGCGTTTTCATGTTGACCAGATGACGGCTTGTACCTTTACGGGTAACAAAGAGCAATTGATAGGTGATCTTAAAAAGTTTATTAGCTACGCCAGAATTGATGAGTTGATGGTGACTAGTCCTATTTACGATCATCAGGCCAAATTGAAAAGTATTCAGATCACAAAAGAAGTAATGGATAGTTTGAACTAAGCCTCATATATAGGAAGGATTTGGAGTTTCAAACATAAGAGTGAAATAGGGACTATATAGCCCGAGAGTTTAGGAGCTCTCGGGTTTGTTCGTTTATATGTATAGGTATATAGGTGGCTATTTTAGTAGCTACCTATTATAGGATAAGAGTTTGGTTGATGTTGTAGTCGCTTCAAGTCTTTTAAGGGATGTCTTTGTTTTGTTTTAAGGAGATAGGTATGATTGGCTTGGTTTGATGAGGTGTAATGATTTGATGAGGTGTAATGATTTGATGAGGTGTAATGCGAAGTGCTGATGAAGAAGTATACAAGTATAAAAGAAGAGTGAAGTGGATGAAATCTCGAAAAAACGGATTAAAGTCAAAGAGAAGGCAAGATTAGGCTGTTGTAAATTGGGTAAAACAGCTATAAATAAACGGTGAAGTCTATAAAATAGGTGAATTTACAAGTGGGCTTATAGGGCTAGTGGTATTACTCTGGCGAAAATTCGTATAAAAGCAAAAACAGGACTAAGGGTAAGTTTAGTGTTATCAGTGCGTTAAGAAAAAAGCGTAAAAAAGAAAGCAGAAAGTGGTTTAAAAAGCTTGTTTACCCGCATAAAGGTTGTAGTTTTGCACCCGCAACAGCGCAGAAGTTCATTGAGAGATTGGTTGGAAAGAGAAGTTTAAATGAGACGAAAGTCTTAAAAAAAAACTTCACATTTTTCTTGCCAGTTGTAAATAACTTTTCTACTTTTGCAGCCGCTTTGAGACATAAGCGACAAACAAAAAAGACACGTTCGTAGACATATTGAATTGACAGCCGTTTTAACAGAGATGTTAAAACAAATAATAAAGAGTAAGATAATCGAGAGATTAATTAAATGAACCGATAGAGACTGATTCGAATAACAATACGATCTAATTTATTAGATCAACAATATACGATGAAGAGTTTGATCCTGGCTCAGGATGAACGCTAGCGGCAGGCTTAACACATGCAAGTCGAGGGGTATAGTTCTTCGGAACTAGAGACCGGCGCACGGGTGCGTAACGCGTATGCAATCTACCTTTTACAGAGGGATAGCCCAGAGAAATTTGGATTAATACCTCATAGTATTATGAAATGGCATCATTTTATAATTAAAGTCACAACGGTAAAAGATGAGCATGCGTCCCATTAGCTAGTTGGTAAGGTAACGGCTTACCAAGGCTACGATGGGTAGGGGTCCTGAGAGGGAGATCCCCCACACTGGTACTGAGACACGGACCAGACTCCTACGGGAGGCAGCAGTGAGGAATATTGGACAATGGGCGCAAGCCTGATCCAGCCATGCCGCGTGCAGGATGACGGTCCTATGGATTGTAAACTGCTTTTATACAGGAAGAAACACTGGTTCGTGAACCAGCTTGACGGTACTGTAAGAATAAGGATCGGCTAACTCCGTGCCAGCAGCCGCGGTAATACGGAGGATCCAAGCGTTATCCGGAATCATTGGGTTTAAAGGGTCCGTAGGCGGTTTAATAAGTCAGTGGTGAAAGCCCATCGCTCAACGGTGGAACGGCCATTGATACTGTTAAACTTGAATTATTAGGAAGTAACTAGAATATGTAGTGTAGCGGTGAAATGCTTAGAGATTACATGGAATACCAATTGCGAAGGCAGGTTACTACTAATGGATTGACGCTGATGGACGAAAGCGTGGGTAGCGAACAGGATTAGATACCCTGGTAGTCCACGCCGTAAACGATGGATACTAGCTGTTGGGAGCAATCTCAGTGGCTAAGCGAAAGTGATAAGTATCCCACCTGGGGAGTACGTTCGCAAGAATGAAACTCAAAGGAATTGACGGGGGCCCGCACAAGCGGTGGAGCATGTGGTTTAATTCGATGATACGCGAGGAACCTTACCAAGGCTTAAATGTAGATTGACCGGTTTGGAAACAGATCTTTCGCAAGACAATTTACAAGGTGCTGCATGGTTGTCGTCAGCTCGTGCCGTGAGGTGTCAGGTTAAGTCCTATAACGAGCGCAACCCCTGTTGTTAGTTGCCAGCGAGTCATGTCGGGAACTCTAACAAGACTGCCAGTGCAAACTGTGAGGAAGGTGGGGATGACGTCAAATCATCACGGCCCTTACGCCTTGGGCTACACACGTGCTACAATGGCCGGTACAGAGAGCAGCCACTGGGCGACCAGGAGCGAATCTATAAAACCGGTCACAGTTCGGATCGGAGTCTGCAACTCGACTCCGTGAAGCTGGAATCGCTAGTAATCGGATATCAGCCATGATCCGGTGAATACGTTCCCGGGCCTTGTACACACCGCCCGTCAAGCCATGGAAGCTGGGGGTGCCTGAAGTCGGTGACCGCAAGGAGCTGCCTAGGGTAAAACTGGTAACTAGGGCTAAGTCGTAACAAGGTAGCCGTACCGGAAGGTGCGGCTGGAACACCTCCTTTCTAGAGCCTTAGTGTTAGTTGATTTATCAACACGCTGAGGAAAAAAGAAGAAGCTTTATAGGTCATGATTTTAAGACTATTTTACTCTTGCTGTTAGTTCAAATAATAAATTTTTAAGAATAAGAGTGTCTCGTAGCTCAGCTGGTTAGAGTACTACACTGATAATGTAGGGGTCGACAGTTCGAGTCTGTCCGAGACAACTATTTAAACTTAAGAAAAAAGGAAATTCTAGAAGTTGGAATTCACCAAAAGAAATTAGATGGAATACAGATCTAAGATCTGAATTCAGTTTCTACAATTGAAATGGGGGATTAGCTCAGCTGGCTAGAGCGCCTGCCTTGCACGCAGGAGGTCAACGGTTCGACTCCGTTATTCTCCACTGATTCCAGACGAAAGTTTTGGATAAAAGTTCATTGACATATTGAGATAAGAAAATAATAAAAAGTAGAAAGCATTTTCTGTTATACGTAACAGAGAATAAAAAAAAACGGTCATATTAATTTATGATTGGTACAATAAGCAAAATAAGGGCGTATGGGGGATGCCTTGGCTCTCAGAGGCGATGAAAGGCGTGATAAGCTGCGAAAAGTTACGGGGATCGGCACACACGAATTGATCCGTAAATACCTGAATGGGGCAACCCACTATGTTGAAGACATAGTACACCGATAGGTGGGCAAACCCGCTGAACTGAAACATCTAAGTAGGCGGAGGAGAAGAAAACAAAAGTGATTCCGTAAGTAGTGGCGAGCGAACGCGGATTAGCCCAAACCAATGTTGTTACGGCAATGTTGGGGTTGTAGGACCACGAGATTTTATGTACAAGGAACCGGAAGTTACTGGAAAGTGACACCATAGAGGGTGATAGTCCCGTATGGGTAACGAGTATAATAGATAGTGGTATCCTGAGTAGGGCGGGACACGAGAAATCCTGTCTGAATTTGGCGGGACCATCCGCTAAGGCTAAATACTCCTGAGAGACCGATAGTGAACCAGTACCGTGAGGGAAAGGTGAAAAGAACCGTGAATAACGGAGTGAAATAGATCCTGAAACCATACGCTTACAAGCGGTCGGAGCCCTTTAGTGGGGTGACGGCGTGCCTTTTGCATAATGAGCCTACGAGTTAACGTTGCTGGCAAGGATAAGTGGTTAAGCCACGGATCCGTAGCGAAAGCGAGTCTGAATAGGGCGCTTTAGTCAGTAGTGTTAGACGCGAAACCGTGTGATCTACCCATGGGCAGGTTGAAGCTGTGGTAACACACAGTGGAGGACCGAACCGGTTGACGTTGAAAAGTCTTCGGATGACCTGTGGGTAGGGGTGAAAGGCCAATCAAACTCGGAAATAGCTCGTACTCCCCGAAATGCATTTAGGTGCAGCGTTGTGCACAAAGTTATATAGAGGTAGAGCTACTGATTGGATGCGGGGGCTTCACCGCCTACCAATTCCTGACAAACTCCGAATGCTATATAATGTTTCACAACAGTGAGGGCTTGGGTGCTAAGGTCCAAGTCCGAGAGGGAAAGAACCCAGACCATCAGCTAAGGTCCCCAAATATATGTTAAGTTGAAAGAACGAGGTTTGTCTGCCCAGACAGCTAGGATGTTGGCTTGGAAGCAGCCATTCATTTAAAGAGTGCGTAACAGCTCACTAGTCGAGCGGACGAGCATGGATAATAATCGGGCATAAACATATTACCGAAGCTATGGATTTCGTATTTATTTACGGAGTGGTAGGGGAGCATTCTAACAGGGTTGAAGGTGAGTCGTAAGGCCTGCTGGACCGGTTAGAAAAGAAAATGTAGGCATAAGTAACGATAATGCGGGCGAGAAACCCGCACACCGAAAGACTAAGGTTTCCACAGCTATGCTAATCAGCTGTGGGTTAGTCGGGACCTAAGGCGAACCCGAAAGGGACAGTCGATGGACCACGGGTTAATATTCCCGTACTACTTATTACTGTGATGGGGTGACGGAGTGATGAAAGCGCCGCGAACTGACGGAATAGTTCGTTGAAGTACCTACCTATAAGCTGCGCAGGCAAATCCACGCGGCTTGGGGAAATACGATAGTACTCGGAGTCTTCGGACAAAGAGATAGTGCGCCTAAGGGCTTCCAAGAAAAACCTCTAAACTTCAGGTAATAAGTACCCGTACCGCAAACCGACACAGGTAGTCGAGGAGAGAATCCTAAGGTGCTCGAGAGATTCATGGCTAAGGAATTAGGCAAAATAGACCTGTAACTTCGGGAGAAAGGTCGCCAGCGCAAGCTGGCCGCAGTGAAGAGGTCCAGGCGACTGTTTATCAAAAACACAGGGCTCTGCAAAATCGTAAGATGAAGTATAGGGCCTGACACCTGCCCGGTGCTGGAAGGTTAAGAGGAGATGTTATCTTCGGAGAAGCATTGAATTGAAGCCCCAGTAAACGGCGGCCGTAACTATAACGGTCCTAAGGTAGCGAAATTCCTTGTCGGGTAAGTTCCGACCTGCACGAATGGTGTAACGATCTGGACACTGTCTCAGCCATGAGCTCGGTGAAATTGTAGTAACGGTGAAGATGCCGTTTACCCGCAGTGGGACGAAAAGACCCTGTGCACCTTTACTATAGCTTAGTATTGACCTTGGATAAATGATGTGTAGGATAGGTTGGAGACTGTGAAGTGGCGTCGCTAGGCGTTGTGGAGTCATTGTTGAAATACAACCCTTTGTTTATCTGAGGCCTAACCCCGCGATTGCGGGGGACATTGCTTGGTGGGTAGTTTGACTGGGGTGGTCGCCTCCAAAAGAGTAACGGAGGCTTCTAAAGGTTCCCTCAGTACGCTTGGTAACCGTGCGTAGAGTGCAATGGCATAAGGGAGCTTGACTGAGAGACATACAGGTCGATCAGGTACGAAAGTAGAGCATAGTGATCCGGTGGTTCCGCATGGAAGGGCCATCGCTCAAAGGATAAAAGGTACGCCGGGGATAACAGGCTGATCTCCCCCAAGAGCTCATATCGACGGGGGGGTTTGGCACCTCGATGTCGGCTCGTCACATCCTGGGGCTGGAGAAGGTCCCAAGGGTTGGGCTGTTCGCCCATTAAAGTGGCACGCGAGCTGGGTTCAGAACGTCGTGAGACAGTTCGGTCTCTATCTACTGTGGGCGCAAGAAATTTGAGTGGATCTGATTCTAGTACGAGAGGACCGAATTGGACAAACCTCTAGTGTATCTGTTGTTCCGCCAGGAGCATCGCAGAGTAGCTACGTTTGGAAGGGATAAGCGCTGAAAGCATATAAGCGCGAAACCCACCACAAGATGAGATTTCTTTTAAGGATCGTGGAAGATGACCACGTTGATAGGCTATAGATGTAAAGGCAGTAATGTCATAGTCGAGTAGTACTAATAATCCGTAAGCTTATGTACATCTTTTCCCCTGACTCCGGTCAGGGGGAGAAACTTTCTAAAAAATACTTTTTTCTTTATCTCAGTATGTTAAGATATTGTGTAATGTTGATTAGCTCAAGTTAATCACCCATTGCAAAACGACCTTAAGGTGGTTATTGCGGCGGGGCTCACCTCTTCCCATCCCGAACAGAGTAGTTAAGCCCGCCTGCGCAGATGGTACTGCAGTTATGTGGGAGAGTATGTCGTCGCCTTTCTTTTGAAAACCCTGTTTCTAACGAAACGGGGTTTTTTGTTTTCAGCCGTTTTGGAAATCTTTAATCCAAAGGGCTTAGATTCTTACCCAAGAAGAATTATTACCATTGGAGTACCACTGCATACACTGGTTTAAAATTCCGTTATTTAGGAATTGTAAAAAAAAATTGCGTTTTACCCAATTCTCAGAGAGTTGTTATTTACTGTCTGTACTATAGTGTTTTGAAGTAAGAGAAATTTCTTCGTAACCATATATAGATCCAGGATTAGAAGTGTTTCTTTATTGTTAGAGCTCCTGCTTAAAAATCCGTTATTGGGAATTGAAAATAAAAACTCGGTTGTGAGTAAATCTCAGCGTGTTTGAAATAAATCAGAAAATGGGTATTGGTTGAGTGGTATGCTTTCGTTTAAAAAAAAAATGTCAACTATCGTTTAATCGTCTTTTGTTTTAAAGATCTCTATTTTAGGGGAAGTGAAATCATTCTATTGTTTGGCTTGTTGTGCTGTGTTTTGTAAAGATTGATTTAAAAAATATTTTTCGTATCCTATCTGTACTATTGAGATTGTAATTCTATTAGTTGTTAATTTTTTTTTTTACATGATACTGTAGGTGTTATTGTGGTTTTGTATGGAAATAATGGATCAATGGTAACTGTGTTTTCTATTGAAGAGTAATCTTAGGAATGATTAAACTTCTTGAGTCATTTTTACTTGTAGGATAAATAATATATAAATGATTATTTAGAAAAAACAGCTGTTAATTAGCTGTAAATAGGAGTATTCTTTGGTTTTGTCTGCTTTGTGGTCTAGAGTTCTGGAATTATATGGAGTCGAGTTTTTGTTTGTTAATCCCTGTCAGGGTTGTTGTAAAATCTTCAAACGAGAAAGGTTTTTAAAAATCTATAGACTTCAAGGCATTCTGATTTTATTTTCTTCTCTCGATAGGAATAACGCCAGGTTGTTTTGTCGACCAATTTTGATGACGGCGACTGTGTCTTTAGCAATTTTAGTACTCTTTTTTGATGATCATTTTCTAGGTTATTGGTTCTGGATTGAAAAATGTGGCAAGATGAAGGTATTTTTAAACGTATTTTGGATGGTGTTGGGAGTGAAAGAGGGAGAAATCAGGAAGATCTTCGGGTGAAAACAGGTAGGTGGGTTGTTGGTATTACTCAAAAAAGGGATGTACAATAGGAATAAGACCAAAAGAGGTGAAAAATAAATGAATTGTAAAAAACACCTAGTCAGTGCCTTAGGGTCCGTCTGCAAAATAATTGCAAATTAACTCAATAAAAAGCTTGAATAACCCAATAAAAGGAGTAGTTTTGCAGCCCGCAAGACATGCGAAAGTTCATTGAGAGATTGGTTAGAAAGAGAAGTTTGAATGAGACGAAAGTCTTAAAAAAAAACTTCACATTTTTCTTGCCAGTTGTAAATAACTTTTCTACTTTTGCAGCCGCTTTGAGATATAAGCGACAAACAAAAAAGACACGTTCGTAGACATATTGAATTGACAGCCGTTTTAACAGAGATGTTAAAACAAATAAAAAAGAGTAAGATAATCGAGAGATTAATTAAATGAACCGATAGAGACTGATTCGAATAACAATACGATCTAATTTATTAGATCAACAATATACGATGAAGAGTTTGATCCTGGCTCAGGATGAACGCTAGCGGCAGGCTTAACACATGCAAGTCGAGGGGTATAGTTCTTCGGAACTAGAGACCGGCGCACGGGTGCGTAACGCGTATGCAATCTACCTTTTACAGAGGGATAGCCCAGAGAAATTTGGATTAATACCTCATAGTATTATGAAATGGCATCATTTTATAATTAAAGTCACAACGGTAAAAGATGAGCATGCGTCCCATTAGCTAGTTGGTAAGGTAACGGCTTACCAAGGCTACGATGGGTAGGGGTCCTGAGAGGGAGATCCCCCACACTGGTACTGAGACACGGACCAGACTCCTACGGGAGGCAGCAGTGAGGAATATTGGACAATGGGCGCAAGCCTGATCCAGCCATGCCGCGTGCAGGATGACGGTCCTATGGATTGTAAACTGCTTTTATACAGGAAGAAACACTGGTTCGTGAACCAGCTTGACGGTACTGTAAGAATAAGGATCGGCTAACTCCGTGCCAGCAGCCGCGGTAATACGGAGGATCCAAGCGTTATCCGGAATCATTGGGTTTAAAGGGTCCGTAGGCGGTTTAATAAGTCAGTGGTGAAAGCCCATCGCTCAACGGTGGAACGGCCATTGATACTGTTAAACTTGAATTATTAGGAAGTAACTAGAATATGTAGTGTAGCGGTGAAATGCTTAGAGATTACATGGAATACCAATTGCGAAGGCAGGTTACTACTAATGGATTGACGCTGATGGACGAAAGCGTGGGTAGCGAACAGGATTAGATACCCTGGTAGTCCACGCCGTAAACGATGGATACTAGCTGTTGGAAGCAATTTCAGTGGCTAAGCGAAAGTGATAAGTATCCCACCTGGGGAGTACGTTCGCAAGAATGAAACTCAAAGGAATTGACGGGGGCCCGCACAAGCGGTGGAGCATGTGGTTTAATTCGATGATACGCGAGGAACCTTACCAAGGCTTAAATGTAGATTGACCGGTTTGGAAACAGATCTTTCGCAAGACAATTTACAAGGTGCTGCATGGTTGTCGTCAGCTCGTGCCGTGAGGTGTCAGGTTAAGTCCTATAACGAGCGCAACCCCTGTTGTTAGTTGCCAGCGAGTCATGTCGGGAACTCTAACAAGACTGCCAGTGCAAACTGTGAGGAAGGTGGGGATGACGTCAAATCATCACGGCCCTTACGCCTTGGGCTACACACGTGCTACAATGGCCGGTACAGAGAGCAGCCACTGGGCGACCAGGAGCGAATCTATAAAACCGGTCACAGTTCGGATCGGAGTCTGCAACTCGACTCCGTGAAGCTGGAATCGCTAGTAATCGGATATCAGCCATGATCCGGTGAATACGTTCCCGGGCCTTGTACACACCGCCCGTCAAGCCATGGAAGCTGGGGGTGCCTGAAGTCGGTGACCGCAAGGAGCTGCCTAGGGTAAAACTGGTAACTAGGGCTAAGTCGTAACAAGGTAGCCGTACCGGAAGGTGCGGCTGGAACACCTCCTTTCTAGAGCCTTAGTGTTAGTTGATTTATCAACACGCTGAGGAAAAAAGAAGAAGCTTTATAGGTCATGATTTTAAGACTATTTTACTCTTGCTGTTAGTTCAAATAATAAATTTTTAAGAATAAGAGTGTCTCGTAGCTCAGCTGGTTAGAGTACTACACTGATAATGTAGGGGTCGACAGTTCGAGTCTGTCCGAGACAACTATTTAAACTTGAAAAAAAAGGAAATTCTAGAAGTTGGAATTCACCAAAAGAAATTAGATGGAATACAGATCTAAGATCTGAATTCAGTTTCTACAATTGAAATGGGGGATTAGCTCAGCTGGCTAGAGCGCCTGCCTTGCACGCAGGAGGTCAACGGTTCGACTCCGTTATTCTCCACTGATTCGAGACGAAAGTTTTGGATAAAAGTTCATTGACATATTGAGATAAGAAAATAATAAAAAGTAGAAAGCATTTTCTGTTATACGTAACAGGAAATAAAAAAAAACGGTCATATTAATTTATGATTGGTACAATAAGCAAAATAAGGGCGTATGGGGGATGCCTTGGCTCTCAGAGGCGATGAAAGGCGTGATAAGCTGCGAAAAGTTACGGGGATCGGCACACACGAATTGATCCGTAAATACCTGAATGGGGCAACCCACTATGTTGAAGACATAGTACACCGATAGGTGGGCAAACCCGCTGAACTGAAACATCTAAGTAGGCGGAGGAGAAGAAAACAAAAGTGATTCCGTAAGTAGTGGCGAGCGAACGCGGATTAGCCCAAACCAATGTTGTTACGGCAATGTTGGGGTTGTAGGACCACGATATTTTATGTACAAGGAACCGGAAGTTACTGGAAAGTGACACCATAGAGGGTGATAGTCCCGTATGGGTAACGAGTATAATAGATAGTGGTATCCTGAGTAGGGCGGGACACGAGAAATCCTGTCTGAATTTGGCGGGACCATCCGCTAAGGCTAAATACTCCTGAGAGACCGATAGTGAACCAGTACCGTGAGGGAAAGGTGAAAAGAACCGTGAATAACGGAGTGAAATAGATCCTGAAACCATACGCTTACAAGCGGTCGGAGCCCTTTAGTGGGGTGACGGCGTGCCTTTTGCATAATGAGCCTACGAGTTAACGTTGCTGGCAAGGATAAGTGGTTAAGCCACGGATCCGTAGCGAAAGCGAGTCTGAATAGGGCGCTTTAGTCAGTAGTGTTAGACGCGAAACCGTGTGATCTACCCATGGGCAGGTTGAAGCTGTGGTAACACACAGTGGAGGACCGAACCGGTTGACGTTGAAAAGTCTTCGGATGACCTGTGGGTAGGGGTGAAAGGCCAATCAAACTCGGAAATAGCTCGTACTCCCCGAAATGCATTTAGGTGCAGCGTTGTGCATAAAGTTATATAGAGGTAGAGCTACTGATTGGATGCGGGGGCTTCACCGCCTACCAATTCCTGACAAACTCCGAATGCTATATAATGTTTCACAACAGTGAGGGCTTGGGTGCTAAGGTCCAAGTCCGAGAGGGAAAGAACCCAGACCATCAGCTAAGGTCCCCAAATATATGTTAAGTTGAAAGAACGAGGTTTGTCTGCCCAGACAGCTAGGATGTTGGCTTGGAAGCAGCCATTCATTTAAAGAGTGCGTAACAGCTCACTAGTCGAGCGGACGAGCATGGATAATAATCGGGCATAAACATATTACCGAAGCTATGGATTTCGTATTTATTTACGGAGTGGTAGGGGAGCATTCTAACAGGGTTGAAGGTGAGTCGTAAGGCCTGCTGGACCGGTTAGAAAAGAAAATGTAGGCATAAGTAACGATAATGCGGGCGAGAAACCCGCACACCGAAAGACTAAGGTTTCCACAGCTATGCTAATCAGCTGTGGGTTAGTCGGGACCTAAGGCGAACCCGAAAGGGACAGTCGATGGACCACGGGTTAATATTCCCGTACTACTTATTACTGTGATGGGGTGACGGAGTGATGAAAGCGCCGCGAACTGACGGAATAGTTCGTTGAAGTACCTACCTATAAGCTGCGCAGGCAAATCCACGCGGCTTGGGGAAATACGATAGTACTCGGAGTCTTCGGACAAAGAGATAGTGCGCCTAAGGGCTTCCAAGAAAAACCTCTAAACTTCAGGTAATAAGTACCCGTACCGCAAACCGACACAGGTAGTCGAGGAGAGAATCCTAAGGTGCTCGAGAGATTCATGGCTAAGGAATTAGGCAAAATAGACCTGTAACTTCGGGAGAAAGGTCGCCAGCGCAAGCTGGCCGCAGTGAAGAGGTCCAGGCGACTGTTTATCAAAAACACAGGGCTCTGCAAAATCGTAAGATGAAGTATAGGGCCTGACACCTGCCCGGTGCTGGAAGGTTAAGAGGAGATGTTATCTTCGGAGAAGCATTGAATTGAAGCCCCAGTAAACGGCGGCCGTAACTATAACGGTCCTAAGGTAGCGAAATTCCTTGTCGGGTAAGTTCCGACCTGCACGAATGGTGTAACGATCTGGACACTGTCTCAGCCATGAGCTCGGTGAAATTGTAGTAACGGTGAAGATGCCGTTTACCCGCAGTGGGACGAAAAGACCCTGTGCACCTTTACTATAGCTTAGTATTGACCTTGGATAAATGATGTGTAGGATAGGTTGGAGACTGTGAAGTGGCGTCGCTAGGCGTTGTGGAGTCATTGTTGAAATACAACCCTTTGTTTATCTGAGGCCTAACCCCGCGATTGCGGGGGACATTGCTTGGTGGGTAGTTTGACTGGGGTGGTCGCCTCCAAAAGAGTAACGGAGGCTTCTAAAGGTTCCCTCAGTACGCTTGGTAACCGTGCGTAGAGTGCAATGGCATAAGGGAGCTTGACTGAGAGACATACAGGTCGATCAGGTACGAAAGTAGAGCATAGTGATCCGGTGGTTCCGCATGGAAGGGCCATCGCTCAAAGGATAAAAGGTACGCCGGGGATAACAGGCTGATCTCCCCCAAGAGCTCATATCGACGGGGGGGTTTGGCACCTCGATGTCGGCTCGTCACATCCTGGGGCTGGAGAAGGTCCCAAGGGTTGGGCTGTTCGCCCATTAAAGTGGCACGCGAGCTGGGTTCAGAACGTCGTGAGACAGTTCGGTCTCTATCTACTGTGGGCGCAAGAAATTTGAGTGGATCTGATTCTAGTACGAGAGGACCGAATTGGACAAACCTCTAGTGTATCTGTTGTTCCGCCAGGAGCATCGCAGAGTAGCTACGTTTGGAAGGGATAAGCGCTGAAAGCATATAAGCGCGAAACCCACCACAAGATGAGATTTCTTTTAAGGATCGTGGAAGATGACCACGTTGATAGGCTATAGATGTAAAGGCAGTAATGTCATAGTCGAGTAGTACTAATAATCCGTAAGCTTATGTACATCTTTTCCCCTGACTCCGGTCAGGGGGAGAAACTTTCTAAAAAATACTTTTTTCTTTATCTCAGTATGTTAAGATATTGTGTAATGTTGATTAGCTCAAGTTAATCACCCATTGCAAAACGACCTTAAGGTGGTTATTGCGGCGGGGCTCACCTCTTCCCATCCCGAACAGAGTAGTTAAGCCCGCCTGCGCAGATGGTACTGCAGTTATGTGGGAGAGTATGTCGTCGCCTTTCTTTTGAAAACCCTGTTTCTAACGAAACGGGGTTTTTTGTTTTCAGCCGTTTTGGAAATCTTTAATCCAAAGGGCTTAGATTCTTACCCAAGAAGAATTATTACCATTGGAGTACCACTGCATACACTGGTTTAAAATTCCGTTATTTAGGAATTATAAATAAAATTTGCGTTTTACCCAATTCTCAGAGGATTGTTATTCATTGTCTATACTATAGTGCTTTGGATTAAAGTGTGGATTTTCCTGTAAGAATATATTAATCTAGAATTAGCGTGATCCATAAGCTGCTATTAGTAGCTCAGTGAGAATCTATTATTTGAAAATTGCAGATAAAATTTCTCTTGTGAATGAATCTCATTGGTTGGTATTTTGTCAAAATTTTAAATTGTTGTTAACTTGTGGTGTATTCTTCTTTGGTTGAGTGGCTTTTTAATATTGGCCTGTCTATTGATGGGATCATAGGGTGATTTAAAATTTTATGTATCGATGATGAAAAATACTAGTAAAACGGTTAGTATCTTCGTTTTATTTAAAGTGTTTATTTTGAAAAAAGTGAACCAGTTAGAAATGGAAGAATTTTAGATTTAAATTATAAGAAACGCTGAATTATAAAACATGAAAAGACTAAGGGGTATATCGTATTTGTATTTTATGGTTGGATTACTTATTTGTTTGTATTTACTAATTAGTGAAAATACACAGACATTAAATGTTAAGGATACATACTTTGTTGTTTTAGGTAGAGATTTTGCATTTTTTGTTATGGTGATTTACCTCGTAATTGGTTTAGGTTATGTTTTTATTGGAAAATATATACGATATGCCGTTCAGTTGGCTCAGTTTTTAATGTTTTGTATTCCGTTTCTTTATTATGTTTTTTCAGATTTTATAAATCATAATAATCCTGATTATTATCTAACAAATCCAATAGCTTACAAGTGGGAAGTCTTGTATGTTCCAGTTGTGTTGTGTTTGTCTTTTTTAGGGAGTATTATAGTTTTTAGTGGATTTATAATTTTCAGTACAATCAAAATGCTTAAAGAGAAGTAGCAGCTGTTAAACAGACGGCAAGAAATCATGTGAATGTTAGTGTTTGTGAATTGTTTTCTCAGCTTGGGTAGCAGTGGAATGTTACTTCTGTTTTTTGTATAGTCGAATTAAAAAAAATCAGTAGGCATTTTATTGGGATGATAGCATTAGGATAATTGAGATGAAATCAGTTTTCTTTTCTCATAAGGCATTCTGATTTTATTTTCTTCTCTCGATAGGCATAATGCCAGGTTGTTTTACCGATCAATTTTGATGACGGCGACTGTGTCTTTAGTGATTTTAGTACTCTTTTTTGATGATCATTTTCTAGGTTGTTGGTTCTGGATTTAAAAATACCGGAAGATGAAGGTATTTTTAAATGTGTTTTGGATGGTGGAGGGGGTAAAAGGGAATGAAATCAGGAGGGTCTTCGGGTGAAAACAGGTAGGTGGGTTGTTGGTATTACTCAAAAAAGGGATGTACAATAGGAATAAGAGTAAAAGAGGTGAAAAATAAATGAATTGTAAAAAACACCTAGTCAGTACCTTAGGGCTCGTCTGTAAAATAATTGCAAATTAACTCAATAAAAAGCTTGAGTAACCCAATAAAAGGAGTAGTTTTGCACCCGCAACAGCGCAGAAGTTCATTGAGAGATTGGTTGGAAAGAGAAGTTTAAATGAGACGAAAGTCTTAAAAAAAAACTTCACATTTTTCTTGCCAGTTGTAAATAACTTTTCTACTTTTGCAGCCGCTTTGAGACATAAGCGACAAACAAAAAAGACACGTTCGTAGACATATTGAATTGACAGCCGTTTTAACAGAGATGTTAAAACAAATAATAAAGAGTAAGATAATCGAGAGATTAATTAAATGAACCGATAGAGACTGATTCGAATAACAATACGATCTAATTTATTAGATCAACAATATACGATGAAGAGTTTGATCCTGGCTCAGGATGAACGCTAGCGGCAGGCTTAACACATGCAAGTCGAGGGGTATAGTTCTTCGGAACTAGAGACCGGCGCACGGGTGCGTAACGCGTATGCAATCTACCTTTTACAGAGGGATAGCCCAGAGAAATTTGGATTAATACCTCATAGTATTATGAAATGGCATCATTTTATAATTAAAGTCACAACGGTAAAAGATGAGCATGCGTCCCATTAGCTAGTTGGTAAGGTAACGGCTTACCAAGGCTACGATGGGTAGGGGTCCTGAGAGGGAGATCCCCCACACTGGTACTGAGACACGGACCAGACTCCTACGGGAGGCAGCAGTGAGGAATATTGGACAATGGGCGCAAGCCTGATCCAGCCATGCCGCGTGCAGGATGACGGTCCTATGGATTGTAAACTGCTTTTATACAGGAAGAAACACTGGTTCGTGAACCAGCTTGACGGTACTGTAAGAATAAGGATCGGCTAACTCCGTGCCAGCAGCCGCGGTAATACGGAGGATCCAAGCGTTATCCGGAATCATTGGGTTTAAAGGGTCCGTAGGCGGTTTAATAAGTCAGTGGTGAAAGCCCATCGCTCAACGGTGGAACGGCCATTGATACTGTTAAACTTGAATTATTAGGAAGTAACTAGAATATGTAGTGTAGCGGTGAAATGCTTAGAGATTACATGGAATACCAATTGCGAAGGCAGGTTACTACTAATGGATTGACGCTGATGGACGAAAGCGTGGGTAGCGAACAGGATTAGATACCCTGGTAGTCCACGCCGTAAACGATGGATACTAGCTGTTGGGAGCAATCTCAGTGGCTAAGCGAAAGTGATAAGTATCCCACCTGGGGAGTACGTTCGCAAGAATGAAACTCAAAGGAATTGACGGGGGCCCGCACAAGCGGTGGAGCATGTGGTTTAATTCGATGATACGCGAGGAACCTTACCAAGGCTTAAATGTAGATTGACCGGTTTGGAAACAGATCTTTCGCAAGACAATTTACAAGGTGCTGCATGGTTGTCGTCAGCTCGTGCCGTGAGGTGTCAGGTTAAGTCCTATAACGAGCGCAACCCCTGTTGTTAGTTGCCAGCGAGTCATGTCGGGAACTCTAACAAGACTGCCAGTGCAAACTGTGAGGAAGGTGGGGATGACGTCAAATCATCACGGCCCTTACGCCTTGGGCTACACACGTGCTACAATGGCCGGTACAGAGAGCAGCCACTGGGCGACCAGGAGCGAATCTATAAAACCGGTCACAGTTCGGATCGGAGTCTGCAACTCGACTCCGTGAAGCTGGAATCGCTAGTAATCGGATATCAGCCATGATCCGGTGAATACGTTCCCGGGCCTTGTACACACCGCCCGTCAAGCCATGGAAGCTGGGGGTGCCTGAAGTCGGTGACCGCAAGGAGCTGCCTAGGGTAAAACTGGTAACTAGGGCTAAGTCGTAACAAGGTAGCCGTACCGGAAGGTGCGGCTGGAACACCTCCTTTCTAGAGCCTTAGTGTTAGTTGATTTATCAACACGCTGAGGAAAAAAGAAGAAGCTTTATAGGTCATGATTTTAAGACTATTTTACTCTTGCTGTTAGTTCAAATAATAAATTTTTAAGAATAAGAGTGTCTCGTAGCTCAGCTGGTTAGAGTACTACACTGATAATGTAGGGGTCGACAGTTCGAGTCTGTCCGAGACAACTATTTAAACTTAAAAAAAAAGGAAATTCTAGAAGTTGGAATTCACCAAAAGAAATTAGATGGAATACAGATCTAAGATCTGAATTCAGTTTCTACAATTGAAATGGGGGATTAGCTCAGCTGGCTAGAGCGCCTGCCTTGCACGCAGGAGGTCAACGGTTCGACTCCGTTATTCTCCACTGATTCGAGACGAAAGTTTTGGATAAAAGTTCATTGACATATTGAGATAAGAAAATAATAAAAAGTAGAAAGCATTTTCTGTTATACGTAACAGGAAATAAAAAAAAACGGTCATATTAATTTATGATTGGTACAATAAGCAAAATAAGGGCGTATGGGGGATGCCTTGGCTCTCAGAGGCGATGAAAGGCGTGATAAGCTGCGAAAAGTTACGGGGATCGGCACACACGAATTGATCCGTAAATACCTGAATGGGGCAACCCACTATGTTGAAGACATAGTACACCGATAGGTGGGCAAACCCGCTGAACTGAAACATCTAAGTAGGCGGAGGAGAAGAAAACAAAAGTGATTCCGTAAGTAGTGGCGAGCGAACGCGGATTAGCCCAAACCAATGTTGTTACGGCAATGTTGGGGTTGTAGGACCACGAGATTTTATGTACAAGGAACCGGAAGTTACTGGAAAGTGACACCATAGAGGGTGATAGTCCCGTATGGGTAACGAGTATAATAGATAGTGGTATCCTGAGTAGGGCGGGACACGAGAAATCCTGTCTGAATTTGGCGGGACCATCCGCTAAGGCTAAATACTCCTGAGAGACCGATAGTGAACCAGTACCGTGAGGGAAAGGTGAAAAGAACCGTGAATAACGGAGTGAAATAGATCCTGAAACCATACGCTTACAAGCGGTCGGAGCCCTTTAGTGGGGTGACGGCGTGCCTTTTGCATAATGAGCCTACGAGTTAACGTTGCTGGCAAGGATAAGTGGTTAAGCCACGGATCCGTAGCGAAAGCGAGTCTGAATAGGGCGCTTTAGTCAGTAGTGTTAGACGCGAAACCGTGTGATCTACCCATGGGCAGGTTGAAGCTGTGGTAACACACAGTGGAGGACCGAACCGGTTGACGTTGAAAAGTCTTCGGATGACCTGTGGGTAGGGGTGAAAGGCCAATCAAACTCGGAAATAGCTCGTACTCCCCGAAATGCATTTAGGTGCAGCGTTGTGCACAAAGTTATATAGAGGTAGAGCTACTGATTGGATGCGGGGGCTTCACCGCCTACCAATTCCTGACAAACTCCGAATGCTATATAATGTTTCACAACAGTGAGGGCTTGGGTGCTAAGGTCCAAGTCCGAGAGGGAAAGAACCCAGACCATCAGCTAAGGTCCCCAAATATATGTTAAGTTGAAAGAACGAGGTTTGTCTGCCCAGACAGCTAGGATGTTGGCTTGGAAGCAGCCATTCATTTAAAGAGTGCGTAACAGCTCACTAGTCGAGCGGACGAGCATGGATAATAATCGGGCATAAACATATTACCGAAGCTATGGATTTCGTATTTATTTACGGAGTGGTAGGGGAGCATTCTAACAGGGTTGAAGGTGAGTCGTAAGGCCTGCTGGACCGGTTAGAAAAGAAAATGTAGGCATAAGTAACGATAATGCGGGCGAGAAACCCGCACACCGAAAGACTAAGGTTTCCACAGCTATGCTAATCAGCTGTGGGTTAGTCGGGACCTAAGGCGAACCCGAAAGGGACAGTCGATGGACCACGGGTTAATATTCCCGTACTACTTATTACTGTGATGGGGTGACGGAGTGATGAAAGCGCCGCGAACTGACGGAATAGTTCGTTGAAGTACCTACCTATAAGCTGCGCAGGCAAATCCACGCGGCTTGGGGAAATACGATAGTACTCGGAGTCTTCGGACAAAGAGATAGTGCGCCTAAGGGCTTCCAAGAAAAACCTCTAAACTTCAGGTAATAAGTACCCGTACCGCAAACCGACACAGGTAGTCGAGGAGAGAATCCTAAGGTGCTCGAGAGATTCATGGCTAAGGAATTAGGCAAAATAGACCTGTAACTTCGGGAGAAAGGTCGCCAGCGCAAGCTGGCCGCAGTGAAGAGGTCCAGGCGACTGTTTATCAAAAACACAGGGCTCTGCAAAATCGTAAGATGAAGTATAGGGCCTGACACCTGCCCGGTGCTGGAAGGTTAAGAGGAGATGTTATCTTCGGAGAAGCATTGAATTGAAGCCCCAGTAAACGGCGGCCGTAACTATAACGGTCCTAAGGTAGCGAAATTCCTTGTCGGGTAAGTTCCGACCTGCACGAATGGTGTAACGATCTGGACACTGTCTCAGCCATGAGCTCGGTGAAATTGTAGTAACGGTGAAGATGCCGTTTACCCGCAGTGGGACGAAAAGACCCTGTGCACCTTTACTATAGCTTAGTATTGACCTTGGATAAATGATGTGTAGGATAGGTTGGAGACTGTGAAGTGGCGTCGCTAGGCGTTGTGGAGTCATTGTTGAAATACAACCCTTTGTTTATCTGAGGCCTAACCCCGCGATTGCGGGGGACATTGCTTGGTGGGTAGTTTGACTGGGGTGGTCGCCTCCAAAAGAGTAACGGAGGCTTCTAAAGGTTCCCTCAGTACGCTTGGTAACCGTGCGTAGAGTGCAATGGCATAAGGGAGCTTGACTGAGAGACATACAGGTCGATCAGGTACGAAAGTAGAGCATAGTGATCCGGTGGTTCCGCATGGAAGGGCCATCGCTCAAAGGATAAAAGGTACGCCGGGGATAACAGGCTGATCTCCCCCAAGAGCTCATATCGACGGGGGGGTTTGGCACCTCGATGTCGGCTCGTCACATCCTGGGGCTGGAGAAGGTCCCAAGGGTTGGGCTGTTCGCCCATTAAAGTGGCACGCGAGCTGGGTTCAGAACGTCGTGAGACAGTTCGGTCTCTATCTACTGTGGGCGCAAGAAATTTGAGTGGATCTGATTCTAGTACGAGAGGACCGAATTGGACAAACCTCTAGTGTATCTGTTGTTCCGCCAGGAGCATCGCAGAGTAGCTACGTTTGGAAGGGATAAGCGCTGAAAGCATATAAGCGCGAAACCCACCACAAGATGAGATTTCTTTTAAGGATCGTGGAAGATGACCACGTTGATAGGCTATAGATGTAAAGGCAGTAATGTCATAGTCGAGTAGTACTAATAATCCGTAAGCTTATGTACACCTTTTCCCCTGACTCCGGTCAGGGGGAGAAACTTTCTAATAAATACTTTTTTCTTTATCTCAGTATGTTAAGATATTGTGTAATGTTGATTGACAATAAGTTAATCACCCATTGCAAAACGACCTTAAGGTGGTTATTGCGGCGGGGCTCACCTCTTCCCATCCCGAACAGAGTAGTTAAGCCCGCCTGCGCAGATGGTACTGCAGTTATGTGGGAGAGTATGTCGTCGCCTTTCTTTTGAAAACCCTGTTTCTAACGAAACGGGGTTTTTTGTTTTACAGCCGTTTTGGAAATCTTTAATCCAATATGGGTAGCTACTTCTTTATTGAGTCAACCATACTTCAAGTTGGCATAAGGAGGGTAAGTAAAGTGATTTTAATTAATTGTTTAGTACTATTTTAAGGCTGGAGTGGAGCGATATTGCAAAGGGGATATATTCATATATTTTTTGAATAAACGTGAAAAATAATAAGGATCTTCATATCCTAAATCAGAGGCTATATCTTTGATTTTTAATTCAGAGGTTAGTAATAATAGACACGCTTGCTGCAATTTTAAATGAATGAAATAATCTAAAGGAGACATACCGGTTCCTTTTCTAAAAAGGGAAGAAAAATGGGAAACAGATAATTGATTGGTCATCGCTAAATCTTCTAACGAGAGCTTTTCGGTTAATTTACCACGCATAAAAGCGATAGTATTGCTTATTAAATCTTTTTCGTCCTGTTTTTTTTCATTGAGGTTTTCCTCGGGATATAAAAAAGAACAAATAAAGTAGTACAAACAGAGATTTGTTTTACTGAGATTTTCTCGACTATATCCCATTTCTAGGTTTTTATACATACTCTCCCATAGTTCCAAACCTTTTTCGTTAAAAGAGATTTTCTGTGCGCCATCATAGTGGCCAATATTGAAGCTTTGGTTAAAAGTATTGATATCAGTTCCACTAAAATGGATCCAGTATATGGTCCATGGATCTTTTTCATCTGCTCCATATGATATGGACTCTTTGGTAGCGGGAATAATGCAATACTCGTTAACACCTACCTCAAAACGTTTATTATTAATAGTGTACCATCCTTTTCCGCGCAAGCAATAGATCAGGATATTGTCAGAACATCCATTTTTTCGCTCTCGGTAATGATAGGTTGCTTTTGGGAAATAGCCTATATGGGTGATGTATAAATTAGCCATCACGGGATTTTTTTTTATAGCTTTTTTCCAAATATGATCAGGCAATGAAATCAGTTTTTCACCTTGAAAACCGTCACGTTGTTTTAAGTTTTTCATGTAGTTGCGTTATGATTTAAATGTGTTATGTTTTCACTAGTGTTGGAAAATCATTTTGCACTAAATCATCATTTTGTTTAAGGTATACGTCTCTTTTTTTTGATAGATAGGCCTGTTGATGGATGGAATCAATTAGGTGTTGTTGTAATTGGTTCTTTATCTTAATTTATTTCTATATTGTTTTCTTTTGTTTGTAAATATTGATAGGTATGTAAAAATCAAAGCTGAAAATTAAATAAATAATTTATTAAATCAGCGTTTTAGGATTTGTTTTTTAAGTTTTTAGTCAAAAAAGGATTAAAGTTTTATTTGTATACCTGTGTTTTCTGTTGTTTATAAATAATAGTCATATAGTCCATTATAATAATAAAATAGACTATTTCATTAAAGAGTCGAAAGGGTAAATTTGTTTCTAATAATAGATTTTTTAAACCTAATTAATATGAGCGACTTTTTTAAGTTTGATGTACTACGACTGCCTTTTAGCTTAGGCTATTTTAAAAAAATGCTAGTTGTAATGTTTATTAGCTTGTTTTGTAATGTCTCTGGCCAAGCACAAGAGAGGGAAACTGCTATTAAAACACCAAAAACAGTACTAGACGATTTTATGGATAAGCGTTTTGGCATGTTCATTCATTTTGGCCCAGTAAGTCTTCGAGGTACTGAAATTGGATGGAGTCGTGGTAAAGAAGTGCCAACTCAAGAATATGATAATCTGTATAAAGAATTTAATCCAGTATTGTTTAATGCGGACGAGTGGGTTAAAATTGCTAAAGATGCTGGGATGAAATATTTAGTGATTACAGCTAAACATCACGATGGATTTTGTCTTTGGCCGACGAGTTTTTCAGATTATAATATTATGAATTCGCCCTTCAAAAGAGATATGGTGCAAGAGTTGGCCGATGCTTGTAAAAAACAAGATCTTTCGTTTTGTATTTATTTTACTGTTGCGGATTGGCACGATACGGACTATACGGAAGATCAGGCTGGAAATATGGATCGTTTTGTGTTAAGAATGAAAAATGAACTAAAAGAAGTAATTACACGCTATAAGCCTACCATGTTATGGTTCGATGGGAATTGGGAAAAACAATGGAAACTGGAAAGTGGACAAGAGCTTTATCAATACATCAAAAGTCTTGATAAAAATGTAATTGTAAATAACAGGTTAGGGAAAGGTGATCATACTTCTTTTTCAGCAGTTTCAGTGGGAGATTTTGTGACTCCTGAGCAAAAAGTAGGGGAGTTGAACATGAATGAGCCTTGGGAAAGTTGTATTACGATTTGCAATCAATGGGCTTGGAAACCCAATGATAAAATGAAAACATTAAAAGAATGTACACAAACTTTAGTCAAGACAGCTGCTGGAAATGGAAATTTATTATTTAATGTAGGTCCTATGATGGATGGAAGAATAGAAGCCAGACAAACAGAACGTTTGAAAGAGATGGGAAGTTGGCTGGGAAGAAATGGTGAAAGTATTTATGGGACAAAAGGAGGTCCGTACAAACCCAATAATACCTATGCA
The DNA here is from genome assembly GCF_059882335.1 of Flavobacterium sp. OHVDL-2026-0007. NCBI lineage: Bacteria > Pseudomonadati > Bacteroidota > Flavobacteriia > Flavobacteriales > Flavobacteriaceae > Flavobacterium > Flavobacterium sp. OHVDL-2026-0007. The sequence goes on from NZ_CM187612.1 coordinate 4,166,258, forward strand.
ACTACCCGTAAAGGGAATTTAATTTACTTACACATTTTTGAAAGAAATTCAGACAAACTGATTTTGCCGGTTTTAGCAGATGCAAAAATTAAAAAAGCCTATTTCCTTAGAGGGGATACTGTGTCTTTTATCCAAAACAAAGATTTTGGTGTACTGATTAATTTTCCGAAGGTATTACCCGATGCGGTAAGTTCAGTTATCGTACTGGAGTTGGATAAAAATGCAGAGAAATTACCCGTAATCAATAATTAACAAATTTAAAATGATTTTTAAAACTTCAACCGCTGATGCTCGATATCCTTTAGGAAGTGGAGCAGGGAGTGATGCCATTCACAGGAATCCTATCTATTCATATGCCGTAACCCATTTACATGACGATAGTGGACACACAGGTACTGGATTTGCTTTTACATTAGGAGAGGGAAATGACTTGGTTTGTAAAGCTGCACAGTTCTATGCGGATCAGTTAAAAGGTAGAGATATTGAAGAATTAATGTCTGATTTTGGAAGGGTTTTTAATGAACTTTCTAATGAACAACAGTTCCGTTGGCTGGGTCCACATAAAGGGGTGGCGCATCTCGGTTTAGCCTCAGTAACTAATGCCTGTTATGATTTATGGGCAAAGAAAAGAGGTGTGCCGCTTTGGAAGTTGTTAATAGACTTGAAACCTGAGGAGATTGTTAATACCTTGGATCTTTCTTATTTGGAAGATGAAATGACCAGAGATCAGGCTATTGAATTGCTAAAGGCGAATGGGACTGGAAAAGAGCAGCGTACTAAAATTATCGATAAAGGTTACCCAGGTTATGATACCTCGATTGGTTGGTTCAATTACAGTGATGAGAAAGTTCGGGAAAATGTGCATAAAGCAATGGCCGAAGGTTTTACAGCTATGAAATTGAAAGTGGGTTCGAAAGAATTCGAACGTGATATTCGTCGTTCTCATATTGTAAGAGACGCAGCTGGAGATGCTGCCACTATTATGTTGGACGCTAACCAACAATGGACATTGCCACAAGCTTTGGAGATTTGTCCGCAATTTTTGTCGATGAATCCTTATTGGATTGAAGAACCTACACATCCTGACGATGTTCTGGCACATAAAGTTTTGGCAGAAGCCATAGCACCAACAAAATTAGCTTTAGGAGAACATGTTCCCAATCGTATTATTTTTAAAAATTACCTTCAAACCAATAGTGCTGGATTTATGCAAGTAGATGCCGTGCGAGTTGGGGGACTGAGTGAGTTTATATCGGTGAGTTTATTGTGTAAAAAATACGGAATCCCGGTGGTTCCTCATGTTGGAGATATGGGACAATTACATCAACATTTGGTTTTGTTTAATCATATTTCAGTAGGGCACGAAGCCTTATTTTTAGAGCATATTCCGCATCTCCAAAAACATTTTGTAAATCCAGTTAAAATTGAAGCGGGAGTTTATAGGACACCAATGGAACCAGGAAGTAGTTGCGATTTAAAAGAATTTACGAAATAAAACGATATGCTAAAAAGTAAAATAGAACAATAATGATACATTCCACAGACCTCATTATCAGTGTTTGTTATGTACTGGCAATTCTAGCGATAGGATTATGGTACGGTATTCGACATAAAAGAAAAAGTAGAGAGAATGCTGCTGGAGGCTATTTTCTGGCTGGTAAATCCTTGAAATGGCCAGCAATTGGTTTGGCCTTATTTGCTACAAATATATCAACAGTACACCTAGTAAGTCTTGCTCAGAGTGGGTTTGATTCTGGTTTACTCAATGGAAATTTTGAGTGGATGGCCGCTTTTACTTTAATACTATTGGCGCTGTTTTTCTCTCCATTTTATATAAAGTCAGGAGTGGCCACATTGCCTGATTTTTTAGAAAAGCGATATGATCGTTCTAGTAGAGATTGGTTGGTGATTGTTTCCATAGTATCGGCCATTATTATTCATATTGCTTTTTCAATGCTCGCTGGAGGTATTGTTTTAAAAACATTGTTTGGGGTCAGTATGTATACAAGTGTTATCGTAATTTCTGTAATTACGGCAATCTATACTATTATTGGAGGACTAAAAGCTGTTGTAGTAACGGAATCCATTCAAACGGTAGTACTGATAATAGGGGCAGCGATCATAAGTTTTGCTGCTTATTTTAAAATGGGAGGCTGGGAACCTATGGTCAATGTTTTACATTCGACCAACCAAATGGATAAATTATCGATGCTGCGTCCTCATGGGGATCCTAGTGGAATGCCGTGGTACGCCGTTCTTTTAGGATATCCTGTATTGGGAATATGGTATTGGTGTGCCGATCAGACGATTGTTCAGCGTGTGCTAGGAGCAAAAGATGAAAATCATGCTAGAGTTGGCCCTTTGTTTTGTGGGTTTATCAAAATATTACCGGTTTTTATTTTTATTCTTCCAGGCTTGTTTGCCTATACTCTGGCCCAATCAGGTAAATTGGATATTAGTGCACTAGAATCCATCGATGCAACTGGAAAAACAATAGTAAACAGTAAAGGGATTTATACCTTGATGATCACACAATTATTGCCGACAGGATTGGTTGGTATTCTAGTGGCGGCATTGTTGTCGGGCTTAATGAGCCAGATTTCGGGAGCTTTGAATTCCATTTCTACCATGTTTAGTTATGATATTTACAAAATATACCGTCCCAATACTAGTGGTGAGCAATTGGTTTATGTGGGGAAAATAGCCGCAGGAGTTGCCTTGGTGTTTTCTTTGGCTTTATTGCCCTTATTGAACAGATATGAAAGTATATTTAATGGGTTGAATGACATTATTGCCCATATTGCGCCACCAATTACCTGTGTATTTCTTTTGGGTATATTTTGGAAAAAAGCATCCGCAACATCTGCTAAACTGACCTTGTGGATTGGATCAGCATTGGGAGCTATAGTATTTACGGTAAACAAAATATATGTAGATACTTCGCTGGCTCATATTCCTTTTATGATGATGGCCTTTTACCTTTTCGTAGCTTGTTTGTTTATACAAGTTGTTTTCTCTTATGTATATCCTGTTGAGCATACCAAGCAAAGTGAAAAACTATATTGGAAATCTATTTATGAACCCTTGCAGAGTCCTGGATGGACTGGTCTAGGTAATTATAAAACCTTATCGGTTGTATTACTCTGTTTAATGGTCGTGCTATTTTGGGTTTTTAGATAAGTAGAAAAAATAAATAGTATCATATGAAACGAAACTGCATTGCAATAATGTTCTTCTTGATGACTTTGGTTTCTTGTCAAGAAAGTAAAAAAGAAGAATCGGCACAACAAGTTAAGCGCATGGGAATGGTGACCGGAATTAAGCCGGAAAAAATAGCCTATTATAAGCAATTGCATGGCAAGGCTTGGCCAGCGGTTTTGAAAAAACTGACCCAATGTAATATTCGCAACTATTCGATCTACCTTCAGAGAATTGATGGAAATTATTTTTTGTTCAGTTATTTTGAATATACAGGTGTTGATTTTGATGCAGATATGAAAAAAATGGCTGCGGATAGTGTTACACAACGTTGGTGGAAATTGACTGATCCTACACAAATACCATTGCCGGAAGCAGCGAAAGAGAAAAAAATATGGACGAGTATGGAAGAGGTATTCCATACTAATTAAAAGTAAAACAAAACAGATGCAATTATTAGCAAATAAAATTATATTTCTAACAGGAGGGTCGATGGGGATCGGATTGGAGTGTGCTAAAAAGTACGCTGAAGCTGGTGCCAAATTGGTTATTATGGCAAATGATGAGCCTTCCTTATTAGAATCAATGAAAATATTAGGAGAAGAGCATAGCACTTTTTTTGGAGATATTGCCAACGGCCATGATGTTGAACGAGCTATTCAGTTCGCATTGGATCGCTATGGTAAGATAGATGTGATTCATAATAATGCAGGTATTGCATTTCCTTCAAAGACATTGGATGAAACAACGGATGACGAATGGTCAAGACTTTTTGATGTTAATCTTAAAGGAGTTTTGTTTACCACTCGCTATGGTTTGGAAGCGTTAAAGCAGACGCAAGGTTGTATTTTGAATACCAGTAGTATAGTAGCGGAGATTGGTCAAGAAAATCATGCGGTCTATTCGGCAACAAAGGGAGCTTTAAATTCTCTTACTAAGTCGATGGCTTTGGATTATGCCAAATACAAGATACGAGTGAATGCTGTGGCGCCAGCTGGAGTATGGACACCGATGTTGCGACAATGGGGAAAAGAGCAAAAGGATTCGGCTAAAATCGAAAAATATCTCGATGATATTCATATTTTGGGGTACTGTCCAGAAGGTGATGTTATAGCAGATGCCTGTGTATTTATGGTTTCAGAAAAGGCGCGATTTATTACCGGTAACATCATGCCAGTGAGCGGTGGTGCTGAGTTAGGATACAGGAGGTTTGATTAAAACAATCGATTAGTTATTGATTTCAAATTCTTTAGATGACAAAAAAACAATCATTTAAGATCATAGCATGCAAAATCTAAAATTTATTATAGTATTCTTTTTCATTTGTTGTAATGTATCAGCTCAGGACAATCTAGATTTTCAAAAATTGATGGGACAGGTAGAGAGCAGAGACTTTTTTTCGGCCCCTGATTATTATACTTGGTGCAGTAGCGTGACCAAAGGCGAAGACGGGAAATACTATATGTTTTATTCTCGCTGGTCTCATGGCAATAGAACACAGACAGATGATCAGATGAACTATATTTTTAATGGGTTTAGCGGTTGGTGTAAGTATTCGGAAATAGCCTTAGCCGTATCGGATAAGATAGACGGGCCTTATAAATATGTAACGACAGTATTAAAATCAAATGGAGGAAATGATTGGGATAAATTTACGTACCATAATCCTCAAATTAGAAAGTTCAAGAATACTTACTATTTGTATTATATCTCCAATTCGTATGATTCAAGTTTGTTTGAGAATGACAGCAAGAAAACTAAGGAATGGAAACATTGGTTGAAATACAATTGTACACAAAAAATAGGGGTCATTAAGGCCAGTAAAATCTCAGATTTTATTTCGGGTAAATATGTAAAACCAGTAGCTCCTTTAATGCAACCAGATAATCTAAAAACCTTTGAAGTGGCCACAAATCCTACTGTGATTCAAGGGCATGACGATAGATATTATATGATGTTTAAATCGCGTAAACCCAATGTTGGAAATATGACTTTTTGGATGGCGGTAAGTGATACACCTGATGGCAAATTTACAATAGTGAGTGATGTGTTTACCTCTGCTGAGATGGCTTGTGAGGATCCTTGTATGTGGTATGATAAAAAAAGAAAAAGATATTATGCTGCCGTTAAATATTATTCCAACAGTAAAAAATTAGTACCTCAGTTTGGAGCCTTGGCACTTATTACTTCGGTAGACGGTATCAATTGGGAAGCTGCAAAATACCCTTTGATTTCTTTACGCGAATTAAAAACAAAAGAGGGGACTATAGAATTAGCACACTTAGAACGTCCTTTTGTGTATACGGACGACAAAGGACAACCACTGGCTTTGTTTGCTGCTGCATCGGTCAAAGAGCCATCAAAAGGAGGGGAACGTCCAAGCTGGGATTATAATTCCTTTGTGGTTTGTTTTAAGTTGGATGCCAAGCAATCCTTAAAAGAATAAAAGTCACATTGATAAGGTATATCATGAAAAAAGGGTATGCGTGTTGGGTGGCCATTTACTGTATTTTGGTGAGCCCAGGAATCAGGATTGATCATTCCGCAGCCACTAAGTCCGACAATCAAAATGAATCTTGTCTATATTGCTGGTAGGGAAAATGAGTTGAAGGATGAAATTATGCTTAATTTAGGTTTAAAAATAAGAAGATGAATTGGAATAAAAAAAGTGCTGTTTTACTAATTGCTTTATTTACAGTGTTTATAGTTGGTGCACAGAAAAAGCAAAAAAGTCAAGACAAACCCAATGTTATTGTCATTTTTATGGATGATATGGGATATGCTGATACAGAACCCTATGGGAGTGCTGGATATGCTACCCCCAACTTTAATAAGCTAGCCAATGAGGGAATGCGCTTTACCCATTTCTATGCTGCGCAAGCAGTCTGTACGGCTTCGAGAGCTGCCTTATTGACCGGTTGTTACCCTACCCGGATTGGTTTGGGGCATGCCTTGGCTCCTTGGGATATTACAGCATTAAATCCAAATGAGGAGACTATTGCAACGGTACTTAAGAAGGAAGGTTATGTTACAGGCATGTTAGGTAAATGGCATCTAGGATCGAAAGCCCCTTTTCTTCCGATCCATTATGGTTTTGATAGTTTTTATGGTATTCCGTATTCGCATGATTATTGGCCAGTAGATTATAAAGGCAATCCAGTTCCCGTAGACACGCCAAATGACTGGCGAGGCAAATGTCCAGTTTTACCAATTTATGAAGGAGACACTCAAGTAGGAACCATACCCACCTTGAAAGAAGCGGCAGAACTTACCACAACACTTACCGAAAAAGCAGAACAATTTATAACAAAAAATAAAAAGAAACCTTTCTTCCTGTATTTAGCTCACCCACTACCACATGTACCATTGGCCGTTTCTTCGAAATTTAAAGGAAAGTCTGGAGCCGGATTATATGGTGATGTAGTTAGTGAAATAGACTGGTCTATTGGAAAAGTAATGGAAGCTCTGAAAAAAAACGGAGTAGATAAAAATACCATCTTAATTGTAACCAGTGATAATGGACCTTGGCTTTCCTATGGGAATCATGGAGGCTCAACTGGAGGTTTAAGAGAAGGAAAAGGAACGGCTTGGGATGGAGGAACAAGAGTGCCTTTTTATATTAAATGGCCTGGGAAAATCGCCCCAGGTTCAGTATCCAATCAATTGATGACCAATATGGATATTTTACCAACTATTGTTGCGGCAACAAAGGCAAATTTGCCAAAGGAAAAGATTGATGGACTTGATTTTTTACCCTTGCTAACGGGTAAAACAGGGCAATCTCCTAGAGACGTGTTTTATGTATATTATGATAACAATAACCTAAAACTCATCCGTTACAAAACTTGGGAATTGACCTTACCTCATAGTTCACAGGCTTATAGTCAAGGAACACCTGGGAAAGACGGAACACCTGGAAAAGTACCTTATGCTAAGGTGCCGATGGCCTTATACGATCTTATTCATGATCCAGGAACGATACAAGATGTGCAAAGTGAGTATCCAGAAGTAGTAGACGAAATTTTAAAATATGCAGAATTAGCCAGAGAGGATATGGGAGATGCGCTTACCAATCGTGTTGGAAAAAACAATCGTCCTGCTGTTAAAATTCAATAAATAAACAAATATCCATCGGTTAGTGATTTTTTTTAGAAGGATTGGGTTGTCGCATATTATTGGATTAAAGTATATTTAAAGTCTAACTAATTAACCATTAGATAAAGCTTGATATTTTTATTGGGCATTAATAATATAAAATATAAAATTTATAAATGAAAACAACTATTTCTATTGGTTTGGTATTGCTGTTGCTTTGTAGTTTCAAGGGAGATGAATTAATAATGGAAGTATCCAATATTATTAAAATTTCCAAAACGGATACAAAAGAAGAGATGCTGATCAAGGCAGCCCATGTGGTTCCAACACCCAATCAATTTGCTGCTTTAAATCGTGGCTATGTGGCCATGGTTCACTTTGGGCCCAATACGTTTACGAATTCAGAATGGGGAACAGGGATGGAAGATCCGAATGTTTTCAGTCTTGAAAATCTAGACACAGATCAATGGTGTAAGAGTATCAAAGAAGGCGGTATGAAAGAGGTGGTGATGGTGGCCAAACACCATGACGGTTATTGCATGTGGCAGAGTCGTTATACAGATCATGGTATTATGTCCTCACCATTTAAGAAGGGTAAAGGTGATATCATTAGAGAACTATCAAATTCTTGTCGTAAATATGGATTGAAGTTAGGAATCTACCTTTCTCCTGCTGATTTATATCAAATTGAAAACCCAAAAGGGCTTTATGGTAATTTAAGTCCAAAAACCGAGCGTATTATTCCTCGTGAAGTAGCAGGTCGTCCATTTGCCAATAAGACAACTTTTAAGTTTGTTGTAGACGATTACAATGAATATTACCTTAATCAATTGTTTGAATTACTAACAGAATATGGTCCAATAGATGAAATCTGGCTTGATGGTGCAACACCTAAGAGCAAAGGAGGACAAACCTATGATCGAGATGCGTGGAAAAAAGTGATTCATGCTTTGGCGCCTACTGCCGTTATTTTTGGACAGGAGGATCTACGTTGGGCTGGGAATGAAGCGGGGAAAACAAGGGCAACCGAATGGAACGTTATTCCGTATAAAGGATTGCCAACCAGCGCTGTTTATGCAGGGGATTTAACAGATGAGTCTTTGGGGAGTAGAGAGGATATCTATAAAGGAGATTTTTTGCATTATATCCCCGCAGAAGTGGATACTTCGATTCGTGAAGGATGGTTTTACAGGGATGAAAAAAATCAAAAAGTCCGCAGTGCGGATGATGTTTTTGACATTTATGAGCGATCAGTGGGAGGGAATGCGATCCTATTGTTGAATATTCCACCTAATAGAGAAGGTAAATTTTCAGACACAGATGTAAAAGTGTTAAAAGAAGTGGGGAACCGTATCTCGGAGACTTATGGTAAAGACTTATTGAAGGGTGCCAAAGGAGCTTCTAATGTACTTGATAATGATATTTTGACTTATCAGTTAGTGGATATGAAGGATAATTCATTGATCATTAGTACGCCAAAACCAATCAAAACCAATCGATTGATTATTCAAGAAGCAGTCTCTACACATTCGGAGAGAATTGAGCAGCATGCTGTTGATGCGTGGATTGCTGGTCAGTGGCAGGAAATAGCCAAAGCAACCAATGTAGGGTTTAAGCGTATTTTGCGTTTTCCTACCGTGACCACAAGCAAGTTTAGAATCAGGATTCTAAGTTCCCGTATGCAACCCGCTATTGCGAATGTATCGGCTCATTATTATGAAATGCGTCCACCTCAATTGGATTTTAGTAGAGATAAAGAAGGTAAAGTTACGATCAAACCTAAAAAAGAAGAATTCAGATGGAAGCCTCATGGGGAAGATGTTTTAGGTTCTGTTAAAAGTGATATGCAAATTCGTTATACCCTTGATGGTAGTGAACCAACAGTAAAATCGACGCTTTATTCCAAACCAATTTTAATGAAATCGGGACGAGTAAAGGCGGTAGCTTTTAGTGCTCATAAGAAGGGAAGTAGTGCAACTGAATTATTTGGAATCATCAAGAAAGACTGGAAGCCTTTGGATACTGAAAAAGAAGTAGCAAAACATCCCATAACTATGGCTTTTGATGAAGACGGTCAGACCTACTGGCAAGCTGCAGAAGTAAAAGGGCAATCTCTGGCTATCGATTTAGGAAAAGTATACGAGTTTAAAGGATTTGCTTATACGCCACAGACTAAAAATTCAGAAGGAATGATTGAGAAAGGGAGAATTGAGGTAAGTAATGATGGATTAAGTTGGAAAGTGGTGGAAGAATTTAATTTTGGAAATCTAATTAACGATCCAACACAGCGACAATTTTATTTCAAAACGACTCTAAAAGCTCGATATCTAAAAATAGTGCCTATGGTAATTTCAGGTGGAAAAGGAGCTGCTACAGTTGCAGAAATCGGTATTTTAGAATAGTGATATCTATAAAGATTTGAGCAAGTAGAATTGATTAAAAATATATAAAGATGAAGAAAAAAACATATATACTTTTTGCCGTTTTTTCAATGGTTATTCCATTTACGACCTTTGCGCAAGAGGCTAAAAAACAACCTAACATTGTTATTATTATTTCAGATGACCATGCTTTTCAAGCCATTGGGGCATACGGAAATAAGTTGATGCCAACGCCCAATATAGACCGTATTGCTAAAGAAGGGGTTTTGTTTAATAAAGGGTATGTCACCAATTCGATTTGCGGGCCGAGTCGCGCTGTGATCTTAACAGGGAAGTACAGTCATAAAAACGGATTTAAGGACAATGAAAATTCTCGTTTTGACGGGAGTCAGGATTCTTTTGTCAAGCAGTTAAATAAATCGGGCTATGAGACGGCTTGGATAGGGAAATGGCATTTAGAGTCAGATCCTCAAGGCTTTGATTATTGGCAAATTCTGCCAGGTCAAGGACACTATTACAATCCGGACTTTCACATGATGGACGGAACTAACAAAAAAGTAGAAGGATACGTTTCCGATGTAGTGGAAGATGCAGCTGAAAATTGGTTGAATAAACGTGATAAAGATAAACCATTTTGTCTGGTTATAGGTCATAAAGCCACTCATCGTACTTGGATTCCTGACGCACAGGATATGGGAAAATTCGATAATGTGAATTTTCCTTTGCCAACTAATTTCTATGATAATTACAAGAATAGAGAAGCGGCCAAGGTACAAGATATGAGCATTGCTAAAACGATGGTGATGGGATATGATCTTAAAGTTTTCGAATCTAAAACACAAGAAGATCGTGAATCCACCATAGCCAGAATGAATCCAAAGCAAAGAGCAACATTTGATGCGTATTATGATCCTATAGCGGCTGATTTGAAAAGTAGAAACTTAAGCGGTAAAGCATTAGTAGAATGGAAATTCCAACGTTATATGCGTGATTATATGAGTACGGCGGTTTCTTTAGACCGAAATATAGGACGTACTTTGGATTATTTGGACAAAAACAGTTTGACAGAAAATACTATTGTGGTGTATCTTTCTGACCAAGGTTTTTATTTAGGAGAGCATGGTTGGTTTGACAAGCGTTTTATTTATGAGGAATCCTTCAGAACACCTATGGTGATGCGTTATCCAGGAGTGGTAAAACCAGGAACGGTTTCGAATGACTTTGTAATGAATTTAGACCTTGCACCTACGATGTTAGATGCAGCTGGCGTGGCAATTCCAAAAGATGAACAAGGTCAGTCCTTCTTGCCATTACTAAAAGATAAAAAGGCAAAAGGGCGCGAAGCTATCTACTACCATTATTATGAAAATGGGGAGCATTCTGTATCGCCGCATTTTGGAGTAAGAAGCAAACGATACAAACTAGTGCGTTTCTATAAGCGTGTAAACTCGTGGGAATTGTATGATTTGCAAAATGATCCACAAGAAATGAACAATTTGTATGGAGATGTAAAGTATAAGAAAATCACGAACCAGATGAATAAGGAACTCAATAAGTTGATTGATCAATACGATGATAATGATGCTAGAAAAATAATTTCAGAAATAATTTAAGTTCCATCGTCTATGGATAAACGATAGATTACGAATAGTAAAAATCAAAAAGCCTTTAAACAGTATGTTTAAAGGCTTTTTGTATTTAAAGTTTCTTATGTGCTTTATTCAAAGAAAAAAGTTTTCATGGGATACAATTCTATTTTTTAAAGGGGGACCATTGCCTAATATTATTTCATAGCACGAATCCAATCCTGTATTAATTTGACCCCTTCTTTATGATTCAGCGAACGGCCAAGTTCAGGCATGGCAGTGCCAGGTTCGGTACTATTCATACGGTATGCCAATATGGAATTTTCAACATCTCCAGGTATGATATCGTAGTTGAGTCCTCCAGCTCCGCCACCGGCAGAAACAGGAGCTTTCATTATTCCGATATAAGCCTTGCCTGTTTGTTCATATTCTAAAAACAGCCCTGTATTGTAGGCATCTCCACCATTGGTATGACAATGAGCACAGTTGATGTCTAAATAAGCCCTTGCTCTTTGATCCAAACTGAAATGCTTGTCGTCTTTCCAATTCGGTAGTTGCGCAACTTTTGATAAATCTGGTAAGGCAGCTAATTTACCTTGGGACGCCCATAGTTTCAATTGATTGATATGCTGAGCTGTTACCACTAAATTCAAGTTTCTGGCTTTTGGACCGATAGGGGTAAGAGTGCCATCATTAATGTGGCATCGCTTACAGTCGTTGGTATTGGGAACTTGATAATTTGTACTTATTTTAGAGCCACTATCGTCAAGTAAAGTAATGGGGATTTTTGCTCCAATAATATGTTTATTGGCATCAGTTTGTTCCTTATTCCAAAGATAGGTCATGACGTTCCATTTTTTATCTTTAGTATTTTTTACCAGCAATCGGGTCTCTATCATTATTTTTTGATGTTGCTCATTGAGATAAGCAAAATTTTTGATAATGATGGTTCCTTCGGGAAAATCAAGAACTCCTTTGGCTTTATAGGTCATTGGGCTCCCCTTTGGGAGTACGATAAAACGGTCTTTTATAGTGTAATCGGTGAATAGAGCTGAGTTTAAGTCATAATGCGTAACGCCTTCAGCGGGCTTTAATCCATTTAATTTACCCTTGAAAAAATGATAATCGGATAACTTTTCTTTAAATTGGAAATCCTTGTTGTCTTGATAGTCAGTGTTGTTTGCTGATTTGTCTTTGCAACTTTGTAAACTCAAAGACGCTATTACGGTTGAGGTAAAAATAAAAATAGCGGTGCGAAACTTTTTCTTCATTATACTTATTTAAAAATTATTTACAACTGTAAGCCGACATATCAGTTACAGGTTTCCATTTTTCGGGTGTACTGATGTTAAGAAAATCAGCATTTACAAAAACATTATCACCTGGCTGGTTGATGCAAATGCCATCTGGATTTACTTTGGTTCCTTTGTTTAAGATATTGGTCGAAATACCGTCATACATGATAAGAGGGATGCGTTTGTTTTTGCGTGTAGGATTAAGGGCATTCAATTGTTGTTCGATGCCAACGAGTAGTTTCCCGATATGATGTTCATATGCAGTCTTAGGAAATGCTGGACCCATTTTTAGGGTATTGCCATGGATCTTGATGTTTTGGGCAATAGGAAAATATTGAGCATTTATTTTTTCTGCAGCCTTATCATCTACAGCAAATCCAGAAGCGATGGTGATGGCGGACGAATTGTTGTTAAGGATACGGTTGTTGTAAAGTTCAATATTAGATGTAGCCAAAATGATCACGCCACTTCCCGGAGATGCATTACCCACTCCCCAACTGGTTCCGAAGCTTCCTGCCTTAGCAAAATTGCGAAAATTGTTGTCATGAAAGTAATTGTTATAGGCTTTAATATGTCCTCCTCTTTTGGAAAGCCCTGGTAGGTCAAAAATTAAGAAACCTGCGGTATTGTTATAAAATTCATTGTCATAAACTTCAGCATTAGTGGAGTTTTCAATTTCGCAGCCTGCCACATTTTTTGCTGCCTTGCAATTTCTAACAATGGTACTATCGGACTGTCCCACATAGATTCCTGCATCAGAAGAACCTTCCGCATAGCAATTTTCGATCAGTACTTTTTTGCACAAGACAGGATAGATCGCATATCCTCCACTGGTGGAGTCCGCAGTTTTCCAAGTAGCATGGAGGTTACGAACAATAACATCACGGCTCTTGCTGATCTTGATTAGATCCCCTTTTGAATCCCGAATGGTCATTGCTTCTATGGTAAAACCTTTTACATCAGTCACTCGAATACCTTCTCCACCTTGTTTTTGACTTGAAAAATCAAGTATAGTTTTGCCATGCCCTTCTCCTTTTATGGAGATGTGTTTGAGTAAGGCAATACTAAGATTGTCAAACTTGTACGTTCCTTGCTTCAAGAGTATGCTGGTGCTGTCCTTTAAGGTTAAAAAAGCCTCTGTGATTTTACTTTCCTCACCAGGATTAAACGTTAGATTTGTTTTGTAGGTATCTTGATCTGTTTTGGGATTGCAGGAGCAAAACAAACAGCTGAATCCTATTATAAAAAGCATTGTTTTTGGAAATAGATGTTTCATAAAGCTTGTGGTTTATAGTGATAGTTAATTTTTAGAAAACGTTATATGCATAAGTAATATAATACACGGCTCCAATAAGTGGATTGGCCACACCGGTAGAGTAATATTTATTGGTAATATTAGTACCGCCTAGTCTTATGGCAGAGTGGGTTTTGGGTAATTTATAGCTAATTTGAGCATCAATCACAGCTGAAGAGGGAACTGTCCCATCACCGAGTCCTCCTGCTACGACATAATGATAGCCAGGTTTGTAACGTAAAGAGGTTCCAAATGACCATTGTTGTCTTTTACCAAAACCACTATTGTTAAACTCAGCATTAAAATGGTAGTGCGGCGTGTTGAAATTTTTAACCTGACTACTGTTTTTATTTTCAAGTTTATCCGAAAAATAATTCACCTTAAACATATAATTATTGGATAAGTCGACACTCACACTGGCAGCATAACCATAAGTGTTTACCGTTTCAGCACCATTAAAGGCGATGTTATATTGAATATAGGTACTATGATCTTTAAATGCCGTTACATCATCTGTACCTGGTGTGTTGGCAACATTGGCATAACCAATAAAATTTTCCCAAGTAGAGTAATACCCCAAAACATCTATCAATACTCTTTTACCAATCAGGGCTGCATAACCTAGTTCAAATGAATTTACAGATTGCGGCTTGATATTGCTGTATACAAATTTTTTAAGATCGGCAGGATCGTTGGTTTGTTGGTATTTTTCTACACTTTCTAAAGTGTAAGGAGGATATTTATCAAAGTGGTAATGGTCGTTTAGCAATAAAGAAGATCCTCCTGAAGAATAACTATTGTACCCATTAAGGGTATTTTGGAGTGCTTGAATATTTGATGGAAAACTGTACGCATTTTGGTAAGAGAATCGGATGAAATTTTCTTTTGCTACTTCAAAAACCACCGAAGCTCTTGAGGTGACTTTTGGGGATTTAAATAGTGAGTTTTTATCGGATCTGAAGGAAGCCGCGAGACTAAGTCTTTTATCTAGTAATTTTTTGCCCAATTGGATATAACCGCTGTATTCGTTAACTTTAATTGGGCTACCTTCATCAGGGAAAAGGGTATTTTTACTATTCAAGTTATATAACCTCCAGTTTGCCCCAGCAATAACCTCCATAAATGGAATGAGTTCAGCAAAATTGTATTGTGCTTCTGTATTGAATAGTTTACTTCTGTCCAAAAATAAGGTGCCTCCTTCAGAAATGGGTGTTGAAGAAATTTGTTCTTTGAGCTGTTTAAACTCAGGGCTTCCTGGTAAAGCTCGGCCTTGATCCGCAAAAGCTCTTGCGGCCAGGTGAGCCTCATTGGTATTGGCTCCAGTGGCTAGAGCATTGAGTAAAGCTCCGGTATATTGTGGATACCAGCCATCGCCTGTATTGACATCATAACTAGGTTTCCATGCTTCATTAATAAGTTGAGCTGTCGGGCCCGCGATAAGGGTACGTCCAGAATTTTCACTGGTAGCATAGCTGCGTATAAACCATTTATCGCTTTTTAGTTCAAGTCTGTATTGTCCTACTTTGAAGTCTTTAATTTGGTAGCGGGTGTCATTGGTATACACTACATTACCAGTACCAAAGGTTCCAGAAGCAATAGCTTGCAATTTATCGTTGAACTTATATCGTACTTCCGAATTAACTTTGAAAAGTTGTGCTTTATTATCCAGATAACCATGTTCGGCATAACCAGTGCGAGCGACATAGTTTGATTTGGTTAGCAGGGGATCAATTATAGGAGCTAATGAGGGGTCAGAGGCCAGTGCACCTTCTAAGAAAGGATTTATGTTTACAGAGGTGGCCCCTCCATAATAGTTTACACCATTGTAGTTAGGATCTGTTTCTGCCGTTCCTGGGCCGTTTTTATTGCTTGCGTCGGTGGCTACCCAGTCCTTGGCCTGTGTGTATTGAGAGTTTATTTTAAAGGCTAGTTTATCGTTAATTTTTTTAGCCCATCGCAAAGTCACATCGTAATAAGGGGATGCATCGACTGGATCGTGGCTGTTGCGGCTTTTTATATGATTCATACCTTGAGTAGCCAAAACGCTAAATCCTTGGTATTTAAAAGGATCTTTACCTGTCATAACCATTGTACCATTAAGACCTCTTGATCCGTATAAGGCAGAAGAGGCGCCAGATAATACTTCTATATTTTCGATATCCAATTGTGTTAAACTAATCGCTTGTCCTAAGGGAAAATTCAAACCAGGTGCCTGGTTGTCCATGCCATCCGTTATTTGGGTAAAGTTGGTGTTTCCACTAGTATTAAATCCTCGGGTAGTAATACTGGTAAAACCAATGCTTGATACGGTGACGTCAACTCCTTTTAAACCTTGAATCATGTCCATATAGTTCAATTGTGGGGAATTGGCAATTTCTTTGAGGCCGATTTGTTCTATGGTAACTGGAGAGGTGAGTTTGCGCTGTTGGGTTCTAGTGGCAGAAACCACAACGACTTCTCCTAAGGCAGAAACCGGAATTAGAGCTATTTCAATTGGAGTTAAGGCATTTTGTATTTCAATCTCTTTTGTTTCAAAACCCATTGATGAGATGACTAATGTTAGCGGGAGTGAATTGATGGTTGAAATCTTAAATTTTCCCTTATCATCAGTGTAAGTGTCTTGGGAAGAATTTTTTATCCCTACAGATACTGCCGGTACAGGCTCATTTGTAGTATTATTGGTTATCCTTCCTGTGATAACATTTTGTGCATTTAACAAACTGGTAAAAAACAGAAACACTTGCAGAAATAATAAAAATTTTTTCATGGTCAATTGGGTTTGTGGTTGGTTAGTAAAGAGGTATTATAGCATATGTTTTTTTTAATTTGATTATAAAGTAAGGTGACAGTTATTGCGGGTTTATTTTCGAAGTCCATTAAAAATTAAAGAGACCAAGAACTTCATATCGGTCAAACTTTGCGTGTAGTTTATTTCAGCTTCCATCTTGAGTATGGCTTGTTGCTCCACACTATGTTTAAGTGCATCACTGACATTGATCAAGATAGAGGCAATCTTTATTTCATTGGTCTTACTGATTTGATTTTCTTCGATCGCTTTTTTTATCAGTTGGGAAAGAAACTCTTTTTCTTGTTTGGTCATTTGGTCGTATAACTCAAAAAATTTAGGTAAAATCTTGTTCAGAGTATCTATAGATACGCGGTTCATGTTGAGTACGTTTTTATAATAATTAAACCGAGTAATCATATAAAAAGTAATCTGATTTTCTATTCCTTTCTTTTTTAGTGTTTCTTGCTGTAACGACTGGATGAAATCAAAGCCTTCTTTCATGGCTACCTCAATAAAAATATCTTCCTTACTCTTGTAATAATAATAGAGTGAGGTCTTGTTAAGACCAACTGTTTTTGCTATATCTTCTAGTGTTGTTTTGTCAAGGCCATACCTGATAAAACATTGCATGGCTCCTTTGCCAATTTTTTCTTTTACTTCGTCTTTTTTAGTCATGGAAATTTTTAATGTATTGTAAACGTAATAGTTATTTTTAATATTTCAAACAATATGGTTGATTATTTGAAAAATAAATTTGTAACAGACTGCTATTTGGAGAAGATGTAAGTGGAAGGAAGTACTGTTTTTACTGAATAAATGCAGAGTAGATAAAGTATAAAGGGGAGGGCAGGTCAATGGCATTTGCAATTACAAAAGTATTCTACTTTTTTCAGAAAAAGTATAGTAAGATTCCCAAGCAAAGAGGGGCAGAGGAGCTATCCATTCCGTACTAAAGGACGTGGCTCTTCTTTTGGATGAATACTTTTAAGGGACCGGTTTAAGAAATTATTGTTTGAATAAGGAACTTGAAATAAAGTAGTGCCAATTTTTATTTAAAGTTTTTGAAAGGACACTTCGTTGTATCCTTTGCTAAAATGAGAACACAAAGAAAGGTATTGTTTCAAAGAAAGATATCTTCGAAACCCAACGCCCACGAACTTTTCAGAAATAGGTACGTCGATAAAGAGAAGAAAACGGGAAGGTCTAAATTCTTTATTTAATTGCAGTAAGTAGAGTAATGGTATCGCTTAGATTATTTACAGAGATATAATCTAGTACAAAATCCTCAGCCTCTTTTTTATGATCAGGTGAAGTTAAAAATGAGTTGAGGTAGAAATCCTCATCTTCATCTGCAATGTGGATAATCTCCGTATAACCTTTGGTAATTAAACTGCCTTTTAATTTTAATACCTTAAGTTGATTTCCTTTATCCAATTCTTTTTTTACTCTGAGTTTTATAGTTTTATCCATGGTGTTCATCTTTTTTGTAGAGTTATACAATATAGTAAAAAAAAGTTCTAAATCAAAGAAGAGGATCATGAGAATCTCTTCTTTTGGGGTTAATTTATTTTTTAAAGGATATTTTCCTCTTAATATTTTTTTTAAAAATAGAACTAGTCTTTTTTCGCTTGCACTAAAAGTTCGTAAAGTGAGTCCACTATATTAAGTGGGTCGAATTATTTATTATTTGTATGTATAGGATCACCAACGGGGCTATTATCATAAAAATTAGCAAAGTAATTTATAATAGTTTCTTCTGAGAAAATTTCCAGTTTGGTAAAATACAAGTACATATTGGTACGATACAACTTCCATTAGTTCGGTACGGTACAATTTATTGCTTACTTGCTACGTCATTAACGAAATATAAATTTTAGAGCAGCTAATAATTTAACACCGTAATAGTATGAATGTAATTCAATTTCGACAGCAGAAAGAATTGGAGATCGCTTTTTCTGAACTCCCAGTTTTTAGAGAGAATACTGCAGTGACTTTTCATGAGACCAATACTGCAGGTACTGAGGCCGTTTTGCCATTTGGTAGGTAGGGAAACAAGGGAAGATTAGGCTGTTTTAAAACTATTGGATAACGCTTGTAAAACTGTTCAATCTAATAGTAAAATAGAACCCTTATTACCCGAAACAGTTGAATCGGCCTCGGTAAAACCAGATTGGGTCGCAATGGAAATGGAGCAATTGTTTGAGAAAAGAAAAAAAAACTTAATTAAGATTTGAAAATTATGAAAACAGATGAAAATATAAACGAAGAACAAATTAGAGAATTAGTCAATCGCTATTTTAAAACACTAAAGTCTATAGACGACAAAACAGAATTTGATATTGCTCAAATTAGAATGGAGGGGTATAGTGAACTGTCCTATACCATTTTTAATATGCTGAAGTTATGCATACTGGCACTAGATCAAGAAGCACCTAGAATTTCTAGGACTGTTAAAAATCCTTCGGTTGATGTCGGTGTAGTATTGAAAATTGTTGCTCAGTTGCTTCCTATGGATGAAATTGAGTTTTTAGATGAGATTAAGGATTTGGTTATGGAAGATCAAGAGCATTATTGCAAGATTTATAAAGTAGCTGTTTAATAGGGTTATAAAATCAAAGAGTCTTTAAATAGAGATGTTTAAAGGCTTTTGACTTTGAAAGTTTCTTTTGAAACTTCTACTGGCGGAGTAAGAGGCTCCAAAACCTTTATATGAGCTCAGTAAATACGGGTATTCATACGCGAAGATAAGAACTAGGTTACCGATAGGGTAACTCACGAAATTGGCTAAATAAATGAGATGGTAATTAAAGTGAATTTCCGAGATTATTTATGATGGACAAAAAAAATCATTCTATCTCTGTTCATTACTTTTGAATGTTAACCTTTTGAGAATGGCAAAATCATTTGTATAAAATCATTTTACAATTTAGATAAATAACCACTTATTCTTTCAGACTGTCAACTGTATCATAGCACCTTAGGGCTAAAGATCTTTTTTTTGAATTACATTCTTTACTCTGCATCAGAGTGTACAAAAGCCCTGTTTTTAGCTAGTAGGAAACTCAAAATCTAAATTAAGAAGCTTTCGGTATACCTTTGTTATATGCTTTGGCATATAAATTGCGCTTAGGCCTGTAAATTATATGTTTAAACATATAATTTGTAAATTTGTATAAATTCGTTGTAAATACATTTAATGATGACATTAGCTAATTTTGTAAAAGAAAAAAGGAAAGAAGTAAACCTAACACAAGAGGCTGTTGCACAACGTGCGGGTGTAGCGCTTACCGTAATCCGAAAAATAGAGCAGGGGAAAGAAAACCTCAATTTGGAAAAGGTAAACCAAGTACTAAAAATGTTTGGGCATAGTTTGGCGCCAGTAAACACTAGAGAGCTGTCTAATAGAAACAAATAACTACTATTAGATAATCAAATCCTTACGAGTTCTCAAAAGCCGTACCTCGTCTCAGAAAAATTTGCAAAATCCCGTTTTTAGGTAGTTTAAAATATATGGAACGGAGTGTTTTTCTCCCAATAATAAAGTTTTAAAAATAAAAAAGCCTTTAAATACTAGTGGAGGGCACTGAAAAACACCCTTTATTTTGATTGCGATTGGTTTTTTCATGTAGAAAAACAGAGTATTATCAACTTTTGTGTAATTGAGATATCGGCGAACTTTAAATTTACGTGTCTAAAAGTGCTCTGAATGTAAACTTATACAGTTAGGGTGTATTAGTTTTTTGTATCAAAAAAGGTTGGGATTCCAACGGTATAATTCTCTTTAATAATTATCTCCAAAGGCATATAATAAGTATTTTCTACATTTTCTTTAACAATTAGTTTTTTGTATAAATATTCCACACCTAAGTAACCTTGTTGTTCTGGTTTTTGATTTATTAAAAAATCAATAGTCCCTTCTTTGAGGTGTTTTACGTTTTCGTGTAATAAATCATAACCAACTAATTGGATGGAGTCGAGTCCATTTTCTTTTAAAAATTGAGCTACAATATAAGATCTTGAGTTTGGAATAAAAATAGTGTCAATTCCTTCAAACATTTTGACCTTTAATTGTTGCTTACTCTTTTCATTCAACTGAATTTCTGAAAATTTAAAGTTTCCATATTGTTTGTGATCTTTAAAAAATGAATAAAAACCATTAATTCGTTGAAGATAAACGGAAGTACTTTCTATTTCTCTGGTGATTTTTAATATTAAAACATTATTCTCTGGCTTTGCATTAAAACAAACAAGTCTTCCAGCAAGGTATCCGCTTTGAAAACCATCCTGACCAATATAGGCAACACCTTCGGCTTCTTCTATGTTAGAGTCGATCATGACAACTGGGATGTCATTTTTTTTGCATTGGTTTAAAAATGAAATGGATTCCTCATAAAAGATTGGAGCGAATAAAATACCGTCATATTCTTTCTCTAATAGTTTAGATGCTATTTTTTTGAATGAGGCTGAATCGTATTTGTAGTAAAAGTAATCTAGTTTAACTCCAAATTTTTCAAATTCCTCACCAGCTCTTTCGATTCCGTTAATTGGCATTTCCCAATATTCAAGTCCCTCTTTTTTAGGTAAGAAAATCGCAAACTTAAACTTTTTGTTAAAAGCAAGGTTACTGGCAAAAATATTTTTTTTATAGCCATATTCTTTGATGATAGCATGAACTATATCAATGTTTTCTTGCGAAACTTGACCTCGATTATGAATAATTCTGTCTACTGTTCCTATAGAGACCGCTGCTAGCTTAGCAATTTGTTTAATTGTAATGATAATCGTGTCGTTTAATGTTATGAAAAAATCTAACTTTTCAGAAGTAAAATCAAAAATAGGGCTTTTTTTATTATTTGCAAATATCTTAAGAGGTAATCAAAAAATAGATTGTCTAACCAATTGTAGGTGATTTATTTGAGATGATTTTTTTTTCATAAATAAATGGAGTTTTTTTTGCGTGATTAAAATTTTATTATACATTTGCTTTATTCCGTGTACGGACACGGACAGATTATTTTTATTTATTAAGGAGTATTTTTGAGTAATGTAAAATTTTGCTCTTATTTTAGTTAAAAGTAGATAAAATTATTGAAAAAATACGTGTACGCACACGAATTTAAAATTTTCTTTAAATTTTGCGAGCAGAGCAGGATTTAATCGCTTTACAGATCAAATAAAAAAAGAAATATAATGGTTAAGAAAGTTGTAACTCTAGGTGAAATTATGTTGAGATTGTCAACACCAGATCATAAGCGTTTTGTTCAATCTGAAACATTTGAGGCTACTTACGGTGGAGCTGAAGCTAATGTTGCAGTTGCTATGTGTAATTATGGATTAGACGGGGCTTTTATTACGAAAGTCCCAGATAATGGTATTGGTCAATCGGCAATTAATCATTTACGACGTTTTGGAGTGGATACTCAATTTATGGTAAAAGGAGGGAAACGTTTAGGGATATATTTTTTAGAAACAGGTGCTTCTTTGAGAGCTTCACAGGTTATTTATGATAGGAGTGCCTCTTCTATTACAGATTTTGACATAGAGGAGTTTGATATTGACGCCGCTTTAGAAGGTGCGGACTGGTTTCATACTAGCGGAATTACTCCAGCCTTGAGTGATCAGGCTGCGGCATTAACTGAATCAGTTTTGAAAGCAGCAAAGGCAAAGGGAATTACGACCAGCATTGATATTAATTATAGAAAAAAAATATGGACTAAAGAAAAAGCCGCTGAGGTATTGGGGAGCATTTGCCAATACGTGGATGTTTGTATTGGAGCTGACACAACTTTAGGTTTTGAACCAAAGGCAAGCGATGTCGTGGAGGGTAGAATAACGATTGATGGATTTAAGGATATTTTCGAGCAGATGAAAGAAAAGTTCGGATTTAAATTTATTGCCACTTCATTGAGAGAAAGTCACAGTGCCAGTGACAATAGCTTTAGTGCTTTGGTTTATGATGGTGCAGAGTTTTACCAAAGTAAAAAATATGATGTCAGAATTGTTGATCGTGTGGGGACGGGAGATTCATTTGCAAGCGGGTTGATTTATGGATTGGTTACAGGAATGTCTTTAAAAGATACTGCTGAGTTTGGAGTTGCTGCGAGTGTAATTAAGCATACGATTCCTGGGGATTTTAATCACGCACCTTTACATGAAGTATTGGATTTGATGAGGGGAGAAGGAAGTGTTAGGGTGCAACGATGATTTAGTAATGGATTGTGGACACTTTAGGAAATCCTTTAAAATATTTTGGGTACCTGTATTAAGGAAGATTAGGTAAAAAAAAACATAAAAATCAAGTGATAAAGTAAGAAAATGAAAAATGCTCAACAAGTAAAAGATGTTATCGTTCAACAGGGAATGTTGCCTTTGTATTTTAATGCAGATGAGAAGATAAGTGTTGATGTGCTAAAAGCGATTTATAAAGCAGGGATTAAAGCAGTTGAATATACCCATAGAGGAGAAACGGCTTTGAGAAACTTTACAGCACTTGTTCAAGTAAGGAATTCAGAAATGCCAGATTTATTGCTAGGCATTGGCACAATTAAAAATTTGAGTCAAGCTAAAGAATATCTGCAAGCCGGAGCTGATTTTATAATCAGTCCTGGATTTGTTCTTGAAATTGCCCAATATACAGTTAGCAATGATCTTTTTTATGCTCCGGGTTGTATGACGCCTTCGGATATTATTGCCGCCGAAAATGCAGGAATCCGATTCATTAAACTATTTCCTGGAGATATACTTGGAATAGCATTTTTAAATAGTGTTAAAGATATTTTTCCACATCTTTTGTTTATGCCTACAGGTGGAGTAGATGCGACTAAAGAAAGTATTGGGGCATGGTATAAAGCAGGCGTTTGTGCTGTGGGTATGGGCAGTAAACTGATTAGTAAAACATTGATGGAGCAAAAAGACTATCAATCTATCGAAAGGAATACCAGAGTAGTTTTAGATTTAATTCAAACAATAAAAACAGATAAATAATAGAAGCATGAATGATTTATTCAATTTAAAAGGGAAAGTAGCTTTAATAACAGGAGGAGCTGGAGTTTTAGGGGGGCATATGGGGGAAGTTTTGGCGCAGTCTGGTGTAATTACTGGTATAATGGGGTTAACCTTGGCAGAGGCAGATCTTGTGGTAAATAGAATTAACGCTAATGGAGGACAGGCTTTTTCTGTAGAGGCTAACGTACTGGATAAGCCTTCGCTTGAGAAAGTAAGAGATTTAATAATCGAGAAGTATGGTAGACTTGATATTTTAATTAATGCAGCAGGAGGAAATATGCCAGGGGCAACAATTGCTCCAGACAAGGCTATTTTTGATATGTTAACAGCTGATTTGCAAAAGGTATTGAATCTCAATATTATTGGAACCATGTTGCCTACACAAGTTTATTCTGAAATTTTTGCTAAACAAAAAGAAGGAGTAATCATCAATATATCGTCTGCTTCGGCACAACGTCCTTTGACTCGTGTAGTCGGATATTCTGCCTCAAAAGCGGCGGTGGATAATTTTACTAAATGGATGGCTGTGGAAATGGCATCTAAATTTGGTGAAGGAATCCGTGTAAATGCTATTGCTCCAGGATTTTTTATTGGAGAACAAAACAGAGCTTTATTATTAGAGCCGGACGGAAGCTTGACCGCTAGAGGAGAGAAAATTATTGATCAAACCCCGATGCAACGATTTGGAGTGCCTGATGATTTAAGCGGAACTTTAATTTATTTGTGCAGTAATGCTTCAAAATTTGTTACGGGGATTAGTATAAACGTAGATGGTGGATTTGGCGTGGCAAGTATATAAAAGAGGA
Source organism: Flavobacterium sp. OHVDL-2026-0007 (assembly GCF_059882335.1). NCBI lineage: Bacteria > Pseudomonadati > Bacteroidota > Flavobacteriia > Flavobacteriales > Flavobacteriaceae > Flavobacterium > Flavobacterium sp. OHVDL-2026-0007. Next base: position 4,190,706 of record NZ_CM187612.1, read on the forward strand.
TTAAGAAAGTAAATAATTATAAATAAAATATAAGAAGATGGAACAAACATGGAGATGGTACGGACCAAATGATCCTGTGAAATTATCTGATGCTAGACAAGCCGGTGCAACTGGAATTGTTACTGCCTTACATCATATTAAAAATGGACAAGTGTGGGAAGTGGATGAAATTATGAAGAGAAAAAATGAAGTGGAAGCTGCAGGATTAACATTATCGGTTGTAGAGAGTATTCCAGTTCATGAGGATATCAAAAAACAATCGGGTGATTATTTGAAATATATAGAAAACTACAAGCAAAGTATCAAAAATCTTGCTTCTTGTGGGATTAATATAGTGTGTTATAATTTTATGCCTGTTTTAGATTGGTCTAGAACCGATTTGGCTTATGAAATGGCAGACGGCTCTAAAGCATTGCGATTTGATATCAATGAATTTGCCGCTTTTGAATTGTTTATTTTAAAAAGACCTGGAGCAGAAACTACTTATTCAGAAGCACAGCAACTAAAAGCGAAAGCTACTTTTGAAAAGTTAACCGATGCTGATAAAGTAAAATTACAGCAAAACATTATTGCTGGTTTGCCAGGTGCAGAAGAATCTTATACTGTTGAGGATTTCTTAAAAGTATTACAAGGGTATGAGGATATTGATGCCAATAAATTAAAAGAAAATTTATACTATTTCTTGCGTGAAATCATCCCGGTAGCGGAGAGTGTAGGCGTATTAATGGCTATTCATCCTGATGATCCTCCTTATCCAATTTTAGGTTTACCTCGTGTAGTAAGTACAGAAGCAGATTTAATACAGTTATTAAATGCAATTGATTCGCCATCAAACGGATTTTGTATGTGCACAGGCTCTTACGGAGTTATTGCTAAAAATGATTTGCCGGGTATTATAGATCGTCATGGAGATAAAATGAATTTTATTCATCTTCGAAGTACGCAGCGTGACGCAGAGGGAAATTTCTATGAAGCCAATCATTTAGAAGGTGATGTGGATATGTATGAAGTAGTAAAATCTATTCTAAAAAAACAAAAGGAAACAAAAAGAGTAATTCCAATGCGTCCTGATCATGGGCATCAAATGTTGGATGATTTGAATAAAAAGACAAATCCTGGTTATTCAGCGATAGGTCGTTTAAGAGGACTTGCTGAGCTGAGAGGTTTGGAAATGGGTATTGAAAAAAGCTTATTTAATTAGATTGTTATGCCTAGTAAATCATTCATATCAGCCGATTTTTTGTTGCAGAGTAACACAGCGAAGTTATTATACAACCAATATGCTAAATCACAACCTATATTAGATTATCACAATCATTTGTCACCAAAAGATATAGCTGAAGATCGCCAGTTTGAAAATTTAACCCAAATTTGGATTGAAGGGGATCATTACAAATGGAGAGCTATGCGGGCAAATGGTATAGACGAGCACTATATTACGGGGGATGCTACTGATTTAGAAAAATTCCAAAAATGGGCAGAAACAGTACCTTATACCTTGAGAAATCCATTGTATCATTGGACTCATATGGAGTTGAAGATGTATTTTGGTATAGAAGAATTGTTAAATGCTGAAAACGCAGTAGCGGTTTTTAATACTTGCACTGCTTTATTACAAGGGGCTGATTTTTCGACTAAAAATTTATTGCGAAAAATGGGTGTACATATAGTAGGAACCACAGATGATCCCACTGATGATTTACGCTATCATAGACAAATCCAAGAAGATCAGTTTGAAATAACGGTAGTACCCACTTTCCGACCTGATAAAGCCGTGAATATTGAAAATACAGTTGATTTTAAACTTTGGATTAAAAAACTGGAGCAATGCGTGGGTTACACTATTGGTTCTTTTGAAGTTTTGGTAAAAGCGCTTCAAGAACGTCATGATTTTTTTCATCAAATGGGATGTCGAGCTTCTGATCACGGACATGGCACTTATTATGCTGAGGATGCAACAGAAGAAGAGGTTGCTTTAATTTTTGATAAAGCCACAAAAGGAGATAGCCTATGTCCTCTGGAAATTGAAAAATACAAATCGACATTATTGATTAAACTGGCATTAATGAACCATGAAAAATCATGGACGCAGCAATTTCATATTGGTGCTATTCGAAACAATAACAGTAGAATGAATCAAAAATTGGGTCCTGATAATGGTTTTGATTCTGTTGGGTCACCTAATAATGCGGAGAAAATGGCTTGTTTTTTTGATACGCTCAATAGTAAAAACGGTTTGGCAAAAACAATCGTTTATAATTTAAATTCAAGTGAGTCTGAAATGGTCGCGGCCATGATTGCTAATTTCAATGAAGGGCCAATTCCGGGTAAAATGCAATATGGGGCTGCCTGGTGGTTTTTGGATCAAAAGCAGGGAATAGAAAATCAGATAGATGTGTTATCTAATTTCGGTTTGTTAAGTCGCTTTGTTGGTATGGTAACCGATTCGAGAAGTTTTATGTCTTTTTCACGCCATGATTACTTCCGTCGTATCCTCTGCGATAAGCTCGGGGATGAGATGGAACAAGGATTGCTTCCAGATGATCCAGCTTTGATTGGTAAAATGATTGAAAACATATGCTTTAATAATGCTTTAAACTATTTAAAAATACCCACAAATGAATACTAAAATCAAGAATTATCGTTGGACCATTTGTGGGTTGTTGTTTTTTGCTACTACAGTGAATTATCTCGATAGACAAGTGCTTAGTTTATTGGCGCCGGCTTTATCGAAAGAATTCAATTGGTCTAATACTGATTATGCTAATATCACTGCTGTGTTTCAGTTTGTGTATGCTGTCTCCATGCTTTTTGCTGGAAGAATCATAGATAGATTAGGTACTAAGAAGGGATATATTCTAGCGATTACTATTTGGTCAATTGGGGCAATCATGCATGCTTATTCAATAGCTATTGGAGGTGTTTTTACCAATGTATTGACGTGGGTTGGACTTAGTGCTGTTCCGATATCGATTGCGGGGTTTATGGTGTCCAGAGCTGTTCTAGGTTTTGGTGAGTCAGGTAATTTCCCTGCCGCGATTAAAGTTACGGCGGAATATTTTCCAAAAAGTGAACGTGCTTTGGCAACAGGGATATTCAATTCAGGCTCAAATGTAGGTGCAATATTAGCCCCATTAACGGTGCCATGGATTGCGGTTCATTGGGGATGGCAGGCTGCTTTTATTGCAGTGGGTGTAATCGGTTTTTTGTGGATTTTGTTTTGGAAAGCGTTATATGAAAAGCCTGAAAATCAAAAGAAATTATCCAAAGAAGAATATGATTATATTACCAGTGAAAAGGACAATACCACCGTACAGATAGTTGAAACAACAGAGAAGGTGGCTTGGATTAAGTTATTAGGTTACCGACAAACTTGGGCTTTTGTAATTGGAAAATTTTTGACTGATGGTGTTTGGTGGTTCTTTTTATTTTGGTTACCAAAATACCTTCAAGCAGAGTTTAATATGGTAGATACCGCTATCGTTATTCCTTTGGCTGTTTTGTATAGCATGACCATGATTGGGAGTATTGGAGGGGGATGGTTTCCCGTCTATTTTATAAAAAAGGGTTTTACACCTTATGACGGAAGAATGAAAGCGATGTTAATCATTGCCTTAATTCCGCTCGTGGTTTTAATGGCTCAACCTTTAGGTCACATTAGTTATTGGATCCCGGTAATTCTTATTGGTTTGGGAGCTTCGGCTCATCAAGCCTGGTCAGCTAATATTTTTACCACTGTATCGGATATGTTTCCAAAAAAAACGATTGGTTCTGTGGTCGGAATAGGAGGTATGGCTGGAGGAATAGGAGGGGTTTTAGTAACAAAAGTGGCTGGAGCATTAATTGATCATTACCAGTCATTGGGGGAAATTAAAACGGGTTACGCTTTAGTGTTTGTTTTTTGTGCGACAGCTTATTTATTGGCTTGGTCAATAATGAAGATGTTGGTACCTAAGTATGCTCCTATACAGGATTTATAAATGTTATAATGGTACGAATTCGTAGAAGGCTTCTATTTTTTTTTAATGGAAGGAAATTACAGATTCCGAGAACTCTTTCAGATAGGCTTTTTTATACAAAGTAGCCACTTTTTTTTTGACATTAAACCGATTGTTTAGCGGTGAATAGTATTGGTAAACAATTAATAATAAGTAAATTAAAGATTTATAATACAAATTAGCTGTTTTTTGAGACTGCTTATTAAATTACGCTTTCTTTTTGAAAGAACAGAAAGTTTTTTTTATTGATACATTGTTGCTAAATCCTGCTTTTCTGCTGTAAAAATAAGAGATATTCAGTGATTTGTTTTTAAAATTAAGGATAATTAAATTTTTAGTTTTATTCTTTGAATGATTGATTATTTTGTCTTTATATCGAAAAAATAAGTTTATGTTTGCGTACACGGTTTTTTATTATTAGCGCTTGAAAAAATTCCGTGTACGCACACGTAATTAAATTGAAAAAACAAATTTAATTTAACAATAACCAAAAAAAATATATTAAACCAAAAAAATTATGAAGAAAAATATTTTAATGCTGCATGTGATCTTCTCTAGTGTTATTTATGGTCAAACCGAGAAAATAAAAAGTTCAGAAAAATTAGTGGATGGATTAATGTACCGTTAACAGGGTATTCGTTTTGATTAAAGTTACGAAAATGATGTGCTAACAAAGAAGGGAGACTGAGATAGGGGAAAAACACCTTAACGTTCTACGTTTTTTAATATGCCATACAATATTTGAATAAATAACTCCAATAGTTAGATGTAATCATGAAAATAAAAAAAATTTCGCTAATAGTTTTCAGTGTTCTTGGTTCAGCATTATCTGCTCAAACCAAAGCTGTAACAGATTCTATAAAAGTGGCTCCTAAAACGACTGAAGGTAACGACAGAAATGTGATGCTGAATGCTGCAAACAATACGGGGCCAAGGGAAGTAAACATTGGTTTGCCCGCAGGGACGGGAGGAACGACCATTTTAGAAAACGGATTACCTGTCGTTTATATTTATTGGCCAGAAATGCCCATCAAAGCTTGGCGTTCTGATGCCATGATCAATAGAGTAAATCTACTGGATCTTGGTCAAACGGCTATTAATGTTGGAGATGTTGGTTTTTCGGTAAGTTCTTTTGATAATTTAGGTACCAATGAATTTAAAGGGAAGCTGAATTTAAGTGGAAACCATTTTGGTCTTATAAAAGCTACTGCAAACGTAAGTGGCCCAATAAAAAATGGCTGGAAGTATAGTTTAGGTGCTTATGTAAATTTAGATCCAGGCACCTACAAAGCACCAACTTATCCCACTTTCTTTGGTGATAATACCAAGCTATTCAAAGCAGCGCTTACAAAAGATTATTCTTATACCGGTGGAAAGGGTTCTATCTCGGTATTGTACAAGTATATGAATACAAAATCCCCTGTTGCGCTTAGCCAATCACATCCATTTATCTATGGTGAAAATGGTAAAGTGTCGGAATTAGATGGTTTTAAAATTGGCCGTAATTCTTATTTAGAGCAATCGGGGAAAATGTGGATGAAGGATGCTAAAACAGGAAATATGGTGGAAAGAGATATTACAGATGATTATGCTACAGAGAGTAGTACCATCGATGTAATCGGTAAGAACACCTTCAAAAATAATTACGAATTAAATTATACAGTTCGTCTGCACTCTGCAAGATCAGGAATTTTTTTAAACACAGTTTCCAATATTGTAAAACGCAATAGTGAAGATTATAACTATCACGACACTGGCGATAAATATAATGGTCAGTATGTGCAAACCGATTTGGTTTTGGGTTCACCATCGGTTCCAATAAAATCGTTAACATCCGTAGCCGAATTAAAAAAGAAATTTGGAAAACACGATGTGAAAATGGGGCTCAATCAATGGAATTATACGATAGATGGTTTTACCACAGAATCTGTAAATTATTTACAATCCGTAGAAGCGAATCCTAGAAAATTGAGTTTAGCAGGAACAACCGATTCCTTTGGAAATATTGCAAATCAATACAATAAAATATTGGAATTCCACGATGGTTCTGAAAATGAAACGGCTTTATTTTTTACAGATCATTGGGACGTTTCTGACCGACTTTCGTTAAATCTAGGGGCTCGTTTTACCTATCAAAATATACGAGGAAGCTATCAAGATAAGAAATTAGGGTTAGATCATGTTTTAGGTGAAAAAACAGCTGTTAGTGACGATTGGTTTAGAAAATCGTTCATGGTATCGGCTGTATACAAAATGACGGGTAGATTCGGTTTGTTAGCCGAAGCCAATTATAATGAACAGACCGGGCATTTGGTAACCTATACAGCAGGAAACGATCCAAACATTCAAACCTCTAAAATTCCTGAGGGAGGTTTTGGAGTTTATTTTAATCATCCTTTGTTTAATGTGGTTTCAAAGGGAACTTACATTCAAAGAGATCAGTACCGTGCTAATTCTCGCTTTTCGCATCCTGTTTCTGGTTTGGTTAACTCTACCCCTGTACAATATGATATTAAAACGATGGGTTGGACCACAGATATTGTGTCTAATCCATTCAAGAACTTTAATATTCATTTCTTAGTAACTTTACAATCACCAGAATACAAAAAGTATAGTGGTACAGCAATCTTCAGTGATGGATCAGAAGTTGAATTTGATTTTGCCAAAAAAGTGGTAACAGGTGTTTCTAAAGTATTATTAGAAATTGACCCAAGTTATACTTTCAATGATTTGAAAATTTGGGCAAGTGGTCGCTACTTCAGTAAAACGTATGCGAATCTGGCCAATACACTTTATTTCGCACCTCGATGGGAAACATTTGCTGGAGCCAATTATAAATGGAACGATAAAATAGATTTTAATGTAACTGTAGTAAATCTATTGAATCAAAGAGGCGCAAAAGGTACGATTTCCGGTACTGATCTATACACGCAAGAACAAGCTAATCAGCGCATCGGAATGGCAATGGCAGGTTCGTATATACGTCCTTTTACAGTTGAATTTGGTGTGAATTTTAAATTTTAATAATATAAAAATAATTTTTTATGAGAAATAATATAGGTAAAATAAGTTTGGTATTGTTATCTGTAACAGTATTCGTTTCTTGGACAACTAAAAGTGAAGATCCAGGTAAACAACCAGTTTTAAAAGCTACTTCAGCTAAAATTATAACCATTGGTAATCTTAAATTTAAAGATTTAAACAGAAATGGAAAACTAGATAAATACGAAGATTGGCGTTTATCTCCAAACGAACGAAGTTTGGATCTACTACAACAAATGACAATTGAAGAAAAAGTAGGCATGCTTTTGATCAGTGACACTCGTATGAAAAATGAGTGGGGTTGGGGAGCTGACGAAAAGAAAAATGTTGCCGCTGTGGAATCGGGCTTCAACGAAGAAGATAAGGTTTCTAAATTCAATATGTTTACACAGGAGGCATTGCCAAATGAAGTAATGAATGCGGCAGGAACAACAAAAGGTGTTACTGAGTTCCAGTTGAGACATTTTATCTTACGTACCAATACTTCTACTAAAATTTTAGCAGAATGGTCCAATAATTTACAAACACTATCAGAAAATACACGCTTGGGAATTCCCTCTTTGGTGACTTCTAACCCACGAAATCATTTAACCTCCGCTGCTGCTGCTGGAACAAATTTAGCCAATACTTCCTTTACTAAATGGCCTACAGAATTAGGTTTGGCGGCCATGCGAGATAATGATTTAATAAGACAATTTGCTGAAACGGCAAGACAAGAATGGACTGCTGTAGGTTTGCGTAAAGGTTATATGTATATGGCCGATTTATCGACAGAACCAAGATGGCAACGTACTGAGGGAACTTTCGGGGAAGATCCACAATTAGCAGCAGCTGTTATTGAGCAAATTGTACTAGGGTTTCAGGGGAATCAATTAGGAAACCAATCTGTGGCTCAAACTGTGAAGCATTTCCCTGGTGGTGGGGCAACGCAAAAAGGGCATGACCCTCACTTTTCATGGGGAAGATTTGAAGTTTTTCCAGGAGGTCAGTTAGAGCAAAACTTAATTCCATTCAAAGCAGCTATTAAAGCCGGAACTTCGTCTATTATGCCTTATTATTCTGTTCCAAAAGACACAAAATACGAAGCAGTGGCTTATGCTTACAACAAAGGGATTTTACGCGATCTATTAAGAGATCAATTGGGGTACAAAGGAATTATTAATTCAGATACGGGAATTATAGACCAAATGCCTTGGGGAGTAGAAGGTATTAGCGTGGAAGAGCGTTATGCTAAAGCGATGGAAGCGGGTGTAAATATGTTCGCTGGGAATGCAAATCCAAGCTTATTATTAAGTGCAGCTAAGAAAGGATTGATCGACAAGAAGTACATCGATGAGTCTGTAGTACTATTATTAGAGGAAATGTTTAAACTAGGAATCTTCGAAAATCCTTATGTTGACGTGCAAGCTGCAGAAAAATTAGTGGGAAGCAAAGATTTTACTAAGCTAGCAGAAACGGCTCATCGTAAATCAATTGTTCTATTGCGTAATGATAAGAGTAGCTTGCCTCTGAAAAAAGCAACCAAAGTTTATTTTGAAAGTTATGCTAAAAAATATGGTGGAGATTTATCTCAACCAGGTGATGTTTTCAAAGGTGCAAATCTAAACGGATTAGAATTTGTTAGTACGCCAGAACAGGCAGATGTCATTCTTTTATGGGTTAAACCAGTAGTGAAACCACTGTTTGAGTCCACATCAGAGCCATTAAAAGTTAGTTTGTCATCTTGTGCTGTAAATGTAGAGTATATCAATACATTAACGGCAAAGAAACCTACAGTGTTGGTCGTAAATTATACCAATCCATTTGTGATTAACGAGATCTATAACGATCAGACAAAAAATAGGTTTGCGGCTGTTTTGGCTACATTTGGGACATCTAATGAAGCCTTGCTGGATGTTATTTCAGGCAAATTTAACCCTACTGGAAAAATGCCTTTTACAACACCAATTAGTGATGATGCTGTTATCAATAACAAAGAAGACCTACCTGGTTACAAAGAAGGAAAAGAGTATGGCTTATTCTGGTTTAATGATGGTTTAAGTTATAAGAAATAGCAAGAGTTTAATTTGTAGATTTTTTTTTACCCCATCCGAGTTGTCTTGGATGGGTTTTTTATTTTTGCAAAAGGCCATTATTTGGAAAATTGCTCTGAAATAGAAGATTTGGGAAAGTATTGAAAAGAAAAAAGCACCTCGTTGAGGTGCTTTTCGCGGAGAAAGAGGGATTCGAACCCCCGGACCTGTTACAGTCAACAGTTTTCAAGACTGCCGCATTCGACCGCTCTGCCATTTCTCCAGTATGTTGCGATCATTTCCTGATTGCGAGTGCAAATATAAGATGTTTTTTTGATTCTTTTTACTTTATTTTGGTTAAACTGAAAAAAAAATATTCAATAGACTTAAATGGTATTTGCAAAGTAATTGCTCTATTGGAACTAAGGTTATTCTTTATTTTATTTGGATTTGTAAAAGGCTGTCTTTGAGCTATTGTAAGACCATTAATATTTTCTGTCACTCTGATCTATTTTATGAAGTAAAGAAAAAAATATTAGGTAGTGTCTTTTGTTTTTTTTCTATACTCCACCTCTATATTAGGGTTTATGGCTTTAAGAGCATCTATGAAGTCTTTTTTGTCCTTGGGTGAGATCAAGACGCTTTCCTTGTCATGTATGATCTCCAGTCGGTCAAGAGAAGCTGCCGGCGAACTTAATATGTTATAGCTTTCTGAAATTTTTCGAATGCTGTTAATATCCACAACGGTATTTATGAAAAAACCACATTTAATTCTTAAGCTTTCTTTATCAATGATATATTCAGTTGTGCTAAACATATGACAGATAAATGCAGTTACAATTAAAGCAATAAGTATCATATTCAAATTTTTACTTAATATACCGGCACACAGCATCGAGCCAAATATAATTGCCAAGGGAATAGTAAGTTCAAGACCAATTTTTGATTTATACTTTTTCATTTTCCTTTGGCTATTACACTTTTAAAATTCTTTGTCTTTTGTAACGAAGGCTTATAATTTGATTTGATATTTACGGAGTGATGGATATGCTAATCGAACATTTTATTCCAGGTTTTTAGTAATATTTTGAGTACTTGTAAAGCTTAATTCTTTTCAATTCGTTGTTGTTTCATCACGCGTATTTTGTAGGTTGTATTAAGTGCTTTGGAGCAGGCGCTATTGATGGAATAAGGCTGTGTAAATGAGCTGTATTTCAACACCTGTATTTTCTTCAAGATGTAACTTTATTTGTTGTATAACGGTTTTATGGTTTTGGTGTTTTAGATATTGTTTCATCTAATTTATAAATAATACTGCTCCCATCTTGCAGCGGATTTGCTAAATAAGTTTTTCGAAGTTTAACTAGATATTCATAACCTTCAACGAAATCAAAACTTTCAATTGAAGGCAAAGTCTGCCATTCGCTCGAATTAGTTTCTTTAATTTTAATGCCTTTTATAGTTGTATTCCCTGGGAAAATAGTGTGATCTACATATTTGTGATATACTGTTGCAGTTACTACAATTGTACGGTCAGAATTATCATCTTTAACACAGCTGGTTGTCAGAAAAGAGATAAAAATCAAGGTAATTAGTACATAGGTAGCTTTTTTCATTTTCTTTTTAAATTTCTATTGGTTATTGGTCTTTATGTGAATGTTGTCTCTTTCTGATATAGTTTTTTTTAAGATTTGCCTTTGCAATTACAGTGAGTTATGGAATAAATAAGGGGCTAAATCCATTATAACAAATATTGAACTAAAGCTTCGGTAGCACTTATTGAGGCTTTGTATTTTGCGAATATAATTAAAATTTGTAAAATTACAACTACAAAAAAAAATATCCTGATACATTATGGGAAAGTAAAAATCAAAATTAACGTTAGAATATGGTGTTCTGTTTTTTTGTGTTTAAGACAAATGATGACATGATGGAAATCTCCGAAGTTATCTGGGGCCGTGTTCTAGACTGAAGTTTGATCTTCATATCATTATGTGAATTGCAAGTGACTTTATAAAGTAAGGAAAGTATTGAAATGAAAAAAGCACCTCGTTGAGGTGCTTTTCGCGGAGAAAGAGGGATTCGAACCCCCGGACCTGTTACAGTCAACAGTTTTCAAGACTGCCGCATTCGACCGCTCTGCCATTTCTCCAGTATGTTGCTATCAATTTCTGATTGCGAGTGCAAATATAAGACGTTTTTCCGATTGTGAAAACTTTTCTAGAGCTTTTTTGAGGATTATTTTGAATTAGTTTTTAAATGTCTAATAATCAGTAATTACTTTTTGAAATATTTTTTCGTTAAAGTAGAAGATGATCAATAAATGGGATGAATTTTTTGCTTTTGTTGCCACTAAAAAAAGAAAATGTGCCTAAAATAGCGCTCTTAGGCAAGTCCGAACTCATTTGTTTTATTGAAGTATCAAGTTGATTTTTGTAATTTGTTCTTTTATCTCTAAGTATCTTGGCTATCAATTCAAGTGATGGACTACATGAGATGATTTTTTTTTGACTAGATCTGGTGCTGCAACTAGAATGGATTTGCTTCGAAGTTAAAAAGCTGTTTTTCCTAATATACTAATCATTGATTCGTTATACTTGGAAAAACAGCTTTATGAGTATGCTTTTGAGATTTTAGAAGATGAGGCCTAATTTCTCTATAATTGTTTTTAATATTTTACGTATTCTGTTATTTCAAGTCCGTAACCTATCATTCCAACACGCTTAGTTTGTTCGGTGTTCGATACTAGTCTAATCTTAGAAATGTCGATATCATGAAGTATTTGTGCTCCAATTCCAAAATCTTTGCTATCAATGATTACTTTTGGTGCTTTCATTGTTCCTTGCGCTTGTAGTGTTTTAAGCTCTGCAATTCTATTAAGCAAGTTGACAGCTTGCATGTCTTGATTAATGAATAATACGGCTCCTTTACCGTTCTCATTAATGACTTTGAACATATCATCTAGTTGTTGTTCTGCATTACGGGTCAAAGTACCTAATAAATCATTGTTTACTTGAGAGGAATTGATTCTAGTTAAGATCGGTTCTCCTAAGTTCCAAGTTCCTTTAGTTAAAGCAATATGAATTTGTTTGTTTGTTGTTTGCTCATAGGCTCTTAAGCGGAAAGTCCCAAAACGAGTCTCGATATCAAAATCCTCTTTTTTTACAATCAAACTATCGTGTTGCATTCTGTAAGCAACAAGGTCTTCGATGGAAACTAATTTTAAGTTGAATTTCTTAGCAACTTTTACTAGTTCAGGTAAGCGAGACATGGTACCGTCTTCGTTTAGAATTTCACAAATTACCCCAGCAGATTTAAAGCCCGCTAGTCTTGCAAAGTCAATTGCAGCTTCAGTATGACCTGTTCTTCTTAGTACACCTCCTTGTTTGGCAACTAAAGGGAAAATGTGCCCTGGTCGTGCTAAGTCATGAGGTTTGGTATTTGGGTCTGTTAATGCCACTATGGTTTGAGATCGGTCTGAAGCAGAGATTCCAGTAGTTACACCATTACCTTTTAAATCTACAGAAACGGTAAAAGCAGTTTCCATATGATCGGTATTGTTGGTTACCATTGGTTTTAAATCCAACTCTTTACAACGGCTTTCAGTAAGTGGAGCGCAAATTAGTCCACGTCCGTGTGTTGCCATGAAATTGATCATTTCAGGAGTCACTTTTTCAGCGGCAGCAAGAAAATCACCTTCATTTTCGCGATCTTCATCGTCTACGACAATGATCACTTTACCTTGACGAATGTCTTCAATAGCTTCTTCAATGGTGTTGAGTTGTATTTTTGTTGTTGACATAGTTATTGTTTGTTTTGAGCTGGTAAAAAACGCTCTGAAATTTTTTGAAATAGTTGTTGTATAGGAGTTATAATAGCGTCAAAGTTGATTAATCCGTTATCGTTAGTAGCACGGTACGTTAATAATACAGCTAAGGGTAATAGTATTATGGAAGACATCCAAGACCCCATAAAAGGGCTCATTCCACCTTCTTGTGATAATCTTTTTCCAAAGGTGTTGATGAAGTGGAAAGTAATAAAAATTAAAACCGCAAATACAATAGGTAAGCCAAGTCCACCTTTTCTAATAATAGCTCCTAGGGGTGCTCCAATAAAAAACATTAGAAAACAAGCAAATGCAATAACAAACTTCTCGTAAAGAGCACTTAAGTGTTTGTTGATTTCTCGTTGTTTGTCTTTGAGTTCTTTTTGGGTGGATTCAATAGAGTACACGTTGCTTGTTACGTTACTACTGGCCATTTTTAGGATGTCAGATCTTTGTTTGTTGGTATAAGAAGATAAAAGGTCTTGTGGTAAAGGCTTTTTCTTTTTATTTGATTTCAAGGTAACAGGAGGGGCTTTGATCCCTACGCGTTGATTGATGTTCTCGGAAAAGGAGAGTATTTCGTTGTTGAGGTTGGTGTTTAACGAATCTAAGGTGTAGCGTAATTCGTTAACGTTTAACATACCATTAGTGCTGCCGACATTTTCTTTGTCTTCATCCACTTTGTTTAACTCAGAAAGGTCAATGTTGATGATTTGCTTTTTAAAAGCACTTTTTACAAAGGGTAACTTTGCACGATCTTCGTATTTTTTTGGTGTAACATCTTGGTAGTAATAACCGTCATTTAAAACGAGTTTTAAAATGCTGGATTTTTCATTACTAATCAGTTTACCCGTTTTGGCTTTAATAACGGTTTTGTTTTCGCCATTATTATTGGTTTTTTCGTGAATGGTAACACCGGTTAAGTTGTTGCCATTGGCTCCTGATTTTTTATTTACTTTAATATTGTAAAATCCAACATCATTAAACTGACCTTCGGCTATGGCCATGGCAGGCTTAGCTTGAGCGATGTTTTTACGGAAGTTAATAAACTTGTATTCGGCATAAGGAATCACATTGTTGGCAAACCAGAATGCGATTATACTTAAAAAGAAAATGAAGATGATTAAAATCCTCATGGCTCTTTGAAGTGAAATTCCAGAGGATTTCATAGCAGCGAATTCGTAATTCTCTGCTAAGTTTCCAAAAGTCATAATCGATGCTAATAAAACCGATAAGGGTAAAACCAGCGGGATGATACGAGGCATGGAGAAAAGTAAAAATTTCGCTACTAACATTAGGTCTAGGTCTTTACCAGCCAATTCTGAGATAAAGAGCCAAACGGTCTGAAGTATGAATATAAAAAAAAGGATTACAAATACCGTAGCAAATGTAATCAGGAATGTTTTTAGTAAATATTTGTCTAAGATTTTCAACCTTCTAATTAGTCTAATTTATTGATGTAGTACTTTGGATATTTGCTCGCTACAAAGGTAAATTGATTTTTTGATAAAGGCTGATTGGTTTTAAAAGAATTAACCGTTAAAGTAGTTTTTGTTCCGTTTTTTCCAGTTTCAATCAAATTATAGATGTGTTTTGTTTGAGCATCAATACCTAAAAGAATCTCTTTTCTTTGATCTTTTGCGTTTGTTGGTACTAGTTTAATGTATTGGATTTTTCTTCCTTTAACATTTTGAACTATGTCCATATTGTATTTGTATCCAGAATTAAAAAAAGTAAGCATTTTGGAAGGCGTAATAGCATTATCGTCTTTCTCGTTTACTCTTGATACAGTAACTTCTTCGTCTTCAGGGACAATAGTGTAGGTTTTTTGGCCATCGAATATTTTAGTAACCCCCATAAAATTCAATACATATTGATTGCCTTTCATGGTAACATTTCCTTTGCTGTCTTGGTTGATGTTTTCTTTAGCATTGTTTAGTGTGTACTTAAAATCAATCACGATATTATCGTAGCTTTTTATTTTAGCGGTTACTTGGTTCAATAAATCTTTGGCTTTCTTATCTTGAGCTTGAATAGAAGTGAAGCTCAAAAGCAATAAAATTGCCATTTGAAAACACTTTTTAGTCTTGTTTTGGATAGAATTGGTTTTGATTTCTTGAATTTTAGTTTTCATGATGGTGTTAATTTTGTTCGTTGTTAAAAAATTGATCAAGAGCACTTAAATCTGAGATGTTTACAGTTCGGGCTTTACTACCTTCAAAGGGGCCTACAATTCCAGCTGCTTCTAGCTGATCGATCAAACGACCTGCTCTGTTGTAGCCTAATTTTAGTTTCCTTTGTAATAAGGAAGCTGAACCTTGTTGTGCGTTGACAATGATCTCCGCTGCTTCTCTAAATAAAGAGTCTCTTTCGGAGATATCTATATCAAGATTAATGCCATTTTCTTCTCCGACGAACTCAGGAAGTAAATAAGCGGTTGCATAGGCTTTTTGCGAACCAATAAAATCAGTGATTTTTTCAACCTCCGGAGTGTCAATAAAAGCACATTGTACACGAACGACATCATTACCGTTGGTGTATAATAAGTCACCTCGACCAATTAATTGATCGGCTCCTTGGGTGTCCAAAATGGTTCTAGAGTCAATTTTTGATGTTACTCTAAAGGCTATTCTCGCAGGGAAATTCGCTTTTATTAGTCCTGTGATCACATTTACAGAAGGTCTTTGAGTCGCAATAATTAAGTGGATACCAATAGCACGGGCTAATTGAGCTAGACGGGCAATTGGAATTTCTACTTCCTTACCAGCGGTCATGATCAAATCAGCAAACTCATCGACTACTAATATGATATAAGGTAAAAAGCGGTGTCCTGCTTCAGGATTTAATTTTCGAGCTTTAAATTTATCATTGTATTCTTTAATGTTTCGAACCATGGCATCCTTTAGTAAAGAATAACGGTTGTCCATTTCAACACAAAGTGAATTTAAGGTATTGACCACTTTTGCATTATCGGTGATGATAGCGTCTTCAGTGTCTGGAAGTTTGGCCAAATAGTGTCTTTCGATTTTGTTAAATAGTGTTAGTTCCACCTTTTTAGGATCGACCAAGACGAATTTCACTTCAGCTGGATGTTTTTTGTATAAAAGAGACGTTAAAACAGCATTCAAACCAACGGATTTTCCTTGTCCAGTAGCTCCAGCCATTAATAGGTGAGGCATCTTGGCTAAATCCACGACAAAGGTTTCATTGGAAATGGTTTTACCTAAAGCAATAGGAAGCTCCATTTCAGCTTCTTGGAATTTAGCAGAACCAATGACACTTTTCATGGAAACCATAGTTGGGTTCTTGTTCGGTACTTCAATACCGATAGTTCCTTTTCCTGGAATTGGTGCAATAATACGAATTCCTAATGCAGCTAATGATAGGGCAATATCGTCTTCTAAGCTCTTGATTTTGGATATTCTAATTCCTGCTTCAGGTACAATTTCGTATAGGGTTACCGATGGACCAACGGTTGCCTTTATTTGTGCAATTTCAATTTTGTAGTTACGAAGTGTGTCTACAATCTTGTTCTTGTTTTCTTCTAATTCCTCTTGATTGATCGTAATTCCTCCAGTGGAGTATTCTTTTAATAAATCGATCGTTGGGAATTTATAATTGGATAAGTCTAAAGTAGGGTCGAATAAACCGAAATCAGCTACCAAACGAGAAGCTAAATTTTCTTCAATAATATCTTCTTCTTCTGCTTTTTCAATAACGAATTCTTCAGTGTGCACCGGAGCTGCTGCTACCGGATTAATATTCATTTGTAGTGGTTTTACAACTGGATTTAAGTCGATTTCTGAGGAGTTTGAAATGGTAGGTTTTAAAGCTTCTTTGTTGATTTCAAACTGGGTAACTTCGGACTTTAAATGAATATTGTCTAGTTCTTTGTCTTCCTCAATAGCGAATTCTTCTAGATTGTAGGCGCTTTCAATTGGAGCTGTTTTCATAGAAGTCAATTCTGATTTGAATTCTTTTTTAGTAGAATCAAAAAAGGATTGAATTTTCTCAGGTGATAATTTAATTTTAAAAATTAAATAGACAATTAGACCGAAAAGCAAGGTCAATAAAGTTCCTGTTTTTCCGATATAGTCCTGTAAAAACAAATTAAGTTCATAGCCAATTGTTCCGCCTAATTCAGGTGCAGAAGTGGCGAAAAAACCAAATAAAACAGAAACGATGATAATGACAAATAAATCCCAAAACCAAATGTTTTTGAGTTTTTTTGTGGAGAGTTCTAAGGTCAAAAACATTCCGGTGAGGAAAAATAGACGTACAAATATAAAAGAAGCGAGTCCAAAACCTTTATAAACGAGTAAATCGGCAAGGAAAGCTCCGAATTTTCCAAGCCAGTTTTGTACTACTTCGGTACGATCGCCAAGTTGACTTACCGCACTTTGATCAGACTGCCATTGGCCGTTGACGTAAAAGGAAATAAATGCTACTAATAGGGCTACTGAAAATAAAACCAAAAGGCAACCTAAAACAAATTCATGTTGTTTGGTTAGCTTCCAAGACTTGAGGGTCTGGGTTTTGGATTCATTTTTTTTATCTATTGTTTCTTTTTTTGTTGTTTTTGCCATTCTTGCGTTTTAATGCCTATGTAAATTTTGGGATATAAATGATCAAGCCTATTGCTATTGCTGTCATTGCGGCAAAAAACACTGCTCCTGCTGCAATATCTTTTATAAATCCGATTCTTTCATGATAGTTGGGATGAATAAAATCTGCTATTTTCTCTACAGCAGTATTCAATCCTTCAATGCTCACTACTAAGCCTATGACTAAAACTTGAAAAAGCCACTCAGTTTGTGAAATATTAAAATAAAACCCCGCAATAGTCATGGCAATTCCCAGAGAGAATTGAACCATGATACTGTGCTCGGTTTTGATAAGTTTTAGGGCGCCATTAAAAGCATAAGTCATGCTTTTAAGTCTTCCTGTTACAAAAGTATTATCTTTTTGGAATTCCATTGTGTGGACTATAGTGCTGCTAATGCTGCTTCGTAATTAGGTTCGTTTGCTATTTCGGAAACTTGCTCAGTATGAGTAATTTTACCGTTGGCATCCACAACGATAACCGCTCTTGAATGTAAACCAGCTAGAGGACCATCAACAATTTCTAAACCGTTTGTTTTACCAAAATTACCTTCTTGAAAATCAGATAAGTTGACTACATTTTCTAATCCTTCAGCTCCACAAAAACGTTTTTGAGCAAATGGTAAATCTCTAGAGATACATAAAACAGTAGTGTTTTCTAAATTGCTTGCGTTTTCGTTAAATTTTCTAACAGAAGTTGCGCACGTTCCAGTATCGATACTTGGGAAAATATTTAAAACTAATTTTTTACCAGCAAAGTTGCTTAAAGAAGCTACTGATAAATCGTTTTGTACTAATTTGAAATCAGCTAGTTGTGAGCCAACTGTTGGTAATTCACCTGAAGTATGAATTGGATTTCCTCCTAATGTTATTGAAGCCATGATTTTTGGTTTTTAATGAGGTTCAAAAGTAAGGATTAAAATTCGAATCTAAAAGAATTTGTTGTGGCTTTACCGATTGTTTCCTATGCTAGGTTTGTCGTGCTATAGGAATGAAGTTTTTTTTTAAATGGGGAAGCATTTTTCTCTTTGGAATAGAAAAAGAAGTAGTGATAAGGCATAAAAAAAAGCGCCTCTTCATGCAGAAAGCGCTTTCTCTAGTCCTATTTTTGTATGTTGTCCCAGTACGATTATTTATCGATTGAGCCTAAAACACGTTTCATGAACGCATTTAGAGCTTCCTTTTTGTCAGTACCTTGAACAACCATTTTGTGTACTTCAAGTGCACCATACATATTAGAAATTAACTCACCAATGACGTCTAATTCTTCATCTTTTAGGGAAGGAATCTCAGTCATAGCTTCTAAAACTTCAATAGTTTCGATGATGTAATCCTGATCGTTTTCTTCGATGAATTGGGTTAATTGCTTTATTACGGGTAATTTCATGCTATAGATTTTTTAAGCGCTTTGGCAAAGTATAAAACTTTTACAAAACGGTCTGATTTGATTTAAACAATCGCGTTTACCAAGTCGATTAAAACTTCTTGTTTGTTCGTTTGCGTTTCGCCAACTAATTTTCCATTAACAAAAGTGGCGAAAGTAGGCAAGTTGCTTACATTGGCTAATTTTCTTGATTCTGGAGCATTTTCAGCATCAACCAAAACAAAAGTGATGGCTTCATTTTCTGTAGCTAATTTTTTGAATTTTGGTTTCATAATACGGCAATTTCCACACCATGAAGCTGAATATTGTACTACTACTTTTTCGTTTTTAGCAACTAAATCTGCTAACGTATCTTCGTTTAAGTCGATTAACATCTGTTTGATTTTTTAAGGTTTAAAATAACAAAGGTTCAAAGGAGCAAGGTTTTTATACCATGCCAATAGTCAGAGCAAAATGCTTTACTATCGTATTCCAATGAACCTTTGTGACTTTTATTTAATAATTAGTTTGCGCTTAAGTATTCAGCAGTGCTTAATCTGTCAGCACTCATTGCTTCTTTACCAGCTTCCCAGTTTGCAGGACAAACTTCACCTTTAGTTTGAATATGTGTGTAAGCATCAACCATACGTAAGTATTCGTTTACGTTACGACCTAATGGCATATCGTTAACACTTTCGTGGAAGATTTTTCCAGTTTCGTCAATAAGGTAAGTAGCTCTGTAAGTTACGTTTGAACCTTCGATGATTACTGAATCAGTTTCTTCGCTGTAGCTTGTAGCTTCGATATCAAGGATACCTAAAATGTTTGCTAAGTTACGGTTCGTATCTGCTAAGATAGGGTAAGTAACACCTTCGATTCCACCATTATTTTTTGGAGTGTTTAACCAAGCAAAGTGTACTTCGTTTGTGTCGCATGAAGCTCCGATTACGATTGTATTTCTTTTTTCAAATTCTGGTAATGCAGCTTGAAAGGCGTGTAATTCAGTTGGACATACAAAAGTGAAATCTTTTGGGTACCAAAACAATAATACTTTTTTGTTGTTGTTTACTGCTTCTTCAAAAATGTTGATTTTTAAGTTGTCACCCATTTCTGAGATAGCATCTACTGCAATACTTGGGAATTTTTTTCCTACTAAAGACATATTTTTCGTTTTACGTTAAAAATTTATTTCTGCTGCAAAAGTAGGGCATAAGTAAGGGTACTTACAATAAGATGTGATTATAAAAAATTATAAGTTAATAGGTTTTAGCTATGTATGGTCGTAAATTATTGGATGTCAATGTTTACTGGAAGGATTCCGTGGCAAGGAAAATTTTCTAAAAATTGAATTCCTGCAACTTTTTGAAATTCTTCAAAATCTTGATAGACCTGAATTAGCCCTGAGGCCTTTTTAAGATTAGGAATTAGAGGTAAAACATAGGGGTTTCCGAAAACATAAACGATACATTTTTTGGTCTGTAATAACCTTGAAAGCAAGGTGAAAATTTCGTCGTTGACTTCAAAATTATGTAAAGGTTTTGCCTTTGGAACAAATAAGGATATAAGAATCGTTTCGAAATTTTCAAGCTCTTTTTCTAGTGAGGAAATAGCGGAAACTTCTAAATTTTCAAATGCAAATTCCGCTGAAGGTAGTTTTGTTTTGAGGGTTTTAAAGAAAGTATTCTCAATATTTTTATACAAACTCAATTTGGCTAATCGATTGTTTTTTTGCGATTCGAAGGCCAAAGCGGTACTGGATTGATCAATGATTTTTGTAATTGAATTTTGAGCAATTTCAAAATTCAATTCGGCAGCTTTTGAGAAGTTTAATTCACCAGAAGTAAAATCGTCTTGGGATAAAATCCCTACTTTCTCTTTGGCTTTTAGGATACGGTTGAAACTCTCTTCAATACGCTGTGGAGAAGCATTTTTTAGAATGGCTGCAATTCCTTCTGGTACATTTTCGGCAAAACACAATACATCATTCCCTGCGTTAAAGGCCTCCCATTCTAATTCGCCTTTGATGGGGTATAAGGTAGAGACAGAGTGCATGTTTAGGGCGTCAGAAATCACTAATCCGTCGTAACCCAATTGTTGACGTAAAAGGGTTTCGATGATCGGTTTTGATAAAGTGGCTGAAGTGTTTTTTCCGTTATTCAAACTTGGGACTGCCAAATGTCCAATCATAATCGAATCGACATTGTTTTCAATTCCTTTGATAAAAGGGTATAATTCGTTGGCTAATAGTTCGTCTAAGGTTTCGTTTAAAATGGGTAATCCTAAGTGGGAATCGACATTGGTGTTTCCGTGTCCAGGAAAGTGTTTCAAACAACCTAATACCCCAACTTCAGACATTCCTTTTAGGTATTCTATAGCATAATCGGCTACTTTTTCTTTGTTTTCGCCAAAAGAGCGATAGCCAATAACGGGATTATTGGGATTGTTATTGATATCGGCTAGAGGGGATAAATTATAATGAATTCCAGCCGCTTTTAGGTCTAGAGCAATTTGTTTCCCTACCTCATAAACTAAATTCGATTTGTTTTGGGGTAAAGCGCCAAGTGTTATAGCGTACGGATATTGTGGTGTTTTTTCGATGCGCATGGCCAGACCCCATTCGGCATCAATACTAATTAAAAGTGGGGTAGAAGCCGCTTTTTGATAACGAACAATTAATTCTTTTATTTTTTGATAACTCTGGTCATTAAAAGTGATTTTTTTCTTGTTCTCATAGTTCGTCGCGGCACTAGCGCGGCTATGAAAAAAGGTCAATCCGCCAATATTGTGGGTCTTTATTAACTGTTCAGTTGCTTGGATGTTTTCTTCGGTGTCGTTTATAAATACGGCAGGAAAAAAGAATTGTCCTATCTTTTGTGTTAAGGTCTGGTTGTTCATTTTCATTGTATTAAAAAGTCTTTATCATGCAAACACTATTGCCCATGGATTCATACGGAGGGTAATTGGGTGTAATGGTATAACCTTGTTTTAGGTATAGCTTGATTGCTTCAGGTTGATTTTTTCCTGTTTCTAAAATAGTATGCGTATAAGATGCTTCGGCTGCCCAAAGTTCTAAGTCCTCTAATACGGCTGATGCAATACCTTTTTGTCTGTAATCTGGATGCACAAACATACGTTTGATTTCTACCGTATTGTTTTCCTTCTCTCTAAAGGCACCACAGCCTATAGCAATATCATTTTCATAATAAACCACTACGTGTTTTATTTGATCGGTTTTATTAAACTGATTGTAAAAGTCGTGATCTGCACCGTCTCTAATTTTTAAATCCTGGTCTAAGAGAACGACCAGATTTTTAAAATCGATATCATCAGAGTTGGTTCGTTTTAGGCTAGTCATGATAAAAACGTTTAATTTTAGTCTAGGTCTTGTTTATGCCTTTTTTTGTGTGGCAAGCTCAATAGGGTGTATGCGATTGGAGCCAGTTTTCGAAATAAAAAATCAGGAGTGATCCTGGCGCTTAATGTATAGTGCTATTGGTCCGTTTTTTTACCAAAATCTTTTGGGAAAGTTAAAAAACGCGAGAGTATGATTCCTGGGATTGTTGCTAGAAACACCCAAATAAAGAAGTTTCCATAGCCTAAATACTCTTGTATGTAACCGCTGACCATTCCCGGTAACATCATTCCTAATGCCATAAAACCTGTGGCAAGTGCGTAATGTGCTGTCTTAGTTTCTCCTTCTGCGACATAAATTAAATACATCATAAAGGCAGCAAAACCAAAACCGTATCCAAATTGTTCCACAATGACCACGGCATAGATATAATAAACTGAAGCAGGATGAAAATGGGCTAACAATATAAAACCAATAATGGGTAGATGCATGGTTAATATCATCGGTAACATCCATTTGGTTAAGCCTTGTTTGGAAATGGCAATTCCACCTAGAATTCCACCAACTGTCAATGCTGCAACTCCAAAGGTACCGTAAATAATACCGACATCTTGAGTGTCTAATCCCATTCCACCGATGTCTTTAGAGTCAATTAAAAACGGACTTAACATTTTGATTAATTGCGATTCTCCCAAGCGGAACAATAATATAAAAGCCAAAGCTAAACCAATTTGCTTTTTTTGGAAAAAGCTGATAAAGATAGAGGCAAAATTTTGGTGCTCTTCTGATTTAGGTTTTTCTCCGGCATTAATTTCTGTTCTTGGAGTTGAGAAGTAATTATAGAGGGTAATGATCGTCATTAGTAAACCAACAAAAATCATCGTATACGACCAGGCCTTGGTGTTGTCACCATATTTGTGTTCTAGATACCCCGCCAAAAGTACAATTAGTCCGTTTCCAGCTAACATAGAGAGTCTGTAGAAGGTACTTCTGATTCCTAAAAAGAAAGATTGTTGTTCTTTAGGTAAGACCAATAGATAGAAACCATCGCTTGCAATATCATTGGAGGCCGAGGCAAAAGCCGCCACCCAAAATATAGCCAAAGTCATCATGAAGAAGCCCGTTGTGGGTATGGTAAATCCGACGATCAAAAAGGCGATGGAAATGAGTAATTGCATCGATAAGAACCATTTTCTCTTGGTGCCATGCAATTCAATAAAGGGACTCCAAAGGGGTTTGATCACCCATGGTAAGTACAATAAACTGGTGTAGACACCAATATCTTCATTTGAAATCCCAAGGTTTTTGTACATAATGACAGAAACAGAGATAATGACTGCATAAGGTAAACCAGATGCGAAATTGAGAAGTGGAATCCAGAACCAAGGTTTATTATCTGTTTTCATTGGGTTGTTCAGATGAGTAGATTTTAAATGTCTTTTTTAAGTCGATCGCAG
The DNA here is from genome assembly GCF_059882335.1 of Flavobacterium sp. OHVDL-2026-0007. NCBI lineage: Bacteria > Pseudomonadati > Bacteroidota > Flavobacteriia > Flavobacteriales > Flavobacteriaceae > Flavobacterium > Flavobacterium sp. OHVDL-2026-0007. The sequence continues at coordinate 4,214,358 of NZ_CM187612.1, forward strand.
TTGGGGTGCTTTCGTTTGCAAAATAATCAATAAATGTCACAGCGCAAGTTTTATACGCCATCATTTTTTCGGCTGGAACAGCAAATGTAATGGTTCCGTTATTTTCGTAAACCCTAATTTTGTCGATTATTTGTGTAGCGTCATTAATGTTTACTTTGTCTCTGTGTTCTGCTGCGTAAATCACCATATAACGTACTTTGGTATTGAGTGGAGATTTAATAGTGAACCAATAATTACTACTGTCTTTTTGGAATTGATTTACTTCGGGGGTATCAATAACGATATGTTTTAAATTAGGAACTGCAGCAGGAAGTGCTGGGTATCGGTATTGATTTTCGGCTAAAAGACGCACCACATCAAAGTTTTTGCCCATGAACCATTTAGCACTATAATAAGCGCTTCCTGATACATTTTTGAAACCTCTGGCAAAATTTACTTGTGTTGGGATCTCCGTGCTATAGTTCCAGTTTTTATCCGCATCGCCTCTGATTTTATAGGAAGCGTGTCCAATATACAAGGCGGTATTGTTGGAGTTTTCAGACCACCATTTTACTAATTTTGAATAAGAGGCTCTTGGGTTATTCATGCTCCAATACAATTGAGGCAAAATATAGTCAATCCATTTTTGGTCCATCCATAAAAGAGGGTCTGCATATAAATCATCATAATTAGAAGTTGATTGCGTCTCAGAACCTTTTGGATCCACCGATTTATTGCGCCAAACACCAAAAGGACTAATTCCGAATTGTACCCATGGTTTACTGGCTTTAATGGTGGTAGAAATAGTATGTACAAAATTGCTCACATTGGCACGGCGCCAATCAGCAAGGGATAAACCGGCTCCATACTTTCTATAAGAAGCGGTATCATTAAAGCTTTTTCCTGGGACAGTATAAGGATAAAAATAATCATCAAAATGAATCGCATCGATATCGTATTTGTCGACTACTTCTTTAACCACTTTGGTCAAATGTGCTTGAACTTCGGGTAATGCAGGATCATAATATATTTTTCCAGCGTATTCAATCATCCATTCAGGATGTTTAAAAACATCGTGAGTCGGACTTAATTGTTGTTTGTTTAAATCGAAAGTAGCGCGATATGGATTCATCCACGCGTGAAATTCAAAACCTCTTTTGTGTGCTTCTTCAATCATCCATGCCAAGGCATCATAATAGGGACTTGGGGCTTGGCCTTCTTTACCTGTTAAAAAACGCGACCAAGGTGCCAATTCTGTTGGATAGAAAGCATCACCCACACTTCTAATCTGAACAATTACCGCGTTATAATTGAGTTTTTTATACGCTTCTAAAATATCTAGATAGTCTGCTTTTTCTTTTTCAACAGTGTCAATGCCTGTTTTTGGCCAATCAATGTTGACAACCGATGCAATCCAGACTCCTCTAAATTCGTTTTTTGGGTAGAATGTTTTTTCTTGTGCATTGGATTTTAATCCAATGAAAAACAAAAGTAGTATAGAGAGTAGTAATTGCGGATTTTTATGCATTTCAATCTTTTTTAACAGAAACCAAAAATAGTTTTTTTAGCGGATTATAATAAATAATTTATAAATTATAATTTGAACGTTATTTCTTTGGTTTTCATATAATTGATTTTGTTTTTTATAAGATAAGTTTTGTTGGGTGATATTAGAATTGGTTTATTATCAATAGGCAGAGAAAGAAAATGCAAAAATCGAGCCATTTACCAATATTAGGGATTTACGTGTAAAAAGTAAAAAAGATATTTTGTTTTTTAGTTATATTTGTTAAAGAGTCAACTAAAATTAAAAGTTATGATCATTATACTAGGAATTATTTTTTTCTTATTGCTTGTGGGAATTATTTTTTATAATTCACTTATTGGAAAAAGAAATCAGGTTACCAATGCTTTTTCAGCCATTGATGTGATGCTAAAAAAACGTTATGATTTAATTCCGAATCTGGTGGAAGTAGTCAAACAATATACCCATTACGAGCAAGACACTTTAGCAAAAATCGTAGCACTTCGTGCAAAAGCAAGTTCAGATTCTATTAGTATGGCCGAAAAAGCAACTTTGGATGCTGAGTTGGGGACAGCCGTAAAAGGTTTAATGGTCAATGTTGAAAATTATCCAGATTTAAAAGCAAACGCCAGTTTTATCAATTTACAACAGGTGTGGACAGAAAGTGAAGAGCAGATTGCGGCAGCAAGAAGAACGTATAATGCTGTGGTTACCGATTTTAATACGGCCATAATGATGTTTCCAGGTAATTTGTTTGCCGGTATGCTAAAGTATACACCAATCGAAGTTTTAGCAAGCTCAGAAGAAGAGCGCAAAAACATTAGTGCAAAAGAACTATTTAATACGTAATGGATTCAGAAACAGTTGGCTATACATCTTTACAAAGGGTGTTGAATGCATTAGAAGTCGATCGGAAAAAGATCGCTTCAACTTATACCCATTGTTATATTTTATTTGGCCTTGGCGTACTCATTATAGTAGTGGGGTTACTGCTGGGATTTGCTGTAGTGGCTATTGGTATAGGAATAATTCCTGCCATTGTAGCAGGGGTGATGTTGTATCAAATAGAAGATGATGCGAAAAAGTACAAAGAGACTTTTAAAACGAGTGTGCTAACGTCAGCATTAAAAAAAATTAATGATAGTTTATCCATAGCGCCTCAAAGTGGACTTCCCGTGGATGAATTTATGAGTTCTGAACTTTTTACAACAGAACCAGATCGCTATACAACCCAAGATTTAATAAGTGGTAGGGTGGACAAAACTTCTTTTTGGTTTGCTGAAGTGCATGCCGAATACAAAACAGAGACACAAACTAAAAACGGAACACAGACCCAGTGGCATACCCTTTTCAAGGGCATCATTTTTGGGGCTGATTTCAATAAAAATTTTAATGTATCCACTGTTGTAAGGCCAAAAAGTTTTGGTAATGCTGTTGGCGCGTGGTTTTCTAAAAATATTTTTAGTGCAGGTAACAATGAATTAGTTCAATTGGAAAATACAGCTTTCAATAATGAATTTGTAACGTATTCCAGAAATCAAATCGAGGCAAGGTATATCTTAACGCCGGCGATGATGGAGAGAATTTTAAATTTGAATACTAAATCAGCTGAAACCATTTCGCTCTCGTTTATCAATTCTAAGATGTATATTGCTTTTCCTTTAGTAACCAATTATTTTGAGCCACCTATTCACAGCACGCTTTTGGCTCCTGATTTATTAACCGAAGATCTTTCTATTGTTCAATTCATGTACGATATTGTTCAAGAACTGGATTTGAATACAAGGATTTGGGGGAAGCAGTAAAGGAACTGTTTTTCTTTTGTAGCCCAATGAACTAGTCTTGATGGAATAAAAAACATCTTTACAATGGTAGTATTAAAGGAGGGAAGGCTTGCTGGAATGACTTCTGAAAATCCCTATGCTCAAATGTCTCCAGTACTTTGCAATGGTTTGTGCGCAAATTCCAGTTAAAAAAAAAGGCATTAAAGAAAATCGGCTGAACCTTTAGGGGTTTGCCATTCTGCACCTAAAAAAAAAGTATTTTTGTACTTCAGCATACCATTAGTTTTAGGTCATAAATTCAGTTATAATGTCAATAATTAAGGAATTACAAGAATTATCAGCATCATTAGAAGGAACACTTTTATATGATGATCTTCATAAAACGCTTTATTCAACAGATGCTTCGGTATACCGGATAAAACCCAAGGCGGTTGCGGTGCCTAAAACAATCGCAGATATAAGTAAATTGATCCAGTTTGCGGCCCAATATCAACTTTCGATTACGCCAAGAACAGCCGGAACTTCTTTAGCAGGTCAAACAGTAGGAGATGGTATCGTAGTGGATGTTTCGAAACATTTTACTAAGATTCTGAATTTTGACCCAATAAAAAAAACGGTAACGGTTCAGCCAGGAGTAATTCGCGATGAGCTGAATTTATTTCTAAAACCTTATGGGGTATTTTTTGGTCCCAATACATCGACTTCAAACCGTTGTATGATTGGAGGAATGGTGGGGAATAACTCTTCAGGTACGACTTCAATTCGTTATGGGGTGACCCGTGATAAAATTGTAGAGATTAAAGCGATTTTGAGTGATGGATCTGAAGTCGTTTTTAATGAGTTGACCTCTGCTGAGTTTCTTGAAAAAACCAAGGGCGATACTTTAGAAAATAACATATATAGAAGCATTTACGACGAACTTTCGGTAAAAGGGACACAGGAAGAAATTGTAAAAGAGTTTCCCAAACCTGAAATTCACAGAAGGAATACGGGTTATGCCGTTGATATATTGTTGAAATCCGACTTGTTTGCTGGAAGCGAACCTACCATTAATTTGGGGAAATTGCTTTGTGGTAGCGAGGGAACTCTTGCCTTTACGACCGAAATCACCTTAAAGGTAGACGATTTACCGCCGGTTCATAATATAATGGTAGTGGCACATTATCATAGTATCCACGAATCTTTAGAATCAGTGGTAGTGGCCATGAAACATCATTTGTATACTTGCGAAATGATTGATGATACGATTCTAGATTGTACCAAAACGAGTCGAGAACACATTAAGAACAGATTCTTCTTGGTAGGAGAACCTAAAGCTATTATGATGTTTGAGGTGGCTTCGCATGATGCGGAGGATGCAGAGAGACAAGCCAATGCCTTAGTGGCCGATTTAGAGAAAAATAAGTTTGGGTACGCACTAGTAAAAATTTACGGAGCTGATATTGAAAAGGTAAACGAGCTTAGAAAGGCGGGTCTTGGACTCTTAGGAAGTATAGTAGGAGATGATAAAGCTGCCGATTCCATTGAGGATACTGCAGTTGAACTTAGTGATTTGCCGGCCTATATTGCGGAGTTTTCGGCCATGATGCAACGACATGGACAAGGAGCTATTTATTATGCGCATGCGGGTGCAGGAGAATTGCATTTGCGTCCCGTTTTGAATTTAAAGAAAACAACTGATTTAAAATTGTTCAGAACCATTGCGACAGATGTAGCCATTTTGGTTAAAAAATATAGAGGTTCCCTAAGTGGTGAACATGGGGACGGAATTGTACGTGGTGAATTTGTTCCCTTTATGATAGGGGAAGCCAATTATGAATTGCTCAAAAGAATCAAATTGGCTTTTGATCCAATGTCGGTTTTGAATATCGGTAAGATAGTCAATCCCTTAAAAATGGATGAAAACCATCGTGTGGTTTCGGGCAGGGTAGAGCCGGATATTAAAACGTTTCAGGATTTTTCAGACAGTTTAGGAATACTACGCGCTGCTGAAAAGTGTAATGGTTCTGGTGATTGTCGAAAATTGCCATCGGCAGGAGGTGCAATGTGTCCGAGTTATCGGGCCACCAAAAATGAAAAAGAAACTACCCGTGCAAGAGCTAATGCGTTACGAGAGTATTTGACCTATTCGGAGAAAGAAAATAAATTCGACCAAAAAGAATTATACGAAGTTTTTGAATTGTGTGTGAGCTGTAAAGCCTGCGCCAGCGAATGTCCAAGTAATGTAGATGTTGCGACGCTAAAAGCAGAATTTTTGTACCAATACCAAAAAGCAAACGGATTTTCAACACGAAGTAAGATTTTTGCCCACAACGCAAGACTCAATAAAATGGGAAGTTTGTTTCCCTCCATCACCAACTTTATTTCGAATCAATCCCTCGTTAAAAAAAGCATGGGAATTGCTCCAGAAAGAGAAGTGCCACTGCTGGCTAAAAAGACCTTTAAAAAATGGTTAGAAGGTCAAAAAAAACACAACCATGATTTTCCCAATGGACAGGTATATTTGTTTAATGATGAATTTACGAACTACTACGATGTCAATATCGGAATTGACGCTTTTGAATTATTGACTCAACTGGGTTATGAAGTTTTGGTGGTCGATCACCAGGAAAGCGGAAGAACTTATTTGTCAAAAGGATTCTTAGAAGAAGCCAAGAAAATTGCCAATACGAACGTCACTATTTTTAAGGAATTGATTTCCGATAAAGCACCTTTAATCGGAATTGAGCCTTCTGCCATTCTAACTTTTAGAGATGAATATTTGCGTTTGGCAGATGATAAAGAGGCCGCTGAAAAAGTAGCACAAAGTGCCTATACCATTGAAGAATTCTTTAAAAGAGAGATTAATAATGGAAAGATAAAAGCTGACGCATTCTCAGATGAAAAAAAAGAAATTAAAATTCATGGGCATTGCCATCAAAAGGCCTTGAGTACAATTGAAGCAACTTTTGCCATGTTGAATCTGCCAAAGAATAATGTAGTGACAATCTATAATTCGGGTTGTTGTGGAATGGCAGGATCCTTTGGTTACGAAAAAGAGCATTATCAGGTAAGCATGCAAATGGGAGAAGATACTTTATTCCCAAAAGTAAGAGCTACTGCCGAAGATGTAAAAATTGCCGCTGCAGGAACCAGTTGTCGTCATCAAATTTTTGACGGTACCCATAGAGAAGCACAACATCCAGTGAGTATTTTGAGAAGTTGTTTGAAGTAAGCTGTGTTGAATTAGGTTGACAGGGAGATAATTAGAGAATGGAGTAGTGGAAAATCTAAGGACGTAAATCCGTACAATCTGCCCACTAAAATAATTCGATTCAAAAAGCACTCACAAAACAAAATGGTTTTATATATTTGAAATCAAGATATTTTTTGCATTATTTGCAAAATAAAACCATAAAGACCGCATTAAATTAATTTTAAAAGTAAAAGCATATATGGCATTATCAGGTTTATTCCGAAAAAAGACGGTACAAGATATTCTGAAACAAGTTGCAAAAAACGATGCAGATGGTCATAATGCATTAGGAAAACATTTAACCACAAGAGATTTAACTGCATTTGGAATAGCAGCTATTGTGGGAGCAGGAATTTTCAGTACTATTGGAAAAGCTAGTGCAGATGGAGGTCCTGCTGTTATATTCTTATTTTTATTTACGGCCCTTGCCTGTAGTTTTGCCGCATTTGCTTATGCCGAGTTTGCCTCAATGGTGCCGGTTTCAGGAAGTGCTTATACTTACTCTTATGTCGCTTTTGGAGAAATAATTGCTTGGATAATTGGTTGGGCTTTGATCATGGAATATGCCGTTGGAAATATAACGGTCGCTATATCGTGGAGTGATTATTTTACCGGACTGCTCCAGAGTGGTGGGATTCATTTGCCACAATGGATTCAGATGGATTATCTAACCGCTTCAAACGGATTTAATGACGCTACGGCTTTAATGCAGGGTGGAAAATCTTTTGAAAATTTAAGTGCAGCATTACAAGCTTCCTACACGGCATGGACTACTGCTCCAACAATTGGTTCTTTCCATATTGTGGCTGATTTACCGGCTTTGTTCATTATTATTCTGATTACCGCTTTGGTTTATAGAGGAATGAAAGAATCTCGTAATGCGAGTAATCTTATGGTAATTGTAAAACTCTGCATTGTACTTTTAGTCATTGCAGTAGGTGTTTTTTATGTGGATACTGCCAACTGGCATCCGTTTGCTCCAAATGGTGTAAGTGGAGTTTTAAAAGGAGTTTCAGCTGTTTTCTTTGCTTATATTGGTTTTGATGCTATTTCTACAACTGCTGAAGAATGTAAAAATCCACAACGAGATTTGCCACGTGGTATGATGTGGGCGATTATTATATGTACTGTTCTATATATAGCCATTGCCTTAGTTTTAACGGGAATGGTACGTTATAACGAATTGAATGTTGGGGATCCATTAGCATTCGTATTTGATAAATTAAATTTAAAATGGATGTCAGGAATTATTGCCGTTAGTGCTGTAGTGGCTATGGCAAGTGTATTGTTGGTTTTCCAAATGGGCCAACCTCGTATTTGGATGAGTATGAGCCGTGATGGTTTGTTGCCAAAGAAATTTTCTACTGTGCATCCGAAATTTAAAACGCCATCATTTGCAACGATAGTAACAGGTTTTGTAGTGGCTGTTCCTGCTTTATTTTTGAACTTGACCATGGTAACGGATTTATGTAGTATCGGAACTTTATTTGCCTTTGTACTGGTTTGTGCTGGAGTTTTGGTTTTACAAAACAAACCGGATATCCCAAGAGGAAAATTTAAAACGCCTTATGTCAATTCTAAGTATATCTTACCTGTTTTAATGGCTGCAGGCTTGTATTATGCTTTCGCTTTTAACAATGAAGCTACAATGGCTTTCCTAAACAATGAGGCGCAAACCAATGATGCAACGACCATTATTACCTCTTTAGATAAAGAAGAATCTGCAAAAGTTTTTAATTATTTAGAAAGTATTGATGTTCGTGATAAAACGGCAGAAACATCAGATTTAGAGCATTTATTGAGTCAGTATCAAGACGACCAAGAAAAATATGCTGAGGTAGTGAAAGGTTTGCCAATCCAGGATTCTCTAAAATACGAATCAGGTTTCAGTTTGTTCAAACACAAAATTCCGATGTGGATTTTCTTAGTGGTGATGGTTGGATTAGCAGTCTGGGCTTTTAGAAAGAACCTTTCTCTAATTCCACTTTTAGGACTTATTTGTTGTCTTTATATGATGGCTGAATTAAGTGTTTGGAACTGGATTTATTTCACTATCTGGTTGTTACTGGGCTTAGTTATTTACTTTACATTTAGTAGAAAAAATAGTAAGTTAAATTTTAAAGAAGCTTAGATCTTATAAAGTATAAAGAGTAAAGCCATTCTGAGAGTAGTCTCTGAATGGCTTTTTTTTGGCTAAAAAAATCCACTTAGAGAAAAACTCCAGCGGATTCAAACAAACGAATAAAAAATCTTGCAAATTTATTTATAAAGGAATGTTACGTTTTTATAAAATCCCAAGTTCTACCATGCAACTTTTCATCATTTCGTAGGTACGTTGAATGTCATTATCCAAACCAATTGAAAATCGGATTAAACCGTCGGTTAGCCCCATTTGGGCTTGTTCTTCCGCTGGAATTTCACTTGATGTTGAAGTGCCTGGTGCGCTGAATAAGGTTTTGTAGAAACCTAAACTTACGGCTAGGTACCCCAAGTTTCTAGCTTGCATCAATTCCATCAATTCATTGGCTTTAGTTAAAGTACCCACATCAATGGTTAGCATTCCTCCAAAGCCATATTCGGGGTTAATCATCGTTTTGTATAATTCATGACTGGGATGACTTTTTAGACCAGGATAAACTGTTTTTAGGCCGTCAGCTTCAAATTGATCCGCTAGAAAATGCGCATTATGGCTGTGTTGCTTGATGCGGATATGCAGGGTGCGCAAGTTTTTCATCACAGAAGCAGATCGCAAACTATCCATAGTAGGTCCTAAAAGCATACTGGCTCCAGAATTTACATTTTTCAGTGCATTGATAAAATCCTTTGAGGCGCAAGTTACACCGCCAACCGTGTCGCTGCTTCCATTAATATATTTGGTCAAACTATGAATCACTATATCAGCACCTAATTTAGCAGGAGAAACAGATAAAGGAGAAAACGTATTGTCCACGACCAATTTCAAATTGTGTTTTTTAGCAATTTTAGCCAAGCCTGCAATATCAGCCACTTCTAGTAAAGGATTACTCACGGTTTCACAGTACAAAACTTTTGTTTTTGAAGTAATAGCTGCTTCAACAATGTCTAATTTAGTGATATCCACAAAGCTTGTTTCAATACCAAACCTAGGGGTGAAATTCTTTAAAAAAGCATAGGTTCCTCCATAGATCGTTCTGCTCGATACGATATGATCACCAGTACTACAAAGTTGTAATAAAGTAGGGGTAATGGCTCCCATGCCCGAAGCGGAAACATTAGCCGTTTCTGTACCTTCCATAGCGGCCAAAGCTTGATCCAAGTATAGATTACTTGGAGATGAATGACGTGAGTACAAATAACAGCCTTCCATGTTTCCTTCAAAAGTGTCAAACATTGTTTTGGCGGAAAGAAAAGTATAGGTAGAAGAATCTGAAATCGACGGATTCACGCCTCCAAATTCTCCGAAATATTGCAGATCCTGGATTTTGTCTGCTGGGTTGAAATTTTTCATAATTTATTTTTGATAGTGTTGTTGGTTCTTCGTGGCTATTAGAAAGATTTATTTTTTTAGTAAAGGTGCAAGGGGATTTATGAGCATACAACTCGGACTTAGAGTTTAATAGGTAAAATGATGTCCAAAATAACGATCTATTAGAAAATTAATCAATGGTTATGATTGTATTTAGATTTTAAATCTGTAAAAGTGATAATATGTAGAATGTTTGTTTAAATTTGTTTCAAAAGAATCCAAACAGTAGATTTTTTTTCTTTTCTTAAAACCACTAAAAATGACTTTAGACGCGATCGACAAAAAACTGTTGGTTTTACTGCAAACCGATAGTAAGAAAACAACCAAAGAATTATCATTAAAACTCAATCTTTCGGTGACTGCTGTTTATGAACGCATCAAGAAATTAGAAAGAGAAGGGATAATTAAAAATTATGTAGCCCTAGTGGATAAAACAAAAATGGACAAGGGCTTTGTTGTCTTTTGTCATTTAAAACTCATTCAGCATACCAAAGAATTCTTGACCAAGTTTGAAAGCGAAGTCATTCAATTAAATGAAGTTTTGGAATGTCATCACGTAAGTGGTGATTACGATTATATTTTGAAAGTATTAGTAAAGGATATGGAAGCCTATCGTGAATTTCTGGTTACCAAACTCACTACTTTACAGCATATTGGTAGTACGCAAAGTATGTTTATGATCAGTGAGGTTAAAAACTCGACGGTTATTTTTTAAAATAGAAATTGTTTTTTGTGTTAGAGCGATTTCTTAGATTTAGAATTGAAGTGCTTTTGCTTGATTATTTGTAGTGGTTCTGTAAGTACTTGGTGATTAGTGGTCTATGGTAGGTAGAAAAGTAATCTCAAACTATTCAAACAAAATATGTTGAGTTATCGATCTTAATAATACTAAGATGCAAAAAAAAACATTTTGTATTTTTCAATCTTTGAGCTAAAAACAAAGAACCTTTCCTTAAAATTCACATAAAAAACATTGAATTTAAACTTTAAACAAAACTTTATTCCTTAATTTTGTCTCGCTAAAAATAAAATAGACAAACTATGAGTTCATTTGACGTAGTCATTATAGGTTCAGGTCCTGGCGGATATGTATCAGCAATTCGTTGCGCACAGTTAGGTTTCAAAACAGCAATAGTAGAAAAGTATAACTCTTTAGGGGGAACTTGCCTTAATGTAGGTTGTATTCCTTCAAAAGCATTGTTGTCTTCTTCTCATCATTTTGCTGAAATTAAACATTTCGCAGATCATGGAATCGAAGTTTCTGGTGATGTAAAAATCAATTTAGAGAAGATGATTGGTCGTAAACAAGCAGTTGTAGATCAAACCGTGGGTGGAATCAACTACTTAATGGATAAAAATAAAATTACTGTTTTTAATGGTTTAGGTTCATTTGTAGATGCAACGCATATTGCTGTGGCAAAAGCAGATGGTACTTCTGAGACTATTGAAGCAAAGTATACCATCATTGCTACTGGTTCAAAACCATCTTCTTTACCTTTTATTAAAATTGATAAAGAAAGAATTATTACTTCTACGGAAGCTTTGGCTTTGAAAGAAGTTCCAAAACATTTGGTGATTATTGGAGGTGGAGTTATTGGAATTGAGCTTGGTCAAGTTTATCTACGTTTAGGAGCTCAAGTTTCTGTTGTAGAATTCATGGACAGAATTATTCCAGGAATGGATAGTTCTTTGTCTAAAGAATTGACTAAAGTGTTGAAAAAACAAGGAATGAAATTCTATGTTTCTCATAAAGTAAAATCAGTAGAGAGAAACGGTGATGCTGTTGTTGTTCAAGCTGAAAATGCTAAAGGAGAAACCATTACGCTAGAGGGAGATTATTCTTTAGTTTCTGTTGGTCGTCGTCCGTATACAGATGGATTAAACGCGGATAAAGCTGGAGTAAAAATTTCAGACAGAGGACAAGTGGAAGTAAACGATCATTTGCAAACGAATGTTCCAAATATTTACGCCATTGGTGATGTTGTTCGTGGGGCTATGTTGGCACACAAAGCAGAAGAAGAGGGAACTATGGTTGCTGAAATCTTGGCAGGTCAAAAACCACATATCGATTATAACCTAATTCCAGGTGTTGTATATACTTGGCCAGAAGTGGCTGCAGTAGGACAAACAGAAGAGCAAGTAAAAGCTTCTGGGACGGAATACAAAGTGGGAAGTTTTCCTTTCAAAGCTTTAGGACGTGCAAGAGCAAGTGGAGATTTAGACGGATTTGTGAAAATCATTGCAGATGCTAAAACAGATGAGGTTTTAGGTGTTCATATGATTGGAGCACGTACGGCTGATTTAATTGCAGAAGCGGTTACAGCAATGGAATTCAAAGCATCTGCTGAAGATATTTCAAGAATGAGCCATGCTCATCCAACTTTTGCTGAAGCGATAAAAGAAGCGGCTTTAGCTGCTACAGACAATAGAGCGATACACGTATAATTTACGAAAAGCATATTTTTTTAAAACCGCCAATCCTGAGGCTTTAGGACTGGCGGTTTTTTTATGGCGTCATTATTTTAAAAGTGTAGTACGTTTCTTTGTTTTTTAAGTAAACACTATAGATACCTTTTTCTTCGTTGTATATCTTATAGAGGTATTTGTCGCCTTTTATGCTTAGATTTTTTCTGGATATATTATCGCTTTCTATGAATTCCAATTCAAACTCACAGTCATTTTTTTTTCGGTAATGTAACTTAGAGAACGTATTATCGTTAAATTTTTCTATCCATACATTATTACTTAAGGTTACTTCTACTTTTTCTCCATTATTTTCGAGATAATAGCAATTTGAAATTTTATTGAAGTTATTGCATTGTTCTTTTGATACTGTAATTGCCGGCTTTTCGTATTGCATAGACCAGCCATAATGGCTAGTTTCATTTGTAAAAAGAGCTACAAATTCATTACAGTTTTTGTGTAGTCTGTTAAACATTAGTTGAAAGACTTCCTCTTTTTTTATGGAGTCATTAAACTTTGATAAGTAGGGGAATATATGTAAGTTATTAATAGTATTAATTCGGACTTCATTATTTAAATTTTTATTTTGAACTAAGGATTTACAGATTTCAATGTTTAATGAATCTACAGATTTTACAGATTGAGATCTGGAAAAATTTGTATAAAGTAATAGAATTAAGAAGAGATATTTTTTCATTTACAGCGCAAAATTGTTTAATCAAATATAGCTGTTTAGTAAAAACATTTATCGATTAAGATTCTATTTTTTTTGCAGTAAGAAAAATATAAAAGTTCAAAATAATGTCGTAAATTAGAGGTGGTATTCTACTATCGTCTTTGATAGTGTAAGAAGGTGTATGCTCTTGGAATAAGGGAATTAAAACTATTTTTTAGAGCGTAAATTGCTTTTATAATCGATAAGTAACTGCCAAATGTTTTCTCCATGAGAAGGGCAGTAAGTAAAGGATGGCAAAGGGACTATAAGGTCAGAAAAGACAAATGAGAGGTAAGCATCGGGAAAGCCAAGTTCGTCAAAAAGGACAATGTTGGGGTGTTTAAGGGCTCGTTTTTTGGTCCTTTTTTATGATGGATTAAATGTACTTATTATCGATGTAGAGCAGTAGAGATGCTTATGTAAAGAAGCATTGTTTAGTATTGGATAGGTTCTTTTTAGAGAAGCTTTATTTTTTGAAAGCAGCCGTGCATTACTAAAGAAAACTCAGAAAATGAGTGGACGGCCTCGATAGGATTGTCCAATAGCTAAATTAAAATAGTAAGATTAAAATTTTAAATGAGAAACCCGGCATAGACCGGGTTTTTTATTGTGAAAATGAAAATAAATTAAGCTTTGAAAAGAGTTTTGTAATTATCCCAATATCTGTAAATTAAAAATAAATTGGCTAAGAAGAGTAAACCTGCAATTGGTAAACTTTCTGGAGACATAAAATAATTAATGAATAAAATATTAATGGTGATAGGTAATATTAAGATATTGGCAAGAGTTACATAACGTCCCGTTACAAAAGCAACCCCGCAAATCAATTCGATAGACTTGGCTAATGGCATCAAATATTTTGAAGCAACAAGCCCTGTGTTAAAAGCTTTAAAATCGTCATTATTTACTGGCTCGGCAGGTATTAGATGGAAGAAAAAACTAATGGAAGCAAAAAGCAGTAGAAGACCAATCAAAACGCGGACAATAATGGTAGCAATTTTCATAATTCTTAGGATTTTAATAAGTTAAAAAAGTATACTTTATTTTCAGATAACCTTACAATCTAAATTATCCAGTAAAATGGAAATTAATATTAAAAAAACCTTTTTACTGGAAATTTCACAATCTTTATAGTCTTTTTTTTGGACTAATGTAATACTATATCAAATATAACGAATTTTTCATTACGAAATTGCTACTTTATTAACACTTTTTCTGTTTGTTTTGGTGTTTTTTGTAAAGAAGAAATCCAGCTGCACTAATGAGTATAAAAGGCCACAGGCTAATAAGAAATACAATGATGGATTCAAGAATATACCAGCCATTTTTCAAAGAATCAAGAAGCTGAATGCCTATATTGGCTTTATAAGTATTGCTATCTTTTTCAGTAGCTATGATTTGCTGTTTTGTAGTGTCATTTTGATAAAGTTGCAGAGTAAGGGTACTGAAGTTAATTTGATCCTGCATCGCTAAATTATTTATTGTGGCATTATCAGTGGCTTCTTTTTGGTTAGCCAAAGTATTTTCGGCTTGCATAATGTCATTTATTTTTTTGCCTTTAGTATCAATAGCGCGTTCCACTCTTTTTTCATTTAAGGCGCTCCTTTTTTGAGAAAGTTGATGGGCTACTAATTTTAAAGAAATGTCGTCGGCTTTGATTATCCTGAAATCTAGAAAATCAATTTGTTGGGCGATGCTTTTAATTACCGTGTCGAGCTGGGTGTTGGGTACACGAATGGTAATGTTGTTTTCTACATTATAATGGATAGTTTCTAGTGTGCTGTCTTGGGATATTTTAGTTTTAATTTGGTTTTGGATATTGCTTTGTAAATTAGTGCACGTGACATAGCCTCCAAATTTGCTAACCGTATTTTCTATGGCATAAGTTGATTTGATGACATTTTTAACTTTGAATTTCATATCGGCCGTACGGATGAATTTTTGTTTGCTGTCTTTTTTTTCTACTGCTGCCGAAGAGGAAATAGCAGTGCTGTCTGTTGTGGCATTGTTATTTTCCACTGTTTCACTAGTAGCGTAATCGGCTTTTTTACAGGAAAATAATAGTGTGATGATCAGGAAGGAAGTCAATCCTAGTTTGGCAATTGTTTTCATAAAGGTTTAAAATTTGATTGATAATTAATAGCGGGGCCTTTTCTAGACCGGTTTAGCCTTTGTTTTGCGCTGATGCGGGGCAAGATGTGTCGTTTCCTTTGGGGTAGTTTTCAATCAAATAGGCAAGAAAAGTTTTAATAATTAGCATTAATTGGATATACTAAAAAGCGTGCCAATAATTTTTGAGTATTCTTTTATCGAAGGATTTTTTTTGTCGTAATTTTGAGGTCTAAAATCCATTTATTTTTGAGAGTTTCAATTCATAAACATATTGCAAATCCAGCCCAATTTAAACTACAGCTGTTAAGTTGGTCACAACAGTTTCGTGAGCTTGTTTTTTTAGATAGCAATTCCTATCCGCAAGAATATTCTAGTTTTGATTGTGTCTTGGCTGTGGATGCTTTTACGTCTTTAAAGACTGATTTTTACAACGCTTTTGATGATTTAAAGCAATATCAACAAACGACAAAGGATTGGCTTTTTGGTTATCTATCGTATGATTTAAAGAATGATACTGAAGTCTTAAGCTCGTCTAATTTTGATGGCTTAGGTTTTCCAGATTTGTTTTTCTTTCAACCCAAAAAACTCTTTTTATTAAAAGGCAACCAGCTTGAAATTAAGTATTTAATGCTTTGTGATGATGAGGTGGAAGAAGATTTTGAAGCGATTATTCAAAATCAGGATGAACCATTTCAGACACTGGACGGGGTTGTGGTGCAACAAAGGATCTCTAAGGATTCCTATGTGGAGAAGGTTACTAAAGTTCTGGAACATATTCACAAAGGTGATTTATATGAAGCGAATTTTTGCATGGAGTTTTTTGCAGAGGATGCTTTTATTAATCCTTTGGAAAAGTTTCAAAAATTAAATACCATATCACAGGCTCCTTTTTCGGTCTTCTTTAAGAATCATCAACAATATTTACTTTCAGCCTCACCAGAACGGTATCTGAAAAAAGTAGGTGAAAGCTTGATTTCTCAACCGATAAAAGGAACTTCAAAACGATTTTCAGATCCTAGTGAAGATGAAAAATCGAGACAAAATTTACAAACAGATGCAAAAGAGCGTGCAGAGAATATCATGATTACCGATTTGGTTCGCAATGATTTGTCACATACAGCGCAAAGAGGTTCTGTAGAAGTGGCGGAGCTTTGTCAGATCTATTCTTTTTTGCAGGTGCATCAAATGATTTCTACTATTACTTCAAAGATTGATCCTCAATATTCGCCGATTGATGTTTTGAAAACAACCTTTCCAATGGGAAGCATGACTGGAGCGCCTAAGATTTCAGTGATGAAAATCATAGAAGGTCTAGAAGAAACCAAACGAGGTTTATACAGTGGTGCTGTGGGGTATTTTACTCCAGAGGGTGACTTTGATTTTAATGTGGTGATTCGAAGTATTTTGTACAATCAGGAGAAACGTTATGTTTCTTTTTCTGTTGGAAGTGCTATTACGGCACAATCTATTCCTGAAAAAGAATACGAAGAATGTTTGTTAAAGGCCAAGGCCATGCACGAGGTTTTGCAATAAAAGGAATACACCAGAAACAAAATTTAATTTTTACATTTATAAATGCTTAAAAAATTTCAACATCATCTCGGACTACGATTTCCATTTTTGGAAGGAAAAAAACTGGCTCTAGCCGTAAGCGGAGGTTTGGATAGTATGGTTTTGTTGCATTTATTACAACAGCTGCCTTATGAAATTGCCGTGATGCATTGTAATTTTCAATTGCGCGGCTTAGAAAGTTTTGGTGATCAAAGTTTTGTTCAAAACTATTGCGAGCAACATGCTATTCCTGTTTTTACTACACAGTTTGATACGGAAGCTTTTGCAAAAGACTTTAAATTATCGACTCAAGTTGCTGCTCGTGAGTTGCGTTATAGTTGGTTTTATGAGCTTTTAGAGACTCAAGACTACGACTATATGGTGACGGCGCATCACGCCGATGATAATTTGGAGACCTTCATGATTAATTTAAGTAGGGGAACCGGATTAGAGGGCTTGACTGGGATACCGGAACATCAAAATCAAATTATTCGCCCGCTTTTGCCATTTTCAAGGGAGGAAATTTCAAGCTATGCACAAGAGAATAAGATAGAGTGGAGGGAAGATAGTAGTAATGCTTCAAACAAATATTTGCGAAATAAAATTCGGCATGATTTGGTTCCAATCCTAAAGGAGATCAATCCAAACTTCTTGACGGCCTTTCAAAAGACACAATCTTATTTGCAGGAGTCATTAGTCATGGTTGAGGATGCTTCGATTATGATTTATCAACAAGTGGCCAGAGAAGAAGGTGACGAAATTTATTTTGATTTAAATCAACTTAAAAAGCTACCGAATTATCAATCCTATTTGTATCAATGGCTCAATGAATTTGGTTTTTTGGCTTGGAATGATGTTTATGATTTAGTAAACGGACAGTCAGGAAAACAGGTGCTTTCGGCTGAATTTAGATTGCTAAAAAATAGAGAAACCTTAATTTTGAGCCCGATTTCTCAAAGCGAAGAAACGGAAGAGTATGAGATTAATGAAAATGACAAGGTAGTTAATTTTCCCTTAAAATTGTCGCTTTGTAACGTAGGTCACATAACAGTAAATTCAAATAAGGCTATATTTGTGGACGCTCAAAAAATCCATTATCCCTTAGTATTACGTAAATGGAAAGAAGGAGATTCTTTTCAGCCTTTTGGAATGAATGGGAAGACAAAAAAAATAAGTAAATTTTTTAAAGACGAGAAATTATCGTTGATTGATAAAGAAAATACCTGGCTTTTGTGTTCTGATGACCAGATCGTTTGGGTAGTAGGGATGAGACAAGACGAGCGCTTTAAAATAGAAAAAACCTCAAATAGAATACTTAAAATAGAATTAGAATAATGAACTTTAATAATCAATATCGAGCCACAATGCCAAAAAGTAGTTGGAATAAAACCATTATGTTTTTGCTGTTTTTCTTGTTTGCGTTTGCAAAAGGAAATTCACAAATGATTGAACCCGTAAAATGGACTGCAAAAATTGAGAAGAAATCCGGAAATAACGCCGTATTAATCTTTGAAGGTGCTATTGACAAAGACTGGCATATGTATTCGCAATTCACACCAGATGGTGGACCACTTGCTTTAGAAATATCATTTAAAAACCAAAAAGGAAACTATAGTTTAGTCGGAAAAGCCAAAGAAGGAAAAACCAGAACGGCTTTTAATGATGTTTTTGGTGTAAATGAAACCTTCTTTGAAGGGAAAGCACATATAGAACAGGAAATTACCCTTATAAACCCGAACTTAAAAACAGTTGATCTAGAGTTCGATTATCAAGTGTGTAAAGAAGTTTGTATCAACTCGAATAAAAAGTTCTCCATTGCTATTCCATCGACTTTTAAAATGGATGCACTTGCTAGTGTGACAGAAGTGAAAAAAGACGAGACTAAGGTAGAAGGTTTAGCGGTTGATACTGTAAATGAAGTTGCAGTAGATACGCTTAAAACGGAAGTTCAGACCACAGCGGCAGGAGTTGTAGCTCAGGAAGAAATACCGGCACCAGCACCATCGAGAAGTTTATGGTCGATCTTTTTTATTGCTTTTATCTCAGGTTTTGCAGCATTGTTGACGCCTTGCGTTTTTCCAATGATTCCAATGACGGTAAGTTTCTTTACCAAACAAAGTAAAAGCAGAGCAAGAGGTATTCGAAATGCGATTATTTATGGATTTTCGATCATTGCCATTTACGTAATATTGGGTTTAATAGTGACTAAGATATTTGGAGCAGATGCTTTAAATGCCTTGTCTACTGATGTTTGGTTTAATTTGATTTTCTTTGTGATATTGGTCATTTTCGCGGCTTCATTCTTAGGGGCTTTTGAAATTATGTTGCCTAATTCGTGGGCAAATAAAGCGGATCAACAAGCCGATAGAGGTGGAATAGTTGGGATTTTATTCATGGCTTTGGCTTTGGCGATTGTATCGTTCTCCTGTACAGGACCTATTGTAGGAACGCTTTTAGTTGAAGCAGCTTCAAACGGAGGAATAGCTCCAGTTGTGGGGATGTTAGGATTTTCATCAGCATTGGCCTTGCCATTTATGTTGTTTGCGATGTTCCCAGGTTGGTTAAATTCATTGCCTAAATCTGGCGGATGGTTGAATACCGTGAAAGTAGTTTTGGGATTTTTAGAGTTGGCCTTAGCCTTTAAATTTTTATCCAATGCGGATGTAGTTTTACAATTACATTTCTTGGAAAGAGAAGTTTTTATAGCGATTTGGATTGCTATTTTTGGAACTTTGGCTTTCTATTTGTTCGGAAAAATCACCTTGCCACACGATAGTCCATTAACTCATATTTCAGTTGGAAGATTGTCTTTTGGTTTGTTAATATTGACTTTTACCATTTATTTAATACCAGGACTTTGGGGAGCACCATTGAAATTAATCAGTGCATTTCCTCCTCCAATGCAATATAGTGAAAGTCCATTAGGACTTGGGGGTTCAGCGAGCCCTATGTCAAATGTTGGAGGTTTACAAGGGATGCCAGAAGGAGCTGAATTGGGCCCACATGGAATTGTGGTGTTTCATGATTATGAAGATGGTGTAGCCTATGCCAAGTCAATCAACAAACCTATTATGCTTGATTTTACAGGATATGCTTGTGTGAATTGTAGAAAAATGGAAAACAACGTTTGGTCAGAGCCTACGATATTACCGATTTTAAAGAATGATGTAGTCTTGATTTCGCTTTATGTGGATGATAAACGTGAATTGCCAAAAGAAGAGCAATTTGTAACAGAATCGGGGGATAAAATCGTTACTGTAGGGGATAAATGGACGGATTTTATGATCTCCAAATACAAAACCAATACGCAGCCTTTGTACATTATAACTGATTTGGAAGGAAAGAATTTAAACACTTCAAAACCAACCATTAGTTATGTTAGTGCTGATGAATATTTGCATTGGTTGAAAGAAGGGATTGCTAATTTTAAATAAGACATGACATTTCCTGTTGTATTGGATTTGGTTATAAGTGGAACATTTGTTTTAGCGGCTTTCTTGTTTTATTTGATTAAGAAAGGCAATAATAAAAGAAGAAGAGAAAATGGAATGCATGAGGGACTCATAAAGGTTGAGAGTTTCAGATTATGGATGGTTATATTTTCTCTGATCATTTTTGCTTTAAAATATTTTTTCTCTTTTGTGAATTCTTTCTGAGTTCATGTAGGATGAAAAGACAATAGAAAAACAATCGTCATTATAAAGGTTGAAGTTAATTCAAATAAAAAGCACTCTAAGTATAAAACTTAGAGTGCTTTTTTTATTAAGGCAAAAAGGAAGTGGTTGGTTTATAAAAATTCTCCGTGTTGAGAGATGTCTAATCCTAATTCTTCTTTCTCTTCAGATACCCTTAGAGGCGTAATTTTATTGACAACATAAAATAAAATATAAGAACCTACAAAGGCAAAGATAGAGACAGCGATCAAGGCAATTAATTGGTTGATGAACAAAGTAGGCGTTCCGAAGATCAAACCTTGATTGTCTCCCACTGCAGGATTGATTGCTTTTGAAGCAAAAACACCAGTTAACAACATTCCGACCATACCACCAACACCATGGCAGGCAAAAACATCTAGGGCATCATCAATTTTTCCTTTAGGAAATTTACTTACGACTATATTACTAACAATAGCGGCAAAGGCTCCAATAAAGATAGCATGAGGGATGCTTACAAAACCAGCAGCAGGTGTAATGGCTACTAGACCTACAACAGCTCCGATACAAGCACCTAGAGCAGATAATTTGTGACCTAAAATTTTATCGTAAAATACCCAAGCCATTGCAGCGGCTGCGGCAGCAACTGTTGTTGTTCCTAAGGCTTGTACAGCTAAACCGTTGGCTCCTAATGCAGAACCCGCGTTGAAACCAAACCATCCAAACCATAATAAAGCGGTTCCTAATAGCACATAGGTGATTCTGGCGGGATTTACTTTTTGAATTTTTCTTTTTCCTAGAAAGATGGCTCCTGCTAATGCAGCCCAACCAGCACTCATGTGTACTACAGTTCCTCCAGCAAAATCAAGTACACCCATTTTAAAGAATAGACCTTCTGGATGCCAAGTCATATGGGCTAAAGGAGAGTATATGAAAATGATAAACAATACCATGAATAATAAATAAGCCCAGAAACGAATACGTTCTGCAAAAGCACCCGTGATTAAGGCCGGGGTAATGATGGCAAATTTTGCTTGAAATAAAGCAAATAACATAAAAGGAATGGTTGGGGCAAGACTCCAGGCGGTATTGGTCCCGACACCTTGGAAAAACAGATTAGTAGTAGGGTCTCCAATGATACCCTTAATAGTTGGTCCAAAGGCAAGTCCAAAAGCGATGACCACCCATAATATAGTAACAATGACCATGGCCATAAAACTTTGAAGCATGGTACTGATAACGTTTTTCTTGCCTACCATACCACCGTAGAAAAAACCTAATCCAGGGGTCATTAATAGTACAAAGGCTGTGGCTACGATCATCCAAGCGGTGTCCCCGGTGTCAAATTTTACAGCCGTGGCTGGAATTGGGGTATCGGTTAGAATGAAATTGGATATAAAAGTTAATACTAAAATAGTGATCAGAATCACACTTAAAATAATTTTTCGCATAGTGGTTTTGGTTTTTAATTTTTTATAAAAGTATAAAATGATTTAACACCCCATAAAAAAATAGGGTATTGCGCATTATTTTTATTAAATTTTAAATTTAACCCCCTATAATTTTGAGTATGCTTCTTAAAAAATGGTTAAAATTTGCAATTTTGTAATCGGTATTTTGCAATTGAAGGGTTTTCATTGGTAGAAAGGTATGTCAGAGGTCTTGTTTTGCGGGCTTTTTCTGATGTTAGCCGCTAGGTAGGATGATATCCCGTTGATTATAAATAAAAAAGGCATCAAATGAATTTTTTCAAGTGATGCCTTTTCTGTAAAAAGATTTTAATTACTTCTGCTGGTATTTGTCTTTGAATTTTTGATTCAATTTGTTTTGAAAGGTCTCTAGATTAATAGATCGTCCTTGAATAAAAGCAGTTGTTAATTTGTTAGTACGCATGTCTAAAGCATCTCCTTCTGAAATAAAGAGGGTGGCGTCTTTACCTGTTTCTAAGCTACCACAACTAGCATCAATGCCAAGTAACTTGGCAGTATTAGAAGTAATCAATTGCAAGGCTTTTTCTTTGTCCAAGCCAAAAGCTGCGCAAGTACCCGCTAAAAAAGGCAAATTTCGAACACTCATACGTTCGTGATCTCCACTGTTTTCTAGCCCAACAACAACGCCTTTATCGGTAAGTATTTTAGCTATTTTATAAGGTAAGTTTACATCTTGATCATCGCTTGTTGGCATATCGTGTACACGTCTTAAAAGAACTCCGATATTATTTTTTTGTAATAAGTCTGCAGATTTATAGGATTCAAAACCACCCACGATCACCATTTTTTTAATTTGATGATCTAAAGCCAATTGTACCGCATCTATAATTTGCTTTTCTTCATCGGCATGAATAAATAAGGTTTGAGTGCCGTCAAAGAGTCCTTTTGTTGCTTCTAATACTAGATTTCTTTCTTTTGCTATGTCCTGATTGTAGGCTTTGGCATTGATTAAAAAAGTAGTGATATCGGAAACTTGTTTGGAGTAGTCCTTGTTCGCTTCAATAATTCCAGGTTCAAACCACGAGCCTGATCTTTTGAAAGTGGATGGAAAATTAAGATGTATGCCATCGTTTTCTTTTAGTATAGCATCTTCCCAGCTCCAAGCATCTAATTGTACTATAGATGAAGTACCCGAAATTCGACCGCCTCGAGGGGTAATTTGTGCAATTAAAACGCCATTTGGACGTACTGTTTCCACTACTTTTGATTCGGAATTATAGGCGATGATACTTCTTACATTGGGATTAAAAGTACCTATTTCTTCCTCATCATCAGATGATTTTACGGCATCAATTTCCACTAATCCCAGCGTCGTGTTGGGTACAATGAAACCTGGATAAACGTGTTTTCCAGTGGCATCAATTGTAGTATCATAAGCATTAGCGGCAAGTCTAATTGTCGTAGCGTCCGCGACTAAGGTAAGTTTGCCGTCTTTAAATCCGATGGCGCTATTTTGAATAACAGTTCCGTTGCCTAAATGTGCCGTGGCATTTAATATTAAAACGGATTTGGTTTGTTTTGGAGCTGGTTGCTGTTGTGCTTTTATTTGTATGAAGGCGCAAAAGAAGAGCAGCACTATATGTATGTTTTTATTTCTCATGTTTTGGGTTTTAATCAGTATGAATTTTTACTGCCTTTTATTGCTCTAAAGTATCACAGTGATAGGCTTTTTTTTCTTTTTTAGTCGGCTCTTGCGTGCTCATGCCTTTGTTTTTTTCTTTTAGCATTTGTCCGATCAATTCATTTCGCTCTTTAGTGATCAAAGACTGCTTTTGGATATCTTTTTCAATATCAAAGTAAACGACTCCTTCGATAATAGTCTTTTCCGCTTTGGCATAAATAGACAAGGGATTATCACTCCATAGCACAACATCGGCATCTTTACCTATTTTAATACTACCGACTTTATCATCGATATGCAGCAATTTTGCAGGGTTTAGGGTGACAAATTTCCAGGCCTCTTCTTCGGAGATATTTCCGTATTTAACTGCTTTTGCCGCTTCTTGATTTAATCTTCGAGACATTTCTGCATCATCAGAATTATAAGCAACCACTATTCCTTGGTTGTGCATAATGGGGCCATTATAAGGAATGGCATCGTTTACTTCAAATTTGTACGCCCACCAGTCTGAGAAGGTAGAAGCTCCAACACCATGTTCTTTCATTTTGTCGGCCACTTTGTATCCTTCTAGGATATGAGTGAAGGTGTTTACTTTAAAATTAAATTTCTCAGCAACATTCATTAACATTAAAATCTCTGATTCTACATAGGAGTGACAGGTAATGAAACGTTGTTTGTTTAGAATTTCGACTAAAGTTTGCATTTCTAAATCTACTCGAGGTGCTTTCCCTTTTTTAGAACCAGAATTGAATTTTTTCCAACTTTCTTCATATTCTTTAGCACGTTGAAAGTAATCTGTAAAAACCTGTTCTACACCCATTCTCGTTTGGGGAAAACGGGTAGGGTTCTTAATACCCCAATTAGCCTGTTTTACATTTTCACCTAGGGCAAATTTGATAAACTTAGGTTGGTTTTTGTATAACATTTCCTCTGGAGAGGAACCCCATTTCCATTTTACGATAGCAGAACGTCCACCAATTGGGTTGGCCGAACCATGCAACAATTGCGATATGGTTACACCTCCAGCTAAATCTCTATAAATATTAATGTCTTCAGAATTGACTACATCCTCAATGGTCACTTCGGCAGTAGAATTGTGTCCCATTTCGTTTACACCTCTTGAGATCGCAATATGCGAGTGCTCATCGATGATTCCACTGGTAATATGTTTTCCTTTCGCATCGATAATTGTCGCTGACGCATCTGAAAGATTTTTACCCACCGCAGCAATTTTCCCGTTTTTAATTAGAATATCGGTCTCGGTAAGAATGCCGTCTTTTTCATTGGTCCAAACGGTAGCATTTTTAAATAATAATGTTTGAGCGGTTAATTTTTTTGAATCTCCAAAAGCTACGTTTGGAAAAGTAGCAGGGATAATAGGATCCAGTTTTTCTACTTTAGAGGAATCTTTTACCGCTATAAATGGGCTTGTTTTTAAGGCAGTCCAAGTCAGTTCTTCTCCGTTTGACAAAACCGCTTTTCCAGCTAAACGATCTGTTTTTTCTACAAATCCTGTTAAACGAACAAAATTAGAAGAGAGCGTATCAGTCGGTTTTAATAAAAGGGAAAGCCAGTTTTTAGTCACCGAAAAGTTGTTTTTTACTTTTTTCGAATCAACCCATGTGATGGCTGATTTTGGTGCTTCAATTGTGCCATCAATTGTCCATTTATAGGTGTTTTTTCCAATAGTTAAATCGTAATTTCCACGAACATCTTTAGCATCAATATCGTTTACAATGAATTTATTTCCTTGAACCCAATTTTCATATAAGATTGTTTTTTCATCAAAAATTTCGCCAGAGGTAATCACAAAATTGGCATAAGTTCCTGTTTTTAAACTTCCCACTTCATTGCTCTTTCCTAAGATTGCAGCAGGGATAGTGGTTAAAGCTTCTAAAGCTTTTGTTTTATCAAAACCATATTTAATGGCTTTTAATAAATTGGGTTTGAAATCTTCTGTCTTTTTTAATTTATCAGTGGTCAAGGCAAAAACAATCCCATTATCTGAAAGTACTTTTAGATTGGTTGGAGCTTGGTTCCAGAAACGCATGTCAGCCAATTCAATTTGGTTGGACAAATAAGGATTCGACACATCGTAAGCTTCAGGGAAATTGATCGGGATAATGAATTTAGCGTTAGTATTTTTAATTTCTTCAATTCGTTCAAATTCATTGCCACTACCTTTTAAGATATAGGTCAAGCCAAATTCTTTAGCAATTTTAGCAGCTCTCAAACTATTTAGTTTGTCTTCAGTAGCAAAGATCTGAACCAATTTTTCATTATTAGCTAAGGCCTCTAGCGATAGATCTTTGGTCTCAGCGTTTCCTTTTTTATACCAATTCAGGTCTAGGTACATTTGGCGTAGTAGGGCCATCATACCCATTAAGGAACTTGGATACGCTTGATTCGTTAGGGTACTTTTTGTAAAGGCAAAATGATTGCTTATTTTGTTGGATATAATTTGTTTACTAGGATCAGCATTGTTTAAAGCGACTAATACTCCTGTTCCTTGTGCAATTCCATCCGTAATATGAGTGCCCACAACACCAAAACCAGCTTTTAATAATTCTTCAGCTTTGCTTTGGTCGTATTTAAAAGCTTCATAACCGTTTAGTTCTGGTCGAACACTTTCGTTCCAGTAATAGCCCACTCTTTTGGTATCATACAAAGGATCGGCTGTAAATGAAGTAGTTCTTCTTGGTTTTTCAATCCCAAAAGAGGTATAGAGGTCAATAAAGGAAGGGTAGATTGTTTTTCCTTCTAAATTAATCACGATACAATTTTTTGGAATCGCTATGGTATTGCCAACGGCAAGTACTTTTCCATCTTGAATGAGTAAAGTTCCTTTTTCAATTTTTTGAGTTGGCGTTACGTAAATCGTTGCATTGGTAAAAGCCGTAAAATTTTGGATTTTGTTGTGCACATTTTCATTAACAGGGAAGTATTCTTGAGCATACGTTTTTGGTAATAAAACACTCAAAAAGAGTAACAGTAAAACTTTTTTCATAGGTTATTGGGTAAATTTTTGCTAAAAATATGAAAAATATGTTATAAAGACTTTGTTTTGTAAGATGTTTTTTATTGATGCTGTTAAGTTTTAATAGAATTCATGATTGGGTTAATATAAGGAAATTTTTGGAAATTGGCGGTATATAAAAAAGCAATGAAAAGGTGCCCAAGCGATGTAAATTCCCTGGTTTTGGGACTGTTACAATGCTGTGGTGCTACTTTTTTAAATGATTTATAAAACGGAGCGTAAAACCCATCCATCGTTTTTACGTGGATGGGATGTAAGCGACACACTAACCTTGTGAAAGTATGTATTGTTGAGTAGAATTAGGAGATGCCTCACCTATTGAACAAACAAAGTAACCATCTGACCAAAAGCTATGTTGCTACCAATACTCTTTACGAAGTGATACAGAATGTAATAGCCAAATTTGACCAGTAGATTCTTATCTTAACCTACGGACTATTTGAGTAATGGATAACCGTGGAATGTAACGAATTATGAAGCAAATAGGGTCAATATCAGATTTAAATATTTCAATTTCAAAATCGGAATTATTGGCGATAGATTTAAATATTTGCTTAACATAATCATTTAACTTACTAATAAGTAATTCCTTACCGTACTTGCAAACAAAGATTAAAAGATATTTTAAACAATCTTGCGACTAATTTGTTGTAAATTAGGGCGATTTTTACGGATTATGGAATAAAGTGCTTTTTCACAAAAAAAAAACAGACTATTTAATGATAGATGAAAGTAATTCACAAATCATACAAGTTTAAAATTGCTCCCGATAATGAGCAAAAAGAGCTCCTTGCCAAACACTTTGGAGCCTGTAGATTCGTGTTTAATCGTTACTTAAATAGTAGAAAAGAAACCTACCTTGAACAAAACAAATCACTTAATTATTACGATAATGCCAATGACCTAACTGTTTTAAAAAAGGAGGAACAATTTGTTTGGCTCAAAGAAATTAACTCTCAAAGTTTGCAGTCATCACTTAGGAATTTAGACACTTCCTATAATAATTTTTTCCGTAAGCAAACCCAATTTCCTCGTTTTAAAAGCAAGTTTGATAGACAGAGTTTTACTGTCCCTCAATCGGTATCTATTGAAGAGGGCAAATTACAAATACCAAAATTTAAGAAAGGTATCCAAATAAACTTGCATAGAGAAATTCAGGGCAAACTTCTGTTCGCGACACTATCAAAATCAACAACTGGCAAATATTATGTAAGCATTACTTGTGAAGTTGAGCATATTCCATCTGAAAAAACAAATTCAAAGATTGGCATTGATACAGGAATAAAGGATTTGGCAATACTTTCAGATGGTAAGGTGTATGAAAATATTAAAACACTCAAAACCAATCTAAAGAAGTTACAATACGAGCAAAGGCAATTATCTAAAAAAACAAAAGGAAGCAATTCCAGATTAAAACAGAAATCGAAACTTGCAACAGTACACGAAAAAGTAACCAATATCAGGAAAGACTATTTACATAAAGTCAGTACAGAAATCATCAAAAACCACGATGTAATTTGTATTGAGGATTTGGCTGTGAAAAATATGATGAAGAATCATAAATTAGCACAAGCATTCTCTGATGTAAGTTTAGGTGCTTTCTACACTATGCTTGCTTATAAAGCTACTTGGAATAACAAAATGGTTGTTAAAATAGATCGATTCTTTCCAAGCAGCAAGACCTGTTCCAACTGTAATTACATCAACCAAGACCTCACTCTAAAAGATAGAGTGTGGACTTGTCAAAACTGCAATACAGTCCACAACAGAGATTTTAATGCAAGCATCAATATTAAAAATCAAGGAATAAAAATATGGTCTGGTTTAGGAACTAAGTCGGACATTAAACAAAAACGGAGTAAGGCGTTTCCATTAGGTGAGTCTATGACCTCCGAAGCCACACCCATCAGCTTTGCTGTGGGTGGGTAGTTCACATGGTGTTATCTGGTAAATCGCTAGATTGAAAGCCCAATTTGTGGGCTTCAAAATAGTCTGGATGGGTTTGAAATTGCGGAAAAGAAGTTAGAAATTAAAAAAGGTAGCGTTTTAAAGAGTTGGCTATTCTATGTTTTTTTCTATATAATTAGAGCTTAATAAATACAAAGCGCCCATGTATTTAATCGTAAAAGAAACTAAATCGCCCACTTTATATTGTTGTGTTGAACTAGAAATGTCAATTACCAACATGTCAGAGCTAGCATCGACAATCGTAATCTCTTGATCCACTGCTTCTAGGTACTGAGGCTGCATGTCTAACAGGCCAATATCTAAAATAGCTCTTAAAGAAGTGGCTCCAAAATCTGCTGTATCTTGCATAGAAAAAGTATTTCCGGCTACATTCTCTCCCAATTCTCCTGTGGGTACATCTGGTTTTTCTGTTATTTCAATAATCTCGGCAAAAAGTTTAAAAACATCATTGTGCATGCCTTGAATCGTTTCTCCAGTAAATAAATCTTTTCCAAAAAACAAGGCTTCACCAATTCTAAAATGATTGACTTCCATAGGTCTGGCATTCTTGAGAAGCAAAGGGATGGCAACAGATGTTCCACCAGAAACCCACGGAATTGTAATATTGAATTTAGCTTCAATAAGTTGTTTGTATAAACTTAATTGGATGAGTTTGTCTTGTGTTGGCATTACACCACTGAGACAATTTAGGTTGGTACCAATTCCTAAAATCTCAATGTGAGGTAAGTGAATAATAGCACCGTAAAATTCAATTAAATCTTCACCCATTACGCCTTCTCGCAAATCTCCCATTTCAATCATAATAATGATTTTGTGGATTTTGTCTTGCTTTTTAGCTTCCTCTGAAAGCATTTGGATGGTATAGATTTCAGTATTAAAACTAATATCGGCATACCGAACAATGTTGGGGATACTTCGTTTAGCGGGTGGCTTTATATATACTGTTTGTATGGTGGGGTCAAGTGATTTTATTTTTTTAAGATTACTTACGCGAGAATCGTGTATTTCTTTAACGCCCAATGAAATGATTTCTTTTAAGTAAATTTTGTTTCCACATAAAAGTTTAGACACAACTCCCCATTGAATATTTCTTGATTCAAAAATTGAATTTAGAAAGTTGTAGTTGTCTTTTAGTTTCTGTCGGTATAATTTTATGAATGCCATTAGGCTTTGTTTTTTTATTGAATTTTGGAATAAAGGCTTATTTGATTAAACGCATTTCGAGATACTTATTGGTAAAACCGAGTTTTTCGTATAATTTTTTTGCAGGATTATCAGGCTCTACGTGTAGTGCAATATTTCCTTGGGTAACAGCAATAGCTTTTTCCATTAGTTTTTTTCCATATCCTTTTCCTCTTTCGGAATTATCTACGGCTACATATACCAGTAGGTTATCCGGATGGAAATCTTTCATTCCAGTGTTGTTTAAAACGACAGTTCCAACAATTTTGTTGTTGTCTAAACCTAGCACAATAGTACCGCCTTTAGTTGGATTCAAGGCATGAGCTATAGATTTAAGGATATCTGCTTTTTCGTCACCATATTGTTCTAAATGAGTGTGTAAAAAAGTGGCAATAATTTCTGGCGTATAGGTTTGGTCGGGCCCAGTGATTGGATTAAGTAATTTAAATTCCATTTTTAAATTTTTAGATTATTTGTGCTGATTGTAAAATTTCAGCTGTTCAAGAGGCAAAATCAATTGCAGTAGGATTTCTAAGATATAGAAATCGAAATTTTCGATCGAAATCGAGTATATTTTTGCAAGATAAGCATAATAAATGATTTAATTTCAATCTAAATGGATCTTAATAGCTCCTCGGCTTGAATTGTAGTTGGTTTATCTGACTGCAAAATCTAAAAAAAAGAGATTAATGATTTTTGGTAATATTCCAAAAACTGATTTTTCTTCTGCTTATAAATCCTAGTTTTTCGTATAAGGCAATGGCGCCAATATTACTTTCAACGACGTGCAAAAATGGCGTTTTATTTTGATCAAAAATGTTATTTACCACCTGAGCGATGAGTTGTTTAGCATATCCTTTTCCTGTATGGTCCGGATGTGTAATAATGGCACTTATTTCTGTAAAGTCGTTCATTTTCATGCGTTCACCTGCTGTAGAAATCAGTTGCCCATCTTTAAAAACACCAAAATAATCGCCTAATAAAGGAGTTTTGGTTTTAAAATAACCGGGCTGTACTAGATGAACCAAATCGCATAATGCTTTATTATGCTGTTGGGTTAGTTTAACGATTTCGAGCGCTATGGGTTGTTCAATCTTGTTGTAGATGATCATTTGTAGGCAGACTAGTTCTTTGGCGAGTTTTAGGCTATTGGCTATTTCAGGTTTTTCCCCAACGATAAAAAATTGGTCGGTTAATAAGGAATAGTTTTGGATGGCTTGGGGAAGATTTTCGGGTTTTGCAAAGGCTCCGAAGGGGCAATAATCAGGATGATAGAATTTTACATTTTCATGATTAACGCAAAATGGGGAGTGATTCTCGGATAAGGAATTCCAAACCGGATTGTCTAATTTAGTTTCATTTATGTTTTTCATTATTTTTTGAGGTACAGTTTTGTTTTTTGGAATGAGCAGTTTGGCTTTTCTTTTGCAGTAGTGGATAAAGTCACTTCTGTTTAATTAAGTAGTAGCCAATAGAAAGAATTCTCCGCTGGAGGGCAAAAGATGATCTGTTCTGTTTATGAAATAAAGCTGTTCTAAGTCTTTAGAGGATATTATTTTGGACTCATTAAAGCCTGCTTTATTGGATAGATTTAATACTTCAGCGGGAGAGAAAAAGCTCATAAATGGAGTTCCAGCTTCTCGGGCCCCTTTCTCCGCTATTTCTTGTAAGGGTTTGTCCTCCTCATCTAATAATTCCATCGGTAAATAAAAAGTCATAGCTAATTTTGAGCCTGATGCAAGTGTCGTAATTTGTTTTAGGGTACTGTCAATTGCCTCTGATGTAAGATACAACGTAACGCCTGTAGAGACGATAAGGCTCGGTTTCGTGATATCGAATCCTGATTTTAACAGTTGGTCCCACCAAGTGGAGGTTTCGAAATTAACCGAAACGAAATGTAAGTTCTGGGGAATACCAAAACCAAGTTCGTTTAAGCGCTGTTTTTTCCAGGCTAGTGTTGCTGGCTGGTCAATTTCATATAATTGAATATTGGATACGATATCGGGTCTTCGTTGGGCAAAAGTGTCGAGGCCTGCGCCGAGGATGACATATTGAGTAATGCCCTTAGTGCTGTGTTCAATAATTAAGTCGTCAATAAAACGAGAGCGAGCAACCATAGATGCCCTAAGGCGTTTGGTGAATTGCGGATGCATGTCAGGGCGGTTTTGCCAGCCCTCATTGGGAGCAATTAATTGTAAGCCTATTTGGTCTTCAAGAATATAGGGTTTACTATCTACCTGAAGATGTAGCGCTCTCCATAAAGCTGTTCTTACGGCTGTATTATCTGGTGCTGTGCTGTTTTGATTTTCCATCTTGTTTCAAAAGAATAAAGATATTAAATCTATGATTCTTTGGCGTTACAATTGGGAAATTATAAGGGCACATCATCAATAATTTCGCGATGAATCGGATGTCAGTAAAGCGATATAAAGAAGAAGCGAAGTAATTGTTGAGGACTTTTTAAATTACAATTACTTCGCTCTTTTTCATTATTTTGAATGGTTTTTGATTTGGAAAACCGACCTTAGGTTGTTCTCGAGGCAAAAATTTCGTCCAAACCTTCCATAGCGATGGTGAAGCCTTCTTTGAATCCCATTTGAATGATGGCTTCCAAATCAGCTAAGTTTTTGTGCTTAATGGTAATGTCAACAATGGTTAAGTCACCTTGTGGTGAAAAATCAACATTCCAATTAGATCTTGGGAAATCTGGGTTTAGGTTACCTTGACTATCGGTAAAAGCATCTAAGTATTTAAAGTTTGATTTTGGAGTGATCGAGCTGAAATCGGCTATAGCCCAATGTTCTTCCCCTTTAGGTCCCACCATGGCGTAGAGCCTGCGGCCACCTTCTTTAAATTGCATATTTTTTGTTCTAGACTTCCATGGTGCAGGCGCCCACCATTGGTCCAGTATTTCAGGTTCTGTCCACGCTGCCCATACATGGTCAAGTGAGGCATTGAATTCACGTTTTACCTTTACCGAGCTATTTTCTTTGTCTACGGTAAAATTCATCAATAGATTAGATTTCATTTTCTTTAGATTTTAGATGTGTTAATAGTTGATCTAATTGACTGAAACGGTTTTCCCAAATTTCTTTGAATTGTGTTAACCATTGGTCAATTTCTTTCATTTTGTCAATTTTGAGTTGATAGTAGATTTCTCTTCCCACTTTCTTCTCTGCTAATAATTCACATTCGTTTAGAATTTTAATGTGTTTCGAGACAGCTTGTCTTGTGGTATTAAATTGTTCCGCAATAGCATTTGGTGTTAAGGCGTTAGTCGCAATTAATACTAAAATAGCTCTGCGGGTGGGGTCGGCAATGGCTTGAAAAACATCTCTTTTCATTTTGATATATTTAAATGCGCAATCATTCAGTTGCAAATATACGTAACTTTTTAATGTATAAGTGATAGTTTGTTTGTTTTTTAATAATCAGGAGGAGTTTAAAGCTAAAAAAAGAAGCTCAAAGGGGGAGTAGTGATCAGGAAGTGTAAAAAAAAAGCAACTTAATTTCATGAAATTAAGTTGCTTTTTTTAGTTGTAGTATGATTAATGTGACACCGATTTCAATCCGATGATAGAACCCACTAAGGTGGCAATAAAGAACAATCGCCAAAAATTGATAGGATCTTTAAAAACAAATATACCGACCAAAACTGTGCCCACTGCGCCAATCCCTGTCCATACTGCATAGGCAGTTCCGATAGGTAAAGTTTGAGTGCTCTTGACAAGAAGTAACATACTAATGATAAGAGATGCTAAAAATCCTCCATACCATAAATAAACATCATTTCCTGTTGCTTCTTTTGCTTTTCCTAAGCAAGATGCAAATGCCACTTCAAATAATCCAGCAATAATTAAAAGAACCCAATTCATATTTTTATACTTTAGGGGGCAAAGATCCGTCAGCAAAATGGATTAAAATTTTACAAATGATAAAAAATGAGAATCTTTTTATTTTAGATCCGCTCGTATTCTGCTTAAGCTAACTTGTGTAATACCAAGATAAGAAGCGATATGTCCTAATTGTACTCTTTTGATGAGATCGGGATTATGAGTTATTAGTTCGTTATAGCGTTCTGAGGCTGTTTTGAATTGCCTTGAAATCAGTCTTTCTTCTGTTTTGATGAGTTCCTTTTCTGCAAATTTTCTTCCCCAATTGGCAATATGAATATCTTCTGCAAAGAGTTTTTGTAGGTTGGCTGTTTTTAATTCATATAGTTCGCATTCTTCCAAAAGCTCAATATCTTCATAGCCTTTTTGGTTCTCGACATAACTTTTCATCGAAATAATGGTTTCGCCTTCTCTTCCAAACCAAAAAGTAATATCACTGTCGTTTTGATTGACATATGCCCTTACGATTCCTTTTTTTATGAAATAAATATTGGATTCGATCTTTCCAGCTTTTAATAGAATGTGACCCTTCGGAAAACAAACTTGTGTTATGTTTTCTTCTATGATTTTTTGAGATTCTTCAGGTAGCTCAAATATGTTGTCGAGTATCGTATTGATGACCATCTTACGTTTTTCTATTGATTTGCAGCATGATTTAATTCCTAAATTTGTTGTTTACAATAATGTTTTTAATTCGGGCTTTTAAATCTTCACCAGTGTCAAAAACCATTTGCTCGTTGTTCGGGAAAGGAATAGCACGTTTATTAAAATACGTCATATAACTCTCTTCACAAGCACTTTTATCTCCTTTATAAGTGGAGTAAATGTTCTCAAAAATAAACTCAGTCGTTACGGGAAACGATTGCAATAACTGATTCGTTTTTACATCAATATAATCCACTTTTGCCGTTATCTGGCAAGATTTAAATTGCCTGAATTCATAAATGGTAGCACGAAGCATCCTGAACTTATCTACTTTTATTTCTCGGCCTAAGCTGTCTTTTACCGGTTTTCCTCTGCTGTCCAATAAGGTTTTTACGCCATCTTTAACCTGTCTTTCTTTGCTGAATTCTTTCTCCTTAATTTGTTCTGGTGAAATAGTAATTTGTCTAAAACTAACAACCAAGGTATAATCGTATGTAATGTTTTTTTGTCTGGCGCTATGATAAACTGTCCATTTATCATTTAATCCATAGGTTTTGAAATCCAATAAATCATCCTGCAGCGCCTTCGGTATCACCATATTGGTTTCATTTTTGGCATAAACATCAACAAAATCAGTTCCTTTAAACTGGGCATCATCCATTAATTTCTTGCTGTTTTTATACCCAGGATTAATGCTTTCTAAATAGAAAAAATCATCATAAGACTTTCTAAAGTCTAGTTTGTTTTTCGATTTTAAAAGAGCGGAAGCATTTTCATATAAATATTTTGAAAGTGCATTTTTGCTGCTGACGATCTCAGTTGAATAATTATCAAAAGCAAATGAAGCATTTTTTCCTTGTTTCAATAAAGGCAAAGGCAATAGAGGTCTGATTTTTTCCTGACGATTGTTCAGTTGTAAATAGGTATTATAAATACGTTCCGTGTTAGCTGGATTAGCTTCCTTAACCATCAAGTCGAGATTGCGTAAATCACGGTCCTTTGCTTTTGCAAAAGCCTCTTCTAGTAAGTACACATAATCTTGTTTTCCTTTGCTGTCCTTTTTGGTTCTTAAGGCTTCGATTGCACGATCAATGGCCCCGTCATAATTGCCATCACTTAACAGGGATTGGGTTGTTTTTACCCCACAAGAAGAAAGTGTTAAAAATAGGAAAGAAAACAGTAAAGTAATTTTTTTCATGCTTAAGGATCAGTTGGTTTTAAAGGTGTAAAAAGAGCTGTTGTCGATTAATTAAGATATTGTCGTTTTTGAACTGCGATTTTTTATAGAGAAGTGCAGTGGTAGGTTTAAGGACTACTATGATATTGTTTTTATTGTTTTCTATTTTTTATTTGATAAGCAATTTCCCAGAACAATAGAGATAAAATTGCATTGGTTATTATGGCCGTTTTCACTAGAAAAGGATCATAATTGGAAAGCAAGTATAAATTGGCAAACTGCAAAGCTAAGAATAGGGCTAATGCTGCAATTAAGATCGAACAGACTACATTTAGCAAAGGCGTCCATTTTAGTACACCGAAAGCATAAACCAAATTTAAAATAGCAAAACCACAGCCCAAAGTTTTATAGGGATCTGTCTTTAGAGTTTCTCCTGTTGAGAGCAAAAATGAAGTTAAAGAAAGATATAGAAAAAATAATATGGAGTAAAGTAAAATTCTTATTTGTAGTTTCATTTGTATGCTTTTTTTAGTTGAGTAAAAGGGATATAGTGGATTCTTTAAATACTTTTTGATTTATTGGCATTATCGCTACGAGCTCGAAACAGTTGGTAGTGTTGTCATGTTTGCCATGGAATGCTTTGAAGAGTTGGACCGTCAATTTAATTATAGTGCTCATTGTCTTTTTCAAAATCGCTTCAAAAGTAAAAAAAAAATCCCGTCTCAGAAGAAACGGGATTTTTAAAATTGATATTCTTTTTTTTTTATTTTAAACTGTTGCTGCAATCTCTTGTGGCAACGAGATTTGATTTTTAAGTAAATCTTCGAATGTTTCGCGTTCACGAATTAAGATTCCTTGACCGTTCATCCATAAAACTTCAGCTGGTTTGTATCTAGAGTTATAGTTGGAAGCCATAGAGAAGCAATAAGCTCCTGCATTTCTAAAAGAAAGGATATCACCTTCTTTAATTTCTTGAATTCTTCTGTTACTAGCAAAAGTATCTGTTTCGCAAATATAACCTACAACAGAATAGAAACGCTCTTTTCCTTTAGGATTGGAGATGTTTTCGATATGATGTTGTGAACCATAAAACATAGGACGAATCAAGTGGTTGAAACCGCTATCGATTCCTGCAAAAACAGTTGAAGTCGTTTGTTTTACTACGTTTACTTTCGCTAAGAAGAAACCTGCTTCACTTACCAAGAATTTCCCTGGTTCAAAAATTAAGGTTAGGTCTTTACCATATTCAACACAGAAAGCGTTGAATCTTTTCGATAATTTCTTACCTAATTCTTCAATATCAGTTTCGATATCGTCTTTTTTGTAAGGAACTTTGAATCCACTTCCGAAATCCAAAAACTCTAAGTTTTGGAATTTTTTAGCAGCATCAAATAAGATTTCAGCAGCATATAAGAACACTTCAATATCTAAAATGTCAGATCCTGTATGCATGTGGATTCCCACGATATGCATGTTGGTGTTTTCTACAATACGCACTAGGTGTGGTAATTGATGTACTGAAATTCCAAATTTACTATCGATATGACCTACAGAAATGTTTTCGTTACCACCTGCCATTACGTGCGGGTTGATACGAATACAAACTGGAGTTGTTGGATATTTTGTTCCGAATTGCTCTAGTATAGATAAGTTGTCTATGTTGATTTGAACACCCATTGCGGCCACTTCTTCGATTTCTTCTAAAGAAACTCCATTTGGTGTAAAAAAGATTTTTTCAGGTTCAAAGCCAGCATGAAGTCCTAATAAAACTTCTTGAATAGATACCGTATCTAAGCCAGCCCCCATGTTCTTTAATAGCTGAAGAATCGCAACGTTGGACAATGCCTTCATGGCATAATTAACTCTCAAGTTTTCTACCTTAGAGAAAGCTTTGGTTAATCTATTGTACTGAGATTGGATTTTTTCGGCATCATAAACATATAATGGACTTCCAAATTGGTCTGCTAACTGCAGTAAATCTTTTGCTTGCATTTTAAACTATTTTGGACAAATTTATTACTCTTTTGACTATCTACAAATAAAATATAGAAAAATAACAAATCATAACAAAAAGTTATGAATCAAACATTATTTTCAAAATATGAGTAAAATAAAATATTGTCAATGAAGTGTAAAAAAGTCTTTTATTTAGAACAAATAAAAATTACATTTGCAAAAATAAAACCAAAATTAAGAATATATTAGTAACCGTTTTTATGAAAAGAAAGAAAATATTTTTTTTACTCGTTTTAATGCCTTTTTTAGGATTTGCACAAGATAAAAATACGGAGCAAGAAAAACTCAACGAATTGGATGATATCATAGTAACAGCCAGTCGTAAAAAAGAGAGTATAAAAGAAGTAACCTCTTCAGTTACTATTGTTGGAGAGAAAAAGATCCAAAACCAGACCGTAATTAATTCCAATATTGGTAATATTTTACAATATACCGTTCCTAGTTTGGCCACTTCAAGCAATCAGACTTCCAATTACGGACAAACCTTAAGAGGAAGACCATTCTTGGTGATGATAGATGGGATTCCACAATCTACACCTTTACGAAATGGAGGAAGAGATGTTCAGGTTATTGATCCTGCTTCTATTGAAAGAATAGAGGTGATCAAAGGAGCAACATCCATTTATGGCAACGGGGCTGATGGAGGTATCATCAATTACATCACCAAGAAAAATCACCAGAACAAAACGATAATGGGTTCGGTTACCTCAAGTTTTACCGCCCAGCCTTCTTCTGTTGATGAAACACTGGGTTTTAGAACTTCGATTGCATTAAATGGGAAACACAATCGTTTTGACTATGTATTGGGCTTAACACATGAAAAAACAGGATTGTTAAAGGATGCTAATGATGTCAATATTTCTCCAACCTATAGTTTGGCCAATATGAATACCTATAACGGATTGATTAAAATAGGGTATGAAATCACAGAAAATCAAAGAATTGAGGCGTCTTATATTGGTTATGCATCAAAATCATTTTTAAATCAAGATATTCAAATTGGTAAGTGGGGTGAAACCCCTTCCATCGGAGTTGAAACGGAAGATAGGTTAGGGACTCCAGAGGGAACTCCAAGAAATCATAATTTCCGATTAAGCTATTCTAATGCTGAAATATGGAATGGGACTTCATTAAGTGTAAATGCCTATTCGCAAGATTTTAGAACGGTTTTTTACTACGATAAAGTACAGTTCCTTAACGGTGGTCAATCCAACGTAAAGTCTAATAAAATGGGACTTAGAGCCAATTTTGATTCTCGCCTTTTAACCAGAGAAAATTATAGTGCCGATTTAATTTACGGAGTCGATTTACTTCATGATTCGACCGTACAAAAGTTAGAGGATGGTCGTTTTTGGACGCCTCAAATGAACATGTTAAACATGGCTCCTTTTGCGTTGATAAAATTGGATGCCTGGAATAAATTCACCTTGAAAGCAGGTGCTCGATATGAAAATATTAAAGTGAAAGTGGATGATTTTAATACGCTTTCAGTGTTAAAAGCGGATGGTAAAACCTATACGTCAAGTATTTTTGTAGAAGGAGGAGATCTCGAGTACAATGCACTAGTTGGAAATGTTGGAGTTCGCTACAACTTTTTGCCTGAATTAAATGTTTTTTCAAGTTATTCCCAATCGTTTTCTATTAATGAAATAGGAAGGATATTAAGGAGTGCAACCACAAGTATTGTGTCAAAATTGCCAACAGACCCTATCATCGTTAATAATTATGAAGTTGGATTAGCAGGAAGGATTAAAAACTGGTTTAACTATGAAGTAACCAGTTTTTGGAGTACTTCAAAACTAGGAGCGTCTTCCGTTCAAGCTCCAGACGGTTCCTATGTGATGCAGCGTGCACCAGAGAAAATTTGGGGTTATGAAGCCATTGTTAATTTCAAACCGTTCGATTACCTGAGTTTTGGAGGAGCATTTGCTTGGATAGAAGGAAAAATCGATAACAATAATGACGGTGCGTATGAAAAATACATCAATGGAGCTCGAATTATGGCGCCAAAAATCACCGCTTATATTCAAGTCCAGCCTTTGAAAAATTGGAGTGTTGAGTTAAATGCTTTACATAATTTTGAAAGAGATCGTTTTGCTCCAGATGCTACAACAAATAAGTATAATTTTAACGAAGGTCCAGTACCTCAGTATACGATTTTTAGTTTCAGTACTTCGTATGTCATTACGAAGCATTTTAAAACGGCTCTGGGTATCGAAAATTTATTCAATAAAGAGTATGCTACAAATAGCGCATGGTGGACCGTTAGAAATCAAGACTATGTTAACGCGCCTGGAAGAAGAGCTACCTTACAAATACAATATAGTTTTTAGTATTTAATGCTAAAATTAGCTGGATGCAAAGCGGCATCAAAACCTTTAACTGCTCTAATGAAAGTAAAGAATACCATACGAAAACTGCATCTTTGGCTAGGCTTAGCTTCAGGGATTATTATTTTAATAATAACCCTAACGGGTTGTATCTACGTTTTTAAAGACGAAATAACCGCCTATACGCAACATGATTTTGATTATGTAGAGACACAGCAGTCAGCACGTATACCGCTTGCTGTGGTGATTGATTCTTTTAAGAAGAATCATGCGGATAAAGAGCTGCTTTTTATCAAACAAAAAGAGAGTGTTCCCAATGCAACCATTGTGTTGGGAAGTAAAAAAATGCAAGTAGCTTATGATCCCTACAGCGGAAAGGAAGTGATGTCTATGGGGAGTAAAGATTCTTTTTTTGCGATCATTTTAGACATTCATCGCACCTTGCTTTTAGGTGATATTGGTGAAGAGATTATTGGAGTTTCGACTTTTGTATTTCTTTTTATGGTGATTTCAGGTTTTATTTTGTGGTTTCCAACTCATTTAAAAAAACTGAAAGGGTATTTTACGATAAGTACTAAGTCTGCCAAAAGAATCAATTTTGATTTGCATAGAGTGGGCGGTTTTTACGCCAGTTTTGTACTGGTTTTTGTCATCATTACGGGTTTGTTTTTTTCGTATGATTTTGTAAAAAAAGGGGCCTATGCAGTGACCAATAGTAAGCCTTATACCAAATGGGGGCCAAATTCGGGAGTACCAGCAGCTACGCAAACGGATATTGCTAAAGTCTATGGGCTATTACAGAAAGAGTACCCTAATTGTATAGAGTCCAATATTTATTATCCCAAAGAAAGTGAGGGAACCATTCGTGTAAAATTAAAGTATGCCTACGAGTATGTTCCAAAATACAACACGTTTTTTGTCGATCAATTTTCAGGAGAAATTGTGCAAAGAGATTTGGATAAAAACGCAACAACAGCTGAGAAGGTTAAGAACTCAATTTATGGAATTCATACCGGTTCTATTTTTGGAATAGGAAATAAAATAATTGTTTTCTTGGCGGTACTAATAGGCGCTAGCTTACCCATTACTGGTTTTATTATGTGGAGAAGGAAACAAAAATCAAAAGGGAAGAAATAGGGCTATCTGATTTTTTAAGGCGAGTAAACGGCCTTAAAATAAGGTAGCGGATACTGACTTGTCTGTGACTTCTCTAGGTGAATGGATGGTAATAAAAAATCCCCTTTGAAAAAATAGTTTTTCAAAGGGGATTACTTTTTATGAAATGTTATAGACTTGGTAAGTCTCCGTTTCCTTTGGTTGGCAAGTTGGTATAACCCATTAAGAATTTATCCACTTCTCTTGCTGCTTCACGACCTTCAGAAATAGCCCAAACAATCAAAGATTGTCCTCTTCGCATATCACCAGCGGTGAAAATATGAGGAACATTTGTTTGGTAATTTGTAGCCTTATAGTTGCTTCTCATGTCTAATTCAAGACCTAATTGCTCGCTTAATGTTTTCTCAGGACCTGTGAAACCTAATGCTAATAATGCTAAATCACATGGCCATATTTTCTCAGAACCTTCTTTTTCGATTAATTCTGGACGTTGACCTGGAGTCATTTTCCATTGTACTTCAACGGTTTTTAATCCCACTAATTCTCCTTTTTCATTGGCTAGGAATTCCTTAGTATTGATCAACCAGTTTCTGTCGCAACCTTCTTCGTGTGATGAAGAAGTTTTCAGCTGCAAAGGCCAGAAAGGCCAAGGCGTAGATTCACTTCTTCCAACTGGAGGTTTTGGTAAAATCTCAAAGTTGGTTACCGATTTAGCTCCGTGTCTGTTAGAGGTACCGACACAGTCAGAACCTGTATCTCCACCACCAATTACGATAACATCTTTTCCAGTGGCTTTAACCTGATCTGGAATCGATTCTCCGTAAAGAACTTTGGTTTGTTGTGTCAAGAAATCCATCGCTTGAACAACACCTTTAGCTTCAATTCCTTTAGTAGGTAAACTTCTTTTTTCAGTAGCCCCACCACATAACACGATAGAATCGAATGTGTTTAATTCTTCAACGCTAAAGTTAACACCAACGTTTACATTAGTTTTAAAAGTAATTCCTTCTGCTTCTAAAATGGCTACACGTCTGTCGATGATTCCCTTTTCTAATTTGAAATTAGGAATTCCATAACGCAACAATCCTCCAATAGCATTGTCTCTTTCGAAAACCGTTACAGTGTGACCCGCTCTGTTTAATTGTTGAGCCGCTGCTAAACCAGCTGGACCTGAACCAATAACGGCAACCGTTTTTCCTGTTCTGGTAAGTGGCGCTTGTGGTTTGATCCAACCTTCAGCGAAACCTCTTTCGATGATGTTTTTCTCAATGTTTTCGATAGCAACAGGCTCTTTAATGATCCCTAGTACACATGATTTCTCACATGGAGCAGGGCATAAGCGACCTGTGAATTCAGGAAAGTTATTCGTAGATTGTAAAATCTCTAAAGCACTTTGCCATTCTTCTTGATGTACCATGTCATTAAAATCAGGAATTAAATTTCCTAATGGACAAGCACTGTGGCAAAAAGGAATACCACAATCCATACATCTCGAACCTTGTTCTTTTATTTTATCTTTTGCTAACGGAATGGTAAATTCATTATAGTTGGCAACACGCTCTATAACTTCAATATTACTTTCGTCGGCTCTATTATATTCTTTAAATCCGCCTATTTTACCCATGACTTTTTAATTAAATTTCAAATGATAAATTCTAATTTTAGAGTTCAAATGAATTGAACTCTAAAATCTAAATTTTACAATCATTTAATCTGCTATTAATTCTTCTATTTTTTTCTCTTCTGCAATTCGTTGTAATGCCTTTTTGTAATCAGTTGGCATCACTTTTACGAAATTATTTTGCTCATTTTCCCAGTCTGCTAAAATTCTTTTGGCTAATGGGCTGCTAGTATACAAAGAGTGATTTTTAATCAATCGTCTTAGTTTTGATACATCCTCAGCTTCGATCGGGTCAAAAGCGACCATTTCCATGTTGCATAATGTGGCATCAAATTGTTGCTTTGGATCGTAAACATAAGCTACACCACCGCTCATACCAGCTGCGAAGTTTCTTCCTGTTTTTCCTAAGACTACAACAGTACCACCGGTCATGTACTCACATCCGTGATCTCCAATTCCTTCAACAACGGCAGTTGCTCCAGAATTTCTTACAGCAA
Organism: Flavobacterium sp. OHVDL-2026-0007; assembly: GCF_059882335.1. NCBI lineage: Bacteria > Pseudomonadati > Bacteroidota > Flavobacteriia > Flavobacteriales > Flavobacteriaceae > Flavobacterium > Flavobacterium sp. OHVDL-2026-0007. Next base: position 4,257,473 of record NZ_CM187612.1, read on the forward strand.
AACGCTCTCCGGCCATTCCATTAATATAAGCCTCTCCGGTAATAGCTCCGTAAAGGGCAACGTTTCCGATAATGATGTTTTCTTCAGGTTTGAAGGTTGCAGTAGGAGGGACTTTGATAATCAATTTTCCTCCAGATAATCCTTTTCCTAAATAATCATTACAGTTTCCGTGAATTTTAAATGACAATCCATTGGTAGCAAAGGCACCAAAACTTTGTCCGGCAGAACCTTCAAAATCAACTAAAATGGTGTCAGCTGGTAAACCTTGCGCGCCATATATTTTTGAGATTTCATTACTCAAAATAGCTCCTACAGAACGGTCTGTATTTTTAATTTTAAAGGTAACTCTTGTTTTCTCTTTTCTATAGATAGAAGGAATAGCTTCTTTGATAATAGCGAAATCCAATACGTTTTCAAGTTGGTGATCTTGTTCTGTTGTATTGTGAATTGGTTCCGTTTTTGCTTTTTCCGGTTTGTATAGAATAGAAGACAAGTCTAAACCATTGGCTTTATAATGTTTGATAGCTTTGTTCACATTTAATTTTTGTGACTGACCTACCATTTCTTTCAATGTTCTGAAACCTAATTGCGCCATGATCTCTCTTAGCTCTTCCGCAATAAAGTACATGAAGTTGATGATGTGCTCTGGAGTTCCTTTGAAATTCTTTCTCAATTCAGGATCCTGAGTTGCAATACCAACTGGACAAGTATTCAAGTGACAAGCTCTCATCATAATACAACCAGAAGCAACAAGTGGAGCGGTAGCGAAACCAAATTCTTCAGCTCCTAATAAGGCAGCGATAGCTACATCACGACCTGTTTTCAATTGTCCGTCGCATTCTAAAACCACACGACTTCTTAAATCATTTAAGATCAAAGTTTGTTGTGCTTCTGCTAAACCAAGTTCCCATGGAATACCTGTGTGTTGCAATGAAGTTAGGGGTGCAGCACCAGTTCCTCCGTCATAACCTGAAATCAAAATAACATCAGCTTTTGCTTTGGCAACACCGGCAGCGATGGTTCCAACTCCAACTTCAGAAACTAATTTTACGTTTACACGTGCTTCACGGTTGGCGTTTTTTAAATCAAAAATCAATTGAGATAAATCCTCAATAGAATAGATATCGTGGTGTGGTGGTGGTGAAATCAAACCTACATAAGGTGTAGAGTTTCTGGTTTCAGCAATCCAAGGCACCACTTTTTCTCCAGGTAACTGACCACCTTCTCCAGGTTTAGCTCCTTGAGCCATTTTAATCTGAATCTCTTTAGCGTTTGTCAAATAGTTGATCGATACGCCAAAACGTCCAGAGGCAACTTGTTTGATAGCACTATTTCTTGAATCTCCGTTGATTTCTTTTTGGAAACGTTTTGGATCTTCCCCACCTTCTCCAGAATTACTTTTTCCACCAATTCTGTTCATGGCAATAGCTAAATTCTCATGGGCTTCTCTACTGATCGATCCGTAAGACATAGCTCCTGTTTTGAATTTCTTTACAATTTCGGTCCAAGGCTCTACTTCGTCAATAGAAATTGGATCTAGATTGTTAAATTCAAACAAACCTCTAATAGTCATTAAGTTTGAGCTTTGCTCATTGACCATATCGGAGTATTCTTTATAACTTTCTGGGCTGTTCAAACGAACGGCTTGTTGTAATTTTGCAATAGTGGTTGGATTGAACATATGTTTTTCTCCACCTCTTCTCCATCTGTAAATACCACCAATTTCTAGGGGTAATAAGTTGGCAATTTTAGAATTAGGGAATGCTTTTTGGAAACGTTGTTTCACTTCGTTCTCTACTTCGATTAGACCAATTCCTTCAATTCTTGAAGGAGTGAATGGGAAGTATTTGTTGGTAAAGGTTTTGTTTAAACCTAAAATCTCAAAAATTTGAGCAGCTCTATAAGAATGTAAAGTAGAGATACCAATTTTGTTCATGATTTTAAGGATCCCTTTTGCAATGGCCTTGTTGTAGTTTACAATAGCGTAATCTGCTTTTACTCCTGTAATGAATCCTTGGGTAACTTGATCGTGAATGATTTCGTTAACCATATAAGGGTTGATTGCACTGGCTCCATATCCAAACAATAAGGCAAAATGATGCGGTTCACGTGGTTCTGCTGATTCGATAATGATTCCGAATTTAGAACGAACTTGTAGGATGTTTAAAGAGTGGTGAATATAAGAACAAGCCAATAACATTGGGATTGGAGCTAATTCTTCGCTTACTCCTCTGTCGGATAAGATGATGATGTTACATCCTTCAGAAACCGCTTTAAATGTGGCTTGAACACATTTTTCAAGAGCGCGCTCTAAACCGTTAACTCCTTTTTCTATTTTGTATAAAGTAGAAATGGTAGCTGATTTGAAATCTGCGTGATCAATGTTTTTTACTTTATCTAAATCCTCGTTAGAGATAACTGGATTTTGGATTTTTAATTTTTTACATTGTTTAGACTCAATTTCGAAAATATTGAAATCTCCACCAATGGCTAAACTAGTATCGGTAATGATTTCTTCACGAATACCATCCAAAGGAGGGTTGGTAACCTGAGCAAATAATTGTTTGAAATAATTGTATAATAATTGAGGTTGTTCTGATAAAACAGCAAGTGGTGTATCGTTACCCATAGAGCTGATCGCTTCAGCACCTTGACCTCCCATCGGGTTAATGATGGTTTTTAAATCTTCAATAGTGTAACCAAATAAACGTTGTCTTGTATGAAAATCAAGTTTTTCAACTGGAGCAGGATTATTGGTATAAGGTACTTTAGCCAATTGTAACAAATTCTCGTCAATCCATTGTTGGTAAGGACGTTTTGTTACCACCGATTTTTTAATTTCGTCATCTTCAATAATACGACCTTCGTTCATATCCACCAAGAACATTTTTCCTGGCTCTAAACGACCGTGCTGTACGACATCTTCTGGTTCTACATCTAGTACACCAATTTCTGATGACATGATTACAAAACCACTTTTTGTCAAAGTATAACGAGAAGGACGTAGTCCATTTCGGTCTAATAAGGCACCAATTACATTTCCGTCAGTAAAAGGAATAGAAGCTGGACCATCCCAAGGCTCCATGATACAAGAGTTGTATTCATAGAAGGCTCTTTTTTCTGGCGACATGGTCTGGTGTTTTTCCCATGCTTCTGGAACGACCATCATCATCGCTTCTGGTAAAGAGCGACCTGTCATTAACAAAAGTTCGATCACCATATCCATAGAAGCAGAATCTGATTTTCCTTCTAAGATAATAGGGAATAATTTTTTGATGTCGTCTCCGAAAATTTTGCTTTCCATCAGCTCTTCACGAGCACGCATACGGCTAACATTTCCACGAAGTGTATTGATTTCACCATTATGACACATGTATCTAAATGGTTGTGCTAATTCCCATGAAGGGAAAGTATTGGTAGAGAAACGTTGGTGAACTAACGCCAAACGAGTCACTAAGTCAGGATCTTTTAAGTCAATATAATAACGGCTGATGTCTTCTGGCATCAAAAGACCTTTATATATTATAGTAGTTGTTGATAAACTAGAGAAATAGAACATATGACTTTCAGAGGTTTTTGATCCTCTAATGGCATGCTCTGCTATTTTTCTAGCCGCAAAAAGTTTTGCGTTAAATTCTTGTTCCGTTAAATTTTGACCGTTCTTGCTAACAAAAACTTGTTTAACTGTTGGTTGTTTTTCTGCGGCAATCTGCCCTAAATTAGTTTCGTCAACCGGTACATCTCTCCAACCTAGAATCTTTAAGTTTTGATCCTTAATAGTAGATTCGAAAGCATTCATGCAAAAAGTAACTTGGTTCTTGCTTTTTGGTAAAAAAACCATTCCTACAGCATACTCTCTCGTTTGAGGGATTTCAAAATCACATACTTTTTTAAAAAAATCATGTGGGATATCGAATAAAATTCCAGCGCCGTCTCCAGTTCTTCCATCAGAACTAACTGCACCACGATGTTCCAATTTTATTAAGATATCCAATGCTTTGTGAATAATATCATTTGATTTAATACCATTCAAATTACAAATAAATCCTGCACCACAATTGTCGTGTTCAAATTCAGGCAAATAAAGCCCTTGTTCTTTAACTTTCATTCTTGATATTTTTTCTACAAAAATAAAGATTTCGTTAAATATAATGTATTGAAATTAAACTTTGGCTTACATTTTTGTTGGAATATTAGAAAAACGGTTCTTAAATGCTAATAATTTTACAGAAGGCGTTGCGAAATATCAATTTGACAATAGGTTTTGAATTATATTAGGAAAAATCGGCAAATAGGTAGTGATTCCGTAGTGTTTTTTGTTAAATCTCAAACGATATAGTGTTTTAGAGTTAACGTTTAACCCACAATTTTTTAACGTTTTTTTGGCGTGAAAATGGAATATACTCTCAATATGGATCGGAACGATTTTTTAAGTGAAAAAGATTTTACTATTAAGTTGAATTTTGCTACTTTTGTCGCACTTTTATTCTGAAATAAATTCAGAACCAGACAAATTCTATATTATGAACATACACGAATATCAAGGAAAAGAAATTTTAGCTAGTTACGGAGTACGCATTCAACGCGGAATTGTGGCTAATAATGCGGTTGAAGCTGTAGCTGCTGCAAAACAATTAACTGCCGAAACTGGTACAGGATGGCACGTGATAAAAGCACAGATTCACGCAGGTGGACGTGGAAAAGGTGGTGGAGTGAAGTTGGCTAAAAACTTGCAACAGGTTGAAGAAATTGCAGAACAAATTATCGGAATGCAATTGATCACACCTCAGACTTCTGCTGAAGGTAAGAAAGTGAATAAGATTTTAGTTGCTGAAGATGTATACTATCCTGGTGAAAGCGAAACTTCTGAATTTTATGTTTCTGTTTTATTGAATAGAGGTACAGGTCGTAACATGATTATGTATTCTACAGAAGGTGGAATGGATATTGAAGAAGTTGCTGAACACACACCACATTTAATTTTTACTGAAGAAGTTGATCCTAATGTTGGATTACAAGGTTTTCAAGCAAGAAGAATTGCTTTTAACTTAGGTCTTTCTGGAAATGCTTTTAAAGAAATGGTAAAATTCATTGATTCATTATACAATGCTTACATTGGTTCTGATGCTTCTATGTTTGAGATTAACCCAGTTCTTAAAACTTCAGATAATAAAATTATGGCGGTTGATGCTAAAGTAAATATCGATGATAATGCTTTATACAGACAACCTAAATATGCTGAAATGCGTGATATCCGTGAGGAGAATCCAATCGAGGTTGAAGCTAAAGAAGTAGGATTGAATTACGTAGATCTTGACGGAACAGTTGGATGTATGGTAAACGGTGCTGGTCTTGCAATGGCTACTATGGACTTAATTAAGTATGCTGGTTTTGAGCCTGCTAACTTCTTAGACGTAGGTGGAACTGCTGATGCTAAACGTGTTGAAACGGCTTTCCGTATTATCTTAAAAGATCCTAACGTAAAAGCTATTTTGATTAATATTTTTGGTGGAATCGTTCGTTGTGACCGTGTGGCGCAAGGAGTTGTTGATGCTTACAAAAATATGGGTGATGCAATCAATGTGCCTATTATTGTTCGTTTGCAAGGAACAAATGCTGAAATTGCAAAAGAATTAATTGACAATTCAGGTATGCCAATTTTATCTGCAGTTCAATTCCAAGAAGCTGCTGATCAAGTTAAAGCTGCATTATCTAAATAAGATACAAGCAAAAGAAGATTCATTACGGTGCATTTTCAAAACATAAAAAATCCATTCCGTTTTCGGAATGGATTTTTCATTTTAAACAATAGCGCTATTGTTTTAGGACGGTGGACAACTCTACCAATTCAAAAGTAGGATCATAGGCGATGAACTCTCTGAGCATCGCTGCGTGGCTTGCTCCAAGTAAAACCATTATTTTGTTATCCGTATTTTGGGTTAGTTTCTGGATCAGCGCATACATATATAGGTTTCTTCGGTACCATTCTGAAACCAAATAAGCGCCCACAAAATTGTCCGTGTTACCTCCTCTTAGAGCGATTTCATGGTACCATCTCAAGTCTTGTTCCATTGTTTTTTTAGTATTGAAATGCAATAGTAAGTCGGTTAGGGAAGAGGTGGCTATTTTTTGATTGGTGCTTTTTTCAAAAGCGATCATTTCTTCTTCGCTTCTTTTGAGTAAATCAAGTTGATTGGCCTGCTTCATTCCTTGTACCAAACTATCATAAGGAAAGGTAGTTTTGTTGTAGTCAATGGCGAAGAGCTTTTTGTGGCCTAACTTTTTGGCGGTTCTTAAGGCTAGTTGTACGCGTTCATCGGCCTTTTTAAGCAGTAAACTATCGGTGTTTTTTCCGTAGAATTTATCCAATTGCGCTTGTTTTTCATAATTCCATTCTATAAATATTTTATCAGGGCCAAATGCTTTTATTTTAGTACTGATGTCTTCTAGTTCTTGTTGGCTTTTGGTACTCAGTACATTAAAGGTATTTACTTTGGCAACATCTAAGCCCGGGTTTTCAAAGTGAAAAGTACCGATTAAAAGAATTTGTTTCTTTTTAGATTGTCCTAGGATGGACTGAAATGCAAAAATAAGCAATAGTAATAAGGTGATTTTTTTCATGGTAATTGGTTTTAAATTCATCGCAAATGTAGCCTAGCCTTTGAGTTGGATTTTGCGTTTTTGATCAACAGCAGCTTTGGAATGATCAACCCTTAGTAGTAGTGGTCGAAAAATTTGATATACTATTTTTGATGGTAGGTCCCAAGAAACTGCGGTTTTGTATAAATAGTCTTTTTTTATAAGGTGATAGTTGTATTTTTGAAAGTACAACCAGCGTATTATGAAACTAAAAATTCCGTTCTATTATCACATTGTCCTTTTCCTAGGATTGTTTTTGACGTACTGTCTTTGGGATTATGGGATAAACAATCGGATTGCTATATTGGATTCCACCAAACTGTATTTGTGGATTATCGGAACATTTTTACTTGCTGTCTTTGTGGTCTATATTATCAATTTTTATACTTTTTGTGATTGGTTTTTGAACAAGAAGAAAATTCATTTTTATTTTTTGACGATCCCCTTTTCATTAATTCTTTTTACAGCAATACGTTATTTGATTCAAGAAGTGATCGTATTTCAAATTACTGGAATTCATAACTATGCTGAAGAAACCAGAGTATGGAGTTTTTACCTGCGTGATAATTTGTTTTTTGGACTACCGGCAGTGATTTTTAGTGCCTTAAGTTATTTGTTTTGGCAGTTTCAAAGTACCCAACAACAAAATCAAGAATTACTCTTGGAGAATAAAAAAGCAGAGTTTCAGATGCTAAAGTCACAAGTGAGCCCGCATTTTTTATTCAATACGCTCAATTCGTTTTATAGTCAATTAATACTAAAAGAGGATGACATGGCTAATGATGTTTTAGTGCTTTCGGATTTATTGCGCTATGTCATTACAGAGACCGATAAAGATGAGGCTGTACTTTCGAAAGAAATACTGTTTATTCAAAACTATATTCATTTGCAGCAAAAAAGGTTTGAAGATCAACTTTTTTTAGATTTCCAAATTGAAGGTTCTTATACAACGGAAAAAATCCTTTCAGCAGTTTTAATTCATTTTATAGAGAATGTCTTCAAGCATGGAAAATTAAATGATGTGCATAAAAAGGCCGTAATTGATATTAAAATAAAGGTCGGTTTTTTGGAGGTTACTACCTTTAACTATAATGTGGAAGGGGAAAAGTATTCTTCAACTGGAATTGGTTTTGAGAATTTGAGGAAGCGTTTGGAATATGCGTATAAAACGCAGTTTATACTTGAAAAAACAGCAGAAAATGATATCTTTAAAACGTATTTAAGAATACCTTTAACGCAATAAGAGGAGTCGTACACACTAATGAGAAGGGGGTGTAAGTAAGATCAATTAATGTAAGGCTTGATAGAGATCAGTGGTGAACAATTAAAAGCAGCTATATGAAGTTTAAATGTATCATAGTGGATGATGAGCCGCCAGCAACTCGTATTTTAGAGAATTACATCCAGAAAGTTTCTTTTCTCGAGAAAGTGGGCGTTTTTAATGATCCATTAAAAGCCTTAGAATTTCTCAATACACAAAGTGTGGATGTGATTTTTTTGGATATTCAAATGCCTCAGTTGACAGGGTTGCAGCTTTCTAAAATTATTTCCAAAGAGATAAGAGTTATTTTTACAACGGCCTATCCTGATTTTGCTTTAGAAGGGTATGAATTAAATGCCGTTGATTATTTACTGAAGCCCATTGCCTTTGAGCGTTTTTACCAAGCGGTCTCTAAACTAAATGGAGACTCCAAAGCGGTGGCTGCTACCAACCATACAGCCGATTTTATTTTTGTGAAAACAGATGGCAAAAATAAATTTCAGAAGTTGTTTTTAAATGATATTCTGTATGTAGAAAGTCTTCAGAACTATGTTTGTGTTCATACTCAAAAACAGCAAATTATCACGCACTCTTCGCTGAGAAATGTACTAGAATCACTTCCTGAAATGGAGTTTATTCAGATTCACAAATCCTATGTTGTTGCGCTGAAGCAAATTGAATCTACCGATAGTTTTTCGGTTTTTATCAACGCTAAGGAATTGCCCATTGGCGCGACTTTTAAAGATCACTTTTTTGAAAGAATAGGACAGAATGTATTCAAAAATAAAAATACCTCTAAGTGATTTGTAGAGGAATTGATGTAGGGTTTATTTGCGAAAGCAAGGTAATGTGTTGTATTGATGCTCTTTATTATGCGTAGATATTCACTTACTGGTTTGCTTAGATGAAATAAAAGTTTAATTTTACTTTCTGAAGTGTATATTCCCTTCTTGCTTGTCATAACAAAATAAACCTTCCTAATTATTTTGACAAGTCGTGGATTCAAGAAGCAGCTTTAAGAACTCATTTCTATTTACCTAAACTCGTAAATTCATGTATCAATTTGTAAAATATATTTTGATGCTTTTGGTAGCATCATTAAGTTTCGTTTCCTGTAAACAAAAACAGGGGGATAAAATCAAAGTGGGATTTTCGCAAGCCATGACTACAGATGATTGGCGCAAACAAATGAATGGCTCGATAAGAGTGGAAGCATCTCTTCGACCAGAAATCCAACTCAAGATCAGTGATGCCAATAACAATATAGAAAAACAGATTGAGGACATTGAAAGATTCATCTCTAATAAAGTAGATGTTATTATTGTATCTCCAATTGAGTCTAAACCGCTGACAGCCGTTGTTGAAAAATCGATAAAAGCGGGTATTCCAGTTCTGGTAGTAGATCGAAAAATTGAGGGCGAAAAGTATACGGCATACCTAGGGGCGGATAATATTGAAATTGGTAGAATCGCTGCTCGCTATATTATTTCGCACAGTAAAGGTTCCGGTAAAATTATTGAAATTACGGGTGCAAATGGTTCGTCGCCAGCCTATGAACGTAGTTTAGGATTTGATCAGGTAATCCATGAAAACAAGCGATTCAAAGTGGAAAACACGATTCAAGGCGACTGGGAGGGTGAATCGGTTAAGGTGCCCTTAAAAACCATTCTTTCACAAAACCCTGACATCGAATATATTTTTGCCCACAATGATCGGATGGCTTTAAGTGCCTGGGAAACGGCTAAAACAGTAGGCTTAGAAAAGAAAATTAAATTTATTGGCGTTGATGGACTCAATACAGTTAATGGTGGTATAGAGTTGGTGAAAAGCGGTGTTTTAAATGCGACCATTTTATATCCCACAGGAGGCAATGAAGCTTTAAAATTGGCTTTAAAGATGTATAATAAAGAGGCCGTTTCTAAAAATAATATTCTCAGTACCATTGTGATCGACCAAAACAATGCTGAAATTATTGAGAACCAAATGGATAAAGTCGATCAGCAACAAAGTGTTATTGAGTCGCAGCAAGGAGCGATAAACGTGCAGGAAAGGGAATATGCTTCTCAGAATAATCTGGTTCGGTTGCTGAGCTTTTTCTTGGTGATTATTTTGAGTTTAACCCTGTACAGTATTTATTCGACTATTTCTATATCCAGAAAAAAGAAACAACTCGAAAGGATTAATCAAACGGTCATTGATCAGAATAATGAAATTCAAGAAATGGCCCAAATAGCGCAGAGAAGCAATGAAGCAAAATTGAATTTCTTTACAGGTCTTTCGCATGAATTTAAAACACCCATCACTTTAATTATGAGTTATGTGGAATCGTTAATTGAAAATGAAAAAATTAAAGGAACAGCACTTATTGATGAAGTAAAGTTAATTCACAAAAACTCTAATAGATTACTGAGATTGATCAATCAGCTGTTGGATTTTAGAAAAATTGAAGAGCAAAAATTTACCTTAAGAGCCACCAATACTAAGATTTATGATTTTACAAACGAGGTCATGACCAACTTTAAAGGCGAAGCTGCTCGTAGAAATATAGATTTTCAGCTTAGTTGTAAAAACAAAAATCTGGAATTGTATATTGATCGTGGATTGATGGATAAAGTGTACTTCAATTTACTCTCTAATGCCTTCAAATTCACTCCTGATAATGGGAAAATAGCGATTTCAATTGTGGAAAACCAAGACAATACGGTTAAAATTAGTTGTAAGGATTCGGGGATTGGAATTCCTGAAAATGAATGGTCTAATGTTTTTAATCCTTTCTTTAGAGCTTCGAATAATAATAAAAATAGTTCAGGAATAGGACTTCATCTTTCCAAAGAATTTGTGCTTTTACATCAAGGGACAATAGAATTAAAATCCAAACAAGGAAGTGAATTTGTCATTACGCTCTTAAAAGGAAGTAGTCATTTGCAGCCTTCAGAGATCGTCAATAAAGCAGAAAATCTACCCATTACGCCCAATTTAGTAACAGATAATTTAGATATAGAAAATGATTTGAATGAAGTGAAGGATATTGCGGAATCAGAAAAACATACGCTATTGGTTATAGAAGACAACATCGATTTGGTGGCCTTTTTAAAGTCTAAATTATCAAATGAATATGTAGTACATACTTCAGACGGAAGTGATGCTATTGAAAAAACGATGGAAATTGTTCCCGATATCATTATTTGCGACATTAATTTGGTAGACAAAGATGGTTATGAAATTAGTAAGGAATTAAAAAAGGATCTGCGTTCTTCGCATATTCCCATTATTATTTTAACGGCTCAAAGTAACAAAGAAGCTGTTTTGAAAGGATTGCAAAGCGGGGTTGATCAATATCTCACTAAACCTTTTAGTCTGGCTATTTTAAAGCAGTCCATTTCGAGCTTACTTTTCAACAGGGAAAAGCTTCGTTACTATTATACCAATAACATCTATCGTGTGGAGCCTGAGTCTAAATTTGGGAATCAAGAACAAGCTTTCATTACCAAAATGAATGATATGATTACGCGAAATGTGGAAGACCCTAAATTCTCTGTTGAAGATTTAGCGGATAAACTTGGAGTTTCCAGAGTGCAGTTGTATCGAAAGGTAAAAGCCATTATCGGAATTAATATTAGTGATCATATTAATAATGTAAAATTAGAGAAGGCAGCAGAGCTTTTAAAGGCTAATAATATGAATATTTCTGAAATTGCCTACTCCCTTGGATTTTCTTCTCCAAACTATTTTTCTACAGCTTTTAAGAATAAATTTGGAATTTCACCAAAGGAATACAAATCATCCAATTAGTATTGTTTTCAAATGGTAACAAATCAGGTATCAATTTTGTACCTTATGTAACAAAATCGTAACTACACGGTTTTCGTAGATAATTTTTAATTCATGTAAAGCCTTGTAAATAAAGGCTTTGCTGATTAAATGAGAAACTATCAATAATTATAGAATTAAATTGTAACATCATTAAAAATAAGTTGTTTTTATTGCGGATATCTTAGCAACAAGTTTTTAATACATCTACAATGAATAAGATATTGATTTGGTCTGTTACTGCTGCACTAGCAGGTTTTCTATTCGGTTTTGATACCGTAGTTATTTCTGGAGCTGATAAACAATTGCAGCTTCTTTGGCATTCATCTGATGCTTTTCATGGATCTGTTGTGATGGCAATGGCGCTTTGGGGTACAGTTGTAGGTGCCATTTTTGGGGGAATTCCCACGGATAAAATAGGTCGTAAAAAAACCTTATTTTGGATAGGGATTCTATACTTTATTTCAGCCATTGGTGCTTCTTTTGCCAATGATCCATTTGTTTTTGCTGCTTTCAGATTTATTGGAGGTTTAGGTGTTGGTGCTTCAACCATAGCCGCTCCAGCTTATGTTTCTGAAATTGCTCCAGCTGACAAACGTGGTCGTCTAGTGGCGTTATATCAGTTTAATATTGTATTGGGAATCTTAATTGCCTTTATATCGAATTACTTTTTAAAAGATATTGGAGAAAACGCTTGGCGTTGGATGGTGGGTGTTCAGGCTATTCCTTCTGTCATTTATATACTTTTCATATTGACAATTCCTGAAAGTCCGAGATGGTTACTATCTAAAAACCGTGATGAAGAGGCACGTAAAGTGTTGTTTCAAATTGATCCATCAGCAGACCTTACGGATCTTATGGATGATTCAAGAGAAAATGGCACTACCAAACATGAGAACATTTTCATGAAAAAATACCGTTTCCCTTTGATTCTGGCTTTCTTAATTGCGTTTTTTAATCAGTTTTCTGGAATAAATGCCTTTTTATATTATGCACCAAGGATTTTTGAAGAAGCAGGTTTAGGACAAAACACGGCTCTATTGAGTAGTATCGGAATTGGGATCACCAATCTTATTTTCACTTTAATAGGAGTGGCCTTAATTGACAAATTAGGAAGAAAGTTATTGATGTATATTGGTTCTATCGGATACATCATTTCTTTAGGATTAGTCTCAGCCGCTTTTTATTACAATTGGGGAGGATTATCAGTACCTATTTTTCTTTTCTTATTCATCGCTTCACACGCCATTGGGCAAGGAGCTGTTATTTGGGTATTCATCTCAGAAATTTTTCCAAACCATATTAGGGCTTCAGGACAAGCTTTTGGAAGTTCAGTGCATTGGGTCTTGGCCGCGATTATTCCTTCTTTAATTCCGATGTTATTCTCAGAGATAGGACCAGAAGTTGTCTTCTTAATCTTTGCCTTGATGATGGTGTTACAATTACTGTTTGTCATTTTTATCATGCCGGAAACCAAAGGAATGTCTTTAGAAATATTAAGCGAAAATCTAACCAAAAAAAATATCAAAAAAAATGAAATCAACGAAACATCTACCCCTAGCATTTTATAGTGCGATACTCCTTTCAATAGGAGGAGTTAAACCCTTTTCAGCTGTTGGACAAAATACTGCTGTTTCTGTATCCACTACCGTAGAGGAACAAATGTATCGACCTAATTTTCATTTTACACCCAAAAAAGGATGGATGAACGATCCCAACGGAATGTTCTATGCTGATGGATATTATCATTTGTTTTACCAATATTATCCCGATAAAAGTGTTTGGGGACCTATGCATTGGGGACATGCTATTAGTAAAGATTTAGTAAAATGGGTGGAGCAACCTATTGCGTTATATCCCGAGAATGACAAATACATTTTTTCAGGAAGTGCAGTTGTAGATACACATAATACTTCAGGTTTAGGTACAGGAAAATTGGCGCCTATTGTTGCAATTTATACCCTGCATGATATGACCAAAGAAAAAGAAGGTAAAATTGATGTGGAACAACAAGACATTGCCTATTCGAATGATAATGGTTTTACATGGCGGAAGTTTGAGGAAGGAAACCCTGTTGTGAAGAATCCTGGAATTCGTGATTTTCGTGATCCAAAGGTGAATTGGGATGAAATTCATCAGCAATGGATTATGGCTGTTGCTGCGCAGGACCGAACTCAGTTCTATAGCTCTAAAAACTTGAAAGAATGGAAATATTTGTCTGAGTTTGGAAAAAACATTGGTGCTCACGGAGGGGTTTGGGAATGTCCAGATTTCTTTCCAATAAAAGTAAAAGGCACTAATGAAACCAAATGGGCGCTCATTCAAAATTTAAACCCAGGCGGCGCCAATGGAGGTTCAGGAACCCAATATTTTATCGGTGACTTTGATGGAACTACGTTTACACTTGATGCCAACTTTGCTAAAAGAGTAGAAAAGGAAAAAGCCGTTTGGATTGACTACGGTAAAGATAACTATGCAGGCGTTACTTGGAATAATGTACCCGGTGCTGATGGACGACGATTATTTATTGGATGGATGTCCAATTGGGATTATGCGCAACAAGTTCCTACTACAGCGTGGAGAAGCAGTACGACAATTGCTCGAGAAATTCAGTTAATCAAAAAGGGAAATGACTATAGTTTGATTAATAATCCGGTGAAGGAAATCAATAGATATATTTCTAAAACGATTACTAAGAAGAGTCTAAAAGGAAAAGGACAATTAGCGATGCTTGAAGCTGGTAAAATTGATTTAACCAAGGCGATGATCAGTTTTAATATAAAAAACCTTAAACAAGATAACTACAGTTTTACACTTTCTAATAAAGCGGGAGAATCTTTGATTTTTGGGATCAATAATTCAGAGCACTATTTATTTGTGGATCGTTCAAAATCTGGTAAAAATGATTTCTCAGATAAGTTTGCTTCAACGATCAGCAAAGCAGGATTAGATGGCAACCAAAAGGAAGGGGTTTTTAAAATCATTTTAGACAAAACATCCATTGAAATATTTTACAATAATGGCGAAAAAGTGATGACCGAAATCTTTTTCTCAAGCCAGCCATTTACCAATCTGTCCGTTTCTTCAAACCAAGGAATCGAATTGAGTAATCTCGTATACAACCAATTAAATATAAACTAAAACCAAAACCAAAACCATTAATTATGAAAAGTAAAATTATTTATTTTCTATTTTTCTTCCTTCCAGTGCTGATGATGAGTGCACAGGAAGGCGGGATTAAAGGAACGGTGGTTTCGTCAGATGACGGAATGCCACTTCCTGGAGCCACTATTATTATTTCAGGAACCAATACCAGTACAGTAGCCGATTTTGATGGAAATTTTTCTTTCCAAGAAATTGATGCAGAGGCCACAATTGTGGTTTCTTTTATCGGATATGGATCGCAATCGATTCCTGTTAAAGGACAAAACCTAATCAAAATAACACTAAAACCGAATAACAATCAACTGAATGAAGTTGTAGTAACAGGTTACTCAAAACAGAAAAAGACCGATATTACTGGTGCTGTAGCCGTTGTGGACATGAAACAAGTCATGAAACAACCAGAACCTAATCCCATTAAAGCGCTGCAAGGAAGAGTGGCCGGGGTGAAAATTTCGTCTGATGGTTCTCCTAGTGGAGGAAATACAAAAGTGATCATTCGTGGTGTTGGAACTTTAAACAACACAGATCCTCTTTATGTAATAGATGGTATGCCTACCAAATCAGGAATGCAGGAATTAAACCCAAATGATATTGAATCGATTCAGGTTTTAAAAGATGCATCCTCGGCTAGTATTTATGGTTCTCGCGCCTCTAATGGGGTTATTATCATCACGACCAAAAAGGGAAAAGAGGGTAAAATGAGAATTAATTTTAATACGTATACTTCTCTTTCTAATTATTCAAGAAAGTTAGAGGTACTCAATGCAGATCAATTTGGTCAGGCATTATGGCAAGCCAATATTAACGATGGTCAAAACCCAAATAGTAATAACTTACGTTATCAATTTGATTGGGCTGTAAATAACGGTAAACCACAATTAAATAAGATATTGATTCCAGAATATTTAGATGCGGCTAAAACCCTGAAATCAGCAGATACAAATTGGTATGATGCGATCTCGCAAACTGGAATAGCTAAATCGTATGATTTATCGGTTTCCAATGCTTCAGATAAAGGAAGTTATGTTTTTTCGTTGGGGTATTATGGAAATGAAGGTGTGGTCAAAACAACGGATTTTGAAAGAATTTCGGCCCGTATGAATAGCTCTTATAAGTATTTCGACGGTAAATTGGTTATTGGAGAAAATTTTTCCATGAACCGTACCAACGAAGTAACTGATCCGGGAGTTTTAGAACAGGCGCTTCGTGCTGTGCCTATTATTCCAATACGTACCGTTGACGGTAAAGGTTGGGGAGGACCTGTTGGAGGAATGAACGACAGGCAAAATCCGGTTCGTCTTTTAGAATATAATAAAGACAATAAATACGATTATTTGCGTCTTTTCGGAAATATGTATGCTGATTTAGAAGTAATCAAAAATCTTCATATTAGAAGTAGTTTTGGTATCGATTATGGGTCTTATAAAAAACGCACTTTGCAACGCAGTTACCAATCAGGTTATTTGCAAAACGATCAGTCATCGGTGACTATTGATCAATCGGTGAGCGATAAATGGACATGGACCAACACGGCAATTTATAGTTTGAATTTCGGAAAAAGTAATTTGAATTTAATGGCAGGAACGGAGATGTACAAAGAGATGTTTGATACCACGACTTTACGTAAAAACGACTTTTTGATTGAAACACCAGATTATATGTATCCTGATGCAGGAACAGGAGAATCATTTACAAGTGGAACATCAACATCCTACTCTTTGCTTTCTTATTTTGGAAAGGCGGATTACGAGTTTGATAATCGTTATTTACTTTCGGCTACAATTCGTCGCGATGGTTCATCTCGTTTTGGTAAAAACAATCAATTCGGAACTTTTCCAGCGGTTTCAGCTGGGTGGAGAATCAGTAATGAAAATTTCATCAAAAATAATGCGCCAGTTTTCTCTGATTTAAAACTGCGTGCAGGATGGGGACAGACCGGAAATCAGGAAATCAGTAATACAGCGGTTTACAGTTTGTATTTGGCTAGCTATGCTGGTGGAAGTCCGACTTGGGCGACCTCTTTTGGTACAGCTTATGATATTGCAGGAAATGGAAATGGATTACTTCCTTCGGGTTTTATCGCTACGCAATCGGGTAATGATAATTTAAAATGGGAAACCACTACGCAAACCAACATTGGTTTAGATTTTGGATTATTCAAACAAAAATTAAGCGGATCGGTTGATTATTACATCAAGAAAACAGAAGATATCTTGGTATTACCACCATTTTTAGGCGTAATAGGTGAAGGTGGAAATCGTTGGGTAAACGGTGCTTCGATGGAAAATGAAGGATGGGAATTTACTTTAGGATACCACGATGAAACTTCATTTGGTTTGAAATATGATATTTCAGCTAATGTGTCAGGGAACAAGAATAAAATCACACAATTGCCGGATGAAGTAAGAAATAATTATGGAGGAGACGGATTGAATGACAATATTTTGGGTCGACCAGTTAATTCAATGTACGGTTATGTGACTGATGGATTATTTAAAAGCCAGAGCGAAGTAGACAACTCAGCCATTCAGGAAGGGAAAGGATTGGGAAGAATTCGCTATCAAGATTTAAATGGAGATGGAGCTATTACCGATAAAGATCGTACATGGATAGGGAATCCAAACGCTCGTTTACTTTATGGGTTTAATTTAGGATTGAACTATAAAAATTTCGATTTCTCGACATTCTGGGAAGGGGTAAGTAATGTTGATGTAATCAATAATACGAAGTTTCAAACTGATTTTTGGAGTGTTGATGACGTAGGGTCTAACAAAGGAACTCGATTGTTGAATGCGTGGTCGGTAGATAATCCAAATTCTACGATTCCAGCTTTGACTACTGTAGATAGAAATGCAGAGTCTAGATTCTCCACTTATTACGTGGAAAATGGAAACTATCTTAAGTTACGTGTTTTGCAATTTGGATACAGCTTGCCAAAAGATGTATTGAAAAAAATGAATATGGAAAGCTTTAGATTCTTCATCAGTGGGCAAAATTTATTGATCCTTGATGCTAAAAATTTCACGGGTGTTGATCCTGAGAATGCAGGCTTTGGTTATCCGCAGTCAACCACCTTTACAGCTGGTCTTAATTTTACTTTATAATAAAAGATTAAATCAAAAAAAATGAAAAAAATAGTATATATAACAGGGTTTTTTGTGCTGGGATTACTTGCATCCTGTTCCGATTTTCTGGAAAATAATCCTCGAGGCATATTAGCTGAAGAAGATATTGTTACGCCAACAACGGTAGAAGGGTTTATGAATGCCGCTTATGCACAGTTAGGAAATGATCATTATGATTCGCCTTACAGTTTGTGGCCTTTTGGAAATGTGCGTTCTGATGATGCTTACAAAGGCGGAAGCGGAACCAATGATCTTCAGGATTTTCACTTTTTTGAAGTGTCTAATAATATCAGACCTGATTTTGGTGAGTTAGATTCTTTTTGGTATATTAGTTATGTAGGAGTTTCAAGAGCTAATAAAGCATTGAAAGCACTAGAGCAAATTTCGGAAGCTGATTACCCGCTCAAGAAAACACGTATCGCTGAAATGCGTTTTTTAAGAGGACATTTTTATTTTATGTTGAAAATTATGTTTAGAAATGTTCCCTATATCACCGAAGATATTCCAGTGGAAGACTATAAAACGATTTCGAACAAAGCGTTGACAAATGAGGAACTTTGGGAAAAAATTGCCGAAGATTTTCAAGTAGCCGCGGCTAATTTACCAGAAACACAACCACAAGTTGGACGTGCTACTCAAAAGGCTGCTTATGCTTATTTAGCCAAAACTCGTTTGTATCAAGCTTATACGCAAGATGAGACATTTAAGGTTACGGGCATCAATCAACAACATTTACAAGAAGTGATTGCCGCAACAGATAAAGTGATGGGGAAAGCAAGTTTAGAGCCTGATTTTGCCAATAACTTTTTGCCAGGAAACTTTGAAAATGGAGCAGAAGCGCTCTTTTCGATTCAATTTTCAGATAACGATGGTACTTTATATGGAAGATTAAATTTTTCAGATGTACTTTCTACTCCGCAAGGTTTAGGATGTTGTGATTTCCACAAACCAAGTCAAAATTTAGTAAATGCTTTTAAAACCGGTAGCAATGGTTTACCAGAATTTGATACCTATAACAATCAGGATTTTGATTATAAAAATGTAGCGGCCAATACGGTTGATCCTAGATTGTATCATACCGTGGCTATGCCTGGTTTGCCTTATAAATACGATCCGGAATTTTTATATGTAGAGGCTTGGGTGCGCTCTCCGGGGACTTACGGCTATTTTGCTTCCTTAAAAGAAAATGTAGCACCAAGCTGTAGTTGTGTAGTGAATATTGATCCATTTTATGGAAATTCTAAAAACAGAATACAAATTCGTTATGCCGATTTGATTTTGATGCGTGCGGAAGCTTTAATTGAATTAGGAAGACAAACCGAAGCTTTACCACTAATCAATCAAATTAGAGAAAGAGCTGCTCAAAGTACAGGAAGACTTCCCTATGTAAATAACTTTAAAATCAATACGTATGAAGATGGGGTTAATTGCAACTGGACACAAGATTTTGCTCGTAAAGCCATGCGTTGGGAGCGTCGTTTAGAATTGGCCATGGAAGGAAATCGTTTCTTTGATTTAGTTCGTTGGGGGGTTACGGATCAGGTAATGAATAACTTCTATGCCGGTGAAAAAACAAAACGTGCATACTATCAAGATGCCTTTTTTGATGCGCATAAAGAAGAGTACTGTCCAATTCCATTGAAACAGATTAATTTCAGTCAAGGGTTATACAAACAAAACCCAGGTTATTAATTTGTAAAGTCTTGGTAAGTGTTGATCGGACCGTAATTAGAGAAGGAGCAAGAGGAGATGAAAGCTAATTACGGTAAGAAAAACAATAAATGATTATAAGCTTCAGTTTATACAAGTAGAATAACATTAATATAAAATAATTTTAGAATGAATAACGGAAAAAACCTTAAGGCAGTGGCCTACGGAGAGGTGCTTTGGGATGTTTTTGCCAATGAAAAAAAGATTGGTGGAGCACCACTAAATGTAGCTTTACGTATGAAGACATTAGGTTGGGAAGTGGCCATGATTAGCTGCGTAGGAAAAGATGAAGATGGGAAAGCGATTATTGATCAAGTAACAAGTTTGGGGCTTGAAACCACGGCTATTATGCAAACTGAAAATTTTCCAACCGGATTAGTCAATGTGACTTTGAATGAACGTGGTTCTGCCAGTTATGAAATTAGTTATCCATCGGCCTGGGATAAAATTGTGTTGAGCGATTTTGCTAAAAAAGTAGTGGCCGATGCTGATGTTTTAATTTATGGTAGCTTGGTTTGTAGAGACCAGGTTTCTAGACAATCTTTGGAAGAATTGCTGAAAACAAAGGCTTATAAGGTTTTTGATGTCAATTTAAGGAAACCTCATTATACTTACGAAATCCTAGAGCAACTGATGCATTCAGCTGATTTTATAAAGTTCAATGATGAGGAATTGTTAGAGATTGCTGCAGCGATGCAGTCCCCTTTTACTAGCTTAGAAGATAATATGCGCTTTTTAGCGGAACAAACCAATGTAAAAGCAATGTGTGTCACTAAAGGAAAACATGGCGCTTTGTTGATGTGGGAAGGACAGCTTTATGAAAATGAAGGTTTTCCCGTTGAAGTGGCGGATACAGTAGGAGCAGGTGATTCTTTCTTAGCCGCTTTAATTGCCTCTTTGCTTAGTGGGAAAACACCCCAAAGAGCAATTGATTTTGCTTGTGCCGTTGGAGCTTTAGTGGCTCAGGCACCTGGAGCAAATCCGGAGATTTGCAGTACTAAAATTGACCATTTAATGTTAAATAAAAAAGTGTAAG
The DNA here is from genome assembly GCF_059882335.1 of Flavobacterium sp. OHVDL-2026-0007. Taxonomy (NCBI): domain Bacteria; kingdom Pseudomonadati; phylum Bacteroidota; class Flavobacteriia; order Flavobacteriales; family Flavobacteriaceae; genus Flavobacterium; species Flavobacterium sp. OHVDL-2026-0007. Next base: position 4,278,219 of record NZ_CM187612.1, read on the forward strand.
AAGCGCACTATTCTAAAAAAAGAAATCCATTCAATTTTTGAATGGATTTCTTTTTTATACTACTTTATTGAGATTCACAAGTGAAAACCTTGTCAACTAAAATCGCTGTTATGATTTTTTGTTTTTACCGTTTTTGTAGATTACTTTCTCTACTACTTGTACTTTAGGTGCCGTTTTCGTGTTGTTTTTCTTGAAAGGCTTTTTCGCTGCTGGGCCAGTTTTAGAAGGTTTTTGATCCCCTCTTCCTTTTTCAGCATCTTTAGCGCTAGCGGTAAATTCCGGTCTTTCTTTTGTACTGTCTTTTTTAGGAATTTCTGCTTTATGCTTGGCTAAAACGTCAGTCGGGTTTTTTGGGTTTTCTTTGGTTCCTCTTAAATGAATTACCAATCCGTTCAAGAAATTACGCAAAACCTGATCACCACATTCCATGTAATTTTCATGATCTTCGGCTCTAAAAAAAGCTCCCAATTCTGATTTTGAAATTCTAAAATCTACTAATTCTAAAATTTCAACTATTTGGTCGTCACGGAGCATTAAAGCTACGCGAAGTTTTTTTAGGATATCGTTGTTCGTCATCGTTTAATTTTTTACAAAGGTACGTTTTAAAAGCAATTAGAGGGCAATTTTAGATTTAGAATTATAGTGGTTCAAAATGGTTATTAATTTGTCTAAATCTTCATGGAGATGATGGGCTGTAATGACTATTCTACTGATGTCTTTAGCATGCTGCTGATAGTTAAAATTAGCAATAATAATTTTGTTTTCCTTTAAAATTTCAATGATTTTTTCATCTTCTACATACAGTAGAGGATAGTTTTTATCAAAGTGGATGCTGTGACTTTTATGCAGTTTTTGTTCGATATAATGTAGATTCTCCAATAACTTTTGATGTTGAGATTGGTAAATGGATGAAGCATCAGCCAAGGTTTGCACAAAAGCAGGATTCATACCAGCAGCAGAGACAAAAGTAGTCTGCTTTTTAATTTGGTTAATAAAAGAAGTATCACTGGCAATAAGTCCACCAGTTAAACCCAATGCTTTCCCCAAAGAAGACACCATGATTTTTCGTTTGAGAGGTAGATGGATCTCGGCATATATTCCCGAGCCATTGGCACCCAAAATCCCTAAAGAATGTGATTCATCTATAAGTAGTGTAATTTCTTTATGAGGGGGAATCTCTTTTAAAACGGTTAAATCAATCGCTTTGGTTTGATAGGAGGGTACGCCATCGGCAAGTAGGGTGATTCTTTCTGGTGTTTTGTCTTTAAGTCTTGGATGTAATTGATCTGCTATAAAAAGGGGGAGACTATTGCTAGCTTGGATAGCCGGATGAGTGTTGGGAAAGTGAAAGTAACAGTCTGTTTGTTCGTTAAGGAGTTCAATAGCTAGCTTCCCTGCCAACATGCCCGATGAAACGGTAACGGCCGCCTCGGATTTGATATGTTTGGCTAAAAAAGTTTCGCCCTGTTCGTAAGCGCTAAGTTCTATATTGGCACTTCTAGAACTTCCATAAGTGGTTCCCCACTTTAGAATGTTTTTCACAACCAATTCTTGAAAAGCATCAAGGGTAGGCAAACCTAAATAGGCCGTTCCTCCAAAATACAAATACGGCTCTTGGTTAAGTGTTATAATTCGATCTGGAAATTGGTCCACTTTCATGTTATTCGAGTAAAGTAACACCGGTTCCGTTTTGTTCTGCATAATGGATTACACCATTTTTTATCGTGACACCAGTAGCAATATCTTCAGCCAAAAGCAAGGCGCCATCCATATCCACATAATCAAGTTGTGGTAGTAAATGCGCAATGGCTGAGATCCCCACTGTAGATTCGGTCATACAACCCACCATCGTTTTAAGGCCTAGCTTTTTAGCCTGTTCAATCATGCGTTTGGCAGGGGTTAATCCACCACATTTCACCAATTTCACATTGACACCATGAAAATGGTTAAAGCATTTGGCGACATCTTCTTCAAGAATACAGCTTTCATCTGCGATTATAGGTAAAACGGAATGTTTAAAAAGTTCTTTATGGCCTTCCCAATGGTCCGCTTTTAAGGGTTGTTCTAAAAATTCTACTCCTAATTTTTTTAATTCAACAGCATTATGAAGTGTTTCTTCAACGGTCCAATCACAATTAGCATCAATTCGAAAAATAGCGTCAGTATGTTTTCTGAGTTCTTTTACAATGGCGATATCTTCTTGGGTACCTAATTTGATTTTATAGATAGGCCAAGGTAGTTCTTGCATTTTGGAAACCATTTTTTCTATAGAGGCAATACCAATCGTATAATCAGTGAGCGGATTGTTTTGGGGATCGTAGCCCCATAATTCATATAGTTTCTTACCTTTTTTTCGAGCATATAAATCCGTATAGGCCATATCCAAAGCGCATAAAGCAAACATATCCTGTTTTAAAAACGGATAGATTTTGGCCCAGAATACTTCAGGTGTTTCGTCTTGAGTGTTTTCAATAAGGGACCTAATTTTTTCTAAATCCTGCATCATTACGGGAACCGTTGTTTTGTAGTAGGGATTTGAAGTGGCTTCTCCAAAACCTGAAAACCCGTCACTTTTGAGTTCTACTATTAACGAAGGTTGAAAATCAATGGATTCTCTTGAAATCGTGAAGGTATGTTTTAGTTTTAAATTGAATGCTCTTAAAATTAGTTCCATATTAGTTTCAATTAAATTAGTAGTTAATAGCCCAGCCAAAGGACCGCTTGTACAAAACCATCTCGCCAGAGTTTTTCGTTATGTACCCCGTCCTTTACAATTTTTGATTGGGTGAGATGAAGACAATAACAGCGTTTACTATCTAATAAACGCTCCATCTTCGTCATGTCTTTGACCATGTCGTCACTTTCTTTGTCTCCACATAAAAAGTAAATTTTGGTTTTGATTTTAGGCAGTTGTGCTGTTTGGGTATAGATTGAATCGGAAAACCAGAAGGAAGGAGAGAAAACACCGGCTTTTCCAAAAACTTGAGGGTATTTTAAAACCGCGTAAAAAGAGAACAGTCCGCCAAGAGAACTTCCCATAATAAGGGTGTTTTTTGGTTTGGGTTTGGTTTTGTAGTTTTGGTCGACATAGGGTTTTAAGGTTTGGGTAATAAAATCAAGGTAATGGTCTGCATTTCCACCACCGTATTTATCATTTTTATAAGGGGTTAGTTCTTCTAAACGTTTATCATTTCCATGTTCAATACCCACCACAATGACAGGTGCTTGTAAGCTATCGAGTTTCTCATCCACATTCCATTCACCAGCATAAGCAGTCTTAGCATCAAATAAGTTTTGAGCATCTTGCATGTAAATGACACTGTATTTTTTGGTGGAAGCCGCATAATTTTCAGGTAAATAGATCCAAATTTTTTTGTTTGTTTTGAGTTGTGGAGCCTCTATGGTAAAGGTGGAAACATTTTTGGAAGCCGTACTTTGTTGTTGGGCATTTACCAGTATGCTAAGCGACAAAAAAATAAAAAAGAAAGATCCTCGAATCATGAGTTCTCTTGTGTTTTAGGTTTAAAAACAATATTTTAGCTAAAAATAAGAAATAGATGAATACCCAAGAAGAAAAGAGAAGTTTACTTTTAGAAATGATCGCTTTCTCCACAGTTGATGGTCAATTGCATAAACGCGAATTGGCATTTTTGTGGTTGGTTGCCCAGGAGCTAAAGATTGATTCTAAAGTTTTTCAGGATCTATTTCATCAGGAAAATCCCCCTCAAATTATAAAATCAGAATTCCAACGTATTCAACAGTTCTACAGATTGGCATTAATCATGCATTGTGATGGTATTTTGCACAAAAAAGAGGCCGTAGCCATACAGCAAATCGCCATTGAAATGGGGTTGAGTCCAATTGCTGTAAAGCGGGTACTGGATTTAATGGAAAAGGCACCACATGCCATGATAGATCCTAACCTTTTATTGAAAGTCTTTCAGGAACAACACAATTAAACCAATTGCTCTTGTAATTTTTTAATAGCATCCCTTAATTTGGCAGCTTGTAAAAAGTCCAATTCTTTTGCTGCTTTTTCCATAGATTTTCGCTTCTCACGAATGGCTTTCTCCAATTCCGCTTTAGATAAATATTCTTTTTGAGGTTCGGCCGCAGTAGGTATCGGATGACCTAGCTCCAATTCCACCAATGGATTTTTAGTAAAGGCACTGTCGATTTTTTTGTTTAATGCCTGAGGAGTAATACCGTGTTCTGTATTGAAGTTAATCTGTCTGGTTCTACGATAATTGGTTTCGTCAATTGTTTTTTGCATGCTTGCCGTAATTTTATCGGCATACATAATGGCCTTTCCATTTAGATTCCTAGCGGCGCGACCAATGGTTTGGGTCAGTGATCGATGACTACGTAAAAAACCCTCTTTGTCGGCGTCCAGTATGGCCACCAGTGAGACTTCAGGTAAATCTAATCCTTCACGAAGCAAGTTGACTCCAATTAATACATCAAAAATACCTTTTCGTAAATCCTGCATAATTTCGATACGCTCTAAAGTGTCCACATCCGAGTGAATATAACGGCAACGAATGTTTACTTTAGTTAAGTATTTGGCTAATTCCTCAGCCATTCTTTTGGTCAGAGTGGTGATTAAAACTCTTTCGTTCAGTTCGCAACGAAGGTGGATTTCTTCGATCAAATCATCAATTTGATTCAAACTAGGTCTGATTTCTATAATAGGATCTAATAATCCGGTAGGACGAATCACTTGTTCAACATACACCCCATCGGTTTTTTGCAATTCGTAATCGGCAGGAGTAGCCGATACGTAAATGACCTGATTTTGCATGGCTTCGAACTCTTCAAATTTCAAAGGTCTGTTGTCCATAGCAGCAGGTAAACGGAAACCGTATTCCACTAGATTCTCTTTACGGCTACGGTCACCACCATACATGGCGTGCACTTGTGAAATCGTAACGTGACTTTCATCCACAACCATTAAATAATCATCAGGGAAGTAGTCTAACAAGCAGAAAGGGCGAGTACCAGCCTCTCTTCCGTCTAAATATCTAGAGTAGTTCTCAATACCGGAGCAATAGCCCAGTTCACGAATCATTTCTAAATCAAAATTGGTTCGTTCTTCAAGTCGCTTTGCTTCTAAATGTTTTCCTATTTCTTTAAAATAATCAACTTGTTTGACCAAATCTTGCTGGATTTCCCAAATGGCACCTTGTAGCACATCTGGTGAGGTCACAAACATATTGGCAGGATATATGGTCAGTTTGGGGAACTTTTCAATTACTAGAGATGTCTTGGCATCAAAAGATTCTATTTCTTCAATTTCATCGCCAAAGAAGTGAATTCTAAAGGCATCATCGGCATAACTAGGATATACTTCCACAGTATCGCCTTTGATTCTGAAATTTCCGGGTGTAAAATCAGCTTCTGTTCTGGAATATAAACTTTGGACCAGACTGTGTAATAATTTGGTTCTGGAAATAACTTGGTCTCGGTGAATTTCAATTACATTTTTCTGAAATTCAACAGGATTTCCAATACCGTACAAACAAGAAACCGAGGCTACTACTAAAATATCACGACGTCCTGATAGTAAGGACGAAGTAGTACTCAAACGCATTTTTTCGAGCTCTTCATTGATCGATAGATCTTTTTCGATAAAAACCCCCGTTACAGGCATAAAGGCTTCGGGTTGGTAGTAATCGTAGTAAGAAACAAAATATTCGACCGCATTATTGGGGAAAAATTGTTTGAATTCCGAATACAATTGTGCTGCTAAGGTTTTATTGTGGGCTAGAACCAAAGTGGGTCTTTGCACTTCTTGGATCACATTGGCAACCGTAAAGGTTTTACCGGAACCCGTAACTCCTAGTAAGGTTTGATATTTTTCGCCATCGATGATGCCTTGGGCAAGTTTTTGGATGGCTTGTGGCTGATCTCCTTTTGGACTATAATCTGAAGCTACTTGAAAATTCATTTTGAACGGATGAAAAGTTTTGTTTTGTAAAGATACTAAGTTTGGATTCTATAAAATAAATTAGGCTAAAATTATCCAAGAGCACTATTCTAAAAAACGAAGCATAGCCTCATTTACATTTTGGGATTGATCAATGCTTAAAAAATGTCCCGCATCTTTTATCATTAGGGTTTTACTATGTAGAAGAAATTTATCGGCCCGTTTTAAACTTTCTTCGGAATTAATAACATCGTGATCACCAATTAAAATCAAAACTGGATTTTTGATAGATTGCAATTCGTCTTCTGAAAAAGGCTGCATTTGTAACATACTCGAATTTGATTTAGCGTATTTATTGGCCAAATAAAATTGTCTTTTATAAATAGGACTGATTTTTTCGGGATGTGTGGAGAATGTTTTTAAGGTTTTTGTGAATTTCTTTTCAGTGGGGAAAAGTTTGAGCCATAAAGCGGAAGATGTTTTTCTGGGTTTGTCAATAAACTTAAAGGTTTGAGCTGGGCTTAACAAAACAATTTTATCAATCGAATTGACTTTTTGAGCCGCTAATAAGGTGGCAATCCAACCGCCGCGAGATGCTCCGACCAAATCAAAGTTTTTTAGTTGGTAATGAGTGAGGATTTCATTGTACCAATTCACTATTTCTTCTGAGGAAAGCGCCTTGGTAGCCAAAGTGGATTTCCCAGGTTCCATCAAAAAATCGATAGCGTAAATGCGGTGGCTTTTGGTTAAGGTTTTAATATTGGGATACCACATGGTGGAACTGGCATCCATTCCATGGAGTAAAACTAAAGCTTTACCATTTGTAGGACCCGCCATTATAATATGTGCTGTTCCGTAACTGGTTTTTATATTTTCTTCCGTATACGGAATTCCCCAGAGTGGTAAGGCTTTATCGTAAGAGTTGGAATACGCTTGTTTTTCGGTTTTTGTTTTAAAAACATAATCGTCAAATACTGCTTTTTTGGAGGAAGCACAGCTTACAAGCAAAAATAGCGTCGCTAATTGGAGTAATACTTTTGTCGTAGCCATAAAATTCAATTTACATTAAAGGTACAACAAAGAGAGATTCTAAAATAGCAGAATCTGAGTTTAAAGTATCACAATTACAACTTCCAGGCTTTTTGTTGGGCTTCTGTCAAGAAAGTCCAGGCTACAATTCGACTGTTTTTTTGACCTTGTGCCATGTCGATTGTTTTGATTGAAGCCGCATTTACCTTGTTTAATGTTTTGTATATGCTGGAAAGATTTTCTCTTTTAGACACTAAAGTAGTAAACCATAAACATTGCATGGCATATTTAGTGCTTTCATAAATCATTTGTGTGACAAAGCCAATTTCGCCACCCTCGCACCACAATTCAGCATTATGACCTCCGAAATTCAAAACGGGATTTGTTTTTTTCTTCTCCTTCGGATTTAAATTAGATACTTTTCTGGAAGCACTTTGGTTAGCATCTTCGGCAGAAGAATGAAAAGGAGGATTACACATCGTAAAAGTAAAACGATCTTCCGCTGTAATGATGTTTTTGAAAATAAAACGAGATTCGGTTTGTTGTTGCAAACTGATGGCATCAATTAATTTAGGGTTGGCTTCGATAATACTACTGCAATTTTCAATTGCTCTTTCATCGATATCCGTACCCACAAAATTCCAATCGTAAATGGCATTCCCTAAAATTGGATAAATACAGTTGGCTCCTGTACCAATATCTAAACCTAAAACTTCTGCAGCCTCAGGAAGATTTCCATTGTTGGTATCTGTTAGTAAGTCAGCTAAATAATGAATATAATCAGCTCTTCCAGGAATAGGAGGGCAAAGATAATTCTGAGGAATATCCCAGTTTTGTATATCGTAATAAGTTTGTAATAAAGCTTTGTTAAGCATTTTTACCGCTATAGGATTACTGAAATCAATAGTTTCAATTCCATGCATGTTAATGGCAACATGCTCTTTTAATTCTGGGCAATTTGCAATAAGGAGCTCAAAATCATATCGGGAACGATGAAGATTTCGAGGATGTAAAATATCTTTTTCAGAATTGTCTATTGCTTTCATTTTTGTGAATTTCCGTGCAAAGATAGTCATTACTTATTCGGAAAACGAACTTATAAAAAGGAATGCCTTAGTCCTTACCGTAGTATCATTCAATTTTTGGAAGACTTCGCTTCAGAAAATAGAATTGTACTTTGGGATATAATTGGTCTTTATGGCTTTAATAGGTAAACTATACGTTGGTATAACCGGTGTTTTGAAGCTAGGTAAGAGGGAATAAGAACCTTACTATTTCAACGTTTAAAGTCGTTGATTTTAAAGTTTTTTTAAAACTTCTACTAAGGGCGAAAGAGGCTCCGAAACCTTTATTTTAAAATCCCTGTAAATATGGGCTCTTAAAGCTTTTTTTTTAAATAGGTGCACTAACAAAATTTGATAAAAATTATAAAGCAGAATTAAGAAAAAAAGATTGGAGAAAAAAACAAATTTCTAATCTCCCCTAATGATTTCTTATTTAGTAGTTGGAAGCATTCAGATATCCAATCAGATTATAGAAGATTATTATGCTATTATAGCATGCCCATGTTAGTTGTAAAATATTACCATAATTAAAATAAAAAAAGAAGATACTCTGCTGGAATTTAGAATCATAATCATAGCCTCTGGGGTTTAAAAAATATAATAAAAGTTATTTCCATTTTTTTTTTTTTTGAGCTTTTAAATTTTCTCAAATATTTTCCAGAATAACTTTTCAACGTACACAGTTAGTGAGATACTACCATAATTTTAGTGGGGTTTACATCTTTAATAAGATGTATTAATGTTTTGATGAGATATGACGTTTAAACGAGATTATTTCTCTTTCAATATTTTTCATGTGGCTGAGGCATCGGAGCAGATTTATTAAAAGGAATAATTTTTTTTCTCATACTTCCTTTATTAGTAAAATGCTTAGAAATATCATATGTTTTATTGGTGAAGTCTTTTCTATCACTATAATAGAATATCTTTATAGATTTGCAATTTACATGTTCAAACACTTCTTTTAACATTGTTCTATCAGATAAACCTAAAGAATGACCAACAGAATAAACTTGAAAAGATGACTCTTCTAAAAATTTCATTAAATCATGATAATTTGAAGCATTAAAATAACCAAACGATTTAATATGTGTTAGTAGTTCATTGGTTTTTAGTTCTTCAAATTCTAGATAATTTTTATTATACTCATCTCCAAATCCAAATATTATAGGATTTTCATTCGTATCAAGTTTTCCATGAATGTAAGTAACTGCTGCATTCTGATTCATATACTTAGGTTTCGAATAAGCTTCTACTGTATTTGTGTAATTAAAACTTAAAAACAGTACCTTCATTGGTTTTTCATCATTTTTCATATTATACCCTACTACTTCGCTTGCTATAATACTCTCGTAAAACAAGTCGTATAATTCTTTCGAATGAAAAGATGAAATTGGCATTTGTATTCGAAGTAAATAATCTTCAAGTTCAATTTTTAAAAAATCAAACTCCTTATTAATCTTATTTACATTTTCAATTCTATAACCTGTTTGTAGTGACTTGCATTTTAGCAGTCTTTCAAAATAATCATTTTCAAGGTCTACCCAATTAAGCGTATTAATTTTTTGAATAGTTTCTTTCAAAAATGAAGATTTAAATTCAACTGTAAAATAATTACTGTTTTGCTCTAACTCTTTGAGATGTTTTAAAGCGACATCCGGTTTTATACTTTTGTGCTTATCTTCAGGACTATGTCCGTAGCCAGTGCTTCTGAAACGTATAGAAAGCAGAAGATCGTTATGATTATTCGTTTTATAAAAATTATTTATTGCTCGTGCTATATAATCGGATATAAAATGGCAATAGCTAGTTTTTAATCCATGAGCCAGATCAAAGCCATTTCCAACCAGAATTAATCTATTCATTATTTTTTTCGTTTTTATATCTAAATTATACTATCCATCCCACAGATCTAAGAAGTGCTCTTATGAAGCGTTGTGCGAATGTTTCCTAAATATGCACTAGTAATCTTGCTTGATCAAATAAACAAAAAAGATATTCATTAAAGAAGTAGTTTTTGTTTTTTAAGAGTAACTATTAAATAAAAATCTGGAAATTAGTCTAACGATTTGTTTAAGTGTCTGAAATATCAAAAAAAACTAACCAGTTCCGTAAGAATTTTGTTGATTTTTATCATCTGAGTCAAAAAATGATATCAAAATATGATCTAAATTGTAAAGAATTAATAAAAGATTATTAAGTATATAATAGGAATCGAATCCCAATATTGTAGTTAACTAGAATAATGATGACAGTAGTGTCAACAAAAACTTCTTTTGAAATTTATCAAAAAACAAATTCTAAACTTTTATTTATTAAGTGACGATTTATCCTATATTTGGTTCAATGAATAAAGACTTAATATATTGGATTTTTCATATTAATATCGAATTCTGAAAAATAAAATATCAATAATCATGGAATATAGTTTATATTTTAAATATATACGTGAAAGTGAAATAAATAGAGTTATCTTAAAGAATCTCGAAGATTATCTATCTGATAAAAGTGAAGTAAAGTCAAATGAACTTGAAGTAAAGATAAAATCTCGGTTATCAGTTATAAATTATTCAGAATGACTTTATGTACAAGATAAAACCTAGGATTTTTATTTTTTTTAATGAGTGGAGTCCTTTTCATTGTGAATATTAGAACTCGCAAAATTAAAACGATAGAATTTAAAATAAATCGTAAACATAACATTTAATATGGGTTAAGAGATTTTATTTCAGAATCCATAATACAAATCACAAATGGGCTGATCGACGGTCATGCATGCATTGAAATAAAGACGTCTAGATGAGAGGGTGTCGAAAATAAATACAGGAAAATTCATCTTAGCTTTGATATCCAATACCACCAAAGAAGTCAACGACAAATTGGTAGAAAACTAACTGTTGCTCAAAATTTCCAAGTTGAGGTTAAAAGTAAAAATAGTTCAACAACTGTAATTATGAATAGAATTCAATATTAATATTTTTATAGCTGTAAGTCGTAAAAGTTAATTTTGATATAGGGGTGAAGAACAAGCCATAATGGTTTAAAGAAAATGGGGGCATTTTATTAGAAAATAATTAGAAAAGAAATATGAAATTAAAGGAGCTTTACAAGCATAGAACAGATTTTACAATAATAGGACTTACAGGGAGAACTGGCTCGGGCTGTTCACAAATTTCAGATTTACTGAGTAAAGATTTTAACAATTTGAGTAGAGGCTTACGCCAAGCTGATAGTTTTTTAGATCCAGTGTTTAAAAGAAAATTTGAGATTACCAAGAATTATTTGTCCTATGGGAGCAATTGGGAACAATATGATATAATTGAGTATAAAAAAGTTTTACTATTATACGTTATAAAAAAAACAGGGCAAGATTATGGAAAAATTAGAAATCTATTAAATAAATGCTACAGAGAAAGTAAGTCTGAAGATAATAAAGAATTGGTTAAAAAAAAGTTTGTGGATTTACAAGATACTTTTAAAAAACATGAAGCTTTATTAGAATGTATCAATCAGTTAGTAAGTTTTAATAACATTAAAAATAATGATAGTTTATCTTCTTTAAATAAAATATTTTTCGGTGAAGAATTTGCGGAATTTTCAAATGATTTTATGCAAATTCTTGAATCTGACGGAAACTACTTTAGAAGAACCTGTTTTTTACATTATGTTTCATGTAACATTAGAAAATCTAAAAAATCTTCTATTGATAGTAATACAGATCCAAATAATGTCTATACAATCGCCGAGGTCATAAATAAAATTATAAAAGCAAGAAATAAATTTAATATTGCGCAGTCTAAATCAACAAAAATTGTAATTGATTCTCTAAGGAATTCGCTAGAAATTACTTTTTTTAAGGAACGATATTCAGCATTCTACATGATTGCAACTAAAGATATTCTGGAAAATTCAAAGGAAAGGTTAAATGAAAGATTTTTAAAGAAGATACCTGATGAATTGGAGCGTATGGAGCTTCTTGAAAAATTAATAGATTTAGATGAAACGGAATATAAAAATAAAGACTTTTCAAAAGGAGTATTTACCTCACCAAACGTAGAAAACTGTATTCAGAAAAGTGATTATCATATTTTTAATCTTAAGGTTGATCAAGTGAAATCTTTTTTGGAATTATTTGAAAAAGAACATAATGCAACAATTATTGAAAAAAATAAGATTTCTGACACTTTCTTAACGAGGGAAGAACAGTTGATGAAACTTATTTCACTTATTTACCAACCAGGATTAATTACTCCGAGTGCTTGTGAAAGAAATATGCAGATTGCTTACACGGCAAAATTAAATTCGGGATGTATCTCAAGACAAGTAGGAGCGGTTATTACGGATAAAAATTTTATAGCTAAGTCAATTGGTTGGAACGACGTAGCTAAGGGGCACACACCTTGTAATCTAAGAAATGTTGAGGATTATTTTAATGGCAATATTGTGGATAGTGTTCATTATAGTGAATTTGAGAAAGGTAACATTACAAGTACGTCTGATTACAAGTATAAAAACAGTTCTGTTTCCAATTTTAAGGATGCAATAGTAGATTATTTTGAAGAGGATTTTAATCTTAAAAAAGAAGAGCTAAATGGAAAAAATTGTTCGTTTTGTTTTAAATCTATACATAATCATTACGAAGGAGAATCAAATCAAGTACATACTAGATCGTTACATGCTGAAGAAAATGCAATGTTGCAACTTACTAAGTTTGGTGGATTAGGAATTGAACATGGTATGCTTTTTACTACTGCTAGTCCATGTGAACTATGTTCAAAAAAAGCATATCAATTAGGTATTAGAATTATTTATTATATAGACCCATATCCAGGAATTGCAGTTGATCAAATACTTCATGGTGGAAGTATTAAGCCTATTTTATTTCCTTTTTCTGGAGCTATTGGAAACTCATATCATAAATTATATGAACCATATTTATCTCCTAAAGATGAAATAACTATGACTTTAGAAATGGATAATAAAAATATTAATATAAATCAATTTAAAAATATTTTAAAAAAAATTTATCCGAAGTACGAACAGATTAAAAATATTAAATCATTAGATGATGTGCAGATGATTATAGAACAAGGTCTTTCCAAATTTGAGAATATTTTAGATGTCGTTGAAAATCCAAAATAGCAAAATTAATTTTTAAATTGACATACTTTTTGGAATAGAGTCAAGTTTTAATTGGTGATAGATAGCTGTCATTTGTAAGTTGACGTTACCGACATTTCAGTTGATACACTATTTCAAAAGGTATGTAAATGGAAGAAAATATTTATCAAGGTTCTTAATAACTTCTTCTTATATTGTTTTGATTTTCTTTCGTTTTCGAGCTCTTTGTTTAATATATTCCTCCGGCCACTTTTTATAAACCATATCTTTTAGATAAAGTTTTCATCAATTAATATATGTTTTCGTGAAATCGAGCAAAGGAATTTTAGATAATTAATTTATCTTCGAACATAATCTGAATAAAAAGTATGTGTGAACCCTCCAGAAGAATTGATGGAAAATGAAGAATAGTGACATATTTATTGCGAAAAACGACTAAAACAACGGATTTAGGCAATTAGCTTAATAAAAAGTTGGTTTTGTAAGTGCGATGATTTGGCAAATACGAATAATGGGCTTAATTTAGTCGCAAACCTGCTGTAAAACTAGAAAGGTAGGTAATGTTACCATACACTATGAAAAAAACTGTAATTATTTTAATAATATTACTTCTAACTCTTCCAATTTTTTCACAAAATTTGAAGGATCAAAATACAACTAAACTTAAAGAGGTTATTACATCTAAATCTGATTCGCTAGAAAAAGAATTATTATTTTATAAAGTTAAAGAAGATTATTATACTGCTGCTTTATCTGACCAAGCAAATAGATTTACACTTATCATAACTGGAATTCTTGCCTTGTTTGCTATAATTTCATTCGGTGCTTTTAAATATGAGGTTTTGAAAATAAGAGAAGAAACTGAATTTAAATTGAAAAAGCATAAAAAAGAAATTAGAGATTATAAAAAACAACTCTCGGATATTAATACTGAACTTACAGGGGCTAAAGCTAACTTATCAACTTCAATTGCAAAATATTTTGAAAAAGAGAAAGACCAAGTTAATGCCTTTTTTTATTACTTGTCAGCGGCAAAATCTCATGGGGATTCAAGGTGGTCTAAAGACGTGAGTGATTCAGATGAATCAAATAGTGTGCCTTTTGAGATATGTTTAGTAAACTTAGATTTAGCTATACATTGTTTAAGTAAAATCACTACTACTAAAGAAAAGACGAAATTAAAATTAAAACTTGATTTTGTAAATAAACTAATAGATTATATGCACAATTTTGACAATTATAAAATAAAAAAAGTTGTTTCAGAAATAAGACTCAAATACCTAAACTTGATAGAAAATAACATTGCCTAGTAGCTACAACGGATTTTGGTAATTGGCCTAATAGGAAGTTAGTTTTGCAAATCCGAAAATAGAGCCTAATTTAGTACCAAAACCGCTATAGTCTCAAAATGTAGGTAAAAGGTTAAGGAAATATAGAACATAAGATCATGAATGAAAAAGATTGGCTTTCAACGGAAAAACTTGTTAGATTAATTGAGAAATCCATTTCACCTGAGTCAATAGTAGAACACAATGTTTTATTACCTGATTTGACTTCTAAGACAAATAAGAAAAGACAGTGCGATGTTGTAATAGTGACTGGAAATCTAGTACGGCAGACAAAAACAATTGTTGAAGTTCAAAATCGAAAGTCAAAGTTCAATCTTACTTTTTTTCAGGGCTTACTTCAAAAAATGAGAGATGTTGGAGCTCAACATTTAATTTGCGTATCAACTGCAGGATTTAGTAAGACGATAATAGAAAAAGTAAGAGAACTGGGTGGTACTGTTCGTTTAGTAACATTGACAAAACATGAACCATCTCATTTACCAATTGATTTTGTTCAATTAAAAGTAATCCAAAATTCTTGTTCTTATCACTATGAAGATTTTCCAAAAATGAGTTTTAAAGAGAATTCAGGAGAATTAATTCCGTTAACACAAATAAAGTTTCAAGTTTCGGCAATAGCAAATAAAGAATTTGATATTTCTCAATTGGCAGAGCGATTTGTAAATATTTTAAAACCAGAGAAAAGCGGAATATACGTAATGGTTTTTCCGTCGCTTGATTCAACACTAAAAATTCGTTATAATGATCGGATCTTTGATGTACAAAAATTTGAATGGGATATTCACATAGAAGTTACCCGACGTGATATTCCTATTGAAGCATATAGCTATGAACAATTAGATTCGGGCTCGCTCGCGTGGGTTTTGGAAGGGAGAACTTCCGTAAACGGTAAGTCCAAAATTGTCAGAATGCCTGTACTACCAGGAAAAGATAATACTTTTGTAATTGAAAAAATTTTAATTAGTAAGTAAGTAAAACCAAACACTTAAAGGCCGTTTGGTGCAATAGTTGAATTAGCTTAAACCAGATAGGGATTTGACTAGATAATATTATCTTAGCAGGAAACAGATCATTCAGACAGTCGCTACTGTATGAAGAGGTGGAAACATTATTGGCAAGCGTCCAGATGTTTCAGGAGAAATCGTAAATAAACCAAATAAAAAATGGCAATAAGAAAAAAGAAAGTAGAATTCTATAAAGTCGTTTTAAAAACTTTAGATGACAAAAAATCTGACATAAAACTTGATGAAATTTTATCTTCCAAAGTAATCTTAAATAAAGTAGTATATTTAAAAGGTAAAGATTTAGAACTTAAAGTGTTTGCAAATAATGACGATTATTTAGTTGGTATTATCGAAACCAGTCGTAATAATAATTTGCCGCCAAAAAAAAGTAAAAAAGCAAAAACTTTATCTAAACTTGGCTTAAGCGTTGACGAAGGATTGGCTTATGGAAATGTATTTCTATTTGATAAAAAAAGAAATATTTTAATGTATGAAGTTAATAAATTTGGCTGTTATCTTGACCACTTCATAAACTTTATATATTCAGTTTTAAAGGACACTACTCTATTTAAAAAGTTTAAAATAAAATTAGAAGTAGTTTTGACATCGGATGAATATAATCGAATTGTAAATATGAATTTTCACAAATCTGTTGAATTTCAAATTGCAAATCCTGATAAAATGATGACGGAATTTAAGCATAAAAATGGAGCAATTTACGATCTATGCGAATCTGCTAGTAAATTTAATTCATCACGTGTTTTTGCAAAATTTGAAGTTGAAGCAAAAAAAACAACAAAAGGTTTAACGACAAAAACTGTTAGAGAAGTTGTAAAGGAAGTAACTTCGTTACTTCAAGGAAGATCAGCAGAAAACATTCAGAAAGTAATTGTGACAGGTTATGAAAATGATGTTGAAAAGTTACGAAAAATAGATTTAATTGCGGATAGATACATTAAAGAAATAGCATTAGACGAACCTAGAGAAAATAACGATTTATTAGAAAAACAAAGAACGGATGCAATAGTAAGTTTACATAAAGGATGCTTAAATGATTTAGATGCTATTTTTTTAGGTAATTGAAATGGATAAAACAATTGGATATTGGATAGAAAGACTTTCTGGATATATTTCAGCTGTTATTATTATGTACTTTGCTTTCGAGAATTGGGAAAAATTTGATTTTATAAAAAGTGTAGATTTTTTAGAGAAAATAATTTCAATAACAACTACACTTTTTGGTTTCTTATTAGCTATTCTAACTTTAATAATACAAAGTAATAGCTCCACAATAAGCAAGATGAAAAGTCACGGAAGCTTCAAAAGGCTAATTTTATTAAATAAATTGACCGTTTTAACTTCAATAATAAATTGCATTTATTCGTTAATTCTATCATTTACAATGAATATTATTGAGATTAAAAGCTTGGTTTTGTTAAAGTTAGTATCCGTAATAAACATAGGGATATTTTCATTAGTGATTGTAAACACATTATTATTTACAATCATTTTCTACAGAATAATATTAGAGGATGAAAAAAATGCCAACCACTAAAACACAACTCACGCAATTTGTATATTTAGTTAGATTGCCGTTTTTATCTTATTTTCGTTTAACCGAAAAGAGTGGTCTTCGTAAGTTGTAAACTGAGTGAGGCTTGGGAACGTTAGGCAAGTTTAAAATACCTTTAGGTAAAATTAAGATTATGAGCAGTAAAATATTTGATGCATTACTTGAGGAAAAAATTGATTTATTTATTAATTCATTCCTTGGAACTTCTAGAGCCGTTTTTTTTTGACGAAGAAACAAATCGACTTAGACATTCAGGAGAATTTGGAATGTATAGAGAAAAAATTTCACATGATTTTTTGAAATCCTATTTGGACAAATAATGATCTTTAAGAATTAAATTCATTTCTTTTTGATGTTCTTTAATTTCTTCTGTATTCCATTTTTTAAATGAATATATTTTTGCCAATTTTAATGAATCGTAAGTAGTTTTATTATCAAAATCAATTTTTTTCTTTGCAACATCCTGATTGCTATATGAAGAGTTTTGGCCAACTGATAGCAGTGCTAGGTTACCAAAGCTATTAAGCCAATCGACCTCTTGACCTTCAGCCAAAAGTTCTCTTTTGTTTTCGTCATGTTGAGGAAAAACATGTTCGATTGAGTTTTTAGAGGTAATTCGATATCTTTTGAACTGTTCTTTTTCTCTCTCAATCCAATTTTTCCATAACAAATACTCTAATTTGTAAAACCAATAATGATTAAATCCCGTTCCAAATGATTGATTTGTATTATTGTGAAGTATGTTTTCAAAGTTAGGAACTACATCGGATTGACATATTATTAGCCATGATATTTCTTTTTTATCGCCTGGAATCATAATATTGTCAATTCTTTCGAGTTCTTTCAAAATTATTTCATCCGACAATTGACTTTCTTCATTACTTTTTAAAAGAAAATGTAGAAATGGTGTTAGCCAAATTTGATTTGGAATGTTGTTAAAATACAATACAGATTGCAGCATTTGACCATTTGAAAACTCTTCTTCTTTTCTGGAAAAATATGATTTGTCTTCATTCATTGAAGTGTTAATAAACGACAGTAATAGTTTTTCTTCTTCATCTAAACTTTCGTTTTCATCTTTTAGCCATTTTACAATATACTTATCAAATAGATATCTTAATTTCCACATTAGTTCAATAAAATTCGTGACATTATCAATTTCATCAATTTTAAATGTTTCGAGTAATTTTTTTCCATCCATAGAATCAATATCGTTGTCAATATTTTGTTCTCTTCTATAAATTCTTAAAACGTGCAATAAAAATAAATTGAATGTAATAATAGAACGACAGCTTGTGTTAATCTCTTTTCTATCTTTTTCACCTGAAAAATTATTTTCTTCAGACTTAATAATTTCAGAAATTGTCAATCCTTTTAAATTATTTTGCTCACCATTTGGAATAATAGAATGAAACGTATCGGATTTAAACTCTTTAAAATCAGATTCTATAATTTTGTCTGTATCATACCCAATAGAGAGTTTTACATTACTTTCAAAAAAGTTGGACATGTTTTCACAAGCTTCCCATATTTTTGAATACAGACTTCTTTGATTTTTCTCTTCAATTTTATCCAATAATCTTGCTTTAAGAATGTCGGATTGTTGTAATTGCACACCACTTGAACCAAGTGCAACAAACAGCGCATTTAAATCAGTGTTCAATGGTGCTTCGTTAAAAATAAACACCACGTTATCACTTATAAAATCTCCAAAATCAGCTAAATCTTCTTTTAAGATTTCAGATTCAAGATAACTTTTAATTGTTTCTATTCCAGCTGCAATATTTTTCAGAAACTCAAGTTTATTTACATCACTAAACCTTCTTTCTGCAGTTCCATCCAATAACCCTTTGAGATATTCATAGACTTCTTTTCTGATGTCAAAATCAAAGCGAATATCTTTCTCGGCCTTTAAATACTGTGTTAGTTTTGTTTCAGTATTTAGTGTTTTGAAACATAATGAAATTAGCCAAAAAGTTGTAAAGCGTTGTTGCCCATCAATTACTTCGTATTGATTTTGTTTGTTGTCTTTTAAGGATTTTATGACATAAGTATTACCAACAAAATATTCATCTGATTTGATTTTAAAATTGGTTTTTAAATCTTCAAGAAGTTTTTTTATTTCAATATTATCCCATACATAAGGTCTTTGATATACAGGAATTAAAAATTCTAAATTCTCGGCAACAATTTTTTCTATAGTGATTTGTCTGGTTGTAAAATTCATTTGTTTTTATTTTATATATTCTTCAATAGTTTCTATTAATTCACAGTCAAAATTTTCTATTGAAATATTTTTTCCAAAAAAACTGCAAACCCTTTGGTAAAACCTTTCTTTTACACCCCTTGTAATATTTTCTGACTTTGTAATTGGTGTAAAGTTTTTCAGGTAATTTAAAACTTCTTCGTAGGTAAAAGCATTTAAAATACGATCCAGTATCTTAGTTTCTTCAATAAAATTTCTGACAGTAGATTCATAAATTCTTGACTTGTCACTCAATCTTAAACTATAAATAAATCGAAACAAATAAAGTGAAAATTCAAAAATATTTTTTCTGCCAAATCGATCTACAAAACAAAGTAATGTTAATTGATAAAAGTATTTTAAATCAACAGTTCCATCAATTACATTGATAATTTTACTGGTAAAAGTGGAATATCTGTCTTTTTCCTCTGCACTTGATTCAAATAGAAAATTGTAATCTTCTGTGAAATTCAACAAATAGTTAATATAATTAACTCCTTCATTTAAAGGTTGTCTTATTGCATATTTGTCGGCTGTAATTGTATGGGTGTTTTCTTCAATTTCAACAAATGAATATCCTATATCTCTATTTTGTTTTTTTACTTTGGTCGCAAAATCATCAGTTAATACATTTTTCCATTTATTATCATCAGTAAACTTGTCTGGTATAAAACGATGTTTGTTTAAGTAATCCATTCTTCTAATTTTACTCAAAACTCTATTTACTTTTTCAAGATTTTTTTGATTTTTCTCCCATTTTAAAGCATATAAATTTCTTTCTTCATTATCTTTTACACTCCTTAGATGATGTGCTTTCAAAATATCAGTACCACTTAATCTCTTTCCACCTGTATTTAAAGTTTCGAAAAAGTTATAAGCCATATCTTCACTTTCAGTAATCACTATAGTTACATTTATGGAATTAAAATCAACAAATTGAATTTCTTTATTTTTAAAAAACTCAAAATTTTGTTTTATCCTCTTGAGTGAAATAGGATGATTATAGGTAATCTTATAATTATTTTGGTTTTTTATTAGATCTAAAATTTGCATAGTTGTGATCCGCTGTTGACCATCTATGATATTATATTTTTCACCATCTTTATGTAAAACGATGCTTCCTAGATAAAAATTTGGTTTACTTTCTATTTCTCTTTTTTCATGTTCCGTGAATTGAAATTGGAGTTTTTCAATCTCGTTAGGTGTCCAAGAGTAGGGACGCTGATATTCTGGTATTGCTAAATTGTAGTTTAATAACTCTGACAACTTTATACTTTTAACATTCAGTGGATTCATATTAATTTCTTATACTTATTTAAAAATTTTATAGCGCATTACTCAAAGTTCTTTATAACAGATTTTCTAAAGTAATTAAATTTCTTAGTTATATATCAAATTACAGTGATATTAACCAATCCAATCCCAATTTAAAGTTATGTTGGAAATGATATTTAAATTTTCAAACCAAACTCTTTAACGTGAAAGGATCAAATCTGATATCCATTTTTTTATGTAAACACGCAAAACTACTCGTTCTATTTAATCTGTTAATTAATATTTTTGAGATTAATAAATCAATTATGGTTTTACGTAATAACCATGTGAAATAAATTATAATATTTGCTTATTGACAGATATATATTTAGGGCATAGCGTGGAAAAATAGAATGATAGAGAATGCAAAGAAGATAAAAAAGAGGATTAGTTAAGTAAAGCTAACAAATGGTTTTAAAGTTCTATTATAAATTATTTCAAGAAAAGCTTAAAAATTGCGATGATTTAAAGGTTATTTAATCAATTATACGAATGATATTTGGAAGATAAGAATGATACGTTTTTACGCTGGATTATAAAATATTACTAAATAGCCTGTTATGTGCGATCACTTAAAGAATACGAAATAATGGCAGATGAAAGAATAGTTGAAGAGAAAATAATAGAATCTGTGCAAGAATGGTCTAAAGAAGAAATAATACAAGTCTATTATCTTTTTAGAAAACTCAATGGGCTTGGTTTACATGAGAGTAATCCCGAAATTCAAAAATTAGCCTGTGAATTAGATAGAAATATTAGATCAATAATAGCACAAATAGTAATATTTAGCTCATTAGAGAGAATAGGTACTTATAATCATGACAACATCAATAAATTAAGTATTCAAGTTTGGAATGAATTTGAGTTTAAAAGAAATTTTAAACAAATGATACCTTTTGAGAATATTAAAGTTATAAATGAATCTCAGCCTGGAAATTTATTATCTTATTCTAATTTAGAAAAGGAAGAATTAAGCAATGAAAGTTCAAAAATTAATTCAGATTATATATCAATCGTAATTGATGATCAAGAAAATGAAATCTTAATTTTTAATTACAAAAAATGGAATAAACTACTTATCGAATATTTTTTTAATTCAAAGAACGAAGCAAAAGAAATACCATGTTTTTTTGTATATGAGGAATTGTTTAATGAAATTTCAGACTTTCGATATACATTAGCAGAATTCGAATTATCAATAGAAAAGGAGTTAAGATCAAAATTATTTTCTATCAAATTTATTGAATTATATGAATCAAGTATACCACAATTAATTGGCGGGAGAAAACTAAGAAAACAAGTTCCTGAGTACTTTGGTTTATTAGTATATTTAATTTTAAGCCTTAGTAAATCACAAAACGAATCCCTTAGTGTATCAAATGTTTATACTAGAATAAATAATATTGGAAAAAATAGATTCAAAAATAAATGGAGCGAAATCAATACGGCTTTTGCAAGAGATATTTTAGAATTGGTTTGGTTAGATTTACAAGATTGGTCAAAAAAATACAAAGCTGAGAAACTGGGTTATTTTAGTATTCGAGACCCCAAAAGTCAGCAAAGAAAATATGTATCAAGAATAGAAAGACATGGGATATTTAATTCAGGTCATTTCCGTCAGTTATTTGATGTACTGATTGAAATTGGAATAGCGCCCAAAGAAAATATTTCTGCGGAAAAATGGTTAGAGATATTTATAGAACATAAAAAGAGAATTGGTAATTCTGAAAATATTATTGAATATTTAAAAGAAGAATCCGGATTAAAGGAGGCGATATTAAAATTTATAAATGACTATTATCAAAATAATTTTAGCGATGCAATAATATCTTCTCATTCAGGGAATATTCGAAAACCATCTATTCCATTGCTTTTTTGTTTAGAAGAGTTACCACGATGGGATAATAAAATACGAATAGAGAATGTTTATTTCAGGGCCTTTTCAAATGAATTGGAAGAAGATATTATTAAATATCAAGATGCTGACTTAGCTGTTGAACATGAATATAAAGAGTACTCAAAAAAAATAGCGTTTGACTGGATACCTGAAGGAGATCATTCAATTATTAAGGGAGATGGTCAAAGGTACTCTATCAAAGGTATATTTAAATGGCTCGTTTTTAACAGAGATTTAGAAGAGTGGGTTGAAGTATTAGTCCCTACTAATGCACTTAATTTTCTTTTATTAGTTAAAAAGGAAAAACTTAATTTGATTAAAGAAACAATTATTACTAAGACTGAACTTTATGAAACTCCCTGGTTAGATTATAACTTTATTAAATTTGAAAACTTAAATGAGTCTCAATTTAATCAGTTAAATAATTTACTTGGTTATAGACAGATAATAGAGGGGAAAATTGAACTAGTTGGAAATTTTTTACTTGACAGAAGAAGGCTTATTTTAAAAGAATTTGAAAGTGCGTTCAAATATTTCGGACCAATCGCGAATCCACAATTAATTGCCAAGTGTGAAGAAAATAATCAAGAATGGGAATTAATAAAGGCTCCAGATGAAAAAGGGGGGATATTTACACTTGGAAGTGATATCCCTGAGAATGTAAAATTCTTTATTTATGAAAATCAATCAAATGTAAAAAGTCACTTCTCGTATGAAATTGGTGAGTTAAGTAACAGAGAACCCATTAATGTTGTTCGACCATATTCAAAAGATCAAGATGGTGTAAATATAATTGAAATAGAGATTCAATCTGATGATATATTCGATATCCCTAAGAACTTTAATAGAGAAGATTTTAGCCCTGCTAAATTCAATACATGGCACCAAAAACTATGGACGATATTCAATTCTAATATTCCTGATTATATTACTCAAAATTTAAAAAATTTTAATTTCGATAAGGATCATAAAGGAGAAAAACTATTACGTTATTTATCAGTTACTAATTCCATTAAAACATATTAATTTGTTAATCTTATTAAAGAATTAAACCCTAAGATAAGCAGTCAGTTTAGTAAAAGAATAATGCATTATTGGAGAGATTTGGGTTACATTAATTTTCAGACTTATGGAGAAATAATTAGAGTTTCTCCTTCAACTTTATTTTTTATTGAATCACCAAAAGGATTAAAAGCATTTCTAACTGGTTTTAGAAGCAGTGGATTTATAGAAAAACTACTTGCTGTATGTAAAGAACTAAATTTGATAGTTCAATTGACAAGTCATGGTGGTACTGAATCAGAAATATTGCCCTATCGAATTGAAATTTATGATAAATTAGGTGATTTAGACAGGTTCAAAAAGCTTGCTCAAAAAACAGGAATTGAGTATATTAATAATATAGAAAATCCTTTAAATAGTAATTACGCTATTTACCAGTTGGCCTGTTTTTATACACAAAGATCTATTGGAGAACTTGATACCTATTTAAGCACAAAACTTCCATATACAACTGATCACCATAGAAAATTAGTTTTTGATCCAAAAAAATACACTTGGAAAGAATCTACTAGAACTGTGAGTTCTATCGTCGGAGCGGCCCTTATACGCTACGACGGCTTTAAGGATCGTCAAATGATCCATATTTATAAAGATGAGAATGGGACTAAAGTTTTAGATGATTACGCATTATGCAGTTTCAGACTCATTGAAAACAATGTTTTCCTTAGAAAAAAGAACAGTGTTTATGACATTTCTGATTTTTATGTACCAATAAACATAAGGCTCCCGTTCTGGATTGAAAGAGGATTGCTTTTAATTAATGCAAGAATACCAATTTTAGAAACTTATCAAAATAAATCTTATCGCGTATATGAAAATATACATAATAGCATAATACAATTAATTGAAGGCAAATTAAATCAGCAATGTAATATTATAAACTAAATGATAAACCCATTAGGAATTTTTGAAAAAGTAAAAGAAGGATATATATCTTATATTAAAACGGCTTTTGGCACACGATATGAGGAATTTGAAAGTAATAGAGAAAACCTACTTAATACTGATAAAGTTCTATACAGACAACCGTGGATAGAACCTTTGCTTGAATATAAAAGTGCAAAAGGAAAAGAGATTGAAAATTTAACACTAAATGATCTATCAGGATTTACAAAAGACGAGGTGGAACTTTTTAAAGGGTTTGTTTCTAAAGGACTATTTACAGGGAATTTTCCATTATATGAACATCAATTTAGAATGCTTCAGTCTGCATTAGAGGGAAATAATTGTGTTATTACTTCTGGAACAGGTTCTGGTAAAACGGAAGCCTTTTTACTCCCTTTAATTGCATATTTACTTAAAGATTTATCAAAATATATTCACACTACTGCAAGTGTTAATATAATTGGCCCACACACACATAGACAAGGGCCGAAAAATATACATCTTGACGGTAACAATGCTAAATTAAGTAATCAAGTTTTACAACGTTGTGATGAAAATCGTCCACAAGTAATGAAGGCTTTGATTGTTTATCCTATGAATGCTCTTGTTGAAGATCAGCTTACAAGATTAAGAATGACATTAGATAATGATGAAATTCGTAAATTTTGTGATGATAAGTTAAATGGGAATAGAATATTTTTTGGAAGATACAATAGTACCACACCTGTTTCAGGGAGTCTATCGAAGATAAATGATGAGGGTCAAATCGAAATAAATAAGTCAAAATGGCAACAATTGGCCACAGAACTTAGTAATATTCAAAAAACTTATGATGAAATTGAGTCCTATTTAGTATCAGAGGAAGGACAAAAATTATCGGATAAAGAGAAATTAGAGTTGAAAACTAATTTTCAAAGATTGGACGGAGCAGAGATGCGGTCAAGATTTGATATGCATCAAACTCCACCAGATCTTTTAATTACCAACTTTTCGATGCTTAGTATCGTTCTTATGAGATCTATAGAAAGCGGAATGCTTGAAGAGACTAAAAAATGGTTAGAATGCACAACAAATTGGGATTTAAAAAATTTAAATGAAGCACAAAGAGCAATAGAAAAAGAAGGAAGAATTTTTCATATTGTAATTGATGAACTTCACTTGTACCGTGGGACACCAGGTACTGAGATTTCGTATTTATTAAGACTTTTATATTCTAGATTAGGATTAGACCCTTCCTCATCAAAAGTAAGATTTTTGGCTTCTTCTGCATCATTAGATGGACAGGAAGGAAGTCAGGAATATGAAGATAGCCAATCATTTCTTAAAGGCTTTTTTGGATTAAATAAAGAAATGAAGGTGATTGATGGTTCTTATAAATTACCAGAAGAAATTAAAGAACCTATTAATCCATCAACATATATTAAATTGGCTGAATTAGCTTCTGATATTTCTAGTTCAGATGAAGAGGTCTTTATAAATGAGTTGGCTGTAAAAGTGGATGAATGGTTGCATTGCAGTTTTGATGAAGGGATTCCTCAACTTTTAAAAGAAGTAAATTTAGATGAGAATTTAAATTCACAGTTAATTTTTGCTTTTAAGTCTTTGGATGAGGGGGCAAAAAGTTATCGCTTTAGACCTTTCCCGGTATTCAACAAGGAAAACTATGAGGATAAAACAGAACAATTCGTTTCCTTAGGAAGACAATTATTTGGGCATTTAAAAAATGACGAATCAATTTACAATGCTATAAAAGGGCTTCTGTTATTAAGAGGATTATTTGACACAAAATTTTGGAATAAAAAGGAGAAGTGCAATTTACCTAGATTTAGGATGCATTTTTTTATTCGTAATATAGAAGGTCTGTGGACCACATTAAAAAACGATGAAGGAGGAGAACTCAGCAAGGACAGAAATGAAGATCCATTTGATGAATTATTAGAGTTTTCAAGTATAAAACATAACAATAAAAGGGTTTTTGAGTCTCTTTATTGTGAAAATTGTGGAACTACTTTTGTAGGAGGGACCAAAATAAAATATTCAGACAGAGGGATAATAAAAGATGAAATAATCACGACTCCGCCAGAAATTGAGAGCATTCCAGAAAAATCACAATCAGCTATGGTAGAAAGGCGTACACAGCAAGATTATGCTATTTTTTGGCCAAAATATTTTGAGGGAGATGAAATTATAGCTGATTTAATTGATCAGGATAATAAATTATGGGAAAAAAGATTTTTAGGAATTTTTGATGGAAAACTATATTTAAATCGGAAACCAAATACTGTAGAGGGGTTGTATTTTAATCCAAATGGAGGTGAAAAGCCATCAAATGATGCTGGAACGGCCTTACCACATAGTTGTCCCAATTGTGCCGCAGATTATCAATATCGTAAGAAAAGAAAATCACCTGTCAGAGGGTTTAGAACTGGTTTTGGTAAAACAAATCAAATATTAGCGAAGGAGTTATTTACTGCGATACCAGACACGGAAAAACAAAGAAGAAAGTTAGTCGCTTTTTCCGACAGTAGAGAGGAGTCTGCAAGATTTGCTAATGACATAGAAAAAGAGAATTACAATCAAATAATCAAAGAATTATTATTAGATCAACGTGGTGAAATTATTTTGGCAAAAGATTTACTTATCTCAATTAGAACTAAAAATACTGATTTAAGAAAGGAACTTCTTTTGAAAATGGATGGAGCTTATGCAAAACGAATTAATGATGCTTATAAAAGCACCACTGATGATGATGGATTTGAAGCTGATATCGAAGAAATAAATTTGATTTCAGACGTTGAAGGCTCCACGATTCGATTGGATGATTTAGTTGATAAAATTATTTTTGGTTTGGTTAGAAAAGGAACCAACCCTGCCGGTCCTGCTTCATCTAAAGAAAGATTAATTGTACGAGAAGGTAAATATTTTGAAAGTTCTGAGCTATGGAAAGATTGTTTCGATTGGCAAAAATTCACTATAAATAAAGGAAGGGTTGTTGGTAAGCAATCTGAAGAAAAATTGATGAGTGGTATAAGAGGACCTGTCTATAAGGAAATAAGCTCTTTCATTTTTGGAAGACTATTTTATAGTATGGAATCATCCGGTTTAGGAATGGTGAAGGTTTCAACAAATGTTAAAAATCCATTTCAACATTCAATTAGTGATGTAGTTTATGAACAATCGCTTAACACTTTAGCAAGAATTTTGGGGGACAATTATAAACATAAATATGTTGATTATATTCACAGTCCTGTACTAAATTATAAGAAATTAAGTAAAAAAAGACCCGAAAAAAAGTTTATAAAAAGTGTTGCTATACATCATGGAATTGATGAAGAAGAATTAGGAGATGCTTTATGGAATACATTAACGAATGAATATAGTCATTATGATGGAGTTTTAAATTTAGAAACTTTGAGGATATATTTTGCTAATGATGATGATAAAGTATATGAATGTAGGTATTGTAAAACTATCCATTTGCATCCTTCCGCAGGAATTTGTAAATCTTGTTTTAAAGTATTACCAAATACTTCTAATTTAACAACAAAAGAAGCCAGAAGAAATAATTTTTATGCTACGCAATTGTTAAATAATCATGAGATTATTCGAATGCGTTGCGAGGAATTAACCGGACAAACAGATAATCAGCTAGAAAGGCAGCGACTTTTTAAAGGAATTATAACAGGTCCCAATAAAATTGTAGAAGAAATTGATTTATTAAGCGTTACTACAACTTTGGAAGTAGGGGTTGATATTGGTTCCCTACAGGCTGTTTATCAAGGAAACATGTCTCCAATGCGATTTAACTACCAACAAAGAGTAGGTCGTGCAGGGCGAGCTGGACAAGCATTTAATATTGCCTTAACCTTTTGTAGAGGAAGAAGTCATGATGAATATTTCTTCAATAATCCAGAGAGAATGACAGGAGACCTTTCACCTGTTCCATTTTTAAGTCAATCTCAAGATCAAATTCTTTACAGAATGGTTATTAAAGGGATTTTGCAAAAATATTTTCGAAATTTTTCTACCTCTGGATCTGTACATGGTCAGTTTGGTAAAATTGAAGATTTCTTTAATGAAGATCATGACAAATTCAATAACCTTAAACAATGGATTGATGTTGAAGATAATTGGAAGGATATTTATGATTCTTTAACTTTAAATTTATTTGTTAATAATAAATTATACCTTGAATACAGCATTGTTGATTTTAAACAATGGATTGAAGAAACATTTCTACAAAAATTTTCAGATATTCAAAAAGGATATACATCTGGTGATCTATCTGAAGCAATGGCAGATTCAGGGATATTACCAATGTCTGGAATGCCAACAGGATTGAGAAACCTTATTTTAGGATTTGAAAAAAAATCGGATACAAGTTATGAGGCGAAAACAATTAGTCGACCATTGGATAGAGCGATATTTGATTTTGCTCCAGGTTCTCAAAAGACAAAAGACAAAAGAATCTACACGAGTATTGGTTTGACTCCTGCTATTAGTGAGATATATAAAGACTATAGTGATAATGTAACTTGGAAAGCACGTTATTTTGACGACCAAGCGTATAAAAACCCAGTATGGGTTGTCGTGAATTCACAAAACAATATATTGCGCACACTTCCATATGTGAAAGATGTTGAACATGGAGAAATTGATAAAACTTCTGAAAAAGCTTATTTAGTAGTTTCTCCAAATGCTTTTAGAACAGATTGGAGTAATGAGCCACAGGACAGGGAAGTAGATCAGGAAATTAGTAGTTCTAAGCCGTTGTTATTTTCAGAAGCGATTAACCCTGATGATATAGGTAAAAAACAGGGAAATTGTATTGTTGGAATAGCTCCTAGTGATTTCACTTGGCGATTGAATACTAACGGAACAGATGGATTTAGATTTTTAGAAACTACTGATACAATAAATACTGCTAAGTGTAAAAATCAACTATTAGATTTAGATTTAAAAAAGAAACTGGGATTTGGTTTTGACGAGGCCATTAAAAGATATCAAATTAAATCTAAACTATCAGATGAAGATTCAAAGGGTGAGGTATTATCACTTGGCGCACGGAAAACAACAAATGTAATTCGATTGCACCCTGAAAAACTCGATTTATCACTAGATATAAACCCATTCCATACAAGTGAAGGGAATAAAGTTAGTTCAAAAGGAGCCTTTCATTCAGCTGCTTATTTATTGCAAAGGTGTTTAGCAGACCTCTTAGATGTTTCACCAGAAGAAATTGAATTGGCTGCAATTACTGAGCAAAAGTTAGGAGATGTTACAGGAAGAAGCACTGGAAGAATAGTGTTATCGGATGAACTACCCAATGGGTCTGGATTTGTTGAATATCTTCATAACCATATTGATAAGTTCTTTATTATGTGTTTAAATCCTACTACTGAAAATCGATATACTTATAGTTTTATAAATAAAGAGCACGCCAAAGTATGTAAAGATTCTTGCTATAAGGATTTAAGGAATTATAGAAATTTAAATTATCATGGAATTCTAGATTGGAGATTGGCTGTAGGTCTGATTAGAGTTTTATCAGATGCTACTTATTTAGTTGGTTTAGACGGTAATTGGGATTATGTTGAAATTGCCGATTGGCCAGAAACGGCAGATGAATATGCTAGAGATTTCGCAATGAATTTAGGTATTGATATTATCCAAAACCCAAGTTGTTATTGCGTTATAGAAAATATTCCTATTATCTCTTACAATAATATTAATATTGTAATTACACATCCTTTTTGGAATACAAAAAGTTTTCCAAGTTCGACTGCCCTGACACGAGTTGTTGCAGAATGTGAGAATTTGGATAAGGTGTTTTTTGCAGATACATTTAATTTAAATCGAAGAATGGCTTGGTGTTATGAAGAGTTTTTCAAATGGTTAAAAAACAGCAACAAAGCCTGATTTAATTGTGATAAATAATATTGAAAAAATAAGCCCTAGTATGCTTGCTGCTTTCGAAAAGTGCAAGTTAAAATTCGTCCTTGATAGCAATGCTAGGGGAGGGAGAGGATACAATTATGAGTTTAATTCAAATTCGTTCTTGGGTACATTAATCCATAAGGTTTTAGAGACCTATTTTAAAGAATTTTACGACTTAAAGCTATTTGATAGTAAGTGGGAAGCTGCTTTAATAGAAAATAGCCAAAAGGTTCAATTTGATTCAGAAGTTATTGATGCTTTAGAATATATTAAATATTGGGTTCCTGCATATTATCCAAAAAAAATAAACACTGTTAAAATTCTTAGTAGCTATCCACTTTTGGCTCATGGTATTGTTTATCCAGAAAAGAAAGTTCATTATAAAAATGTATATGGAGTTATTGACTTGTTTGAAGTAAGTGATGATAAAATTCGAGTTACAGACTTTAAAACAGGGGTTCTGTTCAATACTGAAGATGGTGTCAATATAGGTGTGAAAGAAGCCTATATTGAACAATTAAAAACCTATGGATATATTGTATATCGAACAGAGCATGTTCAAGCAGAAAACATTGAATTAGTAATTAAAGGATTGGGAAATAATGAGATATATTCTTTCAAGTGTACTCATCAAGAATATGTTGAACAAGGCATAAAGATTGACAACTTGATAAATGAGACTAATACTCTTATAGATTTGGGAAACACAAATCTTTTAGCAACACCTAAAGCTGATATTTGTAATTTTTGTAATCATCAATTTGAATGCACAGCACTTCATTTCTCTGTAAGAACTCAGTTAGAAAAATGGGATAAAATTGTTTTATTGGAAAAAATAAATGCGAGCTTTGACCTAATGGAACTTTCAATAAACATACTAGTCAATGATAAAACTATATCTATTCATAACATCCCAGAAAAAGATTTTGTGATGATTAAAAAAATGAATGAACTTGGTATAGAAGTACTAATTACACAATTATTTCAAGTTCATAATTCTAATGTTAAAAAGTGGAGTAAACTAACAAAATACATAGTTGTTTAAGACAAAGGTCCTTATAGCATATCTTGTTTATAAATAAGTTTTTTGTACTGATATGAAAATAAATAAAAACGAGCCCGAATAGTATTTATTCGGGCTTTAATTTTATAACTAATACCAAATAACCAGAACAACAAGTGGAACAACAAGAAATGTTGTAATGAAAGGAAGGAATACTCCCGTGATTTTGATGATTTCTTGGTTTTAAAATAATTTTGAGCTTGCTATTTAATTAATTCATATTCTTATTGATTCCATAATTAAACTTGTTAACAAAGTGTTCAGTATATTGCACTTCTCTGAATTCGTTTTTCTATATTTGCTAAATAGAATTACAAGTAATCCATATAAAGAGATTTATTAGGAAGACAATTAAAAAGGGGCAAATCGTAAAATTTCATACTCCTTTACCATAGGAAAATCCCAATCAAATATATGTTGTTTTGGAAGTGATAGATGATTATGAAAGACCTAGGGCCGAAATTCAAGCTTTGAATACTGGATTATCTTTTACTGCAATAAATACTCTACGATTAGGAGAATTAGAAATTGTAGAAGTAAATATGGATGATTTAATTGGTCATAAAGTCACAATCAATAAATCTGATTATTCTCAAGTGGAAAGAAGGGTAATTAAAGTGAGTGAACAAAAAATAGAAGTAAACTTATCCAATGAAGTTTATGGTGTTGAGACTAATGTTTGGCTTACTGTCGTTGATAGTAATGGCATAGAACATTTAGGAACCTTATTTGTAAAGCCAGAGTAAATAATAGAATAGCACGATCAAAATTGAGATTATTATGAGTACATACGCAAATGATGAGGGAAAACTAAAGCATCCTTACTATAAACTGATGGAATTAAGAGGTGATGCTCTGGAAGCAGAATTAAATTCTAAGTCTAGATTAGATTTAATAGAATGGATTAGTTGGAACGACCGTAATGGAGTTTACAAAGATGACGAATCATTACAAGAGTTTGGAAACATAGTAAGTAAAAGTGAGGCTATTGAAATTATTACTAGGCAAATAACGCAAGCATAAAAAAATGACAAACAGTGACGCTCAAATAGCAGAGAATTCTATGATAAGTTACCTCCAAGATTGTCGTTTAAAAATGGGTGTTTCAATTCGTGAAATTCGTGAAAAAAGAGGATATAATCAGGAACAACTGGCAGAAATTATGAAAGTTAGTAGAACCACTATTTCTAAAATTGAAAGTGGTAAGTTTAATTGTAGTATAGATTATCTGTCTAAGTTTTCATGGTTTTTGGAGTTTGATTTTGTTATCAATGAAAGAGAAAATAATAAATTAAAATAATGAGTAAATTAACACATATTGAACTTTTTGCTGGATGTGGAGGAATGAGTCTTGGATTAGAGACTGCCGGATTTGATTTACTTTTCGCAAATGAATTATCTCCTATGGCAGGGGAAACCTTTGCTTATAATATTTTAGGAGAAAACTTGGAACGTAAGTCAGAACTTGGTGAAAAAGCAAATAATACGCTTTGGATCAAAAGTAATTATGCTCAAGATAATTTAAAAGATAGATTACGAGAAAATCCTTTTGAAACAGCAAAAGGTAAGTATTCAGATTTAGATGCAAAAACAGATTTAGATGGAAAACTTTTAATTGGGAATATTGACTATTTCTTAGAGTTTCTAAACAAGAACAATAAAATTGTAAATCAACTTAAAAAGAAGAATGTAGATTTAATATCAGGTGGTCCCCCTTGTCAAAGTTTTAGCTTAGCAGGTAAAAGAGAAAAAAATAATGAAAAGAATCAATTGCCATTATCTTTTTCAAAACTAGCAGGATTAATTCAACCAAAGATTGTATTACTAGAAAACGTAAAGGGTATTACTGCTCCTTTTACAGAAAATGGAGAAAAATATTATGCATGGTTGGAGGTTTGTAAAGCGTTTGTTCTTGAAGGCTTTGTTCCGGTATGTATGATGCTGAACTCTAAATATTTTGGTGTTCCTCAAAACAGACCTAGATTTATTTTAATGGCTTACAGAAAGGACATTTTTAATAAAATTTTAAAGAAAAATAGTAAGAACGAAATACTTAAAAACTCAGACAAATTTTATAAAATTGTCTCGGAAAATATAAATTCACTTGAAAAGATTACTATCAAAGATTTTAACTACTATGATATAGAATCTAGCCCCGAATTATTTGATGGTTTAGTTTTACCCAAAATGACATATAGTCTTGATGATTTTATTAGTACAAGTGAAGCTATAGGCGATATTTTAAGAGCCGATATTCAATATGATATTAATAAAACTGCAGGGAAATATGCTGCTTCACTTAACAATATTTTTAGTAAAAATACACTGGAAGACTTCTCTAAAATAAAAAACCATGAGCCTAGAAATCATAATCCAATTATAAGGTCAAGATTTAGATTTTATCAAGTAATAGAACAATTCCAAAATGGATTAAAAAAGGGAGCTACAGATTTATTCTCAGGAAAAAAAGTATCACCAGATGTACTGGCTAAACTTAATGTAGAATTTTCTCAACATAAATTATTGTTTATCACAGAGGAGAAAGAAATTTCTAAGTATCCAAAAAACATAAGAGAAGTTGAATTATTAATGAAATCTATACCGACTAAAAAGCATTCCCAGAGAGCATTAAAAGAATTTGGACCAGCTCCAGCTCAACTGACGGTACCAGATGACTTATGTCATTATCACTCAGAGCAACCGAGAACATTAACAGTTCGCGAAATGGCAAGATTTCAGTCATTTCCAGATTGGTTTGAATTTAGATCAAAGGTGACTACTGGTGGAAGTATGAGAAAATTCCAAGTACCGCAATACACTCAAGTAGGTAATGCTGTTCCGCCATTATTAGCAAAAGCACTTGGAGAAACTATTAAGAATCAATTAATGTAAAAATATTTGTGGTAAAATACACAAGAGTAAAAGGAGGCGAAAAAAACGAACTTTCAGGAAAAGCATTTACAAGAATAGAACTCGAAAAAATCTATGACCTATTTATTGAAATTGATGGGATTGGAATTCGTGAACGTAATCCTAAAATACATTTATTAGCGAAAAAACTTAAAAGAACTGTGCGCTCTGTCGAAAATCAGCTACTAGGTTTCCGATTAGTATTTACGGGGACAACGGGAAGAGCAAATTACAATAAGCTTATAAAAAAAATATGGGATGAAAAATCGTCTGAAGATGAAGATGAAGATAACAAATTAATTGCTCATGTAAGTCGAGGATCGATTGAAGAAACAAATCCAGCTCTTGTTGAAACTTTATCGATGCTGGATTATGATTTTAATTGTCTTCGTAAGAAGGTACTTAAGGATAATAATAATAATACATCTTCAAAACGAAAGCCAGTTAGTATTTCAGACTATAGAATAAGGTCTATTCAAATAAAAAAATACGCACTTTTAAGATCAGGTGGTATATGTGAAAAGTGTGAGAACAGTGCGCCTTTTAAGAATAAGTATGGCACTCCCTTTTTAGAGGTTCATCACATTTCAAGTTTATCGGATGACGGACCAGATCATCCTAACAATGTTGCGGCTGTTTGTCCTAATTGCCACAAAGAGGCTCATTTCAGTAGAGAAGCGGTAGAAATAAGAGAAGATTTGATAAAAAAAATATTAGATAAGGAAAAAGAAATTAATTTGAGGATTAAGTAGGTGGGGATTAATTCATGTTTAAAATGATTCTTTTATTCCAAAATAAAAAATGTTAGCTTATTATTGATTTTCACAATTCCATTTTGGAGTAATTATTAGCTCAAATATTAAAATAATGAGGCAACTTTCAATTATTGAGATAGATAGAATACAACTGTTGACAGAAAAATCAGTAGAGTTTTGCTTGATTGAACCTACTGAAAATGGTTTAAAAAAATCAATCATGGATGCGACAGGTTCTGTTAGGGCTTATCTTAAATCTAAGCAAGTTCATGATTATGAGTTGCAAAAACAAGGACCTGAAAATAAAATACAAGTAGAATCGTATTTTATATCACATCAAGGTTTGATTAAATCGGTGGCATCGCTTTATCGTCCCATTACAAAGAAAGGAGATCCAAGAATTTGGTTTAAGGGATTGGGGCAATATGTGAATGCAAATGATATTTTCGGTGTTATCTATTTTGAAAATGAGCTATACGTTTTAAATATTTCCCAACTTGATATTAAAAACCTTCTTAATAGTGTAATTGTGAATCCTTTACGAGAACTAATAAATGAAATTAATCAAATTTCAAATGAAGTTTCAGACGAATTATTAGTATTGTTGTACAAAATTGCTTCTCGAGGTCCAGTTCCTGCTATGTTAAATGCAGATACAGCAATAGGAAGGACGCTCGAAACCTTATTAGGTATTGATATTAATTCATCTAAGAGTCCGGATTACAAAGGTATAGAGTTGAAGTCTTTTCGTGATAAAAGAGGTAATAGAAAAACTTTGTTTGCGCAAGTTCCAGACTGGAAGGAAAGTAAATTTAATAGTTCTTCAGATATTTTAGATAATTTTGGCTACAATAGGGAAAATGATTTTAAATTGTATTGCACTGTTTCCGCTACTGTTAGAAATTCACAAGGTTTACAATTAAAATTAGACTCTAAATCAAATCAACTTCTAGGAAATTCTGATAAAGCAGGAATTGGTAATTTTGTTGTTTGGAATTTAGAATCATTACATAAACGATTACTTCAAAAGCACAATGAGACTTTTTGGATTGCTGCTGATTCAATTCTTGATGATGGAAAGGAATATTTTCAATACAAAAAAGTAGAGCACACGAGAAAACCTATCGTCAATCAATTTGATATTTTGCTAGAACAGGGAATAATCACACTTGATCACTTAATTAAGAGGACTCCTTCAGGCGGAGCGGCTGAAAAAGGACCATTATTCAAAATAAAACCAAATGCTCTAAATTTATTATTTCCGCCAAGCACAACTTATGATTTGATAATAAAGTAGTGTATTACTAAAAAACAAAAGGAATATTAAATACGATTTTAAAGTAGCAGTCAATATTAAATCTGGAACAAAAGATTTTAAAATCTAGGCTTGATCTTTGTAGGTGTACACCTTTAGGGCGGATAGAGTCGCGTCAAAAAATAACATAATAGAATAGACTTTTTTGTACTATTGTAATCTCTTTCAAAGTGACACCATTTCAACCGAAATGGGTGGTACGGTCCGACCGAAATACCTAAAGAGACCTCGAAACCTTTATTTTGAGCCCAGTCAACATGGGGATTCACAAGTTTCGATAAGAACTATGTTACCAATAGGGTAACTCACGAAATTTGAATATAGACTTGATGCAAACAGACAAAGCAGGGCTTTCCAACTCTATAGGCAAAAGTCGCTCCTCTATCTATCATCTATCTATCTATCTATCTATCTATCTATCTATCTATCTATCTATCTATCTATCTATCTATCTCGTATGATTCTTCTTTATTTAAATTCCATTTTTCAACTAGGTCATAACTAAATAAAATTATCAATAGAAAACATTTGATCTAATTTATTTAGGATGATTTGGAAATTAATCCAAACATTCCATTAGTAACAAATCACCATCGGTATGGGTGATGCTGACTATTCCATCTTCAGCTACAGCATTACTACTGCCAGTTCTATAGCCAATGGTTAAGGTGTCGTTCTGAAGTGGGTACTGTAAATTAGTCGATGAAATACCGTTTACAACACCAACTGGAATAAGTGAAATGGGTGTTTTGGCGGTATACCATTTTTCAAATTTGTTCGGCAATAAAAATATTTTAGAATGATCATCAAGGATGACAATTTTTAGTAAGTCTCGATATCGTACAATATTGGTCAGGTTCGTAATGGTGTGATCGGCGCGCTTACCGGTTGCCCAGACTACGTTTACAGCGGGAATTTTTCGGTCGATTAGATAGTCAAATGCTTTTTCCAGATCGGTTTTATTCTGATCAGGGGCATGCACGATGTCAATCGGATATTGTGAAATTTTGTAGATTTCAGGATCAAAACCACGATCGAAGTCTCCTAAGAGTACATCGACTTTGATGTCTAATTGTATCACTCTTTCCATAGCAGAATCTAGCACGATAACCAGCGGTGACCATTCAAGTAATTGTCCTAATAATTCAGGATTGCATGCTGCTCCATTAGCAATGATTAAGGCAGGTTCTTGGTCGTCGCGTACGATATGGTGTGAGGACATGTAGAATGTTGATTTGAAATGTAGGGCAAATGTACGAAAAGATATGACGGTTGATTTTAGATTTTTTCAACTGTGAATTTTTCGTTTTAAAAGGATTGAAATTTTAGACTTGAGGATAGAGGGAATCAATCGAGCAGGCGACGGTGGTAATTGATTTGTCCTAAATGATAGGCTAAATGAGTGGAAAGATGTACCAAAAAGAATTCTGTTGTCATTTCTTTTTCAAAAACGACTAAGGGATATATTTTATCTAAATCCGCAATTGATAGTTGGTCAAGCGCGTTATCCACAACTACGATCGTTTCCTTAATGCTAGTGATTAAGTCGGATTTCGGAATGTTTTTTGCAGAAAATTCAAGTTCTCGGTTTCGGGTATAACCGGTTTGACCGATTTGGTTTCCTATAAAATGATTGATGTTTCCAATCAGGTGTAGGCTAAGATTACCGGCTGAATTGGAAATGTTTTTATCTATGGCCCAAATTTGACTTTCGTTTTGATAGGATTCGATTTCCAATAGTAGTTTATGAAGATCTCGGTCAAAAAGTGATTTTAATGTTTCGATTAACATATTGATTTTGTTTTTTATAAAGTTATAAAAAAATGTGGTAATTCATGTTAGATCTCAATACTGAAATCTAGTACGGAAAGATTAGGACTTAGGTTTGATGGGAATCCAGATTTCTTCCTCAGAGTTAGGGTCCTCATTGAGGTATTTTTCGCCCATAATGGCGAAATGTGGTCTGTCGTCAACTGTATAGGCCGATTTTGGCAACCACTCGACAAAAATCGAATGATAGGTTTTGTGTCCTTCGCTTGCAGGACCCTTATGGATAAATACGGCATATAAACCACTTGGGATTAGTAAGGTCTCCATTTTCGTTGGAATCTCGTCGAAATGTTCTACTTCAACGGCTGCCCATTTTTGAAAAGTATGGGTGGGATCGAAATTATTGAAATGACCAACAGGGAAAACTTCCAAAGAGTATAAATCAGTACCCATCTGGTTTTTAATTTCCTTTCGTCTGGGCATAAAACTATTCCATAGTTGGAAGGTTTGGTTTTGGATAAACGACATGGTTAGATGTTTTCCAATAAGTTTTTTCTCGGTTAAAGTTTCGATTCGGGTTATCATTGTAATGGGGTTTATTCGATGGTGTATTTTACGGAATCTGTCTGGCTAAGGGAAAAATAGCCTAGTGCATAATTGTTTTTATCGGTGGTATTGATGATGTTTCCTCTCACTGTTGCTGGTGGTGACTGAAATGGTCCTCCAGAATTGCTGCCTGCTATACTGATCAAAATACTCAGATAATTGTAGTATTGTTTTGAAATACCAGCATGAGTTATTTCTAGTTGGTTTCCTTTTATTAAATTGTCATCATCGGATCGGCTAAAATATTCGTTCCCCTGATAAAATTTGTCTTCAGAAACGTAGTAGGTTGAGGTTATTTTATTCGAGTAAGCGTAACGGT
Organism: Flavobacterium sp. OHVDL-2026-0007; assembly: GCF_059882335.1. Taxonomy (NCBI): domain Bacteria; kingdom Pseudomonadati; phylum Bacteroidota; class Flavobacteriia; order Flavobacteriales; family Flavobacteriaceae; genus Flavobacterium; species Flavobacterium sp. OHVDL-2026-0007. Next base: position 4,317,363 of record NZ_CM187612.1, read on the forward strand.
ATAAGTAATAGTTGTCTGCATCGGCCGGATCGGTAAAGAAAGCTTTAACTTCGATGTCTGTCCCTGTAATTCCTCCTTCGTTATTCTGTTCCACTCGGCTTATTGGAGCAACCGATTTTAAAGTTTCTGTTGCGCTATAAGTGTTGCCTTTACTAATTATAGTCAAGGTATACGACTCGTCAATTTTTGGTTTAAAGTTGTGACAAACATATAGCCCTGTTTTTGGTGTTTCTATAAAGTTATACTGCTCATTGGTACTGTTTTTTATAAAAACTGTGGCTCCGGAAACTGCTGGGATGGCGTTTTCAAAGTAGCCCGTAGTGGTGGTTAATTTTATAGTTTGTTGAGATCCAGATGTTTCTTTTTGCCAGTTGATTGCGGCTTCAATTACCAATTTTGCTGGTGCTGCAGGAAGGTCAATATCGACCACTTCTTCACAGCTTGTGAAGAAAATTGAGACAAACAACACGATGAATAAGATTGCTTTTTTCATGATCTATGGTTGGTTTCTTTTTTGAGAAAGAGCTTTTTAAAATTTAAAATTATAGGTAACAGCGGGCACCATTCCAAAAATGGATGTTTTTACCGCTTCATTTGCTGCAGTATCCACATTTTGGCGAAAGTTGATAGAGGCTGCATTTTGACGATTATACAAATTGTAAATACTAAAAACCCATTCGCCTTTCCAGTTTCTGTCTTTGTTTTTTCTTGGTGTCAGTGTGGCGGAAACGTCTAAGTGATGATAAGCCGGTAAACGATTTTCGTTTCGTAATCCATAACTAGGAACCGTGATGCCTAAATATTCGTATTGTCCGTTTGGATAGGTAACAGGTTGACCCGATTGTAAAGAGAAGTTGGCACCAAAGGACCATTTTTCGTTTAGATTATAGGCAGAGGTAATGGCTAAATTATGTCTCTTGTCATAAGCGGAACTGTACCATTGTCCATTGTTAATTCCCGTCTCTTCTGCTGTTCTTCCCGGAGTTTGTTGTTCTGACTTTGACAAGGTATAAGAAATCCATCCGTTGAGCTTTCCTTCGTTTTTCTTAAACATGATTTCTAATCCATAAGAGCGCATTTGTCCGTTGAGGATGACTTGTTCGATGGCATCATTAGCAATTAAATCGGCACCATCAATATAATCCAGTCTGTTTTGAATTTTTTTATAATAGCTTTCTACCTCTAGTGCGTAAGCTCCGTTGTTGATGTTTTTAAAGTAACCTAAAGCGACCTGATCAGCGATTTGTGGCTTGATGTATTGATCACTTGGCATCCAAACGTCTAAGGGAGTAGGTGAGGATGTATTAGAAATTAACTGTAAGTATTGTGCCATTCGGTTGTAACTGGCTTTTATAGCTTGATCGTCGTTTAATTGATAAGAAATAGAAAAACGAGGTTCTAAATTGTTGTAGTGTTTAATGGTTTTGTTGTGGCCATAAAATTGAGTGGCTATTGGTGTGGCTTTTTCATAAATCTGCATATCAGGATTAAAAAGAACAGCTTGGTTGTTTTCATACTGATTGATGGTGGAGGCACCTAGACGGTAAAACAGACTATAACGCAATCCGTAAGCAATTGTAATTTTTTTTGATAGCTGATTTTCTGCTTCGATATAAAGGGAGGGTTCAAAAGCGTATTTTTTATCTAATTGGTCAGGGTTAATCCCCGATGAATCTTTGGTTGGATTGATCGTCCCGGGATTGAATTGGTAGTAAATTCCGTTTAAACCATAGTTTAATTTGAATTTATCTGAGATGTAGTTTTTGAAATCGTATTTGATGTTGTAATTTTTGATTCCAGAATCCCATTTGAATCCCACAAAATCCAGATCAAGTCCGTAGTAGTAATCACTGTAGATCAAGGATAAGTTGGCGAATAATTTATTGGTATACAAATGATTCCAACGTAGGTTTAAAGTCGAATTTCCATAAGTGTTGCTAAAAAGTTTGTTGAGGCTAAAGACATCGCGGCCAAAATAACCCGATAAGTATAAGCTGTTGTTTTCATTTAACTTATAGCTTAATTTGGTGTTTAAGTCATAAAAATAGGCGGCATTGTCTTTTTGTTTTTCGGATAGTTTTAAGAATAGATGTGCATAGGAGGCTCTTCCTCCAATTAAGAAGGAGCCTTTGTCTTTTACCAAAGGGCCCTCGGTAAGTATTCGGCTCGAAATTAAGCCAATTCCGCCATTTACATGAAATGCTTTACTATTGCCATCTTTTTGGTAGATGTCTAAAACAGAGGAGGCTCTTCCACCGTAACGAGCTGGTATTCCACCTTTGTACAATTTCAAATCTTTAATCGCATCAGGATTAAAAACAGAGAAAAAACCAAAAACGTGTGAAGAATTAAATATAGTAGCTTCGTCTAATAAAATTAAATTTTGGTCGGCTCCACCACCACGAACGTTAAAGCCCGAAGCGCCTTCGCCTGCATTGGTAACACCAGGAAGTAATAAAATAGATTTGAGAACATCAACTTCACCTAAAACCACAGGCATCTTCTTGATGGCAGTAATGGAAAGTTTATTGGCACTCATCTCGGGAGATTTGATGTTGATTTTGCCTTTGTTATCGGTAATGATCACCTCTTGAAGTTCTTCACCACTTTCATTAAGTGTGAAATTACTTTTAGTGTTTTGATCTAAAACGATGCTCTTTTGTATGGTTTGATAGCCAATAGAGCTAATTTCTATTTGGTGTTCACCACGGGGAATGGTGAGAGAATAAAAACCGTATTCGTTGGTTGTGGTTCCAATTTGTAGCGCAGGAAGGTAGATGTTGACACCAATTAAAGTTTCATTATTCTTAAAATCAGTGATGGTGCCACTTAGGGTAAGTTTTTCTTGCGAAAATGAAGTTAAAGTGGTTAGCAGTAGAAGAATAAAGTAGCCTAGTTTTTTGGGAATCATATTCTTGGTTTAGAATTACATAGTTAAGAATTCTTACTAAATATTGGTGACGGAGGATTGTTAAACATTAGTTAAGATAAAAAAAGGACAATCCTTGCGGATTGTCCTTTTGAAATTTGATAGGACTGCAGTCTAGTTCAATAGCCGTACAGCTTTTTTTTGCTATTTTATTTTAGCAAGAATGGTATTAAATGTTGTGCTAGGGCGCATTGCTTTGCTTACTAACTCAGGAGTAGGTTGGTAATAACCACCAAGTGTTTGAGGTTTTCCTTGTGCACCAATTAATTCCGCATTGATCGAAGCTTCATTAGCTTCAAATTCAGCAGCAATTGGAGTAAAGATCGCTTTCAATTCAGCATCTTTATTTTGAGCAGCTAAAGCTTGAGCCCAGTAGAATGCTAAGTAGAAGTGAGAACCACGGTTGTCGATTTGACCTACTTTACGAGCTGGAGATTTATCGTTGGCTAAGAATTTGTCATTCGCTTCATCTAAAGTTTCCGCTAAAACAATCGCTTTAGAATTGTCTAAAGTTTGTCCTAAATGCTCTAATGAAGCACCAAGAGCTAAAAACTCCCCTAATGAATCCCAACGTAAGTATCCTTCTTCAGTAAATTGCTCAACGTGTTTAGGAGCAGAACCTCCAGCACCCGTTTCAAACAATCCACCACCGTTCATTAACGGTACAATGGATAACATTTTAGCTGATGTTCCTAATTCTAAAATAGGGAATAAATCAGTTAAATAATCACGTAAAACATTTCCAGTTACAGAAATAGTATCTAATCCTTTGATGATTCTGTCTAAAGTAAATTCAGTAGCAGCAATTGGATTTAATATGCGAATATCTAAGTTTACAGTGTTGTAATCTTTTAAATATTTTTGAACTTTTACAATCAATTCTCTGTCATGTGCTCTGTTTTCGTCTAACCAGAAAACAGCAGGAGTATCAGATAAACGTGCTCTGTTTACAGCTAATTTAACCCAGTCTTGAATAGGAGCATCTTTAGCTTGACACATTCTGAAGATGTCATTTGCTTCCACCTCTTGTTCCATCAAAACAGTTCCGTTAGCGTCAACAACGCGTACAGTTCCTTCTTCTTTCAATTGGAACGTTTTATCGTGAGATCCGTATTCTTCTGCTTTTTGAGCCATTAAACCAACGTTTGGAACGCTTCCCATTGTTTTAGGATCAAAAGCACCATGTTTTTTACAGAAATCGATAGTTGCGGTATAAATACCAGCGTAACAGCGGTCTGGGATAACAGCGATAGTATCTTGTTGTTTTCCTTCTTTGTTGTACATCTGTCCAGAAGTACGAATCATCGCTGGCATAGAAGCATCCACAATAACATCAGAAGGTACGTGTAAATTTGTGATTCCTTTATCAGAATTAACCATGGCTAATGCTGGACCGTTTTCGATCGCTTTAGTGATGTCTGCTTCAACTGCGGCTTGTTCAGGTCTTCCTGCAATTTTAGCATAAATATCACCTAAACCATTTCTAGTATCGATGTTTAATTCATTGAATAAAGTTTCATATTTTTTGAAAAGATCAGCAAAATATACTTCAACGATAGCGCCAAAGATAATTGGATCTGAAACTTTCATCATCGTAGCTTTTAAGTGCACAGAAAGTAAAACACCTTCTTTTTTTGCATCAGCAATGGCATCAGCAACAAAGCTTTTAAGTGCTTTTAAATGAAGGACAGAACTGTCAATTATTTCACCAGCTTTAAGAGGAGTGCTTGCTTTTAGAACAGTAGTGGTACCGTCTTTAGCAACGAATTCGATTTTCACATCATTAGCTTCTGCTACAGTAAGTGATTTTTCACTTCCGTAGAAGTCACCATTTGGCATTGAAGCTACTTTTGTTTTTGAGTCAGCAGACCAAGCACCCATAGAGTGTGGATTTGCTTTTGCAAAGTTTTTAACGGCTCTTGGCGCTCTACGATCAGAGTTTCCTTCACGTAAAACAGGATTTACAGCAGAACCTAGAACTTTAGAATATTTGGCTTTAATTTCCTTTTCAGCGTCGTTTTGAGGCTCTTCAGGGAAATTAGGTATTTTGTAACCGTGAGATTGTAATTCAGCAATAGCAGCTTTCAATTGTGGTACGGAAGCAGAAACGTTAGGCAACTTGATAATGTTAGCTTCTGGTTGTGTTGCTAATTGTCCCAATTCTGCTAATGCATCTCCAGTTTTTTGATCAGCGGTTAAAAGTTCAGGAAAATTAGATAAAATTCTACCGGCTAACGAAATGTCTCTAGTTTCAATTGCAATACCTGCTGTAGCAGTAAAGGCTTGAACAATTGGTAAGAAAGAATAAGTCGCTAACAATGGCGCCTCATCAGTTAAGGTGTAATAAATTTTCGAATTCTGTGTCATTTTTTTGTTTTTTTATAATCGTAGCGCCAAAGGGGAGCGATGTAAAAGTATATTCAGCTCAAAATGAGCGGAGCAAATATAATAAAAACTGTCCGAAAACGGTTGCGTTTTCTTGAGAAATACCGAAATTATCAGATTGTTATTTCGAAGACTTTAAATTGTCAAATCAATGATTTTGCTATTAAAAAATTGCAGTTTTGTTATTTTGAAAATACAGGGCATAAAAAAACTCGTTTCAAATTACTTGAAACGAGTTTTTTATAACAAAGAGATAAATGATTATCTTCTTTTATCTTTAATCTTAGCTTTTTTACCAGTAAGTTCTCTGAAGTAGAAAATTCTAGCTCTACGTACAGCTCCTTTTTTGTTGATTTCAATTTTCTGTAAAGCTGGTAAGTTTACTGGGAAGATACGCTCAACTCCAATAGCTCCAGACATTTTACGGATAGTAAAAGTTTCTGTGTTACCAGAACCTCTTCTTTGAATAACAACTCCTTTGAAAAACTGAGTTCTTGTTTTTTCACCCTCTTTAATTTCGTAGAAAACTGTGATAGTATCTCCAGCTCCAAAAACAGGGAAATCTTTTTTAGCAACTAATTCGGTTTGAACGAATTTCATTAAATCTGCCATGATATCTTTTATTATGGTTTTATATAGAGCAACATGCACGGATCTCGCCAGAGGTTAGTCTAATTCGGGTGCAAATGTAGGGAAAAAAATCAATAAACAAAATCCAAATTTCAATTTTTTAAAGGATTGATCAATTGGTGTTTAGTGGTTTTTTTGCTTCAGGTTTGAGGTTTTAAGTGTAAGGTATAGCCTGTATTGCTTGAAACCAAAATAAACTTGAAGTCTACAGCTGATTTTTAGTGTCCTTCGAGTAAATCTGGACGTCTATTTTTGGTATGCTCGTAGGCCATATCTTCACGCCATTTGTCAATTTTAGCAAAATGCCCACTAGTTAATACGTCTGGAACTTTCCAGCCTTTGTAATCAGCAGGTCTTGTGTATATTGGTCCTGAAAGTAAATTATCTTGAAAACTGTCCGTCAAAGCAGATGTTTCGTCACTTAAAACTCCTGGAATTAATCGAATCAAAGCATCAGATAAGACTAAAGCGCCTAATTCTCCACCGGATAAAACATAATCGCCTATGGAAATTTCTTTAGTGATAAAATGATCGCGAACACGTTGGTCTACTCCTTTATAATGTCCACATAAGATGATGATGTTTTCATACATCGACATGGTATTGGCCATTTTTTGGTTAAGCGTTTCTCCGTCAGGTGACATATAGATGATCTCATCGTACTCACGCTGGCTTTTCAAATGCGTAATACAAGCATCAATAGGTTGTACAGTCATGACCATTCCAGCGCCTCCGCCAAAAGGATAATCATCAACACTTTTTTGTTTGTTCGTCGTGTAATCGCGTAAATTATGAAAATGAACTTCGACCAAACCTTTGTCTATAGCACGTTTCATAATCGAAGCCTCAAATGGACTCTTTAATAAATCCGGTAAAATCGTTATAATGTCAATTCGCATTTTTTTTCTTCAATAGTTCTAAGCGGCAAAGATACAAAGTTAAAAGTTGTGAAGTTTAAGATTTTAAAAAAGGAGAAACCAGCATCTTTTATCCGTCTTTAAAGTGTAGTTTTTGTAATTAAGGTGATGAGTGTCAGTAAAAATGTTATTTTTACTTTTCATTTTTGAATACAGTATATGGCCACGAGAAGAAAATTTATAATCAATACCAGTCTTGTAACAACAGCAGTTCTAGTGCTACCATCCTTGGCCTTTAAGTCGGCTAAAAAAGAAATAGGTTTGCAATTGTATACGTTGCGAAATGAACTACCAAATGAGGTAGCCACCGTTTTAGCAAAGGTGGCTGCAGCCGGTTATACTACAGTTGAGACCTATGGTTTCTCCATTAAAGATCAGTTTTGGGGATTGTCAGCATTTGAATTAAAAAAAATAATAGATGCTAACGGGTTAAAGTGTGTTAGTGGGCACTACGGTTTGGGTAGTTTTTTAGTCGATGGAAATACCGTTGAATTGATGGCGGCCATTGAAGCGGCAAAGATTTTAAATAGCCAGTACATTACCATTCCTTGGATTGATGCTTCTCTTAGAAAAAGTGGCGAAGCGTATAAGAAGATTGCCAATCGTTTAAATCAGGCGGGTAAACTTTGTAAAAGTGCGGGTTTAAAATTAGCCTATCACAATCATGATTTTGAATTTGAGCAATTTAATGGCATTACGGGTTATGAGATTTTATTAAAGGAAACAGATACAAATCTAGTGGATTTTGAAATGGATTTGTATTGGGTGGTTCGTTCCGGAAATGATCCCTTGCGATTGTTTGCGCGATACCCAGAACGTTTTAAGATGTGGCATGTGAAGGATATGGATAAGATAGATCATGCTTTAAATGCTGAAATTGGTTCAGGAAGTATCGATTTTAAAACTATTTTTAAACAAACCAAACAAGCTGGGATGCAATATATTTTTGTAGAACAAGAGAATAATTTTAAAATCAATTCATTGGAGGGTATCAGGACGAGTTGCGATTTTGTTACTAAGGAATTGATCTAGAGAATAAAAAAGAACATATAAATTCAAGTAAAATAAAATAGATGGAAAGTTTCGGAACAAGTAAAGAATTTATAAAAGGAGATGAAGTAGAGTGGGAAGTGGTTGGAGAAGGAATCAAACGTAAAATTTTGGCTTATGATAATCGAGTTATGTTGGTCAACGTACATTTTGAAAAAGGAGGGATCGGAGTTTTACACGAACATTATCATTCGCAGGTAACTTATGTTTCGAGCGGGAAATTTGATGTCACCATTAGTGGTGTTACGCAAACGTTAAAAGAAGGAGATAGTTTTTATATTCCGCCTCATGCCATTCACGGAGTTGTTTGTTTGGAAAGTGGACTTTTTACAGATGTTTTTAGTCCAATTCGAGAGGATTTTCTAGGATTGTAAAATTTTAAAAGCCAGTATAATGTGTAAAATAAGGGGCTGATTTGGTCTTGAATTTGAAAATTTTATACTTTTTTTAAAGATTTCGTACGAATAAGATTGGTATTTTTGCAAAATGAATTTATCCAAAACGAATGTTTTATTTATGGCAGCTTGCACTGGACTTATAGTTGCAAATCTGTATTATTGCCAACCCTTAATTGTTTTAATTGCTAATGAATTTAAAATCCCTGAGGCCAATGCAGGAACGATAACGTATCTTACCCAAGCTGGTTATGCGATTGGATTGTTTTTTATGGTTCCCTTAGGCGATAAATTAGAACGAAAAAAACAAATTTTAATGACCACTTTTGCTTCGGTTATTGCTTTAATTATTGCTGCTACCGCCAAAAGTTTCTTTGTTTTACAAATTGCTTCTTTACTGATTGGAATCACTTCAATAGTACCCCAACTTATTTTACCCTTGGCAGCTTCTTTGAGTGCGCCTGAACAACGAGGAAAAGTGGTCGGTACCATTATGAGTGGATTGCTTGTTGGAATTTTGCTTTCTCGAACCTTAAGTGGATTCATTGGTCAGGTTTTGGGGTGGAGATCTATGTTTTGGATCGCCGCTGGAATTTGTCTTTCCATCTTTTTTGTGATTCAAAAGAAATTCCCTGTCAATAAACCGCAATTCGAAGGTTCTTATGGTCAATTAATTCAGTCTCTTTTTACTTTAATAAAAACACAGCCTGTTTTACGCGAGGCTACCTTAATCAATATATTTTGTTTTGCTCAATTTGGGGCTTTCTGGACTACAATGGTACTGTTGCTTTCGGGTGAACCTTTTCATTTTAATAGTGCTACCATTGGACTTTTTGGAGTTGTAGGCGCTACAGGCGCTTTAGCAGCTCCGCTAGTGGGGAAAATAGGCGATAAAGGAGGTTCGAGAGTGGCAGTGGGTTATGGCTGTTTATTGATTCTGATTAGTTTTTTGATTTTTTATTTTTCAATAGAAAGTGTCATTGGAATTGCGATCGGAATTGTGTTTATTGATATTGGAATTCAAGGAGTTCACATCTCTAACCAAACCCGAGTTTACTCCTTATTGCCAGAAGCTAGAAATAGATTGAATACCGTATTTATGTCGTTTAGCTTTTTAGGAACGGCAGCTGGATCCGCTTATGGATTGTTATTATGGAAATTGGGAGGATGGCATGCCGTAACTATTGGGTGTGTTGGTCTCTCTATATTAGCATTAGCCGTTTATGGGCTTACATATAAATCAAAATCTAAAAAAATAGAAACCGCAAATTGATATAAAATTAATTTGTAAATTTGCAATCAAATTAAATACAACAACAATGGAAAACGGAATATACGCTAAATTCAACACGAGTAAAGGTTCGATTTTAGTAAAACTAACACACGATTTAACACCAGGAACCGTAGGGAATTTTGTAGCTCTTGCAGAAGGAAATATGGAAAATAAAGTTAAACCTCAAGGACAAAAATTCTATGATGGATTAACATTTCATAGAGTAATTCCTGATTTTATGGTTCAAGGTGGATGTCCAAAAGGAACAGGAACTGGTGATCCAGGATATAAATTTGATGATGAATTTCACCCAAGTTTAAAACACGATCGTCCAGGAGTATTGGCTATGGCTAATTCAGGACCAGCAAGTAATGGTTCTCAGTTTTACATCACACATGTTCCAACTTCTTGGTTAGATGGAAAACATACTGTTTTTGGACATGTTATCGAAGGACAGGATGTAGTGGATGCAGTAGCGCAAGGTGATAATTTGGATACTGTAGAAATCATTAGAGTTGGAGAAGAAGCTCAAAAATGGAATGCTATTGAAGCTTTTGTTGGTTTAAAAGGTGCTCGTCTAAAGAGAGATGAAGCTTTAAAAGCAGAATCTGAAGCTAAAATGGAGCAACTAGCTGCAGGTTTTGATAAAACAGCAAGTGGTTTACGTTATAAAATGATTCAAAAAGGAGATGGTAAGAAAGCAGAAGCTGGTAAAACGGTTGCTGTTCATTATGAAGGTTCTTTGGAAACAGGAAAAGTTTTTGATTCATCATACCCACGTAAAAAACCAATCGAATTTAGACTAGGTCAAGGTCAGGTTATTGAAGGATGGGACGAAGGTATTGCTTTGTTACAAGTAGGAGATAAAGCTCGTTTTGTAATTCCATCTGATTTAGCATACGGAGCTGCTGGAGCTGGAGGAGTTATTCCACCTAACGCAACTTTGATTTTTGACGTTGAATTAATGGAAGTAAAATAAGCTTAGAAAAGTTAGAAACAAGATTATATTTTGTTTTAAATAATAGAATCCCAAGGCGTAAGTTTTGGGATTTTTTTTATATTTACTCAAAATAAACTAAACAATGAAATTAAGAATTCTAACCCTAACCGCTGCCGCACTGTTTTTATTTTCGTGTGGTACTAAAAAAACAGCTGCTGTTGCCCCAGTTGCTCCCGTTGCTCCAGCAGTGACTGAAACTGTAAAAGCTGCTGAATTAACGCCTGAATTGGCAGCAGGAAAAAACTTGTATGAGAACAGTTGTGCAAGGTGCCATAAATTATTTGAACCAAAGAAATTTACGCAAGAAGATTGGAAACCAGTTTTAGTAAGAATGCAGAAAAAAGCGCATTTAGATGATACTCAAATGGCTTCAATATCAAATTATATTACTTCTCAATTGTAAGAAGCGCTTTTAAATAAAACGATGATCAACTATTCAGTAAAATTTTATTGGATAGTTTTTTTTTGTTTTTTTGATATAAAAAAACACCTTCACAAGTGAGGTGTTTGAAAAATTAGGAATGACTTATAGGGGTGTTGCTAACCGCAATTATTTTTAAAGTTTTTATTCCAGCTGGTAATTCCCAATCTACTTCGTCATTTTCTTTAAAACCAATTATAGCCACGCTTAAAGGGGCGAGAATCGATATTTTTCCTTCTTTTACATCTGAAGAGGAAGGTAGTACGATTTGGATTTTCATTTGTTTGTTCGCTTTTACATCTTCGATTGTTACCGTGGAATTGATTCGGATAATAGAAGGGTCCATAATACTTTCTTTGCTTATAATGGCGCGATCTAATTCGTGGGAAAGTTGTCCTATTTCTTTGGAATTTGTTGAATTTTTACTTTTTAAGATCAATTCTCTTAGGAACTGATAATCTGTTTTACAGAAAGTGGGTGTTGGTTTCATATGGATACGTATTATTGTTATTATTTATTTGAACGATTTTTCTTCTTCTTTGTATAGGATAGCACGCAAAGTGGTCATCTATTTAAAAATAGTTTTTGTCGAAAAGTACTGATTTGATGAAAACGTAAAAAATATTTGACAGCACCTAGGGTTGTCAAAATAAAATAAATGATTAAAATTGGGTAAAATCCTCCGTCTGAAAGAAGTAATTGAAGTAGACGGAGGCCTAATTAATAAAGGCCTTACTATGTGAATTAAATACAGCAACAAGTGGTTTTCTTGTAAAAGAAAACAACCAGGTTAAAACTGTAAATAGGATTATAGTGCTCAAAATGAGATTGATTAATTTGATTGACAAAGATAGGGAATCTTTTTGAAATGACTCAGTGGTTCATTTCCATTTAATATTACAACCAAGACTAGGTTTTTGTGGGTCTTTTAAACTACGATTGTAAATAATGGCATCTATAGCACTTCTTAAATCACTTCCGCTCAAGGGAATTCCATTGCCAGGTCTTGAATCATCTAATTGACCGTGATAAAATAAACGATTTTGATTGTCAAATAAATAAAAATCAGGTGTGCAAGCCGCATCAAAAGCTTTGGCAACTTCCTGAGTTTGATCAAACAAATAAGGAAAATCAATTTTATTTTGAAACGCAAATTCGGTCATTAATTCAGGAGCGTCCTGTGGGTATTGCTCTACATCGTTACTCGAAATGGCTACAATACCAATTCCTTGCACACGATAATCATTGGCAATCATGACAATCTCTTTGATAACATGAAGCACAAATGGACAATGATTGCAAATAAAGATTACAAGCGTGCCTTTAGTACCCTTTAAATCGTCAAACGAATAGTCGTTATTAGAGTTGGTATCTCTGAGTTTGAAGCTTGGAGCAATGGTGCCAAGGTTGACGATGTTTGAAGCGGTTCGTGCCATTTTCGTAAAGAATAAGTTATTCAAATTTAACTTTTAAATTCTGTAAAAAAAAGAGCACAACTATAAAAAATATCCAAAGAAACTTTTACTGAGTAAAATTTAGTTCTTTGGATACTACTTTGTTAGCTACGAATTCAAAAAATCTAGTAAATCTTCGTTTAATCGATCCTTTTCAGTGTAGAATAAGCCGTGTGGTGCACCGTCATAAACAATATAAGTATTGTTGGCTATTGCTGCGGCCGCTTTTTTAGAGGTCAATTCAATCGGTACTATTTTATCAGCATTTCCATGAATAATTAAGGTAGGAACATTTATAGTGTTTAATTCGTCTCTAAAATCGGTATTCGAAAAAGATTCTGCGCACTTTAATGTGGCTCTTGGAGAGGCAAATGAGCACAACATTCTGTAGTATTCCAATAACGCACTGCTTAAGGGGTTGTTGATGATGTTGATACCAAAAAATATTTTTCCAAAATTATCGACAAAGGCGATTCGATCTTCTTTTATGGCACTTGCAGTAGTTTCGCTTTTTTTTCTAGGATGTCCCTCTGGGTTGTCTTCCGTTTTTAATAAAAAAGGAATAATGGAGGAGATAAGAGCTGCTTTGGTGACGCCTTTACCGCCATAACGACTAAAGTACCGCACTACTTCTCCGCCGCCCATTGAAAAGCCAACAAGAGTGGCATCTTCTAATTCTAGTTGATTGATGATTTCTTTTAGATCATCGGTCAAAGTATCGTAATCATATCCATCCCATGGTTGTGAGGATTTACCGAATCCACGACGATCATAAGCAATAACTCGGAAGTTATTTTGAACTAAAAAGTCAATTTGATATTCCCACATTTCATTAGAAAGTGGCCAGCCATGAATTAAAATTACAGGTTTTCCTTGGCCGTAATCTTTCACGTATAGTTTTACATTTCGGGCGGTTTCTATATATTTATCGGTATTTTGTTCCAGTATGTCAAAATCAGAATCTCTAAGAGACTGACTTGTATTGATTAAACTATTTTCCATTTTTAACTATTTTTAAGGTTCGCTTGATAATTCGTTAGTAAAATTAGAAGCTTAGGTAAAAAAACGGTTATAGAATTCGGGATAATAATTGTAAAATTAATAGGTTTGTAAATCAATAAGTAAAGCAGAAAATGGATTTAACTTGGAATGAATTTGAAAGAACCGATATGCGTGTCGGAACGATTATAGCGGTAAATGATTTTCCTGAAGCTAGAAAACCGGCTTATCAATTGACGATAGACTTTGGGACTGAGATTGGTATCCGAAAATCATCGGCGCAAATAACCAAACGTTATCGACAAGAAGAATTGGTAAACCGACAAATAGTAGCGGTGGTAAATTTTCCTAAAAAACAAATAGGTAAATTCATGAGCGAATGTTTGGTTTTGGGTGCTGTAGGTGAGGAAGGGGATGTTATTTTATTGGCTCCTGATTTTAAAATAGAAAATGGATTGCGAATCGGTTAGTGAGGATTCGTAGTTTTGTTTGCAGAATCTAAGGGTAGAGGGAGGGTTATTCTAGGGTTTTTATTAACTGCTGTAAAATCAATTGGCCTTCTTCCCAATATTGTAAATCGGAATCAGAGTTGATGTGTCCTTTTGGTCCTACATTGACAAAATTACTACCCCACATTTTGGCAAAATATTCCTTGCGCTCAAAAGATGCATAGGGATCATTCTCACTGGCCACCACTATAGAGGGGAAGGGTAATTTAGCTAAAGGCATAGGGGAGAAGTTTCGAATACATGCCGGAGCGTGATCAGGTGAATCGACATCAGCTGGGGCTACTAATAAAGCGCCAATAATATTTGGATTGCTGTTATTTTGTGCCCAATGCATCACTAGGGAAACGGCTAAGCTATGCGCTACTAGAATAGTAGGACTGTTGAGTTTGGCGACTTCTTCTTTTAATCGTTCGAGCCACTGTTCGAGTATGGGCTCATCCCAATTATCTTGAACCAAACGTATGGAATTCTCAAATTTTTTATGCCAAAAGGTTTGCCAGTGTTTATCTCCAGAATTTCCAAGTCCAGGTAATATCAATAAGGTTGTTTCCATTTTGCGAAGTTTAAGTGAGATAACTTTCGGTTAAATGTATAAAAAAAGTCCAAAATGCAGGCATATTGGACTTGTACTTTTTAAAAAGTTATAAGGGACTAAATGTCATCAAAATCAATATCTGTAAAACTAGATCTTTGTCCTTCAGGTTTATCGGAACCGTATTCTTTTTTAAAATCCTTTTGGTGTCTTTCAGAGATAACCTCTTCGCCTTTGTGGTTCAAGACGTATGAAGTCATTTCTTCAAGTATTTCGGCAAAAGCACTAAAATCTTCTTTGTATAAATAGATTTTGTGTTTTTTAAAATGAAAAGAACCATCTTCTTCAGTGAATTTTTTACTTTCAGTAATGGTGATATAATAATCGTCAGCCTTAGTAGCTCTCACATCAAAGAAATAAGTTCTTCTTCCTGCTCGTAATACTTTAGAAAAAATCTCTTCTTTTTCTAACATGTCATTTTCTCTCATAATACGTTCTATCATTTTTTGGAATTAATAGTACTCAAAAATCATAAAAAATTATCGATTACGCAACAATTAAAGTAATTCTTTTTCCGAAAGTTGTTTTAAATATAACGATGCGTAATATCCTTCTTGATTTATTAATTGATTATGAGAGCCTTGTTGAATAATCTTACCGTCTTCTAAAATGATTATTTTATCCGCATTTTTAGCAGATGAAATACGGTGACTTACGATTATGGTCGTTTTATCTTTACATATTTCAAACAAATTACTTAAAATGGTTTCTTCTGTTTCAGTGTCTACTGCAGACAGGCAATCGTCGAAGAGTAGGATGGCTGGATTTTTTATAATGGCCCTAGCGATCGATACACGTTGCTTCTGACCACCTGATAGTGTGATGCCTCTTTCTCCTAAAACGGTGTCATACTGTTTATTAAATGTGATGATATTGTCATGAACCACTGCGTTTTTAGCTGCTTGAATGACTTCTTGGTCCGTGGCGTTTTGATTGCCAAATTTGATATTGTTTTTGATGGTGTCGGAAAACAAGAAAGCGTCCTGAGGTACTATCCCAATATTGTTTCGCAGGTCATTTAAATTCAAAGTGCTGATTTCATTTTGATCAATAGTGATCTTACCCTCAGTGACATCATATAGACGTGAGATTAAAGATAAAATAGTTGATTTTCCTGAACCGGTCTTTCCTAAAATGGCAAGTGTTTCTCCTTTTTTTACCGAAAAACTTACCTTCTTAAGCGCTTCAATGTTGGTGTCTTCATAGGTGTAGCTTACGTTTTCGAAAACAATATCGCCTTGAATATCAGAAGGGTTTTCGTTGTTGTTTTTAATTTCGGGTTCCAATTTTAAGAATTCATTCAAACGTTTTTGAGATGCTTCCGCTTCTTGTACCATGGAGGATACCCATCCTAATGAAGCCACTGGCCAAGTAAGCATGTTTACGTAAAGGATGAATTCAGCAATAGTTCCAATGTTTTTAATGGTGCCATTGATATACATTAGCCCTCCGAAATAAATGACTACTAAATTGCTGATTCCGATTAAAGCAATCATCAAGGGGCCAAATAAGGATTGTACTTTGGCTAAGTTTAAACTTTTGCTTTTGCTTTCTTGGGCAAGAGCAACCATATTATTTTGGTGTTGGTTTTCTAAGGAATAGGCTTTGATTACTCTGATTCCGGAAAATATTTCCTGTGAAAAGCTTGATACTTTTGATAGATATTGTTGGAAGATGGTGCTTCGTTTGTTAATCTCAGAACTTAGTTTGAAAATACAGTAGGAAAGTATAGGTAAGGGTAAGATGGTATATAAAGTAAGTAAAGGGGAAACATTGTACATATATATAATAACAATGGCAAAACGAATAAAAGTGTTGATGGTGTACATAACGGCCGGGCCAACGTACATACGTACTTTAGAAACGTCTTCACTGATGCGATTCATTAAATCTCCTGTGCGATTTTGTTTGTAGAAGTTTTGAGATAAATTTTGATATTGGTTGAAGACTTCATTTTTTAGATCAAACTCAATATGACGCGACATTACAATCAAGGTTTGGCGCATTAAAAAGGTTAGAAAACCCGCTACGATCGTAGTGGCTATGATCAGTAATACATTATGAATTAAATCTTGATGATAACTCGCAATGATAATAGGTGAGCTTTGATCGGCTTGAGGTAGTTTGTCAAAGCGTTCGATGGCATTTAGCGACTTACTAATCAGCTTGGGGGTAAACAAAGAGAATATTTGTGCGATAATGGTTATTAAAATTCCTAATATGAAACTATATTTATATTTGATAAAGTATTTGTTTAAATAGCTTAGTTCTTTCATTATTTTAAGAGATTCGATGTTGAAAAGTTTTGATTTTGTAAATTATTGTGCATTAAGGTTAATGGAATGTATAATTTAATCAAAACAAAACGATTATTATATTGTTATTTTAAGTGTAAAAAATTAGCACATGTATATTTTTTGTATAAATTTGAGAAGTCTTTTTGACAAATTCATAATTTTAACAAATAAATAGTAGCGCTATGGATGCAACTTTCGCAACTGGAAAAGAACTTCAAAAAATGGATCCTGTTTTTGGTCAATTATCTTTTGACGATCACGAACAAATTGTATTTTGCAATGACAAAGATACAGGTTTAAAAGCAATTATTGGTATTCATAATTCGGTTATGGGACCAGCTTTAGGAGGTACTAGAATGTGGAATTATAATACGGAGTGGGAGGCATTAAATGATGTTTTGCGTCTTTCACGAGGTATGACTTATAAGTCTGCTATCACTGGATTGAATATTGGTGGAGGTAAGGCAGTAATTATTGGAGATGCTAAAACGCAGAAAACTCCTGAGTTGATGCGCAAGTTTGGAGAGTTTGTTCACTCTTTAGGAGGTAGATATATTACGGCTGAAGATGTTGGGATGGAGACTAAAGACATGGACACCGTTAGAGATGTAACGCCTTATGTTACGGGAATCTCTGAAGAAAGAGGTGGTTCAGGGAATCCTTCGCCTATCACAGCGTATGGTGTGTATTTAGGAATGAAAGCTGCGGCAAAAAGCAAGTTTGGTACTGATGTATTAGCGGGTAAAAAAGTATTGGTGCAAGGGATTGGTCACGTGGGTGAAGCTTTGGTAGAGTATTTAACTAAAGAAGGAGCGCTCGTTACTATTACGGATATCAATGAAGAAAAATTACTTCAGGTAGCTTCGAAATACAATGCTACTATATATACAGGGGATGATTTGTATACTGCAGATGTTGATATTTATGCTCCATGTGCTATGGGAGCCATCATCAATGATCAGACGGTAAACAAAATTAAGGCTAAGGTTATTGCTGGTGCTGCCAACAATCAATTGGCTGATGAAAATATTCACGGGCAAAGATTACAAGAAAGAGGTATTTTATATGCGCCGGATTTCTTGATCAATGCGGGTGGAATTATCAATGTTTATGCTGAGTTAGAGCATTATGGTAAAGCTGAAATCATGAGCAAAACCGAAAATATCTATAATACTACTTTAGAAATTATCGACTACGCTGTGAAAAATGGTATGACTACTCATAAAGCAGCTCTTACAATTGCTCAAAATCGTATTGATTTGAGAAAAATTGAAAACAGTAAAAAATAGTAAAATTTAGTAAAATTTAGTTTTAGAATTTTAAAGTCTTAGTATCGGTTTTGATTTTAGGTGTGCCCTGAATTTGAGACCGAAAACTAAGACTTTTTTATGTATCCAATATTTAAATGCTTTTTTATTGGTTTAAATTTTAATATCGTCTGTTAAATTCTTATTTTTGCAGACTAATTTTTAAATGTTCTTACAAGGTGGTAAATAGAAGACACATACGCGTTAAAGTAATGCAATCCATTTATGCAATGCATCAAAGCGGTTCTGACAATTTGGAAAAAGAAGAGAAATTTCTTTTTTACAGTATTGATAATATTCAGGACCTATATCTTATAATGCTTTCTTCATTGATTGAAATTTGCAAAAAAGAGTCGATTTTTTTACATCTATCAAGCAAAAAACATCTTGCAACTGCTGCAGAACGTAAACCGAACGAAAAGTTCATCAACAACAAAATCTTTCAACTTCTTGCCGAAAGCAACACTTTGAGTATTGCTTTAGAAAATCGTAAAATCACGAATTGGTCATTAAATGATGATTATATTATTTTGCTTTTAAACGATATTAAAGCCAGTGATTTGTATGTAAAATACATGAGCACAACTACTAGTACTTTTGAAGAAGATAGAGATTTTGTAGCAGATTTATTTGCAGAGGTGATTGTGCCTAATGAGAAATTATACGAGTATTTGGAAGACGATAAATTAACTTGGGTTGATGATATTCCAGTGGTAAATACGCATATTGTGAAACAATTAAAAGCAATTAAATCGGATAATCCAGATGATTTTAGAGTGCCAAAATTGTATAAAGATATTGAGGATAGGGATTTTGCAAAAGACTTGTTCAGAAGAACGGTTTTAAATGAGGTGAATTTTGCAAAAGAGTATGATGATAAAACACCAAATTGGGATAGTGAAAGGATAGCGGAAATTGATACTATTATTTTAAAAATGGCCATTTGTGAATTTTTAAAATTCCCTTCCATTCCTGTAAAAGTAACTCTTAACGAATATTTAGAAATTGCAAAAGAGTATTCTACACCAAAAAGTAGTATTTTTATCAACGGAATTTTAGATAACTTAGTGAAAGAGCTTGAAGCCAACAAAAAGATGGTGAAAGTGGGTCGCGGTTTAATGTAGGATTTCTGAAATGTCAATTTCGGGAAGACTAAATTCCAAAAAAATAATATAATAATAACAAAAACAAAAACAGAATTTTCATTATGGAACAATTAACTCAATTTGCACCATTTCTATTAATGTTCGTGGTAATCTATTTCTTTATGATTAGACCACAACAGAAAAAAGCGAAAAACGAAAAAGAATTTGAAAGCAGCCTAAAAGTAGGTGATAAAATAATTACTAAAAGTGGTTTTCACGGTAAAATTGCTCAACTTGAGGACAATTCTGTAATCATTGAGACAATGTCTGGAAAATTAAAGATAGAGCGTTCAGCTATTTCTATGGAAATGAGTGCTGCTTTGGCTAAAAAAGCGTAAGTTTTTTTAGTTCCTAAAGGATAAAAAATCCCAAATTCTATTGTAGAGTTTGGGATTTTTATTTGGTACTAATTCTGGCTTTGATAGCTATTTTCTTTCTCGATGTGTTTTGTGGTTGGTTTGCTTATAAGATGGGAAAGATTGAAAAAAAGCGATTGGAGGTGGAGTAAAGGGGGGATAGAAGGGAGGAAAAGAGGCGTGAGCTTTTTGTTTTTTAGGATAAAAAAAACCTTTTCCAAAGTTCAAAAACAGTGAAAAAGGTTGTGGTAGTAATAGGAGTTAATACTCCTATCGGTATTTGTCATTTAGACCAATGTGGTCGAGTATCATCGGGATGATTTTTTCGATTCTCGAGCGTCTGGTTTTTTCTTGTTTAGCGCTTTCAATGTATTCTAAGAACTCGTATTGTTTGTACGGACTAAATTTCTCAAAGGCTGTTGCTAAAGCCAGATTTTGATCCAATTCTTTTTGAAAAAGTTCGGAAACAATAGGGTCTTTTTTTGAGGGTTTGATGATTTTTCTCTGTTTTTCGTTTTCAATGGCTTCGTAAATATAAGCCAGAACCTCTTCTTCATTGACTTCTTCTTTAGAAGTAAAACGCCACTGACGCAAGGATTTGGTTTTGTCTTCCTGAGCATTTATAAGTCGTTTTTTCTCGTCTTTGAGAAAAACACCATTAAAAAACCAAATGGTAAAATAATCTTTGAAACCACCAATTCCGATAATATTTTTTTTGTTGTAAACATATACTGGACCACCCCATTTTACGGTTTCTTCCAGTGGTGTTTTGTCAATGATGGATTTTAGGAAGAGGAGTTCCTCTTCCCAATTATTGACTTTGTCCCAAACGTATTTTTTATCAGAATTTGGATCCAATTATTTTTTCTTTTTAGGAGTTTCGCTTATATCAAAGACACCAGGAATTGCTGTTAATTCAGCAATTTTAACAATAACATCGGTAGCCTTTTGCATGCTTTCTGCTGGTACGTATTCGTATTTACCATGAAAGTTATGGCCGCCGGCAAAGATGTTAGGGCAAGGTAATCCCATATAAGACAATTGAGAGCCGTCAGTACCACCACGAATTGGTTTGATCAGGGGTTTGATGTCTAATGCTCGCATTGCTTTTTCAGCAATGTCTACGATATGTTTTACAGGAAGTACTTTTTCTTTCATATTGTAATACTGATCTTGTACTTCAGCAATAACAATAGGTTCTCCAAATTGCTTGGCGAATTTTTTGTTTATTTTCTTGGTTATTTTGGCAATTAACTCTTTTCTTTTTTCGAATTTCTTCTTGTTGTGGTCGCGAATAATCAATTCTAAAACGGTTTCTTCAATGCCTCCCGTTAGGTGATGCACGTGAAAAAATCCTTGGTAACCTTTGGTTTGTTGTGGGGTTTCTTCTTTAGGAAGTTCATTGATAAAATCATTGGCAATCAACATGGAGTTGATCATTTTTCCTTTAGCATAACCTGGATGGACGCTTTTTCCTTTGAAGGTAATTTTGGCTCCGGCGGCATTAAAATTTTCATACTCTAGTTCCCCAATCTGACTTCCGTCCATTGTATACGCCCATTCGGCTCCAAATTTTTTAACATCAAAATGATGTGCACCACGACCAATTTCTTCGTCAGGGGTAAAGCCAATTCGGATTTTTCCGTGTTTGATTTCAGGGTGCTGAACTAGATATTCCATTGCGGAAACAATCTCGGTAATTCCAGCTTTGTCGTCAGCTCCTAGTAGCGTAGTTCCATCAGTAGTGATGATGGTTTGACCTTTGTATTGTAGTAAGTCTTTGAAATAATCAGGAGATAAGATGATATTTTTTTCTGCATTTAAAACAATATCTTTTCCATCATAATTTTCAATAATTTGAGGTTTTACATTAGCTCCGCTAAAATCAGGGGAGGTATCAAAATGAGAAATAAAACCAATGGTGGGTACATCATGTGTTACGTTACTTGGTAAGGTAGCCATGATGTAGGCTTTGTCGTCTATGGTAACATCTTCTAAGCCAATTGATTTTAGTTCTTCGACTAATTTATTGGCAAGATCCCATTGTTTTGCTGTACTTGGTGTTGTTTTTGAGTTGGGGTCTGATTCGGTATCAATTGTTACATAACTGATAAAACGATCTATAATATGTTGCATTTGTTTATTTTTTAGGCAAATATAAACAAATATTTAGGCGTTTTATGCCTGTAAAGTTTAAGCGACGGGAAAATATTCGAAAAAGCCAATAAAAGGTTTTTTAGATTTTTTTTCAATTCTTACAAAAGGCAGTACAAATCTAAAGTTCTGTGGTTTTAGTCATAAGAATGATTTTTTTGCCTGTATTTTGATTCTCTAAATGCCGTTTGTAGTGTTTAAACAAATTTTAATTTACCTGAACGCATCTAAAGCCGGTATGATTGGCAGGGGATTGATAATCTCCTTTTCCTCTAGTGCCTACCATATAACGGGTGCAATACTGATCGGTACATAAAAAAGAACCTCCACGTTGTACTTTTTTGGCTAGTCCCGGTTCTGCTGGATCGTAGGAGGAGTCAGGACCTTTAGGGTTTTTTGCTATGGTGCCTGTTTGGCTTAAAGTCGAGTAGTAGTCGGCCGTGTACCAGTCGTTTGTCCATTCCCATACGTTTCCTCCTATATCGTAAAGACCATAAGGATTAGGGGCGAATTGAGCAGTCGGTGCGATGCCTATATAACCATCTTCTCCGGTATCTCCATTTTCCATTGGAAAGTGACCTTGATAGATATTCGCTTGAAATTTACCTTTAGGTTTTAGGGTATTTCCCCAAGCATATAATTGACCCGATTTTCCACCACGGGCTGCAAATTCCCATTCGGCTTCTGTTGGGAGTCTTTTTCCCGCCCATTTGGCGTAAGCAGCGGCATCTTCAAAGGAAATTTGCACTACAGGATAGTTTCCTTTTCCTTTTATAGAGCTCGTTGGTCCTTCAGGATGTCTCCAGTCTGCTCCTCCCATATAAGTCCACCATTGCATGTAATTGTCTAAAACTACTTTTGCAGGAGTAGGGGTGAACACGGCTGATCCGGCAATTAAATTTTCTAAGGGTACTTCAGGATATTGCTCATGAGTGGGCTTTTTCTCGGCAAAGGTTACATAACCAGTGGCTTTTACAAAGGCTTCAAATTGATCGTTTGTTACTTCTGTTTGGTCCATATAAAAACCGTCTACATAAACTTGGTGTATGGGGCTGGCATCTTTTGTTACTCCTTTAATGCTGCATAAACTTTCATCTTCAACATTGCTTCCCATGGAGAATTCTCCTCCTGGAATCCATACCATTCCTTTGGGAGTTTTAGTAGCATCAGGTCTGTTCTTGTTTTCTATGGTGGGTTTAAACAATGATTTTTCTGAAGTATGTGCTGTTTCAGCACATTGCATTGCTTCCTTATTGGCTTGTAGGGTCGTAAATTTGGTGTAACCAAACGCTATAGAAATAATTGAAATCACAAGTAGGGCTACTATCCAATAAGTTTTATTTTTCATTATAATCAGTTTTGAATGCAAAGGTGTTGTTGGAATGTAAAATTATAAAAAATAAGTCCAATTAGTTCTATTTATGTACTAGTATTAAGTGGTTTGCGTTTTCTTGTTTGATTCTTGTAATAAGAATTGTTTTTAGGGGGCTTTTTTTGAGTGTTAACTTGTTGTTGCTTAGTTTTTTAGGGGTTGTTGTGTTGGGTTGGAAACAGTATTTTTGCAAAAAAGAGTCATTTTCAAGTATTATACTTAAATTTGCAACCAAAAAAAACACCACTCTATCTTATGTATAAATTGATAATTCGTCCGATACTTTTTTGTTTTGATCCTGAAGAAGTACATTATTTTACTTTCTCCGTTGTTAAATTCATTTCAAAAATACCTGGAGTTTCTTCAATTATCAAGTCTCTTTATGAGGTAAAAGATAGTCGTTTAGAACGTGAAGTTTTTGGAATTAAATTTAAAAATCCGGTAGGTCTTGCAGCAGGATTTGATAAAGATGCCAAATTATACAAAGAGCTTTCGGACTTTGGTTTTGGTTTTATAGAAATCGGTACGGTAACCCCAGTGGGTCAAGAAGGAAATCCTAAAAAACGTTTGTTTCGACTAAGAGAAGATCAGGCGATTATTAACCGAATGGGGTTTAATAATGGAGGTGTTCTAGAGGCTTTACAACGTTTAAAAAAGAATTCAGGTGTTTTAATTGGTGGAAATATTGGAAAGAATAAAGTAACGCCAAATGAAAATGCGGTTGATGATTAT
Organism: Flavobacterium sp. OHVDL-2026-0007; assembly: GCF_059882335.1. Classification (NCBI taxonomy): domain Bacteria; kingdom Pseudomonadati; phylum Bacteroidota; class Flavobacteriia; order Flavobacteriales; family Flavobacteriaceae; genus Flavobacterium; species Flavobacterium sp. OHVDL-2026-0007. The sequence goes on from NZ_CM187612.1 coordinate 4,341,280, forward strand.
ATCATTTGTTTTGATGCCTTGTTTGATCATGTGGATTATTTTGTAGTGAATGTAAGTTCACCAAATACGCCAAATTTAAGAGCATTACAAGATAAAGAGCCTTTGACTGCTTTGTTGCAAACTTTGCAAAACAGAAATGTAGAAAAACAAAAAACAAGTACTCAAAAGATCAAACCTATTCTTTTGAAAATTGCTCCAGATCTTACAGATGAGCAATTGTTGGATATCATTGATATTGTAAAAACAACACAGATTGCGGGCGTAATTGCAACCAATACTACTATTTCCAGAGAGGGCTTGCAATCAGAAAATCAAGGAGAGATGGGTGGTTTGTCTGGAAAACCATTAACGAAACGCTCTACTGAAGTGATTCGTTTCCTTGCGGATAAAAGTAATAAAGCGTTTCCAATCATTGGAGTTGGAGGGATACATTCAGCAGATGATGCTATTGAAAAATTGAACGCAGGAGCAAGTTTAGTACAATTATACACGGGCTTTATTTACGAAGGTCCAGCGTTGATTAAAGCCATAAATAAAAAGGTTTTAGGGCAGTTATAAAAGCAAGGCTTGTACAATAAATCCAGTAAGTATAGCCAGGCCAAAGCTTAGTAAGGTACCAATTAAAACATATTCGGTGAGTTTTCTGTCTTTGGCTTCTTTTAGGTCCCCAAATCTAAAGATAGATTTGGCAGCCAAAAGAAAACCGATGGCTTCAAAATGGCCAGTTAAGATAAAGCAGAAAACAAACAAGCGTTCTAAAATGCCAATATAATTTCCAGCATTGGCTAGTGAATTGTCATGGTTGCTATTCTGACTTTCGGGGTTCCAGATGGAGATAATGGTTTTGATAAAAATGGAGGTGGGTTTACTTATAAATAAAACTCCCGTTAGGATGATCCAGAATTGATCAAGTAACCAAAAATGAATAATGTTTTTATTTTGATACAGTAGTGTAATAGCGACTAAAATCAAAATATGTGCAATTTGATCTGCTATAAACCAGCCTCGTTTTGTCTTTTTTGTTTGAAAATGTAGTTTAATTACATCCAAAAAACCATGTGTTATGGCAATAAAAAAGGCATAAGGAATAAACTGAATGTCGCCCACTAAAAGTGTGGCAAAAACGCCATGTAAAAGCACATGAAGATAGAGGTAAATGCTTTGGTGTTTTTTGGTCTCTTTGTCCACTACCCAAGAGTTTGGTTGGAAAATGAAATCACCTAGTAAATGCGCTAAAAATAGTTTTATAAATAAAATCATAAGGCGTTGAGTTGTTTTATTTGCGCTCTAAAATAACGATCTAAAGACAGTACCAAATCAAATTGAGCGCGTTTTTGTCTGCGGCTCACAGCGGCTTGATTAATGCCTAATTTTTGTCCCAGTTCCTCTTGTGATAAACTAGGGTTTTCTATAGCAATAGCGACAAATTCGGCCGATTGCGCGAGCCAATTGTTCATAAAGGTCAGAGCTAATTGAATCATTAAATTCATCTTTTCATCGAATGCTTGGTCGCCAGTTCGTAGGGCCAATGTGAGCTTCTGTTTTTTTAAGGTCTCAAAAACTTCTCCAGAATGTATAAAAGCAGAGCCATTACTTTCTGTTATTTTTTCAGCTTGATAGCTTACGTTCCCAAGACCTATGCTCATTCGAGCATCTAGCTTTAAGGCTTTTAAATGGGCCTTGATTAAAATGGCAGCTAATAGCGCTTCTTCAGGATTTTTTATTTCAAGCTGAAATTCGTCTCCTCTATAAATTTCCCATTGACTTGGTGTTACTCCAAATCGAGCTAAGATCTTTTTTAGGTTTTCTACCCAATCTTTTGTCTTTTGTTGTCTTGAGCCAATTAGGTCTCCTGTAATTACACTGGTCATGATGTTCAAATATAATTAAAATAATTCAGTTTATATTATTACAAATATACGTAATATTTTTAATTATTACGTTTTTTGGTAATATTGAGGTGTATTACGTTTTTCGGTAGTGGAAAGCCTTTGGCGAATGATGAAATAAAAGAGACAAAGAAAATTTATTCTCTTTTATTTCTTTAAAAAAGAAACTAACTTAGCCTCTACAAATGAATAAGCTTTGAATAAAGAAATCAAGATTATCGAATGTCCACGTGATGCTATGCAAGGCATCAAAACTTTTATTCCCACTAAAAACAAAGTGGCTTATATACAAGCTTTGTTAAGAGTTGGTTTTGATACGATCGATGTTGGAAGCTTTGTGTCTGCTAAAGCAATTCCACAAATGCAGGATACAGCGGAGGTTTTGGCGCAACTAGATTTGTCACAAACCAGTAGCAAGTTATTAGCGATAATAGCCAATACACAAGGGGCTGTATCGGCTTCAGAGCAAGAAACTATTCATTATTTAGGATTTCCTTTCTCTATATCGGAGAATTTTCAAATGCGAAACACGCACAAAACCATCGCGGAATCCTTGGTTACTCTTGAAGAAATTCTTGAAATAGCTGATAAAAAAAATAAGGAAGTGGTGACTTATCTTTCAATGGGTTTTGGGAATCCTTACGGAGATCCTTGGAATGTGGAAATCGTGGGAGAATGGACCGAAAAATTGGCTACAATGGGGGTGAAAATTTTATCGCTTTCCGATACCGTTGGAAGTTCAACACCAGAGGTGATTCAGTATCTTTTTTCAAATTTAATACCAAAATATCCTCATATTGAATTTGGAGCTCATTTGCATACAACGCCCACTAGTTGGTTTGAGAAAATAGATGCTGCAGCTAAGGCCGGTTGCTTGCGTTTCGACGGGGCTATTCAAGGTTTTGGAGGCTGCCCAATGGCTACAGATAAACTGACGGGAAATATGCCTACAGAAAAGTTGATTTCGTATTTTACAGCTAATAAAAAAATAACGGGACTGAATTCTTTGAGTTTTGAAAGTGCTTACAATGAGGCTTCTAAATTGTTTGGTGCATTTCATTAAAATAAGTATATTTACTTTGTTAGGGCTTAGTAATACAATTAAAATTATGAGTATATCTTCTTAATACAACTAATTAATGAAAGCAACCTCTTTAGGCGGAATTTGTAAAATTTTATTGTTGTGCTTGTTGTTTTTATCATGTTCAAGTGATTTGAACTTTGATCAGGCTAAAGATTTAAAATTAGAGCCCGTTTATGTGGCTAATTTGGCGTATTTTGATCTTCCTGCAAACCAAATTGTAGCCGATGGAACCCCCCAAGAGGTAGAAGTTGACGAACAAGAATTTGATGCTTTTAGAGATAAATTTTTTAGAGATAATCTAGTCAAAGCAGTGCTTGATTTTGAATTGGATAACACCATAGCGCGAGCTTTTACCATTGAGATTGTTCTGAAGAATTCGAGTAATCAAGATCTTGATGTTATTACAATAAATAGCCCAGCTTATTCAGGTACAACTAATATTACAAAGCAATCTGAAATTTTTGAGGGTCAGAAATTAGCTCTTTTAAAACAGACCACGAAAATTGCGTTTAGGGTTCAATTAGCTTCTGGTGCGCCCTTAGGTCAAAATAGTAAAGGCAATTTAAAATTGCGATCTTCTGCAACTGTTTATATGCTAATCGAATGAAGAAAGCTATCTTTTTTTTGATGCTCATTTCTCAGGTGGTTTGTTTGGCTCAAAACAAGGCAGTGCTGTATAATTTTACTTCAATTCCGCAGGCATCACTCGTAAATCCAGGAGCAGATGTATCTTATAAATTTTATTTTGGAGTTCCAGCTTTATCTGGAGTTTCGGCCAATCTCGGATCGAGTAGTTTTTCTGCCTATGATTTATTTGCCAACGACGGAATCGATTTTAATGATAAAGTGCGTAGGGTAGTGGGTAAATCTTCTAATAAGGACAGGGCTCAGGTCAATGAACAACTTGAATTATTTTCAGGTGGTTTTAGAGTGGGAGGTATCGATAGTAAGTCCTATATATCCTTTGGTGCTTATCAAGAACTTGACTTTTTAATGTATTTCCCAAAAGACATGGCTATTCTAGCCTTAGAGGGAAACAGGGATTATATTGGTAAATCATTCCATTTGTCTGATTTTAATCTTAGAGCTGAAGTACTGGCTGTGCTTCATGTAGGGTTTCATAAAAAGTTTAGTGAAAAGTTGGTTTTAGGTGGTCGGGCTAAAGTGTATTCAAGTGGTGCTAATGTCAGCTCTACCCAAAATTCGGGATATATCTATACAGGACAAAGTACCAGAACACCTAATCTTTATACGCAAATAATTGACTCCGACTTAGAGTTGAAAAGTTCGGGTCTTGCTCGTTTTACCAAAGACGACTATGAGGGGAGTATTCCTAAAGATATTGCGCATAATACTTTTTTTAATGGAAGTCTCGGTTTGGGTTTAGATGCTGGATTTACGTATTATCTGAAAGAAAATCTTCAATTGACGGCTAGTGTCGTTGATCTTGGTTTTATAAAACATTCAAAAGATATTGAGACTTTAACCTACAAAGGAAAATACCAATATGAAGGGGTTAATCCTAGCTTTGATGACAATGATGAGCCCGAGAATGTTTTTGATGATTTTGAAAAGGCGATCCCTCGTGATACCCTTTATCATAAATACACGACTTGGAGGCCGGTAAAATGGTATTCCTCTATGGAGTATTCATTTGGTGAATCAAGATCAGATGATGCGTGTAATTGTAAGGGGGCTGTTAAAAAGCGTTATCTGAATGCCTTTGGAGGACAAGTGTTCGTAATGAGTTTGCCAAAACAACCCTATATGGCGCTAACGGCTTTTTACAAACGAAGTATTTTTGAGAAATTAGAGGTAAAGGCGACCTATACATTTGATCGCTTTTCTAATAAAAATATCGGGCTAGGGTTCTCAGGTACAGTCGGAAAAGTGAATCTCTATGCTTTAGTTGATAATATACTTGAATATAGAGATGTTTCCAAGGCCAATAGTTTGGCATTTCAATTTGGTCTTAATTTTATTTTTCAAGATTCGCAGTGATCATTTCTTAACGGAACAAGTAAAATTTGCGCCATGGACTGCCTTTGTTAGTGAGAAAAGTCTAAGTGTTGGTCTGCTAAATCGATGTTTGAGGGGTGTTTGTATTTGTAGGTACTTTCTTGTGAATGTAAATTTATGAATAAGTTAGTATTCAAGTTTCCAATTTATTCACTATATTTGCACGCAATTCAACTAGAAATTGCAACATGATAGCACACAACTCCAAAATTATCGGCGAAGGTTTAACTTACGATGATGTTTTATTAGTACCTAACTACTCGAATGTGCTTCCTCGCGAAGTGAGTATCAAATCAAAATTTTCAAGAAACATAACACTTAACGTTCCTATAGTGTCCGCTGCTATGGATACCGTTACTGAAAGTTCTATGGCTATTGCTATGGCGCAAGAGGGTGGAATTGGTGTTTTACATAAAAACATGACTATCGAGCAACAAGCTGCGAAAGTCAGAAGAGTGAAGCGTGCTGAGTCTGGAATGATTATCGATCCGGTAACATTACCGATGACTTCAACAATTGCAGACGCAAAAAGTGCAATGAAAGAATTTGGAATTGGTGGAATTCCTATCGTTGACGAAAACAGAATCCTAAAAGGAATTGTTACTAACCGTGATTTGCGTTTTGAGAAAAACGGTGCTAGACCAATTGTTGAGGTAATGACCAGTACAAACTTAGTTACGGTTGCCGAAGGAACTTCATTAGAACAAGCTGAAGTTGTTTTACAAGGTCACAAAATCGAAAAATTACCTGTGGTAAATGCCAATTATGAATTAGTTGGTTTGATTACCTTTAGAGATATTACCAAGTTAACGCAAAAGCCAATTGCCAATAAGGATGTATTTGGTCGTTTAAGAGTAGCTGCAGCTATCGGAGTTACTGGTGATGCTGTTGAAAGAGCTGCTGCCTTGGTAGCGGCAGGAGTAGATGCTATTATTATTGATACGGCACACGGACATACAGAAGGTGTAGTGAATACCTTAAAAGAAGTAAAATCAAAATTCCCAGGAATAGATGTAATTGTTGGAAATATTGCTACACCAGAAGCCGCTAAATATTTAGTTGCAAATGGAGCGGATGGAGTAAAAGTTGGAATCGGACCTGGTTCTATCTGTACAACTCGTATCGTTGCAGGTGTTGGTTTTCCACAATTCTCTGCGGTTCTTGAAGTAGCTGCGGCTATTAAAGGAACAGGGGTTCCAGTTATTGCTGATGGAGGAATTCGTTATACAGGTGATATTCCTAAAGCAATTGCTGCAGGAGCTGACTGTGTAATGTTAGGTTCGTTATTAGCAGGAACAAAAGAATCTCCAGGAGAAACTATTATTTTTGAAGGAAGAAAATTCAAATCATATAGAGGAATGGGATCTGTTGAAGCTATGGAAGGTGGTTCAAAAGATCGTTATTTTCAAGATGTTGAAGATGATGTTAAGAAGTTAGTTCCAGAAGGAATTGTAGGTCGTGTTCCTTATAAAGGAGAATTAAACGAAAGTATGCTTCAGTTTGTTGGAGGTCTTCGTGCAGGAATGGGATACTGTGGTTCAAAGGATATTCCAACTTTACAAGAAACAGGACGTTTTGTTCGCATCACGTCAAGTGGAATTACAGAAAGTCATCCACACAATGTGACTATTACTAAAGAAGCGCCAAATTATTCAAGATAATAATTGGTTTTTATATAAAGCAAAAAGCATAAGATTTGATTCTTATGCTTTTTTTTTTGACTATGATTGTGCTTTATGGTGTTGTAGTTTGTAGTTCTTCTTCTTCTCTGAGTTTTTGATTTGTTACGATCTTTTGTATAAAAGGTTTTATTTGGCTTACGATTTCAGACTCAGAAATGTCTAAAGCTTTTGGATCTTTAATTAATTGCAACCAAGGTTTTGGAGCATCAAAATTATAACTTCCAAAAACGAGTACGGGAGTACCTTTTACCTTAATATTTTCTCTGTCCGCTAAGATCCACTCATCGGCCCATTTATAGAGGAATTTGGCATCGTCTTGTTCTAGTCGTAAACAAGAGTGAGAGGCGGGATAACCCGGTAGTGTGTACTCGTGAAAACCCACACCCAGTTTGTTTTCGATATTAAAATTCCATTTTAGTTCCCATTCATCATTAAAGGTACTGGTTGTTTTTTCTGCTTTCCAGTTGGTAAAAAACAAACCCGTTGGAGTAGGATCTTTTTTTCTTCCCATATTGGTTGGACCTGTTCGAACCAATTCTCCATTTTCATAAGCAGCAAATGCCTGAGTAGGGTAAGAGAAAAGAATGATTTTGGAGACAGGTTCTAAAGCAGAAATATGCAATGGAAATGGAAAATAGTACACCATATCACCACTAAAGTCATCTGGAATAACTACCGAGTCGATTTTAGTGAAATTTGCTTTATCTGTTCGGTTAATAGCGTAGGCTATATTGAGTTTGGCCAGGTCATCTTTATTGGTGGCCAGCCATTGTTTGGTGTTTTCTATATGGAAACCAGTGGTTTTGGGTTTCTGATGTGTAATTACTTTTTTAGCGCTATTGGCTTCAGAGGGATTTGTACTTGGTTCTGCTTTTTTACAAGAAGATAGTAGTAAAAGTGCATTTAATAGTATAATTGACGTGCTGTATAACCTTCTCATATATAATATTTTAGACTAGTAAAGTTATTCAATTTGTGAGAGAGATAATTACATAATTATAGCAATTGTTTGTTGGATTATCATATTCTTTTATTAGGGGATTAGCGGCCGAAAAAAAAATTACTGTAATTTAAAATAAGTTTTGGTAACGGTGCCACAAACTATTTCAGTTCGTCCTATTTCGGTTTTTTCTCCGGTAAAGGTGGTATTTAAGTGGCCTGTTTTTTCGTCGAGATAGTAGCTCCAGATGTCTTGGTCTGCAAAAATCAATTCATTATAGCCTAACTCTCGTGCTAAAGTATCGTGATAAAGTATTTTTTCGGATTTGGTTAATTTCCAGGTTTTAGCGCCTTTGGTTAATTCGAAAAACTGAATTTCGCTAGGATTTATGGTGATCATATTTCCCACTATGCTGTCTTCTCTAATACCCCATGAAGGTCTGTCGTCAAACATTTTCCAACTTCCACATAGGTTAGTTATTAAATCTTTGCGAAGGGTTGTTTTGAGGGAGTCGGCTCTTTTTAAGCAGAGTGCAGCAATTTCGGTTTTAGGATTGAGCCAGTTGGTGTAGTAGAATTTATTTAGTGCCTGGTTTAACTCTGCGTTTTTTAAATAGGTAGTGGCTAGTTGGTATTCTTGGAGTTGATCAGCTTTGGTTTTAGTATTGTTTTGAGCCCATATTTGGAAAGACAATAAGAAGGATATAAGTAGTGTTATTTTTCTCATTTATGGGCTTTTTTTTTAACTGAAAGATACTCAAAATAGGATTAAATCAATCCTTTTATCTTGGCATGTTGCAATAATAGAATAGTTTTAGCATCTAGAATTTCGCCAGATTCGATCATGGCGTAAGCCTCATCAAAAGTGTATTCCAGTACTTCAATGTTTTCTTGTTCGCTATCTAATCCTCCACCTTCGCTTACTTTCATACTATCGTTGTATTCTCCCAGGAATAGGTAAAGAATTTCGGTTACAGCGCCCGGTGACATATAGGTTTCTACTACTTTTTGAACTTTAGTGATGCGATATCCTGTTTCTTCTTCGGTTTCACGAATAATACAAGCTTCAGGGTTATCTTCGTCTAAAAGACCTGCACAGACCTCTATCATCATGCCAGTGGCGTTACCATTAAGAAAAGTTGGCAAACGAAATTGCCTTGTTAGGATAACTGTTTTCTTGTTGGTATTGTATAACAATATGGCAGCACCATTTCCACGGTCATAGACTTCACGAACGTGTGTTTGCGCTTTTTCATTTTCTTTTTGATATTGGAAAGTAACTTTGTTTAAGAGGTACCAATTGTCTGATAATAAAGAAGTGTCGGTTATTTTGATTTTTGGGTTTTGCATCTTGATAATAGTTTTATATAAAAAAAACGCCCTGATAATCAGAGCGTTTAGTGTTTTTTATTTCGTTATTGTTTGTTTTCTGTCTGGTCCAACCGATACAATTTTGATTGGCACTTCAACTTCTTTCTCAATAAATTCAATATATTCCTTTAGCTCAACTGGTAATTCATCGTAAGTAGTCATTCCTGTTAAGTCAGCTTGCCATCCTTTGAACTCTTTGTAAACAGGAGTTACGTTCTCTGGCTCGATGTTATAAGGGAAGTGAGCGATGTTTTCTCCTTTGTAGTTGTAGTGTGTACATACTTTTAATGTATCGAATCCTGAAAGAACATCCCCTTTCATCATCATTAATTGTGTAACACCATTTACTTGAATAGCATATTTTAAAGCTACTAAGTCTAACCAACCACAACGTCTTTGTCTTCCTGTTACAGATCCAAATTCGTTTCCAACTTTAGCCATCGTAGCACCAACTTCGTCAAAAAGCTCAGTAGGGAATGGACCACTACCTACACGAGTAACGTATGCTTTGAAGATTCCGTAAACTTCTTTGATTTTATTAGGGGCAATTCCTAGACCAGTACATGCTCCAGCTGCAGTTGTATTGGATGAAGTTACGAAAGGATAAGTTCCGAAATCAACATCTAATAAAGAACCTTGAGCTCCTTCACATAGAATAGATTTACCCGCTTTTTGAGCTTGGTGCATGTATTCTTCACTGTCAATAAAGTCTAATTTTTTTAATTCTTCGATCGCTTCAAAAAATTCTTTTTCAAGCTCAGCTAAATTATATTGAATAGCAACATCATAAAAAGCAATCATCGCTTCATGTTTGTCTGCTAATGCTCTGTAACGTTCTTTGAAATCTTCTAATTCAATATCTCCAACACGTATACCATTTCTACCAGTTTTGTCCATATAAGTTGGACCAATTCCTTTTAAAGTAGAACCAATTTTTGCTTTTCCTTTTGATGCTTCAGAAGCTGCATCTAATAAACGGTGCGTTGGTAGAATTAAATGCGCTTTTCTTGAAATGATCAGTTTGCTTTTAATGTCAAGGTTGAATTTCTCTAAACCTTCAATTTCTTTTTGAAAAACTACTGGATCGATTACAACTCCATTTCCGATGATGTTGATTGAATTTTTATGAAAAATTCCTGAAGGAATGGTTCTTAGTACATGTTTGATTCCGTCAAACTCTAATGTATGTCCTGCATTTGGTCCTCCTTGAAAACGTGCAATAATATCGTAATTAGAGGTAAGAACGTCAACAATTTTTCCTTTACCTTCATCTCCCCATTGTAATCCTAGTAATAAATCTACGGTCATTCTGTTTTAATTTGCGTTGAGACAATTTAAATTGTCCTACTGATTAATGTAGTAATTTTCTTTTTTTATATTTTTTTAATAATACCGAATCGGATTATTCTTTTTTCTTTTTATTTCCGTAAAAATATAGTGAGTGATTGGTGATTTCAATATCAAATATTTCTTCGATTGTTTTTTTGATGGTTTGAATTCTTGGGTCACAAAATTCAATAACCTCACCTGAATCCGTCATGATGATGTGATCGTGCTGTTTGTCAAAATATGATTTTTCGTAGTAAGCCTGATTTTGCCCAAATTGATGTTTTCTTACTAAGGCGCAGTCTAACAACAACTCTATAGTATTGTATAGTGTTGCTCTACTCACACGATAGTTTTTGTTTTTCATTTTGATATAAAGGTTTTCTATGTCAAAATGTTCTTCGCTATCGTAAATTTCCTGAAGTATGGCATAGCGCTCAGGAGTTTTGCGATGCCCTTTTTGTTCAAGGTACATTGTAAAAACATTTTTTACAATTTCTTGATTTTTAGTGTTGTCAGTTGAAATGAGTGTCATATCCGGCAAAGATAATTTTTTATTTTTAATGAATAAAAGTTTCGGGTTTAAAGTTTAGTTATAAAACCCCTATCGATAGGTTAAAAAGTTAGGTTCTGTATTCTCGTGTCACTTTATCTACGCCATCAATTTTCTTAATAGCATTGATCATTTTCTTAAGAATGGTGTTGTTTTGAACAATAACGGCAATCTGGCCATGGAAAATCCCAGCATCTGTGCTCAGAGAAATACTCTGGATGTTGACGCTCATATTGTTCGAAATGACACGAGTAAGCTGGTTGGTGAGTCCTAGGACATCCATACCGGTAATATTGATGATGGCTTTGAATTCTTCTTGAGAAGAATCAATCCATTTGGCGCTCATGATGCGGTAGGCGTAGTTGGACTGCATGCCAATGGCGTTTGGACAGTCTTTCTTGTGTACTTTGATTCCTTCATTGATCGTGACAAATCCAAAAACGTCATCCCCTGGAATAGGGTTGCAGCAAGGAGAGAGTTTGTAGTCGAGCTTGTCGTGTTCGGTTCCAAAAACCAACATGTCGTAATTGCTGCTGATTACGGGTTTGTGAATGTCGTCGGCGGCAGTGTCTTTATTTCTTTTGATTTTATTTTTAAAGAAATTGATAAAAGAGTTGCTTTTTTGAGCCGCATAATCTTTTAACTGCTGATTTTCTATCGCACCAATTCCTACTCTGTAAAATAAATCTAAGCTTGTTTTTAGTTTGAAGAAATTAACTAATTCGTTAATCACTTGCTCGTTGATGGTTATTTTTAGATGTTTTAGTTTTCGAGTCAGTAACTCTTTTCCTTCTTCACCAATTTTTTTAGTGTTCTCGTTGAGAACGTTTTTGATTTTATTTTTTGCTCTTGAAGTGGTAACATATTCAAGCCAGTTGACTGTTGGTTTTTGATTAGCAGAAGTAATGACTTCCACTTGATCTCCACTTTTTAGTTCGTAATTTAGTGGGACCAATCGGCCATTTACACGAGTTCCTCTAGTTTTGATTCCGATTTCAGAGTGTATGCTAAAAGCAAAATCTAAAGAGGTGGCTCCTTTTGGGAGTGATTTAATTTCTCCTTTAGGGGTAAAGACAAAGATTTCTTTTGAATACAAATTCATTTTAAAATCTTCCACAAAATCAACTGCGTTGGTTTCTTGGTTCTCTAAGGCTTCACGAAGTAAATTCAACCAAACATCTAAACCACTTTCTTCGTTAGCTCCGTTTTTGTATTTGTAATGGGCTGCGTAGCCTTTTTCGGCGATTTCATCCATACGTTCGCTACGTACTTGTACTTCTACCCAGCGACCTTTAGGGCCCATTACGGTGATGTGCAAGGCTTCATAACCTGTTGATTTTGGAGAGGAAATCCAGTCACGCAAACGACTTGGACTTGGTCTATAATGATCTGTTACTATAGAGTAAATTTTCCAAGCGATAAATTTTTCATCGTGGGCATCTGATTTGTATACAATTCTGAGCGCAAATTTGTCGTAAACTTCATCAAAGCTTACGTTTTGAGCACGCATTTTCCTGCGAATGGAATAAATGGATTTTGGACGCCCTTTAATGATGTAGTCTATATTTTCTTCATCTAAAGATTTCTTTAGTACTTCCGAGATATCTTTGATATAAGCATCTTGCTCTTCTTTGGTTTCTCTTATTTTGCTGACAATGTCTTCGTAAACATGAGGTTCGGTATACTTTAAACCTAAATCCTCCAGTTTTGTTTTAATGTTATACAGACCTAAACGATGGGCAAGGGGAGCATAAATGTATAGTGTTTCTGAGGCAATTTTGGTTTGTTTGTATTCCGCCATTGAATCCATCGTTTGCATATTGTGCAAACGATCCGCTAACTTTATTAAAATTACCCGCACGTCATCATTTAAGGTAAGGATCATTTTTCTGAAATTCTCGGCCTGCATGGAAGCGTTCAAGTCTCTTTGAACCATCGAGATTTTGGTTAATCCCTCTACTAATTGTGCTACTTTTGGATTGAATAAACGTTCGATATCTTCAACGGTCATCGGTGTATCTTCAACTACATCGTGTAATAAAGCAGCAGCAATTGAGGTAGCTCCCAAACCAATTTCAGACGCTACAATTTTTGCAACGGCAATAGGATGAAAGATATAGGCTTCACCAGATTTACGTCGTTGTTCTTTATGTGCATCAACAGCTACGTCAAAAGCTTTACGAATTAACTTTTTATCAGTAGGACTTAGTGTTTGATAACTAATTCGAAGTAATTCTTTATATTCTTGCGCAATTGCTTTATTTTCTTTTTCAATATCTATTTCTATCATAACGGCATAGTTCAAGTACTAAAAATAGCAATAAGTTTGAACATACGCAAGGGAATGCGCTCTTGATTTAAGAATTCTGAGTTTGGATTTTGCATTAGAAATTTTCAACGGAATCCCCGCTGAAAAAAGAAGTGGTAGGGTGGCGTTTTAGGAAATTGATTCAGATCGACTTAGCCGTAAAATAGATCCATATCAATCATCAGTACAACGTTTAAAATCCTTAAAGTCGGGCTTAGAACTTGTTCCTTCAGAAAGTAGGAAGCGTTTTTTAGTTAAAGCCTCTTTGACGTTTGGCTTCAAAAATTAAAATAGCGGCAGCTACTGAAACATTCATACTATCGATTTCTCCCTGCATAGGAATGATGATATTTTGAGTGGCAGCATCGCGCCAATCTTGGGTTAATCCCGTGGCTTCTGTACCTACAACTAAGGCTGTTGGGGTTGTAAAGTCTTGTGTGTGATAGGAGGTCGAATTTTGTAAAGTAGCACAATAAAAAGCAATCTTTTTTTCTTTTAAGAATGCAATGATTTCGGCAGTGGTTCCCGTGGCAATTTGGTTGGTAAACAAACATCCGACACTAGAACGCACAATATTGGGATTGTATAAATCGCTTTTTGGGTTGGCAATCAATACCGCATCCAAATTTGCTGCGTCGGCCGTACGTAAAAGTGCTCCAATGTTTCCTGGTTTTTCAGGTGCTTCAGCAACTAAAATTAAAGGATTATCCGATAAATTTAAGTCTGATAATTGCATGGATTTGGTTTGGGCTATCGCTAAAATACCTTCGGTGGTATCTCGATAGGCCAATTTTTGATAAACTTCTTTATTGATTTCAATCCTTTCAACAGCACTGTTGATGAGTTTGTTGATTTGATTCTCCGTCACTAAATCGGGTAAAAATAAAACCGTTTCTACTTTGTAGCCTCCCTTTATCGCTAATGAAATTTCGCGTAAGCCTTCAATTAAAAATGTTCCGGTTTGCTTGCGGGCTTTTGCCTTTTCTTGCAATAAAACAAGTGATTTAATAAACGGATTTTGTACGGAAGTAATTTGTTTCATTTTGTTAAGGCTCAAAGTTGCAAAGGCGCAAAGGTACAGAGTTTTTTTTAAAAGAGGGACAAAGCTTTAAAGTTGTACTGGGGCGGGATTTTTTTTTACCTGCAAGACTTTAGAACCTTGCAGGTAGAAAAAAAGAATAAGGTCTTAGTTCTTTATTTTTCAAGCACCTCAGTAATCTCATTGGCTACAGGATGTGGAGCTGTAAAAGTGTATCCCATGATTTTAGCAATGGTTTGAGCAATTTGCTTTTGATACAATTGAGATGCTGTTTTGATTTCTCCTTTTGCTGCTATTTTCGGTCCAATGGCCGCAAACCAGATTTGGGAAGCACCTGGTACATCAGCACCATGATCTGTCCACTGTGTTTTTGTTTGATCGCCACGGCCATGATCTACTGTGATCACTAAGGTAGTTTTGTTTTTGTATTGGGGGTCATTTTGAACAAAATCCCAAATTTCCTTAATCCATTTGTCTACTTGATGGGCAGCGTCAAGATAGGATCTATAGTGTCCTGCATGTGCCCATTCATCTGTTTCTCCGTAAGCAACATAGAGTACTTTTGGTTTTTTTGTTTTGAGTTCATTCAAGGCTTGATAATGTGTAAATACATCTAAACATTCGTCCTGGTGAAATGGTTTAAATGAATTTTCTTTCATCTCATTGAGTAATTTTTGATTCGCTGTTGGTGTAATGCCACCTACTGGATCAAAGGCGGAGATAACTGGAAAGCCACTTCTTTCTTCGTTTAAAATTCGATCAAAAGCATCCCAAGCACCAAAGGCATTTACTTTTCCTTTTAATTTGGGTTGTTGGTTTAAAAATTCTAAAATATTGACATTGGGATTGGCTTTATAACCGTTAGAATTAATGGCAACATCTACGTTTCCTGTCATGATTTCACTATATCCAGGATAACTAAACCAATAAGGATTTGAAACGTCTACTTTATTACCAAGATCGCGATTGCCATAGATCTGCCCTTTAGAGGCGATTTCAGACCATAAAAAAGGCATGATTTTTTTGCGAGATGCTGCAAAATCTTCCCCTGCATATTTCTTATAAATGTACTCTTTGTCTCCTTGATTAAATTTTTTATCGTCGGCCAGAGCTGGATCCATTCCCTTAAAAACTTCCTGCCATCTAAAACCATCAGTAGTGATGATGATGATGTTTTCTGTTTTTTGTGCACGGGACAAAAAGCTGACAAAAACCAGAGCAGCTAAAAGTGTTTTTTTCATAGTTTGTTTTCTTTTATAGGGTTTAATAGCGGTTACTGATCAGAATAAAAGCGTTGGTGGTTTTCGATTATTACTGGAAATGTTTTTATTTGTTTTTGATGCTCTTATAAAATGCCTCTGGACTTAATTTCTAAGTATTTGTTGATGGCATCTAAGGTAAGATTTTCAGGTTGAGTAAGGACAGAATGGATGCCGTATTTTTTGAGTTCGTTGGTTATCAATTTTTTTTCGAACATGAATTTTTCGGCAATTACTTTATCGTAAATCTCTTGGATACTGTCTGCTTTTTTGTTGATAATCTCATTCAATTCTGTATTGTTAAAGAAGACTACCACTAACAAATGACTTTTGGCAATCCCTTTTAAATAAGGTAATTGTCTGTTTAACCCATCCATGGTTTCAAAGTTGGTATACAAAATAATCAAACTTCTTTGATTGATGTTTTTCTTGATATCCACATACAATCGACTGTAATCGCTTTCGAAAAAGTCCGTTTTGATATTGTATAAGGTTTCTAGGATCTTTTGCATTTGGCTGGCTTTTTTTTCTGCAAAAACGCGGTTTTCCACTTTTTTAGAGAAAGCAAAAATACCTGCCTTGTCTTGTTTTTTCAGGATAAGGTTGGATAAAACCAGAGTAGAATTAATGGCATAATCCAATAAACTCAATCCGTTAAAAGGGAGTTGCATCACGCGACCTTTATCAATGGCCATATAAACCGATTGCGATTTTTCGTCCTGAAATTGATTCACCATCAAGGCATTTTTCTTGGCGGTCGCCTTCCAGTTTAAGGTTCTAAGATCATCGCCTTGAACATATTCTTTGATTTGCTCAAACTCCATGGTATGACCAATTCGGCGAATTTTCTTGATGCCGTATTGAAAGATATTATTCGAGAAAGCCAATAGATCGTATTTTCTGAGTTGAATATAGGAAGGGTAAGTGGGTACCATTTTGTCCTTGTCGAAGGTAAATCGTCTTGAAATCAACTTTAAGGGAGAAGTCACATAGAGATTCAAATTCCCAAAGTAATACTCACCGCGCTCTGTAGGGCGTAAATCATAGCTAACTTGATCTTGAGCGGCGGTTTTAATCTTTGTAATAATTTCGAAGTTTCTAACTTGAAATTGAAATGGAATTTCATCAATAATTTTGACTGAAATAGGAAAAGTGTAGTGGTTCTTTATGGTGATTTTTATGGGATTTAAATCTCCATTGGAAAGTTTTTCAGGGGTATCTCTGGTGGCTTGAAGACCTGTTTTTGCTAAAAACAAAATCAAAACATCCAAAACTAAAAAGCTGCTTAATATCAAAAGAAGAAACCAAATAGCTTGGTATAAAATCGGGAATATAAAAGCACAAACAAAGCCTCCGATGATGCTTATAAGCACATAGAAAAAGAAGTTATTGAGGTAAAGACTTTTTAGGATTTTCAATTTAAAAGAGGTTAAAGTTTCTGGTTTTCAATGGGCTTTACAGAGGGTAATACGAAAAAAAAATTAACGGGGGATCTCTACCGTTTCGATAATTTGCTTGATGATTTCGGCGCTAGTGATGCCTTCCATTTCTCGTTCTGGAGCGACAATAACACGATGTTGTAAAACGGGTATTGCGGCTTCTTTAATGTCTTCGGGTGTTACAAAATCGCGTCCACTAATGGCAGCAAAACCTTTGGCCGCATTTAAAATCGCAATGGAAGCACGAGGCGAGGCACCTAAGTATAGAAAAGCATTCTCGCGAGTGTTTACTACAATTCTCGCAATGTATTCCAGTAGGTTTTGCTCGATAATAATTTGTTTGACTAAGGCTTGGTATTCTTTTATTTCGTGGGCAGAAAGAATGGTTTTTATCGCTTCTAATTTGCCTTGATCCTGCAATAAATGTTCTCTTTGAAGGATCATGATTTCCTCGTTTAGCTTTGGATAATCAATGGTAATTTTAAATAAAAAACGATCCAATTGGGCTTCAGGTAAACGATAAGTTCCTTCTTGTTCAATAGGGTTTTGTGTCGCTATGACCAGAAAAGGAGTTTCGAGTTGGTAGGCCGAACCATCTATGGTAATTTGACGTTCTTCCATCACTTCAAAAAGGGCAGCCTGAGTTTTGGCAGGAGCGCGATTGATCTCATCAATTAAGATTAGATTAGAGAAAATAGGTCCTTTTTTAAATTCAAATTCAGCAGTTTTCAAATTGAAAATAGAAGTACCTAAAATATCCGAAGGCATTAAATCAGGGGTGAACTGAATACGACTAAAACCAATACTTAAGGTTTTCGATAGTAATTTAGCTGTGATGGTTTTAGCTACTCCTGGAACACCTTCTAATAAAACATGGCCATTGGCCAAAATAGCTACTAAAAGTTGATCGACCATTTTGTTTTGTCCTACAATAACAGTCTCCAGTTCTTTTTTGATGGCCGTAAGGTGATGGAGTAGTGGTGCTAGATTTATTCTCGTTTCAAAATTTACATTCTCGTTGGTTATTGCTGCTTCTGATGTATTGGTATCGTCCATGTTTTGTTTATTTAATTGACTATTTTTTCGATAGCATTATTCATTTTGATTAAATCTTCTTCAAGGCTTCCGTGGTAACTTTTTCGATGTTGGTTAATTAAAAGTACTAATTCTTGGATGTCTTTTTCGTCTTTTCTTGTCTTATGATGCAATTTTTTAATAAAATCAGCGTCGAGTTTACTGGTATCGATTAAATACTCTTGTCGGATTCTTTCTAGGAAATAAATGATTTTTTTGTCGATAATATTTCCATGATCACCTTCTTGATGATACAAATTGCCAATGGTTTTGGTGAAATCAACCGTTAAGTTTGGTAATGGTTGGAGTATGGGAACTATCCGTTGTTTGCGTTTAGCGTTGAAAAGGATAAAAATCAGTAGTCCGATTAATGCAATATACAAGGCCCATTTTAGAGCTGGTTGGCTTAAAATATAACGCAAAGGAGAATCTGAAATGGACTCATTAAGTTGCCCCTTGGTGTACCAATATATGGTTTCTTTTGGTAAGTATGATAATACACTTTGTGCATATTGCGCATGGTCAGCTTTGAGAAGATGAAAGTTAGTAAAAGCCGCTGGTTGGGTGTGTAAATAAAAGAAGCCCTTTTGATAAGGAACCTTTATAAAGTTAATGTTTTTTTTATTGGGTTGCCCTTTGTTTCCTTGATAGCCTAAGACCGTAGTGTTTAAAGTATCAATTTTAGAGAAATAGGTAGCTCCTAAACCTTCGGTTAGGGTATATTTTTTTGAATTTAGCTTTCCATTGGCCAACCAAATTAAAGAGGTGTCGTTTCCGGTATACTGAAGATCAGCATTGCATGCTACTTTTAAACTGTCCAATAAAGTTTTTGGAAATACGTTCATGCTCAAAAAAGCATTGTTTCCGTGCGATACGAAATAAAAAATCTCTTTGATGGATTGAACGTCAATAATGCCAGCAGGGGCAATGTTTAAAAAGGTACCCTTGATGGTGTAATTCTCCACTAAAGTATCTTCGTCATATTTGGAGTCTAAAAACTCATAGGGCGTAAGGGTTGAAATCCTTTCGACTTTTTGATTTTTTAAAAGCCCTTTGATTTCCTTGCTAAAAACATATAATCCTAGTGGGATCTTATCGTTTACCCCATAAGTTGCTCGCCAATCAATAGGTTTTGGTTGGTCGCGTTCTCCAAGTAAGATGAGCGCAAAAATAACGACCAAAATAGCAATATAAATTTTGATGGATTTACTCATTGCCAAAGGTTTTTAAAGCGTTCTTAAAGCGGTTTTCGGCTTTTTCAAAGCTGGTTTGGTCGATCTCAAATTCACCATACCAAATGTAATTGTACAAATAAGACAAGTAGGTAAACTCTTCTTTATGTGCTGGTCTTTGAAGTTCATACAAATAGTCCGAATTGGTTTTTTCAATGTCCCATTCTATATACTGATTTTGCGCCATAATTTTTAACAACCAAAGATAATAATACCGTATGGCGGTTCTTTTTTCTCCGGATTGAAGGCTTGCTGCAATTAGTTTTTCAAAGTCAAAAAGGTGTATGTTTTTTTCGGTATCGGAATAGTAGATTGTTTTTTTATTCGCATTTTTTCCAAAAATCCATTGGCCTTCTCTACCAATGAATGCTTTGGCAAGTAAGTAGATCACAAAAATAATAACCAAAGCCGCTACTGTTTTTAAGGCAATAGTAATAAAATTCAAGGAGGTTTCATTGCTGTTAAAATGGAATATATTTCTTAAGATGGCTGCTAGCCATTCTTTAAAACGATCCCAAGCATTTTTCTCTGGTACTTGTTCTTGGTAAACAAAGTCTGAACCGGTATATTTTTTTTTGAAATTTTTCGCAAAGCTTTTAACTTCAAGGCTAGTGGTATCGATTTGAATGTCCTTTTGTGTAAATTTTTTAGACACCATTTTAGTGGGCTCAGCCGTTGCCAAAGTATCCTGAGCAGTAACGCTGAGGCAAAAGAAAAAGAATAAAAGGAAGAAAACTTTGTTCATTAGGTGTTCCGATTAGGTCAATGAGGCTGATTGTTGTTGTGTTTTTTGGTGTACGATAAAAGGATAAATCAAATAATAAAAAGAGATGATGCTCAAGGTAAAGAGAATGATCAAACTGCTCAGCCAAGTGGGCATGTCAATGGAATATCGGGTTATAAACCCCTCAAGGAATCCAGCGCTAATCGTAAAAGGAAAGGTACTAAGGAATATTTTAAAACTGTTTTTAAAACCGATTTTAAAGGAGTTTACCCTAGAGAAAGTCTTGGGGAAAAGTATGGACGCGCCTAGAATAAAACCTGCAGTTGTTTCAATTACGATAGCAAAAATCTCCATAGCGCCGTGGATCCAAATCCCGCGAACGCTTTTCCAGAAAACACCTTGCTGGTAAAAGAAATATTGAAAGGATCCCAGCATAATACCATTTTGCAAGGAGATATATAAAGTACCAAGGCCTCCAAAAACACCATAGATGTAGCATCTGGCGCCCACATAAAGGTTGTTCATGGTAATGCCAATAAAACTTCCCCAGTTGCTTCCAGAGCCATAAACAGCCATGGGATTTCCTTTTTTTATGTTTTCTAAAGTCATGTTTACATAACCATCCCCTAAGATCAATCGAACAAAATTAGGGTCGTAGCGAGCAGAAACGACACCAATTCCAACGGTAGCAAAAAATAAAACAAAGGCATAAAATAGGTATCTTCGATATTGATAAAGAAGAAGAGGAACTTCTGTTTTGAAGAATTCTAGGAGTCTGTTTTTTTCCGCTCTTTTGGTTTTGTAAATTTTTTGATAAATCTGAGTAGCGAGGTGATTGAGGTAGATAACGGTTTTACTTTTGGGGTAATACGTTTGTGCATAGGATAAGTCATTCATCATTTGAATGTACAAATTAGCTAACTCATCAGGATTTTTTTTAGCTTTACCGAAAATAGCGAGCTCAAATTCGAGCCATTTTTCTTTGTTTTGTTTTATGAAGGCAACTTCTCTCATGGTAGGCTAAAATATAAAACTAAAGTATAAAATATGTCAGAATTATCTATAAATACGACACAAAATGTCAAAATAAATTTTAAATCGGCTTCAGCAGGGGAACGAGTGGGGTCTTATTTTATTGATTTAGGGATTAAGATTGCGTATTGCATCGTAGTTTATGGGATATTTTTTTACTGGTTGAAAGTAGAGCGATTGTTCCAAAAGTTGGATCAATGGTCAGTGATGTCGATTATTTTTATGTTTTATTTTCCAGTAGTTATTTATAGCCTTACTTTAGAAAGTATTTTTGAAGGTCAGACCATTGGTAAGAAATTGAATAAAATCAAAGTGGTTAAAATAGATGGGTACCAAGCTGGTTTTGGAGATTATTTGATGCGATGGTTTTTTAGGCTGATTGACATTACTATTTTCAATGGAATTATTGCTATGGTGACGATTGTTAGCAGTAAAAAAGGACAGCGATTAGGAGATATGGTAGCAGGGACGGCTGTGATTTCTTTAAAAAATAAAATCAATATCAGTCATACTATTTTGGAAGAGATAGGGGATGCTTACGTGCCGACCTATCCCTTAGTGATTAAATTGTCCGATAACGATATGCGTATTATTAAAGAGACTTTTCAAAAGGCGGAGGTTAGAGATGATTACGAAACGATTCACAAATTAGTTGCTAAAATTGAGACTGTGACGGGAATCAAAAATCAATCCGGTAACGAAAAAGACTTTTTACGCATTATTTTAAAAGATTACAATTTTTATACCCAGCATATGTAGGGATATAGAAGAGGTTTTATGTGGAAAGAAATAAGAGAGAATAATAACAAGTAGTTCAATCTTCGCCCCTGAAGCGTTTTTGAATCTTTGCTACTAAAATAAAAACAATGTTTGATTTATTAGAGATTATCGGTACCATGGCTTTTGCTATGTCTGGCGCCTTAACGGCAATGAACAAAAGGTTAGATCCTTTTGGTGTCTTTATCATTGCTTTTGTAACTGCTGTTGGTGGTGGGACCGTAAGGGATGTTCTAATTGGACGAACGCCGGTGGGGTGGATGCTTGATTTAAAGTGGGTTTATGTGATTATTTTAGGTTTTGTACTAGCGCTTATTTTTAGAAAAAAGTTTGATAAACTGCGCACCTCTTTGTTCTTGTTTGATACTATTGGTTTGGGCGTTTTCACCTTGGTTGGATTAGAGAAAGGGATATTAGTAGGATTGCATCCCTTGATCTGTATTGCTTTAGGGACTATGACGGCTTGTTTTGGAGGTGTCACCAGGGACATACTCTGTAACGAAATCCCAGTAATTTTTAGAAGAGAAATCTACGCAACCATTTGTATACTGGGCGGAATCATTTTTTTTGTATTGAAAAAATTACAATTCAACGACGATCTTTTGTATTTGGTGACCTGCGTTGTGATGATCGCGGTTCGTTTGCTGGCCGTAAAATTCAAATGGTATTTACCAGCCTTGGAACACAAAGAATAAGGGCTGTTCTCTCTGGATTCTGAAAAGAGATTCCTCTGTTTTAAACTTAACCCAATACCAATTGACTCGTTCTGCCGACTTTTTCACAAGGAAAAGTGCAAAACAAGCTATGGCATAAATGAAAACCTAAAGAGGGTTATACGCTGCGTTGTACCACTTCAAAGATTCTTTCGTCCTCACATTTCAATGTCTTAGACGGGAATTTCATCAGTAAAGCATAATCGTGAGTGGCCATAATGATGGTTTTACCATTGGCATTGATTTTTTTCAATACTTCTAATACCTCTGAACTGGTTTGTGGGTCTAGGTTTCCAGTAGGTTCATCGGCCAAGATAAACTCTGGATCGTTAAGCAGGGCTCTAGCAATGGCAACACGTTGTTGTTCACCACCAGAGAGTTGATGTGGCATTTTGTTGGTGTATTCTTTCATGCCCACTTTATCGAGTACTTCATCGATTTTGCGTTCCATAGCTTCTTTATCCACCCAGCCTGTAGCCTTTAATACAAAAAGCATATTGTCTTTAACAGAACGGTCTGGAAGTAATTTGAAATCTTGAAATACAATACCAATTTTACGTCTTAAGTAAGGAATGTCATTTTCTTTTAGCGTAGCTAAATCAAATTCCACTATGTGTCCTTCCCCTTCAGTTAAAGGTAAATCTCCGTACAAAGTTTTCATGAAACTACTTTTTCCAGAACCTGTTTTTCCAATTATATAGATGAATTCACCATGTTGAACGTCTAAATTAATATGAGATAAAATTTTTCTTCCTTCTTGATATATAGTTACTTCTTTAAGAGACAGTACGGTTTCTGACATAATAGATTGATTTGAATGGTAAAAGTAATAAGTTAAGGCTTGGATTCAAAATAAATTTGAATCATTTCTTGAGAAAACTTTTTAAAAAACAAAATAAAAATGTATGCTAATGTCCAGTTTTAACTTTGGGTTAGTGTCGACTTGGGTGAATTTTTCTTAAAAATATCTTAACGGGCCTAAGGCAGGTAGTGGTCTTGGTAAAGTGTTTGTCTTGTAGGAACTTATAGGGCTTGTAGGCTTGAAATTCGCCTTTTGAGCAGGGGGTAAATAGTAGCTGTTTAAATATTTGTTCATAATAAATGGGCAAAACGTTTCGTTATAGACGGTATAAAATGATACATTTGAATACTAAATATAATTAAAATGCGTAAACTTTTTTGCTTCTTTTTATTTCAAGTTCTCCTTATCTCGACTAGCGTGACGGCACAGAAATCGGCTATATACACCTACGATTTAAAGGATTTTGACAAAGCCCTGGCTCTGTACAACGATAAACAATATGCATCAGCACAGCATATTTTTGAGAATGTAAAAAACAACGCGACTACAGAAGAAGTGCAATCGGATTGTGCTTATTACATTGCTAATTGTGCCATTAGAACCAATCAAGCTGGTGCGGATGCTTTGATGGAAAAATTTGTGGAGGATTATCCAACCAGCACCAAACAAAACCAGGCCTATATTGAAGTGGCGCAGTATTTCTTTGAACAAGGTAGCTATCCAAAGGCTTTACAATGGTTTGATAAGGTAGATGAAAGTTATATGAGTAAATCCGATGCGGATAAATTTAATTTCCAAAAAGGATATAGCTATTTTAATGCTAAGAAGAAAAAAGAAGCGACGGCCTATTTTAATAAAGTGGTCAACTCTCCTGTATTTGGTTCTCAAGCCAAATACTATTTAGGATTTATGGCCTATGAAGGGGACAATTATAAAGAGGCAACCAAATACTTTGATGAAGTTTCAGGGGAAGAAAAATACAAAGAAAAGCTTTCGTATTATCAAGCTGATATGAATTTTAAATTAGGGAATTTTCAAAAAGCAATTGATTTAGGGCAAAAAGCCATGAGCAAATCCAATGCAGTTGAAAAATCGGAATTGAATAAAATTATTGGGGAAAGTTATTTCAATTTAAAACAATACGGTAAAGCGATTCCGTTTTTAGAACAATATACAGGAAAAAAAGGGAAGTGGAGCAATACAGACTTTTATCAATTAGGCTACGCATACTACGAACAAAAAAACTATGAAAGCGCCATTTCTCAATTCAATAAAATCATTGAAGGAAAAGATTTTGTGGCCCAAAATGCGTATTACCATTTGGGATTGAGTTATTTAAATTCAGGTAAAAAACAAGAAGCTTTAAATGCTTTTAAAAATGCTTCGGAGATGAATTTTAATGCGCAAATTCAAGAAGATGCTGCTTTAAATTATGCCAAACTTAGTTATGAAATTGGAAATGCCTACCAAACTGTTCCAGCAGTTTTACTTGATTTCTTAAAAAAATACCCAAGTAACTCGAGTAAATCTGAAGTAGAAAAATTATTGGTGGACTCTTATATTTCTACTAAAAATTATAAAGAAGCGCTTACTTTACTAGAAAATAACAGATCAGCTGAAAACAAATTAGCGTATCAAAAAGTGCTTTTCTATAGAGGTTTAGAATTGTATACGGAATCCAATTATCAGGAAGCTTTAAAAATGTTTAAAAGTGCCATTAGTGAGCAAAAGAATCCAGAATTTACCGCTCGCGCCACTTTTTGGAAAGCAGAATCAGAATACGTAACAGAAGATTTTCAAAATGCCTTA
The DNA here is from genome assembly GCF_059882335.1 of Flavobacterium sp. OHVDL-2026-0007. Taxonomy (NCBI): domain Bacteria; kingdom Pseudomonadati; phylum Bacteroidota; class Flavobacteriia; order Flavobacteriales; family Flavobacteriaceae; genus Flavobacterium; species Flavobacterium sp. OHVDL-2026-0007. The sequence continues at coordinate 4,366,351 of NZ_CM187612.1, forward strand.
TTGAGTTATAAGCAGTTTGCTGGTATGGCAAATGCTAAAACTACGGAGGAGTATAAGAACATCAACTACAATATTGGATACACCTATTTTAAGTTGAAAGAATACGATCAAGCAGCTAACTCTTTTCAAGCTCAGATCGAGCAATCAAAAGAAGATAAAGTGCGTTTAAATGATTCGTATTTGCGTTTAGGGGATTGTCGATTTGTAAGCTCGAAATACGCCGCCGCAAATGAGGCCTATGCCAAAGCCATCGAAGCAAAAGGAGTGGATGCGGATTATGCGCAATTTCAGAAAGCCATTTCTTATGGGTTTATGTCTAAAAACGATAAGAAAATAGACGAATTAAATAACTTCCTTCAGATGTATAAAAAATCATCCTATAGAGATGATGCCTTATTTGAATTGGCCAATACTTACGCAGTAGAAAAAAAGAATGATCAGGCGATTAAAACCTATGATCAATTAATTTCGGAATTTAAAAGTGGCTCGTTTACTTCAAAATCAATCTTAAAACAAGGTTTGATTTATTACAACTCGGATCGTGATGAACAGGCCTTGACGAAATTTAAAAAAGTAGCGGCTGAGTTTCCAAAAACACCAGAAGCCTTAGAGGCAGTTTCTACTGCCAGATTGATTTATGTGGATTCAGGAAAAGTAGATGAGTATGCGACTTGGGTACGTACCTTAGATTTTGTTGCCGTGACCGATGCGGAATTGGATAATGATACTTATGAAGCGGCTAATAAACAATTCGGATTAAACAATAGCAAACAAGCGATAAGTGGTTTTGCGGGTTATGTGAGTAAATTCCCAACAGGAATTCATGCCTTAGAAGCTAATTTTAATTTAGCACAATTGTATTTTGCAGAGGGTTCTGAAAGCAAAGCTGTAGCGCATTATCAATATGTGATTGAGCATCCAAGAAGCGAATATACCGAGCAAGCATTAAGTAGATTAGCACAGATATTCTTGAAAACGAACGATTGCGATCAATCGATTCCAGTCTTGGTACGTTTAGAGGCTGAAGCGGATTTTCCTCAAAACAAATCTTTCGCTCAGGCGAATTTGATGAAATGTTATTATGACAAAAAGGAGTATGATAAGGCTGTGATTTATGCGGACAAAGTAGCACAAAATCCAAAAGCAGACGCCAATGTAAAAGCAGATGCCCAGATTATAGTAGCACGTGCAGCGATGCAAGCCGGAGATGAGGATAAAGCCAAAGCAGCTTACGCGAAGTTGGCGACAACATCAAAAGGAGAACTTGCAGCTGAAGCCTTGTATTATGACGCTTATTTTAAAACAAAAGAGGGTAAGTATGATGCTTCGAATGTTTCTGTTCAAAAGTTAGCTAAGAATTATTCAGCCTATAAATATTATGGCGCGAAGAGTTTGGTTTTAATGGCTAAAAATTTCTATGGATTAAAAGATAGTTATCAAGCTACTTATATTTTGGATAATGTAATCAATAATTTTACGGATTATCCAGACGTGGTGGAGGAAGCCAAGAAAGAGTTAGGCGCTATTAAGTTGGAAGAGTCTAAAACGAATTCATCGATTACCAAATAAGCAGAGATAATGAGTTTACCTTTTTATATAGTTGATGTTTTTGCTGAGCGTAAATACGCCGGAAATCAGTTGGCGGTTTTTTTGGATGCGGGGCATTTAAGTACTGCAGAAATGCAGACCATTGCCCGAGAAATTAATTTTGCAGAAAGCACTTTTATAACCCAGCTTGATTTGGAAAACAACAGGGCTGAAATTAAAATTTTCACTCCTGCGCACGAGATGAAATTTGCGGGTCATCCCATTATTGGAACCTCTTGGGTTTTGATGCATAAGGTTTTTAAAAATGAACCTCGAAACATTAAACTGCAAGTGCCCATTGGAGAGATACCGATTCATAAAACGGATGAGTTGATTTGGTTAAAAGCAGCGCAACCAGAATTTTTGGATGTTTTTTCGAAAGAAGATTTTTTAGGTTTTAGTAGTTTAGAAAGTCAAGATTTTGACAAAAAATATCCCATTCAGGAAGTGAGCACAGGAAGTGCTTTTGTACTGGTGCCGCTTGCCAATAAAAAAGCATTGGAGGATTTAGTTTTGGATAAAGACAAAACAGACCAATGGCTGAAAACAAATTGCAAAACAACACATAGAGCTTTGTATTTTTATTGCTTAGAGGATTCGAAATTGTATAGTAGAATGTTGTGTATAGAACACAATCAATTGGTAGAGGATGCGGCAACAGGTAGTGCAAGTAGTTGTTTACAGGCCTATCTTTTAAAATACCATGAGCCAGAAATTGAGTTGATTAATTATCAAGGAGATGTTATTGATCGTCCGTCTCAGATTTATTTCAAAGGAAAGCTAGAGGGAGATGATTTTAGCATTCAAATTGGCGGAAAAGCGCAATTCATTGCAAAAGGAGATTGGGAAGCCTAGTGTAAAAGAGCCTAGCAGAGCGTATTTAAAAATTGATAATTGTAAAAAGTAAAAATAAGTGGTAAAAAGGGTTTTGGTTTTAGGGCAGGCCTTTTACGAAAAAAGTATAAAAAATATGAAAATTAATTTCCAGAATAAAACCATCATTTTGATTTTGCTGTTTGTTTTTCAGCTTTCATTTGCACAGAAGAAACAAGAAACCATAGGGACGGAAACGGTCAATGTGGTAAAACCATATTCACCAACGATCTCAGATGCTTTTAAAGTAAAAGAAACGCCTTCGCTTGACGATAAGGGAAATCAACCTAAAGAAACGATAAAATACAGTATTTTATCAGTGCCAGTGGCTTCTACTTTTACACCTTCAAAAGGAAAAGCCGAAGGAGTAGAGAAATCTAAAAAAGAGCGATTATTTAATAATTATGCGACTTTAGGTGTGGGGAATTATGGGACATTAAATGCGGAATTGTTTGTAGCCCAAGATCTAGGTAGTAATGATTTCGTGACAGGGATGTTTCGCCATCATTCCTCGCAAGGTGGTATCAAAGATATTGAATTGAATGATGAGTTTTATGATACAGCGCTTAATGTAGGGTATGGGGTGAACAACAGGGAGATGTCGTGGAATGTGGATTTAGGGTATCAAAATCAAATCTACAATTGGTATGGTTTGCCGGCTGAATTTGGTTCGACTTTAGTTCCTGGTGAACGTAACGACTTGGTGATGGGCATGAATCCGAATCATTCTTATAATACTATTTCCTTAGGAGGAAAGATGGAATTTAATGAAGGGATCTTCAGTAAAATAGCCACTAAGTTTACGCATTTTTCAGATAGTTTTTCTTCTTCAGAAAATCGCTTTTATGTGAAGCCTACCTTCAGCATAGATGTAATGGATCAAGCGATAAATACTAATATTATTGTAGACCACGTTAGCGGTTCATTCAAAAATTATTATGATCAAAGCATTAACGGACCATTAAAGTACAGTTTGACTAATTTTGGTATTGAGCCAAGTTTTGTTGTTCATAAAGACGATTGGACCTTAGAATTAGGAGCAGGATTGTTTTATGCTTTGGACACTGAGAACAGCGGAAACAAGTTTTATATTTATCCAAAAGTGAATGCTTCCTATAAACTAGTAGGGGATTTAATGATTTTTTACACGGGAGCAAACGGGAGTTTGAATCAAAATTCTTATGCTGATTTTGTGAATGAAAATCCATTTTTATCACCGACTTTGAACATGAGGCCCTCTAGTAATCAGTACACTCTTTTTGCAGGTCTAAAAGGGAAATTGGCTACAAACGTAAGTTATAATCTTACTGGGTCTTACTTGAGTGAAAAAGAAAAAGCCTTGTTTAAAGCCAATGATTATACAGAAGCGGCTATCAATGAAAGCTATGCTTTTGGAAACTCTTTTGGAGTGGTTTATGATGACGTAAGAACCATGCGTTTTTATGCGGAATTAAAAGCTGATTTTTCACAAAATGTCTCTTTTGGTATCAATGGAACTTTCAACAGTTATAAAACAGATGGTTTAGAAGCTTGGAATTTACCTTCAATGAAATTGAGTTCGAATCTGGATGTAAACATTACCAAACAATGGTATGCAGGTGTGAATGTTTTTTATGTGGGAGAACGTAAAGACATGCAGTCTAATATTGGGTTGATGACCAATTCAGCTCCAATTCCAGTGACCTTAAAAAGCTATTTGGATGCCAATGCACATCTAGGGTATAATTTCAGTGAACGATTGACTTTTTTCTTGAAATTGAACAATATAGGAAATCAAGCCTACCAAAAATGGATGAATTATCCTGTTCAAGGATTTCAGGTGTTAGTAGGAGGAAATTATAAATTTGATTTTTAAGCGCTAACTTCAAAGTTGGCCCAGTTTTTATACAAGGTTCGCTAAGTCTTTTTAGGACTTAGCGAATTTGTTTTTTAAAATTAGCGTTCGCTTATTGGGATTCCTAGTTTGATTATTTGAGTGATAAGCAATAGGTTGTAACTAGCGTCAGATAGGAAATCAAACGTTGATAAGAAAAAAAAGAATAACTAGAATTTTACGCCTTAATAACGCAATATCAAACAAGAAATGACTTTCAAAGAAAAAATACAGGCCTATTATTTGCAAATGGTTCAAGACCGAATTGATGTTTTTAAAGACATGATTTCGGCTTTGACGGAAGATGCTAAAAACGATGCTAAAGGTTCGGCTGGAGACAAACATGAAACGGCTTTGTCCATGATGCATATTGAGCAAGAAAAGCTCAGTCATAAATTAAAAGAAGCCATTGGCCAAAAAGCGATTTTAGATAAAATAGACGCTTCCAAAACAACGGAAAACATTAGTGTGGGAAGTTTGGTAAAAGCCAATGGGATTCATTTGTATTTGAGTGTAGCGCTTCCTAAAATTAGTATGGAGAGTATTAATGTGATTGCACTTTCTCCACAGTCGCCTCTTGGATCTCATTTGATGGGGAATAAAGTGGGGTTTCAATTTGAAATCAATAAGACACACTATACTATTGAAAGTGTGGAATAGCTCAATTTTTTGGGATTACTTCTTTTAAAGGGGATACTACAAACGAACAAGTCTGGCAGTATACTGTGATTACTTTAGAGGCTAATACTGCTACCGTTTTTTAGACTATTGTTTAAGAATGTTTCATTGTTTCTTTCTTATTATGGTGTTATGTGTACTAATTTGTGTAAAACATTGCGTTTTATAACTTTGTCAAGCCGCTGACTTGAAATTTTCAAGTTTAGCGCTTTTTTTTATGTTAAAATTTTACATTTTACATGTAAAATCATAATTATGGTTTAAAATTGTAACTGAATTGAATATTTATGTTTTTCAATTGTAACCATTATTGCATCTTTGCCTTATCAAAATAAAATTTACAAATAAAAATATATAGTTATGTGTGGAATCGTATGTGCCTTTGATCTCAAACAAAAAGCTGAAACCTTAAGACCTCAAGTATTAGAAATGTCTAAAATTATTCGTCACCGTGGACCAGACTGGAGCGGGATTTATAGTAATGATAAGGCTATTATGTCTCATGAGCGTTTGGCTATTGTAGATCCAGCTTCAGGAAAACAACCTTTATTTACAGAAGATAAAAAGTTAGTTTTAGCTGCAAATGGTGAAATTTACAACCACAGAGAATTGCGTAAACAATTTGAAGGGAAGTATAACTTTCAAACTGAAAGTGACTGTGAAGTGATACTTGCACTTTACAAAGAAAAAGGACCTCATTTTGTAGATGAAATGAACGGAATCTTCGGATTTGCCATTTATGATGTAGAAAAAGATGAGTATTTTATTGCTCGTGACCATATGGGAATTATTCCTTTGTATATCGGATGGGATCAAGACGGAACTTTTTATGTGGCTTCTGAATTGAAAGCCTTAGAAGGATATTGTACAAAAATTGAGTTGTTTCCTCCAGGACATTATATGACTAGTAAAGACGGCGAATTTGTACAATGGTACAAAAGAGACTGGACGGATTATGATGCAGTAAAAGATAACGAAACAAGTATTCCTGAGATCAAAAAAGCTCTTGAGGCTGCGGTTCACAGACAATTAATGAGTGATGTTCCTTACGGAGTTTTACTTTCAGGTGGTTTAGATTCGTCTATTACGTCTGCTGTGGCTAAAAAATATGCACAAAAGCGTATTGAGTCAGATGATACTACAGATGCTTGGTATCCACAATTACACTCTTTTTCAGTAGGACTTGAAGGTTCTCCTGATTTAGCTGCAGCGCAAATTGTAGCCAAACATATTGGAACGATTCACCACGAAATTAAATTCACTATTCAAGAAGGATTAGATGCTGTTCGTGATGTGATTTACAACTTAGAAACTTATGATGTAACTACCGTTAGAGCTTCTACTCCAATGTGGTTAATGGCTAGAGTGATTAAGTCAATGGGAATCAAAATGGTATTGTCTGGTGAAGGTGCTGATGAGTTGTTTGGAGGGTACTTGTATTTCCATAAAGCGCCAAACGCAAGAGAATTCCACGAAGAAAACGTTCGTAAATTAGGGAAGTTACATATGTACGATTGTTTGCGTGCGAACAAAAGTTTAGCCGCTTGGGGAATTGAAGGTCGTGTTCCGTTCTTGGATAAAGAATTTATGGATGTAGCGATGCGTATCAACCCTCAAGATAAAATGATCAACAAGGAGCACCCAATGGAAAAATGGGTAGTGCGTAAAGCTTTTGAAGATATGTTGCCAGAAAGTGTAGCATGGAGACAAAAAGAGCAGTTCTCTGATGGAGTAGGATACAGCTGGATCGACACTTTGAAAGAAGTGGTAGCTAAAGAAGTTTCGGATGACCAATTGGCTAATGCTAAATACAAGTTCCCATTACAAACGCCAACGTCTAAAGAAGAGTATTACTACCGTTCTATTTTTGCTGAACATTTTCCAAGTGATGCAGCAGCGTTATGTGTGCCTCAAGAAGCAAGTGTAGCTTGTAGTACAAAGATTGCTTTGGAGTGGGATGAGGCTTTCAAAAACATGAACGATCCGTCTGGTAGAGCAGTGGCTAGTGTGCACGATGATGCATATGCCAAGGCATAAATAATATAATGATTAGAATTAGTAAGTAGGAAGACGTTCTCTGTAAGGAGGACGTTTTTCTTGGTTAAAAAAGAGATAATTTGTGATATTTCAGCGACTTATGAAATAATTTAAAAGTTGTTGCACTTTCTTTTTTATATTTGGCTTTTGCTAAAAAATCAAGAGGTAATAGTAAGATCGTTTAGAGATAAAATAAAAATAAAAAATAGAATAGTATGTCTGGATTATTAGCCATAATTGGTAAAGGAAAAGACCCGCAACTCGTAAAAGAGCTTTCTACAAGAATGTCGCATCGTGGTCCTGATCAGTGTGATTTACATATTATGGAAAACGGAAGTGTTCTGAGTCATGAAAGTTTGTCTATCATCGATTTGCGCACGGGTAAACAACCAATCCAAGGGACTAAAAATGCTTGGATGGTACATGATGGAGAAATCTACAACCATCAAGAATTAAAAGATACTGTTTTAAAAGAACATAATTTTAGAACTAAATCAGATTCAGAAGTGATCGTGCATTTGTACGAAGAATTTGGATACGATTTTTGTCATAAACTCGATGGGGATTTTGCTTTTGTGATTCTCAATGGTGATGATTATATCGCCGGAAGAGACCCTATTGGTGTAAAGCCTTTGTACTATGGTTTAGATGAAAGAGGGAGAATTTATTTTTCTTCAGAAATGAAATCCATATCCGATCAATGTAAATCCTTTGCTACTTTTCCTCCAGGTCATTATTATACGGCTAAAACAGGTTTTGTAAAATATTATAGACCGGAGTATGAAGATCATGCTAAGGCTACTGAGGCTTTGGATTTGGATTTAATCCGAGAGACCTTGATTGAGGCGACTCGCAAACGATTAATGAGTGAAGTACCTGTTGGGGTACTGCTTTCGGGAGGTTTGGATTCGTCCTTAACTTCGGCAATAGCCGCTCGATTAAGGAAAGAAAGTGGGCAACCACTGCATTCTTTCTCGATCGGATTGGATGCGGATTCACCAGACAATAAGGCTGCGCGAACCGCAGCGGCATTTTTAGGGACTCAGCATCACGAAATCCTTTTTACGGTAGAAGAAGGGGTGGAAATTTTGAAAAAAGTTATTTATCATATCGAAACGTATGATATTATTTCAGTACGCTCTGGCGTGCCTATGTATTTGTTGTCTAAGGCTATTGCCAAGCAAGGAATTAAGGTGATTTTGTCGGGAGAAGGTGCTGATGAGATTTTTGGAGGACATTTGTATTTTAGAAATGCACCTACAACAGAAGAATTTCAAGATGAAACGATCGAAAGAGTGCAAAAGTTGTTTACAGCCGATTTATTGCGTGCTGATAAAACCACGATGGCCAATGGACTAGAGGCTAGAGTTCCCTTTTTGGATGAGGCTTTTTTAGACGTGGCCATACGAATTAAAACGGCAGAAAAACAACCCAAAACCTATGATGGTATTGAGAAATATATTCTAAGAAAAGCTTTTGATACGCCTGAAGATCCGTATTTGCCTCAGGAGATTTTATGGAGACAAAAAGAACAATTTTCTGATGGAGTGGGTTACAATTGGATTGATGCGTTAATTGCTTACTGTGCTACTCAAATTTCAGATGAACAATTGGCTCAAGCAAGTGTTGAATTTCCATATAATTCCCCTACAACAAAAGAAGCTTATTTCTATAGGTCTATTTTTCATCAGTATTATCCGCAAGTAAGTGCTGCTCAAACAGTACGAAAATGGATACCGAAATGGCAAGAAAACCAAGATCCAAGTGGAAGGGCTAATGCGGCTCACGTAAAGGCTGATGTAGAACTGGCTAAAGCTGGAGTAGCGGTATAAGAAGTAAGAAAAAACAAAGAGACCCTTGATAGGGTATTAAGCGATCAATAGGATAAAAGTCCGAAATGAACATTTAGAATGTTGATTTCGGACTTTTTTTATACGCGCTATTGGGGTAGGAACATTTGCAAGTTGGCGTTTTTGTTAGCCTTGTCTTGGGTTGAAAAATAAAATACTAAAAATCAGCGATTAAGCATTTAAGGATTTAGGAAAAATACTATATTTGAGTACCGAAAATAATTAATTTAATCTATTTTAATGCTTAATTAGACCCTATGAAAAACCAATTACTAAATGGAATTTTGTACTGCTCATTTGCTGTGGTGAGTTCAGTTTACGCGCAAAAATCGGAAGTGCCAAAGTATATTACTAACGTGGAAGGCGTGAAGGAATATGCACTGAATAATGGCCTAAAAGTGCTTTTAATCCCGGATGCTTCCCAGAGCAATATGGTGGTTAATATCGTCTACAATGTAGGATCTAAAAACGAAGGCTATGGGGAGAAGGGTATGGCTCATTTATTAGAGCATATGCTTTTTAAAAGCACTAAAAATTTGGGTGACATTAAAAAGATGCTGTCGGATAAAGGGGGAGCTGCTAATGGGACTACCTGGATGGATCGCACCAATTATTACGAAGTTTTTCCTTCAACGGATGAAAATTTAAAGTGGTTTGTTGAGATGGAAGCTGATCGAATGGTCAATGCTACGATTCTACAAACAGATCTAGACAAAGAGTTCTCGGTGGTACGAAATGAATTTGAAATAGGGGAAAATAATCCTGATGGTGTTTTGCAAGAGAGGATTATGTCAACGGCTTATCTGTGGCATAATTATGGAAACAGTACCATTGGAAGTAAAGAAGATATTGAAAGAGTAAAAGCCAATACCTTGAGGGTGTTTTATGAAAAGTATTATCAACCGGATAATGCTACTTTAATCATTGCTGGTAAATTTGATGCGCAAAAAGCTTTACAGTATGTCGGACAATATTTTGGTGCTATTCCAAAGCCGAAAAGAGTTTTGAATAAGACTTATACGATAGAACCAGCACAAGATGGTGAAAAGTTTGTGGAGCTCAAAAGGGCGGGTGACAGTAAAAGTATTGGGGCTTTATATCATACGGCAGCCTATGCAGATAAAGATTATGCAGCTCTTGATGCCCTTGGAGAAATCTTAGTGGCGGATCCGTCGGGTTATTTGTATAAAACCTTAGTAGAAACCCAGAAAGTGTCTAGTATTTACTTTTGGCAACCTACCACTAGAGATGCTAGTTTTATGTATTTCGGAGTAGGTCTACCGAATGATAAAGATGTCAAGGCTACAGAGGATCTTGTAAGAGCCGAAATGGATAAAATTGGGACAACTAAGTATACTGATGAAGATGTCAGCAGAGCCAAAGCGAAAATCATCAAACAAATTGAGGGTGTAAAAAACAATACGATTTCCTTTGCGATCAATCTGACCGAGGTGATTGGAGCGGGAGATTATCGATTGGGTTTTCTTTATAGAGATGCTATTGAGAAGTTAAGCAAGGAGGATATCCAAAGAGTAGCTGAGAGGTACTTTAAAAGCAATAACAGAACTGTTGGGGTGTTTATTCCGTCTAAGGAAGAACAGCGCGTGAAACCGGCAGAATATACAGATGAACAAGTATTGGCTTTTACCAAGGAGTACAAAGGAAAAGCATTAGAAAAAGAAGTGGCACCATTTGAGGCTTCTATCAAGAATTTAAAGCAAAATTTTGTCGAAGGCAAGCTTAGTAACGGTGTTAAGTACGGACTGATTAAAAAAGAGATCAAAGGAGGGAAAGTACAGGGTAGTTTTAAATTTCCAGTGAGTAATGAAAAAGATTTAGCTGGAAAATCCGATACAGGGAGTATTTTGGCTCAATTGTTAAAAACGGGAACCAAAACCAGAACTAAGGAGCAAATAATTGATCGATTGGATCAATTGAAATCTAGTTTGTATTTTAATTTTTCAGGACAAACGCTAACGGTGAGTGTGAGTACCTATAAAGAGAATTTTAAAGAAGTGATGGAAATTTTGGGAGACTTGTTGGTCAATTCCACTTTTCCTCAAAATGAGCTAACAAAAACCATTGCAGAGTATAATACGTATTTGGAGGCAAGTTTAAATGATCCTCAATCGGTGGCCTTTACGCAGCTTTCTAAACAAACAGAAAATTATCCTAAAGAGAGTATTTTTTATACGTCGACCGTACAGGAACAAATTGATGCTTATAAAAAGATTAAGCAATCAGAAATTGTTGATTTTTATCAAAATATCTTAGGTGGAAATAATGGACTAGGAAGTTTGGTTGGTGATCTAGATGCTAAAACTACAGGAGAAATTTTAGAAAATACCTTTGGTAAATGGAATTCTAAATCGAAATATGTACTGGCAAAACCTACCTATTTTGAGACAAAAAAATTAGAGAAGGAGTTTGTTACTCCTGATAAAGAAAATGCTGTAGCGATAGGGAAAATAAGTTTCAAGATGAATTTAAAAGATGCGGATTACCCAGCATTGCTTATGGCTAATGAAATTTTGGGTAGTGGAGGATTTTTAACCGCTAGAATTCCAATGCGATTAAGAGAAAAAGAAGGGATTAGTTATGGAGCTGGATCTTTTATGAATGTTCCGGTGGTAGATGACGTGGCTTCTTGGGCATACTATGCTTTTTTAAATCCAACCAAAAAGACGGCTGTTGAATTAGCAGCTAAAGAAGAAATTGCAAAAGCATTGAAAGATGGCTTTACTGCGGAAGAATTAAAATCAAATTTAGGAAGCTGGCTCAATGAGAGAAAAACCAGATTGGGTAATGATGGTGCTTTGCTAGGTTTGACCAATGTGTATCTTCAATATGGGATTCCTTTGGAGGATTATGATACCTTGGAAGGTAAAGTAAAAGCATTGAAAGTGGAAGAGGTAAATGCGGCTTTGAAAAAGTATTTAAGTTTGGAAAAAATGACTTCGGTTTATGCAGGAGATTTTACTAAAAAATAAGCGGTAAAAAGAGTTTTTTTATAATTTTAAAATCCGAAATGACCTGTAGAAGGTTGTTTCGGATTTTGTTTTTCTTTGTCATTAGCCTTAAAAGGCAATTAATGATTTATGATTTCTTTATTAAAGAGGATAATTTTCGGAATTTAGGGGCGTTTTTTTGATTTTTTCAACAATTGTGTTGATAACTTAAGCGCTTTAAATGGTATTTTAACGGATATATAATTTGCGTTTTTATATATTTGCGTGTTAGACAATAATTACATTTTTTAGAATAAATTATATGAGCGAAGAAATCAAGAAGAACAGTTATTCAGCAGATAGTATTCAGGCATTAGAGGGAATGGAGCACGTAAGAATGCGTCCATCGATGTATATTGGAGATGTAGGTGTTCGAGGACTACACCATTTGGTTTATGAAGTTGTAGATAACTCTATTGATGAGGCCATGGGAGGGCATTGTGACACTATTGGTGTAGCAATAAACGAAGATGGATCTGTAAGTGTAGAAGATAACGGTCGTGGAATCCCAGTAGGTATACATAAAAAAGAAGGTGTTTCGGCCCTAGAGGTTGTAATGACTAAAATTGGTGCCGGTGGTAAATTTGATAAAGATTCGTATAAAGTTTCTGGAGGTTTGCACGGTGTTGGGGTTTCGGTAGTAAATGCATTATCAAATCACTTGCGTGCCACAGTTCACAGTAGTGACGGAAAGGTATATGAGCAAGAATATGAAAAAGGAAAGGCGTTATATCCAGTAAAACAAATTGGAGAAACGACAAAAAGAGGAACGATTGTAACTTTTTATCCTGATGAAACTATTTTTACGCAAACAACAGAGTTCTCTTATGATACTTTGTCGGCACGTATGCGTGAATTGTCTTTCTTAAATAAAGGAATTACGATCACTTTTACGGATAAAAGAGAAGTAGATAAAGACGGGAATTTCGTTCAAGAAATATTTCATTCTGATGAAGGATTAAAAGAGTATATTCGTTACTTAGATGGGAATCGTGAGCCAATTATCGCACACGTTATTTCAATGGACCACGAAAAAGGTGAAATTCCGGTTGAGGTGGCTTTGATTTACAATACGAGTTATACAGAGAATATTTTCTCTTATGTAAATAATATTAATACACACGAAGGAGGAACACACCTGCAAGGTTTTAGAACTGGTTTAACCAGATCGTTGAAGAAATATGCGGATGCTTCTGGAATGTTGGATAAGTTGAAGTTTGATATTTCTGGAGATGACTTCCGTGAAGGACTTACGGCTATTATTTCGGTAAAAGTAGCGGAGCCACAATTTGAGGGGCAAACCAAAACTAAACTTGGAAATAGAGAAGTAGTCTCTCCTGTGAGTCAAGCAGTGAGTGAAATGATTGAGAATTATTTGGAAGAAAATCCAAATGATGCGAGAGTCATTGTTCAAAAAGTAATTTTGGCTGCACAAGCCCGTCACGCTGCTAAGAAAGCTCGTGAGATGGTACAACGTAAAACCGTTATGGGTGGAGGCGGATTGCCAGGAAAATTATCGGATTGTTCTGAGCAAGATCCAGCACGTTGTGAAGTGTACCTTGTCGAGGGAGATTCGGCAGGTGGAACGGCTAAACAAGGTCGTGATCGTGCCTTTCAAGCGATTTTACCCCTACGTGGTAAGATTTTGAATGTGGAAAAAGCCATGCATCATAAAGTGTTTGAAAACGAAGAGATTCGTAATATTTTTACCGCTTTAGGAGTGACTGTTGGAACTGCAGAAGATAGTAAAGCTTTGAATCTTGAAAAACTGAGATACCACAAAGTAATCATCATGTGTGATGCCGATGTCGATGGTAGTCACATCTCTACTTTGATCTTGACTTTCTTCTTCCGTTTTATGAAAGAATTAATAGAGGAAGGACACGTATATATTGCGGCTCCACCTTTGTATTTGGTAAAAAAAGGAAACAAAAAAGAATATGCTTGGAATGATGTTCAGCGTGATCAGGCAAACGAAAGAATGGGTGGAAGTGCCGGTATTCAACGTTATAAAGGTCTTGGGGAGATGAACGCAGAACAATTGTGGGAAACGACTATGGATCCAAACTTTAGAACTTTGCGTCAAGTAAACATTGATAGCTTAGCTGAAGCCGATAGAGTTTTCTCTATGTTGATGGGAGATGAGGTACCGCCACGTAGAGAGTTCATTGAGAAAAATGCTGTTTACGCGAATATAGATGCTTAATAAAATGTAATCTTCAATTCGTTTAATTGTTCCGCTAAAAGGGGTAATTAAACGAATTGTTACTTTATAAAAACATATAAATTAACTAATAACCGATAAACTATATAATATGAAAGTTACCATTGTAGGAGCAGGAAATGTTGGAGCTACTTGTGCTGATGTTATTTCTTATAGAGGAATTGCAAGCGAAGTGGTATTGTTGGATATTAAAGAAGGTTTTGCCGAAGGGAAAGCGTTGGATATTATGCAATGTGCTACAAACACAGGATTTAATACCAAAGTATCAGGGGTAACCAATGATTATGCTAAAACGGCAGGGAGTGATGTAGTAGTGATTACATCTGGAATTCCTAGGAAACCAGGAATGACCCGTGAAGAATTAATAGGTATCAATGCAGGGATTGTGAAAACAGTTGCTGAAAATGTATTGAAACATTCACCTGATACGATTATTGTGGTGGTGTCTAATCCTATGGATACAATGACGTATTTGGCATTGAAATCTACAGGATTACCTAAAAATAGAATTATAGGAATGGGAGGAGCTTTAGATAGTTCTCGTTTTAGAACGTATCTTTCTTTGGCTCTTGATAAACCAGCCAATGATGTTTCGGCTATGGTAATTGGAGGACATGGTGATACCACTATGATTCCATTAACAAGATTGGCTTCTTATAATGGTATTCCGGTAACTGAATTTCTTTCAGCAGAAGTGTTGGAAAAAGTCGCTGCCGATACTATGGTAGGAGGGGCTACATTAACAGGTCTTTTAGGGACGTCTGCTTGGTATGCGCCAGGAGCTTCTGTGGCTTATTTAGTGGATAGTATTTTAAATGATCAAAAGAAAATGATTGCTTGTTCTGTTTTCGTAGAAGGAGAATATGGGCAAAGTGATATCTGCATAGGGGTACCTTGTATCATTGGTAAAAACGGAGTAGAGGAGATCGTGGATATTCAGTTAAATGAGCAAGAAAAGGCTTTGTTTGCTAAAAGTGCAACTGCAGTTAGAGGGATGAATGATGCCTTAAAATCGATTTTAGTATAATAAATTCCGAAAAAAAAGGAGAAGGCTGCACTTTTGCAGTCTTTTTTTTGAGATTAATTAATAAATAAATTGGTTAATCTTTTCGTTAATTATATATTTGCTCGGTTTAAAAAAAATGTAGTAATTCGTGATCTCGATTTTTTAGTTTTAAAAACTCATGTCAGGACTTATTTTATGGGACTTTAAAACAAAAAATAAACAATAAAACATAATTAATTTTTAGTAATAATGCAGAATAAAGGACTTATTAAATTTTTCGCAATTCTATTTGCATTGGTAAGTATTTACCAACTTTCGTTCACTTATGTGGCCAATAACGTCAAAAGTGAAGCTAAAGCTTTTGCAGGAGATAATCCTGATAAAGAGTTAAAGTATTTAGACTCAATTGGTAAAGAAAAAGTGTTAAATCTTGGTTTTACGAATTTTACTTATAACGAAGTAAAGAACAAACAATTAAATAAAGGTCTTGACTTAGAGGGAGGAATCAATGTGGTTCTTCAAATCTCTATTAAAGATGTTTTGAAAGGTTTGGCTAACAATTCTAAAAATCCAGTATTTAACAAATCGTTAGCGGATGCAACTGCAGCTGTAGAAGGAAATAAAACGTATTTAGATAAGTTTTTCGAAGCTTTTGATGCTAATTCTAAAGGAACTATAAAACTAGCATCTCCAGAGATTTTTGCAAACAGAAACTTGCAAGGAGAAGGTGGTATTGCTTTTGAAATGTCTGATGCGCAAGCGCAAAAAGTAATTAGAAAGAAAGTTGATGAGTCTATTGAAAGTGCTTATAAAGTATTAAGAGAGCGTATCGATAAGTTTGGTGTTACACAGCCAAATATTCAAAAGTTAGGAACTACAGGAAGAATCTTAGTTGAGCTTCCAGGGGCTAAAGATGTTGATAGAATTAAGAAACTATTGGGTGGAAAAGCGCAATTAGAGTTTTGGGAAACGTATAAAATTGACGAAGTTGGAAACTTTTTAGTAGCGGCTAACGAAGCATTAAAAAAGACTGAAATCAAAAAAACGGAAGCTAAAGCGGTTGCTAAAGATTCATTGAGTGATTTATTGACAGATGCTAAAGATTCTGTTGGGGTTAAAAAAGGAAACAATCCATTATTTGACAAAATGTTAGGTCAAGGTGGTGGACCAGTTTTAGGTTATTTTGCTCCAAAAGATACTGCTGTAATTAACGGGTACTTAAGCAGACCAGAAATTAGAGTTTTATTAAGCGCTGATCAACACAATGCAAAGTTTGTTTGGAGTAAGCCAACAACGATTAAAGATGCAAAAGCAAAAGATATTGAAGCAGTTGAATTATATGCTTTAAAAGGAAATAGAGACAATGTTCCTGCGATGAGCGGTGGTGTTGTAACGGATGCGAAAGATACTTTTGATCAAATGGGTAAACCAGCTGTTTCTATGCAAATGAACAGTCAAGGTGCTAAAATTTGGGAAGAATTGACAGGTAGAGCTTTTTCTACTAAAGGGTATATTGCTATTGTTTTGGATAATGTAGTGTATTCTGCACCAGGAGTAACTAGTGGGCCAATTGCAGGAGGAAGATCTGAAATTACAGGTTCTTTTGATGTAGCGGAAACTAAAGATTTAGCGAACGTATTAAATGCAGGTAAATTACCAGCTGCTGCTGATATTCTTCAATCAACTGTTGTTGGGCCATCTTTAGGTCAAGCTGCAATTGATGCAGGAACAGTTTCATCTGTATTAGGATTTTTATTAGTTTGTTTATGGATGGTATTCTATTATGGTAAAGCAGGTTGGTATGCTAATCTTGCCTTATTATTAAACTTACTTTTCTTATTCGGAATTATGGCAAGTTTTGGTTTTGTATTAACATTACCAGGTATTGCAGGTATCGTATTGACATTAGGTACGGCGGTAGATGCGAACATTATTATCTATGAAAGAGCAAAAGAAGAATTGCGTGAAGGGAAGTCATTGTCAGAGGCTGTAGAAGCTTCTTACGGATGGCATGGTGCAATGCGTTCTATTATTGATGCAAACGTAACTCACATTTTAACTGGAGCAATCTTGTTTATTTTTGGAACAGGACCAATTAAAGGTTTTGCTTTAACTTTACTTATTGGTATTGTAACGTCTATGTTTACGTCAATTTTCATCGCTAGAATTTTCATCGATAGAAATATTGCTGGTAAAGGAGATTTAACGTTCTGTACAAACATCACTAAAAACTGGTTTACTAACTTTCATTTTGACTTTATCAAAATTAAAAAATTCACTTATGTCTTCTCTTCAATAGTAGTAGTAGTGAGTTTGGTTTCGATCTTTTTCGTGAACGGATTAGATGAAGGGGTTGATTTTGTTGGAGGAAGAACATTCCAAGTTAAATTTGAAAAACCAATTGATGCTACTGCAGTTTCAGATGAATTGTCTGCAGCTTTTGGTACTCCAGTTGAGGCTAAAATTTTAGGAGATGATGATCAATTGAAAATCACAACTAAATACAAAATCAAAGAAGATGGTGTAGCTATCGATAAAGAAGTAAATGAGAAATTATACGGTGCATTAGCGAAATATTTCCCAAATACATCTTACGAAAAATTCATCAACTCTTTTGATGGTAAAAAAGTAGGTGTTTTGCAAGCTTCTAAAGTGGGAGCTTCTATCTCTGAAGATATTAAGACAAACTCGTATTGGGCTGTTCTTGGAGCTATGGCCGCTATCTTCTTATACTTAATGATTTCTTTCCGTAAATGGCAGTATTCATTAGGTGCGATTGCAGCTGTTGCGCATGACGTTATCTTTGTATTGGGTATCTACTCTTTATGTTATAAATTCATGCCATTCCATATGGAAATGGATCAGCACTTTATTGCTGCGATTCTTACCGTTATTGGATACTCTATGAATGATACTGTAATTGTATTTGACAGGGTTAGAGAGTTTATCATTGGAAACCGTAAGGGTTCTTTTGAAGATATTGTAAACGCTTCTATTAATACAACTTTATCAAGAACATTGAATACGTCATTGATGATGATCATTGTGTTGTTAACGATGTTTATTTTTGGTGGAGAATCAATCAGAGGATTTATCTTTGCTATGTTAGTAGGTATTGTTGTAGGAACTTATTCTTCATTGTTTATCGCTACGCCAGTATTGGTAGATACGATTTCAAAAGATGAGAAACACACCATTGAAGAAAAACACAAACAAGTAGCTTAATTTGTAAGTGTTCATTATATAGAGAAAAGACCCAACGAAAGTTGGGTCTTTTTTTTTTGGACTATAGTCTGAGGGGTATAATCAAAAGCAGAAAAGGCCTGTAATAGACTAGGTAATTATCTCTTGAAAGAGGGAATGAACTTTGCTTGCTGGCCTAGTTTAGGTCTTTATGGGTTTTAGGTCTGTAATAGGCTTATATAAGGAATGAAACGTATTGTAATGGTTTAAGTACTGGGTTGCGTTTAGACGGTACCTTATGGAAGTAGGAAATCATTTTGTCCGCTTTTGAGGCAGGAGTAGGTAGAGCGGTTTTGGTAAGGTGAAACCAATAGCTTTGCTTTTAGGACGTGGTAGTGGTCCTTGATGGGTTGTTGCCGAAGTGATGGAAAGATTTGTTTAGAGTGTATACAAAAGCGTCCAACAGCTCGTGTGAACTATTGGACGCTTTTGTATACTTAGTAGGTTTGTTAAGACGCTGCTAAAGGGTTTCTTTGTGCTCTAATGATAAAGAATAACCCGATGATGATAAAAGGGATGCTTAGCCATTGTCCTGTTGAAAACAGACCTAATTCGGCTTCAAAACCACCTTGGCTTTCTTTTACAAATTCTACGATAAAACGGACCATAAACAAAAGCACTAGAAATAGTCCAAACAAGTATCCTGATTTTAGTCTAGCATTGGTTTTCCAATACAAGAAATATAAGATAGCGAAGACAAAAATATAACAAAATGCTTCATATAATTGTGTAGGGTGTTTGGCAGGAACCTGGGCTAAAAGACTAGCGAATTGAGGATCTGTTGCAATGGCAGTATAGGCCTCTTTTGGATCTGCAATTTGCGTAGCATTTACAGCATCAGCCTTGCTAAACTGGTCGTGTAAGAAACGGATTCCAAAGGGTGAAGTGGTCTCATGACCGATGATTTCTGAATTCATGAAGTTTCCTAAACGAACAAAAATAGCGCCACTAGCAACAGGAACAACCACACGGTCTAAGATCCATAAAAGTGGGCGTTTTAAGATTTTTTTGCTGTAATAGTACATGGCCACAATGATGGCGATGGCAGCACCATGACTGGCTAAACCTTGAAAACCGGTAAATTCAAATTTTGGTTCGAATCGAAAAGGTAAAAAGATTTCCAATAAATGGTTTCTGAAATATTCCCAATCATAGAATAAAACATGTCCTAAACGAGCGCCAATTAAAGTAGCCAGTACGGTCCAAACGAACATAGAGTCTAATTTATCTATTGATTCGTTTTCACGTTCGAAAATTTTCTTCATTAGGTACCAGCCTAATCCAAAAGCGATTACAAACATTAAGCTGTAATAGCGGATCATAAAAAAACCTAAATTGATTCCTTCTGAAGGATTCCAAACGATGTTTAAGGCGTGTGTCATGTAGTATATTGTTTTGGTTTTGTAAAAATAGAATTTAAGGGCTGTGTTCTTCTTTAAAAAAAGTTAATGTTTATGTGAACATTTCTTTTCTGGAACGGGATCATAGCCTCTTCTTCCCCAAGGATGGCAGCTTAAAATTCGTTTCATGCCGAGGTACCCTCCATAAAAAAGCCCATGAGTCTGCAAGGCCTGAATCATATAGCTGGAACAGGTCGGCTCGAAGCGGCATGCCGCTGGAGTAAAAGGCGAAATGGCAGTTTGATAAAACCGAACTAATAAAACAAAGGGTGTGATGACTTTCATGATTTATTAGAAATTGAATGCGTTATAAGGAGAAGCTCGTACCTTCTTTTCCATCTTTCAATTGAATACCTAATCCAATCAATTGATCGCGAATTTGGTCAGAAAGGGCAAAGTTTTTATCGGCTCTAGCTTGATTTCTCATCTCAATAAGCATGTGGACAACACCTTCAAGTTTGTCGTTATGGTTATCGCTTTTTTCATCGCTCAAACCTAAAACATCAAAAACAAAAGCGTTAATCGCGTTTGTAAAAGTGGTTAAGTCTACAGCGGTAATACTCGCTTTTTCTTCTTTAAGTAAATTGATATAACGAACCGCCTCGAATAATTGTGCAATTAAAATTGGGGTGTTGAAATCATCATTCATCGCATCGTAGCAAGCTTGTTTCCATGCTGCGATATCAATAGAGCTGCTTGCGCTGGTGGTGATACTCGGTAAAGCATCTACCGCTTCAACTAAACGTTTGTACCCTTTTTCAGCAGCAACAATAGCTTCATCTGAAAAATCTAAAATACTACGGTAGTGTGCTTGTAACATGAAAAAACGTGTTACAGCAGCCGAAAAGGCTTTGCTTAAAATGGTGTTGTTACCACTTAAAATCTCACCAGGAAGGATGTTGTTTCCTGTTGATTTGGCCATTTTCTTTCCGTTTAGTGTTAACATATTGGCGTGCATCCAATAGTTGACTGGTGATTGTCCTGTGCAGGCTTCATTTTGCGCGATTTCGCATTCGTGATGTGGGAATTTCAAATCCATTCCTCCACCGTGAATATCAAAATGATTTCCAAGGTATTTGGTACTCATGGCGGTACACTCTAGGTGCCAACCTGGAAAACCATCGCTCCAAGGCGAAGGCCATCTCATGATATGTTCTGGTTCTGCCTTTTTCCAAAGGGCAAAATCCTGTGGATTTCTTTTGTCAGACTGACCATCAAGATCACGGGTATTGGTAAGCATATCTTCGATATTTCGACCGCTTAAAACACCGTAATTGTTGGTTAGGTTGTATTTGACAACATCAAAGTAAACAGATCCGTTAGCTTCGTAGCCAATTCCGGTATCGATAATTTTTTTGATGATTTCGATTTGTTCAATAATGTGACCAGTAGCGGTGGGTTCGATACTTGGGGGTAAAAAGTTGAATGACTTTAAAATGTCGTGAAAATCAACCGTATAGCGCTGTACAACCTCCATTGGTTCTAGTTGCTCTAAACGTGCTTTTTTAGCAATTTTATCCTCACCTTCATCTACATCGTCAACAATATGGCCAACATCGGTAATGTTACGTACATAACGCACTTTATAATCAAGATGCAAAAAATACCTGAAGATCACGTCAAACGACATAAAAGTGCGGATATTTCCTAAATGTACATTGCTATAAACCGTAGGTCCACAAACATACATTCCAACATTTCCTTCGTGAATAGCCTTGAAATTTTCTTTTTCACCAGAAAGTGAATTGTATATTTTTAGCGGTTGACTTGTGTATAAAGGCATATTTTTTTATTGATTTTTGTAAGCGATTCAATCGGCCGTTCGCTCTCTTTTTCTGGTATAAGAAGCCAGAAAAAGAAAGTCGCTTCGGTCGGGCTTGCGCCTAAATATAATATGAAAAGTTGTAAAAAACTAGAATTGAGTTTCTAATTTAATATAGTCTAAAAACTCTCTTCGGGTTTGAGTATCTTTGAATTTACCACCAAATTCTGAAGTTACGGTGCTGCTTTCGATATCTTTAATCCCTCTTGAGTTTACACAAAGGTGTTTGGCATCGATCACACAAGCTACGTCTTCAGTACCCAATGCTCTTTGCAATTCTTGAACAATTTGCATCGTCAAACGCTCTTGAACCTGTGGTCTTTTAGCATAATATTCTACAATTCTGTTCATTTTGGATAAACCAATCACTCTTCCGCTAGAGATATAAGCTACATGCGCTCTTCCTATAATTGGCAATAAATGGTGCTCACAAGTAGAGTAAAGCGTAATGTTTTTTTCTACCAACATTTCACCATATTTGTAATTATTGTCAAAAGTAGAGGCTTTTGGCTTTCTGGATGGATTAAGTCCACCAAAAATTTCCTTTACAAACATTTTGGCCACTCGGTTTGGGGTGCCTTTAATGCTGTCATCTGTCAAATCCATTCCTAAGGTCTGTAGAATGTTTTCGACATCTTTTTTTATTTGTTCTATTTTTTCATCATCACTTAAAACAAAAGCATCCTCTCTTAGAGGGTTTTGTGCATTGTTGCTAAAATGATCGTCTCCTATTTCGTCTAAAAAATTTTCGTTATTTATCATTAAAAACTACTATTAGTATGGGTATATGTATTTAAGGCGGTAAAGATAATTAATAAAAAGGAAACCTTTTCTATCGTTTTTATTATTTAATGATCTCTTTTTAGATATAGATTAAATTAAAGGCAAATTAGTGCTTTTTTTAAAACACAAAAGACAATAACTATTGGGTTATTGTCTTTTGATTATTCTTAGTGCAACCTGTGCTTATTTTCTATTGTGGTAAGCCAGTAGTGCTTCTTTTAAAACGTTTACGGCTTTCACTAAATCTTCTTTGTTTAATACGTAGGCAATTCGAACCTGATTTAAGCCCATTCCTGGAGTGGAATAAAAGCCCGCTGCAGGAGCAATCATTACCGTTTCTCCATTTAGGTCATAGCTTTCTAAAAGCCATTGTGCAAAATCATCTGCATTTTCAATAGGTAATTCAGCAATACAATAAAAAGCCCCTTTTGGTTTGGTTACGATAACACCCTCGATTTTGTTTAGTTCCGTAATCAAGGTATCACGACGTTCTTTGTATTCTGCAATCACTTCGTCAAAATAGCTTTGTGGGGTATCGATTGCAGCCTCACAAGCAATTTGCTCGATAGTGGGTGGGCTCAAACGCGCTTGAGCAAATTTCATAACAGTGGACAATACGTCTTTGTTTTTGGTCACTAAACAGCCAATCCTTGCACCACACATGGAGTAACGTTTGGAAACCGAATCCACCATAATTACGTTTTGTTGTACGTCTTCTAAGTTCATAACGGAGTAATGAACATCATTGTTATCGTACAAAAATTCGCGATATACTTCGTCAGCGATCAAATACAAATCGTGTTTTTTGATTAAATTCGCTAATTGCTTGATTTCTGTTTCTGAATATAAATAACCAGTTGGATTTCCTGGATTACAAATTAAAATGGCTTTCGTTTTAGGAGTAATCAATTTTTCAACCGTATCGATGCTTGGTAAAGCAAATCCGCTTTCAATAGTCGAAATAACAGGGACTACCGTTGCACTTGTAGAAGAAGCAAAGGCGTGATAATTGGCATAAAAGGGTTCTGGAATAATGATTTCATCCCCTGGGTCAGTGATCGTGGCCAAGGCAAACAACAAAGCTTCAGAGCCACCCGTGGTCACAATGATATCTTCTGGGTTAACATTTACGTTTTGACGTTGGTAAAACTTGGCTAGTTTATTTCTATAGCTTTGGTATCCAGCTGATGGACTGTATTCTATAATAGTTAAGTCAATATTTTTTACCGCCTCAATGGCCACTTCGGGTGTTTTGATATCCGGTTGACCAATGTTTAAATGATACACTTTGTGTCCTTTTTGTTTTGCAATATCTGCATAAGGAGCCAGTTTACGTATCGGTGATTCGGGCATGTTTCTGCCTTTGTGTGAAATTGTTGGCATGAGCTGTTTTATTGAAATGCAAATTTGCATTTTTTTTTCGAATTTCACGTAAACAATATAGGGTCATATAAAAATGTAACAATTATCGATATTTTTAGTAAATTTATATTAAAAATTCAGCAATGAAAAAAAATATTGGCTTCTTTTTTGTGCTTTTGGCATCTTTTTCATTGAATGCGCAAAGTGATTTTTTGATAGAGAACCATGCTAGCAAGGTTACGATTCCTTTTAAATTGATAGACAATCTCATTTTTATTCCCATAAAGGTTAATGGAGTAGAGTTGAATTTTCTATTAGATTCAGGAGTCGAAGAAACGATTTTGTTTAGTATGGAAGAAAAAAAAGAGGTTAGTTTTAATAATGTTGAAAAGATTAAATTGAGAGGGTTAGGAAGTGAAGAGGAGATAGAAGGTTTAAAATCGACCAATAATATCTTAGAAACGCATGGCCTAAAATCAACGGGACATTCGCTTTATATTATATTAGATCAAAGTTTTAATTTGTCTTCACATATTGGAATCCCAGTAAACGGTATTATTGGCTATAAGTTCTTTAGAAATAATTTGGTTGAAGTGAACTATCAAAAGAAAAAAGTGGTGGTATATGCAGATGAAAAAGGATTTAAAGAAAAACTAGAGAAAAGATACGAGGTAATTCCCATAAGCATTGAAAAAAACAAACCATACCTGTATGCAACGGCAGTAGTAGATGGAGTGGATATTCCTGCAAAATTGTTGATCGATATTGGAAATAGTGATGCTTTTTGGGTTTTTGAAAATGATAAGATAAAATTGCCTCAGAAGAATTTTGCTGATTTTTTAGGAAAAGGGTTTAGTGGTGATATTGAAGGTCATCGGGCTAAAATCGCTCAATTTTCCATAGCGGATTTTGATTTTAAGAATCCAATTGTCGCTTTTCCAGATTCGACCTCAGTGAGAAATGTAAAAATGGTACCCGATAGGATTGGTTCTGTTGGAGGGGAAGTGTTGAGACGTTTTTTGGTGGTATTAAATTATCAAGATGGGAAACTCTATTTAAAAAAGAACAATAAATTCTCCGAGCCCTTTGGATATAATAAAAGCGGAATCACGGTACAACATCTTGGCTTGCAATGGGTACAAGAGACAGTTCATTTAGAGACGGTCAAGGTGATTTCCTCTATGACCGATATGGCGGCTGAAGACAGGAAGAAGGACGATTTTAGGTATAAATTTTCGCTAAAACCATTATATGACATTGTCAGTATTCGTAAAAATTCGGCGGCTGAAAAATGCGGATTACAAAAAGGAGATATTATTTTAAGTATCAATAAGGTGGATACCTATAAGTATTCCTTACAACAAATAAATGCGCTTTTAAAATCAGAAGAGGATGTTTGGATTACTTTAGAAGTGGAACGCAAAAGTTTGATTTTAAAGTTCCGATTTAAACTAGAGGGGGAATTGTAAAAAAAGTTGAAAAATGTATAAAATAGCCAATAAAATTGAGGATTAATGATCTTTACTTTTTAATAGATGTAAATTTAGTGAGAATTTAATGATTAATTGGCAGTTTTGAGTTGGGAACCTAATTATTTTCTTATGTTTATAAAAAAATAAAGGTTTATGGTTAAAAACTACGCTAATTTCTTACAATTATTATTGTTTTTTGTTTTTTTATTCATTTTGCCCTCACAAATGTCAGCTCAATGTGCTGGAAATGATGCGCAAAAAGTAATTTGTGACATTCAGGACCCGGCCTATAAAAACCTGTCCTTATTTGCATTATTAGGAGGGTCTCCCACTCCAGGGGGGACATGGTCAGACGATAATAATTTACGAGGACTGGATACCATTACAGGAATATTAAACGCCCAGTTGATCGCCAATAGTGGAGTTTACCACTATACGTATACGGCACCCACTGTGGCAGGTTGCACCAATAACACGGCAATAGTGACCCTTACAATTGGTTCGTACGTCGGAGTTGGGGCACAGGCTACTGAATGTAGTGAAGCGGGAACTTTTAATCTTTTTACAGCATTTGATAGCAAGGTCATGGGGCCACATTCCAATGGGAGATGGACTAATCTAGCTGGTCAACCTACAGGAGGACCAGAATTTAAGATTAGAGGACTTGAGGGAACATTTTATTTTAGATATACACTACCAGCGGTATTGGATTGCTCACCCATAGAGCCTTCCACCATTGTTAGTGTAACAATCATTAGAGCACCTGAAGTGGGAAAACCTGTTAAATTGGAGCTTTGTGGGACTACGGATTTGACTTCCTACACGAATTTTGATTTGCATGATTTACTCGCGGGTGAGGATATGGGAGGAGAATGGACAGGTCCGGGGGTAACTTCAAGACTAGACCATAATGTTAATCTTCAAGAAATATTTGATGCAGTTGGGGAAGGAGATCTTAGTTATAGCTATACCGTTTTGGCCCTTCCTAATAATAAAATTTGTAAAGATAAAACGGCCTGGGTAGTGATTACATTGGAAAAAAGGATTGATTTTACAGGTTCAAAAATAGTGGTGACCAAAGATATTTGCGAAAATGAAATGAGTACTGCAACTTACTCAGCGAAAATCTCGCAGGGTCCCGAGGCTATACCCAATGGAGAATATAAAGTATCTTTTAATGTTGCAGCTCCAAATGGCGGGGGATCAGAAACAATAACTGCTCATTTTGTTGATGGGGCGCTTCGTTTTCCAATAGCGGCTTCTTATTTTAGACAGCTGGGTCAGTATACCATAACCATCACCAATATTGTTCCGACATTCGGTAAGAAACTATGTCAGAATATCTTTAGTCCATTTTATGATGATTTAAGCATTTATCCTTTACCGCGTTTAGATGGCGCCCTACTAACGGCTAACGCTATATGTCAGAATCAAGAGGCTAGTATGCAAATTTCAAATGCTACTCGATTGGCTGACGGTCAATATGCTATAGTATACAACATCACAGGAGCTAATTCGGCCACAGCGCAAGAAGCGACCTTTACGGCTGTAGGGGGTAGCGCAAGTTTTAAAATACCGGCAGCTCTAAATGGGAACAGTGGACTGGCTGTTGTTCATATTACTCAGATCACCAATATCACCATTCCAACACCACAGTGCAGTAATACAGCGAACGTAAAAGGAAATATAACCATTAATCCATTACCCAATGCCGGGACGGTAAAAATAGAGGTACTTGATTATTGTTTTAATGAGCCTGTAGTTGTGGCAGTTTCTGGATTAGGAAATCTAACAGCAGCGACACTTTCTTATGTGCTTTCAGGTGCTAATTCTTCGGTCCAAGAAACGGAGGTTTTAGCGGTTGCTAGCGGAAAGGCTACTTTTGTTATTCCATCAGCTTTACTGGTTAATACTGGTGCTACCGCAATTTCCGCAAGCTATTTAAAAAATAGTAGTACGGGCTGTGGTATTGATTTAAGTACTGTGTTGGATGGTTTCGTTATTCACCCTATTCCTGTCGCTCCAACGGTGATGAGTCCTCAATCTTTTTGTAAAGTAGAGCAGACCACCCTTGTGAATTTGACTCCAAATGGACCGCAATATAAATGGTATAGCTCTGCAACGTCAACAGTAGCGCTTCCTAATTCTTATGTGTTACAATCGGAAAATCTTTATGTAAGAGAGACGTCTTTGGCAAATTGTACTAGTGTTCCAGCTATGGTTTCAGTGGTGATAAAGGATATACCAGCTCCTACTTTAAATCCAGGAGGAGCAGAATTTTGTGGGTTGAAAAATCCGACTATTTCGGACTTATCAAAAGCGACCAATGTACCTGGTACAGTTGCTTGGTATGATGCTGAGAATAATGGTAATCTTTTGGCTTCAAATGCCTTGCTACTGCATAAGGCCACGTATTACGGGTTTGATTTTTCGGCAGCTACAGATTGTATTTCGGATCGCCATTTGGAAGTGACCGTTTCCTTAATTAATTGTAATCCTGTTGACTATACCTTTTTTATTCCTGATGGGTTTTCACCCAATGGAGACCATGTAAACGATACTTTTAGAATTCCAGATATTGAATTTTTATTCCCCGACTATACGTTAGAAATCTTCAATAGGTATGGAAACCTCATGTTTAAAGGAAATAGTAGCAAACCCAATTGGGACGGAAAAAATGCGCAGTCTGCTGGTTTTGGCGATGGAATTGCGCCTAACGGAGTTTATTTCTATAGTATCCATTTTAATAAAGGTAATACCCCTGCAAAACAAGGTCGACTTTATTTAAATCGATAACGCTAACCTATCTTACCTAATAGATTTCCAAATGAAAAAAATAATACTTTTTATATCTTTTCTCTTTTATATAACAATAGCCTCAGCACAACAAGATCCAGAATATACCCACTATATGTACAATATGAGCGTAGTGAATCCCGCGTATGCAACGGGAACTCCTGCCATGATGAATTTTGGAGGATTGTATAGAACGCAGTGGGTTGGAGCAGTAGGTGCACCGAAAACTTTTACTTTCTTTGGGCATACTGCTTTATCTGAAAAGATAGAAGTAGGGATGTCATTGGTGTCTGATGATATTGGTGATGGTGCAAAAAAAGAAAATAATTTTTATGCCGATTTTGCTTATGTGTTAAAATTGGGAGCTGCTAGCCAACTTTCTTTAGGATTAAAAGCAGGATTTACCTCGCTGCAAACCAATTTTAATGGTTTTGTTTTGGAAAGTGGAGATGCCACTACCGATGCTGCTTTCGCTCAAGACATTAATGTGACCAAACCCAATATTGGAGTGGGAGCTTATTATTTTAGAGATAACTTTTATCTTGGTTTATCAGCGCCAAACTTGTTGAATTCCAAGCATATTGCTGCTAAATCGGGGATTCAGGCGCGCGGATCTGAGAATCTGCATACTTTTTTAACGGCAGGTTATGTTTTTCAAATTCAGGACAGCTGGAAGCTTAAACCTGCCTTCATGTCTAGATTTGTTAAAGGTGCACCCATTGCTGTGGATCTGACGGCAAACGTTTTGTATAATGAAAAATTGGAGTTTGGTGTTGCCTACCGAATAAACGATGCTATGAGTGCACTGATGAATATCAGGTTAACACCTGGTCTTAGGGTGGGCTATGCATATGATTATACGTTGACCAATTTTGGACAGTTTAATTCGGGTACCCATGAAATAATGCTGCTTTTTGATTTGGATCTATTAGGAAAAGGCTATGATAAATCACCAAGATTCTTTTAAAATGAAAAAGATGAAAAAACTACTCATAATGGTATTGGTATTGTCAATACAGTTTAGCAATGCCCAAGACCAGGATGTACAGCGAGCCAAGCGATTTTTTGATAAAACGCATTACAGTGAATCCATTGTTTTGTATGAAAAGTTAGCTCAGAGCAAGCCTTCACAAGAGGTTATAAAAAATCTGGCAGATTCGTATTTTTATACCAATGATTGGATAAAAGCACAAAGGTATTATAGGCAACTGATCCAAAGGTACAATCAAGATTTAGATCCCAATTATTATTTCAAGTATGCTCAAACTTTAAAAGCAAGCGATAGTGATCAGGAAGCTAAAGAGGTTTTTCGAACCTATTATGAAAAGTCGGGTACCGCCCAGGATCTTGCTCGTTTTGAAAGGGACAGTAAGATATTAGAAAATATTACCGCAATAGGGCAACGATTTGAAATAAAAAATCTGGCTATAAATACCCCAAATGCAGAATTTGGAGCCGTAAAATACAAAGATAAGCTGGTTTTTGCAGCCGTAAAATTAAAACCAGGATGGTGGGATAAAAAATTTAAATGGGACAATGCTACCTATTTAAATTTGGTTACTGTCCCATTTAACGATAGTAATGATAAGAATGCTTCAGTAGATTATTTTGCGGAAGAATTGACAACGGGACTGCACGAATCCAATGCCGTTTTTACCAAAGACGGTAAAACCATTTATTTTACACGCAACCATTCAAAAAACGGAAGCAAGCAAAAGAACGATCAGAAAATTTCGAATATTCAAATTTTTAAAGCTAATTGGGTAGATGGAAAATGGACCCAAATAGAAGCTTTACCTTTTAATAGTCCTCATTATTCTGTAGAACATCCCGCTTTAAACGCTGATGAAACCGTATTGTATTTTGCCTCAGACATGCCCGGAACCTTAGGATCGTTTGATATTTATTCGGTGAATATTAATAAAGGGGCCTTTGATGTTCCTAAAAACCTAGGTCCAAAAGTCAATACCACCAAAAGAGAGCAATTTCCTTTTGTGTCTGCTGATGATCAACTTTATTTTTCTTCCGATGGGCACTTAGGTTATGGATCTCTAGATGTTTTTGTCTCAGAGATTAAAGGAAATGAATATGGTCAGGCAGTAAATGTCGGTTTGCCAGTGAATTCTAATGCAGATGATTTTTCGTTTACTATTGATTCAAAGACCAAAGAAGGTTATTTTGCCTCCAATAGAGCAGGAGGAAAAGGAAGCGATGATCTGTATCAATTCAAAGAAATTAAAGACTTAGTCGTAGAGGATTGCAAGCAATTTATAGCAGGAACAATTACCGATGTGGATACCCATCTGGCTCTTGAAAAGGCTACAGTGCTTTTACAAGATGCTGATCAAAAGACCTTAAGTACAATTGCTACTGCTGCCGATGGAACATTTAGTTTTACTGTGGCCTGTGAAAGTACCTATACTGTTGTGGCTTTTAAAGAAAAGTATACCAAAGAATCTAGATCGTTAACCATCGGGAATAAAAGAGATTGGACAACCGATGGCTCATTGGCTCTCAAATCATTAGCGGTAATGGAAAGGGAAGAACAACAAATAACAGCTACTAAAAGAACAGAAGAGTTGCGTTTGATAGAGGAGAAAAAAGAAAAAGAAACTCAAGCTCGTATAGCTTTAAAGGAAGCAGCTGTCAAGGCGAAAGCAGCTGAAATCGTGGCAAGGGAAGTGAAGAAGAAGCAAAAGGTCCAAGAGATTTTGAATCAGGAAAAAGATGTGATAAAAGATGCTAAGGACCGCTTAGTAATCAAAACGGATCCCATCTATTTTGATTACAATTTGTGGTACATTCGTAAAGAATCTAAAGTGATTTTAGGGAGAGTTGTGGCTTTAATGCAGAAATATCCAGCGATGGTTATTGAAATTGGTTCGCATACCGATTCCAGAGGAAATGATCAGTTCAATGAAGAACTGTCTCAAAAAAGAGCTAGTTCTACTAGAGAATTTATTATTCAATCGGGCATTGATGCTAAAAGAGTGAGGGCTAAGGGGTATGGAGAATCGATACCTATTGTGAAATGTAAAACAGACGATGCCTGCTCGGAAGAAGAGCACGAATTGAACAGAAGAAGTGAATTTGTTATTGAGGATTTGTAGTGATAGAAATAGTAAAAAACAGTTAAGCTTTAAACGCTCTAATGTATAATAAAAATCATCAATTTAAGGAGTAAGCCTTTTTTATAGCCTCTTTTTTTATTAATTTTATAATCTATCAATGATCTTTTAAAAAAAAATATTATGAAAAAACTAGTTGTATCTTGTTTGCTTTTAGCCTGTGTTGGGTTACAAAGCTGTAAAAAAAATGATAATCAGAAAGAGTTGGAAGCTGCCAAAGCTGAAGAAGAAAAGATTACTAGTGTAGCATGCTATAAAGCCATATATGAAAAAGATACAATTGATTTAAAATTAAATACATTGAAAAATGGTAAAATATCTGGAAATATGGACATGAAAGTTGCCGGAGCAGCGCAAAGAGTGGGTGAACTCAAAGGTGAATTTCGTGGAGATACCTTATTTGTTGATTATACTTTTAAAGAGGTGACTAATAAAGATAGGATTTTCAAAAATCCAATGGCCTTTTTAAAACGAGAGCAGCAACTTATTTTAGGTAATGGAACCATGCAAACCACTATGGGAGTTACGTATTTGGTAAAGGATAAGCCAATTGATTTTGATCGTGTTAAATATAAATTCACTGCTACTGATTGCGTTGAAAAATAAAAAACAAAGATAAAAAAGCGAATAAAAAAAGCCGTTCCTTTAAAAAAGAACGGCTTTGCTATTTTTAATTTGATGTGTTTTTTTATAAAACCTCCCCTTTGATTTTTAGGGCAACTCTACCATCAGGATAATTTACAGCATTGGTTTCAACGGTAATTGTTTTACGAATCGGACCAGAAACCATATTGTATTTTACATCTATTTTTCCTTTTTTACCAGGTAAAATAGCCGCGGCAGGTTTGGTCACAACGATAGAACTTGCAGTTGATTCCGCACCGGTTATTAATAGTGGCGCATCTCCAGTATTGGTGAATTCAAAAGAGCGAACGCCATTGTCTCCCTTAGAAATTTTTCCGTAATCAATAGTGTTGTCTTGGGCGGCAAATTCAATTTTTGGGCCGTTTTGAGCATAACCTATTGTACTAAACAATGCGATTACAATAAAAGTGGCTACATTTTTCATTTGAAATTGTTTTTAAGTTGTAAGTAAATATACTTTCTTTTAATTAATACACAAATTATTAATTCGCTTTTTATAGTGTACTTAATTATTTACTTTTGCTGTCATATATAATAACAAAAATTAAACCAAAGTCTAACGGTTTGTTTTTTAGCTGTTTATTTATTTTAGGATAGCAGCATTAAAGAGCGTAATCATTAGATAAAATAACATATCCACGATACAATGACAATTCCAGCACAATTTGACGCTAAAACGATCGAGAATAAATGGTATGATTACTGGATGAAGAACAATTATTTTCATTCAGAACCAGATCATAGAACACCATATACTATTGTAATTCCGCCACCAAACGTGACAGGAGTCTTGCATATGGGGCATATGTTGAATAATACGATTCAGGATGTTTTAATTCGTAGAGCACGTCTTAAAGGCTTTAATGCTTGTTGGGTTCCGGGAACGGACCATGCTTCTATTGCCACAGAAGCAAAAGTAGTAGCGAAATTAAAAGCAGAGGGAATCAACAAGAATGATTTAACGCGCGAAGAATTTTTAGCGCACGCTTGGGAATGGACCGATAAATATGGAGGGGTAATCCTTGATCAGTTAAAAAAACTTGGTGCTTCTTGCGATTGGGAAAGAACCAAATTTACAATGGATCCTGATATGTCAGCATCTGTAATTAAATCGTTTGTTGATTTATACAACAAAGGCTTGATTTATAGAGGATACAGAATGGTAAACTGGGATCCTGAAGCTAAAACGACGCTGTCTGACGAAGAGGTTATTTATGAAGAACAACAAGGAAAATTATTTTTCTTAAAGTATAAGATTGAAGGTTCAGAAGATTTCTTGACCATTGCAACCACTCGTCCTGAAACTATTTTTGGAGATACGGCTATTTGTATCAATCCAAATGATGAGCGTTTTACACATTTGAAAGGAAAGAAAGCCATCGTGCCTATTTGTGGTAGAGTAATCCCTATTATTGAAGATGAATATGTAGATGTGGAATTTGGAACAGGTTGTTTGAAAGTGACTCCTGCTCACGATATGAATGATAAGACGTTAGGAGAGAAGCACAATCTTGAAATCGTTGATATTTTTAATGAAGATGCTACTCTAAATAGCTTCGGATTACAGTATCAAGGGAAAGATCGTTTTGTGGTTCGTACTGAAATTGCAAAAGAATTAGAAGAAATTGGGGCTTTGGCTAAAACCGAAATCCATTTGAATAAAGTAGGAACATCTGAAAGAACTAAAGCGGTAATCGAACCAAGATTATCAGACCAATGGTTCTTGAAAATGGAAGATTTAGTGAAACCAGCAATTCAATCGGTTTTAGTTGATGGAGATATTAAATTGCATCCAAAACGTTTTGAAAATACTTATGCGCATTGGTTAAACAATATTCGCGATTGGAATATCTCTCGTCAATTATGGTGGGGACAACAAATTCCAGCCTATTATTATGGAGATGGGAAAGAAGATTTTGTTGTGGCGGAAAGTATTGAAGACGCTTTAAAATTAGCTCAAGAAAAAACAGCTAACTCAGCGCTTACCGTAGCAGACTTAAGACAAGATGTGGATGCCTTGGATACTTGGTTCTCCTCTTGGCTTTGGCCAATGTCTGTTTTCGGTGGTATCATGGATCCAGAAAGTGAAGATTTTAAATATTATTATCCAACAAATGACTTGGTTACAGGTCCGGATATTTTATTTTTCTGGGTAGCCAGAATGATTATTGCGGGATACGAGTATGCTGATAAAAAACCATTTACGAACGTGTATTTAACAGGTTTGGTACGTGATAAGCAAAGACGTAAAATGTCTAAATCATTAGGAAATTCTCCTGATCCTTTGGATTTAATCGAGAAGTTTGGTGCTGATGGTGTTCGTGTAGGATTGCTTTTAAGCGCTTCTGCAGGAAACGATATTATGTTTGATGAAGAATTGTGTAATCAAGGAAAAGCATTCTCTAATAAGATTTGGAATGCCTTTAAATTGATCAAAGGATGGGAAGTGTCCGACACGATTCCACAACCAGAATCATCAAAAGTAGCCATCGAATGGTACGAAGCTAAATTGCAGCAAACCCTTTTAGAGATCGAAGATAATTTTGAGAAATACAGAATCTCAGATGCCTTAATGGGAATTTATAAATTGGTTTGGGATGATTTCTGTTCATGGTTCCTAGAAATGATTAAGCCTGCATACCAACAACCGATTGATAAGGCTACTTTTACCAAAGCCATTGAAATGTTGGAAAGTAATTTGAAGTTGTTACATCCTTTTATGCCGTTCTTGACAGAAGAAATTTGGCAAATATTGGCGGAAAGAACTCCAGAGGAAGCTTTAATTATCTCAACTTGGCCGGAGTTAAAACCTTTCAATGCGCAATTAATTGCTGATTTTGACAGTACTATTGAAGTGATTTCAGGTATTAGAACCATCAGAAAAGATAAAAATATTCCATTTAAAGATGCTATTGAATTAAAGGCAATAAACAATGATAAAGCCTCTACTTATTTCGATACGGTTGTCACTAAATTAGGAAACATCACTTCATTGGAATATGTTTCGGAGAAAGTGGATGGCGCCTTGTCTTTTAGGGTAAAATCGAATGAATACTTTATTCCGATAACAGGAAATATTAATATCGAGGAAGAAATTGCTAAATTAACTACAGAGTTAAAATATACGCAAGGTTTCTTGAAATCGGTTCAGTCTAAATTAGCCAATGAGAAATTTGTCGCTGGAGCTCCAGAGAAAGTTTTGGCTAATGAAAAACAAAAAGAGGCGGATGCCTTGGCAAAAATTGCGACAATCGAGCAAAGTTTAGCGGGTTTGAAATAAGCGCTAGATTTTCTTTTTCATAAAAAATCCCAATGCTAATTTATTTAGTATTGGGATTTTTACTTTTTTTACAACGGTCTTATTTTTACTTCTTTCGAGTTAATAATAAAAACAACGGATAGGAAATCAAGGTAATGATAACGATGATGATAAAGCTTTTAGGGTCGCTATAGATAAATCCAATTAATAAGGAGATGGATGCAACTATAGCCAAGATAGTAGTCCACGGATACCAGATTGAACGATAAGGTCTTGGTAAATTGGGTTCTGAGACTCTTAGCTTCAACAGTGAAAAATAAGCCAATCCCCAAACAATAATGGAGGTGAAGGCAGCAAAAGAAAATAAGGCTTCAAACGAACCAATACAAATTAAAAACAAACTAAATAGAGACGAAACTAAAAGCGCTACAATAGGTGTTCCTCCTTTGTTTACTGAGGTACCTTGCTCCAGAAAAAAGCCATCACGACTCAGTCCGTACAATATCCTTGGGGGGATCATCATAAAAGCGTTGAGGATACTGATTAAAGAAAAAATAGATATTACCGTCACGATAATGGCGCCATTTTTTCCAAAGATAAGATTGGCAACATCGGCAGCGGCCAGGTTAGATTTTGCAATGGTTTCAAGGGGTAAAACATGAAGAAAGGCAAGGTTTACTAAGACGTATATAACCATCACCAGCAGCACACCGCTATACAATGATTTGGGAATGTTTTTACTGGGGTCATCATTCTCTTCTGCAAAAAAGCAAACACTATTCCAGCCATTATAAGTCCCAATGATGAGTTGAAGTGACTTGAAAAAACCAAATAAAAGACCTATCTCAAATAAAGTGTTGTCTTTGGGAATAGGCGCTAATTGCAGGCCAGAGTACATAAAACAGGCCACAACTAAGGCCACAAAACAGATTACTTTAAGAAAACTGGTTATTTGTTGGATGATACTACCGTTTTTCACACCACTGAGATGTAATAATACAAAGGCGAGTAAAAGCGCGATGGCCATCGCGGTGGAATAGTTGCCCAGACTTGGGAATAAAATAATGATGTATTCGCTAATCACGATGCAATAGAAAGCGGGCGGAATGACATTGGTTATATAATCAAACCAACCGGATAAAAAACCGGCATAGTTGCCAAAGGCTCTTTTGATATAATTATAAGATCCTCCTGCTTTAGGAAGCATAGTGGCAAGTTCGGCATAAGAATTGGCACCAATTAAGACAAATAAGCCACCAAAAATCCATGAAGCAATAACGAGTCCACTATGATTGAGTAATCCAGCAATGGTCCCAGGAGTACGTAAAATCCCAACGCCTATAGTGCCGCCAATTAAGACTGCGATATTAAAACTGAGTCCTAAGGTTTTTTTTAATTGATTTTTATGGGCATCTGGCATGTTAGAAGTTTTGCTTGGTTGAAATGTTATTTATTTGCGTTTGCAAAAGTAGCACAATTAAAGAACTTTTTAAAAACAGAAAACCCCGTCTACTAAACGGGGTTTGTATATTGCAATTAGAGTTTTAAGCTAATAAAAACAAGAATATAAGAGGGAATAGAATACCGATTACGGCTAGCTTCCATCCTCTGTTTTTAAAACTTACTTTGCTAGAGGATTTGATCATGATTACCCCTGATACCGCTATGAAAATTAAACTCAGGGCAAAAATGTCTGAATAATAGATCCACCAGTTGGAAGTGCTTTTGTGCAGTTTCATGGTTTGACTAATGAAAGGGGTTTTTCTAAAAGCAACGATTTCACCTTTTCCTGTCTTCATGTCAATTTCGACATCATGCTTTTCAAATGATATTTTGTAGGTTCCTTTTTTAGCTCCTTGACGACGCATTTTATCATCAATACCTAATTTTTTCCCTAAGTCTTCAGCGAATTGTTCGTTCAGTTTATCTTTTTCCGGAAGGTTTACTTGTATGGCCTTAGTTTCTACGGTGTATTTGTCAGGATGCCAAGTTTCACGATGGTTCATTAGTATTCCTGAAAAAGAGAATGAAATAATAAGTCCAACGTAAAAATAACCGAAGTCGCGGTGTAGATTTCTGAGTTGCTTTGCTGTTTTCATAAAGTAAAAATTGAAATAGTAAGTAATAGGTAATGTTGGACGAAAATAGTTTTTATTAAGCTAAAAATCAAAAACCTTTTTCTGATTTTCAAAATAAGAAAATCTCAGAAAAAAGCTTTTGATTAAGAGTAAGAATATGTTTCTTAGAATTTATATCGTAAGCTTGTCATCACTTGACGAGGAGCAATTGGATTCACGCTATAATTTTCGTGTACCGTATAGTTCAACTCATTTGTAATATTAGATAATCTACATAAGATGGAGATTTTTTTCCATTCGTATCCTAAAGAAGCATCGATAGTGGTGTATCCTTTTAATGGAATATCTCTATCTCTGATGGTTACTGTATAAGCTGGATCTGGTTTTGGATTGCTAGGAGTAGGGTCAATTTTAGTCCATAAATAATCATCATTCCAACCTCCTGTGCGGTCTCCCACATAGTTTGCAATGGCTCCGAAAGATAAACCTTTTAATAAACCACTAGGTAAAGTGTAGAAAAAACTCAAATTGGCAGTGTGTTTTGGTGTTCTTGCTAAGATATCACCAACAACTAAACTTCCGTTAGTTCCAGCCGATTTAGACACTTTAGTTTCATTAAAACTGTAACCAGCGATAATGTTCAAACCTTCTGCTGGTCTAGCTGTAACGTCTACTTCAACTCCTTTTCCTTTTGTAGCTCCTACTAATTCTTTTAAAGTAGTAGTGGTGTTTAATGTAACTCCATCGGCTAGGAATTGAGCGGTTTGTGCTAAATTGTTGTTAGATATCTGATATACAGTTACGTTTGTGCTCAAAGCACCTTGCCAGAAATCTTTTTTGATACCTGCTTCGTATTGATCGATAATAGAAGGATCTAATGCCTTAAGATCTACTGTAGTTCCTGTATTGGGAGTAAATGAGTTCGAATAACTAGCAAATAAAGATAAATCTTTAGTAGGTTGGATTACCAATCCTGCCTTAGGAGAAAAAGCGGTGTTTAAAGTCTTAGCGCCTGTAATTGCTATTGCATTGTCAAGTGTAGTGGTAATCGCATTGTTTTTTACTACTTCTTTAGAGGTAGTGACGTCAGTTTCTTGCCATGACCAACGTAATCCTGCTAAAACTTTTACATAATCTGTAATCGAAATTAAGTCTTGAGCGTAAGCCCCGAAACGTTGTGTATTTGTAGTAGCTAGTTGAGTGGCTCTAGTTGGGTATGGAGCAGTCAGACTCTGTGTGCTATAATCGTAATTAAAAAGATTGATTGGATCCGCTTCTGTAGGAATAGCAGTTGTAGAAGTCGGTGTTGCATAAAATCCAAAAGTATAACTAGGCGCTATAGAGTTTTCGTAATCAGCTCCTGTAAAGATTTGGTGTTTGATTTTACCGGTATTAAAAGTTCCTTGTAAACTCAATTGATCACCAAATATTTGTTCAGCACCGTCCGATTTAGTTAAACCACGTTTCCAATTTCCATTGGCTTCAACAGTACTTAATTGTGCTGTAGAGGTCTGAGTTCTGCGGTAAGATTGGAAAGAAGAATTAAAATTTAATTTCCAATTGGCATTGAAATCATGATTAAACAATAACGAAGCGCTTGATGATTTAGTGTTTCCTGTTGACCAAAGGGCTCCGAAATTCATATGACGAGGTAAGTCCAAAATGGTTTTACCCACGATTCCTGTACCGAAATCTGGAGTCCAGTCCGCACTTAAATAATCTCCTTGTAAGGTAATTTGTGTTTTATCGCTTAGTTTGAATAAAAACGAAGGATTGAAATAGATACGTTCGTTTTTTACATAATCTCTAAAGCTTTCTGAATTCTCATAAGATCCTGTAATTCTATAAGCTATAGATTTGTTCAATGGACCATAAAAATCTAAAGTTGGCTTGTAAAAAGCGTAGCTTCCCATTTGCATAGACAGTTCACCACCTCTAGTAAATTTTGGCGTTTTAGTCACCAAGTTCATAATTCCTCCAGGGGCAACGTTACCATATAATAAAGCAGAACCTCCTTTTAAGAATTCCACTTTTTCTAAAGAAGAAACTTCTGGTATTGAACCTGCATTATAACGGAAACCATTTTTAAACATATTATTAGCACCCATATCGTAACCTCTTGAGAAAAAAGATTCCTGAGCTCCACCACGTGCTGATCCTACATAAACACCATTTAGGTTTTTTACTACCTCACTTAAACGAATCGCTTGTTGTTGTTCGATGATCTCATTATCAATAATTTGAACACTCTGTGGTAAATCCATTACTTTGATTCCAGAGCGAGCAGCCGAAATTGGTTTTTTAGGCTTATTAGTCGTAATTAAAACCTCATTAAGAACTTCACCTTTTTTGTTTTTTACCGTATCTGTAATGGCTAAAGCCATGTCATCATGATCTGCAGCTTTAGCTGTTTTCTGTTGTGCAAAACTAGATAAACTCAATAGTAAGCTTAACGTGGGTACTATTATATATTTCATATGCTTTATTTGGAATAATTAAAAATAACGATGCAAAAGTAAGTGGTAAGATTGGATTAACAAAACTTATTTAGATTAATTATACTTAATTTTTTAACTTTTATTTTGTAGTTTGTTTTATAAACGAAAAAGATGCTTTGTTAAGGGCAACAAAGCATCTTTTTAAACAATAAAAAAGGGAATGGAGTAAACTTTTTTTGAAGTAGTAATCTATTTAACTTCAATAGAATAGGTGGCCATCTTCCATATCTCGTCGTATTTTTTGCCATGGTGTTCTCCAGCGCTTTTCTCTGTGTAGGCAAATTCTACCATATAGTTTCCGGACCAAAGCGGAGTAAACGAAATTTCTCCATTTTCATTAGTCCATAATTCTTTTTCCCAGCCATTAGGAGCGATTACTTTCATTTTTTGCTCTTTGGCTACTTTACCTTCGTAGAGGGCATTTACATTAATTTTACTATTTTTCTTGGCAGTTGCGACGTCTTTAGAAAATAAACTAATGATGTTGGAATTGATCAAAGCTTCGTTTCCTTTTGTCGTATTGCCTACTATTACTGTAGCACTTGAGTTGTAATCTAAAACCATAGTTCCGTAAACATCCTTTACCTTATGATGCATGGCAATAGTGTAAACACCTTCTTCTTCTGGAATGAAAAAAGCTTGGTATTTATTTTCTAGAGCGGTAGCGGTAAGTTTGATTTCTTTTT
This sequence comes from Flavobacterium sp. OHVDL-2026-0007, assembly GCF_059882335.1. NCBI lineage: Bacteria > Pseudomonadati > Bacteroidota > Flavobacteriia > Flavobacteriales > Flavobacteriaceae > Flavobacterium > Flavobacterium sp. OHVDL-2026-0007. Next base: position 4,406,659 of record NZ_CM187612.1, read on the forward strand.
TTGATGGACTAATTACGACCAAAGAAAAATCTTTTAAATCTGAGAACCATTTTTCAGAAGCGGTGATATCCTTGTCTGAGAATTCTCCAAAGAAAACGGAAATTTCCTGTGCTTTCCCTTTGGTTCCTGTTGCTTTGGTTTCGATCCAAAGAGCATGGGCAAAAAGTTGTGGCATTGCCACTAATAGTAAAAATAGAAATGTTAGCGTTTTGAAAGTTTTTGACTTCATAATATAAATAGGGATTAAAATTAAATTTGAATTGAGCCCCTTAGAACAAATGGCTTAAGGGGCTTATTTGTAAAAATTAGAATTTATAACTAACAGATAATCGTAGGTTTGTTCCTGGTTCTGCTTGCCAGTAAAAATAGCCTGGATCATATTTACCTCCAGAATATAAATATTTGTTTAATATATTGTTGACAATGATATTGTAGGTCATTTTCCCTTTTTGGTAAGTAACACCTCCGTCTAAACGGAAATAATCAGGTAAACGAGTGGCTTGATCATTAGAAACAAACCAAGGAGATCGGTCTACTTGGTATTGGTAGCCTATCGAAAGACCTAAACCGTTTAAAGTGCCATGATCCATTTTATAATTTAACCAACTGTTCTGAATGTGTCTGGAAGTTCCGGCAACTTGTGTTCCTACTAGTGCAGGATCTGTATCTTTTGTCACTTTTGCTTCTGTAAAAGCGTAATTGATAACCACGTCAAGATTTTTGAAGATTTCACCTCGAAGGTCTACTTCAACACCTTTTACTTTTTGCTCTCCACTTTGTCTGCTGTATTGAATGGCTCCTGTAGAATGTTCTGGATCTGCAGTTAAGATATTTTTGTTGGTAATTTGATAAAGGGCAATCACAGAATTCCATTTTCCGTTTAACCAATCTCTTTTAAAACCAAGTTCAAGGTTGCCTCCCGTTTGAGGGTCGAAACTTTTACCTTGCCAATCAGTTCCGTAGTTTTCGTTAAACGATTGATCACTTACGAAATAAGCTGCTGTGTTTTTGTTGATGGAATAACTGAGGCCAAAACGAGGTGTAAATTTGCTGTTTTTGTAAGATCCAGAATAAATGTCTGATGTTTTTAATGTAGTGTATCTACCTGCTAGGGTGACACGAAGTTTATCTTCAAAGAATCCAAGTTCGTCTTGTACATAAAAAGCGGAATATCCGTTGCGGTATTGAACGCCTCTTTCTCTAATGTCTTTGCTTCTGTCAAAAGTTGGCATTTTACTCGCTGGTACATTTCCATGAATTGGATTGTAGATATCAAAAGGGACAATATTACCATCGGCATCATAACCATTTAGCGCTGCAGATTGACTCCAATCATGATAATATACTTTATCACTCATGTCAATTCCTCCTAGAATCTTATGGGTAATAGATCCTGTTTTTTCCTCTCCATTTATGAAAAACTGTCCTGTTTTGGTTAAGCCTAATACATCCCAAATCGATACTCCTCGAGTTAAAATGTTATCAGTTCCGGGAGCGAAACCGGGCCATTGTGGCCACATAGACATACCTTCTTGTTTGTAATTAAAATAAGAAGCCTGTCCGGTAAATTTCCAATTGTCATTTATTTTATGTTCTAAAATGGCCAAAATGCTTTGGTCATTCATATTGGTTGGCGCAAAGTTAGGTTCGCCTGTTGTAAAACTTTTTGGTAAATCGGCATATCCTTTATTAGAGAAAACATAGTTAGAACCGATGATGTTTACTTGAGAGAATTGTTTGGTGTATTCTAAAGTTATAGCGGTATTATCATCTACTATATATTTTAAAACAGGGGCAATAGAGTAGCGGTTGTTATAGTCGTAGTCACGGTGACTTCCTTTCATTTGTCCCATAACATTAATACGATACAATAGTTTTCCATCTTTCGATAGTTTTCCATCAAAATCAAAAGCAGCTCTGTAGAGGTCAAAACTTCCTAAGGAAATATTGGCTTCACCTTTAGTACGCCCACTTGGTTTTTTGGTTACTACATTATAAAAGCCACTTGGATTTCCGTTGGCTAACATAAATCCGGCAGGACCTTTTACGAATTCGATGCGTTCGATCATACTCATGTCTTCTGTCAGAGGTCCCCAACTTGTACTCACATTCATACCATTTCTAAAAGCCGAAACCTGACTTCCTCTCATGGTGATATTAGCGTAGTTGTCCCAATGTTCTACTCTAGTGGCACCACTCACATTACGTGTAACGCCTTCGAGCATATCAAATATTTGCTGATCTTGAATTAATTTTCCAGTGATCACTTGAATGTTTTGAGGGATTTCGATAATAGGGGATTGTAAGCGAAGTGAAGAGGATACCCTATTGGTTTTAAAGGCGCTTTTGTTGCTTAAAACAACAACTTGGTTCAATTCTGTATTGGAAAGTGTTAAAGGGATAGCGACGTTGGCCACTTCACCAGCATTAACGGCTACTTCTTGGAATACGTCATTGTAACCGACTAAAGTTATGATAAGAGTTTGAGATCCGGTCGGTACGTTTTTAAGCTGAAAAACACCGTTATTATCGGCAATTGTAGTTTTATTAGTTCCCTTTATAGAAATGCTTACTCCTTCTGCTGGTTTATGGTCACTTGTTTTTATAATACCATTTATAGTTCCACCTTGTTGGGCAAAAGAAGGGGTTAGGCACAGCATGAAAACACTTATAATTAAAATGAATTTTTGGTAATAATTCTGAAGACTCATGATATTTAATTGGTTAGTTATTATTTAGACTTGATAAAAATAATGCAAATATAAATTTTAATATTGCTTTAACAATACTTATTTAGAATTATTATTAATAGTTTTTTCAAGGACTGTAAAGCTGTGGTTTAGATGCTTTTGTTGCTTACTATTTGTTTCTAAGTGTAAGAAGTGAATTGAGGAACAGTATTTTATATTGACCAGAGATAGGGCTGAGGCTTAAAAAGGTTTAATTTTGCCATCGATTAAATTGACAGTATCTCCATGATTTTACCTTTTTTAAAAAAAGTACAGGATTCACCTAAAGGATTCCGTTTAGCCAGCACAGTATTTTTTTTCCTTTCAGGATTTGGATATTCTTCTTGGGTATCGCGTATCCCTCATATAAAAGCACAATTGCATTTAAGTGAAGCGGAATTTGGAGCTGTTTTGTTTGCCTTTCCGATCGGATTAATGTTAACGATGCCCTTTACAGGAAAATTGTTAAACAAATACAGCAGCCGATATATTATGCTTTTAGGAGCCGTTTTGTTTAATATTGTTCTGGCCTTACCAGGCTTTAGTGCTTTTGTTTGGCAGTTGGTTATTATCCTTTTAATATTTGGTGCTTCGCGAAACATTCTCAATTTATCAATAAACACTCAAGCGTTGGAAGTGCAGAAACTATATCCAAAATCGATCATGACTACTTTTCATGCAGTTTGGAGTTTGGCTGGATTTGCTGGTGCTGGTTTGGGCTATGTAATGGTCACACAAAACATTGCACCTTCCTATCATTTATTAGGGATAAGTGTAGCGATGTTAGCGGTTACGGCTTGTTTTTATCCGCTTACTAAATATACGGAACCCATACCAGAGCAAAAGAAATTTTTATCGATGCCTGATAAAAAGTTAATGAAGTTTGCTTTGATTTGTTTTGTTTCGATGGCTTGTGAAAATACGATGTACGACTGGGGAGGGATTTATTTTCAAAATATACTACACGCTTCACCAAAGCTAACGACAGCGGCCTTTGTGTTTTTTATGACTGCCGTTACCTTAGGTCGTTTTTTAGGTGATTATGCGGTGATGAAATTCGGTATCGAGAAAATTTTATTTTACAGTGGGATATTGATCACGGTAGGCTTTTTAGTTTGTTTTCTGTTGCCGTTTATTTACCCTACGATTCTTGGTTTTATCCTAATCGGAATTGGGGTTTCTTGTGTGGTTCCTTTAGTGTTTAGTATAGCAGGAAGATCTTCTAGTTTGAGTAGTGGTTCGGCTTTAACTTCCATTTCTACTATTGGTTACCTGGGATTTTTGATTGTACCGCCTATGGTCGGTTTTATCTCTGAATATCTAAGTATGAAATGGGCCTTTTTGGTAATGGCTTTTCTTGGTGGATTGATGATTTTGATGGTCAACAAGATTAGCGAGGAGTATTGATCGTTTAGTAGAATAACGCACAGTGCCTTACTTTTTCAAATAAGGCACTGTGGTTGCTTTGTGCTGCTAATGCTTTCTCAGTGAAGAAGAAGTTTACTTCTTTACCATAGCAAATTTCTCGGTGGTCACTTTTTCTTGTAATTTACCTGAAATTTCAGCCGTTAGCGTATTATTGGCTCCTTTTGTATAGGTGATTTTTTGAGGATAATCGTGTTTTGGATTTTCAAAAACCAAGGCTTTTTGGTTTGAACTGGTGAGCTCAAAAGCTACTGCTTGATCATTATTTTGCCCCTTTACGGTGGCATTATACGTTAGGGCTTCGCCGTTTTGCTGTAGTTTGATCGTCTCGGTGTGGATGGTGTCTTTTGCTTTGATGAAGTAAGAGCTTCCTTCGAAGGTGCTGTCGTTCACTTTGGTCCAAGTTTCCATTAAGGTTCCTTCAGGAGTTTTATGTTCCCATTGTCCAATAAGCCAATTGGCAGCTTTTATTTTGTCTTTTTCTCGCGTTTCTGATTTTTTACAAGAAACGATGGCTAATAAGAGTAGTATAAGAGTAGTTTTTTGAAACATTGGCATCAGTGTTTAAGGTTAAATGGAAAAGCTAAAGTATAAAAAAAAAGAATAGTGCAGCTTTTAGTTTTGGAACTTAGATTTTTTTAGTTTAAAAAATCCAAATGCTGCAGCTCTTTTAAATACTTTCACTCAAAATGGCGTACACCAGTTCTTTAGTTGGTTTTTGATCTTTTAGTTTTGTTCTCACCACATCAAAGCCTACTTTAAAATCACAACCCAATTTATAGTCGCCGCAACCATAAGCAGTTTTCCCTTTTAGAATGGTTCCTTTTTTGCATTTAGGGCAGGTCAGGGCGTCCGAAGGTTCCTCTGCAGTTGCTTTGGTTGTTGTTTTCTTAGGTTCTAATTTGAGTTTGTAATTTTCTTCAAAACGAATTAAACCTTCGACTGTACCAGCTTCAGTTTTAAAGTCCTTTAAGTTTACAGTAGACCCTTTTTGAAGTAAACGCAGGTATTGATTCTCCGATATTTTTTTCTCGGCAAAGGTATAAGGCAACACAAAATCACAACCTGCTTTATAGGCACCACAGCCGTAAGCAGATTTTCCTTTTACAAGTGTTGCTTTTTTGCATTTTGGACAGGTTTCAGCCAAGATGCCTGCAGCTTTCTTTTTCTCTACGGTAGCGACTTGTTTTTGAACACTTCCCACATGCGAAATATTGGCATTGGTACTCTCGCTTCGTACTTCATATACCAAGGCTTCTACCATTCGTTTCATGTTTTTGATAAAGGCAGCAGCAGTAAAAGTTCCTTTTTCGATGTCTTTCAATTGCTTTTCCCAAGAACCTGTAAGTTCGGCTGATTTTATCAATTCATTTTGAATGGTATCAATAAGTTGGATCCCTGTTGGTGTGGGGAGTACTTGTTTTTTATTTCGAACGATGTACTGACGTTTAAAGAGGGTTTCAATGATATTGGCTCGTGTTGAAGGACGTCCAATACCATTTTCTTTCATTAATTCGCGTAAATCTTCATCATCGACCTGTTTTCCAGCGGTCTCCATGGCACGCAATAGAGTAGCCTCTGTAAATTGATTGGGTGGTTTGGTTTCCTTTTCTAAAAACGAAGGTTCGTGTGGTCCTTTCTCTCCTACAACAAAACTCGGTAAGAGGTCAGCCTCTTTTTCTTTGGCATTGGGGTCTTCAAAAACGACTCTAAATCCTTTTTTTAGGATTTCTTTTCCAGTGGTTTTAAAGCTTACTTCTGCTGCTTTTCCAATTACAGTGGTATTGGCTACCAAACAATCGTCATAAAATACAGCAATAAAACGCTTTGTAATAATATCGTAAACTTGCTGTTGGTTAAATTGTAAGTGGGCTTCTATTCCTGTTGGAATAATAGCATGGTGATCCGTTACTTTTTTATCATTAAAAACCTTAGGTGATTTTTTTATCTTTTTTTCTAAAAGTGGTTGCGTGAGGGCCGAATACTTGGATAGTTTTTGTAAAATACCCGGTACTTTTGGATAGATATCATTGGGTAAAAAGGTAGTATCTACTCTTGGATAGGTTACTACTTTTTGTTCGTACAAGGTTTGAACAATTTTAAGGGTTTCATCCGCAGAAAAGCCAAATTTTGTATTGCAATATACTTGTAACCCGGTTAGGTCAAAAAGTTTGGGAGCAAACTCATTTCCGTTCTTTTTTTCAACCGAAACAATTTCGAACTCACTTTCTTTGACTTTTTGAGCTAAATTTTCTCCATCGGCTTTATTTAAAAAACGTCCTTCCTCATAACTAAATAACACCTCCCTGTATAAGGTTTGTAATTCCCAGTAGGGTTGTGGTTTGAAATTTTCTATTTCTTTAAATCGATCCACTACCATGGCTAAGGTTGGCGTTTGCACGCGTCCAATAGACAAGACCTGTTTGTAGCCACCATGTTTAACCGTGTACAGACGGGTAGCATTCATACCTAATAACCAGTCGCCAATGGCTCTGGAAAAACCAGCATAAAACAAATTGTCGTAGTTGGCCGATGGTTTTAAGTTTTCAAACCCCTCTTTTATGGCTTCGGTGGTTAGGGATGAAATCCATAGGCGTTGTACTTCGCCTTTATAATTGGCTTCATTCATAACCCAACGTTGAATGAGCTCTCCTTCTTGTCCAGCATCCCCACAGTTGATCACCAATTCGGCTTTGTCAAAGAGGCTTTTGACAATTTTAAATTGCTTTTGAATACCAGAATTCTCTACGACTTTAGTCTCAAATTTATCGGGTAGCATCGGGAGGTTGTTCAAATCCCAGCTTTTCCAATGCGGTTTGTAATCGTTAGGTTCTTTTAAAGTGCATAAATGACCAAAAGTGTAGGTTACGGCATAACCGTTGCCTTCAAAATACCCATCATGTTTGGTATTGGCTCCCAAAACGGATGCGATTTCACGTGCTACACTTGGTTTTTCAGCAATACAGACCTTCATTTTTCTCCTTCTAATTTGAAGGCGCAAATTAAGAATTTAGAAATTGGTATTAAAGAGAAATCTACTGGAGTTATGAACCTTGCTGTTATGGTCTATTAAAAAAGGCAAGGATGGTTTCTAAGACCGTTTTGGAGTGCATTCTTTGTTGATTTTCTAACGATTCCTGTGCTCTATGGCCACTCTTTTGTGCTTAAATGTAAAAAGCTACAGGAAAGTGAATCCTGTAGCTTTTTTTGTTTAGACAGTGTCTCAGTATAGCGGACACTAGTGGCAATTCACGCTATCGAAATGGAGTTATTGACCTAAATTAGGGTATTTTCTTTTGAGAATTATGCTTTCTTTCTTCTATTGGTAAGGTATTTACGAAGTGGAATATCATAAAAAGTCATCGTTAAATAAGCAAATCCGACTAGAACAAGAGTGCCTATAGGGATAATGAAAGCAAGTTGACTTGCGTCTGGTTTGAACTTGGTATAATAGTTCAAAAATACCCAGATCACCATATAATGCGTCATGTATAAAGGATAGGAAATGTTTCCTAAAAACACACATAGTTTTCTGAATCCTTGTGTTAGTGTAGCGCCTGCTCCCAGTGCAATTAATAAAGGGAAATAGAACAATACCACTACAGGTTCGCTCACCCAATTCCAATCGGTAAAAGGCATGATCAAGGCTAATAATAACAATATAGATAAACTAACAAATCCCAGTTTTGACTTGATAATCCAATTCGAACGGTAAATCAACATACCGGCTAAAAAGGAATAGGCAATACGTGCACCACCATCCCAAAAGTTGGCATCACTCCATCCACCCATAAGTGAACCTCCTGCGCGTTCACTGGCATAACAAAGTGTTCCTCCAGCAATTGCAGTCAATACAAAAAGAGCACGACGGCTTAGTTTGTGTAAGAAAAGTGCATAAAGAATATTGGCCACATATTCCCAAAACAAAGACCAAGCTGGGGCGTTAAAACCAAATAAATTAAAAGAACGTTCTGCCATAGCAGGGAACGGAATCACCAAAATGGAACAGATAAAGATTAAAATGATTTTGCTAGTGGAATACGTTTCAGCCTGATTACTAAAGGGATCAAGTAGAAAGGTTATCAAACCCAATATGGAACCAAAAACAACCAAAGGATGTAATCTGATTAGTCTTGATTTGAAAAACTCTAGCGTTCCCATTTGACCAATGCGGTCGTGATAAGCATAGGCAATAACAAAACCAGATAAACAAAAGAAGAAATCAACGGCTAAGAAACCATGGGCAATAAAATTTTTGTCGGGCATATATACCATTTCCATAAAATGGAAAATAACAACGCCCAGAGCGGCTATTCCTCTGAGTCCATCTAATATTTCAAAATGTTGTTTTGTTTTTAAAATCTCGGGTTCAATTTTTGTCATAGTTTTTTATTTATAGTTCAATTTTAGTTACTTAATAAAACGATTTAGTAGTTGAATACTGTTGGATTAATTATGTATAACAACGAAGAATCTCATTTACGTTGCCGTTTTTTTAATTTTTTGTTCACTACCCACAAAGATTAATTTTTTAGTCCTTAAATACAAAAAAAAAGCTACAAAAATTAGCGCTTTTGCTGTTTTGTAGCAATTTAGACTTAAAGGAAAGGCTTGCCAGTAGACTTGATCTCACCTTAGAAAACTTTTTTAGATTTAGAGAGTAGGGGAATTTATATTTCAAAGAGATCTATTCTTCGCATCCAGAAGATTTCGGATTCTAAAAAGGCAAGTCTTGGTTTTTATTCAAATGAAAAGTAGTGAAGTTTTTTATACTATATTTTTCTCTTTCTCATTGGTTTACTTCGGGGAAATAGGTTTTTTATTTTGGAATAGGAATGGGTGTGGATTGTTCCATCTAGATTTAAATGTCAATTAGTATTCTACGATATGTTCTCTTTCTTTACCAAGGGAACACGAATAATCGCCAACAAAGGTTTTTGGTTATGCATTTAAATTACGTTTGCGAGAAGTGTTTAATCAGTATTATTGAAACCTAAGCAAAAGTATGGTGAACAATTATGTTAAAAAGTAAACCTATGAATTTACTTTCTTCCACTTGCACAATTGGGGTTAGATTTTTTTTAAGTATTTCGATTGATGGGAAGTTAATGAATACATCTGAATGTTCCTCTGTTAGATTGTTTAGCTTTTGAATTCCTTCAATGTTAGATAGCATTGTTTCGTAATTATTTATTTTCAGTATTGTAGTTGCTTTAAGACTGGTTAGTTGTATTTTTTTTCTGTAAATATCTAATATATAACAATACTGAAAATCTTTTAGGGATGTTAATTCTAAAATTTGGATTTCTTCATTGTTGTTTAGAGGTAATCCTCCGTGGTTCCATTTTCTTTTTAAGATATCAGCGACATTATTACCTTCAACTAATATTTGTATTTCTTCAGGAAATGTTGTTTCTTCTGTGAGATTGCATAAAAAATTAAAGTCAAATTGTATTAGTTTTATTTCTTTGATTCTAACTGGAGCATCAATATCAAGTTTCCATTTTTCGCTTAAAGCTTCATGAGCTGTACATAAGGTTATTCCAAGTCTTTTTGCTTTAGCAAAGGTTGTTTTAGAAAAGCCTTTTCTTGTGACCATAATCCCTTTAGAAGCATTTACATCTATTAATTTCGAGTGGAACCCGTCTATAGTTTCTATTGTGACGTTATCTTTGTAATCTTTACATTCTATTACTGTTAGAAATTTGATGTCACCAATTGTTTTGGTGATGAGAACATCAATTTGACGAAGACCTTCAGGTCCTTTTATAAAAACATTCTGCTCAACATTCTCAAATCTGGAATCAGTTACTAATTTTTTATATATCGATTCAGTAAGTTTTTCAAATTTTTCACCAGTATTTTTTTTAGACATTTTAAGTTTTTTTTTAATTATTTAGACCTATTAATTCATAATCTCAGAGATTTTTAATAAAAATGAGCAATGTTTTTTTTTCTATCTGCCGTGTTCACGGACAGTATATTTGTACTTTGAAAGTTATGATGTCAGTGTATAATTTGGTTCTTAATTTAAACTGGTTGGATATTCTTCTGTTATAAGATCTTCAATTGTTTTAATTTCTTCTGTTGAGCTCATTTTTGTTATTAAAGCTAATGTTTCTCTGTATTGCATTGCTTCGGGTAAAATTGTAAATTCAGCCTTAAATCCTAATTCATCTATTTTTTTTTCAATTTCTTCTAGACTTACATTGAAAAATTCTTTTCTGTAATTAAGCATGTTTACTTTTTTATTAGAAAATGCTTTGTGAAGTTCATTCTCTAAAGTTCTTGCTTCATCAGAATAAATCATAGCATGAACATCAAATTGAAATGGAACAGAAGCGTCTCCAAGCTCTTTAACTCTATCAATTGGTTCAAGTCTTCTTGTCATTCCTATTTTGTATACATTCTCGCCAAATGAACCAATATTAGAAATTATATATACATGTCCGCGTTTTGTTTGTTGGGCCATAGATAATGCACGTTCTTTTTTTTCTTGGGCTAATAATAATTCTCGCTCAAGAATCAGAATTTTAGAATTTAGTTCTTTTTGAGATTCTCCTGTTGCTTTTTCAACTTCTTTTCGTGCTTTAAGTAAAGCTTTTTGATAGGTCTCCTCTTCTTTTTCTGCTTGTCTTTGAGCTTGTTCAAATTCACGCCTTGCTTTCTCTTCTTCACGTAATTCTTCTTGCATAGCACGCAATTCTTCTTTTTCCTCTTGACGTTTTACTTGGAATTCATATTCAAGGATTATTTCTTTTGTCTTTAATTCAAAATACTCCCATGATATTCTAACTGCACTTCCTTCTCCAAGTTTGTTTAAAGTTTCATAAGATTTATGAATACGTTCTTTCATTTGATTGACATTGTTCCATTTTACTTTCCCAATCTGGGCGTTGCATTCACCATTAAACGCACGGAGAATTAATTTAATAAATTTTTTCGTTGAAGCTTTGCCTTTTGTAAGGCTTCCATCGATTGTCCAGTTTGTATTGCAAACTGCTGCAGTTTCTAATTGAATCATTGATTTTTGTCTATCAATAATTCTATTTTGCTCATTTCTATAATCTTCGGATTTTTCAAAATCATAAAAAGGTTCATATATACCAAATTCGATTAAATCCAATTTTGATTCATATAAATTTACATCTTTTCGAAGGCGAGTATAAGTTTCAAGTGCAGTTTGATAATTCAGATTTAATTCCTCGAACTCCTTTTGTAATGAATTTATTGATTGGTTGATGTTTGTAATGACTGAATTTAGTTCAATTTCTTTATTTAAAATAACTTTATTTAGTTCTTTTTCTCTAGCTGAAATTTCATTGATTTTGTTGTCAACTTCATTTTGGATGTCAATAATAGGTTTGAACTTTTCAAGTTTTTGTTGAAGTGCTAGTATTTCTTCAAACTGTTTCTTTTTTAGAAAATCGAATAATCCCATATATTAGAAATTTATGATAAGTTATTTGTTAAAACTAATAGATTGAAATTGAGAAACCTTACGGAAAACCGTAACGTTTTTTTTGTGTAAGTAGATTACCTTTTCTAGGTCGAAACGGTGTTCTTTTTTAGGCTCTTTCATTTAGGCGGGAGGAGGAGGTAGCCGCTAAGAAATAGTTTCTAAAAGACTTGTGGTTACGGTAAAATATAGCATGAAATAGCGGCTAAAAAACTCAGTGCTTTAATGATAGAATTTTAAACAAAAATTTTGTAATTTTGCACTCCATAAAAGGATTTATAAAATGTTAGATAGACTTCAAATAGTAAAACAACGTTTCGACGAGATTTCGGATTTAATTATCCAACCGGATGTTATTTCGGATCAGAAACGTTATGTGCAATTGAATCAAGAGTACAAGAACCTAAAAGCATTGGCCGGAAAACGCGATGAATACGTGCTTTTGATGGCAAATATAGACGAGGCTAATGAAATTATTGCAGATGGTAGCGACGCCGATATGGTGGAGATGGCTAAAATGCAATTAGATGAAGCTAAGGAAAGATTACCTGAATTGGAAGAAGAGATTAAATTCATGTTGATTCCTAAAGATCCGGAAGATGCTAAAAATGTAATGGTGGAGATTCGTGCCGGTACCGGTGGTGATGAAGCGAGTATTTTTGCAGGAGATCTTTTCCGTATGTATACTAAATATTGCGAGAACCGTGGTTGGAGAACTTCGGTTGTGGATATGAATGAAGGTACTTCTGGAGGGTTTAAAGAGGTAATTTTTGAAGTTACTGGTGAGGATGTTTACGGAACTTTGAAGTTTGAAGCTGGTGTACACCGTGTACAGCGTGTTCCTCAAACAGAAACTCAAGGTCGTGTACATACATCAGCTGCTACTGTTATGGTTCTTCCTGAAGCTGAGGAATTTGATGTACAGATCGATATGAATGATGTACGTGTTGATTTTTTCTGTTCATCAGGACCTGGAGGACAGTCAGTAAATACAACGAAATCAGCAGTACGTTTAACGCACATTCCAACTGGTTTAGTGGCGCAATGTCAAGATCAAAAATCACAACATAAAAATAAAGATAAAGCTTTAGGTGTTTTACGTTCTCGTTTGTATGAGCAAGAATTAGCTAAGAAGGAAGCAGAAGACGCTACAAAACGTACCTCTCAGGTAAGTTCTGGAGACCGTTCGGCTAAGATTCGTACTTATAACTATGCTCAAGGACGTGTAACGGATCACCGTGTTGGGCTTACTTTATATGATTTGGGTAATATTATGAATGGTGACATTCAGAAGATTGTTGATGAATTACAATTGGTGAACAATACGGAGAAATTAAAAGAAGCAAGCGAAGTTTTTTAATTTTGAAAACAACATAAAAAATAGAAAGGCCAAACTAAATAGTTTGGCCTTTTCTTTGGGTGCTAATTTTAAAATTAACGGTATAGTGATGGCATTAATATATTTAACCGTTTGTTTATAAAACGTATAAAGTAAATTAGATGCCTAAAAATACTCTTGTAAATTCAAAATATTTATAGATGTAAGAGTAAAGGTGTGCACTATTTTTATAGATTATTTCATTTAACTTTTTCATAATACTTGCATTTAGTTTGACCAATACACTTTAGGAAAGTTCTTGTTACTTGGCCACCAATTTAGTGACGAAAAGTTGTAGCAAGGAGCCTAGGAATGTTTTGATTTTGCTGTCACTTTTCCCGATAATCATTTTTCGGGATAGATAACCGGCTCCAATACTTAGTATGGTTTGTAGTAAATTACTTTTGAAGCCCACAATTTCATTGATTTCGTGAAAGGTATTCTGGATTAAATTAATAGGATTTAAATCTTCTTTAATTTCGTCAATTTCCATTTTAATGTCTTCCCATGCTGTTTTTTGCTCTGCTTTTAATTGCAGAATCATTTGGTCGAGTTTATCGATGTTGAAAACGGTTTCCATAACAGTTTATTTAATGGTTATTATTTGACTCCGCTTCGTCCTCTTTTAAAATACTCGAAATGATCATGTTTGCGATAGGTATTTTAATTAATCTATGATGGTTCTTATGTAAAACGATAGCTAGAATCAAGTAGATAAGGGCTATTATAAAAAAACCATAATAATATTCTCCGAGTTGTTGCCCTAGCCAAAGGCTAATTCCAACATTCAAAAAGAAACTAAAGAATGCAACAACAGCGAAAACCGCTATTCGAGATGTTAATGTTGATAGAACATCCGCAGTTACAGATACTGTTTTGAGTTTAACTAATTCTAAACTTGTTTTGGTATAGTTCTCTGCTTTATCAAAAAGAGTAGTTTTCGGTGTTGGTGCATTTGTTTCCATAAGGGAGTGGTTTGTGGTTAAAAAAAAGCACTTTTAAAGGTTAGTATTTGACGCCTTTTGTTTCTTCTTTTATAGAATTAAAATCCTCTTTTACGGCATTATATCTGGCTTTACCGTCTTCAATAATGTCTTTGCTATGACTGGATATTTTATGCAAAACATCATCCACTTTTCCTTTTACATTATCTCGGTAATCTTTTGATTTGTCTGAGATTTTTTTTCTGGTGTTTGAACCTTTATCTGGGGCAAATAAAACGCCTAATAATGCTCCTGCAGCTGCTGCCCCAACAATTCCTAAAACGGTGTTACTTGTTTTCATAATATTCAATTTTAATAGATTTAACTTATTTCCTCTTTAATTTTTTTAGTTTCTCTTAGCAGGATGTATTGCTGCGGAAGATAACTAAGGACTAATTTTAAAATAGATTCATCTTTGGTTTCTTTTGAAATGGATTCTAACAATTCTATTTGTTCCGATAGTGATGCTGTAATGGAATTGATATAGGCTTTGTCAAAATGTACTTCAGCGGTATCTATCAATTGATACAGGTCTTTTTTTACGGTAGATTCGTTTATGTCCGTAATGATAATGAGTCTCTTGTTGGCCATTTTTGTAATGTCCTCCAGTAAGTGACTTTGATCATTTTCAATTCTTTTACTTAACGATTGTATTTCTTTTTGTCTGCATTTTTGCTGTGCAATTTGACTTTTTGAAATGATAGATTTGCTTATACTTGCCGTTGCAATAAAAAAATACGCTTCAATCTCTTCATTATTTTTTTTCTCAAAAACAATCTTTTTATTGCTGCTTTCTAGTTTGTTTTCTTGTTTGCATGCTGCTAAACAAACCAAAATCAGCAATAAAAAAAGGATGTTATAAATTCTTGATTTTGATCTAGATATAGCTTTCATTATTACTTGGTAAAGTATTATATTACAAAGATGACAACGAAATGGATAATTTGCTTTACAGCATAAAAAGCAAACGTTATATAATTCCCATAATGGATTCATATAACGTTTGTTAAAGTTGTTTTAGGCGTATTTATTCAGGAAGAAAAACAGTAAATACAGAGCCTTCGTTAGGAGAGCTGTCGGCTATTATGTAGCCTTTATGATTCTCGACAATTTTTTTACAAATGGCCAAACCAATACCGGTTCCAGGATAATCCGTTTTAGAATGCAAGCGTTGAAATAACACAAAAATAGTATCTTTAAATTGAGCATCAAATCCTAATCCATTGTCTTCAAAAGTGATTTTATGGAATTTTTTCACTGATTGATCTAATAAATAAGGATAGGTAGAGGATAAAACTTTGGTACAACTAATATGGATCTCAGGTGTTAGGTTGGGTTGGTTGTATTTTAAAGAGTTACCGATAAGGTTTATAAAAAGTTGTTCAATCTGATACGGAATGACGTGTAGTTTAGGTAATTTTCCTACCGTAATGACTGCTTTTTTGTCCTCTATAACTTCTGTTAATTCTGCTTGAGCGCTTTGTAGTAATTCGTTCAAATCAGATTTAATGAATTCTTTTTTAGTGGTATTGGTTCTAGAGAACAATAATAGATCATCAATTAAAACGCGCATTCTTTTGGCTGATATTTCAATTTTTGAAATATACTCTTTTGCACTATTGGACAAAGCGGCTTTGTCCGTGTCGGAAATCCTTGAAATAAAGGTTTGAATTTTTCTAAGAGGTTCCTGTAAATCATGACTGGCTACATGATTAAAAGAGGCTAGCTCTTTATTACTTTTCTCGAGTTCGTTGTTGCGTTCCTGGAGTTCTATATTGAGTAGGCGTTCTTCGGTAATGTCAAAATTAATTCCAAGAATAATTTGACTACCTAATTGGTCTACAAGAAGTTTTCCAGTCGATTTAAAATAACGAATTTGAAGATCAGGTCGAATGACTCTATAGTAGATAACGGGCAATTGTTTGGTTTCAAGAAGACTTTCTCTAGCCTTGATAACGAGGTCCTTGTCTTCTGGATGAATAAAATCGAGAAAGGAATTATGGTTCGAATCAAAATCTTTGGGTGCAATGCCTAACAAACGAAACTGGTTATTAGAATAATCTACTTTATCGGTATCTAAATCCCATTGCCAGGTGCTGAATTTTCCTAGTATTTCAGACTCGGACATTAGACCACTCGAAATTAAGAGTTTTTTATTGTAGATTTTCAAACGTTCTATATCACGACTGATTTGACGATAAGCCAATAAAATAAAGCTCAAGGCTACTAAGAATAAAGAAGCAGAAAAAACAGGGCCTAGGGAAATTTCCTGATCGTATATTTTTAGTCTTTTTTCCAAGTAATCTTTTTCGATATCATTCATCTCATCTACTTGAAAACGGATGTTTTCCATTAAAATTCGACCACCAAACATATGATTGTCTAGTTTTCTTTTGTCGTAAGTTACCGGATTGCTGTATTTGAGACAATTTTCAAATGAAACAAAACGCTGGATGATTAGTTTGAATAATTTTTGAAGATTTTCTTGTTGTTTGGGATTATCGGCAGTTAGTTTTTTTAACCGGATAAAGGAGGTATTGACCCTATCCCTAGAAAAAAGATAGGGGGTTAAAAATCTCGAATTTCGGGTAATGATATAGCCTCGTTGACCTGTTTCAGCATCTTTTATGGCTGAGATTAAACGTTCGAGTTGAATGTTTATTTCGTAGGTATGCATGACCAATTTACTCGATTCATTCAAGTCTTGGTTGTGTTTGTAAGCAATGTACGAAAGGAATATTAAAATGAAAACAGCTAGTACAAAAATTCCCCTAAGGGAGTTTGATGAATTAAACTTGGGTATCCATTTCATTTGTGTGTATTATTGTAAGCGCAGCAAAAAATTATCACGATTCAAACCCGAGGTATGGTAGTGCCAGTTTACGGTTATGACTTCATTAACAATTTTTTTTAAGGCATTAAAATCGCTTGGTTTTTTAATATAAATATTGGCACCTTGAACAAAGGTATCTTCAATGTCCTCTTCGGATGAAGAGGTGGAATAGATGGCAATAATTATGTTTTTAAGATGTTCTGTTTTTTTTATTTCGATCAAACATTCTTTTCCTGTTTTTTTGGGCATGTTCAAATCCAGAAATAAAATATCAGGCAATTCATTGTTTGGATTCATTAAATAATCCATTAACTGCATTCCATCATGAACGAATTCTAGGTTGGTTTGTATTTTTATTTCTTCAAAAGCATCTTTGAAAAAAAAGCGATCATCTTCATCGTCATCTGCTAGTAAAATGGATAATGCGTTATTTTGCATTGGTATTGCGGTATTTAGTTTATTTTAAATTTTCTTTACGTTTTTTGATAATTCTTTGAAAAGCCGATGGCGTAATTCCAGTGGTGTTTTTAAATTGTGTGCTCAAATGGGCCACACTGGAATAGTTGAGTAAAAAAGCAATCTCTGTTAAACTCATTTCATTGACAATCATCAGTTGTTTTGCTCTTTCTGTTTTTTGCAAAATAATAAAATTTTCGATAGACGAATACGTTACTTCCGAAAATATGTTAGACAAATAACCGTAACTATGATTTAATTTCTCTGCTAAAAACACAGAACTTTTAAAATTGTTGTTATCGTCCATATAGACCAGATCAATTATGGCATCTTTTATTTTTTGAACCAAAACACTTTTTTGATTTTCTACAATTTCAAAACCATGTGGACTTAAATTTTCTTTTAAGCTTTCGAGTGCTTCGGCATCAATGTAGCTGTTAATTTCAATTTCTCCAAATCCTAAAGTAGTAAAATTAATATTTTGTTGTTCTAGCTGTTGTTTTAGGTAAAGAGAACAAATGGTATTGATGTCAAACTTTATGAATAGTTTCATTTTATAGAATTTTGTCTAAAGATAATTAATTTATTTTTGGTTAAGGGGTTTGTTGCGCTGCAATTACGCTATTTTACTAAGGTTTGTAAGTAAAATAATCAAAAAAATACCGTCTAATTTTTGTATTAGACGGTATTCCCGGATGAGTAATTAGGAATTACATATCGGATAATATTTTGATAAATTCTACTTATCTACTACCTACATTTCGCTGAAGCTTTGTCTATATTCTCTTCCTTCCCTTCAGCAAACATCAAATTATCATCTGTCAATGTAAGCTGTCTTCTTTGTCTTCTATTAATTTCCTTTTCCGCTCATTCCGTGTATTGTTTAGATAACCTTCTTAATGTTGCTATGTACAGCATTAAGACATAGTAAAGTTGCGAATTAAGTTGCGAAAAGTTGTTATATTTTTTGTTTAAATTATTCTATAATTCACATTTTGCGTTTTTTGAGTCGGAATTTAGTCCTTAAAAGCTGTTTTTTCTTTTGGAGGTTTTAAGGGGGTTGTTTCAGTTTTTGCGACTAATCCTTTGATGTAAAGTGTGTTCCGTATTTAAAGTTTATGGGCCTTTTTAAAGTGACAAAATTTGTTAAAGATGTTACATGAAATCAACGTTTTGTTAAGCTGTTTGTAAATCCATTATTGTAGTTTTGCCGCCAATTTAATTTAAAAACCTAAACCTGAATGAAAAAAAAATTACTCATTTTATTGCTTTTTATTAGCACGTTAACTGTCGAAGCTCAATCTTATATTGGTTATTTTCAAGACAATTATGCAGGAGTTCAAAGCGTGCTTTTTAATCCAGCCTCTATAGCTGACTCTCGTTTTAAGACAGACGTTAACTTATTTTCTATTAGTGGTTCAGTACAAAATGATTTGTATGGAGTACGTCTTTTTGATGTATACAAAGAGGGATATGATTTTGATAGCCAAGCCAAAATGAAGCCTTCTACAAACAATAATGCATTGGTTAATTTTGACATTATGGGGCCTTCTTTTATGTTTAACATTGCGCCAAAACATACTTTGGCGGTTTTTACTAGAGCAAGATCAATTGCCAATGTAACGAACATTAACGGAAATCTAGTGGATCAAGTTAAAGATGGTTTAGACCAATCTAGCAATTTTAATTTTAATTTAGGTAGTCCAAATGGTACTTCTAATTCATGGGGTGAACTAGGAATCTCTTATGCAGCAGTTTTATATCAAAAAAATCAGCATTTTGTAAAAGGTGGTATTACCGCTAAATATTTACAAGGAGGAGCAAACGGATACGTTCGAGGAAACAATATCAGTACCACTTATGTGGAGAATACAGTAAGTCCTAAAGATGGAACCCTATCAACACAAGGAGAATTAACCATTGGAGGAAGTCAGGATTGGGAAGCGAATCAAAAATATGATTTTGATGCGAATTCAAACGGATTTGGATTGGATCTTGGATTGGTGTACGAGTGGAGACCAGACTATGATAAGTATGATCTAAACAAGGCAAAACCAGCCGATAATAACTTTAGAGATTTAAACAAATACAAAATACGTTTCGGATTATCCGTTACGGATATTGGGTCTATCAATTATAAGAATTCAAAACTGGATGTTTATAATATCAATGGTACTATTACCCAACAGGATATTGATAATGCTGATAATCTTTATGATTTTTTAAATGATCATTATACCAAAGTCTCTTCTTCAAAAGGAATACGAACAAACTTGCCTACGGCACTTCGTGCTGATGTAGATTGGAACATACACCATAAGTTTTATTTGAATCTTAATGGAGATATCAGTATGGTGAGCAACGATAAGCTAAACGGAAATAGTATCGCTGACCGAGTAAGTTTAACTCCTCGTTACGAAAGCAGATGGTTTAGTTTTTATGTTCCTATGACGTGGATGGAATACAGTGGAATGCAAGTGGGTTCAGGAATCCGAGTAGGTGCATTTTTCATAGGTTCAGGTTCTGTGGTTTCGAACTTAGTGTCGAAAGATTCAAAAGGAGCTGATTTTTACTTAGGAATGAAAGTTCCAGTATATCAAAAGAAATTTAAAGATACTGATGAGGATGGAGTTATTGATAAAGAGGATGCTTGTCGTGAGGTAGCAGGACCAGTTGAAAATAATGGTTGTCCTTGGCCAGATACGGATGGTGATCAGGTTTTTGATAAAGATGATGCTTGTCCTGAAGTTGCAGGTCCAGCAGAAAATAAAGGGTGTCCTTGGAAAGATACTGACGGAGATACTTTATTAGATAAAGATGATGCTTGTCCTACAGTGGCGGGTCCAGTTGAAAACAAAGGTTGTCCTTGGCCAGATACAGATGGAGATAGCGTTTTAGATAAAGACGATGCTTGTCCTACAGTAGCAGGTCCAGTAGCGAACAAAGGTTGTCCTGAAGTTTCTAAAGCGGTTTTAGAACAATTAAAAATGGAGGCAAAATCGATCTTTTTTACAACAGGAAAAGCGACTTTGAATGCAACTAAAAAAGAAGAAACAGCGGCAAGATTAGAAGCAATCAAAGAAATCTTGAAGAACTATCCAAATGCTAAATTTGCCATTAATGGGCATACTGATAGCACAGGTAATGCTAAAGCGAATCAGAAATTATCTGAAGCCAGAGCGAATGTAGTGAGAGATGCTCTGATTGAAAAAGGAGTGAATCCAGCTAATTTAACAGCGCAAGGATTCGGAGCTACTCAACCTGTTAAATCAAATAAAACGGCTGCTGGAAGAGCTGAAAATAGAAGAACAGAAATTGTTTATTTAGGCAATTTGTAAATACAACCGAATATAATAGTAAAAAGCCATTCTTAATTGAGTGGCTTTTTTTATTTTTGCATACTTTCTAAAAAAAAGAAGTATTTCTGATGAATTAGAAAAGCTAAAAAAACAAGCATGACTACACAACAACTACACGAACAAATTCTTCAAAAAAAATCATTTTTATGCGTTGGACTAGATGTCGATTTGACTAAAATTCCAACTCATTTATTAGAAACTGAAGATCCTATCTTCGAATTCAATAAAGCGATTATCGATGCTACTCATGATTTGACAGTTGCCTATAAACCCAATACCGCTTTTTATGAAGCTTATGGGATAAAAGGATGGATTTCGTTGCAAAAAACAATCCAGTATATCAATGAGAAGTTTCCAGAAATTTTCACGATTGCCGATGCAAAACGTGGTGATATTGGCAATACCTCAAGTATGTATGCAAAAGCTTTTTTTGAAGATTTAAATTTTGACAGTGTAACGGTTGCCCCTTATATGGGGAAAGATTCCGTAGAACCTTTCTTGGCTTTTAAAAACAAGCATACCATCATGTTGGCCTTAACGTCTAACGAAGGAGCTTTTGATTTTCAGACCTTAACTACAAACGGAACAGAATTATACAAACAAGTTTTGGAAACTTCTAAAACTTGGAAGAACAGTGAGAACTTAATGTATGTGGTTGGTGCTACCAAGGCGGAATATTTTGCAGAGATTCGTAAAATTGTTCCCGATAGTTTTCTTTTGGTACCAGGAATTGGTGCTCAAGGGGGAAGTTTGTCGGAAGTTTGTAAATACGGAATGAACGACAAAATAGGTTTGTTAGTCAACTCAGCAAGAGCTATTATTTATGCTTCGAAAGAAGCTGATTTTGCTCAGAAAGCAAGAGAAGAGGCACTGCTTGTGCAAAAAGAAATGGCCGACATTATTTCGAAGCTATAAGAAAATAGTTTTAGGTTTCAGTGGATTAAAATTGGAACAGAACAGCGAGGATGATCGCTGGGAGCAGAGGGGTTTTAGAGAGCGGTGTTCATTGGTCTCTAAAACCTTTTTGAATAGGGATCAAACCCTACTAGACCTTATCTTTAAAATTGGATCCTCTAGAAACTTGATATAAAATAACATGAAACAGTTAACAGATCAGTTAGGTACTTTACATGGTTTTGAGACCGCACCAAAACGTATTATTTCGTTAGTACCTTCTCAAACCGAATTGTTGTATGATTTGGGATTAGAAGATAAAATAATCGGCATAACCAAGTTTTGTGTACATCCCTACCATCTAAAGTCAACCAAGAAAATAGTGGGGGGAACCAAGAAGATTCATTTTGAAAAAATAAAGTTGTTGCAACCTGATATTATTATTTGCAACAAAGAAGAAAATACACTTGAGATAGTAGAGCAATTAAGTGCAATTTGTCCTGTTTGGGTGACCAATATTGTTACTATTGAGGACAATTTTCAAATGATTTCAGATTTTGGACAACTCTTTAATTGTCGTACCGAAGCACAAAAATGGAACGACAAATTGACTTTCGCTCTAGGCGATTTTAAAAAGTATATTCAGGATATCTCAGTGAAAAAAGCGGCGTATTTTATTTGGAAAAACCCGTATATGGTAGCCGGAGAGGATACTTATATTAATGCCCTGTTAGAATTGAATCATTTTGAGAATATGTACAAAGACAAAGGACGTTATCCTGAAATCGAACTCAAAAAGATGCGTTTAGAGGGCGACCCAGATTTGGTTTTACTTTCTTCTGAACCTTATCCTTTTAAAGAAGAAGATGCTTTTGAGATTGGACGTTTTACCCACCACGCCAAAACCGTTTTTGTAGACGGTGAAATGTTTTCTTGGCATGGAAGCAGACTCCTAAAAGCTTTTCCGTATTTTAAATTACTGCACGAACGGTTGAAAAACTAACTTCAATTTTCAGTTTATCGAGTTGCAATAATCACCATAATCTTATGTGTGAGACGCTGTGTGTAGGCCAAATTTGTCCTCGTTGCTTTGTTATAAAGCGATCTAGATATTGACAGGCTAAATCCAAAAGGATATATAAAATAATAAGGATTGGTATAAAGAAAAAATGCCGGCATCTCGAAGACGCCGGCATCATTTAACTAACCAAAACCAAAATAATAAATAACCAGTTTATTACAGGGCAAAGATCCGACATAAGTGGATGTATTGCTGTTAAGATTTTGTTATTACTTTGTTGGACTTAAGTTAAGATTTTTTGATTGGCCATTCTGAGGATGCTGTAGCTATGTATAGTTTTAGGTTATCAAAATATAATAACAATCAATTTTGTTGATCAATATCGAAAGGATAAGTTTGTATATTTGGTAAAGTGTTAAAAATCAATTGTGTGTATTTTGTTAAAAAAAATAAAAACGTTGAAGATAATCGAATAAGTATACTAACTAAAAAAAGTAAAAAATATGAGCGATTCAAACGAAAGTAAATGTCCATACCACAATGGACAAATGAAAGAAACTGCTGGAATGGGAACATCAAATAGAGATTGGTGGCCAAATCGTTTAAATTTAAACATATTGCGTCAACATTCTAGTCTATCCGATCCTATGGAAGAAGATTTTAGTTATGCTGCAGCGTTTAAAAGCCTAGACTTAAAGGAAGTCAAAAAAGATATTTTTGATTTAATGAAAAACTCTCAAGACTGGTGGCCTGCTGATTATGGCCATTACGGTCCCTTATTTATTCGTATGGCTTGGCATAGTGCAGGAACATACCGTATAGCAGATGGTCGTGGTGGTGCTAGTTCAGGTAATCAACGTTTTGCTCCTCTTAATAGTTGGCCAGATAATGGTAATTTAGATAAAGCGCGTTTTTTGCTTTGGCCTATTAAACAAAAATATGGAAAAAAACTCTCTTGGGCTGACTTGATTGTTTTAACAGGTAATTGTGCTCTTGAATCCATGGGACTGAAAACTTTTGGATTTGGAGGGGGTAGAGAGGATATTTGGGAGCCAGAACAGGATGTCAATTGGGGAAATGAAACCACTTGGTTGGGAGATACACGATATAAAGGAGATCGTCAGTTGGATGATCCCTTGGCGGCTGTGCAAATGGGATTGATTTATGTGAATCCTGAAGGTCCCAACGGTAATCCTGATCCACTGGGGTCTGGTAGAGATATCAGAGAAACCTTTGATCGTATGGCGATGAATGATGAAGAAACGGTAGCTTTAGTAGCAGGGGGGCATACCTTTGGTAAAGCACATGGAGCTGGTGATGCTGCTTTGGTAGGACGAGAACCTGAAGGAGCGCCTATAGAACAAATGGGACTGGGATGGAAAAGTAGTTTTGGTACTGGAGTCGGAAAGGATGCTATTACCAGTGGTATCGAAGGGGCTTGGAAACCCAATCCAACCACTTGGGACAATGGCTTTTTTGAAACCTTATTTAAATTCGATTGGAAATTGACCAAGAGTCCAGCCGGAGCACATCAATGGACACCCACTGATGAAAGCGCAGCCAACTTAGTAGAAGATGCTCATATTCCGGGTAAACGAAATGCACCCATGATGACAACAGCGGATATGGCGCTGAAAATGGATCCTATTTACGAACCCATTGCGAGAGATTATTTTCAAAATTTTCCCAAATTTGAGGATGCTTTTGTTAGAGCATGGTATAAATTGACGCACAGAGATATGGGGCCTATTACGCGTTATTTAGGACCTGAAGTTCCTAGAGAAGTATTGATTTGGCAAGACCCGATTCCTGCTGCTAAAAAAGAATTAAGCCAAAGCGATATTAGCACCTTGAAAAAAAGTATCCTATCTAGTGGTCTTTCAGTTTCACAATTGATAACGACTGCTTGGGCTTCCGCTTCGACCTTTCGTGGTTCGGACAAGCGTGGAGGTGCTAATGGAGCTCGTATTCGTTTTGAACCTCAAATCAATTGGGAAGTGAATGCACCAAATGAACTAAAAAAGGTTTTGGCCGCTTTGCAAACCATACAAAACGAGTTCAATAGCGCTGACAAATGGGTTTCTATCGCAGATTTGATCGTTTTGGGAGGTTCGACAGCCATTGAAAAAGCAGCATCAAATGCGGGATTAAATGTAGTGGTTCCTTTTTCGCCTGGTAGAGGTGATGCTACTTTAGAGCAAACTGATGTCGCTTCTTTTGACGTACTAGAACCAAAAGGGGACGGTTTCAGAAGCTATAAAAAGGCGAATTGCGATGCAATAACTGAAGAACTTCTAGTTGATAAAGCGCAGTCTTTGACGTTAACTGCACCAGAGATGACGGTTTTAATTGGAGGTATGAGAGTGTTAAATGCCAATTATGATGGTTCTAAGGTAGGTGTGCTTACCAAAAATGTAGAAACATTAAGTAATGATTTCTTTGTGAATCTATTGGATTTGGGTACAACTTGGAAGGCAAGCAATGAAACAGGTGAGCTTTTTGAAGGACGTAATCGCGCCACTGGTGAGGTAAAATGGACCGCAACTCGTGCAGATTTGATTTTTGGCTCTAACTCTGAGCTTCGTCCCGTAGCTGAAGTTTACGCTTGTGCTGATGGCAAAGAGAAATTTGTAAAAGACTTTATTGCAGCATGGACCAAAGTAATGAATTTGGACCGATTTGATTTGCATCAATAAAAGTATAAATGCTAAGTAAAACAAACCCCGACAATGTCAAAACTGTCGGGGTTTGCTTTTTATAATTCAAAATGATCAGTTTGGTTGAGATACCGTTTTTTATTGTATACCACTGGGCTGACATTTTTTATAGATGTTGGTATTTTGACTTTATGAAAACACCACTGTTTTATTGCTATACACCATGGTCTTACGTTCCGCATGTAGCTTTATAGCTCTGGCCAAAACAATACGTTCTAAATCACGTCCTTTCATGATAAAATCATCTACAGAGTGAATGTGTGAAACCCGAGCAATATCTTGTTCAATAATGGGACCTTCATCTAGTGCTGGTGTTACATAATGACTCGTGGCTCCAATAATTTTCACACCGCGTTTAAAGGCCGAATGATAGGGCTTTGCTCCTGGAAAAGCGGGTAAAAAGGAATGATGAATATTGATGATTTTATTCGGGTAAAGTGAAATCAACTTAGGTGTAATGATTTGCATATAACGCGCCAGTACAATAAAATTGATTTGATAGCGCTTTAATAATTCAATTTGTTTGGCCTCACCTTCTTCTTTATTGTCTTTGGTAATGGGTACACAATGAAAAGGGATATCAAAACGTTCCGCGATAGAGCGTAAATCGTTGTGATTGCTTATGATTACTGGAATTTCAATATTCAATTCCCCTGAACTATAACGCCCTAAAATATCAAACAAACAATGATCGTATTTTGATACAAACAAGGCCATTTTTGGTTTTTGTTCCTGATTGTATAAATCCCATGACATTTCAAAATCAGCAGCGATAGTTTGGTTAAAGTCTGTTTTTATAACTTCAAGGCCAATGTTTTTATTGGTTAATTCACATTCCAATCGCATAAAAAACACATTTTGTTCGACATCAACATGTTGGTCAATGTAGGTAATGTTTCCTTCCACTTTAGCAATAAAAGTGGTTACTGCCGCGATAATTCCTTTTTGGTCCTTGCAGTGAATTAGAATGGTAATTTTTTGCATTTGTTGGTTGTTGTTTGGTTCTGGATTAAACACTAAGTTTTGGAACTGCCAAAGCGCTATTTTTTGTCTTGCATGGCAAAAACGCTTTTCAATAAAGGCGTTGTTCTTGCGCTGATGTTGTTACGGATCTCTTTTTCTTCAACAGCTATCATTTTAAAAACTCCTGTAAGGGCTTGATTAGTGGTGTAATCGGTTAAGTCTGGATTCACTTTTCGTACCAGTGGAATGGTGTTGTATTTAGTAATAATCTTTGTCCAAACAGCCGCAGCGCCCACTTTTTCGAAAGAGCTTTTAATTACGGGATTGAATTTTCCGTATAAAGCTGTAGTGGTACTGTTTTGTAAATAGCTAGTGGCCGCATTATCACTTCCCAGTAAAATATTTTTGGCATCTGCAAACGACATATTTTTAACTGCTGAAACAAATATAGGAGTAGCTTCTTTTACCGCGTCTTCAGCTGCGCGATTCAATACTTTAATACCTTCATCAGCAAGAGACGATAAACCAATTTTTCTTAAAGTGGCATCGACTTTTTGTAATTCTGCTGGTAGGAGGATTTTTACTGCTTCATTTCTATAAAAACCATCAACCGCCGTCAATTTACTGACTTGTTGTGTGATTCCTTTGTTTAAAGCTTCTTTTAATCCCGATGAAATATCAACGCCACCAATTCCAGGGATTTGTGTAGATAATTGAGGGAACTGATTTAAGGTTGATTGCACCTGAGCACAAGAAGTAAGGGAAAAGGCAAAAGCTAAAAGTATAATCTTTTTCATGAAGTGGGGTTTTTATAAGTTTCAAAAATACTACTTATTCAAAAACAAAGCCACAATTTTATTTCCAGAGCATCAACAATTTGTTTTATAATTAACATTAATGGGCTTCGTTATTCTTATGGTTTACTTTTTGACTGGTAAATGGCAAAGTTATACACATTCAAAAGGTTCATCCCCCTACCGTGTAAATGAATTGTGAGAGATTTGAGTTGTTTTTAAAACAACTCAAATCTATTTAAATCTGTTAGGGTTTAGTATGAACTTTTACTTGAGTAAGTCAATTTCTTCTTTGGTCGCTTCAACGTAAACAGCCATTTTGCTGTAGTTCCATTTTCCGTTTTTTGTAGCGATAACCAATAAAGTGCCTTTCCCTTTAGGTCCTTTTATTGGAATCTTTAGATTGCAGTTCCCGGTATCATTGGTGATCTGAATATTTCCAGTAGCCATTTCATCTGCTTCAAGGGGACTTCCCAGTTGTGCTACTACCTCTTTATTTTGTTTTACTTTAGTGATAGCCTCTTTGTAGACATCAGAGTCTTTCATGATAGAAGTAACGCCAAAGAAAACTCCGGCTATAAATAAACACAGCAGGATTAAAAGGCTTACACAGCCAGTAGGGATAAGCCATTTCCAGTTTCGGTCCCACCAACTTTTTCTCGAGGTGAATTCGTTTGAGCTTTCCATAATTTTAGATTTATTCTATTTGTTTTTTGTGTACTTGTTTGGTGATTTCTATTGGCATGTCTCATTGTGGAGTGAAGGTGGTGTCATTAGGAAAAAGAATTTTGTCTAAATTAACATCTCTATCGTATACATCAGGAAAAAAACTAACATCGCCAGTTTTGTTTACCCAAGCTGTGAAATAGCCAATATAGATGGGGATCTTTTGGGTTAAGATACAAGGTGTTTCTTTTGTCCCGTCCATAGACTGATTGATTTTCTCAATGGGCCAGTCAGGATTGTCTTTTAAAATGGCAATAGCGAGGTCTTTTGCTTTTTCTACATTAATACATCCGTGGCTAAAAGTTCGTTTTTCAAATGCAAACAAACTTTTTGAGGGGGTATCGTGTAGGTAAATATCGTTAGGATTTGGAAAAAGAAATTTCACCAATCCTAAAGAATTATTAGGTCCTGGCTTTTGTCTGACTTGTCCGTTATTCCACTCCATATTATGTTCGGCTAAATAGTTTTTATTTTCAACTATTTTTAATTTTAATTCATTTTTGATGATACTCTGTGGTACGTACCAATAAGGACTAAAAACGATTCGATTGATATGACCACTAAAGATCAGTGTTTTGGTCAGGGGTGTGCCAACAAATACGTTGGATTCTATTTCATTTTGTCCATTTTTCATAAAGAATAAATGGAAGGAAGGAATATTGACCATAACATATTGGTCCGCTTTAGTAAGACTTGGTGGAATCCATCTACAACGCTCCATATTGAGCATAAGTGTTTTAATACGATAGCTGATAGGTTCATTCATTTGTTTGATATGGTCTTCTGTAAGGATATAGTTGGGTAGTAATCCGTATCTTAATTTATACTTCATGACACCATTCATGAGTTCCTGGTCGTAGAAATTACTTTTAGAATCTTGGGCTAAGTCGCCGATGATGAACAAGCGGTGTCTGACTTGTCCAATGGTAACGGAGCTGTCGTCGGGTCTTAAATCTTTATAAGGGGAATCAGTGGTGATGGTGTTCCAAGTATTGTTTTGTTCGATGGCTCGGTATTTTTTTAGTACTTCCTGAAGTCGGTAATATTGAGTAAAAAGCACTTCTTCATTTTTGTTGAGCAAACTTGGGTTGGTCATTATAGAATCCAAAACAGTCTGATAGGAGATCTTTTTCTTAGGTAAAAACCATCCTGATTTTTTTACAGTTTCGGTATCAATTCCTTCATAAACTTTTTTGGCATAAATGATGTACATGGACGTTAATAGAATTTCGGTGTCTGAATCCGTGATTTTCTTCTGGACTGTATTGTCAAAAACTTGATCAATTTTACTCTTATAGGGCATCACAACATCTACCCCTTCTTCGTAAGTTGAATTTAATTTTTGGTACAATAGGTGACCAAATTCATTGATTTGATCTTGCTCATACCAAATAGACGTGTACGATCTGTTCTTGTAAAGTGTGATCACTTGTTCTTGATATTTTTTTAAATCTGGATACTTTTTGAAAAAATCTAATAAGACAGCGTTATTAATCGATGTTAGCCAGTACTTAGGAGTATCGATCAAAGCTTTTTCATTTTCTATGGTTATGACCTTAGCAGTATAGCCGGAAAAAGGGATTAAAAAAGGAAGCACTAAAAGGATCAAGAGAAGAGTAATTTTTTTCATGTTTGTCATCTTTATGTTATTACTTGCTTACTAAAGAGTTGGGATCAAAAATTGAAGGTTTATGATCAAACTAATTTACGTTATTTTATTGGTAAATAGACGGTTATGATAGCTTAAAAAATAAATAATCCCCGCTTAGCGGGGATTATAAAGTGATCTATTGGAGTTGTAGTGAGCTAAATATCGTCATCTGCCGTAGCGTTTTCAGGAGAGATAAGTTTGTTCAAATCATTATCGTGTTGATAAACATCTGAGAAAAAGCCGATTTCGCCTGATTCATTTACCCATGAAGTAAAATAACATATATATACAGGAATTTTGTTGGCCAATTTAAATTCTGATTCTTCCTTACCAGCCATTGCTTGATTGATTCGATCCATTGTCCACTCAGGATAGTCTTCTAATAGGGCAACGGCTAACTCTTTGGCTTTTTTAATATTAATACAGCCGTGGCTAAAGGTTCGTTTCTCAAAATCAAATAAGGTTTTGGAAGGGGTGTCATGCATATAAATATCGTAGGGGTTGGGCATATAGAATTTTACTAATCCTAACGAATTTTCGGGGCCTGGTTTTTGTCTGACCTGCCCATTGACCCATTCCATATTATGATCGACTAAATAATTTTTGTCGGAGGCTATTTTTAGGCTTAGTTCATTTTTAACAATGCTTTGAGGTATAGTCCAATAAGGACTAAAAACGATTTTTTCCATTTCCGCATTAAAAATGACGGTTTTGGTTAATTCGGCACCTACAAATACTTCAGAAGCGAGTTTGACTTTTCCATTTTTGACATAGGTTAATTCAAAAGAGGGAATGTTGACCATAATGTATTCTTCCCCTTTGATTAATAGAGGTGAGATCTCTCGGCAACGGTCCATATTTAGCATCAAAGTTTTGATTTTTTCAGTTATGGGGGTATTCATCTCTTTGATATGGTCTTCTGAAATAATATAATTAGGCCTAAATGCGTTGCGCAATTTATATTTCATGACCCCATCCATGAGTTCTCGATCGTAAAAATCACTATGGGAATCATTTTTCAGGTCTCCCATTAAAAATAAGTGGCTTCTGACCTGTCTGATTATGGGTGAAGTAGCATCAGGTCGTAAGTCTGCGAATGGAGCAGTGAATTGGATAGGTTTCCAAGTATTCTCTTTTTCTATTTGTTTGTATTTTTTTAAAACGGTCTCCAATTTATAATATTGGTCAAAGAGCAATTCGTCTTGTGGCACTGCCACAGGGGATGAGGATATTGGCTTGCTGGATAAGTTTTGATCAGCAATCTTTTTTTTAGGTATAATTGCGGTTGTTTTTTTTGTGGTCTTAGTAGTAAGACCTTTAGGCCAACTAATTTGAGAGGGGCTATTTTGATACAATGCAATAGCTTCATGTTGATTTTTTTTTAAGGTAACGTAGCCATTTAAAAAATCAGTTGAAATACTATGGTCCACCACTGAGACAGTAGCGCTATTTACCAAATGAAGAGTGTAATCAGTAGTAGCTTTTTTTGCTGTAAAATCAATTTTCTTATAAAGAGTAAAAGAAGAAACAAAAAAACTAGTGATTAAAAGGATGACGAAGTGATATGAAGTTTTCATTTTTTTTTAATTTTTGCGTAACGATTTTAGTGCTAAAATTCAGAACAAAAATTGGGGCTTTGAATACTGCTAAATTAATGTATGATGTTGATATTTAGGTTATTGTATTCGTGGTTAATGTTCTAAAATTGCCATGTCATTGCTTCTTGTTTTTTTCATAATCCTTATCTTTTTAAGACGCAGGGGGTATTGCTAAAAAAACAATTATTTTTTTGTTAACATAAAGGGATTGTAGTGATCAAATATTAAAATATTTTGTAAATTGCTCCCTTAAAATTATCATATTCTCAAAATGGAACAACAAACTCCCTATATTCCTAAAAATAAAGTTAGGATTGTCACCGCTGCTTCTCTTTTTGACGGGCATGATGCGGCTATTAACATTATGCGTCGTATTATTCAGTCAACAGGAGTTGAAGTCATTCATTTAGGTCATGACCGCAGCGTTGAAGAAGTAGTCAATACCGCTATTCAGGAAGATGCTAATGCCATTGCGATGACTTCTTATCAAGGAGGGCATAATGAATACTTTAAATATATGTATGACTTGCTTCAGGAAAAAGGAGCAGGACACATCAAGATTTTTGGAGGTGGCGGAGGTGTAATTTTGCCTAGCGAAATAGCAGCCCTACACGAATATGGAATTACGAGAATATATTCCCCAGATGATGGTCGTTCTTTAGGTTTACAAGGAATGATTAATGATTTGGTAGAGCGTGCTGATTTTCCAATTGGAGATCAATTAAATGGAGAAATCGATCTTATTGAAAATAAGATGCCAACAGCAATTGCTCGTTTGATATCGGCGGCAGAGAATTTCCCTGAAATTGCCAAACCGGTTTTTGATCAGATTCATACAGCTAATATTGATTCTAAAATTCCTGTTTTGGGAATTACAGGAACTGGTGGAGCTGGAAAATCGTCTTTAGTAGACGAATTGGTTCGTCGTTTTTTAATTGATTTTCCAGAAAAAACAATAGGCTTAATATCGGTAGATCCATCAAAACGTAAAACAGGAGGAGCATTATTAGGAGACAGAATCCGAATGAATGCGATTAATAATCCTCGTGTTTATATGCGTTCATTGGCTACACGTCAATCCAATTTAGCTTTGTCTAAATATGTTGCCGAAGCCATTCAAGTTTTAAAGGCAGCCAAATATGATTTGATTATTTTAGAAACTTCTGGTATCGGACAATCTGATACCGAAATCATGGATCATTCTGATGTGTCCTTATATGTAATGACACCTGAATTTGGTGCCGCTACCCAATTAGAGAAAATCGACATGCTTGATTTTGCGGATTTAGTAGCCTTGAATAAATTTGATAAAAGAGGGGCTCTAGATGCGATTCGTGATGTCAAAAAACAATACCAACGCAACCACAATTTATGGGATAAAAATCCTGATGAAATGCCGGTTTTTGGTACGATCGCTTCGCAGTTTAACGATCCAGGGATGAATACGCTTTACAAAGCTATTATGGATAAAATTGTAGAGAAAACGGATTCGGAGTTGCATTCGACTTTTAAGATCACCCGCGAGATGAGCGAGAAAATCTTTGTCATTCCTCCACATAGAACACGTTATTTATCTGAAATAGCAGAGAGTAACAGAAGTTATGATGAAACGGCAGTTTCGCAACAAAAAGTAGCCCAGAAATTATATGGAATCTTTAAAACGATAGAATCGGTTTCAGGAAAAATTCCAGAAATAACCAAAGCAGGTATAGACGATGTTACTGTATTGCCTAGTGCAATTCAAGAGCATGATGAAAATCGCATCTTCTTGAATCTTTTACTGAATCAGTTTGATAAAGTAAAAATGGATTTAGATCCTTACAATTGGGAGATTATCCTCAATTGGGATGAAAAAGTCAATAAATACAAAAATCCAGTGTACTCCTTTAAGGTGCGTGATAAAGAAATTAAAATTGCAACCCATACAGAGAGTTTATCACATTTACAAATTCCGAAAATTGCTTTACCTAAATATGAAGCTTGGGGAGATATTTTGCGTTGGAATCTACAAGAAAATGTACCAGGTGAGTTTCCTTTTACTTCAGGATTGTATCCTTTTAAACGTGAAGGAGAAGACCCTTCTAGAATGTTTGCAGGTGAGGGAGGACCAGAGCGTACGAATAAACGTTTTCATTATGTAAGTGCAGGATTGCCGGCAAAACGCCTTTCTACTGCTTTTGATAGTGTGACTTTGTACGGAAATGATCCTGATATCCGTCCCGATATTTATGGGAAAATCGGAAATGCAGGAGTTTCGATCTGTTGTTTAGACGATGCTAAAAAATTGTATTCTGGTTTTGATTTAGTACATGCGATGACATCAGTAAGTATGACCATCAATGGACCAGCGCCGATGTTATTAGGGTTTTTTATGAATGCGGCCATTGATCAGCAATGTGAGTATTATATCAAAGCGAATGATTTAGAAAAAGAAGTTGAGGTCAAAATCAACCAATTATACAAGAAAAAAGGGACAGAGCGTCCTAGGTATCAAGGCGATTTACCAGAAGGAAACAATGGTTTAGGCTTAATGCTTTTGGGGGTTACTGGAGATGAAGTTTTACCGTTAGAAGTGTATAATGAAATCAAAGCCAGAACCTTGTCTCAAGTACGTGGAACGGTACAAGCGGATATCTTAAAAGAGGATCAGGCACAAAATACCTGTATTTTCTCTACGGAGTTTGCTTTGCGATTAATGGGTGATGTTCAGGAATATTTTATTACCAAAAACGTTCGTAATTTTTATTCGGTTTCCATTTCGGGATATCATATAGCCGAGGCAGGAGCAAACCCAATTACCCAGTTAGCGTTCACCCTTTCAAATGGTTTTACTTATGTAGAATACTATTTGAGTCGTGGAATGAGCATTAACGATTTTGGACCGAACTTGTCATTCTTCTTCTCCAATGGAGTAGACCCTGAATATTCAGTGATCGGACGAGTGGCACGTAAAATTTGGGCAAAAGCCATGAAAAACAAATATGGAGCCAACGAAAGAGCACAGATGTTGAAATACCATATTCAAACTTCAGGGCGTTCTTTACATGCTCAGGAAATTGATTTTAATGACATTAGAACGACTTTGCAGGCTTTGTATGCGATTTATGACAACTGTAATTCATTACACACCAATGCCTACGATGAAGCCATTACAACACCTACAGAGGAGTCAGTGCGTCGTGCTATGGCGATTCAGTTGATTATCAATAAAGAATTAGGTTTGGCAAAAAATGAAAACCCGATTCAAGGATCATTTATTATCGAAGAATTAACTGATTTAGTAGAAGCTGCTGTTTTACTAGAATTCGACCGTATTACTGAAAGAGGTGGCGTTTTAGGAGCGATGGAAACCATGTACCAACGTTCTAAGATTCAGGAAGAAAGCTTGTATTACGAGACTTTGAAACACAATGGAGATTTCCCAATAGTAGGGGTGAATACTTTCTTGAGTTCAAAAGGGTCTCCAACGGTAATCCCTGCTGAGGTAATCCGTGCTACCGAAGAAGAAAAACAATATCAAATTACGATGTTAGATAATTTGCATCAATTTCATGACGAAAAAGTGAATGAGCATATAAATAAACTACAAGAGGCAGCCATTAAAAATGAAAACTTATTCGACTATCTAATGGAGGCTACAAAAGTTTGTTCGTTGGGTCAGATTACTTCAGCATTGTTTGAAGTAGGAGGACAATACAGAAGAAATATGTAGAAAGTACTATAGGTAAACTTGCAAACACTCTCTATGCTGTATAGTATAGGGAGTGTTTTTTTTATGCCCATTTGTTTTCTTTGTTTGTTTATAAGCATCGATGTTTATTGGTCTGCCGACAGGAAAAGAACTGTCACAGTATTGCAGAAAAAGCGTGTATGGAGTAGGTAGTTTGAAGGCGTTTTTGATTAATAATAGTTTTCGTTTTGCTTTTAAAATCATAAGAAAAAACTTAGTTAAAACCAAGGAGTTATTCCTAAAATAATTCAATATTTGTAATCTTTTTTTTCTTAATTTGTGATGAGATTACAAGTCAGAATTTACAAAAGCTATTGAAGTTTGCGCTGTTTTTATTGATCATTCAGTGGTGTTATTACTGTTGAAATGTGCTAATGTATTGTATAGTAATGAATTAGTTTTTAAGTAGTACTGCTTACTTAGATAGGAAGTCTTTGGTCTGATTGTTTTTTTTGGAAGATAAATTAAGGTTTTGAAACAATTTTATGAGTAAAACAATTTCATTTTTACATACAAAAGGCGCAAGCGTTACTAAAATACATCTTTTGGTGATGCTATGCTTTTTTAGTCTTTTTTCTAATGCGCAATCCAAAATAACCATAAAAGGAAAATTGATTGACAATACAACTTCAACTGCCATTGAAGAGGCTACAGTCTATATTACAAGTGTAAAAGATTCGACAGTTATTGATTATACGATCTCGGATAAATATGGAGATTTTGTGTTTCAAACCAAAAAAATAACAATTCCCTTTTATTTGAAAACATCAGCTACAGGTTATAAGAATCATGTGCGTAAGGAGAATTCATGTACAGAGAACAAGGATTTTGGCTTTTTGTCGCTTTTGAAAGAAGAAATTCAACTAGACGAGGTAGTTATAAAAAGTGAAGTACCTCCTATCAAAATCAAGAAAGACACATTAGAGTTCAATGCATCTTCCTTCAAGGTACGTCCTGATGCGAATGTGGAGGCTTTACTCAGGCAATTACCAGGAGTCGAAATTGATGCGAACAAGAGAATAACCATCAACGGTAAAGTCGTTAATAAAATATTGGTTGATGGAAAGCCTTTCTTTGGTGAAGACGGACAAATTGCGCTTCAGAATTTACCTGCTGACCTGATTAAAAAGGTGCAGGTTTCGAATACCAAGAGCAAGGAAGAAGAATTGACCGGACAACATTCGTCTTCGAATAAAGCGACTATCAATCTTACTTTGCAAGAGGATAAAAGCAAAGGTTTTTTTGGAAAAATAATGGGTGGTATTGGAACTAATAATCGTTACGAAACCAGTGGAATTGCCAGCTATTTTAAGGATAAACGTCGTATTAGTGCAATTGTTTCGTCAAATAATATCAATGCAACTGGCTTTTCCATGGACGAGGTTTTTGATAGTATGGGAGGAGGAAGAAATGAAGAAGATACTGAGAATGGTTCAAGTAGACCAGGCATTACCCGTTCTAATCAGGCTGGGATAAATTATGACGACCAAATCGCAAAAAAAGTGGATTCTCATCTGGACTACAACTACACCAATTCGGATTCTGAGAACCGCAACAAAACGTCACAGACTTCTTTTTTACCTACAGGAAATATTCAGAATAATTCAGAAAGTACGACGAATGTTTTGACCAATAGTAATATTGTTAATACTGGGCTTGAATATCAGAAAGGGAATAAAATCCGAGTGTTTATGAATCCTAAATTTTCAAAACAAGTTTCAACGACAAAAAATAGTTCGATGTCCTCTTCGCATGACGATAAGAATCAATTATTAAATGATAATACAGCAAAATCAACATCTGAAGATGAAATAGGAAGTTTTAAAAATAGATTGTATGCGATGAGGACTTTTGAAAAAAAGAATAGATATGCATCGGGTATTTTTTTTAGTACCAACGAAAGGCGTGAAGGTCTTTCATTGATTAATTCGACTACCGCCTTTTATCGAGATACTAGGCCAAACGACACTCGAAATCAACAAAGCTTACGTAAGATCGTGAATGATAGTTATATAACGACTCTTACTTATAATGAGCCAGTTACCGATTCCTCATCGGTAGAGCTGTCTGTAGAGGCACAATATATAAAAGCTAATTTAGGTAAATCTACATTTGATTTTAATCAAATGGATGGGGGTTATACGGACAAAAATGAATTGATGTCATCATCCATTGGATCGCTTGAAAAACATTTCGACCCTACTGTTTCTTATAAGATTTCTAAAAATAAAATTTATTTAGCAGCGAAACTAGGTGCCTATATTGTTAAATCTAATAACGGATCTAATTATTTGGACGCTGTCACCAGTTTGGATAGGAATTATGTGTTTCCTGATGCCAGTTTTAATATGAGGCTAGCTTTAAAGAAGAACAAAAATCTATATCTGTCCTATAATCATCAACTGACGACCCCAAAAGCCGAACAGCTTTTGCCCGTAGCCAATCTATTCGATCCTTTGAATACTATAATAGGTAATCCGAACCTAGATTTGGCCACTTCTCATGTAAGTACCATGACTTTTAGTAAATATGACAATTCATATCAGTCGGGCTATTATATTTATGCTAATTCTACCTACAATGATAGTGAGATTGTGATGACTTCGATGTATGATGAAAATGGAAAGCAAACCACGACATATACTAATGTTTCTGGGACCTATACCATTGATGGTGGAATTCATTTGATGAAATCGACCAAGAAGGATTTACATACCTTTAAGTATGGTTTGAGTGGTGTTTTTGGTTATAGTTACAAAAAGGGATTCATCAACGATGAGATGTATGGAGCAAAAATCAAGTCGGTAACTCCATCCGTAAGTATTTCGTATAATTATGCCGATTTGTTAACCATTTTCCCATCCTACTCCTTTAGTTTTAACAACAGTCATTACAGCAATTATAAACTCGAAGAGACCCAGAACCATCTACACAAAGCTAAAATGGAATTGACTAATTATTTACGTAAACAATGGGTTTTCGGAAATGATTTTAGTTACAACTACAATTCGGATATTTCTGGAGGTTTCAAAAAGGATTTCTATTTATGGAACACCAGTTTATCTTATAAATGTAAAGAGGATCAGTGGATTTTTAGATTGAAAGTATATGATATTCTGAATCAAAACCAAAGTGATATACGGACCATTACCGAAACTTCAGTAATAGATACCCAAAACACGGTTTTGAAACGATATGGAATGCTTTCATTGACCTACAAGTTTCAAAAATTTGGAAAGAAACTGGGGGTAAATGAGAATAAATAAAGGAGTTGAGAAGAACAAAGAAAAGAAAGTTCAAAAAAGACAGTTAATTTTCTCAAGTTACCATTTCTAATGGTTTGGAGCTGTTAACTTAGATTTTGCTTTTTACCGTTCCTTTTGACTTGCTTCTTAATTTTTCAATTATGGCATCTGCTTTTTCATTTTGACAGATGAATCGAAGTGATTCCGCATAACGATAATAATAGACTGGGTCTAAATCAGTTGTCATGGCAAATAGTTCACCATACCAGTCTGCTGCTTTTTCCAATTTAAAATTCGAGTAAGAGGAATTTCCTAGTTTTTGGAATAATTCTACTGATTTATAGCCTTTTGCAGCCACTCTTTCGTAGGTTTTTATGACATCAACGTAGGCATATTTGTCGCTTATTTTATTAGTGACATAATTTTTTTCACTTTGAGCTGAAGCGGCAAATGAAAAAATAGTTAGTAGGATTACAGCTAATTTTTTTTGCATATAAACTAGTTTAAAAGATTTTTTAGGGCGGTCATTTTTTTGCTCTTATGAAATAATTCATAACCGAAGCTACTTTCATATACCCACCATTGGTATTGATTTGGTCGATTTTTAATTTTTGCAAATATATATAAATCAATTACATAACGCTTTGTTCGGTATTTTTATTATATTTATTTTAAGAAGAAAACGGCTTTATTTGTAAGTAGCTGTATTATATTAAGAAGTTTCATACAGTAAAAAACACTAGAGAGAAAGAGTGTAGTTTGCCGATATGGATTCTTTAACTTTATTGCTCCAAAACTAGAAGTATGATGACCATTCCACAATATCTAAATAAAGTACATAGTTTATGCAGTGCACCAACTACAATAGAATACTTTAATGCTGTTGAATTGGAAAACTGTATGCTAAAAATTCCCTTGGATCAAAATGAAGATTATTTTTTTCAGCCTATTGTTTTCCAAAAAAAAGCTGATGAATCACTTTCGATAAATACTGAGTTGGTAAGACAAATGGCCAGTTGCTTAGGATTGGTTTTTATAGCAGAAGAGGAAAAAGAAGGTAATGTCTGTTTTGCAAACAGTGGTGAATTACGTCCCGAATTCAAACAAGCTTTCACAGAGGTAGAGCTGTTGGCTTATCATTATACGCTTTTGCATTCGCGGCGGTACCTTGAAGCGAATAAAGCCTTTTTAAAGGATACTCAGTTGAGGATTTTGATACCACCAAATGCTGATTTTTTTTGGAAATTGGTTCAAATAGGAAAAGATCTGTTCAGGAGAGAAGGTGCATGAAAACAAAAAAGCAGCTCAAGAGCTGCTTTCCATTTTTAAGGCAAAAGGATTTAACGACGAAAGGCAGGACTTTCGTTTGTTGTTTGATCTAGTTTTACTTTTTTTGATTTTTTAGTTGTCACCTTAATTTCATGTTTAACAACTTTTTCACTTTCAGTTACTTCTAAGAAATAAGTTCCGGCTGGATAACCTTCTAAACTTATTGTTTTAGAAATTTCTAATTTGTCTTTTGGAGATTCTCCTGTATACAACAAATTGTGGTTTGCATCATAGATTGAAAATGCAGATTTTTCAACAGTGTTTAAATTAAAACTGATTACTTCTCCATTTCCGGTCACTATATTTAAAATATAATTTCCTTTTGAATCCATCGCGTAGGTAAAAAATGTGGTCAACAAAGCGGTTACAACTAAGCCTAATTTGGGAATTTTGGTCATGTTTTTTTTAATTGGTTAAGTACTATTTTCGGAAAGCGTAAAACTACAAATACAGATTCAATTTTCTGTAAAAAAATCACTTTTTAAAGGTGTAAAGCTGCTGAT
Organism: Flavobacterium sp. OHVDL-2026-0007; assembly: GCF_059882335.1. Lineage (NCBI taxonomy): Bacteria > Pseudomonadati > Bacteroidota > Flavobacteriia > Flavobacteriales > Flavobacteriaceae > Flavobacterium > Flavobacterium sp. OHVDL-2026-0007. The sequence continues at coordinate 4,446,452 of NZ_CM187612.1, forward strand.
TTTAAGATGTTTCGCTGTTTTAATTGAATTATGTACGTAAAAACTTAATATTACGGCCATTTCTGAAGTTGTTTTTTAAGGGGGTAATAATCAGTGTTTTAAAATTATTAAGAATAGTTTTTCAAAAATTTGATTGGATAGTAATTCGATACAATTTGAGCATAAAAAAAAACAGCTCTTTGAGATCAAAGAGCTGTTTTTAAAATAATGATTTTGACTTAACTAACGGTATAATTTTATTTTTATACGGTGATGCAAGTATATTTTTTTAGCGGGCCGCTACGTTTGCAGTAGTAAAAATTGCTTTTGAAGATAAAACTGAAGTTTGATCAGTTATCGTGATTTCATGTTTTGCACTTTTACCATTTTGAATTACTTCTAAGAAATACGTTCCTGTTGGAAATTGCTCTAAGTTAAAGGTTCTCAAAATTCCTTCCTTACCAGAAGCAGTTTCAGTATAAATTAATGTACCGTCTTTTTCGTAAATCGCAAGGTTGGCTCTTTTGGCTTGGTTTAAAGCAAACGTAATCTGTTTGCCATTATTTTTTAATACATGAAGACCTGAATCTTCAATTCCATCATTGGCATAAGTACTCATTCCTGTGAAAAGCACTGCGCATACTAAACTTAATTTTAAGATCTTTTTCATAGCTTTCATTTTTTAAATTATTACTTAATTCTCTGGGACAAAGTTAGTTCGGGAAAAGCTTGTTTTTCACAGCTGTATTTGCCTATATATATGCTGTATTCTCATTTACGAAAGCGTTATAGGTTAAAATTTGAAGTATATTAGGTGATTTTGTTAATTTTGCAGTTATCTTTTAAAAAACTGATCATGAAGACTATAGCTCCCGCACTTGAAGTAATATCAAGCTCATACGGAAGTTCTTTCACCTATACAAAACATGCAGGAAAGGCCAACAGTAGAGCTCATTTGTGGCATTATCATCCCGAAATTGAATTGGTTTTTGTAAAGGGAGGGGCAGGGAAAAGACAGATAGGTAGCCATGTTTCGTATTATACCAATGGTGATTTGATTTTGATAGGTTCTAATTTGCCTCATTGTGGTTTTACCAATGAACAAACAGGAAATCAAAATGAAATTGTTATTCAATTTAGGCCGGAATTTCTGGGGAATGGTTTTTTTGATACCCTTGAAATGAAAAAGATTCAAAATATTTTGAGTCAAGCCAACACTGGAATAGCTTTCGGTGGAGAAACAAAAAGACGAATAGGAGAGCAGATTGAAATGATGGAAAGTCAGCTTCCTTTTGAGCGTTTGTTTACACTTTTAAGTATTTTGAATGACTTAGATTCTTCAGAAGACTACACAGTACTTAATGCCGATGGTTTTTCGTTGGAATTGTATGCCACCGATAGTGATCGAATCAATGTTGTATTTAATTATGTAAAAGATCATTTTCAACAAGCCATTGCTATAGATGAGGTTTCAAGTATGGTAAGTATGACGACACCATCCTTTTGTAGATACTTCAAAAAAATATCAAATAAAACATTTACAGCCTTTGTAAACGAATATCGATTGGTTCATGCCTCGAAGCTTTTGGCAGAAAAACCAATTAGTATTAATGATGTTTGTTTTGAAAGTGGATTTAATAATTTTAGCCACTTTAGTAAATCTTTTAAGCAGTATACAGGTAAAAGTGCTTCTCAATACCGCAATGAACACAAGATTATTATTAGTTAAGTTTTAAATAACACAATGAAGTAATTAGAATTCATAAGGTAAGCTGTTGAAAAAAATATCACAATTAAAGGATCCGACTATTGAAAAAATGGTCGGATTTTTCATATGATTTGGTCGGAATAAAGTATATTTACATTCCCTAATCCGAAAATTTAAAATATGAAAAACCTGAAATTTTTAGTATTTACTGTTCTGCTGTCTGTTTCTTCGATGTCGTACGCGGCAAAAGTGGATACCTTGCAAATAGCCAGTACAGCGATGAGTAAAACCTATAAAGCGGCAGTGGTGTTGCCTAATTCGTATTCAAAAGGGAAAAGTGCCTATCCGGTCATGTATTTGTTGCATGGTGCTTATGGACATTTTAGCGACTGGTTAAAAAACACTCCTAATAAAAAATTAGTACAAGGTTTATCGGATCAGTACAATATGATCATCGTCATGCCAGAAGGGGAAACCTTTAGTTTTTACTTGGACAGTCCCTTTAATAAAGAAAGTCAATTTGAAACCTTTATTACACAGGAAGTAATTCAAAAAGTGGATAAAACATATAGAACCATTAGTAATAGAAACGGAAGAGTAATCACGGGGCTCTCAATGGGGGGGCATGGAGCTTTGTATTTATCAACTAGACATCCTGAACTGTTTTGTGCGGCAGGGAGTATGAGTGGTGCAGTGGATATGGGTACTTTGCTTAATCGTGAATCTTCAGCACAAATAGTTAAATTGATGCAGCCGGTTTTTGGGGACAAAAGTGCTAACTCAGAATTGTATGCACAATATGCTGTTATGGGAATGTTGGATAAAATAAAAGCGAATAAATTGCCGTTAATTATAGATTGTGGAGTGGATGATTTTTTGATAGAACCTAATCGAGAACTGCACAGAAGATTAGTATACAATAAGGTAGATCACGACTATACTGAGCGTCCAGGAGGACACACTTGGGATTATTGGGAAAACGCGCTACCATTTCATGTGTTATTTTTTAATAAAATATTGCTTAAAAATCAGCAAGTTGTAAAAAAATCTTAAAAAAAATACTCAAGAACCCCTCTAAAAGTTTTTTTTGGTTTGGTTTTTGGAATACCTTTATAAATCTTAAAAAAATAAAAATTATGAAAAAGATACTTACCCTTATTGCAGTGGTTGGACTAGTGGTGTTTTCGAGTTGTGAAGGACCAGAAGGACCTCCGGGACTAGATGGTGTTAACGTAGTGGGAACTGTTTATGAAAATGAGGCGCCTAATTATTATAATTTTACTTCAACTAATAATTATAGTGTTGGTTTCGATTTTCCTCAAGCATTAGTTGACTCTGATGTTGTTTTGGTATACCGTTTCGATGGTGTGGATGCTGGTGGTCGACCAGTTTGGCAAGCATTACCAGAAACCTATTATCTAGCGGACGGAACTAGAGAATTTTCTTTTAAGTTTATTTTTACTAGAAATTACGTTGATATCTATATGGACGGGAAAAATCGTGCGGATGCTCCTGCTGCTTATAGAACAAATCAAATTTTTAGAATTGTTGTAGTGCCAGCTGATTTTGCTAATACAGTAAATAAAAATAGTTATTTTGATGTTGTCAGCAAGCTAAACATAAAAGATAGTGACATTCATGAAATTAAAATGTAATTTTAATTGAAAGCATAAAAAAAGGAGATCGTAATGATCTCCTTTTTTTGTGTCTATGTTTTTAAGCTATTCTTCTAGTTTAGCTTCTTCTTCTGTTTTTCCATATTTTAAAGAAACTAGTATTCCCACTAAAAGTGAAAGAGCGATAAATCCTAATGAGGCCCATTCTGGTATGTGAATGAAATCATGAAGGAGCATTTTAAGTCCTACAAAGGTTAGAATAGCAATCAAGCTGTATTCTAAGAAACTGAATTTAGCTAGCATATTAGCTAAGAAAAAGTACATCGAACGCAATCCAAGAATAGCAAAGATATTAGAACTAAATACTAAAAAAGGATCAGCGGTAATGGCCAAAATAGCTGGAACGCTATCAATGGCAAATATAACATCCATCACTTCGATTACTATTAGGGCTACAAATAATGGGGTAGCAGCTTTTTTTGCTTTTTTGGTTGCAACGAAAAATTTCTCTCCGTCCATTTCAGAGGTCATTGGAATAATTTTTCCAAGTGTTTTGTAGACAAAAGAATCCTTAGGTTGAAAATCTTCATCTTCGCCAGAGAATAACATTTTTAGTGCAGTAAAAATTAAGAAGAGACCAAAAATATAGGTCATCCAGGTGAATTTATTGATTAGCATCACACCGAAGAAAATCATCAAACCACGGAAAACAATGGCTCCTAAAATTCCCCAAAATAAAACACGGTGTTGGTATTTTTGCGGTATTTTGAAAGAGGCAAAAACAATAGCAATGACAAAAATATTATCAATGCTTAAAGATAACTCAATTAAATAACCAGTAATGAACTTCATGGAAGCTACTGCAGGTTTTAGATTGTCGGGGTTGGCAATATAGTCCGTTGTGTACAACCAGTAAATTACGCCCGAAAACAAGAAAGACATGGTAACCCAAATCAGGGTCCATTTACTCGCTTCTTTGGTGCTAATAATATGAGGTGTTTTATTAAAAACGCCCAAATCTAAAGCAAGGATAAGAACTACCGCAATTAAAAAGAAAATCCAAACCATTATGATATATTTTAAATGATTTGCAAAGATAGTTTTTGAAATTTAACTTAAAAATTAATTATCGAAAAGTTACTTTTTAAATTGAAGGGTTTGGGTAAAATAAAGTGCATTTGAGTTCTATTGTACGAACTAATGTTAGGAGAAAGGTTTCTACTACACGGGAAGTAACAAGGAAACCCTGTTTGGGATAAAGCAAAAAAAAAGTGCCATCGAAGATGACACTTTTAAGTATAGTAGGAACTAATGAATTATAGTGCTGATTTTACAGTTTTGATAATTCTAGCTGCAATTTTGTATGGATCACCATTAGATGCTGGTCTTCTGTCTTCCAACCAACCTTTCCATCCTTTTTGAACAGTGATTAATGGAATTCTTATTGAAGCTCCTCTATCAGAAATTCCATAAGAGAAATCGTGAATAGAAGCAGTTTCATGTTTACCAGTTAAACGTAAATCATTGTAAGCGCCGTAAACTGCAATGTGTTCAGCAGTTACTGGACGGAAAGCCTCGCAGATTCTTTCGTAAGTAGCTTGGTCTCCACATGTTCTTAACACCTCGTTAGAGAAGTTAGCGTGCATTCCTGAACCATTCCAGTCTGTATCTCCAAGAGGTTTTGGGTGATACTCGATATAGTAACCATATTTTTCAGTCAAACGATCTAATAAATATCTTGCAATCCAGATTTCATCACCGGCTTTTTTAGCCCCTTTAGCGAATAATTGAAATTCCCATTGTCCACAAGCAACTTCTTGGTTGATACCTTCAAAGTTAAGACCTGCAGCAATACATAAATCAGCATGCTCTTCAACTAATTTTCTACCGTGAGTGTTTTTTCCACCTACAGAGCAGTAGTACATACCTTGTGGAGCAGGATATCCTCCAACTGGGAAACCTAATGGCAATAAAGTTTTAGTGTCCATGATGAAATACTCTTGTTCGAAACCAAACCAGAAATCATCATTATCATCATCAATAGTAGCTCTACCGTTAGAAGGGTGTGGAGTTCCATCCGCATACATAACCTCAGACATTACTATGTATCCATTAATACGAGTTGGATCTGGATAAATAGCAACAGGAACCAATAGACAATCTGAAGAACCTCCTTGGGCTTGTTTTGTTGAAGAACCATCAAATGACCAGTCTCCTAGCTCTTCTAATGTTCCTTGAAAATTTTCGTGTTCTTCAACTTTAGTTTTGCTTCTAAGATTTTGAGTTGGTTCGTATCCATCTAACCAAATGTACTCTAACTTTATTTTAGCCATAATAATATAAATTAATTTTTTTGGATTTTTTTGTTGGGTCAAATGTATATATATTTTTTTATTGCTAAAAAAAACGGGGGTAGTTTTTATTTAAGTGGTGGTTATTTTTTACATAAGCTCAATTTTGGCATCCTAAAATTGAAAATAGGCAATTTTATAGGGGGATAAAAAATAATATCGCAATTATGAATGATTTTTTTTTGATACTGGCTGTTTTATAGGGGAGGTGATTTGTGTTATTACTGCTGAAAAAAGCGACCTTTTGTTAAATTACATTAAAATCAAGGGGGTGCAGGTTGCAATAGTCGTCTAAAAGAGGGTTGTGGGGTTATAAAAAAGGGGATTTATTATTATATTTGTGCTTTATTATAAAATCAAAGTAGTAATAACTTAAAATTTGTCCGCATGTCAACATTACGTTTTCAAGCTTTAAGAGAAGCATCCACAAGAAAGCCTGTTCATTTTGAAGAAACAGACAGAAAATCCACCATTTTTGGTTCTAATGTATTTAATGATAAAGCAATGAAGCAGTATTTGACTTCGGATGCATTTAAGGGAGTACAAGGAGCTGTTCAACATGGAACTAAGATAGATAGAAAATTAGCTGATTATATAGCCATGGGGATGAAAGAATGGGCACTCTCAAAAGGAGTTACTCATTATACACACTGGTTTCAACCACTAACGGGAACAACAGCGGAAAAGCATGATGCCTTTTTTGAGATTTCTTACGATGGTAGTGATCCAGTGGAGAAATTTGGTGGAGCACAATTGGTACAACAAGAGCCAGATGCCTCTAGTTTTCCAAATGGAGGAATAAGAAATACTTTTGAAGCAAGAGGATATACCGCTTGGGATCCTACTTCTCCAGCCTTTATATTTGGAACTACTTTGTGTATTCCTACAGTTTTCATTTCGTATACAGGGGAGGCTTTAGATAATAAGATCCCTTTATTACGAGCTTTATCGGCAATTGATGAGGCGGCAACAGATGTCTGTAAATATTTTGATAAAAATGTAAAGAAAGTGACAGCAACCCTTGGATGGGAGCAAGAGTATTTCCTTATAGACAGATCGCTTGCAGAATCCCGTCCTGATCTTATGATGACAGGAAGAACAATGTTAGGGCATACATCAGCGAAAGGACAGCAATTAGACGACCACTATTTTGGTTCTATTCCGACTCGAGCTTTAGTTTATATGAGAGATTTAGAACAGGAATGTATGTTGTTAGGAATTCCTGTAAAAACACGTCATAATGAGGTAGCACCAAATCAATTTGAGTTAGCTCCTATTTTTGAAGAGACCAATCTAGCGGTAGACCACAACTGTTTGCTAATGGATGTGATGCAAAAAGTAGGCGAGAGACATGACTTTAAAGTATTATTTCATGAGAAACCTTTTAAAGGAGTTAATGGTTCTGGTAAACACAACAACTGGTCATTGGCTACCGATACTGGAGTAAACTTGTTAAGCCCAAGTAAAACGCCAATGAGTAATTTACAGTTTTTAACGTTCTTTATTAATACGATTAAAGCCGTTAACGATTATGAAGAATTATTAAGGGCGGCTATTGCTACGGCAAGTAATGATCACCGATTAGGGGCAAATGAAGCGCCACCGGCGATTATCTCCGTATTTATTGGAGAGCAATTAACAAAGGTTTTGGCTGAATTAGAAGGAGTAACTAGCGGAAAGTTATCTCCTGAAGAAAAAACAGATTTGAAACTAAATGTAGTGGGAAAAATTCCAGACGTACTTTTAGATAATACCGATAGAAACAGAACTTCTCCATTTGCTTTTACAGGGAATAAGTTTGAGTTTAGAGCGGTGGGTTCATCTGCAAACTGCGCCAACTCTATGACTACACTCAACGCTATTGTTGCCAAACAATTAAAAGACTTTAAAGTAGAAGTGGATGCTTTGATTGAGTTAAAAGACATGAAAAAAGATGATGCTATCTTTAATGTTTTAAGAGAATATATTAAAGTTTCTAAAAAAATTCTTTTTGAAGGAGATGGATATAGTGAAGCCTGGGAAATCGAAGCTGCGAAAAGAGGATTGAGTAACTATAAAACAACTCCTGAGGCGTTAAAAGCAAGAGCTTCTAAAAAAGCGTTGGATTTATTCTCGGAGATGGGCATTATGAATCATGTGGAAGTTGAAGCGCGTTATGAAATAGAATTGGAAGAGTACACTAAGAAAATTCAAATAGAAGGAAGGGTTTTGGGAGATATATCTAAAAACCATGTTATTCCTACTGCTATTCGTTACCAAAACACTTTGATAGAGAATGTAAAAGGATTAAAAGAAATTTTTGGAGATGATTTCTTAACTACAGCCAAAGAGCAAATTGTATTGATTAAACAAATTTCTGGACATATCGAAGGAATCAACTCTAAAGTGGAAGCGATGACTAATGAAAGAAAGAAAGCCAATCAACTTACAGATGCACAAGAAATGGCCGAAGCCTATTGCAATCATGTAAAGCCTTATTTTGAGGACATAAGAAATCATTGCGATAAACTAGAGTTACTAGTGGATAATGAAATTTGGACCTTGACAAAATATAGAGAACTCTTGTTCACTAAATAATAGATACCAAGTATTGTAGTAAAGCCTGTCTTTTAAGACAGGCTTTTTTTGTGCAAATATGTTAAAAAACTGTAATCTAGACGTTTTTTTTAACATTTGATGGGTATAAATACTGTTAAAATTCGATACGTAGTTAAATTCCTACTTATGTTTTTTTTGATTGAAGTAGTTCGTCGAGATAGTTTTACAGTTCATCGAAAAGAGGTTAAGTTATTGTAAAATAGGTATTTATACCTGCTTTGCTTTTCTCTAAGTTTTCTAATTTTGGGTAAGAAATAAAAGAAATAGGTATATATCCTACTTTCAAACGCTTTATTTTTCTTGCTAGGATTCCCCCACTTATTAACCTACATAATAACACGTATTAATAACCAATTAAATATATTTATTATGAAAAAAGTGATTTTAAGCATCTCCGCGATGCTGTTTATTGGAGTAGCTGCATTTGCACAAGGTAATGTCAGCGATGTAGATCAAACTGGTGCATTGAACGGAGCATTAGTAGTTCAAGTAGGGTATCATAACCATTCTGATGTTGATCAATTTGGTATTGGAAACCTTGCTATTGTAGGGCAAGTTGGAGCGCTTAACCATGCGAAAATTGCACAATTCGGATTTGGAAATAGTGCTGTAATAGCTCAAGTTGGTGCATTTAACAATTCTACTATTACACAAGCTTCTTTTGGTAACAGTGCTATGACTACTCAAATTGGGTTTGGTAATAATTCTAATATTTTACAATTAGGTGCTTTTAACGATGCAACTTCTTTCCAATGGGGTCTAGGTAATAATCAGTCTACAACTCAAATTGGATTTGGTAATGATGCTTCTACTTCGCAATATGGCTTCTTGAATAATGCCAGTACATTACAAATAGGATGGGGTAATGATTCTGATATTCAACAATATGGAGCTGCTAACTATGCCTCTACTACACAAGTAGGAAGTGGTCATATGAGCACAGTGACACAAGCTGGATTCTTAAATGGAAGTTTGGTATACCAATCTAACTAATAATAACCAAGAAAAGGAAGAACTTAAAAAGTTAAGTTCTTCCTTTTTTTTTATTACGCTACTATCATGAAACGTCTAGCTACTTTTTTTTCCTTTCTCATCACGGGGATTTTATTTGCTCAATCAATTGATGCCAATAGAAGTGACTACGTTGTATCTATGAATGAAATAAACAATCACAATCAAAATCAAGCAGTAAATCAATACATAAAAAGCAGAAATATTGTAAGTGTGATGCAAATTGGAAATTACAATCAAGCCGATTTGACCATTATCAGCAATAATGCCAATGTTTCAGCAAGACAGATCGGGAATGGGAACTACTTGAATGTCTATAAAAATGCTGAAGCCATTAATCAAGACTATAACCAAACGGGTAATAATAATTATATAAGTGATTTTTCATTGTATTCAAGGGGAGTCACATCAATGTCAATCAGTCAGTATGGTAATAATTTAAATGTTTTCAGTACCGGAGCAAATTCGATATCTAAAGATTTAATCATTAATCAAGCTGGTAACTCAGGAACAATTTACATATTCAATCGCTAGGAATTATGAAAAAGTATTTGGGCCCAATATTAATAACTGTTTGTACTATTTTCTTTTCCGAATCAGGATCTGCACAGGTGGTATATAAAGAAGTAAAAGCAAAAATTGAAGTAAAAGAAATTGAAAATCTGTTGGCTATTACTGGAACAGTTGAAAATTTAAAATCAGAATATAAAAACATTTCATACAAATTAACAGTTTTTAAAAAGAATAAATCAAATTCGAATAAATCAAACAATGCTCAAGACGGAAGGGTCACTTTACAAGCGATTCAAAAAGTAGATCTTTCTAAAATGCAAGTTAATTTCACCAAAGATGATGAAATCATCATTCTCTTATTGATATATGATGAAAATGATGCCATCATCGGTAAAGACAGAGTGGTGTTTGGAGAAGAAAATAAATCGGATACGGGTTTATTAACACCAAACGATGGAATTGAGATGACTGGAATCGTAGCCAATGACACCAAGACCAAATTGGGAAGTGATTTTTATGACATGTTTTATTCAGAGTATGCTAAACTAAGGATTAACACCACTAAAATCGTAGATGTTTCGGAAGAATTAACCTTTGTGAGAACAACCAAAATTTCGATTCTTGTCGATGGAGAATTAATTCAGGAGTTTATTTCCCGACCGGATGAAGATTTTTTAAAATATATGGCAGAATCCTCAGCAGCTAAAGTGTTTAAATACTTTAAGGATCTAGAAAAACAAAATAAAATGATTACTCAATATTAGATGTTTAATAGAAAGTTGTTTAGTTTGTTGCTCTTTTTTTTTGTTGGATAAAAATATAAATAACATCAAGATGAAAATTATAGCCTCAATAGTAAGTGTTCTTTGTTTTTGCACTGTGGGAATGGCGCAAGATCTTGTTTATAAACCAATTAATCCATCCTTTGGTGGAGATGCGTTTAACGGTCCGTGGATGCTTAGTTCTGCGGAAGCGCAAAATAAGTACAAGGAAGACCAAACAAATCAGTTTAAACAGCAAACCGATTTAGAACGCTTTAAAAGTAATTTGAATAACCAATTTTTAAACCGGCTTTCTAATGCGTTGCTTGACAATAAATTTGGAAATGGAGTCGGAACTGGTACAGGAACCGGTACCGGAACGGGAGTGGGTACAGGTACTGGAACTGGAAGTGGTATTAGTAACGGTAACGGCGGTTCACTTGGACCTGGTAGCTATGTCTTTGGAACTTTGTCCGTCGATATTTACAACTCTAATTTAGGTATGGTTGTCGATATTTTAGATACAGAGACAGGTGAACAAACACAAATTATAATACCTGGTAGTTAATGATGAAATTTTATATCTCGCATTTAAATTCATGTTCTATTTTAAATAAATAATTATGAATAAAAGTCCCCTTTTATTACTTGTAGTAACTTGCCTATTCTCTAGCTGTGGAGCTTATTTTAATCAGCCAGTGGGAGTTCAGAAAGCAGTTTTCGGAGAACGTACTCCAGCAACAACTGTCTTAACAGATATGCCGAAACCCAAGGATCCGATAGTCGTTGGGGTATATAAATTCAAGGATCAGACCGGGCAATACAAAGCCACTGAAACAGGAAGTACTTTTAGTACTGCTGTAACCCAAGGAGCAACTTCAATTTTAATAAAAGCGCTTGGGGACTCAAAATGGTTTGTTCCAATTGAACGTGAGAATCTCGGTAACCTTCTAAACGAAAGAAATATTATTCGATCGACTCGTCAGGAATATGCAGCTAAAGCAGATCCGAGCGAAGCTGTTTTAACACCTCTTTTATTTGCAGGAGTGTTGTTAGAAGGAGGGATTATTTCCTATGATACCAATATTATAACGGGAGGTTTTGGAGCCAAGTATTTTGGAGCTGGAGCATCCACTCGTTACCGACAAGATAGGGTAACAGTGTATTTACGATTAGTATCTACTTCCAACGGGAAAATTCTCAATACCGTGTACGTTTCCAAAACCATTTTATCACAAAGTGTCGATGCTAGTTTGTTTCGATATGTCAATCTAAAAAGACTTTTAGAAGTGGAAACGGGTTTTACCCGAAACGAGCCTATTCAATTAGCTGTTACTGAGGCTATAGAGAAAGCTGTGCAAGGGTTGATTGTAGACGGAATTAAAGATAAATTATGGGAGGTAAATGCCTCTCCACAACAAGTTGAGGAGTTTATAGCCAACTACGATAAAGAGAAAGATGAAGCCGATTTAGCGCAATTGTACGATCGAAATTTGGACGAAAAAAGAGCAAGATTTGGTATTGAAATTAGTGGTGGGGCCACCTATATGCAGGGGGATTATAAAAATCCAATAGCCAAACCAATGGGCAGAGGGGCGATAAAGTTTTTCTTTACTCCTGGTTTAAACATCAGTGCTTCGACCAATGTTTTTAAGCTGGGTAATAAAAATCTACTTGATGTTGGTTATACTACTTTAGATTTAAACTTAGAACTTATAGTATTGCCTCACGATAACTTTACGCCTTATATTTTTGGTGGAACGGGTATTGGTTTTAATAAGGATTATAAAAATGTCCATAATAAAGTGCAATTTGGTACAGGAGTGGAATATTTGGTAGGCAAACACTTTGGGGTTAAAATGTATGGCGAATTTAATGTCAATTTTAGTGATAAGATTGATTACTTGGATAGTGGGATTCGTGACGATAATTATTTTAGGTTTGGCTTGGGAATGACCTATTATTTTCCTAAAAGCTATAAATACAAGAAAAGCCCGCCTAAAAGGCCTTAAAAGACTATTTTTTTAAGAAGATTACATGAATAAAATCAACCTAAGTCTAATAAAATAAAATCGAAGATGAAATCTAATATAAAAATAGGATTAAAAATTTTGGTGTGCTTTATTCTCTTGATCTCTTGTAGTGAAGAGCAGGTTGATAATACCACCGGTACAGGACTAGTAAAAGGAAGAGTGGTAAAGGCTCGTACCTTTGAACCAATAGAAAATGCTCGTATATCTACCAATCCAACAACAAGTACGGTATTCACAGATAAAGACGGGTACTTTACCATAGCTGATATACCAGCAGGGAAGTATGCGCTCCAAGCTCAAAAGGACGGTTATCTTACCCGATTTGAACCTGGTACGATTGTAGGGAAGGACCCAGTTGAAGTTATCTTCGAATTAGAGATTTCTACCGCCCAAAATAAACCACCAGAAATTCCAGTGCTTACGGCCCCAGTTGACAATGCAGTAGGGCAAGCATTGAGTCTTAATTTGACGTGGACAGCAACAGATCAGGAATTAGATCCTTTGACCTATCAAGTTACGGTGAAAAATGGAACTACAGATGAAGTTAAAACATATTCTGATATTAAAGCGATGACTTTAGCAATATCAGGGTTGAGTTATAGTACTAAGTATTACTGGCAAGTTTCGGCTAGTGATGGTATTAATAAACCAACCAATAGCGTGACCAATTCTTTTACTACTTTACCATTTCCAAATCCTAGGTATTTGTATGTTAAAAAAGTAAAAAATAACAATGTTATTTATACTGCTGATGAGGCTGGGAATCAGTTGCAATTGTCCTCGGCAGAAGTAAATAGTTATAGACCTAGGAAAAACTTAAGTATAAATCGTATTGCCTACATCAGTTCTGATGGTTCTGCAAACCAGATATTTTCAATGAATCCTGATGGGTCAGATGTGAGAAAAATAACGAACTTTATACCGATAGCGGGATTTAATATGGAACATGTTAATTATTGCTGGAGTAATAATGGAAAACAGATTATTTATCCAAATTTTGACAGACTATATCGCATCGATTCAGATGGCGCTGGATTAGTTCAATTGTTTCAAACCCCTAACGGTAAATTTATTTCAGAATGTGATTGGAGTCAGGATGGATCTAAAATCGTGTTAAAAGTAAATAATGCTGCTGGGTACGAGGTCGAGATCTATGTAATCGATACAGCAGGGCAAGTTTTATACCAAGTTCTTTCAGGAGTAACGGGAGGCGCAAGTGGAATTAATATTTCGGTTGACAATAAAAAAATTGTCTATACAAGAGATGTTTCCGGATACGAGGATTCGACCTACCGAAGATTAGATTCTAGAATTTTTATGTACACTGTGGCGGATAACACTTCAGCGGAATTAGCTTCTCAGAAAGAAAATGGATTTAACGATTTAGATGTTAAGTTCTCGCCTAATGAAGCAAAAGTTATTTTTGTCAATACCTCTAATGATGGTGTGTCTGCCCAAAATATTCAGACTCTCAGTGTGACGGATGATGCCACAAGGACTACACTATTTCAGAGCGCTTCGATGCCAGATTGGCGATAATGTAAAAGACCAGAATTTTCAAGATAATTTCATTCTTAAAAATCGGCAGTTTTAATAAAGCTGTCGGTTTTTTTGTGAATAAAACCTTCGGATCCTGTGATTTAAATTTAGATTTTATGGAATATGAGCAGAAAAAAGAATATTTTGGGGTAGTAGATTCTAATTTTAAAGGGGATGAACCCAAGAATTAAAAAAACTGGTTATCTTTGCACCACATCAACACAAACTAAGTTTCATGAGTTCAGATTCTAGCAAAAGGTACGCACAAAGAGGTGTTTCGGCATCAAAGGAAGACGTACACAACGCCATAAAAAATATAGACAAAGGTTTATTTCCTCAAGCATTTTGTAAAATTGTTCCAGATTATCTTACCCAAGATCCTGAACATTGTTTGATTATGCACGCAGATGGAGCGGGTACAAAATCGTCATTGGCGTATATGTACTGGAAAGAAACGGGTGATATTTCAGTTTGGAAAGGAATTGCTCAAGATGCCTTAATCATGAATATTGATGATTTATTGTGTGTAGGGGCAACCGATAATATTTTACTTTCTTCTACTATCGGAAGAAATAAAAATTTAATTCCTGCAGAAGTTATTTCGGCAATCATTAACGGTACTGAAGAATTAATCAACGAATTAAAAACATTTGGCGTGACCATTCATTCTACAGGAGGCGAAACTGCCGATGTTGGAGACGTGGTTCGTACCATAATTGTAGATTCTACTGTAACGGCTCGTATGAAACGTAGTGATGTGGTAGACAATGCCAATATCAAAGCAGGTGACGTAATTGTAGGTTTGACTTCTTTTGGACAAGCAACTTACGAGAAAGGCTATAATGGTGGAATGGGAAGTAACGGATTAACATCTGCTCGTCATGATGTTTTTGGTAAATATTTGGCCAAAAAATATCCAGAAAGTTTCGATGCTCTTGTACCAGAAGAATTAATTTATTCAGGACAGGTAAATCTAACAGATGCTGTTGAAAACAGCCCAATAAACGCTGGTCAATTGGTGCTTTCGCCAACGAGAACCTATGCGCCAATTATCAAGAAAATTTTAGATACCTATACACCAAACGAAATTCATGGAATGGTGCATTGTAGTGGGGGAGCGCAGACCAAAATTTTGCACTTTGTTCAGAATTTGCACATTATTAAAGATAATTTGTTTCCAGTTCCACCATTGTTCAAGTTAATTCAGGAGCAATCAAAAACGGATTGGAAAGAAATGTATCAAGTTTTCAACTGTGGACATCGTATGGAAATTTATGTTCCTGAAGATATTGCACAAGATATTATTGCGATTTCAAAATCGTTTAATGTTGATGCACAAATTGTGGGTAGAGTGGAAGCGGCAACTGCTAAAAAATTGACCATCACTAGCGAATACGGAACATTCGAATATTAAGACATATCAACAATTAAGACACACTATAGTGTGTCTTAATTGTTTTATATCATAAAGATAATTAGCTTTTTTAGGAGCTAATCGTGATAACAATTGGACTCTTTTGCAGACCGAAGTGAAAGATTCAACAATAGTATCAAAACTATAAAAAGACAAGGCTATGTACGAATTACTTTTTTGGAGATATTTAGAAGAAGTTTACCTAAACCATCAAGAAGTGTATGAAGCTCTTGTGGAAAAAGAAGAAGTTGAAGGTCTTGAAATACTTCCGGTTGAGGTGATCATGAACCGAATTGCTTCAGTATTCTCACAATGGGAAAAAGTCGATGCAAACAGCTGGAAAAACAGCAATGGAAAAGGGGCTTTTCAGGTAATTACTACACCTCAAAGTATCCAAATAGACTGTTATGGTACTGAAGGCAAAACCATGAATAAGCTAGTGGCTTTGATGGAGGAATTTAAATGTCCATTGTATGATCCGCAAGTTCCGGAGCGTTACGACGAAATGAGTGAATAATTTGTTTTTACTGAAATAACTTTGTCCATCTCCGACCAGCATTTGTGCTACAAAATCTCGCTTGGGATTCATAGAGATGTTCAAAAATAGATACGCTATGACAGCATATAATTTTAATTTTTTTGATGAGGTTGTATTAGAAGACGAGTTGGTTTTATTACGTCCCTTACAAGAATCTGATGTAGATAACTTATTAGAGATTTCTATTCATGAACCAGAGACCTGGAAGTATTCTTTAGTGGGTGCTGATGGAAAAGAAAATCTAATTAACTATGTTCAATTAGCAGTTAAAGCAAGAGAAAATAAAAAAGAATTCCCTTTTATTGTTTTCGATAAAAAATCTCAAAAATACGCAGGTTCAACACGTTTTTATGACATGAATCTTGAATTCAAGACGCTTCAACTGGGGTTTACCTGGTACGGATCCGCCTTCAGGGGGACCGGGCTTAATAAACATTGTAAATTTTTACTACTGCAGTTTGCTTTTGAAACGCTCGGTATGGAGCGTGTAGAATTTCGTGCTGATAATAACAACGAAAGAAGCATTGCTGCCATGAAAAGCATTGGATGTAAAGTGGAAGGCGTTTTACGCAGTCATATGCCCACTGCTGATGGAAATCTGCGCCGAGATTCCATTGTTTTAAGTATTCTCAGACAGGAATGGTTTACGGTAGTAAAAGACAATCTAAAACATAAACTCTAAGACCTTAATTTTATTGATTTTCAATAAGAGGCCGTGGAAATTTGTTTGTTTTTCGCTGGAGTGACTAAGTTTTTTTGCAAAGAATACTTTTTAGTGGATCATAAAGACTTCTTCTCTTAGCATTTTCTATAATTCAAATCCTAAGCAGCTTTTTTAGGAAAACTAGCCTGAACCTTAAAGAGGCAGACGGCCTTTACTTTAGTACCTAAAGACCTCAATTGGCAATCCTTTCCTATTAGTGGGAGTATAGACCATTTTATCTTCGATTACCATTTTTGACTAATTCAAAGCGATTGGAAAGCTTTTGAATGTGAAAATTTTATGTTTTTTAAAGGTCTTTTTATTGTAATTTTCTGATTTAGAATTTAACTGAGAATCTGTAGGTATGACCTACAGGATGGGGAGGTTTAAAATAAGGATTAAAAAATACCGATGAGTGCTATGAATTGTAAAAATTTTCTTTTTGGATTGTCCGTTGTATTGATGGGGTGTGGTCATTATGCTTCTGCCCAGAAAAAAGTAGTAAGTAAACCCAGTCTAATTCAATATGTTGATCCCATGATTGGAACCGCAAAAATGGGACATACTTATCCTGGGGCAACTGTTCCTTTTGGGAGTGTGCAGTTAAGCCCTGAAACCGATACCATTGCGTACAGTTCCAATGGAAAATACAATGGAGATGTTTATAAATATTGTGCAGGATATCAATACGAAGACAAAACTATTGTTGGTTTTAGTCATACTCATTTTAGTGGAACTGGTCATTCGGACTTAGGGGATTTTTTAATCATGCCAACCACAGGAAAATTACAGTTGAATCCAGGTATTGCCTCAAAACCTTTATCGGGTTATCGATCGGCATTTTCACATGCTAGTGAAAGAGCGGAACCGGCCTATTATAGCGTTCTATTAGAAGATCATAATATTAAGGCAGAACTTACCGCAACCACTCGAGTAGGAATGCACCAATATACTTTTCCAAAGTCAGATCAAGCGCACATTATTTTGGATTTGACTTCAGGGATTTATAATTACGATAAGAAAAATGTATGGACTTTTGTCCGTGTAGAAAATGATACTTTAATTACAGGATATCGTCAGACCAATGGTTGGGCAAGAACCAGAACAGTGTACTTCGCGATGTCTTTTAGTAAACCTATTAAAAGTTATGGGCAAGCTAAAGCGGAGAGTAGTGTTTATAAAGGTTTTTGGGGAAGATTTGATCAAACGAAGAATTTTCCAGAAATGGCAGGTCAAAATCTAAAACTGTTTTTCGATTTTAATACGGAAGAAGGAGAGAAAATTAAAATCAAAATGGCTTTATCTCCAGTGAGTTCGGCAGGAGCTTTAGAGAATATGAAAAAGGAGGTTACTAGTTGGGATTTTGAAAAAACAAAAAAGCAAAGTCAAGAACTTTGGAACAATGAGCTAAACAAAATTCAAGTGGAGACCCTTGCCAAAGAAGATTTGGTTAATTTTTATACGGCCATGTATCACGCATTTTTGGGTCCAACGGTTTATATGGATCTGGACAAGAATTATAAAGGTTTGGATATGAATGTTCACAAAGCAGAAAACTTTACCAATTACACCAGTTATTCTTTGTGGGATACCTATAGAGCTTTACATCCCTTGTTTAATCTGGTACAGCCAGCTCGAAATGCAGATATGATTAATTCTATGTTAGCCCATTCTGATCAAAGTGTGCATAAGATGTTGCCTATCTGGTCTCATTATGCCAATGAAAATTGGTGTATGATTGGTTATCATTCGGTTTCGGTCATCGCCGATGCTATCGTAAAAGGGAATACGAACTTTGATGCTGAAAAAGCACTTCAAGCTTGTGTTAACACCGCTAGGGTCCCTTACTATGATGGCTTAGAGTATTATATGAAAATGGGGTATGTGCCTGAAGACAAAAACGGTTCTTCCGTGTCCAAAACTTTAGAATATGCTTATGATGATTGGGCCATTGCTCAGGCGGCCAAAAAGTTAGGGAATACTCAAGTGTACAATGAGTTTATAGAAAGAGCGCAAAATTATAAAAATGTATATGATGCTAAGACGGGTTTTATGCGTCCAAAATTGTATGATGGGACTTTCAAAAAAGAGTTTGATCCTTTAGATACGCACGGGCAAGGGTTTATTGAGGGGAATTCATGGAATTATAGTTTATATGTTCCTCAGGATCCAGCAGCGATGATCAAAATGATGGGAGGGAATGATGCTTTTAAGGTACGATTAGATTCGTTGTTTAGCATGGATTTACCGGATAAGTATTTTGAAAATACAGAAGACATTACCCGAGAGGGGATCATAGGGAATTATGTGCATGGAAATGAACCTTCGCATCACGTGGTTTATTTGTACAATTGGACCAACTCGCCTTGGAAGGCACAAGATAAAATCAGAATGATCCTCAAGAAAATGTATCGAAATGGAGCTGATGGTTTAGGAGGAAACGATGATTTTGGACAAATGAGTGCTTGGTATATTTTTAGCAGTTTGGGATTTTACCCTGTAGCACCTGGATCCGATGAGTATGCTTTGGGAAGCCCACTAGTAAAAAAGGGCGTTTTTAATTTAGAAAACGGAAAGAAGTTTGAGGTAGAAGCTCTCAATCAATCCGATAAAAATGTATTTGTGTCTAAAGTACTTCTAAATGGGAAAGAACTTTCTAGACCGTTCTTACAACATAAAGAAGTTGTAAATGGGGGGAAAATAACCTTTTATATGAGTAGTAAGCCCAACAAGACGAACTATCAAAATTAAGTAGGGGGTCTATCCAAAAAAAGTGTTTTAGACGATCGTTTTTTGTTCTAACTTGGCTGTTTTGAAATGAAGATTGTCGCAACTTTGCCTACTAAAGAATGGATAAAGAGGATCAAAAGGATAATTTTATTAATAAATTGGAAATGTGATGGAGTTTGTGAAAAACTTCACGAAATTTGCATTTCAAAATTAAAATACTTGCTATGAAAATAAATCTAAAATCAGGAATTGATAAGTTGCTTTTCGGAATGAAGCAAAATGATGTGACGGCTGCTTTAGGAAAACCGGATAAAAATTATGTAGACGAAGATGATAATGTGATTTTTGTTTATAATGCTCAAAAAATTAGATTGACTTTTTATCAAGAAGAAGAGTTGAAATTAGGATATTTAGTTGCTTCTAGTGCTGATTTAGAGCTTTTTGGATTTAAAATAATTGGTAGAAAAATTGCTGATGTAAAGAAAGATTTTGCCGCAAAAGCAATAACCAAATTCAATCAGGAAACTTTTGATACTTTTGAAAACTATTTCAATGAAGACAATTGGTTTATCCTTCAAACAGAATTTGATGAAGTAGTAAAATTCGAAATAGGGGCAATCATCAATGATAAAGATGAATTTGATTGGAAATTTCCAGCTAAGAAATAAAACATTTCAAAATAGAACATAAAAAAACCGACAAAATTTTGTCGGTTTTTTTGTGTTTTAAGCTCTAGCCTTTTAGCCAAGCATTTTTAAGTTTTTCTTTTGAAGGGTCTGTAGCTTTAAAAGTTTCTGTTTCTTCGTAGGGAAATTTCACAGTTCCTTTTATCGTTTGCTCAATACCTCCACGTTTAATTTGAAGCGTAATTGGATCGTTTTCTTTCCAGCTTTCACTCACTGTAATTAGGTCATAAATATTAGCCAAAGAATAGGCTTGTTTGTTTACCGATAGGATGATGTCGCCCCCTTTTAGCTTTAAATTCTTGAAGAATTCGTTTTGTTCAATATCAGAACGAACACTAATTTCTTTTGTTTTTTGGTCAACAGCAATATAAGGAGTTTGTCCTTTTAAGAAAACAGGACCGGCCTTTTTTTCAAGGGCCTTGGCTACGCCAACTTTCGCTAAGTAAAAATCGTATGGAATTGGAGTGGTACCGGCAACATATTTGGTTAAAAATTCGCCAACTTCAGGATACGTTAAGGCTGTAATTTTAGCAAAAAGTTCATTATCATTAAAGGGTTTGTCAATACCATATTCATTCGACAAGCGGTGCATTAAATCAAGTATGCCTCTTTCTCCATTGCTTTTTTCTCTTATGATAAGGTCAATACACATCCCAATTAAGGCTCCTTTTTGATAAACATTTAAATATTGGTCTTTATAAGGCTGTTCTAGTACATTAGCACTCATTTTTGTAAAAGACATCGTATCATTTAACGTTTTTGCCTGTTCGATTTTATCTGCAATACGCGTATAAAATTCAGCTTCACTGATTAAACTTTGGTTGATCTGAAAAAGATTAGCAAAATATTCGGTTACGCCTTCATACATCCATAAATGTTCAGACATTTTAGGGGCATTATAGTCGAAAAATTGTATTTCTTTAGAGTGAACCGTTAAGGGGGTTACAATATGAAAAAACTCATGAGAAACAACGTCTTTCAAAGATTCTACTAATTTCTCTTTGGGTATAGATTCAGGTAAAACAACTGTAGTTGCAGTCGGATGTTCTAAAGCTCCAAAGCCATGAGCGTCATCTTTAGCCATACTAGATAAATACAATAAAACCGTATATTTTTTAGTGCTATTTACTTTTCCTAAAAAGTTTTTCTGCGCTGTCATCATGGTTTTCATTTCAGGTGTGATACTCTCAGCAGTAAATTTTCCTGTTGGAGAATATACAGCGATCAAAATATCCATTCCATTCACGTTGAAAGTGGTGTAATCTGGTTTGGCATACATGATTGGATTTTCAACCAAAACCGCATAACGAGGAGTTGTGAAAACATCGCTAGTAGCACTTGCATCTTCGTCAGTCATTGAAGTTGCACCCCAAAGTGTTTCCGGGTGCGTAATGGTAACTTGATAAGGAAGATCTAATTTGTCTTGAAAATAACCTACGAAACCATGTGTGTTCACCATGAAGTTAACGCCTGCATTGATATTGGTTCCCGCTGGAGAGAATATATCATCATTTCCAAATCCAGTCCCTTTTTCGGTATCAAAAGTATCATTTACTAAATACGTAATTTTATTTAATTTTTTTGCATCAGAAATGGACCAAGAGTTATCGTCTATTCTTTTTACTGTTAAAGCATTTCCTTTGCGATCAAAAGCTTTAAAATCTTCTGCATATTTACCATAGTTGTCTGTGGAGTACGTTCCAGGAACCGTTTTGGGTATGCTATAGATAATTTCGTCTGTTTTTATTGCAGGCGCTGTAACACTTACTAAAACTTTGTCTCCTTTAACATCAGTAAGGTTCAAGGTAACAGCAACGATGTTGTTTTGAGCAGCACCAGAAGGATTCCCAGTTTTACAGCTCCAAATGAGCATGGCCAGGGCAAGCGTATAAATTACTTTTTTCATTTTATAGGGTTTAGTTCTGCTATAGGTCTTAAAAATATAGAATTGTTACAGTTTTTGGTAAAAAATAGAGATAAAAAAAACTCCTGAATACAGGAGTTTTGTGTTAGTCTAGTTTATTTTTTATGTAATACTTACCATCCAAATCTTCATCAAAATCGTCTATTTTAACGGGTTTTGGTTTTGGTTTGTTTGCAACTGCTTTCTTTTTCCACATTTCAAATTTCTCAAGTGGCATTTTCTTTTTCATGATTTCTAAAACTTCCTTTTCGGCTAATCCAAATTCTTTTTTTATGATTTCAAATGGATTTTTTTCTTCTAAAGCTAACGAAACAAGTTTTTCCGTTTGTTCCCAATTCAATTCTTTGCGGTTACTCTTTTTCATCACGTGAAAATTAATTCAAAATAGAGGTTAATGATTAATAGATTGATTTTCAATTTAAGTATCAATATTAATAAAAAAAAGAATTAGTTCGTCAGATCGGGTGCATTTTTTTTACTGATTTTTGCTGTTTTTTATGGATCGCGGTTTTTGAAAAGGAATTTGCAATAAATTACTCAATTTGTTGTTTTCTTCCGAGCTCATATGTGTATCTACGCCATAAATGATTTCTTCTTTTTTTAAAGTCGTAAAGGTGCCAAAAATGTGATCCCAAACGGAAAAGATGTTTCCGTAATTGCTATCGGTATAGGGTAAAAGATAATGATGATGTACTTTGTGCATATTGGGAGATACGATGAAGTAACTTAATATGGTATCTAATTTAGAAGGAAGGGAAATATTAGCATGAGTAAATTGCGTAGAGATAACCGATAGCGTCTGATACAAGAACACCATCCACATGGGGCTTCCTACTAGTAAAACGGCAAGTAAAGTGAACACAAAGCGAAGAATGCTTTCCCCAGGATGATGCCTGTTGGCACTAGTGGTATCGATCCAAGTATCAGTATGGTGTATTAGATGAAATCGCCATAAGAATTTCACTTTGTGTTCGATGTAGTGCACTAAATAGGCTCCAATTAAATCTAACAAAAGTAATCCGATAAGGGTGTAGAGCCAAATAGGAATTTCAGGTAGTTGTTGTAGGACTCCAAACTGATGTTCAACAGTCCAATTGGCAGTTTTAATCAAGAGAAAGGCCAAGATAAAATTGACAAGTATTGTAGTGAAGGTAAAGAAGATGTTGATTCCAGCATGCTGCCATTTCTTATAGTTCATGTGCAACAGCGGAAAACTATTTTCAATAATCCAAAAAAAAGTAATGCCTGCAATCAAAATAAAACTGCGGTGTGATGCGGGTATACTGCTAAAATAGGCTATAATTTCATCCATAAATAAAGATTTGAGTGAAAATAATAGATTCCCTTTAGAGGAGAAAGACTTGAATATGGAGTAAAAAGAAAGAGAAAATCAAATACAAATAGATTGGATTTTCTCTTTCTAATGAACTTCTTTTCGGTTGCTAAATTTACGCTTTTTTAATCAAGCTAATGATAAATAATAGAATCCAAGCACCTCCGACAGCAATTATAATTTGCCAAAGAAGACCACCACCGCCAAGACCAATTTTAGTAGCGATCCACCCTCCGAAAATACCACCAATAATACCTACGATAATGTTACCAAGTAAACCAAAACCAGCTCCTTTCCAGATTTGGCCAGCTAGCCAACCGGAAACGGCTCCAATGAGTAAGAAATATAAAAATGCCATATGCTAAAGTTTATGAGTTATTAATTGTTGAGCCGTGTACTATAATTATGCTTGGGCGTGATCTTGTAGTAATGTTTTATAGATGAAACCTGCTACAACAGCTCCTAAAATGGGGGCAAGCCAAAACAGCCATACTTGTGACAATGGTTCACCACCAGTGAAAATAGCTTGAGATAAAGATCGTGCCGGGTTTACGGAAGTATTGGTGATGGGAATGCTGATTAAGTGAATTAAGGTTAAGGCTAATCCGATGGCAATTCCTGCGAATTTTCCGTTTGCAAATTTATCGGTAGCTCCTAAAATGATTAATAAGAAAAAGAGGGTCAGCACAAATTCAGCAATAAAAGCAGATTGCAGTGAATAACCATCAGGAGAAAAGGCTCCAAAACCATTTGAAGCAAAAGCACCAGCTTTAGTATTGTCAATGATAAAACCTACTTTTCCAGAAGCGATGGTGTACAAGGTTCCTGCTGCTGCTATAGCACCAATACATTGTGCAATGATATAAGGAATAAGATCTTTTAGAGGGAATCTTCCTCCAGCCCACAAACCAAAGGAAACCGCTGGGTTAAAATGCCCTCCAGAAATGTGTCCCACGGCATAGGCCATCGTAAGTACAGTTAAACCAAAAGCGAGTGCAACACCTGCGAATCCAATTCCTAAAGTGGGGAATCCTGCGGCAAAAAGGGCGCTTCCGCAACCACCAAAAACCAGCCAATAAGTTCCAAAAAATTCTGCAAATAATTTTTTCATAATGAATAATTTTAATTAATGATTTGTCAAAGGGTATATTGGTAGGCCCATAAAATCAGTACGATTTGTAAAGGCAAACGCAGTAATAATATTAGTTTTACGATAGAGAATTGTCTTTTTTTGTTGGTGTACATAAAAAGGTTGGCTGGAAATACAGCGATCAAAAGCGCTATAAGACCCCAGGCCGCAAAACAAGTTGTAAACGGAATCATTAGCAGGACGCCTAAAATAATTTCGGCAGCTCCACTTAAAATATTTAATAATTTGGGATGAGCAAGGTAGGGAGGAATGATTGTAAGATACATTCTAGGGTTTCTAAAATGGTTAATTCCGGCAACGATATACAGAAACGCCATTAGATATAAATGCCAAGGTAAATTCATGATAGGGTTGTTTATCACGAATTTACAAAATAATTAACAATTATTACGCTACAAGATTTTTTTTTTAAAAGACTAAAAAAAAACTATTTTTTTTGTTTGAAATTGACATTCATAATAATGATGGCAAGAATGATTAACACGATGCCCACCCATTGTAAAAAGATCACTTTTTCATTTAATAATACATAAGCCATCATGACAGAAACGGGAAGTTCTAGTGCTGAAACAATACTACCTAAACCGATTCCAGTTAGGGGAAATCCAGCATTCATAAGTAGGGGAGGAATGATGGTTCCAAATAACGATAAGACAATTCCCCATTTCATGAAAATCGCAAAATTAAAAGGAGTTAGCTGGGTTGCCAATGCGAATGAGAATACAATGATCGCACCCCCAAAAAGCATATATAAACTGCGTTGAGCAGATGAAATTTCAGTAGCGACACGATTTGCTGTGAACATTGTAGTGGTAAAGGATGCAGCTGCAAAAACGCCCCAAACAATTCCACGCCAATCTAATTTGATATCATTGTTGAGTATATTGGTGGCCAAGATCGTACCGATCAGGACAATAAAAACGGCGATGACTTTTTGTTTAGAAGGTAATTTTTTTTCTAAAATCATTTCGAGTAAAACACCCATCCAAACAGTTTGCATCAACAAAACAATTCCTATTGAAACGGGAATGTATTTTACTGCCAAATAGTAAAATAGGCTAGTCATCCCTAAGGAGGTACCGGCCAGCATTAAATTGAAAATATTTTTAGGAGTTGCTTTGACAACCTTATTTTTGAGTTTGATTTTTTGAAAAGCGTTGATTAATAAGATTCCAATAATTCCAAGTACAAATTGAGAGGTAGTCACTTCAGCAGTAGTATACCCTTCTGAATACGCTATTTTGACAAAAGTAGCTAACATTCCGTAGGTTGTAGCTCCTAAAGCTACTAGAACTACCCCTTTTAATACATTGTTTTGTGCCATCTTAATTTGTTTAGTTTGAAAAATTGAAGAGGGCAAAGGTAAGTTATTTTGTTTGAGATTTAATAGAAATAAAGCGAAATCGTTAAGAGTGATCTCGGTTCAGGGTTGATTTTGGTCATTAAATTGAGAATTTGTCAAGCTTGTAGTTTCTTAGATGAAATAAAAAAGCCATCAAAATACAGATTTTGATGGCTTTAGATGTTTACCACTGAAAAGTATTGGAAGTACTTCAGTTGTTATTTTTTAGCGCATTACTTTGCAGGCTGATTCTGATAAGTCTCGATTTCAAATATTAAAGTAGCGTTGGGAGGAATTACGCCTCCAGCCCCTTTTTCTCCATAGGCTAAATTTGATGGGATGTAGAAAGTAGCTTTCTCTCCAGGGGTCATCATAGCTAATGCCTCTATAAAACCTGGAATCATTCCGTCTTTTTTACCAGCAACAAATGGAAAAGCTTGATATCCTTTTTGCGCGTCTCTATTAGCATCATATTTGCCGTATGCTTTAGCAACGGATGTAATACTGCTATCAAAAAGATTTCCATCTTCGAAGTAACCCGCATAATGAAAATAGAAAGTAGTTCCATCGGCAGGTTTTACCCCTGTACCTTTTTGTGTAATCACATATTTTAAGCCAGAAGCTGTTGTTGTTGCAGTGGCTTTATTAGTTGTGAAATAGGCTGCTTTTGTGGCAATTACTTTTTGGCTTTCTGCTTTTTTAGCTTGTTGTTTTTTTACATCTTCAGCTAAAACTTTTAGGGCATCAAATTTTTTGGCAAGGGCACCTTTACGACTAATGGTGATTTTAGTCATAACATCATTCTGAACAATTTTATTTACATTATCCATTCCAGAAACAACATGTCCAAAAATGGTATGTTTTCCGTTTAACCACGGTGTTTCTTTATGAGTAATAAAAAATTGACTTCCATTGGTAGCGGGCCCGGAATTAGCCATTGCTAGTATACCCCCTTTTTCGAATTTCAAATCCTCCACAAATTCATCTTTAAAAGAGAATCCTGGACCTCCAGAACCAGTTCCATCTGGATCACCACCTTGAATCATAAAATCATTGATCACTCTGTGAAATTTTAGTCCATCATAAAAGGGTTTTCCTTTGAGCTTTTCTACTTTTAGATTCGGGTTATTACCTTCTGCTAAAGAGACAAAGTTCGCTACGGTCACCGGTGCTTTTGTGTATTCTAATGCTAAAACGATATCCCCTTTAGTAGTAGAAATTGTAGCAAAAACACCTTCAGTAGGATCTACTTTTGGAGCTAGTTTTGTTGTCGCTACTTTTGGTTTTATCGCCGTTTTTGCAACAGGTTTTTTTGTGGTTTGTGCTTGGATGTTTAGGGCTGCCAAGCAGAATAAAAATAAAATTTTAAACTTCATTGTATTTTAAATTTAAGACGGTGTTAATCTTTAAATAGGGTTATTGAGGCTTTTCTAATAATTGAATTTCGAAAATGATGTTAGCATTTGGTGGAATAACCCCTCCAGCACCAGTTGCTCCATAAGCTAAGTGCGATGGGATAAAAAGAACCGCTTTATCTCCAAAAGAAAGTTGTTCGATTCCTTCAATAAATCCAGGAATCATACCGTCTTTACGACCCGCTTGAAATGGTATTGGTTGGTATCCTTTTGCTTCAGCTCTAGCAGCATCAAATTTCCCAAAAGCTTTGTTAACTTCTTCTACACTAGAGTCAAATAAAGTTCCATCTTCCAAGAAACCAGAGTAATGAATGTAAAGTTGTGTTCCTGTTTTTGGTTTTTGTCCAGCTCCTTTTTCAGTAATAACATATTCTAAACCATCGGCAGTTTTAGTGGCTTTTGGTCGTAAAGCTGCCAAGTAAGCAACTTTCTCTTCTTGCGCTCCAGCGTATTTACTTTTCTCTTTAGCAATGGCAGAAAAGTAATCGTTAAATACTTTTACAGCATCAAATTTTTTAGCCGCTTCACCATTTCGGATGATCGTAACAGAAACGACTTGATCACCTTGTTTTACTTGGTTGACTACTTCTTGTCCTTTTTCAACAACATGACCAAAAATGGTGTGTTTACCATCTAACCAAGGTGTTTCTACATGCGTAATAAAAAATTGACTGCTGTTGGTGCCAGGACCATTATTTGCCATGGCAAGAACCCCTGGTTTGTCAAATTTTAGGTCTGTGATTTCATCTTTAAATTTATAGCCAGTATCTCCAGAACCAGTTCCTTCAGGATCTCCAGTTTGAATCATGAAATTTTCAATTACTCTATGGAATTTTAGGCCATTAAAAAAAGGCTTTTTCTTTAAGTAATCTTTGGTTACGAAATCATTTTTACCTTCTGCTAGACTGATGAAATTAGCAACAGTAACCGGTGCTTTTTGATAATCTAAGGCCACAATGATATGTCCTTTATTGGTTTCAATGTCAGCATATAAACCATCAGGCAGATTACTATGTTCATCTTTACAAGAATAAAGGGAGGTAACCGCTAATAGTAAGAGTAAAATACTTTTTTTCATTTTTAAAATGGTTTTTATGGGTTTATAGTGTCTTTTTTGGTTTCAGTTACCGGTTTTGCCGTCGCAGGTTTAGGTGTCTGTCTAGCTGCAGCAGGTTCAGTTGCAGTTGGGTCAGGTACAAAATTGCGGAGCGTTACGGTACAAATTAAAGATTGGTTGGGGCCTATTTTTTTATCGTCTCCATGGTAGCCGTAAGCAATATGTGAGGGGAATAAAAAAGTAACGGTTTCATTTTTATGCATCAATTTGATACCATCACGTAAGCCCATCATGATCTCTTGCTTGTCTACATAGTAGGTTTGTGGTCCAAGATCTGCTTCTGAATAAATGAGCTGTCCCTTTATGTCTTTTACTTCTAGATTGTAATACGCAATATCTCCTCTTTTAGGTGTTGCTGTATCGGTTAGATTTCTTTCATCATAAGAAAGCCAATAGCCTTTTCGGGTAGCAAAATATTTTACCTTAGGATTGCTTTGAATGATTTTTTTGATAACATCTTCTTCGCTAGCAACTAATTTTTTATTGCGGTCAACTGATTTTTTCATGAAGGTACCCGAAGCTGTTGAAATAGGTCTTCTGGCTTCTTCGTGTTGCTTACAACTGACCAATAGAAGAGAAAAGAGTAGGGTGTAAGTGCTGGTTTTGAAGTAGTTCATACGGGGTTATATTTTTAGTTTTGTTACTAAATCTTCAAATTTCTTAAGGGTTTCTTCCATCGAAACATCTGATCGTCCACCAGCAGCATTGCTATGACCACCTCCATTGAAATGGTCTCTTGCAAACTGATTAACATCAAATCCACCTTGTGAACGGAAGGATATTTTTATAATTTTTTCTTCTTTATTTTCAATAAAAATGGCAGTAAAAACGATCCCTTTTATGCTAAGTCCATAATTGACAATTCCCTCTGTATCTCCTTTTACGTAATGAAAAGAATCTAACTCATCTTGTGTCAGGGACGTATAAGAGGTTTTGTGGTCCTCGAGAACTTTCAAGTTTTGCAAGGCACGACCTAATAATTGTAAACGACTGTAAGAACTGTTATCGAATAATAAAACAGGGATTTGTGTGTTTTCAACTCCTAGATCGATGAGTTCGGCAATGATGCGATGGGTGTTTCCTGTTGTTCCTGGAAAACGAAATGAACCAGAATCAGTCAAAATTCCAGTGTAAATACAAGTAGCAATGGTTTTGTCTAAATCTTGTTTTTTATCCAAAAAGGAAATGAAATTATACACCATTTCACAAGTAGAGCCAAACGAAGTATCCGAGTAGGTAAGAGCAGCATAATCATCTGGTTTTTGATGATGATCAATCATGACAAATGTTGCTGTTAATTTAGCCAGGGTATGTTCCATTTCACCAGTACGATGAAAAGCATTGAAATCGAGGGTAAAAATCAACTCTGCTTCTTCTAATATTTTAGTGCAATTTTGAGTGTCTTTTTCAAATATTTTTACTGTTTCAGAACCTGGCAACCAAGCTAAAAAATCAGGAAAGTCATTAGGAGCAATTACCGTTGCTTGATGATTGTTTTTTACTAAAAAGTGATATAAGCCTAAAGTAGAGCCCATAGCGTCACCATCAGGACCTCTATGTGGAATGATAACTATTTTCTTTGGGGTTGCGAGTAATAATTTTAACGCTTGAATGTCTTGTATTTTCATAGTGTGCGAATTTACATTTTTTTAATGTAATGTTGAAATCATTTTAGAGATTAACACACTTTTAGGGATTCTTGTTTTGTAGTCTTAGTTTCGGGTTTTTAATTTGACTTTGGGCTTGGCTTGTGAAAGTGATTTTAGGCAGATAGGAGGGGCTAAGGTCACCGTACGTTCTAGCTGAAAAATAACTTTAAACCCAGACCAAATTAAAGCCACTTCTGATACAGTTTGTATTTAGCTCCCTTGATAATTTGGGATTTATAAATTCCCACAGTACCTGACGAAAAATAGGCCATGACACAAGCAATGGCGATGAAAATTCCAGGTTGAAGACCAAAGAGTTCTATTCCCATAAGGGTACAGGCAATGGGTGTATGGGTGGCTCCAGAAAAAACGGCGACAAAACCCAAGCCAGCTAAAAAGGCTATAGGCAGGGGAATAATTAAGGATAAGGCACTTCCTAAAGTAGCGCCTACAAAAAATAAGGGGGTTACTTCGCCTCCTTTAAAACCTGCTCCTAGGGTAAATCCCGTAAACAAAATTTTAAGCAAAAAATCGTACCAAGCACTAGGCGTTGAAAAGGAGTCCACTATAAAAGGAACACCTAAACCGGAGAATTTTGTGAACCCAAAACCGGCAATAGCCAGGGCTAAAAGGATACCTCCAATAAAAGGTCGAAAGGGTGGGTGTTTAATAGTTTTTGAAAAAAGTGTGCTCCAAAAGTGAGTGCTTCTGGAAAACAACAAAGCAGCAAAACCAGACAAAATACCGATTATAAGGGTATAACATAAGGTAGGGAGGCTGAGTGCAGGTACGGTAGGAATCAAGTAATGGGTATGTTTTACTTGCCAAAACGCAACGGTAAAATAAGCTACATAGGCGACCAAAAAGGATAAGAAAATACTCTTGACGTTTATTTTGCTAAAATATAAAACCTCTAAAGCAAAAACAGCTCCTGCCAGTGGGGTTCCAAAAACGGAAGCAAAACCAGCGCTTATTCCTAAAATGATTAGAGTTTTTCGTTCTGCATGGGTTAAGTTGAAAAGACGGGTGAATTGATCGGCAATGGCGCCTCCCATTTGTACCGCTGTACCTTCACGACCTGCCGAACCCCCGAATAAATGAGTGACTAAGGTTCCAAAAAGGACTAAGGGAGCCATTTTAAACGGAATCATTTTTTTGGGACTTTCGTATTCTTCCAATAATAAATTATTGCCTTTAACTACGGACGTTCCATAGTAATGATAGCTCATTCCTATGCATAAGCCACCTAGGGGTAAAAACCAGATAATCCAATTATGTTGGAGTCTAAATTGCGTGACCCATTCTAAAGTAACTAAAAAAAAAGCAGAAGCAGATCCTGAAAAAAGGCCTATTAAAATACAAATGAGAAGCCATTTGAAAACCAGGAAGGATAGCGCTTTTAATTGTAGAAGGCTCATTAATTAGGGGAGTATTTTTTTGCCACGAATTACATTAATAAAACGGATTTCAAAACAATAGGAGTTTTAGAATCCTTAACAAAACTAATCTTTTTTAATCAGTGGCAAAAAAAATTATCCTTGAATAACAGCAGTGAATTCAATTTCAACTAAATATTCAGGAGCGACCAGCTTGCTGATTTCATAAAAACCTGTGGTAGGTTTTACATCTTTAAAAAAGGCAGCATGAGCTCTTGCTACTTCTTCAAAAGTAGAAATATCAGTGGTGAAAATACGGGTTCTGATCACATCTTTGATGCCTACATTTAAATCCTGTAATACCGTTTCAACTCGTTCTATAATGTTGTACGTTTGAGCATAAGCATCAGTTGCTGTTACTTTTTCCCCATCAACAATAGCTACTGTTCCGGAAACTTCAATAATATTGCCAATTCGCACGGCGCGACAATACCCCATTTTGTCTTCCCAAGGAGATCCTGTTAAGATGTTTTCTCTTTTCATTTTTTATGTTTTATGAAATTGTTCTTTTGAATTCAAACAAATTCAGGTTCGTTAATACCGTTGCAATTTATAAAATATGTGCATCAAAAAGAGTGGAATTAAGTTGAAATCATTTTGAAATTCAGTCTTTTTTGTGATATTTTTGATCGAGATTCGACACTGTTTTTATTTTATTTCGTAGTGCTCAAAGAGACGTAGTTTGTTTTGAGCGGCCGTAAGGTTTTGTTGTAAAACCTCAATTTTATTTAAGAGATGAGCTATGGCATCAATTCCCTCTACGTTTATTTTGAGATCATAGTGCATACGTATCATTTTTTCAACTGCGGGTAATTGTTCCGTTGGCAAATAGTCATCCTCTTCAAGGGTGATAATTTCAATCAAGCCATAATTTTTCAACTCTTTGATAAAAGTGTTTTCAATTTCGTGATACAAACAAAATTGTTTGATTAGTATTAAATTTTTAGGATCCATGATTTCTTATTTTAGCTAATTCTTGGAATAGTTGTTTTTCTTTTTCGGATAAATGAGTGGGAAGTTTTATGGTGTATGTAATATAGAGATCGCCAAAATGATTGTCTTTTTTATATACAGGAAACCCTTTACCTTTTAATTTTACTTTTGTTCCGGGTTGGGTTTCAGGCGGAACTTTTATTTTTACTTTTCCATCGAAAGTATTCACGAAAATTTCACCTCCGAGTAGGGCGGTATATAAATCAAGATCCACATCAGCGTACAAGTGGTTCCCCTCTCGTTTAAATTCAGAATGGTTGTCAATTAAAAAAGTAATATAGAGATCGCCATTGGGACCTCCATTGGCTCCAGGGGCACCATGGTTTGGGATTTTTATGATTTGCCCATTTTCCACTCCAGCGGGAATGGTAATTCGGATGTTCTTTCCGTTTACGGTTAAATTTTGTTTGTGTGTAGTGTAAGCGGAGGCTAAGTCTAATTGCAATTCAGCATTGAAATCGTGTCCTCTGTATTTGGCCTGTTTTCTAGAACTTCCGCCAGCGCCGTACATGGAATTAAAGAAATCCGAAAAATCACTTTCTGAGAAATCACTTCCGCTAAAATCTGCATAGTTTGGATTAGCTTGCTGTTGTCTCGAGCTGCGTTGTTGGTTAGGATCGTAACCTGCTTTTTCGAATTCGTCGGCATGTTGCCAGTCTTTTCCATACTTATCATATTTTTTGCGATTTTCAGGGTTGCTCAAAACTTCGTTTGCTTCGTTTAGTTCCTTGAATTTTTTCTCCGCCTCTTTATCGTTCGGATTTAGATCAGGGTGGTATTTGCGTGCCAGTTTTCGATACGCTTTTTTGATTTCGGCTTCTGTAGCCGATGGGGTGATTTCTAATACTTTATAATAATCGATATAATCCATATTATTTGAATTTTTAATAAAGGTAAATTAAAGCATTGAAGTTAGGTATAAGTTGTTAATTATCAAAGTGCTGTAGCTTTTTAACACGAAAAAATGGTGTGTAATTTGGATTTAGACAGGACGGGACGACTTTCTACAGGGGGATTTTTTGATAATATAATGATTCTTGGCAGGTTTTTTGATTCTAAAAATTAGCCTAATATATTGTTATAATAGTCTTAAAGTTGTAGCGCCTTAGTAAATTATGCTATTTTTGTGATGCTATACTATTGATTTGAGACAACTTTTAAAAGCCGATTCTATAATACTTTTTCAATGAAGCATATCTTATTTTATATCTTATTTTTGACCGCTCTAACGGTAACTGCGCAAACTGAATTTAGTACTAAATTTAAGGCTATACCTGCTCCAAAGTTTAGTGCAAAAACTAAAAAAATGCCGATTCCAGAGGTCAAAAATCCTCAAGGGGAAAATAGTGATATACCAAGTATTAAAACCCCAAACGTTTTTGATCATACGAGTATAACTCCAAAATCGCAATTTCAAATAGGGGTTGAGAAAAGTAAGTTTACCATGTCTACTGAAACTGGGTTCGCTAATCCGGGGGATCGTTATGTAGCAAAAATGGAGAAAGATTTGGATAAAGCTTTAAAAGCCGCTGGTTTAAGAGAAGGTAGAGGAACATTGATTAAAAAAAATATATCCTTAGGGGAGTTTAAAACCAAATCGGAATTTTTTGTGGTAAAATTCCGCGATTTTGGAGCCATAGATGGAGATTTAGTAAAAGTATCTTCTAATGATCTAGTGATCCGAGATCAATTGTTTTTGGATGCTAATTTTAAAGATGTCAAAATAGTACTGGTCAATGGTTTTAATAAATTAGACTTTGAGGCTTTAAATATTGGTAGTTTAGGTGGGAACACGGCTGAAATTCGTGTTTACGATGATAAAGGTACCTTGGTCGCTAATGAGTACTGGGATAATCTTGCCGCTGGTTTTAAGGCTTCTATATTGGTTACCAAAGAGTAATTTCTTCTCAATAGATTAGGTTTTAGCCGGTAAAGAGCGCTGTTTTTTATGACCTAAGATTCAAAATTATAGGCTGTTAGAAACGGATAAAAAGAAAAGCTAAAAAAAAATTAAAAATCAATTTTTCAAATTCGAATATAAAAAGTATTTTTGCGCATGCAACACAACGTACTTATTTTAGATTTCGGATCGCAATATACTCAGCTTATTGCGCGTAGAGTTCGCGAATTAAATATATTCTGCGAAATTTTTCCTTACAATCACTTTCCAAGTGATTTATCACCTTATAAAGCCGTAATTTTGGGAGGAAGCCCATTTTCTGTTCGTGCAGAAGATGCTCCGCATCCTGATTTATCGCAAATTAGAGGCAAACTTCCTTTATTGGCCGTTTGTTACGGAGCACAATATTTAGCTCACTTTAGTGGTGGTGAAGTAGCTGCTTCGAACACCAGAGAATATGGTAGAGCTAATTTATCTTATATTAAAGAGGATGAAGTTTTCTTTAAAGGGGTTTCTGAAAACAGTCAAGTTTGGATGAGTCATAGTGATAGTATTAAGGCCTTACCAACTAATGCTGTGAAATTAGCCAGTACTCACGATGTAGAATTTGCTGCTTACAAAATTGAAGGTGAAACAACTTACGCTATTCAGTATCATCCAGAAGTTTTCCATTCTACAGATGGATCGAAAATGTTGGAGAACTTTTTAGTAGATATTGCTGAAGTTCCTCAAAACTTTACACCAAATGCTTTTGTTGAAGAGATGGTGGGGGAATTGAAGGAAAAATTAGGAAATGATAAAGTAGTTTTAGGATTGTCAGGTGGAGTAGATTCTACTGTAGCGGCAGTTTTATTACACCAAGCGATTGGTAAAAACCTATATTGTATCTTTGTTAATAACGGTTTACTTCGTAAAAACGAATTCCAAAATGTATTGGATCAATACAAAGGAATGGGATTAAATGTAAAAGGAGTGGATGCTGGAGATCGTTTTCTTGGCCAATTAGCAGGAATTAGTGATCCAGAAACCAAACGTAAAACAATTGGTCGTGTATTTATCGAAGTTTTTGATGATGAATCACACCTTATTGAAGATGTTAAATGGTTGGCTCAAGGAACTATTTATCCTGATGTTATCGAGTCTGTTTCTGTAAAAGGACCTTCGGCTACGATTAAGTCACACCACAATGTTGGTGGGTTACCAGATTATATGAAATTAAAAATTGTAGAACCACTTAGAATGTTGTTTAAAGACGAAGTTCGAAGAGTGGGAGCTAGTTTAGGAATAGATCCAGAATTATTAGGAAGACATCCTTTTCCAGGACCTGGATTATCAATTAGAATTTTAGGAGATATTACACCTGAAAAAGTACAGATTTTACAAGATGTTGATGCTGTTTTTATTGACGGTTTAAAGTCTTGGGGATTGTACGATAAAGTTTGGCAAGCTGGAGCTATTTTGCTTCCGGTAAATAGTGTTGGAGTAATGGGTGATGAGCGTACTTATGAAAAAGTAGTAGCGCTTAGAGCTGTTGAATCTACTGACGGTATGACAGCTGACTGGGTACATTTACCATATGATTTCTTGATGAAAGTATCAAACGATATTATTAATAAAGTAAAAGGCGTGAATCGTGTCGTTTATGATATTAGTTCAAAACCACCAGCAACTATTGAGTGGGAATAGGACATCGTTTTAAAAAAAAAGAGGCATTACTTTAGTAATGCTTTTTTTTTGCCTACAATTTAGAAGAGGTTTTTCTGTGATTTTGATGGTGTACTTGTATTATTGGATAAGAGATGAAGGATCAGCAGTCTAACAAGCCACTTTTAAGGTGCGAAATCCCCAGCGCTGAAGTTTATGATAATCTTAGAGAAGTTTCAAACGGCTTTTATCTAGATTTAGGTATATTTACAGTAGCAATACTAAGAGATGAGTGGATTGTGAAACTCATTGATTCTGTATATTTTAGCACTAGTTTTTTATTGAAAATTAAGGTTATTTCCCACTGTATTGGTCTATTTGGATACTTAAATAAGGAAGAAGTGATCCCTAAATACAAGAAAAATAAAGAAAATGAGTTATATAAAAACAGTATTATCGCTAAGGTAGAAGTTAACCTAAGTAATAATTAGTGTGGCATGACAAGTGGCCCGAATCTTGTTTGAAGAAAAAGGAGTCGTTTGTGAACTAGAAATTAAATTGTTTAAGTCCTATATATGAAATATTATTCACCTTTATTGTCCTTAGTTTTTTTTGTTGCGAGTTCCGCTTTTTCTCAGGAAAAAGTAGTGAAGTATACTGTCGCAAGTGGAGAAACGATTAATCAAATTGCAGTAAAATTTAAAGTTACTCCTTATGATATATACGCTCTAAACCCGGATGCGCGTAGAGGATTAACGCCAAATTCAGTTTTGTTGATACCCACCCATACAGGCAAAGTAGCCTCGGTTGCAGCAAAACA
Organism: Flavobacterium sp. OHVDL-2026-0007; assembly: GCF_059882335.1. NCBI lineage: Bacteria > Pseudomonadati > Bacteroidota > Flavobacteriia > Flavobacteriales > Flavobacteriaceae > Flavobacterium > Flavobacterium sp. OHVDL-2026-0007. The sequence goes on from NZ_CM187612.1 coordinate 4,483,355, forward strand.
GGAAACGACTGTTATAAAAACAGGGGGGAATACCAAGGAAATGATCCACGAGGTGCAGCCAAAGGAAACTTTTTACAGTATAGAAAAAAAGTATGGTATTTCAGACGAAGCTTTGAAAGCAGCCAATCCTTTTCTGGAAAAAACGGGTATCCAAATTGGACAAAAATTGGTGATTCCTGCAAAAGGATCTGCCGCTAAAGCAGCCGTAGCATCAAATAAAACTGCCAAAACAAGCGCTCAAGAAAAGTATGTTTATCATGATGTTTTAGCAAAAGAAACTAAATTTTCGATTGCTAAAAAATACAGTACGACCATTGAGGACTTAGAGCGACGTAATCCTAGTATTGTAGCTAATTTACCGATTGGGTATCGATTGACCATAAAAGGAATCGCACCTAAAACTGAAGCAGCAACTCCAGTGAGCAATGTAGCTAAGGCTGTTGAAACTAAAAAAACAGTTGGAGCAACTAAAAAAGCCACAACTTATATGGATTATCAGGTGAAACCTAAAGAAACTTTTTATAGTTTATCGAGGACTTTTCATTTGACACAAGAGGAATTAGTGGCGTTAAACCCGACACTTACCGAGGGCGTAAAAGAAGGAATGGTTTTAAAAGTTCCAACAGGATATTTGGCACCAGCACCTATTATTGCACAACAACAGCCTGTAATTGAAAAAGCAGTTGAAAATGCAGGAACGATCAAAATTGTGGAGAAAGTAAAATCAGAAACGGTGGCTGCTGCTCCTGAAGTGGTGGAGTTAACCAAAAAAAGAGGTCAAAACGATCGCAAGAAATTAGTTTTATTACTGCCGTTTAATTTGGCCAAAATGCAAGGAGACACCCTTAGTGCCTCAAGCCGAATTAAAGGGGATAAATTTTTGAATATGACACTTGATTTTTATTCAGGTGCAATGATGGCAATCGATTCTGCTAAAGCGTTAAAGTTGCCAATAGATGTGGCGATTTACGATTCTCAGGAAACAAAAAACACTTCGAATGTATCGAATTTGCTAGCACAGAATAAATTGCAAGATGCCGATGCTGTAGTAGGTCCATTTTATCAAAACAATGCTGAGGCTACGGCCAATACGCTTCGTTTGTATAATGTTCCAGTGATTTCACCTTTGTCTAAAGATAGTGCAAATCCGATTGATAATTTGTATCAGACCATACCAGGAAGTGATGTGGTGCGAAATGCTGTTTTCGACTATATGCGTGCAAAAAACGGAAATATTGTTGCCGTGGTTGATAGAAAGAAAGAATCAGTAATCAATTATATCAAACAAAAGCAAAAGGGCGTTGTTTTTGCCAATTTAACCGAAACAGGTGGTCTAGATGTCTCTAGCTTAAAAAGTTTATTGTTACCTAATAGAATCAATTATGTGGTAATGGAGACCGCTAATACAGCTATGGTTAGAACAACGATAAAAGCGCTAATTGATGCACAAAAGAGCTGTCAGGTACAATTGGTGATTTTAGAGCCAAACAGTACATTGGATACCGATGAAATAAATTTTGATCAATTAGTAAAATTGAAATTGATGTATCCTTCTGTGACTCGTGAAAGCGATGAAGCTGCTGTTTTAGTTTTTGAAAAAGAATACAGATTAAAAAATAAAGTGAATCCAAATACTTATGCAACTAGAGGATTTGACGTAACTTTTGATACTATGATGCGTTTGGTACAAGGAAAAACGTATCAAGAAACAACTGATTTAATGACCACAGAACAGGTGGATAATAAATTTCAGTTCTATAAAAAAGAAGATGGTGGGCACGCAAATAAAGGTGTTTACATTTTATATTACGATACCGATTTAACTTTAAAAGTAGCAAATTAATGACATCAAAAGTAACCTATTTAGGCGATTTAAGAACAAAATCAATCCATGTGCAATCAGGAAGTGAGATTATCTCAGATGCACCAGTAGACAATAACGGAAAAGGCGAGGCCTTTTCTCCAACCGATACAGTAGCTAACGCATTGGCAAGTTGTATGATGACCATCATGGGAATCAAAGCGCGTGATATGGATGTAAATATTAACGATTCGACTGCGGAAGTGACTAAGATCATGAATGCTGAACCAAGAAGAATAGGCGCGATTGAAATTGCTTTTGAAATGAAGGGTGTAGCAGATGAAAAAAGTAAGACGATATTAGAAAGAGCAGCGATGACTTGTCCTGTTTTCTTGAGTTTGAATACCGAAATCGAAAAACGAATTACTTTTAACTGGAAGTAATTTCGTACTGTATTTATAAACAAAAAGCCATCGATTTCTCGATGGCTTTTTGTTTACTATAAAAGACTACCATTGTCCTTTTTCAGGTCTTAAATCTTGTAGTACAGGTGTACTAATTGATTTTACTCCCTTTTGTAAGGTTTGATTCTTTTGTTCAAAAATAACAATATTGTTTTTGCCTTTTTTAAGCCAGCATCCTGGTAGGTAAAGGGTTTGTTGCGGACCAACACTCCAGTAACGTCCAATATTGATACCGTTTACAAAGACAATTCCTTTGCCCCAATCACGCATATCTAAAAACGTATCTCCAGTTTTACTCAGGGTAAAAGTACCTTGGTATACAGTTGGGCGGTCTATTTTAGCTGAATTTTTATAAGCAGTTAAATCAGGCTCTTGGGCCATTGGTAACTGATACATTTTCCAATCTCCCGTAATCGTCTCACCATTAATGATAACCGGACTAATGATTCCTTTATTGTTAGCATTAATTTGAGAGCCATAATTGATACGTCCCATGTTTTCTACGATAATGTCTAAAGTAGCATTGAAAGGAACGTCAATTTCACAGTCGTATTTTTTGTAGTAACGGTTTAATTCGGCTACTTTTTTACCATTTACGTACACTACGGCATAATCGCGTAATCCGTTTAGTTCTAGTTTTCCGCTAATGGGTTGGGTGAATCTTTTGCTGTACCATACATATCCATCACCCTGGTTTAGTTGTTCAAACGTTAGGGGGGTATCACTAGTAACAGGAGTGATTTTAGCTTTTAAATCAGCTAAATCAACCGCTTTAGTCAAAGCAATATTAGGAATGGTAATGATTGGCATTTTTTCAGGAACTGCAGGAGTTTCTTTTGTTTTTAATAACTCTCTAAGTAGATTGTACTTTGGAGTGGCCCAACCTGCTTCACTAATAGGAGCATCATAATCGTAAGAAGTCATGTCGGGTTGAATGTCATGTTCTTTATCGTAATTGGCTCCAGTAGTAAAACCGAAATTTGTTCCACCATGAACCATATAATAGTTGAATGAAACTTGATTGTCTAGGTATTTTTTGGTCAACTGAGCCGTTTCTTCTGGTGCTTGTGTTGGGAACGGTTCTGCCCAATGATCCAACCAACCTGGATAAAATTCCGCTACCATATAAGGGCCTTGACCATTGTTGTATTTATTGACAACATCTTTTAATTTCTTAATGTCACTCTCGCCATTGGCGGTTGGCAAGGCACCTGGTAAAGCACCACCTTCGAACAACCAACTTCCGTCAGAAGTAAAGAAAGGAACTTCAAAGCCAAGATCTTTTAATTGTTGAAAAACCGCTGCGCTGTATTTTTTATGATCAGCTAAGGGAATATCTTTACGTTGGGCAACATACGAACCAAATTCATTTTCGCCTTGTACCATAATGATGGGACCACCTTTGGTAATTTGCAAGTCTTTAACTTGATTGTATAGCTCAGTAAAATAGGCTTTGGTAGCGCTTAAATATTCTTTATTGTAACCGCGAATGACCATATTGGGAACATTTTGTAAGAACCATGGATAACCTCCAAATTCCCATTCAGCACATACGTAAGGACCTGGACGTAAAATAACGAATAGACCTTCTTCTTGTGCTATTTTGATGTATTCAGCTAGGTTTTTGTTTCCCGATTTAAAATCCCAAACTCCTGGAGCTGTTTCGTGGTAGTTCCAAAAGACATAGGTCGCTACCGCATTTAAACCCATCGATTTCATCATCTTTAGACGATGACGCCAATAAGGCTGAGGAATACGAGAATAATGCATTTCACCTGAGTGAATTTGTACTGGTTTCCCGTTTAATAAAAAATGACCATCACTAATCGCAAAAGTTTGTTTTTGCTGGGCCGTTACGGCCGAGAGGGTCAGAAGAGAAAATAGGAGGGTTAAATAGACTTTTTTCATTTTTAATAGAAGTAATGATTAAAATATATTGTGAAATTGGTTTTTTGGTTGATGCGAATTTCAAAAAAGAATCTAGAACTGATTTGATTGAGGCAAGTTGTACATAACGAACAAGAGGACGTCCTTAAAAAGTGTCCTCTTGTTGCTACTTAACTAACCAAACATATTATTCTGAAAATTCTAATTTTTTTAATTTGTTCCATCCACCACGTGTGAAATCTGGGATTTCTACTGGAGCAGAACCGTTATCAAGTGAGATTTCAGTTAATGGAGCTAAACAAGACCATTCTGCTAAATCGTAAACATCCATATCTAAAGGAAGTCCTTTTTGTAAACAGTGAATCAAACGGTAATCCATGATGAAATCCATTCCACCGTGTCCACCCACTTTTTTCGCTTGCTCTTCGATATTCTTCACCATTGGGTGTTTGTATTTTTGCATCAAAGCTTTTTTAACCTCGTCAGGAACATAAGAGTGTGCACTCAACTTCTCGTGGTTTGGTTTTACGTCATCACTTAATTCTTTACCGTCTAAAGCATATCCTTCGAAAGGGTATTTGTTTGCAAAACCTTTAGTACCACTTAATTGATACATTCTGCTATAAGGTCTAGGAGATGTAACATCATGTTGAATTTGAATTGTTTTCCCGTTTTCAGTACGAATCATCGTCATGGTGTGATCACCATTTCTAAAGTCTTTAATTTCTTTTCCTGTTTTTTCTTTGATGAAAGCAGGGTTTCCAACTGCTTTTGTATCCATAGAAACTAAGAAATTCATTTTATCACCACGGTGAATGTTTAACGCCTGACAAGCAGGTCCCATACCATGTGTTGCATAGATATCTCCACGGTGTTTGATGTTGTAATCCATTCTCCAGTTATTCCAGTATTCACCCCAGAAAGGTTGTAGACCGTGAATGTAAGAACCTTCAGCATGCAGAATCTCTCCAAATAAACCTTGTTGAGCCATGTTTAATGTAGTCAATTCGAAGAAGTCATATACACAGTTTTCAAGTTGCATACAGTGCTTACGCGTTTTCTCAGAAGTATCAATAAGATCCCAGATTTCTTTCATATTCATTGCACCTGGAACTTCAATGGCAACGTGTTTACCGTCTTTCATTGCTTGAACACCAATTTGTGCATGGTGTTTCCAATCTGTAGCGATGTATACTAAATCTACGTTTGGTAAAGCGGTAACTTTTCTCCAAGCGTTTTCATCTCCAGAAAATTCTAATGCTTTTGGAAGTCCAGCTTTGGTTAAAATTTCATTAGCTGATTGTGTGTTTTTTTCTAACATATCACAAAGTGCTACGATTTCCACACCTGGTATGTGTGTCATACGTTCTACAGCTCCTGGTCCACGCATTCCTAAACCAATAAAAGCCACACGGACAGTTGGGATTGGTGCAGTTGCTAAACGTAGAACATCTTCTTGTCCTTTTGCACGTGCAGGTGCTTTAGTTTTGATCATTTGTGCTGATGCACTTGTCCATCCAAACAAAAGACAAGCCACTAACATGAATTTAAAAATACTAGTTTTCATAATTTAATTAATTTGATTTGTTTGATAATCGTACTGTTGATTATCAGGAAAAATTGTTTTTGTGTTGTTGCTTTATACAAATACCTATTTAAGGTAGATTATTGAAATTTATTTCAGGCTTTTTATTGTTTAAGGGCCTAGTAAAACTTGTTTTTGGAGTGGTGTAATTGTTGAAAAAACCTCCATCTTTCAAATAAAAGGAATTCTGATCCAGTCCACCTGCAAAATCCATTCGGTATTCTTTAGTTCCAGTATTGTCTGTTGTAAAACGAACGGTGTTGATTTCTGACCAATTCCCTTTGTCGTCACAAACCCATTGATTATTGAATAAAACTTTACGCGATAGATCTCCTTGTTCGGGAATAAAATTCTCTAGAAACGAATGAAAACGTTTTAAATATGTATTCGTTTCTGGGCGGCTAAAGCTAGCGATTAATAACCATTTATTCAATTCAGGAGCAAAGAAATAGGCTGTGTAATTGGTCGTATTGTTCTTTTGCGGTATTCCACTCAATAGAAATTTATAAGAAGTTCCTGCCTTCCAATTGTATTTCAGATAACTTTGACCACCTGATCCTTCGTTTCCGAATTCACCAGTATGCACATTTTCTCCTTTTTTAAGCATTTTAATTTTATGCGTCTCTGGAATGCTAGCCGGATCATCTGTTGTAAAGGGACTCCAAACAGAAAATAAAACTCTTCTTTCGGTTGGTGAGTTTACTTGAATACCAAAATAGCCTTCTCCAAAACCATTGGCCATAAAATACGAACCAACTTTGTCTTCATTTACAGGGATGGTAACTTCGTTGTAGTACCAGGCTGCATTGGTGGTTTCAGGTACTTGATAGTTTAAATGTACCGATGGACCACGACGTCCCCAGTGATAAAAACTCCCTTCATTGTTCGGGACATAAGAGATTTTACCCTCATAGTCTGCACTTGAAATAGTTAAGCGATCAAGAGAGGGAAAGCGGTCTCCTGTTTTGTTGATGGCTTTTATTTTAATGGCCACATAACCTTCCTTGTTAACTTTCCAAGTTCCTACTGTGATGGCTTTTTTTGAAGTATCGAATTTTACTTTTTTAGCTACATTGTTAATCGAAAACTCCAGTTCTGATGGACCATAAACCGTTACGGATTCTTCAACGGTAATTTGAAAGGTTCCCGCTTTAGAAACTCTAAAGTAGGCCGTAAAAAATTCCTTCGAGTCCGTCCAGTTTTCAATACCGCGATTGGTAATGCTGTTATTGTCTTCTAAATGTTTAGAACTAAATGCATTTCCAGCCAAAGGCAAAGAAATAGTCGTTTTTGGATTGTTTTTCGCTGGATTTTCATTGGGATCAATTCCAGTGAAAGACATGAATAACGAAGCAAGAAATAAGCAAAATAAGTTTTTCATTTTCTGTGTAATTAGTTTTTTTTACTTTTTAAAAATTGCCTCTCTAATCTACCAAATTAGAGAGGCTTCAAAAACAAACAATCTAAATAAATTACGGATTTTGAGTCAAAGTTCCTGGGTATGCGTTGATTTCCGATTGTGGAATATATTGTACTACTCTTAGACTTGATGCTGGAAAATCAATCATTGGTTTATGAGGACCAGGATAATGACGAGTCATGGTTTGTCCATTTCTGTAAACATCATAGCCACGGTGTGCTTCAAATGCAAGCTCTAATTGACGTTCTTCATCGATACGTTGTACTGCATTTGTACTGTTTAATGAAGTATAACCACCACCTACGATTGCTCTTTCACGAATAATGTTCAAGTTGGTCAAGGCATTGGTGTAGTCTCCTTTTTTAGCATAGGCTTCAGCCATATTCAAGTACATTTCTGCTAATCTTGAAATAGTAGGTGAGTGTAGATGAGAACTGTTGTCTTGTAGAGAACACTTCGTAATGTAATACATTGGATAGACACGATTTAATAACATCATATAATCTTTCTCCCCTGTGTAGGTCTTACCTTCATAAGTAATAGCGTATTGGTTTTCAGCAACATTAACTGCTGTAAGATTATAATCTGTAGTTCCGATAGTGATATAATAAGAACCATTTGAATTAGTCTTAAGTGGCTGCTGTATATAGTTGTATCCTGTTTGTGTACCAGTAGCATCTTTTGAGTCCGTGATAAAACGGAAAGCTGCTGTTTTATTGTTTGCAGCATCTAATTCATATTGTGGATCGACAAACGCCCATCTTGCATCTTTTTTCATACCTGATTTGCGTAACAAATCAAGGTATTTAGCACTAGCATACATTTCTCCCCATCCTTGTCCTTGAATGTTGGCATACATACCTCCAATTCCATAATAATGATCATCACCTGAGAATTCTGATGCGACACGTTTAACAGCAAAAATAGTTTCTGTTTGTCCGCTTGCATCTGGAGCAAAGGTGTTGTATTTCATAAAGTCATTTCTGTTTAACAAATTATAACGACCACTAGAGAGTACTTTATTAGCATAGTCAATCGATAAAGAAGCATATTCTTGATTTGGACTCTCGTATGTTCCACTCATATATAAGTATACTCTAGAAAGCATCGCTTGCGCTGCTTCTTTTGTTGCATATGAAGCTGTTCTGCTTTCATTCATTAAGGCTTCCCCTTTTTTAAGATCACTAATCGCTTGCTCGTAAGAAGCTTTTACTGTTGCTCTGTCTGGAAGGTTGATGTTATCGATGTCAGCTGGTAATCCATTTACGATTGGTACTCCCAAATTGGTTTCAGGAGATTGTGCATAAGGTCTACCATAGGTACGGGTTAAGTAAAAATAGATCATTCCTCTTAAGTAATACGCTTCTCCTAACTGTTGATCAGTTTTAGTGCTTTCTCCTTCGGAAATCATTTTCATTAAATCACTTGATTGTGAAATGATTTTATAACTATTGTTCCAAAATGTAGATAGTCTGTCATTATTAGTGACATGCTGATAGGAAATAAAAGAATAGAAGGCATCAGTAGAGGTTCCTCTAATCATGATGTTATCTCCTGGATATTCTCCAACACGGTGCATGACATCAGACCATCCTTTAAGTTGTGCATAACATCCACTAAGTAATACTTCTACAGCAGCTACTTTGTCTTGTAAAATTTTATCCTGTGTATATGATCCGTATGGTTCTCGATCTAATTCACATGAAGATAGAAAACTTAAGGCCATACATAATATAAATATTTTTTTCATGATTTTTTTTTTAAAGAGTAAGATTTAAACCTAGTACAAATTTGCGTGTCTGAGGGTATACAGAGGTAGCAACTCCTGTTACCGATCTTACACCGCTAGCTTCTGAAGGTGGGATCTCTGGATCAACACCTGAGAAATCTGTTATGGTGAATAAGTTTTCTCCAGAGACAAATAATCTTAAGCTAGAGATGTTCAAACGCTCAACAGGTACATTATATCCAAACGAGAGACTTCTCATTTTTAAGTAAGATCCATCTTCTAAGAAACGAGTAGATGATTTATTTGATTGACTATTGTTATCATAAATGGCCTGTGGGTGTGTGGCAATATCACCTGGTTTTTCCCAACGGTTCCAACCCTCTTGAAGGTTCATTTGATTTCTGTCTGTATAGGCTCCATCGGAATCAAATTCCGCACGAGCATAATTGTAAATTTTACCTCCTACTGAGTAGCTAAAGACAGCTCCTAAATCGAAATTTTTATAGGTTAAAGATGTTGAAAATCCACCATAATAATCTGGGGTGTATGCTCCAGCAGCAATTTGGTTTTTTGAGGCATCACCATAGCTAAATGTTTTAACACGCTCTCCACTAGTGGCATCTGTTTTAAACCATTGCGCTTTACCAGTAGCAGGATCTACGCCAGCCCACTCGGTAAGATACCAAGTATCTACATCATAGCCAGGTTTTAATAGTTTGTACGCTGAACCCGCAATATTGCTTCCGTCCCCTACGATAATTTGTTGTTTGGTTCCGTAAAGACTCGTTACTTCATTTTTGTTGAAACCAATATTAGCATCTACATTCCATAACCAATTTTTATTCTTGATAACATCTACACTAACCGTAGCCTCAAAACCTTTGTTTCTTACAGCACCAACATTTTTCCAGATGCTTGTTACTCCAATAACTCCCGGAAGGGGTACTTGATATAATAAACCTGAGGTGTCTTTATCATAATAATCCAAGGTTACATTCACTCTGTTGAAAAAGCTAGCATCTAAACCAACACCAGCTGTAAAGGTTTTCTCCCAACTTAAATTAGGATTTGCAATTTGTGAAATAAGAGCTCCAGGGTTTTCATTATAACTAGATTCCACAGAGTATAACGGTAAGTGTAAGTATAAGCCTGTTGGTCTATTTCCTACCGAACCATAACTTGCTCTTAGTTTCAAGTTGTTGATATAATCTGCTGTAAAGAAACTTTCTTTATGGATATTCCAACCACCACTGATAGAAAAGAAATTACCATATCGTGCATTTTTTCCAAAATTAGAAGCTCCATCACGACGCAATGAAAATTGTGCCATGTAACGGTCGTCATAAGTGTAATTGATGTTGGCTAACAAGGATTGTACAGCCCATTCGGATCTGCTTCCACCCACTTTTTCTGGGACAGCGGCAGCATCTGAAACGATAAACCCAGGAGGTAGACCTGTGGCAACTCCTACTGTACTTTTACCACTATATTCATTCCACTCATACCCTGCAACCGCGTTTAAAGCATGTACACCAAAGGATTTATTGAATTTAAACAATTGACTTGTATAAAGACGATTGTTGCTACTGGTGTTGTCTTCAATTCTTCCTTTGACGGCCAATCCTCCAGATGATCTAGGATCGGTGTAATTCATTGAATTGAAGTTTGAAAAAGTATAGTTATTGGTAGAAGTAAAGGTCAACCAAGAATTGAATTTAATATCAAAGTCTAAATTGCTTCGTACCGCATATCTTTCAGATTCTGCAAAATTCCATTGTAAGTCATACAAATAGTTTGAACCAGTTGTATTTACCCAAGTAGGGTTTGGTTGGTTTCCTACCAAAGTACCATCAGCTAGGTAGGGATTATCCCAAGGCATATTACCATACATAGCCCCTACATCATGTTGTTGGTCGTTGGTTTCAATACGAGTAATATTGGCTTGAGGACGAATGGTTAACCAGTCGTTTACTTTATAACTAAATTTAAGAAGTAAGTTGTAACGCGTGTAATCATATCCTTTTACAGCACCTGTCTCATCATAAACACCAAGAGAAACATAACTTTTAAAGACATCAGTACCCCCGTTTATAGAGAGGTTAAAATCTTTTGCAATACCGGTTCTCGTCGCATTTTTCCACCAATCGTAATTTTTATTTCTCAATTGTGGATTCCACCACCAAACATTACTAAAATCTTGTTTATTAGCGAATGAATCGTATAAGTCGTATAATTCTTCTCCATTCATAATGCTGAAATTTCCTGAATTTACAGTTGTTGCAGCAGTTTTCATAGAGGCATTAATAGTTGCTTTTCCATTTTTACCACTTTTTGTGGTCACAACAATAACACCATTTGCTCCTTGTGAACCATAAACAGCAGTAGAAGCCGCATCTTTAAGTACGGTTAAAGTTTCGATATCAGCAGGATTCATGTTTCCTGAACTACTCCCTACAATAACACCATCAATTACCCATAATGGATCTGTGCTTCCGTTAACAGTGGTTTTTCCACGGATAACTATTTTACCTGCATCTCCTGGTTTTCCATTTCCAGAAGTTACATTTACTCCGGTTGCTTTACCAGCTAATAAATTCTCTACAGATGGAGTGGTTACATTGGTTAACTTTTTGTTGTCTAAAGTTTGTAATGCTCCTGTAAGACTTTGTTTTTTTATTTTAGAGTAACCAACCACAACAACTTCGTTCATTTGTTGCCCGGCTTCTTTTAAGGTAACTGAGATTGGTCCTTTGCCTACCGTTACTTCTTGCTCCTGCATTCCCATATATGAAATGATCAACACCGTTTGGTGGTCTGCCACTTCAATGGCAAATTCACCATTGAAATCGGTTTGTACACCGATGGTTGTTCCTTTTACTAGAACATTCACCCCAGGAAGAGGGACTCCATTAGTATCTGTGACTTTACCCTTAACAATTTTTTGAATTAATGATAAATCAATGCTGTTTGTGCTGATTTTTTTGGTCGGAGCAGCTGTTGAAATCTGGAACGTGAATGCTAACAATGAAAGCACTGTTAATTTGACTTCCTTACTAGATAATTTTTGAAACCGCAAACTTCTAGGTTTTTTTTCAATTAATAAGTTCATATTCTTAAAAATGGGGTTGGTTAATAATGCGTTCTACGTGAACTGGTAATCTCTTTATAATAATAGCTCTAAGGAAAATGACCTTAAATGAAATCTCAATTAATTATTCTTTAGCCTATAAAAGGGTTTTGAATTTTATTTATGTATTCTTAATTGCATCCTCTTTTTCTTGTTTATTTCATCACAATTCTTTAACAGAAAAAAGGTGTGTTTTTATTAAGATATGACGAAACTATATATTTAATTTATATTAAACAAGGAAATGCACTAAAAATGTGCTCGAACACACGATATTTGTGTTCTCGAGCACATAAAAATTAGTAGAAATGTTTTTTTAGTCGTAAAATTCTAGTTTTTTGCTAAAAAAAATGAGGATTCATTTTTGTTGAAAAATTGCAATTTTGCACATAATTATTATTAGATGACAAAATATAGAATTAGATTGATGAAAAAGTTATGGAATTCTTATTCATAGAGTGGAAGTGCTCTTGAGGATTTAGACGTATTATTGTTAATTTTTTGTGATATATTGGGCTGTTATGAAGCTGTAAAACAGGATATTTTAAGTTTTTTTGTAGCGAGTTGTTGTGGCGTAATGTTGCTCAAATTCTCGTGACGATTCGCAGGCTTTTTTTAGTTAAAATTTTAGGTATGCTTGTTTGTTTTGGAAGGAAATAAGGGACACGTATTTGGTAACTGGGATAATAGAAAGCTCTTTAAGAAAATCCAGTGGGATTTTTTTTTGGTTGCGCATAAGAAAGCATTAATAAAGCAAAGCGTTGGTTTTAATGAAGAGTGAGTAAGCGTAACGTAGTGTTGAAAGAGCAGGAGGCCCAAAGGGATTAGTCTGATTCCTCTTCTTGTATTACGCAATAGGAAAGAGGAATTCGAATCTAATAGGATGTATTTGGTGTAGCATGGCTGTTAAACCATGGATTGTTCTTTATAAAATGCCGCATTTTCAGAGTTGATGATGTCGATTGGCAAAAGGGTTACCGCGGGGGTTTCTTTATGAAATAGAAAATGGTCTACTAAATAGGTGAGGCCAAGATAGGCTTGTCTTTTTTGGTTTTGGTGAATTAAAAAGTCAATGACACCAAGATTGAGATGGTTGACATTTTCATCGATTAAATCGTAGCCAATAATGCGAATTTTTTTATGTTCAACAGCACTGATGGTTTTGGCTATTTGATAAGCTTTGGAGGTGGTAATAAAAACAGCAGACAATTCAGGGTTTTCATTGATGAACTGTTTTAAGCTAACTTCGATATTTTGACTTTTGAAGTTCAAAGTAGCAATCTGATACGCTAATTGGTCTGTTTCGCTAAAATAGTTTCTAAAACCTCGCTCTTTTTCCTGCATGTGAATCGCATTCTCATAAGTCTCGTCGATATGAATGATGGCAATCTGACCTTTATCTAAAATCGAATTTAATAGTTTTGCCGCGACACGGCCGCTTCTAAATAGATCTTGCCCAACAAAATTTTTGATCGAAGTCGATTCTACCTGGTTATTAAAAGTGTTCACAATAATCTTTAAAGAGTCGTATTTATGGATAGCATCTAAGGTTTCCTTATGGAATAAAGGAGCCAATAAAACGGCATCGGGCGCTTTGGCTATTATGGTGTCATTAGTAGTAGTGAACGATGTTGTTTTTTCAGGGTCGAAATAAAAGGTTTCTACCAGTATATTGTAGGCCTTAAATTCGGCTTCCGCCTCTTTTATACCGTGGATACACGGTAACCAATAAGGATCGATTTTAGGATCGGGTAGTAGGATACAAATATGATAAACCTTATTGTTTTTTAAATTTCGGGCAATAAGATTGGGTTCGTAATGAATGACATTTAAAACTTCGTTTACTTTTTCTAAGGCTAATGGAGAAACTTTTCCTCTCTTGTGTAGCACTCTGTCAACGGTGCCTTTAGAAACTCCTGCGAGGTGGGCAATATCTTTAATGGTATATTTTTTATTCATAAGTTGACCAGTATATAAGTAACTAAGAAGTTATTTTTAAAGCGTTATCATACTCTCGGAGCTCATCCAATGAAGAATGATTATGGACAGAGATTTAGTTAACACCAGCTCATTAAAGCTGGTGTATGTTTTATTTATCGCAAGGACTATTAGCTCTTTTTGGAGTTAAGAAATATCCTTTTTTCCTGTATTAAGGCTGTGAATCTTTGCTTGAAGTTTGTGCCATTTCAACACTTAATTCGGTATTGGTTAGCTTTAATTCTTCGCGTTTCATTCCTTTAAGAAGGATGTTTTTTCCCAATACGTCTTTTCCTATTTTATTTCCACTAATGGTTACATTTTTACAAGCCTCAAGTCGAAAATTGTATTTTTCAGGATACCAAGGGGTAAAAGCAAAACTGCGTTTGATGGTATTGTTTTTAAAACTTAATCCGTCTACCGATACGGCATACAGTAGGGGGTAATCAGATGGATTGAAACTGTTGTTTTCGATTTTTATATTTTTATGAAAAGGCTGCGAAGGATTTGGTGTTGGGATTTCAGGATAAATACTAATCACAGCTTCGCAGAATTGATAGTACGACGAATTACACGGAAATCTAAATTCATTATTTTTAATAGTAATATCTTTTACTGCACCGCTTTCGTACCAGTAATTGGCATCTCCAGCAATAAGAATGGCCGAACCGCTGGTTTCAAAGATGTTATTTTCAATACGTACTTTCCCTGGTGTAGAGATCAAATACCCTCTGGCTCGGTTACTACCTACAAAACAATTTGTAATGGTAGCATTGGGTGTCCAACTCATGTTTTCTAAAACAAAGTTAGCATCTAGGGTAGCGGGGATTTTATCTTTGAATCGAATAATAAAATGATCAACATCTAAAGGTTCAAAACTGGAAACAGTACCATAGGATAAGGTATTCATTTCTTTCTTTTGAATAAAGCCCACTTGATCTCCAACGACTGCCCATAATAAACCGTGAGACATATCTTGACCAAATTTGCATTTTAGGGAATAGTCATCTACTTTTTCAACTACGGGTACATAAGTACCGTGAATGTTGATAGGGTCATCCATTAATCCTTGCGCATCGCAATTATCGATGATGAGTTCCCCTTTACAACCCATAAAGTGCAACCCATCATCATGTCCACTTAGGTAGCGATTTTTATGAGGATTAGGAATCATATTGACATTTCTCATTTCTATATTTTCACAGTATTGGGATAAGATGCCCAAACCAGAAGTATGATAGACATTAATGTTCTCTAGTTTGGTGTTTTTACTATGAAATAAAAACATGCCAGCGTGATCGCGAGTACCATGTCTTAGTACAAGGAAGTTCCCAACAGCAGGAGTTTTGGTAAAGTTTCCTTGCATTAAAACCAAACCAGGTTTTACTTCACTGTATTTTACATTTTTTAAATCCCCTTTGACACAACCATTATCTCCAGTATTGGCTGGAATAATATGATTTTTGTCAAACTCAATTAACCATGAACCACTGGATAAGGCCCAGTTTTCATTGGCTCCTTCACCTACGAAAGTCAAACCTTTTTCGTGGATTTTATAGGGAGATTGTGTGATGTCAATTTTCATCAAAATATGATTTTGATCGGCCTCTATCACTTCACTTTCAGACGTTAAAGGAACATCCCAATCAATGTTCACATTTTTGATTGTGATGTTTTGTGAATTATCTAAAGTGAAAGGTTGTATGTGCTGGTGGTACACAAAATCAGACTGCTGGGCATCGATGGTGATGTTTTTTTTGTCTTTGATTAGTATAGCCAATTTTCGTGTGTCTGCATCGTAGGTATTACTCTCGTAATAAGTTCTATAGTACTTTGGATCAGGATAGAAATCATAGCGTCCTTTTGGAAAAATGATTTGTACCGATTCGTTACCCAACCCTTCGATGAGCTGATTGACCTTGGCTGTTAGATTTTCTTTCGTATTGGCCACAATACCATAATCTGTAACATTTATTTTTTTGACCTTATTTTGGGCGGTACAAATCGTTAAAAGAGAGAATAGGGTGAAGGTGAGAAAATGTTTTGTCATCTGGGTTTATTTTTTTTGCTTTTTGGATGGTTAATTTTAAAATAGTTAAGTTGTGTACTAAAGACCGATATTGGTCTTTAGTACACTCCCTATTTGATTCTAATGGTAAAGAACTGACGAACTATTTTTGATTACTAAATCTTTTGATCAGTGGTGTTATATGCTTTTTAGTGTCTTGGTCTAGTGCGGATAAAGCTTGATCTGCCTCAGCTGCGGAATACTTAGTTAACCCTGTTATACCTGCTGCAATCACATTGTAAGATTCATTTTTGATACTTTCCTGCATCAAGGCTTTATAGGAGGCATCACCCGTTGCAGCCAATTTTACAATTGCCGCTGCTCTGCTAGCGGTTTTCTTATCATTTTGGGCAATAGTGAGTAAACTTTTTAAAGCTGTTTCTTTAATTTGGGTATCGCCTAAATCAATGGCTTTAATACTTAGTATTCTTAAGTCATCTTGTTGATCTTCTAAACCAGCTAATAATATAAGTTGGGCCTCATGACTTTTTTCTTTTGCCGCAAATTTTATCGCTTCAATTCTGTTGTAATACGTAGGAACATTTTTGTATTGATACAGATAATCGGCTATTTTTTTGTTGTCGTTCACTTGACCTACTAAAATTTTATCGGGATCAAGATCTATAAAATTGGGTTGAGCAGGAACATCAAAACTAAAATTCTGTTCTCTTTGATCAATCAAAATATCCTTTCTTATTTTGGTCCCATTTACATAAAAATCAACTTTTAATGGTAAACTGAAGGTTTGTATAGAAGTGTCTTGTGTTTGTTTTACTCCGATGCTTGCTTTTCCGTTGGCATAACCATATTCCACATTCAAAATAGGATTACCTCCCACGTAGTACCATTGGTTAAAGTAAGGATTCCAATCTTTTCCAGTTACTTCCTCCATTGCCAAACGCAATTGATGTGTCTCTCCTGATTTAAAGGCATTGGTGGTTAAGTAACGATTTAGCGATTTAAAAAAGGCAGCATCTCCCATTTGATTTTTGATGGCATACAAGATAATTGAACCTTTCGAATAACTGATATTATCAAACATATCGTCCCTATTTTGGTAATGAAAACGAGCCAATGGCGGACTTATCCCATTTTTAGAAGAACGCAAACAGTTTTGTAATTTTTCATAACGAGATCTGTCCTCTGCATCTTGACCAGCATCATGTCCATGTCAAAGTACTTCACCGAAAGTAGCAAATGATTCGTTCATCGTTAAGTTTGACCAAGATTCTGCTGTTACATAGTCCCCAAACCATTGGTGAAAAAGTTCGTGAGCTATAGTACTTTCCCCATTATCATCGAGCAATTCTCTAGCTGTTTTTTGCACCTGCTCACCATGTAAAGTGGCTGATGTATTTTCCATCGCACCCGAAACATAATCTCTAGCGACTATTTGGGCATATTTGACCCAAGGATAGTCTACCCCCAACATCTTGCTGTAGAAATTCATCATATCGGGGGTCTTTCCGAAAATTTGCTTGGCATAAGGCGCATATTTTGGTTCGAGGTAATAACTTACTTCTTTTCCATTATAACTGTCTTTGTATATTTTAAAATCCCCTACGGCCATCATGAATA
Source organism: Flavobacterium sp. OHVDL-2026-0007 (assembly GCF_059882335.1). Lineage (NCBI taxonomy): Bacteria > Pseudomonadati > Bacteroidota > Flavobacteriia > Flavobacteriales > Flavobacteriaceae > Flavobacterium > Flavobacterium sp. OHVDL-2026-0007. The sequence goes on from NZ_CM187612.1 coordinate 4,500,991, forward strand.
AATAGGGAGAATGCGGTACATCCATCTTCCATGTATCGGTGCGAGTGCCGTTTTTGTTTGCTTTTTGTGAGGTTAATTTTCCATTAGACAACGAGGTGTATTTGGCATCAACAGTCATGGCAATTTCAGCGGTTGTTTTCTGATTGGGTTTGTCTATTGTAGGGAACCAAGCCGAAGAAGACTCCGTTTCACCTTGTGTCCAAATTTGAATTGGTTTGTCGTCTTTGCCATCTGGATTGATGAAATACAATCCTTTAGCATCGGTAATGGCAGCACTTCCTTTGGCTTTTAGCTCATCTGGTTTTGCAGTATACTCAATAAAAATAGTATAGGATTCTGAACCTTTATAGGTTTTGTTTAAGGTAATGAAAAGCTGCTCGTTGTCATAGGTGTATTTAAGAGGCGTTTTTATCTTTCCATTGATGATCGCAATTTCTTTAAAATCCATCCCTTTGGCATCTAGTGTAAGAGAATCGGTTGTATAAAAGTGTGGTTTGAGTGTAAGCCAAGCTTTTCCGTATAAATAGCGCTTACCATAATCAAAAGAGACGTCCAATTTGGTGTGTACTAAATCGTGAACTTTTTGAGGAGTAACTCTATAAATAGCCAATTCATCTTTGTTTTGATTTGCTTGCTGCGCGACTGTTGTTTGACAGGCTAAAGCAACCATACTCATAAGGGTACATTTAAAAAAAAGTGTATTCATTTTGTTTGATTTACTAGTATTATTCTTTGATCGACCAAAAGGTCTTTTTTCTTTTTTGTTTACTTATTGTTGTAAAGCTTCAATAATGCGAACCTCTCCATCTTTTTCATCTTCTGTTAAGTTAGGGCTTAGTTTTTTAGTATAAACGGCTAAACACCACTGCACAATTTTATGGTTAGGATACGCATTGGCTTGCTCTTGTAACCACTGTTGCGCTTTAGAAGCAGTAGCCGTTTTTTCGATCGCCCAAGCGGAAACGAGTTGATTGGCGGGTAAGAAATTCATCACTGTATTGTCAACTTTAGGCTTGAAAACAATGATTTTTTGCAATGATTGGAGCGCTCTTTCTTGATCTTGTAGACCACTGTAACATTGATAGTCCAACCAATTTTCAAGTCTTTCATCAATATCGGTTTCATAGGGTTTTCCCACACCTAAATTTTCAGGCCATAATTTGGCATCGGCAATAAATTGTAGGGCTTTTTTGTATTGCTTGTTTTTGATTTCTTTCACAGCTTGCATCAGTTTAGCTTCATGATACAATTGTCTTCCTGCTGTAGCTCCTTCAAAAGGAAGGATTTCTAATCGGGTTAGAAAAGCATCAGCTACAACGTATTTTTTGTTTAACAACAATGCTTTGGCATATAACATTCCCATGACATAATTTTCGGGGTGTTTTTTATAAAAACGCTCTGAAATAGTCAAAGCCTTGTCGTATTGTTTCTGTAGGATGTAATGCTCGGCTAAGAGTTTTTGATACCTCCATCCTTGAGGAGCCAGTTCAATAGCTTGTTGAAGACTCTTCAATACCAATGCTGCATCCTCTTTCATCAAGGAAGCCTTGGCTGCATAAAAAGCAGGGTCATTGGGCTGCGTACCACATTGTAAAAACAATTCTTTTGCTTTTACAGTGTTGTTGCGATTCCATTCGATTAAGGCCAGATGGTATTTGAGTTGCCATTGCTTATTGTTAGGCAATAAATTTTCCAAAATAAGGGCCGTTTCTGCGCGAAAAGGGAAACTAATTCCAGGTTGAATACTACTTAAATCAACAGTTTTATTGGTCAAGTAGGCTCTCCAGTAGAGAACTTCAGCATTGGGAACTGCAAGAGAAAAGATTTTTAAAGCTTCTTCTTTTCGTCCCAATTGCTGATACCATATTCCTAATTCTAAATAGGTTTGTTCCGGCATTTCGTTTCGTATGTTGGAGGTGAAATGCAGTTGTGATGCAGGAGAAGACTCCCAAAGAAATTTTTCAAAAGCAATAAAATGATTTAAAGGATCAATAGTACTGATCTTATGGGCTATTTCGGCTGCTTTATCAGCATTGTTTTGTACGCGATACAGTACGGCTAACAATTGTAAACTTTCTATATTATATTGATTGTTGAGTAGACTTTTTTGTGCATATTCGATCGCTTTTGTAAGGTCGTTTTCAGTAAAATAAAGTTTACTCAAGGCCGTATAAGCAGTACTGCGATATTCAACACTTGAAGCGGCAATATCAAATCCGTCTTTAGCATCAGTGCGGTTTCCTAAATGTAAATTAGCAAGACCGTAATAATAATTTGCCGCAGGGTCGTAGGTGTTTATAGCCAAGGCTCGACTGGCCAAAGCAAGGGCTTCAGCGTATTGTAAATTTCTAATGCGTAAGCCTGCTAAGTCCGATAAAGCTGGAGCGTAGTAGGGATCTTTTTTCAAGCAGTCCGTCAGAAACTGAGCTGCTTTTGTATCGTCTTTAAAACTGATGTAATTTTTTCCTTGTAGATACAGACCATAAACCGAATTGTTATCAAAATCTTTTGGCATTTCTACGGGGCGGGCCAAATCTCCATCTTCTGGAGCTGAATTCCAAACAAGTTTGTTGCCTCCCAAGATGAGTTTTAATTTATTGGAATCAACGGCAATGCGAATCGAGTCTTTGAATGTTTCTAAGGTTTTTAGCACTATGTCTTTAGAGTAGACTTTTTGATCACCATTGAAAATTTCTAATTTTTCATTTAATTTTTGTAGTGGAGAAAAATAGATTTTCAACCATCCATCTTCATTAATCACATTGGCTGCACCATAGTCATTGGCTTTTACAAAGCCTTTAGTTTGTTTTACAGGAAACCAATATTCTGTCCAAGAATCGGTTTGATATGGGGCAAATGAACGTTGTTTAAAAGGGGTGTAGATACTAGTCTCACCAGCTTGATTAAATAATCTTCCACTTTGTACCTCTACATATTGACCATCAGTATCGGTTAGTAATTTTTCCCAAATCATACCCTGGCCAGAGAGTCCCCAAATCCATATTTTTTTACCTGGTTTGTCATCATGATTGCTGTATCTTCCCATTCCAAAGTCTTCGTCATGGTAGTATCCACCAAAGAAATCGTTGTATTTACCAAATACATGGTAGGATTTGTAACCCCCAAAATTATTGTTTTTATAAAAGGATAAATCTTTATTCGTTTCCTTGTCAATTGGCCAGGCACTGTATTCACCATTATGACCTAAATACTTTTTTCCAGGATAAATAAATTGCAAATCTTTTCCCGCTTTAATACCCGTATTCATCCAGGTGTAATAAGGCTGTTCCATTTCAGTGGAATTAAACCAAAAGGAAGAGGTGGTAAAATAGGCTTTGTCTTTGGGTAAGTTAATGTCTAATTTCCAAGAGGTACGGGTGAGTAAATCCAAAACGCCAATTATACAGCTGACGCTTCCGTCTGCTCTGGTTATGGTGGTGTAATCCACAGGAGTAGCACAATTGGGCGTATGACCAATAATGCCATAATTGCCTTCCACACCGCCGCTGGTCCAAGGACCACGCATGGCAATATCTCTGAACTTGATAACATGATTGTTATAAACAATGTCTTTTCCTGTTGCTTTTTCTATTGCAGACCAAACTTTTCCGCCCACTTCTGGCAGTATCGTAAGCTTGATATAATCGTTCTCCAACTCAATTACCTTCCATTCTTTTTGTACGGCTTTAGCAGTAAAACCATCAAAACGGTAGTACGGGTAAATTTTGGTGTCCGGCTTTGGAATCGGATCTGGATCCGAAAAAGGATAAGTAGTAAATACTTTTTTGTATTCCTTTATGGTGGGGTTGTTTTGCGCATGAATAAACAGACTTCCAAAGAGCATGATCGATAAAAGTGGTCTAAGTTTCATATGGAAGTATGGATTAGGGTTAGGGAAGAGTATAATTTGGTTGCTTTTTAGTCCGATAAAAAGCAACCAAATGGAGTGGGAGAAGGGGTTATTGTTTAATAATAAGCAACCATCCTTTTCCTTTTGTTACAGGTAGTTCGTCCTTTACAGTAAAGGTTTGCGCTGATTGGAAATTTTTCACTTCAGGAGCCACTATGCTTGCTTTAGCAGGATTGATTCCTAATTTTTTCCAATCGATGTTTAGTTTTACTTTTACATCTGTATCGGCCCAGCTTGCAATAGAGATTAAGGCCGTTCCGTTCTTTTTATAAACCGTTGCGAGTACTTTGTCATTTGATGTTTTTACCGGACAGTTTTCGCTCCAATATCCAATCATTTCAGAACCTTTGATACCGAAATCATCCCATAATTTCCAGATTGGTCTTGGATCTGCATTATGACTCCAAGGCATTCTGTTGGTCATTCCGTAAACCATTCCTCTCCAAGGATTACCGCCATCTTGTAGCATTTCACCCATTAATCCAAAAGGGATTCCGCTTACTTCAGTTAAGAAAAAGTCAGGTTGGTTCTTTTCGTAATCAAAATATTCTCCGAACCATAGTTTATTGATGTATGGAAAGTGCTCCATATATAAGTTGGCACTATTGTTAAATCCGTCACTTTTATTGTATTGATTAGCACTGTGTAAGTCGATAATTCCAGCGTGACCATCTTTAGTAAGAACTCTTTTGATACGTTTCATGGTGATTCTATCAAAAGCCACATCGTCTAGATAAATACCGTCAATACCCACGTTTTGTGTTAACCAATTCATACCTTCAACATAATAATTATGCCAACGATTCATACCACTGTTGACAATGGCAGCATCTTTAACTTCAGGAACAAACCATGCAGCAATATAATCATCACCTACGTGTTCTTGCAACCAGGAGAATCCACCACCTTTACCAGGAGAATAAATTTCGTGACCTAAACTTTTTAAGGCAAAAGTTTCATAGGCTTTATTGGAAACTTCTCTTACCGTATTGTAGATTTTTACTTTTAAGCCTTTTTCATGAGCCTCATCGATATATGTTTTCATCTTTTTATATTCAATAAAAGGATAATTTATATAGGGGTTGATGGCATTACCATGATGAATATTAATGATAGAAGCTCCTGTTTTAACAATAGTATCTATGCTACTGTAACTGTGATAGAATTTAGTGTTCCATTGAAAATCAGTATCTATTTTATGGAATGGGGTAATCAATAAATTAAAGTTGTAATACAAGACCTCTCCTTTTTTCATCGTACGAGCTCCACTATAAGCATTGACTAAAACGGACTTTTGGTTGGGCGTAATGCTAATTCCTCCTTTGTTTTCATTGCCCCATGAAGTAGGTAATAATAAAGGTTTTTGTAAATAGAAATTCGTGTTTAAGGGACGGCTGTATTTTTCATCTCTTAAAGAAAATTGCAATCCTGAATTAACGTTCCCGATCCAGGCACCATCTTGATTTTTATTGGCTACATCCCATTTCCAGTCGAAAGTGGCAGGACGATCGCCACCTTTCTGCCCCAATCCCATCATGTATTTTGCAGAAGTAGGAGCCATAGGTAGTTGAAAATTAATATCATTAAAAGTGACTTCTTCTAAAGCTGTAACTTTAACGGTATAATGTACAAAACCGTCAAATTCAACAACAGCATTGACATCCATTTGAACCGATGGAGTCGTAGAGGTACTTTCCCAAGCTACAGTTCCGGCTTCTTTTTTAGTGAATTTTAATCCTGAATTTTTCCATTGTGTCACTTCTTTTCCTGAAGCATCTATAAAATGAAATGCCACTGGAGCAGTCAAAATATTGTTGGCTTTTGTACCGATAACGGTCATTTCTGGAGTAAAGAAAGTTTGAATCTGTGTTGGGAATCCATTTGGACCGACCGTTAATTTTCTACCTAGTAAAGCTATTTCGTTGTCTTTAACTACAAGGTCAGTATAAGGGGCAATAACGGTATTTTCTTGCGCTAAAGTAGAATTCAGCCATTTCAAACGTGTCATTTTCTCTGGAGAATCAATTCCACCATTTTTAGTAACTTCATTAGTTACTGTAATTTGAAGCGTAATTTCTTTTGATTTACCATCAGCATTTACGACAGCTTTTCCCGTGTAAGTACCCGCAGTAGCTGTTTGTGGAACATCGATTCCACACCACATCGCCTGTACTTTTCCTTTTGATACCAAAACGGTATTGTTAAAATCAGACCCATCATATCGTGTACCATCGGTATTGATGCAGCTAATATTCTTGGCTGCAATGATCTCTCCAGTACTACTCTTTAAGTCAGAAAAACTAATCTTTACATTGGCTAAATCCGTTAAGGCATAAATACCTAATTGAAAGGCTAAATATTCTCCTTTTAAGGCCGTATCTGAAAACGTATTTTGGACTCCTTTTTGAATCCATCTTTGCGGTAAATCGTTTTTCATTCGGATAGAATATACTCTGTCCTCAGGGAAAACTAAAAAGGAATTGCCACTATTTTTGGCAATAATGTCTTTTGTTTCTGCTGCAGTAGCAATGACATCCATTGGGTAAAAGCTGTTGAACGCATTTATACTTTGAATTTCTGTAAGTGAACAGTTATTGGCTAAATTAGGTTTGATTTTCGACAACCATTGTACGTCTGCTTTATTTTCTGGTTTTACATAAACCCCTTTAAGATAGTTGGCGTCCCCTTCATCAATATAAGGCATATAATAAACATAATAAGTTCCGTTACCTGAAACAGGCTCAAAGAAAATAGTACCGTTTTCTCTATTGATATCTATTGTCTTGATATTGGTTATGGTGTTACCGGTTTTAGCATCTTGAACAATGATTTGTTTTTGCTCCGGATTCGGATCTCTTCTACGCCATTCGATAGTGGTCTTGGCCACCGGTCCTTTACCCGTAAATTGCACGACAGCGCGATGGTTTCCAAGTTGATTCGGATTCCAACTGTCATTACCATCGGTATATTTGATTTGTTGTGCCGCTAAGGGAATACTAAAAATGATCAAACATAGGATCAATAGTCTACTCAAAAGCGGTCTGTTTTTTAGGTGTGGTCTCATTTTTATGATGTTCAAGTTAAAAAGTGTACAGGTATTTTAATCGTTAGTAAACGGCCTTCCAACCCATCTTTTTCCAGTAGGCGATAATGGGTTTATAAGGACCGTATTTGTGTTGTTCTTTTGAAAAAGGATCGACAAAAGGAGTGTGAGCGTAGTCAATAGGTTTGCCCATTTTATCCGGATAATCTAAGGTTTTAGGATTAGGTCTTGTATGTAGAGCATCATCATTTACGAAGGCCGCAATGTCCAATGCTTGAGCATCGGTAAGATAAGGTTTTCCTAGCGTTACTTTGTCATAAGGCATATTGCCTTTTAGCCATTGCGCTTGTTTGATTACGCGGTGCATACTTGATCCTGGTTGGTAAGCATATTTGCCCCAAAGAGGAGGGTAGGTGTAGCCAGACTGATCCGCATTGTATATTCCTTCACCATTATTGCCATGGCAACGTGCACAGTTTTCGACAAAAAGAGCTTTTCCTCTTTCCGAGCTAGCCGCTACGTCTGGAAATGCTACTTCTAAGTTTTTGGCTCCTTTGAATTGTCCATCTTTAGGAACAAATTTGCTGATCCACTTAAAGTACGATAAAAAAGCAACCATTTCTTTGGAGTCAAGTGGAAGTGGTTTCCCAGAATGTGGACGCATGACACAGTTATTAACACGCTCGGCAAGTGTGAGCACCTTATCTTCTCTACCGCGATATTGAGGATAATTATCGTGTGAAGACATTAAGTTGAACGCATGCGGTTTGGTACCAGCCTCTTGATGGCAGTTGGTACAATTCATTTTGTTACCTAAATATTTTCCATTAATACCATTTGGACCTATATAGTAGGCTGTTTTTAGCATTAGTTCTCTACCGTAACGCACCGATTCTCCAAATTGATCATTTGGGATCTTCGCCGTATCAATAGTAATATATCCTTCAGTATCCGCCTCAGTAGTTTTTGCAGCTAAAGTTTGCGAATTTGACTTTTGGCAAGAATTGAAAACAACAATCGGTAATGCGGCAAACAGACCTATAAGAATTATTTTTTTCATGTTTAAAATTTTTAATCGGACCCTCGGACTAGTAAAAAATCAATCTCGATGGTCAATGTTTTTAATTTAGAAGGAAAGGTTTCATTTTTTCCTCCGGGATAAACTGGGTGCGGTAAGGCGGGATTTCAGATTCTAAGGCCCAAAGTAAAACGCCTTTTCTATTGGTTAAAACCGTTATGTGTCTTTTAGAAGAACAAACTAATAGGGCATCTTTAGCAATCATATAAGCACTACCCATTCGGTCATTGTAAATATCGGTAGGTAATTTTATTTGAAAATCCAGTTTTACGCTTTTTCCTTTTTCGTCTATTTTCAAAGCAAAAACGGAGGATTGTTTTTTATCGACTCCATTATCAAAAAACAGTAAACTACCTTCTTGATCAATATGTGCGGCATGGGCTTGAGAGAAATAGCTATCTTTAGTCATCGTCAGTGTTCCCCCTTTTCCTAATTTCCAGATTACTTTTCCAGTTTTGGCATCCACTTTCCAAATTTGACCATTGTTATAAAAAGAAATCAGGAAATTACCATCTTTATCATAATTCAAGCTGTTGGCGTGCATCCAATCTTTTTTGGTGGTCAGTAGTTTTTTGTCTTTCATAGGATCTAAATCATCAAAAACACTCCATTTCCAGAGCTGTTTTCCTTTTCTGTCCAAAATCAAAATGCCGTCTCCATTGATGGTATCTTGCTTTTTTCCTCCAATTGCCGTCAAATCGCTTATCCTTTGATCCACAAATAAGGTGACGATTTCGTTGGTTGATTTTTTGATAATTTCATGATGAATCACTTGTTTAAAATCACCTTGTCCTTTTTTTAGGTGTGTTAAGGTATCGCCTTGTAAATTAATTTCTAAAATTTCGCTACCATAACTTGTTGGTTCATCGTTGGTTCCTAAAATAGCCAGTACAGTTTGATCATTCGTAAAATGGGCCACCTTAAATCCAGTGTCTTCTACGGTATGATACCATCTCAAATTCCCTTTGTAATCTACAATATAGGCCACTCCGGGAGTTTCTCTTTTGGCCAAGAGCATGAAACCTTTTTTGAAATTCTCAGGTAAGAGTTCTGGTTTTGGACAATTGGCTTTGAATTGATTTTGCAGCCATTCGGGTAATTTTCGTGATTTAAACGTATATACTTTACTGGTGTCTTTTACTTGGTCCTGAACAGTAACCAATTGATAACTGTAATTGGTTTCTGGAACAATGTTGCAGAGCACTAGTGAATGTGAACGACCTATTTTTGAAATTGGAGAAACTATCTTGTTTTTAGTTCCGTTTTTATCAGACCAATATGTGGCATATACCTGTACATCGTCATTCGTACTAACATCGATTTGAATCTTCAATTCGTTGTTGCTATGAGTCCCAATGTGGATATTTGTTATATAATTGCCCTGCTTTTTAGAACAACTTGCCAGTGCAAGTAGTACCCAAATAAAACTCCATTTTAAAATTAATTTTTTAATCATCATAAGGCTTCTTTAATGAAACAGCAAAGTAGTTCTTTTATAAATAATCAAGAACAGGCAGCCATAGGCTGGCCTATTCTTGATTGGGTATTCTTTATTCTCTATCGGCGTTGCTTAACTTAGGGTTAAGGTTTACCTGACTTAATGGATAGGTGTAATATTTGTTTTTCGGCATCTGGATTTGTGCTGCTTCACCCACTCTAAGGTGGTAAGCATTAACCAAAACATCGTATTTGTTCATTCTAATTAAATCTTGACGACGTTTTCCTTCGTAGAATAATTCCCATCCTCTTTCTTGTAAAATAGCATCTCTTAAGCTAGATTGATTATGATCGGCTAAAACCAAGAGTTTCGCATGTGATCTACCTTTAACTTGATTGATAAGACCAATAGCTTCAGAAGTTGGACCGCTAATTTCATTTATTGCTTCAGCTCTGCTTAACAATACATCAGCATAACGCAAGATATTGACACTATGACCATCATAATAGGTGGTGGTTTCGTCATCTGCATATTTTCTGGTGGCTACATCGGGCATGTACAATTCACCCTTTGGTGGTTGAGCACCTAGAGTAGGAGCTTGTTTGTGCAATAAACCATCAGAACCCATGAATTCAGGGAAAAAGCATTGTTTTCTTTCGTCTTCATTACCAAAAGTGTTGTAGAAATCCCAGTTCACCGTATAATACTGCCATCTGTTTTGAACAACAGGATGATCAGTTGGACCAAAGTGATTCAATAACTCCGTTCCGTTTACATTAGCATCACTTAGGGAAGAAAAGATGTTTTCGCTACACCATTTGTTGCTTTCTTTGAATAATCCCAAATAAGATGGGAAAAGACTGTATTGATTCAGGTCCATTACTTGTTGGGTAAGGCTAACCACTTTTGCCCAATCATGTTTGCGTAAATACAACTTGGCTAATAAAGTTAACGCAGCTCCTTTGGTAGCGCGACCTACATCATTACTGCTGTAAATAGCATTGGATACGTAATTTTTAGGCAATACATCAGCTGCGTCAGTCAAATCTTTGATTAAGAAAGCATCAATTTCATCCACTGAGGTTGGAGCAGTTTGATCTAAATAATTTGGATTGGCCAAATTGGCTTCGGTTACTAAAATAACAGGCCCCCAAGCATCTGTTAAATCCATATAAGCGGAAGCTCTTAAAAACTTAGCCTCAGCTATAAATTGCGCTTTCTCTGCCGCAGTAATCCCCTGCATTGGTGTAATGTTGAAGATCGAGAAGTTGGCATTAGCGACCAGCTTGTACATCGCATTCCAATCTTCTAGAAGCAAACCATTACTAGAACTCCATGTTCCTAATGATAGTTGTCCTGGATCGCCTCCAAACTGACAATGCCCTAAATCGGTAGCAATGTCTGTTAGTGCGAAGTGTCGTGTTGCCCAATAGGAAAAGTTATCTCCTACAGAAGGTCCTTTAAGTCTACCATAAATGGAATTGATAGAGGCTATCGCATCCGACTTGGTCTGAAAACCATTGGTATTGGTTAAACTACTGTATACCTCAGGATCAAGATCCTGATTGCACGAAAATTGTGCACTGGCAGTAAGTAAAAGAAATAGTATTGTGTATTTTTTCATTTTGATAAATTTAGTGTTACTAAAAAAGCTTTTAGACTAATGTATGGTCATTTTGATCCCTAGAATAAACGTTCTTGATGCTGGGAATGAGTTAAAATCAATTCCTCCACCTAAGTTTTGTTTTGTTGGATCGCTAGTAAAATGTCCATTTACTTCGGGATCATTTCCGGAATAATTGGTAACAGTCAGTAAGTTTTGTCCAATGGCATACAATCTAATGTTTTCAATGAATTTGGCTTGTTTTAATGCACTTTCCGGGATCGTATATCCGATTGAAACGTTCTTCAAACGAAGATATGAGGCCTCTTCAACAAATTTTGAATTGACATAACTACCGTATTTACTTTTGTAGTAACCATCTCTTGGGATATCCGTGTTTTCATTTGTACCGGCAACCCAACGATTTAATGCATCTGTACTAGTAGTCGATTCACCCACCATAGCGGTCATATTATAAACCGAGTAATCAAAAGCACCTTGGAAAAAGATGTTCATATCAAAATTCCCTAATTTAAAATCATTGTTAAATCCACCAGTAAAGTGCGGTGTTGAATTGCCTAAATAAGTTCTGTCATCTGCACTAATTTTTCCATCTCCATTGACATCCACATATTTTGGATCTCCAGGAACAGAAAGAGGTTGTGGTGCATAGGTTTCTCCTGTTTTAACAACTCCAGCATATTTGTAACCAAACAGTACGCCCATTTCTTTTCCTGGTTCTAATCGGGTGAATTCTTGACCAGAAACTGTTCCACTAGGGTTAGAGGTATTGTTACTAATGATTTTTACATTGTCTGCAAGAGATATAATTTCTTGTTTGTTGTAAGCCATATTCAATGAAGTGGTCCAAGTAAATTTATCAGTTCTAAAATTAGTACTGCTAATACCTAATTCAATCCCTTTATTGTCAATAACGCCTGAGTTAATTCTTTGGGTGCTAAATCCCCACCATCCACCAACAGGCACATTAAGTAGCGCATCAGTAGTTCTTTTTTTATACACGTCAATAGTGGCAGTAAGTTTGTCATTAAAGAATCCCAGATCTAAACCAATGTTGGTTTGTGCCGTTTCTTCCCATTTTAGGTTAGGGTTAGCTAAATTTGCAGGCTCATTACCTCCATTAAAACTACCATCTCCAATGGTAACTCCCCAAGGTGTTAATCGGTTCATGAAGGCATAATCGTCAATTCCATCACTACCTGTAATACCATGACTCACTCTTAGTTTAAGATCAGAGAAAGTGTTTAAATTTTCAATAAATTTTTCATTAGACAATCTCCAAGCAATAGCTCCAGATGGGAAATAACCAAATTTATTGTTTGGACCAAAACGAGAAGATCCATCTTTTCTAATGGTAAAAGAAGCTAGATATTTATCGCTATAAGCATAACTTAACCTTCCAAAATAAGAAGTTAGTTTGGTTTCTAGTTTTTGAGTTTCAGGTTTTAAATAAACCGCTGCAGCCTCCAGTCTGTGGTAGGTTAACAAGTCGTTCGAAAAACCAGTACCCGCGGCTTTTACTCTTTCATAAGTGTCTTTTTGATTAGAAGTTCCAATCATAGCCGTTATAGAATGTTCTTTGATGTCGAATTTATAGGTTAAATATTGATCCGTATTCCATCTAAAATAGGTTTTGTTTTCTTTTGATCCAGAACCTTTTAGAGCCGCTCCAGCCACCAAAGTACTAGGAGTATATTTTCCTTGAATATTTTCCTGCCACTCAGCACCTGCACCAAAATGATAGGTTAGGCCTTTGATGATTTGATAGTCTAAAAACATATTCCCGTTCACTACTCTGTTGATCGTATGATCAGTAGGCTCTAACAAGAGTGCTAAAGCGTTATCTCTTCCTTTGAATTTATAATAAGAACCATCCGCATTATAAATGGGAAGTGCAGGAGCAGCGGTTTGAATGGAGAACATCGGCGATAAGATATTGTCTCCAAAATCGCTGTTGTTTCCTTCACTTGCAGCACCGTAAAAATTGGTACCTACGGTTAGTTTTGGACTGAATTTCTTCTCGCCACCCATTCTAACACTATATCTTTCGAAGTTGGTGTTTTCAATTGCACCCGTTTGTTTGATGTAATTTCCAGAAAGGAAAAATTTAGAAGTAGCATCACTTCCACTAAAAGTAAGACTTCTGTTTAACACTTCTCCAGGGCGAGTTGCCGCTTTAAACCAATTGGTATTAGCTATAGGAAAACTTGTTGGAAAAATAGGAGGTCTCCCGTTTTCAGCTTCGATGGCATTTTGAATATTGGCATATTGTTGTCCAGTTAAAGTAGAAGGTTCTTTGATGATGTTTTGAAAACCATCGGAGATTTCAGCTTCCACTTGCATTTTCCCCGCTTTCCCTTTTTTAGTGGTAATCATGATAACGCCATTTGCACCTCTAGATCCGTAAATTGCCGTAGCAGACGCATCTTTCAAGACCTGAATATTTTCAATATCATTAGGACTAATAGAAGCTCCAGTACTTGTAATAAAACCATCTACCACATACAAAGGGGCATTAGATGTATTAATGGAGTTTCCTCCTCTGATGACAATAGAAGGACTGCTTCCAGGAGCATAACTGTTTTGTTGCACTTGAACTCCAGAGGCGCGTCCTTGCAAGGCTTGACCTACATTAGAAATAGTTCCGCCTAAGTTTAAATTGTCTTTACCAATGGAGCTCACCGAGCCAGTAAGATCTTTTTTCTTTGCTTTACCGTATCCGATTACGATTTCTTCTAATTTTTGTCCTACTTCTTTCAAGACAATTTTTAGAGGAGCGCTTCCAACGGTAACTTCTTGATCTTCCATACCAATGTAAGTCACAATAAGTTTGGTAACATTATCACCTACAGTGATTACAAAACTTCCGTCAACATCGGTTTGTACACCTGTGGAGGTGCCTTTTACAATTACATTAGCTCCTGCTATTGGTAGTCCGTTTTGATCGACGACTTTACCTTTTACCGTTTTTTCAACAATCAAGGAAGTGCTGATCTTGTACGGTGTTGGAATTGATGAAGCTGCAGAAACTTGAAATGTCAAGGCTAACAAGGAAAGAACAGTAAGTTTGACTTCTTTACTTGATAGATTGTTAATCCGAAAATCCCTAGGTTTTTTTTGGGTTAATAATTTCATACTTTTAATGGTTTTGGTTAATAATACTTATTTTTAGTTTGTAGGATTTAGGCTTCTTTTTTTTGGATTTGAGGATTTAGGTTTGGTTTTATTTGGTTTTTAATGGAATGGCTTTTTTTTTAAATAATCCAAATGTTTTCAATTTTAGAATCAAGTATGAGCTCCATTTTTAGTCATTTTTAGAATGTCAAAATGATTTTGTGAAGCTGTAATTAACTTAATTTTAAGATTATTGTCTAACGAAACTATTGATTATATTTTTATTAAACAAGAAAAAATCACAAAATATGTGCTCGAACACACATAAAATATGTTATCGAGCACATAAAAGTGCGATAAATCTTTTTTTAACCTTAAAAAGTTAGGAAGTTTATAAAATATTTTAAAAATATTAGCCCTAGTAAAAATGCGCTTTTTTGAATGTAAACTGTTTAAATACGTGTTATGTATAGTGTTTTTGTTAAAGTTTATTATTTTTGTGGTGCCGATAGTGTGTGGAAAAAGGAATTAAACAGGCTTTTCCTATTGTTTTGTTTTTCTCCAAGAAGAATTATTTTTCTATACTTTTAAACTATCTTAGTAATCTGAAAAAAAAGAAGGAAAAAGAGGCGATTTTTTAGATCGTTTTCCATTTTTTCCTAAAACATAAATTAACATAATTTAAGAATTTAATTGTGAAAGAGTATCAAGTAGTTTTAGTCGATAAAAAACAGCAAAATGCTGACGGATTTTTAGAGAGCCTTTTATGGGAGAAAGCCAATTGTTTAACAGATTTTTGTTCTCCTTGGGAAGAGGAAGCTTTTTCTAAAATGGAATTTAGAGCCCTTTGGGATCTAGAAAATCTGTTTTTTAAATTTAGGGTTTTTGATACAGACCTATACATTGACAAAAAAGACGATAGTATTGATTCAATTGGCAACTCGGATCGAGTAGAGCTGTTTTTCAGAACAGATAAGGAACTAAGTCCGTATTATTGTCTGGAAATGGATACAGCGGCTAGGTTAATGGATTTTAAGGCTTATCCAGATAAGAATTTTGATTTTGATTGGAAGTGGCCTAAAGAAGATTTGGAATTAAAAGCTTCTCAAGATGCTGTTTCTTATAGCGTGGAGGGGAGGATTAGTTTGAAATCGTTGCAATCGTTAAATCTAGTTCATAACAATAGTATTGAGACTGGTGTTTTTAGAGCAAAATTCAGTCCTGATGAGCATCAAGAGTATCAGCCGACTTGGATGCCTTGGGTGAACCCAAATACAGAAACACCCAATTTCCATATTGCTTCTTCTTTCGGGAAATTTATATTGATGTCTTAAGTTGTATGTAATGATTGCTTGGCGTATAAGGTGTTGGTGTATGCCGGTGGTGCTGTTTGTATGCTAAAGACGCTTTAATTTTAAGTGAATCCTTAACTTCTTTGAATGATTTAACTAGTCGCTTTTCTTTGTTTTTTTGATAAAGAAAAGCGACTATTATTTTTTGTATGGAGAAGGGCCAATGGTTTAAGTGTGAAATTACCCGACGTAAAAAGAAGCATTTTCTACATTGATGATGTCGATCGGTAGTAAGATTGTCTCTGGTATTGCTTTGCCAAATAAAAAGTGTTCAACAAGTGCGCAAAGCCCTAAGTAAACTTGTCTTTTTTGATTTTGATGGATTAAAAACTGAATGGAAGCTTGATTGAGGAAGTTTACATTCTTTTCAATTAAATCGTAGCCAATAATGGCAATTTTTTTCTCTTTTACAGTAGCTAAAATGGAGGCAATTTGATACGCTTTAGAAGTAGTAATAAAAATGCCCTTTAAATTAGGGTTTTCTTCTAAAAAATGAAGCAACTTGCTTTCTACGTTTTGATGTTTTAATTTTAAAGTAATTAAGGAGAAAGTGGAACTGCTTTTTTCTTCAAAATAATTTCGAAAGCCTTTTTCTTTTTCTTGCATGTGAACAGCATTTTTAAGGCTCTCGTCTATATGGATAATGGCAATTTGACCAGAAGATAAAATTAGTTGCATTAAACTCGCTGCTACACGACCACTCTTGTATAGATCTTGTCCAACAAAACTTTTAATAGAAGGAGATTCAACTTGATTGTTGAAAGTACTGACCATGATACCTAGTTCATCGTATTGTTTTACGATTTCTAAGGTCTCTTTGTGGAATAAAGGAGCTAGTAAAACAGCATCTGGCGCTTTTTGGATAATGGTCTCATTTGTTTGTAAAAAGGACTTGGTACTTTCTGGATTGAAATACAGCGTTTCAATAATAATGCTATAGGCTTTGAATTCATTTTTGGTATCTTGAATACCATTGATACAAGGAAGCCAATAGGGATCGATTTCAGGATCGGGTAACAAGACACAAATACGATAGACTTTATTGTTTTTTAAATTCCGTGCAATTAAGTTGGGTTCGTAGTTGATAACGTTTAAAATCTCGTTTATTTTTGCAAGTGATGTAGGAGAAACCTTTCCTCTCTTGTGCAAAACCCTGTCTACAGTTCCCTTAGAGACTCCAGCCATTTTTGCAATATCTTTGATGGTGTATTTTTTGTCCATGTAAACAAATATAGGACTTTGATTTAATTATTGAAAAAAATTTATGCAAATCATTTAATGTGCTCGAGAACAAATAAAAAGTGTGTTCGAGCACATTTTTTATTTTTTTCTTGTTTTATAAAAATATAATCAATAGTTTCGTGGAGTTGAAAAACCAAAAATAATACTTAATTTATAACCAAAATATTTTGTAATTTATTGAATTACAAAAGATTAATGTCCTTTTTAAATGAGAAAAATTGTATCATTAGCTCCAGGTCGAACGTGTCTCTTTGGGGATCACCAAGATTATTTAGGATTGCCTGTTATAGCCTGTGCTATAAATCGAAATATAAAATTAACAGCCCAAGAGAATCAGACGGGTACTTTTGTATTGAATATGATTGATATCAACGAAATTCGTGTTATCGATATCAACGCTACTTTTGAAAAATTAGAATCTCGCGATTATTTTGCATCCTCTTTGCGTGTTTTACGCAGACACGGTTGTATACCAACAGTGGGGTATGATATTACCATTACTGGAGATATACCGATTAATTCAGGGACATCAAGTTCTTCTGCTCTGCTGATGGCTTGGATACAGTTTTTAATTACGGCTTTCGGTGTAAAGGATGAAGTGACTCCTGATTTTATTTCACAAATGGGTTATGCTTCTGAGGTTTTGGAACATGGAGAGCCAGGTGGAATGATGGATCATTTTAGTATAGGTGTTGGGAATATTGTTCACATTACCACTAAAAAACCTTTTTCATATAATGTCGTTGGAACAGGATTAAAAGGACTTATTACTGGGGTTTCAGGAGTGCCAAAAGAAACCATTGGTTTGATTGGAGAGCTCAAAGGAAATGCTTTAATTGCTATTGATACGGTGAAACAAAATTTCCCGGATTTTGATTTGAATGCTGCCGAGATAGAAGATTTAGATCGATACCGTAGCTGTTTGCCAGATCGATTGATTCCGTATTTTGAAGCGGCTATCAAAAATTACCATTATACCAAAGGGGCTTTAATAGAGTTTGAAAAGCCTACTTTAGACCTTAAGAAAATTGGAGAATTGATGAATGAGCATCATGCAGTTTTGCGTGATTTGTTGAAAATTACAGTTCCTCGTATTGATGATATGATTAATGCTGCTTTACGTGCAGGTGCTTACGGTGCAAAAATCGTTGGTTCTGGTGGAGGAGGAAGTATCGTAGTGATTGCCGATCCTGCAAAAGAAGATGCAGTGATTGAAGCAATTTTAAAAGCTGGCGCACAAGAAGCGTACGGTGTAACGGTTGATCCAGGTGTGAGAATTATAGAAAATATTGAAATTTAAAAAAATAAAGATGCATAATAATTTAATTATTCTAGCAGGAGGAGCCTCTTCTAGAATGAAAAAGGAAGCGGTTTTAGATAATTTGACTGCGGATGAAATTGCTCAAGCAAACGAAAGAAGTAAAGGTTTAATCGGGGTAGGTGCAAGTGGACGACCTTTGTTGGATTATCTTTTGTTAAATGCAAAAAAAGCAGGGTATAAAAATGTTTATATCATCATTGGAGAGCAAGGAGAGTTGTTTAAGGAGTTTTACGGAACTCAAAATAAAGACAATGATTTCCATGGATTAAATATTTCTTTTGCAGTACAGTACATTCCTGAAGGAAGAGTAAAGCCTTTTGGAACAGCAGATGCTTTGTTTCAAGCAGTAGAACAATTTCCAGAGTTGAATCAGCAAGTGTATTCGGTTTGTAATAGTGATAATTTGTATTCTGCCAAAGCGTTGTTAGCGCTTAGAGAAACAGCTAGTCCTAATGCTTTTATCAGTTATGATAGAGATGCATTGGAATTCCCTTCTGAAAGAATTTCGCGTTTTGCTATTGCTAAGCTGGATCAAAATAATCAGTTATTGGATATCTTAGAGAAACCTACAGCTGAGGATTTGGAACATTATAAAGATGTAGAAGGAAAAATAAGAGTGAGTATGAATGCCTTTAAATTTAACGGTACTATTTTATATCCACATCTTAAAAATTGTCCTGTTAATCCAGAAAGAGATGAAAAAGAATTACCTACTGTACTTTTAAATGCGGTGAAGGTAAATCCAAATACGACTTTAGGAATTCCATTTTCTGAACATGTGCCAGATTTAACAGCAAAAGAGGATATTGCCGATGTAAAAGACTATCTTCAAAAGCATTATCCGGTGTTGGACTGGGAGGCATAATGCAAAAAATTTAACAAAATAGTCATTTTAATTTGCAAATAAGTGGAACTTATTTCAATATTTTTGCATCGTATTGCAAATTAAACGCATATATTTGCGCTAAAATTGCAAAGAGAACAAGAAGTATTGATGCTATTTTAGATGATAAACCATAGAATCTATTAACAATCAACCAAAAAAAAATATGTCAAACATTGAAACTGCAATACAAATGGAAAAGAGGAGTGCTATTATACCGATGGTCATCTTAACCGCATTATTTTTTATTCTTGGATTTGTAACTTGGTTAAACGGGCCTTTAATTCCCTTTTTTGAATTAGCCTGTGAGTTGACTTCTTCTCAAGCGTACTTTGTAACTTTTGCTTTTTATATCGCGTATTTTGTAATGGCGGTTCCTTCTTCGTGGGTTATCGAAAAAGTAGGATATAAAAATGGTATATCATTAGGTCTATTGATCATTGCGGCAGGAGCTTTTATGTTTTATCCAGCAGCGGAAAGTAGAACCTTTCTATTGTTTTTACTCGCTTTATTTATCATGGGTACCGGTTTGGCAATTTTGCAAACTGCAGCCAATCCTTATGTAGTGGTTATCGGGCCTAGAGAAAGTGCAGCAGCTAGAATTAGTGTTTTAGGTATTGCTAATAAAGTGGCAGGATTTGTTGCGCCGCTTATCTTAACGGCTTTGGTTTTGTCTAATATGCAGGAGTTTACGGCAGATAAAATTGCCCTTTTGGATGCAACAGCAAAATCAAATGCATTAAATGCATTGGCTTTACAATTACAAAGACCTTATCTTTATATGGGATTAATTATTGTAGTTTTAGCCGCATTGGTAAAACTGTCTCCACTTCCAGAAATTGATTTGGATGAGGAAGGGGATATCACTACGATGAGCATTTTTACGCAGATTAAAAATGCCTTTAAACGCCCTCAGTTGGTTTTAGGAGTAATCACTTTAATGTTGTATTTGTCAGCGGAAGTTTTAGCTGGAGATTCCATTGGAGGTTTTGGAAAACAATTAGGTGTTTATGGTGCGGAAGGAAACTTTTATTTGAAATTAACATCCTTTACCATGTCAGCCATGGTGGTTGGGTATATACTAGGAATAACATTAATCCCGAAATACTTATCACAGGTAACGGCTTTAAAAGCATCAGGAGTTTTAGGAGTAATTTTAGTTTTGGCTATAGTTTCGATTTCTCCAACAATAATGGTTCAGTTACCAGGAATTCCAAATTTACCAGTAGTAATTCTTTTAGTAGCACTACTTGGATTAGCCAATGCACTTTGTTGGCCAGCAATTTGGCCAATGGCACTTGAGGATTTGGGAGGTTATACGAAGATTGCAAGTGCAATTTTAATCATGGGTATTATTGGAGGAGCGATTTTTCCTTTGTTTTACGGAATGATTACAGAATCTATAAATGAAGCAAATATTGCCCAAGGAACTCAAGCAGTTTCTAAAAGTGGTAACCAATTGGCTTATTTGATGTTGTTACCTTCTTATCTAATGATTCTTTTTTATGCTATCAAAGGGCATAAATACAGAAGTTGGAGTAAATAATCGACAGGAATTTAAAAAAAATATATCATGTTAAAAAGTACAATCGACAAAGCAACAGGCTTCGAAAAACGATTTGAGAACATCAATACGGTTGTTTTCGAAAATTCAACAGAAGCATCAAAAGCAGTAGCTAAAGAAATTGCCGCTTTGATTCAAAGCAAGCAAAATGAGAATAAGCCTTGTATATTAGGTTTGGCAACTGGTTCTTCTCCAAAAGGATTGTATGCAGAATTAGTACGTTTGCATAAAGAAGAAGGTTTAAGTTTTAAAAACGTAATTAGTTTTAACTTGGATGAGTATTATCCAATGGAGCCTAATTCGATCAACAGTTACGTTCGTTTTATGAAGGAATTGTTGTTTGATCATGTCGATATTTTACCTGAAAACTATCATGTGCCAGATGGTCTTTTGTCAAAAGAGCAGATTGCACAGTATTGTGCCGATTATGAAGCTAAAATTGAATCCTTAGGAGGTATTGATTTGCAAATTTTAGGGATTGGTGGTAATGGACATATTGGTTTTAATGAGTCAGGTTCATTGCAAAACTCTAAGACACGTTTAGTAGCTTTAGATCACATTACAAGAGTAGCGGCAAGTAGTGACTTTTCAGGGTTAAGCAATACGCCTAGAACTGCAATCACACTTGGAGTTAAAAAGATAATGGAAGCCAAACAAGTTATTTTAATGGCTTGGGGTGAAGGAAAAGCGAACATTATTAAAAAATCGGTAGAAGATGAAGTGACGAATCTAATTCCAGCTTCGTTTTTGCAAGAGCATAACAATGCGGTTTTTGTTTTAGATAAAGAAGCTTCTTCTAAGCTAACGAGAATCAACAGTCCTTGGTTGGTTGAAAAAGTAATTTGGACTGATAAGTTGACTAGAAAAGCAGTTTTAGGATTAGCCTTAGAGCTTAAAAAACCAATTTTAATGTTAACCGATGCGGATTATATTGAAAACGGAATGAGCGATTTATTGGCTGATTCAGGTCCTGCATATGATATCAATATTAAGATATTTAATAAATTACAAAATACCATCACGGGTTGGCCAGGTGGAAAACCAAATGCTGATGATGCAAATCGTCCAGAAAGAGCAGAGCCAGCAAAAAAACGTGTTTTACTTTTTAGTCCACATCCTGATGATGATATCATTAGTATGGGAGGTACTTTCATGCGTTTGCAAGAGCAAGGACATGAAGTGCACGTAGCGTATCAAACCTCAGGAAACATTGCAGTTGCTGATGATGAAGCATTGCGTTTTGCAAGGTTTGTGATTGATTACAATGAGAAGTTTGGAATCAAAAGCGCTGAAGCGGATAATATCTATCAAAAAGCGCAAGCTTTCTTAGTTAATAAAAAGAACAGTGAAATTGATATTCCTGAAGTACGTTATATCAAAGGATTGATTCGTAAAGGAGAAGCTAGAGCAACAAGTCATTTTGTTGGTTTACCTGACGAGCAAATTCATTTTATGGAATTGCCATTCTACGAAACTGGTACTATTGAGAAAAAACCAATCGGAAAGGAAGATATTCAATTAACGATGGATTTAATTGAAAAAATTAAACCGCATCAAATTTATGCTGCGGGAGATTTAGCAGATCCACACGGAACGCATAAGGTTTGTTTGGATGCTATTTTTGAAGCAGTGAAAAACTTGAAATCTAAATCATTTATGGATGATTGTTGGTTATGGTTGTATCGTGGAGCTTGGCAAGAATGGGGAATTGACGAGGTTGAAATGGCAGTTCCAATGAGTCCTGATCAGGTTTTAGCGAAACGTCATGGAATTTTCAAGCACCAATCACAAAAAGATGGTGTTGTTTTCCAAGGAACCGATGCTAGAGAATTTTGGCAGAGAGCTGAAGATAGAAACCGTGAGACGGCTGCTATGTACCAACAGTTAGGTTTAGCGACTTACGCTGCAATGGAAGCTTTTGTGAGATGGCATTATTAAAAAATGCTCGAAGCTAAGTTCGAAAAAAGATAGTAATTTTAGTTTTTCATAAAGTTTGGTGGAGGTGATTGGTTATAAAAATCAACTCCGCTTTGATGAAAAAGTAAAAAAATAGAATAGCTTTGTATCAAATTAGAAGCAAGGAAAGAGAATGGGTCTAAGTTCTTTTTTCTTGCTTCTTTTTTATTTTAAAAATGGAACAAGACAAAAAACAGCTCATCAAATTAGCGCATACCAAAATGCCTTTCGGGAAGTACGAAGGCCGTTATTTAATTGAATTACCTGAATATTATGTGGTTTGGTATCATAATAAGGGGTTTCCAAAAGGAGAATTGGGACAACAGTTAGCATTGATTTACGAATTAAAGTTAAATGGATTAGAAGAATTGATTTGGAATATTAAAAAGCAATATCCTAAGCCTAAATAAGGGCAGGAGGTAGAGAAAACAGCCAATTAAAAGTTAAAATTAATGATTGCGTAAACGGCTAATGGGAGCATTTAAAAATTTGCAAATTATCTCATTCTCTAATTGATAAATTATCTAATTAAATTTGTACTTTTGCCAAGTTTTTTACACAACTACAATACAAACAACAACAGAATGAATCAAACGAAATATATTTTTGTTACAGGTGGTGTGACTTCTTCTTTAGGAAAAGGAATTATTGCAGCATCTTTGGCGAAATTGTTACAAGGAAGAGGTTACCGTACAACTATTCAAAAATTTGATCCCTATATCAATGTCGATCCAGGTACTTTGAATCCGTACGAACATGGAGAGTGTTATGTAACAGATGATGGAGCAGAAACAGATTTAGATTTAGGTCACTACGAGCGTTTTTTGAACGTTCCAACTTCTCAGGCAAACAACGTAACGACAGGAAGAGTATATCTTTCAGTTATTGAAAAAGAGAGAAGAGGAGAGTTCTTAGGAAAAACAGTTCAGGTAGTTCCTCATATTACCAATGAAATCAAAGACAGAATGCAATTGCTAGGAAAATCTGGTGATTATGATATTGTCATTACTGAAATTGGTGGAACTGTGGGTGATATTGAATCATTACCTTATATTGAATCTGTTCGTCAATTGGTTTGGGAGTTGGGAGAAAATAACGGAATTGTTATTCACTTGACTTTGGTGCCTTATTTGGCTGCTGCAGGTGAGTTAAAAACAAAACCGACACAACACTCTGTGAAAACATTGATGGAGAGCGGTATTAAAGCTGATATCTTAGTTTGTAGAACTGAGCATGAGCTTTCGGATGAATTGCGTAACAAATTGGCTTTGTTTTGTAATGTGAAGAGAGAAGCGGTGATTCAATCTATTGATGCTTCTACTATATATGAAGTACCTAATTTAATGCTGGAAGAAGGATTAGATGTAGTGGCTTTAAAGAAATTAGATTTACCTAAAAAAGCAGCTCCGGATTTAAAAAACTGGAATACTTTTTTACGTCGATTAAAAAATCCAAAACATACTGTAAACATTGGTTTGATTGGAAAATATGTAGAAATGCAGGATTGTTACAAATCTATTTTAGAGGCGTTCATTCATGCAGGAGCTTCAAACGAAACTAAAGTAAATGTTATCTCGATTCATTCAGAGCATATCAACAGTGATAACATCGCCGATAAATTAGGATCTCTTGACGGAGTTTTAGTAGCACCTGGTTTTGGAGAAAGAGGTATTGAAGGTAAAATTGAAGCGGTTCGTTATGCACGTGAGAACAATATTCCATTCTTTGGAATCTGTTTGGGTATGCAAATGTCGGTTATCGAATATTCTAGAAATATTTTAGGATATGCAGACGCCAATTCAACAGAGATGAACGATAAAACGGCTCATCCAGTGGTGAATTTAATGGAAGAGCAAAAAACCGTGACTGATAAAGGAGGTACTATGCGTCTTGGAGCTTGGAAATGTGATATTAAACCAAATACATTGGCACATAAAATCTACGGACAAACGACTATTTCAGAGCGTCACCGTCACCGTTATGAGTACAATAACACGTATAAAGAGGAGTTGGAAAAAGCGGGTTTAATGGCTTCTGGAATCAATCCGGATACAGGTTTGGTAGAAATCGTAGAGCTTGAAAATCACCCGTTCTTTATTGGAGTACAATACCACCCTGAATACAAAAGTACGGTAGCAAATCCACATCCAATTTTCGTGAATTTTGTAGCTGCTGCTGTAAATGCACATAAAAAATAATAATTAATATTCTAAAGGATGTAACTTTTGGGGCAAATGCATCACTAATAATCTTTAACGAATACCTTTTTTAAAATTATAATGGAAGAAAAAAAATTTGACTTTAATTCAATCATTGGTTTTGCATTGATATTTGGAATTTTGATTTGGATTATGTACCAAAATCAACCTTCTGAGAAAGAAATTGCCGCAGAAAAAGCTAAAAAAGAAATAGTAGCGAAACAAGAAGCGCAAGCTAATGTAGCTAAAACAGCTACTGTAGCGGTTGCTGCTGTTACCCCTGGTGATGCAGTTCAGTTGGCGCAATTACAAAAAACATTAGGAGGTTTTGCTTATTCGGCTACACTTCCTTCTGCAAAGGATACTGTTACTACTATTGAAAATGATAAGTTAATACTAAAAATCTCCAATAAAGGTGGGTATATAGTAGAAGCTACTCTTAAAGAATTCAAAAGATTTGAGAAAAATTCTGGACAATTAGTAGAATTGATTAAAGACAATAATGCTCATTTAAATATCCAGTTGCAAACTACGGATAACAGAACTTTAAACTCTAAAGATTTGTTTTTTGAGCCAACCTTGACTAAAAACGGAGAGGATCAAGTATTGACTATGCGTTTGAAAGCGGGTGCTAACGAATTCTTAGAATACAAGTACATCTTAAAACCAAATGATTATTTAGTTGGTTTTGATATTCGTTCTCAAGGATTGAATAAAGTTTTGAATTCTTCTAAGCCATTGGATTTGGTTTGGGATATGAAAACCTACAGAAACGAGAAAAGTATTTCGTATGAAAATCGTTATGCTCAAATTGAATATGAGTATGGTGATGAGAAATACAGCGCAGTAAGCGACGGTGTAGGTAAAGAAGATACTCCTGAAAAAGTAAGTTACGTGGCTTTCAAGCAACACTTTTTCACGACTATTTTAGCCACTGATAAGGCATTCGAAAAATCTAGATTACAATCAGATAATTTAGTTAAAGACGAAAAGATAGATACGGTTTTTACCAAACAATTTAAAGCTACTGTTCCTTTAGCGTTTACAAACGGAGAAGTAGATTATAAAATGAGTTGGTATTTTGGACCTGCTGATTATAAAATCTTAAAGTCATACGATAAGAACTTCGAAAAAATTATTCCATTAGGTTGGGGGATTTTCGGATGGATTAACAAATGGATCTTTATTCCATTATTTGGATTCTTGAGTTCAACAATTGGATTGTCATTTGGTATTGCCATTATTATCTTTACAATTCTTATTAAATTGGCTATGTCGCCAATTACCTATAAGTCATTCTTGTCTCAGGCTAAAATGAAAGTTTTGCGTCCAGAGATTACAGAGTTGGGAGAAAAGTTCAAGAAAGACCCAATGAAGAAACAACAGGAAACGATGAAGTTGTATAATAAAGCAGGAGTTAACCCAATGGCAGGATGTATTCCGGCCTTGATCCAACTGCCGTTTATGTATGCCTCGTTCCAGTTCTTTCCATCGGCTTTTGAGTTAAGACAAAAAGGTTTCCTTTGGGCAGATGATTTGTCTTCATTTGATGCAATTGCAAAATTGCCTTTCCATATTCCATTATACGGAGATCATATTAGTTTATTTCCAATTTTGGCTGCCATTGCGATTTTCTTTTATATGAAAATGACTTCTGGAGACCAACAGATGGCTGCGCCTCAACAAGACGGTATGCCGGATATGGCTAAAATGATGAAAATCATGATTTATGTATCGCCATTAATGATGTTGATTTTCTTCAATAGTTATGGTGCTGGTTTGAGTTTGTATAACTTTATCTCGAACTTAATTACCATCGGAATTATGTTTGTCATTAAAAACTACATTGTAGATAGTGATAAGATTCATGCTCAAATTCAAGAGAATAAATTAAAAGAGCCTAAAAAGCAAAGTAAGTTTCAACAACGTCTTCAAGATGTGATGGAACAACAAGAAGCTGCTAAAGCTCAGAATAAAAAGAAATAAAACAAGTAAAAAAATCTCGATTTATCGGGATTTTTTTATATCTATACGATACTTTATCAAACTGATTTTCGTTTAAGATTAAAACTAACTATACCATGATTTATAAAAAAATAGTGATCGGATTGTTGTTCTTGCAGACCGTTTTAGTATCAGGGCAAGAGGTGAATAGAGTGGACGCAAGTGGAAAGAAAGATGGACTTTGGAAAGGTACCTATGAGTTGTCTAAGAGAGCTCGTTACGAAGGTACTTTTACCCATGGGAAAGAGTCGGGGATCTTTAAGTTTTTCGATGACACCAAGAAAGGAGATGTTGTGGCGACCCGTGATTTTACGGCTAATGATGGCAGCTCGTATACCATTTTTTATGATCAGAATAAAAATAAGGTAAGTGAAGGAAAAGAAATAGGCAAAGCGCGAGTAGGCCAATGGAATTATTATCACAAGGCATCCAAAGTGGTGATGACCATTGAGAATTATGTAAATGGGAAGTTGGAAGCAATGCGATCGGTTTATTATCCAGATGCAAAAATTGCCGAAGAGATGACCTATAAGAATGGATTGAAAGAAGGGACTTATAAAAAATACGGACAGAATGGAATTCTTTTAGAGCAAAGCACTTATAAAAATAATGAATATAATGGTGATGCTATTTTTTATGATGCGGATGGCGTTGTGGCTTCTAAAGGAAAATTTGTAAACGGAAAAAAGGCGGGTATGTGGCAATTTTATATGAAAGGAAAATTGATCAAAGAAGTCAATATGAGCGATCCTAGAAGTAATTATCAGGCAGATTCAAAACCTAAAGCTAAATAAGCAGCGGCCGAAAATAGAAGCCGTTTCGATAAGAATAAGTTTTATCTACCCCTAGATTATATAAACTAATCGAAACCACCACCATTATCTAAAAATATGACTTATCTTTGCAGCCTTGTAAAAATATAAAAGATTTAGCATGAAACGTGTAGTTGTTGGACTTTCTGGTGGAGTAGATTCTAGTGTTGCGGCCTATTTATTGCAGCAGCAAGGGTACGAAGTTATTGGCCTTTTTATGAAAAATTGGCACGATGACTCGGTTACTATTTCAAATGAATGTCCTTGGTTAGAGGATAGCAATGATGCTTTATTAGTAGCTGAGAAACTCGGCATACCGTTTCAAACTGTTGATCTAAGTGAAGAATACAAAGAGAAAATTGTGGACTATATGTTCAATGAATACGAAAAAGGGAGAACTCCAAATCCTGACGTACTTTGTAATCGCGAAATCAAATTCGATGTTTTCATGAAAATTGCTTTAAGTCTTGGCGCTGATTATGTGGCTACAGGGCATTATTGTCAAAAAAGTGAAATTGAAGTGGATGGAAAACCTATTTATCAATTAATTGCAGGAGCTGATACCAATAAAGATCAATCCTATTTTTTATGTCAATTGTCTCAAGAACAATTATCAAGATCTTTGTTTCCAATTGGTGCGTTAACCAAACCAGAAGTGCGTGAGATCGCAGCTGAAATGGATTTGATTACGGCTGATAAAAAAGACTCTCAAGGATTGTGCTTTATCGGAAAAGTGCGTTTACCTGAATTTTTGCAACAAAAATTGCAACCTAAAGAAGGTAAGATTGTGCAAATTGATAAAAACGATGCTATTTACACTGTGGAAATACCAACGGGTTTATCCTTGGAAGAGGAGCTAAAATTAGAAGCTCAAAAAAGAAACTATCTGCCTACTATGGGAAAGGTAGTGGGAAAACATCAAGGAGCTCATTATTTTACCAATGGTCAACGAAAAGGCTTGAACGTGGGTGGAACTACAGACCCATTGTTTATCATCGCTACAGATGTACAGACCAATACTATTTATACTGGTTTGACTAGTCAGCATCCAGGTTTATTCAAAAAAGCCTTATTTATCGAGAAATCGGAAGTGCATTGGATTCGTACAGATTTGACTTTGAAAGTAGGTGAAAAAATGGAGGTTATGGCAAGAATTCGCTATCGTCAACCCTTAGAGAAAGCTATTTTACATCAATTTGAAGACGGTATGTATGTGCAGTTTGAGCAACCGCAATCTGCGATTACCGAGGGGCAATTTGTAGCCTGGTATTTTGATAATGAATTAGTTGGTTCGGGAGTAATTTCATAGCTTTATGCTTTTTTACAAAGGTTTTCCTTTAAAAAAAGCAAAACATGAAGCGCTATTTCACATTACTGTTAGGGGTGTTTTCTGTTGTGATGTTTTCGCAGGAGGAGGCATGGGTCTATTTTAATGGGAAACCAAGCGCACAAACTTTTTTGGAGCATCCCTTAAACATGCTTAGTGCTCGTGCCTTAGAGCGTAGAGACCATCAACATATTGCGTTGGATTTTACAGATGTTCCAATAGAAGAATCCTATGTCAATCAAATAAAAGCGAGATCCGGAATTAACGTTATGGCCAAATCAAAATGGTTGAACGCACTTCATATTCGGGCCGTGCAAAGCGATGTTCTCGCTTTGCAATCACTATCCTTTGTCGAAAAAGTTGTTTTTGCTAATAAGGCATTAAATACGACTGCTAAAAAAGTAGGCGAGAATGAACGATCGCAAGTCAACCATAAACTCAAAACAAAGAGTGATTATGCGTATGGATCTTCCGGTAATCAAATTGAAATGCTCAATGGGCAGGTATTACATGAGCATAATTATAAGGGTTCGGGTAAGTTAATTGCTGTTCTGGATGCTGGTTTTCCAGGCGTAGATACTGCGGAACCTTTTCACCATCTTGTGGTTAATGGACAGATTTTAGGAGGCTATGATTTCGTCACCAGAAAAAATAATTTTTATACAGGAGATGATCATGGCACTATGGTATTATCAGCCATGGCTGCTTATAAGGAAAATGCTTTGGTGGGGACTGCCCCTGAAGCCTCGTATTATTTGTTTATTACCGAAGACGTAGTAACGGAAAAGCCGGTGGAAGAATCCCTTTGGGTGGAAGCCGCGGAGAGAGCCGATAGTTTGGGTGTGGATATCATCACCACTTCACTGGGGTATTTTGAATATGATGATCCCAATTATAGTCATGCCTATAGTGAGATGAACGGTTCGACGACTTTTAGCTCCAGAGGAGCTCAATTGGCCTGTAGTAAAGGTATGATCGTTGTGGCTTCAGCAGGAAACGAGGGTGCTACTGCCGAGCCTCACATTGGAAGTCCGGCCGATGCCGTATCGGTGGTTAGCGTTGGTTCTGTTGCCCCATCAAAAGAAAAGACTAGATTTAGTGCCATAGGACCTAGTTATGATGATCGGATCAAGCCTGAAGTGATGGCTCAAGGAGCTGGGGTGGTTGTAGCAAATGCTTCGGGTTCTATTATAAAAATGGACGGCACTTCATTTTCCAGCCCTATTATAGCAGGCTTGGTGGCTTGCTTATGGCAGGCTTTTCCCTCTAAAACCAGTGCGGAAATTAGGCAAATGATTCTTGAATCTGCCGATCGATACGCGAATCCTAATAATAATTATGGTTATGGAATTCCCAATTTTGCTTCTGCTTTAGGGGCTGAAAGTGTAGACAGTACTGTCGTTTTTGTGGTATACCCCAATCCAGTGGAATCAATCGTTTCGTTTTCTTTTTTTAAGGAAGGCAGTACTGCGACAGTTTCAATTTATTCAGTTTTGGGACAAAAGCTTATCGAAGAAGAAATAAGCAAACAAAATCCAATTATTTCTTTGCAATCGTTAAATAGCGGATTGTATTTTTATACATTTGATGCTATAGATTTGCATAAAAGAGGTAAAATAATCAAACAATAAGAGCATTTTTGAATGAACAAGATTACAGCACTTTTCAATATTAAATATCCAATTATTCAAGGTGGAATGATCTGGAACAGTGGTTATAAATTGGCAGCTGCAGTGAGCAATGCCGGAGGACTTGGACTCATAGGGGCGGGCTCAATGTATCCTGAAGTTTTGCGCGAGCACATTCAGAAATGCCAGAGAGCCACAGATAAGCCTTTCGGGGTCAATATTCCCATGTTGTATCCCAACATTGAAGAAATCATGAATATTGTGGTGGAAGAAGGAGTGAAAATTATTTTTACTTCGGCAGGAAACCCAAAAACCTGGACCTCCTTTTTAAAGGCAAAAGGCATTACGGTAGTCCATGTGGTCAGTAGTAGTGTTTTTGCGCTCAAGGCACAAGATGCTGGAGTGGATGCTATTGTAGCGGAAGGTTTTGAAGCAGGAGGACACAATGGACGAGACGAAACGACTACCTTGACGTTAATCCCGATGGTCAGAGAAAAAATTCAGATTCCACTTATTGCTGCCGGTGGTATTGCAACGGGAAGAGGGATGTTAGCTACGATGATTTTGGGTGCTGATGGGGTTCAAGTCGGCAGTCGCTTTGCTGCTTCTGTAGAGTCGTCGTCTCATGAGCATTTCAAACAAACCATATTGAAAGTACAGGAAGGGGATACGCAATTGACTTTAAAAGAGCTAGCTCCGGTGCGATTGATCAAAAATAAATTTTATCAGGATGTTCAAACCTTATATGAAAAGTGTCCAACCAAAGAAGAATTAGCGCAGCTGTTAGGTAGGGCTAGGGCCAAAAGAGGGATGTTTGAAGGGGATCTTGAAGAAGGTGAACTTGAAATTGGGCAAATAGCGGGATTGATTCATGAAATACTGCCCGTAGAACAAATTGTTAAAGAAATGATGGCTGATTTTGAACTTGCTTGTCAAGAAAAAGCTAAATTTGAGTTTTAATTATCCGCAAGAAATAGCAAATGAATTCTATACGCACTTACATAATGGTCCTTTTTTTGGCAATGGGTTTACAACAGGTTCAAAGTCAGTCTTATCGTTTTAAAACATCAGGTTTTAGTGTTTTAGAGAAAAAATCGAAAGACAAATGGGGAGAATGGTCCAAACTTGATTTGGTTAACCTCTCGGTGATTTTGGATACTGATAAACATCGTATTGTGGTGTATTCTCAAGAAATTCAGCTTTTCAATATAGCAGATTATATAGAACGTGAAGAAAATGATACCGATATCGTGTACTCTTTTATGTGTAAGGACAATAACGGGATAGATTGTAAACTGTCTATCATTACACGTAAAAAGCAAGACCATCGCAAGCAGCTGTATATCAATTACGACGATCATATAATCGTTTACAATATTTTTAGTGTATAATTTTTAAAAATAAGGCAGTTGAGTATAAATGGTAAAAACAGAAAAATAACAGCCAAAGGATTGTGCGCATCGATAGTCGCATTCCTAGCTTGGTTTGCACTTGTTTTTCAGCTTTGTCTTACCCAAGGAAGTATTGCTAATTACTTTAGTTATTTTACGATATTGTCTAATTTATTGGTAGCCTTGAGTGTGACGTTTTCCATGTTTTTACCCAAAACAAAAACGGGAATATTTTTTTCAAGTTTATCTGTGCAGGCGGCTATTGCCTTGTACATCTTGATCGTGGGATTAGTTTATAATGTTATTTTACGAGGAATATGGGCCCCAACAGGCTGGCAGTTACTGGTCGATAATCTGTTGCATGTTTTAAATCCAATAGTATATCTTTTGTATTGGTTGTATTATGCTGAAAAAGAAAAGTTAAATTGGAAAGAGGGCATTTATTGGACAATTTTCCCTTTTCTATACCTCATTTATTCCTTAGTGAGAGGATCAATTACAAATTGGTATCCTTATCCTTTTTTAAATGTCACTCAATTGGGATTTGACAAGGTTTTGGTGAATATTTGTGTTCTGACGGTATTGTTTTTTGTAGCCGGTTTAGGATTGATCGCACTTAACAATAAGTGGAGATCTAATAGAGTTTAGTGGGACAGGGTAACGCTTTAATCAAAGATTCCATTTCAGGAAAATGTTGTTTTTTTGATTTATACCCTGAGTAAGGCGGGTAACGCTGATAAAGAAAAAGCGACTAAGAAAAGAGGTCTTTACTTAATCGCTATTTCCATATGTTTTCAAAGGATAGGTTGATCTCTGTGAGCTTAGATATTCCTAAAGTTTAAAATGAAAAACTATTGGACATCTTTAATGAATTCATCATATTCTAAGTAGAACATTTCCAGAGCATTCATTTTTTCGAAAAAGAAATCAAAAATAGTATCCCAGTTGTTTCGGTTGCTAAAACCAACTCCTTGTTTTTCTACCCAAATTCGGCTGATATTTTTACCGCTTTCTAAAGTATGTTCTTTTTCGAAAATCAGATCTTTGACGAATTCTTCTTCGAGAATATTCTTTAAAGCTTCTAATTTTTCAAAATAAGCCGCTCGTTTTTCATCGTTCCTAGGTTCGATATCAATTAGAACCTGCGCTTTTTTGTTGTCAACATAAAACTTGAAAGAGAAATCCTTAATTTTAGTATCATAAAGCACCCATTTACGAGGATATTTTTCGGCGAAAGCGACCCAAAATTCTCTTTTTATTTTCTGTGATTCTTCTTTACTGTACATTTTTATGGCTTTGGGTTTAGAAAACTTGTAGAACCGCCTTTTCTAGACTATATTTATATTTTATTTGAAAGTACAAAAATAAACTTTGAATATGGATTTTCAAGATTTTTTGCAATATGTTCCTAATTTAATTCCGGTTGAGTTGCCAGCAGCATTAGCACATATGAAAATGGCTCCAAAAGAAAGAATGGAAGCATTAAAAGAGTTCGATTTGAGCGCAAAAAATCCAAGAATTGCCGCCGTTATGATGTTGTTTTACCCCAAAAAAGGGAGAACACATCTGGTTTTAATCGTTAGAAATGCTTATAATGGTGTTCATTCTGCACAAATTGCTTTCCCCGGTGGAAAATATGAAACAACTGATGCCGATTTTGCGGAAACAGCTTTAAGAGAAACACATGAGGAAGTCGGGATTGCACCAGAGAAAATCAAGGTCGTCAAGTCTTTTACGCCTATGTATATTCCGCCAAGTAATTTTATGGTCCATCCCTTTTTAGGGATTGCTCAAGAAGAACTCTCATTTTATCCCGATGCAAAAGAGGTAGCTGGTATTATTGAATTGCCATTATCTGTTTTTTTGAATGATGAAATTATTATAGAAGCCACTTTATCAACTTCTTATGCCAATAATATTTTAGTTCCAGCTTTTAATATTCAAAATCATATTGTTTGGGGGGCAACTGCCATGATATTAAGTGAATTGCGAGAGGTGCTGAAAATGGCTTTTAAAGAAAATTCGTAGAAATAAAAAATTAATGAAGTGATATTCATTAGAATGGCAGTTTCTTTACGAGATTGTTAGTTGACCTTACAAAAAGAATAAATTTTGTATGTTTGCGCCCTAATAAAAAAATACAATACACAGTTATGGGATTGTTTAAACGAAATCCTTTCGGACACATATTATTCATCAAAAAATGGTTAATCCGTATTTTGGGGGCCATGACGCACCGAAGATATAGAGGTTTTAATGAGTTGCAGATTGAAGGATCTGAAATAATCAAAACCTTACCAGATACCAATGTGTTGTTTATTTCGAATCACCAGACGTATTTCGCTGATGTGGTGGCTATGTTTCATGTGTTTAATGCTAGTTTAAGCGGGCGCCAAGACACGATCAAGAATATTGGCTACTTGTGGCAGCCAAAAATGAATATTTATTACGTAGCGGCAAAAGAAACGATGCAGGCGGGTTTACTACCTCGTATATTAGCTTATGTTGGAGCGATTACTGTAGAAAGAACTTGGAGAGCTAAAGGAGTTGATGTGACAGAAAAGCGTGAAGTGAACCCAAACGACACAGAGAATATTAGAATTGCCCTTGAAGATGGTTGGGTGATTACCTTTCCACAAGGAACCACTAAATCATTTAAGCCTGTTCGTAAAGGAACAGCGCATATTATCAAGCAACACAGACCCATTGTTGTGCCAATTGTAATCGATGGTTTCCGTCGTTCGTTTGATAAAAAAGGTTTGCGAATGAAAAAGAAAGGCATACTACAATCTTTCATTATCAAAGAACCTCTTGATATTGATTATGATAACGATACTATTGAACAAATCGTGGAAAAAGTAGAATTTGCTATCGAGCAACATCCTTCATTTTTGAAAGTAATTCCGGCCGAAGAAATTAAGGCGGAAGAAGAACTTAACAAGTTGAGAAGATGGGATTACTAAACAAAAGCAGATCTCTTTTTTAGATCAAGTTCTTTAGAATACTAGCCTAGTTTTTTTGTTTTTTACAAATCGATCTTTTTCAATTCCCTGTAGTTATCATGTAATCTGCGTAATAGCGTTCCGTATACCAATCTGTAAATACACCAGAAGAGTCCGAATAAACCTAATATAATCAAGATTAGGATTCCGATAGTGAAAAATACTGTTTTTCCATTGGCGGCTAATTGATCTCTTAGAAATGCCATGTCAGGATTGTAAACAAAAGCCACAAAATAACCTAAGATGGTAGAGACCACAATCATGGCTAAGTTGTACCATACAAAGTATTGAACCGTTTTTCTGGTTTTTAAAATGGCACTCATTAAGGATTTTGTAGCTACTGTGGTCGAAATTGTTCGATAATTTTTGTAAAAAAGATAAAGAAAAATTAGGGTTATTATATAGTTAAGGTAGGTAATGTAATCAAGGGCTAATACAATTTCCGGGTGATTCATTTTTTGATATAACTCATCTGTATTGATGAATATGTTCGAAAAAGTCCAAAACAAAACCTCTACTATACTGATAATTAAAATCCACTTCACGATAGAAGATGATTTTTTATGAATCATTTTATAGATTTCGTTTTCAGAAATTTGTTGAAAAGAACCCGAGTTCTTTTGCCAGTCTTTTTTTAATAAATCCAGTTCTTTCATAATTCTTTTAAGGATTTAATATTTTTTTAAGTTTCCCTTTAATTCTATTCATTTTCACACGAGCATTCACTTCGCTGATCCCTAAGGTTTCGGCTATTTCTTGATAATCTTTGTCTTCTAAGTACATGTAAACCAACGCTTTTTCGATGTCATTGAGCTGATAAACGGCTTTGTACATCAATTTAATTTGTTCTTCCTCTTCATAGTTATAGTCAACATCTTTCATAAAATGCTGATGACTTTCATATTCTACCGTTGATACGGTGCGTTTTGTTTTTCGGTATAAAGTAATGGCTGTGTTTAAGGCAACGCGATACGTCCAGGTTGAAAATTTACTATCGCCTCTAAATTTTGGATACGCCTTCCATAACTGTATGGTAATTTCTTGAAACAAGTCTTTGTGAGCATCTTCTCCAGCAGTATATAATCTACAAATCTTGTGGATTATATTCTGATTTGCTTGCAATTGCGCAACAAATGACTGTTCTAGATTTTCGCTCATATTAGTATTAGTAGTATTGAAGTCGATTTTGTTACAAACTGGTTTTGTTTTTTTTACTACAGCTTGGATTGATCTTATTTTTTTAAGTTACTTATTGGGTTTCGAGGACTTCCTTTTAAGACTAGGGGAAAGCTGATTATAAGGGTTTGGTTTTGTAATAATTAATCATTAAATCAACAAACTTACTATAGCTGTCCATGCCTTCTTTTTGCTGATTTATTTTTAAGAAATTATCATAGAAAATATGAAAGCCTGTTTCAACAAAAGTTTCATATTGCTTCCAGAAATCCTGACTCTCTTTATAGTTTTTTAGAATTCCGGGATGGACGGTTTTTAGTGTTTTTTTAAACAGTTGTTCATCTTTTGCTTGTAGGATGCCTAAGCAATAGCGTAAAGCCATGCTGTAACCGGAATACTGAATATACAAATTGTCATTTTTCACCGAAGCCATGAATCCAATAAAGTTACATTCGCTCTCACTGGCGTATCCCATTTGATGAGCCATTTCGTGATTGGTAGTCATAGGGAAGCTATAGAGTGGGCCCAAGTCGTTGACTTGAGCTTCATTGGTAAAAGGGTTCAGGTAGCCGCCGAATCCCATATAGGTTAAGGGGAGGCTGAATAATGATTTTTTTACACTTAGACGGGAGTAGGTAAAATAGGGATATTCGGCAGCGAGATGTTCGTAGCCGTTCAGATTCATTTTAAAAACTTGCTCTTGTGAATAAGGAAACACCACTTTAAGATTGTTGTGTTTTGTTATTTGTGAGTGAACAGAGTTGGTCTTGGTGATGATTTTTTGAGTGAAGGCCAATAAATCGGCGTCTGAATATTCTCTTTGAATCTTCATTTTCTCAAATAGTGGTTCCCGGTAATAATTGAGTGCCCAGAGGAGATGGAAAAAGAAGTAAAAGATTGAAAGAACACTTAATATTTGGAGTAACTGATCTTTCCAATTGGTTTTCCAATATTTTCTGGTTGTCCAAATCCATCTTATCAATAGTACAATCAAAATCGCGTAGAGGCAATCGCCAACGGAAAAGGAGATGCTGCCCAAAGCTATTCTCAAAAACTGAGAAATTTTCAAGTACAATCCATTGCTGTAAAACTGCTCAATAGCTTCAGGGAAAAAAGGAATAATCTTTAAAAGGATAATCTGTAAGAGAAGTAATAAAGGTAAAATGTATTTTGATTTCACAGCATAAAATTTGAATACGTAAATATAAATACAATATCAATTAGTATCGAAAAAGAATTTAAACTTTGTAACTTTGAAGTTGGAAAATGTTAAACTTCAAACAAAACATAATGAGTCAAGAAATAAGAAATTTAGAACCAAAAGCGCTTTGGAATAAGTTTGCCGATTTAAATGCAGTACCTCGTCCTTCTAAAAAAGAAGAGCGTGTTATTGAGTTCATGAAAAACTTCGGTACCAGTTTAGGATTAGAAACTTTTGAAGATGAAATTCGCAATGTAATCATTCGAAAACCAGCCACACCAGGAATGGAAAATCGTAAAGCAATTGTTTTACAAGGACATTTGGATATGGTTCATCAAAAAAACGCCGACACAGTTTTTGATTTTGATACACAAGGGATTGACATGTATGTTGATGGGGATTGGGTTCGTGCTCGCGGTACTACACTAGGAGCAGATAATGGACTTGGAGTAGCGACGATAATGGCTATTTTAGAGAGTAAAGATATTCCGCATCCAGCAATTGAAGCTTTGTTTACCATAGACGAAGAAACTGGTATGACAGGAGCATTAAATTTAAAAGGAGGAATTCTTCAAGGTCAGATTCTATTAAATTTAGATACTGAAGAAGATGATGAAATTGATATTGGTTGTGCAGGAGGAATTGATGTAACGGCTACAAGAGCTTATAATGAAGAAGAAGTTCCGGAAGGTTCTGTTGGACATCTTATTACCGTAAAAGGTCTTAAAGGAGGTCATTCAGGTATGGATATTCATAAAGGATTGGGTAACGCGAATAAAATAATGAACCGTTTGTTGTTTGATGCATTTGAAAACTTCGGATTACAAGTAGCGGAGATCAACGGAGGAAGTTTAAGAAACGCCATTCCAAGAGAGAGTGTTGCTAAAGTGATCATTTCAGAAATGTTTGATGAAGCGTACATTTTTGACATGCAAGAAATTATCAATGATATTAAAGCAGAGTATAAAACCACTGAACCTAATCTTAGTATAGAAATCGTAAAATGCGATTTACCTAAAAAAATAATGGACTTAGGGGTTCAAGAAGGAATTATTCGTTCTATCTATGCTGCTCACAATGGGGTTTATAGAATGAGTGCGGATATGGATGATTTAGTTGAAACTTCAAACAATATTGCTCGCGTTATTGTAAAAGATGGTGAGATTATGGTAGGTTGTCTAACTCGTTCTTCTGTAGAAACTTCTAAATTTGATTTGGCTAATTCTTTGCGTTCTGCTTTTGAATTAGTTGGATGTGAAGTAGAGCTTTCAGGAAGTTACCCAGGTTGGACTCCGAACGTAAATTCTGAGATATTAGATGTTTTGGTAGGAATCTATGAAAAACAAAATAGTGAAAAACCAAAAGTTGTGGCTTGTCACGCTGGTTTGGAGTGTGGAATTCTAGGAACAAATTATCCAGATATGGATATGATTTCTTTTGGTCCAACCATTCATGGAGCACATTCACCAGACGAAAGAGCTAGTATTTCATCTGCTAAGAAATATTGGAAATTTGTGTTAGAAATTCTAGCCAATATCCCGGTTAAATAAGTAAAGGTATTTATTTAAATAAGTGAGAAACTACCCCCAAGAAGTTAAAAGCTCATTGGGGGTATTTTTTTATAATGCAAAGGTGGCATTTCTATTGAATTGATGATGCTCATTATGACCGACATAACCCAATTGATTGGTGATTAATTGAGTAGTACCTATCTGAAATTTGTCTACATTA
Organism: Flavobacterium sp. OHVDL-2026-0007; assembly: GCF_059882335.1. Taxonomy (NCBI): domain Bacteria; kingdom Pseudomonadati; phylum Bacteroidota; class Flavobacteriia; order Flavobacteriales; family Flavobacteriaceae; genus Flavobacterium; species Flavobacterium sp. OHVDL-2026-0007. The sequence continues at coordinate 4,539,986 of NZ_CM187612.1, forward strand.
GAATGATGGTGACCGTAAAGCCAGTAATCTATGCCGCTTTTTTCTATATAATCCGTTAAATCCGTTCTAAAGCCCTCGTTGATTGGACTATTAACATACTGCAGGGGATAATGTAGAGAAGTAGGGACATGATGAGTGATGACTACTTTTTTTTGAGCTTTTAATCCCGCCACAGTTTCTTGAATAAACTGTAAACTTTCTTGATGCAACAAAGTGTAATGCTCTGCATTGAATAAACGATCGTGGTCTTTTATGACTTTAAAATCAGACATACCTCGTTCGATCGCGGATTGTTTTTCTGGAGAAATATGGGACCATAGGGTGGAAAATATCAAATGAATTCCAGAAATTTCTTTTACGCAGTTGTTTACTAAAAAGACATTCTCTCGTATCTTTTCGTCTACTACACCAGTTCGGATATTGATGTCAGAATGGTAATATTCATGATTGCCTGGAAGCCAGTAAACGAGTTTAAAACGATCCGAGACATAATCTAGAAAATCTTGATGTCTGTCTAGTAAAGCAAAAGGAATAATGTCTCCAGCTAGAATCAAAATATCAGCTTGAGGATCAATCGGATTGGCAATTAGGTATTGTTTGTTCTCTCTAAATTCAAGGTGCAGATCGGAGCAATATTGTATTTCCATAAAATGCTTTTTTTAAAATTAATAAAAATTGATGGTTAAATTTTTAAATACAACAACTAATAAAGAAAGGCCAATTAAGTATAGCTTCTGGGATGGGTGTAAAATTGTTCTTCGTTAAACTCGTTTTTAAAAGTCTGTGTACGTTTTTTTTCAGCGTCAATGTGGGGATTCCTTTGGTTGGTGTAGTCATAATTTTGTTTTTTTTAAATTGTTAGATGTCCGAAAAATTGTATTTTTGTGTAATGCGTTGCAAGTAAGTATTAGATTGTGCCGTACCGAACCAATCGGACTTGTATCTTACCAATGCGGACTTGTATTTTACCAAACTGAATATTTTTTGTGAATTTTTAAATATCTTTGAACTATGAGCACAGCAACAAAATCAAAACACATAGGCAGAAATATCAGCCGAATTAGAGAGCTTAGAGGAATGAAACAAGAAGCGCTTGCTATTGCTATTGGTGTAAGCCAGCAGTCTGTTTCTAGTATAGAAGGAAGTGAAAGCGTTGATGAAGATAAATTAAATGCTATTGCAGAAGTTTTAGGAGTTACTGCTGAAGGAATCAAAAGTTTTTCAGAAGAAGCAGTGTTTAATATTATTGGGAATACCTATCATAATACCAGTAGTGATAATTCTACATTGATTGCAAGTTCAATGAATTATCAGCCAACTTTCAATCCTTTAGACAAGCTTGTTGAAGCTTACGAAGAGAACAAAAAACTATACGAGCGTTTGGTACAAGCCGAAAAAGAAAAAAATGAATATTTAGAAAAATTACTAAAGGTGAAATAGTCTTTATTAAAGATATTAAGTGTGGGAACTGTCTAAAATTTTTTAGGCAGTTTTTTTTTTG